>CAWJTQ010000008.1:0-373295 GCA_963845695.1 uncultured Isosphaeraceae bacterium | reverse complement strand
AAAAAGAGACTGTAGCATCAAAGTGGTAAACAATTCGCACTTCTGAGCGTAAAACCGCTGCAACGATAGGGGTTTTATCAGGAGAAGCGAAATTATGGATCGGCCAGGCGACTATGTCCCGGATGCCACCGAAGGTATCACGTTGAACGGGGTAACCGGCGGTATCGGAGGGCGAAACGCAGCATCTACTCGGTGCGGACAGCGGAGCACATCGGCCAACGAATTGCCGTGGACATGCACCGCGAGCAGCGGTCAGCGGACCGCTCCGAGACCACGAAGATTCTGCATCAGGCTCGAGCAGAACTGTGAGAACACTCCACCTTGTTGCTACAGTGTCGAAAACGCGGGTTTTTCGGGAGTTTCCGACAGGGGATCGTCAGTAGCACGGGTGGGAGTCGAACCCACAGACATCAGACTCTCAGCCTGACCGCTATGCCAGTTCGCGTACCGTGCCGTCGTTGGTTTCGTAAACGACCGCCTAACCCGTTTGTACAGTGCGCAACAGGATTCGGTCCAGCGTTCCACAGGGTGGGACCGGATCTGTGTCATGGTCGTTGATCAGCGTGCGGCGGGATCCAGGGGTCCCCAATCTGGAAGTGTCATCGCTCTCGGGAAGGCCCGGTTCCCCCAGTTCGCTCCGTTTCGCTGCATCCAGGTTCCACGGCAAGAACGGTTCGATCTCTGCCGGAACCTTGCCTCCGGCCGCCGCGCAGTGCTCGAAGTACCACGTCAGCCATTTCCGGGGATTGAGCTTCCACAGCGACAACGTGGCAAAGATCGAGAACATCGCCGCCGCCTGCTGGCCGCTCCAGAGCGAACCCGAGCCATAGAAGTTCTTCCGCGCCACCGCCGGACCGCGCGCACGTCGTTCCGAGCCGTTATTGTCCATCGGAATCCGGGGGTCGTCCACGAACCGCGTCAGCCCTTCCCAATGCTCTTGCAGGCTTTCCAAAGCCTTCCGACACGGCGTGGCCAGATCCGCCCGGGCCAGTTCGGTCTCCATCTCCGCCTTCATCTCGGCCACGGCCTGGCGCAGGCTGCCGTCCGCTTCCGCGAACGCCGCTGCGTCGTTCTGGACCGCCAAGCGGCGGTCATTGAGCCGATACAGCACGCGAATCCGCCGCAGCCATTCCAAGGCCCACGTCTTCAACTCCGGCCAGCCCTTACCCACCCGGATGAAATCCCGTCGCACATGGGCCCAGCAAAAGGCCAGGACCAAGACCCCGTCCTTGACCCAGCTCATCGCCTTGTAGGCCGCATAGCGATCGACCACCAGCACCCCACGCGACTCGGCCCGAAAGTGGCTCTCGGGAACCGTGTGACTGCGACTGGCGTCCAGCAGATAGATCACCGTGTCCGGGCCCAAGACGACCCACAACCACCAGCCATACCCCTGCTTGCCTTCCAGGACGATGAACACCCGCCACCGCGTCTCATCGCCTTGGTGCAAATCCCCCTGGGGATTCCGCTCCTTCAGCGCCTCGTCAATCGGCCGCAGCAGGACTTCCAGCTGCTTCAAGCCGTCGGTGACGGTGCCCGGTGCCCAGTCCAAACCCAACAGCCGCAACGAGGCCAGCAGGCGCTCCGTGGGCCGATAGCTGAAATACTTGTCCAGGAGGATCTCGACCCACACCGAGATGCCATAGCGTCCTTTGGGAATCAGCTTGGGAGGGGGCGGGGCGGTGAGGGTGATCGGGCCCTCGCAGGTGCAGGTCCGCCGGTACCGCCGCCGATGAATCACCCGGCGGTAGGCCGACACCTCGATTTCGATTTGCTCCGAGTCTTCCGTGTCGCTGAGCGGCAGCAAGGGCAGGCCACAGCAGGGGCAGACCGCATTGCTCGGGAGGCAGTTCGACGAATTCTCACGGACGGGCAAATGGGAGTAATCCCGTCGCTTGGGACCTGGGTTCCCCGGTTGCTGGCCCCGCTTCCGCTGGGGTTTCTGGGAGTCGTCCTGGGAATCCTCCAGGTCATTGGAGCGATCGTTCCCAGGTTGGGCTTCGGAGCGTCGTCCGAACAGATCGGCTTGGAGTTGGCGTTTCTCGCCTTCGAGTTGTTCGACCTTCTGCTCCAAGGCGGAGACGCGGTCGAGGGCATCGCGATGACGAGACTTCCAATATCCGACCTGCTGACGGAGTTCGAGGTTCTCGCGCTCCAAGCGATCGACTTTGGCGTGTAACTGGCTCAACTGTCGGCCCAAGTCCTCCACCAGAGCCATCAGCGCCGTGGAGGAGTCGCTCGGGCCAACGGGACAGGGGCCTTGAGGAATGGCCGGAGCCGAGCAGACGGGATCGAATGACGACTCAGGAGAAGGCGGCGCAGGCGCGGAGTCGGTCCAATTCCGAGACCGTGACCCGGAGGGGAGTGAAGCAAAAGATGGAGGCCGAGCCATCATCCATGGTGGCCGAGTTTAACCACCTCCTCTGGGAACTGCGAGAACCAGGGACGGGTTAAGCGAAGCTTTACTTTCACAGTGACCCAAGTCGATGTGAGATAATGAGCTAAGGATCATCCGACCAGGGCATACTTCGTCTCATGGATCGCCAGGATCTTCAGCTTGAAGAAGGCCAGATCCCGGAACCCGTACGCCTGGCGCTTCATGGTCTTGATCTTGTTGTTGGTCCCCTCCATTGGACCGCTCGAGATCATCACGTCGTAGTACGCCAGCAGGCCCGAGCGGTGCGCCGCCAGCGTCTTGGCCATTTGCTGCGGCATCTTGATCCCCGACGCCTCCGCTCGGCGAATCCAGCCGTCCAGGAACGTCGTCGCGAATCGCTTCCCGGGCTGCTGCCAGAACCGTCGCAGATCCTCTTTCATGTAGTAGGCCACAGCCAGCGGTTCGTTCAGGGCCAGCGCCTCCTTCAACCGCTGCTTCTCGTCCTTCTTCTCATCGAGGTTCTCGGCGTTCTTCAGCAACAGCCACCGCGTCCCCTTGAGCACCGCCTTGTGCTGGACCTCGGTCGCCTCGTGATACAACGCCCTGCGGAGATTCGAGAGCTTCTCGTTGAACAGCTTGACCACATGGAAGTGGTCGAAGACAATCTTCGCCCTGGGCAGGTTGCTCCGGACCGCCGCCTGATACGCCCCCGACATGTCCATGGCCACCGCCTGGACCTTGGCCCCGCTGGGCCGCAGTCGCTTCCAGAACGGCTTGAGGGCGTCGGCCCCCTTGCCGTCGCCGACGAAGACCACGGCGCCGCTCTCCAAATCCAGGACCACCGTCAGATAACGGTGCCCCTTGGCGACGGCGATCTCATCGATGGCGATGGCGCGCAGGTGCTTGAGCTTGGGCTTGGCATAGCGCCGCGACAGGTCGCGCTTTTGGATCTCCTTGACCAGGTCCCAGCCGACGTTCAACGTGATGGGCGACGTCGAGGATGGTCATGCTCCGCGACAACTCCAGCACGTATCGCTCGAAGGACTTGGTGTAGCTCCGCCGGGGTTCGGCAAAGGGGACCTCGACCTGACGCACCAGGCCACACGCTCGACATTCGACCCGCGGGATGGGCAGGATCACGGAAGTCTTCCGGCAGCCGATGGGCAGGGAAACGAACTGTCGCTCCGCGTGACCGCGGGAGGTGACGTCGCGGGAACCGCAGGCCGAGCAGCGACAGTCGTCGGGATCCTGGGGGATGGTGAAGATCACCTCGCCGCCCTGGTAGTCGGTGCGGACATAGTCGTAGCCGCGGATGCCGAATGCGTGATACAACAGGCTGGTGGACATGCGGACCTCCCGGTTTGGAGTGTTTTTGACACAACTCCAAGTGGAGTCAGCATGTCCACTTTTTTCAAGACCAGCGCGCGCTTCCGCCGGATGAACCAACTATGGTTCACCCGTTGCGCCCGAACGCGCTCGTTCCCGCCTCATGTAAAACCACACGGCGACCGTTCCGCCCAAAAGCCCGGCCAGGAGCGTGAAGAGCGAGTGGCCCACTCGCCGGAACTGGTCAAAGGGCGGTACCGTGTCAGCAGCAGCCAACTGCTGATCGACCTTTGCTACCGCCCGCTTCGTGGCTATCAGACTAGGATCGCTCTCCCTCCGAGCACGCACCTGCGTAAATACAGACGCAATTCAAGGCGCCGCTTACGCAAATCCGCCAGTTCTGCGTCGTCCAGAGTCGGGGACGCGAAGGCCATCATGCGATCATGAGCATGACGAAGCACTTGCGTCGTGCCGAGCTGGGGCTGGAACGTATCACTCAGCCAAGGGCCAACAGCTACGGCCAGATACCCGCCGCCGAAGAACGCGAAGCCAGCCCACCAATACCGCTCCCCGCCCCGGAGGATGACCGCGCCCATCATGGCGATGGCGACTGGGGCCAGGGCGAGCAACAGCAACATCCCCGCCCACAGATCGTTAGCGTTTCTGAGAGCGGCCAGACCGATGGCGGCCACGACGATGAAGGCCATCGGACTGCGAATGGAGAAGCGTCGCATGGTGCCTTCTGGCAGGTGCCTGATGCATTGGGGCGAGGCCACACTGGAGCGGAGCACACGTTGGAATGAGCGACCTCTGGATCACTCGTTACACTTTCCTGAGCCGCTCACGACCGAGTATCAAGTTTCAATTAGGATTCACCTCTTCCAGCCAGTTTGCGGCCGAGTTGCCCTTAAGTACCAGTATCCCAGGCCCAAGATCAACGCTTGCATCACCTGGATGTAGATCAGTCCGCCCATTTCCCGCTCGGGCGCGGGTGGGAGGTTCATGTGAGCCCAGTGCTTCGCCAAGACGTGCGGAATAAAAAAGAATATGCGGTAGGCGTCCACAGCAACGAACAAGACGGCCCAACCGGCATAAACTCTAAATCCCCGCGCGCGGGCTCTCCAGATCGTCCAAGCGGCGAGCATGCCGAGGGTGGCTAACATCGCCTGGATACCGACAAGCGCCGGCGGGACCTTGATGCCGAGTGCCATGACCGGATCATGCACGGCTTGGCCGAGGACGCCCAAGCTACAGAGGGCTATGAAGGCCACCAAAAGCTTGTGGCCGAGGCGGCGACGTTCCGGGGGCGTCCGCGCCGTCTCCCTCAGCGGTTCCGGGCTGGGGGCCAATCGTTCTGAAGCTGAACCTGGCTCTGCCATGCCGCCATGCTCCGAGCGTAAGCCCTGATCTCTAATCGACCCTTTACGCTCCAGGTTCGACGTAAGTCCTGATGCGAAGAATCAGCGATCACTTGTCCGAACCCGATATTCACCGTTTACAGTTCGTACAGTCGTAAGACCGGGATGTCCTACGGTCGTCAGGATGTTCCGCGAACCTACTATCCCCCTCGCAAGATACCGCGCCCCGGGGTTCCGGATGAAGACCGTTCTGTCAGCCCGGGCGACCAGACTCCCCGCCCTGGCGTTGCCGGTCAGGGTGACGGCATCTCGATCGGCCCGCGGCCAGATCGCTCTGAGAGGCGATGAGGGCCGCCAGTCAGCAGACACATATAATCTGGCAACCTCGCTGATTTACTTAACTGGAATTACTTGACATACCGCCAAGGATTTTGGTAGGATGCCACGATGGCGAAACCCTTTTCCGATCAACTGAGGCTGGCGGTCCGCGAGAGCGAGTTGACGCGGTATGCGATCAGCGTCCAGACCGGGATCGACCAGGGGACGCTGTGCCGGTTCATCCGAGGGGAACGCGGGATCTCCCTCGACTCGGTTGACCGATTGATGGAGTGCCTGGGGTTGGACGTCAGACCGCGACGCAAGAGGAAGGACGGTTGACGGAAGGAGTAAATGACATGGGCACCGTTTACCGCAAGTCGTTCACGAAACCACTACCCGCGGGTGCCGAGATCATCACCCGCAAGGGCGAGCGGATCGCACGATGGCGGGGCGGGAAGCGGAAGGCGCGAACCGCACCGTTGACCGATGCCGGGACCGGATCCGGATCGAGTCCGCGACGGAGAACGGATCGTCGTCGAAGTCCCGACCGGATGCCGAGACGAGACGGCCGCACGCCAGGTTTTGGCCGACCTCGAACGCCAGGCGGAGCGAGTGCGGGCCGGGCTGATCACCGCTGCGGAATCGCGGTCTGCCGAGCACCTGGCGACGCCGATCGGCGAACACTTCGACGCCTACCTCGACGCCATGGCCGCCGCCGGATCGGTTCCACACCATCGCCAGAATACTCGAATCTACTTGAAACAGCTTGTTGAGGGATGCGGCTTCCGCCGGCTCGTCGATTTGAAGCGGGAAGCGTTGGAGCCATGGCTTGCGAGCGAGGCCAAGCGGGGCCGGTCTGCACGATCCCGCAACAGCCATCGGGCCGCGATCGTAGCGTTCTGCAACTGGTGTGCGGATCCCAGCGTCGGCCGGATGACCGCAAATCCGTTCAAGGAAGTCGCCAAGGCCGATGAGAAGGCCGACCGCCGCCGCCAGCGTCGAGCCATGACGGAGGGCGAGTTGATGCGGTTGCTCGACGTTGCTCGCCGCCGACCCTTGATCGAAGCCCTGACCGTGCGAAGGGGGCAACACAAGGGCCAGCTTGTCGCCAAGGTTCGTCCGGAGATCCGGGAGCAACTCGACGCCCTGGGTAGGGAGAGAGCTCTGATTGATACCGATCGGGAATTCAGCGCCAATTTCGATCGTCAGAGGAGAGCCACCCGAGCTGTCGTCGATCCTCGTGTCTCCTTCCGAAGCGCTTTTCTCAAGCCGTTTCGTCCTTTGTCTAGTTCCACCGAAAAGCCATGCGGGCATGGGTCTCGTTCGCGTTTCGATCGAGTCGAGCGATTCTCATGCCGGATTGACCACATCCATCCTTGCTGGCTGACATGGGTCAGCCTGCGGTTGCTCCCTCTCGGTCGCTGGGTCGCCCTGGCTTGCGCACGTCGGTGTCGTCGGACCCGGGCGGCCGGTCGACGCCCGGGTCGTGCCGGTCAAGATCGCACTCGCCGAATCGACACCCCTGAAACTCCGTCAGCGTGTCGAGATCGAAACCCTCGCGGACGAGCACGGATGAGCGGGATGTAAGCGCGCCAACCAGCGTGTCATGTCTGACCGACGCTTCCATTTCCCTCCGACGGGCGGTAACCTGGGACGGCTCTCGAGGACACTCACCATCCCGCGTCGCGGAGGTAGCCATGGCCTCACTATCGGCGATCGCTCGCGCCGTCGCCCTCGTCGTCGTCACCCTGCTCACCCGGGGCGCCGAGCCACAAGCTCCGCAGCAACAATCGATCCCTGGCGTGGCTCGGGACGACGTGGCCGATTACACCTTCCTCACGGCAGGCCGCCCCTCCGGGACCCAGACGGTCCGGAGGACGGCCGACGGCGAGTACCGCGTGGTCTTCGAGTTCAACGATAGGGGACGGGGGCCTCGCCTCACGCAACGCGCGGTCCTCGATGCAGCGGGTGTCCCGACCCTGATCGAGACCGAGGGGCATGATTACTTGAAGAAACCCGTCCGGGAGCGGTTCTCGATCGAGCGGCGCAAGGCGGATTGGAAGAGTTCGGCCGAGCAGGGCAGCCGGGCGGTGTCCGCCCCGGCGTTCTATGTCACCTTCGAGGGGGCGCCGGTCGAGCTCGGCTGGCTCGCGCGGGCCTTGCTCGCCGCGCCCGAGCGGAGGCTGGCCCTCCTTCCGGACGGCGAGGCCCGGATCGAGCGGATCGGGACGCTCCACCCGTCGTCAAAGGGCCGGTCGCGCACGGTGACGCAGTACGAGATCACGGGCCTCGGCTTCACGCCGGCGCCGGTCTGGCTCGATGAGGATGGCGGATTCTTCGCCTCGGGATCGGAGCGGTTCATGACGATCCGTGCGGGGTGGGAGGACTCGGTATCGGCCCTCACCGCCGTGCAGGCGCGACGTACTTCGGAGCGCCAGCGGTCGCTGGCGAAGGTACTGGCGCGGAAACCCCGAGGGCCTCTGGTCATCACCCATGCCCGGGTCTTCGAGCCCGAACGCCTCCGGATGAGCCCCCCGGCCACGATCGTGATCGCGGGCAACCGCGTCGCGCAGGTCGGTCCGGACGGCACCATCCCGATCCCTCGGGACGCCGAGGTCGTGGATGCGGCCGGCAAGTCGGTCCTCCCCGGACTGTGGGACATGCACGTCCACCTCGACTTCGAGTCCGGCGCCTTGATGAACCTCGCGGCCGGGGTCACCTCGGTCCGCGACCTGGGCAACGACACCGATCGGCTGCTCGAGGCGCGCCGGGGATATGACGAGCGGACCACCATCGGCCCGCGCGTGATCCCGGCCGGGTTCGTCGACGGCCCCGGGCCGTACGCGGGGCGGACCAAGGTGCTGGTGGACAGCCCCGGGGAGGCGACCCAGGCGGTCAACCGCTACAAGTCGCTGGGCTACGAGCAGATCAAGATTTACAGCTCCGTCAAGCCGGAGCTGGTCCCGGTGATCATCGAACGAGCCCACCGCCACGGGATGCGGGTCAGCGGCCACGTGCCGGCGTTCATGACGGCCGAGCAGGTCGTCGGGCTCGGATTCGACGAGCTGCAACACATGAATTTCGTGTTCCTGAACTTCATGGCCGACAAGGTCAAGGACACACGCACCCCGGCCCGATTCACCGCGATCCCCGAGCATCTGGGCGAAGTCAACCTGAAATCGGAGCGAGTCGGGCGGTTCATCGCGCTTTTGGCGGAGCGCAAGATCGTCGTCAACCCCACCCTGAATGTCTTCGAAAGGTTATACCTCGACCGCTCCGGCACGATGGCGAGGAGGATGGCGGCCGTGGCCGATCGGCTCCCGCCGACGGTGCGCCGAGCCTACCTCTGGGGGGGCCTGCCGGTCCCGCCGGGGATGGACGAACCCTACCGCGCGACGTTCGAGGCGATGCTCAGGATGCTGGTCGCGCTGCATCGAGCCGGGATCACCCTGGTGGCCGGGACGGACCACGCGGCCGGCGCTGGCTTTTCCTTGCACCGCGAGCTCGAGCTTTATGCGGAGGCCGGGCTCCCGGCCGCCGAGGTGCTGCGGATCGCGACGCTGGGCGCGGCGACCGTGATGCACCGCGAGAAGGATCTGGGTTCGATCGTCCCCGGGAAGCTCGCCGACCTCATCGTCGTGGACGGCGACCCGAGCAAGCGGATCGGTGACATCCGCCGCGTCGAGACGGTCGTCAAGGACGGCATCCTCTTCCGTTCGTCCGATCTCTATCGAGCCCTCGGCGTTCGAGCTGATGCGGCTTCCGCGTCCGTCGATTCGCCGACGACCCGATGACCGTCGAAAGCCACCGAGGGGCGGCGGGACCTGGCCGGCGCGTCAGCCGCGTCGCGGAAAAACCACCCGTCGTCTTCGCGCGTGCTCCTTCAGCCCTTCGACAGCCCGGGGAGCTTGAGGCCGCATTCAAGACGGCCCTGGGCCACGAAGGCCCCTGCCTCATCGAGGCCGACGTCGGCCCGACCGACTGCAGCCCGACGATGCGCAAGTGGGGTACGCGCGTCGCGGCGGCCAACGGTAAGCCACCTCGAGCCTCGTCGATCCGGACGGTGACCGCCTCCTCGTGGCGGCTCCGCTCATGTCCTGACACTCGGATCGACAAGCCATCGCCTTCGATAGATTTAATGACGACTGATTCGAACTGCGGTTTTTCGCGGGAAAACGCGGATTTTTCGGGAGTTTCCGACAGGGGATCGTCAGTAGCACGGGTGGGAGTCGAACCCACAGACATCAGACTCTCAGCCTGACCGCTATGCCAGTTCGCGTACCGTGCCGTCGTTGGTTTCGTAGCGATCTTCTTCGCTCGTCGGGGATTGCGGGCCCGGGAGTCGAACCACGGCTTCCGAGCTTATGAAACTCGGCTGAGCGCCAGCCCGCCCGCAGAATCTCAGGCCCCGGTATCGAGCCGGGCCGGCCGGCCTTATGAGAGCCGACGGGGCACCTGCCACGCCTGAGTCGTCTGCTACCGTAGGGCCGACTGTGCCGGCCAGACACCGACAAAGCCGAAGCCGGCCGGCACAGCCGGCCCTACGGAGAGTAGCCCCGAGGGGATTCGAACCCCCTTTTCCACCTTGAGAGGGTGGCGTCCTAGCCAGTAGACCACGGGGCCATCCAAGGAACACTGGGTGGTGGAGGAGTTGAACCTCTCGCCATCCGCCTCACCGGTTCATGGCAGCGGGTTTACAGCCCGCCGTGAGGAGCACCACCCCTGATCGACTCAATGGCACGAGAGGGAGTCGAACCCACAGATCACCAAGGTTTGAGCTTGGCCGCTTTGCCGGTTTGCGTATCGTGCCGTACCGTGTTATCGAGTCTCATCCGACGTATTCCAGCGCCCCCGAGGGGATTTGAACCCCTGATCTCCACCTTGACAGGGTGGCGAGCACTCCGGGCTGCTCCGCGAGGGCGTAATCCTGCGAGAATGGCTCAGGAGGGATTCGAACCCTCAGCATCTCTCGGTCTGAACGAGAGTGGTCTGCCAGTTGCCTACCGAGCCGTGTCTGGGAAATCGATCAGAACAGTTTGGTTCCCTCGGACTACCCAGGGTGGGATTCGAACCCACACGCACCCGGGTTTAAGCCGGGCCGCTCGACCGGTTGGCGTACCTGGGCTCTTCCAGCCGGCGCCGATCCGAGGCGGAAGCCGTGGGACTCGAACCCACAAGCGGCCTGCGCCGCCACCTGTTTTCAAGACAGGTCCCTGATCCGGCCGGTTGGCTTCCGACTGTCCCGTTCGTCCCGTTCCGTTCCGTTCAGTTCCGGGGGCTGGAATCGAACCAGCGGCCTCCACGTTCAGAGCGTGGCGTCACTACCAGCAGCAACTGCCCCGGACTCATTCATTCACCGATTCGGGAAGGAGGATTCGAACCTCCACCGCCTGATTCAAAGTCAGGTGGCCTGCCGGTTAGCCGATTCCCGAGGACTCTCCCTCAACGAGGGAGGGAGCAGTGCAGGATCGGGGATTTGAACCCCGGTTGCCTGGTTGGAAGCCAGGAGTCGTGCCGCTAGACCAATCCTGCGGTGTGGTCGTCATCCGGAACCGTACCAGAGCGGAAGGAGAGGGAGTTGAACCCTCAAGGCTCATCGCTCGCCCGAGTTCGAATCGGGTGCCGTCGCCGATCGGCTTGCCCTTCCGTAGATCTCCTTCAACAAGGCGGTTAAGAAAGCCCTGGTCTCGCATAACTCATGATCACGAAGAGAAGCACCGGCGGGAGGATTCGAACCTCCACTCGTCGCCTTAACAGGGCGCCGCCTTACCGTTAGGCTACACCGGTCTCGTCAGTCCAGTCGGGATGGCCGGATTTGAACCGGCGATCTCCTGCTCCCGAAGCAGGCGGATTAGCCAAGCTTTCCCACATCCCGAATCCAGTGAAGTGCCCAGCGGGAGTTGAACCCGCACATCCGCCATGGCAAGGCAGTAGGCTACCGCTACATCATGGGCACACGTCCGCCGCGCCGAATTGTCAAGGAAGTCCAGAGCACCGGGTGGGACTCGAACCCACGTCCCCGCATTACGGGTGCGGAATCTTCGCCGCTAGACGACCAGTGCCTTCCGACATCGCATCGGAGTGGGACCAGAGGGGCTCGAACCCTCACCCACCTGGTTAAGAGCCAGGCGCTCTGCCACTAGAGCTTTGGTCCCTTCGCTGGGCGTGATTTCGCCTCGTCCGAGTCGGCCCGGAAGGAGTCGAACCTTCGTCTTCCGGTTATCAGCCGAATGCTCTGCCCTTGAGCTACGGGCCGCTCTGATCCGATCGACTCGACTCTCGGCGCCGGGGGACTCGAACCCCTCGTCGCTCCCTTATAAGGGGAGTGCTCTGCCGCTGAGCTAGGCGCCAGTGGGGCCGGAGGGATTCGAACCCCCACCTCCCGGCTTAAAAGGCCGAAATGCTGCCGTTACACCACGACCCCGGTGATCGCCAAGCCGGGGTATGCGTTTGACGCGGTTCTCCATCTCAAAACCTCCGTCCCTCGGTCGAATGTTTTACGGATGTCAGAGAGTCAGGGCGGCCGGATTTGAACCGGCGATTTCGAGCTCCCCGAGCTCGCGGATTAGCCAGGCTTTCCCACGCCCTGTTCGAGGGTCGGCGCACGGCGACGTCGTCGATTCGATCGCCGTCGCGGTCCAACGAAAAGGCCCAGTGGATTTCGACACCGGGCCTTGAGATTCCGCGTGCGATTGAGGACAGGCCGGGTGTCAACAGCGTCGGGCTTGGCGCGGGCGGGGATTCGCCGAGCAATCGGCGGAACGCTTCGCCTCGCGGATGACCCGGTTAAGCCGTTGACATAGTCCGTACATCGCAGTCCCGTCGCTTGTCTGAAGTCTCAGAGCTTGTGAAAGAATCGGATTGCAGATTCCGAATCCCAAATTCCACAATCATAAACCCTTGGCGGATCCGGCCTAACATTCATTTGGAATCTTGAATTCGTTATTGGGAATCCATTCTTTCACAGCCTCTCGGGCCGGTTTGAACGCGATACGTCGGTCTCGACCACGCTGGCCGTCACCGTCGCGTCTTGTACCTGACAGACGCCGGAGCCTGCCGGGATGTTCGCGCGGAATCGGAGAATTCTCGAGAAGGCCGCAAGAGCTGAGGTAGCGGGACTCGAGGACAACGGTCGCGTTCAGCCTTCGGGAAACCGCTGGAAGGCGCCACAGGCTTCAATCACTCAGCTCGATGCGGGCTCGGTATCCCTCGAGTGCGGGGAGGGTCTCGAGCGATCGGCGGACGGAGCGCCGGAACCAGAAGCGGCTCGGTTGGGCGACGACTACCGCATTCCGGCCGGTGATGCGGACCTCGAAGTGGCTGACGCGATCGCCGAGGGTCTCGCGAATCTGGCGCTCGATCCGTCGCTTGGCGACGAGCTCGGCATCGGTCTCGGATTCGCGGTCTGGGCGGGACGAATCCCGGGACGTCGTTGGTGGCGTTTCGCGCGCAGGTTGCGGCTGCGTGAATCCGAAGAGGCGACCGAGTACGCCGGGCGGTCGGCGCGGCGCGGACGGTCGTTTCTCCTCCAGGGACCGATCGGTCATCCCGGTGCCGGGAGTCCGTCGGGGGACGGGACGTGGGGCAGGGGACCGGGACGGGTCCCGCTCGGCGGAAGGTAGGTCGATGAGCGGCTCGATCGTCATCGGGATCGCGTCACGCGATGACGGACCCGGCATGACTTCGATTGGTGGAATCCCGTCCGATGGGAAGGCCGGTCGGGAGATCGGTGCCGCAGACCGTGGCGGTGGAGCGTCGATCGGAGGCGAGAACGTTGAGATTCCGGCCTGGAGGGGACTTGCGGGTTGGGGCCGGACCGCGGGCCGGGGGGGGGCTGTCGGCGCGGTCACCCTGGGAATCGCCAGCATTGGGCCGGGTGCGGGTCGCACCTGTGCTGCCCTGGGTTGAGTCGGGACGGCGGGCTTGGGATTCGTGGGCTTGGGGCTTGCCGGCTTTGGAGGCGTCCCCGGCTGAGCTTGGGGTGCGTCAACCCTGGGTGGCTCCAGGTCCGGCGCCTCCAGCGGCGGGGGTTCCTGGGCGGTGGCCAGGCCGGCGAAGCAGAGGACCACACACAGCGACCGCACCATCACCAGGCTGCTCATCGGCCATTCGTCTCGATACGAGTCACGACGCGCGGGGATCGAAACGCCTCAATACGAATCATCGGCTGGAACGACGCCAGGAAATCCCCTTTTTTCGCAGAAGGGCCGAATGACTGATCGAATTGTGCATGCGCCGCGCTGCACGCTCACGATCGGGATCGTCTCGAGTAAAATGAACCAGTCACAGGCAGGAACGTCTGAGCCTCAGTCCGTCAGGATATAGCCATGTCCGTCGGTGGTGAACCCGGTCATCTTCATCCTGTGGCGACTCAGAGGACTGGCTATCGTTACTTCTTTTACGACAAACACCATGGGCGCGGAGATCCTGAGGCGGCACAATGGGCGCTCGACTTGAGCGAAAACGAGGAGTTTGGCATTTTTGACCAGGCTGATGTGTTGGATCTGAGCGACGAACGCGGCAACCTTTACGGAATCCGTCTGGGGCTCGAACCGGAACGGAGGGTCCTCGCGTTGGGAACGCTTCGGCAGCAGATTGCCAAGTTTCCCAAAGCTCATCCCGGACAGGAATGGCATGGATTCCCTCTCGGCCCCCTGGACAAGAATCTCGATCCGCCGCATCCCCCCGGAACGAGCGTTGCCCAAAGACGCACTCCAGAAGATGGTGAACGCACAGTTGCTGACCAGAGAGGATCGCAAGCGTCTTGTGAAGGGAAAGCATGCATGAGCTCGCTTGTTGTTGAAAGCAAGTCACTCCCATTCCCCGACGAGGAAATCACCTGGGCAGGCGAGTGCCCTTGGACCGGAAGCCTCTGCTTCGGAACCGAAAACGGCGAACTTCTGGTTGGCAGACAGATCGGCGAGGGTGACCTCAAGATCCTTCCCCCAATCATGGTCGGGAAAGACGCCATCAACGACGTGGCTTTTTGGAAGGACTTCGTCGGGATCAGCACTCCGAGCGAGGTGGTTTTCGCCCGGAAAAGTCCGTCAGGCGACGGCATCGACCCCGTCGTCATCAGGACTCCGGATGGCGCTCATGGGATTCTTGCTACCCCAGAGGGTCATTTCTTCGCACCCATGGGTACAGCGGGCCTGCTCCGTATGGATGTGGACAAGATCCCCGTTGGAGGAGTCACGATTGACAAACCTGACCGAGCAGCCCCGTACTTCTATAGGTTAATCTATCTGGGAAAGGCCGCGGAGCAGGAGATCCTCGCCTGCGCGGCCCGGACAAGCGGTCTCTTGATCATCAGATCCGACGCCGACCATATGGATGTCGTGGAACTCGTTTCTCAGGATGTCGATTTCGTCGATGTGTGCTCCATGGATTCCCTGGAATGGCCTCACGCCGTCGTCGGATTGAGCTGGGATGGAACCCTGATCTTCATCCGGGATCTCTCGCAGGCGCAACCTCAAGCACTGCGTCTGGAAGAACTGCACGGAACTCCCTCCTCGATTCTGAGCGCGGACGGACATCTATTTGTCCTGACCAGCAAGAGAATCGTCGCTCTGCCCAATCTGCTAACCAGATACTTGCAGGGCGACCGATTGGACCACTCGTTCAGATGTCGTTTTACGCCGATTCAGGCGGTAGACGCCTATGTCGCTTACGGGAAGCACTTGCTGGTGGTTATGGATAAAGAAGTACGATCCTTCGAGATTGCGAGGCTTGTTCAATTGGCCGTCGAAACGAGTATCGGGAATGGACCTCTGGATCTTCGAGAGTGGGGTGAGAGCGAGCAGAAACTCAGCTTCGTACAACCAAGTTGGGAAAGTCTCACTCTGTCCTGATTGATCTGAAACTCCAAGGGATGGCGCGCCCCTCGCGCCGATTGCCATCGTCTGGACAACGACCGGGGTTACCGGGACACAAACATGAAGAATGACTTGAAGATCACCAGCGTCGAAGCCATCTACCTCCGCCTCCCCGAGGTGAAAACCCAGTGCGACAGCGGTCAGGATGCCTTGATCGTCAAGGTCACGACGGATGCCGGAATCGTTGGATACGGCGAGGTGGATTCGAACCCGATGGCGGCGAAGGGGTGCATCGAGGGACCATTCTCGCATACGACCGCGACCGGGCTGGCGCACATCTTGATCGGCGAGGACCCGTTCCGGACCGAGTACCTCTGGCACAAGATGTACCGGGCCAATATCTACGGCGGTCGGCGCGGGATCGCCATCCACGCGATGAGCGGGATTGACCTGGCCCTCTGGGACATCAAAGGCAAGGCGCTGGGCCTGCCGATCTGGAAGCTGCTCGGCGGCGGGTTTACCAGGAGTCTGAGGGCCTACGCCAGCTCGCTCTTCGGCGAGACGCCCGCGGAGACCGGTCGGCGCGCGCGTCGGTTCGCCGATCAGGGATTCACGGCCGTCAAGTTCGGCTGGGACCCGATGGGAAGGGACGCCGAGACCGACATTGCCCTCGTCCGCGAGGCACGCGCCGGGCTCGGGCCCGACCTCGACCTGATGATCGACGCGGGGCTGGTCTACGACGCCAAGACCGCCATCCAGCGCCGCCGGTCGTTCGAGCCGTACAATCCCTTCTGGTTCGAAGAACCGTTGCAGCCGGACGACTACCACGGCTATGCCAAGCTGGCGGCGAACAGTCCGTTGCGGATCGCCGCCGGCGAGGAGGAAAGCGAGCGCAAGTCGTTCCTCCAGCTCATGGACGTGGGCCAGATCGACGTCGTCCAGATCGACCTGACCCGGTGCGGCGGCTTCACCGAAGCCATGAAGATCGCCGCCCTGGCGGCCGACCGCGGCTTACCGGTCGTCAATCACGGTTTCACCACGTATCTGAACGTCGCCGCCGCACTCCACTTCCTGGCCAGCGTTCCTAACACGCTCGGCCTGCTCGAGTTCGTCGTCGAGGAGGGGACCAACCTGCGGCAGTCCATTACCGAGGTCATCCGCGCTGAGTCGGGCATGGTCGCTGTCCCCGATGCACCGGGCCTGGGCCTCGACATGATTGAAGATGGCATCCAGCGATTCCGGGTTGGCTGAAACGGAGTTTCCTCGAGACCGAAGGAGTGGTCAACCTTGAGCCAGGCCAAACGGGAACTCAGGTCGCGATCGCAACGCAGCTTCCCGCCTCTTCACCTTCGTCGCATCCTGGCTGCATTGATCGTCGGGTCGCTCGCCGCGGCGGCACTGGTCTGCGTGAACTCTTCGCTGATGCTCGGCATGAGCCCGGAGGACATCGGGCGCCTGGAGACCCCGTTCGCTCTCTCGATCGCGATGCAACTCGATCAAGGTCCCGAGGTGCTGTATGGTCCGTATGAGCGCGGCAATCGTCTCGTTCTCATCCACGCACCGCTCTATTACCGCCTCGCCGGGTTGGGTGCCGCATTCCTCCACCGTTTCGGCGTGGAGCCGGTCACGGCGTCGTTTGTCGTGGGGCGGTTGCTCTCGCTCGATGCGATGATACTCGTCCTGGCGGCCTCGGCCGCGTTGAGCCGTGGAGACGGTGGTTCGACAAGAGCGGCGTTGTTCACGATTCTCTTGATCGCCGCCGCACCCATCCCGGGCATCCTGTCCGTCATGGTTCGCCCCGACGTGCTGGCCGTGGCCTTTCAGACCTGGGGGGTCTTGTGGGTCGTCGCGGCGCTGGTTCGTGAGAAGGGGGCATCCCCGACCCGTGACCTGCTCCTGGCCTATACCGCATTCGCCCTGAGCTTCTGTACCAAACAGCATAACCTGATCGCCCCGGCCATCAGCTCGGCCTTGCTGGCCGCCGCCGTGTTCCAGCGGAAGATGCGCCTCGCACCGATCGTGCTGGCCCATCTGGTCGGCGTGGGCGTCGTCCTCATCGACATGATCGGCGAGCAGATCGTGACCAGCGGCCGGATGGGCCAGTCTGCTTTCGTACTGCCCAGCGGCCCTTTTCGGGCGATCCTCCTCGGCTCCTGGACGCACGTGGCCGCGACGTTCGCGATCGTCGGCAAGAAGCTGATCGGTTACATCGTCCTGGCCGGGTGTTGTGGAATGATCTTACGTCCTTTCGGGGGAAGCCGATTGGATCGATTTCTGCTGCTCTACACAGCGGCCGAGATCGCTGGCCAGTTTCCGCTCTACTATTACAATTCGGGCGCGGCCGATAACTATGTCGTCCAGGCCGTCGTTTTCGCCAGTGTGTTGATGGGTCGCGCCTGGCACGACTCCTCGACGAGCCCGACGGCCGGATCTGGTGCTTGATGTTCGCCGCAGTGGCATCGTTGATCATCGCGGCCCGAGACCTCCAGTTTGTGGAGCTCGCGTGGCGGACTCGAACCGAGGATCGGGCGGCCCTCCGGGAATTGCTGAGCCGGCCGCCAGTCTCGCTCCGCGGGAACGACGAGATCCATTTCGTGGATCGGCCCGATCTGAACCGGTTGCACGGTAACCGGGGGTTGGTTCATGATGAATTCGCTTATGGCGCCTTCGAGACAGTCGGGGTCGCCGAGCCCAGGTCGATGTGGTTGAAATCGGCGATGGAGACCGGGGAGGTCCATGTCGTGGTCATTCCCGACGAGCGGACGACGATCTCCGGCTTACACGAATCCCTGCCGGAGTTGGGTTACCACCGAGCGGGTCGTTTTGGAGTGTACAGCGTGTGGGAGCGACTACCATGAATGACGCGAAGCGCCCTGGACCGGATCGGCCTCTTGTCTCCGGTCTCGCCGGCCGAATCATCGACGCGCTGGGCCTCCAGCCGCATCCGATCGAAGGCGGATTCTTCCGCGAGACCTACCGGTCCGCAGGATCCATTCCGGCGTCCGCATTGCCGACCGCCTACCATTCGCGGGCCGATCGATCCTTCGGCACCGCGATCTATTACTTGCTGACGGCCGATACGTTTTCCGAAATGCATCGGCTGCCGACCGAAGAGGTCTTCCACCTCTACCTGGGCGGCCCCGCGCGGATGCTCCAGCTCTTCCCCGACGGTCAGGGCCGCGAGGTCGTCCTCGGCTCCGACGTCCTCGCCGGCCAGCAGCCGCAAATCATCGTGCCGCCGGGAGTCTGGCAAGGCACCCGGCTGGAGCCGGGTGTCGATTTCGCCCTGATGGGCGCGACGATGGCGCCCGGTTTCGACTATGCCGATTATGAACAAGGCCGCGGCGACCTGATCGACCAGTATCCGAGCTACGCCGAGGTCATCCGCAAACTGACGCGGAATCCCTGAACGCACCGGGACGCCTCAGGACACCGTCACCGGCTCGGCGCCGGCGTAGATTTCGGCGCCTTCGAAGGCGAACTCGCGCTGCTGCCAG
This sequence comes from uncultured Isosphaeraceae bacterium, assembly GCA_963845695.1. Taxonomy (GTDB): domain Bacteria; phylum Planctomycetota; class Planctomycetia; order Isosphaerales; family Isosphaeraceae; genus CAWJTV01. The sequence goes on along the minus strand of CAWJTQ010000008.1, from coordinate 354,604 downwards.
GATGGTAGCGCGACGGGACGATCGGTCCCCCGCAGGAATTCGAGGTTGGGCCGGCCGATGCCCAGTCGGGCCAGCCAGGCTCGAGGATCGAGGGCGCGAAGCAGGGCCCCGGCCTCCGTGGGATCAAGGAATGTCAGGTAGGTTGCGCACATCGTCTCGCCGAACCCCGGAATGTTCAGGACTGGCCGGATTCCTCCGTGCAAGAGGATCCCTCCCAGGATCGCCCACCGTCGCGTCGGCTTGAACCATAACCAGAACGCCAGGGAGAACTCGATCAGCAGCGCAACGTGCGTCATCAGGTTCACGAGGATCGGATACGCCCCCAGCCACTCCAGGTTGAATTGACCGAATTCTCGGTTGAACAGGACATAATGCACGGCCGTGCCGTCCATCCAGGCCGGGCCGCCGCACTTGATGACGCAGGATTGGAAGTAGATCAGGCACAACTGCATCTGGAGCAGACGAACGCTCCAGGGGACGATGAGGGGTTCGGCCGGAGATCCGCGTCGTCTGGTCTCGCGGCGCACGTCCAGCGAATACGCCGCGCCACTCGGGCAGAGCATCATGTAAAACGAGAGGATCACCGGGACGGCATCCGGGCCGCCGTTGGACGAGACGTTCCGATGGTAGAACGAGAGCATGCACAAGTAGAGCACGACGCTCATCCATCGAGTCCGCCATCCCAGCGTGACGCCCATTGCCGCGGCGAAGGCGGTCGCGAGGACGAGGCGCGGCACGATCGGGTTCGCGACGAACTGGAGCGGCGAGAACCGCAACGGCCCGGCTGCCACCTGAGCTTCAGTCCCCTGAAGCAGCCCGGCGCCGCTGTACCAGTGCTCGAACTCCACGGTCATCAAGGACAGGTAAATCAGGATCAACAGGCCGTAGACGATGCGGAACAAGCCCAAAGGCCGCGCGGAGATTAGACCGAAGAGGAATCGATTCCAGGCTTTGATCGGGTTCACGGCCGCACCTCCTTCAGTGAGTTGAACTGGAAGCGATCCAGGACCTGAACTCGTGGCGCGGCCATCGGATCAGAGACGCCCGTACCCGGTGGGGGAGAGTCCTTGATCTCGTAATAGAGGCTGACCCAGACGGGGAACGCCTCGGCACCCATGCCCAGATGGCGGACGACATGACGCGCCGTGAACTCGCGATGCTTGGCGTATTCGTCAACGGACATATTGGCTGTGAACTTGCAGTTCCGGTATCGGGGAATCTTCTCCCACCAGTTCAGATCGGCGAGCCGTGTGAACTCGTAAGTCTGCCGCATCCCTTTGGCGTCGATGATCTCGGCATTGAGGTTCGTCGTGTTGCGGATGGGATCGGGGGCGAAGATCGCCCACCATTGCCACAGTCCCAGTGGCAGTACGTAATAGCGGAAGGGAGTCTGGAATTGCTCCTTGATGGCGCAGTTCGGCATCGTCCACATCATCAGGGCCGAAAGGTGGAAGATGACAAAGGCCGAAATGACCACTCGCCGGGCGGTCCATCGCCAGGCCATGGCTCTCTCCTTTCGTAACGATGAGCTCGTGATCGTGAGGGGAGCCAGACTCTATTCCGAGATGAGAATCGCGTCAATCTCAGACGGATTTCCCATTCGCAAGCGGATTCCGCCCGCCCGTCCGATGCGGTAAAATAGTCAGAATGAGTCCATTGACCGTGATCCGCTTGTGTTCCGATCCACCGTCACAACCTTCGGCGTCGGTCTCGACATGCCGAAAGGCCGCGCAATGCGCCGGAAAATGCCTCGGCCTGGCGATCATCCTGATGTCGGTGAGTACCCCGGAGGGGTTTGCCCAGGGGACAGCCGCGGCGAGCCGCGGGCCTGAGATCCGTCCCGTGGCGGTCTGGGCGCCGGGCCCTCTCGAAGTGATTGCCGCGTTCGACCGGCCGATCGACGCAGGACTGGCGAAGTCGTACATCGGGCGCACCATCTCCTTTGTCGAAACCCGGCCGGATGCACCGGGGCAGCCGCCTCGCGCCACTCCGTCGGGTACGCTGCGGATCGTCGGCACTCGGCTGATCGACGGCGATCAGACGCTCGTCATGGCCACCGACCCCCACCCGCGTGTCGCCCGTTATCTCCTCCCGGTCCTGGACGCCATCGGCGACCCCACATCAAAGCCTCTCAACCGTGCGACGGTCGCTTATGACCTGACCGGCGTCGAGGCGACCTGGTCTGGAGCGGACGATCCGCCCGACGGGCCGAGCTGGTCGGGTTGGTGGCCTCAGTTGGACCTCGAGGCAACCCGGCGAGTTACTCGGGGGTCGAGACCGCACGAGGCCGGTTTGGACCGGCTCTCCCGCCCCGGACGGCTCACTCTGAGCACGCTCCTTCGCCTGCCCGTGGGAAAGGTGACGCTCCAGATTGACGCGTCCGGGCCGATCGAGGAGGCCATGCTCGGCGACACTCAGGCTGGAGAATCTCCCCCGGCCGCCAAGGACCACACGCATCACGCCGCCTTGACCGTCGAATCCCAGGGCGAGCCGCTCTTCTTCACGATGACCGTGCGGACCGGCGCGACCGTGCAGCCATTCTCGGTCAGGGCAGTCTACCGGCCCGAAGGCGAGAAAGCCGATTCTCCCATAGGCCAGGATCGCTTGTTTCTCCCATGGGCTCCGCTCTTGGCCGACGCATCCATCGGCGCACCCATCGCGGTCCCCGACCTCTCCGGCGGTGATCCCGCCCGCGGCCGGGCCATCTACTCGGGCGATCAAGCGCGATTGCGCCCAGTGCCACATCGTTCGAGGGCAGGGGGGCAAGGTGGGCCCGGACCTGACCGAGATCGGGCGCAAGGGTCGGGCCGAGATCTACCGGAGCATCGCGGTGCCGAGTGCCACGATCGAGCCCGCCTACATGTCGTACACGGTCGCCACCAAGACGGGGCAAGTCTTCGCCGGTGTGATCCGGGCCGAGGGGCCTGACACGATCAAGCTCACCGACACCAATGCCCACGACACGATCATCCGCCGCGACCAGATCCAGGAGCTCCGGCCCAGTGCGACGTCGATCATGCCGCCCGGCCTGGCGGCCGCCTTGGGCGAAGCCGCCGTACGCGATCTCATCGCTTACCTGACCTCACCCGAACCGTCAACGTCAGCGGCCAAAGCCCGCACAACTCCATGAACCCCCGCAGCCCACGCGAGCCTGACACAGATCTTGCCCCGCGCCGATTGTTTGAGATAAAATCAAACAATATTACACTCCGCGAATGAATCGAGGTGCGCATGACGACCGGTACGGACAGATCTGCGATGCAGCCGCAAACGACACCCCGTCATCCCGTCGGCATCCTGCGCCGCGAGTTCATTCAGGTTGGATTCTCCGGTTTGCTGGGCCTCTCGCTCCCACAACTCCTGGCGATGCGGACGCGCGCCGCGGCGGCACGCTCCGGCGACTCGAAGGGAAAGGTGTTGCCGGCGCCGCGAGCGAAGTCAGTGATCCTGGTCTTCCTGACGGGTGGATTGAGTCACATCGACTCGTTCGACATGAAGCCGGACGCACCCGACGGGATCCGCGGAGAGTTCAAGCCGATCGAGACGGCGGTACCGGGAATCCATTACTGCGAGCACTTGCCCCGATTGGCGGAGCGGGCGGATAAGCTGGCGGTCGTCCGATCGCTCTCTCATGCGTACACCAACCACCTCAACGCCACCCACGAGCTACTGACCGGCCATCCCCAACCGGGCGCCTTCTTCGACAAGATTGCGTCGCGAGATGATTATCCGTGCTATGCCTCGGCCGTGGACGCGATCCGGCCGCGGGGCGACGGCATCCCCAGTGGAGTGATGCTCCCGACCTTCCTCATGGAAGGCCCCCTGACCTGGCCGGGTCAGCATGCGGGTTTCCTCGGGCCTCGTCACGACCCGTGGCAGGTCAAGCAGGACCCGAATCGGACCGGTTTCGGCTTTGACGGCCTGAACCTCCCCGCGGGCCTGAGTGTCGAACGACTGGACCGGCGGAAGTCGCTGCTCGACAAGTTGAGCGCGGGGCGCGACTCCCTCGGCGCGTGGGCCGCCGAGGCGAAGGACCCGTTCATCGATCAGGTCGACCGTGCCTACACCCTGCTGCTCTCCGGCAAGGTGGCGCGCGCCTTCGATCTCAGCGAGGAGGACCCGAGGCTCCGCGATCATTATGGCCGTCACATGTACGGGCAATCGCTCTTGCTCGCCAGGCGGCTGGTCGAGGTGGGGGTCCCCATGGTCCAGGTCAACATGGGGCGTGTCCAGACGTGGGACACGCATTCCGCCAATTTCAAGTCGCTCAAGGATCGACTGCTGCCGCCGACCGACCGAGGAGTCGCCGCGCTGCTCGACGACCTGGCGGCGCGGGGGCTGCTCGACGAGACGCTGGTCATCGTGACCGGCGAATTCGGCCGCACGCCCCGGATCGGCAAGAGCACGGGGAACGCCAACGGCCGCGACGGCCGTGACCACTGGGCCAACGTGTTCTCGGCGGCCTTCGCCGGCGCCGGGGTGCGCGGGGGACAGATGATCGGCCAGTCGGATAAGATGGGTGCCTATCCGGCCAGCCGGCCCTACCGACCGGCCGACCTCGCGGCCACCGTCTACCGGTCGCTGGGCATCGACCCCGATACCGAGTTGCGCGACCGGCTCGACCGCCCCATCCGGCTCTGCACCGGCGAGCCGATCGCACCCCTCTTCGACGGTAGCACATCCGCAGCTTGATCGGAGCAGGGCGAATGCCAGGAGGAATCTTCGCTGGGCGAGGGTCTCCTGACCCCGCCCCAACATTGACCGAAGGTCTCCAAAGTCCGGAGGGATCGACATGTCTAATTCCACATCGATGTCTATCGTCCAGAAAATGCGGTCACAACTGACCGAGTCGATGAAAGCGCGCGACACCGTTCGCACCGGCTTCCTCCGCTACTGGATCGCACAGTTAACCCTCGCCACCGGCGCCGAGATGTCCGATACCGACGCCGTCAAGAAGATGCGGGGCGTGCTCAAGGAGGCGAAGTCGGGAATGACCACATTCACTCCCGAGGAGCTGGCCTTGATCCGCGACTGGGTCCCGCCGACCTTGACGCCCGAGCAAATCGCCGAGGCCCTGGCACCGGTGGCCGACCAGATCAAAGCCGCCCCGAAAGAGGGCATGGCGATGGGGATGGCCATGAAGGCCCTGGCCGGACAACCGGTCGACAGCGACGACGTCAAAGCCGCGATTGCCACATTGCGGCAGTGAGGTGTGAGTGGCCTCGCATTGAACCGAAGGGTGGCGAAGTGGCCCCTTAGAACCACGGCCTCCGAGAACGTCCGTGCTCAGGGCCCACGCGAGGATGCCATGACCGCTCGATTCGATCACGGTTATGCCCTCCTCATCGGGGTTGGCCGGCTGGCCAACTGGGAGGAGGAGTCGCTCCCGGTCACTGTCAACGACGTCCTGGAGATCAAGAAGGTGCTTGTTGATGCGTCACGATGCGCCTATCCGGACAACGACGACCATATCCGCCTCATCCATGACGAGGGTGCGACGACCGCCGGGATTCTTCAGGGCTTGGAATGGCTGATGGGCCAGCGGGACCAAGACCCAAAGGCGACAGCCGTGGTCTACTTCTCGGGGCACGGATGGGAAGGGAAAGGCGCGAGCCAATACTTCCTGATCCCTCACGACGTGGACCCGGACGACATCGATGGCTCGGCAATCGCATTCCGAAGTCTTCGCCAACCGGATTGAGATGATCCCGGCGCAGCGTCGCCTTGTTGTGCTCGACTGTTGCCATGCCGGGGCGATGACGGTTAGCAAGGGACGCTCACGCGGAAAGCGGCACCCTGGAATCAAACCGACCATCCCTCCCAAGGCCCTACTCGATCGGCTCAGTCAGGGAGAAGGGCGCGCTGTCTTCTGCTCCTGCAAGGAGAATGAGAGGTCGTGGTTCCAGGAAGACACGTCCATTGGCGAGGTTCTGAGTCTCTTCACGTTTCACTTCCGGGAGGCACTCAAGGGGGAGGCGAGTAGGATCGGCGAGACCGATGTGATCGTCACCGAGCTGATGACCCATGTCAGTAGGGAAGTCCCGAGGAGCGCCGCAAAGCAAGGGAAGAGTCAGCGACCTATCTTCCGCTTCAAGGGCGAAGGTTTTCCAGTGGCCCTTCTGCGAGGTGGCGAAGGGTTGTTGCTGGGCGGCAAGTTTCTCCGGGGCATTTCGTCAACTCCCTACCCCGGTTCGGAGTTCGGCGACTATTCGGAATTGGCTCGGGCCTATCTCTCCCCATGGTCCATCTACGACCGAGTCAACCTGGGCCGTTTCAAACGTCGGAAATGGCTCGAGAAACAACTCGACGAGTTCTTGAATGAGTACGACTGCGGACTTTTCATCGTAGAGGCCGCGGCCGGTCTGGGAAAGACATCGTTCCTCGCCCATCTGTCGCGCGAGCGCGGTTATGTTCATCACTTCGTGGATCTGGCCCCGGGTCCGAACAGCATTGCAGTAGGTATCAGGAACCTGGCGTCGCAGTTGATCCGGGCGTGGGGGTTAGATCCTTATCTCCTGGATGCTGTCGCGCCGGGCTCGCCAGTCCCTCGGGACTTCCTTCAGAACCTGCTCAAGCAGGCTGCCGACCGCCGCGATCACGATCGGCCTGACGAGAAGATCGTTCTAGTTGTTGACGCCCTTGACGAGGCTGCTCCTGCGGAGGGGGGTCAGAATGTGCTGGGACTGCCGAGCGTACTGCCCGAGTCGGTTTACTTGGTCGTCTCCCACCGCCCCGTCAGCGTACACCTGGATACCCAACCGCGCCACTCTCCTGTTTCGATTGATCCCCAGAGCGAGAACAACCTGGCGGACCTTCGTACCTTCCTCGAAGAGGCCTCCGAATGGCCGGAAATCAAGAAGGTGCGCGAAGGGGGCAAGGATGCAGGCTCGAATGAACGTTTCGTCGCGACCTTGCTTGAGAAGAGCTAGGGGGTTTGGATCTACCTCCACTTCGTACTGAAGGAATTCGAAGAGGGCAGGCGTTCGCCGTTGAATCTCGATGAGCTGCCGCAAGGACTCTGGGATTACTACAGGAAGTACTGAGAGAGATGGAAAGAGATGAATGTCAAGCGATGGCACTCATTCGATCTCCCGTTCTTGAGCACGCTGGCGGCCACCCGCGACACCTTGACTCTGGAGCAGCTCTTAACTCTGGCCGACGTGGGAGACCGCCCCAAGCTCGCTCGTCATTTCCGCTCGGCGCTCGACACCCTATGGAGTCCCTTCCTGGCAAGGTCCTCGAGGGCTCAAGGTCCCGGATCACCACGGACCGATCGCTTCTATCATGACAGCCTACGGGACTTTTTCGCCGGCCGCGTCAATCGTGGCGCCTTGCTTCATGTGGAAAACGCCTTCGTTGACGAGCTGGCAGAGTCGACGCGTCAAGCCCACGCTCGGATCATCGACCTCTACATTCGCCGCTGGGGTGGGCTGGACGCTGGCCTGCCCGGCGTGTTCCACATCGCGGAGAGAGATGGGGTTGATCATTACGGCCTGGCGCACCTGGCCGAGCACCTCGAAGGAGCTGGCCGCACAACCGACTTCCATCGCCTGCTGCGACTGGAGCATCGCGTCGGTGAGGAGAACACAGGGGCCGGACGCGCGGAGAACGTCTGGTTCGCGGCCCGGGAGCGCGTCGGTGAGACCGACGGGTACCTCAACGACCTGGCCCGAGCCGCACGGCTGCTGCAAGTCGCCGATCGGCCGGAGATCGAATCTGGCCAACTCAGGACATCCATCGGCCTCGGGATCCGCTATGCGCTGATGTCCGCTTCCATAAACAGCCTCGCCAAGGGTATCCCGCCAGCCCTGATCTCGGCGCTCGTCGAGAAGCGCGTCTGGCTCCCCGAGCAGGGGCTTGTATATGCGAGACGGGTCCCGGATCGTAAACAGCAGGTCTTTGCATTGATCGGAGTCAGTACTCGCTTTGAGAACCCGGCCAAGGACAGTATTCTGCGCGAAGCGATAGAGATGGCGCGGTGGGTCGGTGACAAGTCGTTTCTGTCCCGCGCGCTGGCGGCGCTGGGGCGCGCGGAGGAGGCCCTGGAGGTGGCGCGGGGGATCGGGGACGTGCGGGATCGGACCCGAACGCTGGCAGCGCTGGGCTGCGTCATGAAGGTGTTGGAGGTGCCGCCGGGGATCGGGGATGAGTGGTGTCGGGACCAGGCGCTGGCGGCGATGGCGACGCACCTGGTGGAGAGCGGCGGAGGCGTCGTGGAGGGGCTGGGGCTGGCGGCAATGATTAGGGATGAGGAGAGTCGGACCCAAATGCAGACTGTGCGATGCGACCTCATCGAGGCGCTGGGGATGAACCTGTTGGCTCTGATGCAGGATCACCTCGCGCTGCCGTCCCGATCGTGGGTCTCACTCGAGACGCACTGGGAAGAAACCCTCTGTATTCACGCAACTGGCTCGCGGAGCAATCTCCTGTTGGTACTCGATCACCTCGTACCGGTCATCACCGCTCTGGGCGGCTCCGAGGCCATCGACGAGACTTGCCGCGCGATCGATGACGTCGGCTGCTGGTGGCCGTGAGCCTCCGCATTGATCGACCCATCCGATCAAGGGTGTTTCGGCTTCAACGGAACCGACAGCTCGACTTGCCCCACCTCGGGATCACCCTGGAGCGCCGGAATCCGGCCGCGTTCGATCGAGCCGAGAATGGTTTTGCCCATGATGCGCTGGACGTCGAGACCCAATTTGGTCAGTCTCTCCCGACAGTCTTCGCCAGGCTTGTCGCTCTTCAATTCAACCAGCACCCGCACGGAATCCTCGGGCGAACCCAAATCGTAGCCGGAGCCACGGAGGATGCTCTTGAGGTCGCGCGGCGTCATGAGGTCAGCTCCAGCAGCCGTTTGACGTCGATCTTGCCGTAGCCCCAGCGCGGGTTCCAGCATTGTCGGGTGAACCCGTCCTGATGGGTCGAGACGATCAGCCGACGCTTGGCTTCGGACCAGTCGATCTTGGGTTCCTTCTCCAGGAGGAGGGCCAGGGCGCCGGTGACGTAAGGTGCGGCCATGCTCGTCCCCTGCATGGCAGCATAATCGATGTCGGCGATCCGCGTCCATGCCGGTACCCACTGAGGCGACGCCTTGCTCGACAGGGTGGAGATCAACCACTGGCCGGGGGCGGCGATCTCCGGTTTATTGACGCCGTCGCGGGTGGGTCCGGGGCTGGAGAAGTAGGAGATGTCATCGAGGTGGATGTCGTTTAGCTTGACGTCGGATAAGTCTTTGTCCTGCGAGTTCCATTCCTTGCGGGTGGCATGCGCCGCCACGGTGATGGCCGAGAAGGCCGTACCGGGCATGCCCACCAGGTAGGAGGAGGTCGCACCACTCGTGAATCCGCCCATCTCTCTGTCGATGATCCAGGCATGGATCGTACCGACGGCAACACCATGCTGGCCCTTCGAGCGATCCTCTTCCGCGATCACACTCCAGCCGTTCAGCCACTGGTCCAGCGGCTGGGCGATGATGACAAACGTAGTGGTGTGGTCTCCGCTGTAAGGGGCGCGCTGGTGGCTGGACTGGACGAGGAACACGGAGCGGTCGAACTCCTGCTGGCCATTCGGGGGCGGTTGGAAGCTCTCGCCATTCGGACCGCGTAGTCGGATCGCCATCGCGTCTTCGCGGCGATGCCAGACCTGGAGGAAGAGCATGCCCACGTACTCTCCATCCACGTCTCGCGGCCTGAGCGCGAAGTTGGCGACCCAACGGGCCGGGTCGGTCTGGCCAGGGACAGGACTGTGCCCGCGTGGATCGGATCGCGTCCCTCGTTGCCGGCTGAAACCACGACGAGCCGCCCCGGACCGGAAAGTTGATCGATCGTCCGCTCGGCGACACTGCTGCCGTCGTGGCCCCCGAAATGACCGCCCAGGCTCAGGTTCACCACGCACGGCTGCTTGCGCTGTGTCGCCAGGTCGAAGATGTGCCGGATCCCGTTGACGATCTGGTCGGTCTGGAACGTGGTCTTGACGACGGCCAGGTCAGCCTTGGCGGCGACCCCGGCGTACTTCAGACTCGTCGAACCACCGCCGTTGCCGGCGGCAATCCCCGCCACGTGCGTACCGTGGCCGACCTCGTCGGGCGATGCCGATGCCGCGCCGGCGGTGATGTCCGCTTGGCTGTACTGCTTGCCGGTGGTCTGGTCCAGATAGCCGACGATTCGCGACTGGCTTCCTGTCCAGAAGGCCCGATGCGCCGCGTCGATGCCCGTGTCGACGATCCCCACGAGCACGCCGGCGCCAGTCTGGGGGACAGTACGTTGGTCCGCAACAAGGAGACCGGTCGAGGCATGAGCCAGGTCACAGTGCGGCTTGAGTCGATGGCTGGCCTCGACGTACTTCACCGCAGGCAACCGGGCGAGGTCCCCCAGCTTCGTCCGGGGCACACGCACGGTCAACGTCGAGGCCGAGATCGGTTGACTTCGACCCTTCCAGTGCTTGATGTTCTTCTCGACCTCACTGGGGTCGCGGGCGTCCACGAGGACGGGGACCAGGTCCTCTTTCTGAAAGGTCTCGAGCGCCTTCGGACCCATCTGGACCGTCAACGAGCGTACAGCGAAGTCCATCGCGGTCGCCGGACCTTTGGCGCCCTTGCTCTTGCCCGCTCTCCCCCTGCTAGTCGCCATCGTCCCAAGGATCAGTAAGGGATCGAGCTTGGCGACCATCGAATCGATTGCTTCGGACGAGGCTTTCTTCTGGCCCTCGCCCCTGCGCCTCCTCGTCACGATGACACCTCACCTTCGCCGGCGAGCGGCCTGTTCTCTTTCATTCATAAGAGTCCCTATAACCACGAGATGTCCGGGAGGGGGAGGCTCCGTCCGAGCCTGGAAAAAACGCGGGGAAAACGCGGCTCGGACGGAGCCTCGCCCTCCCGATCCCTGCCAAATTCTAGGCGCTCTCAGGAAAACCTCGAGCCCACCTGGCTTGGCGGAGCCATCGCAGTATAAGGGAGCGACCCGGGCTCGTCCAGCACCGGCGCCGAGATGTCCGATGCCGACGCCGTCAAGAAGATGCGGGGCGTGCTCAAGGAGGCGAAGTCGGGGATGACCACGTTCACTCCCGAGGAGTTGACACCCGTGGCCGAGGCCATCAAGGCCGCCCCAAAAGAAGGTATGGCCATGGGCCTCGCGATGAAGGCGCTGGCCAGCCAGCCGGTCGACAGCGACGACGTGAAGATCGCAATCGCCGCCCTGCGGCAGTGACGCAACAACGGGGGCCACGTCGCCCCCGTTGCCGCGTCGAGGAGACCCCGTGAGGATCTCCTCGTCTCAGCGAATCACGATGACGCCATCGGCGATCTCGCCCTGGACGAAATCATGGACGTCCTGGAGAGCCCGCTGAGCCGCATTTTTCACCGGAGTGGCGTCGCTGGTGGCGATGTCCAACTGCATCTGCGGCACCTCGGATTCGACGGCGGCCAGCAAGCCGTCCCGCTTGTTCCAGGGGATGCGGCTGACGGCCTTGCCCAGGCTGCTCTCGAGCCGATTGTAGTTCTCCCCATGGTTGGCGAACTGGGAGAACGCCTTCTCGACCTGGGCGTAGGTCTGGCTCAGGGCGTGGGTCTTCAGGACCGCCGCACCGTGGACGAACTTGGGCCCACTCGACAGAACGACGCGGGTTTCCAACTGATCGGGCTTCGGGACGAAAGTTGTCTTCTTCATCGGTAGCTCCTTCGCAACGTTGGTGACATGATGGTCAAACTGACGGTGGCGCGCACCCTCTCCGCCCGGCCATGCGAAGCCTTCGATCGTTTCTCGTCACGGTCGGGGGTTCGGATATCGTCCTTCAACCCGAGTGATGGGCGAATCGAGTCGGATCATCCCCGGCTCTCCGGTCTGCGAGTGCCGGAGGATGAACCCGATGAGGATTCCGTGGCGTGCCGAAGAATGGCGACGCCGAGCCCGAATCCTCCTGCGACTCCCGTTCCCAAACGTCGGGAATCGGGTCGCACCTCAACGTCTGGGCATTGGCCCCATCACCCTGGAGATAAAGGCATTTTCTTCGAGCGGCTCGGCCATCCCTGGGCTCTCAAGGTTCCGGTCATCCGTGTTCTTGGTCGCTCTAATACGCCAGGCTGGCCGACTCGCGATCTGGGACAAAAATTCTTCAAGAATCCAGGATTGGTTGAGGCCGACTGCCAACTTCATTACGATGATGGGAGCAGGGATCCCCAAGGCGCGATCGATCCGGCACATCCATCGGCTCGGAGATCCCGCCGACAGGCGTCCTCGACGTGGTAGACGACACTTCGGCTGAACTCAAGAACCTGATCGACCGGCTCCGGCGCGGCGACGCCACGGCGCGGCGTGAACTCCTCGAGCGCGCCCACGACCGCATGTTGCGAATCGCCGCTCGGATCTTTCAGGACGATTTCCCCGGTCTGCACGGCCGGCACGACCTGGAGAGCGTGGTCAGCGAGGTCTGGATGCGGCTGGTCGTCGCCCTGGAAGCGACCGTGCCGGAGACGGTCGAAGGCTTCTTCGGGCTGGTCTTCGTCAAGGTGCGACAGGTTCTGCTGGATATGGCACAGGGCCAGCGTCGGGTCGACACCCGGCGCCGCCACGGGCCGCTCGACGCGGCTGAGCCGGAGTCGCTGGCCGCCTTCGACAAGGCCGACACGACCCACGATCCGGGTCGCCTGGCTCTACTGACCGAATTCCACGAGCAGGTCGGGAAGTTGCCCGACGAACAACGAATCGTCTTTGACTTGCACTACTATGGCGGTTTCACTCAAGCCGAGATCGCCGAGATCCTGGAGGTGCACAGGAAGCACGTCAGCCGGCTCTGGTTGGCCGCGACGGGGCGGCTGGCACACTGGCTGGAGGGATCGAGTACACCCTTTTGACGGGATGGGACGATTGAGCGGAGTGGCCGATGCACGACCCTGACGCGGACTCACAGCCCACCCCCCGACTCGAGGCTAGCACTGAGGCCGGTGCAACCCCCGCACAGACTGGAGGTTTGGACACCCAAAGGGATACGCAGCCCATCACCGAGCCCGAGTCCGGCATCCGGCCGGAGGGCGGCGGGGTGCCGGATACGGACGTCGACCCTCCGATCGACTCGGAGACCGCCCTCGAGCCCGAGGTCGAGGGCGGCGAAGTATCGACCGCGCCTGGCGATGACGGGGATGACCGGCTGCTCGATCTCCTCGCGCAGTGGGAAGAGCGCTACCATCGCGGCGAGGACGCTTCCCCCGAGTCGCTCGGCGTTCACGATCCCAGATTGATCGAAGCACTGCGCGAGCGGACCGACCGACAGAAACGGTTGTACGCCTTCATGAAGCATTCGCCAACGGAGGTTCAAGCCGAATCGGGAGACCTCCCGGCACGCCCCGCCTGGGGCCGGGCTGCTCCGGACCCGGAGGTCCGTGACGGCGTGCCAACCGGAACCGGACCGGAATCGTCTCCGACTTACATCGGCCGATACCGGGTGATCCGGATCCTCGGCGAGGGCGGGTTCGGGCGGGTCCACCTGGCGCACGACTCCGAACTCGACCGCGAGGTCGCCATCAAGGTGCCGATCGACTTCCACGCGTCCCAGTTTCTAGACGTCGAGTCCTACCTCAGCGAAGCCCGGATCATCGCCCGGCTCTCCCACCCGAACATCGTACCGGTCTACGACGTGGGCCGCACCAAGGACAACCGGTGCTACGTTGTGTCCAAGTATATGGATGGCGGCGACCTGGCTGACCGGCTTCGTCACGGGCGGCCCGCCTTTGCCGAGACCGCCGAATTGATCGCCGTCCTCTGCGAGGCGCTGCATTACACGCACACTCACGACCTGTTCCATCGCGACATCAAGCCCGCGAACATCCTGCTCGACGCGGCGGGAGTCCCGTCGCTCGCCGACTTCGGGCTGGCCTTGAAAGATGAGGACCTCGGCAAAGGCGCACCGCCATGTCGGCACGGCGGCCTATATGAGCCCGGAACAGGCGCGGGGCGAGGGTCATCGCGTCGACGGGCGCTCGGACATCTTCAGCCTCGGCATCGTTCTTTACGAGCTGCTGACCGGCCGCCGGCCGTTCCGGGGCCCGTCGAAAGTTCAGGTCATGGAGCAGGTCATCCATGCCGAGCCTCGTCCGCCGCGACAGATCGACGACACGATTCCCCGGGAGCTCGAGCGGATCTGCCTGAAGGCGCTTTCGAAACGAGCCTCCGAGCGGTACTCCACCGCCCGGGACCTGGCCGAAGACTTGCGACACTTCCTCGAGTCCGAGCCGTGGACGACGCAAATGCCGGACATGAGTCCAGCAGCAACCGCAGTCCCGACCGCGACGACAACCGAGCCCAGGCCAACCCCCATTCCGGGATCCTCGGACTCGGTTCTTCGAGCGATCCGGATCGTCCCGAAGGGACTGGGTTCCTTCGACGAGAACGACGCCGACTTCTTCCTCGAACTCCTTCCCGGTCCGAGAGACCGCGACGGACTCCCGGACGGGCTGCGGTTCTGGAAGACGCGGATCGAGGCGACCGACCCGGACCAGACGTTCCGCGTCGGTCTCATCTACGGGCCCTCGGGCTGCGGCAAGTCGTCGCTCGTGAAGGCGGGGCTGCTGCCGCTGCTGGGCCAGCACGTCGCGACGGTCTACGTCGAGGCGACGGTCGGCGAGACCGAATCGCGATTGCTCCGGGGCGTCCGCAAGCGGTTCCCCGCGCTGCCTGCCGACGCCGGGCTGGTCGCGTCGCTGGCGATCCTCCGGCGCGACCAGGGCCTCACACAGGACCGGAAGGTCCTGGTGGTCCTGGACCAGTTCGAGCAGTGGCTGTTCGCCCATCGTGGTGAACCGGCGACCGAGCTGGTCGCGGCGCTGCGGCAATGCGACGGCGAACACCTCCAGGCGCTCTGCCTGGTGCGAGACGACTTCTGGATGGCGGCCACCCGGTTCATGCGAGACCTCGAGATCGACCTGGTCCCCGACCGGAACGTGGCGGCCGTTGACCTCTTCGATCACGAAGCACGCCCGCAAGGTCCTGGCGGCGTACGGGCGCGCGTACGAGGCCCTGCCGTCGCGACCGACGACCTCACTCGGGAGCAGCGCGCCTTCCTCGACCAGGCGGTCGACGGTCTGGCGCAGGACGGTCGAGTCGTCCCCGTGCGGCTGTCGCTGTTCGCCGAGATGGTCAAGAGGAAGCCCTGGACGCCCGCGACCCTGCGCGAGGTCGGCGGCATGGACGGGGTCGGAGTCACGTTCCTCGAGGAGACCTTCAGCTCGCCGCGGTCCAACCCGAATCACCGTTACCACCAGAAGGCGGCGCAGGCCGTCTTGAAGGCGCTCTTGCCCGAGTCGAACGCCGACATCAAGGGACGGATGCGATCGATGGAGGAGCTGCGGGAGCTTTCGGGTTATGACGAGCGGCCGCTGGACTTCGCCGACCTGATTCGCATCCTCGACACCGAGCTTCGCCTGATCACGCCGGTCGACCCGGAGGGGTCGATCGATGAGGACACGCCGGCTGTGCCGGCCGGCGGACGCTACTATCAGCTGACCCACGACTACCTGGTCCACGCCTTGCGCGACTGGCTGACCCGCAAGCAGCGCGAGACGCAACGGGGCCGCGCCGAGTTTCTTCTGGCGGAACGCGCGGCGTTGTGGAACGCCAAGCGGGAAGACCGATACTTGCCCACGGTACGCGAGTGCATGAAGGTCCGGTTGCTCACCGATCGTAGGAGGTGGACGGAGCCTCAGTGCCGAATGATGTGGCGAGCTAGCCGTGTCATCCAACTTCGAGGGACCGGGATCGCCTGCCTGCTCGTAGGCTTCCTCGCCGCGGTCTGGACCATTCGCAATCGGGTTATCGACGATCAGAGCGAGACTCGTGCAGATGGCTTGGTGGAACAGCTCCTGAAGGCCGAAACGGCACAGGTACCCGCCATAGTACGAGACATTAGCGAATTCCGCCGGTGGACCGACCCAAGGCTCAGACGTATCCTCAGCGAGAAGCCCGATAACTCGAAGGAAAAGCTCCACGCCAGTCTTGCGCTCCTGCCAGTCGATGGTGATCAGGTCGAGTATCTCTGCAAGCGACTTCTCCATGCCGATCCGCTCGAGATGCTGGTCATCCGAGAGAGCCTGATTCGGTATCGACGCCAACTGACCGAACGGTTCTGGAAGGGCCTGCGCGAGGCCACCCCGGGTCAGGACCTCATCCTTCCCCTAACCGGCGTTCTGGCCCGCTTTGACCCGGACCCGGCGAAACCGAATTGGACTGAGGTTGGCGACAAGGTTGCAGAAGAGATGGTCAAGGCCCCCATCGACGAATGGGAGGGGTGGCGCGAATCGATGGAGAACGTCCGGGCTGTACTCTTAGACCCCGTGGTCAAGATCTACCGAGACAAGAATCGACCGGAGTTTGAGCACAGTGGCGCGACCAGTATCCTGAAACAGTATGCTGCGGATCAGCCGAGACTTCTCGTCAACCTCCTACTGGACTCGAATTCTCGATCATTCTCAATCCTGTTCCCGATCGTCGAGGCGAAACGCCAGGATGTCGAATCGGACCTGCGAGCCGCGGTCGCGGCGGCGCCGGCCGCCGATCGCCCCGTACCGCCGGGCCGAGACATCGGCGATCTGGCCCAAGTGGCGATCCTCGCAGAGCGTACGGAACAGTCCAGGGATCGCCTCGCTAAACGTGCGGCCCACGCCGCTGTGGCGCTGGTCCGCCTGGGACACGGCGAGGAGGTCTGGCGCCTGCTCGAATACAGTCCCGACCCGCGGACGCGCAGCGCCTTCATCAACGCCCTCGGCACGCTCGGTGCCGACCCCGCCGTCGTTGCTCGGGAGCTCACGCGGCTGACTCGGGAGGATGCGCCGGGACCCCCGAAGGCCGCTCCGGCCGGCGCAGGGAACGACTATCTCTTCGACCGGAACACATCGAGGCGCCGGGCGCTGATCCAGGCGCTGGCGGGATTCCCCAGGGATGCGTTCGACTCCGATCCGCACGGACGGGACACGCTACTCGAGACCTTCGAGCGCCAGTACCGCAACGACCCCGACGCCGGCATCCACGCGGCGGCGGAACTGACGCTAAAGCGATGGGGTTGTTCGGATCGCCTGAAGATCGAATCCGGCGGTGCGCCGCGGGCCGGAGAACCGATCGGCCGACGCTGGTATGTCAATCTGGCCGGTCAGACGATGGTCCTCATCGACGGTCCGGTCAACTTCAACATGGGCTCCACACCGTCCGACCCGATCCGGCAGTCGGAGGAAGTCTATTATCGACGAAAAATCCCGCGCCGCTTCGCCTTGGCCTCCAAGGAAGTGGCGATCGAGGAATTCCAGGCATTCGCGAAAGCAGTTCGGAAGGCCCCGCACGTCTACAACACGAGATATGACCCGGATCCGGATGGCCCGATCGTCGGGGTGACGTATTTCGACGCCGCGGCTTACTGCAACTGGCTGAGCGAACGGGAGGGTCTACGGCCTTGCTACCTCTTCACGGCCGACAGTGGCTCCTCGGAGAAGCTGCGCGTCGATGCTGACGCGATCACTCAGGGCGCTTATCGTCTCCCGACGGAGTCTGAATGGGAATACGCCTGTCGGGCGGGGTCGGTCACCAGCCGCCACTACGGTCACTCGCTCGACTTGCTCACCTTTTACGAGAACGATTACTCCACCGGCTTTCGGGCCCATTCTTGTGGGAGGCGTCTTCCGAACGAGTTCGGATTCTTCGACATGCTCGGTAATGTGAGCGAGTGGTGTCACGATCGTCATTCGGAATGGGACCCCAAGAAACGCCGAGATGAGGTGACGGTCGATGCCCTCGCGGATGAGACGGTGACGGTGGACATCTCCAGGCTTCACCGTGGCGGAACCTACCGGACGGACCCCGATGCGCTCCGTTCCGCGGATCGATCGTGGATCGTGCCGATCGCGTACCGGTCCGATCGCGGACTCCGGCCCGCAAGAACCCTCCCTTGACCGACCCTGTTTCGGGCGACGTCCTGTGAAGCGGAGATCCTCCACGATCGCTCGGCCCCGGACGTTTTCCGTGGTGCCTTAACGCGGAGTCTACAGTCGGTCCCGCGTTCCCGATGCCGGATGCTTGCAACGAACTCCGCATTATTGTATCCTACCCACTTCGATGCATCGGGCGCTTCCAACAATTCGTACGATGTCCTTGATGAGCCATAGCGGCCCCGAGCCGAGGAGCGTCTCATGGCCGAGTCCTCAAAGACACCGGACAAGACCAAAGACTCGCAGTCCCACCTCTCGCTCGCCGACAGGCTGGCGCAGGACCCCGCCCACCCTAAGGAAACGGTCCAGGTCTACGGCTTCCTCGCAAAGTCGAGCCGGGATGGTTGCCTGCGGATCTATCAGGATCTCAGCCTGCGCCCTACTGCGAAGTCCCGCAGGAGAAGATTCTCCACCCCAAGGGTCCCGATTACGATCAGGGGGACCAACCGTCGCTGATCATCCTCGATGCCAGCGCGCAGATAACGCTGATCCAGTCGCAGACCATCGAAGCATCCTTCCTGCAAGGCAGCATCGCTTCGGCGTACTCGAGCCCTTCATGCGGGGGTTATTCTGCGTTCTTGAGCGCAAGCGGTCCGTGTGCTTGCCGCACGCCGTGTTGCGCTCGAACTTGTGGTTCTTGCCAGGCCTATTGGGGTACGTGTTCCCAGGTCTGCTGTGGCCAGCATCATCCATGGCATTGTCCGCTGCACCGCATGCCGTGGTCCTGTTCGGGGCCATCGGGCTGTACCCATGGATGCGCGCCGAACTTCGGACAAACCACCCTCGCGCCGAAGTGAGTGACCGAGCCCTCCAGGCTTCGGGTGAAGGGCCTGTTGTCGAATCGGCCCCTTCGGCAAAGATCCTTCCCACGCAGGAAAGGTGGCCGAATCCACCGATTGCAGGACTTCAGACCTGGTCCTTCTCCGATTTGTTCGCAAGAGCCACCAATCGCACGGCGCCGTGACTCGATGGAGACGAGGATGCTCAACGTCGACAACGTCGCGCCGTTCCTTCTCGATCGCAAGTTGATCCCGGTCTCCTGGATCATCGATGGGGATCTGATCGTTCGCAGCGTCGCACGACGTAACCGGAATCTGAGGATCGAAGGTCCCGAGGGTGCGGGGTACTTCGTGAAACAAGCCGAGAGCCCCGCGTTCGATGGAATCGGGGCGCTGAGCGGCGAGGCTGCCTTCCATCGCTTTTGCCAGGAGGATCCCGCAATCGGGCTCGTGCGGCGTTTCATCCCGCGCCTGCTCGACGTCGAAGGCGCGGAGGATGTCCTCTTGTTCGATCTGATCGCCGGGTCCCTCAGCCTGCGGGACTGCTGGAAAGCGCCTGAAAGCCGAGAGTTGGCCGCTACGTCTTGCCGTGCGCTCGGACAGGCTTTGGGCAGGTTCCATGGGGTGTTCCGTCCGATGCACCTTGAGCGAGAAGCCCGATTGGCGTGGCTCGCCGACAGCCTGCCCTGGGTATTCGGCATCAGCCGGCCAGGCCCCGGAATGCTCGCCGATCTCAGCCCCGCCAACCACGAAGCGCTGCGCATCCTTCAGACGCAGGGAGACCTGGCGGATGCGCTCGATCGGCTTCGCGGGGTCTGGCGGGCGGAGACCGTGATCCATGGCGACATTCGCATGGATAACATCATGGTCCGGGCGCCGCGAGAAGCAGATGTGACGAGAACACCGGAACTCTGGATCACGGACTGGGAGATGGTCCAATACGGCGATCCGGCCTGGGACCTGGCGGGGGCCTTTCAGGATTTCCTGGTCCTCTGGGTCTCCACGATGCCGTTCACGGACAAGATGACCGAGGACGAGAAGATCGCCCGTGCCCTCGTCCCGCTCGACATCTTGCGGCGAGGCTCGCGTGCGTTGTGGTCGGGATACCGGATCGGAGCCGCGTAGAGCCCGCAGCCGCGGACGGCTTGCTGAGCCGCGCCGTCCGGCTCTCGGCGGCTCGTCTGGTCCAATCGGCATTCGAGGTGGCCGTCCATGCAACGGAGCCCCGCGGACCTTCGGTCATGCTCCTTCAGATCGCCGCCAATCTGCTCGCCAAACCCGACGAAGGACAGGTCCACTTGTACGGCATTCTCGAGGCGTAGTCCCCGATCATGACCGAGATCCACGACGACTTGATCGCTGTGCTCGACGCGGTGCATGTCGAAACGCCCTCCCGGTACTCAGTACTCGGCGAGGTCCGGGAACATGGCCCGAGCGAAGGTGCTACTCCGGTAGAGCCGAGCCGCCTGGTCTCGGCCTTGACGTTGGATCTCTACGAACGACTCTACCTGCGCCCCTCGTCGCCTCAGTCAGTGGGAGCCGACGAACTCGCCCGGCGTGACCTGCTCTCTGCGTTGTCGGCGGCCAACACGGGGCGGGGCACCTGGGAATCCGGCTGGACCGTCCGTCGTGTCGAACCGGACGGTCAGCTCTCCGTGACCAAGGCCGACATCGCGTTCTGGGTCTCGGCGTCGAGCGTGCGGATCGCGAACGCCCGGCCGGAGGTCGGTCTGAGCTGCCGGGTCTGGATTCCCAAGGAGATGCGCGAGTTGGTCCCCGGGTTCTACTGCGCCGCTCGGTGACACGGAGAGTGACGACGGCGCCGGGAACGAACGATGGGGACGCTACTACTGGCACCTGACGAGCGGGATCGCCGTGACTTTCATGAGGGAGGTCATCCAGCGGCTCAATGAATCTGGAATCGCGTTCCGAGCCAAGGTGGTCAGCGATCCGGATGCCTATCACCGCGCCGATGCGGGCGTTCTCTATTTCCGACGGCGCGACCAGGAGCGCATCGCTCCGGTGATCGCACGGATCTACTCGACGGTCGCCCGGGGCCTTCGTCGCGAGATCCCCATGTTCACGAAACGGATGGCCGATGGGTTGGGGTTCGCTGTGGATCCCTCCGGCTTCCAGAGTTTTGGCCAGGAGCGCTGCCGGTTGGTCGCCGAGTCGCTCTGGCAGTCATTCGCTCGCGGCGAGCAGGGACCGGAGGCGCGCGGCGGGCCTGGCCTCGGCATTTCGACGCGAGGGGTTGGACCCACTCCGGCCCTATCTCGGGCCCGGCTCCCAAGCTGAGTGGGTTCCCGAGCCGTTCGATTCGATTGCCGCGGCGATGCCGATGGACCCGTCGGATTCGACGATCCCGTTGATCGATGTCGCAATCCAGATCGGCCGGACGCTTTGCGAATCGGCCTTCTGGGACCAGGACCGAGAGCTCTGCAACTGGGTGGGTCGATCGACGGTGGAGGTCAACCGGGCGGCGCGTATCTATCACACCCACATCCGCGGCGCTGGACCCCTCCGTTTACGGCGGCTCCGCGGGCATCGCGCTGTACTTGGCACATCTTTACGCGCTCACCGGCGAGGAGAGGTTTCGGCGCACTGCCACGGGCGGGATCGCCCGATCGATTCGCCAGCTTGGTATCAGGCCCACCCAATATCCGATCTCCTCGCTCTCTCTCTGGTGTGGGGACCTCGGCGTCGCCTGGGTGGCTCGGAGGGTCGCGGACCTGACCGATAATCCGGCCATCCTCGGCGATTTTGATCGAATCCTCGGGCGAGTGATCGAGGCTACTGAAACACCCCATGATCTCGACGTGATCGGGGGGAACGCCGGTGCGATCCCTGCGCTCCTGGAACTGGGACAGGAACCTGGTCGGGAGCGTTGCCACGCACTGGCGATCGCCTTGGGCGAGGAACTCAGCCGGTACGATCCCGCACGATCGGGCGTCCGTGTGCCGCGTCCCGATCGCGCGGATGCCTCGGAGCTCGAAGAATTCACACCGAGTGGTTTCTCTCACGGCGCATCCGGCATCGGCCTCGCGCTGTTGGAGCTTCACTCGGCTACCGGACGACTCGACTTCCGGGATGCCGCCCGTCGAACGTTCGATTACGAGGAGACCCTGTTCGACCCGCAGCGGGGGAATTGGGCGGACCTGCGAGCGCCCCTCCGGTCTCGCTCAGTACGACGCTGCTTGGTGCAACGGGGCGCCCGGCATCGGCCTTGCGCGCTCCGCGCCGCTGTGCTCGACCCCGAACACCGAGAAGAACATCTCGCTCGAGTCCGCATCGCGATCGCCACGACTTTGAAAGTGATCGATAAGATGCTCAAGGATCCGAGGGCCGACGCGACACCCTGCCACGGCCTCTCCGGATTGATCGGGATCGTCTGGATTGCCGGTCAGATGCTTGATGATTCGGCGTTCCGCGACCGTGCGCTCGCGGCGGCGCGAGCGATGATCGACCGGCATGCCGAGCTCGGTGACTGGCCCTCGGGTCTCTACTCCGGCGGCCCGAACCCATCCCTGATGTTGGGAACCGCAGGGGTCGGTTATACTTTCCTGCGATTGCACGACCCTGAGAAGGTCCCTTCCGTCCTCTTGCTCGTGCCCTAGCAACCCCGGCCTGGTGAGGGCGGTCCTTGCCGCAGAATGAGGTCAGATGGCGGCCCCGTCACTGTATCGTCGTATTCTGGGCGAGCGGTTCGACTCGCTTCCGGCGGTGCTCCAGCGATTCCATGACGTCAGCGAAGGGGGCCGCGGCACGCGGGACGTTCCGAGTGGTACGCGCCGGTGGGTGGCTGCGCAACGCGTTGGCATCCCTGCTGGGGCTGCCCAGGCCGGGCTCGGATGTGCCGATCCAGCTCCACGTGACGGTCGAAGGCGAGCGGGAGCGCTGGGTCCGCGACTTCGGCGGCCATCGCGTCGTGACGGTGCAATGGGCACACGGGGACGTCCTTATGGAATCCAGCGGCTGGACCTCGCTCGCCGCCGAGCTGGTGATCGATGGCTCGCGTCTCCGTTATGTGTTTCGCCGGGCCTGGTTCGCCGGGATTCCGATCCGCGCGGATTGTCTCCTTCGGTCGAGAGCTCTGTGGAGGCCGGCTGAGACGGGCTGGAGTGTCCTGGTCCGGCTCTCCCTGCCGATGCTCGGCGAGCTCATCCGCTACGAAGGATGGATCGAGCCGGAATGAGCGATCTGTCGTGGACCGCGATGCAAAGAACAGGCTTGGAACGAATCCGATAGGCCACGGCTGGACATCACTTGAGAACCCGCGTCAGTGGCGCGAACCACTGGTTCATCGCGTCGGAGACGAACGGGAACTGCGCCAGGGCGAGGCCCAGCAGCGGGATGAGGAAGGTCATCACGCTGCCGAGGAACTGCCGGTCGAAGGCGATCGAGCCCGGTGCGGTCTTCGAGACGCGGCTCAGCAGCTCGTCCTGCTCCATCCCGATGTAGACCCAGACGACGCAACCGACCACCATTAAGAGCAGCCCCCACATGCACATTTCCAGCAACCGCCCGGGCTGGAAGGGGTAGCTCGAGACAGCCAGCAACAGCAAGATCGGTGCGACCGACAAATAAGTTGCCAGGTTCTTCAGATGTGCCGCGATCAGGCTGATGTGGGTGACCACCGCCATGGCGATCAGGTCCTCGGCCGAGCGGAGCCATCGCGTTTCCTCATCGCTGGCGCCCAGGAACTCGGCATCCTTCGACGGGGTACTCCCGGCTGCCTCGACCTTGGTGTCGCCGAAGCTGGTCCCCGGGGCCTTCGCCAGCCAGTAGGCATCGAGCACGTCGAGGCAGGCACGACTGGCTTCGTGTAAGCCGTCCCAGGTCGGGCTTCCTACGAACCCTCGCCGGCGAGAAGAATCGCTCTGCGCACCGCTCGGGCCTCGTCGAAATTCCTCTAGGAAAAGTTTCTGGATGCGTTCAGCCGCTCGCGGATTCACGGACGTACTGGCCCGCCTCGGATCCCGCGCTGTGATCGCAAGGGCGACGAGTTCGAAGGGATTGCCTCGAGCGGAAGTCGTGACCTCGAGTCCGTCGTTGTAGCGTGTCATGAGCAAGGGAGTCAGCTCCCTCTGATCGAAGCCTTCGGCCACCATCGCCCACTGCTGGATGGGGATCGTGAGCAGTTCGCCAGGCTTGTGCGTCCGGTCGAGGTACCGCCCGAACGACCGGGAGAAGATCGGGGGGATCCGGTCAAAGGCGCGGGCCATGGGCAATCCCATGTACAGGCGGAGCAGTCGCCTGAGGCTGACCCAGATCTGAAGGAACCGGCTGAGCGCCAGGACGACGGTCAGCGCCAGGAACCAGATCGCCGCCATCAGAGCGGTCGTCCATCCTCCCGTGAAGTCAACGGTCGGGATCGCGCACAGGCACAGCGCGCACCGAAAATGATCACGGCCAGGAACATGGCGGCTGACGTGCCATAGCCCCACCCACAGTGCGGCGGGAAAGAGAGCGCGGACCCGGTGCCGGGCATCCTCGTAGGCGTCCTTGAAACTCGCGAACCGCAGATCCGCACTGGGTCGCTTGAACCAGAATGGCGCGGGTTCGGACGCTGCTGGCTGGGCTTCCGACTCTATCGCGGCGGGAGCGGCTTCGACGTTTCCGTGCAGCGCCCTCGCGGTCGATCCGGGACCCGACACGGACGCTGCCGAAGGGCCAGCCTCGTGTCGCTCCTTCTTCCGACGAGATTCCTTGGCCGGACCACGGTCCGTCTTCGTCGTCTTTGGCTTCGCGGCAGGATTGACGCGGCGATCCGGCCTCCACTGGTCCGCCAACCATCTCAATGGGATGGCCACGTAGCCCCCACTTCCCTTCAGGAATTCCTTGAGATGACGACCGCCGGCCCGAACCGAGCCGAGGATTCGATTTCCCAGGGTTTCCAGGAGCGTCCATTCCGCCAAGGAGGCCGGCGCCGGCCCCCACGATCGTTCGGCGAGATCGATTCGACGCGTCTGCATGGCAACCCAGAAAAGAGAGATCGTCAGGAGCAGCAACACCGGTACAAACGGTGAGAGGCCACTGGCGAAGTTGGCGGCCCTGTCGATAAAGAGCAGGCCCGAGAACCGCCCCACCGGGTGCTGCCATTCCAGCGGAGCGAGCGCCGCGAACGCCATCACGGGCAGCAGCACCAGCAGCAGGAGCAACGCGACATCGACGACGACGAACCACTTCAGGGCCTTTCCCCCGGGACCGACCCTGCCTCCCAGGGCGTACCGGATCCGACGTATGACCGTCCACAAGAGGGCCGCGAGCGTCACGTGACCTAGGCAGAACGCCACGTAACCGAAGGCGATATTCCAATCTTTCCGAGGGACGTAATCCGATAGGCCTGGCCGCAGGAACAACCGCCACGGCGATTCGAAGAAGGCGATCCAGCACGGGGTCAGTGCGACATACGTAAAGACCGCCGTGAAGGCGATCAGGCCAGCCACCGCGTATGGCTCGCGCGGAGAGAAGGCAATCCGGCGAGCCCCGGCGGCAGACCCCGAATCGGTCGGGGCCGAGGGGGCTATCCACCACAAACCCGGTATTCCACGGGAGCTGGGGATATGCACCATCAGGCTATGGTGCCAGAACAACAGCCAGGCCAGCATCACCATCCCGAAGAAGACGGTGCCCCACTGCCAGGAGAACTGGGGTATGATCGCCAGTAAACGACTGACATACTTCGCGGCGTCGATCCCATCTTCTTGTTGGGGCTGTATGGTGAGATCGAGGATTGATGCCACAGCAGCGATGACATAATCTCGCTCGATACCGGTAAGCGCGTGGGGAGGCCAGAGGTCCTTGAGTTCCGTTGTGAGTTGCTCGATGCGCCCGGCTTGTTCCGGCAGGCATTTCTCATGAGTGTTCACGAACACCTTGCCATCATGATCGAAGATGCGGAAGTGTAACACTCCGTCCAAGGCCGCCACAACGATCAGGTTCTTGCCTTCCTTCGGGATGTTACCGACATCGTTCACCGCAGGCTTCAAGAGGAGTTGATACCCCTTCGGTACGGCGGTAAACGTATAGCCGGAATTGTCACGCGGATCGTCCAGGGCCTGATGATACACCGGCCAGAGTCCGCGCGCCCCCACGACGTTGAACCAGAGGCTCGGTCGTAACCGAGGCTGAGACCTGATCGGCAAATCGTTCCGGGAGTCGATCGTCGCGAATACCGATAAGTTCTTCATCTCCTCGAACGGCGGGCCATAATCGAACAGCGTCTCGCAGTATTCGCCTTCCCCAACTTGCTCTTCGAGGAGCGAGACGACGGCGTTGAAGACGCCTTGATCGCCCTGATTGGAGAAGAGGTGACGGCGTCCTTCTCCCTTGTACGGCGGGGTCCACTTCTGGGACATCGAGAACAACGGGTAGCTCGTGGCCACGATCATCCCGCGCAGTTCGGAAGAATACCGCGGATGACCCAGCAGGAGGTCGCCTTCGGTCACGAATAATTGCACGTCAGGGCAGTATTGGTGGATCAATCCCGCGAGGAAGATGACGTCCCGGGTGTCGGATGCGTTGATCCCGACATATCGGAAGTCTTCCATCGCGATGGTCTCGAGGATCTTCGACATCAAGAACTCGCTCCTCGCGGTATCCATCGCCGGCGAGAGCGAGGGGACCACGTCGCGCGGGCTACCCGTCTCGTCGAACGGGATCGTCAGCCGGCTACTCGGGCGAACCAGCGTCGTCCCGTTCTTCTCCTTCTTGCGATCCCTCTGGTCGTAGGCGACCGCAAGCTCCGAGATGTGGAACGGGAACTTCATTGTGGTCACGATCGTTCCTTGTGCATCCGCCCATTTCCGGGTCACTTTCGAGCGGACGGCTCCGAACTCGGTATCGCTCTCGGTCAGCAGCGCGACCTTTCCCAGGGGCTGCCCGCCGTTACAGGTGTGGAGAAACTTGAACAAGCTGGGCATCACCGCATCGAGGTGGAGAACCGTCGCATCGTAGGAAATGCGGGACCTGAGTCTTCCATGGCCCGCCGCTGTCTGAAACTTTTGCTTGTTGATCCTTGCGGCCGAACCGCTCCGGACCGAGACTGTCACGAAAGTCGGCCAGTTCACGTTTTCCCATCTCTCCAACCATCGCGAGATGGTCGAGGCCAGCGACGGTGCCGATCCGCTGAAGAACGGCCCGATGACTCGCACCTCGATCGGACTCGAGACCTTCAACAACGACCAGAAGCTGAGCCCCGCGACGAAATGTCGAACGGCCCGTTCCAACGCGATGGACTCATGGTACGAGCCGATGACATTCAGGCTCTCCGTCAGGGCTCCTTTCGCAATGCCCGAAGTGGGAGTCTCGCCAACCAGCAGCACCACAAGCAGCGGCTGCCGGGGGTTGTGGTCCTGACGTTTCCCGCGGAAGAGCATCACGCCCGGCTTGGCCTCGTGCAAGTGTCGATCCACCAATTCGCTCCCGTCGTCCACCGGCCTGGGCTTCTCGCGATCGCCGAGCTGACGTCCGGAAGGCCACCAAGGCAGCCAGGACCGGTCGAACCGCCAGCCGCGCGACTCGACGGCCATCTGCACGGAGTCGAGTACCGAGTCGAATCGATAGCCGAACCGCGAATCGATCGGGTCGGGCACCGTGGCAATCAGGAACTGCGCCTCGATTCGGCCTTGGTCGTAGTCGCAGGCCAGGATCTGTCCCAGGTTCAACTTGGGAGCGGGGACCTTCTTGGTCTCGTCGTCGAACCCACCTCGAAACTCCAGGTAGGGCCGGCGATAATCGTTCTCGGAATCGGTATGCGTGGAGTTCCCTCCGGCCTTGTCCGCCGTCGCGCCCGAGGCCGCCGCCTCTTTCGACGAACCGTCACCGCCATCGCCGGTCAGTCGTCCGGTCCCGAAGATGACTCCGAGTAGCACAAACAGCAGCCCCGCCGCGCCGATCCTCGACCGACGCCCGTCGTCGTTTCCCATGGTTTCGCAATCCTCGCGAACGCACTCAGATGATTCGGTCCCGACTTCTCCGTGGGCGACTCGCTTCCCGCCTTCGACGCCGGGAAGAATAACAGCCTATATCATCAATCCGTATTCTGCCAAGATAGGCGCAATCCGATCGAAATCTATTTCTTGGGACTCTGTCGCTTAGAAATCGGGCGAAACCCCGGGCTGTCCCTGGTGCGCCGGCCCCGAAGGACGGCTCCTCGGAATCGGGGCCGATTTCCCGACGTCACGGAAGGCGGGGGTTGACAGGGCCGCCGGCGCCCCTCAAAGTACAGGAGGAAACCCAGGGAACTGCGGTTCGCGAACCGTGGCTCCATAGAAGGAAGACGCCCGTACGTCTACGGACTGGCGAGCCGATTGCACCAGATTTCCGCGGTTCGCGAACCGTGGCCCCATTGTGGGAGGTGTTCGGCCGGAGTGCGTCGCATGGTACGTCGCGCGATCACCATCAGCGGGATCGTCCAAGGTGTCGGATTTCGACCCCACATCTACCGGCTAGCGTCCCGGCTGGGCATCCATGGGTTCATCGGGAACACGGGCGGCGGGATCGTCATCGAAGTCGAGGGTCAGCCGGAGGCGCTCGACCGATTTCTCGCCGAGTTGACGACTCAGCCGCCACCCCTGGCCCGCATCGATGAGCTGCGCTGGTCGTCCCAGCCAACCCGTGGCGACACCGCATTCCGTATCGAGCCGAGCGCGCTCGACGAGTCCGGTCCAGTATTTATCTCGCCGGACGTCGCCACCTGCGCGGACTGCGTGGCCGAGCTGTTCGATCCGCGAGACCGCCGATATCGGTATCCGTTCCTCAACTGCACCAACTGCGGCCCTCGGCTCACGATCGTCACCGGCGCGCCGTACGACCGCGAGCGGACAAGCATGGTCGGATTCGCCATGTGTCCCGCCTGTCGGGCTGAGTACGAGGACCCCACGAACCGCCGATTCCACGCCCAGCCCACCGCCTGTCCGGCTTGCGGGCCCCAGCTCGTTTATCTCGACGATCGCGGACGACCGAGCGAGGCGGTCGATCCCATCGCGGCCGCGGCCGCGGCGTTGCGACAGGGGAAGATCGGGGCGATCAAGGGACTGGGCGGCTATCATCTGAGCTGTCTCGCTATGGATGAGGAGGCGGTGTCCGAGCTGCGCCGGCGGAAGCATCGGGATGAGAAACCGTTCGCGATCATGGTCGAGGACATCGCCGCTGCGCATGCGATTTGCGAGGTCTCCTCCGAAGAGGAGGTCCTCCTTCTCTCGCCGCGCCGACCCATCGTTCTGCTGCGAAGGCAGGCAGACGTTTGCCTGGCCTTGGGAATCGCACCGCGCAATCCGTGGCTGGGTTTGATGCTTCCCTATACCCCCTTGCACCATCTGCTCCTGCGCGAGCTGGACAGAACTCCCCTGGTGATGACCAGTGGTAATCGGTCTGATGAGCCCATTGCTTACGAAGACCAGGATGCGCGGGATCGTCTGGCGGGGATCGCCGACTTCTTCCTCGTCCACGATCGGCCGATCCATCTCCGTTGCGACGACTCGGTGACGCGGATCGTCGCCGGTGTTGAGCTGCCGATTCGCCGCTCGCGAGGCGATGCGCCGCGACCGATCTCCCTGCCGATGGAATGTCGCCAGCCAACGCTCGCCCTGGGCGGCCAACTGAAGACGACCTTCGCCATGGGCCGCGGACATCACGCGTTCCTCAGCCATCACATCGGCGATCTCGACCACTACGCGGCCTACCGCGCCTACGCCGAGGCGATCGACCATTATGAGCGGCTTTTCGGCCTGCGGCCGGAGACGTTGGTCCATGATTTGCACGCGGATTATCAATCGACGCGCTATGCGCGGGAGCATGCCGGCACGCGTTTGACTGTCGCCGTCCAACATCACCATGCGCACATGGCCAGTTGCATGGCCGAGCATGGCCTGGATGAACCGGTGATCGGCGTGACGTTTGACGGCAGCGGTTTCGGGACCGATGGAGTCATCTGGGGCGGTGAGTTTCTGACCGGAGATTACCGTGCCTTCCGCCGATCGGCTCATCTCCGTCCGGTGGCGATGCCTGGCGGCGAACAAGCGATCCGTGAGCCCTGGCGGATGGCGGCGGCCCATCTCGCCGACGCGGGACAGAATCTCGCGATTCTCTCGGAACGCATCTCGTCGCAGTCGCTGAGCCTGGTCGAACGGATGATCGCGGCAGGGTTCAACGCGCCGCTCACGACCAGCGCGGGCCGGCTCTTTGATGCGGTCGCCGCTCTGGCCGGCGTCCGGCATCGGGTAAGCTATGAGGGACAGGCGGCCATGGAGCTGGAGTGGCTCGCGTGGGAGGTCGCCCCTGACGAGGTTTATCCGTTTGAGGTTCTGCGGACCTCAAAGAAGGATCCCTCCGCGGATCCTCTGGTGATCGACATGCGGCCGATGATCGTCGAAGTTGCGGATGAGGTGCGTGGCGGGGTGGCTCCGCCCAGGATCGCCCGTCGGTTCCATTCGACGATCGTCGCGGTGATCGCCCAGGTCTGTGGACGCCTGCGGGCAGAGACCGGGCTCGATGCGGTGGTCCTCAGCGGTGGCGTGTTCCTCAATGCCTTGCTGACGGCCGAGGCCGAGGCCCGGCTCGTGGGTGACGGATTCCGGGTCTACCGGCATCGTCGCGTGCCCCCCAACGACGGCGGACTGAGCCTGGGCCAGCTCGCGGTCGCAGCGGCCCAAGCGAATGCCTGACGGAGGTGCTGATGTGTCTTGCAATCCCGGGGAAAGTCGTTGAGACTTACCGCGAACACGACGTCCTGATGGGCAAGGTCGAGTTCGGCGGAGTCTCCCGGCGCGTGTGTCTCGAGCATGTGCCCGAGGCCGTCCCGGACGATTACGTGCTGGTCCACGTCGGCTTCGCGCTCTCGCGCATCGACGAGGCCGAGGCCCGGCGCGTCTTCGAGTTCCTCGAACAGATGGATCAACTTGATGAGCTGAAAGCCCCTTCCGAGGTCGCGCAAGAATAGACAGCCGGCGCCAATCTCCGGACGCCGTCCGAAGCTGGGCGCGGGTCTCCGAGGCTGGGCGCGGGTCTCCGAAGCTGGGCGCGGGTCTCCTGACCCCGCCCGAGCGAGGCTCGAGTGCCGCGAGCGAGCCTTCCACCACGAGGGAGTCCACCATGAAACACCTCGATGAGTACCGCGACGGCTCGGCCGCGCAGAAGCTGGCTGCGGCCATCGCGCGGACGGTCACGCGGCCGTGGACCATCATGGAAGTCTGTGGCGGACAGACGCACAGCATTGTCAAGTACGGGATCGACCGCATCTTGCCGCCGGAAGTCGAGCTGGTACACGGCCCCGGCTGCCCGGTCTGCGTCACCTCGCTGGAGATGATCGATCGCGCCCACGCGATCGCCTCACGTCCCGGGGTCATCTTCTGTTCATTCGGCGACATGCTCCGCGTGCCCGGTTCTCGGGGCGATCTCTTGCAGCTCAAGTCGCAGGGGAGCGACATTCGCATCGTCTATTCGCCGCTGGACGCCGTGAACCTCGCGGCGGCCAACCCCGATCGCCAGGTCGTCTTCTTCGCGATCGGCTTCGAGACCACGGCGCCTCCGAACGCGATGGCCGTCTGGATGGCTCACAAGCGCCGGCTCTCGAATTTCAGTGTGCTGGTCTCTCACGTACTCGTGCCGCCGGTCATGACGGCCCTGCTCCGGGCGCCGGACAATCGGGTCCAGGGGTTCCTGGGACCGGGTCACGTCTGCACCGTCATGGGCCATACCGAATACGAGCCAATCGCCCGACGCTATCGGGTCCCGATCGTGATCACCGGCTTCGAACCGGTCGACTTGCTCGAAGGCGTGCTCCTCACCGTGCAGCAACTCGAATCCGGTCGCGCCGAGGTCGAGAACCCCTATGCCCGCGCCGTCCGCCGCGAGGGGAATCCCGAGTCGAAGCGACTGATCGACGACGTGTTCGAGGTCTGCGACCGCAAGTGGCGGGGAGTCGGCCTGATCCCCGAGAGCGGCTTCCGGCTGCGGGATGAGTATCGCGACCACGACGCCGAGCGGCTCTTCGAGGTCGATCACATCGAAACCTGTGAGTCGCCGGTCTGCATCAGCGGACAGATCCTCAAGGGGCTGAAGAAGCCGCGCGACTGTCCCGCGTTCGGCCGCGAATGCACCCCGCAGAGCCCTCTGGGTGCCACGATGGTTTCGTCCGAGGGCGCCTGCGCCGCCTATTACGCTTATGGCCGCCATCTCGAGGTCGTCGAGGTGTAGGGTGCTCTGTGAGCACCGACTCGCAAGCCCCGGCCTTCCGGTGCTCGCAGGGCACCCTACGGAATCCGCTCCAAGGAGCCATTTGTGTCGCCACTCGCGGGACGAAAGACGTCATCGGAAGCAGCCGATCCCGGCCCGACGATCGGCCCGGAGCGCTTCGGTTCCTGCCCGCTGCCTCGCTCGCAGTACGACCGGATCGTGCTCGGACACGGCAGTGGTGGCTGGCTGACCGCCGAGCTGATCGGGCGGCTCTTCGTCCCCGCGTTCGGCAACGACGTGCTCGCCCGATTGGAAGACCAGGCGACGGTCCGGATCGGGGACGAGAACGGCGAGAAGGCGCCGAGACTGGCCTTCACGACCGATTCGTTCGTGGTCAAGCCGCTCTTCTTCCCGGGTGGCGACATCGGCAAATTGGCGGTCCACGGCACGGTGAACGACCTGGCCGTGGGCGGCGCCGAGCCAATGTTCCTCTCGGCCGCCTTCATCCTCGAGGAAGGATTACCGCTTTCCGATCTGAAGCGGATCGTCACGTCGATGCGTGCCGCCTGTGACGAGGCGGGCGTGAGCCTGGTGACCGGCGATACCAAGGTCGTGGACCGGGGCAAGGGGGACCAGGTCTTCATCACGACCTCGGGCATCGGCCTGGTCCCGGAAGGGCGAAATCTCTCGATCAGTGCGGGCCGGCCCGGCGATTGCATCGTGGTCTCGGGGACCATTGGCGACCACGGGATCGCGATCATGTCGGTGCGCGAGGGGATTGAGTTCGAGACCGTGCTCGAGAGCGACACCGCCCCGCTCACGGACCTGATCCGCACCATGCTCGCGACCTGTCCACAGATCCGCGCCTGCCGCGACCCGACCCGCGGCGGGCTCTCGAGCGCGCTCAACGAGCTGGCTGTCGCCTCGCGGGTCGGAGTCCGGCTGGTTGAGGCGGCGATCCCCGTTCGCGCCGAGGTCCGGGCGCCTGCGAGATGCTGGGGCTCGATCCTCTGTATGTGGCTAACGAAGGCAAGCTCATCGCGGTCGTACCCCCCGCGGAGGCCGAGCGGCTCGTCGGAGCCATGCGCGCCCATCCACTGGGACATCGCGCCGCAATCATTGGAGAAGTCGTCGCCGAGCACCCGGGCATGGTCACCATGCGCTCGGTGATCGGCGGCGAACGCGTCGTCACCATGCTGGCAGGAGAACAATTGCCGAGGATTTGCTGAACCATCCGTTCCGTTTTCAAGCGCTTCACGGTTGGCTTGGGCACGGGCCAGTAGGGTGCTCTGCGAGCACCAATCCCTGTGACCGGCCCGCTGAAACATCCGTTCCGTCACGTGTTTCGATCCCTAGCCCCAGGCCGAAAGGAGAACCCGAGATGGCCGAAGCGACAGTCCCTTACGGACGCAAGACGCAGCGAGCACCCGCCGTGAAAGAGGTGCACGTCGTCTGGATCACGGCCGGACTGGGTTGCGACGGCGACTCGGTCTCGATCACCGCCGCGACCCAGCCCAGCATCGAGGACGTGATCCTGGGCGCGATCCCCGGCCTCCCCAAGGTCCACCTGCACAACCCCGTCCTGGCCTACGAGAACGGCGACGAGTTCATGAGCTACTGGTACCAGGCTGAGGAGGGTCGCCTCGACCCGTTCGTCCTGGTCGTGGAGGGCTCGATCCCCAACGAGAAAATCAAGAAGGAGGGCTACTGGGCCGCGCTCGGGACCGATAAGAAAACCGGTCAACCGATCCCGACCTGCGATTGGATCGACCGCCTGGCGCCCAAGGCCCTGGCCGTCGTGGCATGCGGTACCTGTGCCACCTACGGCGGGATCCACGCGATGGAGGGCAACCCCACCGGCTGCATGGGGCTGCTCGACTACCTGGGCTGGGATTGGAAGACCAAGGCGGGCATCCCGATCGTCTGCGTGCCCGGCTGTCCGGTGCAGCCGGATAACTTCATGGAGACCTTCCTCTACCTCCTCTACCAGGCAGCGGGCCTCTCGCCGATGATCCCCCTGGACGACGCGCATCGGCCCACCTGGCTGTTCGGCAAGACGGTGCATGAGGGCTGCGACCGCGCGGGCTATTACGAGCAGGGCGACTTCGCTCACGAGTACGGCTCGCCCAAGTGCCTGGTGAAACTCGGCTGCTGGGGCCCCGTGGTTCAGTGCAACGTGCCCAAGCGCGGCTGGATGGCCGGGCTCGGCGGCTGTCCCAACGTGGGCGGGATTTGCATCGGCTGCACCATGCCCGGCTTCCCGGACAAGTTCATGCCGTTCATGGACGCGCCTCCCGGCTCGAAGCTCTCCTCGACGGCCATCGGCATGTACGGGCGGATCATCCGCGCGCTCCGCAAGTTCACCAACACCTCGCTCGACCAGGAGCCGAAGTGGCGGCACAGGCGCCCCGAGTTGACGACCGGATATCAACCCACCACCTACACCGCCCGCTGAAAAAGGAGCCTCTCCATGGCCACTGCAACTCTGACCGAGCCCGAAGCTCCCGTCCAGAGCGGGAACCTGGTCGAGATGTCCTGGGACCCGATCACCCGGATCGTCGGCAGTCTGGGCATCTACACCAAGATCGACTTCGCGAATCGTCGAGTCGCCGAGTGCCACAGCACCTCGTCGATCTTCCGCGGCTACAGCATCTTCATGAAGGGCAAAGACCCGCGCGACGCCCACTTCATCACCAGCCGGATCTGTGGCATCTGCGGCGACAACCACGCGACCTGTGCCAACTACGCCCAGAACATGGCATTCGGCGTCCGCCCGCCCGCCATGGGCGAGTGGATCGTCAACCTGGGTGAGGCGGCCGAATACATGTTCGACCATAACATCTTCCAGGATAACCTGGTCGGCGTTGATTTCTGCGAGCAGATGGTCAAGGAGACGAATCCCGGCGTGCTGGAGAAGGCCGAGCACACCGAGTCGCCGCATGCTCATCTGCACGGATTCAAGACGATCGCCGACATCATGCGGGCGCTCAACCCGTTCACCGGCAGCTTCTACCGCGAAGCGCTCCAGATGAGCCGGATGACCCGGGAGATGTTCTGCCTGATGGAAGGACGGCACGTCCATCCCTCGACCCTTTACCCGGGTGGCGTCGGCACCGTGCCGACCGTCCAGCTCTTCACCGACTACCTCGTCCGGCTGATGAAGTACGTCGAGTTCATGAAGAAGGTCGTGCCGCTCCACGACGACCTCTTCGACTTCTTCTACGAGGCGCTGCCGGGTTACGAGGAAGTCGGCCGCCGTCGCGTCCTGCTGGGCTGCTGGGGCTCGTTCCAGAATCCCGACGTGTGCGACTACAACTACCAGACCATGACCAAGTGGGGCCGGGCCATGTACGTCACCCCCGGCGTGGTCGTCGACGGCCAGCTCGTCACCACCGACCTGGTCGACATCAACCTCAACATCCGCATCCTCCTGGGCAGCTCCTACTATGATGACTGGGAGAGTTCCGAGACCTTCGTGAAGACGGACCCGCTGGGCAATCCGGTAGACCGGCGGCACCCGTGGAACCAGTTGACGATCCCCAAGCCGCAGAAGCGCGACTTCAAGGGCAAATACACCTGGGTGATGTCGCCACGATGGTACGACAAGCGCACCAAGGAGCACCTGGCGCTCGACACCGGCGGCGGTCCGATCGCCCGTCTCTGGGCCACGGCGCTGGCGGGGCTGGTCGACATCGGCTACATCAAGGCGACCGGATCGAGCGTCAAGATGTACCTGCCCAAGACGGCCATGCTGCCGGAGGTCGAGTTCGAGTGGAAGATCCCCAAGTGGAGCAATGCCATCGAGCGCGACCGGGCGCGAACCTACTTCCAGGTCTACGCGGCCGCGGCCGCCCTCTACTTCGTGGAGCAGGCGTTCAAGGAGCTCAATGCCGGCCGGACCGCCACCTGGAGCGACTTCAAGGTCCCCGACGAGGCGATCGGCTGCGGCTTCCACGAGGCCGTGCGCGGGGTGCTCTCGCACCACGTGGTGATCCGCGGCGGCAAGATCGCCAACTATCATCCCTACCCGCCGACTCCCTGGAACGCCAACCCACGCGACAGCTACGGTACACCGGGCCCCTATGAAGACGCCGTGCAGAACACGCCGATCTTCGAGGAGAACGGCCCCGACAAGTTCAAGGGGATCGACATCATGCGTGCCGTGCGCAGCTTCGACCCGTGCCTGCCCTGCGGCGTCCACATGTATCTCGGCGACGGCAAGACGCTCGACGTCCGCCACTCGCCCATGTTCGGGGCACCGCGGTAGCTCTGCGTCTCTGTCTTCTTCTGGCGTAGTCAAGGTGATTCCATGATTACGGAGTGCATCGATTCGGAACGGGACGAATCGTCCACGAATCCTCTGGCGATCGAATCCGGATCTCCAATGACGGAATCGCATCTGAATTGGAGGATTGATCCGGAATCCGGACCTGAATCCGGAATCTGGAATCCGGAATCTGGAACCGAAATCTGGAACCGAATCTGGACGAATCTGGAATCCGAATCTGGAATCGAACGGAATCCGAAATCTGAATCGCGAAATCTGGAATCGGAACTGGAATCCGAAATCTGGAATCCATCGGAATCCGAACTGGAATCCGAAATCGGAGGAATCCGGACATCTGGATACTGAATTTCCAATCAGGGGGTGACCGTGGATCCGACCGGCGACGGCGCATTTCGACAGCGAATCGAACGGATCGAGTCGTTGATCCAGGCGATCGAGCAATCGGCCGATCCCGCCACGCGGGCCAGCGCCCAGGAGCTGGTTCAGGCCGTTCTCGACCTGCACGGGATGGGCTTCGCTCGCGTGTGCGAGCGCCTGGGAGCGGCCGGCGAGCCCGGCCGGTCGCTCCTGGGCGAGTTGGCCCGAGACGAGCTGGTCGGCAGCCTGCTGATGCTCCACGGGCTCCATCCCCTGGACCTGGAATCTCGCGTGCAACAGGCGCTCGACTCGGTTCGGCCGTTCCTCCGCTCCCACGGGGGCGAGGTTGAGCTAGTGGGCACTACCGACGGCGTGGTGCGGCTCCGGATGAAAGGAAGCTGCCAGGGCTGTCCCTCGTCGTCGGAAACCCTCAGGAACCGGATCGAGGAGGCGATCGTGGCCGCCGCGCCCGACGCGACCGGCATCGTGGTCGAGGGTGTGGCCGAGCCGATGATCGCCGCGCCACCGACCGGCTTCATCTCCGTCGACCAGTTGTGGAGTGGCGGCCATGGAAATGGAACGGGATCAGTCCGTCCCGAGCGCGACGGCCGACCGTGGGTGGGACATCCCACATGACGCCGAGGCTGGGCGCGGGTCTCCCGACCCCGCCCATCGCCGGACCGAAGGTCTCCCGACCCGAGAATCTCCAACATGACGCCGATCACCCCCGCACCGGTTAACCCGTTGGCAGCCCTCCGCCGATTCGCACGGCCGAGGCCGCCCGAGCAGCGCTGCGAGCTCTGTCAGCGCCCCGCTGGCTCACGAGCACGAGCACCTCGTCGAGCCAGCCAGCCGCCAACTGCTCTGTGCGTGCTCCGCCTGCGCGATCCTGTTCAGCAATCGCGAAGGGGCCCGGTTCCGCAGGGTGCCGCGTCGGGTCGAGGCACTGGTGGACTTCCAGATCACCGACGCGCAGTGGGAGAGTCTTCACCTTCCGATCAGCCTGGCGTTCTTCTTCCGCAGCACGTCGGCGGGCCGGGTCCTGGCGTTCTACCCGAGCCCAGCCGGAGCCATGGAGTCGCTCCTCTCGCTGGAAGCCTGGCAAGAGCTGGAGGCCGAGAACCCGGTCCTCCGCGAGCTGGAAGGGGATGTGGAGGCCCTGCTGGTCAACCGTGCGGGCCAGGCGCGCGACTATTTCCGCGTGCCGATCGATGAATGTTACAAGCTCGTCGGCCTGCTCCGTAGCCAGTGGCGGGGCCTCTCCGGCGGCTCGGAGGTCTGGGACGGGATCCAGCGCTTCTTCGACGAGTTGCGCCATCGCGTGCAACCCGGTGGAGGGCCACAGCATGCCGGAACTGACCTTTGAAGTGGTCGGGGCCGCTCCGATGCCCATGGCCGCGTCGCCTCACCTGGTATTCCAGCTCCGGATCACCGATTCGGATTCGCCGCCCTTGCCCATCCCGGCCGTCGCCCTGCGATGCCAGATCCGGATCGAGCCCACCCGACGGCGATACGATGACGGAGAAAAAGTGGGACTGCTTGACCTGTTCGGCGAGTCGGCGCGGTGGGGCCAGACCTTGCGCGGACTCCTCTGGACTCACGCCAGCCTGGTCGTCCCGTCGTTCACCGGCAGCACCGTCGTCGACCTTCCCATTCCTTGCACGTTCGACTTCAACGTGGCCGCGACCAAGTATTTCGCAGCCCTCGAGGATGGTGAGGTCCCGCTTCAACTCTTGTTCAGCGGAACCATCTTCCACGCGACAGACGAGGGCGCCTTGCAGGCCGCCCCGATCTCGTGGGAGAAAGAGGCCGATTTCCGCCTACCGATTCGAACCTGGCAAGAGATGATGGATCTCTACTACCCCAACACGGCCTGGCTCTGCTTACGGAAGGATGTATTCCACGATCTCTATGAGTTCAAGATGCCGCCAGGGACTGCCAACCTGGGAGCATGCCCTGGAACGCCTCCTCTCCCAGTTCGAGAAGACGGTGACGCCATGAACCCCGCGCTCGTGGATCAGATCGCCCATGCCGTCCTTTATGAGGGATACCTCCTCTATCCCTATCGGCCGTCGGTGAAAAACCGTCAGCGCTGGACGTTCGGAGGGCTATACCCCCGCTCATACAGCGAAGCCCAGGACGGGACCGATCCCTGGATGTCGCAGACCGAATGCCTCTTGCAGGCGGGCGAAAAGGAAACCGCAAGCTTGGGCGTGCGGGTCCGATTCCTCCACCTTCAAACGCGCCGGGTCGAGAGACCAGACCAGGCTCCGGCTGTCGAGGCTGATCACGGGAATCCCTCCGTCTGGCAAGAGGCCGTGGAGCGAGAACTGGATGTGGGCGCACAACCTCTGGCCGCGCTGGTCTCCCGACCGCGCTCGCTCGCGTTTCACTATCCCTCTCGGTGCGAGGAGGAACTCTTGCACGGTCCTGAAGGCCAGCCCGCGGGGACTGTGATCCGCGAGCAGGAGTCCATCTCCGGGTCCGTGGAGGTGGGGGCCGAGCCCGTCGCCGAGGGACTCTTCAAGCTGTCGGTGCGGATCTTCAACACCACGCCATTCGAGACTCCCACGTCGTCGAGCCGCGACGAGGCCCAGTTGCGTGCGCTGGTTTCCACCCACGCCATCCTCGTTGCGCGCGGCGGCGGGTTCGTCTCATCGATCGATCCACCCGAACTCTGGTGCGAGAGTGTCGCAGAGTGTCGAAACATCGGGGTCTGGCCAGTCCTGGTCGGCGAGCCGGGAGATCGGGACACCATGCTCTCGGCACCGATCATCCTCTACGACTATCCCCAGATCGCTCCGGAGAGCCCGGGCGACCTCTTCGACGCCACCGAGATCGACGAGATCCTGACTCTCCGCATCCTGACTCTGACCGAGGACGAGAAGCGGGCAATGAGTAATATTGACGAGCGCGCCCGCGCGCTCCTGGAACGCACGGAATCAATCGCACGCGAACAACTGATGGGACTTCATGGTACAATCCGGGGACTCCGGCCGCTCTGATCCCGGCCGTGTGATTCCCCATGGCGATGAGACCCAATAGCTTTGACGTTTTGGAATCTGGAATTCTGAATCTGGAATTTGAATCCTACGACGGCAAGGACCATGAGGAGCGAGCACGCCGATGGACGACCACGAGCCCTGGGACGATCCGCCGAAGCTCGATCGCATTCGCGTCGCCGGAGTCGAGTTCAAGCTGGGCGACCGGGTGCGGATCTGGCCGCTGGGCGATGCCGACATCTTCGACCTGGCGCTGAAGGGGAAGGATGCCAGGATCGCCGCCATCGAGCAAGACCTGGAGAATCGGATCCACCTGGCCGTGACCGTGGATGAGGATCCCGGTCAGGATCTGGGTGAGGAAGGCAAGCCCGGCCACCGTTTCTTCTTCCGGCCGGAGGAACTTGAGCCGATCGAGCTCGAGGAATGAGGCAGCCCATGACGAATCCACGGATCCTGATCGCCGGGATCGGGAATATCTTCTTTGGGGATGACGCCTTCGGCTCGGAAGTGGCGCGCCGGTTGGCGGGCCGCCCCCTCTCCGAAGGCGTGCGCGTGGTGGATTTCGGCATCCGGGGCTTCGACCTCACCTATGCGTTGCTCGACGGCTACGACGCGACCATCCTCGTGGATGCGACCCCGCGCGGAGGCGCGCCCGGTACGCTCTACGTGATCGAGCCGGACCCTGGAGACCCCAACGGGCCCGAGGATGCCGACCTGCTGATCCAGACGCACGGCATGGATCCGGTCAAGGTCCTGCGTCTGGCGGCGGCCCTGGGTGGACAGACGATGCGCGTGCTCTTGGTCGGGTGTGAGCCCGAGACGCTCGGCACCGACGAGGACCCGGCGATGGGACTGAGCGCCTCGGTTGAGGCAGCCGTGGACGCGGCCATCCCGCTCATCGAATCGCTCGTTGCGAAGCTCGGTGCGGAGGCGAACGGGCCGGTGACGAGCCCGGCGACCGCCCGCATGAGCCAATGACACGAGAAGGAGGATGCGACATGTTGGGACAGATCGGCGGATTCTTCCTGGGACTCTTGACCCTGCTGACACTCATGATCAGCGGAGTGATCTTGTTCATTCCCGATCTCGGCCGGTATCTCAGAATGAAGAGGATGTAGAAACGCTGAGTGTGCGACGTGAACGAGTGGACCATGCACGAACTGGGGATCGCCCAAGAGATCATCGCGATCGTCGCCGAGCGCGCCGGCAACGCTCGGGTAACGCGCGTGGTGCTGGAGATCGGCCAGCACGCCCTGATCCTGCCGGAGTCGATCCGGTTCTGCTTCGACCTGTGCGGCGAGGGGACGGTGGTGGAGGGTGCCCGCCTGGAGATCCATGAGATCCCGGGCCGGGCGAAATGCCGGCAGTGTGGCGCGGAGGTCGCGCTCGAACAGCCCTTCGGGACCTGTT
Source organism: uncultured Isosphaeraceae bacterium (assembly GCA_963845695.1). GTDB lineage: Bacteria > Planctomycetota > Planctomycetia > Isosphaerales > Isosphaeraceae > CAWJTV01. The sequence continues at coordinate 313,630 of CAWJTQ010000008.1, read as the reverse complement.
CGTGCGGGAGCTGCGACCTCGAATGGCTGGCCGGCGGTGAGATCAAGATCAAGGAAATGGAGGTGACCTGAATGTGCGCAACCTGTGGCTGCTCGGACGACTCCGAAACCAAACTCACCGACCTGCAAAGCGGGAAAACCCTCGTCTTGGATCCCGTCCATCATCATTCGCATCCGCACGATCACGGAAATGGTCATGGTCACGAGGGTCACCATCAGGACCATGACCACGATCAGGCTCATGCCCATGACGAAGGCCACGTTCATTCCCATCAACACGGCACCGTGATCTCACTGGAGCAGGAAGTCTTGGCCCGGAACAACCAGCTCGCGGAGCGGGTCCGGGGCTGGCTGGCCGGTCGGGACATCCTGGCCCTGAACCTGGTGAGCTCGCCGGGCGCGGGCAAGACGACGCTGCTCGAGCGCACCATCACCGACCTGGGCGGGGAGTTGCCGATCTCCGTCATCGAGGGCGATCAGCAGACGCTCCACGACTGCGCAGCGGATCCAGGCCACAGGCTCCCCGGTTGTGCAGATCAATACGGGGACGGCGTGCCACCTCGACGCTTCGATGATCGGCCGCGCCTTGCAGCAGCTCGACCCGCCGCTCAGCTCGGTCGTGATGATCGAGAACGTCGGCAACCTGGTCTGTCCGGCCCTCTTCGACCTCGGCGAGTGGGCCAAGGTGGTGATCGTCTCCGTCACCGAGGGAGATGACAAGCCGATCAAGTATCCGCACATGTTCCGGGCGAGCAAACTCATGATCTTGAACAAGATCGACTTGCTCCCCTATGTCCAGTTCGACGTGGATCGTTGCGTTGCCTTCTGCGCGTCAGGTTAATCCCAGGATCCAGATCATCCAGGTCTCGGCGACTCGCGGCGATTACCTGGACGCCTGGTATGGCTGGCTGCGCGAGCAAGTCAAGCGCCGCACGGTCGAGGCCCCGCTCATGTGATTCGCGCGGTTCACAGTCCATCCAGTTCGGGATCCCACATCACTGGCTGACCTCGTCCTGATGCCTCGCTCTTGACTGGCGGAGAGGGACTGGGTTCGTCCCAACGCACGTCGATCCGGTTGGGGTCTGGCCACCAGTAGCTTCCGATGCGTACCCAGCCCGATTTCTGGGTGCCGTGCCGGTCCTGGACTTCGATGCGATACACGATCTGGCAGTTACCCGTTCCCCAGAAAAATGGGCCCTTGCGGTACATCCGTCGTTCCCGCCTCACGATCCGGTATCCGCCCTCCTTCGCCCATCGATCGAGAGCCTCCGGCCCCGCATGCCAGTAGAAATAGAAGTAGGTCCCGTTGAAGTACAGCCCGAAGACCAGGAGCGAGAGCATGAAGCAGTAGGCCAGCCCAGTCCCGATATTCGACGCCCACAGAGGACTCCCCATTGGTCGTGGTCCCGTGCATCTCGACCGATAATCTCACCGAGGCGCCCGACAGCCTGATTCTACATTCGAGCGACACCTCTGGCGAGCGGTGTCCCGCACCAATACTCCATGCGCTGGATCGGAATCGTGCCGGCGTTTCGACAGACCCGTCAGCGACCTTCGATCAGCCCGATGGCAGAGTATCTGTCGCGAAAGCCTCAATGGACGTCTCGTAGGGTGCTCTGTGAGCACCGAATTCGGCAAAACACGCCCGATCCGTGCTCACAGAGCACCCTACATGGACCTTCCCCGACAATCACCGAGAGGCTGACTCCGTTCCCCTCACGCCGCCTCTTGGCCAGCCGCTTCCTCGGCGTCATGGAGCGTATTCAGGCTGAGCCGCTGGAACTCCTCCTGGATCACGTCGAAGGGCGCGCCGTTGAGCGACCAGATCGCCTCGACCACCTCGAGCAGGTCCTCCTGCGGCTCTTCCCAGGTCACGAGGAATTCGCTTCCGTCCCGAACGAGGACATCGGCCCCAAGGTCGAGCAGGTAGCTCTCGATCTCAGCACGATGGTCCGGGTTGCTCGTGAATGTCCAGCGCACGAGATCGATCGAGAGCGTCTGGGTGTCCGGGCTCATCGGCTACCTCCTTGCAACTCATGTTCTGGGAATCCCGGTCGTTCCATGTCGGCTGCGACCAGTCAGCAGACATCATTGTTCGGCTCGCGAACGGCCTCGGATCAGCCGAACTGCCAGAAAACCGCGACGAGTGGGCACATGGGCCGGTTATGCGGAATCCTCGGTTCCCGTAGTCCTGTATCGGTAGGGTGGGTCAAACGCCGCTCGGCGGCCTGAGGCCCACCGAGGACCGCTCATCGGGCCGAGAGCCCGTAGGGTGGGTCGAACGCCGCTCGGCGGCGTGAGGCCCACCGAAAACCTCATCGGGCCGAGAGCCCGTAGGGTGGGTCGAACGCCGCTCGGCGGCGTGAGGCCCACCGAAAACCGCTCATCGGGCCGAGAGCCCGTAGGGTGGGTCGAACGCCGCTCGGCGGCGTGAGGCCCACCGAAAACCGCGGTGCCATCGCCCTCTCACCGGGCCGAGAGAACCTTGAAGAAGGAGTTCCAATCATCGTAAGGGAGGATCCCCAGTTCCCGGTAGAGGGCCAGCCGCTCGACCTGGAACGAAGTCCATACCGAGACCAGCCGGTCCTCGATTTTCAGGATCTGAGTCTCGTGCCCGAGCAATCTCTCGAGACTCATCGAGCGTGAGGAGGCCTTGGCCTTGGCCGGAGCGACCATGCGTTCGAACGCCTGATCCTTGAGCCGGATGGTCAGCCCATAGGTTTACTGCTCTCCGTTATAGGTGCGGCTCAGGTCGTAGAGATGACGGATCCGCCGCCGGACGTTCAGCTCGATCGCGGCGTCGGCATCTCCGGGAGCCTGGCCCTTGTTGACGCCAGGGCGATTCCGGATCGCCAGTCGTACCGCGCTGGCCAGCATGACTTCCTGCTGATCCCGAGTTCCTCCCATCTGTTCGAGGATCGATCGGCCGTCGAAGACAACGGTCCGTAGAGCGGGCAGTTTCTGGACGATCCGGGGGAGTTCCTGGAGCTGCCGGTCTGAACGTCTCTGCCACTCCTCGACCGCGTCAGGCACGCGCGAAAAGGCCGCCAGGCGTTCACGGTCCGGGATGACCGGGGCGTGTGGAGAAAGACCCAGCGCGACCTTCAGCTCCTCGAGCCGATCGCGGAAGCCGGTGATCTCCTCCGACAGGTTCTGGCGAGCCCGGGTCAATGCGGCCTCGAGCAGGGCGACATCGAGCTGGCTCAGTCCCCCAGCCTGGCCTTGACTGAGCTCCTTGATCAGCGCCAGCATGCTCTCATGAAATGTGAGGTTTCGCCGGGCGTAGTCGATCGTCTGGAGCCGGCGCAGGATTTCCAGGAAATCACCGCTCGGATCGCGGAATCCCTCAACGGCGCCGGGCTTGGCGGCGAGGAATTCCTCGCGGAACCTGACGAAGTCGGCGACCCCCAACCGCGCGGCCTGTTCATCCAGGGCCTTCGGGTCGAGGGTCTCGGCGAGCGGCCGATGGCCGCCACGAGCGCGCACCAGGGCCAGCGTGTAGACCCGCTCCCAGGTCAGGAGATCTGGACGACTGTCCCGGGCGAAGCCGGCGGCTTCCCTGTCCAGCTCCACGGCCGGTGGACGGCGTGGCACGAGGATTTCGGATAGGCCGGCCGCCTCCTGGGGCCGCATCCGGGTGGCTGGGCCCTCGATCTGAGGAGGAGGTTGGAGCTGGCCGAGAACCAGGTCCGGCGCCAGGACAGAGACTGCGCAGGCCAGGAATCCCCTCGATAGTGTCCGCATGGGAATGCCTCCAGAGGTCGAGAAAGACGCGTTGGCGCGCTACTCCGCCTTTTTCAGGGATTCGCCCTCGGGCTCGACCTGAAAAAGCATCTGCCCGTCCCGGACGACCGCACCCGGCCCGATCGGGGCCACATGATGGACGACTCCGCTCAACGGTGCCACGACCTTGCATCGGCGGATCTGATCGCCCAGCCGCTTCTTCATCGACCGCTCCCGCTCGAGGGCCGCCTGCTTGGCCAGCTCGCGCGCCCGAGCCGTCTCGACCGCGCTGGTCAGCTCCTTGATCGTCTTGTTCTTGGTGTGTTGGGTCAGAACCTTCAGCTTACTCTCGGCCTGTTCGAGGGTGAACTGGGTCTTCTTGAAGGTCAGCTGCTCTGCGATCGCGGTGGCTTTCGAAACATAGCCCTTATCGAACATCCTGCGAGTCCATTCCAGCGCATCCTCGCCGCCGGCCAAGTTGGCCTCCGCCAGCTTGATCTCGCCCTCGACCGTGGCAAGGTCCTTCCGATAGAGACCCTCGACGTACTCGGTCACGGCCAACTCGGCCACCTCGCGAATCAGCTTGGCAGCCTGGGCATCGGCCTCGGCACTCCGGATGGTGATCTCCTGGATCGCCAGCCGATCCTGAAGCTCGCTGGGGTCGAGCTCGCACAGCACGTCTCCTTTTTGAACCCTCGCCCCATGAGGCTGGCTCGAGACAACGGTCGAGCGGCTCTCGACCGAGTTGAAGACGCTCACGCCCCCACGCCCAGCCGCTGAACCTGGCTTCTGGTCCTGGCCCGCGGCGACCGCCACGGCCAGCACGATCGCGGAGCCCACCAGCGCCCCGGTCCGCTTCAAGTTGGATCTCATGGCTCCTCCCTCGCTGGATGTCGGCGGTCCGCCAAGCCCACCGCCGCTCGACCGCCGGGCCCAGGACCCTATCAATAGGAGCGACTTTACCGCACCACCCGTCCCGCGTTGACCGCAGTCGGCGCGACCGCAGTCGGCGCGACGCCCGGCGGGCAGGGACGCCCGCCCCACTGGGATCCTCGGGGGGTTGCCAGTTGTAGTGGACCCCAAATACTGGACCACGCGACCGGGGGTATTTGGAGACTCCTCGCTCAACACCACCGGAGTCGGGGCCAGGCGCGGCGAATTCCCGCCCCAACGGGGCCGAAACAGACCAGCCCGGGGCAACGCCCCGGGAGAGCGATCACGCCCCCCCAGCCGAGCCCTGAACGGGCGTTACAAGCCGGGTCGGGGCGACCGCCTGTGCCGCCCTGTCAGGGCTCTTTCGTGGCGGTTCCTCGGTTCCCGGGGCGTTGCCCCGGGCTGATTTGTCTCGCCCCCTTCGGGGCAAATCCCGGTGGTGTTCGGCGAGAAGTCTCGGTATTTGTTAAGACCCTTCCCCATTTCAACCGAGGGTAGGGCAACGATTCCAGACCAAATGGGACATCGTCTTCAGCAATCCGTGCTCGGTGAGTCGCTCGCCCAGTTCGGCCACCAGTTGCTTGGCGCACCTCGCCGCGCAAGCACGCCGCTCCCAGGCCCACGCCGCTGCGTCCGCGGTCAGCTCCTGTTCTTGCCGCCAGCGCCCGAAGGGGACGCTATCGCTCGTCCCACGGTCGTTCCGTCCGTCTCGTTGGCTCGCGCCTCAGTTACGGTTATGATCGAGCTACGTTGTGGCCTACGATCCCGAGGGCCTAGTCCACCAGATCCGAAATGACCATCCACCAGAACAGGAAGCTGCCGGCTCTCTCGGGTCTGATTCTCACGATACCTGAATTCTTTTCGTGGATTTCGTGTTCAATTCTCTGATCTCCGGACCGCTTCCGTGGCCCTGTCGATCGGTGAGCGGTGAACTCGTGCGGCCCATGGGCGGTTATTGGCGATTTTGGGGACTAGCCATGTCCCCCCACGACCCGATCGCAGACACGGTACCCGATCCGTCCTGAGGGCCAAGAATCGTGACCAGCGCTGATCCCCGCCCTCCAGGTCGAGGCGACCTCCGAACCTATCGGACACACAATCCAAGTCATTACAAATTTCAATCTTTCCGGTCCCCCAATCCACTCTATGAAACGCCATCGTCGGTAGCGGGCCGACCGCCCCGCCGGGCCGGCCCACTTTTGCGCATCGAAGGTCCTTGATCGCGGCGATCACTTCGATTAGTATCGTTGGTCGATCGAGCAGACTGAAGTCGGCCGCCGTCATCGGATCTCGCGTTCCCGATCCATTGCAATTCGTCCGCCCGAATCCGGCGCAGTAATGCAATCATCGACCCAAGCACCCGCGGTGCCTCTGAGGCTCGGGGCGATCCTGTCGCTCCTCATGCTCCTCTGCGTCCCGGCCCCCACGGCTCGAGCCGGCTGTTCGGCATACTACCTCACTTCGCGGACGCAAGCAGCCGCGGAAACTTTCGCCCTCGATCCACTGATCCTGAGCGGGTCGGTGCTCCCACCCCACGACGAGACACCGCCATCGCGGCCAACGCCCTGTTCCGGGGCGCTCTGCTCCGGAAACCCGGCCCTCCCGCTTTCGACAGTGCCGCCCGTCATGACCGAGGGCGATGGCGACTGGGCCATCTCCCTTCGTCCCCCCGTCCTCGCCGATCCCGGTTCGATCGCCCGCCCGGCCGAGGACACGCGCCTCGTTCCCGTCGAACCATCCTTCCTCCATCTTCCATCCACCTCGCCGCCCCAGCCCTCGGCCCACGACCTGACCGTGTGATCGGGCGACCCGGACTCGCGACGCGTCTCGGCCCTCGTCGGCCGGGCGCCGTCTGCGGCGCGAGCGCGACAGCTCCCACCCGCGCCGCCTCGCGCATCCCGCGCTGTGGCAAGCGCCGTGACGCGACGTCCGCCCCGCCACTCCGCCAGGTCCTCCAGGTCCACCGACGACAATCCGGTCGCCGCCGAGCGTCCGCCGTCTGGGGCCGGTTCCGTACGGACACGTTGCCTCATCGGCCCACCGAGTGACTTCCTTGGCCTGCCGTCCGACGGGAAGCAGCCTGCTTATGAGATTCTGCGCCGCCCAGTTCAGGTCCAATTGGCATTGTAGAGAGGAGCTTGCGGTTATGAACCGACCGCCTGGATGGTTCCGGCGCCGAGCCACCTTGCTCGTGTCCGTGGCCATCGTCATCAGCCTGTACGTCATGACTCGCGAGCGGCCACTCTCCAAGGCCGAGTCGGAAGAGGTCGTCAACGACTTCCGGTTTAGCCGGACGCCGCTGCCCGAAGTGGCCAACCACCCGCCGTACAAGTATGTCCGTAAGGTTCACCCCAGCATGTGGCACATCCGAGCCTACTTGTCCACACTCGGGGCCAGCGTGGCGCTGGGCGATCTGGACGGCGACGGGCTGCAAAACGACGTCGTCTGGATCGATCCACGCACTGACCAGGTCAATTGCGGTCCCGTCCCCGATACGGGGGCGCGTTACGAAACATTCGCACTCGCCCCCGGATCGTCGTTCCCCAACTGGAACCTCGCGACGATGTGCCCTCAGGGCCCCCTGATCGCCGACTTGAATGAGGACGGTTTGATGGACGTGCTCATCGTCCACTGGGGCCGTACCCCGATCGTTTATCTGCGCAAAACGCCGGCCGACTCGAAGACCGCGCCCTCGGCCGCCGAGTTCGAAGCGCAGGAATTGCTCGAGGGCGACGACCGCTGGTACTCCTCGACGGCGGCTGTGGCCGACCTGGACGGCAACGGGCACCTCGATCTGATCGTCGGCAATTACTTCCCCGACGGCTCCCGAATGTTGGACGAGAATGCCCAGGGATTCCAAAGCTTGCATGACTCGCTGGCGAGGTCCGGCAACGGCGGTGGTCTCCGATTCTTCCGGTTTGTGGGCGCGACCTCGGGCCAGCATCCGACGGTCCGATTCGACCAGCAGAAGGATGTGATCGCCGAGGACCTGACCCACGGCTGGAGCTTTGCCATCGGGCCCGCCGATCTCGACGGTGACTTGCTGCCGGAACTCTACGTTTCCAACGACTTCGGCCCCGACCGCCTGCTGCACAATCGCTCGACCCCCGGCCACTTCCAGTTCGGGGCCTTGCACGGAGAGCGCACGATGGACACGCCGGCCTCGTGCGTGATCAACCAGGACTCTTTCAAAGGCATGGGCGTGGACTTCGGCGACATCAACGGCGATGGGTTGCTGGATATCTACGTGAGCAACCTCACTTCCAGTTGGGCCCTGACCGAGAGTCATTTCCTGTGGCTGAACACCGGCCAGACCGGGCGCATGAAAGACGGGATCGCCCCGTTCCGGCAAGCCAGTGAAGAACTGGGCCTGTCGCGCAGCGGCTGGTCGTGGGACTGCCGTCTGGCGGATTTGAACAACGACGGCGTCCTCGAGGCGCTTCAGGCAAATGGCTTCATCAAGGGGCAGATCAACAAGTGGCCCGAACTACAAAGCCTCGGCACCAGCAACAACCAACTCTTGCACAACCCGAGGTTCTGGCCGAACCTCCAACCTGGCGACGACCTCAGCGGCCATGACACCTTTGCCTTCTTCGCCAGGGCCAGGGACGGCCGCTATTACGACGTCGCCCCCAAACTGATGTTGCAGGACGGTCAGTCCCTGTCCGAGGCCATGCTGACGCGCGGCATCTCCCTGGCCGACGTGGACGGCGACGGCCGGCTCGATTTCGCCATCGCGAGTCAATGGCAGCCGTCTTACTTTTACCACAATGAGTGCCCCAGGCCCGGCAACTTCATGGGACTGCACCTGTTGCTCCCCCTGGAAAAGGGAAAGGCAACGGTCGTTGAGCCCGGTATCGGTCATCCGGTCGCGGAGAATCCGGGCCGGCCGGCCATCGGCGCCGCCGTGGCCATCCGGCTGCCAGACGGGCGTACACGGGTGGCCCAGATCGACGGCGGCACCGGCAATGCCGGAAAACGTGCCCCGGATGTTCACTTGAGTCTCGACACTATCACCGAAGCTCCCGTAGAGATTCGTTGGCGGGACCCGGACGGCAATCCCCATGAGGAAACGTTTCAATTGAAGGCGGGTTGGCACACCATCCGACTCGGTTGGCCAGCGGATAGGAAGAGAGAGCTTTGATGACGACAACAGCCGACGCGATCACGACCCTTCAGTTTTACCCCAAGCGCAGCGCCCTGCGTCGATATTTCGCGCCTGTGGTACTTCACCATTTTGCTCATCGTCTGGAACATCCTCGGACATCTGTTCCTCGGCTTCGAGCAGTCACACATCCAGCCGATTGTCGGGGTGGCGACGGCGATCATTCTCCAATTCCTGCTGGAGTGGATCGACGCGCGAGCCAGCGACCGCAAGCTGCGATATGCCGGCTCGTGGGCGAACCTTCTCAACTTCCTGCCGCCTGCCATCATCCCGGGACTGGCTGTCGTGATGATCCTGTATCCCAGCGATCGGCTGATCCCGGTGATGTTCGCCGCCGGCCTCTCCATCTGCTCGAAGGTGATGTTCCGCGCACCCGTGGGTGACGGCAAAACACAGCACATCTTCAACCCGTCGAACCTGGGGATCGTCGCCACGCTGCTCTTATTCCCCTCGATCGGAGTGGCACCCCCGTATCACTTCACGGAGAACTTGACCGGGATGTGGCACTGGGCGCTGCCCGGCCTGGTGCTGGCGACGGGCCTCGTCGTCCATGGGTTGTTCACCGGCCGATTGACGCTCGTCGTGACCTGGCTGGTTGCGTTTATCATCCAGGGGGAAGTGCGGAGCTGGTACTTCGGGACGTCATGGATCGTGCCCCTGACGCCGATGACGAGTGCGGCCTTCATGGTCTTTACCCTGTACATGATCCCCGACCCGGCCACGACGCCGGTCAAGCCGCTGCGCCAGGCGCTATTCGGCATGGCGATCGCAGCGGTCTACGGCGTGCTCCTGGTCGAGCATATGGTGTACGGTTTGTTCATCGCATTGGCGATCGTTACCGCCATGCGGGCTCTGGGTCTCTACGCCTGGGCGGCATGGCAGTCCATTCGCGCAAATCCGCGAAGTTCCCTCATGCTTCAGCCGGAGATGGCCGGGACCGCGAGTGGAATGTCGGCGGGTTGATTCAAAAGATCATCGAAACCAGTTTCGATCCATGACCGCGGAGGTTGTACCCTTAATCGGCTCGTTGATAACCGTGGCTTCGATCTCATCAGATTCGAGAATCGCTCAGACTTTTGCGTCATAATCGATTGCCTTGACAGATGCTTGAGGGACGGCGCGGCTCCGGCGGCAAAGTGGGACGGCCGATCTCGACAAACGATGGAGGTTTAACCGACGATGTCCAGTTTGATCACGAGTGCACTCGTTCGCGCGACCAGGCAACTCACCGGGCGTTCTATCTGGACGAATCCCAGTATCGCCCGGACGTTCGAGTGTCGGCCGACATACCAGGCCTCATTCAAAAAGACCTGGCTGTCTCTCATGTGGGGCGGCGAAGCCGGTACCCGGCGATTGCGGGAGTCGATCGCTGTGGCAATCTCGGCGGCTAATCAGTGCTTCTACTGAACGTCAGAGCATCTGCTCTTCCTGCAGGCTGCAGGATCCGATTTCGATAGAGCCCACGACTTGGTCGACGCCGTCGTCGAGGCCATCCGGGCCCCGCACGACGAACAGGCACCCGGAGATGGCCGTTTATTTGGACATCATAACGCAATTATAAATAATGGGATCGCCCCCAGACGCCCGGTACTGGATCCGGACCGGATCGCGGAGCGCGTTGAGCGTGCCGGTTGCAAGGGTCCCGAGAGCTTGCTCGTGGCGCTCGCGGCGCACGCGACGCTCGCCTCACCGGTAGCAGACGTGGATGTCGACTGGATCGCCTCGGCCGCGGCCCGTATCGGGGACGAGGATCTCCTCCTCGAGACGGCCGGCGTCGTGTTCGCGTTCAACTTCATCAATCGCGTTGCCGACGCGCGCCGGGTGCGGCTGGAATACCGTTTCCTCCGCGAGTTGAAGCCGATTCGGGGCTGGGTCGAGCGTCGGATGGCGTCGCTGATCGGTCTGGTCTATGACTTGTCTTACAAGCATCGACCCCGTCACTCGCCGGCAGAACTGCTGGATCGGCTCGGTGTCCTGTTCGAGCGTCTGGGTGCATCGGCTGTGCCCGATGTCTTCAACTGGTTGAGTCGATCGCCAGCGGTGCTCGAGGGGGTACTTGAGCTGATCGAAGTCAACGTCACGCATGCCGGGGTCCGTTTCGACCTCTGGAAAGAAGCGGCGGCGATTGCCGTGGCATCTCGGGCGATGACGGGTTCCGGCCTGAGTCGGGCGGTCGATCAGTGGATGTCCCAGGGATCGTTGCCCGATTCGAATACACTCCGCGCGTGGGCGGCTCCGTCGGGTATCGCCTCCGATTCGGGTCTCGTGTCGGCGTGTCGCCGATATGCGTGGCAGGTGGCGAACGCGGCCTACACGATTACCGATGAACAGATCCGCAAGATCTCCGCGCTTGGGCTCCTGGACGCCGAAATACTGGATCTCACACTCGCCACTGCGCTATTCTCCGCATTGGCTATCATCGAACCGATCAGCGCGGCCGTCGCGCCGATGCCGATCGCCGGTGGGTAGACGTTGCGGTCGACACGAATACCTGGCATTTCATAGGGGAATGCAGAGGAGTGGGAGAGTTCTGGATCGGTTCAGGTTGGATAGCAAGGTGGCGGTGGTAACGGCTGGCTCGCGGGGGCTGGGGCGCGCGATCGGGCTGGTCATCAGGAGGTTCGGTGCTACGGGCCGTTACATCATCCCTGGAGACCGGGTGCCGCGCCGGGACTGCCGATCTCAGGTTGGGCAAACCGCTCTCCGGCCCCGCGACGCCGTCGGCGCAACCGTGATGGCCGCCCCGAGCCCACGCTGAGAGGGGGAACGCCCTGTCGCTGCGATCGTCGAATCGATTTCTCAACGTGCGTGATCGCCTCAGGGAGAGCCCTCGCAATTCCGACAGCGCGGCGGCGGCCGTCGCTGAAGAGCGATTCGGCGCCGTCGAGGAGTTGCGTCTTCCACTGGCTGATCTGGACCGGGTGGACCTGGAAGGCCTGCGACACCTCGGCCAGGGTCCGGGTCTGCTTGACGGCTTCCAGGGCGACCTTGGCCTTGAAGGCGGCCGGGGGGGCTTCTGACCTGTGTGGGCCATGACGAACCTCGGGACGCAACAGTGACCTTCGATGAGCTTAACATCCCGAGTGGTCCAGTTTTAGAGGTCCACTTGAATCGGAGCTCACAGCCTTCGATGTAAACGTTCTCTCGATAATGGGTTATCGAGACAACCGTGAGTGAGCTCGTCCAGTATCGTATTCTTAGGGTTTCTGGTTGATAGTCCCATGATCTCCTCGGGCACAGTTGCACGATCGAAAAATTCGGTAAGATTTTTTTTCTCCCAGCCACATCGTGGGTTACGCTGAGAATCCAGGCCATTTTCGCCGTAGGTGCATTAACGGTCTTCCAAAGTTGTGGCATACTAATAAGTATGAGGGATGTTGTACGCCTCGGCCCACCGGAAAGGGTGGGCGCGGGGCCGCTGTCCTCCACAGGTCGTCACCCGGAGTCTCGGACCCTTGCTGTCATGTCTGGAAGTCACCAGCCAGGAACGACGAGACCACGTCGCGGGTCGAGGACCATGAGCCTGGGGAGGGGCAGCCGCCAAAATGTTGCCATCTTGTGCCAATTTCGGTCAACCGCTGTTCCATCCGAAGTGCTTACAGCAACTGGACTTACTTCCAAATTGTGGCAAGCGTCCGTGCGATCCACCGGTTTGGCGCGGTGCCAGGTTGGCCTGGACCCACGGGGTGGTTCATCCCCTCGCCCCGCCAGTGAGAACGTGCCCGGAGGGCGGGTGAGCGGGATTTCCCCAGGGCGCAACAAAAACCGTGAGACCGACCCGGGCGATTTCAACCAGTCATTCCCAACATCTCAACGCTCCAGCTTGGCTCTCCCCTCGAAAGCGGCGCGGTTCACACCGCGCAGAGTATAATAGCTCAGGAATTATCACGACTTACGTCGAAGGGCATGGAGGAGGATGGCAGAGCCCCTCGAAAACCGGCGGCCGAACTCTTTGCAATCGCCAGAGTTGACAGGAAGGGTTCTGTCAATCGTATCGCCGTCTTCTACCACCGCCCAATACAGCAGTTCAACAACGGATCACGAACAACGAATTACGGACAGCGGAAACGCCGGTTCGGGAGCCTGAAATGATGAACGGGGATCTCCGGAACAGTGGGATCAAATCGATGAAGATCGCTCGCATGACGCGTCTGGCGGGAGTGATGGTCCTGGGCCTGGCGACCCTGCTGGGCGTTCCCGGCCCGGTCCGGGCGGGGAAGCTGTCGTGGCTCGACGATGTGGTGCATGAGGTGATCGTCGAGGCCAAGGCGAGCGGCAAGGGACTGGTCCGCGAGGTAGGGGGTGACGGTGCCCGGGCAGAAGTCCGACGAGCCGGCCGACTGTTTCTCGCCCATGAGGCCAACGACGGGCTGGAACACTTGATCCGCCAGTCCGACGACCTGGCGCGGGCCGGCCGTCGGATCGATCGACCGGCGGAAGCCTTGCTCGAGAGCCGGTTTTCGCGACTCCTCCGGCAGGACCCACAGACTTTGCGCACCTTCGCGGCGCTCGAACCTGCCGAGAAGCGGCTGGTCGTCGAGCTGGGCGAGACCGCCCAGCGCCTGGCGCGGCGTTACCCAACCGAGGCGGAGGCCATGGTCCGCCGGCTTGGCCCCGAGGGTCTGACCGCCGTCCGCGTCTTCGGTGACGACGTCGCCGAGGTCCTGGTCAAGGAAGGGCCCGAGAGCCTGGGCGTTCTGCGCAAGGCTGGCCGGGGCGGGTGGACGTTCTTCACCAAGCACGTCCTGCCGCACAAGAAGAAGCTCGCCGCCGCGGGCGTGCTCGCTGCCTTCCTCGCCGACCCGGAGAAGTTCGTCGATTATGCCGGCCAGGCGACCGAGTACGCCGTCCGCGAGTTCGGCAAGGCCGGAATCCAACTGGTCTCGGCCGTCGGTGGTGGTGCCGTGCGGGGCATCGAGGACACCATCGGCCACGCCCTCGCCTCGTACGGACTCGATCTCCCGATCCTCCGATACCTCGGGATGGGCCTGGCGGGGCTGGTGGTCATCGGATCCTTCCTCGTGATCGTGGGACTGCCGGTCCGGTGGATGTTCCGCCCATTCGGGTGGTTGCTGTGGCCGTTCGTGTTGACTCGCCGGATGACTGTGGGACGGCGCCACTCGTGGAATCCCCTCGAACGTGAGGATTGGTATCGATCCCAACCGTCCGGTTGACGATCTTTATGAGGATGGCCTGGGAAAAACATGAGTCTGCGGATCCCCGGCTCTCGATGGCAGGGGTCGCCGAGAGTGGCAGGGCGTGAACAGGACCGAGGCGCCAGGATGACGAACCGCCGAACGATTCGACTGGACGAGCTGGAGGCGCGGCTAACGCGGCCGAACCGGGTTGCGCTGTTCGGCCATCGTAATGTGGGCAAGACCACGCTCCTGGCGATGTTCTACCGCCAGGCGTCGAGCGGCCAGGTGCCCGGCCTGCGGATGGCGGCGGCCGACGCGCGCACCGCCGAGTACCTGGCGGAAAAGATTGCGCAGATCGAGTCGGGACAGCCGATGGCCGGCTCGCTCGCCGAGACCGACCTGAACCTCCGACTCTACCACGGCCCCGCGCGGCTCGACCTGATCGTCAAGGATTACCAGGGCGAGCACGTGACGCTCGGCTCGGAAGAGCCGATCCAGGAATTCTTCGCCGACTGCGACGCCGTGCTCCTGTGCCTCGACCCCGAGGGCTCCACGGATCCGGCCGAGCGCCGACGTCGCCAACAGGAGGTGGAGATCCTGCTGGAGCGCTACATTGACCGCTCCGAGAACGCGACCACCGACCGGCCAGTGGCCCTGCTCCTGACGAAGTTCGATCGCGTGCAGGCGAGCGCGGCCGAATCGAGTTTGCATGAGACGTCACAATCCTCGGTCGAGCTGTCCGGAGGATTCGTGGAGAAGCTGGTCGAACGAGCGATATGGAATGACCCGTCACGCACTGGCGGCGCATGCGCCGGACGGGGCAATCTTCGCGGTCAGCTCGTTCGGTCCGGGGGCCGTCGGCAACCGGCCGCCAGCCGAGCTGCACCCGATGGGGCTGGACGGTCCGCTCTCCTGGCTGGCCGACCAGCTCGAGGCCCGCGACCGCGCCGTGATGACCCAGCTCTGGGAACGGGCGCCTCACGACTGGCCCCGGCTCGACCGCGCCGTCGCGGCCTACGAGCGCCGGTATCCGCGATCGAATCGGTCATTTGAGTTCCGCGCACAGCTCAAAACACTCGCACATAGCCGGCGGCGACACCGAGTGTTCCGGCTCACAGCCTGCGGAATGTTGATGATTGGCGCGCTCGCGGGTTACGATGCCTTCGGCTACCACCGCGCGACCGCCTTCGAGCGCGAGAGGACCGTGCCGCGCCCGCGATCGCACGGAGGTGGTCAGACCTCTTGGACTGGCATCCGTCGATCGGACTCTTCTGGCCTGGATTGGCACGCCAGGCGCGTGAGAAGAAGGCCGAATGGCTGGTCAAGGCGGCCGATGTGCAGGTCGCTAACGGTACCGCGGCCGCCGACCTTCCTGCCCGGCTCGACGGGCTGAAGGACCAGGCCCCCCAACTGACCCCCGCGATTCGCAAGGTTGAGGAGGCCCAGGAGCAGCTCCGGCACGACCAGCGCTGGAAGGCCGTCCAGGGTGAGGCTCGATCGCTGGCCGCCATCGACGACCCCGCGATCGGCCTGGCCTCGATCGACGCCTTCCTCCGCGAGTTCCCGGAAACCCCTCATCGTGCCGAGGCCCTGAAGCTGGCCCAGTCGCTCCAGGAAGAGCGGAACGCCAAGAGGTTCGCCCTCGACCGCCAGTTCGTCGACGACCTGGTCCGTTCCGAGTCCCTGCCCAATGTCTCCCTGGCCGACCAGATCGAGCGCGCCCGTCAGTTCCTCGCCGAGCATTCGGATAGCCCGTCCCGAGTCGAGGTCCAGCGCCGGCTGGACGCGTATCTTAAACGGCAGGACGAGAGCGATATCGCCAGGGCCCGCGACTACTCGCGCCAGTTCCCTTCCCATTTTGCGGCACGCATCGAACGCTACCAGGAGTACCTGAAAGCCCACCAGGCCGGCGGACGATTCCTCAGTGAGGCGATGGAGGCCAAGGACCGCATCCTCCGCGAGTGGGATCTCTCCTCCTATCGCCAGGCGTACGACCACCTCATCGCGCATCCCGACGACGTGGCCGAGGTGGCCCGCCGGCTCCGCGAGTATCTCCGCGAGCAGCCTGACGGCCATTATGCCGCTGACGCCCGGGGTTACCTTGACTGGTGGGACAAGGTCTCCGTCCCGGGCCAGTACCGGGTCACCCTTCGTCGCGGCGAGGTCGAGTCGACCGTCGGCAAGTACCTGGCCGGCTCCGGGCCGGACCTGGCCGTGACCATCGAGGTCGCCGGCACCGTCTACGGTCCGTCATCCGTGATCCGCGACTCATATCATCCGATCTGGGATTATACGTATGCTCAACCGATTACATGGAAGCTGGGAGACCCCATCACCATTCGTCTCATCGACTACGACTGGTCGGCCAGTGAAGTCTACACCCTCAACAGTCGCCAGGGCGACCCACTGGCCATCCGGCTCCTGTCCGGAACCGTCAAGCCGTCCAAGGGCGGCAAGACCACGCTCGTGTTCGCATCCGACTTCACCATGCCCAAGCTCAGTGAGCCAGAGTGAGGCGAGTCCCTCAAAAAACGGGGACTGGCTCCGAGTCTTCGAGGTGCCTGTCCCCGTTTCTTGAGGGACTCCTACATGAGAAGTAGATCTGGCCCGACCCCGGTCCAGAGCACCGAGGAGGATCTCGCGATCCTGATGAACGTCCAAGTCCAATTCGAGCAGGCGGTCTATGGAAGTTTTCCGTTCTGGCAACGGGGCTACGGTGTGCTCGCACGCTCGGCGAATTGCCGGCCTGAGTGGCTCGCCGCGCTCAAGACGGCCTGTCAGCAATATGGGGAACCGCCTGCGGGAACCATCGAGTCTGACGCCCTCTTCGCAATGCCACTGGTTCGCGGTCCGTGGCTGATCGTAGGCGTCTCTCCCCAGGGATGTGACGACCAGGGACGGCCCGGTGCCTTGGCCTTCCACGCCCTTTTTGTCGGCCGATGGACCTACGCGTGGATCGGTGCCGACCCGTTTCTTTTCGCCGATCTCCTTCGTCGCGACTGGAGCCCCGCCGATCGGGATGCGATCCTGCCCAATACCCCAAAGACCATCCGTCCAGCGAGCTTTCGACGGTCCCGCCGCCCGGCTCTGTCGGCCGACGACGAGCGATTCCTCCCCATCGTCGAAGCACTGACTCAGGGCCGTCGCGTCGCCGTGCAGTCGGTCGAGCCGATCGAACGCCTGGCACGCGCCGTGTGGCAGGTCCTGCCGTGGAGCGTCCGGATGCGGGCATCCGTCGCCACCTGGGTCTTTGACAACTCGAACCGCTTCGACCTGGCCGCCCTTCCCAAGCTCGCGGGCATCCGACGAGAGCCAACCGACCTGATCCTTGCCCGAGACGACACCCATCGCTAACGTTTCCCCCCTGGTCCGAGCCATTTCCACTTGACAGGGTCGCAATGTGGGCTGTTCAACCTATGAAGCTCCTGTCATGCTAGAACCTGGAATTGATTCAGGCTGCCGGTCGGAGCCGGCTCTTACCGAGAGGTCTCCCGCAATGAACTCTTCACAGCGACGTAGACCACGGTGGCAGGCGAGGCTCGTCGTCCCGGCGATGCTGATCATGACGGCGGGCTGCGGCGGCGGCGAGAACGTCACGCCCGAGGCGATCGCCCAGTCGAGGCGGCTGTGGACTCAAGCCAACATCCACGATTACGACCTGGAATGGTCGGTGCGGGGGAAGAACAATGCCCATTACCTCGTCACCGTGCGCGACGCCGAGGTCCGCAAGATCGAGATGTTCCAGCCCGACGGGAGCAAGCTTGAACTGCCCTCCCCGAAGCCGGAATCCTTCAGTGTGGACGGGCTCATCCGAACCATTGACGAAGAGCTCGCCCAACTCAAGACCGACCGACCGTTCGACCAGCCGAAGGGGACGACCATTGTGATGCGATTCCAGCCGGACCCCAAGCTGGGCTACCCGCACTGGTACCACCGCGACGTGCTGGGCACGGAGCTGAGTATCGCAATCGAGGTCAACTCGATGACCCCCGTCCGGTCCGGCTCGAAGTCTCACGGACCATGAAGCCGTCACGTCCTCGACCGCCCAGGACGACTCGAATCGGCGGGATGAAAGCCTGGATGCAACAGTCTCGACACAACAACTTGTCCTATGCTTAAGTAGGACTTGGATGACTCGAGTCCCGCGTCGTTTCGAGGTTAGCCCCGACACGTTGTGCAGGGTGTGATCAAAACCTTGGCCAAGAGCGAGCTTCACAACCAGGATCGTCATTGGAGCCGGGTCGCGGAGCGGTACGACGAGGTCTTCCTCGACCCGTACGCACCAGGCGTTGAGAATCCACTCTGGGCCGCACTGGATTCCGTTTCCGATGCCGCGCACAAGACCGTGGCCGACCTCGGATGCGGCACCGGACCGTTGCTGCCCCGCCTGATCGAGCGGTTCAATCGCGTGATTGCCCTCGATTTCGCCCCCGACATGATTGAGCGGGCCAAAGAACGCGTCGGACTCAAAGCCGGGGACCGCGTTGCTTTTCTCCAACGTCCCATGCACGAACTCGACGACCTCGTCGGGCAGATCGATCTCGCCGTGGCAGTTAACTCGCTCGTCATGCCTGACGTCCGCGTCATCGACCGGACGTTGCGCGCTGTCCGCGCAAGTCTCAGGCCGGGTGGCCAGTTCCTGGGAATCGTCCCGTCCATCGACGCCATTGCCTATCACGCCATGCTTCTCATGGACCACGCATTGGACCGCGGTATGACGCTTAAGGAGGCCGAGCGACTCACCTCACTCCAGATTGAACGTCAGTACTACGACTTCGCTTTCGGACGCTTTCGATTCCAGGGCCTTCGTCAGAAATTCTGGTATCCCTTCGACGTCGAGTATCGTTTCTCCAAGGCAGGCTTTACCGGAATCTCCCTTCGCAAGGTCCTCTATCCCTGGGATGAGAACCTGGCCGGCAGCAGCGAGCTCGGCAGTCTACCCCGCAGTTGGGACTGGTTCTTCCAGGTTATCAATTAGTCATGGGTCTCGAGATCGGAGCATCGATTGTTGGTTCTGGGCGTCCTCTCGTCTGCGTGGCTCCGACAGATTCTGCCGGGGAACATCACCACCAGGTACTCTCGTCAGTCACCCTCCCCTGATTGACAGGAAATATGGCTGGAAATCCAGACTGACCGTCTTGCAAGAATGTGAGCGGGAACCAAAGCCTGATGACCGCGGACGATCCGGGAGATAGGATGAAGGAATTCGGCAGAGCCATGGGTGCTCGGGCGCGGTGCCGGAGGAGTTGACCAAACGAAGGACTTAACTGGCACGACGGATACGCCCGTCCGTGGTTCTCGATCCAACATTCCTGAAGGAAGACTGTGTCATGCCCTCCCATCCGCGCAACATGCCCGAGCAGGAGCGCTCGATCAAGGCTCGTTCGCACGAGCTGTTTGTCGAGCCTGTCCAGCCAGGGGAGGCGACCAAGCCGACCAAGCCGTTTCCGGTCTACTTGCGCGAGACGCCTGCCCAGCCGCTCTCGCCGTTGACCAAGGCGGTGTTCTGGATTCTCGGGATCATCGTGGCCGGGCTGTTCGTGGTCGCAGTCTGGCGGATCTCGCACCGTCCAAAGTCCAAGGTCCCAGCGAGCCGGCGCCCCGAGAAGACCGTGATGGTGCTACGCCGGGTCGATCTCGATCGCCGAATGAACGATCGACTCGCCGCGGCATCGAGGGGCCCCGTGGCCGGCCTTGCCTATTTTCGGGAGGACGAGCTGCCCGGGGCGATCTGATACAAATGGACCCCATAAGCCGGGAACTCGTCGTGGAACTGTCCATTACGGACCGTGAGCTCCCGGTCTTCACCCAGCACACGAGCGATCGCAATCTCAGGCAGACCGCGAACGAGGAACGAGCCACGGGCTGGCTTGTTCCGCATTCCGACCGCGAACAGATAGACAGCTTCCGGCATCTTCTTGACCATGACGTCGATCGGTACCTCGGCGTCGGATGACCGGGCTGTCGCACCTTCGGCGACTGTGGGACTGTTCAACACCGGGGCCAGGTCGTGGATCTGCCGGTTGACGGCCGTCACCGCGGCCAGCATCTCGGGGTCATCGAGAAGAGCATGTTCGTTGAATCTCGGCGCAAACTGGTGCACGAAGTAGATCAGACCCCGTGAACCATGAATGAGGGCCATCCAGACCTCCGCCTTGACCTGCGCCGGTGTGGCCTTGGCCTTGGGATCGTGAATGTGAGTGCACTCGATGCAGTTCCAGACGAGCTTGCGACCACCGGTCCATTTGACCAGACGGTCTACACCCTTGGGGACGTACCAGAGGTACTCGGCTCCGTCCGTCCGATTCAGGTCGGCGACCGGGTAAACGTCGAACGAGATCAGGTCGGCACCCTGGACATACTTGGGATAGTCGTCGAGGCTGGCTCCCGGACCACGGCCGACCCAGGCGTCGTTGGCGACACCTTGGCCAAGGTTGAGCATCACCGGCCGCGTCGGGTCGGATGCCCGGATCCGCTGGTAGTCCGCCACAATTCGCGCCGGGTCGATGGGCGGACCATACCGGCGCCGGCCGGTCCGCGGGTCGCGAATCTCCTGGGCATTGTCAGGCTCGTCACCATGCATCCATCCCGCTATCGTGGGGTCGTCCTTGTGGGCCAGGCCCACCTTGTTCTGATGGCAGATGACGGGCATACCCGCGGCTTTCAGCTCGGCGATCTGCTCGTCGGTCGGACCTCTCCAGAGTGCCACGTAGAGGTTGATCCCCGCTTTCTTGTACCGCATGGCGTTGCGAGGATCCTGGAGCCAGACGGCGATCGGAAAAAAGTCCGGGTTGGCCGGAAGACCATGCTTCCATTGTGAATAGGGAGAGGGTGCCCCAGAAGAGGCGATCTTCCCTCGCTCGCTCTGTCCGGGAGAGATCATGACGAGTGGTAGCAAGAGGAGCAGATGCATGTCCAGACTCGCGGGCGGGTGTGGTCCGAAACTAGCGTTTGAAGGCGAAATCCATCCGAGTATACGCCGAAGTTCCTCAGTCCGCCAAGCACGAGCGGACCGTTGACGGAATCGGGTTGCGGCTTCGGGAAGTTTGCTCGGTGCGCTCGTTCGCCTGCTCCTTCGGGGTCCGCGACTTGCGACGGTTCAGGCATTCCGATAAGCTGTCATCAGCGACAACGCGGTGAGCCAAAGAAAAGAAGGGGGCGGTCATCTTCACTGCCTTCATATCCAGGGCCGGATGAGACCTCACCCCTTTACTCCGGTTCACAATCAAGATGGATCCGACTCAGCACGGCTCCAGTAAGTTACCATCTCACCCGAGGGTTCCATTGGTGATGATCTCATCCCGGATCGCTCTGATCGGCCTGATCGTTGGCGCGAGTCTGTCGCTCCCCTGGGATGCGGCCGTCGGTCAGCAGGGAGCCCGCGAGCCGGGCGCGGCACGATTGAAAGCTCGTAGTCGAGTCGCGGCAGCGGCTGGTGAGACCGTCCAATCGATCAACGACGACTACAACCGCCAGCTCCTCCAGCTCGAGCGGCAGCGGCTGGAGCGGCTCGGGCAACTGGCCGCCCGCCAGGCTCCCAAGGACGCCGCGGAGACCTATGAGATCCTGTTCCGCCTGGCCATCTCCAACAATTTATTTGCCGAGGCTGAGCCGGCTGCCGACCGGATCTTGAAAAACGGGAGCAACCCGTCGCCGGTCGTTATGTTCCTCGCCCAGACGATTAACCTCATCGCCACAGCCGATCGAGGCGCGTACGACGAGTCGCTGGCCGATCTCCGCGCAGCCATCGTCCAACAGCCAGGGCGGAATCAGACGTCCACGATGCTCGATACCCCGTCAATGATCGCCATTTGCGGCGCCTATTATCAGCGCCTGGTCCAGGGTGGCCGGTTCGACATCGCTCGCAACGCGTTCCAACTGGTCGCCAATGAGACGAGTAATTCCGAGGTGAAGCAGTTCTGTGTGGCACGCCTCAACCACCTCACGATGCTCGGCAAGCCCGCACCCCCGATCCAGGGTACCGACCTCGACGGCAAGCCGGTGACCTTAGCGGAACTCAAAGGCAAGGTCGTTCTGGTCGTCTTCTGGGCAAGCTGGTGCCTGCCCAATGCCGAGGAGACGGTCTGGCTCGATCAAGTCTACGAGACCTTCTACAACAAAGGATTTCGCATCCTCGGCATTAACCTGGACTCGGTCCAGAACGGTGAGCCGAAACTCGAGACGTTCCTGCCCAACATCCGGCGTTTCCTTATGGACCACAATGTCCGCTGGCCAAACCTGGTCAATGGATCAGGCGCGCACGACTACGCCAAAGCCTATGGCGTTACCGACATCCCGACGAACGTCCTCATCGGTCCCGACGGCACAGTCATCCATCTCGACCTGTCGCGGAAGAACCTCGATCAAGTCATCGCCCGGGCAGTCGCGAAGCCGTAGGGGTCTCTCTTCTTCTCCACCCGCCACCCATCACGAGGAACGGGGAGCCGGCGTTCCGACGGCTGCCGTTGCGGCCGGAGGATTGGCCGCCTGGGCCAGGGAGTCATAGAGTTCCAGCAGGAACCCATGGAACGTATCGGCGATCCGGGCCGTCTCATGGGTCCGGACGTACTTCAAAGCGGGCCGTCCATAGTCGAGCAGCTTTTGGCGGGCATCAGTCACCGTGGCGATCGAGGCGACTCCGTTCTTCTTGATCTCATCCAGGACCGCTTTGGCCGACAGGTCGAAGGCCTCGCGCCTTTCCTTCAAGGAGTCGGCCGTCGGCGCGTCGGCGGGCCAGACGAGTTGATCCTGCGCGTTATAGAAGCTCGTCAGTGGTACGATCGGCTTGGACTGGGCGACGGTCATGGCGAGGGGTGTCGCGCCCCGACCCCGTGCCGGCGATCGGTAATAGGCAGGCTCGCGTCGATAGACGTTGTACTGCTCGACGAATCCATTGTCCCGGACGTGGTTGAAGTAGGCGTTGGAATTACCCGCGTAGGGGTTAGAGCCGCTGGTATAGGGGTTGCTTCCCGGGGGGCCCTTGACGTGCGACATCTGGGAGATCGCAACCTGGTTCAAGAAATTCCCCGGCTGCTGGATATAGGGGACCAATCCACCACCGTAGAACCCGATACCCATACCGCCGCCGCCCATACCCCATTGAGCCTGGGCCCGGCCCGCACCGAAGCCGGATGCCAGCACGGCGACGAAGGCCGTCAGCAGGACATTCCCCCGTTTCGCAGTGGACATCATCGCGGGTACCTCTCGTGGGATCGTCGCGTCAGCAGCGAGTCCACCTCGGCGACCGATTGGGAGTCTCGCCACCGCCTCAATCAAATTCTACACAGTGTTCGACTAAGAAACAGTCCCCACCGGCGGAAATACGAATCCGCTCCGAGGGCGCGCGTGATGGCTAACGCCAGCCCCAGGACGGATTCCGGCAGACGGAATCGATCGCGATTCTGACGATCGTCAACGGTCGTATCAACCTCCAGCCACGCCTAAACGACGATTCGGTGGAGGGGTCAGACGCGCTGGACGAGAGCATCATCGGCCCGACTCAGGTCCCAAACTCGGGACGGCGCGAGGCAAGTTGCGATTGCAGGCGCTGGATGATCGATGAGTGCATCTGGGAGACCCGCGATTCGCTCAGGTCGAGCGTTGCGCCGATCTCTTTCATCGTCAATTCTTCATAATAGTAGAGGATAATGATGAGGCGTTCATTCCGGCTGAGCCCCTTGGTGACCATGCGCATGAGGTCTTTGCGCTGGAGTCGTCGGGTGGGGTCCTCACCCTTCTTGTCCTCGAGGATGTCGATCTCGCGGACATCCTTGTAGCTGTCAGTCTCGTACCATTTCTTGTTGAGGCTGATCAGGCCAACGGCGTTGGCGTCCATCGCCATCTTCTCGTATTCGTCCATCGGGAGACCGAGGTGCTCAGCGAGCTCGAGGTCGGTGGGAGGCCGGCCGTGCCGCGCCTCGAGCTCCTTACGGGCCTCGTCCATCTTGGTGGCCTTGGAGCGGACCAGACGGGGGACCCAATCCATGGTGCGCAGCTCGTCAAGCATGGCACCGCGGATGCGCGGCACGCAGTAGGTCTCGAACTTGACGCCCCGGCTCAGGTCGAACGCGTCGATCGCATCCATGAGGCCGAAGACCCCGGCAGAGATCAGGTCGTCGAGATCGACCCCCTCGGGGAGGCGCTGCCAGATCCGTTCGGCGTTGTACTTGACCAAGGGCAAGTAGCGTTCGACCAGATGGTTGCGTAAGTCCGTGGTGGGGTGTTCCTTGAACTCCCGCCAGAGTTCGGTTACATCCACATCCACCTTAGTTGTCATCCTGACCTCCATGTCGGCTGCGCGAGAGGGACGCACATCCTGTGCTCAGGGCTACGACGCCGCTCGCTCAACGGGCGGTTGCGAGCGTCGTGTCTCTTATTACTGACGTTTCGGACTCGGTTCGACCCTCACAATCGTGATGGTTGCCGGGTCCTGCCCTTTTCCCCTCGCCGTCCAAGGAACTCCCACCCAGACTTGTATCGGCCCAGCCGGCCATTCGGCTTGAGTGATACCATCACAACAACCCGAAAAACCCGCTCCACTTCGCATTGCCGCGTCTTCGGCGGCGACGATCCACGACGACGTAATCCGGATGCCCACGCCCGCGTTGGGCTGTCCTACGAGCCGGAAGGCTCCACGACTCTAACGGTCTCCGCGATCTCCGAGAACGATTCCAAAATGACATGGACCATTCTTTTCTTGGCATGCAGGTGTCTCAACAACACCCCCAAGGGCTCGGCGTACTTCGAAATCCATCCTACCCAGTGGCCACGAGGCTCAGTGCCCACCGGGCGGCCAGCGCCGCAAAGAAGCCAGTGCGTCGGCGACGCGGCTGGGGTTGGTGTTCGCGAACCAGGGCCCGCGCCAGCCGACGAACTCCGCGCGAGGCGGGCGAGCCGGGGTGCACGGTCAGAAAGGGCCGGCGATTGCGGACGGCCAGGGGGACGTGCGGATCGGCCCGCACCGCGCCTGGACCTAGCGGCGAGACCACAGCGCCGAGGAACTGCCGGCTCGAGGCGACCAACCGGTCGAGCACCTCGGACGCTTCCGAAGCCGACCTGGCTTGATTGACCACAATCCGGATCCTCGGCCGGGCCGCAAGCCGGCGGAACCGGCCGATTGCCGCGTGCGCGTCGGCGATCGATGTCGGCTCGGGCGTGGTCACGATCACCGCCTGGTCGGCTGCCCCTGCGAGCATCGTCGCCCCAGGCCCCAAGCCCGAGCCGGCGTCCACCAGAACAAAGTCAGACTCGGACTCCAGCTCGCCCAGATCCGCCACCAGCCGCGCCGGCCCGTCCTCCAGCACTTCCGCACCGGTCCGGATCGCATGGGCACCCGGCACGATCCGGATCCCACCAGGACCCGGCATCACGGCATCACCCAAAAGGCAACGCCCGGCCAGCACGTCGCCCAGATCGTATCGCGGTGCCAGGCCGCACAGGAGGTCCAGGTTCGCCAACCCCAGATCGGCGTCGACCACCAGGACGCGCTGCCCCATCTCGCCCAGCGCGATCGCCAAGTTCAGGACCAGGTTCGATGTCCCCACACCCCCTTTTCCACTCGTGAACAGCAGCGAGCGAGTCGAGCGAGCCGAACCGGGAGTGTTCCCGACAGGGATCATGTCCGGCTCCGGTTCGTCGTCGGCCAGGACCGTCGCTGGCGACATCGCGGGCGCCGCCCGACTCGCCACCACGAGCTGTCTGAGCCTGTCTGCTTGATCGGACATACAGAATCCCTCCTGCGCCGGTCGGTTCTTTTTCAGAAGTCCGGATTGACACGCCCGCCTGGGACATTCGTCACATCGTGGAGAAAGTTGTTGAAATCGGCTCCAGTGTGAGCGGCCTGGACCTGAGTGGGGTCAGGCGGGATCGCATTGGGGCGATCGGTCTTGAATCGGTGCAGCCCCCCAACAACATGACAGACAAGGACAGACTAATGACGATCCATCGATATAGAACCTCGCTTCCGGTCATAACCAGATCTCCCTCGAACCTAATCGTTCACGCGTGATCTCCTGGTCGGACATTGGAATCTCCTCAGCCGTCCGCTCAAGATTAGAGGATCTGGTTCGGGTCGATCGGTCCGTCCCGAATTCCGAAGACCTGCTCATGAAGCGAGTTGATTTTTCGGACTTCCTCTCGGGTCCCGGCGTCCTGACGCGGGTCGGGTGGGGCACCACTCGTTCGCCAGGACCAAGCTCTGAAGCGAGCACAGCCGGATGCCCAGACGAAACAAGCCAGAAAGCCACAGATCAAGCACCGGCTTCCCTCCTTTTTTCCGAACAGGACGGGATCTCCCTCGAACCCAATCGTTCACGCGAGATCTTCTTGTTTGAGGATCAGCCGGGCGAGACGCATCCGGTCGGCGGGCTCGATGTCGTCGGGGACGGCCTGCCCCGTGGTCAGATAGCTGACGGGCCTACTGGAGAGCCCCAGCACGGCCAGGACGCCACCCAGACTGTCGGCCTCGTCGAGCTTGGTCAGGATCAGGCGATCGATCTGGACCATGGCGAACCGTTCAACGGCTGCCTGAAGGCTCCGCTGGCCGGCGACGGCGCTCAAGACCAGGTGGACCTCGTCCGGGCGGGCGCGGAGCAGGAATTCGGACAGCTCGCGGATCTTGACCTCATCGCGCGGGCTACGTCCTGCGGTGTCGATGAAGACCAGATCGACGGCGCCAAGCTCGTCGAGGGCACGGGTCATCTCCGACGGGTCGTTAACGACCGACAGCGGCAGGTCGATGATCTCGGCATAGGTCTTGAGCTGCTCTATGGCGGCGATCCGGTAAGTGTTGACGGTGACCAGCCCGACGCGGACGCCATGGGCCAGCTTGAAGTTCGCCGCCAGTTTGGCGACGGTCGTGGTCTTGCCGACGCCGGTGGGTCCGACGAGGGCCACAACGCGCCGGGTGCCCACGACCGACTGGATCGGCGGCGCGACCGGGATGCACTGCGCGACCGCTTCGCACAAGGCCCCTCGGATCGATTCAGCGTATCGGAACTGGTCGGGCTCGAGGTTCTCGGCCACGTGCCGGACCAGTCGGCGAGTCAACACTTCCGGGATGTCCGCCTCGATCAACTGGGAGTAAATGGGCACCAGTTCGCCCGGCAGGTCCGGAAGCAGATGCTCGATCCGACCCTGCCGGTTGAGGGTTTCGACCATGGCGTGCAGCCGGCTGAGCTGCTCCCCGAATCGCGATTGCAAGGCTGGCGACGCGCCGACCGGAGCCGAAACCCCGGAGGCAGCCGTCCCTGTCGTCGTCGTACCTGGACCCGTGCCGTCGAATTCGAGCAGCGCGTCGTCGGGCATGCGATCCGTTGCCGTGACCTCCACCTGCGCATGGGCCCCCAGGCCGAAGAGCCGGCGGCGCCGGACTTCCCGCGCAGCGAGGATCACGGCATCGCCCCCGAGGTCCCGACGCACTCGAGTCAGAGCTTCCTTCATCGTCTTCGCCCGGTACGTTCTCGATCGCATCAACCACTTCCCTTTGGTCATTGATCATTAGTCACCGGTGTCCGGTGTAGTCCCCCGCATCGCGAACTTCAGCCTGGCTGGATTCGTTTGCCTCTCTCATCTCGTTTGTACCTGGGATAGAGTGACGAAGGACCAATGATTAATGACTCGTTGTGTAAGTGGTCACGACTTCGGGCTCCTCCTCGACGACGCTCCCGAGGACTTCGACCGGGGTATCGCGGGGGATCTCGCGTTGGCCCAGGACGACCAGCCGCGGCAGGTCGGCGCGGGTCAGATCCTTGAGGACGGCGCGGGCGGCGGGCGCGGTGAGGATCACGGGAGGGTGGCCGTTCTCGACGAGGGTTTCGACAGCCACGGCGGCGGCGCGGATGATACTCCGGGCCGTGTCTTCACCGAGGGCCTCGGCGGGCCGAGTCTCGGCTTGCCGACCGGCAACTTCCAGGCGCTCCTCGAGCGGACCGTCCAACGTAACGACGCGAAGCCGCCCGTCCGGCCCGCGGTAAGATTCGGTGATCTGCCGGGCCAAACTCTGGCGCACTTGTTCGGTCAGGGCATCGACATCTTTGGTCCGGCCGGCATGGACGGCCAGCGTCTCGAGGATCGTCTCCAGATCGCGGATGCTGACGCGCTCTCGCAGTAAGTTCTGCAAGACGCGCTGGAGCTCCCCGGCACGGAGGAGCCCGGGTACCACTTCGCCGACCAGTGTCGGCGCGGTGGATCTGACCCGCTCGAGGAGCCGCTCGACCTGTTCTCGAGTGAGGAGCTCGTCAGCGTGATCGGCGACGATCTCGCCGAAATGGCTGGCGACAACCGCAGCAGCGTCCAGAACGCGGCAACCGGCGAGTTCGGCCACCTCGCGTCCGTCGGAGTGAATCCAGACGGCCGGCTGCCCCGTGACCGGGTCGACACCGTCGCGTCCGTCGGGTCGCGTCACCAGACCGGCTGGCGGCACCGCCAGCAGTCGCCCGGCGTAGGCGACCCCTTGCCCGACCTGGTTCCCCCGGATCTTCACCCGGTATTCGTTCGGAGGCAGGCCGATCTCGTCATGGATCCGTACCTGAGGTACGATCAGCCCCATTTCCCGTGCAACGCGCTGCGGCGCACCGTCTTGAGCCGGCTGAGCAGGTCTCCGCCACGGGTCGGGTCGGCGAGGCCGATGAGCCGAAAACCGATCTCCAGCTCGAGCGGATTGACATGCAGCAGATCTTCCATCAGTTCCGAGCCACTCTCGGCCGGTTCACCATCGGCCCTCGCAGTCGCCGAGACCACTTTGTTTCGAGCCGGGAGAATTACGCCCGACTTCTCGTCGGGCCGGGTTCGGGCCGGAATCGGAGCCACACCCGTACTTGAACCAGCCTCGCCGTATGCCGGGTCGGCCGGATCGTCGCTGCGCCGGGATCCCAGGAGCAACGCGGCGGCACCCAGGCTACCGCCAAGCGCCAGGAGCGGCAGCTTGGGCAACGGTGTTAGTGCCATCAGGCCCACGAACACCGCAGCCACACCGAGAACGCCCGGGCGTGTGAACAGTTGTTCGATGACGTCGCGATTGAGGTCGGTCGAAGACGACGACCGGGTGACGATCAGCCCTGATGCCAGCGAAATGAGAAACGCCGGCACCTGGCTGACCAGGCCGTCGCCGATCGTCAGCTTGGTAAAGACGTTGACGGCTTCACCCGCACTCATATGGTAGTTGACCATTCCCAGGTAGAGCCCGCCTGCGATATTCACCAGCAGGATCACGACTCCGGCCACGGCATCACCCCGGACGAACTTGCCGGCCCCGTCCATCGCCCCGAAGAAGTCCGACTGGCGATAGACGGCTTCGCGGCGGCGGTGGGCCTCGTGCTGGTCGATCAGCCCGGCGTGCAGGTCCGCGTCAATCGCCATCTGCCGACCCGGCAGGCCGTCGAGCATGAACCGCGCCGCGACTTCACTGATGCGGGTCGCTCCCCGGGTGATCACGACGAACTGGATCACGACCAGGATCGAGAACAAGATCACGCCGACGATCACCTGGTCTCCGGCCACGAACTCCCCGAACGCTTTGATCACGCCGCCAGCGGCCTTGAGGCCCTCGTCACCGCCTCGGGTCAGCACCAGACGCGTGGTTGCGACGTTCAAGACCAGTCGTGTTAAGGTGGTCGTCAACAGGATCGTGGGAAACGCGCTGAACTCCTGGGGTGTCTGGATCGACAGAGTTGTCAAGAGCACGACGACGGCCACCGTCAGGTTTGCCGAGAGCAGGACGTCGAGCAATTGCGCGGGAATGGGCACCACGAACACGAGGATCGCGCCGATGATGGTAATCGGCAGGACCAAACTCCGGAGGAATCCCACCGGGCTCGACGTCGTGGGAGGCATTCCTTCTCCTCCACAAATCCCAAGAGAATGAAATCGACCGCATCGAACCGAACCGGCTTGCGAACGCACCGGATCGCGGTTTGCCGGTAAGTGGCACGCCCAGCATCCATGCCAGACGCCCACCCCGGCGCGGCGGCCATGAGGCCGCCACGTTTGTAAGGGATCTCGTCAACCCGCAGGCCGATGGTTGAGACGTGTGGGCCGAACGATACCGCCGATCGACGCGCGTGTCCAGATGGAAACCGGGATCGCGGCTCGTTGGCAGGCTGACCGAGGGCCTCAAGCCTTTGGTTGAGGCGGCCAGATGGCGGCGAGCTCGCCAGCGTACTCGGCGGGGACAGGCGAACCCCCGGTGGAGTGACGGGCCAGGAGGAGCGCCAGCTCGCCCATCTCGACGGAGGGGAGATTCGCCGCCTCTGCGGATCGCCTCAGATGCTGTCCGGGCTTGCCGCGGGCGACGCTCCGGACCGAGACTCGTCGTGGCGGTGGTCCCCCCGAGAGGATCAGCGTCAGGCCCCCGGGGCCGATCAGCACGAGGCGGGCACCGGCGAGCAGTTCGGGTGAGTCGCCGCGCCAGGCGTGGGCAATCCGTCGCCGTTGCGCCTGGGCGGCCGGGTCGCCTTCGATCACCCGCTGGTCCTCGCGCTGCTCCTGGGCCGTCGTTTGCAACATCGTCTCGAACCGAGCAAAGCGCAAGCCATAGTCCACCAAGCCCATGATCAGGAGCAATCCCCCCAGTACCACCACTAGACGGAGCACCGACTGGGTCGCCACGTGCGCCAGCGCGAGCGCTTCCAGACGGCTCAGCCCTTGGATCTCGAGCCAGCCGGCCCGGATGACCCAGGCCGAGACGATCACGATGACCACGGCCTTGACCATCGCCCAGGCGAGATTTCCCGACCGGACCGCAAGTCCCGGGCCCTTTCCCGGCGTCCAGAGTCGTGCCAGGTCCGGGGCGACCAAAGTCGTCGCAAAGAGACCCCTCACCTGTAACTGGTGCGCGGCCACCGCCGCGGCCGCGAACGCCGCAAGGATGATCCCCAGCGGCCAGGCCAGGACCAAGACCATGTACCGAATCCGAGACACCACACCGGCAGGATCCACCGGGGCCGCCGACGCCCTGGTCATCGACTGCTTCACCAGGCCAATCATCGCCCCCGCCAGGTCGTCGCCGAATACACCCAGCGCGACCACCGCCACCAGCCATCCCACGGCGGCCGTCAACTCCGGGCTGTGCACGGCTTGTCCCTGCTCGCGCGCCTGTTGCCGGCGACGCTTCGATGGCGGCTGCGTCCGATCCTCGGACATGATTGATCCTTGAATGTGAGGGATTCGAGATTCCGGATTTCGAAATGATCATCCCTTTGGAATAGAGAATTTGCAATTTGACATCGATATCCAGGAGTGTCGGGTCAATGAATCGGGAGCAATCTGCTCCAGGTTCCGGAGAGCGTGGTCAGCAGGGTCGCGAGGCCGAGCACAACCAAGACGATTCCGATGGCGGCTCTGAGGGATAGCGACAGGGCGAGGAAGGGTAACGAGGGAGCCGTACGGCTCAACCAACCCAGGACGATGCCCGCCATGACCAGAGCCATTGCCGGGGGCGCGGCGGCGCGGAGAGCGAGCTCCAAGGTATCGCCAATCTGGTCGAAGGCGTCCGTTGCGGATCGTTGCGAAAGCACCAGCCGCCCCATGGGGATGACCTTATAGCTGTCGGCTAACGCTCGGACCAGGGCAAGCGGACCATCCATCACCAGGAACGCGGCCGTGGCGATCCAGCCGTAGAGATGTCCCAGCGGCGTCAGTTCGTCTCCAGACTCCGGGTCGAAGAGCGTGGCGGTCGAGAGACCTGACTGCGCGGCGACGAGTTCACCGGCCGTCCGGGCACCGGCCACGATCAGCCCGGCTGTCCAACCCAGAAGGCCGCCGGTCAACACCTCGGCCAGGCCGGCCCATGCGTAGGTCGGCAGGACCAGCGGCGCCACGGACTGCACGCCTACGACCGGGAACAACACTGCCCCGAGCATCGCGGCCAGGACCAGCCGGAACCGCCAGCCTAGACCGGGTACCGCCAGTCCCGGAGCCGTCAGACATAATCCCAGGACACGCGCCAGCACCAGGCCAAACGGACTGGCGCGGTCGATCAGTCCCGACCAGTCGACTCCTTCGGGTATCTCCCACCCCATGAGCCCGATCACCTCCTTGGAGATCCTCACAACGCCGAGACAGACACGTCGAATTCTCGGAGCCGGTCCCGTTCTTGTGTGGGCCCATTACAGCAATTCGGGGATCGACCCGATCAGGTCAACCGCGAACGACACCCAGCGGGCCAGCATCCAGGGCAGGATCAGAAGCAGGACCAGACCTACCGCCACCAGGCGAGGGATCAAGCCAACCACCGGCTCGTGCAGTTGCGTCAGAGTCTGGCCGACGTTAATCACCAGGCCGACCAGCAGCGCTGCGGCCAACAGCGGTCCGCCCAGCAAGAGAGCCATCTGAAGCGCCTGCCGCGACCAGTCGATCGCATGCGTCATGTCCACGACGGATCCTCGCTTTCCCTGGATCGACCGAGTCCCAACCCAGGAGGAATCGTCGATTCCAGACTCGAGATTGCAGATCATTGGGATCATCCCGATGTGGAATCTGGAATCCTTCATTTGGAATTCGTCAAGGTCCCCCTCCACCGGCGAAGCTGGAGAGGAGCATATCCGCCACCAGCATCCAGCCGTCGGCCAGGACGAACAGGATCAGCTTCACCGGCGTGGCAACCAGCGCAGGGGGAAGCATGAATAGCCCCGTGGCCGCCAAGACCGACGAGACGACCAGGTCGACGACCAGAAAGGGTAAGTAGATGTAGAACCCCATCATCAGAGCAGTCGTCAGCTCACTGAGCAAGTACGCCGGCATCACGACCCGAATCGGAAAGTCCTCCGGGCGCTCGGGGACGAGCTGGGGCCTGGCCTGGACTCGGCGGGACCGCGTACTCGTGAAGGGCGGCCAAGTAATCCTCGTGCCGGTACCGCACGATCTGGTCGATCATGAACGTCTTGATGGGCTGTGAGCCCGCCGTCCAGGCGGCGACGGCATCGATCTGCCCCTGAGAATACGGCTGGATTGCCTGCCGATAGACCGACTCGCCCTTCGGCCACATCACCAAAGCCGTGAGCAAGAGTGCCAGCGCGGTCAAGACCTGGTTGCCGGGAACCTGAGGACTTCCCAGGGCCTGGCGGAGCAGCGTCAGGACGATGTGGATCCGGACGAAAGCGGTGAGCATGAGCAGGCCGATCGGGGCCAGCGAGATCAGGCCGAAGACGGCGACGGTCTGAAGCGTCCGCGCCGTGTCGGGTGAGAGCTTTCGAGCGACGTCGCGATGGTCCAGGAGTGAAACGGTGTCAGTTGTCTCGATGTCGGCGGGCTGGTTCGGCCGAACGGTCGAGGTGGCAGGACTGGCCGATGGTCTTGTGCTTGGACGCCTCCGTGACGCGAGGGCGAGGTTCATCGTCCGCCAGGGACGTGCATCGCGCCCAGCAATACCAGCATGACCGCGAGCCGAGCCAGGCCCGGACTGGCGGCGACGGACCTGCCGCACTTCGTCCCGGGTCGGTCGATCATGTGTCATCCTCCTGATGAGGGCCCGGCGGTCGGTCGGGGATATCGTCCAGCTCGCTGATGAGCGAGGGCGGCCCCTGAGGACCAGCCCCGACGAGTAGCACTTTCCTGCCGACCCGGAGCAGATAGACCGAGTGCTTGGGCGAGAGGCTGACGCGGCCGACGACTTGCACGGCGCCCGTCGCGGACCGGGGGGCGAACCGGCGGGCCACGACGGTGATGCCCCCGCCGATGGCCAGGATCACGGCGATTCCGGCCATGCCCGGCCATCCAGCCCTCGGAAGCCACCGATCGTGTCACCCTCGAATCATTGTGCTGCCCGGGATACCTCGAAGTCCGTGAATTGGCTAGGCGACTCCGGAGGACTCACGGCCGTCGCATCCGGCTCCGCCTGGGCCGGCCGAGCGACCAACACCGCGGCCAGAATCGCGTAAGACGCTCAAGGCCAGACATCGTTTCCCGCGTCCCCGTCGGGCGAGAGGTGGGCAGGATGTCGGGCGAGGGGGAGTGAGCGGACTGAGATTCATTCTCGGAGATCCTCCTACACCAGAACTTCGTTGCTGCCGTTCGGCTCCGGAAGGCTGATCCGGCCGTCGTCATAGAGGCGACGCAACCGGTCGGCGACTTCGAGCTGGGCCGCCTCGGAGTCGGAGAGTCGGAACGGGCCGAGGTTGTCCAGGTGTTGCCTCAGCGTGACGGCTGATGAGTGGGAGAGTGCCCCGAGCACCTTGGCCCGCACAGTCGCAGCGGCGCCGGCCAGTGCCAGTGCCCAGGTCTGGCGGTCCTCCTCGTGGAAGGCGGCGCGGATGTCCGCATCGCTCATCTTGACCAGGTCGTCGAAGACGAAGCAGAGCCGGCGCAGGCCCAGGCCGTAGAACTCATCCAGCACGGTCGCGCGCTCGTCGGGGTCGATCCGGTCCAGCCGGGCGATCTCCCAGGTCACCATTTCGACGGCCGAGCGATCCAGGTGCGACAGTAACTGCGAGGCCAGCGATTGCTCGAGGCTGACGAGCACGATCGCCGCCTTGCGCAGCGGTGAGATCTCCCCGGACTCAGATCCCGAAGGCCGGGCGGGGGATAGCGAGCGCCACGTCCTCGGCGGGGCCGCTCGCTTCCGATTCGGCCGTCGCCGGCCCGCGCGGTCGCTGAGTGTGATACTCCGGACGGGTCGTCGTCATGAGACGCGCCCTCCCTAGGTGGTCCAGCGCTGGAGGACGCTGGCGGCGGCCTCGGGGTCACGACGGACCAGCTCGCGGACCCGTTCCGAGGGATTCGGTTCGTCGGCGGAGTCGGCGCGATACCGACGGGGTCGGACCTCCATCTCGGGAAGTCGAGCGGGCCGACGCACGACCCGGATCCAGGACGCGAGTGCCATCAGCAGAGCGACGGCGGCGGCGACGGCCGCCACGATCCCCCAATCCGTCGCCTTCCGCCGTGTGTCGGGCAGGACGGCCGGGTGGCCCGTAGCGGGACGTCGTCGGGGAATCGTGTCGACATCCACCGTCCACGACTCGCGGACCTCCATCTTCACCAGCTTGATGATCTGATCCTTCGTCCGGGCCGCCATCTCGCGAAGCACTTCGGGGGTCGGCTCGCGCTCGATCGACCGCGGGGAG
This sequence comes from uncultured Isosphaeraceae bacterium, assembly GCA_963845695.1. Lineage (GTDB taxonomy): Bacteria > Planctomycetota > Planctomycetia > Isosphaerales > Isosphaeraceae > CAWJTV01. The sequence goes on along the minus strand of CAWJTQ010000008.1, from coordinate 278,616 downwards.
CATGTGGTTGTAATAGATAGCTCCGCGGCACGTTCACCAGCACCTGCCCGTGCTCCGCCAGTGCGACAGGTGCGGGCGGGGTCGGATGGGCCACTTCGGCGGTCTTCGGTGCAGGCTCATCGAGCTCGATCGGCTGATTGACACCCATGGCCGGTACAGGGTCGGCACGGGTCGGGACAGGTGCGGGTGCCGCGGCCGCGGCCGGCATGGGGGTCGCGTCCTGGCGTCCAGTCAATCGAACCCATACATTAACACCTTTGATATAGGATAGCTTCTCGAGAATTTCCTTCCGCACCTCCTCTTCCCGCGCCTGGTCGCGCGACGAACTTGGTCAGTGACGGGTTGCGCGGATCGAAGATGGCGTTCCCGCGGAGGTCCATCACCGTGATCGACTGGTCACTCAGTTCGGGCTCGTTGCTGATCAGGATGGTGAGGATCGCCTGCTGGGTCCGCAAAGGGAGCGGTCGGTTCGGCTCCGTCTCGAGAGTAGATGAACGCCGAAGGTTTGCCCCTGATGTGCCGCGGTCCGGTCGGCGGCGGCCAGCGGATCGACACCCGAGACGCAGACGATCCCGTCGAGGTCGTTGAGGCGATGCTCGATGAACCTCTACCTGGCGGAGCCGCTCATTCCGCTCTTTATCCTCGCGCGTCTCCACGACGAATTCCCACCAATCCGGGGAGAGCGGATCTCATCGAAGGACGGCGACCCGACCTGGAGCTTGGCGAATATCGCGACGGCCTGGTCGTACTGCTCGGCGGCGATCTCGACCTTGCGGTCCTCGACGCTGATAGTCGATGCCCTTCTCGTCGAAGGCCTGGCAGATTCTCGTCAAGTCGTCGGACGAGAACGACCCGGCCGAGAGGCAAGGTAACGCGTCCCGGTGGGAACCAGTGCCACCGTGGCCCAGTAGGCCGCCGCGACCAGGACCGAGGACCAATGCCAGGATCAGACTCGCGCGGACCGCAGGGCTCCGGGCCATCATCGCGCGCCGGAGACGATCGACCCCGGAGCGCAACCAGGACCAGAGGCGCGGTGGAAGACTGGCGATCGAGGGTCCGCATCAAGCCCTCCGGACAAGAGGATCGTGCCGCCGACGCTTGCCATTCCGCCCCACGACGAACCGAACCATGTCGCCTCACGATCGGAGCGGGGCGCTCGCCCCGACCCTTTTCGCCCGACGAGCCGAGCCCGTAGGGACAGCCGATCCCGAGAATCCGAGGTTCCAGGCGTGCGAGTCCCGGCGCGGTAGACCGTTTCCGGCGCGGAGAGTTATCCACAATCGACGCATTTTGTCAACCGCGCCACACGCGATCCGAACGGTTTTCGAGGTCCACGTCCGGCGATGGTCCTGCGGCGACAAAAGACGAACGGCCCCGATCACCGGTTGGCGATTCGGGGCCGTCGTGGATTCGGATCATCAACCGCGGAAGGCTCTCACGAAGCAGCAGCCACGCGTTGGCCCGTCCTGCGGATGAATGCCTCTCTCCGCGATATGGCCGGTTTCCTGCGAATTCCCCGGGACCGGAGGACCGTTTCAGGTTGCCCTGGATCGGATCGGTCCGGTCACCCTGGGAGTGGCAGGCTCTGCCACATGCCGTTTGCACTCAGCTCGGCACCACTCGGCTCAACCCAATCTCAGTTGCCCGAGGGGGTCGGAAGGAGCAGGCCGTTCTGGGAGCCGATTGCCGACGTCCCTTTGACTTCGGGAGCGGGCGGGACTTCTTCGCCGCCTGGGGCGGTCGGGGTCATCTCGGCGGGCACCGAGGCGATGCTGGTCATCGACCGGGCGGGCATGAAGGTGTGCTGCCCGGCACCGTAGACCGAGGGGGCGGTGTACTGACCCGACGGAGCGGCATACTGCCCGGACGGGGCAACGTGCTGACCGGTCGGATAGACAGGAGCAGAGCCACAGGTGTCGCAGCCGCCGCCACCATGGCCGAAGCTGAAGTTGTGCTTCTTCTTCAGAACCCACTCATAGGAAACTGAGTGATGGAACATCCCGCCCAGCTTCTTCAGGCCGCTGCCCCACTGGTGGTGCTTCTTGCCGCCACAGGGCGACTCGCCGCAGCCCGCATAAGAGCTCTGGGGGCTGGCAACAACGCCCTGGGGCGACGCCAGTCCACAGGTCGCACAGTTACTATCGTGCAAGCCCGCCTTGCTCACGCTGCACAGACTCAGAGCGACGGCGAGGCTGAGGCTCAACGTCAAGGGCTTCAACATGGGAGATAACTCTCCTTGGCTAACATTGATCGAGGGTAGCGATTCCGGCCGGCCGTCTCGCTCGACCCTGATTACACGTCGGTCGTCCATGGCATCGATTCGTCGGCCTGGTCTTCCCGGGACCAGAGGCCTCGCGGCCTCTTCCGTCCGAGACGATGCCACCAGTTTGGTGCTCCCGTCTCCTCGCCGTGGCTTGACCTTGGCGAGCCAGTCGCAATTATCGTCATCGCAGCCACGACGCTTGAGGACGCTTCGTGTTTTATGACAAACACTTAGGTCGAACAAACTGACGGTCGTCGCGGTCAGGCAAGACGTGCGGCCTACACAAGGAGAAATGCCCGCGCGATCGGCACAACCCGCCTTCCCGGCACGATCAGGTCTAGCCGATCCGACGCCCTGGCGCAGCCGACACATTCCCCACATCCGCACGGGCCCGTGCGACCAGAGTCCCTGGCCCGTGGTTCGGCGCGGAAGCGGGATTCAATACCGAATGGCATCACGAGCCGTGGCCACGGGCCACGGGGCGACATGGAGCAGGATCAGTTCGTTGCGATTCAGACCCGACTCGCGGAACAGTGGGGTTACGCGCCCTGGCAACTCGCCAACCAGACGATCGTAGAGATTCGAGCGAATCAGCAGGAAGGGCGTACTCGTGGTCGCCGCGGTCGAGCCACTCGAAAAGGGCCTGCGTGTCGTGAGCCTGCCGGCGGGCGTCCAGGTCCTCGAGCTTCAACGAGGGAACCGGGCGGGTTCGATAGGCGTCGACCAGATCATAGGCTGTGCTGTACCGCGGCTGGCTGCCGGGCACCGGCAGAAGGTTCATCCCCTCGAGGTAAAACCAGAGTCCTTCGTCGATCTCGTTGAAGAAGCGGATCGCTCGGACCTCCGGCGGCACGAGGCGGTGAAGGGTCTGGGCCAGCTCGCGATGTCCGCGACGCGCGTTCTGGACCGGAGCGATGATGCCGTAGATGATCAGGAAGCCCAGGGCACATGCCGCGGTGATCGGCGCCAGGGCAATCGCGCCGCCGCCGCGCCTCCAGAGCGACGGCACTCCAGACGACTCCCATCGCCAGGGCCGCGGAGATCCCCACCGACCAGAGCCAGAGTGTGGGCGGTAAGCCACGATCGATCCACGATCGGCGCCACGACCGCGGCGACGAACAGCAGGACCCAATGCGCCTGCAAGACCGCCCGGGCCGCAGCGGCGCCCCGCTCGCAGGCGCGCGCCTGGCGCGTCAGACGAAGCCAGGCCGCTCCGATCAACAAGGCTATGCCGGGCATGCACGGCACATAATAGTTCGGCTTGGCGATGGTCCAGAGGCTGAAGACCCCCAAGTTGCCGACCGCCCAGAACCAGGGAAACCACACCGATGACCACGCGCGCGGCGGCGGGACCCAGCCTGGTGCTTTGTCGCTTGTCCGGAGCGGCGAATCCGGCAGGAACGGCAAGACGACCGCGACCATGGCAATCAACGACCAGGGGAGCATCATGCCCGGCCATTGCTCCGCCAGCGGAGAATGCCGGCGGTGCGGCAGGGTCTGCAAGACTCCCGTCTTTTCCGACATCTCCACCAGCCAGACGCGCAACGCATTCGGGTCCTGCCTGAGCACGGCTATCGGCCAGCTCATCGCCATCGCGACGAACAGGAGCAGGCCCCAGCCATCGGTCAGATAACGGAAGCCCTCGGCCAGCCGTCGGGAAACGACCAGGTAGGGAATGATCGTCACGGAAACCAGCATCAGGATGATCGGACCCTTGGTCAGAAACCCCAGTCCCAGTGCGGCGTAGAAGACGAGACTCCAGACCCGATCAACACATGCCTTGCCGGCGTACGCGGCCCGGTCGTTCGTTTGCTTTTTGTCCAGGAGGTTCCAGGCGGCGAATAGCGCGAGTGTGGTCAAGAGCGCGAGGGGCCCGTCGTTGCCGGCCTGACGCATCTCTGTCACGAAGAAGCCGAGCGAGCACAGCACCAAGGCCGAGGCCAGTCCCAGCGGCCGCCCCCCCATCCGTCGTCCTAGCGCGTAAAGCAGGGCCACGGTCGCCAGGGCACAGAATGCACCCGGAAGCCGGACCATCCACTCATCTCGACGGCCCGTGAGGGTCATCAGCGCGGCGATGATCCAGCGAGGCAGGGGAGGCTTCTCGAGCCGGGGCCGCCCCTGAATCTCGGCCACGAGCCAGTGTTGGTTGTCGATCGTGTCGATCGCCTCGGCCGAGAGCCGCTGTTCGCGCTTACCCCACAGGTCGAGTGAGCCGAGCCACCCCAGAAAGACCGCGACCGCCAGTACACCCACAAGGGCCTCGGGGCCCAGGCGACGCCACACGGGTTGTGCAGTTGCAGCCAGCGTCCCGGTGGGCATTCGTCTCCTCCTTGAATGAGCCGCGAGGCCGTACCGGGCTTGTCCGTCCGCCTCACTCCGAACGCACGTAGTCGGGCATCCTGCCGAAACTGCGGCAGGAGGTTATCGAATACAACCGAGCGAGGCAATCCGAGTTGGACGATCGGCCATTGGCCTATTCGGAGGTCTCCAGCGCGAAATACATCGAGAGGCTCGGGGAAACCGTCGTTCGATCATACATCAGGCCGAGGAACAGCCCGGGCGCGACCTGGCGGATCTCGTCGCGATTGCGGGCATAGATGCGCGAGGTCTCAGCGTAGTCGAGCACCAGCGTCGGACCACCGTCGAACCAGCTCGGTCCCTGATAGAGCTGTCCCCGAATCATCCGGATCCCAAAGAAACGGTTGACCGCCGTGGTCTGCCCCTCATCAATGATCTTCCCCTGCCAGACCAGCCGCGTGCCGCGGGCCAGCGGACGATTGCGCCAGGTCCCTGGCGCGAGCAGAGCCGTCCCCCGCACGCGGCCCGGCGGGATCGTCGCAGCGGTCCCCTGGCGATAGAGCGCATCCAGCTCCGCAGGGCTCATCCTCAGCAACCGGTCGAGCGTGACCGGGAGCGCGGGCGATTGCCCCCGGGCGGTTCCTGTCCCAATCGATCCGCATAGCAGCGCCAGGAGACAACCCAACCCGCGAGCGACAACACCCCCAACCCTCGATCCCAGCCGCATAACCATGTTTGTAGTCTCCATCTCGTTGCATGTCTCTGCCCGAGTGGTCCCGCGCGCACGGCGGACCGTATCACGATTTATCGGTTGCGGCGACACCGAGACTTCAGCGAAGCGGATCGACCGATCCCGCGCCTGTTTACGGCGGTCCTTGCCTCGGGCGACTCCACCATCGCCACATCAGGGCTAGGCCGAGTACCCAGGCTACCAGCATGGCATGGAATAACTCGCGCGGCGCAGCTCGCCGTAGGTGATCGTCGAAGAACAGCCGCTCAACACAGCCAGTCCGACCGCCAGGACCACCAACGGCATGACGCGGGAATCGAAGAAGTAGCTTCGCCACGCGGATGTGATCGCCCAGAAGCTGCCGAAGAGCGAGCCAACGAACACTAGCGCCGCAACAACGCCACGAAACAGTGCGCGAGCCCAAATCCCCATCCTGTGAGCTCGCCGCAACGCAGCGCGGCTGGCCACAGCCATCCATAAGCCAGTATGCCGCAGAACAAGATCGTCAAGACCCACGAGAGAGCCCATTCAGCCCAGGCCACCCACCACCACTGCGGGGGTCGGAGATCGGGCCGGCGCTCGGGTGGCACCAGTCGATTCAGAGGCGATACGACGAGCTCCAGGATCCATAACACGAACACGACACCGAAGTACACGACAACCCAGAAGAGGAGGCCGGCCCAGGGCCCGACTGCGACCCAGACCCCTCGCCGACCCAGGAAACGCCGGATCGCGCCACGCGACGGTTCGAGGTCATTCGAAAGACCGAGCGTCGCACCCGCGAGGAAGCCGTAGCCCAGGAGCGGGCCGAGCACCATCACCCACCTCACCCAATCCCAGTCGTGCGGGTCTGGGCCACTCTGACCTGTCCCCAAGAGGCCAAAATTACATATCTGATAATACAAATCTTCCAGCATGACTGGCATAATGGGGAAGATGAGCCAACTGAGTATGAGCCCCAGTTCTCTGCGAAAGCAGCCGGCCATTACCCACTCCCCTCCTCTCGCCAAACCTGTCCACGATGACGCTCACGGCTTCCATCGCGAATCGGCGGTCTGCACATGTCGCGAGAAGATAGCAGTAGGATAATCGGGCGGGAGGGCTGCGTAAACCGATGGGACAGATGTCTCAACACCGCATTGAGGGAGAGACAACGAGGCGCGTTCAGGCTCTGTGGTAAGCGGGACCGGGCCCTACTCACATTCTCTGCAAAAAATCGAAGGGCGAGAATTGCCGGAACATCAAGTCACCTCGCCGGGTCCGATCGAAGGGCCGGCGATGCGGGCGCCAGTCGGGTTGACAGCGCCGGGGGATATCGGTTAAATCGCGATCGTCGCTTGGGGAGGAGAGCTGGAGAGCTACTTCCACCAAAACAAGGATTGAAAGAAATCACCGAAACAAGGATGGCACGGCCGTAGCGGGGAACTCACCGGTTCACGGAGGAACCGGTCCCCGCAGCTCGCTGGCTACTTCGACCAAGACCAGGATCGCAATCAGGCGAAACAAGGATGGCGCGGCCGTAGCGGGGAACTCACCGGTTCACGGATGGACCGGTCCCCGCGGTTTCCAGGCACCCCGAAGTACCCACGTCCCGCGATCACGTCGTCCCGAACGCCCGCCGCTCCTGAACACCGCGCGTCACTGTGAGCAGTTAAGGAAGTCTAGGGCCTGAACCATCGGCCGGGATCGGCTCCCAGGATGATCCGTCCACGACGGCGAGGGCCTCGCGGGCATTGGGCTGACGCGGGGTGGCCTGGAGATGCGGAGGAAGGCGACGCCCTTGCCGAATGCAGATGAGCCGAGGGGGGACCGGCGCATGGGGCCAGGAATCCGAACGACGGTCGCAACGAGGCGGGCGCCGCACCAGCAGTACGTGCCCGTGCCGATGACACCGGAGCCGCCCAGGCCCCGACGTTTCGCGGCCCTCTACCCGGGCGAGCCGGAGGCGTGCCGCCGTAGCCTTCGACCGTTCTTGCGCAACTTCACCTACCTCGCGCTGCTGCTGGCGGTCTTCAAGGTCTATCACCTCGAGGAGCGCCCCTTCCAGGGTCGGACCTTCCAGAACCTGGTGACGCTGGCACTGCTGGCATTACCCGTCCACTACCTGATCCCCTTCCACTGGAAAAAGCCGTGTTTCATCGCCGTATCGATCGCCGGACTGTTCTGGATCGCGGGGGCCTGGACCTCGGTCATCGTGCTGGCTATGGCCGCGGTCCTGATCGGCGTCTGCTACCTACCCATCCCGTGGGTTGTGCGCGCGGCGGCCTGTGCCGCGATCGGCGCGGCCATGATGCTGGCCCGGCCCGAGGCGGCCTCCTACGGGATTCCGCACAATGTCTGGCCGATCGTGGCATCCATGTTCATGTTCCGGATCATGATTTATCTGTACGAACTTAAACATTCCGCGGGACCGGAGCCGCTGGCCGACACGCTCGGCTTTTTCTTCCTCCTGCCCAATTACTGCTTCCAGCTCTTCCCGGTCGTCGATTATCGGACTATGCAGCGGGGTTACTTCGCCGACGACATCCATGCGATCCAGCAGCGCGGGCTGGCGATGATGTTCCAGGGCACGCTGCACCTCCTGGGCTATCGTCTCGTGTACAACGAGTGGTTGGTCCAGGCCGGTGATGTGCACGACCTCGCCAGCCTGGCAGGCCACATCGTTTGGAACTATTTGCTCTATCTCCAGGTGTCGGGCCAATTCCACATGGCCTGTGGGATGCTCCATCTGTTCGGCTATCGGCTCCCAGCGACGCACCACGACTACCTGCTGGCGACGAGTTTCACGGACTACTGGCGGCGGATCAACATCTACTGGAAGGATTTCATGGTGCGGGTCTTCTTCAATCCGGTCGTGTTCCGGTTGAAGCGGTGGCCGCAGCCGGCGGCACTGGCGGTCGGCACGGCGACGGTGTTCCTGGCCACATGGGTGTTGCACGCCTACCAGTGGTACTGGCTACGTGGAAGCTGGGGCTTCACGGTTCCGGACGCCCTGTTCTGGGGCGTTCTCGGGGTCCTGGTGCTGCTGAATGTCCAGGTCGACGCCCGGCGCAGTCGGGCGCGGATGGGGCGCGCTGCGGGCGGCAGCCCCGGTGCGACGTCGTGGACCGCGCTCGAGCTGGCCGTGCGCACCGCGAAGGTCGCCGGTATCTTTACCACCATCGCCGTGCTCTGGTCGCTCTGGTCGAGCCCCAGCTTGTCGGCGTGGCTGGACCTGCTTCGTCGAGGGTTCTATGGATCATGACGGGATGATAGGCCGCCAGTGGTTCGCGACGCTCGCGATCCTGGCGTTCGGACTGATCCCGGACCGGCTCGCCGGCGACGAGCCGGCGCGGCTGACGCGCCAGCCTCAGCAGTGGTCTGTTCAACCGGGCCGATGCCTCGCGAATCGAGCGCGGATATTACGAGCAAGTGATTGGTGCCGGCCGACGATTCGATGATCTGGGCGATCTCCCGGCCCTTCGCCGGCAGCCCGGTTCGCGAGGCACTTTCTCGGTCCCGGTCGAACTCGGCGCCTCTGGTTGTCCGGGTCGAGGACCTGCGTGAGGTCGTCTTGAAACCGGGGGATAAGGTCCAGAGGTGGGGCGTGGAATGGCGCACCAACGAGCAGGGAATGCGCGACCGTTCCTACGCAACCGACAAACCAGCCGGAACCTTCCGAATTGCATTCGTGGGCGACTCGATCGGGGTCGGCTGGGGGGTCGATGTCGACCAGCGGTTCGAGTCGATCCTCGAGCGGGACTGGGACGCGCGCTCGCGAGGGTCGGGGGGCCCGGCAATCGAAATCCTCAACTGCGCCGTGCCAGGTCATTCGCCCGGTCAGCGTTGGTATCACTTCAGCCAGGTCGGCTGGCCGATGCGGCCTGACCTGGTGATCTACGAGTTGAACCGAGGCCGATAACGGCTGGGACGAGCGGCGGCTCCGCTACGTCCTGGCTCGAGGCTACGGCTTCGACTCGCCGATGTACCGGGAGGTCCTGACCTCCGCGGGAGTCGCACCGTACTGGAACCCTGAGCGTTACAAGCGGGCGCTCCAACCGCGCCACCGGGAGATCCTGGCAGGCGTCTATCGTGCCATGGTGGATGACTGCCGGGCTAAGGGGATACCGATCATCTGGGTGCTGATTCCCCGCGTCGGGCGGCCCAGCGACCCCGCCGGGCATCGCGCGCTTCTGGAGGAGGCGCGGGCCGCGTCGTTCAGCCGCATTGTCGACTTGACCGATGCCTACGACGGACTCGACCCGGCCTCACTGGCCGTCGAGCCGGACGACTTCCATCCCAACCCCTCGGGACATCGCCTCTTGGCGCGCCGGCTGGACGCCGAGCTGGGCGCTCTGCCCGAGATGCGGCGTCTCTGGGGCGAAGTTCCTGTCGCCACCGCAACCCAGAAGGCCGGACCCGGCAACCACGGCGTCGCCCCAGGAGTCGAGACGCGATGATTCACCAACCAATTTGTTCGGCGGCCCGGGCCGCTATGCTCCATCCCCTGGTGCTCTTGATTGTCGGCCTGGTCTCCTGGCCGGCCGACTGGTACGGGATCCACACCCTGGTCGATAGCGCACGATCATCCGGACCGAGGCCCGGCGACCGCGAAGCCCATGCCGTCGGCTATTACGAGGAGATCATCGGGGGGGCCAACGGCGGCAGGCCGGAGGGCTGGATCGGATTTCAGGAGGCCGGTGTCGTCCGTTACCTCGATGACGACTTCCTTCAGTTCGAGCTCAAGCCTCAAGTCCGGCGGACGCTTTGCGGCCAACCCTTCGTGACCAACTCTTACGGAATGCACGACGGCGAGGTTACCCTCGAGAAGCCCGAGGGCACCTTCCGCATCGCCGTGCTGGGCGCGTCGATGGACATGGGATGGGGCGTGAGGTACCAGGATACCTACGCGAACCGGCTCCAGGACTGGCTGGCTGCCGTCGCGGCCGAGCGGGGGTCGATCCACTCGCGTCGGTTCGAAGTGTTGAATTTCGCCGTGGCCGCCTACAGTCCGCTCCAGAGGTTCGAGACACTGCGCCGCAATGGGCTCGCGTTCTGTCCCGACCTGGTCATCTACTCAGCAACGACGCTCGATGTCCGTCTGATGGAGATCCACCTCCTCGAAATGCTCCGAAACAGGGTCAACCTACGGTACACTTTCCTGAAGCAGGCGATCGCCGAGGCCGGCGTAACCGCCAGTGACCTGCGGATCAATGCCCAACGGGACTTGACCCACAAGGACCGTCTCAAGGCGAGGTTGCAGCCCTATTACTGGGGCCTCTACGATCAGACGCTTGGCATGCTGGCCGCGGAATGTCGGGCCGCGGGCGTACCGCTGGTCATGGTGATCATTCCACGGGTTGGCAAGGAGGACGCACCGGACATCCGGGCCGAACCGGTCGCGCGACTGAAGGCCCTGGCGGCCCACCATGCCATCACCGTCTTCGACCTCACGAATACGTTCGACCACTTCGACCCGGCGAAGCTCGAGATCGCCGCCTGGGACGACCACCCCAACTCGGTGGGACACGAGCGGTTGTTCCTGGCTCTGGCGCGGGCAGTCGCCGCGGACGCTTCGTTGTCTCGGCTGCTTTTCCCGCCAGACACCTCAGGCCCCCAGCGGGTCGCACCCGGCAGCCATGTCGAAGTGGATGGCGAGAGTGTGAACCGGCCCCGTCCGGCGCGGAAAGTTTTGCCGCCAGTGGAGCCGACCGTGGCAACGCCGAAGGGCCGCGCCTTCCCGTGAGAAGCGGATCGATTCTGACCCCGTAATGTCTGTGTTTGGAGTATGGATCAAGGTAGCGGATTCGAGATTTCGGATGGGAGATTCCAAACTCTCGATCTCTCGGAGACCAACATTCTTGCAGTCAGGAAACCGGAATCTCCCATCCAGAATCTCGAATCTCCCATTCGGTTGCGGCGGAGCCGCGGCAGGTAGGATGCTCATGGACGGACGCCATTTAAGCCGACTTCTCGACGAGGCCGCCGCCTGGCGGCCCGATCGCCTGGCCGTGGAGGATGAGCGAGGCGCGGGGCTCAGCTACGGAGAGTTGCTTCGGGCTGCGGACCGGATCGCGACGCGTCTGTCGCGCTGGGGTGCCGGTCGCGGAGACCGCGTGGGCCTGTGGTTGCCCAAAGGCATCGAGTCCGTAACGGCTGTCCACGGCATCCTCCGTGCGGGTGCGGCCTACGTGCCGGTCGAACCCGACGAGCCCGGCCGTGCGGGCCGCGGGGATCCTGGCTGCCGCGGGTGTGAAGGTAGTAGTCGTCGCCGCTGGGCTGGCGCCTGCCCTCCGCGAGGCATGGCCCGGGGGAGGTCCTTTGCCCCGATTCATCATCGCGGGTGAGGGCGACTCGCGAACGGCCTCGATCGCGCCCGCCGATGCGCCTTGGGTCGAAGTCATGGCTGACGACGCCCCCTCGCCGCTGCCCACCCCGCACTCCGAGGATGACCTGGCGTACATCCTCTTCACCTCGGGCTCGACGGGGCAGCCCAAGGGGGTGATGCTCTCGCACGCTCAACGCCCTGACGTTCCTCGATTGGTGCCGAGGCGCGCTGGGACCCTGGCCAGACGGTGATCGGTTCGCCTCGCACGCACCCCTGCATTTCGATCTGTCGGTGTTCGACCTGTTCGCTTCTTGCCAGAATGCGGCGACTCTGGTGCTGGTCGGCGAGACCCTGGGGAAGGACCCCTGCCGGCTCGGCGACTTCCTGACCGAGGGTCGGCTGGACGTCTGGTACTCGGCGCCGTCGATCCTGGCCCTGCTGGCCGAGCACGGGGGTGTGGACCGTCCGGGCTTCCCTGAGCCTCGGCTGGTCCTTTTTGCCGGTGAAGTCTTCCCCATCAGCTCGTTGCGTCGGCTGCGAGCGGCCTGGCCGCGGGCCAGGATGTGGAACCTCTACGGACCGACTGAGACCAACGTCTGCACGGCCTATCCGATCCCGGAGTCGATCCCTGCCGACCGGACCGATCCCTATCCGATCGGCCGCGTCTGCTCGCCGCTCTGCGCTCGAGTTGTGGATCTTCAGGGCCGATTCGTGGAGCCAGGGACCATCGGCGAGCTGGTGATCTCCGGGCCGGGTGTGATGCGCGGGTATTTCGGCCAGCCCGAGCTGACCGAGGCGGCGTTCCTTGTTGGCGAGGACGGCACCCGCTGGTATCGAACCGGCGATCTCGTGCGCGATGAGGGATCAGGCTGTTTCGCGTTCCACGGCCGACGCGATCGGATGGTGAAGCGACGGGGCTATCGGATCGAGCTGGGTGAGATCGAGTCGACCTTCTACCGCCACGAGGGGGTGGACCGCGCTGGGGTCGTTGCCCGATCCGAGGCGACTGGGGTCGCGATCGAGGCCTTCGTCGCACTGAAACCGGGCCAGAAGAAGTCGATCATCGCCATGAAGCGACACTGCACGATGTACCTGCCCCACTACATGGTTCCCGACACGATCACGTTCCTGGATGGTCTGCCGGTGACCTCGACTGACAAGGTCGACTATCAACGCCTGAGATCCCTGGCCGCCGGGGGGGGAGGATCCACGTGAGGCGACGGTTGCGGCGGATCTGGAGTTGGAAGTTCGTCTTTTACTACCTGCTCTTGCCCGTGTTGCGACGTCTGGGGCCGGCACGTGGCGACCGGATCCTGGGCCTGCTGGGCCGCTTGGCGCTGGCGATCCAGCCGAGGCGCCGCGCGCGACTGCGCGCAGCCCTGCGGCGTGCCGGGGCTGCCCTCGACGCAGACTGGCCGCTCGATGCCACATGGCCGGCGCTGGCGGCCAACACCGCGCGGTTCCTGGCGCGCGACTATCCGTTGGACCGCCAGCGCGATGAGGTGGTCCTGGCCCGATTCGACGTGCGCGGTTTCGCGCGACTCCAGTCGGCGCTGGATGGTGGCCGCGGTGCGATCCTGGTCGGTAGCCACCTGGGGGCTCACATCGCGGGGGTCCACTGGCTCTATCGACGAGGCGTCCCGCTCCGGCTACTGGTCCAGCGGCCCCGGCACGTCTCGCGCGAGCTGAATCGCCGGTTCGATGTAAGCGGCCCACACTCGCAGACCGAACTGTTCTTGCGCCGCGACCTGACGCCGGCCGGTGCCGTCGAACGTCTCCTCCGAGCCCGCGCCGCCCTCCGCGATGGTCTGGCGATCTACATGAACGGCGACATCCCCTGGAACGGCCCCAATACCTGCCCGGGCCGGCTGCTGGGCCGGTCCCAGCGCCTCCTGGCCATCTGGACCGAGCTAGCTGTCTTGACTCATGCACCAGTTTTCCTGATCTTCTGCACCCACGCACCGGGCGGCCGATTCGCGCTCGATATCGAACCGATTGGCTGGCTACGGGCCGGTGAAGAGCCCATCGCCGTTGCCGATTATCTCAAGCAACTGGAAGGCCGGATCGCCAATTCCCCGGCCGACGCCGTGGCCCACCTGGTCTGGCCGTGCTATGAACCTCGGCCCTCGCCCGCGGCGCAGGGCCCCCCAACGGTCCGCCCACGGAGGCGCAAGTCCGTCTCGACGTCGAACCGACTCGTTTGACGAGACTCTCGCCAGGAGTCGAGCCCACTCCTGGTCCGGTTGGATTCGGAGGCGATCTCGTTCCGGTGTACTGCTCTGGTCACCCGGATTTTTTTAAATGACTCGGTGCATCCCGGTGCGGATGACGCTCAGATAGAACGTACCCGTGACTCACTTCAAGGTGGCGCTCACAATCCGGCTGGCACGCCCCTGTGCATTGGTGGGAGGGGCGAGGCATGTCTGTCGTCGTTCCAGGAGATGCATCCATGAGATCATTGCGAACGGTTCGGTTCGGCACACTCGCTCTGCTGGCACTGACTGGCCTGGCCGCACCGCGCGCGGAGGCCCAGTTCCGGCGGCGAAACCCTACGCCCAATGACACCCTGAAGTCGACGGAGGTCGCGGCGGATCATAAGGTGACCTTCCGCATCTACGCCCCGAAAGCCAGCGAGGTCTCGGTCTCCGGCGACTTCGGAGGCGGCAAGTTGTCGAAGGACGAGAAGGGCGTCTGGTCGATCACTGTCGGCCCGCTCACGCCCGACTTCTATAGCTACACGTTCAGCGTCGACGGTGTCCGGACGGTCGACCCGAAGAACGGGATGATCAAGCCGGGCATCGGCAGCGTGGCCAGCATGTTCCTGGTGCCCGGAGACGAGTCCGTGTACGAGACGACCCGGGACGTTCCCCATGGTGAGGTCCACACCAACTGGTATCACTCGGGAACGCTCGATTCCTTGCGGAGCATGCATGTCTATACGCCCCCAGGCTACGAGGGTGGGAGCGACAAGTATCCGGTTTTCTACTTGCTGCACGGCGCCGGCGACGAGGACTCCTGCTGGAGCACGATCGGCCGAGCCGGCTTCATTCTCGACAACCTGCTGGCCGAGAAGAAGGCGGTGCCGATGATCGTGGTGATGCCCAACGGCAGCCTCCCGCGCCCGGCGAACCTGCCCCGATTCACGCCCGGCACCCCACTGTCTCCCGAGGCGAGGGCCGCAATGGAAGCCGCCCAGCAACGATTCACCGATGAACTGCTCAAAGGCGTCGTGCCGTTTGTCGAGAAGCATTACCGCGTGCGAACCGGACGCGAGCACAAGGCCATCGCCGGACTGTCGATGGGCGGGGGCCAGGCCTTGCGGATCCTCACAACTCACCCCGACACGTTCGCCTATGTGGGCCTCTGGAGTGCGGCCACATTCCGAGGAAACCCGGAGGAGTTCGAGAAGCGGAACGAGTCGTTCTTGAAAGGCGCCGATCAGGTTAACAAGACAGTGAAGCTGATCTCGATCAGTGTCGGCGACAAGGACTCCCTCGTGAACGGCTCGAAGAGTCTCGCGGCGCTGCTGGAGAAGCACGGCATCGCGCACGAGCTGCATATCAGCGGAGGGGGACACACCTGGATCAACTGGCGTCACTACCTGAGCGAGTTCGCGCCCAAGCTGTTCCGTTGAGCCCAGCCTCCGTGGGACGAGGGCAGTCGCGATCGGCTCTCACCACGAGAGAGGATCAGTCGGGATCGACGAGATGACGCGGGGCGGTCGAGCGGGCCTCGGCGGCAGGACGATGCTGGGGATCCCCGCCTCGGCGGGCGGACATCCCGCATCGATTGCCTCGGCGGCGTGGAGGTAAGCGATCGCCCGTTCGTTGCGGAACTTCGGGTCGTATCGGATGTAGGCGCCGACGTGGTAGAAGGTCCACTCCCGACGACAGACCGTCGACCAGCGAGACGCGTCGAGCTCGAAGTGGCGGGCGCAGGCTTCCGCGTCCACTCGCGGAGCCTTCACTCGTTCGGGCCAGCCCAGGGCGCGGCGGCGGCGTAGCTGATCGAGAAGGTTCTGGGACAGTGCGACATAGCCGCGCAGATTGGGATGCTGGCTATCGTGAAACAGTTCGTCGTCCAGGATACCGTGCGGGCTGGCTGCTTCGAGCACGCGAGGTCCGTCGACCAGTAAAACGGCCGAGTGCTGGGCGGACACCTCGCGGTATGACCGACGGAAGACTTCAGGGCAGCGCATCGGCATGCCGTCGCGCTCGCGAGCCTCGATGTAATGCCGACGCGCCTCGTCCCAGTTACCGCGCTGCTCGAGAAGGCGAGCGAGCCGGTAATGGGTCTCGGCGAATTCGGGATGGCTTACGACAAGCTCGCGGTCGATCCGGATCGCTTCGGCCGGGTCTTTCGTCTCCAGGGCTCGCGCCGTGGCAACCGACCGAGCGAAGGCCATCCGCTCGGCAACGGGCGTACCGGGATCCAGCACGGAGCGGTTCGGGTCGGAACCTCCGTCGTTCGACGCCGGGATGATGAAAACCGGCAAGGTCCCGATCAGCTCGCAATACGCCGCGATCGCGTCGAGCCGGCCGCGGAAATCGGCAAGGATTCGCCCAGCCTCTTCGGTCGTGCAGACCGGCCGGTCGACCAGCCGGCGCGTCACTCGCGGCGGCGGACGGAGGCCGACTCTCTGCCGTTCCTTGGTCTCCAGCACCAACCGGCAGAGGGCCGAATGCCGGAGCATCCTCGTGAGCGAGCCGGGCGCGTAGGGCGCAGGCATCTCGTCCAGGTAATAGAACTCCGGATCTCGCATCCAGGGGTATCGGGATTGGAATTCGTTGTGGCCGACATAGACGATCAGGATGTCGGGACGATACGTCAAATCGGCAAGCCGGTTGTGCATCTGGGCCAGGTTGGCTCCCCCCTTGGCCCAGGTGTCAACCTGGATCGCCTTCCCTGGGAAGACCGACTCGAGTTTCCAGCCGACGATCTGTCCGACGGATAACCAGGGATCATAGGGAACGCCTCGCCCGCTGGACTCACCGATCACGAGGATTCGCAACGGGCTGCCGGTGGCCCCCGTCTCGGCCTCCTGCGGAGAGAACGACTGGGAAGCTTCGGCACCACGGCGTCAAACGGTTGCACAGGAGGGCTCGACTTGTCCCCGGCGAGGGCGCCGTAGATCTCCGGGAGGCGGGGCCTGCGATTCGACCAGACGCGCCAGGCCGCGGCGCCGGCGTCGAGGGTCAGGAGGCTGATCAAGACCGTCACCCCGATAGCTAATAGCCTCGCCTGTCTCCGACGCCGCGCCGGCGTGTCTCCCCGCGACATCATCCGCATCAGCAGGACCGACCCAATCGTTCCGACCGACCCGGCCAGCGCCAGCGTATAGCCGACGAGCATGTCCATCCAGATAGATGATGGCAATCCTGCGGCCGAGTTCCGGGGAGACCCGATCCTGGATCATCCGGAACCAGGCCGGCCCGAGCATCCACGCCATCAGGGCCAGGGTTCCGACCCCCACCAGGAGAGCCCCCCGGGCGATCCTCGACAGCAGTGAGCGCTTGGACGGAAATCGGTCCCATGTTCAATGTTCAGTTTTCCGTGTTCGGTCGTTCGCTGTAGAATAGCTTCCCTCAATAAAGAGCGCTCGTGTGTCCAAGTTGTCAATGTCGCGACGGATCGGGCCGAGGTGATCGCCGGGAGATCAGCACCGAGCGCAGGTCCGGAAGCCGGTTCGCTGCCGGTGATCAGCTGAACACTCGAACACCGAACACGGAACCATGAATGCCGACCTCTTCAGCACGATCTTCGAGTCGGTTTCGGAGTTGACCGCGCGGATCAAGCAAGCGCTGAAGACACAATTCGCCGAGGTGGCTCTGCATGGGGAGGTTTCCAACGTTTCACGACCGAAGTCGGGGCATGTCTATTTCACCCTCAAGGATGACGCGGCATCGATCCGGGCGGTGATCTGGAAAAGTGACGCGCGGCTGCTACCCTTCGACCTGACGGATGGTCTGGCCGTTCGGGCGATGGGAGCCCTGACCGTCTACGATCCGCGTGGCGAGTATCAGATCACGATCCGGCAGATCGAGCCCGAGGGGATCGGCGCCCTGGAGCTGGCGTTCCGGCAGCGGGTCGCGCGGCTGGCCGCCGAAGGGTTATTCGACCCGGGTCGGAAGCGGCGGCTTCCGCGTTTCCCCTGTCGGATCGTGATCGTTACGAGCCCGACCGGCGCCGCGGTCCGCGATCTCCTCCAGGTCATCGGCCGGAGATGGCGTTCCGCCGAGATCCTGATCGCTCCGACCCGGGTCCAGGGGGAGGGCGCGGACCGCGAAGTCGTCGCGGCCCTGACACTGGCCAACCGCGTCGCCGGCGCCGACATCATCGTAGTGGCCCGCGGCGGCGGCAGCCTCGAGGATCTCTGGACCTTCAACGAGGAGAGCGTGGCGCGGGCCATCGCCACCTCGCGCGTGCCGGTCGTCTCGGCGATCGGTCATGAGATCGACGTGACCCTCGCGGATCTCGCCGCCGATCGTCGCGCTCTGACCCCGAGCGAGGCTGGTGAGGTCTGCGTCCCCGATTCCCGCGAGGTTGCCCTGCACCTCGACCGCCTGGCCGACCGTCTCCGCCTCGCCGGCCAGGCTCAGCTCGATGACGCCCGCCTCCAGCTCGACCGCTTGGCCGAACGCGGCCGACAGGCCCTCAATCAAAGACTCCTTGATCGTCGCCACCGCCTGGTCCGGCTGGCTGCCAGTCTCGAAGCCCTGAGCCCGCTTGCCGTTCTCGGCCGGGGTTACAGCCTCACGTTCCATGAGGATGGCCAGACCCTGATCCGTTCGGCCGACGAGGTCCAACCGGGACAGATCATCGTCACCCGCCTCGCCGTGGGCCAGATTGCCAGTCGCGTCATGCCGGGCCCGTAGAGTTCACTCGGGAACCCACCGGGAAACCGCCATATCAGACGAACAGGTTGACGTTCTAGCGGGAGAGGACTATGGCCTCGGAGGTAGCTTCCTCAAGCCGTTCTCGAACGCCCGCGGGTCGGTGATGAACATGACCCCACTCTTCGGCCACCAAGGAGCGTTCGACAACGGCAACGTTGACGGGAAAGTCACCGGTTTAACGATGCAGACACCGATGGCTGGGAGTGGTACAATCATGTGGGTAATAGGGATGGCTGCCCCCCTATTAGGATCGGCCCGAGGCGGTCAGTGAGTCGTTGCTGGAGAAGCCGTTCTCAATCTCAAGGTTGCGGGTAACGTCACCCTGTTCGTTTCGAGAACATCCTGGGCAATGAGCAACGCCGGGAACCCGGGAAATCTAGAAACTTGGTGCACAAGAGAGGCCGGCACCTGGGAATCCCGGAGTAGGTACTCCTCGGTATCCACTATTGAAAACGAAGAAACCGCTGGATAGAACTCCTTATCCCAGAGATCCGAGAAGCGCTCCCATGAGCGGCACGACTCCAGATGGCGGGTATGTCTATGTCCGAGACGCAAGTGGAACCGTCTATGGTCTACCTGATGGGCCACATTTGCATCCAAAGGTGCTCGGTGGCGCTCAGCTTGCCTCGTACCCAGGCGATTTGACCATCGCAAACAGCACAGTCATCGATTTGACAAATCTCTCGGGGACCTTCCAATTCAAGAGTAGAGTCGGGCTGCTGGGTGTAGCAAAACAGCTAGAGGCTCAAGGCTTGACGATCAAGCCTGGTGCCGTTCGATACTTTCCCCCGGATGGATCGCTCCCTGTCACGCTTCGATGAATTCAGTCCTGACAGAGTGCGTGGAGGTTGTGAACGATGCCGATGAAAATCGTCATTCTCGAGGACGACAAAGGTCGTGTTGACGCCATGCGTGATCGCCTCGCGGATCGATTTTATCAATTTGAGCATGTTTTTTTTGATTCGGCGGCTGAGCTGAAAAGATACTTGGAAAATCACTTGAATGAAGTGATTGCTTTATCGCTGGATCATGACCTGGAGTTGAAAGTGGACTCCACCGGAAAAGCGTACGATCCCGGTACTGGTCGAGAAGTTGCAGATTATTTATCGAAATATGCTCCAATTTTTCCTGTGATTATTCATTCGACAAATGAATTTGGTGCACTTGGTATGGAAATGGTTCTTCGAGAAGCCGGATGGCAAACTTGCCGGGTCACGCCCTTCGATGACCTGCAGTGGGTCCATGATTCTTGGTTTCCTACGATCCGCCGAGCCATTGTCAGGGGGCCGACGGATATAGGGAGATAGGCGTTGATGGGGCTCGCACTGGGAAGAGGGTCGTCCGCGATGGTCGAGCATCAGATACCGGCGACTGTCATCGGGAGCTGGGCGTTCCCAGGCTGGTTCGAGAAGTTCATCGCGGACGTCAAGGCGGAGCCGGACCGCTTCGGGACGTCGGATCGCGATGAGGCCGTGCGCGACGCGGTTCGCCTGGCCGTCGACGATCAGCTTCGGGCCGGTCTCGACCGGATCACCGACGGCGAGATGCAGCGCGTCGATTTCAACCTGGGTTTCTATGATTCGATCCGCGGGCTCGAGCCGATACCGAAGTCGCGCCGATGGGCGGCGCCGGCGCACGACCAGCGCGACCGCTATCGATGCGCCGCGCCACTCTCCGCGCCTGGCGGCCTGGGGGTTGTCGCGGAGTATCGCCGGCTTCGAGAGATCACCACGGCGGCGGTCAAGATGCCGGTTCCCGGTCCGTTCACCCTGGCCGGCTGCGTAGACGGTGGTGCGGTTTACGCCGATCGCGACGCGGTGACCGCCGCGCTGATCCCGATCGTCAACACCGAGCTCCGCGCGCTCGCGATGGCCGGCGCCGACTTCATCCAGCTCGACGAGCCCAGCTTCGCCTGCCATCCCCACGCCGCCCGAGGCGTTCCTCGATGTCATCGCCCGCACGGTCGAGGGGGTTGATTCTTACATCAGTATGCACATGTGCTTCGGCAACTACCGCGCTCGCGCCGTCGGCCACCGGTCGTATCGGCCACTCTTCCCCCATCTGGGCCGGGTGCCCGTCAACCAGCTTGCCCTCGAGTTCGCCAGCCGGGAGATGGCCGAAGTCGAACTGCTTGGCGAGCTTCCCGAGACGATCGACGTGGCCGTGGGGCTGGTGGACGTGAAGAATACGTGGATCGAGCCCGCGGAGCTAGTCGCTGATCGGCTGCGAATGGTGTTGAAATACGTCGCCCGTGAACGGGTGTCGGTCACCCCTGATTGCGGATTCTCCCAGACCGCGCGGCATGTCGCCGTGGCCAAGGCCAGGGCGATGGTTGAGGGTGTGAAACGGGTGCGGGATGAGCTGAAGCCATGATCGAGCCGGTCCGTCAAGGCGCTGAGCTGGTCGAGGAGATCGAGGGGACGATGCCCGCTCCCGGGACGCTCAGCATCTGGTGGCTCGGTCAGAGCGGGTTCTTGATCAAGTCGCGCGCGGGATTGCTCGCGGTCGACCTCTACCTGTCGGAGCACCTGACGAAGAAATACGAGGCGACGGACCGGCCCCATCTCCGGATGACCCGGTCTCCGCTGCGCGGCGGCGACCTGCGGATCGTCGATCTGGTCCTGGCCAGCCACAAGCATTCCGATCATTTCGATCCAGGGACCCTCCCCGCACTCATGAGGATCTCGTCGGGCGCGATCCTCGCGCTGCCCGAGGCGATCCGGGATCACGCCCTCTCGCTGGGACTGGCGGGTGATCGGATAGTGGGTCTGGATGAGGGGTCCACGATCGAGCGCGCCGGCTTCCGCGTCCGCGCGATCCCGTCGGCTCACGAGGAACTCGACACCGACGAGGCCGGCCGTCACCTTTATCTGGGATACGTGATCGAGTCCGAGGGGCTGAGACTTTATCACAGCGGAGACAGCCTAGCCTACGAGGGGCTTGCCGGCTATCTCGGTCCCGACCGATTCGACATCCTGTTCCTGCCGGTCAACGGGCGGGATCCGGCACGCGGTGTGCCCGGCAACATGTCGGCGGCGGAGGCCGTCGACCTGGCCGTGCGGGTTCGCCCGCGGTTTGTTGTGCCGCATCATTACGACATGTTTACATTCAACACGATCCCCGTCGAGGTATTCGCGTCCGAGGCCCGCCGGTTGCCGGAAGGGGTCGAGCCTCGGATCCTCCATTGCGGGGAACGTTGGGAGGTCGCGCCGTGAGCATCACGCTGGGGATCGACATCGGGACCTCGGGAACCAAGACGCTGGCGATCGATGAGAAAGGGACCATCCTGGCCTCGGCGACAGCCGAGTATCCCTGCGAGCATCCGCGGCCGGGCTGGTCGGAGCAAGATCCGGAGCTCTGGTGGGAGGCGACGGTCCGGACGGTGCAGCAGGTGCTGGGCTCGGGAAAGTTCCGTGCCGAGGACGTGGCCGGGATCGGGCTGAGCGGGCAGATGCATGGATCGGTCTTCCTCGACAAGGCCGGCCAAGTGATCCGCCCGGCTCTGCTGTGGAACGATCAGCGGACCGCGGCCGAATGCCGGGAGATCGAGGAGAAGGCCGGAGGGCGCGAGGCCCTGATCCGCATGGTCGCCAACCCAGCCTTGACGGGATTCACGGCGCCCAAGCTGCTGTGGGTCCGCAAGCATGAGCCCAGGAATTGGGACCAGGTCCGCCAGGTTCTGCTGCCGAAGGATTATATCCGCTACCGACTGACGGGGACGTACGCCACCGAGGTGAGTGACGCCTCCGGGACCCTGCTGCTCGATGTGGCTAATCGCCGATGGAGCCAGGAGCTGCTCAAGAAGCTCGCGATCGATCCCTCACTATTGCCGGCCTGCTACGAGAGCGCGGAGGTCTCGGCCAGGGTGAGCGAGCTGGGGTCAAAGGCGACCGGCCTGCGAGTGGGGACGCCGGTGGTCGGTGGAGGTGGAGACCAGCCGGCCGGCGCGGTTGGCAACGGGATCGTCCGCCAGGGCGTAGTGTCGGCGACGATGGGGACTTCGGGCGTCGTCTTCGCACATGCGGACCAGCTTGGCTTCGACCCACTCGGTCGGCTCCAGCGCGGCTGTCATGCCGTGCCGGGCGCCTGGCACGTCATGGGGGTGGTGCTCTCGGCCGGTGGCAGCTTTCAGTGGTTCCGCAACGAGCTGGGCAAGGCAGAGGTCGCGGTGGCCAAAGAGCGGGGCGATGACCCCTATTTCCTCCTTACCGCCGAGGCCGCCCTGGCTGGTCCCGGCGCGGAGGGATTGTTCTTCCTTCCCTATATGACCGGCGAGCGGACCCCCCACTTCGATCCCGATGCCAAGGCCGCCTGGATCGGGCTGACGGTCCGGCACGGCCGGCCGCACATGATCCGCAGCTTGCTCGAGGGGGCGACCTTCGCCATGCGCGACAGTCTCGAGCTGATCCGGGAGATGGGTGTGACGATCGAGCAAGTGCGCGTCTCCGGCGGCGGTGCCCGGAACGCCCTCTGGCGGCAGATCCAGGCCGATATCTACGGCTGCGACGTCCACACGCTCAACTCGAGCGAGGGACCCGCCTTCGGCGTCGCGCTCCTGGCCCAGGTCGGCACGGGCGGGTTCTCCTCGGTCCCTGAGGCATGCGATGCCACGATCCGTTTGGTCGATTCGACCACCGTAGACCCCAGGGCGAAGCATTATTACGAGCGTGCCTACACCGTTTATCGGCAGCTCTACCAGGACCTTCGGGCGTCGTTCCAGTCGATCGGCGCGCTGGTCAATGAGTTCTGAAATATCGGATTGCTTTGACCGCGACGTGTTCACGCTGGCTGGGACCGACAGCCCGGGAGATCTCGCTTGGCACGAAAATCCAGACGGAATTCAGCGACGACGAGGCGGCCGGCCGGCCCTCCCGAGGCTCGCGCAGCGACTCCCCCGAGCTCTTCCATCGCGATGGCGCCGTCGCGGACACCTGAGACCGCAACCGAGAGCACGAACGAACGTCCCGGGTGGCGATCGCGGCTCTGGACGAGCGTTGCCGTGATCGGGTTGCTGTCGCTGCATTACGCCCTGGCGGCGCGGAGCCTCGTCCTGGAAAACCCGACGATCGACGAGGTTGTGCATCTGCCGGCAGGCATCAGCTATTGGCAGAAAGGGACGTTCCGGCTGTACCACCACAATCCGCCGCTGTTCAAGCTAGTCGCCGCGTTGCCGGTCGTGATGGCCCATCCAGTGACCGAGCCCCTCTATGAGCGGGACTGGTGGAAGTCGAGAGATCCCTCGGCCATCACGTTCGCCCAGTGGTTCGCCGCCTTCAACTACGCACGCTATTTCGAACTCTTCCAGCTCGCCCGGTTGATCATGCCGCTGTTTTCGATCGTCGGGGGCCTGGTCGTGTTCGCGTGGTCCCGGCGCCTTTATGGCACCTGGGCCGGCTCGTTGAGCCTGGCTCTCTGGGTGTTCAGCCCCAATGTCCTCGCTCACACTCGGCTGATCACGTCGGATGTCTGCTCGACCGCGATGGGGGTCGCGGCGACTTATGTTTTCTGGCGCTGCTTGCAGAAGCCGACCGGGCGCTGGGCGCTCGCCGCGGGCGTCGCGCTGGGATTCGCCCAGTTGACCAAGTTCAGCATGCTGTTGCTTTACGCCGTCTGGCCGTTCCTCTGGATCGTGCGGCTCGGGCTGACGCTCCCCAGGGACCACTGGCTCCGCGGCATCGGAAAGGGCCTGATCCACGGAATCGCCATCGTCGCCGTGAGCGTAGTTACGATCGACGTCGGCTATCTTTTCGAGGGGGTGGGAATTCCCCTTGGTGACTTCGAGTTCGCCTGCCGCTCCTTGACGCGATCAGCGAAGCCGGGCGAGTCTCGTCCCGCGAGCAAGAACCCTTCGCTCGACACCGCCTGGCAGTTCCGGATCAATCGATTTCGGGGGACCTGGCTGGGACGCATCCCCGCACCCCTACCGGAGCACTATCTCCTCGGCCTTGACGAGCAGAAACTCGAGGCTGAGGGAATTCCCAGTCGCTTCTCCAGCGCCACTCAGTTAGATCGAATGGCCCGGGCTTCGAACCAACCGGCGACGCGGGTCAGAGACGAGCTCCGGGTTCCGGAGGCGAGCGACGAGAAGAAGGATGCCTATCCGGTCTATCTCAACGGCGAGCTCCGCAGAACGGGCTGGTGGTATTACTTTCTGCTCGCACTGGTTTACAAGGTGCCGGAGGGGACCTGGCTCCTGGTTCTGCTGTCGCTGGCGGTCCTCTTGACGGTGATGCGGTCGCGGAGCGAGTGGGCCGACGAGATCGCTCTTGGAACGGTCCCACTGGCAATCCTCATTTCGATGAGCCTGCTGACAGATATCAACATCGGACTGCGCTATGTGTTGCCGATCGCGCCTTACGTGTTCATCGCCGCAGGGAAGGTCGTTCCCTGGTCGATGAGCCTGTCGGGTCGATGGCGTCCCGTACTGGGATCGCTGGTCGTCGGGTCGCTGGGATTGACGTTCGTGGCCTCCATGGCGATTCGTCCGCACTACCTCACGTATTTCAACTGGGCCTCCGGCGGCCCGGACCGCGTGCCGGCCCGGCTGATCGACAGTAACCTGGATTGGGGCCAGGACCTGGTCGGACTTCAGAGGTGGTGGAAGGAAAACATCCCGGACCAGCCAATCGGCCTCGCGTATTTCGGCCAGATCAACCCGTCGATCTTCACCATGCGCGACGAGCGGTTCCAGTGGTTCCTGCCGCCGCCCCGACCGAGCACGATCCGTCCCCTGTTCGACACCCCCAGTCCGCGGCTGAAAGGTCCCGAGCCCCGGCTGACACCCGGCTATTATGCAATCAGCGCGACACTGCTCTACGGGCTGTCGTGGCGACTCTACGACCCGGCCCCGCTTGATACAGTCCCCGAAGCCTGGCCGATCGTCTGGAATGTTCACGATTTCAACGCATACAGTTACTTTCAGAAATTTACGCCCATCAAGGTGATCGGCCACTCGATCTATGTCTATCGGCTGAGCGCCGAGGACGTGGCGCGGGTGCACGACGTTTTCCGCCCAGCGGCAGATCGAAAGCCCCGCTCACCGAGCCGTACCAGCATGCCCGGCGGGCGGGAAGACATCCGATTCGTGCGGCAGTAGATCGAGTCCACGCCCTTGATGGTGCAATCGACCGACCCGGTCAGGAACCCTTGGGATCTTTCGATGGAAACGAGTTTGAGGATGAGATTCAGGGCCATGTCCTTCCGGTTGGCACTCCCATACGCCTTCAGCGTCCTGGCCGCAATCGTCCTCTCCCCGCCCGCGCGGTCGGCGTGGATCTGGGTCGAGGGCGAGCGACCAGCGAAGTCCACGATGCACCGGCACCCGTACTGGTATGACCAGGTCAAGCGCGACCAGCTCTCCGGCGGCGACCTGATCAGCAACTTCCACGACCAGCCCGGTGAGGCTTCGTACCGGTTCAACGCCCCCTCGGCCGGTGAGTACGACCTGTGGGTGCGCGCTAACCCGATCCAGGCGAAACTCTCGTACCGGCTCAACGACGGGCCCTGGACGCCGATCGACGTCGACAACGGGCTCGACTCGACAAACATCGCCGCCGACGGCAAGCCCGACCTCCGCTTCCTCGCCTGGACGAGGGCTGGCAAGGTCTCATTGAAGAAGGGAACCTACGCCATCGGGTTCCGGATGGACAGTCCGAACCATAACCACGGCTACCTCGACTGCTTCGTCCTTGTCAACGAGCCGTTCACCCCGAGAGGCGCCCTGAAGCCCGACCAGCTTGCGGAGGCCTCCCGCCGCGTGGCCGAGTCGAACACGGGCTGGTTCGTCTTCGACCCGCAGCCCGACCCGTTCTCCACGTCGAGCGGCATCGACTTGCGGTCGCTGAACGAGAAGACAGCCGGCGACGGCGGCTTCATCGGTGTCAAGGGGTCGCAGTTCGTCCACTCACGGTCGGGCGAGCCGGTCCGGTTCTGGGCGGTGAACGGGCCGTCGAGTCAAGGGCGCGACGACGCTCCGCACCGAGGCGCGGATGCTGGCCAAGCACGGCGTGAACCTCGTCCGCGTCCACCACGGTTACTTCGATGAAAGAGGCGACGTCGATAGGACCGCCGTGCGGCACGCCTTCGACGTCGTCGAGGCGATGAAGGCCGAGGGGATCTACAGCCACTTCTCGATCTACTTCCCGCTCTGGCTGAGGCCGAAGCCCGACACGCCCTGGCTGAAAGGCTACGACGGCCAGAAAGTGCCGTTCGCGGCGCTCTTCTTCAACAAGGACTTCCAGCAGCAATACCAGCAGTGGTGGAAGGCCGTGCTACTGACACCCAACCCTTCGACCGGCACGCGGCTGATCGACGACCCGGCCGTCGCGGGCCTGGAGATCATCAACGAGGACTCGTATCTCTTCTGGACGTTCAATGTCGACGCGATCCCCGACCCCGAACTGCGCGTCCTCGAGACCCAGTTCGGCGACTGGCTGAAGCATAAGTACGGCTCGATCGACCGGGCACTCCGTGCGTGGGGCGGTCAGAGGCTCGACCGCGATCGCCCGACCGAAGGGCGCATGGGGTTCCGTCCCCTCTGGAACATGTTCAACGAGAAGACCGCTCGCGACAAGGACACGGCGCGGTTCCTCGTCGAAAGCCAGCGCGGGTTCTACCGGGACACGTATCAGTTCCTGCGCGGGCTGGGCTTCCGAGGTGTGATCACCGCGTCGAACTGGATCACCGCCAGCCCGCGATGTCCTCGGCCCGCTGGAGAAATACACCTACACCGTCGGCGACTTCATCGACCGCCACGGCTACTTCGGTTGCCACAGCAAGGGCGAAGCCTCGGAGTGGTCGATCCGCGACGGGCACACCTACGCCGACCGCAGCGCCCTCCGCTTCGACCCCGAGGAGCCCGGCAAGCCCAGGGTCTTCGTCCACCCGGCGATGGATCCCAGCTACGACGGCAAGCCCTCGATGATCTCGGAGACCACCTGGAACCGACCGAACCGCTACCGCTCGGAGGCCCCGCTGTTCTACGCCGCCTATGGTGCCTTGCAGGACAGCGACGCCATCGTCCACTTCGCGCTCGACACGGCGAACTGGTCGGTGAAACCGGGCTTCTTCATGCAGCCCTGGACGCTCATGTCGCCCGCGATGATGGGCCAGTTCCCGGCCGCCGCCCTGATCTACCGCAAGGGACTCGTCGCAACCGGCGACCTCATGGTGGACCTCGACCTCAAGGTCGGCGACCTCCTCGACCTCCACGGCACGCCAATGCCCCAGGACGCGGCGCTCGACGAGCTTCGGCTCAAGGACGTTCCGAAACAGACGACGCTCAGACCGGGCAATGTGATCGACCCCCTCGTCCACTTCGTCGGGCGCACCAACGTCACGTTCACCGAGCGGGGCGGCCCGTCGCGGCTCAAGGATCTCAGGCCCTTCGCCGACCGCATTCGCCAAGTCGTCACCAGCAGCACCGGCCAGCTCCGTCTCGACTACGGCAAGGGGGTGCTCACTATCGATGCGCCCGCCGCCCAGGGGATCAGCGGCGCCCTCCGCAAGGCGGGGGTGGACGCGCTGAAAGATCTCACCATCTCGTCGAAGATGGAACTCGGGCACATCGTCGCGGTGAGTCTCGACGGCAAGCCACTGGCGTCCTCGCGGCGGATCCTGCTCCAGGCCATGTCTGAAGAGAAATCCACCGACTTCCGCACCGAGCCCGCGCCGGGCGGCGAGAAGAAGATCACCAGCATCGGCCACGACCCCTGGCTGGTGAAAGAGCTCAATGGGGTAGTGGAATTCAAGCGGTCCGACGCCTCCAGGCTCAAGGTGACCGCGCTCGATTTCAACGGCGACCCGGTCAAGTTGATCGGAACGGCGAGCGAGATCCGGCTGACGCCGAGCACGGTCTACTACCTCATCACCCCTTGAGCATTCATGGAATCCGGCTTCGTTCCTGTCCTTGACAAGATTCGTCGATTCTTGTCAAGGATTCAGGCTCACCAACTACGACGGGTGTCGCATGGCGAAGAACACCAAACGGACCACCATACGGATAACCCCATAGCCAACTGCGACGGAACACAAAACGCTGGTCGCGAACGCGAGGGATATTCACAGTGAGGCTGTGAAAGAATCGATTCAAAATCACAAATTCAAGATTCCGAATGGATGTTAAGCCGGACGAATCAGAGACTCAAGATTCTTGAATCTTGAATTCGGAATCTTGAATTCGATTCTTTCACAAGTTCAGTGACGCGCTCGTCCCTCCTGATCGGCGGCGAGCAGATACGCCAGGGATGCCGCCAGAACCGCTGTCAGGATCATGAACTTTCGGATCGTAAACCGAAAGCGAGGTAGTCGCATAGCCAAGGCCCTCGACCATCCGGAAGTGGAAACTGTGGTTGCTTGTTCACTCGTTCCCTGTTCTGACACTGTCCCGCGCCCGACTGTTCGCGCTGACTATGGTTCACCGTTTACGCTTCATTTGAGTTTTATCGTCGGGCGAGCGACCTGGAATGCGTCCAAATCCTCAAAGGTCAACCCGCAGCCCTTGATGTCCAGCTGGTTCAGCTTGGGGAGAGTCTTCAGCGAGGCTAACCCCTGGCCCTTGAGCGGAACGCCGGAGAGCGAAAGGACCTGGAGATTGACCGCGCCCTTGAGGTGGTCAAGTCCCTCGTCGGTGACCGCACTTCGGTCGAGGTAGAGCACAGCCAGCCCAGGGAGTGACTTCAGCCGTCCGAGTCCGGGGCCACTCACTTCGGTCCGGTCGAGGTAGAGCGCATCGAGATTCGGGAGATCCTTGATGGCGTCGAGACCGCGTCGGTTACCGGCAGGCCTCCGAGGTTTAAGGTCCGGAGGGTCGTCAGGCCCTTCAGATGGACTAAGCCCGCGTCAGTGATCATGTTGGGTGAAGGCGCGGCTCCGGGTCGTGCGAGGCGGGGGTCGATGTTCCTCAGACTCAGATCGGTCTAGTGCGTCAAGCCCGCCAAGTGGCGAAGGCCCGCGTCGGTGATGCCGGTGTTCGTGAGTTCGAGAGCAGACCAATGGTCGCCATAGTTTTTGACCAGGCGGGCCAGCACCTCGTCGCTCAACGGCTTCCCGTGGATGCTGATACCGAACAGGTCGCGTCGGCCGAAGCGGCCGAAGAGACCGGGGGTCCGGTCCAGGAAATGTATCTCGCCGCCGAGCTTACTTATCTCGATGGTCTCGCGAAAGTGGTCATCGCTGGGCCCATAGGGCCCCTGGAACAGTTCGAGCAGTGGTACGGAGAGCGTCATCACCGCGCCGAGGATGCCTAATGCGAGCGAGAAGAGCCAGCGCGGGCGGCGCGACGCGCGTTTCGGTTCAGCCTGACCTCCTGCCTGCATGTGTACACCTAGATGTAATTGCTGGACTCTGGATCACCCTCCGGTCTTTGGTATCGTTCCACCGACTGTCCGGGTCATCACTATTCCAGGCTTTACACCGCATTCTTGACGTAAGTCTCCACTCAATGACTCGGTTTTCGTTGATGTCATGGGGATATTCACCCTTTACACATTGGACACTTGTAAGCCACCCTCTCTGTCGGTTGTCAGACCTTCATGATTCAGACGATAGCTAACCTCAATGATACCGCGCCACTCGGTTTGTCGCACCACCCCCGAAACCTGAAGGGTGTGTGTCGAATGATCTACGGCAGACGTAAACCTGGGCGAGATCGTCGTCACGGGCCGGGCCGAAGAAAACTTCGACCTCGAATCCCGCTCGTCGGAGCACATCCGGAAGATCAGTCCCGAACTCGGTGAAGACCGGATAGCCCCAGTCGCCGCCGGGGTGGCAAATGCGCGGGGAGAGGTCCTCGATCGTTCCGTCGGGACGGAGAATGGCTCGGGGGAACGTTGAAGGTGTCCGGGGCAGGAGCGGGATAGTGAAGATATGGCGCGCGCCCGGGCGCCAGCACCCGGCGAATCTCGCGCAGCGCGGCGTTGAGATCGGGGACGTGCTCCAGTGTCTCCGAGGTCAGAACGAGGTCGAAGCTCGCATCGGGGTAGGTCAGCTTCGTCAAGTCCTCCGAGCGGGTTCCCTCGAAGACGATACCCGGCGTGGTTCCGGGTTGATAATCCGAGCCGGCGAATCCGGGCAAACCCGCGAGCGGATCGTGCAGTCCCTCGATCCGGTTGATCTCGGCGATCCGGAGGAGCCGGATTTCCGGGCGATTGACCCAATCGACGATCGACCGGGCCGGGGCAGGGGGGTTACCAACAGGGTAGAGGTTCAGCACGACCTGGGCGATCCGGCGGCACCGGAGATTGGCTCCGCAACGTGCACAGTGACACGACTCCTTGCGCAAAAGCCTCGGCCCGTCGCGGCGAGATTCCCCAGAGTTCTTCCAGCCGGCGGGGGATGATGCGACGGCGATAGAGCATCGGCCGGAACCGACCGCAGACCGTGCACCGTTCGAAGCGACCGTGTCCGATCGCGTTCAGAACGTCGTAGGCGAGCCAGCCGAAACGATGGGCGGCGTTCCAGGCGGACACGAGGAACCGCTTCAGCCAGCCCGTGACCCGACCTCCCATGGAATCGTGATGCTCGTGCCTTTGTGTGCTTCCCATGTCCCTACGAGACGGCGAATTCCATGAGGCGTCTCATCTCGATCGGCTTGTACGCCATGACAATCCGTTCTTTGGGAATGCCGGCCTCGAGCAAATCGGTGACAATTCCGTGTTCGATGCCATCGCGCTGGATCCAGAGCTTGCCATCAATGATGTCGATATGGACCAATCACCCATGGACCCGATCGCGGCCGTCCCAGCCGACGTTGATGAGCGCGTAGCGATCGCGGGTTCGATCGAAAAGAGCTTCGCTCTGGAAGTCGCCATAGGCGTAGGGGATTTCCGTGTATTTGGTCAGGATCGATTCAATGAGCGAACGATCGCGTTCTAAGGTATCCATCGTGTAATCACCTCACCCTGGGGCTCGAACCCGACGATTCGGAGCGAGTAATCGTTGACGATCAATTCTCCCAGCGGCTCGTCAAAGACGTCGCGCAGAACATCGTCCGGCACAGCCAAGAAGAGAGTCCGATCTGACTCTTTCCGAGCCAACACCGAGCGGTACAGCACGAACTGGCCGAGCGCTCTCTCCAGGTCTTCAAGCTCGAATCTCCCTACGAAGCTCTTGATCTCCACGGCAATGCGCTTCTGGTCTTTCTCGGCCGCCACGAGTAACTCGGCGCCCGGGTCAACGTACATATCTTTCCTACCCCAAGGCAACCGGAGAGCGTCGTGTGTGATGACCCAGCCGTCTTTGATCAGCGCATTGCGAACGCAATCGTGATATCGGTCTTCGACCGACATGCCAGAGGGCCTCCCTCGGCCGGATTGTTGGTTCACCCTCACGTGTTTATAATACTACAGGCGACGCTTGATCGATAGGGGAGCGCAACCGCGCCCATGGCCTCTCATAACCTCCCTGTGCGCCTTGACCCCCAGACCATCTTCGATTACGATGATCTGATGTGATCGGCGCAAGTGGAACGCGCAATTGGTTGATTCAAGGGAACCCCAGGACGACGAACGATGGCGTACGCGACGACGGTCCAGCGGCACAAGACGCGTGAAGTGGGTGTGGGCGATCATATCGTCGGCGGCAATCAGCCGATCTGGGTCCAGTCGATGACCACGACCAACACGTTCGACGTCGAGGCCACACTCGAGCAGATCCACCGCCTCGAAGAAGCCGGCTGCGAGATCGTCCGGGTCACCGTCCCCAAGAAAGAGGACGTCGAGGCCGCCAAGTTCATCCGCGACCGGATCCGCATCCCCTTGATAGCTGACATTCACTACGACTACCGGATGGCCCTGGCCTGCCTCGACGCGGTCACGCCCTCAGGCCGGCCGGCCGTGGACAAGATCCGGATCAATCCCGGCAACATCGGCGGCGAGGAGCGGTTCAAGGAGGTCGTCCGCAAGGCGCGCGACAAGGGCATCCCGATGCGGATCGGCGTCAACTCCGGCAGCCTCGAGAAAGACCTGATCGACAAGTACGGCTTCCCGTGCCCGGAGGCGATGGTTGAGAGCTCCTTGAGATACATCGAAATGGCCGAGGGACTCGGCTATCACCTGATGATCATCAGCCTCAAGGCCAGCCACGTCCCGACGGCCGTGGAATGCTATATCCAGTACGCCGCGCAGAGCGACTATCCCACGCACGTCGGGATCACCGAGGCCGGCTCGCGGGAATACGGCACGCTCAAGAGTTCTGCGGGGATCGGCGCGATCGTGCTCCGCGGAATCGGCGATACCATCCGCGTCTCGCTGCTGGGCGACCCGGTCCCCGAGATCCAGGCCGGATTCGACATCCTCCGCGCCTGCGACCGACGCGTCACCAAGCCCGAAGTCGTCGCCTGCCCGACCTGCGGCCGGCTCGACATCGACCTCGAGCGGATCGTGGCCGAGGTCGAGGAGAAGATGAAGAGCTTGAAAAACCCGCTACGGATCAGCATCCTCGGCTGCCTGGTCAACGGCTTCGGCGAGGCCAAGGAGGCCGACCTCGGCATCGCCGCTGGCTCGGGCAAGGGGATCATCTTCAAGCGCGGGGTGCCCATCCGCCACGTCAAGGAACACGAGATGGTCCAGGCCCTCCTCGAGGAAGTCGAGCGGTTCCACGAGGAAACCACGCCGCTGGCCTCCTACCTCGAGAAAGAAAAGCAGCGACAGCAGAAGCTGGCGCTGCCCGTATTGTCCTGATCCTCCGGCTCCGCGCGCTCGGCGCGGGTCTCATGACCCCGACGTGGGCAGGACCGTAGGTCTCCGGGCCGGTGACACAACCGGAGACCTTCGGTCGGCCGGGTGGCAAGGTCGGGAGACCTTGCCACAGCGCGACCTGTTCGACTCGCTGCCCGTGACTAACTCTGTCGCAGGCCGACCGAGACGTACTTGGTTTCGAGGTAGGCGTCGAGCCCCTCGATACCCAGCTCGCGGCCCACTCCCGACTCCTTCATCCCGCCGAAGGGGCACTGGGGCGTCGCTGGCACGGGGTCGTTAATCCCGATGATCCCCGCCTCGAGTCCTTCGGCCATCCGGGTGGCGACGGTCAAGTCGTTCGTGAAGACATATG
Organism: uncultured Isosphaeraceae bacterium; assembly: GCA_963845695.1. GTDB lineage: Bacteria > Planctomycetota > Planctomycetia > Isosphaerales > Isosphaeraceae > CAWJTV01. The sequence goes on along the minus strand of CAWJTQ010000008.1, from coordinate 245,074 downwards.
CTGCCAGCCCGTAGGGCGTGTCGTTGGCCGCGGCGATCACGTCATCCAGCTTGGAGAAGTCCAGCAGTGGCATCACCGGCGCGAAGGGCTCCTCGGTCATGATCTTCATCGAGCCGTTGACCTCGCGCAGCACGGTCGGCTCGAACCAGTATCCTTTGTCGAATCGCGACGATCGGCTCCCGCCGGTGAGGATCTTACCCCCCTTGCTCCGGGCGTCCTCGACCAGCTCCGTGGTTTTCTCCAGAGCCTTGGCCTCGAACATCGGGCCGACCTGCACGCCCGGCTCCAGCCCGTTGCCCACTTTCAGGTTGCGCGCCAGCTCGACCGCGGCCTCGGTGAACTCGTCGGCGATCTTCTCGTGGACGTAGAACCGCGAGGGCGCGATGCACACCTGGCCGTTGTTGCGGAACTTGCCGATGACAGCCGCCTGGGCGACCTGCTGGACGTCGGCGTCGGGGAAAACGATCAACGGAGCGTGTCCGCCCAGCTCCATGCTGATCCGCTTCACCTGGTCAGCCGATCGGCGGATCAGCTCCTTGCCGACCTCCGTCGAACCGGTGAAGCTGATCTTGCGCACCGCCGGGTGCTCGAAGAACGCGGCGGCGATCGGCCGCGACGGGCCGATCACCAGGTTGGCAACGCCCGGCGGCACACCAGCGTCCGCCAAGCATTCAAACATGTGGATCAGCGTCAGTGGCGTCTGATCGGCCGGACGACTCACCACGGTGCAGCCCACGGCCAGCGCCGGGGCGATCTTCCGACTGGGCAGGGCGGCCGGGAAGTTCCAGGGCGTGATCGTGCCGACAACGCCGACCGGATGCTTGATCGCATAATATCGCTTGGCGACGTTGGTCGGTGGAATGATCCGGCCGTAGGCGCGCTTCCCCTCCTCGGCGAACCATTCAAAGGTGTCCGCGGCGTGGAGTACCTCCATCCTGGCCTCGGCCAGCGGCTTGCCCTGTTCCAGGGTCAGGCTGCGGGCAATTTGGTCCGCGCGTTCGCGCATCAAGTCGGCGGTCCGCTTCAGGACCTTGGCCCGATCGTAGGCCGACGCGGCACGCCACGCCGGAAACGCGCGGGCGGCGGCCTCGATGGCGCGCTCGGCATCCTCCCGCGTACCGTAGGCCACCTCCGCGACGACCGACTCATCGGCCGGATTGATCACCGCCAGGGTCCGGCCCTGGGCGCGTCACACCATTTCCCATCGATATACATTTGCTTCGTCAACTCGGTCGCAACCGCCGTGGCCATCGCAGATCCTCCCCGTGGGTCGGCTACCGGGAATCCCGGCCGGAACGTTTCGCTCAGAGGCGGAGTTCCACACCCGTCTTGTCTTGCTTCCCGTCAACTCTCCAGTCGTCAAGATAACCCGCAACCCCCTCCGGCATCAACCAGCCCACGCCTCGCTCCTGGCCCACACATCGTGACGTCCCAATCCTTATCAAAGCAAATAGCCTCACCCCCGAAATCCTTCCTGGATCTCCTGGTCTGCTCATACTAACGATCCTGGGGTAGACACAATCGCACTCTTCCCCATAATCCGTTCAATCGGCCGGGCGACCGTGACCGAATAAAGAAGGGGTGGGTCTATGCGACCGGTCCCAGGGATGGGCCGTTTCGCCGAACCCCGCGTTTCTAGCTCCTCTGTGGGTGGGTGGGTGACGGAATGAAGGGAATCAGGCGAATGTCAACGCGGACCATGGGATCGCGCCGGTTCTGGACCGGCTGGGCGATGGCCGGTGCGTTGATATGGGGCGGAGTCCGGGCCGAAGCGGCTGCGATCCACCACGAGGATCTCTCCCCGGCTGACGTGACGGCGCTCGAGGAGTGGTCGCGGTACTTGAAGCGTGGACCGAACGTCTGGGAGCATGTGCTCCATCCGCCCGTGACGGCGGCGGTACGTTCCTTGATCTGGCAGGACGTCAAGACGGATCCAGGCGGGGCCGATCCGATGGTTCGCTTCCTGCTCTGGAAGCAGAGCCTCGATCCAACCCGATTCGCGTATTATCATCCCAAGCTCGCCCCCGCCTTGCACAAGATCGCCGAGACGACACCAACCGCTCCTCAATTGCTCGGCCCGCCCCCAACGAGTTCGTCGGGCGGGACCCTGCCCGCACCCTCGGGAAATTCGGGAGGAAGCACAGCTTCCCCGGTACCCGAGCCCAGCACGTTGCTACTCGCCCTAGGCATGGCCGGATGGGGGCTCTTGTGGATTCGTCGGAAGCAAGAGAATCCGTAAGTCCCTGCTGACCCTCAATCTTTCGGTGGGCCACAGCCGGAGGAATCCCGCTCCGCGGGCGATTCCGCGTCGCGCCGCTGCCCCTCCGTCCCACCCTACCCTCGGCGTGTTCCCTCGTTGCCTCTCACTCGCTTATGGTAAAGTGGATCGGCCGCCGTCCACGAGCGAACCGAGCAGAAAACCGGCGCGTCTGAAGAATATCGCCCGCGCATCCTGGAGGAAGGCGGGTGCGGAGACCACGAAGCCCAGGCTTTCCGTCCTAAGAACCGGCGGCTCCGTTGATGCGAATCCGCGTCGGGCTGACCAGCCTGACCTGCGACACGAGGGGATGATGGACACAGAAGCGCGCTATTATATCACAACAGCGATCGATTATCCCAATAGCCGTCCGCACATCGGCACCGCGTTCGAGAAGATCGGCGCCGACGTCCAGGCCCGATTCCGGCGGATGGAAGGCGCCTCGGTCCATTTCTTGATGGGCAATGACGAGAACACGATCAAGGTCCGGCAGCGGGCACGTGAACTCGGCGTCGAACCCAAAGCCTACGTGGACGACATGGCCCGGCAGTTCCAGGACGTCTGGCGCGCGCTTGATATCTCCTACGACGACTTTATCCAGACCAGCGAAGAGCGTCATCACGTCGGTTGCCGGAAATTCATCCAGGCGGTTTACGACGCGGGTGATATCTACAAGGGAGTCTATGCCGGTCACTACTGTACAGGATGCGAGTCATTCAAGACCGAGAAGGAAGTGGCGGAGGGGGGCGGGAAGTGTCCCAATCATCCGAATACGGCATTGAGCTGGCTCGAGGAGGAGAATTACTACTTTCGCCTCTCGGCCTACCGCGATCGGCTCCTGGCGCATTATGAGGCCCATCCGGATTTCATCCAGCCCGAAAGCCGGCGGAACGAAGTCCTGAGCCTGGTGCAAGCCGAGCTGAAAGATCAGGCCATCACCCGGAAAGGCTTTACCTGGGGGATCAAGGTCCCGTTCGACGCCGATCAGACGATCTGGGTCTGGTTCGACGCGCTGCTCAACTACATCACCGGGATCGGCTATGGAATCGATGAGGAGCGGTTCCGTCGGTTCTGGCCGGCCGACGTGCACGTCATCGGCAAGGACATCACGCGGTTCCATTGTGCGATCTGGCCGGCGATGCTGATGTCGGCCGGGCTGCCGCTGCCCCGCATGGTCTTCGGGCATGGTTTCGTCAACCGAAAGAACGAAGAGACCGGTGAGATCGCGAAAATGGGCAAGAGCATGGGCAATGTCGTGGAACCCATGGAGTTGATCGAGAAGTTCTCCTCGGAGGGCTTCCGCTACTACTTCATGAGCCAGTGCCCCTTCGGCGGCGACGGCGAGTTCTCCTTCGAGCGCTTCGCTGAGGTCTACAACAGCGGGCTGGCCAATAACCTGGGCAACCTCTACAGCCGCATCCTCACGATGTGCGCGAAGTACTTCGACGGCCGGCTCGATGGTGGCGAACCCGTCGATGTATCTCGATGGAGGCGAGGGCTGGACTTCGAGGGACTCATCGCAGCCGTGCGCAGCGCACGTCGGCTCGTTCGAATACAACGTCGCGCTCCAGCGGATCTGGCTGGAGGTCGTCGATTCGGCGAACCGTTACATCCAGGAGACCGAGCCCTTCAAGCTGGCCAAGACCGACCTGGCGGCCTGCCGCGCGGTCCTCGTCAACCTGGCGGACTGGCTGAGGATCGCGGCGATCCTGATCAAGCCGTTCCTGCCGCGGACCGCGGAGACGTTCTATCGCGCCTTCAACTTCGAGGAGATGAAGCCGTGGGACCGGGTTTGCTACGCCGACGCGCTCGCAGCCGCTCCAGCAGTCCGGGTTGCACGTCACCGCACCGCTGTCCGGTGGCAAGCCGGTGCCGCTGTTTCCCAAGATTGAGGCGAAGTGAGGCTGAACCGGCGTATGACTTCTCATGGTCGTGGCTCGATGGCCTTTGAACCAGAGCGGTTCACGGACGGATTGTGTAAAGAACACCATAGGTTCGAATATCAAAATATTTTACTTATTTTATGGCCGTTGATGAATCGAGGGTTCGGTTGCCGCACCTGTTCCTCCACCTGTTACCAGGTGCATGGCTCTCGAGCGATTCGCGCCCGGGTCGTACACGCGCCACGCGAGCGCCGGGTGTTATGCCGGATGCTGCGATCATCCGGCGGCTTTGAGAAAGTCGGACACACCGAGGAAGCGGCCGACGGCGGCGACGATCCGCTCGGCCGCTTTGCCGTCCCCGTACGGGCTAACCCCGCGCGCCATGGATCGGTAAGCGTTCTCGTCGTCGAGCAGTTGGCTGGCCATCGAGACGATCGCGCGCGGGTCGTGTCCGACGAGTCGGGCGACCCCGGCGGCGATGGCCTCGGGACGCTCGCTCTCCTCGCGGAGAACCAGGACCGGCTTCCCGAGTGCCGGGGCCTCCTCCTGCACGCCGCCCGAGTCGGTCAGGATCAGCGTGGCACGCTTCAAGGCGGAGACGAATGGACCGTACGCCAGCGGGTTCGCATAGCCGGACCCTTGGCCGGTCCGCGAACGCCTCCTCGACCACCGGCTTGATCGAGGGATTGGGGTGGACCGGCCAGAGGAACTCGACGTCGGGGAACCGATCGTGAAGCTCGCGGATCGCCCGGCAGATCTGGCGGATCGGCTCGCCGAAACTGTCTCGGCGGTGGGCTGTGACCAGGATCAGGCGGCGGGTCGCATCGAGCTCGACCCCGATCGGGACCTCGCGTCTGGCGGCGATGAGCAGGGCGTCGATCACCGTGTTTCCGGTGAAGACGATCGTATTGGCGTCGATCCCCTCCCGGATCAGGTTCTCTCGCGATGCGGCGGTCGGGGCGAGGTGGAGGGCACTCAGGTGGCCCGCCAGGACCCGGTTGGCCTCTTCGGGAAATGGCGCATCGAGACGGTGGGTTCGCAGACCGGCCTCGACGTGGCCGAACGGGACCTTGTTGTAGAAGCTGGCCATCGCCGTCGCCAGCACGGTCGTGGTGTCCCCCTGGCCCAGGACGATGTCGGGCCGTTCCCGCGCGATGGCGTCGTGGACGGCCGGCAGCAATCGGGAGGTCAGCTCGACCAGAGTCTGGTTCGGCCGCATGATGTCGAGGTCGAGATCGGGCTCGATCCCGAAGAACCGGAGCATCGAGTCGACCAGCTCGCGATGTTGCCCCGTGGAGAGGACCCGGCACCGGGCCCAGGGTGCCGACCGGAACGCATGGATCACCGGTGCCATCTTGATCGCCTCGGGACGGGTCCCGATGGTGCAGAGGATCGTCTTGAGCCCCTCGCGCTTCATGCCCAACCACCTTTCGGTTCCATCCGCTACCGATGGCCTCAGACCGCATTGACCAGAGGGGACCGGCCCACCGATCTCATGGCCCCAGCCCCCGCCGAGGTGTCTTGGCGGCGGATCCGCTCGATCGCGGCGGCCAGCTCGACATAACGCGCGTGCCAGGTGTTCGCACGGGCGAACGCCCGGCGGCGCTCCGCCAATCCCGGCTCGGCGTTCCGGAGTTCCGATTCGATCGCGAGGGCGAACTGTTCGGCCGTATCGGCCAGCCGGATCAGCCCCGCCTTCGCAATCGGGACCAACTCGGGCAGGCCGACCGCCACGACGGGTTTGCCCGTGGCCAGCATCTCGTAGACCTTCACCGGATTGGTGGCCTCGGTCAGCGGGACTCGCTTGAACGGGATGATGAACGCGTCCCAATCGCCGATGCCGCGCGGTAGGTCGCCATAGGGCCGCTCGCCGAGCAGCCGGACATTCGGCAAGCCTTCAAGCTGCCGAACGTCCCCGGCCAGGGTCGAGCCGATCAGGTCGAACCGCCAGTCGGGACGTAGCTGGGCCAGCTCGGCGACCAGCGGGCTGTCGAACCATTCGGCAATTGCCCCGTAATAACCAACCCGCGTTTCTTGGCCCTTTGTCGGGGTGGGAGCGACGCCGGCAAAATGGTCGTACTCGCAGGCGTTGCGGAGGAGCATCGCGGCCCGGGCACGATCCCGGACGCCCGCGAGCAACCGCTCCGAACTGGCCACGACCAGGTCCGAGCCGGCGACCAATCGCTCCTCGGCCCGGAGGACCTCCTGGCTGTTGTGCAGGAAACCGGAATGGTCGTCCATGCAGTCGTAAACGATGGGCCAGCCGTAACGCTCGCGCAACGCCTCGGCCAGCGCGGACCAGTAGGGGACCTGGGCGACGACCACCGCATCCGTCAGCGTGACGCGGGCCCGAAGCCGCTCGAATGCCTCGACCATGCCCAGCACGTCCGAATCGGACGGCAGCATTTGATAGACATTGGCCGCCGGGTCGCCCGGCAGAGCGATCTCGAACACGTTTGTCTCGATCACACTCATCCGGACATCCTGACCGCGATGGAACCGGTTCGCGGCGTAGAGGACCGGGTGACCACCCAGGGCAAACTGCCGCATGATCTGCTGCGGACGCTGGAAGCGGAATCCCCATTCGATCATCGGCAGACAGATGACAGCGTAGGTCCCAGCAGCCGCGGGATCGATGCGAATGTCCCTCGTCCCGACGCGCCGAGTCGATGCGGACAGGCGACGAGCTGACTGGGCGAATGAGGCCACGCCTTTCTTGAGACGGCGCAGACCTCGAATGCCCTGCTTCATCAGCGCGGTCGCGATGTGTCCCATGAGGCGCGAGGGCCTCTCGAACCTGAGACAACGTGCGAATCATCGCCCAGGCATCGCTGGTGTGAATGTCGCGGAGTCGGCCACGGAGATCATCAAGCTCGCGATCCTTGAGCTGCAACTCATGCCTGAGTCGAGCGATCTCGTCGCTGTCGATCGACCGCGATGCGGATGGTGGCGGACAGGAATGGAAATCGGCCGGCATCGCGAATCATCCCTGAGGAGCGGCGGAACGAACCCTGTCGACCTCGAATCATTCGAGGATCGTCTTCTCTCGGGTAAGCGATGTACTTTGTGATGATGGGGTCGAACTGTCAAGGCGGATCGAGACTGCAACGCAGTCGATCCGGCCGTCCCATCATGCAAGTCGTCGTCGGTGAAGACGTTTCTTAAGTGGTCAGTCGGGGTTCGCCTTGACGAAATCCCGACGATCGGGTCTACACGAGAGTGCAGACGTCCCCGGCCATTAAGACTCCGGTGATTGCTCGAGGAGTTCGGCTGGGGAGCCAGGAAGGGAATCCAACCGATGCAGGATCCGAGCTGTTCCTTCCCCACCGGTAGGGTCAAGTTTTCCCGGAATGCGTCGGCGATGTCCCACCCAGGTCGTCGCCTCGACCCATTCCGATGGATTCGCGGACGGCTGGTCACGCTCCCGGACCGTGGTTCGGGTCTGGCCGGTCTCGCCGATCGGGTGTTGCGGAAGGCCCGTCAAGGCCCGAGCGCACTGGCGATTGCCGTCGTCCATCGCCTCTGGCCGCGTGCGATCGTCACCCACGGTGTCCGAACGATCTCGCGAATGCGATCGGCCAGGCGAATCTCGGCGCGACGATGGGGCGGAGGACCGGTGCAGTGGAGCTGTGTGCCCGGCCTGGTCAGCATCGTCTTACCGGTCTACAACCAGGCCGATCTCCTCACCGATGCGATCGAGAGCGTCTTGAGCCAGACGTATCCCGACTTCGAGCTGATCGTCGTCAACGACGGGTCCACCGATGGGGTCGAGACGGTCCTGGCCCGTTATCTCGATCATCCCAGGGTCCGGGTCCTCACCCAGGCGCACCAGATGCTCCCCAAAGCGCTGAGCAATGGGTTCGAGTTCGCGTCGGGAGAGTTCTGGACCTGGACCTCGGCCGATAACCTGATGGATCCCGAGCAACTGACTCGCCAGGTCGAGTTCCTGCGCGACCCATCCCGCGAAATCCATGGTTTACGCCGATTATCGGGCCATCGACGATCGTGGCAAGCCCCTGACGGATCCCTCGTTTCGGCCGCAGGATCGCCGGTCGCCCGTGTCGCCCGAGATCCATCTGCCTCGCGACCCGCGGCTGATCAACCTCGAACAGGACAATTTCATCGGCCCCTGCTTTCTCTATCGCGCTGTCGTGGGACGCACGATCGGCGAATATGATCCGAACCTGGGACTTGAGGACTACGACTACTGGATGCGGGTCAATCATGCCTTCGACATCGCCCACCTTGGGACGGAGGAGCTGCTCTACAGCTACCGCGTGCACGATCGGAGCTTGAGTGGCCGCGCGGTCGATTTGAAGATCGCCGAGCGAGCCCTCCAGTTGATGGAGTACGAGCGGAGGCGCCAGGAATTCTATCGGCGGCGCTGGACCTTCATCCTGGATGAAGCGATGAAAACTCAACTGGCCGGATGGGTTCCCGCTTCCGCTCAGGTCGTCGCGTTGGGCACAGAGCCAAGCCCGGAATTGCCGTCCAGGCCGGCAGCCGAGAAGGTTCACTTTCTCGTCGATAGCGCGAGCCTGGAGCCGCTCGCCGCCGCGGAGCGATCCCGGCAGACGGCGAGGTCTGGAGACCGCGCCGAACCGCTGCCTGGTTCGAATCGATCAACGACGCGTATGAGCGATACGACTCGGCGGCGCGCTGCGGTGCGGTCGGGATCACCGATCAGTGGGACGTGGCCGAACGGCTGGACTTGCTCGGTGTCGACGCCTTCGTGGTCGGTTCTCGACCATCGGTGCTGGACCTGGCGCGGATTCATGCCAACAATCGCAGCTTCTACGAACAAACCCGGCCGGTCTCGTTGCGGCTCCGTTCCCTACCCCAACCCGTACGACCGTCGGAACCGAGCTCAGTCCTGATTCAAGTCAACGATTTCGATCGGGGGGGCATGGAGAACATGATCCTCCTACTGGCCGAGGGGCTGCAGAGGAAGGGGCATGGACATGTCTCCCTGCTGGTTCTCGGCCGGCTCGGCCCAGCGGCCGAACAGGCTCGGAACGCGGGCCTCCGCGTGCTGACGCTTCCCGAAGAGCCGTCGAGACGATGCCTATCGGTCGCTGTTGCGTGAGCGAAGAATCAAGCTGGTCAATGCCCATTACTCCCCTATGGCGCCGCGACTCGCAGCCGAGATGAGAATTCCCTTCGTCCAAGTCGTGCACAACGCGTATGTTTGGCTCGACGATCGCGTCCATCGCGAAATACCGACAGGCCGATCCCCACACTGACGGCCTATCTCTGCGTCTCCGCCCAGGTCGCGCGCTATTCCGACTGTGCGCATGGGCCTCTCCGCCTCCAAGATGATCGTCGTCCCCAACGGCATCGATGGCCGCCGGCTCGAGGCGGCGCGAGGCGTTCCGCCCGGCCAGCTCCGGGACGAGCTGGGTCTCTCCGGCGACGATTACGTGTTCTTGAACGTCGCCTCGATCCACGCGACCAAGGCACAAGATGCCCTGGTCCTGGCGTTCGCAGCGTGCTACAAGACGCACCCGCGGGCCCGCTTGCTGATCGTCGGGCCGGCCGAGCGATCGTCGCCTATGAAGCCCAGCTTCGCCGGCTGATCGCGCGGCTGGGCCTGGAGTCGGTCGGTCATCCTGACGGGCCATCGGGACGATGTCGCGCGGTTCTACTGGATGGCCGACGCATTCGTCCTCCCGTCGTACTGGGAGGGTTGGAGCCTCGCGCTTGACCGAGGCGGCTTACGCCGGACTCCCCATTGTGGCGACCGACGTCGGCGGGGCACGCGAGCTCGTCGCCGAGGGCCCGGGCCGACTGGTCAAACCGCCGTTCGAATCGATCGGCGACCTGAACTTCCGGACGATCGGCCGGCTGGTGCACGGCCAGGATCCGCCCTTCATCACCACGCCTGGCCGAATCCATGAGGGATGTCACCAGCTCGCACCATCGGGCCGCCCTGTCGGATGAGAAGAAACGTACTCCTGGACCAGGAGCGGATGGTCGACCTCCACTTCACGATCCTGAGCTGGCTGTTGCAGGGTGGTCCGGCTCGTTCCGCCAGGACCGTGGGTCCGCGAGACGACACGATCGGAAGGAGTCGTGACCTCGACCCCCTGCGCGACCGAACGCCGCCTGAACGCCGATGTCCTTCCGTTGAGAGCCCGCAATGGCGGTAGCCAGTCGCCTCAAGAATCCGCTGGCCGCGGTGCCGAATACGGATAGAGACGGAGGCGTACTCCCTCCTCCGCCTCAGCTTGACACCATCCCCGGATTGTCGTACATGCTTGCCGGGTCATTCAGTGTGCGCGGCACGAGGTTCGCCCATCGCCTCCGAGAACCTCGAGGCATCGCGGACTCGACCGTCTCCGGCACCTCTGGAGATCCGGGCGGCAACCCCCAAGACTCCGGAAGCTGAACAGGAGGTGAGTGGATGAAGATCGTCGAAGTGACCAGGCTGGCGATCCCCGAGATCAAGGTGATCCGCTTCGCCCGCTTCCGGGACCACCGCGGATACTTCACCGAACACTACCGCGAGAGCGACTTCAACGGTCACGAGGGACTCGATTGCCTGCGAGGTATCACGTTCTCCCAGATGAATGAGAGCTTCTCGCGGCCCGGGACCATCCGTGGCATGCATTTCCAGTGGAATCCCTATCATGGGAAAGCTGGTGCGGACCCTGACCGGCCGGATGGTCGACCTGATCGTGGATATTCGGAAGGGCTCGCCGACGTTCGGCAAGATGATCGCCTACGACATGCCGGGACGCCTCGACGCTGAGTTCGCCGAGTGGATCTGGGTACCGCCGGGTTTCGCCCACGGCAACATGTTCACCGAAGACACGTTGATCGAGTATCTCTGCTCGGGCGAGTACAGCCAGGGCTGTGAGGCCGGTATCTCTCCGCTCAGCCAGGACATCGACTGGTCGCTCTGCCCCCCGAGCCTCAAGAGCCCCTTCGATCAGATCGCGGCGACGACCGAGCGCATGACCAGCAAGGACAGGCAGGCTCCGGGTGTTTCGGCCTGGGCGGCCGATCGCCCGATCGGACAACTTCCTGTATGGTCCCCTCTGATTCGGGAGCGAGTCGCTGTCATCGATGACCAGGCGACTTCCATGCCAATGGATTTCTCGGAGGCATCCAGGGATGGAATCCGGAGCGATTCTCTTCACGGGGGGCAGCGGGCTCCTGGGCGGGGAAATCAAACAGCGTCTCCCCCGGGCACTCTTCCCGACGTCCGCCGAGTTCGACGTCACCAACTACTCGCGGATGTCCGCCTATCTCGATCAGATCACGAGGTGGGCGTGATCCTCCATGCGGCCGCGTTCACGTCGCCGCCTCGTTGCGATCACGATCCCGGTCGCGCGCTGGCTGTGAACATCGTCGGCACGGCCAACCTCGTCCGCCTCTGCCTCGAACAGGGACATCCGCCTGGCTTACATCTCGACCGATTACGTCTTCGACGGCGAACGCGGCCAGTACAAGGAAGATGATCCTGTCTCTCCTGTGAACAAGTACGCATGGAGTAAGCTCGGGGGTGAATGTGCCGTTCGGATGCTCGACAACGTCGCTTGATCATCCGGACGTCATTCGGCCCGAACGTGTTCCCGTTCCCGAAGGCATTCACCGACCAGTGGACCAGCCGGGTCTGCGTGCGGGAGGCCGCCGAGAAGATCGTCTGCCTTGCTCGAGACCGGCGCGACCGGCGTCGTCCACGTCGGTGGGCCTCGCCGGAGCGTGTACGAATATGCCAAGAGCCTGGATTCCGATCGCGAGATCGGGGAGCTCTCGACCGGCTCTGTGCGCGTTTCGCGTCCCGCGCGACACCTCGCTGGACTCGAGTCGTTTTGACCGCTTGATCGCCTGACCCCCGGTCCGGTAGAACCATCCACGAAGGCCGCCGCCGTCGTGATGGCCCCGACGCGGGGAGGGCCCTCTAAAAAGGAGTGAAACGATGCACGTTCTGGTCACCGGCGGGGCTGGGTACATCGGCTCTCGTCTCGTCCCGGCCCTCCTCGATCGCGGCTATCAGGGTCACGGTCGTCGACAAGCTCTACTTCGGAGAGATCGGCCTCGAGCCGGTCAAGGACAAGCTGCGGCTCTTCACCGCGGACGTCCGCGACGTCCCCGATGACCGCATTCGAAGGCGTCGATGCGATCGTCCACCTCGCCGGACTGAGCAACGATCCGACCGCGGAATACAATCCTGCCGCCAACCTCCAGATCAACACCGAAGCCACGGTCGACCTGGCGAAACGGGCCAAGCAGCGGAAGATCGAGCGATTCGTGTTCGCCTCCTCTTGCTCGATCTACTACACGCTCCATCCCGATGATACGCTTGCGCGACGAGAAATACCCGATCGCGCCCAAGGCTCCTTACTCGCTGTCGAAGCATGAGGCAGAGAAGGGCCTCAGCACGCTGGCCGACGACCATTTCAGCCCCGTCATGCTCCGCAAGGGGACGGTGTTCGGCCCATCGCGGCGGATGCGCTACGACCTGGTCGTCAACACGTTCACCAAGGACGCCTTCGCCGATCGCCGGCTCGTCATCCACGCCGGCGGGCGGATGTGGCGGCCGATGCTGCACATCGACGACGCCGTCGAGGCCTACATCGCGGCCGTCGAGGCTCCTCGGCATCAAGGTTCACAATCAGGTCTTCAACGTCCTGAGCGAGAACTACCGGGTGCTCGACCTGGGATACCAGGTCCGCCACGTGCTCGAGCAGCAGAAGGGGATTCGCCTTGACCTGCAAGTCCAGCAGGTCGGGACCTCGCGGAGCTATCGGGTTGACGGTTCCAAGTTCCGCGAGACGCTCGGGGTCGAGTGCCCAGCGCCCGATCGGCGAGGCGGTCGACGAAATCTGGGACGAGCTCGAAGGCGGGACCGAGTACGACAATCCCGATCTACTACAACATTCGCTGGCTCGAGCTGCTCTGCGACATGCATCGGCGGCTGAAGGTCATGAATGGTCGCGTCTTCTGATCACTCCGATGCCAGCAATGCTCCGAGCGGTTGAGTCTGAGAAGGAGGTCACCAGGAGACGGGAGCACTCACGCCCCATCGCGCCGCGATCGCCGGAGATGCTGGACGGAAGGCAGGGATCCGCTGAGCACGATCGAGTTCGGCGAGTTGGTACGTCAGGAAGATGAAGGAGTCGTGGTCATGGATGAACCGAGCGACCCGATCCCAGCGACCGCGTCCGTGGCCGAACGGATCTCCGAGCGTGGCATGCCGAACGATGAGCAGGCTCAGGAAAAGAGCCCGGCAGAGCGAGGCGCGACCGGCTCGCAGTGGATGAGGTTCGTGAGCTGAACCGGGAGAACTCGGCCCTCGCGCGGACAACACCACCCTCCAGCAGTTGTGCCGCGATTACCTGTCAGCCAAGCAGCAGCTCGACCGCCTGAGCTCCTTCCTGGAAGACGTGTTCGGACAAGGCGTCTGGGATGTCATCAGGAATGCGAAGCGGGTTCGCGCGCTGACTGAGACGGGAAGGGACGATCTCAGGGCGATTCTGGCGAGCCGGAACCCGCCTCCTCAAGCGGTCGATCCGGTTGACCGCGGGGACGGCCGCGCTGGTACGGTCCTCGGGCCGAATCGATCGCCGATGGTTGAGACTCGAGGGCGGCTCCCCAACCTATCAGAGTCCTGTCCCGCACGATCGCGATGCCGGCCCTTCGCGAACTGCGATGACTTACCACGAGTTACCCTGGCGGCGCATTGACGGCCCCCCCGCAGATCGCGTGCGCCCACGAGGACAATATAAGATCCTGTTGATCGCGGCCGGGGAGGACGGCTCGGACGAGCTTCCCGGCCTGCTGCGGTTTGTCGAGGAACTCACGCGATGCCGCGACTTCGATTGTCGCATCGTGCTAGGTGCCCGCGGCGCCCTCACGGACGCCTTCGCACAACTCGTTCCGACCCTCGATCTGGAGAAGTTGGGGGAGCAGGGGATCGCGCGACCCCACGCCCCGGGACTGATTGCCGCCCTCTTCCAGCAGTCGGCATCCCGAGGCGTCGTGATCGTCAGCTCCGCGGCCACTGGCGACTTCTTCTCGGCGTTTCTGGACCGTGGTCTCGCTGTCATCCCCTGGCTCGTTGACACCAATCGGCCGGCTGGCTCATCCGGAGGTGGACGCACGGAATGCGGTCGCTCCTTGAGCCGTTGTATCTCCGCGATCATCCCGGCCGGCATGAGCACGGAGTCCGCAGCGCAGCGATTCGGCCTCGATCCGGGACGAATCCGACTGATCCGGCCCGATCCGGGACGGGAATCCTCCTCGGTCGACTCCGCATGGCTGCGATTCCAGCGCGAGTTCTTGCGGCAATTGACTTCCGAATTCGATTACCATCCCTCTCGTGAGTTGAAGGTCTCGGTGATCGTCCCGAATTACAACCACGCACCTTATCTCGAGGAACGGCTGCGCTCCATCTTCGACGCAGACCGATCCCCCGCACGAGATCCTCTTCCTCGACGATGCCTCGAGTGACGAGAGCGTTGCGGTTGCCCGGCGGCTCGCGACCGAATCGCCCGCGCCGTTCCACATGATCCTCAACGAAACGAATAGTGGGAGCACCTTCCGTCAGTGGCTCAAGGGGATCGACCTGGCGAGCGGAGACCTGATCTGGATCGCGGAATCGGACGACGTATGCCGGCCCGAGCTCCTCGAACGCCTGGTCCCGGAATTCTTCGATCCGGCCGTGACTCTGGCCTACTGCCAGTCGGCGAGCATCGGGCCTGACGGTCACAAACACGCCGACGACTATCTCTGGCTCACGAACGAGGTCTCGCTCACGCACTGGCGTCATCGTTACAGCGTCCTGGCCCTGGAGGAGGTCGAGCTGGCCCTGAGCCAGAGGAACACGATCCCCAACGCCAGCGCCGTGCTCTTCCGCAAGCGGGCGAGCCTCGAGTGTCGCGCGGACCTGGCGTGGATGCGATTGGCCGGCGACTGGTTATTCTATGCGACTCAGATCCGCGGCGGACGGATCTCGTTCGTCCCCGAGGTTCTCAACTCCCACCGGCATCACGATCGAACCGTGCGTCACGCGTTTGAGCGTGCTCTCGAGCTGGTCCACGAACAGTTGTACGTCAAGGCGAGAATCTTCGACGACTTCTCGATCTCGGCGCGGGCGATCTCGCGGAGCGTGAGCACGAGCGTGGCGGAGTACGTCTATCGGGCCAGGTCCCTCGGACTCGACTGGCCCTCATTGACCACTCAACCCAGGCTGGAGGCTTTGCTGGAACGAATCCGATCCGCCTTGCGTGCCCGCCAGCAGCCGCCGCGCGACCTGCGCATCCTGATGGTCCTGTCAGGTACCGATCGGCCCTCGAGTCAGGAGGCGGCCGTCCGACTGGCTAACGAACTGGCGGGGGCCTTCCATGTCTTCCTCTGTAGCGCCCGCCCCTGGATGCGGGAGCCCGAGGTGGACGAGCGGATCACCCGGCTCGAGGGGACCCTGGGCATGACTTTCTGGGCGTGGGACAGGGAAAACCGCCCGGACGGGACCGTCACCGAGGCCGTGTCGAGCCGTCGCGCGGAGATCATCGGCGAGCTGATCCGCCTCCACCGCATCGACGTCATCCATTCCCGAGGCTGGTGGGCCGACCGACTGGTCGCCGCAGTCCACCCCGATCCGCGGATACCCTGGTTCCTCGACCTGCGCGACGCCGAAGACTACCGCAAAGATGCCGGCAGCGATCCCGAGTTCGAGCGTCTCTCGGCTTCGCTCCTTTCGATGATCCGAGGCGTATTCTACTCCGATCCCGACGACCTCGTGGTGCTCCCGGCAATCTCGATGGCCGCGCTCGGGCAGGTCATGCGGATCTTCGATGGCTTCGATCCCGGCGCATTCCGTCCTGGAGAAGACCGATCGAGCCAAGTCGGCGGTTCTTGCGATCGTGCTCCCTTCTTGACCGCTGGGGCCTACCTGACCGCCCTCAACGAGCCGGAATCCCGGTGGCCCGAGGCATCCAAGGTTCTCCGGACAGCCTGATCCGAAGGAGAGAGGTCGAATCGATGAGAATCCCTGTGCCCGGCATCGGTCGCCCGACCTCATCCAGGAACCGAGATCTGACCGGTCCGATCGTCTGCTGGTCGGTCTGGGCGGTTATGACGTTTGGGATGGTGTTCTACGTACGACATTATACGCGAAACGTCCCCTACGGGGATGACATGGCGCTGGTGGCGATGATGACGGGAAACCAGCCGGTGACCCTCGACTGGCTCTGGTCCCAGCACAACGAGCACCGGCCGGTCATCTCCCGGCTCATCTTGGCCGGCCTGACACGGTTCGTCCGGAATGACTTCCGGACGGGTCTCGTACTTCAACGTGGGGGTGCTGTCCCTGGGAGCAGGCGATGATGCTCCTGCTGGCGCGGAGGCTCCGGGGATCGACTAGCGTCACGGACATCGTGCTCCCCCTGTCGATCCTCAACGTCGGTCAGACCGAGAGCATGATGATCGGCCTTCGCTCTGAACCTGGTCTTGTCCGCCTGGATCTCCTACGAGCTGATCGCGACCGACAAGCTTCGCCGACTGAGCGGCCGGGTTGGTCGCTGGCTCTGAAGTTCGGGCTGTGCCTGGTCCTCTTGCCGCTCTGCGGCGGCAGCGGTCTGGTGATGCTGCCCCCCCTGGTGTTCTGGCTCATCGGATACGTCTCCTGGGGCTGGTGGTCCGGGCGAGAGCCGGGCGGTGCGGCCCGAGCCGTCGGGATGGGGATGCTGATGGCCTGCTTGGCCATCGTCACTATCTACATGAGCGGCTATGTCAAGCCGGCTCAACACCCGTTCGCTCCATCAATCGTCTCGTCAGTCTCCACGACCCTGGAATGCCTAGCCCTGGTCATCTATCCGTGACATCGGGAATCAATGGCTACTCGCGGGCCTGGCCGTCGTGCTCCTCTGCCTCGCAACACTGGTGCGTCTGGCGGGCGTGGCCGTGCGGTCGCCGGACGAACGCCCTCGGGCCTTCGGCCTGATTGCGATAATCGTCTCGATGCTCGGAACGGCCGTGGCCGTGGGCCTGTCGCGGTCAGGACTCGGCCCGGGAGCTGGCCGCGCGACTCGTTACATCACCCTCATGGCCCCACTGATGAGCGCACTCTATGTCGCGTGGCTCAGCTACGGGAGCGCGCGGGCCCGTCGATTGGTCCACGTAGGCCTGTTCATACTGCTTGGCCTGATGCTCCCGGCGAACGTCCACCACGGGATGCAGATTGGTGGTGGGGTCAGGGCAGCCGAGCGACGGGTCGTTTCGAACCTCAAGGCCAGGGTACCGAGCTCTCGATTAACTAAACGGGCTTCTGCCGACATCTTTACCGACGAAGACGTTGCATATGAGTCATTCAAGATGCTCAAGGGGGCCGGCCTCGGCCCATTTACGGATTTCATCGATGACCGGGTGGCTGCCCGTCCCCAGGTCTCTACGGCCGTCCGCCAATGATGGCTCTTCAAGAGGTAACCCCCAAACCCCCGAGCCTTCCCGGAAAACCTCTTGCCAGACTACGGCAATTCGGTATGGTACTCGCGTCCCGAGGGGCGTCTGCTCGCTTGACCAGATACCCAGATGCTCGACTCCAGCCTGGAGATTCTCTCGGCCGCCGAGGGTCTGTGGTCGAGACGTCCGGAGGTGGCATTCGCAGCCTGCTTGACAAGTCCTCGGCCAGATGAGTTCAAGCGCGTGACCTGGTGATACTCGAGGCGGGATTGAGCACGGGCGGGCCTCCTTGCCCGCCTCCAATCCTCAACCGACATTGGGAGAGGCACGGCGATGAAGAATTCCGAGTACGATGAACTCCTCCGCGACTACATCGGAAGGATTATGGCTCAGTCCGACGAGGCGACTCTGCTCAAGTCGGTACCCTGGTCGCTCGGGAGTCCGCCGCAACTTCCCGAATTGCTGAAGGCCCTGCAACTGGAAGCGTTTCGATTCTGCGAGTTGCCCCATCAGTTCAAATTCTCGCTGATCGCGCTCTTGACCAATAAGCCCGACCGATTCTTGAACGACCTCATCCTCTCCGTGCGCTGTCAGTCCTGGTTCGGGTGGGAACTCATCCTGGTCGATGCGGGTAGAAGACCGCGAGAGAACCGCATGGTGGCCGAACGATGGGCTGAACGAGACCCACGGATCAGGCTCCTGACGACCGATCGGCACGGGCCCTGTCGCGTCGAAAAACGCCGGGGTCGAGGCGGTCTCGGGCGATTTCGTTTGCTTCCTTGATGACCACGCCCTCCTCCATCCCTGCTCCCTGGGGATATTCGCTCGCCATGTGAACTCCTCGAGCAACTTGAACTTCCTCTTCTCACACGAATCACGAGTCAACGAGTGGACGAACCGGATCCGGCAGTACATCCGGAAGCCCGAATTCGATCTCTTCACGCTCCTGAGGAAGAACTATATCGGAAACCTGACGGCGATCCGTACGGAACTGCTTCGGGCGGTTCGGAACTCTGGAAATGTCTTCCGTCCGGGATATGACGGAGTGGAGGAACACGACCTCATGCTCCGACTTGCCCTGAGCGGTAAGGTCCAGTCGATGAATTTCCCGTTTTTTCTCTATTACAGTAGGAACGTGAAGGGCCTCACCACCGTGGAGGAGGATCGGAAGTCCGCAGCGAGACGCTGAACCTGATCGAGGAGTACTTGCCTGCGATCTACCCAGGAGCAACCTGGACCTTGATTCCCCCGTCTCCTTCCATGGGCAACGAGTATCCGGGTATCCACCTGCGATCACTCCCCGGCCATCCGAACCCTTCGCTGCTGGTGATCATGCCGTTCAAGGATCAGCCGGAGATGACCGTGAGGTGCCTCGACTCTATCGAGCGGCAGGAACATGAGCTCGACGTCGAAGTCGTCATGGTTAATCAGCGATCACAGGATCCTCGAACCAAGCGGGTCCTTCAGGCGTGGATGAAGCGACCTCGCCGCTACCGCTATCACATCCTGGACCACGATGGTGCGTTCAATTACGCGCGGATGAACAACGGGGCCTACGAGAAATTCGGACGAGACAAGGACCTGCTCCTTCTCCTGAACAATGACACCGAGATCTTCTCGGTCGATTGTTTCCAGACCATGGCGATGCAGGCTCTCGCCGACGAGAAGTGTGGCATCGTCGGCATGCGGCTCCTCTATCCCGATGACGGGGCCATCCAGCACGGCGGGTTCAAGATCTGGGACAATCGCCTTGCCGTCTGCGGATGTCACGAGATCGATCATTCGCGAACGGCCGAGGAATATGTCAACGATGAACGAATCGCGTTCGGCGTCACCTTCGCCGTCGTGATGATGCGGCGAACCACATTTGAGCGGTTGGGGACTCTGGAAGAGATCCTCTATCCGAACGCCTACGGGGACGTCGCCTTGTGCGCCAAGGTCCAACGAGGCGGGCTTGAGGAACTACTATTTCGGCACTCTGGTCGGGTTGCACTACGAGGTGAAGACCCGGGGAAAGTGCATCGAGGACGTTGAGTCCGTGGCCTTCCACGAGAGGTACGGACAGCACGTCTTGCACTGGAGGATGCGCAACCTGTCCTATACCGAGTTTCCCGAGTCGAGCTTGATCGCGCCGCCCCCATTCTCGGACGCGACCCCTTACGGTCGACCACCGGGGATGGGCCAGTTACGTTACCGGATCGCCGACCGGGTTAACAACTCCATCAGATTTGTTCTGGGACCTGCCCATCCGGTATTGAGGTCGGGGCTTCATCAGTCGTGGCTGCTCCTTAAGAGAATCCGATCGAGAATCCGGCAGCTTCGACCGATAGACAGAAGGGCCTGGTTGGAGCGATTGCGGGCGGTTGATCCGGCTTTGCGCGGACCCCACATGGACCGAGGCGTCTCCGCGAATCATGACGAAATCGAGGCACCCGGATCGGATTTCTCCTCGTAGAACACTCGATGCCCCGATCCAGACCGAAATTCACAATCAGTGGACTCCTATGGGAGTGAGATCAGGCAGAGACGTGCGTTGTCCAACAAGATCCCGATCGCATGAGCGGAGATGGGACTCCGGCGCCAAGGCGTCAACAAGGGGTTCCCTTGCGTCGCGGGCAGCGATCGAGGTGGCTAGCGATTCCTGCCGGGTCTCTTGAAAGACAGGATGACTCACTCAAGATCACCTATCTGTCGTCGGACTAACGTCGATGAGCGAGTGATCCCACGGAGTCCCAGGGCCGAGACGAGATCCGAGCCGAACGAAAATGGGAAAATAACTCTCGCGCAAGGATTCCCCGCACAAATATCCCATGGAGGAGAGCAGGATGCTGGATCCGAGAGCCGATGTCATCATCATGGCGTCTGACGATTTCGAGATCGTCCTGCATTGTTTGCAAAGGGTCCTCGAATACAGCGGTCCCACTCTTCGACGCTTGATCGTGATCGATGACGACGGGCCGAATTCGGAGCTCGCCGAGGCCCTGAACGGCTTGGCAGAGAGCGACGGACGAGTCCATCGGGTAGGGAACACTTCGCATCCGCACGGATTCGCAGGCTCCTGCAACCGAGGGTTGTCCGCGCGCGGGGGAGACGCCGTGTTGTTGGGCAGCGACTGCATCGCGGGCGACGACTGGCTGGCCGAGCTGGCGGCGGTGGCCCATTCCGAGGAGCGGACGGCCTGCGCCTCGCCGCTGATCGACGAGCCCGGACCGTGTTCCGTGAACGGGCAAGATCGCCGCTTCTCGACCGAATCGCTCGACGAATCGATGGTCCGTGCGGCCTGCCTCGGCCTGCCGCGCTGGACGGTCGCTCCAGCATTGTCCAGTTCTTGCATCTATCTCCGCGGGGATGTGATCGACGCCGTGGGTTTGCTCGACCCCACCATCACGTCGGGTCGCGCTGCCGTTGAACAACTGGGTGCTTCGCGCCCAAACGCTCGGGTTCGACGCGAAGCGTGCGAACTATGTTTACGTCAAGCGCCGGCGCCCCCTGACGCCGGAGAGCGCGGCGGCGGCCCCAGTCGAGCCCACCCCGGCCGCCGAATCGGCGCCGCCCCACCTCCGACACCCATTGGAGCGGTTCGCCGCCACGCTGGATCGCAAGCTGGCGGCCCATGCGGTGCAAGTGCAGGCGACGGGGAAGCTCCGCGTCGCTTATGACCTCCGGGTGCTGCCCCCGCAACTGATCGGTAGCCGCACCTATGCCGTCAGCCTGGCGCAGGCCCTGGCCGGCGTCCCCGAGATCGATCTGACCTTGCTCGTCGCCGATCCGGCCCAGGCGGGCGGACTCGAGGGACGCGTCGTCACGGAGGAGCAATGGCAGGATGACGTCGCCGTCATCCACAAGCCGTTCCAGATCGGGAATCCCCGAGAGCTGGTCCTTCTTCTACGATCATCGGCACATGTGGTTATCACTTATCTGGATCTGATCGGCTATCGGATCCCCCAGAACATGCCCTCGGACGAGATCTTCGACCAGTATCGGACCACCAGCAGTCTGAGCTTGCTCGCCGTGCAACGGATCCTCGCGTTCACGGAGAATGTGGCCGATGAGATCCACGCCGAGTTCGGGATTCCCCATGAGGACATCCCGGTCGTCCCGATTGGCGTGGAGGCGGGGTGGTTCGCGCATCGGGACGAGCTCGATGTGGCGATCGCGTGGCGAATGGGTTTACCCGAGCGCTACTTCCTGAGCGTCGCGACCGACTATCCCCACAAGAACCTCCCCAACCTACTGGATGCCTATGCTCTGCTCCGCAGCCGATGGCGAGATGGCGAGCCGCCCGCCCTGCTGCTCGTGGGCAATGCGATGGGGGCTCGCGCTGGGGTCTACCGCAACCTGACGTCAACTCCCTTACCCGAAGGACTGCGGATGCTGGGGCCGGTCGGCAATGATGAGTTGAGGGTCCTCTACCAGCAGGCTACGGCCCTGGTTTATCCGTCGCTGTACGAAGGATTCGGTCTGCCTCCGCTCGAAGCGATGGCGGCGGGCACACCGGTCATCGCGATGCCGATCTCGGCCGTACCCGAGGTGGTCGGGGATTGTGCGCTCTATCCCGACGGGCTGGCCATGAGAGACCTGGCGCGAGCCATGGAGGCGTTCGCGATCGACGACAACCTGCGAGAGGAGTACCGGGCGCGGGGCCTGAGGCGGGTCGAGCAGTTCCGCTGGGAAGAGACGGCGCGCCGCACGTTCGACGTCTACCGGTCTGCCGTCTTGCGGCCGTCGGATCGCTCGCTCCAGATGCGCCGGCACCTCCGCGACGCGATCCTGCACTGGGGAGGTTTCGCTCCGCAGCCGGCCCGGCCGCCCGCGACACCCGAACCGATGGGCATCCGCAATTCGTGGAGTGCTCTGAACTCCGCGTTGTCCGCGCGACTGGGGCGCGAGTTGGGACGATTCCGCTCGCGACTGCCTGGAACCCATCCGGCAGCGAGTGCCGTCGACGCACCTACGGCTGGCGGATCGCCTGAGAGACAACCCGCCGCCGCGTCAACCTGGAACTCCGTCCCAACTCGCCTCCTTCGCTGGAGAGCTGCGAAGGCTCATGGCTCGCGGTCGGAGACCGAGCTTCGCCGATCGCCTGCGACACCGATCCGGAAGGGCGAGTCGTAGCCCACGATGGCTGCGACCCAGGCTCGGGATGGAGAGAAATAGAGCGAGGAACCCTCGGATGGCACACGCGGCACCCCCCTCTCCCCAAGGGGTCGAGGACGATGATTCGACTCTCTTCTCCCTCGGGGAGACCGCACGTTCCGTCCACGTCGGGCGCTCCCTGATCGTTGCCGTTGCGGGGCAAGTCATGATGCCGAGGGGTCATCACAGCATAGCCTCAACATCTCAAGTCTACGATCCATGAACTGGGATTGTCCGATCATCGCATGCCAGTTACAAGAACGGCGAGGATGACCTCGCCGAGTCGGAGTTCAGATCCGGGCGCCGCCCCCGCGTTCCTCTTCCATCCCCATGCAAAAGCGGCCCGTGGGACACGGGCCAATTCACGGAGCTCAAGGATGAATCAGTTCGCCGGCGAATCGCGTGGGAGTCTGCTCAAGAAGATCCCGCAGATGAAGTGGGTGCATTCCATCGACGTGGGCGGAAGTGTCGTGACTCCCGGCATGTGGGGAGCCCCGAATCCCTTGATCGTCAGCGCCTTCGACGATGTCGACTTCAAAGGCAAGAAGGTCCTCGACATCGGGTGCTGGGACGGCCTCTGGTCGTTCATGGCCGAGGACCGCGGCGCGTCCGAGATCTACGCGACCGACGACAACAGCCAGCGTCCACTGGGACAATCCCCGACCTTCGAGCTTGCTCACCGGCTCCGCAGTTCGAAGGCGAAGTACTTCGGCGACGTCAACGTCCAGAACGTCTCCAAGCTCGGCGTGAAGGATTTCGACGTCGTCCTCAATTGCGGCATCTATTACCACCTCAAGGATCCCCTCCTCGCCTTTGCGCAACTGCGCCAGGTGATGAAGGAAGGGGCGATCATGATCGTGTCAGGCATGGTCACCGACGCCCCCGGAGTCTTCGCCAAGTTCTACTATCGCGAGCACTTCGCCGAGGACCCCACCAACTGGTGGGTGCCGACCGTCCCCTGCCTGCGCCAGTGGGTCGAGTGCTCGTTCTTCGAAATCCTCAGCCAACACCAGACCCATCCCACGAACTGTGCCCTGACCGCCCGCGCCGTCAGGCGCAAGGACTCGCATTATTTCGTCCCGGATGTGGAACTCGCCGAATTCGACGTCAACGTTTACCGTTGAAATCGAGCCGATGAGGATCGATGCGGATCAGACGGGCGCGTCCTATCCCGGGACGTGCCCCTTTTTTGAGACTCCTCGCTCAACACCACCGCTCTCGTCCAGTCGGTCGAGCCTGGCCACGCATCCTTTGGATCTTTTCGAGTGCGGTGGCTTGACGCCGCTCTGATTTTTTTCACTTCAACCATCCGAAGAGATCTACGAGGCACTCCAAATATCTAAGAATCCAAAGCGGCGTCGAGCCGCCGCGTTCCAAACGATGTGCGGGTGGTGTTCGCCGAGGCGCCGCCTTTTTTCGTTTCGTCGATGCCGACTACCAGTGACGGAGGTTAGGTCAGCAGGTCTCGCCGACGACCGACAACCGGCTCTCGGCGTGGGCTTCGTCGCGATCGCTTGACTGGAGGTCGTCGATCTTATGCTGGAGGATCTCGACCTGCATCTGAAGACGGGCCAGCTCGCGCACGACGCTGCTCAGGGCCAGGTCGAGATGAGCCGGGGGCTCGGGATGAGCCGGGGGCTCGGGATGAGGGGCCGGGGAAAACGGACGGAGAAGCTGCATCATGTGGTGATCGAACTTGCGAATGATCGGCCGGCGGACGGGGGCCGAGATCCGCCAGAGGGTTCGGGCCAGCTTCTTGAGGAGGCGCTTCATGTCTCACCTGGAAAGGTTGGGGATGGGGACCTGTCCCATGCGTCTGCCGGCCCTGCGTGTTCTCGGGGGAGTGGGCGGCGCGTCTCACGATGCGGCCTGGAGCCATTCCGGCGAGCCGACGACCTGCGGGCACGACAGCGACGCGCTCCCGTCGGCTCGGGTCCGTGTCCGTGTCGCGACCGTCCGCTCGATGATCTCGGCATACGAGTCGGCCGCGCGCGGCCAGGCATGGTACAGATTGACATAATGCCACGCCGAGCGGCCCAGGGCCTCGCGCCGCGGGCGGTCCTCAGCGAGTTCGCGCAGCGCCTGGGTCAACCCGGCGAGCCCGTCCGAGTCCCAGCGGTGCTTGAGGACTACCGAATCCGGGTAACCGGAAAACGAGCCCACGTCCGAGACGATCGTGGGTACGCCCAGACGAAGGAGGTCCAAGAGCGCGGCCGAGGTTTCGCCCTTCGTCGGGGGCCGTCGCAGACAGACGCCGAGATTGGCGATCGCGGCCAGGTCGGCCAAGTCGCCGGGGTAGTGCCCCAGAAACCGGACGCGATGCTGGAGGCCCAGCTCCATTGCCTTGCTCCGGGCCTCTCCGTCGTCGATCTCCCGACCGACGAACATCAATAAAGCCTCGGGGATCGACTCGGCCAGCGGCGCGAAGCCCGCGATTGTCTCGGAATTCAGCTTCGAGGGATGGAGCAGTCCCAGGCTGGCGATGACCAGGGCGTTTGGTGGGATCTCAAGGCGGGCACGGATCGCGCTTCGCTGCTCGGGGGACGGATCCGCGCAGTGGCCCCGAAGGGCGACCACGAATGTCTTGCCGAGATGGTCCGGGAGCTGGTTTCGGACCTGCTCGACGCACCAGGGCGAGTGCACGATCACAGCGCTTGCCCGCTCGAAGAGTCGACCGTTGAGAGTGTATCCTCGCTGGACGCAGGCCACGGGGATCCCACCCGGCACTTCGGCGTCACCAGCGAGCGAGCGCAGGACCTCGTCGGACTCCGCCCCGAAGTACGCCCTGAACTCACGCTCGATGTGGGCGCCGTCGATCCACTCCGGGCTGATCGGCATACCAGAAGTGGAATTCCGCAATGTTCAGGTCGTGAAGCGTCACGATCCCCGGATGCCGGAGCAGGGTTTCGTACATGTACCCGTGGTACGGCGAATTCCCCATCTGGTAAACTAGGGCGTGATAGTCCAGGACCCGGGCGTTCCGCTCGAACAGCCGGAAGTCGTAGCAACCGAAGTCGTGGGACTGGAACCCGATGTGCGGAAAGTAGCCGGCATCGTGGTAGAGGTCGATCGTGTAGCGATGTTTGAGCTCGTCCAGCAGCCGGACTGAGTAGTCTGACACTCCGGACCGAATCGGGGGCAAGGGGGAGAAGAAGGCGATCCGACGCCGCGGGACGCGTCGTCGCCCGGAGCGGCGGTGGATCGAGGGTTCGAGAGCGTGCGATCGGGTCAGCGCCTCCAGGACCTTGTCGGCCGTCTTCTCCCATTGGAAGCGCCGGGCCTGAACCACGGCCCGTTCACGAAGCTCCCGCGCCCGTTCCGCGTCGTCGAGCACACGGACCAGTTGGGCCGCCAGCTCGCCCGCATCGGCGACGTTGAACAACAGGCCCGCATCGCCGACAACCTCCCTCTGAGCCGAATTGATGCCGGCGACCACCGGCGCTCCGCATTGCATGGCCTCGAGGATCGGAAGCCCAAGCCCTTGATCCGACGATGGGAAGACGAACGCCGCGCACCGTTGATACAGGACCCGCAACGCGGGCTCCTCGACCCGATCGATCACCACCAATCGATCGGCAACGCCGCGGTGGCGTGCGTACTGCCACACCGGGTCACTGTCCGCCCCGGCCGGGTCACATCTCAGGACCAACTGATGCGATTGCCGCAGTGCCGACGGCAGCATCGCGAAGGCATCGATCGGGCACCAGGGGCTCTTCCGGTCTTCCAGGGAGCCCACGCAGAAGACGAACGGCTCCGTGATCCCCCGCGCGTTCAGGATCGCGCGCGACTCCTTCGGCATCGGGGCGGTGCGGTCCGGAACGAAGAACCGACCGTCACTGGCTGCGCCGATGGTCTCGACCCGGTCTGGGGACAGCCCCAGGAAGGACAGGAAGTCGTACCGGGTCGCCTCCGAGATCGCCAGCAGGGCGTCGTACTTGCGCATCCGGTTCAAACCGAGGAAGGAACGGGTCGCGAGCACGGAGCCCGTCGAGCGGGCGAGCGACTCGTCCTGAGAGAACAAGGGCATCAGCTCAGGGACGACCGCGACCATCTTCAATCCGTTCGAGAGGTTGGCGGGTAGGTCGTAACCGGAGGACGGTCCCAGGGGGTTGAGCAGCAGAAGCACGTCGAGGGCGTCGGGATTGGTCGCGGTCAGCCGCTCCATGGCGTGGGACAGAGTCGTCTCGCCGCGGGCCGCGTCGGGTTGCAGCAGACGGACGATGGCGTTGGGGGCTGTGGGGATCGAATCGGTGGGCAGCCCAGCCTGACCATAGAACACATAATCGTTGACCGGGTCGCGGGCCAGCAGCGTGGCGACGAGGGTCCGGTGGTACCTCCCGATGCTCCAGCGGTGGCCAGCCATCTGGGTCTGGAACAGTTCGATCCCGATCCGCGCCCTGGTCTCCTGCCCGACGCGGGGCGAAACCGACCGCTCTGGCCCCGGAATTGCGGCAGGGAAGGAGCCTCCCCCAGCCTGTCCTGCACGGTCGCCAGGGGGTCCCGGCTGCCGGGACTGAGGCCGGGCGTCCGCGACCCTGGCGCGATCCCGCGCATAAGCGTCCAGCAGGGCCCGGGCCACGCGGTCCCAGTTGTAGAGGTCGTCCAGCCGAGCCTGCGAGATCGGGATGGTCTGGGTTGCCTGAAGTCGTTGCCAAGCCAGGTCTACCGTCGCCGGGTCGTGCGGGTCGAAGAAGAAGACCCCCGGGTGGTCGAATTCGCCCATGGAACTGGTGCAACTCGAGAGGACAGGGGTACTGTGTCGTAGCGAGTCAAGGATCGGAAAACCGAATCCTTCGTACCGCGACGGGTAGATCGACCAAGCGGCCTTCTGGTAGAGGCGGCAGAGGCGAGCATCGGAGACGTTGCCCAGGAGCCGGACGCGGCGCCCCCCGGGCGGATTCGCCTTTCGCTGGACGTCCGCGCGCGAGGTCATCCAACCGAGCTTCCCCACCCACCACAGCTCCATCTCGGGCGGCAGCAGCGTTGTCTTCTGGAACCAGTCGAACAGGAAATCGGCGTTCTTCCGCGGCTCGATCGTCGAGACCACCAGTCCGATCCGATCCGAGCGCGCGACGTGCCAGCGATGGCGATGGGTCGCAACGCAGAGGCTCGGTCCCGGCGGCGCCACCACGATTCGCTCCGGGTCCAACGACGAGAACCAGGCCGCGTCGGCCTTCGTCGAGTACGAGTCCGACACCACCACGTCCGAGGCCAGGATGTCCTCGGTCAAGAACTTCACGAAGCCCTCTCGGGCCTGCGCCCGGCATGGCCCAGGGCACGACCATGGGGCAGAAGTCGTGCAAGATGTTCACCTCGTACGGAAAGATCCGCTTGGTGGGTCGCGTCGAGCAGTACAATCCGATACAATCCGCCGTGGGCGTCCCAAGGGGTTGCCGCCGACCCCGCCAGATCCGGCGCCCCACCGTTCGAGATCTTGGTCCTGCGACCAGTCGAGGTTATGCGGCGGCAGCAACTCATGCCCCCCGTCGAAGAACCGAACCGGCAGGTGTGTTGCCAGTGCCATCGACAATCGCGCCGTGTAGCGCGGGATGCCCGCGAACCAGGTCCACGAGAAAGGCTGGGCATCGATATAGATGCATGAGGGGGGCGAAGTCCTCGAGGTGCCCGGCATCGGAATACCCAAGTCAAGACTCCTTTCTCGGGCCGGGCATCTGGCCTTGGGCCCATGGGAAAACCTCCGGTTTCCCAGCAGGACTCATCGGGTCCTGGCCGGCGGGATTCTGATCGGCTCGCACGATTTGGTCAAGGTTGAATCGAGACCTTTCGCCCCGGGGCGGCGCAGGCACACTCATGCGGGTGCCCCGGCGAGATCTCGAGTGCCGATGGCGAAATCGAGTGGATCTTGACCGACGCCGTTCGGTCCTCCGATCGGTGCGGAGAGGGCAGGCGCCACGACGACGGAGCCTCACGAGGCGTCGAACCACGGAGGTGAGTCGGGGGAATCGCCGTGATAACCGCCGGAGCCAGCGGGCGACGCCGATCGCGGTCCCGCCCAGGTCCTCTAAAGGGGCAAGACGAGCGACGGTCGCATCGAGCTGCATTCGCGTTTCGTCCAGGACCTTCTGCAAGGCGGCGAGCTGCGCCTGGGATTCGCAGAGCGTGCTCTGCGACGCGGCGAGCTGTGCCTGGGTCTCGCCCAGTGTGCTCTGCGATGCGGCGAGCCGAGCCTGGGTCTCGCCCAGGGCGCTCTGCGAGACAATGAGCTGCGCTTGGGATTCGCAGAGCGTGCTCTGCGACGCGGCGAGTCGGGCGCGGGTTTCGCCCAGGGTCCTCCGCAAGCCCTGGAGTTCGAGCTGGAACCAGTTGGCGTCGGCTCGGCCGTGGTCGAGGTTCTCATCCGGGTCGCACTGGTAACCGCCCCCCTCGAAGACCGTGGAATGGGCGCGCGCGATCCGACGGGCCTCCGCCGCGGGGATAAGGGCCTTCCAGAGGCCCGGCTGGCCGTTCCAGAAATGCTGGTTTTGGCTTGTCGCGCGGAGATTCTCCAGAGAGTTGGCTGCGATCGCCCGGGCGATGGTCTCAGGGGCGGCCGGGCGACCAAGCACCTCTCCCAGACGTCTCAGCTCCGCGGCGGGGTCGCGGACGAGATCCTCGTAGCGTATGCAGTGGCAGCCGATCGCCTGCCTCCACTCGTGGCTGACGCCGAGCAAGGCCGCCGCCCTGGGCCCTGTGGCATACTCCAGGAAGGCCCGACTGCTCGGCGGCACGTCGAAGATGGGGACTTCGTTGCCCCCTTCTCCCTCCAACCATCGGGCCGTCTGGGGTTCGTGGGGCGCGAAGTGCAGGATGGAGACGAGGACGTCGAGCGGGTGGCGGGACAGGACCACGACCCGGAACTGATGCCGGTCGAGCAGGGACGTGAAGGGCTCGACGCGGTGCCAGTGGAGCTGGAGGATGCAACGGCTCGACAACCGAGCCCAGTCCACCTCGTCCGGACTGTGGACCTCCCATTCCTCAATCGCGTAGGTCGTGGCCACAAGGCGGCGAAACCAGGTGTTCCCGGATCGCGGCGTACTCACGACGGCAATGCGAAACGGATGCGGAATCGACCCGTCCTTCCGGGGTTCGATGGCTATGACGTCATCCATGTTCTGTCACCTCTTCCGACCTGATCGGCCTCCGAGATCGGTCCTGGGGTTCCCGCCGACTCGCGGCGCCCCCGACGATGCAAACGGCCTGGAAGGCGAGATTTCCCCTTGGACGAAGGCCGCCCCGTTGACGGGCGTGGCTCGACTTGAGCGGCTGGTCACGACGGGGAAAGATCACGCCTCTCGGATCCTCGCTCGGATGCGCGGATAGACCCCGACGATCATTCGCTTGGCGATTGCGGCCAGTCTCGGGGATTGACGCGACAGGCGACGCAGTCTGCGCGCCACGGTGATAGCGATCGGGCCCAATTCCTGGAATGGGGCGAGCTGAGCCCGGGTGGCCTCGAGCTGGGACTGGGTCGTCTCGAGCTGGGACTCGGTGGCCTCGAGTTGGGATCGAAGTCCTTTCAACTCGACCTGCGAATCATCCCAGGCGCGCCGCAATCTCATCAGGGTGTTCTGAACGTCGTCGAGCTTGGCCCGGGTCACTGCCAGGGAAAACCGTGTTCCTCCGAGAGACACCCGATGCTCCTCGAACTCGCGGAGAAGGTCTTGAATCTGCAGATTATGCTCGTAACTCTCGTACCCGTCCAGGACGTTCACCGGCACCGCGAGCAACGGCAGCCACTGCCGATCCTCCTCGCGTACATAATAGCGGTTGAGTCCATCGAAGCAGGCGAAGCGATAATCGGCCGTAAGCAGGAGGGGCTCCCAATCGTCATGGCACGGGATGTTTGTCCACGGGCGGGTTGCCTCCACCAGAACGACCCGCGGTCGGTATCGGCTCCAGTCTGCCCCTTCCAACACGGCCCGCTCGTGACATTCCACATCGATTTTGAGGAAATCGATGGTCCGATCGGCATGCTGCTCGCACACCCGCGCCAGGGTCATGACGGGTATCGAGTGTTCCGCGAATTCATGCCCTTTGCCCCGCAGATCCTCGACCTGCTCTTCGGAGAAGGTCGAGAGGCCCACCTCCGTCAGACACTCATAGAGCGTGGCGATCCCTTCACGGTTCGATAACCCGACACGGAGATTGATGTCTCGTGGTCGATCCTGGGCGAGCATCTCGGATAAGCTCGGGACCGGCTCGACGTTGATGCCATGCCAGCCGCGTTCGTAAAACAGTTTCGTCACCGACCCTTGAACGGGATAGCACGCTCCCACGTCGATGTAAAACCCGCCGGACGATTCCGGAAACAGCCGATTGAGCAGCACGTCCTCATGGTTCTGGGCGTAGGACATGATCGCCATGGGATTCCCTTCCCTCGAGGGCTGGAGATCACGCGGACCGCGAGCTCCGGTTGCTCGCCTCGAATCGTCACATCACCACGCATTCCGTGTGCGATCGCTTCATACCATGCCTCTCTGCGGGAGCGTTCCGTATCTGGGCCGCGTGCCGGTGGCAGGCGATCCCCATGTCGAGTCCCGTCCTCCGAGTGGACCTGCATGCCCCGCCTTCGTCGTGGGAGAGGCAACGGAGCCGAGTGGAGGAGCCACAATTGAGGATTCGGTAGGGATGGCCGAAGGCGTCATTCATTTTAAGGAATTTTACAAATTCACGTCGGAAAAGACCTTCGGTCCGGACCTGGGCGGGTAGGGAGATCCCCGCGGTGAACCGCTTTCTCGAAACGGTTTCCTGCCCGACGAGCCACGAGAGCAACGTCGGAAAACGGTATCGGGCGGAACTCTATCAGAAGGAAGTTCATCGATCAACGACAGAAATGGCCAGTGTCAGGGTCGCTGGGTGTGATGAAGCCAGAGATCGACTTGACAGCGCAAGCCCAAGAAACGAGTATCCCTCACGCTTCGGCGACTACGACCAGACTGAGCACGGTCGTGCTTGCCCCCTGTCGTGAGAAACAACGCGTGGGCGACGAATACCAAATGCTGCCCCCTCAACCCGCATTCCGGCGCCTGCGGCCGGGTCATCAACTCATTCTCGAACGGTTCGGACTTCATCATCGCAGGGAGGGAAGATTCATGATGAAAACGATGGATGTTACCGCGACGGAACGTGCCCAGGCCGTTCTGCGAGAATGCCCGGAATGGTACCACACGATCGAGCTCGCATCCGGCATTTACACGCCGGGACGCGCTCCGATCGGGCACTGGGAGGCGGTGTTACGATCGTTGCAATTGCCCGACTTGCGCGGGAAGTCGGTCCTGGACATCGGGGCCTATGATGGCTTCTTCTCGTTTGCCGCCGAGCGGTTGGGAGCGGCCCGCGTCGTGGCACTCGATCATTACGTGTGGTCGGCCGACATGACGGAGTATATGAAGGATTGGAGGGAGTCGAAGCGGACCGGCGGTCCGTTGCCATCCCCGCACGAATCGCGTCACTGGCGCCCGGATGAGCTGCCCGGCCGCCGGCCTTTCGACGCCGCGCGCGAGTTCCTCGGCAGCGAGGTCGAGCCCGTCGTGGGTGATTTCATGACGATGGACCTGACGGAGCTGGGGCAGTTCGACGTGGTCTTGTACCTGGGAGTGCTCTACCACATGGAAGAGCCGCTGAGTGCGATACGGCGGGTGGCCAGCGTGACGGCCCCGCACGGCCTGGCTGTGATCGAGACCGAGGCGGTCGAGATTCCGGGACTGGAGGACAGGCCGTTTTGTGAATTCTTCCCCGGGAAGGAGCTGAACAACGATCCGTCGAACTGGTGGGCACCCAACGCGAAAGCGCTCGAAGGCTTCTGTCGGGCAGCGGGCTTTCGAGACGTGACCGTGCTCTGGGAGCGGCCAAGACGGCAGAGGTCCGGACGCGCCAAAGCACTGGGGAGTTTCCTCTCGAGAACGAGAATTGCGAGAAGACTCGGCATCGGAGAGACCGCGGATCTTTCGCCGATGCGCTATCGCGCAATCGCGCAGGCGCGTCTCTGAACAAATGACGGGAATCCCGTTCGGGAACGATCAAGGTTCGAGCCAGTATCGTATTCCACGGTGGCTCTCCCGTAATCACGCGAGATCGATCCCGGAAGAACCCTTTACGCCCCGGACAGTCGCGCGGATGCCCTCGATCCGAATCGAGCCATCAGGCCGGGTCTCGGGTGCGAAGCCTCGCACTCGCGGCCCGGTCAACAGGGCCTGGCGCACGTTTTCCTTGCTCTCGACAGGAGTGCCCCGGTCGAACCATTCGTCGAAATCGCGTGGGTAAGATTCCTCGAGGAAACGGATCGCCGTCAGGCCCGCCGCGGCGAAGAGGTTGACGATGGCGCCTCCGGTGAGGCTGCGAGTATGGGTGTGGTCGCGCGACCACTCGATCATCCGGTGGTGCTCGGCTCGCGCCGGGTCGGGATCGGTGAGGTGATCGCTGACGACGAGCACTCCACCCGGCCTCAGTAACTCGACCTGACGCTGCACGAACGCTGACGGGTCGACGACATGATGGAGGACGAAACGCGATAGGGCCCCGTCGAAGGGGCCCATGGCCTCGAGCTGACGGTCGAAGACCGAGACCTGGACGAATCGGGCCCGCCCGCCGTGGGAGGCGCAACGGTTTCTCGC
Organism: uncultured Isosphaeraceae bacterium; assembly: GCA_963845695.1. Lineage (GTDB taxonomy): Bacteria > Planctomycetota > Planctomycetia > Isosphaerales > Isosphaeraceae > CAWJTV01. The sequence continues at coordinate 211,778 of CAWJTQ010000008.1, read as the reverse complement.
CCGCTCGATCATCTCTCGTGATAGGTCCGCGCCCACCACGCGGAACCCGGCATTCAGCAGGACGACGCTGACCAGCCCTGGGCCGCACCCGGCGTCGAGGATCAACCCACCCGCGGGTAGATCGGCTTCGCGGACCAAGCGTTCGAGCGCGATGGGATCGCTCTGGACCGGGGCGCGCTCGAAGAGCGGTGCCTGCGAATCAAAGGCGCGGGCGAGGTCCTGGTCGTGGTCGGTCATCGAGGTGTGTCCCTCTTCGCGCGGAAGGGCTCCGCCGATGACGCCGCATCCGCCGTGAAGACGACCCTGCCTCCGACCATCGTCCACAGGACTTTCGTTGACTTCAGGTCATCTTCGGGACAGGTGAGCGGGTCGCGGTCGACGAGGATCAGGTCGGCGAGCTTGCCGGGTTCGATCGAGCCCTTGTCGCGTTCCTCGAAATGGAGGCGGGCGTTGTTGATGGTGTAGAACTGGATGGCCTCGGCACGTGTCAACCTCTGGTCGATGTTGAGCTGACCTCCGCCTTCGAACTTCCGGGTCACTGCGATCCAGATCCCCAGCCAAGGGTCCCACGGGTTGGTTGCAGCGATCGGGTCCATCCGGATCATGTGGTCGCTGCCGCCGCCGATCGTGATGCCGGCATCGAGCCATTTCCGGTAGGGATGGAACCACTCCATGCGGCGCGTGCCGAGCACCCCGCGGAGGGTACGGGTGTCCTTCCAGAGCCAGGCGGGCTGGAGGTCGGCGGCGACGCCGAGCGCGGCACATCGCTCGAGGTTCTGTGCCGACGTGAAGTTGGCATGGGTGATCAGCCAGCGTCGGCCGCGGATGCCGACGACCTGGTCGGCCCGGTCGTAGGCTGCGAGCAGCTCGTCCATGCCGGCCTCACCGGCACAGTGGGCGGTCATCTGCCAGCCGCGGCGGGCGGCCTCTTCGGCGATGATCGCCAGGTGATCGGGCGGGACAAAGAGGAGCCCTCGGTAAGCCGGTTCGGTGATCTGATAGGTCGGCCCCGTACCCCACGGCTCGCGCATATAGGCCGTGCCGTTGAGCATGCCGCCGTCGAGGAAGACCTTCATCGGGCCGATCCGGACCCAGTGGTCGCCTACGCCCGTCGGACCATCGGGCTCGCCGGTTGTGTCGTAACGCGCCAGCTCATTGAGCCTGGCCACGATCGTTGCGCGGTCGGAGAAAGGGGGGCTCAAGACCCGGGTCGCGTTGATCCGCACGGTCAGCTCGCCCCGATCCCTTAGGCCGCGATAGAGCTGGATCGCCGCGACGCTTGCCGCGCGGTCGGCGACGCTTGTCAGGCCACGCGCGTTGTACAGCCCGAACAAGTGCTTGACCCGAGCGACGTCCGGGTGCGCGTCGTCGGAGTAGGCGTCGTCGGGCAGGTCTTTGAGGACCGAGTAAGCATTGCGCAACATGCCGGTCGGCTCGCCGGTCCGCGGGTCCTTGACGATCCGGCCGGCGGGTGGGTCGGGTGTATCGCGGGTGATCCCAGAATGCCGCAGAGCCTTCGTATTAACGATCCCCGCCGGTCCTCCCTGGTGCAAGACCATGTGGTCCGGCGCGGCGTGGTCGAGTTCTTCCCGGGTCGGGAACCGGCTCTCTTTCAACCGGGTCGGGAACGCATACCGCGCGACGATCCAGGTGTCCTTGGGCTGGACTTTCGCCCGGTCGGCGAAATAGGTCAACACGTCGGCAAGCGTGTCGAATGCCGGGATCGCGTGATCCTTCTCGCTGTGCGCTGCCCCGAGCGGATGGACGTGACTGTCATACAGGCCGGGCAGGAGGGTCTTCCCTTCGGCGTCGACGATCCGCGTTGCCGGCCCGGCCAGGTGGACGATGTCGGCGTTCGAGCCAGCGGCCAGAACGCGATCGCCGCGGATCGCCACCGCGTCGGCGATCCGGAACTCCCGGTCGACGGTGATGACCTTGGCGTGGCGGATGATCAGGTCGGGCGTGGTTGGTTCATCGGCGCGGAGGACCCAGCCAGGGACCACGATGACCGTGAGCCAGAGGGCGTATCGCATGCGGATTCGTGAGGGAGGCATGAGGGTCGTTCCTTCCTACGATAACCAGTCTTCAACGGATAGTCCCTGGATCTGGCGGAAGTCGCGGAGATTCGCCGAGAGCAGAGTCGGGCCGTGTCGCAGGACGATCACCGCGATCTTCAGGTCCATTGTACCGACACGAATCCTCCTCGCTTTGAGATCGTGAAACGGGTGCGCAGCGGCCTGGTCAAAAGGCGGTATCAGCTATTCCGAGAGAGACAACACGAGCTCGAGTAGTTCCGTGTAAGGCGGAACCTGCTCGTTGCCCGCCGACCGTTCATTGATCGTTGCGAGTCGACCACGCAATTGCTCCTCAACCGTGACGATGGTCGTCGCTAATGGGCGATCGCCCATCGACTCGAGACGCTCAATCAGCTTGATACGTCGCCTCGACTCGGGGCGTTGCAATTCGGTAATGTGGTCCGTATCTAATACGATCATGAAGCTTCTTGCTCCGCGTCCATCTGCTCGAGCGTCGCTTTGCGGTCCGCCTCACGGTAGGCCCGCCCGGCGGCGACCGCCGCCTCGAAGGTTGGATCGTTCGCAAACATCCCCACGGTCCTTCGCCAGTCTTTCTTCACGGGCGTTTCAGGCGGCTCGGGACCAATGGTAATGGTCATGTCGGACTTCAAGACCAGGACCTCTTCGATAGGGCGGCCGTCGATCCGCAGATTGGGGCTGCGGACCGCGGCGCCGGCCTCGCGCAGCAGGTCCGCGAGCGTTGCACCCTCGGGCAAGGTGAAGGTCTGCGAGCCTCCATCCAGACGGATCAACGTGACCTCTGTGCATGGTTTTGAGATGGTCGTTGCGCTCATTCGCAGCTTCTCGATCTTCAGGCCGATGGATCGTTTTGGGGCTCCGCGTGGTTTCTCTCATGATACCAAACCTCGAACCATCGATCTTCGTAACCGGGACCGACGCGGACTCAGTCGCCCTGGCACTCCGAGAGGATTCGCTTGTACGCTTCCCGCGCGACGTCGTAGGCCTTCTTGGCGGCCTCCTTCTCGGGGGCGCGGATGGCGGGCTCCTTCTTGGACCAGCACTGGTCGACGCTCTTGATGCACCACTCGGCGGATTTCTTGGAGGCGCGGATCGGCTTGCCGTCGACGATGACGAAGACCGGGTTGGTATGCGACGAGGGATAGATCCGCAGCGCGACCCAGCTCGATTTCTTGATGGGGACGTCAAACGAGACGCCCTCAATGTTGCCGTCGGCGGTGATCTCGGTCCTGGCAACCGATTCCCCATTGACCAGCACTTCGACGGGGACCTTGCGGGTCGTGTCGATGCGGGCGCGTTCCAGGTCCCAGTAGGGTTTCTGGTCGAGCGGCCGCTTCTTGATCGCGCGGGCCTCGTCCGAGACCTCCGGGTCGAGATGGGCGGCGACCTGGGCGGTGACTTTCACCGTGCGCGGTGCGTCGAGCTTGAGCTCTCCGCCCTTCTCGCCGGGTGCCGCGTCCTCGACGCGGAAATCAATGAGATGGCTACGGCCGTCACTGACGTACGACCGGCCCTGCTTGATCCCTTCACACCACTTGTCGAAGTCGAGCGGGCCGTCGTCGAGCTTGACGTAGACCCGGCCCAGGCCGACGCGCTCGCCGTAGATGCAAGGGAAGTCGGTCTCGCCGCTCAGCTTGGCCCGGTAGCCGCAATTGAGCGTGTGGTACCAGATGTTGAGCTCCCAGGGCGCCGGGGTGTCGACGCTCGAGATGAAGTCGACCGCGTCGTGGACCACGTCGACGATGTATTCATTGGCGCCGATGCCGTCGAACGGCGGGACCTCGTCGGACGGGAGTTTCGTGCCCGAGATCTTGAGCCCCCATCCCGAATGCGAGAAGCCGACGACGCCTCCCTGGGACTTCCCCCACTTGAGGACGGGTAGGTCCCAGCTTGGCCATTCCTCGATCCGGGACGTCCCTGGGTAGTCGTCCTCCTTGAGTCGGAGCAGGCAGAGGTGCCCGGCATGCGAGGACGGGAACCCGGAGACCTCGACGTCGTAGCGCATCAGGTATTCAGGGGTCGACAGCGGGTGCACCTTCCCTTCGAAGAACTGCTTCTGGGCGTACCAGCACGGCCCCCACGACAGGACGCAGCCGACATCCAAATCCTCGCCGAGGATGTGGCGCCACATGTCCTCGGGCTTGACACCTTCGGTCGGGCTTTCATAGTGGGCACACCCGGCGGCGTGCACATGATGATCGCCCGAGTACCAGTTCATCTTGGCGAGGTTGATCCATCGGTTCAGTTCGAACGACTCGCGATGAGACCGGACTTTGGGGACCTCGACCGTCTGCTTGTGGACGAGGTACTCCGGTCCTCGGGTGACCTCGAATTCATAGAGGCCCGGGGGCAGCGAGACCGTCTCGCCATTCTGGCGATAGATCTGGGGGTGGAAGAAGAAGTCCGGGGCGAGTCGTCGGCTGGGCGAGGGATAGATCCGGCCCTGCCGGTCCCGGATGACGAAGGACGCCATCGTCGGCTCTCCGTCCTCATCGCGCACGCCGAGCACGACCGTCACGGCCGGGTCGATCGTGAAGAGGATGTCGACATCGCTGCGGAAACCGAGGTCCTGGGTGCCCTGGCCGACATTGAAGGTGATCTTCGCCTCGCGGTGCCCGGCGTCCCGGCTATAGAGCTGGATCATCCGGTACTCGAGAGCCAGTCCCGAGAGCGATCGCTTCAGCGGCCGATCGTTGAACATCGCCTTGTCCATCCAGCGCTGGACGATCTGGGCCTGCGAGACCGACGGCCTGGGGTCGGGGCGGCCGGTCGAACTGCTTGTAGACTCGATCGGCATTGGGGCTCACCGCCGCCAGCTCGGCCGTGACCCCGGCCTCGTTGTGGACCTTGATCAGGAAGACCGACCAGCCGTTCTGGACCAGCCGGGGCCGCGCCGGTCCCTGGACGGCCTTCACCCGGCTCTCGGGATTGATCTCGATCCCGATCAAGCAATGCCGGTCCAGCACTTGCTGGATCGCGCGGATGGCCGACGCGGGCCCGGTCGAATCCAGAGCCTTATCGAGCATCGCTTTCTCCGCCTGACTCAGCGGTTCGCCGAGCATGTCGAGTGCCTCGACCACCCGCTTCACCTGCGCCGAGAGTGGCTGGAACTCGACTTCCGCGACAACGGGCAGATCGTCGCCCCGGCCGGCGACCGTCCACGACGCCAGGCCGACGATCGTGCCGAAGAGATGCCACATCCAGGACGGCCTTGATCTCGCTTGCATGATCGGGTCCTCGAAGCAGGTGGGAGGGCGAGGCGACTCGCAGTCCCAGGAATCGGTTGGTGCGGAACAGTGGTCCTCCGCTCTCAAGCTAACCCAGCGCGGCGATCAACACCACCTGTTGGCCCCCCGGCCCGATCGCCGTGGTCGCTGGGTCGATCACCCTCCGAATCCATCGCCGGTCCGAGGGACGGGGGTCCGTCCTGGAATCGGTTGCCGATGGCGGATTGTCGAGGTCGGTGCCGCGCGCTTTTGTCGTGGCACAGTGCCGCGCACGGCACAGCCCTGTGGATTTGAAGTAAGATCATTCGCTTCATGGACTTCGGTCGAAAATCTGGCGGCGTTGACTGGCAGGCTTTGGCAGCTTTTTGGGCGAGGTCCGCTCCGTGCAGCCGAGGTTCGTGGTTCGTAGTCCGTGGCCTGGGAATGCCGAGGGGAGTGGACCAAGACGACCTCCGCGATGCTCCTGCACATCGTCCTTAATATACAGGATGCCGCAAGTTTCAAAATCCGTTAATGCAGCGGCGGCATTTTTGGCCGTTTTCTCGGCGCAACTCCTGGCGCAGGTGAGACATAAAAAATCCCAAAAATTTAAAGTGGAGGACTGCGCAATCCTTGCGATGGCGGGCGCGTGCTATTAATCTCAGGGTCGTGGTGGGCCCGCGCCTCGGGATACCGAGGCTCGACCCACCCTACTACGCGCTGGGGTTCGGCGCGGGTCTCGAGACCTTACCGTGCAGGGAGACGTTAACTTTTCCATGCCGCGTTCAGTCGAAGTCCCTGCGCCAGGCCAGATCGCGTGCGTTCGGCAACGCCTGTATCTGGTCGAGAGCGTCGCGCCACCCCAGAGGGCCGGTGAGAGCACGCTGGTTCGCCTGTCGTGCGTCGATGATGACGCCCAGGGTCAGCCTCTCGAAGTGCTCTGGGAGCGGGAAATCGATCGCGCAATCATCACGGGCGAGGCGTGGGAATCCATCGCCCAGCGCGGTTTCGACCCGCCGAAGCGGTTTGCCGCCTACCTGAACACGCTCCGCTGGAACTGCGTCACATCCACAGACCCCCGGTTGTTCCAGTCTCCGTTCCGCGCCGGGATTCGTCTTGACGCCTACCAGTTGGAGCCGCTCCGCAAGGCGCTGCGGCTCCCGCGGGTCAACCTGTTCATCGCCGACGACGTCGGCCTGGGGAAGACGATCGAGGCGGGATTGATCGCACGCGAGCTGCTGCTCCGCAAGAAGGCCCGCGAGATCGTCGTCTCCTGCCCGCCGTCGATGATCTACCAGTGGAAGGACGAGCTGGAGAACCGGTTCGGCCTCATGTTCGAGGTGCTCGACAAGGACTACATGAAGCAGATCCGCCTGGAGCGCGGGTTCGGGGTGAATCCCTGGAGCACCCACTCCCGGTTCCTCGTCTCGCACCGGCTGCTGATCGACGAGACGTACGCCGGGCCGCTGCGCGACTGGCTGGGCGATTTCCGGAGCGGCACGCTCCTGATCCTCGACGAGGCGCACCACGCCGCGCCCGCCAGCGGTCAGAAGTACGCCATCGACTCCCACATCACGCGGGCCGTCCGCGACCTCGCCCCGCGATTCGAGCACCGGCTGTTCCTCTCCGCCACGCCACACAACGGTCACTCCAACAGCTTCTCCGCCTTGCTGGAGATCCTCGACCCTCAGCGGTTCTGTCGGGGGGTGCCGGTCAAGAAGCGGATGCTCGACGAAGTCATGGTCCGCCGGCTCAAGGACGATATCCGGGAAGTCATCGGCGGCTTCCCCAGGCGGCACATCGTCCAGATCAACATCGATGGTTTGCCCGCCCACGCTCCCGAGCTGCAACTCTCCGCCCTCCTGGATGAATACCGGCAGCTCCGCGAAGAGCGGCTCAGCGGCGAGACCCGGCGCAAGCAAGCGGCCGCCGGCCTGCTCATCACCAATCTGCAACAGCGGCTGCTTTCCTCGATCGAAGCGTTCTCACGGACCCTCCGCGTCCATCGACGGACCGTCCAGAGACAGTGGGAATCGGCCCAGTCGGGAGAGATCGGGGCAAAGCCAGGCTATCCTCTGCTGAACCCGATCAACCTGCTGACTGAGGCCGTCGGCAGCGACGACGATCGGGCGACCTTGTCCGAGGACGACCTGCACGCGGAGGAGGAGTCCCTCATCGCCGCCGTGAGCGAGGCCACCGTCGGTCCCATCTCCGACGTCACGGCGCGCGGCCTCTTCGCCCGTGAGCAGAGGCTCCTCGACGAGATGACCGAGATCGCCGAAGCTCATCACGCGCTGGCCGACGCGCGTGTGCTCAAGCTGATCGACTGGATTCGCGACACGATGTGCCCGGGACTGGCGGCGCCGGGCCATCGAGCCTCGAAACCGGCGACCTGGAACGACACCCGGGTCATCATCTTCACCGAGTACGACGACACCAAGCGCTATCTCCATCAACAGCTCTCGGCCGCGATCGACGGGACCGACCGCGCCGACGACCGGATCGCGATCTTCCACGGTCCCACGCCTCATGATGAGCGGGAAGCGATCAAGCTCGCCTTCAACGCCGACCCGGCCAAGCATCCCCTCCGCATCCTGATCGCCACCGACGCGGCTCGCGAGGGCCTGAACCTCCAGGCGCACTGCTGGAACCTCTTCCATTTCGACGTGCCCTGGAACCCCAGCCGGATGGAGCAGCGCAACGGCCGGATCGATCGGAAACTGCAACCGAGCCCCGACGTGTTCTGCCATTATTTCGTCTACCAGCAGCGTCCCGAGGATCGCATCCTGGCGGCCCTGGTCCGCAAGACCGAGACCATCCAACGCGAGCTGGGCAGCCTGGCCCAGGTGATCGACGCCCGGCTGGCCGACACGCTCCGAGCCGGGATTCGCCGCGACCAGGTGGACGCCCTCGAACACGAGATCGAGACGGCCGACCTCGACCCCGACCGGCGGCAGGCCGTCGAGGACGAGCTGGAGGCCACCCGGGAACGGCAATATGCCCTGCGCGAGCAGATCGAGCGATTGCGCAGCCTCCTGGCCGAATCTCAGAAGAGCATCGGGCTGGACAAGGAGCATTTCCGCTCGGCCATCTCCTGTGCGTTGGAGTTGATCGGCGCGGAGCCCCTGAAACCGGCCGGCGATGATGCAGAGTAGCGGGCCGAAGTTGCCGCGATCGCTCTTCCCCGCGCTCGACCGGCGCGAGGGAGCCGATCCCACCTGGGCCGACACGATGGACACGCTCCGCGTGCCCCGTGCCCGCGACCAGAAGCCGTGGGAATGGCGACGGGTTTCGCCGATCCGGCCGGTGGTGTTCGACGATCCCGGCACGATGGACGATGAAGTGGTGCATCTGCACCTGGAGCAGCGCGTCGTGCAGCGCCTGCTCGGCCGGTTCACGGCCCAGGGCTTCGGCCTCCATGAGATGTCCCGAGCCTGCCTGAGCCAGACCTCGGACGCGATTCCCCGGGTGGTGCTCCTGGGACGTCTCTGCCTGTACGGCCCGTCGGCGGCGCGGCTGCATGAGGAGCTGATCCCGGTCACTGCGCGATGGGTCGATCCGCAGCTTCGCAAGGAGCCCCTCAAGCCCTACGCCCGTGATTCGGAGACCCGTACGCTGGGCCTGCTCGATGAGGCCCTCCTGTCCGGGACCGGCCGCGCGCTCACCGACCAGGTGATCCATCAGTTGCAGGCCGCCGCGCCTCGCGACGTGCAGGAGCTCTTGCCCCATTTGCAGGCCCGGGGCGAGGAGTATGCGCGAGATGCCCTGAAACAGCTCCTCGACCGGGGTGCGGCCGAAGCCAAGATCATGCGCGAGATCCTGGAAACGCAGAAGGCGCACATCACGGACGTCGCCGCCCAGCACAGCAAGCCCGATGTTCAGTTGCGCCTCGGGTTCGTCGAGGACGAGCTCCGCCAGCTCGAATCGAACCGGCGGTACTGGGACAAGCGGCTCCATCGCCTCGAAGCCGAGCTCGAGACCGAGCCCGACCGCATCCGCGACCTCTACCAGGTGAAGGCGACGCGCATCGAGCCGGTGGGGCTCGTGTATCTCTGGCCGGAAACCGGGTAGGGTGGGTCGAACGCCGCACCGCGGCGTGAGGCCCACCGATCTCGTAGGGTGGGTCGAGCCGCGATTCATCGCGGCGAGGCCCACCGAAGGCGACGGCGGTTGCGGTGGGCCATCGCGGCCATCGGTGTACGAGGTGACAGGTCATGGCGAGAGAACCGGAATCCTTGGCCCATCAAGAATGGCTCGGCTATGTGCAGCCCACGGGGCTCGTCGTCTCGATTCCGGCCCTCCTGGCGGCCCAGGCCCACATCAACCGGAACATCGCCCCGGATCACCAACGGTTCCTGGCATGCCTGCCCCGCGATACGGATGACGAGCCGATTCCGGAAATCCGCGACCTTGCCGGATTCGCGCATTCGGTGCTCGGCTGGCGGGAGAGCGACCTGGAGCGGGTGCGTCCGGGCGACCCGCAGTACGCGGGCCTTGAAGTCACGCTCCCCGAATATCACGAGACCCTCCGCCCGACGCATGTCGTCCGGGAATACCAGCCGAAAGACGCGAGCCACCCGTGGATGATGCTGGTCCGGGTGCTCCCCGTCGGCAGCGAACTGGACACAGTGTCCGCCACTGACGACCGGCACTGGCAGGCCACCCCGCATGCCAAGTTCGAGCGGCTGCTGCGCGAGAGCCGCGTCCCCATCGGCCTGCTGGTCAGCGATGGCTCCATCCGCCTGATGTATGCCCCGCGCGGGGAGACCAGCGGCTATGCGACCTTCCGCGTGGCCGAGATGGTCCAGGTGGCCGGCCGACCGATCTTCGCCGCCTTGCACATGCTGCTGGGCGAGGAGCGGCTCTTCAGCCTGGGCGAGAAGCAGCGCTTGCCGGCCATCCTCGCCGACAGCCGCAAGTATCAGAACGTCGTCTCGACCAAGCTGGCCGAACAGGTCCTCGCGGCGCTCTTCGAGCTGGTCCGCGGCTTCCAGGCCGCGGATGACCAGGCCAAGGGCGAGCTGCTCCGCGAGGTGCTCGCCTCCGAGCCCAATCACGTCTATCACGGATTGCTGACCGTGCTGATGCGGCTGGTCTTCATCCTCTACGCCGAGGATCGGGGGCTGCTCTCCAGCGACCCGGTCTATGTGAATTACTACGCCGTGACCGGTCTGTTCGACCGGCTGCGAGCCGATGCCGGCCGCTTCCCTGACACGATGGATCTCCGCTACGGGGCGTGGGCACAGCTTCTCACGCTCTTTCGCCTGATCTATGAGGGCGGGCGCCATGGGGCGCTGCACATCCCGGCACGCCAGGGTTACCTGTTCGATCCCGGACGGTATCCGTTCCTCGAGGGCACCGGTGGTGGGCCTCACGACGCCGGAGGCGTCGTTCGACCCACCCTACATGCCTCCTCGGGCGGGATACCGCGGGTTCCTGACGGCGTGGTTTTCCGGGTCCTCAACAACTTGTTGATCCTCGATGGCGAACGGCTCAGCTACCGGTCGCTGGACGTCGAGCAGATCGGCAGCGTGTATGAAGCGATCATGGGCTTCAACCTGGAGGTCGCCCGGGGACCCTCGATCGCGATCAAGCCTGCGAAGGCTCACGGGGCACCGGCGAGCATCAACCTGGAAGCGTTGCTGGCGATCAAGCCGGCCGACCGGGCGAAATGGCTCAAGGATCAGACCGACCAGGCGCTGACCGGTCAGGCCCTCGACGCCCTGAAGAAGGCTGCGATCCTCGACGACCTGCTGGCGGCCCTGGAGAGGCGGATCGCGCGCGAGGTGACGCCGAATGTCGTCTCCAAAGGGGCGATGGTCCTGCAACCGTCGGATGAGCGCCGACGGAGCGGCTCGCATTACACCCCGCGCTCCCTGACCGAGCCGATCGTCCGCACGACGCTCAAGCCGATCCTCGACCGGCTCGGCGATCGGGTGACACCCGAGGCGATCCTGGAGCTGAGAGTCTGCGATCCGGCGATGGGCTCCGGGGCGTTCCTGGTGGAAGCCTGCCGGCAGCTCGGCGATGCGCTGGTCAAGGCGTGGCACGTGCACGATGGTGTCCCGAGGCTGCCTCCTGACGAAGACGAAGTCCTCCACGCCCGCCGGCTCATCGCCCAGCGGTGTTTGTACGGCGTGGACAAGAACCCGATGGCCGTGGACCTCTCGAAGTTATCGCTCTGGCTGGCGACGCTGGCCAGGGACCATCCGTTTACCTTCCTCGACCATGCCTTGCGGTCCGGCGATTCGCTCGTGGGCCTGACGCGCGACCAGATCGCCGCGTTTCACTGGCAGCCCAAGCCGCAGATGGAGTTCCTCGAGCGGCTACCTCAACGCGCGAATCCAGCGCGCGACGGAGTACCGTCGTGAAGTCATCGCCGTCCGGGACGATCTGCCCTACGAGCTTCGGCGCGACAAGCTGGCCCTCGCGGAGGAGTCGCTTTCCGCCATCCGGCTGACCGGTGACGCCGCCGTCGCGGCGTTCTTCTCGGCCGACAAGGACCGCCAGCGCGAACAGAAACGCGAAGAGCTGGCGGGTTGCCTCGAATCGTACCTGGGCCGGATGAAGGTCGAAGACCGTGAGCCGATCACCCGAGCCGTGGGGGAGCTTCGGAGCGGCGAGCGGGGATCGTGCCCTTCCACTGGCCGATCGAGTTTCCCGAGGTGTTCACGGTCGATGCGAAGGGGAAGCTGGTCGGCGGGTTCGATGCGATCGTGGGGAATCCGCCGTTCATGGGCGGTTCGAGGATCAGCGGGACCCTGGGTGTTGGGTTCCTCGACTGGCTCAAGGCCGTGCACGAGGAATCGCACGGCAACGCCGACCTCGTCGCTCACTTCTTCCGGCGGGCCTTCAACCTCCTGAAGCCAGGGGCGCCTTCGGCCTGATCGCCACGAATACGATCGGCCAGGGCGACACACGATCCACGGGCCTGCGCTGGATTTGCACGAACGGCGGGACGATCTACAACGCCCGCAAACGCTACAAATGGCCCGGCCAGGCCGCGGTGATCGTGAGCGTCGTCCACGTGGGTAGGGTGGGTCGAACCGCGATTCCTCGCAGTGAGGCCCACCGAACCGGCGCGGTCGACACCGCCGTCCCAAGGCCATCGGTGGGCCTCACGACGCCGTTGGCGTCGTTCGACCCACCCTACGAGCTCGATCGTCGCCCGGTCCCGCTCATCACGGCCTATCTCTTCCATGCCGGCGGACACGACGATCCCGCCAAGCTCAAGGCCAACGAAGACAAGAGTTTCCTGGGTTCGAAGATCTCTGGACAGGGCTTCACCTTCGACGACACCGACACCAAGGGCGTCGTCAACTCGATTACGCTCATGCACGAGCTGATCCAGAAAGACCCCCGCAATGCCGAGCGGATCTTCCCCTACATCGGCGGCGAGGAGGTCAATGACTCTCCGACCCATGCCCATCATCGGTACGTCATCAATTTCGGCGAAATGAGCGAGGAGGAGGCGCGGCGCTGGCCGGACTTGATGCGGATCGTGGAGGAGAAAGTCAAGCCGGACAGCGAGCTGCAGCAGAATCGACGAGATCCGAAGCCAGAGATGGTGGCATTTGGAGAGACTGACTGCCGGCTCTCTTCGACGCCATCCGCGGCCTGGAGCGGGTGCTGGTGTGCTCATCACATCGGAATGCCTCTGGCTTCGCGTTTCTGCCGAACAGGGTATGTGTCTACAACGAGCAAATTGTTGTTTTCCCGCTGGTCGATATTCGGTGCTTTTTGCTTGCTCCAATCTCGCATTCACGAGACCTGGGCCCGGTATCTGAGTTCGTCACTGAAGGACGATCTGCAGTTACACCCCCTCCGACTGCTTCGAAACCTTCCCCTTCCCCGAGAAGTTCGAGACCGATCCCGCCCTCGAAGCCGCCGGCCGTGCCTACTACGAATTCCGCGCCGCGTTGATGGTCCAGAACAACGAGGGCCTGACGAAGACCTACAACCGCTTCCACGACCCGTACGAGACCTCGCCCGAGATCGCCAGGCTCCGCGAGCTGCACGGCGCGATGGACCGGGCCGTCCTGGATGCCTACGGCTGGACCGATCTGAAGCCGACGTGTGAGTTCCTGCTCGATTACGAGGATGAGGACGACGCGGACGAGCCCGAGACGGGCTCGACCGGCCGGACGCGGAAGAAGCCCTGGCGGTACCGCTGGCCCGACGAATTCCGCGACGAAGTCCTCGCCCGGCTGCTCGACCTGAACCAGAAGCGGGCCGAGCTGGAGCGCCTCAGCGGCGCCGCCGCTGCGGGGGGCAGGACGAAGAAGCCGAGGAAATCGGCCAACAAGGCAAGCGACACGGAACAGCCGGGGTTATTCTGAACCGACGGCCTGGACCCCAGGACCGCCGGAAGAAACGTCGATCGCGACTTGGATGTCGAGGGCCTGGCAGGCGGAATCGATGAGTTCGCCGACAACGACCATGCGCTCAAGTGAATTAAAGGCGTCCATGACGGCGTCGTAAAGGTGGTCCTCGAAGCGGAAACGGATCTCCGTGACCAAACCCACGACAGGCACGTCTGGAGGATCCAGTTGACGTAGTGTGAAGCTGGACGTCCCCTGGTCCGCCTCCTCGATCACACCTGTGACTCGGAAGGGGGCCTCCTTGCGAGGCGCCTTGCGAGCGGCCTTGATGCGTTGAACGGATCGGATGCGATCATCCCTCGTGAGCACTCTCGAGCCGGCGATGCCCTCGATCAATCCGCCGCCAAGCTCGACTCGATCGACCCCGCCACGTGTCGGAGGAGTCAGCGCCTTGATCGCCTCGAACAACTGGAGGGCCTGATCGGCGTCCAGCCCCTCCACCGGCGCAAGGTCGTCGCCGTCAGCACGGAGGGATTTCAAACCCCGCTCCAACAGTCGTCCCATCTCTTCGAACACTTCATCGTCCACGCCCGGAAGTCGGTCGCGTGGACGCCCGAACGCGATCTCGAAGCTGGCCGCGCGAGAATACTGATAAGGCAGGTCGGAATAGTGGCGAATGTCTCGTGAAACCTGCCCGACTTTTTTCTTCTCATCGAGTGCGATGCGCGCCAACCCGCGAAGGCCTGATTCCGCGGCCTGGGAAGCCATACGGACATCGGCGGCCGAGGTCCTGCCAGGACCGACACCCGATCCAATCAAGCGAATCCGGAACAGCGGATCCAGGTCGGGTGTGATCATCGTACCTGGACGAGCTACCTGGTCTTTGGGAACTGAGTCGAAATCGATGCGGTAGAGTGAGTGAATTCGCCAGGGTTGCTCTGATGAATCGTCAGCCACCAGATCGGCGATCCAGCATCGCGGTTGTCGAAGGGCCGAGTAGATGTCGAGACGCCCAGCTTTCAGGTCGCTCAGGATTCGTGCATCGATAGGGGAGACCAGATAGCGGGAAGCTCCGTCAGATACGCATAGGTTATGGACCAGGAGCAGGTCACCATTCGGATCCTGTGCGACGAATGTCAGGTATTCGCCCTCGAATTCGAAAAGCGGCTCTTCCGGCCTTAGTGGGCCGATCGAGTCTGGGGCGATGACTTTGCCGTTTGGTTCCCGCATACAACTGACCTTTGCTATCAAGCCTCCATACGCTCGAGGATATGAAAGGTCTGATGCCTCTCAACCCCGTCGTAGGCCCACCACTCATGATGATCGGTGTCTGTCCCTTCTTGCTTTATTTTTCCATGCCCTGCATCCAACGTTCCTTCCGCAATATAGGGCCCGAAACGGCCTGGGTACCGATCTCGCAATTGCTTCAACTTCCTTCGTGCCGCGTCGAGAGTTCTGTAGACCGAGAGACTGCACCGACGACATGGTGGTGCCGTTGGTGCCAACCTCAGTTCATGGTGACTGAGGAAATCTTGAAGGTCGATCGGATTTTTCGTCGCGAATCGAAACACGATCGCACTCGCATTCGCCGCGTCCGCAGGCGGACAGTTCGGTGGGAACCAGTCCGGAAAATGGGGACTATCGGATTGCATCGACCTTGACCAGTATCCCTGATCCTGTTCCCAAGCGTCTGATCCCGGAAAAGGCTCGCGAATTCGTCCACCTTATTGAACATCAGGACACCAGCTAGATCAAGAGGTTCACCGGACACGTGACGTAGCTGGTAATTCAGACCACTGGGCCAAGGTAGGGATGGTCACACGCGCCACGAGGTAGCCGAGGAGTTCTGGTCGTGGATGCATCGACTTGAGTTCCCTGGCGAATGCTATCGTGATGGATGCGTAGTCGAGAGTTTCTGCATCGGCTACGTGCCGAATCCGTATGGTCCCAGATGGGCACAAAAAAAGAGGGCAAAGCAGCCAGGATCACCGGAAAGCAATCCCTCAGCAGAGCCTCCACGGGGATTATCGGTGACATCGGAGCAAGGGTCAATGGCCGACGTCCGTTCTCCAAACCGCCGCCCAAGCCCGGCGAGACCCTCGGCTTCGCGCGTGCCGGCAATAACCGACCGCCGGGCCGGCAGAGAGACAGCGATCAGCCGGAGATGTTCCCGTACGGTGGTAGGTCCAACGGCCTCGGCGTTCGATGCCGTGAGGCACTCCTGAAGATGTTCCTTTACGCGGTATCCTGCGCCATCGGCCAGTTGAAAACCGGGTTCCGATCGTGGATCAACTTCCGCTGCCAGGATTCGATCGAGGCCCCCGCGATTCTTTGTCCGGGTGCGAACGCGAGCGTAATCGTCTCGAGTCTGGGCTTCCAGAAGCTGCCGGCCATCAACCGGAACGCATCCCCAGTGCTCAACTGGCGCACCGCCGACCGGATATCCGAATTGCGCGCGATGTAGAGGTAACGATCTTCGTCCTTGAGTTCGACCAGGCCCGGAGAAACCGGGATCTCGTCGGGTCTCACTTCCGAGAGGTGAATGACCCCCTTCCAGGCACGTTCGATCGCCGCGAGATCAAGGGCGTTCATCTTCTCGAGAGCCCGTTTCTTCATCTCTCTCTCCCTGCGGATGTAAAGTGCGCCAAGTCGCACATCCCGGCTAGAAAGGGATGGTGCGATTTGACGAACCAAGTCCTCGAGCTTATCGCCAAGAAAACGATCCATGAGAATATCGTCGATCGATGATCCATAGCGATATCGGAGCTTGACCAGTGCGAACTCGATGACGTGCGCGTATTCGGGCACGATCCGCGGAAGAATTCCCTTCTGGGTCGTGGGACGAATGGCGATACCATGCTCTCGATACCTGGCGGCGTTCTTCCGGACGATCATCAGCCTGCGAATGAAAACGGACTGTGGCGCATCCAAGCCGAGTTCCCGGCATCTGGCGACGAACGAGGAGGCGAGATCCTTGTTCCACAGCAATTCATCAATCGAGGCGCCGTCGCGAACCTCGTCAAAGGAGTGAACCACGATGGCGTCCTGTTCGTAGCCGAACGCTCGAGGCTCCACGCTTCGCCCGTCTCCCCGCAATGCTTTCTGGATCTCTTCCGTGGTGGACACCGAAGCGAAGTTGCCAAAGCCCACCGGTCCCACCGGCTTGATCTTGCTTCCGAGGATCTTGCTGATCACGGACTGATCGAGCTCTTCCATTTTCGCCTCCGAGACGGCTGTCCGAGGTCAAAAGTCGGTAATCTCATGGAAAGCGTTATTGATGACAACGGCAACGGCCGCTTGCTTGCTCTCTCTGCCCATCCTCTTCATGAATGAAACGAGATCCTCCAAGACATCGATGTCTCGAATTCGCTCGATTTCGGTGTAACTTTCCACAAGGATCGGCTTGTCTTTGAGATCCTTACTTCGAACCTTATCCCGGTAAATGCCGGCGTAGGTATCAAAAGCGGTCGCCCCACCGAACAACTCCGCGAAGAGATCAAGAGCGGCATCCGCCCAGAGATCTCGTGTCTTCAACTCCTTTTCATCACGATCATGACTCGGGATGAACAGGATGACCAGTAGCTGTCTTCTTCCCGTCTCGATGTCGCGGGCGATTCGCTCGGCCTCGGGCGAACGCAATTGCGCCGGCAGGGATTTGTCCCTCATTCTTCGACGTCGCTTCCCCATCTTCCTTCAGCACGCCCCCAGTCCCGGGAAACGAATCGTCGTGAATCGCGACCAGGGTCCTCGCACTCCATCCCAATTAGCTCCGCGCAAGTTGATTCTACGAAAAGAGATTGATCGACGGAAGGGGTTGTGTCCGACGACTGCCGATTCCGACCGATCGGATCGTGAACTGGCCGCCGAAACACGGGCTGGAACCCGACTGTGGATCCGCCGCCTGAGAAGCCGCACGGCGCGATGGACCGGGCCGTCCTGGATGCCTACGGCTGGACCGATCTGAAGCCGACGTGTGAGTTCCTGCTCGATTACGAGGATGAGGATGAGGACGACGCGGACGAGCCCGAGACGGGCTCGACCGGCCGGACGCGGAAGAAGCCCTGGCGGTTACCGCTGGCCCGACGACTTCCGCGACGAGGTCCTCGCCCGGCTGCTCGACCTGAACCAGAAGCGGGCCGAGCTGGAGCGCCTCAGCGGCGCCGCCGCTGCCGAGACCAAGGCGACGAAGGCCAGAAAGGCTCCGAAGAAACGGGCCAACCCGGAACAGCCGGGCCTGTTCTGATGGAGGAAGGGTCTTCCTCGCGGGCAAGGCACGGAACGCAGGGGTGATCGATACGCGGGCTCCTCGGTCTATTTGAGATTCGACAGCTCGTCCCGCGTTCAGATGCCCCGAGGAATCATCATGGCCTTACACAACTTCTGGACCGATGTGCGGATCGGGGCTGTCGCGCAAGGACCTGTGGCGGTGAGTAACGGGGCGGTGCGCAGGAGGCGAATCAATGCTCACCATCCAGAACATTGAAGCCGAGCTGAGTTACGCCTATCTCCATGCCGTGGCCTCCCGGGCGGGCATCATTTGTGAGAGGACCGGACGAGGGTCGGATGATGCGGGGGTGGACGCCGTCCTGCGGGCGAGGCAAGAATTGCCTGGACCTTGGGTCTTGACGAATTTCACGGTCGACGTGCAATTGAAGGCGACCACGGCTCAGCCGGCCGTATCGGGCGGGCGTTATGCGTTCGCTCTCAAGAAGAAGAACGATGACGAACTGCGGTCGCCCCGGACGACCTCACCGCAAGTCCTTGTCGTCTTGTTCCTGCCTGCCAGGGCCGAGGAGTGGCTGGTGCATAGCCACGAAAGCCTCGTCGCTCGCCGCTGCGCTTACTGGCTGAGCCTGCTGGGTGCGCGGGACGGTGAGAATGAGACGTCCCAGACCGTCTACATCCCCACGGGCAACCACTTGTCCGTCGAGAACCTGGGGCTTCTGATGACCCGTTTCGCCAACCGGGAGAAGATCACCGATGACGTATGAGACGCGGCCTCGCGATATGACGTATGAGACGCGACCTCGCGACCTCCTTCGGTTGATTAGCCCCCAGGAGGTTCGGACCTACGCCAAGGCGAAAGGATGGCGGCGCGTCGAGGGGATCAACGGAGAGATCGCCCTTTTCGAGCACCTTGAGGCCCCGTGGGAACAGCTCGTCGTTCCCATGGACGAGACATTCGACGATTACGACAAGCGAATCTTCGAGGTCATTCAGACCCTGGCCGGAATTGAGGCGCGCCCGGTGGCGGAGATCCTCGATGACTTGCTGATGCCCGATTCCGACGTGCTCCGCTTTCGCGTGACGTCCTCGGTAACGGCACGCGGTTTGGTTCCCCTGATCGAGGGCACGAATCTCCTGAGCGGAGCCAGGAAGAGCCTTCTGGCTTCGGCTTGCAGCGTCCTCAACCCTGTACCATTCCACTCACAGCTCAGGCGACCGGAAGCCCTCCAGTTCATCGGCGGCTGTCAGTTGGGACAGACCGAGCGCGGCAGTTTCACGATCGCGGTTTCTTGCCCTCTGCGCACCGTCGAGCCCGACGGATCTTCGTTGGCGGGCGCCGAGCCCTTCACGCGGTCCGCGACGTCTCTTCTGATCCGCTCGCTCCATCGGATGGTCCGAGCGGTTGAGGCCGATCGAGCGACCGAGGCCCTCGAGCCGAACGAGTCCGAACCCGTCTTGAGCGCGAACCTGTGCGACGCTCAGCTCCAGAGGCGACCCTCTGGAGAACTCTCAAGCCTGGGGGTCTCCATTTCATGGGCGTCGACCTTACCACCGCAGATCCCGACGCCCCTGACCGTGCGGATCAAGACCGAGCACTTCCGTTTCATCGAAGACCTGTACCAGAAACTGAGGCCGACTGAGGCCATCGCCTCGGCGCTCTTCATCGGCAAGGTGGTGACGCTCAAAGGTCGCCCCGGCCCTGACGGCCGGATCCACGGCGAGACCACGCTCGCCTTGCTTCATGACGAGGAGATCCTCAAGGCCGCGCCGATTTGAATCCGGATGATTACCAGAAAGCCGTCGAAGCCCACCGCAACGGGGAGGGCGTCCGTTTCTGGGACAAACTCCACATGGGCCGTCGGATCCATCGCGTCACCGAGATCAGCGGTTTCTCAGTGCTCCAGCCATGAGCGGGTGCCAGGTTTTCGGGTTTTCTTGACATGACGCGCGATGCGGGGGCTTGTAGGGTGGGTCGAACGCCGCAACGCGGTGTGAGGCCCACCGGGACCGCTCCGCACCGCGGGCGCCTTCGGTGGGCCTCGCCGCGAGGAATCGCGGCTCGACCCACCCTACATAAACAGCACGCGTCGATTCGTCGGCCACGCGAGCACGTAGCCCTTGCGAAGCAGGATGCTTCCGAGGAAGCTGATGAGATCGCTCTCCCGAATTCGTT
Source organism: uncultured Isosphaeraceae bacterium (assembly GCA_963845695.1). Lineage (GTDB taxonomy): Bacteria > Planctomycetota > Planctomycetia > Isosphaerales > Isosphaeraceae > CAWJTV01. The sequence continues at coordinate 191,797 of CAWJTQ010000008.1, read as the reverse complement.
GACGCGACGAGGAGCCCAGAAGGCGCCGAGAGGATCGGTTCATGAGCCCTGTCGAAGTCCGACGCGAACTGGCCCGCGCGCTGAATCTCGACCTGGTCGGCCCCGGCGAGGGCCTGGGTACTGCCGACGAAGTCCTGTCCCAGGCCCCCTCGCGCTGGTATCTGACCGGCTTCCTGGTGCCGCTGGACGCGGAAGATACCCAGCGGGTCGATGAAGATAGCAACGAGGAAGTCGATGCCGCCAACGACGCCGGGGGCGGCGATGATGCCACGCCGACCGAGCCGGCATCGGCCCGCAGGCGGTTCCTGCCGTCGTCGATCGGGTTGAGCGTGCTGGTACCCGAGGCCACGCGACGGCTCAAGGTATGCGTCCGCTGGGGAGATTACACGCTCCGCAAGCCGGCCGACGGTCACGGCGAAGGCACGGAGTGGGAGCGCACGCAACGGATCGCGGAACTGGAGCTGGAGGTTCCCAGATCGACCCGGAGGCCGCGCGAGACCGAAGTCAAAGGGAGCCAGGGGCTGAGGGTCGCTTTGTCGATCCGGCCGGTCGAAAGCGATGGAGCCGAGGGCGGCCTGCCGAAGGGCAGCCGGTCCGTCTCGGTGTTCCTTGTCAACCGCCGCGCTCCCGCGCCGGACGAGACGCGCGACGAAGCGTTCGTTTTTCAGGCCCAACTCGAGGTGACGTGCGAGGAGCCGTTCGTACCACGTCCCAACCTGCGGAGCCTGGAGAGCACAGACTGGGACGAGCGGGTGGCCGACCTGCAATATCGCGACGCTTGCGAGTTCGCCGTGGGGCACAGCGTGGCCACCGAGGCCGTCCTTAGCGATTGCCATTGCCACCGGGTCCGCACCTGCTGGATTCCCCAGGCCGACGTGGAACGGGTGGCGCCCGCGGAGCTGCCGGATATCGAGATCTCGATGGACGCACTGGCCCAGATTACCGGAGTCGCCGACGCGCACGCGAAACTGGGCCAGCTCGTCACTCGGTACCGGGCCTGGATCGAAGATCAGCGCGGGACGATGCCGAATTCTCCGCACCGTCGCGAGGAGACGGGCGAGGAGTTGCTCGGCGCGCGCCGGGTCGCGGCCCGGCGCATCGAGGAGGGGATCGCGCTACTGGAGGACCCGCAATGCCTGGACGCGTTCCGCATCGCCAACCGGGCGATGGCCACTGCGGCGCGTCGGCGCATGGGCGTGATGCAGGGTAAGTCGCTGGAATCGATCCAGCCGAGATGGCGGCCGTTCCAGCTCGCGTTCCTGCTGATGAACCTCAAGGGGATTGCCGAGCCCGTGAGCGATGACCGCGAGGTCGTCGACCTGCTCTTCTTTCCCACCGGCGGCGGCAAGACGGAGGCGTATCTCGGGTTGGCGGCATTCACGCTTGTGTTGCGACGATTGCGCGCCTTCCTCCGGTGGGCCTCGCCGCGAGGAATCGCGGCTCGACCCACCCTACGTAGACGGCGCGGCGAGTAGGCCCACCGAAACCGCTTCGGGGATCGCCTCGGCCGGGCTTAGCGTGTTGATGCGCGTATACGCTCCGCCTCCTGACCCTCGACCAGCTCGGGCGGGCCTCGACGCTCCTCTGTGCCCTGGAGCTGGAGCGGCAGCAGGATGTCGAGAAGCTCGGCGATTGGCCGTTCGAGATCGGGCTGTGGGTCGGACGGGCCGCGACCCCGAATCGCATGGGCCAGAAGGGTGACAACGATCCGGAGTCGGCCCGCGCCAAGACCATCGCCTTCAAGAACGGGAGCCGGACGGCGTCGCCGATTCCGATCGAGGAATGCCCCTGGTGCGGGACCAAGTTCTCCAAGAACTCGTTCCAGCTCCTGCCGAATCCCGACACGCCGACCGATCTCCGGGTGAGTTGCATTAACCGCGATTGTGACTTCAGCCGCGGGAAGTCCCTGCCGATCCTCGCGGTGGACGAACCGATTTACCGGCGGCTTCCTTGCTTCCTGATCGCCACGGTCGATAAGTTCGCGGCGATGCCCTGGACGGGTGAGGTCGGTTCGTTCTTCGGCCGGGTCCAGCGGTTTGACTCGCACGGGTTCTACGGTCCGTGCCAGCCGAACGTCGGACATCCGTTGCCCGGCGGTCGGCTGCTGCCCCCCGACCTGATCATCCAGGACGAGCTCCATTTGATCTCCGGACCGCTCGGGACCATGGTCGGACTTTATGAGACGGCTCTCGATGAGCTTTGTACCATGGCGCCCGCGGCGGATGGTGGGCCTACCGGAAACGATGCGGCGAATGGTGGGCCTCACGCCGCGGTGCGGCGTTCGACCCACCCTACGGGAGATGCGGCGGATGGTGGGCCTCACGCCGCGGTGCGGCGTTCGACCCACCCTACGGGAGATGCGGCGGATGGTGGGCCTCACGCCGCGGTGCGGCGTTCGACCCACCCTACGGGAGAGCGAAGCCGGCCCAAGATTGTGGCCTCGACTGCCACGGTCCGGCGCGCCGAGAACCAGATCCGCGCGCTGTTCAACCACCGGATGGTGGACATCTTCCCGCCCCCCGGTCCCGACCGGCGCGATTCCTTCTTCGCGATCACCCAGTCCTCACAGCAGAGCAACGCCCGGCTGTATCTCGGAGTGGCCGCACAAGGGCGCAGTCCCAAGGTGGTCATGCTCCGCGTCTATGACACGCTGCTGGCCGCCGCCCGGAAATGGTACACGAAGCTGGGCGGCCGGAAACCGGACCCGACGAACCCGGCCGATCCCTACATGACACTGGTCGGCTACTTCAACAGCCTTCGTGAACTGGGCGGTGCGCGGCGGCTGATCGAGGACGAGGTCCGTAACCGGCTGGAATTCTACGCGACGCGGCTCCGTGTCGGCGAAGCCGAGGGACTCTACGAGAGCCGTCGGATCGACTATGAGCCGGTCGAGCTGACCAGCCGGGTCAGCACGGCGCAGGTCTCCGAGGCCAAGCGGCGGCTCTCCCTGGCTTACGCGGAGAAAGAGCACGTCGATGTGGCTATCGCGACCAACATGATCTCGGTTGGCCTCGACATCATCCGGCTGGGCCTGATGGTGGTCTTCGGCCAGCCCAAGACCAGCGCCGAGTATATTCAGGCGACCAGCCGGGTCGGCCGCGATCACGAGCGGCCGGGCCTGGTCGTGACCATCCTGAACATCCACAAGCCGCGCGATCGCTCACACTACGAGCGGTTCGCCGCCTATCACGAGTCGTTCTACCGCAGCGTCGAGGCCACGAGCGTGACCCCGTTCTCGCCCCGGGCGCTCGACCGCGGGCTGGCCGGCACGCTGGTCTCCCTGGTGCGACAGGGCCATGCGCCGATGACGCCTCCGCGTGGGGCCGAGGAGATCCTCAAGGAGCGCGCCCAGCTCGATTTTGCGGTCGACTGCCTGGCCCAGCGAGCCCGCGATCACAGCACCCTGCCGCCCGAGGAGGCGGAACGCCTGCGTCAGCGGACCCGCGACCGCGCTCGCGATCTGCTGGACGACTGGAGCAAGCTGGCCCACGACCTGAGCCAGACCGGCGTCGGCTTGCAGTACCAGGTTGAGGTCGGAGCCGCCCAGCGCCTGCTCTTCGACTTCCTCAGCCCCGAACTGAGGAACCTGCCGCCTCATCACCCCAAGATGAAGTTCCGCGCCAACCGATCGCTGCGCGACGTCGAACCGAGCGTGAATCTCTGGGTCAAGACGATCGACGGCGTGGACCTCGAGGAGGACGAGGCATGAGCCGCAAACCCGGCTCGAAACCGCCTGGTCAGATCCGCCAGAGCCAGATCGTCACCACGTTCGGGCCCGGCGCCATGGTCGATCTGCCGAAGCAGTCGGTCCTCATCGGTGGGCTGGACTACTGGTCGAGTGGCGGCGAGGAGATCGTCGAGACGCGACTGACCCGCAAGCTGGCCACCGTGCTCCAGGTGCCGGCGATCCGACTCGCTGCACCACCCCCGGCCCTGGACGACCCGACCGCCCCCTCGACCGGCATCGACTGCTTCCAGTTCCCGGAGTGGTTCATCACCCAGGATGTCGAGTCGGACGATCCCCGATCGTCGCGACGCTCGCGGCTGCTGGTCCACCGCAAGGCACTGACCCACGGCAAGTTCCTCGACCGCAACAAGAAGAAGCGGTCGGTCGTACCCGTCCGGTTCGTGCGGGCCTGCCGCTACGGCCATATCGGAGACATCAACTGGTACTATTTCGTCCACGGCGGTGAGAGTGATTGTGCGGCCCAGCGGCGTTCAGTTGTGGATCGACGAGCGGGGGACCAGCGGTGATCTGTCCGAGATCTGGATTCGGTGCGATTGCGGACATGCCGAGCGCAGTATGTCCGAGGCGACGCTTCTCCAGAAGCATCCGCTGGGAGTCTGCGACGGCTCGCGGCCCTGGCTCGGGCCGTACACCAAGGAGCCGTGCGGCGAGCCGAATCGCCTGCTGATCCGGACGGCCAGCAATGCGTACTTCCCGCAGCTCATGAGCGTCATCTCGCTCCCCGATCGCGACGAGACCATCAAAGCGGCCGTGACCGCGGCCTGGGAGAATCTCGAAGCCGTCGAGAGTCTCGATGACATCCGGTATGAACGGAAGAAAGCCAAGGTCAAGCAGGCGCTCGAAGGCATCAGCGACGACGAGGCCCTGGCCGAGATCGAATCCCGGCGGGCCGGCGGGGCGAAGGAGGAGAAGACGGTCCGGGTCGCGGAGCTGGAGACGCTGATCGCCAGCCAGGAGGAGATCGGCGAGGACCGGCCCGATGGCACCTTCTTTGCCCGGGCGCTGCCGCGCACGGCGTGGGACCAGCCCTTGATGAAGCCCATCGAGCGGGTGGTCCTGGTGCATCGGCTTCGCGAAGTCATCGCGCAGGTCGGGTTCACCCGATTCGAGGCGGCGACAACCGACCGCGAGGGCGAGCTGGATGTCGGCGTCCGGCCGGCGCCGCTGGCCCGAGAGATCTCCTGGCTGCCCGCGTTCGAGAATAAGGGGGAGGGGGTCTTTCTCCAGTTCCGGGATCAGGCCATCGACGATTGGGTCCACGCGGCCGGATGTGATCGAGCGCGGGAGGCAGCTCGAGGCGGGCTTCGAATGCTGGCGGGCCGAGCATCAGGGGACCCAGCGGAAATTCTTCGGGTTGCCGTACCTGATGCTGCATTCGTTCTCGCACCTCTTGATCACGACGGTGGCCCTCGAATGCGGTTATCCGGCCAGCTCGATCCGGGAGCGGATCTACGCGCTGCCGGGCGTTGGCTACGGCGTCTTGCTCTACACGGGTACCTCCGACGCCGAGGGGACTCTGGGCGGGCTGATCCAGGTCGGCCGTCGCATTCACGAGCATATCCGGAATGCCCTTGACATCGGCGAGCTGTGTTCCAATGATCCGGTCTGTGCCCAGCATCAGCCGCCGAACGCCCACGAGCGGCGGTTCCTCCACGGCGCCGCTTGCCACGGATGCTTGCTGATCGCCGAAACGTCGTGCGAGCAGAAGAACGACTTCCTCGACCGGGCGCTGGTCGTCCGGACCGTCGATAACCTCGGGGTCGAGTTTTTCCAGGCGACCCAGCCATGACCGGGCGATTTCAGAGGATCTCCGACGGGGACCTGCGCGAGATCGCCCTGGCGATCCGGTCGGGTCGACTGTCGCCTCCCTACACGACGATGGCTTTGCAGCGCATCATCTCCGGCGACGTCGCCGCCGTGTCGGACGACCTGCAATGGCTCGCGATGAACGGCTTCGAGGCGAGTCAAGCGGCTGTCGCGCTGGACCTGATCCGGGCGGATCGTCAGGCTCGACCGCGCGTCGAGGACGTGCTGGAGCTGGTCACGAGCGGGCCGGAAGTCCCCGGCATCGCTCATCGCGACACGAGCGTCGTCGTGCGAGAACTCTTCGCCAACGCTCGTGAAACGGTGCTGGTTGCCGGGTACGCCGTCTACCAGGGACAACGGGTTTTTCAGGCCCTGGCCGACCGAATGGTCGAGGTCCCGGGCCTCGCGGTGCGGCTGTTCCTCGATATTCAACGGGGACACGGGGACACGACATCGGCGCCCGAGCTCATCCGCCGATTCGCGGCGCGATTCCGCACCGACCAATGGCCGAAGGATCGACCCCTGCCCGAGGTCTTCTACGATCCCCGGTCGCTCGAAACCGAGCCGGAACGGCGGGCCAGCCTGCATGCAAAATGCGTCGTGGTCGATGGAAACGAGGTCTTCGTGTCGTCGGCGAATTTCACGGAGGCCGCTCAGACCAAGAATATCGAGGTCGGCGTTCGCTTGCGGTCATCGGCGATCGCGCGGGGACTCCGCGGCCATTTTGAGGCGATGGCGGCGTCGGGCGTCTTGAGACCGGTGCCGTTGATTTGAGCGGTTTCGGTGGGCCTCACGCCGCAGTGCGGCGTTCGACCCACCCTACGAGGTGCAGCCCGTCATGTAGCGGTTTCGGTGGGCCTCACGCCGCAGTGCGGCGTTCGACCCACCCTACGAGGTGCAGCCCGTCATGTAGCGGATTCGGTGGGCCTCACGCCGCAGTGCGGCGTTCGACCCACCCTACGAGGTGCAGCCCGTCATGTAGGGTGGGTCGAGCCGCGATTCATCGCGGCGAGGCCCACCGGAAGGTGATCGGTGGGCCTCACGCCGCGGTGCGGCGTTCGACCCACCCTACGGGACTCTGTCGTATTCGCGCGAACATCCGGCGGCCCGATCGGCGTCTGGTAGGCGTGGTCGCGATGGAACGATCCTCGAAGCGGTCTAGCCTCGGTGGTGAAATGGACGATCATCCCTCGCTTCTAACGAGGGGTTCCGGGTTCGAGTCCTGGCCGGGGCATGGCATGGCTGTTGAACCGAGTTGATGGGGTCCCGTCGTCTAGCGGCGAAGACGTCCCTTTGACGTGGGGAAAACCGGTGGTTCGAGTCCACCCGGGACCACTGGCCGGACCGGCGTTCTCAATGACGGAAGGGCTACCCGATTGGAGACGGGACCCGCCTGGAGCGCGCGGGCGAGCGATGAGCCTTGCGGGTTCGACTCCCGCCCCTTCCGCCTCGGTCCGGCCTTGCTGATGGTGTTCGTGGTGTAGTGGAAGCATACGAGACTGTGAATCTCGAGGCGCCGGGTTCAATTCCCGCCGAACACCCTGGCTGATTCGAACAAAAAGATAGGGGTGTGCTCCTGGGAGAGCAACGAGCTTCCAATCCTCGTGCACAGGGTTCGAATCCTTGCACCCCTGCTCGGCGGATCGTCGGAACACCCACGAAAGAAAAATCCGTCCTTGCCGCGTTGGCCAGATTGCGATATGGTCCGCAACGGCCGTGGGTCTCGTCGGATGCACTCCGCTCAGGACGGAGCGAGCCGGCCGCGGCTGAGCCATCGGTTTTGGTCAGGAAAGGACCTGGCGCGAGAAAGGGGGAAGGATTCCCATGGCGATCCGTCGATTGCGATGGTACGTGTGGCTTCTCATCGGACTGATCCTGACCCCTCCTTTGCTCTGGGTCGCCGTGGTGGTGGTCGCACCCACGGGTTGGGCCAAGGCGAAGCTCGTCGCGATCCTGGAATCCCGGAGTGGTCGCCGGGTCGGGCTCGAAGGGGTGTCGGTCCGGTTTCTGGGCGGGATCGAACTCACCAACCTGGAGATCGGCTCGCCGAAGGATACCGGCGATCCCTGGCTCAAGGCGGCCGAGGTTCGCCTGGATATCGGCCCGCTCCAAATTCTCCAGGGCCAACTCCACCCGTCACGAGTGGACGTCGATGGGCTCGAGCTCCGCGTCCTCCGGCACGCGGACGGAACGGTCGAGCTGGCGGACCTCATCCGGCCGGTTCCGGCGCCCGCACTACTGGCCCCCGGGCGTCGTAAGTCGATCAACCATATCGCCATCCAGGTCCGCCAAGCCAACGTGATTGTGCGCGACGAGCCCACGCAGACGCAGCTCCAACTTCAGGATGTCGAGGGGGAAGGCTACTCCGAAGGGCCCCGCGCCGTGGTCGACCACCTGAGGGGAACCCTCAACGGCGGTCGGTTCCGGTTCGCCGCGCAAGTCGACCGGACCGCGATGGCGATGGACCTCAAGGCCCAGTTTCGCGCCGATGACGTGAAACTCGACGAAGGCCTGAAAATCCTCCGATACGTCGTGCCGGTCCTCGCCGGCGCCCCCTCGACCCTCAAAGGACGGCTGAATACCGACTTCTATGTCCAGGGTCAGGGCCCCTCGTGGAAGGGGCTGTGCCGGTCGATCGCCGGCCATGGGGTCATCGCGCTGAATCCGATCGAACTGGATGGCGCCCCCCTGGTGGCCGAACTGAGCAAGTTCGTCGAGATGTCGGGGCCAAGGCGGGTCGGGTCGATCCGGACCGACTTCCTGGTCAAGGACCGGCGCATCACCACCGACCAGTTCACCTGGAATATCGCCAAGCTACCGATCACGTTGTCGGGCTGGACCGATCTCGATGGCCGGATCGACTACCATATGAAGGTCGAAGGGCTCAACGATCGACTGCCCGAGCGGGTGCGGCATATCCTCGGTGACCTCAAGGTGGATGTGGGGTCGTTGACCTCTCTGACCCTGCGCGGGACCGTCAATAAGCTGGTCGTCCAGGTCAACGGCGTGCCACTGGATGGCAAACTGTTGCGAGACACCGGACTCCGGCGCGACGATCGTGAGCGGCTCCGCCTGCTGGGCCGCCAGCTTCGCGACAAGATACTACGCTAGCCGGGCAATCGGTCCGCGGTTCACTCCGGCACAAATCCCGCGCCGACCGGCAAGTGATCGCCGCACGACGGTGACCTGGCAAGCCGGCCGCCTGGCTCAAAAGACGAGGTCCTCATGCCTGACGAGCCGCTGCCATTCTGACCCCTCGTGAATCGTGTGACGGACGGGAGGAGGCCCATACCGATCCCCGGCGAGCGCCCGAAACTTGATTCGCACCGAGGGGGGCTTTACAATCACACACGGGGTTGAAGAACCCGGCCAGGAACGACGACCCCGCGCGGGAACGAATTGATGTCAGCGACCCCCAACCCTGAAGGGTCTCCTGTTTCCCTTCCTCTGTATAGGAGGATGCCCCGCAGCGGCGGATAACGGGTTCGGCGAAAGTCTGAGAGCAGATAGAAACCCAGAAGGGCCGGTTTGGCTCATCCTTCAGCCGTTCCTCAAACCCATCCCAACTCTCCCCCATCGAAGGGAAGGGGCTTGATCCGCCGTAGGTATCTCTGGTCTCTCCTATTGCGAAAGGCGGCGCGATGCGGCGCTGAGAGACCCCGCAATCTCGGGCTGGCTCGATCGATGTTTGTGGAGTACCATCGATGGAGGTCGGATCCCCATCCGATCGTGGGGGACGATTCGCCGCGATCAGGAACAATGAAGCCCGGGATCGCGAGTCGCGCGCCATTGCTCATGAGGCCCGGCAGGCACCTATGGGTGATTGATTGGTTGTGGCTATAACTGAACGAACCTTCAACAGAGACGGAGACTTCCCCGAGTCGCTCGCAACTCCGCTGACTGATCGGCTCACTGTTGCGTAGAATGGAAGGTGGAGCAGGACGTGTGACGGTGCGAAGTGGGGACAATCGTCGGATCGGAGTAGACTGTATGTACGAACGCTTCACCGATCGTGCTCGCAAGGTGATGCAGCTAGCCAACCAAGAGGCGCAACGATTCAACCATGAGTACGTGGGGACCGAGCATGTCTTACTCGGGCTGATCAAGGAGGGGAGCGGGGTCGCGGCGACGGTGCTGAGGAACATGGACGTGGACTTGCGGAAGATCCGCAACGAGATCGAGAAGATTGTGCAGGCCGGCCCCGAGATGGTGACGATGGGCAAGCTGCCCCAGACTCCTCGAGCCAAGAAGGTGATCGAGTATGCCATCGAGGAAGCACGCAACCTGAACCACAATTACGTGGGGACCGAACACCTGCTGCTGGGCCTGTTGCGGGAGCAGGAGGGTGTGGCCGCCCAGGTGCTGATGAACCTCAATTTGAAGCTGGAAGAAGTGCGCGAGGAGGTGCTGAACTTGCTCGGTCATGGGATGGACGCTGGCGGCGAGAGCGAACGCGGTGCCACGTCAAAAGGCAACAAGTCCAAGACTCCGGCCTTGGATTCTTTCGGGCGCGACCTGACCGACCTGGCGCGGCAAGGCAAGCTGGACCCGGTCATCGGCCGCCAAAATGAAATCGAGCCGCGTGATCCAGGTGCTGTCGCGGCGCACCAAGAACAACCCGGTGCTTCTCGGTGAGGCCGGGGTGGGCAAGACGGCGATCGTTGAGGGCCTGGCCCAGATGATCGTCGATGGCAATGTCCCCGAGCTGTTGCGCGATCGCCGCATCGTGGTCCTGGATCTGGCCATGATGGTCGCCGGCACGAAGTATCGCGGCCAGTTCGAGGAGCGGATCAAGGCCGTGATGAACGAGGTGCGTCGTGCCAAGAACACGATCCTGTTCATCGACGAGCTGCACACCCTCGTGGGGGCCGGCGGCGCCGAGGGGGCGATCGACGCCTCCAACGTGCTCAAACCGGCCCTGGCCCGTGGCGAGGTCCAGTGCATCGGCGCCACCACGCTCGATGAGTACCGCAAGTACATCGAGAAAGATGGGGCGCTGGAGCGGCGGTTCCAGACCATCATCGTCGAGCCCCCCAGCCGACACGAGGCGCTGGAGATTCTGCGCGGCCTGCGCGACCGATACGAGGCGCATCACCGCGTTCAGATCACCGATGAGGCCCTGGAGCAGTCCGTGGAGCTGTCGGACCGGTATATCACCGGCCGTTGCCTGCCGGACAAGGCGATCGACGTCGTGGACGAGGCGGGTGCCCGCGTTCGCCTCAAGGCCATGACGCGGCCTCCGGACCTCAAGGAGCTCGACGAGCAGATCGAACGGCTCAACCAGGACAAGGAAGAGGCCGTCGCCAACCAGGACTTCGAGCGGGCCGCCGCCTTGCGCGACCAGGCCGACAAGCTCAAGAAGAAGAAAGAGACCATTACCCGCGAATGGCGGGAACGCTCCAAGGAGATCGACGGCACCGTCGATGAGGAGGTCATCGCGGAAGTCGTCAGCAAGATGACCGGCATCCCGCTGACCCGGCTCGAGAGCGAGGAGAGCGGCCGGCTGCTCCGCATGGAGGAGGAGATCCAGAAGAAGGTGATCTCCCAGACCGAGGCCATCAAGCGGATCAGCGAGGCGGTGCGCCGCAGCCGCGCGGGGCTGAAAGATCCCAAGCGCCCCATCGGCAGCTTCATCTTCGCCGGGCCGACCGGGGTCGGGAAGACGCTGCTCGCCAAGGCCCTTGCCGAATTCATGTTCGGCGACTCCGACGCACTGATCCAGATCGACATGTCCGAGTACATGGAGAAGCACAACGTCTCGCGGCTCATCGGTGCTCCTCCCGGTTACGTCGGCTACGAGGAAGGCGGCCAGTTGACCGAGAAGATCCGCCGCCGTCCCTATGCCGTGGTCCTACTCGACGAGATCGAGAAGGCCCACCCGGATGTCTACAACACCCTCCTCCAGATCATGGAGGAAGGCCGGCTCACCGACAGCTTCGGCCGGAACGTCGATTTCAAGAACACGATCATCATCATGACGACCAACGCCGGCGCCGAGGTGACCTCGTACACCAACATCTTCGGCTTCGACCGCGGCCGGGACGATTCCGCCAGCTACGAACAGATGAAGGAGCGGCTCAAGGTCGCCATCGAGAAGTACTTCCGTCCTGAGTTCCTCAACCGGCTGGATGACGTCATCGTCTTCCACGCCCTCAATCCCAAGGACCTCAAGCGGATCGTCAACATCGAGCTCTCCAAGATTCGCGGCCGCATGAGCGATCGCGGCATGGAGTTGATCATGAGCGAAGAGGCCAAGGACTTCTTGATCGCCAAGGGCTACAATCCTGATTACGGCGCCCGACCGTTGCGGCGCGCCATTGAGAACCTCATCGAGAACCCCCTGGCCGAAGACCTCCTCCGCGGCTCGTTCAAGGGCAAGGAAGTCGTCTATGTGCTGGTGGAAGGCGAGGATGAGGCCAAGAAGTTCAAGTTCATCGCCTCGACCCGCGAAGAGTACGAAACCCAGGCCGCCCAGGCCGCTCTGGTGGCTGTCGGCGTCGGTGCGGGCGACTCCGATTCAGCCCGGGCCGATGGGAAGGAATAGGTCGCTGCGCTCCCGTTTTCAGTGGTCCGTTTTCCGTTTTCAGTGAATGCCTTGTTGGCTCATCTGAGAGAACTGGTGGTGTTCCGCCAGTCCCCTCAGATGAGCCAACGTGTTTACCGGCTGAATACGGAAAACGGTTCATCCCGCCTCACTGGGCTGAAGGTCCCGAACGCCCCGACGTCGGGCTCGCACACGATCGACCAGGACAACGAAGGCCGGTACGAGGATCGGCCGGACCAGGAAGGTGTCGAGCAGGACCCCAAGTCCCAGGGCGAATCCCAGCTCGCGCAGAGAGGTGAGATTGCCGGTGAGCATCGACCCGAAGGTCCCGGCCATGATCAGTCCGCAGGAGCTGATGATCCCCCCGGTATGAGCGATGGCCCGGCGGGTGCCGTCGATCACGCCGTGCTTCCGTTCTTCTTCGACGACCCGGGTCATGAGGAGGATGTTGTAATCCTCGCCGACGGCGACCAGGATCACGAAGAGGAAGAAACCGACCGTCCAATCAAGTCCGCCCCAGGGCCCCGGACCGCGGTGCATCGCGTGGAAGACCAGGTCGGTCAATCCCAGAGATGCCAGGTAGCCGAGCACGACCGTGGCGATGAGGTAGAGGCTGATCCCCGGCCGTCGCAAGAGCACGACCAGGATCGCATAAACTCCCACCGTGACCAGGACGTACATCCGGCGTTCGTCGCTGGTTGTCACGCGTCGCAGGTCGTTGACGGCTGAAGTCGAACCCGCCAGGCCGATCTCCCGGGTGCCCTCGAGTGGTTGGCCGTCCGTGGCCGCGGTCTGGAGGACTTCGCGGACGTGCTCGAGGGCCTCCATGCTGTCTTTCGAAAAAGGGTCGGTGCGGAAAACGATATCGAACCGGGTGATGTGGTTGAGGTCGGGCCGCCTGGCCGGATTCAGGCTGATATATCGCGATTCCGCACCCAGGCGCAGCGCCTGATTGGCGAGGCGCCCGAACAGGCCGTTCGTGGAGTCGTCGGAGAGCGGCTTACCGACCGGCTGGGTCAGGGAGCGAACTTCCGCGACGTTGTCAATTGCACCGAGCCGCTGGCTGGTTTCCGCAATCGCCGCTCGACCGGTCGGCGAGCGGAAGTCCATGCCTGGATTGGCGATCAGGGCGGAGGCCGGACTCAGCTCGCCCACCGCGAAGTAACGCCGGACCACGGAGGCCCCGATCACGCACGGCCGATCGGCGTCGAGGTCGGCGAGCTGGTTGTAGTTCGTCTTGGTGCGCGCCCCCACCATCGCCAGCGTGGCCAGGATCACCAAGCAGATCGATAAGATGGCAATCGGATACTGGACGACCAGGTCGCCAACGCTCACCCAGAAACCTTTCGTCAGCGGTGAGTCGAGGCCCTCACTCTCGGACTCGACCTCGGACTCGGACTCGCGATGACTGCCGTTCGCGAGGTGCGGGGCGCGGAACGGCCAGAACATCGCTCGTCCCAGGCAGGCCAGCAACGCGGGGGCCAGCGTCAAGGAGGCGGCCAGCGCGACGGCCAGGCTCAGTGCGATCGTCGGTCCGGTGTAGCGGATCTTCGCGAAGCTCGAGAAGAACAGCATCCCCAGGCCGACGATCACGGTCCCGGCACTGGCGATCAGGGCCCCACCCACCTGGCCGATGGCCTGGTGGAGCGCGTCGAACTCGGGTGCGACCGCGGCCCAGTTCCTCGGAGTAGCGCGCGATCAGGAACAAGCAGTAGTCCGTCCCCGCGCCGAAGAGGACGACCACGAGGAAGACCCTGGTGATGTTGATCACCTGAAAGCCGAGATTCGGCACGGTGGTGAGCAAGGCGATCGTCCAGAACGAGACGAGCAGGGAGAGCGCGATCGTGACCAGGGGAACCATGGCCAGCAGCGGCGACCGATAGACCACCAGCAGGATCAAGATGACCAGGATGACCGTCGTCCAGGTCGTATTGGCGATGCTCTCGTTGGCCGCGGTGTTGATGTCATGGCCGACGACGGCCGAGCCGGTCACCGAGAGCTCCAAACCCGGCGGCGGCGCGGGCCGGTCCTGGGCGAGCCATTCCAGGATCTGGTCGACAGCGATCCGAGTCGTCTTGGCCCGATAGGTCCCGTTGAGGGAGAGGATCGTCAGCACGGCCTGAGACTGGCCGTCAGCGGCGGTGCCGATCAGCCGGGGCCCGATCACGGGCGAGCGGTGCGTATCGAGCTTCTTGAAGCCGAGGCTGGGATGCGCCTGGGCGAAGTGGTAAAAACGGCCCGCCACCCGCTCGACGTGGCGAAAGTGCTCCGGTGTCAGGCGACCGCCCTTGTGCTCGTAGACCAGCACAACCTGAGAGCTGGCGGCATCTTGCGGGAATCCTCGTTCCAGGAGCTCCTGGCCGACCACGCTCGGGAAATCCGGTGGGAAGTCCCGGATATTGTCGTCCTTGGTGATCTGATCCCAGCGCGGAGCGACCGAACGCAACGCGACGGCCAGGACGAGCCAAGCCAGAATGACCAGCCAGGGTTGACGGATCACCACCCGTGAGATAAGGGAAAACATGTGGCCATGAGCTTCCTTCATAGACTTCAGTCATGAGTCATCAGTCATTGGAAGAGAGCGGCCGGGACCGAGACCTTCTCTCACGCCCGATGACCGATGTCCAATGACTCCGAAGCGTTTAGAGTCCCTCAAAAAAGGGGGACAGGCACCTCGAAGACTCGGAGCCAGTCCCCGATTTTTGAGGGACTCTAAGCCAGTCGATTTGGGCAGGGCGAGCACCCGACTTCGACGAGCCCCTCGCTTGAGCAACGGGGTACTTGACATGGGATAGGCAGCGCGTCCTTGAAATTGATGCCGTCCTCCGCCTCAAGGTTTCGTTGAGTTGACCGAACATAGTCGATCGCGCCCTCCCGTGTCAAAGAGAAATAGGTGTGGCTGGCCGGAGTTGGCCAGCTTAGCCCAGGTTACCTCTTCTCCGCTGGCGGAGGCCGATTCTCCCACCGAAAAACCAGATTCCGGCACGAAGGACTTGCCGCCGGCCCTCGGATATCCTACCAATTCTTTTAGAGACTCCCTCTGAATGGGCCGCACGGGCGGCCCGGTCTCCCCGCGAGCCGGACCTTCCGAGCTCGGCCGCGACCTCACCCTTCCCAGAAGTTATCCTGAAAAGGGCGAGCGTTCCGGTGACCCGAATCCTGAGTCGGCATGGTC
The DNA here is from genome assembly GCA_963845695.1 of uncultured Isosphaeraceae bacterium. Classification (GTDB taxonomy): domain Bacteria; phylum Planctomycetota; class Planctomycetia; order Isosphaerales; family Isosphaeraceae; genus CAWJTV01. Next base: position 176,524 of record CAWJTQ010000008.1, on the reverse strand, counting down.
GTTGCTTTCCGAAACACTCATCGTCGAGAGTTTCGAAATACCTGGCGTTTCCGACGACCTCGCCGATGATCGTGGAGGAACAACCCGTCCGTGTTCGCATCATTCGTGAATCAACTGGCTCGTGATTGGACCGGCCGATTGGCCCACTTCGCCTTGCACCGCAACGATGAACACCGACTGGCCCTCTTCGGCGAAGCCGTTCGATATGCCGGCTTGCATCTGGAAAACGACCTGGCCCGGTCCGAGTTCTGGTCTCAGTTGCCACTGCCCGAACGGGCGGCGGTCCTGCTGTTCCTCGTGGACCGCGGTGTGATCGAGCGGACGACGCGGCGCGGGCGTCGCGTCTTCGAGCCGCTGGCCCACGCGGAGACCTGGGTCGAGACTCAGCGGTCGTTGCAGCCGTTCCTCAAGCCGGTCCTGGAACTCCTGGGCGCTCTCCGCCTCGAATTGCTCCGGCGGGCGCACTCGAGCCGCGCGTGACCGAGCGGACATTCCGGCCGCCAATCCGCCGAAGTCGGCCCGAGTTTCAAGACCCTGTGGTGCACGTGAAACCCAGCGCTCCTGCGCGATTCATAAGCCCGCAAGCGTCCCGCAAGCCGCAGCGATGTCTTTCCCTCCCGAATAGCGGCGGACGACCGGCTGACCGACATGGCGGGTCAGGGCGTCTCGAAACGCCAGGCGCTCGTCGTCGCCGGGTGGCTGGAACCGGCCGGTTGGATCGGTCACGTCGATCAGGTCCAGGCGGACGGGCGTATCGCCAATGAGGGTGCCGAGCGCCTCGGCGTCGTCCTCACCGACATTCACGCCGGAAATGCAGACGTACGACAGCATCACCCGGTCACGCCGGGTCAGGGCATGGCGGCGCGCGGCCGCCATGACCTCGGCAACGCGCCAGCCCGACGCCACGGGAACCAGCCACGCACGCTTCTCGTCGGTCGCGGCCCCGAGGCTGATCGAGAGGCGGTACTTGTGCCCCTCGGCCGTGAACTCGTCGATCTGGGGGACAATGCCGACAGTGCTGATCGTGATCGCCTTGGCGGCGAGCTGACCGCCGTACGGGCACGATAACAATGACGCCGCCGCGATCACGCGCGGTTTGACACTCGGCAGGAGTGGTTCTCCCATTCCCATGAACACAGCGCCGGTCACTCGCCGCCCCTGCGAACGCACGACCTCCTGCGCCTGCACGAACTGATCGGTGATCTCCCAGGTTTCGAGATTCCGCCGCCTCGGCATCCGAGCGGTGGCACAGAATATGCACCCCATCGCGCAGCCGATCTGGGAGGACAAGCAAACGCTGACCGCCCCAGGTTTGTGCAACGGAATCAACACCGTCTCGACCGCCAGTTCATCATGCGTGCGGAAGAGGAGTTTCTGAAAGCCGTCGATCGCCGAGGTCATCGAGCGCTCCAAGGTCAATCTCGGCAAAGGGTTCCGAATCGCGTCCCGGAGACGGCGCGGCACCTGGAAATCACGTCCCCACACCGTGGGATCGTGAATGCCGCGTCCGACAATGGCCGACAACAGCCGACGGATCGACAGGTCGTTGGCTCCGAGCGATCGGGCACGTGCCTGATAATCTGCGGGCGGAAGATCCCGAGGATCGAGCACAGCGGTGTTTCTCCCGAAAAAACCCCAAAAAATGCCGTCGACGATCCCCGGCCATTTCTCTTAACCTTCGCGGAACTCCGAGCGACGTCTGCCACGGGAGAGACCGAGAGGACCGTCCAAGCGTCTTGATCCCAGCCGGCAGAGATCCCGTCATTGTGGCGATTGCCAGGTGCGGAGTCGAGGGTGCCGAACGGGCCAGGGATGCGTCAAATCAGGCAGGCATGAGGATCAAGATGAACCGGGAGCATCCGCAGAATAGGGCAGAGGTCTGTCGGGGCGGTGCAAATTCCGACCCAACCTTCCGAATATCTCGATCGTAATACTGAAGTACACATTAAGCGGGCTGTGTTGAGGTCGGCATGAGGACCCCGTCCCGCTTGATCGCAGAGAACGACCGTCCAGATCGGCAGAGGGATCGCGGGCGGACGATGGTGACGGGAAGCTGAGGGCTTGACCCCGATCCACAACGAGCCGCGAATCCGGCAAGTTCATCAACTTTCCGGTTTCCTCACCGTTGAGTATCATCACGATGTTTGATTGCTCGAAGGAGATTGAACGAGTATGAAAAGAAATCCAGTTGCATGGGCTGCACTGATTGTGGCGTCGGCCGCTCTTGTGAGTTCATCGGGCTTCCTACGATCGATGCCCGCAGCTCCCAAGGCGCCCCTGGAGGGGCAGCAGGCCGCAAAGGCGCTGTCGCAGGCTTATGAGGCGGTCGCGGAATTCGCCCGGCCGTCGGTCGTCCAGATCACGGTCCAAAAGAAAGCGGGGGGGATGCCCAACCTGCCGCGGACTGCCCCGATTTCAATTCCCCCCGCGCGGCAACGACAACCGGAACCAACCGGACCTGGAAGAGATGCTCCGCAAGTTCTTCGGCCCCGATGGGGTGCCGGAACAGGAGCAGTTCACCCCTCGTGGGGCTGTTGGAGTCGGCTCGGGGTTCGTGTACGACAACCGCGGTCACATCCTGACCAACAACCATGTCGTCGAGAACGCCGACAAGATCAAGGTGCACTTCTATGATGGTGAGACCGCCGACGCGAAGGTCGTCGGCACCGACCCAAAAACAGACGTCGCCGTGATCAAGGTCGAGAACACGAGTAACCCGGCCTTGCCCAAGGGGGATAGTGGCAGCCTGAAGGTCGGCGAGATGGTCATGGCGGTGGGTTCTCCGTTCAATCTGAGCCAGAGCGTCACCACGGGCATCATCTCGGCCCTGGACCGGACGGACCTGGGGATCAACGGCAATCCCCGGGATACCTTTGAATCGTTCATCCAGACCGATGCCGCCATCAACCGAGGCAACTCCGGCGGCCCGCTGCTCAACATGAATGGCGAGGTCATCGGCATCAATTCGGCGATCGTCAGCGGCAGCAGCGGCAATGACGGGATCGGCTTCGCGATTCCCATCAAGATCGCCACGAGCGTGGCCGACATGGTGATCAAGGACGGGAAAGTCCATTACGCCCGGATCGGCATCGCGCTGGGCTCCCTGACCGCGCCTCTGGCCCGTCAACTGGGCATCGATGAGTCAACCAAGGGTGTTCTCGTGGGCGAAGTGTTGCCGGGCAGCCCAGCCGACAAGGCGGGGCTCAAGCAGGGCGACGTCATCGTCGGCTTCGCCGGGGACAAGGTCCACGATGCGTCTTCGTTCCGGCTCAAGGTGGCCACCAGCGAAGCCTCCAAGCCGTACGATCTGGTGTACTTCCGCGAGGGTGAAAAGAAGACCACAACCATCATTCCGGCCCCGATGGAGAAGGTCGTCTTCGACATGGAGAAAGAGGCTCAGCCCCGCGAGAACGCCAAGCCAGGCGAGCCTGCCACGACCGCCATCAAGGACTTCGGCCTCGAGGTCCAGCCTCTGACCCCGGAGCTGGCCAAACCACTCGGCCTGCCCACCGGTCTCAAGGGAGTGATTGTCTCTTCCGTCAAGGAGGGCAGTCCTGCTGAGTCCGCGGGGATCGAGGAAGGCGATGTGATCACCAAGGTGATTCGCGATTACAAGCCCCAACCGTTAACCAGCGTCCAGGAGTTTCAGGCGCTCGCTTCCAAGTCCAACGAACTGGCGATCTTCGTCCAGACCAAGCGGGGAAGCGGGTTCGTCATCTTGTCGAAGCAAGCCAAGTAAGTTCGGGCCGTGGGAGCCATCTGCTTCACGGCTCAGTTGAGAATCGCTGTCGAATCGAAAAGGGGCGGTCGGGTTAGAAATCCCGGCCGCCCCTTTCCTTTATGATAATCCAGATTAACCCGGTGCCGCGGGGTCGATCGAGGAGACGGTGGTCCGAGTCGGTTGGGTCCTCCCTGGTGGTACACCGAGTATCGACGCCGCTCCACGCGAAAGTTTCATAAAACCCTCTCGACCCTGGTTGACGAGCCACAATACATCGTTATAACCCCTACACTTCAACACGCCAGGTCCGAGAGGCTTCATCGAGGGGCAAGTGACTGTTGAGCCGCGGAGTTGACCCCACACTCGCCATCCGGGCACTTTGTACCCAGGCGGGTGAGAGAGATGCCAGGGACGCGTCTCGATCGAAAACGGTAGCGGCCTGGCGCGAGATGTCCAATAATAGGTTAGAGGAGAAGGACACCCCTCCCGAGCCGGGATCGGAGGGAGTTCGTAACCCGATGCCGTGGTTACCGGCGCGGGTCAGGTTCGGATCCAGGGAACGGCCCGGCCGCTTCAAGCGAGAGTCCATCATGATCGATCCGAGAACAAACCCCGGTTCCGAGGAGCACGAGTCGATCGAGCATTACGATCTCGAGGTCGCTCCGCGGGTCCGAAGTTTGCCCCCGTACCTCTTCGGCCGGATCAACGAGCTGAAGTATCGGAAGCGACGCGAGGGGATCGATGTGATCGACCTGGGCATGGGGAATCCCACAGACCCTCCCGAGGAGTGGGTGGTCGATAAGCTCTGCGAGGCGGCGCGCGACTCGCGGAACCACCGCTACAGCGCGGCCACCGGCGTGTATAACTTGCGCCGGGAGGTTGCCGACCGCTACCAATCACGGTTCGGAGTCAGCCTCGACCCCGATTCCGAGGTGGTCGCAACCATCGGGTCGAAGGAAGGTTTCAGCCACATGTGCCTGGCCCTGCTGGGTCCGGGCGATACGGCATTGGTCCCCGCACCCAGCTTCCCGGTCCACATCCATGCGATCGCACTGGCCCTGGCCAACGTGATCTCGCTCGATGTCCGAGACTCCTCGGCGTTTCTGTCCAACATCGCCCGGACCTGCGAAAGCCTGTTCCCGCGGCCGAAGATCCTGGTCCTGAACTATCCGCACAACCCAACCGCTACGGTCGTCGAGCCGTCGTTCTTCGAGGAGATCGTCGCCCTGGCCCGGAAGTATCGCTTCTTCGTGATCCACGACTTCGCGTACGGCGATCTGGGGTTCGATGGCTATCAACCGCCGAGCTTCCTTTCCGTCAAGGGTGCCAAGGGGGTCGGCTGCGAGTTCACCACCATGTCGAAGGGCTACAACATGGCCGGTTGGCGGGTCGGCTTCGCAGCAGGCAACCGCGACATGCTCGCGGCGCTCAAGGCGATCAAGGGCTATTATGACTACGGGATCTTCCAGGCCGTGCAGGTCGCTTCCATCGTGGCGCTGCGGCACGGGGAACCGGGACGGTTGGCCCAGATCGCTGAGTATCAGGCACGCCGTGACGGCCTGGTTCGGGGCTTGAAACGGATCGGCTGGGATGTCGACGCCCCTCGGGCGGGGATGTTCGTCTGGACGGCCATGCCCGAGCCCTGGCGATCACGGATGGGCTCGATCGAATTCGCCATGAAATTACTGGAGGAGGCTCACGTCGCCGTCAGCCCTGGCCGCGGGTTCGGCGAGACGGGCGAGGGCTACCTTCGCCTCGCGCTGGTCGAGAACGCCCAGCGGCTCCAGCAAGCCGTCCGCCAGATCGGCCGATGCTTGCGACCCGCCACCGCTCATCGCGGATGTCCGCCGGCAGCCGGAGACTGACGACCGCTCAGTGAGGCCAAAGATGGTCGTATGCGCCTACTGTGACAAGCCCCTGACCTGCGATACCTGCCGGGCCGACTACGTTCCGCCGACTCAGGATCATTATCAGGCCCTCTCCCATTCCGACGTACTTCTGGCCTGCACGGAATGCGGTGCTGTCCTGGTTTGCCACTGGTGCAAAATGCCGTATGACGGCCTCTCCGAGGACGAATCCCCAAGAGAAGGGGCTGGCAGTTAGCAACAAGACAGAACGCAGCCGGTCAGACCTGGTGCTGCCGGTTGGGGTTCTGGGACGGGCCCTGGCTCTCCTGATGACTGGAAGGATTGGTGGCCACGGTTGACTTGGAAGGTTGGATCTGGTCGATTCGCCCGAAGATCATCCGGCCCGCACTCGTCTGGAGAACGCTGGTGACCGTCAATCGGACGCTCTCGCCCAGGTGATAGGCTCCATGCTCGGCGACGACCATCGTACCATCGTCGAGATACCCCACGCCTTGCCCCTGCTCCTCGCCCCTCTTGAGGATCTTCACCGTCAGGTATTCGCCAGGAAGGACAATCGGCTTCATGGCGTTGGCCAGATCGTTGAGATTGATGACCTCGACGCCCTGGAGCCTAGCGATCTTGTTCAGGTTATAGTCATTGGTCACGACCTTGCCGCCGAGGTGCTTGGCCAGAACGACCAACCGCTGATCGACCTCGCGGATACCCGCCAATTCGGGGATCTCGGCGTCGTGAATCCGAACCTCGATCCCGGGCGATTTTTGCAGGCGGTTGAGGATATCCAGACCACGGCGCCCCCGGTTGCGGCGCAGTTTATCCGAGCTGTCCGCAATGCTTTGCAGCTCCTGGAGCACGAAACGCGGAACGACCATTGGCTGGTCGATGACGCGAGTTTCGGCCACGTCGGCGATCCGGCCGTCAATCACGACCGAGGTATCCAGGACCAGGGGCCGCGCTCCCTTGATCTCCTTGGAAAACTCCATGTACGGAATGATGAATCGAAAGTCATCTTTCGTCTGGAGGAGCGTCGAAATGCAGATGTAACAAATGAAGATCAGGATCAGGAGCGAGCACATCCGGTGCACATTCTTATCCAGATAGAGCTCCATCGTGGGCTGGAGCGCCTCGGTCACCAGATTCGACAGGAAGATCCCCACGATCACGCCAAAATATACGGCGGAGATGGTCTGGACTCGCTTGCGTGGGGTGAGCAGGTCGATGACGACGACGACGACCGCACCGAGCATCACGCCGATGAACACGAAATACGGATTTGTGAGATTGTTCTCGCCAACGACCTTCGCGAATCGGACGCCGAGCCCGGCGACGACGAACACGAAGAGGGCTCGGATCAGGATCAAGAGCATGGCATGGGACCTCTTCCGACCTGGTGGCAGCGGGGTGAGCGCATCGGGACTGGTTTCGAAGTGGTTGATCAACGATGCACCCACTCCGACCGAAATCGCGGATCAATCCCGTGATCCGTGCTCTTGCGCCAATTCCTCCAGCAATCGGTCGTAGAACTCGTGTAAGCTTTCCACAATCACCTTCGAGTGAGCCAGGACGGGCATGAAATTGGTGTCTCCATCCCAGCGCGGCACGACATGCCAGTGGAGATGCCCGGGTAAGCCTGCGCCGGCGGCCCGCCCCTGATTCAACCCGACATTATAACCCTGAGGCTGGAGCATCCGATCCAGGATCATGGTCATCCGGCGAAGAGTCTGGATCGGTTCGATCAGATCTGGGCCGTCCAGCTCGACCAAGGTCCCCTGATGTACGCGAGGGGCCACCAGGAGGTGACCGTTATTATAAGGAAACCGATTCAATACGACGATGGAATTCGTCGTGCGATCGACGACAAGATTCTCGCGATCCGCGGTGCTGGACGCGGCGTGACACAGGAAGCAACCCGGTCGGGGCTCGGTTGCGGCAGCGGCCTCGTGAATGTATTGTGCACGCCAGGGAGCCCAGATCCGACTCAACACGATGCGTTACTCCTGCGGAGACTCCGGCCTCGAAGCCCTGCCCCTTCGCGCTCGCCGCCGGTGGTCGTTCGCCCCAGGATCGAGTCGCGGCCTCGTTCAATCGCAAGGCTGGTCGACGGTATCTGCAGAAGGTCCTATTGTCGCTCAAGGACACGAGTTTCCGCAATGGGATGTCCGCGCCCACGGTCCGTGACGCGTGCCCCGAGTGGTCGCGGCGCCGGGCCGCGAGTGGGGGAACAGGCCGGGAGTCGCCCGGGTCGGAGAGGATGGGGCCGGGGCTGCTCAGAAGGCTTTCCAGGGAAATGGACCGATTTGCCTCAAAGCAAGCGGCGATCCCAGACGGGGTAATACTGAGCCCAGGCACGTCCGACGATCTGTTCCTGGGAAACGAGGAGGAGAGGGCCCGACGCGGTGGGGGCCTGCCCATCGTCCTCAGGCTCGACGAGGATCTGGTCGGCAGGCACTTTGAATTGGCACACCTGGGCCCACGCCGTCATCCGGAGGGGGGAGTGGAGCCGTTCCTCCCGGCCGTCAACCCGCCACATTTGCCCGGTCCACTCGACTTCCTGCCCCGATACGGCCACGACCCGGGCCGCATGGAGCTGACCGTGAGGAGGCATCCGCAACCAAACACAATGTCCCCGACGAGGTTGGGCACCACGGTAGGCCCAGCGATTGACCAGGTAACCGTTCCCCGTCCGGTCCGCCGCGAAGCTCGGACACGCCGTCACGAACAAGGCGGAGAGGGCCGGCATATACAACATGAACGCGAAGGCCCCCGTAATCATCATCAAGGCCGTCCGCCGTGGATAGACCGGGAACGACCCCTGGCGGATCGCGTCGGTCGTTGATGTGACATGAGCAAGGAAGGCGAAGCCGAAGAAACTCCAACTGACCCAGGTTCCCCAGGTCAAGAGCCCAGCCACCACCGCGAACACGAACGAGCCCAAGAGCACCCAGCCCCGCTCCTTTTGTCCCCACGCGAACTGCGGCCAGCCGGGGACGAACATCCTCAATCCCGCTGGAGACTCGAACGGTTGACGGTCGAGTGGCCCAGTCTTGACCTGAGGCTCAACACGCGCTGTGGCGCGAGTCATTCGTGGTTCCCTCGTGTTGAGGATCATCGCCGATCGGGGAGTGAATCGATCCGAAGGAAGGTCGGACTCGAGCTGGCTTCGACGCCGAACGGACCGGGAACCGCAATCCTGTCCTCGTTCGAGAGGATCGGATGTGGGCCCCATAGTTTATCTCGGCGTCACCGGCGTCGACTTCGCCCCTTCTAAGTATCTTTCGCGCTGGAACGAAAGATTCAAGCGGCCGTGGCAGGATCGGCGCCGGACGAGGGTCCCCCTGGAAATCCGGCGACCGGCCCGGATCGTGCCTGCTTTCCCCGGAATTGGGCGTCCATCCCGACGGCCTCGACGGTGAGTCTGACGAATGTCTTTTCATCGGTTGAAGTTCCGCCCAATGGCGTGAGACCGTTCCAGACGGTTCCACGAGATCGGCCGCGGGGGGCCAGGCTGGCCGGGCGCGACCTCACCGGCGATTCAGCGCCGGGCGTGCTCTCCAGGGAAATCTCTGCGGAGCGAGCCCGCACGACCCCCCGCGCCCTGGAGCAGCAGACCGGGGATTCGCTGGCGTCGCTGCAACCATTCTCAAGGATCAGTCCCCATCCCACCAGGGATCGCGCCCGAAAAGCGCGGAATCTTGCAGGAATTACGCCAACCGGAGTATCCCGGAGTGCGTATAATCACATTAACGACTCGGTTAGGGCTTGACGTCAATCCGGGCATCGTTAGAATATCTTGCTCGCATTCACAAGGTCTACTTGGACTCTTCCCATGCCTCACACCAAAATGGATTAGTCTCTTACAGATCGGTTTTGGTGTGCCCCCGATATCTCTCTCCTGGCATGCCCTTCAGCCCGCGTTGGAACGGCGGGTTGAGCTGAACCCGGCGAATCAATCATGACTTGGGTTCGTGGCCCGGCCAAAGGGCGTTCCACCCTTTGCTCGACGCCTGAGTGTATCTCGACCATGGAAAACCTTCGCAACGTACGCAATATCGGAATCTCGGCCCACATCGACTCGGGGAAGACGACTCTGACCGAGCGGGTCCTGTATTACACCGGCCGCACCCACGTGATCAAGGAGGTCAAGGGTGAGGGGGCGGTGATGGACCACATGGAGCTGGAGCGCGAGCGAGGGATCACGATCACCTCGGCGGCGACGACGGTCCACTGGGAAGACCACAAGATCAACATCATCGACACTCCGGGCCACGTGGATTTCACGGTTGAGGTCGAGCGGTCGCTGCGCGTCCTCGACGGGGCCGTGCTGGTCCTCTGCGCGGTGGCCGGGGTTCAGTCGCAGTCGATCACCGTGGATCGCCAGATGAAGCGGTACGCCGTGCCGCGGATCGCTTTCATCAACAAGATGGACCGCACGGGGGCCAACCCGGCCAACGTGATCCAGCAGCTCGAGACCAAACTCGGCTTGACCGCGATTCCGCTTCAGATCCCGATCGGGCTGGAGTCAAATTTCGCCGGGGTGATCGATCTGATCGATCGTCAGGCGGTCTACTTCGATGGCGAGAAGGGGGAGACTGTCCGCGTCGAGCCGATCCCGGCCGACATGGTCGAGGTGGCCGAGCGCGCCCGTCAGGGGATGCTCGAGGCCCTGTCGATGCTCTCCGACGAGATCATGGGCCTGCTCCTGGAGGAGCAGGAGGTTCCTATCGAGCTGATCCACAAGACGGTCCGTGAGGGGACGATTGCCCAGCAGGTCTGTCCGGTGCTCGTCGGCACGGCCTATCGGAACAAGGGAGTCCAGTCGCTGCTGGACGCCGTGAACCGATACCTGCCTAGCCCGCTCGACCGCGAGATCTTCGCCAAGGACCATTACAACGGCGGGGCCGAGATGCCGCTGGCTCCCGACCCCGATGCGCCCTGGTGGCCATGGCGTTCAAGCTCGTGGAAGAGGCCTTTGGACAGGTCACGTTCGTCCGCATCTACCAGGGCACGCTCACGAAGGGGAACTTCTACTACAATACGCGGCAGAAGAAGCGGGCTCGGATCAGCCGGATCCTCCGCGTCCACGCCGATCAGAAGGAAGACATCAACTCGGCCTCCGCGGGCGACATCGTGGCCGTGATGGGCATCGAGTGCGCCACCGGCGACACCTATTGCTCCGAGGGGAGCGAACTGTCGCTCGAGAGCATCTACGCCGCCGAGCCGGTCATCGACCTGTCGATCCAGCCGGCCAAGCGCGCCGACTACGACAAGCTTGCCAAGGCGCTCAACCGGTTCATGCGCGAGGACCCGACCTTCCGCGTCCACGTCGACCCTGAGACCAGCGAGACGATCATCTCCGGCATGGGTGAGCTCCACCTGGAGATCTACGTCGAGCGGATTCGACGCGAGTACAAGGTCGATTGCACGGTCGGGGCACCGAAGGTCAGCTATCGCGAGGCGCCCACCCGTGAGACGCCGTTCAACTACAAGCACAAGAAGCAGACCGGCGGCGCGGGGCAGTACGCCCACATCGTCGGCAAGCTGATCCCCTTGGACCCGCAGTCGCCCGAGCCCTTCGTGTTCGAGAACAAGGTGACCGGCGGCCGGATCCCCACCGAGTACATCCCCTCGGTAGAGAAGGGCTTCCGCGAATCGATGCACAAGGGACCGGTTGCCGGCTACGAGGTCATGGGCGTCCACATGCGGCTCGAGGACGGCTCGTATCACGACGTCGATTCCTCGACCATGGCGTTCGAGATTGCCGCCCGCGACTGTTTCCGGGAGACGTTCAAGAAGGCCGATCCGGTTCTTCTGGAACCGATCATGAAAGTCGAGGTCGAGATCCCGACCGAGTTCCAGGGCCCGGTCACCGGCGCCCTTTCCGCGAAGCGGGGTGTGATCCTCGGCACCGAATCGCGATCGGGGTACACCGTCATCACCGCCGAGGTGCCCCTCGCCGAGATGTTCGGCTACTCCAACGACCTGAGAAGCTCGACGCAGGGCAAGGGGAGCTTCAGCATGGAGTTCCTCAAGTATCAGAAGGTACCCTCGCGGTTCCAGGAAGAGATTGTCAAGAAGGCTCAAACGTTGGCCAAAGTCGGCGCCAAGGGTTGAGCGAACACGTCCGCCCTGGATCGGATCATTGCGATGCCCGGTTCCTCTCCGCGCGGAACCGGGCATTGTCGTTTTTGCAGTGGTCAGAATCCCGGAGAATCTCTGCAAGATTCTCCTTCGCCATGCCGAATGACCTCGATCGAGAGGTTGTCCGGAACGCGAGATCCGCGGCACGTAGGGTGGGTGGAGGTGGACATCGCCCACCGTAACCCACCGAGGCAGAACCCTCGCGATTGGTGGGATGTGTCGAGCCAAGCTCGGCTCCACCCATCCTAGGGATACGGCTTCAAGGACAGCCTCGTGGAACAATCCCGCGATGTCGTGTCCCGCGTCGAACCGGATCACACTCTGTTTCTTGCCCTCAACGACGAGGTGTACAATGCGCAGGAGTTGCTCGATACCGGAATTCCCCAAGACCGCATCGTTCTGGCATTCCGCGCTCTGGCTATGCGTCGATTGACGGATTTCGCCGTCACGTAGACGAGTAGGAGGCGCAAAACGGTGATTCGCACTATCCTGCTTGGGCTCTTGCTCTGTATCTGTATCCTGATCGGCATTGGTTTTGTTTGCGCCGCTCTAGTCAATTATGATCATCTTGGTGCTCCTTCGGACATTTCGCTTGTTGTGTTTTCCGTCGTCACGGGCTACATCATCATGACCGGCTCGCTTCGTGGTCTGATCTCCGTGACGCGACGGTCGCGATCCTGACACGTTCTCGGCGGGACGGTCCCCCCGGGCGATCCGGATCGGTTCCTGGTGAAAAGGCAGATAAGACCATGCTGGGTCGTGTTCTGGTCCTCTCAGCCAGTGCGGGAGCGGGGCATCTCCGGGCGGCCGAGGCCGTCGAGAAGGCGATCCAGCTTCGGGGCCTCGCGTCAGAGGTCCAGCATCTCGACGTGCTCAAGTACACCAACAATGTGTTTCGCCACCTCTATTCCAAGGCGTATATCGAGCTCGTCAACAAGGCCCCGGAGGTCCTGGGCTGGCTCTACGACTACCTGGACGACCCCAAGAAGAACGACCCGGTCCGGCTGGCGTTCGACCGCCTGAATGCCAATCCGTTCATCCGATATCTCCGCCGCTATCAACCTGACGTGGCGATCTGCACCCATTTCCTGCCGTCCGGGATCATCTCGTCGCTGAAGGAGGAAGGCAAGGTTCAGGTCTTGAACTCGGTGGTGGTCACCGATTTCGACGTGCACGCGATGTGGCTATGCCGTCATGCAGAGCAGTACTTCGTCGCTCTGGACGAGACCAAGGTACACCTGAAGGCGCTCGGTGTTCCGGAGTCGCTGGTGACGGTCTCGGGGATTCCGATCGATCCGATCTTCGCGGCCTCCAAGGACCGGCGCGCGCCCTGCGTCGGAAGCATGGGCTGGAGGAAGACCGGTTCACGATCCTGGTCTCGGCGGGAGGCTTCGGGGTTGGACCGGTCGGACACTTGATGCAGGCGCTCACGCGGTTGGAGCACTCCGCTCGGGTGGTGGCCGTCTGCGGCCGGAACGAGGCGCTGAGGGCCGAGCTGTCCGCGGCGATCAAGACGTTCCCGAAGCGTTCCCAGGTCGCTTTCACGCTCCTGGGGTTCACCACCGAGATGGATGAGCTGATGACGGCGGCCGACCTGTTCGTCGGCAAGCCGGGCGGCCTGACCACGTCGGAAGCCCTGGCCAAAGGGCTACCCATGGTGGTGATCAACCCCATCCCCGGGCAGGAGGAGCGGAACTCCGATCACTTGCTGGAAGAGGGGGTCGCGATCCGCTGCAACAACCTGCCCGCGCTGGCGTTCAAGATCGACACCCTCCTCGAGACGCCTGGGAAGCTGGCCCGGATGGCGGAGAACGCGCGGGCGATGGGCAAGCCCGAAGCGGCCTTCGCGATCGTGGACCGGCTCGACGCGCTTTGCGAGTCGCGTTCCCCTCCGGCCGTCGGGAAAGCGCGGTATGCGACGGCTCGCGGTCGATGACGGAATGGCTCGTCCGCGGAGTTCGTGGCCACCAAAGCCGTGCCCGGCAACCGGAGGTCTGGAGCGATGTCGAACGATCAAGACGACGGGACGATCGAGGCGGACGATCTCCAGAGTCTTGATGGCAGCGCAAGGCGACCAGCGGCCCACGGATCGCCCCTCACTCCGGCCCTAAGAAGATCCATGAAGTCGAGAAGCCTCAGATCGACGCCGGCACCAGAAGCGGCCGATGGCGAAAGTCGGGCTCGGCGATTATCGTATTCCAGGGTCGTGCCGAGAGCACACTCGTGGCACGGCGGTCCGTTGGGTTTCGAGAATAAGATGATCCGAGGAGATCCATCATGAGTCACCTTCGGCTTTGCGTGGGGTCTTGCCTGCTGTTGCTCGTTTCGACTCCGCTACTGGCTCGGGCCGCCGATGGACCGGTGCCGGTCCTGAGCGACTATTTCCCGCCACCGGAAGAGCAGGGGGGCTGGCGGACGTTGCTGCCCGCGGAGGGAGAGCCGGACGACACGCAGAAGGCGCGGATCCGCGAGATCGGTGGGGTCGATTGGGACGCGCTCAAGGCGGCGTGGGACCACAACGCCGCGGCTGCCGGGGGCACGGGGCTTCTGGTCATCCGCCACGGCCAGATCGTCGGTGAGTGGTACAAGGAGGCCGACCGCACGACCGCGTTCAATATCTACTCGAGCTCGAAGTCCTATACCAGCACGGCCTACGGCTTGATTCTCTCAGACTTCGGCAACGGTCCGCTTCCCGGCGGCAAGACGTTGTCGCTGGACACCAAGGTCTGCAACGCCGAGTGGCTTCCCGAAGCGCTGCCGCTGCCCGACCCGCGCAAGGCGGAGATCACCGTCCGGAACTTCCTGAACATGGCCTCGGGCCTGGACACTCAGAACCCTCCGGTGGCGGATCACCCGTTCGAATGGGCGCATCGGGCACGTCGACGGCTCGCCGATGGTCAAGCTCAAGAACGACCCAGGCACGGCCTTCCACTACAGCAACGCGGGGGTCGCCCACCTGGTGCTCGTGTTCCATCGGGCGCAGGGCGAGGACCTGTACCCCTTCTTGAAGCGGCGATTGTTCGACCCCATCGGCGAGACGCAGTTGCGCTGGAAGTCGCTGGGTGGTCCGGAGGGCGGCGCGGGGGCAATCGGGCCGTTCAGCCAGGGATACAGCGGCATCCACACCAATCCCCGCCAGCACGCGCGGTTCTGCTACCTGGCTCTGCACAAGGGGGAGTGGGCCGGCAAGCGGATCGTGCCCGCGTCTTACTATGACTTCGCCTGGAAAGGAACCGCCGTCAACCGCCAGTACGGTGGCCAGTGGTGGACCGCTCCCCGCATGCCCGGCGCACGGGCGACCTGGTCATGACCCTGGGTCGCAACCACAACGACGGCTTCGTCGTCCCCAGCCTCGACCTGGTGTTCGTCCGGTTGGGCAATGGCGAGAAGTTCGCCAAGGACTTCGACAAAGACCTGGTGCTCAAGGTGCTGGCGGCGGTGAGGTGAAGCGATCAGCCGGTTTCGTCAAGGCCGAACTCCCGGCGAATTTCGTCCACCGTTTGCGTGGGAAGGTTCCGGCTTCGGGCTTCCGCGAGGGCCGTCAACAGCCGCTGGGCATTCTTGGGAGAACGTAGCAGGTGGAGCGTTTCCATCAATCCACTAAGTTCATCGGCGGCGATCAGCACGACATCCGCGGCGCCTCGGCGGTGAATGATGATCGGCTCTCGCGTTGAAATCGCTTCATCGCAGAGGGCCGTGAGATGGGCACGTGCGTAGCTGTAGCTCGTTTCTGTTGGCATACAAGCTCTCGTGTGGATTGTATCGAAACAGTGTACGGAATGGGAGGGGCACGTCAACCTCTCAATCAAGACCGGGGCTCAATCGGCAGGACCAAGAACCCCCATGCAGGACTTCGAGAAGCTCGGCCTCTTCTACCTGGGCAAGGCGTACGACGTGGCTCAACGTGAGGTCACGTCGAAGCTGGTGCTCTACGAGTCGAAGGACTTGACCACGCACGCCGTCTGCGTGGGGATGACCGGCAGCGGCAAGACGGGCCTGGGCATCGGCTTGCTGGAAGAAGCGGCGATCGACGGCATCCCGGTGATCGCCATCGACCCGAAGGGCGACCTGGGCAATCTTCTGTTGACCTTTCCCGAACTGCGTTCCGAGGACTTCCTGCCCTGGGTCGATCCAGACGAGGCGTCGCGTCAGGGGCTGACCCCGGAGGAATTCGCCGCGAAGTCGGCCGAACAGTGGCGCGAGGGCCTGGCCGCCTGGGGCGAGGACGGCGCGCGGATCGCGCGGTTTCGCGATGCGGTCGACCTGGCCATCTACACGCCGGGGAGCAGCGCAGGACTGCCGCTGACCGTCCTCCGCTCGTTCGCCGCCCCGCCGCCGGGCCTGGCCGGCCAGGCCGAGGCCTATCGCGAGCGGGTCGCCTCGGCCGTCTCGGGCCTGCTGGCGCTCCTGGGCATCGACGCCGACCCGATCTCCAGTCGCGAGCATATCTTGCTCTCCAACATTCTCGACCACGCCTGGCGTTCGGGGCACGACCTGGATATGAGCGGCGTGATTCACGCCGTGCAAGGGCCGCCGTTCCAGCGGGTCGGCGTGCTGGACCTGGAGACGTTCTTCCCGGCCAAGGAGCGGTTCGCCCTTGCGATGAAGCTCAACAACCTGCTCGCCTCGCCCGGGTTCGCCGCCTGGATGGAAGGCGAGCCGATGGACGTCGGCGGCTTGTTCTCCACCCGCGAGGGGAAGCCGCGGCTGTCGATCATCTCAATCGCCCATCTCTCGGACAACGAGCGGATGTTCTTCGTCACGATCCTGCTGAACGAGGTGGTAGCCTGGGCGCGGTCGCAGCCGGGCACATCGAGCCTGCGCGCCGTGCTCTACATGGACGAGATCTTCGGCTACTTCCCCTCGACGTCCAATCCGCCTTCGAAGGTCCCGATGCTGACCCTGCTCAAGCAGGCGCGCGCCTTCGGCCTGGGTGTCGTGCTGGCGACTCAGAACCCGGTCGATCTCGACTACAAGGGACTCTCCAATTGCGGGACCTGGTTCCTGGGTCGCTTGCAGACCCAGCGCGACAAGGATCGGATGCTCGAAGGTCTGGAAGGTGCGTCGACGGCGACCGGTCACGCCTTCGACCGCGCGGAGATGGATAAGACCCTCTCCGGTCTGGGCCGTCGCGTCTTCGTGATGAACAACGTCCACGACGAGCGGCCCGTCGTGTTCCAGACCCGCTGGACCCTCTCGTATCTCCGTGGTCCGCTGACCCGCGAGCAGATCCAGACGCTGATGACGGCCCGCAAACAGGCGATGGGCTCGGCGGTGCATTCCACTCCAGGCGCGGTCGTCGCGACCGGATCGTCGTCGTCGGCTGCGTCGTCTTCTGACCCCACTGCGGCGGGTGCCGCGGCCGGTCGTGCCGCCGGACGTGCCCGTGTTCTTCGTGCCGCGTCGGGGACCGGTCGATCCTGGGGAGTCGCTCGTGTATCGTCCCGCGCTGCTGGGGGTGGCCCGGCTGCATTATGCCGACAAGAAGGCCGGTGTCGACCACTGGGAGACCCTGGCCCTTCTCCAGCGAATCGGCGATGCGATGCCGGCCGAGGTCTGGGCCGGGAGCGAGACCTACGACGATGGCGTGCCGGAGCTGGACAAGGCCCCCGAAGCCGCGGCCCGCTTCGCACCCTTGCCATCCGAGCTAGCCCGCGCCAAGTCGTACACCGAGTGGACCAAGGCGCTGAAGAACTACCTCTACCGCGAGCGGACAATGGGCCTGTGGAACTATCCCGAGTTCAAGGAGATGTCCCGACCGCGAGAATCGGAGCGGGAGTTCCGGCTGCGGCTGGCCCAGGCGTCGCGTGAACGGCGCGATCAGGAGGTCGAGAAGCTACGGTCCAAGTACGCGCCCAAGCAGTCGGCCCTCGAGGATCAGATCCGCCGAGCCCGCGAGCGGCTGGAGCGCGAGCAGGCTCAGGCGAGTCGGTCGACCTGGGACGCCACGATCGCGATGGGCAGCTCGGTCCTGGGCGCCTTCCTGGGTCGCAAGGCGCTCAGCAAGACCAATGTGACCAAGGCGGCCTCGGCCGCGAAGGCCGCTGGCCGGGCGGCCCAGCAGCATGGCGATGTCGGCCAGGCCGAGCAATCGCTCGACGTCCTGCGACGGAAATACGCCGAGCTGGAAGCCAAGTTCCAGGCGGAGGTGGCCAAGCTCGATGCACCGTTACGGCCCGAGGCGGCCGAGCTCAAGCCGATGCCGATTCGACCCAGGAAGGCCGATATCACCGTCGAACAGGTCGTGCTGGCCTGGACGCCGTGGAAGGCCGGGGCCGAGGGGAAGGCGGAGGCGGCGTATTGAGCGACCAGTTCAGGATTCGCCAGCCAGTCGCGCCGCCGTTTCTACCAGGGCGTCCCACAGCCAATCGCCGTGTCGCCGGATGGTTTCCACGACGGGGCGACCGAGCGGAATATGGCCGTCCTGCTTGGCCTTGAGCAATACGCCCACGACGCCCGTGATGGCGATTCCGAGTTGACGGGCAGACTTGCGCCCGGCCTGGTCATCGATCACGAGCAACGCACGGGATGCCAATGCCAGGCAAAGGGCATGTTGCTCGCCCGGGCCGAGACCAGGTGTCAGCCGGTCGACCTCTTCGGGTGTCTGTGGTATCGGAGTGACGCGCACAAACGCGACCAGAGCGTCGTCAATCCGCCGGGCCTCGGGACCGACCTTTGCGAGCAACTCGCGATGCACGGCCGACGGGATCAAGATCTCTGTGTACAAGACCTGTAGCAGCGGCAGTGCGTCCGCCTTGGCCAGCGCGACGATCGGGCCGGTGTTGCTGACGACCGTCACGGGTTCGCACGCCCACCGGCGGCCTGGAGATCGTCGACAAGCTCGGCCTCGATCTCCTCGTCGGGATCATTGAAGATGGATAAGTCACTTCGACTTGGAGTGCCATATCGTCGCTTCGTTGGAGCGTTCGGACGATCGATTCGCCAGCAGAAGATTATACTCCCCGAATCGGAGACTGGGCACCAACCGAGACTGCGTTTTCGACATTCATGCGTTCTCCTTCTGAAACGTCACCCCTTCTCCTCCGCCTCGAGCTGCTTCCTGGCCTCGGCGATCACGGCCTTTTGCGCCTCGGTCACCTCGGGATAGCGGAGATCCAGTGACTCGATCGTTGTCGTGATAATCCGGGAGACGAGTGCGCGGGTGACCCACTTGTGGTCGGCCGGGATGACGTACCAGGGGGCCCATTTGGTGCTGGTTGCGCTGATGGCTTGCTCGTATGCCTTCATATAGTCATCCCAGAACCCGCGTTCCGTCAGGTCGGCGGCTGCGAACTTCCAATGCTTCCTCGGATCCTTGAGTCGCTTGAGGAACCGCTTCCGCTGCTCGTCCCGGGACAGGTGGAGGAAGAACTTGAGGATGACCGTGCTGTTGCGGACCAGGTGCCGTTCGAAGGCGTTGATGTCGTCGTAGCGATCGGCCCAGAAACCGTCGTTGAGTTTGGCGCCGGGGATGCGCTCGGCCTGGACCAGCTCGGGGTGGACGCGGACCACGAGCACTTCCTCGAAGTACGAGCGGTTGAAGATACCGATGCACCCTCGCTCGGGTACGACCCGGGCATATCGCCAGAGGAAGTTGTGGTCGAGCTCCTTGGCGGAGGGATGTTTGAAACTGTAGACCTGGCATCCCTGCGGATTGACGCCCGACATGACGTGCTTGATCGTGCTGTCCTTGCCCGCGGCGTCCATCGCCTGGAGGATGATCAGGATCGACCAACTGTTGGCCGCGTACAGCCGGTCCTGGGCCTCAGCGAGCGCGGAGACGTCCTGGGTGAGCACCTCCTCGGCGAATTGCTTCCGCTCGGCCTTGGGGAGCTTCGGGTCGCCGGCCCAGCCGGGGTCGTAGTCCTCGAGATCGATCGACTTCCCATGGGGAACACGCCACTGATCGATGATTTCGTCGCTTGCTACTGGCATAATGAGACTCTCTGATATTCATAGGACCACGCGATTTCCGTCACTCCGTCACAGGTTGGACTGGCCGGTGTATCGGAGGACGCCCGCGGAAGGCACATGACTCACAACGATCGTCGCAACACGTCGCACGACTTCGCGGACGAACTCCATCATAACGGCGAGGGGAAGGTCGTTTCCATCATCCCTTCCAGCGTGTAAACTCAGCCAATGGAATTCTGGAGGCCGAATCCCTGGAGGGTGTCCCTCCGGGCCGCGTCGGTCCCGTCTCCTCATTCGAAGGTTCGCGACGATGTTCATCCGCACGCAAAACCGTCGGGAGTTCCTCCGCGTCGCGTTGACAAGCCCCGCGCTGCTCCCGTTTCTCACGCCCTTCGGCCGGTCCATGGCCGACGAGGTGAAGGCCAAGAACGATCGCCCGCGCCTCGGCCTGATCGGGGCCGGCGGTCAGGGCTCCGGCGACGCCCGGGGTGCGTCCCATTTCGGTGATTTCCTGGCCGTCTGCGATGTTGACCGGAGACACGCCGGGCAGGCCAAGAACGACAGTCGCATCGGCAAGGGGAAGGCCGATATCTGCGAGGACTATCGCAAGCTCCTCGATCGCAAAGACATCGACGCCGTCATCATCGGCACGCCCGACCACTGGCATACGAAGATCTGCATCGACGCCCTGCGCAGGCAAGGACGTCTATTGCGAGAAGCCGCTCACCTTGACCATCGACGAGGGCAGGAAGCTCGGCCACGTCGCCAAGGAGACCGGCCGCGTGGTGCAGGTCGGCACTCAGCAGCGGAGCGACCACAACCGGGTGTTCTTGCTGGCCGTCGCCATGGTGCGAGCGGGCCGGATCGGCAAAATCAGTAAGGTCACGGCGGCGATCGGCGACGGACCCACCGGTGGCCCGTTCCCCGTGGCCAAGCCGCCGGTCGAGCTCAACTGGGACATGTGGCTGGGCCAGGCGCCCAAAGTCGAGTATCGGGTGCATCGCTGCCATGCGGACTTCCGCTGGTGGTATGAATACTCTGGCGGCAAGCTCACCGACTGGGGCGCCCACCACGTTGACATCGGCCAGTGGGGCATCGGCATGGAGGAGTCTGGCCCGCAGACCATTGAGGTCAAAAAGGGCGAGCTCCCGGTCGAGTTCAAGGGCGGTTACCCCACCGTGGCGGACCGCTACAACACCACGACCCATTTCCGGGTCGAGGCGAAGTTCGCCAACGGTGTCGTCATGACCATCCGCGACGACACGGAGAACGGCGTGACGTTCCAGGGGAACCACGGCCGGATCTTCGTCACACGCGACCGCATCGACCTCGACGGTGGCGCGGTCGACGCCCTCTCCAAGAACCCCGTCCCCGAGTCGCTCCTGCACGAGCTGCGCAAGGGCAAGAAGGTCGACGGCCACATGGCGAACTTCTTCGAGTGCATTCGCGATCGCGGCGTCCCGGTATCCGACGTCTGGACCCATCACCGGGCGCTGACCACCTGCCACCTGGCCAACATCGCGATCCGGATGGGCCGGCAGAAGCTCACCTGGGACCCGGCCCAGGAGGAGATCGTCGGCGACTCCGAGGCCAACGCCTGGCAGACCCGTCCCCAGCGGACCGGGTATGAGATCAGTTGATCGCGTAGCGAGGGGGACGGGAGGGCCTTGGTCCTTCCCGTCACCCGTCACCCTCGATCGGCAGGAATGGCAACCGTGCTCCAAGGCGCGTTGGTCACGGCTTCACGTTGCGACAAGGGAATCTCGCCGTCGAACACGCGATACCCGTAGGACGATAGGATCTCGGTGACGGCGTTCGCGTTGTCGGGGATCACTTCACAGAGGACGATCGGCCGGGCCGTCTCGAAAAGCCTCCGCGCGCCGTTGAGCACTTCGAGCTCGGCGCCCTCGACGTCGATCTTGATGACCGAGGGGGCTGGGAGGGACTCGAGGAGCCAATCGAGCGTCACGGCGATGACCGACTGCTCCGCGCGCGAGCCGCCGGTCTGGATCGTGCCGAACTCCGCAAGATAGTTCGCGGCTCGGGACCGATTGGCCAGGCAGAGCGTCCGGATCGACACGGTCGAGGCGACCGCGGCCGGCACCACCTGCACGGTGGCGGACCCGGGCGGTTGTAGCGAGGCACTGCGGCGCAGCAGCTGCACCAGCCAGGCGTCGGGCTCGAGGGCAACCACCAACCCTCCAGGTCCGGCCATGCTCGCGGCGGCAAACGCGAACAGGCCCACGTTCGCGCCGATGTCCCAGACCACAGAGCCCGGCCCGACGAATTCCTTCGCCAGGTCGAGAAGGACAGGATCGACCGCGTCCATCGGCCGGAACAGGTAGCGCAGCCCGGCTGAGGGAGACACGTGGATTGGCACGTGCGCGAAGTCCGAGGGGAGTCGACGTCGGACAACCCAATCCCGGGTGAGGTGTTCTGTCATGCGACGCAGCACGGGTTCTCCTCCCTGAGAAACGTCCTGGATGCAATCCTGATAATCGGTTGACCGTCGCGGGGTCAACGGACGGGAGATCCCGTACCATCGCTTCACCGATGCCCGGAGATTGCTGGTCACAGGATACACCAATTCCGACCTTTGACAACCTCGGTCTCTCCATGCGATTCACTCGCCCCGAGCGAAGTCGAGAAGTCAGGTCGCTCTGAGAGGTGCCTTGGCCCAGGGGAACGACCTCACTACAATGGCAATAAGTTCAACGCGAGAGCCGTTTTGAGGTTTGAAGTTGACATGAGTCGTGATGAGGCCACAGGCCAATCATTGCTTTCGGTGTTGGTCCCCCTTTCGGGATCCCCCGCGGCGAAACGGCCCGTCCTTTCGGCGACGAGCGCGGAGTGGCGGTCGTGGATGGTCGAGCGGGGCTACCCGGCCTATCGCGCGCGCCAGGTGATGGACTGGGTGATCCGCCGCCGGGCCGAGTCATTCGAGCCGATGTCCGATCTTCCCAGGACGCTCCGGCAGCAGCTCGACGACGAGTGGACCGTCTTCGGCACGGTGGCCGCCTATCACGACGTCGCGCCCGATGGCACCGACAAGCTCCTCGTCGAATGCCGCGACGGCCGTCGGATCGAGTGTGTGCTGATGGTTGAGGCCTCGCGCCGGACCGTCTGCATCAGCACCCAGGTCGGCTGTGGGATGGGCTGCGTCTTCTGCGCCAGCGGGCTCAAAGGGGTGGAGCGGAACCTGACTTCCGACGAGATCATGGAGCAGGTGTTTCACCTTCGCAACCTGCTGCCGCCCGAGGAGACGGTCAGCCACATCGTCGTCATGGGGATGGGGGAAAGCCTGGCGAACCTGGACAACCTGGTCCGGGCGCTCGATCGGCTCTGCTCGGCCGACGAGGGGCTGGGGATCAGTCAGCGGCGGGTGACCATCTCGACGGTCGGACTTCCCGAGAAGATCCTCAAGCTCGCGGCGATGGACCGGCAATATCACCTGGCGGTATCATTGCATGCGCCGACCGAAGCCTTGCGGAATCAGTTAGTCCCGGTGAACGAGGCTGTCGGATTGAGTGCCGTGCTCGCGGCGGCCGACGCCTACTTCGACCAGACGGGCCGGCAAGTGACCTACGAGTACGTACTCCTGGGTGAGGTCAACGATCGGCCGGCCGATGCCCAGGCATTGGCCCGGCTGCTGGCGGCTCGCCGGTCACACGTCAACCTGATCCCGTACAACCCCGTGGAGGGTCTAGCTTTCGAGAGGCCCGATCCCGAGGCCGTCGAGCGGTTCGTGACGATCCTGCGCGGTCAGGGCATCAGTGTGACGGTGCGCAAGACCAAGGGGCGAGCCATCGACGCCGCCTGCGGCCAGCTCCGTCAACGGCTGGCCCCGGCAACCTGAGAAACTCGCAACGACGGATGATTGATCGAGCTTTCGCGCGAGGGGAGGACGCCCGGTGAACCGAGAGGCCGAGAGCCTGGAGCAGCAACTGGAGGCGCGTGACCCGGACGTGCGGCTCATGGTCCAGGTCCGCGGGGACGTCCCCGGCGCCTTCGAGTCGCTGGTCCAGGGCTACCAGAACCGCCTGGTCGGAATCTTCTTCCACCTGGTCGGCAACATCGATGAGGCCGAGGACCTCTGCCAGGAAGTCTTTCTCCGCGTCTACAAGGCACGCAAAGGCTACCGGCCCAAGGCCAAGTTCTCGACCTGGCTGTTCACGATCGCCAACAACCTGGCGCTGAACCACCTGCGCAACAAGGGCCGAAAGGCCAGCGTTTCGATTGGCACCACCACAGGCTCGCAGGCCGTCTCTCCGATCGGCAAGCAGCTCGAAGGCCGGGAGGGCACGCCCTCGGCCCAGATGCGGAAGGCGGAGCTCTCCGACGTGGTCCGCGAGGCGCTCGGCGCACTCAGCGAGGATCAGAAGATGGCGGTCCTGCTCAACAAGTTCGAGGAGATGAGCTACGCGGAGATCGCCGACGTGATGGGCCGATCACCCGCGGCCATCAAGTCGCTCCTGGCCCGGGCCAGGAACCAGCTCCGCGAGCAGCTCGAACCCTACCTGCTGACCGGCGAGCTTGGTCATTAGAGCGCTGAACTGATGGGTTGCGCACGCAATGACCGCAGGGATGTGATCCGAGCCCGAAGCGCCAGCGAGTGGATTCCGGCCGGGACGATCACTCACTCGCTGGCGCTTCGGGCTCGGATCAGGCGGCCGCAACCCAAACGTCAATCGCTTTCGTCATGGGTCATGAGTCAATCGAGGCTCTGCCGGATCACAAAGCATTGCGCCGATAGAAACGCTCAATTGCCGGCTGACAGGTGATCGCCGATGATTCCTTGGGGTCCTCTGCGCCTGGGTGAGAAATCGTTGTCGGCACGAGGATGGGTCGCGGGTTGGCTGGGCGCGGTGGGCCAGTCCGTGGATGCTCTGGTCTTCCCCTGGACGTGCGCGGTCTGCGGTGTCGAGGGGCAGCGCGGCGCGTTCTGCCGGTCGTGCCACGAGACGCTCATCGAGCAAGCAGCGAAGGCGTCGGCGTCGGTTTGCCCGCGTTGCGCGCTACCAGCCGGACCCTACGCGGACATGACGAAGGGCTGTGCCGCGTGTCGGGGCCTGGCGCTGGGCTTCGACGCGGCGACGGCCCTGGGCCCGTACGAGGGGTCGTTGCGAGACCTGTGCCTACAGCTCAAGCGTGAGCGAAACGCCTGGCTGGCCCCCTGGTTGAGCGGACTCTGGGTCGAAGCGCGGGGAGAGACGATCGGCCGTCTGCCGGACGATACCTGGATCGTCCCGGTCCCGCTGCACTGGTGGCGACACTGGCGGCGGGGCTACAACCAGGCCGAGGCCCTGGCCCGCGGCTTGTCACGGCGGCTGGACCGGCCGGTCCGGAGACCGCTGCGACGCGTGGTGGCGACGGATAAGCTCGCGGACCTCTCGCGCACCGAGAGGGCCCGTGCCATGCGCGGAGCGTTCCGCGCCCGGCGCAACTCCGGTCTGAAGGGTCGAACTATCCTCTTGGTCGACGACGTCCTGACCACGGGCGCCACCTGCGGCGCCGCAGCCCGAGCGCTCAAACAGGCCGGCGCCAAGAGGGTCGTCGTCGCCGTGATGGCGCGGACGGGCAAGAGCTCATCGTGAGGCCCATTGGTAGGGAACCGGCTTACTTGAGGGGATCTCGCCCAGCCCGTCGCGACGACCCCAGCTCACTCAAGAGGGTCATCACGGCATCGTCCAGGCTCGGGCCTCGAAGATTCTTGAAGCGAATGGCTCCGGTGGCGTCCAGCACGTAGACGGTCGGGAACGAGGTGACATTCCAGTTCTTGCAGATCGGTCCTTCCAGGCCGCCATCGAACCAGCATCGCCAGGTGATCTCGCCATCCTTGATCGACTTCCGTAACGTCCCCCGGTCCGCGTCGGTGTCGACGCTCAGCAAGGCGAACGGCTTGTCCGCAAGGCGTTTCACCAGTTCGCGTTCTGCGGGGTACATCCCTCGACAAGGGCCGCACCAGTTGCCCGAGAAGGTCAGGACGACGACCTTGCCCCGGTAGTCGCTCAGCTTGAACGGGGCGCCCTCGACATCCTTCCCTGCGATCTCCGGCGCGATCCGGCCCAGAGACAGATAGCGAAGCTCGTGGAGACTGGATTTCGCGATTTCGGCCAGGGCCGAGCGCCTCGCGGCGATTGGAGATCGCCGAATTTCGCGATCGCGCGTTCGAAAAGTTGTTTCGGACTCGTCAAAAGTCGCCTGGGGATCAGCGCATGGATGTACTCGAAGAAACCCGGCTGGAGTCTGGCGACGCTGTACGAATCGAAGGGCCTCTTCGCCGGTCGGTCGAACCACGGGACCCTGGGCGACGCGCTGGACCAGGAATCGCCGGTTCGGCGGATGCCTCTGGGGCGAACGCTTCAACGGGATCCATCGCCTATCCGACCCCCCGTGGTATCCTCCTTGCGCCGGGACGCCGTTCGCTCTTGGGCGGCCTCTGACCCGAACTTCGTCCGTGACTTCCAGGAACGGGCCCTCAACGGCCGAGATCGCGCCTACGTGAAAACCCTCGTTCTCTGGCTGTACGACGCGTGCCCGGTTGACCAGCTCCCTGCGGATCCTTACCCGGAGCAGTTCGGGCCATTGGCCTTGGGCCCGGGTGGCCCAGAGGCAGGAGTTTGCGCTGGGAATCCGGATTGATGCTGATGCGAGGGACCTGCCTCGTCTCGAGGTTTTCCTCGCGCATCCGACCGGCTGGGTGCTTCATCTGGCGACCGGGCGGCTCACCTCCGGGGCCATGCCGGTGAGGAGAAGCCGAACCAACATGCCGTTGAACTGAGACGTGTCATGGCACTGTGGTACAATCCTGTTGAGGAGGCGACCCATGCCGATCCACGACTGGACCCGCGTTTCCGCCGGGACATTTCACGACTTCCATCAGGGGTGGACGATCGAGATCCGCAACCGGTTGAACGGCGGGGTTCTGCCGGACGGCTTCTTCGCCATGGCCGACCAGAGGGTCACCGGACCGGAGCCCGACGTCGTCGCGATTCCGTTACGCGGCCCCGAACCCAAGGGCGGCCTGATCGTCGCGGAGACTCCCCCACGGATCCAACGCGCCGCCCGGGTCGAATCCGAGGCGGCTTTGTACGCGCGAAAAGCCAACCGCATCGCGATTCACCATGAGCTCGGGCGGGTCGTGGCGATGATCGAGGTCGTCTCACCCGGTAACAAGGATTCCAAGCACGCCGTTGCCGCGTTCATCGCCAAGGCCGTCGACTTCATCCGCAACGGGATTCACTTCCTGGTGATCGACCTGTTCTCTCCAGGACCTCGCGATCCGCAAGGCATCGCCCAGGCCGTCTGGGACGAGTTGGTCGGCGACTCGTTGGGAGCCCGGCCACCTGACAAAACCCTGACCGTGGCGGCTTACGATGCCGGCGATGAATTGACGGCCTACCGAGAGGCACTCGGCGCGGGCGACCTCCTGCCAGATTCCCCGCTGTTCCTCGCGCCGGGCTGGTATGTGAACGTCCCTCTCGAAGAAACCTACCTGGCCTCGTGGAACGTGACCCCAAAGCCGATACGCGACGTCGTCGCACCTCCAGGAACGGCGATGCCGCAGCCGTGAGTGCCGTGACCGACCTCGAGATCGATCTCCGTCGGACGACGAACCCGAACCCATCACGGCGTGGTGGCTGGGGTCAAGCCGGCAAAGCCGGCGCAGCCCCCAGTCGTGCCCGATAAACCGGCGGAGCCCCATGAAAGTCTACCTGTCCCGAGCGAGCGCGTGTGCCGGCGACGAATGGGATGCACCACGCCGCAAGACCGTATCCTTCCCCGACAGAACTTCGCTCCTCAGGCAAGGTCCCGACTCAGGTTGTGCGCTCCGGCTATCTCGCTTCGGTTGAGGGGGCAAGGCCACCTGGTCAGCCGCGTCAAAGATCCCGCTCGCGGTCGTCGCCCCGCAGTGGCCGCGCCCTGAAACCCTTGCCGTTACTCTCGGACGCGTCGCCCCACCTCGATAAAGCGGGGGAGACGAGGTCTGGGCCGCGGGATCAGCGCTTTTTGAGCGTGATTCCGACCCCGGCGCCGTCCATGAGCACGAACGACGTGTCGAGGTCGGCATTCGTTGTGATCGCCTCGATATACCGCGGATTCGGGGCGGGCCGCCGCATGTTGTGGGCGACGATCAACCCACCCGGACGTACGTACGGCAGAAGCTCCTTGAGGTAGGCGTCGTACCCCTCCTTCTCGGCGTCGATGAACAGGATGTCGATCGGCTCCTTGTTCCGCGGCGCTGTCTCGTGGGCGTCGCCCTCGGTGATGACGATGAGGTCCTCGACGCCGGCCCGTTTGAAGTTCTGGCGGGCAACGGCGATCCGGCCGGGGTCGATGTCGTGGGTGTAGAGCTTGCCGCCGGTCTTGCGCAGGGCCATCGAGAACCAGAGCCCCGACTCGCCGGTCGAGGTGCCCAGCTCGACGATCCGCCGGGCGCCGATCGATTCGGCGAGCTGGCGGAGGAGCCGGCCGTCGGCCGTTGACACGTTGGCGTATCGCTCGCCCGCGCGGGCTTGCTGGATGGCGGCGAGGATCCGCTTCTCACCGTCGTCCTTGGGCAGGGGCGGCTTGCTCAGGTCGCTGTCCGCCTCCATCGTCCCCGGGCCGCCGCGGCCCCGGCCGCCTCCGGGACCTCCAATACCGCCACGGCCTCTCGGCAGCTCGTCGGCAGTCAGCTTGCCGTCCTTGTTGGCATCGCGCTCGCGAAGCTTCGCGGCCGCCGCATCGATCTCGGCCGCCGAGAGCGTGCCGTCATGATCCGTGTCGAATGCCTGGAGCAGCGGGTTCGGTGGGCCTCCCCGCCCCGGCTGTCCGGGCGGCTGTGCCAAACCGTACCGGGCCAGGAGGGCGGCCCCGATTGTCATGATGATTGCGATTGCCGTGCGCTTCATCGTAGATCCTCCAGTGGTGTGAAACGGGCGACGAGATCGCGTCGCCCCGGTGGAGTTCGGCGATAGGTACACGGAGACGGGACGCGATTTCCCCTAAAATCCTCTTCATGCGTCCGCACGACAGGCGAGCGGAGGACACGCGATCGGGCCTGCCTCCATGACGGATCGCCCGCACGGGAATCGGAGCATCGAGCGAGGGATTCGGTTGCGTCGCAGCGCGGGTTCACTGACAGAACAGTCGCCCTCATTCGCTGATGCAGTTCGCGCGGCTGAAGTCGTTCTAACCCATTGATTCACTGGGAAGTTCGCTGATTGACAGGCCGACTTGACCGAAGCCCAGATCGGCGAGGTGATACTCTGATCGCCACCGGTGATTTCGGCGCCACTCGCTGCGCCCCTACCGCCGGCGAATGGATGTCGTGACTTCGCTCACTGTCAGGGCGACCTCGCACGTCTCACCGACCTGGCCCGATACACCTCGTACAGGAGCAGGCTTCCCGCCACGGCGAGATTCAGCGAGTCGGCGTCGCCGACCATCGGGATGCGGACGAGGTCCGTGCAAAGGTCACGCTGAAGCGGCGTGAGCCCCCGGCGCTCCTCGCCAAGGACGAGGATCGTCGGGCGGGGATAGTCGAAGTGGTGGAGATCGGCTGGCCCGTCGGGCGAGGCGCCGATGACGCGACAACGGTGGCGACGGAGCCAGTTCCGGAGGCTGCGATCGTTCGTCCGGATGAGCGTCTGCCGGAACAGCGCCCCCATCGAGGCGCGGACGACCGCGGGGGCGAAGGGATCGATCCGGGGCCCCACCAGGATGAACCCGGCGCCTCCGATGGCCTCCGAGGTCCGGATCAGGCTGCCGAGGTTCCCCTCGGAGCGGACCGCCTCGAGCACGACCCAGCAGAGCCCCGCCCTCGGCGAGGCGCCGTGCAACGGCGACCAACGCTGGGCGACGACGGCGCCCACGCCGGAGGCGCGAGGCGTCGCGGAGACCTGGCGGAAGGCTTCGGGAGAAACCTGGAGCGTCGGGGTGCCCGAGCGGCGTCGGTCGCGGACCAGCCTGCGGGCGATGGGTACGATGAGGAGCTTCTCGCTGTAGACAAGCGTCTCGATGTGGAAGCCGCTCTCGATGGCATGGACGACGTTCCTCACGCCCTCGACGAAGAACGTCCGGCGCACATCCCGGTGCGCGCGATCCGCCTGGAGTTGTTTGATCTCAGCGAGCGTGGACCGGGCATCGGGCGAGTTCCGATCGGGGTGGATTTCATGCGGCATTCTCCTTTCGGGGAGCCTGGGGCTCGGTACGAGGAAGACGGGGCGGGCCACGCCCGCGACCGCTCACGAGCGGCCGCGATCCGGAGTGCGGGACCGCATCGGTAGGATAACGTGTCGGCGCGGGATGTGCCCAGAGGGGTGCGGGATTGGCCACGGGCCTCCGCGGCGTCCCGGGGCACTGTTCGAGACATGATCGGCAGCCGTGATGGGCGAATTCCCGGGCATGCATTCATCGACGAGACCGCCGGGGTTGCGAGATTCCGTCAGTTGAGTGCGTCCGTCGGATCGGCTGCATCAGCCGGCGTCAGCGAACCGCCGCCGGCAGCACGGGCGGCTGCGCCAGGACGGCTCGGGCCAGGATGGCCGTCCCGATCAACAGGTCGATTACAAGGATTGATCGCTTCATGTTTGTTGCTCCGATAGAAAAACCCGGGGCCGCATGATCTCCGCGGCGGGCCCTCGGGTCGAGGGCCGGCCACACGACGAGTATCGGCGACGGATGCTGGTGGATAGGGCATCCTCACTCTGGGGACTCGCCGTCATCCGAACCCTCCAGAATCACCCGATGCCGCGTCGCGTCCCGCACTACGGCCCCCCGACCCAGGCCATGCCGTCGGGACCGTCGCCCGTCTTTAGCTCGGAGACGACCTCCAGCTTGGCGAGGTCGAGGACCGCGACCTTGTCCTGGCCGGTCATCCCGATATCGGCCCGGGATCCGTCGAGTATGACCAGGATGCTCGACCCACCGCCGCCGGTGTCGATCCGCTTGATCTCCTTGCGGGACGCCACGTCCAGGATGATGAGCGGCCCCATGTGGGTCGCGAGGGCCCGCTTGCCGTCGGGTGTGAACTTGATGCGGTTGATGCCGCCGGAACCGGTCTCGATCGTCCCGACGACCTGGTCGCTGGCCGCGTCGATGATCGAGATCGCGCCCCGGCATCCGACCCAGATCTGCTTGCCGTCAGGCGTGATATCGATTCCCTCAGGGCCCTGCGCCACGGGGATGATCACCGGGCCACGCCCCCCGGGACCGCCGCCCGGACCGCGCCCCGGGCCACCGCCTGGACCACCCCCCGGGCCGCCGGGACCACGGCTACCCGGGCCACCCCCCGGGCCGCCGGGACCGCCGGGGCCACGGCCGCCGGGGCCACCGCCGGGTCCCCCGGCGGCCAATGGCGAGACCACCCCGACCGAGGCCGAGCCGCGGTTCGCTGTGAAGATCTTCCGGCCGTCCTTGCTGAAGACCAGCATGTGGATCGAATTCTGGCCGATCCCCATCATCCAAATCGACGGAATCCTTCGCCGGGTCGTATCGCGCGATGAGCCGGGCGCCCTCGGCGGTGAAGGTGAACTTGCCGCCATGCCAGACGATCCCATGGGGATTCGGGAGCGGGCCGAGCTCCACGCGACGGACCTCCTTCTGGGCCTTCAGGTCGATCACGGAGAGTGTGTGGCCGGGGTCGGAATACGACCCGGTATTGGTGACGACGGCCAGCCTCTCGTCGGGCGAAGCGGCCACTTCATGGGATTCGATCCCGGTCGGGATCCGGGCCACCACGCGGCCCGAACCCGGGTCGACGATGGCAAGCTCGCTGGGCCGGGTCGAACCCCGATGCCCCTTGTTCAGGACCAGCAACGCGGGCGAGGGTGTCTCCTCGGCCAGGGCGTAGCCGCCCAGGGACAGCACCAGCAGCATCAGCCGGCTCATCACTTTCATCGGACCTCCTTTGATGGGTAAGCACTCATCTCTCGGATGGGATCGCCTTGGGGACACCGACCACTCGTACGCGCCCCTGTGGACCGTCACGGCGCGGCATGAATCGGCGAGGGTCCGCCGTCGGGGATCGGTTCCACGGGTTACCTTCTTCCAGATCGACTCAGGCTTCAGGGCTGTATCCCAGGAGAATATCCCATCTCGCCGCGCGCTCGCCAATCCGGGAATCCTTGATCGGGGCGAAGTCCAGGCAGAGGGTCGCGTGCCCCTTCGGATCGCGGCTGCGGATGCTGCGGAACTGGCCGTCCCGCTCGTTGCCCGGGAGACCCTTGACGAAGCATTCGGTCGTCAACAGCTTCTTATCCCCCTTCCAGACCCTCGCGTGAATGTGCGCCGCGGGGCGGCCCCGGTAGGGGACCGGCTTGATCGTCCGGAAGTAGTACTCGCCGGTCGAGCTCGTCAGGAAGCGGCCGTATCCCTGGAAGTTGGTGTCGAACTTCTCGTCGCCCTGTTGGTGCTGCTTGAGGTAGGTGCCGTCGCGGTCGCACTGCCAGATCTCGATGACGGCGTTGCGGAGCGGGTTCCCTTTGGCGTCGAGGAGCCGGCCGCTGAGGTGCGTGATCTCGCCGACGGCAGGGGCGATCGCGTCGTTGATGATCAGCAGGTCGTTGTCGGTGTCGAGCGGGAGCTTCTTCGGAAAGAACGGCCCCTCGTTCGTGGTCGGGGTCCGGGTCAACTTCTCGGCAAAGGCGCCTCGGGCCGTGAAGGCGGTCGCGCCGAGGGCGAGCGTGCCGAGGAATCCACGTCGGCTCTTCTTGATACCGGTCGTGATCATGGGTAAGCGACTCCTTTTCGGGTCTCGGATTGAGGGATGCTTGCAAGTTGGGCGGCGAGTGCGTCTGCTTCACGCCGGTCTCGGATGGCGCCCGCATCGCGTCGCGAGTCTTCGCGTCGATCACCGTGCGGCGACCCGTGCCTGAGAGAGGCGACATGAGCCCCCGTCGGGCTGCATTTAAACCTAAATTCCCCTTCATCGTTGCACCTCGCTCCCGGTCGGCGACCGCGTCGCTCGCCGCGAGGGTGAGCACGGGCGAGGATGAAGTGGATTTTAGGAGAATCTCTTTCCTGTCTCGACCGGGTCACTGATACACTCCACCAAGCCGCGAGGGCCTCCCGAGTCCGGGGATTCCGCCCGCCCTGCTGGTCACGCGGTCGATGGCCTTCGGCAAGAACGGCGACGGGACGTTGAGCCAGGGTGAGTGTCCCGAGCGGATTCGGGGCCCCCTGGGACGGACCGACGCAACCAAGGGTGAGTTCGTCCGTGAGGGCGAGCCGACCAGGTTCGCGCGACCACGGGCCGGACGCAGACACCAGCCCGGCCCGCCGATCGATGCGTCGTTTCCGGCCGGCTCGAGGGTCGGCCGGAACGCCGTACGCGTTCTAACTCAGAAGGCTCATACCGCGGACCCAAGGCCTCCACCGGCAATCGGGAAATCCGGCTGAGAGCCTCTTCACATTCCCTCGATCGAGTGACAGAGAACCGGAGGACGTCGGATGAACAGATCGACCTTGCTCGCCCTCGCCGCCGCGGCCGGCACCCTACCGCTCGGCCTTCTCGCGGCCAACCTCAGCTCGGCTGCACCCCGCGCCGCCGCGCAGACCACCCCGGCGGCTTCGCCCGCCCCGACGTTGCTCGACTCCCCGAACGCGGCCGCCGTGGCGGACGCCGCGAACGCCTTCCTGGCCACGCTCACGGAAACGCAGCGGGCGGTCGCCCAGATCGAGCTCACGCCACGCCTTGCCGTCCGGTGGACGAACTTTCCGGGCGGGTCCAATGTGCGCAACGGTGTCTTCTTCCGCGACCTCAAGCCCGAGCAGGTCGAGGCGGCCCTTAAGGTCGCCCGGATTGCCCTGGGCGAAGAGGGTTTCTCACGATACCAGGACGTTCGCGCGACGGACGACGCCTTCTCCAAAGGGCGTGGCGGCCGAGGGCCCGGCGGTCCTAATCAGAAGAAAGCCGGTGGCGATCCGGCCAAGAAGAAACTCGGCGGAGTCGCCAAGAAGAAAGGCGGCGGGGGGGGGGATGAGTTTCGGGGCGATGAACTACATGATCGCGTGCCTGGGCAAGCCGTCGAAGACGACGCCCTGGATCTTGCAATTGGGCGGACACCATCTCGCCATCAACATCTACTACAAGGGGACGACCGGCTCCGCGACCCCTTACCACGTCGCCGCTCAGCCGACGGTGTGGAAGGACGATCAGGGCAAGACGCACGAACCGCTCGCCCCGATGCGTGAATCACTGCACGGCTTGCTTCTCTCCCTCACACCCGAGCAGGCGAAACAGGCGAAACTCGAAGCGCGTTTCAACGATGTCTACGTCGGTCCCGGCCAGGACGGCAAGTTCCCTGCCAAGAGCGAGGGAGTTCCGTTCTCCGAGCTTTCCGATGCCTCGAAGGATTTCGTCAAGAAAGCGATCGCGGCCTGGACCGGTGATAGCCCGCAAGGCGCGGAATACCGCAAGCTCTATGAGGCTGAACTCGATAAGGTCAAGGTGTCCTACTCCGGATCGACCGACCTGAGCGATCGGGGCGACTACGTGCGCATCGACGGGCCACGCGTCTGGATTGAGTTTGCCACGCAGGGTAGCGACCATGTCCACACGATCTGGCGGGACCGGCTGACCGACTACGGCGCGGAATTCTCCTTCTGAGGCATCCATGCGACGACTCCTCCCGGCCCTCGTACTTCTCGTGGCAGCGCTCCCGGCGTGGGGCCATCCCATGCCAAACTCGGCGGTCGTACTGCGCCTCCATCGCACCGGGATCGACGCCGAATTGACGCTGCCGATCGGCGAGCTGGCGACGGGCTGGGAGAAGACGTTGCCCAGGGATGCCGTCCATACAGTGCGGCAATACGGGGAGGAGCTCAAGGATTACGTCCGCGCGCATGTCCGCCCGTCCGCGCTCGACGGGCGGCCCTGGACGGTGACGGTGCGCGAAGTGATCCCGGTTGTCGAACAGGAACCTGACGTGCGGGTGACGTTGACGATGGCTCCGCCCCCCGGCGCGCCCGCGGACCGGCTAACCTTCGGTTACGACGTGATCTTCCACCATCTGATCACCCACACGGCGGTGGTCACACTGGCCAGCGACTGGCGCAACGGTGTGACGGGCGAGGAGCCGGTGCTCCTGGGGACGATGCGCGACACCAATGCCACGATGGCCATCGACCGCTCCGGAGGCAGTTGGTTTCAGGGATTCGCCGCCATGTTCCGCCTCGGCGCGCGACACATCGCCGAGGGGACCGACCACCTCCTGTTCCTGCTCGCGCTGATGCTCCCCGCGCCGCTCGTCGCGGCGGGCGGTCGCTGGGGCGGCTATGCCGGAGGGAAAACGGCCTTGCGGCGGATCGTCAAGGTCGTGACCGCGTTCACCGTCGGCCATTCGATCACGCTCGTGATCGGCGCCCTGGGATGGGCGCGCCTGCCCGGTGCCGTCGTCGAATCGGCCATCGCCCTCTCGATCCTGGTTTCGGCCGTCCATGCCCTGGTCCCGATCTTCCGCGGCCGGGAAGTCTTCATCGCCGGCGGCTTCGGGCTGGTGCACGGCCTGGCGTTCGCGGCGACGCTGACCGGCTTCGGGTTCGATCCCTGGACGCTGGCCTCGAGCGTGCTGGGCTTCAATCTCGGGATCGAAGCCTTCCAGCTCCTGGTTATCCTGGCGGCGATGCCTGGGCTCGTGTTGCTGGCCCGCTCGCGCGTCTACAGGCCGCTCCGCATCACGGGGGCCGCGCTCACTGGCATCGCCGCCGCCGCATGGTTCGCGGAGCGGGCCTTCGGCTGGGCCAACCCCGTCGCCCCCCTCGTCGAGAGTGTCGCGTCCCAGGCCCTCTGGCTGCTCGCCGGCCTGGTCGTCCTCGCCGGCGCCGTCACTGTTGCCGAAAGCGAGATGGACCGGAGAAGGCAGAGCCCCGGTATTCGCTGCGCGGGAGAGCCGGATCCCGCTCCGTGAGGGCCGTCGCCGAGTCGGGAAGCGACAGCCCCGTAGCCTGAGAGGCTGTGAAAGAAATGCTTCCAAATAACAAATTCAAGATGCCAAATAAATATTAATTCTGATCAGCAAACGGTTTATGATTCTGGAATTGGGAATTCGGAATCTGCAATCCGATTCTTTCTCAAGTTCTGAGGCGATCCGGTTGAGTCATGTCCTCGGCGAACGTCTCTCGCGCCGTGAAGGCAGCGGTGCCGAGGGCGAGCGCGGCGAGGAATGGGCGGAGAGATTGGCCGAGAGTTGTGTGCGATGTCAGCACGCTGGACCTTCGTCGTATTTCAGGGCACCACCGGGCGGCCCTTCCAGCGAGCGTTTCAGTTTCTTCAAACCCTGGGCGACGATCCGGCTGACGGATTTCCGGCTGAGGTTTAGCCGCTGGCCGATCGCCTCGAACGTCAGGCTCTCGGCGAAGTAGAACCACAGGACGTCCGCCTCCGGCTCGGCCAGGCCAGCGAGGGCGTCGGCCAACAGGTCGAACTGCTCGCGCTTGCTGACCACCTGGCTGGGGCTGGTCTGGCTCAGGGCCAGCCCATCGAGCAACCGCCCGCTCGCCTTGCCGGCCACGCCCCCACTCTCGGAAACGACATCCAGCGACAGGGCCAT
Source organism: uncultured Isosphaeraceae bacterium (assembly GCA_963845695.1). GTDB lineage: Bacteria > Planctomycetota > Planctomycetia > Isosphaerales > Isosphaeraceae > CAWJTV01. Next base: position 140,351 of record CAWJTQ010000008.1, on the reverse strand, counting down.
CGCGTTCCCGACCCGTTTGGTCCGGCAATGGTAGCGGCCCAGGTCGGCCAACTTTTGGCCGACCAGCCGCCGCAACCACCCCAACACGGCCGCATCGTTCTGACCCGTAAACTGAGGGAACTGCCGGACGACATCCACCAGTACTTCCTGGACCACGTCCGACAGCTCGACTCGTTCGCGCAACCGAGGTCCCATCCCGGAGCGGACCAGCATCCGCAGATAGTTCCGATACAAGGCGCACAACTCGCCCAACGCCTCGTTCTCACCTGCGCGCCCGCGACAATAGCTCGATCGGTCCGGCGGTCATCAGCCTTGGCTTTCGGTCCAGGGTATCCGGATTAGGTCTGAGCCATTGTTTCGCCACGGGAGTTCGGCGGTCACCACTGGTCAATTCGGATCCACTCGCTCCCGCACGAACGTTTAGCCGACAACGACCTGGGCCTTGAATTCTGCGGGGCGCTCGCTGGGGGCTTTCTTCTTCGTGAGAGCGTTTTCATGCAACGGGCCGGAACCGCCCAGCGGGCCGCTCAGGCCTGCGGCGTATAGCCGAGGACGATGTTGAACCGCGCCGCTCCTAGAAATCCGCTCCATCCACGAGGGGATCGGTGGGCTTTCCGACGAAGCCGTCCTCGGTCTCGTCGACCTCGTCAAATCGGTCGAACGGGCTGCCGCCAGGCTATTGGGCCACTATGGCGACAGCAAGCCGCAACACCGGGGTGACGCAGGACGCGATCCGACTTGTCGAACCTTTCATCGGTTAGTGCTCTCCAAAGCAATGTGGACCGCGGAAGTCGCCACGTGGCCTTCGGCGGACCCCGCGGACACACCAACGGTATCCGCAGAGCATTCGAGACGGGAAAGCATTTTTCCTAAAATCCCCTTCATGCTCGAGCTCGCGACTCCCCCAGCCCGGGCGATTGTGCTGAAATATGACCGTGGCGCTCATCAGATTGTGCGAGGTCGCGGGATGGGAGGAGTTGTTGTGGCGGGCCGGGTTCTGGTGATCGAGGACGATGCGAGCCTCGCCCGATCGATCGTTGACGGTCTGTCGGACGAGGGCTTCACCGTCGCGCACGCCGCCGACGGCGACGCTGCCCGGGAGGCACTGCGGGCCGGCGACTGGGACCTTGTCATCCTCGACTGGTGGTTGCCCGGACCGGACGGCCTGGCGGTCCTGAAGGGCCATCGCCGCGAGGGCGGGACCACGCCCGTGCTCTTCCTCACAGCGCGCGACGCGGTCAGCGACCGGGTGCGCGGGCTCGACGGCGGCGCCGACGACTACCTGTGCAAGCCGTTCGCCTTCGAGGAGCTGCTGGCCCGCGCCCGGGCCCTGATCCGGCGCGGGCGCCCGGTCGATGTGACAACGCTCTCCTATCGCGACGTGCGCGTGGACCTGGTGGCGCAGAAGGCCGAGCGGGCCGGCCATCCCCTGGACCTGACGGCCAAGGAGTTTGCCCTGCTCGTCTTCTTCCTCCGGCATCCCGATGAGGTCCTGTCGCGGACGCGGATCTACGGGCACGTCTGGGGCGAGGTCTTCGACTTCGTTTCCAACACGCTGGACGTCCACATCGTGGCCTTGCGTCGGGCGCTGGAGGCCCGGGGCCCGCGGCTGATCCAGACGGTACGGGGCCGGGGCTACCGGCTCGGTGATCCGCCCGTTCCCGCGGCCGAGGAGGAACCATGAGCCTGGTCTCGCGCGTCTCGATCGCCTTCCTCGTGGCGCTGGCGCTGGCCCTCGGCGGGTTCTCCGCGTGCCTGTACTTCCTGGCCGGGCTGCGCCTGCGGCTGGCCCTGGACCAGGAGCTGGAGGTGGTGCTGGATCGCTTCCCAGATCGCCCCGGGCAGAGCGGCCGCGTGACCTGGTCGATCTTCGACGAGGCGGGGCGAAGGGTCGAGGAAACACCGGGTGACGGCCGGCCGACGGTCCTCGACGGCCGCGATCTTGGCCCGCTCGCGGTGGACGCCGCGACGACGATCGAGGATGCCGGCGGTCTGCGATGGCGGGTGCTGGCGCGGCCGATCGGCGGCGGACGCCGCGGTCGCGGAGCGCCCGAGGGCCGGGGCAAGGAACGTCGCCCGAGACCGCCGATGCGGGACGAGCGCAAGGGCGCCGGGCCGGGCCGCGAGCGCCGTCTCGTGTGCTGGCGGCGTGGGCCGCGCTCGAGCCGGTGGAGGCCGAGATCCGATCGCTGGCGGCCATCCTGCCCTTGATCTCGATCGGCCTCTGGGTGCTGGCCGCGGTGATCGGCCATTATTTTGGCCAACGCGCCCTCGCCCCACTGACGAACATGGCGGAGTCGGCCCGCACCATGCCCTTCGACGACTGCCGGCTGCCCAGCCCGGGGACGCGCGACGAGCTGGAAGACTTCGCACGCAGCTTCAATGGACTGCTCGACCGCCTGCACGTGGCGCTGGAGCGGCAGAGGCAGTTCACCGGCCAGGCGTCGCACGAGCTCCGCACCCCGCTGGCCGCGTTGATCGCCGCGATCGAGGTTGCCCGCCGCCGCCCCCGCAGTATCGACGAGCATGAGCGCGTCCTGGACCAACTCCACGACGACGCGGTCCGGCTCTGGCGGATCGTCGAGGCCCTGCTGTTCCTCGCTCGGGCCGACGCCGAGGCCGCGCTGCCCGACCTGGAACCCCTCGACCTGGCCGCCTGGACCGCCGATCACCTCCGCACCTGGTCGGGCCACGAGCGGGCGGCCGACCTGCGGTTCGAGGGGTGCGGCGGGGAACCGCTCTGGACCCGGGCGCACTGGCCGCTGCTCGGGCAGTTGCTGGACAACCTCCTGGAAAACGCGTGCAAGTACAGCGGACCGCGTACGCCCATCGTCGTGTGCCGCCTGGTGCGAGCCCGACGCTGTCGCGCTGGCGGTGGAGGACCGCGGCTGCGGCATCCCGGCCGAGGACCTCCCGCGCGTCTTCGAGCCGTTCTATCGCGCCGAGTTGGCCCGCCGGCTCGGCCGCGCAGGGGTCGGGCTGGGCCTGGCTGTCGCCCGGCGCATCGCCGAGACACATGGCGGCACGATCACCGCGGAGAGCGAGCCGGGCCGGGGCAGCCGGTTCGTCGTTCGCCTGCCCCGGGCACCGGTGCCGGACCTCGCCCCGGCGGTCGTCGATCTCGCCGAGACGGTCGTTCCGACCCCGGCTTGACGTTCCGACGCACAAGCGACGATGCGGCCGAATCACTCCGGAGAAGTCGTCCCTGGGTCCGTCGCGAGGTCCAAAGGGCGGGAGTGGTACCGATCGTGAATAAAACGATCCAAAGACCTCAGCGTTTCGACTCGATCGCTTCCAGGTCGCGGACGGTGATGAGTCGCGCGCCGAGGTCCTGGTTGTAGTGGGTGACCCCGAGGACGCCAACGCGCCGGACACCGAGCGACTTGACGTCGATACCAGGAGGGATGTCGAGGTAAGCGAGCGTTGAGCCGTTCGAACCGATCAAGGCATGGAGCTTGCGGCCATCCACTTCGTGGGAGGACGGCTGGACGAAGCCGATGGCATTATACGTACGGGTTCGGGCTTGGTCGGCCGCGGCCAGACCTTGCCGCGTCTGGGCGACCTGGATGTCGCGACGTCGGCTTGCGGCCAGGGTGGTCTGGATCGTCCGCGCGGCCCGCGCGGCCTGCTCGTGCCGGGTGAGCCTGGCAAGCCGGTCGCGAAGGGCTTCTTCCACGACGGGATGATCGCCGGCTTGCTTCAGCACCGCCTGGTAGCCGGCCCGGACGGTCTCGAACCGCCACTGCTCGATCGGCTGGCTGACCAGGATCGCGTGGTGCATCGCGTCGAGCCGCTGGATCTCGGCGCCGATGTTCGGCGGCAGGCCGAAGGTCGGGATCTGTTGGTTTTCGTCGGCCAGGTAAGCCACCAGTCTTTCGGGAACCGGCGGTGACGGTGGAGTCACCTCCGCGATCCCGTCGGCACGAATGGAGCAAAGCGCGCCGTCGGGGGGCACGATGGCGAACCATAGAGACGCATTGGCTCCTTGCCCCGTCGTTAACGGCGGTCGGTCGACCAGCCGAACCAGGGCCCCTCGCTGGAGTTGAGTCCACGGTGGACCGGGGAGCCTGGCTAGCAGGTGGCCGGATCGAACCACGGCGCGGGCGGCGACCACGCGGGCTTGCGCGGGGAGAGTGGGTGGCGATCCGGTCTTCGGGGTTACATCACCCAGATCCAGTGCCGATCGCGCAACCCATCCGATCGCCATCGGAGGCGGGTCGATCGCCACACATCCCCCCGGGAGGAGCTGTCGGGGCTTGACCCGATCGCCTCGGCTCAGCGTGCCCATCAGGTAGGACTTCTCTTTCGCCTGATCGTAGACCTCGAGACGTTCGACCACGACCTGCGCCACGACCGGCAGATGACCGTCGGTCGTCAAGGAACCCGATGAGGTCTGAGGCGGACGTGCCGGTCCGACCTGGCCTGTCCCAGCCAGCCAGATTCCCAGGAGCGCGACCAGGCGCAAGCCGCATGCGACCATGCTCGATGACATCTCCAGGCCGGGTTGACCGGGCCGTGCCCAAGTCCATGTCTTCCGATCGAACGCCCGATCGCGACAATCGACCCGATGCCATGGCTTTTCATCGACCAGAAAGGTGTTGGTTGATATCGCGGATTGCTCAGTTCGTCAAGGTCCACGGCCTTTCCTTTTGGGGAGAATCCCGGTAGGATGGTATTTTTCTCATGCCGAAGAGAACACCGGCGAGAAGCCCCAAGTTGAAGCAGAGGTTGGAGTTGTGGGACAAACTCGCGATTCGTCTCGATCCGAAAGAGTCGAATCCATGCGGGCGGGTCCACCCAGGAGCGATCGAAGGATGTACGCCATTATCGAAGACGGCAGCCACCAATTCCGGGTGAGCGAGGGAGATCGGATTCAGGTCGATCGGCGCGATGGGAAGGCCGGTGACGAACTGATCTTCTCCAAGGTCCTCTTGCTCGCAGGCGGAGAGGGCGAGCCGACCATCGGCACTCCCACCCTCGAGGGGGTCCGCGTGGTCGGCAAGATCGTCAATCAATTCAAAGCGAAGAAGATCATCATCCAGAAGTTTCGGCGCCGGAAGAATATGCGTCGCCGCAATGGACATCGACAACCCTATACCGTGGTCCAGATCACCAGTCTGGGGCAGACCCCCTGAGGTCAACCAAACGCCTCCTGGTTTCCCGAATTACCGAAGCCGTACCAACTTGCCGATCTTTCCGGCATTGGTGCGGCTTTTTTATTTTCACACTGTTAGGATATTGGAGACGTCATGGTTCGGCGCGGACAGGGCTGCTCCGCGATCGTTTTCCTTGTGGACGGTAGGGTGCGGGAGCGGGCTTCCGGATGAGGGGTGTCGGGCGGGGAAGATTCTGGGGTTTCGGACGGCTTTGCCGGGTCCCCCGCGGAATCTTCACAGTCGCGCGACTTGGCCGGTGAAAATCCGATCCAGCCCCTCGGCAACGACCGGCCATGCGTTACACTCGACATGATGTATTGACGGGACATCCAGACACGGCAGCCACACAGGCCAATTCCGGAGAGTAGGCCAAATCGGTCTTGGGTGATATCGGAATGGGGTCGTAGATTCCAGCGTCGCAAGATTCCTGTCCGCGACGCCGATAAATCTCTGGTCGTCAGTACACCTATGGACTTTTGGATACAGATCGGCTAGACTCTCGGCCTCAATGCTGCCAACCGATGAAGATGGGTCGAGACTGGGCTAGGCTGAGACGTGGAGGGGGGGCTATGGCGACGGTGAGCGGGCGGTCGGTGAACGTGTCGGCATCCGAGGCAGTGGAGACGAAGAGCCACGGCGTCCAGGACCGTGCGCGAGGACGGAAGGGGATGCAAGTCCCGCGCGTCTTCAGCACGGAGGGATCGAGCCCGTTCGACCAGGTCGAGTGGGAGCTGCGGACCGCCGAGATCAAGGATGAGCGCGGGCATGCGATTTTCCAGCAGGTGGGGTGCGAGATCCCGCGGACCTGGAGTCAACTGGCGACCAACGTCGTCGCGAGCAAGTATTTTTACGGCGATGTGGCCAGCGGCAACGGCAGCCCGTCGGAGGGCAAGCGGGAGTATTCCGTCCGGCAGTTGGTCGACCGAGTGACCCGGACGATCGCCGACTGGGGGAAAGCCGACGGATACTTCGCGACCGACGAGGACGCCGACCGGTTCTATGACGAGCTGACCGCTCTCTGTCTGCACCAGTACGGGGCATTCAACTCGCCGGTCTGGTTCAACGTGGGCTTGTTCCACCACTATGGGATCTCCGGCCCGGCGAACAACTTCCGATGGGATGAAGACACGCGGACGATCTCCAGGGCCAGCAGCGCCTACCAGTTCCCCCAGGCCTCGGCCTGCTTCATCCAGAGCGTCAGCGACGACATGGAAGGCATCATGCGGCTGGCGAGCAGCGAGGCCATGCTGTTCAAGTTCGGCTCCGGGACCGGTACCGACCTCTCGAGCCTACGCTCCAGTCAGGAGAAGCTCTCCGGCGGCGGCAAACCGTCCGGACCGGTCAGCTTCATGCGCGTGTATGATTCCATCGCAAGCGTGATTAAATCAGGCGGCAAGACGCGCAGAGCCGCGAAGATGCAGACCCTCAAGTGCTGGCACCCCGACATCCTTGAGTTCATCGAGTGCAAGACCAACGAGGAACGGAAGGCCCAGTCGCTGATCCGTGCCGGCTACGAGGCCAATTTCAACGGCGAAGCTTACAGCTCCGTCATGTTCCAGAACGCCAACCTCTCGGTCCGCTGCACCGACGCGTTCCTCCGCGCCGTCGAGACCCACGAGGACTGGACCACCCGCGCCGTCACTACCGGCCGGCCCATGAACACCTACAAGGCGCGGATGCTCATGGACAAGATCGCCGAAGGGACCTGGCTCTGCGGCGATCCCGGTGTCCAGTACGAAGACACCATCCAGCGCTGGCATACTTGCCCGAATACTGCGCCGATCAATTCATCCAATCCTTGCTCCGAATACATGTTTATCGATGACAGTGCATGTAATTTGGCATCGATCAATCTGATGAAGTTCCGGCGAGAGGACGGCAGTTTCGACGTGGAGCGGTTCCGGGCGGCGGCGCGGATCTACATCACGGCGCAGGAGATCCTGGTCGACCACGCGAGCTACCCGACCGATCGGATCGCGGCCAACAGCCACAAGTTCCGGCCGCTGGGGCTGGGCTATGCAAACCTCGGCAGCCTCTTGATGGCGGCCGGGCTGCCCTACGATTCGGACCAGGGCCGGGCGCAGGCCGCCGCGATCACGGCAATCATGCACGGGCAGGCGTATCTGACCAGCGCCGAGCATGCGGCGAACGTGGGACCCTTCGAGGGCTTCGCGGTCAATCGCGAGCCGATGCTCCACGTGATGGAGATGCACCGCGACGCGGCCGAGGCGATCGACCCGTCGGCGCCCGCCGAGCTGCTCGACGCCGCGCGATCCGTCTGGGCCGAGTGCCTCGAGATGGGCCGGGCGCACGGCTATCGGAACAGCCAGGTTACGGTTTTGGCGCCAACTGGCACGATAGCATTCATGATGGATTGTGACACGACTGGAATTGAGCCAGATATCGCCCTGGTGAAGTACAAGCAACTGGCCGGTCGTGGGATGCTGAAGATCGTCAACCGGACGGTGCCGATGGCGTTGCGGAAGTTGGGGTACGATGAGCCGGAGATCCGCGGGATCCTGGACTACATCGACGCACACGATACGATCGAAGGTGCGCCGGACTGGAGGACGAGGACTTGCCGGTCTTCGACTGTGCGTTCGCGCCGCCGCAGGGGGGCCGGAGCATCCACTTCCGGGGCCACTTACGGATGATGGCCTCGGTGCAGCCGTTCATCTCGGGCGCGATCTCGAAGACGGTGAACATGCCCAACGAGGCGACGGTCGAGGAGATCGGCGACGCCTACCTGGAAGGCTGGAGGCTGGGGCTCAAGGCGCTGGCGATCTACCGCGACGGTTCCAAGGGGAGTCAACCCGTGAGCACGAAGGCTGAGTCGAAGGACGGCGCCGCCTTCAAGGACGAAGCCAAGACCCATGGGGTTGCCGTGCCGGTGCCGGTCGCGGAGGCAGCGATCCAGTGCGCCAGTCTCGGCCCCGGCCGCAAGCGTGCCCGCGGCCATTCAGCCCGCGGCCCCGGCTCCGGCCGTTCAACCGCGGCGCGAGCGGCTGCCGCATACCCGGCGCAGCCTCACCCACAAGTTCGACATCCAGGGCCACGAGGGTTATATCAACGTCGGCTTCTACCCCGACGGACGGCCCGGCGAACTGTTCATCACGATGGCCAAGGAGGGTTCGACGATCGGCGGCCTGATGGACGTCCTGGGCACGGCGATCTCGATCGGGCTGCAATACGGTGTGCCTCTGGAAGTGTTCGTCAACAAGTTCGCCCACAGCCGGTTCGAGCCCGCCGGGTTTACCAAGAACCCGGATATCCCGATCGCCAAGAGCATTGCCGACTACATCTTCCGGTGGCTGGGCATGGAGTTCATCTCCGGCTATCGCGAGGCCAATGCCCCCAAGCGGCCGACATCCGAGACCGAAGAAGCGGAGTCCGCCCCATCGATGCCGCTCCTGAAGGTCAACGGTCATCGGACGGCGACGATCGCCGATCTCGAGCATGCCGAGGCCGTGATGGGCACTTATCGACATCAGCCGGCCGAGACGCTTCCCGGCGGCGAGCTGAGCGTGGACGCGAGCCTCGGCGACCAGGAACGTCAGTTCGCCCACTTCCAGAGCGACGCGCCGCCTTGCGACAACTGCGGCGCACTCACCGTTCGTTGCGGCACCTGCTACCGATGCTTCAACTGCGGGAACAGCATGGGGTGCTCCTGAGCCAGAGATCCCGAGATCGATCGCAGAATGAGGACGACTGGTTGCACGACTCATCCCACGGTCGTGCAACCGGTCTCGCGGTGTTGGCTCCTGAAAAACGAGGAGTTCACCATCCGACCGCCACGAACCGAGTTGGTCGCTACAAGTACCGATCCACTTCCAGACGAATGACTTCCACCAATTCCGCGAGAAGATTCCAGATCCTGTAAAGTACCAGGCGACGATGTGCCGATCATTGCAGATACGGCACTCGCTCGCGGATTGCGAGCGCGCCGAAGGCGCCGATCCCAACCTGTTCCGCATCTTTGGTTGATGTGGGGAGCGATCAGGACGATCGTTCCCTGGTTGAATCCGAATTCGACAAGGCGCCAGACTGTCTCGATCAGGAGGAGGATAATCCGACATGCGCATCTCAAGATTGGCGTTTTGCCTCCTCGCGCTGGCCGCGGGCAACCTTGTGGGATGTTCCCAGACGAGCTGGCTGCGACCGAACGCGCCTTCGAACATGAAAACGGTGGCCTCGGTGGGCGACAAACCGTTGCCGATCGTGGCCGGTGAACCCGGCGCCACGACGACCGCCGAGACCGAACAGCTCGACCTGTCCCCATCGACGGGCGGGCGGATCTCGGGTCGGGTCTTCGATGATCGGGGTAAACCCGTCCCCAAGGCGATCGTGCGGCTCGTCGTCGGCGGTGCGCCTGCGGGTCGGGACAATTACGCGACGACGGCCCGGGACGGAGGGTTTACTTTGCGGGGGTTACGCCCGGGCCGGACCTATACGCTGATCGCCGAATCCCAGGGTGAAGATGGCCTGATGTCGGGTCGAGCGGAAGCCCGCGTTTCGCAGACCGACGTCCGGATCGATGTGGCGAGCCATCGCAGCGGTTCCGAGTCGCGACCGATGTCGATCCGCCCGATCCGTTCGCGGATCGCGCCGACCCTGGAGCCGGATGACGGTGAAGACCAGGAATTCCCACCGATCCTCAGGCCGGGTGGAGCACTCCCTGGTGAGGAGGAGGAGAAGGAACAGCCGGCCGAGGAGGCCGCATCCCTGTCCTCGAGGACGAGTCGCCAATCCGGGGCACGGCTGGCAACGGCCACGTCGACCCCGATCCGCGCGGGATGGAGCCCGAACTCACGATCCGGCTCCGCCACAGTTCGCAAGACGGCCCGACCGCGCAACGAGGAGGTCGGGACCGACTCGTCTTACGATCGACCGGGAAACGAGGCGATCGACCGCGCTTACGACGACGACGGGGAGAATCCGCTTCCGTCCGCTCTCGAGCCCGGGGCGTCCGGTCATTCGCAATCGAGTAACCGCTCGAAGGCTGATCCGCTTAGCATGAGCCGAGACGACACGTCCACCGAGCGGTTGCAGCCAAAGGGCCGCCGGAGTGCGTCCGTCGCGCTGGCTTCCGAGAACGAGGACGCCCCCGATTTCGACCGATCGCTCCGACGTGACGCAGGCGAGCCTCGACCCATCCCGGACGAGGTCATCCCGGGAGGCCGGGGCGTCGCGCCTGCGTCGTACGGGCAGAGCGATCCGTTGGGATCTGATGACGGCTCCGAGCCGTCGTCTCGATCATCCCAATCCCCACGCGTGCGCCGCGGCGGGAGTTCCACCGCTCCGACAACGAGCCGTTCCCGTCAGTCGTACGAGTCAAAGGACCCGGCCGAAACCGACGAATCGTCTGATGGCGACCGGTCCGATCCCAGCCCTCAGCTTCAACGCCGACCCACGTGGCGGGAGCTGTCGATCAGCCCTAACGCCGTGCCGCTGGACGAGTCGGTGCGTCGAACCTCGGTTGTTGACCAGGACCGTGACCACGCGGTCGTCCGCCTGGTCGGGAACCCTGCGGACACCTCGGCCTCTCGCGAAGCCAACCCCGGCAGGCGCCGGATCCCGCCGGTGCATCCGCTCTCGGACCAGAGCGCCGCGACCGGCGAGAGTCTCTGCCAGATCGATGCCGCGGAGCGCCGGATTGTCGATTTCCAGCTCCCGGACCTCGACGGGCGGATGGTCTCGTTCCGCGACATCGACGCCGATGTGATCCTCATCGACTTCTGGGGAAGCTGGTGCCTTCAGTGCCGGAAGTCGGTCGCGTATGAACGCGCCCTGCAAGCCCGGCTGGGCGGGAAGCGGGTCCAGGTGATCGGGATCGCCTGCGAGAAGGGGGCAACGCTGGAGGAACGCCGGGCCTCTGCGGCGAAATCGGTCCGAAGCCTCGGCATCAATTATCCCGTGCTCGTCTCGAGCATGGACGGAAACTGCCCGCTCCAGAAGGCGTTCCAGGTCCAGTTCTATCCGACGATGGTTGTGGTGGATCGCGACGGCCGGATCCTTCACGTCGAACAAGGGGCGACCGACGCCACCCTCGGCCGGACGGACCGCACGATCGTCTCGGCACTCCACGACGCCGACAGTCGCGTGGAGTAACTGTGACACCCACCGCCCTCACGACAGACCGACGATCCGCCCCTCGGAATCGACATCGATCCGCTCGGCGGCAGGGCGTCGGGGCAGACCCGGCATCCGGACGATATCCCCGGTCAGGGCGACGAGGAAACCCGCTCCGGCGGCGATCTCGATGTCCCGGACGGTCAGCGTGAAGCCTTTGGGCCGGCCGCGGAGCTTGGGGTTGTCGGAGAGCGAGTCCTGAGTCTTGGCCATGCAGATCGGCAGGTTTCCGTAGCCGAGCTTCACGGCCTTGCGAAGCTTGGCAGCCGCCGCGGGTAGGATGCTCACACCCTCGGCGCCGTACATGATCCGGGCGATTCGCTCGATCTTCTGCTCCGCGGGCCAATCCAACGGGTAGAGGGGCCGGAACTCCGTGGCCGGTGCCGATGCGGCCGCCACGACCTTCTCCGCCAGGTCGATGGCCCCACTTCCGCCCTCGCCGAAGACATTGGCTGTCGCGCACGGGACACCCCGTCCCGCGCAATAGCCATGAACGATCTCGAGCTCGTCGGCGGTGTCGGTGCCGAACTGGTTGATGGCGACGATCGTCGGCTTTCCGAAGTGCGAGGCACTGTCCAGATGCGCGGCCAGGTTCTCCAGGCCCCGCTCGACGGCCGCGGGGTCCGCCTCCTTCAACGCATCGAGCCCGACGCCACCGTGCATCTTGAGTGCGCGGACCGTGGCGACCAGGACGATGGCGGACGGGTTGAAGTTGGCCGCGCGGCATTTCAGGTCGAAGAACTTCTCGCCGCCCAGGTCGAAGGCGAAACCGGCTTCGGTCACGGCGTAATCGGCCATGGCCAGGGCCATCCGCGTGGCCAGGATCGAGTTGCAGCCGTGGGCGATGTTGGCAAACGGGCCGCCGTGGATGAACGCGGGGGTTGACTCGGTCGTCTGGACCAGGTTCGGCAGCAGGGCCTCGTTGAGGATCGCTGCCATGGAGCCGGTGACGCCGATGTCCTGGGCCAGCACCTGCCGGCCGGTGGGCGAATAACCGACCAGGATGCGGTCGATCCGCGCCGAAGGTCGGCCGGTGAATCGGCCAGGCAGAGGATGGCCATGACCTCGCTGGCCGCCGTGATGTCGAAGCCCGACTCGCGCGGAACACCCTGAGAACTGCCTCCCAGGCCGATGACGATGTTCCGCAGCGCGCGGTCGTTCATGTCCAGGGCGCACTTCCACAGGATGCGGGTGGGATCGAGGTCGATGTCGCGGAAGTGGAGCCGGTTGTCGATCGCCGCCGCGAGCAGGTTGTGGGCGGCGGTGATCGCGTGGAAATCGCCCGTGAACTGGAGGTTGATCGTGTTCGACGGCTCGACGCGGCTGGCCCCGCCGCCCGTGGCGCCGCCCTTGCGTCCAAAAACCGGGCCCATCGAGGGTTGGCGAAGCGCCAGTGCCGAGTTCTTGCCAATCCTTCGCAGGCCCTGGGCCAGTCCGATCGACGTGGTCGTCTTCCCCTCGCCGGCCGGCGTCGGCGTGATCGCCGAGACCAGGATCAGCCGGCCCGATGGGCGCGTGCCCTCCACCTGATGCAACGCCTCGAGCCGGACCTTCGCCTTGTCCCGTCCGTACGGCTCCAGATGATCGGCCGCGATCTCCAGATCATGGGCCACTTCGGCGATCGGCCGGAGTCCCGCTTTCTGTGTTTCGGACATGCCTGAGTTTCCTCACGAGGTTGGTGCGTCGTGATCTGCCGGGCCCGCGTCGGGGTCGCGTTCCGCCGGCACGTCCCCTGTGGAAGCGGGATGCTCCAGTGGACGCTCGGCCGGCTGGTCATCCTCCGGGTCGAAGTACCGGTCGAAATAGATCCAGATGACCCGAGAATACTCCCAGACCCACGGAATCAGCGGCACGCAGATCAGCGCGGCCAGCACGACCAGCCGGAACAGCGACCACCCCGGGACGATCCGAGATTCGATCAAGGTTAGCAAAGCGATCAGGGGAATCGCCAGGCCATAGCTGACGTACATGGCCCCGGTGAAATGACCCGGGTCGCCGCGGTCGAAGTCGAGCCCGCAGGTGGGGCAATCGTCGTGCATGATCCACAGCGAGGCGAAGATCGAACCGCGACGGCATCGCGGGCATCGGCCGCGAAAGGATCCCCGCGAGAGCCGACCGTGGTTCGGATACGCCGTTGGAGTCTTCGGATACTCTCATGGTTAGCCGACCTGGACATATTCTTCGCTGACCTTGGAAATCGCGGGCACGAGACGGTGCTGACCCGTGAGCCGCCAGCGTTTCAGCTTCGGAGGAGTCGTGAGCGTGATCAGAATCAGCGCCGCGGCCAGGATGGGAGTGGCCTCGCTCCGAGGAATCCCGAGGTACAGACTCAGCATCATGATCGTGGGAAAAGCCAGTATCGCAAGCGGGACAAAGAGCGCAGCGCGATCGTAACCCGGAATGATCCAGCGAAACGTGGCGATTCGCCCTCCCAGACTGATGGGAGATGCGTATCCCCGGAAATACAGCACGCCGCGTTGCATCAAGAGCATCCAGGCCGGAAAGTTGACCAATGAGGCCAGCCATCCTGGGGAGATCCAAGCCCCCAGGGCGTAACACCACCAGCCGGTCAGCATACTGATCAAGATCGCATCGACGCGACCGATCCCTTTGGTCATGTTCACATCCCGAAGGAAACGATCATAAGGCCAACCGCAGGACGGGCCAAACTCCTTCTCGCGACGTTGAGCCAGATTGCCCTCGCTCAAAGCCCCTTCCGTGAGCCAGGGAAAACGGGCCAAGGATCGCCAGACTCCTTCGTGGACGAAGAGGTAAATGGAGGTCAGGACCGCGAGGTCGAGCCACGGATGGAACCAGAGCCTGGGGACGAACCCCAGGAACAAGGCTCGCGCAATAACCGAAACCCGGGACCCCCGTCGACCAGAACGTACGGACCAGGATGAGGATGTGGCTGAACAAGAAGGTATTGAGCAGCTCGATCGAGTGGCCTTCGGGCTGGCTCAGGCTCCAGAGCATCAACGACCCGACGATCAGGCTGTCTTCCGGCCTCAGCTCCACCGGGCCGGCGGGCAAGGGTTTGCGCACGGTCCAGGGCGTCAACTTGAGCCAGTGGAGATAATCTCCCTGAAAGTAGGGGTGAAACGCGACCGCGCGATGAAGGCCCAGCAAGGCACTGCCGCCGACCAAGCAGACCCAGCCGGGACGAAACCGGAGCTGAAGCGGCATCCCGACTTGCCACTCCAAGTAGAGAACGGGTCCCTCGAGCACTGCGAAGCACAACATCCAGGCGATCACCGCCCAGCCCGGCGGCGCGACCAATCGGAACCGGGAGTACAGACGACGGATCATCGGCCGAACTCCTGGAAATACGCATCGAGCTTCTGACTGGTCTCGGGGAAGATCAGTCGCTGGAGCACTTGATCCAACGTGCCGCGATGCCCCGTGAGACGCTGAAGTCCGTCGACCGTGTCGAATGCGAGGATCTCGCCGTTGTGAAGCACGATGATCCGCGTCGCGATCTCCTCGACCAGTTCCGGGACCGGGCTGGTCAGGACGATCGTCACGTCCTTCCGCTGCGCCTGGTTCTGAACGATCCGCTTCAACGTCATGATACCCGATGGGTCCAACCCGCCGGAGAAGGGCTCGTCGAGCAAGAGCAGCGGTGCCTCCGCCACCAATGCGGAACAGAGAGCAACCTTCTTCTTCTGACCTGCGGAGAGCGATCGAATCGGACCATCGCCCTGTTCCGAGAGGTCGAACAAGTGGAGGAGGTGGTCGATGTGGCTCATCAACCGTTCGGCCTCGACGTCGTAGAGACGCCCAACGGCCAGGAGGAACTCACGTGCCGTTTGATGGGCGGGCAGCCAGGGCTGGTCGGGGAGATAAACGGTCATCTTGCGAATGGCCAGCTCTTCATCCTCCGATCCACGGCGCCTCAGGCCGTCGATCAAGACCTCGCCCTTCTGGGGAGGGAGCACGCCAGCCATCACGCCAAGCAGGGTCGTCTTTCCCATGCCGTTGGGACCGAGGATCACCACGATCTCACCACGCTCGATGCGCAGAGTGATCCCGTGAATCACGGGCCGAACGCCATAATGCTGCGTCACGTCGTGGAGCTCGATCAATGGAGGATGCCGCGCGGAGGCGCCCCGTTTCAATGCTTGAGGTATTTGTCCAGCCAGGCATGGACTTCCTGCCACCACACCACGCGATTCGGGGGCTTGGCGATCCAGTGCCCTTCATCGGGGAACCAGACATATCGGCTCGGCACGCCGCGGCGCTGGAGCGATGTGAACATCCCCAGCCCCTGTGCCTCAGGTACGCGGAAATCCAGCGCGCCGTGGATGACCAGCGTGGGCGTCTTGAACTGGGCCACATAGCTGCTGGGCGACCGCTCGCGATAGGACTCGGGCTTCTCCCAGGGAGTCCCGCCGAACTCCCACTCAGGGAACCAGAGCTCTTCAGTCGTACCGTACTTGCTCGTGAGGTCGAAGACGCCCGCATGGCTGATCAGCGCCTTGAACCGGTCAGAATGCCCGGCGATCCAGTTGACCATGAACCCGCCATACGAGCCCCCGCAGGCCGCCACTCGCGACTCATCCAGGAACGGATAGGTCTTCAGGGCGTGATCCAGGCCCTTCATGAGGTCGTCGTAGACCCGGCCAGTCCAGTCCTGGCTGATCTGATCGGTGAACTTCTGGCCGTAGCCGGTCGAGCCGCGGGGGTTGATTGCCACGATCGCGTAGCCCGGCGCGGCGAACATCTGGTAGTTCCAGCGATTATGCCACTCGTCGTGCCAGGCGCCTTGCGGCCCGCCGTGGATCAGGAAGAGGACCGGGTATTTCTTGCCTTCCGCGAAACCCGGCGGGCGGAGCAGCCAGCCGTGGACCTGGTCGCCGTCGGCGCCGGAGAAGCCGAAGCCCTCGAGCTTGGGCAAGTCGAGCTGAGAGAGCAGGGGGGCATTGTGGTGGGTTAACTGGGTCAGCCCTGAGCCGTCTGACGCGGCGACGTACATCTCAGCCGGGGAGGCCGCGTTGTGACGGGTGAAGACCATCTTGCCCGACTTGGAGTTCACGTTGAGGCCGGACTGGACGCCGCCGGTGACCAGACGAGGGCAGTCGCGCGGACCGATGGCTGTTGCCGACGGTCCATCCGTGACGTAACCAAAGTCGATCGCGATGATCGGCTCGGTCCCCATGTCGTCGATCACGGCGCGGAGACTCGATGTGCCAGGGGCCCATGCGAACGACTGGATCGGGCGATCGAGCGCCTTCGTCAGTTCGTAGCTACCATTGGTAGCCCGACAGATGACCCTGAGAACCCACTGATCCGACTCGAATCCCCCCCGAGCCTGGCTAACGTACGCGAGCCAGATTCCATCGGAGGAATACGCCGGCTGACCATCGCCACCCTTGTTCGATTCGGTGAGGTTCTTCGGCTCGCCTCCGTCGACGGGGACGGTCCAAATGTCGGTATTGGTTGACCAGGCGGCGTCGTGGGCCGGCTCGGCGGTGAAGGCGAGCTCCTTGCCGTCGGGCGACCAGGCGTAGTCGGACGAGCCGCCGAACGGGGCAGGGGGGATGTTGACCTCCATCTTCGGCGTCAGGTCCTTCGCCTCACCGGTTGTGACGTCGGCGACGAACAGGTGGCTCCGTTTACCTTCGTCCCAGACGTTCCAGTGCCGGATCATCAGGCGGTCATAAGCGCGGCACCTTGCTCTTGGCGGCTTCCTTCTCCTTGTCCTTGGCGGCGGTCTCTTCCGCGGTCTTTCCCGGATAGATCTCGGCCGTGAAGGCGAGCTTGTCTGCCTTGGGTGACCAGATCGGTCCGGAGACGTTGACCGCCAGTTTCGTCAACGGACGCGGCTCGCCGCCGTCGATCGGCAAGAGCCAAACCTGTGACGAGCCGCCGCGGCTGGAGACGAACGCGATGGTCTTCCCATCCGGACTCCAGCGGGGATGGTTGTTGGTCCCCGGCGTGGTCGTCAACTGCTTGGGCGAACCGCCGGAGGCCGGTACCAGCCAGAGGCTACTGTTCGTCTTGTCCGTGGCCCGGTCGATCTCCGAGACCACGTAGACGACCAGGGAGCCATCGGGCGAGAGCTGAGGATCCGAAACCCCCTTGACGGCCAGCAGGTCGTCGATCGTCATGGCCCGCCCGGCTGCGAAGAGGGGAGAAACGACTGTCATCACCAGCGCCAAAGTCAAGAGCACTCGCATGGGGCCTTCCCCGATCAATGAAAGTCTTCTGAAATCTGGAATTCAAAATCTGTAATCCCGGCGGGGTGCCTACACGCCTGGCATCGCGCGCTTCAAGGGCCTGAGCAGCGCCAGAAGTACGAAAGCCATGCCCAGAGCCAGCAGCGAGCAAAGTAGCCAGAAGGAAGAGTGATACCAACTGGTCCAGAGTTCACCGATGGCCGTCAACTTATTGCCGATCGCCGTGGCGACGAACCAGCCGCCCATCATCAGTCCGCGCATCCGGAACGGGGCGACCTTGGACACGAGCGAGAGTCCCATCGGACTGAGCATCAGCTCGCCGAGTGAGATCACCATATAGGCGGCAATCAGCCAGACGGGTGAGACGCGGTTCTGGATGGCCTTCAGCTCGCCATGCTCGTCGAGTACGAACTGACCCTGAGAGTCGGTAGCAAACGTCTGATCCCCCCCCCGATTTGGCCGCGATGTACAGGATGAAGAATGCCAGGCTGGTGAGCAGCATCCCTATCGCCATCTTTGTGGGCGTCGAGGGCTCGAGACCCTTCTTCCGCAACCAGCCCCAGACACTGACCAACGGCATCGAGAGCACGACGATCCAGAACGGGTTGATCGCATTGGAAACGACGCCGGAGACGTTCCATGAGGTGTTCTCGTCGGCCCAGTAGGTCATCGTGCTTCCGTTCTGGTGAAAGACCATCCAGAAGACGATGACGATGCCGTAGATGACCAGCAAGGCAGTGATCCGGGTCGATTCCGGCACCTGATCGATCGCCGAAAGGTCCTTTTCGACCGGCGGGACGTCCTCCGTGACGGCGACGGCATCGGGGTCGGCCGCTTTGAGCGGCACGTGGCGGCGGTCGGCATCCGCCAGCTTCCGGTAGAAGACCGACAGCATGATCGTGCCCAGGGTCATTCCGACCGCCGCCGCGTAAAAAGCCGTCAGGAAGCCGGCACGCAAGCTCGCGGCTTGTTCCAGCGAGAGCGGATTCCCCTTCTTCGCCATCTCGAGCACTTCAGAACCCGCGAGCGTTTGCAACGCACCCTCGGCGACCACCGGCGCGAGCAGGGCGCCGATGTTGATCCCCATGTAGAAGATACTGTAAGCCGAGTCCTTCAACGGGCTACTGGGCGGGTAAAGATTGCCAACCATCGTCGAGATGTTCGGCTTGAAGAACCCGTTCCCGGCGAAGATCAAGCCCAGGGCGATGTAATAGGTCGCCAGTGAGCCTTGTCCCAGAAGCGCGTAGCCGGCGATGAAGAACAGACCTCCGATGAGCACCGAACGGCGATATCCCAGGAGCTTGTCGGCCAGCCATCCGCCGATCAGCGGCGTGGCGTAGACGAACATCAAGTAGTACGACCAGAGCTTGGTCGCGTCGGTCTTGGACCAGCCGAACCCGCCGCGCTGAAGATAGAGCGTCATCACCGCGGCCGCCGTATAAAAGCCGAATCGCTCCCACATCTCGCTGCCGAACAGGATATAGAGGCCCGCCGGGTGACGGTCCTGGCTCGTGCCTTCCGAGGGCACATCGTCTTGCGTATTCACAACGGTCTGCGACATGGGCGCTCCCTTGTCGTCGATTGAGGCGCGGAATGATCCCTGGTGTGGGATCAGATTAATCGAACCGGCGACAAATCCCAAGACCCTGGAGCCCCAAATGCGTGGGCAGCATCCCGGCTTGTCGGTCCGGCGGTGATGGTCGATCATTCGATTGTAACCGTTCACGAGTCGATGGTGACAAGCGTACAGATGGCATCGCCGAGGGTCAAGCGGGCCATGCTCGCATCGCCACCGCCGCGACCTGCCGCAATTGCTTCTCGGTCGCCCCGCTGGCCGCCTGGACCGCCAGCCCGTTCAGGACCGTGGCGACGTAGCGCGCGAGCGTCGCACAGTCCGTCCCCCCCGGCAGGTCGGCCTCCCGCACGGCCCGCTCGAACCGCTCCCGAAGCGCCGCGACCGTCGCCTGCCGCAAGCGGGCTAGCTCCCGACGGACCGGTTCGGCCTCCTGGCCGCATGCCAGCGCCCCGGAGACGATCATGCAGCCTCGCGACCCGCTCCGGTCGCGCTGCATCCGTACGAACCCCGAGAAGATGGCCTCGGCCACGGCGGTGCGCCGTCGGCTTCTTGAGGGCTTCGTTCACGAACGACTGTGGACCCGTCTGGTAGCGGTCGAGGGCCTGGTGGAAGAGCTGCTCCTTGTTGCCGAAGGCGGCGTAGAGGCTCGGCCGGTTGATCCCCATGGCCCTGGTCAGCTCCGGGAGCGTGGCCCCCTCGTACCCGTGCGCCCAGAACACCTTCAGCGCCCGATCCAGCGCCTCGTCCGCGTCGAACTGCCGCACTCGCCCCGAGGGCATGCCGACCTCCCATCGAGAAATGTCTTGACGGCCCTTGACGGGCCTCCTACAGTTTCATTGTACCGCATAGTACAGAAAACTCAAGAAGGGAGACCGATATGTCCGATCGACTTACGTGAGCGGTCCCGGCTCGGTCATGGGGATAACCCTTGTGGCGGGTGACGACGGCCAGACCGCCCCGATGCTGTCGCGGGCGTTGCTATCGACTGACCTTTTTCTTTCTCTCATCGACGATTCATCGGCGGTGCCGGCGAGGGCGTCCGCACCGAGGCCGCCAGCGGAGGATCGGGGATCATGCCGAACGAATCGATGACGCCGACGGCGGTGGTGGTGGGGGCGACAGGGATCATCGGCCGGGCGATCGCGGCGAAGCTCGCCGAGCGCGGCGGATGGCGGGTGATCGCGGTCACGCGATCCGGCGGCACCGTCCCCGGCGTTGACGAGGCCATTGCCGTCGACCTGCGCGACCCGGAGGAGGCCCGCCGGCGCCTGGCCCCTGCCGCCGGCGCGACCCACCTCTTCTTCGCGGCCTACCTCCCCCAGGGGAGCTGGGCGGCGGAGGTCGGGCCGAACCGCGCGCTGCTGGTCAACGCGGTGGAGGGGCTGGAGGTCGTCGGGGCGCCCTGCGGCACGTCACGCTGATCACCGGCGCCAAGTACTACGGCGTCCACCTCGGCCCAGCCGCGGCGCCCGCCACGGAGACCGAGTCCCGGCACCGCGGACCGAACTTCTACTACGACCAGGAGGACTACCTCCGGTCGCGCACCGACGCCGCCTGGCGTTGGACCCACCTGGTCCCGACCCACCTGACCGGCTTCGCCACTGGCAACCCGATGAACCTGGCGCTGAAAATGTATAGAATCTTTAATATGATTGTTGTGTGACGGCCGCATCCTCCGCTTCACCCTTTGGAGGGCCCGCATGACGCAGGCCATGTTCTCTTGCAGTACTGTGGAACCGCGGAGAAGAGACTCCGCCAATGAGGTCAGTCGATTCACGAGATCCGGATCGTGATAAGTCGGCCGCGGCGACGCCAGCGGTCGTCCGAGCCTCTCCCAGGCCCCATGGATCTCAAGGATCTGCCGATCCGTATTTGTGAGCCATTTTGTTGCTTCGTCACGGACCTCACCTTTGCGCTGGATCCATTCTCGCAGCACCAGCGAGGTGACGACGAGTTGGACTCGGTCGGGAGTGGTGAGGACGATCTCGGATAATCGCCGATGCACCTCGATGAGATCGGTGAGGCCTCGGTTGCCGGTGGTAATGACGTCCAAGAAGATACATGTATCCAGACACAGGACCGGCCGTGGAGCCGCGACGAGTTCGGCGACGAGCGCCTCGATACTCTTCATCGGTAGGTCCGCTCTTCGTCGTATCCGGTAAGTAGCGATCGACCGTACTCGTACTCGTTGACGAGTTGTCGCCGCTGGGGCTCGGGCCAACCTTGGCGCTGAAGCCACGTTGACAGCAACGACGTGTCGAGCACGATGTTATCGAGATGCGTGCGAGCGACGAAAGAATTCCATCGCTGCAAGTCGAGCGGGTGGAGCGTGGCTTTGTTCACCGTCGCGGAAAAGCGCTCCAGGCGTTTCATCGACTCGGTCGTCAGGACGTCTTCCAGCGTTGGCTCGGTATGAGGTTCGTAGCGGATCGGACGCGTTTTGAGGCCTCGAACCAGCGGCGCGACGAAGGATTTCTCGAAGTCCTCCAGGACCTCATTACGGCGCTCGATGCTCAGGGGCTGACGGGCACGGAGCGGGATGATGGATGAGACCTGGAGCTCGCCAGGCCCTCGAGGTTCCACCCAGACGGCGTATTCCTGATCGTCGGGACCGATTCTCTTGGAGAAGCAGTATGTGCCCTCTCGATCGGCCCGCATTTTCCTGATCCGCTTCTCGATATCGGTACGCCGAGACCAGTCTTCGGGGGGCGTCGATTCGATCCGACGGATCAGCTCCTCCACTTCCCTGGCCGTTCCCTTGATAATCAATTCCTCCTGAGAAGGCGGGATGTGAGGCCCGCCGCGGGAACCCTGACGCTCCGCATTGAGGCGGTCGAGAACGGCCTGGACTCGGTCGACATCCGCGTCGTGCCCGAGGTCAATGACCATGAGGGCGGGCCGACCATCGAGCATCACGGCCTCGTCGTTCACCTGCAAAGGGATGTTCTGATCCCGAAGCGTCTGAACGACGGGACCCAACTGGTCGGCGGTGACGATGAGATAAGGCCCGGCCGTTCCATCGGTGGAAACAACGAGGGGCGCCTCGGCGGTGCGAGTGCTCATGGGACCTTCCCAACGACGAGTCGATCGCCGGTCCTGTCCTTTGGGACGAGATATCCAAACCGCCTGGGATTGGTCTGTAGGGCGGCTTCTGCGCCTCCCAATTCTACCGCAGATCAAGGGTTCGGATAACGTCTGTGGTACAGGTCGGGGAAGTAGACGAGACCTTCTTGTGCTCGAAGTCCATACGGCGAAAAGAATAGCGGCTACGAACCAGGTCGAGCGACTTCGCTCCTACATTGGCAAGAGCGGCGCCTGGCGCGGTTCGGTCCGCCTTCCTGAGGCCGAACGTGTTCGCGAGGGAACGACTCCCTCACTCGGCCTGGGACCGCGTCCGTCGCCGGCTCTACAATGCCCTCCTCAGCCTCGTCGTGTCGCGGCATGGCCTGGTCCGGTCTGATCGCGATGCATCCAGGCCAGGTCGTGCGGATCCGTTCCCGCCGCGCCGTGAAGCCAGCGGGTGCCGGGGATTCCCGAGCCGGTTGGTGATCCGCTCGAAAGCGGAGGTGGAAGGGGGCACGAGGTGGAACGTGATACTGCTCATTGAGAAGGTTGCAGGCATCGTCTGGCGAATGCGAGGTTTCCCAGATAACCTCGACTGCGGGAATAATCAGCAATGTCTTCCTGGCACCCTCCCTAACCGCACGACTCCTGCCGTCGGGCGGGATGTGGCAGGCGGTTGAATCTAGCTGTGTCCCGGTTTCGTCCCCCGTCCTGGTTTCGTCCCGCCCGCCTCGTCCCTATTAACGCCTGGAACCGGCGCGGCGGAATCAGCAATAGCGAACGCGGGCAAGTGCCTGACTACCTGTCTGCTTCCGTAGTCGATGTGGACGCGGTATGTACCTCTGGACACATCGACGAGAACTTGCGATCTTGGATCGAAGTGGCGATGTTCCCGTTGGCAATTGGCGCAGGAGCGAAGCTCCTATGGCGAAGAAGAAAGCCAAAGCACACCCAGGGCGTGGCCCGCTCCCGATCGACGACCGCAATTCGGAGCTACAGATCTTCAGTTTGCGGGCAGTTGAGCGTGCTTTTTCACCCGAGGAGTTCATCGTCCGGCGTGAAGGAGAGCCGGATCGGGGAGTGGATGTAACGATCGAGTTGAAAGAGAGAATCGACTCATCGGGGCGCGCCACCGGGGAGAAAGCCAACGTCCAGGTGAAGAGCTGCGAGAGAGTCAAGGGGAGCGACGGACAGGGCACAAGCAAGTGCCAGGAGTTGTCCAGCAGCACCATTGCGTATCCGGTCCACACGTACAACCTGAACCAATTGCTCAGCATATCCTCCTGAGTACGATCGACGGGAAGAATCTCACGGCACAACTCGTTTTCTGAAAATGAGTTGCGCTTAAGCTAGTGCCATTCGTCCGACGACACCGAAGCAATTTGGAGCGAAGCATCAGACGTGCCCTCAATTGGCAGTTCATGGACCTCCCGACAGCAGCTTGGCGGTGCGGACGGCTGCAAAGGGGTGTGCCACGATTCGCGGCTCCCTAGTCGGAGACTGTCCCTGAAAAACGGAGACGGCTGAACCGCTCAGCTCCAACCCAGAGCCGTGGTTTCCCCCCATCCAGTTGCTTCCGACGCTGGCATGGCCCGTGTTGGATTTCGGTTCTATGCTGTGCGATTGTCACCCTCGTCTCGAGGACGGCTACGCCGTGCCGCCTCGTGTCAAGGAACCTGAGATCGGTTCACGAATATGATTGATAATATATATTATAGTAGAGTCGAGGAGTGGCGCGGTGAGCGAGGCTCCGTTTCTACTCTCCGCTCATCGAACCGGACAGGCCATTTTCCGGCATCCGGCTCTCGGACCAGAAAACACATGACTCAATCGTGTGACCGGCTGGATCATGTGGGACCCCGTCTGTGGATCACGACCGTAGAATCGGGAGGTCTCAGGTTTGCACCACTCTCCCGGGCCTTCTCCTTGAGGGTGCCCGCAACCACTCTTCGCGAAGGTCGTGATCATGTCATCGATCTTGCCCGATGGACGATATTCGTTCTTCCGCTCATGCTGTGTGGGGATCTACGATCGAGAGTCAGGCTATGTGAAGGTGCTCGACGGCAACTACATCCTGGAATCCCTGGGATCGCCGAAATCCAAGGTTGAACGGACTCTCGTCCTCATCCGTTGGTAGAGCCGATGCTATCTGCTTGCGCCGGACAGAATGCAAGAATTCTGCGACGCAATCATCGACGGCGATGAGCCCCAGGATGGAAGTATCGTGCACTTTTATTGGTGCGGACCTACGACACCCGTGGGTGGCCTCCCCGACCTGCCGGAGAAGTGGGCGGCCTTCCTGGGGGAGAATCTCGTCATCGGGCAGATCGTTGAGCTGATGGAGGAGGGACGAGTGAAGCTCGATCTCGGGTCGAACGATGGCATCCAGAAGGGGAGTATTCTGGCAGTCCAGGGGCGGGAGGACATTGAGCCCAGACGTGTCAAAGTCTTGTCAACCCAAGAGCGGTCCTGCATCGCCGTCGAACCGCTCTGGGACCCGTCGGACAAACTTCTCGTCGTGGGGCGGAACGTGGTGATGCCGATAAAGATTGGGCGTGCGAGTACATCGCCATCCGCGCAGCTTCGACGGTACATCCAATCTCTCGATCCTTGATTCATTCGGCTACCCGTCGCAGGCTGAATCGAACCGTATGCGGACGGTCATCGGAAGTGTCAAGCAGCACGTTGAACGTCAGCGACCAGGTCTTCGATGACGCGTTGTAGCCGGCCTGCCAGAAGTCGCGTCCGTGGACCGACTGGTCGATTCGCCGGGCGCCCCGGCCGTCGCCATCATCGCGCCAGAGCTCCATACCCGAATACCCTTTCAGTCCCGAGAACGTCAACGGGACATAACCCAGTCCTCCGGTGACGGCCACTTCGGCCTGTCCTTGCTGGTCCACGGCCACCTCGACCGGTGCCGTCGCACGCACGACACTCCCCCGCGCCGCCTCGACCTTCATCGCATTGCCGGCTGCTTCGCGATGGGCCATGCGCCAGGTGTCGCCGCCGTTTTGAAGAGCCCGGGACAGGGCTGTATTCGGGCCGTAATAATCCTCGGCGGAGGTCGGGAAGATGACCAGCTCGACCTCGGCCTCGACGAAGTCACCCGGCTCGAGCGCGGTCAAACCCGGAGGGGGAACGAGTTCGATCTGAGCGCTTGGGATTCCATTCTCGGTGCCGAATACCGAGGCAAAGGGAGCGGGAACCTCACGCCCGCCCAGCCGTGCCGACCACTTGCGGACCACGAGGGCTCGGTCGGCCCACGCGCCCCCTTTCTTGTCCCCGTTCACGGCGCGGTGGAGCGAGAACCAGGGGTCTCGTCCTTCGCACGGGATTCCCGTGCGCGAGTAGCGACGTCCGCCTCGGGGCGGTTCCCATTCCTCGACGAGTCCCGAGGCATGACCTCGCGCCAGCCGGGCGAACTGGTGGTCGTTGTAGTCGTCAGCCCCGAGCTGATAGAAGGCCAGCCGGCGGAACGAGGTCGGCTTCAACACATCGTAGCGGAGCCGGTGGTAGGCTCGATTGACGTCGTCGGTCCTCGGGCTGGAGACGGTCAGCCGGGCGGCGATGCAACCGTCGGCCGAGACCCCGGCATAAGTTGCCTCGGTGAGGTTCGGGCCGGGGCAGGTATAGAGCGCACGCACGCGGGTCAGTGGCTGCCGGCGACCGGCCTGATCCTCATACACCAGGAAATCGCCGCCGCCGACATTGTTCGTCCATGACCACTTCGCACCCTTCTGATTCATGCCCCAGACCATCAGCGGACGGACGTCGTCGATCATCGAACGATTCAGGCAGACGTCGGGATCGTAGCAGATCGACTCGCCCCAGCTCCCGATGGCGACCTGATCCCAGCGCTGGTTCGTACCCCAGCCAATCAGGCAGAGCTGTGCGTGCGATGCGGCGGGCACGCCGCCCCATCGGGCGTACGTCAGGGCGAACTCGCAGGCCAGCTCCGATCGCGGTGGCAGCCGCAGCATCGCGAACGCGTGCAACCACGGACCCTGGTGCAGCAAGTTCCGCCCCGGCGTCTGGTGCCAGTTCTTCGAGACCTGCACCGGCACGCCGGTCGGAAAGCCGTCGCGGTCGAGGAGCATCGGCGTCATCCCGGTGACGCCCTCAAACGGTTCATCCTTGGCGAACAGCAGCCGCACGATCGCCTCGCCAGCTTCCGGGTTCTTGAGCGTGAGCCGGACTCGCTCGAGGTGGTCCGGGTCCTTCGCGACCTGCCAGCTCTCCGAGGGCAGCTCGATCCGATGCCAGCCGCGCTCCGGGTCGAACGCCACATTGACCGCCCGTCCGTCCGGACGTTCCGCGGTGACCATTCCGTGGCCGGCACCCGCACCGAAAGACAACACCTGAGAGGCTCGAATCGTCTGCCCGGCTTTCAAGCCGTCGAGTCGGGTGGGCGATGTACCTGCCACCGCAGCGCCGGCAAGCCGGATCGTGATCTTGGCCTGGTCGTTGTCCACGATGGAACCGGGAGTCACTTCGAGGACGAAAGCGAGCCGGTCCGGCCAGGCGACGACCTCCAGCCGGGCCTCGGCGTCGAGGCGATTCTTCCGCTCGTCCTGGAACACGAGCCGTTGGATATCCATCCGCTGTGTCAGGCTCCCGCTCTCCACGATGCGGATGGGGTATTCCAGCGGGCTCTTGGCGCTGAAGTTGACCCCGACACATCGGTAGCGTTTGCGGCCGAGTTCCACTTCCAGGTTCAGCTCGGCGGCGGGGAGGGCGAAGACCGTCGCGTTGTCCTCGGCCACCGCCTCTCGGGCCGGCTTCGCCGGTTGAATCGGCCCGAGATGGAGCACGCGCAACCGCTCCACGTCGATCGCCAGGCCGAAATGCCCCGTCCGGACGCAGAGGATCCGCGCACCGTCAGGCGATCGACCTTTCCAGCCATCTGCCCACCAAAGGTACCCATAATCGCGAACGCCTGGCATGACCTCGGCGAGAGGAACCGGCCGAGACATCGGCGCCCCCTTTTGCTGGTTCGAAGCCATCGCAATCAGCGATCGGATCGCCGTCGCGCGGACCCTCACGTCCATCCCCTCTCCGGCCAAGATCTTTTCGGCCATACGTCGAACGATGGCCTCGTGGCCCCGTAGCCGAGGTCGGGCCTTCACCAGACTCGTCGAGAAGCTCCGCATTCAGGGCATCGATCCGGGGCCGCAGATCGCGTCTCAGGTCGGGCGCATCGGAGAACGGTCCTCGCCTCTCCGATTCCCAGAGGCGGAAATCCGTATTCTGAATCAGCTTGGAGGCCTCGATCTGTGCTTCGAAGAAAGCACGCGTGAACGCGGGCTCGAGTCCGAGAGCACCCCCCTCCTTCTCAACCGCGCGGAGCAGGATTTGCTCGCGTGCCGGATCCGCGGCGGGAGCCTTGGCGTTCCACTTCGCGCGTGCAACGTCGTGCATCAATACCAGTCGGCGTCGCACCAAGCCGAGCAATTCCCCGATGATCTCGTCGGCTTCGCCCTGTGGTGCAGCAACTCGGATCTGAGGTCGATGATCCGTCGTGACCTGCTGGGCTTTGCCGACCGCCTCCGTGGCGGCCATGAACCCGATCGCGGCGACTGCGGCGAAGAGAGTGGTCGCTCCAGATTTCTTGGCGAGAAACATGATGATAAAATCCACTGTATTGATTCTCAGGGCGTTTGGCGTAGGTTCTGGTGCGATCGATCCGCCTTGAGCCTCTCCAGGATGAACGGCATGCAGGCGACAGGCCCGGGGTCGCGGAAGAGCAGGGGGGCGCGGATCAACTCGGCGTGGTTGGCGTGAATCGTCGCATGATCGTCAACGCCGTCGAGTCGCGTCCGATCGACGGCGACGCAGCCGTCGCCGGTGCCGTCGGTGAGCTCATCGAGGATCTCGGGCAGGTCGGTTGTGGCCGCTTGTGTCAGTTTTCCGAAGAGGCCGGAGTTGCGGTTGAACAAATCGACGCGGGCCTCGATCTGAGCCCGGGCATCGCGAGTGAGGAATCCGCTGTCGCCGGCAAGGATGTGATAAGGAAGGCCCTGACGTCGTGGCCTTCGATTCAAACGCTTCAAGAACCCACTCCCGGGAAGCATGTCCTGGGCGGCCTGGCCGAGGCCGTCGGAGAGGTGCAACATCGCTTTCGTCGTGTTCTTCCCATTGATCGACTGAAGGCCGTTGAGGAACTGGAACACCGTCTGGACCCTCGCCAGGTTCGAGCCCTGATTCACGGGAGCGATCAGGATCAGCGATGAGACGTCGCGAGACCAGGTGGCGTCGTCCTCGACCATCGACCGAGCCAGGAGTGCGCCCATCGAGTGAGCCACGATCGACCAGGATCGCTTCTCGCCATTCTGCCGGCGGAACGCGGCCCAGTCGCGCGCGAACGCCGTGCACGATTCCTCGAGTTGACGGTTGAACGGATAGTCGTAGATCACGATCCCGTAGCCCGCCTCTTCCAGCCAGGGGATCATGTGGACGAAGCCGCCAGAAGAGGAGTTCAAGCCGTGCACCAGGCAGATCGTTGGCCGCGCCGGATCGTTGGGCCGATAGGAAGCCAGGGCCCGCATCCCGTAGAGCCGCGCGCCGTTTCGAGGCCTCGGTCGCACGGTCGGCCAGCTCGTGTAGCCGCCGCCGCCACTCCTCTCGTCGGTGAGGGGCCAGGATGCGATCGTCGATATTGAGGGTCATCGTTCCAGGATGGAACGCGATCTCGACCTCAGGCCCCAGCGTCTCGGTGAGCAGCGTCTTGGTCAACGCTCGAGCGAGCCCCTGTGTTGACAGGCTCAGGCTGGCCACCGGCTTCTCAAGAGCGACACCACTGGCCTGGGCCAGCCGCGCGATGATCTCCGCGACCTGGACCTCGCCCACCTGATTGATCGGCACCTCCACGGACCGCGTGACCTGGCCGCAAGTTGATCCCGAAAGCAGAAGAACGGTGATCCACGTCCACTTCCTCAGCGCGCCATTCATGACGACCGCGTCTCCGTCGGAACTCCAGGTTTCGGACCTTCCTCACTCGCATTTCAGGCTGACGCAATCCGCCGCGATCCGCAAGAGAAGATGACGGGCCGATGAACATCCGCTAAGATCGAGGAGGAACAGGATTCCTGGTCGATCGACCGGTTCCCGAGGAGACCCGATCATGCTGTACGCCGTGAACATTGAACCATTCAACGCCACCTTCTTTGTCTCCGAACGACCCGACGATGACGAGTGGGAGGTGCAGGAGGGGGTCGAGCTCGATCTCCCGTTCAACTACGGCACTTGGCCGCATGGTGCGGAGCCCCCCCGAGCAGATCCTTTGCACTTCTGTATCAGACCCAAAACGGTATAAGGTTTTCAAATACGCAAGAGACATTGATACGACCGAGTTCCGGCCCACTGGCAGGCATTTCGGCGGTATCTATTCGCGATCGACTTGGTCGCGATTCCTGAAGAACCTGCCCAGCTGCGCTTGCGGTCCAGAACGTTCCCGACACCGAGACTCCGGGCGCCACGGACGAGGCGGTCGCTGCCATCAAGCGAAGGGGTTAAAGATGGCACGGATCATCGTTTTGGATTCGGGACCACCGGGTGATGCTTGCCGGAGGCGCGGCCATCCCGATATGGAACGCTTGAACCTCTGGCTCCATCAAGCCATGGCCAACGGGGCGATGCTCGCCATCCCCGAGATCGCCGACTATGAGGTTCGGCGCGGACTCCTCTGGGATCGAGCGGTCGACGGCATCGAGCGACTCGACAAGTTGCGCAATGATCTCAGGCATTACATCCCGATTAATTCCGCGGCCATGCGCAGGGCCGCCGAACTCTGGGCTGAGGCGAGGAGAAACGGGATCGGCACCGCCGATGACAGAGCCATTGATGCCGATGTGATCGTGGCGGCACAGGCGATGGATTTCACCGGCCCCAGCGATAGCCTGGTCCTGGCGACGTACAACACGAGGCATCTCTCCCGATACGTCAACGCCCAGCACTGGGATGCGATCAGCCCTTGACGAAGAATCACTTTGGGATCTTGGTGATCTGAATGCTCTGCCGGTCGAGCCCGAGCTTTAGCCTCACTCCACTCTCACCGCATCCCCGCACCGAATCCGACCGCCTCTCAAGACACTGGCATTGACCCCGACGTTTCCCTGATTGTGCTGGACGGCCGTTCGCAAGACATTCGGGTCCTTCGGGAGCTCGCACTGGGGCAGCGTCGTCATGACGCAGCGAGGGCAGGGGTGGGTGACCATCAGCCGCACTTCGTCGCCGATCGCGATCGTCTGGCCGACCCATCCGTCCTCGACGAATCCGGTGGCCTTTTCGGGCACGTCGATGATGAAGTTCGGCCGGAAGCGGCGGACGTCGAACTGGCTCTGGGGGCTCAGTGAGCCAAGTCGTTCCAGCGTCGCTGTTGTGATGAAATGCAGGAGTGAGCCATCGAAGAACGTGCCGGTCGGCAAATCCACATCGAAGACCTTATCGCGGGCCTCGAGCCAGTCATAATCGGGCCAGTAGCCCTCGATTCGAGAGGCCGGCGGCGGCGACGACGCCAGCCGGACGGCCCGGCCCAGTATTGCCGACAGTCGTCCTTCCACGCCGGGATCGTCAGTACGCACCGACGACCCGTCCGGGAGCGTGATCCGGGCGGCCGGGATCCCTTCGTTGTGTGAGGGCGATTCGACGAGGGTTGACTGGAAATCGAAGAGATTCCCCCACTTTCGAGGGTTCTTGGCGCTGACCACCTTGCCGGTCTCGACGTCGATCAGGGCATATGATCGGTCGCCGAGCAACCCGCGTTCGGTGATCTCTCCTTCGCTGACCTCCTCACCCCGCATTGATTTGACAGGATGACGCCAAATCACCGCAATAGTGCCCAGTGAAGTTGTGCCGGTGATCGCCATGACTCGAGTGTCTCCTGATCGGGTCAGTGGGAAATGCATCAGGATCAAACCCTTTCAGGCTGACGCAATCCGCCGCGATCCGCAAGAGAAACTTGACAAGATGATGGACATCCGCTAACATAACATCTACGAGTTCTTAGAATTAATCTCTCAGATATCGAGGAGAGCCGACGATGTATGCTGTCACTATCGAGCCGCTTCGAGGTGTTTACTTTCTCGACACGCTTCCCGATTCCGTTCGCGACGCGGCTTCGAAAGACAATCGCTGGAAAGTCCAGGAGGGAGTCAAGCTCGATCTTCCCCCGGACGACGATACTTGGCCGGATGGCGCGGAGTGTCCCGAGCAGGTTCTCTGCACGTCTGTGTCAGATCCGACATGCTATAAAATGTTCAAGTATCGAAAAGAAATTGATCTTGCCAAATTCAAGCCCACGGGCAAGCATTTCGCGGGCGCTTATTCGAGTTCTAGCTGGGAGCGGTTCATGAAGAACTTGCCTGCCAGGCTGGCGCTCGAAGAGGTTCCCGACACTGAACCTCCGGGCGCCACGGACGAGGCCGTCGCCGCCATTAAACGAAGGGGTTGAAATTGGCACGGATCATCGTCTTGGATTCGGGCCCGCTCAGTGACGCCTGCCGCAGGAGCGGCCCTCCCGATGTGGAGCGCTTGAAAGATTGGCTTGACCGGGCTAATGCCAGTGGTGCGATCATCGCCATTCCTGAGATCGCCGATTATGAGGTTCGGCGGGAACTGCTCCGAGCTGGAGCGGTTGATGGCATACGTCGGCTCGACCTCTTGCGGCATGAGCTTAGACACGACATGCATTATATTCCGATCACGACTGCGGCGATGCGCAAGGCCGCGCCACCAGGCCGAGGGCAACGGGAGATTGCAATAGTCGCAGACCGCTCGACGGGACTCGATCGTCATGGCGGGGCCAGCAACTCAGATTGAAGTGCCGGCAGGAGCCAGGTCACGACGTAGGCGATCGCGGCGCACCAGAACACGATCCAGAGTAGCCGGACATACCAGGGAATCGCGTTGCCGGTATAAGAATGGAACGTACTCTCTTCTTCCGCAGTGGTTTTCTCGACGACCTGGGCCATGATCGATCCGTGCGCCTCCGCTCGTGTCAGGGGATTCCGGGGCTCCGTCGTAGGGTGCTCTGTGAGCACCGATCGTCCTCACTAATAGTACTCCGTTAAGGCGGATGTACAGTAGGTGCGGGCTCTGCTATCATCGGAGGGCATGAATCGCACCGAGACACCACCACTTGACGTCGATGCCCTGCATCGGCTCTGGGACTACACCAATCTCTTCGTGCCTGACTTCCGCTTTCGACGTCAGGCCGAGTGGGCGGCCGTCTACGTCCGGGCTTTGCTCCAAGACGGCGAGCGCAAGAGTGTCGAACCCTTGGCCGCTCGCGTCCCGCTCCCGCCTGACCTCCGCGTCCGCGACCCCTTGCAGGCTCTCCAGAATTTCGTCAATCAGAGTCCATGGGATGAGGAGAAAGTCTGGAAACATTTTCGCGCTATCATGGCAAAAATGTTCTCGACTCCTCATGCCATCTTCGTCGTGGATGACACCTCATTCCCCAAGGATGGCAAGCACTCCGTCGGGGTCCAGCGGCAGTATTGCGGCGCCCTCGGCAAGAAGGACAACTGCCAGGTCGCCGTCTCGCTCCATTACGTCGGCACGCTCGGGCACTTCCCCCTGGCGATGCGGCTCTATCTGCCCGAGTCGTGGGTCGGCGACCCGGCGCGACTCAACAAGGCCGGCGTCCCGCCCGGCTTTCGTCGAGAAAGGACCAAGGGGGAGATCGCGCTGGATCTCTTGGACCTGGTCCGCAACGAGGGCCTCCCCGGTCAGATCGTCGTCACTGATGCCGGCTACGGTGTCGCGCAAGAGTTCCGCGACCGCTTGGCCGTGCGCGGCTTGTACTTCGTCGCCGGCGTGACCGAAGACCTCGTGGTCTTCGAGGCGGAACCTTCCTGGGACATGCCGTTCGACGCCGGGGCGGGGCGCCCTCGAAGTCGCCCGTGCCTGGTCGAGCATCACCCCCGCCCCGTGGCGGTCCAGCAACTCGCCCAGCGGTTGCCGCGTCAGCCGTTGAGCTGGCGCGAGGGGACCAAAGGGGCGCTGTCGGCGCAATTCAGTTGGACCCGGGTCTGGCCGGGCTATGGCTGGGCGACCGGGGACTGCGCCGAGGCCAGACCCGTCTGGCTGCTGATCGAGGAGCAGGCTGATGGTCAGTTGAAGTACGCCTTCTCCAACCTGCCCGCGGAGAGCCCGATGAGTGAAGGAGTCGCCGATTGGAAAAGCCGGTGGCCCGTGGAACAAGGCTATCAACAAATGAAAAGTGAGCTCGGCCTGGATCATTTCGAGGGGCGTTCCTGGAGGGGTTTCCATCACCACGTCTGTCTGGTGATGGTGACGTTCGGCTTCCTCGCCCTGGAGCGACGCCGCGCGACAGCGGAGGGGCCGCCGGTGAAGGACGACGAGACCGCCGAGGGTGACGTCGAAAAAAAAAACGGGCGACCCGCCCGTGATCAGCGTGCCCGGGATTCGGCGGGCGATGCAGCGGTTGATCGTGCCAGTCTGTCGGCCGGGATGTCCGAATTATCAGAGTTGCATTCCATCCCCGGCGGGGCCGGACGAGGATGCACCTACTGTACATCCGCCCTAACGGAGTACTATTAAGAGGTGCCTCACCGCGTCTGCCTGCTCGGGGTCGAGCTTCGGTGAGCTGGCGTCAATGGCTCGCTCGATGGCCCTCGTTGAGCTTGTCCCGCGGTCGTCGTGCTTGATGGCCAGAACGTCTCTTAGCATCTGCTTTTCAAGCTCGATAACTTCCGGGGTCGTGAACCTCTCCTCCCACTTCTCGGCGTACTGGCGTAGGTTCTGGTTGGGCTTCTCCGTCTGAACCTCTCCGAGTCTCACAAGCTCGTGGGTCCGCCGCTTCTCGGCGATAAGCTCGCGGATGTCGCGAAGCCCAAGCAGTCCAATTGCTCGCTCTGCCAGAGCCTTGGTGAGGTCGGCCTCGTTCCAATGCGAGTTCTGTTGGGAGAGGGCTTCGGTTGCAGCCTGCCAGAGCTGGGCCTTCCTCTCGTCTCTCACCTCGGGACGAAGTTCGGAAGTCTTCAAGCCCGGGTGAAGGGCTTCGCGGAGAAACTCAGGACTAATGCCGTGCTCCAGGGCCTCCCGCTTCCACTTGTCGAAAAGCTCGTGCCTTGGCTTCTCGGTGTCCTTCGTTCTCCTGGTCTCCTTGGCGATAAGCTCCGCGTACCGCGGGTCCGCAGCGTCAAGGCTCCCCTTCCTGATGGCGAGCACCTCTTCGATTTCTGCACGTCGCTTGCTGTTTGCGTCCATCCACTCTTGTGGAATGCAGGCCAGTTCCCATCCGATGCTCGAGCCGATTTGACGCTCTCTTAGCTCGAAGCCTAGCTCACGTCATGGCCTGGGTTCCGGTGGTCGGTCCCTGCGTTCCTCACAAGCCGTTTGGTCTCATCGTGCGGGTCGAACCCGGCACAGAGCCTCTCTACGTGCTCCTTGGCGGCCATGCCGGAAAGGCCGAATTCTTGAGCTGCCAGGCCATGCCAGGTCGGCATCGGCTCGCCCCGTTCGCCCTCCATGTAGTAGTTGATGTTGGCGAGTTCCAGATAATAACCCGGGCCACCAGCAAGGGGGGCGACGCTCAGCATGGGGAGATTCCCGGTCTTCGGTTTAAGTCGCTTGAAGTTAGACGGCTTTCCGGGCAGAGCAAAAGGGGCTAAAAGATGAGAGGCCCGTTAGAATGCTACCTGTCATGTCAAGAGATGAGAATAAAAGGAAAACATACAGAATTTTGAGGCGATTATTTTGGAATTCTAGCGGCGATTAAACGAAAAAAGGGCCGATTTTCGGCCCTTATTCTCGCATCAATTTTCGATTTTTCGTGAGAATTTAAGTGCTGGTCGCACTTGGAGTTACGGCGTCGTAGCTCCTGGGGCTGCGGGGCCCAATGCCAGGACATCAGCCGGGGTCACCGCGGTTATTGCGGGATATTGCCGAAAATCCTGGACGTTGTAGGTCAGAAGATGAGTCAGGCTGTGCACGCCCATGGCTGCGACAAACCGAGCGTCGTGGGCATTTTTGCCGATAATCGGCGTTCCGGTAACAAGCCCCTCCCAGATGCCATAGACAAGCGGAGAGTCATCGAGCCAGAGGAAGAGGCCCTTCAGGTAGGTGAGGTCCAAGAGGGCATCGGCGGCGGTTTTTCCGAGGCCGTTTACGCTTGCCGGGCGAGTGGCGACCACCCAGAACTCATAAAAATTCTGCGGGACGACGTGGAGCATATGGCCCTGCTGAGAAAGGAGCCTCACCGCACCAAGGGCCTCTTGATGCATGGCGTGAGGCTGGTCGGCCAGCCGGGTCAAAATATTTGTATCAACCAGATAATTCATTCGCCGCGACCGGCGTAGATGCTCTCGCGGCTGTCATCCATGGTGCTAGGTCCAGTTCGACGGGGCTGTGAGTCCACCCATGCCTGGAGGCGTTTGGCCCACTCTTCAGGATTGCTCTGCAAGGTGCGTGCGTCGGTGGTGAAGCCAAGCTTCTTCCGCAGTTCGGCGATGGCATCTGTTGCCGGTACGCCTGTGTCTCCAGCGGCCATGTCAGCGAGGCTCTCTCTGACCACTTGAACCGTGCCGGCTCGCTCTTCATCGGATTGCGTTTCGCAGCTCCAGCGGGCAATCACCTCATCGACTGTGGGCACGGATTCACCGGCAAGTTGCTGGTCAACAAAGCTCTTAAATGCATGCAGGTCTTGTGCTCGTTCGGTGGCCATGTGTTCTCTCCTTTGCTTCCCTTTGAGCTTACCACTGGCAGGGCCAGATTGCGAAGAGGTTTGCTTGGAAGGGGGCCCTTGAGAAGACATGAAGACCTGTGGCACGGTTGGGCCATGCCGGAGATGAATCGTGGCCCGAAGGTCGAAAGAGCGAAACCAGAAAAGGCAGAGAGTGGGCCAAAGTCTTGGCCCACCCAGCACGTGCCGCTTGCGGAGCTAAAATCCTTCGTGAGAGCCGTTCTGGTTGGGATGGCTCAGAATTGCGACGTCATGACCGATGCCAGAGGCGCAAGCATCAATCTTAAGTCGCTCAACTCGCTGCCGTTGCCTCTTCCACCGTTGAACGAGCAGAAGCGGATAGTAGAGGCGGTCGAACGACTTCTTGGATACGTCTCCTCGGCTCGTGAACGTCTGGAACGAGTGCCGGTGACCATGAAGCGATTCCGGCAAGCGGTTCTGGCAGCGGCGTGCTCGGGGCGGCTTACCGCGGATTGGCGAGCGGAGAATCCAGACACACAGAACGTGGAAGACATTATTCGCTCACTCGGGGCCAAACCGTTTCGGGAGAATCTTCCGGAAGAGGAGATTCCCCTGGGGTGGCGATGGGTGCGGTTCGGAGATGTGCTTGGCGAGTTGAAAAACGGGCTCTCGACGAAGCCAAATCAAACTCCACCAGGAACGCCGATTCTCCGCATTAACGCGGTCAGGCCGTGCGAAGTTTCATTCAACGACCTTCGATACCTTGAGTGTTCCGACGCTCAGGTGAGTGACTACGCTCTCCGCGATGGGGACCTGCTTTTCACAAGATACAACGGCAGTCTTGACCTTCTCGGGGTGTGCGGGATGGTTCGTGGTGTGAACGGCAGGGCGTTAGTTTATCCTGATAAATTGATGAGGGTTCGGTTTCCTTCCTTGGAGGTTCTTCCAGAATACTGCGAGCAGTTTTTCAGTAGTCCCGCCGCACGCGACCGAATGATTGCAAACGCGAAATCGTCGGCAGGACAGAACGGAGTGTCCGGGTCCGATGTAAAGGCTCAACCCTTCTTACTCCCTCCGACAGAGGAGCAACGCGAAATCGTTCGCCGTGTCTCAGCGTTCCTTGCCCTTGCCGATTCCATCGAACGGCACGCGGGTTCAGCTCATGGGCGGGTTAAGTTGCTCATTCAAGCCGTCCTCGCGAAAGCCTTCCGCGGTGAGCTAGTGCCGACGGAAGCGGAGCTAGCCAGGCGGGAAGGCCGAAGCTACGAGCGTGCGAGCGAACTCCTCGCTCGGCTTAAAGCCTCACCGCACGGCGAGGCTAAGCGGCCACGGGCGAGAAAGGCGGCGAAGCGGGGGGCTGCTTCGGGCGAGAACCTTCTTGAGTTCATGGAAGGCTAAAAGGCTTTCCGTCTGAATCGGCTGTGCTCGGAACGTCGAAGAGCTGGGTCGTGACGACAGTCTCCCGGCCGGGGTCCGAGTTCTTCACGAAGACATACCAGGAATCGCCGGTCGGGTCCTGGGAAGCAGTCTTAGAGAAGACCCTGCAATCAGGCTCGACTCTGAGCCTCCACCTCGATGGTAGCGAGAATATCCCGCACCTCGGTATAGACGTGGGCTGTGCGGCTCGTGTCCTCAATCCGAACCACAACCGACAATGGCAGAGGGGTTGTGACCCCTCCCCAATTCTCGCGGGCGGCGATGGCGAGGGTGTAGTGGTTGGAGCTGTACTCGGGCTTGTGCGTGTACCATTGCGTCGCGTCGTGTTGAACGGTCCCACGCGAGCGGAGGTTGATGCCGTAACGGTATCCGACCTCCTTGAGGCGACCCGGCTGGTCGGCTTCCTCCTCACTCACGGCCGTTTCCGCGTCGGCTTCGCCCGGAACTTCCAACTCGATTTCCGGGTCCGCCGCAGTTGCTCCCCCGCTCTCCTCGTCATCGACGGACATCATCTCTATGACCTGATTCCGGTCGATGTTGCCCCGAAACAGTCGCCATTTGAGCGACGTGCTCAGGGTGTCCGTACGGTGAACCACATCTTCAAATCGGGCCATCGGCGTGGGAT
This sequence comes from uncultured Isosphaeraceae bacterium, assembly GCA_963845695.1. Lineage (GTDB taxonomy): Bacteria > Planctomycetota > Planctomycetia > Isosphaerales > Isosphaeraceae > CAWJTV01. The sequence goes on along the minus strand of CAWJTQ010000008.1, from coordinate 102,520 downwards.
GATGTTCGGGGCACCGTCTTGATTCCCGCGCGGGGGCGTGCTGTGCACGGTCGGCCCGGTCTCGTCCGAGGCCGAGATGAATGCAAGACGGCGTCAACCGGAGACGCGGCGCGCATGATCGCCCCGCGGTCGTCAGCACCCCAGACGATCGCAGGGCTCAGCTACGGTCACTCAGTCCCGGCGGCGCCGGCCTGGTGCAACTCCTGCCAGCGGTCCGGCAGCCGTTCGTCGATCCGCTTCGCCGGGTGCGTGTCAACAGCGGTCAGGGGTTGAGCCACTTTCGCGGCCAGGGAGGGCCACCCCCTGGAGGGGGTCGCCCTTGTGCCTCGCCCCAAGTGCCCTCAGCCTCAGACGAAGGGCACTTGGGGCGAGGCACAAGCCAAGGATCAGGGTGGCTCAACTCTCGCCGCGAAAGTGGCTCAGTTTCTGACCGCGATCGACAGGGTGCGTGCTGATCCGATCGAGCACATCGCGGAGGTAAGCCTGCGGGTCGATCCCCAGGTTCTTGCAGGTCGTACACAGGCTCATCAACACGGCCGCCGTCTGGCCTCCCTGGTCGCTCCCCGCGAATAACCAGTTCTTCCGTTTATGCTGAGCTCAGCATAAACGGAAGAAGGAGTTGCTCCGGGTCTTGATCGACAAAGTGGTGTTGCAGCGACCCGCTACGGACCGGTGTGAAGTCCGCATCATCTGGAAAGGAGGAGATTGGACGACTGCTGAGCTTTCTCTTCCCGTGGTTAAATATAATGATCTGAGCAACTGTCAATTGTTAGTCAGCGAGGTATTGCGGAGAGCGCGAGCGGGGCAATCTGACAAGCAGATCGCCGCCGACCTAACGGCCGCCGGCTATCATGCGCCCTGAAGCGATGCCTCAGCGTGAATTCGATCGTGCGCATTCGGCAGCAACATGGCGTCTACAGCCGCAAGACGGAGTTTTTCCGCCGAGGGCTGCCGGGGTGGATCACGCTGGGTCAAGCGGTCCAACGTCTCGGGGCACATAAAGCGTGGGCGTATTATTTGATACGAGAGGGCCGATTACTGATCGAACGAGATAAGGAGATCGGATTATACCTGGTCCGAGACGACGAGCGAGTCCTCAAGACACTGAACGAGTTGCTGAGCGGCGAACGATTCTCACTCACCCTCAAGCCGAGGTTATCATGAAGCGCCATCGAAGCTCTTGCGCATGTCGGCCGGCTGTTTGCCGAGGTCGACGCGGACCGCGGCGCTCAGTCCGAACATGGGCATCCCTCCACGACAGCGATGAGATGGCGGAGGGTTCGGGGGTCGAATCCGGGGGCGACAGCGATCCGACGTCCGTTGGAGAGGATGAGTTCGAGGTGGGATCCCGAGGCGGCGCTCGGCGGGATGGGATCGGGAAGGATAGGGACCGGGAGGAAATGGCGGTCGGCACTGGCGGAAGGACGATCGTCGCTGGGAGTGCGATCGGCCGGGGCGGGCTGGTAGAGGTGCTTTCGGAAGGAGTGAAGTGAGATTTGGCGAAGGCGGCAGAACTCGGCTTGAGTCAGACCGCTCCTGCGGAAATCGCTGAGGAGGGCATTCCAGCGTAGATCGATGGTTCGGCTTCGAGACACGGCGTGATCTCCCTGACGGGACCACTGGCCCCGACAGCACTATCATCGCGGGGAGTCACGCCGCTTTGTAGATGCACTTCACCGGACGGACACTTCGTAAGTGCAGTTGTCCTGTGTGCTACACGGATCGAGGAGTTTCGTAGCCTCGTCATGCTCAAGAAACGTGGAGTCTGGGACTCGATTCTTTGACAACCGTTGATTCCTGGAGGTAGGCTCGATTGAGAACGCCTCCGAGTCTTTAGGCACACCGATGTCTCTCTCGAAGTCTTGCGTCCGAGAGGATTCCAGTGGACCATGTCGCGACCGAAGCACCGACAGGAGAATCGTTGCCGTCCCCTCCGTGGGGTTAGGACAACCAGGCCTAGTGGCCGATCGCTGATGCCAGGTGCGAAAAGTCCAGTGGAAACCCGAGAAGCCGACCCGGCCCCGCACGAGCCCAGTGCCATGCGTGGGTGGGATGAGCGTGTTCCCAGAAATCACCTCCTGACCCATCAAACCCTGACGGCACATTCCCGGGTGACACCGCATTGCGGAAGCGGGGACAGCGGTCGGTCGGTTCAGCGATTCACCACGCTCATGTCCTCGTAGCGCTCCCCGCTGGCCGCGCCTTTCGGTGCTGCCTCGTCGATCCGTTGCAGGTCCTCGTGCGTCAGGGTGATCCCGAGCGCGGCCACGTTCTCCTCCAGGTTTTTGCGGCGCTTGGTTCCGGGGATGGGGACAACCCCCTCCTGAGCCAAGAGCCACGCCAGGGCCAACTGGGCTGGCGTCACGTTTTTCGTGGTGGCGATCTCCTTCACTCGATCCACGAGTTCCAGGTTCTTCTGGAAGTTCTCGCCCTGGAACCTTGGCCTATGACGACGCCAGTCGTCCGCCGGGAGATCCTCGAAGCGGCGCAACTGGCCGGTGAGGAAGCCGCGGCCGAGCGGGCTGTACGCGACGAAGCCGATGCCCAATTCCCGGACGGTGGGGATGAGTTCGTCCTCTGGGTCGCGGCTCCACAGCGAATACTCGGTCTGAAGGGCGGAGATCGGGTGTACCGCGTGCGCCCGGCGGATGGTCGCGGGCGCCGCCTCGCACAGACCCAGGTAACGCACCTTCCCCTGCCGTACCAGCTCCGCCATCGCGCCGACGGTCTCTTCAATGGGGACGGCTGGATCGACGCGGTGCTGGTAGTAGAGGTCGATGTGATCGACTCCCAACCGCCGGAGCGAGCCGTCGCAGGCCTCGCGCACGTGCTCCGGCCGGCCGTCTATGCCCCCTCCCCCCTTACCGTCCGTGCCGCTCACGAAGCCGAACTTCGTGGCCACCCTCACTTCGTCACGCCGGTCGCGAGTCGCCTTCCTGACCAGCTCCTCGTTGGTGAACGGTCCGTAGGCGTCCGACGTGTCGAGAAGATTAACACCCAGTTCCAGGGCCCGGTGGATGGTCGCGATGGACTCGGCCTCGTCTGCGGGCCCGTAGGCATCGCTCATACCCATGCAGCCGAGTCCCATTGCGGAGACGATCAAACCCTGCTTGCCGAGTCGTTTCTGCTCCACGGGCTTTCTCCTCATGCACTCTCTGGCTGGATTTCCCAGAGGAAGGTGACCCTGGTCGGGGCTGTCTGTCCGAGTTCTCCCCCGGATCAGTTGTCGAGGAACACCACGTTCTTCTCGATGGCCTCGCGGCCGATGTGCAGCTTATTGGCGGGGAAGTCCGGGTCGGGGTAGCCGACCGCCAGGCCGCACAGGATCGACAGTTCCGCCGGGATTGCCAACTGCGCGGACGATCTCGGGATACCCCGCAATCGAGACCTCGACACAAGTCCCCAGGCCTCGTGCGGTCAAGGCCAGCAGCAACGTTTGCAGGTACATCCCCACACCCAGGGCGTCCGCCAGGCCGAGGTCCCGGTGCATGCAGACGATGCCGGCCAGCGGCGCTCGGAAGAATTCCCAGTTGCGCAAGACGGCAGCATCATGGCCCGCCTTGTCCTCGCGGGCGATTCCCATCGCCCCGTAGACTTGGGCGCCCAGCTCGCGGCGATAGTGCCGAAACGCCTCGGGCAGGGGCGGGATGTTGGGTGGCCGACGCTGGGCCTCCTCGAGAAGGGCATTGATGAGCCGGTCGCGAGGCGGCCCGGATGCGAACACCATGTGCCACGGCTGGATGTCGGAATTCGACGGCGCGTGCTGAGCCAGGACGAGAGACTCCTCGACCAATCTGGCCTGAGCCTTGAGCCAGGGGTTGTAGAGGAGCCGACTCCGACCTGCCCTTCGTATCAAAGTAGCAACCCTTCAACCGGCTTCCCCGCAACCAGAGGGAACGGGCGGCCTTGCAAGTCGTGGATCGTAGCCTGGAGATCGATACCAAGAAGCCGGTAAAGTGTCGCCAGCAAGTCCTCGGGTGAGACGGGGTCGGAGACTACGTTCGCGGCCATCCGATCGGACGCGCCGAACACCTGTCCGCCCCGGACACCGCCTCCCGCGAGCACTGCGCTGTAGCATAGCGGCCAGTGGTCGCGGCCGCCGTACTGGTTGAAACGAGGAGTGCGGCCGAACTCGCCCATCATGATCACGAGCGTTTCGTCCAGCAAACCGCATTCGGAGAGATCCTCGATCAGGCTGCTGAAAGCCGCATCAGTCGGCGGCAGCAGCTCGGTCTTGGCCCAAGTCAAATGGGGCGGCCTGGGCGGGGTGGAATGGCTGTCGTACCCTTGGCCGCCCTTGCCACGGTCGTGGCGGACGAAGTTGACTTGAACCAGTCGCACTCCCGCCTCGATCAGCCGGCGAGCCACCAGGGTCGATTGGCCGAACACATGGCGTCCATACCGGTCGCGCGTCGACTCGGATTCGGCCTGGATGTCAAACGCTCGCTGAGCGGCCGGTGAGGAGATCAGATCGAAAGCCCTGGTATAGTAGGGCGCGAGGTTTCGACCCGAAGGAGACTCCTCGAGCGACCGCAGATGGAGTTCCAGCCGTGCGAGCAACGAGCGACGTCGGGTCACCCGCGCCGAGTCGAGTTCGTCTGCCGGCCGAAGTTCGCCGGGCGAGTAGTCCGGGAGATTGGGATCGCTATTGATGAGATAGGGATCGTGCGCGGCGCCGAGGAAGCCACCGTGCTGACCGGGCCGAGGGACTCCTACCGGCGAGATGAACTCGGGGATCATGGCAAATGGAGGCAGAGCCAACGGACCGCTCAGGAATCGCGAGATCGCCGCGCCGACATGCGGACGATCGTCGCGGCTCATTCCGCTCGCCTGAACGACGCGCCGCTGCAACCGGCCGCCCGTCATCGCATAGTAGCCGGCCCGGAGATGGTCGCCTTCGTCGTGACTCATCGAGCGCACGATTGTGTAGTGATCGGCCAGCCGCGCCATTCGAGGCATGTGTTCGCAGACTTGGATTCCCGACACGTTCGTGTCGACCGGGCGGAATGTCCCTCGAACCTCCTCGGGCGCCTCGGGCTTCAGGTCCCACATGTCGAGTTGCGATGGTCCGCCCGAGAGGAATAAGATGATGACGGATCGCGCCTTGGGCCGAGGTTTCGGCCGGTTCTCTCCACCCCTTGCCTCGCACAGTCCGAAGAGGCCCGGGAGCGTCAAACCGCCGAAGCCGAGGGCCCCCACACGTAACACCTCGCGCCGCGTCAGGCCGTCACAGTGGTGGACGCCATCAGGCAAAGAGAGAGTGAGCATGGCCACGACCCCTTTTGCGGCAACCTCGTGCTCGATTCCATGTCCCACATCGAGGCGATTCGAGCCCGTCGGTCGATCGTGATCTCTCGAGGGTGCTCAACACTTGTGTAACCGATTCAGGATACCAGCATTGGGGCCGGAATGACACGAGCAACCCGACGTGGCCGGGAAGATACTCGCGCGGAGTGCTCAAGTAAGGGCACGGGAACTGGACGCCCTCTGTCATGCTGAGGAAAACTTCGGAAAAGTGAGATTGGAATCCCAAGAGGCCGCAGATATAGGGGTAGCCTGACCGTCAACACCAGGAGGGCGGATCGTCGTGAACTCTCATTCAGGCGCGGTCCTCGACCAACTGGACCGCCTGTTCAACCGCGGAACCGTGGCGGGACTGAGCGAGGGCGCGCTGCTGGAGCGCTACGTAGCCGGCGGCGACGAGGCGGCGTTCGCCGCTCTGGTCGCGCGGCACGGGCCGATGGTCCTGGGCGTCTGTCGCCGCGTGCTTCGCGACGAGCGAGACGTCGAGGACGCCTTCCAGGCCACCTTCCTGGTCCTGGTCCGCCGCGCCGCCGCGATCCGCGACGGCGAACGGGTCGGCCGATGGCTTCACGGGGTCGCCCACCGGGTCGCGGTTCGGCGCGGGCCCATTCCGCGCGCCGGTTCGTCCACGAGCAATCGGTGGACGAGCCGATCGAGAGTCGGACCGCGGCTTCGGCGTCAGATGCCGCCGAGCGCCGCGAGCTGGCATCGATCGTCGATGAGGAAGTGACGCGGCTCCCCTCGAACTTGCGGGCCCCGGTGGTGCTCTGCTACCTCGAAGGGATGTCGCACGACGAGGCCGCCCGGCGGCTCCGGTGGCCGGTCGGCACCGTTCGCAGCCGGATGGCCCGGGCGCGCGATGTCCTGCGGCAACGGCTGGCCCGGCGGGGCGTCACCACCGACGGCGCGGCGATCGTGACCGCACTCGCTCGCCCGCCCGTGCCCCCCCATTGGATCGACGCAACCGTCCGTGCGTCCTTGAACTTCGCGACCTATCCCGCGACGGCCGCCGCCACGATCGCGTCGGCACGGTCCGCCGCCATCGCCAGGAGGCTCCTTCACACCATGCTCATCACGAAGCTCTCGTACATCGGTGCGGCCGGACTCGGAATGGCCCTGGCCGTCGGCGGGGCAGGGACGCTGGCGTTCCAGAGTGCGGGTCACGCGAAACCCATCGGATTGGCCGCGGCGGCGAGCCCGACGCCCGGTGCACAGGATCCGGCGCCGAAGGAGCCGGCTGCCGCCCCATCGCGATCCGAGCCGTCAGCCGACAGTGCCCAGGCAGCCGTCGTTGCCCCTTCGTCGCCTGCCCCGCCCCAGCCGCCTCCCCTGGACGAGCGCCGGCTTGCAGAAGTGGGGCGCATGAAGCCGGACGAGGCCCAGTCGTTCGTCAGTCTCTTTTTCCCGAAGCTCCCTCCACTCTCCCTGGATTCGGTCAAAGGAATCGTGGGCCTCTCCACGGGTAGCCGTCCCGAGCTCCTGACATGGGAACATGTCTACACGCCGGCCTTGGTGCGCGCTCGCACCGGCCCCACGTCGAGCGCCGACGTGCTCGACCCGAAAGTCCTCGCCGAGCTTGCGGCGCGGCACGGCGTCGCCGACTTCAGCCGGTTCCGGCACGACTTTCTCGCCGGCCGCACTGGTGCGGGCGGGACATTCCGCGACCCCAGCGGCGACTACCTCGAGCTCTTGCACCGGCTCCAGGTCATTGACAACGCGCGCTGCGACGTCGCGCTCCGGGAGAATTGTTTCAGGCTCTTTCAAGAATTGATCCGGGCAGAGTCTTCGGGCCTGAGCCAGCTACAGGCCGACCTGGTCGAAGCGTCATTGGTCCGCGCTCGGGAGAGATTGGCAGACGAGACTGCGCAATTCCGCGACGGGCTCGACGAGCTCAAGGCGGCGATCGGGCTGCCACCGCGTGCGTTATTGATCCCGGACCCTGAAGGCATCGCCGCGTTCCGTGAGGTGTTCGAGAGCGTGCACAACTGGCACCGGGATCCGACGCGGACACTCAAGGGGCTCCCCCAACTCATCGCACGGCTTCCGGCCCTGGGCGAGGTCGTCGTCGAGGGCCGGCCGATCCTCGGCACGATCGAGGCCAACCCGGACCGCCTGGAAGATGAGCTGGCGGCCATGATGCGGTCGGCCGTCAAGAATCGGAACAGCCGGGAAAAGGGCGAGGCCGCGCGCGACACGGACGTGCCCCTCGAGCGGCGGACCCGCCAGCATATCCGGCGCCTGGTCGAGGCACGTCGCGCCTATGTCATGGAGAGGCGGCGCTACGAGCTGGCCAGCCGATTGATTGACCAAGTGTTAGAACAGTTGGTGGCGCCCCCTGGGGGAGGGACGCAGACGTTAGCGCAATCCGCGGGGGCCAGGAACGCAACCCAAGGACTGCTCGACCAATTGGACCAGATCCGGAGCGCCCAGGACCGGTTGGTCGGTCTGTGGGCCTCGTTCAAAGCCGAGCGGCTGGCCCTCTACCGCGACCTGGGCGTCCTGCCTTATGACGATTGGAAGTCCTTTTACGATGACCTGGCGGCACACCTTGGCCCGATCCAGTAAGCGCCGGCGGGCTCCCCTCGACCAGCCCAAGTCGAAGGCAATCCCAGTTGGGTCCGTTTGCTACGGGAAGGCCTGGATGGTCGCTTTGCGGCCCAACTCTTGTCGGAATGGCCCCTCTGTCAAGAGTTGTTCAACCGGCATCAATACCGATCTTGCACGTCCTGCGATTCACCCCAGAGCCTGGGGGCGTGAGCGGTGGAGGGGCTGATGGCGAGATTCCTCGTGGTCCAATCTCTACTCAGCCTCCTGCTGGGCCTGATCGGGGCCATGACCTTCGGCTTCTTCGCTGGCCGAGGCGAGCCTGCCGAATCTTCAGACCTGTCCTTGCACGCCGCAACGCCCCCTTCTGCCCCTCGGTGACCACCTAATCGCTCTTGGGCTGATGGTAAAGCGGGTCATGCCGCGTGTCCCAGCGAGGAAAAGGCGGACTGGCTCCCGGCAGGCCGGGCGTTTGGTTCTCATCCCCATCGCCCCGTGAAACGGGGAGGAGGTGGCCGGAGGCCGGGTGAGGCGTCTGACGTCTGGGCCGTTGCTGGAAATCAAACCGCTTGACCTGTTCCAGCACGGCTTGCATCCGATGTCGATACGTGTGCTTCTCGATCGCCTCGGTGCGCCCGGCGGCGGCGATCCGCTCCCGGATGTCCTCGCGCTCCAGGTAGAACGCCAGCTTGTCGAGCAAATCCTCGGGTTCTCGATAGGTCGCCAGGTGCACACCATCCACGAACCACTCCGCCTGGCCATTGTCCGCCAGGTCGTTGGTCAGCAGGAGCGAGCCACAAGCCACCGCCTCGAACACCCGCATGTTGACGTCGTTCCGGATGCTCCGATTGAAGACGGTGTGCGCCGCCGAATACGTCCGCGCCATCTCCTCGAAGTAGGCATTGCCGACTAACGAACGCGGATACCGTCGCCGGATCAGGCCGAGCAAGTCGATTCGAGGGCCGGGAAAGACGTTGCCGACGAAGGCGACGTCATAGGTCTTGCCGACTTCGTGCTTGCAGTGGATCTCCGGGTCGCAGGCCAGTGGCAGCCAGGTGGCCGACTCGATCCCGGCGCGGCGGAGCTGGTCCGCCCCATCGCGCTGGGCGGCGAATACAATGTCGAAGTGGCGCCCCCTCGCCACGCTCCGATCGAGATTCAGGTGAGTATCGATCGCCCACCAGTGCACGGGGCGGAGCCCTTCGGGCAGATCATAGGGCAATCCGTCGTCGATGTTGAGGTAAAGGTCGAACCCCTGTGTGGGTATGGCGGCCAGCTCGTCAGGCCGGAAATGCACGGTCTCGACCAGAGACTCCAAGGCACGGCGGCAATAGACGCCAGTCGTGTCGGGACGTACCCGGTCATCGTAGATCACCGCAACGCGACGGATCACCATGCCAAGAACCCTCATCTCGAGTGGACTGTCAGTCCGGCAATTCCACATCCTCGTTCCGGCCGTACTCCACCCCCCGCCGCTCGAAGATGCAATTGGCCGCGGAGGGACACACCTCCTGCACGATCCGAGGTACGCAAAGGGCCAGGGCGAGGGCCATCGGGGCGGACTGGTTCCCGCAGAAGATCGGCGAGCCGGCGATCACGCGGCATAGGTCCCACCAGTCGGGCGTCGGGTGGTAGCGAACAAGGCCACACGCACTCTGCCAGGCCGCATGCTCTTCCGGCAAGCCGACGAAAACCGCCTCCCGGCCGTACTTCTCATAGACCCGGTGCCAGGGGAAGCGGTTGCTCTGCCACCGCGCCGACCGGTGGATCACGACCCGGGCCACCGGGTTGGGGTCCGAACAGAACAGCCAGGGCTCGCCCGGCGGGTATCCGGGCACGCCGAATGCCGAGGCCACAATGTCGCAAAGATTCAAACCCGGACGAAGATGGTTCCGAAACTCGTCCAGGTCGAGGCCGGTTGCCGTCTCGCCGTACTCGATGCCGGTGATGTAGGGCTGCACTTCCAAGAGCGGGCGCAAGGACTCCACCTTGGCGGGCGAGAAGGGCTCACGGGCCTGGCGTGACTTCACCAGCCGTAGCCGACCGCCGCCGAGCGTCTTCACCGTGGGCAAGGCGTAGATCAGGTCGCCCGTGTCCCCGCCGTGCGAATAGGTCCGCTCTGTCCTGTCGGGGGTCATGGCAGAGTCTTCCCTTGGGTTGGACACGGGCCAGTAGGGTGCTCTGCGAGCACCGATCTTCATCGCCGGCCCTTCGCCGTGCTCGCAGAGCACCCTACTTACCGGCCGACGCGACCCGAGGGCTCAGCAACGGCCGCCAGTATCGCTCGATCACCGTTTCCCAGGTAAACTCGTCCTCGAACCGCTTCCGCCCCGCCAGTCCCATCCGGCGCCGCAGGTCCGGATCGTCCAGCAGCCGGGCAATCTGCCGCGCCAGGTTCGACCGGGTCGCCGGGCTCGAACAATAGCCCCGTGAGCCCATCGCTGACCGTATACGGCAACCCGCCGATCCGGCTGGCGACGACCGGCACGCCCGACGCCATCGCCTCGACCGACGTGATGCTCAGTCCATCCTGGGCGATCGTCGGCACCAGGCCGATATCCGCGGCGCGGTAATACTGCGGCAATTCCGCCTGCGAGCGCCAGCCGACCGACCGCGTGAACTCATCGATCCGCCCCTGCCCCGGCGGGTCGAAGGTGACGACCAGCTCGAAGTTCGACGCGCGTCTGGCGCAGCAGCCGGCAAGCTTCATGCGCCACGTGATACCCCTTGATGAACTCGCCAACCACCGCCGCCATGAAGAGCACAGCCTTCCCCCCATGTGAGGAAAGGTGGCCCGAAGGGACAGAGGAGAGGTCAATCCCCTTCGCCCCCTCGGAGAGAAGGTGGCCCGAGGGGCCGGATGAGGGGGAACCCTCTGACGGCGCCGCCCAAGAGAACCGCTCCGGATCAATCCCCCACGGCACCACCCTCACCCGGCTAGAGAATGGCTCCAGCATCGCCGCCGTAATCGGGTTGAGCGCCAGCACGGCCTCGGCCTCGCGCAACGACCGCCGCAGCTTCTGGTCATACTCCGGCGTCCCGACCCCGGACAAGGTGCGCTCGACCTGATGCAAGGCCCCAGCGTGATGCCCGCGGTTGACCAGGCAACGATGGCAAACCTCGGGCGTGGCAAACTGGTTCCTGGGACACTGCTCGACCTGCTGAGGACCCGTCGCCAGCAACCGCAGATTATTCAGCGGGCAGAGGTTCTCCTGTGCCTGGATCAACAGGAAGTAGGGATAGCCGCGCATCGCCTCGGCCAGCAACGGCTTCATGTTCCATGTGTCGGTAATGATCACATAATCGGGATCGAACCGATCCACGGCGCGACGGTATCGCGCCTGAATCTCGCCAACGTTCCACCCCGCCGCATCGAACTCGATCACCTCGGCCGGACTCAACAAGTCCTCGCCAACCCTCCCGATCCCCCAATCTGGAAAACGAGCAAAGAGATGCCGGACCTCATACCCCGCCCGGCCGAGGAACTGCGCCAGCCCGGCGGTGTGCATGTTCCCGCCACCGGTCGAGGGCCAGTTGAACAGGAAGCTGACGACGGCCACTCTCACAGCGTGGCGAGACTCCGTGAGAGCCACCGCGTGATACTCGGGAGGTTGACGCTCCGTCCGGGCCGATTCGCTGATTGCCGACGACACAGACGCCCCCGGCGCCGGCGCCAGCTCCAGCGGAGTAAGAACGTCGCCTTGAGGCAGAACCAACCGCTCCATCTCCGCCGAGATCAGGACATCGTTCAGCCCGGCAACTCGACACCCCGTATCGACCCCCATCGCCTGGCGCCAGCTCTCCCGCGCCTCGTCGAACCGCCCCTCCAGCGCATCGAGCACGCCCAGGTCATTGCGGATCAACCCTTGCAGCCGCGCGTCCGCCTCGCCGACGATCTCCTCCATCTCGCCATACAGCCGCCGAGCTACGTCATGCAGCCCCTGCTCGACCAACCGGCACGCCCGCCAGTAATCCGCGGGAAGAGCGGACTCGACCTCATCAGGTTCCGCACCGACGACCCGCATCGATGCCTCCCATACCGCCTCGGACGGCCATCGATCCAAAACCGTTCACCACCCCATTCCGTCATTCTGGAATCTGCAATCTGGAATTTGGAATCTGCAATCTGGAATCCCGAACCCCGTATCCCCAATCCGCCCTTCTGGAATCTGGAATCGCGAATCTGGACTTCCGTATCCCCAATCCGCCCTTCTGGAATCTGCAATCTGGAATCTGGAATTTTGAATGGCGAACCTCGAATCCCCTATTTCAAAGCATCCCGCAAAGCCCCAATCGCCAGCCCCGGGCAATGCAACTTATCCGGCGGCACACCATCCAAAGCCAAGATCAGGTCCTCGACGGTCAGCGTCCGGCACTCAGCAATCGTCCGCCCCACGACCAGCTCGGTGAGCATCGACCCGGCCGCGATCGTCGGCCCACAGCCATAGGTCTGGTACTTCGCCGCAGCGATCCGATCGTCCTGGACCTTGAGGAACAGGACCAGAAACGCCCCCCGCCCCGGTGTCCCGGCGTGGCCGGTCAAATCAGGGTTCTCCATGACCCCCGTGTTTCGCGGGGCCATGACGTGCTCGGTCAAAGTCTCGGAGAATCGGCCCATGTGAGTGGCGACCAAGAATGGTGATCACACGGATTTAGGTTGAAAATTTACATTTGAACAAGTAAACTTTGACGACTGCTTAGCAAATTCTCCCCGAAATAAGTGACTCCCATTCCCCTGCGTAGGTGTCGCATGGTTTGCTGGCCTTTCAATGAGGGGCTTCCCAGTCTCCGAAGTCTCTCCAAATCCCCCAATCCCCGTCAAGACTTAGGGATGTCCCCTTTCGGCCCCTCGGGCCCCTCGCCTCCTACTCCATTCGGGCGATTGGCATGAGCACTAAGATCATAAATCAGAACCGTCCCATTGAACGTCCCAACGCACAGTGTCAGCGGGTTTGGCGCGAGAACCATCATCCGCCCAGGAACTTCATGGGCAAAGAGATCCAGTTTTAATTTCTCCACCATTTTCTCAGTTTCGAGATTAAAAAATCTAACAGATTTGTCATAAGATGAGGCTGTGACTAATGTGTTGGAGCACCGAATGTAGGCCGCCGCACTGGTCTGACCAACCTCGGGGAGCACCCTGACAGCCCGCCTGCTGGGGACATCCCAAACGACGATACAGTAGTCCGTGCTGGACGAGGCGAACCGCCTTCCGCCGTCAACGAAATCAAGCGAACTGATAGGTCCGTGGTGTCTTGTTTCGAGATCTCGAACTTGGTTGGTCACTGTATCGATAAGCAAAAGGCCACCGAACTGGCCCCCGACTGCCAGCGTTTCCCCATCACTGGAGTAACGTAGGAATGCAGCACCACCTCCTGGTGCCTTTGCGTCACATAGCAACCGTCGATCCTTCAAGGACCAGATGCGCACCCCGCCGATATGACCCGTGGCGAGAGCCAACCCGTCCGGCGAGAAAGCCGCGCTGAGGCAATGGGGCGCCAGACTAGACCGCACTTGGGCAAAGCTCGCCCTTGGGTCAATTTCGACGCGTTGGGCAAGCGATGGGACCTCCGACACCCGGATGACTGATCCGATGCCCGTCGATGCAATTAAACGACCGTTGCCCGAGAACGCCAGTACCTTCACGCGGTCGGCGCCTGTCTTGAGGCGCCCTAAATACTCGCCGCTCCGGGTATCAATCAGCTTGATCTCGGGTTCGATGCCAACGATTGCAAGGACGCTTGAGTCGGGGACAACGGCAAGCGCCTGTATGGCCCCCCTAGAGGGCTTCACGACAATGCGCGGATTCATGTCGTCAGAAGCCGAACTAGAAATAGAGGTGCTCATAAATAAGACAATGCAAATAAACGCGCTTCTAATCGAATCCGGTCTTGCGCGCCCGATCGACACAAGGCACGCCCTCTGCTGACCCTGATGGTCGGAACGTCCTGGCTGTTGTAGGGTTGACATCGGTTGGTCTCCCTTCGATCGGAAAGTCACGCGCCTGAAACCTCCAAAGGTGTAACCGAAGCAGCACACGCCGTTGCATCACACTCTACAGTGAAATTTATGGACCACGCGATGAAAAAATGCTCCTGCGGCACGCCCACTTTCACTCCCTGCTTTTCCTTCAAGTGGATTGATACACAACCACCGGGCGCAAAACAAGTTCCCTTCCAGCACTTGTGGACAGGAATCGGATCTACGAATATGCATTGCACCTGGCATGTAATATACATGTCAAAATAGCTGCAATCATTCCCAACGACCGGATTGCGGTAGTTACTGCCTTTGTGCCAGTTGAGCTTCCTCGCGATGAAGCAACCCTGAAGGCTTTGGTTAGCTGGACTGGCCCCACAGCCAAGCTCAGAGGACAGAGCGAAGTCTTTCACGTGTGCCTCAGCGACCTTGTCACAGTACGCCTTCCCTCCGCCGCGGGGTTTGGAAAGCGTACTATGAAAATATCTTAATCATATTTGTGACACCTCCACTCTGGCAGCATCCTAGTTTGTTGGTCACGGAGAATGCCCAGACGCACCCTTCGGTACGACCATGGGATCGTTGCTCAGAGTCCAGTTCTTGTACATGCTAGCAGAAGGACAGGACCCTCCGCGAGACTCACTCTTGTAGGGATTCGGGAAGTAGGCCGCATCCATACCGCTCGCGTCGATACTTGTTACAGGCTGATTCGCAGTATAAACATAAAGATTAGTATCATTGGTAACGAGAAGCCCAATCGGGTCATGGCTCAAGAATCGGCCTATCGCCGGATCGTATGTCCGAGCCCGCAGGTAACACTTCGTGAGGTCAATATCATAATAGTAACCGAACCGGCCGACGTAGCGGAACCAATTGGTGCTCGAGCCCGCTCGCGAGAAGGAGATTGCCAAACGAATCGTAGAGATAGCTATCAGTGACGGAGCCCAAGTGCTGCTCGTCAATTGCTCTCGTCGAACCGACGGCATCGAATAAGATAGAATGAGTCCGTTCGCCGCCTCGAGACTGCGAGATCAGGTTACCATAGACGGACAGGCTCCAAAGTGTACACAACCTGGATGACGTTGCTGCCGTTGGTCTCCAGCAGGACGTTCTACCCATCCCAGACGTGCTTGGTAGTGCCCGTTGAGTCTTGCTTCTGCACCCGCTGGCCGTCGCCATTGTATATGAACGTGTCAACGATTCCGCGAGGGCAACGCCACTTGAGTCAGGCGATTCTCGCCGTCCCAGGTGTTCGTCGTCAACTGGTTTCCCGGTGCCAGGGATGTCAGCAGATTCCCGTTGCCATCGTAGATGTTGGTCGTGACGCCCCGCGCTGGTCTGGCTCGTCGCCAACTCGTTGGCCGCGTTGTACGTGTATGTCGTCGTTGCGCCGCTGTTCAGCATCAATGTCCGGTTGCCGACGGCGTCGTAGGTGTACGAGATGTTGTAGCTGTTCGCCCCACTCCTCTGTTCGTTCGTCAACTGATAGGTCGGATCGTAGGTCCAACTCACCACGACACCGTTGGACTCGACGACCTGGGTCCGGTTGCTAACGGGATCGTACGTATAGTTAAAGCTCGACAAGGTCGTGCCGCCTGAAGTCAGGTTGGCCAGCAACAGCACCTGGTCGGCGTTGTCGTAAGTATACGAAGCCTGTGTCCCGTTCGCCAGGATGTTGGCAGTTAAACGGCTTGCCGCGTCGTACGAGAAAGCTGGACACCTGGTTTTCGGGATTGGTCAGCGTCGCTGATGCGGCCGTCGGGGTCGTAGATGTATGTGAACAGCCCGGTGGGCTGGTTCATCGTGATGCGCTGACTGGCCGCATCGTAGCCGTAGGTGATCGCCAGGCCGGCCGGGTTGACCACGCTGCTCAGGCGTCCGTCGGGGTCGTAGGTCGAGGTGTACAGAGCCCGTCCAGTCGTTGAGTACGGTGCGCTGGCTGTTGGCGTCGTAGGTCATTCGTGACCCGCGTGCCATCCTGGTACTGCTGGCCGGTGAGCCGATTGGCCGCATCGTACAAGTAGCTGGTACGCAGGCCGCGGCCATCGATACGCAGGGTCTTGCGGCTCGCCGCGTCGTACTGGTAGGTGATGAGATTCCCCAGAGGATCGGACGTCCCAGTTTGCCTTCCTGCGGCATCGTACGAGAAGCTGTTTCGGTTTCCCCGTGCATCGATGATCGGCGAGCAATTCCCCAATCGCATCATAGATCAGGGTCGTCGCGAAGCCGTTGGCGTTGATACTGGCAAGGGTCCTGCCTTCGGCGTCGTAAACGGTCGTCGTGATTCTGCTCAGCGCATCCGTCACGGTGATCTGCTGGCTTGCCGCGTCATAGCCATAGCTGGTCCGGTACGCAAGTGGATTCACACTCGCGATGAGCCGATTGGCAGCATCGTAAACACTGGTGTTGATGAAGCCCAGCGGATTCGTCGTGCTCACCAGGCGGCTGGCGGCGTCATATCCCTGGCTGGTCCGGTTCGTCAAGCGGATCAACCGATGCGATCATGCGGTTGGCGGCGTCATAGACGCTGGTGCTGATGGAGCCCAGCGCGTTGGTCGTACTGACCAGCCGGCTTGCCGCATCGTAGCCCGTGCTGGTCCGGTTCCCCATCGCATCCACGGTTGCGATCAGCCGGTTGGCCGCGTTTCCCCAGACACATCCACGGTTGCGATCAGGCGACAGGCTGCGTCGTAAACCAGCGACGAGGTGTAGCCCAGCGGATTGGTCGTGCTCACCAACCGGCTCGCTGCATCGTATCCCAGGTGGTCCGGTTCGTCAGCGGGTCGACACTCGCGGACACCCGGCCCGCATCATCATAGACCGTCGTCCAGATCGCCCCCAGCGGGTTGGTCTGCGCGACGGGGTTGCCGGCCACATCGTAGCTCGAGGAGCTGGTATTACCGAGCGGGTCCACCGTCGCGATCAACCGCTGCAAGCTGTCGAACACGTTCGTCGACGTGTTCCCCAGCGCGTTCGTCACGGCGGTCATCAGGTTCGCGGCATTGTAGGTGTACGAGGTCCGGTTACTGAGCGGATCCACGCTTGCTACCAGCCGACCCTGGTTGTCGAAGACGCCAGTGGTGGAAAAGCCCAGCGGGTTGATCGAGGAGACCACATCGCCCGCCAAATCGTAGCTGTAGGAGGCCGTGTCCCCCAGCGGGTCGACCGTCGCGATCAGCCTGTTCGCGCCGTCGTAGACGCTCGTCCAGATTGCATTGAGCGGGTTGGTCATGCTCACCGGGTTCCCCGCGGCGTCATACCCGTAGCTGGTCACGTTGCCCAGGGGGTCGACGGTCGCGATCAGCCGGCTGTTGAGGTCGTAGACCTGGGTCGTGACCAAACCGAGCGGATTGATGATCTGGGTCAGCCGGCTGTTGGCGTCGTACTGGTAACTGGTGATGTTCCCCAGCGGGTCGATCACGGTCGTGAGCCGGTTCACCTGGTCGCGCAGGTAGGTGGTGAGATTGCCGAGCGGGTCTTGCACGGTCTGAATCAGGCCGTTGGCGTTGTAGGTCAACGTCAACGCCTGGCCGAGGGGATTGATCAGCGCAACCTGCTGGCCGACCGAGTTATACACCTGGCTGACGATCTGACCCAGCGGGTTCTCGATCGCGCTCAACTGGCCGTTGCCGTTGTAGGAGTAGGAGGTCCGGTTTCCCTGGGCGTCGATCGCCGTCCCCAGGTAACCCGCGCTGTTCCAGACCAGGCTGGTCGCGTTCCCCAGTGGGTCGACCACCGCCGTGACCTGGCTGGCGGAGTTGGACAGGTAGGTGAAAATGCCGCCCAGCGGCTGCGTGATCGTGCTGAGAAGCTCAACCTTATTATTGGGGACCACGTAGGAAAACGACGTCGAGTGGCCCAGGGCGTCCTCGATGGCGAGGAGGCGGTTGCTGGAGTCCCAGCTATAGCTCGTCCGGTTGCCGGCGCCGTCGATGGCCGAACTGAGGGCGCCGGTGCCGGTGTACTGGAGCGTCGTGAAATAACCCCGCGGGTTGGTGATGACGGTCTGGCTGCCCTGGTAGTTCAGCGTGGTGCGCTGGCCCAGGGGCAACTGGACTTGCGTCACCCGGTTGTAGACGTCGAAGCTGTAGCTGGTGGCGTCGCCGAGGGGATTGATCCAGGCGATGGGCCGGTTCGAACCGTCGTAGAGGATACTGGTCACGCACAGTTCGGGGCTGGTGATCGAGGCCAGGTTGCCCGAGCCGTTCACGGTCAGTGAGGTGATCCGGCCCGCCCAGTCCTGGACGCTGTTGATCTTGCCGGACGTCGCGTTGTAGGAGAGCGTGATCAGCCGGCCGAAGGGATCGCTGACCGAGCTGACCCGGTTGCTGCCATCGTAGGTGAGAGACCAGCGGGCACCGGCGGCGTTCTGAATGTACTGGAGCTGACCGATGTTCGTGCCGGCCGCCGAGCCGTACTGGAAGAAGGTGCCGTCGGGCTGGGTCTCGGTGAAGCCGGCCCAGCTAGCCTGGGCTTCGAGCGCGTTGGGGGTGTCCGACGTGGGTGGTATGCAGCCGCCCGAGGAAGGGTTCACGGCCTGGTAGGTAAAGGACTGGCCATTGCCCGTGACGACGACGGGGGTCGTTCCACTCACAATCTGGACCTGGCGCTTGAACGTGTGGGTCCAGCCGTTGCCGACCTCGGAGGAAATCGAGACGTTGGTGCTGTTGTAGGACAGGATCGGCGGCAGGGTGAAGGCGTCGCCGCTGGGCGGAGCGGCCTGGAGCAGGAGATTGCCGGTGCCGGTGTTGATGACGCAGCCGCCACCCATGGAGGTACAGCCGCCACCAGTGGGGAAGGCGAGCGGGGAAATGGCGCGATTGCTGGCGATGCTGCTCATGCCCGCGGCGCGGCCGACGGCGTTGTCGCCACCGCCGAAGGCAGTTTGGACCTTCGGCATCGGGGTGCCCGGGCCGCTCGGCCCGCTGGCCGGGCACGAGGATCCTCCCGAACCGCACCCGCAACCGCCGCTGCCAGGGCCACCCGAAGCCACGATGCCGGTCCCGATACCGCCGCTGCCAGGGCCGCCCGAAGCCACGATGCCGGTCCCGATACCGCCGCTGCCAGGACCACCCGAGCCGATGATGCCGGTGGTGACGTCGGCAGGGCCTTTGATGATCCCCCCGGCACCGACGCTGAGGCCGCCAGGGCCCAGGACGCCGCTGGTGGCGCTGCCGGTCATCCCCACGCTCGGGGACAGTGGTCGACTGGGATCGGGCTGGAAGGGATTGGCCATGGCGCACCCTCTCTCAGATCAATGAACAGCATCGCGAGGAAGTTCAGGACGACACTCCAACGAGTTCGTCAGTGAATCGTGCGTGTTGGGATACAGGCCAATCGGCAGGTGAGTTGACTTCAGCCGTGAGCCGGCTGAAAAACCGTTCGTAACGCTCGGCCAAGTCGTGGTGATTCCAGCGAGTCGCCTCCTGGAGCGCCCGGCCGCGATGCTTGGACTCGAAAGCCGGGGGGACAAAGGGGACATGGGGGACAAAAGGGACGACCGCCACCGCTCGGAGCCTGGGACTGGGGTACAGCTTTCGACCTCGCGGTCGTCCGCCAGCCTCCGACTCGGTCACGCCGGGTGGGAAAGTTGCCCATTGAGATTCGGCCGAGAACCCAGGTGTGTCGCATGGTTTGCTAGCCTTTCAACGAGGGGCTTCCCAGTCTCCGAAGTCTCTCCAAATCGCCCAATCCCCGTCAAGATTTAGGGATGTCCCCTTTTCTTCCCTGCCTCTCAGAATTTAGGGATGTTCCCTTCTTCTCCCCTCGGATTGAAGACTTTTTCGATCACTAGATTCCTTAGGGACCCCTGAAGCTTCCTTGCTGCTCGATCGCTTACGGCGGTATCGACGAGATGAAGCTTAGTAAGGCTGGGACAACGGGCTAACCGTTCCAGACCGGCATCCGTAAAGGCAAGTCCAGAGAGCTCTAAGCGCCACAGATGATTCAGATGGCTTAAATGCACCAGCCCCTGGTCACTGACGCCCTCATTCTGTACCAACACAAGTTCACGCAGTTCTCCAAGCCTCTCCAGATGGACGAGCCCGGTGTCACTGATGCTCGTGCCACTTACCGACAGGAACTGGAGTCCACCCAACGCACCGACCCCCGACATTCCTTCGTCGGTAAGCTCTTCAGAGGTCAGGGTCAAAGAAGACAGGTGCTGCAATCCTTTCAAAAAATGGAAACCAGTGCCATGAATATCATTGGCAGTGAGCTCCAAACGACAGAGCTGACTGAGGCCCTGAAGACGAGATAGCCCGTGGTCGGTTACGTCCGAGTGGCTCAACTCCAGCCGTTGGAGCCCACTTAATTGAGCCACGCTTGCGATCCCTTCATCCGAGATTTCGTTGTCTACAAGTGAGAGATCTCGGAGGTTGGCCAAGGTCTTGAGTTCACGAAATCCAACGCCAGTAACCTTACTTTGACAGAGATACAGTCGCCTGAGGTTGGTCATCTCCTTTAATCGGGCGAGGCCCTCGTCTGTAATCGAGGTGTTCTTGAGTTCAAGCTCTTGTACTCCCATCAGCGACTTGAGGTGGATCAGAGTCGCGTCCGAAATACCGGCGCCCTGCAGCGAGAGTAATAGTCCGGACTGATGAGGTAGTCCTTGCAGCGCTTTCAGACCGGGCTCGATCAATTTGGAGGTGTTGGTTTCTCATTTCGAAACCGAGACCGTTCCCGGCCTCGAATCTGATGTCTATCGAAACAGGACTGCGTCTTATTCGTGTAACGACTCCACCAGAGCTCTTGATCGTCTTGAGAGTTTCCTCTAACTGATCCTGCAAAGGGCTCGCCCAGGAGAACGTATGACCCAAGACGCAGAGAGCGACCAGGGTAAAGATCATCATTTGCTCCTTGATCAGCCTCATAGACAGCTCCTTTGGAAGTAGCAATCAGGTAAAGATAAAGACCTGGATTTCTGACGGGTTTGCTGGACAGGGACCTGGAGGACAGCCCTCTGGACAACAGTTCCAAATAGTCTTCATCGCATGATAGACGACTTCAGTCGGGTCACCATCCCACTTGGGATTCCAAAGCCCAGTTGTAGCTTTCGGCTTGTCTCCGGTGCGTTTCAGGCTTCCGCTGCTCATCGTGGTGTTTAGATCTGCACAGGCGAGGGTTTGCCAACTCAGTTCTCCCGTTGACCAGTGAGCCGAATTAGGTAGAGTTCTGAGGCCGGGAGGATGTATATCCTTCAGTGCAACAAACCTCGCATATCCCCTCAGAAGAGCAGTTCCATAAAGGCAAATCCACCTGTTGTTAGGTAGGAAAAAGGTGTCATTCGGCGTTGTGGCTGGAATAATCTGGATTGGGCGGCCTTTCGAGTTATATCTCACCTGTACGAGCTTACCATCAATCACTCTCCATGCCTCCCAATAATTGATGACGCAAGGGGCTAGGGCCTTGCCGTCGCACTCGAACGCTTGGACGGCAAGGGTGACATGTTGGATAACCCAACCGTCTGCCTTTGGGTCCAGAATCTTCCAATTGACGAAACTCGACCCGCCACCACATGTACCGGGTGCCTTAAAGGGCGTCGGCCATGTGAGGCCGATGCCTGGCTGTAATCCAGACGGGTCGGTCGACAGGATAGGATTGTTGGCCACATAAAGGTAAGAATCCTCACTCCAAGAGCGATATTCCGAAGGGTCTCGGCTCAAAAACCGACTTGTGGACGAGTCGTATATCCTCGCTCGGAGGTAGTACTGGTCCAAATCGGCAGCGGAGTAGTATCCCGATTCTCCGATGTATCGGAACCAATTGGTGGTTGAGCCACTAGCGAGCAGGACGTTGCCAAATGAATCGTAGAGGTAGCTATCGGTCACCGAGCCGGTGCCGTTTGTGAGTTGCCTGGTCGAGCCCAGTGCATCGAAGAGATAGAAGGAGTCCTCGCCGTTGCGCGACTGCGAGATCATGTTGCCGTAGACGGCGGGAACCAGCGTGTAGACAACTTGGATGATATTGCTTCCGTCCGTTTCTAGGAGGATATTCTGCTGATCCCAAACCTGTTTAGTCGCTCCAGACGAGTCCTGCGTCTGCACCCTCTGCCCGTCTCCATTGTATCGGAAGGTGTCCGTGATTCCCGTGGGCAGCGCCACCTGGGTCAGGCGGTTCTCGCCATCCCAGGTGTTTGTCGTCAACTGGTTTCCCGGTGCCAGGGATGTCAGCACGTTCCCGTTGGCATCGAAGGTGTAGGTTGTGACTCCCGCTGCTCTGACTGGTCGCTAGCTCGTTGGCCGCGTTGTAGGTGGAAGTCGTTGGTGCTCCGCCGTCCAGCCTGAGCGTGCGGTTGCCGACGGGGTCGTAGGTGTACGTGATGTTGTAGTTGTTGGCGCCACTTCTCTGTTCATTCGTCAACTGGTAGGTGGAGTCGTAGCTCCAGCTCACCACGTCGCCGTTGGACTCGACGACCTCTGTTCGGTTGCCGACACGATCGTACGTATAGTCAGTAGTTTCCACGAAAAACTGGGAGGGGTCTGGGGTCAGACCAGGTTTCGGGTTTTTTCCCTCGAGCTGACTCTGAAAAAAACCCGAAACCTGGTCTGACCCCGACCTCTTCCCTTTCCCCCATATCCCCATTTCGCCCAATCCGCCGCAATTACCGCCTGATCCTCCAGAGCCTGATCTCGCGCCGCAGAGCAGCATCCGAGCAGCTTGTTAGCAAGTGCCCTCCATCCGCCGAAAACGCTACTGTAGTAAATAGTCCCGATCCCTTGATCGTCTCAACCACCTCAAGCGTGTCGACTCTCAGGAGGAGCGCGGCCCCACTGACTCCGATGCCAAGTCGTTTGCCATCGGGCGAGAATTCGACGTTAACGACCCCTTTGGAATTGGCGTCTGCAGCCACGTTGACCTTCTTTTTTTGCATCATATTGTTAACATCCCAGACGATCAAATTTCCATCATCCCCACCTGTGGCGAGAAGTGACCCGTCCGGTGAGTAATTCAGCACCCCCACCACACTCCGAGAGGTATCCCGAAGAATTCGGATCGGATTGAGATTTCGAGAATTGCATAATTCGACCTCGTACACTTTGGCGCGGAGTCTGTCCTGGCGAGCGATCGCGACCACCTTTCCATTCGGTGAAAAAGCCATTGGGCATGCGGCAAAATCTAGCGACTCTTCCAATCTCCTCGTTGCCGTGATCTTCTTCGAGGCCACGTTGACCAGTTGCACTGTCTGTCCCCCAGAGACAGCTAGCTGGTCTCCCCCAGGCGACATCACGACCACTTGCCCAGCGGCATCAGGGACGATCTCAGTCCTTGATGAGCGCAAATCGTGGATCCTGACCACTCCGTCGAAAGAGCCGGAGAACAGCCTCTGACCATCCTTTCCGTAGGCAATCGAAATGATCTTTGCACCCGGAACACCTAGATCGAGAATCTCCTTTCCGGAGTCTACATTCCACAAGCGGATCGCCGCCGGATGCGATGGATCATCGACCCAATCTAAGCCACAACCGGCCACGGTTTTTCCGTCGGGCGCGAATATCAGTGATGCCACAAGCTTCTCGTCCCACTGTAATGCCTTATCCAACTGCAGCCTATCAGGAGGCTCGGTTGAGGGCGATGGCTTTCCCTGTAGCAGTAGGAACACCCATACGAGAAGACCGACCGCGAATCTCGGAAAAAGACTTGCCTCATGGGCCATTGTCGTAGCCTCCCGGTCTTGCAGCGAGAGTGGATCCGCCAGCGATCAAGCAAGATTGGGATCGCAGATTGCGACGCACTGCCCCGCGCAATTAGCCTGTGCGTCATTGTACGCATTCTGGCCAGGCACACCCAGTGGGCCTGAAGCCCACAGGTTCACCCTTGCATTACATACAGCAAGGTTGAAGTTGGCTGCCCCACGAGGACATCGTAGCACGGGATTGTTTTGCGCGGCGATGCATGCCTGCATCAAGTCCCGGCGAAACTGTTGGTCACACACGTTCTTAGCTATCCCACAGGTCGAGTAGCAATCATCATGATTGTTGCAAGCGTTCAGGAAATTCGCTCCCCCATTCGGGCAGTTGCGGTTCCCAAATACGGCACCGGACGGGCCGCTGAAGCAGATCGCCGAGCCATTGGGCGCCGGATCGTTGCCGACGAAAATTGTTCCGGGTGGGCAATTTGCGGCTCGAGGCCACCGAGGCCACCGGGCTTGCAGGCCACTGGGATCCTGGTAATTACAGGGGTTGTTCGAGACGTATTCATAAAGTCCGCTGGACTGACCTAGGACGCCAAGCGGATCGTGGCTCAGAAAGTGGCCTGCAACTGGGTCATAGATTCTTGCGCGAAGGCAGTACTTGCTGAGATCCGAGTCATAGTAATATCCCAGCCTGCCCACGTACCGGAACCAGTTCACGCTCGTACCAGTCACCGCAAGAATATTACCGAAGGAATCGTAGAGGTAGCTATCCGTAACTGTCCCGTGTGCTGCTCACCAACTGCTGCGTTGACCCCAGTGCATCGAATAGGTAGAACGAATCCACCCCGCTGCGCGACTGCGAGATCAGGTTGCCATAGACCTCCGGCTCCAGCGTGTACACGACCTGGATGACATTGCTGGCATTGGTCTCCAGCAGGATGTTCTGTCCGTCCCAGACGTGGTTGGTCGTGCCGGTCGAGTCCTGCTTCTGCACCCGCTGGCCGTCGCCGTTGTAGGTGAACGAATCCACGATCTCCGAGGGCAGCGCGACCTGTTTCAGTCGGTTCTCCCCGTCCCAGGTATTCGTCGTCAACTGGCCCGAAGGGGCCAAGGAAATCAGCAGGTTGCCATTGCCGTCGTAGGTGTTGGTCGTGACGCCCGCGCCGGTCTGGATGGTCGCCAGCTCGTTGGCCGCGTTGTAGGTGGAGGTCGTCAGATGCGCCGCTGTTCGCGAGCAACGTGCGGTTGCCGACGGCGTCGTAGGTGTACGAGATGTTGTAGCTGTTCGCCCCACTTCGCTGTTCGTTCGTCAACTGGTAGGTCGGATCGTAACTCCAACTCACCACGTCGCCATTGGACTCGACGACCTGGGTCCGGTTGCTCGACCTGGTCGTACGTATAGTTGAAGCTCGACAAGGTCGTGCCGCCTGAAGTCAGGTTGGCCAGCAACAGGATCCGATTGGCGTTGTCGTAAGTATACGAAGCCTGCGTCCCGTTGGCCAGAATGTTCGCGATCAGGCGGCTGGCCGTCGTCGTACGAGAAACTGGACACCTGGTTTTCGGGATTGGTCAGCGAGCTGATCCGGCCTGCGGGATCGTGGACGTAGGTGAACAGACCCGTGGGCTGGTTCATGGAGGTGCGTTGACTGGCCGCGTCGTAGCCGTAGGTGATCGCCAGGCCGGCCGGGTTGACGACCTAGCTCAAACGGCCGACGGGATCGTAGGTCGAGGTATAAGCGCCCGTCCAGTCGTTGAGAACGGTGCGCTGGCTGTTGGCGTCGTAAACCATTCGTGGCCACGGTGCCGTCCTGGTACTGCTCGCCGGTGAGCCGATCTGGCGGCATCGTAGAGGTAGCTGGTACGCAGGCTGCGGCCATCGATGCGCAGGGTCTTGCGGCTGGCCGCGTCGTATTGGTAGGTGACGAGGTTTCCGACAGGATCGGCCATTCCGGTCTGCCTTCCAGCAGCATCGTATGTGAACTGATTCCGATTGCCTCGCGCATCGAGGATCAGCCACCAATTCGCCAATCGCATCATACACCTGGGTCGTGGCGAAGCCATTGGCGTTGATACTCGCCAGGGTCCTGCCATCGGCGTCGAAAATGGTCGTCGTGATTTTCCCCAGGGCATCCGTGAGGGAAATCGGCTGGCTCGCTGCATCATAGCCATAGCTGGTTCGGTACGTAAGGGGATCCACGCTCGCGATGAGCCGATTGGCCGCATCGTAAACACTGGTATTGATGAAGCCCAGCGGATTGGTTGTACTCACCAGGCGGCTGGCGGCGTCGTATCCCAGGCTGGTCCGGTTGCCCAGCGGATCGACCGATGCGATCAGGCGGTTGGCGGCATCATAGACGCTGGTGCTGATGTAGCCCAGCGGGATTGGTCATGCTCACCAGGCGGCTGGCCGCATCGTATCCGAGACTGGTCCGGTTCCCCAGCGCATCCACGGTTGCGATCAGCCGACTGGCCGCGTCGTACACCTGGGATGAGATGTAGCCCAGAGGATTGGTGGTGCTCACCGGTCGGCTCGCCGCATCGTATCCCAGTGCTGGTCCGGTTCCCCAGGGGTTGACACTCGCCGACTTCCGGCCCGCATCATCATAGACCGTCGTCCAGATCGCCCCCAGCGGGTTGGTCTGCGCGACGGGGTTGCCGGCCACATCGTAGCTCGAGGAGCTGGTATTACCGAGCGGATCCACCGTCGCGATCAACCGCTGCAAGCTGTCGAACACGTTCGTCGTGCGTGTTGCCCGAGCGCGTTCGTCACGGCGGTCATCAAGTTCGCGGCGTTATAGGTGTACGAGGTCCGGTTACTGAGCGGATCCACGCTTGCTAACAGCCGACCCTGGTTGTCGAAGACGCTGGTGGTAGAAAAGCCCAGCGGGTTGATCGAGGAGACCACATCGCCCGCCGAATCGTAGCTGTAGGAGGCCGTGTTCCCCAGCGGGTTGACCGTGACGATCTGCCTGTTCGCGCCGTCGTAGACGCTTGTCCAGATTGCATCGAGCGGGTTGGTCATGCTCACCGGGTTCCCCGCCGCGTCATACCCGTAGCTGGTCGCGTTGCCCAGGGGGTCGATCGTCGCGATCAGCCGGCTGTTGAGGTCGTAGACCTGGGTCGTGACCAAACCGAGCGGATTGATGATCTGGGTCAGCCGGCTGTTGGCGTCGTACTGGTAACTGGTGATGTTCCCCAGCGGGTCGATCACGGTCGTGAGCCGGTTCACCTGGTCGCGCAGGTAGGTGGTGAGATTGCCGAGTGGGTCTTGCACGGTCTGAATCAGGCCGTTGGCGTTGTAGGTCAACGTTGACGCCTGGCCGAGGGGATTGATCAGCGCAACCTGCTGGCCGACCGAGTTATACACCTGGCTGACGATCTGACCCAGCGGGTTCTCGATCGCGCTCAACTGGCCGTTGCCGTTGTAGGAGTAGGAGGTCCGGTTTCCCTGGGCGTCGATCGCCGTCCCCAGGTAACCCGCGCTGTTCCAGACCAGGCTGGTGGCGTTCCCCATTTGGTCGATCACCGCCGTGACCTGGCTGGCGGAGTTGGACAGGTAGGTGAAAATGCCGCCCAGCGGCTGCGTGATCGTGCTGAGAAGCTCGACCTTGTTATTGGGGACCACGTAGGAAAACGACGTCGAGTGGCCCAGGGCGTCCTCGATGGCGAGGAGGCGGTTGCTGGAGTCCCAGCTATAGCTCGTCCGGTTGCCGGCGCCGTCGATGGCCGAACTGAGGGCGCCGGTGCCGGTGTACTGGAGCGTCGTGAAATAACCCCGCGGGTTGGTGATGACGGTCTGGCTGCCCTGGTAGTTCAGGGTGGTGCGCTGGCCCAGGGGCAACTGGACTTGCGTCACCCGGTTGTAGACGTCGAAGCTGTAGCTGGTGGCGTCGCCGAGGGGATTGATCCAGGCGATGGGGCGGTTCGAACCATCGTAGAGGATACTGGTCACGCACAGTTCGGGGCTGGTGATCGAGGCCAGGTTGCCCGAGCCGTTCACGGTCAGTGAGGTGATCCGGCCCGCCCAGTCCTGGAGGCTGCTGATCTTGCCGGACGTCGCGTTGTAGGAGAGCGTGATCCGCCGGCCGAAGGGATCGCTGACCGAGCTGACCCGGTTGCTGGCATCGTAGGTGAGTGGACCAGCGGGCGCCGGCGGCGTTCTGAATGTACTGGAGCTGTGCCGACGCCCGTGCCGGCCGCCGAGCCGTACTGGAAGAAGGTACCGTCGGGCTGAGTCTCGGTGAGTCCGGCCCAGTTAGGCTGGGCTTTGAGCGAGTTGGGCGTGTCCGATGTGGGTGGGATGATGCCGCCCGAGGAGGGGTTCACGGCCTTGTAGCTATAGGACTGGCCATTGCCCGATGACGACGATGGGGGTCGTTCCGCTGACGATCTGGACCTGGCGCTTGAAGGTGTGGGTCCAGCCGTTGCCGATCTCGGAGGAGGTCGCGGCGTTGGTGCTGTTGTAGGAGAGGATCGGCGGCAGCGTGAAGGCGTCGCCGCTGGGCGGAGCGGCCTGGAGCAGGAGATTGCCGGTGCCGGTGTTGATGACGCAGCCGCCACCCATGGAGGTACAGCCGCCACCGGTGGGGAAGGCGAGCGGGGAAATGGCGCGGTTGCTGGCGATGCTGCTCATGCCCGCGGCGCGGCCGACGGCGTTGTCGCCACCGCCGAAGGCAGTTTGGCCCTGCGGCATCGGGGTGCGGCCGCTCGGCCCGCTGGCCGGGCACGAGGATCCTCCCGAACCGCACCCGCAACCGCCGCTGCCAGGGCCGCCCGAAGCCACGATGCCGGTCCCGATACCGCCGCTGCCCGTGCCGCCTGAGGCAATGATACCGGTCCCACTACCGCCGCTGGCGGCGCCAGGGCCACCGATGATTCCCCCAGCACCGACGCTGAGGCCGCCAGGGCCCAGGACGCCGCTGGTGGCGCCGCCCGGTCATCCCCACGCTCGGGGACAGTGGACGACTGGGATCGGGCTGGAAGGGATTGGCCATGGCGCACCTTCTCTCAGATCAATGGGCGGCGTTGCGAGGAAGTTCAGGACGACAGTCCAACCAGTTCGTCAATGAGTCGTGCGTGTTGGGACGCGGGCCAGTTGGCAGGTGAGTTGACTTCAGCCGTGAGCCGGCCGAAAAACTGTTCGTAACGCTCGGCCAGGTCGTGGCGATTCCAGCGGGTCGCCTCCTGGAGCGCCCGGCCGCGATGCTTGGACTCGAAAGCCGGATCGTCCCAGAATTGCTCGATCGCGTAGACCCAGGGGGCCACCTCGCGCGGGGTCGGCAAGGCCGGGTTCTCCGGCGTGCACCGATCGGGGAGCGCGAAGATCAGCCCGGCATCACCGAGCACCTCGGGAAGCGCCCCACGGTCGCTGGCCAGGACGGGGATGCCGTTGGCCAGCGCTTCGGCCGCCACCCGGCCGAACGTCTCGGAGACCAGCGAGGGGACCAGCAGCACCCGCGTCACCCGGTAGAAGTGGCGGGGATCGGGGGTATTGGCCATCCGATTCAAGTTCTTCAGGCCCGACAGGTCCAGCGGCAGGCGCGCCAGCCCGTCGCTGGTGCCCCGCCCCTCGACGACCAGGAGCGGGATGTCGGGCCGGCGCCGGCCCAACTCGGCCGCGATCTGGGCGAAGACGGTCAGCCCCTTGGCCGGCTGCGGATTGACGAACGTCACGTATTGCGGCATCCGCTCGACCGCCACCACCCGATCGGTACGCATGGCCGGAGGGATGGCCGTGCTCTCCAGGCCAAGGTGCCCCGCGTAGTAGCGGCGAGCGAATTCCGAGGGGACCAGCGCCGCGGACACATCGGTGAAGAGGGCGCGGTCCGCGTAAGCCAGGTTGTGCAGGTGGAAGACCACGGGGATCCCACATCGACGGGCCAGGGCCATCAGAGCTCGATTGACCGGCTGACCGCCGTAGGTCAGCAGCACCTGCGGGGCGAACCGATCCAGCATTTGCTCGGCCAGGTCGAGGTAGGCGGCGGCTTCCTGCCGCGTTGGGCGAACGCTCGACGCGGCTGGACGCCGTGGGGAGCAGCCGCAGCCGGACACCGTCCAGTTCCAGGTCGAAGACCCTCACCGAACTGCCGTCTCGAAGCAGGCCCGCC
The DNA here is from genome assembly GCA_963845695.1 of uncultured Isosphaeraceae bacterium. Classification (GTDB taxonomy): domain Bacteria; phylum Planctomycetota; class Planctomycetia; order Isosphaerales; family Isosphaeraceae; genus CAWJTV01. The sequence continues at coordinate 72,952 of CAWJTQ010000008.1, read as the reverse complement.
GACGGTGGAACCGGCGTCCCCATCGGGACGAGCACCTGCTCCAGTGCCGTCTCCTGCTCGTAATCCAGCACGCCCATGGTGAGGACGCGGCAATCGACGCCCCGGGCGCTCAGCAACTCCAGCAGGTCGCGCGTGGCCAGGGCCGCACCGCTGGACGGATCCAGGTAGCTATGGACCGAGGCAAATAACAGTCGGTTGAGGCTCATGAGACCGTCCCCGAGGGCTCAATCCGTACGATCAGGACCGGCGCAGCGCGGACCCACCCTGTCCCGCTGCCGCGTTGCCGTGTTGCGTTGTCGGGGTCGCCCAGTTCCTTGGCTCGGTCTAGAGCGCTTCACGCTTGCATTGCGGACGACGGATACGAGCCCGAAGCGCCAGCGAGTGGATTGAGGATCCCCGCCGGAATTCACTCGCTGGCGCTTCGGGCTCGTATCGATTCGATGCGGTGATTGTGTGCAACCCAAGCGTGAGGCGCTCTTGCGGGTCGCAATGCGATCCGCGGAAGTCCTCCAGACGGGGATACGACACGCCAACCAGGGCTTTTGCTGGCGTGATCGGCGCCGGGAGGATGGTTCTCTCCTGGCGATCGTTGTCGAGACTGAACGCACAACGCATCGACAAGCGTGGACGCTTTGCCGATTCCCTGTGATTGGCAGCACGGTTTTCCCGTGATCGGAAGGCGGTGGTTTCCTTCACTCTCGCGAATGGAAGGAACCGAACACGCCTCTCAAGAGAGTAATATGCGCCGAGACCTTAAAACGCCGCGCGGAATCTCGATTTTTCCGCATTTTTTCACAGTCTCGGGCCAGGAAGTCAGAAGCTGGGGGAAAGGCGCGCGATGGCGCGGAGTTTCGGAACCTTGCCGGAATGTGCGCAAACGGGAGGTCCCGGATCGGTAAGCTAAACGTGGTGCGATCCCGTCCGATAGGTCGGCCTGGCATCCCGGGGACGGGATCTTTCTGGCATCCTTGTCACTTGGCGATCCCGTGAAGTCCATGAACTCTTAAAAAGCGATATGAGAAACCGCGCACCCATTGACTCCGCCCCCCATCCGATTAGGATTGGGATCGGGTTGAGACCACCCTCCTCTCCGGAGTCGTGCGGATTCATCTCCTGCCCATTCCGATCTCTCACCGCTTCCGGATGCGGCCGCTCGGCGTCCGTGCCTCAACCTGCTCACGAATTTCGGTTGACGCGTAAATATTAAGATATTTTAATATTAGATTGACGATGTCGATCGCACCTCCACGCTGCTCCGTGGCTGGAAGCGGTGAGGGTGCGCGCGGTGATGACGCATGTCGGCTCAACGGAATCGTCGTTCAGGGTCTCTGCGGAGGGAGTGGCCGCGATGGGTCGGATTTCGGCGTCCTCCTGCCGGATCGGCGAGCTCGATCTGGAAACCGTGCGGTTGGTCCGGGCCTACCTCGCCGCGCGAGCTGGAGGGGACGTGCCAGACGCGCGATGGATCGAGGCCTGGGATCGATTCTATACGGCCTGCGATCCTCTGGTTCGCAGGTTCGCGCGTTGTCGATGCCACAACGCCTCCGACATTGACGATCGCGTTCAGGAGGTCTGGCTGGCTGTGGCCGCCCATTTCCTTCAATACGACCCCCAGCGCGGGCCATTCCAGAACTGGTTCACGGTCCTCATCCGGAGCGTACTGGCGCAACAGCACCGCTCTCACCGCCCGCTCCGGCAGCTCGACGATGAGTCGGAGGAGCGGATCGCCAGCCGCGAAGCGGACCCGACGGTCCTCTGCGACCAGGTGCAGCGACGGCGGCGGGTCCGGTCCGCCATCGAAGAACTGCGCGACCACCTCGCAAACGAACTATCGGATCCTCTACGATCATTGGATCGAAGGGACGTGCTTCGCGGAGATCGCGAAGAGTCTCGGGTTTGACCACGAAGCAGGTACGTGATCGCCACTCGCGCGCAATCGACAAGCTTCGCCAGCTTCTCCTGCCGCGCCGATAGAATCCCAGGGCATTGATCCGCGAGGTGGCTGCTTTTCGTCGGCAGATCTCGGCGGGTTTGGGGAGGAGAAACCGTGACGGATGGGGAACCAGTTGCGTCCCCGTTTCCGTTTCCGGTCCCTTGATGTGCGGATGCAGGTGCGGGCACCGTCACACTCCCGCTGGCCGCTGGCCTGAACCGTCGCCCGATGCCTCGCCGCTCCCCGCGCGGGCCGGTGCGATCGTCGCCTGACCGCGCTCACGAACCCATCCACCGGCTCGCAGATATCTTCAACAAAAATCGAGACTCCTCGTCGCACACACCGATCTCAGCGCGGCGGGTGCGGCAAACCTGGGGAGTGCGACGATCCGACCCGCGCCGCTTCCCCCTCCGTTCGGGCCAATTTGGTCATTCGAGTAACCCAGTCCTCCGATTTTTTGGATTTTTTTATCTCCCGCTGTGGTCGAGAGTTGCGGAGCCAATCGCCCCGGAATCCGCGATAGGTGCATTAACGAAACCTCAAACCTGTGGCATACTGAATAATAGGGACCATGTGTGACCGTCACCGCCAGGAAACCCAGGCTGCGAGCCACGGGGCTGTGCCGCGTGCGGCCAAGCCCGTTACAGCGATTTCGGGACTCGTCCCGAACTCGCTGGAGGCCAAGGGGATCGGAGAGGGCGCCGCGGCCAAAAGTGGTCACCGAGTGCCAATTCGTGCCACAATTCTCGGCAAGTCCGGCCCACTTCAAGCCGGCCCCGCCCACAACCCACGCCGGATCAGGACGTCCCCCAGGTCAGGAGTACGGACGTCGGAATGGGTCAAAGAGAACGAGACCGAGGCGGGCGATATGGCCTTTGTCCGGTTCACGCTTGACCCGCCGTGGACGGGCCCGTCAAATGAGCGTCATGTCGCCTAGTCCAACCGACCTCGGAAGACCATCATGAAGCACATCATTATCGTAGGCCTCGTCGTTTGTTGCGAAACCTTCTGTCTCGGGGCCGAAACGTCCTCGGGCTCGGACCTACCGCGCAGCAGCCCGGAGGCACAGGGCGTCTCGCCGTCCGCCATCCTGGCGTTCGTCCAGGCCGCCGACAAGGACATCGACGCGATGCACAGCTTCATGCTCGTGCGACACGGTCATGTGGTGGCGGAGGGATGGTGGTCGCCGTATGACGCGGAGACTCCCCACGCGCTCTACTCGTTGAGCAAGAGTTTCACGTTGACGGCCATCGGCCTGGCCATCGCCGAAGGAAAGCTGAGCATCGACGATGAAGTGCTGAAGTTCTTCCCCGACGACGCGCCCGCCAAGCCGAGCGACAGGCTGACGGCGATGCGAGTCAGCGACCTGCTGAGGATGTCCACGGGGCATCAGTCCGAGCCGTCGCTCCGGACGGCCAAGGTCTGGACCAAGACCTTCCTGGCCCATCCGGTGCCCTTCAAGCCCGGCACCCATTTCCTCTACAACACGGCGGGGACCTACATGCTCTCCGCGATCGTCCAGAAGGCGACGGGGTCCCCCGTGTTCGATTATCTGAAGCCGCGGCTATTCGAACCGCTGGGCATCGAACACGCGAGCTGGGGGACCAGCCCACAAGGCGTCAGCCTCGGCGGCTACGGGTTGAGCGTCCGTACGGAGGACATCACGCGGTTTGGCCAGCTTTACTTGCAGAAGGGAAAGTGGCAGGGGAAGCAGGTCGTCCCTCAAGAATGGGTCGAGGCCGCCACCGCGCGCCAGACTTCCAATGGCAGCAACCCCAAGAGCGACTGGGATCAGGGCTACGGCTACCAGTTCTGGCGTTGCCGGCACGGCGCCTACCGCGGCGACGGGGCCTTCGGCCAGTTCTGCATCGTGATGCCCGAGCAGGACGCCGTGATCGCCATCACCAGCGGCGTCAAGGACATGCAGTCCGTCCTGAACCTGGTCTGGGCTAAGCTGCTCCCGGCCATGAAGCCGGCGCCCCTGGCTGCCGATGACGACGGCCGGAAAACGCTCGAACACACGCTCACTGGTCTGGCACTCCGCCCTCAGCAGGGCTCGCCGTCCAGCGGAACCGTCGCACGCGTCTCGGGCAAGACGTATGTCTTTCCGAAGAACGCGCAGAAACTCCAGGCGATCCGGCTCGAGAATGGCGGTCCAGGTGGCGAGGTGACCCTGGTCGCCCGATTTGACGGCGCCGAGCAGCGGATCACCTGCGGACGCGGGGCCTGGCGGAAAGGAAAAGTCGCGTATGGCACGTTCCCCGAGCAACGCGCGGCGGTCAGCGGCGCCTGGACCGGGGACGACACTTACGCGGCCAAGATCTGTTTCTATGAAACCCCGTTCACCGTCATTCTCGACCTGAAGTTTTCCGGCGAAACGCTGACGGTCGATTCCAGGTCGAATCTCGCATTCGGTCCGACCAAGCAACCACAACTGGTGGGGAAAGCCGAGTCCGAATCGGTTCCGAACCATGACTGAACAGCCTCTGCGGATCCTGATCATCGGCGCCCATCCGGATGATGCCGACATCAAGGCCGGCGGGACGGCGGCCCGGTGGTGCTCGCTCGGACATGTCGTCCGGATGGTGAGCCTGACCAACGGCCGTGCGGGGCACCAGACGATGCCCGGTCCTCAGCTGGCGAGCCGGCGTCGCGGCGAGGCCGAGGCCGCCGCGGCGACCATCGGAGCAACCTACCAGGTCCTCGATCATCCCGACGGGGAGCTGGACGACCGCCTGGAATACCGCCATGAGGTCATCCGCCTGATCCGATCGTTCCGACCCGACCTGATCATCACTCACCGATCGACCGACTATCATCCCGACCATCGGTTCACCGGCTTGCTCGTCCAGGATGCGTCCTACCTGCTGACGGTGCCTGCCATCTGCCCCGACGTGCCGCACGTCGCCTCCTGCCCGGTCATTCTCTATTTCTCCGATGCCTTCACGAAACCATGTCGATTCGAGCCTCATGTCGTCGTTGACATCGATGACGTATTCGATCGGCTGGTCGCGATGCTGGCTTGCCATCGATCCCAGTTCTTCGAGTGGCTCCCTTACAACGCCGGCTATCTCGACCAGGTGCCGCCAGAGGATGACGCCCAACGTGCGTGGCTCGCCGAGCGGATGCGACAACGGATCCAGCCCCTGGCCGATCGCTACCGCGACCTGCTCGTGCAGACCTATGGCGCGGAGCACGGCGGGGACGTCCGCGCCATCGAAGCCTTCGAGGTCTCGGAGTACGGAGCCCCGCTCGATGCCGCCGCGCGGACACGGCTCTTCCCGTTCTTGCCGGCCGGATCTCAGGCCTCCTCACCGTTCACCCGGAAGGAGTGGGTTGATCTGCCTTCCAGCGGGCAGTAGATAGTAGTCTATCGGCAGTGGAGTATTGGAGGAGCCATGAGCATTCACAAGGTCTCCAGACCCTGGTCGTTGATCGAGCCGATCCCGGCAGCGGTCGTCCTCGGCGCGATCGCTTTCCTTTTCACGACCGAGTCCGCGATACCTCGATGCCGATCAGCTCGCGAGGTGATCCCGCTCTTCAACGGCAAGACGCTCGCCGGCTTATCCACCTGGCTCAAGGACACGAAGCATGACGATCCCCGCCAGGTCTTCCGGGTCACCGACGGCCTGCTGCACATCACCGGCGACGGCAACGGCTACCTCGCCACCGAGAAGCCGTACCGCGACTATCATTTGATCGTCGAGTACAAGTGGGGCAAGCGGACCGACGGCGGGAAGTTCGTACGGAACTCGGGCATCCTGCTCCACGCCACCGGCCCCGACGGAGGCGCCGGGGGTCTGTGGATGTCGTCGATCGAGTGCCAGCTCGCCCAGGGCTGCGTGGGCGACCTGATCGTCATCCGCGGCAAGGACGCCAAGGGAGAGACGGTCCCAGTGCGACTCACCAGTCCGGTCGTCCTCGGCCCCGACAAGCGACCGCGGTGGAGGGCAGGGGGGGAGCCGACGAGTCTTCAGCGGAGATCGTCAGCTCTGGTGGTCTCGGCACGACCCCGACTTCAAGGAACTGCTCGACACTCGCGGCAAGAACGACGTCGAGAGCCCCACCGGCGAGTGGACCCAGGTCGATTGCCTTTGCGAGAAGGACCGGATCACGATCCAGGTCAATGGCCAAACCGTCAACGCGGCCTATGACGTCTCACCCTCGGCCGGGAAGATCCTGCTGCAATCGGAAGGATTCGAGCTGTTCGTCCGCCGATTTGAACTGCACCCGTTGAAGAAATGAGAGGACAGGCCATGACCACCGGATCCGCCTCGCGACGTGGTTTTCTCAAGTCGGCCGCCGTCGCCGGTACCCTGGCCGCGTTGCCGAACGCCCACGCGGCCGGCAGCGACGTGCTCCGTGTCGGCCTGGTCGGCTGCGGCGACCGGGGCACCGGCGCGGCGACTCAGGCGCTCGCCGCCGATTCGAACGTCCAGCTCGTCGCCATGGCCGACGCCTTTGAGGACCGGCTGCAAAACAGCCTGGAAATCTTGCAGAAGACCGAGGACGTCTCGACCAAAGTCGCCGTCAAGCCCGATCACCGCTTCGTCGGGTTCAACGCCTACCAGGAGTTGCTCGGCAGCGGTGTGGATGTGGTGTTGCTCTGCACGCCGCCGCATTTCCGCCCGATCCACCTCCGTGCGGCGATCGAGGCCGGCAAACACGTCTTCGCCGAGAAACCGGTCGCCGTTGATGCCCCCGGCGTGCACTCGGTGCTCGAGAGCTGCGAGCTGGCCAGGTCCAGGGGACTCTCGGTCGTCTCCGGCCTCTGTCTCCGCTACGACAACGGTTTCAAGGAGACCGTCCGTCGCATCCACGACGGCGCCATTGGCGAGGTCTCCGCCCTGTTCGCTAACGACTATCGAAGCGGCCGTTGGGACAAACCGCGCCAGTCCGGCTGGACCGACATGCTCTACCAGATGCGGAACTGGTACAACTTCACCTGGCTGTCCGGCGACTTCAACGTCGAGCAGCACGTCCACTATCTCGACGTCTGCGCCTGGGTGATGAAGGAGACGTACCCGGTCAAGGCCGTCGGCATGGGCGGCCGGCAGGTCCTCACCGGCCCGGAGTATGGCCAGATCTACGACCATTTCTCCGTCGTGTACGAGTACGCCGACGGTGCCAAGCTCGTGAGCAACTGCCGCCAGCAGCCGCATTGCAAGAACGACATGAGCTGTCGGGTGCTCGGCACCAAGGGGCAAGCCCAGTTCGTGGAACGCCGCAAGGGCATGAGGATCCGCACTGCGGTCGGCGAGTGGATTTTCGAAGGTCCCGTGAATCGCATGTACCAGACCGAGCACGACGAGTTGTTCGCCAGCATCCGCAACAGCAAGCCGATCCAGAACGGCGAATACATGGCGCGGAGCACCCTGCTGGCGATCATGGGCCGGATGGCTGCCTACACCGGCCAGGAGATCACCTGGGAGATGGCGCTGAACTCCAAGCGAAGTCCTCAGCCCGGACCGCTATGACCTGGGATGCCCATCCGCCAATCGCCGCAGGTCGCTATCCCGGGCCAGACGCGATTCCTGTAAGGTGCGCTGCGAGCACCGTCTTGGTAGCACCGGACTGGAGGAGAAACCGATGGCCGCTCGATTTCACGACCACCATCCGGAGCCTTCCACCGCCGAGCTGGCTGGGTATGACCGCCGCCGGACTCGCGGGAATGGCGTCCGGTACATCCGCATCGCGGCAGTCATCCGCGAAGGAGCCGATCGGCCAGCCGGGGCAAGCCGACACGGTTCCAGATCGCCTGCATGACACTGCCGTACTCCCGCTTCCCGCTGGATCGGGCTCTGTCGGGGATCCAGGTCCGCCGGATATCAGTACGTTGCCTGGGGCACGACGCATCGTGAGGGGGGCAAGCGAAGTCCCGGTCATCGCCGCCGACGCACCCCCGGACAAGGCCAAGGAACTGGGCCGGAAGTGCCGCGACCTGGGGCTGGAACCGCTGATGATGTTCTCGATGGTCTATCCCGAGAACTCCGACGCCTTGAAAATCCTGAGTATCGCGCATCCGGCAGGCGTCGGCGGGCGGAGTGCCGCATGTGCTGACCTTCGGCCACACCAAAGGGCGGCAACCGCAAGCTCTGGGTCGAGCGATTCAAGCAGCTTGGCCCGATGGCCCGCGACCACGGCGTGACGATCGTCGTCAAGCAACACGGCGGCGAGACGGGCACCGGCGCGGCCTGCGCGGAGATCGTCCGCGAGGTCGCCGACGAGGGGATCCAGGTCAACTACGACGCCGGCAACGTGATGGATTATCTCGACGTTGACCCGATCCCCGACCTCAGAGCCTGTGCCGACGTGGTGCGGAGTTTCTGCATCAAGGACCACCGCAACTTCCCCAAGGACGAGGACTGCGGTCCCGGCTTCGGCGAGATCGACCACTACAAGCTGCTTCACCTCGTGGCGTTCACCGGCCGGGAGATGCCGCTGTGCTGCGAGAACATCTTCGCCCCGCTCATCCCACGTCCTATGGACCCCGAAGGGATCGACTCGCTCGCTCGCCGGGCGAGGGAGTTCCTCCAGGTCGTGACGCGGGGGTTGCAGTATTGAACGCAAGAGCCTCCTCCGGCGCTCTCACACCCCTAATGCGCTCTCCTGATCTTGATATTGCGATATTCGATCACGTTGGTCTCGGATTGCAAGGCGAGGGAACCCTTGCTGGGAATCTCGAGGGCGGCTTCGAGGAGTTCGCCGTTGCATGTGCACCGGGCCTTGGTGCCGGTAACGGCGACCTCGATCGCGTTCCAGTCGCCCGTCTTGTAGTTCTTCAGCGTCTTGTATGGGCCGACACGAGGATAGTCGCGAATCTGGAGTTGATGCGCGAAGGCCTTGTCGCGCAGGTGCAGGCCGCTATTCGCATCCTTGGAAGCGCGGAATTCCAGACGAAGGGTAAAATCACCGTCATACGATTCCACCGTGTCGATCTCGGTCATCTTCGGAGGCGTGTCCTTCGAACCCGTGATCACGAGAATCCCGTCCCTGACCGCGAACCGGCCGTCGTCGGAGGCCGTCTTACCGGCCAGATCCGCTTTGCCGAGCCGCCAACCGGTCAAATCCTTCCCGTTGAAAATGGGCTTGAAACCCGGCTCGTCGGCCCACGCGGCGGTGAGGAGACATATCGAGGCCAGGAGCGCGAACGCGCTCGACCAAACCGTTTGTCGATCAAGTCGGCTCATCAGGATACCCCCGTAAAGGCATCGGACTACGCAAGTTCCATCAGTTATAAACGAGCAGGTCTAACCAAGCAATCCAGGGCGTGAACGCCTGCGGTCGTTCTTGAAAATCGATTGTATTAAAATATAAAATTTTAATATCACCCACTTCGCCTCGGTCTGCTGCGACCTGGTCCGGCTCTACGGGGCGTTGCCTTGCGAGCGCCCGGCAACGTCTGATAATGGATCTTATGTTCGGTTGCGTTCTCCCGGAGCGGAAATACCCCCCGGGACGGCTCACCTCCGGCTGCTGACTCGCTGCCTTACTCAAATCCAAAGCCCGCCGCACGCTGGGCGTCGAGCTTAAACCCCGTACCGTCTCCTGACGACGCTCATGGATGCAGCGATCAGGCGAATGGTCTGCGAACTCTTAACCGGATCATATCGACACCGGATCAAGCTCCTGGAGAAGATCTCCGGGGCGGAAAGATGTGGAGACCAATCGGTCCAAGAAACGTGCACCGCGTCCCCGTCCCCGATCGGGCTCATTTTACGCATCGTCGGCGGCACGCCTCCTTAGCGATTCGCCTCCCCCCTTACAGAGCAAGATCCACTTGCCATTCTGAAAACGTACCAGGTATCGCGGTCCTTGCGATACCACGGCTTGGCGGGGCGTGACATGTGTGCCTCTTGAATGAGTGGGCAGGGGGAGAGTTGAACTCCCGACACACGGATTTTCAGTCCGTTGCTCTACCAACTGAGCTACCTGCCCAAAGCATTGGTCCGATTATTCTGAACCCGTATTCTGTGCCACGCTTCTTGTGGCAGATCGCAACATGGAGCAATACAAAGGTTTAGGATAATCGAACTACCGGATTTATCGATCCTGTGCTCTACCACTTGAGCTATCTGCCCACGGCATGCATGTACGAATGTAAGGATAACGCGGCGAAGTCCGGTTGTCAACCAGGTCTTGGTCAGACCAGAGTGTCCCCTGAGGATTGATCCGTTGGTCTGGAAAGTGGAGGAAATCCAGCGGAGTGCTCGCTTCGTGAGTTCTCATCGAAGCGGGTGGCGTCTTAAAGTGGTCCGGGAGGGCCTTACGACCAATTGACGCGATGCCACCGTCCTCGTTCTCGAGCAGGATCATGTCCTCGGTATCCTTAATTTCGGAGAACTGCGAGAGGGCCCCCCGGGACGAAGAGGGGCGCCGTCCTGCGCTGAGCCTGCCGCTGGTCCGTTTGCTGCAACTGGTGATGATCCTTCAGAACGGGCGGTTTCCTAATGCGCGGCGCCTGGCGGAGGCTTGCGCGGTCAGCCGTCGCACGATTTACCGCGACCTGGCGACCCTCGAAGCCGCGGGGATCCCTGTCGTCTACTGTGCGGACCGGCAGGGCTACCAGTTGGCCGGCCAAGGTTTCCTCCAGCCCGCTCCCCTGGACGATCAGGAAGCCCTGGCGATCCTTCTCCTGAGTCGTTGGTGTCCGTCCGATCATCCATTCAGCTCGCTGAGGCCTATCCAGAACGGGGTCGACAAAGTGATCCAGGCGTTGCCGGAGAGCTTGCGTGGCCGGATCACGCTCGGCGGCGAGTTGATCGCCAACGCGAGTGAACCGGCGCACCTCGACCGGCCCCCGGAGCGCAGACCTGTCTACGAGGCGATCTGGCAAGCCTTGAGGCAGCGCCGACAGTTGCGGCTGTGGTATCGCGAAGACGATTCCAAGTGCGTGCTCACCACAAAGGTCAGCATCTACCAGCTCACTCACGTCGATTCCTGCTGGTCCATCGTGGGGAGGTCGACGGTCCATTGTGAGGTCCATCTCTTCCGCATCCCGTGGATCCAACGGGTCGAAGTGACCGACGAGTCCTACGCAATCCCACCGCGATTTCGCCTGGACCGATGGCTGGCCCAGTCGGCTTCCGAACGCCCCTGCGACACTCCACGCGAGGTGCAACTGCGGTTCAACGCACGGATCGCCCCCGTAGTCCAGGATCGCCAGGGCCGGATCGGGCAGAAAATCTGCTACCTCTCCAGCGGTGAGGTCAACCTCTTCCTCTCCGTCCCGTTGCGGGAGGATCTCATCCTCTGGATCCTCGGGTTCGGCGAGCAGGTCGAGGTCCTCCAGCCTGCGGAATTGAGACAGACCGTGAAACTCAGGGCCGAGCGGATAGCGCGGATTCATGAGGATCCCCTCGGTTGACCCAGAGCCGCGGCTCCGACTCGGTCGATCTCGCGCGATGATTCCACCCTCGAACCGACCATTATTGCGCCATTGAATCTGGCACCACCAATCGTTCAAGGGATGCGGACGCTTCGGACCGAGAAGAAAGGTTATCTGGATGGTAGAAAGTGCGAAGGAAACCCGCGAAAGACTCAGAGGTCAGGAGGCCCACGCAGACGACTGCCCGAGCCCGACGGGCGCGCGATCAAACCCGCGTGAGGGTGTCGCTCAGGACCGCCATCAAGCTGCCGGCCTGTCTTGGGTCAAGGGTGAACGTGCCGTCTTCATGCCTAGTCACAAAACAGACGTGTCTCAGCAGGTCGCCGACCATGAAGATCTCGTAACGACCCGGGCCATTGGCCTCTGCCAGGATCAACGCGTGATCGATGGTCCTGGCAGAAGCCAGGTGTTGCTTGGGTTCAACGCGATAGACCGAGTACATAAGTCGGAAGCTCTCCCAGGGGTGGCCACCGGACGCTCGCAAGGATGGACAAGCTTACCCCTTGCAAATGGCCTGCCCAACCGGCGGCAGGATCATTTCGGCAGGAATCCTCGAGTGTGACGAGGCCGGAGCACCGAAACGCCCGGGGTCTTCCGGCCGGCCAAGCGTTCACGGGCCATCGCGGCGAACCGATCCGATCTCTCGATCCCCCGATGCCGGCGACCGGACTCCTCGCAAGCTGCCCGGCGGAAGCAGCGCCGGTTCCACCACAATCCGGATGCCTACCTCAAGGACTTGGAGCACCGGTGTCTCCAGGTAAGCGTCTGTCCCAGAAGCCCCGGAGGGGGCGTCAGCACGGAGCCAGGGGCGTGAGCCCCTGGGGTGAGAATCGCCCAATCAACCTCCCCCTTTTTCACCACGGCGGCCCGACCCAAGTCCGGGCATCGCCCGCACTTGGGTCGGGCCGCCGTGGTGGGTTCGGCGGTCTGGATCGGTCCAAGGGCTCACGCCCCTGGCTCCGTGCTGACGCCCCCATTCGAGTCTTTCTCGTTAGCTGCGTAATTTGGGTGCGATTGCGTAAGATGACCTCTTCGGTATATCTTCCCAGGAGAGGGTGTTAAGGACGGCCTCGTTAGCCATCCTTGCCGCCCGACCGCTTTGGGGTCGCAGTCATGGGATTGGGCTCGGACACTCGCCACCACGATCACGGACATTGGTTAACACCTCCTTGGACGACCGACTCGCCGGCCTGGCAGGACATTGACCAACGCCTGGACGAAAACGATCTCGCTCGCCGGATTCGCGCTGTGGTTCTCGGGCTCGACCTGACCGAGTTACGGCGGGCCTATTTCGGTGTGGGCAAGCGCGCTTTCCCCCCGGAGTTGATGCTCATGGTCGTCCTTTACGAGATGCATTCCGGGCAGTTGCATCCGGTCCGCTGGGCCAAAGACTGCCGCTGGTTTGATCCCGTCAAGTGGCTGGCCATGGGGTTTGAGCCCTCCCCCTCGTACTTCTACTCCTTTCGGAAACGGCTGGGAGCCCCTTTGCGGGCCTGGAACCAGCAGGTTCTCGACCGCGCGCTCGCCGAAGGATGGACGAAGGGGGACGAGACGTCCATCGACGGGACGTTCGTCGCGGCGCTGGGCTCCCGACACCGTCTGATCAAAGCCAAGACGTTCGCGCAACGTGTGGAGACCCTCCGCGCGGCGCTGGCAGCCGATGGCCGAGCGGCCCGAGCCCCAGCGGCGGACACCGGCAGCCGCTCCGACGGGGCGGTCACCTCCACGACCCTCGTCGGGGCCACCGCAACCCCGGTCGTCGCGCCGAGCCCCCAGCGGAAGCGGTCTCGGTCCCGGCAACTCCCGCGGCCACGGCGCGCCCCCCCTACTGGATGGCCAAAACGCCAGCCGGTCGGCGCCGGCAGTTGTACCGGTATCGGCAGGCCCAAGACCGTCTCAACCAGTTGCTGACACACCACGCCCAGCGCGAGACCCACAAGTCCAAGCCGAAACGACGCAGCGCGGATCAGGTTCGGATCGCGCCGAGTGAGCCCGAGGCCGCCTTGGGTCGCGACAAGCTCAAGACCTTCCGACCGCTGTACAACGTGCATTTGGCGAGCGATCTCGACACCCCGCTGATCTTCGACTATCAGGTCCATGCGACCACCACCGACACGGGTCTGTTCATCCCCACGGTGAAGGCGCTCAAGCAGACGCTGGGACACGAGCCGAAGCGCCCCTGGTGGACGGCATCTATGCGACCGCGGCCAATCTGGCCTATGGTGCGGACCACGGAGTCACCATCTATGCGCCGGTGGACAAGAAGCCCGCGGCTCAGGCGGTGGACGGAAAAGCCGACCCGACCCCGAAGACGTGCTCGATTCCCAAGGAGCAGTTTCGCTGGAGTGCGACCGAGGAAACCTATTACTGTCCCGAGGGGCACCGCCTGGTTCTGAGCGGGAGCCGCGTGGAGAAGAAGGAGCAGGATCAAGAGATTCGGGTCGATCAATATCGTTGTCCACCCCAGCATTGCCAGGCGTGTCCGCGGGCCACGCAATGCACATCGGCCCCTCACAAGGGACGCACGGTCACACGGAGCCAACACGAGGACAAAGTCGACGCGTTGCGTCAGCGCATGCAGACGCCGGAGGCCGAAGCGCTGTACAAAAAGCGTGGTCAGACCGTCGAGCCCCGGATTGGCGATTTGAAGGCCCATCGCGGCTTGCGGTGTTTTGCCGGCTTCGGGATGGCGCTGGCGTTGATCCAGGTGGGCGTGTTGGTGCTGATTCATAACGCGTTGTGCCTGACGAAACCACGCAAACCGCGGGAAGAGCTGGTCCAAAGCCGGAACGCTGCCCCTGGAGGCCGCACCCAACCGCCTACGGCACGGCCTACCACGACTCTGTGGACCCGTTCGCCCGAATCCGATGTGCCGAGGCCGCGACCTCCGAACTTACCCAGCTAACGAAAAAGACTCATTCGGGGGCTCAAATGGCTTCTGGGACAGACGCTAAGTTTGCCATCCTAGTTTTGTTTGGGGTCGAACGTCTCGACCAGACATACAGATTGTATCAACTCAGCATGAGATGTCATCACAGGTCTTATCACTTTATTATTGACTGTGGATCACTATGGTGTACAATCCTGGTAAGGGTCGTCTCCGAAGGGTATGATCGTAGGGTTGTCGCTCTATTCGGAGACCTGGTCATGGCGAAGAAAAAATCGGAGGAGAGGAGAATGCCGACGACGGCGGGCGAGATCAAGCATGCCGCGAATCGAATTGCCTGACGAGGATTACGAACGGCTCAAGCGCCTGGCGAGGGCCAATGGTCTGGGTGTGGCCGTCTACGTGCGCCAAGCTGTGCTCAAGCCAGTCAGACGGGACGAAGGCGAGCTGGAAGGTGGAAAGGACTGACCATGTCCGGAATCCTCAACGAACCGATCGTGGACGATCTCAAGGACGTGCTGGAATCGCAAGGGACCGGTTGCCCCGGTGGCCACGCCATCGGGCCGGAGGGGCTCACAGACCGTCAGCGGGAATATCTCGGCATCGTCCGCCGGCTGTACGCCAATCAGGGCTTCTTCCCCCCGGTCAGCCAGATACAGGGCGAGGTGGGATGCGTCAGCTCCAACTCGGTCGTGTTCGCCCTGAAGGAGCTCGTGAAGCGCGGCTACTTGCGGAGCGTCGAACATCCGGCCGGCTCAGGCCGGCATAAATACCTCCTTCCCGAGACGGCTCGGCCCATGCCGGACGTCTTGCCCCCGACCATCGATCAGATGATCGAGTCGCTGGCATGGGACTCCCGGCGCCGCCTGGCGATCCGGCGGCTCCCGACGGACGTGCTCTCGCAGATGCTCGCCGATGTCAGCGATGAGCTGATCCGCCGGCGCAGGGAGACTGCAAATCCGTCGGTGCCCGAAGTCGGGGAGATCGGAGAGCGAATCGAGGTCACGCCTTCGACCGACGAGTGAGGTTTCTCGTGCTACGCCTGGCACGCTCAATTTCCGGCTTGAGTGGGTCATGGAGGCCCGGGAGAAGGCGACCCAACCGTGAAGGAGCGAAGTGGCATGGCGACGCGCGAACACGTCCGGGACACGACCGCCGTTCTCAGGCCCGCTCGCAAGCCCTACGTTTTCCAGGCCGAGACCCACGTTGAAGGGCGTCGGGCGGGGATCTCAGGCGCATGGTCCGACCGGGGGGGTTGCTGGTGGCTGGCTCGCTCGGGGTGAGTTGTGCGGGGTTGGGACAGTCGGCTGTCTGGGGGGTTGCGGTTCTCGGCTCAATCAGTAGGATCAGAAGAACTGCCCCTTTGTATCGGCTTTGCCCCTTTGTGAAGTCGCGGATTGCTGAGAATCGAGCGCAAGGGGGCATTGACAGGCGGAGCGGAAAGCGGTAAACTCAAGCCGGACATCAGGTTTGGGCTGAAACGGTCTTGTTCGGCGCATAGCCTCAGGTGGCTGAGCCGCACCCCTGATAAGGGTGAGGTCCGAGGTTCGAATCCTCGTGCGCCCATTAACTTTCACGCCAACAACTTAGGATTCGCCGTCACACATTGAGTGTACCGGACGTTGGTCGGCGTGGTTGGACCTCTCCAATCACGTCGAATCTCGGTCATTGACCAGGCTTCATGACTTCGGGTGGGCGGGTGTGAGCCTGACGTATCGCCTTGTTGAACCCTTCTTGGAATCGGTAGGCCGATGGCAGAGTCAGAAGGATGCCGATGGCCAGGAGTGCCATCAGCATCGTCGCGATTCTCCAAGCCCTCTTTTGATCTTCTGGAATACGACGATCCAGGGCGAATACCGCACAGAGAACGATCGGGATCAAAAAGAAGGGGAGCGCAATCAGCGTGTTCGTGAAGGTCTGGCCGTTCAGCAACCAGAGCGGAATGACGCCGACGCAAACGCAGACCAGTACGACGATGACCCTCACGGTCGCCCCCCTTCGCAGTTGTCAACTCTCGTTTCTAATCCAGGCCTTACACCCAATAGCATTGAATGAGCATTAACCAGGAGTACGCTCAGGACTTGCGAACGACTGGTTCCCAAGCTCCCGCGTGGGAACCCCCAACCGGGACGCTCTGCGACCCCGCGGGATCCCCAGCGTGGCGTGGCTTCAGCCGACGCGGAGCGTCGCAGAAAACGTTTCCCCCTCTCAGGAGCGTTCCGCGTCGAGGTAGCCCAGTTCCAGAGGAATGGCCTCCATGTCGGCCGGCAGCGGGATGATCGCTTCGTGCAGTCGCTTGGGTTCCGCGACGAGCAGTCCGCGCCGCGTGGCGCAGGCCAGGCAGAGTTTCTCGTCATCGCGGTGCAGGAAGATCTCGCTGTCGAGGAGGCGATGATAGAAGTCCTGGCCGGGCGCCTGCATGTAGCAGAATTCGCGCGCGCTGCCGTGTTTGACCCCGATCCGCCAGCCGGGTTCGGAAAGGTACAAACGCGAGGGTGCTACGGTCTGGCCGCCTTCCGTGCTTTCCGGTGGCGACGGCTCGGGAGCAGGTGACGAACTCGACGCGTAGTTCATGGGCGTGGCACCTCCTGAGAGTCTGCCGGGGTCGGAACCGCGTTGTGTGGGTTTTGGGCGTGGCCTCGGGTGCGAGGCAGGTTTCGCGGCGTCCCGGAATGGATTCCACAGGTCTCATCAGTGCAAGGGACGTCGCGCGGCCGAGTGGCCGCAAGATGATTGTATACCTTTCTTCCCAGTAATGCGACCCCCGGGAAGTGAGCGACCGCGGCGATCGGCCAGAACAGCGGCAGACCGGCCCAGATCGACCGCACGGCGTCGAACCCGGACGAGACTCGCCCCGTCGCAGAGACCGCGTGCATCGACCGCAGGCAACTCTCGCGGGTCAATTCGGGATGAATCGTTCGCACATCCACCGCGGTCAGGTCAACCGGTTCGATGACCCGGCCCGGATCCGCCGCCGTGACCAGTGCCATCGAGGCCCGGCAGCGAGGGCAAGCCCCGTCGAAGAGCACGCGCAGCGCCGGTGTGTCGCCGCCCGTCGCCAGTCCGCGCAGCCAGGATCCGGAGACGAACGCCAGGTTTGCCGCCAGCATGGCCACGCTGAATTCCGTCAAGCCTGGATTGATGACGGCAATCCCCACATGCATCGCCAGCGCACTGGCCAGCAGCAATGGACGCGCGATCCGGACCCAGATCAAGATCGGATACAACAACTCGAGGGCCAGGCTGAAGTGTGTGAGGAAATTCACCACCAGGGGCCACTGCACCAGTGCGGTGAAGTTGCCGACCACAAACTCGCCGGCAGTCATCGTTCGCCAGATCGCCATGCCGTTCCACCACGATGGGCCTTGCAACTTCCCGAGGCCGGCCATGGCGTAGATCAGGACGAGGTGGAGCTGGATCAGCCTGAGGGCCAGGTTGGACGAGATCGTCGGGACCGGAACGCCCGGTTCCTCGGGCGTGACGCGCCGGCCCCGGCTCGCGCCGCTGGCATGCACCGGGGCTGGCGAAGCCGCCGCCGACCTCGCCTGGCGCCATCGCCGCAAGAATCGGTCCAGCGAGACAGCCTGGCCGCTGGCCCCTGTCACCGCGAGGTAGAGGGCCAGCGGCGAGATCACCTGGTCGAAGCCGAACAAGGCAATCGGCAGCCGGCGCACGGTCGAGACCACGATCAACCACGCCATCACGGCCGTCCATCGGCTGAATAACCCCACGATGTACAGCGCCAGGACTACCAGGCATCCGATCCAGGCGAGCCGGAGAGCCGAGTCGGGAACCAGGAACCAGAACGACCAGACCGGTGCCCGCTGGGCCATCCGGATCGCCGACGGCTCGGCCCAGCCGTCGGAACCGAAATAGTCGTGCAGGTCCAGACCGAAGACCAGCAGACTCCACAGCGCCAGCAGACCGACGGCCGCGCGGATCAGGCCCAAGGCCGTGGGATCGGCCGGCGTGAAGAAGAAGGTGTTCCAGCCGCCGCGGACGGCTTGCACCAGTTCCGCCCGGTAGCGCCCGATCTCGTTCAGAAGGCGTCGCACGGGTAGTCTCCGATCCATTCAGGCGTGGTGAACATCCGCTCGGCGAAGAGGTCGAACGGGGGGCGCCGGGCTCGGAGATCGCCTCCCGCACCTGCTGGGGGTCGGGGAGCAGATGCTGCTGGATGTGCAGGGTCACGACTCGGCAGCCAGGCCGCGACCGGCACAGATGACGTGCGTAGGCGCGGGCCAATCGGCTCTGGCTGGCCTCCCGAGTCCGCAGCCTGGCCTCCTGAACGTCGGAGTACAGCGAGTTGGCCAGGGCCAACTGCCGCTGGTGCCGCATCCGCGGGCCCGCTACCTCTCGGCCCGGCAAACGCACGGTCTCGTCGGGCCGCCCATCGCCGAACTGGAGCGTGGCCGTGACCACCGGCGTCGGCGGCGGTTCGGCATAGAACCGGTACGAGTAGCCGAGGTCGATCAGGTCGAAGTACGGCGTGAACCGGTCGGCGATCGACTGTTCCAACTCAGACGACGGCGGCACTCCCACCGCTCCGGCGAGTACGGCGGCCATGTGATACAACAGCACGATGCTGACAACCACTCGCGCCCAACCCGGCCACCCCCCCTGCCCTGGCGATTCCGAGACCGTCCCAAGTCCCGACTTCGAAATCAACCCGATCCTCGGTCGGTTCCCCCACCGCCGGCACCCTCGGGCCTGATGTCACCCGAGATTCCGGCCGACCCCGCGGCTTACTCCCCATGACGGATCTCCCGCTCGGTAGCTCGACCCTCGGTCCTCACCCCATGGCAGCTCGGCTCACGGATCGGCCGAAGCTCGGAAGTGGAAGCCGACGCCCAGGCCGAGGACCGTGGCAAGGTCCACGATTCCCACACCCAGGACCCATGACTCATGACCGGTGACCAGGTAACCATACCCGCCGGATCTCCCCAGGGCCAGCAGTTCGATGCGTCCGGGCATTCGCCGTCCGGCGGCTGGTCTGCCCTCGATTGATCCGTCCCTGGTCATCGAACCGGTCGTCGTGCTGCCTGACTGCGGAACAAATCGGTTGACGCGGTTATTCCGTCAGGTCCCGTCCTGGTCGAGTCGGCCCTAATTATCCAGTCGAACTTTTTCTCGCTATTTTCACTTTGTCTGACCTTGAAGATGGAGTATGATCGCTACTAGAATCTGGGGTGTCTGAGTAGAGATTACGCGTTCGGGCGACTCGATGGGAAGTAGAGGGTGCATGGTCAAGCCAGGACATGCGCCAGTCTCGGGAGGCCCAACCCTTCATTGAGGTTGCACCAGGATCAAGGTCGGTGCCGGTCGCGGGTTGATTGATTGTCCTCGATTTGCAACGGGGAGAGAACTGATGCAGGGAACACTGGTGATGCTGGTGGCGCTCAGTGGATTGGGCTGCCACAACAAGGGTTGTAACGTCGCTTATGCCCCGCCGACCTACTCGAGCTGTTACTCTGGCGGGTGCTATGCGAACTGGTATCCAGGTCCCGTGACACCGTCGTGCTATTCCGGCTGTTATGCCGGCGGCTACAGCGGCTGCTACGGAGGCGGCTGCTACGGAGGGTGGGGTGGTGGCGGCTTCGGCTCGTGCTACGGCGGAAGCTTCGGCTCGTGCTACGGCGGGGGTTGCTACACCGGCTTCCATCGTCGTTTTGGATGTGGTCAGGGCCACGGCGGGCTGTTGAGCTGCTTGTTCCACAAGAGGCGGGCGGCTTGCTGCACGGACTACGCGTATTCGGCCCCGGGCTGCTACGGGTCGAGCTACTCCCCGGCGGTCTTCGGCTCGGCCCTGGGGATGACCTATGCTCCGTACACGAGCACGATGACTCCCTCGACCCCGCAGGGTGCGACCTACGGCACCATGGCCCCCAGCGCGCCGACCGTATCTCCCTCTGAGGTGACCGAGCCGGTCCAGCCGCCACCGGTCCCCTCGGCGACGACTCCCCCTGCTCCCGAGGTGCCCCCGGGAACTCCGTCCCCGGTCACGGCGCCCCCCCGGCGACCACGACGCCTCCGGGGACCACGACGATTCCCGGGACCCCCACGATCCCCGCGACTCCTACGATCCCCGGAGTCCCTCCTGCCGCCAATCCTCCGAAGACCTGATCGAACGGGGATGGGCCGGCCGGCGGGCCCGCCGCGGCTGGTTGATCGCCTGATGTCTTTCCACGGGCCGCTCCCCACTGGGGGCGGCCCGTTGTCATTCCCCGCACACTGACGACCGCGTGGCGTGAGTGTGGCCAGATTCCTCCGGGAGCCTCGACGACGGCGACATGGACCGATCGTGCGGTCGATCGGGCTTCCCTTCCGCTTGGGGGCTCATTCTCCTCCTCTCGTAGAGGAAGGTTCTATCGAAGAAAACCCGCTGGAACCGTTGTGGCTCATGTGGGGAAAACGGTGGTGGTTGAGGGAAGGCGGGCACGGAGGCCTACCCCGCTGTCTCCGGTTTCCAATCCGGCGGGCACTGAGGCCCGCCCCACCGACTGGGACAAGGCGGAAACGGGGAGAGTGGGGCGAGCCTTCGGGCCCGCCGATCCCACCAGATAACCGACATGAGCCGCTCGTCTTTCCAACGACTTCCTGCTAGGATTTCGATGGAGGAACGACCATGACAAACACTGAGAACCGCGCGGCCCATCAGGAGCGAGCCGACCTGGAGGAAGTCTACCGCCTCTACGCGGAGGGGAAGCGGGTCACCGATCCCGATCTCATCAGGCGGATCAGGGATCGATCCGAATCGGCCCGCAAGGCGGTCTTCGAGCGCAACGGTTTGCTGGACATGGCCGTGCCTTTCATCCGGGCTCTGCGTGATGGCGACGAGTCATGAGGTGCGTCCTCGACCGCAACGTCGCGGTCAAGTGGCTGCTTCAGGAAGATCAGTCGGACAAGGCTCGCGTCATTCCGTTCTGAGAGGCTGTGAAAGAATCGACTCAAAATCACAAATTCAAGATTCCGAATGGATGTTAAACCCGATGAATCGGAGACTTAACATTCTTGAATCTTGAATTCGGAATCTTGAATCCGACTCTTTCACAAGCTCTGAGTTCGTCCCCGGCTTGCACGAACTCTTCGCCCCGGATGTTTTCACGGTCGAATGTGCCCACGCCTTGACGAGAGCCCAGCGGCCAGGGAGAGTCACCGCAGCCGAAGTGAACACCTTCATGGCCGATCTCTTGACCACGCTCCCAGACTTCCATCCCCACGCAGCCCTGCTGTCGCGGGCAATCGCCATCTCCGTCCAGCTCCGGTATGGCGTCTACGACTGTCTCGAGAGCACTTCACAGTTGCGTAGCGCACGCGCGCATACCAGCTCGAAGCGCCAGCGAGTGTGTTCCGGCAGGAAGCTACGATCCACTCACTCGCTGGCGCTTCGGGCTGGTATCGGCTCCTTGCCGTCGTGTGCGCAAGCCAACCGTGAGGCGCTCTAGGTGGCGCTCGCGGAGCGCGAGGGCTGCACCCTGGTCACGGCCGATGCCCGGCTCCTGAGCAACCTCCAGCCGACATTCCCGTTCATCATCAGCCTGGCGTCACTGCCATGAGGTTTCTCCCCCTCGTTCGGGCGCGAACCTCGCGGCTCGCAACGCGGTTTGCCCAGGTGGATCGAGTCTCCAAACCAGGTTGCCCTGGGAGTGTGCCGGATCCGCACGCGGCCCTCCGAAAGCCGACCTGACGCCCTCCGCCCTCCTGATGCCGGTCGATCACGGTCGAGGGGAAGCGCGATCGAGCGGTTGCGTACGGCAGAGCGCGGCTCTCAGTCTGCGATCCAACCGGGCCGTCCCACCCCACCAGCAGTGGGTGCCGGCTATTCAGCCCGGCCGAACTCGGCACCATGATCAGCCAACAGAGCATCAGCCAACCCGGCCGAGAGCGCGACGCGGATCGAGAAGTTGCCGGATCCGGCCGATGTCGAGACTCGCGAGATCCCGGCCCCACCTGTCCGGGTTCTCGCGTCTACGACGCTCGTCGATATTCGTTCCGTCCACTTTCCGCGTTCCGTGCTTCCGGAGAATCCGGCCGTGATCGCACGTTTTCTCAACCACTCACACCGCCGATTCATCTGCTGGGCGACCCTGTCCGCTGGAGATCAGAAACTAGCTGCGTCCCCGTTTCGGGGTCCTGTCCCCCTTTTCGTCCCTATTTTGTGGTGCCTTGATTCTCGGCCAGCAAGTCACGGATCAGGGCCGATAGGTCTTCGTAGAGACGGAGCGAGTAGCCGACGTGGATCTCCCGAATTTTGCCTGCCTTGTCGATTACGATCAGGGTGGGATAACCTTGGACCCCATATTTCTCCGGGATTCCGATGGCTTTGATCGTCGGGTACTTGAGCTCCATGGCATCGATCACGACGCGGGCGTCCTTCTCGTCCTCATCGATGCTCATGCCCAACACGGCGACGGGCTCCTTGCGAAACGTCTCCGAAAGCCGATTGATCTGGGGCATGGCCTCCATGCACCACCCGCAGCCTCGATACCAGAAGTCCATAACGACCACCTTGCCGCGGTAATCCGCGAGCCGATGGGTCTTACCCTCAATGTCCTCGGCCTCCCACTCGTCGGCCGCTTTTCCCAGGCGTGAGGCAAGAACTTTCGCTTGCTCGGCGTAGTATCCCACCATCCGGTCATGACCGGTGAGCTTTTGGCCGACCGCGTCTTGGAAAACCGGCCTGGTGAGGCCCTTGCGTGCCTCGTTGAGCTTGGCTTTGGCCTCGGTCAGGATCTCCTTACAGCGGGCCTCATCGCGAACTGCCTGCTTGCATGCCGCGTCGTAGGCCTCGACCGCGTCGAAGTAGCGATTCGCCTCCCGACCAAAATTCACAGCCCATTCCTCGCCACGATTCTCGACGCCTACCAACTCAATGGTTCCCCGGGTAATCCCCGAATTCAAGTAGCCGCTCCTGTCCTTGGTCTCTACCCGGGTCACGACGCCTCGGCTGCCGTCAAACGTCGCGCAGTATTCATGGGTCGAAACATACACCTTGTCCTGAGGTGCCTCAGCCCGCGTCGTGATCGACAGGCTCTCACCGTCGGACTTAGTGCCCGGAGTTAGTCTGTGGTGGAGGGTACGCCCTTCCTGCTCAGGGCCTGCGGATCTCCATCCACGATCCCTCTCGTCGAGGGTGGACGGAAGCTGCGGAAACAGCCGGAACGGATCACGGACAGTACCCATGGCGGTGGCGCCAACGAGATGGCCGTCCTCGAACATGCGGCAACTCCACACGAGTGTGTCCACACTGTCTCGCTCGACTATCACTCCCGGGGGATTCCGCTTCGTTGTCAGGTCGCAACGGATGACGAGCCGCCGAGCTGCCGTCCGAGTTACGACCGATCACCCACACTTTCCAGTCGACGAAATGGACCGTCCCGCCGCCGTCCCGTTCCGTGCCGCTTTGGTGTGGAATGCAAATTCTCGCCCCGGCGAAAGAAGGTAGCGGGGCGTTGATGCGGCCCCCTCGTCAGCCGTTGCAGGAGAACCAACCAGACATGATCCAATGGCGAAGCAAGTCGCGAGAGTTCTGATGCTCACGGTAGCCTCCAGGTCTTCAACCGAGCTTTTCAAGTCAAAGTCAGAGCGGCCCGCGCCTCCAACTGCGACAATTGTCGTAAAGAAGGAATGTTGTCGTCAAGCCATGACCAACATCTGCCGGTGAGATGGACCCCAAAAACTGGACGATTCGGGGGCCTGGATTTGTTAAGGATCTGACGTTAATCCGGGTAAACAGCCGGTTGGTCTGGAACTTGGGGTCGGCCTGGCTCTGGCCATCGGTGATGGCCCGGATGTCATCGAGGAGTCGTGGCAGGTGCTCCTCGGCGGGCTTGCGGCGTCGGCAGTGGAAGGCATCGGCGCAGGTCATGCCGGAGAGGAGTTCGTGAGTCCCCTTGCGGATCGTCTCCCGGCACCAGCCGAGATGCACCTGGGCCCAGCGTTTCCCGCCCCGCCCCATCGCCGCGACGGTCCTGGCCATGAAGACTCGCTTCCGGCTGCCCTTGAGGGCCCTGGCGGCGTCGATGAGGACGGGGATCATCTCGGGTTCGGGTCGCATCTCCGTAGCTCCTGGGCCTCCTGTTGCGAAGGTCACAGGATACGGAAGAGTTTTGTCCTTTCAAGCCCCTTAATGAGACCTGGCGGCGGAAAACCTGGACCCCTGCGTTGACGGTGCCGCAACAGACGGTGGTTGCTCGCGGGCAAGACATGGATGCCGATGGTGCGCCCACCGTGCCCCTTTCTCATTGATTCAGACGGTGGCGCCGGCCGGCTCGTGGTGGAGATCGTCAACGCGGAGCCGGCAGCTAGCGGCGATCCGCGCCCCAGTGTAGAGGTAGCATTTCAGAATGGCCAGTCGCGGGCCTGAAACATGAAGGGAAAAAGGGGGACATAGCGCTTTAACTTGAATAGAATGGAAAAAATGGACAATGTGAGCGAGAAATCCTAGTGCACTGAGGCGGAGATAACCGGGCGGTGTCTTTGTCGCAATTTGTTGATTGGTAAGGTTTTATACTGCGTGGTCAATTACGCCAAGGTGCACTAGTGCGTCGTCCACGCTAAATCTTCGGGTTGGCGAGCCCCACGATTTCAGGGACACTCCGAGGCACGAGGAGGTGTCCCATGAACAAGAAGTATATCGTCCGACTGTCGGACGAGGAACGTGGCGTGTGCCAGAGCATCGCCAAGCGACTCAAGGGGACGTCGGAGAAAGTGAAGCGGGCCCAGATCATGCTCAAGGCGGATGCGGATGGGCCGGGTTGGCCGGATGCGAAGATCGCGGAGGCGTATGATTGCTCGGTTCGGACGGTAGAGAACCTTCGTGAACGATTGGTCACGACGGGCTTTGACGCCGCATTGGAACGCAAGAAACGTGCGACCTCGCCGACGCCGCGCACGCTGGACGGCGTGGGCGAAGCGAAGCTGATCGCGATGCGGTTGGGGAAGCCGCCGGCGGGGTATGGCCGATGGTCGTTGCAGCTGCTGGCCGATGAGTTGGTGGCATTGGAAGTGGTCCCTTCGATCTGCGCGGAGACGGTCCGCAAGGCTCTAAAAAAAACGGAATGACCAAGAGCAAGATCGAGTACTGGGTGATCCCGCCCGATCAGGACGCCGAGTTCGTGGCCGACATGGAGAACGTGCTCGAGACCTATGCGGAAGCGTATGATCCACAGCATCCGGTGCTGTGCATGGACGAACAGCCCGTGCAATTGCTGAAGGAGACGAAGGTGCCGGTCGCCGCGACGAAGAAGCATGCCAAGCGTGTCGATTACGAATACGAGCTTAACGGCACGGCGAGCATCTTCATGTTCGCGGAACCGCTGTCGGGCTTTCGACAGGCGACCGCCCGCGAACGTCGGACCAAGGTCCACTGGGCGATCGAAGTGGCCGGCTTGTTGGACACGCGTTACGCCGCTTGCATGAAGGTTACGCTGGTGTGCGACAACCTCAACACGCACACGAAGGGGGCGTTCTACACGGCGTTCCCGCCCGAGCAGGCGCGGGGATATATCAAGCGGATCAACTTTTGCCACACGCCGAAGCACGGCAGTTGGCTGAACATCGCCGAATGCGAGCTGAGTTGCCTCACGAGCCAATGCCTGAGCGGGCGCCGCATCGGCGAACTGCCGTTGTTGCAATCGGAGATCGGGATCTGGTCCGACAAGACTAACGCCAAGCAACGCGGCGTGGACTGGCAATTCAAGATCGACGACGCCCGAACAAAGCTGAAGCGGCTGTACCCGAAGATTTAGCGTGGATGACGCACTAGGCATCCGTCAGCCCGGCGAGGGTCGCTCCTGCCGGGGACGCCCACGGGGCGCAAGCACGATTCCAGGCCCAGACCGGGCCGCCATCTCGCGCCCCACGCCTCACCTCCGTAGGGACGGCCTCGTGAGATCGCGTGCCGCAACCGTTGCAGGTCGCCCAGCGACAGCGGTTCGTTGACTCGCTCCAGCCACTTCTCATCGCGGACCGCGAGGGCGCGCCACAGCAGCGGGTCGCCGCTCTGCCAGCCCGGCAGGCTCGACCACTTCCACTCCTCGGCCCGCGACACCAGCTCGGCCCGCAACGCATTGCGCTCAACATAGCGGAGCACCGTGACCAGGTGGTCGTCTTCCTGCACCGGGAAGGCCTTGAACCGTCCCTGCCAGACGTGGCCGGTGGTGCCGTAATGGCGATGATAACGCCGGGCATGGGCCGTCAGCAGCCACTGCATCCAGCGACCCAGATCGCCGTCCTCCCGTGGCCTGAGCACGAGATGGAAGTGGTTGGGCATCAAGCAATAGCCCAGCAGATCCAAGGGCAAGCGGGCGCAAGCATCGGTCATCGCCGCGACGAAGGCGTTATAATCGCCGGGCTTGTGGAAGACGACCTCGCGGCGGTTTCCCCGATTGAGGGCGTGATACCACATCCCACCGACCGAGGCGCGAGCGGTTCGTGGCATTCTGCTAGGGTATCCACCGCGAACCGCGATGTCAATAAGCCCCACACATCCGCCCCATTATCGCCGCACTTCCCATTCACTCCAAATTAAAGCGCTATGTCCCCCTTTTCGGCTATGTCCCCCTTTTCGCACCCAGTCCAGCCGCCGGTTGCGATGAGCATAACCGGGATAACTCGACCACGGCCAGTCCGCGGGGTGCGCAACCAGCCGGGCGCGGACCGGATTGAGATGCACGTATCGCGTCACCGTCCAGAGATACGTCTCGTCTTCCACCAACTCCGTGCGATACCGGCTCTGGAAGACATGTCCGCAGAAGCGATGTCAACGCGCCAGACGTTGGCATAGGCGGACAGGAACGCCTGCATGCCGCGGGCCAGGTTCGGCTGGGGCGTCTTGAGCACCATGTGGAAATGGTTGGACAGGATGACAAAGGCGTAGATGCACCACGAGCACCGCAGCGCGGCTCGACCCAGGTCGTCCCGGAGCCGATCGCGGTCGGTATCATCGCGGACGATGTCCTGCCGGCCATTTCCGCGAGCCATGACGTGGTAGATGGCGTCAGGGTACTGGATTCGCAGTCGTCGTGCCATGCGCTCCATGAGAACAGGCGGGTTGTCCCATGGCAAGGGAAAAAACTAGAAATTAGGTCTGACCCCCACTCCGCACTGACCCCCACTCCGCACGATGAGAACAGGCGGGTTGTCCCATGGCAAGGGAAAAAACTAGAAATTAGGTCTGACCCCCACTCCGCACTGTTGAGACTCGCGATATCCCGGCCCCACTTGTCCGGGTTGTCGCGTCTATGACGATCGTCGATATTCGTTCCGTCCCCTTTCCGCGCGCGTCAAAACTAGCTGCGTCCCGTTTCCCCCCGTCGTCCCCGTTTCCCCCGTTTCCCCCGCTGCGTCCCCGTTTCCCCCCCACAGGACACCGACTTTTCCCCCCGCTATGTCCCCGTTTTTCCCGTCCCGTTTTTCCCGTTTTTCCCGTTCGTTCCGTCCCCGTTTCGGCCCGTTCCATGTCTCCCAGGCCAACGGGTTTTTTAAGAAGAATGCGCGTTGCCCAAGAGATTGGGGACCGGGAGTCCGGACCCGGGAATCCGGAACCCCACGGGCCATTCTCCGAAGTTGTTATGAAATAAGCCGTTACAACCGCCGCTCCGGACGTCCGAGACGACGTGAAACTTTTTTTCCAAAAATGGCGAATCGGCGGGGTGAGGTATTGACATCGCTTCGGTGTTGGGTATCGTTGCGACGTTAGTCAGAGTGAGGTCGTGATCCGTGCTCCTGGAGGTTCCAGCCGTGATCGCACGATTTCTCAATCACTCACGCCGCCGATTCATCTACTGGGCGACTCTGCCCGCCGGCTTGGCCTTCGCCGCTGGGATTATGGCGACCCTGGAATCATCGCCACCCCAAGGTGCCCCCCCCATTCGCTAAAGTCGGCGAAGTCGACCGACTCACATTTTCCGCTCGCGATCAGCCCTGATCCGCTTACGCTCGGCTCATTGCGTCCCGGGCAATCGGCGGTCGGGACGATCATGCTGCGCAACTCAGGGTTGGAGACGGCCACCCTCGAACGTGTCGAGACCAGTTGTCCGTGCCTCGAAGTTGGCCCCTTGCCGTTGAAGATCGATCCAGCCAATACTGGGGAGTTGACCGTACGGTTCGACCCAGCCGAGGAGCCGGGTTTTCGAGGGAGGCTCGCGATCGACCTGACCGGCCTCGCGCCGGACGGGCAGGTTGCCTTTCGGACACGAGTTTGCGTCGAAGTCAGAGCGGAAACCTGAGAGGGCTAGCGTTGAGCCGTCGTCTTGTACCGCCGATTCGGAACTTCGTCGGTCATCGTGGAGAGAAAGTAGCTGACCTAAACGCCAGGCGCCATCGAGATGACGATGGTCTGAGTGTAATGAAGCCACTGCGGTCTTTTCGGCCTGAATCTCGGAGAAACCTACTGTGAGGTCACTACCCTTACTTCTAGCTGGCTTTCTCTTCACCCCGATCGCGAGGGCCGATGGACCGCCCGCCCGATTGGCCGCCTCTGCCGAAACGCCGCCATCCGTTGATCAAAGTCGGGGTCCCGAACGGCCGATAGTCAAGCGGTACGAGCAGGTTGTGGACGAGTTCGAGGCCCAGCGGGCTGATTACCTCCACGCTGTCAACAAGGGCAAGAGCCTAAGCGAGAAGCGAGAGATTACGAGGAAGCTGGCCCCCGATGTTGTTGCCTGCTGTCGCCGGCTGGTGGACTTGGCCGAGTCGTCCCCCGAGGACCCGGCGGCTCGGGACGCCTTGCTCTGGGTGGTCAGCAAGACTAGCATTCGTGACTTCGGAGCGTATGGCGACCAATTCGCCCGAGCCGGGTCACTGCTCGTCCGCCATCACGGTGATGATCCCGAGGCGGTCCGCATCGGTCTGACGCTCCACAATGTGAGTCCCCGATGCGACGCGTTGCTGCTGGGGTTCTACGTTGCGGCCAAGGCCCGCGAGGCGAAGGGGCTGGCGCGGCTGGCCCTGGCGCAGTACCTCGCCGAAAAGGCCAAGGTCGTCGTCCAAGCCCGGAGTGTCGAGGGCCGGCCTAAGCGCCGCGTTCTCAGTGGAGGCAGGGTCGTAAGTGAGGTCGATCTCTCCGATGAGGTATACGCCAATCACCTCGAACTTCGCCAATGCGACCCCCAGGTGATCCGCACCGAGTCTGAGCGGCTCTTCAAGGAGGTGATCTCCAAGTACGGCGACGTCCCGTACGTCACGCACCATCACCGCGAGTTGGAGGCTTTATTGAAGGAACCCAGACCGCAACCGAACGGAAAGCCGCTGACGGAAGAGGGTCGTCGTCGCGCACGAGAGGGCTCTGGCACGCAAGAAGACGCTGGGGCAGGAGGCCGAGGCCCGACTCGATGAGATGCTCAACTTGGCTGTCGGCAAGCCGGCCCCGGAGATCCAGGGCGTGGATGTTGACGGCAACCCACTCAAGTTGAGCGACTATAGAGGCAAGGTCGTCGTGCTGGTTTTCTGGGGTTCGTGGTGTGGCCCCTGCATGGCGCAGGTCCCGCGCAGCGCGACCTCTTGGAACGCCTCAAGGGCGAGCCATTCGCCTTGCTCGGCGTCGATTGCGAACCGGACAAAGACACTGCCCGCGGGGTAATGGCGCGAGAGCGAATGACCTGGCCGAATTGGTACGATGGCGCCAGGGTGAGGGACCAATCGCTCATCGTTACCACGTCCGAGCCTACCCGTCATTTTTCGTCCTGGATGCCAGGGGGATCATCTGCGGTCGGGATGTCAGTAACGGACGCCTGGAACAAACCGTTGACAAGCTGCTCAGGGAGATGAAGCAGCCATCTCCAGTTCAGGAGACGTCTCCCTCGCAGGGACGAGTAAGGGGAAACGCCCGAGAATAACTCACCGCTGCGCTCCTTCCCGACGGGTCGAACGCGGGTGCGTTGTGGCCGGGGACCGCTTGTGGGTCGCTCTCGTGATTCGGTCAGGCTCGTCGTGGTTGGCCGCGCTGCATTACTGCTCTTTTCCAACGGTTTTGATTATCTCTGCTTCTTAGGCAGAGCGATTAAAGACCGAAGTGACGGAGTCCTTCCAATGTGGGGTCTGACATCCATGGCCAGCGACGATTCCTCAACGCCGCCGAAACCCGCCTCAGGGAATTGGTTCGCACTATCCATGGCCGCGATGTGCCTACTGGTCGCTGCGAGCTGGTTTCGATACGGGCCTAAGGTGGTTTCCGCCTTCGCGGCCGAAGTCGTAGGTCGGCCACTGGTCTTCGAAAAGTTAGACCGAGCTTGGTACCATCGAACAAGGGCGTGCCTCACACGGTGGGGGTACGCTTGCTAAACGCCGGCAGGACGCCAATTACTCTCTTCGGTGTCGAAACGTCGTGCGGGTGTACGACGTTGACGGGTCTTCCATGTACTCTTGCACCTAAGGAAACTCGCGCTCTTGCAACGGGAAACGGGCGACGGGAAACGGGGACGCAGCTAGTTTTGGCCAGCCTGGATGAGGCTTAAAACTAGCTGCGTCCCCGTTTCCGGTCCTTCGTCCCCGTTTCCGGTCCTTGGCCAGCCTGGATGAGGCTTAAAACTAGCTGCGTCCCCGTTTCCGGTCTAAAACTAGCTGCGTCCCCGTTTCCGGTCCCGTCCCGTTTCCGGTCCTGACGCACTCTACGGGAAACACTTGGGAACTCCTCACAGGTTGGGATGTACGTTCGACTTTTTGGAATCTTCCTGGGGGAAAGAGGGGTGTTGGGTGGGTGGAGGTGACCGGCTACGAGGCAGTATACGGTGGATTTGTTCCTTTCATAATACCAACCCGTGCTGTTTGGGCTCCTATAGACCCGCCCACGCGCCGGCATTATTTTGCGTGACCTCAGAGGAAAAGGGCCTTCCACTCTCAAAGGAGCCCGGTTCTATGTGGCCCAGCTTGGTACACCGATGGGCATCGTTCGGCTTTATAGTACTCCTGGTTGCTCCTTGGGCGGTAGCGGGCGAGGGGGAAGATAGACGCGCGGTCGAGTGCCCCGGCCCAGGTGGAGCGATCGTTTCCCACAGATTTTCACACTCTGCACGATTGCATTCAGAAGGTGGCAGCCGATCGTAGTCTCACGAGCGAGTATGATCAAATCAGCAGTTTCTGGAACGGGTGGAGCGGAATACGCCGATTGCGCGAGCCCTTAGTCGTAGTACTGGACCCCCAAAAGTTCTCTTTCGTCGGGGAGCGTTACGGGCCCTGCGTTCATATCATTGGACGCGTACGGAGGGGGATGAGTCTTCTGAAGCTACCCCAGATCAAACTTGACCTGGACACGGGAGAACTGCAGGGGCCGGAAGGCGTCGATCTGAAGGGCTTGCGAATTCTGAGCGTTATGCTACATCTTTCTCTAACACGGCAGGGAGACAAGAAATTCTGCCAGATCGAACTCTCCCGGAAATTCCCTGATAAACGCATCACGGTCACCATCACTTGCAAAGGAAAGGACGGGCAGGTTTTTTGCCGCAGTTTTCTGAAGTCCGTGGAATTAAAGCTGAAGCTGGTGACAAAACTGAAAGAAGCAAGAGAATTGTCGGGGAGTCGGGGTCAGGGAGCCGGGGGAGTCGGGGTCAGACCTGAATGGCACACGTATTGTTCATAAGGCATTCTCCAACAACCGCTTGCGTGCCACTCTCCTTGGCTCGGTCAGGTATTTCTGGGGTTTGGGCCTTCGCTTATTGGCCCGGGGTTCGACTCGGCCGGGCCGATTCCCCACACGATGCCCCGCGATCGATTTGAGCATCAGCGCCCAGAGCCGATCCCGCTGTTCCGGAGTCGCCGTGCGCACGCGCGTCGTGGAACGCCGTCATCGTTTGCAGCGCCCCCTTGAAACTCAACTGACGCGGTTGCTTCTGGTGCGCCGCCGCCGCCTCGGCGATCCCGCCACGGATCAAGTTGTACGCCAGCAGGTGCATCCAGATCTCCTTCTCCACCATCTCCGGCGACCGGCATCGCAATACGTCCATCTGAAGAACATCCTTGATCGATCTTAAATCCAACTCGATGTGCCATCGTTTCAGATATAGATCTGCCAATTCTTCCTTCGTGTAAAGCTCGTCGTCTAGCATCGTCGTCACCAGCACGATCTCGTTGACCCGGAATCCCGGCTGTTCCACTTGGAACCGCAGCTCGCGGACCGTCAACTGATCCGGCATTTGCTCATAGGTCGCCTCGTCCATCCAGTCGGGCCGCTCCGGCTTGAACCAGATTACCACGTGATCCTCGACGCCCAACCGCCGACCCCGCCGGAAGTCGTGCTTGCGAGCCTGGTGCATCCGGAACAGGCCATCGGCGCCCCGTTGCGACAAACCCGCGATCCCAAAAAATGAGGCAAAAACCCGGTCTCCCAGGATCATCTCACCCGCCTCCAGCCGGTCCCAGAGCTGGCGGAACAGCGCCGTCTCGCCCGTCTCCTTTCCCTGGTACGGCCCCACCGCCAGGTCGCGCACTAACCCCGTGGCCAGCGAGATCAGCACCACGAGTCGGGCCAGCGGAAACCCCAGCCCCACGCCCTGGGAACGCGACTGGGGGAAGACGCGCTGGTTCCGGGTCGTGTCGGGCATCGACACGGTCGAGCCATCGGCCAAACCGACGTGCCGACCCTTCCAGAGCCACCCCGCGCCCGCCCGTGGTTCGGCCTCCCGCGCCGTCTGACGGACCAGGTGAATGATGACGCCCAGGGGAAGACGCCGCCGCGCGTCGCAGTAGGCACCGGTGTGCTCCGAGCACGGCTTGCGGCCAGTGATCGCCAGCCAAACGATGACCCGAGCGACCGCTGCGCGACAGGAATGATCGGGATCCAAGACCTGGGACAGGAAGGTACAGAGGGTCAGGAACGGCGTGAAGATCGACTCGTTGTCTGCGACCCCCTCCGCGGCCAAGGCTTGCTCGACCATGGTCTCGCTGAGGATCTCGTGGAAGGGGAGCCCCTGCGCCGCCTCAAGGGAATCCCGCTTGCCGGAAACCTGTCGGCGTGTACTCTGAGTCATGGGTGGTCTCCTGGTGAAGACAAATCTCGCGTCCATCGAACGAGACTTGTCCCAAAGGAGGCCGCCCTTTGTCTATCCCCTGTCCCTCCTTCACCTTAGAAAAATACGTGTGCCATTCGGGTCAGACCCCGTCGTCCTCTGATGCCGGTCGATCACGGTCAACGGGGAAGCGCGATCGAGCGGTTGCGTACGGCAGAGCGCGGCTCTCATTCCGCGATCCAACCGGGCCGTCCCACCCCACCAGCAGCGGGTGCCGGCTATTCAGTCCGGCCGAACTCGGCACCATGATCAGCCAACGGAGCATCAGCCAACCCGGCCGAGAGTGCGACGCGGATCGAGAAGTTGCCGGATCCGGCCGACGTCGAGTCTCGCGAGATCCCGGCCCCACCTGTCCGGGTTCGTGCGTCTACGACGCTCGTCGGTATTCGTTCCGTCCCCTTTCCACGTTCCGTCCTTCCGGCGACTCCGGCCGTGATCGCACGTTTTCTCAACCAATCACACCGCCGATTCATCTGCTGGGCGACTCTGTCCGCTGGAGATCAGAAACTAGCTGCGTCCCTGTTTCGGGTCTGTTTCGGGTCCCAACGGCAGCGGGTTTCGGCCAGCACGATGCTGGCCGTTCTTGGGGCGGGCCGGGCAGGACGACCGGCCACGGGGGGAGACCCTTTCTCTCCTTCTTTCCCCGTTCCCCCACCGGGGGCGGAGGGGGACTAAACGCGAAACGCCGCGTACTCGCGGCCACCGCTGAAACCCTTTTTTCTGATTACCCCCCCATAGTTGCATGGGGGTAATCAGGAAAAAACAAAGCACGGGCGGAGCGAAGCGACTACCTTCAGGCGACGGATAAGCGATTGGCATGAACGGCAGGATGCCGGGCGTGCCGATCGCCCGTCGCCGACCGGCATTATGACTAAGGCAACGGCTGGCCAGCTACGAAGAGATGGTGGATGCGAAACAAGGCTTCCTCGCCATCCCGGCGATGGCGGGTTTCGCGTATGTGCTCGATGGTCGGCCGGATGGAGGACGGCAAGAGCTTACCCGGCGGCTCCATGCGAAGTTCGACATGGCGGGTACGAATGTTTTTTTCTACATTCTTAATGGCCCGTGCAATGTCGCCATCCAGCACGTAACCGAGCATGCCACCATGTCGGACAAAGGGTGAATACTGCCGGCTGACGAACCGTGTCATGCCCTGCCGCACGTATTCTGAGGCATAAGCCCGCGATTCGCCGTCTTCAACGACGTGTAAGCGTTTGCATTCAAGGCAAAAGTAGATATCGCCACGCAGTGCCGGGAAAAAAGCAATGTCTTTCCGGCCAGTCTCCTGTTCCTGCTCGATATCAACTTCGACGTCCTGGATGCGGATCAGAAACGGCAAGGTGCAAAAGCCCTGGTTGCGGGTGAGGGCACAGTAAAGTGCGACGGTTATCCGGTCTTCGAGCTGATCGGGCGGCGGCTTAAGCATGCCCGCCCAGCTAAGCAGTACGAGATCGACGATGTCGGGGACGAAATTGGTAGAGAAAAAATCGTCCCACTCGGTGGGCGAGCCGGCGACGATCATGCACCCTCCCGGCTGGAACGCATGAGGATGGTGCCAGCGATCTCGTCGGCATCATTCAACGCCGCGGTTCTTGACCAGTGCCTCTGGCCGATCGGCTTGACGATATACAGCCGGTTGCGGTCGAAAATCTTGAGACCTCGGACAAGCTCAATCGTCGAATGCGTGCGATTCACAAGCTTTTGCAGGTAGCCAAGTGTGCTCAGCAGGGCATCAGCGTCGATGACGGTCGAATTCGACTTATCACCGCGACGACACTTCTCCAGGACTGCCAGGCCGATGCCCATATCCTCGTCGGCGATGGTTTGACCCTGCACCTGGAAGGGGCTGTCTTTGGACCAGCCGTTAAGCGTGTTGCAGAGCCAGTCCGTGTAGGTTTTCCGCACATTTCGGCTAGCCGGTGTCAGGGACGACACTTTCAGGCGGCCCGGTTTGGGCTGAATGCTCGGAATGATAATATCTGCGGTATCATCAATTAAGATTTTTTCCAGCGGATGAATCTCGAAATACTTCTCGACCAGCGATTCCGCCTTTTTCGTCGCGTCGCGTATAATGCCGCTACGATCGGCCGGATGATCAAGTGCTTCCTGCGTCGCATCGGTGACGATGGCGGCGATCTCGCGGACGATCTTTTCAGCCTTGGCCGGGTTGGGCTGCTGTGCCGGCAGGGGGAACGGAGCACGCAGCAATTCTTCAACCGTCACCCTGGGCCGGCTGATGCCCCAATTGGTCGATGTGTGAAACAGGAAATAGCGGGCCAGCTTGGTGTGGAGATAGACGGCGAGAAAGATCAGCAGGTCCCGGTCTTCCTGCGGCCCGTGTATGCCGCGTACCGCGTGCTGAAAGGACACGTCGAAATCGGCATAGGCGATAGAAGCAAGCCCCTCGGTAGCCAGTACATGCGGATGACGAAATATCGACGTATCCTTGATCAGACGCCTTACCTGGACTTGCTGGCTGGGTAGCTTGGTGCAATCGCTCTCATGGAGAAACAGGTTAAAGACCTTCGATTTGGCCGGGATGAAGTTGCGGCTCGGCAGCGTGAGCGTCTTCTCCGTTTCCGGCAGATCGTTTTCGCCGAACGGCTGGAAACCTTCGGCCATCAGCCATCGCTTGGGGGATTTGCCTTCGCGCGGCTGGCGGACATGGTCACGCAGCCGCTCATAGAGGGCGAGCCGGTCAAGTAGCCGCCAATCCCTGGGCGTAGCCCAAAACCGCTGCTTCCAGATTTGCGGGGCGTCGATACCTTTGAGGTCATCCAGCACCTCTTTCAAAGCCAAGGTCGTCCTATCTTCTGGCTGGACGGTGATTACCTCGGCTTGCTTTACGCTCCAGGTTGTCTTCGGTGCCAGGTAGGTAATCGTGTGCTCGGTGCCGGGCGGCGGCTCCTTGCGGTATTGGATGACCAATGCCGCTGCTTCGGATTCTGCAAAAAGAAAGAACCGAAAATCGGCCAGATTGAGGATGCGGTCCACCGTATGGCGTGTGAGAAACGCCTGCTGGAACTCGATCGCCGGGTCCCGGTGGTGGAACAAAATCCCATGCGGCAGCACGAAGCAGATTTTGCCGCCCGCGGCGACATGAGCAGGGGCTTTCCAGACAAAGGCCGTAGCCAACTGATTGTCAGGGAAGGGCAAACGCCGCTGCGGATCGTTGCACCAGACGGCGGGCGTGGCGGCTGGGTTTGTGATGCCGATCCAGGGGGGATTGCCGACCACGAAGTCAACCGCGTGTGGCAGGGACGCCTCATCGTCAAAGAAATCGACGCAGCGGATGGTTCCGCCGCGGTGCTCGGCTTTTGGCTCGTCCGGGGCGTATACCAGCCGCGGCAACATTTTGCCGGCCTTTTGGAGCTTCCGGATGTCGGGCGGCAAGAGTTGGTCAAGGAATGCCAGATAGAGGCTGAAGGCGGTGATGCGGCAGGCCGTCCGATTCTTGTCGATGCCAAAGAGGTTTTCGCGGAGAATCTTCAGCAAGCCGGCGGCACGCTGATCGTAACGGGCCTTGGGATTAGCACGCGTCCATTCTTCGGCCAGCCGGTTGAATAGCCCGACCAGGAAAATGCCTGAGCCGCAGGCTGGATCGAGAAACCGCTTGTCAAGGAGCGTCGCTGTGCCGTCGAGCGTCATGTCGAGCACGATTTCGGCCAGGAACCTTGGCGTGTAGAAGGCACCGCTGGTCTTCTTGCCCTTGGCGTCGGCCGCTTTCAGGAAGTGCTCGTAGATGGCACTGATAGTCTCAATGGGGATGATGCCAAAATCGTAAGGCCAAAAGGATTGCTGGCCGGTGTCCACGTCGGTGGCCCGAAAGAAGCTATCCACGATTGCCAGATGGGCATCGGTGATCTGGTCGCTCTCGGCGTCGATGTTGTCGCTGAATAGGTCACCGTTGAAATCATGGGCGAGCTGGGCAAAAAGCTTGTAAAGCAGCGATTTTGCCTCGCTTCTGGGCTGCCAGCCCAGGATATCGCGGAGATGATCGGCGTGGCCGCTGCCCATGCTTAAGTAGTCGTGGTCGATCACGCCGCGGTCGAAGAGATAGCAGGTGAAAACCAGCCGGCAGAGCAGAGCGTCAAGCACATGCGGCGGCACGTCGGGAGCCGACGCTTTGGCGAGGCGTTCCCGTGTCGCACGCAGGTTCCGCAGCAAGTTGCGATCGACCCGCTGCTCCGGGTCGAAATGCTTGGCATGCTGGCGAAAATACTCACCCGATTCGACGGCAAGAATGAAATTCTGCAGATCGACGGTCACGCGGTTGATGGTCTCGACCAGGCTGCCTGCCTTGGTGCTCTTGGGTTGGCCGTTTGCCGGCTCGGCAAGGCCGGAATAGACATGCACCTGATCGGGGGCGATGAGCACCAGGACCGGAGCCACGCCCTGATTCCAGAAGCGGCGATGCAGGGCCTCGACTTCATCCGCCTCGATGCGATCGACGTGACGGAAATAGATGACCGGCGATTTATCCTGGCACAGGACGCCATCGATGTCGAGCTGCTCGAAGGCACGGCGTAGCGTGTGTGCCTGCGGGGCAGATACGCCCGCCTGGTCGATTTCGGCCACGTTTGCGAAGAACGACGGCGGATGCAGACCGCCCAATCCGAACTCGTTACGCCAATCCGTGCTGGGCTGATTGGTCATATGCCTGATGACCCTTTCCCTTGCACGGCTTTCACGGGTTCGGCGTCAAGCCGGTACGCCCAGCCGGCCGATTGCTTGGTGGATCGGATCGTGTAGCCACGCTGCTTGAGAGACAGAATATCCCGATAGACCGTTTGCTCAGAAACGCGGAGCTTCTGGGCAAGCGTCGGCGTCGAGTAGGCACCCGTTCGGATCAATTCGACCAGGGTTTCAAGGCGGTCGGCGACAGCTAACGAACGGTCGTATCGCATGAGGGCAACTCCCCTAGCATGTCTAACCGGGAGTGATAGACTTGTCAAGCCGCAAGGGGAAATTCTGTCCAGTTACATGCAGTCCTGCATGCTGTCGATAGGGTTGCAGGCGGATTGCCGCCACGGGACGAATGCTGCTGGCAGCAGTCACTGGGTAGCGACCTGGCAG
The DNA here is from genome assembly GCA_963845695.1 of uncultured Isosphaeraceae bacterium. GTDB lineage: Bacteria > Planctomycetota > Planctomycetia > Isosphaerales > Isosphaeraceae > CAWJTV01. The sequence continues at coordinate 34,664 of CAWJTQ010000008.1, read as the reverse complement.
GCGTAGGCCACCGGCTTCGGCGTTCGGATCGCCGCTGCCCGGCGGTGCCTTGACCAGAACGCAATCCGCCCGGTCCTGGAAATTCAGCGTATCGCTGAGACCTGCCATGATTTGATTAAAGAATCGCATCACGTAGTTTTCAATTGTGCTGTCCTGGGGCATGCGGACGGTGATGATGTTCTGGCTGTCGGCGATCTTCCGGGCACCGGCCTGCAGGTCGATGGGGGTGACGATGATGCCGTGGTCTGGTCGCCCTGGGGCACTTCGGAGAGTCGAACCTCAATAGCTACTTCGGCAGCTTGGGCACGACGACCAGCCCGCAGAACCCGACCAGTACCGGCGTATTCGCCCACTCGACGGCGTATGGCATTCCGAGCATCACCGACGGCACCTCGAACACGATCGCCTTCTCCGAGGGACTCGTCTCCGGCACCGGCCAGGGCGAGAAATGGCGCGATGGCGTCGCGACGGCGACCGGTTCGCCACGGGGCGTGGGCCTCTTGGACGCCCATTCGAACGTCCCGGCGATCCAGGCGGATCTCCAGACTTGTAGCGGGATTTTCGCGTCCGCGGCGGGCGCGGTCAATGACAAGGGCTATCGGTGGGGCGCCGGCTCGCCCGGCGTCGCCTACTTCAACACGATCGTTCCACCGAACTCGACCGTGTACCCGTGGAGCGGCTGCCGGTTCAATTGTGGGAGTTGCGGGCTCGAATACGGCCCGTACGAGAACGCCACCAGCATGCACCCAGGCGCTGTCTACGTGATGATGGCTGACGGCAGTGTCCGGTTCGTCAAGGATTCGGTCGCCATGAGCGTTTGGTGGTCCCTGGGCACAAAAGCGGGTGGTGAGGTGATCTCGGCCGATCGCTACTGACCGACATCCGATTCTCGTTCGACAACCGCGGTTTTCTGGTGGCTCGCGCTCCCGGGGCCCCGGGGCGCCATCCGGGTGTGTCCCGGTTTCGGGTTGTCTTGACATCCATTCGCCGAGATCGCGGCCAACGGGAAGTCGTGGCCGCGAGACTTCGGGAACACCTTCGCCGGTGACCACGGTCCGCGCATCCCGGAACCGGTGGCGCAGTCTCACAACTTGGAAGGGATCGTCCCAAACCGAGTGATTGACGAGCTCTCCGGCCTGACACGACCGAACGGGTCCGATACCAGCCCGAAGCGCCAGCGAGGGTTGCCGCAAATCCTGGCCGCAGAACGGGAAACCCTCGCTGGCGCTTCGGGCTGGTATCCATCGGCGGGCTGCGGAGCCCCGCACGGACTGTCAACCCGGCGATGGGCATTTTGGGTCGATCCCACTTGGAATTTTTTTCAATTTTTTCATCTCATGGATGGACAGAGAGTTGCGGCGAAAAAATGGCCCAACCACCCCGTAGGTGCATTAACGAAATCCCAAAGCTGAGGCATACTAATAGATACGCGACGGTAGGCGTAACCATCCGTGGCCGTTGGTCGGGCTCGTGGCACCACGCCCGTGTATTTCGAAACCCGGTCTTCGTCATCGGAGCCCACTTGGTCGATCCCGCTCACCTCCTCGCTCTTCGAGGTCACGTCGGCCGACCCCAGTCCCGCGCTGAGGACGTCGCGGGGTGTCGCTGGAGAGGGCGACCCGCCGGAATGTTGACAACGAGTGCCACTGAGTGCCATACCCGGACTACGTCCCCAAGGCCGGGAAACCGGCCTTGCCCTCGCGATCGTCAACGTTGAAACCGAGGCTCCGGCAGCGACTCCGAGCCCGGCAAAAGCGGGTGCAGATCGCGACGGAAAACGCTGACGAAGCCTGTGTTAATGTGACCAAGCACATCAACGGACAGCGCTCGCCCGATCGTTCGGGCGATCTGGCTTCCCTTGAGTCCGGTCGTCGCTTATCCTGAACCGAGACTTTTTTGCCGAATCCATGCTGGCCGTAGCCTCGCCTGCGTCGTGGAAACCCTGGTGCGGTACGCGAGCGGCCGTTCGGCCCGGCCGATGTTCTGAGGACTTTCGCGCGATGGACGTCAATTCTCCCTCCCCCCAGTCGCAGACCGCCCAGACTGATGGGGTCACCCGTCTGAGTCCGGATCCTTCGACCATGACTTTCGCCAGCGACCAAGAGCGCCGGAACTGGCTCCTCAACACTCTGGGGGAGTCGTTCTGCCGTAAGCTGGGAATCTACCGGCTCCCCCATGACTTGACGCTCTCGGTCGTCATCCCGGCTTATAACGAAAAGAAGACCATTCGCGAGATCCTTCGACGAGTGCGCGCCGTGCCGATCCGCAAGGAGATCATCGTGGTCAACGACTGCTCGACCGACGGCACGCGCGAGATCCTCCATGAGATGGAGGCGAACGACAACGACTTGAAGCTGGTCTGCCACGATTTCAACCAGGGGAAGGGGGCCGCCCTGCGCACGGGGTTTCGCCAGGCGACCGGCGACATCGTCATCGTCCAGGACGCTGACCTCGAATACGACCCCGAGCAATATTCCCAGCTCATCCAACCCATCATCGAAGACCAGGCTGACGTGGTCTTCGGCTCCCGGTTCATCGGCGAGACGCACCGGGTCCTCTACTTCTGGCACTCCCTGGCGAACAAGGGCCTCACGTTGCTCTCGAACATGTTCACCAACCTGAACCTGACCGACATGGAGGTCTGTTACAAGGTCTTCCGCCGCGAGGTGATCCAGGGGATTACCCTCAAGAGCGACCGGTTCGGGTTCGAGCCGGAAGTGACGGCCAAGGTGGCGCGGTTCACCTTTACGGCCCGGGACGGTGAGCCGGAGCGGCTCTGCCGGATCTACGAGATCCCCGTGTCGTATCACGGGCGGACCTATCGCGAAGGGAAGAAGATCGGCTTGAAGGACGGATTCCAGGCGCTCTATTGCATCCTCCGATATGCTTTCGCCGACTGACACCAGGAGCACGACATGATCGGGAACCGCCGAAGACCAAGAGCCATCCTGGCGGCGCTGATGGCGTCCGCGATCCTGGGGACCGTACCCCTACCGACGATGGCCCAAGCCCCAGCTCCCTCGCAGAAAGACGGTGGTTCCGGGTCAGGAGACAGCGGCAAGTCCGACCCGCCCAAGGCCGCATCTCCGTCGAAGGCGAAGGCCAAGTCGAGCCGAGCTCGACGCGATCCGCCCGGCTTCTACATGGGCCGGCCGATCGCCGATGTCATGTCGTGGGAGGGTGCCGACTGGCTGTTCCGGGAGACGCGGATCGAGGAAGAGCAGCCCGAGGCCATGCTCGACGCGCTCAAGATCCCGCGCGGCGCGATGGTGGCCGACGTCGGCGCGGGCGCCGGCTACCACAGCATCCGCCTGGCCCGCCGCGTCGGGCCCAAGGGGCTCGTCTACGCCACCGACCTCCAGGTCGAGATGCTCCGCATGCTCCGGACCAACGCGCGTGAAGCGGGCGTGGCCAATATCAAGCCCATCCGCTGTACCCAGGAGAACCCCGGTCTTCCCAAGGAGACCCTCGACCTGATCATGATGGTCGATGTCTACCACGAGTGCACCGACCCCGAGACGACCCTGCAAGGCCTCCGGGCTGCCCTGAAGCCGGGCGGCCGGCTCGTCCTCGTCGAGTTCCGCGGCGAGGATCCCGAGGTCCCCATCAAGCCCGAACACAAGATGACCCTCGAACAGGTCCGCCGGGAGGTCGTGCCTCAGGGGTTCACGTTCAAGGAGTCGCTCGAATTCCTCCCGTGGCAGCACGTCATCATCTTCCAGAGGCCGGCGGCTCCGAAGAGCGAGACCAAAACCCAGGCCGCGACGGACTCGTCCCAGACGACACCCTCCAAGACCAAGGCGCCTTGACCATTCCCGGATCGCGAGACTCGTGCTTGCTCGCCGGTCACTCCGGGTCGTCGTAGACCGTCCAGCCTTCGGCGGCGGCGTTGCGCTCCTTGATGTACCGGGCGTCGTCGGCGAACAGGAAGGCGACGAAGATGCCGGTCAGCGCGCCGCCGACATGGGCGAGGTAGGCCACCCCGGGCGAGTCGGCACCCTGCTGGAACGATCCGGCCCCCAACCAAATCTGCATGGCGATCCAGCCGCCGATCACGACGACCGCCGGCAGCATGGTGATGAAGTTGAACAGGAGCACCCGCATCTGGTTGCGTGGGAACCAGACCACATAGGCCCCCATGATTCCGGCGATCGCGCCGGAGGCCCCCAGGTTGGGGATCTCCGATAGAGGATTGGCCGCGATCTGGGCCAGCGCCACCATCAGCCCGCAGGCCAGATACACGATCAGATACCGGACCGAGCCCAGGACCTCCTCGACATTGTCGCCGACGATCCAGAGATAGAGCATGTTGCCCAGGAGGTGAAGCCAGCTCCCGTGGAGGAACATCGAGGTGAGCAGGGTCCAGCGAATCGGGATTGGAGAGGCGAAATGCTCCCGGGGCTCGTTGCGCACTTCCCAGTGGGCGCCTCCCAATGCGTCGGGCACGAGGACCCGGACCGGCCGCTCCCGCGGGTCGATGAGATCCCGGTTGTGGGTGATCTCCCAGGGAGTCATCGCGAAGCCGCGCGTGAATTCTTCTCCGCGTTCTTGCTGGACCAGAAAGACGGTGAAGTTGAGCGCGATCAAGATATAAGTGACGATCGGCACAATCCGCGTGGGCTGCAAGTCGCCGAGGGGAAGGACCATGGTCAGAGCTCGTCCTGTGAGGTCGTTGGAGGTCGGACGTTGTTAGCCGGGTCAAGCGGATTCCCATCACGGCACGAACGGGCTGGGGATCTCGACAGCCAGGCGTCGGGCCCACTGGCTGAGGGACTTCCAGGCCGATGCAGGGACTTCGATGCCGCGTTCGTGGACCTCGCGGCGCTGGGTGTCCCAGAGGCCAGGCACGAGCCGGCCAGGAATCTCGGCCAGGTCGGGCAAGGCGGCGGCGACCCGTTCGTGGAAGGCCGTCAGCGGTTCCCACGCGGTGACCGAGACCGCCGCGAGGATCCAGCTATCCGCCGGTCTGAAGACTTCGGCCCCGAGCCAGAGAGCCTCGAGTCGATCGAATCCGGGGGCGGAACCCCCGCGCCGCGGGAGCGCGTTCTTCGCGGACTTGCGAGACGTCCGGGACTCGTGCACCTTCCCCGCAACGCCGCAATCGGCGAGCCCGGAGTCGATTACGATCGGCAGACCGGCCTCAGAGGCCAAGGCTGTGCTCCACAACCGATTCGGACCGAAGACCAGGCCGGCCATCGGTCCCAGGGCAATCCCAGCCGCCACTGCGGCCGCCGACCGGATCGGCCTGACATGATCGACCCGTACCAGCCCAACGGCCGTCTCACGCGCCTTCTCGACGGCCAGCTCGGCGGCCCGCTCCAGGAGCAAGGGCGGAAGACCATTCTCCCCATCAAAGATGGCCATTGCCGATCGCTCCCCCACCACCCTGCCCATCGCCTTTGGATCCACCTGGCCTTCCTCGATCAGGTCCAGCCAGTTCGTCAGACTCGCGATGCCCAGATTCGCGGCACCGGCCGCATCGAACCAGAGCAGGTGCGAGGCCATCGCCAACGCCCGCGCCGGAGCCAGTCCGCTGCCGATTCCCAGCGCCGCGGCGAACCGGCGCAGATCGTCGAAGCCGAATCGTGGGATGGTCGCGGTGGACACGTTCTCCTCGATCCCTCGACGGTCTCACGATTGACCCGCAGCTCGCACCGCACGATTCAGGTTAAAGTCGCGCAGAGAAAAGTGCAAACCCTATCAGGGATCACCAGAGTCCCCAGGGTTTCGCCCTGAGCCGAGTTCCACCACCCCCCGTTGGGTCCAGGCAGCCGGGTCTACAACACGGGCCGGGCCGGCTTTCCGGATGGAGGGCCCTCGGTCTCAAACCGCTCCCACTCCCGACGCACGCAAGACAGCCCGAAGGCGCACAGCTCGAACTGGTCGCTGAGCCGGCGCAGCACCGGGCCCTCGGAATCTCCATCGCTGAGTTTGGAGGCGAGATAGTAGGATCGTTTCCCCTGCTCCTGGTAGCTGATGAGCGCATCGGCGGAGCCGTTGCCCCTCAGCTTGCCGAGGGCCTCGGGGTAGACACCCGTCCAGAACAGGGTGTAATCACCGACGTGCCGATGACATTCACGCCGACGGGCCGCGTCGCTGGCCGCCTCGGCCGCGGCGATCATCGCCGCAACTTCGGTCAAGGGACGGCCTTGCGGATCGCGCAGCCGCCAGATCGCCTTGCTGGGCACGAAGCTCGCCAGCAGTTCGGCCACATAACCGACCAGCGGCGGGTCGCCGATGCCCAGCTCGGTCATGAACGCGTGTTCGGTCAGGCCCCGGAAGAGCCTGTGCAGCGCATGCGATTCGGGGATCGCTGGCAACCTATCCATCGAGGGCGCTCCTCACCCATTGGTTTGGACAGCGTTGGGAACGTGGAAGACCGAGACCGACGAGATGCATGGCAAGGGGAGTCAATCCCAGGGAAGATAGGTGAGTCAACTCGAGGAGTCTAGCAAATCTTACGCCGCCTTCCGAATTTGATCAACCGGCAATTCTTTTCAGCGAATCGAATCGCGGGTGGCGGGTCGACTCATCCCCGTTCCGGCCGATCCGCTCGCGTTCGCGTTTCAAGGGTGGTCCATGTCCCAGAGATCCCGGAAACTCAGGTTGCCCTGCAAGATGGAGAGGCACGCCGGTAGCAGGTCGAGTGAAAACTCCCGCAGCAATCGACCGAAGATCGTCTCCTCAGTCGAGTTGATGTAACAGGTCCTGAACCGATAAACCGAGACGATCGAGCCATCCTTACGTCGTCTGCGTGTTTGAACGATCGAGGGTCCCGGCGATGTGAGGCCCACCGCTATCGCGATCATGACCAGGATCGGCAAGAAGAGGACCAAGCCCAAAGAGGCACCCACAACATCGATGAGGCGCGACCAGGTGCTCATCTCCCACGTCCCCCGTTCTCCGCGTCGCGCAGACGTCTCAAGCTCTGGGCCAGGTCGGCGAGGACGACGCTCAGGCAGACCATCCAGAGGCCGAACAGCAAGAATGAGAGAATGCCGACCGAAGCGATGACCAACGCATGTGTCGCCAGGGGAAGCACGGGGCCGCCGCCCAGCTCCAGGCTGCGCATCAGGAGGAATCCGATGAGAAGCGCCGCTAAGGCGACGAAGCCGAGCGAGACGAAGAAAAGGGGCCGGAGCCAGGACGCGATGAAGCGCTGAGATACGAGCTCGGTGTGTGACAGGCGGCGGTCCGACGCTCCGACGGCTGCGATCTCGTCGGAGCTGGGTGCTTCGGGTTCCAGAACGGTCGTGTGAGCCGCCGGCCAGTCGTCGCTCGAAGCACCGGGCGCGTCCTTGAGCGCGATCGTCAACTCATATTGTGAGTCACTCGGCCCGAGCCCGCGCGATGAAGTTTCGGGCTCGTTGTAACCGGCGTCGAAGCCCTCGGCCAGGAAAAGGGCCGGATTCTCGCGCGTCCGACCGGCTACCGGCGGTTCGAGGGTCGTACCGCGCCAGGAATCGATTTCCTGGAGGTGTGGCTCGATGGCCTTGAGTGAGAGGTCCGGCATCGAGAAGTGAGCGTGGCATTTCCGGCACCGCAGGCTGTTCGCCGCGGGGACGAGGTGATCCGGCAGATAGCCCATCCGACTGCAATGCGGACAACGAATCTTCATGGCCAGGTTCCTCTGAAGGCCATCCTGGCGGCATCCTCCCTCGAGAAGTATGCTCAATTCAAGCTCAAGAGTGAATGGCATGTAGCTAAAAAACATCAATCCGACGAACCAAGCCGCCTTGTTTTTCGGAGTTCAGTGGCAACCTCATGGCCGAGAGCAGGTCCGATGATCTGGTGTGCCGTCAACCTTCGAATGACGGGTCGGACACCGGGGGAGACCTTCGGTCGGGCTCCGGGGCCGGGGTCAGGAGACCCGCGCCCAACAACCCGTCAATCGATCGTTGACCGTACACTACAGCACGGTTCCACGCAGGACGACCGTGGCCACGGTGAAGTAGATGATGAGCCCGGTGACGTCGACGAGGGTCGCGACAAACGGGGCCGAGGAGGTGGCGGGGTCGAATCCCAGGCGTTTGAGGAGGAACGGGAGCATGGAGCCCGTCAAGGTTCCCCAGATGACGACTCCGAGCAGAGATCCGGCAACCGTGAGCCCGAGGAGAACCCAGTGCCGGCCGTAGACGTCCGACACGGCACTCCAGGCGGCGATCCGAAGGAATCCGATGGAGCCAAGGATGGCTCCGAGCATCAATCCGGTCGGGATCTCACGGAGCAGCACCCGCCACCAGTCGCGGACCCGGACCTCGCCGAGGGCGAGGGCTCGGATAATCAGGGTGGCCGCCTGTGAGCCGGAGTTTCCTCCGCTGGAGATGATCAGCGGGACGAACAGGGCCAGGACGACGGCGCCGCGCGATCTCGGCCTCGTAGTGGGCCATGGCCGTGGCGGTAAACATCTCACCGACGAACAGGATGACCAGCCAGGAGGCGCGCTTCCGGACCATCGCCGACAGCGAGGTGCTCAAATACGGATCGTCGAGTGCCTCCAACCCACCGAACCGTTGGATGTCCTGGGTCGCCTGCTCTTCGGCGAGGTCCAGCACGTCGTCCAGGGTCACGATCCCAACCATCCGGCCGTGTGGGTCCACGATCGGCAGCGCCGATCGGTCGTACTTGCGGAAGACCTGGACGGCGGTCTGGGCATCGTCGGTCACCCTCAGGTTGACGCACTGGCCGTCCACCACGTCCGAGACGCGGGTGTGCAGCGGGGCCAGAAGGACCTCGCGAATCCGCAGGTCGTCGATCAGCTTGTTCTGATCGTCGACGATATAGATGACGTTCAACGTTTCGCTGTCGCGACCGTGGGCGCGGACATGGTCCAGGACGTGTCGCATCGTCCATTCCTTGCGGACGACCACGTAGTCGGGCGTCATCAGCCGCCCGACGCTCCCCTCACGATAGTCCAGCAGCCTGCGGGCGACGGCGCGCTGCTCGGGGTTGAGCAGCTCGATCAGGCGCTCGGACTGTTCGGGCGGAAGCTCGGCCAGCAGCGCCGTGCGATCGTCGGGCGCCATCGCGTTGAGGATCTCGGCCGACTCGGCGTCCGAGAGGGCATCCTGGACCTCGCACTGGGCGGAGAGATCCAGGTATTCGAAGGTCTCGGCAGCGCGCGCCGGCTGGAGCAGGCGGAAGATCCGGATCCGCTCGCCGGCCGCCAGGGCCGCCACCAGCTCGGCGAGGTCCGCCGGCAACCAGCGATTGACCACCTCAGACAGGGTCGGTTCATCACCGGCTTCGATCAGCTCGCGGATCTCGGGTAAGACCAGCTTTCCCAGCATGACTCGACGACTCCGGACCACGTCACGATGCGAAGGCCCCGCGTACGATACCTGCCGCGGACGGTTCGATCCCTCGCGCGTGCGGTGAATGTTATCAAAAAGCTCGAATCGACAGAGAGCCCCCGGCTGTTCTCTGAACTGACAGGCGATCTTGTCGAACTCGTTGGCGGCCTGGCACGTAGGATTGCGACGGTCGAAGTCGTCACTGGCCGTTACGGCAGGAAAGCCCGACTCTGGAATGGCGCGAATCTGGCGATGATAAGCTCGTCCGCGTCTCGCGCGGTCTGGAGGCGGCGATGTGGATCGAATGATCGCCGAGGGAGCCATCGATGCAATCGGATCGGCCAGGGAATCCCAGCGGCTGGCAACCCAATCCTCCTGCGAGCCCTTCTATCGAAACCGCGACGCCCGTCAGCAGGCGGTCAATCGGTTGGTCGATCGGCCTCTACAGGGGGCCGACACCCCTGCGATTGGCTCCGGCCAGCGAGGCTGCAAACCCCGTGCTGTCCGCCGCGGCCGTGACCGATCTCGCGGCGGAGTTCGTCGCCGACCCGTTCCTGGTCTCCGAAGATGGACGATGGTTCCTCTTCTTCGAGGTCGTCCCCCGCGGGGAACGGAACGGCCGGATCGGCCTGGCCGAGAGCGCCGATGGCCTGCGCCTGGGAGTATCGGTCAATCGTCTTGCGCGAGCCGTTCCATCTGTCTTATCCCCATGTCTTCTGCTGGCGGGGCGACCATTACATGACGCCCGAAACCTTGGGTGCCAGTCAGGTTCGGCTCTATCGCGCCACCGGCTTCCCGTCGCACTGGGAGCTGGTGGGAAACCTGATCCCGGGGCGTCATGCCGACCCGACCCTTTTCCGGGCAGGTGACACATGGTGGCTGTTCACTTGTTCGCTCCCATACCAGCATTCGGAACTTCGGCTCTATTACGCCGACGAGTTGACGGGGCCTTGGACGGAGCATCCGCGGAGCCCCATCGTTGCCAACGATCCCCGCGGTGCCCGGCCTGCGGGTCGAATCGTCTCCTGGGACGGGGCGCTGCTGCGGTTCGCCCAGGACTGCGTCCCCTACTACGGACACCAGATTCGAGCCTTCCGGATCACCCGGCTCACCCGGGAGGATTATCACGAAGAGATCGCCGACCCGGATCCGTTGATCGCACCAGGCCTGGAACCGTGGTCGTGCTGGGGGACGCACCACGTCGATGCCCATCGGTTCTCCGATGGCGGGTGGATCGCGGCCGTTAACGGATTCTAACCGCCATTTCTCACCACAGAGTCCTCAATCCGACGTGGAAACCGATCGAGCTGATTCACCACAGAGTCACAGAGCACACAGAGAGAACCCACACGCGTCGTGATCCCGGGAGTCGCACTGGGAGTCGCTTCCTCGCAGTGAATCGGACCGAAACGCTCAAATTGATAGGGGGTTCTGTCTTCTCTGTGCTCTCTGTGGCTCTGTGATGAGATATCCGGGCTAAATCGGTTCACGAATGACAATTGCAGTGCGATCGCGCCCATCCTTATAGTATTTTGTCACTCTCTGAACCGCGACGATGGAGTTCAACACACGACGATGGATGCAGGCGTCCTCCGTCAGCAGGTTTTTCCCCACGAGGCCACGCAGCATGCCGCGATGGTGCTCGCCAATGGGGAGCGGATCGTGCCGACGCTGACGGCCGATGCGCCGGTCGAGGAGACGGACGGCGTCTCACTCATCATCCCGACCTATTTCAACCGGAGCCTGAAGAGCCGGGCACTCCGGCATCAGCTTGCCGGGATCGAGAGATCGCGCGTCATCGAGGAGATCGTCCTGGTCGTCGCCAGCGGGACCGACGACGGTGAAGCGAGTCTGGCGGCTCCCCCGACCGGGAAGCGGCTGATCTTCGCCCACTGCGAGCCGAATCGGCGGTCGCGCTCCCGGAACGCCGGCGTCGAGGCGGCGACTCGGGACATCCTCTTGTTCCTCGATGATGACATGGTTCTTCAAGACTGGAGGACGGTTGACGTCCTCGTGTCGGCCCTGCTGGGCGGCCGGTTTGACTGCGCCCTGTTCCCGCGTAGGAACTACGCGAGGTTTCCGCTCCTGTACCGCGACGCGGACCTCGACCGTTTCATCAACCGGTGGCGCACCGAGGGCGACCGCCTCGAAGACCCGGACTTCATCGATCCGATCGGCCAGGGCGTGCCGTACCAGACGATGATGTTCTGCTTTCCGGGATGCTTCATGCTGATTCGTCGCGAGGCGTATGGGCGCATCGGCGGATTCCCTCTGGAGTACGAGGGCTGGGGGTTCGAGGATGCCGCCGTCGCCCTGCGGGCCGTCCGATCGCTGAAGGTCCTGAATCTCTTCCGGAAGGCCGACCCCCTCCTTCACATCGACCATCCCGTCTCGCCCTACAAGACCGAGGAATACCGGACGAATCTCCAGCGATTCAACGCCTCGCACGGCGTGCTGGAGATGGACTGGCTCTGTCGCCGCGTCTTCTCGGGCGACGACTTTTCCAGCCTCCAAAACCACGGCCTGAATGTCTCGGCCTACTACGAGCCGCTCAAAGTGATCGCAGACGTTTACCACCTGCCAGCGGTGGAGCACGAACTGGCGAAGAGCTATCGGACGATCATCCAGAATCGGCTGGAGAGTGGCTTTGATCCGATGCCGGCCCACGTCATTTTGCATGGGTCCCGAGGCAACAGCACATCCCACGCCGGGAGCGATTATGATCTGCTGGTCCTCTACCGCAACGGCGCCGCGCCCGACTATTTCATCGGTCGGGCTGAGGGCTCTCCACGGCTCGAAATCGAGTTTTCGGACTTCGGGAAATTCGAGGCCATTGCGACGGCCCCCGTCTATCATTCGCTCTTCGGGCCGCTGGAGCTCGCCAAGATCGCCCAGGGGATCCGGCTCTGGGGCGATGCCGGCATCTGGGACCGATGGTCTGGCTGGCTCCTTCGTACCGCTCTCCAGCTCGGAGGGACCTACTGGCTGCTCTATGCGCTGGGAACCGGCATGAATCCTGAGAAGGTCGGCGCGCTGAGGGAACGGTTCATCAAGGCCCTGGGTGTCGTTCTCGAGCGAGCCGACCCGGTTCGAGCCTGTGAGGTCCTCGCGATCCTGACTGAGGGACGGCTCGAACCGCTCGCTGCGTATATCCGCCAGACTCTCGACGTCGCCATGCCCGGCTGGCGGGAGGAGACGTTGGAGGGCAAGCGAATCTTCGCCCTCCAGGTCCCCGAAGTGTGGTTGGCCCTTCGATTCATCCTGGAGGGGCCGTGACCCTCGACCAGAACAACATCCTTTACGCCCCGCCGATGATCCGCGACGGCCTTCTCTACCGCGGGGTGGTTGCCACGGACAACCCCGGGTTGCTCCTTGGTGAGCTCGTCCGGGACAAGTGGGTCGTCCTCTACCTGTCCCACGGCGCAACTGTCCGGGCTATCACCCCGAGATCGACCTCTATCAAACCGATCCGAGCTTCCGCGACCACGCCCCTCACCCTCAGGTTTACGTGACAGCCCGCGATTTCACCGACCCGGCGACGTTTCGTCCCATCGAGATCCCCAAGCAATTTGATATCATCTTCAACTCGTGCTGGCTTCACATCAAGCGTCCCGAGCTGATGATCGAGGCCCTGCGGTACGCACGCGATCGCGGGCGACCGATCTCGTGTCTCTGGTTCGGCTACCAATGGAGCCCGGAAGGACCGGAGCTCGAGTCGAAGATCGTGGCCAGGGCCCGAGAGCTCAGGCTCCCCATCGTCTTCGAGCCGACAGACTTCGATCCCGAAGTCGTCAACCGCAGGTACAACCGCGCCAGGACCGCCGTGCTTTGCTCGCGGAGGGAGGGCGGCCCGCGAGTCCTGTCGGAGGCGATGCTGGCCGGCCTGCCGTACATCACCACTCGGGACACCATCGGCGGATCGCCGGCCTTCGTCAACGATCAGAATGGACGCCTGAGCGACCCGACGGCCGAATCGCTCGCCGAGTCCATCTGGCATGTCCTCGACCATCGGGATTCGTATCGTCCGCGCGCCTGGGCACTCGAGAACATGTGTCTGCCGGCCGGCCTCCGTCGCATCGGGCAAGCCCTCGATCTCCTGGCCGAGCGGAAGGGCTGGCGGATCAACCGGGAGTCGCTGAGCTTCACGGAGATCGACTGGCACGCGCGCCGGCGGCTGGCCCAGGAAGCTGATGCCGCTTGCCCGTTGCCCGTTGCAGAGCTCTGGCCCGGTTCGAGCGCTTAACAGTTGGCTTGCGCACACTCGAAGTCCTCTCCCGCAGAACCCCCCTACCCTCCCTTCCTAATGGGGGAGAATTGAGGCGGAACGGCCCCTTTCTTTTCCCCCCTTGCGAAGGGAGGATACAGGGGGGTGTATTCGCATCGGCCCCAGAGTGTGCGCCATTCAACTGTTGATCGCTCTAGGGGATGGGCAAGGCCGGCCGCAGGCCGTGCTCCTTGAGCTCCGCCTGCGGTGGTTGTCTCCAACGATCGGCGGAGCGGCAGTATTCCGGCTGGCCGTCGAACGGGCCACCCCGAAGGACGCGATCGAATTGCTCCGCCTCATCTCCGTCGGGCGGGTCATTCAGGGGATCTCGCCGGGCGGCCTCGGGCCTGAGGTAATAGTCCGCTTCATAGCGATCCTGGCACCACTCGATGACATTCCCGTGCATGTCATGGAGCCCGAACGGGCTCGGCCGCTTCTGGCCGACCGGATGGGTCGTACCCTCCGCGTTCATCACGAACCATCCCAGGTCCTCGAGGAGGGCATCGGCGCTATACGCACCGCGGGTCCCGGCCCGGCAGGCGTATTCCCATTGGGCCTCCGAGGGAAGCCGATATCCCCGCTTGCGGCAAAATTCCTGAGCCTGGAACCAGCTCACCGTGTCCACCGGGTGCATGGGCCCTCGCTGTCGCGAGTGGTTATCACCCATCGTCCGTTCCCATTGAGCCTGGTCGATCTCGTATTTCGCGATCAGGAACGGACTGATCTCCACATCGTGCGGTGGCTCGTCCTCCTTGCGTCCGGTTTCCTCCGGCGGGCTGCCCATGCGAAACTTGCCGCCGGGGACGAGCACGAAGACGACACCCGTCTCCGGCCCGATGATCGTGTGGCCGGCAGTATCGCGTTCGGGCTCCAATCCCGTATTGAGGTCGACGAACTCCCAGAGCCCCGAGCCCTCGTCGCGGCCAAGAGGGACGAATCCGTCGGGGAGTCGGAAGTCGGCGCCGCAGAGGGGCTCGAGGAAGGGCTGGGCTTTTCGCCATCGGGAGTCGATCTCGCTTTCCGACGGCGACCGTCTGAGCCAGGCCTCGACCGTGTTGAGCCTGTCGGAGGTCCCCTGAAGATCATCCAGCACGGCGACCAGTTTCTCCAGGAGATCATGCTGCCATTGCGTCGGCGTGTCCGCGAATCGCCAGTGCTCGGCGACACTTTGACGCGATCCCATGAGGCCCTCGATCGCGGGCACGGCGTCCACACGTGTTCCGCTGCGGCGCAGTCTTTCGAGCGTGGCCCGATGCCAGTCCCGTCTCCGGAAGACGTCCCTGGCCCGTTCCACCCAGCCCACCATGGCGTTATGGCGACTGCGGTAGTCCATCCCGGGAAGGCCCGCAATGCCGTCGCTCAGCTCTTCGATCACCTGCATATCGGAGAGCCGGAGGACCTCGATGGACCGCTCTCGGTAAGCGGCCAGGAGCACCAGGCTCGTGATGAGACCGGCGGCGAGAGCCAAGACGACCAGGATCGATGCGATGACAGCCCCACGATGGCGGCGTGTGAACTTCTTGAGGCGGTAAACCCAGCGGGGAGGACTGGCCTGGACGGGCTCGCACTTCAGATATCGCTCGATGTCGAGCTCGAGGCCGTGTGCGGTTTCGTAGCGGTGAGATCGGTCCTTTTCCAGACAGGTCATGACGATGCAATCGAGGTCCCCGCGGAGCAGTTTGGCGAGCGACGTCGGATCCGTCCCCCGGCAGCGTGCGGCCTCGGCCCGCTTTCCCTTCGCGACCACGCGCACCGAAGGCTTCGCAGGTTCCACCTCGCGGATCAGCTTCCAGAGCTCCTCGTGCCGGGTGTAGCCGAACTCCTTCTGGGAAAACGGCGTCGTCCCGGTGAGTAATTCGTAGACGAGGACGCCGAGCGAGTAGATGTCGCTCCGGGTGTCGATATCGATACCGTCGAGACCGACCTGCTCGGGACTCATGTAGGCGGGGGTGCCGATGAGGTGATTACATTCGGTCAGCTCGGACGGACCGAGCACCCCTTGTCGGACGGCCTTGGCAACCCCGAAATCGATCACCTTCGGCACGGCGACCTCGTCCTGGAGCGTGACCATCACGTTCGAGGGTTTGATGTCGCGATGGACGATTCCCTTCTGATGGGCGTGCTGGATCGCCTTGCAGACCGGGATCAGCAGCTTGATCCGCTCCCGGCAGTTGAGTTGGTGTTCGTCGCAGTACGTGGTGATGGGGACCCCGACAACCAGCTCCATCACGAAGTAGGGCCGACCGGTGCTCGTCGTGCCGGCGTCGAGGACCTTGGCGATATTCGGATGGTCCATCAGCGCCAGGGCCTGGCTCTCGATCTTGAAACGCTCGACCAGCGACCGCACGGAGATATCTTGCTGGACGAGCTTCAGCGCGACCTGCCGCCGCACGGGTGTCACCTGTTCGGCCAGGTAGACGATCCCGCAGGCACCCTCGCCGATCTTCTTGAGCAGATGGTACGGCCCGATCCACGGACCTACTTCCTCGGGAGGCCAGGTCTGCGCCTCCCACGGGAGAGTTACCGGAGCGAACGGAGCATCATATTGAAAAGATCCACTCATTCCTGCTTGCGTGGATGATAGGATCGTATCTGGGAGGGCCGGTCCCTCGTCGCCCTCGGGGACGGTCTCCACGGTGTCGGCACCGTCCCCTTGTGACGCCGAGGTGCCTTCTGCCGGGGGGGCCGACGAAGCCCTGGCCAGGTCGCACGTCTCGACATCGTGTACGCAAACGGTCTTGCCAGAGGCGGGGCGCACCTCAAGCTCGGTCAATTCGAGGATATTGACGACAAAGGTTTCGAGGATATCCTGGTTCTTCGTGACCATGGCCATAGAGGTCCCGAAAGCCGACGATCGGGAGAGCTTCCCGATGTCCTGGAATCTCCATCCGTACGTTTTCTGGGCCGGGTGCGTCTGGTTCGGATCCGGTCACTCCAGATACCGATCCCAGAGTCTCGACGAGACGGTGTCGAAAAACGCGTATCTGGAATCGAGAACCTGGAATCCCACGAATCGGCTATGGCTCCTCTGGCCTAGGCTATCATACCGATTGGCCGGGGAGAAGTCTGTCCTGGGACGTCTTGACGTGGAGCGGCCCACCAGGGCTCTCTCGGCGCCGGGCAACGGTCCGGATCGCCAAGAGGCGGAGCCGCTCGACCTATCCGCGTGAACCACCCCATTCTCCCGCATCGTAGGCTCCTCATCGGTTGTCCGCACCGCGTTCCGGTTCGTTCCCGCCAGTCGATCACCTCGGAGGCCGATCATGCGCCGCAACGTCCTGGCTTTGATCCTTCTCGCATCCTCCTACGCACCATCCAGCCGGGCCCAGGTGCAACCGCCGGCCCGACGAGCTGAGGACCAGATCCATTTGCTCCGCGAGCTGGCGGGGCGCAGCAAGCCATTCCGACCCGCAGCCATCGTGCTGACGTCGGAAGAGCAGAAGGCCCGAGACGTCCTCCAACAGATCGTTGCCGAGGAGATCGCCTCTTATAAACGGTCGCGCCAGTTTCCCGCATCCAGACCGTTCTTCCTGGGAAAGGAGGCCATCGAGCTCTCGAAGTCGTTCGCCATCCTTCGCCGGATGCCCAAGGGCGGCGCCTTGCACATCCACAGCACGTCCGCCGGCCGAGCCCGATGGATCATTTATAACGCCTGCTATCGGCCCAACTGCTACGTCTTCTGGCCGGAACTCAGCGGGGTCCCGGAAGGCGATCACATCAAGGGCGAGCTGGGTTTCTACAAACCGGGGGCTCAGCCCCGAGGTTTTCTGCCGGTTGCGGACGTTCGCAAGGCCGTGGCCGGATTCGACCGCCAGCTCCTCGCGCTGATCACCTTGGGGCCTGAAGAGGATCCCAACCCCGACATCTGGGGCGAGTTCTCGAGATGCTTTCAACGCATCGGCCATGTCCTCTCGTTCCAGCCGGTCTTCGTGGACTACTTCGTGGATGCATTCGAGACCCTCGTTGACGACGGCGTCGACTATGTCGAAATGAGGACCAGCCTGATCAGCCTCTCCGACCTCGACGGCCATACCTGGGAGGACGAACAGTTCATCGAGCAATACCGCGCGGCGCGCGACCGCGTTCGGGCCAGATACCCCGATTTCGATCTCAAGCTCATCATCGCGGGCTCTCGGTACGAACCGGTCCAGAGTGTCCGCATGGACATCTGGCGTGCCTTCCCCTTGCGGAACCGGTGTCCCGACTTCGTTCTGGGATACGATCTCGTCGGCGAAGAAGACGAGGGTTCCCCGATCTCACTCTATTTCTCCCTCCTCTTGGAGGTCTCCCTGTTTCCAGCTTATTATGGAATCAATATGCCCTTGTACCTTCATGAAGGTGAGACGCTCTGGCATGACGAGTCCAACATCCGCGCGGCCTATCTGCTGGGGGCCCGCCGGGTTGGCCATGGGCTCAACCTCTTCTGCTTCCCGCACCTGGAGCGGGATTTCATCCGGCGTTGCGTCCCGCTGGAAGTCTGTCCGGTGAGCAATCAGGCCCTGCGCTACGTCGGCGATCTCCGTCTTCATCCTGCCAACCAGTACCTTCGGGACGGCGTGACCTGTGTCGTCAGCTCGGACGACCCGGGGGTTTTCGGAAACGATGGGCTCTCCTACGATTTCTGGGAGGCCCTCCTGGCGTGGGATCTCGACCTCGCGGACCTGAAGCGGCTCGCCCTGAACTCGATCGAATGCAGCGCCATGAGGGAAGCCGAGAAGCGCGGCGCAAGGACGCGCTGGGATAAGAAGTGGGATCGCTTCATTCAAGACCTGGCCAGACGCAGCCCTTGACTGGCCAGCGGTGCCCCTTTAGCATCGAACCGCCGTTTTCGAGTGGCGACCGGGCCGGAACAGCTCAGTGCGATCCTCGGCGAAAGGCGATCTTGAAGGAGCGGTGTACCGCTCGGGACGCAAGCCATGCCGGAGCTGATCCCACAACCGACCCGAGTCGAGGCCACGGGCAACAAGCCCAAGCAGATCGACGAGTTCGTCGGCCGCGTGAACTCCGGACATCCCGAGCTGAGCATTGCGCGGATGCGAAGTCCCGGGGGTTGGGTCGAGCCGGGCCAGACTCCGGATTTTGACGAGTACACCGTGGTGCTCGCGGGACAGCTCCGGGTCGAACATCGGGGCGGGGTAATCGACGTCCGGGCCGGGCAAGCGGTGGTCGTCCGCCGCGGGGAATGGGTACGATACAGCACGCCCGAGCCGGACGGGGCCGAGTACATCGCCGTCTGTCTCCCCGCGTTCTCCCTGCCGGGGGCGCGACGCGATTCCGAGTAGAAGGCCCGGCGAAACGCGCCCTGGGGGCGGCGGGATGCCGATCATGGAACCAGAAAACTCGATGACGGGGAACGTCTGCCTGGTGACCGGTGCCACATCGGGGATCGGTGAGGTCACGGTGCGCGAGCTGGCGCGGCGCGGGGCCGAGGTCCTCATCGTCGGCCGATCTCCCGAGCGTTGCGCCGCAACCCTCGAGCGGATCCGCCAGGACACCGGCGCGACGGCGGTCGATTCCCTCATCGCCGATTTATCGATCCAGGCCGAGGTCCGGCGGCTGGCCGATCAGGTCCAGGACCGTTGCCCCCGATTGGATGTACTGGTCAACAATGCCGGCGGTATGTACCTGGCGCGCCGTGAAAGCGCCGACGGCATCGAGATGACGCTGGCGCTCAATCACCTCTCCTATTTCCTCCTCACGAACTTGCTGCTCCCGTTGATCAAACGGAGCGCGCCGGCACGAATCGTCAACGTGGCCTCGGACGCACATCAGGGAGGTGTGATCGAGTTCGACGACCTTCAGCACCAGAAGCGTTACAGCGGCTGGAGGACGTACCAGCAGTCCAAGCTGGCGAATATCCTGTTCACCTATGAGCTGGCGCGACGTCTGAAAGGCTCGGGCGTGACCGCCAATACGCTCCACCCCGGCTTCGTGCGAACGAACTTCTTCCAGGACTGGGGAGGATGGATCGGATTCATCACCAAGATGGGCGCCTCGATGATCGCCCTCACGCCCGAGCAAGGGGCGCGGACCTCGATCTACCTGGCGGCGTCGCCCGACGTCGAGGGTGTCACGGGACAGTATTTCGTCAAGGAAAAACCGGCGCGGTCGTCGACACGATCGCACGACCGCGACGTGGCACAGCGACTGTGGCAGAAGAGCGAGGAACTGACGGGGTTCTCGGCGCACGGGACGACTTGATCCCACGCTGCGAAGCCCGGCATTCCTCGGGAGATCCCCGCCGTTCACCGCGTGCAACGGGATCACCGCATCATCACGCCGACTCGCCTCGCAACCGTTTGAGGAGCTGGATCTGCCCCGCGTGATAGACGTCGTGCAAAGCGATGCCGTAGAGCTGGCTGGCGAACGGTACCTTGCCCCCCAAAGGACATTCGTGCAGCCGATCGACGGGAAACGCGGCGATCTCGGCCCGAAGCAGCCGATGTTCCGTCTCGAGCAATGATAGGAACTCTCTCCATCTCGACTCCTCCAGGGGCGCGGAGATAGCGAACCAGTTGCTCCCCTTGAGGGCGAACGAGCCCCGTTTGTCGCCGCGGAGTCGCCGGCGCACCGCGTACTTCCAGTACGCGCAATGGACCACGTGCTCGACGATCGAGTGCCGGCTCGGGTGCGGCCGCCAGCCCGCTTCCTGGCCCGACACCTTCGGAATCGACCCCTTCAGGTTGGGGCCGTGCCAGGCTTTCTTCTCGTAGCTGTCGTCGAGGATTCCCAGCAAGAGTGCGATCTCGCCCGACCTCGGAGATCCCTGCGTTTTCATGTCGAGTGAACCCTTCGTTGACCCGCAGCCGGGGACAGCTCGGTAAGACGTCAATTCACCACACACGCAGCCGCGAGAGCTAACGGGCATGGACGCTTGCATCATGGAAAGGGGCCAAATCCTCAGCCTCCGGCCCGCTCAAAGACCCTTGGCAACATGGCCGGGCATTCGTCGTAAACCTTCTCATCGGGTTCAGCCGATAAAACTCGACAACCGGCTTGATCCGAACGAGGGAATTCTCCCGACGTTCACTCGGCACCGTGCGCCCGACTCGCGGCCGGGCTCGTCGATGGGGAAAGCGCCAGCCAAGGTTTCATTCCCCTCGTTCCAGAAGCGCACTCCGTGAGACAACCTCCAAGATACCGCCTAGGCTCCTGTCGGGAAAATGGTGCCGTCCGCGCTGCGCGGGTCTCCTGACCACTGCGGTGAACATCTTGGTGGCCGTTGTGCAACGCTTTCAGCGTAGAGATGAAAGAGTGGGGTCGTTAACCCAGGGTGCGCTACGCGACCCTGGGCTTTGTTGTGTATCCCCTTCGGGGAAATGTACTTACGCCAACGGCGTTACACAGCAAAGCCCAGGGTCGCGCAGCGCACCCTGGGTCTCGACTGTTCCGCCGGGTCTCAGGGGTGGCTGGGGTCGAGCCCGAAGGGCGATGCCCCCAGGGGTGAAGGCGACGACATCACACCAAACCCCTGGTTTTCAGGGCGGTTGCGATCTCCAAGGATGTTCATCGCTGTGGTCTCCTGACCCCGCCCGGGTGCGTCCGCGTTGGGCGCGGGTCTCCTAACCCCGCCCGGGTGCCGGACCGAAGGTCTCCTCCTTCGTCGCCCACCACATTCCCCACACGAGCCAATGCGACATATTACCATACAATGAAATAATATCACATATTAGATCAATTCACAATTGGATTGCAAACGGCTCATACGAGCCCGAAGCGCCAGCGAGTGGATTGAAGATCCCCGCCCGAATTCACTCGCTCGCGC
Organism: uncultured Isosphaeraceae bacterium; assembly: GCA_963845695.1. Classification (GTDB taxonomy): domain Bacteria; phylum Planctomycetota; class Planctomycetia; order Isosphaerales; family Isosphaeraceae; genus CAWJTV01. The sequence goes on along the minus strand of CAWJTQ010000008.1, from coordinate 13,342 downwards.
TTCGGGCTCGTATCCATGCGGTCATTCTGTATGCGAGCCCATCGTGAAGCGCTCTCGTCTGCACGAGCGTGCGAATCTTCCTTGCTGGGGTAATAACTCAAGAGGTTCCGGCGCGCCTCCAGCCGAACTCAACGCACTGGCCTCGCCTCAGTTCAGTTCAATGCGCATGAACCGTTAACACGATTAAAATTGACCGTCCGATCCCCGCCCGAGTCGGCCGACGGAACATCGAAGTTCAAAAAAATCTGAGAAAAACCAAAACAACCCTCTTGCATTCGCTGGCAACCTTGGGATATTAAGCGATTGTCTGACCTGGCCAAACCGGTGATATCCGGATGCGGCTTGAACCGACAGCACCCTGTTGCGAGCGGCGTCTGTCGATCCAATCCTCCCAAACTCGGCCGACTTGGCCATCCGGTTCTTCGACCGATTCACACCGATCTGTCGCGGCGCTGAGGAACCGCGCCGTGGAATGCCGCCGGTCCGCTCCGGAGGGAGTGGACTCGCTGCCGAGGATCTCGTGCGCCCGGGGCACAGACAAGGCGATCGAACTCCCTTGCACCGTGAGGGAGTGAGTAGCCGTGGTCCGCGCGAACGGGATCCGAAGGACCGCACCATGCCGCGCATCCGCCTGAGCTTCACCGAGCGTCGCCGCCGCCGCCTGGCCCTCAAGGTCGACCGTCTCGACCGGCTGGAGAGCCGCAATGCCGTCACACCCGTCGGCGCGACTGCGCTGGGGCTCGGAGCCATCGGTGGCATGCATGCAAATGGGGGGGGTAAGGCCCTGATCGACCCCGCGTCGGCTCGCCCGACAAGTCGAGCAACGGTCCCTGCCGGCGCGATGGGATCAACGGGTGCTCCTTCGACGATTTCGGTTGTACCGCCGCACGGCACGGGCGGGGGTGGTACGGGCGGTCACTGACGTGACGGCCTCAGCCCCGACCGCGAAGCTCGCGACTAGCGATGGCCTGCCGGAAAGTCTGGCCTTCTCCGCCAGTTCGTCCGCGTCAAGCGGCACGGCCATTTCCACGCCCTGGCATCCGGCGCGGTCGCTGGGTGGCGGCGGCGGCGCGGCCCTGCCGACGCGCGGCGGGTCGGGCAACGGGGCACAGGCGTTGACGTCGGCGGCGATCCAGGGCCACTCACCGCGTCCCACGGCCCCGGCACCGCCCGCCTTGCCTCCCACGATCCCCGGCGCCCTCACTTCCGGACCGCCGACCGGTCCGGCGTCCACGCTCCCCGGCCCGGTCATCACCCGCAATGCACCAGCCCAGAACTCGAGAGCACAGGCCGTCCCCAATGGTGACGGACCCATGACTTCGGCGGCCATCGCTGAGAATCCCTCGTCCACTCCCGATCCGCGAACCATCGGCGGCGTGGATGATCCCCTGGTCGAATTCCCGTACTTCCCGCTGTACACGCTTGACTATGCGTATGCATACTACTCTCCTTGTTACCAGCGTTATCGGTCCTCCGGCCCAGTTCCAATACCGGACCGGAGGACTGAGGGCCTGATCGTGTCAAAGGTCGATCTTCAGGGTCTACTCATGCGACCTCCTCTTGAGCGATGGCGAGTCGCCGCCTGAACGCTGTGCTGTGGTAGCAGTGGGGTGCGACTCATGGGGTTTTGGAGTCCGGGGTGTCGTCAGTTCCGAGGGAGGTACGCCGACGTGGCCGTCGCCGTGCCATGCGCGGAGACGACGCAACCGTTCCAGCTCTATGGCATCGGCCGACAGGATCCAGTAGCCGCCGGCAGCGGCCGATCTCCGCGCGCGAACCCAACCGCGATTGATCCAGCTCCGGAGGGTGACGCCGGGCATCCCCAACTCACGTGCCAGGTCCCTCAGCGTCCACTCGGCTGGCTGAAGGTCCTCCGGACGGGTACGCCGGATCGCTCCCAAGCCCATCAGCCCTTCCCGCTCGAGAAAATGCTGGACCAGGTTGCGATAGAACCGATCGGGTCCCCGCGAGGGATAGAAGCCTTCGCGGTTGAGTTGCTCCGCGATGGCCGTGGTCGTCATGCCGGCCCGGCGCATCGCAACCATACGGTCCCGAAGCGCCTCGTAGTTGCTGAGTTGTTCATATTTCTTAACAGGCCGGCGAATCTCATGCCGGCTCTCGAGGCCGCCGGCCCAGCGGATCGTCACGTTCAACCCACTCGGACTCTCCCCGAATCGCCACGGTGATCCGTTCCACCAAGCAGCGGACGATCTGCTGCCGTTCCTGGGTCGTCGTGGTGGGTGCCCGCCAAAGTCCAGGGATGTCGGAGGCCAAGGCCTCGATACGCTGGCGATCGGCCGCGGTCAGTTCCCGAGGTCGCTCGGCCAGGAACCGATCGTACTGTTCCTGGAGATCCCGTTGATCCCGCAATGCCTGCTCCCAGCGCCGCTCCAGCTCGCGGCCCACCAGGCGGTTCTCGGGCTCGACCGCATGGTACTGCCGGGCCGCACGATCGGTCTCGATCTGAGCCCGCTCCAACCGCTGTCGCCAGTGCCGTGCCAGCCGTTGCCGCTCGCGCTCCAGGTCCGCGACGGCCTGGAGGCTCAGCTCCAGCCGCGCCGGCTCGATGGCCCGCAGCACCTCTGCAGTGACCAGATCCTCCAGGGTCCTCCCCGCCAGGCTCTGGCAGGTGGGCTCGGCATGTTCGAGATAACCACGATTGCAGATATAATAGACAGGAGCGTCTTTGGCGTGGTAGGCAACCAGCATCCTCCGCCCGCATCGGCCGCAATGGACCAGGCCGCTCAAGAGCGACGGACCGCTGCGCAGGGCGCCCGGTGTACTCGGCAGGTTGCGGTTGGCGGCCAGCCGTTGCTGATTGGCCAGGTAGCGATCCCAGGTGATGTAGGCGGGGACCGCGCCGGGGATCATCACCTCCCACTCGAACCGCGGCACCCGCACCGTGCCGGAGCCGGGCCGGCCCGGCTTCTTCCGCCGCGGGTCGCGCCGTGTGAACCCGTAGACATAGCATCCCGCGTAGTAGGGATGGTGGAGGATGTAGTCGAGGGTGGCGCGGGCCGGAGGTCGCCATTGGAGCTTTCCCGCATCCGGCCCGCCTCGGAGCCGAACCGGCATCTTGATCTCGTTCCGCACCAGGTAGCGAAGGACCGCCCCGGCCGAGCCCAGCTCGTCGAACGTGTCGAAGATCAGCCGGACGACGTGCTGGGTTTGCTCGTCGGGATCCAACACGATCTTGTTACCGGACGAGGTGCGAACATATCCGATGGGGGCGGAGCCGAACTGCTCCCCTTTGCGGGCCTTGTTCAGCCGCGCCTCACGGAGTCGCTGCCCGATGAAGTGCAACTCCCCCTCGCTCATGGTCCCCTTGAGCCCCAGCACCAGTCGGTCATTGTACTGAGTCGGGTCGTAGACACCGTCCATGTCCGCCAGCAGGGTTTGGAAGACCGCACACCGCTCCAGGAGATGGTACCAGTCGGAATTGGCGCGCGACAACCGGCTGACCTGAAAGCCGAAAATGATCCCGACATGATTGAGGTTCACTTCGGTCAAGAGCCGCTGGAACCCCGTGCGTCCCTCGGTGGTGGTCGCCGTGTGGGCCTGATCTTCGTCGATGACGACCACCCGCGAAGCCGGCCAACCCCAGGCGATGGCCAGGCTGCCGAACCCGGCCTGGACTTCAGCAGACTCTTTGTTGTGGATGACTTGATATGGGCTGGACTGGCGCACATAGACAACAGCCAGCCGTTCGAGGTGCCAGGACTGGATCTTGGCGGGTCGGCTCGGGATCGCTGGGGCTCCCCTGCCGGGAGCCGAGGCCGGGGCCGACGGCGCGTTTCGATCCCAGTCGGGAAGGTGGTCAAGTGCGTTCATGACCGCCCTCCCGCGCGTCGTCGCGCGCACCCTTCGGATCAGGATCTGACCCAAGGTGTGGAGAATCCCCAGCCGACTGGGTGTCGGCAGCAGGGACCAAAGGAGGTCCGTCCGGGCCGGAGACGATCGCTTCAGCCTGGGAATGGACGGGGGGGGACGGGGGTGCAGAGTCGGTGTTGCATGGCAACCCTCCTTGACGGGGAGTCCGTCGGGATTCGATCCAATCTGCAAGCTCCAAAAGAGCCGGAATCGCGATTGTAATGGACCCCGAGCCGGAGTGATAGGGTGGAACATCTGGAGCGTTTTGATTACGGCTATGATAACGCCAACGAGTTGACGGGCGTGACCGAAAACGGCACTCCGGTCGGGACCTACACCTACGACTCCAATGGCAACCAGACCGGGACCGGCTATTCCACGGGCACGGAGAACGAGCAAACCGCCTCGCCCGGCTACACCTACACCTACGACAACGCCGGCAACCTGATCAGCCAGACGAACACCTCGACCCATGTGGTCACGACATACACCTATGATTATCGAAACCGCTTGACCGAAGTGACCCAAGGTGGTACGGTCATTGCAACGTACACCTACGATGTCCTGAACCGCCGGATCGGCATCAAGGACAGCGGCACCCAGACCTGGACCGTCTACGACGGCACCAGCGCCGACGCCCAGCCCTACGCCGATTTCAACGGCTCAGGCAGTCTGACCGAGCGGTATCTGACGGGGAGTGGCGTGGTCAACGGCGCGGTCGTGGGCCAGCTCCTGGCGCGGACCAACGCGAGCGGAACGACGGACTGGTACCTGACCGACAAGCTGGGCTCGGTGCGCGACATCGTCAGCACATCCGGGACCGAGCTCGACCACATCGTCTACGACAGCTTCGGCAACATCGTCACGGAGACCCACGCGAGCAACGGCGACCGGTTCAAGTACGCGGGGATGGAGTACGATGCGACCGTCGGGCAGTACTACGACCGGGCGCACTACTACGACGAGGCGACCGGGAGGTTCATGGGGGAGGAACCCGAGGGGTTCGCGGCCGGCAGCATGGATCTCTTTGAGTATGTTGGCAACGGGCCTACGGACGGTGTCGATCCGAACGGGATGGAGACGGAACAGGAGGCGCTTGAGCAGGCGTCGGCATATTACCAATCGATGCAGGGGGGACAACCTTCAAGCGCGCCCACAGGCAGTCCTATGAACCAGAATGCTCCGGGCAATCCGGCGACTACGCCAAGCCGAGTTGTGCAACCCGCTGGAGGGCAGGATCCTTACGGCAGATACGGAATGAGAATCACATCCATGAAGGATATAACTTCGACAAACCCACTGGCTCCCCAGGTTTTTGAAGTAAAGGGAGTAGTCTGGTGGCTCGCACGAGGTAGTAGAAAATCACCACAACTCCCTCCTGCACCGCAATTCCTGTCTTGGTCGATTATTGATGCGAATGGAAAAGTCGTTATGTCCGGTAAGATACAACCTTCTGACCCTCCGGATATGTCGTTTGTTATTGATGAAGATCCTCGCGATCCTCCCGGGGCGTTTAGGATCGGCGGAGGAACTTTTGATTTTACCATTCCGGGAGAAGGCTATGCGCACCCTGCGAAGTTAGTGGTGCAGGCGATCATTGTGACCGCCAGACCAGGTGATCTGGGAGAGAACATCCCTCGCCAGAGGGTCGCGGCGTCAGCGACGCGCTTCATCCCGTTGTAAACGTGGAGCGAAAACTGTGGTACAGCCCCATGCACGGTTAACACTATGTTTACGGACTTACCGATCAAGTATGCTTGGAACCGATGTGAAATGATTCTCGATTCGACATAACAATATATTCACAAGCTTTCTTCTGTATCCCGCTGTTTTGTTTGGTGGTGCTAATTGAACCGACTATGCTTTGGAAAGGTCGAGGACCGACGTCCGGCAAGCCGGTCGATCGTGAGGATCATTGCAGCCTGACACTTTCGGGCAAGCAAGTTGCGTTACTTGTTCAGTCCCCGGGTTCTTGGCCTGTTCTTGCTCAGTTGTTCCGGAATTCTGCTGTGGCCCCTCTGCGATGGGGACGGACACTTATGGCAGCCCATATCGGACCGATCCTCCCGAAGGATGTCATAAATAGTCTCCCCCGGAGGAGATTCAATACCATTGATGCCTTTATACTTGTGGCGGCGATTGCGGTCGGACTCGCAGGAGGTAAGGCTTACCTCGCACAGAGAATCATGGATAATATGCCGCTACCGATTACAGAATCTAATTTGTTGGTACTGGGAGCTGCAGGAGTCTGGGTGTCAGACGTGGTTGGATCCGGTAATGCTCTCCTCTCAGCCTTGACTCTGGCTCTTCTGGTTCTTCGCTTAAGACGTCCTCGCCCTCGATTGCGGATTGCAATAAGGCAACCGGGAACAGCAGCGTGCGCGACGGCCTTGGTTGTGTCGCTCGTCAAATTTTCAATCGCTCTGTCATTCTACGCGACTCTGCATGCCACATCATCTCTTGTTCTTGGTGAGGATTTCAATCTCGACGATTGGGGCGTGGCAAGTTGGGCAGACGAATTCAATGCTAATGCGAGTATAGCAGGAGAGGCTGTGGCGACCATCTGGATCATCCTCGCGCTCGGCCGCACATGCCGATTCGACGGCGGGTGGATTGATCGACTCGGTTGTTTCTTGGGTGTCTGGTGGATTTTGAATTTATCATGTGAGTGTTTATCTCAAATGGTTGCTAACTACTATTTCTATAGCCACTAAAAAAATGTAATGTGCTTTCATTATGCTGTTCAAGGGTCAATGTATATCACGACGACGGAGCGCGGTTCTTTCTGATCCTTCGCTTGCGGCATGACCGCGTTACGACTGATGGCATCTTCAAGAAGATCGAACCCCGAGACGTTAACGAGGAATCCGTCCCAGAGAAGATTCTATCTCTTGGACGCGGTGATTCTTCTACTGGCGGTTGCTGTCGGTTTTGCTATCACAATTGCTCAAGTAGCGCAAATTGCGTCCAAGCTGAGGCTTGCAACTTTAGATAGCTCATTCTCCGTTGCGAATTACGGCACGGCTCAGCAATTAGCCTACGGAATGATCCTGTCCGTCAGACCGATGCTCTTGTTGTTGACATTGACGGTTCCAATCCTTCGATTACGGCGGCCCCGTCCTCAACTTCAGACGACCATGCGACAACCGGGAGTGACCGCCTGTGCGGCAGTCTTAGTCGCTTTCTTCGTCAAGCTCCTCTTCTCGCTATCGCTTTATGCGATTGTTCGCGCAGTACCGACCGAATATGCTCGTTTTATCCCAGGGAAGGATTGGACGTCGGAATTCGATGCTTGGACGAGTGGCGCGGGCGAGGTCGTCGTGGCTGCTTGGATTATTCTCGCCCTCGGCCGTGCATTGCGACTCGATGGCGATTGGGTTGATCGTTTGGGCCGTTTGTTGGCGTTTTGTTGGGTTCTCTGTTTATTCTCAGGCATTGCCTCTTACTGGTTCGCAAGCTTGCTTTTTTATGATACTGTGAGGCTGGAGAATTAGTCAGTGCAGGGAATTGGTGTCAGTTCATTTTTCCTGGCGGGAATTGGTGTCAGGGCGGGAATTGGGAAAAGAAGCAAAAAGGGGACATAAGCAAATATTGACAGGAAGCAAAAAGGGGACATAACTAATATTGACAGCGTTCCGAGCCCCCGGTAGCCTTGATGGCATGCCAAGAACCGCTCGAGCATCCGTGGGAGGGCCTGTGGTATCACGTCCTGAATCGGGGCAATCGCCGCGAGCCCGTCTTCCACAAGCCCGGGACGGGGAAACGGGGACGCAGCTAGTATTGGGACGGAAACGGGACGCGGCTAGTTTTCCAGTCTCGTCCCCATCGCGTTTCTCGTCGGAGAACTAGCCGCGTCCCCGTTTCCCGTCCCCTACACCTACACGTACGACCACGCCAACGAGTTGACGGGCGTGAATAAATTGGTGTCAGTTCATTTTTCCACCTTGAATAAATTGGTGTCAGGAAGGAAATTGGTGTCAGTTCGTTTTTCCACCTGGAAAAACGAACTGACACCAATTTCTCTCCTACATGCCACCAGCGGCCGGCAGTGCGAACCCAAATTCCCCATCGGCGAATCCGACGCCTCCTTGGCCATTGGAGACCGGAACGCGGACCGGAAACGGGGACGCAGCTAGTTTTGGCCAGCCTGGATGAGGCTTAAAACTAGCTGCGTCCCCGTTTCCGGTCCCCCTCGGAGTAGTAGGATCAACCCGCCAATGGCGAGGCAGACACTCATGGCGATCCGGGTCAGGTTGACTCAAGGGAATGCGGACAGAGAAAAGCCTGCTAGGTAGAAGGTTAAATACCATCGATGCGGTCATCCTTGTGGCGGCAATCGCTGTCGGGATCGCTGTGGGGAGGACATACTACCTGAGAAGCATGGAGGTACATCTTACCAGGAATAGCAGCAAACTTGCACTAGTGGGACGGAAACGGGGACGCGGCTAGTTTTCCAGTCTCGTCCCCATCGCGTTTCTCGTCGGAGAACTAGCCGCGTCCCCGTTTCCCGTCCCCGTTTCCCGTCCCCGTTTCCCGTCCCCGACGTCTTCAACGAGTACATGGACAGATGGACCAATACCCCGATCGCGACCTACGTCTACAGCTACGACGACGCCAGCCGGCTCACGAATGAGAAGGACACCGAGGGGACCTACACCTACACCTACGACTATCCGTACGCATACTGCTCTCCTTGTCACAAGCGTGATCGGTCCTCTGTCGCCACCCCGATGATGGGACAGAGAACCGGTATTGATGCTCAACAATGTAGGTACTCGAGAACTTTGTTAACGTGTCCTCCTTCTGCTCTTGGACGTGTCGCGGCCTGATCGCGACGGCAGTGCCGAGGCGCCGGCCGCAGCCGCGCGATCGTCGCATTGGGGCCTCGTCAGTCCCTGAGGTCGTACTTGACTGTTGTAGCCGCCGGGACGCCAGGCGCGAGGCGATGCAGACGATCCAGTTCCTGGTCATCGGCCCAGCAGACCCAACGACCACCGGTCGCGCTCGACTTCCACCCCAGGACCCAGCCCCGGTATCGCCAATGTCTCAGGGTGTTCGCCGGCATCTTCAGCTCCCGAGCCAGATCCTCGAGCCACCACTCGTGGGGACCAAGGTCCCCGCCGCCGATCCGCCGGTTCGTCCCCGGCCTCGACAGCCGTTCCCGCGTCAGGAATTGATAGACCATGTGCCGATCGAAGCGGGCCGTGCCATGGGGCGAACGAAATCCCTCGGCGTTGAGCCGCTCGGCGATCGCCTGGGCCGTCGTGCCGGCGTCCCGCAGCTCGACCACGCGAGCGCGGAGGAGTTGATAATTGCTGAGTTGCTCATATTTCTGAACAGGACGGCAGACCTCGTGCCGGGTCTCACATCCACCGAACCAACGGATCGTGACGTTCAACCCACTCGGTCCGACCGCGGACGGCCACGGTGATCCGTTCGACCAGGCTACGGATGATCGTCTGCCGGTCCTGAACGGAAGTGCTGGGATCATGCCACAGCTCCGGAACGCTGGTGGCCAGGGCCTCGACCCGCCGACGATCGGCGTCCGTCAACTCGCGCGGTGTCCGGGCCGAGAAGCGGTCATACTCCTCTCTCAACTCGCGTTGCTCGCCCAGGGCCTGTTCCCACCGCCGCTCCAGCTCGCGAGCGACCAGGCGGTTCTCGGGCTCGACGGCGTGGTACTGCCGTGCGGTGCGCTCGGCCTCGACCCGGGCTCGCTCCAATCGGAGCTGCCAGTGCTGGTCCTGTTGTCGCCACTCGCTCTCCAGATCGGCCACGGCCGCGGCGTGCAGCTCCAGCGCCGCCGGCTCGAGGGCTCGGAGCACCTCCTCGGTGACCAGTGCCTCGAGGGTAACACCGGCGAGACTCTGACAGATCGGCTCGGCGCAGGCGATGTATCGTTGGTTGCAAATGTAATAGACCGGTGTGCCTCTGGCGTGGTAGGCGACTCGCATCCGCCGACCGCACCGGCCGCAATACACCAAGCCGCTCAGCAGCGACGGCCCGCAGCGAGGCGACCCCGTAGCCGTCGGCCGGAAGCGGGCGGCAGCCAGCCGCTGCTGGTTGGCCAGGTACCGCTCCCAGGTGATGTAGGCCGGGACCTTGTCCGGGATCATCACCTCCCAGGTGAGCCGCTCGGCTCGGGTCCGCCCGGAGCGGGGACGGTCCGGCTTCGCTCGCCGCGGATCCTCGTGATTGAGCGGGTAGGCATAGCATCCTGCATAAAACGGATGCCACAGGATCTTGTTGAGTGTGGAATGGCACGGCGGGCGCCATTCCAGTCGCCCGGCGTCGGGCCCGCTTTGCACCCGCACGCCCAGCTTGATGCCGTGGCTAACCAGGTAGCGGAGCACGGCGCCGATGGAGCCCAGTTCGTCGAACTTGTCGAAGATCAGCCGGACGACGTGCTGGACTTGCTCGTCGGGATCCCGGGCGACCCGATCACCAGGCAACCGGACGTAGCCGATGGGAACCATGGTGAACAGCTCGCCGCGGAGGGCCTTGTTCCGCCGCGTCTCGTGGAGTCGCTGCCCGATGAAGTGCAGCTCGGCCTCGCTCATGGTCCCTTTCATTCCCAACAACAGCCGATCGTTGTACTGGGTTGGGTCGTAGACACCGTCCAGATCGGCCAGCAAGGTATGGAAGACGGCGCACCGCTCCATGAGATGGTACCAGTCGGAATTGGCCCGCGACAACCGACTGACCTGGAAGCCGAAGATGATCCCGGCATGATCGAGGTTGACCTCGTCGAGGAGTCGGTGGAACCCCGTGCGTCGCTCGGCGGAACGGCCGCTTCGACCTTGGTCATCGGTGAGGACGATCACCCGGGATGGAGGCCATCCCCAGGCGATGGCCCGGTCGCGGAGTTTGGTCTGGACTTCAGCCGACTCTTTATTGAACATCACTTGATAAGGACTGGACTGCCGGACATAGACGAAGGCCAGCCGTTCCAGGTGCTCGGGCTGGATCTTGGCCGGTCGATCGGGGGTCTTGATCGGCCCGGCAATCGGGGCCGATGGTCGGGAGTGCTGGCCAGTGGGGTTGGCTGGACAACGGGCGTCAGGAGGGTTCATGGTCGCCCTCCCGCCCGCCGCTTGCGAGCAGTCTCTGAGCGAGGAGGCGACGGAGGGTTTGGACCATAAGCCGGCGATTCGGCTCGGGAAGATGGGACCAGAGCTGGTCCAACCGGTTCGGTCGCGACCGGCTCACTGAGGACGATGACGGGGGGGGACTGCGGGACGGAGTTTGCGTGGCATGGAGCCCCTCCTTGAACAGAAAGGCGTCGGGATTCGATCCAATCCGCAAGGCGGAACAGCGCCGAGATGGCTATCGTAACCGGAGCCGGATCGGAGGGGTAGGGTGCGACATCTTGAGTATTATGCTCATGGCTACGATAACGCCAACGAGTTGACGGGCGTGACCGAAAACGGCTCGCCGGTCGGGACCTACACCTACGACTCCAACGGCAACCAGACCGGGACCGGCTGGGCCAGCGCCCATAACTTGTTGCTCCAGTAAGGACTTCCAGCATGAAGTCGTCGCTCCACCCGCAACTGCGGCGTTTCATAGCTACACTTTCGCGGCCAGGATGTTGCTTCAGCAGTGACAGTGTGAGGCGTCTCAGCCAAGCAAAGTTCTCCCGCATCTGCTTATCACGGATCCGCGACTCATCCTCCCGATAAGTGATATCCAGACTCCAGTGGCAAGTATTTTCGATCCCCCAATGACTGCGGACCGCATGGCGAATCGCTTCACGGACACCGCAAGGCTGCTCACGTAATAGCGGACTTCGATCGTCTCCTTACCGTCACGAAGGCAATGCGACGTCACGATCCCGATCGACTTCAGCCCTTTCCACATCGCGAACCCCGGTAATTCCTCGGGGGCCGGCAGTCGGAGATAAGTTCGCGTCTCCTGACGGCCATGACCCTTCTCGGTGGTCACATGCTCCTGAACGTTCAACATGTCTCCATCAAGTTTCTCGTCGATGTGATCGATGACCGCTTGATGCAACGTCTCGTGGTTTCCTTTGATCGCCAGCAGATAATCCGCTTCGCCATCGATGATCGTCTCGGCGATCGCTTTCTGGGTCCCCATGGCGTCGATCGTGATGAGGTCGCCTTCGATGTCCACCAGCTTCAGGACCTCGGGATTCGCCGCGATCTCGTTGGATTTCTCGTGCAGGCCACTTGCCCGAGCGACAGCCCGAATTCGCTGGCCCAGACACTCACCGAATGCAAAGCGCCCAGGCCCTTGCCGCGATCGTGGCTTCGCCGTGCCGTCTTGCCATCGACCGCCAAGATCGGTTGGGTCACGCCAGCGGCCTCCGCGGCCGTGGCGCGCGCAACGATTGCAGCCAGTTGGCAAAACAGGCTTGAAAGGCGGCCGGCTTGAGCTGGACCAAGACGCGACGAAAGACGTCCTTGTGCGATCCCGTTGGGCAAGTCGATCGCCTCCAAGAGGAACTCTTCTTTCAAAGCCGCCCACTTGGCAATCGCGGTCGGGCCGTCAGCCCCGGCCAACACCGCCATCAGAGCGATGACCACGACACTGACCAGAGGATGCCGTCGATTGACCGTGCAACGGGATCCTCCAACTCCTCAAAGTGCCGCGCCACCTCGTCCAAACCTATGCGATGAGTTTCGGCCATCGTTCACTCTCCATGCGGTGCCTCAGATGAAACAACACAGAGAATGGTATAAAAGATAGGCCCAGGGTGCAAGGCCCATAGATTACCAGGATTGCCTAGAGTGTGCGCCAGACCCTGCCGGGACCGGCTATTCCACGGGCACGGAGAACGAGCAAACCGCCTCGCCGGGCTATACCTACACCTACGACAACGCCGGCAACCTGATCAGCCAGACGAACACCTCGACCCATGTGGTCACGACATACACCTATGATTATCGAAACCGCTTGACCGAAGTGACCCAAGGCGGTACGATCATCGCAACGTACACTTACGATGTCCTGAACCGTCGTATCGGCATCAAGGACAGCGGCACCCAGACCTGGACCGTCTACGACGGCACCAGCGCCGACGCCCAGCCCTACGCCGATTTCAACGGCTCAGGCAGCCTGACTGAGCGGTATCTGACGGGAAGGGGCGTGGTCAACGGCGCGGTCGTGGACCAGCTCCTGGCGCGGACCAGTGCGGGCGGCACGACGGCCTGGTACCTGACCGACAAGCTGGGCTCGGTGCGCGACATCGTCAGCACGTCGGGGACCGAGCTCGACCACATCGTCTACGACAGCTTCGGCAACATCGTCACGGAGACCCACGCGACCAACGGCGACCGGTTCAAGTTCGCGGGGATGGAGTACGATGCGACCGTCGGGCAGTACTACGACCGGGCACGGTACTACGACGAGACGATCGGGAGGTTCATGGGGCAGGATCCGAAGGGGTTTTCCGCGGGGGACATGGACCTTTACCGCTACGTCGGGAACGGCCCCACGGATGCCACGGATC
>CAWJTQ010000007.1:0-572331 GCA_963845695.1 uncultured Isosphaeraceae bacterium | reverse complement strand
GAGCACGGAGACGACCAGCGGGAGTGAGCCGTCGCCACCCTTGCAGTTGGCGCAAGCCGGCTGGGCGACGACGATCGGCGAAGGGGTGGCGGACCGGGTGGGGACGTTCGCGGCCAACGGGGCGGTGCACGACGGCACGACCCAGCCGCAGTTGGACGTGTCGCAGGGCCTGATCTCGGCCCTGGGCGGCCAGGTGCTGCACCCGCTGGAGTTCGAGGGAGCGGAGATCACGCCGACGCAGAGCGGGTCGGGGATCGTGCTCGATGAGCCCAACGAGACCAACCCGACGTCCGGGATGACGACGTGGTTGTCGCACCCGTCGAACATCGGTTATACGCGGCAGTCGTCGAGTGGGAACACGATCGGGGGCTCGGGCGGATCCGCGAACGCGATCGCGCCGACCCAGGACAGCGGGACGAGCAACGGGTCGAGTCAGGACGAGCTCGAGCGGCTGTTGAACTTCAACGGGGGCGCCGTGCAGAACCCGACGTCCACCCAGGCGGCGCCGATCTCGCGGGCGCAGCAGGTGGCGGGCGGTGGCGCGGGCTCAACCCTCCTCGGGGCCGGTGGCGTCGGCCCACAGTCACCGTTCGTGACGACTCCCAATTTCCCGAGTGGGGATTCCGGCGGCGGGCCGGGGGTCGTGCTTACTCCCTATTTCCCGGGGGAAAACTCCGGTAACGAGCCAGGCTTCGTTCTTAGCAGCGACTGGTTTGACTATGTTCCGATATTCGGAGGTATCGCCGCAGCTTGGGACGCTGGGACGACTTGGTCCCGAGAGTCTCGCAGATCGGTCAACCTCGATAGCCAATTGGCCGAGATCAACAAGCAGAGAGAGCAGACAGCGGGGCCTTACGAGAATCAGATGCTCGACCCGCTTCAGTCGGGTGAGCTGAACTCCGGCTCGATCAGTCGTATTCAAGGGGGATCGACGAAGAATGGGCGAGCCGCAACTGGTGCGATGTTGGCACTGGGAGCCACGGTCGTTGCGGAACAGATTGTCGAAGGGATGGCTGAGAAGGGGGCTGGACGCGTCGTTGGGCCTGTTGTAAACTCGGCGGTGGACAAGACTCTGGATGCCGCCGGGGCCGGAGTCAAGAAGCTCAAAGGCGTGCTACCGAGGAGGGGCCCCGGCGTTCCTACGGGTAAACCACCAACAACTCCCAGCGGAAAGATCCAGCGTTGGAACCAAAAGCAAGGAGGCTGGATCGATCCTGAAACGAATCGTTGGGTCAACAGGCCCCCCTATACCCGCCCCCCACAGGCTGCTCACATCTATCCCGCAAACCGGATAAAGCGGCTTCCAGGCTTTGCTGACAAACTGACACGGGAGCAGCAAAACTTGCTTCTAAATCATCCCGATAATTTTATATCTTTGCCCATGCAGTGGAACGCCTCAATGGGGGATCGTCTCGCCGACGTGTGGGCCAAGACACCGAGGGGAAGGTTGGCATGCAAGGAATTCATCGATCAGTTGCGGGCAGGCCAGCAGGCTTTTGAGCGGATGGCGAAGGAACAGATTGCGAGTTGGTTGAGCCATTGAACTTCCGGAGAAGCAGCCATGCGGATTTCATTTTATGTACCCGGATACGCCTACTCTGTAAAGACGGAGCGGCTCGTCCGGAACTCGTCTGCACTTTCCCTTCTTGATGGTTGGAAGTACGGCGGAGGCAACATGTACGACTACCTTGATGTGGAACTCGTTGACCAAGGTGTTATTGGAGGAACCATTCGGACGAGTTGGACGCCTGACAAAGGATTGGAAGTCGTCACAGACTATTGGGTGCCGGATTCCTTGCGCCCCCTGTTCATTGACAGGTTACGCGATGAAACAGTTGCTCAGTTGAGCGACGGCATTGGTGAGGGGGGTTTTGAGATTAACCTTCAGGGCCAAGAATTCATCCTTGTGGCGGACACAGACAAGCAACCGGAGCTGGAGCAGGTTTATGACGGGAAGCCTGTCCCGGTACCTTCAAAGGTTGCACGAGCAGCACGTGACGGCAACGTTGCTTTACTTAGGGAAGCGGTTGATTCGGGTGAAGCAATTGATTCTACTATCCAGGGACTGACTGGTTTACAGTTGGCTATCATCTATGGTCATTCAGAATGTGCCATATTATTAATATCAAAAGGATCAGATGTAAACATTACTATGCATGATGGAGATGAGACTCCCCTGCATCTCTGCTTTGTCGAGTTCCCTGAATGATAGCGAGAGCGCTCGAGTGGCGCGAGCGCTGCTGGCACACGGAGCCGACAAGTCGATAAAGACCGCCTCCGGAAACATGGCGAGCTCATTAGCAGAAGACCGACACAAGATAGGCATGCTTAGAGTTTTAAGAGGATCAGCACCAGAGGGGGGGAGTCGGGGTCACCCACAGGCAAAAAGCCTGCCATGATGGTTTTGGGGATTTAATGGTGTCAGTTCATTTTTCTGTGGACGCTTTGGGGTCAGACCAGTGGACGCTTTGTCACGGACGCTTTGGGGTCAGACCAGGTTTCGGGTTTTTTCTCTCGCGCGACTCTGAAAAAACCCGAAACCTGGTCTGACCCCGACCTCCCGTGACCCCGACCTCCCGGCGACCTCCCGGTTTTTTCTCTCGCGCCGACTCTGAAAAAACCCGAAACCTGGTCTGACCTTGCGCACGTTGCTCGGGAAAGGAGAATCATTTCAAAATGTGAAACCTTTCATTGAAACCCTGCGGGTAACCAATCCCGTCCGGCAGAGCCGGGCCAGCAGCCGGAAGCGAGTCTTGCGTGGTGGGTGGGTGACTGCCCCTGCGAAGCGTAGACAGCGCGATCAAACGCTGTGTGATTGAGCCCCGAAATTTCCTTGTCGTGAGCCCTCGTCTTGGTCAATCGCGGGGGCCGAGCCTGGCATTAGCTACACCTGGACCCAGAGGCGTGCCAGGTCACACCGGGGTCGGAGGAACCTGGCGAATGATCAAAGGGTTTTCCGGGAACTTGGGAGACCTTGCCGTCTCCATCGTTGGCTGCCGGCCGGAGCCCGGCTTACCAACTCCAGGTTGATCCACGGCTCCCGTCCCGAGCCTGTGGGGACGAATCAGGGACGAAACGATGGTATCGCCAAGCGAAGGAAACGAAGTGCGGCGAGATGGACGGCAAGGAGTCGCAGCGCCCCATAGTAGTGTTGAAGCGGGGGAACGGCCTTCCGGACCCTGTGGAGCGAAGGGGGCGCCGCGTTGTGGAGGGGGAGTTGGAACCACGCCGAGGACCAGTGCCTCACCAGCGTGTCACCGCGAGACGACCTACTCGTGTGAAGGACAGCGATCCACAACGTGACGAACCGGGTGCATTTAACGTGCACGCCCGGATCTGTGGGGGGCCTGGGTGGGCAACCACCCAGGTCTACCCGGCCCGACCTCCCGTGACCCCGACCTCCCAGAAAAAAACTAGAAATTAGGTCTGACCCCGACCTCCGAAAAAAACTAGAAATTAGGTCTGACCCCGACCTCCTCCGACCTCCCGTGACCCCGACCTCCCAGAAAAAAACTAGAAATTAGGTCTGACCCCGACCTCCCAGTGACCCCGACCTCCCAGGTCTGACCCCGACCTCCTGAGAAATTAGGTCTGACCCCGACCTCCTGACCCCGACCTCCCGACCTCCCCGGTCTGACCCCGACCTCCCCCCCGACCTCCCGTGACCCCGACCTCCCAGAAAAAAACTAGAAATTAGGTCTGACCCCGACCTCCGGCGAATGATCAAAGGGTTTTCCGGGAACTTGGGAGACCTTGCCGTCTCCATCGTTGGCTGCCGGCCGGAGCCCGGCTTACCAACTCCAGGTTGATCCACGGCTCCCGTCCCGAGCCTGTGGGGACGAATCAGGGACGAAACGATGGTATCGCCAAGCGAAGGAAACGAAGTGCGGCGAGATGGACGGCAAGGAGTCGCAGCGCCCATAGTAGTGTTGAAGCGGGGGAACGGCCTTCCGGACCCTGTGGAGCGAAGGGGGCGCCGCGTTGTGGAGGGGGAGTTGGAACCACGCCGAGGACCAGTGCCTCACCAGCGTGTCACCGCGAGACGACCTACTCGTGTGAAGGACAGCGATCCACAACGTGACGAACCGGGTGCATTTAACGTGCACGCCCGGATCTGTGGGGGGCCTGGGTGGGCAACCACCCAGGTCTACCCGGCCCGACCTCCGCCCGACCTCCGCCGACCTCCGGAAATTAGGTCTGACCCCGACCTCCGACCCCGACCTCCCGTGACCCCGACCTCCCAGAAAAAAACTAGAAATTAGGTCTGACCCCGACCTCCGACCGAAATTAGGTCTGACCCCGACCTCCGACCCCGACCTCCGGAAATTAGGTCTGACCCCGACCTCCGACCCCGACCTCCCGTGACCCCGACCTCCCAGAAAAAAACTAGAAATTAGGTCTGACCCCGACCTCCCCGAAGAAATTAGGTCTGACCCCGACCTCCCCGATTAGGTCTGACCCCGACCTCCCCCGTGACCCCGACCTCCCAGAAAAAAACTAGAAATTAGGTCTGACCCCGACCTCCCCCGAAATTAGGTCTGACCCCGACCTCCCCCGCAGGTCTGACCCCGACCTCCCGACCCCGACCTCCCCAGAAAAAAACTAGAAATTAGGTCTGACCCCGACCTCCCTGCTGCGACCTCCCCGACCCCGACCTCCCCGACGACCTCCCCGACCTCCCCTACGACCTCCCCTTGGTCTGACCCCGACCTCCCCTGCTATGACACCAATTTCCTCCGACACCAATTTCCTCCGACACCAATTTCCTCGCCAATTTCCTCCGACACCAATTTCCTCCCCCATTTATCGATCCTTTCACTTTGGAAGCTCGAACAGCTTCATTCCCTCCTTGGAACGCAACGTCAATCTTCCAGCTCCATCTGGTTCAAGGCCAATCTCGAGCAGGCGATTACCATCCTTATCCATGAAGCCGATAGCCGAAACCCCGGGGGGACCGGCTGCGAGCAAGAGGCCGGATGGGCTCTTGCGATTCCTGAAAGCGATAGCAGAGCCCTTTCCGGGCTGGACGTCCAAAACGAGTTGGTCCCCTCCTTCCGGATCCATGAGAGAGATGTAAGGCGCGTTGCCTTTGTCAATGGCGATGACAATCCGTCGGACGCCCTTGCCGTCGAGGAACTCCAGGGAGGCTTTTCCCCACGCTTCGTCATATCTCCCTAAACGGATCAGGTCGCGTCCATTCTCATCGACGACCACAAAGCCTTTTGCTATAACGGTCTCGGGCGAGCCCCTGCGATGCACCGTACCCAGTATAAGTAGCAACGTTATGGCTAGGAGAGCCCCGATCGCTAGAAGACGCCAAACATAGCATCGCCTTTCGATACGATTGACTCGTTCGAACAGAACCTCCAACGTGAGATTGTCCATTTTTGTTCTCGGTGGTGGGTGGATATGACGTTGATGACGCCCCGCTAGACACGGGTTGATGAATGAACTCGTGTGCATGCAACTTCAGGGTTCGCCCGAAGTTATTCTGGAAGATAATTCGGATTTTGTCCAGGCGGCACGTCCCACCATGAAGGTTTCAAAATCGCTGGCGGAGTGATCCGCAGTTTGATATTGATCTGCGGACTTGTGAGAGACGGATGCTGCTCGATTGGGGGTTCTGGACTGACCTGTATCGGGGGCATTGGCACGAGCGGAGGCCCATCTTGCGAGTGGTCGATAATGGAACCCGTGATCGGCCCACCTCTTCGGTTCGGGGTTGTGTGCATTCGTCCAGAATTGTTCGAGCCGTCGGGCAAAAAATACCAACCTGGTTCGCCGTTCGGTCCTCCGTACCATCTGTAATACAAAAGATCGCCGACGAAACCGTCCCCGGGGGGCTTGTCCTGAAGTCCACTCGGGTCCGTAAGAGTCGTCGGATCGTTCTCCACGTACCTGTACACGTTGGTGTCCCCGGCGTCGAACCCCTTCGGATCCTGGCTCATGAACCTGTCGATGGCGGCATCATAATACCGCGCGTGGTCGTAGTAATTCCCAACCGTCGCGTCAAACTGCATCCCGGCAAACATGAATCGGTCCGCGTACGAAGAATCTGTCTGGTTCGTGATGTTGCCGAACGCATCGTAGGTGATCGCGTCCAGCACCGTCCCCGAAGTGTTCTCGATGAACCGCACCGAGCCGAGCTGGTCGGTCAGGTACCAGGCTGTCGTCCCGCTCGAACCGGTCCGCGCCAGGATCTGGTCCACCGCCGGGCCGAACAGGTAGCGCACCGACACCGTCCCGGAACTGGTGAAGTCGGCGTAGGGGTTGGCGTCGGCAGACGTGCCGTTGTAGACGGTCCAGGTCTTGGTCCCGCTGTCGTCGATCGCGATCCGTTGCCCCAGGGCGTTGTAGGTGTATGTCGCGATGACTGTGCCGTTCTGGTCCACGCTGGTCAGGCGGTTCTCGTAGTCGTACGTATAGGTAGTCGTCACACTCGACGTCTTCGCCGTGACGAGGTTGCCGTTGTTGTCGTAGGTGTAGGTGACGCCCGGTGAAGTCGTCAGCTCGTTGCCGGCGCCGGTTGAGTAGCCCGTACTGTTCGGATTGCCATTGAGGTCGTACGCGTACGTGTCGTTGCTGCCCCCGGTCGAGCCGGTCACCTGGCCGCTGGGGTCGTAGCTGTAGGTCGTCGTCGTGTTGCTCCCACCGTTGTCGATGACCATGCTCGTCACCTGACCTCCCGGGTCGTACGCCTGGGTGACATCGTACTTCAGCCCGATACCCGGCGTACGGCTCTGAGAGTAGTTGTTGACCGCTGTCATGTCGTTAGCTGCGTCGTAGCCGTAGGTCGTGTTCACCTCCGTCGAGCCGCCGGAGACCCACCGGTCCACTTCGGTCACCCGGCCACCCGGGTCGTAGGTCTCCGCGATCTGCGGGCCGGCCGTGCCGCCGAACGATTGCGTGATCGTGGTCAACCGCAAGGCGGGGTCATAGACGTAGCTCGTGATCCCCTGGCCCGAATCCCCACTGCCACTCAGGCTGTCCGTGATGCTCGTCACATCGCCGTCGGGGTCGTAGCTATAGGTCAGGGTCACCGTCGGCTGGCCGCTGCCCGGGCCGGAGGTCGTGAGGGTCCCCAACCACCCATCGCTGTCGTAGGCCATCGTCAAGAGCGAATTGTTGTCGGCCGCGCCGGTCATCTCCTGGGCCGAGTCGTACGTGTAGGTGGCGATGTAAATGGCGCTGCCGGAGCTGAGCCAGCTCTCGCCCGTCTGGTCGCCGCGCGAGTCGTAGGAATACGTGATGACTCGGCCATCGGCGTCGGTCGTCTCGATCACCTCGCCGTCGGCGTCGTACTCGGTCGTCGAGGTTTCGCCACTACCGCTGTTCACCGACGGCGAGACCTGCGTCGTCTGGCGGCCCAGGGAATCGTAGAGGAACGTCGTGTGATTGCCGACCGGATCGATCAGGACGTACAGTCTGCCGTCATTATCGTAGACGTAGGTCGTCACTCCGCCGTCGGGAGTCTTCACGGTCAACTCGCGGTCCATGGCGTCGTAGGTCGTCGTCGTGGTGTCGTTGTCGGGGTCGGTCAACGTGACCTGGTTGCCCGCGGCATCGTAGGTGTACGTGCTGATTCCGGCGACCGCGCTCCCCTCCGCGTCAGTCTCGCCCGTCTTGCGATTCATCGCATCGTAGGAATAGGTCGTCACGTTATCATTCG
This sequence comes from uncultured Isosphaeraceae bacterium, assembly GCA_963845695.1. Lineage (GTDB taxonomy): Bacteria > Planctomycetota > Planctomycetia > Isosphaerales > Isosphaeraceae > CAWJTV01. Next base: position 564,662 of record CAWJTQ010000007.1, on the reverse strand, counting down.
GGTCGGTCGTCTTCGTCACCTGGCCGGCGCTGCTGTAGACATTCACGGTCACGTCGTTATCGGCGTTCGTGATCGTGGTCAGCCGGTCATACGAATCGTACTGGTAGCTGGTGAGCGTGTAGCTCGAATCCCCAACCGGCGCGGGGGCCGTCTGGCTGATCAGCATCCCCGGCTGGGTGGCGGAATAGGTGTAGGTCGTCACGTACTCCATCGGGTCTTCCTTGACCGTCAGGTTGCCGTGCGCATCGTAAGTGTAGGTCGTGATCCGGCCCAGCTCGTCGGTCATCGACGAGGGTTCCGCGAAGCTGTTGTAGGTGCCGTAGGTGACCGTGCTGCCATCCGGGTTGGTGATCTCGGTGACGTTCCCCTTGGAATCGTAGGCAGCCTGCGTGATCCGGTTCATGGGATCGATGGTGACGGTGGCCAGCCCGTTGCTGTTGAGGTCGTAGGTCGTGACGTTACCGAGGGCATCGGTCATCTGGCTGGTCTGACCCAACCCGTACCAATCGGGGCGGTTCGTGGTCACGTTGTCGAGCGGGTCGGTGTAAGTCGAGCCCACCTGGGCCAGCAGGGTTGAAGGCGCCGGGCTGCCCGACGTGCCGCTATCGGTCCAGCCCTGCTCCTGGCCCGCCGAGAACTCCTCGGTCGTGCTATCGGGCCGCGTGATCGTACCGACGCGCTCGGCGGAATCGTAGGTGATCGTCGTGATCTTGGTCGGCTCGCCGGCGGACGACGGCTCGGTCACGCTGGTCATCCGGCCGGACCCATCATAGCCGTAATCCCAGGTGCTGTCGTCCGGGTACTCGACGGCCGTCAGGTCGCCGCCGGACATCGTGAACGTCGTCAGCCGATTGGCCGGGTCCTTGATCGTCTGAAGATAACCGCTGCTGTACGTGAACGAGGTGACCTGGCCGAACGGATCCGTGATTTTCGTCAGCAGGTTGCCGGAGTAAGTGAACGTCGTGGTCAGGCCGTTACGATCGACGCTGGTGGTCTCGAGGCCGGTCGAGGCGAAGTTCTGCTGGGTGCCGTCGGTGAGCGTCCGGGTGTAGGTCCCATTGCTGTTCAGGACCAGGGTGCTGAAATCCCCCGCCGGACTGGTGTAGGTCCCGCCGCCGCCGCCGAAGCTGCCGGAATACCACAACACCGAGCCGCCCCCCTCATCGAGGAGCACCCCGCCGGTGCCCGGGATGATCTTCATCAGCCCGTCGACCGTCCAGCCCGCGCCCAGGGCCGAGAAGGTCGGATCTTTGGCGGCGTTCTCGACCGTGGCCGTGCCGTCGTAGGTGACCGTTGTCCAGGAGCCACTCCGGTCATCGGCGACGGTCATCGTGTACGGGTAGCTGCCCGAGTCCAGGCTGGTGGCGTTGGTCGCCTGGAGACCGATCTGCATGATGTCGCCGGGCGTCAGCGACGAGGTGTTGTAGTAGTAGGTCGTCAAGGCCGTCCCATCGAAGGTCAGTTGGGCCGAGACCTTCGAGGGCGTGGCCGAGCTGGCGCTGAGCGGATGCTCGGCGACCACGATCGGCATCGCGTTGGCGGCCAGGGAGTTGTAGGTCAGCGAGAGCGCTGGGACGTTGGGATTGTAGCTGGGCATGTCGATCGCCGCCGCCAGCGCCCCGGTGGCCGAGACGACCGAGACGTTGTCGCTGGAAACGGCCGGCGAGCTGGCCGCGATGGCACCGGGGTCAAGCGACGACGCCCAGGTCGTGCCGCCGGTCGTCGAATCGGACCCGGCGGGCACCCAGAAGGTGTACGTCTGGCTGACCTGGTTGCTGTCCGGATCCGTGACCGTCAACGTCACGGATTCGGAATTGGCCGTGCTGATCGTCGTGTCCCAGTGAAACGTGAGGTCGTAACTGCTGCTCCCGCTGATGCCGGTGGCGTCGGTCAGGCCCGTGGTGTTCCAGGAATACGTATAGGTGCCGGCGTTCGAGTCGACGACCTCGGCGCGCAGGTCCACGGCGCCGCCGGGCGTGGCGAGCTGGTCGAAGCCGGGCACCATGACCGTGCCCTGGTTGTAGTCGAGGGTCAGGAGCGTAAAGGCCGGGGACGTCAGGGGTGTCGCGCCGTCGCCAGGATGGATCGCTCCCGGGCCGGCTTTGCTGTTGAGTGCGGCGGCCAGGGCGTTGCGACTGACGGTCGTCCCGCCCTGCGAAGCCCCCGCGCTGAGCCCGAGCGTGGAGAGCAACGCCGACGAGGCCGCAGACGAGCTGGACGAGGTGGGGTTTGGTGCGGCGGGAGTAGTTGTCGCGGCCGATTTCGCCGTGGCGATGGCGACCCCCGCCGCGACGCTCCCCGAGCCGCCACGCGGCGGCAGAGCACCGCCGCCCGCGCCGAGCTGGCTCGCCGGCTTCCAGGGTGCCGAGAGTCCCGAAGGTTGGGTGGCTTGTTGCGAGCCTTCGGTTCGGCCGAGGAGACCCACGGTCGGATCATCGGCGGAGTCAGGAGACTCGCGCTGAACCGGACTCGGCGAGGGGACGTCCGGGAGGGCTCCGCCCGAACCCTGTCCGCCTGGTGCTTCCGGTACGATCCGGATGGCCAACCGATCGCCGGCCGCGTCGAGGGTCTGCAAACCGGCAGGGTCGAGCGGTTCTGTCCGTCCCGCCAGAGAACGCGGCGCACTGCCAAGGGAAGGGGAGCCGGTCAGGGCATTACCCCCCCCAAATGCATGCATGAGTCCAAGCGTACTTAGCCCAAGCGAGGCCGCACCCATGGGTGTGACCGCATTTCGAGCTTCCAACCGGAGAACGTCCGGCTTGACCATCAGCGCTCGGCGGCGACGCTCGGAGTGACTCAGGCGGATGCGGGCATGATTGCGCTCCCTCGGGTCCCCCTCACCCGGCCTTTCGGCCACCCTCTCCCCGGTGGGGCGAGGGATTTGGCTCGCCTGAGCCTTGGGCGCAAGAGATCCTTGGCGGCGAGCCCGCTCACTCCGGAGCGGACCGGCCACATTCCACGGCGCGGTTCCTCAGCGCCGGGACACAACGGGGTGAATCGGTAGAATAACCGAGTGGCCAGGCCGGGCGAGTTCGGGAGGATGGGATCGACACACGCCGCTCTCAACACGGCGTTGTCGTTTCCACCCGCGTCCGGAATATCATCGGTCTTGGCGAAGCGAGACGATCGCTTAGTATGCCGTCCGTGCGGCGGAATACAAGAGGGCTGTCTTGGTTTTCAGAAATATTTTCTGATCCGGTGCGTTCGGTTGCCAGTCACACCGTTGGATAAAACGGCCAATTCCGCTCTTGTAAACGGTTGATGCGCAATGATCTGGGTTGAGACGAGGCGGGCGGCCCGAGTTCGGCGGTTGGCGTGCCATGCCCCGTAACGAGTCAAATTAAGGAATACCGGGGAACGATCTGATTTCCATCATTGGCTGCACTCCCGACAGTCGAAATATCGAGACATGAGAGTACTACGATCTGATCCGCATTCGAGGACGGTTTGCGAGCCGATTGAATTAATATAATAATATTAAAATATATAATTTATAATGGTGACGTCGATGATTCGAGGGTTCAGTGGCCGCACCTGTTCCTCCACCTGTTTGCAGGTGCACGGCTCTCGATCGCTTCACGCTCGGATCCTGCATGTGTCAAGCGAGCGCCATGGTGTACGTAACCCGTTCCTGAACCGCTCTCATTTCGCCCGGTGAGCCATTCACCGAGGACTCTCGGGATAATCACCATGAAACGAGTGGGACTTCGCCGCCTCCGGCGTTGCCAGCGCGGTCATCGCGCCGTCCGGCGGGACCCCATTCGTCATGGCCGACAGATGTGCCGGCTTCTTGGCATCGCCGAACCACTGGATGACATAGTAGAACACCGGCGTGAGGAAGATGCCGAACGCGGTGACGCCGAGCATGCCGCCGAACACGGCCGTTCCTAGCGACCGGCGCATCTCGGCGCCGGCCCCCTCGGCGACGACCAGCGGGAGGACGCCGAAGATGAACGCGAACGACGTCATCAAGATCGGCCGCAGTCGCAGCCGGCATGCCTGAAGCGTGGCCTCACGGCGCGACACCCCCGCTTCCTGGCTCTGCTTGGCGAACTCGACGATCAGGATCGCGTTCTTGCTCGCGAGGCCGACCAGTACGACGAACCCGATCTGGGTGAAGAGGCTCACGTCCATGCCGGCGAGGTTCACGCCCACCAGCGAGCAGAGCAGGCACATCGGCACGACCAGGATCACCGCCAGCGGCAGCTTCCAGCTCTCATACTGGGCCGCCAGCACCAGGAAGACGAACACCACCGCCAGTGCGAAGACACCGGTGGCCGTATTCCCCGCCTGGAGCTGCATGTAGGCCAGCTCGGTCCAGTCCGAAGCCATCGAGCGCGGCAATTCCTGGTCGGCAATCTCCTGCATCAGCGCGATGGCTTGCCCCGAGCTGGTTCCGGGCGCCGGGTTGCCGGTGATGGCGGTGGACGAGTACATGTTGTACCGCATCACCGAGACCGGCCCACTGGTGTTGCTCACGTCCAGCAGCGTGGCCAGCCGGATCATCTGACCCTTGTTGTTCCGCACCTGGAGTTGCCGGATGTCCTGGGCGTCGCCGCGGAACCGCTGGTCAGCCTGGACGTTCACCTGCCACGACCGGCCGAAGTTGTTGAAGTTGTTGACGTAGTAGGAGCCCAGGTAGACCTGCAACGTGTTGAAGACCTCGTTGACCGGGACGCCCAGGGCCATGCACTTGGTCCGGTCGATGGTGAGGTAGAGCCAGGGCGTGTTCGCCCGCGAGCTGTTGAACAAGCCCTGGAGCCCCGGCGTCTTGTTGCCCCGCTCGACAATCTCATCGCTGATCCGCTGCAAGGTCCCCACGCCGAGATTGCCGCGATCCTCGATGATGAGCTTGAAACCACCAGTCGTCCCCAGGCCGTCGATCGGCGGGGCACCGAACGTCGTGATGATCGCCCCGCGCACCTCGCGTTTACAGCGTTCTTGTAGCTCCGCGGCGATCGAGTCGCTGTCTAGCAGTGGGACCTTCTTGATGCCGAACGTCTTGCGGAGCCGGGCCTCCAGGTCGGGATTCTCGAGCCATCGGAAGAAGTGCTCCGCGGGTGAAATCGAGCGATGGGAGAACTCATCGAGCATCACGTACAGCGAGCCGAGGTTGGGCGCGTTGGCGTTCAGGAGCAGCGACTGGCCCGAGACGCCGACCGTGTGCGCGACGCCCGGTGTCTCGCGCGCCAGGGCTTCGATGCGCGCCATGACGCGCTGGGTGCGCTCGGTCGAAGCCGAATCCGGTAGTTGCACGTTGAGCAGCAGATAACCCTTGTCCTGTTGCGGGACGAAGCCTGTGGGCGTCCGGATGAATTCGTAGTAAGTCAGTCCCAGCAACCCGCCGTAGAGCAGCAGCACGATCGCGCTGATCCGCAGCACTCCGCCGACGATCCTGCCGTACACCTCGGTCATCCGGTCGAACAGTCGGTTGAAGCCCCGGAACAACCAGCCCAGCACGGCGTTCACCGGCCGGATGATCACCAGGCCAACCACCAGGCCGGCCAGCAAGCCGGGTGTGAACGCGGCTGCGTCGTGGATCCAGGGCATCCACCCCGAGGCCACTTCCGACTCGCCTCCGCTCAATCCCTCGAGCAAGCCCATTTGGACGAGATGCCCGACGATGGTCCCTTTCGCCAGCCAGACCGTCAGCATCCCGCCCACCACCCCGAAGATCCACCAGGGCAACGCCTCACGCTTCAGCTCGTGGCCGTGGCTCCCTTCCTCGGTCTTGAAGATCATGACCGCGCGCGACGGGGTCATCGTCAGGGCGTTGATGGCCGAGATGATCGTCGATACCGCGATCGTCACTGCGAACTGACGGAAGAACTGCCCCGTGATGCCTCCCAAGAAACAGCAAGGCACGAACACCGAGCTGAGCACCAACGTGATCGCCAGCACCGGGCCGGTAATCTCCTCCATCGCCTTGATCGTCGCCGTCCGCGAGTCCAGCCCGGTCGCGATCAGCCGCTCGATGTTCTCCAGCACCACGATCGCGTCATCCACCACGATCCCGATGGCCAGCACCAGGCCGAAGAGCGTCAGGTTGTTCAGGCTGAAGCCCATGGCCGCCATGATGGCGAACGTGCCGATCAAGGAGACGGGCACGTCGATCATCGGCAGGATCATCGCCTTCCAGTCCTGGAGGAAGATCAACACGACGATGCCCACCAGGATGACCGCGTCGCGGAGGGTCTTGAAGACCTCGTTGACCGACTCATGGATGAAAGGCGTGGTGTCGTAGACGATCTGATAATCCAGTCCATCGGGGAAGCGGGTCTTCAGCTCGCGCATCTTGTCGTAGACCCCGCTGGCGGTCTCCAGCGCATTGGACCCGGGCAACTGGTAGATGGACACCGCGACCGAGGGTTTGCCGTCGAGGGTGCAGGACTGATCGTACTGGCGCGATCCCAGCTCGACGCGGGCCACATCGCGGAGCCGGACGATGCCCGTGGCCTGGGCCATGGTGCCGCCTTCGCTATTGGAGCCCCCTTCATCGGTGGGGCCGCCCTGGAAGTTCCCGCCGCCCTGACCGCCGGCGCCCCCCTGTCCACCCGCACCGCCCTGGTCGCCCGCACCGCCCTGCCCGCCCGCGCCGCCCTGGGCCGGCTGGGCCATGAAGTTGTCCTGACCCGCCTTGATGATGATGTCGCCGAACTCCTCCGGTTCGACGAGTCGGCCCAGGGTGTTGATCGTGAGCTGGAACTGCTGGCCCATGGGGACCGGCTGCTGGCCGATCTGACCAGCGGCCACCTGGAGGTTCTGCTGGCTGATGGCGTTGACCACATCGGTGGCGTTGAGGTTGAGCGCGGCCATCTTGGCCGGGTCGAGCCAGGCCCGCAGGCTGTAATCGCGCTGGCCCAGATAGGTAATCCCCGCGACGCCGGGAAGCCGCCCCAGCTCGTCCTTGATGTAGATGGTCGCGTAGTTGCTGAGGAAGGTGCTGTCGTATCGGCCGTCCGGCGAGAGCAGGTTGACGATCATCATGGTGTTCGGGGACATCTTCTTGACACTGATGCCCTCGAACTGAACCAGTTGCGGGATGACCGGCAGTGCCAGCGAGACGCGGTTCTGCACCAGCACCTGGGCCATGTCGGTGTCCATGCCCAGCCGGAAGGTCACGGTCAGGATGTAGGTGCCGTCGTTGGTGCACTGCGACGACATGTACATCATGTTCTCGACGCCGCTGACCTGCTCCTCGATCGGCGCCGCGACGGTGTTCCGCACCGTCATCGCGTTGGCCCCGGGATAGATGGCCGTGACCAGCACTGTGGGTGGCGTCACCTCGGGGTATTGCGCCACCGGCAGCGTGAACACGGCCACCGCGCCCGCCAGCACGATGACGAGCGAGAGCACGATGGCGAAGACCGGACGGTCGATGAAGAAGCGCGAAATCACGGCAGATGATCTCCGGTCGGTACGGCGGCCTTCTGTCGGGAATGGGGGGCTGGGTCATGAGGCGCGGATCGTGGCCGGAGTCTCCGGTGGATGTCCAGCACCGCCAGTGCGATCAGGAGGCCCGCGGGACCGCCGGCTCCCATCCCCCAGGATAATCTCACGATGTTGAGCCGTGCGAGCAGGAAGCCGATCCCCAGCCCCGCGAGCCCACCCACGAGACTCGAACCGATCCATCGCGTGGCGTCCGATACGACCCGATTCGTCTCACTGAGCCCCTGGATCACCGAGAAAAAGACCGGCGTCAGAAAGATGCCGAAGAGCGTCACGCCGACCATGCCGTAGAACACGGAGATCCCCAGCGACCGACGCATCTCCGCCCCGGCACCCGAGGCCACGGCCAGCGGGATCACTCCGATGATGAACGCGATGGACGTCATCAGGATCGGCCGCAACCGCAGCCGGCACGCCTCCAGGGTCGCCTCGTACCGCGACAAGCCCTCCTGCTGCTTCTGCTTGGCGTACTCGACGATCAGGATGGCATTCTTGCACGCCAGCCCAACCAGCACCACCAGCCCGATCTGCACGAAGATGTTGACGTCCCGGCCCGTGCCCAGCACCCCGGCGAGCGAGCAGAGCAGGCACATCGGCACGACCAGGATCACCGCCATCGGCAACGCCCAGCTCTCGTACAAGGCCGCCAGGGCCAGGAAGACGCTGACGACCGACAGCGCGAAGATATACATCGGTGGCGTCTTCTCCGCCGCCCGGATCTGCAGGAACATCACCTCGGTCCACTCGGCCTTCATCGACAGCGGCAGCGTCGCGTCGGTCCGGCGGTCGATGGCCTCGATGGTCTCTCCGGAGCTGACCCCGGGCGCCAGGCTCCCCGTGATCTGCGAGGCCTTGTAGAGGTTATAGCGGGTGACGGTGACCGGGCCGCCGACCTCGCGCACATGGACCAGCGTGCCCAGCGGGACCATCTGTCCCCACTTGTTCCGGACCTGAAGCAGGTTGATGTCCTCGACGCGATTGCGGTAATCGCCCTCCAACTGGATCGTGACTTGCCAGTGCCGGCCAAACTGGTTGTAGCTGTTGACGTAAAGCGAGCCCAGGTACATCGACAACGTCTGATTCACGTCGTCGAACGACAGGCCCAGAGATTGGGCCTTGGTCCGGTCGATGTCCAGGTAGAGCTGTGGCGTATGCGAACGGAACTGGGAGGACGCCTTGGCCAGGCCTCGCTCGTGCTTCATCGCATCCACCAGCTTGTCCGTCTCCTGCTGCAAGTCCTTCAATCCCCGCCCGCCCCGGTCCTCGACGATGAGCTTGTAACCGCCGGCAACGCCGAGTCCGGGGATCGCCGAGGAATTGCGCACGAGGACCTCCGCATCCTTGACCCGCCGGGCATACTCCTTCCGCAGCCGGGCCATGATATCGTTGGCGTGCAGCCCGGGGGCCTGCCGCTCGTCGAACGGCTTCAGGACGATGAACATCGATCCGAAGTTGGAGGCGTTGGCCTGCAACAGGAACGACATCCCCGACATGGCGACCGTGTGCGCCACGCCCGGGTCCTCCCGGGTGATCTCCTCGACCTCCGCCATCGCGGCCTGGGTCCGCTGGAGCGACGCCGAGTCGGGCAACTGGACGCTCAGGATCAGACGCCCCTGGTCCTGCTCCGGGATGAAACCCAGGGGGCGCGGCGGAAGACGTCGTAGGTCAGGACCACCAGGCCGCCGTAGATCAGCAGCACGATCATGCTGATCCGCAGCGACTTGCCGACCGCCCAGCCGTACACATCGGTCATCCGGTCGAACAGTCGGTTGAATCCCCGGAACAGCCAGCCCAGCACGGCGTTCACCGGCCGGATGATCAACCAGCCGACCACCAGGCCGACCATCAAGCCGGGGGCGAAATAGACCGCGGTCGCGGTCCAGGACAGCTCGCTCGCGGCCCCCTCCGCTCCGCCTCCAAGCGATCCCCCAGTCAGGCCGAACCAGTCGCCCAGGTATTCGAGGACCCGAGCCGGACCGTCAACAGGCCGCCCAGCACGCCGAAGATCCACCACGGCAACGCCTCTCGCTTGAACTCGTGGCCATGGGCCCCCTCCTCCGTCTTGAACACCAGCACCGCCCGCGACGGCGTCATCGTCAACGCGTTGACCGCCGAGATGATCGTCGACACCGCGATCGTCACCGCGAACTGCCGGAAGAACTGCCCGGTGATGCCCCCGATGAAGCAACACGGCACGAACACCGAGCTCAGCGCCAGCGTGATCGCGATGATCGGCCCGGTGATCTCCTCCATCGCCTTGATCGTCGCCGTTCGCGCATCGTACCCCTTGGCGATCATCCGCTCGGTGTTCTCCAGCACGACGATCGCGTCATCCACCACGATGCCGATGGCCAGCACCAGCCCGAAGAGCGTCAGGTTATTGAGGGTGAAGCCCAGGGCGGCCATGGCCCCGAACGTACCGATCAAGGAGACGGGGACGTCGATCATCGGCAGGATCATGGTCTTCCAGTCCTGGAGGAAGACCAACACGACCAGGCCGACGAGGAGCACGGCATCGCGGAGGGTCTTGAAGACCTCACGGATCGACTCGCGGATGAACGGCGTCGTATCATAGGCGATGGCGTATTCCACCCCGTCCGGGAAGCGCACCTTGAGCTCTTTCATCTTGGCGCGCACCCGGTCGGCGACGTCGAGGGCATTGGTCCCCGGGAGCTGATAAACACTCAGCCCCACCGACGGGCGGCCGTCGAAGGTGCACGACTGGGTGTAGTTCAAAGCGCCCAGCTCGATGCGGGCCACGTCGCGGAGCCGGACAATGGCCGTCGCCGGCTCTTGAGCAGCCACTGCGGCCGACCTTGACCACGATGTTTTCAAATTCCTCCGGATTGGTCAGCCGGCCCAGAGTATCGAGCGGTAACTGGAAATACTGTCCTCGTGAGGCGGGGAGCTGACCAAGCTGGCCGGCGGGGGCATCCACGTTCTCGCGACGAATCGCGTTCGCCACATCCATGGCGGTCATGTTCCGCGCCGCCAGCTTTTGCGGGTCGAGCCAGGCGCGGATGCTGTAGTCGCGCTGGCCCATGTAGTTGATGTCCGAGACTCCATAGACGCGCAGCAATTCGTCCTTGACGAAGATCGTGGCGAAGTTGCTCAGGTAGATGTCGTCGTAACGGCCGTCCGGCGAGTAGAAGCTGACGACCATCAACTGGTCGGGCGTCCTCTTCCGGATCGTGATCCCCTGGTTTTGAACCTGGGTCGGCAACTGAGGCATGGCCAGGGTGACGCGGTTCTGCACCATGACGAGGGCCGAGTTGACGTCCGTCCCGATATCGAAGGTGACCGTCAGGGTGTACGTGCCATCGTTACCCATCTGCGACGACATGTAGAGCATGCCGTCAATGCCGTTGACTTGCTGTTCGATCGGTGCCGCCACCGTGTCCGCCACCACTGCGGCGTTGGCCCCGGGGTAACTGATCGACACCGAAATACCGGGCGGCGTGATCCGAGGATACTGCGCCATCGGCAAATAATAGAGTGAGATCCCCCCGATCAGGGTAATGACGACCGACAGTACGGTCGCGAAGATCGGCCGATCGATGAAGAAGCGCGAGATCATGGCCGGCGCTCCCTTCAACGATGGGGCTTCTCAGGCGCGGGTGAGACTGTCACAGGCTTGCCGGCTTTGGGCAGCGACGGCTGGACCAGGGCGGGCGCCGGCGCCGAGGACTTGCCCAGTAGCGGCGGCGGCGCGAGTTTGGCGGGCTGCGCGGGCGATGGGGAAAGCCTACCGGACTTTGGGGACGAAGGCTGGTGCGCGTCGAGTTGCGATGCCACGGACTCGACGCCTTTGGGGTGGCCCTGGCTTCAGCGGTTCCGGGGGAGCCTCGGCGCCGGCCGGCGGTCCAAGGGTCGGCATGGGCATTCGCTCCGCCTTGGCCAGCGTGCGCGGGCGGACCTGCTGGAGGGCACCGACGACGACCCACTCATCCCCCTTGAGCCCCTGCTCGATCACGCGTAAGCCGTCGTCCTGGAGCGCCCCGGTCGTGACCCTTTGGTACTGGACCTTGTTGTCGGCATCCAGCACGTAAACGTACTTCAACCCCTGGTCTGACGCCACGGCCCGGTCGATGACCAGGTGCGCCGAGTGGGGTTCGCCGATCGGCAGGCGGATCCGCACGAACATCCCGGGTGAGAGCAGCCGTTGGCCACCCGTCTTGGGTGCGGGGTTCGGAAAGACCCCACGAACCAGGATGCTCCCCGTCGTCGGGTTGACCTGGTTGTTGACGAAGTTGATCATCCCCTGGTGCGCGAAGCCCTCTTCGCCCTGCAATCCCATGAGCACCGGCATCTTCGTGCCGTCCTGGGTATATTTGATCCGCCCCTCGTTGGTGGCCCGGCGGATCCGCAGCAGGGTGGGCTCGTCCATCTCGAAATAGGCGTACATCGGGTCCACCGACACGATGGTGGTCAGCAACGTCGTGTCCGCATTGACCAGGTTGCCGAGGGTGAGATAGTAGCGGCTGATCTGGCCGTCGATCGGCGCGATCACATCCGTGAATTCCATGCTGAGCTGGTAGAGCTCCATGGCCATCTCGTTGGCCTTCACCCGGGCCTCGGCCTCGTCGACCATCGCCTGTTCCTGGTCGAATTGCTGCTGGCTGATCGAGCCGCGCGACCGCTCGTTGATGGCCCGGTCCCGGGCGAGCGTCGTCCTGGCCAGTTTGAGCGACGCCTTGTAGAGCTCGACTTGACCCTGCGCCTGGTCGAGCTGGGCCTGGTACGGCCGGGGATCGACCTCGAACAGGAGGTCTCCCGCCTTGACTTCCGCCCCCTCCTTGAACGGCATTCGTTTCAGGTAGCCGGTGACTCGTGGACGGATGTCCACTGAATGGACCGCCTCGGTTCGGCCTGTAAAGTCTACGTAATCGGTGACCTCCCGCTGGACGGGGTGGCTCACGGGAACCACCGGCGTCTCGGCGGGAGCGACTTTCGGCCGATTGGCCTGACAACCCGTCAGAACGGCCAGACACACGGAATAGAAACGTCCGAGGAGGAGGGAACGGCGGAACATCAGTGCCTCACGCGGGGAAGGTTTCTGGGCAGGACTGCACTGCGATCCTCTGGGCACGCTCGGCCAGAATCGCCTACCGCTCTCGTCCGATCTCGGAGAATTCGCTCAAGAGCCAGAGTGTCTCGCTCGCGATCGTGGTCAGAGCGGCGCTCACATTCCTGCGATTACGTGGCAACCCCCTCAGAGTTCAAGGGGCTATCAGGAATCGGCGTCGCTCTCGGCTGTTTGGGCCGGAGTCAACCTCAAGAAGTCATACTAGGGGTGAGCGATCGCAATCGCAAGTCAGTCCTTGTTCGATCTCGGGCGGAAGGCGTGGCTGACCCATCCGGCCAGCATGAGGAGGGAGCAACCCATTAGCATGTCGACGATTAGCGCTTCCAGCATCGTGGCAATCCCCCTTTCAGAGAAGGGCTTCCGACGGAAGGAGGGCGAGCCTCGTTTCCGAATTGCCCCGGAGAGACGAATCGTCCAGGCGAACGAAGAGCCTTGATGAGTTCAGCGAATTATATCGGCAAAACCCTTCATCATTTTACGGAGACGGTCAAAGTTCTCGGAAATTCGACGCGAGATCGGCACCAACTCGGATGACTCCCTGATCCGCATGGTGGAATGGATTCATCTCGGGAGTGTCCGGAATCATCCGAGCCGGTGCCCGGACTCGAGGGCTCGACCGGAGCCTCGTCGCGCTTCACCCGCATCTGGATCAGGTCACTCCTCCGGGATGGCAGCCGAAATCAACGGGTCGTGCGGATTCGGTCCGGCTTGCTGGTTGCAAGTTCCTATTGAATAATACAATGGGGGGTTTCCTGAGGATGGGATTTGCCGCGATCTACCCGGATTGCGATTCCGACCTGACGAGGGGGATGAACGCTCATGATCTGGCCGTTTCGGCGGCGGGAGAAAGCACCGCGTCCTGCACAGTTGGATGCTGCCGCAATCGTGCGTCGTGCGCGGCGGTTGCGGTTCCGGGTCCGGCCGGACGCGGTTTCCCAGCTTGCCGGGGCCTATCACGGGGCTCGGCCGGGGCATCGGCCTGACGTTCGCGGAGTTACGCGCGTACGAGCCGGGTGACGACGTGCGGCACCTCGATTGGAACGTGACGGCGCGGCAGGGTCGGCCGTTCGTGCGGCGGTTCGTCGAGGAACGGGCGTTGTGCCTCTGGCTGGTCGTGGACGTCTCGGCGAGCATGCGGTTCGGCCCGGAGCGGAAGACCAAGGCCGATCGGGCAGCCCAGGCGGCTGCCCTGCTGGCGACGGCCGCGGTGCAGAACGGCGACCGGGCCGGGCTGATCCTCGTGAGCGATCGGATCGAGGTCGAGCTGGCTCCGGCGGGCGGAGTTCGCCATCTTTCCCAGTTGGTGCGAGCCCTGGTGGCGACGCCGACCACCTCGCCAAAGACGAAACTGAGCGTCGGCCTGGCACGAGTGCGACGCACGGCGCGGCGTGCGATGGTCGTGGTGATCAGCGACTTCATCACCGAGGAGCCGGTCGCGACCTGGCGGCGCGCGGCGCGTCGTCACGACACGATCGCCCTGCGGGTCGTCGATCCCCGCGAGGACCAACTCCCCAATGCCGGCCTGCTCGCGCTGGAGGATGCCGAACAGGGCGTCTCGCGCACGGATCGACGCCAGTTCGTCCCGGGTGCGTCACGCGTTACGCCGAGATCTCCGCCCGCCGCTCGGCGGCCTTCCAGCGCTGGTGTGCCAACTCCGGCATTCAGGCGTTCACGATGACCACCGACACGGATCCGATCGTCCCACTGATCGAGCTGTTTTCCAGGCGAGCGACCCGCCGAGGCCCCTCGTGAACGATGCCGCTCCCCAGGGCTTGGTCCCCCCTCGTCCCAATCTCGGCCCCGAGCCGTGGCACGACCTCGCAGCCGTTGAGTCGCGCGCTGCCGCTGGTCCTCATCCTCGTCTGCTTGCTCCTGGCTCCTCTCCTTTGGCGACGTCATCGCCGATCGGCGGCCCGGGCGCGACGCGACCAACACGCTCCGGCAGCCCTCGCCGATTCCAATCCGTCGCCCCGCGACCGCCTGGTCTCACTCTCGGCATCGATCCGGGACGCGCTTACCGTCCCCTTCGGGACCGCCTGCCGCGCCATGACGACCGAGGAATTGGCGGCCGACGGCCGGCTCGAGGAACTGCTCGGCGACGAGGATCTCCGCGAACTGATTCGTTTCCTCGATCAGGTCGACCACTTGAAGTTCGCACCCGAGCGGTCCAACCACCAGCATGGAAGGGCTCCAGGAGGCCCTGACGACCTGGGAGCCTCGCGTCGAGACCCTCCGAGCCCGGATTCGGGCCAAGCCACGGGAACGGGCCAAACGCAGCGAGTCTTCACAAGAGACCGTCAAGCCAAGCACTCAAGCGGTGAAATCGGCTCAGGCCGCGCGATCGATCGGTTACAGGGAATCCCTTTTCGTTGTCGCTGTCCGATGAGCTGATGTGACGGACCTCGTCCTTGGAGAACGGCACTCCGAGCATGTCCGTGCGATAGACGCCGGTCCGGAGTCGGACGCGCCAGGTCATTTCGGGCGGCAGTTTCTGGCCCGATCCTGGTCCGGCAGCCACGAAGGTCTCCACGGTATCTCCTGGCTGGAGCGTGGTGAATTCCTGTCCGACGATGGCCCACTCGCTGTCGACGGCCAGGGGAAACAAGTCGAATGCTCGTTCCCTCTGACGTGGCGATGTAAGGCTCATGAGATCGCAGGCCCCGCTCCCTGACCAGGTTCGGAGTCAAGGGGGTGAAGCTGTGTTCCTGGGAGACGTTCGTGAGTTTGAGTCGAAGCACGAGGCATTCCTCCTCGCGCCGGCATTTGGCCGGCTTGATGGAGCGGACCAGCTCCACGGGGGTAGAAACGATGGTCAGGGGGGTGACTTCCAGGTCGCCGAGCTGGATGGTCTGACCGATTCGGGCGCAGGTTCTCCGGCGGGATCGGCGGCGCAGGAGCAGCTTGCGGTGGGTTCCACGACCCGTGATGGGGAATCGACGATCGGCTGCTCCGAGGTTGCCGTCGGTGGCGCCGCACTTTTCGACCATCGCCCCGTCCAGAGCAACCAGACCAGTGCGATCGTGATCGCACTGGCATAGCTCAGCAGAAGAACCTGGCTCCACGAAAGGGCGGGCTCGGAGAGCTCGTCCTCTTCCTCGGAATCCAGGTCCCTGATGCGTTGGTCTCGCTCCAGGACGACGAGATCGGGCATCGGCTGTCCACTCGGCGGACCATCATCGGGCCCGGACTCCAGTGAAGGCGGGGATTGGTCTGAACGATCAACCGGGGCACTGCGTGGGTCCCTCGTCCCGACGAGGTTGGCCGCGGCTGCGACGACGGAGCGAAAGATCTCCGATGTCCGAGGCGCCTTGCCCCGGTCCTGCTCGAGGAGAGGGGCGGCCTCGTCCCGAGTGAGACGCACCGATGGTCCGGACGATTCCAGGTTGGGATCGGGGTCGGGCTGCTGGATCGATTGAGACAGGATCTGATTGAGATCGTCGAAGCAAGAGTCGTAGGTCGGCCTCGTCGGCAGGGAGATCCGTGAGCGGTGGTTCGTGGGCGGGACGACAGTACGCAGGAGGAGCGGGTCTCCTGAGCACTCGAAGGGTCACCGACCTTCTCGGTGGAACCCGGTGTGTGGGCCTTATCGGGATTCGGGGTCGGATGGGGTTTGTTCACGATATTCCGCGGCATGATGAAGGACCCGCAAGTCTCGGCTCGGAGTATGCAAAAGCCTTTACGCGTTCTCCGGCGCAGGTTTCAGATGGCTTAACCCTCAAGAGGTGTCCTGGGCGATACGCTTGATCCGAGCACGCGACACCCGTGAACCATGGACAGACGGCTCATCAAATCCGTCGGAGTCGGACCGTCGTGCCCGCACCCGCCGTCAGTTGACGGCCGGCATCCCCGTTGACGACTGCGACTTCCACCCAGCCGGAGCTACCGACCAGGGCGACCAGGGTGCCCGAGGGGCGTTCTCCATATGTGTTCCGGATGCCCTGGATCCGCTCTCCCGCCGAGCTCGATTATCCAGGAATCGTGCGGCGTGCCGGAGAGTTGATCGGCGTTGATATTCGTAATCAGATTGCCGAACGTGTCTCGGAAAATCACCTCGCCGACGAACCCGTGCTCGTCGGGGGTTGGTTCGAAGTTCCGAAGAGTGATGAACTTCGTGCGTGGAGGGCCGAGCTCCTCCGGCGCACCACCGCGGATCAGATGAGCGGCGGCCGGGGCCATGATATCACGCCCATGAAACGTGGCCGAGACGACCTCGCGACGAAGGGCCGGGTTGGTGATCTCCCAGACTCCCTCGGGCGTTCGGGCTGCGTGTCACGCCGGTGATGAGTCCATTATCGGGGAGCACGAACCACTGACCGGCCACCCGGACGGCGATCAGGCGGCGATCCGTGCCGACGCCGGGGTCCACCACGGCGAGGTGGACCGAACCCTTCGGGAAGGCGTCAACGATGGCCGCCAACACGAAGCCGCCTTCGAGGATATTCTGAGGCGAGATCGTGTGGCAGACGTCCACCAACTGAACCCCCGGCGCCCTGTCGAGCAGGACGCCTTTGAGCGCGGCCACATAAGGACCGCCGATGCCGAAATCCGTCGTCAGGGTGACGATGCCCGGTCGCATCGTGCCTCCCGCACGGTTCGAGGCCGCCGACGGCTCGCCGGCAACGACCGACCCATGCAGCCGCGCCCTCTTCGTTCGATGCTCTGTTCACGAATCGCTCGCCTCGTAGACCGCCGTGATCCGGGACGTCATCCCGCCCCGCGGATTGAATTGTCCCACGACTTTCATCTTCCGCGGATGACAGGATGTTCACCAGGTCGTCCAGGATCGTGTTGATCGAATGCTCGTAGAAGATCCCTCGGTCCCGGTAGCTGAACAGGTAGAGTTTCAGGCTCTTCAACTCGAGACAGGCCGCGGCCGGGATGTACTGGATGACGATCGTGCCGAAATCGGGTTGACCCGTCTTGGGACAGACGGCCGTGAATTCCGGACAGGTGATCTCGATCTCATAATCGCGGTCCGGGAACTGGTTGGGGAAGGTTTCCACCACGGAAGGCATGTCGGTCGGGTCCTCGGAAAGGGTCGCGTGCGATCCAGGATCCGGGACGTCTCTGCCGAATCCGCCTGGACCGGGCCTGATGTTGTGACCCACAAGGCGCGTCAGTCGTTGTGTCGGCCGCGACGTTTCCCTCGTCTTCATTGTAAACGAATCGATCGCGAACCCGAAAGTTCGCCCGTCTCGCTTCTTGCGAATTTCTCGATCGAAAGATGACGCGGCGGACACTCCCCGAGCGCGGAGCGTTCGTATCCCAGAGGGTCAAGACCTGATCTGGACCAGTCCCGTTCCATTGATCCGATCGTTCTTGAGATCCTGGAGCGCCCGGTTGAGTTGCTCAAAAGGATAAGGCTGCACCTCGGGACGAATCGGAATCCGCGCCGCTTCGCGGAGCAGTTCCGCGCCGTCCTGGCGGGTATTCGAGGTCACTGAGCGGACATCACGCTCGTAGAATAGGTGCTGGGCGTAATCCAGGGAGGGGACCCGACTCATGTAAATGCCGGCCATAGCGAGAGTTCCTCCCTTCTCGATGCAGGTCAGGGCTTGCGGAATGAGTTCGCCCGCAGGCGCGAAGATGATGGCGCGTATCGACCTTACCCGGCATGCCGTCGATGGTCTCGGATGCCCACGAGGCGCCGAGACGCCGCGCCAGGTCTTGATGCTCTTTCCCTCGAGTGACCACGTAGATCGTGCAACCCCGGCTGCGAGCGATCTGAGCCATCAGGTGGGCCGATTGTCCAAATCCGAAGATGCCCAGCGTACCGCCAGCCGGTAGGTTGCTTCGAACCAACGCCCGATATCCGATGATGCCCGCGCACAACAACGGTGCTGCGTGGGCATCATCGATGCATTCTGGCAACACGTACGCGAAATCCTCGCGAACCGTGGTGAGCTCGGCGTAGCCGCCGTGCTCGTAATAGCCGGTATAGCGCGAGCTTTCGCACAGGTTCTCGCGACCGGACCGGCAGAACTTGCACGTGCCGCAGGTGGATCGCAGCCAGGCGACTCCAACGCGGTCGCCTACCTTGCGGTGATGGCAACCCGGTCCGAGCGCGATCACGGTGCCCACCACCTGATGGCCGGGGATGATCGGAAGGGTCACCGGTTTCAGGTCCCCTTCGATAACGTGCAGGTCTGTGCGACAGGTCGCGCAGCAGTGAACCCGGACCAGCACCTCGCCGGGACCCGCTTCCGGGTCGGGCAGCTCCTGGAACTGGAGCGGTGCGGTGTCGATCGGCGCGTTCTTGCAGAGGACGGCGGCTCTCATGACAAGACCATCGGAACGCCGAGCCCCCACGCATCGATTCGGATCTGAAGAACCACAGGTGGCGCGCGTGGCAGGGACCACAATCAGAAGCCATACTGGTCTAACACGCTCGGGCCGAATTGCCAAGGTGGTTGTTCACGCGGAGGGGCGTTCGTTCCACCCAGGACGAG
Source organism: uncultured Isosphaeraceae bacterium (assembly GCA_963845695.1). Classification (GTDB taxonomy): domain Bacteria; phylum Planctomycetota; class Planctomycetia; order Isosphaerales; family Isosphaeraceae; genus CAWJTV01. The sequence goes on along the minus strand of CAWJTQ010000007.1, from coordinate 545,678 downwards.
GTCCGGTCTCAGTCAGCGAGGAACGGGTGCCGTCGTCGCTTGATCGCCGAGACTATCTTCAGGACCGTGTCCGGCAGGATCCCACCATCCGACGCATCGTCCCCCAGGGCGCCCAGGGCGAGATCCACCAGGGTTGCTGATGAGACGGTCAGGGCCTGGCTCGCCTTGACGACCTGCTTGAGGACCGACGACGTGCTCGACGTGAAGTTGCCGTCGCCGCTATAGACCGCCGTGATCGAGTGCGTGCCGACCGCGAGCGTGGCGATGGTGAAGCTGGCCGTCCCGTCGCTCAGGGAGCCCGTCCCCAGGAGCGTCGAACCGTCCTTGAATGTCACGGTCCCCGTCGGTGACCCGCTCCCCGGTGCCACCACGGCGATGGTTGCCGTGAAGGTCACCGACTGGCCTGAGGTCGAAGGATTGGCGGACGAGGCTACGTTCGTCTTGGTGCTCGCCGGGTTCACTCCCTGGTTGACGGCCGCCGAGGTGCTGGTGAGGAAGTTGTCATCACCGCTATACACCGCCGTGATCGTATGACGCACCACCGAGAGGCCCAACGTCGTGAACGTCGCCGTGCCCGTGCCATCGAGGATCCCCGTGCCGAGGGTCGTGGTCCCGTCCAGGAAGCTGACCGGACCGGTGGGGGTGCCGCTGCCCGGCGACGCCGCTTTCACCGTCGCCGTGAACGTGACCGATTCCCCGTACACGCTCGAGCTGTCCGACGACTTCAACTTCGTCGTCGTCCCATCCTGATTGACGGTCTGGGTCAGGGCGGACGAGGTGCTGGTCGTGAAGTTGCCGTCGCCGCTGTAAACGGCTGTGATCGACTGCGAACCGACAGCCAGGGCGTTCGTCTTGAACGTCGCCTTGCCGCTGGTGAGCGTGGCCGTGTCCAGCGCCGTCGTGCCATCGTAGAAGGTGACGGAGCCCGTGGGGGTGCCGCTGCCCGGCGACGCCGCGCTCACCTTGGCCGTGAGGGTCACCGATTGTCCAAACACCGAGGGATCGACCGAGGAGCTGACGGTCGTCGCGGTGCCATCCTGGTTGACGATCTGATCGAGCGTCGCGGAAGTGCTGGTCGTGAAGTTAACGTCACCGCTATAAACGGCCGTGATCGCGTGCGACCCGACGGCCAGGGCGGTGGTCTTGAAGCTCGCCTTGCCGCCGCTGAGTGTGGCCGTGTCCAGCGCGGTCGTGCCATCGTAGAAGATGACGGTTCCCGTGGGTGTCCCACTGCCGGGCCCCGCCGCCGAGACCGTGGCGGTGAGCGTCACGGATTGGCCGTAGACCGACGGGCTGGCCGTGGTCGTCACCACCGTGGTGCTGGCGTCCTGATTGACCACCTGGTCGAGGATCGGCGAGGAGCTGGTCGCGAACGTCGAGCTGCCGTTGTAGGTCGCAGTGATCGCGTCGTCTCCGGTCGCCAGCTTCGTGGTCTTGTAGGTCGCCGTGCCCCCGGCGAGAGTGACTTTGCCCAGCGTGGTCGAGCCGTCGGTGAAGGTCACCGAGCCGGTGGGCGTACCGGTGCCCGGAGCGACGGCGGCCACGCTGGCCGTGAAGCTGATCGACTGACCGTAGACCGAAGGGTTGACCGTCACGACCAGGCTCGTCGTGGTGTTGTCCAGGTTGACGACCTGCGTGAAGCTGGGCGCCGTGGTCGCGGTGAAATTGGGATCGCCGCTGTAACTCGCGGTGATGGTGTGGCTTCCCAGCTTGAGCGTGCTGATCGAGCCGCTGGTGGCGCTGCCGTTGACCAGGGTGACGGGCGTACCGAAATTCTTGCCGTCGAGCGTGAACTGCACGGTACCGGTAGGTGTGCCGCCGCCCGGCGCCGCGGCGCTGACCGTAACGGTGAAGTTGATCGATTGGTTCAGCACCGAAGGATTCGCCGAGGAGCTGAGCGTCGCCGAGGACGCGTCTTGATCGACGACCTGGCTGACCGCGGCCGAAGTACTGGTGCTGAAGTTGCTGTCGCCGAGATACTGCGCCGTGATCGAATGCGACTCCCACGGTCAAGCTTGCGGTGCTGTAGGTGGCGCTGCCGCCGCTAAGCGTCGCCGTTCCCAGCTCGGTGGTGCCATCGAAGAGCTCGACCGTGCCCGTCGGCGTGGGCAAGCCGGCCGTGACCGCGGAGACGTCGACAGTGAACGTGACCGACTGGCCAAAGACCGAGGTCGGCGCATTGGAGCTGACAGCGACGGTCGTATCAGCCGTCGTGACCGTCTGGCCGCCGGAGAGCGTGGCGCTGCTGTCGTTGAAGTTGCCATCCGTGTTGAGGTAGCTCGCCGTGACGATGTGGCTGCCCACGGCCAGTGACGACGTCGTATACGTGGCATCGCCATTGGCGTCGAGCGAGACGGGGTTACCGACTGCGGTGCCATCGATGCTGAACTGGACCGAGCCGGTGGGTGTGGCGGTCCCCTGCGCCGGGCTGACGGTCGCCGTGAAGGTCACCGAGTCGCCGAGCTTCGACGGGTCCTCGCTCGACTGGAGCGACGTGGTGGTATCGACCGCCGGGCTCACGACCTCGATGCTGGCCTGCGCGGCCGTCGGCGTGAGCTGGACGTTGCCGGCCTCGTCGGTCGCGATGCTGTAGAAGCCGTATGTGTTCCCGACCTGGCCGGTGAAGAGGGCCGATGGATTCGCGGGCGTGACGGTGGCGAAGAACGTGAACGGGCCGCTGTCGGTCGAGACGTAGATGGCGAATGAGGCGATGCCCGAGGGAGAGCTGCTGTTCGACCCGGTCGGATCGCTGCCGGTGACCGAGACGGTGAAGCTCGTGGACGTGGTGGTCTGCGAGAGCGGGCTGACGGTGCTCGTCGGCGGGGTGGTGTCCATCAGCCACGAGGTCGAGAGCGAGCCGGTCCCGACGTTGCCGGCCAGGTCCTGGATACCCGAGGCGTCGACGGTCAGCGTGTAGTTCCCCTCGGCGGTCGTCAGCCCGCCGAGATTTCCGATGGCGTAGGTCGAGTTCGTGCCCGTCACGAGACTGATCGTCACATCGCCGGTGATCAGGTTGGTGGTGCTGCCGTTATCGGTCAGGCTCAGGTCGGCGGTTGTGAACGTGGCGGGGTTGATCGGCTTGGAGAACGTGACATCGACCGAGGACACCGGGGTATTCGTCGGGTTGGGCGACGGTGCCGGTGATCGAGAGGAGTGTCGGCGGCGTGAGGTCGATGAACGCGGTGAAGTCGGCGGCTGTCGAGGTATTCCCCGCGGCGTCCACGGCCGTGACTTGAAGCGCGTTACGTTCCGGCCGGGAGATTCAGCGGGATCGAGAACGAAGTGCCGTCGGCCATCACCGTCCCTAGCTCCGTGTTCGCCTCGGACACGATGACGGTCAGGCCCGATTCGGAGAGCGAACCGGTGAGGGTCAACGAGCCGGTGTCCGTCAGGCCGGGAGAGGTACCGGTGTTCGGCGAGATTGCCAGATTGGTCGGAGCCGCCGGTGGCGTCGTCAGGAGCACCCAGGTGTCCGACGCAGTACCGCTCCCGGTGTTCCCGGCCAGGTCCTCCACCCCGGCCGCGTTCACGGTAAACGTGTAGGTGCCATCGATCGGTGCGACCAGGTTGTTGAAGTTGGAGATCTCGAACTCGGTCGACGAGAGCTCGGTGATCGTCACGTCGGGGGTGATGAGGTTGGCGCCACCGTCCTTGGAGTAGGTGATGTTCTGATAGGTGAATGTGGACGGGTCGATCGGCTCGGAGAAGGTCACGTCGAGCGAGGGGACGACGATGTTCCGGGGGGACTGGTCGATACCTTGTAGCGATGCGATGGTCGGGCCGACCGTGTTGAGCGTCCAGCTCTCCGACAACGCTCCGAAGCCCGACGTTGCCCGAGTCATCGACCAGGCCGGCGGCGCTGACTGTCAGCGTGTAATCGCCGTTGACCGCGGTGAGCGGTGCAAGGCCGCCGATGGCATAGGTCGTCGAGTCGACCTGAGTAACCGTGACGTCCGGGGTGATGAGGTTCGGGCCACCGTCGAGAGTCAAGCTCAGGGCCTGGTAGTCGAACGAAGTCGGGTCGATCGGCTCGGAGAGGACGACGTCGACCGTCTGCACGGGCGTATTGCGCAGCGTGGGACTGCCCGCCCCGACGCTGACGATCACCGGAACATCGGTCCCGGTCGACCCAGGTAACGGACTGGGAGCCGGAGCCCAAGTCGCCGAAGAAATCGCTGACTCCGGCCGCGCTGATGGTCAGATTGTAGTTGCCGTCGTCCGTCGTGAGGGCGCGAGTCCACCGATCGTGAAAGTCGTCGGCGAATCCTGGGTGATCGTCACGGAGGCGCCGATCAAGTTCGACCCGCCGTTGAGCGTGAGGGTCAGATTCTGGGTCGTGAACGTCGTGGGATCGATCGGCTCGGAGAACGCGACGTCGACCGTCGAGACGGGACCGCTCTGCGGGCTCGTGACCTGCGTCACGGACGCGATCGCGGGCGGCGTGGCCGTCGTCGGTCGATAATAGACCATGTACGACCCGGTGCTGTTGTCGTCGAGGATGTGCAGCACGTCATCGACAGTCGACTGGCCCGTGGGCGAGATGGTGCGATCGGTGGTCCAGGCCTGATCGCTCACCGGAATGACGGTGCCGTCGGAGCGGACGACCTTGTAGAGGGTGTAGCCGGCGCCGGGGTCCGGGAGCTCGAGGTAGTCCCAGCCGCTGGTGACGTTGGCCGTCACCTGGAAGGTAAGCTGCCCGCTGGCACCGACGGGGCTCGATGAGACATCAGTCGCGATGTTGACCGGCGCCGTCGTCCCGTCCGAGAAGTAGATCGTGTCGGGCAGGCTCTCCGGATTGGGGGTGTCGTCGACGAGGTAGTCCATCTCGCCGGTGCTGTCGGGATAATTGAAATCACCGGCGTGGATCAACGAGTGAGTCGTCACGCTGCTGATCAGGCTGGTCTCGGTCCCGCCCAGGCGCATCGGTGTGACTGAAGGTCGCGGTGAAATTCTCCATTTCACCCTGGAGGGCCGAGAGCAGCACGAAGTCGGCGTCGGCCGTCTGCCCCGGATCGACGTCGCCGAGGTCAACGGTCAGTGACGGCGTCAACTGCTGGTTCCCGACCTGGGTGCCGATGATCTGGAACGTGTTGGCGAGGCCCTTCTCGTTCTGGATGATCTGCGGCTGGGCGGTGGTGATCGACAGGTTGTTCGCGGTGCCGCCCCCGACGTTGGTCACGAGCAGGCCCAGCACGGCGGGCTCCGACGGTTCGATCTGCGGCGTGGAGGGGTCGTCGCCGATCACGGTCTGTTGCAGGAAGTAGTTGAGCTGGAGCTGCGCCTGCGGATACACCGTGATCGTGGATGGGAACAACGAGGTTGTGACTTCCCCGCCCATATCCGGATCGTCGAATTCGAGCGTGCCGCCGATGTGGTAGAGGGTCGGCCCGTTGACGGCGGCCGAGTCCGTGGGGATGAACGTGTAGGAGACCGTCCCGGAAGACTGCGCGGCCAGTGTGCCCGTGCCATCGACGGCCGTCAGACCGCCGGTGAAGGTGGGCGACGAGATGGAGAACGCATTGTTGACCGGGTTGCCATTGGCATCGGTGATGATCAGATCGAGCTCCACGTCCTGGAGCGCATCCGTCGTCATCGCGTTGTTCAAGGTCAGGGTGCCGGTGAACGCCGTTCGTGTCAGGGTTGCAGTCTGGTCGATTTGCATCTGGATGGTCGCGCACACCCCATCGCCGGCCAGGTCGTTCTGAACGGTTACCAGATCCGCTCGATACTCGTCAGCAGGATCGGCGTAACCATCGGCCTGACTGGCCTGCTCGGCATTCTCGGCCGCATCGAAAAGGTTTTGCAGGACGCCGGCGTCGAGGAAGTCCGTGCTCTGACCGGCCGGGACCTGCGCACTCGTGGTGATGCCGGCCGTCCAGTACTGCACGGTCAGATTCCAGCGATCGATGAACTCCACGGCTTCATTGGTCGAAATGGAGCTTGGCAAGGTGGTTGCGAGCAGTTGGGCCTGTTCGGCGGACGTGACCGTCTCCCCGCCGTCGCTCGAGGTTTGTGCGTCCGCGAGGAAGTCGGTCATCCACTGCTGGAGCGTCGCGGTCTGATTGGTGGAGAGCCAGTTGGCGTCTCCGCCGAAGAGTGCGTTCTCCGCTGTCGTGATCGCCTGGAGATAGCCATCAACCTTGGACAGGAGGGCCATGTCACCGGCAACTTCGCTGTTGTTGGCGCCCGAGGTCTCGATGGCCGAGATGTCCGCTTGCCACTGGTCGAACGCCGCAAGCGTCGGGATTACCTGAGCGGCCTGGCTCGCCGTAAGTCCGGAATTGCCGTACTGGCCTGTGATCAGTCCAAGGTTGCCGAGCAGAACGCTGAGGATAGGCAGCGGATCCGGATCCGTGCCACCGGTCGGGACCGTATTCATGATCTTGCGTGCGCCATCCACGACGGTATGCAGGTCGGTCGTGGACGCGTTAACATGATTCGACGCCGTCAACAACTGCTGGTCGATATACGTGATCAATGCATTACAATTACACTCCGTGTTAATCGATGGTGGAGCGTTGGAGGTGGCAGAGGTGCCAGGACTCACGAATCCCGCGAGGCCACTGCCCGGATTCTGTCCCGCTCCGGCCGAACTGCTGCTGCTTCCCGTCAAAGCGACGGCGGAAGCGAGCAGACTTGCGGAAAGTGCATCCGCGACATCCTGGGCGGCGCAGTCTCTCCCCGGTATGCCGATCGACGAGAGGAACTGGCTATAAACCTGGTTGCCGCCGCACAGGTAATATGCGCTGCCGACCATGTCGAGTGTACAGTCACCACCATCAATATAATCCTCAATAAACTTGGTTATATGATACTGATCATTCAAGGCGATGAGGAGATTCAAACCAAGCACGGGAATCCCCGCTTCCGGGACAAAAACCACAAGCAGGAATTCTCCCGCCTCGAAGGCTGCCTTCCCATACTTCCCTTCCCTAATCTCGGTACCGATGCTCCACCCCGTGAGTACGGCCCCCGCTCCGGGGATGACTTTACCCACTTTTCCGAGGAATTCGAATTTGTCGTACGCCTGGATGGCTGCGGGCACATCCCGCTGCCGCGCCGCCTCGAAGACATCGGAGAGGGCCAAGTTCACCTGGTTCTTGAAGACTGGCGACTCGATGAGCTTGTTATTCGCCTCGACTACGGTGTCCCTGACGACACCCAACCAGTCGGCATGCTGTTGCTCGAAACCGGTCGGGTCAACGAATTGGAGTGGTGAGTTGGTGACGTACCGACGCAGATTGACATCACCGCCATCGATACCGATCGGATCCATCGACAGGAATTGACCGGTTTGGGCGCTGTACTCACGACCTCGCATAAAGAAGTTATTACTGCCGTCACTGATCACTCCAAGCTTACCTGCAAAGGTAAATGGATTCGGCACCGTCACGTTTCCGGCCGCCACCTGCCCGAACGGTAGGTAGCTCATGGAACCCACGACTTTCCCGGAAGAATCCGTCAGGCCTACCGTCGACCCGAGCGCATCGAAGTCGTAGTAATAGCTCCCCGCGGCCGTCACCTGGCTGGTCAAGCCGAGCCCATAAGTGTAATCCGCGATCAAGCTACCACTGGCCGTGTAGGTGGAAACGACATTTCCCAGACCGGCCGGATCGATCAGGTATTGCGTCGTATTGCCCATTGGTCGTCGAGGCAACCCGCTGCCCCAAGGCGTCGTATGTATAGGTCGTTGTCCCGCTCGGCCCAGATCACGCCGATCAGCTGATTCAGCGAATTGTAGCGTATAAGTGTTGGTGCCGTCGGAGATCAGGTTCCCGTCGGCGTCGTAGGTGTACGTCGACGCCGCCCACGCTCGTGTACTCATTCATGTCGTTGGTCGTGTAGAGCGGTCGTCACACCGTTGATCGACCGTGCTCGTGCGATTGCCCATCGCATCGTAGTTGTAGACCAGGTCCTGGTCAGGAACGCTCGGGGTTCGTCGAGGCGAAGACGGCATGGGTCAACTGGCCGTCGGCGTCGTAGCTGTAAGTCCAGGTGCCGTCAAGCGTGGTTTCGGTCGTCTCCAGGCCCAGGTTATTGTAGGTGTAGTCGAAGCGGCTGTTGATCGTGCCGTCGGGGGCATAGTTGATCAGGTGCAGCACGTTGCCGTCGGCATCGTAGGCATAGGTGGTGTATGTGCCGTTGCCGTTGGTCGTCTCGCTCAGGCGGCCGTCGGCGTCGTAGGCGTACACGACGATCATGTTGCCGCTGCCGTCGGTCAGTTCGGAAAGCCGGCCGTCGGCATCGTAGGCGTAGTTCACCGTGAACCCGGTCTGGTCGACCATCTGGGTGCGCTGGCCGGCCGCGTTGTAGGTGAATTTCAGGTACGTGCCGTTGGGATAGGCGACCTCGGTGAGCAGTTCGGTCGTCGGGTCGTACGTGAAGGTGGTGGTGCCCGTTGAATCGGTGGCCGTGAGCATGTTGCCGTAGGCGTCGTACGTGTAGGTGTACGACGATCCGTCGGAGAAGGTTTCCTGCGTGATCTGACCGGCGGAGTTGTAGGTGTAATTGATCGGCTGGCCGTTGGCATTGACGAACGAGGTCGCCTCGCCCTCGGGATTGAACGTGGACGAGGAGACCGAGCCGTCGGCGTAGGTCGTGCTCAGCAGGTCTCCGGATGAGTTGTAGGCGTACTTTGTGGTGTTGCCGTTGGCGTCCGTCATCGAGGACAGTCTCGTTGAACGGGCCGGAATAGGCGAAGTTCGTGGTGTTTCCCAGGAAGTCGGTTGAAGAGGTGACCTCGCCTGCGGCGTTGTATGTGTATGTTTCCGAGTTGCCCGCGGCATTGGTGATCTTCGATCAGGTTGAAGTTGCTGTCGTACGAGTAATAGGTCGGATTGCCGAGCGCGTCCACGCTCTCGGCCACAAGGCCGTTCTCGTTGTAATAAGTTTTCGAGGTATCGCCGGTGCCGTCGGTCGATGGTGACCTTGCCCGAGCGAGTAAGCGAAGGTCTCGGGCTCGGCACCGCCGTCCTGGGAGATGCCGGCCAATCGGCCCAGGCTGTCGTACGTGAAATACTCGTGTGTGCCGCCGGGGATCGTGATGGTCTCGAGCGCGTTCTGGGCCGCGTCGCCGCTGGTCGTGTCGTAGGTGTAGTTCGTCGTCTGGCCGTTGAATCCGTTCACGGAGATGAGGTAGGTGTTCGTTGGGTCATAGTTGTATGTCGTGGTCCGGCCGGCCGAGTCGGTGATGGAGGAGATCAATCCGGCGGCGTTGTAGGCGATGTCGATGTACTGGCCGGACGAGGCGGTCAGGCTGGTGAGCTGGCCGCCGGTGTACCCGGCGGTGATGCGGTTGCCGTCGGTATCCTGCATGTAATTCAGCGTTCCGCTCGCTGTTGTAGTCGGTGACGATTCCGTCCGCCTCGGTGAGCAGGTATCCGCCGTGAGCCGTCGGCGGTGAGCGTGCCGGTGTCGCCGGGCTGCGAGAAATAGTGGCCCGGCGTGCGGCTGTCGGGCTGGAAGACGCGCTCGGCGCCGCCCGGTTCGGAGATCGTCACGGTGCCGTCCGACGCGACGCTGGCCGAGGTCTGCCAGGACGTCGACCAGCCCATGCCCAGCGGTCCCATCGTGTCGCGGCCGGAGATCGACTCGGCAAACACCCGGCTGAAGCTCGAGCGACAAGCTGCCGGGCGTGGCCACGGAATCATCCGTCGCCGAGGTCAGGAAGGGCGCGAGCGGGATCGAGCGCGTTGTCAGCCTGCTGCAAGGCGAAGCCCCACAGGCTCTGCACGTCCGTGACATTCTCGCCGAGCGATGCCGAGGTAGGAAGCCTCGTTGTCCAGTAACTGGACGTAGCCGCCGGAGGTGGTGCCGAGCTGCGTCATGAGGTTCGATGAGATGGTCGACCAGGCGGCGGCATTGACGTCTCGGCGGTTGGGACGAGGCGAGGAGCGACGACCAATTGGCGGCAGTCGTGTTGTCGGCAGTGAGCGTCGTCAGCGAGAACGTGACCGGAGTGGCCGTACTCCACAGGCTGATCGCCGGCGCCAGTGCAGCCAGGTTGTTCCAGCCCACGTAGTAGACCGGGACTTGCACGGACTCGCCCGGTTCGAGCACACCCGGCGTGGCGCCGCTGGCCAGGATCTCGACCGACTGAGAGTAGCCCAGCCGGTGCCGCCGACGTGTTGTAACCGGAGAGTCTGGAGCGCCGGATCCAGGGTCATCCAGGCACCTGCGTTGCCGTTCTGCGTCGCGGTCAACACCAGGAGCGGCGCGGGCATGGGCGCGGTGCCGGTGTTGGAATAATCCACATAAAGCGTCGAGCTCGACGTGCGACCCGATGGGGTTGGGCACCTCGACCTTGGTGGTCAGCACCGCGCCGCCGTCGCTGGTGGACACCGGCTGCGGGAGCCGCCCGGGTCACCGTGATGGGAACGACCACGGAGCTCTCGGCCGGCACCACGCCGATGTCATCGGATAGCGCCGTGAACGTGTACTCGGGATCGGTCGGGCAGATCCAGGGTCACGCCTTGGGCGGCGATCAGGCCGTGGTTGGTGATCGTGACGTTGAAGGTGCGCCGATTGACCGGGTGCCAGCGTGGGGATGGAGGAAGGCGCGGTGATGGTGACGACGGGGGCCGGCACGTTCGTCTACGAAACTGGTCTGGAGCTGGATCTGGTAGGTGTCCTGGATCGTCGTCTGCACCACGTTCCAGGTATAGGTCACGAACTGGCACTGGCGATGAACACCTCGTCGTTGTTCGTGATGCCCGGCGACGACCGTGTAGGAGCTCTCATAGCTGGAGTGGCCGCTCGCCTGCACCTGCAGTTCGTACGGTCCGGCGGGGACGTTGTTAAACGTGACGGACGCCGGTGGCGTCGGTCACGCCAGTCGCGACGATATCGGTGTTATCGTACGGGTTCAGCAGGCTCACGGTGGCTCCCTGGACGTGCGGTGCACCGGCTTCGTCGAACGTGTAATCGTCGTCCACCAGCACCTGGACGGTGCCGGTGGCGCTGGTGATGGCGGTGAAAGTGAAGGGCACGCCGATCCCGACCTGGCTATTGGCTGACGGCGATCGTGCCGGTGTACTGCTCCAGCGGCAGATCCGCCGCCGGGTTCAGCTCCAGCGTCACCGTCGAGGACGCGCCGGGGCCAGCGACGGGATCGTCGCCGGGAGATGCCAGTGACATGTAGGAGGTCGTCGGCAGGAGAACCTGGAGATCTCCGCTGGGCGCGCCGCCGTTGTTGACCACGGTGAAGGAGACGAGCGTCTGAGAGCCGACGAGCATGCCGGTGCTCAGCGACCCCGGGTTGACCGCCAGCATCGGCGTCAGCGGCACGACCGACACGCCCAGGGGGATGTCGAGTACGGCACCCTGGGACGTGGTGACCTGGATCGTCAACGCGCCGGAGGTCGCCTGTGTCGAGGTCTCGTCAAGGGTATAGGCGAGCGTTCCGGTCCCATTGGCGGCGATCTGGTCGGGAGGCGTCAACTGCACGGTGAGGCTCGCCGGCCCGCCGATGGCGGTGGCCGTCAAGTCCGTCAACACAACGTCACTCAGGTTCGTCAGGGTGAATTGACCGGTGAACGGCGTGTTGGGCACGACCTGAACATTCGTGCTGGCCGGCGAGGCGCGTCATGCCGACGATCTCGAACTGCGCCTGCACCGAGGGGTTGACGAGGTGCGGATCGGCGGCGGTGAGCGAGTAGGCGCCGGCCTCGTTCGGGAGCGGCTGGAAGGTGACGCTGTAATTCCCGCTCGGATCGGTCGTGGCCGTCAGCGTGCGGGTCGTCCCGGCGACCTCGATCTGAACGGCCACGGGCACATCGGGGGCCGGCAGGTCGTCGCTGGCCAGCGTCGCGACGCCGGAGAGCACGACCGGCGTCCCGTTGGACACGACCGTCGCTGAAGGAGTGACGGTCGCCGTGTACGCCGGCTCGTCATCCAGCGGTTGAGCGGTGACGCCGGTGTTGTTGGAGTAGCTCAGCTCCTGCACGTTCTGACCGCTATCGGTCACGATGCGCACGATGTACTGCGCCGTCGGTCGCGGGGGGCGGGAGGGTGTCACTCTGGGTGTAGCTCTGGCCGGCGTCGACCGTGCCGTCGAACGCCACCGTGTCGGCCCGGCTGGTGCTCTGGGGACCGCCCACCGGGTCCAGGTAGACCTGATCCAGCCAGTCCCCGGACGCCGGATACTGGCCGGTGTTCGTCACCGTCCATGAGATGGCCAGCGGCGAATCGTCGTATCGAGTGGTCGGCGCGGACACACTGGAAACCACCAGGTCCGGCAGGTCCACATCCGTGATCCCCAGGGTGGCGATCCCGGTGTCGAACCCGGACGCCGTCGCGGAGATCTGCACATATTGCAGGCCATCGGGGGTATGGTCGTCGATGGCGGTGACTGTGAAGGAGACCGATGCCTGGCCGGCGGGGATGGTCACCGTGGGCGGGACCGACGCCTTGGTCACGTCGCTGCTCGAAAGTGTGACGACCAAGGCGTCAGTGGTGCTGGTGTTGCGCGTGATCGTGGCTGTCTCCGTGCGCGCCTTTATCCACGGCCGACGTGGCAAAACTCACCGTCAGCGAAGGGCCATTGGCGTTCAGCAGCAGCAGGCTCGCGTCGGCGGAGCCTTGAGTGAGGACGACGCCAGCGTCGGTCTCGACGCTGGCGGTGATGACGGCCGTCTGATCTCCGATGTCCAGGCCGTTATTGATGGCCGTGATCGGGAAACTCGCGGATTCCTGTCCGGAAGCGATCACGACGTATGCGGGGACGGTCGCGGCCGTCGTGTCGCTGCTGATGAGGACGATCGTGATCGGCTGCCTCGTCGGGCTGGCGATCGAGACGGTGCCCGTCGTCGCATCGGCGCCGGCGGCCTCGCTGACGGTCGTCTGGGCGAGCGTCAGCGTCAGCGTCGGAATGTTGTCGTCGACCACCATGGCGCTATCGGAACCGGTCAGGAAACCGCTGGCGGAGGCCGTGATCGTCGCCGTCTCATTCCCATCAATCTGACCATCGTTGACCACCGTGACCGGGAACGTGGCGGAAGTCGCGCCGGCCGGGATCGTCACCGTGACCGGGACCGTCAGCTTGTTGGTCTCGGCGCTCGAGAGAGACACCGTCAAGGCGCTCGACGTGGACGTGTTGCGAGTGACCGTGCCGTAGGCCGCGGGGTTGGGGTCGGTCTCATTCACCGTGTGCGTGTTCAAGGCCAGGGTCAAGGTGGGCACATTGGTATCGGTCACCGTCAGCGTGCCGCTGCCCGACACCATGCCCGTGACACTGGCGGTCAGGGTCGCCGTCTGTGTCCCCTCGACGACGTAGTTGTTGATCGTGCCGACCGCGAACGTGACCGAGGTTGCCCCGGCCGGGATTGTGACGGTCTGCGGAGCGGTGACGTCGGTCGGGTCGGAGTTCGTGATCGTGACCACCAACGGGTCAGTGGTGTCGGTATTGCGCGTGACGGTGGCGGTCGTGGCATCGGCACCGGCAGCATCGCTCTCGGTGGGGCTGGCGAGGGTCACGGTCAGTGCTCCGGCGACGCTCGTGGCTTGCGTGGCGATCGCCAGTTCGTTGGTGGTGTCGAGCTCGAAGAGTTCCCCGAGCGGGTTCTCGCTGACCACGATCCAGTAATTCCCGCCGGGAACGCTGGGGATGACCACGCTCGCGGTGCGCGAGACCGACTGGTTGGCGGCCAGCGTGCCGGTGAACGTCTGAGCGCCGATCAGGGTCGGGTCATCGCCCGCCGCATCGGTTGCCAGGAGAATCTGCTCGGTCCATGGGCCGTTGGCGTCGGCCGATCCCGAGTTGGTCAACGTCCATCCGACCGAGATCGCCTGGCCCGGGTCGGCCGAGGCCGGCGCCTGCACTGCGCTGGTCACCAGGTCCGGATAGGATGCCAAGGTGGACGTCGCCGTCACCGAGGACGTGTTATTGGTCTCGCCGGTGCCCGAAGCGTTGTATTCGTAGATCTGATTGTCCGCATCGGTCGTCACGGTGATGGTGAGGTTGCCGACGCCCGGCTCGCCCTGGGGCATGGTGAACGAGGCGGTTTGTTGGTAGAAGCTCCCGGCGTCGATCGGTCCGACGCCCGGCTGAGAGGGGGTGTAGCCGATGGTGGTATTCAGTAGTGTCGCGCCAGTGGTGGTGTTAACGACCGTCAACTGATCGACGAACGCCTGGTTGACCGGGGCATTGCCCGTATTCGCGTCATCCCAGGTCACCTGGACGGTGCTGCCGGAAACGATCGACGTCGGGGAGACGGTGAGGTTCTGGACTTGCAAATCGGGATAGGGTGCGATCGTGGCGTTCTCCGTGGTCGTGGCCGCGCCTGAGGCGGTCCCGTAATATCCGGGGATCGTACCGTAGTCATTCGCGACAACGGTCACTTCGATCTGTCCGACGCCGGGGTCGCCATCGGGCAGACGGAACGTGGATTGTTGCGCCACGGACGCCCCGACGCCTAAACTGCCTTGGGCCGATTCATTGTAAGGGACGGTGACCTGGGCAATGACCTGCCCAGTGGTCTGGTTGATGACGGTCACCCGGTCGGTGAACGACGTATCGATGGGCATCTGGCCGGAATCGGTATCCTGCCACGAGACGACGAAGCTCGCTCCCGACTGAAGGCCGCTCGCCGGGGTGATGGCCAATCCCGTGACCGAAAGCGAGGGCCCTTCGAGATTGCCGAAATCGTCGCCGGAGATGTTCATGCCGCTGGACGTGGTGATCGAATAGGAACCCGAGGAGGAGCCGGTCGGCGCAAAGCCGGTCGGGACAACCTCGGCGAGCGTGAATGTGCCCGGCCCGAGGTTCGTGAAGCTGTAATCGCCGCTGGAGTCGGTGGTGGTCGTCTGGACCACGCTGCTGGAGCCGTTGAGCAGGTTGACCGTCCAGCCGGAGAGGCCCGGGTCGTTCGGGTTGAACGAGCCGCTGTCGTTGAGGTCGTCAAAGACCTCACCGCTGACCGAGACCGTTTGGAACTCACCAAAGTCCAGGTTGTTAATGGTCTGTCCTTGGCCCGCCTGCACGGTCAACGTGCCCGATGACGGCACGGTCGGCACATAGCCGGTCTGTCCGGCAACGGCGACCGTGTAGGAGCCAGGGGAGACCCCTGAAAACGAATAATCGCCGCTGGTGTCGGTCGTGGTGGTGGCGACGACCTGGTTCGAGCTTCCGAGCAGGTTGAGGGTCCAGTCGAAGAGTCCCGCGCCCGCCGTGACGGTCCCGCTGCCGTTCGCGTCGTTGTAGACCTCGCCGTTGAGCGTTGCGGGCGGGGGCGCCTGCACCGTCTGGGAAACCGCGTTCGAAGTGTCGCCCGCGAAGTCGGTGTCACCGCCGTAGCTCGCCGTGATCATGTGGTCGCCGACCGCCAGCGCAGACGTCGTGAACGAGGCCGAGCCGCTGATCAGGGTCTCGGTATCAAGCGCGGTTGACCCGTCATAGAAGGTGACCTGTCCGGTCGGCGGCCCGATTCCCGTGACGGTCGATGAGACGGACGCAGAGAAGGAGACATCGTCGCCGTAGAGCGACGGGTCCGACGACGACTCGAGATCGGTCTGCGTTCCGGCTTGGTTGACGTTCTGAAGCAGCGGAAGCGACTCACTCGCGTTGAAGTTGGAATCCCCAGAGTATTCGGCGATGATCGAGTGGCTTCCGACAGAGAGGGCGGAGGTTGCGAATGAGGCCGAGTCGTCGGCGACGGGAGCGGAACCAAGCTCGGTCGATCCGTCATAGAACGTGACGTCGCCGGTGGGGGAATCGCTCGAGAGCCAGGCCGGCGTCAACGTGGCCGTGAAGGTGATGGTCTGCCCGTACTCCGACGGATTCAGTGACGAGACGACGGCAGTAGTCGTGTCGATTTCGGTGGACGACACGACGAGATCGAGACCGCTGGAGTCGTAGGTGGGGATTAAGCCCTCGCCCTCGCCGAGATAGAGCCCGATCTCCACGCCGAAGTCATTCGTACGCGAGCCGAAGGTGAGGATGCGATCGCTCTCGCCCACCTGCGGAATGAACTGATCGATCAGACTGATGGAAAGAGTTCCGTCCAGGGCGGACTGCCCGGTTACATTCAACTGGCCAAACTGACTGCCGGACGTCGTGCCACCGATGCCGACAGCCAGGGTACCCGTCGATTCCTGAGTGTAATCTCCCGCAACATTCAAGGTACCAGGAGCCAGGTCGATCGTCCCCGCATTGTCGAGGTTTCCGGGCAGGCTGAACGAATCGCCGCCCTGAACAACGAGCTCTCCATTAGGATCGATCGTGGACAGGCTGGACAGGCCGCTCAGACTCGCTCCCGGTCCTTGAAGGGCGACGGTCGCGGCAAGTTCGGTAAGACTCGCGCCCAGATTCAACGAACTATCGGCCCCCACAATCCAGGAGCCGCCGGTGAGAGTCGTGCCCGACAACTGGGTGACGCTCGATACCAGATCGAACGTCCCCGAGACCACCTCCAGGCTGCCGGTGTTGTTGAGGGTTGTGTAGAAGTAAAGAGTACCGGTGCCGGCGGCGATGGTCAGAGTGCCCTGGTTGTTGAACGTGTCATCGTCGGCATCGTCGTACCAGGGCGAGTCGGACTGTAAAGAAAAGGTCGCGCCGGCCATGTTGTTGATGACGCTGCCAGATTGCTGGTAAAAGTATCCCGGCCCGTTCCAGGTGGCCCCGCCGGCGTTGTTCAATGTCCGCTGAACAAGATATTCATAATCATAAAACTGATTATTCACATCTCCCAGAGTCAGGCCGCCCTCGGCCGTGGTGACGCCGGTGCCGCTCATCACGCCGCCCGTCCAGGTCGTCGGGCCGCTGACGACCACCGTGTCGCTGCCGGTCAAGGTGCCACCGGTCATGGTCAGGCTGGCCACACTGACCTGGGAGCCTGTGCTGAAGTTGAGCGTGCCGCCCGAAAGACCGAGCGCGCCCATCAGGGCGGTGCCGCCGCTCACGAAGTTGACGTCGCCAGCGCTGACCTGCGTGGGTCCCGTCACGGCGTAGGCGCCCGCGTCGTCGATTACCGAATTATAATACCCGCCGAAACTGACCATCCCTCCACCGTTGATGACTGACGCGGTGCCGAATGAGTAAATCCCTTCGTAGCTGTCGAAAGCCAGGCTGGCTCCCGTAGCCACGCCGAACGATCCCGTGGCGGTGCCATATCCTGCCAGTGCAAGACCGCCGGACTGAACGGCGAAACTCCCGCTGTTCTCGAGCTCTCCATACAGCCAGAGACCGCCGGACTGGACGGCGATGCTGCCGATGTTATCGAGGTCGGTATAGAGATAAACCGTGCTCGAGCCAGCGTCGGTGTTCAGAGTTCCCTGATTGACCAGCGCCGCGGTGCCGTCGTTGTTCGACCAGTATCCGCCACTCTGGAACTCGAAGGTGGCACCGATCAGGTTGTTGAAGCTGCTGCCGTCCTCCTGGTCCAGATAGTTCCCGCCCAGCCAAGTCGCGGTGCCCATGTTGGTGAGAGTCCGGGCGTCGAGGTCCTCATACCCACCGTAGTTGCTGGTGCCGAGCTGGAGCCCGCCTTGAGCAATCGTCGTCCCTGAACCGCTCATCGTCCCGCCCGTCCAGGTTGTTAACCCGGTGACCGCGACCGTATCGTTGCCGGTCAGGGTGCCGCTCGATTGGGTCAGGGTGGGCACGGAAATCGCAGAGCCCGTGCTGAAGTCGAGAGTGCCGCCGCTGATGGCCAGCGCGCCGGTCGCCTGCGCCACGCTGCCGGAGAGGAACGCGAGTACCGCGTCAGAAGAACCAACCTGGGTGGCACCGGTCACATCATAACTCGATCCCAACAGGAACATGGCCGAAATCGGCGAGTAGTACGAAGCCGTGACGACCACCGTCCCGGACCCGTTGAGGCTCGCGCCCGACTCGAAGACCCACGCACCGCCGCTGAGCTCGAGCGTGGCGCCCGCGACGACGGTGAGGCTGCCCGTCTCCAGGCCGCCACCCGATAGAATCAGAGTGCCCGCATTCACCGCGACCGTCCCGCTGTTGTCGAGGATGACCCCGATGGTGGCCGTCCCCGAGCCGGTCGCAACCTGCACCGTCCCCGCGTTGAGCAGCCGTCCCGTCCCATCGCCGCTGGACCAACTGCCGGTTCAACTGGAACTCGAGCGTGGCACCGGTCAAGTTGTCGAACGTGCTGTCCTCGTACTGGTACAGATAATCATACCCTAGAAAACTGGCGGTTGACGCGTTGACGAGCGTCCGGCCGTCGAGGTTCTGCTGGCGGTAATAACCATCGTCATTGCCGAGCTGCAACCCGCCCTGGGCGATGGTGGTGCCCGAGCCGCTCATCGTCCCGCCGACCCAGGTGGTCAAACCCGTGACGGTCACCGTCCCCGAGCCGGTGAGGATGCCGCCGGTCAGGTCGAGGGCCCCGATCGTGACATCCCCTTCGAAGTCCACAATCCCGCTGGCGATCGTTACCGTCCCGCTGACATCGGTGTCGATGACGGTGAAGGCGGTGTTGGAGCCGTAGTTATAGACGACGTTGCCGGCGCCGTTGACGCTGGAGCCCGCGTTGAAGGCGAAGGTATCACTGCCGCTGAAGACGAGGGTGGCGCCGGCGGCGACGGTGAAGCTGCCGGTGGCCGTGCCGCCCCCCTGGAAGGTCAAGGTGCCGGAACCCACCGCGACGGTACCGCTGTTGTCCAGGAACGCGTTGATGGTCGAGCTGCTCGAGCCAGGGCTGGTCTGGATGGTCCCCTGGTTGATGAGCTGGGCATCGCCATCGCCGTTGTACCAGGTCCCCGCGCTCTGGAAGCTGAGGGACGCTCCTTCCTGGTTGTCGAACAGGCTACCGTCGTACTGGTAAAACGTATTGAAGCCCTGCCAGGAGGCGGAACCGGCATTGACCAGCATACGGGCCTCGAGGTATTCGACGTGGCTGCTGCCATCCGCCGCTCCGAGCTGTAATCCGCCCTGGGTGATCGTCGTCCCCTGGCCGCTCATGACCCCGCCAGTCCAGATGGTCAGGCCGGCGACGGTCACAGTATCGCTGCCGGTCAGCGTGCCGCCGGTCTCGATCAGGCTGGAGGCGGAGACGGTCGATCCCGTGCTGAAATCGAGCACGCCGCCGCTGATACCGATCGCGCCGACCGCCCCGACCATACTGCTGGCGAGGAACCGCACCGAGGCGCCGGAGCCGACCCAGGTCGCGCCGGTCACGTCGTAGCTCGACCCGGCCTCGAAGACGGCCCAGAGCGAGCTGAAGGCGACCGTGCCGTCCCCGCTCACGCCGGAGCCATCGCCAAAGACGAGGTTCGAGTTGGAACCCCCGAACGCCAGCTCGGCGCCGGCGGCGACGCCGAAGCTGCCCGTCTCATCACCGCCGCCGGATAACGCCAGTGTTCCGGAGCCCACCGCCACGCTGCCGCTGTTGATCAGGAAGACGTCGATCGTCGTCGTCCCGGAGCCGGGGCTGGTCTGGATCGTCCCCGCGTTGTCGAACGCCCCCGTACCGTCGTTGTTGTACCAGTTCCCGCCGCTCTGGAAGTCGAGCGCGGCGCCGGCCAGATTGTCGAAGGTACTGCCATCGGCCTGGTACAGCGTGTTGTTACCCAGCCAGGTGGCGGCCCCGGCGTTCTGAAGGGTGCGGCCGTAGAGGTACTCTCCACTGTTGGCCGTGCCCAGTTGCAAGCCGCCCTGAGCGATCGTCGTGCCGGTGCCGTTCATCGTCCCGCCCGACCAGATCGTCAGCCCACTCACCGTCACCGTCCCGGCACCGGTCAGCGTCCCACCCCACTGGTCCAGCGAACCCAGAGTGACATCGCCATCGAACTGCACGATGCCGGCTGTCAGGAACGTGGTGCCCGTGACCGCGTAGGACGAACCCGCCGTGAACTCCGACCCTCCTCCGATCACCTCGACGGTACCCGCCCCGCTGATCCCTGACCCCGACTCGAACGTGAAGTCGCCGTCCAGCTCCAGCGTGGCTCCCGCCGCCACCACGAAGCTCGCCGTGACGATCCCATTCCCCTGCAACACCAGGGTCCCGGAACTGACATCGATGACCCCGGTGCCGGCCGTCGGATCCTGGTACGAGACCGGATTGGCGCCGGCCGTCTGGACGATCGTGCCGTCGTTGACGATGGTCGAAGTGCCGTCGGTGTACCAGGTGACGTTCCCCTGCTGCTGGATCGTGGCTCCGGCCTGGTTGTCGAAGGTACTGCCGCTGTACTGATAGAGGGCGTTGGAGGGAGCCCAGACTGCGGTGCCGGCGTTGGTGAAGGTGCGAGTATACAGGTACTCGTACTGGTAACTGCCATTCTCGGCGCCGAGCTGCAACCCGCCCTGGGCGATCGTGGTGCCCGTCCCGCTCATGGTGCCGCCGGTCCAGGTGGTTTGCCCGGTGACGGTGACGGTGTCCGAACCGGTGAGCGTGCCGCCGGTCAGGGTCAGACTGGGAACCGAGATCGCCGAACCCGTGCTGAGATCGAGCGTCCCACTGCTGATCGTCAGGACGCCGGTCGCCAAGACGCCGCTGCCGGCGAGGAACGTGACCGTGGCATAGCTCACCTGGGTGGCGCCAGTCACGTCATAGCTGGCGCCGGCGAGGAAGGTGGCCGTGACGGGATAGTAGTAGTACGACCCGGCGAAGCTGACCGTGCCCGCTCCGCTGACGCTCGATCCCGAGCCGAAGGTGAAGACGCCCTCGCTCCAGGCGATCGCGGCGCCGGTGACGACGTCGAACTGGCCCGTGGCGACCCCACCTCCTTGCAAGACCAGCGTGCCGGAATCCCCGGCGATTGTCCCGCTGCTGGTGACGGAAACCTCGACGAACATGACCCCCGCGCCCGCCGTCATCTCCAGCGTCCCCTGGTTGATCAGCACCGCGGTGCCGTCGCTGTTGGACCAATACCCGCCGGTCTGGAAATCGAGGGTGGCGCCGGTCAGGTTGTTGAAGGTGCTGCCGTCCTCCTGGTCCAGATTATTCCCGCCCAGCCAGCTCGCAAGGCCCGCGTTGGTTAAGGTCCGGGCGTAGAGGGTCTCATATCCTCCATCGGTCGTACCCAGTTGCAGCCCGCCCTGGGCTACTGTTGCGCCCGGGCCGCTCATCGTCCCACCCGTCCAGGTGGTCAAACCGGTGACCGTAACGGTATCCGAGCCGGTCAGCGTGCCATTCCACTGGGTCAGGCTGGCGACAGGAACGGCTGAACCGGTGCTGAAGTTCACGGTGCCGCCGCTGATGGCCAGCGCGCCGGTCGCCTGCACCACGCTGCCGGCGAGGAACGCGAGCCCAGCCTCAGACGAACCAACCTGGGTGGCACCGGTCACATCATAACTCGATCCCGACAGGAACATCGCCGAAATCGGCGAGTAGTACGAAGCCGTGACGACCACCGTCCCGGACCCGTTGAGGCTCGCGCCCGACTCGAAGACCCACGCACCGCCGCTGAGCTGGAGCGTGGCGCCCGCGACGACGGTGAGGCTGCCCGTCTCCAGGCCGCCACCCGATAGAATCAGAGTGCCCGCATTCACCGCGACCGTCCCGCTGTTGTCGAGGATGACCCCGATGGTGGCCGTCCCCGAGCCGGTCGCAACCTGCACCGTCCCCGCGTTGAGCAGCCGTCCCGTCCCGTCGCCGCTGGACCAGCTTCCGGTCAACTGGAACTCGAGCGTGGCACCGGTCAAGTTGTCGAACGTGCTGTCCTCGTACTGGTACAGATAATCATACCCTAGAAAACTGGCGGTCGACGCGTTGACGAGCGTCCGGCCGTCGAGGTTCTGCTGGCGGTAATAGCTGTCGTCATTGCCGAGCTGCAACCCGCCTTGGGCGATGGTGGTGCCCGAGCCGCTCATCGTCCCGCCGACCCAGGTGGTCAAGCCCGTGACGGTCACCGTCCCCGCGCCGGTGAGGATACCGCCAGTCAGGTCCAGGGCCCCGATCGTGACATCCCCCTCGAAGTCCACAATCCCGCTGGCGATCGTTACCGTCCCGCTGACATCGGTGTCGATGACGGTGAAGGCGGTGTTGGAGCCGTAGTTATAGACGACGTTGCCGGCGCCGCTGACGCTGGAGCCCGCGTTGAAGGCGAAGGTATCACTGCCGACGAAGACGAGGGTGGCGCCGGCGGCGACGGTGAAGCTGCCGGTGGCCGTGCCGCCCCCCTGGAAGGTCAAGGTGCCGGAACCCACCGCGACGGTACCGCTGTTGTCCAGGAACGCGTTCGATGGTCGAGCTGCTCGAGCCGGGCTGGTCTGGATGGTCCCCTGGTTGATGAGCTGGGCATCGCCATCGCCGTTGTACCAGTACCCGCCACTCTCGAAGTCGAGGGTCGCGCCAGGCCTGGTTGTCGAACGGCTACCGTCGTACTGGTAGAGTGTGTTCGTGCCCAGCCAGGCGGCGGCACCGGCATTGGTCAGCGTGCGGGCCTCGAGGTATTCGACGTGGCTAGTAGCCGTCGTCGGCGCCGAGCTGCAATCCGCCCTGGGCGATAGTCGTACCCGGGCCGCTCATGGTCCCGCCAGCTCCAGATCGTCAGGCCGTGACCGTCACCGATATCGCTGCCAGTCAGCGTGCCGCCGGTCTCGATCAGGCTGGAGGCGGAAACGGCTGAGCCCGTGCTGAAATCGAGCACGCCCCCACTGATGCCGATCGCGCCGACCGTCGATCCCGTGCTACCAGCGAGGAACCGCACCGAGGCGCCGGAGCCGACCCAGGTCGCGCCGGTCACGTCGTAGCTCGAACCGGCCTCGAAAATAGCCGAGAGGGGGTAATTCGACCCGCTGAA
The DNA here is from genome assembly GCA_963845695.1 of uncultured Isosphaeraceae bacterium. Lineage (GTDB taxonomy): Bacteria > Planctomycetota > Planctomycetia > Isosphaerales > Isosphaeraceae > CAWJTV01. The sequence continues at coordinate 522,983 of CAWJTQ010000007.1, read as the reverse complement.
GGCCACCGTTCCGGCCCCGCTCACGCTGGAGCCGTCCGCGAAGACCAGGTTGGAGAGTGTGTTACTCACCCCGAACGCCAGCTCGGCGCCGGCGACGACGGTGAAGCTGCCCATCTCATCACCGCCGCCGGATAACACCAGCGTCCCGGAGCTCACCGCCACGTTGCCGCTATTGGCCAGAACGACGCCAATCGTCGTGGTCCCCGAGCCGGGGCTGGTCTGGATCGTCCCCGCGTTGTCGAACGCCCCCGTACCGTCGTTGGTGTACCAGTTCCCGCCGCTCTGGAAGTCGAGCGTGCCGCCGGCCAGATTGTTGAATGTGCTCGAGTCGTACTGGTACAGGTAATTGTTCCCCATCCAGGTTGCGGGACCCGCGTTGGTCAACGTGCGGGCATAGAGGTATTCGTAATGGTAAGAGCTATCGGAGTGCGCCAAGCTGCAAGCCGCCCTGGGCCACCGTCGCCCCTGTGCCGGTCATCGACCCGCCCGACCATGTGGTCAATCCGGTGATCGTCAAATCGCCCGGCCCGGTCAACTCGCCGCTGGTCAGAGTCAACGTGCTATTGATCGTGGATGCCGCGCCAACCGAGAGACATCCGCTGGAAATATCGATCGGATCTTGACTGGTGAGACTCTGAACGAAATCGGAGTCGGAAGCGCTGTGGGTGATGGGGTTGGTCACGGCGATGTCGATCACGACGTCGTCGCTGGCCGTCGGGACCGTGTCGGTTAACCAGTCGCTGGCGGTGTCCCAATCACCACCGTTCGGGTTGATCCACGAGATCGTTGACAGGACCACCCGGTTTTCCAGGACCTCCAGCCCGGGCCGATGGAGCAAACGGCCGCGGCGCCGTCGCCGGCTCACCGTCGCTCGGCGAGTCGAGGGAATCGGGTTCCTGGACAGCTCGCGATCGTGTCGTGGACGCATCGTGGTCGTCTCCCCATGCGACGGGTGCTTTTCTCGACTGGTCAACCATAGCGCAGAACGAACGCGGACGTTCCCAGGCCCGTCGTGGACCAACCCGGGACATCGATAAGCTTGACGAAGAGTCTTCTGTTGTGTTAACTCCGCAAACGCGGTCAGAGGCGGCCAGAATTCTTGGCGGGATCGCTTTTTTTCTTCAGAACGACCCGATTCGCTTCTGGCTCATGCTTGGAATCCACCTGCGACATCGCAATCGGCTGACGTTTCTTGAGTAGCCCATCCTGGGATTCGTTGGATTGGTTCAACCTATCGACGCAAGGCTCATTCGATCCATGGGTTGCGACGAGTAACGCTCGGCTTCACCCACGCGACCGCGTTGTCTCCGGTTCTTTTCGAAACGGATTTCGAATCAGGTCCCAGACTCTCACGGTCTTGCCGCCATCGGTCGCGGCGAGATAACGGCCGTCGGGGCTGAAGGCCAGGCCGCGGATCTGTCCCGCACCGTCGCCGAAGACGTGCAACGCCGAGCCGGTCGCGGTATCCCAGATCCGCACCGTGCGGTCCGTCCCGCCTGACGCGAGGCAGCGGCCGTCAGGACTGTACGCCACGGCGAGAACCTCACCCTCGTGGCCTTTGAGTTCGCGGATTCGCTGGCCCGTCCGGGGATCCCAGATCTGGACTCCCTCGAACTCGGTGCCGAAGGCCAGCGATCGCCCATCGGGGCTGTAGGCCAGACCCGTGACGTGCTGGTCGGACCCCTGTAGCCTCAAGGTGCGCTCCACCCGATCGGCCGCGAGGTCTTGGAGGACGACGCCGCCCGCCCCGAAAGCGACGGCGAGTCGAGTATCATCAGGGCTGAACGCCATCGAGTATGCGAAGACCCTCATTTTGAGGCCCGCCTCCGTGACGCGGTTGGTCGTCGCGTCCCGGACGATGACCTCGCCGTCCTCGCCCGCCGACGCCAGCCAGCGACCGTCATGGCTGTAGGACAAGGTGGTCACATTTCGTTGATGGCCCCCGAGCGTCTGGATCGCCTTTCCGAAGGCATCCCAGATCGTGATGCTCCTGTCGCGGCCCGACGCGGCCACTCGGCCGTCAGGAGCGATCGCGACGCAGGTCAAGGCTCCGGCAGCTCCCCTCAGCGTCTGAATCAACTGTCCCGTCGCAGGATCCCAGACACGCACGGTCCGGTCCCATGACGCGGTCGCGATGCGCCGGCCGTCGCCGCTGAAGGCCAGGGCATCGACGCGTTCCTCGTGGCCTCGGAGGATGAGCCGGCCCGACTCGGCGGTGCGCTGACGACCGGGCGCCTGCCACACGCGAATCATCCCGGTTCCGACGGAGGCCAGGGCCTGTCCATCGGCGCGGAAGTCGAGGTTCCAGACCTCACCGGGATGCCCGTGCAGGGACAAGAGGTCGCGGCCCGTCGCGGCATCCCAGATCACCACAGCTCGGTCGGCGGCACCGATCGTGGCGATCCGGCAGCCGTCGGGGCTGAACGCCAACCGCCGGACGCTTGCCGATTGGTGGACGCGACGGAACACCTCGCGACCCGTGGCGGTGTCCCAGAGTCGCAGCGCACCACCATCGTTGCCCGCCGCGAGGTAGCGGCCGTCCGGTGAGAATGAGACGCAAGAGAAACGGAACTTCCCCGGATCGCCTTCCGTGCGGATGGCTCGACCTGTCTCGATGTCCCAGAGGCGTACGGTCGCGTCGTCGCTGGACGACGCCAGGAGCCGGCCATCGGGGTGAAAGGCGACTCCTGTCACCCGATCCTCGTGACCAGGGAGCTCGCGCAATTCCCCACCCTCGGGCGTCCAGAGGCCAACGGTCTTGTTCAGGCCCGCCAGCGCGATCCGGCGACCGCCAGGATGCATCGCTGCGCACCAAAGACCGCCCAGGGGCTTGCCTTCCAACACGGCGAGCTCTTCCCAGGTTTGGGTATCCCAGACCTTGGCCATGCCATCGAAGCTTGCAGAGACCAGGCGCCGGCCGTCGCGGCTGAATGCCAGCGAAGTGACGGCAAGCTTGTGGGCGTCGAATCGATGTCTTTCCTTGAGTACGCCCGCGCCGACATCCCAGATAATGATGGTCTTCATGCCAAAGCCGGTGGCGAGCAACTCGCCGGCGGGGTGGTAGGCCACGGACACGGTCACGCTTCGGTCACCGACCTTGGCCTCATCAAACCGGCGTCGGTCCTTCAGGTGGAACCATTCCCAGCCGCGCAGGGCTGGCGGGCACTCATCGAGCAAGTCCATGGCATGGCTGGGCTCGCCAGCCGAAAGCTCGCGGTCGGCCAGGGCAATCCGGCTTTCGTAGAGGGCGACCTCCATCCCTTGCCGTGCCACAACAGCCGCGTGCCACTGCCAGACAACAATTCCCAGGCCCAGGGCCAACAGCATCGCCGCGCTCGCGATCAAGGCGGATGCGTAGGGCCGGCGCCGAACCCACAACACCATCCGCCGAAACCAGCCGGTCCGACGAGCCTGGATCGGCATGCCGTCCAGCCAGCGCTGTAGGTCCTCGCCGACCGCCGCGGCCGAGGCGTATCGCTCAGCGGGCTCCTTCTCCAGGCACTTCAGGCAGATCGTCTCCAGGTCGCGGTCGACCTGGGCATTGAGCCGGCGCGGAGGATCGGGGGCATTCGACCGCACCTGCTCCATCGTCTCCAGGGCCGACTCGCCCCGGAACGGCGGCCGGCCGGTGAGCAGGACGTAAAGGATGGCTCCCAGGCCGTAGACGTCGGTCGCCGTCGTGATCTCCTTGGTCCGGCCCCCGGCTTGCTCCGGAGCCATGTAGGGCGGCGAGCCGAGGATCGCACCCGAACCCGTGAGCGTGCTCTCCACCCCGATCCGCCGCGCCAGGCCGAAATCGCTCACATGCGGCTGGCCGTCGCGGTCGAGCAAGATGTTCGACGGCTTCAGGTCGCGATGGAGGATCCCGCGTTGATGGGCATAATGCACCGCCCCGGCGATCGCGGTCATCAGCCTCGCCGCACCGCGGCAATCGTCGACAAAACGTTTCCGGTGCGCGGCCAGACTGCCGCCCTCGATCAGTCGCATGGTCAGGTAGCGCCGGCCATCGTGCTCGCCGACGTCGTGGATCGAGACGATATGGGGGTGGTCGAGCTGCGCTGCGGCCTCGGCCTCATTGCGGAACCGCTGCAAGTCGGCCTCGGTGGCCAGCGAGCCGGCGAGGATCTGCTTCAGCGCCACGTCGCGGTTCAAGCTGCGGTGGTGGGCACGATAGACGACCCCCATTCCCCCCGCACCCAGCACCTCGAACAGGACATACGCACCGAATTCCACCGGGATCAGGGGATGGGGAACGGGAGGATCCACGAGGACCATGGGACCGGCAACCCGGGCCGCCTGGGCGACGTCGCGCAGGGGCCGGGACAGCCGCTCCACCTCGTCATGGGCGGCGAAGAACCGCACGAGGTCCGCGGCCAGCTCGGGATGGGCGCCGAGGAGGGCCGTGCGATCCGGCTCCAATCCATCCTGCCGGGCTTCGAGGTAGACATTGATGATTTCGTCCAGCAGGTCGTCGACCGGAGGCTCAGGGGTCAGGTGCGGCATCGATCACCCCCCCGGCCGGAGCCTTTCGTGCAGCTTGATGATCCCGCGACGCAGCAGGCTGCTGACGGCCTTGGGGCTGCGATCGAGTCGCGCGCCGATCTCGCCCAGTGACAAACCGTGCAGGTAGTGCAGCTCCAGCGCGTCGCGCTGATCGTCCAGTAGAGTGGCCAGAGCGTCGGCCAGTCGTGCCAGTTCCTCGTTGCGCTCGGCCCGTTCGCTGGGCGACGAATGGTCCGCCGCGAGCCATTGCTCCAGCCGGTGAGACGATTGTTCCAGGGACCGCTCCAGCGACTGCTCGCGATCCACGTCTCGCTTACCACGTCCGAAGTCGCGGGAGAACCGGACCAGTTCCCGAGCCAGGATCGTTCGAAGCCAGGCGATTTGCTCGGCTTCGGTCTGGCCGCGGAACTGATCGCCGGCTTTGTGCGCTTGGAGCAGCGTCTCCTGTACCACGTCCGATGGGTCGAGCTTCGACCGTAGCCGAGGGTCGAGCTGAAGCCGGGCCAGGAGGCGCAGATACTCACGGTAGCACTCCATCGGGAGCAGGGACGTGTTCGCCATCACCTCTCCTACTGGTAAGAGAACCCGAAACTGCGGCGCGGCTTCGCGACGTTTCCATTTCTTCTCAGAAGAAGGTCCGATCCACACGCAACGTGACCGCTCGCCACCCGATACCACGGATTCATCATAGGGTGGGCGCGTAGGTTACGCAATCGACTATTGCAGCCGTTGGTGAGGGACCGGTGGCGATTCAAATTGGATGCATGCGTATCCTGACCTGACCAGCCGGTCGATCTGAAGTCTCTGGCCCTGCTTCGGCGATAGACCTGCGGTCAGTCGGATGGCGGACGGGAGGTCCGCGATCGACAGCCGCGCGAGGGACTCGGGGGGATTGGTCAGCCACGTCACTCCGAACGCCATCGTTTCCCGCGCGGCCCGTGGATCATCGGGGGAGGTGACCGGCGGGGCGACGAGGTCTAGTGACTCGCCACGCCCTCTCACTTCCGGGCCAGGCGATTGTCGCCAGCAGTCTGCACGACTTCCTTTTTTTTGGATTCTCCTAACCCCCAATCTGGTCGAGGGTTCTGGAAACGAGAGGCCCTGATTCCTCGATAGGTGCATTAACGGTTTTCCAAAACTGAGGCATACTAATATTGGGGGCCAGGGTCGCCCGTTCCAATTCAAGAGAGTGTGGTCGCAACGCCGTGAAGATGACTTTCGTGCCGCCCGCCGTCGGACCGGTCCAAGCTGTTTCGAAGCTCGCCTCGAAGTCGTTCCTGGCCTTGGCGATCCGTCGTGGCGAGCCGCCGAAAAGGTGACATTTTGTGCCATCGCGCGCTGCGATTCGCGGTGGATGAAGCCCCGATCGCGGGCCGGCGATCACCGAGAACTCTCGTAGTTCGCGGCCCATTCACATAAGGTCGTTCCCAAATCCGCATGAGTCTGCTAGGCCAGCAGCCCCTTGACGACCTGGCCGAAGACGTCGGTCAGGCGGAAGTCGCGGCCCTGGAAGCGGTAGGTCAGCTTGGTGTGGTCGAAGCCGAGCAGGTGGAGGATCGTGGCGTGCAGGTCGTGCACGTGGACCCGGTCCTTCACGACATCGAATCCAAACTCGTCGGTCTCTCCATAGGTGATCCCGGGCTTGATGCCGCCACCGGCCAGCCACATCGAGAAGGCGTTGGGATGATGGTCGCGACCGTCGTTGCCACCGCCCTGGACCATCGGCGTGCGGCCGAACTCGCCGCCCCAGACGACGAGGGTGTCCTCGAGCATCCCGCGCTGCTTCAGGTCCTTGATCAATGCGGCACAGGCCTGGTCGGTGACCTGGCAGTTCTTCTTGATGTCGTGTACGAGGTTGCCATGCTGATCCCACGATTCGTGGAAGATCTGGACGAACCGGACGCCGCGCTCGAGCAGCCGGCGCGCCAGCAGGCAGGTGTTGGCGAACGACGGCTTGCCGGGCTCGGCACCGTACATCTCGAGGATGTGGCGGGGTTCGTTGGCGATCTGCATCACGTCCGGCGCCGTGAGCTGCATCCGGAAGGCCATCTCGAACGAGTTGATCCGGGTGGCGATCTCGGGGTCGCCGACCCGATCGAGCTGGATCTGGTTGAGCTTCCGCACGGTGTCGAGGCTATCGCGCTGGACGTCGTCGTCCACGCCGCGGGGGTTGGAGAGATAGAGCACCGGGTCGCCGCTGGTCCGGAACTGGACGCCCTGGTAGACGGTGGGCAAGAAGCCGCTGCCCCAGTTCGAGTTGCCGCCGCTGGGTCCCTTGTTCCCAGTGCTGAAGACGACGAAACCCGGCAGGTCCTGCGACTCGCTCCCCAGGCCGTAGCAGACCCAGGCGCCCGATGCTCGGCCGGCCGAAGATCTGGGCTCCGGTGCTCATCATGATCTGCCCTGGCGCGTGGTTGAACGCGTCGGTGACCATCCCCTTGACGACCGCGATGTCATCCACCACCGTCGAGAGGTGGGGCAACAGCGTAGAGAGCTCCGTACCGCTCTGGCCGTGCCTGGCGAACTGGAACTTGGGACCGAGCAGCTTGGAGTCGGGCTTGATGAACGCGGCACGGTAGCCCTTGATGAGTTCGGGAGGCGGCAGGGTCCCGTCGAACTTGGCGAGCTGGGGCTTGTTATCGAACATTTCCAGATGACTGGTGCGCCGGCCATGAACAGGAACAGCACCCGCTTGGCCTTGGGCGCATGATGCGGCGCCCTCGGAGCCATGGAATTGAGGGCCAGAGCCTTGGCTGTGTCGACGTCGGCCGCATAGCCCTGCTGTTGCAGCAACTGTCCCAGCGCCATGGCTCCGAGGCCGACGCCGCATTGCTCGAAGAACCATCGCCGGGTGACCTGTCGTGGGTCGGCGTTGTGATAGAGATGATCCTGGCAGTTCATGGTGAGGTCTCCCCATTGACAGTCGAGTTCGACGTTCTCTTTGGCGGCTCGGGCGAGGAAGGGTGCGGCCCATTTCTTGTCCTCAGCCCGCAATCGCGGACTGGGCGGTTTGCGGTAGTCGATCACGAGATCGTACCCCGCCCGGTCCATCAGATTGTGGAGAATGGAATTCAGATCGAGGACCGGTTCGGCTTCCCCAGGAAGCAGAGGGATCGGGATCGCCGGGATCGGAGTGGGCCATCGGAACGAGTACAGCACGGTTTTTCTTCGCGGCCGGGGACGGCAGATCAAGATCCGATAGTCTTCCTGGGCGGTCGGATTGAGTAGAGGCATCGGGTTGCCCCCGCGCAGCAGGTCGACCTCAACAAGATTGACCTTCGAGAGGACGAGATCGCACCGCTTGTTCAGGTATTCCGCTCGACCGTCCTTCGTTTTCTTATTCGTCGAAGAGAGGACCTCGATCACTGTCACGAGCGTGAGTCCAGGGAGTTCTTTGATGGCCAGGTATGTCTCCTCGATCTCCTCGATGGGCAGTACCACGGGGATCGGTTCGACCTCGGTCCGCTCGAGCACGACGGCGGCTCGCTCGCGGCCTGACTTACGCGATCTCTTGGCGCGGACGACAACGTCCGGCTCGTAGACAATGTCCAGGTCCGCGCCGGATAGGAGCGTCGTTCGTGACTCCACATCGACAAAGTAGCGAGGTCGAAGCTGCGGCGCGAGCTCATCGCGAATCGCGATGATCAGGCTATTGTGCACATTCGGCCACAGATCGGGCCGCTCCAGCCAGGGATCCATACCCGGGAATTGAGGACGCATGGGAGGAAATCTACTCCTTAGTGATCGTCTCATCGAGGTTCAACAGCACGCGGGTCACTGCGGTCCAGCCGGCGAGCTGGGGCGGCGTGGCGCCCGCGGGAAGCTGGGGCGGCCTCTTGGGGTCGTCGGCAGCCAGGGCCCAGGGATCGGCGCCGGGCTTCTCGAAGTGTCGGACCTCTCGATGGAGCAGGTCGAGAAGGGTTGCCGTCTCCTCAATCATCGGTTTCCGCGACAGGCACCGGCGGAAGGCGGACTCGACGCGGTCTCGGTCGGAGCCGTTCACGTCGCGGAGCGTCCTCATCGCCAGGGCCCGGGCGCATTCCAGGAAGATCGGTTCGTTGAGCGTTGTCAGCGCCTGGAGCGGCGTATTGGATCGCGAGCGGCGGACGCAGGCGAAGTCGCCGTTGGGCGCGTCGAACGACTGGAGCATCGGATAGGGGACCGAGCGGTATCGGAAGGTGTACAGAGCCCGTCGGTACCGATCCGGACCGCTGGCCTCGTGCCAGACCTTCGGCCCATAGCTGGTCGGCGGCTGGAACAGGAACGCCGGCGCCGGCGGGAAGGAACTCGGACCACCGATTTCGGGCTCGAGCAGCCCGCTGGCCGACAGGGCGATGTCCCGGACGAGCTCGGCGTCCACGCGGAACCGCGGCCCCCGCGCCAGCAGCCGGTTGAACGGGTCGCGGGCCAGGAGCGCGGGAGTTGCGCGCGAAGATTGTCGATACGTAGATGAGTTGACGATTAGCCGATGAAGGTGCTTGAGGCTCCAGCCGCGTTCCATCAGCTCGACGGCCAGCCAGTCGAGGAGTTCGGGATGAGACGGAAGCTCGCATTGCAAGCCGAGGTCCTCGCTGGTCGCGACGATTCCGGTCCCGAAATCCGCCTGCCAGATCCGGTTGACGATCGACCGCGCAGTGGTTGGTGCCTGGCGGTCCACCAGCCAACGAGCAAAGGCCAGACGATTCGCGGGCTTGCCTGCCGGCAACGGGTTCAGGAAGCCGGGCACCCCCGGCTCGACCGGTCGGACCGGCTTGAGGAAGTCGCCCCTCTGGAGTACCTGAGTGAGTCGCCGCTGGTGTCGCTCAGCGAGTACGAGTTGCGAGGAGCCCTCCGGGTGCTGATGCCAGAGGGCCTCGATCCGGGAATTGGCCTCCACCCACTCCGGCACCGTGGTGCGCCAGTAGCTGAAGACGGCCGCGACCTGGTCGGCGGACCGTTGCTTCCGAGGGATGGCCAGGATCTCCCGGACACCCGCCGGGACCGGGTCGGCGACCGGTTCCGGTGCGCTCGTGACCGAGAGCCGGAACCGACCGAGGTTGTGGCTCTGGTTGTCGTCGCTGTTCCAGCCACCGTGGTTCTGCGTCAGGTGGAAGGTCAGGATGGTGCCGTGAGGAAACGCGATGGGCTTGTCCGCCGTGAAGACCGCCTTGCGGGGCTGGTTGCGGCGACCCGGACCGGCGTCGGTGCCCCAGGCCGTGTCGTTCTTGCCGTCGATGGCGAATCCGACCGGTCCTGTCACCCGCTTCTTGCCGCTCTTGTCGTCGAAGATCGGGTCGAGGGGCGTCTCGGGCATGTTGAGATCCGCCGTCGCCCAGGCGAACTTGACCGCAGTCTGCCGGTTCGGTGCCTCGGCCGGAGCGGCCTCCACGCGGAACTCGGTCAAGGCCGCCGTCCCCTTGATCGAGCGGCCCGGGACCGCCCAGTGGCAGGTTCGGGTCGTTGAGCAGCTCTAGCCGAAATGCCGTGATCGATGACACATCGGTCTTCACCGACATGTTCACTGTGTGCTTCGTCGGCGCGTAGCCCTGGGCCAGGTAAGAGCCGTCGTCCATCAGGTGGTTCTTCTCACCTCCCGTGGATTCCTCCTCGATCTCCGGGCGTACGATTATCCAGACCGTCCGATCGGTGAAGACCTGTTTCTCCCACGCGGCCATCCGGTCGTCCCAGTCGGGATTCCGATGTTTGAGTTCCGCTTCGATCTCGCCAATCTTCAGAAGGATCTCGGTCCGCTTCATCTGCTCCTTGGGCGTGTAGACCGCAACGTTCGCCTCGTGGCTGTTGTTCAGGAAGGCGAAGATCCGGTAGTACTCTTCCTGTTTCAGAGGATCATACTTGTGGTCGTGGCACTGGGCGCACTGGATGGTCAGGCCGAGGATCCCCTTGCCGATGCAGTCCATACGGTCGAACATGGCCTCCATCCGGAACTGCTCCGGATCGACGCCCCCTTCTTCGTTGATCATCGAGTTGCGCAGGAAGCCCGTGGCGACGAGCTGGTCCTGGCCGGCGCCGGGGAGCAGGTCACCGGCGATCTGCTCGATGATGAACTGGCTATAGGGGAGGTCCCGGTTCAGGGCATGAATGACCCAGTCGCGATATGCGTAGACCTGGCGGGACTTGTCTTTCTCGTAGCCATCCGAGTCGGCATAACGCGCGGCGTCGAGCCAGATCCGCCCCCATCGCTCGCCGTACTGGGGCGAGTCGAGGAGCCGGTCAACCAGTCGGGCAGTAGGCGTCCTCGCGGCTGTCGGCGACGAAGGCATCGACGTCCCGGATGGATGGGGGCAGGCCGATCAGGTCGAGGCTGAGGCGACGAATGAGCGTGATCTTGTCGGCCTCCGGCGAGGGCGAGAGGCCCTCGGCCTTAAGCCGGGCAAGCACGAAGAGGTCGATCGGATTGCGGCTCCAGCCGGAGTTCTTGACCGCGGGAAGCGCCGGACGAACCGGCGGCACGAACGCCCAGTGCCCCTGATACTCGGCCCCCTCCTCGATCCAGGTCTTGAGGAGGGCGATCTCGGCCGTTGTGAGCGATTTCCCGGTCTTGGCCGGCGGCATTCGTTCCTCGGGGTCGGTCGCGGTGATCCGGCGGTAAAGCTCGCTCTCATCGAGCTCGCCGGGAACGATCGCCGCGTTGCCCGACTCCGCCGTCGCCGTCGCGTCGCGACGGTTGTCGAGCCGAAGTTTCCCCTTTCGTTGCTTGATGTCGGGACCGTGGCATTTGAAGCATTTATCGGCCAGGATTGGGCGGATGTCCCGGGTGAACGCGACCTTCTTCGATCCGGTTGCGGATTTCGAACCGCTCACATCTTCGCCGGCGGCCGACGGCATGGTCGGGAGACCCGCTCCAAGCGTGAGGGCCAAGCCGAGAAGAAGTCCCCTGAGAATCCTCGGCAGTCTCTCTGCCATGCGGGAGCTCTGGCCAAGCCGGATCATGATTCGATGCCTTTCCGATAACACGCGCCTCGCGGGGCCGGGCCGGCTGCGGCTCGCCTCGACGTGGGGGCAGCACTCTCGTTGTCAATCCAAGGGGGTTGCGGCACCCGGAAGTCCCGGGATCAAGGTGGGATTCGACACCCGCATGCCGAGTACTTCCATTCTAACCCGCGGCCCCCATTATCTCCACGGGGTTCATCGGAACGGCCGGCATGCACGCATGGCGAGGTCCTATTATCGGGCCCGGCTTCATCTGCGCCTAGCAGAGGGGTTTGTCTTCAATGGGTGCGATTCCCGCCCGGAAATGCGACACTTCTTGCCGAAGACCACCGCGAGAACCTCCTCACCCTAACCCTCTCCTCGTTGGGGCGAAGGCGATCACGCGTGGGCCGGGCATGGCGCTGTGAAACGACTCCGGTCTTCCCCGCCTCGCCCCTTGGGGAGAGGTCGGCTGAAGGCCGGGTGAGAGGAACTGACCTTACCTGAAGAAGCTCGGACAAGAAGGATCGACACAAACGCGAAATCCCTTCTGAACCAGTTAGATTTGTCCGACCTATTACCTGGGCAGTAATGTGTGGACCTCTGCATTTCGAACGAGTAGACTGGGGTTTGGGGCGGGTCTTTCCATCGTCGTCTTGTCAGGCGCGATGAAAGCCGGGTCGGGCCGGAAGGACGTAATGCCATGGCGTGCACGATCGACGTACCATCGCGATCGCCCACGCCCCGCAAACGGCTCGTCCTGTTCGTCTCCGCGATCCTGGCGCTCTCCGGGGGGACCGCGCTGGTCTATGATTCCTGGCCGGCCTCCCGGAAATTGAGGATCCACGAACGAGAGACCGGCTCGCCCTACAAGAACATGCGCCTGGGGGTCAAATACGTCGGAGATGCGGCCTGCATCGGCTGCCACTCGGAGATTGCCCGGACCTACCGCAATCACCCGATGGGTCGTTCCCTCTCTCCGATCGGAAGCGCGCCCACGACCGCGGGACCCGACGCCGGTAGCGGGCCTCTCTTCGTCGCCCAGGGCTTCGAATACTCCGTCGAGAATCGGAATGGGCACGTCATCCACAAAGCGACGCGACGGGATGCTTCCGGCCGCGTCATCGCCCAGACCGAAGGTGAAGTCCGGTTCGTGGTCGGCTCAGGGAGAATGGGGATCGCCCACCTGATCGAGCGCGACGGATTCCTCTTCCAATCCCCGATCGCCTGGTATGCGCGGGATCGGCGCTGGGGCCTGCCACCCGGGTACGAGAGGTCCAACCGCCACTTCGACTTGCCGATCCAGTCCGTATGCCTGTTCTGCCATGCGAACCGTTCCGAGCCGGTGGAAGGAACTGTCAACCGTTACCAGCCGCCCTTCTTCGCGGGCCATGCCATCGGCTGCGAGCGATGCCACGGTCCGGGCGAGTTGCACGCCGCGCATCCGAACCTGGTTCGACGGCCGGGACTGGACGATCGTGAATCCGGCGGCCCTGGAGCCCGCACTCCGGGATGCCGTCTGCCAGCAATGCCACCTGAACGGGCAGAAACGCGTCCTGCGCAGGCCGTCGCGATGAGGACTATCGGCCGGGCCTGCCGTTTCAGCACTTCTGGACGGTCCTCGAGAGTCCGAGCAGCCTCGTCCAGAACCGCTTCGTCGGCCAGTTCGAGCAGATGCATCAGAGCCGCTGCTTCCAGGCCAGCCAGGGCCGCCTCGGATGCATTACCTGCCACGATCCGCATCGGCTGCCGGAGCCGGACGAGACTCCTGCCTACTTCCGGGATCGCTGCCTGGAGTGCCACTCCGAACGGGGTTGCAGCCTGCCGACGACGGTCCGGACAGAACGAGGGAGGGCCGACGACTGCGTCCGTTGCCACATGCCGCGATTGGAGAACTCCGACATTATCCATGTTGCCGAGACGAACCACCGGATCCCCCGCCGCGCGGACGAGACCAGGCGGACGGGGACCCCGACCGAGGATTCGAACGGCAACCGGAGTCCGTGGGTGAATTTCCACCGCGACCTGATGAATGACCAGGAGCGCGAAGAGGCCGAGCGCGACGTCGGCCTGGCCCTTTGCCTCGATGGTCCCATCGGCGCGTCGGCGGCCCTTCCCGCACTCGAAGATGCCCTCACCGCCTGGCCGGACGACGTGCCGGGTTGGGAGGCCAGGGGTTACGCGCTGGGCCTGCTCCACCGGGACCAGGAGGGGCTCGATGCGTTCCGTCAAGCGCTCGCGCGAGAACCGAACCGGGAATCCGCGGTCACCGGCGCGGCCTACTCCGCGGCCCATGCGGGCCTTCGCGAGGACTCGATCGTCTACTGGCAGCGTGCGATCGCACTGAGCCCCTGGCGGGCGGAATACCGCGCGGAGCTGGCGTCTGTCTACTTCCAAAGTCGCAGTTGGCAGGCGGCCACGGCGGCCTGCCGAGAAGCCCTACGCCTCAACCCCGCCAACCTCAATGTCAGAAAGCTGCTCGTCCGGTGCCTGCTTCGTCTCGGAGACCAGCCGGCCGCTCGCGGAGAATTCGAGACCTTGATCGCGTTCGACCCCCCAGACCGCGATCAGCTTCTAGCATGGTTCGCCACAGTGACGAAGTCCCGATAGAGGGTAAGGGCTCGACGAAGCCAGTCCCGTGGGCGCGGGTGGTTACGCACGCGCCCGTCGATAGCGCGGGTTGTCGGAGTCGGGGTCGTCGCGAGAGAAAAACTTATAAAGGATTTGAGTTCGCGAAGCCGAATTCAAGTCCCTGCTTCAAGAAGCCCGGCGACGTGCACCGCGTCGATTGTAGAGGGAAACGGTTCGGAGGACGACTGTCCCGAAGTCGCCGACTTGCAGATTCAGACCTTCCTGGAGCCGCAGTCCCAGCGAATCGACGGTCCAGAAGAACGCCTTGTTGTGAGGCGTGCGCACGGCGTCGATCAGACGCCTCACCTCGGTGATGCTCAGGACCTCTGGCAAGCTCTCAGGTCGGGGGACGTGGAGGTTCTTGAAGGTGAGCCAGTCGCGGGGGACGGTATGGGTGTAGAAGAAGATGATGCCGCTGGCGGCAAGCTTGAGCGAGCTGGAAGAATACGCGCGCTCGTTCTTGAGATAGACCAGGTACTGCCGCAGTTCGTGTTCGGTGATCTGGTCGGGAGGCTTACGGAAGTGTGCAGCGAGTTGCCGGACGGCGCGGAGGTAAGCCTTCTGGGTCCCCTCGGCGAGGCCGGCCAATTGGAGGTCCTGGTGCATGCGCTGGCGAAGCGTGAGGCTCATGAGTGGGTCCTTTCCAAACGGAGGGAACAAAAACCGTCTGGAAATCCACTCTGTCGCGGCCACCGCCGCGTGTCACCGGGCCCCCGGCGCCCGTTGACGAAGGCGCGAGGCCCGAGGTCCGTGTCCTCAGCAAGAGAGGTTGGGGATCATCCTGCCGGGCGGCCCCGGCGCCCAACGAAACCGCGGGGACGAAAGCCGTCTCCACAACGGAAGAGGCTGCAAATCCTCCTGCCGCGCAGCGGCTTACTTGAACCGGTCTTTCGTCTCACGACGGCACAAAGAATCTTCGTAGAACGGAGTTTATTCCGAATCTTCGGTTGCTTTCGTAGATGGGAATTCTGCGATTTTTGTCGTATTGCCTTGTGAACGAAAACGACATCACGCGCGGGCTTCACGTTTCAAGCCTCCTCAGCAGAATTCGAGATCGAAACGAGGTCGCAACTCGGGGATCAGGACCGATCGCCTCGTGTCATGGGCTCGAATATCATGATTTGCCTCGGAAGCCACCGGATCGCGCGGTGCGGCGAGTCGGTCGATTCTTGGGATTCTCGATAGCCCGATTCTCACGACGATGTGAATATTTGTAATGGTTACGATCGACTGCGGGGTGGGCCTTGGAACGTTGATATGGGGGCTTCCTGAAGCCGTGCTGGCTGCTGTTCCTCGCGCTCACGCTCGCCACCGTAACTGCCGTTGCGGACGGATTACTGGGGATGGACGAGGCGAGGGATGACGCCAGAGCATTCCCCGTGGGCGACCCGGCTCAACTGGGCGTTGACGTCGCCGCATTGGCAAGGTTGAAAGCGAGGGCCGAGGCCGAGGGGGTCTGATGCGGTCGTCGTCGTCAAGGACGGGCGAATCATCGCCGACTGGGACTTCCGCAAGAAGCGAGAGGCGATCCATGCGATGTCGGCCGCCAAATCGCTTGTCAACCTCGCCATAGGCCGGCTGGTCGACGAGGGTAAGATCAAGTCGCTCGAGCCGACGGTCTCCGACATCTTCCTCGATGTAGAACCGGGGCCGCAAACGGCTCATGCCATCCGCCATCTGCTCAACCACACGAGCGGACTGGAGGACAAGCCGACCACGGGTGAGATCTACGCCAGCCCCGACTACGTCCAGTTCGCGCTGGCCGCAGACGTGGTCTCCGATCCGGGAGCGAGATTCTTTTACAGCAACAAAGCGACCAACCTGCTGGCCGGAGTGGTCCGCCGAGCGTCAGGCCGGCCTCTCGACAAATACGTCCAGCGGGAGATCTTCTCGCCGCTGGGCATCATCGACTTCACCTGGTCGAAAGACGACGCCGGCAACCCGCACGGAATGGCCGGACTTCACATCACGGCCGTCGACCTGGCCAAGATCGGCCAACTCATGCTCGACGAAGGCGTCTGGCGCGGCCGTCGGGTCGTGAGCCGGGAGTGGGTCCTGGAATCGATCCGGGCGGGGCAGCCGCACAACCCGAAACTGCGGCCTGCTCTGGTGGCGATTCCTCGGGACCAGCAAGGTGACCATCGACGACGACTTCATACAGGAGGCGAGGACGCGGTTTCGATTGACCGAGACGTCGGTCCAGAAACTCCAGGCGATGAACGGTAAACTCTTCGAGCCCAGCGAGTTCTGGCCGGGGATGTTCCCGATCTTCCGCGTCGACGCGAACACCAAGGCCAAGCTGAACGAAGTCAACGAGCAGATCAAGCGGAAAGCGCCCACTCCCAAGGTCGTTGGGGAAGGCCCGATGGTTGCGTTCTCGGCACGAGGCTACGTCGGTCAATACCTCGTCGTTGTCCCGCGCCATCGGATCGTGGCCGTCCGCAAGCGACGGAGCCCCGAGAATCACGACCCCAACGACTTCCGCGGTGAGTTCGTAGATTTCGAGGCGATGGTCCGTACCCTCGTGAAGTAACTCTCCGGAGATGATGGTTGCGTGCTTGCGTGAGCGTCGCTCGGGGATCGGCAGGTAGGTGTCACGGCCATCGCCCCAGTCGGTGGATCGATCAGCGTGCGACCAGCGACAGCGTCTCGCTAGACAGCGCCGAACCGGCGGGTCCGAATTGGCATGGCCCTTTCTCGACGGTGGCCGAGTGAGAACCGAACCGAGCAGGTTGTTGGCGCAGGAGCGTTTGGGACATAGGATGACGATTGTCTCCGAGGGAGGGACTGTGACCGGTCGATTCCCGCCTTTTCGCTCGCGGACTCGTGATGACTGGGCCGGCGATTGCCCACTGGTTCGCGCCGGAGGGTCCCGAACGGCACTCGATCGACCGGTTCCGAGGGGTCGGCAATGAGGAAACCGGAGTCGATCGCGTATCGTTCTCCCGTCGGATTGATCCCGTAGGCCTTCGATCAGGATGAGGACCGCACCCGTGCGACGCTCTTTGATTGGTTCGACCGGTCCGCGTGGGGATGTGTGCCCTTCGAGGACTTCGGCCTGCCGGATCGGCGGCCGATGGCTGACCTGGCTCGTCGTGCTCGCGGGGTTGGCGGCCCCGACGGGTCTCTGGGCGCAGACCGCCAAGGCCACGGGCGGTGGCGATGCGGCCGCGAGTCAGGCCGGCGCGGCTTCTGCGACGCCCCTGGCCCGGTATATCCCCAAGGATCACTTGCTGTTCTATTTCGAGTTCGCCGGGCTCGATGCCCATGCCGCCACCTGGAACAAGACTGCCGCTTACCGGATGCTGACCGAGACCCCGCTGGGCGTGATGCTCGAGGAAGTCACCTCCCAACTCCTGGACAAGGCGCTCAGTTTTACACCGGGCTCCAAGTTCACCGGCGCCGACATCGTCACGCTGTTCAAATTCCTTGCCCGGCGCGGGTTCGTGATGGCGATGAATGCGAAGCCCGATTCGTCCAACCCCAAGGAGCCCGTCACCCTCATCATGGTGATCAAGGGCGGTACCGCGAAGGAGATCCGCCCGATCACGAGCCGGATCCTGGGACTGCTGATGGGCGGAGCGAAACCGCGGATCGAGAGGAAGGAAGGACGCCAACTGGTCGTCGTGCCGCACCAGTTCGCCGGGACCGCTCCTGGGGACAAGGGTGGGGACTGGAGCTGGTGGGACGAGAGCGGCGACCTGGTACTGGCCGCGCCGCATCTGACCGCCCCCGATTCGATCCTCGCCGCGGTGGACGGCAAAACCCCCAGCGCAACGGATCACCCGATTGTTCAGGAGCTCTCCAAGGTCGAGGGGAATTTTGACCCGGTCGGCTTGCTTTTCGTGGATTTCGCCGCGACTCACCAGGCCAAGCTGCCAGACAAGATGGGGACCGACCTCGACAAGGTCTTCAATGTGGGTATCCAGCGATTCGACTTCCGATGGGGATTCGACGATGACGCCTTGATGTCGGTCAGCCGGCTCGTCGCGCCGAAGCCGCGCAAGCCCTTCCTGGCTCTCTTCGATCAGCCGGGTTTCGACGGCAAGTCGCTGTTGCCGCTACCGGATGGGGTGACTGCGTTCCTGGAGTTGTCGATCAGCCCCAATCAATTGCTCGACACGATTTCGGAACTGGGACCGCCGGGCGTGGTCAAGGAGAAGATCGAGGGCTTCGCCGAAGTCGTCGAGAAGAGGGGGAGCATCGATCTGCACAAGGACCTGCTGGCGCATATCGGACCCCGGATGATTCTCTACGTGGCCCCTGGGCAGTCCGCGGCGGCCGGGAATGAGTCGTTCGAGACGAGCTGGCTCCAGGGATTCAATCCGCAGAAGGCCCTCGCAAACTTGCGGAGCATCCCCAAGCTCACCCTGGTCACTGAGGTTGACGATCCGGTCCAGTTCGGCAAGGCCCTCGATGGCGCGGTTCTCGCGTTGAACGATATGCTCAAGGGGGAGGCGTTGGCGGCCGCGGAAGAGCAAAATGAGGAAGCTGGTACGGGAGAGGGTGCAGGTGCGCCTCCCAGTCGCGCTCCGGCGCGAGAAAGGGTGGGGCCGGCAAGAAGGGATCGCGGCGCCGGTCTGCCGAGGCCACCCCCGCTCCGAAATTCGAGACGATGCTGGTGACCGGGGATGCCAAGGCGTTCCTGCTGAGGACCCCCAGCGACTCGCCCCTGAAGTTGGGCCCGTCGGGCTTCCGACCTGTGATCCGTCTCGAGGGGAAATACCTGGCGATCTCGGTCGCGTCGGACTCGGCGGAGATGGCCCTCAAGGCCGTCAAGCGAAAGGATTGGAAGTCCTCGGACGATGTCCAGCGCGCCAGCGAGCACCTGCCATCCAAGATGGTGCTGCTGGCCGTGGGTGATCCCCGTGAGGTGTTGCCACAACTGCTGGCTAGTCTGCCGGCCACGCTCCAGACAATCATCAATGTGGTGATCGCTCAAAGCCGCGCCCAGGCTGGCAATAACCCGATGGGCGGCGGGATGAACCCGGCGGGCAGTAACCCGGGGGCGGTCGAGCCCGGCGGACGTCCGGGCATGGCTGGCGGCGGACGGATGGGAGGCCGTGGGATGCGCGGTGGCCCTGGGGGTCCCGGTGGCCCTGGGGGTCGTGGTGGCTCTGGGGGTCGTGGTGGCCCCGGTGCCCCGCCGCCTGGCGGAAACCCGAATGCTAGCTCGCCCACCGAGGGGATGATCACGTTGAAAATCGACCCGGACAAGCTTCCTAATGCCGAGGCCCTCCGGTCGCGCCTGTTCCTGACGACGTTCGCGATCTCGGTCACGGAACAGGATATCCGGGTTACCTCGCGACAGGCGTTCTTCTCTCCGGCCAGCCTGGGTGTCGGTGTCGCCCTCTTGTTGCCCGCAGTGCAGGCGGCCCGGGAGGCGGCGCGGCGAGCTGAGGCAGCCAACGCGGCTCAAGCGCCGGCGGCTCCTCAAGCAGCGCCGGGCGCTGGGCCCGGTGCGGGCGGACCTCCGGGGAGCCGGCCGGGTGCGGGCGGACCTGGCGGCCGGGGCGGACGCCGGGGGCGACCCGGTGGGTGATCACGTGGTGGCCCCGTCTCCCTCCGACACGCTGAGATCGGCTGCATCATGTCGTCTCAATGCCTCACGCAGCCTTTCACAATCGTCCCCGAAGAGTGCTCGATGCGCCTGGGCCATCTGGCGGTCGTTCGCGACCGCCAGATCGATGGCCAGGCGTCCGGCGGAGCGTGGGGTGGTCTGCGCACTCGGCCGGAGCGTGCGGATCGCTCTCTCTTCCCTCGATCCGGTCGGAGGGAGGTCGTGAAGGTCGGATTCCCACACGCCGCGTGCCAGTGTCCATTCGTCCCACCCTTCTGCGTGGGAAGTTTGGAGCCCAGACCACGCGGAACCGCGACAGTGCCCGCGTGGGAGAAGTCTTGATGGTCTGCTTGGTCCTGCCGGGGCAGGCGGAAAGCGCACTCGCGAACTTGATAAGGGCGGGTACGCGGTTCGGTCGCGCCGGCGTCCCTTCTGAGTGGAGGCCCTAAGATGGAATTCGTGCCAGAAGTGACTGCCTTTCTCGAAAACAAGCCGGGGCGCCTCGCCAAGATCTGCTCGGTGCTGGCCCAGGAGAAGGTGGACATCCGGGCGCTCTCGGTCATGGCGACCGAAGGCCCGAGTGTCTTGAGGTTCGTCACCACCGATGTGGAGGTGACCAAGACCGTTCTGACCTCGCTCGGAACGGAGTTCCGGATCGCCGAGGTGCTGGCCGTCCCGATGGAGAATCGTACCGGGTCGCTGGCCAAGGTTCTGGAGCGGCTCGCCGAAGAGCATATCAACGTGGAGTACGCCTACGCCTCGACGACGACGTCGCCGGGCAAAGCGATGGGGATCTTTCATACGTCCAACCCCAAACGTGCGGCCCAGATCTTGAACGAGACCGCAGTTTCGGCGTCCGGTCGGTCGGCGGGACGACGTCCACTGCATTCCCGGTGAGCGCGTGCACTGGGGTGGTCAGGTCGGCTCGGACCGGATGGGTTCAGGCGCGGGGCCGTGGCGGGATCGGGCCGAGAGGCTCGATCGGACTTCGGAGAGGCATTGAGCCGTGGCGAAGAAGAAGAAAGTTCGCGTGGCCCTGCGGAAGAACCGCCAGAAGCGGACGCGCTCCAACGACCTGACCCGTCAGTTCCGTCATGACGAGCCGGGGGTCGGTACGTCGCCGTTGACCGATCGGGTCCGGCCCCGTGGTGAGCTGTCGAGGCATCGGACGATCATCGAGGACGTCGGCGTCTCGGACGATCGCGACGCGGCCGGCATGCCGATGGACGCCGCAGCCTCGCGAGCCGTGGACCCGGAGGCGTGCCTTCAGGGACGCGTCCTTCGCGTTCACGGACTGGTCCTGATGGTCCGGGCCGACGACGGTCAGACCTATCCCTGCCACGTGCGCGGTCTCCTGAGAAACCTGGCGATCGAGGGCCGTAACGTCGTCACGGTCGGCGATCGCGTCTGGTTCCGGCCGGCTGGCTCCGCCGGGGGCGAGGGGATGATCGAACGGATCGAGGCCCGACGCGGCGTGATCACCCGGGGGTATCGCAACCGCCGGCAGGTCATCGCCGCCAACGTCGACCAGGTGCTCATCATCTCGGCCCTGGCGGAGCCAGGATTGAAGCTGGGCCTGGTCGACCGTTATCTCGTCTCGGCCGAGATCGGCGGCGTCCGCCCGGTAGTCGTCTTCAACAAGGCTGACCTCGTGGAGATGGCGACTTACCAGTGGGTGGTCGGACTGTATTCCCAGCTCGGCTATGAGACCGTGGTGACCTCCGTGGCCGATGGCCGCGGCGTCGCCCGCCTCGCCGCCCTGGTCTCACAGGGCGTCACGGCCTTCACAGGCCAGAGCGGCGTCGGCAAGAGTTCCCTCTTGAACGTCATTCAGCCCGGCTTGAACCTGAGGGTCCGCGAGGTTTCCGACTGGACCTTCAAGGGGAAACACACGACCACCACCGCCGAGCTCATCGAGCTCGAAGCCGGGGGTTTCGTCGTGGACACGCCCGGCCTCCGGCAATTCGAGCTCTGGGGTGTCGTCCCCGGCGAGCTGGAGGCCTATTTCGTCGAGTTCCGCCCCTTTATCCCCCACTGCCGATTCCCGGATTGCTCGCATACCCATGAAACCGGGTGCGCTGTCAAGGAGGCCGTCTACTGGGGCCAGATCCACCCTGGTCGATACGAAAGCTATCGCAAGCTCTACGATCAACAGCCGTTGCCGGGGGATTAGTCCAGAACCCCAACGGCCAGAGCCGTCTGAGCCGGCAACCCAGCCCCTTCGTCTGACGAGTGGATCTCGGTGCTCTCCCATGCCCGAACGTCGCCTGCCCTTGAAGCAACCGGCGCGAACGAAATCCTTCGGGTTTCGCGGCGCGAATCCGGCTCCGAAAGTGACTGGTTTGAGGGAGAGTGGGACGAGCGACGATGTGGGCGAACGTCGTCCCCTTCATCATCCATGCGTGCATCCATCGAGCTGGCTGTGGCGCGGAGCAATCCCCTTCAATCACGATTGCATTCGAATTTTCAAAGAATGATATGTGAGTGTAGAGAGGGCTCCGTCTGGGCGATTCTGCCGACAAAAGCGAACCTCGACCTCGTCCGACGACACTCATGTTGCAGGAGGTCTGGCGAAAGCCGAATTCGTTCGGTCAAGATTCCCAGGTCCAGGACGAACTCGCTTGCAGTAGCAACGGTCGTGTGACAAGAGAATCGGCACGGCGGCAACATTCCCTCTGGTCGATCACAGGCGGTTCGTCGCGGCGGCCAGGGAGGCGGTGCGCGCCGAGGTACGAGGATCGCCACTGACTCCCGCGGGAGCTGGGTGCTTGTTCCCGCTTCCCTGCACGATACTGAAGATATGGAGCTTCCAGACATGTCGCGTGACTTTCATTCGACGATCTGGTCATCGTCGTGTCGGTGCGATGGTGTTCAAGAACACGTCGCAACGAGTAGGACGCGGGTCTTACCGGCAGCTTGGAGATACCTGTTCGTCGCAGGCCTGGCGCTGGCCGCAGCGGTCGGCTGGTCGGAGTTCTCAGGACTTCCGGCGTCGGTGTCCGACGATCCGGCATTGCCCGGCCACACTGGTAGTGTGGAGGCGGTGAACTTCTCGCCCGACGGGCGCATTCCTCGCCACTTCTGGTTGGGATTATACGGTCCGGCTCTGGGACCTTGCCCGTCGTGAGAGCGGCGAGCAGGCCGAGCCTGTGATCTTGTCGCACACCTCGACGCGGTTCGCGACGGCCTTCTCCCCCGATGGATCGCTCCTGGTCTCCTCGGGAGTCGCATCGTTGACGATCTGGTCCTGCGGCACGGAATATCGACGGATTCTGGAACGAGTCGGTGAGTCCTACCGCACCGTTTCCTTCTCACCGGATGGGCATACCCTGGCCCTGGGCGCCGAGGATGGCACGATTCGCCTGTGGGACATGCCCTCCGCACGGGAACGGATGGTCTTGCACGTATTCAAAGACGTGATTCGGTGTGTGGCCTTCTCGCCGGATGGGAAGCTGCTGGTCTCGTTGAGTCAGGGAGGACGCGTGGTTCTCTGGGACGCGATCCGCGGCGCCGAATTACGTGTCCTCGTCACGGAGAGCCCCGGGCCGCTCCGATCGGTGGCCTTCTCGCCGGACGGACGGATGGTGGCTCTGGGCAAGCACTCTTCGACGGCCGAGGAAGTCCTTCTGATGGACGTACAGACTGGGGCGATCCGGATTCGCCTGGCCGGCCACCGTTTCGGCGTCAATGTCCTGGCCTTCTCTCCCGACGGTCGCACCCTGGCGACCGCAGGGGTCGATCGTTGCATCAAGCTCTGGGATCTGACCACGGCGAAGGCGGTGACCACTCTCAAGGAGAACGTCGGCTGGGTCAAATCGATCGCGTTCTCGCCCGACGGTGGCCGAATGGCGTTTTCCGGCAATGATGATACCGTCAGATACCGGAACATTCGGCATGAGGGGTCGCATGTCGGCGGCCTCTCCGCCCGCCCGGACGAGGGTACCCGAGCGGGGATCGAAGGTTGAACTCAACAATCCTGTTGCTGGTTGGGATCAGTTCCGGACATACTCCACAGGAGAGCGCCGGTCGCGAACCGTAGGTATCGGTCTCGTCGTGAGGTTCTCGATCGCAGTCGCATTCGGAGATCGAGCCCGATGCGCCTCCTGGTCGTCAGTGACTTGCATGGTGATCTGGACTCCGCACGGCGGGCCTGCGATCGCGTGGGACCCGAGCTGATCCTCTCGTGCGGCGATTGGGGCGACTCCGAGCAGGTCGATGAGGCCACGTTCGCGGTCGTGCTCAAGGTGGCGCCGGTTTACACCACGTTTGGAAACCACGATCCGATGGACCTGCTGGCCCGGTTGCGGAACCAGGATGATACGCCGGTGTTGCTGGGTCAGGGCGTGCTGCGCGAGGTTCGCGGCCTCCGGCTGGCGGCCATCGGCGGGATCTGGGCCAAGTCGCATGCGAAGCCGCACTACGTCACCGATGCCGATGTGGCCGAGGCTGCCGCCCGGATCGCGGCATCGGGACCGATCGATATCCTGATTACCCACGCCTGTCCGGTCGGACTGGCCGACCTCACGCCGACGGGGAAACATGGCGGTCAGCGCTGTTTCCTCGAGGCGAACAAGACCATCATGCCCCGACTCCATCTCTGCGGACATCTGCATGTCGCACAGGAACGCACTCTCAAGGACGGGCGTCGGATCATCAACGTCGGCGCCACGCCGGAGGGCTCCATCGCCGTCGTGGAGATCGACAAGGAGCCGGGCAGCCTGGTGGTGCGCCTAGAGCGGGTCCCCACCTCGTGATATTGGCGACATCGGATCTATTTCGGTAGCTCGGGCTTCTGGGTCACGGCCGTGGTGACATCCACGGAGAAGCCCGGCAAGAGCTTCGACTTGGCCCGCGTTCCCTTGACGAACCGGCCGTGTACGGTGTAAGTCTTCTGCCGCGATTTCAGCACCAGCACGGTGATCGTTTCTTCCTCGGGGTTGACGATCCAGTATTCGGGGATGCCGGCCTGGGCATATTCTTCCCGCTTGGTTTCGATGTCGTGCTCGCGGTTCTCCTCGCTGACGACCTCCATGGCGAGATCGGCTCCCTCGCTGAATCATTCACCCTATCGAGACGTGTTTTCGGCTCGCATGAAGACGATATCCGGCGAGCGAAGCTTGCCGGGCCAGAGTCGCACAGGATATGCGCCGGGGATAACCGTTCCCAGGTGATTGGAAGTTACGAATAAATCCAAGACTAATAAAATGTGGCCGACGATGAGCTGATGATGCAATGTCGGAGCTGGCGACAACTCGAGGATTCCATCGGAATACTCTACGTGTTGCCTTGCGTCGAGTCTGAAGTATTGCTCCTCCGTGCCGCGATAACACACGGGGAAGACCTGTGCCCGCTGCCATCTGGGAGTCCACTTTTCCAGGTCGCGGACCAACTCCGCCAGCGAGCCTCGTACGTCCGTCGCCATGATCGTCGCCATTCCCAAGAGAGCCGAGGCCGGCGCCTCCGCGGCGCCAGCCTCGTGGTCTATCTTACCCGTGGCCGTATCCGCGGTCGAACGCTTCGAGGTCGCGCATATAGGCACCATAAGTCGTGCGGAACGTATCGTAGTCGATCGTCCAGCGCGGGGCGTCCTCGGTGTGACGGTGGCAGTGTTCTTCGATCAACCGGTGCAGGAACTTGAAGAGGTGACGGGGCGTGCGGAGGTTCGCCAGGGATTCCTTGAGATAATCGTCGCTGATGGCGTCGTCGATGAACTTGCGGAGACGGGGCGCATCGCCGTTGTTCGACGGTTCGGGATGGCAGGCACGGAGCCGGTCGGTCGCCAGGTCATACAGCGAGGGGCCGGTCCAGCGCAGCGGCTTGATCATGTTCAACTTGTCGGGGCGGGCTCGGTCGTAGAACTCCTTGTCTTCCTTCTCGAGATAATAGGCCAGCTCGATCGGTAAAAGAAGCTTGACCCCGATGCCGGGATGGCGGAGGAACTTGTGATCCAGGAGCGGCCAGATCAGGGAGCGCATCTTGCGGGGGTCGCCCTCGACCTGCTGCGGCTCGTCAACCCGGTCGATCAGGACGACGATCCCCGCATAGCCCAGGGTGTGCAGGACCCCCTGGAACTTCCGCAAGAGCTCGATAGCGCTCCTCGGCGCCCAGGCGTGAGGCGGTGGGCAAAGGCTGGCCGCCCAGCTCGGATGGCTTGAACCAGAGCAACTCCCACCGCAGGGCCGACGGGTCTCGGTTGAGCACGCGCAGGCCCTTGCGGATGTCGCGTGCGAACCACTCCGCGCGCGCCAGCCGCCAGCCCCAGTAGAGCCAGCTTGCCAGGATCGGCACCAGCAGCCATGGGAGAAAGCTCCACTTCAACAGCCAGGGAAACATCGCGATCAGCCCGACAACAATGAGCGTCGTGCCGAAGCCGATCTGCAAGTCGCGGCGGGTCCAGAGTGGCCGGAAGCCAGATCGACGACGAAGACGGCTCCAGCGCCGGGCGATCGGCTCGCCCGTCGAGGCGTCGTAAAGCGCCGCCAGCAGGAGAAGATCCCGGCGTTGGTCCAGGCTGAGGACCGAGAGATCAACCTTTTCGCTCGTCAGCAAGTCAACCAGGTGGGTCACACCCAGGGAGAGGATGGCGTCCATGTGGTCCGACAGCCGCCACTTCGCCAGCACCTGATCCATGTCCGGCGCCCGCAGCGCGGCGCGGCAGTTATCCAGATAGGGATTAAAATCGTCGTAGGAGATGACGAAGACCCGCTCCCCAGGGTTGGTCTGATTGTACGTATCCATCTCGGAGTTGGCCTGGAGCCGGAGCGCCGTCTTGCCGCTCCCCTTCTCGCCGAAGACCAGAGCCGTGGACGGATCGGCCGGGCTGCCGAAGAACTTGTTCCACGCAGGGTGGTGGATCGTCGCCAGGCACCGTCGTTTGAATACGGTGTCCGTCTGTGCATCCTCTTCACTGAACGGGTTGCCGACGATTCCATGATGTCGAAAGAATTGTTCCAACTTCATCCTTGCCTGGGCCTTTCCTGAATCAGTACGACCGGCGACGATCGGGTTCGGTGACGCGACCTCCCCGGTCCGTGGACGACCGCTCCACCCGACAACATTGTAGCTTTTCGTCTTACCTGATTCGTTCTTGAGCCGCAATCGGAGGCGGTTGACCGTCCGGTGCCTCACACCCTACGATGCGTGGAGATCGATACTGCAAAACCGAGAGGAATCGGCCCGATGAGACGACTTCGTCATAAGTTACGAGTCGAAAGCCGCTGGGTGATGGCTTGGGTGCTGGGTTTGATGTTGCTGTGGCTCGTTGGCTGCGGGAGTGAGGGGGTCGATCGGGCGACAGTGAACCCAGATCCAGGCCCGGGATCGGCCAAGGAGTCCGGCTCGGGGATTCCGTTGCGAATCGCGGCGGCGAGCGATTTGCAATTAGCCCTCCCCAAGCTGCTCGATCGATTTCAGGCTGGGACAGGCATCGTGTTGACGCCGGTGTTCCTCGCGTCTGGTAAGCTTGCCGAGCAGATCAAGCAAGGTGCGCCTTTCGATGTCTTCATGGCCGCCAACGAGTCGTTCGTTCGCGACCTGGCCGACGGTGGCTTCATTCGCCCCGAATCGGTGCATCCTTATGTGCGCGGCTCGTTGGTCCTGGCGGTCTATCACGAGCTGGGCGAGACAGTCCGATCGCTGGCCGACCTGGATAAGCCCGAGGTCAAGAAGATCGCGCTGGCCAACCCCGCGACCGCACCGTACGGCAAAGCGGGGAAGCAGGCGCTGGAGCGAGCCAGCCTGTGGGAGAAGCTTCAGCCCAAGATCGTTCAGGCCGATTCGGTCCGCCAGGCTCTGCTCTATGCGCAGAAGGGCGACGCCGAGGCTGCGCTCGTCGGCCGCGCGATTGCGGCGGTTCCCGAGATTCGTGCCGTCGAGATTGATCCCGGGCTCTATGATCCGATCGTGCAGGCGCTCGGAATCGTGCAGGCGACGAATCGGCGAACCGACGCCGAGGCATTCGCGCGGTTTGTCCTGGGTGCTGAAGGACAGGCGATCTTGAAGGAGTTTGGATTCCAACCGGCCGAGGCGAAGCATTCTGCGAAACCCGCCGAGAGAATAGAATGAGAGACGGTGTCTTTCTGTTCTCCCGGGACACGATGAGGAGCGCGGTCATGTCCACGGTCACCCGTCCCCCGCGTCGAGCCGCAATCTCACGGCGAGCTCACCCAACGCCCGAGGTGATACCCGCGGAGCAGCGAATCGTGATCCGGAACGTGAGCTGGGAGCTGTATGATCTTCTCTCAGACGCGGTTGACGAAAGGCAGCACGTCTTTCTGGCTTACGACGGGAAGGACCTGGAGATCCTGACCAAGGGACGGATTCATGAAGATTACCGAGAGTTCTTTGGCCGGCTGGTGAATGTGCTGGCATTCGAGTTGAGGATCCGGTGTCGCGGCCTCGGCGAGACGACGTGGAAGCGCCCCGAGATCATGCGAGGGCTGGAATCCGATCTCGCCTATTACTTCACGCCTAAGAAGCTGGCAGCCGACGCCAAGGCGCAAGCGCGCAAGTCCAACAAGATTGCCGACTATCCCAACCCGGACCTGGCCATCGAGATCGACATCTCCCCGTCGGAAATCGATCGGCCGGCCATCTACGCCGCGCTCAAGGTTCCCGAACTCTGGCGATTCGATGCTGAGTCGCTAGTGATCGAGCACCTTCAGAAGGATGGGACGTATGCCCCGGTGGAGTCGAGCCGATTTCTCCCGGTTCGGGCCGAAGAGGTCTATCGATGGGTAGCCGTCGAGGATACCAACGACGAGCTGGCTTGGGAGCAGCGTCTGCGGGAGTGGGTCCGCGCCGAGTTGGCCCCGCGGAGGAATGCCTGACCGATTCGGCCTCAGGTCACCGAGTCTTCGTTTCATGACCGACCTCGAACCCTTCTGGCTTTCCCTGTGGGTCGCAGCACTGGCGACGGCGCTGATCGTCACGGTGGGCCTACCTGCGGCATGGGCGCTCGCACGATTACGATTCCGCGGCAAGTCACTGGTTGCCGGCATCCTGGTCTTGCCGCTGGTCCTACCGCCGACGGTGCTGGGCTTTTACTTACTCCAGGTCCTGGGTCGTCGCGCCTGGCTGGGGCACTGGCTCGAGCACTCTCTGGGGATCACGATCGTCTTCCACTGGTCGGGGGCCGTGGTGGCCTCAGCGGTGGCGGCGTTTCCGCTGTTCTTGCTGCCGGCTCGCGGGGCGTTCGAAGCGGTTGACCCGGCGCTGGAGGACGTGGCCCGGCTGCTGGGGCGGAGCGAGCTCTCGGTTTTCTTCGCAGTGACATTGCCCCTGGCCTGGCGCGGGCTCGCGGCGGGAATCGTGTTGGCCTTTGCCAGGGCGCTCGGCGACTTTGGCGCGACCCTGATGGTCGCCGGCAACATCCCGGACCTGACGCAGACTGCCGCGCTGGCGATCTATGACGCCGTTCAGATCAACGATATGGCGCGAGCGGGTCGGCTCACGCTGTTGATCTCGCTGGTTGCGATCGTGGCGTTGGTGATCGTCCAGCGCAGCGTGCCGCGCGCGGAGCGGTGCGGTGAGCGCCCCGACCGGCGATGTCCTGGATGTCTACGTGATCCACGGGGTCCATCGTGCGCTGCTGCTCGATGTTCCTCTCCGGCTCGGCCGCGAGATCGGCGTCGTTTTCGGACCATCCGCGGCCGGCAAGACGACCTTACTCCGGTTGATCGCGGGACTGATCACCCCTCACGGGGGTCATGTCCGCCTCGAGGGCGAAGCCCTTTTCGACGCTGTGAATCGGGTCAATCAACCTTTACGCCGCCGCCGGATCGGCATGATCTTCCAGGACGATTGCCTGTTCCCGCATCTGAACGTAGCGGCAAACATCCGGTTCGGGCTCAAGGGTTGGAAACGTGACCTGGCCGAGAACCGGCTGGCCGAGGTCGCCGCCCTCTGCGGTGTGGAGCGGCTGATGGATCGAGTCCCGTCGACGCTCTCCGGCGGAGAGCGGCAGCGGGTCGGCCTGGCCCGCGCGCTGGCGCCCCGGCCCCGCCTGCTACTCTGCGATGAGCCGGTCTCCGCGCTCGACCTTCCCAATCGTCACGCGCTCCTCGATCGCCTCCGCGTCGTCCAGCGCGCCGAGGCGGTCCCCATGCTCTACGTCACCCACAGCGCATCCGAGGCCATCGCGCTGGGATCCCGCTTGTTCCTGCTGGAGCAAGGGCGGATCGTCGCCGAGGGACCGCCCCTGGATGTCCTCAGTCAGGCGCGTCGCCCCGTGGACGGATCGATCTCGTTCGAAGGTGTTCGCAACGTCTTCCCGGCACGAATCGACGGTCACGCCCCCGATCAAGGAGCCAGCCACCTCCGTCTCGACGATGGCCCCGGCCTGGTCGTCGGGTTCCTCAACCGGCCTGCCGGCAGCCGGGTGCTGGTCGAGATACGGGCCGACGACATCCTGCTCGCCCGACACCCGATCGTCGGCCTCTCCGCGCAATCAGATCCCTGGAACGGTCGAACGGATCGTCTCCCACGGGCCGGAGGTCGAGGCCGTCGTCCGCACCGGCGGCCTGCGTTGGATCGTCAGCCTCGTCACCTCGGCCGTCGAACAGCTCGACCTCCAGCCCGGCGCCGACGTTCACCTGATCGTCAAGGCGCGGAGCTGCCACGTCCTCGGCGAGGAGGAAACGCCGGTGGGTTGAACTTCACCAAAGTGGTGGAAGCCTGTATAATCCGGTGGGGCAAGGTGATGAACCGTTTTCTCGGCCCGGATTACTCTGGCAAGCAAGCAAAGCCCATACGAGCCCGAAGCGCCGGCGAGTGAATTCCGGCGGAGGCTTCATTCACTCGCCGGCGCTTCAGGCTTGTATGATTGACGACCTTGACGGAGTGATAGTCGAACGATCTGGCTCACGATTCGATGCGAGGACCCGTTATGAGCTCCGTTGGGAATCGCCACGCAACGCCCGCCGCGCCCGATCGTCACACCAAGAGCAAGACTCGAGCTCGAGCCGAGTCGGGGAAGGCGTCGTTCGATTATGGTTGGCGCTATGTCCAGAAAAAACGAGCCAACGGCCGCGTCGATTGGGTCATGGTCCCCTTGACCCTGGAGGATGTCCTCCACCCCCAGCTCGAGGATCACATGGCGCTGACCCGGTCCCACATCCTCGACTGCAAGTACCTGCACAATGTGCTGGAGGCCCGCCTTGCGGACGATCCCCACGCGGTGGTGCTGGCGGACGTGCTCGTGGACTGGGACATCCCGAGGCTGAAGAACCACAGTCCCGACGTGGCCGTGATCTTCGGCGTGAAGCGACAGAAGGAATGGAAGACCTTCCGCGTGGCCACGGAAGGGGTACGGCCAAGCTTGATCATCGAAGAGACGTCGCCCAAGACGCGATCCACCGACGTCGTGACCAAGGTCAAACACTATGCCCAGGCGCGGGTGCCGCAATACGTGATCGTCGATGCGATCGAAAGGAAGGGGCAGCGGCGCGAGCTGAAATTGCTCTCGTACCGTTTGGAAGGGAGAGAGTATCGCCTCGAGCCACTGGACCCCCAGGGCAGGGTCTGGCTGGATTGCGTGGGCTTGTGGCTGGCGGTGACGATCAACGAGCAGATGGGCGGGGACCGGCTCGCCTTGATCGATCCCCGGACGGGCCAGGAAATCGGCGATTACACGGTCATCAGCCAGCGGCTGGAGGCGGCGGAGGCCGCGGCCCAGGCGGCCCAGAAGCAGGCCCAGGCGGCCCAGAAGCAGGCCCAGGCGGCCCAGAAGCAGGCCCAGGCGGCCCAGAAGCAGGCCCAGGCGGCCCAGAAGCAAGTGGCCGACGAGCGGGTGCGAGCCGAGGCCGAGGCCAAAGCCCGCGCCCACGCCGAAGAGTTGCTCCGCCAGGCCGAAGCCGAACTGCGACGTCTGCGCGGCGAAGGGAAGAAACCGCCGCGTTCCAAGCGAACCGCGCCGTCCGGGGATTGAGAAAGACCTCGGGGACACACGGATCATAGCGGATTGCTGCCTCTCGTGCCCCCGTCTGGAGGATTGTGGGTTCGCGCGTCCCCGACGTTTTGTCAGCGGGTGCAGGGCGTCCCAGAGATCCGGGCTGTCGAGCACCAGCGGGGTCAATTCGGCCCTACAAGTCTCGACTGCCAATGACTCCTGCGATTTCGGTCCTGCCTCCGGGCAGGGTCAGGAGACCCGCGTCCAGCGCAGAAATCCCACTTGACAACCGTCCGAACTCGACTACGATAAAACCAAATCTAAAAAACCAAATTTCGGTCCGGTATTCGAATCTTGATGGAAGGAGAACTCTCATGGCGCGACCGCCGGCCAAGGAGCTGACGGAGCGTGAGCTCGAGGTGATGCACGTCTTGTGGAATCGCGGGGAGTCGACGGTGGCCGAGGTGCGCGATGCGATGGCGGCCGAGGGGCTGGATCGCGCGTACACGACCATTGCGACGCTGGTGCGAATCCTCACGGACAAGGGGTTCTTGATCCAGACCAACGACGAGCGACCGTTCTCGTACCGGCCGGCGCGGTCGTACGAAGACGTGTCGAGGAAGCTGCTGGGCGAGCTGATCGACCGGGTCTTCCGGGGCTCGCGTGAGTTGTTGTTGGTGCGCCTGATGGAGCAGAAGTCATTGACGTCGAAGGAGCGGGCCTTGCTGGAAGAGATCTTGCGGCAACGGGAGAAACGACAATGAACGTGCTCGGCCTGATGCTCCTGGGAAGCATCGTTCATGCGACGGGCTTCGGGGTGCTGGGAGTCCTGGTCTACCTGGCGTTGCGGCGGCGAGGTCCGGCGGCGG
Source organism: uncultured Isosphaeraceae bacterium (assembly GCA_963845695.1). Lineage (GTDB taxonomy): Bacteria > Planctomycetota > Planctomycetia > Isosphaerales > Isosphaeraceae > CAWJTV01. Next base: position 490,624 of record CAWJTQ010000007.1, on the reverse strand, counting down.
GCTCACTCGCGGCGGGCTCGACGCTGACGATCATGGTGTTGGTGTCGATGGTCGTGCTGAGCCCCTGGCCTCGCTGGTGGACCGTCGCTCCCGAATCGTTCGTGACAACCGCGGTACGTCACCCAAAAGCCCCGGAGCCGATCGAGCCATCGTCCACGGCTCCGCAAGCATCGGAACTGTTGGCGCGGCTGTCGTCAGACCCGTCGAAGGATTCGCGGCCTGCGGAGCCGCCGAACGAGATCACTCCTCAACCGACCCTGCTGAGTTTCCTCCTTGAGGAGTTGAGGCGTCCCACGATCAATCGAGCACCATCGCGATGGGGCTGGCCGGAATGGCTCGCAACGGGCTTCTTGGCGAGTCTGGCTCTCGGGCTGATTCGCCTGGGGCTCGGCTTCTGGGGCATGACGCGGCTACGGGCTCGGAGCGTGCCGATCGACGACCGCAAACTGCATGACGCGATCGAGATCCTTCGCGCCGAGCTGAGCTGTAGACGATCTATCGAAGTTCGGGAGCTGGGCGAGATGTCGACCCCGGCTACGGTCGGGTGGCGACGACCGCTGCTCCTCCTGCCCGCGGACTGGCGCGATTGGAGTCTCGACGAGCGCCGAGCTGTCCTGGCTCACGAGTTAGCGCCATGTGCGCCGGGGCGATTTCCTGACGGGGCTCGCGGCTCAACTCGGCCTGGCACTGCACTTTTATCATCCCCTCGCGCACTGGCTGGCGGCCCGGCTTCGGTTGGAGCAGGAGCTGGCGGCCGACGCCTGGGCGCCCGGCTCTCGGGCGGTAAGCCGTTGTATCTCGCGACCCTGGCCCAGATGGCCTTGCGCCGCGATAGCCGCGCCATGACCTGGCCGGCCCGCGCGTTTCTCCCTTCACACGACACCTTTGTTCGGAGGATTGAGATGCTTCGCAACACGAAACAGATTCGCCCGGGCTCCCTGTCGTTTTCGGTTCGGTTCTTGACCGTTGGGGGCCTTGCCGGGCTGGGCCTCCTCGTTGCCGGCTTGCGCGGGCCAGCCGGGGACGCGCCGGCATTGGCCCAGGCTCAGCCGATCGCCCAACTCGAAGGTGGCGGGGCGCAGGACGCCGTCAATGCGTACAACCTGGCCTTCCTGCCGGTGGACACGAAGATGATGCTGACCATCCGCCCAGGCAGACTGCTCCACCGCCGCGATGTCGGGTCTCTCATCAATTCGATGCGAAACGGCAATCCGCTCGGCAAAGCGCTCGTCGTCCCTCCCGAAGACATCGAGCAACTGCTCGTTTTCTGGACAACGGAAGCCGAGATTCCGCCAGGAGGCAATCCACCTTTTTCCGGTCTCGTCTTGCGCATGACGAAGCCCCAGGAGTGGAAAGCCATCGTGGGTCAGGTTCTCGGCACTCATCAACAGGAGGCTCGTCACGATGGCCAAGCCTATATACGCACGAACCCGAACGGCCCGAAGACCGGAGGGATTTACATGCCCGACGACCGGACGCTCGTCGTGGCTGAGGAAGGCCTGCTCCGTGAGCTGATTGAAGACCGCAACGCGCCAGCGCCGCGGCATCCCTGGGACGAGGCCTGGACGAAGGTTGCCAAGGGGCAAGTGATGCTGGCCCTCGACACGCGCTGGCTTCGTCGTCGAATCGCGCAGTCTCAGCAAGGTGATCCTGCGACGCGAGGACCGCGAGCCGATGCGATGTTGAAGCTCGAGACCTTTTCCCCTCTCTGGGAGAAAGCTCGGTCCTACGCGTTGGGGATCAATGCCACCGATAAGGGCCTGACCGTCAACCTCGTAGCCGGCGCAGGATCCGATCAGGACGCCAAGCCGGTGGCCGAGACGATCCAGGCGATGGTGACCCTGGGCAAGAACGCTTTGCAAGGGCTCCGGCAGGATCTCCGTCGGCCTGTCGCGGGTGGCGAAGGCATGGAGTGGCTGCTCCAGGCCGCCGGCTCCCTCCTGGAGAAGGCGCAGCGTCGAGACATCAGAGGGGTTCGTTCATTTCAGCGCGAACTCCCCCGTCAACCTGGCCGAAGGGATCAAGGCCCTGGTCCCGGCCGTCACGACGGCCCGGGCCTCCGCGAGGCGTTCCCAGAGCGTCAATAATCTCAAGCAGATCGGCCTGGCGTTCCACAATTACAGCCAAGTGCATAACCATTTTCCAAGGGCCGTCAATTTCGGCGGGAAGAGCGGCAAGGTGCCTTATAGCTGGCGAGTCACGATCCTGCCTTACATCGAACAGCAGGCGCTGTACAACGCCTATAACTTCGACGAGCCCTGGGACGGTCCCAACAACCGCAAACTGATCGAAAAGATGCCGGCGATCTACCATTACCCCGGTGCCGAAGGACCACCGGCAAGCCCGGGGCATAGCTCGTACTTCGTGTTCACGGGTGCGTCAACGGTCTTGAGCGTTGGTCCTCCCCAAGCAGGGGCAGGTGGCCAGCCCCAGGCTGTGGGGGGGGCAACGAGAGACATTACCCGACCGAACGAGCGGGCTCCTCGAGCCAACGTCACCCCTCCGCAGGCCCCAGATGGCGGGTTCAGCACTCCTCCGTTGCAGCCAGAGCCCGTGCCCCCCTCGGAAGGACCCAGCTTCATGCAGATCACCGATGGGACTTCGAACACGATCCTGGCCGTCGAGGCCAGGCGCGACATCCCCTGGACCAAGCCCGAGGACATTCCGTTCGACTCCAAAGCACCTCTTCCCGAGTTGGGCGGGTTTCTGGAGAACGGCTTCAATGCGCTCTTCGCCGACGGGTCCGTCCACTTCTTGAAGAAGTCGATCCAACCGCAGGTCTTGAAGGCCTTGATCACCCGTGACGGCGGTGAGGTCATCAGCAGCGACTCCTATTGACCACTCGTCGACTCGACCGGGAATCGGCGCTTCACCAACGGGCCGGGCAGCTCGGTTCAAAAGAGCTTCCCGGCCCGCTTTGCGCCCGGGTGCAGACACTATGCCGCGTGGATCGCGAGCATGGTATATTGAACGGACTAACCGCCCGACACGACGGAGGATCGGACATGAAGAAGATGATCGCAACCCAGCCACAGATCGAACACATCCCCGAGAACTCGCCCAGGACCGAGGTGACGCCGGAGGAGTTGTTGGCGATGCCTGACAGCGGACATTACGAATTGATTGACGAAGAACTGAAGGAGCGCGCTGCGAGTTTGCTTTCCAGCCGGGTTGCGGTGACGCTGGTACGACGTCACGATTCCTACTGCGAAGAATACAATCTGGGATGGGTCGTGGAGTCGGAATGTGGTTACCGCTGTTCCCCCTGGAAACCGAGACGTGTTCGACGTGCGGATCTTTCCTTCATCGGTCGCGAACGGCTACCTTCCCAGGAGCCTTGGTCAGATGGATACGTAACGATCCCTCCTGACTTGGAGGTCGAAGTTGTCTCCCCCACCGATCTGGTCACCGAGCTCGATGAAAAAGTCGAAGAGTATCTACGAGCAGGCGTGAAGCTCGTCTGGGTCGTTCGCCCTGAAATCTTCAAGCTAGAAATCAGGCGCAGTGACGGTACCGGGATTTGGCTGCGGTCCGGGGACGAGCTCACTGGCGAGGACGTGATCCCAGGGTTCCGCTGCCGGGTTGCCGATTTGCTCCCCAAAGATACCGAAGCCCCCGCACAGTCGGAGGCAGCCCCTGAAGCTCATCCGTAGGTCAGGCTTTCCCGTCTGAGAGGATCGGTCGTGCGTTTGGAAAGGCTCACCGCCTTTCTCGTCGGCGAAAGTTGCGACCAGTCGCAGTGAGTAGACGTGCCATGCTGGATTTCGACTCTACTACCCAGGATCACCCACAGCGCGACACGGGACCGGCAAAATCGCCGTCGCCCGGCAGCTTCCTCCCCGACCATCGGGTCATGGACGGGAGCCACACCAAGATGGACTCGGAGACGCGTCGGCTGCTTCAGCAACGCCTGCATGCAGCCTCGGTTGTCCTGGTCTTCGGCTTCGGCCTGTTCTTCATCCGGTCCTTGTGCCTGTACCCTTTCGAGTCCTTGACGGTCATGTTCCACAGCCTGCTGCTGGCCTTGCTCGTCTTGAGCCTGGCGCTGTTGTCCAGCAGTTGGAGGCCGAGCCTACGCGAGCTCCGGATCTTCGAGGTGGCATTGTTCGCAACGCTCATCGTCGGCTTCATGGCAGCGCAATACGTCTTGATGCTGCATCGGGCGCATGAGGGGAATCCGATGCTGTTTCTGGCTTCGGTCAAGAGTAGCGTGCTGTGGACGTTCTCGATGATCCTGACATACGCGATCTTCGTCCCCAACACCTGGCGGCGCGCCGCGAAGGTGATCGTTCCGATGGCGCTGGCACCGATGGTCGTTCCCTGGATCCTCGGGATGTTCCATCCGGAGTCGTACCAGGTAGCACGCCGCGCGGCCGGTCTCTCGCAGGTCAGCGAGCACGGGTTGTTTCTACTTCTGGGTGCGTTCACGGCGATCTTCGGCACGCATATCATCAACACCTTACGGACCGAGGCCTTCACCGCGCGTCTTCAGAACCAGTATCGGCGCGGCCGCAAACTGGGCGGTGGCGGCATGGGCGAGGTCTACCTGGCGGAGCACCAGATGCTCAAGCGACCCTGCGCCATCAAGCTGATCCGTCAGGAGCATTCGGAGGATGCCCATGCGATGGCGCGGTTCGAACGCGAGGTCCGGGCAACCGCCCAGTTGTCCCACTGGAACACCATCGAGATCTTCGACTACGGCCGCAATGATGACGGTACGTTCTACTATGTGATGGAATACCTGCCCGGCCTGAGCCTGGACGTTTTGGTCCGCCGCCATGGGCCGCTCCCCCCGGCCCGGGTGATCTACCTGCTGCGCCAGGCGTGCGACGCGCTCAATGAAGCGCATGGGGTGGGATTGGTCCATCGCGACATCAAGCCGGCCAACCTGTTCGCCGCCTACCGTGGCGGACTCCATGACGTGACCAAGCTGCTGGATTTCGGGCTGGTCAAGACCTTGCAGGGAGACAACGCGATCCCGCTTTCGCGAGAGGATACCATCGCCGGCTCGCCCCTTTACGTCGCGCCCGAGCAGGTCATCCACAGTCAGATACCCGACCGCCGCGCCGACATCTATTCACTGGGCGCCGTCGCCTATTTCCTCCTGACCGGCCGCCCGCCGTTCCTGGGCGAGAGCGCGATGGAAGTGATGATCGCGCACACCCACGAGCCCGTGATCCCGCCATCCGAGGTCCGGCCGGGGCTCCCCAGCGACCTGGAGCAGGTTGTGCTGCGCTGCCTCGCCAAGAAGCCCTGCGACCGATTCCCCGACGCGTCGAGCCTCGCCGATGCGCTGAGTGCCTGCACTGACGCCGCCAACTGGTCGCCCCGTCATGCCGCCCAATGGTGGCAGGCCCATCAGAACGACCCCGAGCCCGAGCCGATCCCGGCGAAGTCGAGCAGCCCGGAGCCGGGCGCATCCCAAGACGGCGCTGCCGAGTTGGTCGCGGAATCGGAACTCGAGCCGGCCGAGGCGCCGCGTTTGACGTGACCCCGGAACCCCGCACGAGCCGGCGCGAGGCGATGCAAACCACCCCACCGTTCCACGAGCCGAATGACGAGCGCTCCAGCCGCTCCTGGATGGCGGAGCCGCTTGACGCCACGGTCCATCTGGCGTTCGCGTTCGACGTCGGCGATGAGATCGACCTGGATCGCGCCCGGCTGATCCTCCAAGGAGAGCCCGGCCAGTTGCCCCGCCGCCGCCGTACGCCCGAATCGATTGGATACCGGCCAGCCCCGATCCGGGTCGAGCTCGACCCCGCCGGCCTTCAGTTGCCGGGCGAGCTGACGATGATCCGGCCGGCCCGCGGCGAGCTGACGCTCTTCGACTTCGGGGCGATCTCGCTGGCGGTGCGATTCGCAGTGGCGGCGAGCCCCTCGGCCTTGACCGAGTTGGCCGGCCAGCTCGCCGAGCTTGCCCTCTTGACCGAAGCGGCGCGCCGACTCCTCGAACCCTGGCTCCGGCGGATCCAGCCAGCCGTCTCGGACTATGCTTTCAGCGAGATGAGCGAGGAATACATTGTCTTCCAACTGGCCGGGCGGCGCACCGGCTGGATCGAGAACCGCGCCGACTGGATCGCCGGGCTCGTGCGACTGGAATCCGACCCGCTCAGCACGGGTGAGGTCCGCGAGGCGACGCGGTTGAGCCTCTCCTACACGCCCAGCGATCTGGTCATCCTCGACTGGGCGGCGGGTTTCGTCGCGGACACAGATTTCGCCGATACGTTGCAGGTCATCGAGTTTGCGAACGTCCAGCTCCTGGAGTTCCGCCACATCGACGACCGCCTGGACGACCGCCTGGAGTCGGCCTACCGGCTCATCCGTCCCGAGCGCCGCTCCCGGCGCATGCCTCGCTTCTGGAGACTCCACGGCGACGCCGTCCGACAGATCCGCGAAATGGAGATCGAAGCCACCAGTCTCTTCGAACGGGTCAACAACTCGCTGAAGCTGATCGGCGACCACTACCTGGCGCGCGTCTTCGAGGTCGCCTCCACGCGGTTTCACCTTCGCGACTGGCAGCAGAGCATCCGCCGCAAGCTCGAGACCGTCGGCGACGTCTACGACCTCCTGGTCCAGCAGGCCGGCGGCCAGCGCATGGAAGCCCTGGAGATCATCGTCGTCGTGTTGATCGCTCTGGAGATCGTGCTGGCGGTACTGCGGCATTGACATCGAGGGAAGACGAGCGGATCGTGTCGAGGAGTGGCGGAGCGCACTCCACGACACACCGACTCTGATCCGAACGGCTCCCCGGGAACCGCCGCTACCCGCACGTGGAGGGACCGGATACTGGCCCGGGCCGGATCCCCTCGAAGGGACCGACGTGCATGCGAGAGAGACGCTCGAAGAGTACGGGACGTGGAACGCTTGACCGGCCCCGATTGGAGGGAGCAGCACCATGGTCGAAGCACTGACGACCCGAACCAGACTGCTGGTCGTTCGAGAGATTCAGGAAGACGAGGGCGGTGTCGAGCTCCGTTTCCAGCAAGGGAGCCAGGGTGTCTGGATCTCCACGAGTTGAACTATGCGATCTATCTCCGCCTCGCCCGGCGTAGTCAAGAGCGCCAACATCCCGTGGGCGTCAGTTTCGGAGAGGGAGATGCCATCACGGAACTCATCCGCGCCGACAACGACGTACCCATCCAACTTTGGGGAGAGGATCCCGATCGAGCCCGGGTGCACTTCCAGGGCCACGACGGTGTTTACTGTCTGAAACACGACCATCCCGAGTTCAGCCGGATCAGCGCCCTTTTGGGTGATGCCCTCCGGCAGAAGGCCCGAGTTTGGTTCATCGCTCAGAAACCCGCGCTGGCGCTGCTGGATGTCCTGCCGGCCGGATGAGCAGCCACCCCTGCTCAGACTCGCGACGGAGGCGGTTGTGACCACGGCGTCCTTTGACCCCGACGTCCCGTGGTCTGACGCCGACGTCCGCGCGACATCGCGACCGGACTTTGGTTTCGGGACACAAGCGGGCAAAGTCTGCCTCCGGCTCTTCCCTCCCCCTGCGGGTTTCGACCGGCAGCGTGCCACGGCTCCCCACCGGTGTTTACAGGCCTTGATGGAGACCCGCTCGGACGTCATGATTAGGCGGGGTTCTCGTAAAGCAGGTTCGACTGGGACTTTCCGGCCCAGAATCAGCGGCGAAGGGGATCTCGGCTGCCGCCTTGGACGAACCGACTCATGACGGGAGCCTAATCTCGGGGACCGTCGATGCCATTTCTCTTCTTCTTCAGTTACGCCAGGGATGACTGGAAGGGCAACTACCTCAAGAACTTCTACGATGATCTGGTCGAGCAAGTCCGTTTCATCACCGGTCATCCCCAAGCCGATGTCGGCTTCCGCGATACCCTGGGGATCGAGGTCGGTTCCAACTGGCCCGATTCGCTCGCCGAGGGGTTGGCCCGCTGCCAGACCTTCGTCCCGGTTTTCACGCCGACGTACTTTACGCGGCCGTACTGCGGCCGGGAGTGGTGGTCCTTCCGCTCGCGAGTCGATCGATACGCTAGGGAGAATCCCGGCGAAGCCCCGCGGCTCATCCTCCCCGTCTTGTGGAGTGCCCCCGCATTACCTTCCCGGCGAGCTGCCCGCCGAGATCAGGCAGATACAGTTCACGCATCAAGATCTCGGGGAGTATTACAGCAAGGAAGGGCTTCTGCAAGTCATAAAGCAAGGACGGAAGTACAAGAAGGACTATGAGAAGTTCGTCGAGAAATTCGCGGAGAAACTGGTCTCTGCGTGGAAACAATGGACACTGAAACCTGGTCCTCGCTATCAACTCGAAGACATCGCAAACTTCTTCGAGTCGGGCAATTCACAGGCAAGAGCCGCAAGGTGCAGGCCGTCTGCTACTTCGGGTGAGAGAGACGCCGTCGTTACGCCGACCGTGGCTACCATGCGGGGTGTGCAGGCCGCCGCGGGGCATGACCTCGCCCGGGAGGGTATCGCTTCGGGGGCGCTTCCCGATGAGACTCGGGGGCCGCGATACGCGCATTTTGTCTTTGTGGCCGCACGCCGAAGCGAGTTGTCGGACGGGGCACGCCATCGCGACGACGCGGCTTACGACGACGAAGGGGCGTTCTGGAAGCCCTACCTGCCTCCCCACGACGACACGGTCTTCACAGTAGCGACCTACACAGCTCGTCGTTTGAAGTTTATGCCGATCGAGATCCCGATCGAATCCAAGATCGATGAACTCCTCGACCGAGCCAGGGCTGAGGAAAGGGTTGTCGTCATCATTGTCAACCCCTGGAGCCTCCTGCTGCCGCACTATGCCGAGATCATGAGGCGATGCGACCGGGTCAACTTGTACAACTGTGTCATCCTCATCGCCTGGAACCAACAGGACCCGCAGACGACCCAGGAGATGGAAATACTGAGGAGCGAAGTCCGGAGGACATTTACGAGCAAGTGGAGCAACAGGCCGGCCAATTTCTATCACGATGCAGCTACCTCGCTCGACGCCTTTTCCGACATCCTCGCTGAGGCCTTGAGCCGGGCCCAGAACAACATCATCGAGGCGCGAGGCTATGTGCGGACGTTGGTGGGCGATGGGCCCGCGGGTATCCCGATTATCAGCGCAATGCCCCCAAGGTGAAGTACGATGCCGGTCCCCCCTCGCGGCAAGATCGTCACTTTCTACTCCTACAAAGGAGGCACGGGCCGGTCCATGGCTCTGGCTAACGTCGCCTGGATCCTCGCCAGCGCGGGCAAGAGGGTGCTGATGCTCGACTGGGACCTCGAGGCCCCGGGGCTTCACCGCTATTTCGCGCCGTTCCTCATAGACCCGGACCTGGAAGCAACGGAAGGGATCATCGATTTCGTTCGGGAATACGCGCTGGAGGTGAAGACTCCCGGTGGCTCCGCCGAGGTCGGCGACGGGCTCGGACGATTCACTGACATCGCGCGATACGCCGTCGGCATCGATTGGGATTTCCCGGGGAAGGGTGCACTCGATCTCGTCCCCGCCGGTCGGCAGGACCCCGACTACGCCGCACGCGTGAACCTGTTCAACTGGAGCAACTTTTACCAGCGACTCGGCGGCGGCACCTTCTGGGAGGAAGTCAAGCACACTGTAAAATTTAAATATGATTATATTTTAATTGATAGCAGGACTGGGATCAGCGACACGGCGGGGATCTGCACCGTGCAGCTACCCGACGTCTTGATCGTTTGTTTCACCCTCAACCGCCAGAACATCGAGGGGGCCGCCTCGGTGGCCGCCTCGGTTCGCACGCAACGCGATCGGACCGGGTTGCAAATACTTCCCGTGCCGATGCGAGTTGAGTTGGGTGAGAAGGTGAAGCTCGATAGGAGCCGAGAATACGCTCACGGCCGCTTCGCCGGCTTTCTGGACAACCTGCCCGAAGACCGTCGTGAGGGCTACTGGGGCGACGTGGAGGTCGTCTATTATCAGTACTATGCTTATGAGGAAATCCTCGCGACTTTCGGCGACAGACCCGGCTCTCCGATCTCGATACTCGCCTCCCTCGAGCGGCTGACCCGCTACCTGTCCGGGGGTGAGGTCGATCGCCTCTCTGCCCCGTCCGAGTTCGAGCACCAGGCCGTCCTGGCCCGTTATTCTCTACGGCCGGGATCGGATCCGCCGGCGGAAAGCGCTCTCCGGCTCAGGCCGGAGCTGAGGCCCCTCTACGAAGAATCGCTCGAAGCGGCCAACCGGTGGTCCATCGCCGAGTATGACGACACGCATCTGCTCGACGCGCGTCCCGTCAGCCAGCTCGTCCAGGAGCCGCACCTGTTGAGCCTCCTCATGCAGGGCGCCGTCTTTCGTAGATTCTTTACCAAGAGCCTGGCCTCCGTGCGGCATAAGAACCGGCAGGCCCAACTCACCACCCTGATCGCAAAGCTCAGTAAACTCCAGCTCGAAAGTGTCCTAGGACAGGTCAACATTCAGGCGTCGGATCTCGGTGGTTTGACTGCACCTTCCGCTGAGACAGCGAAGGAAATCGTCCGGTTGGTCGAACAACGAGGTGCCGGCGAGTTCGACGAACTCGAGAGGATCACCAAGGAGATTGTCGTCCCCATCGCGGAAATCCGAGCCGGGCCGGGACTTCAAGGACCAATGGCTTTGCGCAGGGACGGATTCTTGTCATCCCAAAAGGGCTGCGGTCGTTCGACGCCAGCGACAGCGAGTTCTTCCTGGAGCTTCTCCCCGGCCCGCGCGACGAGGACGGCCTGCCCGAGAACCTCCGCTTCTGGAAGTATCGCATCGAGGCGGTCGACGAGCCGGGGTTCACGGTCGGGGTGATTTATGGTCCCAGCGGCTGCGGCAAGTCGTCGATGGTCAAGGCTGGGCTGCTGCCCAGGCTGGCCTCCAGTGTCGTTTCGATCTATGTCGAGGCGACCGGCGAAGAGACGGAGGCCCGGCTGCTCCGAGGTCTGCGCAGACGATTTCCCGACCTGGCCGGCGATCCGGACCTGACCGGGACCCTCGCCGCTCTTCGTCAAGGACAGGGTCTGGGCCAGGGGCAGCACTTGCTGATTCTCCTCGACCAATTCGAGCAGTGGCTGCAAGCCCGGCGGGGAGAGCCGGATCCCGAACTAACTCGGGCCCTCCGCCAGTGCGACGGGGAGCACGTCCATTGCATCGTCATGGTGAGGGATGACTTCTGGGTCGCGATGACCCGGTTCATGGGCGATCTGCACATCGACATCCTTCATGGCCGGAACGCCGCCTTGGTCGATTTGTTCGATCTGATCCACGCGCGGAAGGTGCTCACGGAATTCGGCAAGGCGTACGGGCGACTCCCCCAGGACGACGGGACGCTCACCAAGGACCAGGATAACTTCCTCACCCAGGCCATCGAGGGACTGTCCCAGGATGGGCGAGTGGTCCCGGTGCGCCTGGCCCTGTTCGCCGAGATGGTTAAGGGCCGGCCGTGGACTTCGGCAACCCTCAGGGACGTCGGTGGCACGCAGGGAGTTGGTGTCGCGTTCCTCGAAGAGACATTCAGCTCGACCACCTTGAGAAGTCATCAGAAGGCCGCCCAGGGCATGTTGAGGGCCTTGCTCCCCGAGAGCGGCACGAACATCGTTGGCCTGATGCGCTCCTACGACGAGCTGATCGCGGCATCGGGATATGCATCGCGTCCCAGGGAGTTCGAGCACCTGCTGCGGACCCTCGATCAGGACGTGCCGCTCTGGTCACCCCCACGGATCCCGAAGGGACCGACGACGAAGGCACGGAGCGGCCGGTTCCGGCGGGCCGGTACTATCAATTGACGCACGACTACCTCGTCCCCTCGATCCGCGACTGGCTCAGTCGCAAGCAGCGTGAGACGCGCCGGGGGCGGGCCGAGCTGCGTCTGGCCGAAAGCGCGGCGCTATGGAACGCCAAGCCCGAAAATCGCCACCTACCTTCAGCGTTTGAGTGGGCGACTATCCGGCTGCTGACGAACACGAAGGACTGGACCGAAGCACAGCGCAGGATGATGACACGTGCGGACCGGATGCATAGCCGGCGTGGCCTGGGCCTGGCCATCGCCGCTGCGCTCCTGATCGTCATTATTCTCGACATCCGACACCGCATCGACGAGGACAGGCAGGCCACGTTCGCCGACAGCCTGGTCCAGCGCCTGCTCGTTGCCGACGCGACCCGGGTCCCGGACCTCGTCTCGGCCCTGGATGGCTACCGCCGCTGGACCGACCCGGCGTTGAGGCGAGTCATGTTGGACCCCTCGCGCGATCCCAAGGTGAAGCTCCACGCCAGCCTCGCTTTGTTGCCCGTCGATCCAACCCAGGCTGATTATGTGGCAGAGTGGCTCCTTGTTGCCGGGCCGAAGGACCTGCCGGTTCTCCGGGCCGCGCTCTCGGTCTATCGCGAGAGCGTAACTCCGAAGCTCTGGTCGGTCCTGGAGTCAGCCCAGCCCGACGATCCGCGCGTGTTGCCAGCCGCCGCCGCATTGGCATCCTACGCAGCCGACAGTCCCCGCTGGGCCGACCTCAGCGGCAAGGTCGCCCAATCTCTTGTCACGGTCAATTCGATCTACCTCAAGGACTGGCTCGACGCTTTGCGTGAAATCCGCGCCCACCTGAAGAAGCCACTGGCCTCGATCCTCCGGGACCAGGGCAAGATAGGTCCGGCGCCGTGCATTCGCAGGCCACCAATATCCTGACCGATTATGCCAGCGATGATCCCGCACTCCTGGCCGATCTGCTCATGGATGCCGACCCGGAAGCGTTCGCAAGCCTTTTCCCCTTCGCCGCGGCGCTGGCGTACACTACTTCGCCCATGTTTCGGGCTGAGCTGCGCAAGACAGCCCGAGCCGAGGACGAACAGACCAAGGATGAGCTGGCCGAACGGCAAGCGCGAGCCGGGGTGGCCCTGATCCGGCTGGGGAAGGCCGAAGAGGTCTGGCCTCTGCTAAGGCACAGCGCCGATCCCCGGCTACGGAGCCTCCTCGTCAACTGGCTCAACCCGCTCAGAGCCGATGCCAAGACCATCGTCGCCGAGGTTGACCGGCTGGATTCATTGCCTCGCCCCGCGGTGCGGGCAGAGGGAGGACGAGCGCCGTCTGAGGGGCCCCCAGGGCCGACGACGACCATGAGTGCGATCCTGTTCCATCCTGAGACCTCGATGCGGCGGGCGTTGATCCTGGCGCTGGGGACATACGGGGCCGACGGACTCTCCCAGGACGAACGGGAATCGCTCATTGTCAAGCTGCTCGACCTCTACCGCAACGATCCCGACGCAGGCATCCACGGGGCTTCGGAATGGACCCTGCGGCAATGGAAAGAGCAAGCGAGGCTCGAGGCTGCCCAGGTCGAACTGAGCAACCTCGTGAATCGGGGTGAGCGGCGATGGTACGTCAACCGCCAGGGGCAATCGTTCGTCATGATCGAGGGACCGGTCGAGTTCCGGATGGGATCACCACCCGATGAGCCGTATCGGGATGCCGACGAGACTCCCCATCGCCAAGTTATCCCGCGCCGCTTCGCCATCGCCGACAAGGAAGTGACCGTCGAGCAGTACCATCGGTTCGCGAGGGTAAACTCGCCATCAGGTGTCGCGCAGATCTCTCAGGATCGATACAGTCCCGGGCCGAACGGTCCGATGATCGCCGTGAGCTGGTTTGCTGCTGCGGCCTACTGCAACTGGCTCAGCATGCAGGAAGGTCTGCCCGAGGACCAATGGTGCTATCGGAGTAATGAGCGCGGGGAGTACGACCAGGGGATGACGATTGTCCCCGATGCTTTGAATCGATTCGGTTACCGCCTGCCCACCGAGGCGGAATGGGAATACGCCTGCCGGGCGGGTTCGGTCACCAACCGGTATTACGGTCACTCGCTCGCGCTGCTCGGGAAGTATGCATGGTATGCGGCCAACAACCAGGACCATGCGTGGCCCAGCGGCAGCCTCCAGCCCAACGATCTGGGCTTGTTCGACATGCTCGGGAATGCGTATGAATGGTGCCAAGAGCGATACGAAAGCTACGAGCCGGCCAAGACAGAATCAAAAACTATCGAGATCAATATAGATAAAGTTATAGATATAAGGAATCAACGTAGCGCCCGGGGCGGTTCTTTCGTGGATCTGCCGGGGTACATCCGCTCGGCAAGTCGAGGCAGGTTCGGGCCGACGGATCGGATTATCAGCAACGGCTTTCGCCCCGCCAAGACTTACCGATGAACGCATTTGTATTTTGGTGAGGCCCGGGTCACCCAAGGCGGTTGCCCGCCCCGGTGTTTAGCAAGCGGCCACCTCCAACTGACTTGCTGGGCTTATGCCGCTTTTTTCTCATCTTGCTATGAAGAGAGAGCTGCTCCGAAAAGCGGCTGTGTCCCCAGATCCCCTATTGTGTCCCCGGTTTTCCTATTGGACGACCGCCTGGAGTCGGCCTACCGGCTCATCCGTCCCGAGCGACGCTCCCGGCGCATGCCTCGCTTCTGGAGACTCCATGGCGACGCCGTCCGACAGATCCGCGAAATGGAGATCGAAGCCACCAGTCTCTTCGAACGGGTTAACAACTCGCTGAAGCTGATCGGCGACCACTACCTGGCGCGCGTCTTCGAGGTCGCCTCCACGCGGTTTCACCTTCGCGACTGGCAGCAGAGCATCCGCCGCAAGCTCGAGACCGTCGGCGACGTCTACGACCTGTTGGTCCAGCAGGCCGGCGGCCAGCGCATGGAAGCCTTGGAGATCATCGTCGTCGTGTTGATCGCGTGGAGATCGTGCTGGCCGTTTTTCGCCATTAGCACAACGTTGTCATATCGATCTCGAGCTGTCTGACAAGGTGGATTGGAGTGACAATACACCTCGTGCGGGCCTTGATCCTTCCTGATCGGTCCTGCCGTGCTTCGCGAACCATCGTGGGGCTCTCCGTAAAGTGCCTTGTCGTCGGATGCCTATGCAACACCTCCACAGGATCTTCATGCTGACCGCGTATAATCTTTGAGTTAGCGTCGCGACCTGCCGACGGCGTGCTAGGGTTTTCCCACGATCACTCGGGGCCTTACGTGGACATCGCGGTGCCGGGGCCGCGGGAGTTGGGACCATCACTTACGCAGACACACAGCCAGCCACCGCGAAGGCGGAGCCGTCTCTCCCGGCGCTCGCCGCCTGGGCACTCGCCGCCGCCTTCGGCACGTATTTCTGTATGTACGCGTTCCGGAAGCCGTTCACCGCGGCCGCGTTCCCTGGCACGGGGCTGTGGGGAATCGAGGAGAAGACGCTGCTGGTCACGTCCCAGGTGCTGGGCTACGCGGTCTCGAAGTTCCTGGGCATCCGCGTGATTGCCGAGACCCCGTCGAGCCGCCGCGCTGCGGGGATCTTGATCCTGATCGGTGCGGCCGAGCTGTCCTTGCTGTTCTTCGGCGTTTCACCGAGGTCGTTGCGGCCGCTCTGCATGTTCCTCAACGGCCTCTCACTGGGGATGGTGTTCGGGTTGGTGCTCGGGTTCCTGGAGGGTCGGCGCCTGACTGAGGCCCTGACAGCGGGCCTTTGCGCGAGCTTCATTCTCGCAGACGGCGTGACGAAATCGGTCGGGACCTGGATACTGGGACAGGGCGTCGGGGAGAACTGGATGCCCGGCGTGGCTGGACTGGTCTTCCTCCCGCTTCTGCTCTTGTTCGTCTGGATGCTCTCGCGCATCCCACCGCCCGACCGGAACGATGTCGCGCTCCGAAACGAGCGGAAGGCGATGAGTCGCGCGGACCGTGCAACGCTGATGCGCCGCCACGCAATGGGCTTGTTCCTCATCGTCTCCGCCTATTTCCTGGTGACGGTCGCTCGGAGCATCCGTGCCGACTTCGCGCCGAGATCTGGCGCGGACTGGGTGTCGAGGTGGCGCCCTCGACCTTCACCCGTTCCGAGTTCCTGGTCGCCCTGGTCGTCCTGGTCGTCAACGGCCTGAGCGTGCTCATCGTCGACAACCGGCGGGCTTTTTTCACTTCGCTCGGCGTCGCGCTCTCGGGGGGTGTCCTGATGCTCGCGGCCTTGATCGGACTTTGGCGATCATGGCTCAACGGCTTCACGTTCATGGTCCTTCTGGGCTCAGGACTGTACCTCCCGTATGTCGCCGTCCACACGACGGTTTTCGAGCGGCTGATTGCGATGACCCGCGACCGGGGCAACCTCGGTTTCCTGATGTACGTCGCGGATTCCGTCGGGTACCTGGGCTACGCGGCGCTCATGATGGCCAGGAGTGCCCTACCGGGCGGGCTCGACTTCCTGAAGTTCTTCAAGGCAACCTGCTGGGTGATCGCGGCGCTCGACGTGCGCGAGCCTGCTGATGAGCTGGGGTTACTTCGCAGGCCAGGCCTCGTCGGGCGGGCGGATGGGGGACAGACCGTGATGAGGACTACCACCGCAGCCGTCTTTCGTGGTGCAGGCATAACGCTCGAGATCCGCGAGTTCCCCTTGCCGGCGTTGCGCGAGCAGGAAATCCTCGTGGAAGTCCTTTCCTGTACGCTCTGCGGCAGTGACCTGCATAGCCTGCAAGGCCGGCGGCTCGTGCCCACTCCGACGATCCTCGGGCACGAGACTCTTGGCCGCATCGCCGAGTTCGGTCCGACCTCGCCGCGTCGCGACGCGTCAGGGCGCCCTCTGAGCGTCGGCGACCGCGTCACCTGGGGCGTGGTCGCGAGCTGCGGCGAGTGCTTCTATTGCCGCCGGCTCCTCCCGCAAAAGTGTGAGCGACAGATCAAGTATGGGCACGAGCCGCTCATCCCGGGCCGCGAGCTGACCGGAGGGCTCGCCGGCCACTGCGTGCTCGCCCCGGGGACCGCGGTCTACGTCGTGCCGGAGGGCCTTTCCGACGCCGCAGCCTGTCCCGCGAATTGTGCCGGAGCAACGGTCGCGGCCGCGCTCGAGGCGGCCGGCCCGGTCGCCGAACGTCGAGTGCTGGTGATGGGCAGCGGGATGCTCGGGATCACCGCGACGGCGTGGGCCCGTGCTCGGGGCGCCGAGCAGGTCGTCGCGTGCGACATCGCCCCCGCCCGGCTCGCTCTGGCCGCGACATTCGGCGCCACGCACCTGGCGACCCCGAAGCAGCTCGCCAGCATCGCCCTGGAGTGCTCCGGCGGTCACGGAGTGGATGTCGCCTTCGAGATGACGGGCTCACCCGAAGCCTTCGAGGCCGTCCTCCACCTGACACGGAAGGGCGGGTCCGTGATACTCGTCGGCCCGGTGTTCCCTTCTCGCCCGGTGCCCATCTCGGGAGAGCAACTCGTCCGCCGTTGCCTGACGTTGCGCGGAATTCACAACTACGCGCCCGGCCACCTACTCACAGCGCCTCCAGTTCCTTGCTTCGCATCCCCTCTTGCCCTTCCAGGACCTCGTCACCCCCTGGAAGCCGCTGACGGCTCTGGGCAGGTCTTGTCGGAACCGCTTCCGCCCGATCGGCTCCGTCTCGGCATCCGGCCACTCGGTTGAGCGCCCACGCGCCGATCCGCGTCGGGTTCTTGGTCATCCCGCCGAGTCGGGAGTGTTTTCGCGATGGCATTTCTCAATGATGGAACATCGCGGCGTGGCCCATTTCGTCCCCCTGGCTGGCCATGCGGGCCTGATCCTCGTCATGGGGCAGGTGCCGCGATCCCAGCAGGAAAAAAATGAACCCCAGGACCAGAACCGGCAGGACCGAGAGCATGGCGACAGTCAGGTTGGTCACGCCTTCTGGAGTATCCACGGGTTTGGCGCCAATCGAGGAGAAGAACTGACCGATCGGCGAGCTGGCCACGCTCGGCTTACCGAACTGCTTGGAGATCCAGCCGAGAACCACGGGGGAACTGATATCGCCGAATAGGTGGATCAGGAAGATGAAGGAGGCATATCCGGTGGCTCGGCGATTCGCCGGCACGACGTTGGCCGTCACCGTATTGCACGGCCCGAGTACCATTGACAGGAGGACCGAGGCCGCGAACAGGAAACCCAGCGATGTCCAGGTCTCGGGGTCGAGGACGCCGAGCGTGCCCAGCGGCGTGGCGACCAGGACCGCCACGGCGGCGAGCAGCAGGTAGGCCCGCCTGGTCGCTTTCCGGAGAAGGTCCGGGAGAACCATCCCTAAAAGGATGCCCAGGATACCGGCGCCTACCAGCAACAGGCCGATCCATTTCCCGGCATCGGTCGCCGACAGATGGTGCACCCGCTGGTAGAACGTCGAACCCCAAGCTGCGTACGCGCCGGTCGCATACGTGACGGCGGCCATGCCGGCCGTGTTGTACAGGAAGGTCGGCGTCTGGAAAAGGACGAAGTATTCTTTCAGGCTGGGCCGCCCCGGCTTCGCGCTGGCGATCCCTCCTTCAGACGCTCCGCGCCCGGGGTCGGTGATGAACAGGCCCGCGAGTGCGACCAGGAGCCCGGGGAAGCCGACCACAAAGAAGACGGCCTGCCATCCCAGATGATCGGCAATCCACCCGCCCACGAGAAACCCCACCGCGGTCCCGACGGGTAGCGCCAGATAGTACACCCCCATCGCCCGGCCACGCTCCCGGACCGGGAAGAGATCGGATATCAAAGCCGGTGCAATCGCGCCATAGCTGGCTTCACCCAGGCCCAGGAGTGCCCGCCAGAAGAACATGTGATAGAAGTCGGCCGAGAAGGCCGCACCGACCGTCGCAAGGCTCCAGAGCCCGACCCCTCCGGCCAGCAAGAGCTTGCGATTGTAACGATCCCCCATCACACCCATCGCTGGCGAGACGATGGTGTACACGATCATGAACGCCACACCCAGCACGCCGAACCAGTCATCATCGATGCGCAAGGCCTTCTGAATATGCGTGCCGGCTGCGAAGAACGAGTAACGATCCACGTAGTTCAACAGATTCATCGCAAACAGGACCGCCAGCGCGACGTATTTGCCGCCGATCGTCGGCAGTGCGCCTGCTCGTCTTGGGGAATCCGCGACCGATTCAGGGGTTGGAGCGTGCATTCAGAAAAAGCCTCGCCAGGAAAAATCGTGATGATACGAGATCCAACGTTATACCGTGTCCATCGCACCTTACGAAAGTCACGTCCTCTTTGCCGTTGATCGCAGGCGGAGTTTTCGAACGGCAAGCCGCGAACGTCCCGGACTGCGCGTCGTCGCGGATCGGTTGGCGGACTGAACGGATCTCGGCGGCCCTTGCGCCGGACCGCCTGGTCGTGATCAGACTCAGAGGTGGTCACACTGCGGCGGCCGTGGCCTCTTCGCGGCCGACGTACTCGAACCGGGCACACTGCGAGAAGAACGACAGAGGGTTGTCGTGGACGATCTTGCGGATGATCGCCTCCTCGTGGCCGCGTCGCTTCATCTCGAAGATGAACTCGGGGACGGCCAGTGGGTCGCTATGACCCCAGTCGCCGGCCGAGTTGACCATCACCCGCTCGGGGCCGTAGAGCTCGATCATGTCGGCGGCCCGCGCCGGAGTGCACTTGGTGATCGGATAGAGCGTCATCCCGACCCAGTGGCCGGCATCGAGCGCGGCACGGATCGTGTGCTCCTCCACGTGGTCGATGCAGACCCGTTCCGGGCTGATCCGTTTGTCGTCCCGCAGCATGTCCAGGATCATCCGCGTCCCCTGGTACTTGTCAGCCAGGTGTGGCGTGTGGACGAGTATCAGCTCATTGGTCTTTGCGGCCAGGTCGAGGTGCTCGAGGAACACGGTCGACTCGTTGCGTGTGTTCTTGTTGAGGCCGATCTCGCCAATCCCGAGCACTCGCGGTCGGTCGAGGAATTCCGGGATCATCGCGATCACCTCGCGCGACAGCGCGACGTTCTCGGCCTCCTTGGCGTTGATGCAGAGCCAGCAGTGGTGCTCGATGCCGTAGGCCGCGGCCCGCTTGGGCTCGTACTCGGTCAACTGGCGGAAGTAGTCGCGGAACCCCTCGGCGCCCGAGCGGTCGAAGCCCGCCCAGAACGCCGGCTCGCTGACCATCTCGCAGCCGGCCAGCGCCATGCGCTTGTAGTCGTCGGTCGTGCGAGAAACCATGTGGATGTGCGGGTCGATGTAGCTGGTCATAGGAATGAAACTCCAATTCAGGCGGGCCAAGGATGGACGAGCCCGATCGCGTTCACCAGATGATTGCGAACGGCTCGGTCGGTCGCTCGTCCCAGGCGGCGGAAGAAACCGGGAAGTTGGCTGGAATAGTCATTGTTGACAGCCGGTCGCGGATTGACTCCGTGGGCGATCTGGTGCCGCAGCCGCATCGCATGCGTCAGCCGCTGGATGGCTTGTGCCGACGTGCAGTTCTGCCAGACCCACGATTGCTGCACATCTTGTAGACCGATCGCGTCAGAGATCAGTGTTCGCACGTTTTCCATGTTGGGGTTGTTGAATCGGCCCAGTTGGCCGAGTATCCAGGCGTTGTGTACGGACCATGCACCCAGGGGAGGGGCCGCAGGCCGCATCGCGACCACCGATTCACGGATCAACTCTTCGATGTAGGCCTCCCATGCGGAAACGCAGATCACAACGGCCGCGCGGTTCAAGGGCACGAGCTCGGATTGAGGCCCGGGTTTTCCCGTCTTCAGTCGATCGTAGGCCTCATTCAGGTTCTCGGCGTCCTCGAGCAAATTGAACAGATGAACGGTGAACGCGTTCGAGGGCAAGGTGTCATCCTAGTTTCGAGAACGGATCGGTTTTCGCAAGTATTGGTCCACCTTGTCAACATCGATCTGGCTCGCCTCCAGCTTGGCCACCCCGTCCATCAAATTGTCGCCAAGCGATCCGATCCCCGCGAGGAAGGACCTGGCCGCTTCCGGCTTGCTGAATTCCTCCTTGATCTCTTCGTAGAGCTTGGACATCTCCTGAACGCTGTAATAATGTCGACTGAGTTGCTGGATCACAAGGAGCTGGTAGACCATCTCCGCCGGGAGCTTCTGCAGGAGCTCGAGGATCTGGGCTTCTTGAGGAATCGGCGGATCCGGATCTTCCCCCGGACCCACGAGCGGCCAATCCGCGTACAGCTTGGGGAGCTCGTTCCAAACATAATCGCTGCGCTCTTCGTCCAGACGGACCAACTCCGGGATGACTTCCGAGAGCTTCGGAGCACCTTTCTTCTCCACCGGTGCACGTCGAGGATGTCGGGGTTTCATGATCGCCCTCTAGTTCGCGCCGTGGAAACGTCGTTCACCATCCCCAGTTAGCGGGCGAGGGACCGGGATCGGACCACGTTCATCTTCTCGCGCCAGGCCGGGTCGAAATCCAGCGAGAAGATCCGTTGAATCGTCTCGGCGCGTCCAGGGCCGGGTTCCACGAGTGCTTCGACGGCTCGTCGGAGCTGGCTCAGGCGGGCATCGGGTTGTTCGATGTGCCGCGCCGGGGCGCGGTCAATCCGGTCGAGGGTTGCGGCGATCTCCAGGATCTTGCACCGGGCCTCGAGGAAGTCATGATCGAGGACCTCGGCAGCATCGCGTGTGTTGAGCATGAATCGCGTCCTCCGTCACCAGGGGGCTCTCGATCTATCATGGCAGAACCGGCTTCCCCATGCAAATCGCTCCATCGGTCAGAGGGAGTCTGGACGGTCTGATCGGCAATCGAGGAACCATCAATCCACCATCGTGCAACCGGGCCCCGTGGGTCAATCGGCCCGCCGACTTTTCGCCCTAACTTGAATTCCTGCAAGGAGAAGGCCGGATTGCTCCCGGGCGGTCCCTTGGTTCGGAGTATCCGATCTGGTATGGTGGTTGTCATGACGCCGCGAATGCCGATTCTGGCAATCAACGCAGCGGCGCCCCCTTTGCCGTTCGATAAGGAGACGAGCGATGCGATTGTTCGGCTTTCGGTTGCCGTTCTTCGTCGCGGTGGTCTGGGTGGCGATTGGCTCGACAGTCTGGGCCCTCGGCCAGCGGACCAGCACGGTCGAGACGGTCTATGTCCCGACCTCGGCGACGACCCTGACGATCCCCACGACTTACGTGGCTACCACCTCATGGGTGCAGCCGTCCGCGTTCGTGGTCCCCAGCTATTACGCCACGGCATACACGGTGGACCCCGTCGCCGTGGTGCAACCGTCCTACGTGAGCACGGCCTATATCCGTCGAGGGCTCTTGGGACGCCGATGGCTGGTGGAGCGGCCTCTCTTCGCGGGCTATAGCACAACCTATCTCCCGACGTCCTACTTCGTCCCCACGTCCTACTATCGGACAAGCCGGTATATCCCGACCGTGCTGAACGATTCCGTGGTCTGGCCCAGTGCGTATATCGCTTCGGCCGAGTGCGTCTGCCCGGAGATGGTGGCTTCGGCCGCATCGCCGGCACGGTCATCGTCATCGGGCACGACGGCCCCTCGCACCGGTGGTCGATCGAAGCCCATCGAGAGCAAACCGGCTGAGGAAGGGGCGATGGACTCGAACGTCGAGTCGCTCCCGGGGGAGGCGGCTCCCGGGGCCACGGGGGCCGGCGCGGAACCTCGGCTCCGGGGAAGCGGCCCCGGCCAATCCGCGGAACGCCACAGGGACCGATACCTCGCCGCCGGTCCCCGCCGCTGTTCGGCCCGGGGCTGAGCAAACGAAAGCCGCCAATGAGACGTCCGCCACCCGGCCGAATCCGGCGACCGTATTGCCGAACCAGACGCCCTCATCCTCGACTCCTCAAAGGGGTACTCAACAGGGCCAGGCCAGTGGAACAGGGGCGAAGGCTACCGATGCCACAACGAAGGGAAGCCCATCAGAGACTTCTCAGGTGCCGACCAGCCTGAAGCCGAACGAGATCGCTGTGCCAACGGCTCCGGCTGAGAGTCGCCCTGCCGAACTCCCGCCGGAGCTTCCACCCGCGGCCAATCCACCGACTGGTGAAGTTCGGCGCCAGTCGCTGAGGCCGCCCTACACGACGCGGACAACCCCGCCCGAATACCGCAACGTCCTGCTCGGCTTTGTGCAGTCGAGCGCGTCCGGCCAGCGGGAAGAAGGGGTTCGCCTGATCGTGACCGATCCCTCCGATCCGACCCACGTCAAAGCCACGGTGACAGACGCGTTCGGCAAGTTCGCGATCAAGCTGACCGATGGCGAATGGACCGTCAACGTAACCATGCCCAGCGGTCGGGTCTACGCGGTCAGCCAGATCCGGGTCAGCGATGGACAGATCACCGATACGCAGGGACGCCGGGTCCCCAGACTGGAGATCACCCGCTGAGTTCTTCCGACGGCTCCCGCGGTGGCGAGTTCTCACGACTCGCGCCCCGTTCGTCCGGTCCTTCAGCCAGGGTTGGGCGGTCGAAGCGAGGTCGGTCGAGATGCCGCCGCGGGAATTGCGAGTAGAGCAGGAGCCTTACTGATGGACGAGGTCCCCGAAATTCGACTGTGTGAAGTCTCCAACGAACTCGAAGCCGCGATGGTGGTCAACTTGCTGAGCGAGGACAAGATCCCCGCCCGGAGCGACGCCAACCAAGCGATGAACGTCTTCGGCGGGCTCCCCTTCGAGCCCGGGCACACCATCTTCGTACCGGCATCGATGGCGCATAAGGCCCGCGAGATCCTTAGCCACTACCCTCACTTCCATGACCTACGGAATGTTCACGAGCCGGGGCATTGAGACGACTTGACCACGACGAATCAAGCCCTCTCCGCGGGACGGCCGGTGCGGGTCTGCTATGTGGTGAGCTACTTTCACCCGTTCGCCAGCGGCGCGGAGGGACAGGCGCTGGCCCAGGGTCTGGAGCTGGCACGTCGTGGCCATGTCGTCCATGTGGTGACGCGCGCCGTGCCGGGTTATCCGGTTGACGATGAAGACTATCGCGGCGTGTTCATCCACCGATGGATCCGAACGGCGTCGGCCGGCCCCCTGTTCGGACTGAGCTTCGTCTCGGGCGTGATCGCGGCGCTCCGGCGTCTCCGACCCGAGATCGACGTGATCCACACCCACCAGGGGCTCTGGGAAGCGGTGGCGACCGGTCTGGCGCGTCCGCTACTCCTCGGCCGGCCGACACTTGTGCAACCGGCCAGCTCGGGGTCCTACGGCGAGGCCGACGAGCTTCGCCGCACGCGCGGAGCCGGGTTGCTCCGCCGCGCGATCCTGTCCAATACGGCCTTCGCGGCGATCTCGGCCGAGATCGCGCACCAGTGGCGGGAGCTGGGGGTCACGGATCGCCGAATGGTCCGGATGGTCAGTGGGGTCGACGCAGATCAGTTCCGTCCGGGGAGGAGCTCGGTCGAGGCCGATTTACTACCGCGCCCGCGCGCGATCTTCACCGGACGGCTCCATCCCCAGAAGAATCTCCCCCTCTTGCTCGAAGCCTGGACGGAGGTGGCTCGGCGGTCGCCGGCTAACCTCATCCTGGTTGGGCCGGGCAACGATCGCCAGCGCCTCGCCGAGCTGGCCGGGTCGCTCGGTATCGCCGACCGAGTTCAGTTCACCGGTGCGGTCGATAACCCTGCCGAATACCTCCGCGCGGCGGACGTATTCGTTCTTCCCAGCTTGGCAGAAGGCATGAGCAATTCGCTCCTGGAAGCGATGGCCACCGCCCTGCCCTGCATCGTCTCGGGGATCGCCGGCAACACGGACCTCATCGCCGACGGCCAAGACGGACGACTCATCCGGGAGGCTACCGCCAGCAACTGGTCGAACACTTTGGTGGAGGTGCTTGATCACCCGGACGAGGCCCGCCGGCTGGGAGTCGCGGCCCGACAGCGGATCGAGGAGCAGTTCGCCCTCCCCGTCGTGGTTGACCGCTATCTGGAGCTCTATCGCCGGATGATCGCCGGTAGGTGGCCCTCGGCGACGTGAGTGCGATCACGCGAGCCAAGTTCTCCTCGAGCTTCGAGTCGAACGATCATTCCTTGGCTGCAAGCCGCTCGCGGATGGTCCGGGCGTCTACCGGGCGGATCACCCCTTTCTCGGTGATGATTCCGGCGATCAGCTCGGCGGGAGTGACGTCGAAGGCGGGGTTGTACACCTCAACGCCGTCGGGCGCGGTCTGGCGCCCGAAACCATGCGTGATTTCGCGCGGGTCGCGCTGCTCGATCGGAATGGCTGATCCATCGGAGATCGACAGGTCGAAGGTGCTCGATGGGGCGGCGACGTAGAACGGGATGGCATGGGCGCGGGCCAGGACCGCGACGCCGTAAGTGCCGATCTTGTTGGCGGTATCGCCGTTGGCGGCGATCCGATCGGCGCCGACTACGACCATCTGGATTTTCCCCTCCCGCATCACCTGCGCGGCCATGTTGTCGCAGATGAGGGTGACCGGGATGCCCCGCCGCTTCAATTCCCAGGCCGTGAGCCGGGCGCCCTGGAGGAGCGGCCGAGTCTCATCGGCGAAGACATGAACTGGCGTCCCTTGCTCGTGGGCGGAGAAAATCACCGCGAGGGCCGTTCCGTAATCGGACGTGGCCAGGCCGCCGGCATTGCAATGGGTCAAGATCCCCTTGCCGGGTTCAATCAATGCCGCGCCATGACGGCCGATCGACCGGCACATGGCGCGGTCCTCCTCATCAATCCGCCGCGCCTCGTCGAGCAGCCCCTCCAGCACGTCGGAGCCGCTCCCGTCACCTTCGGCCGCCGCGCTCATCCGGTCCAGGGCCCAGAATAAGTTAACGGCCGTTGGCCGACTGGTTCGGAGGCTCTCGGTCGCCTCGCTCAGGGCGCGGCGGACCGAGTCCGTGTCATCCAGGCCCCGCGACCTGGCCCCGATCACGGCTCCGTAGGCCGCCGCGATACCAATCGCCGGCGCACCGCGGACTCGCAACGACTTGATCGCTTCCCAGACCGCCCCCACGTCGAGACAGTCGATCTCGACGTACTCGGTCGGTAACCGAGTCTGGTCAATCAGCCGAAGGAACCCCGTTGCGGCATCGCCGACCCATCGGACTGTCTGGAGCTGATCTCCGGTCATGTGTCTCTGATTCTCCCCATCGTTGTCGTCGGTGGTCGATGAATGGCCTCAGGCAGGCTGCGACGCTGTTGCCAAGAAGCAACACGGAGTTCTCGGCTCCTCCTCTCGCCCCGAGACGAGGAGTCGTCGAAGCGGTCTTCAGGGCTCCTCGGGAGCGCGAAGGATCCGCCCCGAGGCAAAGGCGATCTCCTCGACGATCCAACGCCCGGAACTCTCCTCGACGACTTCGGCCTGAAACCCTTTCCCTTGAATCTGTTCCGGGTCGAGTTCCTGTTCCGTGAGCAGCAGCGTATAGGGGACGACCAGGAGCCGGGGCTGGCCCGCGCCGACGCCCTGAACTCGCAAGACCATCTCGATCTGATCGCTCCCGGGTGGGTTCTCTTCGAGCGTTGCGGTCCGCACAATCCCTCGAATCTGCATGGTGCCCTCCCGCACGATCCGAACCTCCGCACCTGTGACGCGCCGAAATCGTAAAAAGATGAGGATGTCGCGCTCGACGAGCGGATGTTCTGACCTAAAATGAAGAATGAGACGGGATTTTGTCAAGTAACCGAGATGGCACTATATTTGCACCATCTCGTAACGATGTCGCAACTGTTGCGACAGCGACGACCGACATGACCGGCAACTTCTGAGATGCTACATCTACCCTCATTTGCGCCATCGATGCGCCAATTGTGCTGGCTCATGGTCTTGGCGGATACGCCCGGATCGGCGTGGGACGCTGGACGTTCGCGACCTACTTCCGCGGCATCCCTGAGGCCCTGAAGGCCGCGGGAAACCGGGTGCTGGTGTCGCGGGTGCCGCCGATCGCCGGGGTCGAGAAACGGGCCAGACGTCTGGGGGAGCAGATCGTCAGGGTCTTCGGTGACGAGCCGGTTCACCTGATCGGCCACAGCATGGGTGGACTGGATGCACGCCGGCTCCTGGCCGATCCCACGTGGCAGAAACGGGTCTTGAGCTTGACGACGATCGGGACGCCTCATCTCGGGAGTTCGCTGGCCGATTTCGCCAAGCTTCGCGTCGGCCGCATCTACGATTTACTGGCGGTCGTAGGCATCGATCCCCAGGGATGTCTTGACGTGACGCGTGGTGCCGCGCGGCGGTTCCACGACAAGAATCCCCTTCCCTCAGGGGTCCATTGTTTCTGCGTGGCGGGTGACCCGATGATCGAAGCAGTCTGCTGGCCCCTCCGACGCCTCCATACGGTCCTCGGCGAGATGGAAGGTCCCAACGACGGATTGGTTTCGGTCGAATCCGCCAACGCGTTTGGCACCCCCCTACCCGCCTGGCCTGCCGATCACTTGCGGCAGTTGAACTGGCTGGCGTACGATCACTCACCCGGGGTCGAGCCTCTGGAATTGTATGCCCAGGTCGTCGATCATCTCGCATCGCTCGGGTTCGGCACCGCTTCTGAACCTCAGACCTCGAACGGTACGCAACCAAAGACGCTCCTCGTGCCCGGCACAACCATTCACACGCCCACCTCATTGGCCGGGTAGAGCAGATTACAAACAGGTTGTCTAATAATCACAATATCTATAAATATTATGATGATTTATTTTCTATAATGACGATGATGAATCGAGGGTTCAGCGACCAGACCTGTTTCTCACCTGTTCCTGAGGTGCAGGGCTCTCGGGCGTTTTCTCTCGGATCTTGCGTCACACGAGCGTCGTGCTGTGCGCAACTCATAGGTGGGTGAAGGGCTCTAGCCGTCGGCTGGTGGACGGGACCAGTTACGTTCCCCGGTGATTCTATCGGTTCCAGTCGGGTGACGATCGGCCTCGAACGCGTTAGGATGGAGCCTGCACTCGAGAAGGAGGCTCCCCGACGATGACGTTTTTTCTCCCCGCGTTCGCGTTCCTTGGGTTTGCGACCGGCCCGGCCGATTCCGGCGCTGCGGTCACGCCCCGGCCGATCGACTTCTCGCGCGAGGTCCGGCCGATCCTGGCGAACTACTGCTTTCCCTGCCACGGTCCCGATGTGAAGGCCCGCAAGGCGAAACTCCGTTTCGACGTGAGCGACGCAGCGGTCGCAGAGTTGCCCTCCGGCAATCGCGCCATCGTCCCGGGCAAGCCTGAAGAGAGTGAAGCTCTTGCGCGACTCAAACTCGACGCCGTCGACGGGGTGATGCCACCCCCCAAGTTGGGCAAGAAACCCACATCCCGGGAGGTCGAGATCCTGAGACAATGGATTGAGCAGGGTGCGCGATACGCGACGCACTGGGCTTACGTGCCGCCGGTTCGACAGCCTGCGCCGATGGTCTCGGACCCATCCTGGCCGAGTGGTGCCATCGACCGGTTCATCCTGGCACGGCTGGACCGGGAGGGGCTCCGGCCGTCGCCGCCCACGGATCGACACGCCTTATTGCGCCGGGTGTCGCTGGACTTGACCGGCTTGCCACCTTCGCCCGAGGAGGTCGCCCGTTTCGTCAACGACCCGAGTCCCGACGCCTACGAACGGGCGGTGGATGCGCTGCTGGCCAGCCCCTCTTACGGCGAGCGCTGGGCGGCCGTCTGGCTCGACCTCGGTCGCTACGGCGGATTCTTCCGGCTACATCCACGACCCGCCTCGGACCATCTGGCGATGGCGCGACTGGCTCATCCGCGCCCTCAACAGCGACATGCCCTACGACCGCTTCACCACCGAGATGCTCGCCGGCGACCTCATGCCCGATGCGACTCGCGAGCAAATCATCGCGACCGGCTTCCATCGCAACACGACCACCAACACCGAAGGAGGCGCCAACGCCGAAGAATACCGGTTCGCGTCCGTCGTCGATCGGGTCAACACCACGATGCAGGTCTGGATGGGCACGACTTTCGGTTGCGCCCAATGTCACAATCATAAATACGACCCATTTACGCAAAAAGAATACTACCAGCTCTTCGCGATCTTCAACAACACGGCGGATGTCAACAGCGAGGAGCCCACGCTCGAGGTCCCTCGCGTGGGTCGCGAGGCCGAATGCGATGCGCTCTCGGCTCGCCTCGCGGAGGCGAAACGGCGGTTCGAGGACGAATCTCGGCGTGTCGACGCATCACGACCGGCATGGGAAAAGACCGTCGATCGATCGCGGCTGCCCAAAAACGTTGCCGAGATCCTCGCCGTGCCCGCCGAGAAGCGGAGCCCCGCGCAGGTCGAGGTCTTGTCGGCACTCCATCGATCGAGCTTGCCCGAGTGGTCGGCCCGCGACAAGGAAGCCAAGCGGGTGAGAGCGGAGCTGGATCAGGTTGCCACGACGACGCTCGTGATGAAGGAGGTGGCCGCGCGGTCGACGCACGTCGCGATCCGGGGCGAGTATCAGAACCTTGGCGAGCCGGTCGAGTCCGGGCTTCCCCGCGGCGCTTCACCCGGCTCCCGCCGGCGCCAAGCTCGATCGTCTCGGGCTGGCGAGGTGGCTCGTCGATCCCGCCAACCCGCTCACCGCGCGGGTCGCGGTGAACCGGCTCTGGCAGGAGATCTTCGGGGTCGGGATCGTCGAGACTAGCGAGGAGTTCGGGACGCAGGGCGAGCCTCCCAGCCACCCGGAATTGCTGGACTGGCTGGCGACGGAGTACATCCGCTTGGGCTGGGACACGAAACGGCTACTCAAGTTGATCGTGACCTCGTCCACGTATCGTCAATCCTCGCGAGTGAGCGATCAACTGGTTCAACTCGATCCGTACAATCGCTTACTGGCACGAGGGCCCCGGGTGCGACTGACGGCCGAGGCGACGCGCGACCAGGCGCTGGCGGTCTCGGGCCTGTTCAGCCCGAAGCTGTACGGCCCTCCGGTCCATCCATTTCAGCCGGTCAACGGCCTGGCCGCCGCGTTCGGTCCGAGCACCGACTGGGAGACCAGTCGTGGCGAAGACGCCCATCGCCGCGCCCTTTACACGCAATGGCGCAGGAACCTGCCATATCCGTCGATGATCGCGTTCGACGTTCCCGAACGTGCCGTGTGCAGCGTGCGCCGGGTCCGTACCAACACGCCGATCCAGGCCCTGGTCACGCTCAACGATCCGGTCTTCGTCGAGGCCGCGCAGGCGCTGGCGCGCCGGATCGTGAGGGATGGCGGGCCGACGATTCCGTCGCGCGTCGGCTTCGGCGTCCGTGTGGTCCTCTCCCGCCCGCCGACCGAGGCGGAGTCGCGCCGGCTGGAGGCCCTCTATCAATCCGCGCGGTCGTCGCTCGCCGACGATCCGGGCCGTGCCGTCGCACTGGCGACCAAGCCCCTCGGACCCCTACCGACCGGGATGGATCCCCTCGATGCGGCGGCCTGGACGGTCGTCGGCAACGTGCTCCTGAACCTCGACGAAACCCTCGCGAAACGCTAACGAGTCCTGAGGATGCCAATGACCCCCGTCCACCTTCAGGATCGGCTCGCGGACCAGACTCGACGGCACTTCCTGCGGGACGGCTCGCTCGGCCTGGGCGGCCTCGCACTCGCCGGGTTGCTCGGGGGAAAGAGCTTCGCCCGGAAAGCTTCGACGATCGAGGACCCGTTCGCGCCCCGGCCGCCTCATTTTCCGTGCCAGGGTCAAGAACGTCATCTTCCTGAGCATGTCGGGCGGACCGCCGCACCTCGACCTGTTCGACTACAAGCCCGAGCTAGTCCGTCGCGATGGGCAGGACTGCCCGGCGTCGCTGACGGCCGGCAAGCCGTTCGCCTTCACCGGCGGAACGCCCAAGCTCCAGGGCACGCCCCAGAAGTTCCGGCAGCATGGGCGAATCCGGCGCGTGGGTCTCGGCCGCCCTGCCGCGCCTGGCCGGGATCGCCGACGATCTCACGTTCGATCAAGTCGATGTTCACCGAGCAGTTCAATCACGGCCCGGCGGAGTTGCTGCTGACCACGGGCATTCCGCGGACTGCGGGGCGGCCCTCGCTGGGCTCGTGGGTGACCTACGGCCTGGGCTCCGAGAGCCGCGACCTGCCCGGGCTTCATCGTGTTCGTCTCCGGCGGATCGCTGCCGAGCGCGGGCAAGAGCGGATGGGGCAACGGCTTCCTGCCCTCGGTCTACCAGGGCGTGCAGTGCCGCACGGGCGGCGATCCGGTGCTGTATCTCTCCGACCCCGAGGGCATGGACCGCGCACTCCGCCGCACCAGCCTGGATGCACTGAAAGATCTGAATGCGCTTCAGGCCAGCGAGCTCAATCACCCCGAGACGGCCACGCGGATCGCGCAGTACGAGTTGGCGTTTCGCATGCAGGTTGTCGTGCCCGAGCTGATGGACATCGCGCGCGAACCGGCGGCCGTGCTCTCGGAGTACGGTGCGGAGCCCGGCGCGGCCAGCTTCGCCAACAACTGCCTGCTCGCCCGCCGCCTGGTCGAGAAGGGGGTCCGGTTCGTCCAGCTTTTCGATTGGGGCTGGGACTTCCACGGCACCAAGGCCGAGGAGGACATCCGCGACAACCTGATCCGCCGCTGTGCGGCGATGGACCGCGCCGTCGCCGCCCTGATCACTGACCTCAAGCGCCGCGGACTGCTGGACGAGACGCTGGTCGTCTGGATGGGCGAGTTCGGCCGCACGCCGTTCCGCGAGGGTCGGACTGCCGGAGGCCCGTACATCGGACGCGACCACCATCCGTTCTCGAACACATTGTTCCTCGCCGGTGGCGGTCTCAAGCCTGGCATGACCTTCGGCGCGACCGACGAACTGGGCTTCCACGTCACCGAGGGTGCGGTGCATGTCCACGACATCCAGGCGACCCTCCTCCACCTGCTGGGCCTGGATCATACCCGGCTCACCTACCGCTTCCAGGGTCGAGACTACCGCCTGACCGACGTCAGTGGACGAGTAGTCAAGGAAATCTTGGCGTGAGACGTCGATTCGAGGGCAACTATGGCCTACATTGACATCACGTTGAAGGTCTTGAAAGATCGCTTCGGGCTCACCGTTGATGAGTCCAGCAACCTTTTCGTCGACACTCCGGAAGCGGACCTGCCTCGGGTACTGGCCGACGCGCTGCGCGCGCTACCTCCCTTTGGCGGTGAACCTCAACACGGAGAAAGCGCGGTCAGAACTGGTTATCGCCCCGATCCTGTTCGAGTTCAAGCTCCTCCACCGCGATCGGATCAGCTTGTTCTCCGGCATTGATTTCACGGTGGACGAGCCATCGGGATTGAAGGGGAGGTGTGACTACATTTTGGCCCGCAACCCGGAGCAACTCGCCCTCACGTCCCCGGTTTGCATGCTCGTGGAGGCCAAGAACGAGAACATCGTGGGAGGAATCCTGCAATGTCTTGCCGAGATGGTCACGGCGCAGAAGTTCAACGGGCAGCAGCAGCAACCCGACGAGACGATCTATGGGGCCGTCACAACGGGCGTCTTGTGGCGATTCCTGAAGCTGGACGGACGCGGGTCGGGGTGGATATCGTGGAATACCCGATCCAGTCTCCGCGCAAAGTCTTCGGAATCCTGACCGCGATGACGCTCGGCTCTTCGACCTGAGCGAGGTACGGTTGCCCGAGTCGGCCTTGCGATAGCGAATGGAGCGCATAACCGTTGCTAAGTGCTCGATCCCGAAATCGTGGGACATCTGGACGCCTTGTCTGTTACAATTGGGCAAATGAGGACGATCTGGCTCGGTAAAGGCCGGCAGCTCCCCAGGGTGAGATTCAGGTTATGCCGTGTCACAGACGGCTCCAGATTCTGGCGGTAGCCCACCTCGCTCTCGGGGTGCTCACGGGCGTCCTGGCACCCGTCGAACTGCGCACGCTGTTCGAGTTCAAGCACATCCTGATCGTGCCATTCTTTGCCTCGGCCTTCTGCCAGTCGTTCCTGCTTTCCCTCTGGGGGGTGGCGTCCCAGACGATGCTGTGGACGCGGCTTGCCGGTCTCGTCACTGGGGTACTCTATCTCGAGGCGATGGCAGGAGACCTCAGAAGGGAGTTCCCGGGCATCTGGACCATCACGGTTATCGTGACCATGGGGTCCTCGCTCGTGCTGCGGCGGTTTGGGGTCATCGTCAAACGACTGGGCGACCTTGATCAGCCTGCACGACCCGAGTCCAAGGGACCGAGGTTCTCGATTCGGAGCATGATGATCGTGACCGTCGCCGTCGCCGTTCTCTGCGCCGAAGCGAGGTCTCTTGGGGTTCAACGCTTCCTGATCAATCTCGTCTTCGCGATTTGTTTCGTGGCCGCGGGGCTGGTCTCCCTCTGGGCGGCGCTCGGGGATGTCCGCCCCCTGCGGCGGGGTCCTGCGGTGTTCGTCCTCTGGGCTGCACTCGGGGCCTTCATGGCCGTGCCTGCCACCACGGCCGGCCGGGCCTACATCCATCTAATCATGGCACTGTACCCGGCAGCTCTGGTGGGTTCGCTGCTCATTGTGCGGTCGTGCGGCTACCGCCTGGTCCGGCGGGCTTCCGCCGAATGGATCGGCATGCTCTGCTCAGCTTCGGCTCGGCAAGCGGGGTGATCGCTGACGCGGAGGCCGGTGTCGAGGAGGGTGCAGACGATAAGCGGCTCGGTGGGCGTTGGCGAGGCGGTCGGCCTCCTCGAAGGCGAGGGGCTCGCGGACGTACTGGTAAGGCATTGCTCCTCCCGGATAGTGCGCTTATAGTCACAGAAGGCGCAAGCTTCGCCTTTGGTGATTCAGGCTACTCCGGCGGCATGGGGCGAAAAAGGGGCAGATGCCCGGGAAATCGTGGCTCCGGGGCTGTCGGGTCCCCTGGGGCATGCGCGGTCGGATTGCGCCTTTCGACGCGGAACACGCGGTCGAGCAGCTCACGGTCACTCGGTCCGTGCCTCCGGCTCGGAACTCGCCTCGGGGCGGGCTGGCGTGTTACCGCAAGGATGACGCCCACCACGCCTTGTGGACGCCTCGAAGGAGGTGCCGAGCAAATGCGGCTCGGGCCAACGCTTCGCCTCTCAGGGGTGGACGTCGAGGATAGCGACGATGAACGAGTCCGCCCAGCCGGCTGCCTTTCCCACGACCCACTGGAGCCGGGTGGCTCACGCGGTCAACCCCGCTGCGCCCGAGGCGCGGGCCGCGCTCGCGGAGCTGTGCGGGGCCTACTGGTATCCGATCTATGCGTTCATTCGCCGCAAAGGGCATGACCCCGACGAGGCCCTCGACCTGACTCAGGATTACTTCACGCGACTGCTGGAGACCGATGTGCTGGCCTCGGCCGACCATCGCCGGGGCCGCTTCCGCGCCTTCCTGCGGACCGATTGCGGCTTCTTCCTGTCACACCACCACGAGCGTCGCCGGGCCCTCAAGCGCGGCGGCGGCCAGGCCGCGTTGCCCATCGACGCCCGCGATGCCGAGGGTCGCTACCTCCTCGAGCCGGCCGACGCGACGACTCCGGAACGCCTATTCGACCAGACCTGGGCCTTGAACCTGCTCGACGAGGTGCTGAAACAACTGGCGCGCGAGTATGCTGACACGGGCCGCGCCGCCCCGTTCAAGATCCTCCAGGGCGCAATCGCTATGCAGGGCCGCCAGCTCTCGTACGCGGACCTCGCCGCTCAGTTGGGGACGAACGAGGGGGCGGTCCAGCAGGCCGTGCAGCGACTCCGCAAGCGGTACAAGGCGATCCTCCGCGAGCGGATCGCCGCGACGCTCGACGACCCCGACGAGGCCGCGATCAACGACGAGATCCGCGACCTGTTCACCGCGCTCGCCGTTTGAGCGGAAAAAATCTGACGGGACTCTCGTCTGGATTCCGCGCCGATCCGTTACAAGAGGTCAGCAGACACGACAGAACCCACGGGAGGTCCCGACCATTCCCGAGAATCGGTGCCCGAACTGCGGTGCCCGGCTGCCCGCCCACTCTCCCGGCGGCTATTGCCCGCGTTGTCTGCTGCCGGAGGGTCTCAATAGCGATGCGTCCGGCCTTGACCGAGGGTCAAACGACGAAACGCTCGACATGCCCGTCAGGGCGGGCTCGGTGCTCGATACGATCGGCGCCACGATCGGCGGCGTGCCACGCGTCCTGCTTCGCGACACGGCCTTCGGTGAAGAGCCCTCGCCAATCACCCGGCCCACGAACGGCAATGAGACCTCGACTCGCTACCGGATCGACGGCGAGATCGCCCGCGGCGGCATGGGGGCCATCTTGAGAGGCCGTGACCCCGACATCGGCCGCGACGTCGCGATCAAGGTGCTGCGGGCCGACCTCCGCGACAACGGCGACCTGGTCCGCCGGTTCGTCGAAGAGGCGCAGATCGGCGGTCAGTTGCAGCATCCGGGGGTGGTGCCGATCTACGAGCTGGGGACATTCGCCGACAAGCGGCCATTCTTCAGCATGAAGCTGGTGAAGGGGCAGACGCTGGCCGACCTGTTGGCGGCCCGGTCGGGGCCGGCCGACGACCTGCCCCGGTCCCTGTCGATTTACGCGGCCATCGCGCAGACGATGGCCTACGCCCACGCCGCGGGGTGATCCATCGCGACCTGAAACCGTCGAACGTGATGGTGGGCAGCTTCGGCGAGGTCCAGGTGATGGACTGGGGCCTGGCCAAGGTCTTGCCGCGCGGCGGTATCGTCGCCGATGCGAAGGCGGGAAAGAAGCTGCCCTCGGAAGCGCTGATTGCAACGGCACGGAGCGGCTCGGATATCGACCTTTCCCACGCCGGCTCGATCCTGGGCACCCCCAGCTACATGGCCCCCGAGCAGGCCCGGGGCGAGACCGACCGGATCAACGAGCGGGCCGACGTTTTCGCCCTGGGCTCGATCCTCGCCGAGATCCTGACCGGCCAGCCGGCCTTCATCGGACACGGCTCCTTGGAGATCCTCCGCAAGGCGGCTCAGGGCGACACGGTTGATGCCCTCACGCGGCTGGACGGCTGCGAGGTCGAGGCCGACCTGGTCGCCCTGGCCAAGGACTGCCTGGCCGTCGAGCCCGAGGACCGGCCACGCGACGCCAAGGTCGTGGCCGACCGGATCACGGCCTACCAGGCGGGCGTGCAGGAGCGGGTGCAGGCGGCCGAGCGCGAGCGCGCCGTGGCCGTGGCGCGGGCGGTCGAGGAGCGGCGGCGGCGCAAGGTTCAGCTCGCGCTGGCGGCCTCGGTCCTGGCGTTGATGACGCTGGGGGGGCTGAGTACGGCGTACTACCTCCAGCAGCAGCAGACACAGGCTGCGGCGGGCCAACGCGCGATCGATCAAGTGACCACGCTCCAGAAGCAGGCCGTCGCGCATCCCGAGGACATCCAGCGCTGGGAAGTCGCCCTGGCCGCCGTTGAGCAAGCCGATCCCGCCGGCGATCCGAACACCAGGGCCCAACTCGCGGCCCTGCAAGCGCAGATCCAGGCCGGGCTGGACGCGGCCCGGCGCGACAAGACGTTGCTCGATCGCGTGGTCGAGATCCGCTCGGCCGAGGCTGACGACCCGGATGGCTCGATCACCGACCATGACTAGGCCGACGCCTTCCGCGAGGCCGGGATCGATCTGGCGGCCCTGCCGCCGGCCGAGGCGGCGGCGAAGATCCGGGCGCGCCCGGCGTCGGTGGTGCTGGGCCTGGCCGGGGTGCTTGACGACTGGTGGGCCATTCGCCGATGGAAGCGGGACAACTACGCCGGAGCACAGCGATTGCTAGCAGCCGCCCGCGTCGCCGACCCCGACCCCTGGCGCAACGAGCTGCGGACCAAACTCGATGACCCTTTCGTCCTGGTCAAGTTCGAGCAAGAGGCATTGCAGGCCCTGGCGAAGGCGGCCAAGTTCGAGGAGCTGGGCCCGATCAGCCTCCATTCGCTGGGCGCCGCGATGTGGCGGTCCGGCGATTCCAGTGGCGCCGAGTCGGTGCTGCGGAAGGCCCAGCAGCTCTATCCCCATGATGTCTGGATCAACCACGAGCTGGGGAAGGTGCTGGAGCACTCGCGTCTCGACGAGGCCATTCGCTTCTACACCGCTGCGCGCGCGATCCGCCCCGAAACCGCCCACGAGCTGGCCCATGCCCTGGAGAAGCGGGGCGATCTTGACGAGTCCCTCGCCGTCCATCGCGATCTCAACGCGCTACGCCCCGGCAACGCCACGATTCTCGGCTGCCTGGGCCGGTTGTTCTAGGCCAAAGGGCTGTCCGAAGAGGCGAGCGAGGCGGTCGAAGCCGCCAGGGTTGCGGAGCGTGAGGCGGAACGGCTCAGGCCCGCCTTGGTCGCCTCGGCCCACGCCAAACGCGTCATGGAGCTGGCGCAACAGCGCAAGTACGAGGAGGTCATTGCCGAACTCCGCACGGTGAAACGGCTCGACCCCAGCCGACACACTCTTTGGCCCAATCCCCCAGGGTCAAACCTCTGGATGGGGGGCACGCTGGATGATGCGATCGCCGAATACACCTACTTACTCGGCAACTCCCTGAAAGATCGGGGCCCGCTCGACAAGGCCAAGGCCATCGCCGCCTACCGCAAGGCGATTCAGATCAAGCCTGAATTCCCCAAAGCCTACTCCGCCCTCGTCCTCGCCCTGAAGGCCCAGGGGAAGCTGGACGAGACCGTGGCGGCCTACCGCGAAACGATCCGGCTCGAGCCCGACAACGCGGTGGCCCATTTCAACCTGGGCGGAATCCTCCGGGCTCGAGGCGACTTCGCCGGGTCGCTCGTCCTGCTCCGAAGGGGGCACGAGCTGGGCAGCAAACAGGCCGGCTGGCCTCACCCCTCGGCAAAGTGGGTTGCCGAGGCCGAACGGCGGGCGGCTCTGGCCGAGCGCGTCACCGTCGTCCTGAACGGGGAAGCCCCCCCGAAAGATAACGCCGAGCGCCTGGACCTGGCTCTGCTGTGCTACGACGCGAAACGGTTCGCCGCCGCCGCCCGGTTAATGGCCGAGGCCCTGGAAGCCGACCTCAAGCTCGGCGACGACCTCCGAGGCGGCCACCGCAGCCGCCGTCACAACGCCACCGGCTTCGCCGTCCTGGCCAGTGTCGGTGAGGGAGAGGACGACCCACGCCCGGACCAGGCCGCCAGGAACCGGTTCCGCACCCAGGCCCGTGCCTGGCTCCGCGCCGACCTCGGCCTGTGCTCGAAAGAACTCGACATGACCAGCAACGCGAACGACCGCACCTTCGCGATGCAGGCCCTCCGGCATTGGAAGGGTTGCAGCGACCTGGCCGGCATCCGCGACGCCACCGCCGTCTCCAAGCTCCCCGAGCCCGAGCGGAAGGAATGGCAGTCGCTCTGGGCGGAGGTCGAGGCCCTGCTCGATATCGTCGGCAGCATCGACTGGCACGACCGCGCAACGAAGTGGAGAGCCAACGCCGGCTGGACGCGGCCATCGCCGGATTCCGCGCGGCGATTCGACTCGTTCCCGATCACGCCGATAGCCACTGCCGCCTCGGCAACGCCCTGAATCGGCAGGGCAAGTTGGACGAGGCCATCGCCGAGTGCCGCGCGGCGATTCGCCTCAAGCCCGACTATGCCGAAGCCTACGTCAACCTTGGCGGAATCCTCAAATCGCGGGGCGACGATGCAGGGGCCGTGGAGATGTACCGAAAGTGGTACGAGCTGGCCAGCAAGACGGTCGTCTGGCTCCATCCGTCGGCACAGTTGCGGTCGCAGGCCCTCGACTGGCTCAAAGCCGAGCGCGACGCCTGCTCGAAGCGGGTGGAAGGAGAAGACCCCAACGCACGAGCCCAGGTCGTCCAGAACCTCAAGCAGTGGAAGGTCGCAATCAACCTGGCTGGCGTCCGCGACCCTGAGGCCCTGGCCAAGTTCCCCGAGCCCGAGCGGAAGGCATGGCAATCGCTCTGGGCCGACGTTCGACTCTCTGATCGAGCGAGCCCAGGAGCACCCCGCGAAGGCTGTGGCTGCGGCCAGCCCGATGCCCGCGAAGGCTCCCGAACCGGTACCAAACCCCACCGCGGCCGTGAACACCTTATTGGGAGACCTGCGCCAGGCCGGAAACGGTCCGCTCGCCGACCGGTTAACCCAGGAGATTCGCCAGGCCCAGGATCATCTCGAGATCTTCAGGAAGAGAGATCCCAAGTTCACCGGGCACGTGATCGTGGGCCGCGTGATCTGCGAGGAGGGGGACGATCCGTCGCGTGTCGTTGCCCAGATGCCCATCCACAGCGACGGCTACTTCGTCGGGCCGGTCAAGGAGTCCGGCCGACCGGTCGGATTCCGGCGGCTGGGATACCTTCCGGCCGAGATTACTCCTGCGGGACAGCCAGGCTCGGTCGAGTACGTCGGAGAGGTTCGCCTCCAGCGCATGACCAGGGAGATGGGCTCGGCCGTGCGCGGAAAGATCGTCCTCGAAGGCGAAACCCCCGCGACGCCAGTCGCAGCGATGCTTTCGCTTGGCCTCGGCCCGATCAACACGCCATCAGGTGGCTATCAAAGCAATGGCGATTCCTTCAATGCAAACGTGTCCCGCTCGGTCGAGTTCTCCGCGTCGGGCCTGTCACCGACCGATTACTCGCTCTACATCACGGCGCCTGGCTACGTGATCCAGTGGCGTGCCTTCACCTTGAAGCCAGGTGAGACTCACGATGCGGATCCGATCACGCTGGAGCGACCCAGGCCAATCGCCATCTCCTACCGCGTGGCGACCAAGCCTCCTTTCACCAAGGCCCGCCCAGAGCGGCAAACCGTGCTGGGCGGCGACCGATTCCGTGCGAATTGGCAAGATTCGCCGCGATACTATTTCGATCTGGAGTTCCGGCAGAACCACGGCAAGATCAGCTTCTGGGCCGTCTATTACCCGTGCTCGATCGCCGACCTGGGTCCTGGCAAGGTCGAGGATTTCCTCGGGGTTGACCCAGCCTCGGCGAAGTTCACCGACCCTCGTAACGTCGTGCCGCAATCCGGCCACGTTTACTTGCGGGACCACCAGCACTCCGGGAATCACTGGGTGCTGTTCCAGCTCGAGTTCGATGAGAAGGCACCCCGGGTACCGAGCCGGCCGTGAGGAGCACCTGCGCGTTCTCGAGGTGGCCTGTCCCCAAAACCTGGTCCTGCATCGTCCTGAAGCGTGCGCGACTCAATCGTGAGTCGCTCGAGAGGCCGTGGGTTCTGGTCCGTTTGCGATCGCGAGGTCGAGTCGTAAGTCTTCGCGATCACTTCGATCCCAGCGCCTGGTCGGCCGTGATCCCCTCGCCCCCGGCGATCGTGCACAAGGCCCTCAGATTCTCCGGGGTGATGGATTCGCGAGCAAATCGCGTGCTACAGTCGGCGAAAACGACATGGGATCCGCCGGGATGCTTGCTGGATATGCCCGGGCGCTTCGTGTCGTTGATCCGAACGCTCATCGTGCGCACGTCGAGGTCCTGCGGGGCCGTCCAGGGGATGTTCACGTTCGCGACTTCGACGACTATCAAGGTGTTGGATGTCCCGTCGGTGATATCTGCGATCTTGGTGGTATGGTCGGCCGGAAAGATCGTGCCCGGGCCGGTCATGGCCACGTAGCTGGTTAAGTTTGTGGTCGAGTCGTGCCAGCTCGGGCAGGCAAAGGATCGCGGCATCTTGTCGAGAAGCTTGATATTGTTGGGGCTGTCCCAGGGCTCGCTGAAGTCGTACTGGTTGTAAAGCTCCTTGTATTCCATCCACGGCAGAATCAGCACCCGCCAGCTATGCATCGGCTTACCGTTCGCGTCGGCGATCGAGGCCGGCGGGAACGAGCCGTAGATGTCGTGGTAGTTGAGCAAGGCCAGCCGGATTCCGCACAGGTTGCAACTGCACTGGGCTCGTCGGGCGGCCTCCCGGGCCGCCTGAACCGCCGGTATGATCAAGGCGACCAACCCCGCTATGCACAAGAGTCGCGATGCCCATCTCGAGGATCAGCCCCCGGCCTCGCCGTTTCCGGCCGTCCGGTTTCGTAATGACTGAAGGCACTTCGCTGTCACAATCCAGGTCCATGATCGGACCTCCGTCAGAAGAGGGAACCCGTTCTCAGCGCGGGGGCGCCGGCGGAGCATCGATGACCTTGGCACCGATCGAGCCGGGATCACTGGCAACCGGCTCGCCGCCGTCGATCGTGAGCATCGCCCGGAATGTTGCAGGCGAAAAGCTGTCGGGCAATTCGAGGACATGCCCGGTACCGAGCAACGCGCGAGCGCCGCTGATCTGGCTGCCGGGGCCGCGGCCGGAGCCGTCGTTGACTCCGAAGGTCATCCCGTCGAAATGCAGGTCCTCGGGCTTCATCCACGGGATGCCGGCTTCGGCCATCTCGACCACGAGGATCGTTTGACCGGCCCCGTCGCGGAGGTCTTGCTTCGAGCGGGTCTCCGCCCCGGGCCAGGCTGTCTCGGGGCCGACCACCGCGACGAAGCTGGTCTGGGGGGACACGGCCGGGTCTAACCCTCGGCGTCGATAATAGTCGCCGATCCGACCCGCGAGCGGGGCGTTGTGTGGCCCGTCCCAGGGCTCGTCGAACCGATACGCTTTGTAGAGTTCCGGGTAGGGATGAGGCGCGTTCTTCAAGATCAGCACCCTCCAACTATGCCAGGGCTTGCCGTCGGGACCCCTGACAAAGGCCGGCGGATAACAACCCCATTCCGAGTGATAGCCGGCAACTGCCAGCCCGATCTGGCTGAGGTTTCAGGTGACCCCCGCACGCTGGGCGGACTGCCTGGCCTCGCGTACCGACGGCCAGAGCAATCCCCCGATCGTCGCGAGAGCCCCGCCCAGAATCAGAGGAAATCGCAGCGATCGACGAACGCGCATCGGTCTTCCCAGGTCAGTGGCTGTCATCGATCGAGAAGCGGTTACGAGGATCCCTCCAAGGATTCTATCAGAACGCAGCCCGTCACGGGATGGGTCTTCCGACGTTGCCGACGACGAAGTACCAGTCAGTCGACGTCCCCTCGCCGACGCCCGAATCGGCCGCGAACACGACGTGGGCGCGGTAGGATCCGGCTCGTGTCAGGTCGAACCACTCGCTCATGTCGAGCGGGATCGCCTCGATGACTTCAAAGGGCGCGAGCGAGCGGGTGGAGTTGTCCGGTACGAACCGGTCCGTCCGCTTGGGCTTCAGTTCCTCTGCGGGTTTGCCCTGAGGCGGGACCTGGCTGGAGAGACTCGGTGCGGTGTAGAACACCGCGAATTTGACCCCGCGCCGTAGTGCCGGTCGGCCGTCATCACCCCGGTGGAGGTATTCCCCCGGCGCCGTGTTCTCGACTCCGCGGCGATTGCGAATCTTGAGGGTCACGCGAATCGGCTGGGCGGGCTGATAAGTGTTTGGGGGTGGCTCGACCCGCTCAATCCTCGCGTCCAGCCCGCTCGTGAGTTGGCCCCATCCGCGATAGACGGGACCGGGGTCGAGCTCGAGCTCGGCGGCGGGAACGCGACCGATCACATGCGGGCCGACGAATCCATAAGACCGCTCCCAGCGGTCCCCCTTTCGGACCTCCTCGGCCTGCCAGATCCAGCCGTCTTGCTGATACTCGCGATGGACCTTGCCGTCGCCCATGGGGCGATCGAACGGGTAATCCTTGAGCGTGGTCCATCGCGCTTTGATCGGCAAGACCGGCACGGTCGCCAGCCGTGCCTCACCCTGTCCTTCGAGCGAGAAGATCGCGCGGCCCTCACGGACGTCACCCAGAGTCGTGGGGCGATCCAGCCTGGGGAACGCCAGGTGCGCCTTCTTGAAGGGAAAGTCGTTCTCGCCGGGTTGCACCTCGGCCGTGAACCGATCGCCGTACCGTTTCAAGTAGACCGTACAGGCTTCCACGGCCCGATCGCGGCGCTCCTGCTCCCAGTACAGCTCGCATTCCGGTGCCGCCTTCGACCCGCGAGACTTGCCAGGCGATGGAGTCGCAGACGCGGAACGGAAGGTTCACACCGAGCGGGACCGCCTCCAGATCGGGCCTGAAGCAGCCGAAGTTCCCCGATCCGCCTGCGTTTAACTTGAACTGGACCGATTGCGAATCCCTGTGCTGGACCATCCCGATCTCGGCCTTGGTGGCCAGCGCGGCGATCAGACCCTCGCGGAACCCAGCGACGCGCAGGAGCGGCGACGTGAAGAAGTTTCCATCGTGGAAGAAGAAAAACATCATGCGCGTTTCCCTGGCAAGGAGCGACGGCAACCAGGGCGATTTGGGGTCGTTGAACAGCCAACGAGCGGCCTCGGCGATCGCGGGGTGGTCGGGATGAGTCCACATCGGCTCGAAGCAGATGACGGACTGGCGCTCCAGCTCCTTCGGGACAGCTTTGCGAATCCACGCGGCATATTCGTCGAGAGTCTTCCGCTCGCCAGCCCGGGCGCGGAGGAGGGTGAACTCGGCCACGAACCTCGCGAGGTGCTGTTCCATCTGGGGGCCCCGCTGGCGTCTGAACTCGATCCCTGTGAGGCATTGAGTCATCAGCATCGGGAGAACGGGGAGCGCAGCCTGGCCGTCCCAGCGGTCCAGAACCAACGCCAGCTCGCATGCGCGTACCAGCGCGATGTCGGGCATCTGTAACGGGTTGGCGGTCCGCGCGAGCTCGGTGGCTCGACGGGCTAACAACTCCGAGACGCTCGGATCGCGCCGAGATCGCAACGGTTCGCCCTTCATGGGCGGCGCGTCTGGCCGGCGGGGTCGAGTGCCGCTGATGAAGGTGCCGAAGCTGGGCAGACTGTCGTCGTTACGGGACTGGACGATGCCTCCGGCCGCCGCGAACCAGCGATCTTGCCCGGCCGCGTCGTCACGAAGGATGGCATACCATCGATCCGGGAGCGTGATCGCTCGGTTCTTCAACCAGTAGGCACGCAGGGACTGCGCAAGCGCCTTCCGGCCCGCCCGGTCATCAGGTCGGAGACGATAGCGCGAGTTGGCGAATTCGGCCGTCTTGAGGATTCCCTCCAGGGCGGCGAGCTCGGCCTCGAGTACGGGATGAATGGTGCGATTGATCGACCGGCTTCGTCCTTCGGACACCGATCGCGTCAGTCGCATGTCGGTCTCGAGGGCGGTCAAGAGCGGCTCGACGGCAGGCTCGCCCTCGGCGATCATCGCTTGCACGCGGGGAGAACCTGCGATATATCCCCCGCCGGGATACATCGGGGAATCGATCTCGTCGAAGTCGTGGATCAAGGCCGCGATCCGCGCCGAGGGGTCGCCCCCGTGCTTCGGGATCGGCCCTCGTGCAGGCTCCTTCGCTCGCCGCTCCTGGTCGGCGAGCAGCTCGGGGAGCTGGCGGAGGAAGAGGATATACGGCGGAGTTTCGCCGTCGACAGGTTGCTGGGCTCGCGGAAAGCCCATCGCGGCGGCATGCGTCTCGGCCTCTTTCGCGAACGCCGAGAGCCGGCGGGCGGCGTCGAGTGCGATCACATCATCGGCTCGCAGGTGGGCGGACACGAGCCGGAGGAAGACCGCGGCGGCCCAGTCTGTAGCGAGAGAAAGGAAGTTAATCTGGTAGTTGGTGAGGTCGCGGCCCCGGATCTCGGGTTTCCAGGTCGTCCCGGCGGTAAAGAGGGCCTCGGCCAGGTCGGCACGACCGAGTCTCAGCAGCAGGCAAAGCTTCACCGCCGACCGGCCCTCAACGCCTGACGGCTCGCCGTCCGAGATCCTGCCGCGCTGGAAGGCCGTCGTGAAGCCACCGGTATTGCGGAAGGCGTTCTGGGCCTGGGCCGCGGCGGCCTTGCGGTCGCGTTCCATGGATTGGGCCAGCGCGCGGATGTCCTTGTCCAGATCCGCCACGGGACCGACGGAAAGTGCCGGATAGACCACCCCATCCCAGCTCACGGCGAACCGGCGCGTCTCGCCCTCTTGCTGCGGAAGGACGAACCCTCGCGTCTTGAGGATACGCCCTTCGCCGATCTCGACCTCGCGGTACTCACACCCACGTGGATCGGCCATCCCCTGGTCGAACAGGGTAGCTGTTGCCGTGAGGAGGAACCGCGGCAACGTCGTCTGGGGAGGTGTCCAGGGCTCCTTCTGTCGAGGAGGATCGGGGATCGACTTCCCCTCGAATATCGGGACCGGACGGAATTCGTCGGCACGAAGTCCCGTTTGCGCGGCGAACGCGACCAGCAAGAGCACCAGGTCCTTCGTCATGTTTGAGGCGCTCATGATCACTCCTGAAAGGTCCGACAGGGCAAGACACTGTCCGAGCCTGGTAGGATGCGTCACAATGCGATCGACCGGCGAACCCCGCGCACCGGCCAGGGCTCGTCGCTCCAACCACTGGCCTTGCGGCGCCGCTCTTCGATGGGGAAGCCGAGCATCTCGACAGCCTTCAGCCGGATCCGGATTTCGAGGCTAGGCTTGTTCCCGCCGCCCCGCCCTCCGGGGGGCGGGACATCCGAGTGGTTCAAGTTGACTCGCTTTGCGGGGGCGGCTTTCGCCGAGTCGGGCAAGATGCGGATCAGCTCGGCGACCGCGCGAGGGTCAT
Source organism: uncultured Isosphaeraceae bacterium (assembly GCA_963845695.1). Lineage (GTDB taxonomy): Bacteria > Planctomycetota > Planctomycetia > Isosphaerales > Isosphaeraceae > CAWJTV01. The sequence goes on along the minus strand of CAWJTQ010000007.1, from coordinate 445,636 downwards.
AGGCGGTCAGTGCGGCGATGGGCGGCGAGTTGTTCATGTAGTGGATGCCGGTGGTATCGGCGAGCAGCTCCGGCAGGCGTTCGAGGGCGGGCGCAATGATGGTCGCGGCCATGGCGCGGTCGTAACGCGCGACCCACATCGCGACGGTCACGCGCACCTGGACCGCACTCATGTCCGGCTGCTGGGCCAGTGGTGCCCGGCAAGCCGCGGTGAGCCAGAGTCGCTCCTCGAGACGATCGGGCTCGAGGCGCTCGAACCAGTGGTAAAAGCCCAGCCAACACGCCGGAAGCCGGTGGGTCCGTCTCCTTGTCGGCCTGCTCGTAGGCGACCTTGGGGAGACGGGAGAGGGCTTCGTCGAGCAATCCGCGCGCCGTGGCCGGGTCGGTCGCCGCCAGCTCGGAGGCCATCAGACCGAGTCCGTAGGGCACCCGCGCGGGCCTCGGGTACGATGCCGGGCCAGTGGGTTGGTCAATCGTGTCGAGGATCTTGCGGGCGCACGGCAGATCCACTCGCGCCATCCGCCGACAGATCCGCAGCACGTAATCCGCGCGGGAGTCATCCCAGAAGCCCGGCACGACGGCAGGGACCAGCCGCTCGGCCTCGGCCGGGTTGATCGCCGCCAGGCGGACCGCGGCCTCTCCGAAGTGGTGGTTGAGCGTGATGGCGTCGGTCGCGCCGACGTTCTGATGCTCCTTCCGCTCCCAGATCGTCCGCGCCGTGGGAAGGTCGATCAGGGCCAGCAGGTCGGCGAACTTCTCGATGGTGAAGATGGCTTGGTCTCGCCGCGCGGTGGTGATGATCGACCATCCCTCGCGGATCACGGACGTCGCTCGGTCGACATCGTTGAGGTCGAGCCAGCAATCCGCGATGTGGCCGAGGAGTTCGATCTGGATCTCCTTGTTGGTCTCGACGCGCCGGGTCTCGCCCAGGGCGCGCTCGATCAGCCTGATACGACGTGCCGCGCTCGGTGATCGGGGTCGCGTCGGCGACCGCGAGGAAGCCCTCGGCGCGCGAGGCGGGGTCGTGGTCGAGCTCGATCGTGGCGACCGCCGCGTCCGGATCGGTCTCGAGCTGCGCGACGGCGATCTGGATCAAGACCTGGGAAGGGTCCTCCAGGACGCGGTTTTCGAGCATCTCCAGGAGCCGATCCGGATCGAGCCACGCCGGAGTCGCGAGGACCGCCTTGCCCGACGGCGCGGCATCGACCCGCGGGGCCAGGAGTTCCTTGGCCATCGCACGGTCTTCAGCCCGGGTCAGGAGCGGCGGCAGCGATTTCGGCATCGACAACGGCGGCTCGTCCACGCGCGCCAGCCGGACGTCCACCTGCGCGTCGGCCGGCTTCACGATCGTCCCGCCGAACCGGTACCCGGGCTTCTCGGCAAACACGAAAGCCGCCGCGTCCGGGACACCGGCCAGCCGGAATCGGCCTTCGGAATCGGTGGTCGTCGCCGTCCGCCTCAGTGTGTTTCCCGACTGGTAGACCGAGGCTCCAGCCACTCCCGTTCCGGCTCGATCGACAACCCGGCCCGAGAGGAACCGTAACGTCAGAGAACGGCGGAGGGTGAGGTCCGGAACGGTGACCCGATCTCCTCCCGCCGATGAGACCCAGCCGGACTCCTTGGAGAGGAAGCCCTCGGCGGTGGTCTCGACGCGGAAATCCCGGGCTTTCCTGGAGAGCTCTTTCGGTGTCTGGAACGTGCCGTCGGGTCCGGTGAGAACCTCCACGCTGTCCTCGAATCGGAACGGCTGGGGGTAAGGGAGTCGGCCGTCCGATTCCACCTTGCGGAACTCCACCTTCAACGAGGCTCCCGCGACGGGCGTTCCACCCGGGCCGAGCACACGGCCGGCGAGGGCGAGAGTCTGACCGGGGACGATCGTGACGATCACCGGGTCCGTCCCGCCCGCGGTCGCCTTCACCGGCTCGGCCGTCATCCGTTCGAAGCGTTGAGCCTCGATGGTCACTTCGCCCCCCGGCGCGACGCCTCCGACCGTGAACTCGCCAGAGGCCTCGGTCGTCTCCATGACCATACCCGACGCCGATTGCCCGGTGATCCTCGCGCCGACGACGGGTTTCCCCGACTCGTCACGCACGACGAACCGAAGTGGGGGGCGCGGCGGCGGGGATCTCGATCGGAGCCAGATCGATCCGGCCCGGCGCCTCGGGGACCGTGAACTCCTTGCGGTCGCTGCCCCCAATTCGGACATGCGACGGCGGCGCATCCGTCACGATGACCTGTGCCTTATGGGCGAAGGTCCGGAACGTGTACCGCCCCTGGCCGTCTGACTCGGCGTGACCACTCTCCCCCCCACCTGAGGGGACCAGCCAGAGCTTGACGCCTGGCACGGGCGTGCCCGTGTCGCGGTCGCGGACGATTCCCGCAATCGTCGCCGCCGTCCGAAGCGGGACTTCCAACGAATTCTCCCGCCCCGTGACCACGGCCAGTGATCGCGGGAGGTCGGGCAGGACGGGCAGATCCCCCGGCGGCTTGAGCACGAGCTGGAGCGAGCCCGGGGCGATCACCGGGAATGAGAATCGGCCCTCAACGTCGGTCGTTCCACGGGCGAATCCGGTCGTCTCGGGGTCCGGGGATGAGCCATCGCTCGGTCGCGTGTAGGCGAACACCCGCCAGCCCTTGGCGATCGTGGGGTCGTCGGCGACAAGCCGCCCCTTCAACGAGGTAGCCGGTCGGAGCCGGACGCGTTTCGGTTTCGGACCTGTCGAGGAAGACCATCGTCCCTGGATGCCAAACGCCTGGGAGTGGACGTCGATGTACGCAACCTCATCGTTGGCCGCGGCATCGATGACGGCCAAGCCGTCCTGGTCCGTCGTCGCCTCGATGAGGTTGACCACGTCGTCGGGAACGTTCGTTGATTCGCGGCCAAACCGCTCCACTCGAACGCGCGGCGCCGGCGATCGGCTCGCCATTGGGACCCTCGACTCGGACCTCGGCCTTCCCGGGCGGTCCGAGCACGATCCGGACCGGCTCCCCGGCCGCTGGCATCGCCCCGGGGAACTTCCTGAAGGCGAGCCGCAAGCCGGGTTTCACGACCCAGAGGATCGGGGCGATGAAGCGATTCCGACCCGACAGTCCGACCGGGCGCTGAAGCCTGAACCGGCCCTCCCCATCGGACCGTCCCCGTGCGAGGATCGGCGGGTCGTAGAGCGGCATGCCGGCGAGAATCAGCACAGCCTCGGCCATCGGCTCGCCGGTCGGCCCGACGACCGTCCCTGAGAGCGGCATGGTCGGACTCTGGGCCAGCACCATCCCGATTAGTGTCGCGACAAGGACCATCCTGACCTCCCTGCTCGCCGATTGCCTGGTGCGATCTGCCGGTCTTCCGGCGACTTCGACACATGCCTCAAGCCATCATTGTACTTTGGTCCGAAGTTCCGGCCAAGCTGCGCGCGCTCACCGCAAGTCGTATTCCGACGCGTTCAAGGCCGCGTCGCGAATACGATCCAGCCGCCGGCGCGGAGGCTGTGGGCCAGCCAGGGAGCCGGGATCGGTTCGGCAGAGACCTCATCCAGGGGGAGAACCTCATCGATCCGGAAGCCGGCGCCGTGCAGCTCGCGTTTCAGCTCGCCCCAGCGGTAGAGGTGCACGCGCATGCCGGGGATGCCGCGATAGGTCATCCGCCGCTCGCCCAGCTCGTCGCGGGCGAATGCCGCTCGCCAGACCTGATTGAGCAGCCAGGCGCGGCCCTGGCGGTCGCGAAGGTTGAGCCAGAGATTATGGGCATGCAGCGCGAGCCGGCCTCCCGGTCGCAGGACACGGGAGGTTTCCATCAGGGCCTGCCGTCGGGGCGCTGGGCCCCGGATCATGCCCAGCGTGCTGAACATGGACAGGGCGTAGTCAAACGTTCGATCGGCGAATCCACCGAGACGGCAAAGGTTGGACTCGACCCGCAACAGGTGGACCCCCGCGGCCCGAGCCTTCTGTCCGACCATCTCCAGCATCGGCCTCGACAGGTTGACCGCGGCGACGCTGAACCCGCGCCGGGCAAAATGGATCGCGTGTCGACCGGCCCCGCAGCCCAGGTCGATCAGCCGCCCAGGCGTGACGAAGCGTTCATCGAGCACTCGGACGTCGACGCGGAACAGCGGATGGTCTGCGAAGTACGCGTCCTCCTCGGCCGCCAGTCGCGGCGTGTGGGTATATTGCCAGAGGGGGGCGTCAACCCCTGGCGGCAGTCGCCAGGCCGGTGGCATCCGATGGTCGCTCATACCGGACGCTGGACCGGCGTTGCGAGGACCCGCCCCGAACGCGGCCCCAGCTCCAGGCCGCGGAGCATCCCCTGCTCCACGCGGACCGATCGGTGGAACCAGGCTTCCTCGAGGATGGAGCCATCGGAGGGGCCGGCATCCAGCGCCAGATCGATCCGGCGAGTCGAACGCCCCGCGTTGATCGCGACGACAATCGTTTCATCGCCCAGTTCCCGGACGTAGGCGATGACGTCGCCCTGCGCATACACAAAGCGGAACGCGCCACGGCGGAGGGCCGGCCGCTCGCGGCGCAGGGCGATTCCGCGCTGGAATTCGTGCAACAGCTCCGTATCCCAGGCTTCGGTCCGGTGCCACGGAAATGCCCCTCGGTTCGCGGGGTCGTGGCCGCCAGCCATCCCGATCTCGTCTCCGTAGTAGACCGAGGGCGCGCCGGGATAGGTCATCTGGAACAAGGTCGCCAGCCGAAGCGCGGTCAGGTCGCCGTTAGCGAGGGTGAGGAATCGTGCCATGTCGTGGCTGCCCAGCAGGTTCAGCATGACGGCCGTCACGTTCGGGTGATACAGTCCGATCAACCGTTCGATCGATCGGCGGAACGCTTCAGCTCCGGGTCGGCCCACCGGATGCAGGCTCGTCCTCGAGAGGTCCTCGAGGTTGACCTGCTCCCCGACAAAGAAGGCGATACACGCCCGGGTGAACTGGTAGTTCATCACCGCGTCCCACATGTCGCCCTGGAGCCATCGCGGGGCGTCAACCCACACCTCACCGACGATGTACGCCTCGGGGTTGACCGCCCGTACCCGCGCGCGAAACTCGCGCCAGAAATCGTCGTCATCGATCTCGTTAGGGACATCGAGCCGCCAGCCGTCGATGCCGAACTCCATCCATTTCCGCCCGATGTCCCAGAGGAACTCGCGCACCTCGGGGCAATCGGTGTTGAACTTGGGTAGGGCCGGCAGTCCCCACCAGGCCTGGTAATTGGGAACCTTCTCGGAGTCGTAGGCATAGAGCGGGAACTCCTTGACGGTAAACCAGTCGAGATAGGCCGAGTCCGGTCCGTTCTCCATGATGTCGTGAAACGGGAAGAAGCCCCGGCTGGCATGATTGAACACGCCGTCGAGTACAACGCGAATGTCGCGCATGTGCGCCTCGTCGAGCATTCGCCGAAGCGCGGAGTTTCCTCCCAACATCGGGTCAACCTTCTCGTAGTCGTGCGTGTGGTACCGATGGTTCGACGCCGACTGGAAGATCGGAGTGAAATACAGCGCGTTGATTCCCAGGTCCACGAGATAGTCCAGATGCTCGACAACGCCGATCAGGTCGCCCCCCTGGTAACCGTGATAAGTCGGGTGCGCGCCCCATTCGTCCAGGTGCCGGGGTTTGGCAACAGTCACGCTCCGCGCAAAGCGGTCGGGGAAGATCTGGTAGAAGATTGCATCGCGGACCCAGTCGGGTGTCTGGGGATCAGCCACAGGTTACTCCTATGCGGTAGGCAGTCTGGACTGAAAGGGTGTACAAGACCTTCTCCTCAGTCCCCGAACGAGAGCGTCTCGTACACCTTCTGAATTCACTGACTACCGCCTTCTTCCGACTTCCTACGGATCAGTCGATGGTCATCCGATGCCAGTAGAGCTGCTGCCGGTCGCCACGCAGGCGGAAGTCATCCAGAATCGACTCGAGGTCGAGCTTGACGATGCCTCTGGAGTACGCCCGGCCCTGGACCCGGATTTCCAACCGCTTGTTGAAATCGATGAGCTTGGGGCTGAGCCAGAGATCGAGCCGTCGCACGCCTTTGAGGTCCAACCGGATGAGGTTGCTGAGGCTGCTGGAGGTCGTCTTGATCTCGGCGGGAGTGAGGTTCTGGCCGAAGACGTCGGCCGCCTCGGGCGCCGTGGTATGGCCGGGTGAGAACTCGCGGACGACCACTCCATAGAACCGGTCGTCCGAGATCCGCGCGGAGACGGTCTTGAACGTCTTGGGATAGGGATCGCGGCGATGTCGGTCCATCCAGTCGAAGGCGCGGGGAACCTCTTCGGGGAACGTCTCGAGACCGCGGCGCTGGTACTCGATGTAGGTGACGTCCCAGGTCTTCTGGATCATCGGCTTGATGACCTTGGTAAAGATGAATTCGTTGGCCGCCGGGGCCAGCTCGCCGACCACGTAGAGCAAGGGGAGCCGCTCGTGGTGTGGCCAGTATTTGGATACGTACTTGGCAGGGAATCCTGAGAAGACGATGGCGCCGGCGAAAAGGTCGGGGTGGGCCAGACCGTAATCCCAGGCCATGTTTCCGCCGGTGAGCTGGCCGGCGACGAAGACCCGGTCGCTGTCGATCGCGTACCGCTTGCGGGCATCTCGCAGGGCCAACTCGACGGCCGCGTGCTCGCTGGTCGTGTATCGATAATCGTGGGGCTGGCCTGGCAGGTTATACTCTGGTGCGATCAAGATATAGCCGTGCCGAGACGCCTCCGCAGCCCAGTCGTCGATGGCGCCGCCGGGACCCTGACCGGAATGGAGGACGATCACGGCCGGGTAACTGCGGAGCGGGTGATATTCCGGTGGGAGCCGGACCGCGTATTCGGTGGGTGCGGCGTTCTCGTCTTCGAGGACGCGATGCAGCGTGGTCTTCTCGGGCCGCTCCGCGCTGTTATGACGCTGTGGGGGCATGAGCTGGATGATCCGACTGAGCAGCTCGAGCCGTCGGATCGGGTCGGGAGTACCGGGGAGACTCGGCCACGAGAGGCCCTCGAGGCTGGCTGCCTGGATGCTCCGTTCCGACGGTTCGGCTCCCGTGAGGTAACCGAGAACGGCGTCGGCGCCTGCCAGAGAGCGTCCGCGCCGCCCAGCTCGGGCACGGCGGCATCGGAGCCCACCACATAGCCCGACATCGCCAGTGCGAAGCGCGCCTCATCCTTCGACGACGGATCGCTCTTGACCTTCTGCCAGGCGGCAAATCGATCGCGGACCGCGTCCGGCGCCTCGTCGAGAGCCTTGAGGACCTCCACCAGGCGCTTCTGCCAGGGTGCCCGCGCGGCGCTGGAGAGCCGGCCGAAGAGCTGACGCAGCTCGGTGGCCAGCGTCTTGTTCGCCGCCTGTTGTTGTGCGTCGCGTCGCTCGATCTCACGGACTTCGATCTGGAGTTCCGTGCCGATCTGCTTGTCGTTGAAGGTCTTCAGTAGCTGCGACACGGCCTCGTACTGTTGCGCCTTCCGGCGGACGTCGATCTCGGACCGTCGCTGCGTGGCCTCGGCCTGGATCATGTAGACCCGCGCCTGGCGGCACGCTCGCTCAGGTCGGTCCCGGGGAAATCCTTGACCATTCGGTCGAGTTCCTTCTTGGCCTCGGGATACCAGCCGGCATCCATCAAGAACCGGATCATCCGTTCCCGCTCACCGGAGTTCTTGGGATCGATCCGCCCCAGCAGCGCCATCACCACCGGGCGTGGGACCTGGTCGGTCTCGACGACGCCCAGCCAGAACCCGTCGACCCCGCGGTATTTCACCACGTGCGGCCCGATCTCGATGATCGCCTGCTCCATGCTCACCGGACGATCCGGTCGGGAGCCGATATAGCGGAACTCGCGGCGGCCGCGATCGTCCCATGGGCTGGTCTTCACGCTCAAGACCTCCCGGGGCATCACGCCGGCGTGCACGGTGATGGGCTGGATCAACTGGAACCGCTCCCCGGTCCGAAAGGCGTTATCCGCCACGATCTTCTCGATCTTCGTGTCCCGTACGATGACCCGCTTCAGCCCATCCCAGATGTAGACAAGAGAATTGTCCTTGTCCGGCGCACCCTGGCTGGTGAAGACCAGTCCGTTTTTCATGATGACGGTATCGCCCTGGCACTCGGGCCCCCCTGAGACCATCAGGAGGGCACCGATCACCAGACAGCCGCGCCAACGTTCCAGTCCTGCACGATTCCACCACATGCCGCGTTCCCTCGTGCTGGTGCCCCTGTTGGTCTCCGCGCCGGCCGGCGCTGGGGGCGTGGGGATGAGTCTCAAACCCGCCCGACAGCATGCCGCCCGATCGATCGGTTTCCTCCGTCGATCCGGGGCTCGTTCGGGATCGGTGCGAGAAACGAGCCCCTTGACGCTATCTCCACTCCACTTAACGCTTACCTATTGTGACAGCCTGGCAGGTCAGGTCAAGCCGCCCTCCAATTTGGACGATGGGCCTGTCACCGCGATTCGTTCCGGGGGTTGCACCTGGACCGCAGGTACTGCGCGGTAGCGGACCGCGAACAGGTTGCGTACGCTGGGATGAGAGAATCGAAAGGCGGCCTTCGTGTGCCGGCCAGATTCGTGGGGAAGAGAGGGAACGACCCATGGCGGTCGAACGGCTCAAGATCCGCTGCTATCAGTGCAACCAGCTCCTGGCGGTGGCGCCGAACAAGGCCGGCACGGTGGTCGCCTGCCCAAAATGCAAGGCGGATTTGCTGATCCCGCGCCTGGAAACTCCATCGAAGGCGGACGGGCAGTCTGATGATCCCAGCCTCGCGACGAACCCGTCGTCTTCGGTCAAGGTCTCGGCGTCTGCCTCCGGGTCGTCGTCGGTGGGGGAACCGTCTCCGTTCCTGGCGGAGATCGCCGCCGTGATCCCGCCGGAAGTCGCCGCCCTGCGGCCTGAGGACTTGCGGGTCGAGGCCGAGTTCTTCGAAGCCTTGACGAACCAGCCCCCGATGACGCCTCGCCCGGATCCGTTCCAGTTCCCGGAGTCGTTCTCGCCGGAGGCGGTGCCGCCCCCTCCGGAGGCACCGGAACCGTCCGAGCCAGCCTTCGTGTCCAGCTACGCGCCCGCGCCGATCGTCCCGACGCCAGGCCCGATCGCCGCGCCCCCTCCCCTGCCCCAAGTGGACGTGGTCGTCCCCCCGATCCAGCTCGACACGTCCCACATCCTTCCACCGGTCAGCGAGGCCCGCCGCATCCGAGAGGTCACCCTGCCGGCGACCGTCGTCTTGGCCTGGTCGCTCTTCGTCCTCGCCTCCGTCGCGATGTCGTTCATCGCCGGGTTGATGATCGGGCATTTTCTCTGGAGAACCACTCCTTGAGCCGCTGATTCGGCTCACATGGTGAGCTGCTTGCGGAATGACCCGAGGCCGCGAAGCTCGGCGGCGAACTCGCCCGGACCATTGAGTCAATCGAGCTCGACCGCGCTCAGCTCGCCCTCAACATCCTTGGCAGCGGAGCCGAAACAGCCCACAAGGATTCGGAAGATGGCTTTCTGCATCGCCTCCTCCGCGCCCTCGTCCCTGAATCCCTCAAGAATCCTCCAATGGAGCGGTGATTCGATCGTGGCCACGCGCTCCCAACAATGCACGCAATCGATCTGGGGCGTCACATCTTTACGGTTTCGTGAGCTCAATAGGAACTGGTCCGCGCTCAGCAGGTTGTTGTATTCCAATTGCTCGAGGCGTGGGGTCTGCTGATCGATTCGGGCGCAGCACCGCCTGATAATCCGTTCCGGGGGCTTGAGTGCTTGGCCAGTGGGACCCAGGGGATCAGGCCGACATCATCCGCGGCCAGCATCTCATCGGCGGGGACGGTCCACAACTTGACCGTGCGCCAACGAAGTTTCCAGGTCGTCCCGCGGAACGAGGTCCGGATCAGCTTCGCGCCCCGGCTTGGCCCGGCCGGAGGCGTCTGATAGGATGGGCCGGAGCGAGACCAAACCGTCGTGCATCTTCTGTGAGAGCCGCACCATGCGTTCCGACACGATCAAGCAGGGCGACGCCCGCGCCGCCCATCGCAGCCTCCTCCGCGCCACCGGGGTCGGCGAAGGAGACTGGGGCAAGCCGTTCATCGCCATTTGCAACAGCCACGTCGACATCATCCCGGGGCACGTTCATCTCCAGGTTGTGGGGAACTACGTCAAGGAGTGCGTGCGCGCCGCGGGGGGCGTCCCGTTCCTGTTCAATACGATCGGCGTGGACGACGGCATCGCCATGGGCCACGACGGGATGAAGTTCTCGCTGCCGTCGCGCGAGTTGATCGCCGACAGCGTCGAGACGATGATCCAGGCGCACTGCTTCGATGCGATGGTCTGCATCCCCAACTGCGACAAGATCGTACCGGGCATGTTCATGGGGGCGATGCGGGTTAACGTGCCGACAATCTTCGTTTCGGGTGGCCCGATGGAAGCAGGACGCACCGCGTCGGGGAAGACGGTCAACCTGATCGACGCCTTCGTCGCGGGTGTCCAGAAAGAGAAGGGCAAGCTCTCGGCCGAAGACCTCGAGGAGATCGAGAAGGCCGCCTGCCCGACCTGCGGGAGCTGCTCGGGGATGTTCACGGCCAACAGCATGAACTGCCTGGCCGAGGCCATCGGCTTGGCCCTTCCCGGCAACGGAACGATCCTGGCGACCTCGGCCGACCGGAAAGTCCTCTACGAACGCGCGGCGAACCGGATCGTGGTGATGGCCCGGGATTATGGCAAGGTTGGGCCGGGTCATGGCTTGCTGCCCCGCGAGATCGCCTCGCCGGCCGCTTTCGACAACGCGATGATCCTTGACATGGCGATGGGCGGTAGCACCAACACGGTCCTCCACATCCTCGCCATCGCGCACGAGGCGGGCGTCCCGTTCACGCTCGAGCGGATCGATTCCCTGAGCAAGCAAACGCCCAACCTCTGCAAGGTGAGCCCGTCGAGCCGCTATCACGTCGAGGACGTCGCCCGCGCCGGGGGAATCCACACGATCCTGGGCGAGGTGGCGCGGGGCTGTCCCGGGTTGCTCGATCTGACCTGTGCGACGGTCACGGGCAAGACGCTGGGCGAGAACATCGAGGAATATGACGTGAGAAGTGCGTCCGTGGTCGCCGCGGCCCGGCTGTTGACGCGCGTCCGCGCGGGCGGTGAGCGCACGAGCCAGGCGTGGACCGTGCCCAGCGTCGCTGCCGAAGCGCACTCGCAGGCCGCCGGGTTGGCTTTGCTCGAGGCTGAGGGCGAGACCGGGGAGGAGGAGTTCGGCAATGGCAATGGGCACGGCGGCGCGCCGGAGCCGACTGGAAACGGTCCCAACGACGATGGCTTCGACCCATTCGACGTGATCCGCACTGTTGCCAACGCGTATTCATCGACCGGCGGGCTGTCGATGCTCTCGGGTAACCTCGCGCCCAAGGGCGCGGTCATCAAGACGGCCGGGGTGAGTCCCAAGATGCTCACACACTCCGGTCCGGCGGTGATTTTCGAGAGCGAGATCGACGCTTATGTTGGAATCGTCAACGGCAAGATCAAGGCGGGCGACGTCGTGGTGATCCGCTACGAAGGGCCCAAGGGCGGACCGGGGATGCAGGAGATGCTCGCCCCCACCACGGCCATCAAGGGAGTCGGCCTCGACGATCGCTGCGCGCTGATCACTGACGGCCGCTTCTCCGGCGGGACCGCCGGTGCGTCGATCGGCCACGTCAGTCCCGAGGCCGCCGTCGGCGGCCCGATCGGTCTGCTCCAGGACGGCGACCTCATCGATATCGACGTACCCAGCGGCATGCTCTCCGTCCGTCTCTCCGACGAGGAGCTGGCGCGCCGCCGCGCGGCCTGGAAGCCGCGCCCTCTGAAGATCCGGTCCAGCTATCTCGCTCGATACGCCAAGATGGCCACCAGTGCCGATACTGGTGCGATCCTCAAGTGGGATTAAGCTCGACTCACGTGGACCGGCTTGCAGGATCTTCCCAATTCATCAGTTGTCAATCAAACGGAGAACGATGTGAACCTGTTCGACCTCAGCGGTAAAGTGGCCATCGTGACCGGCGGTAATGGCGGTATCGGCCTCGGCATCGCTCTGGGCCTGGCCCAGGCCGGGGCGAAGGTTGCCGTTCTGGGGCGGAACACGGCGAAGTCGGAAGCCGCCGCCACGCAGATCCAGTCACAGACTGGCGCCGAGACGCTCGTCGTGACCGCCGACGTGTCGCGCCCTGATCACATTGAGAGCGCTGTCGATGAGTCCCTCAAGCGGTTCGGCCGCGCTGACATCCTGTTCAATAATGCCGGTATCAACATCCGCCGGCCGCCGCAGGAGATGACGCTCGCGGAGTGGAACGAAGTCATGAACGCCAACCTCACCAGTGCGTTCTTGATGTCGAAAGCGGTCTATCCGGCGATGAAACGCGAAGGCGGCGGCAAGATCATCAATATCGGTAGTATGACGTCGATCTTCGGTGCCAGCTTCGCACCGGCCTACGCGACCAGCAAGGGAGGGATCGTTCAGTTGACCAAGAGTCTGGCACTCGCCTGGGCGGCGGACCGGATCCAGGTCAACGCGATCCTACCAGGATGGTTCGATACCGAGCTGACGGAAAAGGCCCGAGAAGAGATCCCGGGCCTTCATGAGCGCGTCCTGTCGCGGATTGCGCAAGGCCGATGGGCCAAGCCGGCCGATATGGCGGGGACCGCGATCTGGCTCGCCAGCTCGGCCAGCGATTACGTTACCGGGATCGCGGTGCCAGTCGATGGCGGATATACCTCGTCGTTGTAAACTCTCACCCCTGACGCGGAGTTCGGCCGCAACGCGAGAAGGATTCGAGATTCCGGACTCCAAATTCCAGAAGACGATCAACCAGTAGCAGATTCGATCTGGAATTTGGAGTCTGAAAACCGGAATCCCTATCCTTGATCCATCCGCACAGGGTGCCGGACCAGCCGGCCCCCCCCACCGAGATGCACAAATTGCCTCGCGACGCTACTCGTCGGACTTGTGGTCATCCATGGGTTTCGGTTCAGGCACGACGCGGCCGAAGAGTTCGATCTCGAGCCTGCGGTTGAACGGGAGCTGGAACGAGAGCGGTTTGAGCGGCACGAGGAACTGCAAGCCGACGTTCGGCGTGGCGAAGAACATGGTGGGCATGGCGAGTGCTCTCGAGGTGGTGTGATAGCCGGTCTTCTTCATCTGGGAGTCGGCCGCGGGCTTGCCGGGCTGCTGCGGTTTCTTGATCTGCGGGCTCGGGCTCGGCTCGGCCGAATCGGAGGGGTGTGGGGTTTCGAGCTCATCGGCGGGGAGTGGAGGCAGTTCGGCCGGGGTGCCGTCGGGGTGGGCGCCCTGCGGGATGGATCGGCTTGGCAGGGCGGGGACGGCCGTCGGCAGATTGGGGACGACGACGGGCGCGGGGATGACTCGGGGCGCGGGCGTCACAGCCGGTGCTACGGCTCGCGGCGAGGGTACGAATCCCGGAACCCGGCTGGCTCGCTCGACCGCCCCATCGGTGACCGCCTCGGCTTCGACGATCGCCAGACGCTCGCGGATCACGGCCTTGCCATCCTTGTCCGCTACGGTATGCGGGCCAAAGCTCACCAGCAGGATGCCGTCCTTGGGGATCAGCCATTCGCCCGCGACCTCCTGGCTGGCGATCTCGGGAACCTCGATCGCGACCGCGTGGGCCACGTCGGCCTTCACGCACGTCGCATCGGTCGTCGTCGCGGTGCAGCATGGGGATGCCGGGCTGGTCGTCTGAAGGTGTGCCCGGATGACATCGTCCTTCTGACAGGCGCAATCGGTCGGAGTCGTTGACTTCGCGGTGGAAGTGGGGGCAATCGGAGTTAGGGACGAGCCATAAGCGATGGCCGTCAGGCCGGCGGCCTTGCCCTGACCGATAAACACTTGCGGCTTCACCGCGGTCCCCGGCGTGGCCTGGCTCGAGTGCTCGCCCGGATGGGTCAGGTTCAGATGATGGACCGCACGAACCTCGGTGTCCTCCATGACGAGCTGGACGATGACGCCCTGATCGAGCTGACGACCCGTCAGAGTGCACACTGGGCCCGTGCGCACAGTCTCCAGCTTTCCGGTTTCGGGCCGGTCGTCGTCGTTCCAGGCGACCTGAGTCACGAGTTGCTGATTCTTACGGATCGCAAAGTGCACGGGCGAGCCGTTCCGCGCCTTGGCCACCCCTACCTGAGCGACGTGGCCGTCCGAGTTCCTGATCGCGGATTGGAGGATCTCTTTCCTCACGCCTTTGGGTGCCGTCCAGAGAGTCGCGGTTCCCTGGCGGGTCACCGGCGTCAGGCGGGTAAAGGCGGCCTCTCGCCAGCCCAGTCCCTCCACTTCCACGAAGCGAACAGAATACTGGATCGGTCCGTTCGCTCGTTCCGTGTTCGGTGTGCCCGCCAACCCGGCCAAGGCGATTGCCATCCATCCCAGAGCCAACCCCATGCGACGACCTCCCTTCCGTCTCGAGTGCGCGTCGAGTCCGTTCGGAATCCTGGCTGATCGTGCCAGACCAGGCCGAATCGGGCGGGATCATACGACCGATGGCCGAGGGCGTCAATCGCGGATGTCGGCTCTTGGCCCGAAAAACTTGAGCGTTTCTCAGGAGGGCCCGTCGAGCAGGACTCGCGAGTGTCGGGCGGCCACTCGCGAGGGCGAAGCTTCCGGACCGGAAGCTATTTCAGTAACTCCGGTCAGTGGTCGAGGGTGATGCGAGTATCGGTCACGAATTGCAGCGGCCCGAACGTGGGGTTATACGCCAGAGGAACCAGTTCGGTGAGAGTCGGCTTCTGGGAGGGTTTCTTGTCGTACAGGTTCTTCGCGGCGAGCGCATTGCGCCACTCCTTGGGCGTTCGGCCTTGGTCTTTTCCGGTCACGAATTTCAGAACTGCGATCACGACATCGTTGAATTTCGACCGGACGTCGTTGATCGATCTGATCAGCGCCACGTCGCCCTCGAGCTGGGCCTCCGCCGCGATGGCGCCCTGCTGGGCCTCGATCATCATCTGTCGCGCGGAGAACTGAACAGAAATCTCTCTCTGTTGCACGAGTCCCTTCTCTCCCGGGATTTTCGTCGGGTTGCCTACGGGGGCCAATGAATGGGTGATGACCGGCATGCCGAAAGAATCATAGGAGACGATGTCGCCTGGGCCTGGCATGAAGTTCGGCGGTGACGGTGGCGCGTAGAACCGGCTCACGTTGAACTTCTCCCCCTCAACAATCAGCACGCCCGGAGAGCCGGGACCGCCAACGGGTCGCACCTCGTACTTGAGGGGATCGATCATCAGGCCGAGCAGGAGGCCCAGGAAATCCTCGCGCGGTCGGTCGCGGAGCGTTTCGGTCGCGCGTCCTCGGACCTCCGGCGACTTGCCGTACACGGCCAGCATGGCCAGGACCTTCGAGGAGAGCGACTTGTTGATCTGGCCGAGGACCTGAATCGCGAGGAGCTGGTGAGACGGGCCACCGACACCGAATTCGCGGTAGATCGACGGGATGGCCCGGGGATCCGAGATCGCGTCGAGGACCGCCTGCGCCTCGTCCCGCTTCTTGGTCCCGTGGGCCGCATGGATCTCCTTATGCACCTTTCTCAGCCGCGGTCCCCAGACCTTGTCCGCCTTCTTCTGCTCCATATCCTCGGCGATCTGCTCGTCGGTTGTCCACCGACGGCCGTACTTCTTGAAACCCAGCTTCCGCCAGGCCGCATCGCGCTTCGGGTCCCGCCGCACGACCTCGGCGAAATGGACATAAGCTTCGGCCTTCAGCCCGTGCTGTTCGCACCAGAGCCCCAATTTCCACTGCGCGGCAGCCGTCGTTGGTGTCTTGTCCCGCAACTCATTGTATTTCGCCAGTGCCTCGGCCGGATCGATGTCGTGCGCGTTCTTCGTCGCTGGCTTCTCTGTGTTCTTGGCTTTCGGAGCGGTTGCGGTCTGACCGGTCAGCAGAATCGAAGCGACGAGTACGACGGAGATCATCGCGGCACCCCTATCTCGACGGGTCTATTGTGAGCGAAAACGCAGGCAGATCATTCATGAATCAGGGCAACCATTTGTGCGTCGCAAGGATCAATGCTTCACGTCGCAGGGTAGCATCGTCTTGCGAGCAGTTATCCGGACCATCTATTACAGTAGGCGGAAAGACGGTATTCGTTGTCACGCGGGGAATCGGAGCGTCCTCCCGATGATCGAGGTTGAGCACACTCTCGACATCGTCGGGGCAAAACCAACCAGGAGAATCGTTCATGTCATTCCGATGGCTGCTTCCTCTGCTGTTGCTGGCCATGACCGGTCTGGTCCGAGCGGATGGTCCCGCGGATAACGTGGCGGACCGGGTGCGGCCGATCCCGCCCAAGGGGATCGCGCTGTCGGATGCGGATCGCTCCGCGCCTCCAGGCCGGTGTCGACGAACTGGGCAAGGACATCGATGTTCTGCGAGACGCCCTGAAGCGGAAGCCGGAGCTGCTTCGCCTGCTGCCGGATGTGCAGATCTATCACAACGCCGTCCGGTACGCCGTTACTTACGACGAGTTCTTCCGGCCCCGCGAGATCGCGGTCGCGAAGAAGCTGCTCGAGCAGGGCCTGGAGCGGGCCAGGCAGTTACGCGAGGGCCGTGCGCCCTGGGACACGGCCACCGGCCTGGTCGTGCGCGGGTACGTCTCGAAGATCGACGGCTCGGTCCAGCCGTATGGCCTGGTGGTCCCGACGTCGTATCGGCCGGATGCACCGGCATCCTTCCGGCTGGATGTCTGGTGCCATGGCCGCGGCGAGAACCTCAGCGAGCTGACCTTCCTCGACGGCCGGCAGACGTCGCCCGGTGAGTTCACGCCGCGAAACGCGTTCGTATTGCATCCCTACGGCCGCTACTGCAACGCCAACAAGTTTGCCGGTGAGATCGACTTGTTCGAGGCCCTTGACAACATCAAGACCCACTACCCGATCGACAACGATCGCCTGGTGATGCGGGGCTTTTCGATGGGAGGCGCCGCCTGCTGGCAGTTCGCCGTCCATTATCCCAGCATGTGGGCCGCCGCCGCGCCCGGCGCGGGATTCTCCGAGACGGCCGACTTCCTCAAGGTCTTCCAGCGGGAAAAAGTCCAGCCCACCTGGTACGAACAGAAACTCTGGCACCTTTATGATTGCACCGACTACGCCATCAACCTGTTCAACTGCCCGACCGTCGCCTACAGCGGTGAGAACGACGGTCAGAAACAGGCCGCCGACATGATGGCCAAGGCCCTGAAGGCGGAAGGCATCGAGATGACCCACATCATCGGCGCCAAGGCCCGGCATTTTTACACACCCGAGGCCAGGACCGAGATCAATCGGCGGATTGATCAGATCCTCAGTTACGGCCGCAATCCGACGCCGGATAAGATCCACTTCACGACGTGGACGTTGCGCTACAACCGCTCCGACTGGCTCCAGATCGACGGATTGGATCAGCACTGGGAACGGGCCCGCGTCAACGTCAATCTCTTCGGGCTTCCGCCGTCGCCGGCGGTGCCTGATCTGATCGCTGCCGAGCCAGGGGTCGTGCCCAAGTTGCCGGCCTTGGCGTTGAACGAGAAGGATCTGCAACCCGTCCCCAAGATCGTGACCCGGAACGTCTCGGCTTTGACCCTGACGTTCCCTCCCGGTCGCTACTTTTTCGATATTCGCATGCCGCCGAGAGTGCAAATCGATGGCGATCTCATCGAGGCTCCCAAGCCGCTCTCAGACCGCTCCTGGACCCCCCACTTCCGCAAGGTTGATGGACATTGGAAATCGGTCCCCTCCAACGACGACGGCACCCTCCGCAAGCGGCACGACCTGCAAGGGCCGATCGACGACGCGTTCATGGACTGCTTCTTGATGGTCCGGCCGACCGGCCCGGCGCTCAACGATAAAGTCGGCAAGTGGACGGCCGCCGAGATGAAACACGCGATCGACCACTGGCGCCGCCAGTTCCGCGGTGAGGCGCGCGTCAAGGATGATAAGAACATCACCGGCGCCGACATCGCCGCGCACAACCTGGTCCTCTGGGGCGACCCCGGCAGCAATGCCATCCTTGACAAGATCGTCTCCGCGCTGCCGGTGAAGTGGGACAAGGCCGGCGTGCGGCTCGGCAACGAGACCTTTGACTCAGGTCATCACGTGCCGGTATTGATCTATCCCAACCCGCTGAACCCGAAGCGGTACGTCGTGCTCAACAGCGGCTTCACGTTCCGCGAGTACGATTACTTGAACAACGCCCGACAGGTCCCGAAGCTGCCGGACTTCGCCGTCGTCGATATCGACGTGCCGGTGTCGTCGCGGGCGCCCGGCGGCATCGTCAGTGCGGGGTTCTTCAACGAAACCTGGGGCCTGCCGGAATCGAAGTAGACCGCACCGGCCCTGTTGGAGGAGACGCTGGATCGGTGAGCTGGCCCAGGGCGGATCGCCTACCTCCGGCCGGCCGGGTTGGGCCGTCAACCTCGGCGCCGGCACACGATTCCGGTGGGAGTAGCCGATCGGAAAGAATTCGGAAAAAAAGTCGTACGGACCGGCTGACGTCAGCCCTTAATATAGGGGGAGAGTCCCGCGAGGACATCATGGGGGAGGCGACATGGCCAGTGTACGTCTCGGGGCCGCGATGCGGCAGATCCATTTGCTCTTCGGTGAGGGGACCCTCGCGGGCCTCGCCGACGCCCAGATCCTGGAACGGTACGTCGCCCAGCGCGATGAGTTGTCCTTCACCGCGTTGGTCCAGCGCCATGGCCCGATGGTCCTGGCCGTCTGCCGTAGCGTCCTTGACGACCCCAACGACGCCGACGATGCCTTCCAGGCCACCTTCCTCCTCCTCGCTCGCAAGGCCAAGTCGCTCTGGGTCAACGATTCCCTCGGCGGCTGGCTCCATCGGGTCGCGAGTCGCATCGCCATCCAGATGAAATCCGACGCCGTGCGTCGCCGCGATCAGGAACGGCGAGCTGCCGAGAAGATGGGCATGGCAAGGACTTCCGACCCACTCGAGAATGACACGTTCCGGGTGCTCCACCAGGAGATCGATCGGTTGCCTGAGCGTTATCGCAAGCCGATCATCCTGTGCTACCTGGAGCGCATGACCTACCAGCAGGCCGCCAACCATCTGCGCTGGAGCGAGGGCACGGTCCAGGGTCGACTGACCCGGGGCCGCAGTTTGTTGCGGGCCCGCCTGGCAAGGCGCGGGGTGACCCTGGGGGTGGCCACCCTCGGTGCCCTGGCCCTGCCCCACGAAGCCTCGGCGGTCTCCGCGTCGCTGTTGCTCCCCGCGATCCGCACGGCGCGGGTCTTTGGCCTGGGTGAGGCGGCCGGAGTCGGGACGGTCTCGACGGCGGTCGAGATCCTGGTGAAACAGGCCTTGCGGACGATGATGCTGGCCCAGATCAAGATGGTCGCGGCGGCCGGCCTCTTCATCGGGGCATTGACCTGTGTGGCCACCGGCCTGAGCGCGTCGGGACCGATCGGTGGCGAGCCAGTGGCTGCGCCTGCTCCGCGAATCGCTCCGGTCCCCCGGTTCCCTGAGCCGCCTGCTAGGCGAGCCTGGGCGACCGCCGATACGGTGTTGGCAGATCACTCAAGAGAGGTCGGCCCGCAGGAACCACCGAAAGCCGAAAAGCCACCGAAACCCCAGGCCCCACCCCCTACGATCGTCAACCATGAACCGGTTGAAGGCACCGTGAAGGGTTCCTCGGCCGCTCCCAATCGGACGGCTGCCCAGAAGCCGAAGGCGACGGAAGACCCGAAGACGGGATTGGCCCCACGAGAATCGGGCCAGGAGACGCCCGGCCAGGCCGTCAGCCGGCTCGTCGAGCAACTCAAGAAGCACCCCGTGAAGCCGACGGTGGCGGAATGGCGTCTCGGGTTGTACCTGATCGATGTCGAGAATGGGGAGGTGACCCTGATCGCCGATCAGCCGGATCCGGGACTTGTCCGGTGCGGGTCGCCCGAATGGTCGCACGATGGCAAGCGGATCATCTTCGACGTCATGCCAGCCAACCAGGTGCCTTTGACCCACTTGAAGGTCATCGAGCTGGCTCATGGGAGGCTGGAGATCAACGATCTCGGCTTCGGCAACTGCCCCACCTTCTCGCCAACCGATGACCGCATCGCGTTCCTCAACAATGTCCGAGCCCCCGGTGCCCAGATGGGCGTCTGGCTCATGCAGGCCGACGGCTCGAACCGTCGCATGCTGGGCGACTATGGGAGACCATTATGGTCCCCGGATAGCCGTCAGTTCCTGATCGTCAACTTCAACCTTCCCCGCCAGGTGACATTGATGGACGTCAGACCGGAGAGGAGCGGACCGCTCCAGCTCGACGGACCAAGCCTTTTCCCGGAGCCAACCTGGGCAGGTGGCGAACGGATCATCGCCGCCATCGGTGGCGACACCCCCGACTCCATTGCCTTGATCGACGTGAGCGACCCAAGCAGCGCCAGGATCAAGGAAGTCCTGTGGAAGAAAGGGAAAGAGCTGGATGTCGCGCCGTCTTACCCACTTTACTCGGCTGCGACCCGCCGTTGCGTCTTCGTAGGCCAGAACGCACAGGGTATGGCGTTTTACTCGTTCCCTCACGGCCAGCCTGGCTCGGCGCGTCGCCTGGAGGCGGGGGGATACGACGGGCAGATCCAGGACGTCGGGATGTCGCCGGACGGTCGTTACGTCGTGTTCGCCAGCGATCGGCCCGGGCCACGGCCGGGCAAGCCCGCGCCGGCTGGTGGCGCGACCACGAAAGCCAGGGCGAACGTAGAACTGCGGAAAACGCCTTGAATACGCGGACCCAGTCCTTCTATGGCCTATGGCTGTCCATCGATCGGGCGATTCAAACCGTCACGAATCCATCCGCTCTTCGGTCGAATCACGCGTGGAGGCCGATAGGTCAGAAAAGCGCTACTTGGATATTCTTTGATTGACAGGTGAACGGGAACCGCCTACACTTCGAGAAGCATCTTCGAGTCAACATCTCGCGATTCTCTCACACACCCATGAGTATGGGCACACGGATGTCGCCTGGCTTGCCTTGAGCCATCCTCAACCGTTGCCATCACACCAGGAGGCCGATGTGATGCCGCGCACTTTGATTCCCAGCCGATTCGGGCTGCCGCTGTTCTGTATGCTTTGCTGGCCGATCTCCGAGGTCATGGCTGGGCCGATCATCACCGCCGCGCGCGGGACTTCCCAGCAAGCGAATGGCGAGTCGCCGGCAGACGCCCACAATGGACTGACGAACCAGTTGCTTACGGCCGTTGGCCTGGAAATGCACAACGGGTCGTTTCCTGTCCGCGAGTGGGTGAGCGGAGTGAGTGCTGTGTTTCCGCGAGAACTGAGCGATTTGACATCGGGAACCGGGAGCGTAAGAGCCGCGGGGCAGGTGGGCGCCTGGGTTTCCGACCGAGGGACCACGATGTCGGCGACGGTCAACCCGTTGTCTACGGCTCCAAGCCCCGCGGTAACTCCAGCGAGCTCACCCGACCGATCTCCTGAAAGACCAACTGTCTCCGGCGATCCAGGGACCCCGGCCGTTCTCAACCCATCGATTCCTCCGCCCATCGATCGAGGCAAGGGATCCGCCTCCACCGATCCGGTTTCGGCCCCAGGCAGCTCGGCCGCAACGACAGCGCTCCGAGTACCGGCGACGCCCGTCCCGTCCAATGCCAGTCAAGGCATGGCAGCCCCGTCGGTTGGTGGTGGCACCATCCCCAATTCCGCCTCCTCCGGTTCGGGATCCACGACATCTTCGCCCAGCTCCAACTCAACGGTCACTCAGAGTTCTGCTCCGACGACTGCTACAACCAGCCCGAGCACGGCGGCTCAGGCGACAGCTCAAACCGTAACGGGCACGACGACCCTTTCCGGTCAGAGCGCGCCGGCGCCGGCGAGTCCATCGTCCTCCATGACCAGCACAGGTTCAATCAATCAAGCGACTGCTCCATCCTCAACAAATCCAGGGGTTTCGCCGGCCCAAGCACCGGTCACCGCGGCGCCTACGGCCGGCTCTGGGATCTCAATCCCTCAAACGGCCACTCCCTCGACCTCTCTCACAGGTCCGGGTACGGCGGCCCCGATGACCGCGGGCACCTCGGTCGCTGTTGCCGGGCAGTCCGGGCAAGGGTCGGCCGCCTTGCCAACCGGCCCGGCCAACCTCGCGTCGTCAGCGATTATCAATACAGGCGCCCCCTCACCCGCCAGCTCGCCGAACCCCGGCAATACCACGACCGGCACCGTGACCCTGATCCCGGCGCCCCTTAGCCCGGATGGATCCAGCAGTTCCGAACACTCCGCTCGGCCAATCGGGAGCGACAAATCTGGTCACCCAAGTCGCGAATCCTCAAAGCATTCTGAGCGGCATGAGCACAACCGGCCTTCTCGGTTCAACGAGCAACCAGCTCGGCGTCGGTGTGTCGAGTTCCTTATCAATGAATACCGCCGCGACAGTTCCTCTGGTCGCACCAACTCCGCTGAGCGCGGCGTCCGCTTTGCCGCCGGTCCAGGTCAGTCCGACCGTTCTGCTGGCAAGCATTCCCGAGACGACCGGCGGTAGCTCGGATTCCATCATTCTGCCGCAGAATTCTCCGGAACCCGGAGTGCTCGCCTTGTTTGCTATGGTCTCCGTCGCAGTGGTGTTCCGGAGCACGGCGAGCCGTCTCAAATCCCGAACGTAGCAGGCTCTTCTGCGTCGTTGGCGGTCTCATTTCACGTTTGTGTGTTCGGCGATCCAATCCCCGATGGTCCTGAGTGCTTCCGGAGCGATCGTCGTCTCGATTGCGGCGTACTCGCTGGGAGAACCGGTCTTGCACGGCTGGAAGAGGTGATTCAAGCCTGCGAGCTCGACCGTTTGGACATCCCGGTTTCCGCCAGACTTGAGGGCCTTCGCGATCTCCGCGAGGTTTTCTGTCGGCGGCACTTGCAGGTCCCTCTCGCCATTGATCGCCAGGACGGGGCACTGGACCGAGCGTAGCACCGACCGCGGGTCGAAGGTGAGGAATGCGCGGAACCAGGCGTTGTTGACCCGGTCGAAGGCGGCCTCGGAGAGGGCTCCGCCGGCATCGCCCAGCGCTCTTCTTCTCCGACTCCGGCAAGGCGGCCATCACGTCTTTCATGGCGGTGGCGAGCTTCGTCCGGGCGGTCGTCTCATCCTTCTCCTGGGTGATGATCGCGATGATCCGCCTCTGAGCATCGCGCTGGAGTTTCAGCTCGGAGTCCGTCGCCCCGTTGGCCTTGAGGATGAGCTGGCCCTGTGCCTCGAGGATCTCGGCGCCGGGAAGGCCGGTCCCGGCCATCATGACGATGTACGCCACATCCTTGGACCGCGCCGCCGCGATCGGCGCGATCAAGCCTCCTTCGCTATGGCCGATCAGGCCGATCTTGGCGGGATCGATCTCGGTTCGTTGCTTCAGGAAGGCAACGCCCGCGAGAGCATCGCCCGCGAAATCCTCGGTGGTTGACGTAGCGATCGAACCGGTGGAGCCGCCGACCCCACGGTCGTCGACCCGGAGCACCGCAATCCCGCGCCGGGTGAGATAATCCGCCAGGACGAGGAAGGGCTTATGGCCGAGGATGGTCTCATCGCGGTCCTGGGCTCCCGACCCGGTGAGCAGGATGACCGCGGGAAACGGTCCCTTTCCCGCGGGGAGCGTCAGCGTGCCCGCCAGCTTCAGCTTGGCGGCCTCGTTCGAATACCTGACGTCCTCCGATCGGTATGGGAATGGAGGCTTCGGCGTCTGGGGGCGAACCGCCTCGGTGAGCTTCTCCGTCTTCTTGAGCGTCAACGGCAGCTTGAGCCCGCTTTGCTCGAACTGACCCTCGAAAACGGTCCCATCCTTGTTCCGCTTCCCGGTGTACTTCGCGCCGATGATCTTGCTCGAGAAGGTGAGCACACCGTCCTTCAAGCCGATCGCACTGATGGGGATGGTGTTCGCGCCCTGGTCGGGACTGACGAGCACCGCCTTCAAGGCGCCGTCCTTCCCTTTCTCGACCTTCAACACGAGACGTAGCTCAATGCCGCCGGCGACCTTGATCTTCCCCTCCCAGATGCCTTCCAGCTCCTTCGGGATCGGCGCCACGACGACCTTGGACGGGTCGAACCGCTGAAACGTGATCGGGTAGGTTTTGCCTCGCTGGATCCATTCGCCAACGATCTCGGTTCCCGCCGAGTTCGGCTTTCCCTTGTAGGTCACACCGTGCATGGTGATGAAGGTCAAATCACCGTCCTTCAGCGCGACGGCCGCGAACGGCAGCTTCGCGAGTCCCTCGTCGGGACTGCCCCAGGACCCCGATAGCGAGCCATCTTTCTTCTTCGCGATCGCCAGCGTGATCCGCAGCTCGATCTGGGGTGTTACCTTCAACACCCCCTGCCAGTCTCCCTCCACGCCTTTGGCCGCGGCCTTGCGATCCTGGGCTGATGACCAGCCGGGTGCAATACCAACCACCAGAAGTGTCGTCACCCACGTCGTGAGCCTCTTCATCGTAAAGTCTCCAGGTGCATGCTGGCGCTACATTGGTTCGATGGCTATTTAATTAGATAGCTGTCTAAATACTGGATTGCGACCAGGATGTCAAGCACGGCGTGGAGCCTGGACTTGGTCCTCGATCCATGTCTGCTGAATCTTCCACGCCATTGCCGCATGATTGTGGAGCAGCTCATCAGCGGCGCACGGCCGGACCTGGGGGTCATTTCCCCTCACCGGGCTTCGGCATCTCAGCGGGCGTCATCCCAACAATCTCTTGCAGCAGAGAGAGCGCGGTCACTCGGACAGTGGGATTGGGGTCACCGAGCTGACGGATCAGGGCCGGGGTGGTCTTCGCCAGCGCCGCCGGTCCCATCGCCTGGAGCTCGAGGAGGCTGGAAGTCCGCCAGTCGCGCGGCAACGTCTCATCGCTGATGATCCCTACCAGTATCGCGACGGACCGTGGATGATTCTTGCCCAGGATGGCCACCACGGCCAGTCCGGCGCTGTGGCGCAGGACGTGATCGTCATCGTTCAAAAGGCTCTCGAGAGCGGGCAAGGCGGGGTGGGCGCGTGGGCCGAGGCTATGGAGGCAGTCGATCACGTCGGGGCAGACGGCGGATTCGTCCGATACCGGGCTGGGGAATACACCCTCGGGCTGCTCCGGTGCGACACGTCGAACGTGCCCCAGCGCGCGTCTTGAGAGCAGACGCGCGAGTGCGGCTGCGGCCTGCTCCTGGGCTTCGTCGCTGATTCCTTTCAATACCTCAAGGGCTTCGTAACGGTCGGGCACCGGTTCGGGGTCCGCCAGTAGTACGAGGAGTGTCCGGATGGTCAATGGCTTCCCGTTATCGCCAAACTTTAGGAGCGCCTTCGCCGCGGCAAGGCGTACGGCTCGGTCCTGGTCGCCGATGGCCACTTCAAGGCCGGTGGCCGCCGCCAGGTCGGGGGCAAACTCACCGAGCGACTCGGCTGACGCGGCCCGGACCGAGCTCGCCGGATCCTTGAGCAAATGGCTCAGTGTTTCGACGCTATTCACCTGCGAGTGGGCCGTCGGGTCGCCTCCGGCCCAGTTCGATCGACCGACCACCGCTGCGTAGGCGCGCACGCGGCCGAGGCCCCGAGCAGCCTCGAGGCGCACCTCTTCCTGAGCGTCGCCGGTCGCGGCGTTCAACACGGGGACCGCTACTCTCGGGTCCGCATACGCCTGGACCAGCGACCGGCAGGCCAGAGCCCGGATCTCGCTGCGTGGGTCGTGCGCCGCCTCCAGCAAGTACGGAACCGAGACCTCGACACCTTTCGTCAGGAGGATCTTTGCACCTGACTCGCGCATCACCGAGTTCGTGTCCCGGAACATGCTGGCAATGTCTTTCATCTGCCGCCGTTCCATGGCCGTCCGCGTGAGATCTCCCCCGACGGTCACGATGCCCGTATACGCGGTCGCGATGACGGCGAGAATCAGGGTGAAATAGAGCAACGGCCCAAAGAGCCGCCTCCGCCGTCGAGTCATAATCGTGACCTCCGCTGGTGCGAGGTTGGCAACAAATGACCCTACTCGACTGGGCCGCGCCAGACGCTGCCGCCGAATGTCGAGACGTAGATGATCGCGTCGTCTTTGGGGTCGAAGGTAACGCGCTGAGCATTGCGGAACGGCATGCCGTCCAGGGCCTTCCAGGTCTTGCCCGCATCCTTGCTGAGCCAGAGGCCAGCCTCGTCATCGCCTTCGGCAATGCACAGATAGACCCAGTTCGGCTTGCGCGGGTGGACCGTGGCGCCGAAACAGTCGCCGCCTTTCCGCGCGACACGGGACCAACCGGCACCGCCGTCGGTCGTCTTGTACAGGCCGCCTTCCGGCTTGCCGGCATCCGCCGCGCCGAGGTAGATGACGCGGCTGTCGCGCGGATCGACGTCGTAGTCCTTGGGCCACAGAAGGGGCTGGGACCGGTTGATCCATTCCCAGGTCCGGGCGCCGTCTTTCGATCGATAAAGGCCGGGGCCTTCGGCGATGTACGTGCGGTCCTTCCGTAACGCGGTCACCAGGCAGAAGAGCGTGCCGTCGGCATGGAGGATGATCCGGCAGGCCCGTATGTTGATCCCCGGCGCGCCGAGGCCGTTTGACGACGCGGACCAGGTCTTCCCGCCATCGATCGACTTGTACACGCCCCCCTCGAATGCGGCGGCATAGAGCGTCCGGCTCGTCTTCGGGCTCTTCGGGTTGACGACAACGGAAGTGATCGGCTTGCGCGGGAGTCCCTGGGAGGTCTCTCTCCACGTCACGCCGAAGTCCGTGCTAAGACCGACGCCCCCGGACGCCCGCGAAGTAATGTCGGCCGGAGATGACGTTATTGTTCGGGATATCGTGGAGATCCGCGAAGGCGCCCCAGATCGTACCCGGCGTCTCGGGGTCGAAAGCCAGCTCGTAGGTCGTGTTGCGCAGGGGTTTGCCGTCTAACCAGTACCAGGTCTTGCCGGCATCGGTGGATCGGGCGTAACCGATGTCGGTATAAGCGATGTAGTGCCGATTCGGCTCGAACGGGTCGAGGTAGTAGTTCCAGGCCGTCGTGACGACCAGCCCGGTGTGGCTCCAGCGCATTCCCTTGCCGCGCCGACCGGGCTCCTCGTCGCTGCGGGTGTGGGCCGTCTCCCAGCTCTTGCCTCCGTCTCTGGTGATGTAGCAGTCCATCCAGTCCGCGACGACCACGTTGTCGGGGTCCGCGGGGTTGATGCCGAAGCCCGAGATGGTATCACCTCCGCTGCCACGCTCGTCGATGAGGTAGTTCGGGCCGACGTTGAACTCGGACGATTTCATCGACTGGAACAGGACATTCCGCCAGGTCGCGCCCCGATCGTCGCTTCGGAAAACGCAGCCGTCGTCCCCGCGCGAGGCGTAGACCCGTGACGGAGCCACATCGGTGGTCAGGACGAACTCGTACTGTGCGGGCCGCGGATCCTGCCCCTCCCCCCGTTTCGTCCGCAGATCGATGCCCTGCCCCATCGTGCGCGTCCAGGTCGTGCCGCGATCGTCGGATCGGAAGATTCCGCCCGTGACCTGTCCCTGTTTTTCGCGGCTCTCGATCGAGCAATACAGGACGCAGGTCCCGTCCTTCGAATTCGACCCACTCGCGAAGGAGACAATCGGTCCCATGGCGAACCTCGCCCCGACGTTGCGCCAGGAGATCCCTCCATCGTCGGATCGAACGATACGCCGACCAGTGGCCGCAAAGCAGATGCGATTCTCGACCGGGCTCGTGCGATCGAAGTGGAAGCCGAGCACGCGCTCCCGCACGGTCCCGACTTCGACCCAGCTCTTGCCACCATCGGTCGAGCGGGTGATCCCGCGGCGGGTGCCGAGCAGCATCCGTTCCGGACGGTCGGGGTCGATCTCGATTGCGCTGACGGACGATGGAGCACCCGTCACGTCGCCCCAGGTTTTTCCGCCGTCCTTCGTCATCTTCAACGACCCGCGCCAACCATTCACAGCGAAGGCCGACTCCGGATCGGTGGGATGCCACGCCGGGCGCACGGTCGTCGAGCCCATCAGATACCGGTAGTGGATCATCTCCCAGTTCTTGCCGCCGTCGGTTGACCGGTAAGCGCCGCTCATGTCGCAGCCTAACAGGATTCGCTTCGAGTCGGCCGGGGAGATCGCCGGCGTGTACATCGCCCCGCCGCCGCCCAGGCCGATGGCGGTCCATCGGGACGCCGTTGCATTGCGGTCCGATTGTCCCCACGCCGAACCGACGAGCCAAAGCACTACTGGGAGGCTCGCGAACAGCCGATGAGCCGCAGGGACTGGTCCCCGGAGCGAACGGTCGCGCTCGACGGTATCGACTTCGGATGAGACCATAGATTCATCTCCCGCCCGACAGCAGCAATACCCGTCACTGTCTCGGAAAACAGGCAGTTGTGCAAGCTCTCGGCGATCGCTCGAAGGCGGTATAGTCGAGCACCCTTCGCCCCTGTCCCCTGTTTCTTTCTGAGCGAGATCGGCGACAATGGCTCTCGTACTCTCGAGGAGGGAGTTCTCCCACGAGTGTCCCTCGTGGGTATAATAACAGCGATTCGTCACAGACCGTCGCGGAGTCGCCATGCCTTTGGTCTATCGGGTCATGAAGAAGGACGAGGACGATCGCCCCACTGTCGAACAATCCGCCAGCGGCCTTGGAGTCAGGCCTGGGACTGATGTTGACGTGGATCCGCAGGGCAATGTGATCGCGAATGGCAGAGGGATGTCAGTGGCTCCCGCGTGGCGCGAAATAAAGCTCCTGCGGATACCCAAGCGTCTGCGGGACAAAGCACCAGGCGCTCGCGGCCCGAATAACAGATTCTGCTTCCGAATTGGCACGGGCCCATTCCAGGCGGGAGCCTTCTCTGCGGGCTTGGAATTGGTTCCCGATAGCCCAAGACATGGGTGTATTGCCCCATCTCAAAATGTCCCGCTGTCTCATACCAGGGCGACCTGGCATCCACCCGCTCCGATTGGGAGATCGACGAGAATTGAAAATGGCCACGCAACCGTTTACTTTCAGTCCCAACTACCTCGCAGTTGCGAGGGGGATCCGCGAACTACATCGGCTCGGCTTGATGAGTCAGGACGACTCACCCGAAGCCGACGCCATCCGCGACGCGACTGATGGCCCGTGGGATGCGCTGTCCGAGACGGAGCGAAAGAGAGTTAGCGGGCTCTCCGAAGACCTCTATTCGATCAGCGAGCCGGCAAGCGAAGTACATGAGACGAATCCGCAGGCACAGGCAAGACTTCTTGAAGCATGGGAGGCACAAGGCCGCGGCGAATGGGACCGTGCACTGGAACTCGTAAGGCGTTGGGGTAAGTACCTCTCCCCTGCGGCGGTGAGTTCCCTGAGAGGGTTGATCTGGTTGCATGCTGGCGACCCCGAGGCCGCAGCCCTCTTCTTCGAACACGCCGCGAGTCTCGAGCCCCAGAACGGCCACTACCTCGCCTCTTACCTACACGCCCTAGATGTGGTTGATCCGACCGAGGCTCGCAGAAGGTCAGAAGTGATTCTCCAGGATGCGGAAAAGCATCCACCCTTCGCCGTGACGAGGGCGTCCGATATCATGCTGAAGGCGCTCCGCCAAGCTACGGAAACCGAGGCCGCGGCCTGGTGCAAACAGCTCATTTCCGTGCTTGAAAGGAATATCACGAGGATAGAAGCCGGCGACGAAGACGGCTTAGACCCATCAGTGTACTCCCTGACCTTCAGTCTACTCGGCATGAGTTACGAGCGAGTGGGAGACGATCGGAAGGCCCTCGAAAATTACTCGCGAGGGTTGCAGATTGCCCCGAACCATGACGGGATGCTCGTAGCACGAGGATTCCTGCTCTATGGGTCAAGCCCGCGGGCGATCACCGACTTCGAAACGCGCGGTCGCGAACGGGACACCTGCGATCTTGCCCTATTACTGCTTGGCACACCACTACCTGATCAAGGGGCGGCTCAAGGATTCTCTTGCCATATGCGAGCGGGCGCTGCGCATCCCGGCCCCGGGCTGGGTGAAGAGCGAACTGGCCGAATGGGAGGGGATCTGCCAAGCTGAACTGGGATTCGCATCCGACATGGTCTTGGCGTCATTCGAAACATCAATTCGGCTCAATCCTTCGAACGACCGGGCGAAACGAAACTTGGCCGCTTTCGAGGTAGGGATGCGCGCACCGATCACCAAGCACTGGGAAACGCCTACGGAGGCGGTCGTACGGGCGTCAGGGATGTCCGCACTCCAGTATATGCCGGCTGCGTGACCCCAACCGGAAACCCCGTTTGGGCGACCTCGGGAGCAAGACCATGAGGCGTGTTCGCGGTCGCATCCTCCTGAAGGTTTCCCTGATAGCCCTGGGGCTGATCGCGCTGTGCCTGGGTGTGAGCCTGGCACTGACGGACGCGGACCCATCCACCTTACCTCTGCGGGCCTGGCGATGGGTCGTGGTTCGGTCGGGACGATCGCCGACGCCGCGGCCGGCCGTCGCGCGACCGGCTGCCGAGGAGCCACCGTTCTCCGACATCAACTTCGATGACAGCGGCTACGCGACCGCGATCCGTTTCTCGAAGCCGATCACCGACCCGGCATCCTTGATGCAGATTCGCGACTCGGTCGTCGGCCGGGGTGAGCGGGGGATCGCCTACCTGGAAGGCAAGCTCGCCACCGTGAAGCCCGGCGATCCGGCAACGCCGTCCACCACGGCGAACATCCACCTCCTGATCGGCTCGATGAACATGTACGACGGCCATTGGGAAGAGGCCGGCGCCGAGTTTGCCCGGGCGCAGGCCGCCGATCCCGGCCGCTCGGCGCTCGCGCGGGCCAACATGGACGCATTGCGAGGAGTCGCCGCCCTGCGGCGCGGGGAGATCGAGAACTGCGTAGCCTGCTGCAACGAGTCGAGCTGCATCTTCCCGCTGGCGGCTTCCGCCGTCCATCAGCGGACCGCCGGGTCTCGCGAGGCCATCGCGGACTTCACGCGCTACCTCCGGCAGCGTCCGGAAGACCTGGGCGTCCGCTGGCTCTTGAACGTCGCTTACATGACCCTCGGTGAATACCCGCAGCGTGTTCCACCCGAGTTTCTCCTGCCGCTGGGCCGGTTCGTCGGGGCCGGTGACAGCCCGCGCCGGATGGTCAACGTAGCATCACGCGTTGGACTCAACGCGCGCGGCGAGTCAATGGCCGGCGGGTGCCTGGTCGACGACTTCGACGGCGACGGACTCCTCGACGTCTTCATGCCCACGACCGACCCCGAGCGCGGGGCCTTATTGCTGCGCAACCGTGGCGACGGCCAGTTCGAGGACATCTCCGACGCGGCGGGCCTGGCCGACCAGGTGCTGTCGCTCAACGCCTGCCACGCGGACTTCGACAACGACGGCAAGCTCGACATCTTGATGCTCCGAGGCGCCTGGGAGATCCCTCGGCGGATGACGTTGCTGCGCAATCGCGGCGGCCGCTTCGACGACGTGACGCTGGCGGCCGGGCTCGGCGAGCCGATCGCCTCGCAAGCCGCCGGCTGGGCCGACTACGACAATGACGGTCACATCGACGTTTACGTCGCGGGCGAGCTCGATCCCCAGCGCCCCGACCGTCGCAACCGGGGCCGGTTGTACCACAATCGGGGTGACGGCACGTTCGTCGATGTCGCCGAGGTGGCCGGTGTGACCAACGATCGGTTCGGCAAGGGGGTTGCCTGGGGCGACTACGACGACGACGGCCGGCCTGACCTGTTCGTCTCGAACCTGGGTCAGCCTCCCCGTCTGTACCATAATCAGGGCGACGGCACGTTCGTTGACGTGGCCGCCGCGCTGGGCGTGACGGGGCCGATCAATGGGTTCGCCTGCTGGTTCTGGGACTTCGATAACGACGGCCGGCTCGATCTCTGGGTCAACCCGAACAACGCGACGTTGTCAGAGGTCATTCGAGACCAGCTCGGCCAGCCGGCGTCCGGAGAGCGGCCCCGTCTGTATCGCAATCTCGGCGCGTCGCGGCCCTTCCGTGACGTGACCGCGGAGCTCGAGCTCGACCGGGTTGTCCTACCGATGGGCTCGAACTTCGGCGACCTGGACAATGACGGCTTCCTGGACATCTACCTGGCGACCGGTCGGCCGTCGTACTCGTACCTGATGCCCAACGTGCTGCTTCGTAACGAGGGCGGGCGGCGATTCGAGGACGTCACCGCGGCGACGGGGACCGGCCACCTCCAGAAGGGGCATGGCGTGGCCTTCGCCGACTGGGACCGCGATGGCGACGCCGACATCTTCCTGGAAGCCGGAGGTGCCGTCCCAGGCGATCGGGCCCACAATGTCCTGTTCCAGAACCCCGGATCCGGTCACCACTGGCTGACTGTCAAGCTCATCGGCATCCGGACCAACCGCGCGGCTCTGGGCGCCCGTATCCGGGTCGACCTGCTCGATTCCAATAGGGCGGTCGTGTCCCGATACCGGACGATCACGACCGGATCGAGCTTCGGCGGCAACCCCCTGGCCTGCACGGTCGGACTGGGCCGGGCCAAGACGATCCGCGCGCTCGAGGTCTTCTGGCCGACCAGCGGGATCCGCCAGACGTTTTCCGAAGTCCCTATCGACCGCGCCGTCGAGATTACCGAGGGGCAGCCAGGTCTGCACATCCTCGATGCTCCGCCGATCCCGATGCCGTGAAGGCGGGAACAGACGATTCGGATCGTCGGCTCTCTTGACGACATTTTGTAGATGACATTAAGATCAGGTTCATCATCTTCCTCCGTCGTCAAGGGTCGTGCGCTCGATCGAAAGGTCCGATCTCATGGGCTATTCCAGCCGCAAGAGGCGAGGATTTACCCTCATCGAATTGCTGGTCGTGATCGCGATCATCGCGGTCTTGATCGCCTTGTTGTTGCCGGCGGTGCAATCAGCGCGCGAGGCCGCGCGGCGCGCGCAATGCACCAACAACCTCAAGCAGCTAGGTCTGGCGGCGCATAATTACATCTCGATCATGAACGTCTACCCGAGCCAGTCGATC
The DNA here is from genome assembly GCA_963845695.1 of uncultured Isosphaeraceae bacterium. Lineage (GTDB taxonomy): Bacteria > Planctomycetota > Planctomycetia > Isosphaerales > Isosphaeraceae > CAWJTV01. The sequence continues at coordinate 412,789 of CAWJTQ010000007.1, read as the reverse complement.
AACAACACCATCAACCCCGGCTGGGCGTGGGAGCCCTCCTGGGTCACCTTCATCCTGCCGCAGATGGAGCAGCAGCCCGCGTATAACGCGATCAACTTCAACCTTCCAATGCTCGAGATCGGCTTCGTGAGCCCGGTCCCGATCGGTGGCATGGCCAACTCGACGGCCGGCTTGATGTCGATCGCGAGTCTGATCTGTCCCTCGGAGAGCATCACACACCAGATCAGCTTCGGGGGTGACTGGGCCCAGTGCAACTACGCGGGCAATTACGGCGGGCCGGGCATGATCACCTCGTGCAACGGGATCATCGTGCCGTCCCGGGGCGACGAATTCGTCAGCAGCCCCAACCTTGCCCCGGTCTCGATCGCCGCGGTGACCGACGGTACGAGTAATACGGCGATGTTCAGTGAACACCTGCTGGGCGCCGGCAATGGGCTTGACGGCCTGACTTCGGGTTACGTCTCACCCTATGTGGCCGGCACGGGATTGGCGAAGCGGGCCCTGTTCCAGATCAATTCGGTGGTCCCGTACCCCGACAAGGGCGCCGCGGGGGTCGCCGTGGCGTTGCAGCTCGTCGCCGGGTGCAAGAGCATCCCCGGCGGGACCGAGCCCGCGGAGGATGCCGGCAGCGGATACGCCTGGCTCTACACTCAGGGCTACGACACCATCAACCTCTCTTACTCGCACTTCATGACGCCCAACAGCTATTCGTGCACCGGGGCGGAGAGTGGCTGGTTCGGCGCCCAGGGCAACTTTACCTCCGATAGCTCCGGCGGCGGCTGGCTGGGCGCGTCCACGGCCACGAGCAATCATCCCGGCGGCGTCAACGTATGCATGGGCGACGGCCACGTGCAGTTCATCAAGGACACGGTCAACTTGCAGACGTGGTGGGGGCTGGGCACTCGCAATCTCGGCGAGGTGATCAGCTCCGATCAGTATTAGACGTTTCTTCGCAGGATCCGTGCGCGGTGCGCGCGTCTGGGAAACCCTTGATTCGAGATTCCGGATTTCAGATTCAAGAGGGAAGCGATTCTGGGTTCTTGGGTGGTGAATCTCGAATCCGGAATCTCCAATCTCGAATCCGGAATCTCCAATTCCTGTTTGGTTGCGGCCGAAGGCCGCGATGGGATTCACGGCCCGCCTTCATGGACGGCCCGCATCCGGACGCCGGGCGGGCCGTCGCTTTCCAGGAGCCTCCCTTGAAGCGTTGTTTGCGCGCGACGATCGGTCTGGTCGCCCTGCTGGGCCTGGGATCCGGGTGCGGGTCGAATCCTCCGGAAACTCCCGCGTCCAAGGTCGATCTCAATCAGGTCGGTGGCAACCGTCGGCTCAAGGAGCCCGAGGATGCCTACAAGAAGCTGATCGGCAAGGATGGGCGATACCAGATCAAACCCGGGATGAAGAACCCCAACCTCCGCAAGCCATAATTGCGGCCGAGGAGCGCAAGAAAGTATGGCGCGCCCGACTCGCCATCGTCGCCTCGCGGCCGGCTATGTGGCCATCGCCTGCTTCGGCGCGCTGCCCATCGGCTGCGAGGAGCCTCCCGCCGATCCCCCGCCCGAAACCACCTCGGCTCCCGCTCCGACGGAGGATCTCCGCCTGCGCCATCTCGGCGTCCATCGCCAGCCGGGCCTGAGCGCCCACGCCACGTTCTTCGCCCTGGGGGATACCTCGTCTAACATCTCGAAGGATCCGAGCCCGTTCCGGTTCCACGACATCCGCCCGGCCTGCGGCATCGACTTCGTCCACGTCTCGGGGATGGACCGGCGGAAGCTCTACCCGACAGCCTTCGGTTCGGGCGTGGCGATCTTCGACTACGACGGCGACGGCCGGATGGATCTCTATTTCGCCACGTGCACGAAGTTTCCGCTGGGGTCCGCGCAGACCGGCCCGAACCGGCTGTACAAGAACCTCGGCAACGGCGCGTTCCGCGACATGACCGAGTCATCGGGCCTCGGGTTCCGCGGCTTCTGCCACGGGATCATCGCCGGCGACCTCGACAACGACGGCGACGCAGACGTCTTCCTCTGCAATTACGGGCCGAACGTCCTGTACGTCAACAACGGCGACGGCACCTTCCGCGACGCCAGCAAGTCCGCCGGGATCGATCGGCCGAGCTGGTCCTCCAGCGGAGCCATGCTCGATTACGACAACGATGGCGATCTGGACATCTACGTCGCCAACTATGGGGATTGGATCTACCCGCAGGATGATCACCGCTGCGGGACCGCACGCGTACCGCTGTTCTGTTCACCCTGGGAGATTCGGACCGTCAAGCACCTGCTCTACCGCAACAACGGTGATGGCACCTTCACCGACGTGACCGACCAAGCGGGTGTCGGCCGTGCCGACGGACACGGCTTCGGCGTGGTTGCGGCCGATCTCAACGGCGACGGACGTGTTGACCTTTATGTCGCCAACGACCTGAACCCCAACTTCCTCTTCCTCAACCGGGGTAATGGGACGTTCGAGGACGTGACCGAGGTATCGGGCGCCGCGTTCGATGATCGGGGACTGGCGCAGTCGAGCATGGGAGTTGACGCCGAGGACTGTGACGGCGACGGCCGCCCCGAACTACTCGTGACCAATTTCCAGAATGAGTACACGGCCTATTATCAGAATGTGTCCGGCTCGGCTCCGCAGTCCGCTTCCTCCGGAACTGCGATGTTGCCGGCCTTGTTCCGTGAATCGTCGGCCGCAGCGGGCTTGGTCGAGGACAGCAAGCCCTGGGTCGGCTGGGGCTGCGTCTGGCCGACTTTGACAACGACGGCTGGCCCGACGCCTTCGTCGCCAACGGGCACCTCGACGATAACCGGAAGGACCTCGCACCGACGCTGAGTTATCCCGAACCGCCGCTGCTCTACCGGAACGTCCCGGACAGTGCCGCGTCACCGGCCGCAACCCGGCGGTTCGAGTTGTCCACCCGCGACGTGGGGCCGTACATCGCCACGAGGCATGTCGCCCGCGGCGCCGCGTTCGGCGACCTGGACGATGATGGCGACATCGACATCGTCATCAACCACATGGACGCCGCCCCAGCGATCCTCCGTAATGACACGCCAAGCGAGAACCGGTGGATCCGTCTGCATCTGGTCGGGAGCCGGAGCAACCACGACGCGATCGGTGCCCGTGTCGAGATCCTCGCCGGAGGACGGACGATTACACGCCAGCGCAAGGGCGGCTGTAGCATGCAATCGACCAACGACCCTCGGCTGCTGATTGGTCTGGGCTCGGTCCAGGAGATTGGCCGGCTCACCATCCGCTGGCCTTCGGGCACGGTCAGCACCCTCGAGCACCTGTCACCGGACACGGCCTACCGGATCGTCGAGCCTCGGGAGAAGGACGGGGACGCGATCGTCCATCGCGTGCCGAACGGCGAGTCGAAGTCGCGATGAGCGCCGGCGGCCTCAGTCTCATTGGCCATCGACCCCTGCTGCCCCTATGGACGGGTTGACGCCGCACTGAGCCGGTGATAGTTAGCCAGCCCGATATTGCCCTGCTTCTCATAGTAGTCGGCGAGCAATCGATGGGTCGGGACATGATTCGGGTCGCCTCGGAGGATCTCACTGGCCCACTTGAGCCCTTCGTTCTGATGTCCGTGATCAAACATCCACCGGGTGACTTCGTATCGGGAGTCTCGATCGTTCGGGTCCTGGAGGATCTTGGACCGGAGTCGCACGATCTGGTCGTGCTCGTTTCGCAGGCGCACCGCGAGCTGGCTCTCGGTTCGGGCCCGCTCATCATCGCCGGAGAGCTTCAGGGCCTGGGCATAGGAATAGCGGATCTCATGATCATAGGGTTCGATCTGGGTGAGGAGCTCGAGGCGGCGGCACGCCTGGACGAACCGTCCGAGCCGGATGTCGGTCTGGGCCAGTTCCTTGAGGGCGTCGGGCTGGCGAGGATCGATCCGGAGTGCGGCTTCCAAATGCTTCGTGGCCCCGTCGATATCGCCGTTCTGGAAGGCATTCCGCCCCAGTCCCACCAGGGCCGAGGCATCGCCGGGCTGTCGCCCGAGGTAGGTGAGGAACTCACGCTCAGCCTCGTCGAAACGGCGAGCCTTGCTGAGCTGCTCGGCCAGTCCGAGGCGGGCCTTGTCCAGATCCGGGTCGCGCTCCAGGGCCGCCTCATAGTTCCGGATCTGGATCGTCGGCTCGGCCGCCGACCGCGAGGCGATCTCGTTACTGGCCAGATAGGGCTGGGGATCCTCGGCGCCAGAGTCCGCCATCGTTCAATCGGGTCGACGGCCTGGGGAAGCCGGTAGGTTGCCAGGTAGATCCGCGCCAGCTCCCGGGCCACCTCGGTCCGGGGCTCCCGCTTCCGGTCGAAAGCCTCCCGCAGGATTGGCTCGGCCTCGCTGATGTGGCCGGCCCGGGCCAGGCAGATCGCGGTCAGAGGTCTCAACAGCCCCGGATCGATCCCGAGCCGTGATGCCTGTGCGACGCGATTGAGAGCCTCTTGGGGCTGCTGGTCGACCAGGGCCAGCCACGCCCGGTAATACTGGACTTCACTCGAGCGGGGCCGCTCGCGGTTCCAGCGCTCAACCAGGTCCCGAGCTTCCTCGTAGCGCCGGGCGGCGAACAATCTCCGGACCGATGCGGCCAGGCGGGAAGCCTCATAACGATCGTAGGCGAAATACGTCCCGGTCACCGCCAGCATCAGGACCAGGACCGCTACGATTCGCGGGTGGCGGGTGACGGATGGTGAGTGGCGCTTGGGATGGTTGTCAACTCGTGGCATCGTTTCCGGTCCGAGGCGCTTTCGATCATCCGCAGGAAAAACCTGTAGAGACGAACCCTGAACATTGAACCCTGGCCCGAGTAGACTCGGAGCCAGTCCCCGTCGAGTTTGGCGCTCTCAAGCTACTGGTGTCGCAGGTCGTTGTCGTGGCGAGCTGACGGCGACCGTCGCGCCGATGGCGGCGAGGACGGTGACGGCGAGTCGGGCCAGGAGGCGGGTCTGCCAGGTTGCAGAGACGTATTGTGCGGTCCTGGCCGCGGGTAAGGCGAAGGCGCCGATGAACTCGTAGCCGATCGCGGCGATGGCCGCGCCCACGAGTCCACCCTGGACGGCCGGACCCAATCGGTTCTGCCCCCCGACACCGAGACCGAGCGCCCAACCCCCGGCGGCGCCGACGACCGACCAGATCCCGGTGTGCACGAGCAGGGGCCAGAGCAGGTTGCGAGACGCCTCATCCGGATATCGTAGCTGATAGACGGTATGGGCGGGCAAAACGACCAAGGACATCGCGCCCGTGGCGGTCGCGCCCACCGCCAGGCCGAGCAAACCGGCCGACATGGCCGCCCGCGAGGATCGACGGACCAGGCCACCGGCGACTCCCAGTCCACCTCCCAGCGCTCCTCCCAGGAGGACGAAAGCTAGGCCCGCATTCTTGGCGACGGCGGCGGCTTCTTCACGACGATCGGTGACCCTCAAGGTCAGTCCTCTCGAGTTCACTTCGTGGCGGGGTGGCTTGATCAGCTCCCGGGACGCCTCGCCAGCCAACCAGGAGACCAGGCCGGCCAGGATCCCGGCCCCGAGGGTCAGTGACCAGAGTCGGGCTCGGTCGCTCGCGACGGTCCGAGAGCCTAAAGAGTCGATGGGAGGAGACACGAGCGAGCTATCTGGAGGGACCGGGTCGGAGTCGGTGGACTGCATCGGAGACGTTTTCCTCTAAGGGTGTACGAGATGCGTGTAGGGTGAGTCGAGCCGCGATTCCTCGCGGCGAGGCCCACCTAAGCCGCGGTGATCGGTGGGCCTCACACCGCGTTGCGGCGTTCGACCCACCCTACAAGAGGCCTCTCGTACACCCACTCTACGTCAGGGGTCGAATGTCCCAGCGGACTGATTCTCATTCTACCTGGGCCTTCGCGATCTTTGGGAGCAAGAGCCAGACCGGAATCTCGGGTCTTTCTGGTGTCATCGGCGTCCTGGCGATTCAATCGAGACTTCTCGCTGGACACCACCGCGATCTGCCCCGAAGGGGCCAAACAAACCAGCCCGGGGCAACGCCCCGGGAACCGAAGCACCCCCAGAAATCAAGCCCTGAAAGGGCGGTACAGCGGACACCCTTGGCTCGGCGTGTGTCGCCCTTTCAGGGCTCGGCGAGGAGGTCAATGTCGCCTCGTTCCTGGGGCGTTGCCCCAGGCTGGTTTGTTTGGCCCCTTCGGGGCAGGAATCCGACACGCACGGCCCGAGTTCGGTGGTGTTTAGCAAGGCGTCTCATTCAATCTCGGCAATTCAGTGGTCAACCCGGAAGTGGCGAAGCTGGTCTTCGTCGAGTGCAACGCCCAGGCCGGGGCCGTCCGGAACGCGCGCTCCGTCCGGCTCGAGTGCCAGCGGCTCGGTGAGCAGGTCGGTCTCGTGGTAATGCGGGCCGAGGATGTCGGCCGGATAGGTGGCGCTTTCGATGTTCGGGACGGCACAAGCCAGGTGCAGCATCGCGGCCGAGCCGATACCCAGCTCAAGGTTGCTGCCAACGTGGCAAGCGATCCCGGCCGCCTGGGCCACATGGGCGATCTCGATCGATGCGGCGATCCCCCCGTTCTTTCCAGGATAGACGCTGATCACGTCGGCCGCGTGGGCGCGGAGCACGTTCCAGGCGTCGGCGAGCGTGAATACACTCTCGTCGGCCATGATCGGGATGCCGCTGATGGTTCGCAAGTCAGCCATCGCCTCGGTGTCACCCGGCGCGATCGGTTGCTCGGCGATGAGCAAGTGGAACGGACGCAATTGCTCCAAGGCCAGCCGCGCCGTGGTGACGTTCCAGCCGCAATTGGCATCGATGGTGATCGCGATGTCGGGGCCGGCGAGCTCGCGCACAGCCCGGACGCGGGCGACATCTCCGACCAGATCGATCCCAACCTTGACCTTGAGACAACGAATGCCCCAGTTCAGGAATTGCTCGGCCAGCGAGCGGACGCGCGCCAGGTCAAAGGCCCCGATCATCATCTTGGTCGGGATCACGTCGCGGAGCTTTCCGCCCAGGAGCTGGTAGACCGGAACGCCCAGCGCCTTGCCGAGGATGTCCCAGAGCGCCATCTCGACGGCGGCCTTGGTGAATGGGTTGAGCTTGATGAGGAAATCCATCTGCTTCCGGATCTCCGTGATCCCGGTCGGGTCGGCGCCGACCAGCGCCGGGCCAATCAGGTCGTCGACGGCCGCGACACAGCTCTTGCTCGTCTCGCCGCTCCAGAGCGCCGAGACCGTCGCTTCGCCGAGACCGACGATTCCTTCGTCGGTGTGGACCCGGACGATCACGTAGTCGGACGTGTGATGGTCACCGTGGGCCGTCTTCGTGACCATCCCCGCCTTGAGCGGGACGCGAACGGGGATAGCTTCAATTCGGGTGATGCGCATGGAGGGTCTCATTGAATCCTCGGAAACCACCGGAGCCAAGAAGTCGGATCTCATCCGTCAATCTCGGAGGTCCTGCCCGAATCAGGCTCTGGCGCTGGGAAGAACTCGTGGTGCTTCTTCGCACTCGAGAGAATCAGTTTGATCCAGGACGCTCGACGGGTCGATAGCTCCGCTTGGAGCCCCGGCCAGTTCAACTCGGCCAGGCTGCCGTTCAGCGCATCGCTGGCCCACATGAGAGTTTCGAGGCCAGAGTGCCAGCCATATTCTTGAATCGCACACAGTCGCGCGAAGACCACGTCCCAGACTGCTTCCTCGACCGCCTCCGCTTCGGTGGTGCCTTCCGAGCGGATGATTTCTCGGGGCTCAAAAAGAGGCTTGATGTCGATCTCCTCCAAGAGACCGAGTACCAGACGATACGAACTCTTCCAAGTATTACACTGATACATATAATGCCGAACAAGAGAGCTGTGAGTGAGCGACCGCCGGCCGTCAACGCCCCCGGAAAGTGCCGAAATCAAGATCCACCTCGGTTGGACCTTGTAATACTGGGCAAGCGAATGGACGACCGGGTCAAAAGACTTTTTTTCCCATCGCAGCTTCTCGCTGTAAGGAATCCGCTCGATCGATTTTTTCTTGTCAAGCGAAACGAGAAACGGGAATCCGGCGAATTCGGCAGCATGTTCGCGAATTCCCTCCTCCACGACGAAATAAGGCAGATCCTTGCGGTGGAGATACTTGCAGGTCGTTCGATCGGGATCCCAAACGACGGACTCGTGTTGCAGGCAAAATCCTGAGCCTTGCCCGATCAGGAGACTCTGCCCGGCGTTGTGAATGCAATTGCGGCAGGAGAATAACTCGTCCATTATCTTAGCCGCGTGAAGTAGGATTGAACTCGCGCCTTGGCCCAAGTCAGGAGGTTCTTCCGCGCGACTCTCGTAATGTCGAACGACCAGTTCACTAGCCCCTCTTTACGTCGTGTTGCCTACCTCATCGCCTGGATCGCTCGCTGACGCTCGGCTTTCTCGCCTTCATGAATTACCCTGCGAAGTTCCCCGAGCAACGACTCATGCTCGACCAGTATGTGCTGATCGTCTAGGAGATCTTGCCGTTCCAGACGATAGTCGGCGTTCCCAAAGTCCTTGATCTTCGTCAGATCGAGTGAGACACTCGTGTACGGTGTTCGTTTGCCTCGTGCATGTACGATGTGCTCCGCAAACGTGCAATCCTTGGAGAGATCGGGTGGGCTGATGCCATCACGCTGATCGCGCCGAAAATACTCGCGATTGGTCTCTGAGTCGCTCTCGTTGTCGCCGTCGATCGCTTCGAGGATGATGCGCCGGACTGGTTTCATATACGAATTACCCTTTCGGAATCTTGGTACGTTTGCCGTCGTGTGCTCAATGTCGAGCCAGACTTTGACGAATTCTACCCTGGATAGCGACCGAAGTCTTCCGAGGAATTCGCAGTCCCACTCGATGAACCGGCGATCGGATTGCTCAGGAATCGCCTCAGCACATTGGCCGTGATCCGGGAGACATTGTCATCGACCAGGATGGCACTGGTCCAGGCGATCGAGCCGACGGCGAAGACCGCGCCGCCGCTGGGAGTCTCGTAGTAGGCCAGCTCGGCGCCGCCTTCGTCGATATTGGTTCCCTTGGCCAGTCGCACGACGTTTCTCGGCGAGCTGGGCGAGACCTTGTCGGTCTCGTGACCGGACGCGCCGCCAGGACAGCGCATGTGCAAGCTCGACTGCCCAAAGAGACCGCCGTCCTTGAGGCCCGTCCCTGCGAACGCCCAGTGCGTGGAATCGATCACGCGATAGGGCGCACCGGTCATGATCCCGGTCTCGGTGAATACCACACCCAGCAAGTTGGCCTCCGACTCGACGCGCATGTGGAATCGGCTCTCATAACCCCCGCGCTTCAGGACTCGGCCGTCGCCGTTGCGGTAGATCACGGTGGAGGAGTCGACGAGCTCGGCCTCGCAGTTGAGTCCATTACCGCCCAGGTACATGAGTCGGCCACCCCGCTCGTTGACCCACGACTTGACCCGGATGTACATCTCGCGCGACCAGTATTCCGGGTGCGTCGAGAGGATCAGAACCTTGTAGGCGTCGAGGTCGAGCGTGCCGTCGTGGAGCTGCGTCTCGGCGTAGTAGTCATGAGCGAACCGCTCGCGTTCGAGCCAACCGAGGAGCCGCCATTCGGCCGGCGCGATGTGACAGGCTGTGCGGCCCTCAATCGGATCCGTGATCCCGGTGGTCGCATCGATGTGGCTGATCGGCTCGGGTCGATCGAATGAGAGTGGGGCATACTCCTCCGTGTCGTAGGTGATGCTGTCCGGGTCGGTATACCGCTTGAGCTCGAGCCGGGCGTTGACCGTGGGAGTCAGCGGCAACCGGTCGGGGTTGATGTAGTTGCTCCGGCCGCCGAAGTTGTTGTAGGCATTCCAGGTGAGGTTCGAGGCCAGCACGGCCACGGGTGACTTCGGCCGTTCGGGCGCGACGATCCAGGGGAAGGCGAATTCCGCACCCTTGGCCGTCCGGGCATGGAAATAGTAGAGCCCGGATCGGGCCGGCGCTTCGACGTACTGGTGCAGATGGGGGTTGGCGTAGCCGAACTCGTTCCACATGACTCCGGTCTGGGTGTAATCGCCATCCGGCGTGATCTGCATCGTGGCCCTGGGTCCGTGTTCGTCGAACCAGCCAAGACTGCGAATGAACTCTTTCTGGATCCCATACCTCCATAGACTCAGTTGATATGGTTCGACGGAATGGACCCGGAACTCGGACTTCTCCCCAGCCTTGACCCACTTGGGCCAGACATAGCCGAGCAGGCCATCCGTCAGCAGCCGGAACTGATAGAGCGGTCGTCCTGGCCCGACTTGCACGCGCACGCTCTTGGAGCCGAAGCCGGGCTTCTGGAGCGTGACCCGGTAAGTGCCCGGCGTCAGGTCCAGGTGCACCGAGCCCGTGGCCCGCGAGCGGGTTTCGAAGGAGCCGGACTCTCCCTCGAATTCCAGGAGGACATCGGGCAGGGCGACATAGCGCTCATCGCTGACGTAGCCGATCAGCATGGAGGTCGGGTCTCTCGAAAGTCAGCCCGGGCAGAGACCGGCAAGATCGCGGATGGCGGCTTCGGCAATCGGCGCCGGGCATGACCAGACCAGGAAGAAAAGAGCCTGTCGTGCCCACCGCTGAGCGGGCTCGCTGCGAAGGAATCCCGTCCCTTTGCGTGCGGTCAGATAGGCTTGCGTCGATCGTAGCACCAGAGCGTTGGCCTGGGTGCGGATCTGGCTGGCTGAAGGCGCGTCGGGCTCGGCTCGGGCGTGGGCCATGAGCTGGCCCCAGAGGGAGCGCCAGCTCTCGCAGAGGAGGTCCAGCGGCTCCAGGAGCTCGCTCCGGGCCGGCGCCAGATCGACCAGCGCCGAGAGCGCCGCGCGGGCCTGGCCGAGTGCCAGCGCGGAGGTCTCCAGCCCTCCGGTCCCCACCGCGCCGGCGTGGGACAGAACCTCAGCCGCAGGCCCAGCCAGGAGGTCGGAATCGTCCACCTCCACATCCCGAAGGTCGACCTGCGAGGTGCACGAAGCCTGGAGCGCGGCCAGCGCGAACGGCGGGCAAACCTGCACCCCCGGTCGATCGGTTGGCAGCGCGATCAACATCTGCCGGCCGTCGTCGAGTGCCGCGCCGGTGACCACGAGGTCGGCACGCCTGGCGGCCGTGACCCAGGGCATTGTCCCGTTCAGACGATAACGACCGGGTGCGTCCTCGGTGACCTGGATCGCCTGAGTACCCAGCCGGCGCGAGGTCGTCAGGTGCGAAATGCCGACGGTTGCGACGGCCCGCCGCGGCCGACGGCGTTCAGCCAACGTTCGGCGGTCGAGTTCCCCGGTGCCGCGAGTAGTCGTCGCAGCGCCGCATCGTGCTGGGAAAGGATGAAGACCGCCGTAAGGCTACCGTTTGCCAGCCGCGCGTAACGCTGGACCAGAAGGGGACGTGCACAGTCTGCTCCACCATACTCCCCCGGTAGCGTCCACACCGGTGCCCCGGCGCTCTCGATCGTTTGCCAGAGCAGCGCCGGCCAGTCTTCCTGATCCGCCGCCCGCCCATCTTCACCGGCCAGCTCATCCGTCACGGTCGCCAGTCGTGATTCCTCGGGATCGGCCTCAGTCCAGGCCAGTTTCCCCGTAAGACCGTTACTCATCGACTTCGCCCGCCTACTTAGGAAGCGAGATCCGCCTCGCAAAGGAGGTCGAAGCCCATGCTGTGCAGGGTCATATTCGCCTGCTCGATGTTATCGACATGGAGCGCTACAGCCGCGCGGTTCCGCGGGTGGACGAGCAGCGGGTAGGCGTAGTGGATGTTGATCTCGGCTTGGAGCAGCGCCACGCACATGTCGGAGAGCGACTGGGGGCCGGTCGGTAATTCGACCACCAGCAGCTCGTTCTCGGCGAACGCGTGCTTGTTCAAGGCGAGGATCTCTCGGCCCTGCTCGGAATGACTCAGGAGCAGCCGGAGGATCGAGCAATCGGCCGAGTCGGAAATGGTCAGTCCGACGATCCGGACCTTCGACCCCTGAAACGAGCGGTAGACCTCGAGCAACTGGCCCACGCGGTTCTCGAGAAAGACCGAGAATTGCGTGATCGACGGCCAGCTCCGACCATGCATCGTTTCCAGTTCGATGTCGCTACCGCCATCTTCCTCACCGAAACTCATGAAGTCCCCCGCAGTGCTCGGTCGCACTTCTCCGCCAAACTCATTCTCCCGGAAAGCTCCTGGCTCCATGACAAGCGGTGGGGTGAGGCTCCGTCCCAGCCGATTGCGGGCCGGGTGGGACGGACCCTCGCCCTCCCGATCCTTCAGAGAGCCAGGGCCTCCCCAAAAGTTTAATTTTTTCAACGGACTTTGGTCAATGGTGTGCCAAGGTGTGGGTCGGGTGGTGACCTTTGGGATTTCGGCGCACCCAAGGGCGACATTTCACCCATGCCGGCATCGGAGTGAGACGTGTAACATCGTCACCGGAGCCGGAGAACCCCCAGGTTCTCGGACCGGATGCGCACCAGACGGGTCTCCAGAATCGCCGAAGTCGCAAGGGCGGCGACGAGAAGCCTCGAGGAAGATTCACGGGCTGACTCGGTCGGCCGGTGATCGTCCGTGCGCCGAACCTCGACCATCGACTTCGGTGAGGAAGATCCGAGGTGTGAGTCACAACGGAACAGAAAGTCGGTTCAAGGTGTCCTCGTGAACGGACTTCGCTTACTTTCGTTCGGCGGCGGTTCTCCGGGCCGAGCTCGCTACTTGTGCCGATCGAGATGGTCTCGTAGCTCGCGAAGGATGGTAGTCGAGCTGCTCCTTTTCTCTCACCCCGGCGTCGATCAATTTCCTCATCCGTCCGATCTGAACCTGCTGGATGACCACCACCAGGAGTAGAGAGAGGAACGCGATGATGAGTAGAAGCGTCCTGAGCCGAAAGCGAAATCGTTGTGGGCGATCGTCTTCTATCATGGTGTCCACTCGATCAGTACAACGGGACCCAGGTCCAACTCCACAAGACCCATCGCGGTTCGATGGCTCAGAGAATCTATCTGGTCTTACGTCCAGTTCGAAGGGAACTCATTGTGTATCCGGGCGAGTTCGGCCCTCAAGGAACGGAAAACCTCGTCGTATAACGATTATGCCGGTTTTCTGTTCCGTCGCGACTCACACCCCGATCCAAACCAGCGCGATTCAGTGGGTTCCTCACTCACGAATTCGCGCATTCTGGGCATTTCGCCAATTCGACCGCATGATCGGAAGGCCGGCGGCCGAAAACTAGGAGATGATGGGTTCGAATATTGAAGCGCACCGCTTCGTCTGCACAGAATGGTAAGCTGTAGCGGCGGTGCGTGGGGAAGGAATCGGATCATCTCCCTCAGTTTTGTCGGCGACTCGGGCCCGGGAGGGCACGTCAGGATGGATCGGCCCTCCGGCGTCGGCCCCGTCCAGAAAGGTATAAGCGCGATGCAGTGGCGACACCTTTGCCTGGTCCGGGCCCTATCGGCCGCGGGCCTTCTCAGTGGAATGCTGTTACTGGGCGCATCGATTGCGACGGCCCAGACACCGGCGCCGGTCATCGCGGAGCCGTCCGCGCCGCCGGTTGAGGTCGTGACGGAAACGGTCGACGTCGTCCAGGCCAGCAAGGCTGGCGAGCTGTCGGTCGTTGCCCGCGGTCACGGGCAGGATCAGGTTCGAATGACGATCAAGAACAACTCGAGCCGACGGTTGAACGTGATCATCCCGCCGGGTCTGGTGGCGGCGAGCAAGGTCGCCCAGGGGCCCGGCGGCGCCGGTGGCCGGGGTGGCGGTCTCCAGAGCATCGGGCTCGGTTCGGTAGCCAATCGCGAGGGCGCCTTCGGCGAGTTCCAGGGTGAGGCTGTCGCCGGGCTGCGGTCCGTCCCGCCAGCCGCCGACCCGACCACGCACTCCGTGGCTGTGCCCCCCGGCGAGACGATTGAGGTTTCCGTTCCCGGTGTCTGCCTCAACTATGGGCTTCCCGCACCCAGCGGTCGCGACAAACTGACCCTCATGGACGTCGACACGTACACGACCGACCCGCGCATCCGCAAGGCGCTGCGGAGTCTGGCCACCCTCGGAACCAGCCAGGGCGTCGCTCAGGCCGTCATGTGGCGGCTCTGCAACGACCTGCCGTTCGAGGTCATGATGGAGCAGGCCGGCGGCAAGGTTATGAACGTTCATGAGATTGCGCTGGCGTCGCGGTTCGTGGAGGCGCTCGACGAGTCGAACGGCACCGAGCTAGTCGAGGCCGCGACGCTCAGTGAGTCTCGCCTTTTCGTCCAGGTCGAAGGCGAGGGGCTTCTGGCCCGTGATGCTCGGCGGCTCCAGGGTCAGCTCGACGGCCTTCGCGTGATGGGTCTCCCCCTCCGAGTGGTCGAGACCGAGACGCTCCCGGCTTCCTCGGCTCCGGCACTGGCCCTGAAGGTCGTCCTGACCGAGGCCAAGACCGGTGAGACGCGGGGCCGGATCGTGGTCACCGCCTGCACCCAGGCCAACGCTTGGTCCCCCTTCGGGAAGGTGGCCTTACACGAGAATTCCTCGATCTCCGTGCTGGACGGCCCGACGCTTTCCCGGGCGATCGATCGGGCGATGGCCGGCGCCTTCGTCACGGTCAAGCCGGCGAGGCGGGCGGTGGGCAGTACGACGCTCCGGCTGGAGAACCGTCTCCCGTTCACCGTCTCCAACGTTGTGGTGCGCGCCGGGAATTCCTCGGGAGCCGCCGTTGGTTCCGTTCCAGGGAGTCGGAGTCGGGCCAGCCCGGACGGCTCTCCTGCCCCTCCAGGCAGCCACGGCTTCCCTGGTCGAACACGTCGAGCTCAACGGGCTCTGATCGCAATCGCGCGGAGCACAGACACGGAACTCGGCCCTCGAATTCCCCTGATCTCCGCGCGTGTGTGCTCAGGCCGGTTCGATACTCGATGTCCCATACCTGATTCGAGTTACATCCCGCAGTCCAGCCAGACCGGGCTGAGCCGCGGACGGCGAGTCGGTGCCCTTCGTCACCAGAGGATGGGGGACTCCGACTCTTCCGTTTATTCGCGTCCTTCCCTACCTCTCCCGATGCGCCGACCCATGACGACTTGCTTCATCGGGGCTTATGCCGCTAGGATGAATGAGTCGGCTTTAAGGCTTGCACGCGCGTCATTTTGGGATCGGTCAGGCACGGCTTCGGCCAGGCGAGTTGCATGCATCGTGAGCGTCGCCGCGTCCATTACTCAGGCCGGGTCCAGGGAGTGGGCTTCCGCTACACCTGCCAGTCCCTGGCGCGCGGTTTCGAGGTCGCGGGATTTGTTCGCAACCTGCCGGATGGCCGCGTCGAGCTCGTGGCTGAGGGCGACCGCCAGGCGGTCGATACGTTCTTGACCGAGATTCTTCAGGAAATGGGCGCACTACATCCAGGAGGTGGACGCTGAGTCCGAGCCACTGGGCGCTTCTCCACTGTCCGGCTTCACGATTCGTCATTAGCGTTCTTCGAGAAACGGGGACTCGCACCCGGAAAATATCGGAGCCCATCCTCGTTGGTTCGGGGACTCTCAGAGATACACCAAGGCCATGACCTTCGACCACAGGTCCCAACCCCGCGAGCTTTCTCTTTCTTCCATTCATCCAGGACGAGCGATCACCAGTAAAACCATGAAATCATTCACCATTGCTCTTGCGACTGCGAAGGAAGCGATCCGCCAGCCGGCTTTCTTCGTGATGGCGGTCTTCGCCGGTGCCTTGCTGATCGTGACGATCTTCATCTCGTACTTCACGTTCGGTGAAGACATCAAGATGTACAAGGACACGGGATTGACCACGATCTCGTTCTTCTGCATGCTGCTGGCGCTCTTGACGGCGAGCTCCACGGTCGCGGACGAGATCGAAGGGAAGACGGCGATCACGCTGTTGTCGAAGCCGATCAACCGTCGTCAGTTCATCATCGGCAAATTCCTGGGGATCGAGCTGGGCGTGCTGGCCCTCTACGTGATCCTGGGCTCGCTGTTCGCCGCCGGTGTCTACTACAAGTATGAGTACGAC
Source organism: uncultured Isosphaeraceae bacterium (assembly GCA_963845695.1). GTDB lineage: Bacteria > Planctomycetota > Planctomycetia > Isosphaerales > Isosphaeraceae > CAWJTV01. The sequence continues at coordinate 396,861 of CAWJTQ010000007.1, read as the reverse complement.
CTGCGCGAGTCGGCGGGAGGGTTGCCGGAATCGGCGAAGCAGTGGGCCCAGGTGATGCAAGTCATGCCAGGACTGGCGCTCGGCTTCATGGAGGTCACAGTCCTGACCGCGATCAGTGTGGCGATCTCCACCCGATTGCCCATGCTGGCGAACCTGGTGGTTTGCATCCTGATTTTCTTCCTCGGACACTTGAGTCCCGTGCTGGTGGAATCCGCATTGCAGAAGCAAGTCAATGAGCTGGTCGGATTCATGGCCCGATTCTTTGCGTGGGCCCTCCCCGCGCTGGAGTTCTTCAACGCGAGCCCGTCGATCTCGACAGGGGCCGCGATTCCGTGGCTCGGCTATGTCCTGCCTGCATTTGGCTATTGCGTGTTGTACAGTGGAGCAGCGTTGTTGTTCGCGTTTCTCCTGTTTGAAGACCGCGACCTGGCCTGACGCGACCGCCTCTCCCGAGCGCGTGCTTGCGTGAGCCCTGGCGAAGAACCGCACCTGGCTGACTCGGGAGTGTCTCTGGTCGACCGAGTCCAGAGTCGATGGTGGGGGATGCGGACGGCGCAGTTTGGACCCGTTCGGTCGGGCAATTCAGGATCGAGAGCTTGGCCCCAATTCGGGGGATCTCACGCATGCAGGCCGTTGCGTATCGTCGCGCGCGAAACCTCCTAAGCTCCCAACGCGATCAGATCACCGCCCGGATCTTGGGGGTTATCCATTCGCTATTGATTGTCGCGTTGCTTGGGGTGCTGGCCCTGTTCGTGGCGCTGATGTCGTCACGGGGCGAGGCGCAGGATTCCCCGGAGCCGCGTCGACCAGTTGCCGAAGTGGTTGGCGCCGCATCTCGTCGGGCAAGAGGCGCTCGTTCCTGCTCTACGATGATACGGGGATCGTCCCGCTGATCGCGGACAACTACGGCAGCACCAACCCGATCCATCGAGCTGAGGCGAGGATCCTGATCGCCCTGACCACGGCGCTGCCGCCGTTGCGGAACAACCTGGGCGCGCTCGGCACGCTGCTGGCGCTGGGGTTGATCTGCCTGATCCTGATCGCGATCCTCTCGCTGTGGCGGCGTCAGGTCACGGCGCGGGCGGCGACCGAGGTGGCGACGACGCTGCGGCTTCAGCTCCATCGCCAGATGTACCGGCTGGGCCAATCGTCGTTGCCGACCGAAGGGGTCGGCCCCGTGATCAACCTCTGGACGCGCGAGGTCAACGATATCCGCGACGGAGTCTTCGCAGACCTGGAATTCACGCCGCGCGTTCATGTGCTGGCGGGCGGCCTGCTGTTGCTCGCGCTCCTGGTCTCGCCGACCTTGACGGTGTTCCTCGGGTCGCTGGGTCTGCTGGTCTGGCTGACCGCCCGGGTCATGGAGCGCGATGCCCGGCTGGCGTCGGACGCGGCCATGAGAGACGCCTCGGTCCAGTTGTGCCTGTTGCACGAGGACCTGGGATTGCTCCGGACGGTCCGAATCTACAACATCGAGGAATACGACCGGCAGCGATTCGAGGAGCACCTGCATCGATTCCGGCTCGCCGACGCCCGCCGACTGGTCACCAGCGCCCGTCTGAACCCGAGCACCCTCCTGCTCTTCGGTGCCGCTCTATCCCTTGCCCTGGGACTTCTGGGTTATAACGTGGTTGTGACCAAGTCCTTCTCGATCGCGACCATGGTGATCCTGTTCGTGTCGCTCACGGGCCTGGCCTATCCGATCAGTGAATGGTTCCGGCTTCAAAAGGCCCTGCGTCAGGCCAATCGGTCCGCGGGCGGCATCCTGGAGTTTCTCGAGCGGAAGCCCGAGCTGCACCAGAACGTCGGCGCGCATTTCCTCAACTCGCTCAAAGAGCAGATCGCGCTGGAGAACGTCAGTCTGGAGAGCCGATCGGGCCGGATCCTGCTCGACGAGGTCTCTGTGGAGATCCCAGCCGGTTTGCGGACCGCTCTGATGGGATTTGACGATGACTCGAAGCTGGCGGTCGCCTGCCTGATCCCGCGACTGATCGACCCCAAGTCTGGCCGGGTGCTGATCGACGGCCGCGACCTCCGCGAGGCGACGCTTGACTCGGTCCGCGCCCAGGTCGCCACCGTGCTCCAGGCCGACCTGGTCTTTACCGACAGTGTGCTCGTCAACATCGGGCTGGGCGATCCGATGAATACCTTGCCGCGCGTCATCGAGGCTGCCAAGCTCACTCACGCCCACCACTTTATCCAGGACCTCCCTCACGGCTACGACACCATCATCGGCCAGCTCGGCCACTACCTCAAGCCGGACGAGCAGTTCCGGATCGCCCTGGCCCGGGCCTGCCTCCACGACCCGTCGATCCTGATCGTGGAGGAGCCGAACCAGCCGATCGATCAAGACACCAAGCACTTCATCGATGACACGTTGGCCCGGTTATCCATCGGCCGGACCCTGATCCTGGTCCCGCACCGCCTCTCGAGCGTGCGGGCAAGCGACCATGTCATCGTCCTCCACAACGGCCGAGTCGAGGAGACCGGCTCTCCGAACCATCTCCAGAACGAGAGCAAGCTCTACCGCCATCTGGTCTACACCGAATTCAACGAATACGCGACTGGCGAGGTGGAAGCCGGCCAGATGAACCACGATGAGGCCCTTCGCAAGACGGCAGCGTCGTGAATGGCGTCGTTGATGAGTGGCAAGTCGCAAAGAGAATCTGGTTTAGGCGACCGGTGGTCGAAAACTCACGCGAAACCACCTGCAACGCGGAGACCGAATCTCACAAGCCCGAAGCGCCAGCGAGTGAATTCCGACGGGGACGATCCACACACTCGCCGGCGCGTCGGGACCTTACGAGCCCGAAAGCGCCAGCGAGTGAATTCCGACGAAATGCATTCTCCTTACCTCACTTGCACCGACTTTACGAGCCCGAAGCGCCAGCGAGTGAATTCCGACGGGGACGATCCACGCACTCGCCGGTGCGTCGGGATCGTAGAGACACGACCGCATCGCGGGTAAAGGAATTCCTGCCGATCGCTTTCCTATTGGCCAGTTGCCATTGATCAGCAGAAATCATCGACCGTCGGCTTGATGACAAGTTCGGGGACGTGCGCGCGGGGATTGAGTTCGACGAGGAACTTGACGGCGGCGGCGACATCTTCGGGCTGGAGGATCGCGGCGCGTCGTTCGGGGCCCACGGGGACCGGCCGCGCATCGAGGATCGGTGTGTTCACCTCGCCGGGATAGATCACGGAAGAGCGAATGCCGCGGGTTCCTTCCTCGCGGCCCAGGCAAATGCCCAGAGCGGACTGGCCGAATTTCGACGCCGAGTAGCCGGCCCCTCCCAGAGTGCTCGCGCGCAGGCCCGACACCGAGCAGATCTGGATGACCAACCCATTCTGCTTCTGCCGCATCGACGGCAGGATCGCATGGACCAGGTTGAAGGAACCCGTGAGGTTGGTCGCAATCATCCGGTCCCAATCGGCCGGTTCGAGTGACTCCAGGCTCCGATTCTTCACGTTCGTCCCGGCGTTGCAGACCAGAACGTCGATTCCCTCGAATGCCGTCAGGATCTGGGCGACGGCCGCCTGGACGGCGAACCGGTCACTGATATCGCAAGGGGCGACGAAGGCCGAATCGCGGCCCTTGGGCAACTCGGCGCGGGCTCGTTCGAGCTTCTCGCGGTCGCGGCCGAGGAGGGCCACGCGCAGCCCCATCTCGGCCAAGGTGGCCGTGACGCTCCGCCCGATCCCACTTCCCGCTCCGGTGACGAGTGCTGTCTTCAAAGTCGAGGCCAAGGCTGTCTCCTCCGGGTGCAAGTGCCCATTCCGGGAAGCCCGATCGGCCGCGTCGGCCGCTCCGATGGTGCCCGGCGGCAAACACAACCATTGTACGGTGGCGGTCCAACCGGGGCGAGCACCGGACAACGACCACGCTCTCGAAACCCGACCGGGCCGTGGGTTCCTCACGCACGGCTTCGAAAAAGAGAACGACCGCGGAGGCGGTTCGGCCCCCGCGGCCAGTCTCATCGTTCCATGCGGTCTGGACCCCTACTGGGGGGTGGGCCGGATCCTGTCGATCAAGTCTGCGTGGCGGACGCCGATGCCCACACACTCATGGCCTGCAACAATGCCTCGAGGACCGCGTGGGCGTCTGAGGGTTGATTATCGGCGCGTGCTGGATCCCGACGAACCACTGTTGTTGTTGCCGAGGACCTGGTTGGTCGAGGTTGCTGCGTTCGTGGTCGTGACGGTCGTCGCTGGTGGCGAAGAGGACGCGGGCGCCGGGCTGGCGACCTTTGTGGTGACCGCCGGTGGCGAAGAGGACGCGGGCACCGGGCTGGCGACCGGGGTGGTGGACACGGCCGGGGTGGTTGTGGCGACCGCGGGGGTTGTCGCGGTCGAGAGCGTGTACGTCGTGGTGACCGGCGTCGGCGTCGCGCTCCGCGGGGCCGGGGTCGAAGTCACCTGCGGGATCAGGGACGCCGCCTTGGGCAGATCGAGCTCTCCGATCGTGAGACCGGTGACCGGATCGTTGATCGGGTCGGATCCCTGCTGGAGCCACGATTTCGAGCTGAGCGACGCTGGGCAGCGTGCCGAACCGGGACTCGTAGATCTGCTGGAGCAAGACGACCGACCCCGTTACCAACGGCGCGGCAAAGCTCGTTCCCTCGACCGAGGAGGTGCCGGAGTCGCCCGACGGGGCGGTCAGTCCACCGCCCGGGGCGGCGATCGTGGTGGCCGAGGCGCCTCCGATCGACGATCCGAGCCGCTGGGCATTGGCCAGGAGATTACCGGACAGGTCGGTCGCCGTCACGCTGATCGTGTTGGCGACGATAGCCGGGAAGCCCTCCCCCTGCTGGCCGTTGAAGCTGTTCCCCGTCGCCGCGACCACCGGGATGTTCATCGCGGTGAGCTGGTTGATCAGGCTGGTGACCTGCTCTGCGGCCCCGCCGCCTTCGGCGAACCAGTTCTGGGCGTAGTTGTTCCCGTCGGACAGCGACATGTTGACGGCGGTGATGTTGTACTCGGCGTGATTGTTGATGACCCATTGCAGGGCGTTGGCGATCGAGGTCAGGTTGGCAGTGTTGCTACTGTCCGTGACCCGCAGGGCGACGATGTCCACGCCCGGCGCCACACCCAGATCGTTGGGATCGTCGGAGCCGATCAGACCCGCGACGGCGGTGCCATGCTGGGAGCTGGTCGCCATCGGATTGCTGGAGTTGTCGGCGAAATCGTAGCCGGCGATCACCTTGGAGCCCGGGCCGAACGAGCCGCCAAGGGCCGAGTTGTTATAATCGACGCCGGTGTCGATAACGGCGACGGTCATGCCGGCCCCGTCCACGTTGTAACTGGATCGGGTCTGTGCGGCGCCGATGATCGGGTCATAAGCGGTGGCCGCTCCCGTGATGAGAGTTCCGGCCGGTCGCTCGACCTGTTTCGCGGCGAGGGCATGATGCCGGGCCGTGAGTTGGGCTCGCTTTGCATGCGAAGCCCCGTCGTGTCCCGACCGGGTCAGGCTGGGATTCTGTGGATGGCGGATTTCCGCAACGACGCCCGTGGATGGAGTCGCGAGGCCCGTGGAGAGGAGACAGCGGTCGTCCAGAGTTTCCAGGTGAGGCCGATGACGAAGACGGCAACGTCGTCGGGTTTGGTGAACGGTCCATCCCATGAATCGTGTCTCCCTGGACGGCCGCCAGATCATTGGCTCAGGCCGCCTCGCGAATCGGTTGTGAACGCTCTCCTTCCTTGGCGTGCCCGGGTTGCGGCTGACTCAGTTCGGCCCCGGATCCGGACACGGAGACCCGCCACGATCGTCGATCGGAGCGGGCCATTCAGAGCGCAAGCAAAGGTTGGTAGAGACGGACCACCTGATGGCTTACGGTCGCATCCCAAGATTGATCACATTCAGGCGTTAACTCCCCCACGACCTCGGACCGACGGCCCGGGCGCAGTGAATCGACGTCCGTTCGGGGCAACCGTGCGGACGGAGAACGCCCGCGTCTCGGATCCCGAGGACGGCGATTCGGACTGACCTCCTGTGGCAGAGCGGCCGGAATCATTCCGACCGATCCATGGGGCGAGGGACCAGGAGTCCCGGCCCGCACCGATGCGGCTCCGATCGCATCGGTTTCTCGACCGCCCGGCGATCGCCACCGGGGCGACGCTGGCCAATCGAGCCGGAACCGCGGGCCTCGACTCGGTCTTGTGTCCCATCTTGAGACGACCTAGAGTAAAGGCGCCGTGTCCACGGGTCTGGTCGAGGCTGAGTCTCGATCAGTGCCCCTAGTATCGGACCGTTTCACGGGAGATGTTCTTGGGAAACACGGAAATCGTCGGGGTCATTCCGGCCCGTTTCGCTTCGACCCGACTCCCCGGCAAACCCCTTTTATCCGCCACCGGACGGCCTTTGATCCAGCACGTCGTCGAGGCCGCACAACAGGCACGATCGCTGGGACGGATCATCGTCGCCACGGACGACGGCCGCATCGCGGAGGCGGTCGCCCGCTTTGGCGGCGAGGTCGCCATGACACGCGCCGATCATGCAACCGGTACCGACCGCGTGGCCGAAGTCGCCGCGAATCTCGAAGGGACTCGCATCATCGTCAATCTGCAAGGTGACGAGCCCGAGGTCTCGGGTGCCGCGCTGGATCAGGTTGTCGCCTTGCTGGAGGCCGACCCCGAGGCCCCGATGGCGACGCTCGCGACACCGATTCGATCCGAGTCGACCTATCGCGACCCCTCGTGCGTCAAGGTCGTGTGCTCCCGCCGCGGCCGCGCCCTCTACTTCTCCCGCAGTCCGATCCCCTGCCACCGGGACGGTCTACCCGAGCCCGCGACCGCCCAGCTACCGGTCGCCTATCTTCATCTGGGCCTCTACGCCTACCGCCGCGAGTTCCTGCTGGCGCTCGGCTCGCTCCCCGCGTCCCCGCTGGAGTCCGCCGAGAAACTCGAGCAACTCCGCGTTCTCGACGCTGGCTACTCGATCGCCGTCGGGCTGGTCGACGAGCCAAGTATCGGTATCGACACCCCCGAGGATTATCACCGCTTCGTCGAACGCTGGCGGACGCGCGAGGGCGCGAAGTCCCCTTGAACCCGGGGCGGGATCCGGTGTCCAATGAAGTAATGGGTCGGGGAGGAATGTCCGTGGATGAATCGCTTCCAAGACAACAGGAATTGAAACAAACGCTCCCGGAGATCACGCGGCGGATCGTCGAGACTTACGAAGAGTGCGGCGCGATCCATCACCTCGGCCACTCGCCCCTGCCCAGCTATCGTGAGGTTGTCGATCTCCTGGCGGACTTGAGAGAGATCCTTTATCCTGGCTATGGTCGCCGGCAGAATCTGCATCTCGGGAATGTCGCCTACCACGTGGGCGACCTGATCGACAGCCTCCATGCTCGTTTGACCCAGCAGATCTCCCGTGCGTTCCGCCATGAGTGTAAAGCGCCTGATCTCGAAATGGATTACGAGTCCCGGGCTCAAGAGATCGTGGTTCGCTTCCTCGACACGATCCCTGAGCTGAGGCACACGCTCGCCGAGGACGTGCAGGCCGCCTATGACGGCGACCCCGCCGCCAAGAGCCTGGTCGAGATCGTCTTCTGCTACCCGGGCGTCGCGGCGATCACGATCTACCGGATGGCCCATGTGCTCTATCGCCTGGGGGTGCCGTTGCTGCCGCGGATGATGACCGAATACGCCGCACGGTAAGACGGGCATCGACATCCATCCTGGGGCGACGATCGGCCGCCGGTTCTTCATCGACCATGGCACGGGTGTCGTCGTCGGCGAGACGACCAAGATCGGCGACGGCGTCAAGCTCTACCAGGGAGTCACGCTCGGCGCCCTCAGTTTCCCCCGGGATGAGTCTGGCCAGATCGTCCGCGACGCCAAGCGGCATCCCACCCTGGAGGATGAAGTGGTCATCTACGCCAACGCGACGATCCTGGGCGGGAAGACTATCATCGGGCACCACTCGGTCATCGGCTCCTCGGCCTGGATCACGCGCAGCATCGCGCCGTACACGACGGTCACCATCGAAGACCCCCGGCTCCGGTATCGCGATAGTAATGACGGCCTCTCGGATGCCGATTATGCCAGGCGGATCAACTATCAGATCTGATCGTCGGTGCCTGGCGGAATCGACATGAGAGTGACTCCGAGATCCTTGCTCCTCGCCGACCCTATCGATCGTCCTCGATCACACCCTTACCGACAACTACGACAACGTCTCGTTCCGGCGGCGAAACCCGGTCGAGCAGGACGGCCACCGTCATGTCTCCCAGGACGTTCGAGGTCGTGCGGAGTCGGTCGAGCAGCCAGTCGACGGTCAGCAGGATCGGGATCTTGTCCACGGGCATCCGGACCGCCGCGAAGATCAGCGGCATCGTGACGAAGCTGCCTGAGGGGATGCCACCGGCGCCGACGCTGGCGATCAAGGTCGTGAGCATGATCACAATCTGGTCCATGAGGCTCAGGTCGAACCCGAGCGCCTGGGCGATGAAGAGCACGGCCGTCGCCTGGTAGAGGGCGGTCCCGTCGTTGTTGAAGTTCGTACCGATGCAGGCGGTCAACTGGCTGGACCGCCGCGAGATGCCCAGCCGCTCGAGCGCTCGGAGCGTGATCGGGATCGTCGCGGCCGTGCTGGCTGTGCTGAATGTGTTGGCCATCACATCCAGGCGCGCCCCGGAGGAACCGCACCGGCGACATCCGAGCGAGCACGGCCATCTGCGTGAGATACCAGGACACCTGGATCGTCAGACCCAGTGCGACCACCGCGATCAGGCGGATCAGCGCGGTGAAGACCTTCATCCCTTCCTGATGACCAACGCTCGACGCCACGACGCCGAAGACCGCCAGCGGCACCAGGGCGACCACCCAGAGTAGCACCTTCATCAGCAGTTCGAAACCGATCGTCAGCAGGTTGACGACCACCTGAAACGACGTCTCGCCGCGCGCCTTCTGGCTGTCGCGAATCTTGACCAGACCGATCCCCAGCGCCAGGGTCAAGAGGACGAGCTGGGCCAGGTGATTCTGCGTGAACGGCTCGCCGATGCTGCGAGGGATCAGGTCCAGGATCAAGTCGGGGATCGATTTCTGCGCCGGGGGCTGAGCCGAGGCGCCGGACCGCTCAGCGAAGCCCCGATGCCCGGCCGGATCAGGTTCGTCAGGCTCAAGCCGATGATCATGGCGACGAGCGTGTTGAGGAGGTAGAACGCCATCATCAACGCGCCCAGACGTCCCTTGATCTCGTTGGTGACGATCGCGCTCAAGATGGCGAGGACCACCAGCGGGGCCGCCAGAGCGGTGAGAGCCCGTAGGATCAGGTCGGAGAGGAGTTTCAGCCGGGTCGCGCCCTTCGCCCCATGCCAGCCCGACCGGGATCGCGACCAGGACCGCGGCGATGACCCAAACATACAGCGGGATGCCGCCAGGCCGGCTCTCGGGCTCCTCTTGGACCACGGGGCCATCATCGGGCTTGTCGGCTGCGAACGGATTCTCGGACGTCGTCATCGAGCTCTCCAGGAAATTCGAAGGATCGGGGTCTTGTCGGGCCCTGGCTTGTCCATTGAAATGACGGATTATCGCGGTTCTCCCAGCAAGTTGCGAGTCTCCGTGTCGGGGCTCGGCTCGGGACGTGTCTCACGGCGATTCTCCCGCACCCCTCGCGGTGCCGGGCGGGCCGCGCCCGACGGCGGATCGATTAACCGGTTACGGAAACCTCAATGAGTCTCGTTTGTCGAGTCCTGCCCCACGAGGCTGCCGATGGCCCGGCGAATATGGCGCTGGACGAGGCCCTGCTGGATGCGGTCGCGGACAACCGTGAAACGGCCTATCTGCGCACGTACTCCTGGACCATTCCGACACTGACTCTGGGCTACTTTCAGCGCGTGGCCGAGGTCCAGCGCGATCCTCGCTGGCGATCGGTCCCCGTCGTGAGGCGATTGACAGGCGGAGGGGCGATCTGGCATCATCACGAACTGACCTATGCTCTCATCCTCCCGGCCGGATATCCACGGTCGCGCCCGAATACCGCGTTGTATCGGGCCGTCCACGGGGCGATTGCGGAAACCTTGGCCGAGGTAGGTGTTCCTGTCGATCGGCGGACTCATACGGCCCCGCGCGAGACGGCCAACCGCATGCGCCCGTTTCTTTGCTTCAGCGATCGAGATCCAGAAGATCTTGTCTGCCAGGGATTTAAACTCGTCGGAAGTGCTCAGCGCCGCCGAAGTGGCGCGATCCTGCAACAGGGTTCGATCCTTCTGGCCGGGTCGCCGCACGTCCCGGAGCTGCCCGGCTGCCGCGATCTGACGGAGGTGTCCCGATCCTGCGAGGACCTGTCAGGGCGGCTCAGTGTCTCGATTCTGACGACGCTGGGTCTGGAATCGGAGAGTCTTCCCGTTTCGAACGCGATCCGGTCGCGGGCGTCCGAGTTGGAGTCGGCCATATATCGCACACCGGGCTGGACCGAGGCCCGCTAGCGCATCGCCCAATCAGGAGTTCCGGCGCGATCCATCGGCCGAAAAAAAATCCTCGTTCGACCTGAGATGACTTCCGGATCGACCAGAGCTTGAGTTAGGATCTTGGATCTCCGAAACAATAGGCTACAATGAAGGTGTTCGTTGGAGAGAGCAAGCCCAGATCGCTCTGCTCTGATCGTCCCACATCAGCTCGGTTCGTTGCAGTCCGCCATGACACAATTTGAGGAACGGGAGGAGGTGTCGTTCTGCGCCAGGCGTCCCTGATGTTCCCATGATATCTGGCTTCCGTGGGTAGAGAGCCGATCATGAGGATCGACGCGGACCTTGGAATGAAATGGGGTTGTCTGGCCGGGATGACGCGGCCGGTTGGATCGAATCCGGATAACCGGGCCGGAGGTTCGAGACCTGGTTCGTGTGGATGCGGATCTTAGTCGTTGAAGACCCCGGGGGTCGGGACGGTTTTTCATGAAAGTACAACTGGTTGTGGTTCGAGGCAAACCCGAGGGGAAAGTCATTCCCCTGGTTGGACCCAGTTTCAAGATCGGCCGTGGCGAGACCTGTCATCTCCGGCCGAATAGCGAGCAAGTCAGTCGTGAGCACGCGGAGTTCACCATCAGCACGGATTCGGTGATCGTTCGCGATCTGGGTAGTCGCAATGGGACCCTGGTCAATGGCAAGGCCCTGACCGCGGAGTGTCGCCTCAAAGATCAGGACCTGGTGCAGGTGGGTCCCTTGACGTTCGCCGTTGGGATCTCGGATGTCCCCGCGCCCGTGGCAAAGGCGGTGGCTGCGAAGCCCGTGGCGGCGGCGGCCAAGCCCCAGGCCTCACCCGATGACGTCTCGGGCGACGAGATCGATTCGTGGTTGTTCGGCGAAGGCGCGGGCGTTTCGGCCGATCAGCCGACGGCCGTGTATGGAGGCGATACGATCACGATCACCGCTTTCAAGGACGCTGGCACCGCGCCCCCCAAGGCGCAGCCTCCGTCTTCCGCCAGCGATGACGAGTACGAGCGTCAAGCCGAGGAAGCCGAGGAATCGGTTGACGATGCGGTGGAGACCGCCGATGATCTCCTCGGGGAGCAAGCGGAAAATGAGGAGGAGGCGGAGGACGAGGACGAGGACGAGGAGGCTGGCGAAGAAGTCCCTGAAGAGTTCATGGATGAGTCCAACCCGTTCTACGCCGCCAAAAAGGCTCAGCAGCAGCAGGCCAAGCAAACCGGTCCGGCCAAGCCGTCCTTCAAGGACACCAGCGACGCCGCGGGAGATATCCTTCGCCGGCTCATGGAGCGCCGTCGCGCGGAAAAGAACAGCTAACCAGGCCACCGACAGCCGCTCGACTCCAGCACGATCGGATGACGACCGACTCGACCCCGTTTTTTTACTGAGGACCACGCGACGGCCCGCATCGAGACCATCCTCCGATCCCGGACCGGGACCGGATGGCATCATTGCGGATCGCAGGCGACGTGAGGACGAGGGGGATCTCCTGGTTTGATGTCCATCGACGATCCTGCCCGTCCTCCCGCCGCCATTGAAGCGGCTCAAGAGGGGTTGCTCCGTCTCATCGATCGGATTGAAGATATGGTCGTCGGACAGCGCACGCTGCTCGAACGACTGGTCATCGCCCTGCTGGCCGGAGGTCACGTCCTGATCGAGGGCGTCCCCGGCCTCGCCAAGACGCGCGCCGTCCGTGCCCTGGCCCGGGCGCTCGATCTCCCATTCCGCCGGATCCAGTTCACTCCGGACCTACTCCCCGCCGACCTCACAGGAACCCAGATCTACCGCCCCGCAACCGGGACGTTCGACGTCCGCCCCGGACCGATCGTCACCAGCGTCCTCCTGGCTGATGAGATCAATCGTGCACCGGCCAAGGTGCAGAGCGCCCTGCTCGAGGCCATGCAGGAGGGCCAGATCACCGTCGGCGACGAGACGATCACCTTGCCTGCGACGTTCTGGGTGCTGGCGACCCAGAATCCCATCGAGCACGAAGGGACTTACCCGCTTCCCGAGGCGCAGCTCGATCGGTTCCTGATGAAGCTGGTCGTCGGCTACCCGGCCCGTGACGCGGAGCTGACGATGCTCGAGCTGCCGAGCGTCTCTGAGAATCCCCATGGCGACTCGGACGCGACGTTGCCCGAGGAACCGCCCCTCTACGGTCCCCACGACGTCGCCGAATTCCGCAGTCTGGCCACCTCGATCCGGATTGCGCCAGCGATCAAGGAATACATCGTCGACCTGGTCCGGGCGACCCGCGACCCCGCCGCGTATGGCTTGCCCCTGGCGCCCCTGCTGGAGCTGGGCGCCAGCCCGCGCGCGACGATCGCGCTGGTCCGCGCCTCGCGCGGCCACGCCCTCCTGGCCGGCCGCGACTTCGTCACACCCCACGACGTCAAGAGTCTCGCTCGCGACATCATGCGCCACCGAATCCTCGTCAGTTACGAGGCCGATGCCGAGGGCCTCTCACCCGACGACCTCCTCCAGCGGATCCTCGACCATATTCCGGTGCCTTGAGGCGATTTCGCCGAGATGTCCGCAATCACTTCCCCTTCCCCCTGCCCTTTCGCTTTGCCGCGGACGCGACCGCCCGGCGCCGTCCCGGTCCAGCCTGGCGGCCCAATCCCATCGCCCACTCGTTTAAACGACGGTTCCACGCTGCCTCGCGCTCGGTAGCCGCCTCATTCAGCCAACGCATCACATCTTCGGCACGGATGCGCAGGAACCGACTTTCCTGGACCGGCGCGTAGGATCCATCCGGCTGGAGTTGCTCGATGATGAGCTTCTGACCCCTGACGAGCCGCCAGACCTCTAAAACGCGGAGGTCTCGATAGATCGCCGGCCGATCGACCTGAGGAGGAGACATGTTGATCTCGATCGCCAGGTCAGGCCAGGGATAGTCGGTCGGATCCATCGACTTGCGGGCCAATGCTTCTTCGGAAACCCGGATCTTCTCGGCGTCGAAGTAGTAGGAGAGATCGGCCTCGAGGCCGCGCAACAGCGTCCTCCATGTCGTCTGACCGCATGTCACATCGTCGAGGTCCAGGCCCATCGTCACTGCCCTCACGATCGCGCCGAGCCATTCCTTGAAACGCTCGTGAGTATTTCCAGTGGTCATCAGCTCCAGGTCCTCCCCGTCATAGAGCAGACGAACGTGTTGGCCCTCACCGATCGCTTCCGACAGGCAGTCGTAGACATGAATGCCGACCCCTCGGATGACGATGCACTGATCGCCCGAACCAAGGATCTCCCCGCCGGGGGACGTCCGAGCTTTCCGGGGTCGTGGACGAGTCGCCGTCCTGGACATGGACATGGCGTGGCTCCGTTACTTGAACGAGGTCGCCTCGGCACCACATGCGGGAATCGGGGTCGCTCACGACCGGGCGGCGGCCAGATCGGCAGTGTGCGGCTGGCTGCCCGCCCGCTCGAAGTCATGGCGGCCTCCGGGCAACCACAGAATCCAGGCCCAGTACAATGCACCACCCAAGAGCAGTAGCAGGCTGATGTTCTGCGAGATCGTCATCCCGGCGAAGAACACACTTTCATCGTTCCGGAGAAACTCGATGAGGATCCGCGTGATCGGGTAGGCCAGCATCAACAGGCCCATCACCTCACCGTCGCGCCGCCTGAGGGGATAATAGGCCGTCAATAACAGCAGGAGGACGAGGCCGTCGAGGGCCGAGTAAAGCTGTGTCGGATGAACCGGCAGCGATTGGAGAGCATGCGAGTCGATCATGCGCAGGGCCTCCTGGTGCTCCCAGGGGGGAGACTTCGCCGGGAAGGAGACCGCCCAGGGAAGGCTGCACGGATCGCCGAAGCAACAGCCATTGAGGAAGCAGCCCAGCCGGCCGAAGAACGTACCGACCGCGATCGAGGGTGCCACCGCATCCAGATAGGGGCGAATGGGAAAGGGATGGAAATGTCGGTAGGCGAAGAAGCCGACCGCGCCGCCGATGATCGAGCCGTAATAGACGATGCCGCCGTTCCAGTATTGCAACGCTTCCCAGAGGTTATGGATCTCTCGTCCCCAGTACTGGATGCAGTAGAATGTCCGGGCGCCGACCAGTCCGGAGACGAACACCCAGAAGGCCATATCCAGGATGACGTCCGGGTCGAGCCCCTCCCGCTTGGCGCGCCACCACGCCAGCGCGGGTGCGATCAGGAAAGCCAGGACGAGCATCATACCGAACCCGAAGACCGGAAGGTCGTGATGACCGAAGACCGTGAATGGCAGCGGTATCCGAAACAAGATCTGCCGCATGGGACGGGAAGTCCTTATATTCAGGCGGTTTGCGCCGCGGGAATCCTTGCTGCGACGAGGTGCGCCCATGTACCGATGGCTCGGAAAAACGGCGAGCGGACTGTCGGATGCTCACTCCGTCAGCGGCAGGTTATCGATCAGACGGGTCGAGCCGAACCAGGCCGCCAGGAGGGCCACGGCCCGCCGGGGCGGAGCCAGGTCGTCCAGAAGGTCCAGGGTATCGGCATCGGCGACCTCGGCATAATCGACCTTCGCCGACCTCTCTGATTCTAGGGTTTCGTGGAGAATCTGTCGAACCCGGTTGGCATCCCGCTCGCCTCCCGCCACGGCCTGCCGGGCCTGTTCCAGGGCGCGCGAAAGCACGGTGGCCGCCCGACGATCGGCGGGACTCAAGTAGCGGTTCCGGCTGCTGAGTGCCAATCCATCCGGCTCGCGGACCGTGCGTACGGTCACGATTTCGACGGGTAGGTGGAGATCCTGGACCATCCTGCGAATCAGCAGTTGCTGCTGATAATCCTTCTGGCCGAAAACCGCCAGGTCCGGGCGGACGATCTCGAAGAGCTTGAGCACCACCGTCGCGACACCGCGGAAATGGCCGGGTCGGGTCGCACCCTCGAGAACGTCGGAGAGCCCGGGCACCTCGACGAAAGTCGAGCGTGGTCCATTCGGATAGATGGCCATCGCGCTCGGAGCGAAGACCCGTTCGGCACCAGCGGCGCGGCAGTGGGCGAGGTCGTCGTCGAGAGCCCGGGGATAACGTTCGAAATCCTCGTGGGGACCGAACTGCGTGGGATTCACGAAGATCGAGACGACCACGGAGCCCGTGAGGGCCCGGCAGTTCTCGATCAGCCGGATGTGCCCGTCATGCAAGGCCCCCATGGTCGGCACGAGCCCGATGCGAAGGCCGCGCTCGCGTGCCGCAGCCACAGCGTGGCGCATCTCCTCGACGGTCTCGACCAGCTCAGCCACGCGCCTCTCCCCCAGTCGGTCCGCGGCGGTGCGGGCAATCGGGATTGTTCAGGCAATCGTCGGCGATCAGCAGGTCGTTGAGGATCTCGCCCCCGAGGATGGTCCGGGTCACGATCCGGGCGACGTCTTCGACCTGCACCCGGCCGTACCAGATGCCTTGGGGATAGATCACCACCGTCGGGCCGTGCTCGCACTGTTCCAGACACCCCGCGTGATTGGCTCGCGCCAGGGTCCCGAATCCGGCCTTCTTCAGCTCCCTCTTGAACGCATCGCGCAGCGCCTGGCGGCCCTCCGGATCGCAACAGCCCCGCTTATGGCCGGCCTCACGGACATTTCCGCAGACGAAAATGTGGTGCGTAAACGCAGGCATGTTCGATCCGATCGCTCCCTGTCTTCCCGACCTCCCCGATCCTCACCCGGACCCCGAGATCCGTCCCACTCGATGGAGAAACTGGCAAGAGTCGGAGCCGGCGTCTTCCCAACAGACTATCATCTTCGAGCGCCCTCGTGCACCTGGGAACAGCACGGTTTGCACGGACAGCCGCCCACGTTGATTCATCCATGCACCTCGATGGCCCCAAGCCAGGACCGTTTTGCCCATATCGTGCGCCGCCTACTCCCCTGCCCGCCGCAAGACTTCCTGGACCAGTTCGTCCGAGACACGGAAGTTGACGGCGACCAGCACATCAACGATATCGCGCACTTTGGAGATGATGCCTTGCTCCTTGGCCTTCAGTAGAACGGCAAGTGTTCCCACAACGGGCAAATTGAGCTGGCGAGCCGCCTGCCGCGCTTTCTTGTCATCCAGAATGACTCTGGCGGCCGAGCATTCGATCGACAGGGCTATCGCCTCCGCTTCACCGGCACCCAGACCCAGGCGAAGGGACTGAGCGAGCCCTTGATTCTGAACGGAATGAACTTGCACCCAGGCTGGGAATGCCCCACCACACTCCTGAGACACGGCGTCCGGAACCAAGATCGTGGTTTAGAGTTGCTCCAGAATACCGAGCGCTCCGACGGCCCCAAGCGCGATCAAACCGCTACAGTTTGATATCGTAGGACCATCAGGCATGGGCGAGATCGTCCTGCAATTCGCTGGCTGGGTAATTCATGACAGCCACGCCCTGTTTGCCCAGCAGTTCCATGAAAGTATGCTTGGAATAGCCCGCTAGTTCAGCGGCTTGCCCACACGACAAGCGCCCGATTTCGAACAACTTCATGGCCAAATACAATTTCGCCTCCGCCACCGTGATGGTGGGTGGGATTTCGATGGCAGTTTGCGACATGGTTGTTTCTCAGGTTCTTGTTCAGAGTAGGTCCCCGTTCCACGATCGATCGCTCATTTCCCAGAAAAAATGCACGGAAGAGCGAAGTCCTCGTTTCCCAGATCGCCTATCCTGCCTCAATGCTCAGCCATAACCCCTTTCCACGCACCTGATCGGAGCAGGCGTCTCTTTAGAGGAGACCTCTCGCCCAACACCACCGGGCTCGGTCCCACCTTGGGCAGATCTTTGCCCCGAAGGGGCCGAAACATAACAGCCCGGGGCACCGCCCCGGGACTCGGTCGCCCACCCCGAGCCGAGCCCTGAAGGGGCGACACACGGCTGGCCAGGGGACCCGTCCTTGTGCCGCCCTTTCAGGGCTCTTTCTGGGAGTTTCTCGGTTCCCGGGGCGTTGCCCCGGGCTGGTTTGTTTCGCCCCTTCGGGGCCAATCGTGGTGGCGTCCAGCGAGGAGTCTCCTTTCATAGACTATCATCTGCGAGCGTCCACGTGCACCCGGGAACAGCACCGTTTGGCACGGATAGCCGCTTGCGTACATTGATTCATTGCGCTGAGAGGGAGTCGCTGCGCCAGGCAATGGTTCCCAGCGCCTCGGGTGCTTCTTCGCACCTCTGCCATGAGCGCATAATGGTTACGGCGGCTCGTATAGGGTGGCGAGGCGTTTTCCAACGACTTTCGAGACGCTCCGCCGAATGCCCAGGAGAAGGAGGTCGAACCTCGGATCGTTCCGGGATATACTGACAGGGAACTACCTTCGGTCGATCGCCTGAGATCTGGGATGTCCCCACGGAGTGACTTTCGAGATGCCCACTTCCCGGCACTGTCTCCTGATCGTGGATGATGAGCCTGACGTGTGCGACTCCGTCCACGACTTGTTGCGCCGCGAGTTCCGAGTCCTGAAGGCGCATAGTGCGGAGGAGGGTTACCGGCTGATGCAAGAGGAGGAGGTGCACATTGTGATGTCCGACCAGCGGATGCCGCAAATCACGGGAATCGAGCTGTTGACCCGGCTCAAGGCCCGGCATCCGCACGCCATCCGGATGCTGTTCACCGGGTACGCTGACCTGGAGTCGATCATCACGGCGATCAACCAGGGGCACATCTTCCAGTTCTTGAAGAAGCCCTGGCAGCCGGAGGAGTTGATCGGCGCCGTGCGTCAAGCCGCGCTGGAGTACGATCGTCTCGAAACGATGGCCATGGAGCGCGAGCATCTTCTGGTGGAGGTTACCGAGCTAAAAGCGCGGGTCTCTGCGCTGGAGACCATCGTCCGGCAACTTCATACTGGCCCCCTCAGCCCGCGCTATCCTGCGACTCCACCCGCTCCCGGCAACGTTATTCCATGAACGATCCAACGGTATCAGCCCCCGGGCGAAGGGCGCCGATCGCGGCTCTCGGTACCGATCGGACCGTGGGACCGCGGCATTTCGTTGACCCCCGCAACCGCGCGGGACGTCCGTAGAACCGGAGGGAGACTCAACCTTGGCGCAGTCGACCGGAGTCAACGGAATGGAGCGAAAGCGAAATACCCTGCTGGTCGTCGACGACGAGGTGGATGTCCTGGACAGCCTGCGCCACCAGTTCCATCGGACGTACCGTGTGTTGACCAGCCCTTCGGGAGCGGAAGCCATCGAGTTGCTGGAGAAGAACGACGTCGAGGTGATCCTCACCGACCAGCGCATGCCTGGCATGCCCGGCGACGTACTGTTGCGCCAGGCTCGAATACTGAAGCCCGACACGATCCGGATGCTCTTCACCGGTTACGCCGACATTCAGGCCGTGATCAATGCCGTGAATGAGGGGCATATCTTCCGGTACATCCTCAAGCCGTGGGACACCGCCGAGCTCGAAGGGATCATCCGTCAGGGGGTGGAGCAGTACGACTTGCTAACGGAGCGTCGCCGGCTGATCGGGGAGTTGCAAGCCGCCAACGCTCAGTTGGTTGAGGCCAACAACGAATTGGCCCGCGCCGGCCAGCTCAAGACGGCCTTCATCGAAGTGGCGAGCCACGAGTTCAACACACCGATCACACTGGTCCTCGGCCTGGCCGAGCTGTTACGCCTGGCCAATCCCAATCGATCGGATCAGGAGACGGAGATCGTCCGGCAGATCGCGGCCAGTGGCAAGCAACTGAGCCGGCTCGTGAAGAACATGCTGACCTTGCTCCGCGCCGAGGATTTCCGGCGGACCCTCCAACGCAGCCCGGTCCGTCTATCGGATCTGATCGCGAACGTCGTCGATCAGGTCCGCCCCTTCCTCAACGCCCGGCGCATTCACGTCCAGGTCGCGACGGCCGAGAATCTCGGTACATTCGAGGTTGACGCCGACAAGATCAGCGCGGTCCTGATCAATCTTCTGACCAACGCGATCAAGTTCACGCCCGACCAAGGCGAGGTGGAGTTGAGCGCTCGGCTCAATGCGTCGGATGAGGCGGAGATCGTCGTGGAGGATCGGGGCGTGGGGCTCGAGCCCGCGGCGATCCCGCACCTGTTCCAGCCGTTCTTCACCCAGTTCGATCCCAGCCGGCACTCCTCCGGGGACTTCGGCTTCTGCAAGCGCGGGCTCGGGCTGGGCCTGAGCATCGCCAAACAGTTCGTGGACCTCCACGGAGGCCGTATCTTTGCCGAGGCTGTGGAAACCGGCGGAACACGTGTGACCGTCATCTTGCCCCGCCGTAGCGAATCCGGCCGGGGTCCTGCTGGCATGCGTTCGTCCGGGTCCGATGGTTCGGAAGCCCCTCCCGATGGCCCCCCTGTGCGCCCGCTCAGCTCATGAATTTTCGCCCGCAGGGAGCCCCGGCTTCGAGCGGCTCCGTCACCCCCGAGAACGAACCATGCCCACCGCCCTGATCGTCGAGGACGAACCCGAGGCCAACAAGCTCCTGGCCATGCTGCTCCAGCTCCGCGGCTACCGGACCGTGTCGGCGTTCGGAGGCGAAGAGGCCCTGGAGAAGATCCGGGAACATGCGCCGGATGTCGTCTTCCTCGACCTGATGCTCCCCGACATGAACGGGTATGACGTCTGCCGGTCGCTCAAGACCTCGGGACCCGCCAACCCGATCCCCGTCGTGATCGTGACGGCTCGACTGACCGCCGAGAACCGGATCGAGAGCTTCGAGGCCGGTGCCGATGACTACATCCCCAAACCTTATACTCCGGATCAGATCTTCGATTCGCTCGAACAGTCCGGCGCCTGGAGAGGTCAGCTTGATGCCCCGCAGGTCGAGGGAGAGGTTCCCCTGGACTTGCGAGACGACGGTGACACCCTGCGCCAACTGGCGCAGCTCCGGCGCCTCCTTCAGGTCCGCAGCGGGCTCGATGCCGGCGCAATCGACCAGATCAGCGCAACCATCAAGGAACTCTGGTCGAGCGTCAACGCCTGGTCGCGCCACCGTTGTCTGGACCAGGTGGCGACCCTCGCCTACTCACTGACCTCCGAATCATTGAGCCTCACAATCCGCGACGAGGCCGGCTGGTTGACGGCGTCGCGCGGTCTCGAACCCGACCTGGTGTCACGAATCCTGGCGGAGTCCCCATTCGACCAGGTGATCTCCGATGACGCGGGTCGTTGCCTCGAGTTGGTGAAGCGGTTCACGGCGCCGTAGGATCATACCGGCAGCTCACGGACGTCTTGCTTTTCCTCCGATCACGGTTCGGCGCCGTCCTGACGTCGGAGTGTGAACGAGCCCTCGGCTCGCGCGGCCTCTTCTCCGAAATCCAAGCATTTTGGCCACCGGCAGGAACAGCTTGCTACTCGTTGCCTCGGCGCGGCGGCTCCAACCTTTAGGGACCTCTGGCGCGAACACATTAACCGGTATGGCTCCAGACCTACGGGAGCACTTTCCTCAGCGAGATCCCTCGGAGCAACCCCAGGCGGAATCAGCACATCGAACTTTTTCCAGACCGGCGGCCGCTGGATCCGGATGAACCCGAAAGGAACCGACCACGACGATTCTTCAGCTCGGGGTGGCGGAGGCCGGCGGTCGCGACCGGATCGGGGGCGGCGGTCGGAACGCCTCGGGACCGGTCGGGCCGGCGCCGGGCTGGAAAAACCTGATTAAGAGTCGGCGACCGATCACTTCAGATCATTCGCCGTCCCCATTCCTCCGAACAAAAGCTGTAAATTCGACTGCCCTTGACAATAGCCGCTGCCAGGTGTCATGAAGGAGGTAGCCCGTCCGGCAATCCGTGCGCCGAACAGGCGTAGGGTGTTCCCTTTGGCCTCCACCGATGCGTGCCTCCGGACTGCGGAAACCTGACATCTGATCTGTGGGGAGTGAGATACGGTTCGGTTTGCGCGCGAAGATCCAGCGGAAGAAACCCAGTAAAGGAGCAGAGTCTTGGCTTGCCATTCGATGTGGAGATTGAGTTTCCTCTGCGGCGTCGCGGCCGTGGCGGCGAGCACGACGTCGGCGGCGGGCGAGAAACCGGCCCCGACTTACCACAAGGACGTGGTCCGTATCCTTCAAGAGCGCTGCCAGGATTGCCACCGCCCCAATCAGGTGGCGCCGTTCTCCTTGCTCACCTACGAGCAGGCCCGCAAGCGCGGGTCCGACCTGGCGCACGTGACCGGCGAGCGGATGATGCCCCCGTGGCCGGCCTCCTCGAGCTTCGGCGGCCCGTTCCGCGATGCGCGGGTGCTGACCGACGACGAGATCGCCACCTTGCAGTCGTGGGTCGATGCCGGCTGCCCGGAAGGCGACCCCAAGGAGGCGCCCGCGCCCCGGACGTTCTCTTCGGACTGGGCGCTCGGCGAGCCCGACCTGACCCTGACGATGCCCGAACCTTACCACCTGGCCGCCACCGGCAGCGACGACTTCCGCGTCTTCGTGCTCAAGACGAGTTTTCCCGAGGATCGCTGGATTCGCGCGGTCGATTTTCATCCCGGTAATCGCTCGGTCGTGCACCATATCATCGCGGGCGTGGACCCGTCGGGCCGGGGTCGCGAGCTGGATGCGGCCGACCCGGGCCCCGGTTATTACGACCTGGGTGGATTCGGCGATGGAGTGCCCATCTCCGCCTTCCTGCCGATCTGGACCCCGGGTGCCAAGTCCCGCTACTGTCCCGACGGCACCGGCTACATGCTGCCCAAGGGGGCCGACATCTTGATCCAGGTCCACTACCACAAGACCGGTAAGCCGGAGACCGACGCCACGTCCGTGGGCCTCTATCTTTCCAAGAAGCCGTTGCCGCGCGAGGTCCATACCGGATTCGTCTTTCCCAACCTGTCGATACGCCAGGCGCTGGCCGCCCGCGCCAAGGTCGAGGAAGCCCAGAAGGCGGGGAAACGCATTGGAATCCTTGAGTTATTCCGCGAAGTGGATGCCATGGTCATTCCCGCCGGGTCGCCTCGCTATGAAGTCAAGGCATCGACCAGGCCCGGAGCCAATCTGATGGCCCGTCCGCTCGACCGTGACATTCTGATCACTTCGGTGATGCCCCACATGCACTGGCTCGGCAAGGACTTCACCTTCACGGCTGTCCTGCCCGATGGCAAGACGCGTATCCCGCTGATCAAGATCGACCATTGGAACTTCAACTGGCAGGGCACCTACGCTTTCAAGGAGCCGATCCGCGTGCCGAAGGGTTCGTGGTTCGAGGTGGAGGCGCACTTCGATAACTCCGACACGAACCCGGCCAACCAGAACAAACCTCCCAAGTTGGTCAGGTGGGGCGAGGGGACCAACGACGAGATGTGCATCGGCATCTACGAGTGGGTCGTCGTCGAGGGTCAACCGGAACCGGAGCGCAGACGGGGCCGCGGCCTCCGATCCGGTGCTCCGACGGACAACAAAGGACAGGGGACGACAAAGGGGACGGAACGAAGGACGACAAAGGGGGAATGACTGGTGTCGGGAATCACTGGTGTCCGTTCATCATTTCCCCGCGCGGACATGATGAACGGACACAGAGTCACCGCCAACCGGTGGGCGATCCGCCAGGTGACGAGGAAGACCGGGACGGTGGAGACGGTCGTCCCGAGGTAGAGCCGCGTCATTGACGACGGCGACGGATCGAGCGGGACGCGCCACCACCCCCGCGCCTCGCCGAGGGGATCAGCACCCAGAGCCCCACCCCGCGACGACCGCCGCCCCGGCCCCCGCGAAGCGCCGCCCAGTCGGCCGCGTGAAGAACACGACGGTGGCCAGTGCGACGGAGTAAACGAGGGTCCCCACGATGAGTTGCTGTGTCCTCATGAGCCCCCTCCCCCAAACTCGGGGTTGGTTTGGCCGACCCCTCATCCCCAAACGCCGCTGAGCTCGCAACCATCGGGCCGGCTTCCGAGTGGCGCCGGCGGTTTTCGACGATATCCGCGCACTGAAGCAATTGATCAAATCACATCGGTTCGGGGATCCTATCATTGGGATCAGGCGCACCTCCGAGAATCCACTAGAGATTGATGTCGGTTGGATAGCAGACCCGTTAATGGGGGACGGCACGAAACTTGTGGTCCGACGCGGAGAGAACGGTTGGAGAATTGAGGAGCAGAGCCGGTGGATCAGCTAGAGCGCTTCACCGTTGGCTTGCACACACGCGAAGCCCTCTCCTGAGGCCCCCCTAATTCCCTCGCTGCGGTCGGTTGTTTTCGGTCGGCCCTCTCGAAGCGGCCGTTCGAGTTGTTCTACCCGCCTCGTTTCAAGCACCCGCGAACGATCAAGGCCGACGAGGCTGATCGGTTGATGGATAACGGGAGTTACATGTTCATCGTGGTCGTGCCGCCCCGATTCGAGGCCGACCTCCGCGAGGGCCACTGGCCCGAGCTCCAGGTGAACATCGATGCAACCGCCATGCAGCAGGCGAGCATCGGCGCCGGCTACATCCGGAACATCCTCACCGACCAGGTGCTGAGCTACCTCCAGCGATCGGATAATCAGCCCGAACGGCCGGTCTCGATCGTGGTGCGCAAAGCCTACAACCCGAACGGCGACACGTCGTGGTTCACGAGCATCGTGGCCATCATCAACCAGATCACGACACTGACGATGGTCTTGACCGGCGCCGCGCTGATCCGCGAGCGCGAGCACGGCACGATCGAGCACATGCTGGTCATGCCGCTCTCGGCATTCGAGATCGCGATGGCCAAGGTCTGGGCGAACGGCCTGGTCGTCCTCCGGGCCGTCGCCGCGTCGCTCTGGCTGGTGGTCCGGACGATCCTCGCCGTCCCCATCGCCGGCTCGCCCGGCCTGTTCCTGGCGGGCGTGGTCCTCTACCTGTTCTTCGCGACGGCCCTCGGCGTGTTCCTCGGCACGATCACTCGCACGATGGCCCAGTTCGCCCGGCTGATCATCCTCATCACTATCGTGCTCCAGTTGCTGTCCGGGGGGAATACGCCCGTCGAGAGTCAGCCGGCTTGGATGCAGCGGCTCACGCTGATCCTCCCCTCGCGCCACTTCGTCGCCTTCTCCCAGGCCATCATCTACCGGGGAGCCGGCCTGGAGACCGTGTGGCCCCAGTTCCTGGCCGTCGCCGGGATCGGCCTCTCGCTCTTCGTCTTCAGCCTGAGGCGGTTCCGGCAATCGATCGCCGTCAGCCGGTAGGGATTGGATGACCTAGCCTTGTGAAATGAATACAATTGTGTTATGCTAAATCATATTTGACGCCGGACGTCCGCTGGTCCACGACGGGGCCGGACGACGAGGCGGCCTTGGTCCGCGTTGATGGCCGCTGAATGATGGGATCGTCTTGGTTCCCCAACATTAATCTCTTGAGCACCCGTTCGGCGGCTGCGTCGATGCGGGTTCCATGCAAGGAAGTCTCCCCGGGGCCGTGTTGACATCCGGGATGGTGCAGGACGCTCTGGCACGAGCTCCCCGAGATGCCTTTGGAGACTGACCGTGTTCTGGTTCTGGTTCTGGATGATCGCGTTCTGCAACGATGAGCGAGGGCTGGAGGAAAGGTCCGATTGGACGAGACCGGCCGCCTGGTCGGGCCGTTTCTGGGGTCCGGACGCGAGCCGGGCCCGGTCGGCCGGGGAGCTCCTCCCACTGCCGATGGACCCGGAGATGGCCCGGTGGAACCGCTGGGGCCGGGACGTGCTCCGAGAGGGTGACATCGTCTTCCGGCTCGGCGATGCCAGGGCCATGCGCGGGATCTTCGCCCTGAGCTGGTTCATCGCCAGGGCGACGGATAGCACGTTCTCGCATACCGGGATCGTCGCCATCGAGGACGGGGCGCCCATGGTGTACGACTGCTCGTCGGACGGGATTCGGCTCATGCCGTTCGAAGTCTGGATGCTCGACTGCGTCGGACCCATGGGCGTGAAGCGACTGAAGCCCGAGCACCGCCGCCACATCCCCGGCGTGATGGGCTACTGCCGTTCGATCTTCGAGCAGCAAGTGCCATTCGACTTCGAGTTCCGCCTGGACGATCCCGCGCTCTACTGCCTCGAGATGACCGAGAAGGCCTTCCGATCCCAGGGGCTGGCCCTCTCCGAGCCGGTCCCAATCGGCGACTGGGAGCATCTGACCCGTTATCCCATCACCGCACTCGCGATCCCTTTCGGCACGCGGCTGGCGCGTCGGGCGCCCGATCACCCTCGAGCAGCCCGTCTACCTGCCCGGGAACGATCACCAGGGAATATGGGCCTCGCCCTTGCTGGCGACGGTCTTCGGCCCGGAGCCGAAGGGGGACCGTGGAGCAGCTCCGGGACAGCCGGGCGGCATCAGCTTGCGGGGGGATATCGAGCTGATCGTTTTTGCCGTGGGCGAGTTGCGGCGATCCTACTCGGAGCTCCCCGTTCGATGGATGAGCGATGTCGCCCTGCACCCACGAATTCGGGGGCTTCTCGTGGCCCGCGGTCGTGATGCAGGCGGAGGCGGCCTGGATGAGTAGCCAGAGCCTGGATCATTCGAGGAGAGGGCCATGTCCGACCACGGAGGAATGACCCCGGGAGGTGATCGGACGCCGCGCCGTGGCTCAACCTCTGCTCACCCCGATCTAGCAGGTTGACGAGATCTCAAAGGCGTGATAAGTCTTCGGCTCCATGTCCAGGAACAATCCCCGCGTCTCCAGGCCGTCGCTCTCAATGGCTTCGGTGTCGTCGGACCGGCGCGCGCAGGAAAGAAAGGTGACCGCTTGGCCGGCGCTGGCCCCAACCGGAGTTCTGGGATAGAGTAGCCGAGTAGGAGTCGCAGTCTCGCGAAGTCGGTCCACGACCGGCTTGGAGGAGCCCAGCATCGGGAATCGTCCACCGTGGGTGCGATTGGCAGCGATCCCGGCCCCGGTGAGGCGAACGAGCGACTCGCTGTTCCGATCGGCGCCTCGTCCTTGACGGTCCCTGGAGTTGTTACGTGCTAACCGGATTCTCGATCAGGAATTTCAAGAATCTGGCCGAGGTACCTCCGAGCGAAGGGGAGCTGATCCCATTCGGTCCGATTAACGTCCTGATCGGTCCGAACGGGTCCGGCAAGTCGTCGCTGCTCCAGGCGATCGACTTCTTGAGGGCCTTCCTCCGGTCTTCGGTCGAGGTCTACCTCCAGGAGCGGGGCTGGGAAGCCAATGACCTGCCGAACTTGCGCAATACCTCGAAGAGCATCCGGTGGGAGCTCACGGCGGAACTCGACGCCGACGAGGAAGGACACGGCGCCGGACATTATCATTACATCGTCACCTTTCGACCGAAGGGCCCGCTCAACGTCGCTCGGGAACTCCTCGAGTGGACCCCGCCCGGCGGCGATCCCGTGAAGTTGATCGACCGCAACGAGCAGCAGTACGCACTGATGAGTCCAAGGACCAACACTCATCAGACGTTCGCGATGACAGGTCTGCCGGCCAGTGTCATAAGCCCGGGTAAATCTCGAAAGTTACCCGAGTCAGGACCGTTGGCAATGCTGGGTCTGCCGGCCAGTATCATGAGCCGGTTGGACCAGTCGATACACCGTTGGGCCCACCCGGAAATCCTGCGCTTCCGTGATTGGATCGAGGGCTTTCGATCGTACCTCATCTGGGACCCGAAAGTCCTACGCAGGCCCGACCGAGGCAAGGAGGGCGAACTTGGGCCCTCCGGCGAGCACCTGGCCGTGCTGATCGGCAGACTGAAGGATCAGAGGCCCAGGGAGTTCGAGCGCCTCGTTCGACGCCTGCGCAGGCTCTTCCCGAACCTGACGGACCTCTCGGTCACCGGACGCGGTTGGGGATGGCGCGAGATCCGCCTTCATGAGGGCGAGAACCCCGAAGTCATCTACAACAGCCGCCAGATGAGCGATGGCATCCTCCGCCTGCTGGCGATTACCTCGCTACTCTATCTCGATCGCATCCCTCCCCTGATCACCCTGGAAGAGCCCGAGAACGGGGTCCACCCTCAGCTCGTCCGCGAGGTGGTCCAGATCCTCCGCGAGATCACCCTGCGCAAGCCGCCCAACCGGTGCCAGGTCTTCTTCACGACCCACAGCCCCTATGTGCTCGACGAGTTCATCGACCATCCCGAGCAGGTCTACCTGATGGATCGGCCGAAGCCCTTGGCCGGGGCCACCGTGGTCAGGCTGAGCGACAAGAGGGAATTGCAGGTTGCCCGCGAGACCTTCGAGCAGTCCCTGGGCGAGGCGTGGACGAGCGGCCTCCTCGGTTCGACCGCGGGGGTCCGCTACCCGTGAGCACCAAGATCGGGATCATCGCCGAAGGCCCGATCGATCACGCCCTCTTGCCGGCCCTCCTGGAGCGGATCGCCAGGGACAGGGCCGACTACTCCTGGCCGGTTCGACCCGACGACATCGCCGAGGTCTTCCGGATCCGGAAGAGGGGTCACGGCGGCGTGCTCGAGACGGTGCGAAAACTCGTCGCCGCCCTCTCCACGGAGGTCTACGATCACGCCTTCTTCGTGATCATGCTCGATCGGCGCACCCGCCCCGTCCCGGAGGAGATCCGGACCCTGATCAGCACCCACGGACGCTTCGTCCTCGGCATCGCCATCGAGGAGATCGAGGCCTGGTGGCTCGCCGACCGGAGGAATACTCTCGAGTGGGCTGGTCTGACCGCGTCCCTGCCGCCCCATTGTCGCGACGCCGTCGCGGATTACCATGCCGAGCGAGACGACGAACCCAAGAAGACCCTCGACGACCTCACGCGGGAGTCGGACCGCTTCGACCGTTACTACGGCGACGGAAACGTCGAACTGGCGATCGAGTTCGCCGAGGACTACTGGAGAGAGTTCGCCCACCTTGACGACATCCGCGCGCAGTGCAAGAAGGGGTACCGTCCCTTCGAGAGAGATGTCACCCAGCACTTCCGCCAGGCCGCGGGAGCATCTCGACGTCGACCATGATTCATGCTCCAGGTCGAACGCGCCGCCCGGGCGCAGGTGCCCGGTGTTCACCGCCGACGGCTGTCCGCCGACTCTCGAGGAGGGAGCGGGACCGGCCGCCCGGTCCGAACGATCCGCCGCCCGCCCGGCCCGGCCGGTTCGCCCGATTCCGGCCGGGCCGTCCGTGACGGGACCGAGCCGGTATCGCTCGCAATCTCTCACCACCCGAACTCAGAGGGACCGTGAACGGGGACGCAGCTCGATTTGACCACCTCCCACGTCCCGCCCGATAGCGGTAAGGTTTCGTTCGGGCCGAGCTTCGGCCTCGCCCAGGATCCGTGCCCGGGTGCGAGACCAACGGCGAGGCCAAACCGAGCCGCGTTGCGCACCATCACCCCGCGCTCGTCGGAGGTGATGTCGTTGCCGGCTATTAACTCGCGAACAGTTACCTCCTACGGTGTAGGTCGTGTCCTCATCACGAGCTGGGCGGAAATACCTTGAGCAGGGCGAGGCTTCGGGGCAGGATCGTTGAAGCTCGACACAGAATGATGTTCCGTGATCACCGACGGTCTGAGCGTCTGTCCCGAAAGCCTCTCAGCCCCTTAAATCGGGGCGGCATCATCTAGCCTGGGGCGTGAGCCCTCGGTCATCTACACAAGTCGTAACCCATTTTGAAGTAATGGGTTGCAATGGGAAACAGGGCCACGCGGGGGCAATGCACACTACATGTACAGTATATACACCTGAGACGCATGTTTTTATCACGATTTTGCTGATGTTGAGATTTCCCGCGAAAAACCGAGAAATTCTCTAGTGTACATAAAACATCATGAGTACTAGACGATCGATTTGACCCCGGCAACTCAATGGAACCCGTTGTTCCTTATGGAGTTATGGCTTGTGTAGAACAACAAGGGCGTGAGCCCCAGGATGGCGAACCCCCAGAATCCTCGCGTTTCCAGCTCGGCCGCCGACCCAACGTCGGGCAGCGCCCGACGTTGGGTCGGCGGCCGAGCTTGGGAGGGTGACGTCATCGGATCCTGGGGCTCACGCCCAGGCTATATGATGCCGCCCCTTTGGGGCTTTCGGGACAGACTCTAAGCTTGACTTTTGCCCTTTTACAGATGTCTTCGAAGGTGCTTCACTAACCAGTTTCCGTAAGCCTAATTAGCACAGGGATTTACGAAATCTGGTGTTCTCGCGATCACTATCTCCGCAAGTCTCTGGTTTCAAAAAGAGTTACGGAAACGGGCAGAAGACAAGCAAAGCGGGTAACACTTGGCGGCGTAAAGCGTCGGGCCACTTTGGCGGCAAGATCTTGCTAGGCCACCGTTTACGGCCCGACCAACGCCGCCATCGATCGAGAAAAATTGTAACCGTGGCTCCCAGCGACTTGAACCAGGCCACAACGTACAGGTTTCCGGGAAAATCTGAAATTTTTATGTCTCAGTCACGTGACGGGTTGCGCCGAAAAACCGGGCCAAACTCGCGACAGGTGCATTAACGGACTTCCAAAGTTGAGGCATACTATCAGTATGCGGTGGCGTGTGCGCGAGCGGTCTGGGATGGCTCGGCGCGGCGTCCCCTCCTTACGAAGGCCCTCCTCCCATCTTCATGGACCAGTGTTCTCGTACCGGCCGCCGACCGCACAGCACATCGAGAACCGTGGGCCATACGCTGGAGACCCTTCGAAAAGTTGCCACTGAGTGCCACAATGTGCACGCGGTTTTCGGACCGAAGTCCAGGCAGCAATGGAAGTTACTTCATGACTGGGGGGTTGGCAGAACGCCGCGACCGGTGCCAGGTCGAGAGCGTGGGCCACGCATCTCAAAAACCGGATCCGGTGATCCCTCTCGCAAGGGGGAGAACCATCAAGATCCCGCGACACAAAAGACAGGTATGGCTGCTACTTGACAGATCCGGATGATGCCGAGGACTTCGTATGAAGCTCCCCTTTGGAGATGATGCCCGGACGACTCGCCCTGTCATCAGCCTCAACGAGGCCGATCGCATCCTGCTTCTGGCCCTGCGCGCCTGGGGTGGGGGTGCGAACGGGTCAACGGGCGAGAGTGCGACGGTCATCAACGAGGATTCGGGCCAATTTCAGCTCTGGGATCGACTCGAGTCCTCCTGGGCCGCGCGTCTTCGCGACGCCTGGGCCCGGGGCCCAGCCTCCGCCGGACTGGGCGATGCCGATCCGGGCCTGGCGCGCGTGGAGATCGAGCGCGCTCACCGGGCCGAGGCCCGCGTGGATCCGGATCGCGTGCATCCGAGCTGGTGGGTCCGTGCGCTGAGGGAGGAATCACCGTCGGTCCGCAGGATCGTCGCGGCAACCGCGCCCGAGTCGGTGCGGAATGCGGTTCAGGCCGGGCTCTTGCTCGACAACGACGACCTGCAAGTTGACCGGCCGGCCGATCCCGAAGTCCTGGCCTGGGTCTGGTCCCTCTGGAGCGAGCGGTTGGTCGGCGGCGAGTCGGAGCGGGCCGACGATCCGCCGGTCATCGTCGCGATGACCGGTCTCTCGCCCCGGTCCGGCTATCGCCTCTGCCGTCTCGCCGGGATTGCCAAGCGAGTCCTCTCCGGCCAGGATGGGCTCGACCCTGAGACAACGCCAGCCGGTCGCGATCGAACGGAGTGGTTCCGGGTTCAGCTCGGATCCGCGGGCCCGGAGTTCGGGGCCGTCGCGCGGCACGACGTTCGATCGCACCCCGTGGCGAATCTGCCTCGGCGCCGGCGCACGGCCCGTCTCGGTCTCCTGACAATCGCGCGCCTGCTGACGGACTGCGAACCGTTCCGCGTGCGGTGGGCGCTCCAGCATTGGCCGTACACGATCGCCAAGCTGACCCGATCTTTGATGCCGCCGGATGCGAAACGGTCCGCGGTCGTCACGCAGGTGGAGTCGCTGGTCTTGAAAACGGCGTGGGATCGGCTCAACCTGGAAGGACGCTCGTCCCGGGTCTGGCCGGGCTGGGATTGATCAGGGTCGGGAGCCACTCGAATTGAGTCACCACGAAACGATCTCGACGCTGGAACCGGGAGCGGACTCCGACCCGGCGGATAACGTCGTCGGATCAGCGGCGGACACCGAGCCGCTCGGCTGGCTGCCGAGGCTGACGAACCGTCAGGTGCGGCTGGAGGCGCTGGCTGGCGTCCTGGAGCCGGGACGGCCGGGTCCCTCCGTTTCTCGACTGGCTGGACGCGGGCTGCGGTGGCGCGATCGCACTCGAGCGGCCGGAGGTCCTCTGGCGCGCCGCGGGGCTGAATCGGCCGGGCCTGATTGCGCAGTTCACCGCTCCGCGGCTGGCGACTCGATTGGCGATGGGGATCGAGAATGCCCTGGCGCACGCTGTCGTTGACCGCCTGCTCGGCTTCGACCGTACCTTCGCCGAAAGCCGGCTCCAGTTGACACCCGTCGAATGGGGCGTCTGGACCTTTCTGATCCTCCGGGCGCTGGACACGATGGGCTCCGGCTCCGCGCGGGAAGGTCCGGACGGGCTCCGATCACTCGGCCCTGGCGACCTTACGCTCGACCGGGCCGGTCCCGACCCGTTCGACCCATCGCGACTCGGGCCGATTGTGACGGTCCGATGGGCGCTTCGCGTGGGCACGACCACCGGCGCCGTGCGGCTCTGGCTCCCCGAGCCGGTGGTCGAGCGCTGGCTGGATACCCCGAACCAGATGGACGTCCGCGGCACCGAATCCGGGAGTTCTGTCGAGGCCGGCGAGCCGGTCCGTAGGGTGCCGCGCGGCGAACTCTCGAGTCTGTGGCGGGCCGAAGCCGGGTCCGTCGTGATGTCTCAGGGATTGAAGCGGCTGCGGGTCGGGGGCGTACTCCCGCTGACCGATTCTCGTCTCGCAGGCACACCGGCAAGCCCCAGCGGTCACATCGACCTGGTCCTCGACCTGCAAGGCCAGGAGGGCCGTTTCCGCATCCCCATCCAGCCAGTGCCCGACTCGGGCGGCCGGCTTGTCCGCCTCGACAACGGCCTGATCCACGAACACCGGCCCCGCGATCCGATCCTCGTCAACGTCAAGGAAAGTCGAACGATGAGCCAGTCCAGCACCGGAGCCAATCCCCCCTCCGCGACCGTGCCGGAGGTTTCTCCCCTCGATGTCCCGGTCACTCTGGCCGTCGAGCTGGGCCGCGTCAACCTGACGCTCAACCGCCTGGCCGACCTCAAGCCGGGCGACGTCATCGAGCTGAGTCGACACAGCCGCGCGCCCGTCGAATTGACGTCCAACGGCCGACTCGTCGCCCGCGGCGAGCTGATCCTGATCGATACGGACCTGGGTGTCCGGGTGACGAGTGTTTTCCTATGACAGTGTGTCGATGAAGGTCTCTGGATTTGCCCGGGACGCCTCGATTACACCGGATAAACCACCTGAATCATCGACTGGAGCACCAGGGTCTGGAGGCCGACGAGCGCGACGGAGAGACCCAGGGTCACTGGTCCTCCACCGAGTCGATGGAGGCCCTGTCCGGCCGAGACGAGGAAGGGTGGTGTGAAGAGCATCCAGAGACGGGCGACTTCGCCCATGTTGCGGCCGGTCAGGTTCACGAGGACCAGTACCAGCAGAGTGGCCCAGACGGACAGAGGCACGGCGCGGGGGGCAAGCCACCCAGCCGCACACCAGACGATCGTGGGCAGTCCGATGGCGATCGCCAGCTCGATCGGGTTGACCCACAGCCAGAGGAAATAGGTACGGGGATATTCGTGGTAAAACCGCGCGTGATGGTACAGGTTCCACCGCCAGACGATGAAGGGATCGGCCCCCGTGATGAGCCATCCCGCAAGCACGAACGCGAGGTAGCCCGCGCCTGTCGCGAGGATCAGGATGGCGCGCGTCTTGAGGCGGATCGAGCCGTTGAGGCAGACGATCAGCGCGGTGATCAGTCCCACCGGCAGGAATGCGAGCGAGAAGATCATTCCGAAGGCCATCACCAGGCCGGAGAAAGTGGCCAGCAGGAGCGCGACCAGGGCTGGCGGGTCGCGACCTTGCTGAAGGCACACCGCCCAGGCGGCCAGGGCCCAGGCCGATGTCGAGAGCAAGGGGTAAGTCGTATCCGCTCCAGGCTGGAACAGGTTGGCGGCGGGCACGAGCGGCCAGAGTGCCGCTGCGGCCCAGGCCGCGGGCGCTGGCAACGCCACCCGCGCCAGCAGGTACAGCGGCACGACCGTCCCGGCGCAGGCCAGGAGGGTCAACAGCGCCGTGGCGTACAGACTGGCCCGTTCCGACTGTCGGATCGGCCGTCCGTCCATGCCCTCGAGTTGATGAAAGGCCACCTGGACCGATGGAGGCACGTAGTCCAACAGAAAACCGGCCAGCGCCGGGTTCTGGTCCATCGTACGCAGCAGGATACACTGGGCCACGATCAAGCCCGGAGGGTGCGTGCCGATGTGCAGCGAGTCCTGGCTGCGAATCCAATCCGGATACCGGGCCAGAAACTGCCAGGGATGCTGGGCGGCTTGATCGCGGGCAATCTTGAAATAACCGGTCGAGCCAGACAGGTAGTTGACGTAAGCCCACTTGGTCAGATCGTACTCGTCGGGTGCCCCCACCGGGATCGCGACTTGCACGGCGACCGCGGCGAGGAAGAGGGCGGCCACCCATCGCGTCTGGGACCATCGATTGGCGTTTCTCTTCAGGGCGCGCAGTCCCAGACCGGCGAACCCGGCATAAGCCCCGGCGCCGAGGCTCGCCAAGGCCAGCCAGTCCCAGGGGAGGTGGACCGTCGGATTGATGCGTCCCCACTGCCATTCCCCGCGGATGCCCAGCGGCAACTGCCCAGTCTTCACCGTGACCGCCAGCCCAAACACCAGCGCAGCCTGGAGGATCAGGATCAGCCAAAGGTTCAGTCTCATGACGACGATCTTAGCTTGCGCCCGCGCCCCGGGCGAGGTGGGTTCTCCAGGGATTTCACCGCGGGACGGGCCGGCCTGACGTCATCGAACCACTCCTCAAAAAAGCAGCGGTCGGTTGCGATGAGGGGCCGAGCATGTTCTGATCGTGGATCGATCCTTGACCGGTCTCGGGAGCGGAGGCCGGTTTCAGACCCCCCGGCGCTGGCGACGACCGGAGCGACTGGCCGGAAAACCCCCACCGAACCGGAGATCTTGGCGATGCACTTCAACGATGCCTCCCCCTCCTTACAACCGGACAGCGGCTCCGAGAGTGCCTGGTGGAAAGGGTTGACACGGTATCAGTGGTTCGTGTTCATCGTGGCCTCGCTGGGCTGGCTGTTCGACACGATGGACCAGCAGCTCTTCAACCTGGCCCGTCAGCCGGCGATCACGGAATTGGTTGGAGCGACGCCGGGTGATCCGGCGACAGCCGGTAAGGTTGCCGAGGCGGCGGGCATGGCCACAACCATCTTCATCGTCGGCTGGGCGATCGGCGGCTTAATCTTCGGTATCCTTGGTGACCGGATTGGCCGGGTCAAGACGATGATGATCACGATCTTGCTCTATTCGGCATTCACCGGCTTGAGCGCACTCTCGAGGGGAGTCTGGGACTTCGCGGCTTATCGCTTCCTCACGGGCCTGGGCGTCGGCGGCGAGTTCGCGGTGGGGGTCACGCTCGTGGCCGAGGTGATGTCGGACCGTGCCCGGCCGCATGCGCTGGGCTGGCTCCAGGCGCTTTCGGCGATCGGCAACGTCGGCGCGGCGATCCTGAGCCTGGGCATGACGCGCCTGGAAGAGACTGGTGCCATCGGAAGCTACTGGCGAGGGATGTTCCTGATCGGAATCGTCCCCGCTCTGTTGACAATCCCGATTTTCCTTCGCGTGCGCGAGCCTGAGAAGTGGAACGCTGCCGCGGCCCGGCGCAACGCGGCGCGGGACGGGGGATTACCCGATTCTTCCCCCCAACTCGGCTCGCTCCGCGATCTCTTTGGCGATCCCCGGTGGAGGCACCATACTATCGTCGGCATGCTGCTCGCCCTTGCCGGCGTGATTGGACTCTGGGGCATCGGCTTCTTCAGCCCGGACTTGACCCGCTCCGTCTTCCGCAAGTCTTATGAGGCTCAAGGGCTCAGCGATAGTGACATCAAGTCCAAGCTGAACTACCTGGCCTCGATCGTCTTCCTCGTCCAGAACATCGGGGCGTTTTTCGGCATCTATGCCTTCAGCAAAGTGACCCATCAGCTGGGTCGCCGCCCAACGTTCGCCATCTTCTTCGTGCTGGCCATGCTGTTCGACCGCCTTCACCTTCGGCTTTGTCGGCAAGATCTTCGGCTACTGGGACGTCTTCTGGATGATCCCGGTCATGGGCTTCTGCCAGATCGCCCTCTTCGGCGGTTATGCGATCTACTTCCCAGAGCTCTTCCCGACGCATTTGCGGAGTACTGGCACATCGTTCTGCTACAACGTCGGGCGCCTGGTCGCGGCCCCCGGATCGACGGTGCTCAAGCTGCTCGAAACCCGGGTGTTCGCTGGTTATTCCGAGCCAGCACGATTCGCTGGCATCGCGATGTGCGGCGCCTTCCTAATCGGGCTGATCGCTCTCCCGTTTGCCCCGGAGACCAAGGATCAGCCGCTTCCGGAGTGATGGCGGGCTCTGTCCCAGGCTTAACGACCTGGAGTGGGACCTTTCCGGGTTGGCGAAGCCGTACCACCAACCTGCAAGATCGGGCGAGCCTCTTCCGGTCGCGTCAGCGAACTTGTGGGATCAACGTGAGCCTGCCTGCGGCCGCCGACTGGCAGGCCCACGAGCAGTCGGTCACCCGGGAATAACTGGTAATTGGTGGCCGCCTCTCCCCGGTCGCGGATCCCCGGAAAGTCCAC
This sequence comes from uncultured Isosphaeraceae bacterium, assembly GCA_963845695.1. Taxonomy (GTDB): domain Bacteria; phylum Planctomycetota; class Planctomycetia; order Isosphaerales; family Isosphaeraceae; genus CAWJTV01. The sequence continues at coordinate 360,907 of CAWJTQ010000007.1, read as the reverse complement.
GGGATAGGTCCGAGGTCGTGCCCCATTCCTTCCGGGACGGACCAAGACAATGTTGTGCGGGTCGGCCGACGCGAGCAAGCCGCCAGCGAACTGGATGGCGTCGAGAACCGTCTCGCCTCCCGTCCAGGGCATCCGGCCCGGCGTCTGGACATGACCCTGGATGTAATAGTTCTTGGAATTGTAGGCCGTGATGTCCACGAAGACGCGGTCGGAGTCCTGCGGGGGTATGACACGCCAGGTTTCTGGCCTCGCCGGCAGAGACTGATATTCTGGGCGTGGCGGCGCGACCATCATGGGCACGATCGCACCCTGGCCCTGGATCTCGATCGTGATCTTCACCTGACCCTGGCCCGGGAGTGTGATTTCGAACGGATTGCCAGGTTGGTCAGGTGCTTTCTTTTTCCCCACCTCTTCGATGGGATTGCGAGCCTGGTCTGGCGTTTTCTTGTCCACTGGCTCCTGGGGGCTCTTCGGTCCTCGAACGGTACGGATGGGAATTCGCTCGCGATTGCCTGCTCGCGAGGCTGACCGCAACTTACTCGTCCGGAGGCTCGATCGGCGGCGGTCGAATTCAGGGACCGCTTTAACCTTGTCTGGTTCTGGGATGGGGTTTTCCGGACCCTGCGGAAGTTCCGGGGGCGGCAGGTTTTGGTATCGGCAGCGCCTGGTCTTCGTCGTCGAGCACTGGCTGCATGAGGCCGAGAGTTTCGTCGCTGAGGAAAGCCCGGAGATGCTTGATAACGGCGACCTTGAGTTGGGGAATCGTCAGGCCTCGCACAGGCACTTCGCCGTAGAAACCCAGGCTGATCTTACCGTCGGGCCTGATCAACCGCTCGCCCGAGATCGGTCGACCGGGTAGGGCCTCGAGAACCTCGATCAGGACGAGATCAGGTGGCGCCATGAAGTAAGGTAGGTCGATCATGGCCCCCTCATGCGGAGGCGGGTTGTCGGGAATGGTCGGCAGGGGATGGGGCCTGAGATCGTAGTCGGCGATCATCTTGTCGATCGTGGCTTTTGGTGCAATGAACGAATCCGCGATCCGTGGCGGAGGTAGGGGGTGGTCTTTTGGGGGCTTGTGGGCCTTCCCGGTCGTCGGCACGCTCGGTTGGGTCTCTGGTTGCGGGCTCGCGACAACTGTGGCGACGGCGATGAGCATTGCGGATACAGCGAGCGGTAAGGCGATTCGTGCGAACGATCTTCGAAACATGGACGTGAGACCTTCGTGTGGAGGTTGAAGCCCGATCCTTCCGGAAAACGAAGGACCAGTCCGCACAGTATCCGACGCCGCCCATCAAGGCCAGCATGAGGGATCATCGCCTCGGCGATCGCGAGTCACGAATCAAAGCACGAGCCGCGCGGCGTCGCGATCGAGGTAGAGCTTGGCGCCGGGATGTCGACGCAGTGCCGTGGCGGGACATGCCTCATTGATGGGGCCGCGGAGTGTGGTCAGAACGGCGTTGGCCTTGCGCGAGCCGGGTACGATGACCGAGACCACGGGCGCCCGGAGTAGCGCGGGGATCGTCAGCGTGTAGGCGTGAGTGGGGACGTCGGCAAGGCGTTCGAATCCCCCGTCGTGGACTTGCTGATTTCGGCACGCGGCGTCGAGCCGCACGACTTTGACGAGGACCGGGTCGAGAAAATCAGCGACTGGTGGGTCGTTGAAGGCTAGGTGCCCGTTCTCACCGATCCCGGCACATACCAGATCCGTCGGCTCGGCTTTGAGGAGGTCCTCATAATTCAGGCAGGTCTGAAGGGGCCGATCGATCTGCTCGCCGGGGATCAGCCGAAGCCGGTCCTCGGCCAGCCCGACGAGCCGGAAGAGGTGCTCCTGGAGATAGCGGCGAAACGAGACCGGATGATCGGCGCCGATTCCCAGATACTCGTCCATGTGGAACGCGGCGACGCGCGACCAGTCGATCTCCTTGTGAGCCACCAGGCCAGCCAGGAATTCGTTCTGGCTCGGTGCGGCCGCGAAGACGATGCTGACCTGGCCCCGGGCCTGCTGTCGGTCCAGGATCTCGCGAGCCATGCTCCGCGCTGCGGCACGCCCCGCCAGGGCTCGGGTCTCGTAGACGAAGACCTCGAGAGAATCCACGAAAAAGCGAGCAATCGTCGTCGGCTCGGGGGAGTTCATGACTCAGGGTCCTGGCGCGAGGAAAGGGACAAGTTTGCGGGCACCATGAGGCTCCGGCGATCCTTGAGCGATCGGCTGCGGAGAACTTATCCCAATTCTTGCACCGATTCCACTACCTCGCCCACGGGACGGTTGTCAGGTCATGGAGATCGCAGGAGAAAACGGATTCGCCATCACTCGATTCGACGACCTCGGGTTTTCTGTGAACTGCGCGGATCTTTTCGGATGAGCGCGTTCGAGATTCCCAGTTCTCCTAGGTGGAGGAATCGGGAGACCTGAATATCCAATCTTGGTGTGGCGAATCGTCCGCGTCAGGTGGTGACGAGTTGACGGGTTGCGCCGGTATGGATGGGGCCGGTGCGGAGTTGCTCGCAGAGTTTCTGGCACTGGTCCAGGTCGCCGAGCAGGGCCTCGGCCAGGAAAGTCTCCGTGTCCCGGTCTTTGGTCCATTGGAGCTGGTCGTGGCACCGCGCCATGTGTTCGATCAAGTCTTTCATCCACAGCAACGTGTGACGCCGATTTCTCATCGTGAGGTGCTCCTTCACTCGCCTCGATTGACAGGCGAAAAACCCTGTTCTCGTCCTGCGTCTCAGACCGATCTCCAGAGGCCATCGAGGGCTCGGTCGTCTCCTCTGGCCTGGCTCGGTCACCGATACAAGGAAGAGGACGCAAAGCGTGTGCCAGCCCTTGGAATCGCCACGACCGCGTACCTAAAGCCATTGTGAGCCTCAAACTTGAGGAAAAACAGCCAAAGTTCCCCGGGATTCGGTCAAGATGACGTGTTGTAAGCATTACACAGGAAAGCGACCATCGCCATGTGTCCTGGGGCGTTCTCCGGCGCTGAATCGGTGGAGGGATCGGCTCCACGGTGAATGAGTCTGGTCGGTCTTGGCCGAGCGGAGGCGAGCTGTCCGCCCCATCCAGAGACAAAGTGAGTGCCGAATCGCTGCTGACGGCTTTTCTGTCATCGCGGTAGCTCTTAGACTGTAGAGATCGACAAAACCGAGGGGGATCGGGCATGACACCGTGGCAAACGGCCTCGACCTCAACGACCGACATCGGCGGGCACGGTCCGGGCCGGCTACACACCTGGCCCCATTCCGTGATGCGCTGGCTTTTCGGCATCGGTGAGGAAGAGCACGCGCCCGCAGTATCGTGTGCCACGGTCGCGCGATTCCAGAACATTTGCATCAGCCGTGAGGCGGGAGCCGGCGACGACGACATCGCCCGGCTGGTCGGGCAGCGGCTAGGCTGGAAGGTCTATGACAACGAGCTGATCGAGGCGATCGCACATCGCATGGGCGTTCCGGTTGATGACGTCCGCACTCTCGACGAGCTGGCCCCCAGCGTGGTTCAGGACTGGCTGCTCCCGTTGAGAGAGGAATACTACGCTCCCCAGGAGGCATATCTCGATCATCTGGCGAAGTTGATCGAGGCGATCGGCCGCGCCGGCGAATCGATCCTCGTGGGTCGGGGTGCCGGCTTCATGCTGCCGCGCGAGACGACGCTCTCGATCCGGGTCATCGCCCCGTTGAAAGTTCGTGCTCAGCGCCTGGCGGAGCGGATGGGCGTTTCGGTCCGCACGGCGCGTCGAGCGGCGCGGGACCTCGATCGCCGCCGTCTTCAGTTTGACCGGACCATGCATCGTGCCAACTCGAACGACCCCCATAACTACGACCTGGTGCTCGACTCGCACAGCCTCGGCCTGGAGATCGCCGCCGAGGTCGTGGTCCACGCCGTCGAGGTCGGTCGCCGGAACCGCACGGGGATGCCCCCCCTGCTCCGCGGTCCGTCTGAAGGTGCGACCTTGAAGACCGAACCGCTCAACCCCAATCCGGATCTCTGGGGTGTCGCTCGGGGTTCGTCAGCCTCACCGGCCATCGCACCCCCTCCGGGTGCCCTGGCAAAGGAGCCGAAGTTGGGCGAAGGGACTGCGGAGAATTATTGAGCGTTGCATCGAGAACGAAACTTCGCGATTGGTCGTTGGCCTCCCCTATGGGAGGCCCTTTTCCGTCAGATGGGCTCTACGGACAAGGAAGGCTCCTCAGATCAATCTGGTTCAATGCCCAATTCGCGGAGCTGCGCGGCGTAGCGCTCGGCGCGGAGTTCGGCGTTCTCGATGCGGAGTTCCGCGTTCTCGGCGCGGAGTTCGGCGTTCTCGGCGCGGAGGCGTTCCGCATTTCTCTGATCGAGGAGCTCCTGGTAGGTCAGGAAACGCTCGCCATTGCGGCCGAGGATCATCAAGTTATCTGCGCCCTCGAGCGGCTCGAACCGGATCCCTAGCCGGGGGCTGACGAATCCTCGCATCCGCCCGATCTTTTTCAGCGCACCCCCGCGACGGCGCCAGCCGTCCAGCGCGCCGCTGAAGGGGTCGCAGAGGTAATACTCCTCGACCCCGTACCGATCATAGAACTCGAACTTGCGTTTCAACTCGCCGGCGCGGTTGCCCGGCGAACGCACCTCGAAAACGACCTGTGGCGCGATGCCGCCTTCCTTCCACTGTTTGTAAGAACCCCGCAAGCCCTTGGGCCGGCCGAAGGCGATCAGGACATCCGGGGCGCCGCGGATCTTGGGTTTCCCTTCGACGGGATACCACAAGTGATTGCCGGCCACGTACACGTTGGGCTCGTCCGTGAACTGAGCTTCCACCCCCTCCTTGATCACGACGATCCACTTGTATTGTAAGTCGTGGTCCGACATGGGCTGGCCGTCGCGATCGGGGTATTCGATTCTGGGACGGGGTGGAGACGGGGTTGCGGTTGCCATGATCGTCGAAGCCTCGGAAGACGATCGGGGATGGTGAACAGATCGTAGTATCGCATGGGAGAGCGGATTCGGCCAGACGGACTCATCGCATCGCGACGATGCTCATTCGATGGCGGTCGGCCAGCGCGATGACCTCGGGCTCGTCGAGGAGGATGGTCCTTCCCACCTCGATGGCCAGGACCCTGGCCCCGGCCTTGTGCAGGTTCTCGATCGTCGTCACGCCAACGGTGGGTACATCGAAGCGCATGTCCTGCTGTGGCTTGGCGACCTTCACCAAGGACCAGCCTCCGGACCGGCAGAGCTGTCCGGCCCGCTCGATGCAGCGGTCCGTCCCCTCGATGGCCTCGACGGCCAGTGTGGCCATCTCCTTGACGGCGACCGACTGGCCGACATCGAGGCGTCCCATCTCCCTGGCGAGGGACCAGCCGAACTCGATGTCCTTCCGCTCGCTGGCCGTCGGCGAACGGCGCGTGAGAATACCTTCCTTCACGAGTAACTCCGGACAGAAGTCGAGGGCCGAGGCGAACGTCATCCCATCCATGCCGAACTCTGCGATCAGACTCAACAACAGGCTATCGTCGCGGTTATCGGTGCGATTGCGGCGATACCACCACTGGATCGTTCGCAGGTCGGGCCAGAGCTGAAGCATTCTCCAAGGGGTGTACATCACATTCTTGGTCACCTTGCCCGCCATGACGATCCGTTCGGCGCCTTCCCGTCGGAACGCTCGGATCATCCGGCCCAGCTTGGCCACGCCAACAACCTGGAAGGAGGTGCAGAGGGCTCGGAGCTCTTCGGACGCCTCATAGCGAATGCCGACGCAGGCGATGCTGAGACCTTGCCGGCGCGCCGCCTCCGCGAAGAGGATGGGGAATCGTCCGCTGCCGGCCAGCAGCCCGATCGGTCGGGCTGGGCGGTGGTTCGATCTGACCGAGTTCGACTTGACATGCATCACGCTCACGACCGCTCGCTCCTGACCAGATCTCAGAAAACGGGGACTACGTTCGAAGCCTTCTCGACTCTCAAAGCGGCTGATCTGCTGGACGCGAGGTTTCGGGAGCATCTGCGCGCAGGTGCCCGACGATCGGTTCCGGTTCCGGATGGTCCGTCGATGTGCCAGAGAGGAAGGCGACCTGGGCCGCAAGCTCTCGGAGCTGGCGATAGATTTCGGGCAGCCGCGCGATCATCTGGAAGATGCGCCTTTGCTCGCGGACCGGGATCGCGGGCGAGCCGAGGACCTGCTGTCCGTCGGGGATGTTGCGATGCACTCCGGCCTGGGCACCGACGATCACGCCGTCGCCAATCCGTGTGTTGTCCTTGATCCCCGCCTGGCCGGCCATGACCACATGGTCACCGGTCTTGCAGCTTCCGGCGATCCCGACCTGCCCGCAGAGCATATTGTGCCGGCCGATCTGGTTGTTGTGGCCGATCATGACCAGGTTGTCGATCTTGGTGCCCTCGCCGATCCGCGTGGCTTCGAACGTCGCACGATCGATCGTGCAGTTCGACCCGATCTCGACGTCGCTTCCGACTTCGAGGCGACCGGAATGCGGGACCTTGATGTGCCGACCCTGGACCTGGCGATATCCGAATCCATCGCCGCCGAGCACGCTGCCAGCGTGAATCTCGACCCGGTCCGCCAAGACGACATTCGGGTACAGGACGACGTTGGGATGGATGATGCACTCTCTGCCGAGCGTGCATCCCGCCCCGATGACGGCGCCGGGATGGATGGTCGTACCGTCGCCGATCACGGCCTCGTCGCCGACGTAGGCGAACGGATAGACGGCCACCTCCTCGCCGATTCGAGCCGTCGTCTCGACGCAGGCTCGGGGATGGATTCCGGTCCATCGGGGCCTTTGTCCACCATTCAGATGGCTACGAACGGCGAGAAACGCTGCCATCGGGTCGTCAACCTCGATGACGGTCAGGTCCTTACCCATCTCCTGTGGCCCGACGGGAAAGTGAGGTCCGACGATTGCAGCCGATGCGGGCGAGCCGCGGAGGAGTCTGGCAAACCGCTCATTCTCGATGAACGTGATATCACCCGGTCCGGCCTCGCCGACCGGCCTCGCCGAGCGGATCGACACGCTCCCATCCCCTACCAATCGACCGCGAACCAGTTCTGCGAGTTGTTCCACCGTTGCGACCACGAGCGATTTCCTTTCTTCCCTGAAAGGAGACGAGGAGGACCAGGGGATCGCAGGTCGAGTGGGTGGGTTCTCCGGTCCGGTCAGCCAAGAATCGATGTGTTCCGCAATCGCGAATCGAGGTACGGCCCTCCAGGCCGTTCCGGATGCTAATCCATCCGGTCAGGCGCGGCAAGGCGAGTCAGAGTGGCTCTTGGCAAGTGACCAGTGGCTCGAAAAGTTTGACGCGTTCCCAGCGGTCTGGCCTCGTGCCATTTGAATCCGCCCCGTCTCGATGCATCGTCCGACCTCGGCGGAGCACTTCAGTCCCCGTTGAACCGCGATTGCACCAGCGCCGTCAGGTTCGGTATATGCGGTAGATCGACGGGCCTCTGGATGCCGCGATCGAGCAGCAGGCCGGCCAGCCCAGCGCGGATGGCACCGCGCACGTCATTTTCGACGTCGTCGCCGACGCAAAGGACCCGATCAGGTGGCAAGCCGAGGTGGTCGCAAGCAGCCTGAAAGAACGACGCATGCGGCTTCCGAAAGCCGACTTCCGACGAAATCACGAGGGAGTCTACCCACGACTCCAGCTCGGGGAGCCCCTGCACGACCCCTCGCAATCGCCCATCGAAGTTAGAGCCGACGCACAGGATGACCCCCATTTCCCGGAGGGCTTTCAATGCGGGCGCCACATCAGGGAAGCATCGCCACGACTGCGGACGACTGAAATGCTCCCACAACTCGTCGAACGCATGATCCGGCTGAGGGATCTCGGGCAGGACGTCGAAGACGATTTTCCGCCATCGGCGACGTTCGGTCGCCTCGTCTGTCGAGTGCACCCCCTGCCCCGCGTGCACCTTGTCACTCTGGAAATGCTCGTGAAATCGAGCCCGAACCTCTTCCGGCTCCAGTTCAACTCCCTGCCGGCGAGCCGCCTCCGTATAAACCACGGCTACCGAAGGATCCGGTTTGATTAAAGTTCCCACGGCATCGAAGACGATCCCGAGAATACCGTCCCACATCGGTCCCTCATTTATCGGCGTCGAGTTCCCTGTTTCGCGACTCAGCACAAACTGCCCCGGCAGGTCCGTCTCAGATCCCGCATGAGAAGATCCGTCAACACATTAGCCTGGGTGGTCTGTGTCGACATTATGGGCGGGAAGGTCTCGGAAGGAAGTCTTCAGTCTCGCGGATTCCGCGTACCAGCTTGATCCTCAACGGGAGCCGAAAGCATGAACGCCCCACATCTGCGCCTAACGAGCCATCTTCGTTCGACTTACGACCTATCGATTCCCGCGTCCCATGCGGAGGCGCTCCATCGCCGCCACGTCCTGGACGCCGGACAACGTGCCTTTCGAGAGATGGCCGAGGGCCGCGTAAGACCCGATCCCGCGGAACTGGCGCTGCCGGCTCATCGGATCAGCCGATCGGCTCGGTAGGAGGATAGGGTTCTTTCATGGCCGATCGGCCCTCAACTGCTTCGGCCTGGTCGGACCAATCCGGCCGTGACGTCCACATCCAGATCAGCGATCTGGCCGGCCCAGAGCTTCGGCAGCGCGATGGCTCCCATGGCGGCATTGTCCGTGCAGAGCGCCAGCGGCGGGATGAAGAGGTCCACGCCGAGCTCGGTCGTCATCTCCGCGATCCGATCGCGGAACCGTGCATTGGCGGCCACGCCACCGCCCACGCCCAGCCGCTTCAGGCCCGATCGGACCAGGGCCTGTCGCGTCTTGGCCACCAGCACATCGACGACCGCCTCCTGGAAGCTGGCGGCCAGGTTGCCGATCAATGCCTCATCGTCCGGAATCGGGCCCGGCTGCGCGTTTTGACCGTGCAAGGCGTATCGGACCGCCGTTTTCAAGCCCGAGAAACTGAACTGCAATCGTTCTTCGTGGAGGAACGATCGGGGGAAGGCGAACGCCGCGCGATCGCGGCCTCTGGCCACGCGTTCAATCGCAGGGCCGCCGGGGTAACCCAATCCGAGCAGGCTCGCCACCTTGTCGAACGCCTCACCCGCAGCGTCGTCGCTCGTGCCGCCCAGCAACGTGCAATCGAGCGGGCTGTGACAGAGATAGAGGCTCGTGTGGCCGCCAGAGACCACCAGGCCGACGCACGGATAAACCTCTCGGTCGGGATGAGCGAGCTGACACGCGTAGAGATGACCCTCCAGGTGATCGACCGCGATCAGGGGGATCTCCAGCGCGAGAGCCAGTGTTTTGGCAGCAGTCAGGCCGACGATCAGCGCACCCACAAGGCCAGGACGCGTCGCCACCGCGACCGCCTCGAGGTCAGTCAGTGAGACAGCTGCCCGGCGCAGGGCTTCGTCGATCATCGGCACGATCTGACGGACGTGGGCTCGCGAGGCGATCTCAGGCACCACCCCCCCGTATCGTTCGTGAAGACCCACTTGCGAGGCCACGACGCTGGATACAATGCGGGGCACGCCGGTGGCCGGTGGTCGCGGGCCTTCCAGGACGGCTGCGGCCGTCTCGTCACAGGTCGTCTCGATGGCCAGCAGGAGCAGAGAATCTCGACTCATGTCCAGAACGTACCAGTCCGGATTGCCACGGAACCACCGGAGGAATCGCGGATATCGCAAAGACGCGGTCGGAGATTCTGGTGTTTTCGCCGGCTCACGTGGTCCGTAGATCCCTGATCGTCGTCAAGAGGAAGGCCAGACGATCGGCGACAGGATTGGCCCGATCAGGCTGCCTTGGCCTTGGGCTTGGCCTGGGCTTCGAGCTTGGAGCGAATGACTTCCAGCGCTTTGTCCAGTGGCTTATCCACGAACGGTCGGGAGGTCCGTCGCGAGGCCGAGCGCTTCGGCTGAGCTTTCTCCGTCTCGTTCTTGACGCCGGCCTTTTCCTTGGAGGGTTCGGGCTTGGATTCCGCCTTTTCCTTGGAGGGTTCGGGCTTGGATTCCACTTTTTCCTTCGAAGCCTCGGGCTTGGGGGCTGGGGTGCGGCGATGTCCTGCAGCCAGGTCGCGGTCCCGACGGCCCATGAACCACTGGAAGTAATCCCGGGAGCTGAGCTTGACCTCGCATCCCGAGTCCGGCGAGACTCCCCACTTGTCCGTCGTTTTCGCGTTCTTGAACTTGTGGATGTTCTCCCCGGAGGGGCGGTAGTAGCTGGCCACCGTGAGTTTCAGCACGCTCTGGCCGTCGTCGAGCTCGAAAATATTCTGAACCGAGCCCTTGCCATAGGACCGCTGGCCGACGACCGTCGCGCGATGATGGTCCTGGAGGGCCGCAGAGACGATCTCGGAAGCCGACGCCGAGTTCTGGTTGACCAGCACGACCATCGGCACTTCTTCATACGGACTGTTACGGCGCGCATTATAGGACTTCTGCGGCGTGTTCCGCCCCTTGGTACTGACGATCTCGCCCTTATCGAGGAAGATGTCGGAGACTTCGACAGCCGCGCTGAGCAACCCGCCGGGATCGTCGCGCAAGTCGATAATCAACCCCTTCATGCCCTCGTCCCTCAGCTCGTCGAGGGCCTTCTTCAACTCGTCCGCCGTCGTCTGAATGAAGCTGGTGATCCGGATATAGCCGATCTTCTTGTCCTTATCCAGCAGATAATCCCACTGATCATCGGGCTTACGCCGATCGCCCAGGACGCTGGGCACCTCGATGATGGTGCGCGTAATCGCGATCGGTTCGGGATCCTCGGAGCCTTCATGCAGGACGCTGAGCTTGACTTCGGTCCCTGGCCGGCCGGTCAGGACCTCGACGGCCTTGTCCGGACTCATCCCTTCGGCCGGCTTTCCATCGATCTCGACGATCTGGTCTCCCGCCAGGATGCCGGCCTCATAGGCTGGCGTGCCCACCATGGGGGCGATCACCCGGAGTCGTCCGCTTTCCTGGTCGACTCCAACCTGGATGCCGATCCCCCCGAACTTCCCTTCGATCTGGCGGCGAAACTGCATCCACTCGCCTGTGTTGATGAAGGTGGAGTGAGGATCGAGATTCTGGAGCATTCCATCAAGGGCGCTCTCCAGTAACTCCCTCCGCGACACCGGCCGGACGTAGTTGACTTCGACTTTCTCCACGGCGTCAACGAAGAGGCCGTAGAGCTCCATCATCTCGTCCTTCGGCTTGGCTCCCTGAGTGACCTGCCAACAAAACAAGCTGACTGATCCGATCATCGCCAGGGCAAAAAAGTTCCGTCGCGGCATCGGCGAGTACCCTCCTCATCCGCCAGGACCCGAATCGTCTCATGGACCGACGGGCACGATGGGACGACTGGGGCTGTCGTCCTGCATCGAACCGCGCGCCGTTCGCTGGTGTCTATGTCAAAGTCTAGTCGATTCTTGGGGCGACTGGCAAGCGGGTTCGTCATTGGCCGCTGGTCACGGGCCATTGGTGGCTTTGGGGATCAAGGTCGCCGGGTCCCGGACTCGAAGGCCCAGGTTGCCCACTAATGACGACCGACCTACGACGAAGGTAAGCTGGACGGACGACTTGTCGGTTTCAAGAATGGAACAGACAACCTGCGCCTGCCTTCCCGCGAGCTGGTCGTGCAAGACGGTCCCGTCGCGCCGATCGGCCGTCCGAATTGATCAAACACGAGGCGACCATGGACAGCGACCCTGCTCATTCCGACTTACGTTACATCCGCAACATCGGCATCATTGCGCACATCGACGCCGGCAAGACGACGACGACCGAGCGGGTCCTGTACTATGCGGGCGAGATCCATCGGATGGGGGACGTCGACAAGGGGAATACGACGACCGACTACCTGCCGGAGGAACGCGAGCGCGGGATCACGATCGTGGCGGCGGCGATCACCTGCCACTGGAAGGACACCGAAGGACGCCCGATCACGATCAACATCATCGATACGCCGGGCCACGTTGACTTCACGGCCGAGGTGGAGCGTTCGCTTCGCGTGCTCGACGGAGCCGTCGTCGTGTTCTCGGCCGTCGAGGGCGTCGAGGCGCAGAGCGAGACGGTCTGGCGACAAGCGACCAAGTACCGCGTTCCCCGGATCTGCTTCATCAACAAGATGGATCGCATCGGCGCCGAGTTCGAGCGGGTTTTCCAGGAGGTCCAGGACCGGCTGCTGGAGAGCCATCCGATTCCGCTCCAGATCCCTATCGGTGCCGGCCCTGAGGGGACCATGGGAGAGTTCCAGGGCCTGATCGACCTGATCACGATGAAGGCCCTGTTCTACAAGACGGAGGACCTGGGCTCGACCATCACCGAGACTGAGATCCCCGAGACGATGCGCGCCGAGGCCGAGCTCTGGCGGGAGAAATTGCTGAACGCCCTGTCTGACAAGGATGAGGCGTTCACCGACGCTTACATGGCTCATCTCGAGGGGGACGAGCTGCCCACCGGCGAGATCGTGGCCGCATTGCGGCGGGCCACCTTGACCGGTCAGGTCCATCCCGTGCTCTGCGGCTCAAGCCTCCGGTATGTGGGCGTGCAGCGACTGCTGGACGCGGTCGCCGCCTACCTGCCGAGTCCCCTCGACAAGCCGCCGGTCGTGGGCCACCATCCGAAGAAGGGGACCGAGCTGACTCGCAAGCCCAGCCCGGACGAGCCGTTCTGCGGGCTGGTGTTCAAGATCACCAACGATGCCCACGGCGACCTGTCGTTCGTGCGGGTCTACTCGGGCCGGCTCAAGTCGGGCACTCGGGTTTACAACCCCGGGAAGGACAAGAAGGAGATCTGTTCGCGGCTGTATCACATCCGGGCCGACGATCGCGAGCAGATCGCGGAGGCGATTGCCGGCGATATTGTCGGCGTGGTGGGACTCAAGGACTCGGTCACCGGCGACACCCTCTGCGACGCCGCGCACCCGATCCTCCTGGAGCGGATCGAGTTCCCTGAGACGGTCATCAGCATGTCGATCGAGCCGGTCAGCTCGGCTGACAAGGGGAAGCTGGCCGAGACCTTGAACGCCCTGGCACGCGAGGACCCGACCTTCTCCTTCCGGGTTAACGAGGAGACCGGCCAGACGCTCATCTCGGGCATGGGTGAGCTGCATATGGAGATCCTCAAGAACCGGATGATCCGCGACTACCGCTTGAAAGTGCACGTGGGTCGTCCCCGGGTCAGCTACCGCGAGACCATCAAGAAGGCGGTGAAGCGCGTCGAGGGGACCTGCATTCGACAGACGGGCGGCTCGGGACTGTATGCCAAGGTCACGATTGACCTGGAACCGGAGATCCAGCCCAAGGGAGCGCCGGTCCTTCACTTCGTGACCAAGCTCAAGGGGGGGATCATCCCGGCCGAGTTCATCCCGCCGATCGAGGCGGGTCTGCGCGAAGAGGCCAAGTCCGGGGGCCGGACCGGCTACCCGCTCGTCGACATGAAGGTCACGCTGGTCGATGGCGCGACGCACGACGTCGACTCCAACGACCTGGCCTTCCGCTTCGCCGCGTCGGACGCCCTGCGCAAGGCGGTCCACGAGGCCGGCGCCGTGCTCCTGGAACCGATCATGAAACTGGAGATCGTCACCCCCGAAGACTACCTGGGCAGCATCACCGCCGACCTCTCGAGTCGCCGCGCGCTCATCGATCATACCAGCACCCGCGGCAAGCTGATGGTCATCGACGCCCGCGCTCCCCTGGAGCAGATGTTCGGTTACTCGACGGCCGTCCGCAGTCTGAGCCAGGGTCGGGCCAGCTATACGATGGAACCCCTCGAGTACGCTCCGGCACCAGACAGCCTGCTCGAGGCGATCGCAGGTATGTAGAATGCTGTTGTCTCGGCTCTTCCGGGAACCGGAGATTCCGCACCCCGACTTGACGAGAGAATACCTTGATCAAATCGATCGAGATCGAAGGGTTCCGTTCGCTCCGGCACGTTCGACTGGAGCTGCGCCACTCAACGTCCTGATTGGCCCAAACCAATCGGGCAAGACCAACATCCTTGATGCTTTGGACTTCCTCGCGGCGGCAGTCCAAGGCAGTCTCAGTTCCGCGTTATATCAAGCGCGGGGGGGACTAGCGAACTTGCTCTGGGCTGGAAAAGGAGCGAAATACATCCGGTATCGAATCGAATTCGAGCCGGCTGCGCTCGCCTATGGGTTTACGATCGAACAGCAGTCCCAGGGGCATCTGATCGCCGAGGAATACGCTCGACGCTCCCCAGAACAAGGGGAGAAACACCCTTTCATCTGGCTCAGCGCGAAGCGCGGGACTGGGTTCCTTCATAATGCACTCAGCCAGAAGGTCGAGGAGTTCACTCTGGAATGGCGCGAAGTCCAAGAACTGGCCATCGCTCAGTTTCGCGACCCCAGCGCTTATCGGGTCCTGCGCAGGATTCGGCAAGAACTCTCATCGATTCAGATCTACCCCGGCTTCGACGCGAAGGCCCGGTGGACTTCCGAAGATCCCAACGACGCGCCGCAAATCCGACAGCCTCAATTTGTGGAGAACGCCGCCAGACTATCCCCCTTGGGTGAAAACCTGGTCAACGTCTTGTACAACCTGAGCCAGGACGAAGATCTCTGGGCCGAATTCAAGGAGAAGGTCCGTATCGGCTTTCCGGATTTCGAGAACCTGGTGTTTCCGCCGGACGCGGGTGCGGGCCGGATCGCACTGGCCTGGGTCGATCGTCGCTTTCCCAAGAAGAAGTTCCCGGCGGAGGTCCTCTCGGCGGGCACCTTGTGCTTCCTGGCCTGGGCCGCCGTCCTGGTCTCGCCAGATAGCCCGAGCCTGATCGGCATCGATGAACCTGAGGCCCATCTGCACCCCGAGTTGCTCTACCGGCTCGTCGGTATGATGGAACAGGCCGCCGCCACGCGTCGGTTGGTCGTCACGACCCATTCCGACCTCCTGCTCTCCTATCTGTCGCAACCCTCCGACGTGATCTTGATGGAGAATTGTGAGCAAGGCACAACGTTGACTCGACCGCCAGAGGACGATTTGCGCGAGTGGCTCAAGAGCTATCCGCTGGGTCAGTTGAGGGAAGCGGGTCACCTGGCTGCATTTGCTACGACGGAGCACTGAGAATGCCAGGCCCTCGCGTGGTGGTCCTGTACGAAGACAAGACCGCTGGCGGCCTTCACCATCTGGTCCGGACCATCGTGCAGGTCCATCGAAGTGAAGTCGGGCGCGAGCCGTTGGCTTACTTCGGTTCGCTCCCAATGAAAGGCAACTCCAAGCTGGTTGCGGAATGCTCCAACTACGAGCGAATGCGTTTCTTCGGGCCTCATCGCGCTGATTACGTGATGGTGGTCATCGATGCCTACGAGGTCGAGAAGGCTGTCCGCAATGCGCCGGCGCCTCCCCCATCCAACCCTAACCGGCCGGATGCATTCGAATCGTTCCGACAATACACCCATCAACTGGAAGCCGCGGTCCGCGATCAGCTGCGGAATCTCGCACTCGCGACCATGACTCCTGAACGGAGACAGGAGGAAGAGTCACACTTCTTCCCGCAAGTTCTCTTCTGGGAGCGCGAGTCCATCTTCTTGGCGGCGAGCGAAATCCTGAAAGAAACGCGCGGCCTGGAATTCCCTGACGAGGCGGTCAGCGAAGAAGGAATTCTGCGGACACGATGTCCAACGGGTGTCCTCAAGGACACTTGGCTGAGGCGTCCGGGGCGCCCTCAGCCTTACTCAAAGCAGGTCGAGGGCCTCGTCTCTTCGGTGATCTCACCCAACGATACGCCGAATGGCCCGGCATCCTTGAGCGTTTGCCGAGTTTCCGCGAGATGATCGAGACCCTGGTCACCATTTGAAGTGGGAGATCGCCGGCATGGAAGACGATCCCCTTATCTGTCGTGGAACCATTCAGATCCAACCGCTCTATCCCGCGGAATCGTGCGAGTGGAGGAACGCGGAGACCCACGTGGAGAAGACCGAGCCATAGAGACTGTACCGAAAGAGCTCAGCGGCACGGTCGACGTCTCGCCACGGACTCGCGTCGCCGAGCAGTCCCAGACTCAGCATCGGCAGGCCCAGCGCCGCAACGATGGCAGTATAGCCCGCCATGAGCCGTCGCGATCGCCCTGACTCACGTCGAAACGTCACGGCCAGCGGCATGAGCAAGAAGCCGAAATACATCATGCCGAAGGTGCTCAAAGGAGCCCAGCGGATCAGGTTGGAGATGAAGAAACCCGCCGCCAGAATGAAGCAGGCGCCGATCCAGCTCGAGGCGATGCGCTGGTCGCGCGACAGGGCCAGTCGACCGAAGCGGTTCAGCGCAAGAGGAGATTGAAGAGCGGGCTGGCGATCCAGGTCAGCAGCAGAAACGCGAAGGCCAGGGCCAGCACCGGACCAATGAACGGCTTGAGGGCCGGATGGGTGCGCACGAAGCTGGCCAGGATATTCTGGCCGAACACGATTCCGAGGATCACGACCCACTGGGCCACCGTGCTTTGCCGTCCCATCCAGAGGAAGAAGCGGAGCATCAACCGGTAGATCAGATATCGGGCCTTGAGGGCCTCGACGATCCCAGCTCGAGCCCAATCGAGCGTGGGGTCGATCCGCAGTGCCTCGCGGAAGTGCTCCAGCGCCTTGACATGTTCGCCGCGGTGCAAGAGGGCCCAACCCTGATTGGCGTGAGTGAGGGCATTTTCGGGATCGTCGGCCAACGCCGAGCCGAGCGCCTCGGCCGCCTCGTCCTTGCGGCCGAGTTGCACCAGGGCCATGGCGCGAATGTTGATGCAGCGCATGTCCTCGGGATCGAGCGCCAGGCCGTGCTCGGCGGCCTTCAGCGCCTCGGCCCAGCGGCGACGCCCCAGTTCCACGCTGGCCAGCAGACCGAAATGGTCGGATTCGTCGGGGTCTAACTGAATCGCTTCCTCGGCGGCGCCCGCCGCCTCTTTGAATCGCTTCAGCTCACCGAGGATCGTCCCCCGCACGTTGTGACAGAAGGCCATGCCGGGTTCGAGCCGGACCGCCTCGTCGGCCTCGTGGAGGGCCTCGTCGATCCGATCCTGGTGCGACAAGCATAAAGCCAGGAAGCCGTGCGACAGCCCGTCGTCGGGTGACTCCGCGAGCGCTTGACGGAACTCGCGATCGGCCAGATCGTAGCGGTGCTGACTGTACAGGACGATCCCGCGCTGGTAGGCCGTGCTCATCAGAGTTTCAAATGCTTGAGGATGTCGTCGTAGATCCCGCCCTGGTTGGAGTAAAGGGCATAGTTGCGGGCGGTCGCGAACCACTCCCGGGTTGACGGCTTGATCGACGCGGCAGAGGTGAGGAGGTCCTTGGTGGTTAACGGCCGGGGTACACCCGCCTTCATGGCTTCGCGCAGCTTGGCCTCGACGGCGAGGTCGAGGACCGCCCGGAGATCGGCGCCCGAGAACTGGTCGGTCTTCTTGGCCAGGTGCTCGTAATCGAGGTTCTGGACCGGCTTCCCGCGGCAAAGGAGTCGGAGAATCGCCGCCCTCGCCGCGAGGTCGGGGGGTGGTACGAACAGGATGCGATCGAACCGCCCGGGCGCCGGAATGCGGGATCGAGGTGCCAGGGAGCATTGGTCGCCGCCAGGACCAGCACGCCCTCGTTCCGGGCGCCAATCCCATCCAACTCGGCCAGGAACTGATTGATAAGCTGCCGCCCCGCGCTGGCGCGAAGGTCGGCCCGGCTGGCCGCGAGAGCGTCGACCTCGTCGAAGAACAGGACGCACGGGGTATTCTGACGAGCATGCTCGAACAGCGCATGCAAATTCCGCTCGCTATTGCCGATCCACATCTCCAGCACGTCGTTGATCCCGACGGCGAGGAACCCCGCATGGATCTCGCCCGCCGTGGCGCGCGCCAGGTACGTCTTGCCGCAACCCGGCGGCCCGTAGAGCAAGATGCCGCCGCCGATCGACTTGCCATAGGCCCGGTAGAGGTCGGGGTGATTCAACGGGTGAATGATCTTGATCCGGATCTCCTCCTTGAGGGTCTCCATCCCGCCGACATCGGTGAAGGTGAGACTGGGCCGGTCGATCTCGACCCTCGGTTCGGACTCGGGCTCGGACCATGCCGAGTCGCACTCGCCCCTCGACCACCTCGCTGGTCTCCGGGTCGAAATCGAGGTCGGCGTCGTCGCTCGAATGGATTCCCAGCCGATCGGCGAATTCCCGATCAGCGACGGCCGGGTCGGCCTCCACGCCCCGGTGGTATTGCCGGACGGCTTCCTCAACTTCCCCGGCATGCGATAGCAGTCGGGCGAAGAGCACGAAGGCCAGGGCCGGGGGGTTCGGACGCCTGGTCATGTCCTCCAGGATCACGATGGCCAGGTCGTTTTTCCCCTGCTGGACGAAGGCATTGGCCAGCCCGACCTTGAGGTTGGCATCTTCCGGAGCGAGCGTGAGGGCGTCGCGGAACTCGGCCTCCGCGAGCTCGGGGCGGCCCTGCGCGAGGAGACTCTCGGCGAGATGCCGCCTCAAGGGGATATTCTCGGGCGAGAGACGCACGGCCTCTCGCAAGGTCTCCAGAGCCCGATCTCTGCTCACCGCCAACTCCTCGCACAAGTCATCGATACTACGAGATCAGACGAGAAAGCCTATCGTAGGTAGACGATTGACAATGCGTCAAGGTGATCGCGGGACGATTCTCGGTGGGCCGTACCGAGGAGAGCGGCTGGACGAATCTGCGCTCGATGTCTCACCAACGAGCGCTTCACGAAGGAGTTGCGCCCACCACACCGCTCGTGTGAGTGGGGCGCAACCCGAGCGTGAAGTGCCGGGGAGCCTTGCACCAGCTAACAGGTGAGGAACAGGTGGGTCAACCCGACCCCCGGCTCATCAACGCCAATATCATAAATAGAATATGCATGTATTCACATTATATTGATTTGTATGAAACCGGTTCATGACACGGATCAAGGACGTCGCTGGCCAGGCGGTGGACCGAAACCGCCCGGTCCACCTGATCCGCCTCCGGGTGGACCGAAACCGCCCGGTCCGCGCCGGCGCATCGCGTTGAGCTGTTGCCGTTGCTCGTCGGTGAGGATCTTCTCGAGCCGGGCATCGACCTCTTTCTGGAGGGCCGCAAGCTGGCTCTTCTGTTCGGCACTCAATCTTAGCCGTTGCTGAGCCATGGGCGAAAGGACCTCACCGGGACGCGGAAAACCTCCACCAGGCGGTGGACCGAAACCGCCCGGTCCGCCTGGAGGTCCGAAGCCGGGTCCGCCCCGGATGTCCGCGTGTTCCTTCTCCGCCAGGACGGTCAGCTCCGACTTCGTGACCGTCCCATCCTTGTCGGCGTCCGCACGATTGAAGAGCCGAAGCAACCGGGCGTCGGTCACTTCGCTCCCAATCAGATGGCCGTCCTTGTTCGTGTCGAATGCCATCATCCGTGAGACCAGGTCATCGACGTCCTCCTGCTTGGAGAAACCGCGGCCGGGACCATCGCCTGGCCCATCGGGAGGTTGCGCAGTCGCGGCCGGGGCGGCGCACAAGCAACCGAGGAACGCGAGCAGTTTGATTCGACGGATCATGAGACTCCTCAACATGTTGGGTTTTCCAGAGAGTTCCATGGGAGGCGAATGTCAGCGATTCGGACGGCGACGGGATGACAGGATGCGCTCGTCGGGCGTGCGGCCGAGGATGATGTCGAAGGTCGCGGCCAGCTCACCGATCTTCGACCCCTTGATCGGCTTGAATTCGGTCATCAGCAGCTCGCGGTCGAAGATGCTGATCCCTTCGAGCACGACGTGGTCCACCAGGTTGCCCGGATGGCCGGCGATATTGATCTGGGAGGTGAGCAGCTCCCGGTCCCCCTTCTTCACCTTGAAGTGGATGTGCGGGGCTGGCCGGCCGGGATAAGGCACCGGCTTGATCGTGCGGAAGCGGTATTCGCCGGTCGAGCCGGTTGTGAACTTGCCGAAACCCTGGAAGTTCTTGTCGCGCTGGTCGGCTTTCGACGCGCTATCTCCTGTGTGGAGATACACTTCGTTCGCGTCGCACTGCCAGATCTCGATGGTGACCCCGCGCACGGGGCTGCCCGAGGCCGTGAGCACGCGCCCGGTTAGATGCGTGATTTCACCCACGGCGGGGCTCGTGCTGTCCTTGACGAGGATCAGGTCGTTGTCCTGGTCGAGGGGAAGCCTGTCGGGATAGAAGGGGCCTTCAGTTCGGGAAGGCGTGACGGCGAGCTGTTCGGCGAACAGCCCGGGGGTCGTGAAGAACGCCGCGCCGCTGGCGCAGGCGCCGAGGAACAGACGTCGGCTCGGTCGGTAGAGTTCAGGCATCATTGAGAAGACCTTTCCGATGAGTAATGAGGCTCGTGAAACACCGCGATACCATGAATAACGTGTGACGGTTCGAATCGGAGACAGGACGACCGAGACGATGGGCGCCACATGGGAAACCGGGTGCAATGGCGTTCTTGTCGATGGGTGCCGACTCCTGTCTGCGCGGTGGAACTGATCGGTCGGCGGGTGTAAAGCTAACGAAGGTTTGCTTTACTCAGCATCCCCGTCACGAACAGTGGAAGTCTCCCGTACATCTGCACTTAGGGGATGACCCCTCCGGACTCGCACTGGCGCCCAAAAGAGCCACGCCCTTCCTTCCTCCCCGTGTTCGGGACATACTGAAACCGATGACCCGCGTCACACCGGCGTGCCTTTCTCGCCTCCCGGCCAGGAGACACGGCGGCGCGGGAGTTTTCCCGGTGGGATGGGTACATCCCAGGAGATCGTCCATGACCCGGATTCTGTTCAACCGCCCTCGCATGGCAACTCGGTGGTATCCTCTTCATCGTCGGCGTTGCCGGAACGACGGCTCTGGCAGACGATCTGGTACCGAAGTCGGAGGAGCAACAACTTCCGCACGCCATGCACTCTAAGATGAGCGAGCGTCCCAGGATCACCGTAGGGCGGGCCGAGACCGATCTGATCGGGGCCGACAACCGGGCACTCCAGGCGGCCGTCGATTATGTCGCGGGTCTGGGCGGAGGAACCGTCGAGATCGGGGCGGGCGAGTACCTGATGCGCGATTCGCTGCACTTGCGTTCGGGTGTAACGGTCCGTGGCCGGAAGGGTCAGACGGTCCTGCGCAAGGCCGACGCGGCGGTCTCTCCGCTGGCCCTCGACGGCGACTACGGCGAACAGCAGATCACGGTCAAGGTGCCTGAGGGCTTCGTCGTGGGCGCCGGGGTCGCGATCTGGGACGACCATGCCGGAGGCTTCCATACCACCGTGGCACGGATCACGGGAAGCCGTGGAAACACCTTCTCAATTGACGCGCCTCTGATGGCCGACTGCATGGTTGCCAACCATGCAACAGCGGCCACCGTCTTCCCCGTCGTGAGTGGCTCGAATATCCAGGGAGCGAGCGTCGAGGACCTTATCATCGAGGGGAACAAGGAGGCCAATCCCCTGCTCAACGGATGCCGGGGTGCTGGGATCTACCTCTACCGGGGCTTCGGCACGACGATCCGGGGTTGCGTCGTACGGAACTATCATGGCGACGGGATCAGCTTCCAGCAGTCGAACGATGTGACCGTCGTTGACTGCACCAGTGAGGACAACACCGACCTCGGGTTCCACCCCGGCAGTGGCTCACAACGCCCCGTGGTGCGGAACTGCCTGGCCCGTCACAACGGCACGGATGGCCTGTTCCTGTGCTGGCGTGTCCGCCACGGCGTGTTCGAGCACAATCGCATCGAGGACAATGGCCGGTTCGGCATCTCGATCGGCCACAAGGATTCGGACAATCTTCTGCGCGCCAATTCTGTCATTCGAAACGGTTCGAATGGCGTGTTCTTCCGCGACGAATCCGAGGGGATGTCGCCGCACCGCAACCATCTGAAGGACAATCGCATCGAGGACAACGGCCGCGAGTCCGGCACCGCGGGCATCCGCATCCGTGGCAAGCCGTCTGGTCTCATCTTCGAGGACAACGTGATCCGCGACACACGCGCGGGCTCGCAGCGGACGCAGACCGTCGGCATCCAGGTCGAAGAGCGGGTTGGCCTTGTGAAGATCGGAACGAATCGGATCGATGCGAGTACCGTCATCGACGACCGCCGCCATGAGGCGCCGGAGCCGGGATCTCCTGAGTGATCGTACGTCTTGCGGGGTCGACCACGGAACAATCGCATCCCCATTCTGTGCACGAACGGGCCCTCTCATGAGGTTCGTCCTCTTCGGCGACAAGCTGACCGTCATAGGCATCTCAAGCCAACTCAACAGAACAAAAGACTCGAACACAAAGGCCGGGACCGAAGCAAGCCACCGGGGGCGGGGTGTGAATGACCGGGGGCCGGGGATATGATTCGTTACCATTATTTTTCATTTGTGATCGCGGGGCGGCTGGCTTATCCTAGGGACACAGGGGGTGGGCTCACAAGCTGTGCGACCACTTCAAGCGTTCATCTTCGTGGGCTCTTGCGGTTGTATGGTCATGGGCCTCCTCTCCGGAATCCGAGAACTCTGGGCCGAGACCCTTGGCGATCCCGCGGTCTGCATCGCGGTGTTGGACGGGCCGGTTGACCTCTCCCACCCGAGTTTGAAACCTGCGAACCTCACGCAGGTGGAAACCCTGGTTCCGGGGACCGTCAACCGCGGGCTGGCCAGCTGACACGGTACCCACATCGCCAGCGTGATCTTCGGCCATCACGACGGGCCCCTGCCGGGCCTCGCGCCGCTCTGCCGAGGCGTCCTCGTGCCGATTTTTCAGTCCGTCGGTGAGCAGTCGATTCAGCTCTGTTCGCAACTCGATCTCGCACGGGCCATCTCCCAGGCGGTACAGCAAGGCGCCCACGTCGTCAACATCAGCGGCGGACAGTTCTCCCCTTCGGGCACTGCTCACCCGCTGCTGGCCGACGTGGTCCGCGATTGCGCCCGGCGAAGCGTCCTGATCGTCGCCGCCGCGGGCAATGACGGTTGCGCGTGCCTCCACGTCCCCGCCGCCCTCGACTCGGTGCTGGCAGTGGGCGCAATGGATGCCCAGGGGAAACCCCTCGAGTCCAGCAATTGGGGCGCTCTTTAGGAATCCAGGGGACTCTGGCACCCGGCGTGGATATACTTCGCGCGCAACCTAGTGGCGGGATGCGCGAGGGACCGGCACCAGTTACGCGACAGCCCTGGTTTCGGGAGTCGCGGCCCTGCTCCTGAGTTTGCAGCGAAATCGGGGCCGGCAGCCGAGCCCACCGCTCGTCCGGGAGGCATTGTTGCTCAGCGCCCTCGGATGTGATCGGCAGCCGACAACGGATTGCCGCCGTCTCCTGGCCGGACGGTTGAGTGTCGATGGAGCCGTAACAATCCTCACGCGGAGTATGCTGTCCAGGTCCGACTCCACCGCCTCACCGAGCGAAGTGGCGCCCAGCCAAGACTACCTGGACGCGGCCTCGCCGATCGCACTCGTCCCGACCGAAAACGCGGTTCGCCCCGCGGCAGTCCAACCGTCCGCTTGCGGTTGTCAGGCCGGGTCGCCGCAATTGGTCTACACTCTCGGCCAGCTCGGATACGACCTGGTCAGCGAAGCCCGCCTCGACAGCCTCGCCCAGACGATAGCCGGCGTCGCTGGTACAAGCCGTCCTGGCGCGGCCTGGCGCTCGACCCCCGGCGGATGCTGACCCATCTCGACGAGCACCCCTGGGACGCCGCCGCCGTCGAATGGACCCTCGCCCTCGACGGCACGGCGATTTACGCGGTCCGGCCGCAAGGACCGTTCGCCGCCGACACCTACAAGGAACTGCGGCGGTTCCTGCGTGAGCAACTGGACGAGGGGGTCGAGCGCATATCGATTGCGGGCGTCGTCGCCGGCAAGGCCACTCTCCTGACGGGACAGGTCGTGCCCATCATCGTGCCGGAATTGCACGGGATGTCTAGCTGGACGACGGCGGCCCTGGCGGACGCGGTGGCCGGCCCCGCGCCCGACGCGGAGGCTCCCCAGGACGAGCGGGATGCACACGCCCAGCGCACAGCGGGCGTCCGCAACTTCCTCAACCGCGTTTACCACGGGCCGCGCAACCTGGGCCTGACGCCGCAGGATCGGGCCATCAACTTCGCGGCGACCAATGCATTTGCATTCGAGCAAGTCTACGAGTCCGCCCTGAAAGAAAAGATGGAATTGGACAGCATCAACGTGGTTCCCAGCCCGATCTGCCGGCCCGGCTCGGACTGCTGGGACGTCGAGGTGTACTTCTTCTACCCCGAGCGGCAGGTGCAGACGGTGCGCCGTGTCTACCGGTTTACGGTGGACGTCAGCGACACCGTGCCGGTGACGGTCGGCCCAACGCGCTCCTGGTTCACCCGCTGATCTTGTCACCGGCAGCGCACCACGCCGGGGCCCCCCCAAGGAGACCGGACATGAAGCTTCCCCTACAAAGAGCCGCGGTCGTCCGTAGGAGCGTTTCCTGGCCAACGCGCTGCCCCTCCCAGGGCACGACCGTCCCTGCCATCGAACCTGCCAGCGCCGTCATCAAGTGTTCGAATCCGACGCCCAGGACTTGCATTTGTGAGAACGGTGTTGCAATCTGCTGTGGTGATAATCAGACATGCAAGCTTGACCAAACGACGGGCGCTTGTAATTGTGGGATGGAGGGGGCTCCATGACCTGTGATCCTTGGCGGATCACGCTCTGACCAGCCCCGAACACGAGCGAGGGGGCCTTTATGGTCCTCGTTCGCGCTCGGAGCCGGTCCAGTCAGCGGCACCGTGCCCGGTCAACCGTTGTAGGGTGGATCACTTATGGCACCTCTCCCAGACGAGGCCTCGAATCCGAATGCCGCGGACTTCGACGGCGACGCGATCACGGACCGCGACGCCACCGCCGACCAGGATCCCGATGCCACGACCGGCCCGGCCCGCGATGCGACGGCTGACTACGACCCCGATGCCACCGAGGGCTTGGTGCACTCGCCTGGTGTCGCGGCGGCAAATACGGAGGAGGCGTCCCAATCGACCGGCGGCCGCCAGGGCGACACATGGCCCCGGATCACCGGCTACGAGATCCTGGGGGTGCTGGGCGCCGGCGGCATGGGGATCGTGTACAAGGCGCGGCACCTCCGGCTCCAGCGCCTGGTCGCGCTGAAGATGATCAAGGCCGGCGGCGGTGCACGACTGGACGACCTGGTTCGCTTCGAGGCCGAGGCCCGCGCCGTCGCCGCCATCGACCACCCCAACATCATCAAGATCTTCGAGATCGGCGAGCACGACGGCCTGCCTTATTTCTCGCTGGAGTTTCTCCAGGGAGGCAGCCTGGCACAGGGGATCGCCGGCAAACCACAGCCCATCGAGGACGCGGCCCGGATTGTCGAGACGCTGGCCCGGGCCATGGACGTGGCCCACCGCCGTGGGATCGTCCACCGCGATATCAAGCCGGCGAACGTCCGCCTCGCCAGCGACGGGACGCCGAAGATCGCCGACTTCGGCCTGGTCAAGCGGCTGGAGGCCGACTCCGCCCAGACGGGCACCGGGTCGATCCTCGGCTCGCCGAGCTACATGGCCCCGAGCAGACCACCGGCGCCGAGAAGGCCGGCCCCGCCGCCGACCAGTACGCGCTTGGCGCCACCCTCTACGAGATGCTCACCGGCCGGCCACCGTTCCGGGGGTCGTCCATCCTGGACACCCTCGACCTGATCCGGACCGCCGAGCCGGTCGCGCCGTCGCAGCTCCTTCCCCGCATGCCCCGCGACCTTGAGACGATCTGCTTGAAGGCGCTGCAAAAGGACGCGGCTCGGCGATACCCCGACCTCGCGGCGATGGCCGAGGACCTCCGCCATTTCCGCGCCAGCGAGCCAATCGTGGCCCGGCCCATCTCCGGCCCCGAGCGGGCGTGGCGCTGGTGCCGGCGCATCCGGGCCGTGGCAATCCTCCTCGGCGCGGTGGCGGCCTCGCTGCTGCTGGGCATGGCCGGCACGTCGTATTACGCGATCCAGGCCAGCAACCGAGAGCAAGACGCACGCGCCAGCGCCCGGCAGGCGCAGGAAGAAAAGCGCGTCGAGCGACCTCCGCTGGTACGCCGCCGAAAGTACCCTGGCACAGAAGGACTGGCAAGAGGGCGAGCTCGCTTCGTTCGAGCGACGCCTCGACGTCCTCGCACCGCACGAACCGGGTGCGCCGGACTTGCGAGGCTTTGAGTGGTACCACCTAAAGCGCCTCTGCCGGCTGGACATGCACACTTTGCCCGGCCACTTGGCTCCCGTCCGATGCGTGGCGATCAGTCCGGACGGCACGCTGCTCGCGTCCGCCAGCGGCAATTATGGCCAATCGGGGGAAATCAAGGTCTGGGATATGGCGACTGGTCAGGAACGCTCTTGCCTGCGCGGGCACAAGGACCTCGTATCCTGCGTGGCATTCAGTCCGGACGGCCGGCGGTTGGCCTCCGCGAATGGGGGCGTGCGCACGCCAGGCGAGATCAAGGTCTGGGATGCGGCCGACGGCCGCGAGCTCTTTGGCCTGCCCGCGCACGCCACCCCAGTGCGGGGCCTGGCATTCAGTCCGGACGGCCGGCAGCTCGCCTCCGCCGCTGGGGGGTTTGATCCGAGGGGAAGTTTCTTGCCCGGAGAAGTGAAAATCTGGGACGCGGCCGACGGGAGGCAACTCCTGTGCATACGCTGGGAACGAAGCCACGGCCTGGCACATGGCCTTCACGTCAGTGGCCTTCAGCCCGGCCGCGGCGGAGCCGCGGCGGCGGCTCGCCTTCGCGGATGGTCATACGGTCCGGGTCTGCGACCCCGCCACGGGAAAAGAACTTTTCACGCCTGGGCAAGCACCCGTATTTGGTCGCTAGCGTGGCGTACAGCCCTGACGGCCGACGTCTCGCTTCAGGTAGCATCGATGGGACCGTGAAGATCTGGGACGCCGACACCGGACGGGAGATGCAGGAGTTCCACCATGCGGAAGGGATCTTGGGTCTGGCGTTCAGCCCGGACAGTCGGAGACTCGCGGCCGCGGCCGGCAATAATCTCGTGAAAGTCTGGGACATGACCACCGGGGAGGAGGACCTCGTCCTGCGCGGCCACAAAGACTCCGTCGCGAGTGTCGCGTTCAGCCCGGACGCTTGGCGGCTCGCCTCCGGAAGTGGGGACGGTGCCGTGAAGGTCTGGGATGCCACGGCGCCCGCCGAAGCCCTCACCCTACGCGGGCCGGTCCATGAACGTACAGGATATGGCGTTTGACCCGGACGGCCGGAGGTTGGCCATCGCCAGCACCCCTCATTCCCTGCGCATCGTGGACACGACCACGGGGGTGGACGTCTTCATCCTAACCGGTCATTCCGCTCTCGTTGTTCGGGGTAGCGTACAGCCCCGACGGCCGGCGTCTTGCCTCCGTCGGGGAGGATCGGACCGTGCGCGTCTGGGATGCGTCGAACGGCACCGAAATCTTCTGTTTGCGCGGGCACACCGCCTCCATCGCGGCTGTGGCCTTCAGCCCCGACGGCCAGCGGATCGCCTCGTGCAGTCGCGGGTCGGGGGTTGGGCGGCCGGTTCCTGGCGAGGTCGTGATCTGGGACTCAAGCAAGGGAGAGGCGGTCCTGACGCTGCCCAGCGCAACGAACCTGCCGGCAACGCGGGTTTCGCTAGCGTGACCTTCCGCCCCGACGGCCAGCACCTGGCCGCGGGTGAGGGCCGAATCGTGCGGGTCTGGAACACAGCGACCGGAGCGGAAATCCTCACGCTGCCCGGCCACCAGGATTTGGTCACGAGCGTGGCGTACAGTCCCGATGGCCGGCGGCTCGCATCGGCGAGTCGAGACGGGTCCCTCAAGGTCTGGGACGCGATCACCGGAGAGATGTGCTTTCCTCTCCGCGGACATACGAACTTCGTCTCGGGGTTGACGTACAGTCCCGACGGCCGGCGGCTTGTCTCCGCCGCGGGCGGGACCAACCGGGGAGGAGAGCGTCATTCCAGTGAAGTGAAGATCTGGGACGCGCTCACTGGACAGGAAATCCTTTCGTTGCGTGGGGGCCTGGCACAGCAGCCCCGTGTGGCGTTCGATCACGTCGGCCGGCGCCTTGCGGTCAGTGGGGACACCTCCGTGACGATCTGGGAGGGGGACCCTCTGAATACGGAACTCGCCGAGACGCGGCAGGCCGCAAGCCTGGTGACGTTCCTGTTCACGCAATCGCCAGCCCCGCAGGAGGTGTCAGCCCGAGTCCGGAACGACACCACCATCAGCAGTGCTGTGCAGCGGCGAGCCCTCACGCTGGTCGAGCCGTTCTGGCGAAACCGGGTGGGTCAGGAGGCCGACAATCTGGTGGCGTCTCTTTTCAGCAAGCCTCTGTTCCGGTCTGAGGTCCTCGCGCACCTCCGTGCCGATCGTGACCTCAGCGAGCCGGTGTGGCAAGACGCTCTGGCCCTGGCGGAGCGATGGGGGGAGTACCCGGCCCTCCTCAACAGGGTCAGCCGGGCCGTGGCCGTTCGGCCTGGCGCGGAACCCTCCGCGTACCGCCTGGCCGTTCAGCGGTCGGAAATCGCCTGCCGCCTCATTCCGTTCGAGGGTTCCTACCACACCACCCTCGGGATGGCGCAGTTCCGCCTGGGGAAGTACCAGGAGGCCCTGACCACGCTGACGTGCGCGGACGAACTCAACCAGGCGGCTCAAGGGGGTCACGCTCCGGCGGACCTGGCCTTTCTCGCGATGGCCAGGTACCAACTGCGTGAGAAGGACCGAGCTCAGGCGAGCTTGAATCGATTACGCGAGACGATGCAGAAGCCGAATTCGGCCAGAGCTGAAGAAGCACAAAGGCTCCTGAAGGAGGCCGAGGCACTCCTGGCCGGGCGAGCAGCACAGCCGGAGAAGTGAGGGCTGACATCGGTTTCGGCCCAAGAATTACCGCGTAAGAGGGACGACCGGCCGCCTGTGGGACCGATCTGGAAATGAGCGCCACGATCGATCGTGAAGTCGGAGCCACCGGGGGCGGTGGGGCGAGCCAACGCTGGCGAAGGATCTCGTGAGTGATCGGATCGAGCTCGCGGAGGGGCTTCCAGGTCGTCGCGGCCAAAGCACTCGGTCACCGACGCCACACAGCCCGGCGGCCCGACGGCGGAAACGCGACTGCACCCTGGGAAACCAGCTCGTTGGACCAGAACGGTGCGAGTCGTTATGCTGGGCCGTCAGGGAAACGGGCTCTGCCGGCGTCGGCCGGCTGGGTCGAGATCACGAGGCCGTGTCATGTGGCCGGACGCAACTGAAACGCAAGCCATGCTGGAACATGCGGCGCGGGACGATCCGTCGGCCGTCGATCGGTTGCTGGCCTGCCATCGCGAGCCGTTGCGGCGGATGATCGCCCTCCGGCTCGATCGAGCTGTGGGACGCCGGGAGGATGCCAGCGACGTGGTCCAGAGTGTCCTGCTGGAGGCCAGCCGGCGGCTCGCCGATTACTTGAGAAACCCGGCGCTGCCGTTCCAGCTCTGGCTCCGGCAGATCGCCCGCGATCGGTTGATCGATGTGCATCGGCGTCATCGCGTGGCCGCTCGGCGGAGCATCGACCGCGAACGGCCGATCGCCGCGAAGGAATTTTACGATCGCTCGTCGCTGGACCTGGCCGCCGAGCTACGCGATCAAGGAGCGACTCCGGCCGCCGAGGCCATCCGCCGCGAGCTGGTCGAGCGGTTCCACGCGGCGCTCCAGCAGCTCGGCGAGGATGACCGCGAGATCCTGCTCTTGCGGCACTTCGAGCATTTAACGAATGGGGAGACTGCCCAGGCGCTGGGCCTGAGCGAGCCGGCGGCCGGCATGCGTTATCTCCGAGCCTTGCGCCGGCTTCGCGCTGTCCTGGGCACGCCACCGAGTCAGGCAGGGTGACCATGGACTCCGTGTCTTTCGAAGCCCTCGACGCCACGAGGGACGATCAACTCGCCCGGATCCTGGCCGAGCTGGCCGAAGAACTCCGTCAGGGACGAGTTCCTGACCTCGACGCTGTCGTTCGTCAGCATCCCGACCTTGGCGATGAGCTGCGCGAGCTCTGGCTGACGGCCCAGGTCGCGGAGGAACTGGCTCGATCGGCCGAAATGGACCTCACGACAACGTTCCCGCCGGAGACGCGTCCCGCAATGGGCGAGTGGTCTGAGGGGGCTGTCCCGCTCGCGAGCATCGGCGACTGCGAACTTCTGGAAGAGCTCGGCCGGGGCGGGATGGGTGTGGTCTATCGGGCCCGGCAGTCCGGCCTGGGTCGGATCGTGGCGTTGAAGATCCTGCTCCACGCTTCCACGGCCTCGGCACTCGATGTGGCCCGATTCCGCGCAGAGGCCAGCTCGGCGGCCCAGCTCGATCACCCACATATCGTCCCGGTGTACACGGTGGGCGATCATGAGGGGCAGCCCTACTTCACCATGAGGCTGATCGAGGGCTCGTCCCTGGCCCGACGGCTCGCCGATGGTCCGATTCCACCCCGGGAAGCAGCGACCTTGCTCGCTCCCATCTGCCACGCCGTGGATTATGCTCATCGGCGCGGCGTCCTCCATCGCGACCTCAAGCCCTCAAATATCCTCATCGACCTCGAGGGCCGGCCTCACGTGGCCGACTTCGGCCTGGCCAAGCGGCTTGATGCCGGTCCCAGCCTTACGTCCCCGGGAGCCATCGTGGGAACGCCTGGCTACATGCCGCCCGAACAGGTGGTGGGAGGCGGCCGCGGCCGGATCGGACCGGCCAGCGATGTCTACAGCCTGGGTGCGATCCTCTACCAGATGCTCACCGGACGACCGCCGTTCCAGGCCGCCTCGGCACTCGACACGGTCTTCCTGGTTCTGGAGCAGGAGCCGTTGCCGCCCCATCTGCTCAACCCCCGGGTCAACCGGGACCTGGAGCTGATCGCCCTGAAGTGCCTCCAGAAACCGGCCGACCTCCGCTATCCCGCGGCCTCCGATCTGGCAGGGGACCTGGAGGCGTACCTGGCCGGCGAGCCGATCTCGGCCCGATCCGGCCGCCTCACGGCCGTCGTCAGCCGCGCCCTCCGCGAGACACATCATGCGGCCGTGCTGGAGAACTGGGGCCTGCTATGGATCTGGCACAGCGTGGTACTCCTGCTCCTCTGCCTGCTCACCAATGTGCTGCAAGAGCGGGGTGACCTCGCCGGGGCCTTATGTGCTCATCTGGACGGTGGGGTTCGGCACCTGGGCCCTCATCTTCTGGTCGCTGCGCCGTCGCAGCGGACCGGTGACGTTCGTGGAGCGTCAGATCGCGCATGTCTGGGGGGCCAGTATGCTCGGCTGCTCCTTGCTATTCGGGGTCGAAATGATGCTCGGGTTGCCGGTGCTGGCGCTATCGCCGGTGCTGGCGCTGTTCAGCGGGATGGTGTTCTTCATCAAGGCCGGCATCCTCTCCGGGACGTTCTACTTCCCGGCCGCGGCGCTCTTCCTGACCTCTGGCCTGATGGCTCTCTGGCCCCGGTTCGGTCTGACGATCTTCGGCGTCGTCTCGGCCGCCTGTTTCTTCGTGCCGGGGCTGAAGTACCACCGGCGCCGGGTGGGTGCGCCCCGATCGGCATGGCTCCCGACGGAAAAAACCGCAAACGTCCGTTAATTCGAATGCGGACGAATGAGCCGTAAACTCCTGTTGCCGAAGAGATTGTGAATCGACCCTGCCACCTTGTGAGGGCATCGTCCCAAAAGGCCCATCGCCGGGTTGACAGTCGGCGCGGGGCTCCGCAGCCCCGCCGATGGATACCAGCCCGAAGCGCCCGCGAGGGTTTCCCATTCTGCGGCCAGGATTTGCGGCAACCCTCGCGGGCGCTTCGGGCTGGTGTCGGACCCGTTCGGTCGTGTCAGGCCGGAGAGCTCGTCAATCACTCGGTTTGGGACGATCCCCTTGTGAGGCAGGTAAAATTCGTCAACTTGTGGGTGACCGAGAGGAAGTCGGCTTTGCCGCACGGACTTCGAGTCATTGAGGCGAGGAACGCGGGCAGGATGGGACTCCCGAATCGTGCATGGAGGCAGCCGCCGGAATGGATGACGAGCCGCACTCGCTCGGGACTCTCGGTGGCGGCGGTGCCACCGAGCGACCGCAGGGCGACAACGATTCTCAAGGGGTGCCTGGGATGCTTCACGGGAACGACTCTGTACAGGGGTTACCGCAAAGCCGGCGCGATGCCGTCGGGCGTTACGAGGAAGGGCCGGGGGGTAATGGGATAGCTCGACGTGCGATGATCCTTGCGCAACTGGCGTTCGGTCCGCTGCCTGAGGCGGTGCCGGTCGGAATAGACAACGAGGGTATCGCGATCCGGGATGCCGGCCCTGAACGGGCTCCCGAGCGGGCCGGAGAACAGTCGGTGCAGGTCAGGATGGAGCAGTCGGCTTGATGCCAACCCGTCGCTGGTCGTGACCACGATCAAGCGCGAGCCGTCGCGCTCCCGCGCCCCTTCCAGCTTGGTCGGCCACGAAAGCCGGCACAGGTTCGCGACGGCCACCTGGTGAAGGGCCTGAGCATCCCTCTGCCAGCGATCCGCGTCCGCAGTGGTCACGAATCGGAAAATGTCATTGCTCCGGAGGGCGTAACAGATTACCACATCGGCGAGCCATTCATTCACGAGCGAATGCCGGGTTGCGGTATCCGAATCGATGTAGCTGCGAGGCTTCAACAGGGGGAGCAGGCGACCTTCCGCCTCTTCCCAGGTTTCCTCCCCCAGCGGCAGATCCATGGATTGACCCAGGCTCTGCACGAAATGCTGAATGATCTGGTCCCGACGGGCCGGAGCCGCGCGAACCTCGCGATGAAGGTTGCTCAGAAAGACGACGCGGTTGCGCCCGCGAATCCCTTTCTCGTCGAACTGGAAGTCTTGCTCGGGGTTTTGTTGCCGCAACAGCGACAGCACCTCGTTGGTCAGTTGTCGCAGGGCCAGTTCTTCGTCGCGGGTAATCTCCAGGGTGGCCATCAAGTGCTCAAAGGTCGGGTTCCAGATGTGGCGCTCCGCCTCCGGGAGCTGGCTGCTGGCGAAGAGCACCACATCACCGCCTGAGATCAGCCAGTAATGGCCTCCTTCCCCCTCCTTGTGCACATCGGCCTTGACGCCGTAGTGGCGCAGGGTGGAATCGCGGCGGACGTTGCCCCCCTCCATCTTGGGGAGCACCTGGTTGAGGATCTTGGGAAGTTCGTCGGCCAGTCGTTCGCTGTCCACGCTGACCGGCATCAGGGAGATCCAGAGCCCGACATCATCGCGGTCATGGGGGCCGAATCCACAGGAGCGTGCCTCGTCTTTCTGGATCTGGTCCCAGTAGTCTGGGTACTCCAGTCGGTAGACTCCCGCGGGATGAACGAATTTCTTCCAATGGATTGGCGACATGAGCATTCCTGGGAAAAGATAAAACGAACATTCATCGTTGCCACATACCTGGAAACCGAAGTCCCCCACGATGCCGGAGACAGGACTTGGACCTGTACGTGCATAGGGAGAGACACATAATGTTTGGGATCACTTATTTAATCAACCATAGTCTGAGCAAGGGGGCTCGCCCAAACCAGCACGGGTTGCGGTGGACGGCGGTGTAGCGGTCGCCCGACCGCAGCGACGTGCGGATCGTCAGGTTCGGCAGTCGGTCGAGGATCTTCATGCGTCTTCGCGGTGAGTCCCCTCCGTGACTTCGTAGCAGGTCCAATCGCCCTTGAACGGTCTCCACGGAGGAATTCCGTCCGGATCGGCCTCCACCTTCCCCAAGTCGATCCCCTCGTGCGCGAGCTCCGGCGGAGCATTCTGGGTAGCCGTCGACAGACGACCGCCTGATGGCCACTCGTGGCTCCCCGTGATCCGCCCCCACCTCGCTTGCTCCCGTCGATGCTTCAGCAGTTCGGGTAGGGCCCGCCAGAACGCCTGTTCCGAGCGGAGAACCATCGGCGGAATCTTGCGATGCGGCTGTCTCACGGGTGGTGGCAGAACGCCTTCCGCGCGCACGACCCGCAGCCCGCAACCAGACATCGGCATCCTGCGTGACGGGATCGATGATCCGAACGGGTTGGCCCTGGGCCATCTTTTGGCGCTGCTCGGCGTTCAGTTCGATCATGACTCGCCTCCAACCCGATCCTACCGAAAGGGTGGGAGAGAGGACAGGGGTCGAACCGAAAGTCGGGACAGGCTCGTTGGAGAGCACCGGCTGCGATTCCGCTGGATCCGTAAGTCATCCATGGCCCCAGGACCAACGAAGCGCTCAGCGATCGGGAGATCGTTCGAATCGCGAACCATCACCCACCGAACGGGTTCAACTGCTGGACATGCCGACAGGAGGCCCTTCCTAGCCTGGGAAAAATGCGGATGCCGGTTAATCCCGGCCAAACTCTGCGGTTCCTTCCTTTAGACGCGGATCACAGATTCCGAAAGCGGCGTCGCCGTTTCCGGTAGACGAAGGCTCGGCGTGTCGGCAAAGGAGAGGAATGATGTTGCGTACCCAGTTACGATCCGGCCTCGCTCACGTGGGCCTGGCCCTGCGTGAGCCCGAAGAGTTCGCCCGCCGCTGGCATGTCGGCGAGGTCCCGTATTCCGGGTGGGTCTTCTTCGCACTCGCAATGACGGCGATCCTCGGGACAACGACGTACGGTTTCACCATGGGCCTTCTGGGCGGTCCTCGCTCGATCATTCGGGACGGCCTGCTCTGCACGACGGCGGCGGGGCTGTCCTGGGCCATCGCCCTGCCGTCCCTTTACATTTTCAACAGCCTCTCGGGCTCGCGGCTCCGCCCGAGCACCACGCTGCTGGCCGCGCTGGTGACCACGAGCTGGGGCGGCCTCGCGATGATCGCGTCGATCCCGATCAACTGGTTCTTCACCGCCGCGCTCTCGGACCTGGTGGCGGACCCGTTCCGACTCACCTGGCTGGTGCGCGCGGTCAATCTCGTCGTCTTCACCGGCGTCGGTGTGGCCATGGGCGACATCTTCGGCCGGGTCATGGAGGGGCTGGAGCCCGAGCGCGGGCGTTGGCCCTTGATCTGGCTGGCGGTGGGTACGGCGATTGGCGTGGAGCTGTTCTACGCGTTCGGGCTCTTCGAGTTCGTGGTGCGGGTGTGATTTCGGAAATCCTGATCAACCTCCAGCACTTGACTGGCGAGAGAGGGAACCATGCAGACCCTGACACTCGGGGAACCCGCCACCCAGCCGTGGGTGGCCGGCGAACCCAACGACAATCTCCGAACGATCGAGCTAGTGGACCTGATCCTCAAAGACCCCCGGCGTCTCGATACCTTCATCCGCGATGAGGCGCACACCTGATCTGATTCCCCGGCTCCTCGCTCTCGCCCTTCTGGGATTCACGATCTTTGGAATCGCGGCCACCTTGATCGTGAACCTGGTGAGTGCGTTGCCCCCCTGGGTGCCGTCGTCGCGATGGTCCGACGGCACCTGGGCGAGCCTGAGCCTGGGCTATGTCGTGGGCCTGGTGGCGGCGACCGGCGTCTGCCTGCCCAGCTTCTATTTCTATGGGCTGCTCGCCGGTGCCAAGCTGTCGATGCTCCAGGCAACGGCGCATGCGGTCAAGAGCCTGGCTGTCACCGCGGTCGTGCTGGTGGGAGCCTTGCCGATCTACGTGGCCGTTGCACTGGGAATGATCGTCTTCTCGGCGCCGGCCGATTGGATGCGGTGGACGATCGCCGTGGGCCTGGCGCTGCCGTTCCTGGCGGGCCTCTGGGGCGTCCGTTCGCTGTATGTGGGTTTCACAGATCTGGCCGACACGCTGCCGGCCTGTCGCCAGGCCCGCCGCGCGTGCTTCCTGCGCCGACTGACGCTGGCCTGGTCCGTCTGCTACACGACAGTTACACCGGTGATGATCTACTGGATCTGGACGCGCCTCGCCGGCTGACGGCCGGTTTGCAGAGGCCAGACTGGCGACGAGGAGGGCGTGGCCATGGGTTTTAGCGTGACGATGATCTTCTACCTCCTGATTGGTGTGGGTGTGTCAACCGCGGTTTTCCTGTCTGACTCCCGAGGGACCCGCGGGGCGCCGGTGTTCCGGGTCGCGACGGCCGTGGTCTTCTGGCCGTTGTACTTGCCGATCCTCCTGACGGGACCACGGCCCGGACCGACCCCCGAGCCCGCACTCCATTCGAGCGATGATGACGCCATGTCGCAGGCCATCTCCCAGGTCGAGGCCGAGCTGGAGCTGGCGCTGGCGAGTCTCGACGGCTGGGTTGAGGATGTGCTGGCTCATGAGACCGACCGCTTTCGCGAGCTGAGTGGTGCCTGGCACAACCAAGCGGAACGGATTCGCGAGATGGATCGCCTGCTTGACCGAGCGGAGCCGGCGGCCTCGGGGCCGGAGGCCAGCGACCGCTGCCGCCAGAGCGAGCAGTCCCGCCGGGCGAACCTCGACCGGCTGCGCCAGGTTCGGGACCGAGCTTACGAGGACCTGATGGGCACCTTGGCGTGGGTCCGGGAACTGGTGTCGATGATCCACCTGGCCAAATTCACTGGAGCACCCGCGTCGCGAGCCGAGGAACTGGTGGCCCAGATCGCCACGGCCATCGAGGGGATCTCGGCCGTCACCTGGCAGGACGCCCAGCCCGAGTCGTACGTCCGTCCACCCAGGCCGGCTTCCACACCGATGCCTTCCCCACAGGAGATGGTTCCATGCGATTATTCCGGCGCATCGGCGACATCATCGCCGCGAATCTGAACGACCTGGTCAACCGATTCGAGGATCCGGAGGTGATGCTCAAGCAAGCGATCCGAGAGATGGAGACCATGATCGAGGATGCGACGGCCGGCGCGGCCCGTGCCATCGCTGGCGAGCGGTTGCTGGCCCGCGACCTCGCGGACCACCAGGAGAAGGCCCGGCGCTGGAATGCCCGGGCGGAAGAGGCAGTGGTCCTCGGGGACGACGACCTGGCTCGCCAGGCGATCGCCCGCGCACTTGAGCACGAGGCGATCGCCCGCGCACTCGACGAGCAGCGATCGGCGGCGGAGCAGACTGCCCAGGCCCTCCGCGGTCAGATCCACGCGATGCGGGCCAAGCAAGCCGAGGCCCGACGAAAGCTCGCCAGCCTCTCGGCCCGGCGCAGACGGCCGAAGCCGGCCGTGCTCTGCGGGGAATGGCCGTTGAATCGTCGCGTGGAACGAACGGCTTCGCTCGGTACGATCGCATGCATGAGCAGATCGATCAGGCCGAGGCGGAAGCCCAGGCCCTGGCAGAACTTTACGAGACTCCCGAATCCCGATTGGAGGCCGAGATCGAGGCGCGCGAGCAAGCTCGACGCGTCGAAGCGGAGCTCACTGCGATCAAAGGTCGGCTCCGGCCCTCACCGGGACCTCCCGGATAGAAAGCTCGCCTGCTAGCTCCTGGCCTGTGATTTCGCCAATTGACCGATGACCCGACAGAAAAAGTTACAACAGGCGGCGTTGACGATCGCGAACGAGCTTGGTATCCTTTTACTTTCCTACGTGAGGAGCGAGGGTCGATCAAGACGGTCTCGCTGGAATGATGTGAGTTTCGACTCGGACTGGGAAGGAACGTAAAGCGGTGGCGGGCATCAGCAACGAACGGATCCGCATCCGGATGGAAGCCTACGATCATA
The DNA here is from genome assembly GCA_963845695.1 of uncultured Isosphaeraceae bacterium. Classification (GTDB taxonomy): domain Bacteria; phylum Planctomycetota; class Planctomycetia; order Isosphaerales; family Isosphaeraceae; genus CAWJTV01. Next base: position 323,538 of record CAWJTQ010000007.1, on the reverse strand, counting down.
CCATCCTGGATCAATCTGCCAAGGACATCGTCAACACCGCGAAGCGGACCGAGGCGATTGTTCATGGTCCGATTCCGCTGCCGACGCGCATCGAGCGCTATACGGTACTCCGGAGTCCGCACATTGACAAAAAGTCGCGCGAGCAGTTCGAGATTCGAACGCACAAGCGGCTGATCGACATCGTCCAGCCTACCAACAAGACGATCGACGCCCTGAACAAGCTGAGCCTGCCGGCGGGCGTGGATATCAAGATCAAGGCATCCCCATCCGGGGCCTGATCGGCTGGTATCCCACCGTTTCAGCGAGGTAAGGCGGGTTTGACGGTCTCCTGGACCGCGATCGGACCGGTTGCACCGGTCAGTTCGCGTTTCGTTCGGTTGTGTCGGATGCCTCAATCGGGGATGGCCTGACCGGGCTTCCCGTGCGATAGCTCCGGCGCCCGGAACGCCGTGACACCTGGCGGCGGTCCGAGATGAGACCTCACCTTTTCACCCAGGTTCGCCGACGGCACCCCATAGGCCGGCGGTCGCCGTGCCGGCTCGTGCCGCCGGGTTCGTGCGTCGCCTGACGGAGTTCGATCATGCGAGTGGGACTACTCGGCCGCAAGGTCGGAATGACCCAGATCTACCAGGAGAACGGGACCGTCCAGCCGGTCACCGTCCTGGAATGCGGCCCGTGCACCGTACTTCAAGTCCGGACCGAGGACCGCGATGGCTATTTCGCCTGGCAGCTCGGTTTCGACGACAAGAAGCGGAAGAGCGCCACGCAGGCCGAACGCGGCCATGCCCGGAAAGTCAACACCGAGCCCAAGCGCTACGTCCGGGAGGTCCGCCAGGAGGGACCCACCGACGTCACGGAAGGGCAGACGCTGACGGTCGAGCTGTTCAACGAGATCAAGAAGGTTGACGTCACCGGGATCAGTAAAGGACGCGGCTACGCGGGTGTGATCAAGCGGCATGGATTCCGGGGACTGCGCAGTCGCACGGCGTCAAGCGTATGCACCGTCACCCCGGTTCCTCGGGGCCGAGTGCCGACCCGGCTCGGACCCAGAAAGGGATTCGCAAGCCGGGGCACTTCGGCCACGACCAGGTCACCGTGCGCAACCTCCAGGTGGTGCGGGTCAACCCGACCAACAACCTGCTCTTGATCAAGGGTGCCGTGCCCGGCCCCAACGGCGGCTATCTCACCATCCGGCAGACAAATAAAGTTTGAGTCGCTACGCTCCAGTTTTCAGTTTTTCAGTTTTCAGTTTTCAGTATGCAGACGATTCTTACTGAAACCTGAAAACTTGAGTGAAAATCATGCTAACCATACCGGTCTACAATCCTGCTGGCGAGCAGATTGGCGAGGAATCGATCGATCCGGCCGATTTCGGCGGCACGATCAACAAGCAGCTCCTCCACGACGTGGTGCTGATGCACCTGGCGGCTCGGCGCGTGGGGACGGTCAACACGCGCGGGCGGGCCGACGTCGCGGGATCGGGCAAGAAGCTATTCCGTCAGAAAGGGACGGGCAATGCCCGCGCCGGCTCGAAGCGGACGCACAAGCGGAAGGGCGGTGGTGCCGCCTTCGCGCGACGGAATCGCGACTACCGCTACACGATGCCCAAGAAGGCTGTGCGGGCGGCGGTCCGCATGGCCCTGCTCTCCAAGTTCCAGGACCATCAGGCCGTGGTGCTCGACGGCCTGAGCCTCAATGAGCCCAGGACCAAGACCGTCGCCAAGGCCCTTCGGGCCATCCGCCGGCCCGACCTGAGCGAGGCCGAGGCGACCGAGGCCGTCGGCGAGACCAAGACCCAGGCCCGCAAGCGGACCCTGGAACGGCGGTCGATCCTGCTGGGCCTGCCGACCCATAACCCGGTCGTCCATCGCAGCGCTCGCAACCTCGACGGCGTCAAGGTCGCCCCGGTGGCCGAGTTCAACACCTACGACATCCTCAAGCAACGCTACCTGGTCCTGACCCGAGAGGCCCTCGCGACCCTCAAGGAACAGGTCAAGCCGAAGCCGTCCCGGCGCGCCGACGCTCCCAGCGCGGACGCCTCCACGGAGAGTTGATCCATGGTCACCTTGCGTCGTCCCCCCCAAGCCGCCCAACGGCGAGGACCGGTGCTGGAGCCGTACCAGGTCGTGCTGCGGCCCCTCATCACCGAGAAGGCCACTCACCTCTCCGAACGGCACAACGCCTACACCTTCGAGGTCAATCTCCTGGCCTCGAAGACCGAGATCAAAGAGGCGATCGAGACCCTGTTCAACGTCAAGGTCCAGGATGTCCGGACCCAGAATCGCCGTGGCAAGCCCCGCCGCTATCGGACGAAGATCGGCTATATGCGGCGCTGGCGAAAAGCCATCGTCACATTGCACGAAGAATACCGGATTGACTTTTATTGAGTCGCCAGTTCCCCATTGGACCAGACGGTTCGTCGCTGCCAACTGGCAAATAAAGGACTGAGTGATGGGCATTCGCACTTACAAACCGACCAGTGCCGGGCGTCGCAACTCGTCGGTCAGCGACTTCTCCGAGCTGACCGACAAGAACAAGAAGCCCGAGAAGAGTCTGACCGAGCCCCTCAAGAAGACCGGGGGGCGCAACAACCAGGGTTTCATCACCGCGCGGCATCGCGGCGGTGGCCACAAGCGGAAGTACCGGATCATCGACTGGCGGCGCAACGATCGCGATGGCCAGACGGCGACCGTCACGCATATCGAGTACGACCCGAATCGATCGGCCCGGATCGCGCTGGTCCGGTACGAGGACGGCGAGAAGCGGTACTTCCTGGCGCCGGATGGCCTCAAGGCGGGGATGTCCCTCAGCAGCGGTGCGGACGCCGAGCCCAAGCTTGGCAACTGCCTGCCGCTCTCCAAGATCCCGACCGGCTTGACGATCCACAACATCGAGATGCAGCCTGGGGGTGGGGGCAAACTGTGCCGCTCCGCGGGGGTTGGCGCCGTGTTGACGGCCCGTGAGGGGACGTGGGCACAGATCACCCTGCCGTCGGGAGAGGTGCGACGGATCCCCGCCGCGTGCCGGGCAACGATCGGTATGGTCGGAAATCCCGATCACATGAATGTCCGCCTCGGCAAGGCCGGGCGATCTCGGTGGCTGGGCCGACGGCCGCATGTCCGCGGTGTCGCCATGAACCCGGTCGATCACCCCATGGGTGGTGGTGAAGGACGGACCTCCGGCGGCCGCCATCCCTGTTCGCCCACCGGCAAGCTGGCCAAGGGCGGACGGACACGCCGACGCCGCAAGCCCTCGAACAAAGCCATCATCCGCCGTCGCCGTAGCGTGCGCTATGGCCAGTTGAAACTTTAGGATCGTTTTCAGTTTTCAGCAAATGTCAATTTGAACGCGTCTTAACTGGAAACTGGAAACTGAATACCGGGTACCATCCATGGGACGTTCACTGAAAAAAGGCCCGTACGTTGTCGAGCGGCTGCTCGAGAAGGTCTTGAGGTCCGAATCCTCCGGCAGCCGCGAGCCGATCAAGACCTGGGCGCGGGCCTGTACGATCGTACCGGAATTTATCGGCAAACACTTTGCGATCCACAACGGTCGTGCTTTCATCAAGTTGTACGTGACGGAGGACATGGTCGGGCACAAGCTCGGCGAGTTCGCTCCGACGCGGACATTCAAGGGTCACGGCGGCAAGGCCTCGAAGTCGTCCGGACCGAAGAAGTAGTGATCGGTGGCCCGTGGTCGGTCGAGTCCAGGAAGCCATTGACCGCCCCGCCTTACCCGTTGGTTTTCGTAGAGACTGCCTCCAGTTCAAGAGACGATGCCCATGCCCCCAACGATCGACTATCACGCGTCGCACCGCTTCGCCCGGATCTCGGTGCGGAAGCTCCGGCCGCTGCTGGACCTGATCCGGGGCAAGTATGCCGACGACGCCCTGGACGTGTTGAAGTTTATGCCCCACCGCGGTGCCCGGTTGATCGAGCAAGTGCTCAAGAGCGCCATGGCCAACGCGGAGGACAAGGGCATCCGGAACGTCGGCGAGCTGATCATCCTGGACGCGCGCGGGGATGGCGGCCCGATGTTCAAGCGGCTGATGCCCCGGGCTCGCGGCATGGCGTACCTGATCCGCCGCCGCTCGGCCCACATCGCGATCGGTCTCTCCGATCCGGCGAACTGGAAAACCGAAGAGAAGCAGACTGCCGGAGCGTCCGGCGGCAATTAGTCTTCCGTTTGCGGGGGTGAGGCCAGAGAAGAAGGGGGTTTTTCACCCCCCATCCGGCCCTTCGGGCCACCTTCCTCCACAAGGGGGGAAGGCAAGAGGAGCGAAGACTCATGGGTCAAAAGGTTCGTCCGACCGGATTTCGCGTGGGAGTGATGGAGGACTGGCGGAGTCGCTGGTACGCCTCCAAGCACGAATTCAGCGACCTGCTGGTCGAGGACTTCAAGATCCGCGCGTTCATCAAGAAGAAATACGGGTTCGCGGGGATCCCCAAGATCGAGATCGAGCGGACCCGAGACGCGGTCACCGTGCTGCTGTCGACGGCCCGCCCCGGCGTGATCATCGGCCGTAAGGGAGCGGAGGTCGAAAAGCTCCAGGAGGAGCTGCAAGGCCTGACTGGCCGACGCATCGAGATCAAGATCGTCGAAGTCGCCCGGCCCGAGATCGACGCCCAACTGATCAGCGAGGATATCGCTGAACAACTTCAGAAACGGTCGAGCTTTCGCCGGACCATGAAGCGCTCGATCGAACAAACGATGGACGGCGGGGCCAAAGGCGTGAAGATCCAGCTCTCCGGCCGTCTCGGGGGCGCGGAGATGTCCCGGACCGAAGCGTCGGCCGCGGGGTCCGTCCCCTTGAGCACGCTCCGGGCCAGGATCGATTATGGCTTCGCCGAGGCCAAGACGGCGCAAGGCCATATCGGAATCAAGGTGTGGGTCAACCAAGGCGACTATTTGAAAGTGGAGGCCGGCGATGGCTCTGATGCCCAAGCGGGTCAAGTATCGAAAAAGCCAAAAAGGCCGCGTAAGAGGTAACGCCACCCGGGGCAACTACGTGGCCTTCGGCGAGTTCGGGCTCCAGACCCTGGAGGCCGGTAAGATCACCGCCCAGACGATCGAAGCCGGCCGCGTTGTGGCCAGTCAAGCGGTCAAGGGGGGCGGCAAGCTGTTCATCCGGATCTTCCCCCACAAGAGCGTGACGGCCATCCCGGCCGAGACCCGCATGGGTAAGGGGAAGGGCGAGGTCGAATTCTGGGCCGCCGTGGTCAAGCCCGGCACCATCCTGTACGAGGTGACCGGCTTGAGCGAGGAGGTCGCCCGCGAAGTCTTTGCCCGGGTCGCGCACAAGATGCCGGTCCACTGCCGATTCGTCTCCCGCCGGCCAGCTTGAACGCGGATCGCCACGTGGACCCGGTCGGACCAGGGCCGAGGGAGCCGGATGATGGAAACCGTTACAAGGATTCTCTGATGAGCAAGCCCGCCGAACTCCGCGAACAGACCGACGAGCAGTTAGACCTGCTGCTCCGGGAGGTTCAGCACAACCTGTTCCGGCTCCGCCTCCAGAGCGAGACCGAGCGGCTCGAGGCACCCAGCGAGATCGTCAAAGCCAAGCGCGAGGTCGCCCGGATCAAGACGATCCTGCGCCAGCGCGAGATCGAGCGCGAACGGAGCATCGTGGTGGCTTCCGTCTCACGTTGAAAACCAGTCGTCCGTGGTCAGAGACTCCCGGTCCAGACCAGGAGGGCCAGTCGTGTCGAGCCATACTCAGTGGTGAGAAAGAGAACCTGATGAGTCCAGCAAGCCCAGCCCCTAGCCAGTCGGCCAAGCCCCGTGGCCGCCGCAAGACGGAGATCGGGGTCGTGGCCTCCGACAAGATGAGCAAGACGCGGCGGGTCGTCGTGGAGCGGCTCGTGCCGCACCCCAAGTACGGCAAGATGCTTCGTCGCCGGACCATCTGCCACGCACATGACGAGACCAACGCCTCGCACAAGGGGGATATGGTCGAGATCATGGAGACCCGCCCGCTGTCCAAGCTCAAGCGATGGCGGATCGTCCGGATCGTCCGGCCCGGTGCCCAGCAAGCCTTGGGCGGCGAGGACATCGGGAGTGGCTAGTGAAGGCCGGGCCGGACGGTCCCGTCCGGGCAAGCTGCCCCCACGACCCAACGATGCCAGATCGCCATTCGCTGTAGTCCGGTCTTTTCGAGTCAATAGCCACTAGCCAATGGCAGAACCATGATCCAAATGCAGACGCGGCTCGACGTGGCCGATAACACGGGGGCCAAGGAAGTGATGTGTATCAAGGTCCTCGGCGGCAGCGCCTCGCGCTACAAGCGGCGGACCGCCGGCCTGGGCGACACGATCATCGCGAGCGTCAAGAAGGCCACACCCGGGGGTGATGTGAAGGCGGGCGACGTGGTGCGTTGCGTCGTCGTCCGCACCCGCAACCAGACGCGGCGCGGCGACGGCTCTTATGTCAAATTCGACCGCAACGCGGTCGTCCTGATCGACAACGAGAAGAACCCACGGGGCACGCGAATCTTCGGCGCCATCGCCCGGGAGCTGCGTGACCGCCAGTTCATGAAGATCATCAGCCTGGCGGCCGAGGTCGTCTGACTTTCTTGCATCATGGGCCGTGAGTCATTGGTCGCGAGTCCCTTGTCCTCGGAAGGCGTGGTGACCCAGGGCGTTCGCGGAAGAAAACCAATGACCGATGACTAGGGATTAGGGACCATGCATATTCGCAAAGACGACCAGGTGGAAGTGATCGCAGGGGATGACAAAGGCACCTCGAAAGATCGAAAGGTCGCCAAGGTGCTTCGGGTCATCCCCGCGCGGAACAAGATCGTCGTCGAGGGGGTCAACCGGGTCTACAAACACATGCGGCCCAGCCAGAAGAACCCTCAGGGCGGCCGGCTCTCCAAGGAGATGCCGATCGACGTGTCCAACGTCCTTTTGTTCTGCTCCAAGTGCAACCGCGGGGTCCGCGTCGGCCATCGGTTCACCGACGACGGACAGAAGCAGCGTTATTGCAAGACGTGTAGCGGCGGCCTGGGCAACGTGGGCCCACGCAAACCGGCCCACGCCGTCAAGGCCACGGCCCGCTCTTCGTGATACGGGGCGTGGTCCGGAAAATCGGGGGGCGTCTCGGCTTCCCCGAGGATTGCGAGAACTCGACACCGCGGGACCGATCGGGTCGGTGCGGTTGGAAAGCGATGGATGCGACGGTCCGGGACAGAGCGGATTGATCCCTGCGGACGTGCTGAAGGACAACGCGAATGGCTCGCCTGTTGGAACTTTACAAGAACGACATCGCCAAGGCGATGGCCACCAAGTTCAACCACGACAACCCGATGGCCATCCCGAAGCTGACGAAGATCGTCATCAATATGGGAGTCGGCCGGGCCACTCAGGACAAGGCGATCCTGGAATCGGCCGTCGACAGCCTGAGCAAGATCAGCGGCCAGAAGCCGGTCGTGACCAAGGCCAAGACCTCGGTCTCGGGCTTCCGGCTCCGCGAGGGGAACGACATCGGCTGCAAGGTGACGCTCCGCGGCCGGCGGATGTACGAGTTCCTCGATCGGCTGATCTCGATCACACTGCCTCGTATCCGCGACTTCCGCGGCGTTAACCCCAATAGCTTCGACGGCCACGGCAACTATAGCCTGGGCCTGGCCGAACAGGTCGTCTTCCCCGAGATCGACGCCGACCGGATCCAGCACACACACGGGATGGACATCACCATCGTAACGTCGGCCCCGAGTGACGACCAGGCTCGCGAGCTGCTGCGGCAATTCGGGCTGCCGTTCCGCCAGCCGGCCAAGACCACGCACTGATTCTCTCGGCCGTCGCGTCCCTTGCCGCGGTCGGGGAGACCGAAGTCGTCCGAACCGAGTAGGAACCGGAGAACCGATCGTCTTTTCCAGTGGTAGGTAAGCCGAGCATGTCAACCAAGGCCCAGAAGATCAAGTCGGAGACCCCGCGCAAGTTTGCGGTCCAGCATCGCAACCGCTGCCGTCTCTGTGGACGTCCCCGTGGCTTCTATCGCAAGTTCGGCATCTGCCGGATCTGCTTCCGGAACCTCGCCAGCCGTGGACTGATCCCCGGCGTGAAGAAGGCGAGCTGGTAAGGCGTAGTTTTCAGTTTTCAGGTAAGACTCGTTGACACACTGAATACTGAACACTGAACACTGATTTGCATGAGCCCCCGCTGCACCGACGCGCCGGTTCGTCCCCGAGCTGGAGCGTTACCCGCGGCGGTTGAAGAAGGCCTGTTCGCCATGATGACCGACCCGATCGCCGATATGCTCACTCGGATCCGCAATGCCATCCGGATCGAGCGCACGATCCTGGACATGCCCGCCTCGAACATGCGCCGAGGCATCGCGCAAGTCCTGAAGGACGAGGGCTACATCTGGGAGTACGAGGAGATCGAAACGCTCCCGGCCAAGACCCTGCGCCTGCACATGAAGTACGGGCCCAACGGCGAGCGGCTGATCAGCCGCATCGACCGTATCAGCAAACCCGGCCGGCGGGTCTATCTGGGCTACCGCGAGCTGAAGCCGATCCTCGGGGGCATGGGCATCCAGATCCTGAGCACACCCCGGGGCGTCATCAGCGACCGGCGCGCGCGGGCCGAAAAAGTGGGCGGCGAGGTGCTGGCGCTGATCCATTAGGTCGCTTCGCTCCAGTTTTCCGTGTTCCGTGTTCCGTTTTCAGCAAGACGAGCTCGACGACTCACGTGTTGAACACTGAAACTTGAAAACTGAAAACTGAACACTGAAAGGAGAGTCAGCGAAACATGTCGCGGATAGGACGCAAGCCGGTTCCGGTGCCTTCCACGGTGAAGGTCTCGATCGCCGATTCGACGATCCAGATCGAAGGCCCCAAAGGGACGTTGAGCTTCACACATCGCCCCGCGATCGGCGTCGCCTTCGACCAGGCCGCGCGCCAGATCCTCGTCACCCGGCAGGACGACGAGCGGACCAACCGCGCACTGCACGGGCTGACGCGCAGCCTGGTGGCCAACATGGTACAAGGGGTCACCACCGGGTACACGAAGAAACTCGAGATCGTCGGGGTTGGCTACCAGGCCCAGCTCAAGAAGGCCAACACCGTGGCGCTCCAGGTCGGCTACGCGAACCAGGTGGTCCTGGAGGCACCGGCCGGCGTGAATGTGACCGTGCCGGATGCCACCCATGTGATCGTCAGCGGACCTGACAAGCAGGCCGTGGGCCAGTTCGCGGCCATCGTCCGCGACGTTCGTCCACCCGAGCCCTACAAGGGCAAGGGGATCCGTTACGAGGGCGAGTTCGTCCGCCGCAAGGCCGGCAAGGCCTTTGGCTCGAAGTAGTCAGGGTTTGAGTCCAACCGATTGAGGACCGTCTCGTGAATACGGCAACACACCAGAAGCTCGTGCAGACCCGCCGGATTCGTCGGCAACGGCGCGTCCGCAACCGGCTCTTCGGGACTCTCGAACGTCCACGGCTGGCGGTCTTCCGCAGCTCGAAGCACATTTATGCGCAGATGATCAACGATCAGTCCGGGACCACCCTGGTCTCGGCCAGCTCGATGGATCCGGACGTCAAGGCCCAGGCCAAGTACGGCGGCAACAAGAGCGCCGCCGCCCTGGTCGGACGGGTCGTGGCCGAGCGCGCCAAGAAGGCCGGTATTGACAAGATTTGCTTCGACCGCCGAAGCTACAAGTACCACGGCCGCGTCGCCGCCCTGGCCGACGCCGTGCGCGAGGCCGGATTGAAGTTTTAGAGGCCCGCCTCTTGAGTTTCTCGCGGTGAGGAACGACTGCGAAACGATCGTTTCGAGGCAAAGTCGAGGGTGATGTGATTTCGCGCAACCGAGTTACCGCCGAGCTTGATTCCGCCCTCGGCGCTGATGAGGTCGAGATGGCCAACCTGATTCCACAATCGGTCAAGAAATGGGCAGCGATTGCGGGACGTTGGCAATTCCTCAGCGAAACTGTGGAATACCAGGGACCAAGCGTCCCTGGAATGACCAACCCCGTGGGTTTGGCTAGAGCATCGATCCGGTTTCGCGATGGGGTCATACGCACGAGGATCAAGCTGAGCCGGGCCGAGAAGACCGCCGCGGGCGTCTTTTTCGGTTTCCAGTCGGCGGACGCGGCTTACTTCGCTGTTGCGCTTGGGGCGTTCGACAGGGCTTATGCGATCGTGGAGCATCAACCCGAGCTCGGCTGGCTTGTCCGTGCTTCCGCCGGCTTGCTTTCGAACCTAAGCAGCGAGACGGATTACGAGATCCAGGTCACCGTAACCGGCCAATCCATACGATTCACGGTCAACGAAGTCGAAGTCTTGAACCATGTAGTGGCCAGTCCTTTCGAAGGGACGGGAACGGGTCTCTACGCCTGGGATGATGCATCGATCGTTTTCACCGAGACCACGGTTTTCTCTGCTGTCCCAAAAGTCTTTGTGATTATGCCCTTCTCGGAACCCTTCGATACGTTATATCGGGACGTAATCTTGCCGGTTGCCAAGAAGCTGGGCTTTGAAGTCGTCCAAGGCGGTGAGATTCTCGGCCCTGGGATTATTATTGAGGACATCCAACAAAAGATTGAGGAAGCGCATTTCGTCGTAGCGGAGATCAGCACGCACAATCCGAACGATTTCTATGAGTTGGGATATGCCCATGCACTCCGCAAACCGGCGATCCTTCTCGTCCGCCGGCAGGAAGGGCAGGCGATGCCCTTTGACATTCGCGGCTATCGAGCGATCTTCTATGATGATAGCATCGGGGGAAAAAAGAGCGTCGAGAGGAATTTGAAACAGCACTTGAAGGCGGTCCTGGGTGAATGAAGCCCCGGCCGGCTTTCCGAGACCCAGAAGTAAGAGCGATCATCGTATTTTCCTTGATTGTGGAGGAAATCGTCCGTGTCGAGCGAGGGACGTGAACGCGATCGAGACCGCGACCGCGACCGTGGTGAATGGAACGAAAGCGTCGTATCGATCCGCCGATGCGCCGCGGTCGTCAAGGGAGGCCGCCGGTTCAGCTTCAATGCCCTGGTGGTCGTCGGCAACGGCCGCGGCCAGGTGGGTTGGGGTTACGGCAAGGCCAACGAAGTGCCGCCCGCGGTCGAGAAAGGCGTCAAGGACGCCCACAAGCAAATGAAGCGGGTCAACCTCCGGGGAGGAACCATCCCGCATATGGTGATCGGCCACTTCGGCGCGGCCAAGGTGCTGCTGATGCCCGCCAGCCCCGGAACGGGCGTCATCGCCGGAGGCGCCGTGCGGGCCGTGGTCGAGGCCGCCGGTGTCCATGATATCCTCACGAAGAGCTTCGGCTCGACCAACAAGCTCAACCTGGTCAAGGCCGCGATCGACGCCTTGACGCAACTTCGCACCAAGGACGAGATCGCTCGTCTGCGGGGAGTGCAACTGTAATGCAATTGCACGACGTCCATAAGGGGATTCATCGCCGCAAGAAGCGGAAGCGGATCGGGCGGGGGACCGGCTCGGGGCACGGCAAGACCTCGACCAAGGGGCACAAGGGCCACTCCTCGCGTCAGGGGTTCAAGCTCAGCCCGATCTTCGAGGGCGGCCAGATGCCGCTGGCTCGCCGCATCCCCAAGCGGGGCTTCGTCAACGGCGCGTTCAAAAAGGTCTACGCGATCGTCAACCTCGACGATCTCGAGGCCAAGTATGAAGCCGGCGCGGTGGTTGACGAACCGTCGTTGCGGGCCGCGGGGCTGGTCAAGGGCCACGAATTCGATGGCATCAAGATCCTGGCCAACGGTGCACTGACCAAGTCCTTGCAAGTTCATGCCACCAAATTCAGCGGCTCGGCCGCCGAGAAAATCGCCGCGGCCGGGGGCAAGACCGTGGTCGTCCCCTACAAGCCGCACGCCGTCCGCGCGCGGCCCAAGGAGGAGTCGGCGGCCTCTACCGCCTGAGCGGTCCCGGGGCGATCCTCACTACGGCCCTGTCCTATTGATAAAGAGCCCGATCGAAGGCCAGAAGACTGAGGCCTCAAGTGACCAAGCATCATCTTACAGCGATTATCGAGCGCGAGGGGGATGGCTACGTGTCGCTTTGCCCCGAACTCGACATCGCCAGTCAGGGCGACTCGGTCGAGTCCGCGCGCCACAACCTCTCCGAGGCAGTGGATCTATTCTTCGAAATGCGCCTCACCCGAGGAAGTCGCTCGACGGCTCTCGTCCGAGGTATACGTCACGCATATCGAGGTACCTATTGGGTAAGCTCCGGGTTCTATCGGGCCAAGAGGTCTGTTCGATCCTGGGGCGTCATGGATTCGGCGAACTCCGACGCCGAAGCAGTCATATCGTGATGCAACGCCGCGAGGAGGACGGAACCATCACGGTCCCCGTGCCGGATCACAAAGAATTGCGGATCGGGACGCTCCGAGCGATCATCCGCCAGTCAGGGGTTCCGCGAGTTGAGTTCGAGACGACGGATTGACGAGCCGTTATTCCGCCGCTGCACGCGTGGGTTTCTGAGATACCTGATGTTTCTGAACGATATTCATTCGACCGACTGGGCCGCCGATCTTGATGAGTTTCTGAATCTTCGCCGATGGAGGCGTCGGCACAAAGGAGGCGATCGCCCGTGGATAAGCTGCTCACGATCTTCAAGGTTCCCGAGCTGCGGCGCAAGATCCTGTTCACGGCCATCCTGCTGGCCATCTACCGGATCGGCTTCTACGTGCCTCTGCCAATCGTCAATCAGTCGCAATTGAAGACCTGGGAAGAACAGCAGTCCGGCAACACCGCGGGGAAGCTGTTCGGCACCGTGGCGATGTTCGGCGGCACCTCGATCGGGATGAGCACGATCTTCGGCCTGGGGATCATGCCGTACATCTCCGCCTCGATCATCTTCCAGCTCCTGGCCAGCGTCGTCCCGTCGCTCGAGGCCATGATGAAGGAAGGAGAGAGCGGCCGGAAGCGGATCAACGAATACACGCGCTATGCCACGGTCGGGCTCTGCGCCATCCAGAGCGCTTTCTGGGTGCAATATATGATGAGTCCACAGATGAACGTGGTCTTGCCGGACTATCGCGACTTCTGGCATGGTCTGGTCTGTGTCTGCATCATGACAGCGGGCACGATCTTCCTGATGTGGGTGGGCGAGCAGATCGACGAGTTCGGCATCGGCAACGGGATCAGTCTCTTGATCATGGCAGGCATCCTGGCGCGACTGCCGGTCGCCCTCAATGGCCTCTGGATGAACTCCACGTCGAAGTTGACCGCCGAGCCGGGCAAGTACAACATCCTCACGATTCTGACCCTGATCGGACTCTTTATCGCGGTGGTGGTGGGAGTCATCGCGATCACGGAGAGCCAGCGGCGGATCCCGACCCAGTCCGCCAAGCACGTGCGAGGGCGCCGGGTATTCGGCGGGACCCGCCAGTACCTCCCGCTCAAAGTCAACCAGGCCGGCGTGATGCCGATCATCTTCGCCTCCAGCCTGCTCATCTTCCCGTCCTTCGTCTTCAGTAGCATTGCCCGTGCGACCTCGAGCTTGCGATCCGAGAACTGGACCATCGGCTCATTCTTCGCGGGGATGTTCCAGGAGCTGGCCGACGCCTTCCAGCGTCAGAGTTACATCTACACGGTCTGCTACATCATCCTGATCTACTTCTTCTGTTACTTCTGGACGGCGATCACCTTCAATCCCAAGGACATGGCCGAGAACCTCAAGGACTACGGCAGCTTCATTCCCGGCTACCGCCCCGGCCGCCGGACCGCCGACTATCTGGAGAAGGTGATGCTCCGGATCACTTACGTCGGCGCGGCGTTCCTGGCCCTCGTGGCGGTCATTCCGTCGCTCGTCCAGGCGGCTCTCTCGGTGGATTGGACGGTCGCCTCGTTCCTGGGAGGAACGGGTCTGCTTATCGTCATCAGTGTCTGCCTCGACCTGGTCCAGAAGATCGACAGTCACCTGGTCATGAGAAACTACACGGGGTTGGTGAATCGGAGGTGAGCGGTCCGCTTTGCCAGTCGGGCTCCCGGGAGGATCCTGGAATGTGGGCGAGTCAGGTCGATGGGGAGGAATCCTGGTTCCGGGAAAAAAAGTCGGATCGAGGTCAGAAACGTCGCGGTTCGGGTGCGCATTTCCCACGGACGGCTGTGTATACTAGGGATTAGAGTCGTTCTCAGTCCGGGGCGTGGATCTGCCGTAGAGGAGTGCAGCGACGTGTCGTCTCATCGAGGCATGGGTTCCCGGTCTTCGTTACCGACATTGTTCTCGGGCCTGGGGCGTCGCCCCAAGGCGGGCGTCAGCACGCGGGTCGAATCGCCCCCGGTCATCAAGCTGAAAAGCCCGCGCGAGATCGCGTTGATGCGGGAAGCCGGCCGCGTCGTGGCCAAGGCGCTCGACCAGGTGCGGCGCATGGCCGTGCCGGGCGTGTGCACGGCGGAGATGGACGAGGCCGTGGCCGCGATCTTCCGGGAACACGAGGCCATTCCGCTGTTCCTCGGCTACCCCAGCTCGGTCAAAGGGAAGCCATCGTTCCCGGCCGTCATCTGTGCCAGCGTCAACGAGCACGTCGTGCACGGCATCCCCAACCGTCGGCCTCTGCGTGAGGGGGATATCGTCTCCATCGACACGGGCTGCAAGGTGGGTGGCTGGTGCGGTGACTCGGCCGTGACTCTGGGCATCGGCACGATCCGCCCCGAAATTCAGAAACTGCTGGATGTGACGTCCGAGACCCTCAATATGGCGATCCGGGCGATGGCCCGTTACCGGTACTGGTCCGAGGTTGCGAGCTTGATGGAGCGATACGTCAAGAGCCAGGGCCTCTATGTGGTCGAGCAGTTCGTCGGCCATGGCATCGGCCAGGATATGCACGAGGAGCCCCAGGTCCCGAACTTCGTGAGCCCGGCGCTTCGTCAGAACGACATCGAGCTGGAGCCCGGCGTCGTCCTGGCCATCGAGCCCATGGTCGCGTTGGGGACCAAGGAAGTGCGGACTCTGCACGACGGCTGGACCGTAGAAACCAAGGATCGACGGCCCAGTGCTCACTTCGAGCATACCGTGGCCATGACTCCAGAAGGCCCACGCGTCCTGACCTTCCTGGAGGACTGAAATACCACTCGTGACGCAAGACTGGAACGCATTGGCGCATTCCTACCCCGGCCCGTTCCTCGTGAATTCCCCGGCGTTGGGCCGCTCCACTCTTGCGTCTAGGCGGCGGGCCGAGTAAATTGGCTAAATTCGGCTTCGCCCGGAACCTTGCGGGTCCCGGGAATGCGAAGACCGCCGGAGCCTCTCCTCCTCAAGGACCTCCGGGATGATGGAAACTCTTTCATTCGAAGCGGCTCAAGAACCATGAAAGTGCGATCGAGTGTCAAGCGGATCTGTGAGAACTGCAAGATCGTCCGCCGTCAGGGCAAGGTGTATGTGATCTGCACGAATCCCCGCCACAAGCAACGGCAAGGCTGAGAGGCCTCCGGCGATGGAGCATCTCCCCTTCCGAACGGGTTGAACGGTATTAACGGAGATCGGACGGATGCCTCGTATTCTCGGTGTTGACATCCCCAACGACAAGCGTACGATGATTTCGCTGCAATACATCTACGGGATCGGTCCGTATCTGTCTTCGTTGCTCTGCGAGCGGACGGGGATCGATCCGGACAAGCGCGCCCGAGACTTGAGCGAGGACGAACTGGCCAAGCTGGCCTCGCTGCTGGACAACGAATACACGGTTGAGGGGCAGTTGCGGCGTCAGATTCAGCAGAACATCGCACGGTTGCGCGACATTGGCTGTTATCGTGGCCTGCGGCATCGCAAGGGCCTCCCGGTCCGCGGCCAGCGGACGCGGACGAATGCGCGGACCCGCAAGGGTCCTCGGAAGACCGTCGCCGGGAAGAAGGGCGTGAAGGAACTGCGCTAGTTCAGTCGGAGAGCCGGACGGCTGCGTTGGCAGCGTTCTGTGTCCTCCCTTGGGGCGAGGTCTGTCATTGTGGTCGTTCGCCAGTCGCCCGCTCAGGCGGTGGAGCTCGCAGGATCCGCGGGCCGGTCGGCGTGTCGAGCGGTGTGGACCTTCCCTGCGACGGTCATTGATGGAAATGAGCACAATCGAAACACCATTGGATTGAGTCAGGAGCAACGGAACCGTGGCCAAGGCCAAGAAACGGAAGACACGACGCAACGTCAGCCGGGCGGTCGTGCACATCAAGGCGACGTTCAACAATACGACGGTCACGATCACCGATCCCAACGGCGATGCGTTGTGCTGGGCCTCGTCCGGGACCGTCGGATTCAAGGGCAGCCGCAAGAGCACGCCGTTCGCGGCCCAGCGGGCTGCGGAGACCGCCGCGGCGGCGGCCACGAAGTATGGGGTGAAGGAAGTCGAGGTCAAGGTCAAGGGACCCGGCTCGGGGCGAGAGAGCGCCATCACGGCGATCCAGGCGTCGGGTCTTTCGATCAAGGCCATCGAGGATGTCACGCCGCTGCCGCATAACGGCTGCCGGCCCCCCAAGAAGCGCCGCGTTTAGCCTCTTGACGACGCGAGGACAATCGGACAATTACGCCGGCAAGAAAGTAGGTCAGGCTTTCCAGCCTGACGTATTCTGCTGTCAGGCTGGAAAGCCTGACCTACGTGAGAGGGTTGTGGATCCGCCATGGGACGTCATATTGGACCGGTTTGCCGGCTCTGCCGCCGTGAGGGCACGAAACTGTTCTTGAAAGGGACCCGGTGCGACACTCCCAAGTGTGCCGTGGATCGTCGTGACGGCATGCCGGGGATGCATCAGTTCCGCCGCGGCAAGGCGAGCGAGTACGCCATCCGCCTGCGCGAGAAGCAGAAGGTCAAGCGCTACTACGGAATCTTCGAGCGGCAGTTCCGCAAGTATTACGATGAGGCAATCCGCCGGCCGGGTAACACGGGTGATGCCCTGATGTCGCTGCTGGAGCGGAGGCTGGACAACGTGGTGACCCGTTTGGGTTTCGCCATGAGCCGCCCGCAAGCCCGGCAGATGATCACGCACGGGCATATCACCGTCAACGGGCGGAAGCTGGATATCCCCAGTTACCTGGTCCGGCCGGGCGACCACATCCAGCTCAAGAATCGCGAGCACTCTCGCAAGCTGGCGGCCGAGAGCCTCGCCACTGGGGCAAGTCCTCCAGTGCCCGAGTGGTTGGACCGTGTGAGCACCGAACCGCCCGAGGGGCGCATTACCCGCCTGCCCACGGTCCAGGATGTCGGCCTGCCCGTGACACCGCAGTTGATCATCGAGTTGTTGAGCCGCTGAGCGGAGTGTGGGAGTTCGCCGTTCGAGTGCCTTTGGGCACGGGAGACTGCAATGCGTATTCGTTGGCGTGGCCTCGAACTGCCCAGCCGGGTCATTTGCAACCGCGAGACGTTGACCGATACCTTCGGCGAGTTCCATGTCGAGCCGTTCGAGCGCGGCTTCGGTCACACCGTGGGCAATAGTCTCAGGCGGATCCTGCTGTCGAGCCTGGAAGGCAGCGCCATCACCCGGATCAAGATCCTGGGAGTCCAGCATGAGTTTTCCTCGATTCCTGGCATGGTCGACGACATCACGGACCTGGTCTTGAATGTGAAACTGCTGGTGGTCAAGAACCACTCAGAGGCGACCAAGACCGTCCGGATCGACCGCGACCGCCGGGGCGTGGTCACCGCTGCCGACATCCTGCACGATGAGTCGGTCGAGATCATCAATCCCGACCATATCCTCTGCACCCTCACCGACGACGTTCCGTTTCACCTCGAAATGACCGTCGAGAACGGGCGGGGATACCGTACTGCGGCCGAGGGGCACACTGACGACCTCGAGATCGGCGTGATCCCGGTTGATGCCAGTTTCAGCCCGGTCCATCGGGTGGAGTACCATGTCGAGAATACCCGGGTCGGTCAGCGGACCAATTACGACAAACTGATCCTGCGGATCTGGACGACTGGGGTGCTCGGCCCCGAGATGGCGCTGGTGGAGGCTGCCAAGATCCTCCGCAAGCACCTCAATCCGTTCGTCCAGTACAACGAGCCCGGCCCCGGCCTTCCCGCCGAGGCCCTATCCGGCGACGGCGGCGGACACATGCCGATCGATGCCGAACTGGAGCGGAAGCTTGATATGAGCCTCGCGGAGCTCGAGCTGTCCGTCCGGGCGACCAACTGCCTCGAGAGTGAGGGCATCACGACCGTCCGGCACCTGGTCAGCCGGAGCGAGGATCAGCTCTTAAACGTCCGCAATTTCGGCGAGACCACCCTCAAGGAGGTTCGCGCCAAGCTCCACGAGATCGGTCTCGATCTGGGCATGAACGTACCGGCGAAGCCGTAGGCTTCGCCGTTTTCAGTGTTCAGTTTTCAGCGTTCAGTGAAGACTGGAAACAGCGCCCTCTCGATGTGATCCGGTGAAAGCCCAGAAAGATCATAGAGACAGAGGGCTTCCCTGACGTCGGCTCGTCCTTCGTCCGGACACGGAACACGGAACACGGAACACGGAACACGGAACACTGTGAAGAACTATGCGTCACCAAAAAGCCGGCCGGAAATTCAAACGATCCCCCTCGCATCGCCGGATGCTCCTGCGCAACCTGGCCACCGCGCTGCTGGAGCACGGCAAGATCCAGACCACCCTGGCGAAAGCCAAGGAGGTCCAGCCGTTTACCGAGAAGCTGATCACTCTGGCCAAGGGCGGTTTCAAGCTCGATGAGTTCCGGCGGTGTCTCGCGGTCCTCACGAGCAAGGACGTGACCTACAAGCTGTTCCACGAGATCGGTCCTCGATATCAAGACCGACCTGGTGGCTATACCCGGATCTACAAGCTGGCCAAGGTCCGTCAAGGGGACGCCGCCCCGATGGCGGTGATCGCCTTGCTGGGCGAAACGGAGCTGGTCAAAGCCCCGACCAAGCCGGCGGTTGTGGGATCCGGTCGTCGATCGTGATCGCAGACTTCGAACCCGATCGGACGAGCGGCCAAGATCAGTCCGGCCGTCGGTTGCATGAACCACCAGATCGCTTCGTCGTGAGAACCTTGACCCCATCGCACGGGATTGGACGATCGTGACTCATCCCGCCCACGACCCGAGTTGCATCTTCTGCAAGATCGTCCGCGATCAGATACCGTCGGCCAGAATCCTGGAGACGGATCAGGCTGTGGTGTTCCTGGATATCCACCCGGTCACACCCGGCCACGCCCTGATCGTGCCGAAAGCCCATCATGCCCAGCTCGACGATCTGCCCACGGAGATCGCCGCGCATGCCGGCACACTCCTTCCCCGACTCTGCCGGGCCATCCGGGCCGCGACCGGTGCTGACGGCATCAACGTGATCATCAATAACGGCCGGGTCGCCGGTCAGACGATCGACCATTGCCATTGGCACATCATTCCTCGATTCCACGACGATCCCGTGAACTGGCCATGGCCGCAGGGTGAATACGTTGGCGACGAGCTGGGCCAGATGCAGTTTCGCATCGAACGCGAGCTGAATACCGAACCGGCCGCAAACTCGACGTGAACCGGACTCCGGATCATCGTGCTGGCGGGGTCGTTTCCGACATCAATCGCACATGACGCGTCGATGGGGATGCGAGGGCGAGCCGACGGTCCTCGGAACCGGCCTCCATGAGCAGGACCTCGGCGGTCGCGCTTCCCCGGTCGGGGAATCGGCGAACGCACTCCCAGGTTCCTTCGGGGCTGAGGCCGGCGAAGACGACGACGGAGCGGTCGGCAGCCATCGGGCTCGGGCCCGCGGCGACCAGCGCTGTGTGGGGATGGGCGAAGGTTTCTTGCGCGAGGGTCACCGAGGCCGAGCCGAACCGGACCGGTAGTGCTTCCGCCAGACGGGCGGTCAGGCGGTTGGTCGACGGCCGCCCGACCAGGAGGATGTGGGCGTCCTTCAGCAGGGAGTCGCTGACCTCGGTGTCCGCCTTGATGGGGATGGTGACGTTCGCCCATCGTCCGGCCAGCTTCCGCTGCAACCGATGGGCGGCCTCGCGCTGGACGTCGGCCTCGGCGGACGTGCCGTAGACAATCAGGGCCTTGTCGAGTTGCCGCTCGAAGGAGTCAATCGACCAGAACCGTCGGCTATCGTGACGGCTCTTCACGTCCACACCCAACCGGGTCATCGCTTGCCCGTTGAGCCAGCACTCCGCGAGGCTCGAAATCGGCTTGCCGTGGGCCTTCTCGGCCGCCTGGAAGAAGTCGGTGGTCTCGACCGTGGCGCCAGCATGAGCGCGGCCGAACTCGTCCATGAACGACTGGAACGGTCCGTCTCCCATCAACGTTCTGAGTTCCGCCAGGACCAGCACACCTTTGCCGGAAGCGATGTCGTACCATTCGTCGGATCGTAGGTCCGCACGGGTCTCACCCAGGGAAATGTCGCTTCCCCCGCGACGGGCAACGGCCGCCATGTAGCGCGAGAGCGGGGCGAAGTGGGACACGGCAATTTGCTCGCGGTCTCGTACGCTGAGGCCCCCCCCGTGGACGCGAGCTTTCAGAGCCTTTTCCTCGGCGACGATCCGCTCGTACTCGGCGAATGCGGCGGCGAGCCAGGTATCGGCGTCGGTCTTGGGGAGGATCGTGCCGTGCCAGGCCGGCGCGAGTTCGCGCGACCGTTCGTGATCGTCGGCCAACCGCGAATGGGTCTGTGCCAGGTTGACCGGCTTGACGATCTGGGCGGGATCGCCCGCGGGCGGATCGGCGCGGAGGACCGTCCAATCGTTGGCGATGAGGGGATGCAGACCGGGGAATCGGCTGCGTTCGGCGTCGGTCGGCTCCCAGGTCGCGCCGAGAGGCGGCCCGAATTTTGCCCAGGTGCTCAGCTCGCGGACCATGGCCGTCGTGGTGAACTTCGCGTCGAGCGAGTGCGACGCCGCCAGCGGCGGCGTCGTGAACGCCTGAAACCCGAAGTTGACGTTGATCGCCTTGTTCTTCCGGTCGAAAAGCTGGAGCCAGGTGCGGTCGCGGTCGGAGGGATGGAACACAACATTGAATGGCCGCCCGGCCGTCGAGGGGGCAGTCTCGAGCCGGACATTCAGGTCCTTCGCGTTGTTGCAGCCCCAGTAGAACCCAGTCGTGCCGCCGTACCAATCGTTCCGGCTGCTCCGCCAGAGGCGACTCTGGTGCGTGCCCAGCTCGAACATGGCGATTTCGTTGATCTTAATATCGGCGAGGATCCATTCGTTGGTGTAGAGGCCGTTGTTGCCTTGTTTCAAGATCCGAACGGCGTCGTCGATCGAGTCGCCGTACTGCAAGGCCCGTCGGATGCGGTTGACCAGGGGGATGCCACTGTCGTCGAACTTGGTCTGGGCGAGCGTGGTTTCGCAGACGACCAGTCCGTGGTCGTTGAGGTAATAGTCAAGTCCGCTCATGATGCCGCCTGGGTAGGTCTGCATGAGAACGCGATGGCCCCGGGTCGGCTTGACGTCGAGCCAGACGTTGTAGTGGTAGGCGTGGAAGAGGTTCCACATGGTGATGTGGCCAATGACGACCTGGCCGTCGGCGGTGGCCGGTCCGGTGGCCGCGAAGGCGCTGCAATGGGATTCCTTGGGCGCGTCGAGCCCTGGTCGGCGGGCTCGCGGAACTGCCGACCCTCCAGGCCGGTGGCCGTCGCCTCCATCGCATCCTCGAGGAAGTTCGTCTCGATATCGGCGTTGATCGTCACGATATCCAGGAAATCAACCGGCCGGCCCTCGAAGGTCGCCCCTGCCGCCGCGGCTCCGTCAGCGATCCCTTTCATCTCCTCGCGATACTCGGCGTCGAACCGCCGCAAGAATAGGGCGTCGGCCAGCAGCCGCAGGTCCTTCCAGGCATCGGCCGGCGCACGCGTGCTGCGATACCGTGCCAGCTCCGGGATGAAGCGGCCAATCTCGGGGGCCATCAACCGTCCGTGCTGGAAGCCTCGCTCGTACGGGTCCCCTTCGATGTGCAGGACGATCCAGCCGGCCTGCGGATAGCGATAACCCGCACCAGACCTCTGCACCGTCACCGGATCCACCCGGTAATGCGAGCCCTCCGCAGTCGAGCCGGGTCCGCCAGCGCGGGAGGACTCCGGCCCCATGGCCATCGCCAGGTAACCGATGAAAAAGGGGAGCATACGCTTCAAGTTCGACATGACCATCCTCAGGGCTCGGTGGAGCGAGTCTCATCGTGATCGGCGGCCGGAGACGATCTCATGGGATCGCTCCCTACGATAATCGAGAGGCCAGCCCAATGCGAGAGGAAGGCCATCGCGTCTCCGGCCGCGGGTGCCTCAGAATTGATCGCCATCAATCAAATTGCCGTCGGCGCGGTTTCCGAGGGACCGGTACACGCGCTCGTCGATCGTCTCTTTGAGGAACCGGACGGAGCCGTCGCAGAGCAGGAAGTTGGCCCCTCCTTGATGACGGCTGAAGAACCCGCCGGCGATGATGAGTGAGAGCGCTCCGGATGCGACCCGCGTCGAGCCGGGACTCGACAGCGTGGGATCCAGCCCATTGATGCGATGGCCGGTATTCCGGAGTGTCGCTGAGGTCCCGGCAGCCCAATCGAGCGACATTGCGCCCGATGCCTCCCCGAGCAGGATGGTATAGGCTCGCCCATCGCTGATATCGTCGTACGCAACATGGCTGTTGAGGAACAGGACCCCGTGGTTGTTGACGTCGATCGGAGCCTCGACGTCGTGATGGCAGCCCGCGTAACCGCTCCCGCCCGATGGGCAGTGGAATGTTCGACACCCGCGCCGACTGCACCGTGCTATTTCTCCCTTCGTAGAGGCCCCGGCGGAAGTCGAACTGATTGTACAGGTTCTTCTGCTCGATGAAGGGAAGGATCTGGACGGCCCAGCCAAAGTGATAGCCGCGCGGCACGTTCTGAATCGGCCCTGTGTCGTTCACGACACCAGGCGGTAAAACCGCGTGCGTCGAGACATAATTGCCCATGGCGATGCCGAGCTGGAGCAGGTTGTTGTTGCACTGGAGCCGCCGAGCGATCTCCCGCGACGAAAAGATCGCCGGTAGCAGCAGCGCGATCAAGACGGCGATGATCGCGACCACCGTGAGCAGCTCGATCATCGTGAAAGCCGAACGACGTTCCTTCAGCATCGGCGAAATCCCTCGTTTCAATACTGATCGGAGCCGATGAGCTCGCCATCGGCGCGATTCGCGAGGAAGCGATAGATGTGCGGGTTGATCGACTGCTTCAGGAAGTGGGCCGAGCCGTCGCAGAACAGGAAATTGGCGCCAAACGAGTGGTAACTACTGAACCCGCCGACGAAGCTGATCGGCACTACGCCCGCTTTGATAAGCGCCTGGAGTTCGGCCTGGCTCTCCCCCGCGCTCGAGGAGCTGGAGCCCCAGGGGCTGCTGGCCACGATACCGGTTGACCCACGGGAGGTCGCCGCCCCCATCACCGTCGGATCGGGCGTATTGATCGGAGACCCAGTATTGCGAAGCGTGGCTCGGGTCCCCGAGGCCCAACTGAGCGACGCACCACTCCGACCTTCACCGGCGAGGATGGTGTAGGCCGGTCCATCGGTGATGTCGTCATACCCCACGTGGCTATTGAGGAAGAGAACGCCGTGGTTATCAGCGTCGATCGGTGCCTCGACGTCGTGATGGCAGCCCATGTAATCCGTCGAGCCGCCCCATGGGTTCGACGGGCAGAGGAAGGTTGACATCCGGCCTGCCTGTACGGTAACGTTTCTCCCCTCGTAGACACCGCGACGGAAATCGAATTGGCGATAGACCGTTTTCTGCTCGAGGAACGGCAGGATCTGTACAGTCCAGCTAAAGTGATATCCGCGCGGCAGGTTCTGAATGGGTCCTTTGTCATTCACTACACCCGGCGGCAGAACTTCGTGCGTCGACACATAGTTCCCCAGGGCGATCCCGAGCTGGAGCAGATTGTTCGTACACTGGAGCCGTCGCGCAATCTCCCGCGACGACTGGATCGCCGGCAGGAGCAGCGCGATCAAGACGGCGATGATCGCGACCACCGTGAGCAGCTCGATCATGGTGAAAGCCGAACGACGTCCCTTCAGCATCGGCGAAACCCCTCGTTTCAATACTGATCGGAGTCGATGAGCTCGCCATCGGCGCGATTCGCGAGGAAGCGATAGATGTGCCGGTTGATCGACTGCTTCAGGAAGTGGACCGAGCCGTCGCAGAACAGGAAATTGGCGCCAAATGAGTGGTAACTACTGAACCCGCCGACGAAGCTGATGGGCACCACGCCCGCCTTGATGAGCGCCTGGAGCTCGTCTTGGCTCTCCCCCGCGCTTGAGGAGCCGGAGCCCCAGAGGCTGCTGGCCACGATACCGGTCGCCCGACGGGAGATCGCCGCCCCCATCACCGTCGGATCGGGCGCATTGATCGGAGACCCGGTATTGCGGAGCGTGGCTCGGGTCCCCGAGGCCCAACTGAGCGAGGCACCTGGCAGGCTTTCACCGAGGAGGATCGTATACGCCGGTCCATCGGTGATGTCGTCGTACCCCACGTGGCTATTGAGGAAGAGGACCCCGTGATTATCGGCATCGATCGGTGCCTCAACGTCGTGATGGCAGCCCATGTAGTTCGTCGAGCCGCCCCGTGGGTTCGACGGGCAGAGGAAGGTTGACATCCGGCCTGCCTGTACGGTAACGTTTCTCCCCTCGTAGACACCGCGACGGAAATCGAATTGGCGATAGACCGTCTTCTGCTCGAGGAACGGCAGGATCTGTACGGTCCAGCTAAAGTGATATCCGCGCGGCACGTTCTGAATGGGTCCTTTGTCGTTGACCACACCCGGCGGCAGAACTTCGTGCGTCGAGATATAGTTCCCCAGGGCGATTCCGAGCTGGAGCAGATTGTTATGACATTGGGTCCGCCGCGCAGTCTCGCGCGCCGTCTGGACCGCCGGCAGAAATAACGCGATCAAGACGGCGATGATCGCGACCACCGTGAGCAGCTCGATCATGGTGAAACCCGGTCGTCTCGTCGTCATGATGGTCCTCGAATCAATAATGGGCACTGTCGATCACCTCGCCATCGGCGCGGTTTGCCAGCCACTTCCGGACGTCGCCGCCGATGGTATTCTTGAGGAAGTGGACCGAGCCGTCGCCGAAGGCGAAATTGGCGCCGCCGGGATGCCGGCTGGAGAATCCTCCCACGAAGCTCGGGGTACCGGGCACGGCTTTCGGCGCGGTCGGATCCGAAGCTAGGTCCCGGGCGATGTCCTGCGCCCTGGAGCCCGGAATATTGATCGACAGGTTGATCCCCGTGCCCATGTTCCGCAGGCTGGCGCTGCGTGCCCGAAGCCCAGCCTTCGCCCATGCCGTCGTTCAGCTTCTCGCCGAAGAAGATCGTCTGGGACGAGCCGTCCGGGATGTCCTCATACCGAAGTGCGGCGTTGAGAAAGAAGACCCCATTATTCTTCACGTCGATCGGGGCCTCGACGTCATTGTGGCAGGCCGCATAGTTCGTCAACGCCACGTCGTTGATCGTACGGCCGGCTCTGTTATCCGATGGGCACAAGAAACTGCGAACCAGGGTCGTCCGGGTCGTGAGATTCTGAGTCTCGTAGAGACTCAGCTTGAGGTTGAAGTGGTTGTAGATGTTCTTCATCTCACAATAGGGCAGGACCCGGACCAGCCAGCCGAAGTGGTAGCCCTTGGGCTGATCGAGGACTGGGCCAGTGTCGTTCACCACGCCCGGCGGGAATACCTCATACACGGATCCGTAGTTCTGCACGGCGATTCCCAGTTGCATCAGGTTGTTGAGGCACTGCGCCCGCCGCGCAGCCTCGCGTGCCGACTGCACGGCCGGCAACAGCAGCGCGATCAGTATGACGATGATCGCGATCACCACCAGCAGTTCGATGAGCGTGAAACCCGCTCGTCTCTCCATCAATTGGGTCCTCGAGTCAATAACCGCCGTCGATGATTTCGCCATCGGCGCGGTTCGCGAGCTGGCTGTGGATGCCCTTGAGGAACCGGACCGAACCATCCCCCATCGAGAAGTTGCCCCCGCCGGGATGCTTGCTCGCGAACCCTCCCACGAAGCTCGGAGTGCCGGTCGGGATCTTGGGCGCGGCGGGATTCGCTAGCGGATCCTCGACGAATTCCTGGGGGGGACTGCCGGGAACGTTGATGGGCTGATTGATCCCCGTTCCTGCATTTCTCAGGCTGGCACGCGTACCCGAGGCCCAGCCCAGGCCCTTGCCATCGTTCAACTTCTCGCCGAGGAAGATCGTTTGCGAGGAACCATCCGTGATGTCCTCGTACCGGAGGGCCCTATTGAGGAAGAAAACCCCGTTGTTCTTGACATCGATCGGCGCCTCACTGTCGTTGTGGCAAGCCACATAGTTTGTCATCGCCACGTTATTGATCGCTCGATTGGCCCCGTTATCGGACGGGCAGAGGAAGCTGCGAACCAGGGTCGTCCGGGTGGTCAGGTTCTGGCTCTCGTAGAGACCCAGCTTGAGGTTGAAATGGTTGTAGATGTTCCTCATTTCGCAATAGGGCAGGACCCGGACCAGCCAGCCGTAATGGTAGCCCTTGGGCTGATCCAGGACTGGACCGGTGTCGTTCACCACGCCGGGTGGGAACACCTCATGCGCGGATTCGTAGTTCTGGAGCGCAATCGCCAGTTGCATCAGATTATTGCAGCACTGGGCCCGCCGCGCGGCCTCGCGCGCCGCCTGCACGGCCGGCAACAGTAGCGCGATCAGCACCGCGATGATCGCGATCACTACCAGCAACTCGATCAGTGTGAAACCCCATGGCGAGTCCGAACCGCGACGAGGCTCCCGCAGGACGCCCGATTCGGGATCACTGAAACCTCGGCTCATGAAACAACTCCTGTTCTGGTCATTCGTCATTAGTGAAAAGTGGTGCTTTCAGCCGTCTTTGCCAATGACTAGAGCGATTCACTGTTGCATAGAGCACGCCCCAAGGCCGATACGCAGAACCCCCCGACGCCTGACGGCGTCGCCCCCCTTCGTAAGGGGGGGTTTATCCGCCGGACCGGCCCGTTTCTTGTCCCCCCCTTACAAGAGAGTGCTGACAAAGTCGCCTCGTGATGGTATCAATCATGGGAAGCCACGTTCTGGGGCCTGGTCACACGGGAGCCCGCCATGCTGAAGGCTGAATCGCGGTACGTCCGGCTCACCGAGTTGGATCGCGAGATCTTCGACGCCATCGTTCCCCCCGACCATTTCCTGCGCCGGTTCAAGGAGAAGGTCGATTTCGACCGATTGTCTCCGATCCTGGCGGCCCAGTACGATCCCAACCTGGGGCGGCCACCGATTGAGCCGCTGTTGCTCCTGAAATTGGAATTCCTCCAGTACGAGTACGGCTGGTCCGACCGCGAGGTCATCCAGCAAAGCCAAGTCAACATGGCCTGCCGGTTCTTCCTCGACCTCAGCCTGCGCAGTCCTCTGCCTGACCCCAGCCTCCTGTGCTACTTCCGCCAGCGGTTGGGACCCGAGACCCATCAGCAGATTTTCCAGGATCTGACCGCCCAAGCACGGGAAAAGGGGTTGATCAAGGACCGCGTCCGGCTCAAGGATGCGACCCACGTCTTGGCCAACATCGCGGTCCCCTCGACCTTGACCTTGGTCGCGGAGGCGCGCGCCCAACTCCTGGAGGCGGCCGACCTCTTGGACCCGGAACGGGTCGCCCAGGAACGCGACGAGGCCCAACGCCTGCACGCCGCCACCGCCCACTTGCCGGACCCTGAGCGGTTGGTGCACCGCGTGACCCACCTGAGTACGGTAGTGGCCTGGGCCGACGAACTGCTCGCGACGGCACAGCGGGTCGCCCCCGCGGGAAACCCGGTGCTGCCACGACTGCGACAGGCCCTGGACTTGGCCCACAAGATCCTTCACGATCGCGACCATGTCGAGGCCCCGGATAAGGTCGTCAGCGTGCACGACCCGGAGGTGCGCAAGGGGTGGCATCATCAGTGGTTCACGGGTTATTCGCTGGACATCAGTATGGACGCCGATAGCGAGATGATCACGGCCATCGACGTGCTGCCGGCCAACGGCGATGAGGCGGCCAACGCGACCCACCTGATCGAGCAAGAAGAGCAGGCCCAGGGCAATGACATCGAAACGCTGTCGATCGATGGGATCGGCTTCCGCGGTGATCTGATCGACCAGTGGAGTGATCCCGAGGGGTTGAATCTGGAAGTGATCGTGCCGCCGACGGAGCCGGCCCCCGCGGGGGGGTTTCCGCCGGAGGCGTTCACGCTCGACGCGGCCGGGCCGACCCTGACCTGCCCGGCGGGCCAGACGACCCAGTCGCGGACGCGGAACCAGAAGGACACCGGCTGGAAATACCGGTTCAGCGCCGGGCAGTGTGCGGGTTGTCCGTTGCGGGCGCAGTGCCTGGCCAAGCCGGAGACGACCACCGGCGGCCGGACGGTGATCAAGAATGACCACGAGGCGACCTACCGGGCCGCGCGGGCGAAGGCGCAGACCCCGCGGTACCGGGAGGTGCGTGCGCAGCACCCGCGGGTCGAGCGGAAGCTGGGGGAACTGGCCCGGTGGCACGACGGCCGGCAGGGGCGGTATTGGGGCCGAGCGAAGGTATTGATTCAAGAATTGCTGATAGGATTTGTCGTAAATGTCAAACGGATGTTGAAGTTGATGGAAAGTGCCGGAGCGGCCCCTGCAGGGACAGTGCGCGCCGGCCTGAGGGGTGTGTGAGTCGGGGGCGAAAGTCGGCGCACAGCCGGGCGGTCGATCCAGAAACGGCGCGGGCTGCGTAGGATAGACAAACCGTCCCATGGGGGCCTCGAAACGGGATCACAACCGGAGAAAACAAACGGAACTCATCCCCGTGACTCCATGACCCTTGGACGAGACTTTTTCAGCAGTCTCTACAACAAGGGGGGGGGTTGGGGGGGTTCTGCGGCCGAAGGCTCCGTGAGTGCGCAACTCAACTGTTACGCGCTCTAATGACTGATGTAGGGACTTGGTGTAACGCGCCCGGTGCGGCGGGTCGCGAGGATAATCGGCCTGGGCGCGGATGAGGCGCTGCTTCGGATCGCCGGGCGCGGGTCCGACGGTGATCGTGACGAGGGCGGCGTCGGCCGAATCGAGCTCGCGTGCGGAGATGTCCCAGGTCTCGCCGGCGTATGCCGGATCGGCGGCGAGCCGCGCGAGCGCTCGCTGGATTCCTGACTCGGCGAGCCACTCGGACTGGAGGCTACGCTCCTGGGCGCGAACCTCATCCCGCCGCGCCAGGCCGACCTGGACCACGGCCCCGGAGATCATGGTGATGATGATCAGGCAAACCAGCACCGCGACTGCGGTCAAGCCCCGGCGCCGTGGTCGACTGGCGGTTCGGACGATCATTTCAGCCGGGCTCCTTTCGTTCTCGACGTTGCGGCCCGGTCCTTTCCCGGTAGGGCCAGGACTTCGAGTGGCCGGGGCGGCTCGAGCCGTCCCTTGCCAACCTCGCGGCTCATGATCATGACCACGAACCGGAGCGCCCCTTCATCCCGATGCTCGAAAGCCACGACGTTGCCCTTGCCGACGACATACGACTCGTGCCCCTTCATCGTCCCCGAGGCGGTCACGACTCGGGCCACTCGGCCCTCCTTTGCCTCGTAGGTGATGACCGTCTGGGGGCCACGGGTCAGCCGCAGGCTCGCGGACACTTTCGGATCGCTCGCCTTGGTCCCAGGCTTCCCTGAGGGCGAGAGCACCACATCCTCACTGGCATGAATGTCTTCGCGGAACTGACTGGCCAGCCGGGCAAACGATGCCGAGGCGCTCAACCTGGCATGACCGTCGGCATTGAGTCGGAAGAGAAGCTGGATGGTGACGGCACAGAGACCCAGCACCACGGCGACACTACTCATGACGACGAGGAGCTCGATGAGCGTGATGCCGCGGCGGAGTTGCGATCGAGGAGAAACTCGAGATTCCGGATTCCCGATTCCCGATTCCCGATTCCCGATTCCCGATTCCCGATTCCCGATTCCCGAGATTCCGGAAGAACCCGATCTCGAATCTGGCATCTCGAATCTGGAATCCCCAAGAGCCGCGCGGGACGCAGAGATCCTCCGAGAACGGATTCTAGAGATCATCATGAGGCGGGCCTCCGCTGTTCGATCCAGGTGGTGAGGCGGACCGGCGCGTCCCATTCACCGGCGCGGTTGCGCCATCGGAGCCGGATCGCGACGCGCTTGACCGATTGGCCCGTGCCGGGATGCGACTCGTTGACGTCGATGGCCAGTTCGGCGTCGGGGAGCAATTGGACGGCCGCCTGAGAGATCCGAATCGCCCGGGCTCGCTCGGCCGTGACTTCCTCGAACGGATGGGCCGTGAGGCGTTCCATCGCGTTCGCGACCTCCTGAACGGCCCGCTGCCGGTGCTCCGCGGACCGGCGCTGAAGGTTCGCATAACCCAGGACCTTGACCGTCAACGACATCCCGATCAACAACAGGACCGTCGCCATCGCGACCTCGGCCAGCAACGAGCCGCGGCGCAGGTGAACTCGAGCATTTCTCTTGAGGGGTCGCACCATCATGATTCTGCCAGCTCCCCGATCAAGTTCACGAGCGGTAGGAAATACGCCACGGCAAACAAGCCAATGACCAGGCCGACCAGGACCACGGCCAGCGGGAAGAGGGTCTGGATGGCCGCCTGGATGCGGAACGCCAGCCGGCGTTCGCAGCTCTCGGCCAGCTCGCGGAGTGCCCATGCCAGGTTGCCGACCGACGCTGCCGAGCCGAGGACCTCGACATCGGTCTTGCGAAGGATTCCGGCCCGCCACAGCGCGGCGATCCAGTCCGAGCCCAGCCGGACCTCTTTCTCGACCCGGGCCAGCCTGCGGCGAATCCACTGGGTGGGGTAATGGCTCGCCAGGGTCGTGAGTCCCAGCGCGATCGGCTTGTTCGCTTCGATCACGATCGAGAGCGCTTGCAGGACCAGCGCCGTGTGTCGGCGGATCAGCAAGCGATCGAAGAATGGGACGCTGTAATTCATCCAGCCGACGAACGAAAACGGGATGTAGACGAGGAGTATCAATT
This sequence comes from uncultured Isosphaeraceae bacterium, assembly GCA_963845695.1. Lineage (GTDB taxonomy): Bacteria > Planctomycetota > Planctomycetia > Isosphaerales > Isosphaeraceae > CAWJTV01. The sequence goes on along the minus strand of CAWJTQ010000007.1, from coordinate 292,630 downwards.
CCAGCACGATCAAAACAATCGCGATCGGTGGATACGCGAAAAACTTGCTGGAAAACTGGATCGTAGAGACCGTGACCCAGGGCATTGGGATGCGGAAGTCTCGGAAAATCGCGTCGAGGTGAGGGACGTACCAGAAGAGCAAGTAGCCGATGATGCCCTGCATGGCCAGGATCATCCCGAGCAAGTAGGCAAGGCGGGAGGCGATCGCCATCCAGAGCGACAACTGAGAAGTACGCACGCCGTGGGCCAGGCGAAGCGCCGAAGAGAGCAGCCCGGTATCCTGGCCGACCCAGGCCATCAGGACGGCGTCGCGAGACACGGCCCCCCCCGTCTCCTTGAGGGCGTCGGGGAGGATGCCACCCGAGTTCAACCGGGCCACCAGGTTCAGCACGCGCCGCCTGGCATTTCCCCGGAACTGGTCGGCGAACGCCCCGACCGCGGCGGCCATGGGCATGCCCCGCTCCGCCGCGATCGACAGGATTCCCAGCAGCGCATCCTGACGAGACGACCTCAGCCGCGCGAGGATGAATCCCAGTCCCAGGATCATCGCGAAGCCCATGAGTACCAGACAGCCGATGATCAGCCATTGGAGGGTGATCACCAGCCACATGGCGACCGCGATGATGGCGACCAGGATCATCATGTGGCTGAGGCGCCAGGGCTCATATCGCAGCGCGGCGGCCGCATCCAGATCCTCGTCCTGATCCTGATCGCTGAGAGTCTTCGGGGTCTTCGGGGAGGGCGTGACCACATCGTCAGCGGCCTCCCACGTTTCTGTCACCGGGGAGACTTCGTCGCTCAAGGGATGCTCGGCGGAATCGATGGTCACGGAATTCTCCCGATTCGTCGGTCAGGCCTTCCCGCCCGACGCGGTTTCCACTCGTCAGGCTGGAAAACTTGAGCGACGCGATGATCGTGTTATCCGGCCAGCTTGGAAATCAGGCTGACCAGAGGGAGCATCAGTCCACCGATGATCGTGAAGAGGCCCCACAGGATCAAGAGGAGGGACATCACCCCCAGGACGGTCCCGGCGAATGTGGCGTGCGCGGCCGCCCGCGCTTCAAACATTTCACCAGCCATGTGAAGGACATCCGTCAAGCTCCCCTGCCTTTCGCCCCACCGAACCAGCCGGGGCAGCCCCATCGGGAACAGACGCCGCTCGGCCATGGCCCGGGCCAGGTCCTGGCCCGACTCGACCGCCTCGGCCATCCGGAGGCAGGTGCTCTCGACGTCGGCATCCTGGACCCCCTCCCCCGTCAGGTGGAGGGCTTCCGGCATGGGAAGATGATTCTCCAGGAGCAGAGCCAGCAGGTGACAGAATTCGGCCAGTGACGTCCAGCGCCAGACGCCGCCGATGACCGGCAGTCGCGAAGCCAGGGCGCGCAAGGTTCCCGGGCGCAGGAACATTGGCGATACCAGGCGGAATACGATGAGCGCCGCCGCGAGGAGCCCCACGACAGGTCCGATCGAAGTCATCAGGTTCGCGATATCCAGGATCGCCTCGGTCGCGCGCGGCAGCTTGACGCCGAAGTTCTGGAAGATTGCTGCGAACTGCGGAACCACGACGATACTGACAAATGTGAAGATCGCGATGGCGATGGCCATGCTCAGCATCGGATACGCCAGGGTGAGCCACAACTGCCTTCGCAGCTCGGTGCCAATCTCGACGTAGCCGGAGAACTGGCCCAGGACATCGCCGAGCCGCTGGCCGCGCGCGCCGGCGATCACTAGGCCGCGCAAATGGGGCGGGATTTGTCCCTTCTGGTCTTCGAGCGCCTCGTCGAGCGGCATGCCCGCCGCGAGCCGGTCCGAGAGCTGCTTCATCGCCCGGCGGAGCCGTCCCTTGGGTAGCTCCTCGGCCAGGGCCGCCAGGCTCGGGGCCATCGGCAGACTCGCGCTGGCCAGCCCGGCGAGCTGACCGGACAGCTCGGCCGCCTCCCGACCACTCAATCGCTCGTCGATCCTATCAGGACCGGGTACATCCGACATTCAGACCTCCGCCGCTTCTCCGTTTCTCCTCAGTTCGCACCAGACCGACTTCGGATGTCCCGAGGATGACGATCGGCTTTCTAGACCGACAGCTCGCGCAACATGGTGGTCAGTGGGATGAACAACGCGAGCCCGTAGAATAGCGTCGCGCTGGCCCCGATGACGATCAGCAGGAGCAGGGGCAAGAACACGTAGAGCTTCTCGGCCTGGAACCTGGCCCGCTTGCGGTAAAGGACCGACAGGTTGTGCAGGGCCGCGACCAGAGACCCCTGGGCCTGCCCGGTCGCCAGGACCCAGCGCAGCATGGGGAGAAACGCATCGCGGCCGACGGTTTCCATGGCGGTCGCCGGCCGGTCGCCGCGCTGGAGGGCCTCGGCGACCGCGCGGGCACCGCGGACCAGTTGGGGGTCGCCGCTCGACTCGGCGGCCAGGACCAGCGCCGAGTGATACGGCACCTGGTGTTCCAGGAGCAGGGCTAGCAACTCGGAGAAGTTCGCAGCCTCGTAGTCCGCCAGCAACGACCTCATCCAGGGAAAGAGCCGCATTACGCTCCAGAGCCGCGCCTGCAACCCACTGGTCGTTCCCGAGTTCACCCAAACCACGAGGAGCAAGATGATGGCGATCGGGCCGATCGGCCACCAGTACCGCGCCGAATGCCCAACCCACTCGAACCAACGCAACGGTTCGATCATGGGCAGGCCCAGCTTGTCGAAGGTCTCGACCAGCAGGGGCGCGACGTAGTACATCAGCCCAACCAACAATCCGTAGGCCAGGCTGAGGACCAGGATGGGATACCACAAGGCCAGACCGATGGCCGCGCGGGCTTCGGAATACCCCCGGACGTATCGCGCCATGCCCTCCAGTGCGACCGGCAACCGTCCGGCACGCGTCCCCGCCTCCACGACCGCGCGGTAGAGTGGTGGGATCGCCTTTCGCTCGGCACCCAGAGCCTCGACCAGACTCTCCCCCTGACCCAGCCGACGACCCAGTGCGCCGGCAATCCGTCCTAACTGGCCGCGTACGTCCCGGCCCGCCTCCAGCAGCCCGCGATCCAGCGGGACCCCCGCACGCACCAGCGCCGCGATTTCCTCGTTGAGCGCCAGCAACTGGTCGATTGTGATCGAACCCGCCGGCTTCGCGTTCGGCTCCCCTGACGACATCGTTTACCCCTTGCCTCCCTACTCCCCGTGTGTCTCCCGTCCCCCCCTTATGGAGCAAGGTAACCCGAAGGGCCGGATGGGAGGGCTTCGGAAGGCGGAAAGCTGAGTCAGAACTGGGACGTTCTGGTCGGATTCCTCACTCACCGGAGGACGCTATTGAGTGTTCGACGTCGCGTTCTCGGCGAAACCCGGGAATCATGTATGGATGTTCTCTTAACTTGGGATACGCCTCGAGAGCCACCCAGACCCGAGACTCGAATTCCTCCCGAGAGGACCAGGGGGGTTGAAAAGGAGGAGCTGGGTCCTCGTAGAGACGATCCAGCCACCGAGGGTTGGTCTCCTGGTCGTGGTAAAGGAGCGGGATCATCACGGAATCGCAGATGCCGTGGGATCGGAGCCATTCCCAGGCTGGGCCGGCGGTCAGTGCGTGAGATTCCCGACGAAAATGGTAGATGAAATCGACCTCCGCCGGGGTCAGGGAGAAAGTTTTCGCCATGGCTGCCTCCGGGTCAAGCGTTGATATGGGGCCAATACCCCGAACGAAAATGGATTGCCCGGGGCTGTTGAGTGGGGTCAGTGAGAAAGTCTTCCAGAGACTGCCACTTGCTCCGGATCGCCCAATCGTTTGCTTTCTCGGCGGAGCGGACGTTGGGAACCACGTCTGCCAAGATCTGCTTCATGGTAGCGGGGTCGGGGGTCAGGCCGACGGGAACGGAGGAGAGTTTGCCCTTGATCATAAAGACCGGGAGGCGGCAATCATGGCGAGGACAGTCCATCGCCAATTTCCCCGCTTGAATCTCGTTCTGCTGTTCCGGGAGGTACCACTCGTAAAACCAGTCGATGATCTCCACCCCACACCAAGGGCAGTTCTGAATGTGAGGTGAGGCCGCTCGAGCGTAGTCCGATGATAAAGTCACCTTCCCCCCAGGGAGGGAGGCGCGATCCCAATCCTTCCTCACCAGAGGAAGGAGACCGAACACCTCTGACACTTTCAAAAAACCGATCGTATCACACTTGTCCGAGACTGTCAAGGAGAGGCTTGGTCGGATACGAGCCCGAAGCGCCAGCGAGTGGCTCCCGGCGGGGCCATCGACGCATTCGCTGGTGCTTCGGGCTCGTCAGCGCTCTAACTACCGACGAGCGGCTGGCCCACCCCGAGGATCCGGCGAACCTCCGCCGGCGCGGTGAGACCGGCCTCGACGGCCGCGCAAGCGCGCGCCCAGCGGTGGACCATCCCGGCCTCGACGGCAATCCGTTCGAGCCGGCGCACGTCGGCGCGGTCGAGGATGGCGCGGCCGATTTGATCGGGCTCCGGGAGGAGCATTTCGGCCAGGACGATCCGACCGAGGTAGCCGGTCTGACGGCAGGCGTCGCAGCCTCGGGGGACCCTGGCCTGACGGACCGGCAGGCCGAGGAAGTCTTCGGGGCGGCTCGACGGCTCGGCGCACTCGCAGAGCCGTCGTACCAGGCGCTGAGCGACGATGGCGCGCAGGCCGCTGCGCACCGCGTAAGGCTCGATGCCCATATCGAGGAACCGGCCGATGACCTCGCAGGCGCTACCGGCATGGAACGTGGTCAGGATCAAGTGGCCGGTGAGCGCTGCCTGGAGCGCGATCTCGGCGGTTTCCTTGTCGCGGATCTCGCCGATGGCGATGACTTCCGGATCCTGTCGCAGCAACGACTTCAGGCCTGATTCGAGGGTGAGTCCGGCAGCCAGGTTGACCTGGGCCTGCGAAACGCCCGCAACGACCGACTCGACGGGATCCTCCAGGGTCGCCAGACTGCGTTCGCCGGGCCGGCGTGCCGCGATCTCCCGCAGACAGGCGTAGATGGTGGTCGTCTTGCCGCTCCCCGCCGGGCCGCTCAGGATCACGGCCCCCGAGGTCTCATCGAGGACGTGCGAGAGCCCGTCCCGGACCTCGACGGGCAATCCCAGGTCGTCGAGCCGGAAGAACCGCCCAGGCGCCGCGAACATCCGGACGACCGCTTTTTCGCCGAAGACCGTCGGGAACGTGCTCAGACGCATCTCGGCCTCAGCCCGCACGCCGCGGATCCGACCCTCCTGAGGGATATCGGTCCGATACGTCAAGAGCTCCGCCAGGACCTTGAGCCGCGCGATGACGTTCGGGCGCCAGCTTCAAGGGTATCACTCCCATAGGCTGCAAGACGCCGTCGAACGCGCCATCGCAGTTCCATCCCTTCGCCGCCGGGCTGGAAGTGGACGTCGCTGGCCCCGGCGTGCTGGGCCTCGGTCAGGACTCGCTCGACGACATCGGTGGCGTAGCGGGGGCTGGTCAGGTCGAGCTGGGCCAGGGCATCACGGAGACGTGCCTCGGGCATTTCAACCCCGTCCTCCCTCGCAACAGGTCTCGCAAATCGTCCGGCATCGGGTGCAAATCAGCTTGCCGCGATGCTCCACCAGCGGACCTCCGCAGACCGGACACGCGGGCCGGACGGGACCATGTGCTCCATCGCGAGTGGTCCGTCGTTCGAGGTCGGCTACCCCGAGCTGACCGTCGTCCTCGTTCTCCGGCTTTTCACTCTGATCGGTAATCATCGGACCTCGTCCCGGACGAATCCTGTTCCCTACGAATCACTTCCCGAGAACGACTTGTGCCCGGGCCGGCGAGCCCGGGACATCATCGAGTATACAGCGAATTCCCTCGCGACGATGTGCCAGGTCCACGGCGACGCCCAGTGTGTGCAGTCCAGCGGTCAGGTCGAGGAGGAGAACCGTCGTTGAGTCGTGCGCCGGTTCAACGGGCCGGCCGTCGATCCAGAAGCGTAGCCCTTCGGTCGTGTTGAATGAGAGCTTCACCGGACCGGGGGTCGTGACCTGGAGCTGCGTTCGCGCCAGGGCGAGGGACGTCGTCGCCGGCGCTCGGCTGGACTCGGTCCATTCCGAGAGTGGCAGGAGCCCGGCCACGGTCGTGTAAGCTGGCCGCCACATGAGCGGGTTGTCGAGTTGCAGCACGGCCTCGGGGCCGCCGCGCGCCAGGGCGTCGCGTCCCTCGGCGACTGAGTCAAACACCTGCCAGCGCCGGCAGACGCGCTGAGTGCCGACCGCGAATCGACCGACCTTGCCCAGTTCCGACAGGAATCGGATCAAGTTGACCAGCTCGGCGCGAGTCAGGCTGTCGACCAATCCCGCGGGCATGATCGAGACGGGCAACACCCCCTGCTCTTCGATGGACTTCAGCGGGATCGATACCTCGTGGTCCTCCGCGTTGCGCAGGACCAGTTCGCTGTCGGTCTGGCGGAGTTTGATGCCGTTGTAGACTCGACCGTCGTCGGTCACCACGACGATGGTCTGGTAGTTCTCCTTGACCTGCTTGTTGGGCTCGAGAAGCGAGACCAGTAAGTAATCGGGCTGGGCGCTGGCTCCAATGCTTTCCAGGCTGGGTCCGACCTGTCCACCGGCGCCGGCGATGGCGTGGCATTTCAGGCAGCTCAGGTCTTTGCGTCGGAAGATCGCCTCGCCGCGCGTGGGGTCGCCGGCGCTCGCCACGTCGGTGAGCAGGCGGGTTGTCTCCGGGCCGGTCAAGGTCCGGGTTGCGGAATCCAGCCGCCCCGCCTTCCCGAGTGCAGCGATCAGGGCAGGGTCGTCGCGGCCCGAGGCACGGACCTGGCGGATACACAACTTGGCGAGATCGGCGGGCAGGTTTGCGGTCCCTTTCTTCAGGGCCGAGGTGAGCAACGCCGGGCCCTCGCGACGTTCGAGGATGCGGGCCAGTACGATCTGGGCGTCGGCAGCCTGGTCCGGTTTGAGCCGGGCGAGCCAGCCGACGATCCGTGGCGCGGCGGCCCGGGCTTCCAGATCAACCATCGCCGCGAGAGCCATCGCTTGAACCTCGGTGGATGGTCCGCGCTCGGCCAGCGATTCGATCGCCCGGCGGCCCTCCCTCTTGCCGACACGAGCCAGCGCCTCGATGGCCGCGAACCGGACCGAGGACGAGGTATCGGTCGCGGCTGCCAGCTTGGCCAATCGCTCCTGAAGTGCCGGGACGTTCCACGCCCCGACCGCACGAAGAACCGCGGCGCGCATCGCGTCGTCCCGACTGGCCAGCAGCGGCACGACCCGGGACAGGTCGCCCGCCGGGACGACCTTACGGCGCTGGGCTGCTCGCGCCAGCGTATCCAGCAGCACGACCCGGCGCGGTTCGGGAAGCGACCGGTCGGTCAGGACCATGTCCAGCACGACGGCCAGGTCGGCTGGCCCCCCGAGCGATGCGATCTGAGTCTGTACGCTCTGATCCTGATCCCGGGGGACCTTACCTGCCCGGAGCATCGCCAGAAGCGGCTTGACCGTTGCCGGCGAATTCACGGCCTTGAGGGCGAAGATGAGCCGCTCCGGCCGGCCGCCGAAATCGAACCGGCCCGCCTCGACCGCCGGCAGCCAATGAGGTGCGAGCTCGCGCGCCGTCAACCACAGGCCATACTCCAGGAACGTATCGATCGGCCGGTCCAGGGCGGCCATCGCCAGTTCTGCCGCGCGCGGGCCTGGGAACTGGCTCAGGGCCCGGACGGCCTCGAGCCGGACACGCGGATTCTCGTCGGCCGCTCGTTCGCCCAGCAGGGTCACGGGATCGGACAGCCGGTCTTTCCACTGCGGAACGACTCGTACCGCAGCGGCACGCGCTCGCGCATCGGGGGATCGCAAGATCTCCTGAAGCAGTTTGTTCCCGGGCTCGCGGAACTCCGCGGACAGATCGAACGCCTGCCACGTCCAGAGGGCCTCGAGTCGATGGTGCTCGTAGTCGGGGTCACGGCGGTCGAGCTGGGTGACCCAAGCTTCCAGCTCGGCGATCACCTCGATGCCCCGCTCCTTCATCACGCGCCGGGCTTGTTGTCGTGTGTACTGCTCGGGAGCTTTGAGTGCGTCGAGCAGGTCCTTGGTCCTGGCACCGACCAGTTTGGGACGGGGCACCAGCGGCCGACCCTTGGCCGTGACCCGCCAGATCCGGCCGCGGGTGTGGTCGCGGCGAGGGTCGCGGAAGTCGACCTCGCCGTGCTGGATGATCGGGTTGTACCAGTCGGCAATGTAGATCGCTCCATCCGGCCCCATCTTGATGTCGATCGGACGAAAGGCCACGTGCTTCGTCTTGATCAGCTCGGCCTGCTGGCGTGCCGCGAATCCCGCGCCGTCGTCGCTCACCACGAACCGGCAGACGCGATTGGCGCGGAAGTCGTTGGTCAACAGGTTGCCTTGCCAGGCGTCCGGCATGTGCCGGCCGCTGACGACCTCCAGCCCGCAATACTTCGGGCTTCCCGGATTGAGTCCCTTCAAGACGCGGACGGCATCAACCGCCCAGTAGTAATAGGCGCCGGGGATGCAATAATTGATTCCCTCGCCGCCGGCCCCGTCGGTGGCGAACGACTGACCCCAGCGGTCGAAGTGATGGCCCCAGGGATTCACCAAACCCCGGATGAAGACCTCGAGCTGCATCGTTTCGGGGCGGAATTGCCAGATCCCCCCGCCACCGAGCCGGCGCACGCCGTGAGGCGTCTCGATGTGGCTGTGGATGTAGACCGACTGATTGAAGTAGAGCATTCCATCAAAGCCCCACCGCAACGTGTGAAGGATGTGGTGGGTATCCTCGGTGCCGAAACCCGACAGGACGACGCGCGTCTGATCGGCTTTGCCGTCGCCGTTGGTGTCCTTGAGATGAAGGAGCTCCGTGCTATTGGCGACGTAGGCACCATGGTCACCCGGCTCGATGCCGGTCGGGATCAGCAGGCCCTCGGCGAACACCGATGTCTTGTCGGCCCTGCCGTCGCCGTCGCGATCCTCGACGATCAGCACCTTGTCGTTGGCCACCCGCCCCGGCTGGATCTGGGGATAGACCTCGGAGCTGGCGATCCAGAGTCGGCCCGCCGGGTCGAAGTTCATCTGGAGCGGCTTGGCGATGATCGGGTCGGCCGCGAACAGATTGACCTCGAAACCGTCCGCAACGATGAACGACTTCCGCTCGATTTCTGGATCAGGATCCGGGATCTTGAACGGAGCCCGCTGGGCCGAGACACCTCCGGGTGAGGCCAGGATGAGGGCCATGACGCCGAGGACAGCGAACCGACGCAGCCAACCCGTCAAACGACTCAACGGACCACCTCGCTTTCGATGCGGACGGAATCGATCCACGCGGACAGGAAAGCGGAGGTCGGGACACTGGTATCGGGAATGTTTTTCCCAGCCCCGAAGGGGCCAGAACAAACCAGCCCGGGGCATCGCCCCGGGAACCGAGGCTTCCCCCGGAAGAGCCCTGAAAGGGCGCCACAAGTCAACGCCTCAGACCAGGCTTGTGTCGCCCTCTCAGGGCTGGGACTGGGGTGGTCGATACGGTCCCCGGGGCGTTGCCCCGGGCTGATCTGTTTCGGCCCCTTCGGGGCAAGGAACGGCTGCAATCGCGAGCTCATCACACGCTCACTTTCCCTGTTGTGAGGATTCCGTCAGTTCATACACGTGTGGAATCGGCTTGCGGAGCCGCGCGATCTCCTGCTCTTTCTCCGCCACCAGCGGGTCGAACCGCGGGATCTCGACCGCGTTGTTGCCCTGCTCGTGCTTCCGGAATCCGAGTAAATACGTGATGTTCTGCGGCCGCCATCGGTAGAAGAAGAGCTGGTTCTTCCGGTTGATGGTGTCGCGCAGTTGTCGGAATTGCTCGAAGTCCGCGCCGGTGGCGATCGGCACGCCCGCGTTCCACTCGCCAGCCGTCTTGACTTCGAGGCGATGTCCATCCTCTTTCAGCTCGTACTGGCCCGAAGGGAGCCCCGTCACCTTGAGCAAGAGCTGTGTCGGGAGGAGCCGCTCCGTCGTCTCATCGCCTACGATTGGCAGGGTCTGGCGTGTCAACCGGAACCGGACTCCCGCCCGCAACGGCTCGACCTGATCCACCTGGGCGCCGACGCTTCTGCGAAGCTTGCCCATGGCGACGAGCTCGACCTGGGCGCCTGGCGCGCGGACTGCGGATCCAGCCCCACGACGATCTGGGCCGCGAGGAATCGGTAGCCGATCTCGTTCAGGTGGATGCCGTTGTCGCTGATGCTCGCCCTGCTGTACCGGTCGCGGAGCGGCTGGAACAGATCGATAAAGACGGCCCCGCGGTTTCGAGCCATTTCTTCGATCGAGTGGGAGTAGCGTTCGAGGGTCGTGTTATGGGGAGTCGGGTCGGGCCAGGGTGAGCCGAGTTTCGCATGAGCGATCGGCGAGAGCAGCACGACGCGGGCCTTGGTCCCGGCCACGGCGTCGAGCAGCCGATTGAGTCCCTCGACGAATCGCGGGCGGCCGGCCTCGCCGTCGAACGAGTCGGCCATACCGTAGCCCAAGATGAGAACGGTCGGTTTCGAGGCCAGGATCTGCGCGACGAGTTGCTTGTATCCGGCCGCCGGTGGGTCGAACCCCGCACGAGATAGCCCGGCAACCGTGTCGCCGCTCCAGCCGAGATTGCGGATTGTCAGGTTCTTGTCCGTGTTCGAGATCGTCAGGAACGTCTCGAAGTATCCGTAGCGCTGGTCGCGCTCGATCAACGTATCGCCAACCAGGACGATCCGATCGCCGTCGCGGAGTGGAAGACTCTTTGGCTGGTCACTGCGGGCGGCGACCGGCGCACACAGGCTCAACAGACCGATGTTCCAGAGGATGAAGACTCTCAACGGGAACTCCCAAACACAGTCGGAGGGATTTTCAAGCCGGAAGGTGCAAACGGGCGGGCCGATTGCGGCAGGAGACGTCGAGTCACTCACGGCGCGGTGAAACCGTGCGGTATGGGTGATTGTACACCACGAGTCCCGGGCGGGTCGAGACCGACTCACGAAGAGCGGACGACCGCTCGTTAATACTTCTCTCGACGCGGCGAATGACGGTAATTGGAGCCTTGTCAACCGACGGGACGAGAGACCCCCGGACGGAACACAACCGGGCAGGAGGTAAGCATGCGCTTCGGGACAGGGCCGGTCTTTGCCTACGAGAGGGTGGTCGGCGCGCGTCGGTGGCAGCTCTACGCGGCGCGTTCGTTCATGGTGACCGCGCTCCTGACCGCCATGGCCGTGATCGCGTGGAACGCGACGAGGGACCTGACGGGGAATGCCGTCCGGGATTATGCCAAGCTCGGGGAGTCCTATTTCTACGGCTTGATCGGCGTCGAGCTGGCGATCGTCCTGCTGGCCGCGCCGGCGGCGACCGCGGGGGCGATCTGTGTGGATCGCGCGCGCGGCACGCTCGATCACATCCTGGTAACCGACCTCTCGGACCCGGAGGTCGTCCTGGGCAAGCTGGGCGCGCGGCTGCTGCCGGTCATGGGCCTGGTCGCCTGTTCCTGGCCGGTGATGGCGATCTGCTCGCTGCTGGGCGGGATCGACCCGATCGCACTGACCCTGGCCTTCGCGATCATCGTGGCCGTCGGCGTGTTCGGCTGCACGATGGCCCTGGCGCTCTCCGTCTGGGCCAGGAAGTCGCACGAAGTCATCATGGCCGTGTATACCTGCTGGGCCATCATCCTGGTCGCCTATCCGGCCTGGGGTGGAATCGCCCGGTCGAGAGCGGGCTTGGGACCTCCCCCGTGGCTTCTTGCGGCCAACCCCTTTTATCTGGCCTACTCACCCTACCTCGCGCCGAACTCGACCAACTGGTGGGATTACGCTCGCTTATTCAGTGCGACATTCGCAGGTTCGCTCCTTCTCACCCTTCTGGCCGTCTGGCGAATGCGGCCAACCACGGTTCGGGCAAAGGGTCGTGGCGAGCGAATTCCCCGGCTCGGCCTACTGGGAAGGCTGAGCCGCATGCTGCCGGCCCCCTCACTCGACCGCAACCCGGTCCTCTGGCGGGAATGGCATCGCGCGCGGCCTTCGCCCTGGATGACCATCCTGGTGGCCCTGACGATCGGCACGACCACGGTCGGCTGTCTCGTGGGGGCGGTGGCCACGTGGCACGAGGGCATCCCGCTTGGAGGGGGCAGTGTGGCGTCTACCGCGGGGGTATGGTCCGCCCTTCTTCAAGTGATCTTCGGACTGCTGATATTCTCGGCCATCGCGCCGACCTCGCTCGCCGAGGAGCGACAGCGCGGCAGCCTGGATGTCCTCATGGCGACCCCGCTCTCGACGCGGACGATCGTGCTGGGCAAATGGATGGGGACCTTTCGACTTGTCCCCTGGTTAGCGATCAGTCCCGGGCTCGCGGCCCTGGCGCTGGCGACGGCCGACCAGCCCGCCGGTTCGGTTCCCCGGTTTGTGGAGGGCTTGTCGCTCCCCGAGCGCCTCTTTGGCGTCGGCCTGTTCGTCGCCACCATCCTCATCCACGGAGCGGCGATCGCGAGCATCGGTCTGCTCGCCGCCACGTGGATCCGGCGGCAGGCGCGCGCGATCGCCGTCAGCGTCACCCTGTTCGTGCTCGTATCGATCGGTTGGCCCATCATGATCTTCAACGTGACGAATTCACGTGAAGGGACCAATAACCCGGCGGCAGCTCTGAGCCCCTTCATGGTGACGGTGAGGTTGCTCAACTTCTCACTGAGAGACTCAGGGCTGCGGGGTTACATGATCGGCGTGACGCTCTGTGACATCCTGGTGGCGGTCGTGGCGGTGGTTCTCCTGGAATGGACCGTCCGGTCATTCGAACGCTGTCTGGGTCGCATGCCCGAACGGGGTGGCCCGTTCGCGAGGAAACCACCGGATCGTGAACTCGCGCTTCGTTACGCCGAAGGCGTTGCACACCGGAGCCCAGGGTCGCCGCAGGCGCACCCTGGGTCGTGATCACCGGAATCCATGCGCATCCCAAAGGGGTTGCCTCGGGCTCCATACCCACGGTACGTTGCGGTGCCCGTCACCGCCCCGCTCAGGGCTGCCGGCCCAATCCCATCGCCCACTCGGTCAGCCGGCGATTCCAGGCCGCTTCGTCGAACCGGTCATTGGCGGAGAGCCCGCCCAGGATCACCTCGGCACTGATTCCCAGGAACCGGCTCGTGTCGACCAGAGCATAAGTCCCGTCCGGCTGGAGATGCTCGATGACCAGGGACTTGCGACCCAACCGCCAGACTTCGGCGACGCGAAGGTCGGCGTAAATGGCCGGGCGATCGACCTGGGGCCCCGACACGTCGATCTCGATCGCCAGATCGGGATTGGGATAGTCGGCCGGATCCTTGGAATGCCGGGCCAGGGCATCCCGGGCCTTCTGGACCTTCTCGGGATCGAAATCGTAGGACCGATCGGCCTGGATCCCCCGGGCCCGCGTTTGCCACGTAGTCTCACCGCAACTCACGCAGGCGATCTTCCGCCACGTTATGATCGTGGTCACGAACCTGCCGACCAATTCCTTCAGATATTCGTGAAGGTTGCTGGTGACCATGATCTCCAGGTCCTTTCCGTCGTAGGCCAGGCGGACGTGTTCACCCTCGCAGATCGCCGCGGACAGGGATTCGTAGACGTCTCGGCTCACTCCCCGAAAGACCGTACGGCGGACGGTCCGGAGGGGAAAGAATGACGGGGGCGATTCCGACAGATCGGGCGTCGTCGGGGGCTGTGTGGGTGCGATTGTGGACATGGTCTCTCCGATCCAATGCCATCTCCCGTGCGCGGCCGATCTCCGCGGGTTAGCAGGACCCGCCGATACGCCCATTGACTCACAGGCCGGCCGGGGACGTCAAGGTCGCTCGTCACAGATTGCAAAACACAACATCATCGACCTTACCTGACAAATACCGCCTTCCCGACGGTCGCGGCGGAACTGTCCGCCACCCCCTCGCGTACAATTGTCGTGGATGATAAACTTAGGACGTCCGTCGCATCGGAAGGGCGACCTTGCAGAGAGCGCGTAACGGTCGAATGGAGCACGCACCGTGGCCGATGTGAAGAACCCCCCCCGACGCCTGTCGGCGTCGCTTCCCCTTCGTAAGGGGGGGACGATTCCGGCGAACCGGCCCGTTTCTTGTCCCCCCCTTACGAAGGGGGGGCCGGAGCGGAGCGATGGTAGGGGGGGTTCTGTGGGCGAGGACTTCCAGCGTGTGCAACCCAACTGTTCAGCGCTCTAGGAGGTCCGTCATGCGCTTTGTCCCGGGTCCGGTCTTCCTCTACGAGTGCCTGACCCACTCGCGGCGATGGCAGACCTATGCCCTCCGAGCCGCGGGCGTCGCCGCGCTGTTGATCGCCATGGGTGCGATCGCGTCCTCGCGTTACGCGGCGACGAGGACAGTCCGATCTTACGGGGATTACGCGAATCTCGGACGAGCCTATTTCGTTGCCCTGATCGGCGTGGAGCTGGCGCTGGTGATGCTCGCGTCACCGGCGGCAACGGCCGGGTCAATCTGCGTGGATCGCGCCCGCGGCACGCTGGCGCATATGCTCATGACCGATCTCTCCGACCCGGAGATCGTGCTGGGCAAGCTGGCCGCGCGGCTCTTGCCGGTCTTCGGCCTGGTCGCCTGTTCTTGGCCGGTGATGGCGATCAGCTCGCTCTTGGGCGGGATCGACCCGATCGCGCTGACGCTGGCGTTCGCAGTGATCCTGACCGTGGCGGTGCTCGGCTGTGCGATGGCCCTGGCGCTCTCCGTCTGGGCCCGGAAGTCGTATGAGGTCATCCTGGCGACCTATACCGTCTGGATCGTCGGTGGGCTGCTCTGGCCGATCTGGTACGGGTTATCGGCGATGGGGCGGCTGGGCCCACCTCCCATATCGACGCTTCTGGCCAACCCGTTCTACGTGGCACTCGCCCCTTACGCCACCCCCAGTCAACTGGGCGTGTGGGACTATCTGCTCTTCTTCGGCGTGGCGCTCGGGGCGTCCGCCTTGTTGACGATCCTCGCAGTCTGGCGGACGCGGCCGGTCGTCTGCCGCGGGACCGTCGAAACGAGGGGGCCGCGCATCGGCCTGATGGGCCGGATCGCGCGATCGTTACCGGGTCCCTCGCTCGACCGCAATCCCGTGCTCTGGCGGGAGTGGCATCGTTCGCGACCCTCCCGATGGATGACGGCCCTCCTGGTTCTACTGATGGGGACGACCGGAGTCCTGTGCGTCGTCGGAGCCGTGGCGGTCTGGAAAAACGGCGTGGATTTCCACCCGGGAGCCTCTTGGGAGATTGCGGGCGTCGGCTCCTATTTCCTCCACGTGATCTTCGGTTTGCTGCTGCTGTCGGCCCTCGCGCCGACGTCGATGACCGAGGAACGGCAGCGCGGCAGCCTGGATGTCCTGGCCGCGACCGCCCTCTCGACGCGGGCGATCGTGGTCGGTAAGTGGTTGGGGACGTTTCGCCTGGCGGTGCCCCTCTGCGTGGCACCGGGATTGTTGGCGCTGGCCATGGCCACGGCGTGGTCGGATACCACGGGTGCCTACCTGGTCGGTCCGAACGCGGAGGTCAGCTCGGAGTCCTCGATCGGGATCCGGCTCTTTGGCGTCCTCATGTTGATCGCGACGATCCTGGCCCACAGTGCCTTGATCACCAGCATTGGCCTGGCCCTGGCGGTGTGGATCAAGCGGCAGAGCCGGGCGATCGCTCTCAGTGTCGGCCTGTTCGTCCTGGTCATCGCGGCCTGGCCGATCTTCGTGTCGATCGCCTTCGACTTCGGTTCGGGCTACGGTTCGAACGTGAGCCAAGACGTCGCCTTTCTCAGCCCGGTTGTGGCGTGCGCGGGATTCATCGCGCTTCTCGTGAATCAGACGAGCCGGTTTGTCGAACGAGATCCTCTGCTGCGGAGTCTTCTGGGCCGCGGAGGTCGCGACGCTCGCAGGCGGTCTGGTGTGGCTGACCGTCCGGACGTTCGACCCGAGTTTCGATCGCATCCCGGATCGGCCTTCGCGAGTCCCGGTCCTCACCATGGTGGTCATGATTCTGATCGCGTTGATCGGCGTTGCCTCGCTGATGCGGAGTGGTCGCTGCCTGCGTCGCGAGAGGTCGGGCAGAGTGGCCGCCAGACCTGGCGATCCTGCCCTATTGCCTCTTCCTCGCTCTCGGGCTGGTGCTGATCGTCGTGGTGTCGGAGCGGTCGATCTCGTCGGGCCGCCCGTCGCGGCCGCCCGCTCTCGAGACGGCTCCGAGCCTGACCGCCTGGGGCTTCATCCTGGGCCGGTGGTGGGAGTCCTTCCGCCTGGTCCTGCTGCTGGCGATCGGCCCCGCCGTGCTCGCGATGTCCCTGGCGATCGTGAACGAGGTCCCGCGATTCCTCGCCAGGACCACGACCGATGCGACGGGTCAACCGGTGGACCTCCATGTCCCGGCCGATCTGCCCATCGAACACGCCTCGAAGGTCCATCTTGGCCATCAGCTCATCGGCGCAAGCCTGTTGATCGTCACCATCCTGGTGCACGGAGCCGGAGCGGTCGGGATCGGCCTGGCGCTCGCGATCGCCAAGGGGTGGTCGAGACGCGCCATCGGGGTCGGCCTGGGCTTCATCCTGCTTGTGGCTTTCGTCTTTCCGCTCCACATGTCCGGGCCCGATCGCGCGACGGCTCTGGAAAGCGCTGGTTGGAGCTTCGTCGTGGCCGCCCGATTGCTGCTCGAACCGCTGGTCCGCGGCTGGTCGTTCATCATCCGAGACATCCTCTGGTCGGTCTTCTTCTGGGATATCGTGGTGGCTCTCGGGGCCATCGGGCTTTTGTGGTGGACCGGCCGCGAGTGGCAGCGCCAGTCCCGAGGGCTTTCCAGGGCCGAGTCTGGTGTGGTAACGGATGCTGTAGGTGATCCACCGGCCGTGAAGGCGGCTCTGATCGGCGATTGAGCGTATGGCAGTGCGGCGGAGCACTCGGGGCCGCCGTCGCGATTCGAAAGGTTCTTGCAGCTACGGCCAACGAATAAAGGAATACGCCATGCGTTGGGGGTTGGGACCGGTTTTCCTCTACGAGTGCCTGGCCAACTCGCGGCGGTGGCAGACGTATGCCCTCCGTGCGGTGGGCGTGGCCGCGCTCTTGTTCGCGATGACAACCATCGTGTCGTCGAACCTGCCGACCACGGGGAACCTCCAGCGTGACTACGCGTACCTCGGCCAGGCGTACTTCTACGGCCTGATCGGCGTGGAGTTCGCGCTGGTGATGCTCGTCGCTCCGGCGGCGACGGCCGGGTCGATCTGCGTGGATCGCGCCCGCGGCACGCTGGCACACATGCTCATGACCGACCTGTCGGATCAGGAGATCGTGCTGGGCAAGCTGGGCGCCCGATTGATGCCAGTGATGGGCCTGGTCGCCTGTTCCTGGCCGGTGATGGCGATCTGCTCATTACTGGGCGGGATCGACCCGGTCGCGCTGACCCTGGCGTTCACGATCATGGTGGCCGTCGCGTTGCTCGGCTGCACGATGGCCCTGACGCTCTCCGTGTGGGCCAAGAAAACGCACGAGGTGATCCTGGCGACCTATATGTTGCTCATCCTGGGCATGCTGTTCTATCCGATCTGGTACGGGATCTCGTCGAACTGGAATAACAGTCCGCCTCCCGATTGGACTCTCCTGGCCAATCCCTTCTACGTCGCGTTCGCCCCCTATTCGGCTCCTGACAAACTCGGAGTCTGGGACTATCTCGGCTTCTTCGGCGTCACGCTGGGAGCTTCCGCGTTGTTGGCCGCGCTGGCGGTCAAGAAGACGCGGGCGGTTGCGTGTCGCGGGGCGGTCGAGAAGAGCAAGGGCCCGCGGGTCGGCCTGATCGGCCGGATGGTGCGATGGCTGCCGGGCCCATCGCTGGACCGCAGTCCGGTCCTCTGGCGCGAGTGGCATCGCTCGCGACCCACCCGATGGATGGTGATCCTCCTCACCGGCCTCATGGGGACGACCGGAGTCCTTTGCATCATCGGCGCGATCGCGATGTGGAAGAATGGGGTCAGCCAGGGCTCAGGAAGCGGCTGGGAGGAGGCGGGGGTCATGGCTTATGTGCTCCATATCATCTTCGGACTGCTGATGCTGGCGGCCGTGGCGCCGACGTCGATGGCCGAGGAGCGGCAGCGCGGCAGCCTGGATATCCTGGCCGCCACGGCCCTGTCGACGCGGGCGATCGTGGTCGGCAAGTGGCTGGGCACGTTTCGGCTGGGGGTCTTGATCGCGATGGCCCCGGCATTGATCGCGCTGGCCATGGCCACAGCCCGTTCGACATCCTCGATTCGCGGAATCGCGGCCGGGCTACCGCCGGAATACTACCTGGAGAACTCGCTCCGGGATCGGATCTATGGCGTCCTCCTGGTGATGGCGACGATCGTCGGCCACGGTGCCTTGATCACCAGCATCGGCCTGGCGCTGGCGGTATGGATCAAGCGGCAGAGCCGGGCGATCGCCATCAGCGTCGGCCTGTTCGTGATGATCCTCATGGCCTGGCCGATGTTCTCCTTCATGGCCGTCCAGTCGAGCGGGATGCGAGGCCAGGGTCGTCGCCTCGCTTAGCCCCGTAGTCGCGTGCACGAACTTGATCAGTTTCTTCACGACGCGTCGGCATGGGTTCGTCGGCAACATCCTCTGGTGGGGCACCTACTGGGTCGTCGAGGTCCTGGATCCTCGCGATGGGACTCCTGTGGCTGACTGTGCGGACGATCGATGGCTGTTTCGATCGCATCTCCGATCGGCCCTGGAGACTCCCGGTGCTCGCCATCGTGGTGATCATTCTGGCGGGAACGATGGGCGCCGGCTCGCTCCTCTGGGCGATCGAGGCATGGGTCGAGGGGATGGGCGAGGTCATGTACGTGCAGGAACTTCAATGCCGCAACAACCCTCGAGCTCCTGGTGTACACGCTTCAGCTTGCGATCGGTTTGATGCTGGTCGGTACCATGTCCGCGGCATCGCTCTCGGCATGGCGGATGCGAGCGCGCCGCCGCGCTGCGAGGGGAATTGGCGGGTCCTGCGCGAAAATTCCGTCCGCCGTCCATGAGGGTCCAAGCCGTGGCGGGCTGAATCGATGGCTGGACACCGACATCACCCTCAGCCCACGCGGTTTGATCCTACGCCAGTGGTGGGACGCATTCCGGCTGGTCTTGCTCCTGGCGATCGGCCCGGCTCTCCTTTCCCTGGCCTGGGCCACGGCTCATGAGAAACCCAGAATGGTCGCCAAGCCCATGACCGCCGCGTCGGGCACCCCAGCCACAGCCATCACGTATGTCCGGGCTGATGAAAGCATCGAGCGGGTCGGAGCCGTGCACCTGGGCGATCGGCTGATCGGTGTGGCCTTGCTGATCGCAACCATCTTGGTGCACGGGGCCGCGACGGTCAGTCTCGGCCTGGCCGTCGCCACCGTGATCGAGCGGCGCCGACTGGCTCTCAGCGTCACGATCGGTCTGTCCGTGCTACTGGTCCTCGGAGTACCGCTCTACCTGTTCATGACGAATCCTTCCTACGCCCCGGTTTTCATGATCTGGGGATTCGTGATGGTTGCGGATTCACTGCTTGCCATGCTCTCCACGCGCGTCACGGACGACATCCTGACGATGAGCCACTGGGTGGCGGTCTGGAACGTTGTGGTCCTCGCCCTTTGCGTCGGGCTGTTGTGGTTCACGATCCGGACATGGCAGCGGCGGCTTCTCGGTGTGTCCAAGAGCCATGCGGATACAGAGATCGGTTCCGAGGAGTCACCGCCGGTCGTTGAAGCGGCCCTCATTGGCGATTGAGCCGTGGACCGGTGCCGTTGAGCCGTCGTCACGGAGTATCGTGTTCCCGAACATTCACTGCCTGCGATCGACTACCGATTGAGGGAGTAAGCCATGCGCTGGGGGTTGGGACCGGTCTTTATCTACGAGTGCCTGGCCAACTCGCGGCGGTGGCAGACGTATGCGATCCGATCGTTGGGCGTGGCGGCGCTCCTGCTCTCCATGTGGACGATTGCGACGTTCCCCAGTAGACCGCTCACGGGGAACGCGCGGCGCGACTACGCCGTCCTCGGCGAATCGTACTTCTATGCGTTGATCGGCGTGGAGCTGGCGCTGGTGATGCTTGCAGCGCCGGCGGCGACGGCGGGATCGATCTGTCTGGACCGCGCCCGCGGCACGCTGGCGCACATGCTGATGACCGACCTGTCGGACCCGGAGATCGTGCTGGGCAAGCTGGCGGCGCGGCTCTTGCCGGTGCTTGGCCTGGTGGCCTGTAGCTGGCCGGTGATGGCGATCAGTTCGCTGCTGGGCGGGATCGACCCGATCGCCCTGACCCTGGCGTTCGCGATTATCCTGGCCGTGGCCGTGCTCGGCTGCACGACGGCCCTGGCGCTCTCCGTCTGGGCCAGGAAGACGCACGAAGTGATCCTGGCGACCTATACCCTCTTGATCCTGGGGATGCTCGTCTGGCCGATCTGGGCGGGCCTGGCCCACAATGGCGTGCTGGGTGCGCCACCGGACTGGACGCTCCTGGCCAACCCGTTCTACGTGGCGTTCGCCCCCTACGCGGTCCCCAATCAGCTCGGGATCGGGGACTACTTGCTCTTCTTTGTTGGGGCGCTGGGGGCTTCCGCAGGATTGGCAGGTCTCTCGGTCTGGAAGACGCGGCCGGTCGCCTGTCGTGGCTCGGTGGAGAAAAGCCTCGGGCCGCGAATCGGTCTGATCGGCCGGATCACGCGCTGGCTCCCCGGTCCGTCCCTCGACCGCAACCCCGTGCTCTGGCGCGAGTGGCATCGGTCGCGGCCCTCCCGATGGATGATGCTCCTCCTCGCGGTGCTCATGGGCACGACCGGGGTCCTCTGCATCGTCGGGGCCGCTGCGTTCTGGAAGAACGGGGTGACTCAGGGACCGGGAGGAACGTGGGACATGGCCGGAGTCTTCTCCTTCCTGCTCCACGTCTGCTTCGGCTTGCTGATGCTGTCCGCCGTCGCGTCGACGTCGATGGCCGAGGAGCGGCAGCGCGGCAGCCTGGATATCCTGGCCGCCACGGCACTTTCCACCCGGGCGATCGTGGTCGGCAAGTGGCTGGGGACGTTTCGATTTGCGGCCTTGATGACGGTCGGCCCGGCATGGCTCGTCCTGGCCATGGCCACGGGAAGGTCAGCGTCCGGGAACATGATGGGGCCTGGCCTGCTACGCGAGTACGACCAGCAGTTCTCGCTCGGGGCACGGCTCTTTGGCGTCGGAGTGGCCGTTGGGACGATTCTCGCTCACGGCGCCTTGATCACCAGCGTGGGTTTGGCCCTGGCGGTCTGGATCAAGCGGCAGAGCCGAGCGATTGCCCTCACCGTCGGCCTGTTCGTTCTGATCCTCGCGGGCTGGCCGTTTTTTGCAATGATTACCTTCAACCGAGGGGGAGGATCGGGGCAGTATCTCGCCTCGCTCAGCCCCTTCGTAGCGTGCATCGGCATGCTCAATGTTTTTGGAGGTCGGAGATATACCTACTCCAGCCAGGCGCTCTGGTGGAACTCATTCTGGGCCGTCGAGGTCTTCACCGTCGCTATGGGGCTCTTGTGGTTGACGGTCCGGACCTTCGACGGCTGCTTCGATCGGATTCCCGATCAGCCCTGGCAGGTCTCGGTCCGAACTATCCTGGTCGTGATCCTGGCCGGAATGATCGGCGGCGGCTCGCTGCTTGGGGGCGCTTTTGCCTGGATCGATGGGGTCATGGTGCACGAGCTCGATGGGACAGCATCGATCGGAATCCTGGCGTACGCCTTCCTGGTCGCGATCGGGCTGGTGCTGATCGCTGTGGAGTCGGCCCTGGCGGGTCGTCGGATGGCGATCGTCATTGCCGATAAGGCCGCGGATCTCTCGACCAGGACGCGCATCCTCGGCCGATGGTGGGACTCGTTCCGCCTGGTGCTCCTGCTGGCGATGGGACCGGCGGTCCTCGCGATGGCCTTGTCCACGGCCCACTGGAAGGCTGGGTACCAGACCAAGAGATCAACCAACGCCTCAGGTGCTCCGGTTGTCTCTTATGAGCTGATTACGGAGCACGTCCCACGCTTCGGCGAGGTGGGGCCTGGCCCTCGGCTGATGGCCGCCGGATTGTGGGTCGTCACCATCCTGGTTCATGGGGCCGCGGCAATCGGCGTCGGCCTGGCGCTCGCCAGCGTGAAGGAATGGTCGCGACGCTTGCTCGTGTTCGCGGCTGGCCTCACTCTGCTCGTGGTTCTCGTCGTGCCGCTCTTTCTGTTCGTGCTCAGTGACGATAATGCCGTGACCGCGGCCATGTGGAATCTCGTCGTGGCCTCGGAGGCTTTGCTCGGCATGCTGGTCAGCCGCCTGAGCTTCAGCACCGCGGATATCCTCTGGAGCGTTTTGATCGGGGACGTCGTGAACGCCGCGATCACCATCGGCCTCTTGTGGTGGACCATCCGGGTGTGGCAACAACGCCTTCTTGGTCTGTCGAACGGCAAACCGGCTTTTCAGTTCGACGCCGAAGAGGGACACCCGATCGTGGAGACGGCTCTGATCGGCGATTGAGCGAACCGATTGCGCCGCGGATCTGGGATCTCGCTTCCGGGATCCGAAGCGTTTCTTGCGGCAATGCCGGGTAAGGGGAAGACTGATGCGTTGGGGCTTGGGACCGGTTTTCCTCTACGAATGTCTGGCCAACTCGCGACGATGGCAGACCTACGCCATCCGATCGGTCGGTGTGGCGATTGTACTGGCGTCGATCGCGACGATTGCGACGTCGCGCACGACGATCGACCCGGTGAATCCTTGGCGGGACTATGCCGCACTGGGTGCGTCGTACTTCTACGCGATCATCGGAGTGGAGTTGACCCTGGTGCTGCTGGCCGCTCCGGCGGCGGCGGCCGGGGCCATCTGCGTGGACCGCGCGCGGGGGACCCTGACCCACATGCTGGCCACCGACCTCTCCGACGCCGAGATCGTGCTGGGCAAGCTGGGCGCGCGGCTGTTGCCGATCCTGGGACTGATCGCGTGCACCTGGCCGGTGCTGGCGATCGGCTCGTTGCTGGGCGGAATCGACCCCACGGCCTTGACCTTGGCATTCGCGATCATCCTGGCCGTGGCCATACTCGGGTGCACGATGGCGTTGACGCTCTCGGTCTGGGCCAGGAAGCCGCACGAGGTCGTGATGGTCACCTACACCGCCTGGATCCTCTTCATGCTCATCTGGCCGATCTGGTTCGCTCTTTCCATGGGAGGGATGGTCTCCCCACCGGCCCACTGGAGTCTCGTGGCTGACCCGTACTACCTGGCATTCGCCCCCTACTCCGCGCCCAACCAGGTGGGATTCTGGGATTATCTGGGCTTCTTCGCAGTGACGCTGGGTCTCTCCGCCCTATTGACGGTCCTGGCCGTCTGGCGGATGCGGCCGGTCGCGAATCGGGGGATCGACGAGCAACGCAAGGAGCCCGGGCTCGGCCTGCTCGGCCGGATCACGCGCTGGCTTCCCGGCCCGTCGCTCGACCGCAATCCCGTGCTCTGGCGCGAGTGGCATCGGACCCGGCCGTCGCGATGGCTGATGATCTTGCTGGTGATCGTGGGCGGGGCGACCGGGATCGCCTGCGTCGGCGGGGCCGTCTCGATCTGGGCGAACGGGTTGGATCACTCCAACAGGACGCCGGAGGTGTGGACGATCGTGGGGGCCTACGGATCGCTCCTCCAGTTGGTCTTCGGGTTCCTGATGTTATCGGCCGTGGCGCCGATGTCGATGTCCGAAGAGCGGCAGCGGGGCAGCCTCGACCTCCTGGCCACGACGACCCTTTCCACCCCCACGATCGTGGTCGGCAAATGGCTGGGGGCGCTCCGGCTGGTCTTGCTGCTGGCGATCGGGCCAGGATTGATCGGCTTCGCTATGGCCACGGCATCCAAGACCCCCCCGGCCGCGCCGACGTCGCCGGGACTCTCGGCCTACGACACTGTGGAATTGTCCACGGGCGAGCGGCTCTTCGGTGCCGCGCTCATCGTCGCGACCGTCCTGATCCATGGGATGTTGTTGAGCTCGATTGGCCTGGCGCTGGCCGTGTGGATCAAGCGGCAGAGCCGGGCGATCGCCATCAGCGTGGGACTCGCCGTGCTGCTGTACGCAGGCTGGCCGATCTTCGTGGGGGTCAGCCGAATGGGCCCGGCGGTCGAGGGGATGATGGGCTTGAGTCCGGTCGTGGCCAGCGTGATCCTCATGGAATATCTTTTGAGGCGCGGCCCGGGGCTCCGGGATCTCCTCGGGTCGACGTCGTTCTGGGACATCGAGAGCCTCTTGCTGTCCCTCGGGCTGTTGTGGCTGACGGTGCGTACCTTCGATGGCTGCTTCGGCCGGATTCCCGAACGGCCGCGACGAACGCCGGTGCTCGCCGACGTGATTGTGGTCCTCGCCGGATTGGTCAGCGTCGGCGGACTCTTCGGGGCGATCGCGATCTGGATCAATGGCGTGTCGGGCTATAATCAACGGTTGGATTTCGGGGTGCTGGCCTGCGCGCTTCTGATCGCCGTCGGATTCCTTCTCCTGTCGGTGAGCGCGCCGTCGTCGATCTCACGGACAGCGACGCCGCAGGCCCTGGCCCCGGAACTTTCGGCCGCGATCCCCGACCGAAGATTGTTCGTGGGCCGCTGGTGGGAGTCGTTTCGCCTGGTCCTGCTGCTGGCGATCGGCCCGGCTCTGATCGGGTTGGCCCTGGCTACGGTTCCGAGGCCCATCAAGGTTGTGCCGAAGCTCACGACCCTTCCTGACGGCACCACGGAGCGGATCGCCACGGACCCTTCGGGCACCACCTACGTGACCACGACGCCCCCGTCTGGGTTCCCGAGCATGCGGGTCGCCACCGAGGCGGAGATCGCGGCCAGGCCGGTCCAGACTCGCGCCGGTCTTCTGACCCCCTCCTTCCTCGCGGTCCTGACGGTCCTGGCCTACGGTGCCGCGGTCGTCAGCTTCGGCCTGGCGATGGGGATCTGGTTCCGCAGCCGTGGCAGCGCGAACGCCGCGAGTTTTTGCCTCTACCTCTTCGTGACCGTGGGCTGGCCGATTCTCTATCTGTACGTGGGTTTTCCAACTCACCCTCTGGCCCCTCCGCCCTACCCTCGAGGATTGGCACTGGCCAGCCCCGTCCCGGCGCTCGTGGTGCTCCTTCTCGGTATTTATCGCGACGACGTGATCGCAGAGTTTGTCTGGTGGGCCACGTTCTGGGACGTCTTCTTTATCCTGATGGCCGTCGTGGTCTCCGCGCTGGCGATCTGGACCCTTAACCGAAGGGCCCGAGCGGATCCTTCACCGCAACGAGACGCTGAGGACGGACGACCCGCGATCGAGACGGTCTTGGTGGGTGATTGAGCGGCCCGAGCACGCCGTCCAGCCTTTGTAGGGTGGGTGAAACCCACCGAGAAGTGGCCTGATCCTGGTGGGTTTCACCCACCCTACTCCGTTCTCGGATCATCACTGAACGCAGAGGGGGAAAGCCATGCGATGGGGCCCAGGACCGGTCTTCCTCTACGAGTGCCTGGCCAACTCGCGACGGTGGCAGACCTACGCCATCCGATCGGCCGGCGTGGCCATCCTGCTCGCGGCCATCGCGTCGATCGCGACCTCGCGTGCGTCGCAGTTTCCGAGCAGCCCCTGGCGGAGCTATGCGGAACTGGGCGAGTCGTACTTCTACGCCATTGTCGGTGTGGAGCTGACCCTGGTGCTGCTGGCCGCCCCGGCGGCGACGGCCGGGGCCATCTGCGTCGACCGCGCCCGCGGGACGCTCGCCCACATGCTGGCCACCGACTTATCCGACGCGGAGATCATCTTGGGCAAGCTGGCCGCGCGGCTGCTGCCGATCCTGGGGATGGTCGCCTGCACCTGGCCGGTGCTGGCCATCACCTCGCTCTTAGGCGGCATCGACCCGACGGCGTTGACGCTCGCCTTCGCAATCATCCTGGCGGTGGCCCTGCTGGGCTGCACGATGGCGATGACGCTCTCCGTCTCGGCGCGGAAGCCGCACGAGGTCGTGCTGGTGACCTACACCTTCTGGATGCTGGGCCCGTTCTTCTGGCTGATCTGGCGCGCGCTGGCGCGTCGAGGGCTCGTCGCGTCGCCGCCCGACTGGAGCCTGGTGGCCGACCCGTATTACCTGGTGATCGCCCCGTACGCCGATCCGAACGGGGTCGGGGTGGGCTACTGGGATTATGTCCGTTTCTTCGTCGTGTCGCTGGCTCTCGCGGCCCTGTTGACGGCCCTGGCGATCTGGCGGATGCGACGCGTCGCCAATCGGGGGGACGTCGATCGTCGCCGGGAGCCCGGGCTCGGCCTGGCCGGCCGGGTGACGCGCTGGCTCCCCGGTCCGTCGCTGGACGGCAATCCCGTGCTCTGGCGCGAGTGGCATCGGACCCGGCCGTCGCGATGGGTGTTGATCCTGATCGCGATCGTCGGTGGGACGACCGGGATCGCCTGTGTCGGCGCGGCCGTCTCGATGTGGAGGAACGGCCTGGATTCCTTCCCGGGGGCTCCGACACCGTGGACGATCGCGGGGATCTTTGCGTTCTTCCTCCAGTTGATCCTGGGATTTCTGACGTTATCGGCCGCGGCACCGATGTCGATGGCCGAGGAGCGGCAGCGGGGCAGCCTCGATCTGCTGACGACCACCACGCTGTCCACTTCCACGATCGTGATCGGCAAGTGGCTGGGGACGCTCCGGCTGGTCCTATTGGTGGCGATCGGGCCGGGGCTATTGGGACTCGCGATGGCCACGGCCCACAGGACACCCCGGGTCGTATCCCCTGAGCCGTGGCAAACCTGGTACGACAGCGCACAACCAACCCAAGGTGAGTTGCTCTACGCGAGCATTCTGCTGGTCGCGACGATCCTGGTGCACGGGATGCTGCTGAGCACGATCGGCATGGCGCTGGCGGTCTGGATCAAGCGGCAGAGCCGCGCGATCGCCGTGAGCGTGGGACTCGCCGCGCTGCTGCACGGGGGTTGGCCGATGCTGATCGAGTTCGGCCACGTGGGTCTGGGCGGAGGTCCGTTCGTGGGCCTGAGTCCGGTCATGGCCGGCGAGCTCTTCATGGGTTGCCTCTTGATCCGACGTCCCAGGCTCCGGGATCTCCTCTGGGCGACCTCATTCTGGGACATCGAGTGCCTCGCGCTGTCGCTGGGATTGTTGTGGCTGACGATACGGACCTTCGACGGCTGTTTCGGCCGCATCCCCGATCGACCCCGCCGCGCCTCGGTGCTCGCCGACGTGGTGGTGCTCCTGGCCGCCTTGGTCGGAGTCGGCGGCCTCTTCGGAGCGTTCGTCATCGCGATCACCCGCCTGAAGCTCGGGCACGCATGGCTGGACTTCGAGGTCCTGGCGGGCGCGCTGGCGATCGCCGTCGGACTCCTGCTCCTGGCGATCAGGGCGCCCGGTCGATCGCGCCGGTAAGGACGATGCGCGCCATGAGTCTGGAGCCCTCGCCCGCGATCCCCGATCGGCGGTTGTTCCTGGCCCGTTGGTGGGAGTCGTTTCGCCTGGTCCTGCCGCTGGCCATCGGCCCGGCGCTGCTGGGCCTGGCTCTGGTGATCGTTCCCCAGCCGTTCAGAGTCGTGCCGAAGGACACGACTCTTCCGGAGCGGATCCACGGAGCAGATTGCCACAAGTCCTGCGGGCATTACGTTGGTGATCACTCATCAGCCCAAGACCGGCTCCGCGAGCCTGCGGGTCGCAACCCGGGAGGAGATCGCCGCCCGGCCGGTCGAGCACGGTCCCTCTCTCGCCAAACGCTCAACGGCTGCCTTCCTTGCAGTCCTCACGGTCCTGGCCCACGGGGCGGCGGTCGTCAGCTTCGGCCTGGCGATGGGGATCGGCTTCCGTCGCCGAGGCTGGGCGGTCGCTGCGAGCGTCGGCCTGTTCCTCTTCGTGACCGTCGTCTGGCCACTCGTTTACGGCCTGTGCTTCTACCCTCCGGATGCTCAGGTTCAGCACGTTTACCCTTGGGGCCCGGCGATGGCCAGCCCCGTCCCGACGATCGCCGTGCTCCTGGTCCATATGCGCTTCGACGATGCGATCGCGGAGATCATCCGATGGGCCACATTCTGGGACGTGTTCTTCCTCCTGATTGCGGCCGCGGTCGCTGCGCTGACGATCGGGGTCCTGGTCCGCCGGTCGCGAGCGTATCGTTTATCCGGGCAGGAAGTTGAATCCGAACGACCAGCGGTGGCTCTCCTGAAGGAGCCGGCCCTCAGGTCCACCGACTGCCGCCACCCCGTCACCCAGGCAGGGCAGGAAGATGGGTGGCTGGGGTCGGAGCCGGCTTCAGCCGGTGCATCCCCCAAGTAACCTCAGCGGAGACCTCAACTCGAGGAATCAGCCATGCGATGGGGTCTGGGTCCGGTTTTCCTCTACGAATGTGTGGCCAGCTCGCGACGATGGCAGACCTATGCCGTCCGGTCCGTCGGTGTCGTCATCCTGCTGGCGGCATTGGCGACGATCGCCAACTCGCGCCGGTCGATGGATCCGGTGAACACGTGGCGCGAGTACGCCGCACTGGGTCAGTCGTACTTCTACGCGATCATCGGCGTCGAGCTGACGCTGGTGCTGCTGGCCGCGCCGGCGGCGACCGCCGGCGCCATCTGCGTGGACCGCGCACGGGGGACGCTGACCCATGTCCTGGCCACCGACCTCTCCGACCCAGAGATCGTGCTGGGCAAGCTGGGCGCGCGGCTGTTGCCCGTGCTGGGACTGGTAGCTTGCACCTGGCCGGTGCTGGCCATCAGCTCGCTCCTCGGCGGCATTGACCCCACGGCCTTGACCCTGGCGTTCGCCATCATCCTGGCCGTCGCCTTGCTGGGCTGCACGATGGCCCTTGCGCTGTCGGTCTGGGCCCGGAAACCTCATGAAGTGGTCCTGGTGACCTATACGTTCTGGATGGTCGTCCTGCTCATCTGGCCGATCGGGTACGCGGCCTCCCTGGGACGATGGGCCACCGGGTTTGCGCACTGGTGTCTCGTGGCCGACCCCTATTTCCTGGCGTTTGCGCGGTATAACGCGCCCAACCAGGTGGATCTCTGGGACTACGTCGCGTTCTGGGCCGTCGCACTGGGCCTGTCGGCTGGTTTCATCATGCTGGCGGTGCGGCGGATGCGGCCCGTCGCGTGCCGGGGGACCGGCGACCGCCGCAAGGAGCCCACGCTGGGGCTCGTGGGCCGGCTCACGCGCTGGCTCCCCGGTCCGTCGCTCGACCGCAACCCCGTGCTCTGGCGCGAGTGGCACCGAACTCGGCCGTCGCGCTGGCTGACGATCTTGATCGCGCTCATCGGTGGGTTGACCGGGATCGCCTGCCTGGTCGGCGCCGTTCTGATCTGGGTGCACGGCCTGGACGACTTTCGCAATGCGACGGGGTTCATCGCCGGAACGTTCGGCTACATGATCCAGTTGATCTTCGGGCTGCTGATGTTATCGGCCGTGGCGCCGACGTCGATGGCCGAGGAGCGGCAGCGGGGCAGCCTCGACCTCCTGGCCACGACGACGCTCTCCACTCGATCGATCGTCCTCGGCAAATGGCTGGGAACGCTCCGGTTCGTGCCGCTCCTGGCACTCGGGCCGGGACTGCTTGGCCTGGCGATGGCCACGGCCCACAAAACTCCGTTGGCGGTAACGCTAGCGGGGCTTCGCGCCAACTCGCTCGAGGAGATGTCGCGCGTGGAGCTGATCTTCGGCGCAGTCCCTCCTGGTCGCGACGATCGTCGTCCACGGTGCGCTCATCGCGAGCGTCGGCGTGGCGCTGGCCGTCTGGATCAAGCAGCAGAGCCGGGCGATCGCCGCCAGCGTGGCATTCGCCGTGATGATGAGCGTCGGCTGGCCGGCCCTGGTGGGAGTCGGCCGGCTGGGCGAGGGGATGATGTTCCTGAGTCCCATCATGGCCGCCGGAGCCCTCGCCGAGATCCTGACGGGGCGCCTTCGTCAACAGGCGTATCTCCTCGGGTGGACCGCCTTCTGGGACATCGAGTGCCTCGGGCTGGCCATGGGATTGCTCTGGCTGACGGTCCGGACGTTCGACCGATGCATCGGCCGGATTCCCGAACGGCCGCGACGGACGCCGGTGCAATCTGACGTCGTGGTGCTCCTGGCCGGTTTGCTCATCGCCGGCAGTCTCTTCGGGGCCTTGACGGTCTGGATCCGTGGCTTGCCGGCCATCAATCGCGGGATGGACTTCGGGGCCGTGGTCTCCGCGCTGCTGATCTTCGTCGGATTCCTCCTTCTGACGATGATTGCGCCGTCATCGATCTCGCGAGCGGAGCCGCCGCGCGCGATGGCCTTGGAGCCTTCGACGGAGGTCCGCGATCGGCGGTGGTTCGTGGGTCGCTGGTGGGAGTCCTTTCGCCTCGTCCTTCTGCTGGCGATCGGCCCGGCCCTGATCGGCCTGGCCCTGGCCACGGTTCACAGGCCCGTCCAGGTCGTGCCGAAGGACACGGCGTTTCCGGACGGCAGCACCGAGCGGATCATCACCATGCATCCCTCGTACACCACCTACGTGATCACGACGGACCGATCCGGCAGCCAGCGGATGCGTGAGGCTACCGCCGCGGAGATCGCGGCCCGGCCGGTCCAGATGGGTCGATCGCGCTTCACTCTTTTGACCACAGGATTTCTCGCGGTCCTGACGGTCCTGGCCCACGGAGCCTGGATCGTCGGTCTCGGCCTGGCGGTAGGGATCGCGTTCCGTGACCGCAGACGGGCATTGTCGGCAAGCGCCAGCCCTTTCATCATCGTGAGCGTGCTCTGGCCAATCCTTTACCTTTTCCTTTACGTTGACCTGGGGCATCCGCCTTATCCGCCGGGATTGTGTCTGGCCAGTTCTGTCCCGTCAATCGTCGTGCTTCTTCTCGACCACCCTCCCCGCGAGGACAGACTCGGGGAACTCATCGGCTGGGTGACCTTCTGGGATGCGCTCTTGATCCTGCTGGCTGTTGCCGTCTCGGTACTGGCAATCTGGACCCTGGAGGCGCAGGCTTCGAGCGTCTTCCGCGCCCCGGCTTGACGCCGAGGAGGAACCAGCCGGGATCGAGACCGCCCTTGTCGGCGACTGATCAGGCCGACTGCGCCAAGGCTTCCGTTTCTGAATGTTCGATTTCCAGTGCTCGCGAATTCGATCGACACCCGCACCACGTGGAGACTTGAACTCGAGGAACCCGCCATGCGATGGGGACTGGGACCGGTTTTCCTCTACGAATGCCTGGCCAACTCGCGACGGTGGCAGACCTACGCCATCCGATCGGCCGGCGTGGCCATCCTGCTCGCGGCCATCGCGTCGATCGCGACCTCGCGTGCGTCGCAGTTTCCGAGCAACCCCTGGCGGAGCTATGCCGAACTGGGAGTCTCGTACTTCTACGCCATTGTCGGTGTGGAGCTGACCCTGGTGATGCTGGCGGCCCCGGCCGCGACGGCCGGGGCCATCTGCGTCGACCGCGCCCGCGGGACGCTGACCCATATCCTGGCCACCGACCTCTCCGACCCGGAGATCGTGCTGGGCAAGCTGGGCGCGCGGCTGCTGCCGGTCCTGGGGCTGGTCGCCTGCACCTGGCCGGTGCTGGCCATCAGCTCTCTCTTGGGCGGCATCGACCCGGCGGCCCTGACCTGGGCCTTCGCGATCATTCTGGCGGTGGCCTTATTGGGCTGCACGATGGCGATGGCGCTGTCGGTCTGGGCGCGGAAGCCGCACGAGGTCGTGATGGTCACCTATACCTTCTGGATGGTCGTTCTGCTCCTCTGGCCGGTCTGGTTAGCGCTCTCGATGGGAGGGCTGGTCTCCAGGCCGCCCCACTGGAGCCGGGTGGCCGACCCGTATTACCTGGCGTTCGCCCCCTACTCCGCCCCGAACCAGGTGAATGGCTGGGACTACCTGGGCTTCTTCGCGGCGACGCTGGTCCTCTCCGCCTTGTTATCGGTCCTGGCAATCTGGCGGATGCGGCCGGTCGCCGCTCGCGGGACCGGCGATCATTGCCGGGAGCCCGGGCTCGATCTGGTCGGCCGGGTCACGCGATGGCTCCCCGGCCCGTCGCTCGACCGCAATCCCGTCCTCTGGCGCGAGTGGCATCGGACCCGGCCGTCGCGATGGGTGTTGATCCTGATCGTGATCGTCGGCGGGACGACCGCGATCGCCTGCGTCGGCGGCGCCGTCTCGATGTGGAGGTACGGCCTGGATTCCTTCCCAAGGACTCCGACGACGTGGATGATCGCGGGGATCTACGCCTTCTTCCTCCAGTTGGTCTTCGGATTCCTGATGCTCTCGGTCGTGGCACCGACGTCGATGGCCGAGGAGCGGCAGCGGGGCAGCCTCGACCTGCTGGCGACCACGACGCTGTCCACTCCCACGATCGTGATCGGCAAATGGCTGGGGTCGCTCCGGCTGGTCCTGTTGCTAGCGATCGGGCCGGGACTGGTCGGACTCGCGATGGCCACGGCCCACAAGACTCCCTCGGTCGTGTCTCCTTCGCCGGGAGTCTCATGGTACGACAGCGCGGAACCGACCCGGAGTGAGCTGCTCTTCGCGGGCATTCTCCTGGTCGCGACGTTCCTGGTGCACGGGATGTTGCTGAGCACGATCGGCCTGGCGCTCGCCGTCTGGATCAAGCGGCAGAGCCGGGCGATCGCCGCCAGCGTGGGACTCGCCGCACTGATGCACGCCGGCTGGCCGATGTTGATCGGGTTCCTCGGCATGGGCCTCAGGGGACAGGGGGTCATGAGCCTGAGTCCGGTCGTGGCCGGCTCGCTCTTCATGGATCGAGTCTTGATGCGACGTCCCCAGCTCCGGGATCTCCTCTGGGCGACCTCGTTCTGGGGCATCGAGTGCCTCGTGCTGTCGCTGGGGCTGTTGTGGCTGACGGTCTGGACCTTCGACGGCTGCTTCGGCCGGATTCCCGATCGACCGCGCCGCGCGTCGGTGCTCGCCGACGTCGTGGTGCTCCTGGCGGGATTGATCGGGGTCGGCGGCCTCTTCGGGTCGATCGAGGTCTGGATCAAAGGCATGGGACGCGCTCAGGAAGGACTGGACCTCGGGGTCGTGGCCAGCGCGCTTCTGATCGCCGTCGGACTCCTGCTCCTGGCGGTTCGGGCGCCCCTGTCGATCGCGTCCGCGGGAACGCCGCGGCCCTCGGGCCTGGAGCCTTCGCTGGCGATCCCCGACCGGAGAGTGTTCGCGGCCCGGTGGTGGGAGTCGTTCCGCCTGGTCCTGCTCCTGGCGATCGGCCCGGCCTTGATCGGCCTGGCTCTGGTCACCGTTCCCATGCCCTTCAGTGTCGTGCCAAAGGTCACGACCCTTCCTGACGGATCCACGGAGCGGATCGCCACAAATCCTTCGGGCATTACGTTCGTGACTACGTTTCCCACGACCGGCTACCCGAGCAGTCGGGTCGCGACGGAGGAGGAGATCGCCGCCAGGCCGGTCGACCACGGTCCCTCACGCGCCAGCCTCTCATCCGCCGCCTGCCTCGCTGTGCTCACGGTTCTGGCCCATGGGGCGGCGGTCGTCAGCTTCGGCCTGGCGATGGGGATCGGGTTCCGTCCCCGAGGCCGGGCGGTCGCCGCGAGCGTCGGCTTGTTCCTCTTCGTGACCGTCGGCTGGCCGCTGTTTTACGCTATCTGCCTGTACTCTCCTCCGTGGCCTCCTCAGGTTCAGCCGACGTACCCTCGAGGCCTGGCCCTGGCCAGCTCCGTCCCCACGATCGTCTTGCTTCTGATCGACATGCGTTTCGACGATGTGATCGCGGAGCTCATCCGGTGGGCCGCCTTCTGGGACGTGGGCTTCATCCTGATGGCCGCCGCGGTCGCCGCGTTATCCATCTGGGTCCTGGGCCGTCGATCGCGCCGCAGAGCACCTCAGATCGAGATGCCGAGGACGAACGACCGGCGACCGAGACGGTCCTCGTGGGCGATTGAGAACGACGAGGGAATTGGGAGTCCTGGTTTTATTGCGGCTTCGCCGCGTCAGGGGAAACGAGTCATGCGCTGGGGCCTGGGACCGGTCTTCCTCTACGAGTGCCTGGCCAACGCGCGGCGATGGCAGACCTACGCGATCCGGTCCGTGGGCGTGGCCATCCTGCTGGCGGCGATCGCGACGATCGCCAATTCGCCGCACGTCGAGCGATCTAGTGAACACATGGCGGGATTATGCCGCACTGGGCGAGTCGTACTTCTACGCGATCATCGGCGTGGAGCTGACCCTGGTGTTGCTGGCCGCCCCGGCGGCGACGGCCGGAGCCATCTGCGTGGACCGCGCGCGCGGGATCCTGACCCACATGCTGGCCACCGACTTGTCAGACCCGGAGATCGTGCTGGGCAAGCTGGCGGCGCGGCTGCTACCGATCCTGGGAATGGTGGCTTGCACCTGGCCGGTCCTGGCGATTTGCTCGCTGCTCGGCGGCATCGATCCCACGGCCTTGACGCTGGCGTTCGCCATCATCCTTGCCGTTGCCCTGCTCGGCTGCACGATGGCCCTGGCGCTCTCGGTCTGGGCCAGGAGGCCGCATGAGGTCGTGCTGGTGACTTATACCTTCTGGATGCTCGTGCTGCTCATCTGGCCGGTCTGGTACGCCCTGTCGCGAGTCGGGCTGGCCACCCCGCCCTGGCATTGGAGTTTCGTGGTCAACCCGTACTCTCTGGCATTTGCCCGGTACGTCGCCCCCAGCTCGGTCGATTTCTGGGACTATTTCCGTTTCTTCGCGGTGTCACTGGGGCTTTCGGCGGGGTTGATGATCGTGGCGGTTTGGCGGATGCGGCCCGTCGCTTGCCGGGGGACGGTCGACCGCCGCAAGGAGCCAGCTCTGGGCCTAGTCGGCCGGCTCACGCGCTGGCTGCCCGGTCCGTCGCTCGACCGCAATCCCGTGCTCTGGCGCGAGTGGCATCGTTCGCGGCCGTCGCGCTGGCTGATGATCCTGATCGCGATCGTCGGCGGCGCGACCGGGATCGCCTGCGTCGCCGGCGCCGTCATGATCTGGGCGCTCGGTATCCGCGACTTTCGATCCCCGCCGTGGATCATTACAGGGATCTTGGGATTGGTCATCCAGTTGATCTTCGGGCTCCTGATGTTATCGGCGATGGCGCCGACGTCGATGTCGGAAGAGCGGCAGCGGGGCAGCCTCGACGTGCTGGCCACGACCACGCTGTCCACTCGATCGATCGTGGCCGGCAAGTGGCTGGGAATGCTCCGGCTGGCGCCGTTGCCGGCACTCGGGCCGGGACTGGTGAGCCTGGCGCTGGCGACGGCCCATAACACGCGCACGTGGCGGTACCTCTGCTCGTCCGGGTGGAGTTGCTCCTGGAGGCGAGCCTCCTGGTCGCGACGATCCTCGTCCACGGTGCATTGATCGCCAGCGTCGGCGTGGCCCTGGCCGTCTGGATCAAGCGGCAGAGCCGGGCGATCGCCGCGAGCGTCGCAATCGCCGTGATGGTGAGCGCCGGTTGGCCAATCTTGGTCGGAGTTAGCCGTATGGGCCCGGCGAGCGACGGGATGATGTGTCTGAGTCCCGTCATGGTCGCCATGGCGTTTGGCCGGATCCCGTCGATTGGGTTCGTTCCGCGAGGGTATCTCTTCTGGTGGACCGCGTTCTGGGATATCGAGTGCCTCGCGCTGGCCCTTGGCCTGCTGTGGCTGACGGTCCGGACGTTCGATCGCTGCCTCGGACGCATTCCCGAACGACCGCGGCGCCCGTCGGTGCTCTCCGACGTGATTGTGCTCCTGGCCGGATTGGGCGGCCTCGGCGGCCTCTTCGGGTGGATCGCCATCGGGATCAATGGCTTGTTTCGCATCAATCCCGGGTTGGATTACGGCGCCCTGGGCTGCGCGCTCCTGATCGCCGTCGGACTTCTGCTCCTGTCGGTGAAGGCGGCCGTGTCGGTCTCAATGGCGGGGACGTCGCAGGACCTGGGCCTGAAGCCGTCGGCGCCAATCCGCGACCGGCGGTGGTTCGCGGGCCGGTGGTGGGAGTCGTTTCGCCTGGTTCTGCTCCTGGCGATTGGCCCGGCCTTGCTCGGCCTGGCTGTGACTACGGCTTACCGACCCGTTCGGGTCGTGCCGAACGTCAAGACGCTTCCCGACGGTAGCCAGGAGGAGATCGAGACCGATCCCTTCGACGGCATCACCCGCGTGGTCACGAGGCCCCCGACTGGTCCCGCGAGCGTGCGGAACGCCACCGCCGCGGAGATCGCGGCCCGGCCAATCCTGCCGGTTCGCTCGCGCACCAGCCTTCTGAGCACCGCCTTCCTCGCGGTCGTCACGGTCCTGGCCCACGGGGCCGCAGTCGTCAGTCTTGGCCTGGCGGTGGGGATCGGGTTCCGTCGCCGCCGTCTCGCGATCGTGGCGAGCGTTGGACTGTTCCTTTTCGTGACCGTGGGCTGGCCGCTCCTTCACCTTAACCTCCGCGCTTACCTGGGCTATCCGCCCTACACGCGAGGAATGACTCTGGCGAGCCCCATTCCCGCGATCGTCATGCTCCTTCACGTCATCCCTGCCGAGTTTGCCGACATGATCGCGGAGAATCTCGGGTGGATCACGTTCTGGGACGTGCTCTTTACCGGGCTGGCCGTCGTGGTCTCCGCGCTGGCGATCTGGACCCTGGAGCGCAGGCCCCGAGCCTGCCCCTCGCCAGAAGGAAACGCGTCGGACGAACGACCGGCGATCGAGACGGTCCTCGTCGGCGATTGAGAACGACGAGGGAATTGGGAGTCCTGGTTTTATTGCGGCTTCGCCGCGTCAGGGGAAACGAGTCATGCGCTGGGGCCTGGGACCGGTCTTCCTCTATGAGTGCCTGGCCAACTCGCGCCGTTGGCTGACCTACGCCCTCCGATCAGTGGGTGTGGCCATCCTGCTGGCGTCGATGGCGACGATCGCGATGTCGCGCACGGCGACGGCGATCGACCCCACGAACCCGTGGCGAGCCTATGCCGCGCTGGGCCAGTCGTACTTCTACGCCATCATCGGCGTGGAGCTGACCGTGGTGCTGCTGGCCGCACCGGCGGCGACGGCCGGAGCCATCTGCGTGGACCGCGCGCGCGGGACGCTGACCCATATCCTGGCCACCGACTTGTCAGACCCGGAGATCGTGCTGGGCAAGCTGGCGGCGCGGCTGCTGCCGATCCTGGGAATGGTGGCTTGCACCTGGCCGGTCCTGGCGATTTGCTCGCTGCTCGGCGGCATCGACCCCACCGCCTTGTCGCTGGCGTTCGCGATCATCCTGGCCGTCGCCCTGCTGGGCTGTACGATGGCCATGGCGCTTTCGGTCTGGGCCCGGAAGCCGCATGAGGTGATCGTGGCGACCTATACGGTCTTCATCCTGGGCCCGCTCTTCTGGCCGATCTGGTCGGGCTTCTCGTTGTCCGGCAAGATCGGTCCGCCGCCCCGGTGGACCCTCCTGGCCAACCCGTTCTACGTCGCGTTTGCCCCCTATTTCGCACCCGGAAAGCTCGGCTTCTGGGATTACCTCGCTTTCTTCGGCGTGGCGCTGGGTGCTTCGGCCGTGTTGACCGCGCTGGCGGTCTGGAAAACGCGGCCGGTTTCGTGTCGCGGGACGGTCGAGAAGAGCAAGACGCCGCGGATCGGGATGATGGGCCGGATCACGCGCTGGCTGCCTGGCCCGTCGCTCGACCGCAATCCCGTGCTCTGGCGCGAGTGGCATCGATCCCGGCCGTCGCGCTGGCTGATGATCTTGTTTGTGATCGGGGGCGGCGCGACCGGGATCGCTTGCGTCGGCGGGGCCATCTCGATCTGGGCGAACGGGCTGGATCACTTCAACAGGGCGCCGGGGGCGTGGACGGTCGTGGGGGTCTACGGATGGCTCCTCCAGTTGGTCTTCGGGTTCCTGATGTTATCGGCCGTGGCGCCGATGTCGATGTCCGAAGAGCGGCAGCGGGGCAGCCTCGACCTCCTGGCCACGACGACCCTTTCCACCCCCACGATCGTGGTCGGCAAATGGCTGGGGGCGCTCCGGCTGGTCTTGCTGCTGGCGATCGGGTCGGGATTGATCGGCTTCGCTCTGGCCACGGCACACAAGACCCCCCCGGCCGCGCCGACGTCGCCGGGACTCTCGGCCTACGATACTGTGGAATTGTCCACGAGTGAGCGGCTCTTCGGTGCCGCGCTCATGGTCGCGACCGTCCTGATCCACGGGATGTTGTTGAGCACGATTGGCCTGGCGCTGGCCGTGTGGATCAAGCGGCAGAGCCGAGCGATCGCCATCAGCGTGGGACTCGCCGTGACGCTGTACGTGGGCTGGCCAATCTTTGTCGGGGTTAGCCTTATGGGCCCGGGGGTCGAGGGGATGATGGGCTTGAGTCCGGTCGTGGCCAGCATGACCCTCATGGCAAATCTTTCGAGACGCGGCCCGGGGCTCCGGGATATCCTCGGGTGGACGTCGTTCTGGGACATCGAGAGCCTCTTGCTGTCCCTCGGGCTGTTGTGGCTGACGGTGCGTACCTTCGATGGCTGCTTCGGCCGGATTCCCGAACGACCGCGACGCATCTCGGTGCTTTCCGACATCGTGCTGCTCCTGGCCGCATTGATCGGCGCCGGCAGTCTCTTCGGGTCGATCGATATCTGGGTCCATGGTTGGTCGAGCACCCATCAACGGTGGGACTCCGGGATCGTGGCCTGCGCGATCCTGATCGCCGTCGGACTCCTTCTCCTGTCGGTGAAGGCACCGTTGTCAATCTCGCCAAGAGGGACGCCGCGGGCCCTGGCCCTGCAACCCTCGGCGGCGATCCCCGATCGGCGGTTGTTCGCGGGCCGGTGGTGGGACTCGTTTCGCCTGGTCCTGCTGCTGGCGATCGGCCCGGCCCTGATCGGCCTGGCCCTGGTTACGGTGCACAGGCCCCTCCGGGTCGTGGAGAAGGTCACAACGCTTGTTGACGGGAGCAGGCAGAGGATCTGGACCGACGATTCGGGAATCACCTACGTGATGACGATCGGGGCTTCCGGCCGCAACGCGGTGAGACAGGCCACTGACGCGGAGATCGCGGCCGGGCCGTTCGAGCCGCGTCCCTCGCGCGCGAGTCTTCTGTCCACGGCCTTCCTCGCGGTCCTCACGGTCCTGGCCCACGGGGCCTGGGTCGTCAGTCTCGGCCTGGCGTTGGGGATCGGGTTGCGCAGGCGCGAGCCCGCGCGATCGCCGCGAGCGTTGGCGTCTTCCTCTTCGTGACCGTCGGCTGGCCGCTCCTCCTTCTTTGCGTGGGTTCTCCGACCCGCCTTCGAGGCCTGTTTGGGGCCAGCCCCGTTCCGGCGATCGTCATGATTCTTCGCGATATGAACTGGGAGAACATGATCGCCGATATGGTTTGGTGGAGCACGTTCTGGAACGCGCTCTTCTTCCTGCTGGCCCTGGTGGCCACCGCGCTGGCGATCTGGGCCCTGAACCGCACGTCCCGAGCGTACCCCTCCCCCGAGCGAGATGCAGAGGACGGACAACCCGTGATCGAGACGGCCCTCGTCAGCGATTGAACGCGAACCACGCTCGAGCGGTTCAGGAACGGTCGGAATTGTTAAGTCACATGCATCGTCAATGGATTATTAGAACTTATCTTATCCGCGCCGATGAAACTAGTGTACTAATGCCCAAAGATCCACCTGTTCTTCCACCTGTTCTCAGTCCAGACGGCCTGCACGCGCTTCACGATCGGATCGTGAATGCGCCCACAAGCGCCGTGGGAGACGCGGCTGATTCGTGAAGCGCTTTTTGAACAATAATGGGGCGTAGGGAATGGCCCGGACGGCCTTCCCCGACACCCAATGCGCCATGAAGGATGCCCGAGGCACTCACTCCTCCTCGATGCCCGCGCGCGACTTCTTGTACCGGTCGACGATCTGCTGCTGGATATTGGGCGGCACGGGCTCGTGCGACTTGAAGTCCATCGAGAAAGAGCCCTGGCCGCCGGTCATGCTCTTGAGCTGTGAGGCATAGGTGAGGACCTCCGCCAGCGGGATCTCGGCGCGGATGACCTGGACGTTGCCGGCGAGCGAGTCCATCCCGGTGATGTGGCCGCGGCGCGTGGAGAGATCGGCCGAGATGTCGCCGAACTTCTCGCCGGGGACCGTGATTTCGATGGTGACGATCGGCTCCAGGAGCGCCGGTCGCGCCTGATCGAACGCCTTGCGAAACGCCGTCGCCGCGGCCGTCTTGAACGCCTGCTCCGAGCTATCGACCGGGTGGTCCTTGCCGAAGAAGACCTCCACCTCCACATCCACCACCTGGTTGCCCGAGATGACGCCTTTATCCATCTGCTCGCGCACGCCCTTCTCGACGGCCGGGATGAACTGGTTGGGGATAGTGCCTCCCTTGACGGCATCGACGAAATTGAAACCCTCACCACGCTGGCGAGGCCGGACGCGCAGGTGGACCTCGCCGAACTGGCCGCGACCGCCGGTCTGTTTCTTGTGCCGGTGCATCGCCTCGGCGTCGCCCAGGATCGTCTCGAGGTAAGGGACCTGCGGGACGTGCGTGTTCATCTCCAGCTTGTAACGGTTCTTGAGCCGTTGCTGGACGATATCGAGATGGAGGTCGCTCATCCCCGAGATCACCAGCTCGTGCGTCTGGCTGTCGCGGCGGATCGAGAACGTCGGGATCCTCATCGGCGATCTTCGCCAGTCCGACCGAGATCTTGGCCTCGTCGTCGCGGGCCTTCGGGACCACGGCGCGGGGGACCATCGGGATGGGGAACTTGATCGGCCGGACGCGGAGCTGGGCAACGGTGGTGTTGCCGCCGACGTTGCTCACGGTGTCGGACACATGGAGGTCGTCGAACTTGGCGATCGCCACGATGTCGCCGGCGATCGCCGTGGGGACCTCTTCCTGCTGCTTTCCCTGGAGTACGTAGACGTGACCGGCCTTCCCGGTCTTCCCGCTCCGGAGGTTGACGAGCGTCGTGTCGGGAGCGATCCGCCCGCTCAGGATTCGCAGATAGCTGAGCTTGCCCATGAACTGATCGTTCACCGTCTTGAAGACCTGAGCCACCAAGGTGCCTTCCTCGACCGGCAGGATCTCTTCTTCCGGCGCGCCGGACTCGGCCGATCGAGAGCCGAATCGGTGGACGTCATCGGGGCTGAGTCCACAGTTGGCGATCAGGTCGAGCAGCTCGCGCAGGCCCAGGTCCTTGCGGGTGCAGACACAGAGCACCGGGACGAGCTTCCCCTGGGCGATCGCGTCGTGAGCCGCCTTGCGCAGCTCGTCGGGCTCGACGGTCTCTCCCTCGAGGTAGCGCATCATGAGGTCTTCGTCGAGCTCGACGATCTGCTCGACGACCATGCGATACGCCTCGGACGGCGGCAAGGGACAATCGGCGGGGTCTTCATCGTGCGACTGGATCACATCGATGATGCCCGAAAAGCTCGGGCCCTGACCGACCGGCACATTGAACGGCACGCACTGCGGCCCGAACGACTCGCGGATCGCCTCGAGGTCCGAGCGGTAGTCGACGTTCTCGGCGTCCATCTTGGTGACCACGACAAATCGCCCGAGCCCCAGCCGCCCCGCTTCGTGGAACAGCCGGCGCGTGTTGACCTCGATCCCCGAAGGTCCCGACACGGCGACGACCACGTTCTCGACGGCCGCCAGAGCACTCAGGGCATTGCCGATGAAGTCGGGGTAACCGGGTGTGTCAATCAGGTGAACTTGCTTCCCGACCCAGGCCAGGTGACCGAGATGGCAATCGATCGTGAAGTGCCGGCGTTTCTCCTCCTCGTCGACGTCGAGGGTACTGGTCCCGTCATCTACAGATCCCTTGCGGTTGGTCGCACCGGCGGCAAAGAGCAGGGCGTCGGCAAGACTGGTCTTGCCCGACGCCCCATGTCCAGCGAGGGCGACGTTGCGGATATCGGTGATATGGTAGGTCGTGGTCATTGGCGTCGTCTCCCTTGAGTAGAGTGGGTCGCGTTGCGATTCATCGCGAAGAGGCCCACCGCTAGAGCTGTCGACTAACGGGTAAACCGCGGGGCTGCCTTCCTTACCATGGGGCCGCGACGATGCCGTCGCGGACAAGCTCACTGTATGTGAATGGCCGAGGGAAGCGAGAATCGCCCCTCATAGAGCGCTCGTCCGACGATACACCCGGCGATCGGGAGCAGCGCCAGCCGTTCGATATCTTCCAGCCTGCCGACACCGCCCGAAGCGATCACCGGGGTTCGCACGGCCTCGGCCAGTGCGGCGATCGCCTTCGTGTTGGGGCCTTCGAGCGTGCCGTCACGTGCGAT
This sequence comes from uncultured Isosphaeraceae bacterium, assembly GCA_963845695.1. GTDB lineage: Bacteria > Planctomycetota > Planctomycetia > Isosphaerales > Isosphaeraceae > CAWJTV01. Next base: position 250,505 of record CAWJTQ010000007.1, on the reverse strand, counting down.
ATCGGTGTAAATGATGCCAGCGATGGGCAGCGGATCAAACTCCTGAGCCAGGGCGAGAGCCGCGACGCTTGAGACCTCGAGCCAGCCGTGGGTCGCGACCCGGCCATCCCGCGCGTCGAGACCCAGCATCAGCCGGCCCGGGTAGGCTCTGGCCATCCGGCCGAACCAGTCGGGATCGCGGAGCGCTTGTGTGCCCACCACCACGCGCTCCAGGCCCGATTCCAGCCAGGCTGCGATGGTGGCCTCGTCGCGGATCCCGCCGCCAAGCTGGCACGGCACCTTCACCTGGGCCAGGATCCGCCGTACGGCCTCGACGTTCACCGGCTGCCCGGTCCTGGCACCGTCCAGGTCGACCAGGTGGATTCGACTTGCCCCCTCCGACTCCCAGCGCGCGGCCATGACTGCCGGATCATCACCGAAGATCGTCTCCTGCTCGAAGTCGCCCTGGCGCAGCCGGACGCAGAACCCTCCTCGAATGTCAATGGCCGGGATGACTTGCATGATCTTCACCAAAACGACAAGAAACCTTCCACAGACCCAACTTTATCCCTGCGGATAGGTTGCTGCAAGCACCTTGAGCTGAGGTTGCTGGACAACGCCCCTTGCAGCCTGGAGGGTGTGAGGTGTGCGTTGCGATCGTTCGGGATCCTCATCGTTTCCGCCGCGCGGACTTCTTCGTCGCGCGTGGGGCCGCCGTTCCCGGCAGCGGGCTGACGAGCCCGAACCGGATTTCGAGCCGTTTCTGGGCTGCGGCTGTCAGGGTGCGCTCGGGGTGTGGATCAACCCACCCCTGCTCGGTGGCCTCTCGGGTGAATCGCGCCGCGTCTGCGAGCCGCCGATACTCCTGCTGGAGGTTTTGAAATCCCCGGTCGCTCAGCCAGAGATCGGCCTCCGGGTACGACTTTGTGGCACCGGCCTGCCGGCTTGCGAACAGCGGGATGTGATGGAGCCGGGCGTACGCCAGCAGATAGAAGTGAATACTTTCGCGGGAGGCGATGGCTCCCAGGCTTGGGGGCCGGATTTCCTGCGCCGGGGCTTGACCTTCGGCAGCGGGTGTACCCATCGCTTCCAGGGTCTCGGATTCGATGTGCCGGCCGAGCTTTTCGAGCGCCGCGTCGGTGTCGATGACGATCACGACATTCGATTTCGCTTCGAGGACCGCGTGTCCTTCCGGGGTCCCGATCCCGTCACAGTAGCGCCGAAGGATCTCATTAGAATTCAGGTATCCCAGGCGGAACAGTCGGGTCGAAAGGATGTGCTCGCGATCCCATCGCCTGTTGGGAGGAGCCAGTTCCGGACGCGTCTCGGGTCGGACCAGGATGAGCTCGTTGCCGCTTCCGGAGAGAGCTAGCCCATTGTAAGTGATCGCGAAGAAGCAGGTTGAGTAGACCTCGTCGCCGGTCGTGTTCGGCGTCAGGGTCACTCGCATGTCACCTCGCACCAGGAGCGGCTCATCGATCCGGGACTGCACTTTCTCGTAGGATGCTAACCGAGTCAGGATGTCGCCGATGGGCTTGGGCCGGCCGTCGAGGCCCTCCTTTTCGATCTCTTGCTGGGAGAGCCGATGCTTCGTCAGCTCGCGATCCAGTTCGGTGAAGGCACCCTTGGCGATGAATCCATCCAGGCGATGAAGGGCCGGCTCATCGGCCGCGAATCCATGGGTCGGCAGGCTGACGAACGACGCGATGATCGTTGCGTGGATCAGTGTGGTTCGCATGAGGGACCTCCAGGTTGATCGAGCGGGATTGCGATCGATTCTATCAACCCGTGAAGTCGGCGAAGAGGTCGCGGATTTCGTCGTCAACGTCTTCGGGATCGGCGACAGTGCCGGTGATTTCCTGGCGGAGCAAGGCTCGATACCGGGTGCGGAGGCGATGGGCGGCCAGGCGGGCCGCTGACTCCGAGCAACCGAGTTCGGCCGCCATGCGGGAATAGGGGACCTTCTCGGGCGAGCCGAGCAAGGCTGGTCTCAGTGCCTCGAACAGGCGGTCCTTACCGTCGGCCGACAATTCCGTTCCCAGTCGCGCGAGGACGTGGTCGAGCAAGGTCGTGGCCCAGCGACGCTCGAAGAGTCGTTCGGCGGTCAGCTCGTGAGTCGGTTCGCGCTGATAGCGGTCTTCGGCGTCCAGGGCGTCGATCGGCACGAACACCCGGCCTCGACCGCGTTTGAGCGTCCGCTCGTAATCGCGGCGGTTGGAGAGATAGTGACAGCAAGCCGCCATGAGGAACGATCGGAAGCGGCCCTTGGACCGGTCGACCGAGGAAAGGCCATCCTTTTCGAGCAGTGCGGCGAAGAAGCCCTGGACGAGATCTTCGGCTGACGCGGGGTCGTGACCGCGGCGGCGGATGAACGCATAAAGCGGGTACCAGTATCGGCTGCACAAGGCCGCGAGTGCGTCGCGAGCTTCGGGCTCGGCCGGGTCGCCCGCAGCCATCACTTGACTCCAATGTGTGCTCGGGAACTGGACGTTCGAGGGCTGCGCCGCTTGAGAATTCATCGTTGCGGTCACCGGCAGGATCGGAGAGGAAGACACGGCCGTTGCGGGCGACGATTTCGATTGACTCTACGACAGAACGCTCGGATCGCCAAGAGCCTGGGGGTTCGCCATCGAGGTGCGACGGGACCGTTCGCCGCACCTCGCATGGCCCGGCCCGTTTCATCAATTGAACGTGCCATAAACGTCGTTGTTGCTGGTCGACGCCGAGTTCCCCGCGATCGTCGTGTTTTTCCGCGTCGAGCCGGTGCCGGAGAGATACACGCCACCGCCGATGCCGGTGCCATTGGTGGCGCCTGAGCCGCCGTCGGCCAGGTTCCCGAAGATCGCGTCGCTGTCGAGCACCACCGTCGAGTAGGGATCGACGAACAACCCACCGCCCTGGGCGTCACCGCCGTCCCCGCCGACGGTTCCGGTGCCGCCAGCTCCGCCGAGGGCGGCGTTACCGGTGAGGATGGTCCCGGAGACCGTGACCTGGAACGTGCCGGAAACATTTTCCGCGTAGCCGACAGCGATCCCACCTCCCTGGGCGAGGCCGCCCGAGCCACCCGTGCCCGAGGGGCCGCCCGAGCCGCCGGAACCTCCCTCGGCCACCGCGCCGACGACCGTCGAGTCGGTCACCGAATCCGTGACGGCGAGTGGATTGCCCGGGTTGTACAAGCCATCGAGCAGTTGCAGACTGCCGCCTTGCGCCGAGCCGCCGGCGCCTCCCGTGGCGCCCGATCCGCCCGCACCTCCGAGTGCCTGGCCGAAGAGAAACGAGCTCGATGTGATGGAGAGGTAACCGAAACAGACGATGTCGCCCGCGAAGCTGATCCCGCCGTCGCCGCCATCGCCGCTCTGGCTGCCGTTTCCCCCCGCACCGCCGACCGACTCGTTACCCACGAACACGCTCGACGCGATGGTGCTGACCGGCAATGGCGGCGGGATGATGGTGAACGGAGCAGCCTGGTCGTCGATCGCACCGCCTTCGGCCAGACCGCCCGGGCCGCCGGAGCCCCCTGCGCCACCAGCCCCGCCGCTGCCGGCGATCGCCTGATTGTCGAGGAAGGTGCTCCCGGACACCGACAACTGCGTATACACGAAGATCACACCGCCCGTGCTGACTCCCCCGGGTCCTCCATCGCCCCCGGCACCGGCCGCGCCGCCGCCGGCGATCGCCTGGTCATTGGTCAGCGTATCGCCGGTCAAGGTGAGCGTCCCTCCCTGGTCGAGGATGCCGCCTCCGTCCTCGGAGTTGCCGCCGCTGATGGTCAGGCCGGAGATCGCGACGGCCGCCGAGGCCGAGGTGACGTCGAAGATCCGGCTCGTTCCGCCCGCGTCCACGTCCAGGAGCCCGGCGCCCGGCCCTTTGATGGTCAGGTTCTGGCCAATCGCCAGCTCGCCGCTGGTCAGGCTGATGGTCTGGCCGTCCAGGCTGGCGGCGAACCTGATGGTGTCGCCGGGCTGCGCATGGGCGATGGCGGCACGGAGTGTTCCCGTTCCACTGTCGCCGGTACCCGTCACGGTCAGGGTGCTGAGGACCAGTCGGTCTTCCAGGGACTCGAGCCGTGGCAAGCGTCGCCGCTGACGTCGGCGTGGCGGTGTACGGATCCGAGAAATCTCGCTCAATCGGGACAGAAACCGGTTCGAGCGCATTGGTGGATCCTCCTCAACGGTGAAACAGGGTCGAAGTTGCGAAACGGGACGAACTCACGATCGGCGCGCACGGGGAGCGGGACGCTACCGGAGCTGCGCCAGGGCGGGCCGACATACCGATCTGCCCTCGCTCATTCCCTCAATTGTCGATCATTCGGACGCGGCTGTTGACTCGGTCAGGACTCGGTCAACCTTGGCCCAGAACGCTCGCCAGGCGGCCGGCTCGGCCGGCTCGAGTTCCTTCAGGGCGTCGTTTTCGCGGACCACGGCTAGATCCGAGTCGTGTTTCCAGTGTTCGAGCTTCTGGATGAGGCGACGCCGGGCTGCGGAGGTGGCTTCCCAGAGTGCACTGGCCACGATCCGCGACCGCGCCGCCATGTCGCCTTCGAGCCAGTCCAGAGCTTGCCGGCGTAGTGAGATTCTGGCCGCCTCATCAGGCGGCGGCTGATCCTTGCCCTGGCCGCAGCCAGCCAGCGCCGCGGAGCACGCGGCGTTGTAGCGGTCTGAACTCGCCAGGTTTTCGGCGGCTCTCGGTTCGGCTGCGAACCCCTTGGCGAAGAGCCGCGCGGCTGCTGCGTAAAAACCCTGATCGTAGGCGACTCCGGCGACGTCGAGAGACTCGGTGGCATCGGCCGGCTGGGTCTCGCCGCGGACCAGCGCGGGGAGCCGCGGCGCGAGCCGGGCCAATCGCCGCGCCTGTGCCACCCATTGCTCCGAAGGATGAGACCAGTCGGGATGCCTCGAACCGAGCTCGTGACCACGCTCGTACGAGGCGAGCGACTCGGCGTACCGTCCCTCCTTTCTGAGCACAAAGCCGAGATCGCAGTGGGCTTCGGCGAAATCGGGCTTGAACCGGATCGCCGCATGGAGCTCGACCATCGCCGCGCTGAGCTGGTCCCTGTGTTCCAGGATGGTGCCGAGAGCGTAGTGGGCTCGTGCCAGGCGAGGCTCGAGCCGGATCGCCGAGCGGAACTCGGCAATCGCCTGGTCGGCCCGGCCGCTGCTCCCCAAAATGGTTCCGAGGGTTCAATGGGCCGAAGCATCATCCGGCCTCAACCGGATCGCGGACCGATAAGCCGCAATGACCTCCTCGATCCGGGCTGGTTGGTTCATGGCGATCTTGCGTAGCGTATGGTGCAGCGAGACCTCGGGAGTGTGTTGCAGCGCCTCGCGGGCCGCCGCAAGGGCTACGTCAAGCTCCTCTTCGGCTTCCCGAACCTGACCTCGCGCCTTCAGCGCCTTGGCGAGGCAGGAGTGGTGCCGCGCGTTCGCCGGGTTGATCCGAACGGCTTCTCGAAATACGTCGATAGCCTCCATCCATTCGCCTTGACGCTCGAGGGCATGGGCCGATTCGGGTCGTGCGGCGCGGGCGATGAAATAGTAGCGAATGGCCTCCTGGGGCCGGGACCGCTTCTCGAGCGTCTTGGCCAGAACCTGGGCGAGCCACGCATCGGCCGGATGACGCCGCTGCGCAGGCCGCAGCACGGACTCGGCGGTGATCGGGTCGCCCGCGTGGAGGAGACCCGCGCCAGGAGCGCCGAGGTTACTGGCGGCAACTCGACGGCCAGGGTCGATCGGGCCAGATCCTGTAGGGCCGCACGGCGCTCCTGGGTGCGCGGCTCCAGCAATGCCGTGCGAAGCCGTCCCCGGTAATCGTCGGGGTCGGCTGCCCGGGCGACGGATGCGATGCGGCCGGCGCCCGACCTGTCGCCGTGTTCGAGCCTCAGGGCCGCCCAGTGGTCCAGGGCCACTGCGAGCTGAACTGCCGTTCGGGCCGATCGGCCAGCGATGGCTCGTCCCGTCTCTTCTCGAGGCTCGGTATCAGGGACGAGCTCCGCGTCCCGAAACGCGGCCGCGTAGGCAGCCTCGGTCTGGGCAGCAGGGACTTCGTCGTTGGCCTCGCGAACCTCCGCAAGTCGCTCGAGCAGCCTGGCGTCGGCCTGGGCCGCTCCGGCGAGCTTCTCGACTTGCTCCCGCAGATTCGCCACCCGGCTCCGGGTCGCTTCGTCACGGGCGTCATCGACGAGCGAAATCGTCCGGCGTACGGACTCGACGGCGGCCGACCACCTGGCCAGGTCGTCTCCCGCTTATTCGGCCTCGGCTTTCAGGACTTCGGCGTCGTGGAGCAGAAGATCGAGCCGACCGGCGCACCCATGATGCTGGTGGAGCATCCAGATGCCGCCCCCACCAGCCGTCATGACGAGTCCGACCACCGCTGCCGCCAGGCCAACTGTGAGCCGTCGCCGCGTCTTCTCCTGGAACGCTCTGGCCTGGGCTTCCACGCGCTGAAGCTCAGCCTGTCTCAGTCGCTCATGCATTCCTCGGAGGTAGCTCGTCAGCTCGTCGGCCACAATCCCGGGATCACGAGATCGATCATCTGGCCGCGCAGCCAGACTTCGTCGCGACAGGGCGACCAGCTCGGAGTCGGCGCCGCAGCCGCCCAGGTGGCCAAAGGCATCGTCCAGATCGGCACGGGCGGCCAGGCTCTGGACCTCCCGGGCGTCGCTGGCGACATAAGGAGGACGGCCGGTCAGGATTTCGCAGAGGATGGCGCCGAGTCCGAACACATCCGCCCGCTCGTCCACTTGATCCAGGTCATGCACCGGTGTCCTCTCGCGAACGACTGACCGGCTGTTCCGCTCGGGTGCCGCTCTTCCCTTGCGCAATGTCCTCGCACCAGGATGAGGATATCAGCCTCGAACCGGGTCGATCCAGCAGTCGCTTCGGTCCCCTCGAAGCCTGGATTCGCTCTCCGTACAGTCAGAACTCCCCACGCGAGGGTCGAGTTGCGGAAATCCAACAAACTCCGTCGCCGGACAAAGCGAGTCGGCGTGATGAAACTCCCGTGTGTGCTGAGTTCAGGCCGATGGGGAACTACGGTCAAGGCCTGGCTTGCTCTGACGGACTCATCACAGGAAGGGCCTTCTTCGACTGATCCACGTCTTCGAGGTTCAGTTCGGTCTCCGTGAACGGATCGGGATCGATCGCCTTGAGGACGATCCAACTCGGATGGGAGGAAGCCGTCCGGCCGATCTCGGTCTTGAGTGTCCTCCCGACGACGTGGCTGAGGGCAATCCCACCCCGGCCGGCCAGATGTGTGGCGTCGATGAACATCGACGGGTCCTTAACCACGTGGCGGGCGTCGAGGACCGTGACGATCTGGGGGTATCGAGCCTGGTAACGGTGAACCCATTCTTCGAATCGAGCTTCGGCTCCGCTCCGGTCGCGCCAAGCCTGGAGTCCAGGTGAGAGTGGAGTGAGGAGCCAGTAAACGCGGATCTTCCTCCCGGCGGCGAGGCGTAGCAACCGCTCCATACCCTCGGCGTTGCTCCGGTCGACATAGAACGCGTCCGGATGCAAACGGTCCTGGATCTCCGGTGATAATTCACCGCGATAGCCGGAATGGAAGCTGGCGACGTTCGCACCGTCGTTGACAGTCCAGTTTCGCCAAAGCACGCGATTGATGTCGTGGAGCGGGTCCCTCTCGCCGCGAAACGCCGCGAGCAGGTTCGAACGGATTTCCAGTCGAGAGCGGAGCGACGGCAGCAGGGAGCCCACGAGGGCGGCTGCGGCGGTCTCAGGCCGTCGGCTGATGAGGCCCAGCTCCAGGCATTCCCAGGGCGACAACACGGCTGGCCAGTACGCGGCGTTATAGTCGGGGCCGCCGATCAGCACGGCCTGCTTGGTGTTGATGACAATCGCTGATGGGTAAGCACCGGCATCGAGCGCACGTCGCAAGACGAAATAGGTCATCAGGGTCGGAGCCCGTGCGGCCGCGAGGTTGACGGTCCGAAGGCCCGACTCCCGCTCGATGAGCTCCGGAATGACCCCGTGCTTGGCCAGGCTGTCGCCCAGGCAAAGCAGGTCGCGGGTGGGAGCTTGCTCGCGCGCGGCCTCCGCACTGAACCGCCAGCTCAGGCTGACGGGGTCCGAGTAATCCAGCCAGCGTCGCGCGACGGCGCCCTCGATCGTGAAAACCAGCACGAGCATGCCGGCGAAGCCCCAGGGTACGGCGTTGCGCCGGCGACGAACGGTCGCCGGATGGTCTGTTTGCGCGGCATGGGAGCCGTCCGCGCGCGACGAGGGTCGACCAGCGACAGTCTGTGTCGAGGGGGACGATTCGGAGATTGACATCCGGGCAGTCCCGAAGGGAGTGGCGGAGGGGATCGGAGCGGGCATCCGGCCAGCTCTCTGGCACCGATCGCCGGGCGGAATCCGGCGGCGAGACCTCACATTGCGCGAGCGGCCCGCATCTTGGACGAAATCGCTCACATTGGCAAGTGAAGTCCGAGAGCGAGTAGCCAGATTGCATCAGCCCGAAGCCGCGGCACCCGAAGCGGACCGGGGTGAAAATCCGGGCAGCCGTCCCCGAGATCGCACCGCGTCGCGGATCGCCTCGAACATCACCCGGTGGCCGAAGGCATTGGGATGTTTATCCCAGGCGGAGATCCGGAAGTCGTCCACATCGAGCTCATCGAACGCAGCCGAGATATCGAGCGTATCGAGCCCATGATGCTTCGCCAGGGAGCTGATCAACTGGAGCACCCGGGGCGATTTCCCCTTGCTATCCGCCCGGGGCAGGATGACCACGGTCAGAGGGACGCCCAGCCGGTTGGCCTCCTCACTCCAGCCCGCGTAGATGGGATCGAGCATCCGTTCGGACTCGCCCCGGAACTTGTCTCGGAACGATTCCTGAGTTTCGGACGGAGTAACGCCCGTACGACGGATGGCGTCTTCGACAAAGGGATACGGGATCGGGAGATGACGCTCGAGGACCGCCTGGATGTGCGTATCTTCCAGCCAGGGATCGAAGCAGGACGCATCACAGATCAGCCAGTCGGGTTGAAACCGCTGGGCTTCTTGCTGGAGCCGGTAAAGCCTCCGGCTGGGAGAGTCGCCAGCGACCGAAAGGTTCACGACCTCCACGCGGTGCGACGGACCGACCCATTTCCTCAACCACGCCTCCAGGAGATACGTGTAGATCTCGTCGTTGCTGACGCCGTACCCCATCGAGTTCGAAGAGCCGAAGACGACGATTCGATAGGTCCCGGCAGGCTTCTCGACCGCGACCTCCGGCGTGCGAAAGCCCAGGCGGTTGGTCTGGAACGTCGTGCCGTTCCAGCGGATGTCCAGGTTGGGCTTCATGTTCCAGCGGAGATAGGTCGAGAGCTCCTGCACGATCCCCGTTTCATCGCCGCCGAACGGCATCCAACCCGGCGGCGGTCCCGTGACCAAGGTGTCCGCGCCGCGGCTCCGCGTGTCGATCAGGGCCTCATAGTAGCCCAGGGGTAAGGTGTTGTCCGGCTCGTTCGGTCGGGACAAACCCCGCAGGGCCGAGACCAGCGTGCGATCGCCAGCGACAGCAGCCAGCGCCAGCAGCAGGATCATCGCGAACGATGATGATCCGCGGCGCAGCGAGAAGAGGACCGTCATTCCTTGACGCATCGGGGGGTTCCCTCCCACAGCCATTCCGTCGCCGGCATACCTCCCAGTCGCCGACCGGATCCGTCGAGTCAAGCGACCAGTCGCTTGTCGGCCACCAATGCGCGGATCCGGTCGATGGTGTCCAGGTGCTCGACCCCCGCCTCGTGGGCCTCGATGGTGATCCCGAACTGCTCCTCCAGGAACGTGACCAGCTTCAACGTGCTGATCGAGTCGAGGACACCCCCGGTGATCAGGGGCGTGTTCTCCGTGAGCTCCTCCGCAGCTTCGCCAGGGAGAAACTCCTTCAGGATATAAGAATGTAGGGTTTTCGAGATCTCTTCCATGACAATCTCCGTAGTTGCCGGCCCAAGAGGTCTGAACTTCGCATTCGAAACGAATCCCACGAATCTGAGCGCGGATTGAAGGATCCGACCGCTCCCGCGCACTTGGGGTTTTCGAGGGAGATTCTACACCGATCTCGGTATAGATCAAGGGAGAATTGATGTAAACGATCGTTAAGATTTCGGCGTCATGATGTGCATGGCCGCGCGGGAATCGGACGGGTCGTAGTGGTCCGCAAACGGACTGGTGCGGGGTTGGACGCGAAGGGGCTCGTCAGCATCACGTCGAGACGGGTTGAGAGGAGGTTCAGCGTCGCAGGCGATCGACATCGTGAGCGGATGCGCCCGCGGTGGCCGCGCTCGGGCTCGCGAGAGCGTGTCGGTCATAAACACGGATCTGGACCTGATCGTCTTTGGGATGAGGCGGGATCAAGGCCACGGGCTCGCGGTCCCCGATCAGGTCGCGGATCACCTGGCTATAATGCCAGTGACCCACCACGTGAGGCTTACGGGCGACGATCCAGCGGACGTCGGGGTGAGATGGTGCGTCGTAGACGCTGGCGAACGGATAGCCGGGGCGCTGGCTGAAGTAGAGCGACCAGTCGGTCAGGTCCAGAATCCCGCCCGAATCGTCGGTGTGCTGCGCGATCCAATCGCCGGTGGACTTGTAGACAGAATAGGGGCCGGTCATCGCGGGTCCCAGCGCGCGGACGTTCGGCAGGACGACGAAGAGCGCGAGCAAGGTCGCCCAGACTGCCGGGCCGGGCCGCAGTCGCTCGGAGGCCAGTCCGAGCCAGCGACCGGGGATCGCCACTTTGCTCATCGTCCAGGCAAGTCCATGGGCCGCCGCCAGCGTGAGGATCATTCCGGGCACCAGGCCATGCCGGACCGTGCAATACCCACCCGTGGCGTGAAGCCGCACCAGCCCGACCGCCGACGCGGCCAGCACGATCGCCAGGAAGAGCCAGGCCCGGATCCGCGACCCCTGGAATCCTGCCACGGCCAGCCCCAGCAACCCCATCGCGAACAAGGGCGGGGTCACCGCCGCTCGGAAGACTTTCAGCATGCGAATCGTGGCGGCCCGATAGGTCTCCAGCACCGACTGGTCGGGGGGCAGCGGACGCTCGCGTTCCAGCCCCATCGGGTCGGAGCGCGGCGCGAGCCCCAGCACTCGCGCAATCCCCGGCTTGGTTCCCAGTCCCCCCTTGATCGCGATGTAGGGACCGGCCAGCACGACCAAACCCACCGCCAGAAATGCCAGGGCACTCCACCATCGCGGCCAGTTGATCCGGGTGGCGCGGAGCATCGGCAGCAGCAAGAGTGTCAGAACCACCGCTGCCGGCAAGAGCATCCCCTCGGGTCGGGTCAAGTAAGCCAGCGCTCCGAACCCGATCGCCAGCGGCAGCCAGAGAAACCGCCCCTCACGCAGGAACCGGACTCCCGCCCATAAACCAAATGTCCATACGAGCAAGAACGTACTCTCGCTCAGGATGTTGACCACGATATAGCCAATGATCGGGTTGAGCAGCACGAGGACGCAGGCCAACCAGGCCGCCTGCTGGCCGAAGAGCTCCAGGGCGAGTAGATAGGTGGGGATCACCAGAAGCACCGCGCAGAGGAAGCAGAGGGCTAGTGCGGCACGCTGCCACGACGCGGGACCAACTCCCCCAAGGATCCGGTGCGCCACGACGATGCCCAGCGGATGGAGCGGGTGATCGATTCCCTTGAGCACGCCGTCGGTCCAATCGCCGCGTTCGATGCGTTCCGCCCGGTGGAGATAGCGGAGTCCATCGGCGAACGTCGCCTCGGTGTGGCGAAGCTCCCAACCGAGCAAGGCCGCGGCACCGGCCATGAGCAAAGCCATCCGTGCGGTGTGTTGCAACGTGGTCACGCGGATCCATCCTTTCAGGGTCCTCAAGTCCTTTCGCGCGTCTGGGTTTCTTGAGCGATGACTCGATGACTCAAGGACATAGGGACGTAAGGACTCGAGGGCTCAAGGACCGGAGCGGAACGGGCTGCGACCGATTCGGCCATCGCCAGGACGTCTCGTCCTCGCAAGGGGACTCCCCGACGCAGTCGGCGGGCCACCTCAACAATCGTCCGCCACCCCTTGGCCTCCTCTCGCTGCCCTCGAAGCTCGCACCATCGATCCTGAATCGCCGCTTCCATGGTGACGATCGCGGATAAAGTCCAGAACTGCCAGTGCGGTAGGTGTTTGCGAAAATAAAGCAGCTTACTGTGCCGTGTAATGACGCGCATCTTGGGCGAAATCGCCCGATTTTGCAAGGGATGTCGGTGCACCACGGTCACGCGCGGATCGTACTCCACCCGCCAACCCCGGTTCTGCGCGACCCTGCTGAATGCGACTTCTTCGTGGTACAAGAAGAAATCCTCGTCCATCCCGCCAACTTCGTCGATCATCGGAGTGTAAACTAGCATGCACGCGCCGGTGACCCAATCGACGGATCCGCGGCGGATTCGCCAACCGGGCTGGTATTTCCGCCGCGAGCGCGGTAAGAACTGCTCCCAGATCGAGCGGGCGAGGGTGGGGAAGGCGCCCACCGAGCCTTGAGGTGATCCGTCGGGGTTCCGCAATCCGAACCCGACGATCCCGGGCGGTCCGTTGGGATCGGACTCGTAATGGTCGAGACGGGCGAAGATCCTGCCGAGGAACCCGCTGGGTATTTCCACATCGGGGTTGAGCACCAACAACCATCGGCTTCTTGCGGCACGCCAGCCCGTGTTGACGCCCACGGCGAAGCCCCCATTATCGGGGCGGGCGACCACGACGAGCCCGGGCTGCGAGCCCGAAATCGCCTCGGGAATTGGGCCGCGCGACGCGTTGTCCACGACCACGGCCCGGCAGTGACCGGAACGCCACTCCGCCTCGGTTGTCAAGGATTCCACCAGGCGGACGACGTCCGGCCAGCTCTCGTAATTGACGACGATCACCGTCAGCCGGGGCTCGGGTCTGCTCGACTCCTCAGTTTGCTGAGCCTGCGACGGGTTCACTCGATCCCCCTCCCCACAAACCGGCTACAACCGGAAAAGACAAACCGTTGATCTCTGCGGAATCACTCAAATTGAACGTCGGTTCGGTCGATCGAAGGGCTTGAGCGAAAGACGAGGCGGAGTCGTCCCGACGCGGACGTACGATATGAAGAACCGGACGTCAAGGTCGAACCCGGCACGGGCCGGGGTGCGACGCCGGCCAGGAGCCCGAAACCCAGGGATGGGTGACGATTCATGGACAACACACTGGATATCGCCGGACAGGTCGGGACCGTGGCGGAGCGCGGGACGCCCCCGAGGCGGGTCGTCCTGGTCGGCGCGCGCCGCGACACGCGGCGGTTGCTTCGTCGACTCGGCAAGAGACCCTGGAGCGGACTGCCGATCGTCGGATTCGTCGACTCGGGACACTCGCGGTCCTCGCACCTGCGGCTTCGGAGCCGTCATCTGGCTCTCCATGCGGAGACCGATCCCGTTCCGGTCCTCGGGCCGATCGATCGACTGATTGAGCTGGTCGATCGCGCGTGCGCCACTCATGTCATGGTGGCGGTCTCGGGAGAGCGCGGAGCCAGCTTGCCGCCGGAGATGAGCCAGCTCACGAATTCGGACGTCGCCGTGCAGTGGGTCTCGGTCGATTCCGGCCCGCTCGAGCTGGATTCCTTCGTGAGCCGTGCTGCCGCACCGCCCTGGTCGCTCGACGAAACCGCCCCATCGAAAGCCTGGCATCGCCCGCCCGACTGGGGACAACTCGCGTGGGGGCGGATCGGTAAGCGGATCGTGGATGTTTCAATTGCCGCGATGCTGCTTGTCCTGCTGGCTCCGCTTTTTGCGATCGTCGCCGTGGCGATCCTGATCAGCACGGGCCGGCCGATTTTCTACAAGCAGCAGCGCGTCGGACAAGGGGGACGCCTCTTTTCCATCATCAAGTTCCGCAGCATGCGTTGCGACGCCGAGCGCGAGACTGGCCCGATCTGGGCTTCGGACCACGACACGCGATGCACGCGGATCGGTGATTGGCTCCGGCACACCAATGTCGACGAACTGCCGCAATTGCTCAACGTCCTGCGCGGCGAGATGAGCCTCGTCGGGCCCCGGCCGGAGCGGCCGATCTTCGTCGAGGAATTCCGCCAGACGATTCCCGATTACGACTTGCGGCACGCCGTGCCCGGAGGCATGACGGGCTGGGCGCAAGTCCATGGCTGGCGCGGCGCACCTCGTTGCGCAAGCGAGTTCAGTACGACCTGGACTATATCCAACGCTGGTCGATCGGGTTGGATCTCCGCATCCTCTTAATGACCATCCAGCACGTGTTCTGGGGAAAGACCTCGTGGAACGAATCCAAGCGAGTGGGTCGAACGGAGAGCTGAGCCGACGATCTGGACGGCACGATTCGCCGGAGCCGGTCTGCTCGATCGTGATCCCGACCTACAATGGCCGCGAGCTCTTGGCCATCTGCCTCGCGAGTGTCCAGAGGCACCGGCCGGCCGATCGGGACTGTCCGATCGAGGTCGTGGTCGCGGACGATGGTTCTACCGACGGCACGCCCGAGTGGCTGGCTCAGGCTCATCCGGGCGTTCGGGTGGTGAGGCTGGAGCGAAACGGTGGCTTCTGCGCGGCGGCGAACGCAGGGATCGCCGCGGCGCGGGGGCGGTACCTCCAGCTTCTCAACAACGATACCGAAGTGACGAAAAGCTGGGTCGAGGAGGGCCTGGCACCGTTCGCCGACGAGACGGTCGGTTCGGTGGCACCGCTGGTGCTCGTCCGATCGGATCCGGCTCGGGTTGACTCGGCCGGTGACTCTTACGCCTGGATGGGCTGGCCGTCCAAGCGCGGCCACGGGCAGCCCGCTTCGCGATGGATGGTGCGGCCGATCGAGGAAGTCTTCGGGGCCAGTGGTAGCAGCGCGTTTTACCGGGCCGAGGCCGTTCGCCGGGTCGGGGGACTTGATCCTCTGTTCGGCTCGTACTACGAAGACATCGACCTGGCCTTCCGGCTCAGATGGGCCGGTTATCGCTGCCTGTTCGCGCCGCGATGCCGGATTCTTCACGAGGTCTCGGCCTCCTACGACCACGGGAGTCCTTCGCTCCAGCGCCGGATGTCTCGCAACGCCGAGCTGGTCTTCTGGTCGAACCTTCCCGCCCGAAAACTGGCCCTGGCGATCGGTCCGCACATCGCCTTCGTCGCCGTGCAGGCGGCCTGGAGGCTGGCACGGGGGCGATTGCGACCGTTCGCCGCAGGTAAGCTGGACGCCTTCCGGGCCTGGCCACAGATCCGCGAACGCCGGCGCAGGCGCATGGCCATCGCGCAATCGGCGATCCGCCCGCCGCACTTCGCCCTCAGCGCGGGTTCCTTGGAGGACGTAAGAAATCATCTGCGACGACCGCTCGAGCGGTCGAGACGGGATCATCCTCGACGAAGCTGAGCGGGGCTGGGTCCAACTCACCGACCTCTATGGCGTCAGGCACAGGTCTTTCTGGCCTCGCCCCTTGGGGAGAGGTCGGCCGATCGCCGGGTAACGGGGGAAGACGCGCCAGGTTTGCCGGGCGATCACCGTTCGGTCACCTACGGTCCGATCCTCGACCGAGGAAGAAGGGTTACCCGGTCCTTCTGGCCCTTACCGTCGCGGACGACAAGGTAATTCTGTCCAAAATCGACATCCGTGATCCGGAGGCGGAGACACTCCATGAGCCTCAGCCCGGAGCCATACAACAGACTGGCCATGAGACGCTTCTCGCCATCGAGCTGGGCCAGGATCGCGCGGACCTCGGCGCGCGTGGGGACCACGGGAAGACGGTCCGGCCGCTTGGCCCTTGAGGCGTCGATGCGGCCTTGCAAGGGGCGATCCAGGACGGTCTTGTACAGGAACAACAGGGCACTCATTGTCTGGTTCTGCGTCGAGGCCGCGACGTTTTCCTCGACCGCCAGGTGAGTCAGGAACGCCTCCACTTCACGTTCGCCCATCTCGAGGGGATGTCGCTTTCCATGAAAAAGGATGAACCGCTTGATCTATGGAACGTAGGCATCCTCGGTGCGAATGCTGTATTGCAACGTCCGAATGACGGATCGAACCCGATCAAGGAGCCTCGGCGGATGTTGGGGCTCCGAACCAAGCTCGGGCGTCTCTTCCTGCCGGTTTTGGTCCGCATAATCCATGGAGCGTCTCCTTGCCAATGCCGTCTTTCTCGATGACAATCAACCATAGGATCTGAGATACTCGCCCATCTGGGCGTAAAACAAGACGCCCGCGCGGCGTCGACACAATGGTTCGGCATTGAGGAGGGTATTTGAAGCGTGACGCCGTACATGCGGCGGCTGTACCGACAGGAGGTCGGGGAGCTGACGGCCCTGCTACGGGATGCCCCAGGCTGGGACGAACTGCGGCGAGTCCTCCGTCGCCGACGGATCCGCCCTTCCGAAACCTGACTTGCAGCGTTCATCGAGGGCGAAGACGGAATGGAGTACGGTGTTCTGGTCACAACCGACCGCCGGGTGGTTGAGTACCACCGGCGGATCTCGCTGCATCGCCGGGGGCCACGAGTGATGGTCTGGCGAGACCGCACCGACGACCCCGAGTTGGCTGTCGAGTACCCACAGGTGCCCGTTGCGCTGGAGATGTACGACGCCGAACCAGGTGCCGCACCTGACCGGGGCCGCATGTAGGCTTTCTGTGACTCCGAGTTCCCCGGTTCGGCCCGGCAGGTGAGCTTCAGCTTTAGACGGCGTGATCCCTTGCAACCGGAGCGCATATGGTGGGAAGCCGCGCGGTCTTTGTCTGCCACGAAAACGGCGAGGAGTACAGCCCCGGGATCTATATCCATTGGGGCGGCGGGGAAGTGCTGGACTTGCTGCGTCGAGCCGCTCCCCACATGAACATGTACGACGCGAGCGAGGCGGCGGCTCGCCTGGCTCGATACGGCCGGGCTTCGGTCTCACTTTCGTGGCATTTGGCGAGCCCGCATCAGGCGAACCAGGAGCCCATCGCGCCGCGGGTTGGGCGAAACCGATTTACTTGGCCTTCCAGTATCGCTCAACCAGTTCGGTGATTCTTTCTCGATCTAGGAAGTAAACCGATCCGATCACTCCCTTGGGCATTTTTTCGACGATCTTTTCGCGTGCATTCTCCGTGAATCTTCCGCTGATGGCAATTATAAACGTTGATATATATCTCAGTTCTTTCGATCCAACTTCAATGTAGTGCATAGCAAACGCATCTTCGATCTGACCAAGCAGTTCATCGATTGCGGAGTTCACACCACCGCTGATATCCCCCGCCTTCGCCTGCAAGCCATAGTGTCGGAAGTGACCGAATGGAGTAGGTTCAGAGAATGTAAAATCTTTGCCGTACTCTCGCTTTCCATGTGTATACCGGACGAACAAAAACCCCATACGCAGCAGTAGCGGATATAATAGTTCCTTGCAGAATAGATCTTCATTTGTGGAGAACTCGTCCCTCCACGGCAAGCCAGACAACGCGACTTCGGCCGAACGAATCACGGCCCCTAAGTCAGTTGCAGCCGCCAGTATGGCTGCATGGAGTTGATCGCCTACCCCCATGGTTCGCTCAAGAGCGATCCCCTTGTAGTCGTCCTCCAGCTCAATCTCGGAGACTGTCCAGTTGTCGTGATGATCGACTTGGTCTCTGATTGCAGCAAGGAAGGTTGCTAATCCGAAATGCCCCTCCCAAAGCTTGTTCGGCATATTGCAGCGGAACGTCATCACAACCTCGCCGGGGCTGCCCGACAGTTCGAGTTCGTCGAAAAAGTACGTCCCGAACCCATCCTCACTTCGGATTTGAAGAACGAGCCCATCAGGAAGAGTCTGGGACGCTTCACTGGCAAGGTCCGAAAGCTCGCACGCTGCGAAGATGTAATCACCAGCGTCGTTCATGATCTGGAGTTCTTTCCCCGAGATCAAGACCGTGACGTCATCATCGTCGCTCTTAACTTCGATCATGTGACGACCCCTGCTTCCGCCGGCTTAGCAGGTACGTGGCTTCCGGACAGGCGTGGTACTTCACGCCAACCCCTCCTCTTAATTCCCGATGCATGTTATGTTCCGGGATTTCAAGTATTTCGCAACAGCCAACCGGGAATAGACGAGTTTTCGCGGCGGCGATTGCGGACGCGCCGAAGCCGCTCAGACTTGTTGCGAGTGTCGGTCGATGGGTTAGGCGTTCGGTGTGTCGATCGCCACGCAAGCGGTGATGTAGCGGCCTAGCCTGGATGCCCATGGAGAAAAAAAGCCTAACAAATTGCCAAAACGCATAATAACATCAAGCTGCATCGCCGTGTTAGTTCTTGGCTTTACACCACGCTGGGATGAATCGCCAGGATCAAGCTATCCAAAGACCAGTCGCAGACGTTTCCGGCCCAGCCAGGGGATCGCCGTCTCCGTCGTATCGAATCCGGCCGCGATGAGCAAGGGGTTATGAGCACGCTTCTGATACCGCACCACGATCTCCGACTCGCTGATCGTCACGTCCGCCGTGGCATTCACGAAGTCCTGGAACAGATGCCGCGACTCCGCGCGCTCGTAGCCCCGGCCGATGCGGCCAGCCAGCAGGCGGTACAAACTGCTGGCCATCAGCGTCAGTTGCAGGTCGCAATTGACCTTCATCGCCACCGCCGAGCTCAACGCATCCATGTGAAAGAAGTCGATCCCGTCGACGATCGTGTTCTCGATGATCATCCGCTGAGCGTACCGCTCGACCAACTTGGCCACCGACCCGGTCATCTGGTTGGTCAGGAGGATCGTCGGATCCTCGTGACCCAAGTCGGTGACGACCACCTGACGCACCGGGCCGTCGTAACCGCTCAAGGCGGTCCGGTGATCGAGGATGCGCGGATGCGTGTACTGCCGCGAGACCCCCTTCAACTCGATCCGCCGCCACGCCGAGGCGGGGAGCCGGTCGATCGTAAGCTTCAGCCCCGGGGTGCGACGTCGCAGCGTGATGAAGTCGATGTTCAAGCGGTTGAGCTCGTTGAGCTTGGCATAGGTCGTCAATTTGGAGTCGAAGATCAATTCTTGAGGATAGCGTCCGGTCCGTTTCTTCCAGAAGCGGACGAAGCGGAGGATCTCGTCGTTCTGCTCGTCCTTGCGCAGCTCACCGTTGGCGTAGCAGAAGACGCGGGTGTCGGCGTCCTGAGCCACGAAGGCCAGGATCCCCTTCTGGCGCCGACTCCGCTTGGAGACGTAGTGCTTCTCGATCAGGGCATCCTCGCCGTGGAAGGGGATCGTGTGGAAATCCAGGTCGAAGGAATGGCCGCGGGGCAGACCGAGCCGGCTCACGGCGTCGAACCAGCGTCGCATCAGCTCGGGATAGCAAGTCGGATCGATCCGGCAACTATACTCGGTCAGGAACGAGCGTTTGGGGATGACATTCAATCCGGCGAAGAGGGCCAACCCCTGATCCAACACGGCGCTCATGACATGGCGATGTCGCGCCGTCCCGAAGAGCTTCAAGGCCAGAAGCGATCGCAGGGCGCAGCCGCAGGGGATCATCTCCGATCCGGGGAAACCCGCCGCGCGGAGGATCCGGTCCAGGGGGATTGCGGCCAGGGTCGGCAGGAAGAGGAACAAGCCGCCAAATTGAGTGGAGAATGCCCGTGGGTTCAGGTCGAGTTGCCGGACATCGGCGACCTCAGCCGTCGTCGGGTGCGTGCCGGGCGGGCGTTCGTCGTCGGCCCGGCGCGGCAAGCGAGCGAATCCTTCATCCTTGAGAACCTGAGCGACCGCGACCGGGCTGAGCGAATGCCCTTGGTGAGTCAGATTCCGGCTGATGTCATAGATGGAGAGGTTCTGCTTTCGCAAAGCGATGATGAGTTCGCGGAGGGGATCGGCCTTGGGTGCCGACTGGGGCCCCTTGGCCGGAGTCAGGAAGAAGGAGCGGCGGGGATTCTGGCGGAATTGATGGACCAGGACGCGGAAGCTGCCCGGGGTGTAACCGAAGCGGCGGGCGACTTCGGGACCGGGGAGCTGGTCCACGAAGAAGGCGCGGAGGGCCTCGTACTGACGGTGGGTGGAATTGGCCGGTACGAGAAAAACCCGGGAGAGATCCGTTAGTTCTTTGGGTTCACTGGTAAACATAGTGCCCAAATGTCATATTGGAGCGGTCTCGTCAAGCCCCAGGTAGCCAATTCGAAGAAATGACGGAAAAATGGGAGGAGTCGCAAGGATCGGCAGAGTTCGATGGAAAGATTAAGAGAGTGGAACTCGGTGTATGGGTAAACCCAAAAAACTACGCCGGATAGCCGGGCGCGGCCGAAAAATGGCGGACGATCCGAGGTTCCGTTAGGCTTTTTTTTCTCCATGGGCATCCAGGCTAGGGAACCGCCTGGAAAAACTCGAAGGCCGCGACCATTCCCTCAAGGATCGCCTCGGTGCGTTCGAAGGGGAACGCCAACACGAAGGGGGCGTTCGAATAGGCCCAGGCTGTCACGAGGAACGGGACCGGTCGGCGACCGTCGGGAAAGTCGACGTGGATGTGTCCGAAATCGGCCTCGAGGCGCCCCCCAGGGAGGTGCCCCAGAGGAATGAACGTTTCCTGATGCCGACGTCGATGTTCGAGCAGGTAGCGTTGCACCTGGGCATACCCGCCGCGGTAGCCGTGTTCGTCGCGGAGGCGTCGGAAGACCTGAGCGGCGGTGTGCCGCTGTTTGAGCGGAGCGTCCTCGTCATCGATGAGGATCTGGTCGATGACCGCCTGGACCGGTCCCAGGAGCGGAGCGAACCGATCCCGAGTCGAAGCGATGGGGTTCGGCTCGGCGTGGTTGAGGATCTTCCGGATGGTGTTGCGCGAATGGTCGAATTCGCTGGCGATCTGGCGGATGGACTTGCCATCGCGCCGCGCTCTTCGAATGGCACCGTAGTCGTCCACCGTAAGCACGTCCTTAACCCTCCGTAGGTGAAACATCCCCTGTGGGAACGTTCACCTTACCGGAGGCGGCTGCGGTGGGTCAGTATTAGGCGCTCAGATTGCACCCAGGTGGGTCACTTTTACGGTTCTCCCGCACTTTTGATGAGGATGGTGCCACGCCGGACCGAAACGACCGAGAATCCCGTCAAGATGGGGACTTCTGTGCGAGTTGGCGGTCGTGGATCATCAAAAGTGCGGGAGAACCACTTTTACGCGCTCATTTCCACAGGTGGGGCGACATTTCAAAGGGGAAGGGTCCGAGATGGACGACTACCTGATCCGAGTGGATGTCGCTCCACTGGAGAGCTGCTTGACATCGAAAGAGTCACGAGCAGTTCGGAGAGGGGCGGTTGGAAAAGTGCCGGCCAGGTAACTCGCTGGCCGCCTACTCTACCGCACGTCCGGTTTGGAGTGGGGGAAAGACCGTGAGGTCCTACCTATCACTACGGGGGTGCTGGCGACAGCACCTCCTTACCCGACCCGACCGTCGCCGGCCCGTGTGGAAGGTACTGGCCTCGGCCGCCGGGATGCAGCTCTTTGAGTGAGGCCCAAGGCGCCTTCCATGAAGCCGGAGGCGAACGGGCCACAACCAATATCGACAGTTGTTCGAGCCTAACGATAGCCCACTGTTCCGCCGCGACTACCAGTAGGCTGCGCAACGCCACAGGCGATCGTCGCGGCGGAATAGCGGGCTATCGTTAGGCAGCGAGGATGGGCATGCCCGCATGCCCGAGTGTCCCAGAGCGGCCATTGCGGTCCGCCCTCGTCGTCGTGTAGCATGCCAGTGGATCGATGGCGATGACGCGTGGAGGACAGATCCCGTGACGAACGCGGTGCAAGCCTTGCTCGACTCGTTTGACGCACTTTCCGAAGGCGAACGTCACGAGTTGGCTCTCGAGCTCCTCCGCCGGGTCGCGCTGCCGGCCGAGCTGCCTGATGAGGCACTGGTGGTGGCGGCCGACGAGGTGTTCCGCGAGTTGGACGCGCGGGAGGCAGCGGATGCCCGTCCCGAGGCGAGGTGAGGTTTGGCTGGTGGATCTGGGGATGGTGGCCAAGGTCCGCCCGTGCTTGGTCCTGAGCGTGCCGATCGGGCCACAGGATCGCGTCCTCGTCACCCTGATCGGGCATACGACCAGCACGCGTGGCTCGCAGTTCGAAGTGGCGATGCAAGTTCGGTTCCTCCAAGCCGGGGCTTTCGACGCCCAGAGCCTTGTGACAGTGCCGCACGCCAAGTTGATCCGCAAGGTGGGTGACCTGCCACCCGACCAAATCGTTTTGGTTGAGGATGCGGTGCGTCGGTGGCTCGGCTTGTGACAGGCGCAGACTGCCTAGGCTCTGTCTGAGATTCGACGGCCGTACAGTAGGTTGAGCATCGGGGACCTCAAAATCTCCGGGAAATTCAACCATGCTATCGACGGTCAGCCCCTGGAAAGCGGATTGTCAGACAGAGCCTAGCCAAACCATATAGGATTAGAGTCCGCGAAGCCGGACCTCCAATCCCTGTTCAAGAAGACTGGTGGCTTAGCAAGCCAGAAGTCTCGCGCATGCGCGAGCACCTCTAAATGGGTAACGCTTCGGCAACTTCTTATGCCGGTTGAGCGGGTCGGTTTCGGGGATGTGACAAGGTGCCGAGGGGCCGCTTGGCCGCGAGAGCAATCGGCACTATGCTGGTAGAGGACGCGCGGTTTGTCAATGGGCCGAGGATGCTCGCTGCCGAGCGGTCTGGTCGTGCCAACCGGGCGGACGCGAACCGCCAAGGCAAAACCTGCCACGTAGTCCACCAGATCCGAAATGACCATCCACCAGAACAGGAAGCTGCCGGCTTTCTCGGGTCTGATTCTCATGATACCTGAATTCTTTTCGTGTATTTCGTGTATTTCGTGTTCAATTCTCTGATCTCCGGACCGCTTCCGTGGCCCTGTCGATCGGTGAGCGGTGAACTCGTGCGGCCCATGGGCGGTTATTGGCGATTTTGGGGAGTAGCGGCTTACTTGAACAAGACGATGCAGCGGACCCGCCTGTCGGCGGGCCGCTGATCCTGGTCGTTAGCCGGAGGAGAAATCCTTGGAGTGCAGCGGTGACGGAATCAGGATTTGCGGAGCCCGACGACTTCGAGTTGGTGCTGACCCGGTTCGCTCCAAGGCCGGTCACCCAGACATTCCAGATCAAGACCGTGGCCGAACTCGATACGAATCTGTTGGAGGTCGGGGGAGAGGACTTACTGTGCATCGGCCTGGGCTGCATCGCGGAGGGGGCTGATTGGGGCTCGTTCTGGTTACTGTTGAACGGCACTCGAGCGTACATCCACCTTTTGGAAGGGCCGTGCCTCACGGCCCGTGACCCGTCCGAAGTCGTGCGAGATGGCGAAGTCATCCAGTTCCCAGACGATGGCGGGAACTGGCACGAGGTCGCGGCGGCGAATACGGTGTCCCGAGAGTTGGGGCTCCGGGCCGTGCGCCACTGGTTGCCGCGCGGGGAGAAGCTACCCGAGTTGAGTTGGGGGCGGGCCTGACCGGCAGTTGCAGCGGAGCCGTTGCGCAGGCCGCTGAACCTGCTCGTTATACCTTGCACGGGCCAGAATGAGGCGTTTTCCGTTTCTGTGGGTTATGCTGGATCCACGTAGTAGACGGTAATGTGTCGGTAACAGTCTGGGAGGGTACCACTTTTTCAGTGAGGTGGGGACCAGGCTGGAATTCGTGGGTTTCAGTGAAGTGGTCCCCGTTCCTGTCCGCGATGGTTTTTTCGAGATTCCTCGCCGAACACCACCGCCTTGAGAGAACCTGCACGCCGTGACCATGCACATGAGCGCATGGTTCGGACGGGACGAACGTCCTCCAATCTCGGGCGTCAGCCCGATCCGCCGGGAACATCGCACTCACGTGCGAGGTTGGGGGCTGCGCCCGTCCGAACCACGGTCTCTCAACCGCGGTCACGACGGTAGTATTCACCGAGGAATGTCCGAGTTTCTCTTCTCGGCAAGTCGTCGTCGAGTCAATCGGAGTCGCCTTTTCTTGGGGTAGGATTGGCGAGAGGAAAAGGCGAGGTTCTCAGCGACCCATCGCGCGGTTCAGACGCTCAAGAGTCGCCTTTGCTTCGCGCGTCGTGATGGCGCCCGGGCGCCTTGGGTCAGTCGCTCGATCACCGCGCGGGCCTCGATGGTGTGAACATGCTCTACGCGCCGTGATGGCTCTCAAGCCTGCGCAAGACTTCGGGCGAGGTGGTCGTCTCGGCCATTGTGGCGATCTTAAGATGATCGCGGAGGAACCCCACGGCGGACGGGACGCTCAGCGCCCAGGCGGCGCGGTAAGCGGCGCGGGCGTCATTGCCGGCCAGCTCGTCCCAGCGGGCCGGGAGCGATTCGGGGGTGAGGGGCTCGTCGGTCTTCGAGTAGTTCTTCAAGTCGGAAACGTCCCAGACCAGGGCCGTGGCGTCCTCGCTGCCCGAGACGATCGAGCGGCCGTCGGGCGTGAAGGCCACGGCCTTGACCGCCGACCGATGCCCCTCGAGCCGGCGCAGCTCGCGGCCGGCGGCGAGATCCCAGATCTGCACCGTCGCCTCGAGGCTCGTGTGCATCGCCCTGCTGGCCGCGGCCAGCAGGCGACCGTCGGGGGAGAAGGCGAGGGCGGCGGTCCCCTCCTCGTGCCCGCGGAGCGTCGCGACCTCCTGGGCCGAGGCCTGCTCCCGGATACGGATCGATGGATCATTCGCCGGCCGGCCGGGACGCGAGCCCAGCCCGCCCGAGGCTCGGTATCGGCCGTCGGGCGAGATCACGTCACGACCGGGAGCATTCCCGATCCGGATCGCCCCGCGCACTTCCTGGCCCGTCGCGAGATCCCAGGCCCAGTCTCCCTTGGGCCCCGTCGCGATGACCTGCCGGCCGTCCGGGGAGAAGGCCACGTTCCAGATGCCGTGGCCCGGTTCGTTCGAGGCGAACCGGCGGATCTCTCGCCGCCCCGCCACGTCCCACAGCTTCACGGCCCCGAACCGCTCGCCCGTTAGCAGGGTCTTCCCGTCGGCGTCGATGACCATCCCGCTGATCGACGCCGAGAACTGGGCAAATACGCCCCGCTCGCGGCCTGTGGCCGGGTCCCACTCGCGGATGGTGCCATCCTGGCCCGTCGTCAAGATCGTCCCGTCGGCCGGCGAGACGGCCACGATATTGATCGACGAGCGGTGCCCGGACTGCGGGAGCGCCTCGCGGCCGGTGGCCACGTCCCAGAGGCGGACGACCGTCTCGGTGCCCGTCGTGACCAGCGTCCGGCCGTCGGGGGAGAAACTCACCGAGAGGTTCCAGCCCATGTGCGCAGGGATGCGGTGCAGCTCGCGGCCGCTGGCGACATCCCAGAGATAGACCCCGGCGACCCAGGCATCGCCCGTGCTCCCCGATCCATGCGAGCCGGCCGCGATGGTCTTCCCATCGGCTGAGATCGCCATGCAAGTGAAATCCGCCAGGTCGCGAGTGGCCAGCCCGTCCCAGTCCGGATGGGGTCGCTGCAGCTCGGGATGGAGGGCGTCGTCTCGCATCAGCCTGGGGAGGATCTCCTGGCCGGTCGTCCGATCGTAACACCGGATGGCCCCGTCGGAGTCCGTGGCCATGAGCCGCCGCCCGTCGGGCGAAAAGGCGACCCCGCCGACGAAGCCGCCTTCCACCGGGAACCGGCCCAACTCGCGGATCGTCGCCACGTCCCAGAGCCGTATCGAGGCCTTCCTGTCCTTCCTCGGGAAGATGTCAAGGGTGACGTCGGGGGGGCCATCGATGGTGGTCGCGGCCAAGACGTGGCCATCCGGTGAAAAAGCCAGGTCTCTGAGCCTGTTCCAGTCCCCCCGCATCCGCCGACGGTGCTCGCTCGGAGCATCCACGTCCAGCAGGTTAACGAACGACTCGGAATTCCCCGGACCGATACCATGGTGTCGGGTGACGGCCACGGCGATGGTCCGGCCGTCGGGGGATAAGCGCGGGTCCGCATAGCTCTCTTCCTTGGCCTTGTGCCACCGCCGCCGCTCGTGCCCCGAAGGCAGGTCCCAAAGCCGCAAGCCGGTCAGAGATCCGACGGTGGCCACGGACCGGCCGTCCGGCGATATGGCCATATCGCCGAAAGCGAGGCCCGGGTCGCCGATCTTCCGGGCGGTCCGCCCCGTGGCCACGTCCCAGACGCGGACCTGGCCCCGCTTGTCGAGCGTGACCAGGGAATGACCATCGGACGTGAAGACGGCTTTCCGGACCCAGTCGTCGTGGTGGAACCGGAGGTCCCCCAGGCGCAACCGGGCATACCTGGGAAGTGGGTCGCCCGCTGGATCGACGGGGCTGTGCCGCGGCGGATTGGCCGCGACGCGTGCCGGCCCGGGGCCGAACTGCTGTCCCGGCCGTGCACCCTGTGCGGCGAACCCCGCGACGGCCGCGAGCAGGACCATCGCTGAGATGGCCGCGACGGCCGCTCTCAACCGCGCCAGGAACAGGTCTCTCAGCACGCGTTTCGTCAACGCGGCCACGGTCGCGGCCGGCGTGCCCCGGATGGCCACGGCGACGGTCGCGGTATGCAGCGTGGCCGGGACTTCGGCGCGGGCGATGGTCTCGATCGAGGAGGCGCCCACCAGGCCGGCCGGCGCCGGGGCCAGGCCACGACGAGCGAGGCGGCTCCGGAGCTGGTCGCGGGCGCGAGACAGGTTGCTGCGGACAGTCCCCACCGGCCATTGCAGGGCCGCGGCGGCCTCTTCGTGCGTCCGGCCTTCGAAGTAGCAAAGCACCAGCGGGGCGCGGTACTTCGCCGGTAACCGGTTGACCTCATCATGCAGAAGGGCATGAAGCTCGTCGTGCTCGATCGCGTCGGAAGCGGTCTCGACCGCAGCCTTCGCGACCCGGCGCTCCCGCATCCTCCGGCGAGCGGCGCCCTGGCGCGCCTTCAGGGCGATGCGGTAAGCGACGCCGAAGAGCCAGGGACCCAGCGAGCCCTGCTCGCGGACCCGCAACGACGCCGCCCGACGGACCAGGACCAGGAACGTGGCCTGGAACGCGTCCTCGGCCGCGTGGGCATCGCCGAGCACCTGCCGGCAGACGGTCCAGACCAGACCACCATGGCGCGCCAGGATCGTCTCGAAGGCGGCTTCCACCGACTCGCCGCGCCGGTCCGTGAATCGCTCGATCAGCTCACCGTCGGTCAACCCGACGGCGCTGCCCGCGCTGAAGAGCCGGCCAAGCTGCCGGCCGATCTCCCCCGCCGATGGACTCGCCATGGTGATGCCTCCGCACGCGTAGACCGAACGTCTTCACCCTAACTATTTCCCATGGCCGGTCGCGGCGATCCAGTTTTTTCTCCAGAATTGTCTTGACCACGAGCCCATTCCCATCCAAGCAATCTCTCAGGCGGACGGGATTGTCTGATCCATAGCGATCGCTCCCCTCCACGGGCCGATGACAAACTGTGACGGTTCGAGAAGATGTAGCAGTTGCCGGCCGGCAACCAATCCTCTGCAGATTGCCGCCACTCACCCCCATCTGACTTTCGCGACCGCAATCACATCGTCAGAAAAACACGCGTAGATAAGATTACGGGTTCCTCTTCTCTGTCCCGTATCACTCCCAACCAATGGCTAGTTGCATTCGCACATTGACATCTTTTAGTCCTCGGCTCTGGAAGCACAGACATGCCGGGCATTCACTTCGCCGAAGCTCGATCCAGGATCGCTCTGGCTGAGGTCCTCGCCGTGCTCGGTTTCGTCCCCTGCGAGTCCTCTGGGGATCATGTGCGCGGCCTGTGTCCTGTCCACCATTCGGCCTCCCCATCGAGCCGCAGCTTCTCCGCGAACTTAAAACGGCATATCTACAGATAATTCAAGTGCGGATCTTGCGGGAAGCAACTCGATCTCGACGCTTCAGCGACTGGGCTGAGCCTCTTCGAGGCCACCTTCGCACTTTGCGAGCGGCTCCACCGTGAGGTCCCATGGATGCTCCATGAGCCTCGACCCCGCCGATCCCTACGCCAGGCAGACACGGAGCCGGCGCCTGGAATCCCGGCGAACTGGGTCGATCCATGAAGGGGTCAAACGGATTGCGCCGCAACCGTTCTGCTGGTACCCACTGGGCTCTCAAAGTGGTACCCTTCCTGACTGAAACCGACAGGGGGTCATCCTGTCTGAGAACGGATCCCACGGGCGCATCATGGCTTGGTTTCCTGTGCAGTTGACCGACGAGGAGCCGCGGATCGTCCATGAGGAGCGGGTCTTCCATCCCCACCCCCGGGTCCGCGAAAAGATGCGGGTCCTCTGGTCGTTGCGCTGCGGACTGACGCGTCAAAAAGCCGCCGAGGTTGCTGGGGTCGGACGAGCCACCGTCCCACGCGACCTCGCCGCGTTTCGAGACGAGGGCTGGGACGGGTTGCGGCAGTGGGACGTCACGGGGCCGGTGAGCGAATTGGCCGCGTATCGGGACCAGATTCGCGCGTCGTTCGAGGAGAGCCCCGTCTGTACCATAGCCGAAACCTGCGAACGCCTTTACCAACTAACGAGCGGCCCTCGATGACTTGGGTGTCCTGCCGGAGCGGGACCCCCATCGGTTCGCCCGAAGTCAGCCGCCGACCCCGAAGCTCATCATCGATGGAACTGAGCGGCGGCGCCAGAGGCCGAAAGACCCTGAAAAACAGGCCGCGCATTACAGTGGGAAGAAAAAGGCGCACCAGCGACAAGAACGTCGTCATCACCTCTCTGAAGAGCCAGGGCATCGACTTCTTGAGCCGGACTTACGTCGGCAAGACCCATGATAAAACGATCGCCGATCCGGAGGACATCTCCTATCCGCCGGGGGCGACCTTGTACAAGGATACGGGATTCCAAGGGTACGAGCCTTCGTGTCCGAGTCGAGCATGCCCTCGCGGGAGTGAAACGGTCCCGCATCGTGAAGGACGTCTTTCGGAGTACCAAAGCGGGGGCGTCAGACTCAGTCATGGAAACGGCTTGTGGGTTGCACAACCTCCGAGTCCGAAACCGAAAGAGGCGACCGAAAATCTGACGGCTCCTTATTTCTGATAAAGTCTAATGGCTATATCGAGTCCTTTCACAGCCGCTTGCGCGACGAGTTCTTGGAGCGGGAGGAGTTCGAGTCAGTGGCGGATGCGCGAGTGAAGGGGTCGTGGTACCGGCGGGAGTACAACACGGTGCGGCCGCACAGCTCGTTGGGCTACGCCACGCCGAAGGAGTTCTGTGCGGCCTGTGACAGGAAGGGGATTATGAAAAGAACTGGTGCAATAGCAATCTAACGGATCTATAATCTTTGTGGTAGACTCCCATTTGTCGTGGACCCAAAAATGGGGGCAGACCATACCTGAGCCGCATCGCTTTTTCAACCGCCGATCGACCACTTGAGACATCGAAGGCAGTCATGACATGCAAGTCGTTTGGTCGAGAGCAGGACAAAACAAAAAGCGTCGCCTTTACGACTTCGCCACTGATGATGTCTCGAATGCCCCTGGACCGAGCTTCGCAACCATTTTCCACGATGCCTCCCGGAGAAGGCGCTCCCGAATGCCCTTGTACGATGTCAGGAATGTCCAATTCTGTGGCGCAACGAGCGAGATGGTTCCTCCAGTGACGCAATACTCCAGGCAACGCTCGACAAAGGCCGTTGCCAGGTCAGCATTGGCCTATGGGAAAACGTCCTCGATTTAGCTCGTAGCCCACAGATGCGCTGGTAGTTGCGGCGCAGGACGTCAATCTTGCTCACGGCAAGCCCGCTCCTCATGCGACGTCAGCAGACCTGGAAAAGTCACCTCGATCACCGATCCCGCCATCTTATAACGGAGCCATCCCTGTTTCGATGCCTCAATGGCCGAATCGATGATCGCAGAATGGGGCCGGTCCAGGAGACTCGTCCAGGATGAGTCGAGGAGCCGACCGCTACGGAGGCCCCCAAGGTAGCCGAGGAGGAGCGCGTATGCCGTAACAACTGGCGTAACTATCGGTTGTGATCGGCGCTTTACGATAGTCCCGCGCAGTATTCCCACCTGTGACCAGGTGGAGGCGAGATTCTGAGCTGTCGAGAGCCGGGTCGTGGGGTGGAATCGGCCCGGATACTTCTCTTCGAGCCAGGTCTCGATCTCGGTGGACGTGACGACCTGATCGTGCGGGATCGGGAGGACTTGCGGGCTATATTCCCAAAGGAGACGGTCTCGCGCAAGCCAGAAGGAACGCCAACATCGGCCGTCCCGCGCCTCCCGCCTGACCAATAGAATCGGAAGTCGCGGAAGATTGGACAATGCGGATTGAGCGCATAAAGCTCGATGAGGCGCCTCGCAGTTCGAAGACGGGTTGAACCGGGTCGGTTTGCCCAACAGGTTCTCATCAACGATCTCGGAGGTATAGATCGGCATCGGAGCATCGGCCGGGACTCGATCGAGGGCCTGAGTCAACTCCGCCAGCATCATCGTGCGGCTGGTATGGACGCTGCCGGTGCCCCGACGAAATCCGAACTCGTCGGAGATAGAAGTAGCCGGGATCGTTAACATGGAAGACTCCATCCAGCAAGATTCGCGCAGTTGATTCGAGACTCCTCGTCGACCACCACCGATCTCAGCGCGGCGGGTGCGGGATACCTGGGGAGTGCGACGATCCGACCCGCGCCTCTTCCCCCTCACTTCGGGCCAAATTGGTCATTCGAGTGGCCCAGCCTTCCGAATTTTTGGATTTTTTTATCTCCCTCTGTGGTCCAGAGTTCCGGAGCCAATCGCCCCGGAATTCGCGATAGGTGCATTAACGGATCATCAAACCTGTGGCATACTGAATAATATGGACCGTGTGCGACCGTCACCGACCGGAAACCCAGGCTGCGAGCCACGGGGCTGTGCCGCCCGCGACCGGGCCCGGCACAGCGAGTTCGGGACTCGGCCCGAACTCGCTGGGGGCCATGGGGATCGGAGAGGGCGCCGCGGCCAAAAGTGGTCACCGAGTGCCAAATCGTGCCACAATTCTCGGCAAGTTCGGCCCTCCTCCCAGCCAGCCCAGCCCAGAACCCCCGCCGGATCCGGACGTCCCGCCGGTCCGGAGTAGGGACTCCCCTCGTCCTTCGTTTCCTTGGTGACCTTCTGTTCGGGATCCGGACGTCCCGCCGGTCCGGAGTAGGGACTCTGGGAATGGGTCAAAGCCACCGCCCCCAGACGGTGCCGTGGTGATCGCCGACAACTCTCGATTTTTCCGACGCGGTCAAGTCGATCATTCGTGCGACTCTCGATCGCTTCAGCACGCGTCCAGCTTGACCCACGTCCATCGAGTCACCCATGCCGGCTGGTCGAACGTCCCGCGGACAGAGATCGTTCCTCAAATACCGCGGAGTGGGATCAGCATCATCATTTTTTCGGGATGTTTGGTGCGCGAACTGCTCAGAAGTTTCTATAATCAGCAGTGGCGGTCCGCCGTTCGGCGTTCGGGGTGCGCAAGCGAGTGGAGAAAGGGGTGGTGGGAGATGCGGAACCAAACAGGGCCGGGCATGGGACATCGGGCGTTAGGTCTCGGGAAACTCGTCGATCACCGAATGCAAAACGCGAAAAACGAACCCAGCTCCGGTCCCCCATGGACTCCAAATCCGCCGAACGAACCCAAGCTCCCAGTCACGAAATCCGAAAAACGAACCCAACCTCCGCGATCGATGGCCCCGAAATCCGAAAAACGAACCCAAAACTGGGAGGCTTCGGTAAAATACTCCGAATCTGCGACCAGGCGAGGTCGGTGGGTCATCAGCAAGACCCGACAAACGAACCCAAGCCAGGCCGGTCGCACGGAATCGACGAAACGAAGCCAGCCCCGGCGACCGCCGACCACGAAACGCGACGAACGAACCCAGGACAGACCGATCGCACCCGGCTCATTCACCCGCGCATGCATCTTGCAGGAACGCTCGCACCGCTAGGATCGGGATCGCGCCGAGAGGCACGGCGACCCTGATCGAGAGATCCCGGAATTCCCGCAGCACCTCGCTCAAGAATCCATTCTTCCTGATACACCAACCTTGAAGGCTCGATCATGGCCGGCACCGCCGAGAAGTATTTGAAGCCCGAAGTGATCCGACAGGTGTCGCGGCTGGACTTGCGCGCCAAGTTCATCGTCGAGGGCTTCATCGCCGGGCTGCATGCCAGCCCGTTCCACGGGTTCTCGGTCGAGTTCTCGGAGCATCGCAAGTACACCTCCGGCGACAACATCTCCGACATCGACTGGAACGTCTTCGCCAAGACCGACCGGTTCTACATCAAGAAGTTCCAGGCCGAGACGAACCTGACCGGCTACCTGGTGATGGACCTATCCGGGTCGATGGGTTACACTTATCGGCAGGAACTGACGAAGTTCGAATACAGCATCAGCCTGGCGGCGGCCTTGTGTTACCTGATGATCCACCAGCAGGACCCGGTCGGCCTGATCGCCTTCGACCGCAAGGTCTCCCAGAGCCTCGCGCCGGGGAGCAAGCGCTCGCAACTCGGTAACATCCTCTCGATGCTGGCCAAGCTCAAGCCCGAGGGCACCACCGAGATCGAGGCGAGCCTGCACCAGGTCGCTGGGATGCTCCGGCACCGCAGCCTGATCATGCTCTTCAGCGACTTGCTGGGTGATCCCGATTCGGTCCTCAGGGCCCTCCACCGGCTGCGGTTCTCCGGTCA
Organism: uncultured Isosphaeraceae bacterium; assembly: GCA_963845695.1. Classification (GTDB taxonomy): domain Bacteria; phylum Planctomycetota; class Planctomycetia; order Isosphaerales; family Isosphaeraceae; genus CAWJTV01. Next base: position 218,050 of record CAWJTQ010000007.1, on the reverse strand, counting down.
TGACCTGATCATCTTCCACATCCTGGATGAAGCCGAGGCCGAGTTCCCGTTCCAGGGGATGATGCGGCTGGAAGACAACGAGACGCACGAGATTATCGAAGTCGACGCCGACGCGATCAAAGTCGATTACCTCGAAGAAGTGGAACGGTTCCGCTCGACGTATCGAACTGACTGCGTCCGGGCACGTATCGACTATGTCCCGCTGCACACGGGCATGCCGTTCGACAAGGCGCTGATGAGCTATCTGCTGACGCGGCAAGCCCGCGCTTGATTGATCACGGAGGCCCCGGCCATGGAAATGTCGTTGATGCATGCGGGCCTGGCGGCGGGTGCGGCCCTGGCCGCTCTGCCAGTGATCCTGCACCTGTTCATGCGGCAGACGCCCAAGCACGCGATCTTCCCCGCCGTGCGTCTGATCCGCGAGCGGCAGCGCCGGTCGAAGAAACGGATGCGGGTCAAGAACTGGCTGTTGCTGCTGGCGCGGATGGCCGTGCTGGCCCTGATGGCCCTCGCCCTGGCCCGGCCGCGGATCTACTCGCAGGTCCCGCTGGGCGACCAGTCGGTCCCGACCGCGCTGGGCCTGGTCTTCGACACCAGCCTGTCGATGAAATACAAGGACAAGGACAAGACCCGGCTGGAGGATGCCAAGGAGCGCGCGCCGGGAGATCGTAGACAAGATCCCGAGCTCGAGCCAGGTCTTCGTGGTGGATTCGTTCGAGCCGGGGGTGACCGGGTTATCGCCGGCGGCCGCCCTGAAACGGATCGACAGTTTGACCACGCACGCCACCAGCCGGAAACTGAACGTCGCCGTGGGCGAGGCTTATGGAGCGGTCGCCGAATCCGACAAGCCGGTCTACCTGGTCCATGTCCTGACCGACCTGGCACGGACGGCGTGGAACCCCGACCGGCCGGCTGAGGGGCTGGATAAGGTCGCCAAGATCAAGGCCGGCAAGGGTGCCAAGATCGCCACGTTCATCGACCGGCTGGCGCCCGAGGAGATCCGCGACGTCTCGGTTGATCTGGCGGAGCCGTCTCAGAGCGTGGCCGTTCAGGGAGAACCGATCGAGATCCGTGCCCGGATCCGGTCGCAGGGACCGGCCGTCACCCGGACCGTCGAGTTCTACCTCGATGGCCTGAAGCGAGGCCAGAAGTCCGTCGATATTCCGCCCAACGGTCAGGCGGAGGTCACCTTCGCCACGCCGCCACGACTCAAGGAGGGGGAACTCCACCGCGGCGCGATCGTACTCACCGGCACCCCTGACCCGCTCGAGGACGACGATCAGCGCTACTTCTCCTTCAAGGTCCGACCGCCCTTGAAAGTCCTGGTCATCTACGATCGGCCGGAGGACGCCGAGTTCGTCATCTCCGCGATTGATCCGGATCCCTCGCCTTCGAGCCCTCGATCGAACCTGGTGGAGAAGGTTCGGTCCTCGGACTTCGGCCGCCCCGAACGGGAGAAGTTGGAGAACTACGCGTGCGTGTTCCTCCTGAACGTCCGGCAACTGAGCGACAAGGATTGGGGGACCCTCAACGGCTATGTCCACAATGGGGGCGGACTCGTCGTGGGCGTGGGGAATCGCTGCGATCCCGCGAATTACGGCGACGCGACCCCCGCCCAGCTCTTGCCGGCGCAGCTCGATCAGAAAAAGTCCGCCAAGCCCGAAACGTTCTTCGGCAAGCTCACCGACGTCAACCATCCGCTGTTCTCAAAGTACGGTAAGGACCTGGACAGCAACCTCGCCCAGATCCCGGTCTTCCGATACTGGACGATGAAGCCGACACCACAGCCGGTCGAGGGCGCACGCACGCTCCTGAGCTACGCCGACGGGGCCCCCGCGCTGATCGAGCGGGCGTTCAAGGGCCCCAAACCCGGCCGGGTCCTGCTCTGGACCACTCCGCTCGCTCGCCGCTACGATCGAACGGACCCCGAAGCCTGGAACGAGTTTCCGAGTTTGTCGTTCTGGGCCTTCCCCGTGTTGATCGGGAATCTGACCATCCCCTACGTCGCAGGGACCGGGTCCGAGCCGCTCAATTTCGAGGCCGGTGAGAATGTGTTCTTGAAGCTCGATCCCAACATGCGCATCACGCGGTTCTCGGTCACGGATCCGGACAAGAAGAAGTCGGACCCACTGGTCCCCTCGGGCAACGAGTATCTGGAGGTGCCGTCGGCCCAGCTCCCGGGTCAGTGGACCGTCAACGGGATGACCGACGACAGCCACACCGTCGCGCTGGGCTTCAGCCTCAATCCGCCGCATGCCGAGAGCCAGTTCACTCTGCTCCAGAAGCCGGAGCTGGACACGATCTTCGGCAAGGACGGCTACATCCTGGCCGAGAACGCCCAGGCCTTCGTCCACGAGGACAAGATCGTACGGTACGGCTACGAGGCGTTCCCCTGGCTCATGTTCCTGATCCTGATCGTGGTGACCCTGGAGAATCTCCTGGCCAACACCTTCTATAAAGAAGCCCCGCGGCCCAATGCGGCGGGGACGGTCGCGTGATACGCTCGTTCGCGTTCGGCGTTCAGTTGACAAATCGTTTACTTACTGAACACTCAACACTGGAGCGAAGCGACTCGGAGGGAATGCACCATGATCCCGAGGTTCAGCGTCAGCGTGAGTCCGATCGTCCCATGGCCGATCCTGATCGGAGTCATCGGTACGGTGACGGCGCTAACCCTCTGGGCTTACCGGCGTCGGTTGCAAGGGACGAGTGGTGGTTGGCGGTGGGTCGCTCTGTCATTGCGGCTGCTCGCCGTGCTCCTCTGCCTGCTGGCGGCCCTGCGCCCGACGGTGTCGCTCCAAGAGAAGAAGAAGCAGCCCGCCTCGCTGATCGTCATCGTGGACGACAGCTCCAGCATGACCTTCAGCGACGAGGTGCGGAGCCAGTCGCGCTGGGCGGTTGCGATGGAGACCCTCCTGAAGATGAAGGAGGCGGCCAAGTCCCTCGCACCGGACCTCGACTTCAGGATCTACAAATTCGATGCGACCCTCGACGAACCGAAGGAGAACGACCTCCTGGCCAAGTCCGAGCCCAAGGGCCGCTCGACCGCGCTCGGCTTGGCGATGATGGACGCTCGCAAACGACAGGAGGGGACGGGACGGAGGCTCGCTCGGTTGTTCATCGTCTCGGACTTCGCTTCCAACACCAACATCAATCCCTTGACCGCCGCCCGCCGGATGAAGACCGACGGGATTCCGGTGGTTACGATCCCTCTCGGCACCGAGAGCGCCGGCGCCGGCTCGCGCGATATCCGGGTGCGCGACATCGCCACCAGCTCGACCGCGTTCGTCAAGAACAAGATGGAAGTCAAGGGCACGCTCCAGGCCCGTGGGTTCGCCAACCAGACTCTCGACGTCGAGCTGTTCCTGGAGGACAAGTCGGTCGCCGTCGCCAAGACTCGCGTGAAGGTCCCCGACACCGGCGATGTCATTCCCATCACCGGCCTGGAGTTCATCCCCGATAAGCCCGGCGAGACGAAGCTCACGCTCAAAGTGGCCGTTCAGGAGGGGGAGTTAGTCAAGTCCAACAACGAGATCAGCACGTTCGTCACGGTCCTGAGCGGCGGCCTGAACGTGCTGTTCCTCCAGGGATCGAACTGGTCCTGGGACTACAAGTACATGATGCGATCGCTCGCCGGCTCGCACGACATCCAGGTCGAGGGCGTGCTGATCCGGGCGCCGGCGCAAGGCCAGGCCGGAGCGGTCAACGACGCCGAGTTCGCGCCCGGCCGCTATAACATCTTCATCCTGAGCGATCTGCCCGCGGAGTACCTGACCCTGACGCAGCAGCGCCTGCTGGTCGAGGCCGTGAAGAAAGGGGCTGGGTTCATGATGCTCGGCGGCCACTCCAGCTTCGGCGCCGGCGGCTGGGCCGATACCCCCTTGGCGGAAATCCTCCCCGTTCAGATCCATCCCGGCGACGACCAGAACGAGCCGGAAGGCGGTCTCAAGTTCGTCCCCAACTCCAAGGGCCTCAACAGCTACGTCCTTCAGGTTGGCGCCAACAAGACCGAGACCGCGCGGGTCTGGGACATGATGCCGCCGATCCTGGGAACCAACCAGTTCGGCGAGGTCAAGCTCGGCGCCAACATCATCGCCGAGACCCCAGGCCCGAACCCCGAACCGTTGATGATGGATATCGAGTACGGCGGTGGTCGCGTCATCGCCTATGGCGGCGATACCTGGGTCTGGTACCGCGCCTCGGAGGAGAGCCGGCTCGCCCATCGCAAGTTCTGGCGACAGGTCGTTTTCTGGCTCTCACACAAGGAGAACGAGGGGGACAACCAGGTCAAGCTGACCCTGCTCCAGCGCCGGATCGCCGTGGGCGAGAAGGTTGACCTGACGGTCACCGCCCGCGACTCCAAGGGGGCGCCGATTCCAAACGTCCTCTACGAGGCCAAGGTCCAGCGCGAGAAATCCGAGCCACCCGTCTCCAGACCGGTCGAGGTCTACAACCAAGGAGACGAAGGCAAGGGCGCGATCTATGCCACCGAGCAGGTGGGTGAGCCCGGTACTTACACGGTCACGGTCGTCGCCAAGCGGGACGGCCAGGAGATCGGCAGTGATAAGGGCCGGTTCCTCGTCTACCAGGACGACCGCGAGCTCGAGAACCCCTCCGCCGACCGGTCCCTGGCGCAAGCAGATCGCCACGATTACCGAAGGCGAGGTCGTCTCTCCCGAGCGGCTCACCAATTACATCAAGGGCCTCGATCGCTCGGCATATTCCGAGAACGTGAGCATGTCAGAATATGTCGTCTATGACAACTGGCCCTTTCTCCTGATCTTCGCAGCGCTATTGACCCTCGAGTGGTGGCTGCGCAAGCGGCATGGATGGGTATAAGGGGCGGTTCGCCACGCGGCGACGTGTCGAGCAGGGCGTACTCGATCATGCCTCGAGACCTCCCTTTGAACAGCGGCCCACGCAGACGCATCTCGTCGATTCCCCATCATCGAATTCGACTCGATGTCCGCACAGTGCGTAAGTCGAGGTGGTTCCACCCGATCCGGCGTTCTCGGCCACTGCTCTTGTCGGAACGCGGCGATCCGGCTATACATCTTGTCGTCGTCGCATCTTGCCGACAGACCTGCTCACGGATGAGTTGCACCATCATGAAGGATCATCCCACCGCGAACCCACCGTCGGTTCGGGGGCTCTGGCTCTCCCGGACACCACTTCTGATCGCGGCTTTGCTGATCTGCCTGATCAGCGGCTGGAATCTCAGCAGGCTGATGCGCGCCCAGGCTCCCAGGGACCCCTGGGAATCGATCGAAGTCGTGGAGGCTTATCGCAGTCTGTGGGGGATGCCCGTTTACGAACTGACCGCCGGGGGGCATTCCACGCACATGTACGGGGCCTTGGTCCCGTGGGTCCAGGGCGAGATCTTTCGCTGGGTCGGGCCGAACAACTTATCGGGACGGGTGCTCACATTAGCATCGGCGCTCGTCCTGGTGACCCTGCTCTCGGTGACCATGACGGGCAGGCGCTCGGCCTGGTATCTCCCGGTTGCGTGGGCGATGATCCTGGGCGTGAACCATCGCGCCGGCCAGTACTTTGCGGAGAACCGCCCTGACCTGCCGGCCCTGCTGTTCGCAGCGATGGCTCTGCTCCTGATGGGATACGGCCAGGAGAAGCGGCGAGGGTCGTTGGTCCTCATTGGCTCGGCTTTCCTGATCGTCGGTTTCTTCCTGAAGCAGACGGTTTCCATCTTTGCGGCCGTCCCCCTGATCGCCTTGATCCTCCGCGGAATCCGGCCGACGCGACCTGAGATCCTCCGGTCACTCGTTCCCCTCGTCGCCTGCGGTGGAGCGGTCCTCGGGCTCAGAGTTCTGAATCCCGCCGTCTACCACTACATGATCGAGGTCCCCAAGAGTTTCTCCATCAACTGGCCCCGGGCGGCTAGCATTACGTGGTTGTTCCTGATCGATTCACCCTTGTTCCTCATCGTTTTCGGCGACTGGATCATCAACGACGATGGGAGCCTCCGCAGATCCCCTCGCCTCTTGTGGATCTTGTCCGTACTCGCCGTGGCCATCCCGTTCAGCGCGATCTCGGTCGCAAAGGTTGGTGGCTGGTACAACTGCTGGCTCCCGGCGCTGCTGTCGATGATGACCTTCTGCATTCTCCGATTGCCAGTCCTCCTGAGGCGACTGGAGGATCCGGCTTCTCCCTTGCGAGGGCGTTTGATGTTCGGGGCGTTTCTGGCTTCACTGATCTTGATGACGACCTTCCCATCGGTGACGAAAAAGCTCATTGAGCCGGTAACCCCCTGGGATGCCAGTTACGCGAGAATCATCGCCCGGGCCGCACGATTGCCGGGGACCGTGATTTGTCCGGAGGAACCGACGATCCCTCTTTATGCGAAAGGGCAGGTGGGATGCAACATCTACGTTGAGGAGGATAATCGCCCGGTCGATGGCACCTGGCTGATGTCGATTCCCGAACCGGTCCAGGACGAGCTCCGCGGGGCGAACTACGTAATCAACGTCGAGGCCACCGAGAGCTGGCATGACCCGATCACGGCCAAGCACCTTCGGGACTTCGGCTTCGAGCCGGCGGAGCCCTTGGCCGCCGATTCCGAGAGTTACCGGATCTGGCGTCGCAAGACGGTCGACACGTCGGAGAACCCGGGCCGAACGGCTTTCCATGACGCGAGTGAATCCACCCCGGATCGGCCCTTTCCGCAATGACGAGGACAGGAGCATCATTCCGGGATTCTTCCCAGGAGCAACCTCAATCCGAAAGGTCGTCGACATGGAACGTCGCCGCAGAAGACACCGGATCGATTCTCAGGAGGATGAGGGGAATCCCCATCGCGTCGCCGGGCTGATGGATCGCGACGATCAGCCGATCAACCAGCACGCCCGGCCCTCGCATGAGAACTGCCGCCCGATCGGCTTAGACTCGATCGTGATCCTGATTCCGGTCTTCAACGACTGGACCTCACTGGCCCGATTGCTGCCCGACCTCGATGCCATCCTGACCGCCCATGGTCTGGAGGCCGAAGTGCTGGTCGTGGACGACGGTTCGACCACAGGCCCGGAAGAGTTCTCGGATCCCGACACACTCACCGCCCTGGTTCGAATCGACATCCTGCGTCTCAGGCGTAACCTGGGTCACCAGCGAGCCATCGCCGTCGGCCTGGCATACGTCGAGGACTGCCTCCAGTCGCGCGCGGTCGTGGTCATGGACGGCGACGGCGAGGATGACCCTGCGGACGTCCCCCGACTTCTGGAACGGCTCGAGGAAGTGGGGTCGGAAACCATCGTATTCGCTGAGCGGACCCGTCGCTCGGAATCGCTCGTCTTCCGCGTCTTTTACGCCTTCTATCAGATACTCCACTTCGTCTTGACCGGGCAGAAGGTACGGGTCGGCAACTACAGTGCGATCCCGCGTCGACGACTTTCGAGCCTGGTCGTGGTGACGGAGATCTGGAATCACTATGCAGCCGCCGTCATCCGATCGCGCCAGCCGCACTGCATGATCCCGACCCACCGGTCTCACCGACTGTGCGGTCGCTCGACGATGAACTTCGTCTCGCTCGTGACCCATGGCTTGAGCGCGATCTCGGTCTACAGTGATGTCGTCGGTGTCCGGCTCCTGATGATGTCGGTCCTCCTGGCCTTGGTGACCCTGGGAGGGATGATCGGCGCGGTGGTCGTTCGGCTGACGACGAGCTGGGCCATCCCGGGCTGGGCGACGTTCACCGTCGGCCTGCTCCTGATCCTGCTCGTACAGGCCGTCATCGCCGCGTTCGTATTCAGCTTCGTGATCCTCGGTGCACGGCACGGATCGACCTTCCTGCCGCGTCGGGATTATTCCTTTTTCATCGGATCGTTGCTGACCTTGCACGGACCCGAGCGGTCCGCGTCGCCGTTGCCAGTCGCGGGGCTGTCGAGCGAGATCCTCATGGGAGAGACCTGAGTCATGTCATACACCTATATCGGTACGGAGCTGGACCTCTTCGCCGCGGCCGTCAACTGGAAGTCCTACGTCCGGCAGCAGCTCATCCCATACCTGGGTCGCGACGTGCTGGAAGTCGGCGCCGGGCACGGCGGAACGACCCGCGTGCTCTGCGACGGCCAGGCCGATCGCTGGGTCTGCCTCGAGCCCGACGCCACACTCGCCGACCGGCTGATCGCCGCGATCGGCGCCGGCGAGTTGCCGGATTGCTGCCGGATGCGCATCGGCACGCTCTCCGACTTGAGCGAGTCGGATTCCTTCGACACCATTCTCTACATGGACGTGCTCGAGCACATCGCCGACGACCGCGACGAGCTGGCGCGCGCAGTCCGATCATCTGCAGGCGGGAGGCCACCTGGTCGTGCTGGCACCGGCCCACCAGTGGCTGTTTACCCCCTTCGATGAGGCCATCGGCCACTATCGACGCTATACCAGGAGCTCGCTCCGGGCCGCCGCGCCCGAGGGTCTGGCCCTGATCAGGCTGGTCTACCTGGACGCGGTCGGAATGCTCGCGTCGCTGGGCAACCGCCTGCTGCTCCACAGTGCCAGCCCCAATCCGCGCCAGATCGCTCTTTGGGATCGTGTCATGGTCCCGTTGTCCCGTCGGGTCAACCCCTTGCTCCTGCACTCCCTTGGCAAGTCGGTCGTGGGTGTCTGGAGGAAAGGCGCTGCCGGAACGATGTCTCAATAAGCGAAAGTGACAGGTCGGATGCCGTTCAACGAGATCATCCCGAGGCTTCGAACTCGATCCTGCGATCGTGGCCTTGGCACGAACTTCAGGAGCACTCCTTCATGACGGATCACACGGGAAACGATCGGAGGATCTGGCAATCGGTCTGGATCGGGCGGGCACCGCTGCTGGTCGCGGCGGCACTCATTGTCCTGATCAGTGCGTACAGCCTGAACCGACTCGTGTTCGCCAACTCACCGAGGAATCCCTGGGAATCGGTTCAGGTCCTGGAGGGCTGGCGGAGCTTACGGGGAATGCCCGTTTACGAGCTCGCTCCGGATGGGCACTCGACCCACGTGTATGGGGCGTTAGCCCCCTGGGTTCAGGGCCAGATCTTCCGATGGGTCGGGGCGAACAACATCTCGGGACGCGTCGTGTCGCTGGTGTCGGCACTCCTGGCCGTGACTCTGCTCACAGTGACCATGCGGGGCAAGCGATCCGCCTGGTATCTGGCGCTCGCCTGGGTGGTGGTCCTGAGTGTGAATCACCGCTCGGGCGAGTATTTCATCGAGAATCGTCCCGACATGCCGGCCCTGATGTTCGCGACCGCGGGCATGCTCCTGATCGCTTACGGCGAGGAAAAGCGCCGGGTGATCTGGGTCCTGCTGGGCTCGGCCTGTCTGGTCGCCGGCTTCTTCTTCAAGCAGACGGCATTCATCTTCGCGGCGGTACCGCTCGTCGCGTTGATCCTGCGATGGCGGCGGCCGACGCGCTCCGAGCTCGTCACCGCGTCCCTACCCATGGCCATCGCGCTCGGGGTGATTCTGGTCCTCCGCATCACGAGCCCTGTCGTCTACTACTACATGATCGACATGCCCAAGGCTTTTGCCCTCGATCATATCCGGACGGCGCGTTGTTTCTGGAATCTGCTGATCGATTCACCCTTGTTCCTCCTCGTGCTCAGTGAGTGGATCGTCACGGAAGAGGGATCGGTTCGCAAGGATCCGCGCGTCTTCTGGCTCGTTGCCGTCCTGGCAGTGACCATCCCGTTCAGCGCCGTCACGGCCGGGAAATCCGGCGGCGCGGACAACAGCTTACTGCCGGCCCTCCTGGCGATGATGACCTTCTGTATCCTCCGGTTACCGCGGCTCCTGGCCCGACTAGAGAATCCCGCCGCCCCGGCGATCTCCCGACTGATGCTGGGATCGTTCGTGGCACTCATGATGCTGATGACGGCTTTCCCGCATATGACCCGGAGCTACAATCCGATCGCGTCGCTACCCGATTGGGACGGGGACTACTGGAAAGCTGTGTCCGTGGTGAAAGCCTTGCCCGGCAAGGTCATCTGTCCGGAAGACCCCACGATTGCACTGTATGCCAACGGGTATGCGGGAAGAAATGTCAGCATGGAGAACGACACCCACCTGGTCAATGGATATTGGCCGGAACGTCCGCCCGAATTGGTGTTCGACGAGATCCGCGCCGCCGATCGTGTCCTCGACGTAACCCACTACCCCGAAGTCAACGATCAGCTCCTGCTCGAGCTCGGTTTCGAGCGGGACCGCGACGTCCCACTCGATCCTCGACGTTACCGGGTCTGGAGGCGCAAGGCGTCGGAGGGGAGGAGCGGCGCAAGCCGCACCGCGCTCAACGAGGACAAGGGAACATCCGGCGAGTCTCCCTGGACGCGATGACCGGCGTTGCCCCCCACCGATCCAGACCCGTAACCTCCTCAGGCTCGCCGTGCGGACCGGCCGCGAGTGCTCGACCGCTCGCGACATGAGGTGAGTGTGTCTCCTCATGTCCTTGACTGGACTGCGGTTACCGTGGTTCTTGGTGGCCTGGATCGGTGGTTTTTCCCGATTCGCCGCCGACCCCCGGCCAGGGGCTACGGTATCGCGGGAATCAAGGGTCGCCTTGAAGGCGCGGCGGGTTCCTGTCATGATGGAAGCATCATCACACAAGAGGGATCGGATCACCGTCCCCGGCCGGATTCGACGCCTGGCGGCGAAGGTGGCGTGACGGGGGGGCGAGGGAGTCGAGAAACGGCGATCGAACGGCCCGATTCCAGGCACGCCGCCGTGGTATGATCGGGCCACAATCGTCGGGAGGGAGCTTGGTTGCGAATCACGTTTCACGGCGCGACCCGTCAGGTCACGGGCAGTGCCCACTTGCTCGAGATCGGTTCCCGACGGATTTTGCTCGATTGCGGGTTGTTTGATTCGGAGCGGATCGAGCCGGACAGCCCCAACCGCCAGCTCGCTTTCGACCCAAGAGAGCTGGATGCCGTCATCGTCTCGCACGCGCACAACGATCACATCGGCCGCCTGCCTTGCCTGATCCGGGCGGGGTATAACGGCCCGATTTACACGACCCCGGCGACCGGCGACATCACCAACGTGATGCTCCGCGATAGCGCGCGGATCCAGCGCGAGGAAGTGCGCAACGCCCATATTCGCTACCCGCACCTCGAGTCGGTCGAGCCGCTCTTCGAGCTGGCCGACGTGGAATGGCTGGTCGAGCGGATTCAGCGAGTGCCGTTCGAGACGCCCACGGAGGTCGCGCCGGGCGTGAACCTGACCTATTTCAACGCCGGTCACATCCTGGGCGCGGCGATCGTCCAGCTCGAGTTCCGCGAGAACGGCCGGGATCGCCGATTCGTATTCACCGGCGACCTGGGCCGGCGCGATACCCACCTGCTTCCGGATCCTACCGTGATCCGGGACATCGATATTCTGGTCTCCGAAAGCACTTACGGCAATCGCGAGCTCGACCCGTACGACCGGTTGATCAAGCAGATGCATGCGATCATCGTCCGGGCGATCCGGCTCCAGAGCAAGGTCGTGATTCCGGCGTTCAGCCTGGGGCGTACCCAGCGGATGGTCTACTGTCTCCAGGAGCTCTTCGCCCTGCACAAAGTCCGGCCGATCCCGGTCTACGTGGACAGTCCGCTCGCGACGCGGTTGACCGAGATCCACCGTGACCATCCCGATGCCTACACCTCGCAGGCGCGCTGCCTGATGGACAAGGATCCGCTGTATTTCGGCTCGAAGTACGTCGAGTTCTGTGGGAGCTGGGACGAGTCGCGGCGGCTGAACTACCTGAACGGCCCGATGGTGATCATCGCCTCGTCGGGCATGTGCGAGGCAGGCCGGATCCGCCACCACCTGCGGCACATCGTCTCCGACCCGGATAACGCGATTGTGATCGTCAGCTACCAGGCCGAAGGGACCCTGGGCGCCAGCTCTCCGACGGCGTCGAACGAGTCCAGATCTTCGACCAGTGGTACGACCTGAATGCCGCCGTGTACGTCCTCGACGGCTTTTCCGGCCACGCTGACCGCAATGACCTCGCCTGGTGGTACGAACAGACCGGCGGCAACATCGAGAACGCCTTCCTGGTCCACGGCGAGCCCGAGGCCATCGATGCGTTGGTCCCCGTCTTGCAGCCGTTCGTGCAGTCTACCGTCCACACGCCCCAGTTGCTCGCGAGTTATGAGGTCTGACGCTCCAGCGGAATCTTTCGCGCCGCCGGAGCGAATAGCGAGTCGATCGATTCCATATCAGGGGTGAGGTGGCCTTGGCGATCTTCTGGGACCCGAATTACGCCGTGCGCCAGATCATGCGGATGATCCCGCTCCGGCGGAGGTCTGCATCGAGGTCACGTCCTGATTCGACGAACGCGCCGGGCGTCCGTTGCGGTTGCTGTCCGATCTGCCAGAAGTTCATCCGGATCCCGCCGCCGGATCCGACCGGCGTTGCCGTCTGCCCGAGCTGCGGCCGACGGATCCGTTCGCTGGATGCGTTGAGCTGAGCGGGATCATCGCGACCGCCTCAATTCCCATCTTTCTTCGTCCGCGGGAGCTTGAGATCCCCGAGATCCTTCACCTCGCCCGGTCCGACCTGCACATCCTTGAAGACGAGTCCGTCAAACCAGTTTGGTGAGCCGCCATTCGCGTCGTATTTCACGCCCGGGACGAGTCCGTCGATGCGAAAACGGCCATGGGCGTCGACGGTCGTCTTGGCATCCACCGTCGCCTGGTTGTCGAGCATGCCCCGCTCAGGATCGGGTCGGATTGGAAGTGCGCCGGAGATCGTCACATCATTCCGGGGCTTGCCCTCCGCGTCGACGACGCGGCCGATCACGGTACCCCAGGGCTGGAGTTTCACAGAGAGACCGCCCGTTTCCTGGCCCGTCAGACGGAGCGAGCCGACGAGCTTGCGGCCGTGATGGAAGAAATCCAGGCGGTACGGCCCCGAGGGCAAGCCCTTCACTTCGAAAGTCGCGGCGCCCGAGGGCGTATGTTGCGGGCCCTGGAAAACGTCGAGCGTGTGCACGTCGACGCCGGCCACGAACGGCCGGCCGTCGGGGCCAATGATCGTGCCCTTGACCATCCGGCCGGGATCGGCCTGGAGCTCGATCGTGATCTCCTTCGTGCCCGGCGCGGGGTTGATCTCAGCCAGGACGTGCATATGGGTTGCCGGGCAATAGCTCGGGTACGTCCGGAAGCCGTCCATCTGCCGGTCGAGGCCCTTGATGGCGTCGGCACCCTGACGGTGCAGGTATCCCTCAGACTCCGGCCCCCGGGCGGCGAGCAGGCCCCGGCCCGGCAGGGCGGGAATGGTGAATCGGCCATCCGGGGCCGTGATGTAAACTCGAGTGATCTGGCTCTCCCGCTTGAAGTTCGGGAATTCGTTCACGTGCGGGTTGTCCGTGAAGGCGTAGTATTCGACGTAACCGGTGAGGGGTTTTCCCGTGGCCTTGTCGGTCAAGCGGGCACGCACCAGCACCCCGCGCTTCAGGGCGATGTCGAAAGGGAACGGTCCGGGCTTGGGCTCGCCTGCCGGGGAAATGAACCCGCCGTTCACATAAGGCTGGCCAGCCGGAGCTTCGGTGAAAAGCTTGAATCCGCGCGAGGTGGACAGACCAGTGACCTGGTACCGGCCCTGGGCATCCGTGGTCGCCTCGACGCCCGGTGTCGTGATCATGCTGTTGGGAATGTGGGGCATGCCGGTGATGTGAACCCCGGGGATCGGGGCGCCGGTGTCCTTGTCGCGGACGGTGCCGACGATCGGATTCGTCTTCGCGACGACGTGGTCGAACGTTTCCCCGTAGTAGACGAGCATCGGACCATCGGCGATCATCGGGTGCTTGACGCGAATGGTGGGCACGTCGCGCGTCAGGATGTACACCTCGGACGTCTCGATCCCCGGACCGGTGATCGACGCGGTGGCGATGCCGTCGAGTGGTAGGCCCTCGAGACGGAACCGGCCGTCGCGCCCGGTGGTCGCGGAGAAACTTGGGGCCTTTGTCCCCAGGCCCAGGCCCGCCAGAACGGACTGCGCCAGGCTTCGCCCGGAAGAACTTTGGCCCGGCGTCGCCACGACCGGCAATCCCCACGGTTGCTTGCCCAGTCGCTTGACCTCGTCGATCCAGGCATCGAGGTTGCCGTCCGGCGGCGACTGAACGTATTTCACGCGGACGGTCGCGCCGGCGACTGGCTTTCCTTCCAGGTCGAGGATGCGGCCCGCGACGACCGGCGGCCCACTCTTGGGGGCCGCGGCCTTGGCCTGCGGGGCCTTCGATACGGTGGCTGGCGCCGGCTCGGTCTTGGGGGCTACGGCCGGCGCCTGGGCGAGCCTGGGTCCGATGGTCGCGCGGAGCCCCTTCCGGCGACCGCAGACTCGCACTACAAATGGCCACCGCGGTTCCCAGGGTCAGAACCAGGGTCGCGGCTGCCGAGATCCGGGCCACGAGCCACCCGCGCGAGGCCGCCTTGACGAGTTTCGCGACGGGTTCCGACACATCTCCGGCCGCGGCGCGAAGGGTCGTCGCGACCAGGCTTTCCGGGAGGCCCGCCGGAGCCACGAGCGGGACCGTCAGGGTGATACCGCGTCGGGTCAGCCGGCGTTGGAGCAGCTTGCGCCCTTGGCCAACCGGCCTGCGCACCGATCCTTCCGTGCACCCCAGATAATCCGCGGCCTGTTCGCGGGTCATCCCGTCGAGATCGCAGAGGACGACCGGCTGACGGAACCGATCGGGGAGCCGCTCGATCTCCTCGTGCAGGAGTGCGGCCGAGTCGTCGGGGACCCGTGTCTCGGCGGCCCGCAAGGCGCCGGCGGCCTTCTCGACGTCAAGGCGGCGGGCGGCGGCGGACCGAGCCCGGATCGCGGTCCGGTAGGCGACCCGGTGCAGCCAGGCCCCCAGGGCGTCCCGGCCGCGGATCGACCACGCCTTGCGGAACAGCAGCACGAAGGTGGCCTGGAAGGCGTCGTCGGCCGCGTTCGGGTCCTTCAAGACCGCCTGGCACGTGTTCAGTACCAGAGCCCCATAACGTGCCACCAGCGCGGCGAACGCCGCCTCGTCCCGGTGAGTGACGAACCGCTCCAGCAAGCGAGCGTCGGATAAACCCGTGCATGTACCCTTGTCGAACAGGTGTTGGATCAGTCCCAGCGTACCCGACCGGAATGGCGTTGCCATGGCGATCACCCCCTCGTTCCTCGATGATGTCCCAATCATAGAGACACGCCGCTCGTGAAGCGGCAAGAAAAATCGAGAGTCCTGGGCGATCACCACTGCACCGTCTGGGGACGGTCGCTTGGACCCCTTCCGAGAGTCCCGACTCATGACTTGCGGGACGTCCGGATCCGGCGTGGGTTCTGGGCGGGGCCGGCTGTGAGCCGGGCCGGACTTGCCGAGAATTGTGGCACAAATTGGCACTCGGTGATCACTTTTGGCCGCGGTGCCCTCTCCGATCCCCATGGCCCCCAGCGAGTTCGGGCCGAGTCCCGAAATCGCTGTGCCGGGCCCGGCCGCAGGCGGCACAGCCCCGTGGCTCGCAGCCGGGGTTTCCTGGCGGTGACGGTCGCACATGGTCCATATTATTCAGTATGCCACAGGTTTGATGATCCGTTAATGCACCTATCGCGGATTCCGGGGCGATTGGTTCCTGAACTCTGGACCCCAGAGGGAGATAAAAAAATCCCAAAAATCGGAAGGCTGGGCTACTCGAATGACCAAATTGGCCCGAACTGAGGGGGAAGCGGCGCGGGTCGGATCGTCGCACTCCCCAGGTATCCCGCACCCGCCGCGCTGAGATCCGTGGTGTTCGACGAGGAGTCTCAAAAAATCTGGGCGACGCGGGAAACGGAGACCTTGCCCCGATGTCGATTGACGTCGCGTCTATGACGTTTGTACGATATGGCCTGGGAGGAAATGGCCCCGCGGCCGGTCGATCGGTGTGGAACTTGGGAAGGGAACACGAGGCATGGGTGCATTCGGAGTCTCGTTGTGGTCGGCGATCCTGTTAATCGTTCAGACCGGGGCCGGCCCGGCGATCATGGGTATGGTGGTCGATCCGAAAGGCCAACCGATTGCGGGGGCCGAGGTGGTTCTCACCGCCGGTGAGGCGCCTGACGGCTCGGTCCCGATCCTGGCAACGACGACGACCGATGCATCGGGAGGGTTCCGACTCGATCGACCGCCGGCCGATCGTCGGCGCGGCTTTCTCGCACCGGGCGTGGTCTGGGGCTACAAGGCGGGCCTGGGGCTGGGCGTCGTTCACCTGATTCGCGCCGATCGGCCCGAGCAGGTCCATCGGCTGGTTCTGGAACCCCAGGAGCTGCGACGGGTGACGATCCGAGATCCCGAAGGGAAGCCGATCGCCGGCGTCCCGGTTTCGGCGCATCTCGTGGAGACCGAGCGGAGCGGCTATCTGGGCGTGACGGTGCCCGATGATTGGCACCACCGGCTGACGGCCGTGACCGATGCCCAAGGAGTGGCCTCCCTGTCGGGCCTGACCCGTCGGATCGAGCTGCGGAGCGTCCGGATGACCATCGCCGGCGGGAGCACCCAGGTTGCGATGCTCCTTTACGCCGAAGGGCAACACGAAGCGTTCCTCACTCTGGGGCGCCCGCGCGCCTGGCCGGCGCGATCAAGGATGCCTCGGGGGCACCGATTCCGGGCATTGCAGTCGAGGTCTGGGCCCGGTGCGGCCTGTCTTACGGCAAGGGGCAATTGGGTTATGTGATCCCGGAACCGGTCCGGTTCGACCCCGGGGCGGTTCGCACGGCAGCGAACGGCTCGTTCCAGACACCTCCCCTGCTCCAGGCCGGCTCAACCTATCGCGTGGTCGTCCGGGCGGCCGGGTTCGCGACGGCAATCTCCGACTGGATCACGCTCCGGGGCGAATCGAACGCAATGCCGCCGTTGACGGTCCGCGCATTGCGGACAGTGGCTGGCCGGGTGGTGGACCGTCAAGGGCGACCGATCGCGTCGGTTCAGGTCTTCCAGCCGGGCAATGGGCCGTCGGCGACGACTGACGAGGCCGGCCGGTTCCAGCTCGGAGCCGTCCAATCAGGACGGTCGATTCTGCTGGCGCGGCGGGAGGGGTTGCGGTTCGGAGGGGCCTTGATCGACGACAAGAATCCCGGCCCCGTCGAGCTGACCTTGAGCCGGCCCGACGAACCGCCCGATCGGACGATCGCCACGCTCCCCGGACCGATCCCGCAAGAGGAGAGCCTGCGCCTGGCGCGACGCGTGCTCGGCCCTTATCTCAAGCAGGTCGTCGTCAAAGGAAACGACCCGGCCAAGTTGTGGTGCCTGAGGATCCTGCTGCTGGCCGGATCCGCCCCGCTTCTCGAATACGTGCAGAAGTTGCACTTTGACCGCGGCAACACGGCCGACTTCTTGCGCGGCGAGGCCGCGCTGGCGTTCGTCGCCGATGATCCGGAAGAGGCGGCGACGATTGCCGAAACGATCGCCGATCCCGCCTATCGTGCGGGTACTCTGGTCGACCTGGCTGATGTCACACCGGCCGCCGATCGGCGCGGAAACTCGCCCTGCTCGACCGTGCCGTGCGCTCCAGGCGCGGGCCGCGGCGCTTTCCTCGAACAAGCTCTTCCAGATGGGTGAGGTGGCCGAGCGCTGGCTCGAACTGGGCGAATCGGACAAGGCCCGAGCGCTGTTCGCCGAGGGCCGGAAGCTGGTCGAAACGCTGCCGCCTCAGAAGCGGACCGACGCCGGCTCGTTCCAGGCCCATCTGTGCGGGTCGAACCGGACGCGGCCTTATCCTTGATCAAGGACGCCGGGACGATGGAATGGCGGCAGAGGACTTATGGAAATATCGCCATCCGGCTAGCATTCGAGCATCCGGCCGAGTGCGAAGCCGTGCTGAACCAGATCGAGGAGCCGATCTGGCGGATCCACGGTGCGCCGCGGGTCTGCCGGCGGCTGGTCCGCAACGACCTGGCGCGGGCGAAACGGATCGCGGCCTCCTTGCCGAACCCCCCGGATCGCGCCTATGCCTGGACATTCCTGGCCGATGGCCTGTCGGCGAGCGACCGCACCGGCGCGTCTGCCGCACTCGACCGGGCCCTCAGCGAGATCGACGCCATCGATCGTCGGGACGCGTCCCACATCTACGACGCCAACCCCGCCGCCTCGATCCTGCCGCTGGTCGAGCGGATCGCGCCGGAGCGTGTCGCCGAGGTCTTCTGGCGGGCGGTCGCCTTGAGCACGCCGGGCGACGACCCGCGCACCGACTTCGGCGGCGACAACCCGCTCGCCGCCGAGGCGCTGCTCCTGTCCCGCTATGACCGCGACGTGGCCGCCACGCTCTTCGAGCCGGTCGCGGCGTTCGTGCGCAGCCGCTCCCTCCGCGACGGCAACGACATCATTCCCGCCGTGCTCCTGGCACTCACCGGCATCGACCCACGAACCGCCGTCGATGTGGTCGAGAGCCTGCCGCCAGCCCGCACCCTCGACCTGAACGATCGGACCAACTGGGCGCGGATCACCGTGGCCGAGACCCTCGCGATGCCCCCCGACTGGCGCTGGATGCGCATCTGGCGGTTCCACGCCGGCTGTGGGATCGCCATGTTCGAGGAGGAGTATCGCAATCTTTGATTCCGTCGTGGGGTGTATTGCGAGCCCGGTTCCGTTGCCATCGGGGACGAGATCGGGCTCCCCATGCGGTGGATGGGGCCTTGTTGACACCCGGCGAAAAGGCGGTCAGGTCGGAGTTACGAACAACTGTTGAAACATGATGATATAGGGCTTGTCGGCCTCTCTTGAGTCCAGCCTCGGCTCATCTTTTGTCTTCATAAAACCACATTTCTCATATAACTTGATTGCTTTTTCATTTTCAGCGTATACGTCCAGATAGAGGACGTTGTGGCACCCCTCGATTCTCGCGAGGATGCCCGCTTTGTCGATCAGGTCTCGGACGATCCACCTGCCGTGTCCGCGGCCCTCCATCGAGGGGTTGACGGCTAGCAGAGGGATGTAGGGATGGAGTTGGTTCCTTGTAAAATCGTAATAGTCATCGCACACGTCGATGGTGCCAAACCCAACAGTCTGGCCATCAGGATCATGGTAGATCCAGATCTGGCAATCCCATAGAATCACGTGCCGAGGGATATCCTCTCGGAGCAGCCGGCCGATGTAGGGGTCGGCAAATGGCCAATCACGGATCTCCCGGAACTCGGGGGAATCGTGTGGGATGAGAATCGGCGTGAGAGGGATCGGGGTACGGTCGGACATTCTCGGCTCGACCAACGAATGAAGATGGGGGCCGTAGGTCGGCCGGACCAGGATTTCCGGAGCTTTGGATAACGTGCCTACTGCGGGTCGTCCGGCCGCCGGTTCGCGTTCAGCGACGCGACCCGTTGGAGTTCTTCCTCGGTCGCAGCCTGGTCCGGCTTGAGCCGCCGCCGGGCCGACGGACCGACCGCGAGCCTGGGAGTCACCCACCCGGTAAGCAGCCGGTCCAGGTCCCCGAGCGCGGTTTCCAGAGCTGCAAGATTCTCCAAAGACTCGCGCGGCCCTGTGGATTTCAGGCCAGAGGCGTAGATGTCCTTGGCGCGCGAGTAAAGCCGCCGACCATCCTTCAGCCACACTCGCTCGACATCAGGGTTGAACTCCACCCGGCCGGAGAAGACGGCCCGGCCCCACCGCCGGATTCCATCGCGGAATTCGTGGCAGAGCTCGGCGTAGTGCCGAAGGGTCCCGTCCAGCGTCCGGTCCATCCGGGCATCGATGTCCGCGGTGAAGTTGCTCACCTCAGCCAGATCGAACGTGATCATTGCTGCCTCTCTTCCTCTCACGGAGTATCGATCCGTCCTCTACCGTAGCACGGTTTCGTTGAATTCTCAAACTCCGTCGGTACCTTCCCGCCTTCCCACTGATGGGGGCGAGCGACACGAAAGCCTCTATTGCGAGTTTTGAGAGGACGGCTGATGTCGTCCGACAACGGACTCCAGCCATCCGAACTCGGAACGGCGCTCTCTTTGGGAAGATGGTCTGATTCCAAGCCTCTTCTATGAGGAGGGCGATTCCATGCTGGCGCTCGCAAGTCCACTCCTGGTCGCGGCGGTGCTCGGCCAGGTTCAGGCGGCTGTCGTCCAGGGTCAAGTCGTTGATGAGAAAGCCAAACCGATCGCCGGTGCCCAGGTCGTCTTCTCTGCGCCCTTTGCGCTACCTCCCGTCGTCGTATCAACCCAGACGGATGCCGAGGGCCGGTTCCGTCTGACCTCTCCCCGGCTCGGGCAGGTGACCAGTGGCGGCGTCCACGTCTGGGTCTATCAAGCCGGCTCGGCGATCGCGGCGGCGGGGATCAACCAGTTGCCACCACGCCTGGTCTTGCAAAAGCCCAAGCCACACCTTGTGAGGATCGAGGGGTCGGATGGGAAACCCATCGCCGGTGCACGCATCGCGCCCCGGGTCATCGCCTTCTCCGGCGTCTCGGGCGATGTCACCCCGTGGCTTCCGGAGATGTTGTTCGAGCCCCTGGCCGTGACCACCGATTCGGACGGTCGGGCGACGATCGATTACCTGAGGGCTCGTGACCAACTGGTCGCGGTGCGGGTCACCGCCGACCCGATCGGCACCCAGGTCATCCCACTCACCGGAGGCGCAGGCCGGGGCACCCCGGAAAAACCGATCGCGATCCGGCTCAAGCCGACCAGCCGGATCCTCGGCCGGGTCGTCGACGGTTCGGGCCGGCCGGTCCGCGGTCAACCGGTCGAGATCTGGCTCAAGGGCGAGGTACAGGTGCCTCGTGCTGCGACCATGCCGAATCCGGTTGGGTTCCCAGCCGGCCCACTCCGGACGGCGGCCGATGGCTCCTTCCAGACGCCGGACAACCTCTTCGTCGGCTCGTCCTACCGCGTCGTCGTCCGCGGCCCGGGCCTGGAGCCGGTCGTCTCTCGATGGATCACGATGATCAAAGAACCCCAAACCTTGCCGCCGATGGTTTTGCGGCTCGCTCCGTTCCATCACGGGACGAGTCGTTGACCATCAAGGCCAGCCGGTGGCGGGCGTCGAAGTCTTCCAGTCGGGTGATGGACCGGAGCGGACGACGACCAGGACCGACGCCGACGGCCGGTTCCTCCTGGGCGGCTTCCGCCAGGGCACCGTGTTTCTGTTCGCTCGGTGCGAAGGATTTCGGTTCCATGGACAGTTGGTCAAGGCCGACGAGAGCGATTTCACCATCAAGCTGACGCGGTCCAGCGAGCGGCCGGTGCGAAGGATGCGGATGTTGCCCGAGCCGATCCCGCTGGAGGAGTCGCGGGCTCTGGCGCGGCGGCTCATCGAGCCGTACTGGAAGGCGGCCGTCGAGAAAGGGAATGTGTCCGCGCAACGGATGGCTTTGCGATCGCTGGCCGCGGCCGATCCGGCGAGGGTCCTGGAACGGCTCCAGAACGTGAAATTCGCGAGGGAGGCGGGTCGACTCCTGGTTCAGAGTGAGGTCGTGTCCGTTCTGGCTCAGACCGATCCGGAGGAGGCGGCGGCCGTGGCCGAATCGATCGCCGACCCCGCCGGTGGCGCCACCGCCTTGATCGAAGTGGCCGATGCCCTGCCGAACGATCAGCGGGATCGCAAGCTCGCCCTCCTCGCCCGCGCCGCGCTTCAGGTCAAGCAGGCCCCCGTTTCGGGCCGGCGCCTCCGTCTGATGGGTGATGTGGCCGAACGGTGGTACGAGCTCGGTGAGATCGCCAATGCCCAGAAACTCTTCGCCGAGGGGCTCATCCTGGCGAACCAGCTCCCCGACAAGTCGCATCCCGGCCGGGGTTTATTCGCGGTGCGACTGGCGCGGGTCGATTTGCCCGCGGCCCTGGCCATCGCCAAGGACTTCCCCGCTCGTTCCGACGTTGGACGGGACGCGATCCTCCACAACACCGCTTTCCGTCTCGCCGGGGTGAACCCGGCCGAAGCGCAACGGCTCTTGAGCCAGATCCCCAAGGTGAAAGGACGATCCTGGCTGCCACCCCGGATCGTCTGGACTATGGCCGCCGCCGATCCCGAGCGCGCCCGGCGGCTGGTCGAGCAACGGCAGCAATACTTCGACGACCCGACGATCTACCTGTTCCTCGCGCTGGGCCTGAAGTCGCGGGACGAACAGTCCGCGTACGAGGCCGCTCAGATCGCCATCCGTGGGATCGATCGACTGATGCAAGAGGGGCCGGAATACGCCGCATTCGGCGGAGTCCGTGGAATCGTCCTGCCGATCGTCGAACAGATCGACCCGTCCCTGGTGCCCGAACTGTTCTGGCGCGCCGTCGCCACTCGGCCCCCGATCGGTAACCCGCGAGTGCTTCGGGAGTGGCAGCCCGCGTTCCTCGTCCAGCTCCTCGCCTGGTACGATCGTGAGGTGGCCCAGGTGCTCTTCGAGCGAGTTCGAGCCGACCTCGACAACACGGATGACCGCGTGCTGGCGGCCGACCCAACTCGAACCGACGATTTCCTGGGCTGGGTGCTGCTCGATCCGCGGGCCGCGGTCGCCAGGCTCGAGAAAGTCCCTGTGAATCCCAAGTTCGAACAGAACGCGGACTTTACTCGAACCTACCTCGCGGAAGCCCTCGGCCTGCCCTACGAGCAGCCTGCGCAAGGTCTGGAGTGGTCGCACGGAAATCTTTGAACTGTACGAGCGGGACATTCGGTGAGACGTTCGGCGGAGGTCTTGATGACAAGCGCGCTGGGCGAGGGTCTCCTGACCACGTCCGGGTGCGACGGAATCTCCTCCAGGGAGTTGATGCTCCTGGCTCGAGTGCTTAACTGACGCGCTGAACACAATGAGCGCATGCTTTCTATTACGAGCCCGAAGCGCCAGAGAGTGGATTGAGGATCCCCGCCGGCATTCAATCGCTGGCGCTTTGGGCTGGTAGGGAGGGGATCCGCAGGTGTCTGGCCGGAGAGGTCGTCAATCCCCCCGTCCTGGGACGATCCCAAGCCTGACCTACGTGAGAGTCGTTCTTGCTTGGGGATCAATACATCTCCGAGTCGATTCGCCAGAGGTGTAGCAAGTACCACTCCACGGTGCGCCATCGGTCTGCTCCTTGGGGAAGCAGGATCCGGGCCACCGCTGAACTGCGCGTTGTCCTTGAGCCCACGACCCGGCGAAGCGCCGGCCGCGTCGGGGAGCGACGCGATCATCTCGGCGGCCCGCGCCGGGTTGACGACGGCCGCCGCCTCGAAGAGCGAATCGCCCCGGAACATCGTCCCCCAATCCTCGAGACCGGTCCGGTCGGACAGGGCCCGGTCGGCGAAGCTGTGGAACACCTGGTGGGCGATCGCCCGGTCGTAGCGAGCCGCCATGGCGGCCACCTGAGGCGCGGCCAAGTCCGAGATCCCGTCGCGGCCATTGGGTCCGGGGATCGGCGGCCGGAGCGCCAGGGTCCGCCAGAGGAATTCGCGAAGTCGTCGGGCATCGACCTGCTCGATGATGGGCAAGAGCCCGGCCGCGGCCGTGCAGGCCATGCCCAGGCCGTTCCAGTCATCGTGATTTCGAAGCCACCGCTTCGTCCAGGACTGCGAACGCCTCGTCGAGCAGCCGGCTCGCCGTGGCCTGGTCCTGCCTGGCTTTCACCCGCATCAGGGCCATGGCGCCCAGGGCGCGGGCTCGGTTTCGATAGTCTTTCATCCCCGCGGCCAGCTTCCGCGCGCGCTCCAGGTGGACGGCCGCCATCCGGTAGCAGACGCGCTGGGTGTAGTTGTCGCGGAAGTTCGGCCAGGCGTCGGGCGACATCATCAGGATGCGCTCGGCCTCGGCCGGATTGCGGCCGGCCAGCTCATGGGCGATGTGACCGAGGTACTGGCCGTAATCCCGTTCCTGCTCGACGCCTTTGAGCAGGCCGAGCGCGGCGGGAATGTCGATCGGCGCCAGCTCCTCGGCCAGCTTGCCGCGCGCCCAGGCACTCGTGCCTGACGTCGGGAGCTTGGCGGCGATCGTCTGCCCCTCGCGCAAGACCTTGGCGGCCTCCTCCGTCTTCCCGAGGTCGAAGAGCCGCTCGCCGATATCGGCCAGCCGGAGGACGCGCTCGGCCGGATCGGTAACGGCCCGACCGGCGACCAGCGAATCATTGAGCAGCGCGAGCTTCCGGGACCGCTCCGATTCGGGCAAGGCGACGCTTGCCTCGGAGTAGGCATACGATCGCACGTTCGTGTCCTTGATCGCCTCGATCAGGTCGCGCGCCTCGTCGTAATCCTCCCGGACCAGTCGCTTTGCCAGGTCGAGCCGCAAGCTGTCGGGCTGCCAAGCTTGGAGCCGCTCGTCGCCGAGCCGCTCGATGGCCTGCGCGGGGTCGAGCTCCATCAGCACGCGCAGGACCTCGTACCGCTCGTTGGCTGTCCCGTCCTTGATCGCGCGTTGGGTATACCCGTCGAAGACCTTGTGGAGGACGGCGAGCTCCGCGGCTCGATCGAGCGGCGGTGGCAAGGTCGCGAGCGGCTCGGGGAGCGGCTCGTCATTCCGCGCCAGAGCCACTTCCACCGCCGTATCATCCGCCCCGATCGCCTTCCCCTGAAACCGATAGCCCGGCTTTGCCACGAAGACGAACGCCGGCTCGGCGAGGACGCCGGGCAATGCGAAGCGGCCGTCGTCGCCGGTGCGTGTCTCCGTCCAGGCCGGCCCATCGCCGGCCTGCCGCACCGACGCGCCGGCGACGGGCTTGCCCGTCGAATCGATCGCGCGGCCGTGGACGGTCCGCAGCCGCCTCAGGACCAGCTTGGGGAAGAACGGCCGGGTGTCCGCCTTGATCGCCAGCCAGGGCGTGTGATCGGGCATCAGCGAGGGATCGTCGGGCTGGATCTCCGCCCGATAGCCATAACCGCGCTCGAGCGCGCGTGGGGTTTGGAACCGGCCATCGCGGCCGGTGCGGACCTCGCCCGCGTCGAGCAGGATCGGGTTGGGGTCCGGGTGGCCATCATCCTTCAATGGCCGCGAGCGGACCTGAACCAGGGCGCCGGCCACCGGCTTGCCGGCCGAATCGACCACGTGGCCGATCAGGGCGACGGTGTTCGCCCCGCTGATGACCAGCTTGACCGGGGTGTTCGTTCCGGCCGCGGCCGGCTGGGGCCGTTCGGTGCGGGCATTCTCCAGGCTGGCCTCGAGCAGCACGTTGGCGCCGGGATCGATCCCCTGGAGAAGGAATTGACCCAGATTGTCCGATGTCGCGGTCGCGGACAGGTTGGCGCCCACCCTTCCCATCGCGCCATTCGCATTCTTGAACGGCTGGCCGAGCTGGATCCATTTGCCCTCGACCTTGGCGCCGGCCACCGGCTGACCTGACTCATCAACCACTGAGCCGCGGAGCGTCACACCGCGGTCGAGTTCGATTGGTGGGAGCTCCTGCCCATCCTGGGATCCAACGCTCACCGGGATGCCGAATGTGACTTTCACGAAGGCGTCCGGCGCGTCGAGATAGAAGTCGGACTGTGGTGAAGGAGGTGCGAGCGTCTCGAATCGTCCGGAGGCGTCCGTCACAGCAGCCGGGGATCCCTGCGTGAACTCGCGCGAATTGATGTTGACGCGGACGCCCGGGATCGGTGTACCCGGCCCTTTCTCGCGGACCATACCACGGACGCGGACCATCCGTTTGAGTGCAATGTCCACACGTATGCGGTTCGCTCCCTCGCAGTTGAGGTCGTCGATCCGGACGGGTCGGAACAGGGAATTCCGGGGCAGCGCGACTTGCTGCGCTCAGACGACCCGGGACCATCTGCGCCACCGAGAAATGGCCTTCGTCGTCGGTGAGAGCCTCAGCCTCACCCCAGTTCTTGCCACGGAGCCGCTTCTCGGGAGTGCACGTGACGTGAACCTTCAGCCGCTTCACGGCAGCAGGATCGGCCGCGGTCACGCGGCCCTCGAGGGGAACGACGGATTGCAACGCGAGCGTCGCGCCGGCGGGGAATCCCTCGTGGTCCTGGTAGTTCTGGACGCCGTACAGCTCTGTCGTCACGCGCATCAATCGGATCAGACCGGCCGGTCCGACACCCAGACTTGCCAGGCCGCTCGCGTCGGTCTGGACCGAGAGTCGGTCGCTGAGATCATCGGGCATGTAGATCGCGATCGGCTTGAGGAAAATGACCGCAACCCTGGCGCCCGCCACCGGCTTGCCCTGCGGATCGTTGACGCGGAATGTGGAGGTGGCCGGAACACCGAGCGTCAAACGGAGCGGTCGTTCCCATCCGCGGCCCACCAGCGAGGCCGGATCCCGCGATTCCAACCACGCCACACCCTGACCTGGCTTGTGAATCCAGACCCCAACCCAGCTCGAGGGTCTCATTTTGAGCCTGTCGCTCGCGAGGCGAAAGCGACCTTCCTCATCGGTCCGGCCTTTCGCCAACGTGAGGCCCTTGCGATCGGCTAAGGAGTTGGCCACCAACCAGACGTCTGCCCCCGCCACAAGGGTGTCATCGGGTGTGATCACCACGCCCGTAATCGCCTGGGCATCCTCGACAGCGGCCTCAGCCTGGTTCGTCGTCGGAGCCAGGAAGAGCGTGAGAGTGAAAAGCACCACCACCGCCATCGCCAGCGTGCCAGCCAGGCCACTGGCCGATCGCTCCGCCGGCGCCGGCACGCCGAGTAGCCGACGCACCCGGCCCAGCAGCGATCCGTCCCGCGCCGAAGCCGCCAGTCGCCAGCCCGATCCCCGCTGCTCCTCCAGCGCCGCCAGGGCTCTCGCATACAACACGCGATCGCCGCACGCCTCGACCGCCCAGTCGTCGCAGCAGTGCTCCCGCTCCACGCGGATCCGGCCCGAGATCCACCAGACCGCCGGGTGATAGAACAACAGCGTCTCCACCACGCTTTGGATCAGGTTCACGAGGTAGTCGTACCGGCGGATATGTGCCAGCTCGTGCGCCAGAATGGCTTCGAGCTGATCGGAGGGCAACTCCGTCAAGATGGTAACCGGCAGCAGGATCGCGGGGCGGAGCCATCCCACGGCCATCGGCACGTGCACCCGGGCCGATTCCAGCAGTCTCACCGCACTTCTCATCCCCAGTCGTCCCTTGAGCCGATGCAGGATCCCGATCCAACGCTCAGGGGCGGAGCGAGTCCGGTGCCGGACTAGCCACTGGATGCATAACCAGCCGCCAACCAGCCGCAACGAGAGCCCGAACACGACCACACCCCAGACGACCACCAGGCGGGGAAGCCAGGGCCGGAACGTCTCGTCCCAGGTCTCGGCAGAAGGTCGTCGGGAATCCCCGAGTGACACGACGGACGGATCGTCGCCCGGCAACTGCCGGGGATCCTCCGGGGCGGGAGGTGACTCCGATGCTTTCGACCGACCGTCCGGTGTCCACGGGCTCGCCGCCACGCTGGCCTTCAATTCGGCGTCGCTGGGAATCCGGATCGTTGCAAAGGTCCACGCGGGCAGCACCGTCATCGCGGCCAATGCCCCGCAGGCGGCGAGATAGCGGGCCTGGGCCGATCCTCGCCGCAACCCGCGCAGGACGATCGCCGCAATCAACCCCACGGCCGCCAACTGCCAGACCGAGTGCACCAGGCACCAGCCCAATCGCTCGACCAACTCCCGGCCGAGCCCGATCGTCAGGGCCGTCATGAGCCGCCTCCCTTCTGTTCCTGTTCGAGAGTTTCGATCAGCTTCCTGACTTCCGCAAGCTCCTCGGCCGTCGCCTTACGGCTCGCCAACGCCTGCATCACCAGCTTCCACGCCGAGCCGCCGAAGGCGCGCAACGCCAGGTCGCCGACCAGGTACCGCTGCGTCTGCTCCTCGCTCCGGCTGGCCGTGTAGACGTGCGTGCGCCGCGACTCGTCCCGAGTCACCAGCCCCTTCTCGGTCATGATCTGAAGCAGCTTCAGCACGGTCGTGTACCCGGTCGGCTGAGTCCGCTCCAGCACGTCCCGAACCTGACGCACCGTCGCCGACCCTTCCTGCCAGAGCACGCGCAGGATCGAGAGCTCCGCATCGGTCGGCCGGGGAATTCCACGCTTCGACACTCGATCCACCCCCCCTCTATCAGATCCAGGTTGTCCACATTTTTACGAAGAGCTTCGTAGATGTCAACGAGGGGCTTCGTATTTTGAGCAGCGTGGCACGGGCGAGCTGGCCGGCCCGGCGCCGTCGGTTTGGGCGACAGGTGGTGGGAAACTCACCCGAAACCACCGACAGCGCGGAGACTACATCATTCCAGCCCGAAGCGCCAGCGAGTGAATTCCGGCGAGGATCCTCAATCCACTCGCTGGCGCTTCGGGCCGGTATGAGGTGTCCGCAAACCAAGCGTTCAGCGCTCGAGGTCCTGACGCCCCCATTCGGGAGTTTCAGATGACTTCCCGGATAGGCTCTGACTTTCCCAATTACGAGGATTCATTCGAGACTTCTCGCCCAACACCACCGGGCTCGGGCCCACCTTGGGCGGATCTTTGCCACGAAGGGGCCGAAACAGATCAGCCCGGGGCACCGCCCCGGGACTCGGTCGCCCACCCCGAGCCAAGCCCTGAAAGGGCGACACACGGCTGGCCATGGCACCCGTCCTTGTGCCGCCCTTTCAGGGCTCTTTCTGAGAGGTTTCTCGGTTCCCGGGGCGTTGCCCCGGGCTGGTTTGTTTCGCCCCTTCGGGGCCAATCGTGGTGGCGTCCAGCGAGGAGTCTCATTCATTCAGTCAAGCCATCCGAACTCGGAACGGCGCTCTTTCTGGGAAGATGGGCTGATTGCAAGCGTCTTCTTGAGGAGGGCGATTCCATGCTGGCGCTCGTATCTCCCCTCCTGGCCGTAGCGGTGCTCGGCCAGGTTCAGGCGGCTGTCGTCCAGGGTCAGGTGGTCGATGAGAAAGCCAAACCGGTCGCCGGTGCCCAGGTCGTCCTCGATACTCCCTTTGCCTTCACACCCGTCGTCAGATCAGCCCAGACGGATACCGAGGGCCGGTACCGGTTCCCCGATGGGCTGATGGGGCCCTTGGTCTTCGTCTGGGCCTACCGGCCCGGATCGGCGATCGCGGTGGCGCGGGTCATGCGCATGGGGCCTACGTTGGTCCTGCGGAATCCCACGCCGCAGACACTGAAGATCGAGGACCACCGCGGTAAACCGATCGCCGGCGCACGCATCGCGCCCCGAGTCATGGTCTTCTTCCCCGACCGGGCGGGTATCGACGAGTGGATCCCCGAGTCTTTGGCCGAGTCCCTGGCGGTGACCACAGGCCCGGACGGTCGGGCGACGATCGGCTATCTGACCTCCCCCAATCGCCTGGTCGCGGTGCGGCTCACCGCCGAGTCGATCGGCACCCAGGACATCCTCATCTTCGGAGCCGAGGGCTGGGGTACCGTGGAGAATCCGATCACCATCCGGCTCAAACCGACCAGCTCGATCGTCGGCCAGGTTGTGGACGGGGCGGGCTCTCCGGTTCGGGATCAACTCGTCGAGGTCTGGTTCCGGGGCGAGATGCGTCATACCACCCAGCCCAATCCCGTCGGGTTCCCGCATGGCCCGCCCCGGACGGCGGCCGATGGCTCGTTCCAGACCCCGGACAACCTCCTCGTCGGCACACCCTATCGGGTCGTGGTCCGCGGCCCGGCCCTGGAGCCGGTCTTCTCCGGTTGGACCACGATCACCGAGGCGCCCCGAACCCTGCCCCCGATCGTCCTGCGCCGGTTGCGCACGATCACAGGGCGAGTCGTCGATCGGCAAGGCCAGCCGGTCGCGGGTGTCGAGGTGTTCCAGTCGGGCGACGGCCCGGAGCGAACCACCACCACCACCGGCGCCGAGGGACGGTTCTCCCTCGGCGGCTTTCGTCAGGGCACGGTGTTCCTGTTCGTCCGGGGCGAGGGCTTTCGGTTCCATGGACAGTTGGTCAAGCCCGCCGAGAGCGATTTCACCATCAAGCTGACGCGATTCAGCGAGCGGCCCGTGCGAAGGATGCGGCTGCTGCCCGAGCCGATTCCGCTGGAGGAGTCGCGAGCCCTGGCGCGGGGGCTCATCGAGCCGTACTGGAAGGCGGCCGTCGAGAAGGAGGATATAGCCGGGCAACAGATGGCCCTGCAATCGCTGGCCACGGCCGATCCGGCGGGCATACTGGATCGGCTCCAGGCGGCAAAGTTCCCGAATGAGGGGACGAAATCGAGGGCTCGAACATGGGTGGTGCTGGCGCTCGCCCACGCCGATCCTGAGACGGCGACGGCGGTGGCCGAGTCGATCACCCACCCGGAAGCGCAGGCCGCGGCCTTGCTGGAAGTGGTCGATGCCCTGCCGGATGCGCAGCGTGATCGCAAGCTGGCCCTCCTCGCCCGCGCCGCGCTTCAGGTCAAGCAGACCCCTGTTTCGGGCCGGCGCCTCCGTCTGATGGGGGACGTGGCCGAACGGTGGTACGAGCTCGGTGAGATCGCCAATGCCCAGAAACTTTTCGCCGAGGGGCTCATCCTGGCGAACCAACTCCCCGACAAGTCGCATCCTGGCCGGCGTTTTTTCGCGGCGCGGCTGGCGCGGGTCGACTTGCCCGCGGCTCTATCCATCGCCAGGGACTTTCCGGACTCCGGCCGCGACCCCTTCGCCAAAGAACGGATCCTCCGCAACATCGCCTTCCGGCTCGCCGCGGAGAACCCGGCCGAGGCCGAGCCGCATCTTGCGGCAAATCCCCCAGGCAAAGGGCCAATCCTGGCTGCCGATGGGCGTCGTCTGGAGGATGGCCGCGGCCGATCCCGAACGAGCCAGGCGGCTGGTCGAGGAGTCGCAGCGGTTCGATGATCGGCCCACCCTGTTCCTGGTCCTGGCCCTGAGCCTGAAGTCGCGCGACGAGCGAGCCGCAGACGAGGCGTTCCAGGCCGCCATGCGCGGGATCGATCGACTTACGAAGGACGAAGACGAATACCTTGCACTCCGCGGGACTCGCGGGGTCCTCCTGCCGCTGGTCGAGCAGATCGACCCGGCCCTGGTGCCCGAGCTCTTCTGGCGCGCCCTGGCAACCCGGCCACCGATCGGCAATCCACGCGTCCTCCGCGAGCATCTCTCCGGCATGCTGGTCATGCTGCTCGCCGGGTACGATCGCGAGGTGGCCCAGCGCGCTCTTCGAGCGAGTTCGAGCCGACCTCAACGGCGAGGATGACAGCAAGTTGTCGTCGGAATGGTCGCGGGAGTTCCTGGGCTGGTCGTTCTTCGACCCCCGCGCCGCGGTTGCACGGCTCGAGAGAATCCCCCTGTCTCCCAAACTCGCACCGGACGCAGACTCGACCCGGACCCAGGTCGCCGAATCCCTGGGCCTGCCCTACCCGGAACGCTGGCGAAGGGTCTGGAATAACAACACGGACATGAGACAGCTCTTCGAGCGCGACACTCAGTGACCTGCGCCGGTGCCCCATGCCTCTCGCAAACGTCTCCGCACCGATGAATTGACGAAACCCGGGACGAATCCATAAGATGACGTTGAATCAATCACCTTTCCCGCCCATGCCAGGAGGTTGGGCCCATGCTCCACGTCGCGCTGCTCTCCGCCGGCCTGATGGTCGCCCTGATCGGCGACGCACCCGGCTCGGCCCGCGATCTCAAGACGTATCAAGCGTTGAAGGCCAAGGCGGGGAATCAGGCCGGGGCCCAGATCAAGCTGGCGCTCTGGTGCGAGGCGCACGGGCTGGATGCCGAGCGGGTCAAGCACTTGGTCCGGGCGGTGCTCGCCGACCCCGGGAACGTGACGGCGCGCGGGCTGCTGGGGCTGGTCGCCTTCGGCGGCCGGTGGGAGTCCGCGGATACGGTCGGCGAGCGGATCAAGGCCGACGCGGGTCGTGCGGCCAAACTCGCCGAGTACGAGCGGCGGCGGGCGAGGCTCTCCCGCATGGAGGACGCCATCCGGAGGCGCGAGGAGAGCAGTAGG
This sequence comes from uncultured Isosphaeraceae bacterium, assembly GCA_963845695.1. Classification (GTDB taxonomy): domain Bacteria; phylum Planctomycetota; class Planctomycetia; order Isosphaerales; family Isosphaeraceae; genus CAWJTV01. The sequence goes on along the minus strand of CAWJTQ010000007.1, from coordinate 186,318 downwards.
AGGGTCAGTGGCGGGCCGGATTCCACGTACGCGGACCGAGCCAAGGACTACCAGGAGCTGGCGGAGGGGCATTACCGCCTCGGGCTCTGGTGCGAGCAGAACGGCCTGAAGGCCGAGGCGCTGGCCCACTTCACGACGGCCGTCCACCTCGACCCGACCCGCGAGAAGTCCTGGCGGCACCTGGGCTACGTCAAGCGCGATGGCCGGTGGATGAGCCCCGAGCAGGCCGCCGCGGAGGAACGCGACGCGGACGAGCGGCGGAAGGCGAATCGCCTGTGGGAGCCGCTCCTCAGGAAGTGGAAGACCTGGCTAGCGGATCCCTCGTCTTCCGCAGTGCAACGCGCGGAGGCCCGGGAGCAACTGGAAAGCGTGACGGATCGCCACGCGATCTCCGCAATCCTCGAGGTCTTCGCCGGAAGAGGGTCGGAAGCCGAGCAGGCGATGTGCGTGCAGATGCTCGGCCAGATCGACGATCCCGGGTCCTCGCGGTCGCTGGCCCGGTTGGCCGTGTTCAGTACGCTGCCCGCGATTCGCCGGATGGCGATCGAAACCCTCAAGGGGCGGCCGAGGCGCGACTATGCCGGTCCGCTGGTCGAGATGATCCGCGCAAGATTCATCCGACGATCCAGCCGGTACTCGGGCCGGGCTCGACCGGGGCGCTGATCCTCGACACGCCAAGGGTCAAGCTGATCCTGACCTACGACACGCCGGCGGTCTTCGAACCGGACGCGACGTTCCGCGGCTACGTGGGATTGGACCCCAACGGCCTGCCGGTCATCGTCCAGGGCCGGGAGCTGGACTACGGCGTGATGCCGAGCCAGCTCCGTGAGATCGAGGTGCGCACGGCGGTGATGATCGCCGCGGCCAACATCAAGGCGGCGGTCGTTCGTCAGCGGATGGCCGCCGACCTGAACGCCGTGGCGATGTACAACCTGCAAGTCGAGGCGCACAACGCCCGGATCCTCCCGGTGCTCGAGATCGCCGCGGGCGGGCCGCCCTACCTCGAGGACGATGAAGACGGCTGGTACACCTGGTGGTATGACCAACAGGGCTACTTCTTCCAGGCGGCGGGCCAGATGGTGGTCCAGCAGAACGTCACGTCAGGCCAGATACAGGCACCGAGGGTCTCCACCTGCTTCGCCGCCGGCACGCCGGTCCACACGCTCAACGGGCCGCGGACGATCGAGGCGATCCATGCCGGCGACCAGGTCCTCAGCCAGGACGCTGCCACCGGCGCCCTGAGCTTCCAGCCGGTGGTCTTCGTTCACCACAACCCGCCCGGCAAGACCTTGCGGGTTTCGTTCGCCAATGGCGAGTCGCTGGTGTGCAGCGTGTATCATCGGTTCTGGCGGGCTAACCAGGGCTGGGCCATGGCCCGGGAGCTGAAGCCTGGCGATACGCTGCGGACCTTCGCCAGCCTGGCCAAGGTGGCCAAGGTCGAGGCCGACGCGGTACAGCCGCTGTACAACCTCGACGTCGCCGGGCCGCGTACCTTCTTCGTGGGGAACAACCGTCTGCTGGTGCACGATAACAGGCTGCCCGACCATCGCCTCAAGCCGTTCGATGCCCTGCCCGTGGTGGAAGTGGCCGTTCCGTTGGAATGAGAAGTCAATTCCGCGCGTGCCGAACCATTGAAAAGTCCCTTGATGAATGCATAGAATGGGCGGAATCCCACGCCCGATCCCCCCATCCCAGGAGGTCAGGACCATGCTCCCCATCGCTTCGCTCTGTGTGGGTCTGTTGACCGCCCTGGCCGCCGACCCAACCGTCTCGTCCCCGGATGTCCATACTTATCAAGCGTTGAAGGCCAAGGCGGGAAAGGACTCCCAGGCTCAGGTCAAACTGGCGCTGTGGTGCGAGGCGCACGGCCTGAATGCCGAGCGCGTCCAGCACCTGGCCCGGGCGGTGCTCTCCGACCCCAAGAACGTGACGGCGCGTGGGCTCCTGGGACTGGTCGCCTTTGGCGGCCGATGGGAATCCGCTGACACCGTTGGCGAGCGTGTCAAGGCCGACGAGCACCGTGCGGCCAGGCTCGCCGAATACGAGGGGCGCCGGGCCAAGATCGTCGAGAAAGAGGAAGCCGTCCGGAAGGCCGAGGCGCGTTACAAGGCCGGTGGCCGCCCCGAGCTCGCCTACGCGGTCCGATCGAAGGGCGATCATGAGCTGGCCGAGGCACATGTCAACATCGGACTCTGGTGCGAGCAGAATGGCCTGAAGCCCGAGGCGATGGCCCACTTCACGACGGCCGTCCACCTCGACCCGACCCGCGAGAAGTCCTGGCGGCACCTGGGCTGCATCAAGCGCAACGGCCGATGGATGAGCCCCGAGCAGGCCGACGCCGAGGAACGCGACGAGCACGCGCAAAAACTGGCCAACCGCCGATGGGAGCCACTCCTCAAGAAATGGAAGACCTGGCTGGGCGATCCGTCTTCATCCACGGCTCGTCGCGCGGAGGCCCGTGTGCAGTTGTCGTCCGTGACCGATCCTCGCGCGGTCCCCGCGATCCTCAAGCTCTTCTCCATCCAAGGGTCGGAATCCGAACAAATTTTGATGGCTCAACTGTTCGCCCAGATCGATGATCCTCGATCCTCGCGGGTGCTGGCGGACCTGGCCGTGATGCCGCAGTCGGAGCTGGTGCGTCAGATGGCGATCGAAATCCTCAAGACGCGACCGAGACGCGATTACGCCGGTCCGCTGGTCGAGATGATCCGCGGCAAAATCCGACATCAGATCGCGCCCGTGGCGGGGCCGGGCTCGACAGGGGCCCTGGTGCTCGACACGCCGCGGATCCGGCTGATCCTGACCTACGATGCGCCGGCGGTCTTCGAACCGGCCGAGACGTTCCGCGGCTATGTCGGCTACGACCCCAACGGCCTGCCGGTCATCGTGCAGGGCAAGGAGCTGGACCGCGGCTTCATCGGCCCGAACAAGCTTCACGAGATCGAGATGCGCACGGCGGGCTTCATCGCCCAGGCCAACCTCAAGGCGCAGGTTGTGCGGCAGCGGATGGCCGCCGACTTGAACCAGGTCGAGCTGGTCAACGACCAGGCGGAGGAGAACAACGCCCGGATCGCCCCGGTGCTCGAGGTCGCCTCCGGAGCACCGGCCGACCTGAAGGACGACGAGGAGGCCTGGCACGTCTGGTGGTACGACACGCTCGGCTATAGCTATCAATCGCCCCCCCAGGTGACTTTCGTTCAAAACGCCTCGCCGGCCCAGCTTCGGCCGCCGTACATCAGCACGTGCTTCGCCGCTGGCACGCCAGTCCGCACGCTCGACGGTTTCCGGAACATCGAGGCGATCCAGGTCGGCGACCAGGTCCTCAGTCAGGACGCCGCCACCGGCGCCTTGAGCTTCCAGCCGGTCGTCTTCGTCCACCACAACCCGCCCGGTAACAAGACCTTGCGGGTCGCACTCACCAACGGCGAGTCGCTGGTGTGCAGCGTCTATCACCGGTTCTGGCGGGCCAACCTCGGCTGGGCCATGGCCCGGGAACTCAAGCCCGGCGATACGCTCCGCACCGTCGGCGGCCTGGTCCAGGTCGCCACCGTCGAGCCCGACACGGTCCAACCCCTCTATAACCTCGACGTCGCCGGGCCGCGTACCTTCTTCGCGGGCAAGACCAGCCTGCTCGTCCACGATAACACGCTCCCCGACCACCGGCTTCAGCCGTTCGATGCGCTGCCCGATCTGGAGGTGACCGCACGTCCGGAATGAGGAGGGTCCCGAAGACAACCCGATTGAGCGTGGATGTCAGGTGTATGAGTCATTCTCGATATGAGTTCGGAGAGCGGGAGCGGCGCAACGTCGAGGCGCTGCTCGCGCTGGCGATCGCGGAAGACCTGGACCAGGTCGGGGACATCACGTCGACGGCGACGATTCCGAGCCGCGCTCTCGGTGCCGGACGGCTAGTCGCCCGGTCGTCCGGCGTGCTGGCCGGTCTGCCGGTCGTCGAGCGATTGGCCGCGGAGTTTGAGCTGCTCCGAGGGTGGAAGTCGTATCAGGTCGACGGGGATCGCCTGGAGCCGGGTACGGTGATCGCGCGGCTGGCCGGGCCGATGAAGTCGCTGCTGGCCATGGAACGGACGGCGCTCAACTTCCTCCAACGCCTCAGCGGGATCGCGACCCTGACCGCGAGGTTCGTGGCTGCGGTCGACGGCAGTCGTGCGGCGATCTACGATACCCGCAAGACCACCCCCGGCTGGCGGGCGCTGGAGAAGTATGCAGTGCGTTGCGGAGGTGGGTTCAACCACCGCTTCGGCCTGTACGACGCCGTGCTGATCAAGGACAACCACCTGGCGTGGCTCCAGTCGGCGACGGGCCCCGGAGCGGCCGACCCGATCATCGCGGCCGTTGCGACAGCGCGGGCCAATACTCCCTCGGGGACGATCATCGAGGTCGAGGTCGATTCCCTGGAACAGCTCGACGTGGCCCTGCGCTGCGGGCCGGATATCATCCTCGTCGACAACCTGGGACCGGAGCGGGTAGCCGAGGCCGTGCGACGCCGCGACGCCGTGGCCCCGGCCGTGCAGCTCGAAGCGTCCGGTGGCGTGAACCTGGCGACCGTGGGAGCCCTGGCGGCCACGGGAGTCGATCGAATCAGTGTCGGCGCACTGACCCACTCGGCCCCGGCGCTGGACCTGGCACTGGATCTGGATCTCAAGATCGAGCCGGCTCCGGAGCGGTTGCGAGAACCGTGAATGCCCTTCGGGTTTGAGACCTAGTGTCTTCGCTCACAAAAAAAACCACCCCACCAAACTGTCATCCGCATCCACACGACGCAGAATGACAACTTGCAAAAGGCTTTTTCGTCCCTTGTATTCTATGGCCTCTATAAGGACATGTTCCGCAGAGGCATCCAAACTCGAATCACGCACGCCGTAGTTTTTGATGAGGCCCATCGTGCCGCACGATTGAAACTCATCCTCACGATGGCCAAGGAATGCCGAAAGTTTGGCATATCGCTCGTGCTTGCTTCACAGGAAGCAAAGGACTTCAACGTCTCACTGTTCTCGGCGATTGCGAACTACCTCCTGCTGCGGATGACTGAGGCGGACGCGAAGGCGTTGATGCGCAATGTCGCCAGCTCGGACCAGGAACGGGCGCTCATCGATAAAAATAAGCAGATGGACCGATTCAAAGCATTGTACTCCTGCGAAGGCAAGAAGAAGCCTTCGCCGATCGCATTGCTGCCATAAGAGTGACTCGGTCCCTCCTCGGTATAAGGAGAATACTCGCTCGATCGTCACGAGGCAAAGTCGGCAGGCACTGCGATTGCGGAGAGTTTCGCGCAACCGCCGGGGGTTACCAGTCCCCGGCGTGGCGGAGGAACTTCAGCCCGTGCGTTAGGGAGAGATCTGGGCGCCTCCAAGCCTGTCCGGGATCGATTCCAGGACGGTGCAAGGCATCGCCTTGGCGGACTGGAGATGCTCCACCCCGCCGCCATGGCTCCCGCCAAGCAGCATCTTCAAAGCCCCGGTGGAGGTGCTAAAGTCTCTCTGGTTTGCCCCTTTCGAGACTGCTGGAGTCCTACCGGTTCACGACCTGGGGATTGAAGGGTATGATGGGTACTTGGTCAGACGTTCGCCGTGAGGCTTCCCGGTCTGGGCAGAGATCGTGAACTATCCGACCGATGCAGCCGGGCGACAGCAACTTGCGGACGAACGGACTGCGAGGGGTCTCCAGCCGACACAAGCCAAACCACACTTCGACCGGGACACGATCGATCGGATGGTCGATGCCATGCAGGACGGGTCGTTTGATTGGAACACGGCGAGCTTGCAGCCGCTCGTTATGGGTCCGAATGGGGAGATCCTCGGTGGGCACCACCGCGTGATTGCGGCAAGTCTCGCACGAGTCGATCTGACGGTGGTGCCTGGCCCACGGCCCCAAGTGCAAAGGCTTCCGCAGAACTTTCGGCCGGTGTATCAGTGGATCGACGTGTTGCCAGACGTGTCTTGATCGTCTTATCGAATCCGTTACTCCCTCCGCAAGGACCATCCCACTGAGAGCCGCGTAGGAGGATGCCATGGGCTTTGAATCCTTTCGAGTCGAGCTTTGTGGAGCTGCGGCGGACTACGCCCAGGTGGACGAGTTCGTGCGCCAACTCCCCGGCGCGAAACGGGATTCCGAGGCGATCGCATCCCACGGATCGACCTTCTACACGTGGGAAGATGGCCTACACGTCATCGAAGCCGAAGTGATGGCATGTCCCGTCAAGGTGTCCTGTCGATTTACGATGTGTCATCCACCGTCGGTCGACTCGGCATTCCTCACGCTCGTGCGAGAGTTGATGGCTCGTCTGGGGATGGAAGTGAGAATCTGCGACGATGTTGGCCCGGAAGACGCGCAGTGGTTCTCGGTCGATCGGTTTCCCGAGTTTGCGGCAACCATCTCGGGTCATCTGGCGGCGAGACGGGCCGAGTGGATCGCGAACTTCGGTCCTACGGTTTTCCCCGCCAAGAGCCATGAAGTCTACGAGAGGATCATCCGGCCCCGGTGTGAGCCGGTCATCGGACACACCCGATGACGGATTCCGCGCGCCGGGTTTCGGGCTTGAGACGTCTCCGAACGGGCTGCATGCAATTCGTCATTAATATTGAAAAATCTATATATTATATAATCGAAAAACGACAATGAATCGGGGGCTCGGTTGACACACCTGCTCCTCACCTGTTTCCAGGTGAACGGCTCTCGAGCGGTTCGCGCTCGCTTTGCGACGCGACCGGCGAGCGCCGCGGTGTGCACAGCTCATTCGCGAAGTGCTCTTTAAGGATGAAGCCAGTGACCGGAACCGCATCCGTCTCATCGGTCCTGAACATCGCGCTTCTCAAGCATCTGCGTGCTGCCGCGGGCGATTATGTGCCGTTGGACGCGTTGGGCGAGGACCCCGATCGAGCGCGCAGCGATCTGGAGGCGCTGGCCTCGTTCGGTTTCGGGATCGAGCGTCACCCCTACCGGGGAGCCGCTTATCTCGGACCGGCCGAGCGGCTGTGCCCGGATCAGATCGAGCACGACCTGGGAACCCGTCGGATCGGCGTGCGGATCGCCGTCTGGAGCCGGGTGGCCAGCACGAACGACCTGGCGGCCCGGGCCGGAGCCTCGGCGTCCAATGACGGGCTGGTCGTGCTGGCCGACGAACAGACCGCCGGGCGCGGTCGCCGCGGCCGACGATGGACGGCGCCTCCGCGATCCTCGATCCTGATGTCGGTCCTGCTGTTCCCACCTCCTCACCTGGCACCCGCCGTGCCCGAGACGGCCTTCGGCTGCGCGTGGCTGACCGCGTTGGGCGCGGTCGCGACCGCCGAGGTCGTCGCCGCCTGGTCCGGCCGCGATGCCACGATCAAGTGGCCCAATGACGTCCGCGTCGACGGCCGCAAGATCGCTGGAATCCTGGTCGAACGCGCCACGCCTCATGGTCAACCGCCTGCACCCGGATGCTCGGCGGAGTCGGCCCGCGGTGTCGTCATCGGCATCGGGCTGAACGTCAACCTGGATCACGACGACTTTCCTCCCGACCTGTGCTCCCGAGCGACCTCATTGCAGATCGAACGCGGGGGCATGACGATCGATCGTTCCGAAGTCGCTCGCGACCTGATCCGACGGCTCGACCACTGGTACGGGGCCAGTCTGTCGTTCGGCTGCGAGACGCTCAATGCCCCCTGGTGTGCCCTTAGCGAACACGTCGGCCGCGAGGTCCGGGTCGATACGCCCACGGGGCCTCGCGCCGGACGCCTGGTCGACCTCGACGTCCGGTACGGTCTGGCGCTCGCACTGGAACCGGGGCATGGGGCGGACGCACCCGGCGGATACGCCGTTCCGATCATCCGCGTCCCCCTGGCCGAGGTCCTCGCACTCCACGCGTTGCACCCACCCGGTCCGTCGTCGAACGCCTCGACGGGTTCTGGTACGGATCCCGCTGCCTTGATAGACTAAACGCGGATCCGCTGCAAGACGGCCTCAGGAGCGGGGAGACACCATCATGTCAAGATCATGGGAGCGACGACACCGGTTCCTGATGGTGCTTGGGCTTTCGATATCCCCGTTCTGGATGGATGTCTCGTGTCCCTCGGCCCTCGGTGATACGATGCGCCAGGGGATCGCCGCCGGCAGTCCCTGGGAGGCGAACTCGGCCAACCTGCTCGTGGATTATTTCCATAAACTCCTCGACGACCGCAACTTCGAAGCCTTTCGCGATCGTGTTGCCGCTCAGTACACCGAGGAGATGCTGTGCCGGATCCTATTAAACTCCCCGGCGGTCACCGCTCGCCGAGCTGCCGTCCTGTCCCTGGGTTTCGCGGGCCGGTTCGAGCGGAGCAACACCTCACTGGGCCGGGCCCTGCGCGACAGCGATGTGACGGTGCGAAAGCTCGCCGAGGACTGCGCTCTGGTCCGTCTGGTTCCGAGCTGACACGCCTGAGAACAACCAGACGCTCCAGGCCGTGTCACAACTCATCGACCGCGGGCAATTCAGCCGTGCGGAAACTCTGGCCAACCGGCTGATCACCGCAGCACCCGGTTTTGCCGAAGCCTACAACCAGCGGGCCATCATCTACTTCCGACTGGGCCGGTTTGCCGAAAGTGCCCGGGACTGCCAGCAGGTCCTGAACCGAAACCCGTACCATTTCGGAGCACTCGGCGGCCTCGCCCAGTGCCAGTTGCAGCTCAATCACCCGTCCGACGCCCTCAAGACCTTGCGGCACGCCCTCAAGCTCCAGCCGTATAGCGATGGGCTTCGCGACAGTATCAAGGCCCTCGAGGCGCAGATCGAGCCGACGGGAGTGCATTGAACAGGGTCAAGTTTCCGTGTTCAGTAAATATTGGTAAATACGGCATCTGAACACGGAAGACGGACCGGTCAGAGTTCGGGCGCATCCAGACCTTCGTCGTATTCGCGGCATCGATCCGATTCCCGTTCGGCCAGTCCCCGAGCGGTGGGCCGGCGGAGGGAAGGACGGTGTGGCCCCGCGAAGGCGGCGACGACCTCCGGCAGCGCGCCGAGATGGAGATGCAGAAGGCTGCCGACGGCATGATGGTGGTAGAACCAGTCTCCCTCGGCGGAGAGGGCGCCGACGCAAGCGGGACACTCGAATCGCTCGATGCCCGGAATCAGGCGCCATCGGCAGCTCTTGTAGCCGCGGACCATTGTGCCGCGGGGACCGAGCCAGCAGTCGTGCAGTAACTGCCGAGAGACAGGTGCCGGCGGTGCGTCGGGAAGCAGCTCGGCGTCGAACGGCAGGATTCCCGCGCCCGGTAGCACCGGCCGCCAATGATCATGCGACGTCCCAGATAGGCGGTCCCCCCGCCCTCGGAGTAGATCCGCCGCCCGAGACAAACGTGCTCCCCCAGCGCGGCGATCATGCTATGGTTCGAGGCCAGCTCGTCCGCATGGTGGTCCGGAAACCCGCAGCCAATCATCACCAGGTTGACCCGTTCCGGCAGGGCCTCGTCACGCAGCGGTGAGAACTCCACGAGGTCGGCGCCCAGCGCCTCGAGCGCCTCGATCGTGTCGGGGAAGTAGCGGCCGAACGCCTCGTCTTGGGCGTAGGCCACGCGGAACCGGCGGCGACACCGGCCCTCGAGCCCGGACCCCTCCGTGGCATGCGGAAACGGGCGGCTCCGGGCCAGATCGTCGATCACCGACAAGTCCGCGTGCTTGAGGAAGCCACGGGCCAGCAGGTCGATCAGATCATCCGGCAAATGGCGATCGCGCGGCATTTGCTCGAGTGCGGCGCGGAGCCCCGGCATGGCCTCGACCGCACCGACAACGGGCAGGCCGGTGGTCAGTTGAACCAGGCGCCTCAACTGCGGCAGCCGCTCCGGATCGCCCACCTCGTCCAGCAGCACTGCGTCGACGCCCTCCGGGAACCGTGGCAGGTGGAACGGCTCGACGTCACTCCCGCGACAGGAAACCACCGCGACCACGGGGAGATCCAGCGCCTCGGCGATCGGCCGCAGGTCGCCAGGGTGATCGCACGATGGGAACGACCGGTCCGCGCTCGGAGCCTCGAGCGCCCCTTCCACCAGCGACAACTCGGCGGAAGCCGCCGCCCGGGCAAAGAGACCGCGGCAGACCGGTTCGGGCATCAGCCAGGCATCGAGGTGACGACCGGGTAGGCCAGTCACCTGGCCGACCGCCTCGGTGGCCGTGGGGCAGGCACGGGTCCGAAAATGCTGGACCCGCCACCGCCACTGAGTCAATCCGGCCAGCATTGCCAGGGACGCCACCGAGGGTTCCGGTCCGGCCGAGCTGGTCGCCAGGCCCAGTCTCGGAAGCTCGTGATCAACGCCTCTCGGACTTACAGGACGGGACACAATGGCACTCCTCCGGGCCCGAACCGCCAGACGCAAACGCTCTCCTTCGCTGGGCGATCCTCAACGCATCGCGGCGTCTCCGGGCCGGCACTCCAACTCACCTTCCAAACACCTCATCCTTGCCTCACGAATCCGGACCGATCGACGCAACCCCCTCGAATCGCCGTCATCAGGTTTCTCGGGCGCAGAAGCCCACGACAACTCTCCGCTCGAGAGTCGAAAACCATGCAATCGTGCGCCCTGACGGCTATCGTTCTACGAGTGAGTGTGAGAGGGTGGCTCGGTCGAGATTGATTGTATTTCCTCAATCCAACACGCTGCAAGGAGAACTTACCGAATGATAGAGCCGTGCGGGGTCAGGTCAAGGGCTATTGGCGTCGTTCAAAAGGCTTAAGACCGAAGACTGAAGGCTGAGTGAGATGCTGGCGCCGCGGGGCAGTGGCGAGTCAGTGAGCCTTCAGGACCAGCCTATCGTGCGGGAAGGCGGTCTCTTGACCTGCCCACTGGGCCCGACCGATGTCTCGGACTCACGCCGCATCCGACTCGGCTTTCAGCCTCTTGAACTCCGCCACGATTTCCCCTTGCCCGAAGCGGTCCCCCGAGCTACTCTACGCCCCTTCGTACCGTATCGGTGTCACGTCTCAGAGGGCGTTTAACCGGCGCGTTCTCGTCGCCGATAGGGTGGGTGCGACCCACCGCCGCAAAGCTCACTCGACTGGTGGGTTGCGCCGAGCGAACCTCACTCGGCCTCACCCACGCTACGAAAACAGCTTTCCGGACAGCCTCTTCGCGACGTCCCATCTGCCGGAGGGAGCCCGCGCGATGCCGAGATCCCGGAATCGGGCCGTCGCGGCCGTATCCACGATAGCCGTATGTCCCTGGAGTGGGGGGAGGATTCACGTCCCCACAAGCTGCGTTCTGGTTCTGGCAGCACTCATCGTCCTGGTCGGGACGCCCCACGGGCTCGCCTGGCAGGGTGAACCAGCAGCCCAGCCACAACTTCCGATAGAGACCGCGGATCCGTCGACGATCACTGACCCAGCCCGATCGGTCGGCCTCGCCGAGACCGAGACTGAGGCTTTGCGGCGTCAGGCGGCCGAGCAGCTCAAGTCCGTCGATCCCGTTTCCCGCGCTTCGACAACGACTCCGGCGACGAGCGTTGCCCATCGGCCCGAACCACCATCGGCTTCCAGCACCGCGGGGCAGCCGGAATCAAGCACCGACGAGCCACTCCGCAAAGTCCTTCGAGACCGGTTACGTTGGCTGGATGAGTATGACAAGGCGTCGGCGGCCCTGAAGCAGGCGACCCATCCCGAGCCGAGCGTGGAGAAGCAGTTGGCCACGGCCAGGGACGAGCTCAGGCGGCTCCAGTCGGTCCTGGCCCAGGCGGGCACGCGGCCGGAGAACTTGCTGCTCGAAACCGAGCGGGGACTGCCGCCGGGGGGATCTCCCGCTTCCCATGCCGAGATGAAAGACGCGATGGAGGCGACGACCAACGAGTTGAAGGAGTGGAGGTCCAAGCGGGAGGCCCTGCAGTCCGCGGTCGCGGACGGGGAGCATCAGCAGAGTGCCCGACGGACCGAGCGAGACAAGTTGTTCCAGCGGGTGACCCTGTTGAAGGCCCGCGCAGCGGCGCGCGAGGCGGTCGCTGGGGCGGCGACGGCCCAGGCTCGCCGGTTAGCCCAGGAGCGGTTGATCAACTTCGAGTGGGAGTCACGGGTCGAGGCCCTGACGCCTCCAGGTCGTCGAGGCCCAGCTCGCACTGGAGCCGAAGTTGGTGGGCGTCCGCGAACTGAAATTGCAGGTGTACCAGGCTCGAGTCCAGGTCCTCGAGCGAGCACTCGAGCTGATGCAACAGCGCTATCGCGTGTTCGCCGAACGACAGGAGCGAGAACTGAAGGAAAAGGCAGCTCACGAAGAGGACATGGCCTGGCAGTTGGAGGATCCGCTGGAACGGTTCCGCGCCCACCGGTTGGCCAGACTGCTGGAGCTGGAGATCCAGGTCGTCAAGAACGAGCAGGCCGAGGCCACCAGCCCGCCGCCGTCGCTGGACGAGCAGCGCATCCTGGCCGACCATGCGGAGACCGACTTTGCACGGGTCAAGGAGCTGGTCGCCGATGGGCTCGTCAGCCGGTTGGACGCCATCCGCCTCAACCACGAGTTCCGCCGGATCGGCCCCGAGCGCGACCGCCTGCTCCGCAACGAGATGGCGATCATCGAGGGCCGCCTTCAGTTCTACGAAGACGCTTTGACCAATGTCGAGATCGAGCTGCTTCAGGACTCGCTCTCCGACCAGTGGTCTGGCCATGACCTGCTGCGGGAACGGCTGCCGCCATCGCGATGGAGCGAGGGCGAGTCCCTGCTGGCCGAACTGGAGCAAAAGCACCGGGCGCTGCTGGTACGGCGCCGGGCGGCGCTGGAGCGGCTCACCCACTGCACAGCCCAGACGCTCGACCAACTCACGCGGCGGCTGGGGATCCTCGACGAGGAATATGGGTTCATCCGCACCCATATCTTCTGGGTTCGCGACCAGGAGCCGATCGGGCTGGGAACTCTGAGCCAGGGTGCCCGCGAGTTTCAGGACGTGGTCAAGGCTCTGCTGCGGCTGGCTGAGGAGGCGGTCAGGCCCCGGCACAGGCGCAACGCCTCAGCCGAGTTTGTGATCGCGGCCCTGGCTCTGCTGGGACTGCCGTTCGGGCTGGTCCGCCTGCGCCGGGGCCTGCGCGTCCTGATCCAACGGGACCTACCTTTGTAGTCCTCGAATCCTCAAGGGATTCCACATCCCCGATTCGAGATTCCCGATGGACATGATTCCGGAATCGGGAATCCCTCCTTGGTTGCGGCCGGAGGCCGCGTTAGGGACAAGAGAGATGCTGATGCGGGGTTTGCGATCCTTGGCGATGGGGACGGCAGCGGCGGCGATCTGGCCGTCGTACCTGGTCTTGCTGGCCTACCTGGCGCGGGCAGGCGCCCTGGCCGAGGAGCGTGGGGATCCTGGTGTCCGCGACCCTGACGGGTCTGGCGCTGGCGGTTCTGGTGCATGGCGTGTTGAGATGGTTAGCTCGGCCCTCGGGCTGGGCCGAGCACTACCTGGAGATCCCCGCTCCGGTGGCGCGGCAACTGGGCCGAGCCGGCCGGTTCGTGGTGATCGCGGCCGCGGGGCTGCTCTTGCCGGCCTATTTACTCGACCACGGGTTGATCGCCCCAGAGGGTCGGCCGCTGAACGTGCCGGCGTTCAGCCGGTTCTTGATCCTGGCGTTCGAGCTGGTGGTCTGGGGGGTGTGGGTCCGATCTGTTGAGGGGACGCTCGGCGTTGCTGGCGTGGTTCACGATCGAATCCTCAGTGAAAACCATCGACGGGCCAGCGGACGCTCCTGCGACCACATCATCGGCCTCGGGATTGCAGGAAACGCCCGGGGGAGCGAGCCCATCGAAGGTCCACGCCGGACTGGTCTGGATCAGCCGGCACCGCCGTGTGGCGGCCGGGTTGGTGCTGGTGGCCATCGCCACGGTGATCGTACTGGACCTACGCGGCTATAGCTTCTCCGCCCGCCGACTGGCCGTCGCCGTGACCCAGACCGCGGCGGTGATGGCTCTGGGTGCCGCGGGTTATCGCGCCCTGGGGCGAACCATCGACCAGCACGTCGTGCAATGGTCGCGGCTGCGTCGACAGTCCTGGGCGCTGGCCCTGACATCGGCCGTCGCACTGCGGGCCTCGGCCCGATCGCGCGGGATCGCCTCCTCGCACGACCGCCCTGGCGGCATGGGCGAACCCACGGACCCCGGCGACCTCGCGTTCCCGTCCGCCGACCTCGCCGTGGGTTTGAAACGCCTGGGCGCCTGCGTCCTCATTGCCCTGGGATTCCTGGTGGTTGCCTGGCTCTGGGACCTGGACCTGGCCCTGGTCCGATTCCTGCTTAGCCAGCCGATATGGTTCTTCGACGACCAGTCGCCGGTCACCGTCGGCGACGTGTTGAAGGCCGGAGGCTTCATGATGGCCGGGGCCCTGGCCTGGCGGTACATGAGCACCTTCTTCGCCTTGACCCTCTTCCACCGGATGCCCGACGATCCGGGCGTCCGATTCGCCGTCGTGACGCTCTGCCGGTACGCGGTGCTGGCGTTGACCACGATCGCCGCACTGGGCGCCGTCCGGCTCGATATGGCCAAGATCAGCGTCGTCCTGGCGGCTCTGGGGGTCGGCCTGGGGTTCGGGCTCCAGGAGATCCTCTCCAATTTTGTCTGCGGGATCATCATGCTCCTGGAGCGGCCGATCCGGATCGGGGATGTCGTCACGGTCGCCGGTACGACGGGACAGGTCGACCGCATCCATATCCGCGCCACGACGATCATCAACGCCGACAACCAGTGTATGATCGTCCCCAACCGGGAGTTCATCACCGGCAACCTGGTCAACTGGACGCACAACGACAAGATCCTCCGCATTCCGATCCGGTTGGGCGTGGCGTACGGAACCGATCCGGACCGGGTCGTCGAGCTGTTGCTCTCGGTGGCGCGGCGCGATGCCGAGGTCCTGTTCAGTCCGGCTCCCTCGGCATCCCTCGAAGGTTTCGGCGAGTCCGCCCTCCTCTTTGGGCTCAACGCCTTCGTCGCCGACCCCGGGCTGGCCGGTCCGGTCCGGCACCGCCTCTGCACCGAGATCCAGCGGCGGTTCGCCGCGGAAGGGATCGTCATCCCGATGCCCACGCGGGAGCTGCACATCAGCGGGTCGCCCCACGACCTGGCCCGCGTCCTGGAGCCATCGCAGGGCCACCGAATTGATACGGCGTCGCGGACACCGCCGGAGCCCCACCTGGGCGGTGCCGGTCCGCGACCGGCGTCACCGGGCGGCGGACCACGGGCTGCGGCGGACGAGGCCGTCGAATCATAGGCCCCCGCGGGGCCGCCCTCTCGGCGAATCGTTACCCAGCGTCAGGGTAGTCGCGATTTTGCCGCCACCCGGCGCGACCATCTGCTCCAGCCGCGACCCGCTACCAGATTGTTCCCGGATAGGTTGAACCTCACGGCTCTCCTTGTCCGATTCTAAGGCATGCCGGACCAGGGATAGGGAAGTGGGTGATTCTGCCCCCGAGATTCTGTCGCCCGAATCTCCGGTCGATGATCGAGCTCAGCGCCGGAGGACCTCCTGCGCTCGGCGATGGAACAGCACAGGACCGCGAGGAGGAGGAAAACCCATGGCAACCGCGCGGCTGCGCGTCTTCCCGCATCCCGAGGAAGAACAAGACCACGGCGAGAACCCCGTCATCCCGATCAGGCTGAGCGACCTGTATCCGTTACTGGCCCAGGCCTACCGCGACAATTACACCTGGCTGCGCAACTTCGAGGACGACCAGTTGCTGGTCAGTAACGACTTGTACGAAGTGGTGCGAGCATTCTCGAATTGCCGTCCTTCGGCGTGACCGGCCGGCTCTGGGCTTGCCGCGGGGATGGGAAAGCTCTAGTGTATTGATCAGAGCCGGAACGCGTGGCAATGACCCCAGGGTATCCGGCTCGGTCGTTTTGAGCCCCCGTGATGACCTCCCCAGAATCCAAACCGTCTGACGCGGCATTCACCATTGAACGTCGAGGCGAGATGACGGTCATCACGGCGACGCGGGAGCTGGAACGCATTGAGTTCGGCCTGGAGGAGCTGGTTTCCAACCTCATCCTGAAGCCACTCCGTCGGCAGGAGAATCCGCTGATCGTCTTCGACCTGAGCGGGGTCAACAACTTCGGCTCGATGTTCCTGGCGCTGTTGATCCGATGCTGGAAGCTGGCCCTGTCGCAGGGGGGCACGATGGCCCTCGCCGGGGTCAATGAGCGGACGCGGGAATTGCTTCGGATCACGGCCCTCGATATGGTCTGGCCGATCTATCAATCGAAGAGGGAAGCCATCGAGGCCTTGCAATAGGACAGAGCCGGCCGTTGGAGCGGTCCACTTCGTCTCGTATCACGGCGCCGCTCCTGGTCGCTGGCTCCGAACCACGCCCCGGGTGGCACCCGGATCGCTCTGGACGCGATGCGAGTGCACGCGCCGTTGACAGGTTGGACGGCGATGTCGATGATGAAATGACAAGCAAAGGGACGACCGGAACGGTCGCGACCCGGATGCAGGTGCGCGAGCGGGATGCTGGTCCCGCCGGAGCGGAGTCGTCATGGGCATCTACGACCGCGAGTATTATCGAGGAGAGACCACTGGCTCCCACTGGTTCAACGGCATCGCGCCGGTCTGCAAGACCCTCATCGCCATCAATGTCGCCGTGTTCGTGCTCGAGATGGTCTTGCACTGGAATTTCGGTGACAGGGACTTCGCCGGCCGGTTCCTCGCCGCTTCGCCCGAGTACACGCTCCGGCATCTCTATCTCTGGGAACTCGTGTCGGCGACCTTCCTGCACGCCGACATCTGGCACCTGTTCGGGAACATGCTGTTCCTCTGGGTCGTCGGCCGGGAGATGGAGGCGATCTACGGGAGCCGGGACTTCCTGGCGTTCTATCTCTGCGCGGCCGTGGTGAGCACGCTCGGTTGGGTCCTGTTCGATGCCTCGTCGGCCCCTGCGGGCGAGTTCCACGATGTCATCGGTGCCTCCGGGGCGGTCATGGGCGTCGTGACGCTTTTTACGCTCTTCTACCCCAAGCGCGAGATGCTGTTCATCATCGTCCCGATGCCTATGTGGGTGGTCCTGGCGATTTACTTGTTTTTCCCGTTGCTGCCCCAAGCCCAAGCGTTCCTGCACGATGTCGCGGTGGAATCGCACCTGGCGGGGGCCGCGTTCGGCGTGATTTACTGGTATTTCGACCTGCGGTGGTCTCGCCTGTTCTCGGTGCGGAACTTCCGCCCCCGACTCCGCATCTTTTCGCCGGTCTCCTACGATCAGGGCCGGCCGCGGACTTCAGGCTCCTCGCCGCACCTCGACCAGCGTCGGCGGTGGCGGGAAGAACCCGTCGGTCTCGGTTTTGCCCGAGGAGCAGCTCGACGCCCGGCTCGATGAAGTCCTCGCCAAGATCGCGCGGGAAGGGCGCAGCGGACTGACCGAGGAGGAGCTTCGGGTCCTCCAGGAGGCCAGCCGCCGCGCACGCATCCGCCGGAGCGACCGCCTGTGATCGATGACGCCTCACGGCTCCCCCTGATCCGGCCGGCCGCACCCAACGACCTGGCGGTGATCGTCGAGTTCAATCGCCTCCTGGCCCTCGAGACCGAGGCCAAGGTGCTCGACCCGGCCATCCTCGAATCTGGAGTCGCTTGCGCACTGGCCGATCCCGACCGTCTACGCTACTGGGTCGCCGAACTGGACGGAGAAACCCACCCGGTGGGTCAGGCCGCCGTCACCCGCGAATGGAGCGACTGGCGCCAGGGCTGGATCTGGTGGTTCCAGAGCGTCTACGTCGCCCAAGGCTTCCGGGGACGAGGCGTCTTCCGAGCCCTGCATCAACATATCCGCGATCAGGCCCGGTCCCTTCCCGACGTGATCGGCCTGCGCCTCTACGTCGAGGACGCCAACCAGCCAGCTCAGCGGACTTATCAAGCCCTCGGCATGAAGCCCGGCGGCTACTCGGTTTACCAGGAACTCTGGATTCCGGGGCTGGGATCAACGCTCAGCGACGACGAGACCTGACGCGAGCGGCCTTGGCTGGCTTCTTGATGGGCTCGAATTGGATGTCGTGATCGCCGGGGAAGGGCTTCTTGTGAGGATCGACGTAGTCCAGATCTCATCCGGAATGCCATCAGGAAAGGCGTCACAGGTGCGTGGCTGCGAACGTCGATAATGCTGGCAATCCAGGCATACGGGCGATTCGTGAATCATGGCCTGCCTCGGAGGATCTGGAGGAAATGCTTCACTCTGTCCGACTGGAGCTGCTCTGATTGCCACTCTCCGGCGCTGAAAGCATCGGCAAAGGCTTCTGCCATGCCAAGTTCCGCATTGCGGGAGATCGTACTGGCTTTCGCCAAATCCGCACCTCCGTTCAGGCGGGGACATCTTGACCACTGACCACCGACCACCGAGAAAGCAGCCCGGCGGCGGCTCCGGAATCGATGGCCATCGCAGCCCGGGCGACGCCTTCGCGCAACGAGGACAGCCCGGCGACCCAGAGCGCGGCGGCACTGTTGGCCAGCACGTAGTCGCGGACCGGCCCCGGCTCGCCCGCCAACGTTCGTCGGATCCGCTCGGCGCTCTCCTCGGGCCCATTGACCCTCAAGCCCTCCGCGCTCCGGGACTCGAGACCAAAGTCGTCCGGGTGCCACGATTCGAGCCGGACCTGGCCCGATTCGACGACCCGGACGGCGGTCCGACCGTCCAGGGTGACTTCATCCAGTCCGTCGGCCCCCGAGACGACCGCGGCGCGGCGGACGTGCTCCAGCCGGGCCAGGACAGCGGCCAGGAGGTCCGCCTGGGCCTCGCTGGGGGTGCCCACGAGCTGATACGCCGGGCAGGCGGGATTGCACAGCGGGCCGACCAGGTTGAACACAGTCCGGAACGGGAGCTGACGGCGGACTGCGGCAACGGATTTGAGCCCAGGGTGGAACCGCGGGGCGAAAAGGAAGGCGATATTCAGTTCGGTCAGGCAACGCTCCAGCACGCTCGGGCCCCGGATCGGCCGCCACCCCCAGCGCCGAGAGCACGTCTGAGCTGCCCGAATTGCCGGAGGCCGCCCGGTTGCCGTGCTTGACCACCGGGACCCCGCACGCCGCCACGACGATCGCCGCCGCGGTGGAGATATTGACCGTACTGGCCCCGTCGCCGCCCGTGCCGCAGGTGTCGAGCAGACGTTCCGGGTCGATCCCGCGCTCCCAGCGGATCATCCGGCTTCGCACGGCGCGGACGGCCCCCTCCAGGTCGTCGGCCGTCTCCCCCTTGATCCGCAAGGCGGTCAAGAAGGCCGCTGTCATCGCCTCGGAGACCTCACCCTCCAGCATGGTGCCGATGGCGCACTCGGCCGCGAGTGCGGACAACCCTCGGCCGCGAGCCAGCGCCTGAAGGCATGCGATCACGGGTTCCATCACGGCAGCCGGATCGACTGATGCTCGATCTTCCCCTTGACCAGGCGGTCGATGCCGATGACGCACTGCACGTGATCGGCCCGCTGGTCCAGGATCCGCTTGGCCTGTTCGGCCGACGTGATCGCCTGGTTGTCGATTGCCGTGACAACGTCCCGGGGCCGAACTGTCTTGGCCAGTGGGCTCTCCGGGTCCACGGTCAGGACCAGGGCACCGCGCCAGCTCTGGGTGAACCCCATTCCCCCGGCGAGCTGCGGCGTGAGCGTTGCCAGTTCCAGGCCTATGACGTAGCTGGACGTGGAGCCGGGACGGTTAGGACGACGGATCAGGCCCGATGGGTCCTTCTCGGCCTCGAGCCCACTCCCGGCCAACTGGGCGAAGGTCTGGTCGTGGTCCGCCACCGTGACCCGGAAGGTCAGCTCGCGGCGGTCGCGCCAGATGACCACGTCCGCCGGCTGGCCAATCGGCGCCATCGAGACCGTGTTGATGAGGTGATTCAAGTCGGCGATATCAACCCCGGCGAACCGGAGGACCACGTCACCGGCGAGGAGGCCGGCCTGGGCAGCCGGCGAGGACGGGGTGACCCGACTGATCCAGGCGCCGCGCGGCCGGTCCATGCCCAGCTTCACCGCATCTTCCGGGCTGATTTCCGTTTGAAGGTGCACCCCCAGTGCCCCGCGGGTCACGTGGCCACGGGTGATCAGCTCGTTCATGATCCAGCGAGCGAGGTTGATCGGGATGCTGAAACCCACCCCTTCGTTGCCCCCACCATTGGAGGCGATCGAGTTATTGATGCCGATCACCTCGCCCTTCATGTTCACCAGCGGGCCACCCGAGTTGCCCGGGTTGATCGCCGCGTCGGTCTGGAGGAAATCCTGATTCTCCACGTCCTGGAGCTCTTGCATGTGCCGGCTCCGGGCGCTGATGATCCCCTGGCTGACCGAGTGCATCAAGCCAAAGGGACTTCCCAGCGCCATGACCCAGCTCCCCACCGCCGCCTCGTCGCTGTCGCCCATTCGCGCCGCCGGCAGGTCGTCGCGGTCGAGCTTCAGGACGGCGATATCGGCCTTGTCGTCGCTCCAGATGTGGACTGGCCGCACCGAGCGTCCGTCCCGCAGGATGATCCGGACCTTCGCAGGCTTCGCATTCTCCACGACGTGATGGTTTGTCAAGATGTAAAGCCCAGGTGCACGGTTACTTCGGACGATGACTCCCGAACCGGTCTCCTCGAAATGCCGCGACCGCCGCGCTTCCTCGTCCCGAACGCTTTTCTGCGCCACGATGTGCACGACCGTGGGCGAGACGGCCTTGGCCACCAGCTCGAAGGTCCGATTGACCACCTGGAACTGGTCGTATTGTCTGGTCAGCGCCTCGTAAATCTCATCATCCCGCCGCTTGACCTCGGAAGCGAGGTTCGGAGCGGGTGCCGACCTGGCGACGGCCTTGGGTTCCGTCCGGACCGTGCCCGCAACCTGTGCGGACACCGCCGGACCGCCGTGCGCCAGGACGATCCCCAGCAACACGCCCGCGCTCAACGAAGTCAACGACAGGATGATCGCAGAAGATCGCGACAGCATGAACGGAACTCCAGGCCAGGGACAACTTTCAGGCACCGGAGCATTGGCCGGCCCGCAAACGCCCCTTCTTCTTCGAGGTTCGGCCTCCTGTTCCGTTACTATACTTCCCCCTCTGAGGCCAAGTCAAAGATCGTTCCGACGGAACGAGCCGGTTGAAGATTAATTCGAAACGCGCCTCCATTCACTCATACGTGCCAATAAAGAAGGACCGGCACGAATGAAGGACGATAGATCACTCACGATGGATCAACGGGTGGTGTGTGGGTCGAGTTCAGTCGAGGTCGAGAGCGAGGTTCGCCAGTTCTTTCTCGAAGGACGCGCGAGCCTGGTTCAGAGCTTGGCTCATGTGGGGAATCTGGTGGGCGGGGCGGGGAGGAAACCTTCGGTCTGGCACCCGGGCGGGGTCAGGAGACCCGCGCCCAGCTCAGGACGCCACCATTTCCCCAACAGGAGCCACCCAGGGTTTTTCGAGGATTGCAACATTGAGCGGTGGGATGGGAGTCACCGACTGGTGAGCCTAACTCCTTCTGACGAATCCACGAGAAGGGACTGGGACAATTCTGGCTACCAACCAACAAAAAAACCGCCGGAGGTGCTCCGGCGGTTCACAAGTTTACGTTTCGGCGTTCGGGCGATCAGCGAGACTCGCTGAAGTCCATCTCGAAATCGCTGAGATTGATCTGGGACTCGCTCTCACCTTCCTCAGTGGGCTTCTCATAAACCTTAGCCCAGCGCTTCGAGTCCGGCTCGAGGGCCCTCGACTGTCCTGCCCGTTCATTCTCGCGCTGGCAGTCGATGCAGCTATTGGTATAGGGCAGTGCATTGAGCCGAGCTTCGGAGATCTTCCCCCCGCAGAACTCGCAACGCCCATACACCCCAGCCGCGATCCGTTGGAGGGCATGTTCGATCTGGCCAAGCTCCCGGCTCTCAATTTCCACAAGCTGTGAGCAGATCTCATCATTCGCCGAATCAACTGCCGCGTTAACGTTATCACCGACCACGCTCAGCTCCGAAAACTTCCGGAAGCTGTCCAGGTCGCCATTGAGGGCCTTCCGCAACGCGTCGCGTCGCGCAATCAGGCGGCTCGTCAGTCTCAGTAAGGCATCTTTGCGGGCCATAAACACCTCCTGGTGTGGATCGATCGTATAAAAAGGGTCGAAATCGGGCGGATAGACCCGCAGTGCATTTCCATCATCGTCGTGGGAAGCCAGCCAACAACCCCGTCCCCGTGACTGGGATCACAGTGGTCGGTATCGAGTCGCCTGGGGATCCTTGTTGTGGCGAAAAACAGACCAATACCCAGTTCAGGACCCTGTCACTCGCATATTATGCGCCATTGACAAGAGAGAACGTCCGTTTTCCGCCGTCCCCAGAAATAATACGCCGTGTTCCGCCAAGGGGTTGCCAAAAACTCGAAAAAAAACTTTTCGTCTTAGGCGACCCTGGATTTCGGGACAACGAGGGAATTCGGAATGAGCCGCGACCGCGGATGATCGATCGTGGGTGGAAGCTCAGTGGCTGGTCCGACGGCATCGGATGAACGATGGGCGGGACGACATCCAGTCGTGCGTTGCATGGATTGCAGGCCCGAGAGCGCAGAAGCCAGACTCGCGTGGACCAGTCATCGGGCCGAGCCGAAGCCTCCCTTCGGGGTGATCCTGGGCAAGGTATAGTCGGCGACCACCCGGGGCCTCGATGCACCGGGTGCGTGGAGAAGATTTACATAACGGGCGGAATTATTGTCAAGATGATAGATCCACTGCTCGATGAGCTGGCCCCGGGAGGCGGAGTAGTTGACGCGAGACGGTCGCCCGTTCAACTTCAGTCGGACCTCGTCCGCCGTGAGGCCGAGCAGGCCCTGCCCCGACGTGACCGCCGAGCGTGAGGGCTTTGGTTTGTCGGACCCGGAGACGGCGTCGGTGCCGGGGAGGATCTCGACCCATTCATCTTTGACCTTTCGGAAACCCCGGATGCGGAACGCCTCCTCGGTCTCCTTGGAAGTCGGGTCGATTCTCCACGATTTACGGAGCAGCTCAACGGCCGTGACGCGGTCCTGAAGAAGTTGCTCGTACAGGGCCGCCAGCGACAGGGGACCGTCAGCGTCGGTATCGCTGAGCCGCGCGCGTTTAATCGCGAGCCAGTCTCCGAGGACTTTGAGGGCCTCGTCCGGCTGTTTGAGCTTCTCGCGATAGACCTGAGCGAGGGCCTTGACCTCTTCGAGTCTCAGGGAGGCCAGGTCCTTCCGATACTGGCCCACGGCCTTTTTCAGCAAATGGGCCGGGAGATCCGGCTTCTCGGGCAGAAGACTCGTGGCCTGCTCCGACAGGGCAACGCCGGCCGGGAGATCCGGGATCGGCTCGTGGTCCAGCAGTCGCTCGCGGGCGTCGGCCCACAGGCGACGATCGAGTGCCTTGCGGACCTCGGCGGACGCTTTGTGGTCGAGATAGGTCGCCGCGGGGTCGTCGGCATACGGGGCTTCCCAACGCGCCAGGTTCACGCGTGCGGAATCGCGGTCGTTCGCGACGTTCGGGAAGAACGCCTCGATCTCCCGGACCACCGCCCCGAGGCTGGCGACGTCATCGGCCGCCGCCAGCTTGGCCCGCAACGCGCGGTGGGCCAGGGCGGATGGGTCCGGCTCCGGGACCTTCCGTCGGCGTGCGTCCTGGGCCATCTCCAGCCACTCCTGGGGCGCGTTGACGGCCCCGCGTTTCAACTGCCCCTCGAGGCGCAGGACCTCGGCGTCCAGTTCCCGGGCGCGCTTCATCAAGGGACCCTGTTCTTCACCGAAATCGGTGGCGCGGCGCTCGGCCCACCGCGCCCAGGCCTTCCGGGTGGCGGAATCTCGAGGTAACAGCCCTGCCAGCCCGCGCTCCAGCCGTTCCAGGTCGTTAGGGACGATCTGGAGGCTCGTCACCTCGCAGATCAGCCGCCCCTCGTCGCGTTTCAGGATGCCGTGGACAACCACGGCCGCCATCCGGGAATGAGCCGGTGGGCGAAGCCGCCGCGGGACCCGGAAGGAGACCGAGGTCCGCTTCAACTCGAGTTGGTCGTCCTCCGTGCCTTTGCGGATGACATAAAACTTCACGCGGTCGTTGACGACCACCTCGCGGCCAATCAGGTCCGCCCGACGCTCCAGGTCCGACGGCTCGACCCGGTTATCGGCCGGCTGCCGCCCGATGGCACCGCCGACCCATGCGAGCAGCCAAACCAGCAAGGTTACGAGTGTCCGGAATGGCCGTCTCATGGCTGGCCCTCGGGCGGGATTGGATCGATCAGAGCGGTCGGCGGCTTGCCGAGCGCCTCCAACGCACGAGGGTGCGTCAGGAACACGCCGCTGGTGGGCTCCAGTTGAACCACCCAGTAATCCCTGTCACTGTCGAATCGGAAGGCGGCGAGCTTGGCTCCAAACTTGACGGAATCGCCCGGTTTCGGGCCGGACAGCTCGAAAAGCTCGAAGCCAGTCAGATCGATACGGGCGAAGGAATCAGGTCGCGACGCACGGCCCTGGCCGAAACGGCTGGTCTCCCCTGGCGGACAGACCAGGTAGTCGATCTCGTAACTCCCTGTGGTCCCCTCCTGAGGCGTGGCCGTGATGGTCACGTCGAAGACATAGGCCCGGCCCTTGTAAACCATGTCGAACTTCGACTTCCAGGCATCGACTTCGGTGGTGCGTCGCGCTTCGGCCAGCATTTCCTCGAGGCTGATATCGCACAGGTTGACGTAGATGGCTGCCTCGGCGGCGGCGTGACGGATGTCCTCGGCGCCTTCCACGGCGCCGCCCAGGTCGTTGACGGCCTTCTTGCCGGCGGCGAGGAGCTGATGCGCCTTGTCGAAATCCCCCGCATCCAGGGCCGGGATGCCCTGCTCCCGCGCCCGCTCGGCGATCAGGGGATCCTCTTGCCGGCGCTGATTCCGGTACCGCCAGCTCACCGCTGCAATGATGATCAGGGGGACCAGCAGGAAGATCAGCCCATGGCGACTGCGCCGTCGCGGCGCGATCCGGGACTCCAGGACGATCGGAGCGTTCGGCTCGCGGCCTTGACCAGAACGCGCGGCTTGCCGCCGGGACGATCCGGCAGGGGAAGGTTTGGTCGCCGGGGTCGCGGTGGGGCCGGCCTTCGAACCGGGAGTCGGGCCCGCAGGCCGTTCGGCCGGCTTGGGCCGACCTGGACGCGGCGGAGCGGGGTCAGCCGCCCGCGCGACGGCCCCTCGGCCGGCCTCCACCGGGGCTGGGCCGGACCCGGCCTCGGGGGAATCGCCCGGCACCTCAACCGCCGATCCTCGTTCCATTGCCGCTTCGGCCAGCTCATCCTCCCAGATGATGTCGACGTTGACCCGCCCGGATCCGCGATCGCCCAGCTCGACCCCAGCGTGCATCGGATCCGTCAATTCGACTGGACCCTCCTCCACAAACCCGTGGTTCGACCGCATCGCCGCGGTCCTCGAACCGGGAGCCCGGGCCGGGGAGGCCGGCTCCGGCAACGGGCTGCGGGGCAGAACGAAGACTCCCTCCCCGCAGGCCGGGCAGCGGAGCGCCTGATAGCCTTCCGTCCGCTCGCCCCGGACACGATGCCCCGATGCGCACGCCACGTTGAAATACTGGACCTTCGCCGGCGGCTCGGTCCCGAGATCCCGCAGGAATTTCTTCGCCCGGCCGAGAAACTTCAACGATTCACCTCAGTTTGCCCGCCCACTCAACTCCCAAGCCCCTCGGGCCACAGCCCGATAACCCCCTGCCCTTGCGATCGCGCACGGACACTTGTCGAAATTATGGGAGCGCATGCCCTGGCCGTCAACGCGCGGGGTCCCCGACTTCCCCCAGCAACTGGGTTCCTGGGGAATTCCCAAGGGAATCCGGCTCGGTGCCGGAGCCATCGACCGAGGATCCCGGACCGGAAGCCCGTTAATGAAACGAGTCGAGGGCGGCCCGCTGATCGCGGTCGATGCTGAAGAGCCGATCGAGATTCGAAGTGCGGAAGACCTGCTGGATCACCGGCGACATCTCGCAGAGACGCAGCTTGCCGCTGGAGTTCGCGACCCGGCGTTGGAGCAAGATCAGCTTGCTCAGCAGGGTGCTGGAGATCAGGTTGACGTCGGAGAAGTCGAGGATGAGTCGGATCGGGGAGTTATCATTGGGCAGGGCCGCCAGGATCTGGTCGGCGACCTCGCGCACGGTTCGCTCGTCGAAGAGTTGACGGTCCTGAAAGCGAATCACCGTGATTCCATTCGTCTCGTTCACTTGAATCCTGGGAGTAACGGCCATCGTCCAGACCCCCGCAAGAAATCCTCGTGTTCGACCGGACCGACCACCGCACCCGGCCGGTCATCGGTCGTCAGGTGCCAACGGAGATACGGTTACTGCCCCATCTCGCCCAGCTCGGCATGATGTTCGCACCGAGCTTCCCGCTTGAGGACGGACTCCCGTGAATGAAAACGGTCTTCCCAGATTCCCGGATCGCGGGCTGGCTGAGGGGTTGGTTGGTTCCACAGCGGCTGCCGATTATACACGGCGGCACGGGGTTAGTGGGGACCCGACTCCGGATTTCACGGTCGGAAGGCTGAAGAATGAAAGCTCAAGGCTGAGTCCGCACCGGACCGGCCTGGATTCAGCCTTCAGCCTTCGGAAGCCTTTCCGTCGGACGGGGTTCGCCGCCGGAGGCGGCTCAGACCGCTCCGGGGCGGATTCTGGGACCGTGCGGAATCCTTCTCGGCCGGCTTCGGCCCCTCCGTATGATTGGCCCCAGGGTGCTCGCTGATCGCGCGAAGAGCCGCGGCTCGATCGGCAACGAATTCGAATAAAGAGTCCAGCTTGCTCGCCCGGAACACCTCGGCGACCGTTGGGTCCACGTCCGAGAAGATGATCCGGCCGCCGTTTTGCCGGACCAGGCGGTGCAGGGCCACGAAGTTCCCCAGTGCCGCGGACCCCGCGAAGCCCACCCCGCTGAGGTCGATGACCAGTTCGGGCCGCCCCCGCTTCTGGACATGAGTTTCATAATGCTTGCGCAGGTCTTGGACTGGTGCGGGATCCAACCGCAGGCAGTCCCAGAACTCCGCGACCAGGATCCCGTCCACATTATGGATCTGAACCGAGGGCTTCAACATCGATCACCTGTCCGGTGGAGAAACGATGGTATTCTGACAGGGCCGGAACCGGCCAGCCGCGACCGCGAGGGAGTGGATGAGTGGCACCGGGCTGGGACGGCTCCCTGACGTTCGCGGTTCGGTCACCCAACCCACGACGAGATAACGGCTTCTAAACTCGCGTTCTTTGAGCAAGACTCTGGAGGTCGGTCGTACAGAGCGGCTCGAGAACCTGGCCCGGGACGAGAACCAAGGTTGTGAGACGACGGTCGCGGAGGAATTCCGGAAGACCCGAGCATCAGCAAATGCCAGGCACGACGAGTATCGTACCAGAGTCGTAGGTCGCGCAACCAGTCGAGGGCCGGAATCTCTCTCGACACTTGACCGGGGTCACGGAACAATCCTTGCAACCGGCTTGACGAAAGGTGCGAAAATCGGAACGGCCATCTCCGCATGGTCTCCCGGGGCCGATTCTGAGATAAGGATAACGGAGGGGACAGCCCCGCGTGCCGGTCGTCCCGCCGGTTTGGTTTGGAGTGGAACGCCATGCCTCGGTTCGTGTTGTTCTGGGTGGTCGGGTTGGTTGTCGCGGCCGGCTCTGCGCAGGCGGGGGATTCCGACTGGTTGACGGGCGTCTTCCCCGAACGGGCTTATAATTTCGGGACCGTTGCCCGCGGCTCGCAGATCCGGCACGCCTTCCTCGTGGTCAATCGGACCAATTCCGACATCCGGATCGCCAACTGGCGGACCAAGTGCGGTTGCACCGACGTCCGGGTCGGTGCGCGCGTGATCCCTCCCGGTACCCAGACCACCGTCGAGGCCACCATCAACACGACCAACTTCCAGGGCGACAAGCACTCGGGCCTGACCCTGACCCTCGACCGGCCGAGCTGGGTCGAGGTCGACCTGAACCTGACCTGCTACATCCGCAGCGACATCGTCACGAGCCCGGGTCAGCTCGACTTCGGCATCGTCCGCCGCTCGGCCAAACTCCCCTCGTCCTCGCTGACTTTGACCTACGCCGGTGGCCGCTCCGACTGGAACATCGTCCAGATGAAGACCCAGACCGCCAAGGTCAAGGCCGAAGCCCGGGAGATCGGTCGGACGGCCGACGGCCAGATCAACTGGCTGATCACGGCAACGCTCCAGCCCGCGGTCACCACCGGCTACTTCAAGGACGAGCTGACCCTGGTCACCAACGACACGCCCACCCAGACCATCCCGATCTCCGTCGTCGCCAACGTCCAGACCGCCGTCTCGGTCACACCGTCGATCATTAACTTCGGCCCGGTCCGTCCCGGCCAGACCATATCCACGCCCAAGGTCGTGCACGTCCGATCGTCGTCCCCCTTCGCAATCACCAAAATCACCTCGACTCGACCGGAGCTCGAGCCGGCCGAGCCCAGGCCCGGATCGCTCTCGGATCACCTCGTGAACCTTACGTTCAAGGCGCCCGAGACGCTTGGCCCTTATCACGCAGTCGTCAAGATCGAGACCGACCTCAAGGACGAACCCCCCTCCCAGCTCAAGGTCTTCGCGACTGTGACCGCCTCGCCTTGATCCCACATTCCATACAACCGCGAGAGACAGCTAAACCTTGTGCGCTCCGGCAATACGGGGAATCTGGGCTGAGCGACCACTCCCAACGCCGCGCCTGGTCGCCTGGTCCGGTCCACGTTGACGTTTCGACGCGGGCCATGTTATACGGTAATCCCTCATGAAACACGGCTCGGCGACCCAACGCCGGCCCAGAGTTCTGGCTTATCCTCACGGAACACCGATCATCGAACACTGCTCAACTTCGCAGGGATGCAACGATGATGAGCACCATGACCCGGCCAGCGGCTCAGTCCAAGACAAGACGAAGTGACGAAGCGCCTGGCGGACTCGCTCTGGCGGTCGCCGACGTCGGCTGGCCCAACACCGAGAATCTCTTTCGGGAGATCGATCGGGATTCGGTCGCGCTTCTGCTGCTGAAGTGCCAGGATTATCTCAACGGATGGCGCCGGGGCCTGTTTCCCTGGTCGCGGGTCTGTCGGTTGCAGCCGAGTAGTCCGTTCACGTGGGAGCAGCAATTCGTGCTGCCGCCGGGATGGATGAAGCGCTACCCCAGACTGGGGATGCGCCCGATCGCGCGATCCATCCGCTCCTGGTGGCGGGACCTGCCTGCGGATTGGCGGCGGGGGCTGGCGATGTCGTACCCGCATTACATTTTCCTGCGGGACCTGCTCCAGCCTGAGGTTTCCCTCTATTACAACATTGATGATTATTCCTTGTACTGGCCGCGCCAGGCGCGGCAGGTCCGGGACCTGGAAGCGGCGATGGTACGCTCGGCGGACGTGACGGTGTGCGTCTCGCGGCTGCGGACCGAGGAGTTGCGGGCCCGCGTGCCGGAGGCCTCGAGCCGGATTCACTACATCCCACACGGGGCGCCGACGCCGTTCCTGGCATCGAGCCCGCTGACGCGGCCCGCCGAGACGCCCGGAGACATCACCCATCTGCCCCGCCCCCTGCTGGGCTACATCGGCTCGCTGGAGAATCGCGTCAACTGGGACCTGATGGACCGGATCAGCCGCGAGTTCCCCCTGCGCCTCGATCGTGATCGTCGGGCGCACGGGCGTTCCGGTCCAAGAGCCCTGGTGGGAAGCCTGCGCGCGGTTCCTCGCCCGCCCGAATGTCCACGCCATCGGCTGGCGCCGGCAGGAGGACATCGCCCGCTACTACCAGAGCTTCGACATCTCGCTGATCCCCTACCGGTTGGACAACCCCTTCAACCAGGCATGCAATCCGACGAAGATCATGGACACGATGGCCTCCGGTCGACCGATCGTCGCCACGGCGCTGCCCGAATGCCGGCTGCACTCCGAGCGGTTCCACGTGTCCGAGAACGACGACGCGTTCCTCACCGCGATCCGCGAGATTCTCGATCAGGGGTCGGACGATGGTCGTGCCGCGCTGCGGCATTCGTTCGCGATTGCCAATAGCTGCCACGATGCCGGCGAGCGGCTTCTGGACCTGCTCACCACGACGACTGACCGGTAGCGCGACCCTTTGCGTGACGGGTGAGGTTCGCAGACAAGACAGACTACTCCGAATGCCGCGAAGTTAGTGCACAAACCCCGCCCTCTGAACACTTTGTAGCATCTTGAGCACAGGAGGGCCCTCGGGCAATCTGGTGGTAGTCCACGATCATCCGGACCCCCAACGAGCCCTCCCGTGCTGCCACGTATCGTCACCATCCTGGGCCGCCTCAAGCCAGACCTCGCGGCCGAACTTTCTCCCGATGCCATCGAGCGGGCATGCCAGGAGGAGAAATACTCCGGCGCAAGCGGCTGCTCGATCCCATGACCACGCTCTACCGGTTCATCCTCCAGATCCTCCACGGCAACACCGCCTGCTCGCACACCGTCCATTTCGGCCGATGGAACTTCACCGACTCCGCCTACTGTGCGGCGCGGAAGCGGCTCCCCCTGGGGGTCATTCGCCGCCTCGCCGCGCGGATCGCCGACCGCGTCCGCACGTCCACGACGGCCGCGGCGACCTGGCACAACCACCGGGTCTGGCTCCTCGACGGCTCGAGCTTCTCGATGCCCGACGAGCCCGAATTGCAGGCGGCCTTCGGCCAGCCCGGCGGCCCGCGCAAAGGATGCGGCTTCCCGGTCGCCAAGTTCCTGGCGCTGTTCGACCTGGCCACCGGCATGCTCCTGCGCGTCGAGCCGGCGCCGTTGCGGTCGCACGAGATGTCGCGATCGGCCGTCGCCACCGCCGGCCTACTCCCCGGCGACATCGTGCTCGGCGACCGCGGCTTCTGCTCCTTCGCCCACATCGCCACCCTCCTTAACCGCCGGCTGCACGGGGTCTTCCGCGCTCATCAGCGGCGGATCCTCGACTTCACCCCGGGCCGACCCGGGGCGGCGCGGGGGAAGGCGAAGGGGCCGCACGAGGCGACGATCCGGCCGCACTCGCGATGGGTGAGGTCGCAGGGCCAATCGGATCAAGTGGTGATCTGGCATAAGCCCAAGCGCAGGCCGATGTGGATGTCTCAGGAGGAGTACGATGCGCTGCCCGAGGAGATCACAGTGCGCGAGCTGCGGTACAAGGTCCACACGCCGGGATATCGGGTGGGCGAGGTGACGCTGGTGACGACGCTGCTGGACGCGTCGGTGTACCCGGCGGAGGCGCTGGCGGACCTGTACTTCCGGCGGTGGCAGGTGGAGGTTTATCTGAGAGACTTGAAGATTACATTGAAGATGGATGTGTTGAAGTGCAAGACGGTGGACGGTGTGCTGAAGGAGCTGGCGGTGTTCGCGCTGGTGTA
This sequence comes from uncultured Isosphaeraceae bacterium, assembly GCA_963845695.1. Lineage (GTDB taxonomy): Bacteria > Planctomycetota > Planctomycetia > Isosphaerales > Isosphaeraceae > CAWJTV01. Next base: position 155,036 of record CAWJTQ010000007.1, on the reverse strand, counting down.
CAACCTGGTGCGGTCGGTGGCGTGCGAGGCGGCCGAGGCCAAGGGTGTGGCGGCGGACCGGATGAGCGTGACGGACACGGTGCGGTGGCTGGTGGGAGCGGAAGGGGACGAGGACCTGTCGGTGATCTTGGCGGTGCCCAAGCGGAAGGGACGTGTCGAGCCCCGAGTGAAGAAGCGCCGGCCGAAGCAGTACCCTCGGATGACCAAGCCGCCAGGGAACTACGTAACCAGTTGCTGGACAAGAACGTTGCGGCCTAACTTCGTGGCATTCAGGGATGTCCCCTTTGGCCCTAGCCTCCCTCTTTCTAGGGATGTCCCCTTTTTTCCCCCCAAAGGCCAATTCGTCCAGTATATGGGCCAGCCGAGAACTTCAGGTCCCCCCCCGGGCACTGTCCTTCCAATTCCCCAAACTCGATTCGCATGACTGAGTCGGGTTTGATCCAAATGTGCCAGGCCACTTCCTCATCCGGCATGATCGAATCGACATGCTCCTCTCCCCCGGGATAGATGAAGCGGACGTCCCGAATCGGAGTTGAAAAAGTATTCTTGTAGCTTACACTGTAAGGCTCTGCTTCGGAGCAGAACTACCGTTGTTATAACGCACCGCAAAGTTTGGATGGTCCCGGGTACATCCTGGCATTAGTCCAGGAGTCGCTGAAGTAATCAAGATTAGCAACAACGGAGTTCTGGTGAAGAACCAACGATCTGAACCAGTGCCTGCACGCCCTCTGCTCAAGGTTGTATTCGTGTTCCGCACGTTATCCTCCGAGAGGGAAAACTCGCTGCTCGCCATCCTCGCAACCTCCTCGCCTTCCAAACGGCCGATCATGAGAGTTGCTTTATGAGAGGCACCTCTCGTCCGTTATAGCGTTCACACGAGATAATTGGTCGGGGGCTGGGACTAGTCGGTTGGCGGCTGAGGATTCTGGGTTGGCGGCTGAGGATTCTGGGTTGGCGGCTGGCGGACCGGAAACGGGACCGGAAACGGCGGACCGGAAACGGGGACGCAGCTAGTTTTAAGCCTCATCCAGGCTGGCCAAAACTAGCTGCGTCCCGGTTCCAGCTAGTTTTAAGCCTCATCCAGGCTGGCCAAAACTAGCTGCGTCCCCGTTCCGTTCCCCCGTTGCGTCCCCGTTCCGTTCCCCCCGTGGTGCCGCAGGGGCATATCGATGAGGCGGTCGCGCTTTGTCGCAAAGGGCTCCAATTTGAGCCGGACTTCCCCAATCTCCACTTGAATCTTGGCCTCGGTCTACTTCAGCAACGGAAGGCAGACGAAGCGATCAGTGAACTGACCAGGGCCGTGGAGCTACGGCCCTGGTACACCGAGGCATACGCCGCGCTCGGTCAGGCATTCCTCCTCCGGGGCCAGCAGGACGAAGCGGTCATCCAGTACCGGAAGGCCCTCGAGTTGGACCCCGATAACTCCGCTTCGCGGATCAACCTCGGACTGGCGCTGGCCAGGCAAGGACGTTCCGCCGAGGCGGTCATCGAATTGCGGGAAGCCATCCGGCGCGATCGCCTGAATCCCGATGCCCACCACGTCCTAGGCACTGTTTTCAAAATCGGTCTCTGGGACTTTTTAAGCGGGCTACAGGAGTTTTTCAATCATCGCGATCATCCACAGTGTGACGTAATCCACAGCCAATTTCTCGTAACGGGTGCCGAGCGCCCGACACTCTTTGAACCAACCGATCACCCGTTCGACCAGGTTTCGCTGGCGGTAGCTGGCCTTATCGAAGGATTCCTCCCGCGGTTGATCTTTGCGCAGTGGGGATCACAGGTTCGATGTGATGCCGCCTGAGCCAGCACGGATATGCGGGTAGCTATAGCCTTTGTCCCCCGCGAGTTTGGCGGGCCAGTACGGTATCCCCCGGCGTCGGGGCAGCAGGATGCGCCGCATCAGCGGTTCGAAAGCCGTCGATTCGTGCTGCTGGCCTGGCGTCACGTAGATGCCCAGCACGACGCCGCGATCGGTAACCAGGAGGTTCACCTTGGTGCCAAAGCCACCGCGAGTATCCGAGCGCATGTTTAGGAGGCTCTTGAGTTGCGCCGGCTTGGGCCCGCCCAGCCGCGGAGCCGCGTCCGGATTTTTTTTTCGCCCCGCCCGCGGCACGGCTGGCGCGAACGATGGTGGCATCGACAAACCACAAAGAGTGGCCCAAGCGACCATGGTGTTCCCGCTCTTCCAGCAACTGCGTGAGGACCTTAGCCCAGGTGCCATCGCGTCGCCAACGCCGGAAACGGGTATAGATGCTTTGCCAGGGACCGTAGCGTTCCGGGATGTCGCGCCAGGGGCGCCGGTGTGGAGGCGCCAGAGGATGCCGTTAACGATACGTCGGTGATCTTTCGAGGGCCGACCGCGACCGCCGTGATGCCTTGGCTGTGGCAAGAGCGGCGCGAGACGTTTCCACTGCTGGTCAGACAGTTCATAGCGGTGTCCCATGGGTCGGCTCCTGGAGAACACCAATCTCACAGACACAGTTACGTTTATTATGGAAGAAAAGGCATTTTGAAAACAGTGCCTAGTGCCGTCATCCACTCTAAATCTTCGGGTACAGCCGCTTCAGTTTTGTTCGGGCGTCGTCGATTTTGAATTGCCAGTCCACGCCGCGTTGTTTGGCGTTGGTCTTGTCGGCCCAGATCCCGATCTCCGATTGCAGCAGCGGCAGTTCGCCGATGCGGCGGCCGCTCAGGCATTGGCTCGTCAGGCAACTCAACTCGCATTCGGCGATGTTCAGCCAACTGCCGTGTTTGGGCGTGTGGCAAAAGTTGATTCGCTTGATATATGCCCGCGCTCGCTCGGGTGGGAACGCCGTGTAGAACGCCCCTTTCGTGTGCGTGTTGAGGTTGTCGCACACGAGCGTCACCTTCGCGCAAGTGGCGTAACGCGTGTCCAACAATTGGGCCACTTCGATCGCCCAGTCGACCTTGGTCCGACGCTCGCGGGCGGTCGCCTGTCGAAAGCCCGACAGCGGTTCCGCGAACATGAAGATGCTCGCCGTGCCGTTGCGTTCGTATTCGTAATCGACGCGCTTCGCATGCTTTTTCGTCGCGGCGATCGGCACCTTCGTCTCCTTCAGCAATTGCACCGGTTGCTCGTCCATGCAGAGCACCGGTTGCTGCGGATCATACGCTTCCGCATAGGTTTCGAGCACGTTTTCCATGTCGGCCACGAACTCGGCATCCTGGTCGGGCGGGATCACCCAGTACTCGATCTTGCGCTTGGTCATGCCATTTTTTTTAGCGTCTTGCGGACCGTCTCCGCGCAGATCGAAGGGACCACTTCCAACACCACCAGCTCATCGGCCAACAACTGCAACGACCACCGGCCATACCCCGCCGGCGGCTTCCCCAACCGCATCGCGATCAGCTTCGCTTCGCCCACGCCATCCAGCTTGCGCAGCGTCGGCGGCGTCGCACGTTTCTTGCGTTCCAACGCGGCGTTAAAGCCCGCTGTTACCAATCGCTCACGAAGATTCTCCACCGTCCGCACTGAGCAACCATACGCCTCCGCGATCTTTGCATCCGGCCACCCCGGCCCATCCGCATCCGCCTTGAGCAGGATTTGGGCCCGATTCACTTTCTTCGACGTCCCCTTGAGCCGCTTGACGATATCCTGGCACACGCCACGTTCCTCATCCGACAGCCGGACGATATACTTCTTGTTCATGGGACACCTCCTTGTGCCTCGGAGTATCCCCGAATTCGCAGGGGTCGCCAACCCGAAGATTTAGCGTGGACGAGGCACTAGCCGCGATTCTGGTCGCCTCGGGTCGGATCGCAGAAGCGACCTCGGAATTTGAAGAGGTTCTTCGCCTAGGTCCCGACCATCCCGGCGCTCGCCTCTTCATGGCGAGGGTCAGAGGCCGCGGCATGTGAGCGTGGCCGATTTGACGCTTCTCGCGTGTCACGCCGATCGCCACCCGGAGAACCCCGATTAGGGAGACTGCAACACCGACCAGTCTCCAGCGGTGCATCTCCCGCCTCAAGGTTTGACACTCACGCTCCAGCCGTTCGAGCCGCTCGGACAACTCGTCCGACAGTGGTTTGTCCGCGGGAGCCTACATTATGAGGGGCTGTAAGGGGGTGCTGCACCCGGATCCCTTCGACTCGCCGCGGCGGCAGGCCAACCCGGTCCCGGGCCATGGGAGTTGGGACAACGATCGGTGCCCGGTCTGCGGGGTGGTGGGGCGGGCGGAGCGGCCAAATCCGCTTGCAGGTCGAGCGCCACGCCGATGGGCCGACGTTGACCACGGCGTCGAGCGCGAGAGTGTGCCGGGTCGCGGCCAAAGGGGAAACGCTCTAATCCTCGCGTCGTCCCAGTTCCATCATCGCCAGGGCGAAGAACCCCAGCAGGGCATAGAACTGGTACGACAGCACGCCGATCGAGTCGATCGGCGTCGCGGTCCGCCCGTTGAGGCCGAAGGCCGTCCAGGTCACCGGATACCCCAGCCAGAACGCGGCCACGATCGTCAGGAACACGGCCCGCGCGAACCGCGAGGCCGGCAGCCTCATCCAGACAATGGCCAGGGGCGCCAGCAGGAGCAAAAGGTAATGCTCCCAGCAGATCGGCGAGACCAGGAGCATCGCCGTGACCGCCAGGGCGAATGTCACGTCGCTCTTCCCTCCCTGGGGATCGCGCCGCACGGTCCAGGCCAGAACGCCGGTGATCGCCGCCGCCGAGACGAGTGAAAGCGCCGTGGCCAGCATCGGGCTGTAATAGAGGGGTTCCGTGAGGGACCGATCGCGAATGTGTTCGGGCGCGGGATCGAATAGCCGGCTCCAGAACCCCCAGCATGAATCGTTGTTCCAGCCGACCCGGAACCAATGGATGTCGGGCAGGACGGAGAAGAAGTAGCTCCGATACGTGTCGGCGCCCAGGACGACAGCCGTGACGGTGGAAAGTCCAACGACCATCAGCAGGCCCGAGGCGACGACCCCCCAGCGGCCGCGCAGCGCGTAGTAGATGAACAGGAAGGCGGGAAACAGCTTGATGCAAGTGGCCGCGCCAGGAGCGCCCCGGCCAGCCGGGGCTTGCCCGCCCGTTCGGCGGCCCATGCTCCAGTGATCAGCAGCAAGAGGATGAGCGTGAGCTGGCCCAGGCGGCATTGCTCCCAGAGGGGGAAGCAGAGCAGAACCAGCGTGACGAGCGGGGCGAGCGACCAAGCCGAGAAACGGACTCTCAACGTGCGTTGCACGATCAAGAGGCTGGCCACCAGCGCCGCGATCGAGGCGAGGTTCCAGGCGAGGAAGGCCCGAGCGAAGTCGAGTCGCGCGAACGGGAGCACGAACACGACCGAAGTGGGCGGATGCGCATTCACGACGACATACGAGCGGCGGTCGTTGAGCTTCGTGCCGAGATAGCGCGGCACGCTCTCGTGATGGTCGGCATAGACGGGTCGCCCCTCGAGCCAGCCACGGGCCGAGGCGTACTCCTGGAAGAAGTCGGGGATCAATTCCTGGGGCGGCTTGGCCTGGAGGTTGTCGATAAACGCAGGTCCGCGCAGCAGGACGAGCCAGCCTGCGATGGTCAGCCAGATCCACCGCCGCTCGTTGGGCCAGGCACTCATTGGATCCCACGGCATGGCAGATCCTCGGCGTGGGAGGTTCTGAATCCCTCTACCCCTCCCAGAAAAAAGCAACGAAAACGAAAAGCTTGGGCCTTGCGGAGAAGTTTCGTCGCTGATAAGATCGGGCGTTTGAAGGCCGGATCACTCCGATTCGGAGTCTAGGCTATGCGGATGCCGGTCCTGGTTATGCACCACCGCGATCGTCTCCTCCTGCTCGCCGCCTTCCTGGGCATGGCTGGCATCACAGGTCTCTCCCTGTCCCTCAACGGCTCAGCGGTGCCGCATCATACCCCCCCCACCTTCGAAATTAGCAAGCTCGGTGGGTCCACGTTTTCCGCTCGAGATCAGCCCTGATCCGGTCCAGCTCGGGGTTCTCGGTGCTGGCCGATCGGCCGACGCGAATATTGTGTTGCGGAATCCCGGCATCGACCCCGTGCTGGTCGAGCGCATTGAGTCGAGTTGTCCCTGCCTCGCGCGGGACGATCGCGTATCCAGATGTGCCCGGCGAATCCTGCAATCTCTCGGTGCGGTTCGATCCCTCGCATGATGCCGATTTTCGCGGCCGTCGATCGATCAACGTGGCTGGCTATGACGCAGCGGGGAGGACGGTGTTTGGTACACAAGTCCACCTGGAGGTACATGCCGAGGCTGCGAACAACATGGGACTGGCGGCCCAAGGATCTCATCGCGCCGGAACGAGGAGCATGCCATGATTGGGACTGAGAAGGCCGGGGCTCGGAGAAAGCGCCTCTCCTGGATGGCCTCAACCTTTATCCTCACCAACATCGGGTTGTTCTTTGTCGTGGCATTGGGGTTCTACTCTTTTGGCTCTGCTGGCTCGGCTTTGGCCTATCTCAGGGGGGATCGCCTGATCGTGCGCCGCTCCTCGATGTCGTTCGGAGAAGTGAAGCAGGGGGAGCGTCCGGTCGTCACGTTTGAACTTACGAATACCTCGCATCGGAAGATCACGATCCTTGGTGCGAAAACGTTATGCACCTGTGTGTTCACGGATGATCTTCCGTTGTCGGTCCCGCCCGGAGGCCGTCGCTCGATCGGCGTCGCCGTGAAGACGAGCTCAAGGGCGGGAGTGATTGAAGAGCCCATTTCTCTTTACACTGATTACCCGGAGCAGCCCGAGGTCGAAGTCAGGGTCCTGGGCCGCGTCTCGGTCTCAGGCGGACGATCCAGCAAGGCCGGCCCTCAATGAGGTCATACGCCATGGCCACGGATTCGCAGCTTCCGACCACAGGCAGTACGCATGGCGACGTCGAGATCGCTCACGTCGATGTCGGTGCCGCGAATGACGCGGTGCCGGTGTTCGACGGCCCCGGGTCGTCTCCTGCGGTTGGCCCCGGGCGCCTTATTCTTGTCGGCCATCCTGCTCTTGGGTGGCGGAGTCGCCTCGCTGATCCGCCCCGCCACGCACGGTCATGAAGGTGATGGTTTACTGATAGACCCGCGCGTCAAGTCGTTCGGAGATGCGCCGTCAGGCGAGAGAATCACGGTATCATTCACCCTCGCCAACCGATCGACGCGACCGATCAGGGCGGTGGGGGTGACGCTCTTCTGCAACCAGCATGGATGTGTGACGGTGGAAAACCTTCCGCTGGAGATCCCGCCATCGGACGTCCGCGTCCTGGACGTTCGCGTCCAAACGAAGCGACCGGGGCCGTTCGCCGGCGAATTTGAGCTTTTTTCCGACAGTCCGGGTCAACCCCGGGTCATGCTGGAGGTTAGGGGACGGATCGTCGAGAGGGCCGACGGGCATTGATGCCGAAACCACTGTGTCCGCCGGTACGATGCGGTCTTGCCGGGCGATGCGGACCAATCGGTCGCTGGTCCATCCGTTTCACCACGAGAGGCCTGCCCGGGTAATGGACCCATCCGACGATCCTTGCGGTTGTGTTCTGTTCCTGTTGTCCTCGACACCAACTCGGAGGGATTACGATGTCGAAGTTCATGGAAACGGCCTCGGCGGCGGTCACCGCGGCCTCGCTAGTCGCACTGGTTCTCGCCTGTGCGCTCTTCACCCGAACGTCGTGGGCAGACGAGCCCCTCAGCGGCGGGGCCGGTTGTCAGGGGTGCCTGACTTCGGGATCTGGGACCTGCGATGGCTGTCCAGGAACATGCGAAAACGGCGGGGACGGCGATCAGTGTGATCCGACTTGTGACTGCGAGGAAAACATCAATTACGGCGAAACCTGGTGCTACTATTACGGTACCTGGGTCGTGGTGGATTATTACGTATGCCAATGATACCTTCGGGGAGGGCCAACCACGGGCTATAGCGCCGGGTGCTCGCATGCGGCCATCGAGCGTCGTACACGAGCCCGCCGGCGTTGGCGAGCAGACCGGGTCCAGCACGGTTGACCGGCGGCCGTGGCAACCCATTGCCCGCGGCGACGGCCTGCGCCAACGACGTTGGTGATCGCGGGCGCACGCGGCGTGAATCGGGGCTTTGTTCGCTGCCGACTTGCAGTCGGGGGACGGACCTCGTCCGTCCGGAGGGGTGAATGAGTCGGTCTTGGCTGATGCTCATTCTGGTTTTCCGCTGGAACGGGGGCAAGAGGGTGAACGCGCGTGCAACGACCACCTCGTCGCGGATTCTCCGCATTCCTGCGTCGTAGACAAATTCGCTGAAGCAGTGTCTTCAGCGCACGTGCGCATCATTCCAAGCTAACATATTCATTTGTATTCTGGCTCCCGCTTGCTCTTGCCTCCTTTTCAGGCGGGGCCCACGCTCGGGAAGACGAGACGGCTGCGTTGAAGCAGCGTGTCATGCGCGAATTCCCGGAAGCATTGATGCGCCTTGAGTCACTCTACTCCCGGGTGAGTGCTACGGGCACGCTGAGCGACGAAACCCAGTCCGCGGATCCTGGCGCGAAACCTGGTGTCGTCTTATCGACTCGGTCGCAAAAATTGACGATCCAGGCAAGCGGTGATCTCAAGAAGGTCGAACAGGACTTGATTCTTGCGAAACGCCGCGACCCGAGCACGGGATTGCTTCGTGATCTGCCGATCTCGCCCGCGGATCCGGCGAGGTCGATCACCTGTCGCGGACGCAATTATTCGTTCCAGCTACGTTGGGAGAAGGACACACCCATACTAACGTCGTACGGGACACCAGGGGACGAAGACAACAACAAGATTCTGACTCGCTCGATTGATGACCTCCTTCGAGCTCCCTGCGGCGTGCTCGTGTGGGGGGGGCTCCACATGACTCGTATCTTGTCCTTCCCGAGCTTCTCCATCACCGACGTCGCCAAGAGGCCGGGCCGAAGCGGTGATAATCTTTTGATTGAATTTACATTCGATGTGCGCGATAATCCAGCTTATCCTGCCGCCGCCATGACAAGGATCGAGAAGTCAGGCAAGCGTGTTATCTACGTGAAGAAACGCTGGATTGAGACCTCGCCAAGCGAGGGCTGGACCATCCAGGCGTGCGGGCATAACAGGTCGCTTGGACGCCTGGATTTTCGCCAAGAGATCGAGTATGGCGAAACGCTGCGCCGGGACTCCGATTCCGAGCCGCGTTCGCGTCCACGACCCCCTGACGGCGAGAACAACGGTGCTGGAGATCGAGAGAATCGATTTTGGCCCGATCCCCGAGAGCCAGTTCACCGTTTCGGCTTACGGCCTTCCGGAACTCGGCGGCCCGCCCCAGGGGAGGCGAGAGAACCGACTCGCCTTCATGCTGATCTTCGGTGCAATTGTTGCTTTTTTCCTTGCCCTCGCGTTGAAATATTTTGCGAAGCGTCTCGGAAGGCCCGTCTCGTCCCCGTGAATGTCGATGACGAATGGCCGCGTGGTGTTTCCCGGCAACGGGTCTGCGAGGGGCGGGAATGGGGAGTTGGACGCGAGGAGTGGCCCACTGTTGCCCCGCATCATGAATGATAGGGAGGCGGCCAGAGGCGGTTATCTCGCTCGCTGAGGGGCTTGGGGAACGGGTCGCCAACCGGGGGAGTGCGCCCGGTCTGACGACTCGAATGATCGACCAATCGGAGGTGGGTTCGATGCATGATCGGCCATCCGCATTGGTGTCGCGAAGCTCACCGGAGCTGCTGGCCTGGAGGAATGCCGGTTACACTCTCGTTGAACTTCTCGTCTCCATTTCGATCCGATCGCTTCTCATTGCACTCATCCTCCCTGCCGCCCAGTCAGTCCGGGAATCCGCCCGCCGTGCACAGTGTTCCAACAACCTCAAGCAGCTCGGGCTGGCTTTGCACAACTATCACAACGCCTTCGGATCGCTGCCCCCTGGCCGGATCAAGTCCTACGATCCCCGCTACGCCGGCCCCAGGCCCCCTTGCACCTCGTCGATCGTCGACAAGAGCGTGGAAGTCTTCGCGCTGGGATTCATGGAGCAGACCACGCTCTATAACGCCATCAACCAGAGCCTGGCCATCATCGGCGGCGAGAACAGCACAGTCCACACAATCGCGGTCTCTACGTTCGCCTGTCCGAGCGACCCGATGGCGGGCTCGCCGCGCAACCTCAATCCCGGCGCGTTGGCGCGGTACGGCGTGCCGGACCCTGCTTCGATGGTCTTCACCAGCTATGCCGGCATGATCGGCTCGCTGCCGGTCCTCGCACAACCGCTGCCCAGCACCGGCTGCGTCGTGGCCCCTTCGCTATTCGCCCAGTGCAACGGCGCCTTCAACGACCTCTCGCCGATCCGCCTGGCGTCGGTGACCGACGGACTCAGCAACACCATCTTCATGGCTGAGAAGGCCGTGACGATCCTTCAAGACTTGAACGCGCTCAATCCCCAGTACGCCGCCCAGCATGGCTGGTACATCACCGGCAACTGGGGCGATACGCTGGTCACGGCGCTCTACCCGCCCAACGCCTGCGACAAGGTCGCCGGCGCTGCGATGACGGCCTGGGCCAACTCGGCATCGAGCATGCACCCCGGCGGGCTCAACGTCCTGATGGGTGACGGCTCGGTCCGGTTCATCAAGGACACGGTCCAGACCTGGCCGTTCAGCCCGGTCACCGGCATCCCGGCCGGAGCGTCGCAGAACGGTCAAGGCGCCTGGGTGAATTTGCCGCCACGGGGCGTCTGGCAGGCCCTCTCGACCAGATCTGGCGGCGAGCTTTTCGGGAATGACGCGTACTGAAGGCGGATCGTCTCACGCGGAGGACCACGACGGAGGCCTGGTATCGGAGGAGAGCGCCACAGCCAACGCCCGGGGGGGGCAAAAAGGGGACATAACTGGGGGAAAAAAGGGGACATAACTGAATGCCACGAAGTTAGGCCGCAACGTTCTTGTCCAGCAACTGGTTACGTAGTTCCCTGCGCGGCTTGGTCATCCGAGGGTACTGCTTCGGCCGGCGCTTCTTCACTCGGGGCTCGACACGTCCCTTCCGCTTGGGCACCGCCAAGATCACCGACAGGTCCTCGTCCCCTTCCGCTCCCACCAGCCACCGCACCGTGTCCGTCACGCTCATCCGGTCCGCCGCCACACCCTTGGCCTCGGCCGCCTCGCACGCCACCGACCGCACCAGGTTGTACACCAGCGCGAACACCGCCAGCTCCTTCAGCACACCGTCCACCGTCTTGCACTTCAACACATCCATCTTCAATGTAATCTTCAAGTCTCTCAGATAAACCTCCACCTGCCACCGCCGGAAGTACAGGTCCGCCAGCGCCTCCGCCGGGTACACCGACGCGTCCAGCAGCGTCGTCACCAGCGTCACCTCGCCCACCCGATATCCCGGCGTGTGGACCTTGTACCGCAGCTCGCGCACCGTGATCTCCTCGGGCAGCGCATCGTACTCCTCCTGAGACATCCACATCGGCCTGCGCTTGGGCTTATGCCAGATCACCACTTGATCCGATTGGCCCTGCGACCTCACCCATCGCGAGTGCGGCCGGATCGTCGCCTCGTGCGGCCCCTTCGCCTTCCCCCGCGCCGCCCCGGGTCGGCCCGGGGTGAAGTCGAGGATCCGCCGCTGATGAGCGCGGAAGACCCCGTGCAGCCGGCGGTTAAGGAGGGTGGCGATGTGGGCGAAGGAGCAGAAGCCGCGGTCGCCGAGCACGATGTCGCCGGGGAGTAGGCCGGCGGTGGCGACGGCCGATCGCGACATCTCGTGCGACCGCAACGGCGCCGGCTCGACGCGCAGGAGCATGCCGGTGGCCAGGTCGAACAGCGCCAGGAACTTGGCGACCGGGAAGCCGCATCCTTTGCGCGGGCCGCCGGGCTGGCCGAAGGCCGCCTGCAATTCGGGCTCGTCGGGCATCGAGAAGCTCGAGCCGTCGAGGAGCCAGACCCGGTGGTTGTGCCAGGTCGCCGCGGCCGTCGTGGACGTGCGGACGCGGTCGGCGATCCGCGCGGCGAGGCGGCGAATGACCCCCAGGGGGAGCCGCTTCCGCGCCGCACAGTAGGCGGAGTCGGTGAAGTTCCATCGGCCGAAATGGACGGTGTGCGAGCAGGCGGTGTTGCCGTGGAGGATCTGGAGGATGAACCGGTAGAGCGTGGTCATGGGATCGAGCAGCCGCTTGCGCCGGAGTATTTCTCCTCCTGGCATGCCCGCTCGATGGCATCGGGAGAAAGTTCGGCCGCGAGGTCTGGCTTGAGGCGGCCCAGGATGGTGACGATACGTGGCAGCACGGGAGGGCTCGTTGGGGGTCCGGATGATCGTGGACTACCACCAGATTGCCCGAGGGCCCTCCTGTGCTCAAGATGCTACAAAGTGTTCAGAGGGCGGGGTTTGTGCACTAACTTCGCGGCATTCCAGACTACTCCTGAAAACCGGTCCGGTCAATTTGTCGCATTCATGCCAATCCCGAAAGGGAAAGACAAGGCGGTATCGTGCTGTCCTCTTTTCGGGCTCGTCTTGCCACTCGCTACCCCGCGAGCGAATAGAACATGCCATTGGTCAACCGTCACCCGCGACCTGCGCGAGACCTCGCAGGACCTCGGGACGGTAGTCGGAGGGTTGCTGCCGAAGATGGCGAATGCATTCCAGCATGATCGGACCGGAATAAGAGATCGCATCGAGGGCTCGGCCCCAGGTGGCCCAGTCGATGGTGCCGTGACCGGGCGGGAGGTGAGAGTCCTGCCTTCCGTTGTTGTCGTGGACGTGAGTCGTCAACAAGAGGGAGCCGGCCGCGAGGGTCTCGGCAGCGGGAGAGGTCGTGAGGTGGGCGTGGCCGGTATCCAGCGCCAGGGCGAGTCGGGGATGATTCAGCTCGGTCAGGAGCTCGCTCAGCTCGGCCATCCGGCTGCCGGGGTGGACGCCGGGCGGCATGTTCTCGACACAGATCCGGACCTGCCGGCCCGAGGCGTGCTCGGCCAGCTCGATGAGCCCGCGCGCCAGGGCCGCGCGGCGGGGGGCGTGGTCGGCCGGGTCCGACAACCCGCCTGGATGGACCACCAGGCAGGTGCCGCCGGCCACTTCCAGCCAATCGGTGCATCGCTTCAGGTCGTCGACCGATTCGCGGTGGATGGTCGGGTCGGTCGACCCCAGGTCCACACGATCGGCACGGATGGTCCGGCCGCCCCAGCATCCGTGGGCGCTGTGGATCGCCAACCCGTGGTCGGCCGCGCCCGGCGGACCAGGCCCGGCTCGGGGAATCGGCTCCACTCCGGCAGGATCTCCAGGAGTTGCACCCCGAAGCGGGTCGCCAGCGCGAGCTCGTCCTCCAGCTCGATATCCGGGTAGCCGTAAGTCACCATGGTACCAAGGGCTCGTCCGGACACCACGATTTCCCCGATGAGCGAGGGTCCGCGCGGAACCGCCCGCCAAGATGATGATCCCCCTTGTCGAAGTCGACGGCGGAGGTCATCATAATGATCGCCGCGAAGGGACGCCATCGCGGCTTCTCCCGACCTTGCGTGGGGAGTGGATTGAAACGAGAAAGGATCTGCGCAATGCCGCCAGCGCCTCTGGTCGACCCCGCCTCCATCGATACCTCGCGCGTCCTGGTCGACCGGGAGGGGATTCGCCGTTCGAACCCGCAGCGGTTCGAGATGGAACAGCTCACGGCCATCGTTCAGCTCGACGTGGAGAACAAGCTGGTCATCGGCTACAAGGACGTCGGGCTCGACGAGTTCTGGGTCCGGGGCCATATGCCCGACTACCCGCTACTCCCCGGCGTCCTGATGTGCGAGGCCGCCGCGCAGCTCTCGAGCTTCTTCTGCCAGCAAGTCCACCTCAACGACGAAGGATTCATCGCCTTCGGCGGAATGGAGGAGGTGCGGTTCCGCGGCCAGGTCCGCCCGGGGGACCGGCTCGTGCTCATTGGCAAAGCCTTGCGGCTACACCGGCGGCACACCATCTTCGATTGCCAGGGATTCGTGGGGACCAACATGGTCTTTCATGGCCGAATCATCGGTGTACCCATCTCCGGGCAGGACGAGAGCCCTGGCGGGAGCTGAGCCACCGCAAACTGCGCCATGGCCTGGGCAGAGGGACTTGCTGCCGGTCCCGCCCGACCGATCGCCCCTTGGCCAATGCCTGGATCGACCTTCACACGATGTCCCGCTCTCGACCCCCCATCGACGTCTCGTCCCACCTGATCGAACCCGGACCGTCAACCGAGCCCGCCACCGTCATCGGCGCCGCGATCTTCGGCAACGATCGACCAGTCGAGCTCGAGATCGGCTCGGGCAAGGGACTGTTCCTCGCCAACGCCGCCCGGGCCAACCCCGGCCATAACTTCCTTGGAGTCGAGCTCTCGCGGAAGTATGCCTGGCTGGCGGCCGCACGGCTGGTGAAGCTCGGCATTCCGAATGCCAAGGTCTGGGCGGGCGACGCGCGCGACGTCCTGGCGCGCCGGCTGCCCGATTGCAGCCTCCGCGCGATCCATGTCTATTTCCCCGATCCCTGGTGGAAGAAACGGCACAAGAAACGTCGGGTCTTCACCGAGTCGCTGGTGGCGCAGATCGTGCGCACGCTTCAACCGGAGGGGGAGCTTCATGTCGCCACCGATGTCGAGGAGTATTTCACGATCATCCGGGATCTGATCACCGCGTGTCGTCACTTCCACGAGCAGCCGATCCTTGTCCCCGAGGGCCCCGACCACGACCGGGATGATCTCACCAACTTCGAGCGGAAGTATCGCCTTGAAGGGCGGCCGATCTATCGGGCCGCTTTCCGCCTCGAGGCGGGACTCCAACCGGTCACGGGAAGGGGAACGGATCAGGAGTGAGTGGTGGTGCTGGCCAGCTCATAGGCGCGGCGGGCTCCGTTGCGGGGAGAGGACGCCTCGATCTGGTAGAGGTACTGGCCGGTTGCGGTCGGATAGTGGCCGGTGATGCAGGCGCGACAGAGTCGCTCAGGCGAGAGGCTGACCGAACGAGCGATCGCCTCGACGGGGAGATACCGCAGGCTGTCGGCGCCGAGTTCCCGGGCCATCTTCTGCTGCGCCGCCACGGAGACGCCGCCGTCGGGCAGATCGATGAACGACGTGGCGAAGAGCTCGTCCTTGTGCGACATGTCGATGCCGTAGTAGCACGGGGCGATGATCGGCGGACAGGCCACGCGGAGGTGGATCTCACGAGCGCCGCCGCGGTCGCGGATCTCGTGGACGAGGGCGCGCATGGTGGTGGACCTGACGATGCTGTCCTCAACCAGGAGGACCCGTTTGCCAGCCAGGACTTCGGGCAGCGGTGTGTATTTGAGACGGGCCTTGGACGCACGGTCAGCGGTGCCCTCGATGAACGTCCGGCCGACATAGCGGTTGCGCATCAGTCCTTCGACCGAGGGGACGCCGAGCGAGAACGCCATGGCGTCGGCGGCGGCCTTGGCCGTATCGGGTACCGGGACGACGATGGTGCCGGCATCCCGCGGCACGTCTTCCAGCCGGGCCAGCTCCTTGCCCAGGGCCGCCCGGCTGAGGTACACCGAGCGATCGTCGAGCGTGCTGGCGACGTTGGCGAAGTAGATCCATTCGAAGAAGCAATGCGCCTGCCGGGGCGAGGGGGCGAATCGCTCGATGCGCACTCCCTTGGAACTGGCCACCGCGAGCGTCCCCGGCTCCAGCGACCGGATGTTCCGGAAACCGAGATTGGCCAGGGGCACGCTCTCGCTGGCCGCGGCGAAGAGCGGGCCGTGCTCGGCGATGCACAGCGGTCGGAAACCCAGCGGGTCCCGGACCACGACCAGCTCGCCATGCCCAGTGATCAGCACGATGTTGTACGCCCCATCAAACCGCTCCGCGATCCGGCCGAACACCCCCACCCAGTCGGGCTCCTGATCCTCCGTCTGGAGCTCGTAGGCCAGCGAGTGCATGAGGATTTCGGTGTCGGTGTCGCGCTTCAGGTGATAGTCGCCCTTGGAGAGCAGCTCGTCTTTGAGATCGTGGTAATTGGCAAGCTGGCCGTTGAACGCGAACGCGAACCACTTGGTCTTGCGCCCATGGTCGCGTTCGAACGGCTGGGCGTCACACCGGTCATTGCCGCCGCACGTCGCGTAGCGGACGTGGCCGATCGCCGCGGGCCCGTCCACGCCGCTCATGATCGCCTCGAACTCATCGCGATGGTTCAGCCGGAACGCTTCGGCGACGGTCCCAACTTCCTTGTGGGTCTTGAGTAGCGCGTTTCGATCGGGCCGATAGCTCGTCATCCCCGCGGCGAGCTGACCCCGATTCTGCATGTCGAGCAACATCCGCGGGATCAATCGCGCCACACTGTTCATCCCCCCTGGGGGCGGAGTCAGTGTGGAGACCGGACGATCTGCGGCGTGGTAGACAGCCGCCACGCCGCATTCATGGTAAAGGTCGCCCATGTGTTCCGCCCACCCCGTGGAGCCAGCCCCGGCGCGGGCCCGGGGGCGTTGTGGAGAGGAGACCGGCCGGGCCGCGATGCCATACCGAGTTACCCTGGGCCGGCCACGCGAAGGTATTATAATGTCGGGAAGGCATACCGACAATCTTCACAGTCGGTCCCTGGCGTTCGGGCGGGATGCCTGCGCTGTGCCGGGTGCGGGTGGGATGCCTGCACCCCGATCCGTAAGTTTTCCAGGCGGGTCCTAAGTTGAGATCTCCCAACGATCTTCGAATGCCCGATCCGATCGGGCAGGACGAGTTGTCACGGGACCAGGATGGGAGCACGCCGGCTCCTCATCGCCGCGATCTGGTGCGCGACGAGGTCGTTTTGTCGGCCCAGACCTGGGTGGTGAAGGTCGGCACGAGTGTCCTGACCGGCGCGGACGGGACGCTCGACCCGGCGAGGATCGGCCACCTGGCCGAGCAGATCAGCGCGGTGATCGACCGGGGATGCAAGGTCGCGCTGGTCAGCTCCGGCGCGGTGGGAGCAGGGATGGGCCAGCTCGGCTGGAAGCAACGGCCCGACAACCTGCCCCAGCTCCAGGCGGCGGCGGCCGTCGGCCAGTCATACCTGATCCGCGCCTATGACGAGGGTTTCCGCCGTCATGGACGCCATGCCGCTCAGCTCCTGCTCACCCATGAAGATTTCGACAACCGCTCGCGCTATCTCAATATGCGGAACACGCTGAATGCCCTGTTCGAGTGCAACGCCGTGCCGGTGATCAACGAGAACGACACGATCAGCGTCGACGAGATCAAGTTCGGCGACAACGACCGGCTGGCGGCCATGGTGACGAACCTGCTCCAGGCGCCGTTGCTGGTGATCCTGAGCGTGGTCGACGGGTTGTATCGGACCGACCCGAACGCCGCGACGGCTCCCGAAGTCGTCCCGCTGGTGCCGCAGATCGACGACTCCGTACTGGGGTTGGCCGGCGCGAACCGCAGCGCGCTGGGGACCGGCGGCATGCCGAGCAAGCTGGCCGCGGCGCGGCTGGTGACCCAGGCCGGCGGTTCGGTGATCATCGCGTCGGGGACCCGGCCCGAGCCCTTGACCCGGATCCTCGGCGGCGAGCCGGCGGGGACCTTGTTCCTTGCCCACGGCCCGACCCACCCGGCCCGCAAGCGATGGATCGGCCTGACCGCCCGGCCCCGCGGTCACTATGTCGTGGATGACGGCGCGCGCCAGGCGCTCGAATCCCACTCCAAGAGCTTGCTGGCCATCGGCATCCTCGAAGTGGCCGGCGAGTTCGATAAGGGGGACGTGGTCAGCATCCGT
This sequence comes from uncultured Isosphaeraceae bacterium, assembly GCA_963845695.1. Lineage (GTDB taxonomy): Bacteria > Planctomycetota > Planctomycetia > Isosphaerales > Isosphaeraceae > CAWJTV01. The sequence goes on along the minus strand of CAWJTQ010000007.1, from coordinate 137,416 downwards.
GACCTCGCCGGCCAGGAGTTCGCCCGCGGACTCACCAATTATGCGGCTGCCGACGCCCGACTCATCCGCGGGTTGCGCACCCCACAGGCGCGGGAAGCGCTTGGCTCGGCCCTCTACGATGAGGTCGTGCACCGCGATAACCTGGTATTGATCCTCTGAAGCCCGTCGAATCGGGATCCGAAGGAGGCCACCATGACCACGCTCACCGCCGAACTCCGCCAGGAGATCGAGAAGGCCGGCGACGTACTGGTCCGGATCGAAGACCCCGAGACCCACGCGAGTTACGTCCTGCTCAAGGCCGAGGTCTATGAGCGAATCAAGCCGGCGGCCTGTCCGCAACGGCGAGCCGTCGCACGGGCGTCCGGCGTCCGAAGGGAGCCCGAACTCCGGTGAGGCGGCCGGAGTCTGATCGGTTGTCAGGATGACGCTTTCGCGAAGAGGGCCATCGGCTCGAATTTCGAGCCGAGCGATCCGGAACTGGGCAAGCCGAGCCAGTCCTCCAGGACCGCGGCATAGACCCGGCGGAAGTCGGTCGAGATCTTGGGGTCGCCGTTGACGAGGTCGGTCAGGCTGGGGACCTTGCCGTGCACGCCGGGGAGGACGCCCGGTCCGGCGAGGAACACCAGCCCAGCAGTACCGTGGTCGGTGCCGGCGGAGCCGTTCTCGGCCACCCGGCGGCCGAACTCGCTGAAGCCCACCACGGCCACCCGATCGGCCAGTTTAGCGGCCGTCAAGTCGTCCAGGAACGCCTTGACGGCTCCGCCCAGCTCGAAGAACAAGCTGTAATGCGTGTTCGACTGGCCGGCATGGGTGTCATATCCGGACTGGATCGTGTAAAACACCCGAGCGCCCAGGTCGGCTTTGAGGAGCTGGGCCACCGTGCGGAGCTTGCCGGCCAGGGTCGTGTCGGGATAGCGGACATCGGAATCGATGCGGCGACGGCTGAGCTCGGTCACGCGCTCCGAGGCGGCATACGCGTCGAGCACGCTTCGGCGCACGTAGGCGTCGAGATCGTCATCGGCATCGGCGTCAGCCAAGGGTGTGGCGATGACGGATCGGGCCGATCCCGCAGGCAGGGTCAGGTCGTCGATGCGTTCCAGCGCGGAAGCCGCCGCGCGCCGGCCGCGCAGGGCGGCGGGCGGAGTCCCGTCGCCGATCAAAAGGGCTGGTGCGCCGGATGCGCGGCCAGCATTCGCCTCGGCCTGCTCGTCGAAGCTCCGGCCGATCCAGCCCGGCCCGGAATGGTCTTCGGAGTCCAGCCGCGCCGTCTGCCAGATCGCCATGCTCTCGAAGTGCGACCGGTTCGGGTTGGGATAGCCCACGCCCGGCACCAGCCCGAGCTGGCCTCGCTCCAGTAACGCGCCCAGACCGCGCAAGCCCGGGTGCAAACCCACCTGATCGTTGACCCGGACCAGGTCCTTCTCCGCGATCCGAAGCGCGCTGCGGTGCTTCGCATAGCCCTCGTCGCGGAACGGGACCAGAGTGTTGATCGCGTCGTTGCCCCCGTCGAGCTGGATCACGACCAGCACCCGGCCGTCGCGCCGGGGCTCGGCGGCTTGCGCGGTCCGGGCCAGGAAGGTCGGCACGGTCGGGCTCAAGGCCACCAGCGCCGCTCCGTTCAGAGTCGATTTCAGAAGATCGCGTCGCGAAATCATGGGACCTCCGGGTCGTTTCTAGAGCGGTTGAGGAACGGCGTGCACACAGATATCATTATTTATAAAGGTTTTAATATTATATTCATTATATTGACGATGATGAATCGAGAGTTCGCTTGGTGCACCTGTTCCTCCACCTGTTCTCAGGTGCACGGCTCTCGAGCGATTCGCGCCAGGGTCGTGCACGCGCCACACGAGCGTCCAGGTGTGCGCAACTCATTCGTGAACCGCTCTAACCAACCTGTGCCTCCGGTGAGGCGAGGATCTGGGCGACCGCGCGGCGCGCGGTGTCTTCGTTCCAATCCTTCTTCGATTTCACGCCGAGCGATGCGCCGAGGCGATCGATCCAGCGGGCGTCCGGCACGATGCCCAGCAGCAGCTCGGCACAGAACCGGATCGCCTCGGCGCCGTGGCTTCCCCGACGGTAATGGCGGGCCAGCGCGATCGGGTCGAGCGTCGCGTCGCGGCCCACTCCGCGGCCCTCGACGAGCGCCGCGGCGAAGTGGGCGCGGCCGATCAGGGATCGGGCCGACAGCCAGGTTCGACCGCCCGGCCAGCCGCCGACATTCGGCGGGTTGAAGAGGTCCTGGCCCAGCCGGGCCGACCAGTCGGCCAGAACGAGTGTGCTGGGGGGCAGCTCGATCAATTCCAGTCCGCGCACCGCCCCGACGACGAATTCGACGGGACTCAGGACCCGGTTCCGGATATTCGACGCGGCGAAGAAGGCGCGGGAGCGGAGGATGGTGGCGACCGCCCAGCCGATGTCGAGATCGCGCGACCGCAACCCGTCGGCCAGGGCCGTCAACTCGGGCTTGCCCACAGACCCTTCGCCCATGAAGAGGTCGCAGAGCCGCCAGGCCAGCCGGTCGGCCGTCGCCGGGTTGGCCAGCAGGATCTTGACCACGTCCGCACCGCCGAGTTTTCCGGTCTGGCCCAGGATTGTCTTGGCGCCGTCATCGTGCCGGGAGGGTGCCTCGCGAAACTCGCCGTCGCCGACGGTCCAGCCGGTCAAGGCCCTGGCGGTCTCCTTGACGTCAGACTCGGTGTAATGGCCGATCCCGATCGTGAACAGCTCCATCAGCTCGCGGGCCAGGTTCTCGTTGGGATGGCCCTTGCGGTTCGCCGGCGCATCGAGCCAGATGAGAAGCGCGGGATCGTGGACCATCGCCGACAGCAGCTCGCCAAACGGCTTGCGTGCCAGGCGGCGGAGGGTTTCATTCTGCCGGCGCATGGCTGTCGGGTCATTGACTTTCAGAATGCTCGTGGCGAAGTGATTATGCCACATCAAGGTTAACCGCTCGCCCAGCGGGTCGGGCGAGTAGAGCAGCCGGTAGAACCACCATGCCTTGAGCCGGCCCGTGTCGCTGGAAGCGACCGCCGCCTCGCCCAGGACGCCCGCGATTCGCTCGAACTCCTCGGGCTCCGGTGCGCCGGGAGGCCGGGACTTACCGTCCAGCAGCCGGCTGATGCTCGCCTCAGGACCCTCGGCCAGGTCGCGCTGGAGCTCGCCCCAGCTCGCGGCGAACCCGGCCCGGCGATGCAGGTGGACGACGCGGTGCAGGTCCCAGGGCGCGTCGGCCGTCGGCTTGTAGCAGTCCCAGACCTGGGTCGATCGCGAGTCTTCTCGAGTCATCGTCGGTCACCCATGCAGATTGCCGAGATTAGCGAAAGGGGTGTAACCCGCCGGCACCCGCCACGCTCGATCGGTGGTTTGCATTCACCCTACTCTGTAAGAGGGCTGAGCCGCGAGTTTTCTCTCAACTTTCTGGAAATTGCGGACCACTCATCAAGGCGGGGAGCTCTTGACCGGAACATCGCCCAGGTCTCGAGTCTCTCCGGGATTGAGCACCAGATCCCTCGCAATGATGTCTGGCCGGGAAAGCCGATCCTTCGACACGGTGACCACGGTCGCTCTTCCGGGGATGACTGGCTCGTAGCGGAATCGCCCATCGAGGTTGGTCTCCGTGGGTGAAAGGATTTTGAGGGATGACATCAGGACCATTCTGGCCTGGGGATGCCCCTCTTCGTCGATCACTCGCCCGGTGACCGCGGCCCAGGGTTGGAGCCGAACCAGGACCTCGTTCGGATCGCCGCCGCGGACCGTGACCATCGCCGCGAGCTTCCTCTCGGCCTGCGAGAAGACGAGTTGTCGCTCCTCGCCGGATCGAAGTCCCTCGATAGTGAATTCACCGCCGGGCCTGGCCCACGAACCGTTCCAGGGCGGAGAGACCTGGAAGATCCGCGCCCCGGCCATTGGCTGGCCTTGCGGGTCAAGCACTCGGCCCTTCACAGTCAGACCAGGCTGGAGAAACAGGTCGCGCCGGATCGTCGGCACGTCGGACGGTAGGTCGATCTCGGTCAGCGTGTTGATGTTGCGGCCGGCGATCCCGGGGATGAACGGCAAGACCGTATCGCGCGAAATGGCCTCGGCCAGTCTCGCGTCGATCAGATAGCGGCCCTGATTGCCTTGTGTGATGTGCACGGCTGCGATCAATCCTCGTCCGGGGAGTCCCACGACCTGGAATCGGCCGTCGGGGCTGGTCCGGAAACCTCGTGGTATCCGAACCTTCTGGAAACCCACGGCCTGTGACAGACTCGCGTTATCCCGGTGGGCATGGTAGAACACCGAAGCTTCGAGCGGCTCGCCCGTCTTCTGATCGAGGACTCGGCCTTCGATCAGGATCCCGCGTCGGAGGGGGATGTCGATCGTGACGGCTTCCAGTCCGGGCGACGCGGGGACGTCGGCGACGGCCGCAAGATAGGGTTGTCCCGGGATTGGAAAGACGAAGATGCGACGGTTGACCGCTCGTGGAAGTCCCACGAGGCGGAAGTGTCCTTCGGAGTCGCTGGTCGTCTCGATGTCGTCCGTGTTATAGGGCCGGTGTGGGCTCTCATGGCTGGAGATCAGGACGCCCGCCAGGGGTTTGCCGCTGTCCTGATCTTTCACGATGCCGACGATCGGCTGGGTCGGGGCGGCGGCGAAGTCGAAGCGGGCTCCATAGTAGACGTCGTGCGCCCGGTTGCTCCTCCCTTCCGCTCGATTCACGGCGATGGGATCGCCATTCCGGGTCAGGACACTGAGGGTCTGAGTCTGGATCGTCGGGCCTTCGACCTTCAGCCGGATCAGCCGCTCGCGACCGAGGCCGCGGATCGTGAACCGTCCCTGGCCATCGGTGGTAACCGCCGGCAGGACCGAGACTCCCGGCGGGATCCCCAAACTTCAGGTACCGGTTCTCGATCCCGGCGGATCCACCGTGGGTCTGTTTCACGGCATCGAGCCAGGCCGAGAGATTGCCCTGAATCGGCTCCCTGGCCTCCACGGGCAGCACCGTGGCCCCGGAGACCGGACGGCCCTCGAGGTCAACAATCCGGCCCTCGATTGGAGCATCATCCCGGACGAGACGGATCGTCAGGTTGAGAGGATCGATCGGTTCTTTGGGATCAATCGTTCGCGTCCGAGTGGAGCCGATCCCGAATCCCTCGGCCACCGCCACGATGTCCGCGACCTCCCGGCGATTCCTCGGGCCGGTCAACGTCTGGAAGTCCTTATTGGTGGCCGTGAAACGGAATCGGCCTTGCGCGTCCGTCGTCGCGCGGACGCTTGGAGGCACCGGCCCGTCATCGAATTGATAGGCCAGACGTAGCTTCGCGCCGGCGACGGGCTTTCCATCGGGGTCGAGGACGCGTCCCGCATATTCGAATCGTTCGCCCTCGGTTTTGACTCGAGTCTGGTTGATGCCGCTCTTCGCGACCGCGCTGTGCGGCAGGTTCGTCGGCGCCTGGCCCGACACACCAGGTCGGGGCTCGTCGGTGGCCGTGTAGGTCGCGGCCAACCCGATCGACACCCCCACTACAGCCAGGACCATCAAGGCGGCGGCCGCGCGAACTCTTGAGAGCACCAGCGTACGCGCAACCCCGCGCGACAGCGAGGCGACCGCTGCGGGGACGACGCTCTCGATCGCCGCGCCGGCCAGGGCCAGCGAGCCGGCGGCCTGGATGGTCGAATGCGCCAGCCAGGCCGGCACCGGCGCGGGTGGAATCCACCGAGTCAGTGCCTCGCCGGCCGGGACGAGCACCCCGAAGGTTACCCCCTGCTGTTCCAGTCGCTGTTTGATCCGGCTACGCGCCCGCGAAAGACGAGAAAGCACCGTGCCGCGTGCACAGCCCAGCCGCTGCGCCGTGGCCTCCGCGCTCAGACCCTCGAAGTAATGCAAGACGACCGGGGCGCGGAACCGCTCGGGCAACCGGTCGACCTCGGCGATCAGCGGGGTGAAGTCAGGCTCGGGTTCGATCAGGTGTCGACCCCGGCTCGATCCGCATCGATCATCGGCTGAGCCGCGAGTTGTTGCAGATGGCGACGGCGACGCGCCCCTTGCAGTCGGGCCTGTGCCGCCACACGGCTGGCGATCCCGAACAGCCAGCCGCCCACCGAGTCCCGCCGCCGGATCGAGCCGGCTTTGCTCACCAGGACCAGGAACGTCGCTTGAAAGGCGTCGTGGGCGTCGTGGGTGTTGCCCAGGAGTCTCCTGACACACGGCCAGGACCATCGCTCCATGGCGGTCCACCAAGGCGTTGAAGGCGGCTTCGGATGCCGCGGGATCTTCCCGCATCAGAAACCGCTCGATGAGCTGACCATCGGTCAAGCTCCCGGCCGCACCCAGGGAGTAGAGCGTACCGAGTTGGCTGACCAGACCACCGCTGGATCGTGCTCGTGCCATCGCGGGAGTCCTTCCGAGGAATCGGGCTGTCACTCAAACGTCATGGTAAAGTGTCTTCAACTCGGTGCGCGATTCCCGCACGCTCTGGGAATTCTCGCTCGTGCCAGTCAGAGGGCTGATCCGCGAGCGTTCTCACCGTTTTCCGGGAATCGCGGACCGTTGCTGGTCAACGCCGGAAGCTCTGGACCTGCACGTCGCCCCAATCCTGAGTCTCGCCGGACTTGATGGTCCACCAAGTCTTGTGCAAGTACCCCTCGGCGCAGAACGAGAAGTTCGGCTCGTTCTTCTTCATCACATTCACACTGTACTCAATTCCCGGCACGAGGTTCTTGATGCGGAACCGGCCATCGGAGCCTGTCGTGGGCGCCTGAAAGTCCAGGTTGCCCATCGATCGCCCGTGGGTATTGATCTGATAGGAGAGGCCCAGCTCGCGGTTGGGCCGCGGTCGTCCCTCCTCATCGACGAGTCGTCCGGTGACCGTCCCGGCCGGCTGGAGAACCACCGGGAACGGATCGGGCTCATCCCCCTTGAGATCGACAAACGCGGCGAGCGATCGCTCCGCCTGGAGCATCACGAGGGTCTCCACTTTCCCCGGATCGGCATGAACGAAGGTCAGTTCGGTTGCCGTCGCCGACTCATCGGAGAAGGCACGCGGATGACTCAAGAGCTTCACCCCCACAACAGGCTGTCTCTTGAGGTCGATCATCCGTAGGTGTTGCGTCCGCCCCGGCGCAGACCATGATGTCGGCGATCGCCAGTCGTTCACCGGCGGACGGATGGATCGGTACCAACCCCTGGAACTGTCGCATGTGGTACTCGAAATTGGCCGCATGCAGGACGTTCCCGGCCACCTGTGGCGCCAGCGGATCGGCCGTGAGGTAACCCGGTTCGCTCGCGAGGATCGTCAGATATCCTCCGCCCGGAAGTGCCACGGCGCGGAACCGGCCCTCCGCGTCGGTGGGAAAATCGGCCTCGTCCGAGACGTTATTGTTCAGGAATGCGGCGTGTGGGCATTCCTTGAGGTGAGGATTGTCTCGGAGTGGGTAATACTGGACGACGGCTTTGACCGGCCGGCCGTTTGCCCGGTTGATGACCCGGCCCTCGACCCAGATTCCCCGCTTGAGGACGACCTCGACCGGGACCGGTGTCAGCCCGGTTGGGTCGTCGATCGGCTTCTCCACCTTGATGTAGGGCTGTCCCTCGACGACCACCCCGATCTGGTTTCCTGCCCGCTTGGGCTGCCCCTTGATGCGGAATTGGCCCTGGGCATCGCTCTTCGTCGTGGTCGTCGATCCAGGATCGGATCTTTGCGCCGGCGATCGGCTGACGGGTGTCGGCGTCGACGGACCACGCCCTCGACCACACGGCCGGGTGCAACGCCATGACGTCGAATCGCGGCCCGAGCAGCTTGCCCTCACTCCCGGGACCAGAGGACGGCATGAGGATGGGGGTGTAACCCGGATCGGCTGGACGGTGAACAGCATGGCAAACGACTGTTCGATCGCCAGTCGCCTTCGACGATCAGAACGGCCGCGCCGGTCGCGTCCGATCCCCGTCATGCGAAATCGTCCATCGGGGCCGGACTGTACCGAGGGCATGCGGTCCATCCTTGCCCGGAAGGAAGGCGTTCCGCATCTCGTCCCAGAGCGGGGGATTCATCTTGCCGGCGTTCTCCCGGAGCTTTTTCGAGCAGCTCGGGGGGAAACTCGGCGATGTAGGAGAGGCCGACGTTCACGCCAGGATAGCGGGCCGGCCCTCCAGGCTGACGACGCGGCCCTCGACGGGGACATCATCGCGGCGGAGTCGCAAGGTGATCGGGCCGGCCGTCTTCGGCGGTCGATCGCGGACCCAGTCCGGTCCAAGTCCCGGGGCGATCGGGGCGACGCACGGGCCGGAGGAACACGCTGGCCCGACCGACGCCTTTCTCTTCGAGGGAGTCCCGCGGGCGATCGTGACCTCGAAGCGGCCGTCCGTCCTGGCTGGTTCCCAATCGGCGGGGAGGCCGGGGGTCACCGATGTCCACGACGGCGGCAACCAGCAAGATCTGCGCGCCGACGACCGGTTTGCCGTCGGGGTCGAGCACCTGGCCGCGGAAGACGAGCCGAGCGGCATCGGGCTTCTGTCCTCAGTCGGGTGAGCCTCGTGCTTCGCGATCGTGGCATGAGGCGGGTGTCCGTGCGCGGCGGCGGCGCGCCGGGGTTCGTCGGCGGGCGGGTAGGTCGCGGCCAACCCGATCGAGACGCCCGCCACGGCCAGGACCACCAGGGCGGCGGCCGCGCGGACCTTCGTGAGGACCAGCGTGCGGGCGACGCCGCGCGACAGTGCGGCGACCGCCGCGGGGACGACGCTCTCGATCGCCGCGCCGGCCAGGGCCAGCGAGCCGGCGGCCTTGACGGTCGTCGTGCGCCAGCCCGGCGGGCACCGGCGACGGTGGGAATCCAGCGGGTCAGAGTCATCGCCAGCGGGGATGAGGGCCGCGAATGACACGCCTTGCCGCTCCAGCCGCCTTGATCCGGCTGCGTGCCCGCGAGAGACGCGACAGCACGGTGCCGCGCGGGCAGCCCAGCCGTTGTGCGGTGGCCTCGGTGCTCAGTCCCTCGAAGTAGTGCAACACGACCGGCGAGCGAAGCTGCTCGGGCAACCGGTCGATCTCGGCGATCAGGGGGCCATAGTCGGTCTCGGCGGAGAGGGCCGTCCCGAGCTCGACGTCGGCGCGCGAGATGGCCGGGTTTTCGGACAGCTCCCGAAGATGACGGCGGCGCCGTGCGGCCTCGACCTGCGCCGCGCAGCGACCCGCCGCGCGATGCCGAACAGCCAGCCCCCAACCGCCTCGCGATGTCGGATCGAGCCGGCCTTGCTCACCAGGATGAGGAAGGTGGCCTGAAAGGCGTCCTGGGCGTCGTGCGGGTCGCTCAGAAGCTGCCGGCAGACGCTCAGGACCATCGCACCGTGGCGGTCGACCAGACGCGGTGAAGGCGGCCTCGGACTGCCGCCGGATCCGTCCGAGCCAGAAACCGTTCCAGGAGCTGGCCATCGGTCAAAGTCCCGGCCGCACCCAGCCTGTAAAGCGCCGTGAGCTGACCGCCCAGGTCGAGGGCTCGATCGTGCACTTTTCCATAGCGTGAGTCCTTCGTCAGGATCGGGGAGACTCTCGTCATTCGCCATGATAAAGTGCCGCGACACCCTGGCGCGATTCACGGGTGCGAGAATTATTCTCGTACCGAGGGGGTGAGTTATGGAAGCCGGTTCGGCGTGAGAGCATGTGTTTCCGTCTCCGTCGTTGCTCCGGATCGCGAGCTCCGTGCCCCAGCGCGGATCGGGTCAACGGGCTTCAATCTGGCCTTGTCGGTCATGAGGGACCTCCTGGGTGGGATTCGCGACCTGATCCATCGTGCAACCATCAAGGTGTGTCGACCGTGATGTCGCCGCGGCCGACCGTCCGGCCATGTATCCGCCTCGGAACGCGACGGAACCACGGGCACATCGGGCTTTGGCATTCATGCAGGGCTCTCAAGCGCAGTATCATCCATGAGCTTTGCGACGGTTTCGTGAGGCTGACTGATGACTGTAAGCCACGCCAGGTCGTACAATGGTAAGAATTGTAAAGGGTCAATATCGGGTCCCGAATCACGATCTCGGATCCCTCGTTTCAAGACTTACGTCAAGCCAGGAGTGTCAAGGCTCTAGCAGTAACGACCCTTGCCACTTCGTACCGCCGAGGCCCACACCATGCGACTGCCCCGGATGACGACGCGAAGATGGATGATCTTCGTGGCGATGGTGGCCATCGGCATCGGGGGCGAGATGACTCGACGGCGGTGGGTCTACTACCGCATGAAGGCTGTGGAGTACGCCAGGGAGGAACGTCTTTTGCTCGATGTGGCCGAGGAGCAGGATGCGGATGTCGCTGGCTTCGAGCGGGAAGCCGAAGAACTCATGGAAAGAGCCGGGCTCCACGAGGGTTACTCAGGCGAGGATGGGCGCCGGGAGGAGATGGCCCGAGTCGCAAAGCAGAACGCCCTCAAGTTATCCAGGTTCGCGGGGCATACGCGACAGGTGGCCGCGTTCTACGGCCGGTTAAAGAGGAAGTACGAGTGCGCCGTCGTTCTCCCCTTGCTGTCGGTCGATCCCGATCCACCTGCTCCTGATGAGATTCCCGGCGACACGTCCGCCGGAGGTCCCTCTGGTACCAGAACGTTTGCGCCAGCGGGCCTCCCTCAAATGCCGTCTCAAGAATAACTGCAAGCCAGCCGGGCCGCGGGGTGGGCCGGGCGACCCCGGATTGAGGGACTCGGCACCGTAACGGATGGTCCATAGTTGATCCGGGACAGTCGGGGGCCAGACGATACTGGGACGCGCAAAGGTGATCCAGAAATGAGAGTTGACAGATCCCCCTAGCGCGGACGATGAGACGGCATGATCTCGATTGTGGGAGGGCTTGGGGATGGGCGCGAGCGGCTGGACATACAAGCCCCCCTATCACCCGGACATCGAGGCCGCTCTCAGACGGCTCCAGCGGGAGGTGTTCGAGCGGGGCGAATACTTCAAGCCCTGGAAGGTCACCTGGCGCTATTTCGACTCGCTCCTCGCCAAGCCCTTGGACCAGCTTGACGACCACGAGCGTCAGATCAGGCGCTATCATGAGGCGCTCCTTGGCAAGCCCCCGGACCGGCTTGAGGACCACGAGCGTCAGTACATCGAGGGGCTACGGAGCTTCCTGCCGGACCGCGACTTCGTGCCCGCCTCGATCGAAGAGTTGCTGAGGACTAATGCCGAGTCGGGCACCCACTCGATCCTCGACATCGACGGGATCGCCGACAACCCGACCTTCGGGGTGGCGACCCCGGTCCCCGACGAGGAACTGGTGCGGGCGTTGGGGACGACGCAGCCGACGGCCGAGGACGTGGAGTCGGTGGTCTCCGACTTTTGTGAGAACCTGGAGCGCTGGCAGGCGGTCTACTTCATCGTCTACAAAGACGGACAGCCCCACGAGGTCCGGTTCGTGGGCCGTTCGGGCGATTGATGGGCAAAATATCCGGCTCGGGCGGGTCGTCATGCGGGTGGGAGAGAAATCCCGGTCGGAGATCCCGAGATGGTTATTTCCAAGCAATGGGCCCAGCGCAAACGGTGAACCAGAGTTGGCGCGGACAGGCGGTCGTGAGACGATGGCGGGAGGTGGAAAGGGTGGACCAGTAACCACCCTTGCCAGGTGGCCCCCCAGCAGAACCATGGTGTCTGGGCGATGCGTCGGCCCCGCCCGCCGGCGGGCTGCTGATCTTTGGCGTTACCCCACAGAGAGACTTGATGCCGATCTCACCCGAACTCCTAGCTCTGCTCCGCCAGACGCGATACGACCAGTCGGCACATCGCAGTTATGACCTTTTCGCTGGCGGCTTCCAGTGGTCCGACGAAATCCCGGAGGGCTTCTGGGAATTCGTCATCCGCTTGGACGACTGGTCGCATCGCAAGCTGATCGCTCATCGGGCGGCGGTTATCCTGGGCGGAGATGTGGGGCGATTCATTGAGATCTGGCGGGAGGTCGAGCGGGATGCCCCCGACTGGCCGGGGCTCCGGCCGGAACGCCGGGACCCGAGTCTATCGGAACAGTTGATCACCAAGCGGGAGGAGATCGAGGCGGGGCAGGAAGCACTGGATCAGAGAATCCGCCAGAGGCAGCAGTCCCGGAGCGCCCGCGAAGGATGGAAATCGTGAACCATAGTTGGCGCGGACATCGGGGCTCGGGACAATGCCGGAAGATGGAACGGGTGATCCCGAGATCAGACTGTCGAGCGTCGTCAGACGAGATGGATGAGCTTCGCAGTTGGCGGTCGCTTCATCGCATGCTGATCCTGCCCGTCACACTCCTGCACGAGGAGCCAGCATGAGGCCGATCTTAACCTTCGTGGCCCTGCCCTGGAGCCTGGCAGTCGTCGCGACGGCCCCCGCCGATGACAGGGACGTGGCCGTCCCTCCAATCCTAAAGTCGGCTTTTTGCAGTCAATCCCATTGAGGCCTCACCCATGAGGCCCCGCCTCACGAAGTTCACATTGCGGCGGATGATGGCCGTGGTCGCATTCTGGGCGCTCATGTTCGCCTTCGCCCTCGACATCTACCCGAGCGTCGGCAAGTTCGTGAAGCAGGATAGCGCAATCTGGCTCGCAAGAAACCATGCTTACGCTCACCCGTTCTTGGTCGTTTTCCTGACCGCCGCCATCGTCCTGCCCCTTCTCGGTGCCGTCACGTTAGTAAGCAAATCGGCTATGAATGGTCGGGCCAGCCGCTCGCCGACACGCCTTCTCATCGCCGCCACCGCACTGGTCGCCGTCAGTGCCGGGATCGCCGTCCTTCCGGTGGACGGGATGAGGTTTGCGCAAAGCTTGAGAAACGGCACCCAAGTCCAATATCTGTATCAATACAGCCTTTGGCCCGGGAGGCATACGGAGAAACCAAGGTGACTCGGCTGGACAGACTCACTATCAAGCGGGCGATGCCGTGCACCAGTGGGCGCAACCGTCCGGCGTATTGGTCTCTCCCTGACGCTGAGATGGACAAGTCATCTCGTGAGCGGAATGCTACTCCGTGACTCGGATGTCGCCCCAGTCCAGGAGCTCACCGGGCTTGATCTGCCAGTTCTCGCCCTTGAGCGAGCCTTCGAACTCGTCTTCTGCGGATTTCGGATTCTTCTTGCGAACTGAGACCGCGCAGCGGAGTCCCGGGACGAGGTTCGGGATGCGGAATCGGCCATCACGATCGGTCTCAAACTCATCGGGCGGAGGCCCGGAGTAGCTCTGATCGCCTCGTGACTTCAATTCGTACCCGATGCTGAGGCCAATTCCTGGCCGAGCCTTGCCGTTCTCATCGACCAGCCGTCCGATGACGGTCCCCAGTGGCCGGAGCGCAACGCGGATCGGGTCGGGTTCATCTCCCTTGATGTTGACGAATGCGCCTAGCCCCTGCTTTTCCTGGGTGATGACCACCGTCTCGACCTGTCCCGGATTGTGGTGGACGAAGGTAAATTCGATGCCCGGTACCTCTTCCCCGTCTCCGGTTCGGCTTTGATGACTGAACGGCACGAGTTCCCGCGACCGGCCGCCCGTCCGGTCCGACGATCTGCACGCGCTGAGGACGTCCGGGTACCAGCCGGATATCCGCAAGGATCGACCGCTCCGCGTCGCGTACGTCAATCGGTACCAGGGCTTGATAGGAACCCATGTCGTTCGTGAAGTTGCCCACCCAGAGGACATTGCCGGCGACTTTGGGGACGAGTGGCTTGGCGGTGAGGAAGGTCGGATCCGTCGTCCGCACGGTGAGGATTCCGCCGCCCGGGAGCACCACGGCGCGGAAATGGCCATCGTCGTCGGTGCGGAATTCGGCTTCATCGAACAGGGCGTTGTCGAAGAACGAGGCGTCCGGGTATTCCTTGAGATGCGGATTGTCCCGGAACGGCAAATATTGGACGACGGCCCGGACCGGTCGGCCATTCGCCTGGTTGAAGACCTTCCCTTCCAGAGTGATTCCGCTTCTGAGGTTGATGTCGGCGACGATCGGGTCCAGCCCAGGGAACTTATCGATCACCTTGACGACCTTGATGTAGGTCTGTCCTTCGATGTCAACTTCGATGTGATGCTTTTTGTTCTTCGGTTGGCCGGTCAGGCGGAACCGGCCCTGCGCGTCACTGACGGAGAATCCGGATTCCCACGCTCGGACCTTCGCGCCGGGGACCGGTCGTCCGGTCTTCGCGTCGCGGATGACCCCCTGGATCACCCGGCCAGGGGCGGCGGTCAGCTCGAAGCGCGGCCCGAGAAGCTTCTTACGCGTGTAGTCCGACTCATCGACGGGCATAACGAGGGGTTTGTAGGCGGGGTCACTGGCGGTGTAGAGCATCATGTAGATCGCTTCGATGGACTCGCCCCGGACGATCAGCGTGAGCGTGCGGTCGCGACCGATCCCAGTCAGGCGAAATCGCCCGTCGGGATCGGTCCTGGCATGGAAACGCGAATCTCGCTCGCCCAGGATCAAGCCGTTTTGCCCTTCGCTCCAGAGCCCATGACTCACTTCACCGCCGTTGGCTTGCGCCCTCTTCAAGAAATCGGGCGGATCGCCCCAGAGGTGGAAGGCGCGCACATCGACTCCCGGCACGGGTCGACCTTCGAGGTCGATGATGCGGCCCTCGATCGGGACGTCGTCGCGGCGCAACCGGATGTTGAGTTCATCGCTGGCGCTCGGGGAGGCAACCCTGACCCAATCGGGCCCGAGACCCGGAACGAAGGCCGACAGAACCGGGGGGTCGTCACCAAACCGTTCGGAACCGTCCAGAGCCTGGCGAGGGATCGCGACCTCGAAGCGGCCGTCCGGCCCGGTGGCGGCAACGCGGCGGAATCTCCCTCATAACGAGCGGCCGTCTTGTCGACACTCAGCAAGATCGGCGCGCGGCGACCGGCTTGCCATCGGGGTCGGTGACCCGGCCACGGAATACGACGGGATTGCCCTTCGCCTTCTCCTCAATCCGGGGCTTCTCGCTCTTCGTGACCTGACCGCGAGGGGGACTCGCCATCTCCGGTCCGGAGATCGTACGCCGGGGCTGTTCGGCAGTGAACGTCGCCGCCAATCCGATCGACACGCCCGTAACCGCCAGGAGGACGATTCCGGCTCCGGCTCGGACCTTGGAAACTACAAGTGTACGGGCGACCCCGCGCGACAGAGTGGCGACCGCGGGGGAGACCACGTTCTCGATCGCCGCACCGGCCAGAGCCAGAGAGCTTGCGGCCCGGACGGTCGTCTGTGCCAGCCAGCCCGGCACCGGAGCGGGCGGAATCCAGCCGGTCAGTCCGTCCACAGCGGGGATCAGCGGCGTGAACGTCACCCCGTGCTGCTCAAGCCGCGCCTTGATCCGCTTTCGAGCCCGGGAAAGGCGTGACAGTACGGTGCCACGGGCACAGCCCAGCCGTTGCGCCGTGGCTTCCGGCTCAGACCCCCGTAGTAGTGCAACACGACCGGGGCGCGGAACCGCTCGGGTAATCGGTCGACCTCGGCCATCAACGGGCCGTAGTCCGGCTCAGGTTCAGGTATCACTGCCGCCTCGCCTTCCTGCAAGCCACGTCTTTCCGCCTGGAAGTCCTCGAAGCGATGACGTCGTCGAATGGCCTCGCCGTGCGCCCGATTGGCGACCCGCCGCGCGATACTGAATAGCCATTCCGCGACCGACTCACGGCTTCGAATCGATCCCGCTTTACGGACCAGCAACAGGAAGGTGGCCTGGAACGCGTCCTGGGCGTCGTGCGGGTTGCCGAGGATCCCCTGGCAGACGCGCAAGACCATCGTTCCATGGCGCTCGACCAGGACAGCGAACGCCGCTTCGGACGCCGCGGGATCGTCGCGGCCCAGAAATCGCGTCAGGAGTTGTCCATCGGTCAACTCGCCGACCCTGCCCAGACTGTAGAGCCTGCCTAGCTGACCGGACCAACCGTCGGTAGATCGTGTGCGAGTCATCGCGAGAGCCCCTCCGAATCGGGAATCCGAACGCACCGCTATTGTAAAGGAGGTGCCCTCGTCGGAGGCGACGATTCCCGGTGTGCGAGAATGATGCGACTCGCCAGGACCAATGGTCCCGCACGGATTGTCTGGTGGTGGTCAACCAGAGCGTGAGTCCAGGAGCGCTGGACGGTTGGCGGGATCCCGGATGAGTTCGAGGATGGGTCTCGGCTTGCCAGCCCGGAAATTCACACCCTCCGATGAGCTGCCGCGATCAATAACCCACTATGACGGATTGCCGCAGCCACTGATCGTTCTCGAGCTGATCGACCATGAAGGCCGCGAGGTCTTCCCGGGTCATCGACGGTCGGAGGCCGCGGCCGTCGAGCGATGTGCGGAGACCTCCTCGAGCGGGGCGTTCAGCAGCCGGCCGGGCTGCACGTTGACGTAATCGAGGCCGCTCGCCGTCAGTAATGCCTCGGAGCGCTCCTTGTCGGCCCAGATATGGCGGAGGACGACCGGCCGGAAAAAATACGTGAAGAAGCGCGACGAGGTGACGGCCCTGTCATTGTTCAATCCCCAGGCCGAGAGGTTGACGACCCGCCGGACCCCGTGCTTCTCCATCGCCGCGAGCAGGTGTCGCATGAACACTTCTTGCACGTCATCCTTTTTCAGCGATCGGGCACCGAAGGCGACCAGCACCGCGTCCTGACCGTCCACGGCCCGGTCGATCGACGCGGCGTCGCGCGCTTCACCGGGGAGGACCCTCAGCCGATCGCTCGACGTGCCGACGGCCGACGGCGTACGCACCCAGACAGTCACCTCGTGGCCGCGTTCCAGGAGGAGGCGCACGGCATGGCGGCCGGTACCGCCCGTGGCCCCGATGACCAGCACTTTCATAAGATTTGCCCCTGGGAGACTTTTCGGTCAGACCGTGGGACTCTAGAGAGCTTGACGCTTGGGTTGCAGACGCCTCATACGAACCCGAAGCGCCGGCGAGTGAATGGATCGTCCCGGCCGGATTCCACTCGCTGGCGCTTCGGGCTCGTATCGGATCCCGGCGATCATTGCCTGCGCAACCCCTCAGTTCAGTGCTGTCGCGCACTCCCCTCCTTGAGCGTGACCGCCTTCGCGGACATATCGGAGAGTGGATTCCCGAATCGAGGCCATCTCCGAACGGGACGGCGGCGGCGCTCTCTCGAGTGCGACCTCAAATTCTGGCGAAGGGACTCGGACGAGTCCAGGGTGTTCCGGCCGCCTTTTTCCTCGTCAGGGCCTGGGACGGCCGCATCCGCAATCGAAGCGGTGCAAAGGTAACCCAGGTCTGGCGGTGTCTCGAGTGGCCGGACCCCGATCTCGGGCTCACCGAGAGATTTCGTTCAAGCCTCTTCCTCTTGCGGCAGAGCACCGCTAAGATTGACGAACGTCAGAGCATGACCGTGGCTCCCAACGGTGCCGGTGTTCGGCTCAGGAATCTGGGGCGGAGCATGCCGGTTTCCGACGTGTGGGAATCATTGCACCCATCGGACGTTTATCCGTCTCTCCTCCCTTTGGAAGCCTTTCATGTCGCAGCCCGTGGACGTGCCGGCCCAGGATCGGCTCAGCGAAAACGACGTTCAGGCGATCGACCATTTGCGGGATTCCTATGCCCGGCTCAGGACGGAGCTCGGCAAGGTGATCGTCGGCCAGAAAGACGTGATCCAGCGGTTGGCCATCTGCCTCTTCGCACGCGGCCATGCACTCTTGATGGGCGTGCCGGGCCTGGCCAAGACCTTGATGGTCAACAAGCTGGCCGAGACCATGTCGCTGAAGTTCAGCCGCATCTCGTTCACGCCGGACCTGATGCCGATGGATATCACCGGGACCGACATCCTCCAGGATTCGGCACACGGCCGTCGGGAATTCGAGTTCGTCCACGGGCCGGTCTTCGCCAACATCGTCCTGGCCGATGAGATCAACCGCGCCCCGCCGAAGACCCAGGCGGCCTTGCTGGAGGCCATGCAGGAATACAACGTCACCGTGATGGGGAAGGTCTTCCACCTGGATGCGCCGTTCCTCGTGCTGGCGACCCAGAACCCGATCGAGCAGGAAGGGACCTATCCGTTGCCGGAAGCGCAGCTTGACCGGTTCATGTTCCTGGTCGAGTTGGATTATCCCTCGGAAGCCGAGGAGATCCAGATCGCGCGCACCACGACGGGCGAAGCGTTGCCGACCCTGGACCATCTGATGACTCCGGAGGAGATCCTCCGGCATCAGAGCCTGGTGCGCCGGGTCCCGGTGCCCGACCACATTTACTCGTTCGCAGCCCGCCTGGTGCGTAAGACCCGTCCACAGGGCTCCTCGGCCCCGGCGTGGCTCAAGCCGCTGGTCTCCTGGGGTGCCGGCCCGCGCGCCGTGCAATACCTCATCCTGGGCGCCAAGGCGCGCGCGGCATTGCTCGGCAGCTACATGGCCCGGCTCGAAGACGTTCAGGAGGCCGCCGCTCCCGTGCTCACGCACCGCATCATCACGACCTTTGCCGCTCAGGCCGAAGGGATCGACGCCAAGAAGATCGTCCGGCGCCTGGTGGAAGAGACGCTTCCGGAGTAGGAGTAGGGTGGGTCGAACGACGCGCAGCGTCGGAGGCCCACCGATCACTGGATTACTCGACCCCCCTGTCGGTGGGCCTCGCCTCGATGACTCGAGGCTCGACCCACCCTACTGAGCCACTCGGTCACAATGTTCCCCGAGCGCCAAACACGTAGCTTTCTGGATACGGCCATCCTGTCGCGATTATCGGGCTTTCCGCTGTTCGCGCGGCGTCCGATGATGGGGACGGTCTCGGGCCGGCACCCTAGCCCGCACCGCGGCTCGAGCGTGGAGTTCGCCGAGTATCGTAAGTACGTACCGGGCGACGATCTGCGCCGGCTGGACTGGCGGGCTTACGGGCGGTCAGACCGGTTCTTCATCAAGGAGTTCGAGGCCGACACGAATCTGCGATGCTGCCTGGTGCTGGATACCAGCGGCTCGATGGACTTCGGTACGGTGGGCGTCACGAAGATGGAGTACGCCCGGCGGATCGCTGGAGCCATCGGTCATCTGGCGCTTCAGCAGGGGGACGCGGTCGGTTTGACGTGCGTTGCCAACGGGATCGTGCGGAACGTGCCGCCTCGGAGGAATCCCGCACACTTGTCGGCCGTCTTCGACGTACTCGAAGAGGCGAAGCCGCACGGCGAGACCCAGCTCGTCTCGGTGCTGCACGAGCTGGCCGAGACGGTCCGTCAGCGCGCGCTGATCATCATCCTCTCGGATATGTTCGTCGAGCCCGAGCCGTTGCGCTCGTGCTTCCAGCACCTGCGGTTCCGCAAGCACGACACGGCCGTGTTCCACCTCCTCGACCCGCAGGAGGTGAAGTTCGACTTCCGCCGGCCCATGCGGTTCCTCGACATGGAGGGAGGTCCGGCGATCTTCGCCGAGCCCAACGACATTGCCGAGCGCTATCACAAGGCTCTGGGGGGTTATTTCGAGGAATTGCAGCAGGTCGTGCTCGAGTCGGCCGTCGATTACCACCGGGTTTCGATCGACGAGCCTTATGAGCAACTCTTGATCCGATTCCTTGTGGGGCGGACACGGCCCAAGGGGGTCCGATGAGTTTCCTCCAGCCGATGCTGCTGGCGGCGCTGCCGCTGGTGGGGCTGCCGATCATCATCCACCTGATTAATCAGCGGCGGTACCAGACGGTCCGCTGGGCGGCGATGATGTTCCTGCTGGCGGCCAACCGGATGTCGCGCGGCTATGCCCGGATCCGCCAATGGCTGATCATGGCGGTGCGGATGCTGGCGATCGCCGGTCTGATCTTTGCGATCAGCCGGCCACTGGCCGGCGGCTGGCTGGGCCTGGCCGGTGGCGGCCGTGCCGACACGACGATCCTCCTGGTCGACCGGTCCCCCAGCATGCAGCAGACCGGGGCCGGCACGGGCGGATCCAAGCTGGAGACGGGCCTGTCGCAACTGTCGCGGACGCTCGCGACCCTGGGCTCGGCGCGGTGGGTGCTGATCGACAGTGCCTCGAACAAGCCGCAGGAACTGGAGTCGATCGCCGAGCTGCCCCGGCTGCCGAGCACCGGACCGGTCAGCGCCTCGGCCGACATCCCGGGGATGTTGCAAGCCGCACGCGACTACATCAAGGCCAACAAGTCCGGCCGGACCGAGATCTGGATCTGCTCCGATACCCGGACCAACGACTGGAACCCCGAGAGCGGCCGATGGCAGGCGCTGCGGGACGCCTTCCAGGAGTTTCCCCAGGGTGTGCGCTTCCACCTGCTGGCGTATCCGCAGGTCCCGTCGCGGAACCTGTCGGTGCGGGTGACCGACGTGCCGCCGTCGGAAGACGAGCGACGGTGCCGAGCTGCTGGTCTCGCTACGGCTGGCGCGCGAGGGTGCGGACGATGCGCCGAAGGAGACGGTCCCGGTCCAGTTCGAGATCGACGGGGCGCGCTCCGAGGTGGCCGTCGAGCTGACCGGCACCGAGAGCAAGCTGGAGGACCACCGCATCGCGCTGGAAAAAGGGAAGGATCGGGGCTGGGGCCGGGTGTCGATCCCGGCCGACGCCAACCCGTCGGACAACGACTTCTGGTTCGTCTTCGAGCAGCCGGTGGCGCGGAAGGCGATCGTGGTGTCCGAGGATGCGGCGGCAGCCCGACCGCTCCAACTGGCCGCGGCCATCTCGCCGGACCCGGCGGTCCCCTGCACGGCGGAGGTGCTCGCGCCGAGCAGCTCGCGGGAGTCGACTGGAACCAGATCGCCCTGGTCCTGTGGGAGGCTCCGTTGCCGGAAGGCTCCGCGGGCGAGCCGATCCAGGCGTTCCTCCACCGTGGTGGTTCGGCAATCTTCTTCCCGCCTCGCGGGCCGTCCAAGGGCGAACTCTCCGGGGTACGGTGGACCTCGTGGGAGGAGGTGAAGTCGGAGGCCCCTGTCGAGAGCTGGCGGCGCGACGAGGACCTGCTGGCCCACACCCTGAGCGGCACACCGCTGCCGGTCGGGCAGCTTCAGATCCGTCGGGCTTGCGGGCTCTCGGGCGGCGAGCTGACGGCGCTGGCGACCTTGCGGGGCGGCGCCCCACTGCTGGCGCGGGCGACGACCGACGGCGGTGCCGCGTATTTCTGCGCCACGACCGCGGCGAGTGGGGATTCCTCGCTGGCGGCCAACGGCGTGGTCCTGTACGTCATGGTCCAGCGAGCGATGGCCGGCGGTGCCGCGGCCCTGGGCAGCACACGCCAGCTCACAGCCGGCGAGCCGATGCGTGAGGACCCCGTTCACTGGGAGCGCGTGGCGGGCGGCGAGGAGGCGATCTCGACCGAATACGCCGCTCATCGCGGCGTCTATGCCTCGAACGATCGGCTGCTCGCCGTGAACCGATCGGCCGCCGAGGAATCGGCCGCCGTCCTGGCCGATCGCCGGGTGGATGACCTGTTCCGCGGGCTCGACTTCGCCCGGGTCGACGACCGCGCCGGCAGCCTCAGCTCCCTGATCCAGGAGATCTGGCGGCTGTTCCTGATCGCCATGCTGGTGGCCATGGTCGCCGAGGCCGGACTTTGTTTGCCCAAGCGCCTGATTTCCGCGGGAACCGGCACCGCGAATGCCGCGGCCTGGACCGAGCCTCGTCCTCCTGAGAACGTTCCGCAGCCCGTCGGAGCTCCATCATGAGCGTTTCCCGATCGCTCACATTCCTCTGGACGCCGTGGACGGTGGCCCTCTCGGTGCTGGCCGTGCTGTTCACGGCCGGATACAGTTTCATCGCCTGGCGGCGCAGCGGCTATGGCTTCTCGATGGGCCTGCTCGAGCTACTGCGACTGTTCCTGGTCGCGACGGTTGCCGTGATGCTCAACCAGCCGGAGTGGATCGAGGAATTCCGGCCGGAGGAGAAGCCCACGATCGCCGTCCTCTGGGACGCGTCTCCGAGCATGGAGACGCGCGACGTCGTCCAGGCCGACCAGCCGACGTCCACGGCGACGACGCGCCGAGAGGCGGTCGCGCCCCTGGCCGATCCCGCGGCGTGGGACCGGCTCCGGGCGCGGATGAACATCATCATCCAGCCGTTTTCGGCTCCGTCGATCAATCCCGGTTCGGCGTCGAATTCGGGCACGGCCGCGACCTCCGGTTCGAGCGCGGATCCCGGGAGTGGAACCGGTCAAGGGACCGACCTTTACGGCCCGCTCGCCCGCGCGCGGAGCGTATCTCCAACCTGCGCGGGATCGTCCTGGCCTCAGACGGCGACTGGAACGAAGGCCAGCCCCCGGTGCAGGCGGCCGCCCGGCTGCGGGTCAAGGGTGTGCCGATCCTCGCCGTGCCGGCGGGGAGCCGCACTCGGCTGCCCGACGTCGAGCTGCTGAGCCTCGACCTGCCGACGTTCGGCGTGACGGGCAAGTCGGTCCGGGTCCCGTTCACCATCGACAGCTCGCTGCCCCGCGAATACGTGACCACGGTCACGCTCAGGACCTCCGACGGCGACCAGGTCTCCCGCGACGTGCGGATCGCCCCGATGAGCCGGACCGCCGACTGGCTGGTCTGGAGGCCAAAGGCCGCCGGCGACTTCACCCTGACGCTCTCGGTCCCCAAGCATGGCGACGAGATCTCGGCCGAGAATAACACGCTTTCGGCCCCGATCGCCATCCGCGAGGAGAAGCTCCGCGTCCTGCTCGTCGAGTCGGTCCCGCGCTGGGAATACCGATACCTGAGGAACGCCCTGTCACGCGACCCCGGCGTCGAGCTCTCCTGCCTGCTATTCCACCCGGGACTCAGCAAACCCGGCGGCGGCAACAAGGATTACATCAAGCAGTTCCCCGCCGGGCTGGACGAGCTTTCCAAGTTCGACGTGGTCTTCCTCGGCGATGTCGGAGTCGAGGAGGGCCAGTTGACGGCCGAGCAGTGCCGGCTGATCAAAGGGATCGTCGAGCACCAGGCCAGTGGGTTGGTGTTCATGCCGGGCTCGCACGGACGCCAGTTCACGCTGCTGGAGACCGAGCTGGAAGACCTCTGCCCGGTCGTGATGGACACGTCCCAACCCAGCGGCTGGGGCTCGCGCACGCCCAATCATTTCGAATTGACCGAGACGGGCCGTCGCAGCCTGCTCACCAAGCTCGCCGACACCGAGGACGACAACGCCCTGGTCTGGGAAGGACTGCCGGGCTTCCAGTGGTATGCGCCGGTGCTCCGCGCCAAGGCGGGCAGCGAGGTGCTCTCCGTCCACAAGGACGTGACCAACGACTACGGCCGGATGCCGCTGCTGGTCACGCGGACCTTCGGTGCCGGCAAGGTGCTCTTCATGGGCACCGACGGCGCCTGGCGGTGGCGGAAAGGGGTCGAGGACAAGTACCACTACCGGTTCTGGGGCCAGGTCGTGCGCTGGATGGCCTATCAGCGGAACATGGCCAAGGGCGAGCTGATGCGGTTCTACTACGTGCCCGATCAGCCGAAGCGGAACCAGATCCTGGCCCTGCACGCCAACGTCATGGATAAAGGCGGCGAGCCGCTCCATCAAGGGGACGTCACGGCGCGGATCACGGCCCCGTCGGGCAAGGCCGAGCTGGTCCATCTCATCACGACCGGCGACGAGTGGGGCGAATTCACCGGCCGATTCCACGCCGAGGAGCCGGGCAGCCACAAGGTGACGCTCTTCTGCAAGCAGACCGGCGCGTCGCTGGACACCACGTTCTTCGTTCAAGGCGTGGCGGCCGAGCGGCCCGGCCGGCCGGCCCGCCCAGAAGTGCTCGAAGAGCTCGCCCGGGTCACAGGCGGCAAGGTCATCGATCCCAGCAAGATCGACCAGGTGGTGCAGTCGCTCGCCGAGCTGCCCGACCCGCCGCCGTCGGTGCGACGCATCCCCCTCTGGTCCAACCCCGTTCTCGGAGCGGCTCTGATCGGACTCCTGGGCGTCTTCTGGGTGGGTCGGAAGGTCATCGGTCTTATATAATAGTGGGAGTCGGACAGGCGTTGTCGGTCCTTCTTGGCTTGGACCATAAAAACGACGAGGTGTTCCGTGAAAAGCTTGGCTGACGGACTGCCTCCCGCGATCGCCCAGCGAATCCACCCGGACTGGCGCCGGAACGAGCGCGAATACTGGGCCGCACGAGACCGACTGCTTGAACAGTATCAGGGCCAGTGGATTGGGTTCGCCAACGGCGCCGTCATCGCATCCGGCTCGAGTCCCGTTGACGTCTTCCACCAGGCCCAGGCGTCCGGCCTCCATACCTATTTCACTTGCGTGGGGCGGGAATACGAGCCGTGCCAGATGCGCCGTTCCTGCTTCGCCTACGACACGACTTACCCCGGGCAAGCCCTTCCGGTGGTTTGCGTCGAGTTCCGGACCACATCCGGGTCACCGGGGACCCTGTTCGACCAGGTGAGTGTCGATA
Source organism: uncultured Isosphaeraceae bacterium (assembly GCA_963845695.1). GTDB lineage: Bacteria > Planctomycetota > Planctomycetia > Isosphaerales > Isosphaeraceae > CAWJTV01. The sequence continues at coordinate 113,180 of CAWJTQ010000007.1, read as the reverse complement.
CCGGTGCCGACAGCAGTGCATTGCCGTGGCCGGATTGTCAGCAAATGCAACTCGACCCGATCCACAGCGTTCCTGGGATCATGGGTGGGGTCGGTGGAAGCCGCACACCGACCGTGGTTTTTCAGGTCTGGGTCTAGTTGGACGGCTCGGAGTACCGATGCCGTCTGAAAGTTGACTTCGTCGGATCAGAACGGATCTCTGGAAGAGATGTGCTGAACCGAATGGATGTCCTGTTCCGAGGCCCCACCACGGAAGTCGTTATCAATCCCTAACGTCGAACAACCGAATCCCCCGACTTCAGGTACCCAATCATGGGTCGAGAGGCTCAAATTTCCACTCAGGCAGAGAGAGACTTCACGTTCCACTACTATCAGGAGGATTGTCGTCACATTGATCGCGGTCCCGCCCACCAGTGGGCGAATGAGCACGGGATCCCCAACGGTTCGATGATCGTTTTTGGCTACTGGGAACAGCGGAATAACCCCCAGTGGCTCAATCAACTCCTGGAGGAGGAACCGCCGCCCTTCCAAATTCCCTGGTCCTCTCAGGAAGAATTCTTTCAGCGGGTGCACTTACTCCTGGAAGTTTATCCCCAGGTGAGGGACATCACCCCCGTCCAACCGAGGAAGAGAACGGCTTTGGTCCATTCATGACCGTTGGTTCGATCGCGACCCCGAGATCCCATACAAGAACCATAATACACTCGCGCTGCCATGCCACCACTCAAACCCTGTCCCAATCCCGCTTGCGGAGAGTTGATTCATGATTGGCACACCGAGTGGATGACTGACGAGAATCGGGCCTTGGTGGACAGCAATCAAGCGGGGGTGGATTGTCCCGAATGTGGTGCTTTCATTATGATTCCTCATCATGTGGTTACGGGAGTTGCTCCCGACACTGCCAAGCAGGCAAAACGATCGAGGAAGAAAGCAGAAGAGTGGGCTAAGTGGGCTGCTGGCTCGCTCGAGAACGATCTGAAAACCGACCCAGGTGCCCAGTATGCCAACTACGAATTCGAGCTCTAAATCATGATTACACTGACCAGTCTCCAGCGGGATTTTCTGGACCGCTTTTACACCGAGATGGTGGACACCGAAGTCGGGTACGCCACGACTCTCGCCAGGAAATATGGATTCACCTATCAACATTTCAATCGATTATGGGACAGCTACCTCCAGTCGTGGGGCGGAGACACCAGTGCGTGGGGGAAACCCTATCCCCCACTTTCACCTCCCCCGGATCCACCTATTTTTCCTTGGCCCTCATTGGAGGCTTTGGAAACCCAACTTCGCGAGGAAGAGGCCAGCTTGACCCTGGTGAACTCTTGACCACTTCTAGGCTGGGGAGTTGGGGTCTTGTAGAGTAGATCGGTCGGACAGGCGTCGTCGGAAAGTCGGTCAGGCTTTGCAGCCTGACGTCTCATCGTGTCAGGCGGGAAAGCCTGACTTACGTGTGACCCAGTGGACTGTGAGGTATCTATGAGCCTCGCGTATACGCATGAACGGCTGCAACTGCCCGAGGCGCTGCAAAAGCAGTTGCACGAGTTCCGCCGCCGGGTATGGGTCATCAAGATGGTGGAGGCTGCCTGCGCGGCGGTCTTCGCGATCATGGCCGCCTACCTGCTGATGTTCCTGCTGGACCGCGCGTGGGACACGCCGGTCTGGCTGCGTGCCGTGTTGTTCGTCGCGGCCGTTGTGGGCTGCGCGAAAGTGCCGATGGCCGTGCACCGGTGGGTCTGGCAGAACCGACGTCTGGAGCAGCTCGCGCGGCTCTTGAGCCGGAAGCATCCGCAGGTCGGCGACCAGTTGCTGGGGATCATCGAGCTGGTGCGAAACGATTTCGAGCAGTCGCGTTCGCTGGCGTTGTGCGAGGCGGCGGTCCGGGAAGTGGCCCAGGACGCACAGCGTCGGGACTTCTCCGACGCGGTTCCGGCCCCGCGCCATCGGCTGTGGATGGGGATGGTGGCGGTGCCGATCGTGGTGACGGTGGCGCTGGCCCTGGCATTCCCCGCGGCGGCTCGCAGCGCCTGGGCGCGGCTACTGTCACCCTGGGGCCACACGCCTCGCTACACGTTCGCGGCGCTGGTACCCCTCCAGGACCGGATGGTCGTGGCGCATGGAGAGCCGTTCACGGTCACGGCGCAGCTCGCCGAAGGCACGGTCTGGCGGCCGGGCAAGGGTGAAGCCCAGTTCGAGGCCCAGCCCACGGTAGCCGCCACGCTCCGCGACGGCGCAGTATCAGTTCGAGCTCCCGTCCCAGATCGATCCCGGCTGGCTGACGGTCCGGATCGGCGACGCCTGGCAGAAGGTGTACGTCGAGCCGACCCTCCGGCCCGAGCTGTCGTCGATCGTCGCCAACGTGACCCTCCCCGGGTATCTCGGCCGCCCCGGCAAGCTCCAGAAGGACGTGCGCGGGGGAGCGATCTCGCTCGTCGAGGGGAGCCACGCCAGGTTCGCCGCCACGGCCACCCGCGAGCTGCGGTCGGCCCAGGTCGAACAGCCAACCCCGAACGCCCGCCGGCGCGACGATCACCAGCCCGACCACCACGGTCAAAGGCCCGCGCAAGATGGAGTTCCGATGGCAGGACACCTACGGCCTCGAGGGGAAAGAGCCGTTCACCCTGGCCATCAACGGCCGGGAGGACGAGGCGCCGAGCCTCACCTGTGAGGACCTGCCCCGTCAGAAGGTCGTGCTCGACTCGGAGCTGCTCGGCTTCAAGATCCGGGCCCAGGACGATTTCGGCATCCAGCGCGTCGGCATGGTCTGGGAGGGCATGGAGGATCCGGTCATCTCCACCCCGACCAAGGGCGAGCGCATCCTGGCCGGTGGCGGCCCCGACAAGGAGTCGCTGGAGGTCAGCGGCACGTTCTCGGCCAAGTCGCTGGGCATCGAGCCCCAGCCGGTGCAGCTCCGGATGTTCGTCGAGGATTATCTCCCCGGCCGCGAGCGGGTGTATTCCGCACCCTACACCTTCTACGTGCTGACGCCCGAGCAGCACGCCATCTGGCTGACCGAGCAACTGAGCCGGTGGCATCGCCAGGCGATCGACGTCCGCGACAAGGAGCTCCAGCTCCACGAGACCAACAAGCAACTGCGTGCCATGAAGTCTGAGGAGCTGGACCGGCCCGAAACCCGTCGTCGCATCGAGAACCAGGCGTCGGCCGAGCGGCAGAACGGGCGCCGGCTCTCGGGCCTGGTCGTCTCGGGCGAGGACCTGGTCCGCCAGGCCATGCGGAACCCCGAGTTCGGCGTTGGCCACCTGGAGAAATGGGCCGAGATGCTCCAGATCCTCAAGGACATCGCCGGCAACCGGATGCCGACGGTCTCCGACCTGCTCAAACAAGCCGCCCAGGCACCGGCGAAGATCGCGGCGACCCCTCCACCCTCCAGTCCCACCAAGATGGCCGGCCAGATCCGGGCCTCCGGGACCGGGCAGCCCAAGGAAGGCGATCCGAAGGCGAAAAAAGACCAGCCCGTGATTCCCCGCGTGGTCGACATGGAATCGTCCCAGAACTCGCCGCCCGACAAGCCGCTCGAAGGGAAGCCCAGCAAGAGCAAGGGAGGTTCGCCGCCCCAGCGGCTGGCCGTGACGACCCTCATGGGTAAGCCCCAGGATCCCAAGGGCCCTCCGCCACCGGAGAATCCCGAAGAGGAGAAGCTGGATGAGGCCCTCAAACAGCAGCGCGATCTGCTGGCGGAGTTCGAGAAGGTCGCCGACGAGCTCAACCGCGTTCTGGCCAACCTGGAAGGCAGCACACTGGTCAAGCGGCTGAAGGCGGCTTCCCGGACGCAGTACAAGATCGGCGGCCGGATCACCGACCAGATCGGTGATACCTTCGGCGCCGCCGGCCAGATCGTCGGAGCGGCGGCGTGGAAGGTTCTGGGCGAGATGGCCGACCTGGAAGGCAAGGGGAGCCACGACGTCTCGCTGATCATGGACGACATGCAGTCCTACTTCGAGCGCCGTCAGTTCCTCCGCTTCAAGACCGTGCTGGACGAGATGCGAAAGGAGGACGTGATTGGCGGCCTCCGGCAGCTCGGCGACGACATCAAGAAGGAGACCGGGCTGTCGATCGCCCAGTGTGAATTCTGGTCCGACTCGCTCGACCGATGGGCCGAGGACCTGGTCGACCCGGCGTGCAGCGGGCAGTGCCCCGGCGGCAAGTCGAAGGCCAGCCTGCCCCCCTCGATCGTGCTGGAAGTCCTCCAGATCCTGGAGGCTGAAGTCAACCTCCGCGAGGAGACCCGCGTCGCCGAGCAGGCCCGCCCCGCGGTGAAGGCCGAGGAGCACAAGCGCCAGGCCGGCAAGCTCTCCGAGTCGCAGACCGGCATCAAGGATCGCACCGAGAAGGTCACGCAGAAGATCCGCGAATTGCCCGACGGCGAGATGGAGTTCCCCAAGGAGATCGCCTTGCTGGGACTGGTCGCGGAGGTCATGGGCGAAGCGTCCGAGATCCTGGCCCGGCCCGAAACCGGCAGCCCGGCCATCGGCGCCGAGACCGAGGCCATCGAGCTGCTCCTCCAGTCCAAGCGGATCAATCCCAAGGGCGGCGGGGGCGGCGGATCGACCCCCGGCGGCGGCGGGACCGGCATGACCCACGACTCGGCCCTCGCGCTCGTGGGCGGCGGTGTCAACGAGAAGGAGGTCCGCGAGGACCACGGAGTCTCCCAGGCCACCGGCGAGTCGGGCCCGTCCTTGCCCGAAGAGTTCCGCGCCGGCCTGGATGAGTATTTCAACCGGCTCGAAAAGGGCGCCGGTGGTCAATAACGTTCTCGCCGAGCACGCTCGGCGAGGCGACTCTTGATTCGAGATCTCCGATTCCAGATTCCAGACCGGGGGACCAACTCTCGTCTCGCCGGTTTCTGGAATCTGGGATTCTGGAATCTCGAATCTGAATATCAGAATCCAGCCGATCGATCCTGTCCGCAGGGAGGTTGCTCATGCGGCGAATCTCCTCCCGTGTGCTCATCGGTGCGACGCTCGTACTGGGTGTCGTCGGAATCGCCCAGAATGCTCGCTCGCAGGCCAAGCCTGCCGAGGTCATCGCTCCGCCCGCGGTCGGGTTACAACCGCGGCCGCCCGGCGGGGGGCTGGACGCGGTCCGGACAGCCCCCGACTCGTTTGACCTGCTGATCCTGGGTGGGGATGTCGAATCGGCCCGCGATCGTCTCGAATGGCGGCTCATCCGGGTGATCGATCAGGTCGATCAGATGTACGACCTCACTCCCGAGCAAGAGAAAAAGCTCGAGCTCGCTGGGCGAGGCGACATCAAACGTTTCTTCGACCGGGTCACCGAGGTGAAGAAACAGCTCGATCGCCCTGAGGAAAACCGCGTCAACCTCGGACTGAACGCGCGTGATCTCCAATCACTTCGTCAGGAGTTCCGGCGAGACTACCTCGATGACGACTCGCTTTTCACCAAGACACTCAAGAGGATGTTGACCCCCGATCAGCGCACCCGGTATGAGGATAGGGAACGTATTGCCAGTTATCGGACCCGCGTGAACTGGGTGCTCTTTCCTCTACGCCGGGAACTCGGATTGAGCCGGAAGCAACACCTGCAACTCCTGGAACTCCTCGCCAAGGAAACCCGTCCGCTCCAGAAATACGGCGAGCTCGACGAAGACGCCATCCTGCTGCAAGCATCACGGCTGCCCGATGCTCGGCTCAAGCCGATCTTCGACGATGACCAGTGGCGCCGGCTCAAGGAGCGTTTTGACCGGGCGAAGCGTCTGGAAAACACCCTGGTCGAGAAAGGCTATCTCGCTCGTGGGGGGAACTGACCAACCCATCGATCCTGGGCGGGCCAGGCTCGTGGGTAGCCTCGCGCGTCACCCCGACGGTCTCAGGAGGTCCGTGTCATGAGGCGACGATTCGGCCCCCTGCTACTGGCCGCGATGGTGATGGGATTCGCCGGCTACGGACTGCCGGCCTGGGCACAGGATGATGCCGATGAGGAGGAAGAACAGCCGGCACGGCAGCGCCGCGCCCTGTTCGCGTCCGACCAGCAGTTCGAGCAATGGTTCGATCAAACCGTGTTCCGTCGAGGTGGCGATCTCGAAGAGACGCGTAAACATTACGAAGACCGCCTCTCCGCCAGGGTCCGCGAGCTCCAGGAGACGTACGGCCTGACTCTCGCACAGAAGAAGAAACTGGAACTCGCGGGAAAGCGCGACATCCAGCGGTTATTCGATTCCGTCGCAGAGAAGAAGGCCATGCTGAATCGCGCCCGGGACGACCAGGCGGCATTTATCGCCCTCCTCCGGGATCTGCGATCCTGGCAGCAGAAGACGATCGTCGAGGATCTGTTTGACGACGGGTCACTGCTGGACAAGGTTCTGAAGACGACGTTGGCGAACAACCGGCTCGGCAGGGACGCGAAGCAGGTCTATCGGTCCCACGTTGAAGGGGTCGTCTCCCAGATCGACGTGTGGCTCGGGCTGAGCCAGGAGCAGCATGGCCAGTTCGTGACCCTGATCGTCGAGGAAACCCCTCCGCTCAAGCGTTACGGGGAATACGACGTCTACGCGGTGATCTTCCAGGTGTCGCGGCTGCCCGAGGCCAGGTTCGCGCGGATCCTGGACAAAGGCCAGATGCGCCTCCTGCACGACCGGTTTCTGGAAGCACGAACCTACGAAAAGCTCCTGATCGCAAACGGCTACCTCGCCGGAGCTGGGCCGGACGAGAGTCAGCCCGGCGCGGTCCATGGCGTGAAACGGAAGTTGCACGATCTTTCGAATCCCGGATAGGGCGCTGGAGCGACGAGGATTCACGGGTAAGGATTGAGTCGCCAGCCGAACGATCGGCGGCGTCATCTGCTCGGCGGCGACGCCGGCCCGCTCGCCAGGCACGAACGCTCTGCAACGGAGGTCAGCCTCATGTGGCGACGATACAGCCTTCTGCTCCTGGCCACGATGATGCTGGGGCTCCTCGGCATGGAGCGGCCCGCCCTTGCGCAGGACCAGCCGGAGCCCGAAGAGCAACAACCGGCGGAGCCGGAAGACACGATGAGCGACGAGCAGTTCGAGCAATGGATTTTCGGACGGAAGTTCCCGGACGCCCAGAAACATCTCGAATCGCGCCTGGCGTGGGAGATCAATCGGGCCGATCAGATGTACCGGCTGACTCCGGCCCAGAAGAAGAAGCTGGAAATCGCCGGTCGCGGCAGCATGAAGCGGTTGTTCGATTCCTTCGAGACGGCGAAGGAGCAACTCCATCGCGCCGGGGGCGATTACAGCAAGATTGGGCCGATCCTCCAGGAGCTGCAATCCTTCCAGCAGGCGCCTCATGCGTACCTCTTCGGCGACGATTCCATCCTCGCCAAGACGCTCAAGAGAACCTTGACGCCGGCGCAATTCGCCGATCGCGCGAAGACGGTTTATGGGGCGCGTGTGGAATGGATGGTTTCCCTCCTGGACAGAGCTCTGGGACTGAAGCCCGATCAGCACCGGCGATTCGCGAGCCTGATCCTGGAGGAAACCCCTCCGCTCAAACGATATGGAAGCTTCGACTACGATGCCATGATGTTGCAGGCATCCCGGCTGCCCCCGGACAGGATCAAGCCGATCTTCGACGACGCCCAGTTCCGCAAGCTCCTCGTGCGCCTCGAACAGGCCCGGCGCATGGAGTCGATCCTTGTCGGGGAGGGTTATGTCTCGGCGAGTCCGCTGGCTGCCTCTGGGCCCAGGGCGGTGCAAGACGGCTCGAAACCGAAGGCGGGAGGCGATCGAACCCATCGGGGATTGCTCCTCGGGGCAGGGCCAGAAAGTCGGGATTGATTGAACCAGAGCACCCCGCGCCGTGCGACTTCTTCGAGAAGGTCGGTCCGATGTGGCGACGATTCCCGTTCTGGTTGCTGGCCGTGACGATGCTGGCGGGCATCGATTCCGCGCCGTCTGCGCAGGCGCAATCGCGGGCCAAGCCTTTCCAGAAACCAGAGGTGGCCCTGCCACCACGGCGGTTCGTGGAAGCCGAGGTGATCGAAACGGTCGAGCTCGATGGAGCCACAGGTGCCGAGATCACTCCGGAACGCCTTGAAAGACGCCTTGCCTGGGAGATCAAACGACTTGAACAGGTCTATGGGCTCACACCCGAACAGAAGAAAAAGCTGGAAGTGGCCGGGCGCGGTGACATCAAGCGGTTATTCGAGCGCATCGGGGAAAAAGAAGAGACGCTCCGCCGTATCCAGGAGAAACGCGCGCGGGACCGCGATCAGCGCGACGCTGTGAGACACGCCAGGGTGATGAACGAGATGTGGGCTTTGACGCAGGAGGTCCCGGTCAAGCTCTTCGCCGAAGGATCGATCTTCGTCAAGATCCTCAAGAAGACCTTGACCCCCGAGCAACGCGAGAGGTACGAGAAGGACCAGTTGGACTTCTATCGAGCCCGGGTGGAATGGGTGGTCGTGAGCGGACTCGACGTCTTGCAACTGAGCGACGACCAGCGCCGGCGATTCGCAACGCGGATCGTGCAGGAAACGCGCCCCCTCCGGAGGTACGGGCAACACGATTTTGAGGCCGTTCTGATCCAGGCGTCCCGACTGCCGGAGAACTCGCTCAAGCCGATCTTCGACGAGGTCCAGTGGCGCCGGCTCCTCCTGGTATTCGGCGAGGTGAGGCGATTCGAGTCTGCGGTCGTCATCGGCGGATACCTGCCCCAGGCGGAGGATCGGCCGAACGGAGACGCAGCCGCCGGCATCCGCGAGGAGGGCTAACGTGGGTCTCTCCCATCACTGGAGTATGGCCGGGAGCCGATCCTCTGCGTTACTCTGTAATGAGGAGCCGGCTCGATCCGGCGATCCCCAGACGCGATCCATCACCTGTTGACCGGCGGCATTAGCACGATGATGAAGAGGCTCTTCCCCGCAGTGGTATCCACCAACGTCGCGTGCGCGATCGTGTCCTCGGCGTTCGCCCTGGCCGGATTCCAGGAGCCCGCGGTCACGAAGACCGCTCCGCCACAAGCTCCGGCCGCGAAGACGCCGGAGGGCAAGCCGTCGAAAGTGAAGGTCTACAAATCCGCGCCGCCGCCCAAAGGCACACCCACCGAGGCCGAAAAGCGGCTTACGGCGATCAGGGCGGCCAGGAAGGCAGTCGCTATCAGGGATCGAGTGATCGTGGCGGCGCCCATGGCCGTTGGGGTCAATATGAACGGACAGGTCCAGCAGATGATGATGCAGTTCCGGCCGATCGTCCGGGCAGAATTCCATGTCATCCGGGCGGTCTGCCAGCCCACGCCCGAACAACGCAAGACCATCGCCAAGGCCGCCGAGCAGACGCTCCGCGACGCGACGAAGAAATACTCGGAGGCGATGAGCCGGCCCATGACCATGGCGCAGTGGGCGGCCAACGACCCGCGGAAGTTGATCGAGGAGGGACTGGTCGCCGCGCTCAAGGCCAAGGTCTCCGCCGAGCAAGCCGCCCGCTACCAGGCGGAACTCGCCAAGCGGGCCGCCGCCCGGAAGCGACTGACCCTCCGCAACCTCGTCGCCCGGCTCGATCACGACCTGATCCTCAGCCCCAAGCAGCGCGACCAGATCAGCGAATCCCTGTCCACCCACTGGGACGAATCCTGGGACCAGTCGATCGAGATGTTCATGAACGATAACAATTACTTGCCCCCGATCCCCGATCGAGCCGTCGCCCCATCCCTGAACGAATCCCAGGCGAAGATCTGGAGAACCATCCCGAAATACCAGAGATTCTTCGGCGGTTTCGGTATGATGGGCGTCATGATGATGAACAACGACCCGCTGGAGGACGAAGACCTCCGCGAGGCGCGGCTGGCCGCCGAGAAGGACGAGCCTCAACAAGCCCCGATGATGGAGATGATGAAGGCGCAGATGAAGATGAGAATGATCGAGAAGGCTGTGCAGAAAAAGTAAAGGGCCGCGGCGGTTCGTCGAGTCGATGGCTACTATCATGAGGGGAATCCCGATGAACGGTTTGTCTCGCTCCCTGATCCGGCTGCTGGCGACCGCGGCGATCGTGACGATCGTCGGTTCCGGGCAGGCCGCTCGGGCCCAGGACGAGGACGAGGACGAGGCGCCGGCCGTGCTACAGCCGGGCGTCGTGGTGTTCAATCAAGTCCAGTTCGATCAATGGTTATTCGGAAACCTCGGCACGGGCAACGCCGCCATGACCCGCACCAAGGTCGATACGCTTCTGACCCTGAGCGTCGAGGACCTGGAGCGGACTTGCGGCTCTGACACCCATCCAGAAGAAGAAACTCTTTCTGGCCGGCCGCGGTGACGTCAAGCGCTACTTCGATCGCATCGAGGAGGTGCGGAAGAAATTCAACTCGGTCCAGAACAACCAGAACCAGTTGGGATTGATGTGGCAGGATATCCAGGTGCTCCAGACCGCCTTCCAGGGGATTTTCGGCGAGGAATCGATCTTCGGCAAGGCGATCAAGTCGACCTTGAGCCCCGAGCAGGTGGTCGAGCACGAGAAGGTGGTGCGCGATCGATTCCTGTACCGATTCCGGGCGCGGGCGGAACTGGCGATCGAGATGTTGAACAACAATGTGGGATTCACCGAAGAGCAGCGGGAACAGCTCATCAAGCTGCTGACCGAGGAGACGCGGCCGCCGAAGCGACTCGGCCAGAACGACTACTACGCCATCCTCTACCTGATCGCTACGCTGCCCGAGGCGAAGGTCAAACCCCTCTTCGAAGAGATGCAGTTCCGCTCGCTGAAACGGCAGCTCGATCAAGCCCGGGGGATGGGGATATGGCTCAAACAGAATGGTTTCCTCGGCGCTGACGAGACCGAGGCGAAGCCGGCGGCGGTGAGGGCCATCCGCGGTCGCGTGATGATCCCGGCGATTCCCTTGATGCTCCCCGCACTGCCACCACCACCACCGCCACCACCGCCACAAGCGCGCCAGCGCCAGTAAGATGAGGAGAGGAGCGACAGCATGACGTGGACGATGAATGAGCCTTCCGGCACTCGTGCGACGTGGCCGCGGGCCGCGGGCCGCGGCGGGATCGTCGCGGTTTGCGTATCGGCCGCATGCCTCGTGAGCTGGGTCGCATCGGGATTCGCCCAGCCTCCGACGACCCGATCCGGAGAGGTCGTCCCCCGCGACGTGCGGGAGATGTACGACCGCGGGCTCCAATACCTCGCCAAGACCCAGAGCGATCGGGGCGACTGGCAGGGTGGTCAGCAAGGGCCCGGCATCACCGGCATGTGCCTCATGGTCTTCCTGGCCTCCGGCGAGGATCCGAACTTCGGACCGTACAGCAACAATGTCCGCAAGGCGCTCCGCAGCATCATCACCTCCCAGGACGCCGAGACCGGCTTCATGGGCAACTCGATGTACCACCAGGGATTCGCCACCCTCGGGCTGGCCGAGGCCTACGGTGCCGTGGACGAACGCAATCTCTGGCCCGACCGCAAGGGCCCCCGCTCGATCGGCCAGGCCCTCGAGCTGGCCGTCCGCTGCGCGCTCACCTCGCAGAAGAAGAATCCCAACAGCGCCTGGCGGTACTCGCCCGACGGCCAGGATGCGGATACCTCGGTCAGCGGCGCGGTCTTCGTCGGCCTGCTCGCCGCCCGCAATGCCGGCATCGAAGTCCCCGACGAATCCATCGACAAGGCGATCTCCTATTATATATCGATGACCTCATCCGGCGGCGAGGTCGGCTATTCCGGCGGCCTGGGCGGATTCGGCGACTCGCTCGCCCGCAGCTCGATCGCCACCCTGGTTTACTCCGTGGCACGCCGGAAGGACCTCAAACAGTACAAGGCCACCCTTAACTACCTCAAGGAGCGGATCGAACAGCCGGCGATGAATTACCAGGAATACGCCCGGTACTACGAAGCCCAGGCCCTGTTCCAGGGCGATATCCTGTCCTGGGAGAAATGGAACAAGCTCCTGATCCGCCAGCTCAAGCAGGCCCAGCGCCCCGACGGAAGCTTCCAGGGCCAGTTCGGCAACGACGTCGGCACGGCGCTCTCACTGCTCGCCCTGGCGCTCAACTACCGGTTCCTGCCGATCTATGAACGATGATCCACCATGAGGCGAAGGCCCAAGACCGTCGCAGAGATGATCGACGCTCTCAAGAGCGATGACCTGGCGATCCGAATCCCGGCGGCTGAAGTCTTGACTCAAGGGTTTTCGGGCGTCGAGGAAGTGATCCCGGCTCTGATCGACCTCCTCCAGGATCCCATCCGCGCGAAACGCTGGCTCGCGGTCGTCGTGCTGGGGCAAATTGGCCCAGCGGCCGGTCGAGCCGTGCCTGCATTGGTCACGCCGCTGTCCCACGACACTGAAGGATCCGTGCCGCGAAGGGGTCGTGCGAACACTCGGGAAGCTCGGGATCCCCGAGGGGGTCGCCGCGTTGATCGAAGCGCTCCAGGATCGCAGTCGTCAAATCCGTCGAGATGCCGTGATCTCGCTCAAAGTTCTCGGTCCCGAGGCGAAGGAGGCGATTCCGGCGTTGCGAGAGTTCCTGAAAACCGAGCGGGACCCGGGTCACCGTTGCCCTCGTCACTCGGCTTCGTCGCCGCCGATGCCGCCGGCTCCTCGGCGACAATCAGTTCCTGGATCAGTGCCAGATCGATGATGTACACGCCATCTTCGCCATAGAACACAATACTCCGCTTCTTCGGAGTCTGGGGCATCGCGACGAACTCCGGGTGCTTGACCAGATAGGAGCTGCCATTGGCCAGTGTGATCCGAAAGGCCCGGAATGGCTGCTGGCGGAGCGCGTTGCGCACCTGGTCAAGCTGCATGGGTCACCTCGCTTCCTTCAGGCCGTCCACCTCAGGGTCATACATCGCATCACTGCATCGGGTGACACTCCGCTCGGCCTTCGAATCAAACCTTTTCAAGAGATAACCGGATAACCCGGCAAGTGGTACCCCGTAGACCAGCACGATGAAAAGGATGGACCAGAACCCAAGACGGTGATCGGGTTGGATCACCACGGGCATGCCCATGCCGATGAGCCACACACCATCGTTCCGACGTGAGACCCAGTAGTAGATCGTACAGGCGGCCCACACACCGATGGCAGCGGCAGCCCCCTCGGAGTTTGCCTGGTGGAGGGTTTTTCCGAAGAAAGCCAGGCCAACGACGATTCCATAGACCCACATCCCGACGGCCCAGCAGACAGCAGACAGTCTGGGCTCGGCGCTCGCGCGGTTAGCTGATTTGGTGGCGGGCGTGTGGTTCATCACACCATCCTATCAACCCCTGGATTTCTCAACCAGCGATTCACTTCGACCTCTCATCCGTCCCGGCCCCTGGCTTGCCGCTCTCCAGATCGACCCGTCCCCAGGCCGGATCGCCGCTGACCGGGTTGGGCCGCGCCACGAAGCCGCTGGGAAACCGGACGGAATAGGCCGAGAAGCGGCGGTCGGGCTCGGGATAATCCGTGCTGATGAACTGGGCGCCGCTGGCCATCGCCTTGTCGCGCTGGGTGACGTCGTTGGCCCGGGCCTGCCTGGTGTCGGCGTCGGCCCGGGTGCGGACGAGGAAGCCGTCGCGGACGAGCTGCTGGATGCGGTCGAAGTCCTTGATCGGATCGTTGATCTTGAACCAGGCGGCCGACGGGTGTGTGCTCGACGCGACCGTGGCAAACATCATCCGGCCCCGGAGCGCGGGGTGCCCTTCGAGGTAGTGCTCGCGGGCCGAGTTCTCGTTATCCAGCGCGAACATCACGAGGCCGCGGACCTCGTCGAGCTTCGGCCAGCCCTGGATTTTGATCGCCTCGGGCAGCGTTTCAAACCGGCCGCGGACCCGGTCGGGCGTGAGGACCTCCGTCCGGTCGAAGACCGAGAGGATCTCGGCGTCGACCTGGTCGACCTCCGCACTCCCGAACTTGACGGGCTGGGTCGGCAGGCCGAAGATCGCCTCATCCTTGATCTCGACCAGGATCAGGATCGGCACGTGGCGTCGGTTCGCCTTTGACCAGGCGTGGACCTGCTTCAACGCATCGACGAACGTGGATGCGCGAGTGTGAAAGTCCACGTCCTGGACGTGCAGGACCTTCAGGCCGGCCTTGCCGAGCCGCCCGTCGGCGTTGGGGTCGGGCCCGAGGTCTTTGCCCCGCTGCTTGAGGATCTTCCGAAGGTGGGGCTCGGCAAACAGCCCCCCCTTGGGGTCGGCGAACACGTCGAGCTCGATCTGGCGAATGCCGAGCTGGGAGAACTGCTCGGCGAAGGGACGATGGGTGTAATCGAGCCCCTCCGCCCGGCCCTTGCCGGTGGACGCGATCAACTGGAGGATCGCCGGCGCCGGGGCGATGTGATAGGAGTTGTGGGTGCCGATCACCTGGATCTGATTGAGGCGCGGCTCGCCGGCCGTCACCGTCGCCATGTCAACGCTCAGCCCAGCGGTCAAGACGATCGCCGTACCCACGCGGCCCACACGGCGGAAGATCGTGAACCCTCGCATATCGGTAACCCTCGATGGTGTCCAGGCCCTTGTCCTGGGGATCCTTCTATCCGAATCGGCCTTCCCTGAACAGGTCCCAGCCACTTCCACGGCCTTGACACCTGCGCCACCGCTGGCCCAATATTGCGATGAGAATGATCCGGAGCAGGAAACCGGGAGCGTTGGGCGATTCATGCAGCCAGATGGGACAGATCGACCGGGATCGGCTTTCGCCGGGTTGTCGTCATCGCGCCCCAAGGCGGTTGACGACCCGCGGATCTACCTGGCGGCCGAGCGGACCTTCCTCGCGTGGGTCCGCACCTCGGTGGCCTTGATGGGATTCGGCTTCCTGATCGCCCGGTTCGCCTTCTGGACCCGCGAGTATGCCCTGGTCGAAACGGGGCATCCGATCACGCGTCCGGCGATCTCGCCCTGGCTCGGATTTGGCATGGTTGTTGTAGGAGTCTACGTCTGCGTAACGGCCGCAGTGCGCCATCGCAAGTATATCCATGCCCTCAAAGATGGTGTCCCGAATCCGCCGCGGGATCTTCGGGACGCGCTGATCATCGCGGGAATCCTGGCGATGGTCGGTCTGGCGATGGCCGTGCACATCGTTCTCTTCTGAATCCTCTGCTGGAGCAACGTGAGGAGTTTCCCGATGCAACTGGGGATGGTCGGCCTGGGACGGATGGGCTCGAACATGGTGCGACGTCTGCTGGCCCATCAGCAGGAATGCGTCGTCTACGACGTCCATGCCGAGGCGGCCGCCCCGCTCGTCAAGGAGGGAGCCATCGCCGGCGCCAGCCTCGACGAATTCCTCGGCAAGCTCAAGCCGCCGCGCGCGGTCTGGCTGATGGTCCCCGCGGCCGTGGTGGACCCGACGATCGCGGAGCTCGCCAGTCGTCTCGAAAAGGGGGATATCCTGATCGATGGAGGGAACTCCTACTACCACGACGACATCCGCCGCGCCGAGGCTCTGAAGCCGCGCGGGATTCATTATGTGGATGTCGGCACCAGCGGTGGTGTCTGGGGCCGGGAGCGCGGTTATTGCCTGATGATCGGCGGCGAGCCCGAGGTGGTGAAACATTTGGACCCCGTCTTCGCCGCCCTGGCACCCGGGACCGGGGACCTCTCCCGCACGCCCGGGCGCGAGAAAGCCCCCGGCACCGCCGAGCAGGGATATCTCCACTGCGGTCCCACCGGTGCGGGGCACTTCGTCAAGATGGTCCACAACGGGATCGAGTACGGCCTGATGGCAGCTTACGCCGAGGGTTTCAATATCCTCAAGCATGCGGGAATCGGCAAGCAGACGGAAGACGTTGACGCCGAGACCACCCCCTTGCGCCATCCCGAGCGCTACCAGTACGACCTGAACCTCGCCGACATCGCCGAGGTCTGGCGCCGCGGGAGCGTCATTGCCTCCTGGCTCCTCGACCTCACGGCCCAGGCGCTGTTGCAAGGCCCTGAGCTCAGCGACTTCTCGGGCCGGGTGTCGGACTCGGGCGAGGGCCGTTGGACGATCCAGGCCGCCATCGACGAGGGCGTGCCCGCAGGCGTGCTCAGCACCGCGTTGTTCGAAAGATTCAGCTCGCGACGCACCGATGACTACGCCGACCGCATCCTCTCGGCCATGCGGTTCGCCTTCGGCGGCCATCTGGAGAAGAAAGGATAACCGTTCACAGGTCGAGGGTGCCACGCGTACTGAATGGCATCGAGCCGCGAGTATACTTCGTAGGTGCGTCGGTCGATGAAACCGACGCGCGTAACGATCCAGTCCCGGCGAAGGATGGCGGCAAGGCTACACCCTCTCCGATCCGGAAGCGTCCGAGATGTGTAGGAACCAGCGTAGGGCAGGAATATGGACTGACGAAGGCGAGCATCCGGTTTGTGGCGTACCTTGGGTTGCTGGTCCTCATGGTACCCAGCCGGCTGCCATCAGAACTGCGTGCGCGTCTGTAAGACTCACCGCGTATCCCAAATTCACATGATTGAACGAGGGGGCAAGTTGAGAATGCAGACCAGTGGCTCCCGGTGCGGCGTAATCTTTGGTGTTTGAACTGACAAACAAACAGGTGCCGGTGAATCCCACATTTCGCAATCGCCCTGTCGTCTGCACCGCATGCTCCAGGATGACAGCATCCTTGGCCCCCTTGCTATCCGGCTGTCTTACGGGATGGGTCGAGGCGACGATTCGATCAACCGCTCTGCTTAACGCCTCGGCATCATGATCGATCGTGACACAAGCCGCGAGAAGGTTGGTGGATAATCGCCGCAACTCCGCTGGCATATCAAGAACGGCCGCGGGAAGGACTGCAACCGCCGGAAGCGCCAGATGACGGCATATCGCCGAGACGGCATTGCATGCATTAACGGCCGTCCTACACTCATTTTCACGCTCAAGAATATGATCATTCCATTCGGTTGTCACTGGAGAAGGGATGAGCAAGTGAATGGTCTTTGGATTCTTGTGCACGGCATCCAAGAAGATGCCTCCAAACCGAATCTCTTCCGGCTTGTTTCGCAATGGAGCCCGAACGACATCGAGCAAGATGCACGTATCAAGGAATAAGACGGGGGCCGGATTGGCAGTGATATCATTAACGATATCGGCAATCAACGTCATGCTGGTTGTCTCTCTGCCTCCTCGTGCTCTGCAAGAAGCGCGATGTCAGAATAGAATCGACGAGTCAGTTCCCCGGCAGCCGGCTCATCCCACCCGCTCGCAACGAACCACGCGTTCAATTCTTGCGGCTTGAGCGCAACATCCTCTCGGAAAGCATTCAGGACAAAGGCTCGCCACAGTGGTGCCACCTGCTCCGGAATCGGCCACTGTCCATCGCCCGACTTGGCAAGAGCTGTCATCGCCGCTTCGGTCTTCAAGCCGACGTGGCTAATCGGACCAAGGCGTGGGTAAAATACCTCCGAGCCCACAGCGGTAGCGGCGGGTTCGATGACCTCCTTCAGCACGTGCTGAATCGCACTCGCCAGATCGGCAAGCGTGGCACCTGGATGGAAATCGTATGTGCCTCCCCGAATCCGCCGGTCGGTCGTGCGGTTAAGACATAACGAGATGCGCGGCGGAGCGTCTGGAGTGGAACGCCAGCAGTAAAAGCGGTTTACTTGATGCTCTGGTCGGTTCATCTGAGCCTCGAAGCTCACGTCACGCGACCAACCCAAAGCTGAAAACCTTTGCTCCACATCGTTCAAGAGCCGATCGATCTGTTCTTTCTGGCCTTTGATCAAGAGATTCCGCCAGACGTTAATGACGTCGAGGTTGTCCGACCTCACGCCAAACGGAAACGCGGAATAGTGCCGGACAAGTTTGGCCATTTCAGGCTGACCGTTTGCGGTGAGCCAACTGGCAAGCTCACGCCTTGCCGCAGCGCACTCATCGGCATCGGCGGCTTCTGAGCCAAACGCACGGAGAAAAAGACGCGTCATTTCTGGGGCTTGGTCCCATCCACTCAACTTCAGAACCACTTGGGGGAGCGCAGTCGTGTTCACAAGTGTAGAATCGGCAGATCCCTTGGCGACGCTGGGATGGCAGAGGATCAGGTAGATCTGCCCATCCGTCTCCCACACTGACGCGACAAATCGGCCTTCTTCAAGCTGCTTGACTACATCAGGAGTGTACGACTGCACCGAGCTACGACGGACCCGTAATGGTCTGCGATCCTGCTCAGGGATCTCGTCAAGCGGAATGCTCGCATCTCGCTCTCGCCAATAGAATCGGACAGCTTCTGTCATCGCTCGCTACTCCCGGAATAGGCGGTCCGCATCTGAGATCTTATCGCGCGGAATCGTCCTGCGTCTGCGCCGAGGACCTAGATGTCGCTGGCCTTTCGTGCCGTTACTCCTTCAATGATGCAAATCACCTCGGGTTGTCGGCGGCAATGACCGACTGATCGAAGCCCAGTATCGCGGCAGGCTTTTCAGTCACACCTTGCGCGCTTCAGTCCGACACACGGACGCGCCCTCCGGGGTTGCCTCTAGCCCCAAGGCGGCTCGATCGGTCTTCATGTTGTCGCACCTTGTTCGCTTCTGAACGACTGTCACCATCGGCCCGAGAACGCGTACAAAAAAGGTGGAAGGATGAGAAAGACCGAATAAATTTATCTTTCATCCTTCATCTTTCGCTCAAGGTCCGCCAGCCGTTCGGCGACGGTCTGTTTCGTCACGGGATCGACGGCCTCCGGCGCGATCTCGGCCAGCGGCTCCAGGACGAATCGTCGGGTCGCGTACCGCGGATGGGGCACGACCAGTTCGGGCGTGTCGATGATCCGATCGTCAAACAGGAGCAGGTCGAGGTCCAAAGTCCGCTCGCCCCAGCGCACGGTCCGGACCCGGCCGAACTGGGCCTCGATCTCCTGGAGGAGACGGAGCACAGCCATCGGGTCGATTGTCGTCTCGAGGACCGCTGCGGCGTTGAGGTACTTCCCCTGTCCGGGTGGTCCGCCCACCGGCTCGGTCTCGTGGAACGAGCTGACCTTCCGGACGCTCACCCCCGGCGTCCGGTTCAGGGCGGCAATCGCACCCTCCAGCGCGGCCCGACGGTCGCCCACGTTACTCCCCAATCCGATCAAGGCAAGGGATGACATCAAGAGGTCCGATCGTGTCAGCTACCCCATCAATGAAGCGAGGCGATTGGGCCGGTACGCGGTGATACTGGAGAGCTCGGTCATGTCTCGCCATCAATCCCGAATGATGGACCGGAACGCATACGTCCCCGACCCGATCGCGTAGACCGCCGCGCCGGCCTCCATCCGGAGGAATCGCACGCCTTCGGACTGGGCGGCCGATTTCCCTTCCTCGGTCACATCCGTCGCGGCCCGGGCCGGCACAAAGACCGTGGCCGTCGTGTTGGGGGGCACGGCAATGTTCCAGACGAATGCACCCCCCTCGATTCTCCATCGGGAAACGATCGGGCCGTAGAGCGAACGATGCTCGGACCGGACGAAGGTGAGGTCGCCGACGGGATGAGGGCGAAGGATAACGTGTTTGAACCCGGGGCGTTCTGGGTCGTAGTTGATTCCGCCTAGCGTCTGGTAGTGCCAGGCTTCCAAGTTGCCGGAGAGGATCTTCTGGCTCTCGCCGTTCATGCCGCCGTCCTGGGTATCGGTATCCCAGCGTTCCCAACTGGTCGTCGCTCCCTTGGAGACCATGTAGCCCCAGCTCGGACGAGTCGTTTGCGTCGCCACGGTGTAGGCGACGTCCGGACGGCCCACGTCGGTCAGCACCTGCATGAACCACTGCATTCCGACAAGGCCGACCGACGTGTGGCCCTTATGTTTGACCAGAATCTCCTCGACGAGGTTGGCGGCGACCGCCGCGCGGTGATCCTCGGGCACCAGTCCGAAGGCCAGCGGGAACACGTACGACCCTTGAGTCTTGCTCTCATAAGTGTTCGTCTTCGGGTCGAAGAATCGAGCATGGAACGCGGCTTTCACGCGATCGGCCAGGTCGCCGAATCGCTTCGCATCCTCTGCCTTTCCCAGCAGCCTGGCGGCGCGGGCGACGATCCGGCAGTTGTTGTAGAAGTACGCGGTTGACATCAATGGCCGGGAGGTCGTGCGCTTGTCGGTGGAACCCTTGATCCACGACCCGTCGACCCAATCACCGTAGTTGCAATAGTCGATCGTGCCGTCCGGCTTCTGATAAGCCTTCTGCTGGAAAAGCACCCAGCGCTTCATGCACGGAAACTGATCCGACACGAGGCGGAGGTCGCCGTAGAAGTTGTAGTACCAGTCGGGGATCACGGTCACCACGCTGGGCCAGATGATGTCCTTCGAGTTGAACGTCCAGTAAGGGGGCAGGATCTCTTGCAGGCTCCCGTCCTCGCCCTGATGAACGCGGTAGTTGTGGAGGAAATGGTCGTAGAAACGGGCGACGTTGAACACATACCCCTCGCTCTCGGAGGTCTTGGCCGGGTGTCCCGACCAGGGCATCCGCTCGTCGCGATCGGGCTCCATCGGCACGCTCCGGTTCTGCATCCGCGTGCCCCATCGGGCGTTGGCGTAGATCCGATTGATCAGGGGGTTGGAGCACTCGAACCCGCCGACGAGTTCCATGTCGGTGTGGGTGACCAGTCCCTCGAAGTTGTCGGCGGTCGGCGTGCCCGGGAAGCCTTCGACCTGGGCGTATCGCGTGGCGTTGCCCTTGAAGCGCGGGGACCACGATTCAGCCCCCTGCCCCTTGAGCGTGTAGACGTCCGTGTTGAGGGCGCTGCGGTCGTTGGAGTCGTTGAGAAGTCCATCGGGCGTCACGTTGAACGACGTGTGAATCCGGACCCCCGTCCCGGCCGGACCGGAGACCTTGATCCGCACCGTTCCGTAGAAGGACTGGCCGAAATCGACGAGGAAGATGCCCGGCTTGGGGTTCGTCACGGCGACCGGCCGGAGGACTTCCGTGACCCGGATCGGCTCGAGCATCTGGGCCTCGAGCGTGCCACCGGGCGGCTGGACCAACTCCGCGCGCTGCCAGCGCGAATCGTCGAATCCCGGGCTGGACCAGCCCGGCATCTCCCGTCGGGCGTCGTACTCCTCGCCATCGTATTCGTTGTCCGCGCGGATCGGACCTTCGGTGGTGAGCTTCCAGCGCTCATCGCTGACCACGTCTTCCACGGAGCCGTCAGCATATTCCAGGCGAAGCTGGAACAGTAACTTGGGGAAGCCGTAGTTGGTCATCGGGACCGGGACATCCCTGCGGGGTGCGAAGTAACGGCCGTTGCCCAGGACGACGCCCACGGCGTTATCGCCCTGATGGACGTCTCGGGTGAGGTCAAAGGTGACGTAACAGACGCGGCGATCGTAGCCGGTCAGGGCCGGGTTCATCAGGGAATCGCCGACCCTCTGACCATTGAGGTAGAGGTCGAAGAAGCCGAGTCCGCTGACGGAGGCAGTGGCACGCTGAAGCGGCTTCATGATCGAGAACTCGCGGCGGAGCATCCGCGAGGGCAGTCGGCGGTGGTTCGATGCGCCCATCGTCCCCCACGGCGCCGTACCGAGCGGACCCGATTCGTGGGCCGCCGGCCACTTCGAATCATCGAACCCGTCACGCTGCCAACCGGCGGTTTCCGTCTCTCCGGCCCGCCATTGTGCGTCGGTCGCGATGAGCAGGGGCTCCCCGCCTTCGAATGTGATCTCGAGCAGCCCGATCAACCCCGCGGGATTCTTGTCGGGACCCACCTTCGGATCGGGGGCATTGGTGGCCGCGACGGCGAGGGTGTTGGAACCCGGCCGGAGCGCGTCGGTCACGTCGATGGCCTCGACTTCCTTCCAGCTCCGGCCGCTCCCGACGGGTTTGCCGTTGACGGATGCGATGAACGAATTGTCCGCCGTCATCAACCAGCGTGCCCTTTGAACGCGACGGCCAGCAGGGATGTCGATCGTCCGTCGGAAGTAGCGCGTGCCGATCGGTGCTCCGGTGGTGGGTGTGCCTCCCGGGTACCAGATCCACGCGGCTCGTTTCAACACCGCGAAGTCCTCGGTCTCGTCCCCGCCGTCCCAGCCGATCCAGCGCGCGGACCAGTCCTTCGCGTCCAGCAGGCCCATGGTCCATCGGGCCGGCCCGCTCCAGGCGGAAGGCGTCCCGCCCTGATCCCACGCTCGCACCTTCCACCAGAACGCGGCGTGGGATGTCAGCGGCTTGCCCCCGTAGACCACGTGGAGGGACTGGTCCGAGGCCACCTTGCCGCTATCCCAGTAATCCCCCCTGCCCTCACGGAGCAACGTGTCCGAAGAGGCCACGAGCACCTGGTAAGCCGATTGCGCCAGGCCCCGCGATTCGGCCCGGACCGGGAGCAGCTTCCAGCTCAGTCGCGGTGCGCGGGTATCAATACCGAGGGGATCGATCAGGTACTCGCAGCGCAGGTCGTCCACCCGCAGCGTGGCGGCTGAGTCGTCCCTGGCTTGCGGGAGGGCCTGGGCAGTCGCGGTCACGACGATCGCCAGAGCCAGGACGAAACGACGGGATTGTCGATAGTTCATGGAGATCAATCCTCATGCGACGAACCTGTGATTTCGGAGATAATCGCGCAACAGGATCGTCTCCGACAGGTTGTCGACTTCGTTGCAGTGTTCCCAGTCGATCCAGACGTATTCCACACCGACGAAGCCCGGGTAATGGACGTCGCGCATGACGTCGAGGACGCGTCCGTAATCGATCACATTTTCCTGGAACGAGGCCTGAAGGCGGCCCGCCCGGGCGCCTCGGGCGTGGAAATGACTGGCGAAGGCGATCAGCGGCTCGATCTCGGCGTCGAGGACGCCGGCTCGCGTGAAGTGCGTATAGTCGAGTGTGAGGCTGAGACCAGGGACCGAGCGGACGAGCGCGGCGGCGGAGTCAGGGGTCGGAACAATCGAGCCCACGTGCGCCTCGACGGAAAACGTGATCCCGTGCGTCTGGGCCGTCTCGCATCGCCAGGCCAGCTCGTCGCAACAGCGCCGATAGGACTCGGCCTCGGCGACGCCGTCGAAGTGGACCCCGGGTAGAGCGGAGACATGCCGGGCACCGCACTCGCGGGCAAACTCGAGCGTGCGCGCAAACCGAGTCGCGCGCCTGCCGACGGCGGGCGGGGTCGGGCTGGTTAGGGGCCAGTGAGGCGAAGTCGGGAGCAGTCTGGAGGAAGACATCAGCCGCCACGAGGCCGCGGTCGCCGAGCTTCGAGGCCAGCGCGCGGGCCGAGCCGGGCAGGTCCTCGAAGACCCGAGACGGCCACAAGTGAGATCGTCCTTCGAACAGGCCGATGTCCACGCCCTCGAACTCCAGCAAGGCGATCAGGTCGAGCACCTTGTCGTGCGCGAGCAAGGGGAACGTGAAATCCGCACAGGCCAGCTTCAGCGTCATCAACAAACCTCCCGTGGCTCACATGAGGAAACAGGCGGTGTTCGCGTTCGGCGCGGGTCTCCTGACCCCGCCCGGGTCCGGACCGAAGGTCTCCTCCGCTCGCAGTCCACCAGATTCCCCACATGAGCCATCTCCCGTAGGAATTCAGGGGACGTCACCTGTCGTCAGGCGTTTCCACTTTTCCTGGAAGCCGGGGCGTTCGAACACCTCCGGATTGACCACCCCCCGAGGGCGCCGGCCCTGAGTCAGATCGACGATCCCCAGGCAGGCCGTCTGACCAATATCGCGGAACAACTCGTCCGTCCACGCAATGCTGTGGGGGGCGAGCAACACGTTGTCGAGCTCGCCGAGGGGGTGGGGCGTGGTGACCGGCTCCCGGAGGAAGCAATCAATGGCGGCGCCGGCGATCCGCCGCTCCTTCAACGCCAGGGCGAGCGCATCCTCATCGACGATGCCGCCGCGCGCCGTGTTGATCAGATAGGAATCCGCCTTCATGAGACCGATCTCGCGCGCGCCGATCAGGTTGCGTGTCTGCTCCGTGAGCGGGCAGTGAATGGAGACGAAGTCGGCGGTCATCATGAGTTCATCCAGGCCCACGGATCGCACGCCGACGCTTTGGGCAACCTCCGGAGTCACGAACGGATCGAAAGCCAGCGGTGTCTTCATGCCGAAGCCCGCCAGCAGCCTCACCAGGGCCCGCCCGATCCCCCCGAGGCCGACCACGCCCAGGACGCGATCGCGGAGTTCGCGTCCCATGAATCGGCTGCGTTCCTCCCAGCGCCCTTCCCGGAGCAGGCGATCCTTGACGCGGACCTCGTGCGTGAGAGCCAGCATCCAGGTGACGGTGGCTTCGGCGACCGGCCGATCCACGGCACCGGCCGCGATCAGGACGACGACATCGGCCGCCGTGCAGGCCGGAACATCCACACTGTCGTATCCGACCCCGAACCGGGAGATGAACAGCAGGTCGTGGCTCCGGGCGACGCTCCGGGCCGACACCCGGGGCGTGAGGACGATCGCGCCCTGGAACCCATCGAGCTGCCCCGCATCGATCTCCGCGAGGTGTTGCGAAAAGGGCTGGCAATGGATCGCCGAGTGCTCCGCGAAGACGCTCAGGCCAATATCGCGGTACCGCGGCTGTCCATCGCTCCCCCAGAAGTCGGCGGTCAGTGCGACCCGGAACGGTTTCGATGCCATAGGTTTCCGCGTCCTCCTCTCTGGGATCGCCAACCGCGACCGGCCTGGCCCGGTAGAGAATACCGGGCGGCCCTCCACTCAACCCGAGTCCCACTCGGCCGCCGCCAGATACCCGCCGTCGACCACCAGGGAGGTCCCGGTCACACCCGCGGAGTCCTCGCAGGAGAAGTAAAGGGCTGCGCGGGCGATCGCGTCCGGTGTCAGGGCTTTCCCCAGGGGCACCCGCCTGAGCCGGTTGGCCAGCGCCGCGTTGGCGTCGGGGGTCTTGTTCAGGTGTTCCCGCAACATCGGAGTATCGGTGATCCCGGGGCAGACGCAGTTGCATCGCAGGCCGATCGCGGCGTAGTCGAGGGCGATTGAGCGGCTCAACCCGAGCACGGCCGCCTTGGACGCGGTATACACGGGAGTCCGGGCCTGGCCGACGAAGCTACTGATCGACCCGATATTGACTACATAGCTCGGAGCCTGGCGACGCAGATACGGCACGCCGTGCTTGACCGAGAAGAAGATGCTCTTGAGGTTGACCCCCATCAGCCGGTCCCAATCGGTCTCGTCCAGCTCGTGTAACAACCCCACCTGGACGATCCCCGCGCAGTTGACGACGATGTTCAAGCCGCCAAACCGCGCGACGGTCTCCGCCATCGAGTCGCGGACCTCGTCCTCGACCGACACGTCCACGCCGAGAAAGACGGCGGACCCCTCGCGCTGCTGGATCGAGCGACAGACGGCCGTTCCTCGCTCTGTGCAGAGATCCACCACAGACACGTTCGCCCCTTCGTCGGCGAACAGCCGGGCGGTGGCCTCCCCGATACCCGAGGCCGCCCCACTGATCCACGCCGTTCGTCCCTCCAGTCGCCGGCCCATGGGACTTTGTTCCTATCCCAATCGTCTCAGATGATCGTCGACGCCCCCTCTCGATCGGCAGGTCAATGTGGCTATTCCAGCCGATCCCTCAGCCCAACTCAAGGGGTGACCGGACGGGAAAAGGTGCCGATTGCCAAAACCCTCGCTCCATCGGATTCGACTCCAACTCTGGCCGAGGTCACAGTACCGTCATCCCGCCGCAGCGGAAATTGGCGGAAATTGGTGTCAGTTCACCTTTTCGCCCGAGGCGGAAATTGGTGTCAGTTCACCTTTTCGCCCAGGCGGAAATTGGTGTCAGGGCGGAAATTGGTGTCAGTTCACCTTTTCGCCGGGCGAAAAGGTGAACTGACACCAATTTCGCACCCAACACGGTCCGCAATCCCCCTTGTGTACAAAAAATCCACCAACTTTCAAGATGCCCACCGAAGGCCAAGGCACTGATAACTGCAAGCTTGCTAAGTTGGTAAACGGCCGGCTAGACTGGGCCATAAGGGAATGGGGATGTCGCGACGACGTGGTCCCTCGTCTGGCGGGAGCCGTGCCGATCGAGTTGAGTCGAATTGAGCGAGCTGAACCCGGTTTCCCAGGGGGTCGAGGAGTCATGATGCAAGGTCTTGTTGCTAAACACGCAGGAACCGCGTTTCAGGAGCCGATCGAGGTCGATTTCTTGGACACCAAGGCGACAGAGGACGCCCTCGAGTTCTGCACTCGGAATCACCTGTTGAGTGACTTGGCCAAGGCGATCGAGACCGCCCGCAAGTCCTTCGTGATTGCGGGAAGCCCGTCCGTCTATCTGGAACAGGATCCTGAAGAGAGGGAGGAATTCGCGGTGCTCGAGATCCGGGTCGAAGGAGAGGTGCAAGAGAATTTCGGAAGGTATAAATCCTATCTCAGAGAATGGTCGAGGGTCGTGGACAACAAGGTCAATTCCTCGATAAGGTTAATTTATAATATTATCTAAATGCGCGCAAAAGAATTTGCTGGAGTTGCGAGCCGGCTTTCCCAGATCCCCACCGCGGGACCGGCCGACTTTCGTACCTCGATCAGTCGGGCCTATTACGCGGCATACCTGGTTGCCGTCGAGGTCCTGACCCAAATGGGCTCGGTGCTTCAAGCTGGACCGGGAGGGCACTCCGAAGTCGCCAACTGCCTGATCGCCAGTGGAGATAATGCCGTGAGTGAGGCCGGGCGGGCGATGAGTGATCTCCACACGCGGCGGATCCACGCCGATTACCGCATGGCGCGGATCGATGTCGAGACGAAGACATCGGCCCAATCGGCATGTGAGATCGCCCACGATATTATTCGCGAGCTCGAGTTGTTTGGCGCGGATCAGGCCAGGTGGCAAGCGGCGAAACCCAACATGGATGCCTTCCTGGGAAGGGGCGCTGGTGGACCCTAGAGCGCGTAACGATCGAGTTGCGGGGGGGAAATTGGGGGGGAAATTGGGAGACTTCTCGCTGAACACCACCGCGTTGAGGACGAGGAGACGCGGTGAGGGTCGGAGATCCCCCTCACCCGGCCTTCGACCGACCTCTCCCCCAGGGGCGAGGTGAGGAAGACCGGCGCCTTCGGTCAGAGCCCGACGCGGCCCACCCGTGATCGCCCTCGCCCTCACGGGGCGGAAATTGGTGTCAGTTCACCTTTTCGCCGGGCGAAAAGGTGAACTGACACCAATTTCGCACGGGAGAACGCGGGTCACCCGAAATGTGCGAAGAACACCTCGATGTGCCTCCATGGGAGGTGTCGCCACTTCGGAACGATCCAGCCGTATTCTCGTCGATCCGAGTCGTTTTGAGGAAGCCGCGGGACACTTCAACCTGAGACGGAGACCGTGATCCGGCGGAACACGGCCGTTAGAATCGACCGGAAACGTCCCTTGATGAACCAGACGATCCGGACCGACATCGAGGAGCTGCCATGGGCAATTTCTACGTGAACCACCAGGTCCGAGCCGACTCCGCCGAGCCCGTCGTGGCGATGGCCCGGCGCGTCTGCTGCGGGTTGGCCTATGTTGCCCCGAGCCGCAACGGCTGGGTCGGCGTGTTTGACGAGGCGTCCAATCGCCAGGACGACCCGATGATCCACCAGGTCGGCCAGGACCTCTCGGCGAGACTGGGCACCGCGGTCTTCGGTTTCCTCGTCCACGACAGCGATGTCCTCAAGTACGTTCTCTTTGAAAGCGGCCAGCCTGTGGCCGAGTTCGACTCATGGCCCGACTACGATCGGACCGGCGGCGAGTCGGAAGCGGGGGACACTCCGAGCGCGGCGCCCAAGCCTCATCCGGATCAGCCCATGCTCTTCGACATCGGCGAGCCGGTGGAACCCCCGACGCCTGGCAATCCGGAGGCCGTCCTGCGCCATTGCGTACGGGGGACGATGTTGAGGCAGGTCCGCGACCTGCTGCGGCCGGATAGCTGGCCCTCGCGAGAGGCCGCATGGAATGAGGGTCGCGAGGAGTGGCTCGATGCGTTCGAACGGCATGCCCGGCTCGCCGAGTTGCTGGGCATCGACGAGGAACGGGCACACCTGGGATTTCGACATATCGAGGAACGACTCGACTGGGAGGGCCGTCAGGCGGTGCCGGGCATCCGGAAGATCCGGGGGAAGGGAACGAGTCGTCCGCTGAAGACCATCGAACCGCCGCGATCGCTGACCGAGGC
This sequence comes from uncultured Isosphaeraceae bacterium, assembly GCA_963845695.1. GTDB lineage: Bacteria > Planctomycetota > Planctomycetia > Isosphaerales > Isosphaeraceae > CAWJTV01. The sequence continues at coordinate 85,229 of CAWJTQ010000007.1, read as the reverse complement.
GGTGGAGGCGGGTGACCTCGAAGCCGTACGGCGGTACCTGGCCGAGGGCGCGGACCCGAACGCCGTCGCAACCAACGAGTGGTCCCTTCCAACCAGAGCTGCCTGGCGCGGCGATTTCGAGGTCGCCCTGCTCCTCCTGGAAGCGGGAGCCCGGCTGTCGAGCGTCGACGCGGACGCCCTCTTGCGGACCGCCGTGACCTTCGGTCGGCCCGACATCGTGCCGTCCCTGATCGCTTCCCGCGCGACGATCGCCGCGGCACTTGACACCATTCTCGTGACCGCCGTGCACGCCTCCTCCTCGGACTGGCCCGCCCGGGCGCAGGTCGCGGCGCTCGAGGCGCTGATCCGGGCTGGCGCCGATGTCGACGCGCGACTTCCCTGGCCGTATCCCCGAGCCGTGACGATGGGGGAGACGCCGATTCCGGCTGGCGCCGAGGCCCACGATCCGGGTTCGGAGGTCAGGACTCCCCTGATTGACGCAGTCGAATGGGGACATCGTCAGTTCGTCGAGGTCTTACTCCGAGCTGGTGCCGATGTCGATATGCCCGGCAAGTCCGGCCGCACGCCGCTGATCTCGGCCGTCCTTCGAGAGTCCCGGTCGCGGAACCATCGCATGGTCCGTCGGCTGCTGAAAGCGGGCGCCGATCCGAACGTGCAGGACGGCGAGGGCAGCACGGCCCTGATGTATGCCATCTCGCACTCCATGGATCTGAAGCATGCCGTGAGGCTCGTCACCGACTTGCTCCAGGCCGGGGCCGACGTGAATTTCAGGACCGAGACGGGCGTCACGGCCCTGTCGCTGGCGTTACGCCGTGGTCGTGGCCGTGATGCGGTGGCGGACCTGCTCCGAGCCGCGGGGGCGAGCTCGGGTGCGAGTTGACGCGTGGTCCGACAACGGCGAGAGGGCTGTTTTCGAAACCATCGCGCCGAACGCTGCCACTCTCATCGAGCCCGCAAACCGCAACCTCCGACTTGCCCACCTGTCGGGCGATCTCTCACCGAAAAACCGGCAGCCTGGGGAACGAGTCTCGTGCGTACAAGAGGGAAACGGGAAGGGAGGGACATCGCTCCGTGTCACTCCGGAAGCAGCCGGATGGGGACGAATATGGCTCCGGGTAAGCGGTCAGCGGTTCAGCCATCTCCGTTCCTCGGATCCATCCCACTGCCAGGAGGCGCCAACCACGATACCCATCTCAGCCGGCCACACCGCCAGGCTCCCGTTGTGAGGTCCAGGGACTGCCAGGTGACGGCAGGTCCGATGCCTCGCCACGAATGGCTTCGGTGTCGTCGGACCGATGCGCAACGCGACCGGCGCCTCCGATTCCACAAGCTCTCAGTGTTCCTTTGCGGCCCCGTCCTCGCCGCTGAGGGCCTTGATCCGGGCGGCGGCCGTCCGGGCGGCGTCGGTGCCGGGCGCGTCCCGGACGATCTCGCGGTAGAACTCGAGGGCGCCCGCGGGCTTGCCCATCCTCTCCAGGGCTCGCGCCATCCTGAGCCGGGATGCGGAGCGGTGCTCCCCGTCCTCCCGCGCCACGACATCGGCCCGCATCGGCGCGGGAGCCGGTCCCGCGGGGGGGCGGCCGGTCGGGGGGCCCAGCAGGGAACGGCGAGGCCTCGGGGCCTCCTCCCCGTCGGCGACGGCCCCGGGCGCGGGCGCGGGGGGCGGGGCGGCCAGCGACTGGAGGAAGCGCTCGATCAGCGATCGACGATGCGGGGACAGGCGGTTGAACCCCGTGGCCGAGGCGAGGGCCTGGCCCTTGTGGGCCTTGACAACCTGGGCGAGGTCCTCGGCGCGACCGTCATGGAGATAAGGCCCCGAGTCGCGGTATCCCCAGAGCGGGGGTGTGCGCCATTCCGTCCCGTCGGCCAGGCTCGCGGCGGAGGGCATATCGACCTTCTCGGGCGGACCGTAATACGGGTTGACGGTGACGCTGACCAGATCCGGCCCCATGTCATGCAGGAGCAGGTCGCTGTAGATGCCCTCGATGCCCCCGAGGCTGGGGCGGTGGCAGTCGGCGCAGCCGATCTCTTCGAAGGCATGCCGGCCGACTTTGATGACCTCGGGGGAATAGGGTGTGTCCTGGATTGGGGCGGGCAGCGCCCGGACATAGGCGATGAGGGCGTCACACTCTTCCGCCGACAGATCCGGGCCCTTCGCCTTGCGATCCGGGGCCAGGGGAGAGGCGGCCTGCGGGTGCCCGGGGACCTCCAGGCCCAGCTCGTTGGCGCAGGCTGCGAGGACGAATTCCCGCAGGTCCGTGGTCTGGGCCTTCCAGCCGAACCGCCCGACTCGGCCGCTCGTCGTGCGGCTGACCCGCCCCCGGACCGCGGGGCGCTCGCGCCGGGCCGTCGCGATCAGGACCTCTTCGGGCAGGGCGTCGATCAGTCCCAGGCCGAAGAGTGGCGGGGCGTTCCGCTCGGAGGTGAGGATCCTCCCCCCGGGGATCCACCATCCCTGATCGCTCCGCCCGCGCGGGACCGGGATCCGGTTCTTCAGCCGAGTCCGCCAGCCTTGGTAGTAGGGGTCGACTCCATGGAGGTGGATTGCGGCGCTCGGCGCCGCGGCCAGCGCGGGATGGATCTTCCTCATCGCCTCCTCGTCCGGCTTGAGGGTGAACGACTTCGCCCTCAACGAGCCCTCGGCGCAGGAGAGCACGAGGCCGCCGCCATTGGGGTCCGTGTTCAGTTCGAATTCCCGGCCCCTCAGGGTCGTCCCATTCGCCGAGAACACGAACCCTTCCCGGAAGCTGCCGCGAGCGTCCGCTGTCGAGTAGCGGCAATGGACGATCCCCAAGAAGGAACTGGCCGAGGGGAAGGCCCCGTGGATCCCCGGGATGTTGAGCACGAGCCCCCCGGGCAGGATGGGGCTGCCGCTGGCCGTTATCCCTTGCCCCCCGACGAACCCGAGCTCGGAGCCGAGGGCGCTGATGACCTCGACGTTCATCCCGTCGGGCCCCGCCCCGCCGGGGCCGCCCAAGCCGTGACAGGCCACGCACGAGGTTGCGTTGTACACCGGCCCGAGTCCATCACCGCCGTGGCAGCGCGGGTCATCGGGATTCCACTCGTGGAGGAACAGCTCGCGGCCCAACTTCATCAATGGGTCGGCGGCGGCGGCCCGGGGCGGCTCCGCGCCCGCAGCGGGGCCCCCGATCGTCATTGGGATGACGATGAGGACCAGGCCCATCCCGCCCCGCCCCCATCCACGCCCAGTACCCCGCCTGTCTCCCACGTTGCCGCCCGGTCTCTCGCCTGCGAGCCATTCCATGCGACGACTCCAGTCTCGGAGGAGGAACGATCGGATCAAAACCATGCTAACCCATGGAGCGTGGAGTGTCCACCTCATCCTACGATGCAACTCCGGTGGGAGTGCGGGAGGAATCCGCAACCCGTCGACGACCGACGACCGACCCGCCGCCGGCATCGTCCGACTCGCGGTTCTTCCCGCCATAACCGAGCTTGCCGGCCCGGGCGTCCTCGTCGAGCTCAAGGCCCAGGCCAGGCCCTCCGGCTTCCGCCGTCCCCTCCGCAAGAGGGCCAGTTCTTCCGCCCCGGGTCGACGGGCCGCGGCGCCCGCTCCGCCGGGTTATTGTCGACCGCCAGGGAGCCAGCATAAAGATAGCGGCTCGGCGCCGCCCGGTCGAACCGGGCGTATGGCCCTGCGCGATAGGCGGGCGGCTGAACCATAGGTGATTCCTTCCCCATGTATCGCAGTGCGCGTCGTGGGATCGATCGATGCGTCGAATGGTCACCTTGCACGCGTCGGTGTGATCGACGAATGGCACTAGCTTAAGCATAATCCATTGGTACAATGCGGGTTGCGCTCGTGGCCGACGGAGTTTTTCTTGGGTTAAATAAGAACTTGTTCATTCGTTGGCAGGCTAACCGGGAAACATGGGGGCTTTAGATGGAGCCCCCGGCAATCAGGCCCAAGGTGCCAGGAAGTTTAGTATTCACAAGTCTAGTTTCAGTCTGTCTTTGCGCTTAAGCTAGTGCCATTCGTGTGATCGACCGACGCATCCGGGAAGCAACTTCACGGATCAATGCCAGCTTGTTTGCTTGTCATCACCAAATCGTGTCCGGTCGCCGCTCTTATTCGCTTCGGTGTGCTCGGACCGGCGCGCGCAGTGGCCCCGTTGGGCAAACGCCCGTAAACCCAAGAACTAGCCGCGTCCCGTTCCCGTCTCCCACGATCCGGGTTCGGAGGTCAGAACTCCCTTGATTGAGGCGGTCCAATCGGGACATCGTCAGTTCGTCGAGGTCTTACTCCGAGCTGGCGCCGATGTCGATAGGCCCGGCAAGTCCGGCCGCACGCCGCTGATCACGGCCGTCCTTCGAGAGTCCCGGTCGCGGAACCATCGCATGGTCCGTCTGCTGCTGAAAGCGGGCGCCGATCCGAACGTGCGGGACGGCGAGGGCGACACGGCCCTGATGTACTCCGTCTCGCACCCCATGGATCTGAAGCATGCCGTGAGACTCGTCACCGAACTGCTCCAGGCCGGGGCCGATGTCAATCTCAGGACCGAGACAGGCGTCACGGCTCTGTCGCTGGAACTACACCGTGGTCGTGGCCGTGATACGGTGGCGGACCTGCTCCGGGCTGCGGGGGCGAAATCGGGTGCACGTTGCCCCCCTGATCGACAACGGTAAGACAACCGTAATCGAGAACCCTCCAGCTCAAAAACGGTCGATCGCGGGCACAAGTCTCTTGTGTACATGCATCACGCAGTCCAGAATGCAAGGGGCCATCATCGAATCGTACTGGCGCTGGTGGAGCTTGTGTTGGGGCTGATTTCGTGGAAACTGCTCTGTCTCCAGGTATCAACGTCATCAAGCGCCTTGAGAACACGCGGCGCGAGCTGCTGGACCTGTCGGCCCGCAATCGCCTGATCAGCACGCCGCGAGAGACATCCCGAGGGCGGAAGATCGAGATCGTCGACGAACGATCGGAGGAGGTCTTCCGGCTGCTGGTCCGCGAGCGCAAGTCGATGTCCTTCTTGCCCGGTTCCGGCGAAACCGATCCGGCGTCGGTCGAGTCGGCCGCCGCGGTTCATCTGGCTCAGCCCGAAGAGGAGTCCGCCGACGGCACGCCCGATCCCCGCTACACCGACCTGCGCCTGCAAACGCGCCTGACCTCGGAACGGCTCCAGGGGCGCCTTCTGGACATGTACTACGACGCTCAGACCTACGAACAAGAACAGGGCGTCAGCATCCTTTATCTGGCCATGGGCTTCTTGAAGTGGTACGAGGCCGCTTCGTCCGACAAGACTCGATATGCCCCGCTCCTGTTGATCCCGGTCGATCTGGAGCGTCCGTCAGCCGCCAGCCGTTTCCACCTGCGTCTCGCGAAGAGGATGTGACGACCAATCTTTCGCTGCAAGGGAAACTGAGCGCCGAGTTCGGTATCGAGCTCCCCCACGTCCCGGAGATGGACGAGCTCTCACCCTCGGAGTATTTCGACGCGGTGGCCCAGGCGATCGCCGGCCAGTCGCGCTGGGAAGTCCTGCACAATGACATGATCGTCTGGTTCTTTTCCTTTGCGAAATACCTGATGTACCGGGACCTCGACCCGGTCACCTGGCCGGCACACGCGCCACTGGGCAGCAATCCGACACTGTCCAGCCTGCTGGGCGAAGGGTTTGTCTCGGAGCCCTCCCTGTGCGGCGAGAGTGATCCCATCGACTCGCTGATCCCGCCAGCGGCGATGGTCCACGTCACCGACGCCGATAGTTCGCAGGCGGTTGTCATCGAGGAGGTCCGGCGCGGCCGACATCTCGTCGTGCAGGGACCCCCGGGTACGGGGAAGTCGCAGACGATCACCAACCTCATCGCCACAGCCGTCAAGGAAGGCAAGAAGGTCCTCTTCGTCGCCGAGAAAATGGCGGCGCTGGAGGTTGTCCACAGCCGCCTGGAGCGACTCGATCTCGGCGCTCTCTGCCTGGAGTTGCACAGTCACAAGGCCAACAAGAAGGCTCTGCTGGAGGAGCTGGCTCGAACCCTCGCTCTGGGCCGGCCGAGGACCCAAGGATCCGCAGAGCGGATCGAAGTCCTCCAGACAGCGATCGGACGGCTGAATGGCCATGCCGAGCTGATGAACACGCCGCTCGAGCCGGCAGGCGTCACCCCTTTCCAGGTCATCGGCCGCTTATCCCGTCTCTACGGCAAGGGAGTTGAAGCGACCGGCCTGGTCCTGGCCCAGTCCGAAACCTGGAGCGGCAGCCAGTTCCGGGACCAGTGCCGCGCGATCGCCGATCTTCAGAAGTATCTCGAAGAGATCGGCCCTCCGGCCAATCACCCCTGGCGAGGGGTCAATCGCCGTGAGCCGATCCTGCACGCAGACCTGAAGGAGTTGCAGTCCCAGGTTGCCGAGACGCTCGCGGCCCTTTCCGCCCTGCTCGAGACCTACGCACCATTGTCGGATCTCCTGAGCCTGGACCGGCCGGACGCACCCAGCATGAAAGACGTGCAGCACCTGGCGCAATTCACGCTACGAATCGTCAAGGCGCCGCCGATGGATCGCCAGGCGATCGCCAGTCCGGTGTGGGATTCTCGCCGCGAGGAGATTGCCAGCCTGGTCCAGATCGGGCAGGCGCACGCGGAGAGCCGGGCCAGGTTGCAGGAAATGCTCGCGGACATCGCCTGGCAGACCGACCTGGCGCCGACGCGACGCGCCCTGGCAGGCCACGGCCGGTCCTGGTTCCGCTGGTTCCGGACGGATTACCGCGACGCACTGGCCACGTTGCGGGGCATCCTCAAACAAGAGATGCCGGGAACGCTTGCCGACCGGCTTGCACTCGTCGATGCCGTGATCGCCGCACAGATCAACTCGAAAGCCGTGGATGATGATCCCTCCTGGAGCCGGCTCGGTCGGGACGCCTTCGGCACTGGCTGGAGAGGCTCGAAATCCGACTGGCCGGCGCTGGCCAACATCATGAAATGGGAGGCTGAAGCACGCGACGCCCGGTTGACCTGCAACTGCCGCAAGGTCTTATCGCGGCTGGACCGGCCCGACGTCTGCCAAACTCCCTTGAAGACGCTGTCCAATCATCTCAAACCGGCGTCGAGCCGGCTGCAAGAACTCACGAGGATCCTCTCGTTTGACTGGGTGGAAACCTCGGGCGGCGAATCGGTCCACGCGGTCTCGATCCGCGACCTGATCGCGCGCCTTCGCTCCTGGCAAGAGCATACCGAGGCGCTCTCGAAGTGGATCGGCTATCAAATGCGCCGGCGCCGGCTGGAAGAGGTCGGGCTGGGCGCGATCGTCTCCAGGCTGCATGAGGGGAGCATCGACCGCGGAGAGGCCGTGGACGTGTTCCAGGTCGCGTATTACCAGTCGCTGATTCGCGACGTCTTCCGCCGCCATGCCGAGCTTGCGGAGTTCGACGGCCAATCGCACGAACAATGGATCAAGGAATTTCGCGCTTTGGACCAGGCTCGAATCGAGATGGCGCGCTGTGAGGTCGCGACCGCTCATTACGATGCGATCCCTCGCACGATGTTTGGTGGCGAGATGGCCGTGGTGCGCCGGGAGATCGAGAAGAAGCGCAAGCACAAGCCGATCCGGCAGCTCATCAAGGAAGCCGGGACAGCCATCCTTTCCATCAAGCCGGTCTTTATGATGAGCCCGATCTCGGTCGCTCAGTACCTGGAACCGGGCTGCGTCACGTTCGACCTGTTGCTGATCGATGAGGCGAGTCAAGTGAACCCGGTGGACGCGCTGGGAGCCGTGGCCCGGGCCAGGCAGGTGGTCGTTGTCGGAGATGACAAGCAGCTCCCTCCGACTCGGTTCTTCAGCAAGATGCTGGACGATGGCGATCTTCCGGGCGATTCCGAAGACGATCTGAACGCCAGCGACCTGGAGAGTATCCTTGGCTTGTGTGTCGCCCAAGGGATGTCGCAACGGATGCTGCGCTGGCACTACCGCAGCCGTCACCATTCGCTGATCGCGGTCTCAAACCGTGAGTTCTATGAGAACCACCTCTACGTCGTCCCGAGCCCGACGACGATCACGGCGATGCACGGACTTCACTTCCGTCCCGTCAAGGACGGCGTCTTCGACCGGGGCAACACCGCGACGAACCGGGTGGAGGCCCGAGCGGTTGCCGAGGCGGTCATCGAGCAGGCGAGACACTTCCCGAAGAAGTCGCTGGGCGCCGGGGCCTTTTCGGTCTCGCAGCGCGACGCGATCCGCGACGAGCTCGAAGTGTTGCAGCGGGAACACGTCGAGCTGGCCGGATTTTTCTCGCCAGGTCGGCCGGAGCCGTTCTTCGTCAAGAACCTGGAAAACATCCAGGGCGACGAGCGGGACGTGATCTTCATCTCGGTCGGTTATGCCCGCGATGCGTCCGGATACATGGCCATGAATTTCGGGCCGCTGTCCAAGGAGGGTGGTGAGCGGCGGCTGAACGTCCTGATCTCGCGGGCCCGCGAGCGCTGCGAGGTCTTCAGCTCGATCACCGCCGATGACATCGACTTGCAGCGTGCAAAGTCCCGCGGGGCAGCGGCCTTCAAGACGTTCCTACGCTATGCCGCCACCGGCGTTCTCGACACGCAGGCGCCGACCGGCGGCGATTATGACTCCGACTTCGAAAGGCAGGTCGCCCTGGCGCTGGAGGGGCACGGTTACGAGACGCATCGCCAGGTAGGAACAGCCGGCTTCCTGATCGATCTGGCGGTGGTGGACTCCGCCCGACCCGGCCGCTACCTGCTCGGAATCGAATGCGACGGGGCGACCTACCATTCTTCTCGCTCGGCCCGCGACCGCGACCGGCTGCGCCAGACCGTGCTCGAGGACCGGGGATGGCGGATTCACCGCGTCTGGAGCACGGACTGGTTTCACCGGCCGGGCGAGCAGTTGCAGAAGATCGTCGCCTCGATCGAAAAGGCTCGCCTAAATGCGATCGAGGACGAAACGACCGAAGCCGAACCGGAGGACATTCCTGTCGATGTTCCAGCGACCGAGACCGAAATCGAGCGCGGGGAGCCGGTTGACGGGCTCAATGGCGAAGCCGGTGCGGCTTGGGTCTCGTTGTACGTGGAAGCCGCGCTGGATGTGCCCAGCGCGACGCCGATCCACGAGACGAGCCTTTCCGTCTTGACGCGGATCGTCGCGAGCGTGGTTGAGGTCGAAGGCCCGATTCATCGGGAGGAGATCGCGAAGCGAATCACCGCGCTCTGGGGTCAGGCGAGGACGGGCGCCCGCATCGCGGAAGCCGTATCGAAAGCCATCGAGTCGGCCATCCGTTCAGGCGTCCTTCGAGCCGACGCGTTGTTTGTCACACACAGCCAGCATACCTCTGTCCCCGTTCGCTGTCGGTCCCATGTCATCTCGCCGAACCTGAAGAAGCCCGAGATGATCCCGCCGGCAGAGTTGCGCCAGGCGATTCAGTACCTCGTCCAGGAGAATGTCGGCCTTCGGCGCGACGAGATTCCTCTGATGATCGCCAAGGTACTGGGCTTCAAGACGACCGGCACGAAACTGAAGGAGGTGATCGAAACAGCCCTGGTGGGGCTGCTCGAAGACAACATTCTCGTTCTTCGTGACGAGAAACTGTTTCTGCCGTGAGTAGGATGGGGAGTTGGGAACAGAGGACCAGGCGCACCATGGCGGATATCGCTCGCAACGGGTCGTCCTGGAGATATAAGCTTTGGCTGTCAGAGAGATCGAGCTCATGGGCATCGAGATGACGAACCCCGGCCTCGAGGCAGCCCTGGTGCTCGGGGGTTTCACTCCGACAACGATGCCCGTGCCCGAGGAATTGGGAGGTGGCACCTTCAACGCAATTTCTCGTGTCGAACCCATGGAATAATCCAAGGAGTGTAGCACTTGAGAGATGATTTTTCTAAATATCAGTCGATGAAGGACTCAGGCGTCTCGCCGGAAAATGTGTATCGCAAAGCCGCCCGGCATGGCCTTGACACGATCACTCGAATCCGACTGATCCGGTCCGTCTACTCGCTGTCTCCGACGCAGGCAAAAGAGGTCTGGGTCCGGGCGGAGGGACTCGCGGAGTCCCTCGATGAACATCAAGGCAAATTCGTGGACACGGTCCTGAGCATCGAGAAGGAACACGGGTAAACGACCGGCGTCGGTCATTCGTAAACAACAAGCCTCGAGGGGGTCAGAGTGGATAACTGGAACCACGACAAGGCAGTTGACTTTGTAGAATCGATCCCGGATCCAACCTCCAAAAGGTTGACGAAACTGTTCCTGGATAGCCTGACGGCTTTCGTCGCTCAGCATAAAGGCTTCCTCAATGCGAATTTGACTTGTTGTTCTTCGTCCAGGCTGTTTCTGCCGTGACCGGGGAACCGTCCCTCCTCCGGATGACGTTGGAAGGTGAGGAGCTCGACCGGGGCTGGACCGCAATTACCGAAAGCAGGGAGGCTGTCTCCTGTGAGACCTGAGAGGCCGGATCGACCGCCGCGCCGCTCGATGATCCGATCATCGTCTTCGCCGTTACCCAGGCGCCGGCGGGCTCGAAAAGGCAGTCCGAAAACGAGACGCCTCGTCGACCACCACCGATCTCAGCGCGGCGGGTGCGGGATACCTGGGGAGTGCGACGATCCGACCCGCGCCGCTTCCCCCTCAGTATCGGGCCAATTTGGTCATTCGAGTAGCCCAGCCTTCCGAATTTTTGGATTTTTTTATCTCCCTCTGTGGTCGAGAGTTCCGGAGCCAATCGCCCCGGAATTCGCGATAGGTGCATTAACGGATCATCAAACCTGCGGTATACTGAATAATATGGACCATGTGCGACCGTCACCGACCGGAAACCCAGGCTGCGAGCCACGGGGCTGTGCCGCCTGCGGCCGGGCCCGGCACAGCGATTTCGGGACTCGGCCCGAACTCGCTGGGGGCCATGGGGATCGGAGAGGGCGCCGCGGCCAAAAGTGATCACCGAGTGCCAATTTGTGCCACAATTCTCGGCAAGTCCGGCCCGGCTCAGAGCCGGCCCCGCCCAGAACCCACGCCGGATCCGGACGTCCCGCCGGTCCTGAGTAGGGACTCCCCTCTTCGTTTCCTTGGTGACCTTCTGTTCGGGATCCGGACGTCCCACCGGTCAGGAGTCTGGACTCTCGGAATGGGTCAAAGCCACCGCCCCCAGACGAAGCGGTGGTGATCGCCGACGACTCTCCCTGGAAGTCTCCCGACCATTGTCTACAGTAACGCGGAGAGCACGATCACGGCTTGAGGGCTCGCCCCGATGGGCTATCGTTCGTTGTCGGAATGCGTCCGCGACCTGGAATCGACCGGTCAGCTCGTTGTCATCGACCAGGAGGTGGATCCCTACCTGGAGGTGGCCGCCGTCCAGCGCAGGGTTTACCAGGCGGGCGGCCCCGCGCTGTTGTTCCGGCGGGCCAGGGGGACGGCTTTCCCACTGCTGGGCAACCTGTTCGGCACTCTCGACCGCTCCAAGTACCTGTTTCGCGACACGCTCGAATCGGTCCGCCGGCTGGTCGAGTTGAAGGTAGACCCGGGCGCGTTCGCCAGGAATCCCTGGCGATATCGCGGCGTCCCGCGCACGCTGTGGCGGCTGCGACCCCGTCGGGTGCGGAACGGCCCGATCCTGGCCCATCGGATCCCGGTCGGACGGCTGCCGCGGGTTCAGTGCTGGCCGATGGACGGCGGTCCGTTCATCACGTTGCCCCAGGTTTATACAGAAGACCCCGACCGGCCGGGCACCGCACGGTCGAACCTGGGGATGTACCGGGTCCAGCTCGCGGGCAACGCGTATGAACCGGAGCGGGAGGTCGGCCTGCATTACCAGATCCACCGGGGCATTGGAGTGCATCATGCGGCGGCGATCCGGCGCGGCGAGCCGTTGCGGGTCAACGTCTTCGTCGGCGGACCACCCGCCATGACGGTCGCCGCCGTCATGCCCCTGCCCGAAGGTTTGCCCGAGCTGGGGTTCGCCGGCGCCCTGGGAGGCCGGCCGATCGCCCTGGTCGCACCGGAGGGCGGACTCCCCATGGCGGCCAACGCCGACTTCGTCATCTGCGGCTCGATCGACCCGCTCCATCGGAAGCCCGAGGGCCCGTTCGGGGACCACCTGGGTTATTACAGCCTCGATCACGATTTCCCGGTCCTGCGGGTGGAACGCGTCTATCACCGCGAGGGCGCCATCTGGCCGTTCACGTCGGTCGGCCGACCGCCACAGGAAGACACCTCGTTCGGAACCTTGATCCACGAGCTGACCGGGCCCGTGATCCCCAGCGTGATCCCGGGCGTCCGGGCGGTCCACGCCGTGGATGCCGCCGGTGTCCACCCGCTTCTGCTGGCGATCGCCAGCGAGCGATACGAGCCCGACTCCCCGGTGCGCCGGCCGCAGGAGATCCTCACCACCGCCAACGCCATCCTGGGTCAAGGGCAACTGTCGTTGGCGAAGTACCTGCTGATCGTCGCCCATGAGGACGACCCGGACCTCGATATTCACGACATTTCCGCGTTCCTCGCTCACCTGCTCCGGCGCGTCGATTGGACGACCGACCTGCATTTCCAGACCCGGACGACGATCGACACTCTCGATTACTCGGGCCATGGGCTGAACCAGGGTTCCAAGGTCGTGATCGCCGCGGCCGGGCCCATTCGCCGTTCGCTACCGGCCGAGTTGCCCTCCGGCCTGCGCCTGCCCGACGGATTCGGCGATCCGCGGCTGGTGCTTCCCGGGATCCTGGCGATCCGAGGACCGGCGTACCGTCCTGACGGTGGAGACATCCTCGCGTTTTGCCGCCCCTTTGGTCCCGATGACCCGATCCGCGACTTCCCACTGATCGTGATCGTGGACGATAGCGAATTCACGGCTCGGAGCGAACGGAACTTCCTGTGGGTCACGTTCACGCGCTCCAACCCGGCGGCGGACATCGAGGGAATCGGCGCGTTCGTCGACCAGAAGCACTGGGGCTGCACCGGCCCGATGGTCATCGACGCCCGGATCAAACCGCACCACGCTCCGCCGTTGATCGATGACCCGGAGATCGAGCGAAGGGTCGACGCCCTGGCCGCACCCGGCGGACCGCTGCACGGCATTTATTGAATAGGACGATCGAAGGAGTCAGGACGACCCATCTCGCTGCTCAACGCGGTACCATGAAGGCCGTCGGGATCGTAAAATCGACGGCGGTCCTCCTCGCGACTCCCAAGAAAGACATCAGCATGGATCCTGAGAACGCAACATCACACATCCCGGCGCCCGGCACCTCGGAACCGGCCCCACTCGATGCCGCGGCCCTCGTCGACCAGATGGTCGCCGTCGGCGCGTGGGCCGATCCTGACCTGCTGGAACAGATCGTTCAGGCCGGTGACGCGGCCGCCAAGCCGCTGATCTCGGTTCTACGGACGTATCCCCGCGGTTGGCCCGCGGAGGCGCCGCTCTATCATGCGATCGGTCTGTTGAGCGTGCTCCGTCCTCCTCAGGCGATTCCTGCCCTGATCGAGATCGTCAAACGCTATAACGGCGATTCTGGGGATGAGGCTGCGAGAGCGGTCGGGAAGTATGGTGCCGTCGGGTTTGAACCGCTCCTGGAAGTCCTCCGTGATCCGTCGATCAGAGGATACATGCGCCGTCACGCCGTCGAGGCCGCGCGAGTCGCGGCCGGCAACGACCCAGCCCTGAGATCACAACTGTCTGAGTTCCTTCGATTCTTCCTTGCGAATGCCATCGAACGCCGACGCGAGGAAATCCGACAGTGGAAGTTGCGGAGAGAACCCGAGGATTCGCGTGCCGAGACCGGCATTGAAACGACCAGCCCTGACGAGTCCGAGACGGTGCCAGAGGATTCGGATGGCCCCTCTTCCAACGGCGGGTCCACGGGAGACGAGAAAGAGCTCAAGCTCGACGTTCACGAGGAGATCGCCTTGTTGATCGGCGACCTGGCCGAACTGGCCGACCTGTCGGCACGCGCCTTGATCAAGACCGCCTTCGATGAAGACCTGGTTGATAAGTCGCTCATGGATGAGGAGTTCGTCGAAGAGCAATATCGCCAGGGTGGCGAGCCACCACGACCGAGCCGAGACTGGCTCATCGGCTATCGAGAGCGGTATCAGCAACACCAGGATTACCTCAACCGTCCTCCAACGCCGCCACTGATCCCAGCCCGTCGCCCGGCAACAGCCTCCCAGGAGCCCCAACGCGCTGCGCCATCGCAAGTGCCAGTGGCGATCCGAAACGCCGGTCCAAAGCTCGGCCGCAACGACCCGTGCTGGTGCGGCAGCGGCAAGAAATACAAGAAATGCCACCTCGGCAAAGACAACTTCCGGTAGCAAGCTGACCCGGTTCCCGACAACTCACAACAGAGAGGTGATGCACCATTGCGCTGGGTCGGAATCGACGAAGCGGGCTATGGTCCCAACCTGGGTCCGTTGGTGATGACGGCCGTCGTGGCGGAAACGTCCGAGCCCGGTTGCGCTGACGCGGATCGGGTTCGCCCGTTCGACCTCTGGCAGGATCTGGGCGGGACGGTGGATCGGGCCGGAGGGGATTCCTCTCGGTTGTGGGTGGACGACTCGAAGGCCATCCTTCACGGAGGGACCAGGCCGCGACCGGCTGGAAGCGGCCTGTCTGGCCGCGGTCCACGCCGCCGGGCTGGGTCTGCCCGGCTCGCTCTGCGAACTCCTCGAATCGATCGGGGCCGGCACTCCGGACGAAGCCGAGCTGTCTCCCTGGTTCGATTCCGGCGAGACCGCGAGATCATGGCCCTGGTGTCGGGACCGTGAACGGGTTGAAGCGATCGTGGCGCGGAGATCCCTGGAGCCCGCCTCGGGACACTGGCGGCTGGCCGCGATTCATTCGGTCGTCATCGGCCCGAGTCAGTTCAATCGCGGGCTGGCCGCGATGGACTCCAAGGCCGCGGTCCACTTCTCGGCGTTTGCCCGGTTGTTGCGCCCGCTCTGGGATCGCGCGGTCGACGGGGTGCCGACCGCGGTCACCGGGGACAAGCACGGCGGCCGGCATTACTACCTGGAGCCGCTCCTCAGTGTTTTCGCCGACGCCTGGATCGATCGGGGGCCCGAGGGTGCCGCGCTGAGCCGATACACGATCCGGGACGCGCTCAGACGGTTGGAGCTGAACCTGATGCCCAAGGCCGACGGCCACCATGGGCTGGTGGCTCTGGCGTCGATCGTCAGCAAGACGGTCCGCGAGCTCTGGATGGACGGTTTCAACGCCTACTGGCAGTCCCAGGTCCCGGGACTTCGCCCCACCGCGGGCTATCCCGTGGATGCGCGACGGTTCCGTCGCGCGATCGAAGAATCGGCTTCAGCGGCAGGATGCGATCCCCTGCACTGGTGGCGCGCGAAGTAGGCAGTGCATGCCAGCGAGGCCAAGCCGGCAGCAGGCGGGTTGGCTCAGCGCTCGCGATAGACGATCCGACCCTTGGTCAGGTCGTAAGGCGTGATCTCGACGGTCACCCGGTCGCCGGGCACGATCCGGATGAAGTTCTTCCGCATCTTACCGGCAATGTGAGCCAGGATGCGGTGTCCGTTCTCCAGTTCGACCATGAACTGAGTGTTGGGGAGCGCCTCGACGATGCGCCCTCGGTACGAATGGGTTCCTCTTTGGCCACGCGGTTCTCCTGAGACGACCAGCGCCGGCCAAGTTCTGGTCTTGAGAGTATGCGATCAAGCCGTACTCCGCTGAATCTCGCGACGTCCCGCACTCAGGACGCCGGGTGGAGAGCCACCGCCAGCATCGCCGAGGGGCCGGATCGGAACGTGAGCGAATCGCCCTCACCGAGACGACCCCAAGATAATCGATCGCCCTCGGATTGGCTAGCGGGAGACCGAAAGAATCAAGGGAGGAACGGCGGCATCCGACCCTCGACACGGAGCCGGACGTAATAGACCGCGTCGACGGCCGTGATCGCCAGGCCGCGGGCGTCGCGATCGCACCAGGCCAGGTTGGCGGGACGCGCGGGCAGAGCGAGGATCCCCAGCAGGCGTCCGTCGGGCTCGTAGACCCAGACCCCCTGCGCGACCGCGACGTAGACTCGCCCGTCGTTGTCGATCTTCACGCCATCGGGACCGCCCCGCTCGGCCGGATCCATCCGGGCGAAGACCCGGCCCGAGGCGAGGTTCAACTCGCCCGAGGGCTCGACCTCGTACGCCCGGATGTGATAGCGCGCCGTGTCGCAGATGTAGAGGATCCGCTCGTCCGGTGAAAAAGCCAGTCCGTTGGGCTTCTCGAAGTCGTCGATCAGGAGCTGCAAGGCGTTGTCCCGGGCTCCTCCACCCGTCAGTTCGAGCGAAAAGACGCCCTGAAAGTGCAAGGCACGCTGGGCGGCGCGACGCCGTAAGGGGGGTCGGTGAAGTAGACCAGACCATCGGACCGGCAGACCACGTCGTTGGGGCTGTTGAGCCGCTGGCCCGCCCAGGTCTCGACCAGCGTTTCCACGCCGCTCCCGTCGGCCCTCATCCGCGAGACGCGCCGGCCGTTCTGCTCGCAGAAGAGGATCCGCCCGTCGGGGCCGAAGGTCTGGCCATTGGCCGCACCGGTTTGCTCCCTCACTAACCGGACGGAACGATCTCCGAGGATCCGGTAGGTCTTCTCCGCCTTGTTGTCCTGGAACAGAATCGAGCCATCCGGACACCAGAGCGGCCCCTCCGTGAACTCGAACCCCCGCGCCAGGCATTCCACCTCCGGACTTTCGACCAGTTCGGACAACCCGGCATCTCTGAGAATCTTCGCCATTGCTCGGTCCTCCACGTCCGCGTGAGATCACGACCTTCGTTCCGATCAGCGCACGCCGTGCCATCGGGTTGCCTGGCTCTCCAACTGATCATACAGTGGTAGTAGAGACCACAATGGTTTAGAATAAGGTTCGCGTGGCGCCGCGTCGCGGGCAAGTGGCGACGATCGCTGGGGCTCGGCCGTCGTGCCCCGCCTGTGGAGGACGCACGAGAGTCGAGTCCCGACATTCGTCGCATCTCGATCCTCGAGCCTCCGTCGCGGCCACGAATTCCTCGAATCAGTTCGTTCGTCCAGGCCTCTGTTTGGGAGGAGCTTCGCCGATGTCTGAGGATTCGGGGTCGGATTCGCCCGAGCTGCAAAAAGCCAAAACCTTCTTCCAGTACGGCAATGACGCCGCGATGAAGTCGAACCTCGACTACGCCATCGCCATGTACCGGCAGGCTTGCAAGCTTGTGCCGGATAACATGATGTTTCGCCAGTCGTTGCGGGGTGTCGAGCGGAAGAAATTCAACGGGGATCCCAAGGCGGTCGGCAAGCTGGTCGGTGTCAAGAATCAGCCGACGCTGATGCAGGCGAAGTCGGCGCGCTCCAAAGGGAAGCACCTTGAGGCGCTGGAGCACTGCGAGGATGCCTTCGTCAATAATCCGTGGGATGTGGGGGCGGCGCGGGTGGCGGCGGAGGCGGCTGAGGGGCTGGGGCTGGGTGCCCTGTCCCAGTGGTTCCTCGATTCCGTCCAGGCGGTGGCCAAGGACGCCGATTTCTTCCGGTTCGCGGCGGGTATCTACGAGACGAACGAGAGCTGGGCGAAAGCCATCGCTTGCTGGGAGCAGGTCAAGAAGCTCAACCCGAACGACCAGGACGTCAGCCGCAAGATCAACGCGCTATCGGCGGCCTCGACGATCAAGCGATCGGGGCTCGATGAAGCCCTCGACCAGCGCGCCCAGGCCCAGAGGGAGGCCGCCACGCCGGCCGCCGAGTCCATGGAGGCCAAACTCGAGCGGCTCAAGCAAGAGCAACTCACCCCCGAGCAGCGGCTGGTCAAGGAGATCATGAGCGACCCGACGTCCGTTCATGCGTATGTCAACCTGGCCGACATCTATCGGCAGCGCAGCGACCTGGACAAGGCGGAGAAGGTCCTCGCCAAGGGCATCAAGGCCAATCCGAACGACGCGGGGCTGAAATCGATCTACGAAGACACTCAGATCAGCCGCCTCAAGCGGGCCAAAGAGCACCAGACGCATAAAGTCCAGGAAAACCCCGATGACACCGGTGCCAAGGTCAAGCTCGATGAATTGACCGAGATGCTCAATAAATACCAGGTCCAGGCGTTTCGGCGGCGGGTCGATCTGCACCCTGAGGATGCCAGTCTCCATTACCAGTTCGGCGTGATCCTGGCGCAGCTCGGTAAGCATGACGAGGCGATCGCCGAGTTCCAGAAGGCTCGGTCCAGCACCGACCCAGCCCTGAAAATCCAGGCTCTCCTCCAAACGGGCCTGAGCTTCGAGGCCAACGGTGCCCCGAAACTGTCGGAACGGAACTACAAGGAGGCGCTCAAGATGCTGGAGCCCGAGGACAAGGAGAACTTCAAATCGCTCCACTACCGCCTCGGGCGAGTCTGCGAGACTCTCGGCAACAACGAGGCCGCCGAGGAGCACTACAACGAAGTCGCGGCCCTCGACTACACCTACCTCGACGTCGCCGAGCGGTTGCGCCGCTTGATCTGACCAAGCGATTCGTGGTATCCTCCTGGGTCTCCCCATTCGCGGATCGAGGGGGCCGGACGGTTCATTGGCAGATGAGGTCGCGGCTCGAAACGCGTGGATGGGAATCACCGGCTCGGACGTAAGCCGTTTTTTATCAAGACTATCCGCCTTCCCTGACGATTCACGGAGCTATGCCAAACTCAACCTCAGCGGCCAAGCGCATGCGGCAGAGCGTGAAGCGCCGCATGCACAATCGGATCACCAAGAAGGTCATCAAGACCTTGACGAAGCGGACTCTGGCATCGGTCGCCGCCAAGGACTTCGAGAAGGCCGCGGCCGACTTGAAGCTCGCGACCGCGAAGATCGACAAGGCGGGTGCGCGCCGCGTCCTCCATCCCAACACGGCGGCCCGGCGCAAGAGCAGCCTGGCACGGGCGTACGCCGCCGCGATAGCCAAGGCCCAGCAGGCCTAGGCGTTGAGTCATTAAGAACGTGTCCCAGTAGGGTGGGAGTAACCCACCGAAGTACTTGGTTCTCATGGACTTGGTGGGTTGCACCCACCCCACGAATCTGGCTACTGGGATCGCCTCTCAGTCCTTGAGTCGTTCCGTTCCCGTAGTTGAGCCCCGGAGTCCATCGGCGGTTTTCGTCGATGTCGAGCAGGGCCGCTCGGAACTCCGGGACTCAAGAACTCAAGCACCCGCACCATGGCCACCTTCGACGAAGCCCTGCCCCTCATCGGCGCGGCGGCGAGCGGTTCCCCCAATCGAGTGGGGACCGGCTTCGAAGGGCGGGCTCCTTTCGAAACGATGGCCGCCGCGGTCCTGTCCCTCCACGTGGGACCGGCGACCGCCAGCGCGGTGATCGACGCCCTGCGCGACGAGGGACTACTGGACCCCGAACGCCTTGACCAGGCCGGACTCCCCGAAATCCAGGACGCGGTGCACGGGAAGCTGCGGTCGGTTTCTGTCAAAACGCTCGCCCCCCTCAAGCACCTGGCTCGCTGGCTGGTCGGGCGATTCGGCGGCCGGGCGGAATCGCTGCTGGACCCCGATCTGTCGACCTCGGATCTCCGAGACGAGCTGGCACGTCTCAAAGGGATGGGTATGTCCGGTGCGGACACGATCCTGCTCCTGGCCTTGAAACGGCCGTCATTTCCGGTCGATCGCGGATCGTTCCGGATCCTGGTGCGGCACGATTGGCTCGATGCGTCCGCCGGTTATGACGAGGCCCGCGACCTCGTCCTGCACCACGCCGGAGCTGACCCGGCCTTGTTGACTCGCGTGTCCGACGGGATGGAGGAGCTGGCACGCCGATTCTGCCGCCCGGCCGCTCCCCATTGTGACGGATGCCCCCTGGAGAGCTTGCTCCCCGAGGGCGGACCCCGCGGAGCGGAGGAATAATCGATCACGGCATTCCCGATTCCCGAGCGGAGTTCCCCAGGAGATCGAATCGATGGCCGACTACCGCCTGGAAGGCCCGAAGCCGGCCCGCATCTACGAGGTGATCCTGCCGAAGAAGCTCGGGTATTTCGGCAAGATCCAGGAGGTCCTGGAAGACCTGTTCAGCGAGCAGGCCATTCGCAAGGTCCCCTTCGTGAAGCAGTCGATCGCGCGGCAGCGGCGGCAGGATCGGGAATTTGATGAGGAGGAATGGATCAAGACCCTGTGCCAGGCATCGCGAGGCTACTCGATCTACGAGATGGATGGCCGCTATCTCTCACGCCAGGGCCCCGTCGACGAGCGCGTCCTGGTGATCCGGTTCATCTTCCACAACCCCGAGCAACCCCCGGACTCCCGGACGGATTTCCTCGCCGCCTCGCTCGAGGTGGTCAACCACCTGGTGGCGCATCGGTTCGCCCACGAACTGGGCGTCGAGGAAGAGATCTGGTTCGTGGAATATCATGCGCCGAGCCTGGCCATCTGGCGCCGGAATCCGCCCGATTCGCCGTCGCCATGAATTGGGTCCGGTTCGATCGCAGGTCGCCGAATTCTTGTCCTAGATTTGGGTAGCGGGTGCCCTGATGCCGTCGTCCTGCCTGCGGGCTCTCCCCGCAGGCGTGGCCCCGGCACTGCGAGGGAATGCCGGTTCAGCCCGTCAACCCATCCCTAACACCCCGGGTGTCGGAGGCCGATGCCGGACGGCCCCGCGCTCCCGGTGGGATTCCGCGCCGCCGTCAACGAGCGGCCGACCTGAGCTCAGAGGTGCCGCACCGTATGTATCCGATTCCAGTCGTGCTTGTGGGGATTGACGTCGAGCACCTGCCCGAAGTGCGTCGGGAATTGACTCACGCGATGGCGGACGTGGAGAGTGAGTTCGCGTCGGCCGCCGCCGCGTTCGAGTGCCTTCGCCGATCGCGGAAGCAAACGCGGCTGTTCATCATCCAGGCAGACCTGGAAACCGACATCTCGGAGATCCGGCGCCTGAGCGATTATTTCACGGGCTGGCCCATCTTGGCCCTGATGGGCGAGAGCGAATCGATCGAGGACTTTCTGCGAATCAATCGAGCGGGCGCAAGCCAGATGGTAACGCTCCCCCTGGACGGCGACGATTTCCAGCACGCCGTGAAACTGATCGCGACCCAGTTCGGCCGGGGACACCTCGACCGCCATGTCTTCGCCGTGGCCGGCGCGGTGGGAGGGAGTGGGGCGACGACGATCGCGATCAACCTGGCTTCCGAGATCGCGGATCGGTTCCGACGGAGCACCATCCTCGCGGAAATCTCGCTCCAGATCGGGGCACTGGCCTCGATGCTCGACATACACCCACGCGTGACGCTGCCCCACTTGCTCCAGGAGTTCCATCGGGTTGACGACCTGCTGGTCGAGAAGAGTCTCGTGTCGGTCTGCGACAGCTTGAGGGTGCTGGCCGGCCCCCAGGAGTTCTGCGCGCTGCCGTTTGCCGAGCCGGGCCACATTGCCCGGATTGTCGGCTACCTCAAGAAGCTCGCGGACGTCACCGTGCTCGATGTTCCCGACGTCCTGCACGACACGGGCGCGTCCGTGCTCGACTCGGCAGACCAGATCCTCCTCGTCGGGCTCCAGAACGTCCCCTCGATCCGAGCGATGAAGCTGTTTTGCCAACGGCACTCCGCCGAGCGCCTCAACCACTCGCTCTGGATCGTGATCAACCGATACAATCCGCAGTTGAAGGGGTTCACGGCGGCGGAAATCCAGGAAATGCTCGGGGTCCCGCGAGTGGTGACCATCGCCAACGACTACCGGGCGGTCAACATTGCCATCAACCAGGGGATGCCGTTGCGCCGGGTGGTGCCGGAGACGCCGATCCTCCACGATCTGGACGCCCTGATCCACACCCTGCTGGACCTGGAGCGTCGGAAGGCTTCGAGACGAGGGACACGGCTGTTCGGCCGCTTCCTCGCTGCGTTCAAGCGTTGAACCTCAACGCCGATTTCCTGGCGAAGGACTCCCGGCTCAAGGCTCTGGTGGGGCGCTCTCCTGCTTGACGGGCTGACTCGCGTCCGTAGACTGGAAGTTCGTGGATTCAGGCTCCCCGCCTCCCTGCACAGGCACGCCCGCAAAGGATACCGACCGGCGCGGCGCGTGCCGCTCGCCCTGGACCAGAGGCCGATAACCATGCACGCGATGCCGGTGATGCTGGGCGTCCTGGCGATCCTCGCGGTCGCTTATCGATATTACAGCGCATTCCTCGCCGCCAAGGTGGCCGCGCTCGATGACTCGCGGGTGACGCCGGCCCACAAGTTCGACGACGGCCAGAACTTCGACCCGACGAACCGTTGGGTGCTCTTCGGCCATCACTTCGCGGCGATCTCGGGGGCCGGGCCGTTGATCGGGCCGGTGCTGGCGATTCAGTTCGGCTACCTGCCGGGATTGGTCTGGCTGGTGGTCGGCGTCTGCCTGGCCGGCGCCGTGCAGGACATGATGGTCCTGGCCGCCTCGACGCGCCGAGGCGGGATGAGCCTGGCCGGGCTGGCGCGACAGGAAATCGGACGGCCAGCCGGACTGGCCGCGGCGATCGCGATCCTCTACATCGTGATCATTGCCTTGGCCGGGCTGGGCATCGTTGTGGTGAAGGCGCTGGGCGGCGAGGAGGTGCCCATGAAGGTCGGCGCCGAGCTGGATTATCCGCCCAAGGGTGAGCTCATCTACGGGGTAACTCCGACCGGCCCAAGGATCTACGAGGTCCCCCCGGGATCAACCTATCGGTTCGGCGAGGGGCCGGACCAGACCATGGTCTTCCACGAGCCGTTCAAGCTGTCGGTACCCCACCGTTCCTTCTTGAGAACCAATGCCAAGGGATCGGGATTCGTCCTGCCCGAGGGCGCCAAACGACTGGTACGCGGCAGCTCGTGGGGAACGTTTACGATCGCCGCGACGATCCCGATCGCACTGTTCGTCGGCTGGTACATGTACCGCTTCCGTAAAGGGAAGATCCTCGAGGCGTCGCTGATCGGCGCGGCGGCCGTGCTGGCGGCGACAATCGGCGGTGCCTGGGTTCCCGGCTCGCAGATCGAGCCACTCTTCTTGATGTCGCGCGACATGACGGTCTTTACCCTGGCCGGCTACGGATTCGTCGCGGCCGTGCTGCCGGTCTGGCTGTTGCTTTGCCCGCGCGACTACCTCTCGACCTTCCTCAAGATCGGGACCATCGCGCTCCTGGTCGTCGGGGTGGTGATCGCCAACCCCAAGCTCCACGCGCCGGCGGTCAGCCCCCACTTCGCGTCGGGAGGCGGCCCGTATTTCGATGGTCCCATTTTTCCCTATGTCTTCATCTGCATCATGTGCGGGGCGATCTCAGGATTCCACGCGCTGGTCTCCTCCGGGACGACGCCCAAGATGGTCGACCGGGAAAGTGACATCCGGATGATCGGCTACGGCGCGATGCTCATGGAGGGCCTGGTGGGGATCGTGGCTCTGATCGCGGCGGCGGCGTTGCCCAATTCGATGTACTACGACATCAACATCGACCTGGCCAGGCGGCCCGACTTCCTGGCCCAGCACCCCGAATTCGCGCGATTCCTCGAAGCTTCAGAGGTAGGAGAGCCTGGAGCGGCCGGCCTCGCCCCGGCCGGCAGTGAACTCGTGGCGATGGAGAAGGACGTCCAGGAGTCGCTACACGGCCGGACCGGCGGCGCCGTCACGCTGGCCGTCGGCATGGCGCGGATCTTCTCCGACGCGATTCCGGGAATGGGCTGGCTGATCAAGTACTGGTACCACTTCGCCATCATGTTCGAGGCTCTGTTCATCCTCACGACGATCGACGCGGGCACCCGGATCGCACGGTTCCTCGTCCAGGAGTTCCTGGGCAAGCTCTGGAAGCCGCTGGGCGACCTCAACTGGCTACCGGCCTCGCTGCTGGCTACCGGCCTCGTCGTCTTCGGCTGGGGCTACTTCATCTACACCGGGAGTGTGGAGACGATCTGGCCCATGTTCGGCATGGCCAATCAGCTCCTGGCCGTCATCGCCCTGTCGGTCGTTACTACGGTCATTGTCAACTCCGGTCGCGGACGATTCGCTCCGATCACGATCCTGCCCATGCTCTTCGTGGCGACGACCACATCCACGACCGCTTATTACGAGATCACCGGCAAGTTCTGGAGGATCATCCATGGCAATTTACCCGCTGTCAAGCCAGACCCGGTCCGTGGCTGGCTCAACATCGGGCTGACCGCCATGGTCCTGGCGTGCGTGGCGGTGATCGTGGTCTCGGCCGTAATGCGGTGGATCTCGCCGAAGCCAACCAAAGATCTCCAGTAATGGGACATGGATCGCGCGTAATCGAACCAGATCCCGCTCTCCAGCAAGACCGGCATCGGTAGCGACTCTTCTCACGACGCGAGCGCCGATTTCCCTGCATGAGCCGATGGTATTTGCACTACACTGTCGGAATCCTTTGGTAGGGTCGCATGCATGGGCGATGTCGCCTTCGAGAAACTCCCCGAGCCTGGCGAGACAGGATGCGATTGGCGTCGGAAACCGCTGTCGAAGCCTGTGTTGAGACGAGCAGACACATCAACTGAACGCGATGCGTTTTCCAACGGCTCTCGAGACGCCCGTCCTTCGGAGGATTCCGCGTACACGGAATTGAAGAATCGCCCGAAGGATTGTGTTATGATCGTTCCGCGTCGATGCCTCGACCTCGGCATCGGGCGGCGCGGGCCAGGCACCCAGCGAACGATCTGTATTCGGAGGCAGTCGATCCCGGAGATCGAGGGGGGTTGCGCAGACCATGCCAAGAGGTGAAGTCCACTGGCACGAGGGAATGTTCCTCCGCCAGCACCATTTTCTGACTGAACACCGACAGATCGTCAAGCTGATGCAGCTCGACGAGAAGTGGACCGTACACCACAACTGGGGCCTGCGATCGATCCAGCTCAACACCGACGCCCTGGGGAATTTTCGATTCTCGGTCGGAGAACTGAAGGCGCGGCTGCGGGATGGGACCCTGATCGAGGTCCCGGAAGACGGGCCGCTGCCGGAGCTGGACCTCAAACCGTCGCTGGATGCCAACCGCAAGGTGATGATCTACCTGGGCGTGCCGCTGCTGCGATCGAGCCACCCGAACGTCTTCACCGAGGGCTCGTCGGAAAATCACCGGTATTCCTTGATCACGCGGCAGGTGGACGACGAGAACCTGGGCGTCAATCCGCAGCCGCTGGCCTTCCGTCGGTTGAACCTCAAGCTCCTCGTGTCGACCCAGGACCTCAGCGGATACGAGACGATCCCGCTGGCCCGGGTGGAGAAGTCGGACCGGGCCGAGGCGACGCCGCAGCTCGATACTAGCTTCATCCCGCCGGTGCTGGCCTGCGACGCCTGGCCGGAGCTCGCGGTGGGCGTCCTCCAGCACATCTACGACCGGATCGGGCGGAAGGTCGAGAAACTCGCCGGACAGGCGGTCTCGCGGGGGATTACCCTGGACACCCTGGACAGCCTCTCGCAGAAGGGGAACCTGAGCTTCGCCCAGCTCCGGGTCTTCAACGAGGCTCTGGCCTACCTGTCGAACCTGGCGTTCGTGGAGGGGATTCACCCGCTGACGGCCTACCTGGAGCTGTGCCGGCTGGTCGGACAGCTTTCGATCTTCCACGCGACGCGTAGGCCGCCGGACCTGCCGCGATACAATCACGACGACCTTGGCGGCTGCTTCCACCGGATCAAGGGCTATCTGGACGAACTGGTGGACATCGCGCCGGAGCCCGACTATGAAGAACGCGACTTCGTGGGTCACGGCCTACGGATGCAGGTTGAACATCACCCCGGCCTGGCTGGATAAGAGCATCCCGATGTACATCGGAGTGGTCAGCCCGCTGGAGCCCGATCAGTGCGCCCGGGAGCTCGAGCGTCTGGGCACGAAGGTCGGCAGTGCCGATCGAGTCGAGATGATCTACCGCCGTCGCGACGTGGGCTTGCAGTTCACACAAGTGCCGGCCTCGTCGCTCCCACAGGCCCTGCCCCGCGACGCGGGCGCCTCCAACTCGCTGACCTACTTCCAGATCAACCGCGAGCTCCAGCAGAACGAGTGGCAGTCGGTCGAGAGCTCTCGGACGCTGGCGGTCCGGTTCAAGGAGGATATTCTGGTCGGCAAGATGGAGGGAGAGCGGGAGGTGACCCTGCGGTTGAGCTCGGACATGACCTTCCGGTTCACGCTGTATGTCCTAGTGCGAGCGGGGAGCAACGGCGGGCGGCCGGGCGGCCGCCCCTGAGCGTCGATCGGGTCGGAGTCGTGGTCGTTGACAGACCAAGGGCCGCCGGTGCCGCGGCGCGGCGGACCAGGACCCGAGCCGACCGTGGGCTCCCCGCCGCTTGGAGGCGAATCGCCAGTCCCATGAACAAACCGTTCGCACGGATCGTTTACAAGGTCCTCAGTCAGTCGCTGGATATCAAGGACCGGCTCGATCGGGGTGAGTCGCCCGACATCGAAGCCGTGCGCCAGCAGCTCATCGCACTGATCCGCAGCGAGTCCGAAGGGCGCCGGCTCCCCGACTACATCGGCGACGGGGTGTTTCTGGGCGTCCGGTACGCCCTGGCCTGCTGGGTCGATGAGCTGTTCATCATCCACTGCCAACCGCCCTGGGCCGACGACTGGAAGGAGCGGACTCTCGAGTATGAGCTCTTCGGCACGAACGTCGCGGCCACCAAGTTCTGGGAGCAGGCCGACATCGTGCTCCGCCACCCGGGGGCGCCGCGGACGGCGACGCAACCCGGCCTCGATGCCGTCGAGACGTTCTTCCTGTGTACCGTCCTGGGCTTCCGAGGCACCTACTTCGACAACCTGGGCAAGGTGCGGGAATACGTCGAGGAGATGCGCCCTATGCTCACCCGGCCCTCCGGCTGGCAACCGCCTCGCGACCGAGGCGTTCAGACCAACGTCTCGCCGCTGGTGGGCCGGGAGACACTCCGCCGGGTCGTGGGGATCTACGGAGCCGTGTCCCTGGTCGTCGTCCTGGTGCTCCTGGCGCTGTATCGATTCTGACGGAATCAATTCACCCCCTCCGAGTTCGTCACCGATCATGACCCCGATCATCGCGAAGCCCCTGGACCTGTTCAAGCGTCTGTTCTTCCTCGCTTTCCCCATGTTCGACACCGGGGAGTCGGCCCGGTCCGGCGATCCGACGGGCCGGTGGTTGGGGCGGATCATCCTGGTCGGCATCGTGCTGGCGGTCCTGACCGCGGTCAACCAGTGGGAACGTCTCGGCCTGTCGAACATGATCCGCGCGACGGTGCCGTGGGTCGGCCGGTTCTGGCTGCCGCTCCTGGCATTCTGCCTGTACGTCATGCTCTGGCTGGGCTGGTGGCTGTATCGCCTTCTCATGCTGGACATCGAGCCGGTCGGGTCCGAGTTCCCCGACATTGACCGCGCCTGGAGCCAGGCGATGGAGTCGCTGCGCCAGTCCGACATCGCGCTGGACAATGCCCCGTTGTTCCTGGTGCTGGGCTGGCCCTCCACTTCCGAGGATGACTTCTTCCGCGCCGCCGGGATCAAGGGGCCGGTCCGCCTGGTGCCGGGTGACCCCGACGCCCCGCTGCACGTCACCGCCAACCGCGACGGGATCTGGCTGACGTGTCCCGGTGCCTCATTGCTGGGCCAGTATCGTCAGGAGAGCCCGGGAGTGGGTGCCCTGGAGGAGGTCATGGCGACGATGTCTGACGAGTCGGCCGACCCGTTCAAGACGATGGGAATGGGTGCCGCCGGCGCGTTGACCCTTCGGATCGAGGACTTCCAGGGGACCTTCAAGGCGGCGCAGGCGGCGTGCGGGGCGGACGAAGCGGATCGACGATTCCGATCGACACCTGGCGCGACTGCGGCATCTCTGCCGGCTGATCACCCGCGATCGACGGGGGTTCTGCCCGATCAACGGAGGCGCTCGTGACGCTGCCCATCGGTGTCGACACCCGCCCCGACCTCGCCGAGATCGCCGACGCCTGCCGCAAGGACCTGGTCAAGGTATTCGACACCTTCCAGATGCGCTGCCCGGTCCTGGCCCTGGTCGGCGGGCTGGAGCAGGTGGACGGCTTCTCCGAGCTGGTCGAGCGGCTCCCCGCCGAGCAGGTGCGCAAACGCATGGGCCAGCGCTTCCCCCTGGTCCCGGACCTGACTGCCGGCGAGGTCCCGGAGAAAGTCGGGGAAGCCGTGGAGGTGGTCACCGGCAGTCTGTTCCCCTCGATGATCCATACGATGTTCCAGGTGGAATCGCAGGGAGTCGAGGACATCGATGAGGTGCTTCGTGCCAATATCCAGCTCTATCGGCTCCTGCAAGGAATCGTCGAACGGGGCGAGCGAATGGGCCGCCTCATCAAGGACTGCATCCCCACCCTGCGCGGTGAACCGGTCCTGTTCGGCGGATGCTACTTCGCCGGTACGGGCCGCGACTTCGCGACCGAGCACGCCTTTGCCTCGGGCGTCCTGATGCGGCTGATCAAGGAAGACCAGGACAGCGTCACCTGGACCGAGGAGGCCCTGGACCAGGACGCCGCGGCGGCGCGACTGGCCGGCCGCGTCCGGCTCGCTCTCATCCTCATCATCACCCTGGGCCTCCTCGCCGGCGCCGGCCGGATCGCCCAACGATTCCTCAACAAGCCGACGAACCCGGACGGCGCCGCGTCCTCGAAGGAAAGCTGACCGGGTTCAGCCGTCCAACCCGACTCCCGCTGATCGCTCTACCTGCCCAATTTGAGTTCCAGCTCCAGCATGCGGGTCTGGCCGGGCTCGAGCGTCACGGACTCGTCGGCTCTCCGGTTGTTGATCCCGTCGATCTTCTGGCAGATGACCCGATACATCTTCGGATCGAGATCATCAAATAAGTATGCTCCTTTTCCGTCGGTATTCTTTGAGATAACAAACGCATACTTGTTGGTGGCGGCCATGGGATCGTAGAGGTAGAGATCGACCTTCAAACCGGGCTGGGGCAGGTCTCCGACCTTCACGGTTCCGGTAATGGTGCCGTGCTTGGGGGCGGCCGGCTTCATGTCCTCGGGACCGGGAGCGTCGATCACGGCGACTTCTTCGGATTTGAAGGCGGTGAGGCCGACTCCGGTCTTGAAGCGGGCGGTGACGACCAGCTTGGCCGGTGCGTCCTTGGGGACCGGGAGCGTCGCCGACCAGTCGCCACGTTCGGGATCCCTTCGAGCCGTGAATGCGCGGTTCTCGGCCACGGCCTTATCGAAGTCGCCCTTTGAGCCGAAGATGAGCGCCACTTCCTGGATCCCCGAAGGAGTGGGCGTGGCCGAGGCGCGGACCGGTAGAACCTTGCCTCTCGTGATCCGCTCGGGAAGCTGGACGGACATGGTGCCGGGCAACTGGTCATCGAGGGTGAACTCGATCTCGAACGGGCGACTCAGCGGGTTGCGCTCGGTTTCATCAAGGAGCTGGGCATGGAGCGTGCGACGACCGAGGATCCCCGCAACCGGCCACTCCCGGACCCAGTCCTTCAAAGTGGCTTCGAAGAGCAAGGCGCCGCCCTCGCCGCCGGGATCGAAGCCGATACGCCGCCGCTTGGCCGCATCGGACCAGGGCTTGAGGTCATCCTGGAACTGCCCTGCCTCGGAGCGGCCCAGGCGAAAGGCGAGTCGGGCGTTGTCCGGAGCGTTGTCGACCTTGAACTCGACGCGGAGCCGCGGATCCTTGCCGGGTTCGAAGAGGAGAGCGGGGCTGAGGCTCACCTGGGACTCTGGCCACTCGGTCAACTGCTGCGGGCGGCCGATCTCCGGAAACCGGCCCTGGAACCAGATCACGCGCTGCACGCCGTTGACGTTGAGATACAAGTGGGCCTGTCCGTCGCTGGGCGTTTCCATCGCGAAGTCCTCGGCGTAGAGAGTCAGTGTCTTGCCGGGTTCGAGGTGGCCGCGGCGCAGTCCCTCCTTGGGCGACTTGCGGAGCTTGGGCAGGACCAGCTCGACCAGGCAGGGAGGGCCAGCCAGCGCGGGCAGGGCACGGAGAACGACAGTCAGGCGGTTGGACTGCCCCGGAGCGGCCGGGGCGAACTCCTTCCGGGTCACCTCGATGTAGTCGCGGGGCGCGGCGATGACGGGGCGGAGCGACTGCTCGTCGAGCAGGCTGCCCGTGGCGTCTTTCAACCGGAGCTGGAGGTCTCCGGTCAGCTCGCGCAGGTCGCCATCGGGTTTGGGCGTCGGAGAGCCGAAACCCGGTACCCGTACGGGCGACGGACCGGCGGGGACTGACAGCGGTTTCGGCCCGCTACTGGCTGACACCTTGTCTCCCTCCAGGATCTCGACGATCACGTCCCAGTTCCGTTCTGTCGGGTTCTTCACGAAGATATAGAACGGTTGACGCCCGGCGATCGGGCGCAGTCGCAGCCGTTCCATCGGCAGGTCATCGCACTCGTCCGGACTGCGGCTGAGTGCCAGCGTCGGAACCATGCCACTCGAGACGATCTTCAAGGGGACCAGCGCGTGGTAGGTGCGTCGATCCGGCGTGTGTGCACGCACGAGGAGTCCGGCCGGTGGCGGCACGCGGGCTCGGGTCGGGTCATCCACCAGCTCCACCTTGAAGTCGACCTGGGTCGGGGCCGTCGGCGAGACTTCCAGCTCGTCGGGTGCGGGTGCGGAGACTTTGAGCCTCGGGTCCTCCGGCTCGAGCACAACCAGCTTGACCTTTTGAACGGCGCCCGCGCCGGCGCCGGCCAGGACAAGCTGGAGGTTGATCGTTTCGGTCGTATGACGAGGCGAGAGTGGGATTGTCGAGGCCGGTCGTCCTTCAATCCGCAGCGCGACGGCCGGCGCGTCTGGGCTTTCGATCGGGCATTCGAGGGCGGCCCGCTCCAGCACGCCGTCGGGGTCCAACAGCCTGGGCAGGTCGCGGGTCCCGTGTCGATAGTGAGCGGCGAGCCAGGTCCAGGTGTCCCGA
Organism: uncultured Isosphaeraceae bacterium; assembly: GCA_963845695.1. Lineage (GTDB taxonomy): Bacteria > Planctomycetota > Planctomycetia > Isosphaerales > Isosphaeraceae > CAWJTV01. The sequence goes on along the minus strand of CAWJTQ010000007.1, from coordinate 54,499 downwards.
GCGGCCCGCTCCCGGCTGCGCCGGTTCGGATTGGACGTCCAGTTGCCCAACCCGGCAACATAGACCGGCGCCAGCCAGCCGGGCCGGTCCAGCTCATCGGCCCGATCGGACTTGATGAGGTTGTCGAACGCGGCGTAGGCCAGTTCGGCACAACGGGCCATCGACGACCAGACGCTGGCGGGGTCGGACATATCCCAGGGCAAGTCGGGGCCGCTGGCCGACTTGCTCTGGCCACCCTTCTCGATGGTCCGTCGGAATTCGTCGAGCAGGCGGGATGTCGTCGGGTCGCCGGCCAGTTTGAGGAAAGCGGCCATGCGATCGAACCGCCGCCTCGCGCGGGCGCCGGGCTGGCCACGCCGAGCGGCGTCCGGCGAGCCGCCGGAGCCATCCGGTTTCCACGTCTTGTCCAGGCGGGCGTCGAGGACCCGCGCGGCGTCGTGAAGGGCCCGGCGATCGGCGGCCGCGAGGAAGGGAGTCAGGAGCATGGCCTCGACCCGCGAGGCAAGCTCGGGATCCGGCGGGACCCCCGTTCGGCAGCCGTCCACGATCTCCTTCACCGCGGCGGGCTGGAACGGGGCCAGCAGTTTCCGCAATCGGCCCTCGAGCGGACGTGTGGCCTCGGCCAGGGCGTCAGCGGCCCCCTCGTCCGCCGCCTCCGGATCCTGTGGCGGTTGCAGCTTCCGAGCGAGCTCGCCGCTCTGGTCGGCGGCCTCGAGCCAGTCGGCCTGGAGCTCCGCCGTCGGGCTGGCCTCCAGGTAGGGGATCAGGTTCACGAGGGCATCGAGTGTCCTGGACAGTACGGCCTGACCCTCGTGGATCGCTCGCTGCTGCTGGCCCACGATCTGGTAGGTATCCTGTGCTTCGGACCAGATTTTCTCGATCTGTTTCCATGACGCATAATTGGCGGTCTCCGGGAGCAACAGCACGCGCGCCTCGTGCAAGCTGGCGTCGGCCTCGTCGAGGCGGGGACGGACCCAGGCGATCGCCTCCGGCCGGCTATTGGCCTGTTCGGCAGAGACGACCGTCATCCAGGCTTTGCGCGCCGTGTCGGGTTTCCACTCGCCGGGCTTCATGGCACGGCTGGCAAGCTGCTGGAGGAATCGCAACTCCAGGATGTCCCGGGGCGTTCGGGACTGCTCGACGATCCGGTCGAGGAACGCCAGCGTCTTCACGTCGAAGATCTCGTTCTCCGCGGCGTTGACCAGGGCGCCGGCGAGGTCGAGCCCCGTCTTGTCCTTGAACTTCGCCAGACTCTCCGTCATCGCCTTGGCCAGCTCGGGCGAGTCGTCGGCAAGCTCGTTGCGCCGACCGAGCAACCTGGTCAGAGTCTCCGTCAGCACAGGGTCAGGCTGCCAGCCGAAGTCGCGAGCCTGTCCGACCGATCGGGCTGGCTGGGGCCGGGGTATTTTCTTGGCCTGCTCCATCGCCCCGGTCAGCTCGCCGACGGTCTTCTCCAGGTCGCGCTGGATCGTGTCCGCCGGTTCGCCGCCGCGCCATCGAAGCTCGGCCCGGATCGACTCGCGTGCCAGCCGCCGGTACACGCGGGGCGCGGCCTGGAAATCGTCCGAATTCCGCCATCGCTCAACGATGGTCCACGCCGCAGCGAGCCAAGCGGGATAGGCGCTTTCCGACTGGCTCTCGACCGTACCGGCGAGGGCTTCCTTCGACTTCGGCTGATCCTTTTCCTCACCCGCCGGTTCCTTGGCCTTGGCCTGGGAGGTCTCGTCACCTTTGGCCTCCTGGGGTTGGTCGGCGGATTCGGCCTTGGTGAGAGCGACGGGCGGGCGCGGCGGCCGGGTGGCGGCCAGCAGGAAATCGCCCTGCTGGCGGCCCAGGAGCACCGGGCTCTGATGAACGCCGCGGTAGTGCATGGCCCAGGCGTCGACATTCCTGGTCAGGTAGCTGGCCAGCTCCCGGACCGAGACCGCGCGATCGCCGTCGCTGTCGGCCTCCTCGGTGGTGAGTGCTCGATGGAAGAAGTAACCGAAAACCGAGTGACGGAGGGTCTCCGAGCCCAGCACCACCTGGCCCGGCCCACACGTGGCGATCACCATCAGGTCCGGGTCATTGAGCCGGTTGGGGTCGGCGGAGTTTTGTAGGGCCTGACCGATCAGGTCGCCCACCCCGTCGGCCGTCCCGCCAACGTCACGAGGGTCGATCATCCCTCGCAGGATGTCCAGTACGAGCAGCTTGTGTTTCGCCGGGCAGAGCTTCAGCCGGTCGAGGACCCAGGACAGCGGGAGCTGGGTCTTCACCTGGTAGGGGCTGGAGTCGGCCGCCATGATCTGGATCTTCTTGTCGTGATCGACGATCGCATAGGCCGACAGGTACACCACCACGGCCTCGTCGCGTGGGCGGCCGGCGAGGTCCTCCAGCCGTTTTCTCATGACCTCCCAGGTCGTCTTGCTGGCGGACTCGGTCCGTGCGTCCGCATTAGGGAAGACCTGGTCGTCGATCAAGGATCGACGGTCGGCATCCCGCCACGCGGTCGGGGGGATTTCGGGCTTGTCATACGGACCCACCCAGAAGGCGACGAAGTAAGGCCGCGGGCCGGTCGCAAACCAGACCTGGAAAGCCAGCCAGCCGGCGACTCCGACGGCGGCGGCCAGCAGCATCGCAACGATCGTGGTCCCGATCCACTTCGAGACCGAGGTGGGGCCCGTGCGCGCGGGCCGGCGTGATGAACCTCCCTCTCGCCAACGTCCCACTCCCGCCGGGTTGCGTGTCATGGGTCGCTTCGCTCCAGTGTTCGGTGTTCAGTTTTTCAGCAGGTAAACGATGTATCAGGTCTGACGATCGAGAAACGGTCCGGACGCCCCACCAGTTCAGATTTCAGAAAGTGCTTATCTATTCACTGAAAAATGGAGCGAAGCGACCAGCGACTTATTCCCGGATCGCCTGTGGTGGTACGGGGAGCTTGACGACATCGCGCGGCCTTCCCAGCATCTTGATCTCGACCTTCTGCTGGCGCTTCTCCGCCGCCTCCCGCAGCCGGTTGAGCGAGACCAGGCGGACCTTGCTCCCACGGAGGTTCTGGAACTGCGATTCGTTCACGGGCCAGAACAACCCGGCATACTTGCCGGCTCGCGTGTAATAGCGGTGCTCGTAGCGAGTCGTCTCCTTGAGCGAATCGGGATCGACGAAGTACGGGCTGCCCATGGGATAGGCCAGGCGGACCACCAGGCACGGCTGCAACTGGGGCGATTGGCCGGGTTGGTCCTCGACGTAATGGGACTCCCTCCCGAAATCCTCGACGCGGACGACCCCACGACCGTCGGCGAGCCGGACTTCGAACGGGACGCGGGCCGGGTCGAGATCGAAGGTGGCGGTGGGTGCGATGTCCTCTCTGGCCAGCCACCAAGCGGTCAGGATCGGCCGGGCGAGGTTCTTGGGATCGGCCGCGTCGATCGGCCAGTTCGGCACATCGAATTGCCAGACCGGCGCCGGATAGGTCATCCGCTCGCGCCAACGGAGCGCGAAGGCCGACGGCAGCTCGTTCCGTCCCGCACCCCTCACGCGGAAGTCGACCCACCCGGGCTTGAGCTGCTCCAGGGTCGACCCGGCCGTCGTGGTCGATTCGACGGCCGCCATCAACCCCAGGCCGGCGGTCTTGTCTCCAGTCTTCTGATTGCCGAGGATCGTCAATTGCCAGGGCCCGCCCTTCGACCTCTCCCCGTCCCGGAATGCGTCCTCCTCGCCGTAGAGCGCGCGACGGAAGGCGATGCCGCCGCTGTTGCCTTCGACCAGATCGACGATCAGCCGGTCGCCCGCCTGGAGGTTGACGTCCTGCTCGTTGGGCCGGCCGGCGAGGACGCGGAGCGTGTAGTATCCGGGGGCCAACCCGGCGCTCCACCACCTCAGAGGTTTTTCCTCCGGCCGGCTGACCTCGATGGGATCGCCCGCGGGCTTCAGGTCCGGCTTCTTGAGGATCTGGCAAACAAGCTTCTGCTCCAGTCCGTCCCTCAATCGGGAGGTCAGCTCGTCGAAGTCCTTGACCTGGACGAAGCGGCCCGGCCAGGGCTCCAGCCGCTGGAGGGGCACCTCGAAATTGGTCTTGGCATCCTGCAACTCCTTGTTGTTGGCCTTCTTCCCCGCGTGGAAGTAGACGACTGTGACCCGGATGCCCAGCGGACCGAAATTCCTCTCGATGAACGTAGGAATTCTGATCTTGCCGTCCGGGTTGAGTTTCTGGCTGTGTGCGAACCGATTGTCGTTCCCGTCGGTCAGCACGAGCAAGTTCTTCAGGCCCTGAGCCTTGGCGAGGTCCTCCGCGGCATCCCACATGGCCTCGACGAGGGGGGTCTCATGCAAGGGATGCAATCCCTCGAGCAGCGCTTTGACCTCGGCGATCTGTCCGGGGTTCCAGGCGGACAGGACACGCCACTGCTTGATGGTTTTTTCGGGCTGTTGGGCGTCCAGGATCGCCGCGCGATTCTGTTCGTCGCTATTGCCCTCCATCTCGCCGGTCTCGTTGTTGTATCTGACACCGGGACGGCCCTGGCTAAAGGTCCAGATGCTGAGCTTGGTTTCATTGGGGATATCCTTGAGGACTTCGAGGAGCGCCTTCCTGGCAGCGGTCCATTTGGTGCTGCCCGCGATGCCCTCGAACATACTGCCGGAGCAGTCCAGGACGACGGCGATCGAGCCAGTGCCCTTGCCGTAACGGCGGATGATCTCGTCGCTGGCTCGAATGGCGATGCTGGCCCGCGCGGGATCGAGGGGCGCAGGGCCGATGGCGAGGGCATCGGGTACGACCTGGAGGTCGACCTCGGTCCGTCGGGAGAAGACCTGGCCTCGGAAGAACCCCTCGACGGTCAGGGCGGCGCTCCGGCCGGCAGGGCTGAGCAGGAGCGCCTCGAGACCGTCACCGCGACGCTCGGCGGCTTCGAAGGTCGGGCTGTTGAAGTGAAAATCGGTCACGGCGTCGGGGCCACGGGCCGCCGCGCGGTAGTCGGCGATCGGGGGCACCAGGTTCAGCTCCTTGGTAACCTGCGGCCGGACGACGGGGATGCCGCCGGGTGGGACCGTCTCGGGTCCGGTCTCGTCGACGACGCTGTACTCGGCGGATACCTGGAGCTCGCTGGTCACGACCAGGTGGTCCTCATCCGGGCCCTTGAGGGCCAGGGCCAGGCGTCCGGGGGCGCTATAGCGCTGGCGGTCCTTCTGATCGGCCTCTCGGAGCTCCGGGAAGAGTCCCTCGGCGTCGTTGAACAACCGCGTGACGATCGCCTGGTAATAGGGTGGGGCGGTCGGTTTCTCGCTATACCAGTGGTCGCGCCAGGCGCGGTCGGCCATCCAGACCAGAAAGTCATGGACGCGCGCCTGTCGGTATCGTGAGGAGGGCTCGACGAGCGAGTCGGCCGGCGGGTCTTCGCCGCGGTCGATCAACCGGGCCAGGCCGTCGGCCCGGGACAGCCGGGATTCGAACGCCGCAAAGGCGGAGATCCCGCCATCCTCGTTGGCCAGAGTGTCGACTTTGCCCCGCAGGGCCCGGAATCGCAGGCCGATCCGGCCTCCCTGGTTCGCCGCTTCCCGCCACCAGGGACTGGTGGCATCCTCGGTCCGGGTCGGCAGCGCGCGGAGCCGGTCGAGCGTCGTGCGGTAGTCTCCCTGGTCGAGGTCCTTGAAGTCGGTGTCGCCAAACCAGGTCTGGCCGATGGCCGCCAGCGCCAGGGTCCCGTGGAGGGCGGCTCGGCGGCGGGCGACGCGATCGAGATCGGGCCGATCGGTTTGGTCGGGCGTGGGCACCGACGATCGGGCGAGTTCCTGGTCGTGGAGGCGAATGTCGTCCAGCCGGTCCCAGATGCGGCCTCGGATGGTCAGTTTCTCGTCGTCGGGAAAGAGGACGGCCGCGGCGGCGCTGTCCACTTCCCAGTCCTCCGGCAACCGGGCCTTCGCGATCGTCCCGCACTCTTGAACGAACTGGTCGACGAGCTTGTCGAGGCCGGTGTTGAGGTCGTGCGCGGCTTGCTGGATCTTCGCGGGTTCTGTCCGCTCGTCGGACCGTTCAAGCATCTGAGAAAGTTCGTGGGCCTTGGCCCAGAGCGCCTCGACCCGGCCGGCCAGGTCATCGGCGGTGTCAACGGGATGGCGGCGGACCAGCCATCGCGAGTAGTCGGGCAAAGTGGCGAAGGCACGACCGCGCACCGCCAGGGCCGATCGGATCTCATCGGCCTGATTCAAAGCCTTGCCGTAGCCGAGCTCGGCAGCCTCGAGGTCGTTCCTCGCCAGGTTCCACGCTACGTCATCGTTGGCGAAGAGCCGGTCCTCGCCGGTCCGGCGGCGGGTGTCGGCGTCCTCGACGAGGGATCGGGTCCAGGCGTGAACCTGCTCGCAGTACGGGTAGCCATCCGCCCGAGGGGACACGCCCATCGCGGCGCGCTCGGCCAGGACGCGGACGCGGAGGGCCTGAGCCGCCAGATTCCGGAAGGTCGGCAGGCGCTGCTCCAGCGGGGGCGACAGGTTGGCCCGGAGCATCCGCAAGAAGTGCGCCTCGGCCGGGAGCAGCTCGCCCGCGAGCCAGGCGAGCCCGAAGCGGTCCGAGGCACGAGCCAGGTCCTGGACCGGATCGACCTGGGCCCGGCGGAGCAGGTACTCGGCCAGTCGGTTCCGGAGCGGCCGGATCGAGCCAAGGCCCGGGTCGCCGCGAGTCTCACCCGCCTGGAGGGCGTCCCAGGTCTTCTGGGCGCTCGGATTATCGGCGGCCTGGGCGATCTTGACGAACTCGGCCGGGTCGGGTGGGTCCTTCGCACCCCCGTTGAGTGCGTCCATCACCAGGTTGATCCCGGCCGATGCACCCACGCCCTGGAGAAGGCGGTCCTTGCCAATAGCCTGATCGAGCTGGGAGAGCTGCTCGACGACCGGCTGGGCCGCCTCCGAGGCGCCGGCCCGCAGGAGCTGCTCGTACCGGACGAGTGTCGCGCCGTAGGCGCGCCAGCGCATCGGCGAGTAGACCGATGGGTGTGGGACCATCGCGTTGAACTGATTGAAGCGGTGCCAGGCATCCGAAAGGGTCTGGGTCGCGAGAAGCGGAGGCGCCTCGGGAGACGCCGCGGTCTCGACCGTGGCCAGGTGGATCGACGCCGGGCCGCGCCGCAACGGCACGGAGGGCGCCGCACCTGCCGCCCCGCCGTCGGGGGCGGCGACGGCCGGGAGGAGGACCGGTTCCTGGACGGCTCCCCGGGCGGACCAGGCCCATCGACTGACGTTCTCCCGGACGTACCGGTACAGCTCATCGAGCGAGAGCCGGCCGTCGCCACCCGCCGCGCTGCCGCCGCGCAGCGCCTCGGTGATGTAGTGATAGAAGACGGTTCGCCCCAGTCCTTCGGAAACCCAGCACCGCTGCTCCACGTCGCAACCGCTCAGGACCCAGAGGTTGGGCACGTTCCGGATCTCCGGCTCGAGATCCTTGAGCCGGCGCACGAAGTCGTTGTGAAGCATGCCGAGCCGCCAGTCGGCCTCGACCTGCGCACCCTCCACCACCAGGACCTTGGTCTGCTCCTCCGGTAGCTCCTTCATCGACGCAATCACTTTCCTCATGTCCAGCCGGTCCTCCGGCCGCTTCATCCGGTTGGGCATGAGGTAGGCCCCATCCGGGTCGGAGCCGCCGTGCAGGGCCAGCATGATGATCAGCGTCGGCTCGTGGAAACCCTTCTTGAGCGCGGCGATCAGCGCATCCCAATCATCGGCCGTTTCCAGGACGGTTTGACTCTTGGGATTGCGGAAGAGCTGGAGCTCGGCCGGGTTGAACAGGGCCCACGGCCGGGCGCACGCGAAAGCTGCTCGATGCCCCTGAGCCCCTGAGAGCCCAGGGCATTATGCGGGACGGCGAGGTTTGTCGCGTAATCGGCGCCGACGAGAACGACGCCCGCCGGTCTGGGCGGGTTGATCATCCAGATGAGCCAGACGACCACCCCCAGGCAGACCGCGAACGAAACGAGACCGGCGAGCAACCGGACCGAGTGCGAGCCCGGTGCCTGACCGTCGCCGGCCGACCGCCGGCCTCGGTCGGACCATTTGTGGGTCGACTTCTCGGCGCGTGCCGGCCGTTCTCGTCGATCGGGCTCGGGCTTCCCCCGCCAGGAGCGCCGCCCGGCCTGCGAGCGATCGTCCGCCATGATGTGTATCTCCGTCGACTGCCCGATCACCGCGAACTCCGCGAGTTCTGAACGGCCCTATGCTACGGTCTCCATCCGCCGGATCGGAATAGAAAAAAGGAAGCGGCTTGCCGATTGCTACCGGGGCTCGAGAGGAACCGATCCTGGGTTCGTTCGTGCGATTTGTGTGTATGGGGTGGCGCGTCCGGGTTCGTTCGCCGCATTGGGCCGACGCGGCACCGACCCCCTATTCCGCAGATTCGGAACACTTTGCCTGATCCCTCCAAACTTGGGTTCGTTCGCGCAAAACGCGTGGGATGAGCGGCCGGCTTGGGTTCGTTCGCGCACTTTGCGAGCCCCGGTCCTGGGTTCGTTCGCGCCGTTCGCGGGTCAAGACGACCGGCGTGGGTTCGTTTGTCGCGTTTTCGCCGGGCCCGCACTGGTCCGGTATTCCCGGAATTCGGAATATTCGCTCCACCCCTTACCGTCGTGGGTTCGTTCGCGCCGTTCGCGATCGCAGAGTGAGTGGTTGGATTCACCTGTCGAACGGGGTGTTGGTCGGACGGTGAGCTTGGGTTCGTTCGCGCTGTTCGCCTTCGTCGTGCTCGGTACCGCATCCGACCACCGCCCTTTTTTCGAGAGTCCTCGGCGATCACCACCGCTCCGTCTGGGGGCGGTGGCTTGGACCCATTCTGGGAGTCCCGACTCCGGACCGGCGGGACGTCCGGATCCCGAACAGAAGGTCACCAACGAAACGAAGGAAGAGGGGAGTCCCGACTCCGGACCGGCGGGACGTCCGGATCCGGCCTGGGTTCTGGGCGGGGCCGGCTCTGAGCAGGGCCGGACTTTCCGAGAATCGTGGCACGAATTGGCACTAGGTGACCACTTTTGGCCGCGGCGCCCTCTCCGATCCCCATGGCCCCCAGCGAGTTCGGGCCGAGTCCCGAAATCGCTGTGCCGAGCCCGGCCGCACGCGGCACAGCCCCGTGGCTCGCAGCTTGGGTTTCCTGTCGGTGACGGTTACACATGGTCTCTCTCTATATAGGATACCGCAGGTTTGAGAATTCGTTAATGCACCTATCGCGGATTCCGAGGCGATTGGCTCCGGAACTCTCGACCACAGAGGGAGATGAGAAAATCCAAAAAAAAGAAAGACTGGGCCACTCGAATGACCAAATTGGCCCGAACTGAGGGGGAAGCGGCGCGGGTCGGATCGTCGCACTCCCCGGGTTTCCCGTACCCGCCGCGCTGAGATCGGTGGTGGTCAACGAGGAGTCTCCTTTTTTCTGCTGACTTGCGCACCCCGAACGCCGTTGGGACCACCCAACGTGCTTAATTATAGAAACCTTTGAGGCCGTGGACCACAACGCGGGAGAATCCTGAGATGCGACCGGTCGGTGGGGAATGATGATGGGGGGCAATCGCCGGGAGATCGTCCATGTGTCAATTACGACGACGACGGTGAATGTGGGTTAGCCTGCTCGCAATGCCACGCACCAGCTTGCTCGCGAATCCTCGCGATCGGGAAAGCGACAGACGAGAGCAGAGGCTGCGGGAAGTGGGCGGGGACCCTAAGGAATTCACCGAGTCTCGACACGCTTCCCATAGCGTCACCTTGGGGGCACTCGCTTTCCCTCTTGCTGAGGATTGATTTGCCTTGTCGTTACACCCTGATGCCTGTGACCTTTTCGGCGAAGCGACGGAATGTTTGGCATTTCTTGAGTCGAGCGAGGTCTTTGAGCTCGTTGGCGAAACTTGGGGCGTACCGGATGTTAACGTAAGGCTTTCCATATTGCTGGAACAGCGTCATCATCCGCCCCTTTGGGTTGGGCATTCGATCAGGATGCTTCTGCTTGGGGACGCGGATCGGGTGTGCCGGAGTCGAGAGCACGGCGGAGAGCAGATGGTGGTCGTGGAGCAACCAGGACTCGAATTCCCGTTCGATACAGACGAGGTAGATGGGTCTGTGCGATAGGTTCGCGCGTTGAAGTTCTTTGAGGATCCGGACTCGTTCGTGATGCCAGCAAAGGGACCCGTCCTTATCGGGCCACGCTGGCCGTTCGTCCCACAAGATGACCACTCGTTCGCATTCATCGCGAAAGAGGTTCAGCGTGGCCGCTCCGCAACTCTCGAGCAGGTCGAGCTTGTTGTTCATCGGAACAATTACGAGATCGATCACGATTCCGGTGTCACGCTGGAGGATGGCGCAAATTTTCCGACAGACATGGACCTCCAGTCCTTCCCGGCCACACTCCACCAGGATCCCCACCTTCGCCATCACGATTCCCTGGTCAGACGTCCCATGGTGTAAAGTCAACCCGGCGCGAAGGACTTCGACCACTCGCGGAGTTGCTCTTTATCCGGCCGTGTGAAGACAGGTTCGCCATCGACCCGCTCGACGACAACGATCTGCGAAAGGTCCAGGAGGTCGAGCAAGTAGGGGGAATGGGTCGTGACGATGATCTGGGTCTTCTTGGCGGCAATCGCTGCACGGAACTCTTCGACGAGCAGGTGGATCGTCCTCGGATCGAGCCCGTTCTCGACTTCTTCGATCACGAGCAATGGCGGTGGGTCGGGATGACGAAGGCACGCCAGGATCGCCAGGATTCGCAGCGTCCCGGTCGAACAGCAGCCACCCAGGAACCTTGAAGTCCTCCTCGGTCATTTCCAGGTAGACCCAGCGTTCGATCTCCTGCGTGATGGCAACCTGGACGTCGCGCGCGTACGGCAGGACGAATCGCACTGAGTCGAGGAGGTCGTTGAACGCGTCGACGCTCGCTTCCCTGAGCGACCAGAGATACTGGCCGAGGTTAGAGCCATCGCGGTTCAGCATGGGAGGGCCACCGGTCATCCGCTGACGTATGGGCGTTCCCATTGGATCAGGCTCCAAAGCCAGGAATTGCCATCGCCTGACGAGCGACTTCCAGTCACCAGGGGACGCGGACTCACCAGGGAGGAGAAATCCTACACGGTTGAGGTGAGTGCCCCCTCTCTGACCTGTCTCCTCGAGTCGTCCCGTTGCATCTCGTAGGCAATGCCTCCGTGCGGCTGGAAAATCGATCATCTCACTGTGGATCCGAATCCTGTTGCCGCCAACCTCCGGACCGGCATCCAACCGTACTTCGAACGTCCCCACGTTCCAGAGACCCTTGACTCGAAACACCAGATGGTTCTTGTGAACTCCGTTCCCATCCGGTGCGACTTTTCGCCGGTGCGTGGCCCGCTTGTTCTGGATGTGCTCCATCCCATGCCACCGATTCATCGCGGCGTCGAGACCTTCGAGTACAATCGTGCGATAGGTCTCCAGAGCTTCGATCAAGCTGCTCTTGCCCGAGCCGTTGTTGCCGATGAAGACCGTGAGGGGTGTGAGCTTCACGGTCCCGCTACGGCGCACCGCCTTGAAGTTTCCGACCGCGACGGACTTGAGGAAAAACCGGTCTGTCACTGGATCAGCCCCTTTCGGTGTCCTGGCCTTGACTCCGAGGTGACCTGGAGCTGGGGTCCAAACCGCCTCGACGACACCCTCAGTCGGCGCACCACCGATCCGCCCAGCTTTCGATCGAATCGACACAGCGCCGCGTTCGAGCAATGGTCGTCTTACGATCCACCAGCCGAAGCACCTAGCCGGCGATCATCGGCTACTCTGAGGGTTCCGAGCTCTTGGGCGGTCGCTTCTTCTTGGGCGGTCGCGCTTTCGTAGCGTCTTCCAGCAGCCTGAAGCTCTCCTGCTCTCCTTCTGCTTCCCGAAGCGCCCGCCGGCGAGCAACGAATTCATCGTATTCGGCCTCAGCGCGGGCATCGGCTTCCAACTTGCTGATCGATCCGGCGTTGGGGAGGACGCCGCGCTCGTGGAAGCGGAGGAATTCGTTGAGCTTCGTTTCCCAGTCTTTGAGGAAGACCTGCTTGCGACGGCGGGCCTGGTCCTCGGCGAAGTCGAGCCACATCGTGACGATGCGATTCAGCTCGACGATCTCGTCATCCTTCAGGTAGTTCTTGGCGACGATCACGTCGTTCTTGCGCACCACATCACCGCTCCAGGTGGTCAATCCCATGTTCGGCAGGGCGTGGTTGGCTCGGCGGGCGATCAACTCGGCCGCGGTCTGGCCGGTGGCCGCGAAGTGGAGCTTGTTCTGGATGATCTTGAAGAATTCGATGGTGGCTTTCTGGGAGGGATCGTAGTCACCCGCCAGGGCGAAGATCTCCCTGACCCGAAGGTACATCCGCCGCTCGCTGGCGCGGATGTCTCGAATCCGCTCCAGCAGTTCGTCGAAGTAATCCGGCACCCCGGATCCCTCAACCGGCGGGTTCTTCAGCCGCTGGTCGTCCAGCACGAATCCCTTGACCAGATACTCCCGCAGGCGCTCGGTCGCCCAGCGACGGAACTGAGTCCCGCGCAGCGATCTCACCCGATAGCCTATCGCCAGGATTGCATCCAAGTTGTAATGCTCGATCTCCCGGGCGACCTCCCGATTGCCTTCTCGGCGAACTATTCGGAATTTCCGAATAGTTGCCCCAGGGTCCAGTTCACCTTCCTCGTAGACGTTCCGGAGATGTTCGTTGACGGTCGGCACCGAAACCTGGAATAGTTGCCCGATTAGGGCTTGTGAAAGCCAGATCGTCTCGTCCTGGAAGCGGCATTCCACGCGCGTGTGGCCGTCTTCGGTCTGGTAAAGGACAATCTCGCCGCCAGGAGGAAATGAGGGCGATGACATGATTGGAGGACCTCGGAGGATCCGAAATATTTTGCAACACGTGCCGTTCGAGGACCGTCGGGCGATCAGACTCGGCTTTGTCGTCGGCCAAGTGGTTTCGTGAAAAGATATCCGATGAAGGCGTGAACGGCGAGGTCGGCCGTCGCTCGTCGCTTGCACTCCTGGAATCGCGAGATGGGGACGACTAAAGAAACTGGACCCGGCGATCGTAGCCGCATACGAACAACTTTCTGCGAATTCGACAAGATCCGGCCAGATTATCAACGCGAATGTGTGGCATTCGGGCGTACAGTATGATAGGATGGTTGGGGTGAATCCAAGGAAGTGGGAGAAGACCACCGATACCGACCAGGACCGAGCTGATCTGGGACGGGAAATACGACGAGCGCGGCCACCGGGTCGCGCCGTTGCGCGGCGCCCTGCTGTTTCAGACCGTCGAGACCGTCAACGAGTCGTCCCAGGACCGCCAGCTCAACCTGTTCCGGGCCGCCTCCAAGGCCAAACCCTGGCGCAGTCGCCTTATCCGGAGCGACAAGAAATAACATGAGCGGTAGTGGTGGTGACGGCGGATACGATTACCAAGCGGACGCAGGGTTCGCCTACGTCGCCACTCACGTCCTTTGTGGCCAGCCCCTTTCCTGGTTCGAGGACTTCGATGACACGCCGCTGGCGGTCTCATCCGAGACAGGGGGTCCGGGCGATGACCTTGCGATCGAGACTCAAAGCGGCTTCTCGATCGAGGTCCAGTCGAAGCGCGGCTTGGAGCGGGGTAAGAAGTTTGACGATACCGTCCGACGGCTGATTATTGGGCTAGTCCGGAATCCTGACCTCCGGTGCGTGCTACTTGTGAATTCGACAACGAGCGGCACCATTCGCGAAGATTTTCGAAACGACGTCTTGCGGCTCGGCGACGGACGCACGGATGAACTAAAGGAGATAACCAAGTCGGTCCTGAGCCTGTTTGAACCGGCCGACAATGTCAGCCCGGCGATTTTCCGACGCTTCCGGATTGTCGAGTGGCAGACGGAGGCGGCGAGCGCAGTGTGCATGGCTCTGCTTCGGCAAGTGGTCGAAAACCCAGCGCAGACTGAGACTGCGTGGGATCTCCTGGGGAAAGATGGCCACCGCCAGATGTCCCGACGCGGCAGGCGAGACGCGGAGACCCTCTCCCGGTTGCTTGGGACTCACTTGCCCCTGAAACGGGACGCGAGCAATCTCGTAGTCGCGGCCGAGGCGTACCGATTGTGGCAGGTAAAGGCGTATGGTCAGTTCTTCGTTCCGGGCATCGGTGTTGCTTTGCCGATCGATCAAGCCTGGACCGTGCTCAGAGTCCTCGGGGACGAGCCCAGTAAGCCCCGGCTGAACAATTCCATATCGAAGATGGTTCAGGCGTATCACGAATGGGAGCGATTGGCGGACAACCCCACGAACGGAGACCGGCGGGAGGCCGAGCACCTTCTCGCGTTCGACGAACACGTGGTAGTTCTCGGAGGCCCCGGTTCCGGAAAGAGTACACTCGCGGACCGAATTGTGTGGCGGGCCGCAAGTGAAGGGCGACGGGTGATCAAGGTTCGGCTGAGAATCGTGGCCAAAGGGATGCGTGGCGGCCAGGGCTTCGATCAAGCCCTCAAGGCCGACGCGGCCGATACCTCGGGGCTCACACCCAAGCTGGCGGAGCAACTTCTTACCTCGCCGGAAGTCCTGATCGCTGACGGGTTGGACGAGACGGACCCGAGTCGTGCCGACGTTGCAAGGGCCTTGGTCTCATGGTGTGCAGGCCACCCTAACTGCCGCGTCTGCGTACTGACTCGCCCAGTCGGACACGAGCCGGGGCTGCTTCCGGGCTTCCGGCATGTCGAACTGCTTCCATTAGAGAGAACGGCCATCAGGAAGCACTCGCTGGTCTTGTTCCGGGGCCGCCTCAGCGAGGACGACGCGATCCAACGTTGGCGAGACTTCCTGTCTCTCGTCGAGGATTCCAAGGGAAAGCACCGGGCTGCCAGCCTGGCGGCCCGGAACCCGTTGCTGCTCGGCTTTCTCGTCCGGCTTGTGGCCGATGGTGTCGCGGTGGGTACGAACCGCGCCGCGTTGTATGGACAGGTCGTCCAGCTCGTTCGCACGAGCAAGGTCGTTGACCGAGAGGTCAGTCCGGAGGTCGAAGAGGCGGTAGCCAACCGCATCGTGGATGTCCTTGGGTGGCTTGTCACACGACAACCGGACATCTCGCGGACTGAAGCAGTCCAGGAGATCGGCCGGGATCTCGTGAGACAGCTCGTACTTCCGCAACTGAAGGCGGCCCAGGAAGCGGAGCGAGTGCTCCGCTACTGGGAGGACCGGCGCCTTATCGAGTGTCTGACCGCCGGCCACCAAGAGGTGTTGGTCTTCGTGCACCCATCGCTCGGGGAGTTTGCGGCCGCACGTTATGCCGCAACACTGACCGACACAGAGATCGATACTTGGATCGAGGAGGTACGGACGGCTCCGCGGTGGCGACAGGTGGTGCTCCTCGCGGTTGGGCTCGGTCAAGCCTCGCGGATCGTGCGGAAGCTGGTCTCACTGGACCGCCAGGACGATCCGAACTCGACCGAGGTGATTCTCGCGGCCGCAGCTCAAGAGGAGGTCCCGATGAGCGATCCGTCTCTGGCTCTCGAAGTGACGAATCGACTTTCGGCAAGGCTCACCTCTCCTATCCCTCTGATCGCCATCGAAGCCGCCCTCGCGATTCGGCCTTTAACTCCGTATATTCCAGAGAGGATTGGATCGGTCGCGTCCGCACTAATTGACCACCCGCAACTGTGGACGCACCTCGCCGGAGTAGCGCTGGCTCTCGAGGCGGGACCGGATCTCATCAGCATCAGCCAAGTCCAAACATTCCTTGAAACTCCCGTACCGGCTCCTGGATTTCTCTTTAGAAACCACGCACCGTCCCAAAATCCCCTCCCTGAGGAAGCATCTGAACTGATCAATGTCGCCTTGGAGAACAGCCTGGCCCGATTGTTCCGGGACTTACCACTCGCCGAGGCATCTCACAGAGCAGAATCGCTGGCTATGTCCGAGAAGTCAACCATTCGGATACAGGAATTAGTGACCAACCTGTTGGAAAGGTACGGACAAAAAGAGGCGATTGATCGAATCCGCCAACGCTGGCTCAGCCCCGAGTTCGAAGGATTCGTGAGGTTTCTGTCCTCGGGGCGATTTCATGTAGCATCCGTCGCGTTCCTCGATGCCGTCCTCTGGGCAACGGGACGACTTCGCCAGCCGGTCACATCGACCAACGACCGGCCACTCCTACACCTCGCGGCCGTCTATCACACAATGGGCTTCAATCAGGTACCGATCGGTGACTGGATTGTTCTCGGGCGTAGGAAGGCTGAGGAGGTTGTCGCCGAGGTCGTTCGGGCGGTGACTGCCGCACTGGGGCTCGAACCACAGACTGTTGGTGAGGAAGCGAACGAGGCATTCGGCCGCCTCGGCGAAGACGGGGCGCTGTACAACATCCTGCCCTCTGTCTCGGCCGAACCCGATTGGCCTCGGCGCGTCAAAGCGGGTATCGACCTTTCACTCATTGGGCAAGGGCTGTTCCACCCCTGCATTGCCATCATCATAACCTCGGCATACGTGCTGAGCCAAGACGGCGGGAGCCCAGGGGTCAGGGACTTCGTGGGCCGGGCCCTGACCAACGGTGGCGAATCGACACTTCGGGTCACCGCGCACATAATCAAACCAGTATGGGGTGTTGAAGCTGTCTCGGTCCTTCTGACTCGGCTTCGTCAACCGCTCACGCCGGGGTGCGAGCACTTGTACACGCCTCTCGTCGAACTGGCTCAGCCCGCCGATTTCGGACTGGTGCGCGAAGCACTCCTGAGCGGGATCGGGCACGAAAGCCCCTCTATTGCGAAGGCTGCTGCCGAGGCCCTCTTGCTCAAGTCCGACCTTGTCGGCGGCGCAAACGCCGCGCGCATCGCCGAGATGCTAGCCCACTGGACCCGTCGAGGTAGCTGGTGTGACCATTGCCAAGTAGCGGTGTTCGGCTCCTCGTGTCCGAGCTGTCACATAGTACCGCCCAACCCGCGTGCCGCACTGGTCAAGAAGCTGATCGACTTAGAAGTAGTCACGCAGGATCGGCTACTCTCTCTTTGCCGTGACGAGAATCACGACGTCGCCAAAGAGGCCCGAAAAGGGCTGGTCATGATCGCCACTTCGAACGAGGTAACATTCCGCCAGCTTATCGACGGGATAGGCGCCGAAGAGGTACCAGTCCAGGTGCTTGACGAACTTCTCACCCTCCCGACCGACTTGCTCCGTTGCCATATTGAGGCCATCAGTGCTCTGGCCGGATCATCGTCCGTTCCGGTCCGATTATCCTTACTAAAATCCTTGCCGAGCGGCTGGGCTGACCATAGCCTTGCCGACACAATCTCTCAAGCCGGACTCCGTGACCCGGACCCAGCGATCCGCAGCCAAGCTACTCGGTCCGTGAGATCGCTATCTCAATAAGATGCAGACCACTTGAAAGATGGGGAGGAAGACAAAGAGGTCAGAGACGACAAATAGGCTAGGAGCCGGAGATGACAAAGATGACAGATGCCGAATTCGACTTTCGGCACTGGCTTGCCCTATCTCTGCATCTGACCCTTTCCGCACCCATGCTCCTTTTCCACACCCAGAAAGAGTTGCGTATGGTTGAGATCATGCGCGAGATCCAGGAACTCCTGGAGAGGATGCCATGAGCAAGAAGAAACCAGATTCGTTCCTTGACTACGCGGGTCTGCTCAGCCGGATCAAGGACCGCATCTGGCAGTCTCAGGGCCGGGCCGTGCTCGCGGTGAATGCCGAGTTGAGGATGCCCTCTCGGCTTGCTCCTCCAGGTCGTCGCGCTGGGTGCGGATTCCTTTGATCCGCTCGACCAGCGCTGCGGGCACGTCGATGTTCGTTCCGTCACTCAACCGGGCTTGCCGGTTCCCCTGGACCAGCGGTCAGAAGAGGAACCGTGCCTCGAAGCGGAACCAGGGCTGGGCCCAGTGGGCCGTGTTGGTCGCCCAGGTGATGGCGCCGCCAAAGTCGATCCGGTTGCAGATCGACTGGCGAAGGCCGGGGCCGATGTTGAAGTAGGTCACCCCGCCCCCCTTCTCGACGTAGACCGGCTTCTGGCCTGGTGCGATGGACGCCGTGTAGCCGCCGTTCTCGAACGACCAGGTGTCCATCTCGAGGGTGGCGATCAGCGGGCTGTCCGGCGTGGTGTAAGCCAGGACCTGGTTGATGCTCATGAACGTGTAGAAGACGCCGCCCGCCAGGCTCTGGTTGCCGGCCAGCGGGATCCAGTTGCCGAACTGGCCCTGGAAATACGTGGTCGGTCCCAGCTTCAGCGAGGTCATGATCGAGGGGTCCAGCGCGAAGTGGCCGGTGCCCAGGTTGAGCATCCCGTTCCCGGTCGGCGTGTAGGTCCGGAACTGGAAGGTGACCTGGAGCAACTCGCAATCGAACATCAGCGATTTGATGCCGAAGTTCAGGTCGCTGAAGCCGGCCTGGGTTGGAGCGTAACTCTGATTGATCTGACGATAGGGATACTCGATGAAGAAGCTGCCCCGCCCAGCCGCCACTTCCTGGTAGACGTAGAACTGCTGGAGCCGGGCGCGGGGATCGGTGACCGGCCGCCCGTTCTTACGCATCGCGGTGACCCCTTGCATCCAGAACTGGTTGCGGTCGGGCCGGGTCATCGACTCGAGGTTGTCGTAACGGAGGCGGGTAACAGTCCACGGGCGGGCGTAGTCGGCGAAGAACGAGGCATTCGCCGCGGGCACCCAGCCGGGCTGGTAGCAGGGATCGGGACAGCACAGGCATTGATAGAGGTTCTGAAGGAACGCGCCGACGACCGTGTTGCAGGAATTACAGGGAGGGTAGCACGGATTGCGACCCGGGATGCAACTGCCGTTCTCACACCCTACCGCCCCGTGGAACATGGGTTCCTCGCCGGCATTGTGGAACCCACCGCAGGTCGCACAGGCGACCTGCTTGACCTGACCGTCCCCCTTCGACTGGACCGCCAGGATATCCACCTGAACCTCGTCGGGCTCCGCACCCAGGTTCAATGCCTGGGCCAGGTTCACGGGTTGCGACTCGGGCGGAACTGGGGCCTGAGGCGCGTCAGGGGCGGCAGCGGGCGCAGGTGCTGCGGCACCCATCGCGGCGACTGGGGGCAAGACTGAAGCAGGCTGAGGCAGGTCGCTGTCGGACTGCGGATCCTCGGGCCGCGGCGCGGCGGCCCCGGCGGTCTCCTGCGGGGTGGGCTCGGTCGGCTCGGAATCGGCTGGGCTCGACCGTGTCACGGGCTGCGTGCGAGTCGCGGAGGGTGCCCGGGCTGGGTCAAGTATCGAGGAGAAGGCCGGATCCGTCGCGGGCGCCGGGGCCGACGCGGGTACCGGGGCTGTGTTTCCTGCCGGTCCCTTGGTGGTCCAGCCGGGGGCTTGCGACCAGTCGCGCGGCGGTGGGATCTTGAGGCGAGCCGGCGCGGGTGCGGCGGGCGACATCGAGGAGGGTTGGGAGGCGGTCGGCGCCGTCGCCGTTCCGTCGTCGGCCGGGCATGCCGCAGCGGGCAGCAACGCGACGATCAGCGACCACGCGACGCGGGAGATGCCACCTGTGTTCTTGGCCGTTCTGCGCACGCGACTTGCTCCTTTTCTCGCCACCGTCCCATTCCTGTCCTCATGGAGACTCGTGTCGCGTCTTTCCTGGATCGACAGGTCGCAGTCCCGGCTTCTGCCGGAAGGCGGGACTGCAACCTGTCGATCAAAGGCTGACGGATCACCAGGATCGTGCCGTGGCCGCGGACCAGAGAATGGGTTGGCGCTAACGGACTGACTGGCGTTGATCGGACGTGGCGTACAGAGATCTGGGCAGACCTGACATGAAACGGACGAGAAGGGTCGATCGATCTGAGAAGCCGGCGGTGCCTCGTTCGCAACGGCCTCCCGTGCAAACCGGACCACGACGCGGCGGCGTAGCCGCTCAATCGCCTCGGGACTGGAACAGCATGCCGATGAGTCCACGGCGTGCGCTGGACTTCGGGGCCGGCGTCGGCTCGGTGCTCGACATCGGGCCGGAACCATCGATCACCTGCCCGGGAACCGACTGGTTGATGGGAGCGGTCCCGGCCGTCCCCGGTCCGGTTGCCGGTGTCGCCGTGGGCATCGAGCCCGGGGTGATGTAAGTGGGCGTCCAGGCAGCGGGTTCGACGCCGGAGCCCGACGGATACTCCGACGGTTCGGGCAGGGTCGCTCCCCGGGACTGGTCGGGCCGGGGCGGCACCTGGCCCTGCTCGCGAGCCCGGCGGAGGTTCGCCGCGCCGACTTCGTTGCGAGCCCTGGTCAGGGCACCAAAGAGGCTTCGCTGTCCGGCGGGCAGTACGGCCGATGGCCGGGGGTTGTTCGACAACTGGAAGAGGGTGCGCCGTGCCTCGTCGACCGTCTGGGAGAACGGCTTCTGCCGGAGCTGCTCCTCATACGTGATCGGGCCGCGCCGTGGCGGTCGGTAGGCGGTGGCGATGTGGGGGTTCGCCACGGGACTTTGGGTGCTGCGCTCGATGGCCGGGGGGATCGTACTGGGCTCGAGCTGTTCCCCTTCTCGCTTGGGCGGTTTGACCTTCTCTTCCTCCTGCGGGAGGCACATGAGGCAGTGCTGCAACGCGGAGAAGGCGGCGGCCTTGACGCGGACAGAGTTCTCGACGGGGGCGCCGTCCTCGGACGTGCCGGAGACGCAGACCTTCAGGGACTCGATCACTTTCTGATTGCAGCAACACCCGCTGTTGAGCGCGCGGGCCGCGGCGAAGCGGACGCACTCGTTGGGGTCCTGACGCAGACCGTTGGTCAGCGCCTTGATCGCCTCGGGCCATCGGGCGCAATCGACGGTGCCCAGGTACTCGATGGCGGCGACGCGGGCCTTGGCGTTGGCCTCGCTGGCCTGGATGGCGGCGGCGGTGGCGGCCGCGCTGCCGGCCGGGGGTGCACCCGGCCCCGTGAGCGGAATCGTGCCCGGCGGTGGGCAGATCGACGGGATGAACCCGCCGGTCACACTTCCCAGCGGGCCGGTCATCCCGCTGTTGAGCATCTGGCCGAACTGGCTGGCACAGAGCGCGGCCCTGCACTTCTGGGCGAACGCCGCCAGATTGGCGCAGAACCCGCTCGGCGCGGCCGAACCCGTGGACCCGAGCGCGCTCGTCGCACCCGAGATCGCGCTGGTACCGCCCGCGGGGAGACTCGTGCCGGGACTCGCCGGCACATTCAGCCCTTGCGCCCACAACGACGGCGCCCCGAGCGCGAGGATCGCGAACCCCGCTAACCATGCTTTCCCCGACCACATCGGTTGATCCCCCTCGCTTCACCGCCTCAACGCTCAGGACCAGCCAGGCCCACCTCTCGCCCGGCAATCCGCCCTTGTGAGTTCGTCGGCTTACCACTCGTTATCGGCCAGCGATTACGAAGACTTCATCGATTTTGCCGACTACGGCGATTCAACCGATCGAGTGGATTGTTCCGAAAGACGCGCCGGTCCCGAACGCCCACGGCCCACGCCTGAGCGTCACACCGACTCTCAAGATCAGGCCGTGTGAAATTGGGCGATTTCTGCTGGATTCTTTTGATTGGGGGAAAACGGTGGTTATATTAGTTTGGTTGATCATCGCGCGAGACCTATCGATGAGTCGCGGGACTCGACGCCGTAACTCCGCGCGGAGCTGAAAAAACGATGCGGATAAACCTGAGCGACCCATCGACGAAGGTTGCCAACCGTGCGGAAATGCGGCCGTCACTGTGAGTGCACTCGCTCGACCGGCTGGGAAAGAGGCGATCCCACGCCGGCCACGATGCGGTGGTCCCCCAAAAAATGAATGCGATCGATAGTACCATCTATGCAAGGAAGATTGGCTGCGTGTTATACTGTGAGATCGTCTAGGGCCTGCGCGGATGCATCGCCGAAACGGACGGGACGTTGCGAGTACGCGTGCCCAGTCTTTTCAGGGATTCGAGAGTTATGAAGCCGTTCAAACGGAGCAGGCGTCGTGCGCGGATTCTCGAGCGGCGGCGATCCATCGACCTGGGGCTGGAGCGGTGCGAAGACCGCTTCCTGATGTCCACGTTCTCGGTGTCGAACACCTCGGACAACATCAGTACGTCGAATTCGCTCCCCTGGGCGATCACTCAGGCCAACAATGATACGGGCAATACCGGGGTCGATACGATCGACTTCGCCATCCCGACCACCGATCCGGGCTACAACGGGACAACTGGCGTCTGGACGATCATGTTGACGTCCGCACTCCCAATCGTCCAACACCCGGTCTTGATCGAGGGCACGAGCCAGTTGACCGGCCAGAACACACCGGGCATCGAGCTCACCGAAGGAAGCGACGCGCCTCCGAACTTGACGGGGTTGCAACTGGGATCGGGTTCGGACGGGAGCACGATTGACGGGCTCCAGTTCGCGGGCTTCACCAATTCCGCGATCCTCGTCCAGTCCGCCAACAACACGATCGGCGGCACGGCGACCGGCGCGGGGAACGTGGTGGGCACGACCACCAACTCACCCGGCCTGATGATCGCCACCTCGGGCAACCTCGTGGAAGGCAACTTCATCGGCACGAATGGCGCGGGCACGAATCTGGCGAACCAGACTGGCGTGGAGATCGCCGATGGTCCGAACACCATCGGCGGCAGCACCGCCGGCGCCGGCAACACGATCGGATTCAATGAGTCGGGTATCCTACTCAACGGTCCATCGGCCACAGGAAACCTGGTCGAGGGCAACCTGATCGGTATCAACGCCGCCGGCACGAGCCTGGGCAACGTGACTGGCGTGGTGAGCGACGGCGCAGGCAACACGATCGGCGGGACCTCGGCCGGCGCTGCCAATGTCATCTCCGGAAACATGGGTGATGGCGTTGACATCGACGATGCGAGCCTGGTCGAGGGCAATTTCATCGGCACGAACGCGGCTGGCACCGCCGCTGTGCCTAACGGCGGTGCCGGCATTTCGGTCAGCGCTTCGGATGCCACGATCGGCGGGACTTCTTCCGGCGCCGGCAACACCATCGCGTTCAATACCGTCAACGGCGTGGACGTCAATTCCGGCACCGGCGACGCCATCCGTGGCAATCTGATCTACAACAATACGGGCGAGAACCTCAACGTCGCCAACACGATCACCGACGCGATTGGCGCCCCCACACCCCTGGCTTACACATCGGTCAGCAACCTGACGACGATTGACTACACAATCAACGGCACTGCCGGCCAGACGTACACGCTCGATTTCTACGCCAGCAGCGGGACGAATAGTCCGGCGGCGGTGTATCTGGGGAGCAGCACGGCGGTCAGTATTCCCACCGCGTCCTACAGCTCCTTCGCGTCATTCAACCTCTCGACGGCCTTGACGAGCAGCCAGACGGTCACGGCCACGGTGACGCCGCAGAACGGCACCACGTCGAACTTCGCGGTGAGTACGAAGTGGAGCGATCCGTTCCAGGTGAGCACCGGCAGCGACAGTGGGGTGGGCTCGCTACGCCAGGCGATCCTCGACGTCGACGCCGCGGGAGGCAGCCCGACGATCACATTCACGCTCCCCTCGCCGTACCAGATCACTCTGATTTCGCCGCTGCCGGCGATCACGCAGCAGGTGGTCATCAACGGCTTCGTGTCCGGAACGACGATGGCTCAGCTCATCGGCAGCACGAACCACGTTTTGGGCGATGGCCTGATTCTCGGCTCCGGCTCGGTCAACAGCACGATCGAGGGGCTGGACATCGTCGGGTTCGCGAGCGGCGCCGGTATCCATGTGGAATCGGCCGACGACACGATCGAGAGCAACGAGCTCGGCGTCACGACGACCGGATCGAACGGGGCGAACCAGATCGGCGTCCTGGTGGACAACGTCGTCAGCACCACGATCGGCGGGACCACGACCGGCGCCGGCAACGTGATCGGCTTCAACACCACAGCGGGCGTGCAGATCCTCGGCACGTCGAAGACCGACGACACCAATGCGCTGGTCGAGGGGAACTTCATCGGGACCGATTCGACAGGCACGGCCTCGTTGGGCAACGGCGCGGCCGTGCAGGTCTTCAACGCGGCGGACAACACGATCGGCGGCACGGCGTCGGGCGCGACGTCGTCGTCGGCCAACCTCATCGGGTTCAACACAAACACGGGCATCGCGATCCTTGCGGGTACAGGCAACACGATCCTGTCTAACACGTACACCGGGACCAACGGCTCGTTGCAGACGCCGTCGGTGGCCGCCAGCGACATCGGGGTCGGTGTCGGTGCCAATGGCAATCTGCAACCCGCGCAGCTCCTTTCCGCCTCGCTGAACAACAGCACGCTCTCGATCGCGCTGGCGGTGGCCCCGACCGCCAACACGTCGCTGGACGTGTACTGGCTCCAGTCGAGCCCGAACCAGCGGACGTTCCTCGGCGACGCGAGCGTGTCGGCGAACACCACTTCCGCCACGCTGACGCTGACGCATTCAGGACTGGCCACGGGTGACCAGATCGTGGTGACGCAGACGAACACGTCCGACGGCACCTCGGCCTTCTCTGCCCCACTCTCGGTGTTCCCGTCGACGACGGTGACCAACACCCTGGATAGCGGGGCAGGCTCGCTCCGCGCTGCGATCGCCACTGCTGAATCCAGCGGGCCCACGGACATCACGTTTGATATCCCCGGTACCGGCCCGTTCACGATCGACCTGGCGACGCCCCTCTCGATCGACAAGCCCCTGACGATCGATGGGACGAGCGAGCTGACGAGCCAGAAGACGCCGGACATCGTGCTCAGCCCGAGTGCCGGGGGTGCGTCCAACGGCGTGGACCTGACGACGGGATCGGACGGCAGCACGATCGAAGGGCTCCAGTTCAGCGGGTTCTCCGGCCCCGCGATCGTCGTGGAAACCGGGAGCAACACGATCGGCGGCACGGCCGTCGGCGCGGGGAACGTGGTGGGCACATCCGGCTCGGCTGGAGTGTCGATCTCGGGCGCGAGCAACGCCCTGGAGGGGAACTTCATCGGCACTGATGCCGCGGGCGACAACCTGGGCAACGCGCAGGGTGTGATCATTGACAACGTCGGGAGCAACACGATCGGCGGGACGGCCGCCGGCAGCGGCAACACCATCGCCTTCAGCTCCTCGGCAGGGGTGTCGATCACCGGCTCGTCGGCCTCGTCGAACCTGCTGGAAGGGAACTTCATCGGCACGAACGCCGCGGGCACCAATCTCGGGAACGACACCGGCGTGGTGATCGACCTGGGCTCGAACAACACTGTCGGTGGAATCGTAACGGCGGCCCGCAATACGATCGCGTTCAACGGCACGAGTACCAACGACGGCGCGTTGATCGTGACAACCGGCACTGGCAACACGATCCTGAACAACCTGTTCTACGGTAACGGCAACGCCAGCTCCACGCTCGCGACCAGCGGGATCGACCTGACCAGCGGTGGCAACGATTCGCCGAACTTGCCGGCGCCCTCGATCACGGGCGTGACCTCTTCGGGGTCGGGATCCACGATCGTCACTTTCAACGTCACGGGAATGGCCGCCGGTCAGTACGTGCTCGACGTGTTCTCCAGCGCACCCAGCGATTTGCCGACGGCCAACCAGGTCGACGCTCATGTCCACCTCCTCACCACGACGGAGACGATCTCGGCGGGCGACACCACGCTGCCGGTGAGTATCTCGACCACGCTGAGCGGCGGCCAGGCGGTGACGGCGACCTGGACGATTCCCGCCTCGGGGGGACCATCCGGATTGACGCCCGGCGACACCTCGGAATTCGCCACTGCGGTCTCGGTGCCCCAGCCCTACCTGGTAACCTCGACCGCGGCGAGCGCGAGCACGGCGGGATCGCTGGCTTCCGAGATCGCCGCGGTCAACGGTGACACCTCCAATCCGAACCCGGACACGATCGCGTTCCAGCTCCCGGCCGGTTCCAGCATCGCCAGGCGTCTGGACGATCACGCTAGGAAGTTCCCTGACGATCACTCACCCGGTCATCCTGGACGCGACTCTCCAGCCCGGCTATGCCGGCACGCCGGTGGTTGAGATCAGCGGCGGCGGGCTGATCCTCGGCACCGGCTCCGACGGCAGCACCATCCGGGGCCTGGACATCATCGACGTCACCGGTGGCACGGGCCTGGATATCGAGAGTGGCAAGAACACGGTTCAGTCCAACGACTTCGGTGTCTTGCCCGACGGTGTCACCGCAGCCGCCAACGATCAGGGCATTCTGATCAACGGCTCGAACAACACGATCGGCGGCACAACCGCCGCCGCCGGTAACGTGATCGCCTTCAACTCCGTTGGGATCAACGTGAACACCGGCAGTGGAGACACCATCCGCGGCAACCCGATCTATTCCAATACGACATCGGCGATCGTCCTTCAGACGAACGCCAACAACAACCAGCAACCGCCGGCCTTGACCCTGGCCACCTCCAATGCGGGAACAACCACCGTTGAGGGGACCGTCAGCGCCGGCACGCCCAGTGGAACGATCCTGGACTTCTACGCGGATGCTCCCGGCCAGACGCCGGCGCGTACTTACCTCGGTAGCTACGTCGTGACGACGGGCACCAGCTTCTCGGCGACGCTGACGGCTGCTGTCTCCACGGGCTTGAATATCACGGCCACTTCGACCTCGCCCACCGGCGATACTTCGCAGTTCGCCGGCACAGTCGATGTAGCAAGCCCACTCGCCGTCACGAATACCAACAGCAGCGGGGTCGGCTCGTTGAGCAGTGCCATCGCGGCGGCGGATGCGAACCCTCCGGAATCCGGAGCAACCGATCAGATTCTCTTCAACATCCCGACATCCGATTCGGGTTACAATCCAGCCACTTCGACATTCACGATCGATTTGAACACCGCGCTGCAAGACATCACGGTGCCCATCACGATCGACGGGACGACCGAGTCGACCTACCTCTCCAGTCTCGCGGGCAATCCCGTCACGGCGTTCATCCAGATTAGTGGCGGCGGCTCCATCGCCGATGGCCTGGTGCTGAGTACGGCGACTTCGCCTTCTTCCACTTCTGCCGGCAGCACCATCGACGGACTGGAGATCACGGGTTTCACCGGCGACGCCATTCAGATCAAAACGAGCAACAATACGATCGGCGGCACCGCGACCAACTCGGGCAACACCATCACGGGGAATTCCGGTAAGGCGATCGATGTCCTCTCCGGATCGGGCAACGCGATCCGGCAGAACTTGATTTACAATAATCCGGGTGGCGCCATCGTCCTCGCCTCACCAATCCCGGCCGCTCCGAGCATCGTCGCAGTCGCTTCCGTCCCGAACCTCACCACCATCGACTACACGATCACCGGCACCGCAGCCGGGACCTACACGGTGGAGTTCTTCGCCAGCAGTGGCTCGGAAAACCCCGCGGCCCAGTTCCTGGGGACTGCGACCGTCACATTGGCCGCCGCGGGCAGTTCCAGCCAGACGGCCATGCTCACGGCCAGCACGACGACGTTCGACGATAGCACGGGATTGCTCAACGGCCAGACGGTCACGGCGACTTTGACCGGGCCCGATAATAGCACGTCGGAGTTCGCCACGGCGGTGACCCCGAGGACGCCGACCTCCTCGACCTCGGCGTTCGCCGTGACGAACACGTCGGACAACGTCCAGGGCTCGTTTGTCGGCTCGCTCCGGCTGGCGATCCTCGATGCCAATAACAGCCCGCCAGGCTCGGGCACGGACGACATCACCTTCGCCATTGCGGGAGGTGGTGCTTTCACGATCAGCCCGACGGCCGTCCTGCCCACCATCGTGGTCCCGGTGACGATCGACGGCACCACCGAGGCGGGCGGTCAGATCAACGGCGGCCTTCAGAGTTTCAATGGGCTGACTCTTGGCACGGACTCCGACGGCAGCACGATCGAAGGGTTGACCATCGTCGATTTCGGCGGCAACGGCATCGCCGTTCAGAGCTCGAATAACACGATCGGTGGGACGGCGACGGGGGCGGGGAACACGATCGGGTCGAACGCGACCAACGGCATCGCGATCCTCTCCGGAACCGGCAACGTGGTCCTCGAGAACTTGTACGTGGGGACCAACGGAAGCGTCGTCCTGCCCTCCGTGGCTGCCAACGATATCGCCTTGACCCCCGGCGCCAACGGCAATCTCCAGGCCCCACAGCTCCTCTCCGCATCGCTGGCGTCAACCGGCAGCACGCTTTCCATCGCCCTGGCATCGCTGGTGAGCGTCGCGACGTCGCTGGATGTGTACCTGCTCGGCTCGAATCAGCGGACGTTTCTCGGCGAGACGAGCATCTCGGCTGGCGATGACTCGGGGACGCTCTCGGTCTCGGGACTCACCATCGGAGCCCAGATCCTGGCGACGCAAACGAACGCGACGGACGGCACCTCGGCCTTCTCGGCCCCGCTCGCGATCATCCCGGCGGCGACGGTCACCAACACCAACGATGACGGGCCGGGCTCGCTCCGCGCCGCCATCGACGCGGCCGAGTCGGGTGGGTCAACGGACATCACGTTCCAGATTCCCGGTACCGGCCCGTTCGTGATCGGTCTGAAATCCACCTTGTCCATCACCGTGCCTCTGACGATCGACGGCACCAGCGAGTTGACGATCGACGGCACACCGGCCATTGTCCTTCAAAACGGCAACAGCAAAAACAGCAACAGCGTGTTCAACCGGTCTGGACCTGGCGACTGGCTCGACCGGCAGCACGATTGAAGGGCTCGAGCTTCAGGGCTTCACGGGGGCCGCGATCCTGGTTCAGTCCTCGAACAACGTCGTCGCGGGGAACGTGATCGGCACCGACGACGCCGGCGACAACCAGGGCAATGGGCAGGGCGTGGTCATCGACAACAGCGGGAACAACACGATCGGCGGCACGACCTTCGCCAGCGCCAACATCATCGGTTTCAGCACCACAGCGGGGGTGTCGATCTCGGGCTCATCGGCCACGGGCAACGTGGTGGCAGGGAACGACATCGGCACCAACGCCGCGGGCCAGAACCTGCACAATCTCGAGGGCGTCGTGATCGACGACGTCGGCAGCAATACAATCGGCGGTATCGTCGCCGGAATG
This sequence comes from uncultured Isosphaeraceae bacterium, assembly GCA_963845695.1. GTDB lineage: Bacteria > Planctomycetota > Planctomycetia > Isosphaerales > Isosphaeraceae > CAWJTV01. The sequence continues at coordinate 25,579 of CAWJTQ010000007.1, read as the reverse complement.
GGGAACACGATCGGGTTCAACACCGCGGCGGGCGTGTCGATCTCGGGCACGTCGGCCACGGGCAACGTGGTGGCGGGGAACGACATCGGCACCAATGCCGCTGCCAGCAATCTGGGTAATGCGGTGGGCGTGATCCTGTTCGACGACCCGGGGAACACGATCGGCGGTACAACCCTCGGCGCCGCCAACGTCATCGGGTTCAACAGTGGGGCGGGGATCTTGCTCTCGAGCTCGAACATGGGGGACCTGGTGCTGGGCAACTACATCGGCACCGACTCCTTCAACGACAAGATGGGGAACGCAACCGGGATCGAGATCGACGGTTCGTCCAGCAATTCGATCGGCGGTACAGTCAGCGGCACCATCGATCCCACCCAGGTGATTCCGGCCTGGTTCTCCGAGTCGCTCAGTTACTCGGGGAGCGACCGCAACGGGGATCCGATCTCCGGCACCCCCGGTACCGTCTCCGGCATTGGCAACGTCATCGATTTCAATCGCGGGGCGGGTCTCTCGATCACGCCGGGCGACGGCCAATCGACCGACAACGTGGTGATGGGCAACTTGATTGGCCTCAACGTGGTCTCCGTGGAGGGGAACAGCGACACGAACCATACACTGATCGAGAACGCGGGCAACCTGGGAGACGGGATCGACCTCAGCGGCAGCGAAACCCAGTCCAATTCCATCGGCTACGCGTTGGGCTTCTCTTACGTTCCATCCGCGATCGGTGGTACGATCATCGGCCAGTTGAAACTCGCCGACGCCTTCTCCTCGGGCACCTCGGTCTTACAGACGTTCCCCCAGCAGGTCTTCAGCGCGGGGCAAAACCTCTCCGGAACCGTGGCCGTGGGCAACTTCATCACGGCCAACAACGGCGCAGGGGTGAGCTTGTCGGGTTCCGTTTCCCAGAATCTCGTCGTGGGGAACACGATCGGAGCGACATCCACCATCGCCGGCAACACGACGAACCCGCTGTCGGGAAACGCGGGGAGCGGGATCGCGATCACGAATGCGATGAACAACACCATCGGCGACGTGTTGACGTCCTCGGTCGGGTCGCTCGTATCGCTGGATGCCGGCGCCAACGTGATTTCGGGCAATGCCGACGATGGGATTGCGATCAGCCTCGTCTCGACGACGGGAAGCCCGAACCTCATCACCGGCAACCTCGTGGCGTTGAACAGCCAAAATGGCATCTATCTCGTCGGCGACCTGAGCGGCGATCAGTCACTCGCCCGGATCACCGACAACTTCATCGGGACCACCCTGGACGGCACCAGCGCCTACGACGCCAACGACGATCCGCAAGGTAACGGTCTCAGCGGCATTCTCCTGGAGTCGAACTCGACAAGTCTGGGCCCATCGCCACTCGTCGCGGTGACTGTCTCGGGCAACGTCGTCTCGGACAACGGCTTGAGTGGCGTGACCGTCCAGAGTGCGAATAACGCACGCGCCACTGCGAGCGCCCTCATCCAGGACAACCTGATCGGTACTGACAAGACCGGGGGGTACGTGTCGACGGTCTCGGAGACCAACACGGCGCTGACCTTCGGTAATGTGGACGACGGCATCCAGCTCAACAACGTGACCGGGGTCACGATCGGCGGCACGGCGGCCGGCTCGGCCGGTTCAGTCAGCCTCACACTTTCGTCCTCAGGCGGCAACCTGATCGCGGGGAACCTGGGCGAGGGCATCGTGCTCAACAATGCCAACGCTGACACCATCAACAGTAATCTGATCGGAGTCGTCCTGAGTTCGACTGGCCAGCAAGTTCAAGTTGAGGCCAGAGACGGGTACCGGAACAACGCGGGCAATCTGAGCGATGGGATCTTTGCGCTCAACTCCACCGGCGACGTGATCCAGGGCAACCTGATCTCGAACAACCGAGGCTACGGCATCCACGCGTTCGACGACCTGCCTCGGTCGGACGGCGGACCGGTCGTGGCGTCGATCGACTTGCTGATTGCCGGCAACTTCATCGGCACGAACGACCACGGCACGAGCGCAGTCGACTCCAGCGCGATCGGCCTGGGCAACGGAGCCGACGGCGTGTTCCTGGACTCGGTCGGCGACGTCACAGTCGGGGGCACGACGGCCGGTGCGAGGAACGTCATCTCCGGCAATCATGCTAACGGTGTCGATGTGCTTCAGGCCACCTCGATCCTGATCGCGGGCAACGAGATCGGGACCGACTTACAGGGCTTCAGTGCCCCCGGGAACCCGACACTCGACCTGGGCAACGACTCCAATGGCATCTTCATCAACCAAACGAGCGACGTCACGATCGGGGGCATCACGACCGGGGCCGGGAACACGATCTCGGGCAACCACGCCAGTGGGGTGTTCCTCTCGGGGACGGTCTCGAGCTCGTCCGGCGGCACGACCTCCAACCAGAACGTCATCGAGGGGAACTGGATCGGTGTGGGCGTGGGAAGCCAGGGTCAGACCACGGCGGTCCCGAACGCGGTCGCTGGGATCATCCTCAGCAACGCCGACTCCAACACCGTCGGCGGCAGCACTTCGGCCGCCGCCAACGTCGTCTCGGGCAATTCACTCGACGGCATCCTTCTGGTCAACGACGCCCAGTTCAACGTGATCGAAAACAACCTGATCGGCACGGACCCAGCGGCATCGACGGCCCTGGGCAACTCTGCCGATGGCATCTTCCTCCTGGGCAGCACCGCGATCACCATCAGGGGCGTGACCGCGAATCCAACGGCGAGCACGATCTCCGGGAACACGATCGCGAGTAACTTGATCGCAGGCAACAACGAGGACGGCATCCAGGTCTTTGGCACCGGAGCGATCTCCAATACCTTCACACAGAACTTCGTCGGCTTGTCGTCCCAGGGGAACCCGATGGCCAACGGCGCCGACGGCGTGCTGTTGAATGATGCCGGCGCCATGAACGTGGTGGGTGGCAGTGGCCAAGGTAATATCATCTCGGGCAACAACCAGGCGGGGGTCGAGATCACGGGCTCGCCCAACGCGACGAGCGGGACCGTGGTGGAGGGGAACTTCATCGGCACCGATCCGTCCGGCAACGTCGCGGTCGGCAACGGCTCATACGGGGTCCTTGTGTACGGCTCGTCCGCCAACACGATCGGCGGCGCCACGACTTCGCCCGGAACCGGCCTGGGGAACGTCATCGGGAGCAATTCCCAGGCTGGCATCCAGATCTTCAACCCAGGCGGAGCGCATGCCAGGGACAACCTCGTGGTGGGAAACCTGATCGGCACCAATGCGGCGGGGACCGGGAGCCTGGGCAATGGCAGCGATGGCGTTCAGATCTTGAACGCCAGTGACAATACCATTGGCGGCGCCTCCACGCTGGACCGGAACGTCATCTCAGGGAATGCCGGCAACGGCGTGCTGATCGACCAGTTCCCGAACCTGTCGGCCGCCGCCGACGTGGTGCTCGGCAACTTCATCGGCACCAACGCTGCGGGCACCGCGGCACTGGGCAACCTGGCCAATGGCGTGGAGCTGATCGACGGCTCGGCCAATACGGTTGGGGGCATCAGCGGGGGAGCGACCCTTGCCGATACCCAGGTAGCTGTGAGCGGCGAGCCCGGGAACCTGATCTCAGGCAACGCTCAGTGGGGCGTGATGATCCAGCTCACGGGTGCCTCGGCCGGCCAGCCGCAGTCGGTCATCCAGGGCAACGTCATCGGGTTGGACGCGTCGCGGACTTTTGCCATCGGCAACGGTCAGGGCGGCATCCTCGTCAACAACGTCACCACGCAGGCCCTCAACGAGACGATCGGCGGTTCGGTCGCCGGCGCGGGCAACCTGATCACGGGTAACAACAACGTCGGAATCCAGCTTCTCGGCGGCACGGCCGGGAGCTCCGGCTTCAACGATGTCGTCCAGGGCAACCTGATCGGCCTGAATGCCGCCGGTCGGGTCGTGAACGTCAGCGGGGGCACGGGAAACGTCACCGGCATCCTCGTGGACAACTCGCCCGGCGACCTGATCGGCGGGACCAGTTCGGCCGACCGAAACGTCATCTCGGGGAATAGCCAGTCGGGCATCCAACTCTTCAACGTGCTCTCCACCGGGGACCTGGTCCTGGGCAACTTCATCGGAACCAACCTCACCGGCAATGCCTTCCCCGCCGGCTCGAATGAAGCAGACCCGCTCCAAAGTGCCGGGGTCTTGATCAACGGAGCCTCTGGAGACACCGTCGGCCAGGTCGGCGCCGGCAATCTGCTCTCCGGCAATGTCGTGGGCGTCGAAATCACGGGCGTCAAGCAGAACAACGGCCAGGTGTTGGGAAGCGGCAACGTCGTTGCCGGCAACCTGATCGGCACCGACGCCTCCGGTACACAGCCCGTCTCGAACCTGGACCTGGGCGTTTTCGTCAACAATTCTCAAGGGAACGTGATCGGACCGGGTAACGACATCGCCGCCAACGGCATCGCCGGTGTCGAGATCCTCAACGACGGCTCGCAGCAGAACCTCGTCACGGGCAACATGATCGGAGAAGGGATCGGCGGCCAGATCTTTTCGTCCAAGGGCCGGTCGGTGCTTTCGTCCAATGGCCCCGAGGCGGGGATTCCCATCTTTGCCGATGCCCAGCTCAACGGCGTGGTCGTCCTGGGCGCCTCCAATAACACGATCGGTGTGGACAAGCGCATTGCCGGTCAGCGCCGGCAACACGATCAGCGGCGACGTCCAGGTTGGCGTCTACATCACCAGCCGCGACTTCGTGGGCGAGGTCTACTCGGTCCCGATCAATAACTCCGTGTCGGGGAATACCATCAGGTCCGATGGAATTTACGGCGTCCTGCTCTACGACGCGCCCAACAATCCGGTCCGGCCGTTCACCAGCCCGAGCCGGTTCCTCGTCAAGAACCGGATCGGGGCCCAGGAGATCAGCTTCCGCAATTTTCAGGCGGGCTTCGACGCCGGGACCTCCATACCGACCAGAGGGCTGAAACTCAAGCATCACGCCAAGTTGACCCACGTCGTGCATCATCAGGTTGCGCGGCATGTAAAGGTCGAGGCACTGCATCACGCGAGTGCGGCCCATGTGGTGCATCGGGCCCGGCCCCGGGTGCCGGCCCTCTTCGAAACCAAGGCCAAACGCTGAGCAACTCTCGCCGGGACGGTGACTGGAGAGGAGAGACCTCTGGGCCGAACCGATCACAGGGGCGGCGGCGTGATCGGGACCGTCCGCCGCGTCCGCCCGTAGAAGATATTGAGCATCAAGATCGCCTCGGAATCGAACGGCTTGGGACTGCTGACCGGGGTAACGAAGGCGGCGGTGAGCACGGCCGTATTCCTGAACCCGAAGTTCAGGCCGAACGTGAAATCCACGCTATCGGGCGTTCCGGCGAGGTCGAGGCGGTTGAACGGGTCACGGTGGTTGAGGGGATTATTCACGTGCAGCTCGAACGTCGGGGCCAGGGCCGTCAGCAACCGGCTGGAGTCCGGATCTCGGAGCAGGAAGTAGCCGACGGCGAGGTCGTTGTAGACCATCGAGACGTCGTTGGAGTTGGCCGAGAAGCTGAACCCGCTGAACCCCTGGAAATACCAGTTATTGTAGTTGTAGATGTAAGCGATACATGTTTGGAAGTAAGTGGAATTGAGAGGGAAGAGATAGGGTGCGCCCGCGAAGCGTCCGGTGGCGGTCTGGGGTGAGATCGCCCAGCAAGCCGAGACCAGGCTGCCGGTCCGGACGTTCTGGGCCAGGATGTACTTGCCGAAGATCGTCAGGTTGCCCGGGGCGGTCGAGGTCGGCGTGCGGATGATGTTGCCGTAGCTATTGGCCGTGAGGTTGTCCAGGGGAACGCGGATGCCGACGGATCCCATGCCCTCGTTGAACGTCTTCTCGATACCGAAGTTGTAGACGTACGCCTGCATCTGGGTAATCGGTGAGAGGTCGCGACGGTTGATGGTGTCATTCAGGTTGTTGTAGTAGTTGAAGTCGAAGAAGACGCGGTCCTGGGGCCGAGGCGACTGGTTCTCGGAGATCTTGAAGTTGCGGACGGACGGGTAAATCGGCGAGCCGCCGTGCGCACCAGGCGGCCGGGGCGGCCCGGGCGGATTGACCGCCAGGGCGCGGGTGCTCAGGGGCGTGATGTCGCCGATCATGGCGAACGGCGTAGGACCGGCCTGAAGCGTGCCCCCGAATCCCGCCCCGGTGCCTGCACCGGCCGCTCCGAAGATGTCGGCGGCACTCGGGGTGGTCGCGGCGGCGGCGCTCGGGGCGGCCACGTTCAGGTCGCCCGTGCTCGGCATCGTCGCGGAGGGGAGGGCCGGCGTGCCAGGCAGGCTCTCCGCCCCGGGTGCGGTGCCCGCTGCCGGTGCGCCGCCAACGGTGGGTGCGGGCTCCGCCCCGGCCACGGCCCCAGGCATTGCGCCAGCCTGCGCCGGCGGCTGCGGTACCGGATAAGCCTGCGGGCTGGCCTGTTGAAGAAGGCCGCGACGTGGCTGACCGTATCCCGCGTCAAAGGGGTTACGGGCCTGAACCAATGACCTCCGGCCGCCCATGTGTTGAGGGCCTGAGCCCTGTTCCGACGAAAGCGGAGCCGGAGCACTGATGGCCTGGCGCGGGCTCGCGGCCCCCATCGACCCGGGGTCGTCCCACCGTCGAACGGGTTGGCGAGGTGCCCCAGCACCGAGTTGCTGCGGATCTTCCGCAGGTCGAGACCCTGCGCGGTCGGGGCGACCGATCGGCCCGCGCCGGTCGCCGGCGCGTCGGCGTTCGGGGCCGCCGGCGTTTCCGACGTGGTACCCGAATACTCGAGGCTGAGCGGACGAGGCGGCGGAGTCGGCTGGGACGATTCCTGCGCCTGCGCGTTCCATGCCGAGATCCCGACCATCACCAGAGGGGCAAGCACGAACGCAAGGATCGGTTTACGTCTCATGAGTCCTGCCCTTATCTCTGACGCGAAAAATGACTTGCGACAAATCGGCCGCATCCAGCCGCACAAAGCTTGCCTTGCGGTCGGCTTCTTGCGTATCGAATCCGACATGGGTATTGGGAATGGGATTGGGCAACGCGGTGGCGTTGTGTGGGTTTTATCGGCTGAAGTGGTCGCGTGGCTCGCGTGGATTTTGAGGATTCTCTTGAGTTGGTGGACACATCGATGGGTTGCATTCCGCCGATTCTCGGCGTGGCCGCTGGCTTCTCGATCCTGCACGTTCCCTCGAGTCAGAGCTGGAGAGAGAATCGGATTGCCGAGGCTCATGTGGGGAATCTGGTGGGTGGGGCGGGGAGGAAACCCTCGGTCCCGCACCCGGGCGAGGTCAGGAGCCCCGCGCCCAGCACAGGGCACCACCACTTTACCAGCATGAGCCAAAACGTGAATGCACCGAGCGCCAAAATCGTTCGCCTCAAGGGCGCCAATGGCCTGGCGCCGGCCGAGGCCATGGGGTATGTCCTGAGCCTGGCCGGGGTCTCGACCGTCATCATCGGCTGCTCCAGTCCGGATGAGGTCGACCAGAACGCCGCGATCGCCCGCGCGTTCCGGCCGTTCGACGCACCGGCCCTGCGGGCGTTCGAACCACGCACCGGCCGATATGCGGGCGTGTTCACCTCCGACAAGCGGCCTTGACGGCCTGGACGCCATGGCGTGGCAGCCTGGACGCGTCGGTCCGGTCCTCCGATATTGACGTAAAGTATTTTGGTTACTCGACTTCCGGCGGAAAACCGGTGGCACGGCATGGCACTTTTTGGCATCTTTTCGGCCCGGCTGCCGCGCCGGGTTCACGGTTCTCGACCCGCGGCGGATCGGCCGGCACTGGAACAGGGATCCGTGGTCCGTGACGATGGGAGGAGGGCCTGCGTGGGACGGGAACCGTGCGGCGAGCGACCCCGGGGCCGCTCCCGCGCGCGATCTATACTTACAGGATGCCTCAGCTTTTGAGATTCGTTAATGCACTTATGGGGGGATTGGCGCTTTTTCTCGGCGCAACCCTGGACGCGACTGAGACATAAAAAATCTTACAAAAAAAGTCGTGCGATTGTCCCCGAACCGGAGATGTGGGTTGCTCGCTGGACTTCGGGCGGGGTTCTCTTAGACGCGGGTGGGCGCCTGCTCAGGGGTGACCTGCGGGAACCGTTCGACCCTGGCGCGGACCTCGCGGTCGCCGGGGCATTCGGCGAGCACCGCGCGCCAGAGTTCGGCGGCCTCGACCGCGTCGCCGCGTTCCTGGGCCAGCACGGCGAGATTGCGCCGGGTGAGATGCCCGTAGATGCCCATGTCCAGGCTGGCGAACTGTTCGGGACGCCGCAATCCCAGGATTCGCCGCCAGCACGCTTCGGCTTCGGCCGATTCGCCCCGTTGTCGATGCACCACCGCCTTGCGGAACAGGAGCTCGGCGTCCTGGTCGTCGAGGCAGAGCCCCTCGGCGCAGGTCCGCAGCGCCGCGGCTGATCTCGCCGAGCATCTGGTGCGACCGGGCGATTCAGGGCGTACAGCTTTCGCGTGATCGAGTCGCTGGGTGCCGACCGGGCCAGGCTCTGGCGAAGGTCATTCGAGCGCCCGTGCCAATCGCGCCGCTCGATGGCGATCGCGCCGAGATTGAAGAGGATGAACGGCTCGTTAGGCCGGTGCTTCAGCTCTTCGCGGAGGATCCGCGTATCGCGTTCGAGCTTTCGGGCTCGCAGGGCGAGGTTGACGTAGCCCGTGTGCCGGACGATCAGGTCGGTCCACCGGACGGGAATCCCGGCTCGGCGGAGGGCGGGCATGATTTGCTCGTGAACGCGATAGGTCCAGCGGAGGTCCTTCCGGATCGGGAACAGCCGGACATGGTCGACGACGGTCTCGCCGCCGCTGCCGTCGGGGCTGGGATCGCAGGCGCATCGCACGACGTATCCCGCCGGCTGGTCCGGCCGCAATCCCGCGAGGAGCTGCCGGAGCTTCTCCCGCTCGGGCGGGTCGACCACGTCGTCGGCATCGAGCCAGAAGGCGTAAACGCCGGTGGCGTGGGCGAGCGCCTCATTCCGCGCCGCGGCGAGGTCGTCGATCCAGGTGAACTCGAACACGTGGGCTCCGAACTCCTGGGCGATCTCGACCGTCCGATCGCTCGACCCGGTATCGACGACGACGCTCTCATCGAAGACCCCGCGGACCGATTCCAGGCACTTCGGCAGGTTCTCCTGCTCGTCTTTCAGGATCAGGGACAGGGTGACTTTCGGCCGCCTTCGCAGTCGATCCGAGGCGGATTCGGGGCCGCGGATCGACGCGGAGGAACGCGGATCAAACGAGGAGATGATCGAGCCGGCAATCGCGGCCACCGCGGGGATGTCGGAAGCACCAGAAAAGGGATCATTACTGAGAAATCTCGGATTCTGACCGGAAACTCGAGCATCCGCTGGTCGGGTTGTCGGATCCGCGTTCCTTCGCGTTGATCCGCGGCCGATTCTCTTCGGGGATTGGCCTTGTGGGGATCCGCGGCTCATCACACGCTCCGGCCCAGGGCCGCAGTGCCACCCGACGGCCCCGCGGCGCATCCTGCCCCCACTTCTCAGCAAACCGCCGCGCGTTCTCCTCCAGCAGGGCCGAGGCATCGAGCTCGTTACCCGCGAACGTCCGGCTGCCGAAGTGATGAATCAACAAATCATGAGCCACAGCCAGCATGAACCCCGCCCGACGCGCCCGCTCGGCCAAGTCATCATCATCGAACAGCCCCAGCCCGAACCGCTCATCCAGCCCGCCGATGGCCTCATAGACCGCCCGCGTCATCAGCATGCAGAAACCCGACAGCTTGGCCACCGTGAACCATTTCCCGCGATGCTCGTCGCGCCATCGCTGGGCAAACGCCTGCATCTCGTCCAGGTCGCGATACGACACGCCCTCGACGAGTTGTGGCGGCGCGGCGTCATTCGACATCGGCCCGACCAGGCCGGTCCCCCGCCCAAACCGGAGATCGCCGATTCTCGACAATGTCCCCTCCTTGTGAAGGGGGGCCAGGGCGGGTTGGGAGTCGGCCTCCGCACCGTCCGAGCTTTGATGGACCCGCGCCGCCGTTAACGCAATGAGCTGATCCAGCCACCCATCGGTGACCACCGCGTCATTATTGAGCAAGACGAGGTATTCGCCGCGGGCCACCTGCAAGCCCTGGTTGATCGCTCGCGGAAACCCGACGTTCTGGGGGTTGCTGAGGATCGTGACCGGAACGCTCGACGCATCCCGGACGCCCGCCAGGTAGGCCGCCGAGTCGTCGGTCGAGCCGTTGTCGACGGCGATCAGTTCCCAGGCCGGCCGCGTGTGCCGGAAGAGCGCCTGGACGCACAGCTCGGTGAATCTCCGCTGATTCCAGCACGGGACGATGATCGAGGTCACGGCAGTGGCATGACTCGGGTTTGCAGGAATCTGGTCTTACGTAAATTGTGCAGTTTACCGCATTATTTAGGGATGTCCCCTTTGGCCCCTTTGGCCCCGATAGGGATGTCCCCTTTGGCCCTCCCCGTCCGGGAACCCTTCGCCTTGGCGTCGGCCTTCGCCTGTATGCGGGTGAGCACATCTCGGCAGAAGTTCTCCTCACCAGCACGATCAACGCCAACCTTCACGCGGACCTCTCCGCTTGCCGGATACGTACGGGTGAGTGTGATAGTAAAGTCAGGATGTCCCGCCTTAGTACCTTTGAAGACGACCGTGACACTGCGACAGGGCATACTAGGGATTTGGCCCTGCGGGTCGCGCAATTCTCCAGTATTCAGGTCGAGTTTCAGTTTCCCTCGGCCATCTCCGGCCTTTGCGTCTGCGACCCAACGAGCTATGATCCCTGGCGTTGCAGGTAGACTAATTCTCCCCTGAAGATACGGGAAATCCTCAGCGACATACGAGAACTCGGTCATCTTCAAGCCGGGCTCGTCGCCTCGGCGTCTATCAATGAAGTCGAATTTGAAGTTCAGTAAGTCGGTCGAGGCAGAAATCTCCCGCATAACCAAATCGATGTTGTCATTCAAGTCATTAAATGTGGAATTGAAGAAACGCGATGAGAAACTAATATTACTGGGGCGAGGAAGCGGTTCCCCCGGAGGGTCGCCTTTTCCACTTTCCTGCGCTTTCTGCACTTTAATCTTCCTCGTCCACGAGATCCTTTGTCTGCGATCGTCCGTATAGTAGTCTCCGTGTGGTTTCCTAGGCCTCACCTCGATGTAATAGACACCACTCCCATTGGCTCTAATCTCTCCCTCCCACGCAGCCTCTCCACTTGCATTCTTTGTATTTACAAGTGATGATACAAGTTTCCCGGGTGCCTCCCAGGCCTTGGCAGCCGTGGGGGGGGGCCATCCGTTCCAAAGTATGATCTCGGTGTCAGCGGGGGTGTCTTGGCCCTCCCACTTGATTGTCCCCTCCAACCGAATGAGGTCACCATCCCGGACGATCACCCCGTCATGTGATACGATCCGCCCGTCAATCGTGACGCTCATCTTCTCCTGTTCCCCGTGGCACGTCGCATTGTTCATCGTGAAGTCAGCTCCCTGGATGATTAAGGATAACTGCAGGACGCAAACGATGCAGGTCGGCATAATCGCCCCCTCTCCCTCTGTAAGTGATGTGTCGTCCTAAGTATGAATCAGATTGCCAGACAAGCGTTGCGATAAGTATCAAAACCGATCGGTTACTAGCATTTTCGGAATGAAAACTTACTTTGAAACCGAGTGGGCTTCGATATTAATGGGCCACTCGCAGTAGTAACGCACTTGCGGATAACCACCAACGTATCGACCACCGTTCTTGAATCTCACTTCCAGCGTGTATTGAACTGTGCCCTGTTCAGTCCCATTCGCCGTCAGTGTCCCGTCAAAGGTCGCCAGGACACGGCCGTTATTCCCTTGCCCAGGCACGTCCAAGGGCCGCTCTTCATCCAAGGTGCCAGGTGCGCTCCATGCCTGAGCCACGTTCTGGATATACTCCCATCCGATGAAACCTTGCTGCAACTGGAAATTCGTCCCATATACCGGGATCCGAAGGGTAAGTTGAGACCAAAGAATGAACTCCACCTTGGGTCGCGCCCCTTGATATCCGATCTCTACTGATACAGGTATGGGTGCACCGTTCAAGTAAGTGTGTTCGTCTTCAGTCGGCTTCAAAAATGCAACCCACATGATGCGGCTGAGTTGGGCTTGTCCCGCACCCTGGTTCGGATTACCTGGGTTCCCCTGGCCCGCCTGGCCGCCCTGGCCCGCCTGGCCGCCCTGGCCCGCCTGGCCGCCCTGGCCCCCCTGTTGAGCCATGGCCATTTCATAACTCGCCTCCGACTGCTGAATCGCCTCCTCCTCGGTTTCCCTGCCATTCGAATCGACACCGTCCGTAGGACCGTTGCCCGCGTACTCAAAGAGATCCATGCTGCCAGCGCCGAACCCTTCCGGATCCTGCCCCATGAACCTCCCGATCGCCTCATCATAGTACCGTGCCCGATCGTAGTATTGCCCGGCGACGGAATCGTACTCCATCCCCGCGAACTTGAACCGGTCGCCGTTGCTGGCGTTGGTCTCCGTGACGATGTTGCCGAAGCTGTCGTAGACGACATGGTCGAGCTCGCTCCCCGACGTGCTGACGATGTCGCGCACCGAGCCCAGCTTGTCGGTCAGGTACCAGGCCGTCGTGCCGCCCGCACTGGTCCGCGCCAGGAGCTGGTCCACGACCGCGCCGTTGACCACGCCCACACCAGTCAAATACCGCTCGGTCAGGCTGCCCGATCCGTTGAAATCGGCGTAGGGCTAGGCATCGGCGCTGGTGCCGTCGTAGACGGTCCAGGTCTGGGTGCCGCTGTCCTTGATGCCGATCCGGCGGTTCAGGACATCGTAAGTGTATGTTGCGATGATCGTACCACCTTCGGTCACTTCCGTCAAGCGGTTTCGATAATCATACGTGTATGTCGTGACCACATGCGGTTGACGTGTTCGTCTGGCTGATCAGGTTGCCGGCGTTGTCGTAGGTGTACGTGTAGCCCGGGCGAGGCGGTCTGTTCGTTCTCCGTGCCCGTGGAATAGCCGGTCCCGGTCTGGTTGCCGTTGGAGTCGTAGGTGTACGTCCCGACCGGCGAGCCGTTCTCGGTCACGCCCGTCAACTCGTTGGCGTTATCGTAGCCATGAGCATAATACTCAAGATGTCGCACCCTACCCCTCCGATCCGGCTCCGGTTACGATAGCCATCTCGGCGCTGTTGCGCCTTGCGGATTGGATCGAATCCCGACGCCTTTCTGTTCAAGGAGGGGCTCCATGCCACGCAAACTCCGTCCCGCAGTCCCCCCCCGTCATCGTCCTCAGTGAGCCGGTCGCGACCGAACCGGTTGGACCAGCTCTGGTCCCATCTTCCCGAGCCGAATCGCCGGCTTATGGTCCAAACCCTCCGTCGCCTCCTCGCTCAGAGACTGCTCGCAAGCGGCGGGCGGGAGGGCGACCATGAACCCTCCTGACGCCCGTTGTCCAGCCAACCCCACTGGCCAGCACTCCCGACCATCGGCCCCGATTGCCGGGCCGATCAAGACCCCCGATCGACCGGCCAAGATCCAGCCCGAGCACCTGGAACGGCTGGCCTTCGTCTATGTCCGGCAGTCCAGTCCTTATCAAGTGATGTTCAATAAAGAGTCGGCTGAAGTCCAGACCAAACTCCGCGACCGGGCCATCGCCTGGGGATGGCCTCCATCCCGGGTGATCGTCCTCACCGATGACCAAGGTCGAAGCGGCCGTTCCGCCGAGCGACGCACGGGGTTCCACCGACTCCTCGACGAGGTCAACCTCGATCATGCCGGGATCATCTTCGGCTTCCAGGTCAGTCGGTTGTCGCGGGCCAATTCCGACTGGTACCATCTCATGGAGCGGTGCGCCGTCTTCCATACCTTGCTGGCCGATCTGGACGGTGTCTACGACCCAACCCAGTACAACGATCGGCTGTTGTTGGGAATGAAAGGGACCATGAGCGAGGCCGAGCTGCACTTCATCGGGCAGCGACTCCACGAGACGCGGCGGAACAAGGCCCTCCGCGGCGAGCTGTTCACCATGGTTCCCATCGGCTACGTCCGGTTGCCTGGTGATCGGGTCGCCCGGGATCCCGACGAGCAAGTCCAGCACGTCGTCCGGCTGATCTTCGACAAGTTCGACGAACTGGGCTCCATCGGCGCCGTGCTCCGCTACCTGGTTAGCCACGGCATCAAGCTGGGCGTGCGGGTGCAAAGCGGGCCCGACGCCGGGCGACTGGAATGGCGCCCGCCGTGCCATTCCACACTCAACAAGATCCTGTGGCATCCGTTTTATGCAGGATGCTATGCCTACCCGCTCAATCACGAGGATCCGCGGCGAGCGAAGCCGGACCGTCCCCGCTCCGGGCGGACCCGAGCCGAGCGGCTCACCTGGGAGGTGATGATCCCGGACAAGGTCCCGGCCTACATCACCTGGGAGCGGTACCTGGCCAACCAGCAGCGGCTGGCTGCCGCCCGCTTCCGGCCGACGGCTACGGGGTCGCCTCGCTGCGGGCCGTCGCTGCTGAGCGGCTTGGTGTATTGCGGCCGGTGCGGTCGGCGGATGCGAGTCGCCTACCACGCCAGAGGCACACCGGTCTATTACATTTGCAACCAACGATACATCGCCTGCGCCGAGCCGATCTGTCAGAGTCTCGCCGGTGTTACCCTCGAGGCACTGGTCACCGAGGAGGTGCTCCGAGCCCTCGAGCCGGCGGCGCTGGAGCTGCACGCCGCGGCCGTGGCCGATCTGGAGAGCGAGTGGCGACAACAGGACCAGCACTGGCAGCTCCGATTGGAGCGAGCCCGGGTCGAGGCCGAGCGCGCCGCACGGCAGTACCACGCCGTCGAGCCCGAGAACCGCCTGGTCGCTCGCGAGCTGGAGCGGCGGTGGGAACAGGCCCTGGGCGAGCAACGCGAGTTGAGAGAGGAGTATGACCGCTTCTCGGCCCGGACACCGCGCGAGTTGACGGACGCCGATCGTCGGCGGGTCGAGGCCCTGGCCACCAGCGTTCCGGAGCTGTGGCATGATCCCAGCACTTCCGTTCAGGACCGGCAGACGATCATCCGTAGCCTGGTCGAACGGATCACCGTGGCCGTCCGCGGTCGGACCGAGTGGGTTGACGTCACGATCCGTTGGTTCGGTGGATGTGAGACCCGGCACGAGGTCTGCCGTCCTGTTCAGAAATATGAGCAACTCAGCAATTATCAACTCCTCCGCGCTCGCGTGGTCGAGCTGCGGGACGCCGGCACGACGGCCCAGGCGATCGCCGAGCGGCTCAACGCCGAGGGATTTCGTTCGCCCCATGGCACGGCCCGCTTCGATCGGCACATGGTCTATCAATTCCTGACGCGGGAACGGCTGTCGAGGCCGGGGACGAACCGGCGGATCGGCGGCGGGGACCTTGGTCCCCACGAGTGGTGGCTCGAGGATCTGGCTCGGGAGCTGAAGATGCCGGCGAACACCCTGAGACATTGGCGATACCGGGGCTGGGTCCTGGGGTGGAAGTCGAGCGCGACCGGTGGTCGTTGGGTCTGCTGGGCCGATGACCAGGAACTGGATCGTCTGCATCGCCTGCGCGCCTGGCGTCCCGGCGGCTACAACAGTCAAGTACGACCTCAGGGACTGACGAGGCCCCAATGCGACGATCGCGCGGCTGCGGCCGGCGCCTCGGCACTGCCGTCGCGATCAGGCCGCGACACGTCCAAGAGCAGAAGGAGGACACGTTAACAAAGTTCTCGAGTACCTACATTGTTGAGCATCAATACCGGTTCTCTGTCCCATCATCGGGGTGGCGACAGAGGACCGATCACGCTTGTGACAAGGAGAGCAGTATGCGTACGGATAGTCGTAGGTGTAGGTGTAGGTCCCCTCGGTGTCCTTCTCATTCGTCAGCCGGCTGGCGTCGTCGTAGCTGTAGACGTAGGTCGCGATCGGGGTATTGGTCCATCTGTCCATGTACTCGTTGAAGACGTCGGAGGCGTCGGTGGTTGTGACGATGCGATTGGCACTGTCGTAGACGAAGGTCGTGTTGACCTCGGTGCCGGTACCGCCGATCGTTCGCGAGAGGTTGGTCAGCCGGCCGCCGTCGTCGTAGGTGAGTGTGACCTGCGGGCCGGCGGTGCCGCCGTAGGAGGTGGAGATGTTGGTCATCTCCCCCTTGGGGTCGTAGGAATAGCTGGTGATCCCCTCGCTCGACAGGCTGTCGCTGACGCTCGCCTCGTCGCCGAGCTGGTCGTAGCTGTAGGTCAAGGTGACGGCCGGCTGGCCCGTGCCTGGGCCGGAGGTGGCGTCGGTCTCCAGCTCGCCGTCGCTGTTGTAGGTGAAGGTGAGCGTCGCGTAGGGGTCAACGGCGCCGGTCATCTGGTCTTCGGCGTTGTAGGTGTAGGTGGCGATGTAGATCGCGCTGCCCGAACCGTTGAGCCAGGTCTCGCCCGTCTGATCGCCGTCGACGTCGTACGAGTACGTCGTGCGGCGGCCGTCCTCATCGGTGGTGTCGGTCAGCTCGTTGTCGTGATCGTAAACGTAGGTCGCCGTGCTGCCGTTGGGCTCGGTGAGGGTGGTCATGCGGCCGTCGGCGTCGTAGGCCCAGCTTGTCGTATTGCCGTCGGGATCGGTGAGGCTGGTCTCGTGGCCGTCGGCGTCGTAGGTGATTGTCGTAGTCCCGCTCACCGCGCTGATCGTCGTCGTCGCGCGGTCGAGGGCATCGTACAGGGTCGTGGTGGTGTGTCCCAGTGCGTCGGTCACCGTCTCCTGGTTTCCCGAGCCGTCGTAGGTGTTACTGACCGTCACGCCGAGGGGCTCGATCGTCTCGAGGACGCGATTCATCGAGTCATAGACGGTTGTGACCGTGTTTCCGTTCTGGTCGGTCACCGTGAGCTGGTTTCCCACGCCATCGTAGGTGTAGCTCGTGACGTAGCCCAGCGCATCGCTCTGCGAGGTCAAGCGGCCATTGGCGTTGTACGAAGAGGCATCGGCGGTGAACTCGTGGCCGTCATAAAACTCGAATTGATAGGTGACGTTCCCGGTGGCCGAATAGACGAACGTCGTGACGTTCTCCTCCGGGAGAGAAATTGGTGTCAGTTCATTTTTCCACCTGGAAAAATGAACTGACACCAATTTATTCCTGAAACCTGGTCTGACCCCCGACCTCTTTCTCGGGGTGGTAGAATCGGTCGTGTGAGTCGCTGACATGGGTAAGCTCCTGGAAAAAACGACTGGCAAACACACTTCTGGGAGCTTACCGTCAGCGACTCACTCTTATACACTGCCTTCTGGCATGGTATCTGACCCCCGACCTCTGGACCCCCGACCTCTGATTGAATCCCCTGAATCCCGACCTCTGATTGAATCCCCGTGTCGCACCTTCGCAGATGGGTGACTCGGCCCGATTATCTTCCCTCGAGAAACTCCTCCTGAGACTTTGGCAGCTTTGCTCGGATGTACGTGGCCAGCCGCTCTTGGTCCTCCAGCCGAGTGTGGGACAGGTCCGGGATCATCAACTCCCGACCGCGCCGATCCTTGAGAATCGGCTGGATGAGAATCGGAGAACCGGAGGAATCATAGAAAGTGTGGATCTCGCAGGTTCCCACTGCAGACCATGGGACGAACTTCCTTCGCAAGTGTCCGAGGGAAGGTCCGTAGAGACCAGCGGCATCCGCCCTTGAGATCGATCCGTCCCTTCGACACCAAGCCCAGAGCAACAATGAGCCGAATAACATAACGCATAAGCAGCTCGCCTACAACATCCTTTGTGGTCGCTTGCGGTTTGATGGAAACAAGAATGACGATTCCCAGACAAAGCAGCACGGTCAGGCCCGTCACCGCCCAGAGTATGGGGCCACTCCCGGTAGAGTCGTGGACCTGAACCACCTCATCCTCGCACGCGACTCCATTTGGGAGCTCGGACGAACGAGTCCGCACCTCGACAGCCTTGCCGCTCCGAGACATCCGCAGCAACGTGAAGAGTCGATCAGCCGCGAGCCTCGAGGTGATATGGATGATGGGAACAAGCCCACCGATCGCTAGTCCGCACCCCGGACCAGCCATTCTAACGACCCTAACGGCCAATGGAATCCCAGCCAGAGCGAACGCGAAGAAGAGCAGCCACGAGACCCATAGGAACGTTGCTTTCGATACGGTCTTGAACTTTCGCATGATACCGCCCCGTCGGATGGTCGCTCGACTGAGTCTTGACGACTCCGAGGAACAAAATGGGGGTAGAGCGTTCACGGCCGATCCAAGGATCGGGACGGGAAACGGGGGACGGGAAACGGGGACGCGGCTAGTTCTCCGACGAGAAACGCGATGGGGTGGCCTGCTCCCCATTTCTTGGTCCAGTGATAATGGGGATCACCTGTTCGTTGATTCAGTAGATGAGGGATCGGGCGGGTCTTCATCGATAGGCACATACCTCACACAAGTGGCCGCGATTTCGGCCGGTGTCTGATATCCCAGGGAACTGTGCGGACGTTCGGTATTATACTCCCCTTTCCAGAGCGCGCCCAACGCCCGGGCCTGCGGTTCGCTCTCGAATTGCTCGAGGTTCAGGAACTCGTCGCGGACCTTGCTGTGAAACGACTCCGCATAGCCGTTCTGCCAGGGACTCGCCGGCGCCACGTACAGCGACCCGGAGCCCGTCCCCTTCAGCCACGACTGCACGACCTCAGCGACGAACTCCGGCCCGTTGTCGCTCCGCATCCGACACGGCGGGCCGCCGCGACGGGCCGCGACTTCGGCCAGGATGATCCCGATCTCTTCGGCGGTCATGCCCCGGTGCGCCTCCAACGCCAGACATTCTCGAGTGTACTCATCAACAATACTCAGCCATTTGAGACTTCGACCGTCACTGGTACGATCGAAGATAAAGTCCCATGTCCATACGTCGTCTTTCCCGCGCGAGGGCCGGAGATGGCAGGCATTCTGGTCCTGTCCATGGGCCCGGCGCGGCTTGGGATTAGCCCGCGGTCGGGCCACTTTCAGCCCCAGCTCGCGGTAGATCCGCCGCACCGCCTTGATGTTGACCGTCCAGCCCTCGCGATCCAGCAGGGCCCAGATCCGCCGGTAGCCGAACCGCGGGTGCGACCCGGCCAACTCCTCGATGTGCCGAGCCAGCGCCGCCTGCTCATCGCGGAGGACCGGCGCGTAGCGGAGGCTGGACCGGGCCAGGTCCAGCGCCAGGGCCACACGACGTTGCGACACGTCAAATTGGTCGCATAATTCCTGGGCGATCAGACGGCGGCGTGGTGCGGTCATGGCTTTTTTTTCAAGGCCTCCTGGAGCATGCGGCGGTCGATGCGCCAGCTCGGCGACCAGGAGCTTGAGCCGATCGACCTCGGCCTCGAGTTCGGAAATGCGGAATTGTTCACTCGATATGGGGTTCTCCTGGAGGGCCTTCCAACGGTAGTAGGTGGTGGGCCCAATGCCGGCCTTGCGGCAGGCCTGGTTGAGGTTCAAGCCGGCGTCAAGGTCGGCCTGGAAGTCGCGAAGGATGGATGCAATCTGGTCCGGTCGGGGTCGTTTTCGCATGGGTCGCTCCCTGGCTCTCTGCCAGTTGTACGATTCCCATTAAGACTGGACCAGGTTTTGGGGGGCAGGCCAGACGGATGTCGGATGCGGCTGAAGTTCACTCGACGCCCAAACGGCGTAACTCTCGACGGGGTGGCACTATTCGATATTGATGCCAAACGGCACGGACCTATTTCGCGAGGTGGTTCGCCGCTCCGCGCCATTTGGCACAATACGGACATTACGAATTCTTGCGGCAAGATGCACAGTCTAGAGAAGGTTGTGTGTCCGCAGATTGCCCAGACTGCGGAATTATTTAGGAATGTCCCCTTTTCGTCCCCTTTTTCGTCCCCCCTGGCAGTCGCCGTGTCGGCTCACGCGTTCCCGGCCGATCCGAGGATCGAGGTTACGTCGTCCCCCAGGCTTCGGACCTCGCCGTTGCCGGTGACGCCCGCTGGGGTAGCAGACCGATGGCGGAACATCGGGTAATGTCAGAAGACCTCCTTGACCTAACGCATTACAGGTCGAAAAGATGCTACGAATCGCACAAAGACCGGAAACGGGGACGCAGCTAGTTTTAAGCCTCATCCAGGCTGGCCAAAACTAGCTGCGTCCCCGTTTCCGGTCCCGATCGTGACACCTCATCCCCAGATTCCGCAATCGGCACAGATCCCCCAAACCCCGTCCAGATTTAGGGATGTCCCCTTTGCTCCCCCTTTGCTCCCCCTCCCCTTTGCTCCCCCCCTTTTCTTCCCGCCTACCCCTTTTTCTACCCTCCCCGCTTATTCTCCCGGAAATAGGGGGAGGACGTGACCCGCTCCCCCCCTGGTGATGGACAACCAAGGACGGTCCTTCGTCAATTGCTCGAGCGCCTCCTTCGCTCAGCGCGGAAGCCCCAGTAATGTCTAACTCTTGCAGGTGACTCAATCCGCGAAGGTGATCAAGCCCCACGTCTGTCACCGCGACCCCCGCCCCGAGTCTTATAGCCCGGAGCTGTTGCATGCCAGCCAGCCGGGCGAGCCCGAAGTCAGTGAATCGAGGACCGAAGAGATGCAACTCATCCAGCCTGTCCCACTTCGATAAGGATGTCAGAGCCGTGTCCGTCATGCGCGGCCCCCCGATCATCAGTACTCTGAGTTTGGGAAAATGGCACAGGCGCGATAACCCTGAGTCACTAACTTTCGTCTGACGCAGGTCCAGTATTTCAAGTTTCGGGAGAAACTCTAGGGCCCCCAAGCCGGCGTCGGTAACATTGGTACCGGCGAGTCTTAGACACCGAAGTCGGGTCAGCGGTTTGAGTGCTCTAAGCCGTAGTCCGTGACTGCTGTGAAGGAGAGATTAAGATTCTCCAGACTTTGAAGGTGCCTCAGGTGGACGAGACCTGAGTCCCCTATGGTGGGCATCCCCAGGGCTAACGTACGAAGTCGGGTCAATCCGTCAATGTGGGCCAGGTCTGCATCTTCGATATTACAATCTGCGACAACCAGAGTCTCCAGCTCATCGAAGCTCTCAACCACGTGAAAGTCCGATGGTTTATCGAATTTATGTGTAATTTGAAGGTATAAGACATTTTCAAAAGCATCACGACCAATCAGCTCCTTGACCCACTCCGGCCATAGATCGTGCGCGGGCGACCCTCGCGCGAGACCTGGGGCTCAATAATCGAGACATGGCGTTCACTAACAAAAACGAACCCAGCTCCTTTGAGTGCGCGAATGGCGGAGCGTCGATCCTCAATCCAGCGACGCCACCGAACCATACATCCCAAGGCTACTCCTGCCATCAGGACAAGTAAGACTAAGACCCGTACACTGAACCGGACACGTAGTATCTCTGGTTGCGACAGGAGCCTTGGCCAAGGAGTCATAGGTGGCCCTCCACGAAGCGACAATCCGCAAAATAGAGCCGGATCGAGGGTCAGATCACGATCCTGGTAATCTCCTGTGCTCGGGGCCAAACCCAATGTCCGCCCCTCAAGCAGCAACAGGCCGCATCATTTGTCAATTCCAACGTATCCCGGTAACCGCCGGGTCCTGTGTGCTAGGTGCGCAACAGTAGGCAAGGACCGGCTAAATGGGCTACGGACCTAAGCCCCAGGGATCCCCGCTTGTTCCGCCGCCAGGCGTCCCATAACCGCCGCCAGGCGACGCGCCCCCTCCGCCAGTCCCTCCGCCAGCTCCCCCCCCACCGACAGTCCCACCTCCGCCGCCCCCGCCCCCGCCCCCGCCGACAGTCCCACCTCCGCCTCCGCCGCCCCCGCCGACAGTCCCACCTCCGCCGCCCCCGCCACCCCCCGCGCCGGAGGAAGTCACACCTTTCCACGAGCCGGTCGCAACCGGATACCACTCTAAAAGGTACATATCAGCCGGCGAGTGAAATACTGTTGAAGACCAGGCAACTACATCCACGAACACCTTCTTAGGCTTGGCTGACGACAAAGGTATGGTTACAGTAAACCCGACCATATTGTAGCGGTTAGGGTCTGGAGCCGCCGGGATGTTTCGGGGGTCTCCGTTCTGTTCATCAGCAAGCGTCTTTGGGCCAGAAATTGGTGTCAGTTCATTTTTCCATGTGGAAAAATGAACTGACACCAATTTCCTCTCTAACGAATAACCTCGACACCCTTCAGATACACCCGCAGCTCCTTAACACCATGTGCACTCACACTCGTATGAAAAAGGTTCAGCCGCTTCAACCCCCTCAATCCCCGCAAATGGATCAATCCGGCATCCGTTAGGGGAGTACGTGCCAGAGAGAGATCCTGAAGGTTGGTCAACGCGCTTAGATTCGCGAGTCCGTCGTCGCTGATCCGAGTATTGTCGAGATTCAAGGACGTGATGTGGGTCAGTCCCTTCAAGTGGACCAATCCAGAATTGGTTACCTGGGTACCATCCAGCTCCAGCTCCTCAAGCCAGACCAGCCGCGCGAAGATTGGCCACTCCGGCGTCGTTCACCGCAGTCCTACCCAGATCCAACATTCGCAGACCTATCAGTTCTCTCACGCTCGTCATTCCAGCATCTGTTACGCGAGTGCCTCGGAGTGACAAGGAAATCAGTCCCTTCAGATGGACCAACCCGCGGTCATCAACACGAGTCCCGTCTAGGAACACGCTGTTAAGGCTCGGTAGCATACTAAATCGAGAAAGTCCCGCGGAGAGACGGCCGTTTGACGCAGCGATAGAGAACGCAAGGACGGGAGCCCGCTCAACAGGCTCAGACAATCGTCAGTGACAAGGGTTTCCGACAAGTCCAAAGTCTGGAGCCTGGTCAGCCCATTGAGGTATCGGATGCCGGTATCTCCGACCTGTGTATCCAGGAGCGACAGGGTTTCGAGCCCGGTGAACTCTTTTAGTTTGGCCAACCCTGCATCGCCTACCCGCGTGTGATTGAGGTTCAGATACTGCAAGTTCCGTACTCGTTTGAGATACTCCAGTCCGGCATCCGTGATCGAGGTAGAATCGAGGGAAAGGCTTTGCAGCATGGTCAAACCCTGAAGATGTGCCAGTCCGGCATCGGTGATCCTCGGTTCGAAAGCGATAGAGATCGGAGATGGGTGAGTCGTCTCAGATGATCCATGCCGATGTCCGACGTTCTCGTGAAGTCGAGCTGCAATTCTTGGAGGCCGGCCAGCTTCCCCACGTGAGCCAAGCCGGCGTTCGAGATCCCTGAACGGGCCAGAGACAGATTCAACAAGTTGGTCAAGTCCTCCAAATGGTCCAGCTCAGAATCATCGACATTTGGGCCGCT
The DNA here is from genome assembly GCA_963845695.1 of uncultured Isosphaeraceae bacterium. GTDB lineage: Bacteria > Planctomycetota > Planctomycetia > Isosphaerales > Isosphaeraceae > CAWJTV01. Next base: position 2,400 of record CAWJTQ010000007.1, on the reverse strand, counting down.
GAGAGAAAGTGCCGTTCGGTTCATTAGCCCGTCCAGCCGGCGAAGGTTGGCTTTCCCATCCGCAGATATCGCCGGGCTTACCCGCCCAATGCCGATCATTGCACTCTTGGCCGATCTTCGAGAGTCTAAACCGCGGTGTTCGTCATAGACTATGGTGACTCCGGGCAGTGATCTCTCAAGCTCCTGAACGCCCGCTCTCGTCATGATCGTCCCGGACAGGATAAGTCCCTCGAGGCTGCAAATCCCCTTGAGGTGCGCCACCGCGGCATTGGAGATTCCTGTGTCCCCAAGATATAGTCTCCGCAAGTGAGCGAGTTTCTTCAGATGCTCCACGCCGACATCGCTGATCCGGGTTCCGCTGAAGTCGATTTGCTCGAGGTTGGCCAGTCCACTGAGGTGAACGATCCCGGCATCGGCGATCCGAGTCTTGCTCAGGTCGATGTCCTGAAGGTTGGGTAGATTCCTGAAGTGAGCCATGCCGGCGTCGCTGATTCGCGTGTCGGCGAGCCTCAATTTTTCCAAGCCGAGCGATACCCTCCAAGTGCGCAACTCCATCATCGCCGATATCGGTACTCCCCAGGTTCAGTTCTTGGATCTGTTTGAGCGACCGCAAGTGGACGGCGCCCTGGTCGTCGAGCCACGAGTTGCTCAGGTTGAGCGTCACCAGCTCGGGTAATCCTGTCAGGTAACGCAGACCAGGGCCGGTGACCCTCGTGCCGGCAAGATTCAGGTCCCTGAGATTGGTCATCCGCCTCAGCTCGGCTAACCCCGGGTCACCAACGAACGAGCCGGAGAGGCTCAATGATTGCAGTTCCCTTAGACCCTTTAGGTGGACTAACCCCGCGTCGGAGACCTGACTTCCAGAAAGGTGCAACACCTTCAGGCTGGTGAGAACGCTCAAGATCTTTAGATCGGAGTCATTGACCTTTGCGCCCCGAAAGAGAACCATGGTTACGGGTTTGCCCACCCCGGCGTTGCCGGGGTACACCCTTCCCCCTAGCTCGGCGATCCGAGCGATCACCTGCAACTGCTCGCCTTTCCACGTCTGCGCCGGAATCGGCGGGACCTGGAACCAGCATCCGACGAGGGCTATCGACGCGGTCATCCATCGCGTCCAAACTCGGCTACAGCAGACGGTCCCCCCCTGCGCAGGGTCCAGTACGTTCCATGGTCGATCCTCCTTTGTCTCCTCGACGACGATCCCATCAACGCGATACTTTAGAACGCTGTCGAGTCGAGAGATGACGCAGTGGTGTTGCTCCGTTTCCACTTCCCGCTAATCGAACCAGACTGGGGATCGTGTAGTCGGCCGGCGACGCACATCTCAAGAAGCCCTTTTCCGGTCCCCTCCGAACGAGGTTTGAGTCCTTCGATCTCACCGCGGCTCTGCAGTAGCCATTCTACGCCCAAGACCGTTTCGGTGCTTGTCGTCACGCGAACCTCGACGTCTTGGTTCTGACCACCTCTGTCCCTTCACTTTGTGGACTAATCTCCCATCCTGGGAGTGTGCGAAGTCGCTTCGGCCGCCTGTACCAATAGAACTTCCGGCCGCAACAACCAAGTGGGTCGGGTCGGGCTTGCACCCATTTGGAAGGGCCCGGCCTTGCCAGGGATCGAGTGATACTATATATTAAATTTAATATTTGCGACTGGTGTTTTAATATTAATTCGTTGGCGGCTTGTCCGGGAAGCCCAATTTCTCCATAACTTCCCACCAGGCGAGCAACACCTCGGGAGGGTCCCAGTTGAGGTTGGCAATGATTGATGTCGGCATTTCCGGTAACTTGACCGGGAGGGCGAACATCACCTTGCTAACTCGTATGCTAAATCGAATGCTATGCATCTGACCCCTCAAGACTGCCTGGCTCGCCAGAGTTTTGACAAGCTTGACATTCAGGTCCAACCACTCGTCTAAATCGGAGGCCAACTGATTCATATCCCCGAAGGCCATCGCTTCGCCAATCATTGCCTCCACCTCAACAGGACCCGGCCCTCCGGCGCCCTTCACGTTGAAGCCGGCTTGAATCTTATCCGACAATTTGTTGAGATTGTTTACGATGCTATTCGCTTCCGAACGCAGGCCTTCGTAACTGTTAACGAGGCCATTAAACTCATTGATGTTTGCATTGACACTAGCAAGCACGTTTTGACGAATCTTCTGAAATCCCCGTTGCTGAACTTGGGCAGCTTGCGGTGGGTTCTGGCCGTTAGCGTTGCCTTGGTTCTGTGCGAAATTGCCTTGAGCCAAGACATTGGCAGCGGCCTGCTGAGTGCCTCCTGCTCTGTTTCCATGCCACTCGGATCGACACCGTCCGTAGGCCCGTTGCCGGTGTACTCAAAGAGATCCATGCTGCCGGCTCCGAACCCCTTCGAATCCAGCCCATGAACTTCCCGATCGCT
>CAWJTQ010000006.1:0-145443 GCA_963845695.1 uncultured Isosphaeraceae bacterium | reverse complement strand
CGGAGTCGGCCCGCTATCGCCGACTCCGGCTCTGGCCATTTTCCCCACTCCGCTGCGATCACTTCCTCAAAGCACCTCACCGTCGCTCCACGCGGCAACCACGCGGGTGGCTCAATTCTGGCCGCGAAAGTGGCTCAGTTCCTGACCGCGGTCAACAGGCACGTCGCATTGTTCATCGTGAAGTCAGCTCCCTGGATGATTAAGGATAACTGCAGGACGCAAACGATGCAGGTCGGCATAATCGCCCCCTCTCCCTCTGTAAGTGATGTGTCGTCCGAAGTATGAATCAGGTTGCCAGACAAGCGTTGCGATAAGTATCAAAACCGATCGGTTACTAGCATTTTCGGAATGGGAGAGAAATTGGTGTCAGTTCATTTTCCCACCTGGAAAAATGAACTGACACCAATTTATTCCCTTTGCTTTCCTTTTTGCTTTTTTAGTTATGTCCCCTTTTTGCTTTTGGCCCTGTTGTCCCCTTTCAGCACATCAAGAATGCTTCTCGCCGACCCAGGGTAAGAAATGATGAGACTAGGTAACAGTTTTCGCAGGCCGGTCGCCCCTGACTCGGTTACCTTGGTGGCCGAGAGATCCAAAAATCTGAGATGAGTAAGTTTCTTTAAATGAGACAATCCATCATCTGTAACTCGCGTTCCTGTCAGGTAAAGCTGCGTTAGCTCGGTCACCCCCTCAAGATAAACTAGATCGGAATCTCCGACCCCAGTAAAGGCGAGGGAGAGTATCTGTAGGCGGGTTCCCTTAAGATGGGCTATCCCGTCGCCGGTGATCCCCTTGATCCCGGATAGGCCCAAGCAAATGAGATTGGGGAATTTTGCGAGGTCCTTGAGTGCGGAGTTTGTGACCACGGTGTCCGCGAGGTTCAACATCGCGAGCCTGTTCAGCTCTTTGAGATGAGCTACGCCAGTGTCTCCCACCTTTGTGGCAACCAGCTCGAGTTCCAAAAGGTTCCTAAGAGCCGCGACATGATTCATCCCGGCATCGGATACCTTGGTGCCAACGAGAGACAGAGTACGCAGCCGTGAAAATGCCTCGAGGGTCTCAAGATCGGCATCCGAAATACGGGTCCCTGAGAGAGACAGATGCTCGAGTTTCTCTAACCCGCTCAGATGCGACAGCCCATGACCCGAGATGGCAGTATCGTCTAGCGAAAGCAACTCAAGCCGCTTGAGGTTCTTGAGGTTTGCCAAACCGACGTCGCCGACTCTCGTTTGACTGAGCCAGAGGTATCTGAGACCGGCGAGATTGCTCAGATGACCCAAACCTGCATCGCCCACAGTCGTGCTATTGAGCGAAAGTCGAGTGAGACGCGGCAGATCAAGCAGATTTGTCAGCCCCGCATCGGAGATCCAAGTAGAGTCGAGATGAACCCCACGACAGTCGGGCAACGCTTTCAAGACGACCAAATCTGCGTCAGTGGCCTTGGTACCCTCGAGATGAACCGCCATCACTGTCTCTAAGGAGCCGACGTTCGATGACACAGTGCGACCACCGAGGTCCTTGATCCTGGAAACCGCTTCTTTCTCTTTGTCCGAGCGCCTCCTGACTTCCAGCCAACGGCGGCGGCACAGAGCAAGACATGACCGTTGCCGCGGCAACCACGAGTGGCGCCCGTAGGAATTGGAAGGAAAAACACGGTAACGTCTTGGATTGGCAGTTGTTCATGCCAGGACTCCGTTCATGGGGCCATTGGCGAGGCGGGGGGGGCCCCGCCACCATCAGAACCGGCGTGGCCGATGAAGGCTCTGTGAATACAGGGCCCGTGCACTCGAGCCAGCTACTATTGTGCAAGTCAAGGGTCGGCGCCGTTTAGCACATCGACATTAACGGAAAAGAAATGCCTTTTCAAGGCCTCGAGGACTTGTATCGTGAGCAACTCGCAGATAGCCTTCTGGTAACTCCTCGACTCATAGACGCGTTATATCAATGGCTCGCTTTTTAGCTATAAATATACACATATACTCTCACCCCTTTGCCTTCGAAGCAATCATCGATGCGTCGAGGAAACGCCAGATTTCCCAGGCACATCGCCCGGTGCGTTGGCAGCAATGTGGCACCTGGCTCCTAGAAAGGCCCCTCCGACGTGACGGTGGCGACCGCTTGAGACAGAGCCAACATTACGCCAGTGTTGTAATGCTAGCCCCACAATCGCACTGACTTGGAACCACGCCGTCCTCTCACCGGTGTTGCTCCCGTTGCTGTGCACTACTTGCCTTCCAGGGGTAGTATCATCTGTTCCAATAACTTTTTAAACGCTTCTGCTGCCGCCTCAGATAGAGTATTTTGAAAAGTGGGGGCAGGGGCATTCGGAAGAACAGGGATTACGGCAACCGGCAACTTATCCTGAGCACTCTGCGGAAGGGGCTGTTTTATATTATTGAGGCGAGAAATCAGCCTATTGAGGATAAACTTGTTAGTCGTCATCTGCATATTCAATCTCGTCCATTTAGCCACATTGCGTAGATATTGAGCCAGGCCAATAATCAAACCGGCAATCGTATTGAACTGCCCCACGACACCAACTCCGCCCACAGCGCCGAGACCAGCAGGGCCTCCCTCAACTTTCAGCAGGTATCCGATTCGGAGTGACAGGTCTTTCGCTTCCTTGTTAAGAGTATTGGTAACGTCGCTCAATTGCGAGCCTTCAGCCTCATACATAGCCGAAATGGGTTGAAATGCCCATGAATAAGTCAACTTGTACTCTTTTATAATCTTCGACTGCGCGGACAGAGGTAGGCCATTCGGGGCCCCTTGTTGCTGAGGCCCGTTTGGATTCCCCTGCTGTGCACAGGCCCCCCCCCGCCGCCTGGCTGGCCGCCGACTCCGCCCTGTTGAGCCATCGCCGTTTCATAGTTCTCGGTCGCCTGTTCAAGCGCCTCCTCTTCTGCATCCATCCCGGTCGGATCGACTCCGTCGGTAGGCCCGTTGCCCACATACTCAGAGAGGTCCATGCTACCGGCACCGAACCCCTTTGGATCCGGCCCCATGAACCTCCCGATCGTCTCGTCGTAGTAGCGTGCCCGGTCGTAGTACTGCCCGACGGTCGCGTCGTACTCCATCCCCGCGAACTTGAACCGGTCGCCGTTGGTTGCGTTGGTCTCCGTGACGATGTTGCCGAAGCTGTCGTAGACGATGTGGTCGAGCTCGGTCCCCGACGTGCTGACGATGTCGCGCACCGAGCCCAGCTTGTCGGTCAGGTACCAGGCCGTCGTGCCGCCCGCACTGGTCCGCGCGAGGAGCTGGTCCACGACCGCGCCGTTGACCACGCCACTTCCCGTCAGATACCGCTCGGTCAGGCTGCCTGAGCCGTTGAAATCGGCGTAGGGCTCGGCGTCGGCGCTGGTGCCGTCGTAGACGGTCCAGGTCTGGGTGCCGCTGTCCTTGATGCCGATCCGGCGGTTCAGGACGTCGTAAGTATACGTGGCGATGATCGTACCACCTTGGGTCACTTCGGTCAAGCGGTTTCGATAATCATAGGTGTATGTCGTGACCACATGGGTCGAGGTGTTCGTCTGGCTGATCAGGTTGCCGGCGTTGTCGTAGGTGTAGGTATAGCCGGGCGAGGCGGTTTGCTCGTTCTCCGTGCCCGTGGAATAGCCGGTCCCGGTCTGGTTGCCGTTGGAATCGTAGGTGTACGTCCCGACCGGCGAGCCGTTTTCGGTCACGCCCGTCAGTTCGTTAGAATTATCATACGTGTATGTGTATGTGCCCTCGGCGTCCGTCTCGGACGTCAGCCGGCTGGCGTCGTCGTAGCTGTAGACGTAGGTCGCGATCGGGGTATTGGTCCATCTGTCCATGTACTCGTTGAAGACATCGGAGGCGTCGGTGGTTGTGACGACGCGATTGGCACTGTCGTAGACGAAGGTCGTGTTGACCTCGGTGCCGGTACCGCCGATCGTTCGCGAGAGGTTGGTCAGCCGGCCGCCATCGTCGTAAGTGAGTGTGACCTGCGGGCCGGCGGTGCCGCCGTAGGAGGTGGAGATATTGGTCATCTCCCCCTTGGGGTCGTAGGAATAGCTGGTGATCCCCTCGCTCGACAGGCTGTCGCTGACGCTCGCCTCGTCGCCGAGCTGGTCGTAGCTGTAGGTCAGGGTGACGGCCGGCTGGCCCGTGCCCGGGCCGGAGGTGGCGTCGGTTTCCAGCTCGCCGTCGCTGTTGTAGGTGAAGGTGAGCGTCGCGTAGGGATCGGCGGCGCCGGTCATCTGGTCTTCGGCGTTGTAGGTGTAGGTGGCGATGTAGATCGCGCTGCCCGAACCGTTGAGCCAGGTCTCGCCCGTCTGATCGCCTTCGACGTCGTACGAGTACGTCGTGCGGCGGCCGTCCTCATCGGTGGTGTCGGTCAGCTCGTTGTCGTGATCGTAAACGTAGGTCGCCGTGCTGCCGTTGGGCTCGGTGAGGGTGGTCATGCGGCCGTCGGCGTCGTAGGCCCAGCTTGTCGTATTGCCGTCGGGATCGGTGAGGCTGGTCTCGTGGCCGTCGGCGTCGTAGGTGATTGTCGTAGTCCCGCTCACCGCGCTGATCGTCGTCGTTGCGCGGTCGAGGGCATCGTACAGGGTCGTGGTGGTGTGTCCCAGTGCGTCGGTCACCGTCTCCTGGTTTCCCGAGCCGTCGTAGGTGTTACTGACCGTCACGCCGAGGGGCTCGATCGTCTCGAGGACGCGATTCATCGAGTCATAGACGGTTGTGACCGTGTTTCCGTTCTGGTCGGTCACCGTGAGCTGGTTTCCCACGCCATCGTAGGTGTAGCTCGTGACGTAGCCCAGCGCATCGCTCTGCGAGGTCAAGCGGCCATCGGCGTTGTAAGAAGAGGCATCGGCGGTGAACTCGCGGCCGTCATAATACTCGAACTGATACGTGACGTTCCCGGTGGCCGAGTAGACGAACGTCGTGACGTTCTCCTCGGGATCGGTCACGGTGGCTTCGAAGCCCCGATCCGAATAGGTGTATGTCGTGGTCCCCTGGGAATCCGAGGAGGTCAGTTGCTGGCCGGCGGCGTCGTAGGTGGATGTCGTGATTCCGCCGGTGATCGGATCGATGACCTGGGTCTGTTCGTTGAGCGCATCGTAGACAGTGGTCGTGACCCGTCCCAGGGGATCCGTGACGGTCGTCTCGTTGCCGTCGGCGTCGTAGCCGTTGACCGTCTGGTAACCGAGCGGGGTTGTCGTGGTGGTGAGCCAGTTCATCGCGTCATACGCATACGATGTCGTATTGCCCAGCGGGTCGGTCACGGCGATCTGGTTGCCGTCGGCGTCGTACTGGTAGGTGGTATGACCGCCGAGGGCGTTGGTCATGCCGGTCTCGCGGTTCATCGCGTCGTAGCTGTAGGTGGTCGAATTTCCGCGGCCGTCGGTGGTCTGGATCGCGTCCCCTTGCGAATTGTAGGCGTTGAGATTGGTCGTGCCGTCGGGGTACTGGATGGTCGTCAGGCGGTCTTGCGAATCGTACTGGTAGGTGGTTGTGTAGTCGTCGGCATTGGTGGAGGTTTCCAGTCGGCCGTCGGCCGTGTAAGCCATCGTCGTCCGATAGGTCATCGGGTCCTCGATGACCGTATTGTTCCCATGGGAGTCATACGTATACGTCGTCGTGTCGCCGTTTTCGTCGGTGTAGGACAGCGGCTCCGAGAAGCTGTTGTACGTGTACTCAACGGTACTGTCGTCGGGATTGGTCTCCTCGAGGACGTTGCCCAGGGAATCGTACTCGTAGAGCGTGACGCGGTCGAGCTGGTCGATGGTGGCCGTGGCCAGGCCGTTGGAATTGAGGTCGGAGGTTGTCACGTTGCCCATCGCGTCGGTGGTCTGGGCGGTCAGGCCGAGGCCATACCAGTCGGGACGCATCTGGGTGAGGTTGCCGTTGGGATCGGTGTCGTTGGCCGCTGACGCGGCCAGCAAGGTAGCCGCCGCCGGGCTGCCGGAGGTGCCGCTGTTGGTCCAGCCCTGTTCCTGGTAGGACGAAAACTCCTGCGTGCTGCTGTCGGGCTGCGTGATGGTCCCGACCCGCTCGGCGCTGTCGTAGGTGATGGTCACGAGCCGGGTCAGCGGATCCTCGACCTGGGTCATGCGCCCGGCCGAATCGTAGGTGTACGTCAAGTGCGTACTGTCGGCTTGCTGGACCGCCTCGAGCTTGCTCCCGGACATCGTGAACGTCGTGAGCCGGCCCGCCGGGTCTTTGATGCTTTGCAAGTAGCCCGAGCTGTAGGTGAAAGTCGTGAGGTTGCCGTAGGGGTCTTCGATCGAGGAGAGCTGGTTCGAGCCGTTATACGTATAGGTGGCGTGACGACCATTCAAATCGATGGTGGACGTCTCGTAGCCGGACGAATTGTAGGTGATCTGGGTGCCGTCGGTCATGGTGCGGGTGTAGCCGGTCGAGGTCTTGGTCAAGGTCGAGAAGTCGCCAGCCGGGCTGGTGTAATTCCCGCCGACACCGGGGCTGCCCGAGAACCACTCGCTCTGGCCATTCTCGCCCAGGTTCAAGATCACGCCGCCGCTGGCCGAGGTGATCTGTTCCAGGCCCTGGAGCGTCCAGCCGTCGCCGAAGGCGCTGGTGAACTCGTTGAGCACGGTCGCCGTTCCGGTGTAGGTGAACGTTGTGTTGCTCGAGCGCCGTCGACGACTTGAGCGGAGTAGCTGTAGCGGCCCGTGCTCAGACTGGTGGCGTTGGCCTGGAGCGCGATCTGCTCGACGTCGCCCGGGATGAAGCTGCTCGTGTTGTAATACCAGGTGGTGCCGACTGTGCTGTCAAACGTCAGCGTCGCGTTAACCTTCGACGGGACGCTCAGGCTGGAGGAGAGGGGATGGTTCACGACGATGATCGGCCGGGGATCGGCGGTGAGCGAGTTGTAGGTCAGCGACAGGCCGGGGACGTTGGGGTTGTAGGTGGGTAGCGCGATCGACGTGTCGAGGGCGCCCGAGTTGGCGTCGACGCTGACGTCGTCGCTGCTCCAGGTCGCTGCGCCGGGGTTGACCGTGTCGGGGGAGAGCGTCGTGGGCCAGTCGGCGCTGCCGGTCGCGTAGGTGTTGGTCCCCTTGGTGAGCAGGAAGTAGTAGGTCTGAATCTCTTGCTGGCCACCCCCATTGGTGGCCGTCAAGGTGACCGAGTTGACCGTCTGGGAGGTGATGCTGGCGTCCCAGGTGAACGTGAGGTCGTAGCTGCTGGTGCCGCTGATGTCGTAGGCGTTGGTCAGGCCGCTGGTGTCCCAGGAGAAGGTCACGCCGCTGGCGTTCTCGACCTGGGCGGAGGTTGACATTTCCGTTGGGCGTGCCGATCTCGTAGCCGTTCGGGAAGAGCACGGTGCCTTGGATGTAATCAAGCGTGTACAGCGGGAAGTACGGGAATTCGACCAGGGGATCATCCACGCCGCCGATGGTTCGCGGATCGGGAGTGGACGAGGGATTCTCAGCGATGGCCGCCGAAGTCATGGGTCCGTCACCATTGGGGACGGCCTGTGCTCTCGAGTTCTGGGCTGGTGCATTGCGGGTGATGACCGGGCCGGGGAGAGTGGACGCCGGACCGGTCGGCGGTCCGGAAGTGAGGGCGCCGGGGATCGTGGGAGGCAAGGCGGGCGGTGCCGGGGCCGTGGGTCGCGGTGAGTGGCCCTGGATCGCCGCCGACGTTGACGCCTGTGCCCCGTTGCCCGACCCGCCGCGCGTCGGCAGGGCCGCACCGCCGCCGCCACCCAGTGACCGCGCCGGATGCCAGGGCGTGGAAATGGCCGTGCCGCTTGACGCGGACGAACTGGCGGAGAAGGCCAGACTTTCCGGCAGGCCATCGCTAGTCGCGAGCTTCGCGGTCGGGGCTGAGGCCGTCACGTCAGTGACCGCCCGTACCACCCCCGCCCGTGCCGTGCGGCGGTACAACCGAAATCGTCGAAGGAGCACCCGTTGATCCCATCGCGCCGGCAGGGACCGTTGCTCGACTTGTCGGGCGAGCCGACGCGGGGTCGATCAGGGCCTTACCCCCCCCATTTGCATGCATGCCACCAATGGTTCCGAGCCCCAGCGCAGTTGCGCCGATGGGCGTGACGGCATTGCGGCTCTCCAGCCGGTCGAGGCGGTTGACCTTGAGGGCCAGGCGGCGGCGACGACGCTCGGTGAAGCTCAGGCGGATGCGCGGCATGGTGCGGTCCTTCGGATCCCGTTCGCGCGGATCACGGCTACTCACTCCTTCACGGTGCAAGGGAGTTCGATCGCCTTGTCTGTGCCCCGGGCGCACGAGATCCTCGGCAGCGAGTCCACTCCCTCCGGAGCGGACCGGCGGCATTCCACGGCGCGGTTCCTCAGCGTCGCGACAGATCGGTGTGAATCGGTCGAAGAACCGGATGGCCAAGTCGGCCGAGTTTGGGAGGATTGGATCGACAGACGCCGCTCGCAACAGGGTGCTGTCGGTTCAAGCCGCATCCGGATATCACCGGTTTGGCCAGGTCAGACAATCCCTTAATATGCCAAGGTTGCCAGCGAATGCAAGAGGGTTGTTTTGGTTTTTCTCAGATTTTTTTGAACTTCGATGTTCCGTCGGCCGACTCGGGCGGGGATCGGACGGTCAATTTTAATCGTGTTAACGGTTCATGCGCATTGAACCGAGCTGAGGCGAGGCCGGTGCATTGAGTTCGGCTGAGAGGTGCGCGGAACCTCTTGAGTTGAGTCCCTCAACAAACGGGGACTGGCACCTCGAAGACTCGGAGCCAGTCCCCGTTTGTTGAGGGACTCTAAGTCCCCTTGGCTCATGTGGTGGGCGGCGAGGGAGGAGACCTTCGGTCCGGCACTGGGGGCGGGGTCAGTCCGGCCCGTTCCAAGGGGCCAAAACAGATCAGCCCGGGGATGCCCCGGGCTGGCTGTTGCGGCCTCTCCCGGGCATGCAAGAGCGTCCCCGGATCGCGGTTCCTGGACGATCGCTCCACCTGTTGCGAGGATTTAATGAGCGAAGTCAAGATCAGTGCATTCGCACTCCCACCTGCTGTTTGTCACCAGCCACTCCAAAGATCTCAGCGCTTTGCCTCCTGCGGGACCGGATCGATGTGATAGACCGTGCCTTCCAGCTTCACCGTGACCGGATCGGACTGGCTGAGGTACTGGTTATACTCGGCCTTCTGGGTGCGGGCGATCCGGAAGTAATCGTCGCTGAACTGGACGACCTTGACGGCCTTGGCGTCCTCCTCCGGCTTCACGGACGAATCGACCCAGCGGCCGTTCTTGAAGTAGAACGTCTTGGCGCCGATCTGGCGGACCTTCGCCGGGGCGGACGGGCCTCGCTCACTCTCCCTGTCCTGTCCTCGTACGCCGACATGGCCACCCTTTATGGATTTCGCTTGCGCCCCTCCCCTGACCACCCGCTCATAGCGCTGGCGCTGTTCCTCCCGTTCCTCCCTTTGGCCGTTCATGCCACCCATCATCCCGCGGCTCTGACCTTGACTCAGGTTCGCTCCCGATTGTCCCTGCTGGCCGGGGAGGTTTAGCGGTTGCGCGGCCGCGGCCGACGCTGGTGCGCGCGCGGCGTTCAAGTAGCCCTGCTTGAAACCCCGTTGCGCGACGCCGGCCTCGCCACTGACCTCATTGAGGGCCTCGAGCGAAAGTCGAGTCCGGTCGGCGTTTGCCCCCAGTGCGTGCAGCGGGACGCGTTCATCGGCCAGGAACGAGGTGTAGGGCGTCAGCAGGCCGTATTTCATGCTCAGGGCCACCAGCTCGTTGACCAGTTCCTTGTTCTGACCGTTCATGTCGATCTGGTCGATGAGGTCTCCCACGCGCCGGACGGCCCAGAGCCGCTCAACGAAATCGTGGCTGCTTCCCTGGTACGATTTGGCCAATTCCGCGGGGAACTCGAACCGCCGGCGCTCGTCGCCGACCTTGCCCGTGATCCGGATCGTGGTCGAGCCCGACTGGCGGTAACGTCCTGCCACGATGATCTGGCCTCCATCGAACAGGTCGGGGAGTTCGCGGGGATAGGTCCGGTTGATGTCGATCCCGGCCAGTTCCAGGCGCAGGTCGGTCAGGACTGGACTGGTCAGCTTGGAATAGAACCGCCCGACGTGGGTCTCGATGTCCTCGTCGGGCTTGACGTATTCGCTGGTGCCCGAGTTGCCGCCGCTCAGCCGGTCCAGCAGCCGGGCGTTGACATCATAGCCAACCCCGAAGCAGAACAGTCGCGCCCGGCGGTCGTTGGTCCTGCGGCAGTTCTCGGCGATCTTCTGTTCGTTGACCTCGCCGGCCGTGGGCAGACCATCGGTCAGGAACAGGACATAACCGGGGCGCGACGAATCCTGGAGCATCGCCAGCGAGGTCTTGAGCGCCGAATCGATGTTGGTGCTCCCGCCCTCGCGGATGTTATCCACGAACCGCTCGGCTTCCTCGCGGCTCCGCGATTGATAGCGCTGGAGTTCGGGCCGGAAGCTCTCGACCCGATCGTCGTAAACCACGATGTTGAAGAGGTCTTCCTCGCGAAGGTTGTTGAGCATCGATTTGAGAGCCCGCCGCGCCTGCTCGATCTTCTTGCCGGCCATCGAGCCGGAGCGGTCGAGGACGAAGATCACGGTCTTGGGACGGGGACGGGTGTCGGCCGGCTTGACCTCGGGACTGGCCAGGACCAGGAAGTAGCCGTCCTCCGACTCGTTGGGCCGGTAGCTCAGCATCGAGGCCGAGAACGCACCCTCGGCCAGCGTCGTGATCAGCCGGAAGTCGTTCGACGGCACGAGGTCGTGACGGTCGAGCCGGACCTCGACCTCGTGATCGCCCAGGCGCCGGATCGTGGCATCGTCGCTAGGGCAGTAGACCGACTTGATCGCCTCCTTGTTCCGGATCGAGAGCTGGACGATCAGCCGCTGAATCGGCTTGGCCGTAAACTTCTGGGTACTCAGCGGATAGGCGAATTCGACGACGTCGCGATCGCGCTTGCAGAGCTGGGTGTAGCGCATCGTCACCTTGCGATCGGCACCAGGCGGGATCGGGAAGACGCTGGTGCGGTAGAGTCCGCGTCCCATGTATTCCAGCAGGGCCGGGTCGCGCTTGGTCCGGACGATCTCCTCGTAGATCCGCCGGGCCTCGTCCTTGGACATCAGCCGGCCGGGCAGCTCACGCCCGTTGACCATCAGCACGAAGTTCTGCACGGCTCCTTCTTCCGGGAGCGGGAACAGGAACTCGGATTCGAGCGGAAACGAGCCGGGGTTGTGGAAGGTTTGCGAGATCTGGACCTCGGCGACCTGGTCCCGCACCCGAGCATCGATGTTCACCTCGCGGATCTCAAACGACCGGGCGACCGGGATCCTTGGTTGACGGTCGATGATGATCCCTTGCGACCAGGCTTGTGGGATGACGGATCCCATCAAGACGACGGCCGAAATCCATCCGATCCATGGTGCGCGAAACCTCAACATGGTCGTTCCTCCCCGGTTGGGACACGCTTCAGTCATGCAATGATGCGAGTGCATCCTGAAGGCTGCCGACCCGATCCCCATCGAGCCGGCCGAGGGTAGTCCCTGGTAATTAGACGCAGGACGACCGGGAGCATTAGCGAAAAAATCGGGAGGAGTGCGACGAATGTCGAGGAAATGGAGGGAACCTTGCCATGGATCGCACGCCAATCGTATCATCACCCCATAGAGTTCCGAACGAGGGAGGAGGCTGGACCGATGGCCCTGCTGACCGTGGAAGGGACTTGCCGGGACGGAAGAATCGAGTTGACCGAACGGCCAAACGGTGTCGGTGACGGGACCCGGGTTCTGGTGACGTTTCTGCCCTCAACGAGCTCCGGTGCGAAACCGGCGGTTGAAGCGACCGAGGACCGTGAGACCCTCCGCCAGCAAGCTTTCGCGCGGATGAAAGAGGGATTTCACCTCGGGGGTCCTCCCTACCCCAAGCGTGAAGAGTTGTATGACCGCTTCGACAAGTAGCCTGTGCGAGTCCACAATGCCCGTGACTTGATCGGTGTGAAGTTCACCGCTCCCGAGCCCCATGGATCACCCAATCCTCATCGAAGACCGCATGATTGACCACCGACCGGCGATCGGACGTGAAGACGACGTGGATCCGGCCGTCGTGCGCCTGGAACGCACTGGGGTAGCCGAAGTCGTTGTTGCCTTCGATGATATTCCGACGGATCGGCCAGGTGCGGTCCTGGTCGGACGAGAGTGCGGCGGTGAGCGGAGTCCGACGGTTCAGGCTGTCGTTGAAGACGAGCAGGAGCCGGCCGTTGCGGAGTTTGAGGAAATCGACGGCCGCGTTGGGGTTCGGGAAGGATGAATCCTTGCCCTCGCTCCAGGTCTTGCCGCCGTCGTGTGACTCCGCGCGGACGATGTAGCCGACGGTCTTGGGGTCGTAGTCGCCGCCGCGCCGGCAATAGGCGATCAGACGGCCGTCGTCGAGCTGCACCACGGCGGGCTGGATATTCCCGCGCGGCGACCGGATCGCCCCGGTCTTGATCCAGGTCTTCTTCCCAGGGTTGAACTTCATGAACAGCGACGTGCTGTCGGGGCCGACCAGCTCGGGATCGTGTCCGGTCTCGTGGTAGATCGGCAGGAGATAATCGCCGCCGTTGAGCACGATCGGCCGGCCGCGGACCATGTCGCCTTCATCCTGGGAGAGGACCGAGGCGTCCGACCAGGTCTCGGCGTGGTCGCGCGAGACCTTGAACTGGATCCGCGAGGTTGACCAGGTCTCGCCATACCGGACCACGTAAAAAAGCCAGACGAGGCCGTCCGGCGCCTCCCAGACGACCCCGTTGCCGACCGAGCGGAACGGGTCGTGCGCGATGGGCTTCGGCGTCGTCCACTGCGAGGTCCCCTTCTTCATCCGCGATCCGAAGACCGCCGTATCGGTGGCGTATTCCCCCTTGCCGCCGTAATAGACGAGATACAGGTCGCCGTTGCTCAGCTCGGTCATGCAGGCCGGATGCTTGTAGGGACCGGTCGGGACCTCGGGGCCGAAGACGCGCGTGATCCGCAGTTCGCCGGCGCCGAGCGGATTGGTGGCAGACACGATCAGGAGAAGGCCAAACACGAGAAGCCGGGCAGGTTGGAACCACATCAAGTCGATCCTCAGGCGAGGTAGGTAACTTCCGCAAGCGACGTCGAGCTCCTGGCGACCATTCTGAGTCGGGTGCGGCGATCGGGCAAGCCACATGGTCAAGGAGCCGCGAACCTCTCGATGTCGCTGGGGGCTTTCCAAGGAGTTGCTCCAAGACGAGAATAGCCCCCGGGTCTCAGACACATCCCGCGCTGGGAAAGACGCCCTACATGACCGCTTCGCCAAAACCCATCAATCCTCGTCGTCGGAGCCACATGCGCCTGTTCGTGCAGGTGATGGCCGTTCTCGTCACGGGGCTCGTCGGCTGGATGGGATGGATCCTCTACACCGCCAGGATCCAGCATGACGCGGTCGTCGCGATCGAGAAAGCCGGTGGTTCGCTCCGTTACGACTGGAACTTGAGAGACGAACCCCTGGTCCCGACCCCAAAGCCGTGGTGGTTGAAGTGGCTGGTGGATCGGCTCGGCGCCGACTGCTTCGGCAGTGTGGTCGTGGTCCGGATCAATAAGGGGGGATCCGATGCCGAGATGGCCCTCGTGGGCAAGCTCACCCTGATTGATGAGTTACACGCCGGCAGGTCATCGATCACCGACGCCGGTCTGGCCCACCTGAAGGGACTGACCCGACTGAGATTGCTGAACCTTGGCGATACCGCGATCACCGACGCCGGGCTCGTCCACCTGAAAGGATTGACCAGTCTCCAACATCTGGAGCTGGCCCACACCCACGTGACCGACGCCGGGCTCGTCCACCTGAAAGGATTGACCCATCTCCGCGATCTGGATCTCACCAACACCCGGGTGACCGACGCCGGTCTCTCCTCCCTGAAGGCACTGGTCAACCTCAAGTCGGTCGGCCTCTGGAAGTCGGATGTCACCCGGGACGGGGTCCGAGATCTCAAGACGGCACTTCCCGAGGTGCGGATTTCCCGATGACTCCGGTTCGATTTCATGCGGACACGCGGACGTCCCGCCGACAGCCGGGTTGACAAGGCGCGCCCCGACGACGACGATTCCTCTTGTCTTGAGGTGAGCAGCGAACCCTCAATCAAGCAACCAGGAGCGACAACCATGGCCACCACAACGGCAAAGGCCACGACGTCCAAGCCCAAGGTCAAACTGACGAAGCTCTTCATCAACAATGAATGGGTGGACCCGGTCGACGGCGGTGAGTTCGAGACCTTGAACCCCGCGACGGGCGAGGCGCTTGCCAAGGTCGCGGCGGCGGGCCCGGCCGACGTTGACACGGCGGTGAAGGCAGCGCGTCGGGCTTTGGAATCCGGCCCATGGAGCACGATGGACGCCGCCGACCGCGGCAAACTCCTCTTCAAGCTCGCCGACCTGATCGAGCAGCACGCCGACGAGATCGCATCCCTCGAATCGCTCAACTGTGGCAAGACCATTAATGACTCCAAGGGTGATATGCAGGGAGTTTGCAACACCCTACGCTACTACGCGGGCTGGGCCGACAAGGTTGAGGGCCGGACCATCCCGGTGCGCGGCAGCTTCCTCTCGTACACCTTGCGGCAGCCGGTCGGCGTGGTTGGCCAGATCATCCCCTGGAACTTCCCGCTGTTGATGCTGGCGTGGAAGTGGGGACCGGCCCTGGCCTGTGGGAACACGGTGGTGATGAAACCCGCCGAGCAGACGCCGCTGACGGCCCTGCGCGTCGCCGAGCTGGCCAAGGAAGCGGGCTTCCCGGCCGGAGTGATCAACGTCCTCAACGGCCTGGGCGAGACGACCGGCGCGGCCCTGGTGGCCCACCCCGACGTTGACAAGATCGCCTTCACCGGGCACGTCGACACGGCCAAGATCATCCAGAAGGCCGCCGCCGATACCTTGAAGCGCACCACCTTCGAGCTGGGCGGCAAGAGCCCTAATGTCATCTTCGCCGATTCCGACATGGACGCTGCCGTCGCCGGTGCCTTCCACGCCATCTACTTCCACGGCGGCCAGTGCTGCACGGCCGGCAGCCGGCTGTTCGTCGAGTCGAAGATTCACCAGGAGTTCGTCGAACGGCTCGCCGAGAAGGCCAAGGGCCGCATCGTCGGCGACCCCCTCAATCCCAAGACCGAGCAAGGCCCGCAGGTCTCCCAGGAACAGCTCGACAAGATCCTCCACTACGTCGAGCTGGGGGAGAAGGAGGGCGCGCGGTTGATGACCGGCGGCGAGCGCGTCGGCACCAATGGCTTCTTCGTCCAGCCCACCATCTTCGACAACGTCAAGGACGACATGGCCATCGCCCGCGACGAGATCTTCGGGCCGGTGGTCAGTGTGCTCCCGTTCAAAGGCGTTGACGAGGTCATCGAGCGGGCGAACAGGACCCAGTACGGCCTGGCCGCCGCGGTCTGGACCAAGGACATCGACAAGGCCCACCTCTTCGCCAAGAAGGTCAAGGCGGGCACCGTCTGGGTCAACTGCTACCACATCGTCGACACCAGTACCCCGTTCGGTGGCTTCAAGATGTCCGGTCAGGGCCGCGAGAACGGCGAGGCCGCCCTCGAGCATTACACCGAGCTCAAGACCGTCACGGTCAAGCTCGGGTGAGGCTTGGGACCGATCGTAGCCCGGTAGGGTGGGTCAAGCGCCGCGCCGCGGCGTGAGGCCCACCGATCACCTGAGTTCAACTCTCATGCCAACATCACCATCCATGTCCACCTACCGCGTGGCCGCCGTCCAGATGGAGCCGAAGCTGGGACGGCTGGACCAGAACCTCGACCGCATCCTGGAGCGGATCGACCAGGCCGCCGGCGCCGGCGCGCACCTGGTGGTCTTTCCGGAATGCGCCCTCTCGGGTTACGGGTTCTCCAGCCGTGAGGAGGGTCTGGCGCATGCCGTGCCGATCGACGGCGACGAAGTGCGCCGGGTCGTCGCGGCGTGCCAGCGGCACCAGTGCTTCAGCATCTTCGGCCTGCTGGAGCGCGACGGCCCGGGGCTGTTCAACGCCTGCGTGCTGACCGGCCCGAAGGGCGTGATCGGCACCTACCGGAAGGTGCATCTCCCGTACCTGGGCATCGACATGTTCGTGGACCCCGGCGATCGGCCGTTCGCCGTCCATGAGGCGGGCGGCCTCCGGGTCGGGATGCACATCTGCTACGACGGCGCGTTCCCCGAGACCGCCCGTGTCCTCGCCCTGCTGGGGGCCGACCTGCTGGTGCTCCCCACCAACTGGCCGACCCACTCCGAATGCGCCGCCGAGCACATGATCCCGACCCGCGCGATGGAGAACACCGTCTACGTCATGGCCGTCAACCGCGTGGGCGAAGAGAGCGGGTTCCGGTTCATCGGCTCCAGCTCGATCGTCGACACCAACGGCACCGTGCTCGCCCGGGCGGGAGCCGACACCGACGAGGTCCTCACGGCCGAGATCGACCCGACCCGCGCGCGGAAGAAGCACCTCGTCCGCGTCCCCGGCCGGCACGAGATCAACCGGATCGCCGACCGACGGCCGCGGTTCTACGAGGTCCTCGTCGCGCCGAACGGACGCGAGTAAGCTCCGACCTCGGGGCGAGGATGCGGGACCATTTTCCGGTCGACGAGGAGCGTCCATGGCGCGTCCGGAGCGAATCATCCTGGTCCAGCTCTCCGACATCCACGTCGGGAGTTTGCGGAATCAGTTCTACTCGAATACTTCTGTCCGAGCGGGACTGCACGGCCATGATCCCGTGTTACTGCCGGTACTGAGGAACGCTTTTGCGGACATAAAGAACAGGATGGGAATGTCCGCAACCGAACCGTTGAATGTCGTGGTCAGCGGCGACCTGAGCTGTGCCGGGCTGCGCACGGACTTTTCCCAGGCCTATACCTATCTCCTTTCCGAACTCTTCACGGATCCGCCGTTGACGGGGGCCGTCGGATTGCACGTGCCGACGACCCAGCTCTGGACGATCCCCGGTAACCACGATCACTGGAACGGGCATCACCACTGGCCTTTCCAGCCGGCGTACGATCCGACCCTGTTCCCGGCTTGGTTCGATACGACACCCTGGAGGTCTGCTCCGTTGGTGAGCCCAAAGAAGACGTTGCGGCTTGAGCTCTTCGGCGTCGATTCGAACTCCGGGCTGTCCGGTCAGTCCTACAGTCCCAGGGCCGAGGGGTGCTCTCGTTGAACGAGTATCTCGGTCTGGCCGGGTTGCTCGCGGAAAGCGACATCCAGTCGCGCAAGGCTAGGGGGGTGCATGTCGTCCGGGCAATCGTCTGCCATCATTCGCTCGACAACAAACTGAAGCCGTTTCGACAGCGCCCGGGCCGCTGTCTTGGGAGAAAGCCATGTAGCGACCTGCTGGGTGGTCTTCTCTGAATCTTGGTCGCGGAGTTGATCGAGGAGTCCTTGGACCAACTGGATGCGCTCGTCATCCGGCCAGGACTCGATCGCCTCCAGGACCTCATCGCGATTCATGCGGGCACCTCGCTTCTCAATCGATCCGCAAGCGGGTCCATGAGAGACCTTCACCCCCTGTTCAGCATAACCGGCGTCGCCGAGGATTCCCAGCCATGGTGGGGCGATCGAGTCGTTCCCGGGCGACGGAGGGGCTCGACCCGACGGTCACGGCAAAGTCCGACCCAACAACTTCGAGAACTGCACGGGTGGTGGGATTGGCAGGTGAATCTCGTCGTCGGCCGAAGTGGATGCCGGTTTCACCGCAGAATCGACCGGACCGATCAGCGGCATGGTCGGGCGGGTCACCAGGTTCCGGTTCGCCGTGGCCGGTACGCCCTGTTGCTGGCGATCGAGCTGGGCCAGCGCGCGGCGCGGCAATTCCAGGTCCGGCCGCAGGGCCAGGGCCTTCTGGTATTCCTGTCGTGCCGGCTCGAACTGGCCGGTGGCGGCCAGCAGGTAGCCGAGGTTCGCGTGGCCGATCGCGTCTCCCTCGGAGTGGCTCAAGAGCGGGAGCGCGTCCTGAGTGCGTCCGGCCGCGGCCAGGGTCAGGCCCAGGTTCGTGCGGGCCCGCGCGTCGTCCGGAGCCAGTTTCAAGGCCGTCCGGAGCGCGCGTTCGGAGTCAGGCCACCGTTTCTGGAGATAATAGCTGTAGCCCGCGTCATTCCAGACCCTCGGGTCCTTGGGATCGAGCTTCATCGCCTGCTGGTAATGATCTTCGGCCTGCGGGAATCGTCCCAACCGATCGAGCACGGCGCCTATGCGGCGGTGGGCCAACGCGCGATCGGCGGCCTTGAACTCCCGGTGACCGGCGGTCTCGGCGACCGTCAAGGCATCCTGGTACTCCTGGATCGCCCGGTCGAAGTTCGCCTGAGTCTCGAAAACCCGCCCGAAGTCCAGGTGGACCCGGAACCGCTGGCGATCCGTGGCCGTCTTGTGGAACGTGGTGCCATCGCCGACCGTCGTCCGGGTCACGTTGACCAGGGTCGGCGCCGGAGCATCCTCGGCCGCGGCCGGCGATGCCGGGCTCGGCGCCGGGGTCGCCGGAGACGTCGTCCGTCGCGGCGCGAGGACGCAACCCCCGCCCAGGACGGCAACCATCGCCAGACTCGTCAGGATCAGGACCCGCGGCATCGCGGCACGATCCCGCGTCCTCCTGCACCTTCCTCCCGGATCGGTCGTCATCTCAACGGACTCCCATGGAAGACGACTCGACTGGTGATAGCGGGAAGGCGTGCGACGCCGCCTGGTTCCGGAAGATCGTATTCATGTATTGGTTGGTTGCCTCGATTCCCATCGCTCCCGGGTACGGCGACGGTCCGATCACCACGCGCTGGGCCAGTACGGGCGAGCCCGCCCCCGTCAAGGTCTCGAGTACCACCCGGCGGCGCGCCTGGGCCACCGCGGGTTGGTCGGGCGTCCACTCGACGACGATCGGACCGGACCAGTCCGGCAACCGCGCGAACATCAAGTTGAACCGCGAGGCACCGATCGGCGAGAACTTGTCCGTGCCCGGCAGGAAGTCCGAGGCGTAGAGCGTGAACCGATGCGGATCCGCCTTGGAAACCTGCACCGCGAACTGCTGGTTGATGTAATAACCCAGCGGGGGCTCGACGAAGGCGTCGGGATGGCCGATGAAGTTGTCTTCGAGGGTATGGGCCGTGTGGTGAAACATCCGGTGCAATCGCCCGCGACGATTGCAGACCGCCGGGGCCGTCGAATCGCCCGGAGGGGCCGGTGGCTGAGCCACCACGCCATGGGCGATCAGCGCCGACAGGGCCACGCCACATAACCACCGGCCGATTAGCTTCCGTCGATTGTCCATCGCTCTTGTCCTCGGTCCTTGCCGTCCCCTTCCGGGAAGGCTTCGGAAAGCGGAAGGCGGAATCCAGGCCGGCTCGGTTCTGCCTCAGCCTTCAGCCTAAAGGTTAATCCGCATGCCCATAAGGGCCGACGATCCATTGCTGCTCGCTCTGGAAATGTTTCATGAGGTTGAGCGGGTCTTGCTCGGCCACGGTCGCTCGGAATTCCCGGCCCAGTTTGCCTTCGATGCGCCCGAGGAAGTAGAACTCGGCGTCGTTGGGCTGGAAGATGCGGTCGCCGGGTGACTCGGTCACATCCTTCCTGTCGAGGGGTGCGGCGAGCTGGGGGGTGACCAGGATGATGGTTTCGGTCTCGATCGCCTCAGCCTGATTGGCGCTGAACCAGGGGCCGACCACGGGCAGATCGCCGAGTCCGGGGATTCGTACGGTGGTGTTGTTGGAGGACAGTTGCAAGAGTCCGGCGATCGCCAGGGTCTGGCCCTCCCGGAGCTGGACGACGGTCCGGGCGCTCCGTTCCGTGATCGAGGGGACGATCCCGCCGTTGACGGTCGTGGTCTGCGCGTAATTGAGCTCGCTGATGACCGGCTCGACGTCGAGCCGGATCACGTCATTGGGCAGGATCTGGGGGACGAAGGTCAGGATCGTGCCGAACCGCTGGAACTGGACCGTGACCACCGCGGTCCCGCCGGGTAGCGCGGAGCTCTGCGGGACCGGGAACGGGAACATCCCGCCGACCAGGAAGCGAGCCGGCTGTCCGTCCATGGCCATCAAGTTCGGCTCGGCCAGGATCTTCGCCAGGCTGTTGGAGCGCAAGGCGTCGATGAACAGAGAGAAATGCCCGGCGTCAAACACGCCGAAGAGCGGCGAGCTCCCGCTGGGTGCCGCCGAGCTGGCTCCCCCTACGGTCCCCTGGATCGGTCCTGCGAAGCCGCGCGGCCCGAGGCTCTGACTGATGGTCGCGTCCCCGGTCGTGGTAAATACGGCGTCATTGGCGATCGCCGAGCCGATGATGGACTTCCCCCGCGAGTACAGCCAGCTCACGCCGATATCGCGCGTTGCGCTGCGATTGATCTCCGCGATCTTCACGTGCAGCAGGACCTGACGGGGACCCGGGACCGTGACCCGATTCACGATGACCATTCCTCGGCCGCCACCACCCCCGCCGCCACCCATCCCCCCGCCACCACCGCCACCACCCATCCCGCCGCCACCCATCCCCCCACCGCCACCCATCCCGCCCCCCCCGCCGCCCATCCCGCCCCCGCCGCCGCCGCCCATCCCGCGGAAGAGCGGGCTGGTCCGGAGCGTCATCATGACGACCTCGATGATGTCGGCCATCGTCTTGGAGTCGGAAACCTGCCCTTCCAGGATGATCTGGGCCCCCACCTGGCGGACTTTGACGTCGGCCCCGGGGAAGGCCTGGCGAATCCGCAGCTCCAGGTCTCTCGTGTCGATCGTGACCCGCACCAAAAACGAGATCGGTCGGTCCGTCTCGTCCCAGAGGGTCAAGGTGGTCGTGCCGGACATCTTCCCCTGGATATTCACCAGGCTGAGACCGGGCTTGTCGTTCAGCAGCTCGATATCGGCGACCATGGGGTTGGCGATGAGCACCCGGTCGAGCGGCCGGCGGGTCTGGATGGTCCGGAACTGGCCCTCGGCCACGCTGATCTCGGCTTCGGGCTCGATGACCTTCTGGATCAGATTGGTCACGTCCCGGGTGACGTCCTCATCCGCCCGGCGCGGCGGAGGTCCCGGCGGTCGCTCGGGAGCCAGGCCCGACGTGTCGCGGGGAAACCGGATGAGCCGGGGTTGAGGCGCCGGCGTCGTCGGCCCGGACGCTCCCGGCAACGGATCGACCGGGATGATCCTGGGGATCGCCTCGACGGGGATCGGCGGCGGCAGTGGAGGGTCCACCCCCCCAGGCGGCGGCATGGCTCGCGGCGGCGCGGGCGTTCCGGCGGTTGGAGCGGTCGCCGACGGACGGTTCGGTTGTGCCTGGAGCCGTTCGAGACCCGGTTCGGCGGCCGGGTCCGCAGTCGTCCCGGGCAGTGGCACCTGGGCCAGCAGGCCGGCCGGCAAGGACTGAGAAACGATCAGGACCGCGAGCACCGCGCGCAGCCAATGCCCGTACCGGCCGCTAGCGGCCCAGGACCTGACATCCTCGTTCGTCCTTCGACTTTCCACGGACGGCCTTCCTGGATCGATTCGTTGACAGGATCGAGCCGGCGCGGGCCCAACGACCGCTCGGAGCCGTCGTGGCGCGCACCGCTGGAGTTCCGCGTCGATTTCTATAAGTCCTTCATTTCAAGTGCGTTACATCATAAACTCCGAGCCTTGCAGCCGGCTGCGATTCCGTCCGGCGGCGCCGAATCCCCTGAGTCGCCGGATCGTGCGGATTCTGTGGCATAATTCGGCATTTCGGATAGGGTAACTTAAGCCGGGATCTGGAAAGTCGGATCCTGGCTACTTGCCGGGCTCGAAGCGTCCGAACCACAATGGAACGCTTCCGATTCGGTCTGGGATGCGGCTCGCTCGACATGACTTTGAATGTTCAGCCTTCATCCTTCAGACGTTATCCTTCCGAAGAGAGACGAATGTCCATTGCTCGACAGGCGTTTGGATGGGAAGAACTGGACCGGGCGCTGGGAGGCGGGCTCCTTCCCGGGACGCTGACCGTGGTGGCGGGCGCCACGGGCGTCGGCAAGACGCAGCTCGGCCTGCGCTGGGCCCAGTCCGGACAGAACGGCGAAGGCCGGCGCGGGATCATCTGCGACCTGACCAGTCGCGGCGATTCTCAGAACCACGTGGAATATGCCTCGCGGATGTTCGATTGGGATCTGAACGCGTATCCCCTGACGACTTCGCCGGACTTCGACCACGCCTGGGATTTCAGCCGCCCGATCGGCGATTACTTCCACCCGATCGACCGCGGCGGGCGACGGGTCACGCGCGGCGATCTCGAGGCCGAACAGTGGCACCAATGGAAGAGCGACCTGGCGCGGATCTTCCGATGTGCCGTGGGCTTCTTCTATCAGCAGTTCGCCGCGGCTGTCGGCGGGTCGTCTTCGACGGCCTGGAGCCGGCCGAGCGGTTCAGCGAATCGATCCAGTTCGAGTTCTTCGAGTACATCTACCACCACGTCCTGCGCCAGGAGGACGAATGGGCCGCCCGGGAGTGGCTCCGGGAGAAGTACCGGACGTTCGAGGACGCGGTGCTGAGGCACCGATACGATCAGTCGCGCATCGGCTGCCTCTATTTGTACACGACGCCCCAGGTCATGCTGGAGGAGCTGCTGGTCCAGCCGATCAGCCAGGGGGACATCTTCGCCAACGCCAACACGATCATCCTGATGGGCCGGACGCGTCATAACGGCAAGCTGGGCCGGGCGCTCTCCGTCACCAAGCACCGCGGCAGCGCCTGCGGCGAGGATGTCATGCCGTATCGGATCACCGAGGAAGGGTTCGTCTTCGATTGAGAGTCCGTGAAAAATCGAGGCAATTCCACTCTAAACATAATCTGAGATTAATTGATTTTTGAATCTCGATTTTTGAATCTTGAATCTTAATTTTTGAATCTTGAATCTTGAATCTTGAATCTTAATTTTTGAATCTTGAATCTTTCTTGAATCTTGAATTCTTTCCCGATCCCTTCACAATCCCTGAGGATCGCCGCATCAGCGCGACGCGGAATTCCAGGAGTCCAGCCCGATGAGCATCGCCATCGATCTTTCCGGACGCACGGCCCTGGTGACCGGCTCCTCGCAGGGGATCGGGGCCGAGACGGCACGACGGCTCCACGCGGCCGGTGCGCGGGTGGTCCTCAATCACCCGGATCGAACCGGAGGAACGGTTCATGAGGACGCGCTCGCACTGCTCGACGAGCTGCTTTCACAGCGTGCCGACAGCGCGATCGTCTGTGTGGCCGACGTGAGCGCACCGGCCGCCGTCGAGGCGATGATGCAGGACATCCGTCGGGAGTGGGGAGGGCTCGATATCCTGGTGAACAACGCGGGGATCCTCCGCGACCGGTCGATCGGCAAGATGACCCTCGACGAGTGGCGCTCCGTGCTCGACGTCGATCTCAGCGGAGTCTTCTATTGCTGCAAGTATGGCCTGGAAGTCATGCGCGACGGGGGCTCGATCGTCTCCTTGGGGAGCCTGGCCGCCAAGATGGGCTTCCACGGCCAGTCGAACTACGCGGCGGCGAAGGCCGGCGTGCTGGCGCTGACGCGCGTGCTGGCGCGCGAATGCGCGAAGCGATCGATCCGGGTCAACGCCGTCGCACCGGGCGTGATCGACACGCCGATGGCGGCCCAGATCACAGATGCGGCGCGGGCCCAACTGGTCAAGTCGATCGCCTTGCAGCGGCTGGGCCGGCCCCAGGACGTGGCCGAGGCGGTCCTGTTCCTCTGCTCGCCGCTGGCCGGCTACATCACGGGGCATGTGCTCGAGGTTGACGGCGGATTCCTGGGTTGATGATGCACGAGGAAAGGGACAGGGCGCTTTGACCTGGAGGCTATGGGTACAACGAGGAATCCGAAATGAGTCTCGCGGAAAGGCTGCGCAGCCACGACTTTCTTATGATTAATCAAGCCCTGAGGGAGCTTCCCTCCATTCCCTTGGATGAAGCGGTCGGGATCCTGGAGGAGCTAGCCCTCGAATCGAACGACTCCTCTCGCGGCTACGCGCTCCAGGGCATGGCGAAGATCTCGCCCGACAGGGCGAAAACCCTGGCCATGCGGTTCCTCGATGATCCTGGCTGGAGTGTGCGAGCCGGGGCCATTTATCGTCTGTGGCAGATGGGGAATGGGGATGCCACCCCACAAGTCTCGCGGATCCTCGCCACGGATCCTCACGAAATCGTCAGAAGTTGGGCTGCATTTTATCTGGGCGTTTTCGGCGACGAATCCGTGCTGTCGGTATTGAGGACTGCTGCTGAAGAGGATACGGGTGCCGATCATGAGGGGGTACCGATTCGATTAATCGCACTCAACTCGATCCAAAGGATTGAGTCGCGTACTTCCGCCACGGAATCCTGACCAGCCACCGGTCTGGCGAGCCGGAGGTTGGCCGCAGGAAGCAGGGAAGAAGACGGAGAGGCTGTCCGGAATGGCTGTTCTGAGCCCCGAATGGGGCGGGCAGAGAGGGAATTGCGGGTGTCCCGCCATCCCGGGGCTGACGCCCCGAGCTATACGATCTCGTCTCTTCGAGACTTTCCGGACAGCCTTGAGGATCCCTCAAGGGGATGTTGCCAGGGCCGACCCAACCTCGCTCTCTCATCTCGGGCGTGGCCAGGCGCCCAGCCGGCCGGGCCGGGGGTACTCTCCCGGTCGAGGCGGACTCGCTGCGTCACCCGGATCCGGTCCGGGCCGCCCCGGACGGAATGGTCCTGGTCCCGGGTGATGTCGCCCCGGACGGCCAGCTCGTCCAGGCTGCGCGCCACGGTCGAGATCGACCGGTTGAGCTCCGCGGCAGCACGTTGTCCCGGGCAACCTTTTCCGATTGCCATTGTACCACGAACAGGATACAGTCCTGGTAGACCATCAGGAGCCCGAACGATGCCCAAGAAACACGCGACCGAGAGGCCCCCAGTCCTTCCCAAGGCTTCGCGCCGATCCAAGGCCGCGAAGACGGGGATGATTCGCGCCCGGGTCTCCCCCGAACTGAAGGCCCAGGCCGAAGCCATTCTCGCCGAGATCGGCCTGAGTTCCAGCGATGCCATCCGGATGTTCTACAAACAGGTGACCTTGCAAAAGGGCCTGCCGTTCGAGGCGCGCATCCCCAACGCGGCCACCCGCAAGGCCCTCCGCGACGCCGAGGCCGGCGTGGACATGACCGACTACGCCAGCGTGGACGAGATGTTCCAGGACCTGGGTATCTGACGTGGCCAAGCGCAAACCCGAGCCCAAGCCCAAGAAGCCCGAACCACCGGCGCCCTCGCCCCGTTTAACGCCCCGGCCCGTCGCGGAGTTCAAGCGGGATCTGAACCGCCTGAAGAAGCGCGGCAAGGACATGGAGAAACTCCGCGGGGTGATCGAGACATTATGTGCTCACGAGCGGTTGGAACCGAGGCACCGGGATCACGCCCTCACCGGCGACATGAAGGAATGGCGAGACGGCCACATTGAGCCTGACTGGATCCTGATCTACCGGGAAAAGGACGGCAAGCTGGAGCTCGGCCGTACCGGGACCCACGCCGACCTGCTCGAATAGATCGCGGCGAACCCGCTGACGGTCAGACAGCGCCGCGGTTGCCCCGCCGGCTCGGCGACGATCACGGCCTGCCCGACGGCCGGTCCGGGCCGCCCGCCCGTCCGGTCCGGGCTCGCTGCGTCACCCGGATCCGGTCCGGGCCGCCCCGGACGGAGCGGTCGCGGCTCCGGGCGCTGTCGCCCCGCGCGGCCAGCTCGTCCAGGCTGCGCGCCACGGTCGA
The DNA here is from genome assembly GCA_963845695.1 of uncultured Isosphaeraceae bacterium. GTDB lineage: Bacteria > Planctomycetota > Planctomycetia > Isosphaerales > Isosphaeraceae > CAWJTV01. Next base: position 119,789 of record CAWJTQ010000006.1, on the reverse strand, counting down.
GATCGGGACCGCAATGGTCATTTACAGCTTGACGGTATATCGGATACGATATAGAATATGTCAGTAGGACCAACCCGGAAGACGCTGGTATGGCTCGGCGGAGAGATCAGGACGCCTCCGTTCTCGAAGGAGGCACGGGTGGAGGCCGGGGCACTCCTACGGCACGTTCAGGAGGGGGAGCCGCTGGGTATGCCGCACTCGCGGCCCATGCCGAGCATCGGGCCTCGGTGTCATGAGATCCGGGTCCCGGATGAAAATCGGACCTGGCGAATCGTCTACCGGATGGATCCGGATGCCATCCTGATTGCGGGGGTATTCGCGAAGACCACGCGCGCCACCACACGGCATGACATCGAGAGTTGCCAGAAGCGTCTGAGGGTTTACGATGAAGCAGCAAGGAAGGCCAAGTAAGGGCGGGATGATGGACGCGGACAAACGGCGAGCACTTGAAGCGGCCGGGTTCGTCTTCGGTGACGCCGAGGATTTTCTTGAGCTGACTGAGGAGGAACGCCAGCTCGTCGAGCTCCGGGTAACAGTCAGCCGTGCCATCCGTGATCAACGGAAGCGCCAGGGGCTGACTCAGAAGCAGGTGGCCAAGAAACTGAATACCAGCCAGCCCCGCGTCGCCAGGATGGAAGTGGGAGCGGCCGATGTTTCGCTCGACCTGATGTTCCGGGGCTTGTTCTCTCTGGGTGGAAGCCTGAAGGATCTTCAGTTCGATGGCAAGCCCGTCATCACACCCGAAAAACCCCCGTTGAAATGGAAATCCGCGCGGGGCGTGTCGGGCTAAGCTTTACCGAAACTGTGCCCGAACGGGGATCCGCCCGTCGCCCGTCCGGTCCGGGCTCGCTGCGTCACCCGGATCCGGTCCGGGCCGCCGCGGACGGAGCGGTCGCGGCCCCGGGCGATCGGGGCGAGCGCCGGGGCATTGCAACCGATGGCCGACCGGTGTACGTTCCATCCCAGGGAAGGCGTGGCCGATGGCCATCGGCCCCGTCAAGTGAATCCAACATCAGGGCTCCCTATGGCCGTGCTTTGTCGGATTCGACCCGCCCTCATAGAGACATGTCATGTCGGATGCCGACCGCAAGCCGTTGGACGATTCGTTCCACGGCCCCGACCCGGGGTTCCGCGGGTTCTTCGGCGCCCTCGAGGCGATCTTCCTGTGCCTGGCGATCTGGGGGCTGGTGACGCTCGTCGTGAAGGTGGCCAACCGCGCGGTCGACCTCAAGGGGCAGGGTTCCGACATCAAGGCCCTGGAAGCACGCGTCGAGCGGATCGCGTCCCGGCTCAAGGGCACCCGGGCGGAGGCCCGACCCTGAGCGACATCGGCAAGGCCGAGACGCTCCGGCTCGCGGAAGCGAGGGTATCGGGGACGGCGATCCCCGCGGAGTGGGCCGAACAGATCATGGAGATGATCAGCGCCGGCTACATGAAGTCGATCGAAGGTACCAACTGGGAGGCGTGCGAAGAGATCGCCCTCTGCATCAAGCGCCAGCATCCCGGCCTGTTCGCCAACGGCCGCTACCGCTGGACGCTGCCCGAGGAACCCCGACCCTGATCAGCGATTTCCAGGACATCGAGTTCGTCCCCACGGATCACCCGCAACCGGCCGACGACCCGCTCTATCGCGCCCCATGAGCTGGATTTTGAGAGCGATGATGTGACGTACGATTCGCCATGATCCCGACTTCAACCGAAGACGCAAGTCCCCAGGTCTGAAGCCGGAGACCCTGGTGGCCGCATCGCGGGCGAGGAGGTGAAGGAAGCATGACGCCAGAGAAAGAGTCCCGCTATCGAATGACGATCGATCAATACGAGGCCATCCGGGATCGCAATCTCGGCTGTCATCGCGTCGAGTTGATCAACGGCGTGATGCGCTGCCGCCAGACGGGGAACCACTACCGATTCCAGCCGGACGAGTTTCAGGCTCTGGGGGAACGCGGGATCCTGGACCCGACCGTGGTGAGCCTGGTCGACGGCTATCTGGTCCATTCCGCAGGTACCGGCCCACGGCCCCATTGATTGAAGGAAGTCGCCGACGGCGACGGACGGAGCGGTCGCGGCACCCAGCGATGTCGCCCCCCGCGTGGCCAGCTCGTCGAGGCTGCGCGCCACGGTCGCGACCGACCGGTTGAGCCCCGCGGCGATCGTTGCCCCGGGCAACAGGAGTATCGTGGAGAGATGCCATTCGCAAGTGCCAGGCGGCGTGATAAGATTGACCGAGTACGATTGTACAGGAGCAAACCCATGCAACCCAACCTCGGTACTGCGAAGATGACCGGCGCCACCATCCTCAGCCGTGCCCTCGAAACCAAAGGCGGACGTGTGCCGCCCGAGGGTGCACGGTTCATCCTCGACCTGCGCATCCGGGAGGAGGACAAGAAACGAATGCTCAAGCTCCTCGAGAAACAGCAAAAGGGGCCGATCACCGCCGCGGAGCGGGACGAGCTCGAGTCGTACGTCCAGGCGGATAACGTGCTCTCGATCTTGAAAGCCCGGGCCATCCTCGCGCTGAAGCAAGCCGGCCCAGAACCCTGAGCCACCCATGGGCGAATCGCTGGACCAGCGAGTCCGAAAGCGGGCCAAGAACCGCTGCGAGTATTGCAAGGTCCCGGCCGATATCTCCGAATTCACCTTCCCCCTCGATCACGCCATCGCCCAGCAACATGGCGGCCAGACGACGTTCGAGAACCGGGTCCTGTCCTGCCCGCACGACAACGATCACAAAGGGCCGAACATCGCGGGAATCGACCCGAAGACCGGCCGGCTCACGCGACTGTTCAACCCCCGCCGCCAGCGGTCGAGCGCCCACTTCGCGTGGGATGGTCCGCTGTTGGTCGGCAAGACGGCCGTCGGCCGGACGACCCTCTACGTGCTCAACATGAACCACCCGGACCGGGTGGAGCTTCGCCGGCTCTTGATCGCAGCAGGATTATTCCCGCCATAGGCAGGCACGATCGACAGGCCGGGGTCAGCCGGCAGCTCGGCGCCGGCCGGGGCCGGGGTGCCCTCCCGGTCGGGGCGGCGGGCAGACCCGCCATTGACCTGCTGGCGGCCCGGCAGGCCTACCAGGACCCGGCGCCGGGCCGGCGGGTCCAGCCGGGGCCAGGTTGGAGAGGTGTACCAGCAGGCCGGCCTACCGGTCGCGAAGCGGCGGCTCTACCAGGCGGGTATGCGGCTGGCGATGGTGCTCAACGAGGTGTTCCCGGAAGAGTAAAAACGACGCCGAGGCCGACCGTAGAGGTTGACGGTCGCCTCGGCTGGCGGGGTTCAATGGCTCGTTCCGCAACCACGAACGAGCGGTCCCGTTGGACTGACCGGACACTCCCGCCTCATCACGAGCCAGTCCCACTCCACATGTCAGAGACGATACGGGGGGGAGACAGTCCCTGGGACTTGGCTGTTGTCGCCGGGCAACGTGGTGTTGCCGAAGGGCTCCGGCACGTTCGGCCTCGATGACCCGGATCGTTCAGAGACACGGCCACGGCTCATCCTCGATCAGTCGGCCCCACTGCCGGCTGGTGTGCCCCGACGGGAACGGGTCGGCCCGGATCCCGTCCACATCGTAGCGGCCCGGGGGCTGTTCCTGGACGATCGCCCGGGCGCCGCCAATTGAGTCGCCGGCATGCCGGCCTCTGAGTCGCATCGGAACCGAAAACCGGCTTTAGTTCGACTTTTGCCGTTTTTCAGCGATCGAAAACGCTGAAATCCAGGGGTTTTCTGAGATGGCGAAGGATTTTGGCAACTCCGGTGCACGCCTCGTGGACCGGCAACTTTCGAAAACCCCTTGTTTTTGGCCTCTACTCGAGAATCAGCCGCCGAAAAACGGCAAAAGTCGAATTTAGCGTCTGTCCCAGAAGCCATTTGAGCCCCCGAATGGGGGCGTCAGCCCCTGGACCGGTCCAGACCGCCGAACCCACCACAGCGCCCGACCCAAGTCCGGGCGATGCCAGGACTTGGGTCGGGGCGCTGTGGTGAAAAAGGCGGAGGTTGATTTGGCGATTCTCACACCAGAGGCTGACGCCCCTGGCTACGTGCTGACGCCCCCTGCGGGGCTTCTGGGACAGACTCTTAAGGACTCAGGGAAGGCAAATGGACCCGATTGATCGGGGGAATCTGGAGCGTGACCGCTCACCCGTTGCCAGTCTGGTTCGGCGCGCCGGTCGGCGTCAGGGGCGGTCAATCGACGGGAACTGGGTGGTAGAACGTCCAGCCTTTGGCCTCGAGTTTTGCGCGGATCTCGCGTGCTTCGGCGATCAGCACAGTACGAACCTCCCGGTTGACGTTGACGGGAGCATTGGGAACGAAATTCCCCAGCGCGGTCCGGATCTCGCCGTACCGGTTGGCCAGTTTTCGGTCGCCGTCGGCTCGATCGGTTGGTTGAGAGTCCACGGGCTCAGTCTCCTCGGTTCATCGTCGGCGTTGGTCCTGTCAGGCCCCGTTGCCGCCGGCACGACGTGACAAATTAATTAGGATATCGCCGACACCGACGCGCCGAAAGCCTGGTTTCGTAGACTCCACGATCTCAGAAAACGATGACAAATCGGGGTTACCCTATCGGTCACCGGGCGATTCCCAGGCTTGCGCCGGTTTTCGGTTCCGATGCGACTCACGGGCCTCCCCGTCAACGGTCCCGGGCAACCGCCCGTCCGGGCCGGGCCGCCGGAAGCTGTTGACGCCCCGGCCGGCCTGTGAGTCAATGGGTGTATTCTCGAGCCAGTCCAACGGGATGAGTCCGAAGGGGAAGGAGCGAAGCGACCATGTCCACGATCACGTTGACGCCACCGACGACGATGCCGTTCCCGTTCGCGTTGGCGGTGCACCGCATCACGGTGGACGAGTACGAGCGGATCATCAGGGCGGGGGCGCTGGAGAATCCCGGCAAGGTCGAGCTGATCGACGGCTATCTGGTGGACAAGATGGCGAAGAATCCCGAGCACAGCTTTTCCGCGACATCAGCTCACGAGATCCTCAAGGAACTGCTCCCAGCCGGATGGTCGGCGCGAAAGGAAGAGCCGGTGCGGATTCCCGCGTACAATGAGCTGGAGCCGGATGTCTCCGTCGTCCGGGGCATCACGGCGGATTACAGGCACCGGATCCCAGAGCCGGCGGACGTGGCATTGCTGGTCGAGGTCTCCGATTCCTCACTGAGCCAGGACTTCGGCCCGAAGCTCTCGGCCTATGCCAACGCCGGGATCCCCGTCTACTGGATCGTCAACCTGGTTCGACGGCCAGGTCGAGGTCTACTCCAACCCGGGACCTTCGGGCTATCAGTCGCACGAGGTCCTGGCGCCCGGCCATGTGCTGTCCGTCGTGATCGACGGCGTCGTCATCGGCGAAATCGCAGTGGCCGACATCCTGCCCTAACGGAGTTGATCGATCCCCAAGCCGCCGAGGGCCGAGGAGGATCTGGCGGCAGTCGCGGCCTGTCCGTCAGCCGGACCGAGGAACCCGTCCGGTCCGGGCTCGCTGCGTCACCCGGATCCGGTCCGGGCCGCCGGAAGATGTTGACGTCCCCGGCCGGCCTGTGAGTCAATGGGTGTATTGGCGGGTAATCCCGGATCGGATCGCGGGAGGGGAGTGACCATGTTGACGGCCGTAACGCCTCAACCGATGAGGGCGCCGGTACCGGCGGCCCTGCCGAACTGGATTCCGTCGCCGCTCTACCGGCTGACGGTCGAACAGTACGAAGCGATGGCCGACGCCGGCATATTCGGCGATCGGGACCGGGTCCATCTCATCAACGGATGTCTGGTGGAGAAGATGACGCACCACCCGCCCCATGCGATCGCCGACGATCTGTGCGGCGAGGCCCTCCGTCTCGCCTTGCCGCCCGGCTGGTATATCAGGCCGGGCAAGCCGGTACGGATCCCCGGACTGGCCAGCATGCCGGAACCCGACCGTAGCGTCGCGCGGGGGTCGATCCGCGATTACGGCCGCCGACACCCGGGTCCGGATGAGCTCGCGCTGGTCGTCGAAGTCTCCGATTCGAGCCTCGACGAGGACCGGAAAAAGGCCGAGATCTACGGGAAGGCCGGGATCCCCGTCTACTGGATCGTCAACCTGGTCGACGGCCAGGTCGAGGTCTACGCCGCCCCCGGACCTGACGGCTATCAGTCGCACGAGGTCCTCGCGCCCGGCCAGGTGCTGTCGGTCGTCATCGACGGCGTCGTGATCAGCGAGATCCCGGTGGCCGACATCTTGCCCTGACGGAGCGGAGTCGCTCATCCCCAAGCCACCCCGAGCCGAGGAGGTCCTGGCGGCGGTCGCGACCTGACCGCCCGTCCGGTCCGGGCTCGCTGCGTCACCTGGATCCGGGCCGGGCTGCCGCGGTGAAAAGTTGGTCTTGACTGAGGTTCTCGAGCCGCCCGGCTGAGTCATCTTTTGTGGCGCCGGACCGAGCCGAATTCGTCCCCCCCTTGCGAAGGGGGGGCCGGAGCGGAGCGACGGTGGGGGGGTTGCGAGGGAGTCGCCGCGCCCTGGGCCCAGCCACGCCGACCACCACCCCACCGACGCCGGACGGCGTCGCCCCCCCTTCGCAAGGGGGGAACGAAGAGGCGCAACGAATCGCGGATGAGCGCTCAGCTCTGTCAACCCCAACGTTTCACCGCGCCAGGTCCGGGCCGCCGCGGACGGACCGGTCGCGGCCCCGGGCGATGTAGCCCCGGGCAGCCAGCTCGTCCAGGCTGCGCGCCACGGTCGAGATCGACCGGTTGAGCTCCGCGGCGATGTCCTGGTGGCGCATCACCAGCTCGGAGCCGTCGCCGGGCCGATACGCCGGGTAGAGCAGCACGCGGAACGAGCCGTCCGACAGGTCGCGGTCGGCGATCGCCGAGACCGGTATCGGGATTGCGGTCGAGTTATGCATGGGGAAGGTCCCCCGGAAAGAGCCGCCGTTAGAGCGCTTAACAGTTGCCTTGCATACACGAACAGCCGATTCTCGGCGGCCTGAAAGGTCGCAGGAGCCCAGCCCGGGGGTGCAACCCCTGGAACCGGTCGCACCGCTCCTGTTGGTGCACCCTGAAGGGGTGCCGGAGGGCCCTCCTGCGGCCCTTCAGGCCGCCGGTCGGGGGTGTGCGCGGCGGACCCCGGGTTTCACCCGGGGCTGGACTCCTGCGGCCCTTCAGGCCGCCAGAGATCGGCCGTCATCCTGTGCGCAACCCGTCTGTTCATGCGCTCTAGAACCGTCGTGGTTGACACGTCAACGATAACGGTTCAGAATCAGGTGTCAGGTGCCAACCTCGCACACACGACCGGAGGATCCGCGCCTGAGTCACCCCCTAGTCCACCAGATCCGAAATGACCATCCACCAGAACAGGAAGCTGCCGGCTCTCTCGGGTCTGATTCTCACGATACCTGAATTCTTTTCGTGGATTTCGTGTATTTCGTGTTCAATTCTCTGATCTCCGGACCGCTTCCGTGGCCCTGTCGATCGGTGATCGGTGAACTCGTGCGGCCCATGGGCGGTTATTTGCGATTTTGGGGACTAGCCCACGCCCCTGAGCCCACCCGAAAGGTTCATCCGTGCCGGTTGAAGCCAAACCCATTTTCCGCCCCGACGTGATCCGGTTGCCCGTTCTGGGCTTCAGCCTGCCCGAGTCGGTCGTCGAGCGCCGTTCGAACCTGGAGAAATGGGCCGAGATCATCGCCTCGGGTTCCGTGGATACCCACAAGGAACAGGAGATCCTCGGGGACTTCCTCAACGACATCTTCTGTGAATTACTGGGTTACACCCGGGCGGTTGACAACCCCAAGCGTTACACGTTCTCCCGCGAGAAGCACGTCCAGGCTGACGGCAAGTTCGTTGACGCGGTCCTGGGCGAGTTCGGGCCGGCCGGAAATCGCAACATTGCGGCCGTTGAGGGAAAGGGGCCCAAGGACCCGCTCGACCGGCCGTTTGCCGGCCGCAAAGTCTCGGCGGTTGACCAGGCGTTCGACTACGCGATCAACCTCCGATGCAACTGGATCCTGGTCACGAACATCCGCCAGACCCGGCTTTACTACAAGGGGACGGATAAGCAAACCTACGAGCGGTTCGACACCGAGACCCTGGCCGCCGACGAGCGTCAACTCCGCAAGTTCGTCTTCCTGCTGCATGCGAACCGAATGGTCCCGCCTCACGGTCCGTGCCATCTCGACACGCTGTTTCAGGAGTCGGAGAAAGTCGGCCGCGAGCTGACCCGGGAGGTCTACGCCGAGTATGCGTTCATCCGTCGCAGCACCCTCTCGATGTTGCGGCGGGCGAACTCCGAGATCGCCCCACGCCTGATCCTGGGATGTGCCCAGAAGCTCCTCGACCGGATCCTCTTCATCGCCTTCTGCGAGGATCGCGGCCTTCTCCCCACCGAGAGCATCCAGCGCGCTTACGCCCACCGCGACCCGTACAACCCCCGCCCACTCTGGGACAACTTCCGCGGGGTGTTCCGCGCGATCAACGTCGGCAACGACGATCTGGACATCCGCAAGTACAACGGCGGCCTGTTCGCCGACGACCCGGTCCTCGACAACCTGAAGATCCCTGACGAGGTGTTCGGGCTGTTCCGCGACTTGGCCGAGTACGACTTCCGGCCGGCTTCGGCGATCGCCGAGGACGAGGCCGTCACGGATGCCCAGCTCATCGACGTGGAGATCCTCGGTCACATCTTCGAGCAGTCGATCGACGACCTGGAGAAGCTCCAGGCCGAGCTGGACAAGCCTGTCGAGATACCCGAGGCCCCCAAGGTTGAAGAGAGCAAGGAGAAAGTCAGCCGTCGCAAGCGCGAAGGCGCCTTCTACACGCCCGACACCATCACGCGCTACATTGTCGAGCAAGCCCTGGGAGGCGTTCTGCGCGATCGCTTCGAGAATCTCCGCCTCACCCATGCCCAGAAGGCCAAGGGGACGGCCCGAAGCGCCCTGGCCGATCCGACAGCGTATGACCTCGACTCGCTCAAGGCTCCGCAACGGGAAGGGCTGCTGTCGTTCTGGCTGGACTGGCAGCAGGAGCTGGGCTCGATCCGGATCCTCGACCCGGCTTGCGGGAGCGGGGCGTTCCTGATCGAAGCCTTCGACCAGCTCCACACCGAGTACGAGCACACTAACGACCGGGTCCAGGAGCTACGGGGATTCGCCGAGCTCTTCGACCTCGACCGCAAGATCCTCCAGGAAAACCTCTACGGTGTTGACCTCAACGACGAAGCCGTCCATATCGCCAAGCTCAGCCTCTGGATCAAGACGGCGGTCAAGGGCAAGGTCCTCACCAGCCTCGACCATACCCTCCGCGTCGGCAACAGCATCGTGGCTGATGGAAAAATCGACCCGCGGGCCTTCAACTGGCAAACCGAATTTCCCGAAGTCTTCAACCTGGCGCAAGACACCAGCGGTTTCGACGTCGTGATCGGCAACCCGCCGTACATCCGGCAGGAATGGCTGTCACCGATCAAGCCCTACCTGCAATCCCGATACGCGGCCTACCACGGGATGGCCGACCTGTACGTCTACTTCTACGAGTTGGGCCTGAGCCTGCTCAAACCCGGCGGCCGGCTGTCTTACGTCGTCACCAACAAATGGATGAAGGCTGGTTACGGCGAGCCGCTCCGGAAATTCTTCGCGGAGAAAGGGTGGGTCGAGTCGGTCGTCGACTTCGGCCACGCCAAGCAGATCTTCAGAGACGCCGACGTCTTCCCGTCGATCATCGTCGTCCGGCGGCCCGATGACGGGCCCGTCCCCGACACGACGCGCGTCTGCGCGATCCCGAGGGAGCAGTTGCGAGTCGATGACCTGAGCGTGCAGATTGCGAAGGAAGGTGTCGGAGTTGAACGTAGGCGGTTGAGTGCCGGGGCATGGTCCTTGGAGCCGGAATCGGTGAGCCGACTTCTGGACAAGATTCGGAGCCGCGGGATTCCTCTTTCGGAGTTTGCTGGTGTAAAGCCATTGATGGGCATCAAGACCGGTCTCAACGATGCTTTCTTGATCGACAGCAACACCCGGAACTCGATCATCCAATCCGACCCCTCATCCCAAGACTTCATTCGGCCCTACTTGCGAGGCCAGGATATTAGGAGATGGTTTCCCGAATGGTCCGACCTTCGGATGATCGCCCTGAAGTCGAGCGGTGATCATCCCTGGCCTTGGGCCAACGCAGGCGACGAGGCGGAAGCCGATCTTTCGCGAGACCTATCCGAGCCTTCATGCTGCACCTTAAGCCGTTCGAAGACGCACTCTCGGAAGAGACAGGACCAGGGACGTTACTGGTGGGAGCTTCGTGCGTGTGCGTACTGGGACGAGCTGACGAGGCCGCGACGTCACCTATCAAGACATCACATGGACCGCGAACTTCTGCCTGACGCCGGACCAAATATGCATCGAACAACACGACATATTTTATCCCATCTCAGGACGAATGGTTGCTGTCCGTACTCAACGCCCCGATCGGCTGGTGGTTCGCTTGGAGGACCGGCTCAGCACGGAAAAGATGAGGCATTGCGCTATTTCACGTCTTTCATGGAATCCTACCCCGTTCCCCAATCGGGCGACAAGATTGCTGGGGAGTGTCGAACCGCGGTCAGCCGACTCGTTGAGATCATGCGGTCTCATCAGGAAACCTCACGTCAGTCTGCTCGACTGGCTCAAGGTTGAGCACTCCATCACAGAACCGAGCCAGAAGATTCAATCCTCTCTGGAGCTGGATGGCGAGTCCTTCGTCGCCGAAGTCCGCAAGGCGAGGGGCAAGAAGAACCCGTTGAGCCTCGCGGCCCTTCGTAACCTCCGCGAGGAACACACCCGAACCATCCTCCCCGCCCAAGCCCTGGGGAGAGAGGCTCTGGGCCTGGAGCGCCGGATCAGCGACCTGGTCAACGAAGCCTACGGCCTGACCCCGGAAGAGGTCGCCCTGATGTGGGAGACGGCCCCGCCGCGGATGCCGATTCCGAGAGCCTAAGACTGCTCCAGGTTCAGGCGCCTCGAATCACAAGGCTTCACAAGTAGTAACGCCAGTGTAAGGAGCCAATGTGCCATATCATCCGTGGCTGCAATTCTTAAGGCAGAAATCTTCATTGTTTGCGCAGGAATACTCAACTCGTGCCCCAAGTCATTCCAGGTGGTTGGATTTCAACATTTATTTGCCTCAAGATGCTGCCGTTTTATCGAGCGTTGAACCGTGGATGCAAATCTCGCCGCAAGGACTCCAGATTCAACTGACCGGGACACCTCGAGATCTCCTCGACGCGATCGAGAGTTATGGTGCCATTCTGGAGGGGTGTCTCAGTCACTTGCCTCCGGCCGTTCGTCCTTCAGCCGTTGGCGCCGTGGTTTACGACACGAGAAGAGACAGGATATACTACGGAGTGAGTGGGTTTTTTGCTTCGATGTCTCGGATGATGGTACATACCGACCTCATGACACGAGAGCAAAGTTTGCCCTTGGTGCTGCCTCATCAGATGCGAACGCTGGTAGGCTCCCGATCACCGCGGACTTGCTCGGAGTTCAAGGCCCTCAATCGGGCGCTCTTGGATGGCGCTCAGGAGCATGATCTGCATGTTTGGACCTTCAGAGTCCGCGACATGAGGCCCATCCCGCAATGCCCGAACTGTCGAGTCACCGTGTCGAGGAGCCAGCTTGGGAGGATTTGGACCGCCTGATCACCAGGCACACTGATCGACCTTATCTATGAGGATGTTCGACCATGGCAAGTGGATTGAAGCGAAAGATAAAGCAGGAGACGGGTCCCTTCGCCTATTCCCAGCAGGTGGAGAGCGACCTTCGCGCCGCTGGTTGGTTGCCCATTCGAGAGCGGAACACTCCCGTCTACGAAACAGCCTATCAGGATGAGGGTGTTTCGTTATTGCCGGCAACCCACGACTTCCTGCGCCGCTATGGCGGGCGCGTGATTCGTTACGAAGATCAATCGAAGAATCTGGATATTCTGGAGTTTTGCGCGGATGATGCGGTCCGCGGGATGGGAGGCGGAGGGTTGCGTCAAGTCGAACGACTCCTCGATGTCCGCCCCCTATGCCCCATCGGCCATTATCAGTATGGGACTTGCATGCTCCTCCAGGATGAGACAGGGCGAGTCTTTGGTGTCTCGGACGACACGACGGTTTTCCTCGGGGATTCCGGCGAGGAAGCAATCGAGAACATCCTTTCCGGCCGAGAGCCCCAATTGCTCCGATCCGAGATCCTCCCTGGCGCGGGACCCAAAAGGTCAAGAGGTCGAAAAGGGGATGACCGGCGATCGCTGCCCGTCGTCGCCGATCAGAGGAGGTCGGGGTCAGACCGAGTTCTGCAGCCCATAATGCCGTTGGACTTGCCGGTGAAAGTCCGGTCGTGGAAATTGACTGTTTATCCACGTAGTGATACTCGACGTTGGCTCGGGGTGACCCGACCAGCGAAAGCTCGAACGTAAACGTCCTCGAAAGGAGGGCTAGCCAGCTCGCGGGCCGTAACCATGCCTATGGTTTTTATGGTAGGAGTGAACTCTGCAGCCTCGAAACGACCAATGTGGTCGCCGAACCCGTAACTGGGAGGTGAAGGCTGACACCTGAGAGGAAGCAACAGTCATGTGCACTCTCTGGGGCCACCGGGGTAAGGGAGGCGGCACGCGAGCACAGTCCAGCGGAGTCAATTGGGGACCCTCTGGATTCCCACCCGAAGCCGATTTCCTTGGGTGCAGCAGCCCTCGCCACAAATTCATAAGTGGTGGGGAGGGATTCAGAGGCTCGGATGAGGCCGTAGTAAGCGATGACCTGTCGGGACAACATAACCCGACGGCGAGCCAAGGGCCTCGGGATGGACGTGTGGGAGTTGCTGGGGGTCGTGCCACATTGAACCGAAAGGCTCTAGAACGGGTCGTCCCTTCGGGGATCACGTATTCCTGGGAGATCCCACTGCGGTGGCGTATAAGACGGAGTCCTGGGGCGGATGTGGACGGCACTTAAACCCTGGGACCTCGCCGAAGGTCGCCATTGACGGTCCATTTGAAGCCGTACTGGGGAAAACCCGCCGTACGGAATTTTAGAGGGGGAAGGGGAAACCCGAAGCTCGATCGAGCCCGCCGGGCGCCCCTTCCCTACTCGGCTCTAGTTTTTTCCGGCCGAATAACTAGAAACACGGTCTGCACCCCACCAACCGTTCGATTCCTCGCGGCGAGGCCAACCGGATTGGCTTTCTTCATTGAACCCCCCTGAACAGTTGACCTGACACCACGAAAACCGACACCTATCGACCCATCACCCGTTCGGGTCATCGAGCAACCGCTGCAAGCGATCACCGAGTGGTGCCGGCAAGCGGACGGGCCAGGTCGCGTCAAGCAGGCCGACGCCGATCATGTCGCGAAGATGAGTGCGGTCCTTGTCGCGCCAGGCGATCAACTTCATCCGCACCAGGGCTTCGAGGGTGGCCACTTGAAATTCGACGGCTCGTTCCGATTCGTCGAGATCCGGCAAAGTGTGCTCGTCGTCCCGCCGAACCTTTTCGCCGGCGAAAAAGATAGGGATCCCGCCGCTCGGTTTGCCTTGCGGTCCATCGATGAAGGTATCGATGTCAAGGAGCTGATGATCGACGAAGCCGGCCGCTTCGAGCGCGGCTCGTGCGGCAGGCAAATCGGCCCGCCGGACCAGGAGACCGACGTCGCGCGTACTGCGGACGGCGTCCTCGTCGATCCGGCCGACCCACTCGGCGACCGCGTAAGGTATGCCGGCGGCGTCGAGTGCGCGGGTTGCCCTGCGCAGCCGCTCTTTGACCTTTTCCGCGGCCATGAGCGCCCTTTCCCAACCGATGGGTTCGACTGCGGGTCCTGCCATGACGAACGCTCCCGTGACTTCTGCTATCCTCGAGCGCTTCACGGTTGGGTTGCGCACAAGGACTGCATCGACGACATTCGAGCCCGACGCGCCCGCGAGTGCCTTCCGGCGGGCATCATGCACTCGCGGGCGCGTCGGGCTCGAATCCGCTGTGCGCAACCCGATGGTGAAGCGCTGTAACCAAGCCCGACGCGCCCGCGAGTGCCTTCCGGCGGGCATCATGCACTCGCGGGCGCGTCGGGCTCGAATCCGCGTGCGCAACGCGATGGTGAATCGCTGTAACCAAGCCCGACGCGCCCGCGAGTGCCTTCCGGCGGGCATCATGCACTCGCGGGCGCGTCGGGCTCGAATCCGCGTGCGCAACGCGATGGTGAAGCGCTGTAACCAAGCCCGACGCGCCCGCGAGTGCATTCCGGCGGGCATCATGCACTCGCGGGCGCGTCGGGCTCGAATCCGCTGTGCGCAACCCGATGGTGAAGCGCTGTAACCAAGAAGCACCAGGTGTGGCGACTCGCAATCGGCGGAGCGAAGCAGGAAGCGGGAAGTCGAAAAGGGGTCAGAACGAATCACCGACCTTCAACCAGATCATACGTTCCGGCCCCTTTTGGTCGCGCCAGGATTGCCTCGACGACGGCCCGAGGCAGCGCGACCTTTGCACCGGGAATGTGACCGTCTCAAGGCGGGGGTGATTGCACCAGATCGCGAATCGCGTTCACAATCGGCTCGATTTGCCGGGCGAGTGCCCGGAGGCCATGCTTCGCGGCGATGCGTGCGGCTTCCTCGGCGAGCGGCAAGCCATCCTCCGGCCGGGAGAGCGCAAAGGCCAGCAGGTGAGCCTGATTGACCAGCGAAGTGGCCAGTCCGTTGGGGTCGTTGAGTCGTCGGCAGATCGCCTCTTGTTCCTGGTGCAGCCGCATGGCCCCGTCGAGGTCCCCGGTGGCCTGGAGGATCAGCGCCTGGTTGCCCAGGCAGGCTTGCAAGCCTGCGGGGTCGTTGAGTCGTCGGCAGATCGCCTCTTCTTCCTGGTGCAGCCGCATGGCCCCGTCGCGGTCCCCGGTGGCCTTGAGGATCACCGCCTGGTTGCCCAGGCTGGCGACAAGCCTGCGGGGTCGTTGAGTCGTCGGCAGATCGCCTCTTGTTCCTTGTGCAGCCGCATGGCCCCGTCGAGGTCCCCGGTGTCCTGGAGGATCAGCGCCTGGTTGCCCAGGCTGGCTTGCAAGCCTGCGGGGTCGTTGAGTCGTCGGCAGATCGCCTCTTCTTCCTGGTGCAGCCGCATGGCCCCGTCGAGGTCCCCGGTGGCCTTGAGGATCACCGCCTGGTTGCCCAGGCTGCGCGACAAGCCTGCGGGGTCGTTGAGTCGTCGGCAGATCGCCTCTTGTTCCTTGAGCAGCCGCATGGCCCCGTCGAGGTCCCCGGTGGCCTGGAGGATCAGCGCCTGGTTGCCCAGGCTGCGCTGACAAGCCTGCGGGGTCGTTGAGTCGTCGGCAGATCGCCTCTTCTTCCTGGTGCAGCCGCATGGCCCCGTCGAGGTCCCCGGTGGCCTGGAGGATCAGCGCCTGGTTGCCCAGGCTGGCTTGCAAGCCTGCGGGGTCGTTGAGTCGTCGGCAGATCGCCTCTTGTTCCTTGGTGCAGCCGCATGGCCCCGTCGAGGTCCCCGGTGGCCTGGAGGATCAGCGCCTGGTTGCCCAGGCTGCGCTAGCAAGCCTGCGGGGTCGTTGAGTCGTCGGCAGATCGCCTCTTTTTCCTGGTGCAGCCGCATGGCCCCGTCGAGGTCCCCGGTGGCCTTGAGGATCAGCGCCTGGTTGCCCAGGCTGGCTTGCAAGCCTGCGGGGTCGTTGAGTCGTCGGCAGATCGCCTCTTGTTCCTTGTGCAGCCGCATGGCCCCGTCGAGGTCCCCGGTGGCCTGGAGGATCAGCGCCTGGTTGCCCAGGCTGGCTTGCAAGCCTGCGGGGTCGTTGAGTCGTCGGCAGATCGCCTCTTTTTCCTGGTGCAGCCGCATGGCCCCGTCGAGGTCCCCGGTGGCCTTGAGGATCAGCGCCTGGTTGCCCAGGCAGGCTTGCAAGCCTGCGGGGTCGTTGAGTCGTCGGCAGATCGCCTCTTGTTCCTTGAGCAGCCGCATGGCCCCGTCGCGGTCCCCGGTGGCCTGGAGGATCACCGCCTGGTTGCCCAGGCTGCGCGACAAGCCTGCGGGGTCGTTGAGTCGTCGGCAGATCGCCTCTTTTTCCTGGTGCAGCCGCATGGCCCCGTCGAGGTCCCCGGTGGCCTGGAGGATCACCGCCTGGTTGCCCAGGCAACCTTGCAAAGACGAATCCTCTCTCGATGCGCGAAACCTTTCGATCAGAGTGGACCCGAGGGACAGAAGTTCGGCTCCATACCCAGAACCTTGCAGGTACAACCCCAGTCGCCACAAGGCAGACACATCGTGCGTTCCCGGCTCAGCCAGGACGCTCCGGTACGCGGTGATCGGCTCGAGGCGGCCGGCGCTCTTGACCAGCGACCAGGCGGTACGGACCTCGACCTCGTTCGCCTCCCATGCCGCGTCGAAGAACGAGAGGTCGCCGAGCAGGTCGAAGAGCTCTTGCCACATGCGGAGCTGGGCGAGCTGCCAGGGGAGTTCGTCAATCGCCCGCGTTGTCAGCCGTTCGGACTGAAACCAGGCGATCAGCCGGTCGCGGGTCTCGACTTCCGGCTCGGTGGGATCGCCGGCCGGCGGCTGGCGGTTGGGGTTCCAGCGGAGCCACGGGTCCTGCTGATCCTCCTCGGCTTGCCACTTCAGATAATGCCGCTCCACGGCCCGGCGGATGCTCATATGGTAGAAATCGTAGCGGCCATCGCGGCGGTGCAGGTAGGCTTCGAGCTGGCGCAAAAGCGGGTAAAGATCGTCGGCCGACTCGTTCAGGTGGCGCGTCAGTTCTTCGAGCTCGGGACCGCTGAGGCCGCGCCGGGCACAGGCGAGCAGGCTGAGGACCTCCGCGACCAGGTTCGCGCCGAACTCTTTCCCGAGGCGCTCGAAGACCTGCTCGAAGAGCGTCGTCAGGGCATCGCCCGTGCGCGGGAGCCGGGCGATCAGCGTGTTCAGGTTCTCGAAAGAGCCATATCCGCGCAGCTCTTCCAGGGCGATCATCAGGAAGAGGGGGTTCTCGGTCGCGGGGTTGGCCAGCAGGGCGTCGATCTGTCGGTCATCGAGCGTCTTGGCGACGAGTTTGGGCACGGCCTTCACGATGTCGCGGCGTTCCTCCCGGGTGAGCGGCTCCATCGGCACGACGACGACGTTGCGTTCTCCGAACGCCGATAACACCCTGGGGGCTCGTTGCGGGCCCGTCGCGACGCTCGCGAGCACCCGCACGTTCGCCGGCAGGAGCTCGGGTAGCCAGATGAGTGTCTCGGCCCGGTCGTCGGCGTCGAGCTGGTTGAGGGCGTCGAAGACCAGGACCACCCGGGCCGAACCCGGCAGGCTGGTGATGGCGACCTGGAACGTGCGGATGATCTCGTCGGGCGACTCGGCAGCGGGTAACGTCAATGCGTACTCGCGTTGGAGCTCCTGGGTGAGTCGCCGCAGCATGGTGGGTAGCGAGGTCGTCCGCGGGCTGGCGCCGACGAAGTGCGCCAGCACGAACCGCTCGGGGTGTTCCCTGCGAACGTCCCGGACGAACCGCGCCAGCGCGGCCGACTTGCCCAGGCCGCTTTCGCCGGTGAGCAAGAGCGGCGTTTCCCCGTCGGCCAGCGCGAAGTCGCGCAGTCGGTCGTAGAGTGCATCGCGACCGACGTAGAGGCGCGTCCGCAGTTCCAGGAACCGCTCGTGGAGGTCAGCCTCGGCGTCGAGCGGGTCGAGGGTGGCGGGTGTGTCGGGGAGTTTCAGCTCCGCTTTGATCGCGTCCCAGAGCCAGGCTTCGACCGCTTTGCCGAACTCGTCGAGTCCATCGAGCTTCCCGCGGGTCCGATTGACGCGGTCGTACAGTGCGCGATTCCAGAACGCGGAATAGGGCTGAACCGGGACCGGACACGCTTCGAGATTCTCGCGCAACCCGCGCAGCTTCGCCTGCAAGGCGGGGTCGGCTTCAAGGAAGTCGCGGTTGCGGGTCGCCTCGGGGATCGACGCCAGGGCTCCTTCCCCGCGGAGCAGCACGAGCGCGGCGTTTGCCCTGAGGGTCGATCATCGCCCCGTGGCGAAGTTCGAGTTCCGTCACGCTGACGCCCGGGAATTGCGCCACGAACGGGTATTTCGCCGTCGTGTCGCCGGGAATCCGCCCCGGCACCCAGCCGTAGCGGTGCCCGAGGAACGCGAGGAAGAACGGGCGGCAATCGTCAACCTGTTCCAGACACAGGCGGATCACCTTCTCATTCCGCGCTTCGTCCTCGGTGATGCCCCACCGTAGGTCGATGTCGTAAAGCTCGACGCGGTGTGGCAACAGCCTCTCGCGGAGTGCGGGAAACGTCACCTTGATCAGATGATCGCGCTCCGCGTGCATGTCGCGAAACGTGGACGACAGAAAGATGCGGACGTTTCGCCAACCCGCCATCGGTCATCCGCCTCTCGAAGTCAGTGGGGTTCCGGGAGATGATGCCGAGGCCGGTCACCCAGCAAAGGTGTCCGCCCCGGCTGACACGGTTGCACGGCTTGCCAGCGTGTTCGAACCTCGCGCGCCGACGCCAAGTCCGCCCGGCTAGAGCGCCGAACGGTTGGATTGCGCATACCAGCCCGAAGCGCCAGCGAGTGAGTGGAGGATTCCCGCCGGAATTCACTCGCTGGCGCTTCGGGCTCGTAACCCATCGAAGCGGTTCTTGTGTGCGCCACCCAAGCGTTAGGCGCTCTAGGCACTCGCCGCCTGATCCCTGTCGGCCCGTCCCGTCAAGTCTGACATATCGGAGCGACCGCGACAACGAGGCGGTCCGACACCGTGGCCCGCCCGCTCCGTGCGCCCGTTGGCCTGGTCCACCTCGGGAGTCAGCTCCATCGGCCAGGCTGGTCGGAGGGCCGGCATAGTGTCGGCCACCCGCGCCCATCGCAGAGTGCCACCGGCTGACGGACGCCGACGTAGCCGAGCTGGTCCGCCGGCGCTCGCGATCGAACCAATCATCCCGAGACTCCGCGTTGACCACCACCGATCTCAGCGCGGCGGGTGCGGCAAACCTGGGGAGTGCGACGATCCGACCCGCGCCGCTTCCCCCTCAGTTCGGGCCAAATCGGTCATTCGAGCAGCCCAGTGTTCAGAATTTTTGGATTTTTTCATCTCCCTCTGTGGTCGAGAGTTCCGGAGCCAATCGCCCCGGATTCCGCGATAGGTGCATTAACGGATCATAAAACCTGTGGCATACTGAATAATATGGACCATGTGCGACCGTCACCGCCAGGAAACCCAGGCTGCGAGCCACGGGGCTGTGCCGCCTGCGGCCGGGCTCGGCACAGCGATTTGGGGACTCGGCCCGAACTCGCTGGGGGCCATGGGGATCGGAGAGGGCGCCGCGGCCAAAAGTGATCACCGAGTGCCAATTTGTGCCACAATTCTCGGCAAGTCCGGCCCGCCTCCCAGCCGCCCCAGCCCAGAACCCACGCCGGATCCGGACGTCCCGCCGGTCCGGAGTCGGGACTCTCGGAAGGGGTCAAAGCCACCGCCCCCAGACGGTGCGGTCGTGATCGCCCAGGACTCTCATCATCCCGCCACCTATCTCAACCGCGGTTACGCCCTGAAGGATTGTCGGGAATGTAACGATTGTGCGGGCCCAGCCACCACCGGAAGCCGCCCCGCGATTGACGGGGTGCCGGAATCCCCAGATCACGATCCAGCCGAGAACAACCGTATCGCGGGTCAACGAGTTTCCGCCGTTTGCCGGAGACGATCAGACACGTCAACGGTACGCGATGCGTTTACCAACGACTCTTGCAACGTCCACCCATGATCCCACGCGATGTCGAGCCGAGAGTCGCTTCCCGAGGCGTGAGCGGATACAATCGCTTTTTACGACCGATCTGATGATGACCGACGAACTTTCCGCGGAGGATGTCCATGGCCGAGGAAGTTCCGCGCGACACGGCGGGAAAGACCGACGACCCGGAGATCGCGTCTGCCGATCTGCTGTTCCGGGACGAACCCACCGACCCGTCGGCGAAGCCTGCGACGAGTGCCGCACCAGTGGGGGAGTGGGGCGAGGTCTTCGACCTGGCCCCGGAACCCGAAGTGGCACCCCCGACGCCCGCGGCCCCCAGAACGGCAGCGAGTCAGCCGCGCGAGCCCAAAGCCGACCGGCCACCGCGCCAGGTCAGGGCCCCACGTTCCGAGGAGCCTCGGAAAGAGGACCCCAACGACCTCGTCGAAGAGGTCTGGTCCCGACAGGCCGAATGGGGGCCGAACCTGATCGTCCTGGCCGGCTGGTTGTTCGCCTTCGCGATCCTGCTGTATTTCGCCATGGGCTCTCTCGGGCTCTTTTTCGTGCTCCTGCTGGTGGGAGGGGCGGGGGCGGCCGTGCTCAGCTATCCGATCCTCATCACGCTCGAACGCCCCGTCCGGATAACGCCCGAACAGGCCGTGCGCGACTTCTACGGCGCACTCTCGCACCACAGGCCCCATTACCGGCGAATGTGGCTCCTGCTCAGCACCGCGGGACGGACCACCAGCTCCTACGGGTCCTTCGAAGCATTCAAGGCTTACTGGGCCGATCGCATTCGCACCATCAAGGGAAGCCAGGCCGGGGCGATGACTCCGCTGGTTTTCGAGGCCGTGGAGTATCGCGGCGAGAAGAGCGCGGGCCAGACGCGAGTCGATGCGCAGTTCACCCTGAAGGTCACGATCCGAGGCCGGCGCCAGGACGGACCTATTGCCTCGATCCCGGCCGTGGTCTCCCTGGTGCGCGGGCCCGACAACATGTGGTACCTCGACAGCGGCACCTTGCCCAGAACGGCCCCAGAGAAGAGCCGCCGCTAACTAACCCAATCCCCCCGATCGCCACCATCGCCATCGGAAGGCCAAGTAGGTCAACAGCAGGAAGAAGAGGCTCAGCGGCGGATAGATGCACAAGAAGATCGCCCAGACCGGCAAACGGATGCCGGGTGCGACCTGGATCAGGACGGAGTCGCTGACCGCTGCGGGCGTGTTGGAGAAGACCTCGTTGCGGGTCGTCTGCATGGGGACGCTCAGCGCCGCTGAGAACGGGCTGGTGACCGAGAAAGCGGCCAACTGCTCCTTGCTCACCGACTCGATTCCCTGGAGATACCACGACAGCCCCATCGGCATCACGAAGAGGAGCAGCAGGCTCAGGTACGTCAGGACCATCGCCACCGATGTCCTCCGGGCCAGCGACGAGCACAACAGCCCGATCGTCGAGGTTGCCAGGCAGGTCGTGGCGATGATCAGGAAGAAGACCACCAGGGTCCAGAACCGGCCCCGCAGCTCGGGCAGCAGCACGTAGGCCAGCAGGATCTGCTCGGTCAGCAGGAAGGTCAAGACGGTCGAGACCCGCAGTGCCGCCAGCAGCTTGGCGATCACGATCTTGCCGGGGCGGAGCAAGGTCGTCAGCAGCAGGCTCAAGGTCTGCCGCTCCCGCTCCTGCGTGATACTCCCCGCCGAGAATACCGGTCCGACCAGGAGGTTGAAAGTGAGCACGTAGGCGACGTAATAGGCCGCCAGGTCCGAACGGAGGAACAGCAGCGCCGCCATCAGTGGGATCGACAGCAGCATGCTCACCTGGATCACCACCCGGAGCATCAGCGTGCCCTGGCTGAAGATCTCGCTCCTGAGCTCCTTGTCGAGCACGGGATTGGTCCCGTCGGGCATCAGGTCGTGCCGCTTGGCCGGCGCGAAGAGCTTGTCGGGGAACAGATCGCGATCGATGACCACCCCGATCGCGTACTTCATCTCCTCCTCCTCATCGACGACATCCTTGCCCTCGCTGCCTACGTCGGGTGGGCGGAGAAGCCGCCCGTTGACCAGGATGCCCAGCACGGTCCAGGTGGCCAGGCACCAGGGAGGGAGCACGGCGATCGACACGAAATCGTGCGCCTCGACGTACTCGGTGCGCGTCAGCACCACGCAGGCGACCGCCAGAGGGAGGATCACCAGGTAGCTGACCACCAGCGCCGAGCTGGTGCGGCGGAAGAAGCTCGAGCAAGCGACGCTCAGCAGCCCGAACGTCCCGGCCGCCAGGATCAGCACCAGGTAGGCCCGGGTGATCTCCGACAGCATCAACCCTCCCAGCAGGTAGCAGAGGATCATCAGCGGCAGGCTGGAGACGATCAGGATCACCAGGTAGCTGAGCGAGCTCAAGAGCTTGCCCACCAGGATCGTGCCGGGCCGGAGCGGACTGGCCAGCAGCATCTCATAGGTCTTCCGCTCCTTCTCTCCCGTGATGCTCCCCGCGGCGAACGTTGGCGCCATCAACGCGACCAGGAAGAACTGACCGAGGAAGAAGATGTCAAAAAGCCCCCGGGCCACCCCTGGGCTAACCTGATGTGCTCCGGGCTCGCCCGCTTCCGGCGGCCATCGGAAGAACACCAGCGCCCCCAGGGCAGAGACGTAAAGCAACTGGAGGATGAACGCGCGCGGCGACCGCAGGGTCACGAGCAGCTCGCGGGTCAAGACGGGATTGTCGCGAAAGAGCATGATCGGTCCTTCGTCGCGTCTCAGCAGTGTAGGGTGGGTGCAACCCACCAGGAACAGGCGAGGGCTTTTGGTGGGTTGCACCCACCCTACTTGTTAGCTCACAATTCCCTTGGTGATCATCATGAAAACATCTTCCAGCGACAGCGGCTCCTCGGCGAAGGACTGGACCACGATCCCGGACTGGACCAGCCGGTCGAGCAGGCGGGCCATGTCCGGGTCTTGGCCTTCGAACTCGGCGCTCAGCGTGTGATCATAAGTCTCAACCAGGCGAATGGAGCTGTCCTGGCGGAGCAGCTCGGCGGCCTTTTCGGTCGACTCGTCCAGGACCCGGACCTTGAGGACGCGGTGGGAGCGGATCTGCTGCTGGATGTCCCGGATGCTGCCGGCGGCCAGGAGCTTGCCCCGCTCGATGATCCCGATCGAGGTGCAGAAGTCGGCCAGCTCCGAGAGGATGTGACTGGAGATCAGGATCGTCTTGCCCATCTGGCGCAATTCATTGAGCAGCGCCTTCATCTCGAGCCGGGCCCTGGGGTCCAGGCCCGACGCCGGCTCGTCGAGGATGAGCACCGGCGGGTCATGGACCAGGGTCTTGGCCAGGCAGAGCCGCTGCTTCATCCCCTTGGAGAGGCCGTTGACATAATCGTCCCGCTTGTGGGTCAGGTCGAGCAAGTCGAGCACTTCGCCGATGATCTTCTTACGGTAGGAGCGGGGGATCTCGTAGGCGACGGCGAAGAAGTCGAGGAACTCCCAGACCTTCATCCCGTCGTAGACGCCGAAATCATCGGGCATGAAGCCGATGACCCGGCGGACGGCCATCGGCTCGGCGGTGACCGAGTGGCCCGCGACCCGCCCCTCACCGGCCGTCGGCCGCAGCAGGGTGGCCAGGAACCGGATGGTCGTGCTCTTGCCGGCTCCGTTGGGCCCGATGAAGCCGAAGATCTCGCCCTGACCGATGGTGAAGCTCAGGTCGTTGACCGCGATGAAATCACCGTAATGCTTGGTGAAGTGGATCACCTCGATCATGGGTCGTTCGTCTCCAATTTCTCTGGGATTCGAGATTCTGGATTCGAGATTCCAGAACCGTTTTCTTCTGGAATCCGGAATCTCGAATCCGGAATCTGGGATCGGGAATCGATCAAGGCTGGGCGCAGGTACGGCGTTGCCCGTCACTGGCCGGGGCGCGGTCTTGGACCGGTTCATGGGCCGGCGTGCCCGTCCGGGTCCGGAGAAGATCGTCGGCGTGCCGCAGCTCGATCGCCGCCGGCGCGGTCTCCGGACCCACGGCCAGGATGTTGTAGTGAGGGCCGCCGGGATTCGGCGGCGGGCCACTACGGAGGTGGACGATCACGGCCGTGAACCCTCGCTGGCGGTCGACCGGCGGATCGATCATCTGGCCGGCCATCGCGTGCGGGACCCATGCGACCAGCCGGATCTCGCCGAAGTTCTCGTCGCGAGGTTCCCACGTCGTTCGCAAGGCCAGGAGGATCGAGTTCGGATCGGGGCCGGATTCGAATTCGACCCGATCCGGTACGGGTGCGGCGTCCGTCGCACCGAGCTCCACGGTGGCCCCGGCGGCGATGGTCCCCAGGTAGCGTTCCTTCCGCGGAACGGGTGCGGGTTTGTCGATGCGACGGCCCACGGTCTTCTGCTCGGCCGTGCCGACCGGCTCCGCCCGCCGATCGCCCGTGGACATGTCGATGAGGGTCGCATCGTGGAGTTCCAGCTCGCTCCCATTGACCAGCCGGCGGCTCGCGCCATCGCCCTCGATGCGAATGGCGCCGGCCAGGGTTGCGATTTCCTCCGCGCGGAACATCGACATGCTCCGCGGCTGGACCGACAGGCCCAGCAATCCCGGGACCGGCGCGGATTGCCAGGTCGATGTCGTCACATCCTCGCCGCGGATCGACCGGCCGTTATTCAGCGGCAGGGCCAGCGCGGTGTTGTTGTTCGGATAGGTGATGTTGTAGTTTCCCCGGCCGGTCGTATACAGCGAGGCGAACCGGCTGAGGTGACCGCGGGGATAATCCCCGTGGACCTCCAGGAGGTCGATCTCATCACAGGCCGAGTCGAAGCCCAGGTCGTAGGCGGCCACGCGTTGCACGGCGATGGCGAAGCCCAGCGCGACCATGGGAACGACCACCCACGCCCATTCGCGACGATTAAGGGCGAAGCGGCAGATCAGCCAGTTCAAGGGGACGACGGCGATCAGGTACGCGAGGATCACCTTCAGCACGAAGAGCTTGCTGGGAATGGTGATGCCGGAGGCCTCTTCGAGCAGGTCGCGGCTGAGGGTGGGGAACCGCGCGGTATCGCGCCAGTCGGCGACGCCGAACACGGGAATCTGGTTCGCGGGGTCGGTCTCATCCTCGAGGGGGGAGGAACCGGCTTCGCGAAGGCGGAGCCACTCGACTTGAACTGCTCGGCCGGTTTCGGGGTTTCCTCGGTCTTCAGGGGTCTGGGGCAACCGGCCCGCCGCATCGTCCTGGGGCCGGGCGTCGCGGCTGGTGATCCGGTACCAGGTCAGGTCCGGCGCCGCCGAGCCGGCCGCGCCGAGGACCTCGATAGGTCAAGCCGTCGAAGCCGGCGCGCGCCCATCACGGCTCTCCTCGGGCCGACGGAGGACGACGCGACGGACCAAGGTGTCGAGGCCGGGCCAGGCCGCCAACACCGGCTCGAGCGGGTTGATCGTCAGCATGGTGATCCGCCCGCGCCCGACCCGGCTCTCGACGGCCAGGAGATGGGGGCTCGCCTCGCCCAGCGGGATGGTCGAGGCACCCGCAACCGGTCGGAGCACCGACAGGTACACCGGCTTGTCGCGCGGCTACCGCGATCGGCGCCGGCGCCTGATAGATGCGCCCGAACCCCTGGACAACCCCGGGGACCGCTTCGGTGCCGTCGGACATGGGCAAGTCAGGCTCGGTGGGTGGCGGATAAGACTGCGAGAGGGGCCTCAGATCCTCCTGGGTCAGGCCGACGGTCTGCCCGCTGGCATCGGCCGGGAGGTACGGACCCAGGAAGCTATCGTGATAAAGCGCATAAGACTGCCCTGCGCCCCCGGTGAAGATCAACTGGCCCCCCCAGTGCAGCCAGTCCAGGATGGCCTGCTGCTGCGAGACCGACAGGACGTCCGGCGGCAGCCCGTCCCAGACGATGTGACTGATTGTCGTCCAGGTCAGCGGATGCGACGAGAGCGGCGGCTTGTCCGGCTCCATCGGCATCACCAGCCGGTAATAGCGCAGGCGATCGAGGTCCCGGCTGCTGTCTCGCTCGGCTCCCATCGGAATCATCGCCGTCATCCGGTTCCACGTACGCGAACTGGTTCGTCCCATCCTTGCTGAGGATCAGGACCAGCATCTGGTGCGGTTCCAGCGTCGTCAAGCTCGCCGACCAGCTCGCGTCCGGGCGCAACGCCCCGGGGCGGACGAGGTCCAGCGTCCACTCCTTGGGGATCTGGGTGAGCATCACCTGCTGGGCCAATCCCCGGCGTTGCTCTTTCAACATCCGAGCATCCCGGCGGTAGACGATCCTCAGCGGCATCCCCGGCAGCTTCACGGAATCCGTCTGCAAGAACCCCTCATAGTCGTCTTCGTTGGCCCGCATCTCCAGCGTCAGCGTGGACCAGTGATAGGGCTTCACGAACGGAAGCACGTCGAACGGGGCGACCTGCGACTTGAAGAATTCGTAGGGGACCGTTCCGTTCCTGCTCCAGCTTCTTCTTGATCGCGTCGGGCTCGGTCAGGATCTGCAACCGCTCTTCCTCGGTTGCGGTGAGCTGGGCGTGGGCGGGACGGCCCGACATCAGGACCAGCCCCGCGACGAGGCAGACCAGCACGGGCCACAGGATTCGAACATACGCGGGTTTCACGGCGGACCACCCCCTTCTCGGGGCCTCACCCCACTTCCGGAGCAGGCCCATCGGGTCCATTAGCGAATTCGTTCGTCGAGTCCCGACGATTGTAACACCCGGCGAATCGAGCCGAAAGGGATGGCTCGAAAGAAGGGGTAGCCGGCGCGAGCATTTCTCGATCACTCGAGATGGGGATTCCCACCGCGAGGATTCTTCTCAACCTTCCTGGGGAGGCTGGCGCGAGTCAACTGCCGAGGGCAATCCCGCTCGCGTCCTCGTCAGCATCTCTCAACGAGGTTGCTCGTCCTCCCGAGGTTGAGGCTCGGCTTCCGGAATGATTCGATCCTCCAGGTTGGCCTGTAACAGTCCCGGTGCGACATGAAAAGTCAGCCGTTTGCCATTTCG
This sequence comes from uncultured Isosphaeraceae bacterium, assembly GCA_963845695.1. Lineage (GTDB taxonomy): Bacteria > Planctomycetota > Planctomycetia > Isosphaerales > Isosphaeraceae > CAWJTV01. The sequence continues at coordinate 93,161 of CAWJTQ010000006.1, read as the reverse complement.
GAGGACGACCAACTCCTTGGGCGTTTCGTCGGGGCGCTGAACGCGTCTCTGGTCGATGAACCTCGTGGTATCGAGCACCTCCTTCTTGTCGTAGGTCATCAGGATATCACCCGCCTTCAACCCGATCCGCTCACCTTGGCCTCCGGCGAGAATCTGCGTGAAGATCACCCGAAATCGAACCGGTTTGCCGTCGGGATCGAAGTAGGCCTTTTCGATGAGATTGCCGCGGTCATCATAGCGGGAGGTGACCCGGGCATAACCATCCTTGTACCGCGTGGGCCGGCCCGATTCGTCGAAGTAGGCGGTCTCGATCACGTTGCCGCGCCCATCGTACCGGGCAGTCGCTCGAGCATAGCCGTCGGGGATCCGCACGGGCCTCCCCGATTCGTCGAAGCAGGACGTCTCGGTCCAGTTACCGCGCTCATCGTACTTGACGGTAAACCGGGCGTAGCCCTCTTTAGTGCGCACGGGCCGGTCCGATTCGTCGAAGAACGCCGTTTCGACCGCGTTGCCGCGCTCATCGTAACGAGTCTTGACTTTGTGATGGCCGTCGGTGTGAAGCATCGGCCGGCCCTGTTCATCGAAGTAGGCGATCTCGATGCGGTGGCGCTGGTCGTCGTACTTGGCGGTGAACCTGGCATAGCCGTCCTTGATCCGGATCGGCCGGCCCGACTCATCGAGGTAGATAGTCTCGATCGCGTTACCGCGGCCGTCGTAGCGAGTCCGGACGCTGTGGTTGCCGTCCGTGTGGCGGACGGGCCGGCCCGACTCGTCGAAGTAGCTTTGCTCGATGCGGTGGCCCTGGGCATCGTACTTGGCGATGAGCCTGGAGTAGCCGTCCTTGATCCGGACCGGCCGGCCCGACTCGTCGAGGTAGACTTCCTCGGTCAGGTTGCCGCGTTCATCGAAGCCTTTGGCAATGGCGTAGCAGCCACGAACCGAGACATCCATCCCGATGGTCGCCGCCCGGACCATGCGGCCCTTCTCATCATAGGCCATCACCAGCTTCGCATAGCCATCCTTCATCCGGACCGGCCGGTCCGATTCGTCGAAGTAGGACTTCTCGATCAGGTTGTTCGCCCGTCGTACCTGGCGGTGAACCTGGCATAGCCGTCCTTGATCCGGACCGGCCGGCCCGATTCGTCGAGGTAAAGTTGTTCGATTCGATTGCCCCGACTATCGTACCGGGCCTGCCAGGACGCGTTGCCGTCGGGATGCCGTTTCGGCTTGCCATCGACACCGAAGTAGGCAACCTCGACCTCATTGCCCCGCTCGTCGTACTTCTGGGTCCAGCGGGCATGCCCGTCCTTATCCGGCGCGGGGCGGGCCTGTTCATCGAAGTAAGCGGTCTCGGTGCGTCGGCCCTGTCCGTCATACTTGGCGGTGAACCGGGCGTAACCGTCCTTGATGCGCAGGGGCCGGCCCTGTTCATCGAAGTAGGCGGTCTCGATCGCGTGGCCCTTGGTGTCGTACTTGTACGTGAGCTTGGCGTAGCCGTCCTTGATCCGGACCGGCTGCCCCGACTCGTCGAAATAGGCTTGTTCGACCCGATTGCCCTGGGCATCGTATTTGGCTCGCCAGGAGGCGTTGCCGTCGGGGTGCCGCGCCGGCCGGCCATTGGGACCGAAATAGGCTTCTTCGATCGAATTGCCAGCCGTGTCGTACTTCCGAGTCCACCGGGCGTGTCCGTCCTTGTCGGGCGTGGGCCGGCCTTGTTCATCGAAGTAGGCGGTCTCGATGCGACGGCCCTGTTCGTCGTTCTTGGCGGCGAGTTTGGCATAGCCGTCCTTGTGACGGGTGGGCCGGCCTGCCTCGTCAAGATAGGTCTCCTCGATGACCTTGCCACGTTCATCAAAGAGCTTTACCACGGCGAAGCTACCGCGCTCGGCGACGTCGTGCCCGATCGTGATCGCGCGGACCATCCGCCCCTGTTCGTTGTAGGCCATCGCGATCCGGGTGTAGCCGTCCTTGGTCCGTATCGGCCGGCCCGATTCATCGAAGTAGGCCATCTCCGTCCGGTGACCGCGATTATCAAACTTGGAGGCGAGCCGAGCGTAGCCCTCTTTGTTTCGCATCGGCCGACCCGCTTCGTCGAAGTAAGCCTCGTCGATCCGGTTGCCACCCTCATCGTAACCGGCCGTGATCCGGGCATAACCATCGGCGTTCCGCGCCGGGTTCCCATCCAGGCCGAAGTAGGCTTCTTCGATCTTGTTGCCGCGCGCATCAAACTTCCGGGTCCAGCGGGCATGTCCGTCCTTGTCGGCTGCCGGCAGGCCGTCGGCATCGAAGTAGGCGGATTCGATCCGATGACCCCGTCCATCGTACTTGGCGGTGAACTTGGCATACCCCTCATTGGTCCGGACCAGCCGGCCCGATTCGTCGAAGAACGCCTCCTCGACCAGATTGCCGTGGCTATCATAAACCCGCGTGACCTTGTGGTTGCCGTCGGTGTGGCGGGTGGGCTGGCCCGACTCGTCGAAATAGGCTAGCTCGGTACGATGGCCGTGCTCATCGTACTTGGCACGCCAGGTGGCATACCCGTCCTTGAGCCGCGTCGGCTTGCCATCCCGGCCGAAGTAGGCGGTCTCGATCTTGTTGCCACGGTCGTCGTACTTCTCGGTCCATCGGCCGATCCCGGCCTGATCCGCCGCCGGCTTCCCGGACTCGTCGAAGTAGGCGGTCTCGATCGGGCGGCCTCGGGCGTCATACTGATTCATGACCTTGGCGTAGCCGTCCTTGATCCGAATCAGCCGGCCCGACTCATCGAGGTAGATCTGTTCGATCCGATTGCCCCGACTGTCGTACTTCGCTCGCCAGGAGGCGTTGCCGTCGGGGTGTCGCGCCGGCTTGCCGTTGGCGCCGAAGTAAGCGACCTCGGCCTTGTTGCCATGTTCATCGTAGCGCTGAGTCCATCGGGCCGCGCCATCTTTGTCGAAGGCCGGTTTTCCAGACTCGTCGAAGTAGGCGGTCTCGATCCGATGGCCCTGGGCGTCGTACTTGGCGGTGAGCCTGGCATAGCCGTCCTTGTGGCGAGTGGGCCGGCCCGCCTCGTCGAGGTAGGTCTCCTCGGTCACCTTGCCACGCTCGTCGAAGATCATCAACACGGCGGAGCTGCCCCGGTCGGCGACATCGTTCCCCATCGTGGTCGCGCGTGTCAATCGGCCCCGTGCGTCGTATTCCATCACGATCCGGTTGAAGCCGTCCTTGGTCCGCACCGGGTTGCCCGACTCGTCGAAGTAGGCCGTCTCGATCAGGTTGCCGCGATCGTCGCGCTTGGCGGTGAGCCGGACATACCCGTCGTTATGCCGTACGGGTTGGCCCGACTCATCGAAATAGGCCTCCTCCCTACGGTTTCCGCGGTCGTCGTACTCCGCCCTGAGCTTGGCATAGCCGTCCTTGTTCCGCACCGGCCGGCCCGACTCGTTGAAGTAGGCTTCCTCGATCACGTTATCGCGATCGTCAAAGGTCTTGGCCACGGCGAAACAACCGCGGACGGAACCGTCGTGCCCCAGGGTAATCGAACGGACCCTGTGGCCGTGCTCATCGTAAGCCAGCGCGATCTGGTGGTACCCCCCCTCTCGGAGCCGCACCGGTCGGCCCGACTCGTCGAAGTAGGCGGTCTCGATCCGGTGGCCCTGGGCGTCGTATCGATTGATGACTTTGGCATAGCCGTCCTTGATCCGGACCGGCTGGCCCGACTCGTCCAGGTAGACCTGTTCGATCCGATTGCCCCGGTTATCGTACCGGGCCTGCCAGGACGCGTTGCCGTCAGGATGCCGCTTCGGCTTGCCATCGACACCGAAGTAGGCAACCTCGATCTCATTGCCCCGCTCGTCGTATTTCTGCGTCCAACGGGCATGCCCATCCTTGTCCGGGGTGGGCCGGCCCTGTTCATCGAAGTAGGCGGCCTCGGTCCGGTGGCCCTGCTCGTCATACTTGGCGGTGAGCTTGGCGTAGCCGTCCTTGGTCCGTACCGGCCGGCCCTGTTCATCGAAGTAGGCGGTCTCGATCCGGTGGCCCTGGGCGTCGTACTTGTTGGTGACCTTGGCGTAGCCGTCCACGATCCGCACGGGCTTCCCGGACCCGTCGTAGTACGACTGTTCGATCCGATTGCCCCGGTCATCGTAGCGGCCTCGCCAGGACGCATTGCCGTCGGGATGCCGCGAGGGCTTGCCATCGACGCCGAAGTAGGCGATCTCGATCTTGTTGCTACGTTCATCGTATCGCTGAGTCCACCGGGCCGCACCATCTTTGTCGGCAACCGGCTTTCCGGACTCGTCGAAGTAGGCGGTCTCGATGCGGCGGCCCTGGTCGTCGTTCTTGGCCGTGAGCCGGGCGTAGCCGTCCTTGTGGCGGGTGGGCCGGCCCGACGGGTCGAGGTAGGTCTCCTCGATCACCTTGCCGCGCTCGTCGAAGACCATCACCAGGCCGAAGCTGCCGCGCTCGGCGACGTCGTTCCCCATCGTGATCGCGCGGACCATCCGGCCCCGCTCGTCGTATTCCATCACGATCCGATTGAAGCCGTCCTTGGTCCGCACCGGGATGCCCGATTCGTCGAAGTAGGCCGACTCGGTCCGGCGACCCCGACCGTCATACTTGGCGGTGGACCGAGCGTAGCCGTCCTTGGCCCGCACCGGCCGGCCCGCCTCATCGAAGTAAGCCTCCACGATCCGGTTGCGGCCTTCATCGTAACCCACCGTGACCCGTGCATAACCATCGGCGTTCCGCGCCGGGGTCCCATCCGGGCCGAAGTAGGCTTCCTCGATCATGTTGCCGGGCTCATCATATTTCCGGGTCCAGCGGGCATGTCCGTCCTTGTCGGCCGCCGGCCGGCTATCGGCATCGAAGTAGGCGGTCTCGATCCGGTGACCCCGCTCGTCGTATTTCGCCCGCAGCTTGGCGTAACTGGCCCGGATCGGCACCGGCCGACCCGACTCGTCGAGATAGGTTTCCTCGACCATGTTACCAAGTTGATCATAAACATTCGTCACCTTGTGATTGCCGTCCCGGTGGCGAGTGGGCTGGCCCGATTCGTCGAAGTAGGCCATCTCGATCCGACGGCTTTGCGAGTCGTACCGGCTTCGCCGCATGGCGTAGCCGCTGGGGAGTCGGGCCGGCTTCCCGTCCGGGCCGAAGAACGCCGCCTCGATCTCATTGCCGGCCGAGTCGTATTTTTGGATCCATCGGCTCGTACCCTCGTCGTCCGTCCCCGGTCGTCCGGACTCATCGAAGTAGGCGGTTTCGACCCGCCGGTTGCGTCCATCGTACTTGAAGGTCGACCGGGCATAGCCGAACTTGATCCGGACCGGCCGGCCCGATTCGTCGAAATAGGCTTGTTCCAGGCGGTTGCCCCGGTCATCGTAGGTCGCAGTGAACCGGGCGTAGCCGTCGTCGATCCGCACGAGCTTCCCGGTCACATCGAGGTAGGTCTGTTCGATCCGATTGTCGCGCCGGTCGTACCGGGCTTGCCAGGAGGCGTTGCCGTCGGGATGCCGCGCCGGCTTGCCATCCAGGCCGAAGAAGGCCGCCTCGACCTGGTTGCCGCGGTCGTCGTACTTCTGGGTCCATCGGGCGATCCCATCACTATCGACCGTCGCGTGAGCCGACTCGCCGAAGTAGGCCGTTTCGACCACCCGGTCACGATCGTCATGCTTGAAGGTGACCCGGGCGTAGCCATCCTTGCTCGGGATCGGCCGGCCTGATTCGTCGAAATAGGCACGCTCGACCGTTCGGTCCAGCTCGTCGAATTGGGTGATGAGCTTGGAGTATCCCTTGGCGATCCGGACCGGCCGGCCGGACTCGTCGAGATAGGCCGTCTCGATCGGGTTGCCACGCGCATCGTACCGGGTCGTGACCACGTGATTGCCGTCCTTGTGGCGGGTGGGCCGGCCCGATTCATCGAAGTAGGCGATTGCAATCGCCCGGCCGCGCTCGTCATACTGCGACCGTCGGATCGCGTAGCCGTTGGGGAGCCGTGCCGGCTTCCCGTCCGGGCCGAAGAACTTCGCCTCGAACTCGTTGTCGCGCTCGTCGTACTTCTGGGTCCATCGGGCCGTCCCCTCCTTGTCCACCGCCGGTCGCCCCGACTCGTCGAAATAGGCCGTCTCGACCCGCCGGTCACGACCATCGTACCGGGACGTCGTCCTGGCATAACCGTCCTTGGTCCGAACCGGCCGACCCGATTCATCGAAGTAGGCCTGCTCGATCACGTTGCCCCGGTCATCGTATCGAGTGGTGACCTTGTGGTGGCCGTCGAGATGCGATACGGGTCGGCCGGATTCGTCGAAGTAGGCCATCTCGATCCGGCGCCCGCGGTCATCGAACCGGGCGTTAAACCTGGCGAAGCCGGCCGTGACCCGTACGGGCCGCCTCGATTCATCGAAGAACGCCTCGGCGACCCGATTGCCGCGTTCATCATTCTCGGCCGTGAACGCGGCGTAGCCGCTCTTGATTCGCACCGGCTGTTCGGATTCGTCGAAGTAGGCGACCTCGATCAGGCTGCCCCGGTTGTCGTACTGGGACCGACGGATGGCGTAGCCGTCGGCGAGCCGTGCCAGCTTCCCATCGAGGCCGAAAAAGGCCGCTTCGACCTCGGTGTCGCGGCTGTCGTACTTCTGGGTCCATCGAGCCGTTCCCTCCTTGTCCGTCGCCGGCTGCCCGGACTCGTTGAAATAGGACACCTCGACCCGGTTACCCCGTTCATCATACCTGGTGGTGAACCTGGCGTAGCCGTCCTTGGTCCGCATCGGCCGCCCTGTTTCGCCAAAGTAGGCTGTCTCGATCTCGCGGTCATGGTCATCATACCGGGTCGTCGACCGAGCATAGCCGTACTTGATCCGGACGGGTTTCCCCGACTCGTCGAAATAGGCAATCTCGATCCGGTTGCCCCGTTCATCGAACCGGGCTGTGAATCGCGCGTTGCCGTCGGCGTGCCGCGTGGGCCGGCCCGATTCGTCGAAGTAGGCGGTCTCGACGCGGTTGCCCCGGTCGTCGTACGTGGCCGAGACTTTCGCGTAGCCCTCCGGGATCCGCACCGGGTGGCCCGCCTCATCCTGATAGACCGTCTCGATCCGGCGTCCATGGTCGTCGTAAACGGCCGTAAACCTGGCGACCCGGTTCTTGATTCGCACCGGCTGGCCCGATTCGTCAAAATAGGACTGTAAGATCAAGTTGCCGCGGTCATCGTACTCGGAAGTGAACCGGGCGTAACCCTCGCGATGTCGCACCGGCCGGCCCGATTCGTCGAAGTGGGCCTGTTCGATCAGCTTGCCGCGGTCATCATACTGGGCGGTGTATCGGGCGTAGCCATCCAGGATCCGCACCAGCTTGCCAGCTTCGTCGAAGTAGGACTCCGAGATGATGTTGCCACGGTCGTCGTACTGCGAAGTGGACCGGGCGTAGCCCTCCTTGCGCCGGACGGGATGTCCCGATTCGTCGAAGAAGGCGGCTTCGACGAGCCGATCGCGCTCATCAAACCGGGCCGTGGTTTTGGCATAGCCATTCTTGATCCGCACCGGCTGTCCGGATTCGTCGAAGTAGGCGGTCTCGATCCGGTTCCCACGGTCGTCGTAGCGGGCGGTGTATCCGGCATTGCCGCCGTCTCGGATCCGTGCCGGACTGCTATCGGTTCGGAAATAAGCGACTTTGATCAGGAAGCCGCGCTCGTCATAGGTGTACGTCCATCGAGAGACGCCGTCCTTGTCGAGTACAGGTTGCCCGTCCGTCCCGAAATCGGAGACCTCGACCAGTTGTCCCAGTTCGTCATATTTCATCCGCTGTGTCGCATACCCGTCTCGAATCATGACGGGCTTACCGTCCAGGCCGAGATAGGTGAGTTCAGTCCGGTTACCCCACGAATCGTACTGGGCCGTCCACTCCGCATGACCATCCTTCTGCCGGATCGGCTTGCCGTCCAGGCCCAGGTAGGCGACCTTCAGCAAGTTTCCCATCGGGTCGTATTGCGAGATCGTCGTCACGACTCCGTCCCGATTGGGGGCCGGCTTGCCGTCGGGGCCGAGATTGGTCAGTCGAGTATCCTGTCCCTGAGAATCGAACTCGTAATGACGACCGTAGACGCCGTTTTCATCCTGTTGGGGATTCGAAGCCGCGTCGAAATAGCGATAGACTTGATTGAGGCCCTTATCGCGACCGGACCAGGGTCGGAGGAACGTCACATAGGCCGCACCCGTGCCCGCAGGATTCTTGATGAACCCGTTGTCGTCGATGTGGACACCGTTGAAGGTCGCGAGCTCACTTCCCGGTCGATCGTTCTCCGGGGTCCGGGTGTAGAAGAAGTTCCAGACCAGCCGGCCGAACTTGTCGTACGCCTTCTCGCAGATCACATGACCTTTGGCATCGCGGATATATTCGACCTGGCACTCGCGATTCGGCTCGCTTTGTTGTTCGCTGAGGCGGGAATTCTGCAGGTAGGCACTCATTCCCCGCGTCCGGGTCGTCAACCTCCCCATCCCGTCGATCCCCTGGACCTTCTCGAACACGGCCGGCGCGACCCGTGCGGAGGAACTTGTAAGTCGAACCGCGATGGCGGGCGACGTCGGGGCTGACGAGGCCGATCCCCTGGGGAGCGCCATCCCTCATTACGAAGTGCACGTAATACTCTTCGATCGGGCGAAAATAGTGGTCCCAGATCCAGACCATCCCGATCAGGAACGGGGCGAACAGGAGAGAGGCCACCAGGACGCCGCGGCCGAATGTCCGGCGCTTGATGGACTCGAGGTCGAGCCGTTGACTTCGCACCCATTGGGCGTTGAATACGCGGGCGTAGATCGGGTTGCGGACGCGCAGCTCGCCATCGACGACGCGCACGATCCCCGAGAGTCGCAGGGCGACGATCAGGGGATCCGCATCGTTGTCGCGCACGACCCGGCCGCTCAGGACCTTCATGTAAAGGTCCAACAGGCCGGCGCGTTCCTTCCCCTCGCGGACCAGGTGGTTGCCGACGAACTGGAGGTTCTTGTCGGTCTGCCGCGCCTGGTGGGTCAAGAACATCGACTCACACAAGCGATCCACATCGTCGGGTTCAACGACCTCGGGATCGTCGGCCACGGCATGGCAGAGGCTCTGCATCAGATAAGGTTGGCCGCCGGTCCACTCGAAGATCCGGGTCATCAAGAGCGCGGCCGTCTCTTCGTCTCGGCCCAATCCTTGGGCCAAGCATTCGGCTTCGTGGGCGTTGAAGTCCTCCAGCGCGATCCGCCGACCGATGTTGAACGGCGTTGTATTCGCGTTCCCGATCAACTCGGCGGGTGAGGCCACCCCGAGCAGACAAAACGTCAGCCGGTTCATGCGGGAGTCGTTCGCCCGGCGATTGAAGCACTCGCGAATCGCTGCGAAGAACTCATCGGTCGAGAGTGACAGGTTGCGGACGTTGTCGATCTCGTCGATGAAGATCACCACCGGTCCAGGCTTGTGTTCCAGCGCCACGTCGCGCAGCGCCTGCATCCAGCGGAACAACGGCGGCAACCCGGGATGGTCTTGCCAGTACCGCTCAAGCTCGCTTTCAAGGCCCAACTCCTCGCCGAGGCGGTAGAGCAGGCCGTAGTACCATTGCTCGATGTCCTTGATGCTCCGGCCGCCGATGGCCGTCAGGTCGAGCCAGACGATCGCCGCACCCTCTTCCCGGAGTCGCTCGGCGGTGCGGATCGACAACGACGACTTGCCCATCTGGCGCGACGTCAGGACGTAGCAGAACTCGCCGCGCTCGAGGCCCTCATAGAGCTCGTCGTCGGCCCGCCGTTGGACGTACGAGGGGGCTTCGAGTCCGACCGTGCCACCGGTCACCACGTAAAACTCTTCGGGAGATGTGCTCATGGCTGGCTCGATCTGAAAGGGGAACCTCACGCAGGCCAGGCTTTCCTGCCCGACTCTTCAGACACTTCAGGCTGGAAAGCCTGACCGACCTTCTTACTTGGACCCCAGGTGTTTCTTCAAGAATGCGGCATACAGCGGGCATCGCGGCCGCGCATCGGCGGGCGATTCTCCGGAGACCACCCCCGAGGCGCGGAGCCGGTAGAAGCTCTTGGGCGAGAGCCGCGGCTTGCCCCCCACCACACTCCGCACGTCATCCGTCAAGCCGGGGTCGCTGGCCAGGGCCACGAGGATCCGTCGCAGGTGATCGCCGAAGATCCCTTCTTCGCGAGCCGCCTGGGCGGTAAACGCGGCGAGATTCCGATGATTCTCGGCCATCTCGAACAAGCCGCGATTCACCAGGAACGGCTGCCCGCCGACCAGCCCGTAGAACTCCTGGATCTCAGCGTCGTCGCGGAGCGGCGAATCATAACGGATGTTCAGATCGGCGATCTGCTCGGGCGTGAAGTCCTCCAGCACGACGGTCGTGCCGATGTTAAACGGCGACTGGTCCAGATCGGCGATGAACAGATGCGCCTCGGTCGCGTAGGCGATCGCCATCGTCAGTCGTTTCCAGGGCGCGGCCTGCTTCTCGCTACGGGTCCTCGCGTTGTGGAACGAACGGAACAGGCCGAAGACCTCGCTGCCGAAGTCGCAGGAGAAGAGCCGATCGACCTCGTCGAGCGCCCAGACGAAGTTGCTCTCGGGATCGCTGAGGATGACGTTCTTCAGGTAAGACTCGAAGTTGATGTTCGGTGCGCGACGCGGGTTCCACTGGTCCTCGGGATAGACGTCGAGCTCCAGTTCGTCGGCGAGCCCCGCCCCCAGCGCCTTGTAGAGGGTCTCGGGCGACTGGAGTTCCGAACGGTTGAGCCGCTGGAAGTCGGTGAACGCGGTCCGATCCCCGTTCTGGCTGGCGCGCTGAAGACCCCGAGCCAGAAGCGAGGTCTTGCCCATCTGCCGCGCTCCCCGGATCAGCACGATACTGTCGCGCCTCGCCAGTCCCGAATGAAACGCGTCGTCGGTCGGCCGCCGCACGTACGAGACCGAGTCGAGCGGCAGGCCGCCGACGGGGATCGGGCGGGGCGGCTTGATCGTCTGGGGGCCGTGGAACGCCCCGATCAGGTCCTCGACCAGTCGCAAGTTGTCATACGGACCATTCCAGAGGAAGTACTGGAGCCGCCCGAGGACCTCGGCCAACTCCGACGGCAAGGTCCCTTCGAAGGCGACGCGAACCGGCAGCAATCGCGGCCGCCCGCCCCGCTTCTGCGCCTCATCGTGCGCCGTCTGGACCTCCCACGCCAACATCTCACTCTGGACCGACTGGCCCGAGAGCAACGGGATCACCACATCCGCCTGCCGGACCCGGCGCTCGATCTCATGCGGCCAGTCGATCCCCACCTTCATGTGCCGATCGACAAAAACCTGGTGTCCCCGGCTGGTGAGCTCCTTCTCGAGAAAGGCGAGCACCTCTTCGTCGGGCTGGGCATTTCGCTTGTATGAGATGACGATCGACGCGGGCGCCTTCTTCGGTGGTGGGCTGACCGAAGTTGGTGCCGGCTGAACCGGCGCACTTGAGAGTGGCTTCGCCGATTCCGCCAGGTGGCGCTTGACGTCCCGAATCAGGTGGGGAAGCGTCTCTCGCATGGGATCACTGGTAGCGTCCAGGATGTGGTAACCCTCCAGCATGTAACGGAACACACCGTCGAGGGTCACCGGCTCGATCTGGAATGGCAAGATCGGCAGCCTCCCCTGATCCGGGGCCCTGCGATCGAACGCCATGCGGACTTCGGTCTGCACGTGGGGTGACGGGAGAATATGGGGTGAGAGGATCAGGAGGAAGAGTCGCGACTGGGGGATCGCATCCACGATCGACGCCTGCCAGGAGCTTCCGGCGAGGATATCCCTCGGTGCGATCCAGCAGGCGATGCGATTCGACTCCAAGGCCGAGCAGACCGCTTCCGCGGTCGTTCGGTCCTCAGACGCGTAACTGATGAAAACGTCGTGGGACATGATGCCTCATCCCTACAGACTGCCGAGGATCAGTAAGAACGTCGTGGACCATCTGGGACGTCATGGCTTCGAACGTGCCGATGTGGCGGCTGGCCCTCCGCTCTGTGGTCGAAGGCGCTGAATCCGCGCAAAGAGGTATCGAGGAGCGAATCGGGTCGAGCGGCCCAACAAACTGGACCGCCCTGGAGCCTGTCGAACCCGAACTCATCCGGGTCCCGACGGCTCTCCACCTGAGACAGCGATGTTCGTATTACCCCAGAGTCCGAACCTGAGATCTCGCCCAACGTCGGTGCATGTGTCCTTCCCCGTCGATCTGCATTATCTACTTTGATCCAGCCGTGCCCAGTTTGCAAGCGGGAGATCTCCAGAATGTGACGATCGTCGTGGAGCCGATCCGGATGCGAGGAGTCACACCCCGGAGTTGGGGCGTGCGCGGCAAGCGGTTCGCTCCCCGGGATGATTTCCCGGCTCGGCGCCGGAATCGAACCGCCGGGCGCCGGGATTCACCGTGTCCAGACGAAGAAAGGCCCGACCTGGATGTCGCGGTGGTAGCCGAGCTGGCTGAGGTCGAGCCCCGTCCCTTCGATTTCACTCACCCGGGACGTGGCCACGACCGCGCGCAGCGAGTGGGATCTGAGCGCGCGACCGAGCCATCCCGAGCGAGACTCGGCCAGGTGGAGCGACTCGAAGACCGGATACAGCCAATGATCGTAGACCAGCTCCAGCCGGCCGTTGATCCGGTTGAGGCCCGGCCGGTCAATGAAAAAGAACGCCGAAGGTGGCAGTTTCAAGTGCTCGACCATCCGGTTTAGAGCGGCACGATCTCGTCGGATCTCCATCTCGGAATCGAAGACATGATCCAGCGCGGAGACCAGCACGGACAGCACGGCCACGGCGACCGGCCAGAGGACCCGGAACGACGGCAAGCCATCCACGGCGCGCGAAGCGGCGCGGGCTGTGAGGATCGCCCCGAATACGACGGATTGGATGGCGTAGTTCAGCCAGGCCCCCGTACTCAGCTCGAACAGGACGACCGTCAGTGCAAGTTCCCCGGCCGTATACATCCACAGGGCCGCATCGAGGCGATTCCCCAGCAGTGCCGACCGCTCGATCAGAGCACAGACCGGCAAGACGACCAACATGATCAGACAGCCCATGAACGCGATCGCGGCACCGAACTCCGGACGGTGCAGGATGGTCTCCAGGCCCTGGGCCGCCAGGATCAGTGCGATCAACCCGAAGCCCGCGACGAGGCCGATTTTCCGCCCGACGCCGCGCCTGGTGCCGACCCTGGCCAGCCCAACCGCGGCCAGCAGCACGATCAGGGCGACGGCCCGGTGGATGAGCCCCCACAGGACGACCTCGACGTGGCCCCAGCCTCCCGGATGGACGCGACCCACGCTCTCGGCCGCCACGAACGCCGCCTCCCAGATTCGACCGCTGGTGACCACCCACTCCAGGCTGTACACGACCGCGACGATCCCCGCGAACACCGACAGGCTCCGCACGATCGTTCCGGAACGGACCCGACCCTCGCGCCAGCCCACGAGCAACACGACCGTGCTCACCCCCGCCGCCACGATCATGTGCTGCTTGACGCACGCCGCCAGACCGAACGCCACGAAGGCCCAGGGCACCCGTCCACCGGCCCGCGGTCCCTCCGGGAGTGCGGAGAGGACCAAGAGCACGCCCACGGTCTGCAACGCCACTCCCACCATGTCCGGGCGCACGGCGAACGGCTGCCCCGCGAGCATCGGCGCCGCGGCGATCAGCAGCACCGCCCATAATCCCGCGCGCCATGACAGGCCGTCCCGCCGCGCCAGGCGGTAGGCCGCCACGAACGTCGCCAGCAATCCCAACACCGACAACGATCGCCCGGCCACCCGCGCCGCCGTGACCGGGTGCAGACCAGCCCGGACCATCGGCCAGGCCGTCAGGGCCGCCACGCGGTAATACAGCGGGGCATGGATCAGCACCAGCGGGTTCTGGCCGCCGAAGGGGCCGTAGAGTTCGCTGGGGCTGACCACCAACTGTCTCGCCACCGATAGCATCAGCGGCGACTCCATCGGCTCGGTGTCCCGTTCACCCAGACCCTGCGCCAGCCAGAAGCCCGACACCGTCGCCGCCGACACTGCCAGCACAGCCGTGATCCAGACGGACAGCCGGCCGGCCTTGCGCGGTTCCGCCGATCGCGTCTCCGAGATCGATTCGCCCATGCGTTGCTTCGCTCCGGCACCCGCGACCTCGAACTGCGATCGCGGTTACATCGTATCGATCCTTTCGCAATGAGGATATCGACGGGCTCTCGGGAATACATTGGGCCTGCGATGCGGTCTCGTCAACTGGCGGACCGATCCGCCGGATCACGACAAAGGGCCAGCCCGGCGGAGCGCCGGGCTGGCCCTGCAAGGACGACGAAAACCGATGAAGCTGGCTCCTCTTGAAGCGCTTCGCTCAGTCGCGCTTCACTCTCGGAAAGATGCGGACGGCCCCATCGGCCACCTGAGAATCCACGGGTGGGACAGACATCATGCCCATGCCGCCCATGCCGCCCATCATACCGCCACCCATGCCGCCCATGCCGCCCATCATACCGCCGCCCATGCCGCCGCCCATGCCGCCGCGCATGCCACCCATGCCACCCATCATACCGCCGCCACCGCCCATCATCAGTGACATGGGGATGATCGCCAGGTCGGCCACGGGATACACGCGGATCTCGGTCTGCTTGTCCTCCGACTCCTCCGACGTAATCATCATGTAGCCGTCCTTGACGGTATACGTCAGGCCCAGTTGCTTGAGGATCAGTCGCAAGGTCGTCTTCAGGGGAACGCCTTCCAGGTCAATCTGCACGGTCGAGTTGAGCGACCGCTCCGCCTCTTGCAGGCCCAGCGGATCGACATAGATCGGAATCCCCGCGAACGTCGGCGTGGTCGTCGCCTGCTTGATGTACTTGAGCACGTCATCCAGCGGCGTCTCATTGGCGAAGGACATCGAGATCGGCTCGTCGAGCTTCTCGAGGATCTGGCGGGTCTTGGGATCGCGGTCGAAGAGGTCTACCGCCCGGCCCCAGCGCTTGATCCGCTTCTCCGAGATATACCGCCACCAATCGGCATCGGGATACTCGATGAATTGATTGTCGGGGAAGGGGACCGAGGCGCGGGTGACGTCCTGCATCGTGAGCAGGAAGCGGAAGTACTTGAGCTTGCGGAACTGGTGTTCCTGGTTGAAAAAGTTCAGGGCATTGGCGACGAATTCGCCAGCCGCGGGAGCAGGGTCGTTATCACTGTAGGGCAGGGGAGCCCCACGTTGTAAGGAATAGGCCTTCTGGGCCAGGAGGCGGGCCTCGTAGAACGGCTGGGTGGCGGCCTTGATATCGCCCATGCCGCCGTTGAACAGGACGTTGTAGACCCCTTCGCTCATGAGGGTGTCGAACTGGACCATCATGGAGGCGATGGTTTCCTTGTTGCGCTGGAAGATGTCGATAGCGCGGGTGCGTTGCTCGGAGGCAGACTCCAGGCGAAGCTGTTCGGCTCGTTCGCCGACGACCCGCTCCTCGGCCTGCACGGTGGAGATCAACTGGGCCTGGATTCGGCGTTCCAGCTTCAAGCGGTCGGCTTCGGGGACCGAGGAGTTGGAGCGGACGACATTGAGAGTGAGGCGCAAGGCGTTCAACGCGGCTTCGGGCTGGCGCGCGTTCATCAACTCGCGTGAAAGGCTGAGCCGCTGTTCGACATCGTTGGTCAACTGTTGCCGGGCGAGGTTCTCCGCCGCCTGGGTCTGCTCCAGGGTCGCCTGGGTATCGGCGGGCGTGCTGACGGCCGGCTGTTCGGCCGCAGGAGTGGTTGGGGGGGTGCCGGATCCTGCAAGGCGACCCGGACGACCGAGTCCTCGGTTCGCTGGATGTCCTCCAGCGCCCGGGCTGCGGCCTGGTTGGTCGGTTCGAGCTGGACGGCCTTCTGGAAAAACGTCCGGGCCGTCGGCACCGCGCCCTGCGCGAGGGCCTGGCGGCCGAGATCGGTCAGTTGCTTCGAGAGGGACGGATCCTCGGCACCGAAGGTCGAGACGCCCAGCAGCAACAAGCCGGCCAGCGTCAGCAACCCGGTAACCCTCCACGATCGTGCAGGTGAAAGCATCGTCGAGGTTCTCCAGGAGGTGAAAGTGATGAGCACCAACTCGGGCGCTCTATGATCAACTCATGTCAGCACTAGTAGATCAAAAAGTCCGCACCTCGACCACGATGGTCGGGGATTCTGAATCGGCGTAGGAACTGCGACGAATGCACCAGCTCCCGACAGAGGAAGCCAGTGACTCGTTGAGACCGTCTGCCCCTGTGGGCGACGGCTCGGTCCGGATCGGATCAACAGCGTTGCCACAACCCGAGAGATTGGGCGAATCGAGGCTGTCGGGATGGCGCAGGTGCGCGGCCTTACGCACACCAATGGGACTCAGCCCATGAGCGGGGATGGGACGACCCGCGCCGGGTCGGACGCCGCGATGACGCGAGTCCTCAGGTCCACGAGTCCTTCATGGTCCTCGGCCGCAGGCAAGCGCGGCACGGGGACACGGGGCTCGAGGACTAGCGGATGACGGCGGCCCGGAATGGGTCGGCAGGGCGGATCAACAAAGCAGTGGGCGTGGGGCGAAGCACCGGCAGAGGCTGCGCGGATTCCACACGTACCGGATCGACTGGCTGGAGATGATCAAACCATCGAAGGTCCGTTCCTCGGCAATTCGAAGGTTCTTCTCTCCCAGCACCGATTTCTGCCGTCTTCGAAGGGGTGTATACTTCGTGAAGCCGGTCGGCCGTGCATTCGACAGAGACAGGGAGGATTGAGTGGAGGTTGCACGGGCGAAGGGTATCGAGCGATGTTTATCGCGAGTCGCGTTCTCCCGAACGACAGTCGTGGGTGGAACGAGTAGAAAACTCGCGATCAGCACCACGATGATTGGGCGTCGAGAGTACATCATCCCGCCCTCAAGGCTGGACCGGGATCGGCGCGACCTTCGCAATCTTCGCAAGATCCCTTGCTAATCGAAAATTACCGGATCCGCCGACATCCGTCAAGTTTTTTTTTCCTCTTGACAGCAATTCGGCGATTGAGGTCGCCTTCGACGAGGCCTCGACGACTCGGCGAAGCGAAATGCGGGAGCACTGCTTCGGCGATCACAGGGCGACCAGGTCCGGCTCGCCGGGCGACGCACAGGATCATAACGCAGGGCCAGCCGGTGAAGCACCGGCTGGCCCTGCGAGTTCCGCGACGATTGAGAAGATGGGTTCTCTTGTAACGACCAGTTCAGTGGCTTGTCTTTTTCATGAAGCGGCTGTCCCCATCATCGGGCACCTGGGGAATCCATGACCGGGATCGACATCATGCCGCCCATACCACCGCCCATGCCGCCCATACCACCGCCCATGCCGCCCATACCACCGCCCATGCCGCCCATGCCACCACCCATCATACCGCCGCCCATGCCACCCATGCCGCCGCCCATGCCGCCGCCCATGCCGCCGCCACCGCCCATCATCAGCGACATGGGGATGATCGCCAGGTCGGCCACGGGATACACGCGGATCTCGGTCTGCTTGTCTTCCGATTCCGCCGACGTGATCATCATGTAGCCGTCCTTGACGGTATACGTCAGGCCCAGTTGCTTGAGGATCAGTCGCAAGGTCGTCTTCAGGGGAACGCCTTCCAGGTCAATCTGCACGGTCGAGTTGAGCGACCGCTCCGCCTCTTGCAGGCCCAGCGGATCGACATAGATCGGAATCCCCGCGAACGTCGGCGTGGTCGTCGCCTGCTTGATGTACTTGAGCACGTCATCCAGCGGCGTCTCATTGGCGAAGGACATCGAGATCGGCTCGTCGAGCTTCTCGAGGATCTGGCGGGTCTTGGGATCGCGGTCGAAGAGATCCACGGCCCGGCCCCAGCGCTTGATCCGCTTCTCCGAGATATACCGCCACCAATCGGCATCGGGATATTCGATGAAGAGATTGTCGGGGAAGGACACCGAGGCGCGGGTGACATCCTGCATCGTGAGCAGGAAGCGGAAATACTTGAGTTTGCGGAACTGGTGTTCCTGGTTGTAGAAGTTCACGGCGTTGGCGACTGCCTCGCCGGCCGCGGGAGCGGGGTCGTTATCGCTGTAGGGCAGGGGAGACCCGCGCTGCAAGGAATAGGCCTTCTGGGCCAGGAGGCGGGCCTCGTAGAACGGCTGGGTGGCGGCCTTGATATCGCCCATGCCGCCGTTGAAGAGGACGTTGTAGACTCCTTCGCTCATGAGGGTGTCGAACTGGACCATCATGGAGGCGATGGTTTCCTTGTTGCGCTGGAAGACGTTGACGGCGCGGGTGCGTTGTTCGGCGGCAGACTCAATGCGGAGGTGTTCGGCCCGTTCGCCGACGATTCGCTCTTCGGCCTGCACGGTGGAGATCAATTGAGCCTGGATTCGGCGTTCCAGCTTCAAGCGGTCGGCTTCGGGGACCGAGGAGGCGGATCGCACGACATTGAGGGTGAGGCGCAAGCTGCTGAGGGCGGCCTCGGGCTGACGCGCATTCATCAGCTCGCGTGCGTTGTTGAGCCGCTGCTCGACATCGTTGGTCAACTGCTGCCGAGCGAGGTTCTCCGCCGCCTGGATCTGCTCCAGGGTCGCCTGGGTATCGGCGGGCGTGCTGGCGGCCGGTTGGTCGGCCGTAGGAGTGGCCGGAGGGGTGGCCGGATCCTGGAGGGCGACCCGGACGACCGAGTCCTCGGTTCGCTGGATGTCCTCGAGCGCCCGAGCTGCGGCCTGGTTGGTCGGCTCGAGCTGGACGGCTTTCTGGAAAAACGTCCGGGCCGTCGGCACCGCGCCCTGCGCGAGAGCCTGGCGACCCAGTTCGGTCAGTTGCTTCGAGAGGGACAGGTCCTCGGCGCCGAAGGTAGACACACCCAGCAGCAACAGGTTACCCAGCGTCAGCAACCCAATACCTCTCCACGGTTGTGCAGTTGGAGGCATGGTCGAGGTTCTCCAGGAGATGGAAGTAACAAGCACCCGGGCGGGCACTCTATGTTCAATCACGTCATTACCAATGGATCAAACGTCGGCTCGGCGATCGCTGGGGAGTCCGGATCGGCGCAATCTTCTCGGACCAGTCGCAATCTTCGGGCGGGCTGAGAACCGATTCACCGAACGACGGGAGGTCCGAAGTCAATGACCAGAACCGGTGATGGGGAGCCATCAATGCGCTCTAAGGCAGCGTGGCTCACGAGGGCATCGCCGCTACCGAGGAGGTCCGCCCGAATTGCGGATCGAGAGAAGGCATCAGCACGGGCGGCACGCACAAAGATGAAATTAAGTCCGTGGGCGGGGACCGGACGAAGTGCGTGGGGCCGAAAACGATAGCGAGAGCGGGATGCCGTTACCAAGGCGGCGATGAAAGGCTAAAGAAGGGAATCCATAGGCTTTGAAGCGAGATCGCGAGGGCTACGGATACCGAGTCGGCGCTTGGGGCAATTCTCGACCTCTCGAACCCCTGGCCGAGGAAAAAGCAGGCCGCATACGTGCCATCAAGACCAGGAGTTTCAGAGGATAGAGAGCACAACAACTCCGCCTTCAGGCCTCAAACGGCGGTGGAGTTGGTGTTCACGGTCTTCGCATACCCCTCACCGGGTGAAAGATACCCGATACAGCTCGGCCAGTCAAGTCGAATTCCATACGATCGCGATTAAAATCTTTTTCTTTGCAAATTTTCGTCGGGGTCTACCTGCGTGTACCCTGGGAATTCTCGTCATCTGCGTTCACAGTTGATCGACGACTGTCCCAGATTGTTTTCCATCCGAGAAACCCTTTTTGGTGAGAAGCGAATCTTGTGATCTGAGTCACACTTTATGCTACCATGTCAGCCTCGTATATCCGGGTTCTCGGGATACTTTCTGTCAGGAAAAGTTCGATCCGTCATGTAAGGAATTTCCCTACAGAACGACGGCCGCGAGCAGACGCTGCTTTCCGTCTGACCGAGGTGTCGATGTCCTGCCGGCGGGGTTGTTAATCAGCCCGCGCGACCGTCAGGGCAGTTCGCTCTCGAGGGGCGCGGACCATCTCTTCGCGCTGGCTCGCCTGCATGGCCGTTCTCACGGGGCAATGGCCTCGTGATCATCGGACTCGTTTCTGAAGAGGTCTGCGCCACACAACCCACTATTCCAAGATGAGGATTACGAGGTGTCCGACCCCGGATTCGCACACCGTGTCGTGGTCTTGCCTTGGTCGGGAAACTCGCAGTTGATCTTGTAATCGCTCAGTTGTTGCGGTAGGTAAGGTTCGTGCGGCGGTAACGGACGACCAGAGGTGAATCCCGATCGCCTCGGAACGTGAAGAATTGTAAGGATCAACGAAGAGTGTGTGCGCCGGATGGCGTGACTGACGCTATAGCCTGGTAAGCGTAGCGAACCGCGTATTGAGCGATCGGGGCATTAGGCCGGGTGAATCATCAGGATGGTGATCCATCGACCGGATTTCATCGTGATTGGGGCCATGAAGAGCGCCACGACCACGTTGCACGAGCAACTGGCGCGGCAGCCGGGCATCTTCATGAGCAATCCCAAGGAGCCGAACTTCTTCAGCAACGATGAGATCTACGCGCGGGGGTGGTCGTGGTACAGTGCGCTGTTTCGGCCCGCCAGCGCGGCGGACCTTCGTGGTGAGTCGAGCACGCATTACTCGAAACTTCCGACCTATCCCCGGACGGTGGAGCGGATGGCGCGGGACCTGCCTCGGCTCAAGCTGATCTACGTGATGCGGCATCCGATCGACCGGCTGGTTTCCCAGTACGTGCACGAGGTGACCGCTGGCCGGATCGCGGTAGGGCTGGGCGAGGCGCTGAGGCGGCATCCGGAGCTGATCGATTACAGCCGCTACAGCATGCAATTGCAGCCGTACCTGGACACTTACGGGTTCGCGGGCGTGCTGCCGGTCTTCTTCCCGAGGTTGGTGAGCCGGTCGCAGGACGAGTTGGATCGGATCGCCCGGTTTCTCGGGTGCGACGATCCGGTTCGGTGGGACGAGGGGCTCAAGCCTCAGAATTCGAGAGAGGAGCGGCTACGTCCCAGCCCGATGCGTCAGGTCCTGGTCCAGGCCCCCGTGTTGAGTACGATCCGCCAGCGGGTCGTGCCGCGTCGCTGGTCGCAGTCCTTGAAGCAGCTCTGGCGGGCTCGTGTCGAGGCTCCCCGGCTGACTCCCGTCCTGTCAGCACGGTTGCGCGAGGTTTTCGATGCCGATCTCGCCCAACTGGGGTCCTGGCTGGGAATCCCGCTCGATTGCGAGAATTTCCACGAGGTGACCGAAGCCCGTGCGGCCACATGGGCCGAGCTTCAAGTCGATCGGAGAGGGGCCGCCCCGGATTCGCCGGACGACGCAACGCGAGCCTCGCCCGGCCGCGCCGCCGGTACCTGACGGACGGTGTAGACCGAGACGATCTCGGGGCGGATGACCTTCTCGCCGGCCTGGAACCCGTTTCGCAACCGAGTGGCGATGGTCTTGTTCAGGCTGGGATCTTCCGTCGCCAGCGTGGAGATCGCGCGTTGCCGGCGGGGATCGAAGGCACTCCCTTCCACGGAGAACGGTTCGACCCCCTGGCGGTAGAGGATATCCTCGATCGCGGTCTGGATCGACTCCAGGGTGCCACGCAGGGCCGCGGCCCGCTCCGGCTCAGCGTCGGCGGGCGCCCGGGCCTCGATCATCTTCCCGAGGTCGTCGTGAAGCTGGATCAGGTCGACGAAGATCGGCCGCTGGACCTTCAGCAACAGGTCCTGCTTGTATTCTTGAAGCTCCGCATGGAGCCGGTCGACCACCCGCTCGCGGCTGGCCTCGGCGCGCTGCTCGCGCTCCAGGACGGCCTGGAGCGAATCGAAACGTCGGGTCAATTGCTCGCCCAGATCCGTGATCGCCTCCACAACTGGCGCCATGCTGATGACAGTCGGCGCGGGTGGCTCCGGCTCGTACCGTGACGGGGCGTCGTCCTCCTCCGCCAGGGCCTCGATCACCATGAGGTCCGGCCCCTCGTCGAATGACGATGAGTCCGCGACGCCAGGAGGTTCGGCCGGATCGATCGGGATCGTCCCCGGCTCCGGTAGTTCGTCGACCTCGCCCATGAGCTGTCCCCTCTCCTCCACGGAATCGTCCCGCCGCGCTCCGAACCGGGCCCTCGGTACGACCGACGTCTTGCCTCCGCCCCGGCTGGCATTACACTGGGTCCAGCATCAGGCAACGCCCTACGACCGTCGTGCCGTCGGCCATCTACCAGACGATCCCACCCCAGGAGGATTCGGAAATGCCCCGATCACATTGGTCCCCACCGCTCGTTTTCGTCCTGTTGGCTGCGATCAGCCCCTGGACCCATGCCCAGGAGAAACCCAACGACGCCTCGATGGGCGCCAAGCCGCCCGAAGGGGCCGTCGTGCTCTTCGACGGGACGGGCCTTGCCGGCTGGGTGAAAGGCGATGGGAAATCTCCCGCCGCTTGGCCGGTAGCCGATGGGATCCTGACCGTCGGCAGCGGTAATATCCAGACCGAGAAATCGTTCGGCAGCGTCCAACTCCATCTGGAATTTAACGTCCCCTACATGCCCAAGGCGCACGGCCAGGGCCGGGGCAACAGCGGTGTCTACCTCGACGGCATCCACGAGCTCCAGGTCCTGGACTCCTACGGCCTCAAGCTCCAGGACAATGATTGTGGCGCCATCTACAAGCAGATCGTCCCGCGGGTGAACGCCTGCAAGCCGCCGCTCCAGTGGCAGACCTATGACGTCACCTTCCACAAGGCGGTGGTCGATCAAGGCAAGGTGGTCAAGAGGGCCAGGATCACGGTGATCCACAACGGCATCAAGACTATTGATGACGCCGAGATCGATCCCACGCCCGGCGGACTCGGCAACAAGGCCGGCGAGGACGGACCCCTGCTCCTTCAGGACCACGGAAACCCCGTTCAGTATCGGAATATCTGGATCGTGCCTCTTAATAAATAGTGGCGAGTGGCGAGGGACGAGAGAATGCCGGTCGAATACGGGCTCGCCCCTCGCAATCGATGTCAAGAGCCGGCCGCTTCCTTCAGGGCCTTGAGAGCGGGCTCATAATCCGGCTCCTGGGCGATCTCGGGCACGATCTCGATGTAACGGATCGTATCCGCCGGGTTGACGACCACGACCGTCCGGGCCAGGAGCGGAATGGGCAGGTCCTGGATCAAGATGCCGTAGTGCTCGCCGAAGCTGTGGTTGTGGGTGTCGGAGAGGTTCTTGAGGCTCTCGATGTTCGCCTCGGTGCAGAACCGGGCCTGGGCGAACGGCAGGTCCAGGCTGACCGTATAAGCCGCGACCTTGTCGCCCAGGGCCGTGAGTTCCTCGGCGAACCGCTTCGTCTGCTTGTTACACACCGGGGTATCCAGGGAAGGGACCACGTTGAACAGGCGGGCCTTCCCGGTGGTATCGGCCAGGGTGACCAGTGCCAGGCCCGCCCCGACGGCCGTGAAGTCGGGTGCCTTGTCGCCCGGCTTCAGCTTCGGCCCCACCAGCGTGACGGGATTGCCCCGGAACGTCACCTCGCCTTTGCGCGTTTCTGCCATGGCTGCCTCTCGTTGTGGATCCAAACAAGAACCAATAGGGGTCAACTCACCGAAGTTAATCAGCCTATCAACGGTCGATGGCGCGAGGCTAGGGGTTAGTGGCGTCGTCAATGGCAAGGGGCGAGGAGCGAGGAACCGGCGCGAGTTGCTAGTGTAGACTCGGCGCGTTTCGGCTCTAATGGTCAGGGAGCTGGAGACCCCACGTTGACACGCTCGGTCGACTTCGGGACAGGGTCGGGAGACCCGCGCCCGGCGAAACGCTCCTCTTTACTGGCCACTGGTCACTATGCGCAATGATTTCGACGTGGTTGTGGTCGGCGCCGGCCATGCCGGGCTGGAAGCCGCGCTCGCCTCGGCGCGGATGGGGTTGCGGACCGCGCTGTTGACGATCAACTGCGATACGGTCGCCCAGATGAGCTGCAATCCGGCGATCGGCGGTGTGGCCAAGGGACAGATCGTCCGCGAGATCGACGCCCTCGGTGGTGCGATGGGCGTGCTCACGGACGCCTCGGCGTTGCAGTTCCGCTTGCTCAACCGCGGCAAGGGGCCGGCGATGCACAGTCCCCGCGCCCAGTGCGACAAGAAGGCTTACCAGTTCCTGGCCAAGTTGACCGTCGAACGCCAGGAGAACCTCTCGCTTCGCCAGGAGATGGTCGAGTCGCTCCGGGTCGAAGGCGGTCGGGCCGTCGGCGTCCAGTGTCGCGGCGGCGGGCGCTACCAGGCGCGGGCCGTCGTCGTGACCACCGGGACGTTCCTCCAGGCACTCATGCACACTGGCGAGGTCAAGACGCCGGGGGGCCGCGGTGGCGACGTGTCGGCAGTCGGATTGTCGCAAAGCCTTCTATCCCTGGGGTTTGAGCTGCGACGGTTCAAGACCGGCACCCCGCCGCGGCTCAACGGTCGCACGATCGAATTCTCCCGGTTAGAGCGTCAGCCGGGCGATGCCGAGCCGGTCCCGTTCTCGTTCCTGACCGACTCCATCGACCAGCCGCAGCTCGATTGCCATATCACCTACACCAACCCCGAGGTCCACGCGATCATCCGCGAGAACCTGCACCGGGCTCCGATGTATTCCGGGCAGATCCAGAGCACGGGACCTCGCTATTGCCCGTCGATCGAGGACAAGGTGGTCCGGTTCGCCGATCGCGAGCAGCATCAGATCTTCCTCGAGCCCGAGGGACGGAACACGCTCGAGTATTATTGCAACGGGATCTCGACCAGCCTGCCCCGGGACGTGCAGGAGGCGATCATCGCCCGGATTCCAGGTCTGGAGCACGCCGAGATCATGCGGTTCGGCTACGCGGTGGAGTACGACTACGCGCCGCCGGACCAGCTCCGTCCGACGCTCGAAACCAAGCCGGTGAACGGCCTCTTCTTCGCAGGCCAGATCAACGGCACGACCGGTTACGAGGAGGCCGCCGCCCAGGGACTGATCGCCGGCATCAACGCTGCGCTCGCCGTCAAGGACGAGCCGCCGCTGGTGATCGACCGGTCGCGGGCCTATCTTGGCGTCCTGATCGATGACCTGGTCACCCGTGGCGTTGACGAACCTTATCGCATGTTCACTAGTCGGGCGGAGTATCGCCTGATGCTCCGGCACGACAATGCCGATCTCCGGTTGACCGAGCTGGGGCGCGAGGCCGGACTGGTTGATGAACATCGATGGGTCCGGTTCCAGGCCCGCCGAGAGGGGATCGCGCGGTTGCGCGGCATCTTGAACGGCACCCGCGCTCGAGGTGACACCCTCTACCAGGCCCTGCGACGTCCCACGACGACCTGGGACGATCTGCGGTCGATGGATCCCAGTCTCGAGGACCACGGCTTTTCCGCCGACGTCATCGCGCAGATGACCATCGAGGCCAAATACGACGGTTATATTGATCGCCAGCTCGACCAGATCGAACGCTTCCGCCGTCTGGAGAACAAGCCGATCCCCGCCGACCTCGATTACCGGGCCATCCCCCAGCTTCGCGCCGAGGCTCGTGAGAAGTTCGAACGCATCCGCCCCGTCTCGCTCGGTCAAGCCGGCCGGATCAGCGGAATCAGTCCCGCCGACATCGCCACCCTCCTGATTCATCTCAAACGAAGTCGCCCCGAAATGTCAGTCGAACGCCTCGAAGTCTGAACTGGCACTGCGACCGGGTAACCGCGTGCCTCGCGTCAACAACTTGTCAGCGGAATCCCCACTCCGAAGGATTTCATTCTTTTGGGGTCGTCTTCATCAACCCCTGATCTCCCAAATCGTTCCGTTCATCGATCCTTCTCAATCCGCTGACACGGTGCCACCTCCGCGAGCATCCCCAACGCCTGTCATCGCCACCATCGGTGCCGATCGTTTCTCTTGTCAGTCTGACCAGAGCTCGCCATTTTGAAAGGGAGAGAGGCCTGTCTTTTCGCTAGTTTATCCTATTTTTCTTGAGGGGAAGGAGGATAAACTCGGCGAGAGTGGGCCGCAGTTCGTTCGTACAACCCGCGAGAGGCAGTCGAGATCCGACGATTTGCGCATTCGGATTGACAAGGATGAGAGCCACAATACAATTGGTGGGATTGGTAACGCTGGTAATCTCTGAAGGTTTCGTAGATTTTAACAATGGCGAGTTACCGAGAGGTTGGTGCGAACGGCGCGGCCAGGCGGGAAGCTTCGGGCGTGGTTGAGTTCGCGTCGTGAGCAGGACTTGCAAGGAGGCCGATCAGGCGTCGTCCTCGACTGTCGATCCGATCCCGTGGGATCGTCAGCAGGGGCCTTGTCCTTGATCTCGCAAAATGGGATGTCGACGACCATGAAGACCGTTTTCACGACGGGCGAGGCGGCCAAGATTTGTAAAGTGAGCCAGCAGACGATCATTCGCTGCTTCGACTCGGGGCAACTCAAGGGATTTCGGGTACCGGGCTCCCGGTTCCGTCGGATTCCCCGCGAGGCGCTCTTCCGCTTCATGAAGGAGAACGGGATCCCGACGGATGCCCTGGAAAGCGGGAAGCGGCGCGTCTTGATCGTAGACGACGATCAGGCGGTGGTTGACCTGATCTCGGAAGTGCTGGCCGGCGACGCGCGGTTCGAGACCCGGGTCGTGAACAACGGCTTCGGGGCGGGGATGCTGGCCAAGGAGTATCATCCCGACCTGATCATCCTGGACGTGATGCTGGAAGACATCAACGGGCAGGCCGTCTGCGAGCTGATCCGCCGCGATCCGACGATGGCGGATATCAAGATCATCTGCATCTCCGGGATGGTGGAGGAAGACAAGATCCAGCAACTGCGCGAGTCGGGCGCCGACGATTTTCTGCACAAACCGCTCGATATCGATGAACTGATGCGGCGCGTCTGCCGACTGTTGGATATGGAGGCCGGCGTGGCGGGCTAAGTAAGTTGACGTCGGAGAAAATCATCCGAGGCGTCGGCATCCGATCGGGTACCGGCCCGAGATGGGAAGGAGTCCCAGCGCGGTGCGTGTCCATCCAGGTCGGAAATCGCCTTCCGAGGAACTGCGGCGTCGTGCCCTGAGGCTCGATCATCTTCCGCTGCGCCCGGCCACCGCCCGTCTCGTGATCGGCTCTCTGCCCGAGGATCGGTTTGACGAGGACAACGAGGCGATCGAATCCTCGAAAGTCCGATCAACCTGTGCGCTGGATCCCGGGTGGATTCTCGCCCGTTCCCGTGGATCCGAGCGGGCCGGCACGCCGGCGGTGATCGCCGAACGGTCGTGGTGGCCCCGGGGCCTCTCAACGGGCCCTGTCGCCGAGTTGCTGGGCCGGCTCTGGCGGCACTCGGTCGCCGTCGGGATCGCGGCGCGCAGGTTCGCGCGCGAGGCGGGCGATCCCGATCCCGACGCGCCGGCCGCGGCGGGACAGCTCTGCGGCCTGGGCTACTGGGCGGTTGCTGCCGTCGATGCGGAATGGCTACGGGACTGGTGGCACCTGGGGGACCCGCGCCGGCGCTGGCAGAAAGAGCAGGACGACCTGGGCATGGATCTGGGTGACCTGGGGCGGCGGCTTGCCGAACGCTGGGGCTGCGATCCTCTCGTCGCGGATGCCGCCTGGCTTCACGCCGATCACAGGGGCGCCTTGAACCCGGCCGCCACGAGTCCCGAACGGCTGGCGATCATCCAGGAAGCGTACCGATGGGCCGAACAGACCCCCTGGTCGTTGGGCCGGCCGGACCACGAGCCGGCGCCGAGCGAGCCCCGACTCCGCATCCTGATGGCCGAGGTCCAGGCGCGTTGTGTCGGCCCGTTCGTGGATCCCGACGCCACCGTTCAGGAAGAGCGAATGACGCGTCAGAATGCGCGGCTGCGTCGGCAACTCGCCGCCTTGCGCGAGGTCCAGGATCGTAGCGATCGCTTCCTCCACCTCCTGGCCGAGTCGAATCCGGCCGAAACGCCCGAGGAGTGGGCCGACCGCGCCGCCATGACGTGGTGTGGAGAATCCGCGGTAAGCGCGGCGCGGGTGATCTGGCTGGATCGCCAGGGTCCTGGCCCGGAGCCGATCCCCGCGGAGAGCCCGGAGCCGCCCCGGACGCGATCGAAGGCGATCACGATGCCGCCGGGAGCCCCGGCACGTCCTCCGACGGTGGTGTTGCCACTCGGCTCGGAGGGGCGTGAACGGGCCTCGATCGAGCTCTGGAGCCCCTCGGAGCCGACGTCCGCCGACCTCCGGCTCGCCCTCGCGACGGACCGTCGCGCCTGGGAATCGTGGGCCGCGCTCCTGGGCGACCGCGCACGGCTGGATCGACGGTTCCAGGCCGTCGTGGGTTCGCTCCGGAAGCAGGTGGAAACCGAGGAGGAGCGACTCCGGCAGGGGAAGCTCGATGCCCTGGGTGAGTTCGCCGCGGGGGCCGGACACGAGCTCAACAACCCCCTGGCCGTGATCGTCGGTCGCGCGCAGTTGCTGCTGGCGCGGATCAAGGACGCCGAGGTCGCGCGCGCTCGCTGCGCATCATCCTCAACCAGGCGCAGCGGGCCCACCGCATCCTCCGCGACCTGATGTTCGTCGCGCGGCCACCCGCGCCGCGGTGCCGGCCCTGCCGACCGACCGAACTGCTCGCATCCGTGCTCCGGGAGTTCGAGCGCGAATGCGCGGCGCGGGGTGTCCGGCTGGTCTCCGAGCTCGACGACGCGCCGCCAACGGCCTGGTCGGATCCCGACGCCCTGCGGCACCTGGGCGAGATCCTGCTCCGCAACGCGCTCCAGGCCACGCCTCCCGGCGGTCGGATTCAGGTCCGTTCGTCCCGCAAGGACGGCGAGCTGATCTGGTCGTTCAGTGATAACGGCAAAGGGATCGGCGCCGGTGAGGCGGCCCACCTGTTCGACCCGTTCTTCTGCGGACGACAGGCCGGTCGCGGCCTCGGCCTCGGCCTGCCCCGCGCCGCCAAGATCGTCGACTCCGCCGGCGGCCGGCTCCGATGGTCTTCCAGTCCGGGGCATGAGACGACCTTTCAGGTCCATCTCCCCCTGACCTCACCACCGGAACCATCCGGCTCCCACTCGTCTCCGAGCCCCGGGCCCACCCCTCACGCCAACGGCTTGCTGAAAAGCTAGGCACTCGCTGCCCGCACGACCATCGCGTCGGCCAGGACGTGGCACTCGACGCAGAGGAACGTCACGTTGAGCGGCTCGCTGTAATCCCAGTGATGACGTTCCAGCCGGCCATGCCGGCGGCACCAGGCGCACGCCTTCGGCCGCGCGATCAACCCCAGCCGCTCACCCAGCGCCGCGGCGTACCGCGCGGATCGCGTGCGAATCCGCCGGGGTTTCAGGCTGTCCAGGCTGATCTCCAGATGACGTTGAAGGCGGGTCCACAAGGCACGATGCCGGCCACGTCTGCCTTTCCTCATGGTTGATCACCCGTGTGGAAATCTTGATAACCACCCCTGATCCGACGAGATGAGGACGGTCGATTCCACTCCCTTCCCAAGGCCCTTCGCGTATCCTGCCCCTCCTGGCAAGCTACTCCATCTTATCGAGTGCGAACGGTGTACCAAACGGATTCGCGAGGGAAAAACGGATCAACCGGCTCACGTTGGCATGAGTCTGACAGTCGGATCGATTTTGGGGATCGACCAGGCTCCGGGAACCGGCTGACATCTTGACAGGCGCGATTTGATCGCCTCCAACCCGTCGTGTTTGCTCCCATCCGTTTGCTGAAGGATCAGCCGTCTCTCATAAATTCGACCGGATCCGACCTCCGGCCATTCGACACCTCGGGCGTGTGTATGGTTCGCTCGCCGGTCGGGGTCATGGACAGTCGAACGCCGCTCGGTGATACTCTCCCATAGGAGTTCGCATTCACATCGGGAGCGACGATTTCGGATGCGGACAGGGCCGCAGGCTCCGGGAGAGAATCTTCATGCTTGAGTATGCCAATGGGATTCGCACGCCGTTTTCGAGGGAGAACTCCGGGATAACTCCGAGTACGATCTCCGCCTCGACGATGAGCCGGCGCTCGCTGCTCCGGCTGGGGATCCTGGGAGTTGGGGGCTCGAGTCTGGCCCTCTTGCCGGGGAACTCCGGTATCGCGGAGTTCGCCGATCCGTCGCCGGACGATCGCGCAATGATCGTCCGCAGTCAGCGACCACTGAACCTGGAGAGCCCGATCGGGGCGCTCGACCATCGGCTGACACCGAACGACCTGTTCTTCGTCCGCAGCCATTTCGGGGCGCCGGCCGTCGATCTCCATCCGTGGCAAGTCGAGGTGGTTGGCCTGGTGGACCACCCACTCCACCTGAGCCTGGCGGACCTGGCCGGGCTGCCCGGGGCGTCGCGGACGGCAGTGCTCCAGTGCGCCGGCAACGGGCGCGGCCTGTATCGGCCGCGCGTGCCGGGCGCGACGATGGGAGCGCGGCGCGGTCGGGCAGGCGGAATGGTCGGGGGTTCGCTTGGCCGATCTGCTGGAGCGCGCCGTGTGTCCAGGCCGGGGCGGTTCACTTGCACTTCGTCGGCGGCGATGCGTCTCCGTCGCCCAAGACTCCGGCCTTCATCCGGAGCATCCCGGTTGAGAGAGCGCTGGACCCGGGCACGCTTCTCGCCACCCGGATGAACGGTGAGCCGTTACCGGTGGTGCACGGCGGCCCGGTACGACTGGTCGTCCCCGGCTGGTGCGGCAACAACTGGTCGAAGTGGGTGCGGCGGATCGTCGTCGCCCGCGACGAGTCTCCGAGCTTCTACATGCAGACCGCCTACCGGTTGCCGCCACCCGCCACTCCCGCCGGCTCGGCGACTCTACCCGCCAAGCCCCAGCCGGTCACCTGGATGAACGTGAAATCACTCATCACCTGGCCGCTGGTCGGTCAGGTCATGCCCGCCCGGCCCGTCGAGGTGCGCGGGATCGCCTGGACCGGGCGCGGACACGTCACCAAGGTCGAGGTCGCCATCGATGACCACGCCTGGGTCGAAGCGACGCTGCTCGGCGAGCCGGAGCTGGGGAGCTGGCGTCAATGGCGGCTGAACTGGGATCCGTCGAGCCAGGGCCGTCATGTGGTCGCCGCCCGCGCCACCGACTCGATGGGCGAGGTTCAGCCGGAGACCCCGGCCTGGAACAAGAGCGGCTATCTGTGGAACGGGATCGAATCTGTCGAATGTGAGATCCGTTGAGGGCAGCTTGATGAAGAGGCTCACAGGTCAGACGATCGTCGCGGTATTCCTGGCGGGTCTGGTGTGGCTCGTGGGACCGGGACCTTGGTTTGCGCCGGGCGGCGCGACCGGCCAGGAGCCGGCGAAGGCGGGTACCCGAGGCCAGGCCGTTCCGCCATCCACCCGCGCCCAGCCTCCCGGACAACCCGACGACGATGATGAGGCGTCCTTCCGAGAGGCCATGGCCCATAAGAGCCTCCAGGAGAATTGCTTGATCTGTCATACCGAGGACATGATCGCCGGTCAGCGGCTCACTCAAGTGCAATGGAAGGCCGAGATCGTCAAGATGGTCAACTGGGGCTCGCCCTTGCCGAAAGAGGCCGCCGACCCGCTCATCGACTACCTGGTCGCGCCATTATTCGGACCGATCGGTACCGCCGGTTCCCATGCGTGTCGCGCTCGAAGGATGTGGATTCGCTGGAGGTGCCCGTCCCCGACCGGGAACCGGTCCCGGCCGGCGGTGATCTGACGCACGGGTCGCAACTCTACGCGGCCAACTGCGCGACCTGTCACGGCCCGACGGGCCTCGGCGGCGACCTCGGCCCCAGCCTGGCCGGCAAGGCGATCCTGAACCATCCCCGCGAGTACGACCAGATCGTGCAACAGGGTCGCCATCGCATGCCCGGCTTCCAGGCCGTGATGAAGCCCAAGGATCAGGTCGACGTCCTGGCCTGGCTGCGGAGTCGGAGTTATCCCGAGTAAGGCATGCCGGTCGGCTCGGGGAAGTGGGGCGCCGAGGCGCGTAGGGTTTCGGAGGACTGTCGCGATGGAACCGACACGCGCACGGGGCGGGAAGTTCTACGTCGGCCTGGCCCTGTTTGTCTACTCGTTTGGGACCTTCGGCATCGCCGCGCTGGTCCCATTCCTGTTCTCGCCGACCGTGGCTGCGGCGTTGGTCACCGGCGTGGTAATCTCAGGAGAGCTTGGCTTCTGGGTCAGTGCCGCTCTTCTGGGCAAGCCGTTCGTCGATGCCCTCAAGGCCAAGGTCGCGGCGCTCTTTGTGCGCCCGGAGCCACGGGCACCACGAGCCATCAGCAGGCGCCGGCATGTGTTCGGCCTGGTCCTGTTCTCACTCAGCTTCGTCACGTATTACGTCGCGATGGCCACCCCCTTCCTGCGATTGAGCAAGAGCACGGAGCTGACAGCCATCGTGGGAGTGGCCATCACGGGCGAGCCGTTGTTCGTGTCCAGCCTGTTCGTGCTCGGCGGGGAGTTCTGGGGACGGATCAAGGCCCTGTACCGATGGCCTGGGCCACCGGACACACCAGGGGTGAAGGCGAGGGATTAAAGGGGACCTCGAGTACCTCGGTCCGCGCGAGTGGCGCATGGTCCCCAGTCGAACCTGGAGCGCCCCACAGTTGAGTTGCGCCCTCTCCGCGCTCGGCGCGGGTCTCCCGACCCCGCCGCGGGCGGGACCGAAGGTCTCCTTTACGCCTGCGCCCGTCTCGGGGAGACCCCGCGCTCGGCGCGGGTCTCCGGACCCCGCCGCGGGCGGGACCGAAGGTCTCCTTTACGCCTGCGCCCGTCTCGGAGAGACCTGGCCACAGCGCTCCGCGGCGTGCGCAATGCAAGGGATCGGCGCTCAAGAGATCGCCGCCGACACCACTCCGGTCTCTGGAAAATTGCGGGCCGGAGTGCTGGTTCGCCTCGGCTCGGATAGCGCCGCCTCCAACCAGCCACTGATTATTCATTCTGGCGCTGTGACCCTGGAGCGGAGCGTTTATCGCCAGAACGGCTCATCGAGATCCTTGCTGCCCAGGATATGGTATCATCGACTCATCAGGACACGGTTTACGCCGTGGTGTCTGCGCCGGCGTGTCAGTTCGCCGCGGAGCGACGGTCCCGGGACGGGCGGCCCTGAGCTCCGAAGGTTCGTCGACGTTGATCGTGCGCGCCCGAGAAGCCGCAGCGGGGGCGTCGCGGTCCCAACCGCATGAGGGAAGTATGCGCGACCAGGCGGACTCGCTGGAGACTCTTCCACTCGAGGTGCTGGAGCAGATCGATCGGATCTGCGAACGGTTCGAGGCGGAGTGGAGTTCGGGCTCGGCACCGTCCTTGGCCGATTACCTGGCCGAGGCTCCGGTCGAGGGCCGCGAGGCCCTGCTCGAGGAGTTGCTGAGCCTGGATCGGGAGTACCGCGGCCGGCGTGGCGAAGTGCCTTCGTTCGAGGACTACGCCGGTCTGGCTCCCGCAGGACGTCGAGCTGCTCCGGGCGGTCTGGGCCGAGTCGGAGGAAGCCGACGGTCAGCCCAGGCCGGCTCGGAGATCGTCCGCCCACGGATCGGAGCTCGGTCGCGGCCGGGCCGGTGCGATCGCGGGGCTCGTCGGTTCGGCGACTACGAGCTGTTGAGGGAGCTGGGCAAGGGGGGCATGGGGGTCGTTTACGAGGCCCGCCAGGTCAGCCTCAACCGGCTGGTCGCCCTCAAGATGATCAAGGACTCCGAGTTCGCCTCCGTCGACGACCGGCTCCGGTTCCAGAACGAGGCCAGGGTCGTCGCCACCCTCGACCACCCCAACATCGTGCCGATCCTCGATGTGGGCGAATTCGACGGGCCAGCACTGCTTCAGCATGAAGCTGATCGCCGGCGGCAGCCTGTCCCAACGCCTGGACGCCTACGCGGCCGATCCGGCGGCCGCCGCCGCGCTGGTGATCGCGGTGGCCGAGGCGGTGCACCATGCCCACCAGCGGGGCATCCTGCACCGCGACCTCAAGCCGGCCAACATCCTCGTCGACGAGCAGGGCCAGCCGCACGTCACCGACTTCGGCCTGGCCAAGCGAATCGGCGACGACAGCGAGCTGACCCGGACGGGCTCGGTGGTGGGGACGCCGTCCTACATGGCACCGGAGCAGGCCCTGGGCAAGGGTGGGAGCACCACCACGGCGACCGACGTCTATGGCCTGGGGACGATCCTCTACGCCCTGCTGGCCGGCCGTGCGCCGTTCGTCGGCGACACGCCCTTCCAGACGATCGAGCAGCTCCGCGACCGCGCCCCCGACCCGCCCTCGCAGCACAACCCGCGCGTGCCGCGCGACCTCGAGATCATCTGCTTGAAATGCCTGGAGAAGGACCCGAAGTGGCGGTACGCCAGTGCCCAGGCGCTTGGCCGACGACCTGCGGCACTGGCAGGCGGGCGAGCCGATCGCCGCGCGGCCGGTGGGGATGCTGACGCGGGCCTGGATGTGGTGCAAGCGGAAGCCGCTGCTCGCCGGCCTGGTGGCGGGCTTGGTGGTGGCCTTGGTCGGTGGCTTCGTCGGCGTGGCCACGCAGTGGCGGCGGGCCGAGGCCAGCCTGACCCTGGCGCGATCCGCCAACGCCGAGTTGGCGGAGGCCAACCCAGCCTGGAAAAGGCCCGCGACGACCTGCAACAGAATCTCTACTACGCGGAGATGTTCCTCGCCCACCAGTTGAAGGATTCGGAGTTAGGGATCGACATCAGGGATTCGGCCTTAGGAATCGACCGCGTGGAGGACTTGCTCGCACACTGGTATCCGGCGGGGACGGAGCCCGACCGGCGCGGCTGGGAGTGGTATTACCTGAGACGGGCTGAGGCGACGCGAGGTTCTCACGTTGGAGATTGCCGATCATTGTCCCATCGGCAGCGTGATCTGGAGTCCCGACGGCCGGCGACTGGCCAGTGCCAGGGATGATGGCCGCCTCGTGGTCTGGGAGCCGAACACCGGACGGGAGATCGTCACATTGAGAGGCCACGCCCAGGGGTGGCCGGGCTGTTCTGGAGCCCGGACGGCCGCCGCCTCAGCGCCGTCGGCCGTGGCGGGACGATCAAGGTCTGGGACGCCGAGACTTGGAGCGAAACGGCGACTCTGCATCTGTCCTCGACCCTCAACCTGGCCCCTCTTCGCGACCTTCCCTACGCGAGCTGGAGCCCGGACGGACGCCGACTCGCCCGTGGCTGACGACCGCACGATCGAACTTTGGGACGCCGGGACAGGGAAGCGGATCGCCGCTCCTGGCACACCGGGAGTGGGCAAGACCATGACTGGAGTCCCGGACGGCCGCCGGCTCGCCGCCACCTCACCTCGACGGGACGATCACAGCTCTGGGATGCCGATACGCGGGACGGCAGACCGCCACCCTGCAGCGGACACACGGCGGGAAGTCCCCGCGGTGAGTCTGGAGCCCGGACGGACGCCGGCTCGCCAGCGGCAGCAACGACCGGACAGTCCAGCTCTGGGACACCGTCACCGCGCGGCCGATCACCACCTTGCGCGGCCACACCGATGATGTATTGGCGGTGGCCTGGAGTCCCGACGGCCACCGGCTGGCCAGCTCGGGCCGAGACCTGATGGTCAAGCTCTGGGACGACAGACCCGGCTGAGGAAATTGCCACGCTGCGCGGGCATGAGAGCGAAGTGTACTCGGTGGCCTGGAGCCCGGATGGTCGGCGCCTGGCCAGTGCCGGCTATGAGGGGACAGTCAAGCTCTGGGACGTGGACGCCGAACTCGACCGCGTGCGAATGGGCACGACGGACGCCGTGTACGCCTTGAGCTGGAGCTCGGACGATCGGCGGCTGGCCAGCGCCAGCCTGGACCATCGATCCGGCTCTGGGACACCAGAGACCGGCCGCGAGATCACCACCCTCCGCGGCCACACCAACTGGGTGGAAGCGGTGAGCTGGAGTCCGGACGACCACCGGCTCGCCAGTGGCAGCCATGATGGGACGATCAAGTTATGGGACGCGGGGACCGGCCGCGAGACCGCGACGCTGAATGGGAAAGCCGGTCCGGTATTGGCGGTGGCCTGGAGCCCAGACGGCCGCCGGCTGGCCAGTGCCCACTCCGACGGATCGGTCAAGATCTGGGATCGGGATACCGGTCGAGAGTTCACCACTCTGAAGGGACACGAGAGCGAGGTCTGGGCGGTGAGCTGGAGACCGGACGGCCGACGACTCGCCAGCGGTGGCCGTGACGAAACGATCCGACTATGGGACACGGAGCACCGGCGCGGCCATCGCCACCCTCCGCGGGCACACCTGGGAAGTGAAAGCGGTCTGCTGGAGCCCCGACGGCCGCCGACTTGCCAGCGCCTCGATCGATGGGACGATCCGGCTCTGGGACGCGGCCACGGGGGCGGCGATCGCCACCCTGCGCGGGCACACCCACTGGGTCATGGCGGTGAGCTGGAGCCCGGACGGCCGCCGGCTCGCCAGCGCCAGTTGGGATCACACGGTCAAGGTCTGGGACCCGGACAACCGAGCGGGAGACCGCTCACTCTGAAGGGACACACCGACCGGGTGAACGTCGTCAAATGGAGCTCCGACGGGACGCGGCTGGCCAGTGCCGGTTGGGATAAGACGGTCCGGCTCTGGGACGCCCGACCCGGCTACGCGCGCGATCGCTCGCGATGAAGGATCGGTGGGAGGACATCCCAACGGATGGGCCGGCTGCGGACGCGTCAGTCTTGGGCGACGGCTTCCCAGGTGCGGCGGATCAGGGTCAACCGGCGGTTCACCGAGCGGATGCTGCACGCCAGCCGGGCACTGATCTCTTCGTGGGTATGGCCCTCCAGTTTGAGCAAGGCGATCTCGCGCAAGCGGTCGTCCGACAGCCGGCCCAGGAGGATCTGAAACTCGTCGGCGAGTTGGGCGGCAAATGCCGGGTCGGGTTCGGTCCCCACGACCTCCTCCAGGGCGAGCAACTCGTCGACCGGAGAGGATGGCTGATCCGCGCGACGGCCCCCGCCGCGCTTCAAGGACTGATCGCGGCCGCCGCTGGTCGATCGCCTTGCCGGCGGTGATCAGGACCAGCGTCCGCCAGAGGTCGTCGCGGTTGTTGAGTTGCGGAACTCTCCCCTGGGATACGGCCTGGAAGAAGGTGTGCATCGCCGACAGGGCGACGTCTTCCTCGTCGGCCGCTCGCAAGGGCGTCCCGCGCAGCTTGGCTCGGGCCAGCTCGATGAGCCGCGGGAAATAGCGCTCCCAGAGCGCCTGCGCCGCCACCCGATCCCCGAGTTCCAGCATCCCGATCCAGGTGGTCACCGACCCGCCGGAATCCATCGCCACCCTCGCCCTGACGCGATCCCCATCTCCACCACTCGACCGTCCGCCCCGACGTCTGTCCTCTCGCGGACCGAACTCAACTCGATTATACGATGCTCGAAGCCTTGATGCCATCAAGCATCAAGGATTTCAAACGGGATGGGCCGAGCGTTGTGCTTCACCCACACGATTCCTCCTCGGGAGTGAGTGACCTGGTGAAGATGCCGCCCCTGCCCGACTTCGGCCGTGGGCCGCGAGGTCTCCAAGACGGCCAAGAGTAAGGTCGGTCCCGACGCAAACGCTCACGTTCAACTCGAGCGCCGATCCCTTGCATTGCGCACGCCGCGGAGCGCTGTGGCCAGGTCTCCCGACCTGGCTACCCGGCCGACCGAAGGTCTCCCCGAGACCGGCGCCGGCGTCGCGGAGACCTTCGGTCCCGCCCGCGGCGGGGTCGGGAGACCCGCGCCGAGCGCGGCGCAGGCGCCACTCAACGGTGTGGCGCTTCAGAGCGCCTCACAGTTGGCTGGCACCCGCTCGGAGTCCTCTCCCGCAGCACCCCACACGACCACCCCGGGTCCGGAGTCCCTCGTTCCCACGCTCCGCGTGGGAATGCCGTCCTCGACGCTCCGCGTCGTCCGACCGCACCGGCGCAGGCGGGACGGACTCCACCGGCAAGGACGCCGAGCGTCCCAGACGGCATTCTCACGGAGACCGTGGGAACGCGATCT
The DNA here is from genome assembly GCA_963845695.1 of uncultured Isosphaeraceae bacterium. Classification (GTDB taxonomy): domain Bacteria; phylum Planctomycetota; class Planctomycetia; order Isosphaerales; family Isosphaeraceae; genus CAWJTV01. The sequence continues at coordinate 55,338 of CAWJTQ010000006.1, read as the reverse complement.
TCCACCGATACGCTGTGCGCCACGCAATCATTACGCGCTCTAGCCCTATGGTGCGAAGCTCATGGCCTGTCCCGTGAACGAATCGAATAACTATCAACTCCCGACGATGGATGTGCGCCCGGTCCCCGATCCGGTGATTCCGAGCAATCTGCCGGCTGACACGATCCAGGCGGCCATGGCCAACAATGCCGTGCACGCGGTGTTTGCGACGCTGCTGGCACAACGTATGGCCAGCAAACCTCAAAACAACAAGGCAACCGGCTCACGGATTCTAAAGTCAACGCGTCTCGATTGTTGTGTATTCGACGAAACACCTCTCTTCATCGCACCGGGCGGCCCGGGCGAGGCCGACGCCGCGCGATCACCTGGGCGGTCGGCTGCGAAATGCAAAAAAAAACTCGGGCATCCGTGGCACGCGCCAGGTCGGTTTTCCGGAATCTCTTGTATGGAGGGGCAGGCCGGCCCCGGCCAGACCCGGAACACACTCTCCGGGAGCACTCTCCTTCTGCATACCAGGCGAATCTTCGATGAATCGAGGAGATGTTCAATCCATATGCTCAATCAAAGGTTCGCCTTGGGACGACTGCGCCGCGCCGGCAGTGCCACCCCCACCTGGAATCGCTGGAGGGCCATGCCGTGCCCTCGGGGGTCGCGGGGCTCATCCACCCGACCCAGCCACGCCAAACCTCTTGAGAGCGTGTAACGCGACTCGTCAACACCTCGCGCACCGCCTTCGGCAAGAGGCATGCCCAATTCCTTGTCAGGTTAGCGTCGTAATATGTGGATTCGATAGTGTGCTGCTACGCGGAGCGGTCGTGGCGTAGCGACCGGGACGCAGCCGTATGACTGTGCCATCCCAGGAGAACCCGCGGCATGATTCTCGAGTCCCTCACTCCGGCTTTCCGAAGTCTTCGAAAGCGCAGGCGCGGGCCGCCGCGGTCTGCCTGCTGGCGGCGTGCTCCGCCCCGGCCCAGACCATCACGCCGATCGCTTCGTTCAATGGCGCCAACGGGTCCGACGCGTACGGCCTCACCGTTAACGCCGCCGGAAACCTCTACGGCACGAATACGTAGCACACGAGCGTTCAGCACATTCCAGGCTCCTCGCAGAGCCCGGACCGCGGAGTTTGTACCGGAAACCCAGAATTCCCGAGCCAGCGAGGTGATGAGATGGACGAACGCCAACTCTCCGAATTAGCGATGATCTACCACCACTGGTACGGTCCGGCGACGTTCCTGCGCTGCCCGTACCAGCCGGACCTCGAGGACACGGATATCGGCTTGATCGGCGTCCCCTACAGCGGCGGGAACTCGATCGAGCGGATGCAGTACCTCGGCCCGCGGGCCGTGCGCAATCGCTCCGCGGCTTACCGCCGGGCACACCGGGAGTTCGGGATCAATCCGTTCGAGCTGGTACGCGTCCGCGACCTTGGCGATGCGCCGATCCTCCGCGCGCTCAACCCGGACATGGCGGCTGAGGACTTCCAGGCCTATTTCGAGAAAGTCTTCGAGGCGGGCATCACGCCGGTCAGCATCGGCGGCGATCATTCCATCACCTGGCCGATCCTGCGCCGCCCGGCGCGTCCGCTTCCCGGCGCCCCTGGGGATGATCCATTTTGACAGCCATACCGATGCGAACCCGGCGGCGCTGGCAACCCGGAACCATGCCGCCGGCTTTCGCCTGGGGTCGGAGGACGGCGTCATCGATCCACGCCGCACGGTGCAAATCGGCATTCGCGGGCCGGTGGCCGCGCTGGAGCAAGACGACTGGGCGAAGGACCATTTCGCCCGCGTCATCACCACCGAGGATGTCGTGGCGCACGGCGTGAAGCACATCCTCCAGGACATCCGCCAGGTGATCGGCGACGGCCCGGCCTATCTGAGCTTTGACCTCGACGCGATCGACCCGGCCTATGCGCCCGGCGTGGCCGACCCGGAACTGGACGGCCTGACGCTGCGCGAGGTCATGCAACTGTTGAACGGGTTGCGGGGTGTTCATCTGATGGGTGCCGATTTCGTCTGCTACTGCCCGCCCCTGGACAACCCGTCGCAGATCACCGCACTGACGATCAGCCTGCTAATGTTGCAGGCCGTGACCTTGATCGCCGACAACCTGCGGTCTGGGAGCTGAATGCCGAGGACGGCGTGCTGCTGGTCCACGGGCTGAAGGCGTCCCGACCTCACCGGGGCGGACCGGAAAACGACCGAGCCGTGACACGCCACGTTCCGCGTTTGCGGAATCTTTTCCAGGGCTTTCTGCAAGAGTAAGATATCGTCCGCGGTACTTTCAAAACCGATCGAGGCTCATTCGTATTTTCCAGATGAGGTACATCATGATCAGCAAGAAGTTTCGCCTGCGCCCGAAGTTCGAGACGATGGAGACCCTGGTGTTGCTGTCGGGTTCCTCGATCGTGGGGCAACATGGCCTGGCAACACTGGTCGCGCGCGAGCCGCAACACACCCGTCCGATCGTATTGACGGGGAAGGCTGAAGGGTCCTACAAGTTGGATGCGGGTGTCGGCGCACCAATCCGTTTCACCGGCACGGGAAACATCTCTCCCGTCGGTCTCCGGACGTCCATCAAGGGATCGATTCAACTGACCCCGGCGGGCTACAGGGGCTCGGCATCCCTCGTGAGCGCCAAAGGCGTGCTCCACACCAGCCTGAGCACCGCCGGACCGGGCAGCCTGCTGCTCTACACGATCATCGGCGGCGTGCGCCACTTCACGGGTGTAACCGGTCACGGCCAGGCCACGTTCACCTCGGTTCCGAGCAGAAATCCTGTCCTTGGCAAGTTCACGATCACGTTCCAGAATTCGACCTCATGAGGTCACTGACCGGCCCTCAGCGGTTCGGAGCCCGCGCCCGGGCCGACTCGTAACGCTCGCAGGGCCGGTCGATCCGCTCCACGGCGTCGAGCGGGAGGCTTTCCCGAGATCGCGCCGTGGGAGGCGTCACGGGCGGTCCTACCAATCATCCATGCGTTGTCATCGCTGAGGAATTGGACGTATTTTCGCACATCCGCGTTTGATGACCACTTGAAGGGAGTCATCACCGGCGTAAATCCCAAGAGGATGTTCGCCCGCGAGGATTGGTCAACGACGATGGGAAGGTTCCAACGCCTGATAATTTTCAGAATTTCAAAGACAACAAAAAATAGAGAATCTAATCATGTTTAGTTCGCTGATCTTGTGTCTCGTCCTCGCCCAGGTACCGGAAGGGCCTTCCGAGGCGGCTCAGGCGACGGAGGCGGCGCAGGCCCGGCCCTCCAAGGGTCGGAATCCCGAATCACAGAGGCTGCTCGAACGGCGCAAGGAGCGGCGGGCCAGGGCCGTGGCGACCTGGCGTCGCGATCGGGAGGGAGAGCTCCGGGCGGCCGAACGGCTGGCCCCGTTCATCATCGCACAGCAACAGGCGGAGGCGGCACGTTGGCACTTCTGGTCCCAGCAAGCCCATCGGAACCGGATGCTGTACCCCTATGGATATCCGTGGTACCCTTATCCCTGGCCACGACGGTCGGGACCGATCCCCCTGGGGCCGTTCCCGGAGCCTGGTCCACGATCGGGACCGATCCCCCTGGGGCCGTTCCCGGAGCCGATGCCGCAGCCTTCTCCTCTGCCCGTGAGTCCCCCGTCCCCGTAATGCCGTCGTCGTCGCGGCAAGCTCTCTGTGGAGTCGCCGCGACCTACAGTGCCAACCCGTTTCGGCCCGAGTACGTTCAACCTCCACGGAGACCGTTTCCATGGTTTGGCGCCTGTTCCAGCCTCGTCGAAGTCGCAGCCGAATGGTCCGCCGGACGGCCGTGGCCGTGCCGACCTGCGAGGCACTCGAGCACCGGACCGTTCTCAGCGGGTCCCGCATCGCGGTCGGCATCAGCGCCGCGGTGCTCGACCATCGTCCTCGCGTCGATTACGCTCACGTGAGCCGGCCCGAGTGGCAGTCGGCCATCGGAACCATTTCGGGCGACATCACGAACGCAGCGAACGACAAGGCCATGAAGGACATTCGCGTCCAGTTGATCGGCCCCAGGGGCCGTCTGGTGAGGTCGACCTGGACGAACGCTTGCGGTGAGTACCAGTTTGGGATCAACACCAACGGTCCCTATGTCGTGCGCGCGGTCATCCCGAGGCAGTTCGTCCAAACCTCTCCGACTTTCGTCGGCACGGCGCCCAGCGGCTCAGGCGAAAACCTGCCCTTCCAGTCGCCGATCAATATCAATGTGCCACCCATCGACCTCAGCAAGTATCTGACCATCGCCTACAACAACACTCCGGATGGGCAGGTTATCAACACTCACCACGACATCAACGTGAAAGTCCCGAGCACCGGCTCGGACTCCATCGACGTGGGCGGCCGGGCATTCAAACTCGCGGCCTTCCACTATCACGATCCGTCGGAGGATCAGGTAGACGGGAAAGCCTACTCGATGGAAGAGCACTTCGTGAACAAGAACGCGGCGGGTGCCGTGTCGGTGCTGGGCGTCTTCCTCCAGCTCGGCGCCTACAATCCGGCACTCCAACCGATCCTCGACGCCGCCTCGGCGGATCCCCCTTCATCCGGCACCACGACGACCTCGACCCCGATCGACTTCGCCGGCCTGCTGCCTTCGAGCATGCAGGGCTGGTTCTTCCAGGGTTCGTTGACCACACCACCGTTCTCGCGAACCATCAACTGGTTCGTGTTCGCGATGCCCATCACCCTCGATTCCGCGCAGCTCGCGCAATACGAGCACGTCGCTGAAGCATCCGGGTTCCTTCCCAACGCCCGTCCGATCCAGCCCCTGGACGGTCGCCAAATTAACGAGTTCACGTATAATGTGAACTTCCAGAACCAATCCGTCACGGGCTTGAACTTTACCCTGGCCCAACGGCCCAAAACCTGAGCGGTGAGGTTTCCATCGCCGATGCAACGATGGTGTGCCTTGTCGGGTCTCCCTGGTCTCTCTATCTTTGGGGGCCGGCCACCCCGGGTCCGCGGCCGCTCCCAGCACCGTCACCTCTGCCCGGGGATTCCCCGTTCGAGTGGTGCCGGCTGTACTCAGCAGCCGTTTTCCGCAATCCGATCGCAACGATCGCCGACGAGACGCTGCATCGCGTCGGGCCACCGCCACGGAAGGGATGGACCACGGCATTCGGGGCATTGGGTCAGCTCGATGCTGAAGGTTGAACCGAAGCTTGAACAACCAGCCGCTCGAAGTCCTCGGCATCCATGAACCCTTTCGCATCCAACATGACACGCACAGAGATGAGGTGATGAGGGTAGACCCAGAAGTTGCTCCGATCGCATCCAGGTAAAACGATCAGCGTATCGGCCGCGTCATGTTGGAATCCGATAGACGTCCTCTTCACATGTGCCCTCCTTCGATCTCACCTTGAGCGTTGAAACTGGTCATGGTCAGATCGTAGCCGTAATCGTGGCGCACGCGCTCGACCGTGCAGCCACAAAGGAGGAGCTGGCGTACCACCTGATTGATGCTGAGATCGGCGATAACATGTTCGCGCGTCCGTGTCTTGCCGGTAAGCGATGTCATCCTTGAGACTCCGGCGGACTCAGAGTCTGTCCCGGAAGGGCGAGCGGGGGGCGTCAGCCCCCTGTCCGGTGTGGGACGGCCCTCGAAGATAGGGGGCTGACGCCCCCCGCTCGCCCGGACATGCCCCTTCTGGGACAGACTCTCAGTTCGACTTTTGCCGTTTTTCAGCGATCGAAAACGCTGAAATCCAGGGGTTTTCTGAGATGGCGAAGGATTTTGGCAACTCCGGCGCACGCCTCGTGGACCGGCAACTTTCGAAAACCCCTTGTTTTTGGCCTCTACTCGAGAATCAGCCGCCGAAAAACGGCAAAAGTCGAACTCAGGCGTGCGCGAACTTCTCGCGGGCCAGCAGAGCCGCGCCGAGGATGCCGGCGTCGTCGCCGAGGGCCGCGCGTTCGATCCGGATCTTGCCCTGGGGGTCGGTGAGCGCCTGGGAGCGTGCCGCGGTGCGGACCAGATCGAGGTACGGTTGGCCCAGCGCCCCGGCGACTCCACCGCCGATGATGACGATCTCGGGGCCGAAGACGTTGATCAGGCTGCCCAGGCCGATGCCGAGGAAGTGAGCGGCGCGATGGACCTCCTTGAGGGCGACCAGGTCCTTGGCGGCGACGGCCTCGGACAGGTCGCCGCTCTTGAGGCGTCCCCCCTTGCGGGCCATCTTCTCGGTGAGGACGGTGGGGAGTCCCCGGCGCGCAGCCTTGCTGACGCGCCGGGCGATAGCGGTCTTACTGGCCAGGGCTTCCATGCAGCCGCGTGCGCCACATCCGCAACGCGGTCCGCCCGCCTTGACGATGATGTGGCCGAGCTCGCCGGCATTGCCGGTCGCGCCCAGGACGATCTCGCCGCCCAGGATCACGCAGCCGCCGATCCCGGTGCCCACGAACGCCGCGATGATGTCGCGATAACCGCGCCCGGCCCCGAGCCGGAATTCGGCGTAGCCGCCGACGCGAACGTCGTTCTGCACCAGCACGGGGCGGTTCAGCGCCACGGAGAGTTGCGGCCCCAGCGGGAAGTTCTTGACGTTGAGATTGGCGCTGAAGAGGATCACGCCCGCGTTGACGTCCAGAGGGCCGGGCGAGCCGATCCCGGCCGCAACCACGTCCTCACGGGTCAGGCCGGCGCTCTCGAGGGCCTCGTCAGCGGCCCCGACGATCGCCTCGACGATCGCCGGTCCTCCTTCCTTGGCCGGCGTTGTTCGCTTGGCCCGCCCCAGGATCCGCTGGTCGTCCGCAACGACCGCGACCAGGATCTTGGTCCCTCCCATGTCGATCCCGAGTACCGGAGGCCCCTCACCCTGCCAGGTCATGCGTCCAAGCTCCAAACCAAGGCCCCATCCTGACGCGGGGACTCGCACGTCCCCTTTCGCGCCGTTGGATTCTCGCCGCGCTCGTCCTGGTGGATTCTAACCGCTCTGCCGGCGGATTGGGAGCGGTCCCTTGTGATTCAGGCGGCTCGTCGGCTGAGTACCTCAGGCTCGCGGAACGCCCGTGGCACAACACGCTCCCCGGTCATCGGGCCGCGCCGGCTGTCGATTCGCGATGCAGCCGCCCGAGGAGCTCAACGGACTCCGCGACGATCCGCTCGCCCGTGCCCCGTTCGAGGAAGCTCTGAAGGCCGGTCCAGGTTTGATAGCCCCCTCGGTCGAAACCGCGCTGGTCGGGGATGTATCCGATATAATCGTTGGCCAGCTCGAAGACATAGGTATAGCGGATCGGCGAGCGCCGCTTGATTTCCTGGCCCAGCGTCGTGAAGAACTCTCCGGGTACGCCCACGATCGCCACGTCGCCGATCGCGATGGCCTGGATCCAGGTCTTGCGTTCTTCCCCCTGGCGTGGTGCCAATCGCCGGCGGATGGCGCGGAAGGTTTCGATCACGGACCGGGCACCCTCCGGGCCCGGGATCCGCTTGGTGCAGTAGGCCACGACGGCCCGGTCGTCCTCGGCCTCGTCGAACTGCCGGACCTTGACGGTGATCTCCTTCCGCAAGGCGACGAGTTGGTTGACGGGTCGCGGTTGGGCCGCCTCGAGGGCCTCGGCGACCGCCTGGTGGATGCGGTGGGCCGCCTCGACCGGCGATACGTCGAGGTTGTGCGTCGAGCCGGAAGCCCCTTCGAAGAAGAGGACCGTCCCGCCTTTCTCCTTTTCGAGCTCCTGGGCTGCCAGTCCATAGAACGACGGCGATCGGACGCCCGGCTTCTGGGTGCCGATCGTATGGGTCGAGTGGTTGAACAGGACCGCCTCGAGACCGCCATCCGTCCGGCGGAAGGCCAGGACCGGCAGCTCGGGGTCGAACGGCCCGGTCGGCCGCACGGCGTCATCGCGGGAACCGACCCAGTAGATGGTCCCGTCGCGGAGCAGGAGCCGGCTGTTCTTGCCGACCGACGATTCCTCGCCCAGCCGGAACAGGAACGTGACCGGCGCGAGCCGGCCGACGGCCGCCACGGCCGCCGCGACGATCTTGTCCTCGACCTGTCGCGTGAAGGACTCGTCGCGCGTGTAGCCGTGGACGGTGACGGTCGTCGGCGCGTGGTGCGTGTGCGTGGCGTTGATCAAGATATGATCGAAGGGGATGCCGGTCGCTTGCTCGATCCGGCGGGCGGCCCGATCGAGGACGTCGCGGGCGATCATGAGCACGTCGCAGGCGACCAGGGCGACCCGATGACCGCTGGCATCGGCGATCACCACGGCCGAGGCGCGCAGCAGACCCTCCTGGCCCCTCGCCTTCCCCGGCCCGATCCCGCCGCCGATGACCATGGCATCGTCGGCGGTCAGGGCCTCCGCCGCGGCGCCGGCCTTCAACTCCTGGGCCATGGTCGTTGGGGCGAGCGCGAGCAGGGCAGCCGCCCAGATTCCGAGTAACTTGCTCATTCTGGTAAATCCGTGATGTTTGTGGATGCGTTCGAAAGCGGTTCGGCGGGTCCTGACGATTTCCCGCCCGCCTCGACCGTCACGGCGGCGACGATCGGGCCCTTTGACCAGCTCGATGCGATCGATCGTCTGCTGATTGGGATGGACCGCGAGACACCGGAGCTGCTCGCCGTGGAGGTCGAAAGCGAGCTTCGAGCCGGGGAGGTTGACGACGCAGCCTGCCGGGGATCGCCTCTCCAAAACCTCGAACGCCGTGTCCTCATAGGCCGGGTGCCATCCGCGGTGGCCAACCAATCCCTCCAGAGTAATCGCATTATAATTCTTCCATCCAGGATACGATGGATTGATCCGGGGCAGGATCAGGAGGTCGATCTTATTGTATTCCAAATAGTCGAGGAGCCACAGGCACGACGGGGCCCAGGTCGGCTGGAAGACGCGAAACTGTCGCCGCGATCCATGGAACGGGTACGCCCGGTAGAAGAGCGCACAGATGCGCTTCGGCTGCGGCCTCGACCTCGGGAGCCGCGAGAAGACCTCCGTACCGAAAAAGCGGTCGTAGGATCCGGCGAAGTCCCGGTGCCAGCCCGATGATAACCGTCCGCACGATCCCGCGACCGCAAGACCCGCCGACAGGATCAGTGCCCAAGCGATCCAGCCCCTGAATCTGGGATAGAGCGCGTAGCCCAACCGGAGGACCCAGGCCGCCTCGACGAGGACGATCGCTCCGAGGAGATCGGACAGGAAGTCGCCGACCGATTGACGGCCTTGCATGATAAACTGTGCCGCGATGATGACGCCCCACCCGACCTGCGGGACCAGCGGGATCAGTCGAGTCGCCCACCGCAATAAGGCAGGCGCCTCGTGTGCGATGTCAGTCGGATTGTGGTGACTGAATTGGGCCGAGAACCGGACGACCAGGCGGCCCAGGCCGCGAGACAGGTCCTGGACCATGATCGACGCGGCCAGCAACGACAGGCTGAGGAAGCAAAGCCCGAACCGCACCGGCGTGTAGCCCTCTCGCAGGTGGTTGAGCGTATCGGGAATGTCTTCCGCGGAGAACGGCGTCATGAGAAGAATGCGCCCGCACCCGACGATCCACAGCACCAGGACTCGACGGGCCCCGACCTCGGAACTCGCTCCTCGGCCATCGCGCGGGCAAAACCCGCTCAACGGTAACCAGACCAGCGCGGCCGGCAGCACCGATACGGCAACGAGATGAGCCGGGCCCGCCATCCGCCAGATCGCATCGATCAGGAGTGAGAGGACTTCGGGTCTTCCACAGCCCCACAGGGAAGATCGGCGTAGCTCGGGGTAGACCATGGACAGCACATCGGACTCAGCCGTGAAGCCCACCGGATAGAGCGGACTCCCGACCATCAGCGCATTACGAACGTACCAGAAGCCGCCCCAGGCGACCAGGCAGACCGACCACACCGCGCCAAACTTGATCATTGCCCGGCAACCCCGCGCGGCGCCGACGAGCGGGGCGATCGTCGCCAGCGCGAGGCCGGCGTAACCGATGGCATTGTACTTCACACCACCCAGCAGGCCGATGCTCAGACCGCCCCAGACCAGGCCCGCCCAGCGATTGCTCCGCACGGCCCGCAGTCCATAACTCAGGCAGGCCAGGAACAGGGCCGCGACCGCGATGTCGTTCTTGGCATCGAGCAGTTGGCGGAACACGACGGCGTTGCTGACGATGGCCGCCGCGGTCAGATACGAAAGGCCGTGGGAAAGTCCCAAGCTCCGTCCCAGCGCGATGGAGGCAAAGCCCAGAAGGACTACCGCGGGCAGGTTGTTCAGCGATATCAGGAAGTCGCCGGAGAACGGAGCGACCATCCAGAGACCGATCAGCTCATTATTACCGGGATGGCTCCAGTTGTAACAATCGGAGACGTAGAGGCTGGCCGACTGGATCCATTGATCGACGCGGGACAGATGGTACATCAAGGTGTCCCAGTCGTCGGGGACCTTCCCGATTCCATTGTTCAGTACAAGAATTAATAAAAACCCCAAGAACAGGTGTTTCGCGATTCTGAAGGCGAGACCAATCCGGTCGCCGGGGAGCGTCCTTGCCGTGGTGTCTTCTTCCAACCGGCGACCCCGGTAGAGGACCAAGCCCGCCGCGATTGCGACCATGGCGAGCAGCGCGAAACCCGTCAAGGCCCTGATGGTCCCCAGGACCATCGCCGAGCCGGCGACACACGCCCAGGCGGCCACGATCGCGTGAACGACCCGCTGGTCTTCACCATCGTCGGGGAAAACGCCCCGCGCCAGTCGCCAGGCGGCGGCGGCGAGCAACCCGTTCGCCCCGGCCCACAGCGGAGCGACCGCAATGTCACGAAGGATAGTCGGGTCCACGCCGATCGATTATGTCCTCATCAAGGTCAGCCCTGGCTCGGTGCTGTTTCTGCGAACAGGCACGAGCGCCGCAGATTCAAACGGTCCAACCAGTAGGCCGCGACGGTCCCGAGCGTACCAAACCCGTAGGTGAGGCTCCGCCGGAAGTTGATGCTACTGGCCTCGGGGAAATAACGCACGGGAACCGGCAGGTCGCCGAGCCGGAACCCCAACCGCACGGCCTGGACGAGCAACTGCGTATCGAAGACGAAATCGTCCGAGTTCCGCTCGAACGGGATGCGCTCCAGGACCGCACGGCGATAGACCCGGAACCCACTGTGGAAATCGGCGAGGTTCTGGCCCAACGCGACGTTCTCGAAGGTGGTCAAGAACCGGTTGGCGACGTACTTGTACAGGGGCATCCCGCCGGCCAGCGCCTCCCGGCGCGAGCGGATCCGGCTGCCGAGGATGATATCGCAGATGTCCAGCTCGATGAGGCCGACGGCATGCGGGACGACCCGGCTATCGTACTGATAATCCGGGTGGATCATCACGACGATATCGGCCCCGCGTTCCAGGGCGCGGGCGTAGCAGGTCTTCTGGTTGGCCCCATAACCGCGGTTCCGCGGGTGGGCAAACACCGTCAAGCCCATCTCTCCCGCCAATCCCACGGTACCGTCGGTGCTGCCGTCGTCCACGAGGATGATCTCGTCAACACAGCCGCTCGGCACATCCGCCACCGTCGCGACGAGCGTCTTCTCGGCGTTATAGGCCGGGAGGACGGCGACCACCTTGCCCTTCGTTGAATTCGGACAATCCGTGCGATCCCTCAGAATCCGTTCGAGCCGGAACACCTCACGGGTCGCACGCATGTCCGCTGTCTCCTCGGCCGTTCAATAGGCGTCGTCCGAGACAACTTCCCCCAGGTTCCGTGTGCTCAGGGCCTGATACACTCGGAAGTCAACGGTACTCTTGACGAAGTGGACGGAGCCGTCGCAGAAGGCGAAGTTGGCCTTCACTTGCTCGAAAGGAGAAACATCTCAAAAATGTGAAACCTTTCATTGAAACCCTGCGGGTAACCAATCCCGTCCGGCAGAGCCGGGCCAGCAGCCGGAAGCGAGTCTTGCGTGGGGACGGGTGACCGTCACTGCGAAGCGTAGTGGCTATAGAAAGAGAAGTGGGGATGCCTCGATAGGCGGCCAAGGCGAAACTGTTGAGGTCTCGCAACCGCACTTGCAGGAGGTCATCCCCATGAGTAGCAAATCATACCGTGCCACGCGCGTCAACGAGGTGAACTGGGAGCAGATCGCCCGCGGAAAGGAGGGCTTGGCGCGACAGTGGGTATCGACGTAGGGAAGTTTGATCTGTTGGTGATTTGTCGCTGGGCCGATGGGCGGTTCGAGCGTCCCTGGCGGGTCAAAAACCCCTGGGAGATCCCGACGTTAGTGGGCGTCCTGAAGCAGGTCAAGGCGGACCGGAAGCTGGTGGTGGCTTTGGAACCCTCGGGAACGTATGGAGAGGCCTTACGACAGGCGCTGGGGGACACCGGGATCGAAGTCCAGCGCGTCGGTACCAAGGCGTCCCATGATTATGCGGAGGTCTTCGACGGCGTGCCCTCGCAACACGACGGCAAAGATGCGGCGGTGGTCGCCGAGCTGGCGGCGTTGGGTAAGGCCAAGCCCTGGGCGTACCAGGCCGCCGATTCCTGGGAGGAGGAACTGGCGTATTGGGTGGAAGAGATGGTGGTCCAACGGCAGATGCTCATGCCCTGGCAGGGACGCTTGGAGGGCCTCTTGGCGCGTCATTGGCCGGAAGCCTCGCAGGTCTTGAAACTTTCCTCAGGGACGTTGCTGCGGATCTTGAAGCGTTATGGGAGTCCGCAGGCGTTGGCCGAGGACGCGGACGCCGCGACGCAGTTGGCCCGCTGGGGTCGATCGCTGCGGTCGCCAGCGAAGATCGAGGAGTTGCTGACCGGTGCGCGATCGAGTGTCGGTGTTCGCCCAGGTCCCTGGCAGCAGCGTCAGATCCAGGAGTACGCCGAGCGGGCGCTGGCCGCCCGGCAGCAGGCGAATCGGTCGCAACGGCGGTTGCGTCAATTGGCCGCGGGGCATCCGGTGCTCCAGTGCAAGGCAAGGTGGTGGGTGTGCCGACGGCGTGTGTCTTGTGGGTGAGCACGGGTGACCCACGCGACTTTGATTCGGCGGGAGCCTACCGCAAGGCGATGGGGTTGAACTTGGCGGAGCGGAGCAGCGGAACTTACCAAGGGCGGTTGCGGATTAGCAAGCGGGGCAGTGCGCGGACGCGGCAATGGCTCTATTTTGCGGTCTTGCGGCTGGTGCAGCAGTGCGGCGTACGTCCCTGGTACGAGGCGAAGAAGGCCCGCCATGAAGGTGAGGCACGGCGGGTGCTGGTGGCCGTGATGCGGAAGCTGGCCGTGGCGCTGTATCACGTCGGGGTGCGGAACGAGGAATTCCAACCGCGGCGGTTATTCGGCCGGATCGGACGGCGTAGCGGCCGGTCGGCCCAGCGGTCCGGCGCGAGCAAGCAGCGTGCGTGAGGATGGATCAACTCCCGAGGGGAGAAGACGTCGCGTGGGCGGATGGTACGGGGAGGGTGGTGAGATCGCATCTGTTGGAGAACTGTTTATGGATTTATCACATTGAGGCCAATCCCGGATGCCCAGGGGCGGCATCGTGCCGCCCGCCCCGGTCTTGGCCCCTGGTCGCGCTCGGGTCGCGTCCCCGCGTTGCCCTATCCTCCGCCCAGGCTCCTCCAGTGTATTCGGCGCTACGGCCACCCGGCAATCCCGGGCCGGTCGCCCGCTCGCGAGGCGGGGCCGAGGGATTCGCCCGGGATCGCCTGCCTGTGCCAGGAGGAGGTCCAAGGGTCCCTGCCCCCGGGAGGATCGGCGCCGTGGTGCGGGGTTCGACGTATTGAGTTATTAATTTCACATGTAGTTTTATTTTTTGTGATAAGGAGGATTGTCCGCGAGCGGATCGCAGTTATCTGAGGCCACCGATCTGTCCTGCCACCTTTCGCGAGTTGTCTTCGCGCCCTGCGGGGCCCAGCGTAGTTTCAGGGGCACGGACAGAGGTGCTCGGTAAAATCTCCCATACGGCCAATTCGGCGATCGGGCTTTGGGCACGATACGCTCGAGGTGACAGACTTGAGTTACCCGATTGGCTCTGTCCCAGATCGGCCCTGAGAGACGCACGATCCGCAAAGATGAGCAGGTTCTAGTGGGCAACTGATCAGACCAACGGATAGTATCCATACGGTCAGCGATCGCGTTGTCCAATGAGGCCGCCAGCATCCCTCAAAAAAAGTCGAAAAACCGGCCCTTGACTTTCAAGGACAGACAGCGCGATCAAACGCTGTGTGATTGAGCCCCGAAATTTCCTTGTCGTGAGCCCTCGTCTTGGTCAATCGCGGGGGCCGAGCCTGGCATTAGCGACACCTGGACCCAGAGGCGTGCCAGGTCACACCGGGGTCGGAGGAACCTGGCGAATGATCAAAGGGTTTTCCGGGAACTTGGGAGACCTTGCCGTCTCCATCGTTGGCTGCCGGCCGGAGCCCGGCTTACCAACTCCAGGTTGATCCACGGCTCCCGTCCCGAGCCTGTGGGGACGAATCAGGGACGAAACGATGGTATCGCCAAGCGAAGGAAACGAAGTGCGGCGAGATGGACGGCAAGGAGTCGCAGCGCCCCATAGTAGTGTCGAAGCGGGGGAACGGCCTTCCGGACCCTGTGGAGCGAAGGGGGCGCCGCGTTGTGGAGGGGGAGTTGGAACCACGCCGAGGACCAGTGCCTCACCAGCGTGTCACCGCGAGACGACCTACTCGTGTGAAGGACAGCGATCCACAACGTGACCAACCGGGTGCATTTAACGTGCACGCCCGGATCTGTGGGGGGCCTGGGTGGGCAACCACCCAGGTCTACCCGGCCGCCGGGGTGCCGGCTTCGGAAGTTATAAGTCTGGGTCCACAGGGTCGTCGGGGGTTGGGGCGCGTAATTCAAGGGGAGGGCGGTTGAGGCGAGGGACTGGTTGGCGTGGACCCACGCGTTCCACTGGCTCACTGCCATGACCTGCTCACCGGCCAGGAACGTCCCGGAGAGCCCATCCGTGACCGAGCTGGGGAAAACCCGCGAACCTTCCCGCCAGAAGATCCCGTTGCGCCGGTCCCGTCGCCGAGAGACGGGTTCATGCAGGGATAACCGGTCGCGCCCTCGAGGCAGTTACTCCCGAGGTTGCCGACGTAAGATGTCCCCGCGGCCGAGAGGTCCTGGATCTCAGGCTCCACTCTAGGCAATCCTGGTAATCTATGGGCCTTGCGCCCTGGGCCTATCTTTTATACCATTCTCTGTGTTGTTTCATCTGAGGCACCGCATGGAGAGTGAACGATGGCCGAAACTCATCGCATCGGTTTGGACGAGGTGGCGCGGCACTTGAGGAGTTGGAGACCCCGTTGCACCGTCATCGACGGCATCCTCTGGTCAGTGTCGTGGTCATCGCTCTGATGGCGGTCTTGGCCGGGGCTGACGGCCCGACCGCGATTGCCAGTGGGCGGCTTGGAAGAGGTTCCTCGGGCGCTGGACTGCCGACGGTCCGGCGCAAGGACGTCTTTCGTCGCGTCTGGTCCAGCTCGCCGGCCGCCTTTCAAGCCTGTTGCCACTGGCTGCGATCGTTGCGCGCAGCCGCGGGGCCGCTGGCGTGACCCAACCGATCTTGGCGGTCGATGGCAGACGGCCGGCGGCACGATCGCGGCAGGGCCTGGGCGCTTTGCATTCGGTGGTGTCTGGGCCAGCGATCGGCTGTCGCTCGGGCAGTGGCCTGCCCGAGAATCCAACGAGATCACGGCGATTCCCGAGGTCCTGAAGCTGGTGGACATCAAGCGCCCTCATCACGATCGACGCCATGGGACCCAGAGCGATCGCCGAGACGATCATCGATGGCGAGCGGATTATCTGCTGGCGTCAAAGGAAACCACGAGACGTTGCATCAAGCGGTCATCGATCACATCGACGAGAAACTGATGGAGACATGCTGAACATTCAGGAGCATGTGACCACCGAGAAGGGTCATGGCCGTCAGGAGACGCGAACTTATCTCCACTGCCGGCCCCCGAGGAATTACCGGGTTCGCGTTGTGGAAAGGGCTGAAGTCGATCGGGATCGTGACGTCGCATTGCCTTCGTGACGGTAAGGGACGATCGAAGTCCGCTATTACGTGAGCAGCCTGCGGTGTCCGTGAAGCATTGCCCATGCGGTCCGCAGTCATTGGGGATCGAAATACTGCCACTGGAGTCTGGATATCACTTATCGGAGGATGAGTCGCGTCCGTGATAAGCAGATGCGGGAGAACTTTGCTTGCTGAGACGCCTCACACTGTCACTGCTGAAGCAACATCCTGGCCGCGAAGTGTAGCTATGAAACGCCGCATTCGGTGAGCGACGACTTCATGCTGGAAGTCCTTACTGGAGCAACAAGTTAGTGGTCGCTGCCCTGTCCTGGATCTCGTCGGCGTGCAGGGTGCTGACTCGCGGGCTGGGGTCCGACGGGCAGGCGAACACGCTGATGACCGTGGTCCGCACCGTCGCGTTCTGATCGCCGTAGTACATCGGGGCCCAGCCCGGCCCTACAAAGGTCGTTCCCCACATCACGCTGAAGTTCACCGCGTTATAGAGCGGCTGCTGTTCCAGTTGGGAGAGCATCAGGGTCAGCCAACCGGAATTGTTCCACGCTCGGCCGTTGATCGTGGCGGGAAGAGGGAGGTAAAGGCAACTGGGGTAGCAGCCGATGGCGCCTGGTAATTGCTGGCCGCCAGGGCGAGCTGTTTCAGGTTGTTCTTGCACTGCGCATTGCGAGCGGCCTCGCGCGCCGCTTGCACGGCGGGCAGCAAGAGGGCGATCAGAATGCCGATGATCGCCATGACGACCAATAGCTCGATCAGGGTGAAAGCACGACGGGATCGCATAGGGCACCTCATCATCAAACAAAACACCGCCTGCGATCGACTGCCCCGGGCTCCGTCTCGGTCATTGTACTTCGTCGGACTCCGTGCGCGAAGAGGAGCGGTTTTCAGAGGGCGTCATGAGCTGTCGGCGCAGGATTTCGCCGCTGAGTGGCGTGCCGTAATCCACCGCTCCGAACAGCGCCCGCCAGAGCGGGAATTCCGTGTACGGGTGGTCATCGGTAATCACCGGGACATCCGCGAGCCAGCGGAGGAGTTTACGGCGGTCGGCCACAAGGAGATCGAGGATCTTTTCCGGGCGATCGCACTCGCTACCCCATTCCGCCAGGTCCGCGACCACTGCACGGTCGAGGAAGCCGCGTCGGATCTTCTCCGCCATTCCCCGGATGGGACGCCGCGCACCGATCAAATAACATCCCCCGTCGGATTCCGGCAGTGGGCTATTCCAGACGGTGGCCTCATGGAAGACTTCGAAGAAAGTCCGCATGATCGCCTTGACTTCGGAGGCGTTCCACTTTGGCACCCAGAGGCACATGACCCCGCGCGGGTGAAGGCGGTCATGGCAGATCTGGAAGAACTCCCGGCTGTAAAGACTCACGGCGCCGGCGCTATAGAGAGGCGGAGCGGGGTCCACCGTGATCACATCGTACTTCCTGGGGTTGATCAGCAGGACGTTGCGACCGTCATCGACGATCGTGTGAATGTTGGGCCGTGACAACAGCGAGGAGTCGTCGGGGTGGAAAAACGGAAAGCTCTCGAAAACGGCGGGGACTCGGTCAATCGCGTAGACCTCCAGACCCGCATGGCGGCTGGCGGACCGCACCGTCGTGCCCATCCCGAAGCAAATCACCAGGATGTCCTTGGGGTCGTCGGCCAGCCACAGGGGCAGGTGAGCCATCAGCTTCGTGACCGAAATGAGGACGGTCATCCCCTCGCCGTCGATCCAGAGCTGCCGCGCGCGGGGGCGGCCCGCCGTGCCGAAGGCCGCGACCGTTCCCGACGATGACTCCTCGTATCGATACACCGTAATCGGTTCGGGGACCATTCGCTCCATTTGCCGTGAGAGAAGCAGGCGGTACGGATCCCCCGTCCAGATGAAGAGCAGGCCGAAGCCCACGATGAAGCATCCCCCGGCCACCCACGACGCCCGCCCGAGTCCGTCCGGATGGACGAGGAGGATGACCAAGGAAAGGAGCATGCTCCCAGCCGCCAAGGCCATGGCGCCTGGCGCTGACGCCGAGCCCCGGGATCAAGACAAAGCCCGCCCCGGCCGCCCCAGCGATGCATCCGAGAGTGTTACAGGCGTACAGCTCGGCAATGGCCCGGCCGCCGGCAGATTTGTTCCCGGCATAGCAATGCGCGGCCACCGGAAAGATAGCGCCCCAGAGCAGTCCCAACGGTCCGAGAAACAGCACGGGTGCCAGGGCCATGACGTACAGGTGTTTGCCTGAGCCCAGGTCGGGTCTCACGGCGTCCCCCAGGCCGAAGAGGTTGAGGGAGAGGAGGGTGAAGAGGCCAACACACGCTTGCAGGTTCGCGAGGAGGCGCAGGGAATCCGATCGCTGGGCGATCACTCTCCCCCCGATCAAGCCGCCGATGCCCATCCCGCCGAGGATGACGGCCAGCATCGCGCTGAACGCATAGATGGACGTGCCCTGGTAGAGCAGGAGCATGCGTCCCCAGACGACCTGGCTGGCCAGGGCAATGAACCCGCTCGCCCCGGTCGTCATCAAGACCACGCGGCGGACGATGACCGAGCCGCCCGGCGCGGGCCGGCTTTCGGCGGGCAGAGGAGCCGTGTGTCCCTGCCGAGGATCTGCCGCCGCCTCGTGACCGGACCCGAGGTCTTGGTATCCGGGCCGCTCAGAAACCAGGGACAACGCCACGGCGAAGAGCGCGACGAGTCCGTTGAGCGCAACGCCCAGGAGCACCGTGTTGGTTTCGCCAACCGCGCCGATCGTTATGAAACCGGCCAGGAGCACGCCCGAGACGGCCCCGAAGGCGTTCAGGGCATAGAGGGTGCCGACGTGGCGGGCGAAGTCCCAGTGCCGGCGGCTGCCGAAGGAGCACAAGGCCGGGAAGGTGGCACCCATCAGGGCGGTCGGTAACAGCAGGAACAGGGAGGCGATCGCGATCTGCGCGGCACTCGAGAATGCGCGGGGTTCTCCGCCCCACAGGTAAAGGACTCGGTAGATTGGCAGGAGTCCGCGGGACAAGCCGAGCGACAGGACGGCCGCGCCCCCTATGCCCAGCTCCAGCATCCCGTACAAGAGCAAGGGACGGCGGATGCGGTCAGTATACCTCCCGATCAATAGGCTGCCCAATCCTAGCCCCGCCATGAACGCCGACAACACGATGGCCGTCGCCGAGACGGTATTCCCCAGGATGCGCGTGAGCATCCGAACCCAGACCACTTCATACATCAGGCCGCTGATGCCGGAGACGAAGAAAAGACCTCTCAGCGAAGTCTCGACGAAAGGTATGCCGACGCCCCTCGACTCGGTCGGGGCGGTGGGCTGGGCTGCGATCACCGGCGGCTCTCCTGGAGTGGACTTGCCCTGAAGGCGAAAAAGCTGACACCCCGCGATCGAGTGCCTCGATCGCTGACCTTAACAAGGACGGCGGACCGCCGCTATCCATTTCCCATCGGTTCCGGGCCGCATATAATCCGTAGGTCAGGCTTTCCAGCTGGCTACTGGCCCGTGCCCGGCTGAAAAGCTCGAATCGAGATCACGGACATGACACCCGACCTCTCTCCATCTCGGCCGATGACATGCCCGCCAAGGGATGGGGCTTCCCTTTCCTGATGCCGGTCGGAGCGGTCCTGGTCTCGTGGTGTATCATTTTCGGTGCGCTGCCGCCTGCCAAGCAGGATTTCCCGCTGAATGACGACTGGGCCTACAGCAAGGGTGCATTCGCTTTTGCACGCGGTGAGGGCATCCACTATTATCGTCAGCCCTCCATGCCGCTTCTCGGGCAGTGGCTCCTGGCGTATCCCGTGATCCGAATCGCGGGGGAATCGCATGTCGCGCTCCGCCTGTTGACGATAACCTTGTCCATCTTCGGCCTGTTGGCCTTTTACGACTTGATGCGAAGGGAGGCGGGCGCCTCCGGCCCTGAGGCAGGCTTCGCGGCGGCCTCCCTCGGCCTTGAACCCGATCTTTTTCCTGATGTCCGGCACTTACATGTCGGACGTGCCGGCTCTCTCCCTGTCGCTGATAGCGCTGGCATTTTACACCCGTGCCCTGAAAACAAGCGTTTCGGGGCATTAGGATTTGCCGCACTCGTGGCCACCCTGGCAACCATCACGCGCCAGAACGCGGTCGTCACGCCCATCGTCGCCGGCATCCTGCTGTGGCGCCACCGGAACCTCAGGTGGTCGCCATCCTGGCTGATCGCCATCGGGTTGCCCCTCATCTCCGGAGTCCGTCGTCCACTTCTGGTTCACGGCTCGACCGGATTCCGTACCGCTGGGGCCAAAGCTCCCCTCCTGGGAACTGGCCTTCGCTCTTTGCTACGTAGCCCTTCATTACCTGGGCCTGACGGTGCTCCCTCTGCTCACGTTTCGCCCGGGGCTGGTGTCCTGGACCTTGTTCCTCGCCGGGATGATGGCCATGCTGTACGGTGCCTTGGCTTGTCAAGGGGCCGGAGCGAGTCCGTTTCAACCGATCGCCTCCCATGAAGGCCTGTTCCCCTACCTCGAGAACATCATCACTCCTTGGGGCACCCTGGAGGATGGCCTCTACGTGGTGGGGAAACGCCCCGTGATGATGGGGTGGGGCATGCTGCTCTTCCTCACGGAGGGCGGGGTGGTCGGCGGAGCGATGCTTGCGGAGCGCGCAATCAGTCGTATCAGTGAGGCCCGCCAGGCCAACCCGTTGTTGCTGTTCACGATACTGCACTCTCTTCTCCTGCTGGTCTCGCCGACGCTCTTCGACCGCTACCTCGTCGTCCTGATGCCCGGGGCCATCGCCATCGCCACCGTCGCTCCCTTACGCCTTCGCTGGTGGGCGGGCGTCGGCGTGCTCGCGCTGTTCGCGGCCTGCTCGATCGGCTTGATGCATGACTGGTTCGCATGGAATTCGGCCCGCTGGGCGTTGGGTTGACGAGCTCTAGCAAACGGAATCGCGGTCGATGACATCGAAGGGGGATTGGAGTGGGATAGCTGGCACGCGCCGGGGCCGGTCCCCGCCGAGGGGGCGATCGACCCTGCCCCGCGGCTTCATGCTGCCTTTCAACCATTACCGGTTCCCTCACATCAATGGGAAGTACGCACTGGCGTTCTCGGAAGTCCCCGATGCGGCCGTTCTCGACTCCGAGCGGTATCGGCTCTGGCTGATCCCCCGAGGAAAGACGTTCCTGCTTCTCAAGTGGATGGGGAACGTTCGCCACAACAATTGGTAAGGCGAACGCAAGTAAATAACTGGTCCACTTGGCGGGTAATCGACGCTCTTTCGCTCGGACCGAATGCATCGTGGGTGGACCAGTTATTTCTTTGTCCGCCTAAGACCCAGTTGAGCCGCAAGCCTTGCCCCCTCGAAACTCACTGGCGCATTTCCGCATGGCGAGACGCCCGACGGCGAAAAGCGTAAATGACGATAGCAAGAATTGCGAGAACGTTCCCCGCGACGAACAGCCAAATCGTCACACGACGCGTGGCAAATGGCTCAGGAGGCGGCATTTCGGGCAATCCGATGGATGCGAGCGTGAAGTCGCCTGGGGGCGAACTTCCAAAGGAGAACTCATCGAACTGGAGCGTCTCCTGGAGCTTCGGTGACGTAAGAATAATTCGCTCTATCGTTGGTAGTCCATCGACGTCCGGATGACCATATTCAACGACCGTATGCTCGTCGTGGTGCCCCGAGGCGTTGCTGTCTTGCTCACGCAAGATCCAGCCCTGATCTGGATCGAGTAGCATCCAGCAAACCGTGCTCCGCTGCTCCTTGCCGAAGCTGAAAAGTCGCGTGTAGTTCACTTTGATGAGTTTCCGCCCGTCCTTCACGACAGGTGCCACTTTCCCGATTTTCGTCACTTGCTGATCCCATACGAATTTGTCCGTAGGCCAACCGCGTGAGGCGTATGGCGCGATCAAGTACTTTTTCCGAAAGTTTTCCACATAAGTATGTAAATATGAACCGTGTGCCGGAATCGTCTCAGATTGAAGTCAGATTCTCCGTCTCTTCTTCTCGCAAGAAACATGTACTTCGGATTCTTGGCATGGATTCTCTGCGAACCAACACCTTCACGATCATCCGGCGAACGCTCGAGGACCTCCGACAGGCGCATCGAGTCCCCGTCGATCTGGAAAGCTATGCGCTTCGTCGTGACCTTATGTTTATCTCGAATTTCAAGATCAGTCGTCTCGTGTCCAGATCCGCGGATGTGCGAGTATCTCTCCTTCAGGCGTTTCAGGGCCTTGGGATATTCTGTCATGAATCGTTGTTTGACATCGTCGTCGCCGCTGGCCATAATCGTGAAGAGCGAGAGTATGCAGGCAACGGACAAAGGAACCCGAACTGCCGTTTGCATCAGAAACCAAGTGACGCTCCAATTCCTACGACCACGCCCAAGTGACCCAGCGACGCTTGGGGGAATTTGAACGAACAAACCCTGTCTGCGAAGCGAGCCTACCATTTGGAACCTCACTTTGACTGCGTCGCTCTAATGGCCGTGCCTCACCTCGCGAGAGTAACGCTGCGATTGACGAACAATAGCACTGAACTCCGTTAGACCTCCAGTGCGGCTTACCTGAGATGCTAGCGAGGCTTTGCCTCCAAGCAACTGACGCTTGTACAATCAACATCGTAGCCGTTCTGTTCCGGTTGACGCCATGAAGCGATAACCAATAGCGGTCCAGGACCACCTCGGTCCCAAACATCAAACCCTCCGCATGCAAGCAACCACGAACGGAAAACGGCCACAAGGTACCCTCTCCACATAACGGGGAGGGGGACTTTATGTGTTCAATCGTATGTTGACCCCAAAACTTGGCTCAGGTGTGCCAAATCTTCTCGTTAAAGGGATCTAAAGTGGGCCGCGCCCCAGTGAGGGGCGCGGCGTTTGGTTTCAGCGAAGGGCTTGTATTCCAACCCCTTTCGAGACACCCATTAGTCTACATAACAGCCGCAGATTCCCTCATCGGTCGAGTAATAACAATCAAGAGGGGCGTCACACACTCCGTTTATCGCACAAGGGTCACAGTCCCCCGGTTTACAACATGCGTTGGAAGAAATGCAGGTTTGGCAGTTTTCGGCGGGATCGCTTTGAGCGTACACAGACTCGAATCCCGTCAAGAGGGAAAAACAGAGGCCGCGAAAAGGCTCCAACGGTGAGGACAACGGGCAGGCCGCCCCATGTACGAGTGATCATTTGAGCACCTCCAAAGCAAGTGGGACTGAAGGAAGAACGAATCCCCGAGGTCTGAAAGGCCGAGAACCGCCCACCAAGGCGGCGACCCAGTCAACCAGTTAACTGGGCGATTTCCGACTCAAGAACCCTCGCGGCTTCATGGCGAATCAATTGTGGTTTGTCGGTCTAGAGCGCGTAACGCTTGCGTGCGCACACCCCAGGGTCGATGCGAATTCACCCCCCTGCATCCCCCTTCGTCAGGGGGGAGAATTGAGACGGAGCGACCCGTTTCCTTTCCCCCCTTACGAAGGGGGGACACAGGGGGGTTCCTCGGGAGAGAGCGTCGAGCGTATGCAACACAACCGCAAAGCGCTCTAGTCTTCGTAACAGCCGCAGTGTCCGACATCGCTCGCGTAGTAACAGTCAGAAGGTTCGTCACACACTCCCCATTCATCGCAATCCGCACAGGCGTAATCCACACAACATGCGTTGGAGGTACCGCAGGTGGAGCAGTCGTAACCGGGATCGCTCTGGGCGTATACCGACTCGAATCCCGTCAAGAGGGAAAAACAGAGCGCGAAAAGCGCGCCAACGGTGAGGACAACGGGCAGGCCGCCCCATGTACGAGTGGTCATCTGAGCACCTCCAAAACAAGTGGGACTGAAGGAAGAACGAATCCCCGGTCTGAAATGGGCGGAACTCGCCTGGTTACAACTCTCCCCCGCTAATGGGAAATGGGTCCATTTTCAGGGCCCCGAGGACCATTCACCCAAACTTGTCAGGACAGTGTGAGTTGCAGCCGAACTGGTTGCACCCGTTTGTATTCCAGTCTCGCGAACGGTTTGCAGGCACGACCGGACCCACACGGCTGGCTCCGTACGCGCTCTCAGGTGGACACCCAAGAAACTGGGCACTCCCACGGTGGTATCTCTCCTGAGCCCTCCCCGGTTTCGTCTGTCCGCATTCCCTCCAGATCAGGGCCGACCCGGTGTCGGTTTTGCTTGAACTCCTCTCGGTCGAGGCCTCGCCCCGCTATGCTGTCGGCTTCCTTCTAGGGCGTGTCGGGCGCAGCCACCGTGGCGGTGATGCTAAACGAAGGTGTCGGCTGCTCTCGACAATCCGTAAGTAGCCGAACAACGCTCGCGATCCGCCCCACCTTTCCACGAGTGTTCAATTTTACTTCAAGAATGGCGAGTTTCCCTAGGTGCAAGAGTACATGGAAGACCCGTCAACGTTGTACACCCGCACGACGTTTCGACGCCGAAGAGAGTAATTGGCGTCCTGCCGGCGTTTAGCAAGCGTACCCCCACCGTGTAGGATGCCCTTGTTCGATGGTACCAAGCTCGGTCGAACTCTTTGAAGACCAGCGGCCGACCCACGACTTTGGCCGCGAAGGCGGAAACCACCTTAGGCCCGTATCGAAACCAGCTCACAGCGACCAGTAGGCACATCGCGGCCATGGATAGTGCGAACCAATTCCCTGAGGCGGGTTTCGGCGGCCTTGTGGAATCGTCGCTGGCCATGGATGTCAGACCCCTCATTGGAAGGACACCGTCACTTCGGTCTTTAATCGCTTTGCCTAATTCTACAGTGGAAAGAGTTTGGCTGTGCCCTCGGTACCCCTTGCCAAGCCAGGCATTGCGGCGACGGCCCCGGTCGCCTCCCGCGGCTCGGTCCGCAGTTTGTGCTGGCGCAAGTCCGGCGTTTCCAGGGGGAAGCGACAGGCCCCGCGAAGTTCTTCCGCTGTAGAACTAAGAAGCAGAGATAATCAAAACCGTTGGAAAAGAGCAGTAATGCAGCGCGGCCAACCACGACGAGCCTGACCGAATCACGAGAGGGACCCACAAGCGGTCCCCGGCCACGACGACGCACCTGCGTCGATCCGTCGGGAAGGGAGCGCGGCGGTGAGTTATTTCCGGGCGTTTCCCCTTACTGGTCCCTGCGAGGGAGACGTCTCCTGAACTGGAGATTGCTGCTTCATCTCCCTGAGCAGCTTGTCGACGGTTTGTTCCAGGCGTCCGTTACTGGCATCCCGACCGCGGATGATCCCCCTGGCATCCAGGACGAAAAATGACGGGTAGGCTCGGACGTGGTAACGATGAGCGATTGGTCCCTCACCCTGGGCGCCATCGTACCAATTCGGCCAGGTCATTCGCTCTCGCGCCATTACCCCGCGGGCAGTGTCTTTGTCCGGTTCGCAATCGACTCCGAGCAAGCCGAATGGCTCGCCCTTGAGGCGTTCCAAGAGGTCGCGCTCGCGCGGGACCTGCGCCATGCAGGGGCCACACCACGATCCCCAGAAAACCAGCACGACGACCTTGCCTCTATAGTCGCTCAACTTGAGTGGGTCGCCGTCAACATCCACGCCCTGGATCTCCGGGGCCGGCTTGCCGACAGCCAAGTTGAGCATCTCATCGAGTCGGGCCTCGGCCTCCTGCCCCAGCGTCCTCTTGCGCGCAGCACGCCCTCGAGGCGATGACGACCCTCTTCCGTCAGCGGCTTTCCGTTCTGTTGCGGTCTGGGTTCCTTCAATAAAGCCTCCAACTCGCGGTGATGGCGCATGACGTACGGGACATCGCCGTACTTGGAGATCACCTCCTCGAAGAGCCGCTCAGCCTCGGTGCGGATCACCTGGGGGTCGCATTGGCGAAGTTCGAGATGATGGGCGTATACCTCATCGGAGAGATCGACCTCACTTACGACCTTGCCTCCACTGATAACGCGGCGCTTAGGCCGGCCCTGGACACCCTGGGCTTGGACGACGACCTTGGCCTTTTCAGCGAGGTAGGCGCCAGGGCCAGCCGCGCCAGCGCCTTCGCCTCGCGCCCCTTGGCTGCAACGTAGAACCCCAGCAGCAACGCGTCGCATCGGGGACTCACATTGTAGAGCGTCAGACCGATGCGGACCGCCTCGGGATCATCACCGTGATGGCGGACGAGCAGTGACCCGGCTCGGGCGAATTGGTCGCCATACGCTCCGAAGTCACGAATGCTAGTCTTGCTGACCACCCAGAGCAAGGCGTCCCGAGCCGCCGGGTCGTCGGGGGACGACTCGGCCAAGGCCACCAGCCGGCGAGAGTAGGCAACCACATCAGGGGCCATCTTCCTGGTGACCTCCCGCTTGTCGCTCGGGCTCTTGGCTTCGTTGACCGCATGGAGGTAAGTAGCCCGCTGGGCCTCGAACTCGGCCAGAATCTGCGCGTACCGCTTGACGATCGGCCGTTCGGGACCCCGACTTTGATGAACGGGTGTTGACGATTGGTCAGAGGCGGCCGATCGAGCCGTCGTCCCATCGGCCCTCGCAATCGGGATGAAGAGAAAGCCAGCTAGAAGTAAGGGTGGTGACCTCACGGTAGGGTTCTCCGATGTTGAGGGCAAAATGACGGCGGTGGCTTCACTACACTGAGATCGTCATCACCTCGATGGCGCCTGGCGTTTAGATCATCTACTTTCTCCCCACGGTGACTGTCGATGTTTCGAAATCGGCGGTACGCGACGACCGCTCAGCGCTAGCCCACTCAGGTTTCCGCTCTGACTTCGACGCAAACTCGTGTCCGAAAGGCAACCTGCTCGTCCGGCGCGAGGCCGGTCAGGTCGATCGCGAGCCTCCCTCGAAAGCTCGGCTCTTCGGCCGGGTCGAACCGTACGGTCAACTCCCCACAATTGCCCGGATCGATCTTCACCGGCACGGGGCCAACTTCGAGGCATGGACAGGAGGTCTCTATCCGTTCGACCGTGGCCGCCTCCGACCCCGAATTGCGCATCGTGATCTTGCCGACCGCGGTTTGACCGGGACGCAATAACTCCGAGCGAAAGCGGATCAGGGCTGATCGCGAGCGGGAAATGCGAGTCGGTCGACTTCGCCGACTTTAGTGAATAGGGGGGGGGGGCACCTTGGGGTGATGATGATCCCAGGGTCGCCAGGGCGCCGGCGGCGAAGGCCAAGCCCGCGGGCAGAGTCGCCCAGCAGATGAATCGGCGGCGTGAGTGATTGAGAAATCGTGCGATCACGGCCGGAACCTCCGGGAGCACGGATCACGACCTCACTCTGAGCTAATCCCCCGACGATATCCGAGTACCGACGAGATGTCAATACCCCACCTCGTCATTTCGCCATTTTTGGAAAAAAAATTTTCACGTCGGCTCGGACGTCCGGAGCGGCGGTCGTAACGACGTATTCCATAACAACTTCGGCGAATGGCCCGTGGGGTTCCGGATTCCGGACTCCCGATGTGTCGGAAGCGACGAGCGCCCCTGGGGCTTTACGGGAGGGCCGGTCGCCAGCTCAGCCATCCCGCGCTTCGTGGTCCGTGATGAGTTGAGGAGGGGCGTCAGGGCCACGGGAGAACGCCGAGTTTTCGCGGATCGGATGACTCCGCGGACTGCCAGGGCCGATTGACAGACGGAACCGACTTCGCGTAGTCTCACCCTGGTGAATGAACGCGCATTCAAGATATCGACGCGGGAAGGCCGTGGCTGTCCCGAGAAGGGTGGCCGAGGAGGGCCTATCACGGTCAGAAAAGCGCGCAGGGGACCATCATGAACGTGGAGCTCAAGCCGGAATTGGAGCATCGCCTCCAGGCGATCGCTCAAAAGCGTTCGCAGTCCCTCTCGGAACTGGTCGAGGAGGCGATGCTCTCTTACCTCAACGCACTGGAAAGCGAGCCGTCCTCCTGGGTCGAGACCACGCAGAGCCTGCTTTCCCAGGTATGGTCCGCGGAAGACTTCACGGAATGGAACCCTCCGCATGGTCGATAAGGCTCAGGGCCAGGTCTGGTGGGCCAATCTCCCCGATCCGCTGGGTTGGCGTCCGGTCTTGATCCTGACCCGCGACGATGCCTTGCCCAAGCTCCACTATGCGACGGTCGCGCCGTTGACCCGGACGATTCGAGGGCTCGACTCGGAGGTCGTCCTCGAGCCGGACGATGGCGTACCCAGCCGCAGTGCCGTCACGCTCGACAATATCGCGACGATCGACCAGGACTTGCTGGTACAATACCTGACGACCCTCTCGTCGAATCGGATGAACGAGGTATGGGAAGCCATTCACTACTCCTTTGATATGCCGTTCTGAGCGCGCGCGATGGGCCACTGCGGGTTGAAACCGCTTGACCCTGCCAGCCGACGGCCATCGACCACGATTTCGAGAAGCATTCCACCGTGACGGCGACGACGATCGGAGCGGTCGCATCAGGCCCCTTGATCAACTCGACGCGATCGATCGGGGAGCAGTCCAGGGCGGGTACTCACCGTGGGCCCAGAGAACGACTTGTTTCCCGGGCATCAGGCTCGTCCCACAACTCCGACCGGCCGCCAAGTCGATCGACAGTCAGAACCGAGTCGCGGATCCTCGCCTGGGCGAGTGAGCGGATATACAAGGTTTCCCAGTCGAAGAAACGTGCTTGCGTAAGCCGGGTGCGTGAAAGGAGGATCTGCTGTGGTCAGGAAGGCGCACGAGCCGATGCCAACGAGCGCGGTCGAGACGGGCCCAATTCCTTGAGGAACAGAACCAGATCCTCCGGTAGGCTTTGAATAAACTATTAAATTAGATTTATG
Source organism: uncultured Isosphaeraceae bacterium (assembly GCA_963845695.1). Classification (GTDB taxonomy): domain Bacteria; phylum Planctomycetota; class Planctomycetia; order Isosphaerales; family Isosphaeraceae; genus CAWJTV01. Next base: position 26,727 of record CAWJTQ010000006.1, on the reverse strand, counting down.
TCTTGTTTCAATCTATGCATGTCGAAAGAAGTTCAGCACCGTGGCCGGTACGCCGTGAGGCGCATTCGGGCTCTCCGCCTCCTCCAGGCCGACGGGATTTTCGAGCTCCGACCGCGCGTGTGGGAGTCCCGCCTTCAGGCGGCATCGTTACGGGAACGACGGACCGGATGGTCGCGGTGTATTCGCGTCACTTTGGGGCGTGCGCGACTCAATCGTTAAGCGCTCTACGTATGAAGTTTCCGTCCCCGGAGGGGGTCGGCGGGATCGCCCGGGAGGATGGGCTGCGGCCGTCCCAGGACGAGGTGGGGCAGGGGGGGGCGCGGCTCGATGCGCCGGGCCTTGGTCAGGTCGATTCGTTCGTCGGAGAGGGCGACCTCGAACTTGCGGTTGCCCGGGAGCATGAGCGGGACCCGGACGGTGAACGTGCTTCCCTGACCGGGCTGGCTCTCCAGGTGGACGTCACCGCCCAGCAGCTTGGTCAGCTCGCGGACGATCGACAGGCCGAGGCCGGTCCCCTGATGTTCCCGGGTCAGGACCGTCTCGCCCTGACCGGGGGCCTTGGCCTGTCGGAACTTCTCGAAGATGGCCTCTCGCTCCTCCTCGGCGATACCGATGCCGGTATCCTGGACCTCGACAACGACGAACCGGCCCTCGGCGCGGGTTCGCAGGGTCACGCGCCCCCCTTCTGGGGTGAACTTGATGGCGTTGGACAGCAGGTTGTAGAGGATCTGCCGCAGCTTGCCCGGATCTTGGCGCAACAGGGGGATCGCCTCGTCGATCCGGTTCTCGAGGGTGATGTTCTTCCGCTCGGCAATCGGCCGGGTCAGGTTGACGAGTCCCTCACAGACATCTCGGATCGAGAAGTCCTCGGTGTGGACCTCCATCTTACCGCTCTCGATCTTGGCCAGGTCGAGGATGTCGTTGATCATCGCCAGCAGCATCTTGCCGGACGACTGGATGTTGCCGGCATAACGGCGGTGCCGTTCGTTGAGCTGTTCGGTGCCGGCGAGGACCTCCGAGAAGCCGATGATCGAGTTGAGCGGGGTGCGCAGCTCGTGGCTCATCGTCGCCAGGAAATCGCTCTTGAGACGATTCATCTCGAAGAGAGCGAGGTTCGCCTGGGCCAGCTCGTCGACCTTGCGGTCGAGATCGTTGTTGACCTCCCGGAGCTCCTGTTGCATGGCGACCAGGTTATGGAGCATCCGGTTGAAGGCGTGGGAGAGCTCCTCGAACTCGTCGCCGGTCTCGATCTGGCTGCGGATCGTGAGCCGGCCGGCGGCGATCGCGTCGGAGACGTCACGGAGGTGCTTGACCGGCTTGACGATCACGTAGCGGACGATCATGTAGGAGGAGACCATCGCCAGGATCGCCGTGACCATGGCGGCGGTGATCAGGATCGCCCGGTTGTTGTTGATCGCCTTGTAGGTCTGCTTCATCGGCAGATTGACGACCACGGCGCCAGCCAGGTCGCCGGCCTTGGTTTCGGCCCAGTGGATGCCGTCGGGCGCCGGTTTGTACATGTGGTTGTCGATCTGGGTGTTGTCGTCCACGCCATGGCAAGCCATCAGGCAGTTTGGCTTGAAGAAGACTGCCTGGATGTACTGGAACTCCGTCTTGCCGTTGGTGATCCGCTCGGTCCAGATCGGAGTCCCATCGGCGAAGGTGGGCGGCTTGTCGGGGGAATGGGTGGCCTTGCGATCGCCCGCACCGGCCTGGGCGGCCTCGACGAAGTGCTCGAGGGTCGATCGCTCGAACTCGTCCCGTGGCTGCTTGTTGCGATCCTTGGGGTTATACGGATCCAGCACCCATGCCTGGTGATTAGGGACTTCGTCGAGTGGCTTCAAATCGGAGGAGAGGGTGTCGAAGATCGGCGCGAAGTTCATGTTTCCCAGCGATTTGAAGTGGATGTTCAGCAGCGTCGGGTTGACGAGCATCCGCGCCGTCTGGGTCGTCTGCTGGCGCACCAGGCTCTCGGTCTTCTGGCCGTACCAGAAGAAGCTGCCCGAGACCAGTACGAGAATCCCCAGCCCGAAAATGAAGCGGCATTTCCGCTCGAGGCTGGTCTCGCCGAGCAAGTGTTTGAAGCTGCGATACGACACGAGTCCGTCCCCTTCGACCCGGCTCATGGGTCGGACGAGTTCTGCGCGTGGGGCGTGGCAGACTGACCGGAACGCGTTTACACCTCGAAACTCCAGATCAAGGCGATGCGCCGTCACTTGCGCCAGATTAATCGGAATCGGTCGCCCGGTCGAGATCGGACCGGCTCAATGAGCGAGGCGTCCGCGCTTTTTGCCGGTTCTGACGAGGTTCGTCGACGACCGGGGTCTCCATGGCTTGCCTCGCTCCCATCGGCTCGAAAGGAATGCCGTGATCGCCCGGATACGGCTGGCGGTGGTCGTGGCGGTTCTTGAGGACGTCGTTGGGGATTCTCTCGGGAAAGGCCGCACATACCATGCGCGGGTGTTCCTTAGAGCGCCTAAAATCTGGCAGGGATCGGGAGGGTGAGGCCGCCGCCGGGGGCGAGGCGGCCCTGATCTGAGTTTTTGACCAGTTCGGCATCCATGTCATCGTCCATGATGGTGATGGTGTCTCATAAGGACCTTTATTCGGCATGAATGCAAATGAAGATTGAGAGCAGGGGGGGATGGCCGATTCGTTAAGAGGTGTTTAGCGATGCGGCGGGCAACCGGCTCGAATCGCCGAATTGACTTTCTGGGCAAAAAGTCGGATACTGGCAGGAGAGGAAAAGGAGGTCTTCTGCCATGGCCGATTTTGCCGGAGCTCTCGGTGCCAGCAAAGCGGCATCGACCCTGCTGGTGCTGTTCATCCCGAGCCGGGATCGCAACGACCGGGCAATCGACCAGGAACATTGGGTCGATGAGTCGCTGAACGTTCTGGGCGCACTGTTCGGCGGAGCGACGGCCTTCCCTCAAGGCAAGGGGGTCTGGCGTGACGACGCGCAAGGCGGCAAGCTGCTGTTCGATGAGCCAGTCGTCATCCCGTGCTATACGAGCGAGCAGGCGATCGAACGGCAGGCGGCGAAGCTGAGGGAGTTCCTGTACCGCATGGGCCGCGAGGCGAAACAGGGAGCCATCGGGCTGGTGATCGATCGGGATTACCTGGAGATCGGCTTCCCGCTGGAGGACACACCGCCAGCGAGGCAGCGGAAAGGCAGGAAGCGAGGGGGTAAGTAAGATGGCCAGGAACATGAAGCGAATCGCCGACGGTCTCGGTGCGAAGGTGGTTGGCCGGGTGCCGGATACCGGCGGAGGCGCGTTCGGCGCCGCGCGCCTGGCCCGGATCGTCGCGAGCGTGCAGTCCCGCCTGGTGCCAAGTCCGGGGAAACGCGCGGGCCGGCCAAGCGATGCGAGCTGGGTGCGTCATCCCAAGGTGCCGATGAGTGAGGCGACGCGTCGGCGGCTCAGCCTCCTGGCGGAGCAGGCCAGTGATGGCGGGCGCAAGGTCAGTCCGATGCAGATCGCGGCGCAGATCCTCGAGGACGCCCTGGGCGGCATGCAGGAGTCGTAACGGGTACGATGCTCGGCCTTTTGACCAACACAGGCTGCACAAATCAACTCAACAGAACATGGGTGCGATTCATCGGACGTTGCCGCCGCGGCTTGAGCAGCGGGCCTGGAATCCCTCCGAGCCTCGCAGTCCCGAACCTGCGTCGGTGTGCCCGGACTGATGCGCGAAGCGTGGCCCGACACGTCCGGTTCGGGCATCCTCACTGGCCCGAGGCATGGCATCCGATCGCCCTGGAACCTCCAGGAGAGCTCCGGCTCATCGATATCGATCCTGCCGTTCACGATCTCGAGCGATCGCGTTTCCCGGCTTCCGCGACCGCATTGCCAGGGGCGATGTACGTCACTGTCATCGGATTGGTGAGCGCATCGATCACCGATTCGGTCTCGCTCGGCCCAGGTTGACTGTAAGTGACGCCCGGCGTCGGGTTATTCCCCGGTCCGCCGGGGTTATAGAACGGTGAATAGCTTCCGGACGCGGGAATCTGTACGGCCTTGATCGTGGCGATGGCTGCTTCGTCGCCTGAAAGCACGATGTCGATCTGGTTATCGTGATCCTCAACATAGGAGTCATCGTAGCTGGATTGGGCCGGTCCCAGGTCCGCGAGGCCGACCACCGTGATGGTGCCGCTCGGCAACTGGTAAGGGACGCCAGTCTGGGTGAGCCACCGGACCACGCCGTCGGCGTCAACCGTCTCGATCCGGAAGAACTGCGAGAAGTCCGTCGGATAAACCGACCGGACTCCATCCGGCGAGAACCCGCCGCTCGTGAAGACTCGAAGCCGGTACTGCGCGGCCGAGCCGTAGAGCGAGACGCCGTCATTGGGGAGCGCGCCGAGAAGGGCTCGGGCGCCGACTCGCCAGCGGTGGACATCACGCTCAGCTTGGCCGCGACCAGCTTCGGCCCCGACCCAGGGTTGTAGGCGGTCATCGGCGTGCTGCCGTCTCCGTAGCTAAGCCCCGCCGCCGATACCACGATATCCCCCGGACCGACCAGCCTGAGCGGAGTGCGCGAGCGGGCCACTTCCAGCTTTACGGGATAGATCGCACCCGGCTGCCCGGGGGCAATCCGGTTGCCGAAATAGCCCAGGATCACGACCGTGCTCCGCTCATTGTATTCGAAATTCGGCGTGATCGAGGCGGCCAGCGGAGTGATCACCTGGCCCGTGTTGAGCACGACGCGGAAGTCGCTCCCCGCGACCGAGCTCGGCAGCACGGGCCAGCTAAACTCGATCGGAAAGCCATCGGTGTACTTCACCGGGTAGCCGTAGTTCGTCGCGATGCCGCTTTCCGAAGCATCGGACGTGTATGCCCGCTGTGACGCGGTGCTCGCGGACGGACTACTCAGCGTCTCCCAGGAACCGCCGGCCTTACGCGCCCGCACCTCATCGGATGTTGTCGTGCCATTCAAACCCGGCACGCCCAGGATATGCGTGAACCCGAGTGATGCACCCAGAATGCTTGGTGTATCGCTGTAATAGTCGGCATTGATGAGAACGTTCCGCTTGAGCAACCTGTACAACGCGTTAGGCTGGCCGGTGGGATACGGCGATTTCGATCCGGGAGGATTCAGCCTCAGCACCACGCGATTCAAGACCTGAGGATCGGCATCATGAACGACAACCTGCTGCGCCAGATGATTGACCTCAGCCTGGCCGGGGAATTGATCGAGCGTCGCCGCAGCCAGGCTCACATAGCCGTTTGCATCGCCGTGCGCGGTCCGGTCGTAAAAGGCACGCGTGGCGACGACCGCCGGCACCAGCGAATTCTGGCCTGCATTGGCCTCGATTCGCAGAAGATGGTTCTGCTCGGCAACCGTCGGCTTCCGGCCCACGAGCGTCTCGTAGGTTTGAATCACGACGTCTCGGACACGAGAGCCGATCGCCGGCAACGGCGGGGGCGAACTACAGAGCATCAAGCCGCCCTTCAAGGGGCTCGAGACCGCAACTCCGCCGTCTCATCGCGGTGGAACGCGTTCGCTGTCGGGATCGGTGACGCCGGATGGATCTCCCCCAGCAGAATGTCCTCATTCGTGCAAGCCGCTCCGCATAAGAAGCAGATCAATCGGTACGACGACGCTTTACCTCGGCGCATTGCTCGGCCGGGAGGTACACCGCGTCAACGCCATGTTCGAACGACTCCGTCTAGTCACTAAACTAGAACGCAGAATCGTTAGTTCAAGTTTCCCAGATTAGGAGGCGGACTGCGAGCGGGCCGGCGGGCGAGATTCGCCCCGTCAGCTCAGTCGTCAGAGTGTGCATTACACGGGAATCCTCGGCCGATCGGCCGCTCATCCCGTCCGGCTGAGAAGCTCGATGAGCTGGGCAATCCAGGTTTTGAGTGAGGACTGGTTTCCAACCGCCCCCTCGGTTTTCTCCTCGTAACTCAGCCGTCTCAGAGTCGTCAACATGTCGGCGAACGACGTTTCTTCTTTCTGCGGATACCACGGTCGGAAGGGGAATTCCACGAATTGATGACCCGTTCGATGGAACCACACCACGACGATGGTGTAGAGGAACATCGCCATCGGTGCGGTCCGCTCGACAGCCTTGGGCAGGCGATTGGCGGGGTCCTCCAAGCCCAAAAATTGCTTGCTATATTCAAATGTGCACTCAATTGCCCAGCGGCACGCATATACCGCGAGGATCTCCCAGGCGGTCCAGTCCAGCTTGGTGCAGTAGAACATCTGATCGTCGCGCCCTCCCACCTCATCGCGCACCAGGACGATGGTCAAGAGCCGGTCTTTACCCGCCTTGTAGTACAGGGCCTGGATCGTCTTCACTTCCAGGACGGCATGCAACCCGAACTGGTGGAAGCACAGGGTCGTCCAGGGCTTCTTCGAGTCCGCCGCCCACTCGGCCATGCCCGGCAGACGGTCCCCCTTCTTGCGGGATGGTCCACGCTGACCCTTGCGCCGCGGCGGGGCCACGTCGTAGAGCGCGGCGTTGGCCGCGACCCGGCTGATGAGATGGACGTTGGAGGGGAGATGAGACAGGACGCTTTGACCACCATAGGCACTGTCACCGAGCATGATGATCTCATCGTCGGGGAACCAGTGCGCCACCAAGCGGATGAGTTCCAGGGCCAATTCCGGTCGGGTGCGGTGGTCGGGATCGGGCTGGACCTTCCTCTTGGTCCGGCCTTGGGACGATTTCCCCTTCCTGTTCTTGCCTTGGGTGAGTCCCTGGCGGTTGATGGATAGCCGGCCGGCAATCGGCAAGGCGAAGACCTTGGTGGGGGCCCACCAGGGGTGGATGATGATCAGGCAGAGCACGACCCAGTCGTGCCCCCAACGGACCAGCTTCTTGGCTCGACTGGAGATCAGGGGGTCGTAATGCATGCCGGCCCCGTAGAGGGTCAAGCCGCGCTTGCGACAGAGGGTGTCATCAACGGCCCAGAGGAACAATGCGCCGGGAGCGAGGATCGTCATCACCAGTTTGGCCAGGGCCAGAGAGAAGGTGTCGATGTCCCAGGCGACATGGCTGAAGAAGCGATGGAATCGCGACCAGTGACCCTTGCCGACGTTGCCGCTGGAGAAGATGACCTCGGTGATGAAGCGGTGCCGCTGGGAGAGGACCCAGCCAGCGACGATGGCAACGAAGGTTTGGTAGGTCGGTGCGGTGAAGACCGGAGAAAACTGCTGTAGCAGGTCCACGCACGAGGAAGTAAGTTCCATGGGTCGGTTTCCTTGTGTTGGTGGCTTGTCCAGGCCAGCTAACCCAGACAAGTAGCCAAGAAAAGGCAAGGAAACCGACGTATCTTTTTGATCAGTAGCCCTCCCTCAAAAGTGCGAAACCTGAAGTTAGTGACTGTCCCATAAGTCGGCTTAAGCCGCCGGACGATAGCGGAACTCGGCCTCGGTGTTCTTCGGTTGCAACCGGTTGAGCATCAACTGGATCATGGCCAATTTGAGGAATGTCTCCGATGAACACACACTCCGCTCACGGTCCTTGCTCAGGCGGCGGCACTTGCCCAGCCAGGCGAAGGTTCGCTCCACCGTCCAACGGATCGGCAACTTCACCCAGCCCTCGGCATCTTTGGGACGACGCACGATGACCAATTCCCATCGTGCAGGTACCTCCACCCACTTGTAGAGGGCGTAGTTGTGGTACTTGGTGTCCGCATACATGCGATTGACCCAACTCATCGGCTGGCCTTCCAGCCGAGCGAACAACTCGGCCGCCGCCTTGGCGTCATCCACGTCGGCGGCGATGAGGGGGGCAAAAGGGGACAAGGGGGCAAAACGGGACATAACTAATAAACCGGCCTCGTGTTGCCCTGCCCTGGGACCGATCTTGAAATGAGAGTCACTATCGATCGTGAAGAGGGAGCCACCAGGGGCGGTCGGACGAGGCTCAAGGCGATCGGCGCGTACCACCACGGCGCGCTCGGCACGCGGTCAAATGCGCGGAGTGAGGTCGGACTCAATCTGTGTCGTGACGTCGCGGGGCGAGACGGGCCGGCCAGGCGTTCCTGCTCCCTGAGCCGGGCGTTGGGGACGGGACCACCGCCAATTCCCTTGCCGCGGACCGCCGCGGGCCACCACAGGATGACCAGGTCGTCAAGACGAAGCCCCCTACTCGGAGCTGCTTGCGGGTCCTGGACCAGGGCCTGGGGCCGACGCGAGCCTGCTGTTCAAGGAACCGGCCGCTTGAACCAACAGCCCAGCAGGATCGCCGGGCTGGCTCAAGGGTGGGCTGGACATCCCGGCCACTGACGCCAGCGGATGCTCACTTCGCAGGGGATACCCGCTCCGGACGTGGACGCGCCGCGCGGATTCACGCGCTGGTCGAATGGGAATCTTTATCTTTCATCCGATAACTGTCTCCTGGAATCACCATCGCCTCCCCGTGATGCATCAGCCGGTCGATCAAGGCCCTGGCCACAGTGCCGTCCCCGTGAGGGAGGGTCGGCCGTTGCGAGAAGCCTCAAGTTCGTGCTGGGCACGAATGGGCGGGCTTCGTGACGGTATGCGACCCTGTCCAACGACCTCTGGGCATCGCTAGGTTGATCAGCCGATGGTCAACTCCACGAGAGCGCCCGGTATCGGTAGACCGCCGAAGATCCAGCATAACGCCTGCAAATGCTGAGGCAAGAGGGCAATCTCTGGTGTCGTAAATCTTGCAACATGGTTAATCAAATATAAAATAATAACTAACTTATATAATACAAAATATTAATATTATAAAATAGTTAACATGAATTGTTACTAATCATGTTGTGGCTATTAGTCATGGTCGGACGGGACCGTGGGCGCCCATGCATCCATCGAGGTCCGGGCGGGCCCCAACCGGCGAACGAAACCGCTGACGCGTCAGTCGATCGCCTTTCTGGGAACAAGACAAAGGAGGAAACAGCTTGAGACATGCGCTTCAGAAGGAAACGCCAGGATCAACGACCGCTCGGGCGGCTCCCTCCAGACGATCGAAAATGGCTCTGATTTCCCGATCGGTATCAGTGCTGAAGTATCTGGCTCGTTACACCCATCGCGTGGCCATCAGCAATCCCCGTTTGCTCGGCTTCGAGGATGGTATGGTCCGCTTCCGGTACAAGGACTATGCCCACGGCAATCGGAAACGGGTCATGACGCTGACGGTCCTGGAGTTTGTCCGACGGCTGTTGTTGCATGTGCTGCCGACGGGGTTCCATCGCATCCGCCATTACGGCATCCTCGTCAATTGCCACCGGCAAGCGAAGTTGGCCTTGTGCCGCCAGGTGTTGGGGCCAGTACGGCGGCCGAACCGGAGTTCGCTGAGGAGACCCGGGAGACCCGGGAGAGCGCGTCGTCGATCACTCCGACCCGAGTGTGCCCGGTCTGTGGTGCGGGACGAATGATCGTGATCAAGGAGTTCCCGCCGATGTCCGCGGGAGCCGAAGGTCCCGAGGGAGTTGGGGCGAGCGTCGGCTTCGACAGTTCGTAGCCAGGAGGAACGATTGGCATCACGACAGGGTCCTCAAAATGACCGTCATGAGAGACGGAGTGGAGATTCCCCGTGCTGAGCGCGAAAAAACGGCGAAAAACGGCGAGGATCGGGAATTCGAGAGCGATTCCGGGACGAGGGTCGGGAGGGTGAAACCGGTGCGGAAGTGAGTTCGAAGGGCTACGGGTCGCCGACGACCCACGACAAGCGAGCCGGGCCGGCGATTGAAATACCAAAGGAAGGGCGCCTCCCACGAAGCGGCTCAGTTCAACGGGATTGTATCCGGAGGGCCGCGATGGCCTGGGATGAGGCGATGGCCTGTGGGCGGCCCTCCGGATACAACTCTCTTCATTCTCAGAGGTTCCGGACCCACCAAGCCTGTCCGTATCGACCTCGCTGGATCGACCCAGATCGCGTAGACATGGATTGTGGGCCTTTTCATCAGCAGGAGGCAACTCACCATGATTGACGAGATCACGCAAAACCGGCTCCGGGTTTCGACTGACGGAATCGCCGGCCCCTACCTAATGATACCCATGGGCCAGCTCCGGCGCGTCCGTGAGTTGCTCGATTGCCACGCAATCCGCTATTGGGTCGACTCCGACGTAATCTCGCGGGACGGCAAGCCGGCAATCGTTGTGATCAACTTCGGCCGCGCCGGCGATGCAAGCCGGATTCAGACCCTCCTCGACGAGGCCGGCTGACAGCCGGGCACTGCATGCCCTTACCTGACCAGGTCCGCGATTTGGCTAATCGAATCCTGGTTCGCCTGGATGAAGCCCGTGACTTCTACTTGCACACCCGGCAGGCTTGGCGGCTCGTCCAACAGATCGCCCATGAGGGCCGCTCGGTCGGCATCGTCGATATGGCCACCGCCCAGGAAGTGCCGGCCACAGACCTGGAGCCGTTGGCCCAGCGATACGTGACGGTCCACCTATCCGAGTCGACCTTCAAGAGCCTGTCCGCTCTCCTGGAGGACTGGATGGTAGGTATGGCCCGCCTCTGGCTGACGGCCTACCCCATACAATTGGACGCCGCCTATAACGAGGCTGCGGATCGATCGCGCTCGCACCGCCGTGAGGAGATCCAGGTCCCCCTCTCTCACATCCTCGCGGTGCCCGACCGTACCGCGATCCTCGGGGGTGTCGTCGAACGAGTCGTGCGCGAGTTGGCTTACCGCCGGCCGGCGCAGTGGTTTCGCTTCCTCGATAACCGAGTCAACCTGGGATGTCCGGACGAGAACCAGCGGGGAGCCCTCTGCGAGCTGAAGGCGGCCCGCGACGCCTCGCCCATCCAGTCAGTTAAAGCCAATCTGATCAGTGGCTTACGGCGCGAGACCCGAGTCGAGAATGGACGCAAGGTCCAGGATCGAGCCGTCGGTGCGAGCATGCCTCCCTGGCCACTGCGCCACCACCGCTGGCCAGGGCACGGCGGGTCACCCCGGCGGGAAGACCGGCGCACAACGGATCGAGGCGAATGGACGTCACCGACCCCACACAACCCGGCGGCCCGACCGCAGAAACGCGACTGCACCCGGCGACCGCTTTCTCTGCCGGCAATAACTCCTCATACCCGATATCGGCCCTTTCCGCAGCGGTAAGCCCCCCGATAGTGCAGGGCCAGGCGATTCGCTTGATTGCATCGGATCGGACCGATAGCAACTGTTCCGTGGTCCTCACGGCGATCTGCGGTCGATGGCCCCGTGAATGGAGGATCAGCCTTTGGGGTGGACCGTCGCCTGGTACGAGAATTCGCCCGTGTTGCCGAGGACGATCCCCACCACTTGATTGCCGTAAACCGAATCCGAAGTCGTCAGGCCCTTGACGCCGGGGTAGTTCAGATTCGTCCAGACGGCGTGGCCGAACGTGCCATTGGGATTGCGCCGGACGGTCACCACCGAGCCCTGAGTGAGATTGCTGGAACCAGTCTGGGCCGACATGGCGCTGAGCGTGTAAACGCCCTTCGTCACGCTGCTGATCCCTTCAAAGTGCGTGATGTAGGTGGTTCCGACGGCACCAGTGGGATAGCGGAACGACGTCCAGTGGGAGAATTGACCGGTGGCCGAGTTATAATCGACGAGATACGCCTGTCCGATCGGCTGGTTTTGATCGGTCATGTTATTCACGGCGACGTCGCCGTATCCGCCGCAGATGGTGTAGCTGTGACCGCCATTGTGCCAGATCCCGTAGGCGGTATCGCTGACCGAGCCCGGGAAGACGATGTTCGTGAGGAACTGACTCGTCGCGATGTCGTAAATGTAGCACTGGCCCGGTCCCAGTGGCAGTCCGCTCGCGGTCGGTCCATCGTAGTTGCCCACCGCCAGACCGCCCATCGTGCTGTGGACGTAATTGTAGGTCGCACCGGGGTAATCGATCGTGCGAAATGAGCCACCCGAGGGCAGATCGGCCGTCGTGCCCTGGAAGAAGAAACCGTTGACCTTCACCGCGGCGGTCGAGTAATCGGCGTTCTTGTAGCTGCCGACCAACTGGATTTGACCGCCTTTCAGCAAGTTCGGTCCATAAACGCTGGTGGTTGAACGCGCCGGGATCATTGATCGCATAGCTCGTCCCCTCGCCGTTGATGGAGCCGACGAAGAGAAGGCCGTTCGCGTTTGATGTGCCTGCGATCAAATACTGCCCCTTCGCGCCGGCGCCGCGGATTCCCTGCCAGCCCGAGACGGGCTGCATGGTCACGTTATCGGCATTGTAATAGGTGATGCTTGCCGCCTGTTCGCTCAGTCGGCTCCTGGCATGATGCGACGAGATATCGATCCGCACAACGTCGCCAGGGCTGGCGACCAGGGTCACAGCATCCTTGATTGAAGGGAGCGAAGTCCGGTCGATCCGGATCGTACCGCCGACCTGAATGTCGATGGTGTCGGCTCCCGGCCGCTCGTTGGACTCGATGAGCGCGCGACGGAGTGAACCCGCTCCGGAATCATGGAGGTTCGTCACCGTCATCGTGGACAGGAGTTGCCGGCTCTCCAGGACCTCAACGCCGCGCGGCCTGGAATACGGAGAACCGTGAGGTCTCGAGCGAGCCCGCTTCTTCGAGGACCCCGATGGGAAACGATTCAGACAACGGAGCAGCCCCATGGATCAACCTTTCTCTCGAAATCGGGATGACCGGAGATTCCTTGGATGCGCGTCTTCGATCTCCTCATCCGGTTAACCGGAATGACCCTCGCAGCCCATCTCCCTGACAAGAACTAGAACCCCGAAAGCGAAAAAGCAAAAACCATCATGGAAATCGAAGAGCCTGAGAGGGTGTACAAGAGGCCTGTAGTAGGGTGGGTCGAACGCCGCAACGCGGCGTGAGGCCCACCGAACACCGCGACTTTTGGTGGGCCTCGCCGCGAGGAATCGCGGCTCGACCCACCCTCCACACTTCTCGTACACCCTTTGAGGAAGTGAGGGCTTCGCCGCAGGCCGACCGGCCCGAAGCAGTCTGGTCCAGCGGCGGGCCGCAAGCCCTCGGTGGGATCACCGAACTCACCTCCGCGATCCATGGACGCCCTTCTCAAGGCTGGCTGGGTGGCTGAGATCGAGCATGAAGGACGAAGCCTCCAGAAATGTCGTCGCGTCAGACCTCTGTGGGCTACACCGGCACAGCCGGTTGGACCCAGCCACCCCCATCTGGAGCGCTTAACCCTTGAGCTGCCCACGCGCTTCGTGCGTCGTGTCGGTCACGTGATCGCCCGTGCGCGCAGCGGCCCTTGGGTTTCGCTCAGGGTTGTGTTCCTTCGGCCCTTCAGGCCGCGAGGGCTTGCTCCCTCCTCGACGGGGCCTTGGTCCCTGCGCAAGACATTTGTGACCTGCTCGATTTGACATCCGTCTCGGCAGGCAAGAACGCCGCGGTACCGAGAAGTCCCTGCGCGCCGGTTCCGGACCCCGGTGCGACGAGCGCTGGAGCGGCTCCCCAGGTGCTCGCCAACGTCCGGGAAGCCGCGGCCGATCGGGCCCCGGACGGCTCGGCAATAGTCCGTGAAAAAAATCACTGAGTCTCTCGATCCCATATGATTCGGGATCTCATATGAGAACAACGAATCCAGTAGTTCAAAATGTCCTTGCATCTGCTTGACTCGGGAGGGAGACTCGGTGCATGATCATCGTGGTGGAGAGGTTAGGGAAGCGGGGAAAGTGCATCTATCTCGTACGGCGTCCGCCGGGCGCCGTTAACCCGAAGCCGACCAATCGGTCCAGCCTCAGTGAGGTGGCAATGAGCACGGTGCAGGTCGAGATCGACAGGGCCGGACAGGCCCCGGTGGCCGTTGAGGAACCCGTTGCGGAATCGTACGAGTATCCGGGTACGCCGACGACGTGCGACGGGGCGGAAGCCGTCGTCCATGTCGAGATCAATGTTGCGCAGGCGGCCGGCGCGTACCCGATCACCAGCTCGACGACGATGGGCGGGGGTTTCAACGCCGCCGTGATGAACGGGTTGAAGAACCTTTGGGGCGATGAGTTGGTCTTCTTCGAGCCGGAGAGCGAGCACTCCGCGGCCACGGTCTGCGAGGGGTTCGCGGTCGCCGGAGGCCGGGTCACCAACTTCACCTCCGGCCAGGGGCTGGTGTTGATGAAGGAGGTGTTGTACACGATCTCGGGCAAACGGCTGCCGGTCGTGATGAACATCGGCGCCCGGGCCTTGACCAGCCAGGGACTCAACGTCCACGCTGGACACGACGACGTGATGTCGGTTGCCGACTGCGGCTGGGGCATGATCTTCGGCCGCAACGCCCAGGAGGCCGGCGACTTCTGCATGATCGCCCGCCGCGCCGCCGAAGCGACCCAGACCCCGTTCTTCAACGTCCAGGACGGCTTCCTCACCACGCATACCGTCGAGACGGTCCGGCTCCCCGAGCTGGCGTTCATGAAGGAGTATATCGGCGACCCCAAGGAGAAGTTGATCAACCTGATGGACCCGGCCAACCCCTTGATGTCGGGCGTCGTCCAGAACCAGGATTCGTACATGAAGGGCAAGATCGCCCAGCGCTGGTACTACCAGAAGTGTGAGCCCGCCCTGGAGAACGCCTTCGCCGAATTCGCCCGCAAGACCGGCCGGCGGTATGACTTCCTCGAAGCCTACCGATGCGAGGATGCCGACTACATCCTGATCGGCATGGGCTGCTACATGGAGACCGCCAAGGCGACCGTCGACTATCTGCGCAACGTGCACGGGATTGCGGCCGGATGCCTGACCGTGTTCGTTTTCCGGCCGTTCCCGGCTCGCCAGCTCGTCAAGGCGCTGAGCGACTGTCGGGCGGTCACCGTCTTCGATCGGATGGACGACCCGCTCTCCACGACAGGCAACCACCTGGCCCGCGAACTGAAGGCGGCTTTCTGCGACGCCGTCAACGGCCAGAACGGCCAGGATCGGATCGACCGGATCCCGAGGATCTACGGCGCCGCGGCCGGGCTGGGCAGCCGCGACGTCCGCCCCGGTGACATCATCGCCGCGTTCCAGAACATGATCGACGACGGGCCCGACTTCTACTGCCTCGGCATCGATCATCCCCTGGCGCTGAAGGTCACCGAGGACCCCGACCTTCGGCCCACGGGCGGCTTCTCGATGCGCGGGCACTCCGTCGGCGGCTTCGGCTCGGTGACGACCAACAAGGTCATCGCCACGATCGCCGGCGACGTCTTCGGCAAGGACGTCCAGGCGTATCCCAAGTACGGCTCGGAGAAGAAGGGCCTCCCTACCACGTACTACCTGACGATCGCCGACACGCACATCAACACCCACTGCGAGCTCGAGCAGGTCGACCTGATCTGCGTCAACGACCCGACCGCGATCCTCAGCGCGGAGCCATTCAAAGGCATGCTGCCCGGAGGGGCAGTCTTCATTCAGTCCCCCTATCTCGATCCGGTCGATGTCTGGAAGCGCATCCCCGACTTCAACCGGCGGACCATCCGCGACAAGAAGCTCCGCGTCTACTACACCGACATGGTGAAGATTGCGCGCGAGGTCGCCTCGGTCGCCGATCTCCAGATGCGGATGCAAGGGATCGTGCTCCTCGGGGCGTTCCTCAAGCTCACTCCCTACGCGCGCCAGAGCGAGATGAGCGACGAGCAGGTCTACGCCGGGGTCGAGAGAGCCCTCCGCAAGTACTTCGGCAAGCGCGGCGATCGCATCGTCCAGGACAACCTGACCTGCGTCAAGCGGGGCTACAGTGAGATGAAGGAAATCCCCGCGGACTTGATTCATTCTTGACAGTTTTCAGTGTTCAGTTGGGCGAGATTCTCTCCTTCTGAGCACTGAAGACTGACCCCGCCATACTGAACACTGAACACTGAACACTGAAAACTCGAGATACAAGGACTGACCCATGGCTCAACTCGCCCCTCCCAAGCCCTCGATGAACGAGGCCAACGAGCAGGACCCGTTCAACAACAATTCCTACGGCTCGTTGATCGACAGCCCCTACAAGCTGGTGAACCTGCCGGTGCTCGACGTACTGGACTTCAACGAGCGGATCATCCGAGGTTACGAAGAGGGCACGGCCGAGAAGGAGATGCCGGCCGACCTGACCCTGGCCCGCTCGTTGGTTCCGGCCGGGACCGCCACGCTCCGCGACTTCAGCAACATCTCCCCGGAAATCCCGCTGTATATCACCGAGAACTGCACCGGCTGCATGGACTGCGTGACCGAGTGCCCCGACACGGCGATCCTGGGTAAGGTCCTGGCCGAGCCCCAACTCGACGAGAAGCTCCAGTTGATCGCCGACTCCGACGACCGGGCGATGTTTCAGGCGCAGTGGTCGCGGACCAAGAAGTACTACGACGCCCCGAAGAAGAAGGGGCTGGCCGGCGGCATGTTCAACATCATCATCGACCCGAGCAAGTGCAAGGGATGCGCCGAGTGTGTCACCGTCTGCGATGACAACGCGCTGAAAATGATCGCCAAGACCGACGAGGTGATGGTCAACTCACGCAAGAGCCACCGGTTCTTCAAGAACTTCGGGCCGAGCAACGACCAGTACATCAACGACAACCTGCTGATCGACATGATGCTCAAGGAGAATACGCTGCTCTACACCGGCGGGGCCGGGTCGTGCGCCGGCTGCGGCGAAGGGACGGCGCTGCGGATGATGTGTGCCGCGACCGGTTCGAAGTACGGTGACCAGTGGGGCATCGTCGCGGCGACGGGGTGCAACACGGTCTACACCTCGACCTACCCCTATAACCCCTACCTGGTCCCCTGGACCAACTCGCTCTTCGAGAACGCCCCGGCCGACGCCATCGGCGTCCGGATGCGATGGGACCAGATCGGCTGGGCCGACAAGCCCTTGTGGTGCATCGGTGGCGACGGCGCGATGTTCGACATCGGCTTCCAGTCGCTCTCGCGATTGCTGGCCAGCGGCATGAACATCAAGATCTTCGTCCTGGATACCCAGGTGTACTCCAACACGGGCGGCCAGGCATCCACCAGCAGCTTCACCGGCCAGAACACCAAGATGAGCGTGCACGGCAAGGCGTTGGGCGGCAAGCAGGAGCGGCGCAAGGAGATCGCCCAGATCGCCATGATGCACCCGCGCACCTTCGTGGCCCAGACGACCTGCGCCCATGTCAACCACTTCTACAAGTCGGTGCTCGGCGCACTCGAGTTCGACGGCCCCGCCGTCATCTCGTGCTATACCACCTGCCAGCCCGAACACGGCGTCGCCGACAACATGGCCGGCGAGCAGGCCGCGCCTGGCCGTGGATACCCGGGCGTTTCCCCTGTTGATCTACGACCCTCGCAAGGGGAACACCATCAAGGAGCGGCTCTCGCTCCAGGGCAACCCGTCCATGAAGGACGATTGGTACACGAACCCCAAGACCAAGGAGACGGTCACCTTCATCGACTTCGCCCGTAGCGAAGGACGGTTCTCCAAGCACTTCGACCATGACGGCAACCCATCGGAAACCCTGAATCGCGCCAATGAAGATCGCCTTGACAACTGGCACATCCTCCAGGAGCTCGCCGGCTTGAGGTGAGGCCGCCGGGCGTCGACCGCGCATCAGAGGGGGCGGCTCCGTGCCGCCCCTTCGCTTTTCTCCATCTCCGAAGAAGAGCCCACTCGTCTCAATTCAGGGAGGAAACCGACACGCCTCGCCGATCACCACCGATCTCCGCGCCGGTCGTGGCGGCATCGGGGGCCATCGCCTTGAGCCGGCGGTCGCCTCGCCCCCTCTTCCACTCCCCACCCGTCCCGGGAGTTTGCCAAACGCAGTTCACAACTTTCTTTTTTTTCGGAATTTTTTATCTCCTGCCCCAGTTGCGACTTCGGGATCGAAAATCACCAATTCCCCGACTAGGTGCATTTCCGTTTCTCGATTCTTGCGGCATCCTAATAGATAGATGGCCGTAGAACCACCTCGAAGCCGCGCCCGAGGCAGCCGCGATCGATGACCTGGGAAAACCGAAACTTCCGCCTTCCGCAGGCCGCCACTCGGGGAAACGGAGCGGACCGTGTCGGGCCCGAACTCGCTTCGGGCCCACGAGATCGGCGAGGGGGGCCTGCCGAATTATGACCATCCAGTGCCATTTTGTGCCACGATCCGCGGCAGACGCAACCCCCTCGGCGGCGGACGAACCGAGCGCGCAGGCCGTCGCGGATCATCCCGGCGAATCACTCCGGCCCTCGGAGTCGGTCACCTCACCGCCTATGATCGAGTGGCGATCGCCGAGAAGTCGCAGGAAACCTGCATCGATTCTCAGCGTGCCGTCCGAATGCGATCCCATCAGTTAACTCTTGGTCCATCATGGGTATGGCCTCCAGGGATTTGAGGCTTTCCAAAAGGCCCCCACGGTTTGCTGTTAACGGGAGCGAACTCGCTCGTCAAAATGAGAGGCTGAGGAGCCCATTCTATCCCTGTCAGCGATCTCTGGGAGCCGACCGATGATGACCGCACCGCTGGCCGTCCATGAGTATCGTCCCGGTGAACTCGATCAGGCCATGGAGTTCCTCAAGCGCACGCGGTCCGAGCTGCGCATGCTCCGGATGGTCCGTGTCGGCAAGAGTTTCCTGCGTATCTATGATGTCAACGGCGACCTCTTCGAGATCCAGGGCCTCGGTTACCCCGATGCCGACCTCATCCCTCTGTTGCAGAGCATCAACGCCGTCTACAATCCGAACACGATCCACGAGCTGACCGACGCGGAGTTCAAGGAGTTCAAGACCGGCCGGTGCCGGCCCTGGGCCGAGGATCGTGTGATGTGACGGGTGGCCGGTCATGGGAGGGAGCCTGTCCTCGATGGATATCGTCTACGCGATCGAGACCTACCCCGAGTTGAGCGTCGAGGAATTCCTCGGGGTCCTGCGACGATCCACCCTGGCGGAGCGCCGGCCAGTTGACGAGCCGGAGACGATCCGCGGCATGCTGAAAAACGCCGATATCCTCGTGACCGCCCGGTCGGAGGGCGTGCTGGTGGGGATCTCCCGGGCGATCACCGACTTCCATTTTTGCACCTACCTCTCCGACCTCGCCGTCGACGAAGCGTATCAGCGGCGGGGGATCGGCAAGGAGCTGATCCGCCGGACCCACGAGGCGGCCGGACGGAAGACGCAACTGATCCTGCTCGCCGCCCCCAAGGCGAGAAACTATTACCCGCATATCGGTATGGCCGCCCACGACTCGTGCTGGATCTTCCCCCGCGAACCTTGACTTTCTGCTCGTGCGGGAGTGGTCAACCGCGAAGGATCCTGGCATAATCGACGATGAGGATGCTGGTGGAGACGTCCGATCGAGGGTTTCCAGGACACCTTATCCAGAAAGCGAGCACCGACATGGCCGGGATGAGCAGGACCATCAGGATCGCTTCCGTGCTCGGACTGGTTCTCGCCTCAGGCTGGTGCTTCGAGTCCGTCGCCCGGGGTCAAGGAGCCGTCGCATTCCAGCCGACGATCGGATTCGTCCCCAACGGGGCCACGCTCAACGTGACGCCCGTCGTCTCGGCCGACCGTCGGTATGTCCGGCTGAGCGTAAATCCCTATTTCAATACAGTCAACGGCTTTACGAGCTATTCGTCACCCCTGGGCGCGGTCGGTGGCGTCGGCTTTGCGGGGATGAACGGCGCGATGGGTGGCGGTGGTGCGGGCATTGGCGGGGGTGGTGGTGGCGCCGGTGTCGGCGGTGCCGGGGGTGGTGCCGGTTTCGGAGGCGTGGGGTTCGGGATGGGCGCAGGAGTGCCCTACGGCCCGCCCAGACGGGCGTATACTGGTACTTACACGGCGGGCGATTATCCCGTCGCCGCGGGTGGGATGGCCCAGGGCTTCGGTCGGGACAGCTTCCCCTCTGACGGAGATGCGTTCGACCAGGCGAGCGATCGCTCGAATCCTGGGATGGATGATGGCTTTGGGGGAGCGGGTCCTGTGCGAGCGGACCGGCCAGCGATCTCCGAGGCGCCTCAGGCTCAATCCGTCCGTGCGACTCCGCGGTCGAAGACCGTCCGGCGACAGGCCGCACGCAAGGCGACGCGCAGTGTGAGCAAGACCAAGACCCCGCGCCGACGGTGACCTTAGTCGGTGTTCGACCATCACTTCCGCATTTGTCAGCGACGCAGCTACCCAGAAGTGCCGCGCGCGGGCGGAACGCGTCCAGCGTGTCCCTGGTGAGATTGGGCTGACGGGTTCGATCACCGCGCCTGGGGATCATTCCGTCGGTTGCCGATGTGGATCGAAGTGTTTGACCAGTGTGACCTCGTTGCCGCGCTCGTTGTATCGGAACTTGTCGACCAGCCCCCGGGCGAGCATGATGCCGAATCCGCCCTCGCGGAGCCCTAGCTCGTTGCGGATCTCTAGGTGCCGGATCGGGTCTTCATCCGAAGCGGCGTGCGGGAGGTCCCGCGGGTCGAAACCGGGCCCCTGGTCCTGAATGATCAGCGTCACCGAGGACGGGTCGATCCGGTAGGTGATGCGCAGCACCAACTCGGCGTTCTTGCGATGGCCCCATTCGATGGCGTTGCCCCCCATCTCCATCACGGCCTGCTTCAGATCCTTGATATGGCGTTCGGTCAAGGGGGTGTGGGCAAAGAGATCCGCCAGCATGTCACTGGCTTGTGCCAGGTAGGTCAGCTCGCTCCGGATGTCGAAATTGATCTCGCCGGTCGTGCCTTTCTGACGGTGCTCGTCATGCCAGGCGAGTGCATCATCCATGATCTGATAGAGTTGCGCCGGAGTGAACGGCTTGATCAGGTAGCCATTGGCCCCGACCCGGACGCCAGCGGCCCGTTCCTTGGCATCCTGGTGCGCGGTGACCATCACGATCGGGATCAGGTTCGTCTTGCGATCGCGCTTGAGCCGGTCGCAGAGATCGAACCCATTGATGTCGGGCAGCGCCAGGTCGATGAGGATCAGGTCAGGATGGTGCCGGCTCACCTCGGCGAGGGCCTCGGCTCCGGAGAAGACCTGGACCGGTTCGAAACCCCGAGGCCGAACGAGGGTAGCCAGGAGATCATTTGTGTCGCGCTCATTGTCGACGACCAAAACGGTGCGCGGCATGGGCAAGACCCGTAGAGCCTACGAAAGATCGACCGCTCCTTGTGGCGGAGCCAGTCCAGGAATGGCTAGATTCATTCTCTCGCGCCGAGCCGTGCCTGACAAGGCTTTGCACCGACGGGACGTCTTGGTCTGCCAGATCGACCGTCCCGGAGAGCGTGGGAGCAGGGCCAGAAAGTCGGGACGCGCTCCCTCTTGCGAGAGCCCCGACCGACACGGCACAATTGAGGAACGAGGTTGCACGTCCGTCTGTGACTCTCCCCGCGTCTCACCGGCGCCGCCGGCGCACACGAATAATCGTTGACGGACGTCCCTCGCTGGAGCGTAAGCCCAATGAACGTTACGCGGATCATCGACGCGTTCGGTTACGTCATTTATGGGGCGCTGGCCGTCCTGGCGGTCTGGGGCACCTACAATGGAATCTTACTCTATCGCAGCCTCTCCAAGAAATCGCTCCGCGACCCCTCGGAATTGATCGATCAGGTCTGCGAATTAGGCCGTGCCCGCCAATGGGACAAGGCGGTGAACCTCTGTCAAACACCGCAATACTGGCACTCGGCGCTGGCGCAACTGATCGCCGTGGCGCTGAAGAACCGCGCCAAAGGGTTGGCCAAGATCAAGCAGTTGGTCATCACGGAGTTTCATAGCGAGGTGGTCGCGGGGATGGAGAATCGGCTGGGGTCGGTGTCGACGATCGTGAGGATGGGGCCGCTCCTGGGTCTCCTGGGCACGGTGGCGAGCATGATCGGTGCGTTCGGCCGCATCGGCAGCTCGGAAAAGGTGAATCCGCAGGCCTTGGCCCAGGACATCAGCCTGGCGCTGTGGGCGACCGGCGCGGGGCTGTTGATCGCCAACCCCATGATGCTGATCGGCAACGACGTCCACGCCCGGCTCAGGCGGCTGCGCGATCGCACCGAGCGGCAGCTCCAGGACGTCCTCGAAGTCCTCGAAAAAGACCGCGCGTGATCGAGAACCGGATCGGACCGAACCGAGTGCCAGACGAGGTGTCCCGCCGCCATGTTACTCCGCCGCGACGTCGACGAAGAACGGAACGAGCACATCGACATGACGCCGATGGTCGACGTGGTCTTCCAGCTCATGACGTTCATGCTCTTCTCGATCCAGATGAGCGGGGGTGAGAAAGTTGAACGTGCCCCCGGCTCGGCACGGGGTGGGCGTGGAGGAATCGGCGGCGACCTTCTTAACGCTGACCAAACCCTCGGCCTCCGGCGGCGAGTCGAAGCTGCTGATCGGACACGGAGAGGGGCCGGCGGCCACGCTGGAACAGGCGCGCCAGGCAGTCGTCGACGGCGTCAAGGCGGGTCGGCACAAGGTCATCCTCCAGGCCGACGGTGACGTCCCGCATGGCGAGGTGCTCAAGGTCGCCGCCGCGGTCGCCCAGGTTGAGGGGATCACGGTCCATGTCGGCGTCCAGGAGCTGACAGGCACCCCATGAGCGCGGAACAGGGTTCTTTGGTGAACTGGGACGTCTTCCATGCCGACAGCCTGGAGCTGGAGCCGCGGGCTGAGCACGGCGGCCATCCGCACGGCTCTGGCCGGCGGGTCGCTGTGCGATGACGACCTGGTCCGGCCCGCGGGCACAACCGCGGCCTGGGCGCGCCTGGCGGATATCCCCGAGCTGTCCGCTTCCCAGAACGGACCGGCTGGCTCCCCTTCTCCGGCCTTGAGTTCGGCTCCTCCGATCGCCGAGCCGGCACCACCGCCAGCGGCCGGTCCGGTCCGCACCGCTCCGGCCGAAGTGCCGCCGCAGTGCGAAGAGGTCAGCGACTTCGAGATCGAGGCCGATGATCGCGCCGCACCCCCCAGGCCCGCGCCGGCTCCCACGATCCCGCCACCGGCCTGGCTCCAGCTCGGCGGCGAACCCGATGATGTGGCCTTTCCCGTGATGCCGGATCGACCGGTCGCGCAACGGCCCCAGGAACCGAACCCGCCCGAGGTCGAATCGACTGCGGCGTCGCCGTGGGCCTGGGCCGAAGTCGGAGATGAAGACGAGGACGATGAGGCCGGATCGCCCTACGAGGCCGAATTGGACGAGCAGATCGAGATCCTCGACGACAGCCCGGCCGGGCTGGAGATCCTCGACGAGGACCATCTGACAGTCCCGAGTCCGCTATCCCGGGAGTCGTTCGCCGCGTCGAGCGGCAGCCGCGTGGCGCTGCCGGTGGTCTCCTCGCGCGACTGGAACGAGGATCGGCAGCCGGTCGAGGGTGGGGAAGAGGAGGGCGATTTCACGTTCACCCGCAGCGGGCCCATGACGGTCGAGGAACTCGACCTGGCTCCGATGGTTGACGTGGCCTTTCAGCTCGTGCTCTTCTTCATGGTGACCGCGACGACCGTGCTCTTCAAGACGCTCGAGATCCCCAAGCCGAGCGCCGACCCACCGCCGGGCGCCGTCACGCAAGGGACCTCGCGGTCGCTCGACGATTTCAAGGATGCTTACGTCATCGTGGAGATCGATGCCTCCGGTGCCATGAAGGTCGACCACGAGCCGGTCCAGGCGGAGCTGAACGCGCTGGTCGAACGGCTCCGGACGGCCAGGGAGAAGACGAACCGGACGTCGATGCTCGTCGCGGCCGACTCCGCGACGCCGCACCGCCATGCGGTGCTGGCTTATGATGCGGCCAACGAGATCGGCATGAGCATCGCGATTGCGAAGCCCAAGGCCCCGCAGGCAGCCGGCCCCGGGCTTCTCTCCGGTTCCGGTCGGCCAGCCCAGGCGCCGGTGGCCCCGACCGCCGCCACCCCGGCACCGGCGGCGGCTCCAGTCCCGACCGCACCCGCTCCCGGCGCGACCCCCTTCGACTGAAACCCGTCCGTCCAGTATGTTGCCCGGGCGATCCCAAACTGCTAGAATACAGCCGATGCTGGGGAAGGCCGGCGGGGCCGATAAACGGCGTCCCGACTTTTCCGCAGGCTGGCCGCCAGATCGCCCGCGGGCGTAATTCAGTGGTAGAATGCCAGCTTCCCAAGCTGGACGTCAGGGGTTCGAATCCCCTCGCCCGCTCTAACCGTAAACCCCGTCGAACGCTCGAGTTAGCGTACCTGCCTGTGTAGGGCAGTGCGGCGAAGAGGTCAGTCCCAAGACGGTACATGTACCGTCTTGGCCCCTCGGAGCTGCATACATGCCCCGGACAAAAGGCCCTCCCGCCTACCGTCTCCACAAGGCCCGCCAGTGTGCCGTCGTCACCATTGACGGCAAGAACCACTACCTCGGGCCCTACCACTCCCCCGAAAGCTTCGAGAGGTATAGCAGACTGATAGCCCAGTGGCAGTTGAACAGCCAAGCCTCTCACCCCCTCATCCAGCCACCCAAGACCTCGGACCTCTCGATCAACGAACTGATCCTTCGCTACCTCGAGTTCGCCACCGGCTACTACGTGAAGAACGGGAAGACGACCGGCGAGTTCGACAACATCCGCTGTGCAGTCCGGGTCTTGAGGAAGCTGTTCGGGTCCACGGCCTCCGCCGCATTCGGCCCCAAGGATCTCGAACTCGTCCGTCAAGCGATGATCGAGGAACGACTCGGCCGGAAGACCATCAATGGGAGGGTAGGTGTGTCTGTCCGGTGAAGTGCATCTACAAAGCGGCGTGACTCCCCGCGATGATAGTGCTGTCGGGGCCAGTGGTCCCGTCAGGGAGATCACGCCGTGTCTCGAAGCCGAACCATCGATCTACGCTGGAACGCCCTCCTCAACGATTTCCGCAGGAGCGGTCTGACTCAAGCCGAGTTCTGCCGGCTTCGCCAAATCTCACTTCACTCCTTCCGAAAGCACCTCTACCAGCCCGCCCCGGCCGATCGCACTCCCAGCGACGATCGTCCTTCCGCCAGTGCCGACCGCCATTTCCTCCCGGTCACCATCCTTCCCGATCCCATCCCGCCGAGCGCCGCCTCGGGACCCCACCTCGAACTCATCCTCTCCAACGGCCGTCGGATCGCCGTCGCCCCCGGATTCGACCCCCGGACCCTCCGCCATCTCATCGCTGTCGTGGAGGGATGCCCATGTTCGGACTCAGCGCCGCGGTCCGCGTCAACCTCGCCAAACAGCCGGCCGACATGCGCAAGAGCTTTGACGGCCTGGCCGCCCTGGCATCAGGCAGCCTGGCCCTGGATCCCCTCTCGGGTCATCTCTTCGTCTTCGTCAACAAGCGCCGCGATCGCATCAAGATCCTGTACTGGGATCGCGATGGCCTGGCCGTCTGGGCCCAGAGGCTCGAACGCGGCACCTTCCGCATCCCGGACGCGGCGGCCGATCGCGTCGAGATGACCACCGCCGAACTCGCCGCCCTCCTGGCCGGCATCGATCTGGACACGGCCCGACGGCGCGTCCGCTACTCGCGGCCCGCCACTCCCCTTCGAAATTCGGAGAATAATCTACCGACAGGAGCATAATGCGCCAACAATCGAGCACCCGCCAACGTAGTATAGGGTATGATCACCCTCGCGGACCCACTCCCGGACGACTTGGAGGCGGCCCATCAGCTCATCCGTGAGCTGCTGAAGACGCTCGCCCAGCAGGTCCATCTCAACGAGAAGCTCCAGCACCAGCTCGAGCAGCTCCTCCGCCAGCGCTACGGTCCCAAAGGGGAGCGGATCGACCCGGCCCAGCTCTTGCTCTTCGCCCGGGAGATCCTGGAGCAGGCCGAGCCGGCGCCGACACCCGCTCCGACCGTAGGGCCGGCCCCGACGCCCGCTCCGAGTGCGGCCCAGAAGAAGGGCCACGGACGTAAGCCGTTGCCGGCGAGCCGGCCCCGAGTGCCGGTCTTGCACGACGTCCCGCCCGAACAACGCACTTGCCCCGACTGCGGCGCCGACCGCACCTGCATCGGCCAGGAAGTCCGCGAGCAACTCGAATTCATCCCCGCCCGGCTGGTCGTCCTCGAACCCATCCGCCCCAAGTACGCTTGCCAGGACTGCCAGGCCCACGTCGTGATCGCCGACGTGCTCCCCGAGCCGATCGACAAGGGCCTGCCAGGCCCGGGGCTGCTGGCTTACGTCGCCGTCAGCAAGTATGCCGATCACTTGCCGCTCTATCGCCTCGAGGGAATCCTCGAGCGCTCGGGCGTCGAGTTGTCGCGGTCAACGATGTGCGACTGGATGGCCACGATCGCCGATCTGCTCAAGCCGATCGTCGATCTGATGCTGAAGAAGATCCTCAGTTCCAGGGTCGTCCAGAACGACGACACGACGGTGCCGGTGCAGGACCACGACGGCAAGGGGATCAAGACCGGCCGGCTCTGGGTCTCCGTCGGCGACCGCGGCCATCCTTACGTGGTCTATCGCTACACGCCGGACCGCAGCGCCGCCGGGCCCCGGGAGATCTTCAAGGACTTCCAGGGTTATCTCCAGGCCGACGCCTATTCGGCCTACGACGGCCTGTACAAATCGGGCGAGATTATCGAGGTCGGCTGCCTGATGCACGCGCGAAGGAAGTTCTACGAGGCGCGGACCGTCAACCCGCAACGGTCCCATCAGGCGCTGGCATGGATCAGCCTGCTCTACGACGTCGAACGCGACGCGAAAAATCGCGAGACCGCAGACTACGAGGCCTTCGTCGCGTTTCGGCACGAGCTGCGAAACGAGCGATCGCGGCCGATCTTCGACAAGTTTCACGCCTGGCTGGAAGCCGAGTTGCCCAAGGTCCTGCCCAAGAGCCCGATCGGCGAAGCGATCCCGTATGCCTTGAACCATTGGGAGGCCCTGAAGCGTCCGCTGGAGGCCGGGTTCCTCGAACTGGACAACGGTGCTTGCGAGCGCGCGTTCAAGCCCGTGGCGCTGGAC
>CAWJTQ010000005.1:0-157658 GCA_963845695.1 uncultured Isosphaeraceae bacterium | reverse complement strand
CTGGCCAAAACGAGCTGCGTCCCCGTTTCCGGTCCGTCCCCGTTTCCGGTCTCATCCAGGCTGGCCAAAACGAGCTGCGTCCCCGTTTCCGGTCCCGCTGGTGTACAACCTGGTGCGGTCGGTGGCGTGCGAGGCGGCCGAGGCCAAGGGTGTGGCGGCGGACCGGATGAGCGTGACGGACACGGTGCGGTGGCTGGTGGGAGCGGAAGGGGACGAGGACCTGTCGGTGATCTTGGCGGTGCCCAATGCGGAAGGGACGTGTCGAGCCCCGAGTGAAGAAGCGCCGGCCGAAGCAGTACCCTCGGATGACCAAGCCGCGCAGGGAACTACGTAACCAGTTGCTGGACAAGAACGTTGCGGCCTAACTTCGTGGCATTCAGGGATGTCCCCTTTGTTCTCCCTTATGGGCTGCAGAACCTGGTCTGACCCCGACCTCCCGACCTCCTTTCCGACCTCCTTTCGTCAATACTAGCTGCGTCCCCGTTTCCCCCCCGCAATACTAGCTGCGTCCCCGTTTCCCCCCCGTTTCCCCCCCTTATGGGCTGCAAGAACCTGGTCTGACCCCGACCTCCCGACCTCCTTTCCGACCTCCTTTCGTCAATACTAGCTGCGTCCCCGTTTCCCCCCCAATACTAGCTGCGTCCCCGTTTCCCCCCCCCCTCGGATTGAAGACTTTTTCGATCACTAGATTCCTTAGGGACCCCTGAAGCTTCCTTGCTGCTCGATCGCTTACGGCGGTATCGACGAGATGAAGCTTAGTAAGGCTGGGACAACGGGCTAACCGTTCCAGACCGGCATCCGTAAAGGCAAGTCCAGAGAGCTCTAAGCGCCACAGATGATTCAGATGGCTTAAATGCACCAGCCCCTGGTCACTGACGCCCTCATTCTGTACCAACACAAGTTCACGCAGTTCTCCAAGCCTCTCCAGATGGACGAGCCCGGTGTCACTGATGCTCGTGCCACTTACCGACAGGAACTGGAGTCCACCCAACGCACCGACCCCCGACATTCCTTCGTCGGTAAGCTCTTCAGAGGTCAGGGTCAAAGAAGACAGGTGCTGCAATCCTTTCAAAAAATGGAAACCAGTGCCATGAATATCATTGGCAGTGAGCTCCAAACGACAGAGCTGACTGAGGCCCTGAAGACGAGATAGCCCGTGGTCGGTTACGTCCGAGTGGCTCAACTCCAGCCGTTGGAGCCCACTTAATTGAGCCACGCTTGCGATCCCTTCATCCGAGATTTCGTTGTCTACAAGTGAGAGATCTCGGAGGTTGGCCAAGGTCTTGAGTTCACGAAATCCAACGCCAGTAACCTTACTTTGACAGAGATACAGTCGCCTGAGGTTGGTCATCTCCTTTAATCGGGCGAGGCCCTCGTCTGTAATCGAGGTGTTCTTGAGTTCAAGCTCTTGTACTCCCATCAGCGACTTGAGGTGGATCAGAGTCGCGTCCGAAATACCGGCGCCCTGCAGGCGAGAGTAATAGTCCGGACTGATGAGGTAGTCCTTGCAGCGACTTTCAGACCGGGCTCGATCAATTTGGAGGTGTTGGTTTCTATTTCGAAACCGAGACCGTTCCCGGCCTCGAATCTGATGTCTATCGAAACAGGACTGCGTCTTATTCGTGTAACGACTCCACCAGAGCTCTTGATCGTCTTGAGAGTTTCCTCTAACTGATCCTGCAAAGGGCTCGCCCAGGAGAACGTATGACCCAAGACGCAGAGAGCGACCAGGGTAAAGATCATCATTTGCTCCTTGATCAGCCTCATAGACAGCTCCTTTGGAAGTAGCAATCAAGGTAAAGATAAAGACCTGGATTTCTGACGGGTTTGCTGGACAGGGACCTGGAGGACAGCCCTCTGGACAACAAGACCGGAAACAGGAAACCGGAAACAGGGACGCAGCTAGTTTTAAGCCTCATCCAGGCTGGCCAAAACTAGCTGCGTACCGCAGGTCCAGTTTCCGGTCCCAGGCTGGCCAAAACTAGCTGCGTCCCCGTTTCCGGTCCCCGCGGGTAAACTAGCAGGACTACGAGGGTCAGGCACAAAATGGTGATGGCTGAGTTGCGTCGATCACGATGAATCCTCGAAGGGAGATCAATCTGGACTGCACGAATGACAGTAACGCATTGTCCAACTCGCGATCTACCCCGAACTTCAACAGAGCGACTGCTCTGTGACTTCCCAAGAATCTCTGAGAGGTGATCGTAGGCTACAAACGAAAGACATAGATTGAATTCGAGTACGCAGCACACGCTGATCGGGTCTAGGGTCTTGCCGAAGTCCGCTTTGAGCAATTGGCGGAAGAAGTCCGGGGGATAGCCAATGCTGATCATTATGCAGTAAATAAGACTCAATTCGACCATAAGAAGCATTGTCGATGCGCAGCAAACGAAGACGCAAACAGATGCCACCGACGTTGGACCAGTGCTCTTCATGTCCTTGTGTCTCAATTTCGAAACCGAGAAGCGACAAATGCAGGTGGAGATCGATCAGTCATATCCCGCGTCATCACCAGCTTCCGGCACACGTTGGGACTCTGGATCCAATGGCCAAGGAGGCGTCGGATTCGCCGATGGGGAATTTGGGTTCGCACTGCCGGCCGCTGGTGGCATGTAGCAGCCCGGGTAGTAGATTGGAGAGAAATTGGTGTCAGTTCGTTTTTCCAGGTGGAAAAACGAACTGACACCAATTTCCTTCCGAACTGACACCAATTTCCTTCCCGTGCTAGGAGCTGGTCCACGACCGCACCATTGACCACGCCCTTGCCCGTCAGATACCGCTCGGTCAGACTCCCTGAGCCGTTGAAATCGGCGTAGGGCTCGGCGTCGGCACTGGTGCCGTCGTAGACGGTCCAGGTCTGGGTGCCGCTGTCCTTGACGCCGATCCGGCGGTTCAGGGCGTCGTAGGTGTACGTGGCAATTATCGTACCGTTCTGTTCCACGCCGGTCAAGCGGTTCTCGTAATCGTAAATATACGTTGTGACCGTCGAACCGTCCTGATCGCTGATCAGGCTCCCGGCCTTGTCGTAGGTGTAGGTATTGCCGGGCGAGTTGGCCATCTCGTTCATGATCGTCGTGTGGTAACCGGTCCCGGTCTGGTTGCCGTTGAGGTCGTAGCTGTACGTCCCGACCGGCGTGCCGTTCTCGGACACGCCCGTCAACTCGTTGGCGTGGTCGTACGTGTAGGTGTAGGACGGGAAACGGGGGACGGGAAACGGGGACGCGGCTAGTTCTCCGACGAGAAACGCGATGGGGACGAGACTGGAAAACTAGCCGCGTCCCCGTTTCCCGTCCCTGGCGGACCTGTACTTCCGGCGGTGGCAGGTGGAGGTTTATCTGAGAGACTTGAAGATTACATTGAAGATGGATGTGTTGAAGTGCAAGACGGTGGACGGTGTGCTGAAGGAGCTGGCGGTGTTCGCGCTGGTGTACAACCTGGTGCGGTCGGAGGGAACTCAAAGGGGTCAGGAACCGATTCCACGATTCGTGCAACACAGAGGGGGGTCAGACTCCACAATGCGGTTCCTGACCCCTTTCTTGCTCCCGGGGAGCTGCCCACTCAGGGTGACCTCATCTTCGAATGCCCAGTGCTCTCGTGGAGACCCGCGGCTCTGCGGCCGTCGTCGAGTTCGGTTGCAGCGGAGCTTTCGCTCGGCGAGCACATGATCGCCGAATCGCGCGATCTCGTGGGTGGTCGGGTTGAGGTCGCGAGGGGCTCGGGGATGTGCTTCCAGGTCGTCGGGGCACTGGCACGCGGTCACCGACCCCGCACAGCCCGGCGGCCCGACCGCAGAAACGCGACGGCACCCCGCCTCAGGGACTCTCTTGCCAGGTCGACTTCGATCCAACTATTTCACGGATCGACCGGCGTCGAAACCCGAGACGTGGATCAACAGGCCCCCGGCAGGTGCGAGGTCGGTCTGGATCACGGTCCCTGACTCAACGGTCTTGGTCTCTCTCGCGAACCGGTCATGGGCGCTCGGATCGTCTCGGTACAACTCGGCCCGGAACCGCCCCGGTCCGAGGAAATCGAGCGGAACGCTCGCCGGTCGCGCCTGCCGGTTGGTCATGGCCCCGATCCACCAGTCCGCTCCGTGCCGGCGCGCGATCACGATCGACTCACCGACCGCACCGGAGAGCACCCGAGTATCGTCCCAGGTTGTCGGAATCTTGGCGAGGATCGGCAGAGCCTGGTGGCCCCGGTAGGCCGAAGGGTAGTCCGCCACCATGGGCAAGTGGTTCTGGAACACGACGTACGACGCGAGCGTCCGACACGGCGTTCCCATGATCAGGGGGGCTTCGTTCCTCGGTTGGAACTCCGCCACCGGCACCGTCCGGAAAGAGCCTTGATGGAAGTCGAGCGGCCCGGCCAGCATGCGCGTGAAGGGGACGGTCAGCTCGTGCTCCGGTGGGACCCCGAGCTTGTCCCATTTGTCATACTCCAGGTTCAGCACTCCCTCGTTCGTCAGCAGGTTGGGATAGGTACGCTCCAGCCCGGTCGGCGCCGAGACCCCGTGCAAGGTCACGGTCAAGTGGTTCTCAGCGGCGATCTTCAACAATCGGCGCAGGAAGGTCACCATCTCCTGGTCGTCGCGGTCCATGAAATCGACCATTACCCCGTGGACGCCCCACTCACGGTAGAGCGGGAAGGCCCGTTCCATGTGGGCCTGGGCGGCCTGCCAGTGCATCCAGAGTCGAATCTTGACACCCTTGGCCTTGGCGTACTGGAGCACCTCGGGCAGGTCGAGACCGTCGATGCCCCTGGTGATGTCGGCGCCCTGGTAAGGGACGATCGGCCCGCCGTACCAGGCGACATTGTCCACGCCATCGAGTGAGTGGTAGGGGATGCCCGCCTCGGCACAGAAGTCGATGTAGTACTTGGCGGTGGCTGTGTTCAGCCCCATCTTGAAAGCGACCTGCTCTTCATGGAAACCGTTCCACCATGGGAACGTGGTCTTGCCGGGCTGGATCCACGACGTATCGGCGATGGCGCAGGCATCGTTGAGGTTCAGGATCAGGTCCGACTCGACCAACCGCTCCGGTCGTTTCGCGATCATCAGGACGCGCCAGGGCGACCGATGCGGCAGGCTGGCCCGGACGGCGACCTTGGGCTCCTTCGGCAGGGGGGAAAGCCGAGGCACCAGGACTGCGCCTGGCGCATCGCCGCGCACCAGATACAGGCCCGCATAGTCGGTGAGGTTGGCTTCCGCCACGGCCACATAGCCGGTCCCCGGCAGCTCGGCCAGCATGGGGAGGCCGAGAAGCCACGACTGGGGGATCTCGGCGACGAGACGTTTTTCATATCGCTTTTCATGGGAGGTGGTAAAGGCGTTCAGCGGTAACGCGTAGGCTCGAGTCCCCTCCGGCAGTCGGAACTCGGTCCGTTCGCCAGCGATCGCCAGGCTCGGCCAACCTCGCTGAGCGGGAAAGCGATAGCGGATAGCGGCTCCGTCATTGTAGGCACGGACCACGACCTCCCAGCGCCGAGCCGGTTCGTCACGCTCGCGGATGGTAATCACGGCTTCTGCGCAATGATTCAGAACCTGACGGCGCTTGCCCGGGAACTGGGCATAGGTCTCGCGGACCGTCCGGGTCTGCACTCCTTGGATGATCGAGCTGGTCCCCAGGGATGGCCCGTCGGCCAGCTCGACACCCAGTCGGGACGGCAGCACAACCGGCCGGCCCCCGAAAGCGATTTGGTACTGAAGTATCGCAGCGCGTTCCCCCGATGGGGTGCAGAAGACCTCCACGCGAATCCGATCGTCCAGCGACGCCACGACGACGTGCGCGGGCTGCGTCGGGCCATCGTCCGCGGCGGCGGCGACGGTCGCAGCGAGCCCGAAGAACCATGAGTTCAGCACGAGATATCGTCGCATTCTCGTTCTCCCTGCCAGACGTCGCGACACCCCTTCACATGTTCTCAGGAAGACGGCCCTGGAGCGTCGCCGCCGGTTCGTGCACGCGCGGTTCATTCGTGAAGCACTCGAATCTCGATGAATCCGACCTCGTCTTCCTACTGTTTCAACGACTCCAGGTAGACCAAGAGAGCGGCGAAGTCCGGAACTGTCAGGGGGTCGGCCAGGCCGGTGGGCATGATGGAGACGGAGCCCTTGGCCCGTTCATCGATGTCCTTCTTGGGGAGGATGGTCACGGCCCCTTGCACGTCCCGGAGCTCGACCTCGTCGCCCGACTCGCGGACCACGAAGCCTTCCAAGGTGCGACCGTTGACGGTGGCAATCTTCTGGGGCTCGAAGCCCTGGGCAAGTTTGGCGCTCGGCTTGAGGATCGATTCGATGAGATCGGCGCGGCTGTATCGCGTCGCGATCCCCAGCAACGACGGGCCCTTGGGAGCCTCGCCGGGCGCCACGGTGTGGCAGGCGATGCACCCCTGACGTTGGAAGAGTCGCTCGCCCACCTTCGGGTCGCCCTTCTGCTTGATGACCGCGGCGAGGACCGTCTCGAAGGGGAGCGCGGCGATCGTCGGGCCGCGACCGGGACCGCCGATCTGGCGGTCGAGGTCCAGCCGCCGGGCGGCGAAGGCCGCGGCCCCCTTCACCTCGGGGTCCTTGTCCTCGAGATGGTTGCGCACCTGGAAGGCGTACTTCAGGGAGTCGGTCCGGCCGATCGCCCTCAACAGGCTCGCGGCGTTCCGAGGCGTCTTCCACGCCGATTCGATCGCCCTCCCGGCCTCGGTTCTTGCCCGCGCCTGTGCCCTCGGATTGGCGTCCACGGAGAGCAGCACGGCGTAGCCCAGCTCGCGACGCGACGGGTCCTGGTCCTCGGTCAGCTTGCGGAATTCGCCGATCCGTCGGGCGTGGTCGCCGTCGCGGAGGTAGTCCCGCCACACGTCGAGCAACTCGGCCGGAGGCGCATCCTGATGACCGATCACCGCCAGCACGCCGGCCGCGGACCCGCGATGGTGGCGGACCAGGCCCCTCAATGCCTGGGCTCGGAGCGAGGGGGCTTCCTTGTCGGAGGTCGCAATGGCTGACAGGAAGCGGATCGCGGGTTCGGGCAGAGACCGACGGACCGTCAGGATGCCAACCACCGCGGCGCGGGCCGACGGGTCGAGGCTGGCGAGGTCGAGGCTAAGGTCCTTGGCCCCCTCGAGCTCGACCTTGTTGCGAACTAGCTCGATCAAGAGCGTGCCGGCGGACTGCGAATCCGCCCGCTTCAAGGCATCGCCGAGTGCCCGCTCGATCTTTGGAGTCTGGTCCCAGGCGACCGGCTTGTAGTACGGGCCGCTGGTGTCGGGCCGGGTGGTCCACCAGTCGCCCTTGTAGTCGGCCTCGCGATGATCGAGCCGGCAGAGGGCTTTGAAGGCCAGTCGGCGGATGGCGGCGTCGCGCGATCCCTCGAGCCTGGCGATCAGGCCATCGACGGACTTCGTGTCATACATCGCCTGGAGCGCGCGGGCCGCGCCGGGGCGAGTCGAGGAGTTGGCGAGTCGAGGGCGGCCAGGCAGGCGTTGACGGCGTTCAAGGCCACAAGGGCCTTAATGGCGACGTGGGCAACCAGCGGGTCGTCATCGGCTGTCCGCGCGACGATCGCCGGCGCGGCCTCGACCTTGCCCAGCCGGCCCAGGCCGACGACCGCCTGGAGCCGGACCCGTGGACTCGCGTCGGTCAGCGCGGCGACGAACGGCCCGGCCGGAATCCGCGCCGCATCCTCCTTCCGGTCGGACAGAGCGCGCAGGGCGAATTCGCGCACGCTCGGGTCCACGGCGAGATTCACCAACGGATCGATCGAGTCGCGGCCGAGCCGTTGCTCGAGCGTGAAGATCGCCGCGACCCGTGAGGCCAAGGGGCCGTCGGCGCGGGCCAGAGACTCCAGACCCTTCGCGAAAGCCGGCCGGTTGCCTCGGCGAAGGATTTCGCGCTGCGCGGCCAGGCGGAGGACCTGGCTGCGCACGGCAAGGTGGCTCACGAGCTGTTCATCGCTCGCGGCCTTCAGGTCCGGGAAGGCAGAGAGAACCGCTCTCGGATCGGTCACACGGATCACGTAGCCGACGTTCGGGCCGACGTACGTGAACGAGGCCCCGCGCCAGGACGCGATGTAGATCCGCGATTGGCCGTTGACGTCCATATCGGTCGGACGGGGTAGTGTGACGAACGGCTCCTGTCCAGCCGTGAACCCGGCACCCTTGGGCAGGAGCGGGTGGCGGAAGATTCCCTCACGGCCC
Organism: uncultured Isosphaeraceae bacterium; assembly: GCA_963845695.1. Classification (GTDB taxonomy): domain Bacteria; phylum Planctomycetota; class Planctomycetia; order Isosphaerales; family Isosphaeraceae; genus CAWJTV01. Next base: position 149,477 of record CAWJTQ010000005.1, on the reverse strand, counting down.
CACTCACAGGTGTAGAGTGTATCGCCGTAGGGCGCGGGGAGGCCCGGTTCCTGGAGATAGAGCGAGCCGGTCGGCGAGCCGCCGCCATAGTCGGCCAGCGGCTGGACGATCTCGTCGGCGAAGTTCTTGAACAGCGACGGATAGCCCAGGTGTCCGGTCGGCACGACGTGGCTGAGCCGGACGTCCCAGCCGTCGCCGTCGTTGGTGTTGTCTCGGGTGAAGAGGTTCAAGTACGGATCGATGGCGACATCGTAAATGTTGCGCTGGCCGCGCGAGACCACCTCGAGGCCGGAGCCGTCGGTGCGGACACGGACCACGCCGCCGCCACGAAACGGAAAGGCCGTGCCGTCCTTGCCCACGGCCTTGATGAAGCCATAGTCACCGACGGCTACATAAATGTAGCCGTCGATCCCCAGCCGAATGCCGTTGGTTGTGTGATCGGCGCCCCGGAATTTCAGGTTGAAGCCGATTCCCTTGACCAGCGTCTCGAAACGATCGGCGACGCCGTCGCCGTTATCGTCGTGGTAGGCCGTCAAGTCGGGCGGATGGAGTACGTACAGCGTGCCGGCATCGTAGATGACGCCGCGGGGGCTGTCCATCTTGGCGAACACGTTGAACTTGTCCGCTTGACCGTCGCCGTCGGAATCGATGCAGCGGACGACCCGGCCGCGGCCGGGTCGTGCGTCCAGCGATCCATTCTCATCGACGCCGACGAACAGTTCGCCGGTCGGGGCCGCCGCCACGCAGGTCGGATAGCGGATGTCCGGCGGACGGGCGAACAGCGTTACCTGGAATCCCTCGGGCGCCTTGACCTCGCTCAGCAGGCCGTCTTGCCCGACTCGCCTCAGACCGCTGCGGCACTGCGCTGGTCGCCGGCACCCTGTTCGTGCCGTAGACCTGGACCTCGAAGATGCTGGCCCAGGCGCCGTCCGCCAATCCGGTGGCCGTCACCCGGACGTAACGGACGCCCCTGGCGAGGAACTCGTGCGTGCGGTCCTGGTCGCGCTGCCGGCTCTTGGTCTGGTCCGAGAGCATCGTCCAGGACTTGCCGTCGTCCGAGCCCTCGACCTTGTACTGGTAGGCAACCCCGTCCTGCTCCCAGACGATGCGGATGCCCGTCAGATCCTGGGGCTTCCCGAGGTCGACCTGCCACCATTGCGGGCTGGTTGGCCCGTCGGCGCACCACCTCGTTTCGGGATTGCCGTCGACGGCGGCGCCGGGACGATGGTCGCTGTTCTGGTCGAAGAGGCCGTGGCCGGTTTTCCTTTCGAGAGGTCTTCGGGGACCAGATTGGACACATCCCTCAGATGGGCTTCGTCGAGCTTGCCCACGGCCCAGAGCAGGCCACGGGTGACGAGGTCGAGGTAGCGCGGGTTGGCGACGGTCGCGGTGTTATGGCCCAGCGTGGTGCTGAAAACCTTCGTTTTTTCGTTGTAGGTGTTCGTCCAGACCACGATGAACTCGGCTCGGCCTTGCTTGCCGCGCGCGAGCGCGTGAGCGGTCGGCTCGAGCCTGCCGATCGCATTGTTGTAGAGTTCCTCGTTGACGGTGGTCCAGTCGCTCAGCGGCGCGACGATCGGATGGGCCTTGTCGAGATACTTGACCGCGATGGGTTGCTGCGGGCCGTGCCCGGTGGAGACCAGGCCGGTCAGTTGCATCCAGGGCGTGGCCTTCTTCATCCAGCCCTCGGTGCGGTAGCAGTGCATACCGCAATGAAGCACGACGGCGGGGAGCCCCTCCTTGTGGGGCTTGAGGATGGTCTCGATGGAACCCATGTCGTTGACGTGCGAGGTGCACTCGTCGTGCACGACGACGTCGAAGCCCTTGGCCCACTCGGGATTGTCATAAACGGGGTTCTTCTGCCCGGTGGACGTACTGGGATCGTAGGCGACGGTCCACTCGACGTAGGTTCGCTGCGAGATCCCGCGTGTGAGGACATCCTTCTGATGCGCATAATCGTGGCAGCATCCGCCGAGGACCAGCAGCGCCCGGATCGGTTTGGGCGGCTCCTCGGCCCTGGTCAGCGCCCACGGGCCTCGACAGGACCAACAACAATGCGACCCATCTCTTCATCGGTGAAACCTCGCTTTCTCTGGTGACTGGCCATATCGGCGAGTGGGGCGCCGCGGCCGTTGTCGGAAGGATGGTACAGAGAACGGGAACATCGCGATCTCCGTGGAAGCGTTGATGCGATGCCCTGAGATTACGGACCCGCTCCATCTTATCCAGCCGGCCGGGCTTCGTCGAAGGGGTGGACGGCGAGATCTGTCCCGATCCGGCAATCTTGACTAAATCTGGCAGCTTGGATCCTTCGATCGAGTCGTCAGAAAAGTCTTCGAGCTCGGAGGACGCACCAATGCGACGAGACACCCGCAGAGGGATCACGCTGATCGAGTTGCTGGTCGTGGTGGCCGTTCTCGGCGTACTGCTGGCGCTGTCTGTTGCCGGCGGTTCAGGAAGCTCGGGCCGCGGCGCGGGCGAACACTTGCGTGAACAACCTCAAGCAGATGGGCCTGGCCGTGCATAATTACCACGCCGTCTGGAGCGTCTTCCCGATGAGCCAGTACCCACGGCGAGGGCCACGGCAACGGGCATAGTGTATTCGCGGCCATCTCTGCCGTTCATGGACAGGCGCCTCTGTACAACATGTACAACTTCCATCTGGAGAACTGGCACGCTGCCAACGATACGGTCGTCCGGGAGAGGTGGAAACTTTCCTCTGTCCGGATAACGCCGATAACAAGGCCGTCCGTGCCGATGAGGTGCGATACCCGGAGAGCCGATCGACCTTCGCGAAGGGGCACTACGGGGCCAACTGGGGCGGCGGCCGCGGCCCCTGGGGCGAGGAGTTCGCCAAGCAGAAGGGGACCTACCTCGGCGTGATGATGACCGTCATCACCCCGGACGGTCAGGTGAAGGCTCAGGACGGAAAGCCGAGGGCCCGCAATATCGGCGTCCGGGACATCACCGACGGCACGTCCAACACCCTGGCACTCGTCGAGAAGCGCGACAGCTTCGGCTGGGCCGTCGGCGGCTGGGGCGGCAGCGAGTTCGACGTCCACACGGCTCCGGCATACGACGGTAACGATCCGCTGGCCCGGAAGGTTTACAGCGGCTCGCCTCACGCCGATGGACCCAACGCCGCGATGTGCGACGGCTCGGTCCGCCTACCTCCCCGCCAAGCAGGACCGGAAGACCTGGTATGCGCTGATCACGCGCGCCGGAGGTGAGGTCGTCAAGCTCGATCCGTGATCCGGGTGGCCGGTCGATACGACGAAAGCCCTTATCCTCGCTGTCAATCGGATTCAAGGTACCTCGATGACGACGCGGACGGTCACGGCCCGTGGGGCGTTGCAGATCAGGAACCGTCCCGACGGGTCCCAATGGCAGGTCGCATCGCTCGGGCTCGATTCGAGCCGTGCGCGCGGCGGGAAGAGCCCGGCCGGCACGACGATCTCGGTCGAACCGAGCTCGGGACGGTGAGCCCAGGCGAACTCGAGGCGCGGGCATCCCCGCGGGGGGCGCCTTCGATTCGAATCGGAGGCAGACGGGCTCGCCGGCCACCCGGCGGGGATAGGGGCGGGGCCGGTAATTCGGCCGCACCCGGCCGACGCCGTCGAGCAGGCTGAAGTCCTCGCAGTTCCATCCGTCGCGATTCTGGAACGTCCATTGGGGCGCGACGCTCCACTGCAACCCCGATGCGAGGAGCGCATCGAGCCGGTCGTAGAGATAGTCGACGTAGTCGCCGGCGCGCCGCGCATCACCGGGGATGCCGATCTCGCCAAGCATGAGCGGCGCGCACCATTCCGCCGCCTTCGCCTCCATCCGGTCGAACGCCCGGTCGATGGCTGGCGGTCTGTCCGCCCCAGTCTTCCCGCACGATGGCCAGGGGATGGTAATAATGCGGGGCGAACGCCACATTGTCGATGCCCGGGGTCCGGGAGCCGGGTCCGGAAGCCCGCGGCGGCCGGCCCGCGTGCCTCGAGGAACAGGATCGCCGACGGATGCCGGGCACGGAGGGCGGCAGCGGCGGACCGGTAGAGCGGCGCGATCTCTCGACGCTCGTCCCCCCACGGCTCGTTGAGAGGATCGTAGCCGATGACACCCGTGACCCCGGCGAACGCCCCCGCGACCCGCCCGAGCATGGCGAGGTACTGCGTGCGCACACCGTACGTATCGGCATAAAAATCGGCGAACGAGCGATGCATGCCCGGGTCGGTCAGCTCCTGGATGGCCCAGGTCTTGCAGCCGCAGCCGTTGTCGGGCGTGTGTGGCTTGGCGCACGGCGAGACGGCCCAGAGCGGGAAGCCGCAGCCGCAGCCGCGGGTCATCGTGCGGGCGAAGCCGTCCTGGTGGATGTCGACGATCACGTAGAGCCCGCGATCCCAGGCGGCCGCGGCGATGCCCGTCATCCGCGCCAGGTACGATTCGTCATAATGGCCCGGCTCCGGCTCGTAAGCCTCCCAGATGAACGGCATGCGGATGGCGTTGAAGCCGAGCTCGGACCACCCGGTCGAGGATCGCCGGATCGTCCAGCAGGACGAAGGGAGGGACCTTGCCGCCGCCGAGGTTGACTCCACGGAGCAAGACGATGCGACCATCCGGCGCGACGAAGTGCCGCCCCTCTACCCGAAGCATGGCCGAGCCAGACGTGGGCTGACCTCCCACCGGGTCGCCAGGCGGAAGGCCGATCATCCGGCACGCCGCACAGGCGAGCAGGAACAAGACCGAGAGCAGGCCCCGGACGCGCGGGCCATCGACCGGCATCCAGAACGCGCCGGCCTCGGCGAGGGGAGATCCATTGGCAGCGAACCCGCTCTCCAGCACCCGGCCCCGCTCCGATTCCGTTCGAGATCGTCCCTCCTTCGGGACCCGTCCCCAGGGCCTGGGCGCGGGCCTAAGAGATAACCTGAAACCGGAAATCGGGGAAGGCCAGTTCCCTAGGAACTTGGTAGGCGACCCGGAATGCTCAAACTCGGGTACTCTTCCCGCCGAGACGGTTCCTCAAGGCCAGGAGGGCTTCTAACTGCGGGTCAGTCATCACCCAGAGCCGCCGCGGGCGCCCGCCCTTGCGGGCCGGCTCGGTGTAACCCAGCGTCGTCGTTTCCAGGCCGTGGTTGCGGATCAGCGCGGTGAGCGTCTTGAGGTTGATTCCCCCGAGCTTCTCGGCGATCTCCTCAGGACGGTGAACCTTGAGTTCCGCGTGGCTTGTTGCGTTTGCGCCGGCGTCTTCCAAGACCCTATCTCCACTGGGGATCCGTCCCGGGCCGCATTCTCGACTCTCCGCGGTCGTCGGATATGCGCACGACGATCGTGGCCCGAGCTGGTCGCTCTGATCCGTGTCTTCATCCATTAGCCCGTTCGACGCCCGACGGCAGACTGCCGCGCACGTCCCTGAATGACTTCAGCGTCATTCGCGGCTTGCCCGGCCCGCGCAGACCGCATGATCTTCCACGGGCACGGTCCTCGCTTCGTTCACGGGCTGCTGATTCATCAAGCCAGTATGATCTGTCTCAGCCGGAAGTCGATGTTCCCATGCAGGCATCCCATGTTCATCATGAGGCCCGGGTGCTAGACTGTCAACGTCGGCCGTATCCCGGGAAACTTGCGAGGGAGGATCGGAGACGCCATGCCGGGAAACTACCTCTGGACTCCGACACCGGACGTCGTCGAGCGGGCGAATGTGACTCGGTTCATGAGGCGGCACAAGATCGCCGATTACCATGAATTGATCGACCGCTCGACCGCGGACATCGAATGGTTCTGGCGCGCGGTGGTCGAGGATCTCGACATCGGGTTCTTCCGTCCGTTCGAAACGATCCTGGACGCGAGCCGGGGGATTCCCTGGTGTCGCTGGTTCGTGGGTGGTTTTATCAACCTGGCACATCAGTGCCTGGACCGCCATGCCTGGTCGTCGCGGCGCGATCGCACGGCCGTGATCTGGGAAGGCGAGGACGGCGCGGTCCGATCGCTCTCCTACGCCGCGCTGTACGCCGAGACCTGCCGACTGGCCGGCGCGATGCGTCGCCTGGGGATTGGCCGGGGCGACCGGGTCGGCCTGTTCCTGCCGATGGTGCCGGAGGCCGTCGCCGCGTTCCTGGCGTGTGCCCGAGATCGGCGCGGTGAGCCTCCCCATCTTCTCCGGGTTCGGAGCACAGGCGGTCGCCGCCCGGCTCGAGGACGGCCAGGCCGTCGCCCTGATCACGGCCGACGTCTCGTTTCGCCGCGGCAAGACGATCCACCTGGAGCCGGTCGCGCGAGAGGCCGCCGACGCCTGCCCGAGCGTCCGACACATCATCGTCGCCCGATCCCGGCGCGGGACTGGCCGATGACATCCCGCCTCCCGACCCTCGCCACATCGATTGGGAGCCGCTCGCTCGCGGCCGAGCCGGCCGAGTTTCCGTCCGAGCCGCTCGACCCCGAGAGTCCACTGATGATCATCTACACGTCGGGCACCACGGGCCGGCCCAAAGGGGCGGTCCACGTGCACGGCGGGTTCCTGGTCAAGATCGCGCAGGAGGTGGCCCACCAGGCCGACATGCACGAGGATGACGTGCTCTTCTGGGTCACCGACCTGGGCTGGATCATGGGCCCCTGGGAGCTGGTCGGCGCCCTGGCCGCGGGAGGGACCGTTGTCCTCGTCGAGGGGACGCCCGACTACCCGGCCCCGGACCGCCTCTGGTCGATGGTCGAGCGGCATGGGGTGACGATCCTGGGGGTCTCGCCCACGTTGATCCGTGCCCTGATCAAGCACGGCCTCGATCCGGTCCGATCCCACGACCTGACCCGGCTGCGGATCCTCGCCTCGACGGGTGAGCCGTGGGATCCCGAGTCCTGGCGCTGGCTGTTCGAGAACGTCGGTCAGAAGCGGCTCCCGATCATCAACATCACGGGCGGAACCGAGGTCGGCGCCTGTTTGCTCTCGGCGTTTCCGATCACGCCGCTGAAGCCGTGCTCGCTGGTTGGTCCGTCGCTGGGGATGGCCGTGGACGTCTACGACCCAGAGGGCCGGCCCTTGCGCCAGGGGGTTGGCGAGCTGGTCTGTACCAAGCCCTGGCCGTCCATGACGCGCGGGATCTGGGGCGACCCCGATCGCTATCTGGCCACGTACTGGTCGCGATGGCCGGACGTCTGGGTCCACGGCGACTGGGCCTCGATCGACGCGGATGGCGACTGGTTCCTTCATGGCCGTAGCGACGACACGATCAAGGTGGCAGGCAAACGCCTGGGGCCGGCCGAGGTCGAGTCGATCCTCGCGGGCCACGACGCCGTGGCCGAGTCGGCGGCGATCGGGATTCCCCACAGCGTCAAGGGCGAGGCCATCCTCTGTTTTGTCGTCACCCGGCACGGATATGAGCCGTGTGACTTGCTACAGGCCGAGCTGTGCGCCCGCGTCGCCGATGCACTCGGCAAGTCGTTCGCGCCCGAGGGCGTGCGTTTCGTTGCCGAGTTGCCCAAGACCCGAAGCGGCAAGATCCTCCGCCGCGTGATTCAGCGGGTCGCGACCGGTCAAAACCCGGGCGACCTGTCGACCATCGAGAACCTCGCGGCCATCGAGGCCATCCGGCAGGCAGAGTGAGCGGGATCGGCGGAGATCCGGCGCGACCGCCCGGTCTGCTTCTCAGGCCGGATGTTGGTCTTGCATCAGCAATCGTAGCTGGAAACGGTCAAGCCCTCACATCGACCGCTTGAAATCATCCCGACCAATCAGTTCCGCAACCAGAAGCTCTCCCTCGGAGTCGAGGAACGGTTCCGCGTCGGTCGGCTTGCGGAAGCGGAGGAATTCCTCGTTGCCGATCTGCGACGTGTGGCCCGCCTTGAGAGCGGCGCCGGACTCGCGAAGGTAGGTGAGTAGACTTGAGAACATGTCGAAGTATTTTTGACCTTCGTGGTGACCTTCGGCATGACTGGCGAAATCGGGCAGACCAAACAGGTGCGCCCCGTAGGTTCGCATCCAGACTCCGCCGTCCCCCTCGACGTCGTACTTGACGAACCCGCAGAAGAGGGCCGGCAGTGGCATCGTCCGGAGGACCTCGAGGATATCACCCTGAACATCCTCGCCGGAGAGGGCGACCGCGGGAAAGGACGTGTGGGCGGCTTCGTTGAGAATGACGATCGCGCCGAACCGTGAGAGCAAGCCGGCGACCGCGGCCAGGGCGACATATTGCTCGAGTGGTTCGGATTCGTGCCCCGCATAGAAGAGGAGGAGATGACTTCCGTGCGCGCGGGCAAGCTCCTTCAACTCCTGCGAGTAATGCGACGGCGCCACGCAGGCTTCCACGGCCTCGGCGGGCATGGGGAGGTCGAACCCAACCAGGCGGATGACGTGCTTCCCCCAGCCTGCGAGTCCGAACACGGTCCCTTTCTGGTTGAGTTCTGATTCGACCTCACATCGGGATTGCGCCATCGACGGGTGGTAGGAGCGAAGGGCGGTTGTCAGCTCCTCGGGATCGAACCGGAACGGATCCGCGAAGAGCACCTGCAAGCCCAGCGGACTCTTCTTGGGATTCGCGACGAGTTGAGTTTGCCGGTCGCCTTCGTCTTTCCTCCCGAAGAACCTCGATAAGATCCCCATGATCCCCTCCTTGATGTTGCGGAAGGCCCATCTACCGATTCCTGGCCCGGTTGCTCTCTCGGCCAACGGAACCCGAATTGAGCCCTGTCTCGCGTCGCGGATGGAGCCTCCGGCCCTACAGTGTATCCAGGTAATCCCAATCTTCGCCCAGGTACGCGGCGGCCAGACCGCACAACGCTTCGCCGACGTCCTGCCGCTCGCCCCAGGCCTTGCCCCAGGCTCGACCGCATTCCTCGGCCACGCATCGCCAGGTGTACTCGCGCCTCACGCGGAGCTCGGCGACGAAGAGTGCACGATCCTCGTTCATGTATTGTGCGAGTTCGATGGCCAGTGGACTCATGATGAGCCGCCCGTGGATCACGAGAGGCTTGATCCGCTTGAACATTGCGAGATCCCTCGCTGCCTACTCAGGCCCTCCTTCGACCCCGAACCAGCATCGGCTACCAATGACCGATCAACTTTCGATACACTCGCTCCGGGGATAGGAGCCGAGGATATCGAGGCCTTCGCATTTCTTACGGGCGAGTTCCAGGGCCTTCTGAACGTGGAGATCGTCAACGTGTCCCTCGATGTCGATGAAGAAGAGGTAAGAGGGGTCGCGATCGGTGCCGCCGCCGTTGGGATTGGGGAACGACTCGATCCAGGTCATGTTGACCCCGAACTTCTCGAACGGTGCGATCATCTTGGCGAGCGAGCCGGACTGGTTGGACAGCCGGATCTTGAGGGTGGTCTTGTCCCGGCCGGTCCGTTCGCCGCCGCGTTCGGCGATGACGGCGAACCGTGTGACGTTGTGGGGCTGGTCCTCGATGTTCTCGGCCAGCACGTTGAGCCGGTAGGCGCCGGCCGCGGCCCGGCTGGCAACGGCGGCGGCGAACTCCTCGCGCTGGGCCAGCTCGGCGGCGGCGGCCGTCGAGACCACCTCGATCTTCGCCGCCTGGGGCACGTTCTTTCCCAGCCAGTTCCGGCACTGGGACAGCGCCTGCGACTTCGAATACACCCGGCGCACCTGTCCCCACTCGCAACGGCCCAGCAGACAGTGATGGACCCGCAGCCGCACCTCCGCCCGGATCTTCAAGTTCGGCAGCTTGATGAACATGTCGAGCGTGTCGGCGATCCGGCCGTCGGTCGAATTCTCCAGCGGTACCAGTCCGAACTGAACGTGACGGCGATTGACCTCCTCGAAGACCGCGGCGATCGAGCCGACCGGCACGTGCTCGACGGCCTCGCCGAATCGCGCGACCGCGGCGAGGTGGCTGTAACTATACTTCGGGCCCAGGCAAGCCACGCGGATCGTCCGCTGAAGGGCCCGGGAGCCGCTCATCAGCTCGCGGAAGATGATCCGTAGCGTCTCCGACGGCAACGGGCCCTGGCTGGACGCCAGGGCCTGCGCGATCACCTCGTCTTCCCGAGCCGCCGACCAGACTTCCAGTCCGTGATCGTTCTTCAACTGCCCGATCCGCGCGGCAATCTCCGCGCGGCGATTCAACAGTTGGACCAGCTCCTGGTCCAGCCGGTCAATCTCCCCCCTCAAAGTCGCCAGATTGGGCGGGCGCTGGGCCTGCGCCGACTTCGAAGCGATGCGCTGATCCTTCGAGCCGGCGGCCGGTCCTTTGCGTGGCGAAGTCTTCCGGTTCATAAAAGTCAACTCGGTGAGGGACTATCGGAGAAATCGGTCTGCCGTACCGGGCCGCCCCGATTGGAGCCGCGGCATCCGGTTCCCCGGGCCGGACCCATAATCAAAGGAGCCCGCCGCTCGAGCGCTCCACCTACCCACTCGTCCGACACGAGCCGGGGCGCTCCCAAGGCCAAGTCCGTCAACGGCTTGCCCACGCTTACTGACCCCCAGGCCGGCCCGCCGCCCATCGGACGCAAACATTTCTACCATAAGTAATTAAAAGCATAATTCCACTGCTGTCAAGCCCGATAAGGGGTCGTTCGTGAGTCGGAAGTCGTTCGAAGCGAAGAACACGGAGTGCCGAGCGTGATTGTGGGCCCTTTGATGCATGCGTGTCGCTTGCAGATTTCCGGCCAGCCTCGAGCCGTCTTTCCTGGGCTCGCGCCAGAGACCGGGCAAGTCGTACTGATGCGAACCCTAAGTCCCAGTGAGGGATCCGTCAAGGCTCCTACGTGAGGTACGGCGGATCATTGCCCATCCCAGCGACGCCTGCCGATCGGCTCCGTGAGTCTTCTCCACGACTTCCCGAGTCGGTCCTACTGGAGAAGGAAAAGCAGGATCGGAGCCTCGCTTCATGTCTCCAGGTTCCGCACCTTCCCCGGCCGTCGATATCGCCCACGACGGTCCCGTCCTGATCGGTGCGGAGCAACGGAAGGCGCGACCGAGACAGCTATGCTGGTGTCCGCGACCCGGTTGCCCCGGCTCGATGCCGGCGACCACCAGGTCGGATCTGAAGAGCGCCGCGCCGAGAATCGCTCTCATCAGATGCGCATTTGACGATCGAATCGAAAAGACCTACGTTTCTTTGGTGGTTTCCAAGTGCTGTATGACCTTTCCATCGAGAGGCTGTGAACGAATCGTTTTAAATCACGAATACAAGACAAAAATCGAAAACCTAACTCATCTCCAGGCAAGGCTTTACGTTCATGGAATTGTGAATAGGTTTTCCGATTCTCTTACAAGGTGCCAGACGAGGCTCAGTTGAGCGAACCACTGCAAGTCCCACAGGTCACTGAAGTTGTTCTCAACGGCTCGGCCACTCTGCCGTCGTCCGCGGAATCGTGGCCGATGACCACAACACCGGACGAAATCATCCGCGACATCGGCCTCAATCTGCAACCTGTCGTCACGGGCCGGCGGTCGAGGAAAACCGGCGCATCGACATGAGCTTCCTCGCGGCCAAGCGGTTGGTGAGGGCCATCGGCGAATCCCCGACGGCGTAGCAGGTCGCCGGCTGGTCCGTTGTTCGGCCCGGCGTCCACACGACATGTCCCGCCTCACGGCAGGCGGATCAGGATCTCATCGCCCTGACCGATGTCGAGGAACTCGATCGAAACGGCACGGGCCGATGTGCCGGGACCGCTACGGCCGCCGGCCGTCCCGCGGCGGTGCGCAGTTGTCCTGGACCGCGAATGTGATGCGGTCGTCCGCGAGAGTGCGAGAAAAATCGGAATCGCCAGAGCTTGTTTATCACCACGGGAGTGAGAGAAGCATGAGTCGCAGCGGAGCGAGGGATCGGCGAAGAGGCGAGCGGGGGATGGTCGCGTGTCGGCAACTCCAACGGCGGCGGACGAGGCCGACGTTGATCGCGCTCGAAGAACGCTGGCTAATGTCCACGTTCACGGTGACCGACACCGCCGACAGCGGTGCCGGCTCCCTGCCCTGTGAGATCGCGCTAGCGAATTCGACCGCCGGGGCCAATACGATCGACTTTGACGGCACCGTGTTCAAAACGCCGCAGACGATCACGCTGACCGGCAGCCCGATCGAGCTGAGCAATACGAGCGGGACCGAGACGATCGTGGGCCCGGCGGAAGGCGTGACCGTCAGCGGCGGCGGTCTGAGCCGCGTGTTGCAGGTTGACGCGAATGTCACGGCGTCGATCTCGGGGCTGACAATCACTGGGGGGAGCGTGAACGGCCCAGGGGCCGGCCTGGCCAACTACGGCGGCACGGTCACGCTGACCAACTGCACCGTCAGCGGCAACTCCGCCGACAGCGGCGGAGGCGTTTACACGAACCAGTACGGCACGACCACGCTGGATAGCTGCACCGTCAGCGGCAATTCCGCCGACGGGAGTGGCGGCGGCGTGTTCGACTTCCTCGGAACGACCACGCTCGACAACTGCACCGTCAGCGGCAACTCCGCCGAGAACGGAGGTGGCCTCTACGACTTCGTCGGCATGACCACGCTGTCCGGCGTGAGCTTCAGCGGCAACTCCGCCGCCACCGGCGGAGGCGCGTCCATTTTCTTTGGCACGACGACTCTGACGAACTGTGCCTTCAGCGGTGACTCCGCCTCCGTGAGCGGTGGCGGCCTGTACAATAATGGTGGAACCTTGACGCTGATGGGTTGCACCTTCAGCGGAGAGGTCGCCTCCGTGAGTGGCGGCGGCCTGTACAACAGTGACTTCGGCACGGCCACGCTGACCGGTTGCACTTTCAGCGGTGACTCCGCCTCGATAAACGGCGGCGGCCTGGCCAATTTCGGCGGCACGACCGCGCTCTACGATTGCACGGTCAGCGGCAACTCGGCACAGCACGGTGCCGGCCTGTACAATCTCAAGGGCACATCCACGCTCGAGGACGTTCTCGTCAGCGGCAACTCTGCCGTCAATGGCGGCGGCCTGTACACCGACTTCGGTACGACTGCGCTGACCGGCTGCACCGTCAGCGGCAACTCCGCCGACGGGGAAGGCGGCGGCGTGCTCAACGACTTCGGCACGACCACTCTGCTCTATTCCACCGTGAGCGACAACGACGCTACCTCGGGCGGTGGTTTGGGCACTTATCACTACGGCACGACCGCGTTGACCGACTGTACCGTCAGTGGCAACTCCGCCCTCGGCAACGGCGGGGGCGTGGGGACCGACTACAGCACGACCATCCTGACGGGTTGCACCGTCAGCGGCAACGCGGCCATGAACGGCGGCGGCCTGTACACCGACAATAATGGCATGATCACGCTGATCAACGGCACGGTCAGCGGCAATTCCGCTCGCGACAACGGCGGCGGCCTGTACACCAGCAGCAGCGGCACGAGCATGTTGACGAGCTGCACGGTCAGCGGCAACTCCGCAGGCCTCTTTGGCGGTGGCCTTTATAACCTCGACGGAACGGTGGACCTCGGCAACACCATCGTCGCAAAGAACACGGCCGCCACCAGCGGGCCCGATGCACTCGGGACCTTTGCCTCACAGGGCAACAACCTGATCGGCGAGACGGACGGTAGCTCCGGCTGGGTCGGCTCCGACCTGACTGGCACCAGCGCCCAGCCGCTCAACCCTCTGCTGTCACCATTGGGAAACTACGGCGGCCCGACCCAGACGATAGCCCTTCTGCCCGGTAGCCCAGCCATCGACGCGGGCAATAACGCCCTCATTCCCGCCGGTATCACCACCGATCAGCGTGGCCTCTCCCGCATCGTAGACAGCATCGTGGACATCGGCGCCTTCGAGTCGAACCTGTTCACCATTACCGTCACCTCGGGAAGCGGCCAGTCGACAGGCATCTTCACAACCTTCCCGGCCCCACTGGTCGCGACGGTCATCGCCAACAACCCGATGGAGCCCGTGGCCGGAGGCCTGATCCTGTTCGCCCCGCCACAGAGCGGAGCGTCGGCGATCCTGAGTGGAAGCCCCGCGACAATCAGTGCCGACGGCACGGTCAGCGTCACCGCCACCGCCAACGGCATCGTCGGTGGCTACATGATCTCGGCTGGGGCGAGAGGCATCGCGATCCCCGCGAGCTTCAGCCTGATTAACCAGGCGATCCCGACGATTACCACGACACCGAACGTGACCGCGGTAACGCTCGCCACCTCATCGGTGAACTTGAAGGACACTGCGGTGCTCTCGGACGGCTATTACGAGACCGGCACGATCACGTTCACGCTCTATCTGGGCAACAGACTCGTGGACACGGAGACAGTCTCGGTCAGCGGCAATAGCTCGTACACCACGCCGACCGGCTACACCCTCCCCACGACGGGGATCGTGACCGGCACGTACCAGTGGGATGCGAGCTATAGCGGAGACACCTACAATACGCCGGCCAGCGAGGAGGATGTCCAGGCCGAGCAGGTGGTCGTGAGCCCCGCGATCCCGACGATCGCCACGACACCGAACGTGACTGCGGTCACGCTGTGTACTTCGTCGGTGACCTTGGATGACACGGCGGTGCTTTCGGGGGGCTATTACGGGACCGGCACGATCACGTTCACACTCTACCTGGGCAACACGTTGGAAGACACCGAGACGGTCTCGGTCAGCGGTAACGGCACGTACACGACGCCGACCGGCTATACCCTGCCCACGACGGGGACCGTGACCGGCACCTACCAGTGGGATTCCAGCTACTCGGGCGACTCGAATAACGAAGCGGTCAGCGACAACAACGCCGACGACGAGCAGGTGGTCGTCACCTCGGCGAGCCCGAGCCTCACCACCACGCCCAGCACGACCTCGGTGACTCTGAGCTCCTCCTCGGTGACTCTGAAGGACACGGCTGATTTGACCGACGGGTATTACCCGACCGGCACGATCACGTTCACGTTGTACTACAACGGCGGCAGTACGCCGGTGGACACCGAGACGATCTCCGTCAACGGCAACGGCTTGTACACCACGCCGACCGGCTACACCCTGCCCACGACGGGGACCGTGACCGGCACGTACCAATGGGACGCCAGCTACTCGGGCGATTCGAACAACAACGAGGTCAGCGACGACAATGCCGCTGACGAGCAGGTGACGGTGGCCTCCGCCAGCCCGGCCATCGCCACCACGCCCAGCGCGACCTCGGTCACACTGGGTAGTTCGTCGGTCACACTCAAAGACACAGCCGACCTGACCGACGGGTATTATCCGACGGGGACGATCACATTCACCCTGTACTACAACGGTGGCAGTACGCCGATGGACACCGAGACCGTCTCGGTCCGCGGCAACGGTACCTACACCACGCCGACCGGATACACGCTGCCCACGACGTGCACGGTGACGGGCACGTACCAATGGGACGCCAGCTATTCGGGCGATTCGAACAACAACGAGGTCAGTGAGAACGGCGCCGCCGCCGAGCAGGTGGTCGTGAGCCCGGCCAGCCCGGCCATCGCCACCACACCCAGCGCCACCTCGATCACGCTCGGCACCTCGACGGTGACGCTGAAGGACACGGCGATGTTCTCGGGTGGCTATTCGCCGATCGGGACGATAACCTTCACTCTCTACCTGGGCAACACCCTGGTCAACACCGAGACGGCCACGGTCAACGGCAACGGCTCATATACCGTGCCGACCGGCTACACCCTGCCCACGACGGGGACCGTGACCGGCATCTATCAGTGGGACGCCACCTACACCAGCGGCAACGGCAACAACCGCACGGCCAGCGATGTCAACGACAGCCACGAGGAGGTAACGGTCAATCCGGCCAGCCCGACCATCACGACCACGCCCGGTGGGACGATCCCGGTCGGCGGAATCACCATCAGCGGGACCAAGTACCTCGACCTGACCGGCAACGGCTTCTCGTCCGACGACACCCCGCTGGGCGGCGTGACCATCGACCTTTACCAGGCCACGAGCGGCGGCGGTGAGACACTTGTCTCCTCGACGGAGACCGCGAGCAATGGTACCTATACCTTCAACGTCAGCAACCCGGGCACCTACTACGTGCAGGAGGCTGTTCCGTCGGGCTATGTCCAGACCGGCGGCGGGCCCAACGGGAGCGCCGGGAGCTCCTATTACACGGTCACGGCCACTGCGGGCCACAACTATTCCGGCTATAACTTCGACGACTATCTGATCCCCACCTGCACGCCCACCAATGTCAGCTACAAGGTGACCTCGCCGAGCGGGTGCAGCCAGACGGTGACGAGTCTCGGCGGCAACACGGCACAGGGTGACACGGTCACGGTCACCTTCACGGTACCGTCGGGGATGAATGACACGCTCACCCTGGTGAGTTACGAGGCGCCGACCTCCTCGTTCAGCGACTCCAACGCTTATGAACAGGCGATCTCTCAGCAGGCAACCGGGACGTTCGCGCCGGGAACGCATTCTCTCACGGTCAAGATCCCGAGCAGTTATTATCAGATCGACTTCGTCTGTGGTCAGGCGATCAACGAGCTGGAGCCAAGCCAGAACAATGACGCGTACGGCCCGGACAGCGCCGAGGTCCTCTATCATGCCCAGGATCGCTTGATCTCGAGCGACAACGGCGGCACCACGGCCCCCTCGTTGCCGACGCCCCCCACGCCGATGACTCCGGCTCCCACCACGACCACCTCGACCCTGACCGACTCGGCGACCCTCTCGGGCGGCTACTACCCGACAGGCACGATCACCTACTACCTGTTCGCGCCAGGCGTGACCCCGAACGCGACCGACAGCAACAACGTCTACAGCGGCACGGTGACGATCGACGGCAACGGCACTTACTCATCGGGCGGCTACGTGCCGACCACGGCTGGCGTCTACCAGTGGGTCGTGGTCTACAGCGGCGATGCGAACAACAACCGGGCCACGAGCGGCTACGGCAGCGAGCCGGAGACGGTCACCCCGGCCAGCCCGGCCATCAGCACCACGCCCGGCGGGACCGTGACGTGTGGCGGCATCGTCAACCTGACCGACTCGGCGCTGCTCTCGGCAGGCTACAATCCGACCGGCACGATCACCTTCTACCTGTTCGCCCCGGGGATCACTCCCAACGGCAACGACAGTAACAATGTCTACACCGATACCGTCTCGGTCAACGGCAACGGCACGTACACCACCAGCATGGGCAACAACCCTGGCGGCTACGCGGCGACGACCACCGGAACCTACCAGTGGCTGGCGGTCTATAGCGGCGATGCGAGCAACAACGGGGCATCCGACACCTTCGGCAACGAGCCGGAGACCGTGAATTCGAGCTGCTCGGTCGGCTCGGGCCAGTACGCGACGTGCAGCTTCTGGCAGGGCAGGAACGGCCAGTCCATCATCTGCAGCTTCAACAACGGTCCCAACGATACGCAGCTCGGCAACTGGCTGGCGAGCAGCTTCCCGAGCCTGTTCGGCTGTTCGAACCCGTACATCAGCAGCTACCTCAACCAGTGTCACGCCAGCTCCCTGGCCGGTCTGACCAACTCGCAGATCGCCACGCTCTGCACCAAGCTGAGCACAAGCGGCACGGCCCAGAACACCTACGCCCAGGCGTTCGCCTGCGCCCTGGGCATCTACGCCGACACCAGCCCGTTCGGCGGGAACTCGACCTGTCAGGGCAACGGCTTCAGCGTCACCTGGGCGGGCGCCTCCGGGGCGACCTGCAATGTCGGGAGCAACAACACGCCCTTCGGCGTGTCCAGGAATACGAGCCTGTCGGTGTACTCGATTCTTCAGAAACTCAACGGCAACTTCAGCTCATCGACCGGCAACTTCTACGGCGGCAACCAGAGCACGACGACCGCCGCCTGCAACGTCCTGAACGGCATCAACACGACCGGCCACATCAGCAACGGCCTGAGTCTGGCCACGCCTTCCGGGGCGGTCGCCTATACCCCGGCCCAGATCCGAGACGCCTACGGCATCAACGATCTCTCGGAGGACGGTACCGGCGAGACGATCGCCATCGTCAACGCCTACAACGACCCGGACATCTTCGAGGCCGTGGACCTGTTCGACTCCCAGTTCGGCGATGAGGACACGGGGCCGACGCTCTACGACCAGTACGGGCCCGCGGCGTCGTTCCTTACGGTCCTCAATCAAAATGGCCAGACGACCTCGCTGCCCTCGACCGATCCCAGTGGCGTTGGCACCGACAACTGGGAGGTCGAGGAGGAGCTGGACGTCGAGTGGGCCCATGCCATCGCCCCGGGCGCACAGATCGTCCTGGTCGAGGCGAACAGTCAATCGCTTTCCGACCTGATGGCGAGCGTGGCCACGGCCGCCGCTCAACCCGGCGTGTCGGTCGTGTCGATGAGCTGGGGCTTCGCCGAAGGCCAGTCCGTCTTCGCCGCCGACGAGGCGAACTACGACGCGGTCTTCAACGTCCCCGGCGTGACCTTCCTGGCCAGCACGGGCGATTACGGGGTGTCCGATCCCGAGTATCCCGCGTTCTCGCCCAACGTCGTGGCGGTCGGCGGCACAAGCCTGAACCTCAACGCCGACAACTCGTACAACAGCGAGACGGGATGGGGCTACTACTCGGATTCGATGGGGATGGCGATCGGTTCCGGCGGCGGCCTCAGCATGTACGAACCCGAGCCGTCGTACCAGGAGGGGGTCCAGTCCACAGGCAGCCGGACCACGCCCGACGTCTCGATGGTCGCCGATCCGGCCACTGGTGCATGGGTCGCCGACCCGTACAACCTCTCCGCCGACAACCCGTTCGAGGTCGTGGGCGGCACCAGCCTGTCGGCCCCGACCTTCGCCGGCCTGGTCGCACTGGTCAACCAGGGACGCGTGGCCGCGGGCGAGGCCACATTCAACAGCTCCAGCCCGACCGAGACCCAGCAGGCTCTCTACGCCCTGCCGCAGGCGGATTACAACAGCATCACCAGCGGCAGCAACGGCTACACGGCCAACGCCGGCTACAACCTGGTGACCGGGCTAGGCACGCCGGTGGCCAACCTCCTCGTGCCCGACCTGATCGCCTACCAGGGCACGGGCACGTCTTACGCGGGCCCAACGGTCGGCTCCTTGCAGGACGCCACGCTCTCCGGCACCTGGGCCAGCGGCGGCGGCGTGACGAGCACCACGTTCAACGTGTTCGGCGCTGTCACCCTGGGGAGCAGCGAGTTCGGTCAGGCCCAGTCCTACGCGGCCGGCGGGACGACCGGCATGCTAAGCACTGCGACGCCAGCGACGGTCGTGGCTAACCACGCGGTGATCACCACTCCGGCGACCTCCGTCGCGTCCGCGGTCGGGCCGGCGACCGGCCACGTCTCGCCGGATGGATCCGCCCAGGTGCTCGGATGGGGGACGAATGCTAGCCCCGCTGGCGTCGCGTCTCAGCCGGCGACCGGAGCCCCGATTGCACCGGCCTCGAACGGGCACATGACGCCGACGATCAACGGGTCCACGGTGCAGCCGAAAACGGGCACTTCGATCGCTTACGAGCAGTCGGGCGGCTTCCCGACGACTGCTCGCCCAGCCACGGACATCCTCGTCCCGGTGAAGTCCCGGATGGGCCTAGTGCCCGACTCCGTCCTGGACGAGCTGGCCGCCGACCCGGCCCTTTGGCCGGCGCAGCCGGGGAACGGAACCCTCACCATATCGGTCGTCCCGACGGACTGGGTCACTCGCGAGCCGGTCACCGGCGATCCTCTTGCGCAGAGAGACCAGCTACCATCGCCCGACGACTCCGCGGCAGGGCTGGCCGTTCTGGGCCTGGCAGCCGGCTTCTTGGCCAGGGGCACAGGCTTCATGGATGCCCGAAAGCGCCGGTTTGGACGTCTTTTCTCGAGAAGCAAATCCATTTGAATCGGTCCGGCGGGTCTTTCCATGCGGTTCGTTGCGGAACCGTGTAGGTCGTTCAACGCGCCTCGATGGCGGATACCAGCTTGTTTCTTGCAGACATCATCCACGACCCAGTGGAGCAGGTCGGCGACCGTACGTAGCGGGCACATCACGGGTTCGATATCGAAGCCCTCCTTTGGTGGCCGCGTACTTACGTGAACACTGAGGAACCGACCACGACGGTGGAAAGGCACCCTCGACGGGTCTCGCGCAGGGGCACGCGAACCTGTCAGGTTTGACTCGTATCTACTGGGGTAGACTCGGTCTCCGAACCCGGGCCGATCTTCCCGAAGATCGGTCTGAAATCTCTGGGAGGCGCCATACAGTCACCCGAGAAGGGTCTTGAGTCGGGTTGACTTAAACCATTTGCTTGATTGCCCTTGGAGTGTGACGGATTCGCACGCGACCCTCCGAAGGTCGCAGACCAGGTTCGACTCCTGGCGAGGGCACTCCGGGATTTCACCCGCTCCCCGCGAGTGTGTCGGGCGCACGGCGGTCTTCGAAGCCGCAAGGCCGGGTTCGATTCCCGGGTGGGGGATGGTTCGTGTTGGCTATACGTCCTCGGAGTGTGACGGATTCGCACACGACCCTGCGAAGGTCGGAGACCAGGTTCAATTCCTGGCGAGGGCATGTCTCGTTCGTCATGATGACGCTGGAGCCAGACGGCCAGGCGACCGGCTGCAACCCGGTTCAAGTGGGTTCGACTCCCACCGGCGTCTTTCTTGAGATGATTTGCTCGCGGCGATAATCTGGCAACCTTGCGGCCCACGGACCCAAGACTATGGTTGAGAGGCCGAATTGCCAAGCCGGTGCAGACCTTGCTGGGCCTCGCTGTCCAGCGGGTCGCGGGCGATCACCAGTTGATACCAGCCGCGTGCCTCGTCGGCCAATCCGGCTGCCTCGCAGGCCCGGCCGAGCTTGATCAGGTCGGCAGGCTGGCTCTCCTTGTCAGCATTCCGACCGCGATTGAGCAAGTTGTAGACCTCATCGAGCTGCTTGGTGCGGGACATGTATCGCTCGGCGCCGGCTCGATCGCCACGGACGAGGAGGGCCTTGCCCAGCTCGGTGATCGACACCCGATCATAGGGTTCGTCGGTGAGCGCGGCCTGGAAGTGGCGGATCGCCTCGGCCGAGTCGCCGCGCATGATGGCGTCGCGGCCGCGCAGCCGTTCGAGGAGCGGATCGCTTCCCGTGGCCTGAGCCAGCATCCTCATCGCCTCATCGATCTGTCCGTGGTCCAGCTTGAGCTCGATGCGCAGGGCCTGGGCCTCGGGATCATCTGCGGGGAGAGGCTCGAGGGCCCACTCGACCCGGGCCTCTTCGCCAGGATGATCGATCAGAAGCTTGGCCAGCGCGAGTCGGCTCAACCGGTCGTCGGGGTCGGCCTGAATGAAGGATTGCAATTGTTCCGAGCTATCCGGCCCCCAGAGCACGAAGTGCGTCAGGCCCCAGGTAAACAGGTCACGATGCGTGAGCTGAGTGACCTGGGACATCGCCCTGAACTCGGCATCGATCTCGCGACGGCGGGACTGCATCCCGAGGATGTAGATCAACTCCTTATGGGCACTCACCAGCCCGGGATCGCCGGCGAGGGCCTTGCGGTAGGCGGCCTCGGCGTAGCGAAGGCGAAGGTGCTTGCGCTCGATCAGGCCGGTCATGTAAAGGCTTTGGGGGAACAGCGGGTGATCCTCGGGCACAAGATGCAGGGCCTCGAGTGCCGCAGCATCATCCCCGGCGGCGGTGGCGACCTGAGCACGGAGTAACCAGTCCTGAGCCGTGGGCTTCCGCAACCGTTCCAGCCGCCGCAGCCCTGATTGGGCTTTCTCCCATTGCCCCGCTCGAACGGCGTCCTCCGCTTCCATCCAGACCTGATCGGCGTCCCCTCCCGACCAGCGGAGCCAGGCCGCGCCGGCAGCACCGACCAAGACCGCTGTCGCGATTGCGATGGCCACACCGCGACGGACCAGGCGCGGGGCTCGGATTCGCGGGATTCCCGTGGTTTCGGTTTTCATCGAACGGGTCAACATTCCGGGGCGTTGCCTTGATGAAGGTCGATCGTCTCCGCGCAAGACGGACCGCGTCCACCAATCTCGGCTGGTCATTGGTAGGCGCGATATCCATCCTACCGGAGAGTGTCGCACAATACCTAGTCCACGAAATCACAAACAACCGCTCATGGGCCGCACGCGTTCACCGCTCGCCGATCGACAGGACCACGGAAGCGGTCCGGAGACCAGAGACTGGAACACGAAATCCACGAAATCCACGAAAAATTCAGGTGTCGTGAGAACCAGACCCGAGAGAGCCGGCAGCTTCCTGTTCTGGTGGATGGTCATTTCGAATCTGGTGGACGAGGCCATTGGGCCCTTGAGGGGCGGGGCGGCTCGGTCCGAGCCGTCATCGCGCAGCCAAAGGGCGCCTTCGCGCTCCCGCCACACCGACTCGAACCGAGCCCACCCTCAGCGCGCCCTCGGGCGCGACTCGGTGGATTCCTCCCACCCGAGTCTGATCCCCTCTGGCATGTCGTTCAAGGGCGGAACCTGTGCAGACCCTGTTGCGCCTCACGGTCGAGGGGATTGGCCGCGATCGCCAGCGCGTACCAGCCCCTGGCCTCCTCACTTAGCCCGGCCTCCTCGCACGCCTTCCCCAGCTCCGACAGGTCGCTGACCTGGTTTTCTCGTTTCGGCGAGCGGATGCGCATGACGAGATTGTACAATCGGTTGAGCGGTCGGGCTCGGTCGAGATAGGCCGCCGCGCCCGCCTGGTCTCCCTTGAGCCGCAGCGCCCGGGCGAGCTGCATGGGTGAGATACGATCGTAGGGCTCGGCACTGAGGGCCTGCCGGAAATGCTCGATCGCCCTGTCGATGTCATGGTGCCGGAGCGCGATCTCGCCGCGAATCCGCTCGATCCGGGGGTGCCCCGTCGGCGCCGCGGCCAGCAGGCTTTCGGCCTTGTCGAACTGACCGAGGT
Source organism: uncultured Isosphaeraceae bacterium (assembly GCA_963845695.1). GTDB lineage: Bacteria > Planctomycetota > Planctomycetia > Isosphaerales > Isosphaeraceae > CAWJTV01. The sequence continues at coordinate 126,758 of CAWJTQ010000005.1, read as the reverse complement.
TGAAGGCGAGGTTGATCCGAAGCGCCAGCGCCTCTGGGTCGGTGTTGGGGAGTGGCTGGAGGATCCTCTCGATGGTCGCTTCCTGATCGGGCTGATCCAGGAGGAGCTCGGCCAGGGCGATACGGCTGTAGCGATCCTCGGGGTCGGCTTTGATGAATCCCTCGAGGTCCGCCACGATGTCCGGAGACCAGTCTGTGAAATGGGTGAGAGACCAGGTGAACAGATCGTGATGAGTGAGCTGGGTCAGTCGGGCGAGCTCGAGGAACTCTGCATCCACCTCCCGACGTCGCGCCTGGATGCCGAGGATGTAGATCAATTCCTTGTGAGCTTCGATCAGGCCCGGCTTCAATCGCAGCGCGCGACGAAAGGCGGCTTCTGCGTTCCTCAGGCATCGACGCTGGCGCTCGATCCGGCCCGCCAGCAGTTGAGCCTGAGCGGCGATCGGGTGATCGTCGGGGATCCGTTCGATCGCGGCGAGCGCCAGCTCGGAATGTCCCTCCGCGGTGGCAAGCTGGGCTTCCAGAATCCAGTCCAGGGGGGTCTTGGGCCGGATCCGTTCGAGGGTGTTCAAGACGGTTCGCGCACGTTCCCAATGGCCGGCGAGGAAAGCACGCTCGGCATCCGCCCAGAGGCGGTCGGGGTCCGTGTGTCCGCGCGTCGCCCACCACGTGGCGCCGACACCGCAACAGAGGACCAGTGCGAAGGCCGCCCAGCCCCAAACCCGAGCGATTCTCCCCAAGAACGCAACCCGTCTATCAGGCCGCGATCCGGAATCATTCGCAGTCCCCGGTTGGTCACGGCCTTTCTGCAATCCGAGGATTCCCGGTCATCCGCTCCGCAACGATCGCATCCGAGCCTCCATCATCCGAGTGGATGGCTTTCCCTCTTGCCCGGTCGCCAGATTTCAACGCTTCTTGCGCTTCGTCTTTTCTTTGGAGTAGTCCACAGGGAGAGTCTTGGCACCTGGTCCCAAGACGTCGAAATCGAATGTGTTCTCTCCGGACTGGACCGCGGCGGAGTCCCTCCGCAGTCCCACGCCCATGTGCTTCTTGGCCAATTCCCCACCGTAGGTGACCAGATTATCCCCGGTGAACGTCTTGACGGTGTAACGACCATCCGGGCCGATCTCCGCCGTCCGTGTCGGTACGATCCGACCTGAGTTGGCCGCGTTGAAATTGATGGTCCCCGCCGTGACCGGCTCTCCCTTGGCGGTGACGACCCCGCTCACGGTCGCCTCAGTCAGGGAGGTATCTGTATAGGGCTTGCCGTCTCCGCAGCCCAGGACCATGGCCCCGCTCAGGAAGGCGATCGCCAACAGGAATGTGTTGTGTCGCTTGACGATGAGCCGGTCTATCCGATCAAGTGAGCTCATATCGAGAAGAATCCCTCGTACCAGGGTCGATGGACCGATCAGCAATGCCGGTGGACGGGAGCGGTCGTGGACTGGCACGACAGCGCGCGAGGAACTCCCGGCCGATCGATGTCAGTAAGCATCGGAGGAGATCACCTCGCCGCCTGCCCGGCTCCCCAGGGCCCACCAGGTGTTGATGAAGACGGTCAACTTGAGGAACCTGACTGAACCGTCGCAGAACAGGACGTTCACCCCACCGGGATGATGACTGCTGGCGTTATGAGCGATCTGGAGTCCCGAGCGGCAGCTCCAGGTGTTGGGAGGCATGACGTGAGCGTACCGCGTATTGGCCGGCTGGCCCGTGACCCAGGTCGAACCCGATATGTTATCATCGTTGAAGTTCGCCGCGTCCTGAGTGCCGTTGAATGGCACAGGTGGTGTGACCTTGCAAATCTGGTAATACGCCTGGGGTGTTGACTCCAGGTTGTTGGCGACCGCGGCGGGAATGGAGAGTGAAGCCGTCGGGATGCCGGGATCGAACGGCGCGGACGTCGCCGTGAGGTTGTTGCCGATCGCCTTGACCCGTTCGCTGAACCCCGCTGTGTTGCTCGTGCCGTCGGTGATCATGGCGATGGTGACACAAGGGCCGCCGAAGCCCGGTGGACCGGTATCGACTCCATTGGACGAGTAGATGAATGGCCCGGAGGCTGGCTCGTTCCAGGACGGCAAGTCCGAATTTCCACCGTAGGCACAGTTGGGTGCCGAGCCCGAGTTGGCCATGTAATTGTTGTGTCCGTCAGGGCTGGTCAGACGATCCGGATCCGAGGGGCACAGGAACCCGGAGATCACGTTGTATTCCGCCGTCGTGTTGGCCGGGTTATCGTTCGGCATGGCGGTCTGACCGATAAACTCGGTGTCCACGAAGTTGAGCGCATTGTAGATCGGCCCCTGCTCGATGTAAGGCAGCAGAAGCGTATGCGCCGACCACTCGATCCACCATGGCCCATCACCCCAGGGGAACGCATTGGTGGCGCTGTGATAGTTGTGCAGCGCCAGCCCGATCTGCTTGAGGTTATTGGTGCACTGGGCGCGCCGAGCCGCCTCCCGCGCCGCCTGCACGGCAGGGAGCAACAACGCGATCAGCACGGCGATGATAGCAATCACCACCAGCAATTCGATCAACGTGAAACCCCGTCGGATGCGTGAGACCATGATGTTTCCTCCGGGCAGAACTGCTGCCGACATGACCAACCCTAGTCATGTGGCATTACCGCGGGTTTGTACGAAGAATTTAAGAGTATGCCAGCCAGATCGATCGAGGGGTTGGATCCTGCGGGAGAGGACCAGAACTTCCCCTCTGATGTAGAATCAGCCGAGGGCTCAGAGTTGTAACGGGGAAAATTCCCGGTGATTTCACTTTCCGGGCATCGGCCTGGCAGATCCCGGTGTGGAATTGGCCGAAGGGCCTATCAGGATCGGGAGTTCGGTCTTCGACTGCCAGCCTGGAATGGAGCGCGTGAGATCCGTTTTCCGTTCCAGTTGGATTACAAACCAAGGGATTCGGCGGAATATAGAAGGTGAGGCCGGAGCGTCGAGCAACGCGGGAATCCCTGGGAGGGTCCTCCGGTGTATGAACAGTCGGCAATTGCCGGGATGTGCCCGGTTCAACGCGGTGAGTCGCGTAGCGGCGCGGCCGAGCGAACAGAAGGCTGAGTTCGCGGCGCAGCTCTCGCGGCATCAGAGCCAGCTCTTCGGCTACATCCATTCACTGGTGCGCGATCTCGACGATGCCGACGACCTGTTCCAGCAGACCAGCCTGGTGCTCTGGGATAAATTCGACCAGTTCGATTCGTCGCGGAGCTTTGTCGGCTGGGCGTGTGGGATCGCGCGATACGAAGTCCTGAACTTCCTGAGATCGCGGAGCCGCAAACGCCTCTACTTCAGTGACGAGCTCAACCTGGCGCTGATCGAGGCCCAGGAGACCATGGAGCAGGAACAGGTCGAGGAACGACGCGATGCACTGGCGGGCTGCATGAAGAAGTTGAGAGAACGGGACAAGGACCTGCTGGACGCCTGCTACGGCCGATCGGCCGGCGTCCGGGACGTTGCGCTGTGCGCGGCCGATCGGCGCAGAGCATCCACAATTCGCTCAGGCGAATCCGCCGCGCGCTGTTCGAATGCGTGCGCCGCACGATGGCGCAAGAGGGGGTGGTATGAACAGTCCCGGCCCCCGCGAGCTGCCCACCGAGTTCTACGACCTCGTCGATGGATACTGTTCCGATGTCATCGACGAGCCGGACCTGCGCCGACTCGAGGCCCATCTGCTCGCCAGTGCCGAGGCGCGGCGTTTCTTCGCCGATTATTTCCAGCATCATACGGAGCTCCATTTTGCCGTCCGGGCAAGTCGGGCCGCTAATGCCGTCGTGGAGCAGCTCACGCACCGGTTGGACGGGCCCCGCGGCGGAACCTGGCTCGATGAAGTGAGGACGAAAGCCCGGGGATTCCGGTGGAGCGGGCGGCCACACCTTCGCGCCGTGTCATTGCCGCGGGCCTGGTGATGGCCGTGGTTTGCGGCTGGCTAGCCGTCGTGTTCCCGCGACATGGCCCGGTGATCCCTGCGAACGCAGCGGCTACGAATGTCGCCTGGCTGGTGAATGCCCAGGATTGCGTCTGGGCAGGGCCCGACCAGCAGCCGGGCCGGAACATGCAAGCGGGCAAGTCGCTCCGCCTGGAGCGGGGTCTGGCGGAGATCGAGTTCGACTGTGGTGCCCGCGTGATCCTCCAGGGGCCGTCCGGCCTCGAGTTGCTCTCCGTGAGTTCGGCGCGGCTCCTTCAGGGCACTCTGACGGCGCGCGTGCCGCGGCGCACCGGGGGTTCACCGTCCTCACGCCACACAACAAGGTCGTCGACCTGGGCACCGAATTCGGACTGGCGGTCGACGAGGCGGGAGCGGCCACGGTCCGTGTCTTCACCGGCGAGGTCCAGGCATTCGCGCTGGCTTCCGGACCCGGGCGCGGGGGCGATCCGGGCGTGACCATCCACCAGAACCAGGCGGCCCGACTCGACGGATCCACCGTCAATCCCACGCCTCCCGACCGGGGCGAAGGCGCGGCCCGATACGTCCGGGCGATCGAGCCGCTGCCGGTCCGCGTCCCCCGGACACTCCGCCTCGACTTCGCTCGCCCGCTCCCCGGCACTCTCCGCGACGCCCAGGGACGAGGGATCGGCCTGACCCACCGGCTCCCCGGCACGGGCCATGACCTGCCCAGCTCCGATCCCAATTTGCTTCTCCGCCTCGACCGCCGCGCCCTCGAACTCACAACGACCCGTAGCGATATCAACACTCAGGATCAGATGGCGACGGGCGAATATCTGGGCGTCCGCCTCTCCGATCTCGGATTCACGGGGACCGAGGACTTCGAGATCCGGGTCACGATCCCGAACATCCCGGGGCTCCAGGTCGTTGGCCAGTTCGGCCTGTACGCCGGGACGCGCAGCGACCGGAACATTCGCGGTGGACTGATCAGTTGGCCCAGCCCGGATACCTACCGGCTCTATCTGGTCAACAACTTCGGCGGCCGCGACTCCGACCTCTACGAAGTTGGCCTCATGACCACCGGCGACGACCTGCGGCTCATCTTGCGGCGGCTGGGCGGCCAGTATTCGATGGTTGTCGACAACCTGACCCGGAACAGCTCCAGCACCCTCGCCATCGCTCATCCGAACTTCCTCGACACGGAGACCGACCTGTACCTCGGCCTCTTCGGGGCCAACACCCAGAGCGACGACCGCAAGACCCTGACCATCCGCGAGTTCAGTGTCACGGTCTGGACGGCCCAATCCGGTTCGCCCAAAATGGCCGGGTTGGGCGCCCGACTCGAGACCACACCACGAAACTGACGCTGTGATGACCCTCCCCGGTGCGGTCCTGCATGGTCTCCGCGCCGTGCGGGAGTCTTGGTGTCAAGCGAATTCCGGATCCCCGACTCCTTGTGATGAAGTCGGCCGCGGAATCGCGAATCCGAAATCGGAACGGAAGTCCCATTGTGGCGAAAACCGTATGAGTCCTTTAGAGCTGAGACCCGCACCCATGGCTCGATCGTTCATCGTCTCCCTCTGCCTCGGCCTGACAATCGCCACGACCTCCCTCGGCGCCGACGGTCCTCCGCCGGTCGGCGGCGAATCGGGCCGGCCACTGAGCGTACTGTTCCTTGGAGATCAGGGTCACCATCGTCCGGCTGATCGCGCCGCCCAGATCACGCCGGTGCTTGCCGGCCGCGGCATCCGTGTCACTTACACCGAGAACTTGAGCGAACTCAATCCGCAGACGCTGGCCCGATACGACGCGTTGATCATCTATGCCAACACCACTCGGATCGGCGCGGCCCAGGAAAAGGCGCTACTCGACTACGTGGAGGGGGGCGGCGCGTTCGTGCCGCTCCACTGTGCCAGCTACTGTTTCCTCAACTCACCGAAGTACATCGCGCTGGTCGGTGCTCAGTTCCTCCGTCACGGCACGGGAACGTTCGACACGAAGGTCGTCGATCCGTCGCACCCGATCATGAAGGGCTTCGAGCCGTTCCGCACCTGGGACGAGACCTATGTGCACACCAAGCACAATGAGACGGGCCGCCACATCCTTCAGGTTCGCGCGGAGGGTCAGGGAGAGGAGCCCTGGACGTGGGTCCGCACGCAGGGCAAAGGGCGCGTCTTCTACACGGCGTACGGCCACGATGGGCGGACCTGGGAGAACCCCGGCTTCCACGACCTGCTCGAGCGCGGCATCCGCTGGGCGGTCAACAAGGGAGCGGTCTCCGACAGCCGGGGGCGCGTGCAGGCCGGTCTGCCGCCGTTCACCTACGACACATCGGCCGTCGATATCCCCAACTACCTGCCGGGCCGGCAATGGGGCACGCAGGGCGACCCGATCCGGCGGATGCAGCATCCCCTGTCGCCCGAGGAATCGATGCGGCACCTGGTGGTCCCGCGCGGGTTCGAACCCCGTTTATTCGCCGCAGAGCCCCGGATTCACAAACCCATCTGCATGACCTGGGACCATCGCGGCCGGCTCTGGATCGCCGAGACCGTTGACTACCCCAACACCAAACACCCCACCACTCCGGGTCGCGACCGGATCACGATCTGCGAAGACACCGACGGCGATGGCCAGGCGGACAAGTTCTCCGTCTTCGCCGAGGGCCTCAACATCCCCACCAGCCTGCTCTGTGCCAACGGCGGAGTCATCGTTCTCCAGGCGCCCGACACACTCTTCTTGAAGGACTCCGACGGCGACGGCAAGGCCGACGTGCGGACGGTCCTGTTCACCGGATGGGGCATCCGCGACACGCACGCCGGTCCCAGCAACCTGCGCTGGGGTTTTGATAACTGGGTCTGGGGAATCGTCGGCTACTCGGGATTCCGTGGGACGGTCGGCGGCGAGCGGCACCAATTCGGGCAGGCGTTCTACCGCTTCAAGCCGGATGGCTCGAAGCTCGAAGTGCTCCGCGGCACGAACAATAACTCGTGGGGCGTTGGCTTTAGCGAGGATGGGCTCGTCTTCGGCTCGACGGCCAACGGCTGCCCGACGGTCTACCTCCCGGTTCCCAACCGATACTACGAGGCCGTCCGCGGCTTCGCGCCTCAGGAGCTGGCGAACATCGCACCGAGCAACCAGTTCTTCCCACTAACTGAACGGGTGCGGCAGGTCGATTGGCACGGTGGGTTCACCGCCGGGGCCGGGCACGCACTGTATACCGCGCGGACCTATCCCGCCCACTACTGGAATCAGACGGCGTTCGTCGCCGAGCCGACCGGTCACCTCGTCGCCGCCTTCACGCTCCAGCGAACGGGAAGCGACGTGGCCGCCTACTACGGTTGGAACCTGGTGGCCAGCGACGACGAATGGACCTCACCGATCGCGGCCGAGGTTGGCCCGGACGGGCACGTCTGGGTCATCGACTGGTACAACTACATCGTCCAGCACAACCCCACGCCCAAGGGGTTCAGGACCGGACGGGGTAACGCTTATGAGACGCCGCTCCGCGACCAGACTCATGGGCGGATCTATCGGATCGTCTACCAGGACGCCCGGCCTTCCCCGTCGCCCGCACTCGATCCCAGCGACCCGAAGGGGCTGGTCGCCGCACTGGGGTATGACAACCAGCTCTGGCGGATGCACGCTCAGCGGCTTCTGGTCGAGCGCGGGAAGACCGACGTCGTCCCGGCTCTGATCGAACGACTGGCCGATCGTTCGGTGGATGCCATCGGCCTGAACGCCGGAGTGATCCACGCGCTCTGGACGCTGCATGGCCTCGGGGTGCTGGACGGCTCGAACGCGGAGGCGAGATCGGCGGCGATGGCCGCGCTGGCGCATCCCTCGGCGGGCGTCCGGCGCAATGCCCTGCAAGTCCTGCCGCACGACATCGTCTCGGAGGTCGCCGTGCTGGACAAGGGGCTGCTATCTGACCCCGATGGCCAGGTTCGCCTGGCGGCACTGCTGGCGCTGGCGGATCAACCGCCGTACGGCGAGGCGGCCGAGGCGATGGCCATCGCCTTGCGAAAAGGATTGGCCCGGAACGATCACTGGATCTACGACGCGGCCACGGCCGCCGCGGCCCGGAACGACCGTGCGTTCTTGAAGGCGATCGCGGCGCGGGGTGATGGCGGTCGCGCTGGTGCGGAGGTGCTGGCCATCGCCGAGCGTGTCGCCGAGCACTGGGCGCGCGGCGGTCCGATCGATGGAGTTGGCCTCGTGCTGGCCGGGCTGAAGGGGGGTGAGCCCGCGGTGGATGAAGCGGTGCTCCGGGGGATGGCCCGAGGCTGGTCCAAGGATCGTCCGGCGCGGATCGACCCTGCGGCCGAGGCCGTGCTGAGAGATCTGGCGAAGGAGCTACCCACCCCGGCACGGACCCAACTGGTGCGGCTGGTAGGCCAGTGGGGCACCAAGGCCCTGGACGGCATCGCCGCCGAGATTGCCGCGTCGCTCGGCGCGACGGCCAGCGACGGGTCGCTCGCCGACGCACGCCGGATCGCAGCCGCGCAGCAGCTCGTCGAGCTCAAGACGTCCGATGAAGCGGTGGTGAAAGAATTGCTCGGACTGATCGACCCGCGAACCTCGCCCGACCTGGCTGCCGGCCTGGTCGAGGCCGTGTCATCCAGCCAGTCGCCGCAGGTCGGCAAGGACCTGGTTGACATCCTGCCGAAGCTGGCGCCGAGCGTTCGTGCCCAGGTATTGAGGGCCCTGCTCGGGCGCTCCGACTGGAGCCCTGCCCTGGTCGAGGCGTTCGAGCAGAACAAGGCCAGGATCTCCGAGCTGGCGCTGGACCAGAAGCAGGCTCTCGCCGCGCACCCGAATCACGACATCGCGGCGCGTGCCAAGCGCCTGCTGGCCCAAGGAGGCGGCCTACCCGACCCCGACCGCCAGAAGGTCATCGACCAGCTCACCGCTCGGGTGAGCGAGGGGGGAGATGTCGCGCGCGGCAAGGTCGTCTTCCAGCAACAATGTGCCAAGTGCCACCGGCACGGGAGCGAAGGGGCACAGGTCGGGCCAGACCTCACGGGTACAGCCGCCCTGCCCCGCGAGGAGCTCTTGATCCACATCCTCGATCCCAGCCGATCGGTCGAGGGGAACTACGTCCAGTACACGGTCGCGACGACGGCGGGCCGCATGATCAACGGCCTGCTGGCCTCTGAGACCAAGACCACCGTCGAGCTGCTCGATTCGGAGGGTAAGCGCCAGACGGTCCTCCGCCAGGACATCGACGAGATGGCCGCCTCGAAGAAGTCGCTGATGCCCGAAGGATTTCGAAAAGCAGGTCACGCCGGCCCAGTTGAACGACCTCCTGGCGTTCCTGACCCAGCGCGGCAAGTATCTGCCGCTCGACTTGCACAAGGTCGCCACTAAGATCAGCACCAAGGGGATGTTCTACGACGCCAGCTCCACGATCGAGCGCCTGGTCTTCGACAACTGGTCGCCCAAGGTTTTCGAGGGTGTCCCCTTTCTGCTTGTCGACCCTCAGCGCGATCGCGTGCCCAACATGGTTCTGCTTTACGGCCCCCAGGGTCCCGTGGCACCCCGGATGCCGAGGACTGTTGAGCTTCCCTGCCACACGCCGGCACGCGCCATCCACCTGCTCAGCGGCGTGAGCGGTTGGGGCTTCCCCGGCGGCCGCAAGGGCTCGGTCTCGATGATCGTCCGGCTGCACTACGCCGACGGCTCTGTCGAGGATCACCCTCTGGAGAACGGCGTCCACTTCGCCGACTACATCAGCGTCGTCGACGTCCCCGGCTCGAAGCTCGCCTTCAACCTCCACGGCCAGCAGCTCCGTTACCTCGCCGTCTATCCCAAGAAGAAAGACACGATCGATCGCATCGAGCTGGTCAAGGGCCCCGACCGCACCGCCCCGATCGTCGCCGCCGTGACGGTCGAGGTGGAGGATCACAAGTAGACATCGGACTCGGGATTCCTGTGCGGTCTTGAAAGGCGATCGAAAGAAGTCGTTCTCGCTCCTGGAGACCGTCCCGGCAGCTCTTCTCCGGCTCCTGGAAGACTCACGAACTCACGGGTCGATCAGGGTCAGCGTGTGGCCCTGCCGGATCGGCACGGAAGTCGGTGGTTGCGGGAGGGCCTCGCGAGCGTCATACGACTTCTCCTCGATGATCTCGGAGCCGAGCAGGATGTTGATCCGTCGCTTGATCGCCGCTCGGTGGTCGTTGTTGCGGTAGACCGACCGAGCCAGTTCGATGAACGCCGGGCCGAAGTCGCCCCGGCGCTCGCAATCGCGAAGGTCGTCCTCGATCCGCCAGAGTGTCTCGTTGACGGCACGAAGCTCCGCGGTCAGGTCTCCGAGCTCGCCGGTCTCAGCCAAGGTTTGGTCGCGTGCCGACTCGAGCGCCGCCAGCTCGTTGCGGACGTTTCGCAGCTTCTCCGCGTCACGGAACCGATCGGCCTTGATCTGGAGGATCGTAATCTTGTCGATGAGCTCGCCAGGAGCGGCCTCGATCGGGATGGCGCCGTTCGCGACGCGGCCGGGGACAGCTTCCGAAGTTCCTTGGCCAGGCGCTGGAAGACCGGAGGCCAGACCATGAATTCCTCCTGCCGGAACAGACGCATGGTCGGATACCAGGGGTTGTCCTCGCGCTGGGTCATCCACCGCCAGTCAGCGGCTGTCGAGAGCGCCATCCACATGGGGACGCCCAGCGCGCCGGCCAGGTGGGCCACCGCCGTGTCGGAGGTGATGAACAGGTCCAGATTGACCATCACTGCCGCAGTGTCCAGGAACGGTCCGGTCGAACTCGTCCAGCCTCGGTCCCAGGTCGATGATCTTGAACTTCTCGCCATACTCCTTGAGCTGCTCGGTCCCATGGTTCTTCTGGAGGCTGATCAACTGGACGCCGGGAATCCGCGCAAGAGCCTCGAAATGCTTGAGCGGGATCGAGCGGTGTCGGTCTCCGGCATATTGCGGATTTCCCTGCCAGTTGATGCCGACCTTGAATCCTTCGATCCCGGCCAGCTCCTTACGCCACTTCTCGACAAGTTCGGGGTCGGGCTTGATGTAGGGGACTTCGGCCGGGGCCGACTCGGGTGCCGTGCCCACCATTCCCGGCACAGTCAATAGCGGCGCGTACACGTCGTAATCGGGGATCTCCTTGCCCTGGGGGACCAGGTGATCGATTCCCTCGCACCGCGAGATCAACGGGATCAACCGCTCGGGGCACTCCAGGATGACCGTGGCTCCGCGCGCCTTGAGCACGGGGCAATAGCGCACGAACTGGATCGTGTCCCCGAAGCCCTGCTCGGTGATCAGGAAGATCCGGCGGCCCATCAGCGGGAAGCCGTTCCATTGGGGCTGGATCAGTGGGCGGCTGGTCAGCGAACGCTTTTTCCACCGCCATTCGTACTCAGCCCACCCCTGGGCGTAGTCGCCGCGGCGGAGCCAGGTCAGTGCCCGGTTCATGTGGGCGTCAACGTGGTTGGGATGCAGCCGCAGGCACTCGGTGTAGCTGGCGACGGCGTCATCAAACCGCCCGGCTTCGGCGTAGGCGATCCCCAGGTTGTTGTGGGCGTCGGCGTAGCTCGGCCTCAGCTCGATGGCCTTCTTGTACGATTTGATCGACTCCTCGAACTTGCCGAGATTGCGCAGGGCGTTGCCCATATTGCTGTGCACCTCGGGAAAATCAGGGCGGATCCGCAGGGCCTCCCGATATGCGGCGACGGCTTCCTCGAACTTGTTCTGTCGGGACAAGGTGATGGCGAGGTCGTTGTAGACGTCGGCGAAGTCGGGCTTGAGCCTCAGCGCCTCGCGGAAGCTGGTAACGGCCGGATCGAACTTGTCCTGGCGCGCGAGAACGATCCCCAGGCTCTTGTGGGTCCGCGCATCGCGGGGCTGGAGACGGATCGCCTGGCGAAAGACGTTCTCGGCCTCGGCGTGTCGCCCCAGATCGCTCAGCGCGTTGCCCAGGTTGAGGTGGGCCTCGAAGTAATCGGGCCGGAGACGGACGGCTTGCTGGTAGTACGGGACGGCTTCGGGCAGTCGGCCACGATCGGCCAGGGCGAAGCCCAGGTTGTTGTGCGCCTCGGCGTAGGTCGGCCGCAGGGCCAAGGCTCGGTGATAGCCGGCGAACGCCTCGTCGTGCCGCCCCTTGCGCCGCAGCGCGATCGCCAGGTTGTTGTGGCACTCCGGATAATTGGGACGGAGTCGCAACGCCTCCTGGAAATGACCGATCGCTTCGTCGAGCTTACCGGTGTCTCGCAAGATGTTGCCGAGGTTGTTGTGCACATCGGGGAACTCCGGGCGGATGCGGAGTGCCTCGCGATAGGCGGCGATGGCCTCGTCGCGGCGGCCCAGCCGGCCCAGCACAATGGCCAGGTCATTGTAGGTCTCGGCGTCGTCGGGCCGGAGTCGCAGTGATTGGCGCAGCGCGGCAACGGCCTCCTCCAGGGCACCGCGCCGCATGCAGACGTTGCCGTAATTGCGGGACGTGGTGGCGTCAGCCGGGTTGAGCTCGAGCGCCCTGCGGAAGGCCTCGGTCGCCTCCTCGAACCGGCCGCGCTGCGCCAGCAGGTCACCCAGACCAGCCAAGGCTGGCGCATAATCACCACGGTGCCGCAACGCCTCGCGATAACAGTGCTCAGCCTCCTCAACCCGGCCCCGCGAAGCCAGGAGATGACCCAGCTCCTGCCGGGCCGCGACGTGATCGCCGTTGAGCACCAACGCGCGCTGATAGGCCGCGATCGCCGGCTCGAATCGCCCCAGACCCACGCAGGCTCCCGCATAGTAGTAATGATAATCCGAGTTGGCCTCCTCCCGGGCGATCGCCCGCGCGATGCAATCCACGGCCTCCTCGTACCGCCCGGCGCGATAGGCCGTCAGGCCCAGCACGAATTGCGCCTGCGGATTGCCCGGCTCATCCTGCGCGATCTGTCGGAAATCCTGCTCGACTCGCGCGACGTTCACGGAATTCGGTCTGGCGGCAACGGCTGTGGCATTCACGGTCGTTCTCATCTCCGACTAGTGGTATTCCCTCGGTCTCTGATCCCAAGTGGCTCGATGATCCGTCAACCTCTGGTAGCAAGTCGCCGACAGCCCGCGGCACGATCGACGGATCGGTCGATCGCCCGGGGCTGCCGGCACGTTTTCCGGACGCGGGAGTCGGGTCTGGATCTCCAGCACGACTCGGCCTGCAACCTCCGATCTCAGGCAGCTCCATCCTCGCTCGTCAGCACCGAGCCGCCGGCGATCAGCTCCTGGTTCGGCTGGGTGCTGCCGACCTGGACCAGCGGCGTGCCGGTCACGAAGTAGCTCACCCCGAGCGAGTCGTAACCCCCGAAGGCCACGGCGCCATCCGGCGCCGTGAAGCCGGCCGTGGCGGCGAGGCCCCACTCGGCCCCGAGCGACCAGGCATTGAGCGTCGCAAGGTTATTCTCCACGAACGTCTGGTCCACCGACCGGGCGACGAACGCCCATTGCGCCGGCAGGGCTCCATACAGCACCGATGCGGCCCGGACCGAATTCACGGCATAAGTGCCCTCGGCTTCGATGCCCAGTGTGCCGGCGATCAGCATGAGCGTTCGCGAGACATTCACGCCCGTCAGATCCACGAGGCTGGTCCCCAGGTCCGCACCGACCAGCGGCGCGACCGGCTCGACGGCCGGCGCGGTCGTGCCAATCGTGAGCGTGTCGGCGACCATACTGGGGCCGGACCACGACCCCGGCTGAAGCGCAGCGATGTTGGTGCCCAGCGGGTCCAGGTAGCCGCCCGGCGGCGCCACGTGTGCGATGATCGGCACGGCGACTTGCTCCGTGGCCCGGCTCATCGGCAGCGCCTGGGCGATCACCGGGTCCTGCGGGATGAATCCCTGCTGGAAGACCACCCGAGCCGCTTCCTCGGTCGCGAATCCGTTTTGAGTGCCGAAATCCATGCGGGGTGTGAAGTAACCACTTGGCGTCGGCGTCGGGCTGCTCCCATTCCCTCCCCCTCCCGAGCCGCTGCCACTGCTGCCGATTCCATGGCCGAACCCGGGGCGAATATAGCCGATCGCCGCCGGACGGGCTTGCCAGCGCCCCCCGGGAGATCCGCCGTCCGACAACTGGATGGCGCTCAGCCCGGCGTGGATCTCGTCGATGCCCATCGTCACATCGAGGTTTCGAGACACTTGCTCGCCAGCGAGCTGATACAGGTCCGTCGAGCTACCGACCGGCATGCCGGTGCCGGGATGGATTGCACCCCGTGCCGTCTGGGTGGGTGTCGTGAAGCTATTGGCTTCGAAGGCGTCGCTGAAGCCGGCATCTGTCTCGATGATCTCTTCGTAGTTGACTCCGTAAGGCACACCTCCGCTGGAATAGGGGGTAAACGTCTCCACGGACGTGTAGGTCACGGTGTTGGTCACGCTTCCATTAATCACGTTCCCCGTCTCTGTGAACCAGTTGACTTCTCCGTCATTGAGCGACGCGTTGAACCCCCCATAACCCGTCAGGTACCCGACGACGGATGTCGTGGCCGTGTAGTAACCCGTCGATGTGTATGAAAAGCTCTCGGTCGGGCTCCCGTTCACCGCTGTGCTCAGCGTGGCCGTCTGGTTCTCGGCCTGGGTGAAACTGGCGTACTCGATGGCCGTGACGTAGTAGCTGCCGGGGACCGTCGAGATGACCTCATCCTGGTAGACGCTCTTGGTCAGGTCATTGAAGCTGAGCGTTGCGTTGTTCAAGTTGCCGGAGACGAACGTATCCGTCCCGGTCGCGCTCAGCGAGTAGTAGTAGCTGTTGGAGCAGGTGAAAAGGTAGTCGGCACCGTTGGGTTGAGACACCGAGGCAGTCGCTCCGTGCATCTGGCTCACGTTGTAGGTGTCGCATTCGGTGGTACATTCGCTGGTCGTCGAACTCGTGCTGACCGTCGTCCGGATGACGCCGATGTCGTGGTCGCTGTAGTAGTCGGATCCGGTCCCCTGCGTCAGCGACCCGGAGCCGGACAGAGAGAGAGTCGCCGTGTCGCCGGATTGCTCGTTGAAGAGGAAACTGGAGCTGACGTTGGCCAGCGTACCCGAGTAGGTGTCTGAGTCAGTACCGATGAAATAGAGCGAGTAGGTATCGGACCCGGAGCCGCCCAGGATCTCCGTGTTGGCGCCGGGCGCCCGTAGTTGTAGACCACGAATGACTCGGCGTGAGAGCTGCCCCAGGTGTAGCTATCCGACCCCCCAACAATCGAATCACTGGCGGTCAGGACGTCGTTGCCGACGTCCGTCCAGCTCGCGGATTCGTAATCGTTCACGCTCAAGCTGACACAGGTCCCCCCGGTGAGCAATTCGTTCAGGAGGTAGGAGACGGTGCCGAATTGGGACCATGTGAAACCGTCGGTGCCCGTGGTCACAGTCCCGCCGGCGCCGAGGGTCTCGGTCCCGGACTGGGTGAAGGAGTAGGTCTGCGTGTCGGTCTCGGTGTTGATAAACGGCATCAGCGTGGTGGAGGCCGAGAGCGTGCGGCTCATCGTGTCGCTCTGGCTGATGATGAAGGTGTCGGTGCCACCGCTCACGGTCCCGCTGGCCCCCAGCGTCTCGGTCTGGCTCTGCGAGTCAGAGAGGGTCTGGCTGAGCAGGGTGTCCGACGTGTACGTCGGATTGAAGGACGCTCCGCTGTCGGGATCGTGGATCGTCTCGGTTCCGCTGGCACTCAGGGTCGTCGTGCCCTGGAAAGTGGCGGTCGTGAAGTCCTGGACGGCACCCGACGTGATGGTCCCGCCCGAGCCGAGCGTGTCGCTGCTGGTCTCGTACTGGGTCTGAGTGTCGTTGGCCGTCTCGGTCGCAACCCAGCCGCCGGTCTTGGTGTAGTTGGTCTCCGAGAGCGTGTCGCTGGCCTTCTCCGTCTGCGTCGTGTCATCGGTCTGGGTCGTCGAGAGCTGATCGCCTTGCGTCCCCCCCGTGACGATCAGGGTCGTGTTCGGGCTGGTGCCGGTCAAGCCCAGCGTTTCGGTGGCACTCTGAGCCAGGGTGTCGATGTTGCTAGCGACCTCGGTCGAGGTATAGGTGTGCGTGACGGTCTCGGTCGAATTGATCGCGCCGGTGTCGTAGGTGTATGCGGTCGTGCCGACGGTGTAGAGGGTCCCAACGCCGGCATTCGTGCCCAGGATATCCGTCTCGATGCCCGTGTCGGTGCGCGTTCGAGCCGATCGAGTCGGTCTGGTACTCGCTGATCGTGGCCGTGCCGGCCGTGACGGATCCGTTCGACCCCAGGGCCAAGCTGGAGAACTGAGTGACGGTCGCAACGTCGCTGCCGACGATCGTGGTGGTGAAGCTGGCCGTGTCCGTGCCGCCGGTGATGGGGGTGGAGTCGGACTGGCTCAGTTGGCCCATTCCCGTGTCCTGGGTCAACCCCGACGACGAGGCCTGGGTCAGCGTCCCGGTCTCGTACAGGCTCGAGTTGTCCGTGCTGGTTTCGTAGAGGGTGTTGCTCGCCGAGCCTGAGCTGATCGTCCCACCGGCGCCCAGGGTCTCGGTGGTGTACAGCGTGGTCGTGTTGTTGCCCGTACCCGACTCGGAGACCGAGGCGATGTACGTCTCACCGACGCTGACGTTCGAGTTGTTGATGTTGTCGGCGTCGCTCAGGTTCAGGACGGCACTCTGGCTGAGTGTATTGTTCTGAGTGGTCTGGCCGAGCGTGTAGGTGTCAACCTCGGTATGAGACTGCTGCGAGATCCCCGTCTGATAGAGCGTGTCGCTCGCATTGCCGCTGGTGATGGTTCCGGCGGCGCCAGGACGGCGGTCTCAGTCGCCGTCGCGCTGGGATAGAGGGTCCACGCCTCAGTGGTCGTGTGGTGGTCAGAGTAGCCCGAGTAGAGCGTCTCGTAGCCGCTGTTGGCGGACTCGGCGCTCGAGTCGCTGTTGGTCTGCGAGACGAAATCGACCCCCGAGTCGCTCAGGCTGTAGCTGGCCGAGCCGACCTCCTGGATGCTGTTGGTGCTGTTGCCCCCGGTAAGGGCGCCCTTGAGGCCGAAGGTCACGGTGTTCATGGCCGAGAGGTGCTCGGCGACATTGCCACTCTCGGTGAGCGTCGGAGTGTCGGTCGTCTGGCTTCCCAGAGTCATGCTGGTCAGGTCACCGCCGCTGGCACCGACCTGCTGGGCGAAGCTCGTGACCGTCACCGACCCCGTCTCGTAGAGGGTGGTGCTGTCGGTCCCCGGCTCGGTGAGCGTGGAGGAGGCGTAGCCGGCGGTGGCCGCGCCTCCCGCGCCAGCGACTCGGTCGTGGTGAACGTGGACGTGGCGTAGTAGGTCGTGGGCACGCCGTTCGACACCGTGGTCGAACACGAAGCTGCCCGCGTCGGTCGCGGTGGAAGTCAGGCTGTCGGTGCTCCCAAGCGATTCGCTCGACGTGATGCCCGCGACGGCCGCCGTCTGGGTCTCGTTGAGATACTCGAGCGCCGTGCCGGTCTCGATGATGCTGTAGTTCGGCCTGCCGACCGTGTTCAGGCTCCCGGTGGCCGAACCGCCCGAGATCAGGCCGTCGCTGCCCAGAGTCAGAGTCGATGTGGCGAGATCGGTCGATGTGACGATGCCACTCTCAGTGACCGTGATATTGTCGGAGAACCCCGAGCTCTGACTCACACCGGTGGTGACTCCGGCCAGGATCGACACTTGCGTCGCTGAATCCCCGGCCGTGAAACCCACTGTCCCGTGCGGGAGCCCACCGGAGATTTCGGTACCGGTCTCGTACAGGCTCGAGTTGTCCGTCCCCGTCTCGTAGGAGCTGTCGTAAGACCCTCCCGAGACGAGGGTTCCCAGGTTTGCGTTGAGTGAGTCGGTGTGTGTGTACGTCTGGGTGAATTTCGCAGTGTCCGTCGTGGTGGGGAACAGGCTCTGGGTGGTCGTGACGGACTGGGAGGTCGTCACGCCGCCGAGCGTCGATGACTCGGTCGTTGTGGAGCCCACCGAGTTGTTTTGCGTCTCGTAGAGGCTTCCTGTATGGGTCACCGGCGCCTGGTAGAGCGAATCCGACGATTTCCCCGAGGACACGACTGCACCGACGGTCAGGCTGTCGCTGATCGTGAGAGTGAAGAACGGAGTGTCGGTTGCCGTGTCTGTCTCCGTCGTCGTCGCCGTACCCAGGAATGCGACTTGCTCGTGAGTGGTCACGCCGCCGAGCGTCGAGTTCTGCGAATTCGACTCCGTGATCGTCGTCAGCCCGGTCTCGTACAAGCTTGTCGGTGCGGTCTCGGTCTGGGAGAGCCAGGCCGTGAAGTTGCCGCTGCTGACCAGGCCGCCGGTGGTCCGGCTATCGGTTCCGGTCTCGGCAAGGCTGAAGTTCAGGACAGCCCCGACCTGAGTGATCGTCGGCTGGCCGCGATCATGCACGGTAACGGTATCGCTGAGCGTCACGCCACCCAGCGTCGAGGAGTTGGTCCAGTAATCCGTCAACGTGGTCGAAGCCGACTGCGTCGTCGTCACCGTGAGGGTCTGCGTGGCGTACCACGTGTACCCGTCGTTGCCGCTGGCGACCGTATTGCTAGCACCCAGAGCCTCCGTGCCGGTCATGCTCAGGGTCATCGTGAGATGGCCGCCCGCCGCCGTGGTCGAAATCGAATCGGTCCCGGCCCAGGTGAGCGTCTCGTGTCCGGTTACCCCGTCGAGGGTCGAATTGAATGTCAAGGTCTCCGTCCCGGACAACGTGTACGTCAGAATGGAGTGGACCGCGTCCGACGCGGTGCCAGTCCATGTGTAGCTCGCACCCGGGTTGCCCTGGTCCGCGTAATGCTCCGTTCCGGTCGTGGAGAGGCTGTAGCTCTCGTTCGGGTAGAACGTGGTGTTCAGGGTCCCGCTGGTCGTGCCATCGGTGTCACTCGACGACTCCGTGGTCGCGTCGGAGGTGGTACCGCCGAGGGTCTCGGTGGTCGTCTCGGAAAGTGAACGCGTCCCGCTGCTGATGAAGCCGAGCGAGCCCAGGTTGTCGGTGGCGGTGAGGTGGAGGCTCAGAGTGGACGTCGCGGTCAAGGTCGACGTCTGTATGATGGTCTGGGACTGACTGTACACTGTGAGCGTGCCGTTCAGTGAGCTGTTGGTGTCAACCTCCTTCGACGAGGAATACTCACTGGCGTGGTCGAATCCTGCCTGGTCGAACGTATAAGTGTTGGTGCCACCGGTCAGGATGCCGCCGCTGTAAGCCTCGGTCCGCGTCTCGCTGTAGCTGAAACTGCTCTGCCCGCTGTCACTGGTAGTGATCGATTCGGTGATGTTCTGACTCGTTGGAGCGGCCGACAAGGTCAACGTCTGCGAGAGGTTATAGGTCTGCGTGGCCGACAGACTGCTGGTGAGCGTGTGGCCTGAAGCGACCAGGGTCCCCGTCTGGGTGTCGGAATCGACCCCGTGGTCGATCAGCGTGAAGGTGGTCCCATCCGCGGCGGTGCCGCTCTCGGAGAAACTGAAGCTGAAGCTCTCGTAGTCGTTGGCGAGCGTGGTGCTCGTGAGCTGGTAATTGTGCGTGGCGGTGAAGGAGAACGTGTAAGTGCCCAGTGAGTCGGTGACGGAGTAGCTGTTGCTATACGGGCCCGAGCCCGTGGCGTAATTGAGGCTGGCGAAATAAGCGTCAACGTATCGGACGATGAGCGAGTTGACGTCGCTGAACGCGGCCGTTCCGGCCTGGTTGGGTTCCTGGCCGCTTCCCTGGAGCGGTGTGAAGGGGGTCGGGGTCTGCTGGTCCCATGCTCGGGCAGTCAGTCCACCAATCCCGCCGCCGGTTGGTCGCGTGGAGAAGAGCCCGGAGCTGACCGGCTGGTCGGGCGCCACGCCGGTGCCCCCCGTCTGAATACCGACGGCACCCGAGAGTGAGCCGCTCGGCGTGATGGTCCCTCCGGAGGGTGGCGGCCCCATGAACGCCCCTGAGGCGGCTCCGGACGAACCAGCCGGCGCGGTGAAGAGGCTCCCCCCCATGCTCGAGCCAGCGCTGGCCAGCGGGCTGGAGGTGTTCGAGCCGGTCTCGCTGGTGCTCCCTGCCGACCATGTCGAGCTGACGCCGGTCGTGCCAGTTCCGATCGTGGAGGAGGGGCTGACGATGGTTGCCAGAGTCGTCGCGGTTCCGGCGAGCGAGCCGGACGTGTTGGAGCCGGTCTCGCTGCTACTCCCAAGCAGGGGTGTGGTGTCGAGGCTGCCCGAGCCCAGGACACCCGTCATGACAGATGACGTGTTGAGGCTGATCGAGCCGAGGCTGCTCCCCGGCGAGAGACTGGCGGCTGTAGCCTGGCCGGCGTCGGAGGTCGAGCCAGTCACGCTCGGCGCCGCGGTCGAGTCGGACGTCAGGGCACTGGTCGCCGAGACCTGGGACGCCGAAAGGTTGGGCGTCAACGACGCAGCGAACCCCGCGCTTGACGTCACCGGCAGAGCCGAGAGCGTCCCGCCCGGCTGCTCGGCGCCGAGGCTGGTCGGGCTCGCCGCCGTCGCTGTGCCGGACGTGCTCGTCGCCGCAGGCGCCTGCGAACCGGCTGCCGGAGTCGAGGGAGCGGGATTCGCCGCCGCGGCCGTTCCGCTCCCTGGTGCGGGCGCGGGCAGTGCGGGCATCTCTGTCGTCGCGCTCGGCCCGACTTGGCCGGAGACACCCATCAACCCGGAGGTCGGAAGGGCTTCCGGAGCGAAATGCGAGCGGCCTCGTGCCGAACGGGACGACGAGCCTCCGCCCCCGCGGCGGCCCGAGACCGGCCCGGCACCGCTACCCATCCGCTTGGCCGGCTTGATCGAGCCTTGGCTGCTACCCTCAGCATTCACCTGGCTGTCGCCGAGGGCATCGGTGACGGCCCCGACCGGGTTGGCCGTAGTCCCATCGGTCGGTCCGAGTGTCGAGGCCCCCCCACCGCCCGATCCGCCTCCACCGTGCGAGCCCGCGATCGCACCGCCATCGGTCCCCGAAACCGAAGCCGATCCGGTTGAGCCGCTCGGCTTGACCGGCTGCGCCGCCGACGAGTCCTGCCCTGAGCCGGGCCCTGGCGGTGCCTCGGCGCCAGCCCCGACCGCCGGGATGATCGCTGTGGCCATGGTACCGGCCGACCAACGGGGCTCCAGGTTCATGTCCCGCACATGGTCCTGCGGGCTGTACTTGCGCACGGGCCGCTTCCGATCCGACTTCGGTCTCCGCCTCATGGCTCCGTCCTCCGCTGCTGGGGGTCAGGGTGTCGAAGACGAGACGCTCGTTTATGTCATTTCGGCACACGCAATCCGCAAACTCACAGGCGATCCCACGATCGGACGCAATCACGATGTGGACGGAGAACCTGCTCCACGGGCGGGCTTGCCCCCCGGAGATCGAGCACGACACGACTCAATCACGATGTCGAACTGGGTTCCTCCTGTTTGGGAGGAACCTCGGCTTCACTACTCCGTCATGTTTTGTTCCGCGCGCAAGACAGGCGCGCAGGCTCTCCCCCGCTGTCGGCGCGAAAGTGATTCGAACGAATTGTTTAGGGACATAGAACGGCGAACGATTGAACGATCGTGTGATGGGTCCGTCCTGAGCAGTCCATGATTCTGGCCTTCCCTGGAACTTTCATTGTCTGGCATGCCTTCTTAAAGAAGAGACAAGACCAAGTCAAGAAAAATTTTCCGTTTTTTCTCTATGTCCTGCCGAATTCGTCCGCTTCGATATCTTATGATTAGCGCAAAAACTATCATAAAGATATATATATTAATTATTATGATAATATTTTAATTGGAGATCTATCGTTGGTCATCGAGACCGCGGCGCTGGATGGCGGGCCATTCCGCCGGGATGAATCCGGCCGAGTCCGTCCGGGCCAACCACCTGTCCCAAGGCCGGCGCGTGCCGGCTTCCTGTTCGAGAAGGTTGGCGTGGCACACCGGCTCCCGACCGTCGAAGCGGACCACGGGCCGCCGTTGCCCTCCTTCGCGTGGGCCGTCCGGGGCGCATCAGGGTGAGGACCAGAGGTGGAAGAAGTAGTCGCGGTGTCGCACGGGGTCGGCGCCGGCATCCTCCCAGCCGAAGGGGTATCGTCCGAAGTGCCAGAGGCGGATCGACGTGTCGGCAATCGGCACGATGCCGATCTGATGGAGTCGATGGCTGAAGGCCCAATCCTCTCCCAGGTAATGAGGGCCCCGATCGCCGTCGGGTACGAACAGAGGCATGAAGAATGGCCAGATTCCGCGGCCCCAGCGCGCGTTGCACAAGGGCAAGCCCAGCTCGGCGATCATCTGACGCAGGACATGGGCCTTGATCCTCAAGAAGCCGGTGGCGGCATATCGGAGCGGGTACGGCCCTTTGGCAGTCGGCCCGAACAGAACCTCTTCGACGCCCGCTTCGAACTGGCTGGTGAGGGCCCGATCTCCCTT
This sequence comes from uncultured Isosphaeraceae bacterium, assembly GCA_963845695.1. Classification (GTDB taxonomy): domain Bacteria; phylum Planctomycetota; class Planctomycetia; order Isosphaerales; family Isosphaeraceae; genus CAWJTV01. Next base: position 104,590 of record CAWJTQ010000005.1, on the reverse strand, counting down.
TTTAGGGTAGACCCCCGCGACCACCGGCTCGGGGCGTGCCAGAATCCGCAGCGCGTCCACGAGCTCGAAGCCGACGTCGGCGTCGATGAACAAGATGGTCTCGAATCCTTCGTGCAGGGCGTCGGAAGCCATGGTGTTTCGAGCCACATCGATCTGCGAGCTTCCCGAGCGGCGCACGACACGGACCCCGGCGGCTTCCAGCTCGTGCAGACCCTCCTCGCAACCCGGGTCGATCCCGCCGAGGTAGGGGACTAGGATCACCGCCTTGCCCCGGGCGGGGGGCGGCGGCGGGGCAGCCCGGCTCGCGGACCGGGACCCCAGCTCGCGGAAGAATTGAAGGTAACGCCCCGTCAGGGGCTCAGGTGACCATCGCCGAGCCTCCTCGCGAGCCATCCGGCTCCGGTCCGAATAATACCCGGGCTCGTCCCAGAGCCGGACGATCGCCTGGATCCACGGCTCAACCTCCGCGGCCGTCGGCACAACCCGGGTGGCGGGAGTCAACCGGGCGGGCAGCGGCAGGATCAACCCGTCTGAGCCGAGGGCCTCGGCGACTCCCGGTCGGTCGGAGCCCAGCACGGGGATGCCACGGATCATCGCCTCGATGGCCGGCCGTGGCTGGCTCTCCCAACACAGGGAGGGGAGCAGGCAGATCCGCGCGCGCTGCCAGTACTGTCGGGCATTGGCGGGCCGGGCCATCACCTCGACTCGGCCACAGCTCCGCAAATCCAGCCCGCACGAGGACAGCTCGGCCTCCGACTTCGGTCCCGATACGGCGAGCAAGGGGATATCGGGCCGGCGGCGGCCGAGTTCCTCGGCGACCCGGGCGAACACATAGGCGCCCCTTTCGACCGTCGGGTTGACGATCAGGACCGAACCGAGGCCGGTCGGCTCCGTCAGGATGCGGTCGCGTTCGACCAGGTCGGGCAATTCCACGCAGTTCCGTCCCAGAACTTCGTGGTAGTACTCCGCCGCGAACCGCGAACCGACGAGCACCGCGTCGATGTGTGACGTTGACAGTGATTCCAGAAAGGGGAAATCGCGAAGGATCCAGAGCGTCGCCGCACCGCGCGCCTTCGCTCTCCTCAGGGCCTCCCCCGCCAGGCCCGGGATGCCGGTGGCGGCCACAATTTCGGGGTGGAACTGTGCCATGACCCTGTCAAGCAGCAGGAGGAACCGCGCCGCTTCTTCGGGTTCGGGCTCATGCGGAAGGGTCGTTACGCCGACATGCAATGTGAGCCGGACGCCCTCGACCTTCAGGGATAGGTGCGGGGCTGGTCCGGCACGCACACCGTGGATGTCGAAGTTCCAGACGTCTCCCCCGAGAGTCGTGAAGGACCAGCCCTGCTCGGTGAGCCACCCCGCCGGGTCCACCTCGCGATCCTGGGCCAGGACGGACCCGCAGAGCACTTCCGCCTCGTATCCGGCCTTCGCCAGGGTCTCCATGAGTGCGCGGGCGGCGATCGCGCCGTCGGTCTGGTCCAGGTAACAGGAAAAGTTGACGAACAAGACTCGACGCATGGTCGTCGCGCCCCCACTCTTCTGGCATGCCTCGTCTTCAACTCGTTCCCGCCAATCGACCAGGTGATGGAGATTATCGAATCGCGCCGTTATAAGACTTCTCATCGCTTGCGTCGAGGATCCGCCGGCAATCCCGGTTCGGCCGGCCACAGGGCCGAGACGGCTGATTGGATGATGTGGTGGAGCTTGGGGATTCAGCCATGGAAAAGATCTCAATCATCGTCCCGACCCTGAATCACGCGAATTATGCCCGCCAGACGCTGGAGAGCGCCGCCGCCGCAATCGCCTACCTGAGGAGGCAACCTGACGCACGAGACATCGAAGCGGAAGTGGTTGTCATCGACGACGGTTCGGAAGATGGAACGCGAGCCCTTCTCGAAGAAATCACGCGCGGGAAAGCGTCCTATCAACTGATCCTGCGGGACCGACCCAGCAGCCCGAGCTGCGTCCGCAACCTGGGGATCTCGATTGCCTCGGGAGACCCGATCTTTTTCCTCGACGGCGACGACCTCTTCCTTGAAAACCACCTGCATGAGTGCCTCAAGGTCTTGAGGGCCCATGAGGACGCGGGCTTCGTCAAGACCCATGCCTCTCTGTCCGATCCGGTCCACCCTGAGTGGATCCCGCGCATCAACAACAGCTTGGTGATTAACCTCTGCGTGCGCCGCCGATGTCACGAACTCCTCGGTGGATTCCCCGATTTCCACCTGTTCCGCCGGGCATCCGATCGCTACGACCACGAACTCGATATCTTCCGGATGGTTGAAGATGTATTTTATAATAAAATGCTATCGTCGTTATTCGATGGGAGGGGGGTCAGCCTGGAGACGGTCAAGTACCTGCGCCATCCGGGTAACTCGTTCGATCGCCAGTACGAGCGATTCCAGGCACCGCCCGGGCCGTTCCCCAGGGAGCCTGACGACCTGTACGACCTTAAGGTCGACCTGGCCAAGACGCTGGTGGACCATGAAATCAACAGGATCAAACGCAAGCTGAATCAACCCTCGTCGTGATCCACGGCACAGGTCCTCCAAGGTTGCCCTGCGAAGACGAGCGGGTGATAAAGCACCCTGAGCCCGCTTGAAACTCGACCTGTGAACGGCCACGATAGTTCGATTGAAGCCATCCTCCAATGACCGGGACGCTCACCCCTGCGAGTACCCCTACCATGATCAAGCTGAGTCTCCGCTCGCTCGTCTTCGCGCTGGCCATGCTGCTCACACTCCTGGACAGCCGGGCCCGCCTCGCCCAGGCCGACGAGCCGTTGAATCCTTCCGCGGGGAGCTCTTCGCGTTGGCCGATGCCGATAATGAAGGATTCGACCCTCCGCCGGGCGATCCCTGGCACTCGCCGCCACAACAGCGCGGGGGCCGGCCAAGTCCCGCCGACCGCTTGGTCTTCAAGATGCGGATCACTCCGCACTGGTTCGACCAGAACGACCGCTTCTGGTATCGCAACGACCTCCCTGGAGGTGCCAAGGAGTTTATCCTTGTCGATGCAGGGCGCGAGACCCGCGCCAGCCTTCGATCATTCCAGGCTCGCCAGTGCCCTCTCGAAAGCATCTGGTCAGGTCTACACGGCCGATCGGCTCCCTTTCGATGAGATCGCATTCATCGACTCAAATGATGTCCAGTTCGGAGTGGACAAGACGACCTGGAAGTGCTCGCTCGACACTTACGAATGCTCCAGGACCGAACCTGGCAAGGCGACACCGGCGGCGTCGAGTCCCGCCACGGACGAGACGACACCGCGGCGCAGGCGTCCCGAGGGTGTGCGCCAGGGTCCCGATACACCGGGGCCTCGCCAGGGTCTCCGGTCGCCGGACGGAAAGTGGACCGCCTTCGTCAAGGACCGCAACGTGTTCGTCCGCGCCGAAGGAAAGTCCGAGGAGATCGCGCTCGACGAAAGACGGCAAGGAGGGTCTGGCCTACGGACGGCTCTCCTGGTCGCCCGACTCGAAGTCCCTCGTGGCCTTCCGCATCGAGCCGGGCGACCGCAAGGAGGTCTACCTGATCCAGTCATCGCCGGCGGGTGGCGGCCGGGCCAAACTCAGGACGCGCCCCTACGCCTTGCCCGGCGACAAGTTCACGGCCTACGAGCTCAACCTCTTCGACGTGGCCGAGAAGAAGGCGATCCGTCCCCAGGTCGATCGGATCGACTTCGGTACACCCGAACTTCGATGGGATCCGGACGGACGCCATTTCGCCTATGAGAAGACCGACCGCGGCCATCAGCGATTCCGCTTGATCCGGGTCGATTCGCATACCGGAGAAGCATGCAACATCATCGATGAGAAGACCGAGACGTTCATCTGGACCGCGCACCGGGAAGGCCTGGGCTTGAGGACCGTCAACTGGCTGGACCAATCGAACGAGCACATTTACGTCTCGGAGCGCGATGGCTGGCGGCACCTCGACCTGATCGATACGCAGACGGGCACGATCAAGAACCGGATCACCCAGGGAGAATTCGTCGTCCGTGGGATCGACCACATCGACGAAGCGAAGCGACAGGTCTGGTTCCGCGGGTGGGAAGAACACCGATCAGGATCCCTATTTCCTCCACCATTACCGCGTGAACTTTGACGGAAACGGCCTCGTCGCCTTAACCGAGGGAAACGGCAACCACCGCACGGTGCAGTTCTCGCCGGACCGTCGCTATCTCATCGATACCTACAGCCGGGTGGACGCGGCCCCCGTCCACGAGCTGCGGCGCACCTCGGACGGCAAGCTGGTCTGCAAACTCGAGGAGGCGGACATCACGGCCCTGAAGGCCACGGGCTGGACGCCGCCCGAGGTCTTCGTCGCCAAAGGCCGCGACGGCAAGACGGACATCTGGGGCATCATCTCCCGACCCAAGGACTTCGACCCGCACAAGTCGTATCCGGTCATCGAAGACATCTATGCCGGCCCTCACGGCTCGTTCGTCCCCAAGGACTTCAGCCCCGGACGGCGGTCCGCGGCGCTGAACGATCTGGGCTTCATCGTCGTGCAAATCGATGGCATGGGCACAGCCAATCGATCCAAGGCGTTCCATGACGTCTGCTGGCACAACATCAAGGACGCGGGTTTTCCCGACCGCATCCTCTGGCACCAGGCTGTCGCCAGGAAATACCCCTACTATGACATCAATCGCGTGGGGATTTACGGGACCTCGGCGGGCGGGCAGAACTCGACGGCCGCGATGCTCTTCCATCCCGAGTTTTACAAGGCCGCGGTCTCGGCCTGTGGCTGCCACGATAACCGGATGGATAAGGCGTCGTGGAACGAGCAATGGATGGGATACCCCGTCGGACCTTGGTACTCCGAATCGTCGAACATCGATAACGCGAAGAACCTTCGCGGCAAGCTGCTGCTCATCGTCGGCGAGATGGACACGAACGTCCCGCCGGAGTCGACGATGCGGCTGGTTGACGCCTTGATCAAAGCCGGCAAGGACTTCGAGCTGCTCGTCGTCCCCAACGCCAACCACGGCATGGGCGGTGAGTACGGTGTGCGCCGGATGCGGGATTTCTTCGTCCGCCACCTCCTCAAAGGAGGAGCGTCGAAGTCGCCCGATCAAGCTCCGCGACGCGACGACTATGCCACGAAGGCCGCCGCCGACGACGGAGACCGGCCCGATCGCAAGCTGACGAAGGAGCGGCTGGCGAGCCCAAGATCCCTCGACCTGGCGGAGCTCAGCGGCGATCAGAGCGAGCTGCGCGGCGCGATCGAGCGATACGACGCGGACCGCGGAAGCTTGCTGCGATCCGCGCCCGCGTCCGGCTCGCCCCATCGCGATCATCGGATCCACGACTTCGACGCACAATGGCTCGACCAGCTCGGCTCCGTCGACTTCGATCGGCTCAGCCAGGATGGCAAGGTCGACTACCTGCTCCTCAAGAACTATCTGGCTCACGAGCTCCGGCAGGTCGACATCCGCACCCGTGAGCGAACCGAGTGGGAACCGATGGTTCCATTCTCTCGAAGTATCCTCGACCTCGATGAGGCTCGGCGCGCGCTCAAGCCGATGGAATGGTCGAAGGTCGCCGGAGACCTCACCCGGCTCGCCAGGGAGATCGAGGCGGCGAGGCGCACGCTGGAGCGAACCGCGCCCGGCCGAGACCCCGGCCTTGCGAAAGTCCGCGCAGCCAACCGTGCGCTGGCAGCCGTCGAGGGCTTGCGGAACACGCTTCGCACCTGGTTCGCCTTCTACGACGGCTACGACCCGCTCTTCTCCTGGTGGATGCAGGAACCGTACAAGGCGACCGACCAGGCCATCCAGGCCTATGCCGGCTCCCTCCGCCAGCGATTCGGCGCCTCAGCGACAGGCTCCGACCTCGGTCCCGGCGCGGGCCGCAGGCGTGGTGGCGGCGGAGGTGGAGGCGGGTTCGGCGGCGGTGGCCCCGGAACCGGGGGAGGCGGCGGTGCCGGGCGCACCGAGACACCGCGACAAGCTGACACCCCATCCACAACCCCCGATCGCAACCGCGAGATCGTCGGCACCCCCATCGGCCGCGACGCCCTGCTCAGCGAGCTGAAGTCCGAGATGATCGCCTACACGCCGGAAGAATTGATCGACCTCGCGCGCAAGGAGCTGAGCTGGTGCGAGGACCAGATGAAGAAGGCCGCGCACGAGATGGGCCTGGGCGACGACTGGAAGGCAGCCCTGGAGCGCGTCAAGACCCTTCACGTCGAGCCGGGCCAGCAACCGGTATTGATCCGCGACCTCGCGCTCGAGGCCATCGCCTACCTCGACGCCCACGACCTCGTGACGATCCCTCCGCTCTGCCGCGACTCCTGGCGGATGACCATGATGTCGCCCGAGGCACAGCAAGTGAACCCCTTCTTCCTGGGCGGCGAGACGATCATCGTCTCATACCCGACCAGCACCATGCCCCACGAAGCGAAGATGATGAGCATGCGCGGCAACAACATCCACTTCGCCCGCGCCACGGTCCATCACGAGCTGATCCCCGGCCATCACCTCCAGGGTTACATCGGCACACGCTACAAGAACTACCGACGCCTGTTCAGCACGCCGTTCTTCGTCGAGGGGTGGGCGCTCTACTGGGAGTTGCTGCTCTGGGATCGCGGGTTCGCCAAATCGCCAGAGAACCGGGTCGGCATGCTGTTCTGGCGCATGCACCGCTGTGCCCGGATCATCTTCTCACTGAGCTTCCACCTCGAGAAGATGAAGCCAAACGAGTGCATCGACTTCCTGGTCGACCGCGTCGGCCACGAGCGCGATAACGCCACGGCGGAGGTTCGTCGCTCGTTCACCGGCTCGTACGGCCCGCTCTACCAGGCCGCCTACTTGCTCGGCGGCTTTCAGCTCAGGGACCTCCATCGCGAGCTGGTGGAATCCGGCAAGATGACCGACCGCGCCTTCCACGACGCCGTCCTCAGGGAGAACGCCATCCCAGTCGACATGATCCGCGCCTCGCTGACCAACCAGAACCTCTCGGCCGACTACGCCCCGACCTGGAAGTTCTACAAGCCGAATGCCGATCAGAAATGAGATTCGCGGTCCCACGCATGTCAGGGCGTGGGCCGCCCTTCGATCTTGACCTCGCGGTCTAGGTCATAACGTATGTGAGCAATCACATGAAGATCACCCGAAGATCAGCGTTGAAAGGGCTCGGCGGTTCCGGTGGGTTGGCGATCCTGGCCGGGTCCGTGGACGCCGGCCAGACCGCGGCGCTCCGGGTCGCGGGGAGGCCGGTCGAAGTCGCGGTCACACCGATCGACCACCGCATCGTGAGGATCAGCGTGGTCCCCTTCGAAGGAGGCCGCACCCAGCCCATCTCGTCTGACGGATCGCTGGTCCGGCAGGACTGGGGCGAGCCGATCGTCCGCCTGAATTCACCAGGCCAGACCCAGTCCATCATCCGCGCGGGAGACTGGCACCTGACGCTCGCGACCGAGCCGATTGCCATCCGCGTCGAGGCGCCGGATGGACGAATCATCCAGCAGATTCGCGTCAACGGGGACACCGGCGCCGTCACCTTCCACCTGGGCGACGGACCTGTGCTCGGTCTGGGCGAGGGCGGTCAACAATTCGATCGCCGCGGCTCGGTTGACCGGATGCGGAGCGGTCAGGGAGGATACCGGCTGCGGACGCACGGCGGTCGCGTACCGGTGCCCTGGTTGATCGGTACCAGCGGCTGGGCGATGTTCGTCCATCAACCGGCCGGACAGTTCGATCTCACCGGCACGGAGGGACGCTTCGTTCCGACCGGCCGGTCCTCGTCCTTGCCAATCGACCTGTTCGTGGTGACCGCGCGGGACCCCGCGGGCGTGATGGCCGAGCTGGCACGATTGACCGGTCATCCCGAGCTGCCGCCCCTCTGGGCCCTGGGTTACCAGCAGTCGCATCGCACGCTGTCCAGTCGGGCCGAGGTCTTCTCGATCGCCAGGACGTTCCGCGAGACGAAGCTGCCGTGCGACGCGCTGATCTATCTCGGGACCGGTTTCTGTCCGTCGGGTTGGAACACCGGGCACGGGTCATTCCTGTTCAACCCCGCGGTTTTCAACGAGCCCGAGGCGATGCTTCGAGAGCTGCACGCGATGCATTTCCACGTCGTGCCGCACGTGGTCATCCGCGCGAAATCGGTACGCGGCCGCGTGAGCGATCCCCCGGTACCCGGACACCCGGTTGAAGAGGAGGCTTCCACCTACTGGCACGCTCATCGCGAGGTCTTTGCCATGGGCGTGGACGGTTGGTGGCCTGACGAGGGCGATCCGCTCGACGCCGCCTCGCGACTGGCGCGAATCCGGATGTACTGGGAAGGCCCCCAACTCACTCGTCCGAACCAGCGGCCCTACGCCCTGCACCGCAACGGCTACGCCGGCATGCAGCGCTACGGAGCCTTCCTCTGGTCGGGCGACGTTGACTCCTCCTGGGAAACTTTGAAGACCCACGTTCCGGTCGCGATCAACACGTCCTTGACCGGCATCCCCTACTGGGGAACCGACACCGGGGGCTTCGTGCCGACCAGCGACCTCACCGGCGAGCTCTACGTCCGCTGGTTCCAATTCAGTGCGTTCTGTCCGCTCTTTCGCTCGCACGGCCGGACGTGGAAGCTCCGGCTCCCCTGGGGCTGGAACACCGGCGAGCTCGGACCGAACGAGATTCGCGGTTACGGCTACGCCCGGAACCCCGGGGTCGAAGAGCTGCACAACGCGGCGGTCGAACCGATCTGCCGAAAATACCTGGAGCTGCGTTATCAATTGTTGCCGTACTTGTACAGCGTGGTGCGCCGAATGCTGTCTGACCGGCCTGCCGATCATCCGCGCGCTCTGGCTGCACGACCCGGACGACCCGTCGGCCCGTGCCCGAGGCGATGAGTTCCTCTGGGGCCCGAACATCCTCGTGGCCCCCGTCACCAAGAAAGGCGCCACAGAACGCACCCTTTACCTCCCTCGCGGGCTCTGGTATGACTTCTGGACGGGAGAACCATCCGAAGGCGGCCGCGAGATCACCCGCGCCGTTGACCTGGAAACCTTGCCCCTATACGTCCGGGCCGGAACGATCTTGCCGATGGGCCCCGTGAAACAATGGACGGGGCAGCCTTCCGAAGCACCCCTGACCCTCCGACTCTACACCGGGGCCGACGGCCGATTTCTCCTCTACGAGGATGACGGCATCTCGTTCGCTTACCGCAAGGGCGACTGGATGGGCATCTCGCTCGCCTGGAACGACGCGGACCACCGGCTAACTCTGCAATTGGCGGATGGCTCCCGCATGCGACCCCCGCTCGAGCGTAAGATCGACGTCCATTGGGTGCGCGAAAAGACCAAGTCCTCAGCCACCTTCTCCGGGAAGCCGGTCGAAGTCCATCGGTGAGTCTTTCCCACGCGAATTGTCCGTATGGAAGCTGCACGACTCGAAAAGCGACCGGCGGGTGGGAACTCAGCGCTGCTCTTGCTTAGATTAGGACATCATCGTGTCGATGAATCGATTGTGGCCGTTGATTCTGATCGCAGCCTTCCCGTCTGGGTTACTCGCTCAGACACCACCGCCCTATCAGACGGATTTTCCGCCCGAGGAGTTCCGGGCGCGCTGGAATACCGTCTTCGACCGGATCGGCGATCGCGGCGTCGCGATCGTCGTGGGCGCACCGAGCACAACGGGCTTCCTGATCCCTCGGCAAACGAACGAGTTCTACCATCTTTGCGGGATCGAGACACCGCACGCCTATCTGATCCTGGACGGTCGGACGCGCAAGGCTAGTCTGTTCTTGCCCCCGCGCAATGTCCGGCTGGAGAGCGCCGAGGGAAAGGTCCTCTCGGCCGAGGATGCCGAAGTGGTGCGACAGTTCACCGGCGTGGCCTCGGTCGGGAGCACGAAGGACCTGGCCGGGGAAGGATTGCAAAAAGCGATCGGCGGGTCCGATGTGGTGCTCTATACGCCCTTCGCCCCCGGGGAGCGAAACGCGGAATGCCGGAGCGAGCTGCGTTCCGCCAATTCCGCCATCACAGCGGACCCCTGGGACGGCCGCCCGTCGCGCGAGGCTCAGTTCGTCCAATTGCTCCGGTCGCGATTTACCCACGCCGAGGTCCGCGACCTCACGCCGATCCTGGACGAGATCCGCGCCGTGAAGAGTCCCCATGAGATCGCGATGATCCGTCGCGCCTCCCAGCTCGCCGGCCGCGGGCTCATCGAGGCCATGAAGAGCACCCGTCCGGGCGTGTTCGAATACCAGCTCGACGCCGCGGCTCGCTACGTCTTCCTCGTGGGAGGGGCACGCCTCGAAGGCTATCGCTCGATCACGGCCTCGGGCACGGACAACATCTGGAACATGCATTACTACCGGAACACCGCCCAGTTGAAGGACGGCGACCTCATCCTGATGGATTTCGCACCCGAGTACCATTACTATACCAGCGACATCGCGCGGGTCTGGCCGGTCAACCGCAAGTACAGCGCCCCGCAACGCGAACTGCTCCAGTTTGTGCTCGACTACCGCAACGCGGTCATGACGCGGATTCGACCCGGAGTTACGCCGCGAGCGATCCGCGATGAGGCCAAAGCCGCCATGGCCGACGTCTTCCGACGCACCCGATTCTCCAAGCCGGTTTACGAGCGCGCCGCGCACCGGCTGGTCGACACCGGTGGAGGCGTTTTCTCCCACCCCGTCGGTATGGCCGTCCACGACGACGGCACCTACACCCGCGGCGTCCTCAAACCGGGACACGTCTTCTCGATCGACCCGCAGCTCCGCGTTCCGGAGGAGCACATCTACCTCCGCTACGAAGACGTGATCGTCGTGACCGAGAAGGGGTACGAGAACTTTACCGATTTCCTTCCCAGCGAGCTCGATGAGATCGAAAAACTCGTCGGCCGTGGCGGGATCCTCCAGACATTCCCGCCGATGGGGGAAGCGAACGGAAACGAGGCAACGCGTCCATGAGACTCGACTCCACACGATCGATCCGGCTAGTATGGGCCGCGATGAGCCGAGGGCTGTCCTTGCTCATTGTCGTCGTCCTCACCACCCCCTCCTGCCCTGCCGACACCTACCCGCCAGCCAGGCATCGACGCGTTGCACTACACCTTCCGCCTGACACTCCGCGACGAGAGCGACGAGATCGAGGGCGAGGCATCGGTTGACCTGCGGTTCCTCCAGGACGGCGTGAAGGAGTTCCAGCTCGACCTGACTTCACCGGTCTCAGGCAAGGGAATGACGGTGGCCAGCGTGAATTCCCGAGGCACTCCCGCGAAATTCGATCACAAGGACGACCGGCTGCGCATCAACCTGGATTCGCCGTCCAGAGCGGGCGAGCGCCGCACGTTCACGGTCGCTTACCACGGCAAACCATCCGCAGGGCTCCGCATCGGCAAGAACCGGCACGGCGAACGCACGTTCTTCAGCGACAACTGGCCCGACAAGGCACGCCGATGGCTGCCGATGATCGATCACCCCTCGGACAAGGCGACCAGCGAATTCCTCGTCACGGCGCTCCGCGGTACCAGGTGGTGTCCAACGGGCTCTTGCAGGAAGAGACCGACCTCGGCGACGGCCGACGCCGGACGCACTGGAAGCAATCCGTCCCGATCGCCTCGTGGCTCAATGCCCTGGGCGTCGCCCAGTTCACCTCGCACCATGCCGGCCTGGTCAGGGGCGTCCCGCTGGAGAGCTGGGTCTACCGCCAGGATCGCGAGGCGGTCGTTCCGGCCCTGGAGAACCCGGGACGCCGGGTGCTGGAGTTCTTCTCCGAGCACATCGGCCCGTTTCCCTATGAGAAGCTCGCCGGGGTTCAGGCCGCAGGGATCAGTGGAGGGATGGAGGTCGCGAGCGCGATCTTTTACGGCGAGCGCTCGGTCTCCGGCCGGGGCGTGGATCACCTCGTCGCCCATGAAGTCGCGCACCAGTGGTTCGGCGACGCCGTCACCGAGCGCGACTGGGACGACGTCTGGTTGAGCGAGGGCTTCGCGACCTACTTCGCCCTGCTCTTTCTCGAACACGACTCCGGGCGAGATGCCTTCGTCGCCGGCTTGAAGCGAAGTCGAGACACCGTATTCGGGATCGAGAAGGGCAACCCTCGCCTCGCCGTCATCCACGAAAACCTGGCCGACATGCGCCACGTCCTGAACGGCCTCGTTTACCAGAAAGGTGGCTGGACCCTCCATATGCTCCGCGGCCGGATCGGCCCCGACGCCTTCTGGGCCGGCATCCGCGACTACTACCGCCGATACCGCGACGGCAACGTCTCCACAGACGACTTCCGCCGCGTCATGGAGGAGAACTCCGGCCAGGATCTCGGCTGGTTCTTTCAGCAGTGGCTGAGGCGGCCTGGCTCGCCCGAAGTCAACGGCTCCTGGCAATATCGTTCCGAGGACCATCGTATCGACATCGAGTTGACTCAGACCCAGCCCGGCGCCCCCTACCGCCTCTCCATCGAGATCGGGCTGACGGTCGAAGGTTCGACCCAGTCGCGCACCGAGAAGATCGAGATGACCGAGCGACAGCAACGATTCTCGCTCACAGCCGACAAGGCCCCCACGTCGGTCACTCTGGACCCGAACTGCTGGGTCCTGATGAAGTCGAGCTTCGTTCAGCGATCCGATCGCGAAAGTGATCGAGACAAGGCCGGAGCCAAGTGAAGAATCGGGTCGCATGAGACGTCTTCAGCGCCTATATTGTTGTTCGTGGCCTATGCGACACGACCCGTTATTTGTAGACTTAGAGTCTTCCTCTGGAGGATCTCTCCGCCGTGCGCGCCTATTTCGGAAGGGAAGATTCTCACGCGGAGACGCGGAGAACGCGGAGGAAGACCCAGACGGCTGAGGCTCGAATTGGAATTGGTGAGGGATTCCTCCGCGTGCTCCGGGTCTCCGCGTGAAATCCGATTGTGGGCGACAGGGGTTGCGGCACTGCCGCGTTAGGGAATCCCAAAACAGTCGCAACGAGAGTGGATTCATCTATGAAGTGCGACTTTGGTGATCTTGTGTTTCTTGCGATCGAGGATTCAGTGCAGATCCGGTTGTTGAGGAACACTCATCATGTTACGCAGCCTCAAGAAGATTCTGCTTTCGGTGTTCCATCGTTTACAACGGCCTCCCAGGCGCAGTGCGCCCTCGATCTCTGGGCTCGAAGAACGGATCATGCTCTCGGGCCAGGGAACGGAGAAGGCCCTCGTGGACCTGGCGCCGTCGGCGGACGTCCACGTCGAGCGCCGGATGTCAGAGGCTGTCAAACCTAACAAGCAGACCGTATTTGTGGTCGGCCTCTACCAGAAGTACTTCCATCGCGCACCGGAACCGGCCGAACTGAATCACGCCCTCGAGCTGTTGGCGCACGGTGTGAAGCGTGCGGCGCTCAAGCGCGATTTCATGGATGTTGTGTCGAACTCAGGCAAGCACATCAGCTCACAGTCGTTCGTGAACGCGCTCTTCGCCACCATCGGGGGTCGACAACCCACCCCCGTGAGCCTCTCGTATTGGACCGGGTTGCTCGACTCCGGCCTGAGCCGTCAGCAAGTCCGTCAGATGTTCGAAGCCTCGGAAGGCGCCCTGCCGCCTCCGACGGTCGCATGGCTCATCCTGGGGCCCATCACCTACGGCACGTCGCTGACCACCGATCAGTTGGATGCTTATGCCAGCGTGCCCGGGACGTTCACCTACTCAGAACCCCTGGGCACAGTCCTCAGTGTCGGCACCCAATCGCTTTCAGTCACGTTCACTCCTTTCGACTCGGCCGATTACACCTCCGTCGTCGCCTTTACCACCATCGATGTCGAACCGGCGACGCCGACGATCACCTGGTTTGCACCAGCCTCAATCACTCCCGGCCAGGCGCTCGGCGCCACCCAGTTGGATGCCACGGCCTCTTTCACCTTGGCCGGACAATCGCTGGTCGTACCCGGGACGTACAGCTACTCGCCGCCGGCTGGCACCGTACTGACTCTGGGCACCCATACACTATCGGTCCTCTTCACGCCTTTCGACCCGACCGACTTCACGATCTCCTATCAGACCGTTGAGATCCTTGTGACCAAGTTTCCGACGCCGTCGCCGACGCCATCACCCACACCAAGCCCAACGCCCAGTCCCACCCCGACTCCCTCGCCGACCCCTTCGCCAACACCGACCCCTTCGCCAACACCGACCCCTTCGCCGACGCCGACGCCGACACCATTGCCGACTCCGATACCGACCCCTTCGCCCACGCCATCGCCGACCCCTTCGCCCACTCCATCACCGACGCCTTCGCCCACTCCATCACCGACGCCTTCGCCGACGCCCTCCCCCACGCCATCGCCGACGCCTTCGCCCACTCCATCGTTCACGGTGCGTTCTGTCGTTGCGACGCAGTCCTCGCCCGTCGCCCCGTCATCGGCGACGCTAACTCCACCCCCCACCGCAGTACGAACTCTGATTTCACCCGCCGACTCGGAGCTGACGATGACTCCGAACGTCATCCCGGATCAGTTCTTGACACAGGCCGACATCCAGACGCATGAGACGCTCATCTTGGACACCACTCAGAACCAACCACCTACTGCGGATGCTACTCGGTATCGGTCGCTCACGTCGGATACGATCCGGGAGCCCACGTCCAGCACCTCGGACGCCGACCAGCCGCACCATCGCCCCGTTTCGGATGCGACCAAGGAGCCCCCGGCCACGACCTCGGACGCCGATCGGCCGCATCGACCCGGGTGAGATCCACTTCTTGCCCGACGGCTGCCTGCATTTCGTCGAGGCGCTCGAGATCTCGGCGACCGTGTCCTTCACCAACTTCGTATTCGACAAGAACGACGATGCGAGCTTCTATGAGACGTTCCAGGGCCTCTGAACGCGGTTCGCGACGGGCGGTCCCCTGGGATTCCGACACGGCAGCCCGAGCAGCGTGGCCCATCATCGGACGGCGCTTTCCCAGATCGAATCGACTCCGGAAGGTCCCGCGAGGTCCTCATGCCCGTGACCAAGTCGTACTTCATTAGTGCCATGCCCCGAACGGGAGGTCACTTGCTCTGCGAGGCCCTGGAATCCACAGGGATCGCCGGCAATCCCACGGAGTATTTCGAACCCGACTACGAGACGTATTGGTGCGATCGACTGGGCGTCTCGGGACATGCCGACTACTTCGAGAAAGTCCTGGCTTTCGGGTCGACCCCCAACGGCGTCTTCGGTTCCAAGGTCATCTGGCCCCAGTTGGAGCCGCTGAAGGCGAAGTTGGGGCTGATCCACGGCAGCGGCATCTCCGACCTCGACCTCTTGCAACGCACATTCCCCGACCTACGCTTCATCTGGCTCAAGCGGCGGGACAAGGTTCGACAGGCCATCTCCTATTACAAGGCGGTCAAGACGGACATCTGGCACTCGGTGAAGCCAGATTCAAGCGGAGAGCAGCAACCTTCCTGCCGACATCGGCTCGGACCGCGCCTTTCGACTACCGACATATCGATAATTACGTCAAGTACCTCACGGAATCCGAATCGAGTTGGCGTCGCTATTTCGAAGAGATCGGTGTGAAGCCTTTCGAAGTCGTCTACGAGGAATTCTCCCCTGCCCTCGACTCGACCGTCCGCGCGATTCTCGACTATCTGGACATCCCGGTACCGACGGGGTTGAAGATTGCACCACCCCGGTTGCAGAAGCTGGCCGATCAGGTCTCGGAGGAGTGGGTTCATCGCTACAAGAAGCTCAAGGGATCGCCCCACACGGTTCGGAAGCCACTGAAACGATCGTACTTCATCAGCTCGACGCCCCGGACGGGAAGCGGCTTGCTCGCCGAGGCCCTGGAATCGACCCAGCTCGCCGGGACGCCGAGGGAGTATTTCGATCCGGTCTTCGAGAAACACTGGCTCGAGAAGTTGAGCATCTCGGCGGACACCGAGTATTTCGAGAAGATCCAGTCGGCGGGGACGTCACCCAACGGCGTCTTCGGCGCCAAGGTCCACTGGCATCAATTCGAGCATCTCACGGCGAAGCTCCGGCGAATTCACGGCTCCGGCGTGTCCGATCTCGAGCTCCTGCAAGGCACGTTCCCCGACCTGCGTTACGTCTTCCTGACGCGCCGGGACAAGGTTCGGCAGGCCGTGTCGTATCACCGGGCGATCCAGACGGGAATCTGGTGGTTGATCCGGCCCCAGGCGGCTCGGAATGAGGAGACCCCGCCAACGGCACCAGGACCAGCGCCGTCATTCGACTTCGAGCGGATCGATCACTGGGTCACCCGCCTCACGTTCTTCGAAGCGGAGTGGCGCCGCTACTTCGAGCGGTTGAGAGTCGAGCCATACGAAGTGGTCTACGAGGATTTCGTGGGGACCTACGAGTTGACCGTCCTCGCGATCCACCGTGACCTGGGCCTGCCGATCTCCGAGGGTCTGAAAGTCGCCCCGCCTCGGCTCCGGAAGATGGCCGACGAGGTCTCCGAAGAGTGGGTCCAGCGCTATCGGGAACTCAAGGGACGGTAGATCCTGCGCCCGCAGAGGCAACCGCCGAATCACGGCACGATGACGCTCCGCCTCGCCGTGAAATCGTGCCCCGTCACAACCTGGCAGATCGCCTCGGCGATCTTCGCGCCGCCGGCCGCCGAGGGCTCGATCTCGTTCGCATAGTCGGCGATCTCCGAACAGACGACGCGCAGATCGATGATCGGGAGCCCGAAGCGGCGGCCGCTGTCGATGATCGCGTCGTTGTACAGGCAGATGCCGCGACCGCCGCACGCTGAAAGTCATCATCGTCGGAACACGGATTATAGATCGTGCAGACCGCGGTCGGCAGACCTCGATCCCGGATCGCCTCCATGAGCCGGAGATACTCCTCCTGGAATTGCGTACGGCTCTCGAGAAGTAGCCGCAGCGCGTCGGCAACCGTCGTCACCCGCTCCCGTAGGATCGCGATCTGAGCCAGTACGTCGTTCCCGCCGACGCTCAGTACCAGGTGGGTCGCATCGGCGGGCAGGGCCTTGAGATGCCGGTGCACATCGTCGATCATGCTGCCATCTCGCGCAAGCAGGGTCGTCACCCAGCCGTGTGACAGACGATTCCGCACCTGGTCGATGACCGCCGGACGACCGCCAGGGACATAACCGGCGTTGTCGAAGATCGAGTCTCCCAGGAGGACCAGGTGCTGGCTCATGATATCCGTGTGTCAGGTGATAGTGAGCCATTCTCGGGCATCGATGCCCGAGAACCGACTCAAGTGGATGACGTTGTTAGTGGCAATCGTTACGGTATCGGCGGGGTCGAAAGCCGTGGCTGCCATGCCCGCCAGGATGCAATCTGCATCCAGGGCATCCGGAGAAGCTGTGGGAAGCCCTTGTTGCCGAACCTCGGCCCAGAACTCGGCGGCCTGAAGCATGGCTGGAGTGCTGATGGGTAGGTAAAAGAAGCGCGACTTGAGGCGGTCGAGCCGGCCGATACCTGAAGCGATGCGGGTTCGGAGGAGTTCTCGCCGAACTTCGTAGTCGGCGATCTCCGGAACAACAATCATCGCACCACTCCCCTCAAGTGCACTGAGCCAGCCAAGG
This sequence comes from uncultured Isosphaeraceae bacterium, assembly GCA_963845695.1. Lineage (GTDB taxonomy): Bacteria > Planctomycetota > Planctomycetia > Isosphaerales > Isosphaeraceae > CAWJTV01. The sequence continues at coordinate 87,108 of CAWJTQ010000005.1, read as the reverse complement.
CACGTTTGAACTTGGGGAATGCCAGGGCGTCGGGTGGCCAGCCCGAGTGGGCCGGAGTCGAGAAGAATGATCCGGGCCACGGTCAGTATAATCCTTGGAACAGAGGACGATGAGGTCGGCCTGCGTCGATATTGCGGAAGACCTCGCGCCAGTTCTCGTCGGTGTCACTGTCGTCAGTGATCTGGTGGAGGACCCTGAGCATGCGAAGAACCGCGTCGCGCCGGGCGGCTTTCTCCTCCTCGGAGATCGGGAGCATGCGCCCCGTCTCCGGATCGAGAGCCAATGCGGGAAACGTCGGGATCGGCCCAAGCTCATCGACCAGTTCAGTCCCTTCGACCGATACAGACGCGTTCTCACCACCCTTGCCGATCGACCTCGTTTCCTCGGCCGGCGTAATCTGACTCTGCTCCATGACATCAACCTCCTGAGTCCATCGGCGACGCACGATCTCTCGATGGCCACTCCCACGTAAAGATTGCCGCCCCTCGCCATCGATTCTAACACCATCGAGCACTCCGCGGGAACGCGGTAATCCTGCCTGCGAGGCCATAGCGAGCCTGACCGACGCCAGAAGGTCGCCAGGCGAACCGGTGGCGATCTGCCGAGGTAGTTTGACGCGCGACTGAAGGCGTGGTACACGTGCGGGTCGTTGCGGAATGATCCGAACAACCCACGACCCCACATGAGAACACCACGATGCGACGCCGCGACTTCCTCACCACGATCATGGCCGGCACGGCCTTACTGCGACCCCGATCGACAGCAGCTCAGGAATCGGCCCGCGCGGTCTTCCTGGAACGGGCGGCAACCGGCACGCCCCACAAGGGCAAGGTGCTCCTGGCGGTCCAGGCCCATTCCGACGACATCCCGCTGACCTCCGCCGGCACGGTGGCGAAGCTCGTCAAGGAGGGTTATACAGGCTACCTGGTCCGGGCGACCAACGACGACATGGGCGATGCCCCCGGCCTGGGGACGCCCGGCACCGTCGGTCAGAACGTGCTGGGCAACGAGCGCGACAACGACGAGGTCGCGCGGATCCTCGGGCTAAAGAAGGTCTTCAACCTCAACTACGGCAACCACCGCATGGGCGACGTCTCGCAGAACGAGCTGCAATGCCGCCTGATCTTCCTGATCCGATTATTGAAGGTCGACACGGTGGTCTGCTGGGACCCCTGGGCGCACGACGAGGAGAACCCCGATCACGCCATGATCGCTAAGGGCGTAGAAGCCTCGTGCTGGATGGCCGGCCGTGCTCACGATTATCCCGAGCAGTTCGCCGCCGGTCTCCAGCCCCACGCGGTCAAGGAGAAGTACTATTACGCGCGGCGCCCGGAGATCACCCGCGTGGTGGACATCACCAGCGTCGTCAATACGAAAGTGGAGGCCAACCGTGCCAACCAGGCCAAGGGACCAGCCGGTCATCACGGTTCGCAGCTCCGAGCGGAGCTGGCCAGGAAGAACCAGCGACTGCCGCTCCTGGGCGACGACGACACCACCGCCGACCGCAATTACATCAAGGAGTTCGTCCTGGCCCGCGACCGTGAACTGGGTCGCAAGTACGGGATGGAATACGCCGAGGCATTCCACTACATCGGGCCGGGGACTCCGCCGCCGGTTGACGAGTACATCCGCAAACACGCGGTACCCGTGAAGTAGGCCCTCACGGGTAGCCCATCGACAATGCATCGTCGATGTTGGGCGCGGGTCTCCCGACCCCGCTGCCCGCACGGGCCGATGTTGGGCGCGGGTCTCCTGACCCCGCCCGTGGCCGGACCGCAGGTCTCCCGGGCCTCGCCGCCCCGCAGGGGCCACGTTTTCCGGGCGTCCCGGAAAAGCGCACCTCGCGCGGCCTGAAGGGCCGCGGGAGCCCAGCCCGGGGGTGAAACCCCGGGAATCGGTCGCACCGCGCCCGCCTCGTGCACCCTGTAGGAGTGCCGGAACGGGCTCCTGCGGCCCTTCAGGCCGCCGGAGATCGGGGGTGTTCCGCGGACCCCGGGTTTCACCCGAGGCTTGGCTCCTGCGGCCCTTCAGGCCGCGGAAGATCGGCTTTCATTGTGTGAGCAACCCATCGGATCGGCGCTCTAACTCCGTACAATCTCCGCGCCGTGCGCATCTCTGGGTGTTCCCGAGTCAACAGTCATCCTTCAAGCTTCCACACAGGGCGAGTTCGGATTCGGGAATCTCGAATCGGGATTCTCGAATCCCAACACATTACGCCTGAAGCAACCCCACTTGCCGGAGGACGGTCGCCTGATCCCAGTAGATCCGCTCGCAGGCAATCTTGTCGCCGCGGAACTGCACGACCACGATGATGTCGATGTCGATCGTCTTGTGCGTCGGCGGCACGCCGGGGAGGAACCACTCCATGGGCCGGTCGTGGGTGAACGTCGTGCGGATCTCGTCCACAAGCTGTCCATCGCCCACCACGCGGTTGACCGGCGTCTGCACCAGGTCATCGGGCCAGGAGGGGATGAAGATGTCCCGATAGAAGACGCGGAGTGCGTCCTTACCCTGGCCGCCGCTGTGGACCGGGATGTGGTTGACCGAGGCGTCGTCAACCATCGTGGCCAGTGTGGCCTCGACGTCCTTGGTGGAGAATTCTCCAGCGAGGTGGTCCTCCCAGAGCTTCTCCAGTTCGTGCGGACTCATGGGGTACCTCCCCTGATGGTCAGGCGTTCCAGCTTGTCTCGCAGGCGTCGTCAGGCGTTCCAGCCTGACCGACTTTCTTGCCGGAGTCATACCATAGTTCAAGTTTCGCAGATTAGGAGGCGGACTGCGAGCGGGCCGGCGGGCGAAATTCGCCCCGTCAGCTCAGTCGTCAGATGGTGCATCACACGGGAATCTTCGGCCGATCGGCCGCTCATCCCGTCCGGCTGAGAAGCTCGATGAGCTGGGCAATCCAGGTTTTGAGTGAGGACTGGTTTTCAACCACCCCCTCGGTTTTCTCCTCGTAACTCAGCCGCCTCAGAGTCGTCAACATGTCGGCGAACGACGTTTCTTCTTTCTGCGGATACCACGGTCGGAAGGGGAATTCCACGAATTGATGACCCGTTCGATGGAACCACACCACGACGATGGTGTAGAGGAACATCGTCATCGGTGCGGTCCGCTCGACAGCCTTGGGCAGGCGATTGGCGGGGTCCTCCAAGCCCAAAAATTGCTTGCTATATTCAAATGTGCACTCAATTGCCCAGCGGCACGCATACACCGCGAGGATCTCCCAGGCGGTCCAGTCCAGCTTGGTGCAGTAGAACATCTGATCGTCGCCTCCCACCTCATCGCGCACCAGGACGATGGTCAAGAGCCGGTCTTTACCCGCCTTGTAGTACAGGGCCTGGATCGTCTTCACTTCCAGGACGGCATGCAACCCGAACTGGTGGAAGCACAGGGTCGTCCAGGGCTTCTTCGAGTCCGCCGCCCACTCGGCCATGCCCGGCAGACGGTCCCCCTTCTTGCGGGATGGTCCACGCTGACCCTCGCGCCGCGGCGGGGCCACGTCGTAGAGCGCGGCGTTGGCCGCGACCCGGCTGATGAGATGGACGTTGGAGGGGAGATGAGACAGGACGCTTTGACCACCATAGGCACTGTCACCGAGCATGATGATCTCATCGTCGGGGAACCAGTGCGCCACCAAGCGGATGAGTTCCATGGCCAATTCCGGTCGGGTGCGGTGGTCGGGATCGGGCTGGACCTTCCTCTTGGTCCGGCCTTGGGACGATTTCCCCTTCCTGTTCTTGCCTTTGGTGAGTCCCTGGCGATTGATGGATAGCCGGCCGGCAATCGGCAAGGCGAAGACCTTGGTGGGGGCCCACCAGGGGTGGATGATGATCAGGCAGAGCACGACCCAGTCGTGCCCCCAACTGACCAGCTTCTTGGCTCGACTGGAGATCAGCGGGTCGTAATGCATGCCGGCCCCGTAGAGGGTCAAGCCGCGCTTGCGACAGAGCGTGTCATCGACCGCCCAGAGGAATAATGCGCCGGGAGCGAGGATCGACATCACCAGTTTGGCCAGGGCCAGAGAGAAGGTGTCGATGTCCCAGGCGGCATGGCTGAAGAAGCGATGGAACCGCGACCAGTGACCGTTGCCGACGTTGCCGCTGGAGAAAATGACTTCGGTGATGAAGCGGTGTCGCTGGGAGAGGACCCAGCCGGCGACGATGGCAACGAAGGTTTGGTAGGTCGGTGCGGTGAAGACCGGAGAAAACTGCTGTAGCAGGTCCACGCACGAGGAAGTAAGTTCCATGGGTCGGTTTCCTTGTGTTGGTGGCTTGTCCAGGCCAGCTAACCCAGACAAGTAGCCAAGAAAAGGCAAGGAAGCCGACGTATCTTTTTGATCAGTAGCCCTCCCACAAAAGTGCGAAACCTGAACTGAGGAGGTGGCGAAGATTCCTGAGCCAGAAGGTCCAAAGCCACGCCCAGCGATGGCGTGTGGTCCACCAGTCATTCGTCGATTTTCTGGTCGAGGAAAACAGGGTCGATCTACCCGCGACACACGATCGGATCGCGAACTTCTACCTCTCCGCCTGGGGCGGCCTGGACGCGCTGTTCCAATCCGCGGGGAGAGAGGAGCTTGACGGTTACGGCCTACGGCATATGGCCGAGCATCTCGAAAAAGCCGGCCGTCCCGATGACCTACACCGCCTGTTGCGCCTTGAGCGGCTGAGCGGCGGCGTCGAGAACCGAACAGTCCGTGCCGAGAACACCTGGTACGCAGTCCAGGAGCGCGTTGGCCAGACTGAGGAGTACATGAATGACCTGGCTCGAGCCGCGCGTTTGGTACAAGTCGCCGATCGACTGGACGTCGAATCGAGCCACTACAAGACATGCATCGGACTGGGATTTCGCTATGCCCTGATGTTCACTTCCCTCAATAGCTTGGCTCGGATCCTGCCACCCACCCTAATCGTGGCGCTGGTGGAGAAGGGTGTCTGGCTCCCTTCACAAGGCTTAGCTTACGTCAGGGCCTTGCGCCCGGAGGAAAGGGTCCGGGCATTGATCGGGATGAGCTCTCTTTTCGATAATCGCGAGAGGGGGACGTTGTTACGAGAGGCACTGGACGTGGCGCGGGGGATCAGTGACGAACGCGATCGAGCGCAAGCACTGTCGGAGCTGGCGCCCTGCCTGACAGAACTGGGGCGAATGAAAGAAGCCTTGGAGGTGGCGCTGGAGATCGAGGACGAGCGGCCTCGGGCCCGGGCGCTGGCGGCGCCGGTTCTCCACCTGGCGGAGCTGGGGCGAGTGGAGGAGGCGCTGAAGGAGGCGCGAGAGGTCGTGGACCAGCGGGATCGGGTCCGGCGCGTAGCGGCGCTGGGACATGTGGAAGAGGCTTTGAAGGTGGCGCTGCGGGTCCAGGACCATAGGGAGCGGGACCAGGCGCTGGCGGAGCTGGTTCTCCACCTGGCGAGGCTGGGCCGCGCGGAGGAGGCATTGGAGTTGGCGCGGCGGATCGGCGAATACCGGGATCGTGCCCGGGCAATGGCGGTGTTGGGGCGCATGGAGTTGGCGCTGGAGGTAGTCCAGGGGATCAGTGACGAAAGCGATCGGGCTTGGGCGCTAGCGGAGCTGCTGCACGGCCTGCCGGAGCTGGGGCACATGGATGAGGCGCTGAAGGTAGCGCGAGGGATCGGAGAGCAGCCTCATCGGAACCGGCTGCCCGGTGAGCTCTCGCCCTGCGTGTTGGAATCCGGGCGGGTGAAAGAGACGCTACAGATGGCGCGGGGTACTCAGAACCAGCGGGATCGAGCCCGGACGCTGGCCGAGCTGGGGCGAGTGGAAGAGGCGCTGGAGGTCGTCCGAGGGATCGGGGACCCGTGGGATCGGTCCCAGGCGCTGGGGGAGTTGGTGCCGCACTTGGCGGAGCTGCCCCGAGCCAAAGCTCTCTTTCTCTGGGGGGAAACACTTGGGCTTCATGCGATCCGATCGCGCATCGATCTCCTGGCGGACCTTGATATCCTCGCGCCGGTCATCGCCGCACTGGGCGGATCCGAGGCCGTCGAGGAGACTTGCCATGCGATCGAAGACGTCGGCCGCTGGTGGCCTTGATCGTCGGACAAAGAGTACAGACCCTCCTTGGAGGTTTTCATGGCCGAGACGTTCTCTCAAGGTTGTGCCCTGCTCGTCGGAGTAGGGCAGTCCGCCTACGCGCCGTGGTCGCTCCCCGTCACGGTCCAGGACGCTCAGGCGATTGAGACCGTCCTGACCGACCCGAACCTCTGCGGTTACCCCGACGATCACGTCCACATTCTTCACAACCAAGGCGCTACGCGCGACGCGATTCTCGAGGGGCTCGACCTGCTCGCTCATCAAGTGGCCGCCGAACCGCACGCCACGGCCGTTGTCTACTTCTCTGGCCACGGCTGGCTCAAAAAGGGGACCAGCCGCTACTTCCTGATCCCCCACGACGTCGATCCGCTCGACATCCCCGGCTCGGCAATCCCGGCAACGGATTTCATCAAGGTCCTGCGCCGCATCAAGGCCGAGCGGCTATTGGCGATCCTGGATTGCTGCCACGCCGAGGGGATGGCCACGGCCAAGGGAGGTCAAGCCGTCATCAAGTTCCCAAAGGATCTTGCGCCGGCGCCTCCACCCAAGGCGGTGGTTGATGATCTCAAACAAGGCGCGGGGCGCGCCGTCTTCACCTCGTCGGGCGGCCAACAGAGGTCGTGGGTGCGGCCCGATGGGACGATGAGCGTCTACACCTATCACCTGATCGAAGCCTTGCAAGGGGCCAACAATCGGCCGGGCGAAACGACCGTCAAACTCTCCGACCTGATGAATTACCTGGGCAAAGCCGTGCCGGAGAGTGCTCGGAAACTCTGCAACGCCGAGCAAGAGCCGCACTTCGATTACGACGCAACGATAGACTTCCCCGTGGCGCTGCTCCGCGGTGGCAAAGGGCTCCCGGCGGGTGGATGGCCGGCAGTCGAAGAGAGAGCCCATATCACGATCGGCCAGATCGTCCAGGCCATCGGTGACCGCGCCCTCGCCATCGGCGGCGACGCCTCCGGCAATCTGATCATCATGGGCGATCAGAACACGATCGCTCCCAAGAGAAATTCAGGGGCCGTGAAGGTCGGGGCGGGTGGCCGGAACACCAAGAAAGGCATTGGGGGATCGTCGAAAGGACTTGAGGCGGCGACCGGCGACCCAGCATACAGCGACGACGCCAGTCTCCCTCGCGTCTATCCGGTCTGGTATGGAACGAACCGACGTCATGCCGATCCGTCCGATCCATCCGCAGGGTACTCCAACCAGCGCGAGAGCCAGGACGTCGTCCATCACGGCAAATGCCTCGTCGCGATTCCCAGGTCGCACCAGTTCGGCTCGGTCGGCTCCGCCTGGTGGAGGCGCTGGCTCACCTGGTCGGACGACCGGCTCCGGATCGTTGAGCGCGCTGAAATCGCCAGAGACGCATTCTGGAAGTCGATCCAGAGCGAGCTATCCCAGGGTGCGCCCGACGAGCATCAGGCTCTCGTCTACCTTCACGGCTACAACGTCGCGTTCGACGAGGCGGCCATCCGCGCGGCCCAGATCGGCTTCGACCTGAAAGTCCCGGGCACGATGGCATTCTTCAGTTGGCCTTCGCGGGGCTCGCTCGATGGCTACGCGGCCGACGCCGCCAGCATCGAGGCCAGCGAAGCCGCGATCACCGATTTCCTCGTCCGCTTCGCGACCGACAGCGGCGCCGCCCGACTCCACGTGATCGCGCACAGCATGGGCAACCGCGGCCTGCTCCGAGCCATCCAGCGAATCACCGCCCAGGCGGCCTCGACTTCTGGCATTCGCTTCGGTCAAGTCTTCCTGGCAGCCCCCGACCTCGACATTGACCTGTTCCGCAACCTGGCGGTCCTCTACCCCAAGGTTTCGGATCGCACGACGCTTTATATATCGGCGAACGATCGCGCCCTCCAGGCCTCGGGATTGGTCTACCAGGCCGACCGCGTCGGGTCCGCCTCGTCGGTCACGGTCATCCCCGGCATCGATACCGTCGAGGTCACCGGACTGGACCTGTCGCTCCTGGGACACTCCTACTTCGCCCAGGCCCACGGGGTCCTCTACGACATGTACGAGTTGCTGCGGCACAACGCCTCGCCCAGCTCGCGGCTCCGGCTGGTCGAGAAGCGGAATCCCGAGGGCCTCGCCTACTGGGTGATCACCTGATCGCGTCTTCCACCACGTTGGTAGGCCCTCTCGACGAGCCGGACGGCCGGTTCTTGCGACGATTCGACCAGAATCAAGAACCACTGTCTCCTGCTCTTGACAACGGCCAGCCGGGCGGCAACGCCGTCGCCGTGCTCACCCGCAGCCGAGCGACCCTCAGCGCTGTCGATTACCATCCCACCAACGCGCGGCGACTCCGGCTCCTCGAGCCGGCGGCCGTCGGCTTCCTGCTGGAGCCAATGGACACGATCGAAGTGACCACGGAGGGGCGGAGTCCGAAGAATCCAGCCACGGATCACACCAATAACACGGATGGAAGAGGAAAAGGGTGATGCCCCGATCGCCCAGCGGGTTCGTGAACTCCTGGCCGGAGTGGACGGCATGGAGGCAGACGGGAGCTTCTGGGGTCGGTTAGAATGGTCGTTGGATCAGGAGGGGACCATGAGCGAAATCACGATGTCCGTAGCCGACGAGGCGTTGTCCGCCTTGCAGATGACCCCCGAGCAATTCGGCGCGGTACTGCGCCTGGCGGGTGCCATCAAGCTGTTCGAGATGGGCCGGCTCTCATCCGGGGCAGCGGCGCGGGTTGCCGGCATCCCTCGCACCGTCTTCCTCACCCGGCTCGCCGACTTTGGCGTGGACACGTTCCGGTTGACCGAAGACGATTTGCGGCAGGAGACGCGATTTGGCTGAGGTCATCTGCAACACGTCCCCCATGCAGTACCTTCACCAAGTAGGACTCTTGACGATCCTGCCCGCACTGGTCGGTCCGGTGATGATCCCTCCCGCGGTCGACGCCGAGTTGGCGACCGGCCGATCGCTCGGGCTGGACTTACCGGACCCGGCCCAATTGGGCTGGCTCACCATCCGGCCGCTGACTCGCGTCACCCCCACTTCGCTACTCCCCGGTCTGGATGCGGGTGAGGCCGAAGTGCTCGCGCTCGCGATGGAATGCGCCGATCCCGTCGTCATTCTCGATGACCTCCTCGCACGCCAGGCCGCCCAAGCCCTCCGCATTCGCCTGACGGGCACGCTGGGATTGCTCCTCGACGCCAAACGGGCCGGACCGATCGCCACGATAACCCCCGTGCTCGACACCCTCCAATCGCTCCGATTTCGACTCGCGCCCCAGACACGTACCCTGATTCTCAGTCTCGCCGGAGAATCGCCATGATGCGAACTCAACCACCGCTCGCGGGGCTCGCCGCGCGCTCCCTACCGTCGCGAAACCGATACAATGGCTGATATGTCCCGCCGACAACCCGGGCGCTCCGGAGGCCGATGCCATGACCGTCTCAACTCCCAAGGTCAAGCCCACACCAGCCGCTGATGGCAACGGCGAGACCTCGCCACTGAGAGACGGTGATTGTCTGACTCGCGATGAGTTCGAACGGCGTTACGATGCGATGCCGAATCTCAGGAAAGCCGAATTGATTGAAGAAGTGGTTTACGTGCCCTCACCAGTCAGACAGCGACACCACTCAGCACCGCACTCGACTCTAGCGGTCCAGTCGAACCCAATGAACGGTCCCCGTTTCCTCTGGCGGCAGCCTTCCGCGCCAAACGATTCGGCGTCATAATGGTAGGTAGGACGATGGCCCCACCTACGGAGTTCATTCGCATGTCCGCCCAGCGCCAGCACAGGACCGATCCGCCGGGACACGAATCCGATCGCCTGGAGGAGTGGGTTCAGGTTCCGGCCCTAGTAGACGTCGAGGGCAACAAGGTCATCACGCTCTATGATGATCAGGGACGACCTCAGACTCGACTACTGGCTGAGTTGATCCTGGAAGCATTTATCGGTCCCCGACCCCCGGGCCATGTGGTCCGATTCAAGGACGACAACCGTCTGAATTGTGAACTGACGAACCTCGAATGGGTCGCCGCACCGGCCAGGCCTGATGAGGCGGCGAGGGCACGGGCGATCGCGACCCGTGAGCGTGCCGATGCCATGCGACAGGCCCTCGCAGGCCGACCACACAGCGACAGTGCCCTCCTCGTGGCCGAGGACCGACTGCGGTGAGCCGGCTCGTCGTCGATTCCAGCGTTGTGATCAAATGGTTCGTGCCCGAGGTGCACTCCGACGATGCCCTGCGCTACCTCGATCCTGACCTTGAGAGGCACGCGCCCGAGCTCCTTTTTGCCGAGGTGAGCAATATCCTTTGGAAGAAGGTCGGCCGCGGTGACCTGACTGTGCACGAAGCCAACAAGATTGCCCAGGACGTCGAGCAGGCCGACCTCAACATCCATCCTATGCGACCGTTGTTCGGGCCGGCTCTCCGATTGGCTCTGGCCACGAGTCGGTCGGCGTACGACTGTACCTATCTGGCCCTGGCCGAGATGTTGTCCACTCGATTTGTCACTGCGGATCGCCGCCTCTTCAACGCCTTGCAGGGAGGGCCTTACGCAGGGCTGGTTCTTTGGGTCGAAGACGGACCATGATCCCCGACTCGGTTCTCGATCGAGAGTCTCGGACTCCGATACAGACCTTGCACCCGCGACTTCCTTCGCCGAAGCGACGGCACACTTCGCATCCACGCAGACATGGAATCCCTCGACGCGACCGTCGGACAGGGATGTCGGACCGACCGCAGATGGTCAGACATCTCGACTCGCCAGCTAAACAGATTCAAGAACTCGTGTCCTCTTGTTTTGGAAAATCGCACAGATTTTATCACCAAATTCTACAAGGACTTCCGTCCAAAGAATCGCACTTTGACGGCAAATCGCATGATGCTTTTTGAGAACCTGAGGCATCATAATAGATAGGACGTGAGAACCATCCAACCCGAGAGGTGCTTACGCACGCCTGATTTCGCTTCCTGCCCGGCCAACAGCCACGCTGATCCGACCGAGATCACCCCAGAGGAAACTTCCACCGCTCGCCCCGGTCTGCGATCCATGAGATCAGAATCACGATCGTCGGACTTTCGACAGAGTGCGTGTGACGGTGGATGGGCCATTGGCATCAAGAAACTAAATAACGGACGAACGAACCCAGCGAGTCGGTCCGATCTCGCGAAACGAACCCACCAAGCCAGGCGAAAGTCGAGGAACGAAGCAACCCGGCCGAAACGAACCCAACGCCCGATGCCCAGGAACTCATAATCGAGCAAACGAACCCACGGAGCCCGTCCCACCCAGTGAGAACGCACGAACCTTGACAGATGATGCGTGGTAGCATGCGTGCCGCGGGGCACCGCTCTGTATCGAGTATTCGGATAATGCCGGATCGAAGGACGGGTAAGGCACAGGACAAACTCGCGAAACGAAGCCATAGCTGAGAAGAGTGCGCAAACTATACTGAATGCACCAGACGCATGGACGGACTCGATCGTGACTGGCACACTCATTCATCAATTGACAGCCATGCTCTAGCGCGCTCCATCATTGCATTGATCAGATTGAGATCCCAGAGGCCCCTGAGATTGCATTATCTCAATCAATCAACCATTCGCAGGCGTCCCTCGTCTTGACTTACCGACGAGGAGCGTGCAATGATATCCGTAAGGATTCAGACACCCGACAGAGAGAGCACCAAGAACATCATTCACGCCTGCATGGTAGCATTGACGCTTATGTCAGTGAACCCGCGCCGAGAAGGCCGCCGGGCTTGAACTGACTGGGGTAGCGAGCGTATTAACAACACTGACGCTAGTGAATTCGTAATCAACCTCGCAGTGAACTGTTGTCGATGATTGTCCGGGACGAGCAGCCGGGTTGGGCTAGCATCCTTGTTGAAGCCGACGAGAGCGGGCATCAGTACGATGGACAACGGGCGCACCTTACGATGGGGACGGCACCGGGAACGTCGGACGACGATCCGGCTGTGTTGTGAGGTGATGGAGCGTCGCCAGCTTCTGTCGGCGCTCATGGTGACGAACACCAACGACGATACCAATCCCAATTCGCTGCGATGGGCCATACTCCAGGCCAATTCGGGGACGGGCAGTGCCACGATCGACTTCGACATCCCGGGGTCGGGGCCGGCGACGATCAACCTGAGCACGCCGCTACCGACCCTGGTCAACCCCGTGGTGATCGACGGGACGTCGGAGCCGGGATACCAGGACTCTCCGCTGATCGAGATCGACGGCTCGGGTCTGTCGGGGGCCGGCAACACCGGCATGGTCATCGCGGGGGGAAATAGCACGATCGAGGGGTTGTCGATCGTCGGCTTCTCCAATGCGGCGATCGAGCTGACGACCGGCAGCGGCAACGTCATCGAGGCGAATGACCTGGGTGTTGCACCCTCGGGCACGCTGGCGATCCCCAACGGACAGGGGCTCTCTGTCCTCGGCTCGTCGAACAATACGATCGGAAGCGGCGGCGGACTGGGCAACGTGATCTCCGGCAACTCGGAGAACGGCATCCTGATCCAGCCCGGGGCGACTCTCTCGACCGATAACCTGATCATCGGCAACCTGATCGGCACCACGGCCGACGGCACCTCGGCGCTGGGGAACTCGCTGAGTGGCATCGCCATCCAAGGCGCCTCGGACAACCAGATCGGAGCGATCGGACAGTCCTTAGGCAACGTGGTGTCGGGAAACCAGGGCGCAGGGAATCAGCCTGTCGGAGGACGCCGCAGGGACACTCATCCAGGGTAACACGATCGGCCTCGCCCAGGACGGTCAGACGCCGATGGGCAATGGCGGCGACGGCATCCAGCTCGACGACGCGCCCGATACCGTGATCGGCGGCATCGCTGTTGACGCAGGCAACCTGATCTCGTCCAACCAGGAGGACGGCATCAGCACCTCCGACGGGGCCAGCGGAGTCTGGGTGGCCGGGAACTGGATCGGGACCGACATGACCGGTAAGCTCGAACTGGGCAATCAAGGGAACGGGATCACCCTCGGATCCTCGTCGAACACCATCGGGGGAACCACCGCGGGCGCGACCAACATCATCGAGTACAACGGGACCGGCCGCGTGGGGGCCGGGGTGCAGTTGGTGGGAAATGTCGACCAGGACCTGATCGTCTCCAACTCGATCTACGACAATGCCGGCCTGGGGATCAACCTGGGGAGCGGCCCGACCCCCAACCACATACCAGGCACTTCGGGACCCAATGACTATCAGAATTACCCGGTCCTGACCCTGGCCCAGAGCGATGGGACCCAGACGACGGTTCAGGGAACGCTCTATGAAAGTCCGAATTCCACCTATCTCATCCAGTTCTTCTCCAGTCCCACGCAAGATCAGAGCGGACACGGCCAGGGGAAGGTCCTACTCGGCTCTCAGACCACCCAGACTGATGCCAGCGGGAACGCAAACTTCACGATCACGCTGACGACGGCTGCGCTCCCGGGCCAGTTCATCTCCGCGACGGCCACCAGCACCTCGAGCGACACCTCGGAGTTCTCCTCCGATGTCACGGTCCAGGGTCAGATCAACCTCGTGCTGTCCGCTTCGGCCACGCCCAACCCGGTGCTGGCCGGAGGCGATGTCACCTATACGCTGACCATCGCCAACCTGGGATACGGAGATGCTGATGACGTGGACCTGAAGGACCAGTTGCCCGGCGGCGTCACCCTCGACTCGGTCTCGACCAGCCAGGGGTACAGAGTCCCAGACTCATCGCCCGGCCTGGTGGCGGTCGACCTGGGCACGATCGCGGCGGGTGCCTCCGCAACGGTGACGATTCTCGTCCAGACCGGCGCCGCCTCCGGCGGCTCGATCACCGACACGGCGACGGTCACCAGCCAGGAAACCGACCCGACCCCTACCGAGGAATCCGTGACGGTCACCACGACGGTCCTGGCCGCGGCCGACTTATCCGTCGCGCTGGCGGAGAGCCCGGATCCGGGCCTCATCGACAGCAACTTGACCTACACCATGACGGTGGACAACCAGGGCCCCGACGTCGCCGACGACGTGGTCGCCATTCTACCCGTGTCTTCCGGCCTCTCGTTCGTCTCGGCCACCTCGGGCGTGGGAACGGTGTCGTATGGGAGTGGTCAGGTCGTCGCCACCCTGGGAACACTGGGCGTCAACGCCCCCGTCACGGTGATCGTGGTCCTCCAGGCGCGAGACTGTCGGCGAGCTCACGGAGACCGCCTCGGTCTCCAGCCAGGCCGTCGCCGACCCCAACACGGCCAACAACGTCGATAGCGTGACGACCGAGATCGACCCCGCAACCGATCTGGCGGTCGAGATCGCCGGCTCGACGCCGGTCGCCGCAACCGGACTGTCCTTCGATTACGACGTGACCATCACCAACAATGGTCCCTTGGCCGCCACGGATGTCGTCGTGACCGACACCCTGCCGACCGGCGTCAACTTCATCTCCGCGACGACCGATCAGGGCGTCCTCCTCACTCAGGCCAATGGCGCCGTGACCGCAACCTTCGCCAACCTGGCCGTGGGCGCGTCGGCCAATCTCACAATCATCGTGGATCCGACCGCGTTGCCGGGCACGACCCTGACCGACTCGGTCTCGGTCAACGGTCAACCCGTCGAACTCCAAACCGTCCAATAACACAGCGACCCTGAACACCCCGGTCCGCGGCGTGAGCGACCTGGGAATCCTCGCGACCGGACAGCCCGGTTCCATCGATGTCGGCCAGCCGCTCACCTATACCATCACCGTGAGCAATCAAGGGCCGGCTGATGAGCCCGACGCCGAGGTGACCGCCACTCTCCCCCCCGGGATGACCGTCAGCTCGGCGATCGCGTCGCAAGGCGACGATCCAACGGTCAGTCAGGGGACCTTCATGGCCGATCTCGGCCTGCTCCCCGCGAACGCGAGCCAGCCGGCGACCATCACGCTGATCGTCATTCCGGGCCTCGCGTCCGTCGGCTCGCAGACGATCACCTTCACCGTCCAGGGCCAGAACTACGATTCCAACCCGTCGAACAATTCGGCTGAGGTGACGACGATCGTCGCTCCGGCGACCGAGCTGTCCGTCAGCATCTCGCCCGGCCACGGTCCGGCCGTCGCTCAAACCGATTGGACCTACACGCTGAATGTCTCCAATGCGGGCCCTTCGAATGCCACCGGCGTGATCGCGACGTCCACGCTGCCGCCGGATGTTCAGTTCGTCTTGGTCTCGTCCAGCCTGGGCTCCAGCCCCACCGAGCAGGATGGGACGATCTCGGCCAATCTGGGCGATGTCGCCGCCGGTGGTTCAGCGACGATCACCATTGTTGTCCAGCCGACTCCCGCGGCCGCTGCCGACGGCTCCATGGTCTTGTCGGCCGCGGTCAACGGCAATGAGACCGACCCCGACCCCAGCGACACTCAGACATCCTTGACCGTACCGGTCGCGCCCTCGGTGAACCTCGCCTTGACCCTCGCGTCCACGAAGCAAACGGTCGAGAGCGGCCAGAGCGTCATGTTCACGGCAACAGTGAGCAACCTCGGGGTGACGTCAGCGACGGACGTCGTCGTGACCCTCCCGCCCGTGCCTGGCCTCGCCTACGAGTCCTCGACGGCCAGCCAGGGGACTGCCTTCGTGGTCGCCAACCAGCTCTTCGGCCGGTTCGGTGCGTTGAATCCCGGAGCCAGTGCCACCTTGACGCTGATCGAGTTGGCGACGGCCCCGGGAACCCTCACTCTACCGGCATCCCTCTCGGACACCGAATACAACCTCAATCCGCAAGGGGCCTCGACCAGCGCAACCGTCCAGGTCCTGGAGTCGCCGGGAACGGTCCAGTTCGGCGCCGGAACTGTCTCGGTGAGCAACCTGGCCGGCGTCGCCGTGCTCCCGGTGGTCCGCCTCTACGGGGCCCTCGGCTCCATCACGGTCCATTACCAGACGATCGCCGTCGATGCGACGCCCGGCGTCGATTATGTCCCCACATCGGGGACGCTCACCCTCGGCCCCGGCCAGACCATCGCCTCCATTGCGGTTCCCGTCCTCAACGATCTCTACGAGGACCACGACGACACGGTCAACGTCGTGCTCGATAACCCCTCAGGAGGGGCCGTCCTCGGCACAGTGAGTACGACGGTCTTGCAGATCGTGGACACCGATCCCGACGTGACGCCGCCGGAAGTCACTGGCCTGAGCTGGACCGGCTCGGCCCTCGCGATCGCAAACCTGACGCTCACTTTCAGCGAACCGCTCGATCCGACGGATGCGTCGAATCCAGCCAGCTACCAGATCGTCAATCTCGCGGGGGGCGGGACCGTATCGATCGCCTCGGTGCGCTACAATGCCTCGACGGACTCGGTCACGGTCGTGCCAGCCTCGCCTCTGCCCTCCGGCCGGTACGATCAGATCGAGGTCATCGGCACCGGTGCGACGGCGATCCGTGACCGCGCCGGGAATCTCCTCGACGGCAACGGCTCGGGGATCGCCGGGTCAAATTACGTCGCCTCGTTCGCCCAGGGCACCCGGCTGCAATACGTGGACAACAGTGGTAACAACGTCACCCTTCAACTCAAAGGGGCCGGCTATCTGGAGCAAGTGCGAGACGCATCCGGCGAAGGGATCCTGCTCAATATCGTCGGCATGGTCCCGCACCGGACGACCCTCACTGGCAGCATCAAGGGTCCCAAGCGGAAGAAAGGGCAGACCGACCTCGGCACGATCAACGGCCTCGGTCGCTTCGGCGACGTCCGCGTCCTCCTCAAGACGCCGCCGTTCCGCGTCAAGCAGCTCCCGTTCGTGCGGCGCGGGGTCAGCGTCTTGTAGGCCACGTACTGGGGAGGGCGGTCTCGTGCTCTTGACGATCGGCGCGGACCACGGCTATCTTTCGTAAGGGATGGGGAGCCAGACTTCTTGCAACCGAGGGTCGCGATCCCCCGCACGATCGCGACCGACGAGGCTCTGAACGATGAAACGGATCCTGCGAATCAGGCTGCTAGGTATCGCGGTCGCCACCCTCCTCATGGTCCTGGGTGCGAATCGAGCATGGGCCTGTCCCAATTGCAAGGATGCCGTCTCCCTCCAGGACGAAGAGGTCACCAATCTCTCCAGCGGCTACAACTGGAGCGTCATCTTCATGCTAACGGTGCCCTTCTCGATGATCGGGACAGGGGCGTTCCTGGTCCAGCGCGTGGCCAGACGAGGGGGCCTGCCCGAGCTCTGAGGGCACCCCGATCGAGACGCGATCGTGTTCTCGACGCGCGGGCGACCGCTGCGTCAACTCGCGGCGACGGTCGCGGTGCGGAGCCGACTGGTGCTGGTGTTGGCAGCCAGGTCCTCAATCATATCGCGAACCGCCTGTTCGATAGCGGCTTGCCATCGGTCGGCAAATCGAGCCCGATACGCTGGGCGTTCGTAGGCGTGCGTGATCCCCCGAGAGTTGTTGATCAGCGCTCCGAGGCCATCCGAATCGAAGGCCGCGGCGACATCCCGCGACGTGCCTCCCTGGGTGCCGTAACCCGGCACGAGCAGAGGGATACCGGGTAGCGCGTCCCGCAACTCGGCGAGTTGACCGGGATAGGTTGCCCCCACGACGGCCCCGACCAGGCTGTACCCGCATTCGCTCACATAAGGAGCGGCCCACTGGCGCAGACGATCCGCCACATGTCGATAAAGGGGCCGGCCGTCGGCCACGAGGTCCTGAAACTCGACGGCCGATGCGTTGCTGGTCCTGACCAGAACAAAGACGCCCTTCTGCTCCCGGGCGGCGACCTTGACGAATGGCAAGACGCCATCGGAGCCGAGATAAGGGTTCACAGTCAGCGCATCGGCATGCCACGAGGGTTCATAGCTGCCCCCGACCGGAACCTTTCCCAGGTACCCGCGCGCGTAGGCCTCGGCGGTCGAGCCGATGTCATTGCGTTTGCCATCAACGATGACGATCAACCCCTGGGCGCGGGCGAATTCGACGCTGGCGTGCAAGGCGGCGACCCCGGGCGGACCATAAGCCTCGTAAAAGGCCGATTGGAACTTGACCGCCGGGACCAGGGGGGCCACCACGTCGATGATCTCGCCACCAAAGCGGCGCAAGGCTTGGGCAACCCCCGCGTGATCCTCCGGGAACCGCTCCAGAAAGCCCGGCGGCAATTCCTCGGGCCTTGGGTCGATCCCGACGACGACCGGGTTTCCCGCTCGACGGACCGCCGCAAACAGATGCTCCACGAAATGCACGGGTCTCGTCCCCACAACCACATGGAATTGACAGGTTTCTGCCGGATTCTACAATCTTCGAGCAACCAGGGATAGACGGCGCCGTATCCTCCGGGTTATCCTGGCGAGTGTTCGGGGCGTAGCGCAGTTTGGATTAGCGCGTTAGCTTGGGGTGCTAGAGGTCAGGGGTTCAAATCCCCTCGCCCCGACTGAAAGTAAGTGGTTTGCGGATCAGTAAGTTACGACATCTCGCCGACGGTCGGCAATGCAACCTGTGCCTGAAAGCCAACGGGGTATAACTACCCCGTTGTGTTGTTTGGGGGCTCGAAACATGCCGCGACTGGTCCATAAACCACCTGCCTACTCATTTCATAAACCCAGTGGTCAAGCCAAGGTCAAAGACCGGGGCCGCACCATCTACCTCGGAAAGTACGGCTCCCCGGAGTCCTGGGAGAAGTACCACCGATTCCTGGCGGAACGCTACGGACGCACCGACCCCACGGGGCAACAAGAAGATCGAGCCCCAAGCCGATCTCCTGACCATGACAGAGTTGACCGTCTCCTACGTCCGCCACTGTGAACAATACTACGTCAAGAACGGCGAGGCGACGAATCAGGTCAGGATGATCAAACTCGCCATCGCGGTCCTTCGCTCCCTCTACGGCTCGACGGCGGTCAAGGACTTCGGGCCGGTCAATCTGAAGGCATGCCGCGGCGAGTTCGTCAAGCAAGGGCTTTCCCGGGGCGAGTGCAACCGGCGGACGAATCTCATTAAGCAATGCTTTCGATGGGCTGCGGAGAACGAGCTGGCGCCGCGCGGGCTCTATCACGACCTGTGCGCCGTCCGGGGGCTCCAGAAGGGCCGATGCGAGGCACACGACCCCGCTCCGGTCGGTCCTGTGCCGGCAGCGATCGTGGAACGCACCATCGAGCATTTGAGCGCGACTGTTGCGGCGATGGTCCGGATTCAACTCCTGACCGGCATGAGGCCGGGCGAACTGGTCGCCATGCGTGCGTGCGACATCAACACGACCGGCGCGATCTGGGAATACCGGCCGAGCACCCACAAGACCGAGCACCACGAGGCCGCCAAGGTCGTGATGATCGGTCCCCAGGCTCAAGATGTCATCCGCCCGTTCCTTCGGCTCGACATCAGCGGTCACCTCTTCAGTCCCAGAGCGCGTCATGGCCGAACAGGCGGCCGAACAGCGGGCCAAGCGGACGACTCCCCTATGGGACAGCCACGTCCAGCATCAGGCTAAGCGAAAGGCCGCCAGGGGGTGCCGTCCGCTCCACGATCGCTACTCCGTCAACAGCTATCGGCGGGCGATCGCCAGGGGATGCGATGCGGCATTCCCGCATCCGGACATCTCCGCCATCCGTCCGAAGGACCGGACCCCAGAGCAGCGCGTCGAGTTGAAGGCGTGGCAGGAAAGCCATCGCTGGCATCCGCACCAACTCCGACACTCCGCCGCAACCATGATCCGGAAGCAATTCGGCGTCGAGGCGGCACAGGCTGTTCTCGGCCATTCCCAAATCGACACGTCGGAACTATACGCCGAGAAGTCGCTCGATGCCGCTCGCACCGTGGCGGCGAAGATCGGGTAAGATTGAGACACGGGACGGCTCGGCTGATTCGAAGCGGTCGAGCCAAGCGGACCCTCCGACGTGGCGTCACCCCTGTGCGTCGCGCTGGTCGGTCCGGCCCGTGAAACTACAGGGGGCGATCATGATTTGTCCGTATCCTGCTCTGAATCTGCAACTGCGAGCGCGTAGACATTGAGGGGCATGACGGCCGGCTATTCCGCGCCAAACGGCATGGGAGATTTTGGCCGAACCTGCTGCGGACCACTGATGGCCGATGGTTCGGCGATGTGTCGGACGAGGGACATGATTTCCAATGGCGGGAGATCATACTAGAGCAGGCGGAGCTATGGTGGGCAGAAAGATGCCCCGACGAAATGATCTCGCATTACCTGCTCAATGACCTTGGGGCGGCGAAAGCACAACTCATTCCGTTACCAGTGTCGCGTCAGCCCGAACCCGGACCCGTCCCCGAACCCGGACCCGTCAAAGCACAACTCATTCCGTTACCAGTGTCGCGTCAGTGTCGCCTTGAAGTCATCATTGACGACAATCCGCCTTACTTCCTCCTGGATGGGAAACCGGTCCCTTGCCCGAACGAAGTGGCGCTGCATTTTGTTAGAAAACTCATCGAGGCGAACGGCTTGAACGTCTCTTTCAGCAGATGGCTCAAAAGCCATCCGCAATACGAGAAAGCGAAGTCGGACCGGGTCCTCGCTGCCTTGCCCGAATCGATCCGTGCGCTGATCGCGGGGGGTGGCAGCGGTAATCCCTTTAGACTAAAAGTCGAAGCTGGCCAATCCCGGTGGCAAAGCCCGGTAAACCTTTTTCCATGACAGCCACATTTGGGCCATAGTAAACCTTTACCAGGTTTTGGCTAAACCTTTACCAGGTTTTGGCTAAACCTTTACACATTTTGGCCATAGCCTTACCACATCTTGACATCCATACTTGCCTCTAGAGACGAACTTCAATCGTCCACTACGAGGCAAAACATGATCAACATTGCGACCGAGACTCTCCTCAACCCTCCCGGACGCTGCGCGGCGCATCCCATCATCCCGCGCCGGACGTCCGACCCACCCGGCGACCCTCTGGGGCCTGATTCAATCCCGAAAGCTCGAAGGGATCCGTTTGGGAGGCCGGTGGCTTACGTCCCTCGAAGCGCTTCAACGCTATGTCGAGCGTGAGACCCTGGCGGTGCTCGGCGCCGAGCCTGCGACCACGGGCCGGATGTCGCCTGTGCGTAGACGGCAGTTGGAGCTGGCGGAGCGTGAGGCGGCGTCGATGGGGATCTGAGCGCGTGGCAACGCCCACGAGGATTCCATCCTCATGGGCGTCGAGTAATTCGGGAGATTTCATCATGAATCTTAACTTCGGAGACGATGAAGAGCAACCCCCTCCGGCGGCGGAAGAGCCGACGCTCTGCCCGCTGTGCGGCCGGGTTGCTCGCTATTGCGGGCGACGGAGTCGCATCACGATATGGCAATGCGTCGATGATCGATGCCTCGTCTCGATCTTCGAGGAGCACGACCCGTCCGTCAGGGTGCCATCGAGGCAGGGAGGTGCCCCATGATGCCTATCAACCTCGTCGTCGAACGGCTGGAGGCTGGCGGTTTCGGCCCCAAGCGCAAGGCTCCGGCCAGTGGCGCTCGCGATGTCCAGCCCATCAGGGCGAGAGCCCCAATCTCTCGATCAAGGAAGGGACAGACGGGACCGTGGCCGTCCATTGTCATCATGCCGATGAGAGCGGCAAGACCTGTTCCGCTCAGGCCATCGTCAAGGCCATCGGCCTGGAGATGAAAGACCGATTCCCCCCATCGCTCAACGGCTCCGCCAAGTCCAAGCCCAAGCCTCCCTGCAATGGGGGGAACTGGAAGGATCCCAAGGATGCCGCGGAGTGGATCGCCAAGGAGGAACACGGCCGGGTCTCTGACGTGGGGCCGTGGGTCTACCTTGACCGGGATCGCGACGAGGTCATGCGGGTCTATCGGATCGAGCTGCCGAAGGATAAGAAGCGATTCGTCCCCATGCATCCGACGATTGCCGGCAACCGCTGGCGTATCGGCGATCCGTCGAAATCCGGACTTCCCCTTTACCATCTCGACGAACTGGACTCAGCCAGTGACGTCTACGTGGTCGAAGGCGAGAAGTGCGCGGACCTGGCTCCGCGTGGGCTCGGGATCGTCGTCGCGACGTCCAGCCATGGCTCTCAGAGTCCCCAGAAGACTGACTGGACGCCTCTGGCGGGCAAGAACGTCATGTTGATCCCGGATCACGACCAGACCGGCGAGGGCTATATCGACGCCGTTGGCTCGATCCTCGCCGGGCTCGATCCCAAGCCCTCGGTCAAGGTCGTGCGACTTCCCCTCCAAGAGGTCGGCGACGACATCGAGCAATGGCTTGCGGCGTGCCCGGACACATGGGGACCCGACGAATGCCGGGAAGCCCTCGCGAGGCTGCCGGCAACGCCATGGGTCAAACATGCCGAGCCGAAGCCTCAGTCCGAATGGGAATCGCTGACCAATGGGGAATTGGGAATCATCTCGGGTGACGAGGTTGATCCTCAGCCGGTCGATTGGCTGTGGCCGAACCGGATCGCTCGCAAGAAAATGACCATCATCGCGGGGGAAGGCAAAGTCGGCAAAACCCAGATCGTCCTCGCAACCGCGGTGCTCGTTTCTACGGGGGGAGAACTGCCCGACGGAAGCGGCCGGGTCCAGAAGGGGACTGTCATCATCCTCAGTGCGGAAGATGATCCCGCCGATACACTGGCTCCGCCTGATCGCCATGGGCGCGGATATGGCCAAGATCAAATTCCTGAAAGCGGAATATACGATCCGTCGGAAGGACAAGCCCGCCGAAGTCAACCTCATCACTTTTCAAGACCTCCCCTACTGGCGGTGGCTCTTTTCTCGCTTCCCGGATTGCCGACTGTTCATCGTGGATCCCCTCCCCAGCTATCTAGGCCGCGGAGTTAACGACCACAAAAACGCGGACATCCGGAGCGTCCTGACGCCGTTCCTGGGAGTGATTGCCGAGTGTGACATTGCGATGGAGGCCATCACGCACCTAAATAAGTCGATCGATCCTAATCGACCCGCGAGCCACCGCATCCTGGGATCGATCGGATACGGCAACCTGGCTCGATCGATCAGTTTCGTCGCCAAGGACCCGGATAACCCCAAGCGACGGCTCTTTATGCAGGCGGAGAACAACCTCGCCCCGAGTGATCTCCCGGCCGTGGCGTTCACCCTGGAAGCCAGGGAGGTCACGAATAAGGCGGCCGAAGTTTTTGAAATCTGGGTTCCCCGGTTTGAGGACAAGACCGTTGAGGTGGATGTTAACGAGGTCGTGAACTCGGGACCCAAACGGCCAGCGCGGGGACCAATGCCTCGGAAGACAACGGAAGTCGCACTCTGGCTCTTGGGATTCTTGAAGGCGGACGCTCATCCCGTTCGACTTCGGGACGTCTTCAACGCAGCCGGGGCCAAGGGATATGTCGGCGAGCTCAAGCCCGTCGAAGACGGAAAGCTCAAGTGGTCGATCCCCATCACTCTGTACCGAGCCAAGGACATGATCGCCACACTCGAAGGAGAAGACGCCGGATGGGCGGTCAAGGATCTCCAAGAGGGAAAACAGGTCTTCTGGCAACTCGTAAGGGCTGATCTCGAAAGGGAGGACGATGCGCCAATTACACCATACTAACTCTTGTAACCTATGTAACCCATTGGGGCTCAATAGGTTACATAGGGTTACGAGTTTTCCAAACAACTCGTAACCCAAAGAAAAACCCGGAACCTGGGGTTACGAGTTTCTGGGGTTACGAGTTTCCCAAACAACTCTGTAACCCTATGTAACCTGTTGATAGATAGTAGGTTACATAGGTTACGAGTTTCTCTGTTCACTTTGCGCGAGATGGGAGGTGACATCATGACGTGTGCAATGTGTAAGTCGGCGATCCATCGCGACCAGGCCGAGCCCTATGCGCATGGTCGTCGATTGCCCAGAGCGGGGACAGGCGCGTCAATACCCCTGTCTGCGGTGAGTGCACTGGACCCGGTTGGAGGAAGGCTTGGGAAGGATCCAGAGGGCGTTCCGCCGGACCAGCCGGGTTTGCACGATCGACGAGTGCATGAGGGAGTGGATGTCAATCCAGCTTTAGGGTAGCTTGGAGCAATCAATCATGGGTGAACTAAACAGAGTGCCACGCGATGTGGCGGGCCGGGTTCTGCCGGGTGCGCGACTGGCGGCCGGGAACCGAGGCTCGAATCCGACGGCGCGCCGGGTAAACGAGCTGCGCGCCATGGTGGTCGAAGCCACGACCGAGGACGAGGTCAGGGGGGCCTTCAAGCGGCTCTACGAACTCGGCATGGGCGGCGAGGTCTCCGCTCTCAAGCTGTTTCTGGAATACTGCTGCGGTAAGCCGGTGACCTCCGTGGAGGTCTCGACCACCGAGGGCTCAACGCTCTCACTGGACGTGATCATCTCGACGATGCTCGCGGTAGTCGGAGACAACCCGACGCTTCGGGTGGCGGTGGCGGACGCTTTTTATCACTTGAGCAACAATGGATCTGATGATAAGTTGGGCAACGGATAGTTGGTCTTGCATATGATAATTGCGTCAAACTCGTCGTAGAAGACTGTATTCTACGCACAGCCATTGGGCAGGATAACCAGGGGACTCGCGACGTAACTCATTGCGGGAAACCACTTACGTCTAGGCTTTTCCTGATGGTCTCTTGATGGCGCCGGAAACCGCATTCTACGCACAGATTCCGAGGGGATAACCCGCCTTCTGGGAAGCATCAAGATGGACGCACGCGTTGCTAGGAACCTGTCCTGGTCGCTCGACCCGGCCCGAATGTTTCGGGATGCGACCGGGCATGCCGCCGACGACTGGCAACGTCGATTCCTGCTCACGCCCTCCAAGCGGGTCCTCACCCTCGTCGGTCGCCAGCTTGGCAAATCATGGGCTGCTGCGGTCCGGGCGGTCCACCAGGCGTCCTACCAAGCCGGAAGCCTTACGCTCATGGTCTCGATCGGCGAACGGCAAGCTCTCTTGCTTTTCGACAAGGCGGTTTCGGTCCAGGATCGGCTGGAACCTGTCCCGACGACCAAGCGGTTGCAAACCGAGTTGCAACTCGCCAATGGCTCCAAAATCCTGGCGCTCCCGGGCGATCCGGCGACGATCCGGGGTTACACCCCGGACCTGGTGATTCTCGACGAGTCCAGTCGAGCCGACGAGGGATTGCTCGGCGGCTGTGCTGCCGATGCTGGTCGATTCCGGCGGGACCCTTGATGTGCTTGAGCACTCCGGCCGGTCGGAGGGGGTTCTTTTACTCCCAGTGGACCGACGAATCGGCCGAGTGGGAGCGGATCTCCGCGCGACGCGTGGATTATCCGCATCGCATGCCCCTGGGGTTCCTCGAGGAGCAACGTCGGATTTTGGGTCCTGCCCTGTACACGCAGGAACATGAGAATGCGTTTATCGAGGACGGGGATCAGGTTTTCGCGTTACGATGCGATCCAGGCCGTTCGGCAGTGGCCAGCCGACCGGCCCCTCGTGTTTGCTTTGGAGGATCTCTAGATGGACGTGTGGTGCGGGCTCGACCTGGGGAAGTACACCGACTTCGCTGCGGTCTCGGTCCTCAATCGCTTCCTGGCGATCGATCGAGCCACCGGGCGGCCCGAACGCGATTCCAAGGGTCCAAAGTGTTATTTTTGGGCGATCCGCGGGTTGCGGCGCTGGCCTTTGAAGACAGCTTATTCGGCGATCACGCGGGACGTCGTCCGGATCGTGCGTCGGCCGGATCTCCGCCCTCGCTGCCGGCTTGGTCGTGGATGCCACGGGTGTCGGACAGGGTCCCCTTGAGTCGATCCGCTCGGCGCTGGCCGATGACCCGGTCGAAGTCTGGGGAATCAGCCTGACGAGCGGTGAGAGCTGGCGGCGATCGGGCCGCGGGATGTTGAACGTCTCCAAGGTTCAATTAACGGGCGCCCTCGCTGAAGCGCTGGGCTCGGAACGACTGAAGGAATCCCCTCGCCGAGATGGCAGCCGGATGCCGAATTCGGACGTCCTGGAACGGGAGCTTGGGGCCTTCC
Organism: uncultured Isosphaeraceae bacterium; assembly: GCA_963845695.1. Taxonomy (GTDB): domain Bacteria; phylum Planctomycetota; class Planctomycetia; order Isosphaerales; family Isosphaeraceae; genus CAWJTV01. Next base: position 61,231 of record CAWJTQ010000005.1, on the reverse strand, counting down.
GGGTTCGGGTGTCGTCGGCCGGGAACGCAGCCTACGGGGCTGAGGGCAGGGACCATGACGACGCCGTGGTCTCGATCGCCATGCCAATCTGGGCGGGCTCCCTGCGATTTCTGGCGATGGACGGGGCTGGAGACTCGGGGCTCGACGGGCCGGAATTGGAGTCGCTGGCCAGCGAGGAAGCGTTGATCCGAGAGGCGGAAGAGGAAGCGTTGAACCGGGAGGCGGGCATCATGACGCCGAAGCTGTTGGCGGAGCAAGCCGACTTCCGCCAAAAGCTGGAAGCCGACCCCTTCGACGCGTGCCACAATGGGAATAAACCAACGAGGAGCGAGAGCTATGCGAGAACCCAGAACCCCGCCAGATAAGCGGCGACCCAACGGCATGCAGGTCGAGGCCGAACGCGCCGAAGTTACCTCAGTGCCCGCGGTGCGGCGGTTACCTTGGTGCGTTCGGCCAAGATCCTCGAACGGCACGGCCTGGTCACGATTGCGTGCGAAGTCTGCCGGCGGATCGGCGTCGAGGGCGACATGACGATACAACCCGGTGGCATCCGTGGGCCCGAATGGGTAGACCTGACGGACCCGAATTGGCTGGCCGGGCTGGATCGCATGGCCGAAGCGATCCTTCGCCATCGCTTTTTTACGGGCGACGAATCCGGGAAAGCCTGGACCCAGATTGGATAGGATCGATGGCGAAGCCAACCGGCGGGAGGTGTCCGCGCTGCTCGTGGCCACTGCTCGAAACAACTCAGTGGATCGAGCGCAGTGATAGTGATTTGGTGTCCGCGGTGCCAGTTGGTCAAGGTCTTTCGGGGACACGCAATGGTTCCCGTTCGGGCCGACGCGGCCGCTGAACGTCAACCCGGCGACGCTCGAAGAGCGTGCCAGGATCGTCAACGAAGCAAACTAACGATGCTACGCAACCCCGAGCAACCCCCCGGATCGCCTCACAGAGCGCTTGCGGCGGAGCTGTCTGCCGGATGCACCCTCCGATGGCGGCGACGCGCCAGCGGGGGGATAGCGGCCAAGATCCGGCAACGTCGCGGTCGATGGGTGCGGCCGCGGTGTTTGTGCGCAAGATGTGACAAATCGCAATGATGACAAACTTCTGTCAGCCGAGTCTCGTTATTTCGAGAATTCGTCTTGATTTGGGAAATTGCGGCATCCTAGAATTTCAAAGTCCCGAGAAGGGATCCAATGGCTCTGGTGGAAGCGCGGCGGCAGTCAGCCGAACGGTTACATAGTTCGGTCGGCTGCCGCTGTTTTGTTTGGGGGGGGCTTCCCAATGGGGAAACTTTGCCAATTCTGCGGACACGAGGACCCCGACGAGATCGATCGCGCGCACAAGCGGGGTGGGCAATTGTTCAAATCCGAGGCCGCCCGGATGCTCCGGACCAGCGTCTACCATGTCGCCCGACTGGTCGAACGGGGCGAACTCGAGGTTGTGGCGGCCGGACCCGGTTGCACGTCGCGAATACGTGGTGGCGGGGAGCGTGTATCGCGTGCTAGCCGAGATGGAAGCGGATCGTCTGGAAATCCAGGCGGCAACGGCCCGCGGTTTCACATATGAACAATGGTATATGGCCAAGCAGCGCGCGGTGAACTGGATGTGAGTCCTGCTGAGCCGAGCCATCAGGCAAGCCGCGACGTTGTACGAGCAACTCGAGCGGGACCGGAACACGCAACCGGGGCTCGACTTCCTTCGCGCGTTCGGAGGTGGGTAATGATTGCGACTCTCGAGGATCTCCGGGTTCAACGCGCTTTCGGCCTGGCGCGCGAGGAGCAACCTCTGCCTGGCACCATGCGCGCGTACGAAATCGCCATGCGCAAGGAGTTCGGGCCGGGCGTTCCCACTCCGACGCTCGCGTCGATCCTGAACGGCGCGTTCGGGGCGAGGGCCGCATTCAGCGACTCTGCTCGGATCCAGTGCTACCAAGCCCTCCGACGCACCGCGGTCGAAAACGTGGGGTCCATGGGCGGTTTCGTGGTGCCGGTCGCTCTCGCAGACCAGGTGATCGACCAAGCGCACACAAGCGATGGTCCGCTGTCATTTTGCCGATTCATCCCATCGACGACAGAAGAGTTCTGGCTACCCGCAACGGCAGAAGCTAGCCGCGCGAACGGCAAGCGCTGGGGGGGGCTGTTCGCCTCGTGGGGACTGAGCGAAACCAACGTCCCGGCGCCGGTCAGTGGCACGATCGGAAAAGTCCTCTACAAGCTTGATCGGCTGTTGATGCAAACGAAAGTTAGCAACGATTTGCTGGCCGACACCAACCGAATCCAATTCTGGCTGGATGGCTGCACGAAATCCGAGATGCGCTGGCAACTCGAAAACGCGCTGATCAACGGTTCGGGACTCTCCACCACCGGGAGCATCAACACGCCACTCGGCTTGATCAATGAGCCGTCGGCCGTAGCGGTGAGCCGCAACACGGGCGGGACCATCAAGAGCGTTGACATCGATAAAATGTGGTCCTCCGTCTATGCCGGTTGCCGGCGCCGCGCCGTCTGGCACTGCTCGACGATCACGCTCGATACGATCGATCAGCTTGCCGTGAGCGGCCAATGGCCGGAAGCCCTCTGGCTCCCTAGAGGTCTCAATCCGCGCTGGCCCTACGCGACCGATCAAGGGCTGTCCGCTGATCCCCCTCGAGGTCTCGCCGGAATTGGGCTCCGTTGGCGATTTAGTCGTCTGCGATTGGTCGCAGTACGCCATCGTATATCGACGTATGAATGCCGTCGATTCTCCGTTGGCGTTCTCGTTTGAGGCCGACGCCAAGTCTTTCGAGGGGATGATCGGCTTGCCTCCCGATTCGGTCGAAACACGTATTTCGGATCACGTGGCGTTTATCAGTGACGTGTCGGCGATCCTCTGGAAGATGCGAGCGGACGCGAAAATGATCTGGCCGACTGCCGTGACGGATCAAGCCGGCAATCCGATCGGACCCGGGGCGGTCCTGCATTGAGAGGGGCTGCCATGATTACGAAAGAGGCGCTAAAAGCCTCGCTGGCGGTCCTGCACGACCCGGACCCGCCCCTTTATCGACGAGGATCTGCTTGCCGAACATTCGCCCTGTGCGTCGACCTGGTCGAGGTCGCTATTGAAGCGTAAGAACCTCACGCCAGCGCAAACTCGCGGCAATGAACCGGATCGTGGCGACTTGCGAGGAAATGGCCGGCCACAATCCGGACAACGCCTTCTCGCGCCGGGAGCGGGGTGTCCTCGCGGACGTTTTCCAGGCCGTCGCTCGACTTGCTCAACTTGCTCAAGGCAACCAAGGCTATCAGGTCAAACCCCGCGGTTTCCCCTCCGACTGGGGTGTCAGCGGTGCCAGGCCCGCCGATCGCCGAATTCCCTCCCTGTTGTCGGGCGATCTATCCGCGTGGAGTCCGGCGGGGGCTGGATGGCGCTGATGCTGATCGCGGATGCCCCGACGGTCGGCAACGCCCGGAAGATCCTTCGGCGCGCCTCGACCCTGGTTGAGGGCATTGACCCACAACCGGCGATACACCGGCGGCCGAGATGAACCGGCGCCATGCCGACGAGCTGGCGGCGCTCGACGATCTGCATGGCGAGCAGGGCTGGCTTACGGCGCGATGGATGGTCGACCAGCTTAGCTTGGTCCCCGAGCACGACGCCCAGTCCCGCGGGGCCTTGGCTGTGGCTCTAACGGGAACATCGCGAGATCCTGAGCCAGGCGCAAGAAAATGAACGAAGGATGCTTCTCCGGCGGCACAAAGAGGAAAGACGAGGTGGACCGATGAGCGTGAAGAGCCTCAAGCTACTGACCAGCGAACGGGGCGAGTCATGAGCACCCACCGCTCGACCTGGAAGCGCCGGGAGCGAGACGGGGCCGGGCTGTTCGGGGCCAAGCGGCAACCCGGCTCGGGATCGTCCGGCCGGCCCGATCAGACGCGATCCGACTCGACTCATGAGCGTCTGTATGTCGAGACCAAGCTGAGAGCGGCATCGGCGGTCAGGACCCTCTGGGAAGAGACTCGGGACCGGGCACGCCGGGAGGGCAAGACGCCGGTCGTCATCCTCTACGGCAAGGGCAAGCCGGGCGGGCTGATTGTCGTGCATCAGGACGACCTGGCGACCATCGCCGACGAGCTGCATGGCGAGCAACGCTGGCTTGCGGCGAACAAGACGAACGAAGGATCCTTCTCCGGCGACACAAAGAAGAAAGACGAGGTGGCCGATGAGCGTGAAGAGTCTCAATCTACTGACCAGAGCGGTTGACGGCGCGGTGCTCGACGTTTCGAGCCAAGAAACGCTCGGTTCGCGCTGTCTGGTCAACATCCGACGTGGATTGGTATAATACTGCGTTTGTCCAACGCGGCATCGACACATCGACATTTGCAAGAAACCCGGTCATTGGCTGGTCGCATTTCAAAGATCCAGTCCGGGGGGCCGCGCCCATCGGGGTGGCGCTGGAATGGGGCGTCGAGAAGTTCAAGGGCCGGGAAGCGTTGATCGGCCTCGCGCAATTTCACGATGATCAATTCAGCAATGCTCGATTCGAGGATTATGCGGCCAATCCCCCCCGCTTGCGGGCCTGGTCGATCAACGGGATTCCGGTCTCGGCCGGCCCTCCCACACACGAGGAGATCCGCGCCAATCCCGATTGGGCGGAGTGCGAGCAAGTGTTCCGGTCGATTCGGCTCCTCGAGGTCAGTGCATGTACAATCCCTGGCAATGAACATACGCTCACACTCTCCGTCGAGCGCGGATACCAGGGATCTCGACCTGGACCACGCATGCCGCGCTTCGAGGATCTCGACCCGGACCAGCGGCAGCGATACTTCGAGCTTTGGCCGGACATCTCACGGCGGATGCTGGCGCGAGTCTTTCCGACCCCGCGCGAGCGCGAGCTAGCCGCGCACACGCGGGCCGTGGAAGCGTACCGTGCGGCCGTCTCGCGGAAGATCGTGGGGGGATCATGTTTATGAGCTTGCGCGTGAGCCTGACGATGATCGTCCGCAACGAGGAGAAGAACCTACCCCATTGCCTGGAATCGGTCGAGGGGCTGTTCCAGGAGATCGTCGTCGTCGATACCGGCTCGACGGACCGGACCCGGGAGATTGCCCGCGAGTTCGGTGCCCGGGTCTTTGACTTCCCCTGGTGTCGATGACTTCGCCGCGGCGCGTAACGCGGCCCTCGATCATGCCACGGGCGATTACGCTTTCTGGCTCGACGCCGACGACGTGATCGACGCTGGCCCCAAAAAGAAACTCGCCTCGCTGTTTCGGACGCTGGACGGGGGCGGCGGGTATCGATTGACGCTCCTGGTGAACAAGCTCGACCCCGCCGACCCTGAGAGTCGCTATTGGAGCTGGCAGAGTCTCCGGCTGTTCCCACTCCGGCCTGACCTGCGTTGGACCTACCGGATTCACGAGCGAATCCAACCCGCGCTCGATCGGGCGGGAATCCCGCTCTGCGACACCAACATCCAGGTTCGCCATACGGGCTACGAGGATCACGCCTTGTTCTGGTCGAAGCTTGACCGCAACGACCGGCTCGTCTCGCTGGCGCTGGCCGAACGACCTCACGATCCCTACCTGCTGGCGCTGGCGGCCGATGCCGCGCTGAGAAGCAGGGACCTTCCCCGGGCGGCGCGGTATGTCGCTGAGGCGAGGACGACCCCGGTGGGTGGATTCTTCGGGACCATCGTCCGGGCGAAGCTTGACGAGGTTCTGGCCAGGATCCGTGTGGCCGAGCTGGTGCTGTCGGGAAGGATCTCGGCGGCATGAGGGAGAGTCATGGCTGAGCGGGATGCCATCCTCGAGAGGTTGGACCGGCTCATCAGCGAGGTCGAGACGATCGCGGATCGGCTGTTCGTCGTCGCGTTGCCGGTCTATCTCGCCATCATCGCCATCATCGGCGCTGGGGTGCTCAAGCTTGTTCTCTGGCTCGGATCGGGGGGAGAGTCTAAGTGAACGCGTCGGACGTCGTTAAAGCCGCGCCCTGCCCTGTGTGTGGAAGTCCAGCCGGCGAACCATGCCGCGGGCCGGGAGGCACCCACGCTCGACGCAGGGGGCTTGCCGAGCGTGCGGCGAACTGGTTGGACACGTCGCTGGCGGCCGACAACCCGATGAGGCAGATGAAAGCGCCAGCATCGCGAGCGGATGAGCGAACGCCGGTGAGGCACCGACCAGGCCGCCGGACTCGAGGGCGTTGCCTCGGCCGAGCTGGCGGCGGCCTGCTCAAGCATGCCCCTGGCGATTGGGAGATGAGACTGTCCGACATCCAGAATTGTGACTATCGCGTTCCGAAGCCGTGAATCTACCCCTTTACCCCGTTGAGCCACGATTACCCCAAAACAACGGGGTATTAATCCTTTTTCGCAAAGGCTTGCAAACGGGGTATGAGTGCGGTATGATCTTTGGTGGCTAAGGGCTTAGGTCGATTCGCAAGCCACTCGGGGAGGCGCTTGGGGTGCTAGAGGTCAGGGGTTCAAATCCCCTCGCCCCGACTTGACCTAAGTGATTGTCTTAATTCACATTCAGCATAGACTACGGTAGCCGGAAAACACCGTCTGCAAGTCCGGCTTGTGTCGTACCGATACGACTTCGACTCCTACCGGTACGACCTGTATCGATAGCCGTCCACGATCCCTACCTCGGAAAACTCGGCTCCCTCGAGCGTTACGAGAACGACCTTCGGCTTCTGACCGCGCTTCGTGCGTGATCCCTCGACTCCTCACTTCAACGATCGAACTTCGTGTCGGCCACGACCGCTACTGTCAACGGTACAACGCGAAGGGCGGTCGGGCAACCCGCCAGGGTCCGGTTCGTCCGCCTTTCGTTCGTCATGTTGCGACAACGCGACGGCCGTACCGTCGTCAGACACCGATCGAAAACCGATCAACGCCCGGATGTCCCGCTGGAGACCAACGGCAGGGCGGACATCGGCGGCCGGCGCCGCACCCGGCCGGGGGCCAGGTAGACGAGCAAATCCCCGGCGCTGCGCCGGGCGATCGCGTCCCACTCGTCGCCGCCGGTGCCCCGCTTCACCAGGGCGAACGCTCGCGGGAGCGAGCCGAACCGGGCCACGACCGCGGCGGCTTGCACGAATTCGTCGGCATCCGGCAACCGCCCGAGAGCCGCAATCGTCGTCAGGAACGGTTCAAGCAGTTCCCGGTTCTCCTCGAACCGGTCCTCCGAGACCCGCTTGCCCTGCGCCGCGGCTCGACGCCGCTGCCGGCTGGCCAGGAACGCTTGCCCGGCGGCCTCGTTCTTGAAGACGGTGAACACCCCGATCTCGGCCGGGATCGCCTCCGCGTCGAGCACCAAATCGATGTAGGCCTTCAGCTCGACCTGGCTGAAGAACTTCGGGAACGTCCCGCGTCGGGTGAGGATTCCGTTGCCGACATCGTCCACCATGACACGCTGCAAACGATCGCTGGGGCCACGTAGAGTGAGGGGGTCGCCCCATTCCCGACTTTCTCACGCAGGCCCCGAATCCCGCCGATCACGATGGACGCCGCCGGGATCTTACGTCTTCGGGCGCTTGTATCGGGCACGTGTTTCATCGACGACGGCCAGTCCCCTCGCCAGATTGTCAAGTCCCCCCTGGTCCAGCAATCGTTTGAGTGGTCGTTCGAGCGTGCTCCATCGCAGGTCCTGCAACCGCAACACCACGATTCCCGCGTGCGTTCCGGGTGGATATTGGCGTACGTCGGCGAAGTCCAGGTCGAAGGTGATCAGGATGCGATCCTCGTCGGTCGCGGCCTTGAGCACCGGGGGGTCGTCCTCGCCGCCGAGCCCTTCGTCCAGGACGGTTGTGACGTCATGCCCTTCCGCTCTGAGCCACGTCGCTGCATCGCGCGGCATGTTCTCATCGCGCTTGAACTTCAAACGGTGACCTCCGTATGGAGCGGATAGACCTCTTCCTCATGAGCCAGCCAAACGGCGTATCCGAACGCGGCGTCGATGTCCACCGGCTGGAGACTTGGGTATTGGCGAAGGATCTCCTCATGGTTCTCGCCGGCGCGGAGATAATCCAGGATGATCGAGACCATGATCCGCGTGCCTTTGATGCACGGCTTTCCGTGGCAGACCTTGGGATCGACCGAGATCCGATCGCGCCAGGCTTGAGACGGATCGCCTTTCCGTTTCCTCGCCATCGACTTCCCCTCTTCTGGGCTCTCCCAGGTTTCCAGCGCATCATGGCCTGGACTGGGAAGTCCCGCTCCAAGTGAACTAACCGTTTGAGTCCTGGCGGATCGTCGGCCGCCCGCGGGCTGATAGGGGTGTCGAAAATGCATCGTCACCCCATTGACTCGATCTTACTCATTCTGAGGGCTCTCTGCGACACGTCGCATCAATCGATGTCCGCGAATCGCAAAGCCCTTCTCTTGCAATCGCCCCTGCCAACCATCCCGCGTGCCGATCGTCGCGGTCTCGTCCAGCAACCCGGCGGCACTCCTCCCGGCGCGTCAGCCGCTCGAACTTCGCCCGCAAGGGGTGGGCGGGCACGACGGCGGTGTTCAGTGTTCAGTTTTCAGCAAACACCCCTGGATTCACTGAACACTGAAAACCTGAAAACTGAAAGCCCGTGCGCAGCCCTCGTAGACGCGGAGTAGCGGGTCGAGTGATTCCAGGGCACTGCGGTGGAGATACAGGGCGTTGGGCAACAGCTTGCCGACGTCCGATCGTCGGCAGGTGTCGGCCGGGTGGCGGGCGGTGAGTGGCGGCTGGCGGGAACGGACCGGGCCATGGCGAACCAACGGTTGTGATGTCTGAAATAAGGATCCACGGCCATAGGCCGTGGTATTAGGAAGGCCCCCCGAGGGGGCCGCTTGCGTGAGGAAGGCCCCGTTGGGGCCGTTGGGGTCAAACGGACAGGCGACACCCCACGCTACCTCGACAACGCTTTCTCCGACGGCCACGCCCGCGACGCCAAGCCCAGGAAACCGTCGAACCACACATGCCGAATCCTTTGAAGCTTCTGGGGGCACTCCGGGAGCACTCCTCGGATGCCAAGCCAGAGGAGTTTACCGGAGGAGGAAGCACGCCGGATCGCTCGAAGCTCTTTGGGTCACACGGCCAGAGGCCGTGGTTTTAGGAAGTATTAACCCGCCACCCGTCACCCATCACCCGCCACCTCCCGAAGGCGTCGCCGGCCTGGAACAGCTTGTCGTCCGCCAGGCGGCAGGCGCTGGTGTCGCTGCTGAAGAACGCCCGGATGTCCCGCGGGAGTCCGATCGGCAGTGCGGACATCGGCGGACGTCGCCGGAACCGGCCCAGGGCCAGGTAGACGAGCAGGTCCTCGGTGCTGCGATGCGTCACCCGCCACCCGTCAGCCGTCACCCGCCACCCCAGAGGTGGCCCGCTTGACCAGGGCGAAGGCCCGCTTGAGCGAGCCGAACCGGGCCACGATCGCGGCGGCCGGCGCGCATGCGTCGGAATCCGGCAACCGCTCCCTTGGCAACCCGAAACAGCTCTCGCCCCGCGATCAATGCCGTCCGGCATCCCTGAGGCTCGTTCGAGATCTCAACGGGGCTTGATCGAGTCGGTGGGCTCGCTAGATTTGGGAGACCGAGTTATCTTAGGAGGAGGGTTTCTGCCCGATCCCGTGAAACTCGACCGAGCTGAAGCGGCCTCAGCCGATGGGAGAATGGAACAAAAGCGGGATCACCTGAGGCGCTTAGGGGGTGAGCTCTCATGCCTGTGGACACAACGGTTGAAGAGCGTCTCGCGGCCGTGGAGGCTGCGGTTGCCGAACTTCGAGAGCACCTTTTGATCCAGCCGCCGGCTCCGGATTGGCTGGAACAGGTCATCGGTTCGTTCAAAGATGAGCCAGCTTTTGACGAGGTGATTGCATACGGCCGGGCGATTCGAAAGGGAGAGCGATCCGTCGAGGACATCGTGCCGTGAAGTACTTGCTGGACACCGATCACATCAGCATCCTTCAGCGACAATCCGGCCAGGAGTATGCCACGCTGTCGGCCCGCATTCGCCAAGAATCTCGGTCCGACCTGGGGTTCTCCATCGTGAGCTTCCACGAGCAGGCCCTGGGGGCCCATACTTACATCAATCGGGCGCGGAAGGCCGAGGACATCGTGCGGGGATATAGCATGCTCGCCAGGATCCTAAGGCAATTCGCGGCGGCTCCCGTCGTGCCGTTCGATGTAGCCGCCGCGGCGGTCTTCGATGGGCTGGACGGCCGCCGATTGCGCGTTGAACACGATGGACCTGCGGATCGCCTCGATCGCGCTATCGCGCGCCTTGGTGTTGCTGACTCGTAATACGGGGGACTTTGCCAGAGTCCCCAACCTCGTCACCGAAGACTGGACGAGGTAAGTGGTTGACGACGATGGTTCAGCAGTCTACATCACTCTGATCTGACTCGTCATCGGGCGGTCGTGAAACCCGTCGTATCAAGCGATGCCCGCGAATCGTGAACCCCCTCTCTTGCAATCGTGCCTCCCAACCGTCCCGTGTGCCGATCGTGGCCGTTTCGTCCAGCAGGCCGGCGCGCTCCTCCTGGCGCGTCAGCCGCTCGAACTTCGGGCGCAGAGGATGATCGGGCAGCAGGAACGTCTCCTTGCGGTGGAGGACCGGCGGATTCGCGCTGTGAGCGTAATCGGTGCTCTCGATCTCGCGGGTGCGGAGGTCGAGCTTGATGCTGCGTAACAGGGCCGGGTGGGGATCGGTCTCGAAGTCGGGGTAGACGAGGTATGAGACCTTGCCCGACTGGCGGTGCAGCTTGATCAGGTTCGCTCCTTCGACGGCGCCGAGGTAAGACCGGGCGCAGCCCTCGTAGACGCGGAGCAACGGGTCGAGCGCTTCCAGGGCGCTGCGGTGGAGATACAGGGCGTTGGGCAACAGCTTGCCGACGTCCGATCGTCGGCAGGCGTCATCGACGGCCGCGGCGTCGCCGGCCTGGAACAGCCGGTCGTCGGCCAGAAGCTGTTCGGCGCGGGTCTCCCGACCCCGTCGCGAGCCGGACCGAGGGTCTCCCGCGAGGGAACGCCCGGATGCCCCGCTGGAGCCCGATCGGCAGTGCGGACATCGTCGGCCGGCGCCAGAACCGGCCGAGGGCCAGGTACACGAGAAAGCCCTCGGTGCTGCGCCGGGAGATCGCGTCCAACTAGGAGCCGGTGACGCGTTTGACCAGGGCGAACGCCCGCGGGAGCGAGCCGAACCGGGTCCAGAGCTTGGCGGTGCCGTGTCGAATGGCCGAGCTGGATTAATGCCCGATTCCCGAAGCTGGCTCTTGATACCGGCGCGCCGAGATTGTGTACTAACGATCAGAGAATCATTGAGTTGGTCCGGGCGATAGTTGTCGGCAATGTTTCGGCGGCGTAAGCCAGCTTGCGAAGCGGGGACGCTGTGGGAATTGCACATTCTGCCCAAAGAATACCGGCTTCTGGGCCGATATTCAGTGATTGTAGGGCGTTCTAGCCATCGAGGTTCAATCGATCGAGGTGATAACGATGGCCTTGGAGCGGGAGCTGGCCGTATACAACGAGCACCTGATGGACCTGCTCGCCAACGAGGGGAAGTACGTCGTCGTGCACGGCGAGGCGATCGAAGGCCCCTTCGACTCGTACGAAGATGCGCTTCAGGCCGGATACGAGAAGTTTGGCGTGGTTGCTTTCTTGGTCAAACAAATCAGTCGAGTGGAACCGATCCAGTATTTCTCACGGGACCTTGCTTGATGTCCGTCCTGTCCGACCGGATCAGTGCCTTGGGGCCGCTAGTCCCCTTCAAAGCCATGCAGAGTCGTCAGCGGGTCGAGGCGCTGAAGAAAGCGGGGATTCCCTTCTCGTCTCCGTGTGTGGGCCTCGGTTTGCTCGACACCGGCGCCAGTTGCTCCGCGCTGGATCGCGGACTGATTGTGAGCCTTGGTCTCGATTTCCGAGGGATCACCTACATCCACACTCCTTCCACGGGACCGGCCTTTCAGGCATGCAACCAGTATGACGCTTGTATTGTGCTGGGTGAGACTCAGACCCATCCCCTGATGGTGACGATTCCGGTCATCGAATCGGATTTCTCGACTCAGGGATTCCAGGCTCTGATCGGCAGAGACGTCCTTCGACATTGCGTTTTCACCTTCGAAGGTCCCAAGGGCTGCTTCCGGCTGGAATTCTGATCCGACGATGTAACTGGTGAAGGTAACCCTGGTGCCACGTTCAGACCGACGCGGTCCGCGCTCAACCCGTCCCGGCAGTAGATCGCCTGGACACCGCGATTCAATCCCCGGTACGATTCCGGACCAGCCGATGCCCACGGAGAGCGTAGCCCATCGTTCGTAGCCGTTCCGACCACCCCGAGCGAGTACCGATCGTCGCGGTCTCGTCCAGCAGCCTGGCACGCTCCTCCTGGCAGGTGAGACGCTCAAACTTCTCCCTCAAGGGATGGTCGGGCCCGAGGAACGTCTCCTTGCGGTGGAGGACCGGCGGGTTTGGGCTCTGGGCGTAATCGGTGCTCTCGATCTCGCGGGTGCGGAGGTTGAGCTTGATGCTCCGCAACAGGGCCGGGTGGGGATCGGTCTCGAAGTCGGGGTAGACGAGGTACGAGACCTTGCCCGACTGGCGGTGCAGCTTGATCAGGTTCGCTCCTTCGACGGCGCCGAGGTAAGACCGGGCGCAGCCCTCGTAGACGCGGAGCAGCGGGTCGAGCGATTCCAGGGCGCTGCGCTGGAGATACAGGGCGTTGGGTGTCAGGCGACACTAAAACTGACCCCCCTGGCGACACTAAAACTGACCCCCTCCTGTACGCCTGACAAGGAGGGGCTATGGACAAGTTCGACTCGGATTTGGTCAACCTGCATGACACGCAGGCGGACCCAACGGATGTAGCACGTGTCCACCTGCGATCCACGCAGGAGGACACCAGGATGCTGAAACCGGAGGTCGTGGATCGGATCCGCGAGCTGTCCGGCCAAGGTCTCGGGAGCAAACGGATTGCTCGAGAGTTGCGGATCTCCCGCAACTCCGTCCGCCGTTATCTCGCCGGAGCCACGGCCGGCTTTCAAGAACGTCCCGCCGCGCGTCTGCTTGACGCCGCCACGCTTCGTGAAGTCCATGATCTCTTCGGCACCGTTGCCGAGGGGAACACCGTCGTCATTCAACAGGAACTGGCCCGTCGAGGGACTCCACGTCGAGCTGCGAACCTTGCAACGAGCTGTCGCGCCCCTTCGCCAGGAGCAACGGGCCGAGGCCCTGGCCACGGTCCGGTTCGAGACCCCACCGGGTCAACAGATCCAGATCGACTTCGGCGAGAAGGTCGTGCGTATCGCCGGGCAACCGGTGAAGGTCTACCTGATGACCGCGGTCCTGGGATACTCGCGCCGGCTCTACTGCCGGGCCTTCCTGGCCCAGCGGCAGGACGACTGGCTCGAGGGACTCGATGGAGCCTTCCGACACTTCGGCGGCCTCACCGAGCAGGTCCTCTGCGACAACGCCTCGCCTCTGGTCACGTCCCACGATCGCGAGTCCGGCCAGGTGGTCTTGAATCCGGGCTTCGAGGCCTTCTGCCGGGATCGGGGATTGACACCCAAGGCCTGCCGCCCCCGCCGGGCCCGCACCAAGGGGAAGATCGAACGGGGCGTCGGCTACGTCAAGCACAACGCCCTGGCCGGGCGATCGTTCGACTCGTTCGCAGGAGCTGGAGCGTCACCTGGCGACATGGATGATCGAGGTCGCCGATCGGCGTATCCACGGCACGACCAGGGAACGGCCCGCCGTTCGCTTCGAGCGTGACGAGCGACAAGCCCTGCGGCCTCTGCCGGCACGCCCCCTGGCCGTTCGCACCCGTCGGCTTGAAGCGTCGCGTCAGCACCGACTGTTTTGTGGACATCGATACGGTTCGATACAGCGTGCCCTATCAGCATGTTCGCGAGACCGTCGAGGTCGTGGTCAAGCAGGAAGCAGGTCGAGATCTGGCTGCGCGGGACCTGCATCGCCAAGCACGTGCGGTGCTTCGAACCGCACGCGTTGGTCCGCAACCCGGCTCACTTCGAGGGACTGTTTCGGCGAGCGGCCGGAGACGCCGGCCCCGACTTCCTCCGAGGCGCCTGCCAATCCCGTGTCCCGGCCGCTGTCGATCTATGCCGAGGTGGTGGAAGGAGGTCGCCCATGGGCACGCTGAACGACCCTAATGACCCGCAGGAGGAGCGGGTTTTCGCGGCGCTGAAGCGGCTCCAGTTGACTCACCTGCGTGAAACGCTCGCCGTCGGTGTTATCCCAAGCGGCCAAGGAGCAATGGACCTACCTGGAGTTCCTCGATCAGATCCTGGGGCGTGAGGTGGACGCCAAGCAGGGCAAGCGGATCCAGATGGGGATGCAGATCGCCCATTTCCCCTGTGTCCGGACCATCGAGGGGTTTGATTTCGCGTTCCAGCCCTCGGCGGACGAGCGGTTGATCCGGGAGTTGTCCACGGGAAACTTCATTGCTCATGGTGAAAACGTGTTGATATTTGGACCTCCCGGAGTGGGAAAGTCGCATCTGGCCATTGGCCTGGGCCGAAAGGTCGTGGAGCAGGGCCATACGGTCCGATTCACGACGGCCACGGCGCTGTTGGCGACCTTGGGGAAAGCCGAAACGGAAGGGAACCTCGCGGAGAAGTTGACCGAGTACTCCAAGCCCCGCTTGTTGATCATCGACGAGCTGGGCTATTTGCCCTTCGAGCGGCGGGCGGCGCACCTGTTTTTCCAGTTGGTGAACCGCCGATACGAGAAGGGGAGCCTGCTGGTCACGACGAACCAGCGGGTTTCGGAATGGGGAATCGTCTTCGGAGATGAAGTGCTGGCGACGGCGATTTTGGATCGGTTACTCCATCACAGCCACACGCTCTTGATCACGGGAGAAAGTTACCGATTACGTGAGAAGCGGAAGAGTGGCTTGATCCGATCGAGGTTGGCGAACACCGACCCCGAGAAGACCCAATCGCGAGCCGGAGGTGAAGACCGAAAAGGAGCCAGGAAAGGGCGGCAAGAACCGATAACACGAAAGCATGCTGGGAGTGGGGATCGGTACAGGTCGGAGGGGGTCAGAATTAGTGTCGCCTGACATTGGGCAACAGCTTGCCGACGGCCGAGCGTCGGCAGGCGTCATCGACGGCCGCGGCGTCGCCGGCCTGGTACCGCCGCTCGTCGGCCAGGCGGCAGGCGTTGGCATAGCTGCCGAAGAAGGCCCGGATGTCCCGCTGGAGTCCGATCGGCAGGGCCGATATCGGCGGACGGCGCCGGAACCGGCCCAGGGCCAGGTAGACGAGCAGGTCCTCGGTGCTGCGCCGGGCGATCGCATCCCACTCGTCGGCGCCGGTGACCCGCTTGACCAGGGCGAAGGGGGCCCTCTTGGGGTTTCAGGCAGCCGCGTCTTTGACCGCCTGTAGGGGAGACGTCCCGTGCCTATCGAATGGGAAGGAAGGAGGAACTCAAGCCTGGAATTACGAGGGGGAATTAGCTAAGCTGGAAGTTGGCGGCTAGGTGATCGGCGTACCCGTTCAGAGTCGCTCCGATCGACATCAATGACAAGAATGTGAGTGATTCATCACGCGTCCGTTGGATGGCGTTGCCCTGCTCTTTGATGAACGCGGACATGGCATCCAAATACGGCGCCTAACCGTTACATCAGCTTTATTTGCATTAATAGACGGCTGGATGCGTAGCGAACGAAGGAAGTCGCATGCTAACGGTTCAACACCGCCAAGAGGCCCTTAGTAGAGCCTATATCCAGGCGGTTGCCGCAAAATGCGGGATGTCCTGCTCGTTTCACGACTTCGATTATGGAATCGATATAACACTAAATGAAGTATCACTTAGAGGTAATCGATATGTTGTTTCTGGATTTAGACTAGATGTTCAGGCCAAGAGTACCACGAATGCGCAAATCAACAATGGGATTATTACCTATAAATTAGATATTAAGACTTACGATGATCTTCGTATGACTGAGGTCGGCTGCCCTCGAATATTAGTGCTACTTCTACTCCCAGAAACAGAGGATCATTGGCTACGACTGAACCACATGAAACTCACAATGAGGAAGAGTGCGTACTGGCTTTCATTAAGGGGACGAAGGGAATCGGCCAACAAGAGCAAAATATCCATAAACATACCAACAACTAACCTGTTTTCGGCGTCGAGATTGTCTCTGATGATGCAGAATATCAGGACGGGAAACTCACCATGAGCGCTCCTACAATGTCATCCTTCGGCGCATTTACTGTAAAGAGCATTCAGGCATATTTGGAAGCAAGGGGTTGGGAACTCTGTAATCATCCAGATATCAACATCTTTTTATATCGTGGTCCTTTGGCCGATGACGGTGAACCGATTCTGCAGATTCTGCCGAGATCCGAGCAGTATGCAGATTTCCCACTTAGGTTCGATGAACTCGTCACGGCCCTGAGCATCATAGAAGGCCGCCCACGAGAGGATATCATGCATGACTTTATCGCCACGGAGAAACCAACCGGCGCCTACGATCTAGCCACAGGGGGGATTCGGCATGCGCGGAGTTCGCAATCTCATCATATCGAGCGTTCGGAAGACAGAATAAGACCTCCTATCTTCTCACCAACCGAACCTTATCAGTTGGCTCTCGGCGGATGCTTTGAGTCTTCAGAAGCCTACGCGTTCTTGCAACGACCACGCGTCACGCCTTCGGCGATTCTAATGCGAGCCCCGACATTTTCGATAAATGGAGTTGCATATGAAGCTAAAATAGAGGGTTCGCATGTTAGTTTGTTCACAGCATAGCTTGAAGCTCGAGGCGTTGGAGTCATGGGCTAGAATCCATTTGCTCTCCAGGAGCAGAGACATCGCTCATCGGCGATGTTTGCGAGGGTGTTTTCATGCACGCAGAAATCGTTACCCTGTGTCATTCTGCGATCGAGCAGGGCGGTCAGCTCTCGATTCTGGCCGCCTACAACAGTATCAAAGTCAATGCATTGCCTTATGAATTTCCGCCATTCACCTTGGTTTGCCGCCTTCGCTTCGATCTCGACGAAGTGGGCGAACATCAACTAACTGTCACTGTTGCAGACAGAGATGCCCGCGTGCTTGGCCAAATGGTGGTTTCGTTCCAGTTATTTCCAAATCCTTTGATTCCATCGATGACTATGAATTTAATTTTTCCCATTACTGGTATGGACCTTAGGCATTCGGGAGAGCACACGATAGACCTGCTCTTAGATGATCGCCCGTCACTACAGACTCCCTTTTACGTGATCACATCCTGAACCATAGATCCTAAGGCGCCAATAGGGATTCCTGCCAGTACGGACGCATCCCCACGTGACGAGCAGCAATGTAGGAGATTTTGATTCCTTAGCATCGTCGATGATCTTCTATTATCTAGATAGTGATTCCAGGGAAGTCCACTTCGCTCACGATCCCCGACACCTGCAGGTTGCCAACGTCGCAGAGCGTGCTTTATGTTGTGCGAGACATTATTTCGGATATAAGAAGGCTCGCAGAAAGCCTCGCGCAAAGAGGATGACGTGAGTTCTCTGCTTGGCGTTGCCAGCGATCTTGAGATCTCAGTGGTAGGTGCCAAGGTGGATTCAACGACGACAGAGCGATGGTTGACAAAGGTCGGGAAACTGCGGGTCGACTGGGCCAAGGGTAACCCGGCACCGCACAAGCCGCTGCTCCTCCTCGTGATCATCGAGCTCGCCGAGCAAGGGCGCGTGCCCGAGAAAGTCCTGCCGCTGACGCCGGAGCTCGCCTTTCAGTTTTGTTCGTACTGGCACGTCGTCGCGGAACGCCGGACACAGGCTCCCGACGTGCGCTTCCCGTTCTACCACTTGCAGAGCGACGGCTGCTGGAAGGCCGTAGGCGAGAACGGCAAGCCCGCGCCCGATCGTCGCCTGGCAAGGTTTGCCGAACTCAATCCCGACTTCGAGGCATGCCTGAAGGACGCGGCTTTTCGGGACGAGGCGCGCCGGGTTCTGATCTGCAAGTATTTCCCGAACGACGAGTGGCCGGGTCTTTGCGCTCTCCTGGGCATCCCGGTTCCGAACGAGGACCAGGTTGTCAGTGCCTCCCAGCACCATGCGCCGGAGGATGCGACGCAGAAGGGCCGGGAAGCCCGATTCCGGCTCCAGGTTGTCCCGACGTACAACTATGCGTGTGCCCTGACCGGCTACCGGATCATGACCGTCTCGTCGAGCACGCTCATCGACGCGGCCCATATCCACCAGTTCTCGGATTCGCGGAATAACGACGTCCGGAACGGCATCGCTCTTTGCCGAAACGCCCACTGGATGTTCGATAACGGGCTCTGGACGATCGCGGACGACTTCACGGTCATCGTCGCTCGCGACTGTTTCGCCGAAGACAGCCCCGACCAGAAGCCGCTCGCCGAGTATCATGGGCAGAAGATCCGGTTGCCCAACGATTCGTCGCTCTACCCCGACCCAGCGTATCTCGACTGGCATCGGAGGCAGAAGTTCCTGGGATCCGGCTAGAGCGTCGAACGTTGGGTTGGCGACGTCTCATACGAGCCCGACCCGCTAGCGAGTGAATCGATGGACTCCGGCGGAATTCACTCGCTAGCGCTTCGGGCTCTTATCCAACGTCGATGTCGTCAGACGTTCCTCGGCCCCCTGCTCTTCACGCGTCAGCGGCAGCCTCAACTGCCGTTTGATGACGTTGCCCGTGAGCAACACATTCATATTCGACTTGGACAGGCGGCCTGCGATCATGGCTCGACCCTCCCAGAGCTGCCGGTTCGACCGGAGCCAGTTGAGTTTCCGGAGCGGTGCCAGCCGCTTTCGCCATTTGTCTCGGTCGATCTCCAGCAGAGATCGCCCCGCCCGTGCCAAGGCCGCCAACGCGATCGCGTGCGAGTGGACATACCCCGCCCGCAGTTCGGCCGGGCTGATCTCTCGGCGCTCGGCGCAGGCTCCAATCCGGGATCTGGTTCGCCACCTCGGTCCAGAACTGGGTCGCCAGGGCAAGCTTCTCGGCGAAGGGAGCCTTCTGCTTTTGCGAGAGGAGGATCTCTGTCGCGTGGTAGATCCCGCTCAGCGTGAACAGTTTGAGCGACCGGTTCGAGATCTTGCTCCGGACCATCTCCGTCATGCCTTCGAACGCGTCCACCCGCTTGATCAACTCCTTCGCGATCAGGGCCATCTCATCGCGGTTGTCGCAGAGGATTCCCTGAGACCGTGACGAGCGCGATTCGTGGCGTTTCAGGTCCGAGAAGATTTGCTCCGATCGCTGAAACCCGGGATCGACGTACAGGACGAGCGAGACGGTCTCTTCGCCGAGTTCGGGCTTGAGACGAAGGGCCGCCTCGATCGCGGCGCGACGGTGGAGGCCGTCGTGGATCAGGAAACGCGCGGCGATCGGCAGCGTCAGGGTGCCCATCCCCGACGCTCCGGCCTGGCCCGGGACCGGCTCGAAGCGAACTTCGCGGTCGACCGAGCCGACGATCGACGAGAGTACGTATGAGTCGGGATTATCCGTGATGTAACGGGCGATCTCCGGGACCCGGCTCCGGTTCATGACCCTCTGAGCCTGGAG
Source organism: uncultured Isosphaeraceae bacterium (assembly GCA_963845695.1). Lineage (GTDB taxonomy): Bacteria > Planctomycetota > Planctomycetia > Isosphaerales > Isosphaeraceae > CAWJTV01. The sequence goes on along the minus strand of CAWJTQ010000005.1, from coordinate 41,739 downwards.
TTCGGGCTGGACGTCCTCGTCTTCCGAGCGGAATAGGCGCGGGAGGACGGCGAGGGGACACATGATGAGGAAGAACTCGCGTCCCGCTTGCTTGCCGCGGATCGCCGGTAAGTGAAGCTCGAAGCCGGCCATGGTCTACTCTTAAGTCTCCCTCCACGGAAGTGAGGTCCGGAATTCCCCTTGGGAGGGCGAGCCTCCGTGCGAGCCGATAGGAGGAAGGGGCTCGGACGGTCGGGAAGACCTGGAACTTCGAAGGCTCTCGGGACCGCCCCCCGGGAGGCGGTCAGGGGGCATGTTGGCCCAACGCCGCTGCCCACTGTCTTAAGCGACAGATCCAGGCGGGTCGGCTTTCGGCGAGCCCCTCTTTCACCCAGCGGAGAAGATCCTCGGGTGGAATCCGCAGGAACCGGCTCTCCGCTACCGCGGCATAGGAACCGTCCGGCTGGAGTTGCTCGATCATGAGCTTCTCGAGCCTGACCAGTCGCCAGACCTCGGTAACGCGGAGGTCCCGATAGATTGCAGGCCGGTCGTTCTGAGGAGGCGTCATGTCGATCTCGACCGCCATATCGAGATGGGGATACTCGCCCGGTTCCTTCGAGCCGCGGGCCGCCGCTTCCCTGGCGATCCGGATCGTCCCGGCGTCGAAGTGGTACGACAGATCGGCCTGGAGTCCCCGGGGCGGAGCGTCCCATGTCGTTTCGCCGCACGCCACATAATCGACGTCCAGGGCCGCCGCCACCTCATGAATGACGTCGCCGGTCAATCCCTTGACCATCTCGTGGATATTGCCGACGGTCAGGATCTCCAGATCCTTCCCGTCATAGGCCAGTCGGACATGTTCGCCCTCACCGATTGCTTCGGACAGGGTGCGGTAGGTCTCCCAGGGAACGCTGCGAAAGAGAGTCCTCTTGTCACCGTGGATCGCGATGAATGGCGCGGCGGACGTCGGTCCCGCCGGCAGCGGCATCGATGGAGTCGGTGTGATCGTGGACATGGGTCACTTCTCCCCTGCCTGCTTGATCTTGACCAGGTTCTCCGTCACGTCCCGCCTCCCTTCTCGCGGACAATGTACGCAGTCACAACGACCCGGGCCAAATCATCAGGCCCCGGCGTGCTCGGGTTCGAGGTCAGACGACTGACGGAACGGGGACATCGGTTGGGGCAGAAGCGGGGTGGACACGTAGGGTCCGGCTTGCATCGGCACGGACTGCTGTAGCAAGGCCGCGTAGCGCTGAACGTCCAGCCCCGATTGTTCTGCCAGGCAACGACGGGTCTCACGCAGCTCGTCAATGGTTGGTAGGTCGATCATAAGTTGGTCTCCAGCAACTCCAGGACCTGGGACATCGAAGGCTCTCCGGACCGCCCCCCAGAAGTGATCAGGGCAGGATGTCCGCGACGGGGATTTGGCCGACCTCGACGCCTTCGATGACGAGGGTCAGGACATGCCCCGCCGCGAGCACGTCCATGACGGCGTAACTACCCGGGCCAGGTTGGGAGTAGACCTCAATCTGGCGGTTCACGGCATCGATCAGCCAGTAGACCGGAATGCCCGCGCGGCCGTATATGCCTGCCATTTTGCGATCTTCCGCCAGGCTGGACCTGGATACCTCGACGACGAGCGCGACGTCCTCGGGCTCCGGATGCTGATCCTCATAATCCCGGGTGGTGCCCCTGACGATGCACCGGTCCGGTTCCGGCTCGCTATCCGCTTCCGGTCTGGGTCTCGGGATTCGCACGGGCTTCGCGCCTTGCAACGACCAGCCTGGGGGCAAGAGAGCGCGAAGGGTATCGCCACAGATTTCGTTAACGCACGCATGGGCTGGACTGTGTGATATCTTCTCCACCAGACATCCGTTGATGAGATGCACCCGATCCCGAGCCGTCAGGATACCAGACTTGACCATCGCTTCGTATTCATCGAGCGTCAAACGATGCAGAGGCGCGGGGATCCAGTACGAATTCGTCATCGGTGGAGTCGGTGTGATCGTGGACATGGGTCACTTCCCCCGGCCTGATTGATCTTGACCAGGTTCTTCCAGAGCGCCTCACAGTTGGGTTGCACACGCTCGAAGCCTGTTCCCGAAAAACCCCCCGGAACTCCCCCCTTCGCAAGGGGGGGGGATATTGATCGGAAAAAGCCCGTTTCTTGTCCCCCCCTTGCGAAGGGGGGGTTCCGGGGGGTGAACTCGCGGGGCCATAGGGCGCGCACATGCAAAAGTTAAGCGCTCGAATGGATGCTCCGAGTGGAGACCCCTTTTGACTTCCAGCGCGGTGGATCGCCGAGTCCGAATCGAGCCCTCTCTCCGATCATTCGGTTTCGAGTCATCGATCCCAGGACCTCGTTATATCTCTCGTTTCACAACCCGTCAACAGCAAACGAGTTAAGTTCGACCCGACAATTCCGGACAGATGCACTCGGGCTTGGTCGAGCGACCGTCACCCCCCCGCGAGACCGCGGCTTGGCAACCGGGCCTCCAAGCTGCCCAATTGACGCAATTGGAAGTCAAGTGTAGTGTGTTGGAAGTCTATTAATTGACTTCCAACCCTGGCCGTCCACAATCCTATGGCGACCTTCGAATACATCTTTCCAGCGATTCGCGGGATCCAAGCGGGGAGGGCCTATTACGTCTCGATGTGCCCGTTGAGGCTCATCCCGCGGATCTTCCTCTTCGACGAGGATGAGCTGAAGCCGGAGCTGCGTGCTCAGCGGATCCTGAACAAGAGCCGTGTTCCGGAGATCGCCCGCTACATCGTGCAGCACCCCAGAGACTACACCTTCTCCGCCTTGACCGCCTCGATCGATGGAGAGATTACGTTTGAGCCCCTTGGTCCCGGGGGACCGGAAAACAATGTCGGGCAGCTCCGGATTCCCATGTCGGCTCGGTTCGTCATCAACGACGGTCAACACCGCCGGGCGGGTATCGAAGGGGCGCTGCGGGACAATCCCGAACTGGGGGATGAAACGATCGCGGTCGTGTTCTTCATGGATGTCGGTCTGAAGCGGTGCCAGCAGATGTTCGCCGACCTCAACCGTTACGCGATCCGGCCGACGACGTCGTTGAGCATCGTCTACGACCATCGCGACGAAGACGCCCAGGTCGCCAAGATCCTCCTGCAACGCGTGTCAGTATTCACGGATCTCACGGAAACCGAGACGGAGCACGATCTCGAATCGATCGATCAAGCTGTTCACACTCAGCGGGATCTATCAGGCGACTCGCATCCTGTTAGCCGACCACGCCGATGACGCGATCGAAGCCAAGGCGGCGATCGCCGCGGAGTTCTGGAATGAGGTGGCGAAGCGTATATCGGACTGGCAGCTTGCCAAGGAGCGGAAGATCAGCGCCGCGGATCTCCGACGGGATTACATCCACGCCCATACTCTCGCTCTCGCCGCGATTGCCAGGGCCGGCAGTACCCTTCGCGCCGAGCATCCCAAGGATTGGAAGCGGAAACTCGCCAAGCTGGAATCGCTCGATTGGTCGCGGAGCAACACGGCGCTCTGGGAGGGCCGGGCGATGACCACGGGGAGGCTCTCGAAACGGTTGATCAACGTTGGTCTTACCGGCAATGCCATCAAGAAGCACCTCGGTCTCAAGCTCACGGACGAGGAGCAGGAATTGGAAACCCAATTCCGAAGGAACCGCAATGGCCAAGTCGTCTAACAAGCCTGCCGGACCGCCTTCCGCCTTCCGCGCGCTGGGCCTGGCCAAGACGGTCGAGGCCGTGTGCGCCGAGATTCGCGAGTTGTATCTCGCCGACGCGATTCCCTGGGTGGTGGGTTATAGCGGTGGTAAAGATTCGAGCGCGACCCTCCAGCTCGTCTGGCTGGCCATCCGCAAGCTGCCGGCCGCCGAGCGGACGAAGGCGATTCACGTGATCTCGACCGATACGATGGTCGAACAGCCGGTCGTCGCGAAGTGGGTCGAGACCTCGCTCGACCGCATGCGCGCCGCGGCGCGCGAGCAGGAGCTGCCGATCCACCCGCACAAGCTCACGCCCGAGATCGCCAACTCGTTCTGGGTGAACCTGATCGGCCGCGGGTATCCGGCCCCGAATCAGAAGTTTCGATGGTGCACCGAGCGGCTCAAGATCAAGCCGTCGAACGCGTTCATCCGCGGGGTCGTGCAGGAGTACGGCGAGGCCATCCTCGTCCTCGGCACCCGCAAGGCCGAGAGCCAGCGTCGGGCCATCACCATCGAGAAGCACGCCGAGCGTCGGGTCCGCGACCGGCTCGTCCCCAACGCCAGCCTGCCGAATTCGCTCGTCTATACGCCGATCGAGGACTGGAACAACGACGACGTCTGGCTGTTCCTCATGCAGGTCAAGAACCCGTGGGGCCACGACAACAAGTCGCTGCTGGGCATGTATCAAGGGGCCACCGAGGGGGGCGAATGCCCGCTCGTCGTCGATAGCTCGACCCCCAGTTGCGGCAGCAGCCGGTTCGGGTGCTGGGTCTGCACGGTCGTCGACAAGGACCGGTCGATGGAGGCCATGATCAAGAACGACGAGGAGAAAGTCTGGATGACGCCGCTCCTCGAACTGCGCAACGAGCTCGGCGAGCCCGACAAGGACAAGCGCGACTTCCGCCGGATGAACGGCCATGTCCAGCTCTGGCACGATGGGACGGTCCCCGGCCCGTACAAGAAGGAGGCGCGCGAATACTGGCTCCGTCGGGTGCTGGAAGCCCAGCAGAGCGCGTGCCGGGAAGGACCGAAGGAATTCCGCGAGATCCAGCTCATCAGCCTGGAGGAGCTGGACGAAGTCAGACGCATCTGGCTGCACGAGAAGCACGAGTTCGACGACAGCCTGCCGAGGATCTATCAGGAGGTGACCGGTGAAGAATTCCCCAGGCCGCGGGAGGACGGGAATACGCTCCGGTCCGACGATTGGGAGCTGCTCCGCGACGTCTGCGAGGGCGACGAGGTGCTCTTCGACCTCCAGGTCGCATTGCTCGGGGTCGAACAGAAGTTCCGCGGCATGACCCGGCGCGTCGGCGTCATCGAGGCGCTGGAGAAGTGCCTCAAGGCCGCGCTGTTCGAGGATGAGCAAGAGGCGTTCGCGGTCCTCACTGAGCGGGACCAGCGGTTGAAGCGGTTGAAAGACTCGGATGAGGACGGGCAGATGATGCTGTTCTCCAAGAGTCGCGAGTAGAGCGTGGATACCGGATGTTTGACGTCGGCTATCAGGTGGTTTCGGGAACCGGGAGACCTTCGGTCCGGTCGAGGTCGAACGTCCCTCCGTGCCCCGAAGGGGCCGCAACATATCAGCCCGTGGCATCGCCCCGGGGACCGTTGAAGACTGGTGTCAATATGATCCTGGAACGCGTGACGCTGCGGAACTTCGGCCTCTACCGCGGCGAACAAACCTTCGACCTGACCCCGGCGCCCGCGCCCGGAACAACGGCCTGCGGCCGATCGTCCTGTTCGGCGGCACCAACGGCGCCGGCAAGACCACGCTGCTCGACGCGATCCAGGTCGCGCTCTACGGTACCCGCGCGGTGCTCGAAGAGGACCAATCTCGCCTACGACGAGTTCCTCCGCCAGTCGATCCACCATGGGATCACCGGCGCGGAGGGGGCCGGTGTCTCGCTGGCGTTCCGCCATGCCTCCGGCGAGGAAGAGCACGTCTACGACGTCAGCCGGTGCTGGAGCGTGCAGGGTAAGAAGGTGCGCGAGGAGCTCCAGGTGTCGCTGGATGGTCTGCACGATCGCTGGCATTCCGACCACTGGGGCCAGCTCGTGGAGGATTTCTTCCCGCTGGAGGTCTCGCAGCTCTTCGTCTTCGACGCGGAGAAGATCCGATCGCTCGCCGAGGATGAGACCAGCAGCCAGGTGCTCGGAACCGCGGTCAAGTCGCTGCTGGGCCTCGATATCGCCGAGCGGCTCATCGCCGACGCCGCCGTCCTCGAAACGCGGCTGGCCGCCCGAGGCGCCGAGGTCGCCAAGCCGCGCGAGGATCGGGCCGGACTCGCCCAGGAAATCGAGGACCTGCGCAACGAGCTCGATGCCCTGAAGACGAGGCGCAGTGAGCACGAGAACGTCTTGCTGAGAGCGAAGGCCGACTACGAGCGGTTGGAGGCCGAGTTCCAGGCGGCGGGCGGCCGGCACTGGGAGAAACGCGGGGACCGCGAGCGCCGAAAGGAAGACCTCTCCCGGGAAATTCGCGAGAGCGACGCGCGGCTCGTCGCGCTCGCCGCCACCGAGCTGCCGCTCTGCCTGGTCAGCGACCTGCTCGATGCCGTCGCGCGCCAGGACGAGCGCGAGACGGAAGCCGCCGAGGCCGAGGTGATCCAGCGCCTGCTCACCGAGCGCGACGACCAGCTCCTCACTCTGCTCGCCGAGTTGGAGACCGCACCGACCGTCGTGAGGAAGGTCAAGACGCATCTCGCCCGCGACCGGGAATCGCGAGCGACGGCCCGCGACGTTGACGCACGGCTCTTCCTCGCGTCGGGCGCCCGGTCCATGCTCCACAACCTCCGAGGCAATCGGCTCTCGGAACTGCGCCGGGATGCCGCGAGCGTCATGGATCGGCGATCGCACCTCGAGCGCTCCTTCAAGGAGGTAGACCGCGACAATTCGATCACACCCGAGGACACGGCGATCGGTCAGTTTCTCAAACGACTCCGCGCGGCATCCGAGCGCGTGGGAACGCTCCACGAAGAGGCCCGGCAACTGGACCGGACGATCGCGGAACGTCGCGCGGAATGGGAACACCGGACGGCGAAGCTGCGCGCCATTCAGGAGCGCGAGGCGAAGGACGAGTTCGCCCAGGACGATCGCCTGCGGATGACCCGGATCGCCGCCAGGACCAGGGTCGTCATGCAGGAGTTCCTGACCCGGGCAACCGAACGGAAGATCGATCGCCTCTCCGACCTGATCACCGAATCGTTCCGCTATCTCCTGCGCAAGCAGAGCCTGGTCGAGCGGATCCAGATCGATCCATCAACGTTCGCCATCACGCTGTTCAACCAGGGCGGCCATGCCCTGCCCCGCGAACGGCTCTCCGAAGGGGAGAAGCAAATCTTCGCCATCTCGGTCCTGTGGGGCCTGGCCCGCGCGTCGGCCCATCCCCTACCGGCGATCATCGACACGCCCATGGCCCGGCTCGATGCGGCACATCGCCGCCACCTGGTCGAGCGCGATTTCCCGAACGCCAGCCACCAGGTCCTGATCCTCTCCACGGACACGGAGGTCGATCGGCATTACTACCAGGCGCTCCAGCCCCACATCGCCCGGGCCTATCACCTCCGCTACGACGAGGAAACCCAGGCCACGTTCGCGGAGCCAGGTTATTTCTGGGAGGAGACTTCCATCGGAACGGAAGTGAGGAACCCGGCATGATCATCAAGCAAGTGAAGCTCTCGACGCAGGCGAAAGAGCAGCTCATCCGGCTCAAGACGCGGACGGGCATCCCGCACTGGAACGTGCTCTGTCGATGGGCGTTCTGCCTGTCGCTCCGGCAAGCATCGCCACCGGCCTCGCTCGATGTACCTGCGGATAGCAACGTGGAGATGACCTGGCCAGTCTTCGCTGGCGACGCCCACGAGATCTACCTCGCCCTGCTCACGGAACGCTGCCAGCGCGACGGGCTGGGCACCTCGGAAGACGTCCTGGCCCGCCAGTTCCGGCTGCATCTGCACCGGGGCATCGGCTACCTCGCGGCACCGCAGTCGATCCGATCGATTGCTGACTTGATACAATTGGCCGCGGGAGATCGCAACACCCAGAGGTCAGATTTCGCCGAGGTTGAACACGCAGCGGAGTCGAGACCCGAGCGGTAGGTGGCTCATGACCGGCGTGGATGTCCCAGGAAGACGGGGATCCTCCCCTCCGGCTGTCAGACGCTCTCTGGAATCCATTCGAGAAGTTTCCATGCCCGCCTTCGTCAACCCTACGCATTTCCTCCTGGTCCTGGTCGTCGTCCTGCTACCGCCTGTGGGGGCTGAGGAGCCGCCCAGGCCCGGTTCGCTGGTGATCGTCGGTGGCGGGAGACTCCCTGACGGCCTCCGCGACCGGTTCATCGCCATGGCAGGTGGCAAGTCCGCGCGGTTGGTGATCATCCCCACGGCCAGCGGTTCCGCCGACAGGAAAGAGGACGAAGATGGCTATCTCGAACCTTGGCGGAAGTCGGCACCGGCGCGACTGACCTTGCTCCATACCCGTTCGCGCGAGAAGGCCGACGATCCCGCGTTCGTCAAGCCGATCGCCGAGGCCACGGCCGTCTGGCTCGATGGCGGAGATCAGGGGAATCTGGTCGCGGCCTACCGCGGAACGGCCGTCGAGCGCGAATTCAAGGCTCTGCTCAAGCGTGGCGGGGTGATCGGCGGAACGTCCGCCGGTGCCGCGGTCATGTCTGACGTCATGATCACCGGGGGCAATCCCAAGGCCAACGTCGGACGCGGATTCGGGTTCGTCACCAATGCAGTCATTGACCAGCATTTCCTCAAGCGCAACCGGATCAATCGCCTGCTCGGCGTCCTCGCCGACCGGCCGTAACTTGATCGGGATCGGCATCGACGAGGGGACCGCGTGGATTCTCCAGGGAGACCAGTGGAGCGTCGTTGGCCGATCCTATGTGATCGCCTGCGAGGTTGACCAGAACGGCAGGCTTCACCGCATCGAGTCGTTCGCCGACGGCGATCGCGGGACGTATCACCCGACCGGCCTTCCAACGCCGGCCAGTTCGCGCGGAGGAGCGCGCCGAGGGACTGTCCGAATCTCCGCGGCCGATCCGTGAGGGCGAGGAAAGTCGGCCCCCGGCGCCGGCCTGAGCACCTCCGCGGAATTGTTTGGACACCGACGGGCCTCTCAAGACCGCGTGTCCCTGAAATCCAGCGTCAACCCAGGCCCTCTCTTTACCGCGTGGTCGCCAACAAATAATAAATGTATTTGGTTTACTGTATGTGTATGTATGATTAGAGCGTGTCCAGGAATGTTCACAGTCGAGATCTCCGGGTCCGCCACCTGTTCCTCACCTGTTCCTGAGGTGTGGCACCGACGGCCGGGGTGAACGTTTCGGCACGCGCGCCGGGGTCGGTTGGCGCCTGGTTGGGGACACGACCCCGTCCGGCCTCGAGCTATTTCGACACCCTGGCCCGCGACGAGGTTCTGTCCAGATTGGGAAGGAAGCCGGTCAAGAGGCCCATCATCGGCAGGAACGAACAGACGCGATAGACGAACGCGATGCTCGTGAAGTCGGCCAGCCGGCCCAGCACGGCCGCCCCCAGTCCGCCCATGCCGAACGCGAAGCCGAAGAACAGGCCGGCGACGGTCCCGACGCGGCTGGGCAATAACTCCTGGGCATAGACGATGATGGCTGAGAAGGCCGACGCGAGGATGACCCCGATCGGAACCGTCAGGACGCCCGTCCAGAACAGGTTGGCGGAAGGCAGGACCAGGGTGAACGGCAGGACTCCCAGGATCGACACCCAGATCACGGCCTTGAAGCCGATCCGATCTCCAACCGGGCCGCCGGCCAGCGTCCCGGCCGCGACCGAACCGAGGAAAACGAAGAGGTAGATCTGGGCCGTCGGGACGGACACGCCGAACCGGTCGATCAGGTAGAAGGTGTAATAGCTGCTCAGACTGGCCAGGTAGAAGTACTTCGAGAAGACCAGCAGGAGGAGGATGCCCACGGCCAGCCCGACACGGGCCCGCGACGGCCCGACCTGCCGGTTCTCGTGCGCCGCACGCGGCCTCGCCCTCACGATCGAGAGATGCTGCTCGTACCATCGGCCGACGGCAAATAACACGGTCATCGCGATGAGCGCGGCGATCGAGCACCAGGCGATGCTCGACTGGCCCCACGGAACGACGATGAATGCGGCGAGAAGCGGTCCGATGGCCGACCCGGCGTTCCCCCCGACCTGGAATAAGGACTGGGCAAACCCGTGCCGACCGCCGGACGCCAGCCGGGCGACCCGGGATGCCTCCGGATGGAACACCGACGAACCCACCCCCACCAATCCAGCGGCCAGCAAGATCGCCGGGAAACTGCCCGCGATCGACAAGAGGATCAAGCCGATGAACGTGAAAACCATCCCGCACGCGAGAGAATACGGCCGCGGCCGTCGGTCCGTCGAAAAGCCGACGACCGGCTGAAGAAGCGACGCAGTCACCTGGAAGACAAAGGTGATCAGCCCGACCTGAGTGAAGCTGAGGGCGTACCGTTCCTTCATGATCGGATACACCGCCGGTAGGAGCGACTGCATGGTGTCATTGAGCAGATGGGATATGCTGAGCGCTACCAGAACGGCCAGCACGGTCCCCTCTTCGGCCGCGCGCGGCCGCGGCGATGTCCTCACGCTCTCGTTCGTCGCCATCAACCTCGATCTCCATTCACCCGAACGTGCCGGATCGACGATCCGATCCCTCGATCCATTATCGAGCCGGGTCAATGCCCCGTTTCGCTCATCGCCCGATCCGATGCCGACGATCATTGACAAACTCAAAGGGTGTACGAAACGGGTCGTAGTCGTAAGGTGGGTCGAACGCCGCACCGCGGCGTGAGGCCCACCGAACTCCTCGGTGGATTTGGTGGGCCTCGCCTCGATGAATCGAGGCTCGACCCACCCTACAGCCATCCGGAAGGCTGCTCGTACACCCTCTGACGGAGGGTCTCCCCGCGACACCTTTCGATGATGGCAGATTGGCGATCGCATCGCCTTCGGGACGACTTGGGAAGCCGCTCACCGTTTCAACCATCGTTCAAACCACGCAAAGGCCTCGGCCTGCATGGGACGGTCGAACTTGTGGGGCCCGGGATAGAACGAGCACTGATACCGGTCGCCGGCGCCGGCCTTCGCATAAACCTCCGACAAGATCCGGTCGGCCCGGCGCATCTCCGGCATTGTGAAGAGCTGATCCTCACTGTTATTGAGAACCATCGTTGGCAAGGGGACGCGCAGGCCGAGAACCTCCGGATAGTCGAGGTCTCGGGGCAATCCCGGAATGTAGATCATCCAGGTATGTGTGTAGCATTTGTCGAGAAGATAATCGCGCCAGGTGGTCATCATGCCGACGCAGCAGGCACATCGGATGCGCTCATCCAGTCCGGCGAGGTAACAGGTGCGCAGTCCGCCGCCGGAGAGGCCGGCACAGCCGACGCGGTCCGGGGCGACGTCGTCACGCGCGCACAGGTAGTCGAGCGCCCGCTGATCCTCGGCCGTGAACACCCCCGGCCAGGTCGTCCCTGCGCAGAAGAGGCTCTTGGCCATCAGATGTTCATGGTCGGCGGCGAACGAATTGTAGGCCCGGATCTCCGCCTCCGAGTCGGGGTTGACCTCCTTGAGATCCTTCCGAACCACGGGCGACACGTCGCCGACGCGGACGCGGCGGCTCCCAAAGGTGAAGGTGTCGTGGACCAGGACCGCGAACCCCCGCCGGGCCAGCTCGTTGGCCCAGCTCACTCCGCCGTAATAGTGCTCGTGGTGGGTCTTCATCAACGGGTGGATCCGCTCGCTCATCTGGGCGATCTTCGGCCAGCCGAAATACTTGTTGCCACCGTGGTCATGGAGCCCCAGTACGGCGGGAAGGCGGCCTTGCGAGCCGGCCGGTTTGAGGAAGACGGCCTCGGTCGGCGGCCCGTACGGGAGTTGCCAGCTCAGATGCTCGACGTGCACTCCATCGTACACGAGCTGGTGCTGGACCTTGGCTTCCGGCACCCGGCCGGTCTCCGGTTGCATCAGGCAGTCCAGATACCGCTGCCGGGCCTGCCTGCGCCAGACGTCGATCGACCCCGGCGCGACCTCGTCTCGCCGGAAGGACAGCCGCGCAGGCCCCTCGCCGAGAAGCCCCGCAGCCCAGGGACCATAGGCCCCGATCATGTTCGGTTCCACGTCGGTCGCTCCTCCCGGTTGAAACGAGTGCCGATCAACCCATCGCCTACCCAGATCGTCCCAGCTCACGCGCGTCCTACGCCTGCTGGATCACCTTCCGTCTTTTGCTCCCCGTTTTCAACAGCCCAGGGCGAAATCGATCCCGTTTCAGCGGGAGGAGTCCGCTCGAGGTACTCAGAAGAACCTTGTGGAACCGGCGCGACACTGCGGATACTTTGTAGCAAGGGCTTCTAGGCATGCCGAGTCGCCCGTACAGGATCTGTCATCGTGGCCCATCGGACTTCGTTCGGGTCGAACCGTTGCGAGAGGGAACAGCCATGGAATGCGTGAGGAATTGGTTCCGGAGGGATCATGCGCCGAGCAGGCCGTTGACCCTCGGCTTCGTCGTGGGGTTGGTCCTGGCCCTGTCGGCGGCGTGGCCCGACCCGGCCCGCGGCCAGGCGCCTCGACCCGGCGACCCGGATGCGTCGAAGGCATCCTTGGCCCGTTACGTGCCACGGCAGGACCTGATCGCTTATCTGGAACTCGACGGATTGGATGCCCATGCCGACGCCTGGAAGAAGTCGGCGGCTTACAAGCTCCTCAACGACACCAAGCTGGGCGCCCTGCTCGAAGACCTCGCCGGCCAGGGCCTCGAACTCTTACGAGAGTCGGCCGGAGGGAACAGTCCGGTCATGCCGGCCGACCTGATCAACCTGGTCAAGCATGTCGCGAAGCACGGGGGCGCCGTGGGCGTCTGGGGCAAGCCCAATGATCTGGACCACGGCGATCCCGCGATCGTCTTCGTCGCGCCGGGGGCGACCAGCCCTCGATCCGCCACATGCTCGAGAACGCCGCGGCCCGAAACTTCGCCGGACGCGGAAGGGCGGGAGCCGATGGCAAGCCGGTCCAGAAGGCCGGCCGCACTTATCACCCGATCGATCCCAAGGGCGGCTGGTGGTTCGAGAAGGGAGATCTGGTCCTATCCAACCGGCCGGACTTCGTCCTGTCCGTCCTCGACGGCAAAGTGCCCAACGCCGTCGATCATCCGATCCGCGGCGATCTTCTCAAGGAGAAAGAGGGCTTCGAGCCGGTCGCGGCGGGGTTCGTCGATATCAACGCGCTGCCGCCAATGCCTCCCCAGGCGGTCCAGATCGGCCTCGACGGGTTGAAGCGGATCGAGCTCCAGTGGGGCATCCAGGACGACGCTCTCGTGGCGGTCCTCGGCGCGGTGGCCCCCGCACCCCGGCGCGGCATCCTGACGTTCCTCGATCAGCCGACATTCCACATCCGGTCGCTCCCTCCCCTGCCCCACGGTTTGACTGGTTTCACGGTACTGTCGCTCGACCTCGCCAAGATCTATGACCAGTCCGTCAACCTCGCCAGACAGTCCAATCCCCGCGCGGGCGAAGGATTCGCCCAGGTTGAAACGGTCTTCCGCCAGCAGTTCGGAATCGAGCTCCGCAACGATTTGCTCGCCAGCCTCGGTCCAAAGCTGTCCCTCTATTCCCAGCCTCCGGATGCGAATGCGGCGGCCAATCCGGCGCTCGCGGCGCTCGCGCCCTTCACCGGACTGACGATCTCGCTCCAGGTACGCGGTGACGCCGTCGCCAAGGTGATCGACCCCCTGATGCAGACCATCAACCAGATCATCCAGGCGCAACAAGCCGCGGGCCGTCGCGGTCAACCGAACCCCAACGCCGGGGCTATCGCGTTCCACAAACTGGACAGCCCGCGGCCCACCTACGTGCTCAAACTGCCCCAGGGCGGTTTCCCTCCGCAGATCCTCGCCATGTTCCAGCCGACGGTGCTCCTCGGCAAGGACCAGCTCGTCGTTGCCGCCACTACCCCAGGCGCCGAGAGGGTTGTTGAGCTCTCTGGAGCCGCAGCCGAGCGGCTCTGGCAACCGACCGGCGCATTCGTACCGATGGCCCGGCGACTTTCGGAAAACCTGGTCTTCCTCAATGTCAGCGACCCCCGCGACACCTTGCCCCAACTCGTCCAGAACCTGCCGTCTCTCGTCCAGCAGCTCAACCTGCTGTTCCCGGCCGTGCAGTCGGCGCGGGGCGCCGCCCGCCGCGCCCAGTGCGCTAACAATCTCAAGCAGATCGTCCTGGCGATGCACAACCACCACGGCGCCTTCGGTGCGCTCCCCAAGCCGGCGATCACCGACAAGGATGGCAAGCCGCTCCTGAGCTGGCGAGTCGCGATCCTGCCCTATCTCGATCAGGCGCCGTTGTACAATCAGTTCAAACTCGACGAGCCGTGGGACAGCCCACACAACAAGGCGCTCATCAAGGACATGCCGACGGTGTTCACGTGCCCGGAGCGGACCAACGCCGAGCCCTTCACCACGACCTACCGGGTGTTTACCGGTCCGGGTGCCCTCTTCGAGAAGGGCAAGGGCACCGGGTTCGCCGAGGTCACCGACGGGACCTCGAATACGCTCATGGTCGTCGAGGCCAAGGAGGCCGTCCCCTGGACCAAGCCCGACGCCGAGCTGGAATTCGACCCGGCAGCCGTCGCCTCGCTCTACGGCACCCTGGGTCCCCACGACGGCGGCTTCAATGCCGGGTTCGCCGACGGCGCAGTCCGGTTCTTCCCGAATTCGATCAACGCCAACCTCTTCCACGACCTGGTCACGCGGAACGGAGGAGAGGTCATCAACTCGGCGCAATTCCCGGAGCCGCCCCGTCCCGGGAACCAGCGGGCCGCGGGAGGCCGCCTGCACGTCGACCCGAACAAGATTCCCCGCGCCGACGAGTTGAAGTCCTTGCTGTTCCCGGGCTCACTCGCGATCGTCTCCGACGCCAACGGAACCCGGATCATCTCCCGCGAATCGTTCCCCAGCGTCTCGTCGCCGGCGGTCACCGGCGTCCTGGTCGCGCTCCTGCTCCCGGCCGTCCAGGCCGCGCGAGGCGGCCCGCCGGGCCCAGTGCACCAACAATCTCAAGCAGATGGCACTGGCGATGTTCAACTACGAGTCGGCCACCAATGCCTTCCCCAAGCCGGCCCTTACCGACAAGGACGGCAAACCGCTCTTGAGCTGGCGGGTGGCGATCTTGCCGTATATCGAGCAGGTCGATCTCTACAACCGGTTCCATCTCGACGAGCCCTGGGATAGCCCGCACAACAAGGAGCTCATCAAGGAGATGCCGCAGACCTTCGCGTGCCCGAGCCGGGCCAACGTCGAGCCGGGCACGACGACCTACCGGGTCTTCGTCGGCCCAGGCGCCCTGTTCGAGAAAGGCAAGGGAACGGGGATCGCCGCAGATCACCGACGGGACGTCGAACACGATCATGATCGCCGAGTCGAACGAAGCAGTCCCCTGGACCAAGCCCGACGCCGAGCTCGAGTTCGACCCAGCGGCGAAGCCGTCGTTGTTCGGCGCTGGCTCGATCCATCCGGGGGGCTTCAACGCCGCGTTCGCGGACGGATCGGTCCGGTTCATAAAGACCACGATCGATCTCAACGTGTTCCGGGCCCTGATCACCCGAGCCGGGGGCGAAGTCGTCAACCAGGGAGGGTTCTGAATCGGAAATGCCAGGAACGGAACTCAGCGTATCCAAACCCAGAAAGGGCCGACCGGGACGGCCTTGACATAACCCAGCTCGGGAAGCGTTTCCGGAATGCCGTCGAGCCGAGGGCTATCCGACGCGATCACGACGACCCGAATCGGGCCGGCGACGAGCTGGGGGCGAAGCCATCGCGCCCGGGGCTCGGCCAGGTGGAGCGACTCGAAGACCGGGTAAAGCCAGTCATCGAAAACCAGGTCAATCCGGCCGTGGAACCGGTTGAGGCCCGGCCGATCAGCGAAGTAGATCGCGGACGGCGGCTGTCTCACGGTGGCGAAGATCTGAGCCAGATCGGCACGCTCCGCCCGTCGGCGACTGGCAACTTCCTTGATGTCAATCAACGTAGAGCCCAGCACAGCCAGTACGGCCACCGACGCGGACAGCGTCAACCGGAAGCTTGGCGATCGCTCGAGCCCCCGTGCGAGGGCTCGGGCCGTCAACACTGCGGCGAAGATGACAGCCTGAATCGCGTAGTTGATCCAGGCGCCCGTGCTGACCCGGGAGAGGATGACAACGACGATCAACTCGGCCACGACCAACAGCCAAAGAACGGATTCGATCGGCATGTCCGCACTCGATCGCCGGGCCAGCGCCGCGCCGGCCGGAACGACGAGGATCAGCGCGGCCAGGGCAACGGCCACGAGCGACCCGGTCACCCACGGACCGGCAGTGGCAAGCTGCACGACCGAGAGCGCGGCGATCGTCAGAACCATGAAGACTCCTGTCACCAGAGCCCACCGCCCGCGAGCGGAAGAAGCCGGGATCGCCGCCAGGACCGCCGCGCTCAGCAGGCCGACGATTCCGGCGGACTTGCCGACGACGGCCGCAACCACCGTCCCCACGTGGAGCCAATCTCCCGGATGGACCCGCCCGACTCCACGGGCCGCCACGAACACCGCATCCCAGATTCGGCCACCCGTCACGACCCATTCCAGACCGTATACGACCGACGCAAGAACTCCGGCCACCACCAGACCCCTCACGATCCTGTCGCTCCGGAGCTGACCTCGTCGCCAGGCCAGCATCAGCAAGAGGGTGCTGACGGCCCCCACCGCAACCAGATGCTGCTTCACACAGAACGCGAGCCCGAACGCCGAGTACGCCCAAACCAATCGCCGGCTCGCGGTGGCCGGTTTCTCCAATGCCGCGAGCACCCACACCACGCCCCAGCTTTGCAGCGCCAGGCCCACCATGTCGGGACGGACCGTGAACGGCAGACCGGCCAGCACCGGCGCCGCGGCGATCAGGAGCACGGCCCACCACCCTGCGAGCCGCGAGCCGCCATCGCGGCGCGCCAGTCGATAGGCTGCCGCCAGCGTCGCGATCAACCCCAGGGCCGACAGGAATCGGCCGGCCAACTGCGCCGCCGTGATCGGGTGCAACCCAGCAAAGGCCATCGGCCATGCAATCAGAGCGGCCACGCGGTAATAGAGCGGGGCATGGATCAGGACCAGGGGATTGCGACCGCCGAACGGGCCGTAGAGCTCTCCGGGGCCGGCGATCAACTGTCGCGCCACCGAGAGCATCAGCGGCGACTCATACAGATCGGTGTCCGCTTCACCCAGACCCAGCAGCAGCCGGAAGCTGAGGAAGACGACAGCCGACACCGCAAGCACGGTCGTGATCCACGCCGATAAACCAATCCCGCGCCGCGACTTCGATCTCGGTTCACTCATCGGTGATAGGTGATGACTCGAATACGACGGGAAGCCGCGCCACCGACCAGTCATAACGCGTCGCCCGACTTCATGGCAAGACAGCCGCTGCCTGGAGATCCTCGTCAAAATCAAATCGGAAAGTCATGCGTCCTTCTCTCATAGCGGCTTGACACCTGACTGATTCACGCCGGTCGGTGAATTCCGATCAACCTGACCGGTGAAATGACCGCCGGGCCGTCACGGTACCCAGTAGAGGCAAATCGCCACGAGGACCGCCGCGCCGAGGAGGATCACGACCACGCCGGGCTTTCGCCTGAGCTTCAGGTAGAAGAGCAACGTCAGGCCGGTCAGTGAGATGACTGTCAGGACCACGGCCGAGATGTCGATGACCGCCGACCAGACCGGTCCGGTGTCGCGGCCCTTGTGCAGGTCGTTGATCACGGCGATGAAACCGTGCTCGGTCTGGGTCAAGTTGTAGTGGCCCGACTCGCGGTCGATGAAGGCGTCGGCCGCGTAACCGGGCCCCTTGAAGCTGACCATGCACTCGCGGTCATCGACCCGGAAGTCCGCCAGCGCGCCGCGGACCCCGTGCGTCTTCCGCAGGTGCTCGACGATCTCCAGCTTGGCGACCTGTCCGGCGGGATCGGGCTCGTGGTCGGAGTCGGCCGAGGACGTGCCCGCGTTCAGCCATTTCTGGTCGATTTGACCCTCGGCCTGGACCTGGTGTTCGGATTCACTGAAGAACCAGTCCGGGTGATTGAGCGTGATGCCCGTCACACTGAAGAACAGGACCGCCGCCAGGCCAAACATCGAGACGTAGATGTGCAGCCACAGCATCAGCTTGGCGAACCGGATATTGAGTCTGCGCTGCCAGGAGCGGCCGTGCGCCAAGGGATGGATCGCCGGTTGGCTACTTTGTCTGAGCCTTTCGACGATACTCGATCGAGGCGGATCGGATCTCGACATTGCCCTTGAGTTCCTCGGTGAACGGCTTGTCGGAAAGAGTGACCTGCTTGCGAATGTTCTGATAGGTCCCGTGCTCGCGCGGCCTCGATGGAGATGGTATATTCGCCAGCCGGAAGCAGCTTGTTATGGTCGTCCTTGCCGTCCCAGATGATCTTGTACTTGCCGGCCTGGCGGGTCGGCCGCGCGATCGTGAACAACAGCTCCGTCCTGTCGTGGCGCTTCCGTTCGAGGTCATCGGCGTACCAGCGCTTCAGGTCGGGGAGCCACTGAAACGGCCCGGCGCCGCCCATCGAGACCCAGAGCGACAGGGTCCGCACCGACTTCCCATCCTTGTCCTCAACCCAGACCGCCACATAAGGGCGCCGGTATCGCCCCGCCTGAGCCTCGGGGTGGTTGATCTCGAGGTTGACGACGACCTCGAACTCCTTGTTCCACGGAGTCGTGGCGGCACCCTTCGCCTCGGCCTTCGGCTTGGCGCCGGCGCCGCGTTTCGTCTCCGAGTCGGCGGGTTTGGGATCGTCCGCGAGGGCGAGCCACTCGGGCCTTGGCTGTTCGTAGCGGTGCCAGCCGTCGCTCCGCGTCATCCGCCCGTCCTTCGCGACGATCAGGCATTCGACGCCCGGCAGCGATCGAGCGATCCGGACGCTCTCCTCGGGATCGAGGACGTTGCAGACCTTCGCGAACGCGTCGGCGTTGACCGACCGCTCGGCGATGACCGTCGCAGCGACGACGCGATCGACCGGCAGGCCCGACCGAGGGTCGAAGATGTGCGAGTACCATCGGCCGTTGATCCGGAACCCGCGCCTGGGAGTTGCCGCTGGTGGCGACCGATCGATCCTTGACCGAGATGAACGCGAGCGGCTCGGACGATTCCGAATCGGCCCACGGGGCGGCAATGCCGATCGCGCCATCGATCTCTCCTCGGACGCGGAGGTCGCCGCCGACATTGAGCAGGACTCCCAGGATCCCCAGGCGCCGGTCCAGTGCGACGTCACAGGCCCGCTCGACGATGAACCCCTTGGCGATGCCGTTGAGACTGAGCGGGCAAGCCGACAGCCGCTCTGCGGTGCGTAGCACGGCGTCGAGCTGCCACGCGGGCCGGCCCATCAGTTCCCTCACACCGGCGGACTCCTCATCGGTTGGCAACCGATTCCGCCGGGCACCGTCCGACCAGAGCCGCGAGAGGGCCTCGACCCGAGGATCGAAGGCACCGGCGCTACGAGCCTGCCAGATGTCGGACGCCAGGAGGACTTCGAAGAGTTCCGGGGAGACTCTCCTCGCGCTCCTGGTCCCGGATTGCCAGCGGCTGAACTCGCTGGCCGCGTCGTAGCCGCTGAATATCGCGCTCAAGCGATCGATCTCGTGGAGCACGCGATCCTCGGCCCGATCGGCGGCGGCCCCATCCAAGGCCCGGACCCGGAGCTCCAGCGATGTACCCATCACGTTCTCGTGGTGGAACTCATAATCGTCTGCGAGAGCGAGTCGAGGAAACAGGCCACAGAGGAGCGCACTCATGAAGTAAACCGCTAGCCGTGAGGAAGAGCTCATGATGGATCTTGCGTCTCCCAGGTAGAGTCTGATCGTCGGTCCCAGCGATCGGAGCGGAGCAGCCCGGCGCGGAGGGTAGGGTGGGAGAGATCCGGCCGGCGGTTGACGATCGCTCAGAGGGTATTATGCCGTAACCGGGTGCACGGCGGGAAGACACGGGTGAGTCTGGGGTGCCTGCGAAGCCGACGTTGGGTGAGCGCTGGCTCGGGACAATCCTGAGTTCGGGAGCTGGATGATAAATGAGCCGCTCCGAGCCACTGACCAAACAAGTCCGAAGTATCGTCGGCTAACTAGACCCGGTCTTCTGTCTCACGTTCTGTTGCCATCGAGTCTTTCGTCCGGGAGAATAGATGGAGTGAGTCATCAAGTCCCGCCGATATCGCGAAATGGAGGAGGATATGGTTGACACAACGAATGGAAAGAAACTCCTGGTACGGGGAGGTGTGGAAGGTGGTCCCTATTATATCCGGCTCCCGTTGAGCCAAGTTGAGGCAGTGCGTCAAAAGCTCGACCGGTACGAGATCGAGTATTGGGTCGACTCTGCCGCCATCTCGATCGATAGCGGCCCTGAGAGGACCTCGATTCACCTCGGTTGGAACAACGACCCGATCCAGATCCAGTCGATCCTGGACGAAGCCGAGTGAGGAGTTTATTGTGTCGTTGGCTATCGCAATCCTCGAGCTGTCGAGTCGCATCCAGGCCGACCTGCGGGATGCCTTCGATTACTATGGACACACGAAGTACGGTTGGCAACTCGTCCAGGATCTCGCCGATGGCGGTCGGGTTTTCACCGTAAGAAATATGGACACGGGAACCGTCGTCGATGCGACGGAACTGGCTCGCCTCTCCTCGGGTTATGTGACCATCTATCTTGCCGAAGCCGTCTTCCAACACCTCGTTGCTGCTGTTCGAAGATTTCGTCTTCGAGCTGCTCCGGCTCTGGCTTACCGCCTATCCCGCCGGCATCCCCAACAAGGACAAGAAGCCCGTCGACCTGATGATGGTCATCGACGCGGCCGACAAGGACGCCATCCTGGGGTTCGTCATCGATCGGGAATTGAACGCGCTCAAGTACGAACGTCCCATGGCCTGGTTCCGATATCTCAACGACCGCGTCAAGCTCGGTCGCCCGACTGATGAACAGATCGATCGGTTCGCCGAGATCAAGGCATCGCGCGATCTCTTGATCCACAACCGCGGCATGATCAACGAGACGTACATTCAAAAGGCCGGTGCCCACGCCCGGTATTGACTCGGCCAGCGCCTGGAAATCCCCGAGCCTTACCTCCGCGAGACCTGGACCGTGATCGGCGAGATGGTCGGGGACATGGCCGCAGCAGCGACCGTGAAATCCTGACACCCACAAATCCTTCCCAAGAAGTCGGAACAATCGGCCCTCCGCGGTACATTACAGGGTAGTGATACCCAGGACGCGGGAGGACGGATCCGTGACGATCAGGCAAAGTCAGCGCCGCACTTCGGCAAATCGAGGTCGTCTTCAACCAGGGGACGGTCTCCGGCCTGACCGATCGGCAGCTCGTGGAACAGTTCTTGACACGCCGTGACGGGTTCGCCGAGCTGGCCTTTGCCGCCCTGGTTCAGCGGCACGGCCCGATGGTGTTGCGCGTCTGCCGGAGCGTCGTCAGGAATCATCACGACGCCCAGGACGCCTTCCAGGCCACTTTCCTGATCCTGGCGCAAGGCCGGCTCGCTATGGGTCCGTGATTCGCTGGGTCCTTGGTTGCACGGCGTGGCCTGTCGCGTCGCGAGCACCGCACGAAAAGCCGAGATCCGGCGACGCTGCCACGAGCGAACCGCCGCGGAGTTGGCGTCGGCTGAAGTCTGCGATGCTTCCCAGGACGATGTCGGGACCCTCGTCCACGAAGAACTCGCCCGGCTGCCGGATCGCTTTCGATGCGCCGATCGTCCTTTGCGACCTCGAGGGACAGACTTACGAAGCGGCGGCCAAACATCTGGGCTGTCCGGTCGGGACGGTCAAGAGCCGGCTGGCGCGAGGACGGGAACGCTTGCGGATCCGGTTGTTGCAAAGAGGGATTAACTTCTCAGGAGGCCTGGTTGTATGGGCTGTCTCCGCCAGGTCGGACGCAGCCGTTTCATCGGCTTTGATCGAAGCCACCGCGCGTCTCGCGACACAGGTTGACGTGGCGGTCCGAGTGATCCCGGCGACGGTCCATTTCCTCATGCAAGGAGTGCTCAAGACCATGGTCGTGTCGAAACTGAAGATGACCTCGGTGGTGCTTCTCTTCATCTGCGGTCTGTTCTCAGCGTCCGCGTGCTGGATCGGACCGCCGACCAACGCAGCCGGTCCGGCGGCCGTGGATCCGAGCCAGGATGCGAGCCCCGTAGTTGAAGAACCCGGCGCGACGATCGGTCCGAGGGTTTCGTCTGTCGCATCTGGAGATGCTACCGCCGCACCGTCCAAACCCTGGGAGACCGTGGTGCGAATCAAGATCATCGGCCCTCACTCGACCGGCTTCGGCTCGGGAACCATCTTCCACAGCACACCCGAGCAGTCGCTCATCTTGACGTGCGCCCATATCTTCAAACTCGAGGGGAGTCACCAGGTGTCTCCCAGGCGGTTCCCGCGCAAGATCGTCGTCGACCTGTTTGACGGCAAGCCCACGGGGACGATTGCGGCCCAGGTCGGCTACCTCGAATCGGTCGAGGGAGAGGCAGTGGACTACGACCTCACGCGCGATGTCGGGCTCATCCGGATCCGACCGGGTCGGAAGCTGCCGGCCAGCAGGGTCGTGCCGACCCACTGGCAGCCCAGGAGCACGCCAGTGCCGATGAAGATGCTCTCCCTCGGCTGCTCGGAGGGGCACGACCCGACGGCCTGGTATACCAAGATCCTCGATCCGCGAATGCAAGGCCTGGCGGGCAACCCGGCTTACGAAGCGATCGTCTGCCGAAACGCTCCGAAACAAGGGCGAGCGGGGGGAGGGTTGTTTACCATCGACGGTTATCTCGCTGGGGTCTGCAACTATGCCGAGCCCGAAAGCAACCGCGGATTCTATGCCACGCCGCGCTCGATCTACGACCTCCTCGATCGCAACGGTCTGCGATTCCTTTTTGCTCCCAGGTCCGTCACGGAGAGCCAGCTCGATGAATTGATTCGCATCGCCGAGGAGCACCTGGAGAACCACGATCGAGCACACATCGATGACACGCTCGATCGTTTGAATACGAGCATCGAAGAGCGCCGAAGGGCGTTGCAGGACCAGCTCGAGGCTCTGGATGCCCTTTACGCCCGTCGCCGAGACGACTTGCTTCATCGAGCGGCTGAGGCTCGCATCGGAGCGACCGACGCGCTGGCTCCGCGAGTCGGCATGACCGAACCTGGCGATCGGCCCCCCGTCGCCACGAAACCAGTCGAACCGCCTGCTGACCAGGAGAGCCGCCTTCGTGCGGTTGAACAGAAGCTCGATCGGATTCTCAAATGGATGGAGGAAGCCCGTCCGGAGACGAGGGTCGAACACTGGCGTCCCAACGCCCCTGCCCTTGGAATAGAAAAACGCAAAGGTCCAGAACCACCACAGCTCCCCGTGACATTATGGTGAAGGGACCAAATAACACGTGGCCCCAACCCAGACCGTTCGCTGAGGAGCTGATACCGTGGCGGTCAGACGACCGGGTGGTGCCGTCCTTCGTCAAATCGGGAACCTCTTCAATGTTGGGACGATCGGGGAGTTAACCGACGGTCAACTCCTGGAACGGTTTGCGACGGATCCGGACGAGGTGGCCGAACTGGCGTTCTCGGCGCTGGTCGAACGACACGGTACGCTGGTCTGGCGCGTCTGCCTGGCCATCCTACGCGACGAGCACGATGCCCAGGATGCCTTCCAGGCCACTTTTCTGGTGCTGGTCCGCAAGGCACCGTCGCTCTGGGTGCGCGATTCGCTGGGGCCCTGGCTCCATCAGGTCGCCTGCCGAACGGCATCGTGTCTCCGAGCAACGATCATCCGTCGGCTCAAGCACGAGCAACGTTTCGTCGAACTGGCCCAGACGCGCTCGATCGACACCGAAACACCGGCCGATTCCGACCGTGACGCCGCGATCCATGAGGAGGTCAATCGTCTGCCGGCGAAGTACCGGATGCCGGTCGTGCTTTGCGACCTCGAAGGACACACTCATCAGGAGGCGGCCCAGTTCCTCGGCTGGCCGATCGGGACGGTCAAGAGCCGACAGTCGCAGGGCCGGGCACGACTCCGTGAGCGATTGTCGCGGCGCGGGCTGGGACTCGCCGTCACTGGGGCCGTCGTCGAGTCTCTGAGACAGTCCGCCGTCGCGGCGATCCCGAAAGATCTCGCGCTTGACCGTCAACGACGCCATGCAGCAGGTGGGTCGGCTGCTGACGGGGTTCGTGGTTTCGACATCCGTCCTGACGCTCACTCAAGGAGTCCTGCGGGCCATGTTGTGGATCAGGATCCGATTCCTCGCCATCGCCACCCTCGCGGTTGGGATCGCCTCCAGTGGGGCGATGATCTGTGTGCGCGGCTCTCAAGATCCAGTGCCGAAGAATGACCAGGCGATCGCGAAGCGGCCCACGACCGCCGTGGTGCAGTCACCGATCGGGAAGACCTCGAAAGAGGTGACCCCTGACGATGTGCCGCTCCGGCTCACGCTCGACGAAGCGGTTAAGGCGGCCCAGGCCATTGAAGATCCCTCGGCCAGACGAGTCGCCCTGATCCGGATCGCCAATGCCCAGTCTTACTTGAATGACCTCCCATCGGCCCATGCCACCGCCCGATTGGCCCACCAGAGTGCGGATCGAATTGCCTCAGAGATGGAAAGGCATTTTGGCCTCGGGCGAGTGGCGAGGTTTCAGGCGAAGGTGGGTGACGTCGAGCCAGCCCGGCAGATCTTCGAGCAGCTCACTCGCGAGGCCAACGCGAAAGGCCCCAGGGATCGGATGTCCCTCCTCGGGCACATTGCGATGGAGCAGAACGAAGGTGGACTGCGCGCGGATGCGCTCGAGACCTTGAAGCGGGCCACCGAGGACGGCAAGAAAGTCGTCGCCGAGACCTCCAAGGGCGACATCTACTTCAACATCGTGTTCGCCCAGTGTCAGATCGGCGAGTTCGACGGCGTGCTCCGGATCGTCGAGAGCCTTCAGGGCAAACTGGCGAACGACCGGCAAACGTTTCTTCAATACCTCGCCCGCGATTGCGATAAGGCTGGCCCCGTCGAGGCTCGGAGAATCCTGGCAAAGGCGCTGGAGCTCTCGAAGGCGATCCCGTACGTCTCACCGCGCGGGCTCACCCAGAAGATGATCGCCCAGGCGATGGCGAGGAACGGCGACATTCCCGGGGCACTGGCGGCGTCGGAATTGATCGGCCAGGTCGATGAGGCTCCAGCGAGGACGGGAATCTTCTCTTTCTTCAACCGTCGCCAGGCGGAGGCCGACCGCATGAGTGATCGGTTCATGGCCGAGATGATGCGCCACGAGGCCGCCGACGTCCTCATCGCGGTCGCCGCGGCCCAGGCCAAGGGGGCGACCGCGCCGCGGCCAAGAAGACCTTTGCCGCGGCGATGGAGATGATTCAGGACGAGCGCGATGGGGTGCTCAAGACCCAGCGGTTACGAGGGTTCGTCGAGGTACTTGCGACCGCCGGAGAACTCGAAGCGGCCAAGGTGGCGGTTGAAGCGATTCATTCGGACGGATCGAACAAGGCCCTGGCCTTGGTGGCATTGGCAAAGGCCCAGGCCAGGGTGGGCGACAAGGCGAAGGCCAGGACGAGTTTGATCGCCGCTTTCGAAGCGGCCGGGGAGATCAAAGCTCGCGCGGACCTGATCAACGACAACGTCGCCTCGAACAAGGACGAAGCCTTCTACGCGATCGCCAAAGCCCAGGCCGAAGTGGGCGACATCCCGGCTGCCTTGGCGACGGTTTCCGCCCACAACAACCAGAACCTCAAGTCCGGGGTCCAGGCCGAGGTGGCCGGCTCTCAGGCTCGTCAAGGCGACGTCGCCGGGGCGTTGAAAACGGCCGAGAGCATCGCGAGCGCGGGCTCGAAGGCCGAGGCATTCTTGCGCATCGCGCACGCTCAGTCGAAGAGCGGCCGGCGCGACGTCGCTCACGACTGGGCCGCCAAGCTCGGCTCACCCCAGGAACTGCGCGCTGGCATTACTCGGAGTGGTCGAGGGTGTCTTCGCCCGACGGCGAGGGGAATAGCGAGCTGAACGGAGCATCGATGCCGATCCTCTCTCGTGAGATGGACTGCCGGCCTTCATGCTCCTCGCCGTGCCCCAGTTCAATGGTTTGACTACCCTCGAGCGACTCGCAAACCCAGGAAGTTGGACCGGCCCGAGGGCACGAATTTGACGCGGCTTGCAGCGCGGAGGTCACCGGGCACATCGTTCCAGCCTCCGCCCCGGGTCACCCGGTAGTCAGCCTCTTCGTCGCCCAGCGGATCAACGTCCGGCGAATGCCGATAATAATCCTCCTCGTACCCATCCCAGCACCATTCCCAGACGTTCCCGTGCATATCGTACAGACCGAAGCCATTGGGACGCTTCCGGCCCACCGGGCACGTCCGTCCCTCCGAATTGGACGAGTACCACGCATACGATCCCAATTGCTTCACGTCATCCCCGAAACCGTAACGACTTTCCGTGCCGGCCCGACAAGCATACTCCCACTCCGCCTCCGTCGGCAGCCGATAACCCTCACCACCGACGACTTCGATGGGCTTTGAACTTTGGATCATGTAGTAGGGCGACAGGCCGTTCTTCCGGCTCAGCTTGTTGCAAAACTTCAGGCCGCCAACCAGGACACGCTCTCCACGGGATTCTCGGGCAGCCCCTGAAAATGGCTGGGGTTCTGGCCCATGATTGCTTCGAACTGGGCCTGAGTCACCGGCGTCACGCCCAGGTAGAACGGTGAACCGATCTCGACCTCATGCTGGGGTTTCTCATCATCGCATGCTTTCCGATCGTCCTCGGGCGAGCCCATCCGGAACTTGCCTGCCGGGATGAGCGTGAGCGAGATTTGTCCCACACGGGTTGTGATCAGGTCGAGATGGGGCATGGCGCGTGTCGCTAGAGGAGACGGCTTCGCGGCCTGGCGAGGTCGGGCCTTACGCGAGGCCACGATCGCTGCTTCGGAGGTCACGCCCAGTGCGAGCGCCCAGGATTCCACCGCCCAGAGAGCGGGTTCCTCCGCCATGGCCCGGTGTTCCACCAGCGGTTTCCCCCTCGGGGACGGGAATGCCGGACGCCATGGGCGCATCTCCTTATGAATGGTACACCGCCGGAGGAGTCGGTGGCATGCCCAGCATATTCTAGCGAAGAAGACGCGAAAAGTGCAAAAAGGATGCTCCTCGCGGATTTCGACCGCGTGGTCCGAGCTTGAGGTCGAACTGACTTTGGATGCAACGACCGCCGCATCCCCGAATGAGGGTCCTTCCAATGCGGCCATTGCCGATCGGCCGGTCGAGAGATTATCCTGTCACGCACTCGAATGTAGGTCAGGCTGTCCAGCCTGACTCCCAGGCGCTGTCAGGCTGGAAAGCCTGACCTACTGGAAAGGATCGCGTCTGTATGGAGGTCTTGGCGTGTCTCAATGGTGAGACGATGCCGGTGGAGCAGGCCCGGGTCCCGGTCTGGGACCGCGGGTTCCTCTTCGGCGACTCGGTCTATGAGGTCTTCCGGATGTATCAGGGGCGATGCTGGCTCGAGCCCGAGCACTTCGCCCGGTTGCGCCGGAGTCTCAAGGAGCTCGATTTCCCGCCCTACGATCTCGACGCGCTCACCGATCGGATGTATCGCACGATCACGGC
The DNA here is from genome assembly GCA_963845695.1 of uncultured Isosphaeraceae bacterium. Classification (GTDB taxonomy): domain Bacteria; phylum Planctomycetota; class Planctomycetia; order Isosphaerales; family Isosphaeraceae; genus CAWJTV01. Next base: position 14,371 of record CAWJTQ010000005.1, on the reverse strand, counting down.
CAGCCAGATCCAGGAGGGGACCGTCTATATCCAGATCACCCGGGGCGTCGCGCCCGGTCTCATGCCTTCCCGGATCTCGCCAGTGACGCCCACCGAGCTGATCGTCGTCCGGCCTTATGACGACGCTCCGACCGCCCGGCTCCGCGAGACCGGGGTCAAGGTGATCAGCCATCCCGACCTGAGATGGAAGCGCTGCGATATCAAGTTCGACCAACCTCCTGGCCAACTGCATGGCGACGGAGACAGCTCGTCGCGCCGGGGGTTATGAAGCAATCCTGGTTGACTCCGCCGGGTTCGTGACCGAGGCCACGCATACCTCGGTGCTCTGGGTGCGGCACGGCCGCCTCGAAGGGACGCCCGAAGGAAATGTGATCCTTCCCGGCATGACCCGCCAGTTGATCCTCCGCCTCGTCAAGACTTTGGAAATCCCGTTCGTCGGCACGCACGTCACCTTGCCGGAACTGAAGGCAGCCGACGAAGTGATCCTGGTCGGGACCACCACCGAGGTCGTGCCGATTATCCAGATCGACGAGGACCGGATCGGGGCCGGACAGGCAGGTCCGGTGGCACGCCGGCTCTGGGATGCCTATCGCGAGGACGTCGAGCGATGGCTGGGGGAGAATGGGTCGTAGTTTTCAGTGTTCAGTGTTCGGCGTCCAGAGTTCAGCAAAGACGAATGATGCCCTCTCTGACAGAAAACTGAACACAGAAAACTGAACACAGAAAACTGAACACAGAAAACTCGAGAGAGAATGACCACGATCGAGGACATCGACGATCCCTACCTTCGCCACTTCCATCGCGAACCGCTCCCGGATGCTGGGATTCGCATCATCCTGCTCACCGAATTGCCGGTCGAGCGTGCCGAGGCGATCGTCGCAACGCTGGCCGAGCCGCTCGAGGCCATGGGGCGGACCGTCGAATCTCGGATCGTCCCGGTCGCGGGATTGGATTTCGGCGCGGCATTATCCCAGGGACTGGAGGGCGCCCGACTGCCCCTCGTGCTGGTGACCACCGCCGAGGAACCGTGGCGCGAGGCTCATCTCGAACCGCTCCTGAAGGCCATCGATCACTGCGACCATGTTGTCGGGTGTCGTCCGGCCGATCCTCGCGAGCGCTGGAAACGATGGCTCGCGGCCATACCGCGTCGGCTGGTCTTCGCCGTCCCCTTGCGCGATGTCCATTCGCCATGCCGGCTCCATCGGCTCGAGAAGCTGGCGACGATCCCCTTGCAGTCGGGCTCGTCGTTCCTCGACATCGAGATCCTGGCCAAGGCGACGTTCTACGGTCACCTGATCGACGAAGTGGAAGTCCCTCCGCTCCAGGGCCTCTTGCGCACGCGGGGCCGCTGGACCGATTGCCGACACCTCTTGCGCGACCCGCGATTCGAACTCGCATCAGGTCCAGCGGAAGAACCTGAGAGCCAGGGAGAATGTGAGGACGGCCCAGGCGGCGAGGATCGCCAGGGCCGGAGCGACATCGAGCAGCCCGGCCCCCTCGAGCAGGACGCGCCTCGAGCGCACTGACCAGTTGAGTCAGCGGGAGGGCCTGGATGAACCACTGGGCGGATCCCCGAACCGCTCGGAGGAGAAGAAGACGCCCGAGAACAGCCACTGCGGCAGCATCACCAGGTTCATGAGACCCTGGACGGCCTCGGTGGTACTGGTCCGACAGGCGACCAGCAGGCCGATCCCGGCGAACGCCAGGCCCCCCACGATATCCACCAGGATGACCAGGGCCAGGCTGCCGCGGATCGGCATGTGGAACATCAACGTTCCCAGCAGGAGGAGCACGGTCAGGTCGGGGAGGAGAAACGTCAAGCGGGTCCCCAGGATGGCCAGGAGGAAGTCGCGCCGGGGCATGGGCGTGGCCACGAACCGCTTGAGCAGCTTGGCCACCCGGAAGTTCACGAGTAAGAAGCCAATGCCCCAGAGCCCGCCCCCCATGGCGTTGAGCCCGATCAAGCCGGGAATGAAGAAGTCGATGTACCGTGAGCCGGGCTCGGTGACGTAGTCGTCCTCGGTGGCTCTCAAATCTTTCCGGCCTGCGGCGCGCTGCAAGATGTCGTCGATCGTCTGTCGCGCGGCGGCGGCTTCCGGACGCGTCGGATCATAGTGATAGACCCACGATTCCGAGCTCACGGGCTCGATGACCAGAGGCGTCTTGCCCGTATTCAGCCGCCTGAAGGCCATGGATTTGTCCGCTTCATGGACCATGACGGGAGGGACGCTCATCTGAACCTTGCCGGCGGTCTTGTCTCGCTCGAAGGACGCATTGTGGGCCTCGAGGGCCGACTTGACCGTCGCTGCGCCGGAACCCTGGATCAGGTCCACCAGGATCGGTGCGGGCGGCCGGCTCTGGAACGCCAGTCCCAGGACGATCGCTAGTAACGTCGGGAACCCGTAGACCCAGAAGATCCGCGCGGGCTGGCGGTAGAAATCGCGGAGCCGGGTCAGATAGAGCTGGAGAAGCGGTGACGAGCGCAACATAAGTAATGGCCAGTGGCGTTGTGGTGGTGAGTGGCAAGTGCAGACCGTTCGGCTCCCGCTATCGGCGGCTCATCCGCCTCTTTGGCGCCGGAGGCGCGTCGTTGTTCTCATCGTCGCGCAGGTGGCGGCCGGTGAGCGAGACGAACACGTCCTCCAGGCTGACGTGCCGGGTGGTGAGACGGGCCAGCGGCCGTCCGAGCCGTTCCAGCTCGTCGAGCAGTGCCGGTATGGCGCGATGGGGTTCGGCGACGGTCAACGAATACCCGTCGCCATCGGCCCGAGCGGCGAGCACCGAGTCGAGTCCCGCGAACGACTCGGCCGCCAAGGGCGGCTCGTTACCCTCCAGGGCAAACTCGACGATGTGGTCGCCACCCAGCCGGGCGATCAGCTCGCTCGGGCGATCCCAGGGCGATGATCTTCCCCTGATCGATGACCGCGACACGATCGCAGAGCCGTTCGGCCTCGTCCATGTAATGGGTCGTGAGCACGACGGTCCGCCCCCGGTCGCCGAGGTCGCGGATCACGTCCCAGAGCTGGCGGCGGGATTGGGGGTCCAGCCCCGTCGTCGGCTCGTCGAGGAACAACAGCTCGGGGTCGCCGACCAGCGACAGCGCGACCGCCAGTCGCTGCTGCTGGCCCCCGGAGAGCTGCTCGATGTAAGCGTTCGTCTTGCTCTCCAGCGCCACGCCGCGCAATCACGTCCTCGGGATTCAAGCCCTGCTTGTAGAAGCTCCGGAACACCGTGACGATCTCGAGCACCGTCTCCTTGTCGGGCAGGCGGGTTTCCTGGAGGGTTACCCCGATCCGTTCGCGAATCGCCCGCTCGTCGGTCCGCCAGTGCAAGCCGAGGACTTCCACCTCGCCGGACGTCGGCTGATTCAGACCCTCCAGGATCTCGACGGTGGTCGTCTTGCCCGCCCCATTGGGGCCGAGCAATCCGAAACACTCCCCGGGCTGGATCTCCAGGTCGATCCCGTTGACCGCATGCACCGGACCGTTCCGGCCGCGATACTCCTTTCGTAAGTCCTTCACGCGAATCGCCCACTCCTGGTCATTGATCATTGGTCATTAGTCATGAGTTATCGATGTCGCGACGCCGCCCGTCGCGTTTTTCGCCGGACCCGACATGATCTCCCCACCAACGAGGCGTGAAGGAGGATTGTAGGCGTTGAGCTTCGAGAATTCCAGGCGGTTACCCGACCCCGGGGCCGGCTCCGCGCGAACCTCACCGATGACCCAAGACGGATGACCTTTCAGATTGCCGTTCCGTCCGGCAAGGTGATGTTCTTGTGGGTCACGACGACCCCGTCACGGATCACATGGGTTGCGGCTTCCTCCATGGTGTCGGCCGCCGCCTTATTGACGATCCTGACATTGCGGCCGATCCGGACGTTCTTGTCGATGATGGCCCGTTCAATGACGGAATTCGCCCCGATCCCGAGATTGGGCCGGTTGAGCCGCTGGTTCTCGGCCAGATGCTGGGGGAATTCGGGGAAATCGATGCCCATGATATAGGTATCGCGGATGGTGACGTTCTCGGCGATCCGGGACCGGACACCGATCACTGAGTTCTCGATCACCGACGCCAGGGCCGATGACCGTGCCGTCGCAGATCAGGCTGTTCTTGACGGTCGCGCCCTGGATCCTCGAGCAGGCGAGGAAGCGGGGCCTGGTGAAGATCGGCCCGTCCTGCGAGGCGAAGTCGAACGGCGGCTCGTCGCGAGTGAGCTCGATATTGGCGTTGTGGAATGCGCCGACCGTGCCGATGTCCTCCCAGTACCCATCGAAGAGGTGGGCCTGGACGCGGTAAGTGGGGATCGCTCGGGGAAGTAGCTCGTGGCCGAAATCGGCGGCGTCGCTGGAGCGGAGCAGGTTGACCAGCAGCGTCCGATTGAACAGGTAGATCCCCATGCTGGCCAGGTAAGGTCGACCGGACGCCTTCAGGCCGAGTTTCTCCAGCCAGGTCGGATCGGTCCGGACCCGTTCCAGTTTCTCGGCTGTCTTGGGCTTCTCCTCGAAGTCGAGGACGCGGCCGTCGGCCTGAATCTTCATGATCCCGCAGGCCCTGGCCTCCGGTTCGGCCACCGGCAGCGCCGCGATGGTGACCGCCGCCTTGTTCTCCTGATGGGTGCGGATCATGTCCTGGAAATCCATCCGGTAGAGCTGGTCGCCGGAGAGGATCAGCACCAGGTCATAGGCACTCTCCGTGAAGTAGGGAATGTTGCGCCGGACGGCATCCGCGGTCCCCTGGTACCAGGACTCGTGCTCCATGGTCTGCTGCGCGGCCAGGATCTCGACGAATCCCCCTCCGTACGGATCGAACTTGTAGGTGTTGTAGATGTGGCGGTGCAGGCTCACCGAATTGAACTGGGTCAGGACGAAGATCCGGTTCAATCCGGAATTGATGCAGTTCGAGACCGGAATATCGATCAGACGATACTTGCCGGCGATCGGTACGGCCGGCTTGCTCCGCGACTTGGTCAGCGGGAACAGCCGAGTGCCTCGACCTCCACCCAGAATCAGCGAGATCACCCGAGTCGTCATAACGCCTACCCCCTGCTCTTGGTGCGGTCTTTCCAGACAGTCGTCAGTCGTCAGTGGACAGTGAGCACGAAGGGGCGTGAGGCCCCTGGAATGCGGGGTCGTCTCGCGGACCCGCAGTGCCTTTCATCGAGCTTTTCTGACGACTGACACCGGACGACTTACCACCCGCGGACCATGTTTGACTCGATCACCTTGCGAGCGCCGTCAAGGTCGGTCCCCGTCGCTTGCATGTAGAGCCGCACAGCGTGTAGCTTGTCCCCCTGAGCCTTCGACAGGCAGTCGCGCGCGATCGCACAGGGGTCCCCCTCGACAGCAATCCCTAGCAGCCGCTTCGAGATCACCCAGGCATCCCGCGGACGGTGGCTGACCCGGATGATCTCCTCGCTCGGATAATGCATCGTCGCGAACACGCGCGCGGCCTCATCATCTGCCACGCACGCAATCATGATATGCGATGTTGTCTCGACCTCAAACAGGGGCATGGCCGGTCCCTTTCCGGAAATGAGGGTTTCCCGTGAGACAGGTTTGTCGGGAACGATTCTGGTGAAGAAGAGCTCCGATACAAGGGATGGTAACCGTCGGAATGCGTCGGGTCAAACCTCCTGCCCGCTCCCTTCGGGGCTCGATTCGGATCGTTGTGCGGGTGGGAGGAGCATCTGATCCGTTGGCGTAGTGGATGTTCACCATCAACACGGCCCCGATCCAGATGACGGTCAACGGCAGCTCGCAGGGGCGCCCCATCGGGATCAACGTCACCAGCGACGGGACCTATCTCCTTCAGCTCCAGGCCGTCGGCGCCGCGAGCCTGACGACCGGGATCTATCCCGTGGTGATCGCGATCGTCAAGAACCTCACGGCCGGCGGCACGTCGGATGATGTCTGCGACGGCTCGCTGATGGTGAACAACGGCTCCTCCTCGCATGACGGCTCAGGCTGGAGCGGCGGCTTGCAGCAGATCACCGTCGGCACCCTCGGCTCGACCCTGATGATCACTGATGGCACCGACGCCCCCGAGGAGTTCACGTGCTCCAACGGCACGATCTACACCGGCTACGCCACCGACGGCGTGGGAGTCGTCCCTGGCACGCCCGCGGCCGCCGCTCAGCCGCCGGTTGGGGCATTTCTGCCAGGTCCCCTTCCCAATCGAAAACAGGATCGATGAGCATCGTTGCCGGCCCAATCCGGTTGAAATCGCGTGTTGATCCGCAACGGCTTCACAGGGAATCCCCCGAAAGAACGCCACCATCTCAACAGTGCCGGCTGGAGCGATCGTGTCGAGCCCATCGACGGGGATCGAGTCGGGATGTAAAATCATCAATGCCTGATGCGCCAATAACCAGGCGGATCCATGTCCCGGCCGGCATCGGGCCGATCGAAGTCCATGCCTGGAGCGATGACGATGGCCGTGCTCATCCAGAGAGAGCGCAACAATCGTTGGCTGAATCTCTCCGTCGTTTTGCTCTTGATCGCGATTATTGCCATTGACCTATCGACGTACTTCAAGCCCAACACCGATTCCGCGCGAGAAGAGGCTCGCGTGGCCGAGACCATGGACGCCTGGCTGGGAGAACAGAAGGCGGGGGGGACGGGTTGCGGTTCTGGGCGTACCATGAGGCCGTCGAGCCGACGCGATTTCACGCCGTTCGCTCCTGGAAGACGATCCACATCGAGCCCTTCGATCACGCCCTGGTCCGGGTCGATTCGCTCACGGAGGGGGGCGATCCGATCGCGAAGCTCTGGAAGATCTACCTCGGCATCGGTCGCGACGGCGACCGGCTCATCACCCGGATCGTCGATGCGGCCGATGAGTCCATGCCCCCCCCATTCCTGGCGAAGCGACAGGAGAGCCCGCTCTCGCGGAAGTCCCGCCTGGAGAAAGAGGAGGCTCAGAAGAAACTGGAGAGACTCTCCCGAAAGATCCAAGAGCTGGAGGTGGTGACCGAACGGAAGCGCCATGAGCTGGAGATCGAGACCGAGCGGAAGGGCCATGTGCAGGAGGTGGAGACCAAACGGAAGCGCCATGAGCTAGAGGTCGAGACCCAACGGAAGCTGGCCAGACTGCGCGACTCCCTGGACAAAGAGAAACGAGAGATGGCTGGGCGGATGGACAGACAACTCGAATGGATGGTGCGGATGGCGGAGCAACTCGACAGGACGAAGCGGGAGTTGGCTGCCGCGAAAGGTGAAGCCGGAACGATTCGAAGCGCCGAACCTCGCCTCGTGGTCGCCGAGCTGAGGATTCCGGGGTTGAGGATTGCGGTTCCGGATCGAGTCAGGCCGCTCGGGGACCCGGGCCCCGCACCCACAGCGGACGCGTCGGATTATGACGATTCCTTCCAGAAAGCCGAAGATTCCTACCGTGAGGGGAATTACCAGGATGCGGCTGGCATCTACTCGGACCTGATTGCGAGGGATCCCAAGGTCCGGGCCGCTTATCTCAGGCGAGGGGACTGCTATGCCTCCCTGCGAGACTTCGACAAGGCGATCGTCGACTTCGGGATGGCCATCCGGCTCATGCCGAGAGACCCGCGCTCACCTCGCGAGAAGCTGGGCTTACCTCGGCAAAGGGACGACGGAACAGGCCCTGGCCGGCGCTGCGGAGGCCCTCCGCCTCGACCCGACGCTCGCCGAGGCCCATCTGATCGAGGCTGAGGTCTTCGCCCGAAGGGGTGTACCCGAGCGGGCCGCCACCGCGCGCTCGGAAGCCCTGACTGCCTTTTATCGCCGCGGAGTCGCATCCATCATCAATCACGATTATGAGTCGGGACTCGCGGACCTGGAGCGTGTGGTCCGGCAGGTGCCGGCCCGCGCGGAGGCGCATGCCTGGCTCGGCAGAGCCCACTACCTTCGCTTCGATTTCCCAAACGCCATCAAGGCGTTCACCAAGGTGATCGCACTCAGGCCGGCCGACAAGCGGACCTACAACGAGCGGGGCATGGCCTATTTTCAGACCCGGGCGTATGATGCCGCCCTTTCGGATTTCGATCGCGCGATCGGACTGGATCCCAAGTTCCACGAGGCCTACCTGAATCGAGGGACGGTCCGGCTGACTGAGGGGAATTTTGCACGAGCGGCCTCCGACCTCTCCATGGTCATCCAGCTCGAGCCGCGGAAGGCCAGAGCCTATCGGTTGCGAAGCGTGGCCTACGAAAAAATGGGCTGGGCACCGCAGGCGGCAAACGATCGGAGCATCGCCGAGTCGCTGGGCCGGTGATGGCGAGGAATCGAAATCGGGCGCGTTCCCGAGCTCGTCGCCAACCCACCATTTTTCCTGCGTAAGCTGCCCTCCATGAGCCAACTCGGCCATGTGATCAGAAGATCCATTGTGCCTCTAGTCAAAGCATCGTCGAAGCCGCCGGAGAAGTTTCAATCGTGTGATCGTGGATCCCGCGCTACTTCGGCCATGGCGGGGCTCAGAAGATCCATTGTGGCCTCAAGTCCTCTCCCGCAGGACCCCCCCTACCTGGCTTCGTAAGCCGACGGGAGAATGGAGACGGAACGGCCCCTTTCTTTGCCCCTTACGAAGGGGGGATACAGGGGGGTGTATTCGCTCGGCCCCAGAGTGTGTGCCATAGCTGGGCTCTATGTTGACGCGATCATCACGAGACCAAAAGTTCCGACGACCTCGACACCAATCTCCGTTCCCGAGGCTGTCACGGCTTGAGGGAAACCACTCTGCGAGCAGGCCGCGGCTCGCTTTCGCAAACCAGAAAAGGGAGATCCCCTCCGCGATGGAAACCTTGCCCGATTCACGGCCTCGCCCCGGCTTCCTTGCGAAGGTTATCGCGCCGAGCGGGTTTCTCTTGACCGACCTCAGTTGCGCGACGAATACCGACCCTGGGCCGATCGTCCGGATCGGCCTGCTCGTGAGGACGGCGCTCGGTTTGAATTCCCGTGCGATCGTTCATGGAATCGGCGTTCGAGTGGCGGGTGTGGCAGAGCCTTAAGGTCGCAGACAGGATGAGGGCGACGACCGCGAGGGCGAAGGTTCTGCGCGAAAACCCTCCACGACTCTCGATGATGACGATCTCGGGGCTCGGCTCCGAGGAGCCGCCGGGAAGACGCGGGGTGGTGATGGACCCTGGCACTTCCGCGTCGGCTCCAGCCGCGGGTCGCGGCGATTCTTCCGGGTCCTCTTCCCATTCGAAATCATTCTCGATGAGCATGGTTGGCGACCCGATCCGCTTGCAATCGCTTGTTGACCCGAAACGGCTCAACAATGAGTCCTCCCCAACGAACGTACGCGGCCTCCTCAATAATACCCGATGGAACGATCGTGGGAGAAAACGAGGACAGAGCGCATATCGACAGAAGTCATAGCTCCGTAATCAGCCTCGGACAGTTGTCGATATGCGCTATGTCCCCGTTTTTCCGACCCCCGTTTTCCGACCTGCTGCGTCCCCGTTTCGGGCCCCATTCGAGGTGATCTCCCGGATGGTAGAATGGCTCTCACCGTCTCCGACTTGCTCATCGAGAGCCGACACTCCGGGCGTCGATCGCGGCATGAGCCAGTCTTCGAGACGGAGGTCCGGGACGCCCTGAAAATGCCGCGTGTTTTGCGTGACGAGTGTCAGGTCGTAGACGCGGGCCGTGACGGCGATAAGGAGATCCATATTGTCGACGTTGATACCCTGTCTGCGAAGGTCGACCCGCAAACGCCCGAAGTCCTCGGCACAGTCGGCGTCGAACGGAATAACGCTCACCTCGAACGTCACAGCAAGTTCCGAATGGCCGCAAGGGGCGGGGTCGGATCACGGCGGCCATTCGCCCAATCGTACAGTTCGGCCAGGGAAATGGTGAGACTCCTCGCTCAACACCACCGGAGTCGGGGCCAGGCCGCGGCGAATTCCCGCCCCAACGGGGCCGAAACAGACCAGCCCGGGGCACGCCCCGGGAGAGCGATCACGCCCCCCAGCCGAAGTGGGTAAGGGAGAGGCCGGGGTAAGCGGCCACTCCCTCCCCGTTGTCGCAATGGGGTCAATTCCCCACATTTACCGGCGTGCGGGTCTCGCACCGGGCGACCCCAACCAAAGTTGCCCCGTTACGAGGAATCACGCGGCGTGCTTGACCATGTCGATCGCGGTACGTGCAAAACTCTTCCAGGGTCAGCAGCCCAAGTTGGCGACGGAAATACGCCGCCCGCAGCTTGTAATTGTCGTTGTAGTTCTTCCGCTTGAGCTTCATGGCCCGCAATCGCATGCGGATCCACGAATCAAGCTTCTGGAACGTCCAGCGGCAAGTCGAAAAGCTGGTGGCGAAGTAGTTGGCCGTCCCCCGAATCACTTGGTTCAGTTTGACGATCACGGCACGGTCCAAATTACGATGGCGTTCGGTCAACTCCCGCACCTTGGCCTTGAACTTCTGCACCGATTTGTCGCGCATGCGTCGGGAGCGAGACGAGAGATGAAAGCCCAGGAAGTCATACCCTTTCCCGTAGGTTGTCGTCTTCGTCTTCTCGGGACTCAGTTGGCAGCCCGAGCTCATCTTCCAGCACCTGCTTGACCAAGCTCAGCGCCTCTTGCGCCTGCTGGGGGTCCTGGCAGAGCACCACGAAGTCGTCGGCATACCGCGCAAAGCGATAGCCGGCCTCGTGAAGTCGCCAGTCCAGGCGGTTGAGCACGATATTCGCCAGCAGGGGTGAAACCACCCCTCCTTGCGGCGTGCCGATCGTCGTGGGTTTGAAGACTCGTTCCTCCATCACCCCTGCGGTGAGAAATCGTTCGACCAAGTTGAGGATGTTGCCGTCGGCCACCTCGGCCGCCACGGCTGCCATGATCACGCGATGCGAGAGATTGTCGAAAAACCCCTGGATATCCGCGTCGAGCACCACTGGGTACCCTTGGCGGTGGAGTTCCAGCACCCGCTCGATCGCCTGGTGGCAGTTGCGTCCGGGGATGAATCCGTACGAGTTCTCGTGAAACTGTGGTTCAAAGATCGGGGCAAGAAGCCTTCGAATCACTTCCTGGGCCACCCGATCTCGCACCACGGGAATGCCGAGCGGTCGAAGCTTCGTCGATCCAGGGCCTTTGGGAATGAGGACACGGCGGAGCGGCAGGGGCCGAAACGTTCCCGTTTTCAGCTCCCGCATCAGCGCCGCGAGGTTTTCCTCGAGGTTGGCAGCAAACATCTGAATGCTGACCTTGTCCACGCCCGCGGCCCCGCGATTCCGCTTGACCGCTTGGAAGGCTTGTCGCATGAGCCGGGAGGTGATCCTTCCGGTCAGCGAATGTACCTTGATCTTCTTCATGGCGAGCCTTTCACGCGTTGCAATCACGAAGTTCGGACTGGCGAGCTTTTGGGGGTCGTTTCTTAGCGTCGCCGCGGTTGCGGCTTTCCCTCGGTTTCCCGGCAAGAGCCCGGGCCGACCAATTTGGGGTCTGAGCCAGGGAGCTAACTCTCCTCGTGGACTCGCCAGTCGTTCTTCGTCTTCAGTCGGTTTCTCCTTTCACTTCGCGCTGAGTCGGGAAGCTACTCCGGATCTGCTGCTGCCCTTGAAGAGGAGGCGGTTTAGGCGACCTTCTCCTCACCGCCGCGTTGCCGGACCGTTTCGCCTGTGGCTTATAGGCTCGACTTACCGACCGTCGGACGGCGGAGGGCTTCACCGGTCATGGCTTGGGACCATTTTCTCCAGGCGGCGGCATGCATCACCCCGTTGGTCCGCAGCCGGCAATCCGCAGAACCGGCCGTGGGACGAGAGGTTCGGGCTCTCGTCAGCGCTTCGTCCAAGGGCGGTGAGTGGCGCACCACGCAGGCCGAAAATGCCGTCTCCCGAAGTCTCCTTGCCTGGCCCCTTCGTCACGCCGCCTTCTCCGGTGTTCCCGGTGGCGACGCGCGCTGGCTGCTTACCTCCGCGGAAGTTGCGGAGTTCGAGCAAGGCGTTCTGTACGGGTGCGGTCCCGCACAGGTAGGCTTCGGCGGTTGGTTTTATCCTCCTTTCATCGCCTCACCCTTTCTTCTAGAGGTAAACTTAGTCCCGAGCCACTGCGGCTCACGCGCCCTGAAAGGGCGGCACAGGCGATCGCCCCGACCCGGCTTGTAACGCCCGTTCAGGGCTCGGCTGGGGGGGCGTGATCGCTGTCCCGGGGCGATGCCCCGGGTTGGTCTGTTCGGCCCCTTTGGGGCGGGAATTCGCCGCGCCTGGCCCCGACTCCGGTGGTGTTGAGCGAGGAGTCTCCTTCTTTGCCACCGGTTTTCGCGGCTTCTTTGGGGCTCGACCACTTGTCCCTGCCTTTGACACCGCCTTCGGCTGCGTTTTGGGCTCGTCCAGCTCCGCCTCGATCTCCTCGACCGTCGGCAGCGCCGACCGCAGGCTCGCCGGCAAGGCGCGGGTCAGCTCGTAGCTCGACACGCCGATCGGCTTGTCGATGCCGGCTGAGCGCGTACTCGGCCAGCAGGCGTGTCCTTGCCCTGGCAGAGGATCAGGCCGATGGTCGGCTGATCGGTCGCGTGACGCAGCGTGTCGTTGACGACGTTGCAGTAGAAGTTGATCTTGCCGGCGAATTCCGGCCGGAAGGCGCCGGTCTTCAGGTCGATCACGATGAATGCACGCAATTTCAGATGATAGAACAGCAGATCAATGTAATAGTCGCAGCCATCGACCTCGATGCGGTATTGCCGCCCGACGAAGGCGAAGCCCTGGCCCAGCTCGAGCAGGAATTTCTCCAGGTGATGGATCAGGCCGGTTTCCAGCTCGCGTTCGTGGAACGGCTCTGTCGAGCGTGACGAAGTCGAATATATAGGGATCTTTGAGCGTCTGCTGCGCCAAGTCGGACTGCGGCGCGGGCAGTATCTGATCGAAATTCGTCACGGCTCCGCCCCGCCGCCGGTACGCATCCGACCCGATGGCCATGGAGAGCACGTCCCGGCTCCAGCCGTTGGCGAGCGTTTGCTCCATATACCACCGGCGCACCGGCACGTCGCTCACTTTCTCCATCAACACGGAGTGATGGCCCCAAGGAACCAGCCAGAGGAGCGATTCCGCCGGCGGCGACGTTTGTGCCACGGGCCGTGGCACTTTCGGGTCGGCCGCCAATTGTGCCACGGCCTGTGGCACAATTGCGGCGGGATCGCGGTAGGCGCGATAGAAAGCCAGCATCCGCTTGATGTTGCGCTCCGAGTAACCCTTCTCCTCGGGCAATTCATTATGGAGTTCCCATGCCAGCCGCGGGATGACGGCCGCCCCCCAGCCCTTCCTGCTGCTGGCGCTCGTCGATCATCCGCCCGATGTCCCAGTAGAGGCGGATCATTTCGGCGTTGAGCGAGAAGATCGCGCGCGTCCGGGATTGCTGAATCCGGGCCTTGATGTCCTTCAGTAGCTGGGCGTAGCCCGCCGGCGCAGGCGAACGGGCATCCACCGGACGAGCGTCCCCTTCCCCACCGGATACGTCATTGGATTGCGTGGCGTTTCTTTCCCATCGCCAGAGGTTACCGCATGCCGCGGCGAAGTCCAGCGGATACCGCCCTCCTCCGCCTTCGCGTCAGGCATCCGGGCATCCCGCCCTCCTGGCGGCCGCGTGCTCACGGGGTCCGCTTCGCTTCCGTCGTTGCGCGACCGGCTTCGCCGCCCTGCCGCCCACTGGTACAGGTCGGCAACGGGCGATTGCCTCGCCAACACTGCGTGTTGTCATGGCAACCGCTGATCTGTTGCCTGAAGGTGGTCGCTTCGCTCCACACGTGGTTTGCTTTCGCTCGAATCGTCCCCATGCAACCATGGGGGGACGATTCGGCAAAACGAGCTTGAAGCGGAGGCCGCCAGTACGCGGCGTTTCGTGCTCAGTACCCCCTCTCCCGTCTCCCCAACAGGGAGATGCGGGGAGAAAGGGTATCGCTGGGGGAAACCGCTCCCTTCGTTTGCGGAAGGGCACCTCGCCGGACCAGGCGTGCAACGCGGGCGGTGCTCACCAGCACCGGCTGGCGTCTGCGGGCGTCGCGATCGTAGCGGCCGGCGATGTCGCGTAATCGTCGCGCCTTGGCGGTTTCCCCGGCGATTTCTCCGCCGGTCCCCCTACCGGCTCTTCGCGACCGAGACCCTCAACGGGCTGTTCCGCGACGCCAAATTCCACGCCGATTCATCGGGACGGCCGCGGGCCTGGTACCCGCGAACGCGGCGGACGATCCCGATCCGGCCGCACCCGGTTCGGGCCGGAATGCCTTCATGCTGGTGTGATCCCACTTTATCCGGCGGGCCAGGAAGGGGGAGTCCGACGGGAGGGTGAGAGGCCAGACTCGACCTCACACTTGGCCCGACTCAAAGTCTCCCCCGACCCGAGCCCCGCCCTCGGGCGTGACCACCGTCCGAGTGCCCGTATCCAGTGGCACAGTTTCACGACTTGGATTTT
>CAWJTQ010000004.1:0-612989 GCA_963845695.1 uncultured Isosphaeraceae bacterium | reverse complement strand
GGCACGCAGGCTGAGCAGTCCGATCAATGTCTCGTTTTCTTGCCGGGCGAGTTGCGGGACGGTGCGATTCCCAGCCTGCTCGAGGACGCCGTGAACGATCGTTTGCTTGAGCCCGGGGGTGATCTCGGGATTTCCCAGGTCGTTCATCATGCCCGCGAGCGGTCCCATGAGATGTTCCATGAAGTGGCGGATGCCGCCTGCGCCACCGCCGATGTGCCAGAGCATGTTCTGGCCCATCACGCCCCAGCGAAGCCCCGGCCCCCAGCTCACGGCGTCGTCCGCCTCGGCGACATTGAGCACCCCTTGCTCGATGAGGTAAAGGATCTCGCGATAGAGTGCCGCTTGCAGGCGGTTGGCGACATGACCGGGAAGCTCCTTCCGCACATGGATCGGCTTCTTGCCGATGGATGCGTAGAACGCCATCGCCTGCTGGATCGCTTCGGGCGATGTCTGGACGCCCCCGACGACTTCCACCAGGGGAATGATGTGCGGCGGATTGAACGGATGCCCGACGAGGACACGCTCGGGGCGTTTGCACTTCGACTGCATCACACTCGGTGTGATGCCGGACGAGCTCGACGCGATCAGCGAATCGGCAGGGGTGGCGTCGTCAATGTCCGCGAACAGCTTCATTTTGAACTCGGGCCGCTCAGGGGCATTTTCCTGGACGAGGTCGGCCTTTGCCACCGCCTCCTTCATGTCCGAAGTGAAGGACAGGCGGCCTCGCGCGGCGCCCGGCGAAAGGCCGATGGCCTCGAGTTGCTCCCATGCGTTGTCAACGTACTCGCGCAGGCTCGCTTCCGCGTTCGGAGCGGGATCGGTCGCGATCACGTCGAAGCCTCGCGCCAGGTACTGGGCGGCCCAGCTCGCGCCGATGACCCCGGTGCCGACGATGGCGATGCGGTGAACAGGTTTGTTGAACGGCATGACGATTCCTCCTTAGGTGAGTTCGACGTAGGCGATGCCGGTGAGGTTTCCCTGGGCGTAGAGCAGCGTCCGCTTTCCCGACCCATCGAGACCGGCGGAATAGACCGACCCGGCGAGGTCGGTGACGAACATCCGACCGCCCGTGCGGTCCAGCGCCATGCCGATGCCTTCCTCCAGGTGCGTGAACAGGACCTCGGGCGTCGGGCGCTTGCCGGACGGCGGGTCGAGGGGCGCGCGGTTGACGGTGTTGCCGCGAGGCGGATCCCCACGGTCCGTCCAGTAGAGCGTGCGGGTGGCCGGGTCGATCTCCAGGTCGATCGGCTCGGGCAACCCGTCGTAGAGCAGTTCGATGTCCCGGCGGTGCGCCGGCGTCTGACCGGGCAGAATCTCGATATTGGCCCGGAAGATGCGCCCCTGGTCCGCGTTGTCTCCGCCTTTTTGCGTCCAGTAGACCTTGCCGCCATCGACATCGACGGCCACGCCTACGCACCACTTGGTGGCATCCGGGCCCGGTCGGGAATCGCCTTGGCTCGTGTCCACGAGGGTCTCGAGGTTCGACCCGTCGCGGTTGGCGCGCATCAGGCGCATGCCCTCGCGATCGCACCAGTAGAGCTTTCCGCTCGTCGTTTCGAGGTGGAGCTGCTTGGGAGTGAACGTGCCGCCCTGGGGAACGATCGTCTTGCGATTCCGCCCGTCGAAGTCAACGCGCTCGATGGAGCCATCGTTCAGCTTGGGATCACCCATGTTGGTCCAGTAGGCGTGTCCGCCTGCGACGTCAACTGCGATGCCGTCGGGGAGTCGGCACCCGGTGACGATGACCGTGCGGTCGGAGCCGTCCGGGTTCAGCGACAGCACGCGGTTGCCGCCGAGGTCGAGAACGAACAGGCGGCCGTGTGCGGCCTGGGCCCCGGGGGCACGTCTTGCTGTTGCCGGTTGTGTCTCTGCCATGTTGTTTCTCCGGATCTCGTTCATTGCGCCATCAACGCAGACATCATCAAACAGAGGGCGGTGGCGTCGCTCGCCCAGTGTGACCGTTCGTGCTCCGTTTCCAAACGGTACCGCGCCAGGGCGGCGACGCTGACCGTCACGAGGCCGTGCGTCATGCAGAACCGGATCAGGTCCGGTACGCGGGCCATGGTGCCGTCGTCGTTGACCATCTCGCAAATCACACCCGCGGGGGAAAGGTCCGCGAGGCGGGCGAGAAACCTATCCAACGGCCGCAGCCTCCTGTTCTTTTGTGTTCGGGACGGCGCCACTCGCGTGCAACCCGTCGATTTCGGTCGCGCTGAAGCCGAGTTGCTCGAGAACCTCTGCGTTGTGCTCTCCCAGTGCCGGGGCGCGCTTCGCAGCCACTTTTGTGACGCCATGTACCTGAATGGGACTGCTGATCGTCGAGGTCAGCTTGCCGCCTGCCCCTTCGAGCGGAACGATGATGTCGTTCAAGCGTAGCTGCGGATCATTGACGACTTCCTGCGGCCCACGCACGGCGCCGAACGTGACATGAACGCCATTGAAGACCTCGTACCAGTGCGTCATCGGCTGCGAGCCGAAGACGTCGTCCAGAATGGCGATCAACTGCGGCATGTTCTGAATCAGCTTGGCCGGATCGGAGAATCGCGGATCCGTCAGGAGATCCGCGCGGCCAATGGCTTTCGCCACGGCGGCCAACTTGTCGGGCGTGACGATGAGCACGAACCAGGTGCCATCCGAGGCGCGATACACGTTCAGCGCCACATTGGCGGGATTCTTTCGGTCGTGCGGCCCGAAGAACTTCGCCTCGCACAGCGCGGCCTGGATCGAAACGCTGGCCGACCAGACGCCTTGAGCGAGGAGCGATGTCGTGACACAGGACCCCTTGCCGGTGCGCTGCACGACGATACAGCGCCGTCACAATCGCGGAATAGAGGCCGACGGCGGTGGCATTGTCACCGCTGCCGGCCACCGGCCAGGTCGGCGGCTCGCCCGCGTCGCGCGTCATCGACAACAATCCGCTTCGCGCCCAGTACGATGTGATGTCGAATCCCGGCAGATCGGCGTCGGGTCCTTTTTCGCCGAAGCCCGTGACGTCCGCATAAATCAGACGCGGGTTCCACCGCGCCACATCGTCGTATTCGAGCTTCAGTCGCTTGCGTGCGGGATGCGGTGTGTTGACGATGAGCACGTCGGCCCACTTGACCAGCCGCTCGAGAACCTGCGGAGCGCTCGGAGACTTCAGATCGAGCGTGATGCCGCGCTTGTTGCGGTTGGCCAGGTGCCAGGGATAGGCGTCATTCGCTTGCGGCTGCGGCGGGATCTTGTGCCCCTTTCTCCAGCCGTCCCCGGTGGGCGGCTCAACCTTGATCACGTCCGCGCCGAAGTCGGACAGGATCACCGCGGCGCTCGGGCCCGCGATGAAGCTCGCCAGGTCCACGACCTTCAGGCCGGCAAAGATAGTGTCACTACTCATGGCTCTCCTCGTCAGATTGAGTGGGATAGCGCCTCACGCTCGGCCCCCGTCACCGGCCCTGGAACTTCGGCTTGCGCTTCTCGCGAAACGCGGCGACGCCCTCTTTCCTGTCCTCGGTGGCGAAACACTGAGCGAAGAGCGAAGCCTCGATGTTCAGCCCTTCGGCGAGGCTCACATCAAGCCCTCGGTTCGTGGCTTCGATGGCCAGCTTGACCGCGGTTGGGGCATTGGCATTGATCTTGTTCAGGATGGCTTCCGCCCGCGGAATGAGGTTGTCCTTGGCAACGATCTCGTTGACCAAGCCGATCCGGTAGGCCTCCTGGGCGTCGATCATGTCGGCGCTGAGAATCAATTGCAGCGCACGCCCCTTGCCGACGAGCCGCGGCAGGCGCTGCGTCCCCCCGAATCCGGGGATGATGCCGATGGTCACTTCGGGCTGGCCGAACTTGGCCGTTTCGACAGCCAGCCGGATCGTACACGCCATCGCCAGCTCGCAGCCGCCGCCGAGGGCGAAACCGTTGACGGCCGCGATCACCGGCTTGCCCAGGTCCTCGATGACCTGGGTGAGACTCTGCCCGTGTCGCGTCTTGTCCTCAGCCTCGGCCGGGGTATCGTCGGCCATTTCGCCGATGTCCGCGCCGGCCGCGAACGCCTTGTCGCCGGCGCCGGTCAAGAGCACGCCGTGCACCGCGGCATCATCACGGGCATTCTCGAAGACTTCGGTCAGCTCCGCGATGGTGGCCTTGTTGAGGGCGTTCAAGACCTTTGGCCGATTGAGCGTCACGTATGCGATCGCCCCCTTTTTCTCGTACAGCACGTTCTCGCGGGTTGGTGCTGCGGTTGCGGAACTCATGGGTATGCCCCTTCTTGCGAAAAGTCAGCCGTTGCGATCTCACCACCTTGCCGCACGATCCGACCGTCGCTACACGAAGGCGCTGAAACCGGTGATGGCCTTGCCGACGATCAGGTTCTGCATCTGGTACGTCCCTTCGTAGGAGTAGAGCGCCTCGGCGTCCGCGAAGAAGCGGGCCACGTCATAGTCGGTGGTAATGCCGTTGCCGCCGAAAATCTCGCGGGCCCACGAGACCGTCTCGCGCATCTTGGAGGTGCAGAACGCCTTTGACAGGGCCGCGTGATGGTCCCCCAGCTTGCCTTCCGCGTGGAGCTGCGCCGTGCGCACCACCAAGCACTGACATGCCGTGACGTTGGCCAGCATCCTCGCAAGCAAGTCCTGAATGAGCTGGAACGAGCCGATCGGCTTGCCGAATTGCAGCCGCTCCTGGGCGTACCGAACCGCGTGCTCGTATGCTCCCATCTGGCATCCCGTCGCCTCCCACGCGACGAGATACCGCGTCATGCGCAGCACCCGTGCGGTGTCGCGGAACGACTTGCCTTCCTGAAGGTGGTTCTCCTCGGGCAGCCGAACATCCTTCAGCGTGATCAAGCCGTTCTGGACCACCTTGAGCGCGATCTTGTTCTGAATCTTCTCGACGCTGAAGCCGGGCGTGGTCTTGTTCTCCACGATGAAGCCCTTGACCTGGTTGTCGGCGACGTCACGCGCCCAGATGATCGAGAGGTCGCACCAGGGCGAATTGCCGATCCACTTCTTCTGGCCGTTGAGGACCCAGGTGTCCCCCTCGCGCTTCGCCGTCGTCATCAGACCGTGGCTCGCTCCGGAACCCACGAGCGGTTCGGTCAGGCCGAAACAGCCGATCTTCTCGAAGCGAGCCATCGGCGGCAGCCACTTCTGCTTCTGCTCCTCCGATCCCGCGGCGTAGATGGAGCCCATGGCCAGGCCGTTGTGGACGCCGAAGAAGGTCGCGATCGACGAGTCGAACGCGCGACATCTCCATCGCGGCCAGGCCGAACAGCAGCGCGCTTCCGCCTCGGCACCCGTATCCCTGCATCCCCAGCCCGCCGAGATTCAGTTCCTGGATCGCCGGCAGCAGCTCGAACGGAAACGAATCTTCGATCCAGTACTTGTTAATGATCGGCGCGACCTTGGCCTCCATGAACGCACGCACCTGTTTCAGGAGCGCGAGTTCCTCGGAGTCCAAGGTGTCAGCGAGCTCGTAGAAGTCGCTATTCGGCGCCGGCAGCGGCTTCGGTTGCTTCGCGGGAGTTGTTGCCGTGGTCGTCGCGGTGTTCGTTGCGCTCATGGCTTTCTCCTCGGGTTCGGTTCTGGGCCTGTTCACATGCTCGCCCGCCTTTTCGTGACCGCCGTCACCACCTTCTCGCGGACCGCGGTGCCCCTCGCACCCCTTCTGCTCTCGCCTGTAGACCTAAGCGTGGGGTATGGTCACCCGGCGAATCTGACGCGCCGATCGTGCAGGGCGCCGCGAACTGCGACTCCTCATCGCTCATCCTTTCCAGGGGCGTCGTCGTCGGCCGAGTGTGACTGGCGGCCATTGGGCTGGGACTCGGTGGGCTAACCATTCCCGTACAGGGCGTCGAGGCGCTGATGGGCCATGGCGAGCCCCGCCGGGAAGTCCAGCCTGTCTCCGACGACCTCAATGTAGCTGGCCGATTCGCCCGTGGCGGCCCTGGCCAGCGCGGCGTCGAGCTCGCCGAGCGTGGTGACCTTCGCCGTGAACCAGCCCTGGCAGCCCAGCGCGGCGGGCAGGGCGTGATAGTTCCATTGGGCGAGATCGTTGTAGACCCAATCCGGATTCGCCTCGAGCGCCCGCTCGACCATGTAGCCCTCGTTGTTGAGGACGAAGATGACCGGCTTCAGGCCATGGCGTCCCATGGTGCCGACGTCGACGGCAGTGAGCTGGTGTGAGCCCTCGCCGGTGAAGAGCACGGTCCGGCGCGATGGGTCGGCGAGCGCGATACCTAGCGTGGCCGCGGTGGCCCATCCGATCGAACCCCAGAGGGTCTGGCTATGCACCTCCGCGCCGTCGGGTAGGGGGAGCGGGACGATCCCCGATGAGGAGCTGCCGTTCTCGATGACGATGTGATCCGACGGCTTCAGAAAGGCTCGATAACGGGGGTACATCGCCGCCGCGGTAATCGGGTCGTTCGGCTGGCCGCCGGGTTTCGCCGGGGCCTCCCCGGGCGGTGCCGAGTATCCGAAGTTCTTTCGGACCGAGCTGGCCAGCATTTCAAAGACATCGCCCATCCGGACAGGGTTGTAGATTCGGTCCCCGATGCGGACGTGATCGATGTCGATGGTCATGAGCCTCTGGGGCGGGACCCGACTCGAGTAGGCCGACGTGTTGATGTCGTGGAAGCAGACGCCCCCAGCGTCGATGACGAGGTCCGCACCTTCGACCGCCTCGAGGACGGCGGGGGACGAAGCGGCCCCCGAATAGATCCCGACGAACTGGGGATGGGCCTCGGACAGAACCCCCTTGTCCATCGCCATCGCGGCGAACGGGCAGCCCAGCGCCTCGATCAACGCCCGGAGGCTGTCCTGGAGCTTGAACCGCGAGACCGTGTAGGCGGGGAGGATGGCCAGCGATCGGGCGGCCTCGAATCCGCTCGGCGATCGCTGCGACGGCCTTGGCCAGGTCGGGGCCGCTGCTAGGCTTCGGGTACGGGGTTGGCGCCGAACCGGTAACCGGCGTGACGGCATAGTCGGCGGCGACGAGGAGGTACGCGGGCCGGCTTTCCGCCCGCGCTGTGGCGATGAGTCGCTCCATCTCGTGGGCGCAGTTGTCGGGGGTGATCACCGCCGAGACGCACGCCGCCTGCGCCGAGATGTTCGCGAAGTTCTGGAACTCCCCGTCGCCGAGCGTGTGGTGGACGATCTGGCGGACCCGCTGCTTGCGCATCGCCGGCATACCGACGACATGGAAGACGCAGGACCGCTCGGCCTTGGCCCCCATCACGCCGTTGAGCGCGGACAGCTCGCCGACGGCATAGGTGGTCAAGAGCATCGAACAACCCCGCACGCGGGCATAGCCGTCGGCCGCGTACGCCGCGTTCAGCTCGTTGGAACATCCAATCCAGCGGATCGCCTCGCTCCGCGCGACCGCGTCGCAGAGCTTGAATGCGAAGTCACCCGCGACTCCGAAGCAGTCGGTGATCCCCTCGCGTGCGAGCCGCCGGACGAGGTAATCCGCGACAGTCGATTGCTCACTCATCGGATGTCCTCCGAAAACGGAAAGGGTTCTTCTTATCGCGGTCGGATGCTGGCTGGCCGTTGTTGTCAATTCCGCTCCTCCCACTCCGGGTTCTTGCTCGAACCCGTTTTGGTGACTCTTCCTCCGTATTGCTAAGCGTGGCGAGGGTACATCCTGTTCGACCTTCGGGAGGGAGGTCTCGCTCGTCGCCGCACCGGATGGCCGGGCCAGTCAGGAATCCGCCGTCCATCGTCAGATTCGCGCCGGCCACGAAGTCGGCACTGGGCACAGCGAGACGAGCGAGGAGTAAAGCAACGACTGTGCCGGAAGTGGGATGTGGACTTCGCAGGCGATGGCCGGATCGCAAGCCCGCTGGGGATATTCTCCGTCATTTGATGAGAGCGGGGCAGGGGCTCGACGCCGTTCACAGAAAGCGGCGGGTCACTGGACAATCGATCTGAGGTGGCAAGTTTTTGGTCCGTTGATGGGAAGATCTACCCATGATGCGGATGCCATGGGAACGTGCGGTTGCCGCATGGCATGTGAGCAGGGAGATCCTACCCAGGTTCGAGAGGCGGCATGGGTCGAGCGGTGGAAGCCGGCATTCCCGTTCTGTCTGGTGATCGCCGCGTGGGCGTCTCGGGTCCTCGTTCGACCTGAGCCGCTCTCACCGGGGAGGTCTGTCCCCGGATCCCTCTCCAAGGGCGGCGGCCGACCCCTGCGATCGGAAACCGAGGATCGAGGGCGGCGCAGACGTCCACCACTTTGCCGCACCTTCCCGGTCGTCCTACCGATCGTGGCGGATGCGCATGCTGCGAAAGCCGAATTGGCTGCGGATACAACGGCACCTCAACCGAGGGGTTTGCGCGATGACCGAAGACCCCACCGCCGCCGTGGTTCAGCGCCACGTCAACGAGGTGGGCGGGGATTCCCCCGCCGAGCCGATCGTCCGGGCGTTGCTCGACCGGTCCGTCCGACGACTGCACCTGTTGTGCGCCACCATGCTGCATATGACCCGCGGTTGTCCCTCGCACCTCACTCAGCCATGGCTCCTCCGAACCTCTATCCGGTTCCAACGCGACTTATTTCCCTGAACCCGGCGCCGGCGGATCGAAGAACGGCACGTTCAAGAAGTCCACAAGCTGCCGGCGGGCGTCTTGCATTGATTGTCCATCCGGATGGCGCGCGATGGTCCGAGGACGCCCGCCTCGTCAGGGCATCGGTCAACGATCGCCCGGAGGCCTTGTTCGGCTTCTTGCCGATCACCGCGAGAGCCTTCCGGAGCGGTGCGGAGGAGATCGGGACCAGACTGCGCCGACTCATTGCGCGCTGTCATGATCGAGCGCCGGCCGATAAGACTGATATGGTCGGCTCCCCGGGAGAATGATGGGGGGCCGGGGCGGAAACATCGTCCTGGGCTTCTCCGTTCCCACGGAGCTTCCACAGGACGTACCTCGTCAAGTGATCAACTGTGAGCAGGTCATCGATCCGGTTCAGCCGACGGTCGCACTCCAGCGCTGTCAAATCCGCGTAGGGCATCTGCGCCGCAGCGTGGCGAGGCCCTCGGCGGTCACCTGGCCATCTTGCACGATCTCCGAGGACAGCTCGAAAACCCGCTCAGGGAACAACTCACCGCGCGGAATCTTGATCCCGAACTCGCGCTCGAGGCGGAAGACGATGTCCAGGAAGTCGATGGATTCTGCGCCAGATCGGCTTGCAACGATGCGGAAGGCGTGATGTCGTCTTCCTCGACTCCCAGTGCTTCCACGAGCACCTTCGTGACCTTCGTATAGACTTCGTTTGACGATGCCATGGGGTGGTTCCTTTGCAAGATGTTGCGTGCGGAAAAAAAGTCGTGATCGCTACTACTGACTCAGGTTTGTTCCGCCAACTGGGTACTCAGGGCCCGGTGGCGTGGTGCTTTTCGGGCGGCGAGACAACGAGTCATTGATCAGAAACGCGGATTCCTTTTCGAAGTGCTCAATCAGGATGCGCCCCACCTCTTCAATCACGGCGGGATTGTTCACGCAAATGTGGAGGCCGTGTACGAGCGACTCCGAGACAACGCCGTCCAGATGCGAGCTCGAATAGGGAACGATCCCATCGGTGCCGTCGGGCCTCGGCGGGTCACGAAAGTCCGCAATGACCGAATGCGAGCGGACCGACGCGTCAATGCCCAGGTCGCAGAGTCTCGAGAGGAGCGGGTGCCCCGGGGCAAGCTCGCCGGCGCTCGTCGGGGGTTGATCGCGAAATCCGTGAGCGAACAGGTCGGGCTCGTTATTCGCCAAAACCACTTCATGGGCTCGAGAGAAGCGGTTTGGTCGCCAGCAGAGCTGTTTGCCAACCTCTTTAAGACGGCCGCTGGCAAGTGGGCTGCCGCGATGGGGGGTCGCGATGAAGATAACCCGGCGCACCTCGGGCACAGGCTTGTAGAAGAACGTCTGCTGTAGGAGCCAGCATTCCTCGGGCGGGCCAAGGACCTGGTCGATTGGACGCGCGAGACCGTCTGCCAGAGCCGCGGTCCACCGCTCTGGACCATCATTTTGGCCAGGATGCCGCCAAGGCTGTGGCCCACGAGGACCATTCGGTCGAAGGCCGCGTCCGTGCCATCAGGATCGAAGACGCGACGCGCCCGCCGCAGGGACTGCCGCAGCGAGTGGGCCGAATAGAGGATCGAGTCGCCGCTCGCATAGCGAACGGTCCAGAATTGAAACCTTGTTCGGATTGCAGGGTCGGTCTCGAGGTCCTCGATCATCCGGTCCCAATTCCGCGGGCTGCCCCAGAGACCGTGGATCAGGACGACAGGGATCTTGCCCCGCTCATAAGGCCAGCGCGTCTCGAGCCGGCCCGGGTCATGCCCCGGCAGCTCGTCGCGCGGCAGCAGGGCGGTGGTTCGATCCGAGTTGATCGCGACGCCGGACCAATCACCGGCCGCACCGGGTAAGGTCAGGATCAGCACCACCAAGGCCGCCCGGGAGCAACGAGTCACGGTGATCATCAAGGGCTCCTTCGGGGTGTTATTGTGCCTCTCTTGAAGGCTCTCATCACTTCCACTCTTCCTAAGCGTGACGACTGGTCATCGGGCATGGTCCGGGCGGCCGGCTCAGCCTTCGAGGCGATGAGGCACCGGGTGTGCGATGACCCGCTCGAGCCGATTGACCTGCAAAGCTGGACCGCGAGATCAGCTTCTTCCGGTTTGTTGCATCAGGTCGCGGCCGGCGGAGTATCCGATGGCCGGCTCAGTCAGGAATCCACCGTCAATCGTCAGACTCGCCCGGCCACGAACTCGGCCTTGGGCTCAGCGAGGCAGGCGAGGGGTAAGGCAACAACTGTGCCGGTGGTGGGATGGGGGCTTCCCTGGCCGTTCACGGATCGTAAGATCGCTGAGGATGTCTTCTTCCGTGTCATAAGAGCGGGATAGGAACTCGGCGGGGTTCACAGCAAGCGGCGAGTCACTGGAGGATCGATGTGAGGTGGCAACTTTATTGTCCGGTTGATGGGAACATCTACCCATGTCGCGGATCCCGTCGGAACGAGTGGTTGCCGCCTGGGAGGTCAGCCGTGTGATCCTAGCCAGGGTCTCCTTCTGCCTGGGCGGATCGCGGGGCGGATGGCCCCAGGTCGCGGAGTTTCAGGCGGAGGGTCTGCCGGGCGATCCCCAGGAGCCGGGCGGCCTGGTGCTGACTCCCCCCGGTGTGCTCCACGACGCGGGGCAGCAGGAGCCGGTCCAGGTTGCGGTGCGCCTCCGCGTAGAGGTCGCGGACCTCGGGGCCCAGTCGCAGGCGGACGAGGAACTCCTCGACCCCCGGCTCCTTGCCCGACTGGGCCGCGGGAGTCGGTGCGGGCATCGCAAGCGATTGCGGGAGGAAGGCGGGCATGAGGACATTGCCGCCAGACCGCATCAGGGCTTGCTTGAGGACGCTCTGCAGTTCCCGGATGTTGCCCGGCCACCGGTAGGCGCGCAGCCGCTCCAGCGCCTCCGGGGCGGCCTCCCGCACGTCGTGCCCCAACTCGCGACTGAAACGCCGCAGAAAATGCCGGATGAGCAGCGGCAGGTCATCGCCCCGCTCTCGCAATGGGGGCAGGTGGATGGTGAAAACGCCGAGCCGGTAATACAGGTCCGGCCGGAACTTCCCCTCCTCTGACCACGCCTTCAGGTCGCGGTGGGTCGCCGCGATCAGTCGCACATCGGTGCGGATCGTCTCGTTGCCCCCGACGCGCTCGAACGCCTGCTCCTGGAGCACGCGCAGCATCTTGGCCTGGGTGGCCGGCGGCATGTCGCCGATCTCGTCGAGGAATAGCGTGCCCCCCGAGCACTGCTCGAACTTGCCGATGCGGCGGCGGTCGGCCCCGGTGAAGGAGCCCTTCTCGTGGCCGAACAGCTCGCTCTCCAGCAGGTTCTCCGGGATGGCGGCGCAGTTGAGGGCCAGAAACGGTGCCTTGGCGCGGGGGCCGTGCTGGTAGATCGCCCGGGCCACCAGCTCCTTGCCGGTGCCACTCTCTCCGGTGATCAGCACGGGAAAGGTCTGGTCGGCGACACGGCCGATGGCCTTGTACGCTTCCTGCATCCCCGGGCAGGAGCCGATGATGGCTTCTCCCAAGACCTCTTCGTCAGGCGGCGTCTCCGCGACGACGGCCGGCTCCCGCATCAACCGGGCGACCTCGAGCGCCTCGCTGATCACGCGGTCCAACTTTTGCAAGTCGATCGGCTTGAGCAGGTAGTCGTAGGCCCCGTGCCTCATCGCCTCGATGGCCGAGTCAGCCGACCGGACCACGGTGACAAAGACGACCGGAATCCGGGCGTCGATTCGGCGGAGCTGCGTCAAGACGTCCAGGCCGGACTGGTCGGGCAGGCGCAGGTCGAGGAGAATGACGTCTGGGCAAGCGGCGGCGACCCGCTTCAGGCCCTCGGTCCCCGTGTGGGCGATCTCGACCCAGTGTTTGGGCGCGGGGAACACGTGGCCCACTTGTTCGGGGAGCAGGTCCGGGTCGTCATCGATCAGGAGCAGGTGGGCCACTGGCTTACCCCACGCGCGGCGAGGAGTTCTGGAACGCGTTGTTTATTAGACTTTATCAGACTAGACTTTCGGACTTTTTCAGGAGTCGTTGGCGGTGAAAAAGAAGCGGACCATTACGTGCGACACCGGTATCCTGGAGGGTGTTCAAGCACACCAGGATCGCACACGGCACGGAGGTCCGCTCGATGGATCAGCTTATCCCTGGCCTCGCCGTGATGGTAGAGGCATTCCAAGATTGCTTCCACCCCCAGGTCTTCCAGACGTTCCGGGCGTTGCTGGCCGGTTGGATCGTCTGCCTGGGTCCGCACACGATCAGCGAAGTCTGGCAGGCCACCGGGCTGGCCGCCAAGCGGCACCACGACACCGCCTACGCCGTCTTCCACTCCGCCGCCTGGGAGTGAGACGACCTGGGGATCGTCCTGGCGACTTTGATCCTTACCCACCTGATCCCCGGCGGTGTGGTCTGGGTCGTGGTCGACGACACCCTCTGCCACAAGCGCGGCGCCACGGTCGCCTTCGGCGGTATCTTCCTCGACGCCGTCTTGTCGTCGAAGCGGCACAAGACCCTGCGGTCCGGCCTGAACTGGGTCGTGCCGGGCCTCGCCGTGCCGGTACCGATGCGCCCCGACCGCTACTTCTGCCTGCCAGTGCTCTGGCGGCTCTACCGCAAGAAGGGACAGGATGGCTATCAGACCCGCCTCCATGCCGCCGCGGCCCTGGCGCGGAGACTGGCCGAGGCCAACCCCGACCGCACGTTCTGGCTGGTCGGCGACAGCACCTACGTCAACGCGGCGGTGTTGCAGGGCCGGCCCGTGAACCTCCAAGTGATCGGGCCGTTGCCCTGGAAGGCGGCGCTGCACGACCGCCAGGGGCCGCGCCGGCCCGACCAGAAGGGGGCGCCGCGGAAGAAGGGGGACCGCCTGCCCAACCCCAAGGCCATGATCGAGGACACGGTGAAGTACCCGGCCGAGTTGCTGACGATCGACTTCCCGAAGTAGTCGCGACCGTTGCGGGTGCAGGTGATCCGCGACATCCTCTGGTATCGCGGGAGCAAGACCGAGCCGGTGATGGTGGTCCTGGTCCGCGATCCGCTGGGTCAGTGGCGGGACGAGGCCTTGGTGGCGACGGACCCCACGGCCACCGCCCGGTTCGTCATCCTGGGATACTGCCGGAGATGGTGTGTGGAACTGGCGTTCTTCGACAGCAAGCAGCAACTCGGGCTGCACGACCCGCGCTGCGGAGCGTGCGGAGCGTGGAGCGAGCGCACTCGATGGCGTGGTTCGTCGGGTCGCTGACGATCCTGTGGTACTGCGTCGAGGGTCACGAGGGCTCTCAGGTGGTTAAGGACCGTCCCTGGTACAAGACGAAGATCACGCCGACGTTCACGGACATGCTCGGTGCGCTACGGTTGCAGATGTGGGAGTATAAGGTTTATGGAAAGTCCGGCGAGGAACTGCCCTCTCCGGAATGCATCGAAGACCTGCTTCAGAAGCTGGCCGCAGTGGGTTGAGGGTCCGAAAGTCTAGTCTGATAAAGTCTAATGTACGAGGCCATTGCGAAGCGGTTCCATGCTTGACTCCGACCGAATGCCGAATCGGGCCACTTCCGACTATCTGGACCTGGCTCTCCAACTGGCGAATGTGTTCCCGGCCGTGGTGGACCTGGAGACGGGCGAGATTGTCGGCCCGAGCCTGTGGGATGAGGTTGTCGGCAACCCGCCGGGGACCACCCCGCCCCGGTTGGCGGACTGGGAGGCCGCGATCCATCCAGGCGACAGAGCCGCCCGTGACGCGTCCTGGTCCGACTGCCTCGCCGGGCGAGCGCCGCTCTACCAGGCCGAGTACCAGGTGCGCCGGCACGACGGGCGCTGGGTCTGGATCAAGGTCGTCGGGAGAGTCGTCGAAAGAGACGGAGCGGGTCGGCCGCTGCGGCTGGCTCTGGTGGTTCTCAACGTCAACGACCTCCGGCAGGCCGAGCAGGCGCTTGGGGAGCGCGAGCGGCAGCTCGACTCACTGCTCGGGCACCTTCCAGGACTGGCCTACCGGGCCCTGGCCGACGATCGCTGGACCGCGCTCTTCGCCAGCAAGGGCATCGAAGAGCTGACCGGCTACCCAGCCGACGAGTTCATTTCCCATCGGCTCAACTACGGCGACATCATGTTGCCCGAGGACCAGCCGGCGACCACTCGGGCCGTCTTGACCGCCCTGCGGGAGCGGAGGATGTACGAGGACGAGCACCGCATCCGACACAAGGACGGCTCGGTCCGGTGGATCTGGGCGCGCGGCCATGGGGTGTTCGCCCCGGACGGCTCCCTCCGCTTCATCGAGGGCTTGAACCTGGACATGACCCGCCAGAAGCGGGCCGAGGAGGAGTTGCGCCTCGCCAAGGAGGCCGCTGAGTCGGCGAACCGAGCCAAGGACGAGTTCCTGGCCAACGTCAGCCATGAGATCCGTACCCCGATGAACGCCATCCTCGGCATGACCGAGCTGGCCCTGGACACCTCCCTCACCGAGGACCAGCGGCAGTACCTGACCACGGTCAAATCGGCAGGGGACCACCTGCTGAGCCTCATCAGCGATATCCTGGACTTCGCCAAGATCGAGGCCGGCCGCCTGGAGCTGGACCCCGCCGATTTATCACTCGGTTCCGTGCTGGGCTCAACCTTGCGAGCCCTGGCCGTGCGCGCGCACAAGAAGGGGCTGGAGCTGCTCTGCCAGCATCGGCTCGGCGTGCCCGATGCCCTGGTCGGCGACGCGGGCCGGCTCCGCCAGGTGCTCATCAATCTCGTGGGCAACGCCATCAAGTTCACGGAACGCGGCGAGGTTGTGGTGCGGGTGGAAAACGCCGGCGAGCCCGTACCGGAGGGAGAGGTCAGCCTGCGCTTCGCGGTGACGGACACCGGCATCGGCATCCCGACCGACAAGCAAGCGAAGATCTTCCGGGCGTTCGAGCAGGAAGACACCTCAACCACGCGCAAGTACGGCGGCACCGGCCTGGGCCTGACCATCGCGGCCCGGCTGGTGACCTTGATGGGCGGGGCGATCACGGTGGACAGCGTGCCGGGCCAGGGCAGCACCTTCGTCTTCACGGCCCGCTTCGGGCTCCAGCCGCACCCGCCTGAGACGGCCGCCGCCTCGCCCCCGGTCGTGCTGGGCGGCTTACCCGTGCTGATCGTGGATGACAACGCCACCAACCGGCACATCCTGGAGGAGTGGTTGCGCGGCTATTCGTTGGTGCCGACGGTCGCTGGTGACGGCGCGACGGCCATGGCGGCTCTCTGGTACGGCGTGGCCCAGGGCCGCCCGTACCCGCTCGTACTCCTCGACGGCCGCATGCCCGACATCGACGGCCTGGCCCTGGCCGCCAAGATCCGAGACCAGGCCGAGTTGTCCACGACGCGCATCATCCTGCTGACCTCGGGGGAGCGCCCCGGCGACCTGGCCCGGGCGCGTCAACTTGGGATCAGCGCCAACCTGCTCAAGCCCCTCCAACAACGCGAACTGATGGAGACCATCCTGCGGGTGATGGGCCACCAAGGGGATCCGGAAGGCTTACCCGTCAGCCCGGCCGTGATGCGGCCACCCACCCCGCAAAGGCGAGTGGGCGTGCCGCTGCGCATCCTGGTCGCCGAGGACGACGAGTTCAACCGGGAGCTTCTCGAGCACATGCTGGCCGGACAGGGGCTCTCGGCGACGATGGTGGTTGACGGTCGGGAGGCGCTGGCCCTGCTGGGCGCGAACTCTTCGACCTGTTGCTCCTGGACATCCACATGCCTGAACTGGACGGCTTCCACGTCGTCGGAGCGATCCGGGAGCACGAGCGAACGGCGGGAGGCCACCTGCCCGTCATCGCCTTGACCGCTCGCTCGCGGAAAGAGGACCGCGAGAAGTGCCTGGCGCAGGCATGGACGAGTACCTCGCCAAGCCGTTCAATGCCGCTGACCTGTGGGCGGCCATCGACCGGGCTTGGAGACGTCGTCCGCCCCGCGAAGCTCCCCGCCCGGGCCCGCTTGACCCGAAAGTTCTGTTAGCGGCCTGCGGGGGCGACCCGACCATGCTCCAGAAAATGTGCCGGTCGCTCCAGGCACGCGTCCCCGAGCACCTGGCGGCGGTCCGAGAGGCATTGCATGACCTCGACGCCTCGCGGTTGCGGGAAGCGGCCCACAAATTCAATGGCATGCTTTCGGCGTTCTCCACCGTCGCCGGCAATCAGGCGGCCGATTTGGAAGACGTTGCGGCCAGCGCACAGCTTGACAAAGCTCCGCCAATCCTTGCGC
Source organism: uncultured Isosphaeraceae bacterium (assembly GCA_963845695.1). GTDB lineage: Bacteria > Planctomycetota > Planctomycetia > Isosphaerales > Isosphaeraceae > CAWJTV01. The sequence goes on along the minus strand of CAWJTQ010000004.1, from coordinate 596,255 downwards.
AGCTCGAAACGATCGCCGGGGAGCTGCTCCGACGGGTGGACGGCCTCACCATCGAGAAGCTCCGCCACCAAGCAGAAGCTGCGGACGAATCCGACCCGACAGTGGGTCCATGAGACAACGGTCTGGGTGTGGCTGACCGGTCTACCTGTAGTGGACGCAGGGCATAGGCACGTCCATTGGCCAGTGTGGCGTCGGCCGCATCGTGTTCGAGCCGATGACCCTGCCGTACGAGGACGACGCGATGCTCTGGGTGATGATCAAGGTGCCCGCTCCCAACACGGACACGCCTGCCAAGCTGGACCGGCTACTCGCCGCGTCGCATCTGGGCGAAACGATCGGGGAGTCGGACGACCTGCCAGTCAGACCGACGCCGAATCCCTCAACGCGGAATTGGCGACGGAGACAAGGATGAATCGGTTGCGTGATCCCTACGACCACGGGAGTCGGCCTTCGGATCCGAGCGATGAGGACCGGGTGCGATCGGCCGGCTACTGGCTTGACGCGGCGAATCGAGGGGCCATACGATGAGGCTCCATTTTCAGTAAGTCGGGGCGGTTCAAGGAGATCATTCATGGCCCGTCGAGGCTGGCATCGCATCGGGATCCTCCTGGTCGCGGGTATGACCGTCGGCTGCAACGGGTCGGAGGAGGGCCCTGGGGGCAGCGCATCCGGTCCGTCGAAGTCGGGCGGATCCGGTGGCGTCGCGTTCATTGGGTTCGATGGCAGCGAGCCGCTCATCGACGCTTTGAGTCAGGGGAAGATCCAGGGCTTGGTGGTGCAGAATCCCCTCATGATGGGCGAGATGAGCGTCAAGACGATGGTCCAATACCTGGAGAAACAACCGGTGGAGCCCAAAATCTCCACCGGCGAGACCCTGTTGACCCCCGAGAACTACAAGGAGCCCCAGATCGCCAAGCTGGTCCATCCGCCCCAGGCCGAGAATGCCAGCGGGGCGAGTCTTTCGGGGACCAAGACGAAGAAGTGGCGCGTGATCGTCATCCCCAAGGGGACGACCCACGAGTTCTGGAAGTCGGTCCACGCCGGGGCGCTGAAGGCCGCTGATGAGCTGGGGAATGTGGAAGTGATCTGGCTCGGGCCCCAGAAGGAGGACGATCGCGTCCAGCAGATTCAGCTCGTCCAGAACGCGGTCGCCCTCGGGGTTGACGGAATCGTGCTGGCGCCCCTGGATTCCCATGCGCTGGTCGAGCATGTGGAGTCGGCGATCGCCAAGGGAATCCCCGTCGTCATCTTCGATTCGGGGCTCGAGACCACCAAGATGGTCAGCTTCATCGCCACCGACAATTACCACGGCGGCGTGCTGGCGGCCCAGCGGCTCGGCGAGGTCCTCAAGGGACGCGGTCGGGTCATCTTGCTGCGGTATGCCGTCGGCTCCGAGAGCACCGAGCAGCGCGAGAAGGGCTTCACTGAGACCCTGGCCAAGGAGTTTCCCGAGGTGAAGCTCATCTCGGACTCGGAATACGCCGGGCCCACGTCGGACTCGGCGCAGCAGAAAGCCCAGAGCCTGATCACGCGTTATCGCGGGCAGGTCGACGGAATCTTCTGCCCGAATGAGTCCAGCTCGTTCGGAATGTTGCGAGCCCTCGAAGGAGCGGGACTGCTGAGGTGACGAACCACTCCCGACCCCGACGACCGCCGCTCAGCACGGGTCTCCGACCGCCGCTCGGCGTGGGTCTCCGACCACCGCTCGGCGCGGGTCTCCGACCACCGCTCGGCGCGGGTCTCCGACCACCGCTCGGCGCGGGTCTTCTGACCCCGACGACAACCGAACCCTTGAATTGACCGGGCATTGGGGCGCCCTAGAATGGTATCCATGGTCGATGCACTGGCACCCTGTTCACCTCCAGCTCAGGAATGCGTTCATGGCAAAGCGGCGATCGAAGAAAAAAGTCGATCCTCTGGAGGTTTCGCTCAAGTTGCTGTCACGGGCCGATCGGGAAAGCGCCGGGCGCTTCGCTTCTTGTGCAAGGCGATCCTCACGCCCTTCCCGGAGCCGGATCTCAAAGTCTGCAAGTTCGTATATGAGAAAAAGAAGTACAGCGCCAAACTCACGCCGGACCAGTGTCAGACGATCTTGAAAGCCGTGAACGACAAACGCAATGTGCCGGAGTTGGTGAGTCTCCTCCTCGGAGGATTCACGAAGCAGGTTGCCGGATGGATCGAGGCTCTGACGACGGCGCTCGATGTTCCGGCGAAGGCGCGGAAGAAACCGCCGACCGTGTCGAGCAATAAACCGGTCACGCTCGGTTGCTGCATCTACGTGGGCGGGATGACGCCGAATCTGAGTCAGGCCCAGTGCAATCAATACAACCCGACATCGTGGGACTCGAGCGACCCGGACTGTACGGACCGGAAACCTCCGGATTGAAGCCTCGGGCCGCGTGGAATCGGATGCCTGCCCTCGCAGGATGGACCTTTCACCGGTCCGTAGCCTGACGGACGACCTGAGGATCCGTCGTGGGTGGCGTGTGCAGCCGGTCAGTGTGCGCGGGATGTCGGCCACATCGCAGACCCGCGTGGCCAGTACGGGCCTTGAATCGATCAATCGATCGGTGCTGGACGGACCAGGAGAGCGCCATGAGCGACGACCAGGGGACGGTAGGCGTCGGGTGGGCGACGACCAACGCTCCTGGACCGATCCCCGGCCGCATCGAACAAAGGAGAGTCCTCGTCGAGCACCACCGATCTCACCGCGGCGGGTGCGGGATACCTGGGGAGTGCGACGATCCGACCCGCGCCGCTTCCCCCTCCGTTCGGGCCAATTTGGTCATTCGAGTAGCCCAGTGTTCAGAATTTTTGGATTTTCTCATCTCCCTCTGTGGTCGAGAGTTCCGGAGCCAAACGCCCCGGAATCCGCGATAGGTGCATTAACGGATCATCAAACCTGTGGCATACTGAATAATATGGACCATGTGCGACCGCCTGCGGCCGGGCCCGGCACAGCGATTTCGGGACTCGGCCCGAACTCGCTGGGGGCCATGGGGATCGGAGAGGGCGCCGCGGCCAAAAGTGGTCACCGAGTGCCAATCTGTGCCACAATTCTCGGCAAGTCAGGCCCACCTCACAGCCGGCCCCGCCCAGAACCCACGCCGGATCCGGACGTCCCGCCGGTCCGGAGTAGGGACTCCCGGAAGGGGTCAAAGCCACCGCCCCCAGACGGTGCGGTGGTGATCGCCGACGACTCTCCGTTTCGCTCTTCAGATTCCAGATGGTGAGAAACGGGTATCTCGAAACTCGAATCCCGAATGTTTGCATCTCGAATCCCGAATCCCGGATGTGCAGACTGGAATCTGGAATCTGGAATCTGGAATCTGGAATCCCGAATCACTCCTTGGTTCCAACCAAAGGCTGCATCAGGAGATTGAGATGCATAGGACCCGGCCCATGTCACGCGCGATCGTCTTCGCGCTTTCCCTCGTGGGGGTATTGACAACGATGTCCACGGCAAGCGACGTGAAGACCGGAGCCGACGCGGACGCTCGCGCGTTCATCGCCGAGCATGAGAAGACGATTCGACCGCTGGAGCGGCAGGCGGCACTGACCTGGTGGAACGCCAATGTCTCCGGCCGCGACCAGGACTTCCGGGCCAAGGAGGAGGCGCAGAACCGGCTCGATGCGGCCCTTTCCGACCGCGAACGTTTCGCCCGTCTCAAGGCGATCCAGGAACGTCCGATCCGCGATCCGATCGTGGCGCGGCAGATCGCGGTGCTGTACCTGGTCTACCTGGAGAAGCAGGTCGACCCCGAGCTCCTGCGCCGGATCACGGCCAAGGCCAACGCCATCGAGAAGGCATTCAATGCCTATCGCGCGAACCTCAACGGCCGGATGATGACCGACAGCGAGGTGCGCCGGGTCCTCAAGGAGTCGCGGAGCTCGGCCGAGCGCAAGGCCGTCTGGGAGGGGAGCAAAAGGGTTGGCCCGATGGTCGAGGCCGACCTCAAGGCCCTGGTCACGCTGCGCAATGAAGCCGCGAGGAAGCTCGGGTTCCCCAGCTACCACGCCATGCAGCTCCATCTCAACGAGCAGTCGCAGGAGCAAGTGCTCAAGCTGTTCGACGAGCTCGATGCGCTGACCCGCGAACCCTTCCGCAAGCTGAAGCTCGAGATCGACGCGAAGCTCGCCGACCAGAGTGGGGTCGCGGCGGCGGACCTACGCCCCTGGCATTATCACGATCCGTTCTTCCAGGAGTCGCCGGCCATCTTCGCCGCCGACTTCGACTCCGTCTACGCCAGGGCCGACATCCTCGAGCTCTGCCGCAAGTTCTACGCCGGGATCGGCCTGCCGATCGACGATGTGATCGCGCGCAGCGACCTCTACGAGAAGCCCGGCAAGAGCCCCCACGCGTTCTGCACGGACATCGACCGCGAAGGGGACGTCCGCGTCCTGGCGAACATCGTCCCCAACGAATACTGGATGGGCACGATGCTCCACGAGCTGGGCCACTCGGTCTACAGTAGCCGGAACATCCCGCGGCGGTCCCCTATGTCCTCCGGAGCGAGGCACACATCCTGACGACCGAGGGGATCGCCATGCTCTTCGAGCGGTTCTCGAAGGATGCCGACTGGCTGCTGGCGATGGGGGTCCACGTGCCCGACCCCGCGGCGTTCGACAAGGCGGGAGCCCGGATGCAGTGCGCCAAGCTGCTGGTCTTCTCCCGGTGGTGCCAGGTCATGTTCCGGTTCGAGAAGGCCCTCTACGACAACCCCGACCAGGACCTCAACACGCTCTGGTGGGACCTGGTCGAGCGCTACCAGATGGTCCACCGGCCCGACGGCCGCAACGCGCCCGACTACGCCAGCAAGATCCACATCGTCAGCGCCCCGGCCTACTACCACAACTACCTGATGGGCCAGTTATTCGCCGACCAGGTGCTGCACGCCATCGCGCGCGACGTCCTCAACGGAGTCGACCCTGGCAAGGCCAATTTCGTGGGCAAGACGGCCGTTGGCGACTACCTCAAGACCCGCATCTTCGCACCTGGCCGCTCGCTCGACTGGAACGGTCTCACTCGCCACGCGACCGGCGCAGACCTCAACGCCAAGGCATTCGCCACTGAGATCGGGCGGGAGTGATCGAGCTGTAGGGTGGGTCGAACGACGCTCCGCGTCGCGAGGCCCACCAGAGCCCAGTCCGAGAGAGCCCTGTAGGGTGGGTCGAACGACGCTCCGCGTCGCGAGGCCCACCGAGAGCCCTGTAGGGTGGGTCGAACGACGCTCCGCGTCGCGAGGCCCACCAGAGCCTGTAGTGGGTCGAGCGACGCTCCGCGTCGCGAGGCCCACCAGAGCCCGTAGGGTGGGTCGAACGACGCTCCGCGTCGCGAGGCCCACCAGAGTGCTCAGAGTGCTCAGCGCGGAACCTCAAGCACTTCCAGATGCGACGGCATCTCGCTGTTGTGATAGACGCGCTGGGTCGCCGGCTGGAAATCAGAGGCTTGGGCCTTGTAGATATCAACGAACTTCTGCGGGTTGCGATCGACGATCGGGAACCAGGAGCTCTGGATTTGCACCATCACCTTATGACCGGCCCGGAAGGTGTGCGCGACGTCCTGGAGCGTGAAGTTCACGGGCGTCGGCTGGCCCGGTACGAACGGCTCCGGCTTCGACAGGCTGTTGCGAAACTTCCCGCGCATGACGTCGCCGCGGACGAGCTGCTGATAGCCTCCGAGCTTCACCGGCGCATGGTCGGGGTTCGGGGTGGGATAGTCGTCAGGATAGACATCGATCAGCTTGACGACCCAGTCGGAGTCGGTCCCGCTAGTCGAGACGAACAGCCGGGCATCGATCGGTCCGGCGAGGGTCAGGTCCTCTTTGAGGTTGCCGCTGGAATAGACCAGGACGTCCGGCCGTCGCGATGCAACGCGCTGATCCTGGATCATATAATCGCCGGCCATGCCGATCTCGACCTTGTCGAGATACTCCACCGGACGCGCGGGGTCGCTGGTGTATTCGTCGAAGGGCTGAGAATCTTCGCTGGGCGGAGCGTCGAAATGCAGTCCGCCTTGCGGCTGGAAGAACAGCGATCGGCGCTTGAGGTTTCGGGGCGGCCAGGCATTGAACTTCCGCCACTGGTTGGTCCCGGTCTCAAAGACCCAGGCCTCCGGAAAGCTCGTCGGCCCTTTCCCCTTCAAATGGTACTGGAAGAACGGGAATTCGATATGCTCGCGGAAGAACGCGGCCGTCTTGGAATGGAACGAGATGGGCCCGAGCGAGTCGCCGTTCCCACCCGACCAGCCGCCGTGCCGCCAGGGACCCATGACCAAAACATTCGTCGCGCCAGGACTGGAGGCTTCCGTCTTCTTGTACGTCTCGAGCGCCCCGAAGAGGTTCTCGGCGTCGAACCAGCCGCCGACGGTCATGACGGCCGGCTTGATGTTCTTCAAGTGCTGACGAAGGTTGCGCTCCTGCCAGAACGCGTCGAACGTCCCATGCTGCATGATCTCGTTCCAGAACGGCACGTCATCTTTGAAATACAGCCGGTTGGCGTTGGAGAGCGGTCCCATGCGGAGGTAGAACGCGTAGCCGTCGGGCGTGCGGTACTGGAAGTGTTCGTGTTCCTCCTTGGTCGGCTTGGGCCGCGGATGGCCGAAGAACGCCAGGAAGTCGAAGGCGTGCGGCAGGAAGAAGGCGCCGTTGTGGTGCCAGTCGTCGCCAGTGAACCAGTCGGTCACGGGTGCCTGGGGAGACGCCGCCTTGAGCGCAGGATGGGCGTCGATCATCCCGGCCGCCGTGTAGAAGCCCGGGTAGGAGATCCCCCACATGCCGACCCGTCCGTTGTGGTTCGGGATGTTCTTGATCAGCCAGTCGATGCTGTCAAACGTATCGGTGCTCTCATCGATGTCCTTGGGGCCGCTCTTGTGCGGCCGGTGAGGCCTCATATTGACGAACTCGCCCTCCGACATCCAGCGCCCGCGGACGTCCTGATAGGCCACGATGTAGCCCTCGTTGCCGAAAAGCGCGGAGGGCCCCAGGGTGTCCTTGTAGGCGTCCTCGCCGTAGGGGTGCACGCTGTAAGGGGTCCGCGACAGCATGATCGGATAGCGCTGGGTTGTATCCTTGGGCACGTAGACCGCGGTGAAGAGCTTGACCCCGTCGCGCATCGGGATGCGGTATTCGTACTTCGTATAGCGGGCCTTGACCGCGTCCAGGCCCTGCGCGGCGAGGTGGGCCGGAGAGAAAAGGATCAGGAAAACCAGCGCCGCGCGCGGCACAAGACAGCCAGAGGACCGGTATCGAAGCATACTCGCGACTCCCGCTCGTGCATCGTGGTGCATCGGCGGGCCGTCCTCCGCAGACTGCCCCCGATCAACGTGCGATTCGAACAGGACCAGCATAGCAGGCCCGAAACCTGCACAGGAGTGGCCAGTGGCGAGCAGACCAGTCCCGGAGGGTGCTTTGTGAGCATAGATCCTCGTGTCCGGGCCGACTCGGTGCTCACGGAGCACCTTCCGGGACTCGGGAATCGGATCTCGCCACGATCGGCGCGAGCCGGTCTCGGGCTCAAGCCAGGTGCCGGTCCACCTCGGCCAGGAGCCGGGCGAAGTCGAGCCGGTTGGGGCAGGCGGCGCGGGCGGCCTCGAGGTCGGCGCCGGACCAGTCGCGCGCCTCGGCAGACAGCTCGGCATACAGCCGGCGGGCCTCGGAGCGGAGCCCGTGGTGTTCATGATAGGTCAGGAACCGGGTCAGGTTGCCCAGCTCGGCCCGGGTACCGGCGGCGACCGAGCACCGGCCGTCGCAGTCGGCACAGAGCATGGGGCCGTGGGCGATCGTGGCGTCCCGGAGCTGACGGATGTCGGCCTCCTTGAGCGGCTCGAACCGCCGGGCGGCGTCGGTATTCTCGCGGATGTGGTCGGAGTTGTTCATCGAGACGCAGGCCGCGCTCAGCCGCTCGTCGGTCCAGATCGCATGGAGCAGGCCCTGGATGGGCGTGAGTTTCCTCTCGGCGAGCATCGGTACCCGGCGGACGACCTCCTTGAGGATATCCACATCGAACTTGTCGCCAGCGAACTGGCCGGCGACCTGCTTCATCCCGATCAGGCCGATCCCCCGCTTGTGGGCGGCGTCGATCGCCTTGTTGAGCGGCGAGTCCTTGTCCAGCCAGGGACGGTACTGGAGCATGATCGCGTTGACGATCCCCGCCTCGGCCGCCGCCTGGATGATCTGGGCCCGATCCTTGTGGTGAGTCGAGATGCCGACGAACCGAGCCTTCCCCGACTTCTTGGCCGCCTCCGATGCCTCTTTGAGCTCACGGCTCTTGACCATGGCGATGGCATCGCCGAGGGGATGGTTGTCGCCGAAGCTGTGGATGAAGAACAGGTCGATGTAGTCGGTCCCGAGCGCCGCCAGGCGCTTGTCGAGCATCCCCATGAGCTGATCGGGGGTCCTGGGCGTATCCTTGGTGACGAGGAAGATCTGCTTGCGGACGGCGGAGTCCTGGGCGAACCACTTCTTGAAGGCAGGCTCGGAGTGATAGGTCTCGGACGTGTCGAAGAACCGGACGCCGTGCGCGAAGCCGAGCCGCAGGAGCCGGTCGACATCGCGGCCCTTCCCCGTCCCCTGGTCCAGGATCGTGACGTTGACCCCGGTCTTGCCCAGGGGCCGCATCGGCAGTGTCGACGGCTTCGCCGCGGCATCCTGGGCATTCAGGCCGGTGGACGTACCCAGAGCGGAGGCCGTGGCCAGCGCGCCGGCCTGGAGGAACGTACGGCGATCGGTGTGGTTCGACTCGTCATGGGCCATCGGTTGAGACTCCTCGTCGGGCGGGTTGAGGAACACTCCCCGCTGATTGATGAATGAGAGCCCGAAGGGCCCCCGGATGAGAACCGGGCGTTTCCCGGATGAGACGCAGTCTTCAGGGACCGACTCCTCATCCGGGTCTCCCTGAAAGAGATTGAAACGGCTTGTCTGCTCGAATGCAATTGCTCATCCCCATTCATGCGTCGGATGCTCTCCTCCTGGCCACGAGATCTGCTCGCCCACTCCGGGTCTTGAGGACGCATTCCACGACGCTGCCGGGAGGAAACTCCCACTCTTCATCGTTGGAATCATAGTCCTGGGTCGGAAGGACTCGGTACAGGTTCTCACCGAGTTTGATGGCCTGAGTTGGGCGAACGACGGACGTCCCCTCGGTGAGGAGGGGGATATAGATCGTCTGGACGCTAGGAGAGGACGCCGCAGACAGCGATGAGGACGATGTTCAGGAGCGGATGCTTGCGAGTCCGCTCGACACGAGGGTCCTGGAGATCCGCAAAGTGGTGGTGGAAACAGGCCGATCCGATGTTGGCCACGAGTGACTCCTCGGCAAAGATGCGCGAACCATGGTGAAGGTCCATTGTTCGACTGTACAAAAAGGAGTCCAGCTAGTCTGCGGATGTTCCCTGTCTTGATGCGGCGGCCCTGACTTGCGAACCGGACATCTAGGAGTCCGTCCGAACGGTATTGGTCGCCAGATCCACAACGAACGTTTCCACGACATTTGCCCTGGGATCGGCTCCGTGCGAATAGGGGGCAGACAGATAGGTCCCGATGATGTTGGCCTTGCTCACTTCGAGCCGAAGGAAGCCGAAATTTCGATGATCGTACCCCGCCAGACTGAGACCATTGCCAAGCTCCAAGGGGAGTTCGGGGACGGCAACGAGAGGACGGAGATTGGTATAACCCCCGGCGCCGCTGACCACGCAGGGGATCTGTAAAGGACCATGAGGCCCTGTTACGACTTTGGTGAACCGCTGATAGTTGTGCACATGCCCAGACAGAATCAGGTTCGGGTAGCGCTGGGTGGCGTCGAAGCCATCGAATAGTACCTGCTCAACCACGCTGCTCCCGGAATGCTCGGTGTCACCGGAAAAGGGGGGATGATGAACGGCCACGATCAGGGCGATGTTCGGATCGGCAGCAGACAATTCTCCTCGAAACCAGTCAATCTGATCCTGGTGGAACTCCCCCTGCGTTTCACTGACATTTGAGAAGAGCCCGATGATCGTTGCGAAGGGGGTTGTGAATGTCCAGTACACATTCGGCAAGTCCATCTGCGTTCGGCCCGATGAAGTTTGAGGCGCGCCAAGCTGATGGGGAGTCTTCGACATGAAGTTCTTCACCCAGCCATCAAGCGGGACTTTATCGGGATCGATACCATCCTCCGGATCGTCCGGTTGGCAGTCATGATTACCCGGGATAGCAACGATGAAAGCCGGATAATCTTCGTACGTCGCATAGAAGTTGGCAGGGTACTTGCTGATGTCGCCCGCGAAATAGACCACGTCTCCAAGGTGGTAAAGGAAGGCGGGCTTCTTGTCTGCCGACAAATCCTCGGAATCCTGAGTCATCAAGTCCGCGACAAAGCGCTGCTGTTGACCCCTGGGATCGCCCGTGTCTCCCACCGTGTGGAAGACCTGAACGCCCGCGTTCTTGATCCCCGTGATGTCAACTGGACTTAGCAGTTGTGACAGGTCATATCGAAATGGAGGGTCACCATTGGGCTGGGGCAGAGGCTGAAATGGGAAATGGGGGGGTTCGGAGTGTGACGCTTGCGTGGGAAAACCAGCGCCGCGAATCGGGGGAATGTGACTCCGCCGATGGTGCATGCCCCTACCGGTCCGGAAGGATTGCAGTGAACTCATGACGATCTCCCTTTAATTGCCGCCCATGGTTACCGTATGGGAGAGTCACCAGCGACTTCCCTGGGGCCAAGAGATCCCTCTCTTTCTAGATCAGGCGCCTCGTGAAAAAAAGTCACAGTGTCGGTTGCTTTTTTTTTCGAAACGAACCCCGGTCGAGCCTTGCACGCAATCAAGTTGAGCGCCAGAATGGAGCCTATTCTGACATCTCTGTTTAACTCCGAGGCGCGTGGCCGATGATGAACACGAGCCCATCAACCGATCCCGAACTCGATGAATTGCTCCGTGATGCGGCCCATGGCGACGGCCAAGCCGTGCGGTGCTTGCTGGAGAAGCACCGCGACTCGGTTGCGGAAGATGATCGCCGCGCGGCTGGACCGTCGGCTGGCGCCGCGGCTCGATCCGTCCGACGTGGTGCAGGAGACTCTGACCGACGCGGCCCGGCGGCTGCCCGACTATCTGCGCAACCGGCCGTTGCCGTTCTACCCCTGGCTATTCCGATTGGCGGCCGATCGGCTGGCACGGACGCACCGGGATCATGTGGCGTCCAGGGTCCGGGGGATCGGGCAGGAAGTCAGAATCGACGGACCGTCGTACGACGAGGTGACGGCGATGCGATGGGTCGACCGGCTGACGACCCATGATCCGACGCCCGAGTGCTGCATGGATCGCGAGGAACAGCGGCTCTTGCTGGTCTCGGCGATCGAGCGGCTGGACGAGGCTGATCGCGAGGTCCTCGGCCTGCGCTACCTTGATCACCTCGCCTTCGACGAGATCGCGGCGGTGCTCGGGATCGGGCTGAGTGCGGCCAAGATGCGGCATCTGCGCGCGCTCGAGCGGCTCCGCGGCACGCTGGAGGTGCTGGGTGTGGAACCCTCGAACTCGCCATGATCGGCGAAACAGCGAGGGATGCACGTCTTGATGAGGAGCGGCTCGCCGACGAAGTCGCCGATTTGTCTGAACGGATCTTGCGGGGAGAAACCCCGGATCGTGGGCAGTTCGCCAGGCTCGAACCCGGCGACGCCGGAGCCCTGGAGCGGCTCCTGCCCACGATCCGGCTGCTCTCGGAGCTGGCTGACGACGCAACCGACGACCATCCGGCATGGCTCACGCGACCGCCGGACGTGCTGGGCGATTTCCAGCTTGGACGAGAGATCGGCCGGGGTGGCATCGGCGTGGTCTACGAGGCGACTCAGCTCTCGAGGGACCGCCGCGTGGCGGTCAAGGTCTTGCCTCCGGCATCCCGGCTCGACCCCCGGCAATTGCGTCGGTTCGAAATCGAGGCCCAGGCCGCCGCAGTGCTCGTACACCCCAACATCGTCCCCGTGTTCGCCCATGGCAGCGAGCACGGAGTGCCGTACCTCGCCATGCGGTTGATAGACGGCCGGAACCTGGCCGAGATCGTCGGGGAACGCCGCGAGCGGACGGGGCGCGGACTCCCTCCGCGCGACGTGGCCGAGCTGGGCCGGCAAGCGGCCGAGGCGCTCGACTACGCGCATCGCCACGACGTCCTGCACCGCGACATCAAGCCCTCGAATTTCCTGGTCGATGCCGACCTTCATCTCTGGATCGCCGATTTCGGGCTGGCCCGCGTTCGGGGCGACAGTGACCTGACGGCCAGCGGCGACGTGATCGGGACCCTGCGCTACCTCAGCCCCGAACAGGCCAAGGGCCACCGCGGGACCGTCGACGGCCGGAGCGACGTCTATGCGCTGGGGGCGACGCTCTATGAGCTCCTGACGATCAGGCCGGTCGTCGAGGGGGACGACCGCGCCGACCTCTTGATCAGAATTGTCTCGGAGGAGCCCCGTTTTTCACGCCAGCGCGACGCCGCGATCCCGCTCGATCTGAAAAGGATCGTCCTCAAGGCGATGGCGAAAGACCCGGCCGAACGCTACGCGACGGCCAGCGAGCTGGCCGACGACCTCGCGCGGTTCCTGGCCGACCAGCCGATCCAGGCGCGTCCGCCGACCCTGGTCCCGCGAGCGATCAAGTGGGCCAGGCGGCACGGCAAGACCGTGGCCACCGCGGGCCTGATGACGGCGGTGATGCTGATCATCCTGGCCACGGCGAGCTTGTGGTCGAATGCCCGGTTACGGGCGATCCACCAGCGGCTCGAGCAGGAGATCGACCGGGCCGACCGTAACGCCCGGGACGCCCAGGATCAGGCGCGCACGTCCGAGCGGCACGCGCTGGGCGCCCAGCTTCGATTGGCCGCCGAGGCACTCGATGCCAGCCAGCCCGAGCGGGCCCAGGAGATCCTCCGCGATATCCCGCTCAATGCCGGCCGCGAGGCCTCGAGCTCGTTCGTCTGGCGCCATCTCTGGCGCCGGGCTCGCCGTGAAGTCGTCGTGCTGGTCGGTCCCACGCCGCGCTTTGTCGGGATGGCCCTATCGCCCAACGGGAAGCTGCTGGCCACCAGCGATCGGACCTCGGGCCTTCAGATCCGAGACACGGCTTCGGGAGTCTGTATTCGCACCATGGACGAAGTGCCCGGGCGGATCGAAGGACCGGTTTTCTCCTCGGGTGGTTCGCTCATCGCGGCCCCCGATCGGGCTACCGATGTCTCGTCTCCGGACGGTTTCTCGATCTGGGAAGTTGCCTCGGGGCACCGGTTGGTTCGATTGCCGATCGACCGAGGCTTCGAGAGTCTGTCGTGCTCGTTCTTGCCTGGGTGTGGGTTCCTGGGAGTTGGGGCGGGCGCGAAGGTTGAGCCGTTCCACCTCGGGCGGATCTGGAGCCTGGGCAGCGATCCGTCTCGCCCTCGATTGATCGATCAATTCGAACGCTGCCAAGACGCCGATTCCCATTCGGCCGGAGCTGCGTTGCTCACTCTCGAAACCCCTTTCATCATCTCCCTCCGCGACGTCCGCACCGGCAAGCCGGCCCGCGAGTTTCAGGTCGAACCTGCTCATGAGAACATCACGGCATGGACATGTTCAAGAGGCGGAGAGGTTGTCGCCGTCGTGTCACAGCCCAGTTGGCGATTGACGTTCTGGGACGGACGGACGGCGAAGTTGCTGGCGAGTCGCGCGGCTACCCGAGTACGTGCGTCGGTTGCACTTCAGCCCCGACGGCGCCACGCTCGCGGCCATCGATCGACGTGGGGACGTGCATCTGATCGACCGCGGGACCGGGCTGATGCGCCGGATTGTCTCCGGGCAGGCCGATCCTCCACGGTATCGAGAGATCGCCTTCTCGCCCGATAGCACACGGCTCGCGACCGCGCTCTCTGGGCGTTCGAAGGAAGGCGATCCGGCTCCAGTCTCGATGTGGGAGACCGCGACGGGACGGCGGCTGGCGACTTTTCCCGGCCGATCCGAGGAATTGGGGAACCTGATCTTTACCCCCGACGGTCAATCGCTGCTCATCTCGAGCGGGTCGGGCGTTCGTCAGTGGCGGCTGGAACCGGGGGATACCGACAACGACCGGCAGCCGGCCGGTCACAAGGATGAGGCGTGGTCGGTGGCCTTCTCGCCCGACGGCCGCACCCTGGCGACCGGGAGCGACGACGACGAGCCTGAGCCGACGATCAAACTCTGGGACCCGGCGACCGGCCAATTGACCAGGGCCTGGCATGGTGGAAAAGGCACGGTGGCCTCGCTGGCCTTTTCGCCTGACGGCCGCATTCTGGCCTCGGGCCACCTGACTGGGAGAGACAACGTCCGGATCTGGGACCCGGCCGACGGCCAGCCGCTGGCCACCCTCGAGGGTCACACCGACCGCGTCCGCTCGGTGGTTTTCGCGCCGGATGGCAAGCGACTCGCAACGGCGAGCTCGGATGGGACCGTCTGGCTGTGGGATGTCGCCTCATGGCGGCAGCAACGTGTTTTCAAGGGCCACGCTGACACGGTGCATGCCGTGGCGTTTTCACGCGACGGCCACACGCTCGCCTCGGCCGGCAACGATGGGGACGTCAGACTCTGGAACCTCGAAAGCGGTTCCGAGCTGCCGCCACGCGTGCTCCACACCCGGGCCAAATTGATGGCGCTGGTGTTTTCGCCCGACGGCCAGACCCTGGCCGTGGCCGACGCCCTGGGCTCGATCACCCTCTGGGACCCCGATCGGTCCTCGGCCGTTCGACTCATTCACAGTGCCGGCGAGGAGCTCCGTCAACTGGCGTTCACTCCCGACGGCACGGCGCTCGCCGCGGCGGGAAGCCAGGGAGTGATCCGTCTCTGGGATCCGGCCACCGGTCAAGAGCTCGTCAGTTTGGTCGCTCACCGTGCCCAGATCAACGGGCTGGCGTTCTCACCCGACGGCTCGATCCTCAGCTCGGCGGCCCACGATGGGTCGGTTCGCCTCTGGCGCGCCGAGCCGTGACCGTTGGCGCGGACCTGTCGATGCCTCGGGTCGATGGGGTGTTAGGGTTCCAGCTCGTCACGTGCGGTGTGACGGACATAGAGGACGTGGACCGTATCCTCGCGGATGGTGAAGATGATCCGGTGCTTGTGCACGCGCTTGCCGCCCCTGCCGTAGAGCAATTCGCGGATTTCCTCGGTTAGTTGCGTTTACCCGAGGGTGCCGCGAAATCATCGTCCAAGGAGTGGCAGTGGCCCCGGTTAGTGGACCGGCGGGCCTCCCTCGTCCGATTCATCCTCACCCATCTCCTCGGCGAGGCTCCGCTGCGCCGCCTGCCGGACCGTCAGAACGTCAAGCAATGGATGAGGCCAGGAACGTCCGCAAATCGCCCGCCAAGGAGTCAGCCTCCTGGTAGCGGGCGTTCGGGCTCCGGGCCAGGCACCGCAGGCAGAATCGCTCCAGAGCTTCCGGTACGCTGGTCTCGATCGATCGTGGCGGCGGGACCTCCCCGGTGAGGATCTGCTCTCGCAGGTCGAACAGCGATGCCGCCCGGAACGGCCGGCGGCCGGTCAGCAACTCGAACAAGACGACCCCCAGAGCGTAGATGTCGGCCCGGTGGTCCGCCCGCCCGAGCCTGCTGTCCAGTTGTTCCGGGGCCATGTACGGCAGCGTCCCTGCGGCACCCACATCCTTCAACAACTCCTCCTCGACCACGGCGATCCCGAAGTCGGTCAGGTAGGCACGACCTGAGCCATCCAGCAGGATGTTGGCGGGCTTGATGTCCCGGTGGACATATCCGTGAGCGTGGGCGTGCCCCAACGCGTCGGCTATCTCGGCGATGACCCGTACCGCCTGCCGTTGAGGCAGTCGTTCGTCTTTGATCCGGTTCGCCAGACTTTCCCCCTCGATCCACTCGGACACGATGAAGCAGCTTCCGCCGTCCTTGCCCACGTCATGGACGGGCACGATGTTCGGGTGACGGAGCCGGGCGACCTTCTTCGCCTCGATCCGGCACTGATCCACTTCCTCGGCGCCCACCGGGCGGTCCACCTTCGGGACCTTCACGGCGACGGGGCGTTCCAGCCATGTGTCGAAACCCTTGTAGACCCGCCCGAAGCCGCCGACGCCCATCAGGGTGTCGAGGCGGTATCGATCCGCCAGGATCCGGGGCAGGTCCACTTCTGGAAGGATCGTGTCGGCCAGGCCGATTTCTGAGCGACTGGTCACTTCGAGGGGTTGGTTGAGCCAATCGACCCGGTCCAGCTTCTCGATCTGCCGACGGAACTCGTCCAGCCGGTCCGGGCAATCCCGGCATAACTCCTCCGGCGCAGGGGACTGGCCCTGGGCTCTGGCCTCCTCCCAGCGAACGATCAGTTCGAGGATCTCTTCACGGCTTCTCGTCATCGACCTCTCTCATTCGTCCTGAAGGTGTTCGCCGTTCAGGGCGTCCTGGAGCAGCAGGCGGGCCGAGGCCCATCGCCGCTGGACGGTCTTGGTCGCCACCCCCAAGACTTCGGCCGCCTGGGCGTGGGTCATCCCCTGATACCAGAGCAGGCCGAACACCTCACGCTCCTCCATGGGCAACCGTTCCACCGCCTCATGGAAGGTCATCCAACCCTCCAGCGTCTCGGGCCGACCTGAGCCGTCGCTGACCTGGGCGAGACGGACCCCGGGATCGGTGCCGTCGGTATGGTGGTTGGCTCCCAGTCCTTCGGGTCCGTAGTAGCTGCGAGCCAGGTCGATCAACTCCCGGCGGATCTGGGTCGCCGCCAGGTTGTCGAAGTGACGGACCGTCTCGGGCCGGACTTCCGCCAGGCTTCGATGCAGCCGATTCAAGGCGGCGTTGAGCAGGTCGTCGGTCTGCTCCCAACGCCGGAGGTGTGGGTAGCGCCGAAGCATGGCACGAGCCAGCGTCGTGAACCGAGATTGGGCGAGGCGGATCAGGCCGTCCCTGGCGGATGGGTCCCCGACCCGATGGCGACCGAGCAGGTCGTCCGCTTCGTCAGTCTGATCCATCACGCGCTGGCCCTCGTGAGTGCTCCCGGCCCGCCGAACACTCTCATCTTACGGGCCCGTCCAACGGACGGCAGCCCGATCGTCGTCAACCGCCTTACGCCATGAGACTTGCACGAAGTCCGGCCCGGTTCGTTTTCGGATTCTCGACAGGCTCTGTCCACCGAAGGCACCGGCTCTCGCACTCCTTCTCAGGGCGGTCGCTTGAGATCATCGCCCGCAACCAGAATCCGGTGAAAACCCAGTCGGAAAGGACGTGCGTCATGACCAAAGAAATCCGATCTTCGGAATGGGAAGCCGAGGTCGTTCAGTCTGCGGTGCCTGTCTTGGTGGACGTATTCGGAACATACTGCCCGCCGTGCCGGGCGCTGGCTCCGACGCTCGACAAGCTCGCCTCGGAATACGCGGGCCGCGCCAAGGTCGTCAAGCTGGACGTCGAGGCCGACCGGGACCTTGCCGGTGGACTGCATGTCACTTCGGTCCCGACCGTGATCGCCTTCCGTGACGGCCAGGAGTTGGGCCGTCTCGTCGGCCTTCGACCCGAAGGGGCCTACCGCAATCTACTCGTGGAAGCGGGCGTCTCTTGAGGCAGGGTGGGACATGGGCGAAATGGGGACAGAGTATCGACAACTGTCAGAGTGCCCCCGCATCCATTCCAGCCAGGGAGGCAGCGGTCGGTTTTCATCCAGGGACTGGACTGTCACAACAAGGCCGTGGCCAGACTGGGGGCGTAAAACCCCGAGGCGCATGAAGTAGGAGGTGCGGCTTTGCTTGTTGACGCAACCCCTTATCGTACAAAGTGCCGAGGACGGGACTTGAACTTGCACGGGCGTTTAAGCCCAATACCGTTGAATTAGCCGGAAACGATTGTTCCGGAGGGGCTTGCGAATTCATCCCCCCCTTACGAACTGAGCATTACCCACAACTATTCCTGTAGCCTTTTGGCGGCTCGGAAACCGGCGACGAGCAAGGTCAAGTCATGCAGCCCACGCCACAACGTCCTCACTCCGGGCATCCCGTCCCCTTTGCGGTTGAGGTGACCGCCCAGGCGGCCGATCCACAGGACCGCCTGGCTGATCGTCAACTCCGCGGCCGCCATCGGCTTCCCTTTGCCAACGTGTCGGATCAGCCCCTCCACCTCGTCGGCCTCCAGCCCCCCCAAGGCCGGGGCCTCGGGCGTCTCCCGCGCCAGATCGCGCAACGACACGATCCGCGCCGCCACCGCCGCCTTGACTGTCACCGCCTTCTCCAGACCGTCCCAGGTCTCCAAGCGAAGATCCTCCACTTTGCAGCCGCTCTTGAGCGTCAAGTGCAGCTCCTCGATCGGCCACCGACAAGTGTATTGCCGCACCACTTCCAACGCCTCGTCGTCGGTCGCCGCCGGCTCGAGCGTCCAGAGCAGCCCGTGCACCGGCTCGATCCCGGGTGGCGGTGCGAATTCCCAGACCTCCACCAGGTTCCAGGTCATCGGCCAGGCGTGCGGGTACTTGGAGAGGTCCGGCACCAAGGTCACCGCCATCGCTCGCACTTCCACCCACGCCGTCCGCTGGGGGACACCCGCCTTGCGATCCACCGCGATGGGACTCCGGCAGAGCACCGGCTGGCTGCGCACCGCCTGGTGCGCCGTGGCCAGGGGGTCATCGACCCGGCGGTTCTGGGCACAACGGATGATGGCGCTACCCCCCGCGTCTTCGACGGCCATCATGACCTCATAGGCATCCCCCTCACGGTCCATCACGTGGATCCGCCGCGGCACCGGCCGGTCGGCGGCGGCCTCATACAAGGCGGCGCGAGCGGCGTCGATGCCGTGGATCCCCTTGCCGCTCTCCTTCTCCTCGGGTCCCGGCTGGCCCGGCTGGGGGCGCGCCCAGTATTGCTGGTCCAAGATGCCGATGACCTGCCCCGAGTTGGACACGGCCAAGGCGGTGTGCAAATGCACGCCGCGGGCCAGCCCGCCGGAGTCGATCGGGCCCAGTTCGGGGATGAGGTGCTGCAACGCGGTGAAGTTGAGCGTGGTGGTGTCCTGGACGATCAGCAGGACATCCTGGTCGAGGGACCGCCGTGCCGCCTCCAGGGCGACGCCGCGATGCAACGCCTCGGTGGCGGCGCGCTCATTGGCATAGAAGCGGTAGGTGGCCTTGGCCTGGCCGTCATCGCCGGCGGCCTGGGTGATCGAGGCGGAGGGCCGCTCGCTCGTGTCCACGAGGATGGCCGTGAGGCGACTCTGAAGGCGTTGATCGGGCAGGTCGGCCCCCTCGGCCACCTGCTCGGCCCAAACGAGATGCGAGAATGTCATGGACTCCGGTCCTGAACGAATCCTGGTGAGGGCTCATGAGATCACGGTATCAGCCCAGATTAGCCTCCGGCAAGGTCTCGAAAAAGATGTGTCCAATGCTCAGCCCTTACGAAGGGGGGCGACGCCGGCAGGCGGCGGGGGGGGTTCTTCACATCGGCCACGGGCGTGCGCAAGCCAACCGTTCGGCGCTTTAGGTGACGGGCCGAGTCCGGTCCGACGCCTGGTTCCACGACTCGGGTCATTCCACGGGGAACGGGCCGAACGGCTGCACCGACGCGGTCTCCATGACCGTGGCTTTGACCCACAATTGCTTGTGCGCCGAGATCTTCAACGTGACCGTGATCTGAAGCGCATTGTCACACACGGGAGGGATCGCGATGAGCAGCAACGCGATCGTTTCGACACCCGACTCATCCTTCTGAGAAAGCTCGACCTGGACCTTCTTCCCGCCGTCGGTCTTGTTGGTGAATGTCTGAGAACACGTGAAGGGGAGCCGCTGGCCGGCCTCGACGAGCGGGGTGAAGACCTCGCCGACGATCTGGATTCCGATCGGTTTCTCAAGAATGCCCCGCCGATGAGATGAGAAGGCTCCTGAGCCAGGTCTGCGCGACAGCCACAGACTGACGAGTGTGATCGCCCCCGCGATCTGGACGGCTCCCAGGAACCAGAAGGGGAGAGTCCATCGCATCATTCCGCCCGGATTGGTGAGCAGCTTGCCGCCGCCCTCCACGGTAATGACATTGTCCGCGCCGAGGACCCACTCCTCGCCGACCAAGTGGATGAGCCAGAGCATGAGATCGCTGGACCACCAGAGCGTCGCGACACCGGCCGCGAGCAGCACGATGGCCTGGCCCAGGACGAGCGTAGCGAGGAACAAGGATCGCACCATGGAAAACTCGCGGATCGTCAGCGTTCTGCCGGAGGCGACTCCGCCGGAGCGTTCGAGTGAGACTTGGTGTACTTGGGCTGGTAGAGCTGGACCTTGAAGCCGCCCGGGACGCGGAAGAACGTCACCAGGCCATAGCCTCGGTCGACGACCGGCCCGGTGAACTCCACGCCGCGGGCCTGGAGCTCGGCGACCGTTTGCTCGATATCGTCGCAGTAGAACGAGATGTCGTGGGTCCCCGACCGTGCACCGTCAGTCTCATCAGCCGGGTGACAGCCCATGTCGGCCTCGGGCAGATCAAAGATCAGCCAGCCTTCCCCCAGGTCGGTGGATGGGAAGCCCAGCTTGTCCCGGAGGAAGGCGCACAGCGCCTCAGGCTCCGACGAGTAGAACATCGTGTGAACGCCACGGATCATGAGAACCTCCCCACTCAGCCCATCGAGACCGGTATCCGCGCATCGGACAACCACGTGGATTTTACCACAATCGATCGCGACGGGTCGGCGCCCGATGCCGAGCGCGATCAGGCATCGGCCTTCGATCCGGTCAACAACCCCCGCCGTTCAACCGCGTCCTTCAGCGCCTGGAGGCGCGCACGGGTATCCCTCGTGAACGACCACGCCAGGATCGGGTTCAGTAGCCAGGACAGCCACCTCGGCCGTGCCTGGAGGCCGTAACGAAAGTCGACCCGCGTCCGCCCTGGCTCAATTTCTTCAAATCGCCAGGATCCCGCGAAGCCGTCGAGGAACCAGGGTCCGCGGGTCATCTTCACCGCGGTGGCCCGGGGCGGGTTGAACGAGACGTACTCCGTCTCCATCGCCCAGCCGGACCGGGCGACGCAGACCGCTCGTACGCCCGCGCCGGCCTCGGACGCACCGCCGACCAGCGCCGCCGAGCGGAGGAACGGATCCCACTCCAGGCGTCGGGAGTAATCTTGCGAGAGGTTGAACAACGCGGCCGCGGGAGCATCGATCACGACGGATTCTTCGAACGTCATGCGGGGTTTTCCTCCATTTCGCGGTGAAGTTCGAGCGGCCTGTCCTGGGGGCAGCGCCGGCACAGCCGGCTGGACCCCAGCCACCCCGGGATCTTGGCCGCCCAACCGGGGTGGCTGGGGTCGAGCCCGAAGGGCGATGCCCCCAGGACAGGCCGCCGACATGTCCTGAAGTTGAGTTTTCTCGGCAACGCTCAGTAAGTATTATCCCCGCGCCAGGCGTGTGGGATAATTGGATTTCGGGTGTCCCGTCTCGTCGAGGAATCCCCGGGGGATGGGACGCCGTCCCGGTCGATCCGAGAAAAATCCGAAGGCGGCTGTCGGGCCGACGCCCGGGGTGTTGATGAACCCCCTCAGAGGGGCGGGTGCGTTGATCGAGATCCGCCGGACTCCATCCGTTCAGAGGGACATGCGTGATGACACACGACGGCTCGGTCACGCGGCTGATCCAGCTCCTGCGCTCGGGCGACGCGACCGAGCGCGACCTGGCCGCCAGGCTGATCTGGCAGCGGTACTTCCGTGACCTGCTGGAGCTGGCCCGCAACAACCTGAACCGGCGCATCCGCCCCCGCGAGGACGAGGAGGATGTGCTCCAGAGCATGTACAAGAGCTTCTGCCTGCGGCAGCAGCGGGGCGAGTTCGACCTGGCGGGCCGCGATGCGCTCTGGAAGCTCTTGGTGACGATCACGCTCCGCAAGGCGCGGAACGCGGCCAAGCGGCAGATGCGAGACAAGCGAGATGTCACCCGCGAACGCTCGTTCGCGGACTACGACGACGCGGGGTCGGTCCAATGGGCCCTCGAGCAAATGGACGCCGCCGGCCCGTCGCCTGCGGAGGCCGCCCTGCTCAATGAGGCTTTGGAGCGCCGCCTCATGGCGCTGGCCGACCCCGACCTGCGGCGGATCGCGCTCTTACGACTGGAAGGCTACACCAACCGCGAGATCGCCGATCTTCACGGCTGCACCGAGCGGTCGGTCGAGCGGCGGATGGAGCGCATCCGCAGCAAATGGACGGCGTATGACGCTCGGGCGACATGAGGGCAAGGCACCCCGAGGACGCCGGTGTAGGGAGCTGATCGCAGCAAGACCCTCTGGAATCGGCAGGTTATGAGCCGCGAGCGTGGACGATCCGTCGGTTGGCACAAGCCGAGGCACTCCCGCTCCCCGAAGGTCGCGGCTCGGCTACGGGAGGGCCTGATGCAAGGTAACGAGGCGAACCATGGGCGAGATCTCCAATTCGGACTGGACCCGGATCAATGACGCCGCCGACGGCTTCGAGCAGGCGTGGAACCGAGGCCCGCGGCCGCGCATCGAGGACTACCTGGCCGAGGCCGAGTGAACACTACGGCCCGCCTTGGTCGCGGAGCTCCTCCGCGTCGAACTTGAGCTACGGCGTCGCGATCGGGAGGAACCGGCCGCGGACGAGTATCTGCGCCGATTCCCCGACCATGCCACTGCGATCGAGGCAGTCTTCCGAGAAGGTCTGTCTGCCTCCTCCGACGAGGTTGGGGCGCCAAGCGGCCGGCCGGGCCAGCGACCGGCGAGCTTCGACCTGTCCCCGATGGCGAGCATTCTGGCCGCGATGTCCCGGACGATCGGCTCCGTCCCCCGCATCCTGCTCCGCGAGACCGAGCTCGACGACGCGGCCGCGGTGATCCGACCCTTCTCCCCCGATGTGCCCGCCCGCGCCGGTCGCTACCACCTCCTCGGCGAGATCGGTCACGGCGGCATGGGCGCCGTCCTCAAGGGGCGCGATCCCGACCTCGGCCGCGACCTGGCCGTCAAGGTCCTCCTCGCGGAGCACTGCGATGACCCCGACCTGGTCCGCCGCTTCATCGAGGAGGCGCAGATCGGCGGTCAGCTCCAGCACCCCGGCGTCGTACCGGTCTATGAGCTGGGCCAGTTCGACGACGGCCGCCCCTACTTCACCATGAAACTGGTCAAAGGCCGGACGCTGTCGGCGCTGCTGGCCGACCGCGAGGCTCCCGATCACGATCGGCCGCGGTTCCTGGGGATTTTCGAGCAGGTCTGCCAGGCGGTCGCCTACGCGCATGCCCGCGGCGTGATCCACCGCGACCTCAAGCCGTCGAACATCATGGTGGGCTCCTTCGGAGAGGTCCAGGTGATGGACTGGGGACTGGCCAAGGTCCTGCCCCTGGCGGGCGACGACCGGCCGCGGGATCCCGCCGAAGAGACCGAACTCAGCGTCATCCGCACGGTGCGGAGCAGCTCGGATGCCGGCACCTCGCGCCCGGTTCGGTGATGGGTACGCCGGCCTACATGGCGCCGGAGCAGGCCCGCGGCGAGATCGAGGGGCTCTCGGAGCGGTCGGACGTTTTCGGGTTGGGCTCGATCCTGTGCGAGATCCTCACCGGCCAGCCGGCGTATACCGGCCCAGCCCGCCAGGCGATCGTCCGCAAGGCCATGCACGGCGAGACGGCCGACGCCCTGCGGCGACTCGCCGGCTGCAACGCGGACGCCGAGCTGGCCTCCCTGGCGAGGCGATGCCTGGAGGTCGATCCCGACGATCGGCCGCGTGACGCGGGCGAGGTGGCGCGGCGGCTGACGGCGTACTTCGCCGGTGTGCAGGAGCGCCTGCGGGCCGCCGAGCTGGCGCGGGCCGCCGAGGAGGCCCGGTTCGAGGAGGCGAAGGCGACGGCCGCGGCGGCCGAGCGGGCCCGCGCGGCCGAGGAGGCGCGGGCCACGGAAGCCCGGGCGGCGGCCATGGCCGCGGATGGGCGGGCCCGGGCCGAACGGCGGGCCCGGCGGATGACCGTCGGGCTGGCCGCCTCGGTCCTGATCGCTGGTGCGCTCGGCGCCGCCGGCTGGACCTGGGTGGAGCGGAACCGGGTGGCGCGAATATCGGCGAGGACGACCCAGATCAACACGGCCCTGCAAGAGGCGTCGGGGCTCTGGGGCCAGGCCAAGTCGGCGAAGGTGGGGGACCTCATCACCTGGACCCAGGCTCAGGCCGCGGCGCAGAAAGCCCGCGATCTGTTCGAGCCCGGCCTGGATGCCGCCCTGCGCACCCAGGTCGAGTCGCTGCTGGCCGACATCACCGCGGAGAAGACGGAAGCCGAGTCGGCCGCCCGCGCCGCTGAGGCCAACCGCATCCTCCTCGATAAGCTGGTCCACATCCGCTCGGCCAAGTCGGACGATCCTTACGGCACCCTCAGCAATCGGGATTACTCCGCGGTGTTCACGGAGGCTGGGATCGACATCGCGGCGTTGCCGCCGGCCGAGGCGGGGGCGCGGATCAAGGCTCGGCCCGCGACGGTGGCCGCCGCGCTGGTTGCGGCGCTGGACGACTGGGCTTCGGTGCGGCGCTCGCTTCGCCATGATCGGCCCGGTGCGCTGCGGCTATCCGAGGCGGCGAATGCCGCCGACGCCGACAACTGGCGAGTCGGCCTCCGCCGGGCGCTCGGCCTGGCCGACCGTGCGTCACGCGCCAGGTCGCTGCGAGACCTGGCCGCGTCCACGAGTCGCGAGACCGCGCCCGCGGTCAATCTGAACCTGCTGGGCACGGCCCTGGCCACAGTGGAGGAGCCGAAGGTGGCCGAGGAGGTCCTTCGTGCCGGCCGACGCCGATTCCCCGACGACGTCTGGCTCAACTACGACCTGGCACGCCTCCTGGAGGCGCAGTTGCGCGGCGACGAAGCGCTCCGCTATTACTCGATCGCTCGCGCCTGCGCCCGCCACTGCGCACGACCTGGCCCATCTGCTGGAATCCCGAGGGGAGTCGGTCGAGGCAATCGCGGTCTTCCGGGACCTCGTGCAGCTCCGCCCGAACGATGGCCGCGACTGGGGCTGCTACGGTCGCCTGCTCAAGGAGAGGGGCGACCGCTCGGGCTCGATGGCGGCACTGACCAGGGCCGCCGCGATCCTAAAGCGGATGATCGACCGCAGGCCCGACTACGCCGAAGCCCACGAAATGCTCGGCATCATCCTCCAGGACCAGGGGAAGCTGGACGAGGCGATCGCCGAAATCCAGACGGCTGTCCGGCTCAGGCCGGATAACGCCGACGATCACCATCGAATCGGCATGATCCTGCAAGACCAGGGGAAGTTGGCGGCGGCGATCGTCGAGCTCCGCGAGGCGATCCGCCTCAGGCCCGAATTTGCCATCGCCCGCAACTCGCTCGGCATCGCCCTGATGGACCAGGGTCATCTGCCCGAAGCGATCGCCGAATGCCGTGAGGCGATCCGCCTCAGGCCGGAATTCGCCTACGCCCACAACTCGCTCGGCTTGGCCCTGCATGCCCGCGGGCAGATCGACGAGGCGATCGCCGCGTACCGCGAGGCGCTCCGCCTCAAGACCGACTACGTCAATCCCCACCTCAACCTGGCGACCGTCCTGCGAGAACGGGGGAATTTCGAGCAGGCCCACACCGAAGCCAAAGAGGCGGTCCGCCTGGAACCCACTTCCGGCAAGGCCCACGCCGCGCTGGGGATCGCACTGCGCGACCTGGGTAAGCCTGAGGAGGCGATCGCCGAATGCCGCGAGGCAACCCGCCTCGGGCCTGATTTCCCCGAGACCCACAACACCCTCGGCGTGCTCCTCCGCGATGTCAAGCACGACTACAAGGCCGCCGAAGCGGAATTCCGCGCCGCGATCCGCCTGAAACCCAGGTCCGGTGAATCGCACAATTACCTCGGCCAGGTCCTTCATGGGCAGGGAAAGGCGGATCAGGCGGCTGCCGAGTACCGCGAGGCGATCCGCCTCGAGCCCGAGCTCATCGAGCCACACATCGGCCTCGGTGCCCTCCTCTGCGATATCCAGCACGACTTTAAGGCCGCCGAGGCCGAATTCCGCACGGCAATCCGCCTGAAACCCAACGAGGGGATGGCCCACACCAACCTGGGCAACGCGTTGATGCACCTGGGAAACCCGGTGGAAGCCATCGTCGAGTATCGCACGGCGATTGAACTCAACCCGGCCGACGCTTCGGCCCACACCAACCTCGGCGTGGCCTTGCAAGCACTGGGGAAAGGAGACGAGGCGATCGCCGAGTTTCGCGAGGCCATCCGGCTCAAGCGCAACGCCGCCAAACCGCGGGCGACGGAGAAGGCTCATTGAATCGGAGAACGCGTCTTCGGAGTGGCCTCGCCGCCACCACCTGTGGGGAAATGATCCATCAGTCCATCGCTGTACCGTTACCCGTTTGAACTTAATTTCAACGAATTCCGAGGAAGGAGCTGACTTCATGCAACGAACCCGATGCAACCTGGCGACCGCGCTGGTGGCCGTCTTAGTGGCCCTGGGAGAAGCCGCGACGCTGACCGCAACGGAGACCGTCTTTCTCGTCAAGTCCGACGACGCTGACGCTCACTACAACCTCGCCCATGCCCTGCAAGAACAAGGCAAACTGGAAGAGGCGATCGCCGAGTACCGTGAGGCCATCCGGATCCGGCCGGAGTATACCTGGGCCCACAACAACCTGGGCAACGCCCTGCGCGACCAGGGCAAGCTGGATGAAGCGATCACCGCGTATCGCGCAGCCATTCGCATCGAGCCCCGTATGGCGGCGGCCCATAGCAACCTGGGCAACGCCCTGCGCGGCCAGGGCAAGCTGGACGAGGCGATCGTCGAATACAAGATCGCCATCCGTCTCACGCCCGACGACGAGGGGGCCCACAGTAACCTGGGCAACGCCCTACAGGACCAGAGGAGGCTAGATGAGGCGATTGCCGAATTCAAGACCGCCATCCGACTCAAGCCCGACTACGAAGCGGCCCACTACAACCTGGGCAATGCCTTGCGCGACCAGGGGAAGCTGGATGAGGCGATCGCCGAATTCAAGACCGCCATCCGACTCAGGCCCGACTACGCCGCAGCCCACAACAACCTGGGCAACGTCCTGAAAGTCCGGGGGAAGGTGTCCGAGGCGATCGCCGAATACCAGACCGCCATCCGACTCATTCCCGACAACGCCACGGCCCACAACAACCTGGGCAACGCCCTGAAAGTCCGGGGGAAGGTGTCCGAGGCGATCGCCGAATACCAGACCGCCATCCGACTCAAGCCCGACTACGCCGAAGCCCACAGCAACTTGGGCAACGCCCTGAAAGTCCGGGGGAAGGTGTCCGAGGCGATCACCGAATACCGGACCGCCATCCGACTCAAGCCCGACTATGTCGCGGCCCATCTCAGCCTGGGCAACGCCCTGAGCGACCGGGGGAAACGATCCGAAGCGATCGCCGAATACCAGACCGCCATCCGACTCAAGCCCGACTACGCCGAAGCCCACAGCAATCTGGGCAACGCCCTGAAAGACGGGGGGAGGGTATCCGAGGCGGTCGACGCATACCGGACGGCCATCCGACTCAAGCCCGACTTCGCCATGGCCCACAGCAACCTGGGCATCGCCCTGATCAACCAGGGGAAGTCGTCCGAGGCGATCGCCGAACTCCGCGAGGCCATCCGCCTCGACCCTGGCTTTGCCGGCGCCCGCAACAACCTGGCCTGGGTCCTGATCGTCTCCCCCGGGCGTCCGCGGCGCGATTATGACGAAGGGCTGGCGCACGCCCGCAAGGCTGTCGAGCTGGCCAGGCCGTCCGCCAACCTCTACGGCACGCTGGCGCTGGCCGAGTATCGGATGGGGCACTGGGCCGAGTCGCTGGCCGCCAGCGACCGGGCGATGGCCCTGCGCCAGCGCGGCCTGTACGCCTACGACTGGTTCTTCCAGGCCCTGGCACACTGGCAGAACGGCGAAAAGGACAAGGCCCGCCAATGGTTCGACAAGGCAGTCGCGTGGGCCAGGGAGAAGGCTCCTCAAGACGCCCAATTGCGACAGCTCTGGACCGAAGCCGCCGAACTACTGGGTCAGCCGGGCCCTGGCCCGCTCGCGGCCCCATCGAGCAACACGCCTCGTTGAACTCGGTTTCGAAGGAAGCGTTAGATCACGATCACGTCGTTCCGCCGACCGGGGATGAGGTCGTTCGACACGCAGCGAACAAATAAACGAATGTAATGATAACTTGAGTCTCTACTGCCGTCTGGACCTGCGTCAGCGCTGCGGCCGATCGCTTCGAGCGAGCCACCAAGGAAAGACCACGACCGCAGATCGCGGTTGTAAGCCGAGTCCCCGGCTGCGGAAGGTCAGGCGAGCGATGACCCCGTTTGCACCCCGTCATTCGGCGGCACATCCCTGGGGATTCGCTCGCCCCCGGCGTGAACCACTCGAAAGTTCGACGTGTCACCGTTGTGTCCGACCAGTTGGTCATGCTATATCGAAAGTCGCCCGGCGGGGCCGTAGCTCAGCGGTAGAGCGACCGGACTCACATCCGGACGGCGGTTGGTTCAACTCCGACCGGCCCCGCCGGGACCGAAACGACCTAGCCGATGATCCCACCAGTTCGGAGAATGGACAAGCCCGGTGGGGCCGTAGCTCAGTGGTAGAGCGATGGACCTTAAATCCGGAGGCGGTCGGTTCGACTCCGACCGGCCCCACCGGGACACTCTGGAGAATCGAGAGGCGGCGGCGTGGTGCACGGTGACGGTGAACGGCTCTTCGGCCCGGACGAGTGGTCGGCTTGCCTCAGGGTCCTGGAGGCCCTGGGCGAAGAGCCGGATGCGGCACCGGACCGGGAATGCATCGAACGCCTGGTTGCCCGGCTTTACCGGAAGACCCGCCGTGGCCGTCGCAAGACCAGCGAAAGCGCTCGGCGTCAGGAAGACCGAGCCCTGGTCGAACGGACCGGCCGCGTGCGGGCTGCCGCTCCATCGGACCGGCCGTGTGTCGAACAGGCCAGCGAACTGCGAGACCCCGAATTACTGAAATCGAAGTCCCGCCGCTGCTACATCTGCCAGTGCCGTTACCGAGAGGTTCACCCCCACTATCACCAGCTCTGCCCACCCTGCGCCCGGCTCAACCAGGAGAAGCGCCACCAGCGGGCAAACCTGACCGGACGGCGAGCGGTCGTCACCGGCGGGCGGCTGAAGATCGGCTATCAGGTCGCCCTGAAGCTGCTCAGAGACGGCGCCGACGTCCTCGTCACAACTCGCTTCCCCACCGACGCCGCCTTCCGGTACGCCAACGAACCGGACTTCCCTACCTGGAAAGACCGGTTGCGGATCGAACATCTCGACCTCCGTTCCCTACCGGCGGTCGTGGCGTTCACCGACGGCCTGCTGTCCGATGGTCCGGCTCTCGATATCCTCATCAACAACGCCGCCCAGACGGTCCGGCGACACCCCCGACTATTTCGACGTCCCCGCGGCCCTGGAGCAGTTGAGCCCCGAGGCCCTTCCCGCGAACATCAGGCCGCTCCTCCGTGTCGATCCCGTGCGGGCACTGCCGCGGGGGGCAGGGCCTCTGGGTCTCACAGGTCGCGGAGGAGCGGTCGGGCCGATCCCGGCTCTGATCGACCGCCACGAGGAGCCGCTGGACCATCGTGAGGACAATAGCTGGACCGCCCGGCTGGCCGACGTGGGGCCGGTCGAGCTGCTGGAGGTTCTCCTGATCAACGCGACCGCGCCGTTCCTGCTGATCGGACGCCTGAAGCCGCTGTTCCTGCGGTCGACGTCCCCCGACCGTTACATCGTGAACGTGGCCGGGCTGGACGGGCAGTTTGGCCGGTCGTTCAAGACCGACCGCCACCCGCACGTCAACATGAGCAAGGCGGCCCTGAACATGATCACCCGGACCTCGGCCGCCGACTACGCCCGTGACGGCATCTTCCTCAACAGCGTGGATGCCGGCTGGGTCACCCACGAAGGAGGGTACTCCACCCGGGTGCGGATGCGCGCCCAGGGGTTCGTGCCCCCGCTCGACGAGGTGGACGGCGCTGCCAGGATCTACGACCCGATCGTGCGGGGCCTGACCGGCGAGCGGGACTTCGGACGGTTCTTCAAGGACTACCGGCCCACGGACTGGTGAAATCTGGGACGGAAACAGAAAGGGGTGCGACGATGTGGAGACAGGGCGATGTGTTGATCGAGCGGGTCGAGGCAATCCCGTCCTCGGCCCGGCGGTTGAAGCGGCCGATCCTGGCCTCGGGCGATTCGACGGGACAGCGTCACCAGATCAAAGACCGGCGGGCGGCCCAGCTTCTCTCGGTCGGCGACGGCCGGGCCACGCAACTGTTCCTGGAAGTGACCGCTGAGGAGGCGGGCGTGGTCCATCCCGAGCACGGCGAGATCGTCCTGCCCAGGGGCGTCTATCGGGTCTGGCGTCAGCGCGAGTTCGATGAGAGGGGCGACCGGTTTGTGGCGGATTAGAGCCGCCTCTCAGTTGCGTTGTGCACGCGCGGTGCTCGGCGCGGGTCTCCCGACCCCGCCGCGGGCTGGACCGAAGGTCTCCTTGACGCCTGCCGCCCTCCTCGGGGAGACCTTCGGTCGGCCGGGTGGCAAGGTCGGGAGACCTTGCCACAGCGCTCCGCGGCGTGCGCAATGCAAGTGATCAGCGCCTCTAGCGAGGATGAACGGCCGATCTGATGAGAACCCTCTTGCGGACACTTCTGAGATGGCTCGATAGACTTCGCCTCCCGCTCCCCGAGCCGTACGAGCCGGGAGACTCCGGCGGCCTGGCCGACCGGGAGCTCGACGGCCTCCCACCCGGCAAGTTCGCCGCCTCGACATCGCCGGCCACGAAACCGCGTGATCGGAACGGGATCAAGATTCCAGCCCGGGCCTCAGACAAGCCGGGGACTGTGAAGTCGGGCCGGCCTCTGCCCCAAGACGCCAATTCCTGGTGGGAGAACTATCAGGCCTGGAAAAAAACGGTGAACTTGCTGGCCGCCGGCCGGGCTCCCGAGAGCCTGACGGTGCCACACTCGCTGTCGCTGGCGAAGGTGCGACTCCGTTCGCTCCCTTCGGACCTGACCGTCCAGGGGGATCTCGACTTGCGTCAGTGCCAGCGGTTGAAGACGATCGGTGAGGGCTTGAACGTGTGGGGGGATCTCCTCATCGGCGGCAGGCGTGGCGAGGTTCTCTGGTGGGAGACGTTCCTGGCCAATGACCCTCAGCCAGGCGTCTTGCAGATCCTGAGCCAGGACGGCCAGTGTCCGCTCTCGGAACTGCCGGCGGCCCTGCGGGTCGAGCACGACCTGCGACTCTGCAACTGCCGGCGTCTGGAGCGTCTACCCGACGACCTGCGTGTCGGTCGTTCAATCCGACTGGAAGGCTGCACGGCGCTGGCGTCACTACCCGATCGGCTGGAAGTCCACGGCGACCTGACGATCTCGTCCGCTCCGAGCTTGACCGCCCTTCCCGCCGGGCTCCGCGTCGAGGGCAGCCTCCGGTTGATCGGCGTCCGGGTCGAACGGCTGCCGGACGACCTCTCGGTCGGCGGCGACCTCATCCTGGAGTGCTGCCATCGGCTCACCTCGCTCGCGGAGAACCTGGAAGTCGGCGGCAGCCTGATCGTCCGGCGCTGCCCGACCGTCCGTCTACCCTCGACGCTACGGGTCGGCCGGGACCTGAAGCTCCATCGCCTTCGCGATCTCGCGGGTCTGCCGGAAGGTCTGTCCATACCCGGCCGCCTGGAACTGGTTCGCTGCCCGTCGGTCCAGGAGATCCCATTCGGCCTCCGGGTGGGGTCCAACCTGGTCGTCCGCTGTTGTGACGGCCTGCGGGAGTTGCCCGAGGGTCTTCACGTCCCCGGCACGCTCGACCTCCGAGACTGCACCCGTCTGGAGGCCTGCCCAGGGGCCTGAACGTCGGTTTCGATCTCGGCGCGAAGACGTTCGCACCGGCCCTCCGGCTGGCCGACTGCCCGGCCTTGACATCACTTCCGGAAGACCTGACGGCGGGCGGACCGATCGAGGTCGCCGGTTCGGGCTTGCGGGACCTGCCCGATCGGCTCTGCCGATCGGTCCGATTACTCTGGCGAGGGGTCATCGTTCCGCCGGAAGTGGTCTTCCGGCCCGAAACGCTCACGCCGGAGCAGATCCTCGGCCAGAGGAACGCCGAGCTGCGCCGGGTGATGCTGGAGCGGGTCGGGCTCGATGCCATCCTGCAACAAGCCAGGGCCGAGATCGTGGACAGCGACGAGGACCCCGGAGGTGCTCGGAGTCTCGTACGGATCGCGATTCCGCGACCGCTCATACGACCCCAGCCCCGTTGCTACCTGCGATGCCGATGCCCCTCGACGGGCCGGGACTACTTGCTCCGGGTGCCTCCGGAAATGCGGACGTGTCGCGAGGCCGCCGCCTGGCTGGCAGGCTTCGACGATCCCGAGGCGTACCGGCCGATCGTGGAGACCTGAATCCCGGCGAGGGTTGACCCGGCAAGGGTGTACGAAACGGGTCGATGTAGGGTGGGTCGAACGCCGCACTGCGGCGTGAGGCCCACCGAGAACCTTGGCTCGGCGAAGCTGGTGGGCCTCGCCTCGAAGAATCGAGGCTCGACCCACCCTACGAACCATCTCGAGGGCTTCTCTTCTCGTACACCTTCTGAAAGACATGGCGGCTGTTTCAACGAGACTCCGCGTCGAACACCACCGATCTCCGCGCGGCGGGTGCGGGATACCTGGGGAGTGCGACGATCCGACCCGCGCCGCTTCCCCCTCAGTTCGGGCCAAATTGGTCATTCGAGTAGCCCAGTCTTCCGATTTTTTGGATTTTTTTATCTCCCTCTGTGACCGAGAGTTCCGGAGCCAATCGCCCCGAAATCCGCGACAGGTGCATTAACGAATTCTCAAACCTGCGGTATCCTATAATAATAGAGACCATGTGCGACCGTCACCGACCGGAAACTATGGCAGCGAGCAACGGGGCTGTGCCGCGTGCGGCCGGGCCCGGCACAGCGATTTCGGGACTCGGCCCGAACTCGCTTCGGGCCATGGGGATCGGAGAGGGAGCCGCGGCCAAAAGTTGACAACGAGTGCCAAATTGTGCCACGATTCTCGGCAAGTCAGGCCCACCTCCAAACCGGCCCAGCCCAGAACCCACGCAGGATCAGAACGTCCCGCCGGTCCGGAGTAGGGACTCCCCTCTTCCTTCGTTTCCTTCGTGACCTTCTGTTCGGGATCAGGACGTCCTGCCGGTCAGGAGTAGGGACTCTCGGCCCGGCACTCTCCCCAGGGCCGATGGAGGAGGACTACCCATTCGTCAATCACGAAAGGTCGTTGACACGCCAAGAGCAGGAGCGGCTGAGGTTCCTGTTCGGGGATGTCGGCTGCTGGTCGACCATGAGCGAGGATGTCCGCAGACTACTCTCCGGGCTGGAACTGGCTCGTGACGTGAACCGTCATGGGCAGGTGATCGATCGCTGGATCGCCGAGGGGAACTACGACCGTCTCCGCGAGGTTCTTCAGTGACTTTCCGTGAGCTCATTTCCGCGGAGCCAAGAGCCACTCCCGGCGACCAATGAGGGCGCTGGGGATCGATGGCGGCCTGATACGGGCCATCGGCTGGCGTCCGATGATCCAGGAGAGGAATCCACGCATGACCACACAGACACCAAAGGAACAGGTCGAGGTCATTGTTGGCCGCCTGGAGGAGCAAGGGGTCCGGGCCTTGACATTCGAGGAGGCGATCGCGCTCAGCCGGTCCCACCCCGAATCGGTCGCCGACCTGGCGCTCGCTGTCATCGAGCGATTTCCCAAGGGTGGAACGTTCCTCGACGCGGCCCTCAGCTACCTACCCGATGGGTTGTGGGATGGGCTCGTGCACTTCGCCCTGAACACATTGGAGAAATCCGGCGCGAATGAGGCGGCCGATTCGGTCATCGCTTACGCCAGTCTCCAGGCTCTCCCGGCGCTGCACCCCCACCTGGACCACATCTTCCGCCTTCGACCCAACTCCAAGTATTACTATGAGAACTGGCCGTGGCGCGAATCGGGCACGATCGACTTCGAGACCCGACGCCGGGTGCTCGAAGACGCAAATGCCACCAGCGATCTCCGGGAGAAAGCCTGGCGCGCGCTGCTGGAGACCCGCCAGCCCAGGGTGGTCTCTCACGCCCTGGCCCTGGCGGATTCCGACGAGACATTCGCCAGGGGTTTCACGCGGGAGAGGGCGACGGTCGAAGACCACCTCCATCACGTCGGCTTCGCTCGGATCGATGGCCGCCTGGAGCGGATCTGCCCGGAGGCCCTCTATCACATCGTCTTCCCGAAATCCTTTTTCGAGGGCCAGTCCCGGCCCCCGTGGCTCGAACGCATTCACCCCACATGGAACCTCGAACCGGAATCGCCATCACCGGGGATGCCCTTCGGCGGTCTTGCCAACGGGGATTGCTCGGTCTGCGGCAGTCGGCTGCACCGGCTGATTACTCTTGAGTCGGTGCCCGAAGACCTGGGCATCACGGGACTCGATCGTGTCGAACTCGCCACCTGCCTGTCGTGTCTGGGCTGGGATCATGGGCAATTGTTCTATCGGCATGGGGCCGACGGGCGACCCGAGAGCATCGGTTACGACGGGCCGAGGACCCAACCCCAGTTCCCGGTCGGTCCGCTCCGGGAAGCTGAACTGCGGCTCGCTGAGACACCCCGTCGGTGGCGTTGGCAGGACTGGGCCCTGAGCAATAGCCGGGAGAACTTGAACCGCATCGGGGGCGAGCCGTGCTGGGTCCAGTCGGCCGAGTATCCGGAATGTCCGATTTGCGAGGGGCTGATGCGCTTCCTGATGCAACTGGACTCGGACCTGCCGGCCGAGGACGGGGGCGAGTGGGCCTGGGGAACCGGCGGCATCGGCTATGGCTTCTGGTGCGACCGCTGCAAGGTCAGCGCCTTCCTCTGGCAATGCACTTGATGGACGAATCCCTCCAATGAACCTGTTGACCGAGCCCTACACGACCCAGGACGCGCGATGGCCCGAATCCGGCCGCCACATCCTGGCCCAGTTCGACGCCGAGTCGATCGTTGTCTACCAGGCGTACAACCCGTCAATCGGCCGGTTCGCCGCCCGGACCGGCTATTTCGGCGGTGGCTTCAGCATGAGCCGCATGACCTGGATCAAGCCCAACTTCCTGTGGATGATGTACCGCTCCGACTGGGGGACCAAGCCGAACCAGGAGGTGACGCTCGCCGTCCGGTTGCGGCGAAACGCCTTCGACGAGATCCTGAGCCTGGCCGTCCATTCGACCTTCGTGCCCGAGGTCTACCCGACGCACGACTCATGGAAGCAGGCTCTGGCCGGCTCCGACGTCCGGCTGCAATGGGACCCCGACCACGACCCGTCCGGCAACGCCATCCCACGGCGGGCGATCCAGCTTGGGTCCAAGGCGAAGTCCTGGCCCACTATGCCAGGGAATGGCTCCTCGATGTTGAGGACATCTCCGAGTTCGTGCGCGAGCAACGGGCGAATGCGACCGCCCCGTATGACCGGCTGATCACGCCGAAAGAAAACGTCTATTGCGTCGCCGATCCCGCCGTTGCCGCGAGGCTCGGCGTATCCGAGGGTGGCTCCGGTGCCGACTGAACGGGACGATCAGGACAAAACGCATTCGATGCGAGCTTCATCGCTGCCGCGCCGAGTGATGAACCTCCGGCACGTAGCCCGCCCGGATCGCAGCCACGGTCGATCGGGGTGTCAGTACCGACACCACCTCGCCCCTGGGCCTGCGCCGTCGTTCGCGATAGCCCCCGGGCGACCAGACGAGCTGCTCGTTACCCCAGATCAGGCAGGTGTCACCCTCCGGACCACCGAGGTTGACGAACACGCCGTCCGGGAGGTCGTCGAGGTTCGCCCGCTCGGTGCGTTTCGAACGATCCGGGCCGACCCGCTCGGCGTGCAGCCGGTCGTCGAGGTCGTCGGCCCGGATCGGTTCAGGCCCCAGGAGCCCGCGGTTCCCCGCCGCCCAGGCGGCCCGAAAGGCCAGGAACCGGCTGCGGCGGCATTCGAAGCACGGGCGATGACCGGCGGCCAGACCCGTGGCTTCGTCGAGGAAGAACAGCTCGGTGTATCGGTTCGGGGCCATGACCGTCCGATGCCGTCCGTGGAACTCGAGCACGCAAAGCAGCCAACGCTTCACCTGCCAGGGCCGGCGGATGCGGCCGTCGGCATCGTGGAGGATGCCCCGGTTGCCCATCATCGTCCCTCGCTCCGGCACGGCCACGATCTCGCCGAACGGCGTGACCCGATTCCTCCTCGGCATGGTGCGATCCCCCGCGGCCCGGTATTCGAGTCACCGCCTGTTCACCGACAGCCGATGAGGATACCTCGCCGCGCGGTCCGTGACGAGAAGGCCCCGATTCGCTTGAGGTCGTTTCATTCTCAGATGGGGGTTGACCCGAGTTCCACAGACTTTTTGGGGCACCATGAAGTGGCGGGTGGCCGCCGTTCGAGTCGGCTTGTCCACGCAGGAGCTGAGGTAAATCGATCACGTCACTCTCGCACCTGGCAGCCGGGGCAATAGTACGTCGGCCGGCCGATCAGTCCGGCGATCCTGGTCTTGAGGATCGGCCGTTCGCAGGTCCGGCAAGGGAGGCCTTCGCGATCGTAGACGGAATTCTGGGCCAAGAAGCCTCCTTCCAGGCCGAGGACCGTGCGGTAGCCCGCGTCGAAGCTCGAGCCCTCCAGGGCAATTGCGGTGGACAGGATCTCGCCGATCGCCCGGTGTAGCCGGTCGAGCTGCTCGGTTGAGAGCGTCGCGGCCCTGCTCTCGGGGTGAATGCGGGCGCGGTGCAGTACCTCGTCCGCGTAGATATTGCCGATCCCCGCGAGGACCTTCTGATCCATCAAGGTCGGTTTGATGCCCCGCGCGGTCCTGCGCCAGCCGATCGGCAAGCTGGTCGCGGCGGATTTCCAGCGCATCGGGGCCGTGCGAGCGGGCAAACGCCTGCGCCGCGGCTTCGGCATCGGCATACCAGCAGATCTTGCCCAGTCGCCGCGTGTCGCAATACCAGACCGTCGCTCGGGGTTTCTCCACGTGGAACGCCAGGCGGATGTGGTCGGGTCGCTGAGGTTCTATCAGCCAAAAGCCTCCGGTCATCCGCGGCTGGATGACGATAATCCCCCGGTGACCGGCCAGTTCCAGGACCACCCACTTGCCCCGTCGCGTGATGCCGGCAACCGTCGCCCCGCGACCGCACCGGGAGAGTTCCGCGACCGAACAGCCCTGAACCAGGCTCGGGTCACGTACTTCGATCCGCTGCAACTTGCGCCCCGGTCAGCGCAGGTCCCAGCCCGCGAACCATCGTTTCGACCTCAGGTAGCTCCGGCATTGTGTCTCTCTCCTCGATTTCCCCCATTCTACGCGGAAGGCCGTAAGAACACCACGATTCCATCAAGCTCCTTCACCTTCTTCCAAAATCCTTCATGTTTCTTGAAGCCTCTTGACAAACCACGGCTGATCTTGAAGAATCGTGGCGGGTCTTAGCAAGGTTTTCAATCAAGGGCGGGCATGCTGGCTGAGCCTCGTCGGCAACGACTCCTGGAGCTGATCACCCGGCAGGGTTACGCGTCCCTGGACGAACTGGTGCGGGTCTTGAGGGTCTCCGAGAGCACCATCCGCCGCGATCTCGAGGCCCTGGATCTGTCCGGTTCGATCAAGCGGACGCACGGTGGGGCGGTCTACGCGGGCGAGGTCCGTTCGATGCCGGCGTTCGACGAGCGGACGGGCACCGCGGTGGCAGAGAAGCGAGCCATCGGCCAGGCGGCGGCCGCCCTGCTGGAAGACGGCGACACCGTGCTGCTCGACGGCGGCACGACGACGCTCGAGGTCGCCCGGGCCTTGATCGGCCGTCGCATCCAGGTGGTCACCAATAGCCTGCCGATCGCCCAGCTTCTGGCTTCCAGCCAGCAGACGGACTTGATCTTGATCGGCGGCTATGTCTACCCGCGGACTGGGGTCGCCCTCGGGCCCCTGGCCATCGCGACCATGCAGTCCATCCGGGTCCGGACGGCCATCCTCGGCGCCGGCGGCATCGTGGCGGAAGGGATCTACAACTCGAACCTGCTCCTGGTCGAGACCGAACGGCAGATGATGTCGTGCGGGCAAGAAGTCATGATCGTCGCCGACCATACGAAGTTCGGCCGGCTGGCCCTGGCCCGGCTCTGCGGGCTGGAGGAGATCGATTCGCTGATCGTCGATTCGGATCTGGCCGACGAGCACCGAGCCCTGCTGGAACAAGCCGGGGTGACGATCCACGTCGCGCCGATGACCGAGAGCCGGAGTAACGGAGCGATCCTGGAATTGGCGCGTGCGGACGGCGCGACCCGCAACGAGGGCGTGGGGACCGAACCATGAGTATCGTGACCGCACCATCACCGACGCGGGACCAGGTCGAAACCCTGGTCCGCTCGATCCTTCAGAAGCAACTGGGCAACGGCAAACCCGCGGCCAATGGCAAGGCGGATGGAAGTCCCCGTCCTCACATGGTCGTCCACATCTCGGCGCGGCACTGCCACCTGACACAGGCCGATGTCGAGGTTCTGTTCGGGCCGGGGTACCAGTTGACCGAGATGAAGCGGCTCTACCAGGACACCGACTTCGCCTCGAATGAGACGGTGGCCGTCGTCGGTCCAAGGCAGCGGATGATCCCTGGTGTGCGGATCCTCGGGCCTTGCCGCAAATTCAGCCAGGTGGAGCTGGCTTTCACCGACGCCATCAGCCTGGGCATCGACGTGCCGGTCCGGCTCTCGGGCGACATCGAGGGGACGCCGGGCTGCCTGTTGATCGGCCCCAAGGGGACGCTCGGACTCAAGCAAGGTGTGATCCGCGCCGAGCGGCACGTCCATATGGGCCCGAAGGATGCCGAGCACTACGGCGTCAAGCACCTGGACCGGATGAACATGAGGGTCGAGAGTCCCTGTCCTTCGCTTCTGGAGGGGCTGCTGGTCCGGACTCATCCCGACTGGAAACTCGAGGTGCACATCGATACCGACGAGGCGAACTGTTGTGACTTACCGCATGCGAGCCGGGTCACGCTGATCAGGGCGTGAGCCGTTATCGTGCGCGAATCGAGCGGACTCATCGTGGGGCGAACGACGGAGCGGGAGCTGACTTAATCAGGATCATCGGGATTTTGGTGCTCACAAAGCACCCTACTGAAGGAGGGCCTTTATGGCCTCAGCATCACTCGAAGCGCTGGGCATGATCGAAACCAAGGGGTTCGTGGCGCTGGTCGAGGCCAGCGACGCGATGGTCAAGGCCGCCAATGTGGACCTGGTGGGCTGGGAGAAGATCGGCAGCGGGCTGGTGACGGCCTTCGTGGCCGGTGACGTGGCTGCCGTCAAGGCGGCGGTGGACGCCGGTGCCGCGGCCGCCAGCCGGATCGGCGAGGTGGTCAGCGTTCAGGTGATCCCCCGCCCGCACGAGGACCTCAGCGGCGTGTTGAGTTTCGCGAAGGCGGCCCCGGCGGCCTCGACTTCCAAAACCCCCAAGAGCGACGGAGCCTGACACCATGGCAACCACAGTTCAACGCGCCGGTTCGCGGATCGGCGGCAATGGCAGCGTCAACGGCGAGGCGCTGGGCCTGATCGAGACCAAGGGTCTCGTGGGCATGATCGAGGGGACCGACGCCATGCTCAAGGCGGCGAATGTCCACCTGGCGGGCCGGGTCCAGGTCGGTGGCGGGTTCGTCACGACGCTGGTCAAGGGCGATGTGGGCAGCGTCCGGGCGGCGGTCGAAGCGGGTGCCGAAGCGGCCGGCCGGGTCGGCGAGCTGATCAGTGCGCCACGTCATCCCCCGGCCCGATGAGTCGATCCTGCGGACATTCCTGGGGTCGTGAACCGTCGAGATTCAGCAGCAGGGGAGCGAACTATCATGAACGGGAATGCCCTGGGCCTGATCGAGACGATGGGTCTGGTCGGGCTGATCCATGCGGTGGATGCCATGCTCAAGGCGGCGAGCGTCGAGCTGGCCAGCTCGGTGCTGAAGCTCGACGGCGGCGTGGTGAGCGTGATGATCCGGGGAGATGTCAGCAGCGTGCGCGCCGCGATCGAGGCGGGCGCTGAGGCGGCCGGGCGGATCGGCGAGCTACGCGCCGCTCACGTCATCCCGCGTCCCGACCCGGCCGTGGTCCGGGCGTTCACGGGAGGCGGCGAACGTTGAAAATCCTCGTCGCCAACCTGGGCAGCACCAGCTTCAAGTATCGCCTCTTCGACATGGCCGACCCGGCCGAGCCGGTCCTGGCCCGTGGCGCGATCGAGCGGATCGGGTCGGATTCTGCCAAGGTGATCACCAAGTCGTCCCGTGGCCAGCGCGAGCAGGTCTGCCCGATCGCCGATCACGGCGAGGCCGTGCAGCTCTGCCTCGACCAGTTGACGGATCCCGAGATCGGCGTGCTGGGCGACGCCGCCGAGGTCTCGGCGATCGGGTTCAAGGCGGTCCACGCAGCAACCTGACGGGCGTGCACGTCGTGGACGAGCCGGTGCTGGTCGCCATGGAAGCCTTCGCGGACGTCGCCCCCGCGCACAATCCACCCTACACCAAAGCGATGCGGATGCTCCGCGACCGGTTCCCGCGGCTTGCCGCTGATCGCCGCGTTCGAAACCGGCTTTCATCGGACGATCCCGGAGGCGAACCAGCGCTACGCCATTCCCGACGCCTGGGCGACCGAGCTGGGCGTCCGCCGCTGGGGCTTCCATGGCGCCAGCCATCGGTATATCTCCTGGCGGATGCCGGAGCTGCTGGGCCGCTCCGACATCAAGGTGATCTCCTGCCACCTGGGCGGCAGCTCGTCGCTCTGCGCGATCCGACACGGTCAATCGGTCGCATGCAGCCTCGGCACGAGCCCGCAGTCCGGTTTGCCCCACAACAATCGTGTGGGCGATTTCGATGTCTTCGCCCTGCCCGTCTTGATCCGCGAGACGGGTAAGAGCCTTGACGAGATCCTCTCCATCCTGGCCAACGAATCGGGGCTCCAGGGGTTGAGCGGCGCGGGCTGCGACCTCCGCGACATCGAGGCCGCCGCCGCGGCCGGCAATGAGCGGGCGAAGCTGGCCATGGACGTGTTCATCGCCGCCATTCGCCAATACCTCGGCGCCTACCTCGTCGAGCTGGACGGTGCGGACGCCATCGTCTTCACCGGCGGCATCGGCGAGAACTCGGCGTCGATCCGGTCCGGTGTCTGCCGGGACCTTGCCTGGTTCGGCATCGCGCTCGACCCCGCCCTGAACGCCTCGGGGCCGGCCGAACGTTGCGTCTCCACTGCGGGCTCCCGCGTCCAGGTCTGGACCGTGCCGACCAACGAGGAGATCGTCGTGGCGCGGCAGGCGAAAGAATTGCTCGACTCGATCCAATAAGTCGTCATTCAAGGTATTCACGCGATGTTCCTGGCCCGGGTGACAGGTAGTGTGGTGGCGACCCAGAAGGTCGCCTCGATGACGGGGCACAAGCTCCTGACCGTCGAGCCCTACCGGGTCAACGACAAGGGGCGGGACCGCCTCGTGCCGACCGGGCGGACGTTCGTGGTGGTCGACACGCTCGGCGCGGGCCTCGGCGAGATGGTCTTGATCTGCCAGGGTTCGAGCGCACGGCTGACGCCCGAGACCGAGAAGCTGCCGATCGATGCCGTGGTGATCGGGCTGGTCGATACCGTCGACATCGGCGGCCAGGCGATCTTCACGACTCATGGAGGCCGGGGATAGCCGCGCTTCGCGAACGAGTTGCGCCCACCACGGCGTCCCTGTGCTGCGTGCACAAACCGAGCGAAGCGCTCGGGAGCCGTGCTCCTGAGAACAGGTCGAGAACAGGTGTGAGCACCGGGCCCTCGATGGATCGGCGTCAACATAAAGAACAAATTGTTTGAATTTGTACGGTCCTGTGTGCAACCTATTCGCGAACCACTCCGGGGGCCGGCTTGGCCGGCGGGGGACGACCGCGACGGCGGTCCTGACAGAGCATCCAACGAAAGACGGTGTCCACCATGCAAATGACTGAAGACATCATCCGCAACGTCGTGCAGGAAGTGCTGGCCCAGATGGGCAACGGGACCGTCCTGGGCAATGGGAAAGCCATGTCGCGGCCATCGGGCAACCTGGGCGTCTTCGCCACGGCGGACGACGCGGTCGCGGCG
Source organism: uncultured Isosphaeraceae bacterium (assembly GCA_963845695.1). Taxonomy (GTDB): domain Bacteria; phylum Planctomycetota; class Planctomycetia; order Isosphaerales; family Isosphaeraceae; genus CAWJTV01. The sequence goes on along the minus strand of CAWJTQ010000004.1, from coordinate 554,228 downwards.
GCCGAGGCCGCGTTCCGATCGTTCCGGACCCGGCCGCTCGACGATCGCCGCAAGGCCGTGGACTGCATCCGTAAGATCTGCGTCGAGCAGTCCGAGGAGCTCGGGCGGGCCGAGCTGGAGGAAACCCAGATCGGCCGGCTCGACCACAAGATCGGCAAGCTCCGCGATGCGATCCCGCGCGTGCCGGGGGTCGAATACCTCCGGACCGACAACGACGCCGGGGACGGCGGGTTGACGCTCACGGATTACGCGCCGTTCGGGGTCATCGGCGCGATCACGCCGGTCACCCACAGCCTGCCGACCCTCTCCGGCAACGCCATCAACATGTTGTCCGCCGGGAACACGATCGTGTTCAACGCCCATCCCTCCGGAGCGCGGATCGCGGCCGAGGGCGTGCGGCGGTTCAACAAGGCGATCCGCGAGGCGATCGGGATCGAGAACCTGCTCACGATCATCGACCCGCCCACCCTGGAGTCGGCCCAGGCGCTGTTCGCTCACCGGGGCGTGCGGCTCCTGGTCGTGACCGGGGGGCCGGCTGTGGCACGGGCCGCCCTGTCCAGCAACAAGCGGGCGATCGTCGCCGGGCCGGGGAATCCGCCGGTCGTCGTCGATGCAACCGCCTGCCTCGAGAACGCGGCCCGCTCGATCATCGCGGGCGGAGCGTTCGACAACAACCTGCTCTGCATCGGCGAGAAACAGGTCTTCGCCGTCGCGCAGATCTTCGACCCGCTGATGGAGGAAATGAGTCGTCATGGCGGGTTCCGGCTCACCGCCAATCAGGTCAACGCCCTCACCCAGGCCGCCTTCCAGAAGGGGAACGACGGCGCACTGCACGTGAACAAGGACCTCATCGGCAAGGACCCGGCCGTCCTCGGCCAGTACGCGGGCGTCAAGGTTCCCGAGGGGGCTCAGCTCCTCTACGCCGAAACGGGCGCCGAGCACCCGTTTGTCAACCACGAGCAGATGATGCCATTCATCCCGTTCGTTCGGGTCTCGAACATCGACCGCGCCATCAACCTCGCCCGGGAGAGCGAGCAAGGCTACGGCCATACCGCGATCCTCCACTCCCGGGATACGTCGGTGATGTCCAAGATGGGCAAGATCATGGACTGCACCATCTTCGTCGTCAACGGGCCGTGCACGGCCGGACTCGGGCTGGGCGGCGAGGGCGTGTTGTCGTACTCGATCGCCGGGCCGACCGGCGAGGGCGTCACCACCCCCTTGACCTTCTGCCGACAGCGGCGGACGAGCCTTGTGGGCGGCATGCGGTTCGTTTGATGGATGTTGGGGAAAGACGGTTGTCCCGACTCAACGGTGCTCACAGAGCACCCTACGAAAGAGAACCATGCAACTCGGGCGAGTCATCGGTACAGCAACGGCGACCGTGAAGCATCCGACCTTCGAGGGCGAGCGCATGCTGGTGGTGCAGCTCGAGACGTCGAGCGGAGGGCCGGACGGCGAGCCGATCCTGGCCTTCGACCGGCTCGGGGCGAGGCGGGGCGACCTGGCCTTGCTCACCAACGATGGGGCTGCCCTTCAGGAACTGCTCGGAAAGACCACGCCAGGGCGTTGGAGTGTGATGGGACTTCCGGACAACCGGTCTTGAGAACATAGGGAGATCGGTATTCGTAGGGTGCTCTGCGAGCACCGAATCTTCGGGTGCTCACCGAATCTTCGGGTGCTCACAGAGCACCCTACTAAGAGACGAAGGATCAGCGATGAGGATCGGCGAAGTGATCGGACGAGTCACGCTGTCGCGCTCCTATCCCCAGCTCCAGGGGGGGCGTTTTTTGATCGCGCTGCCGATGCCGCTGGTGGCATTGACCGACGACTCTCCGGCCCGCGGAGAAGAGCTGGTCGTCTACGACAACCTCGGGGCCGGACCGGGCAGCCTGATCGGCGTCAGTGAAGGCCGCGAGGCGGCCAACCCGTTCGGCAAGACCAGGACTCCCGTGGATGCTTATTGCGCGTGCCTGATCGATCGAATATCGATTTGAACTGATTCACAATTCGAGATTCCAGATTCCCGATTCCAGAGGATGTTGAACAGGAATCTGGTGTCGGTCATCTGGAATCCGGACTCTGGAATCTGGAATCCCGACTCCTGAGAGGAAGTCATGAACGGCAATGCCAACGGCTCGGTGATGAACGAGTGGAAGCTTCGCGAGCAGATGTGCGAGATCGGCCGGCGCGTGTACAACAAGGGTTTCGCGGCGGCCAACGACGGCAACATCAGCTACCGGTTGAGCGAGGATCGGGTCCTTTGCTCGCCGACCCGGGTCTCCAAGGGCTTCATGAAGCCCGACGACCTGTGCATCGTCGACATGGACGGCAAGCAGGTCTCCGGCAAGCGGAAGCGATCGAGCGAGATCCTGCTCCACCTGACGATCATGAAGGCACGCCCGGACATTCGCTCGGCGGTGCACTGCCATCCGCCGCATGCGACGGCGTTCGCCGTGGCGCGGGAGCCGATCCCGAAGTGCGTCCTGCCCGAGATCGAGGTCTTCCTCGGTGAGGTCGCGATCTCGCCGTATGAGACGCCCGGTGGGCAGACCTTTGCCGACTCGGTGCTCCCCTACGTCAAGGACACCGATACCATCTTGCTGGCCAACCACGGGACCATTACCTACGGCACCGACCTGGAAGACGCCTACTTCAAGACCGAGATCATCGACGCCTACTGCCGCATCCTGATCCTGGCGAAGCAGCTCGGCCGGGTGCACTACTACGGCGACGACAAAGCGGCCGAGCTGATCCGCCTCAAGCCGGGCCTGGGCATCCCCGACCCTCGGCTGGAGCGCGGCCTGGAGAACTGCGACCTCTGCGGCAACAGCCTGTTCCGCGAGGGTTATGACGATGCCCCTCCGGAGCCCCGGGTCTTCATCCATCCCAAGATCGCCGACAGCGTACCGCATGAATCCCCCATCGAGGGAGCCTTGACACCCATCGCGTCCGAAGTCCACCGGCGCGTCGTGGCCGCGACGACTCCCGTGGCTTCGCCATCCGCTGCCAAACCATCGAGCAATGGACAGGTGCACGCGAACGGCTCGGATACCGAGGCGCTCGTCCAGGCGATCACGAACCAGGTCATGCAGGCCCTGAATGGGGCAGCCAGATAACCTGACCCACGGAGAACGACCCATGAAAGTCAGCATCATCGGCGGCGGCGGCCTGGTCGGATCGTCCGCGGCGTTTGCACTCCAGTGCGGTGGGGTGGTCAGTCAGATCGACCTGATCGACCTCAACGCCGACCAGGTCAAGGGGCAGGCTCTCGACCTGCTGCACGGGGCCTCGCTCGCGGCCGACCAGCGGATCCGTGCGACCGGGTACGAGGCGATCCCCGAGAGCGACGCCATCGTGATCACCGCCGGCCTGCGGCGCAAGCCCGACGAGAGCCGCCTCGACCTGATCAACCGCAACGTCGAGCTGTTCCTGAACATCCTCGGCCAGACCGCCGCGGCCGGCCTGAAGCGCGACGCGGTCGTGCTGGTGGTCTCCAACCCGGTCGACGTCCTGACCTATCTGGCCGTACGTCAGCTTGACTTGCCGGCGACGCAGGTCATCGGCCTCGGTACTCAGCTCGACACGGCGCGGTTCCGCAGCCTGATCGCCGAGGGGCTCCAACTGCCTCCCACTCAGGTCACGGCGCTGATCCTGGGCGAGCACGGCGACAGCATGGTCCCGATCTGGTCGACCGCGCAGGCTGCCGGACTGCCGCTCGATCGCTTCCCCGGCTGGAGCTCGACCACCGCCGAGGCGATCCTCAAGCGGACGCGCGGCAGCGGTGCCGAGGTGATCAAGCTTAAAGGCGGCGCGGGGTTTGCCGTGGGGTTATCGATCCGGGACGTGATCCACGCCGTGGCGCACGACCAGAAGCGAATCCTGCCGGTCTCGTCCCTGGTGAATGGTCCCTACGGAATCCACGACGTCTGCCTCTCGATCCCGACCGTAATTGGCCGCAAGGGGGTGGAATCCCAGCTCGAGATCGAGCTCTGGCCCAAGGAAACCTCGGCGCTGCAACACTCGGCGCAGGTCCTCCGCGAGACCATCGAAGCGGTCTACAAGAGCAATCCCAAGGCGGCCACGGGCGGCGACCCTTCGGCGCCCGGAGACCCGCGCCCAGCGCGGCGGCAACCAAGGCCCCCGCATCGAATGGCACTGCGCGTTCGCCGGTCCGGGTGACGATGAGTGCCGGGGGCGGCAATGGTGTGCTCGGTAGCTCTCGCGTCACGATCTCCGGCCAGGGGAAGGGGAAACGCTGACGTCATGGAAAAGTCACTCGACCGCAAGCTCGCGGCGATCTACGCCGATGCGAACTGCCGCGAATTCCTGATCGCCGACGCCAAGGACGGCGACATGGCGCTGGGCCTGGGCGCCCCCGGCCAGTCGCCGGAGATGCATGCGGGCGAGGTCCGGTTCAAGACGCTGGAAGAATACCGCGACCAGATGCGGTTGATCGCGCGCTCAGGCCTGGTCGATATCATGCTCATGTCGGCCAGCTCGAACTATGCTCTGACGATTCGTGAACGACTCTTCGACCAGTCGCCGGTTACGCCCGCGGTCCGCGCTAACGATACCACGGACATCCACCTCGCCCGGGGTGCAAACTATTCGCAGTCGCCCTCGCGTCCGTTCCGGACCGCCAGCCTCGACCACATCCAGTGCGGGCACCTCGATTGCGATCCGGGGGAACGATCGATCGGTGCCGATCTGGGCCTCTACAGCGTGACGTTCAATAACAACCTGGAGCGGGACCTCGAGACGCTCGTCCGGTTCCACGAGTTCCGCGAAGAGGCCGAGCGCAAAGGGTTCCGATACTTCCTCGAGGTGTTCGATCCCAACGTCCCTGGCGCCGTCGCTCCCGAGGTCCTGCCGAAGTACATCAACGACATGATCACGCGGATGCTGGCGGGCGTCGGCCCGACCGGCCGTCCGCTGTTCCTCAAGATGGTGTACCACGGCCCCAAGGCCATGGACGAGCTGGTCCGGTTCGATCCCCACCTGGTGGTCGGCATCCTGGGCGGCTCGGCCGGTACCACCCGGGACGCCTTCCAGCTCCTCCACGACGCCCAGAAGTACGGGGCGAGGGTCGCCCTGTTCGGTCGCAAGATCAACAACGCCGAGAATCAACTGGCGTTCGTCCATTTCCTCCGCCTGATCGTCGAGGGCCGCATCGGGCCGGTCGAAGCCGTGAAGGCGTATCACTCGGTTCTGGGACGCCTGGGCCTCCGCCCCCATCGCACGCTCGAAGATGACCTCAAACTGACCGACCAGTCGATGAGCTACGCGGGGACCTCGACCTCGGTCGCCACCGGCAGCACGTCGAAGACTCAGGCGCCGCCGGTCAGCGACGGCGCACCGAGAACTCAGACAGCGGATCACCCGGCTTCGGTCGGATGCGCCTGCCAGGCGCACGCGGCCAGCCACTCGGGTGCGTCGGAAACCTGCGCGTGTCCGAATGGCCGGCCGCTCGTCACCGAATCGTACTCGGTCTCGCGCTATAATGAAGTGACTTCGAGCGCCAACGGCCGGACGCACGCCAACGGCCGGCCGGACTTCACCCGGATGACGCCGGCCGAGCGCCTGGCCTATCATCGCGAGCGGCTCGGATTGGGGCGCTGATTCGAAGCCCGAGGTCGGATCTGCTGGTCCCTTTCGATTCTCAAGTGGCTCAGCGGGATCGGCCGGTACGAGCCGATCCTCCGTGAGAGCACGATGCAAGAACCGGAGCCGCCGTGAGGCTCGACGCTACCAGACGACGGTCCGACGTGTTCCTCGTACTCGGCCTTGCGATAGCAGCCGGACAAGAACCAACGGCCTATGGTGTCCGTCTATTCCGTAGTGCGCGTTCTGCCCCAAATGACGCACGGCTCCTCGTCTGGTCAACATCCCTGACTCCAACTTTCCGATGAGCAACGGCTCGTCGTCGAGAAGTCCTTATGGAGGTATAGGCTCGAATCAAGCCCGTCAGCCGGCTATACTCCTTTCCTACACAAGCCTGACGCGCGATTTGACGGAAGTGCTAGGGAACACGGTCCATGGCGGCATTTCGCATACTGAGCCTCGATGGTGGTGGCCTCATGGGGGCCTTTACCGCCTCCGTATTGGCGACCTTGGAACAGAGCACGGGTCGCCGGATCGTAGATCACTTCGACCTGATCACGGGCACGTCGACGGGGGGCATCATCGCGATCGGGCTGGGTATGGGAGCGTCGGCCGAGGAGATCCTGCGCTTCTACGAGGAGCAAGGTGCGGACATCTTTCCACCGGCCAGAGGTGTCGGCGGCTGGGTAAAGACTCTGGGAAACCTACGCCGGCCCAAGTTCTCACCGGAGGCATTGCGCCAGGCGATCACGTCGGTCGTGGGCGACCAGCCACTCAAGGCGGCGCGAACGCGGCTGGCGATCCCGGCGTATGACGCCTCGATGGGCCGGATCTACGTCTTCAAGACGCCGCACGACCCGGATCGGGCCCAGGACGCCGACACGCCGGCCGTCGACGTGGCGCTGGCGACCTCGGCCGCGCCGACGTACTTCCCGGCGAAGCGCGCTGCCCGCGCACCGTAGCGTCTTCATCGACGGCGGCGTGTGGGCCAATTGCCCGGCGATGGTCGGAATTGTCGAGGCCGTCGGCTTCTGCGGCCGCGAGTTAGGGGACGTGCACATGCTGAGCGTCAGCACGACGAATTACCCGTTTCGCATCGCCGAGCCGGTCCAGCTCGGCGGCCTGTTGGGCTGGGGCCGGAAGGTCATCGAGACGTTCATGTTCGGTCAGTCCCAGGGCGCTGTGGCCCAGGCGACCAGCCTGCTCCGCGACCGCTTCCACCGGATCGACTACATCACCGAGCCGCGGATCTACGCCATGGACGACGCCAGGGCGGTCCGGGAGCTGATCGTCCTGGGTCGTGGCGAGGCCGAGAAGATCGAGCACCGGCAAGTCGTGCGCGAGCGATTCCTGAACGGTTCGCCGATCAGATCATTCTCGTCCTCGCTATGAGTCCGGCCTACATTCATCGCAATCATGGAACTTGGACGAGGCTGGAGGTTCACTCGGGGCGTCCGACTTCCATGATTGTCTGTCCGTTGATTTGAGCCAGAGTTGAGGTGGCTCAACGGCGTCCTTCCCCATCTCTCGAAGGGATCTCCGGCGGAACGGGCAACTCGGGGAAGGTTGGGCGATACGGTTCGCCGGGGAAATATTCACGCCATTCGTCCCGCGTAAGATTGCGGTTGGCGATCCGGCCGACGATTCGATGCAAGGACTCGAGATCGATGTCCAACAACACGACACCGTCATGGCCATCCTCGCGAACACTGTATTTCACGGCGATGGGCTTGTTGGGGGGCACCACTCCGCCGTGGCCCTTCTCGCGACCACCGTATCCTACGGCGATGGTCTTGCTGTTGGGGCTGAAGGCCACGCTGCTATAGCCGTTGCCCTTTACCGCGAGTGGATGCTCCGTCAAGCGCTTACGACCGGCCGCGTCCCACAATACCACACCCCCGTTGGAGAGGCCGTATGCGGCGGCAATGGTCTTGCCGTCGGGGCTGAGGGCCACGCCAAGAACGAAGCCCTCCTCCAGGGCGAGCGTGCCGTCCGCCGGCTGTTTCCCATCGGCCGCGTCCCACAACTTCACGCCGCCGTGATTGGAGTGGTAGTGGTCGGCTCTAAGGCCATATCCGGCGGCGACGTTCTTGCCATCGGGGCTGAAGGCCACACTCACGACTTCGCCCCACCCCGGGTCGATCGGTTCGGCCGCCCGCCGCTGGCGACTGGCCGCGTCCCACAACACCACGCCGCCCTTGTAGGAGCCGGTGTAGTATCCGGCGGCGAGGGTCTTGCTGTCGGGGCTGAAGGCCACGCTGCCGACGAAGCCCTCTTGCACGGCGAGGGGTTCGGCCGTAATCCGCTTGAGACCGGTCGTGTCCCACAACACCACGCCGCCGGCGACGTTCCAGCATCCTGCGGCGAGGGTCTTGCCGTCGGGGCTGAAGGTTACGCTCGTGACCCACCCCTCCTTCACGGCGAGGGGTGCGGTCGCCAGCCGCTGGCGACCGGCCACATCCCACAACATCACCCCGCCCCCAGCGACGGCGCCGAGGTCGCCGTATCCTGCGGCGAGGGTCTTGCCGTCGGGGCTGAAGGCCACGCCATTGGGCCATCCCTCCTTCACGGCGAGGGGTTCGGCCATCAGCCGGTTGCGACCGGCCGCATCCCACAACACGACTCCCCCGCCGCCGCGCTCTCCGTATCCTGCGGCGAGGGTCTTGTCGTCGGGGCTGAAGGCCACGCTGCTCACGGCACCCTCCTTCACGGGGAGGGGTTCGGCCGCCAACCGCTCGCCACCGGCCATGTCCCATAAGACGAGCTGCTGGAAGTGTTGGAGGTAGGCGACGGCGACGGTCTTGCCGTCGGGGCTAAAGGCTACCTTGTCGGCGATGCCATGGTTCACGTCGAGCGGTTCGGTCGCCCGCTGGTTGCGACCGGCCACATTCCATAACACCATCCCCCTGTCGTATGCGGCGGCGAGGGTCTTGCCGTCTCGGCTAAACGCTACGCCAAGGACGTTTCCCTCCTTCACATCCAGCGTAACGGCCGCCCGCCGGTTGCGACCGGCCACATCCCATATCACCACCCTCCCGCCTTGCCCGGAGCCGACGATGAGATATCCTGCGGCGAGGGCCTTGCCGTCGGGGCTGAAGGCCATGCCATTGGGCCATCCCTCCTTCACGGCGAGGGGTTCGGCCATCAGCCGGTTGCGACCGGCCGCATCCCACAACACGACTCCCCCGCCGCCGCGCTCTTTGTATCCTGCGGCGAGGGTCTTGCCGTCGGGGCTGAAGGCCACGCTAACATCGTCGCTCTCGGGCAGGGTCAGGGGGCGCCATCCAGCCGCTTGTGACCGGCCACGTCCCACAAGATCACGCCGCTGCCCTGGCCCTCGTAGGCCAGCATGCTACGGGCATATCCTCCGGCGAGGGTATTGCCGTCGGGGCTGAAGGCCACGCTCTTCACCTTGCCCTCCGGCACGGTGAGCGGATGCGCCGTCAGCCACTTACGACCGGCCGCGTCCCACAATCCCAAACCCTCGCGGTTAACGACGGCGAGAGTCTTGCCGTCGGGGCTGAAGGCCACGCCGTTAACCCAGCTCGCCTTCACGGCGAGGGGTTCGGCCGCAAGTCGCTGTCGGCTGGCCGTATCCCACAAGATCAGCCCGAGGCTGAGTCCTACGGCGACGGTCTTGCCGTCGGGGCTGAAGGCCAGACACGTGATGTATTCTTCCTTGCTGATGTTCAAGAACGTCTTGAGTTTCGGCCAGGCTTGGAAGGCTTCGAAAGCAACTATTGCGCGCCTCGAACGTGTCGTCGAGGCGGAGGGCCTCAACCGCCAGGATCAAGGACAGTTCGAACCTCTTGTCCCGCTCCGACACGGAGAGCGAGGCGACCCGCCGCGAGGAGGCGATCTTGAACTGGGCCTTTGCCAGCATCTCGTTCTTGGTCGCCAGTCTCTCCTTTTCGTTCGCGCGCTCCTCGTTCTTTCTTGCCTCATCAGCCTTATTGGTAGCCGTTACGGTCGCCCGATTCGCCCGCCGGCTCTCCCAGCCGGCGACAACCGCGAGCAAGAGCGAGATGGTTGCCGCGATCATCAGGACCCGACCGAGCTTCTTCAGTCGCTTGGTGGCGGCCTCGGCCTCTTCCGCCCGGCGGTGTTCGGCCTCGGCGAGGCGGCGATTCTTCTCCGCCTCGTCGGCCTTCTGCTGCCGCTCGTGTTCCTGACTTGCGGACAGGAAGGCCGCTTCCAGCGCGCCCAGCTCGTCGCGGTGTGATGCCGCCCATTCGCTGGCGACAGCGAGGCGGGCTCCTGCGTAGAGCGTGGCCTCCTTGGCCTCCGCCGCGGCATCGGCCCACTCCTTCGCCGCGTCGGTCAGGCGGAGGTGGGTTCGCAGGCCGGCCCGGTCGGCTTCGATCCACGTCCGCAACTGGGGCCAGCCCCGGATCAGCGCCTCGTGGGCGACTTCCAGCGTTCCCTCGCCCGCGCCTGACTGTTGCCGCTCGGTCGTGAGCAGGCGCGACTCGGGGTCGGTCAGACGGTCGATGATCGCCTGCACGGCCCCGGCCTGCTCGGGATTGTTCGGAAGCAACTCGCGGCGTGCGGCTCGCCGGCGCGTGTCCTCGCTCCCCTCGCCGGGCTGCACCAGCCGCAGAAAGATTCGGCGGCAAAGTTCCTTCTGTTCGTCCGTGAAGGTTCCAAAAACCGCGTCGGCCTTGCGCTGCAACGCGCCCTCGATCTGGCCGATCTCGCGATAGGTTCGGATGGACAAGCGGTAGTCTTCGCGACGCTGCCAGACCTCTTGAAGCGCGAACTGGAGCAGGGGCAACCCGCCGGCACGGCCGCGGATGTCGTCCACCAGGAGCTCGACCAGGCCCGGCTCGGGCTCCAGGCCCGCCAGCCGGGCTGGGCGGTCGATCGCCCGTCGCAACTCGTCGTCGGTCATCGGGCCGACCAGGACCTGGTGGTCCGACAGGGCGGCGGCCAGGTTGGCGTACGAGGCGCAGCGGGGATAGAAGTCGGCCCGCATTGTCAACACGACGATGGAGCGACCCCCGGCCACCGTGGCCGCGTGCAACAGGTTGGCGATGAAGTCGCGGCGTTCCGCCTCATCGTTGCAGAGCGTGAACACCTCCTCGAACTGATCCACCAGCACGACCAGCCGCTCGGCCCGGGGAGGCTCGCCCAGGACCAGGCCCGCGGCGACGTGCAGGGATCGCTCGCCATCTTTTCGACCCTGGAGGCGGTCGAAGACCACGGCGCTGACCGACTCGGGCGCGTGTCCCGTCAACGCTCTTGCCAGGTTGAAGAAAGGTTCGGACCCAGGCCGGCAGATCGCCCTCGGCCACGCGGCGCTACCGTCAAGCTTGCCGTCCTTCATAGCCGCCAGAAGTCCCGCGCGAGCCAGGGACGACTTGCCGCTGCCCGAGGCCCCGACGATCGCCAGAAACCGGTTCTCAATCCCCGAAGGCTTGCGTTTCAAGGCGACAAGCAGCCACTCCGTGGACGCCTCGCGGCCGAAGAAGAGGGGGGCGTGCTCGACGTCGAATAGCTCCAGGCCGCGATAGGGGTTCTTTCCCTCGAAGACGGCTGCCCCGGCTCCCATGCCCGGCTCGATCCCCCGGATGCCGCAGAGCAAGCGGTGGAATGCCGAGGGGTCATCGAGTGAGTCGCGGAATTCGACCCAGGTTGTTGCGGTCAGGAAGTCCGGGAGCTTGCTGCGTTCCGGTCGTTCGAGACCCGGTAGCAGGACGGGGATGACCCGGAATACCTTCTCGCGGTTTTCAACTCGACGGCGGATGGACTGCCGCATCTCCTCGTGGTGCCAGGGACCGAAGCCTCCTGGGCCGATGATCACCGCGCAGGTGACGCAATCCGCCAGGGCCGCTTCAATCTCGGGCTGCCAGGCCCTGCCGGGGATCAGGTTCCACTTGTCGAGCCAGGGCTTCAGATTCTCGCGGGACAGTCGCCGGCCCAGTTCCTCGACCAGGGGCTTGTCGGTGGAGGCATGGGACAGGAACACATCGAAGCGAGCGGGCATGGCTTTCAGTCCTCCATCGGATCGGCGGCCCCGCGAATTCGGTGCACGCCCGGAAACTGGATTGATAATTGCTATCAGTTCATTTTTCGATTGGGCAGAAGACCGACACGACCCCTTTTTCCCCGCAGAGAAAGGGCTCGTATCAGGGTTCGAGTTGCTCACGATACCGCGTTCGTCGTCGTCGCGGCTTTGCGTAGCCTGTTACTCACCGGCAGTCTGCTCAGGAGGTTGCTGCTCGTTGGCAAGCTTCCGCTCCTTGTCTCGCCGTTTCATGTCCTCGATGACGGCCCGGGCTTTCTCACCGACTTAGAAGGAAGTCCGGCCTTCCAGGTGCTCAAGCCTTTCGGCGAGGTCGTCGATGAGCCCTCGCTCGGCCGCTTCATCGAGCACTTCGAGATCCAGAGCGATGTGGTGCCTCTCTTCTTGGCTTCTTTCCTCGCCTTCATGTCGTCCATGATCAGTACGTCCGCCCCAAGCTCGCGAGCGAGGGAGATGACGGCCCTGTCTCCATCCCCTCTCACTCTCGGCTTCCCCAGGGACGGGATGTCTTCGACCTGTTGCGGCTCCAGGATTTCTAGCCATTGCGGCGCATGGGCGGCCCACCAGCGAACCGGCTCCGGAGTCTGCGGGTCGGCCATCTCCTGCTCGATGACCACGCGAGCGGTGATAACCCGGCTCGAAGATGCGGGGCAAGACAGGATCGCAGCCGATGAGCACCAGATAATGTTACGGCCCCATGTCGCAAACCGCAATCATCGGGTTCTGGCCTTCCTCAAGAACTCACGGCCCGCCTCAAATTCTCCGATGTTCATGTCTTGGCCCATATCTCGTTGCTTGAGGAGTTGCTCAGCCTGGTGAAAGCTCAGGTTCAGAGCCTCCTCAAGCTGACGGTGAGTGATCTTCGCCTGGCGATATTGCTCCATGAGGTAAACCTCCTTGGCATCGCGGTCGAGGTCGACACCATCAGTGCGAATCTGCTTCTCGATCTCCTGAGGAATGTCAAAGCTGATAGTCACGCCCTTTTCCCTCAAGGCCGTCCAGGGGAGCCCAAAATCTCTGGTTTCCTCAGTTTGGCTCATTCTCGACCCCCGGAGCAAGGGGCAAAACGAAGCGAAGAACAAGCCTCTCTGGCGCGATGAAATCGATGCCCAGTCGGGCCCATCTCGCAGAGCGGTACTCCTGGTCGTCCATGCAGCAGGGGACGACGGGCTTGCGTCGGGAGATCGCGAATTGCATTCGGGCAGAGAAGTGGTTCCAACTCTGTTTCAGGGAAACCCGGATGAGGAGTCGGTCCCTGAAGGTCGCGCCTCATCCGGGAAACGCACGGTGCCGAACTGGTCGTCCAGGAGGCGGCGTCCTATCAGAGCCTCTTCGACCTTGCCGAGCGGCTGGAGACCATCCAGGCCGTCAAGGAGGGCTTGGCCTCGGCCGATCGCGGCGAGGGCTCGCCGATGGATGACGTATTTGATGCCCTGGAACAGGATCTCCGCCGAGCCAAGCCCCATTCATGACCTACCATGCGGTTGTCCAGCCCCGTGCGGAGCGGGATATCCAGATTGCGGCCCGCTGGCATCTCGGCCAATCGGGGTTGTGCGTGCCGGGTAAGGAGGCGACGTTGCCGCCGCCCCCTCCCCTCAGAACTGCCCGTGAGAGTTTCCCCTCAGGCAGCTCAAGCCTTCACAAACGCCCCTTGCGGGACGCGGCTGCTTTTGTCCGTCCTTCTGGCACGTGGATCTGCCGATGACCGTTGGCATGCAACAACTCCAAGTTGTCCGCCGTGTCCAGACCGCCGTGGCTGCGCCAGATCCGATGGTGGATGTGACCGTCTTCCTCTGCGATCCCCAGTGGTTGACCGCACACCAGGCATCGTCCCTCTTGAACCTTCCCTAAGAACTCAATCCGGCTGCGACCTTTCTGCGTTTGGGCCAGTTGCCAGCCCCATCGTGCTTCCAGGTACAGTTCCCACTCCGGGTCGTAAGGGTTGACGGCGCTACGGATCTTCACGTAACGAATGATCTTCACGTTCGCTGCGGTCATCAACGGAATCGGCCAGCCCTGGCCTTTCTGATCCAGCAGCAGTCCCGTGAAGACCCAGTGGCGGTGACCGTCTTGCCGGAAGTATTTCGTCTTGATCCACTTCCGACTCTTGTTCGGGTGCCGTCGCCGGCACCACCGCCACAACATCTGGAAGATTCGATGAGCCACGTGGGTAACGGTGCGTTTGCTCGCAGCGTAACGGTGATACATAGTCCATCCTTGGATCTGTTGATTCAAACGCCGGATCATTTCTCCTGCCGTTTGGTCGCCCGAGTTCTTGATCGTTTCCCGGATCTTGGTCAAGAATGTCTTGACGTTACGGGCTGACGGCTTGGTCAAGACCGTGCCGCAGCGATAGCGTCGCACGGTCTGTCCCAAGAAGTCGAAGCCATGTTCCCCATGCGTGATCTGGGTTTTCGCGTGGGAACGTTCTCAGCCACGTTCCTTCAAGAAGTGAGCCACGAGAGGTTGGACTTGGTCACGGAGAAGTTCCTTGGAAATGCCCGTGATCAAGAAGTCATCCGCATATCGGACCAGGTGGACTTTGTTCTTCCGTTGTTGCGGTGTGTTGGCGAAACGTTCCGCCAGCAACCGTTGCAGTCCATCCAGGGTCCAGTTCGCCAAGACGGGGGAAATGATCCCGCCCTGAGGTGTTCCCTCCATGGTGGCGAACCAGGCATGCTTCTCCAGGAAACCCGCTTCCAACCATTGCCGCAGCACTCGGGTGTCCATAGGGACGTGCGTCAACAGCCAGGGGTGGCTGATGCGATCAAAGCCGGCTTTGATGTCCCCTTCCAGAATCCATTGGGGACCCTGCCGGTTGCTCACCAAGCGATGGACTCGGTTGAGCGCATCGGCACAACGGCGTTCCAGTCGAAAGCCATCGGAATGGCCGTCGGCTTGCGATTCCGCAATGGGATCGAGTCCCAGCAGATATAATGCTTGCATGGCTCGATCGCGCATGGTAGGAATCCTGCTTGTCTCCCTTTGTCGGTTAGCCAAGGTTCTCTCGTGACGGAACACCCGAGGGACGTCAGCCCGCTTTCGCGGCAAGGGGATCTCGTCCGTGGGCGGACTCACCCTCTATCCGGTCGACTACCGATCGGCATTGGCTTGTTCCCTCATCCCTCCGCCGCTGTCTCATCAGCGTTCTTTGCAGTTCGCCTTCCCTTGCGGGGAGACAACGGGGTTACTTCGTTCATCTTCTGGATCACCCGGGAGTTAGGTCGTGCCTATCGGCCGGTGGTGCATCATCCGCGACGGGGGATTGGCCAGCCCCCAATGCCTGACCACGTCCCTTTTGGTCCAAGCCTGACAGCATCTTTGGCTTGTTGATTATCACGGCCTTTATCGGCACTTCACCTGGGTTGACCATGTCCCGGACTGCTAGGTCCCGACCGCCGTGATGCTGGCAGTCGCCGAGTCAGCTCGCGCGTTCCCGGCCGATCCAACGATCGAGGCTCCATGGTCCCCCAGGCTTCGGACCTCGTCGTTGCCGGCGACGCCCGCTGGGGTAGCAGACCGATGGCGGAACATCGGGTAATGTCAAAAGCCCTCCTGCGCTATGCGCATTACAGATCCGTGAAGACGCGACGAGTCACAAGGCCAAGGTAATCGATGGGCGAATCTCAGTCTCTGAGCAACTTCTCCGAGGGGGGTGTCGCACCGACCGACCTGCCGGCGACGACGCAAACGGCCCAACGAAGAGGTCACCGGTACTTCTAAAGCCCGCCCACGGGACGGGGACATCCCCCATCGCTGATCTCGACACACAAGGCATCGTTGATCGTGAGCACTCTTATGGTATAACGGCCTGTTTTTCTGAGGCGCGTCAAGATACAAAAAACGAAGTTTGACTCCTGGTCCCACCCTGGTCCCACCAAGTTTGACCCCTGGTCCCACTCATAGCCGTCTTGTCGCCCCGTCGTTGGAATACCTGTTGGGCAGCAGGATGGTCAGCTACAATTGGCCATGCCACCTCGGCGTCAGCTTCAACTGCAATTGCTGAACGGAGGCGTCATGAGCGATCACCCGACGGCGGTGGGCGGCACGTGCAGCGCGCGCTTCGCCCCCCTGCGCGAGCTGTTCGCCGCCAAACTCGAGTCGGGCGAAGACCTCGGCGCCTCACTCGCCTTCAACATCGATGGCGAGATGGTCGTCAACCTGTGGGGCGGCTGGGCCGACGAGGCCCGCACCGTACCGTGGACCGAGAACACGATCACCAACGTGTTCTCCACCACCAAGAGCATGACCTCGCTCGCCGCGCTCGTGCTGGTCGACCGCGGCGAACTCGACCTCGACGCGAACGTCGCCGCCTACTGGCCCGAGTTCGCGGCCCGGGGCAAGGCGGGGATCACGGTTCGCCAGCTCATGTCGCACACCTCGGGCGTCTCGGGCTGGGACCAGCCAATCACCCTCGAGGACCTGTACGACTGGGACAAATCGACCGCCCTGCTGGCCGCGCAGCGCCCTGGTGGGAACCCGGGACGGCCGCGGGCTACCACATGCTGACCTACGGCCACCTGATCGGCGAAGTGATCCGGCGCATCACCGGCCAGCGCCTGGGTGAGTTCTTTGCCGCGCACCTTGCGGGGCCGCTGGGCGCCGACTTCCACATCGGCCTGCCGCCCTCGGAGTTCCATCGCGTCGCCAACGTGGTGCCGCTGCCGGCGGCACCGTCCGACCCGACGCCGTTCGACCCGACGCAGCTCGACCCCCACAGCGTGGCGTTCAAGACTTGGACCAACCCGACCATGAGCGCGGAAACGACCTGGACCGAAGGCTGGCGGCGCGCCGACATCGGCGCGGGCAACGGCCATGGCAATGCCCGCTCGCTGGCGCGCCTCCAGTCGGCGGTGGCCTGCGGCGGCGAGGTCGATGGCGTCCGGCTGCTCTGGCCCAAGACGATCGACCGGATCTTCGAGGTGCAATTCAACGGGATCGACCTCGTGATCGGCATCCCGATCCAGTGGGGCGTCGGTTATGGCCTTGCCCCGGAAGGCCGGGTGTGTTCCTGGGGCGGCGCGGGCGGCTCGTCGGTGATTCTCGACGTGGATCGCCGCATGACCTTTGCCTACGTGATGAACAAGATGGCGGCGGGCGGCGGGACCATCGCCGCGGCGCTGGCCGAGCGGGTGAAAGACATCGTGAATTGCTAAGTCACCCGCTCGACAGGATTTCCGTCATCCAGCCTCCGACGCGGGTAGCTTGCCAACCCCGGACACCGGCGATCAAAAGGTCTAACCGTGTCTTGCCGCCCCGACTGTTTCACAAACTCAAATCCCGCCGCTGATTGCGGAAGCGACTGGCGACGGGATTCGAACTTTCGCGGGGCGGCCCGGCGAAGGAGATTAAGCCCTCAGGCGCCGGCGAAAAGAAGTTCTCGCGGCGTCCAGTCGCCCCGAACTATCTCGTTTCGGTCCGAGCACACCGACGCACCCTCAAGGGTTGCCTCTGACTCTCTCGCGGCGGTATCGGCTTTGATGCTACCACCCTTTCCGCTACTGAACCACTGTCACCCTCGGCCCGTGAACGCGTACCCGGTTGGGTCGTCCATCCATTTCCGGTAAGATGCGAAATCCTGGAATCATCGACCGTGCCGCACTGGACGGAGGGTACGAGGACAACGAATGATTCGACGCACAGCCAAGTGAGGAGTCATCGTTGAGCGAGGAGGAGCCGGGACCATGATGAACATCACCCTCGCCGTCAACCTGTCGCCGAGAATCCAGGAACGCCTACAGGCTGAACGCGGCGACTGTCCATCGGCGGTCCGCGAGTCGTTCGCCATCAGCCTGTTCCGCGGGGGAATCTCGACTCATCACGAGCTCGGGCAAGTCGTGGGTCTCGTCCGCTTCGAGACCGATGCCCTCCGGCAGCGGAAGGCGGTGGACCGATGAGGAAGGCGTGGGGCGTCAGCCTCAAGGCCGTGTATCGGGGATGGACGATCGTCGCGCGGCGCGTCGGCAACCGCGGCGAGTATTCGGCGACGGCGTACCATCCCCGCTACCCGTCGCTCAACGTCGCCACCGGTCCCATCTCCGGGCGGGGCGCGAGGCGGGCGGCGATCGAGCGGGCCCGGTCCCTGGTCAACGCGAGGGAATCCGAGTTCCCGTCCGAGACCCAGGAGGCCCAATCCTGATCGACCGAGAACGCCGCACGCTCGCCGCGTGATTCCGGAGCAGAACTTGAGAGCAGAGATTGGAGCCCAAGACCGGTCCAGGGGCTCACACCCCGGCTACGTGCTGACGCCCCGATTCGGGGGCTCAAATGGCTTCTGGGACAGACTCTCAGCGTTTCGATACAGATTGCCGGATCGGCTGAAGGTCCAAGGCTCTGCCAGTAGCTCGTCACAATGACGGCGACCGTCTCCCGAGGTGGGCAGACCACGCCTCGACCGAATAGCGTTTCCATGACAGCATTAATGTATTGCTCTTCGGTCACGGCTTACTCTCCATGGCTGCGCTCCTAATATCACCACTGGCAGGGACATCGACTCAATCCGACTATACTCCGCACGGGGTGAAGAGCGACGTCTTTCGCGGGAGGGCGAGCCTCCGTGCGAGCCGCATGGGCCAAGGGAGGCTCGGACGGAGCCTCGCCCTGGCGCGGTGAAACGTTGGTCTAGCCCGGATTATTCAAAGCACGTCCAATAAAGAGCCCCCGGTTTACGTATAAGATGTTGTGACAACTCACCTTGTACGTCCACACGGGGGTCACCTATGAGTTTACAGTCTGTTCCGCCGTTGTCATTCGATTTTTTCCCTTCCCGACCGGTTGAGATCGAGATTTCTCCCGCGCCGCTGACCAGCGACGCCGGGCTCGTGCCCATCCGTCAGTTCGATGAGCAGATCCGCCTCACCGAACCATTCGCCGCCGCCCTCGAGGACCACCGCGATCCCGACTTTGTGGAACAGCCCCTCCTGAGCATGGTGCGGCAGCGGATCTACGGCATCCTCGCCGACTACGAGGACCAGAACGACCACGATACCCTCCGCTCGGATCCGGTCTTCAAGGTGATCGCCGATCGTCTCCCTGAGGATCCCGACTTGGCCAGTCAACCGACCCTGTCCCGGTTCGAGAACGCCGTCTCGATTCCGGACCTGTGGCGGCTCAGGGATGTCCTGGTCAACCTGTTCCTCCAATCGTTCGAGACGCCCCCCTCGCACCTCACGCTCGATCTCGATGCCTTCGACGATCCGGCGCATGGCGATCAGCAGTTGATAATGTTTCATGGATACTATGAACAGTATCAGTATCTGCCAATTGTTATCACCTGCGCCGAGAACGACCTGGTGCTCCTGGTGGGCCTGCGACATGGCACCTGTGCGGCGACCCTCGGGGTGGACAACGACCTGCGGTATCTGGTGGGGAGAATCCGGGCGGTCTGGCCCGACGTGCACATCCATGCGCGGGCCGACAGTGGTTTCGGCGTACCCTTGATGTACCAGGTCTGTCAGGAACTGCGGCTCTCTTACACCTTCGGAATCGGGATGAATTCCCGACTCCGCGAACTCAGCGACGATCTGCTCACGCAAGTTGTCCAGGACTTCGAGCAGACCCAAGAGCCCCAACGGCGCTTTCTGGCGGTCCGCTATCAGGCTGGGACCTGGGCGACCGCTCAACCGATCGTGATCAAGGTGGAAGCGCATGCCCAAGGGACCAATCGCCGCGCGGTCGTTACGAACCGGCCGGGATGGGAAGTCCTGCCCTCGGCCGTGTACGAAGAGTACGCCGAGCGGGGCGAGAGTGAGAACCGGAACAAGGAATTGAAACGCGATCTGCAAGCCGATCGACTCAGCGACCACCGGTTCCTGGCCAACTTCTTTCGATTATATCTTCATGCAGTAGCGTTTATCCTCCTGGTGCGGCTCCGACATGCGGTGGCCTTGCCGTCGCCGAGCGTGGTCGAGCTGGGATTGCCGGGAGAGTTGCCAGCCGCTGCGATTGATGTGCCGCACCGCCGGCGCTTCTTCAACAAGCGACGGGAACGTGACCCGCTGGGTGAAGGCTTCGCCAGCACCTGGCGGACTCGCCTGATCAAGGTCGCCGCTGAGATCCTCACCCGGGCTCGACGCGTGGTCGTCCGGCTGTCGGCGAGTTGGCCGCACCTGGACCATTTCCTGGCGGTCAGCCGAGCCGTGATGCCGCGGCCACCGACGACATCCCCTCCGTGAGTTCGACCACGCCAGCGGTTTGATGGTAGCGTGATAACATAAGTCATCCCAAGCATGCTTGCAAGGGAATGGGGCCGGTGCGCGCGTGAGGGACACCCTTGAGACGCGCTTGACCCTCCAGGAGGCGAATGGTGAACAAAATACCCGCTAGATGAGTGGGTGTGAATAATCCGGGTTAACCGAATGGTCGCCGCCGGTTTCCATTCTCCGACCGACGTTGTCAACTCGGCCGCCGAGGTGTACTGCGATGATGCCGAGCCGGAGGTCTTGATGCCGATCGCGGATCGACTGACGCGCGAAGCCGTCGAGGCCCATCTACGTGATCAGGCCACCTGGCCCGAGATCACGGACTGCGATCGCCTGGACGACGCTCTGGACGAGCTCACGCGCCACGGAATCGTTTGCCGGCAGAACTTCACTT
The DNA here is from genome assembly GCA_963845695.1 of uncultured Isosphaeraceae bacterium. Taxonomy (GTDB): domain Bacteria; phylum Planctomycetota; class Planctomycetia; order Isosphaerales; family Isosphaeraceae; genus CAWJTV01. The sequence continues at coordinate 534,004 of CAWJTQ010000004.1, read as the reverse complement.
GCTGTGGCAACTGCGGGGTCACGGAAATTGGAGACGAGATGGAAGTGGAGCGTCGAGCGGGACGGAACGTCCGAGGTTATGCCTTCTACCACATGCAGGATACCGAATCGGCGGCCGAGGGCTGTGGGCTCTATCTGCATTATGGCGCCGTCGCGCAGGGCGAGACGGCCGCGTTGGGGGTCGGGCGCGAGATCATCGCGGCGCTGACGGCCCATGGCCTCGCCACTCGCTGGAATGGGCGATCGGACACACGGCTCAAGGTCGAGCTGGACTGGAAGCGCCGATTGCCCCAGGACGTCAAGGCAGCTTCTCGGCCGGGCCGGCCGCCGAGTTGTTGCAGTAATCTACCCGAATCCTCCCGGAGCCTGCCTGCGATGGACCTCCAACTGGAGTCAGGCCGTCAGATTCGCGGCGTGACCGAGGCGGACATCCGCGCTTCCCTCGAAGGCGAGGATTTCGCCATCCTCGCGGCTGACGAGTTGACGTACATGCAGTGCGCGAAAACATTCCGAGCCGCCTCATGGGTACGACCTCGAGTACCAGGAGGGCTCGCTCGACGAGCACTTCTGGGCGGTGGATCATCCCATTTCCCTCGAACGTGTGACGTCCGCGTTCATCAAGTACCTGCATGGCGATTCGTCCTGGCGCGACGATTTCCGGTGGGAGAAGCTGGATCTGTCGTCCTGATCATGGCTGGAGCTCCCGGTGGGTCGGATCGATGACGCTTTGAAGACGATGCGGCGCCCGGATCGTGGAGATCAGTCACGCGACTTCGGAGGCGGACTTGAGATTGCATCCGATCTCCCTGGCGTTGCGCTACCTCAAGGGACAGTCGTCGGTCCGTGGCCGCACGGTCTTTGCGAGCGAGGAGGCGGCCGTCGATTGCCTGAGGCGGTTGACCGGCCAGGACTTCGGCACTGATGCCGTCCAGTGGGGCGAGTGGCTGCGGCGCAATCGATCGGTCTACCGTCGCGGGGCGGCAGACCCGCCCGAGGCTCCTGCCCGTCGGATCGTTGGTATCGATCACGTGCAGATCACCGTTTCTCCGGATGAGATCGGGGTTGCCCGGGTGTTTTATTGCGTCTTGCTCGGCCTTCCTGAGATCGAGAAACCCGATAGTCTGAAAGGGCGGGGCGGCTTCTGGCTCCAGGTTGGCGACCGCCAGGTCCACGTGGGTATCGAGGAGGGGATCGATCGTCGGGCGACCAAGGCTCACGTGGCCTATGCCGTGGTCGGGATCGACGCCTGGCGCACCCTCCTGAACGCTTCTGGAATCGCGGTGATCGACGGGGTCGCGATCCCGGGCTACGATCGCTTCGAGTTCCGCGATCCGTTTGGCAATCGTATCGAGTTCATCCAGGCGTCGAGGCTCGGTTATTGAGGCAGGAATTGAGGCAACAGGGGAATTCCTGATGTCAGACGGTACGAGCTTCATTTTCTTTCAAGGTGGGCCATTTGATCTTGGCGATGCCGCACGTGCGCTGACCGATCGTGGCATCTCGGTGACCTCACACTCCGATCAACTGACCGTCCGTTGGGACGACGGTCCTGAGATGACGATCGTCCTGGCCCGCGGCGGACATGTGCAACAAGAAGCCGCGGAGATCGGTGAGAACTCGCCGCATGCGGCTGCGATGAGCCTCTGCGATGCTCGGTTCGAGGTCGGTTTCGAGAGCCTGGATGAAGTCCTGGACGAGATCAACACTCTGATCGAAGTGCAGACCGCATTGCAGGACTTGACTCAAGGTTTCTTGTTCAATACGTGGAACGGCAGATTGTTAGCACCGGGGGAGTAGTCCACGAAATCACAAACAACCGCTCATGGGACGCACGAGTTCACCGTTCGCCGATCGACCGGACCACGGAAGCGGTCCGGAGACCAGAGAATGGAACACGAAATCCACGAAATCCACGAAAGAAATTCAGGTATCGTGAGAACCAGACCCGAGGGAGCCGGCAGCTTCCTGTTCTGGTGGATGGTCATTTCGGATCTGGTGGACTAGTGTCCGTCTTGTGAGGACAGGCGCCGAGACTTTCGAAGGGCTCCGAGTGAGGCAACACGTGTGACGCAACGCCTGAGACCGATCGTGGTCGATGGACAGCGGTTCCGCTGGCGGTTCGATGGCCGCCTCGTGGTCATTCCCGAAGGCCGTAGCGGCCCGCAACTCCGGGTCGAGTGGGGATGGGGCGACTGGCTCGAGCCGGAGGATCCTGGTGCCGAGCCGGAGATCGTCACGCCCCGGTTCGTCGCGGATGCCATCCGCACCGCGCTGGATCTCGGCTGGCAAGTCGAGAAGAGCGGGCCGCCGTTGCATCTCGATGTTCGGGGCGGACGCTTCCGAGTGGTAGCCGGCGAGGTCTGAGTCGGCACCCTTGGTTTTACGTGCCATGATCGGAATCGCGCAACTCAGCAGCGGTACGAAGTCTGTCCACACTTCCGGTTTATGATATGATCGATTCGGAGGTGCGGCGGGCCAGTCTGCCGAGCGATCACTTCCGGTGGGACAGGAAAGCGGATGGCGAGAAAACCTCGGCAACTCGATCCGGCGATCGAGGCTCTGGTCATCGAGCGGCTCCGGCCGGACGAGTGTATCCACAGTTGGCTTCCATTGCGCAAAGACGGGGTGCTGGTGCGACTGATCGATCGCGAGCTGCATGAATTCATCCAGTCCTGGCCTCGGAAACCCAGTCGCGTGGGGGGTTTTGGTCGAAACCTCGTGTTCCGGTTGCAAGAGGGTCGATGGGTTTTCATGAGCGAAGGCGGCTGGATCTCGTAGCGCTCGGGCGCCGGGTGCGAAGGCGTGTGGTTCGATTCGGAAGTCTCTCGTGGGGGCGGTTCCCGGATCTGTGATTCCCCCAGGTTCCACGATCGTGAGGTGTATCATGGGTCAGACCGTCAACCCTCGACTTCGTCATGTCATCATGGAGGTCGTGGAGAACCAACTCCGCGACAGAAATCCACCCGAGACGGCCGAGACGCTGGCCCGGCTCCTCCAGGAAGGCCATTCTCGAGAGCGGGCCATGGAGCTGATCGCCTGTGTGGTCTCCTCGGAGATCTTCGATATCCTCAAGAAGAACGAGCTCTATAACGAGCCCCGATATGTCGAGGGTCTCCGGGCCTTGCCCCAACTGCCATGGGAGGGCGAGGAGGACGATGAATAACCTCGGCTGCGGGCGTCGCCGCGTGGATTCGTCGCGTCGTGTGGTCAGACATCTGCATACCGGCTGAGCCAGGAACATGAAGAAGATCAACTCATTCCATCAATCGGGCGAACGCTATCCATCCCTCCGGGTGATCGCTTCCTTCTTCACCGTGATCGGAATGGTGCTGATGGCGAGCGGCGCCTTGCTCCTGGCCTTCGGGATCAACGCGCTTGCCCGGGGCACAGGGGCCACGCCACCGCAAGGAGGCGTCATCTTCGCGGGTCCCCAAGAGAACGTCCTACCCCTGGCTCCCGGGTTGAGCGCGACGGTCGCACTCGTCTGGTCGTTCCCGCTTCTGCTTTCCGGGCTGCAAGTGATCGCACACGGCACGCTCTTCCGGCTGATGATCCACCTGGAGGAGAACACCCGCGCAACGGCCCAGGTCCTGGACAAGTTCCGATCGCGCCTGGAGTCGAGCCCAGAAGGCGTTGAGTCGGTGTTCCGAGCCTGAATCGTCCGGCGCTACGGCGCGCACGAACGCGCGAGGCAATTGCACACAATGGGCTGGGCATCGGTTTACATCGAGAAGCTCCGGAGCGGCGAGTCCGTCGCGTTCCGCCCGCGGGGCCACTCGATGTCGGGCAAGATCGAATCGGGGCAGCTCTGCACGGTCGAGCCGGTGGAACCCTCCTCGCTGCGCGTGGGCGACATCGTGCTCTGCAAGGTCAACGGACGCGAGTACCTGCACCTCATCAAGGCGATCCAGGGAGAGCGATTCCAGATCGGCAACAATCGGGGCCGGATCAACGGCTGGGTCTCGGCTGGGGCGATCTTCGGAAAATGCGTCCAGGTCGAGTCCTGAGTGCGCCACAGTGCTCTCGGCCCAGGCCGCTCCGAGTTGGTCTCGAACGGCTGGGCCCGGTAGACTGACTGTGGGCCCTCTCGACTCGGCCGTGATGCGAGGAGGCGCGCATGGGGATCTTCGACCGGTTCCGTGGTCTACTACATCCTGGGACAGGTCCCGATCGGTGGCGGCACGACGTTCCGGAGCGTCCTGGCCGAGGGGACCAACTGCAATCTCGGGCCGGGCCCCGAGCCAAGGCTCGATGCCTTCCTCGACACCCTCCGCCAGCGGCTGCCGGCATGACGGGTCACCCGGACTGCGGATTACGCCGGTCTTTTGCGGCCGATTCTTGGTACAATCCTTGCTGGTGTCTGGGAGGACGAGCTACCGAGCCGGGTCGCTCAGGCCGAGGGACGGAGGCGAGGGATTCTCATGACCGCGGACGCGTTAGTCACCGTTGCTCATTATCCGTTTCGCAACGTCGCGGAGACCGCACGTCTGCGTCTCGAGGCCGAGGACATCCGGGTATTCCTGTCCGATGCCGGGATCGTGGACTTGAGCCTCGGCAACGCCCTCGGCTGGATCAAGCTCCAGGTGCTCCCTGACGACGCCGATCGCGCTGCGGCAATCCTCCGGACTGTCGAGCAACGCCGATTGATCCGACGGTGGCGGTCTTCCGGTAATACAGAAAGGAAAGCGACGACCATGGCCGATCAAGACGATGTTGACCGGGACGAGATCGACGACCTAGAGCGCCAGCTCTACGGGCTGAGACTCCATATCGCGACGATCTATCGTTTCTTGACCTCGAAAGGGATCTGCACTTCCGAAGAGATCCAGGCGATGATGGAGAAGGTCGATGCCGAGGACGGGGCCAGCGACGAGGAGTTCTTCGGCGATGTAATCGGCCCACCCTCGAGCGAGCCCTGAGCCGGTCATGAATCGCACGGAATCCGGGTTATCACCAGAGCGTCGCGCCGAGCTCGCTCGCAAGGGGCAGATCCTCTATGGGAAATCGTGCGGCCCGGGCGGCCGGGGCACCTGCGCCGAATCGTTCGCCCGGTATCAACTGCGACTGGGCAACATTGGGGTCGTCCACGACCTGCTCCAGTTCCTGGACAGCCGGCTCGTGGCGCTCCGGGTGGACGATCCTGAGGGGCTGTTGCCGCTGACCGAGTCGCTCGCCGCGCAGATCCGGCAGGACCTGGAGCACCAGGCGTAGGCACTCGGGGAGCAACGTCATGACCGTCACACGGGGCTTTGGGATCATCATCGCCAGTGCGTTCGGTTTCGCGATGGCGGGGGGCCTGATCGGATCGACGCTGGCTCAGGTCATGCCCGGATACTACCGCGCGGTCTTCGCGGCCCACGAGCCCGGCTTCGACCCCATTCAGGTCGGAGTGGGACTCGGCATCACCCAGGGACTCATCGCCGGCCTGGTCGTCGGTTCGGTGGTCGTGCTCGCGGTGGCGTTGTCCGGCTCGAGGCGTCGGGAGCCGTCGCCAACAGATTCGGTTCGAACGCCTGTCTGAGCCCTCCTCACTCGGCCCAGCTCCGGGAGCCAAGCAGCTTCTCTCCGAGCGGCGTCAGGTTGGCGAGGGGGTATCGCGTCTGCTCCCAGTTGCGCGGATCGCCTGGGAAGGCGTAGCCCTGGGGTGGCTCGCGGTCGCGCCACGAGTGGATGCGCCATTCGCGGAGCTCCCCGTTCGCTTCCTCCGCGGGTCGCATCGTGATGTATTGCGCGATCCGCACACGGTCTTCGGATCGATTGGGGCGGATGCCGTGGGGCAGCAGGCTGTTGAAGATCAGCAAGTCGCCCGCCGCGAGCGAGACGTTGACGATCTCGAAGCCGGTCGGGTCGGGCGCCGAAGGGTCTCGATCCGCGGGCTGGGTCGGGATCCAGTCCTCGAGCGTGCGGAACAGCTCGGGGACGCACTGGAATCCGCCCATATCGGGAACGTGGTCGACCAGCGACAGGACGCCCTGGACGTTCACCGGCAGGGGGACCAGCGAGGTATCGACATCGCAGTGGATGAACCCCGAGAACTGGCGGATTCCCCGGTTCGGCGGATTGAGGTTGGCGCGATCGATCTTGACCCAGAGGTCCTCGCGATCCCAGATGTTGACGAACGCGTTGTAGACGCGCGGAGCCTGCCGGTTGTCCCAGAGGTACTGGTGATTGTAGATCTCCACCATGCCGCTGTTGTTGAGCTCCTTCATCTCATTGTCGCGGAGCTGAGGCTTGAACCAGCTCGCCGGATCGTTCGGGTCCATCTCCTGGAATTCCCAGAGGAGGTTGACCAATCGCCGCAGGTTCTCCGGCGGCACCGCATTCTTGACGATCACGTAACCCCGGGTCGTCCAGTGGTGCCAGTCGGCCTCGGAGAGCACGCGGAGCGGAAGCGTCTTGACGATGTCCTTGAGCTGCGTGGTCGCCTCAGCGGCGCCGGTCATATTCGCGGTCAAGCTGTCTTCATAGCCGAGTTTCGCCATGCCTGCCTCCCGGTCAGTGTCCGCTAAGCGCCGGGAAACCGCTTTCTGGATTTCCAGGCCTCGCATCCCCTTGGCCACAATCTTACCGTCGGGACCGATGAGGACGAAAGCCGGAATCGCCTGGACGCCGTAGCGGTCCGGGATCGCACCGCGAATGCCCCCGCCGAGATAGCTCTGCATCCAGGGGAGCTTCCGCTTCTCCTGGAATTGCCGGGGTGCGTCGATCGTCTCGTCGACGCTGAGGCTGAGCAAGACGAACCGTGGATCCCGGCCGAAGGCTTCGTGGACCACCTGGAGTTTCGGGATCTCGGCGATGCATGGCCCGCACCAGGTCGCCCAGAAATCCAGCAGGACGAACTTGCCGCGGAAGTCCTCCAGCTTCAGCGGCCGGCCGTCGAGGGTCCGCGCGCCGTGCGACCGCGCACCCGCATCGAAACCCGGGGCCGGGTCTCCCGCACTCGGCCCGCCGTCGCGGAATGACGACGTATTCCGACCGGTCACGCCGACCTGGAGCGTTCCCAGGTCGATGTGCGCGGCATTCTCGGGAAGGACTGTGCCCACGGTATTCCAACCCTCCGGGGTCTGCGCGTTCACCTTCTCGATGGGGACGCCGATATCATACGGCTGCCCGACGACCAGCTCCGGGAGCACGAAGTGGCCCTCCTCATCCGTCGTCACCTTCGGGGCGAAGGCGGTGCGCCATGGAGCGTTCTCGTCGCCCATATGGACGCGCCTCCCCCAGTAGAGCTGCGTGTTGGCCCGCGGGTTCCCGCGTTCGTCGAGGATGATCCCCGACGCGGTCGCCGTCGGCCCGACCGGGATGACGACCTCCGCGTCGTCGCCGCTGATCTCGACGATGGCGCCGAGCGATCCATCGGGACTCTTCGCGTGGATGACCATCTTCTTCAGCGCGGCGCTGCGGCGAGAAGCGCCCATCGGATTCCGCCGTAAGGACCAGGTCGAGACCCTGAAGCGGGTCGGCAATCACACCTTCGATCTTGGCTCCGGCCACGCCCCGGTTGGGTTGCCCGGCGACGACGATTCGCCCGGAGATCGGCCCGCGCTCCGGCCTCGCCATGCGGAGGTCGTGGATCAGTTCCTGCTCATCCTTGACCGTGATCGTTTTCGGCAGGAGCTCGCCCGAGATCGCCAGGGTGTAGGTCCCGGGCCCGATGCGGATCCGGTATCGGCCGTTCGCGTCGGTCGTCGCATGGCGGTCCATCGCGACCTCATGATAGAAGTGGTCAGTCCCGCTCAATTCCTTGGGGAGCTCGCCCCCGCTCTGATGGAGCCAGATACTCCGACCCTCGGCCGGCCCACGGTCCGGGCCGATTGACACGGTCCCGCGGATCAGGGTGCCGCGCCCCAGGCGGAAGTCGAGCCCGGTGACCGGCCGTCCCTCGCGGACGATGACCCCGATGTGGCTCGGCGCCGCCCAGTCGTCGTCGGAGATGGTCACGACGTACGATTGGTCCGATTCGATGGTCATCTCGTAGGACCCGTCAGCGGCGGTCCGGGCCCGTTCATGGCCACTGGCGAATTCCGGCCCGCACCCCTGCGCCAGCACCAGGATCCCCGCGGCGGGCTTGCCGTCGGACCCGATCACCCGGCCTCGAATCGTCTCGTCCCGCAGCAATCGCGCGGTGAGGGTCGTATCCGCCGCTTCTTTCTTCAGCGTCGCGCGCAACGGGGCGTAATAACCCTCGCTGCGTGGGAAGAAGACCACGGATGCCGTCGTCGCCGGCAGCCAGTCGAAGGTCGCGATGCCGCGCTCGTCGGTCACGGCCTTGACGATCTCGCCCGCGCCGATATTGGCGTCCGCGTGCTTGCCGGGCTTCTGGAAGTACCAGGGTGCGAAGCCGATCCCCGCGAGCGGCTTGCCGGCGCTGTCCACCGCCTGGATGCGGGCGGTCCGCGCGCCGTCCAGGACGAGGGTGATCGTCCCCGGGAGATCCTGGCCCGGGGCGCCTTGCTGGGACTTGCCATGCTCGAAGTAGTCGAACCCCCGGCCCGATTTCAGGGCCAGGATCCACTGGACGGGCGCGTCGGCGGGGATGCGCAGGGAGGCCGTCCCCTGTTCATTCGCCGATCCCACCGCGATCGTCCGATAGTCCGCCTCCACTTCGACCGCCGCTGCGGGCACGGGCGTTTTCGCCGGGTCCGTCACGCGCACAAGGATCTCGCGGCTCGGCTTGAGCACGATCTTGACAGGCTGCTTCGTCTCGGTCTCATCGAGCGAGTAGTCATACCGGTAGATCCCTTGCCGCGACTGGTCGGCCGTGCCGGCCAGGAGGAAGGTGCTCCGGAGCAAAGGGCTCCGGATGGCAAAATCGAACCGGCCGGCCGGGTCGGTGACCCCGCGCGACTGTCGATCGTCGTAGTTCGCGACCCTCACCGCGATCCCGGGAACCGGCTTCCCGGCTTCGTCAACGACCACGCCATGGACCCGCCGCGACGATCGCCAGCTGCGGGATCGTCCACCTTGGCGGCGACCGGGACCTTGGACGGCTCGTCGATTCTCGCCGGAACCGCGGGCCAGGCGGCATACGCGCCCAGGCTCGCCACGCCGACGCCCATCACGGCCGCAACAATCAGAGTCAACCGGGTCAGGACCATCATCTTGAGCACTCCTTCGGCCAAGGCCGTGACTGTTGCGGAAACCGTTCCTGATGCCACCCCTCCGGCCGCCTGCCCGAGCGCCGCCCGGACTGTGGCACTGAGCAGCCGGTCCGGGACCGCGGCCTCGACGGCGCCGCGCGGCAGTCCCGCCCAGGCCCCGACCCCGAGACTGACCCCGCGCTGGACGAGTCGATCGCGGAGCAGCTTCCGGCCACGCGCCAGGTGGGTGGAGAGCGTCCCTTCGGGAAGTCCGAGCTGCTGAGCAGCCTCGCTCCGCGACTTTCCCTCCAGCTCGCAGGCGACCAGTGCGGCCCGGTAGCGATCCGGCAGGCGGCTCAATTCCTCGTCGAGGATCGGGATCAGATCGTCCCAATCTCCGACGGGCTCCGACTCGACCTTGACGTTGTCCATCGCCCGCCTCTCCCTCGCCTGACGCCGCGCAGCCCGTCGCCGGGCCTCCTGGGCCGTGCGGACCGCGACGCCATAAAGCCAGTTCGCCAGCCGCTCCCGCCGGCCGATCGCGGCGGCCCGCCGCGCCAGGATCCAGAAGGTCGCCTGGAACGCGTCCTCCGCGTCGTGCGAATTCGTCAGCATCCGGCGGCAGGCGCCCAGGACCATCGGTCCGTGTCGATGGACCAGCGCCGCGAACGCATCCTCGGCGTCGTCTCCCGACCGCGTCAGGAACAGCTCCAGCAACTGGGCGTCGGTCATCCCGCCGAGCGTGCCCAGCTCGAAGAGCGTCCGGATCTGTCGGAGGGCACTCTTGGTCGATCCTCTCGCCATCGCATCAACCCTCGCCGGCCTTCCCTCGAGCTCATTCCATCAAGGTACTGGCCGCAGGGCGATCGGCGCGTTCAGGAATTCGAGAGAAAACGCGCCTCTACGCGTTTCATTCTCCTTCCCTGGGCTCTCGGTGCCGAACGAAGACGGCGGTCGGCATCATCCCACGACGAGTCAATCTCGTTCGATCACGGACTTGGGATGCTTGGTCTTGAACCATCGATCGGCCAGCCTCTGGGCTTCTTCGAGCATCGCGTGCCACGTAACCGGGTTCTCACGCGGATCACGGAGGCGCGGATCGTATTCCATTGGGATAGTGACGTTCGCGAAATTCTCGTCGCGCGGCGACTCCGACCCATATCTAGCGGTAGTGTATCCCACGCTCACTCGAGAGCCTACACCCTCATGGGCTAACCCTCCCTGCATGATCGCCGCCCAGTTGCTGGACTTTCCCTCGCGGATATAGGCGATGTCAAATCCATGAGTCGGCCAATAACCGGTCGAGATGCCTCTCTCCTTGGCGGCTTCGGGAGTGAGGATCTCCTTCGGGGCCGCCTCGAGATCCTCCTCGGGGGCTTCTGTGGTCTTCGGCTCAGGTCGATTTCGATCCAGGAGGACTCCGTATAGGCGCCGTCCGCGGTAGCCGATCGGGCCGCGGTCCTCGATAATCTTCGCGAGGACTTTCCGTGTTCCGAAAGGGAACAGAACCCACTCGCCAATCCGGAAGCGCGGGACGGACTTGGTCGTGGAACTCATTTTGCTCCTCCCTTTACCAGGGGGATACCCCAGACAGACTCTGCAAGTAACGATGGATTACCTTTTCGAACACACGGGCAAGCTGATCGCATGCTTTGCGCCATTGGCGCACTTGTACGAGTCGAAGCCGCTCTGAGCCTCCCAGTCTGCTGAAGTCTTGATGAGCGAGAGCATTCCGCCAGTTGTTCAGATCCTGAAGCTTCCTTCTTAATGGGCGAGGTGGGGGATCGAATGAATCCAGCTCGACACTGAGATCGATGTCAAGGCGCTCGAAATCCTCCCTGATGTTGTCGAAGTTCGCATTCCCACGGCTCAACTTCCGTCCGTCGACCAGGCTGGTCCGCACGATCGGCTGAAGGAAAAGCGGCTGAGCCAAACCAACCAGGAACTCAATGCTCTCGGAATGGAGGTCGCGGCAGAAGCCCTGGAAGTGCGACGCGAGCAGCATCACGTAAGCCTGGTTGATCTGCTGGGTCGCATACCATCTGCCCCGCCCCGTGACGCCAACCGCGCGTGTGCGCGTGGTCGATCCTGTCCAGCTCCGCTCTCCGCGTCGTTCTCCACCGCTGATAAGATTTCGAAGGCATGGGCTCATCTCGACAAGGCCCACGAATCGCCCCCGATTATAGCAAGAAACACCTCGCATGGCGCAAGAGATCACCGTTCAATCTCCGTCCACATAGCTGAAAAACACCGGCTCCACGCCGTTGAATCGGAACGAGAACGTGTTCCCATCTCCCAGCGCTTTCCCGGTCCGTTCATCGACGACCTTCCGCGCCGCCGGCAGCTCGACGTCGATCGTGATTCCCTCGGCATTCAACCCCGCCACGCCGCCTCCTCCGGTGGGCGTCGCGTTCACGGGGAGATTCTTGAGGATAAAGACATAAGTTCGCCCGGACTTGGACCAGTAGGTGACCTCGCAGTACGACGGGCGCCGTCCCTGGTGCGTGACCACCACGCGCGGTGGGCGGCCCGAGGGATTGATCGACCCGAGGAACACCGCGCGATGGGCATCGGTGGACTTGCCCTCCTCGCGATACTGGAGGTAGCGCTGGGGCGAGAGATTGAAATAAACAGCCTTGCCCCGGCCGACTTGCCGGACCTTCCCCGTGCCGAGCCGATGCTCGGCGATCGCGAATCCGTCTTGCAGGCGGCAAGGGACCGTATCGAAGAGCTGGCGATACTGAGTATAGGAATAGGCCGCGTCCTGGTTGGTCTCGACCCAGAGCGAGCCGCCGAAGAAATCGCGCTGGCTCAGGCTGCCGTCGTGGGAGACTCCGAACAGGTCATCGAGGGCACCTCGTCGCCGGCCCTTGCCATGTTGGTCGAAGAGGCCGCAGGCGAAATCGGCGACGACCGTGCCGCCGTTCTGACAGAACTCGCGAATCTGCCGGGCCTCGGCGTCGGAGAGCGCATAGCAGGCCGGCAGGATCAAGACCTTGTACTCGACCGGGACCCCGCGGCGGATCAGCTCGTCGTAGGCGAGGAAGTTGTACTGGATCCCCGAGTCGGCCAGCAGGTATTCCCACGCCTTGCGGACGTTGTGCGACGTTCCCAGCCGGTGGTCGTTGTTGCGGTTGACCCAGGTCTTGCCGTGCGGCTCGATATCAAGGCACCACGAGACTTGAATCGATGGGTGAGAATAATAGATCGCCACCCCATCATGAATCCAGTGCGCCCCGGCCAGCTTCGGCCCTTGCACGCCGCCCAGCTCCTTGAGCGTCGCCCGGTAGCGCTCGAGCCAGGGACGCGGCTTGGCGCCGTCGAACCAGCCCTCGACCCAGCCGATCATCCCCCGATTACCGTGGGCGAAGTAATACCAGCTCTGCCAGATGTCGTTCTCCACGCCGAGCTTGTCGTTGTGGAAGTGGGTGGTCACCTGGGCCCAGGCGTTGTTGGGGTTGAACGACCGGAGAATCTCCTGAGCCGAGCCGAGGTCATAGACCTCGATGAACTGGATCGCCCTGGCGAGCTTGGCGTAGTCGTACCCGCCCCAGATGTTGGGCGCCTGGCCGCCGACGAACCCGCAAGGCGTCTCCGGATCGGTGCGATTGGCCGTTTCCACCAGCTCGCGAATCAGGTTTGCCCAGACCGAATCTTGATAGCTGAGGCGATCCAGCAGAGGCGAGAAGTCGAGTTGGCCGAGCGGTCGATTCAACTGCTCGAGTACAAAGTCGGGCGTGACGAAGGCGGCCTTCGGCGCTCGGCCGCGGCCGTAGTATGTCTCCAGCCATCGCTGATACGCCGCGTCGTCGTTGTTCACCCGCCAGGGCAGGGGGGTGACGAACGCGCCCCAGGAGATCTCGTCGTCGAGCGCGTAGGCGACGCGCATCGGGCTCTTCCGCAACCGCGCGACGTGGTCCGCGACGCGGTCGCGGAGCTGGCGCTTCAGGGCCTCATCGATGGGCCGCGGGCCGTCGGTCCCGTGACGGATCGCGCGGGGGTTGCGCTGGTCCGCCTGGAAGTTCGACTTGTTCTCCGACCCGTGGAGATGCAGGTCCCCCTTGCCGGCGGTGTGGTCGTTGTAGAAGCGAAGGTTCCAGCGTTCGAGCCAGTCGAGCGGTCCTTCGCCGTGATCGGTGAACCCGCCGTTGAAGCCGAAGTCACGGCAGAACCGGCCTCCGGCCTCGTTCGTTCCAATCGTCCATTGATAGCGCCAGGGCATGTAGATCCAGGTATTCCATCGGCCGATCAGGAAAGCCGGCTTCTGGGGTACGGGCTGGAACTCCGGGGCCGTCATGATATAGCGGCGATAAGGGTCGCCGTCGCCGGCCGGGCCCTGGGCTCGTACGACGGCTGCGGTCGAGGCCGCCAGGACGACCATGGAGACGAAATATCCTCGATGTCTGCGCACCATAGCCCATCGTCCTCCTCGCGCCGTGATTGACGGGGATGATTGGTAACCGGTGTTCTTTGACGAGCTGCCCAGCTCAGCGCGCATCGGGAGCTCTCGGCTTGTCCCGTCCCTGCGGCGCCACTTTTCGGGCGTCGGCCGGGATGGCGGCCTGTTCGGGCGAGGTCAAAGGGAGATCGTCGGGCAATCGCTTCAGGAAGAAGTCCCGGTACTGGATCTTCATCGGCGGGCCGACGTGAACCTGCACGGCCAGCACCCCGTCGAGCTTCCGGCCTTTTGGGTCGAGGTCGATGAGATCGACCGTGGGGTGCCCATCGATCCAGTGCCGATGATGGTTGCCCTCGACCAGCACCCGGTAGTCGTGCCACTGGTCAGGACGGAATTCCCGGAGCGGAAACTGGCCGACCACCCAGGGCTGCCCCTGAGCGTCGATGATCACCCGTTCGCCGGAATGGGCGAGGATGCGTCGCCCGCGCTCCTCGTAGAGCATACCGTTGTAGTCGGCCCGGGTGGGAACCACGTCGCACTGATAGCCGGTTACGACCGACTCACCCAGGTCGGGGCGCTCGGTCCCCCGGTACTGCAATCCGCTGTTGCCCCTGGGACTGACCTTGACCTGCACGCGCAGCTCGAAGTTCTTGACGGTTCCACCTCGCCAGATGATGAATCGATTGTACGTGAGCGTGCCGTCCGCCGTGCCGGTGAGACAGCCGTCCTCCACCTTCCAGTATTGCGGGCTGCCTTCCCAGCCTTTGAGATCCTTGCCGTTGAAGACCGGCACGAAACCCTCCGGCGGCTTGGAGTCGTCGGCCGCGACGGCACTCGAGCCGATGATCGCAAGCGCCAGGGCACCGAAGGCGGAAACGGACCATCGAGATTTCATGGGGGACCTCATGCTCAGGTTTCGACGAGCGGCCTGTAGTCGTCGGGGTCATCAAACCCCGTGGTCCAAGCGATGGCTTCGCGGCAGGTCCGCATCGTGGGGGGAACCCGGAGGATATACTGGCGGCCCGTCGATGGGCAATGGATCAGCCCTCGGGCAAGGCCCTCAGGCGCGTACAGTCGATGATGTCGAGGCGGGTAACGTGCAGCCAGTCCGGCAGCGCAGTGAGCCTTGAGCAACCGCGGGCGTGGGATGATCAGGATCGCCCCGATCTTTGGAACGCCGAAAGGGGCCGACGCAAACTTTAAGGAATTCGTTGATAAGAAACGTCGGAATTATCTTGATCTCTGACGGTCCGGCTGATCATGATATGGCAGCGATTGCGAAGAGGCACGTCGCAACGACGAGCGATCACGCGAACAATCTGATTCGATCCAGTACACTCTCATCGCACCGGGTGCTTCCATGAAGCTCAATCTGCGCTCCGAGGAGGGGGGATCTGCCGGATCCACACCGACGGTGAGATCCGGTTCAGCGAGCAGCCGGGGGATCCTCATCAGGTCGAGGAGCTGCTGGGGCTCGATGGTTACCGTCGGAAGATCCTCCTCGACCTTCAGAATACGCCCTACATCGACTCCAGCGGCGTGAGCTGGCTCGTGAACTTCCACAAGCACTGCCAGGAGGCCGGTGGGATTCTGGTGCTCCATTCAGTACCTCCGTCAATCATGGCCATCCTCAAACTCCTGCACATGGACCGCTACCTGAACATCGTCGAGGACGAGTTCACGGCGCGGGCGCTGGCCCTGGGAGAATTGTCATGAGCATCATCGAACCAGTCGCCCCGGCCGATCGCAAAGCCAAAGGGGATGCGGGTCGCGGCCAGGGGAAGCCGGTGGCGAGTGCCGCGCCGGCCGAGGCCAGCTCGGGCGTGCCGAACGTCGCCGGGCTGCTCCCGGATACGGCGGTGACCACCCTGATCGACTACGCGGTGAGGATGCCGGCCAGCGACCTTTTCTTCTCGATCAACGAGAACCACGTCGGCGTCTCGGTCCGCCACCTGGGGATCATCCGGCTGCTGACGATCCTCACGCCCGAGCAAGGTCGGCGCTGCACCAGCCACATCAAGGTCATGGCCGGCATGGACCTGGCCGAGCAGCGGCGGCCCCTCGACGGCCGATGGGTTCGGGGTGAGGACGGTGTCGGCGCCGGTCGGATCGACCTGCGCGTCAGCACGATCCCGACCCTCTACGGCGAGGACCTTTCGATCCGGCTGCTCAGTTCCAACTCGCAGAAGATGGATCTCAACCAGCTTGGCATGAGGCGGAAAGAGCTCAACGAGCTGATCGGAATGCTCGCCATTCCCAGCGGCTTGATCCTCGTCAGCGGACCGACGGGATCGGGCAAGACCACGACGCTCTACGCCTGCTTGAAACACCTGAACAACGGCGAGCGGAAGATCAACACGATCGAGGACCCGATCGAATATGCCATCTCGGGTCTGCGACAGTCGCCGATCAACCCGAAGGTCGAGGTCGGCTTCCCTGAGCTGCTGCGGAGCGTGCTCCGCCAGTCGCCGGATGTGATCATGATCGGCGAGATCCGGGACCCGATCACGGCCGAGACGGCCGTGCGCGCGGCCAATAGCGGCCACCTCGTGCTGGCCTCGCTGCACGCGCCCTCAGCGGCGGGGGCCGTGCAGAGTCTGCTCAGCCTTTTCGTCCATCCGCATTTCCTCTCCACCTCGCTTCATGGCGTGATCGCCCAGCGGCTGGTCCGGACGCTCTGCCCCGACTGCAAGGTCCCCTTCGAGCTGGACGGGATGCCCGATCCGTTCGAAGAAGTCCGGGGCTGGCTGGAGCCGGGAGAGGGCCGGTCGCTCTACGGCGGGCGCGGATGCCCCAAGTGCTACCAGACCGGTTATGCCGGTCGTACCGGCGTCTTCGAAGTGCTCAAGATCACCGGAGACCTACGCCGGCTGATCGCCGACGCGCGACCGACGCGGGAACTCCGTCAGAACGTCGGTTCAAGAAGGCTTCCTCGAGCTGCGCCGCGCGGCCCTGCTCAAGGTCGCTCGCGGTGAGACCAACGCCGAGGAAGTCCTCCGCACCATCCCCGCCGAAGAGCTTGGGCTCGAGGACTGAAGAGGTCTCCATCTTCTCGTATGGGGATTCTTACCATCTCTTGTACGGCAGGAACTTGCCGGACAGGGTGATCTTGACCCGGTCTCCCTTGGGGTCCGCTTCCTTTTCGACGTCCAGGGTGAAGTCGATGGCGCTCATGATGCCGTCGCCGAACGTCTCCTGGATGACATCTTTCAACGGCAGGCCGTAGACCTGCATGATCTCGTAGAAGCGATAAAGGAGCGGGTTGACGGGGACCATCGGCATCAGTCCCCCCTTGACGGGGAACGCGGTCAGCTCGGGCAGACAGGCCGGGTCCAGACCGAGGGCCTCGATGAGCTGCTCCGCCTGCTCGCGCGTGGCGCTGGCCTGGCGGTAGCAGACCGCCGCCAGGAAGACCGGGTTGCAGCCGACGATGCCGCCCAGGTCGGCGAATGTGAGTCCCTTGGCGGCCTTGGCCTCGAGGATCGTCTCGGTGATCTTGGGGAGCATGGGCGGGAATCCACTCCGGATCGGGGTTTCGCGAAGGAGCCATGCGCGGCTCAGGACTTCGTCTTCGTGGCGCAGGCGAAGGGCGTCGATCTCACGTCGCAGGCGCTCGTTCTCCGCCTCGGCGACGGCGAGCGCCGCCGACTTTTGATCCAGGGCCTTGCGGATCTCGTTCGGCGTCGGCAGGTAAATCCGGCGCCGGGGGTCATCGAGCCGCAAGTGCGGCCCGGCGGCCTTCAGCTCCAGGCCAAGCACCTGACTGACCACCCGGCCCCGGATCTTGGGGATCAGGTCGTACTCGCCCTTGACCCGTCGATAGGCGCACAGGTTGGTCCCCGCCAGTGTTTGCTCTCGCGGGTCGAACAGGATGTATTCGCGGACCTTGAGGACATCCCGGTAGAGGTCGAACTTCCACCGCTGATCGACCCGAGCCGTACTCTTGGAGGTGACTTCGATCACGGCGTCCGGGCCCTTCCCTTCGAGCCAGATCTTATAGACGTCGCGCTCCGGCAGCTTGGGGATGCCCAGGGTCACGAAGACGTCGGGGGAGACGCTCTTGTCGGCGTTTCCCTCGACGTAATACATCATCATGTTGCCCGAGACGTAGACATTGGGCTCATCGGCATAGTAGTCCTGGAGATTGGCGATCAGATCGGCCATTGTCTGGCGGTGGATCGGGGTCTCGGCCATCGGCTCGCCATCCGATGAAGGGTATTTGATCCTGGGGGTTCTTGGCGTAACCGTCGCCATGGGACGTCGCTCCGAATTACGGGAGGAATGCCCGGTCGGGACCAGCGGATGCTCCCAGGATTGATGTTATCCCAAGAGGCGCAGCGCCGTCGAGGTGAGTCGGGCTCCCGTCATCTCCGCACGGCCGCCCGGCGTCGCTCCGGCTCCGACCCCAGCCACCCACCTTCGAAGCCATCTCGATCTCAGAATGGCTGGGGTCGGCGGCCCCAGGGCCGACGCCCTCAGGGGAGCCGCGTTCGGAGCGCGGAGCGATCAAGGCAGGCGCACCAGCGCGCCGGAGTGGGATTGGTCGGGATCACGAGCCGGGAGCGGAAGCTCGCTGGCGACCTTGGCGCCGGTCGCTCAATGGATCAAGGACGGTCTGGGACACGCCCAGGCGGTCGATCACGAGCACCGCACTGTGATCCGGGCGCGGTGCGGCGACCTGCTCGGCATAGATGATCGCCGAGAGCCCCGCTGGCCCGAGGAGGATGCCCAGCAACGCCAGTTTCCATCAGATTGTCTTTCACCCACTCATTCAAGTTCCCCAATGAATGTGGTCGCGGCATCCTTCCGGCCGCAACAGGTCCGAGTCGCGATCCGCAACCGCATTCAAGTCTTGCCCTTCAGAGCCCAGGGCAGGTGAGTGACCTCATCTCGGTTATCATGACGATCTGGCAGCAAGGATCTTCGGAATCGGTGCGAGAAATACGACATTTATTTCCTGCAATTCTTTGCGCAAAGCGTAGCCGGAGTTAAGGCATGAAGGAAGAGAAGTCTCTGAAAACGGCCAGCGGTTCGGATTGGACCTTCCTGAGCAACCACGCGCACGTACTGCTGTGCATCGCGCAAGAGCCGGGGGTCCTGCTGCGCGAAGTGGCGAAGCAGGTGGGGATCACCCAGCGGGCGGTGCAGCGGATCGTCGCCGACCTGGAGGAGGCCGGATATCTCTCCCGGGCCCGCGAGGGCCGGCGCAACCGTTATGAGCTGCACGCGGATCGCCCGTTCCGCCATCCGGTTGTGGCGCACCGCGACGTGCGATTACTCCTCGACCTGATCCTGGGACCGAGCAACGCGAGGCCATCGGAGCGGACGCAATAAGGTTCGAGACCGGCTCGGTTCGCGGTGGCCAGCCGGTTGGTCAACCGGCGTTCGGAAATCCGCTGCCGGCTTCGCCCGCTGCGGACGCCGACGTGTGGGATCCGGGGAATGCTGACACCGATCGGGAAATCCGAGCCAGTTTCGATCGTCCGGCGAGCACCACCAAACAGCGGCTCCGTCCTTGGTCTTTTCCCATCCTGATGCGCAAAGCCGTCTTTTTCGACAGTTCTCGCGGAACACCAAATCACGTTCCGGACTAAACGATGCGCTGTCGCATGGCAGATTCCGATCTCCATGAGCCCATCTCAGCGCTTCGGACCGGGAGGGTCGGGGCGGTCGCGGAGCTCGACGAGCAAGGCGGCGAAGTCGGCGGGGGGGTCGGCTTCGACGTGGAGGGGGACGCCGGTGATCGGGTGGGTGAAGCCGAGGGTTCGGGCGTGGAGGGCCTGGCGATGGAAGGTGACCCGGGGAGGGGGGAGGAAGCGTGGACGATAGACGGGATCGCCGACGACCGGCAGTCCGATGGCGGCCAGGTGGATGCGGATCTGATGGGTCCGGCCGGTCTCGAGCCGGCAGGCCATGAGCGCGGCGCGGCTCCCGAACCGCTCGAGGACGCGGTAGTGCGTCACCGCGTGGCGGCCTTCGTCATCGTGGGCCACGCCGCGACGGCGGTCGCCGCGGTCGGCGACGAGGGGTAGGTCGATCCTGCCGGCGTCGAGGTGGGGCGAGCCCTCGACCACCGCCAAATACTGGCGCTCGATGGTGTGGGCCTTGAACAACGCTTGCAAAGTGCGGAGGGCTTCGGGAGAGCGGGCGAAGACCAGGGCCCCAGAGGTGTCTTTGTCGAGCCGGTGGACGACCCCGAGATAGGGCCGTCCGCCGTAGCGGAGTTGGAGGTAGCGGCCCGTTCGTTCCCGGAGCGTGTTGCACTCGCGATCGGGCGTGGGGACCGAGAGTAACCCGGCGGTCTTATCAACGATGATCAGGTGCCGGTCCTCGAAGAGGACCGGCAAGCACTGAGCAACCTTCCGCGCCTTCGGCCGATTGGGGAAGAACGCGACCGCCGCATCGGACTCGACGGCCAAGCCTGGCTCATCGCTACGTTGGCCGGCCAAGTCGATCCGGCCGTTGCGGATCGCCTCGCGCACGGCGCGGCGCGACAAGCCGAACCGCTTGGCGACGAGTTGGTCCAGCCGGATTGGCATGACCGAGCCCCCTCACTCTGTTCTGCCGCCCCGGCAGCAGTTCCGAGGACCCCCTGTGACCAGCCACTGAGCGTTCGCCGCTCGTCCTGCTGTGTCCCGACCTATGAACGCCTGCATTCGGGGCGTCTGCTCAGGCGAGCAGGCCAGTCACGACCCTGCCGTGTACGTCAGTGAGGCGGTACTGGCGGCCCTGGTAGCGGAAAGTCAACTTCGTGTGGTCGATCCCGCAGAGGTGCAGGATCGTCGCCTGCATGTCGTGAACGTGGACGGGGTCGGACGTGATGTTCCAGGCGAAGTCGTCGGTCGCCCCGTAAACTGTGCCAGGTTTGACGCCGCCCCCCGCGAGCCACCAACTGTACGCCTTGCCGAAGTGGTCCCGACCCTGGGGGTTGGCGGGGTTCCCCTGTCCGAACGGGGTGCGGCCGAACTCGCCGCCCCAGATGACCAGCGTGTCGTCCAGCATCCCGCGCATCCTTGAGGTCGCGCACCAACGCCGCCGACGGACCCTCCGTGTCCTTGCACTGCTGCTCGAGCTGGGTGAAGAGGTTCCCGTGCTGGTCCCAGCCGGAGTGCATCAACTGTACGAACCGGACGCCCCGTTCGAGCAGCCTGCGGGCGATCAGGCAGTTGTTCGCGAACGTGCCGTGTTGCAGGGCGTCGGGACCGTAGCGCGCGAGCGTGGTCTTCGACTCGTTCGAGAAGTCGACGAGGTCGGGCACGCTCGTCTGCATCCGGAAGGCCATCTCGTACTGGGCGATGCGCGTGTCGATCTCGGGATCGCCATAATCGGAGAGATGCGCCGCGTTCATGGCGGCCATGTCGTCGAGCAACGCACGCCGCCCCTCGCGGCTCACGCCCGGAGGGTTGGCCAGATACGGCACGAGGTCGCCCGTGTTCCGGAACCGGACCCCTTGGAACCGGCTGGGTAGGAACCCGCTGCCCCAGTAGTAGTCGAAGAAGAGCTGGCCGCAAGTCTTCCCCTTGTCGCTCGAGGTCATCACGACGAAGGTCGGCAGGTTGTCGGTCTCGCTGCCGAGTCCGTACGACAGCCAGGCCCCCATGCTGGGCCGGCCGGGGGCCTGCGCACCGGTCATGAAGAACGTCACGCCGGGCGCGTGGTTGACGGCCTCGGTGTACATGCTTCGAACCAGGCAGATCTCGTCGGCGAGCACTCCCACGTTCGGGAGCATCTCGCTCATCTCGATGCCGGACTGGCCGTACTTCTTGAACGGCTTGATCGCGGGGAGGGTCGGCCACTTGCCGTAGCCGCTCGACATGGTCGAGAGCCGGGTCATCCCGCGGACGCTGTCGGGGATGTTCTTCCCGGCCGTCGCCCGCATCACCGGTTTTGGGTCGAACAGATCCACATGTGAAGGTCCACCCCCTTGCCAGAGGATGACCACCCGTTTCGCCTTGGGGGCGAAGTGGGGCAGGCCCTTCAGCCCGGATTCACCCTCGGGTCGATCGGCCCCGCCGCGGAGCCGCCCCCCATGAGCGACGCCAAGGCCGCCATTCCGACTCCGCTCGCCGCCGAACCGAACAACTGGCGGCGAGTCACGCGGACGATATTTTCACGATGAAGGTCGTTCATGATTCACTCCCGCGTCAATGCCTCGTCGAGGTTCAGGATCGCCAGGCAAACCGCCGAAAACGCGGCGAGCTCGCCGGCGTCGAGCGTCTCGTCCCGCTTGGACTCGCCCACGCCGAGCAGTGCCCTCGCTCCCGCGCCGTCCTTCGCGTAAATCTCGACCTGCTTGGCGTAGGCCCGACGCAGAATCCCGAGGTCGAGATCCGTCGGCTTGCGGCAGATCACGAGTTGGAAGGCCTTCGTCAGCCGGTCATCGAGGTTGTTCGACGCCTTCATGCTTCGTTCGGCCAAGGCCCGCGCGGCCTCGACCCAGGTCGGGTCGTTGAGCGTGGTGAGCGCGTGGAGGGGCGTGCTCGTGATGCTGGACCGCACGCGGCAGGTCTGACGGTTCGAGGCGTCGAACATGTTGGCCGGCCCGACGGTCCGTCGCCAGAACGTGTAGAGGCTGCGACGATAGAGGTCCTTGCCCGAGGAGGCCGGGTACGTGAAGTCCCGTTCCTTGGTGATGGCGAGCGCCTCCCAGATGGCGTCAGGCTGGTAGGGATAAACGGGGCGTCCGCCGATCCGGAGGTCGATCAGGCCGGAGGACGCGAGCGCCCAGTCTCGCAAGATCAAGGACGACATCCGGAATCGGCTCGCCCGTGAATACAGCCGGTTTTCCGACTCGCGGGCGTGCTGACCGGGCGTCGCGCGACTCGACTGCCGGTAAGTCGCACTCGTGACGATCAGCCGATGCATGGCCTTCATCCCCCAGCCCCGCTCGCGGAACTCGACGGCCAACCAGTCGAGGAGCTTTCCGTGGACCGGGAATTCGCTCTGAACACCGAAATCCTCCGCGGTCTTGACGATCCCGGAGCCGAAGGCGTGCTGCCACATCCGGTTGACCTGCACGCGGGCGGTCAGCGGGTGCTCGGGCATGACGAGCCAGCGGGCGAGCCCCAGGCGGTTGGCCGGCGCCCCCTCGGGCATCGGGGGCAGAAACGCCGGTGTCGCGAACGAGACTCTTACCCCCGGCTTGAGGTACTCACCCCGGGTCAGGATGGCCGTTTGCCGGGGCTTGGCGTCGCTCATGATCATCACGCGCGGGAGGCGATCGCCGCGATAGTCCTTGAGCTGGTTCCGGACGACGTCGGGCTTCGACAGAGCGGGCAGCTTGGAGGTAAGCATCGGGCGGACCTTGTCGTCGAAGTGTTTGCGAAGGCCCGCGTCGAGGGTCTTCTTCTCGTCGTCGCTGCGCTCGCCTTCCGGCTTGCGAAGGATGGAGGCCAGTGCGTCCGGCAGGCCTTTTCCGCTCGCGGGCTTGCCATCGGTGAGAATACCTAATCGCCAGCCCTCAAAGGCTGACTCGGTCGCAATCTTTCTCTGGGCCTCGGCGTCCTTCAGGTTCGCTTCCAGCTCGGCGATTCTGGCTCGAGTCTCCTCGGTCGGCAACTCGACGAACGGCGCCGCCACGCGAACCCGCGACGAAAAGAACTGCGGCGTGCCGCTCTCCGGAACGCGGTTGAAGGCATCGAGAAGGCTGTAGTAGTCTTTCTGGGTCATCGGATCAAATTTGTGATCGTGACACTGCGCAAGCCATCGTCAGGCCGAGCCACGTCGTGGACGTGGTGTCGATCCGGTCGAAGAGGTTGACCCACCGTTGTTCCTCGGCGATCGCGCCCCCTTCTCCATTCAAGAGGTGATTGCGGTTGAATCCGCTGGCGATCTTGTCTTCGATCGTGGCATTGGGCAAGAGATCGCCGGCCAGCAGGCGGATCGTGAACTGATCGAAAGGGATGTCGTCGTTCAGCGCCTTGACCAGCCAGTCGCGCCAGATCCATTGCCAGGTATCGCCGTCTTGTTGGAACCCGTTGCTGTCGGCATAACGGGCGGCGTCGAGCCAGGGGAGGGCCATCCGCTCGCCGTAATGCGGACTGGCGAGCAACCGGTCGACCCGCATTTCGTAGGCATTCGGATCGGTGTCGGCCACGAAGGCGTCAACTTCCTCGAGCGTCGGGGGCAACCCCGTGAGGTCGATCGAGAGCCGCTTGATGAGGGTGGCCCGGTCGGCCTCGGGCGAGGGAGACATCCCTTCGGCTTCGAGCTTCGCGAGCACGAAGCGGTCGATCGAGTTTCTGACCCACCGAGCGTCCTTCACGGCGGGTTCGGCCGGTCGCTGGGGAGCGACGAAAGCCCAGTGCGTGGCATAATTCGCCCCTTCCCCGATCCAACGCTCCAGCCGCTTCTTTTGCTCGGGGGTAAGCCGCCGGTTCGACTTCGGAGGCGGCATCAGTTCCTGGGGATTCGTCGCGTTGATCCGCGAGATCAGTTCGCTGGCGCGAGGGTCCTTCGGAACGATCGCACCGGCCTCGATCGCCACGTCGCGAATGTCAAGCCGCAGCTCGGCCTGACGCTTGTTCGCGTCCTGCCCATGGCAGTAGAAGCAGTTTTCCGCGAGGATGGGCCGGATGTCGCGGTTGAAGTCGAGGGCGGGAGACTCGGCCTGAGCCCGGTCCTCGAGTGCGGGCAGAACCGCACCGACTTGCAAGACGAACGCGACAAGAAATCGGAGAGAATACCCTGCCGCCCGGTTTCGTTCCGCTTGCATCTCGATCCCCACCCAGGATTCCCCGTTTCGTCGACGGGCACTTGGCGTCAGTTTGAGATTCCTTTTGCCCGTAACCCGCTCGCGAATGAAGTCGAGATCGCCTATCCGCAGGTGGGCGGACAATCAGAGACGCCAACCCGACTCATCCGCCTGGCATCCATGTTACCTCAGACTGATCGGCGGGAGTACGCCTTCACGGGCCAAGGGTGACAGTCGTTCAGCAGCGAACCCGATGCGGCAGCATGAAAGCCGATCCAGTCGCCATCGGGCCAGAGGCAACCCCGGAGGGCGCGTCGGTGTCGTCGGACCGATCCTGCTTCGCCTAGCTCAACACGTGACCCCGAACAGTTGAAGGCAATTCTGTTGGCAGGCTCATCCGGTCGTAGGCCGAATATGGGCGTCCGTCAACGCAGCGTTCTCCAGATCCGTGCCAAACTTCGATATCGCATCCAGGGCAAAATCCAGATAGCGGACAGCATCCGTGGCTTGGAGCGTGACTAGCTGGCCGTGTGCGACTTCGCATCGAGTCAATAACATGTCGTCGATAAGTCCCCTTCGCTCACTCCAGAAGCCGGAGGTCGGAATTCCTACAATATTGCATGTATTTTCGAATACGTCCCAGTTTAGGTTGGATTCAGTATCTATCGCGTCCACTGGCACCGTCACGGCTGCCGCCAGGCCATCGACGAGCCTTGAGACGATGGCCAGATGGGGAGCAATTCGTTTCGTCGCCCTCGCGGCACCGAGCATCTCGGAGCGGCAGGCCAGAGCTTGCAGGTGAGGTTTGAGCCTCGAAAGGGCTAGCGTCTTGCGCGACAGGAAAAGGAGTTAAGCTAGTGCCATTCGTCGGATCGACCGAAGCCGGCTTTCCGACAGGTGATCCTGGATGGCGCACGTCGGTCTGACGGGCGTTACCTCGAAATCCGTGCGCCTTCCTGGGCAGAATGTGGAACATGGACTGGCGGTGGCCACCGACCTAGGGTTCGGGACCGTTTGCTCCGGCGGCGCCTTGTACCCATATGCCCGGACGTTATTCCGGACCGAACACGTTCGAGCGCCGTGTTGCGCACCCGTGGAGCGGGGACATCCCGCCTCGACCGCGTCCCAGAACGGACCGGGGATACGCCGTCACGCCTCATCACGTGCCCGACGTCACTCCGAGTACATCATTGCGTGCCGAGCAGTGTGTGCATGCCCCTGTCTCACGGGACCTGACTCGACTACCTTGAGTGGCTCCGCCTTCCCGATCAAGAATGGCTCGGAATTCTCGATCGGTATCAGGAATTCGTGGAAACGCCGTGCGAACCCTGCGCCGGCGGCCCTTAGTAATGGGTAGGAACCCACGGATTTTGAGGAAGAGCAACATGGCCCGTGCACAAAGTGGCGACGCTCTGCGGCAGATCCACCGCCTGTTCGGCGAGGGGACCCTGGCGGGCCTCTCCGACGGCCGGCTCCTGGAACGATACGTATCTCACCGCGACGAACTGGCCTTTCAGGCCCTGGTTGAGCGTCATGGGTCGATGGTGATGTCTGTCTGCCGTGGGGTCCTCGACGATCCCAACGACGCCGACGACGCCTTCCAGGCCGCTTTCCTCCTGCTGGCCCGCAAGGCCCGGTCGATCTGGATCGACGGCTCGATCGGCGGCTGGCTCCATCGCGTGGCCTGGCGCATCGCCTTGCAGGTCAAGACCGACACCGTCCGGCGCCGACGTCAGGAGCAGAGGGCGGCCGAGCTGGCCGGCGCGGGAAAGCAGCACCCCACCCTGGGACGACGCCGGCGCCGTGCTCCACCAGGAGATCGACCGGCTCCCCGAACGCTATCGACGGCCGATCGTCCTCTGCTACCTGGAAGACATGACCTACCAGCAGGCCGCCGATTACTTGCAATGGAGTGAGGGCACCACGCGCGGCCGGCTGGCCCGGGGCAAGCAATTGCTCCGCGATCGGCTGACGCGGCGTGGCGTGGCCTTCACCACGACGGCGATGGGCGCCGGCGCTGCTCCGAAGATGGTATCGGCGGTCTCGATGCCATTACTTCGATCCACCACGCGAGCCGCCGGCCAGATCGCCCTCGGCGAAACGGTCGCGGCCGGCACGGTCTCGACCACGACGGTCGTCCTGATGAAGCAGGCCATGAAGTCCATGATGATCGCCCGGCTGAAGATCGCCGCGACCGCCGCGCTGATCCTGGGCGCGCTGACCTGCCTCGCCACCGGGCTGGCCGCCATGGCACCGGCCGGCCCCAACATACCGATCCCGGCCCCCGCGCGGCTCGTCGCACACGATTCAACGCCAGAACCTGCCCAAGCCAATGGTGAAGGACAGACGCTCAGCTTCCACGGCCGCGTGCTCGGGCCGAGCGGGCAGCCCGTCGCGGGTGCGAAGCTGTATCTGACCCCGTCGTGGGGCTATCTCCATCAGCCGGTCGCGACGTCGCAGGCCGCGAGGACCGGGCCGGACGGCCGCTTCGCGTTCACCGTTCCCGAGGCGAAATACCGCAAGCAGGGAATCACCGTCGCCGCCACGGCGCCGAACTGCGGAGTCGGCTGGGTCATGATCCCGCCGGACGGCAAGCGAGACGACCTGACGATTCCCCTGGTGAACGATGATGTGCCAATCGCCGGCCAGATCATCGACCTCGAAGGGAGGCCGGTCCCGGGCGCGACCCTCTGCGTGATGCAGATCAACGCGGCGCCGGGAGAAGACCTCGGCCCCTGGCTCGAAGCCGTCGCGGGCCGGAAGGGGGACCGATTCCAGCTCGAACACCAGCATCTCCCCCGGTATACCGTCGCACCCTCCGCGACGGTGACGACCGACGCCGAGGGCCGCTTCCGGCTCGCCGGCATCGGCCGCGATCGCCTCGTCGCGGCCCTGCTCGACGGGCCGGCCATCGCCAGCCAGTATCTGCATATCCTCACGCGCCCGGCGAAGACGTTCGAAGTGCCGAACAGCGCGGCCGAACCGCGGTTCACCACGACCTATTACGGATCCAGCTTCCAGCACGCCGCTGAGCCGTGCAAGCCGATCGTCGGCGTGGTCCGCGACAGGGATACGAAGCAGCCGCTGGCGGGGGTCACGATCCGCAGCCATAAGCTGGCCACCCGCCCGAATTACCTCAATGACATCGTCCAGACCACCACCGATCGCGAAGGCCGCTTCCGGCTGACGGGCATGCCCAAGGGCAGGGGCAACACGATCCTGGCCATCCCGGCCGACGATCAGCCCTACCCCATCATCACCACGAACGCGCCCGACAGCCCCGGCCTGGACCCGGTGACCGTCGACATCGAGCTGCGGCGCGGCGTCTGGATCGAGGGCCGGGTCACCGACACGGTGACGGGCCGGCCCGTGCAGACCCAGGTCGAGTATTTCTCCATGTACGGCAACCCGCACTTGCAGGATTATCCCGGCTTCATCGCCACGATCCCCTTCCACTTCATCCCGACCAAGGACGACGGGACCTATCGCATCCTCGGCTTGCCCGGCCCAGGCCTGATCGGCGTCTACCACGAGGACGGTTACCTCGTGGCCCCCAAGCGGGGCGACGAGTTCGGGACCAAGGAGCCTTCCTTGAACACGGCTCCCTGGGCCATCACCCACCCGGTCAACTACGCCGCCCTCGCCCGGATCGACCCGCCCCAGGGGGTCGATTCGGTGAAGCAGGACGTCACACTCGTCCCAGCCTACCGGATCCGAGGCACGGTGCTCCGGCCGGACGGCAAGCCCGCGGCCGGAGCATCCGTGTTCCTGTTCGACCCCGGCTCGATCCGGGAGCGTGCCGAGCCGGTCCTCAAGGCCAAGGCCAATGCCAAGGGAAGCTTTCATGTCACCCTGTCGAAAGCGGAGTTTGACGATGTCATCAGCCGCGGACCCTGGGCCACCATCACGCTGCTGGCGACGGCCGAAGGGCTCGGCCCCGACTGGATCGAGCTGCGCAAGGTGCCCGACGAGGGTCTGATCCTCCGGCTGGTCGATGATTCCGTGCCGATCACCGGCCGGATCCTCGATCTTCAGGGTCGGCCGGTCGCCGGCGGGAAGATCACGCGCGGCTGGATCAAGGCCGAGGGCGCCGACGGCATCGACCCTTATCTCAACCTCCTCCGCGATGACCCGATGCGCGCTTCTAACCACCGATTCGCCAAGGATTACTGGTCGCGACTCCCCGGCCAGCCGGCGAGCGTCACGACCGACGCCGACGGCCGATTCCGCCTGTCCGGCATCGGCCGCGACCGGATCGTCGAGATCGCCGTCGAGGGGCCGACGATCCAGAGTGCCAGGATCACCGTGATGACCCGCAACGCCGCGACGGTCTCCACGCCACCGGGCACATTCGCGGCCAGGACGATCTACGGCGCAAGCTTCGACCACCTGATCCCGCCTGGCCGCGCGCTGGTCGGCGTCGTCCGCGACAAGCGAACCAAGCAGCCCCTGGCCGGCGTCACGGTCTGCGGCAAGGGGACGAACACCCGCGTGACCACCGATGCCAAAGGTCGCTACACCCTGCCGGGTTTCCCCAAAGGCAAGAGCTACCCGCTGATGGTGCTCGCGGGGGAGAAAGCTCCCTACTTCGAGACCTGTGTTAACGTGCCCGACACCGCCGGGCTGGTGCCGATCGCGGTCAACGTGGAGTGTGTGCCAGGCATCCCGATGCGGCTCAAGCTGATCGACAAGGAGACCGGTCAGCCCGTCAAGGGCGCGAACGTCTTCTACGAGCCGATCTATCCCAACCCGCACGTCCGCGAAGTTCCCGGCTATGCCCCGGTGAACGGCATGGGTCCGTACAACGAGGGCATCCCGCAGGCCGATGGGACCTACCTCCTGGGCGTCCTGCCCGGCCCCGGCGGCGTGTTCGTTCGCACGGCCGCGGGTCTGTACCCGCCGGCCTGTGTCGATCCCCAGGCGTTCTTCAACGCCGGGAAGGCCCAGCCGCCCGGCAAGCGTTCGACCCCAACCTACGGCGACAAGAACACCATCCTCATCGCCTCCGGCCCCGGATACGGCGGCTCGCCCCAGAACCAGTTCAGTGCCATCGTGCTGGTCAATCCCCCGGACGACTCGGGCCCGATGACGGCCGAGGCCGTGTTGCAGCGCGATCGCAAGCGCGAGGTCCGCGTGCTCTCACCCGAGGGCGAACTCCTGGCTGGTGTCACCGCCGAGGGCGAGGGCGCCGAAGCGACCCGGACACCCGGCGTGATGACCGTGAGCCGGCTCAATCCCCAGCGGCCCATCCGCTTCACGTTCCGCCAACAGGCGCGGAAGCTCGTGGGCTGCCTCGTGGCGCGGGGCGATGAAGCCGAGCCGTACACGGTCAAACTCCAACCCTGGGGCACGATCACCGGCCGCCTGGTCAACACCCAGGGCAAGCCGAGGCCGCGCGTCGACCTGATGACCGGTGACTGGCAAGACGCCATGATCGACCCGGCCCGGGGTGTCATCCTCTTCGGCCAGAAGACCGACGCCGAGGGCCGGTTTCGTTACGACCGGCTTGTTCCCGGGCAGGAGTATTCCGCCGATGCCGTCGGCGATCAGGCCGCCAAGGGGGGATTCGGCGTCGTCATCGATCGCGTCGTGCTCAAGCCCGGCGAGACCCGTGACCTGGGCGATGTCCAGTCGCGCGAGATCATGCGGAGGAATTGAGCCATGACCCGCGCCGCTGCCGCCAGCGGCGGGGTCAGATTCCTCATGTCCCCCGCAAGCGGACGACGAAGTCCGCATGCTCCGGCGAGTTCAGACCTCGCTGGACCACGGCCAGCACGGCGGCCAGATCGCCGCGCAAGAGCGCGGCCGGGTCGAGCCAGAGCCCGGGAAACACCGTGCTGCGGATGATGCCGTCGTCGTCCGGAGATAAGGGTTCGAACCGGCCCTCGCGGAGCACGAACCAGTCGATCGCGCGGTCCTGCACGCGCCACACAACATATTCGCGGACGCCAGTACGCCGGTAGACATGCAGCTTCTTCCCCAGGTCGTAGCTGACGCTGCTGGCGGCGATCTCCGCAACCAGCTCGGCGCGCCCTCGACGTAGTCTTCCTCATCGATCCGCGCCTGTCCCCCGCGCCTCCCGCTCGATCATCAGGTAGACATCCGGCTGAGGCTCGTTGTCGGTGTCTAGCCGGATGCTACCGTTGTCGCTGGCCTCCACGCCTGGAGTGCCGGCCACGTAAACCGCCAACCAGCCATTGATATGGTTGTGCGGCTTACCATGTTGTCTGTGACGCACTGGAGAACCCACGTAGACCTCCCCTTCAATGAGCTCGGCCTTCTTGAGGTCGGGCCTGGCTTTGTAGCGGCGCTCGAACTCGGCGCGAGTGAGACGGTCGCCGTTCTCCAGCGTGGGTACCATGAGGAAAGGCTCGGCCGGGTCGGCAGCGACGGATTGGGGGCGGGCGGTCACAACGGCCATGGGATCGGCTCCCGGAGTGCCGGAATCGGAGTCAGTCCATATCATTGATCATACGCGATCCGCGAAGAAAGAGCCATCTCAACGCACCGGGCTCTGGATCGTTGTCGAGGAGAAGATGAGGACGATGCGGAGGCTGAGGTCGATCCCAGCGCCAGCGGCTCGTGAGCGAGTGGCTTCGGGTCGGTTACAGCCCCGAGAGCGGTTCACAAACAGGTTGCATAAATCGAAATATTAATGTTAATATTGAGATAATTTATTAATTTAGTAAGCGCCGATGGCTATAGTGTACGGTTGCTCCACCTGTTCTTCACCTGTTACCAGGTGGATGGCTCGCGGGCGCTTCGTACGGCGCCGAGACCTCCTGGCCCAGCTCGCGGGCGATGGTCTGGAGGTCGCGGACCTCCACAAAGCTCTGCCGTTCGTGGTCCACTGCGGGATTCGCAGTGGGATGGACCACGCCAGCCTGCCTCGTCATCAGGTGGATTCACCTTCCTCCCCATTCTAACCGTCAAGATCATCGCGACGTCAGCCCAGCACCCCTCCCCGGCAGAACTCCAGCATATCCGCCAGGGTCTGCTCGATCGTGAACGTTGGCTCCCAGCCGGTCGCGGCGCGGAGCTTCCCCGCATCGGCGATCAAGAAGGACAGATCCACCGGTCGCACCCGCGCCGGGTCGACTCGGACGGTGACCGGCTTCTGCGCCAGCGATCGGAGATGTTCCAGCGCATCGGCGATCTTGGTGCCCCGTCCGCTGCCGAGGTTGTAGACTTCACCGGGCTTGCCGTGCATCGCCAATAGCCGGTAGCCGCGAACCACGTCGCGGACGTCCGTGAAGTCCCGGACTACATCGAGGTTGCCGACCTCGACCGCGTCCTTTCGGCCCGACTCAACCGCGACCACCTGAGCCGCCAGCGCAGGGAGTACGTAGCGCGGGGATTGCCGAGGACCGGCATGGTTGAACGGCCGGACGATCACGACGTCCGTGCCATGCGCCAGATGATGCTGGATCCCCAGCAAGTCCGCGGCGGCCTTGCTCGCCGCATAGGGGTTGTTGGGACGCATCGGGCAATCCTCGCGGACCGGGATGAACTCCGGCGCCGGATCGCCATAAGCGGTCCCCGAGCTGACCAGGATCACCCGCGTCTTCAACCCGGACGCCTTCACCGCTTCCAGCAGGTTCAGGCTCCCACCGAGGTTGAGCGCCCAGGTGCCTCGCGGGTCGGAAACGCTCTGCTGCGGGTTGGACTGCGCGGCCAGGTGATAGATCACCTCCGGCTGCTTGCGGCCCAACAGCTCGATCAGCTCATTCTCCCCAGCCTCGATCAGGTCGAACCGTTCGATTCGAGCGATCCGACCCACGTGGGCCAGCTCCGCAGGCCAGCGACCCGACGCCGAGACGCCCACCACCAGGTCGCCCTCCCCGGCGAGGTGCTCGGCCAGATGCCCGCCCACGAAACCCGATATTCCGGTCACCAGCGCTCGCATGGTTTGTCCTTGAGTTTTTGAGTCCTTCGGGGCGCTGTCCAGCGGTTCGGGCCGGTTTGCAACGATCGGAGCTCCCAGCAAGAAGGACTGGCACACCGAGGACTCGGAGGCGGTCTCCGTGTCCTTGTCAGCCTCGGTGGTAGAGCGGTTGGCAAGCTATTGGCAAGATAGTATAAGAACTTCTCCGGCGCCGGTTGTGACGGCCAAGTTCATTATAGCAAACGAATTCCTTCTTGGGTTGGACACAATCAAAGAGAGCCACCTTCCCACCTTCCACCTTCACTACAATGACCACGACGCGTTTGTTCTATCTCGGTTTGCGCGTTACGATATCCATAGGTAGAGGCCCAAGACTCCTCCCATCTGAGCCAACCCCAGCGGGTTGTCTTGGGGAGGGCGGCTCACCCGAGAGACTCCAACGATCAGAGCTGTGGGACGGAGACTGACCGATGACGAATCGAGAGGATCTGATTCAAACCCTCGCGCGGCTCGACCCGGCAACGTTCGAGGATGTGATCGCCTCCGCCTACCAGCAGCGCCACGGCACGGCAGGCGCTGCCTTGCAGACTCGTCCTGATCCCCAGGCGACGGCGCAGCAATTCGCCGAATGGCTGGCGAGGCGGCACATGTCCAGTGATATGGCGATCGAGCGGGTCATCTTTCTACCGTCAGGCGCCCAGGATCATGAGATTCGCCTGCTGGAAGTGAATCGACTGCTCAATCCTCCCGATCCTGACGTCATCGAACCACTTGATTTCTCCCCCGATGACCTTCCCTTCAAGGTCTTCGTCGCAGATGTCACGACGGATCAGTGGGAGCGGATCAAGGGAGAGCCCGACACGATGCTTCCTCCGAGCTGGAAGTTGGACGGCAACCTCATCTTCACGAGAGGATAAGCGTGCCGCTCAACGTTCCCCAAGAACTCTTCCTCGATCAGGCCCGGTCGGATTCTGAGATTTTCCGCCTCCTCAGTCGTCGTAATCTCTGTCACCGCCTGCACTATCTGCAAATATCCACGGAGAAATTGGCCAAGGTTTACTTCTGGCGTCACGGCCACTTCCCCGGCTTAGGGCATCACAAGTTCGTGCCGTTCCTGCGAGACTTGGAGTCCTCCCGGACTGCCGACTTCCACCGGATGTTCGGCTACAAAGACCCGAGGCGGTTCAACAGCCAAAAGACTGCCATTCTGGACCTCGCTACACGTATTCAGGAACTGGCACCTGCCCATGGAAATATTGGCTCGAATCCAGAATACCCGTGGCCACCGAACATGCCAACGACCAGCCCTCTGGTCCACACCTTTACGGAATGGCAGGACTGGAGCGATTCGGTGGCGGGACGCCGTCTGAGGTATTTCGTCGAGAATCTCCGAGACTTCTCGCTGGACACCACCGCGATCTGCCCCGAAGGGGCCAAACAAACCAGCCCGGGGCAACGCCCCGGGAACCGAAGCACCCCCAGAAATCAAGCCCTGAAAGGGCGGTACAGCGGACGCCCTTGGCTCGGCGTGTGTCGCCCTTTCAGGGCTCGGCGAGGAGGTCAATGTCGCCTCGTTCCTGGGGCGTTGCCCCAGGCTGGTTTGTTTGGCCCCTTCGGGGCAGGAATCCGACACGCACGGCCCGAGTTCGGTGGTGTTTAGCAAGGAGTCTCGAATCTCCTCCAGAACTACCTCGCCCTCTTCCCATGATCTCAATTCGATTCAGTTTTCAAGGAGTTATATATGAGTGGGCCCATAGTTAGGCGATACGGATTCCCGAACTTCGACAAGATCTTCGGCGAGCGTCCTCTTGAGCACGGCGTGGAAGAGCCGGAGCAGCCGGCCGCCCAGTCCGGAGAGTCGGGCTCGGCGGAGGGGAAACGGGAAGAGTCGGCCAAGGGGAAGGACTCCCCAACGAAGCAGCCGAATCCCTCGTGATGGGCTTCGGTGGGGTATCCCGATGTCTGGGCCTCCGGCCTCCGCGACGGCGACTCAGGGCCGGCCGGTTCCATCGAGGATCTCGTTGAGCAAGGCGGCGAGCCGGACGCCCGACTGGGCGAGACGCTCGAGGGCCGCCGGGAGATTGGCCTCTTCGTAGACGCGGCCGATCTCGTCGCCGGTGCGCAGCGCCCGATCGGTGCCCGGGATGCGATAGGCACGGCGGCCCAGCGCGAGGCTCTCATCGGCCCAGTCTTCGATCCGTCCGTGCGCCCAGCCGCGTGATTCGGGCCGATCGGCCATCGCCTTCAAGTCGGCAACCAGCTCGGGCTCGTCGCGCGGGCGATAGCGGGAGCGGAACAATCCCGAATCCCACACCTGGTGCAGGTTGGTGCGCTCGTGCAGCGCCCGGATCGGAGCTGGAGGCTGTTGCCGCCGCGGTCGCCCCGATCGGCGACGTGCAACGGCTGATGCAGGTCCTGGACCAGGTGGACGAAGAAGCGCAGGGCCTGGCGGCGTCGGGCGCGTGGGGCGTGACGGTCGGCGAGGACTTCGCGGAATTCCGCAATCTTGGAGACGACACACCCTCGAGCCTTGCAGTCCCTGGGGTCGTAATGGGCGGACGCGATCGACACGTTGACGTAGTGCCAGGAGGCGCTGCCGGGGATGTCGCGGCTGTGCTCGTCGGCCCAGGTTGAGGCGTCGGCCAGCGATTCGTCCGGCTCGAGCAGCTCCTGGACGATCGCCCTTGCGCGGGGTGAGAGCCGCGACTCGGCGAGCCGGGCCGACGCCCGGTGGCCCAGCCGGCCCCAGGCGTGGGCCGGCGGCGGAGAGCCCGCGATCAGGGCACTCATCACCAGCCAGATCACCCCGGCGCGGAAGCCCTGCCGACGGGCCGGGATCGAAGGTCCCCTGCGCCGCGGGACGTGGCGTCGAATCCTGGGGGCTTGGCCCCGTCCGTCGTTCCCCATCATGGCCGCTCCTCTCCTCGACGAACCGTCCGTTTTTCGAAAACGAGCTTCTCCAAGTCGCAACCCGGTCGAACGGGACTCCCCATCCGCCCCGACACAGGATACCATCAAGTGAGACGGCGTGCGCGGGCTCTTGCATCGCCAGAAGTCGGATGCCCCGCTTGCTCCGCGATCCTCAGTGAAACCGGCTCGGGCCGGGCAGCCGGTGCTCGAGGATGTCCCTCGCCGGATGCTCGTCCGCGTCGCGGCTTTTTTTACGATGAGAGAGGCTGATGATGGCGTCGGTTGACCCCTATGCGTTCTGCCCATGCGGGAGTGGCCAGAAATTCAAGTTTTGCTGCCAGAAGGTCGAATCCTACGCCGAGCGCGCGCAGCGGATGGTGGAGAGCGGCCAGCATGAGTCGGCGCTGAAGCCTCTGGAGGAGGGACTGGTTAAGTTCCCCGACAATCCCTGGCTCCTGACGCGAAAAGCCTTGATCGAGATCCAACTCGAGCGGCCGGAGCCGGCCAAGCAGAGTCTGCGGGCCTTGCTCAAGAAGGACCCCGGTCATCTCGGTGGTACGATCCTGATGACGCGGCTGGTGCTGGAGTCGGAGAGCCCCGCCGCGGCTGTCGCTCAGTTCCAGCAAGGTCTCTCGGCCATGGCGCCGGAGAAGCGGCGGGAACTGGCGCCGTTGGCCTCATTTCTGGGCATCTCGCTGTGCCGGTCCGGGTTGCCGATCGCCGGTTTCCAGCACCTGGAGCTGGCGCAGCAGTGGGGTGGTACCGTCGACGAGTCAACCGCGCGGGCGATCCACTCGCTACGGACCAGCGCGGGGGTCTCCGTCTGGGAGAAGAACCCCTATTACCTCTGGCCGCCTCCGGAGGGCGTGACCGAGGCGTTCCGCGAGTCGTTCGAGCGGGCGATGGGCTGGGCCGATGAGGGGCTCTGGGCGTCGGCGGCATCGGCGTTCGAGCTGCTGGCCGCTGCCTCGTCCGCTGGCGCGATCGCCGAGCGGAACCGGGGCATCTGCTGCCTCTGGATCGCCGACAACGCCGCCGCCGTCGCGGCCTTGCGCCGCTTCGTTGCGCGGACTGGCCCGACCGTCGAGGCGGTTGACCTCGAGGCACTCTGCCAGCGGATCGGGACCGCCGCGATCACCGATCCCGTCGAGTTCGTCCACCTGAGCTGGCCGATCCGCAATCGGGAAGGACTGCTAGCGGCACTCCGGGCTGATCCCGCCTTCGAGCCAGGACCCAACCGGCCCATCCTTCCCGACGACCCGGCTGCCGCGCCGACCGAGCGGTTCTACCTGCTCGATCGTCCCAAAGTGGCAGCCAGGCCAGGGCTCACCCGGCGGGACATCCCGGTCGTGGAAGGCGAGGTGATCGTCGGCCCGGACACGGTCGTGCTGGAGACCTACGACGATGGCCGGCTCGACCGGCTCAGCGATCGGTTCACGGCCGCGGCGCGCGCGAACATCCCTCCGGCCCATCCCCGTACGAAACTCCTCCAGAAGGTCTCGCGACATACCCTGGCCATGAGCTGGCGGTGGAACTTGCCCCCTGAGCTGCCAGAGAAGGATCTCGAGCGGCTCACCCGCGAGCAGACGTCGTACATCATCGGCGAGGTCTGGCCCCAAACGCCCCATCCGTTCCTCCGCGGCCGCACTCCGTTCCAGGCGGCCAAGGCCGGCGATTCCGAAACGGTGCTCCGCGCCGCGATCCGGCTCCTGGAAACGTCCGAGGAGGATTCCGCCGACCTTCTCGACTGGGGCCAGTTCCGCGCGAAGATGGGCCTCAAACCCGAGCCGGCCATCGAAGCCCAGGGCTTGGACCTCGATCGGATCCACCTGTCGCGCTGGTCGATGATTCCCGCGGCGGCACTGGATGACGACCGGCTCCTGGAACTCTACTACCTCGCCCGCGCCTGGAGTCTGCGCGGTGTGATGAACGGGGCCGCCCGGGCCATCGTCCAGCGGCCCTCGCTCCCGCTGAAGGGCCGGATTCCGCCGACTACCCTCTACGGCGACCTGGCGCTCGACGCGGCGCGGCGGGACGACCGCGCCGAGGCCGAGAGCTGGATCCGCCGCGGTCGCGAGTCCGAATCGCCGAACAAGATCTCGCCCAACGCGCTGGTCTGGGAGATGATCGACCTTCGGGTCAAGATCATCTTCGACGAGCCGGAGGTCTGGGTCCCCATCCTCGCGGCCATCCTGCATCGCTATCGCGGCAACCGCGAGGCGCTTTCCGCCGTGATGCTCCGACTCGTCGAGATCGGCCTGGTTCGGCCCGTGGCCGACCCGAAGCATCCCGACAAGATCGTCCTCGACACTCAGGTCCTCGAGCACCTGCTGGCCCAGTACGGCCCGCGGGTCACGACCGCCGGCGGAGACCTCGGGGCCTCTCCCGCCTCGGGCGGCATCTGGACTCCCGAGTCTTCCCGAGGCGGCTCGCCGATCTGGACGCCGGGCGCCGAAGGGGCCGCCACCTCGGCACCGGAACGATCCAAGCTTATCTTGCCGGGGCAATGAGCGGGACGATTCCCGAATTCGTGGGCCGATCATTCACGATTCAAGAACACGCTATGGCTCTGATCCACGAAGGCTGGGATCACTTGAAGGCCGGGCGCCCGCTGGCGGCGTGGGGGAGCTGGCGGCGGGCCTTGCAGCAGGACCCGGGCCAGACCGCGGCCGTGCAGGCGCTTGCGACGCTCGAGTCCGCGGCCGACTTGCCTGCGGCGGCCCGGTCCGTCTACCGGCTCCGCCGGCCCGAGGATCCGGCCCGACGCGCCGTCTGGGACGACCGGTTGAAGGGCAGTGACGCCGGTGATCCGGATCTCGCGGCGATGGCCGACGCGTTCGGCCGGCTGGCCGTCGAGGGACCGTCCGACTCCGCAGCCTGGTACAACCGGGCTCTTTGCTTGGCCTGGCTGGGGTTCAACCGCGAGGCCGTCGGCTGCCTGGATCGCGTGGTCGCCCTGGAGGCCGGCTTGGCGTTCGACCGCGCGGTCGAGGCCTGGATCCTGGCCGAGCTCCTGCGGCAGGGTGGCGGCGCCGAGACCCTGGCCGACGACCTGCGCTTCGCCTGCGTCCTCGACTGGGAACCTCACGATGCCCCTGAGCGGCTCGACGAGTTCCCTGAGGTTCGGCGGGTTCCGGCTCCCCAGGTTCCGGGCGTCGCTGCGGGCCCGGATCCGGACGTCGTGCTGTTCGAATGGCTGGATCGACCCGTCCCGGACCCCGCTGCCGCGGAAGCGGGCGCCCTTGCTAGAGCCAGCGATCTTCCGGTTGTCCTGGCGAGCCTCTATCTCAGCCGGTCGTCGCGGACGTTGCGGCTCTCCAGCCCGCGAGTCGAGACGCTCCGCCGCGTCGAGGAGGTGCTGTTGCCCCGGCTCGGGGTCGATCACGGATCGGTCCGTCGTGAGGCATCGCCGCTTCCGCTCCCGTTCCTCGACGCCGATGTCTGGACGGTACGGGTCCCGCCCAACTTCGATCCGGCCCACGCCGATGGGCTCTTGCGCGACTGGGTCGAGCACTTCTATGAGAACGAGTGGATCCACCGGGCACGGCAGGGATTGATCGGCCTCTCGCCCCTGGCCGCGGCCCACGAGGCGCGACGAGACGATCCGGTCCTGCGCGCGAAGCTGACGGCGGTCGTGAGTTTCCGCGAGCAGCTTGGCAGCCGTCCCAGTGCCGTGCGGCTCTACCAGGGCTACCCGTTCGATCGGCTGAGGCGGCGGCTCGGGCTCGAGCCGTCGGATCCGGCCGCCGTCGACCTGGCGGACATGACCTGCGCCAGTCCCTGGGAGCTGGATCGGTTCGAACCAGGAACCCTCGACGACCCTCGCCTGGCTGAGGCGGTCGCCTCGGCTG
This sequence comes from uncultured Isosphaeraceae bacterium, assembly GCA_963845695.1. Taxonomy (GTDB): domain Bacteria; phylum Planctomycetota; class Planctomycetia; order Isosphaerales; family Isosphaeraceae; genus CAWJTV01. The sequence continues at coordinate 495,187 of CAWJTQ010000004.1, read as the reverse complement.
CCGGGCTGCGCGAGGATGCGCGGACGGCACCCCTGGCCGCCGAGCTACTCCGGCGACGACCCCGGGAGATCGCCACGCTCGACCTGGCCCCCGCGGTCTCCGCCCTGGTGCGCCGGGCGATGGCCAACGACGATCGCGACACGGCCCTCCGCTGGATCGACCAGGCCCGCCGCCTGGGCGACGCCCGGACCGCGTCGATCCTGGACGTCTGGCACGCCGAGATCCTATCCCGCGCCGGCCGCCCTGACGCGGCTCTGAGTGTCTATCGCGCCCTCATCCGCCCCGACGATCCCGCCACCGGCGCCGTGATGGCCATCGACGCCGCCGAGACCCTCCTCGACAACGGCCACATCGACCAGGCCAGGACCCTCCTGAACACCGCCCGCGACCTCGCGCGATCCAACGGTCGCCGCGGAATCGAGCGGAGGGCGCAAGAACTCCTCGACCGGCTTTAACACACCAGGATCTGGCGGGTTCATTTCTTGGCTTCGGACTTCTTGGCCGGGTCGAAGGCTCTTTGCAGACTCTTGCCCAGCGCGTGGAAAGGCATGTCGATGTTGAAATAGACCTCGCGCTCGGGTCGGTTCCCCTGGGCGGGGATGGTGAAGACATCGAAATGGTGCCCGTCCTTCTCGCGAAGACTCTGCTGATTGTGCCTGAGCCTCAGCGTCCTGAGCACGATGTATTCCTCGTCGATGAAGAGGACCACGAATGGCTTCTCGAAGCTCATCCCATGCTCGGGGACGAAGACGGTGTCAGCGAGTCCCTCCAGGAGGATCTGGTGCGTTTGCGCCTTGTCCTTATCCCCCATTTTCTGGTAGAGCGCCGCAGCCATGGCCAGGGCGTCGAGCCTCATGAATCGTTCGCGTTCGAGCAGCTTGACCAGCGCCGGCTCGGCGTCTTTCAGATTGCCGTCGGCGAGATCCTTTCCCACCTGAGAGATCTCCTTCTTCCACTCGACGTTGTACGGGCGGTAATGACGGGTCTGGGCGAAGGCGTGGCGGAGTGCGTTCCAATCGGCCTTCGCCGGCTCTTTCCTCGCCGCGGCCAGGAGCATCTCGAACCGCTCGTCGAGCGACTTCTGGGCCAAAGGCTCAGCGGCTGGTTGTGTCTCCGTGTTCGTCTTCGCCTTCGCGCCGGGAGAGGGCGCTTGCCCCGCCAAGACCAGAACGCCCAATATGTACGGAGTTAACACGTGCGCGACCATGGCCGCCTCCTCGTTGGGCGCCGGGGGATCGTCGCCGGCATGGCCCGATCCCATGCCGAAAGCGAGATCGATACCACTTCAATCTAACCGCGCCCCGGCCGCCGGTCCATCAGGCAGCGCTGTTGGAGCCTTGGACGAAGTTTTGAACCTGACAGTCGAAGTAGGTCGCGAAGTTGCCCGGTCCGACGTTGATGCTGAGGGTCTTCGCGTCGGCCTCGAGGGCTTTGTAGAGCCGCGGAGTGAGGTTGACCGCTTGGGCGATCCCGCGCATTTGATCGATCGTATCGCTGACGAGCTGCTGCCCATCCGGCACCTGGGCAACGGACCGATCCAGCAAAGGCCGAATGTTCTTCACGATGCTGGGGGCGTGCTTGGGGTCGAGCGGCCGTGGCCGTCCGTTGCCCGTGTACACGAACACGTACAGGCGTTCGGTGGCTGCGTGAGCGGGGAGGGCCAGGAAGGCGTTATCGAGGAAGCTGCGGACCTCCCCCACTTCATTCGCCGCGACGCTCGGACTGAGCCCGGGCGGTGTGACCGTCTGGTCGATGGCCGCCTCGTCCTGGGCCAGCGCATCGACCTGGGCCTGGGTGACGTGCGAGCCGCTCTCGGCCTTGGCCAGATCGCGCTGGAACTTCGCGAATCCCCTGGGATCGGTGGCCTCGAGCGCCGCCGCGGCGTTGGCTGCCACGCTGGCCGACGGCATCGGCAGCGCGGCGACGGTCGAGAGGAGCTGCCGGCCGTCGAGCGCCTCGCACACTGGCTTCAGATGAGTCGCGGCTCGCCTGCGGGTGCTTCGTCCCACGCCCGAGCGACGCCCCGAGACGTCCCCGGTTTCTGTCGAACGCGTCATCGTTTCACCTCCATGTGGTATGGGATCGGGTCATCATGTGCCGGGCTGGAATGTGAGGATCAACGTCCCCCCGGCAATCGAATCGCACGGAGCCTCGTCATCCGATCCGATGGGATCGCAAACCATCAGCGTTTGATGAAATTGTTGACCTGGCTGTCGTAGTAGACTTGGAGGGCATCGAGACCGGCCGCGCCGGGGGCCGGGTTGGTATCGGGAGTCGAGCTGAGGTCGTTCGCGAGAACGGCCCAGTCGCTGGTCACGGCGTCGTTCAACGGAGCGGCGTCCCTGGACGCCCGGGCGACCACTTTCATTTGATTGATCGTATCGCGGATGAAGAAGGACGAGAAATGCACGCTCGGAACGTCTTGATCCAGGACTTGAGACAGAGCTTGCTGCTCCTGAGTCCATGAGGAGGCTGACAGCGTGGTTTCGAGGAAGGCGTTGTCCGCGTCGGTTTGCACCTGATTGAGGACGGTCGACCTGGTATTGGCATCGAGGCCGGCGGACTCGACCACCTGGTCGATGATCTTCTCATCTCGGGCGAGCTTGTGGGCCTGGGACGGGGTGACATCCGACTGACTCTCGGCATGCGCCAGGTCGCTCTGGAACTGGGCGAACGTCGTGGGATCGAGGGCGTTCAAGACCGCCGCGGCATTCGCCACGTCGGTGGTCGACGGCGCCGGCAGTACGGCCACGGTCGAGAAGAGCCGGCGGTCCTCCATCGACTCACATGCCGGTCTCAGTTTGGTGAAGATTGGTCGGCGGATGCTCGGCATGGCGCCGCGCCGGTGGGGGCGCTTGATTCCATTCCAGGGGAAGAAATCCATCGAATTCCTCCGTGAACGTTCGGTTCGGATGACTCCGTTCGTCGTGATACCCGCATTACCGTCAAACCCTCCATGCCAAGCAACGTTCGCATCAATTCCCACGTACGATCGAACCTCGCGACTCGGCGGCAACCGGCCCGTGGCCGACGATCCGGACTAAATCCCAGACCAGGGCCGTGGCGTCCTCGCTGGCCGAGACCAGCCGCCGGCCGTCGGGTGAGAAGGCCAGCGCGGTGATCGACGAGCGGTGCGCCGGGATGCGGCCGATTTCCTTGCGCGATGCCACGTCCCAGAGCCGGATTGCCAGCTCGCGTCCCGGCAGGCCCAGACTGATATCGACACCTGTGGCGAGGATCGTGCCGTCGGGCGAGAACGTCAGAGCCTTGAAATGGTTCTTGGGCCCGTCGAGGCGGGCAAGCTCGCGGCCCGAGGCGACATCCAGCAGGAAGATCAGGCCGTCGCGGGTGCTCGAGGCCGCCACGATTCGTCCGTCGGGCGAATACGCGAGCTGGGCGCCAGTCGTGCTGAAGCCGTCGATCGGCCCCTTGTTGGGGAGCGCGATCCGGCGGGTTTCCTTCGCACTGGCGACATCCCAGAACCGGACCCAGTCGCCGCCGACGGTGGCCACTGACAGGCCGTCGGGCGCGAACCGCAGCGCCTTGACCAGCGCGGGGCCGACCCGCGACTGGGCCACGCCGTCCCGCCGCGCGGCGGTGGCCGTGTCCCAGAAGATCACGCCGTCATTCGCCGAGGCGGCCAGCGTCTTGCCGTCGGGAGCGAGTTCGGCGCAGGAGACGAACCGATCGTCGATCTTGCCGGGCAATTGGAACCGGCGCAACTCGCGACCGGTGGCCACGTCCCAGAGCCGGGTGGGCTCGACGCCGTAGCCGGTCGCCAGCGTCTTGCCATCGGCCGAGAACGACGCGAAGCCGAGGCCGTCGCCGCTTTTCTCGAACTGGCGGATTTCCCTCCCGCTCGCCGGGTCCCAGAAGCGGATCGTCCGGTCCTCCCCGACGGTCACGATCGATCGGCCATCGGGCGCGAAGGCCGTGTCGCGGATCGACGAGCGATGGCCGGATTGGGGCTCGATCTCCCGGTGGCTGGCCACATCCCAGAGCCGGAGGACGTGCCCGCCCGCCGTGGCCAGGGTCGTGGCATCGGGCGAGAACGTGCAGGCGAGCGAGCTGTTGTCCGTCTCCCATCGGCCGAGCACCCGGCCCGTGGCCGTGTCCCAGACCTGGATCGGCCCGGTCAGGGGCCGGCTCTCGCCGGGGGTCGGGAAATCGGGGCCGACCGCTTCCGTGGCCGCCAGCTTCGTGCCGTCGCGCGAGAACGCGAGGCCAACCGGCTCCGCATCGCCCGTCCCGAACCTGCGGGTTTCCCGGCCTGTGGCCAGGTTCCAGAGCCGGATCGTCTTGTCGGTCGCCGCCGTGGCCAGGGTCTTGCCGTCGGGGGCGAGCACGGCCTGGCTGACCCGCGTGTTTCCCATCGCGATGCGGCGGATCTCCTTTCCTGTGGCGATGTCCCAGAGATGGATCGCGCTCTCCTCGGACTGCGGCCCGCGCGGGGTGCGTCGGCCCGGACGGGGTCGCTCCTGTCTTTGCTCGAACGCGGCGGAGATCAAGACCTTTCCATCGGGCAGAAAGGCCAGAGCCACCGCCGACGACGGGCAATCGATGTGACGGATCACCCGGCCCGAGGCAGCATCCCAGAGGGTGATGCCGTGCTTCCCGTCGAGAAAGCCGGCGCCCGCGAGGAGCTGGCTGTCCTTTGAGAAGGCCAGGCAGCTCGGCGTGTCTTCGCCATCAAATCGTCGGATCAGCCGGCCGGTGCTCACATCATACAGACCCGTCCGGAAATCGGCCTGGACGGCGAGTGACCGGCCGTCGGGGGCATAAGCGAACTGGACCCACCCAGTGCCGTGGCCCGCTCCGGTCTCGACGTGCTGTCGGAGTCGTCCCGTCGCGGGGTCCCAGAGGTGCAACGCGCCGTCGAACGAGGCCAGCGTCCCACCATCAGGGGAGTAGCTCACGTGGGTCACGCCGTTTTCGTGCAGGAAGCGCGTGGAACCCAGGCGAGCCAGGGCGCCGTCGGGGAGCGGGTCGCCGAGCAGGTCCGTCGGGACCGTCGGCTGCGCCGGCTGGACCTTCGCGATGGGTGTTCGCTCTCCGGAGAGCTTCATTCGGCCTGAGGAGACCCTGAGGGCCGCGCCACTGGCGACGATGGCGATCATCAGCAGAGGCGCATCCCATTGAATGAATCGCGTGAGGGCCATTTTTCGGAGCATGGCCTGAAGCAAAGGCGTCGCGGTGCGCGACAGGGCCCCGGCGGCCACGGAGCCCATTACAGCCTTGATCGTGGCTTCTCGCAAGGCCGCCGGGATCGCCGCGGACGCCGTCTCGCCGAGCGATTCAACGGCAGCCAGTCCGGCGGAGAGCGTCAGCCCGCGACGGGTCAGCCTGGTGCGCAGGAGGTCACGCGCCCGGGCAATCCGGCCGCGGACCGTCCCGACCGGCCAGCCCAGCTCGCGGGCGGCCTGGTCCTGGGTCATCCCTTCGAGGTAGCAAAGGACGATCGGCGCCCGGTACTTGGCGGGCAATCGGGCGATCTCCTGGTGGAGCACCGGCGAGAGATCCGAAGCCTCTCTCACGGTTTCGCCCGACATCGCCACAACCTCCGCCGCCCTCGATTCGTGCGCGCGGCGCCGCCTGGCCGCGGTCCTGGCCTTCAGGGCCACGCGATGCGCGACCCCGTGCAGCCAGCTCCCGATCGATTTCTGCTTCCGGATCGCCCCGGCCTTGCGGGCCAGCACCAGGAACGTCACCTGAAAAGCGTCTTCGGCATCGTGGTCGTCCTGGAGGCGCTCCGGCAGACGCGCAGGACCATCGGACCATGACGATCCACCAGCGCGCGGAAGGCCGCCGCGCCGGCCTCATCGCGCCGGGCGACGAACCGCTCCAGCAACTGGGCGTCCGACAACCCCCCGAGCGTTCCGACGTGGAACAGCGCCTGGAGCTGTTTGGAGAGGTCGCCCGATCGTCCACTCGCCATGCCGCCGTCACTCCGTTGACGAAGTCGAATACCTCGTTCTTGCCAGAGTAGTGCCCCGCCACGGTGCCGACTATACACTTTTTTGGGGATACTCGACTCTCTGAAATTGGATCCATGCGGAATCCCAATGATGTCCCAGGCGAACGGCCGGTCATTTCACGAATTGGTTAACCTGGCCCTCGTAGTAGACGACGAGGGCATCCCGCTTGACCTGGCCGGGACCGAGGTCGGTGATCGCGCTTCGGCCGAGGGCATCACTGAGGCGATTGTAGCTGCGATCCAGGGCGGTCTCGATCGCCGGCGCGGGCGTCGCTTCATGGGCGACCACGATGGCCTGGTTGACTAACTGCTGGAGGGGCACGATCCCGGGATTGGATGCAAGGACAGCGGCTGGCACGTTGGGCGCGACCGCGGCACTCGGTTCGGCCTGGTGAAATGCCGGCACATTGGCGAGTTCAGCGTCAAGCCACTGGGGGACCTGGGGGAGTGGAATGAACCGCTGCCCATCGTGGATGCCGGGCGACCCGCTCAACGCGAAATCGACGGCATCTTCCACATAGCGCAAGTCCGACGCGCTCGCGCCCTTCGAGAGGCCCGAGGACTCGATATCCTGGACGACGACCGCTTCGTCCTGGGCCAGGGTGCTGACGTCGGCCTGGTAGAGATCCGAGTCCTGTTCGGCCTGGGTCAGGGCGGAATGGAACTGGGCGAACGCCGAGGGCGGCGTGAGCGACAAGGTAGGAGGCGGCCATCCGGACCGAGGCGGCCGGCGGGACGATGAACTCGGGCGCCGCCGCGGCCACGGTTGACAGGAGCTGCCGGTTGTCGAGTGGCTCGCAGTTGGCCCTCAGCCTGGTGAGTGGCGGACGGCGGACGTTTCGATCCGAGCCGGCCGCTCGCCCGGAGACGATTCTCTTCCATCGCCAGCCATCCATCGCGCACCTCCAGCCGTATTCGGTGGGCCTCACAACGCATTCCGGCGTCCGACGCCACCTTTTAGTAATCGGTGATATCCGGCGAGACGTATTCGGTTTTCTCCGGCGATCCCGGCATCGGTCTCACTCGATGGCGAATGTCGCCTTGCCGGAAACCTTGGGGTCGTTGGCCTGGGTAACCTGGATGCTCTCGGCGCCACCCTTTTGGAAGGTGACCGCGTCCACAAACGTGTGAGACCCCTGGTCGGCCGTCGTGAAGGTGTACGACTGCGGGGTGATCTTCGCGAATCCCGGAGCGTCGGCCGGCGGCTCGGTGATCTTGAGGCTGGCATACACCGATGCCGGGTAATTGGTCCGGGAATCGGTGGGGCTGGTGATCGCGACCGTGCCGGTGTAATCGGTCAAGGGTTGCCCCTGGGCGTCGAGCGCGGTGACAGTGAAGCTCAACGGCTCGCCGGGCTGACCGTCAGGGACCACGGGCGTCACGCGGAAGGATGCGGCCGTCAATGGTGTGACCGTGACGGTGATGGGAGCCGAGGTGCTCCCGGCGAAACGGTTCGAGTTCGGCCGGTAGACGGCCTGGATCCGATAGTTGCCGGCCTTCTGCAACTGATCGTTCGTGAAACTGACCGGCTGGTCGAACGCATTGACCGCGGCCTTGCCCAGCACGATCGGGTGGGGAGACACTGTGGTCAACTCCACGACCCCGCCGGCCAGGCTGCTGTTGGCATTCTGGACGGTCGCGTTCAGCGTGACGCCCTCTCCGCTCTCGAGGCTGTTCGTCGAGGCCTGGAGGCTGGTGACCGTGGGGGCGTCCTGCGTCCGGGGTGTAATCGTCACGGTCGTCGGAGCCGAGGTGCTGGCGTTGAAATCCTTGTTGGTGGGCACGAATCGGGCGACGATCCGGTAGGAACCGACGTCCTTCAGATTGTTCGTCAGGGTGGCGATTCGCGTCTTCCCGCTGGCCGTGCTCTGTTGATTCGAAAGGCCGAAGATCGACTCGATGGCCGGAAGGATCGGGTTCGTGGATGTCGTTCGACGGGTTGACGGTGACTTCGCCCAGAAGGATGCGACGGGGTGAATCGGTGGTGATCTGGACGATTCCGCTGATGGGCAGCACTTTGCCCGCATCCACCTGGTTGCCCGTGCCCGCATCCTTCACGGTCGCGAGCAGAGGGACATCCTGATCCGTTTCGGCGCTCGTGGCGCCGGATTCGAGGGTGATGTCGGTGGGGACATGAAGCGGCTGCGGGATTACCTTCACGGTGACGGGGGCCGACGTGCTCGCGGAGACCCTGGGATTGCTCGGCGTGTACTCGGCCTCGATCCGGTCATTCGTGTTCCGGGTGAGCAGGTCGGTCGAAATGCTGGCAAGGCCCTGCTGGTCCACGGTGGCGATGCCCAGCACCATTTTTTGGGGTGCCTCGGCGACGAAGGTGACCTTGCCCGAAGTGATCGGCGCATTGTTGGCGGCGTTCTCCACGCTGGTGGTGAAGGCGACCATGGCCCCCGTCACGGCGGTTGGCAATGACGTCTGCAAGGTCGTGATCGAGGAGATCTTCGCGTGGGCCGCCGCGGGCGCGGCTCCCGTCCCGCTGAGCAGGGTCCGTGCTTCCAGGAGTTCCAGGTCAGATCGCGCAGGCGCCGGGCGTTGACGCGAGTTTCGACCCCAGAAGCGCGCAAGAGACGACATCACTCCCTCCGTGGAATACGACGACGAGATCGGTGGCGCCCTGATGCCGGAACGTTTCGATTCCATTCGTACGCACGATCGTGCCTCGCGGTTCGGCGGCTGCCGGTCGAGGAGCACGGGTCGGTCGCGCGCGTTTCGGGTCCGAGGCAACGCCTCGGTAGTAGTGCCCGCCCGAACGGCGGCCACTACAACTTTCCCGCGGATTCGGAGAAGACGTTCCTCAGTCGTGGCCGGGAGCCCCGGAGCCGCGCGCCGACGATGATGGCCTTGTCATCATCGCAAGGTCTGCGTATTCTCTGAGATGTTCGAGCCAGGAAGCCAGGAGGGACATCACGGACCCGGCATGGAGGTCACCCGATGAGATGGCAACAGGTCCGCGCGCGGCTCGAGCCACGGCAAGGACGCGGCTTCACCTTGATCGAGCTGCTGGTCGCCGTGGCGATCATCGGGATTCTGATCGCGCTGTTGCTCCCGGCGGTGCAAGCGGCGCGCGAGGCAGCGCGGCGGCTCCAGTGCACCAACAACCTGAAGCAGCTCGGCCTGGCGGTGGCGGGGTATGAGTCGGTCAATGGCTGTCTGCCGCCCGGCTGCTTTCCGCGCAGCTCGCCGTTCGACCCGTACGGGCCGGATCACGACTTCAGCGCGTTCGTCCGCTTGCTGCCGATGCTGGAGCAGCAGGCGACCTACGACGCCAACAACTTCAGCCTGACCTACTACGACGCGCAGAACAACACGGTCGGCATGACCGCCATCGCGGCGCTCTGGTGCCCGAGCGACTATGCCGTCGCGGCGCCCACCTGGGGCTTCGGGAGCGGCCCGGCCGGAGGTACCAGCTACTCGGCCGTGACGGGCCCGTGGGAGTGGGATCAGTTCTTCCTCGTCCCCGGGTCATTCGACCGGCTCATCCCCGGCCAGGCGCAGCGGATCGCCCAGCTCGGGCTCATCTACCCGCTCAGCTCGGTGCGACTGGCTCAGGTCACCGACGGATTGAGCCAGACGCTCCTCTTCGGCGAGTCGGCCTACACGACCTGGTACGGCGCCTGGGCCGTGGGCGACGGCTACGACACGCTGGTCGGCACCATGGCGCCACCGAACCTGAATACGCCGGTCCTGCCGGGCTGGCAGCTCATGAGCATGACAAGCCTCCATCCCGGCGGCGTGAACGTCACCTTCGGCGACGGCTCCGTCAAGTTCATCAAGAACTCGATAGACTCCTGGCCTTACGACCCGGACACGCTATCGAGCCCCAGCCTCGGCTGGACGCCGGTCTTCTATATCCCGTACGGTTCCTTCACCATCCCCGAGCAGGTCCCTTATATCCTCCCTGGCGCCAAGGTGGGGCTCTGGCAGGCGCTCTCGACCCGCGCCGGCGGCGAGTGCTTCAGCTCCGACGAGTATTGAGCGCGGTAACCAGCCTGGTTGTGACAAAGGTGATCAGTCCTTGATGAAATTGTTGACCTGGCCGTCGTGGTAGACGGTCAGTGGATCGCGGTCGGTGGCGCCGGGGCCGAGGTCGGTATCGGGGTTCGGGCCCAGGTCGTTCGAGAGAATCTGGTCGTCGGAGTAGATGGCCTCGTGGAATTGGCCCGTGACCTTGGCCGCACGGGCGATCACGTGCATCTGGGCCATCGTCCGATCGATGAGCTGGGATGATCCCGGCGCGGCGGGGACGTACTGCTCCAGGATCTGCCGACGGCCGGCCCACGTCTTGGCCCGATACGTGGCGGCGACGAACGATTCGTCGACCACGTTCAGCACGCGGTTCATGTCGCTCGCCGTGGTGTTCGCATCGAGGCCGGCGGACTGGATGTCCTGGTCGAGCGCCGCCTCATCCTGGTCGAGCTTGCTGGCCTGGGACGGGGTGACCCGCGAATGGGCCTCGGCGCGCGCCATGTCGCTCTGGAGCTGGGCGAAGGTCGTCGGGGCGAGGGCGTTCAGGTCAGCCGCGGCATTGGCTACCGCGGAGGCCGGCGGGAGCGAGAGCGCGACCGTCGGCACCGTTGAGAGGAGTTGTCGGCTGTCGAGCGCCTCGCACACAGGGTTCAGTACGATCCGTGGCCGTCGTCGCCCATTTCGCCTGGAAAGATCCATCGTCTCACCTCGGTTTCGTCGGTCAGGCTTTCGAGCCTGACGTGTTAGAAGAATCAGGCTGGAAAGCCTGACCTACTGGAAGTTCAGGGTGACTGTGCCGGCGACGTCCGTCGGCTCCAGGACGCCGTTGCTCACGATGCCTTCGATCGATTCGGCGGTCGGCGTGAAGCTCACGGCGACCGTCCCGCTCCCCGTGGCCCCGCGATACGCCCCCGTCCCACCGTGCACCGTGTAGGTCAAGCTCGTCGGAGTTTCCAGCGCGCTCCAGTCCAGGCCCGTTTGGCCGGGATTCTCCACGCCGAGACGGAGCTGCCCCTGGGGCGTGTTGAGGTCCACGCCTCCACCCATCCCCGCCCCCCAGGCCGGAATGAAGGGCGGGATGGACTCGAGCACGCCTTCCACGGCCGGGGCATTCTTGCCGCTGGTGAGGCCGCGGAAATAGGAATCCCGCTGCGTCTCGGGAAAGTTGAGGTTCCAGTTGCCGGGGAAGTTGTTGATGTCCAGGGCGGCCACCTGGGCCGTCCCGGCGATCGCGACCTGGTTGTTCGACGGCGTGACCTGGATGCTGGACGAGGTCGCCGAGGCCGCCTGCGTTTCCGAGATAAGGTCCGCTGCCCGCCAGTTGCGGGTCGGGCGTGATCTGGATCGATTGAATGGCGAACCCGTAGGTCAATGAGACCTGCAAACCCTCGTTGGGGGCGTCGCGGGTGACGGTCGCGCGCAGGGTCACCGGCTGCGGGGTCGTGGGATGGACATAGTCATCCGGCGCTTGCTGGTTCCCCCGGCTATAAGCCTCCACCTGCGTCAGGGGCGATGGCGGGTTGGCCTGGGCCGCCAGGTTGATCGTCACATCGTACGTCCCCTTGGGCAAGTCGATCTCGAAATCGCTGTTCTTCCCCGTGATCGTGCCGTCGGTGGCCCGGAGCTGGCTGATCGGCTCAGTTGCCCACGAGGCGGCTCGTACCCAGCCGTAGCCTTGACCGGCGGAATAGGGAACGGTGCCCACGTTGATCGTCCCGGCCGGGGCCGGAGTCGTCTGTGAGCCGAAGTTGACCGTCAACATCGGCGCGAGCCCGTCCCGGACCTGGTTCGCGAACGCGGCCACGGTCGCCCGGCCATTCGATGCGGCGGTCGCAGTGGCCGCGACCGCGCTCATGACCACACGCCCTTCCAGGCACTCGAGCGAGCGTTGCCCGAACCCGCGCTGACGCTTCATCGTTCATGCCCCTAAAACGGTCGAATGACCTTCGGGAACGCCATCACTCACTTCACGAAATTGATGGCCTGGCCGTTGAAGTAAACTTCCAGCGGATCACGATCGGTGGCGCCGGGGCCGAGATTGGTATCGGGCTTCGACCCCAGGGCGGTCTCGAGGAGGGACCAGTCCGTCGATAGGGCGGCGTGGAGGTGCGGTGAGACCCTGGCCGCCCGGGCGACCACCTGCATCTGCGCGATCGTCTGATGGACGAGCTGAGTCCCGCCCGGCACGTCGGCGACGTATTCATCCAGCGGCGCCCGGTTGCTGGCCGCCTCGGACGGCGTGTCCTTGAGGGCGTCGTTGACCACGTCCTGGAGATTGAGACTGCCCAGCGAGGTCTTCGGATGGAGGCCTGCCGACTGGATCATCTGGTTGAGGGCCACTTCGTCCTGGGCAAGCGCATTGATCTCGGCCGCGTTGACGCGTGAGTGACTCTCGGCTTTCGCCAGGTCGTTCTCGAACCGGGCGAAATCCGTCGGCTGGAGGGAGTCCAGGATCGCGGCGGCATTCGCCACTGCGGCGGCCGGAGGGGCCAGGTTCGCGAGTGCCGCGGCCGACACTCCCGTCGTCAGGAGCTGACGTCCGTCGAGCGGCTCGCACTCCGGGCGAAGCTTTATCAGCGGTCGTCGCCGCGCGCTCCGTGCGATGCGGCGCTCTCGCCCAAAGGGGACGCCCTGCCTGTGCGAGGTATCCATCGCCACGCCTCCATGCATGCAGTTGTGCTCGTCAGCCGTGACATGCCGACAGTTTCCGGTATGGTCGTCATAGACTACCGCCGAAATTCCACCAAGGTCCGTTTCGCCGGTTTTCCCTGGGATACCCACCCGACGGGCCAGCAATGGTTGCTGTAAGTCCCTGATGCATAACGCGTAAGACCATCGCTTGCGGTCGGGCTGGTATCCCGGGGTTGGTCACGGAGGACCGCCCGTGCTGTCGAGATGCCGAATCGAGGTGTCAGGGACGCTCTCACGTGTCCGACATCTCATACGACGGTCGTTCCGGGAATGGTTCGAATTCCCCCCGAACGAATTCCGGCCGGTGATCGCGATGATCGGCGTGGTGAGGGTCGTCGGCCGTGTATGAGGCCGGACGGGAAAGATACGATATCGCCCCGATCAGCAGTCGCATCGAGATCCATCCCGGGCTCAAGGTTTGCCCTGGGCGGCCGCCATGACGCGGCTGATGTATTCGTGAACGCCGCGCGGGTCGTATTCGGTCCCGTGCTGCGCGGCGATGGTGTCGCCTTGCTCCTTCCAGAGCCGGCCCAGGGAGCGTTCGATCCCGGGGTCGCCGCCGGTGAACTGTTCGACCAGGCTCATCCAGCGCCGGGCCATGCCCTGGACCTCGGGTGCGGCCGGGTCGGTCCCTTTGTCCATCTCGGCGCGGACCTGGGCGATCAGCTCGGCCCATTCCTGCTGACTCTGCTGGATCCGCTCGGGGCCGAGCTGATCGCCGCGCGCCTTGATGGCATCCAATTGCTCGGGCGTGTAATAGCTCTCGATCATGGTGATCTCCTCGATCGTGCGGAGGAATTCGTCGGCGGAGACTTCTCCCGCCAACTGGAGCCGCGCGGCGACCGCTTCCAGCCGCTCGCACAGCCTCGTTTGCAACGCGATCTGATCCCGCAACCGCGCGACATGGAGGCGAATCACCTCCAGCGGTGAGAACCCCCGCTGGTCCAGGCAGCCGGCGATTTGCTCCAGCGAGAATCCGAGCTGTCGGAGCGAGAGCACCTGCTGCAACCGCGCGACGTCGCCAGCCGTGTAGAGCCGATGCCCCGAGTCGGTGTGCAGCGACGGCTTCAGCAGGCCGATCTCGTCGTAATGGTGCAGCGTGCGGACGGTCAAGCCCGTCCGCTTTGCCAGCTCGCCCACCTTCCAGGCCTCGAACCGCATCGCGATCCCCTCCTGCCGAACCTCGCGGGATCCGTGGTCACGGCGGAATGATACGACCTCACGTTACGTGAGGATCAAGGGGTTTTTCGCGGGAGAGATGAAAAAACGGGGACTTTCTGTGAGCTTGTTCGAGGGGCGACCGAGGTCAGTCCTTCACCTCAACCGGCCGACGGAAGAGGATCGTATACTGCATGTTGATGTTGCCATTGAGTCCATGGATAACGGGAACCACCTCGACGACTTCCCAACCCTTTGCAGATTCCTCGTTGGCCTTGTCGGCCAGTTGCGCCTCCAGGATTATCCTCACCAACTGATACTGATATCGCCACTGCGCCGGGGTTGTCCTGGCCGGCTCGGTCTTCGCGATCGCTGGCGGGTCGCCCGGCTTCTGACGGGCAAGGACCTGGACACCAGCGGCTCCGACGCCAACCGCGAAACACAGCATGGCAGCAACTTTGACCCGGTTCATGAGTAGTCTCCTCGAGAATTGGGATGTCAACGCGATGACCGATGCAGAAACGACCTCTGTGGACAGAGGACCAGCCAGGACATTCAAGGCAGCCCGGGTTGTGGACACGAGCAAGGGTGCGGCAAGCGCTTCCGGCGCAGAGCGCGTCCCCAACAACACGTCCGAGGGGGCCAGTCCGCGACGGGTCAACCGGACGCGGAGCCGCTTCCGGGCTCGCGCCTGTCGGCTCTTGACAGTCCCCACCGGCCAGCCCAGCAACCGCGCCGCTTCTTCGTGCGTCCGGCCCTCCAGGTCGCACAGGACGACCGCCGTGCGGTACAGGGCTGGCAGCCGCCCGATCTCTTCATGCAGGACCGACGATCGGTCGGCGCCATCGGAATCCTCGATCATCGCTCGAGGTGGTGCCAGGGCGAGAGCCCTGCGCTCGTGCTTGCACCGGCGGACCGCGGCCTTGCGAGCATCGATGGCGACTCGCCAGGCGACGGCATGCAGCCAGGGGCCGAGCGAACCGCGCACCCAGAGCCGTCCGGCTCGGCGGGCCAGGAGCAGGAATACGGCCTGGAAGGCGTCCTCCGCCGCGTGCTCGTCCCGAAGGATGCTGCGACAGGCGCTGGACCATCGCCCCGTGCCGCTCGACCAGCGCCGCGAACGACGCCTCGTCGCGGTGATTCGCGAACCGTTCCAGCAGTTGCTGGTCCGACAGACCCGCGACTGTTCCGTAGAGGAATAAGGTGTCGAGTTGCCGGAGGATGTGGGTGCCTGGACTGATCGCCATCATCATGCCCTCACGGTTCGCGATACGGCCACTTCCATCCTAATACAATGGTCCAACGGGCTGGGACGGTTCCCGCGTTCCGCAAAGGGAGAAGCCCCCAAAGGTCATGAGGCTTTCCGTAATGCCGGAGACGAGCGGGGACGAGATCGAGTAAGATCGAGGATCTGGAGTCGAGTTGCTCCTGAGTGTCTCATGGAAAATAATTCGGTTACTCTCCCGTGACAGGATGGGGCCATGCAGGCGTCTCCCCTCCTGCGGTAGGGCTATCGAGACGACGAGGCAGTACTGATGTTGCCGGGTCGCACCGCTTCGTTTCCCGACCCCTTGACGTCCGGACCGTCACCCTCCTCGATGAACCTCGAGGAGGGGAGTCCCATCAACCGGCCGGAAGTGGCTGGCGAGGACCTGCATCGCCGGATGGTCGAGTCGGCGAATCAGGGGATCTGGGCCATTGACTCCGAGCATCGTACGACCTTCATCAACGTCAAGCTGGCCGAGCGGCTGGGCTACCAGCCTGAGGAGGTGGTGGGCCGGCCGGCCTGGGACCTCGTCTTCCCGGAGGACCATGGCCAGGGGGAGGGGCTCTGGGCCGAGCGTAAGCCAGGCGAAGAAGGTCAGGTGGAATTCCGCCTGCGGCGGAAGGATGGCACGGAGGTCTGGTTCCACGCTGCGATCAGCCCGCTCCGTGGCGCAGAAGGCCAGGTCGCCGGCACCCTGGGACTCTTCGCCGATATCACTGAGCGACGTCTCGCCGACGAGGCCCTGCGCCAGAGCGAGCGGCAGGCCCGGTTGCTGGCCGACTCCATGCCCCACATCGTCTGGACGGCCCGGGCGGACGGCACGGTGGATTATTTCAACGGACGCTGGTATGAGTACACCGGAATGTCGCTCGAGGAGTCGCTGAAGCACCTGGGCTGGCGATTGGCGGTGCACCCCGACGACCTCGGACGGCTGTTGAATGTCAGGGATCCGGCCGTCGAGGAGGGGCAGGTCTTCCAGGCCGACATCCGGCTGTGTGACCGGGAGGGTGCCTATCGGTGGCACATGGTTCGCTCGGTGCCGGCGATCGATGAGTCGGGCCGGGTGGTCCGGCGGTTCGGTACCGCGACCGACATCGACGACCGGATGCGGGCCGAGGAGGCGTCGCGCGCCGGCGAGCAGCGGTTCCGGTTCCTGGCCGAGTCGATCCCGCAGATGGTCTGGACCGCCTGCCTCGATGGCTCGGTGGACTATTCCAGCCCCCGGTTCCTCGAGTCCCTCGGCGCCGTGCGCGAGCAGGTGGAGGGGTGGGCGTGGATGGACCTGCTCCACCCTGACGACCGCCAGCGGGCCGTCGACGCCTGGACTGACGCCCTCCGGGAGGGGACCGAGTATCGTGTCGAGTGCCGGCTCCGCGTCGTCACCGGGGCGTACCGCTGGTTCCTCGGCCATGCACGGCTCCAGCGGGACGACTCCGGCCGGATCGCGCGCTGGTACGGGACCTGGACCGACATCGACATGCAGTCGCAAGCACAGCAGGAGATCGTGCGACTCAACCGCGATCTCCGGGCCCGGATCGATGAGCTGGAGACCATCTTTGCGACGGTCCCGATCGGCATCGCCATCGCCGAGGATGCCGCGTGCGCCCGCATCCGGTCGAATCCGGCCCAGGAACGAATGCTCGAGCTGGTGCCGGGTTCCAACGCGTCGCTGAGCGCCCCGGCCGAGGAGCGGCCGGAGCACTTTCGCTTTCGCCGCGACGGACGTGACCTCCGGCCCGAGGAACTGCCGATGCAGGTGGCGGCCCGCACCGGACAGACCATCACCGGGTGCGAAGTGGAGATGTGCTGCGCGGATGGGCGTACCAAGTGGTTCTATGGCAACGCCTCACCGTTGTTCGACGACGACGGCCAGCCGCGCGGTTCCGTCGGTGCCTTCCTGGACATGACGGAATGGAGGAGGGTTGAGGCGGCCCTGAAAGACAGCGAGGAGCAGTTGCGGCTGGCGATCCAGGCGACCGACCTGGGTCTCTTCGACCGGGACCTCACGACCAACACCCTGCGCTGGTCCGATCGCTGCAAGGCGATCTTCGGCCTGCCGCCGGATTTCCCGATCACCCTGGACGAGTTCTATCGCCGGCTGCACCCCGTCGATCGTCCGCGGGTCCAGAATGCCATCGAGCGCGCCGTGGACCCCGCGGGCGAAGGCATCTACGAAGCCGATTTCCGGTGCGTCTGGGATAACGGAACCGTCCGATGGGCGGCCGGCAAGGGCCGGGTGTCGTTCCAGGAGCGCGACGGCCGACGACGAGCGGTCCGCATCGTCGGCACCGTGCAAGACATCACAGCCCGGAAGGAAACCGAAGCGCTATTGAAGGAGGCCAAGGATCAGGCCGAGACCGCGAGCCAGGCGAAGGACCACTTCCTCGCCGTGCTCAGCCACGAGCTGCGCACCCCGTTGTCCCCGGTGGTCACGGCGGTGGGCCTGCTGGAAATGGTCCAGGACCTGTCGCCCGAGGTGAGGGACTACCTGGCGATGATCCGCCGCAACCTCGCCCTGGAGACCCGCCTGATCGACGACCTGCTGGACCTCAGCCGGGTGATCAGCGGGAAGCTGCGGCTGGACCGCCGGCCGACGCATCTCAACGACCTGGTCCGGCACGTGCTGGATATCGTCGGCGGCGAGGTCCACGACAAGAGACTGATCGTCGAAACCGACCTGGCCGCGCGATCCGACCTGGTGGACGTCGACCCGGCGCGGCTCCAGCAAGTAATCTGGAACCTGGTCAAGAACGCGGCCAAGTTCACGGCGAGCGGCGGGACGATCCGGGTTGCGACCCGTCCGGCCGGGAACGAACGAGTCGAGGTGGAAGTGCGGGACACGGGCAAGGGCATCAGTTCCGAAGCGCTGCCGTACATCTTCGATGCCTTCGAGCAGGGGGATCCGGCGATTACGCAGCAGTTCGGCGGACTGGGTCTGGGCCTATCGATCGCCAAGGCGGTGATCGACCGGCACGGGGGCACGATCCGAGCGGCGAGCGAAGGGCCGGGCCTTGGCTCCTCGTTCCTGGTAACGCTCCCGTTGCTGCCGCCGATGCGGCAGGGTGGCAACGATGCCCGCCTGCCGACGCTCGATTCCCCAGCCCGTCGGATCCGTGTGCTTTTTGTCGAGGACCACGTTGATACCGCCCGGGCGATGGTCAAGCTGCTGGAGCGGGCGGGCTACCAGGTTGCCTGGGCTGATCGCGTGGCCTCGGCACTGGAACTCGCCGCGAACTGCACCTTCGACGTGGTCGTCAGCGACCTCGGCCTGCCCGACGGCTCGGGCTACGAGCTGATGCGGGCCCTCAAGGATCGGTATGGCGCGCGCGGCATCGCCCTGAGCGGATTCGGCATGGAAGGCGACATCCTCCGCGGTCGCGAGGCCGGCTTCCTCGAGCACCTCGTCAAGCCGGTCAACGTTGCCACCCTCGATCAAGCCATCCTCCGCGTCGCCAGGCTGCACCCGCGGGGATGAAGTCACCACTCGGGCCGCTCCAGCCGTTCCTGGTATTCCTTCTCGGTGATGATGTCTCGGGTGGTCTCGAGCCGGTCGAGGAAGACGACGCCGTGGAGGTGGTCGTCCTCATGCTGGAAGACTCGGGCGACGAAGTCGCGGAACTCCGTCTCGACGGTGAGGCCCGCGAGGCTCTGATACCGCACCCGGATCCGACGGTGCCGGGGAACGTTCCCGCGGATCCCGGGGATGCTGAGGCACCCCTCCCAGCCCTTGACCAGCTCGTCAGAGCGCGTCGAGGATTTCGGGGTTGATGATGACCTCGGGCTTCATGAGCGGGGCCTCGGGATAGCGCGGGTTCGGTCGCGATGCGACGATGAACAGCGCGGCCGGCTCGTAGACCTGCGGGGCGGCGATGCCGACGCCGTTGGCATCGTGGAGGGTCTCCATCATGTCGTCGATGAGCGCCCGGGTCGCATCCGAGACGGGGAGCGCCACGAGAGCCGCGATGGTCCGGAGCACCGGATGACCGAGCTGGGCGATCTGTCTGAGCCGAGCCATGTTGTCCCTCAAAGTGGAGCGAGGAATGACAGCGCACATCTTGCCGAGAGCGATCGGCGATCTGATAATCAATCCTGTGGATTATAGCATCGCATCGGATCTCTTACCCCTCCCGCGGTCCGGCTCGGTTCGTCCCTTCGTCCCCGGATCGGGACTGATGCGCTCGGCGGTTGGTCCTCTGGAGCGTTATCCATCACATTCATGGATCTTTACCAGACCTTGGGCGTTTCTCGATCGTGTACCCGCGAAGAGGTCAAGGAGGCCTTCCGCGCCAGGGCATGGTATGCGCATCCGGATCGCGGCGGCGAGAATGAGACGTTTATCCGGATCTGTGCCGCCTACAAGCAGATCCTCGAGGATCTGGCTCGGAGGCCGAACCGGCGCGTGCCAGGGTTTGCACAGACCCGGCATCAAGGTCGCCCTGTGGTGCCGCCTGATTGGAGCTGGAAACCTGACCTGATTTTCATCGACGACACTCCGCCTATCCGTTGCCCTCCGAAGCCGGCCGACCCGAACTGGAAACCCGATCTGGTCTTGCTCGACACGGTTTCGTCTGTCAATCGTGTCTCGAAGCCGGCCGACCCGGGGGTCGCGAGGAAAACCTACGTATCCTGGCTGCGTCAAGTCGCAGCCGAGTCTGCCCGTGGACGGTCTGTGTGGCGATCAGAGTGGGTCGGCACCTTGGGTACGATGATCATTTTCGCCGTGATAGTCTGCGGTCTCTGGGGGTGCTGGATCGCCTGGTCCTATGACCCGGAGAAAGCGGCTCGAGAGGCCCGGGCGACCGCAGTGAGGTCGCTCGATGCTGGCCAACCACGACGGAAGTCGCTCCCTCCAGGCCGAGCACGACAGCCCTCACGAAGTCCGGCCGCCGCCAAGGATCTTGCCTCGGACGAGCCGCGATCGGATAATCAATCTCCTGCAAGACCGCGGCGCGACTAACCTCTCACCCTCCCTCCGGTCCGCCGCGGTGTGTCCCGGATCGGCACCGGTGACCTCGTTGGATATTATCGCGGAGCCAGATCGGTCGCACGATGGATCCCTACCTGACCCTGGGCGTCCCGAGGGGCTGTAGCCGCCAGGAGGTCAAAGAGGCCTTCCGGGCCAGGGTGCGGTACGCGCATCCCGATCGCGGTGGTGAGGTCCTCTTGTTCGTGCAACTGCACACCGCCTACGAACAGGTCCTCGCGGAGCTGGACCGGGTCCCAGGTTCGGACACCGCGAAGCGCGGGCCGGACACGTCCGACGAACACTCCTCGATGACGACCCGCCCGGGAGTCGCGGAGGAACCCTACGAATCCTGGCTCCGGCACGTCGCGGCCCAGGCGACCAGCCGGCAGTCCGGATGGCGATCGCCGCGGGTTCGCGTCGTGGGGGCGACGATCGTTCTGCTCCTGATCAGCGTGAATCTCGCGGTGTGCTGGGTTCTCTGGACCTCCGCGCCTCAGCTCCCAATCGCCGCCGCTTCGATCGAACGGGCCACCGGAGGCGCTGAGCCGGATGCGAGCTCTGCGCCGATCCGGCTCACTCCCGTCCCGAGGTGGGCACGCCGGTGGCAGCGGCCCCCCGCCAAGCCCACGGACTTCTTCCTCATCCCCTACGATGCGACCCTCTACGTGGCCCCGATGGTAGGAGATCATGGCGGAGCCGACGGATCTGGTGGCAAGGCCACCGAATTCGGCCTCGTCGTATCGCAGGGCGACCTCTTGCCGATCTTCATCGGGTTGCCAGACCATCCCAGTCCCGCTCGAGAAATCGAGGTTGGGCCCGTCTCGGCGGGGTCGAAGCTGCGGGTCTACCTGAAGCGCGGCAACTCATGGGTGTTCTCGGACTCCGACTTCACCGAGCCGTCGCGCGAGACCTTCTCGGATCGAGACAACAGCCTCGGGGGGGGTGGGTCGATCATCGAAAAGACCGGCTGGAACACCTGGGTCCTGCACCTGGACGACGTCGGCTCCCACGATGATGATGACGACGACATCTTCATCCGGATCCGGCTCGAGCCGACAGGGGAGTGAGCCGGGAACCCTGTCGATCCTTCAAAGGCTCTGATGCATTCATTAATTTATATGATCATGGTATAGGAAGATGATGAGGACGTGGTCCCAGCGGGCAGGCCTCGGCGATCCGCGGACGGCAACTTCATGCTTAACCATCGAGATCAGGCCGGAATTGGTGATCAAGGAGCACTCCAGGGGCTATCCGGACTTCACAACGTCTCGAGGAACGCGACGAGGTCGGCGATCTCATGGGGCGTCATCACGAGGCCGTGGGGATGACGGACTTTCTGGAACACGTCTTCGAGCGATCGGGAACGGCCGTCGTGCAAGAACGCATCACGACGGCCGACTCCCCGCAGGGCAGGGGGGTTGAACTCGTGGTTCCCCACCTCGTCGATCAGTCCCACGTCATAACGCTCGGGTGAGGTGTACTCGGGCGGGATGTGGCAGGTTGCGCATTTCCGCGATTCGAAGACCTCGCGGCCGCGCGTCACGGCGCTCGCATCGCGCTCGGCACTCCAGAGCTTCGGCGATGGCGGCACCAGGGAGGTCAGAAACGCAGTGAGGTCGGCGACCTGCGCGTCGGTCGGTTTGGTGCCGTGCATGGTCGTGACGATTGACTTGCGGACCTGGTCGTCCAGCCGGGCCATGGAGCCGGTCCAGGTCCAGGGGCCGGTCGCGGCCACGCCCAGAAGTGACGGCACGCGCTTGGGTGCGCCATACGAGCCGTCGCCGAGCGTATCGCTAAGGAGACTGTTGGTGTGGCCGTCGGTGTGGCAGCTCTGACAGCTCATCCAGCCGTCGTGCGAGAGCCTGTGCGCTGGAAAAAAGCCGCTCGCCGCGATCGGCGGCACTCGGCTCGGGACGGGGTCCCAGGCGGATCGTCGCGGGACGCTGGCCGGTGGCAATGGCGACGACCGAGATGGTGTCATCCAGGCTATCGGCGACGTAGACGAATTCTCCGTCCGGGCTGGTGGCCAGTGCCGTCGGCCGGCGTCCCACGACGATCCGGTGGGGGCCCTGACCCACGCCCGCGGCGATCGCGACTTCGTCCATGCCGGACAGTGCGACGATCACGTGGCCGTGGCAGTCGAAAGCGATCGCCCCCGGGTCGCCCGCCGCATAGCCGACGTCGCCCAGGTCGAACAGCCGGCTGCCGTCGAGGAGCGCGGCATCTGTTGGGCTAGGAGACCTTCGGTCATGGGTTTCGGCGGGGTCAGGAGACCCCGCCGAACCGTGTCGGCCTTCAGCAGAGAGTCTGTGTTTAGAACCCGAAGATGGTTGCGAATCAAGAGGCCCCAGTGGACGTCGTCGAAGCTGGTCTGCGCCAGTCGGTTGAGCACCTGGTGGGCGATCAGGAGGGTGCGGCCGTCGGGAGCGAAGGCCAGTCCGCGAATGTTGTGCGCTGGCAGCGATCGGACCGACTCGATCGCCCGCCGTTTCGTATCGACCACGGCCAGCCGTCCGCCGAAGGCGTCGGCGACGACCAACTTCGAGCCGTCGGGGAACGCGGCCAGCTCCTTCGGACAGAACGGCAAGTCGAGGCTGCCGGCGATCGAGAGTGCGGGGTGCGGGTCCTCTGGTGCGCGAGGCGCCAGGGCGACGAACGTCAGCCGACGTGACCAGAGCGAGGCCACGACGCACGACAAGCCGTCGGCCGAGACGACGAGGCCCACGGGGTCGGGACCGACCGATCGCCGATCAGCGACACAAATCGAGCCATCGTGATAGTCCAGTAATAAGAGATCGTTCGCTGCCTGATCGACGGCGAGGAGATAACGGCCGTCGGGCAAGGCGGCGAGGCCGGACAGGCCGCGGCCGACGTTCTGCTCGGCCACCACGCGCCGCGCCGCGGCGTCGATGACCGAGACGCTCCCGCTCCGCCGGTGGGCCACGAGTAGGGTCTTGCCGCCGTCGATGACGACCAGGGCAACCGGTTGACGGATCTGACGAGCCAGGGGACTGGCCGTTCCCGGCTCGTCCCCGTGGGCTGCCGCATCCGGCGCGAGCCATAGCCCGGCCGACACGGCGACCGCTCCGAGAAGTCGAGTGAATGACGGCTTGCGCATGGTAGACCGCCCTCATCCGGGGACCGACCGTTCAGGACTTCTTCATCGACTTCGTGAGCCACTCGAGGGCTTTGACCAGGGGATCGTCGGCCTTCGTGACGGGCTGGGGGGCCGGCCTGAGAATCCTTTCTGGAGGACTCACTCGGGGCAACACGGGGTTTGGGCCAGTCAAGAGATCGGGCTTCACGCCGGTCTTGATCTCCGGAGGCTGTTCGAGCCCACCTCTGCGTACGAAGGAGCCACGAAGACGCGCGTCGATCGCGTTCTCAAACCGGCGGCTCAAGGGCCGGCCATCGCCACGTTCGAGGTAGCCGGTCAGCAGTTCGATCGACCACGAGCCATCGCCGATGGATACTCGGGACCGAATGCCTCCCATCGAAGGCTCGCCGAAAACCACGGCGCCGGCGGTCGGCGTACCGATAATCGTGGCGCGGTGGTTGTCCTGGAGGGCGGCCGCGAGCCACTCCGCGGTTCCCGACGTGTTCTGATCGACGAGGACGGCAATTGGCCAACCTCGGAAGAGGGCGTCGGAATCGGCCTGATAGGTCGTCTCTCCTCGGACGGTCCGGACCCGCCCGATCGGTCCATGATCGAGGAGGCAGTCCGCCAACAACACGGCCGGGTGTGCTGATCTGCCACCTAGACGTAGGTCGAGCACCAGCGCCTGGACCCCCTCGCTCTCGAGCTGCTGCGCGATCTTACGCAGCTCGTGCGGAGTGCTGGCACCGATCTCGGTGAACTTCAGATAGCCGATGGGCTCAGGGCCGTCGATCCGGGAATCCCAGTTGCCGTCCGGGAGCTTCCGGAAACCCTCGATCGTCGCGTGCGGGAGCTGGCCGCGGGTGAGCTTGTACGTCCGGGATTTCGTGTCGTTCGGTTGCCGGACCTTGATCGTGACATGGGTTCCGTCTTCGCCGCGGAGCAGGTCAACGACGTCGTGCAGCTTCATGCCCTTGGTGGCGACTCCGTCGATCTCTTCGATCAGGTCGCCGCGTTTGGCCCCCGCTCGATCGGCAGGCCCGCGTTCGAATGCCGTGGCAATCGTCGGCAGCTTTTCCTTGTCATCCATGGACAGGGCGATGTGGATGCCGACGTATCGATTGCCCTCGAATCGCTCGGCCACTTTGCGTTCCTTGGCCGAGATCAATTCCGCACCCCCAGGGACGACGGTGAGCAGTCCATCGAAGAGGGTTTCCTCGAGACTCTTCGCCGCGGCCGGCCTGGCCGTCGACTTCGGCCACGAATCGGCGAGCATCGCCGCGAGCTGTTCGGTCGTCGTCACCTCCGAGACCCGGCGACCCAGCCCGGTCGGGACCGGTACGCCGGCCGCCTGATACAACGCCTTGATCCCCGAGAGGATCATCTGCTGTCGTGCGGGGGGATCGATGTGATGCTCGAGCACGGCGTCGGTGATCGCCTGGACGCGCTTCGTCAGGTCCGGCGGTGGCTTCGGCGCTGGTGTCGATGCCGGTGGCGCCGGATCGTCCGCGATGCGCCACCCGTGAGGAAACGACCACAACGATTGAGAGGGCCATGAGACCGATCGCGGTCTTTGAGATGTGTCTCTTCTTCACGGTACTGCCTCCATACTCGAGCCAGGGTCAAAGCTTTCCGGAGGGTTCTTGGAGAACGGCCGCGCGATTCGGGGCCGCGAAGATGCTGTGTTTGGAGTTCAAGCGAACGGCCGCGCCTGGTTACTGTGTCCGAGGGGCCTGGGGAGGTCCGACGATCCCATGAGGGACTCATCGATCGAATAGGCGGCGTGCCGGCCCTCGGCGATGGCCCAGACGATCAGGCTCTGGCCGCGGGTCATGTCGCCGGCCGTGAAGACCTTGGCGACGCTGGTGCGCTTGTCGGCACCGGCCTTGACGTTGCCCATCGCGTCGAGCTCGACCCCGAACTGCTCGAGCATTCCCTTGCGCTCTGGTCCCACGAAGCCCATGGCGAGCAGGACGAGCTGCGCCGGATAGACCTTCTCCGTCCCCGGGATCTCCACGAACTTCATCCGTCCGTTATCGGGCTTCATCTGGACGTGGACCGTCTCGATGCCCGGACGCGACCGCGGTCGTCCCCGAGGAAGCGCCTGGTGTTGATCGAATACTCGCGGACGCCTCCCTCCTCATGCGCGGAGGAGACGCGGAAGACATTGGACCACTGGGGCCAGGGATTGGTCGGTGCGCGGCCGTCGGGCGGACGAGGGACGATCTCGAACTGGTGGACGCTCCGGCAATGCTGGCGATGGACGGTCCCCAGGCAGTCGGCGCCGGTGTCACCGCCGCCGATGATGATCACGTCCTTGTCGTATGCTGAGATGAACTCATGTTCGTCGATCGCATCACCGGCGACCCGGCGGTTCTGCCAGGGGAGGAAGTCCATGGCGAGGTGGATACCGTCGAGCTGTCGCCCCTCGATGGGCAGGTCGCGGGCCTGGGTGGCACCGCCGCAGAGGCAGGCGGCGTCGAACTCGTCGAGGATCTGCTGGGCCGTGAGGTTGACACCGACGGTCGTGCCGGGTCGGAAAACGACCCCCTCGGCTTCCATCTGGACGATGCGGCGGTCGACGTGGCGCTTCTCCATCTTGAAGTCGGGGATGCCGTAGCGAAGCAGTCCGCCGATGCGGTCGGCGCGCTCGAACACGGTGACCGAGTGGCCGGCCCGGGCGAGCTGTTGGGCGCAGGCGAGCCCGGCGGGGCCGGAGCCGACGATCGCCACGGTTTTGCCGGTCTTCACCTTGGGCGGCTGGGGGACGACCCAGCCCTCGTCCCAGGCCCGGTCGATGATGCTGGCTTCGATCTGCTTGATCGTGACCGGGTCGCTGTTGATCCCCAGGACGCAAGACGCCTCGCACGGGGCCGGGCAGAGCTTGCCCGTGAACTCGGGGAAGTTGTTGGTCGCGTGCAGGCGGTCCAGCGCGGCCCGCCACTGGTCGCGATAGACCAGGTCGTTCCAGTCGGGGATCAGATTGCCCAGCGGACAGCCCTGATGACAGAACGGGATGCCGCAGTCCATGCACCGCGCACCCTGGCGGCGCAGCTTCTCCGCGGGGAACGGATTGTAGACTTCGAGGAAGTCCTCGATCCGCTGGGAGATCGGCCGACGCGTCGGCAGCTCGCGCGGGAACTCGATGAATCCGGTCGGCTTACCCACGGGCCACCTCCAGCGACTCGACCGCATTGAAGGCATGTCGCCGTACCATTGCCATTCCGCTGGGCCGCTCGCTGTTCCTCGAGGACGCGGCGATAGTCGGTCGGCATCACCTTGAGGAACTTGCCGACCGTCCATTCCCAGTCATCGAGGAGTCGCGCGGCGACCGTGCTGCCGGTGTCATCGGCGTGCTGGATCAAGAGGTCGCGGACCCGATCGAGGTCTTCGGGTTCAATGAGGGGTTCGATTTCCACCATCTCCAGGTTGCAGCGTTGAGGGAAGTCCTGTTCCTCATCGTAGACGAAGGCCATGCCGCCGCTCATGCCGGCGGCGAAGTTGCGGCCGGTCGGGCCGATGACGACGGCGACCCCGCCGGTCATGTATTCACAGCAGTGGTCGCCGGTCCCTTCGACGACGGCGTGCGCCCCGCTGTTGCGGACGCAGAAGCGTTCGCCCGCCCGGCCGCGGAAGAAGGCCCGACCGCCGGTGGCGCCATAGAGTGCGACGTTGCCGATCAAGATGTTGTCCTCGGCGACGAACCGCGACCCCTTGGGCGGGAAGACGACGATCTTGCCGCCGGAGAGCCCCTTGCCGACGTAGTCGTTCGAATCGCCCTCGAGGGTCAGCGTGATCCCGCTCGGGAGGAACGCGCCGAAGCTCTGGCCCGCCGAGCCGGAGAACTTGAGCCGGATCGTGTCGTCGGGGAGCCCCGCACGACCATATTGCCGGGTCAGTTCGCTTCCCAAGATCGTGCCCACGGTGCGGTTGATGTTGCGAATGGGCAGCTCCAGCGCGACCGGCTCGCCCCGTTCCAGGGCCGGCTGGCACATCGGGAGCAACGTCGTCACGTCGAGCGACCTCGGCCAGCCCATGATCCTGGTCGCGGACCTTGCGGACGGCCACATCCGGCCCGACGTCGGGCCGGTAGAAGATCTTGCTGTAATCGAGGCCCTTGGCCTTGTAGTGATCAATGGCCTTGCGCATCTCCAGCAGGTCGCTCCGGCCGATCATCTCGTTCACGGTGCGGAACCCCAGTTGGGCCATCAGCTCGCGCACTTCCTGGGCGATGAAGTGGAAGAAGTTGATGACGTGCTCGGCCTGACCGTGGAACTTCTCGCGGAGCTTGGGGTTCTGGGTGGCGATACCGACGGGGCAGGTATCGAGGTGGCAGACCCGCATCATGATGCAGCCCATCACCACCAGGGGGGCGGTGGCGAACCCGTACTCCTCGGCACCCAGGAGCGCGGCGATCACGACGTCGCGGCCGGTCTTGAGCTGGCCGTCGGTCTGGACGATGATCCGGTCGCGGAGCTTGTTCATCACGAGGGTCTGCTGGGTCTCGGCCAGGCCCAATTCCCAGGGGATCCCGGCGTGCTTGAGCGAGGTCAATGGGCTGGCCCCGGTCCCGCCGTCATGACCGCTGATCAGCACGACGTCGCTGTGGGCCTTGGCCACCCCCGCCGCGACCGTACCGACCCCCATCTCGGCCACCAGCTTGACACTGATCCGCGCCCTGGGGTTGCTATTCTTCAGGTCGTAGATCAACTGAGCGAGGTCTTCGATGGAATAGATGTCGTGGTGAGGCGGCGGGCTGATCAGGCCGACGCCGGGGGTGGAATACCGCACCTTGGCGATCCAGGGCCAGACCTTGTGGCCGGGGAGCTGGCCGCCCTCGCCCGGCTTGGCGCCCTGGGCCATCTTGATCTGCAACTCGTCGGCACTGACGAGGTACTCGCTCGTGACGCCGAACCGGCCCGAGGCCACCTGCTTGATGGCGCTGCGGCGGCTATCCCCGTTGGGCAGCGGCAGGAACCGCTCCGGATCCTCGCCCCCTTCGCCGGTGTTCGACTTGGCTCCCATCCGGTTCATGGCGATGGCCAGGGTCTGGTGGGCCTCCGCCGAGATCGACCCGTAGCTCATGGCGCCGGTGGCGAACCGCTTGACGATCGACTCGACCGGCTCGACCTCCTCGATCGGCACCGCGTGGCACTTGTCGAACTTGAGGCCGAACAGGCCGCGGAGCGTGCAGAGCCGCTCGGTCTGATCGTCGACCATGCGCGTATATTGCTTGAAGATATCATAACGGCCGGCCTGGGTGGCATGCTGGAGCCGGAAGACGGTCTCGGGGTTGAAGAGGTGGAATTCGCCCTCGCGACGCCACTGGTACTGCCCGCCCTCCAGGAGGCGGACCGGCCGAAGGTCGCGACTGGTGTAGGCGCGGCTTGTGGTGGTAGAGCGTCTCAGCGGCGACCTCGGCCAGGCCGATCCCGCCAACCCGCGAGGCGGTCCTGTCGAAGTAATCGCTGACGAACTTCTCATTCAGGCCGATCGCCTCGAAGATCTGGGCGCCGCGGTAGCTCTGGATGGTGCTGATCCCCATCTTGGACATGACCTTGACGACGCCCTTCTTGATCGCCTTGCGATATCGGTAGACGGCCTGGTCGTGGTCGAAGCCCGTGATGAGCCCCTGGCGGATCAGGTCGTCGAGCGTCTCGAATGCCAGGTACGGGTTGATCGTGCCGGCGCCGTATCCCAGGAGGAGGGCGAAGTGATGGACCTCGCGCGCATCGCCGCACTCGATCACCAGTCCGGCCCGCGAGCGCAAGCCCCGCCGGACCATCTCGTGATGGAGGCCCGAGCAGGCCAGCAACGAGGGGATCGGGGCCATCTCGGCACTGACGCCGCGATCGGAGAGGACGATCAAATCGGCGCCCTGCTCGATCGCCGTGCAGGCCAGGTCGATCAGCGACTGCAAGGCGGCCTCGAGCCCCTGGGCACCGTCCGCGGCCAGGAAGAGCATGGGCACGGTCGCCGACTTGAAGCCGCGCCAGCCCTCGAGCAGCTTGAGCCGGGCCAGCTCGTCATTGTCGAGGATTGGGGTCTCCAGCGCGATCTGGCGGCAGGCGTCGGGCTGCGGCTCCAGCAGGTTCCCCTCGCCGCCGGCGCCGGTGAACACCGAGGTGACGAGCTCCTCACGGATCGCGTCCAGGGGGGGGTTGGTGACCTGCGCGAAGAGCTGCTTGAAGTAGTGGAACAGCGGCTGGGCGCGATCCGAGAGCACGGCCAGGGGGGTATCGGTCCCCATCGACCCGATCGCCTCCTCGCCGGCCGACCCCATGGGCCCGACGATGTACTTGAGGTCTTCGAGGGTATAGCCGAAGGCCATCTGTCGAGAGAGCAGCGTATGCGGATCGGGGCCGGGGACATGGGGGGCCTGGGGCAGGTCGGCCAGCGAGACCATGTACTGGCGGAGCCACTTGCCGTAGGGCCTGGCCGAGGCGAGCCCGTGTTTCAACTCATCGTCGTTGACGATCCGGCCGGCCTGGAGATCCACCAGGAACATCTTGCCGGGCTCGAGCCGCCCCTTCCGCACGATCTTCTCCGGAGCGATCTCCAGGGCGCCGACCTCCGAGGCCATGATCACCCGGTCGTCATCGGTCACAATGTACCGGCTGGGCCTGAGCCCATTGCGGTCGAGCACTGCGCCGATCGCCTTCCCGTCGGTGAAGGCCACCGACGCGGGGCCGTCCCAGGGCTCCATCAAGCAGCTATGGTAGCGATAGAAATCCTTCTTGACCTGGGACATCGACTCGTGGTTCTCCCAAGCCTCGGGGATGAGCATCATCATGGCATGAGCCAGGGAATAGCCCGAGCGGACGAGCAGCTCGACGGCGTTGTCGAGGCAGGCGGTGTCGCTCAAACCCTCGCGGATGATCGGCTTGATCTTCGCGATGTCGCCCGGCTCGTAGAGTTCGGATGCGAACAGGGCCTCGCGTGCCTTCATCCAGTTGATATTGCCGCGCAAGGTGTTGATCTCGCCGTTATGGGAGATCATCCGATAGGGATGGGCGAGCTCCCAGCTCGGGAACGTGTTGGTGCTGAACCGCGAGTGGAACATGCAGAGGGAGCTGGCGAGGAGCGGGTCGCCCAGGTCGTCGGCGAAATAGAGGGCGAGCTGCTCGGTGGTGAGCATGCCCTTGTAGACGAGCGTCCGGCAGGAGAGGCTGGCGAAGTAGAAGAACTTGTGGTCGTCGAGGCTCGGGGTCTCGATCTCGAACCGCTTGCGGATGACATAGAGCTTCCGTTCGAACTGATCGGGGTCGAGGCCGGCGGCGCGGCCGACGAACGCATGCCACATGACCGGCTCGACCGCCCGCGCACTCTCGCCGAGCGACGAGGGGTCGGTCTTGATCGGCCTCCATCCCAGGAACGCTTGCCCTTCTTCCGCGACGATCCGTTCGAACTCGGACATCCCGAACCGCTGCGGGCCCTCGTCCGGCGACGTGAAGAACGCGCCGACGCCATAATCCTCGGCGCAGGGCAGCGCGATTCCCAGGTCTTGACAGCGGTTCGCGAGGAACTCATGAGGGATCTGGATCAGCAGCCCCGCGCCGTCTCCCGTGTTATTTTCACATCCGCATGCCCCGCGATGGTTCATGTTGTATAATGCTGCGAGACCATCGCGCACGATTTGATGCGAGCGACGCCCCTTGAGGTTGACGATGAAACCCACGCCGCAGCTATCGTGTTCGTAGCGTGGGTCGTACAGACCTTGGGCTCTTGGTAGACCTGAAGTCATCAGTGATTGTCCTTCCCGAGACGACCTTACGCACGATCCATGACCCGCGGGGAGCCGGCCGTGGTTTGTCTTGGCGGGATTGCATTGCGTGAATGCGTCAATCCCAGCCGGCACGATCCTGATACGAGTCGCGATCCGCGAGCGATTCGCGCCGCAGATCTTCGAAGAGTCGGGACGACCGCCGGATCTCACGAGGACGTGCCGACGGGCACGCGACGATCGGGTAGGGCCGATTTCGCGAGATCGACCGTGACGGTTTCGTGGATCAGCAAGTCGAGGAATGTCGAGGCGGCGAGATCCAGGGTGCCGTGCCGCCGGTGGATGATCGCCAGTGGGCGGGTCAGGCGGTCGCCCGGATTCCGGCCCTCGATGCGGACGGCGGCGAGCGTCCCGGCTTTGACCTCTTGGGCCAGCGAAGGCTCCGGCAGGATCGAGACGCCCGAGGGGATCTCCACGGCTCGTTTTATGTTTTCGACATTATCGAATCCGAGTACGACTTCGACATGGATGTCGTGGTGGCGGAGGAAGCGGTCGATCGAACGTCGAATCGGCAAGTCTGGATCGAAAGCGATGAACGGCTCGCCGTCCAGCTCGGACACGGGGACACACTCCCGTTGTGCGAAGCGATGAGCAGGATGGACGGCCAGCACCATCGCCTCCTCGCGCCAGGTGATCACATGGAGATCGGCCCACTTCTTGGGATAGGAGAGCAGGCCCAGCTCGGCCTCGCCGGTGATCACGCGGTCGAGCACCCGGCTGGGGTGCAAGTACTCGAGCCGGACGTTCGCCTGGGGATGGCGCGTCTCGAAGATCTTGATGTACTGACTCATGTGGTGCAGGCCCACCGAATAGATCGCCGCGACGCCGACCGTCCCGGCCACCACGGCTTCATCACCCAGGGCCTTGACGCGGTTCTCCAGATCGAGGTAGCGCTCGACCAGGTCCTTGCAGCCCTCGTAGTAGATTTTTCCTTCCGGCGTCAGCACCAGCGGCCGCTTCGAGCGGTCGATCAGCTTCACCCCCAGCCGCGCCTCCAACTGGTGGACAGCCTGGCTGGCTGATGACTGCGAGATCCCGTTCTCCTCGGCACCCCGAGAGAAACTGGACCAGCGCACGACGTCGCAGAAAATCTTCAAAGACTCGAGCTGCATCCGGATCCTTCTATCGGCTTTTTTCGATAGTGTGTCGAGCTTCCTATTCGAATTCGTAATACTAATTGCAGGATGAGAGTCAATAGTCAAGGGATCCGCGAAAAAAATGTAGGAAATGGCGTTCGCCGATGTGCGGGTTGGCTCAAGTCGAGTCTCTGGTAGTAGCCGCCGTGCACGGAGGCCCGCCCACTGGAAAGAGGCGCGAATTGGGATGGTGAGGCGGGCCTGCGTACCTGATCTTCTCTCCCGTGCCACCACGGAGCCGACCCGAGCCACGAAATCCCCGCAACTTCCATGCCAACTCCAAGCGGTATGAAACCTTTTCCGAGAGCAGGAGGCGCCTCAATGGCTTTGTTTTGCCGATTCCCGTGAACGACCAGCGGGGTAGTGGGTTCGTTTTGCGAATTTCGGTGGCTTCGGACCGCGGCACCGGAGAGAACGACGAGCGTGATCGCAAAGAGCACGGCGCGGTGAATCGGCAGCCTGGGACGCGAGCTTGCCGCAACCTGCGGGTCCATGGGTTCGTTTTGCCGATTCCCGTGATCGTCAGGCGGGGCTGTGGGTTCGTTTTGCGTATTCGCATGCTCGACCGGCAGGTTCGTGGCTTCGGTTTGTAGATTCGCGCAATCGACGAGTGGGTCCAGGGGTTCGGTTTGTAGATTCGCGGAATCGACGAGTGGGTCCAGGGGTTCGGTTTGCGGATTCTGCGCAATCGACGAGTGGGTCCAGGGGTTCAGTTTGCGGATCCCCATCATCGACCGGCGGGTTTACGGAACACGGAGCACGGAACACCGAACCCTGCTCCTCGGTTCGTTCTCCACCCGCCGCTCCCACGCCGGATCGGCGGACCTTGATCAGGGTGTCGAGGCTGCGGAACAGCGACCGGCTGCACGAAAACTGGTAGCGGCGGAGGCGTTCTGCCTCGTTGCTGGCGTCGAACGACAGCCGGGCCGCTTGCTGGGCCGCGTCGGCTTCCGCCTGCTCGCGATGACCCGCGGCCCGCGTCTCCAGCCGCGCCATCGCCTGGTCCGCGAGGCTCCGGAGCACGCCCAGCGTCGCGGGTTTCTTGGCCGGGAGCCGCGGGTCCAACTGGCGATCGAGCTGGTCTTCGAAGTGATCCTCGAGCTCCAGGTTGTCGATTTCGTCCCGGTCCTCGAGGTAGTCCCGCCACTTCCGGGGATCCATGTCCAGCGGCCGCTTCCCCAGCAGGCGGATCGCCTTGACCTTCTCGTCCCACAACCAGGTGCGCCCTGGTCGAGTCGGCCGCGGAGCTCGGTCCAGCGGTCCAGCAGCCACTGGCAGCCGGCCGCCGTGGATTCGAGGCGGAAGACGATGGCCTCGGGATGGTTGCGGATGTCGAGGCAGCGGTGGTCCGGCGGGCCGGGCCGCGGCGGGACCAACACGTTGAGCAGATCGTCCCGAAAGGCGATATCCCCGGCCGCATTGCGGTCGCTGAAGAGCCAGTCGCCGAGGGCGGCGACCACTTCGTGCTGACGATTCGCCTCCGCGATCGGGACGGATCCGATGATGCGGGAGAGCTGGGCCACCTCGGCGCGATCGGCCCGCTCGAGCTTCCAGGAGGCGTGCACGGCCTGCTCGACCAGGAACTGCTCGACGTCGTTCTGGGGCTGAAGGTCGGCGATCCAGGTCTCGACCCGCATCTGAAGGACGTCGGCATCCTCGTCGGGCAAGACGAGGGTCTTGGCGGTCATGCCGTGCTTGACGGCGTTGAACCGGGACCGGTTCTTGCCATCATGCGTGCGTGGGCCCGTGCTCTTCTGAGCGTTGCGGCGGTTGATCGCGGCTCGATCGATCGGGGTGGTGGTCGTGGTGGTCATGGAGGTCTGCCCCGGGAGTGGATTCGACGGAAGTTGTCCCCAGCGTGATGTCCTGACGACTGGCCCGACGGTGTTTCTGATGACGGTACACCCCATAAGATCTGAGCTCGCTCGTCCCGAGTTGCATAAAAAAGGCGGCATGCACGGTTCACCGACGGCGGATCGCCGGAATTGTGTCTACAACCCATTATTGAGACGACGGTTGCATCGAAGGCTCGGTAGCCTGGGAACGCCTCGAAAAACTGCGAGGGCTCAGGTTGCGGTGGCGTGGTGAGCCCGCGCGGTGCGGGCTGAGCCCTTGCTCGCGCGGTCGAACGAGCCGTTGTGCGACGGGGATGGCCTGGCTCGAGCCCCCTGGCGGGGTCTGACCGTTCCCTTTCTCTATCGACCCCGTCTTCCCCAGAAGCCCGACCTCTGAAAAATGACAGGCTCTTTGTCGTGTTTGATTGCGAGACGCTGAGTTACTCGTCCACAAAATCGCCAATCACCGCCCATGGGCCGCACGAATTCACCGCTCACCGATCGACAGGGCCACGGAAGCGGATCAGGGACCAGAGATTTGGAACACGAAATCCACGAAATCCACGAAAAAACTCGGGTATCGTGAGAACCAGACCCGAGTGAGCCAGCAGCTTCCTGTTCTGGTGGATTGTCATTTTCGGATCTGGTGGAGTAGATAGAGGTGAAGATGCTGAACGGGCCAGGATCTCCTGCAAGAATTTGCATGAAACGGCTTGTCATTAGGGCCTTCAAATTCTGGCTCATGGGCCCGGATTGGTAATGACCTCGGGTGTAGGGTGGGTGCAACCCACCATCCGAAATGGGCTTATGGTGGGTTGCACCCACCCTACAAAGGCCCGACGCTCGTCTCGGACGGTTCCAAAGGGGAGAAAAATACTGAAGTATCGGCTTGACAATCATGGCGCGGGGAGCAATACTGAAGTGGTCACTTCACTAACCGCAGAAAGGATAACCCATGGCCGAGCCATCCGTGATCCACAGCACCTTCGTCATCGAGCGGAGCTATCCGAAGCCTCTGGAACGCGTGTTCTTGGCGTTCGCCGACGCGGCCCAGAAGCGCCGGTGGTTTGCCGAAGGGGAACAGACTGACGTCGAGGAGTTTGCGATCGATTTTCGAGTCGGAGGCACTGAGCGAGTCCAGTATCGTTTCAAGGAAGGCACTCCGTTCCCGGGCATCGCCCTGACGAACGAGGGGAGTTATCAGGACATCGTGCCCAACCAGAGGGTTGTCACGGCGTCGACGATGAGCCTCGGCGATCGGCGCATCTCGGCGTCACTCGTGACGGTCGAGTTCTTGCCAACGGACAATGGAACCGACCTGATCTGCACGCATCAGGGGGCATTCTTCGAGGGTGCGGATGGTCCTCAACGCCGCGAAGCGGGATGGCGCCAACTCCTCGAACGATTGGGCAAGGAGGTGACGCGCTAGTCCGCGAGTGCGACGGAGGCGGTTCGAGCCATGCCCAGCCTCAAAGTGAAAATCGACAGGGTATTCCACGCTCTCGGCGATCCCACGCGCCGGGCTATCGTGGAGAAGCTCAGCGAAGGTCCCCTTTCGGTCTCTCGGTTGGCCATGCCCCTGGATATCACCTTGACCGCGGTGATTCAACACCTGCAAGTGCTGGAGGAAAGCGGGCTGGTCCACACCGAGAAGATCGGGAGGGTTCGCACGTGCCGCCTCGAGACGGCCGGGCTTTCAGCCCTTGAGCAATGGATCAAGGATCGACGTTCGCTGTGGGAACGGCGGTTGGATCGGCTGGGTGATCTGCTCGCGGAGTCCGATGAGGGTGAATAGCGCGCAGAAACAGGGACGCACGCGCAGAAACAGGGACGCAGAAACAGGGACGCAGGGCGCAGAAACAGGGACGCAGGCGCAGAAACAGGGACGCAGGTAGTTTCCCCGTCCCGCCTCCGATTCCCCTCCTCAGTCTTCCCGTCCGGTCAAACTAGCTGCGTCCCCGTTTCCCCTCCGTTCCCCTCCCCTGTCTTCCCCTCGCTAGCTGCGTCCCCCGTTTCCCCTCGTTTCCCTCCCCAGTCTTCCCGTCCGGTCAAACTAGCTGCGTCCCCGTTTCCCCTCCCCCCCGTTTCCCCCCGTAGCTGCGTCCCCGTTTCCCCTCCTCGACAGTCTGAGCGACTTTACGGATGGGTTGTCGGGTCATCGACGACCAGTCCTTCGGCCACGGCTGCGGCGTTGAGCTCCCGGTCGGCCGAAACCAGCGTCACCGGTCCGAAGCCATCATCCCGATTGAGCCGGTCCACTTCGAGAGCCGCGGTCAGTTGTACGGCGTCGTAGGCTCTGAGTCCGTGCTTGCGGGCCGTTAACATCGCCCTGTCAAAGAGGGCCGGGGTCAGTTCCAGGACATTGTCGCGCTGGGTCAGGTGCCGGCGGAAATGTCCGATGATGGCCCCGGCCTGGGCGGGAGAGAGGTGACCGCCGCGTTGCCGGCGGGTGATGGCGGAACAAACCTCGACGGCCGTGACGCGGGCGATGTAGAGCGTATGACCGGCCCTGGGACGGGTCAGCGCGCGCACCCAGACGGTGCCGGCTTCATTGACATGGCGTTTCACGAGCGCGCTGGTATCGAGGAAGTAATCCGCCATCGTCAGCGCCGCTCGCGAATGACGGTCTCAGAGAGAGGCTCGCCCGGGATGTCGATCGGCTGGTCGTCGGGATCCTCGAAATCGGCATCGGTGTCGGGGAGCTGGCTCATCAGGCCGATCTCGACCAGGTAGCGATGGAATTCCTCCTTGGTACGCGGCTTCTTGGGCTGAGCCGGTTTGCGCGCTTGGTACGTCGAGCGGGCACGGTAGCTTCCTCAGGCATAGCTTGCTTGAGTCGGGTGAGGGCATCGCGGATCACGTCATCTTTCCGGGCATACCGTCCGGCGCAGTACCGCATCATCGACGAACCGCTCCAGATCTTTGGGTAAACTGATAGTCATAATACAGTTTCTCCTCTGATTTTCAGCTTACCAAAGTCGCCGCGATTCGTCGAGACTCAAGCCGAATGCGCACCCGTGTAATGGCAAGGACACCAGACACGCCAACCGGAAACGGAAGAGTGAGTCACCGTGAATCACCCGACCGAGCGAGTCGGCCGCGGCCCGTCCGTCAGCCGGCGCAGAAACAGGGACGCAGGCGCAGAAACAGGCGCAGAAACAGGGACGCAGGTAGTTTCCCTGGCCTGCCCCCCAAAACCTGGTCCAGTCTTAATGGGAATCGTACAACTGGCAGAGAGCCAGGGAGCGACCCCATGCGAAAACGACCCCGACCGGACCAGATTGCATCCATCCTTCGCGACTTCCAGGCCGACCTTGACGCCGGCTTGAACCTCAACCAGGCCTGCCGCAAGGCCGGCATTGGGCCCACCACCTACTACCGTTGGAAGGCCCTCCAGGAGAACCCCATATCGAGTGAACAATTCCGCATTTCCGAACTCGAGGCCGAGGTCGATCGGCTCAAGCTCCTGGTCGCCGAGCTGGCGCATCGACCGCCGCATGCTCCAGGAGGCCTTGAAAAAAAAGCCATGACCGCACCACGCCGCCGTCTGATCGCCCAGGAATTATGCGACCAATTTGACGTGTCGCAACGTCGTGTGGCCCTGGCGCTGGACCTGGCCCGGTCCAGCCTCCGCTACGCGCCGGTCCTCCGCGATGAGCAGGCGGCGCTGGCTCGGCGCATCGAGGAGTTGGCCGGGTCGCACCCGCGGTTCGGCTACCGGCGGATCTGGGCCCTGCTGGATCGCGAGGGCTGGACGGTCAACATCAAGGCGGTGCGGCGGATCTACCGCGAGCTGGGGCTGAAAGTGGCCCGACCGCGGGCTAATCCCAAGCCGCGCCGGGCCCATGGACAGGACCAGAATGCCTGCCATCTCCGGCCCTCGCGCGGGAAAGACGACGTATGGACATGGGACTTTATCTTCGATCGTACCAGTGACGGTCGAAGTCTCAAATGGCTGAGTATTGTTGATGAGTACACTCGAGAATGTCTGGCGTTGGAGAGCGCACCGGGGCATGACCGCCGAAGAGATCGGGATCATCCTGGCCGAAGTCGCGGCCCGTCGCGGCGGCCCGCCGTGTCGGATGCGGAGCGACAACGGGCCGGAGTTCGTCGCTGAGGTCGTGCAGTCGTGGCTGAAGGGGACGGGCTCCGGGTCGCTGTACGTGGCGCCGGCGAGTCCCTGGCAGAACGGCTATGCGGAGTCGTTTCACAGCAAGGTCCGCGACGAGTTCCTGAACCTCGAGCAATTCGAGAGCGAACCGCAGGCCCGGGCGTTGGGCGCGCTCTGGAAAGGGGAGTATAATACCGAACGTCCGCACAGTTCCCTGGGATATCAGACACCGGCCGAAATCGCGGCCACTTGTGTGAGGTATGTGCCTATCGATGAAGACCCGCCCGATCCCTCATCTACTGAATCAACGAACAGGTGATCCCCATTATCACTGGACCAAGAAATGGGGAGCAGGCCATCCCCGTCCCGCCTCCGGTTCCCCTCCTCAGTTTTCCCGTCCGGTCAAACTAGCTGCGTCCCCGTTTCCCCTCCGTCCCCGTTTCCCCTCCCCGGTCAAACTAGCTGCGTCCCCGTTTCCCCTCCCCGTTCCCCTGACCGTCTACAACGGCATCAGTGCCGACGCGAACCCCTACGCCGACTTCACCAGTTCCGGGGCGGTGTCGGTGCGCTACCTGTTCGGCCCGGCGGTGGACCAGATCCTGGCGCAGGACCAGTTCGAGCGGGACGACGGCCTGGTACCTGACCGACCAGCTCGGCTCGGTGCGGTTCATCGAGAACACTTCGGGGACGGTGCTCGACGCGATCACCTACGATGCGTTCGGCAACATCACCAGCCAGTCCGATTCGGCGTACGGCGACCGATTCATGTTTGCGGGGATGCAGTATGACGCGACGACTGGGCTTTACTACGACCATGCGCGGTATTATGATGCCGCCGTCGGACGGTTTATGAGCCAGGATCCGAAGGGGTTCGCGGCGGGGGATACGAATCTTTATCGGTATGCGGGCAATGAGGTGACTACGTTAACAGATCCATCCGGACTGGACGATCGGTTTGGTGGTGACTGGCAAACTGGAATTTTTTTGAGTCGCCCGCTTCCGGGGCAAGGTGGTTCTTGGACGTTGAGTGGAGGCGGAGACGTGGGATGGGGGAATGCAGGAGGGCCGGGATACAAATTCAAATTGTTCAGGAGGAGGTTTAGCGGTGAGTTAAACTACGGGTTCCCACCAAATCCTTGGCTACCACCAAGTCCGCCCGTGGAGATTCCCGTGGAGGGTGTCTTACAGGGAGTCGGCAACGTTGCGAAAGGCGGTGTAAGAATCATTACGTGGCCGGTAAGGCGCATTCGACGAAGGCTCGGACGGTAGTTATTCGTCAGGCCTCGAACCTTGGAACATCACTGTCCAAGAATACGTGTGATTGATTGCAGATGTGAACGTCTTTGCATAGACCAAGTGTCCGTTCATGTCTCCTGATTCGCGACGGATTTTTTCCTAAGAGCCAACGGAAAAAATGACGCAAAACCCCTGAAATTAGGCCGGGTTTCTCATTTTCTCGGGTGGCTCTAAAGCTGCGTTCCGTTTGTACAAAGGCGTCGGACAATAGAGAATCGGCGGTTCAGAGGATGTCCCCAGCAGGCTTTCTATTCTGGAGAGGAGGATGTCCCTCTTATCCAAGTTGATCATCGTCCCTTGTTTGCTTGTGCTCATGGCACTCTTCATGGCCGCAAATCAAGCGAGGGATATTCCTGATCGACTTGCAGCGAAGCAAAGCATCGTGCTAGTCGACAAACAAGGAAGAACGAAGGCCGAACTACGGCTTGGGGAGGATGGTCTGCCAGTTCTTCACCTTTATGGTCAACATGGGACTATCCCTCGCCTGTCCCTCGGAGTTCACGGAACGGCGTCTGGTCTGTTCTTGCAAAATGACCAAGGAAAGCAACGGATTTGCATCTCCGAATCCTCTGAGAAAAGACGCGGATGCGAATCCGGGGTATTTCTGTTCGACGAGGACGGAAAAGGATCGCTAAAGATGTCCACATATGACATTGGACTTCCGAACCTCCAATTATTCGATACCACCGCGCGACCAAGATTCCTGCTCGGCTCAGATTCCCGCGACAGGATCGGTCTCGTCCTGAAGGGGGTTGATGACGCAGGCAGAATTGAGCTTGAAGTCAATGACAAGAATGTCGCCAGTTTTAAATTTTTTGATGCAAACGGCGGCGAAGTGAAAGAGAGAAAATGAAGAACGCGGGAAATTGGTGTCAGTTCTATTTTCGCGGGAAATTGGTGTCAGTTCTTTTTTCGGGAAGAAGGAAATTGGGAAATTGGTGTCAGTGGGAAATTGGGGAAGGAAATTGGTGTCTGGATTGTTATAATTGTTGGGTCGGCCCCGATCTCAGGTCCCGTAGCAGGCGGCATTATTTTTGTCGGAGTTCTCGGGGGAATCGCGGCTACAATAACAATGCAGGCCCCGGTACTGTGCAGAAATACGGGGGAGGACTCGTCGTAGGCGCAAAAACTGGAGCCGTATCGCTTGTACCGACTCCGTTCCCGAAAGTCGCCAAACCAAACTATTTGAGGTTTCTGAAGTGACGGACAGACTTCCAGCCTCAAAATAGTGGAGAAACCCGATCTCGGCCTCTTGGCCTATTAAGAATCGTAGAGAGGGTCAGTGCGATGACAAGCAGTTCAGGATCTGAGTGGATGTGGCTGGTCAAGAAGATGGGAGTTGTCGCCGTGTTACTGGGAATATGCCATATGGGCGGCACGGCCTCCGGCTGGCTCGGCTATCCCCGATGGCTGGGCTACCACCTTTTCTGGGGTCTTGCAATCGCTGTCGGCTTGACTCTTCTGATAATTCAGCAGTTCCTGCGACGGGGCCCTCTTTATCTAGTTCGAGTGATCGCGGGGTTGGCGTCGGCTTTGGGTTTCTTCGGTGTGATCTATTCGGCATTGCGCTTACCGGACAACGAATCAGCTAACTGGCATGTCGCCCGCCATTTGGTCGCAGCGATGGTTTTTATATCACTTTTTGTTTTGGTGTGTAAGTTTATTGCTCCTGAGGAGGGGGGCGAATGGGACATCCCTGAATAAGGGACCCAAAGGGGACATTGCTAATTATTGACGGATCAATAAATGGTGTCGATCGATAAATGGTGTCAGTTCTATTTTCCCGGGGAGGAAATTGGTGGCAGTTCTTTTTTCGGGGGCAAAAAAAGAACTGCCACCAATTTCCCTCCTGTACTGATCCTTCGTACAGAAACCCATGACATATTCGACTCCGGCGCGGTTGTACCAACTCCGATCGAAGATCACGACCTCGCCCGCGGCCGGGAACTGTTGCAGGTAGCGCTGGATGTAGATCTGCGTGCGCTCCCGGTCGGAGGGGGCGGGCAAGGCCACGAGCCGGAATACGCGCGGGCTCACACGATCTGTGAGCGCCTTGATCATCCCACTCTTGCCGGCCGCGTCCCGCCCTTCGACGACGACGACGATGCGTGACCCCGCATGCACGACCCAGTCTTGCAATCGGCACAACTCGGTTTGCAGGCTGCGCAGTTCCTTCTCGTATTCCTTGCGCTTCATTCTGGGACAGATCTCGTCCGGCTCTCTCTTGGGCATGGATCTCTCCACCTTCCCACATCCGAGTTCCTGGGGTGCGGCCTTCGCGGCCCTGATCCAGATTCCTCCACGCTATCACTGATCGTTCGAGCTGGTTCGATTGGCCTGAGAACTACGATCTGCGAGGAGTCTCTGCACGCGCGGGTGCAGGGCGACGTCACACATCCATTGGACCGGCAGCTCCGAGTAAGAGCGGCGCACTTCGCCCGCGGCCAGGACAATCAGCTCGAGATCGCCCCGCAAGCTGAGACCGCCCTCCGGTCCGCGATCCGCTTCCGGGTTTCGCTTCAACTCCGGGTCGGAGACCGTCTCCAGCAAGGGTGAGGCCCAGATCCCGTGGCGCTCGTTTCCGGGCAAGTAGACGGGCTGCTCGAGTGTGATCGGACGCTCCAGAATCAGCCCCGTTACGAACGGAGTCGCGATGGCGGTCAGAGGATATCGGTTCAGATGCTCCCAGTCGCCTATCCGGACCGGCTCGGAAAGCGCCATCTTCTGGGATCGAAACGCCTTTTCCGTCAGCTCGAGGCAGTAGAACGCGTCATCGTCGAGGCGGAACTCGAAGTCGAACGACACCTGCTGCTCGAAGAC
Source organism: uncultured Isosphaeraceae bacterium (assembly GCA_963845695.1). GTDB lineage: Bacteria > Planctomycetota > Planctomycetia > Isosphaerales > Isosphaeraceae > CAWJTV01. The sequence goes on along the minus strand of CAWJTQ010000004.1, from coordinate 453,072 downwards.
CCTGCGGCAGTAGCTGATCACGCCGGGAATGCGGTGGCGGTCCGCGGGCTTCAATCGCTTGACGCCCAGGGCTCCGACGCATTCGAGCATCCAGACCTCAAATGGCAGGCGCCGGATTCCCTCTAAGGAGCAGTCGTAGACCACGGGCCATTTATCCTCGATGGCAACGATCCCGGTATGTGAGAACGGGCTCCCCGTCGCCTTGGCGATGAAATTGCTCAGGGGAAAAATTCCGCGCCAGGCCCTGGCATCGCCGAGCCGGAAGACGATGTCTCCCTCCCGGAGCACGCTTTGCCCCCAGCGCTTCCAGCGGGCCATCTCCGGGCTCGCCGGCAGGGGGGGTAGCTGGCCGGCCAACCGTGCCTGGCTCGCGACCGGGCCCCAGAAATTGCCCGACCATCCGGGCGGTATCATCCGGGCAGCCTCATCGTCCAGGCCCTGTTCATAGTTCCAGAGCGCGATCATCCAGCAGCAGTACCACAGCAAGGTCAGTCTCCTGGTGCGACTCGGGGGGGCTCGTGTCGGAGCGTCCTGCACAATCCCGGGCGTCGTCAGGTTCCAGGGAGACTTCCGTGCATCGAAATGGGTTCGCCAGCTTCGTCGAAGGGCTTCTCAGGAGGTTGATGTTTGAACCGAGACGCCCCTGCCAATCGGCGGTCAACGACATGGACGAAGGTCACCTCGTGGTCCCACCCCGTCGTGAATCCGCGGACCACCAGCGTAATCCAACATAACATTTCCCTATCAATTTGACCAGCAAATGTGATTCTTTTCCCTAACGGCTAACGGCGATCGATTGTCGGAACAATCTCAAGCTGAAGACGAACAGGAGGAGTCCGATGCCGGCGACGGCCAAGAACTCCGGCCACACGGTCTCCAGGCCGGCTCCCCGGTAGATGATGGCCTGGGAGAAGGCGACGAAGTGGCGCGAGGGGAGGATCAGCGTGAGCCGCTGCATCCAAGCCGGCTGACTCTCGACGGGTGTGTTTCCCCCGGAGAGCAACTGGAGCACGATGATGAGCAAGATGATCAGCAGGGCGAACTGGGCCATCGTCCGGGTGATCGTGCCGAGGAACACGCCGAGGGCCGTCGCGAAGAACAGGTAGAGGACCACGCCCGCCAGGAACAGGCCGGGCGAGCCGGCGATGGGGACGGCGAGGATCGTCCGGACCACCAGCCAGAGCGATGCGGCGACGGCCAGGAGGACGACCAGGCCGTTCGCCCAGACCTTGGCCATCGCGATCTCGAATGCCGAGAGCGGCATGACCAGCATGTGCTCGATCGTGCCGTGCTCGCGCTCGCGGATCAGCGCGGCGCCGGTCAAGACCATCGTCAGTGTCGTGATCTGGTTGATGATGGCCACGATGCTCGTGAACCACGATGTGTCGCCGTTCGGGTTGTAGGCCTTGCGGACCACGATCGAGACCGGCCGTTCGGGCTTATTGTCCGATCGCTGGAGGTAGCTCAGCACCTGGTCGGTGAGGATGTTCCGGATGTAGCCGGCGCCGATGCTCGCCTGCTGCATGGCGGTCGCGTCGATGTTCACCTGGAGCTCGGGCCAGTGGCCCTCGCGGAGGTCGGCCTCGAATCGGGGCGGCACGACCACGATGAACATGTAACTGCCGTTATCCATCAACCGATCAGCCTCGTCGGCCTTGATCGTTCGCGGGTGCTTGAAACGTGGGGGGTAGAACGACTCGAATAGCCGCTTCGAGAGGGCCGACTGATCCTCGTCGACGAAGGCGATCGACGCGTTGTGCACCTCCGACGACGTCCCCTTTGCCTGGGTGTAGATGGCGAAGGTGAATGCATAGATAATGAACACGACCAGCACAGTGTCGCGCTGGAGGCTCCGCAGCTCCTTGGTGCCGAGCCAGAAGATGTTGGCCAGCCGTTTCATCGTCACGACTCCTGGCGCTCGAGCGCCGCGGCCGTCAGTACCGTCAATACCGGAATGAAGAGGGCCAGCGCGAGGACGTCGCCGGCGAGCAGGCGAGGGCCGAGTGCCTTCGTGAAGGCCCCGACGCTCGCGTGCATGTAGTAGGTGGTCGGCCAGAGCGAGCCGACCAGGCGTGCCCGCCCCTCCAGCGTCGAGACCGGCTGGAGCAGCCCGGAGAACTGGGTCGTCGGCAGGATCGTCAGGATCGCCGTCACGAAAACCGCGGCCACCTGGCTGGGAGTGAAGGTCGAGACCAGCAGGCCGATGCCCGTGGTCGCCGTCACGTAGAGAAGCGCACAGAGCGTCAAGATCAGGCCACTCCCCTTGAGCGGCACCTGGAAGACGACGATCGCCATGATCATCAGGATGAAGTAGTTCAACATCCCGATCGCAATGTAGGGGAGCTGCTTGCCCAGCAGGAACTCGAGGCGGTTGGTCGGCGTCACGTAGAAGTTGATGATGGAACCGAGCTCCTTCTCCCGCACGACGCTCACGGCCATGAGGACGGCCGGGATCAGGATGAGGAGGATGGGCGGGATGCTGGGCACGATCGCGTAGACGCTCTCGAAGCTCGGGTTGTAGAGGTAGCGCAACTGGATTCCGCCTCGGTGCGGCAACGAGCGGGCGCCACGCAGGGTGTTGGGATGCCGGATGGCGAAGAGCTGATTCACGCTGGTGACGTACTGCTTGATCGTCTCGGCCCGAAACGGGTTGGCGCCGTCGACCACCGCCGAAACCTCAGGGCTCGCGTCTCGCTGGAACTCGCGGCCGAAGTCCGTCGGGATCTCGATCGACAGCGAGAGATCGTTCGCCCGTAACCGCTGCTCCTCTTCCCGCTGGCCTTGAACCGGTGGCTGGCGGCGGAAGTAGGCGGAGCCCTCGAACTCGGCGAGGTAAGCCCGGCTCTCCGGGCTCTGGTCGAGATCCAGGCCCGCAAAGCGGATGTTCTCGACGTCGGTGGTGATCCCGAAGCCGAACGCCAGCATCAGGACCAACGACCCGACGAACGCGAACGCCAGCCGCACCGGATCGCGGAGGATTTCGAGCGTCTCGCGGCGGCTGTAGGCGAGCAGCCGGCCGAGCTTGAAGGGGGATTGCGGGCCGGGGTGCTCGCCCTGGGGGGGTGATGGGGCCGGCGCGTCGGATGGGACCGGCTCGACCGCCGTTTGATCCACCTTGGCCGTCTCGCCCGCGGCGTCCGCGATGTAGCCGATGAAGGCCTCCTCCAGGCCGGACGCCCCGCGCGGCCACCAGGGCTGAAGGGGTGTCGCACGCCAGCACCACCCCGGCGTGCATCAGCGAGATGCGGTCACACCGCATCGCCTCGTTCATGAAGTGCGTCGAGATGAAGATGGTGACCTGCTTCTCGCGCGAGAGGTCGATGAGCAATCCCCAGAACTCGTCGCGCGCCACCGGGTCGACGCCGGACGTCGGCTCGTCGAGGATCAGCATCTCCGGGTCGTGAATGACGGCCACGGCGAGCGAAAGCCGCTGGCGCACGCCGAGCGGGATCGATTCGGGCAGATCGTCGATGTACTGTTCGAGCCCGAAGCGCCGGACCAATTCGTCGATGCGGGACCGCATCGACCCGGGGGGCAGATGATAGAGCCGCGCGTGGATCCAGAGGTTCTGCGCGACCGTCAACTCGCCGTAGAGGGAGAAGGCCTGCGACATGTACCCCACGCGCATCCGGACGTCGGAGCCCTTGGCGTCGACGGGCTTGCCGAACAGCAACGCCTCGCCTTCCGTCGCGGGCAGGAGGCCGGTCAGCATCTTCATCGTCGTCGACTTGCCGCAGCCGTTGGACCCGAGGAAGCCGAAGATCTCGCCGCGCTCGATGGTGAAATTCACCGAGTTCACCGCGGTGAAGTTCCCGAACCGGCGCGTCAGGTTCCTGGCGACGATGGCCGGCTCGGAGTCGGTCTTGACGCGCGGCGGGATGGTCAGGAGGCGCGCCTCGCCGCGTTTCTCTTCGGGCAACAGGGCGACGAAGGCCCCTTCCAGGTCCTCGGTGCCCGTACTCTGCTTGAGTTCGTGGGGCGTACCGGTGGCGAGGACCTGCCCGGCGTCCATCGCGATGAGCCAGTCGAAGCGGTCGGCTTCATCCATGTAGGCCGTGGAGACGAGGACGCTCATTCCCGGCGCGCCCGGCCCGGATGTTGTCGACGAGCGTCCAGAACTGCTGCCGCGAGAGAGGGTCGACGCCCGTGGTGGGCTCGTCGAGGATGAGCAGGTCGGGGTCGTGAATCAAGGCCGAGCAGAGCCCGACCTTCTGTTTCATGCCCCCCGAGAGCTTCCCGGCCGGCCGGTCCGGGAACGGATCGAGCCCGGTCGCCTTCAGGAGCGAGCCGATCCGCGTCCGGCGTCGGCGCGGGAGAGCCCGAACAGTTGGGCGAAGAAGTCGATGTTCTCAGAGACGCTCAACTCGAAGTAAAGGTTCTTTCCCAAGCCCTGCGGCATGTAGGCGATGAGCGGACAGACGGCGTTGCGATGCCGTCGATCGGCGATGTCTCCACCGAGCACCTGCACCTTGCCGCCCTGGATCTTCTTGGCGCCGGCGATGATTCCCATGAGGGTCGACTTACCGACACCGTCCGGGCCGATCAGGCCGACCATGCATCCGGAGGGGATGTCGACTGCGATCGAATCGAGCGCGCGCGTCTTTCCGTACCGGTGCGTGAGGCCCGTAACGCTCGCGACGGGTTTGGTCAGGGTCGGCATCGGATGACTCGCGGTCAGGGCTTGGGGAACCGTCGCTCCAGGAAGGCGGGCCAGGCGACCGCGTCGTCGAGGCGCACGTAGCCCATGCCCCGGACACCGGTCTTGATCCGCTCGATGTAGGGGAGCACGATCTCGGACGGCACCTGGAGTTTGACCCGGAACATCAGCTTGTCACGCTCGCTGCGTGTCTCGACTTGCTTCGGGGTGAACTGGGCTTCGGGGGAGACATAGCTGACCTTCGCCTGCGCCGCGTATTCCGGCCGGGCGTCGAGCACGATCCGCGCATCGGCCCCGATCTTGACCCGGGCAGCCTCTTGCGAGGGGAGGTAGATCTCCATATAAATATCGCCGAGATTGACGAGTGTCAGGACTTTGCCGCCGAGGGCGACGACCTCGGCTGGTTCCGCCAGCCGGTAGAGCACGCGGCCCCTGACCGGCGACTTGAGGATCGCATCCTCGAGCTGGGCCTCCGTCCGCTTCACCACGGCCGCGGCCGCGCCGATGGACTGGCTCACCGTCTTGAGCTTGGCGTTGGAGCCCTGGAGTGTGGCTTTCGCCGTGTCCAATCGGGTCTTGTACCGGTCGTACTCCTCACGGGAAATGGCCCTTCGCGACAGCAAATCATAAGAACGCTTGTATTCCACCTCCGCCAGTTTCAATTGGCTGTCGTCCTTCGTGATCTCGGTCTTGACCTCTGCCGCCGATTCCTCGTTCTGGGCGAGGGTCGCCTTGTCCTTCGCGAGAGTGGCCTCCAGCTCGATCGTGTCCATCTTGACCAGGACTTGTCCCGCCTCGACCAGGTCCCCTTCCCGCGCCAGGATCTCCTTGATCCGGCCGCCGTACTTGGCGGCGATGTCCACCTGGGTGGATTCGATTCGACCATTCCCCGAGACGATGCCGGCCGGCAGGGCGTTCTGCTGCACATATTCTCGCCACCGCCAGGCGGTGGCCGAACCGACCGCCACGACCCCGAGCAGGACGACCGTCCAGAATATCTTTTTCATGAATTATTCTCCGAAGTGTCAGGGCTCGACGGCCACTTCGAGCGGGGTACGGGCGGTTCGAAGCCCGGGAGCCGCTCCTCTGTTCGAATCGGGTCCTTACGAAGCCGGCGGCGGGCCGATCAACTATAATCGGCGGCGGTGTCGGCGGCGCGGCCCCGGTTTGGGTTCACACCTGTCGTCGTCCTCGATGACCCGGTCGATGTCATGGGAGCGACTCAGGCCGTCTCCGGGCGGGGTAGCGCGCCAGCGCCAGCCCGAGGGCAATCCAGTTGAATCCGCGGAACAGCAGGTTGATCCCCACGAACAGGCCGATCACCCACAGGGCCGACGCCGGCCACTCCTGCCAGATCAGCACGCCGAGGATCACGTCGATGATCCCGCCGGCCAATGACCAGCCCCATGCGGCGAACCGATAGCTCACGGCGGCCACGATCTTGAAGATCCCGCCGACCATCAAGAAACTCGCGATCAGCAGCGTCAGGGCCGCCAGGGCGCCGGCCGGCGCCCGCAGGAACAGGAGCCCGACGACGATCGATAGCACGCCCGAGAGCAGCTCCAGGAAGAAGCCGCTCCAGCCGCGGCACCAGAACGCTCCCACGGCTTCGGCCGCACCCCCGAGCAGGAGCAGCACGCCGATTGCCACGGCCGCGGCCAGCGAGGCGATCACCGCGGAGCCGAGGGCGACGGTGCCCAGGACGACCAACGAGACACCCAGGATGACGAACCACAACCAGTTGCCCCGCAGGGCATCCAACTCGTGGCGCAGTACCTGACGCAGCGCCGCGACGAGGGGACGACGTTCCAGATCGATGCTCATCGGGAGGATCCTCACTCAAGAGTTCGATTCGGGCTCGGGTTAACACGAGGAATCTCCGTACTTTCAGGATGTCCCTCCATGGAAATCGAGCGGACCGCCGTCATCATGGCGGTCGTCCTCCCGGAGTCCAGGCCCCAACCCTGGTGACCATCACGGGGCTGACTCGAGGCACTTGCTGCGCGACCGAGAGGGTGCGATGCGGGTCACGATCCTCGAACGGGTCTTCAGGACGAACCAGCCGCTGCCCCCGGGGATGACGAGAGATCCGAGAGGCCTTGAGATGTGGCAGCCATTACCACAGACAATAGAACTTCACGCCGGGCGATCATCGCGGATGTCAGAGCGTCAGGCGGGTCGGCGCCTCAAAAACCCACCCATGCAAATCCGCCCGGCTGGGCCATCATGGCCGGTATGTCGAATTAGCTCTCGCAAGCATCCAACAAAGATAGGCAATGGTGTAAGATACCAAAAATGGAAACCATTCGTCAAGCCGACGTCTATTATGTCGTTAGACATCAGATATCTCCGACAATTTTTGGGAGACTGGGCCATAGCCCCCGGTTCTCGTGCCGCTTTCCCCGGCGATCCTGGCGTTACCACGACGCCGACGCTGGACTGGAAGATCGACACTCTAACACCAAGTCGCCAGGCGGCTCATTCCGTCGTCCACTCGCACTCGTAAACGTAGCCCACCTCCGCGTTGACGATCGACCAGGCGATGATCGAGCCGTAGGGGTGGTCGATCGTGTACTGCGTCTCGATCTCCTGGGGCTGGGAGGGGTCGGCCGTCGCGTAGCGGATGAGGCGGTAGTCCTTGTACGGCCGACCTTCCGGGAAAAGCACCCACACGGAGGCTTGCTCCGTCTTGGCGGGCGGCGCGTAGCGCAGCCAGTTCTCGCGCTCGCCCTTGCGTGCCTCGAAGTCGTGGACCATCGCCTCGATCTCGATATCGGTGGGAGTCCCAGGCCGCACGCCCGACAGGTCGAATTCGAGTTCCCAGGTCGTCTTCCCCTCCCCGGCCTCGGGAGGCACGCGGCGGACGACGGGCCTCAGCTTCTCCGGCCCGGCCTGAAAGTCGATCCGGTCGAAAGGGAGGCGAGGGTACTGGAGGACCATGCGGTCCTCGTTTGCCAGTTTCCGGATGCGAACCCTCCGGTAGTAGTGGGCCACGTCCCGCGTCTTCGATCGCCAGTCGCGCAGGTCGACGATGCTGGTGTCGCTCACGAACTCGAGCCCGCGGTAGTCTCCCGTCGGCGACGCCTGGGAAACGTCCTGGACCGGCAGCGGGGTCCACGCGGGAGTGGTGCTGCGTTGCACGATATCGAGGATCTTTTCGAAGTCCGGGCTGCCGTGGGTGATCGCCTCGACGATCGTGGCATCGGTGATCGCCTGGCGGCGGTAGCGGTAGATCTGCACGGGGAGGACGACGAGGAGCAGGAACAGGAGCGGGATGTAGACGTAGGTGGGCCAGTCGCGGAGATCGAGCAGTGTGCTCCAGACGCGACGGCCGGCCGAGCTGCGGAGCTGCTGGGCCTGCCGGGTCACGAGAGCCGTCACGGGCGGCGAAACATCCCGCGACAGGTCCTCCTCGCTGGGGGCGGCCTTGGCGTGCTGCGAGCCGGCCGCGTCGGATCCTTTCATCGGGTCCCACGGCGGTGTGCATGGTAGGTTCGACCCGTAGAGGTCCGGGCGGGTCCGGCACTGCTTGCGGGCCACGCAGTAGCCGTGCTGCACCAGCGCGGTGATTTCCAGCGGCGAGAAGCGATCGATATCCGTCCGGATGTGGGCAACCTCTGGCTGGATCACCGGGTGGAGCGCCGTGGGATCGTCCCTGAGGTCAACCCGATCCAGGGCCGCCACGAACAGGAAGCGGGGATCGTCCTGGAACTTCTGCTGCTCGAGCTGCCCGACGCGATCCCAGAGGATGTCAGTGGCCCGCATCGACCGGCCGATCATGCCCAGCGCATGGGACCGGACGATGCTGAACGGCTTGCCGACGTCGCTCACGAGGATCTGATCGAGCGACGGGTCGAGCTTCTCCAGCAGGTCGAGTGCCCGGACACCCAGGTTGTCGTACACGCCGCCGTCGGTGAACGTCTGCGGTGGGAACTCGCCCCCGGAGAGGCCGAGATCGTCGGCGGTGATCAGCGCGGGAGGGAAGAACCCGGGAAAGGCCGAGGAGGCCGTGACCGCCAGCGCGACGGGCGTCAGCCGGGCCGGAAGGATCTCGAGCTTGGTTCCTCCACTTGTCCGATGCTGCATGATCAGGCCGGCCCTCGTGAACGAGCAAAGGCCACCCTCGCTCATGTTCGTGGTGAGGAGGTGCAGTTCCGGCACTTCCGGCAACTGATGCACGCGAGCGTCGCCATAGAGGTGCTTTGCATACAGCCGCTCGAGCAGCCCCGTCGGCGTGACGGTCCGGCTCGGCCCGCGGAGCGCGAATCGCCGGAGGAGACGGAGCGGGACCAGGAACGGGATACGCCGGGCGATCTGGTTCCGCGCGTCGGACTGGACGAAGGCGACGATCTTCGAGGCCGCCTCCTCGAAGTCCGCCGCCGAGCCGTTGTAGCGCCTCCAGTTCAGCGCGAGGTGGGCACCCAGGATGCTGCCGCCCGAGACCGAGACGATGTGCGTCACCTCGCCGAGCAGGCCCGCATCACGCAGGAAGCGGACGACGCCGAGGTGAAACAGGGTGGCCCTCAGTCCGCCGCCGGAGAGTGCCAGTCCGAGTCGAGGCATCTTACTCGCCATTTCATTCACCCCATCGATCTCGAATGACCCATCCCCGCCTTCAGATAGCGACGGATCATGAAAACGGAACAATCTGGTCTCTACACGCCATCCGAATAGTGTTTCGTCTCATCAAGGGGGCTGTCTTACTCACCCAGGCTTGATCTTAGCGTGCAAACTGTGACCGACGGAGGAGTGACCCCGGGAGGAAATCGGTCGCCGCGCCGTGGCTCAACGTCTGCTCACCCCGATCTAGGAGATTGGCGAGATCTCAAAGGCATGATAACTCATCGGCTTCATGTCCAGGAACAGGCCCCACGTCTCCAGGCCGTCGCCGTCGCGGTCATAGGTCGCCGGGCCGAGAAGGTCTCGCAGGCGCCAGGTCTTGCCGCCGAGGTTCGCGAAGGGGAGTGAGACGTGACACTGGCTCTGGTTGTCGGCGTAATTCACCGCGATCAGCATCCGCTCGTCGCCCGGGCCTTGCCAGGCGAATGCGACGAAGCCGTCGCAGGTCCAGTTGCCGTCCCAGGCGGCCTCGCACTCCAGCAGTTGCCAACGCCCGTCCCGGACGGCGGGCGATCTGAGAACGGCGAGGAGCGCGTCGTAAAACCGCTCCAGGCTCCGGTTGACGGGCTCGTCCGGCTCCCGGCACAGATGGGGGGAGACGCGTTTCGTGCGGCCCTCGATCTGCCCCTTCTGGAAGAACCGCAGCCCCGGCGCGAGGTAGGTGATGACGGCGGAGGCCTCGTGGACTCCGGGCGGGAAGGTCGCCGCGGCGCGCGGCTCGTCGTGGTTTTCCAGGAATCGGGCCAGCTTGTCCTGGTAGTCCAGCCCCGCCCGGAAATGCTCGCGCACCGGCCTGGCGTGCCGGTCGCGGAGCCGGTCGTACAGCCGCTTGTCGTAAGTGTAATCGAACCCCTGCTGCTGCAAGGTCCATTCGAGGTCCCAGTAGACTTCGGCCATGAAGCAGAAGTCGAGGGCCTGCTCCCGTACGCGCCGGGTCGCCTTCGGCCAGAAGGGCTGAGACGCGATGCCCCAGGTCTGCTCGAAGACCTCGGGCAGGACCAGCATCGCCATGTCGCAGCGCACTCCGTCGCACTGCCCAGCGATCCTCAGCAGCTCGTCGAGCATCGCGTCCTGAGTGGCCGGGTTTCCGTAGTTGAGCTGGAGCGTGTCGGGCCAGCCCGGGAAGTACGGATCGCGCCCGTAGGCCAAGAGCCGATCGCCGCCGCGCCGCTGGACCCAGGTGTAGTTGCGTGGGGCACGGGCCAGGTCCAGTTCCGTCCCGGCGATGTAGTATTCCGGATGGACTTCGACCCAGGGGTGATCCAGCGCCGTGTGGTTGGGGACGAAGTCGAGCATCAGCTTCAGGCCGCGGTCGCGGAGTCGACCGCGGAGCCGGGCGAGTGCCTCATCGCCTCCCAGGGTGGGATGCGTCGTATAGCCGGTAATCGCGAAGCCGGAGCCCGCGATGTCCTCGTCGCGCAGGTCGGGCAACGTCGCTTCGAACTCCCTCCGCCAATCGGCGTTGCTTCGGGAGACCCGCTGCCCGGCCTCGCCGGTCCGCCATACGCTCAGGAACCAGACCCAGTCGAACCCCATCTCCGCCAGGCGGTCGAGTTCAGCGTCCGGGATGTCGTCCAGCGTCGCCGCTCGGCTCAGCTTGCGGGACAACTCCGTCATCCACACGCGGGTATTGATCTGGTAGAGCGACGGGTAGCGCGGTCTTGCCATCGGTGTTGCTTTCGCTGGTTCGACGTGGCGTGTCGGCGCGACGAGGCGGTGTGAACCCACTCCGTGCCGACGGGCGCCGGGCCTGCCGGGGCACGCCCTCACCACCGAGACCGTCTTGGTCAGGGAGTTGTGACGTTTGGGGCGGCGATCGGGTCAGAGGTGTTCATGCCCGCACCGCCGTGCTTCCAGGGTTCTTGTTCAAGGGAGGGACGCTATCGACCGACGGGCGATCCGACCGCGTCCGCCCGATCCCGAGACGCGAAATACGACTTCTTTCCTCCCTCTTGCGCCCGTTCGGGCGTGAGGGTCGCGAACAGGTGCATCAGGCGGGCGATGACCCCGGTCCATCCGGTCTGGTGGCTGGCCCCGAGCCCGGCGCCGTTGTCGCCGTGGAAATACTCGAAGAACAGCAGGTAATCGCGCCAGTGAGGGTCCTCCTGGAAGGTGCGGTTGCCGCCGAACACCGGGCGGCGGCCGTCCGGCCCGCGCACGAAGAGCGCGGACAGCCGCCGCGTGATCTCCTCGGCCACCTGGTACAGGTTCATCCGCCGGCCGGAACCGGTGGGGCATTCGACGGTGAACTCGTCCCCGTAGTAGAGGTAATAGTGCAGGAGCGCCCGGACGATCAGGGCGTTGACCGGCATCCAGATCGGGCCCCGCCAGTTCGAGTTGCCGCCGAACATTCCCGTGTCGGACTCGGCCGGCAGGTAGGACACCCGGTACTCCTGACCACCCGCGTGGATGACGTAGGGGTGGTCGGCGTGGTAGCGCGACAGGGAGCGGATGCCGTAGGGGCCGAGGAACTCGCCCTCGTCCAGCATCTTCGCCAGGACCCGGCGGAGCTTGTTCTCGTCGAGGATGGAGGCGAGCCGTCGGCCCGCAACGCCAGGCTTGCGCGGGTCGTGGATCGTGGCGTAGACCTCGGGCCGCGCGTCGAGGAACCACCCGAACCGCTCGCCGATCTCGGGGGACTTCGCGATCAATTCCCCCTCGAAGGTTGTGGCGGCGCAGAGGGGTAGGAGGCCGACCATCGACCGGACCTTCAGGCGTTGCGCCCGGCCGTCGGGCATCCGAAGGACGTCGTAGAAGAAGCCGTCCTCCTCGTCCCACATCCCGGTGTCCTCGCCCAGGTGGGCCATCGACGAGGCGATCCAGAGGAAGTGCTCGACGAACTTCAGCGCCATCTCCCCGTAGTCGGGGTCGGTCATCGCCAGCTCGACGGCGATCTCCAGCATGTTCTGGCAGAACAGCGCCATCCAGGCGGTGCCGTCGGCCTGTTCGAGGTAGCCGCCGGTCGGCAGGGGCGCGTTGCGGTCGAAGACGCCGATGTTGTCGAGGCCCAGGAAGCCCCCCTCGAAGACGTTCCGCCCCGTGCGATCCTTGCGGTTGACCCACCAGGTGAAGTTCAGCAGCAGCTTCTGGAAGCAGCTTTTGAGCCATTCCCGGTCCCCCTCGCCTCGCTCCGCCGATTCGAGCCGGTAAGTGAAGATGGTCGCCCAGGCGTGGACGGGCGGGTTGACGTCGCCGAAGTTCCACTCGTAGGCCGGGATCTGGCCGTTGGGGTGCATGTACCGCTCGCGCAGCATCAACTTGAGCTGATGTTTGCCGAGATCCGGGTCGACGAGCGTCAGGGCGAGGACGTGGAAGGCGAGGTCCCAGGCGGCGTACCACGGGTACTCCCACTTGTCGGGCATCGAGATCACGTCGCCGTTGTACATGTGGTGCCAGTGGTCGTTGCGCGGGGCGGCCTTCCGCGTCGGCTTGAACGGGTCGGACCCGCGCTCCTCCAGCCACTTGTCGACGTCGTAGTGGTAGAACTGCTTGGACCAGAGCATCCCCGCGAGGGCCTGCCTCATCACGTTGGCCGCGTCGGCGTCCAGCGAGGGTGGGATGACGGCGGCGTAGAACTCGTCCGCCTCGGCGCGCCGCGCCTGGAAGACCTCGTCGAAGCGCCCGCCGAACGGCCCCGCGGCGTTACCGTTGCCCTGGGCCGCGGCCGAGGGGGCGACGTCGGAGAGACGCAACCGGATCGTTCGGCACTCGCCAGGGGCGACCGTCAGGTGGTAATGGGCGGCCGCCTTCGTCCCGGTCTTAGCCGGGTTCAAGCGGTCCCCCTGGCCGTGCACGACGAAGTCGTTGATGCTGTCCTTGACGTACGGGGTCCGGTTCGGGACGCCGAAGATCCGTAGCGTGTTCGTCTCGTTCTCCGTGAAGAGTAAGGGGACGTCCCCGTCACAGGCGAGGTATCGCACGCCGAGCGCGCCGCGGACGGCCCGGACCACGCGCCCGCCGTGGCCGGGGACCTCCTGGAGGACCGGCCGGTCGTCGGCACCGTGCCAGGACCACAGGTTGCGGAACCAGAGCGTGGGAAGGACGTGAAGCTCGGCCGCCTCGGGGCCCCGGTTGTGAGCGCTGATCTGGATGAGGACGTCCTCGGGCGTGTTCTTGGCGTACTCCACGAACACGTCCCAGTAGCGGTCCCGATCGAAGACTCCCGTGTCGAGCAGCTCGTACTCGAACTCGTTCCGCCCCCGGAGTCGGCTGGTCTCGACCAGGTCGCTATAGGGGTACGCCCCCTGCGGGTACTTGTAAAGGAACTTCATGTACGAGTGGGTCGGGGTGCTGTCGAGGTAGAAGTAATACTCCTTGACGTCCTCCCCGTGATTGCTCTCGCTGTTGGTCAGACCGAAGAGGCGTTCTTTGAGGATGGGGTCCTTCCCGTTCCAGAGGGCCAGCGCGAAGCAAAGCCGCTGCTGATCGTCAGAGATACCAGCCAGGCCGTCCTCCCCCCAGCGATAGGCGCGCGAGCGGGCCTGGTCGTGGGTGAAGTAGTTCCAGGAGTCCCCCCCCTCGCTGTAGTCCTCGCGCACCGTACCCCACTGCCGTTCGCTGAGGTAGGGACCCCACGCTTTCCAGGGTATGGATTGCTTTCGAGCTTCTTCAAGGCGCAGATGTTCTGCCGTCATGGGTGTGGCCGCCTGGGCCTGAGGTAGTGAGAGACGAGCCGAAGATGTGGAACTCCCTCGTGTCAGCATAACATACCTCGGGCGGTGCGATGCCTGAGTACCAGGATCATTGTTCCCACAGAGCCGTCGGCTTCGGCAGAATCGTTCATTCCCTCCAAGTCGGAGCAGACCCTCCCCGCAGCAGACATGCCTTTACGCCACCCCCCGGAGATGACAGACTGGTCCTCTCGTCAAGGCGCGACCGTTCCAGAGAGGAGTGGAGCGAGAACCTCATGCTCACCATCAGGAAGCCCGTCATGAGCCTCTACGTGGACAAGAGTTGCCCAGAGTGCTGGATCGTGCGAGACCGCGAGGGCCGATTCTGGGTCATCCCGCCCGGGGAGAACGCCTGGGAGAATCGTGAGCCATTTCACCCAAGCGAGGATGCTGACCTCGAACCGGTTCCCGGCCACTACATGTACATGCTCGGTTTGCCGATCTGAATTCCACCGGAAGCCGGACACCGCCCTCCCCGCATCAGACATGTTCGGGGATATCGGATTTCGTGGCGTTCGATCCGCCCTGCTGTGCGATTACGCGGTCCTCCTCGAAAGGCGCACACGGACCTAGGGCGAGCCGCCCGGTCCTCGGAACGCAACTCTTGCTGGGTCGAGCGGTTACGTAGCCCTCGCTGGGCCGCCTTCTCGCATCAAACCCTACCAGAAGACGCAACGGCTGCGTCTTTCATCCCCGATCACGCACAATTTGCAGCCTCGGGGGCAGGAAATCAGCCCGTTCGCTGTCATCAGACCGCGGCCGACGCCAGAGCCTCACGGTGGGCCCCAGGTGGTTCAATCCCAGGGGGCGCACTTCACCACGCCGGCCAGCGTCATGGAATTAAGGCCATGATCAGCGAAGGCGACACGATCACTCGACCGGGCTGACATGGTCGCCCAGGGGTCGCCAGCGGCGAGTTCGCTGTGCTATGGATCGACGCGCCGCCCTTGAACTCGTGGGGAGGTATGGTGCCGGCTGAAGTCGTCGCACCCGACCATCCGATAAACGAGGCAACGGCGTTAGAATGCGTCGCTCCCCTCCAGACCATCGTCCGGTCCGCCCGTCCACACTCTAGTCCGCGACAGGCGGCTTGCCCCAAAGGAAGGTGCAAGATGGCTCGTATCTCACCTGCGCTCATGCTGAAGGTTGTCGGAACGTTCGCTTGGCTCCTCGTCGGGGCGATGGCGCGCCAAGGAGCCGCCCAGGAGCCGGCTCCCGCCGCCGCAGCGTCCTCCGTCAACGACATCATCTCAGCCGTCGAGGAAACCGACCAGCCTCCAGTCCCGCCGTTCGACCTGTCAGCCTGGACCGGTCGCACCGACGTCAACCCGTACAGTCAGGTGATCCTGGAATCGATCTGCGGCAAGCCCGATCCGGACACCTGGCGGCCGTTGCCGTGCTCGACGCTCTTCAGCGAAGGTTGGCTCGAGCCCTGGGTGCCATCGCCCAACGGCTCGGGCGGCGCGCCCGACAGGGCTGGATCAATGCCTCGGACGGCAACATGTACCGGCTGTGGTTCTTCACGTTCGGCCAGGCGTTCAACCAGGGCCCGAAGGGCAACGCCTACCTCGGTGCCTACACGCTCTACACGCCGTTCAGCCGTCGCCTGCTCCTGATCACGAACATCCCCTTCGTGCTCCGCAACAGCGCTGGCAGCGGGTTACCCACCATCAGCCCGTCCGGGCTGACGTGCCGACGTCGAAGAACCACACGACATTCGGCGACATCTCGTTCACGCCCCGCGTCTTGGTGCACGAGACGAAAGACTTCTCGCTGACGGCCGAGATGGCGGTGCTGGTCCCGACCGGCAACCAGCCCCTTGCGGGCAAGACCGCCCTGATCCCGGCCTTCGCCTTCTGGAACAATTTCGCGGGCCGTTGGGTGATCCGGGGCGGGATCGGTGACTACATCCCGCTCGGCGGCGGTGGGACGGACAACCTGATCAGCCAGCTCGCCATCGGTCAGACCTTGACCGATCATGACGTCCCGCTGTTCGGCGACTTCACCTGGTACGTCTCGACGGTGGTGAACACCCCCCTTCGCGACGGTCAACATACCAGCGTGACGCTGACCCCCGGCATGCGTACGCACCTGGGCCGCGACTGGTATTTCCTGGCCGGTCTACCAACGCCGTTGACCAATCAGCGACTCGGCGACCTCGGCATGATCTTCTGGTTCATGAAGGCGTGGTGAGCTGAGGCGGAACCCAGCGCAAGCCGCCGAGCCCGGGGACCGATCGCGTCCCATGGATTGCGTCGAGATGGAAACTCATCGCGGACGACGTCGTGGGGTCCGATCCCAAAAAGCGGCGACAGAATGTACTGAACTTGGCTAAGATAGCCAGAGACATCCACGAGGAGCCACACGGACCGGGGTCTCACCTGGAAGGGGCCAAGCGATGGAAGTGCACCTGGATTTGGACGAGTCGACCCTGGCACCAAACCAGGGAACGGGGAAGCGGCGACGTCCCGCCGGTCGCCTGGCGCCGTCGCCGGCGGAGGTCGCCGACCAAACGGGACGTTTGCTGACCGAGCGCGAGCCCGAGTGGCTGGGGCGGCTGACCGCCGACCCGGCCAGCTTCGCCGCCGTGGAACGCGAGGTGCATGAGCAGGCGCGGCGGCAAGCCGACCTCTACGTCGCCGGGCTCTTGGCCAAGGCCAGTGAGCGTCCGGAAACGGTTCACCACATCGACACGGTCATCGCCGCGGCCGAGGTCCCGTTGCGCCCGGTTGAAAAAAAAGGCGCCCCCTGATCGTGCGGCTCCTTGGGGGTCTGGCCATCACGGTGATGACCCTGTATTGTTCGCCGCGCGGCCGGACCGGCAAGGGCCGCGGTCCCGAAGGCGGTGGGCTTTACCCGGAATTGGCGGCTTACCGGTTCAGCGAGGGTTGCAGTCCCAACGTGCAGGCGGAAGTCGGCCGGCAGGTCGGTCTGTTGCCGATCGAACAGGCGCGGGCGGAGTTGGCTCGTCGCGGCCTGGAATTGGACGAGAAAGCCATCGGGCGGATCGCGGCCGAGTTGGGGGCCCAGATGCTGGCGACCCGCACGCGGGATCTGCTACGGTTCCGTCGCGGCGAACTCCCGGCCGGCAGCGAGTTCGCGGGCCAGAGTATCGGGGTCGGGATCGACGGCGGCCGGGTCCGTGTGCGAACTGTGGTCGAGACGGTGAAAGTCAGCGGCAAACGGAAACGGAAGAAGTTCCGGATCGAGTGGCGCGAGCCCAAAGTCGTGATCCTCTTTGAACTCGATCAGAAGGGGCGCATGGTCAAGGGGAGCCGACCCGTCATCGACGGCACCCTCCAGGGACCCGATGCCCTGATCGAATTGGTCGCGTTTCATTTGCACCGCCTGGGTGCCGCCCGGGCCAACGTGGTGACCTTCGTGGCCGACGGCGCCCGTGGATCTGGGCGCGATTGGATTGGGTGATCGCCCAGGTCAAGCTGGCTCCGTTCCGGGTGGTCGAAGTGCTCGACTGGTGTCACGGCGTGCATCATCTGAGCCTGGCGTTGGCGGCGTTGGATCTGGGCGCGGAGCGGCGCGGAAGCTTTACAGCCGACTTCGGCGACTTCTCAAGGCGGGCAAGAGTCGCGACGTCATCGCCGAACTGGAGGTGTTGTCGGCGGGCCAGCCGGAAGATTCGGCCGTGTGGCGCGAGCTCGGCTATCTGACCAGGCACTCCGAGGCGGGACGATTGCGCTACAAGTGTTTCCGGTGCCGTGGCGTACCTCTGGGAAGCGGCGCGATCGAGAGCACGATCCGACGAGTCATCAACCTTCGTCTCAAGGGCACGAGTATTTACTGGACTGAAGAGAATGCGGAAGCGGTGTTCCAGCTCCGGGCCGCAGTGGTTTCGGGTCGGTGGGAAGAGATCGTGGACCACACGCGCGAGGCGATGGCGAGAGACCGGCGAACCGACTGGCGTTGGTCGCCCCTGGAGTGCCTGGCCGACTTGAAAGCGATGGAAGGGGCAAAATGGGGATATCCGTAATTCCAACTTCAGAATGGGATGTCTGGAGAGATTGGCTAGATCCGGAGGCGCCTTTATCCTGAGCCAGGAGACCATGCAACACCTTCACTACCCAACGGTACATCGTTTCTCTCACCCAACTTCGATTCCAACCGTCCGGGTGGAGAAGGGATCTCGTGAGCATGAGAGTCCTGGTGACAGGAAGTCGCCGGTCATCTCGGTGAGGCGCTGGTTCGCACCTTGAGAGACTTGGGGTACGAGGTCATCGGACTCGACATCCTTGCGTCTCCATTGACGACGATCGTCGGCTCCATCACTGACCGCTCTTGCGTAGAGCGTGGCATGAGGGGCGTACAGGCCGTCTTTCATGGGGCCACTCTGCACAAGCCTCATGTCGCCACCCACAGGCGGCAGGATTTCGTTGACACCAACATCACCGGCACGCTCAATCTGCTGGAATCGGCCGTGGCGGTCGGCGTCGAGTCCTTTGTGTACACCAGCACGACCAGCGTCTTTGGCGACGCGCTCGTGCCGCCGGCCGGAGCGGCTGCCGCATGGGTGACCGAGGAGGTCACGCCCGTCCCCAAGAACATCTATGGTGTCACCAAGGCCACGGCGGAGGATCTTTGCCAGTTGTTTCACAGGAACCAGGGGGTGGCCTGTATCGTGCTCAGAACATCGCGCTTTTTCCCCGAAGAGGACGACAACAAGGAGGTGCGGGAAGCTTACGTTGACGATAACGTCAAAGTGAATGAATATCTGTTTCGACGCGTCGATCTTGAAGACGTCGTGAGTGCGCATCTACTGGCCGCGAAACGTGCGCCGGCTATCGGCTTTGGCCGCTATATCATCAGTACCACGACGCCCTTTTCGCCCGAGGACTTGCTGGAGTTGCGTTTCGATGCGCCGCTGGCGGTGCGGCGACGGGTTCCTGATTATGAGACCGAATATGTTCGTCGGGGCTGGAAGATGTTTCCCACCATCGATCGTGTCTATGTCAACGCGCGGGCTCGGCGTGAACTCGGCTGGCAGCCGCGACATGATTTCCAATCGATCATCGACCGCTTGAAAACCGGAGGCGAAGTGAGCAGCCCTCTCGCTCGGATGGTTGGATCCAAAGGTTACCATGCCGAAGTGTTTGCCGAAGGGCCCTATCCGGTGGAATGAGCCGTTGCTTCAACTCTACGTCTCGGAGAAGACCAAAAGGGGGCACGCCGATTGTCCCCTTTGTCCTCGTCGCTTGCTGCGAGCCGGCTCAGGCGGCTTTATCGCCGGCCAGATGGGCATGTCCGTGCCCGTCCAGGAACTGCCGGATCGAGCCGACCACGTAGCGTTGCTGCTCGTCGATCAGCTCGGGATACATCGGCAGAGCCAGGGTCTCCTGCGCGGCGGCTTCGGCGTTGGGGAAATCGCCGGGCTGATGACCCAGCGTCGCGAAGCACGGTTGCAAGTGCAGCGGGATCGGGTAGTAGATTTCCGTCCCGATCTGGCGGCCCGTCAGATACTCGCGCAAGGGATCGCGGACCGGAGCTGGAATCCGGATGACATATTGATTGAAGACGTGATAGTGTCCCTGCCGTTCGACAGGGAGGGTGACGAGGTCGTTGAGGCCATGGGCCTGGAAGAGGGTGT
Source organism: uncultured Isosphaeraceae bacterium (assembly GCA_963845695.1). GTDB lineage: Bacteria > Planctomycetota > Planctomycetia > Isosphaerales > Isosphaeraceae > CAWJTV01. Next base: position 433,526 of record CAWJTQ010000004.1, on the reverse strand, counting down.
TGTATCGTGCGGCGGCTTCCCGGCGCTGGAGGGTCCAGGACTCGAGGTAGCGGAGCTTGACGCGGAGGACGGCAGCCTGGATCGCATCGAGGCGCGAGTTGAAGCCGACCTCGTGGTGATGATACTTGGGCTCCATGCCGTGGACGCGTAGGCGGGCCAGGGATCGGCCGAGGAGTGGGTCGTCGGTCGTCATCATGCCGCCGTCGCCGAATCCGCCCAGGTTCTTGGAGGGGTAGAAGCTGAACGCGGCGGCCTGGCTGAGGGAACCGGCCCGGCGGTCCTGGTAGGCTGCGCCGATGGCCTGGGCGGCGTCTTCCAGCACGAACAGGTCATGATGCCGGGCGATCTCGTTGATGGGATCCATGTCGGCGGTCTGGCCGTAGAGATGGACCGGGATGATGGCGCGGGTTTGCGGGGTGATGGCGGCCTCGATCCGCGCGGGGTCGATGTTGTAGGTGTCGGGTTCGATGTTCGACGAAGACTGGGCGGGCGCCGGTCCGCCAGATCGAGCCGGCGGTCGCGAAGAACGTGTACGGTGACGTGATCACCTCGTCGCCGGGCCGGATTCCCAGCGCCATCAGAGGCAACAAGAGAGCATCGGTCCCCGAGGCGCAACCGATGGCGCGCGCGGCGCCGCAGTATTCGGCCAGCTCGTTCTCGAGCCGCTCGACTTCCGGCCCCTGGATGAACATCTGGCTCTCGATCACGCGATGGATCACGGAGTCGATCTCGTCGCGGATGGTCTGGTACTGCGCCTTGAGGTCAAGGGCCGGGACGGCCACGGATTTCGGCGAGACGCTCATCGGCGATCACTCCTTTGACGCCTCTGGCGGATACGAAGGGGTCGTTCACCCACTCTGCGATGTGCGTGATCTCCTTCCCTGGAGATATCGGCCGCCGCACGCTAGTGTCTGGCACCAATCGTGTCAATGGCGGTTGCGGGAAGGAGGATTGGGAGAGTCGGGAGGATCGGAGGCTGCGGGTTCCGGTCCTTCACCGTAAGTGGCTGATCTGGGGGAACATGCGCCGCTGGGTTCCAGAATCCTCACGATGGGCTCGATGGTGTCCGGCGTCGGCTCGCCATGGGCATGAGCCGGAGCGTTATTCCGCATGGCCATCGATCTCTAACGTGGCTTCCAGACGGTGAGGCCGGGAACGCTGTCGAAATCATCGTCGTTCGTCACCAGATTCGTCAGCCCGTGCCGCCGCATCAGTGCCACGATCAGTGCATCATTGGTGAGCAAGCCGCATTGCGCGGACAACGTGGCCGCTTCCACGATCAGGGCGGCATCAGCCGGTAAGAGCACCAAAGTCATCCTGTCGAGACTGCCTGCGGCTTGCCGGAAATCGGATAGCTCGGATATCCGGTGCTGGTTGCGTTGAAGCTAGTTCACCAACCCGGCCCGATTCCGTCCAAACTTCGTTGCGGCCTCGGTCAGCATGGCTTTGTGAACCGCATCGGCGAGGATGTGCAGCGACGTGTACACCTCGATGGTTCCGTTCGCCACGCGCTCCATGAACGTTGCGCATGGGCCCGACATCGGCGGCGTTTCGACGAAGTGATAGTAGAAAACGTTGGTGTCAACAAAGCACCTGCCGCCGTCTGGAAGATCCAAGGGCAATGGCACGCTCCCTCAACTTTCCTCGATGTTGAACTCCGGTGACCGCGCGATCGCTTGAGCGAGCTCTGGGTCGGCCTTGATGCGGTGCTCGCGCCACCACCGGACGTCTTCCACTGCGGATCGCCCAGTGGGGCGCTCCACCGTGAGTCGGACCCGCTCATGGTTTACCAAGTCGAACTGGTTGAACGGGTACGAAAACCCCGTTCTCATAAGTGGCTTCAATGGTTAATGTCATCGGAGTCCTCGCTGAATGACGGCAAAGGGAATTGCGGTCCACCGAATGTAATTCTACAGATCGTCTCTCGCGGCTGCCAGCTCACGAACCCGCGCCGCAACCAGGGAATCGAGCAGAGGATGCGGTCCCAGGGGTGGCCCCAGTCGGAAATCGACGTCCGGGTATCGCCGCACCAGGTCATCCCGGGCCGCGGTCAGGTCGCGGCGCAGGTGCACGCCCGCCGACAGGAAGTAGGGGATCATCAACACGCGGGTTGCGCCTCGGGAAACGCAGCGGTCGCCGCCGGTGGGGATGTCGGGCTCGGCCAGTTCCAGGAAACAGGCTTCGACGATCGGGTATTGCCCGGAGACCGAGAGGCGTGCGGCCAGCTCGTGCAAATCGTCGTTGGCCGACGGCTCGCGGCTGCCGTGGGCGATGAGCAGGACCGTGGTTCGCTCGGATGATGATGTCGGAGGTGCTGGGTTTTCTGGAGAATTCATGTTGCACTCGAACGTCGGATCAGCCGGACTCAACCTCGCTGAATGGTAGGCAGCATGGGCCGCCAGTCAATTCAAGAGTCTGAATCGGGAACGACATCCAGCTCCTGGCGGAGCCTTGCCAGGGCCCGGACCCAGAGCATGCGCACGGCGCCGACGCCTCGTCCCATGCGGTGGGCGACCTCCTCGTGGGGCAGGCCCTCGATGTTGCGCAAGAGGATGATCTCGGCATAGTCGGCCGGGAGCCGGGCGAGGGCGTTGGCCAGGCGGAGCTCCAGCTCGTGCCGGCCGGCTTGCTCGCTCGGCGACGAGCCCGGGGCCGCCAATGCCGCGCCGAGCTGTCGCGATGACTCGGCGAGTGCCTCCTCCAGCGAGACCTCGCGGCCGATCTCGCGACACTGGGCTCCGCCGTATCGCCGCACCTCGTGAAGCAGGACGTGCGCGAGGATCTGCCGCAGCCAGGCCGCCAACTCGGCCTCGGTACTGCCCCGGAATTTCGGCCAATCCCGGACCGCTTCGAGCAAGGTCTGCTGGACGATGTCGGAAGCGTCGAACTTGGCGCGGAACCGCGGCTCGACCTGGAGTCGGGCTAGCAGGCCCAGCCAGCTTCGATGCCGCTCGAGCTCGGCGATGCGGATGGGCTGATCGTCAACGTTCTCACTCGCTGGACTCATCGTCTCACGACGGGTTCATCGCAACGGCCCGCCGCCCCCTCCATCGCTTCCACACGAATCGCGCCGATCCCCGCATGGCCCACGCGACCATCGCCAGAACTCCCGCCAGATAGAGGCCGGGAACGATCACCGCGTGCCAATCGGACCAGGTGTAATGCTCGATCGTGGGCATGCGCTGACCATCGGACCACAGCCCGCAGGCCCCGAGCCCGACCGTCGCGAGGACGCTCAGGACGGCCATCCTGACGAACCGCCTCCGGCGCCGACGGAGCAGGCTCGAGCCGATCAGGGCCACATAGGCCACGACCGGTAGTCCGCCCAGCGTGGCCAGACCGAAGCCCGCGATCGCTTGCAGGGCCGAGGCGCCGGCCATCGACGGCGTCACCGACACGAGCGTCAAGAACACGGTCATGGGGATCGCGACGACGGCCGGCAAGGCCATCAGCAACCGCACACCCCAGACGCGGCGCCGGGTCGCGAGCCTCAAGATGAACAGGGGTACGACGACGTTGATCGTCGCGAGCCCGGCCAGGCCCAGGAAGAGCCAGGGAGGGATCAGGCCCCCTCCGCCGGTCAACCAGGGAAGCGGTCGCGCCCAGCGCGGGTCGTCTTGGGCGAGGCCGAGCGACACGGGCGTCCCTCGGGCTGGCTCGTAAGTGCCCTCAGGCGTGGTGGGCAAAACCAGGCTACAGATCGTCGTGTCCTCGTCGGTCGTCAAGAGGCGTGGCGCCTGTGCCGCGCCGCCGACATCGAGCACTCTTGAGGGGCGTCCCTTCCATCGCGGGCGGCCGGTCGCGCCGTCGAGGGCCACCATCGAGTTGAGGACCACCGTCGCCGGTCGCCCCGCCTGCGCCGGGATCACCTGGTAGACCGCCTCGCGGCCCGGCCGGGACCACAACTCCCCGAGATCGCCCCGGCAGGCGGCAGCCGATCGTCGCCCTTGAGGAGCAGCTCATCGCGGCCATCGCCGTCGAGGTCGGCGCAGGCCGCGATCTTCCCGGGTTTCCCTGTCGGTTCGTGACTCGCGTGCTCGCGGCCCTGGGCGTCGAGGATCACCACCCGTTTCCCAAAGTCGAGGCAGACCTCCCGGCGTCCCTTTCCCTCGAAATCGGCCAGATAGAGCGGCGCGATCTTGGCGGAGGGATCACGAGCGCCCTCGCCGCGCCAGGCCCGCGCATGGCACCATCGCGACCATCGAGCGCGGTCACCTCGATGGCCGCCGGGGTGCCTTCGGGCGGCTGGTCGCTGACGACGACTTCGGCGCGGCCATCGTCGTCAAGGTCGCCAACCGCGAACGCAGCTTTCTCGTCCCGGATCGGATGAGCCCAGAGGATCTTGCCGTCGTGGAACGACAGGGCACGCACCTCGAAGGAGGCCGGCCCGGACGGGGACGTCGCGTAGGACCTCAGGACGACCTCGAGGCCCCCGTCGCCGTCGAGGTCGCCGTACGCATGCTCGAAGCCCATGGGCCTCGTGATTCCCCCCTTGTGCTCCGCCAGGAGGATGTCCCAGACGACTCGTCCATCGTGGCCCGAGAGCCGTGTCAGATGGGTCTGCGGGACCTGGGAGCCTGACGCGGTCGAGTTGACTCTCACCTTGCGGGTGGTATGCACCACCAGCAGGTCCGCGATGCCTGTGGCATTGTCGGGGCATACATCGATCCCCTCGACGTCGGAGTATGCCAAGGCGTCGGACCCCAGCGCTGGCAACGGACCGGCTGACCAGAGCCGGCGGCCGGTTCGCCCCGAGACCACCTGGATCGGCAAAATCGCGGTCCCCTTGGCGTACCCACGCACACCGTCCTCTCTCTTGACGACCACCACCTCCGGCGCCCCATCGCCGTCGAGGTCGCCCGCGGGGAGCGGGAAGGCCGAGAGGGTCGAGTGTGACGCCATCTGGGGACCGAACCAGGCGTCCCAGTTGAGCGGGCTCTCCGCGTCGTCGAGCGTCGTAGTCCAGAGTGCGCGGCCGTCGCGGCCTGAGCGGGCCATGGCCGTGCGGCTGTTCGTCTTCACCTTCTCGAAGGCGTCCCAGGTCCGCAGCTCGACCGTCATGGCATCGGCGATGCCGTCGCCGTCGAGGTCGCCGGCTGGCACCAATCCGTCGAGGCTCCGCCAGGCCTCCGGCGGTTCGGCGCGGAACGCCCGGAGCTTGCCATCGACCGAGCCCCAGAGATCCGCGATGCCGTCGCCGTCGAGATCGGCGACCTTGGGCCAAGACAGGCCGTCGATCGTGTGCAGCGTGCGGCCCGTCGAGGCTTCCAGGAGACGTACCACAGGCGGCATGGAGTGGTACAGCGGACTCGCCGCGTCGTCCTCTCCCGGCACCTTGGCGCCGAGGGGGACCACCAGCATCGGCCAGCCGTCGGGCCCACGTCCCCACCAGTTCGGCGGCCAGAGTCGGGGGACGGAGTAGTCCGTCACATCCTCGTGCCACCACCAGAGCGGATGGCCGTCCTTGCCGGAGAGCGCGTTGACGTAGGCCCGCGTCCGATCGACCGGGCCCTCCATGGAGTAGGTGCCCGGGCTCCGGCCGTAGTAGCGTGAGACCGCCACGAGGTCGCGGGTGCCGTCGCCGTCAAGATCGGGGCGCGGCGATCAGGTGGGCCAGGCCATCAGGCCAGCGCGGGTCGGGCCGCATGGGGCGAACCCAGCGCGTCTGGCCGGTCGCACCTTCGAGCAGCCGCACTCCCCGATAATCCTGGCACTGCGGGAGGATGCCCGAGTCGGGCACCACGACCTCCGCGCGGCCATCGCCATCGAGGTCGCTAACCAGCGGCCAGGCGGCCATTGTGGCGGTGCGCGAGGCGGCTGGGATTCGAAGCCGGAGACCTGCTCGCGCCAGAGTGGCTCGCGCGTCACGATCGAGTAGGCGTTCAGGGTTATCGAATTCCCCTTCGGCGGCAGTCCTAACGCCAGGACTTCGGGCGAGCCATCGCCGTCAAGGTCCGCATGCTGGACGGGCCGGGCGGGCATGAAGCCGAAGTCGATGGTCCGGCCGTGGGGCTTGCCAGTCACCGGATCGAGCTCGGTCCACTGCGAGCCGACGACTTGCGCGACGATTGATCCCCGACGTTCCGGCACGACCACGACCTCGCTGTCGAAGGCATCGAATGGCGACGGCGTCCCGGACCAGCGGTTCAGGCGATCCCACAGCCAGGGCCGCGACTTCGTCGTCGCGTCGAGTGTCCGGGACCACAACGCGCGCCCCGTCCGGCCCGAGACGGCCGCGATCACGCGACGGCCTGGCTGGTCCTTCTCAAAGTGAGTCACACTCCGGTCGACACCGAAAGAGAGGGCGCTTCCGGTCGAGTCGTCGAACACGAAGAAGAGAGCGAGGAGGTCGAGTACCCCGTCGTCGTCGGCCTGGACCAGGATCGGCGACCCGATGACCCGCCCGCCCTTGATGGGCGGTTTGGGCTTCCCCCCGCCCGCCGCGCCAGCTTTCTCAAGGGCTTTGTCGAGCTCGTCCGGGCCGAGCGGGTCCGGGCCGCCGAGGCCGTCGCGGCTGGCCGCGTAGGTCCAGAGCATCGACCCATCCCGCCCCGAGACGGCCAGAAGCGATGGGGTCCGAGCGAAGGCCATGACCATGTCGCCGGTGCCGTCGCCGTTGAGGTCGGGCGCGGGTTGGACCAGCGTGCCAGGTCGTTCGCTATCGTTGATGGTGATGAGAGCCAGCCTTTGCATCCAGGCGAACGCGTCGCGCCCGAGGTCCGCAGGCCCTCCCGGCCGATCGGCATTCCAGATCGCCTCGCCCGTCGAGATGTCGCGGCGGAGCAACGTCTGGCCGGTCCACTCGATGAAGTCGGCCTTGCCCGGTTTCAGCACCAAGGCGTCCCCGGCCGGCGGATAGGGGATGGACCGTTCGCCCAGCAGACAGTTCGCGTCGAGAGCGAGGCGATGACTCCCGGTCTCACCCCGGTGAACGGCAAGGCGGTAGGTCTGACTGATCAGGCCCACCCCTTGAACGCGCAAACGATAGTCGCCCGCCGGGAGGGCAAGGTTGGTGTGGGTGCCGAGGTCGAACGGCTCGCCGATCGGCTGATCGCCCGACTCGGGGAGCACGACCGCCGTCAGAGCCGGACCGGGCGTGGAGAGTACCACGCGGCCGAGCCGCCAGTCGCTGTAATACCGCCAGCCGAAGAGCGCTACGACCATCAAGAGCACCGTGGCCGCCATGACGAGGGCGCCGGCGCGGAGGGCCTTCTTCCGCTTGCGGACGTAGCGCACCGCGATCACCAGTGCTCCGGCGCGGCGGGCGTGGATCGGGCGGCCGTCGCTCACGGCGCGGAGGTCCTCGGCCATCGCCTGGGCCGTGGCATAGCGCTGACCCGGGTCCTTGGCCAGGCAGGTGAGGATGATCGTCTCCAGGTCGCGGGGCAGATCCGGGCGGATCTGTCGCGGCCGCGCCGGTTCCTCGTTGAGGATCTGGGCGATCACGCCCATCGGGGCGGTCGCATCGAAGACGGGCCGGCCGGTGGCGAGCTCGAAGAGCGAGGCGCCCAGGCTGTAGATGTCGGTGCGATGATCGATCGGCCGCCGGACCGATTCGGCCTGCTCGGGGCTCATGTAACGCGGCGTACCCAACAGCATCCCGCAGAGGGTCAGGGTCACCTCGTCGGCGCACTTGGCCAGGCCGAAGTCGGTCAACCAGACGATCTCCTCGGTGTCCAGCAGCAGGTTCGAGGGCTTGATGTCGCGATGGATCACCCCCCGATGGTGGGCATGGGCCAGGGCCTCGGCCGCCTGGAGGCCCCAGCGCGGCGAGGTCCGCGGACGGCACCGGCTTGCCGGTCCGCTGGGAATCGGCCAGGACGTCCGCCAGGCTGCGCCCCTGGATGAACTGCATGGCGTAGTAGTGGACGCCGCGCTCGCTGCCGATGGCGAAGATCGGCACGATATTCGTGTGGTGCAGCCGGGCGACGGTCTCGGCCTCGCGATGGAAGCGCTGCATCGCCTCTTCATCGGCCACGGCGCCGTATCGGAGGACCTTCGAGCGCGACCCGCCGGCGAAGCGAGGTCTGCTCGGCCTCGTAGACCACGCCCATGCCGCCGCGGCCCAGCTCGCGGAGGATGCGGAACTCGCCCAGGGTCGTGGGCTCCTCGGGTTCTGCGTGTCCGGTCGCGCGGTGGACGAACTCGATGCCCGCGAGGCAGGCCTCGAGCTCCATGGCTAGCTCGAGATGCTCCTCCAGCAGTTGGGCACGGTTGGGAGCCCTGCCGGCCTGGAGATCGGCCAGGTAGCGGTCGAGGATGCTGACGATCGCCGTGGCGGAGTCCGTGGGAGTCTCTGTTTCCAGCACTTGCATGGTGTTGAGATCCGGCTGGGGCTGGGTCATCGTCGGCGATCCCCGGCGGTTTCGGGACCAAGGGCGGAAGGACCCCGATGGGCCTCCCCTCATCATAGGGCCGAAAACGATGCGGATGTCACGCGCCATGCTTCAAGCGACCACGGCGGAAAGTACGCCCTGGCCCCTCACTCGGCTCGGGTCTTCGCGACGCCTGGTCCACGAAATCGCCAACAACCGCCCATGGGCCGCACCCGTTCACCGCTCGCCGATCGAGAGGACCACGGAAGCGGATCGGAGACCAGACATTGGAACACGAAATCCACGAAACCCACGAAAAAACTCAGGGATCGTGAGAACCAGACCCGAGTGAGCCAGCAGCTTCCTGTTCGGGTGGATGGTCAGTTCGGATCTGGTGGACTCGTGCACCCGCTGCTGGGCTGGGTGCCGGTCGTGGCACTCGGGTCAGTCCGTCGGATATGACGTAACATCTGTTGTGTTGGAGACTTCGGTCGGAAAACCGGTGGCCATTATTGGCACTTTTTGGCCGCTTTTCGGCGCGGTTCCGGCGCCTGGGGTTCGGTTCTCGACCAGCGTCGGGTTCGGCCGGGATGGGAACCGTGGTCCGTGAAGATGGGAGGAGGGCCTGGATGAGTCGGGGACACCGGGCCGAGCGAACCCAAGACCGCTCGCGCACACATTGTCCCATTACTCTTAGTATACCACAACTTTTCAGATCCGTTAATGCACCTATCGGGGGATTGGACCGATTTCTCGGCGCAACCCCGGACGCGACTGAGATATCAGAATTTTCCTGGAAAAACTGAGTTGTGCACAGGTTTCCCCGAATCGGAGGTGTCGGTGGCTTTCTGGGATTGGGCCGGCCCGGCGGAAGACGTCGCCGAACCGAGCCTGGTCGGTGGGGCCTGGACCTTCAGCGGATCCGCGCAAACGGCTCGGCCGGAAACGCCAGGTCCATCATCAACAGCCGGAAGTCGGGCCGGTGGCGGAGCGGGTCGAGGGCTGGCTCGGTGCGGCAGGCGTCGGCGCTCCGGTAGCCCAGGCCGACCGCCTTGGTCAGCAGGGTCATGGCCGTGTCGGCCTCGGAGACGGCGGCAGCGTGCGAGACGCCCGAGCCATCACGTCCGGCCGGGCCCGCCAGCGCGGCATGACAGCAAGCGGTCTCGTACCACTCCTGGCCCGATCGCGACGGCAGGCCGTCCCAGATCCCCAGCGCCCGGCGGGTGTCGGCGGCCGCGCCGGTGGGGTCGCCCAGGGCGAGGCGGGCCAGCGCGCGGCCTCTGAGGCCCCTGGCCAGGTGGCTTTGGTACCCCGCGACGTTGGGGTGCTCTCGGACCATCGGCTCGCTGATGGCGACGGACCGCTCATAACCGTCGCGGGCTTCCGCCGGGCGCCCGAGACGGAGGAGGAGATCGGAGATGCTGCACTGACACAGGGCCACGCTGTTGCGGAAATCGGGGACCTTGGGGTTCGCGTCGGCCAGCTTCTGAAAGAGTGCGAGCGCCTGGTGGTACTCCGCCTCCGCTGCCGACGGCTGGCCCGTGCTCGTCAGCAGGTTGCCGAGGTTGTAGTGGTTCTCCGCCAGCAAGTCGCGGTGCTCGGAGACTGTGGGGTTGTCATCGACCAGCTTCTGCTCGATTGTCAGCGCCTGGCGGTACTCGGCCTCGGCCTCCGACGGCTTACTCGCCTGCGACAGCAGCCCGCCGAGATTCATGTGGCTTCTTGCCAGAGCGATGTGAAAGTCGGGGACGGAGGGATTGTCGTCGGCCAGCTTCTGCTTGATCGCCAGCGCCTGGCGGCACTCGGCCTCGGCCTCGGCCCAGCGGCCGGTTGACTCCAGCACATTGACGAGGTTGTTATGGGTCCTTGCCAGGCCGATCCGGAATTCGGAGACGGCAGGGTTCTCGCCGGCCAGCCTCTGGTAGATCGCCATCGCCGCACGGTACTCGGCCTCTTGCTGCGACCCCTTGCCCGTCTGAGTCCACAACCAGCCGAGCTGTTCGTGGCCGTGCGCCAGGATTCCTCGGAAGCTGGTGACGGCGGGGTTGTCGGCGGCGAGCTGCTGGGCGATCGCCAACGCCTGGTTGTATTCGGCCTCGGCCGCTTCGAACCGGCCGGTGTGCTGGAGGTTCTGGCCCAGGTTGCCGTGGATGGACACCAGTTGAACGCCGAACTCGGTGATGTTGGGGTTGTCATCGACCAGCTTCTGGACGATCGTGAGCGCCTGGTTGTGCTCGGCTTCGGCCTCCGTCAGCTTGCCCGTTTCCCAGAGCAGGTTGCCGATGAACTTGATCGTGACGGCCAGGTCGTGCCGGGCCTCGCTGGCAGCCCCGGAGGCCGCGGCCAGCGCCTCCTGATCGGAGCGGGCCAGGCGATAAGCCGCGAGGGCCTCGGCGGTCTTCCCCGTGCTCGACAGAAGCCGGCCCATCCGCGAGCGGCATTCCGCCAGAGCGGCCCGCGCGGCCGGTGCGTCGCCAGTGACGTCGGACAGTAGGGACTCCGCGCTTCGGTAGGTCGCCAGCGCCTCATCCGTCTTGCCTGTCGATTCGAGGAGACTCGCGATCTCCGTCAAGCTGCGGCCGACCTCGACCTTCACTTCCGGCTCGGCCCCCGGCTCGGCCGCCAGCGTCTGCCGCGCCGCCAGGACCTGACGGTGTGCCGCCAGCGCGTCCTCCTTGCGGCCGACCTTGCCGGTCAGCTCGGCCAGCTCGAAGTTGGCACGCAACAGCGCCAGTCGCGAGGGGCGATCGGTCGCGTCTTTCAACAGCGCGCCCAGCTTGCCGTAGAAGTCGCCGGCCGAGTTCAAGAGCCGGTCGCGCAACGACTTGAAGTGGTCCTCCTTGAGCAGGAAGTCCTCGCTGACGCCGGTGTGAAAGGTCTGGATCGCCTTCAGCGCCAGGTCGAACCGCTCCTGCACCCGCGCCTTCTCCGCCGCCAGCTCGATGTTGGACTGGTTGAGCCGGGAATTGAGTGTCATCAGCTCGCCATTGGCCTTCGCCTGCACGCCGGCCACGGCGCCCAGGCCGGCCAGGATGGCGAGGAGGGCCACCGCCGTGGCGGTCACCGCCGTACGGTTGCGCCGCATCCAGCGGCGGGCCTGGCGCGAAGGGCTCGGTCCACGCCGTGACCGGCTCATCGGCCATCCAACGCTCCAGGTCGTCGGCCAGGGCCTTGGGCGTCGCGTAGCGGTCCTCGGCCTTGGTGGCCATGGCTTTCAGGCAGACGGCCTCCAGCGCCGGATCGAGTGAAGGGTCGAGCTGGCGAGGCGGCGGGAACTGGCCCTCTTGCACGCCGCGGAGAACCGCCCCGATGTCGTCATTCTCGAAGGGCGGCTTGCCGGTCAACACGCAGTACAAGGTGGCTCCCAGGCTGTAGAGATCCGACCGCGGCCCCAGCCGGTCCAACTCGCCCCGCGCCTGCTCCGGGCTCATATACGCCGGCGTGCCCAGCGCGCTGCCCGGCAGCGTGTCGGCGCTGCCGCTGGCCGAGGACGGCATGAGGGTCCGCTCGCCCGATTCGGTGCCCGGCTCGACCCGGCCCAGCGGCTTGGCCAGTCCCCAGTCGACCACCAGCGTCTCGCCGTGTTTGCCGACGATGATGTTGCCCGGCTTGATGTCGCGGTGCAGCACCCCTCGTGAGTGCGCGTAGCCGATAGCGTTGCAGACGTCCAGGAACCGCCGCAGGAGCTTGCGCAAGTCCAGAGACCGGCGGCCCGGGTCGTTCGCGAATGCCTCGTCGGCGTGGAAGCGGCCGATGGCCTCCTTGAGACTATCGCCCTTGATGAACCGCATGGCGTAGAAGGGGCGTCCGTCGCCGTAGGTGCCCAGTCCGTAGACCGGGACGATGCCGGGGTGTTCCAGACCGCCGGTGATCTGGGCCTCGATGAGGAACCGCTGGCGGCTGGTGGGGTCGTCGGCGTGGTGGTCGAGGATCTGCTTGAGCGCGACCTCGCGGTCGAGCTCCGCGTCGAGCGCCACGAAGACGGCCCCCAGGCCGCCCCGGGCGTGCGGCCGCAGGACGCGGAATCGCTGGCCGTCGCTGGTGGCCGTGCCCACGGAGTAGCTGGCGGTGCGGTCGGCATCGCCATCCTCGGTCGAGCCGTGGCCAGAGCCGACGTGGCCGAGCGACGCCTCGATGTCCCGGTCGCCGATCCGTGCCAGGCTTTCCCGGGTTGACGGGCCCGCCAGAATCTCGGCCAGGCTTTTCTCCACGTCGCCACCGTGGCGCTTGAGGTGGCGCGCCACCAGGGCCTCGACGGCCGCGCGATCCTCCGCGTCGAGGTCGCCGCGGGCTTCGAGGTGGTCGGCCAGGCTCCGGGACTTTTCGAGCGTCCAGGCCTGAAAGGCCGCCACGAGCTGGACTTGGTTGATGATGCCATTCTGAAGCGCGAGCAAGCCGAAAAGGAGATGGCGGTCAGTGGTGATCATGGCGAGACTCCGATCCACGGCCGTCGATCGGGCCGGGCGCCCCGATCTTCGAGGACAAACCCGGGCATCGAGCCGCGTCGTTGGCATTATCGCATGCCCGAGAGACACTTGTATGCGCGCCGCTGAAGGTCGTCGCCCGGCCGCGATCGTACGCAAGTCGTTGCGTCATCCTCAGCAGAACTCGCAGTCGGCTGATGTCGGCCACGATGTTCCCATGAAAGGGCCCGGACATCATTCGATGACCGGCACGATCGGCACTTTGCAGGAGAAGCGGGCGAGGTGGAGCTCATCGAAGCAGACGCTGGCCAGGTCGTCGGGGCTATCCGGGTCGCCCACCTCGCGGACGGCGTGGGGGCTGAGCAGGGCCAAGACGAGCTGGGTGCTGCGGAGACCGTCCTCGATCTCGCGCAGGAAGTCGGTGCCCGAGCGGATCTTCCGCGTGTCGCGCCAGACCTCGTAACCGAAGAGGGAGAGGTCCTGATCGAGGCGGTCGGCCAGCTCCTCGGCATCGCGGCGGCCGAAGCTGAGGAAGAGGCGCGCTTTGAGACCTGGAGGAGGCGACGAATCAGCGGGCTCTGTGGGAGTCCACTTGTGCTCGCAGTGGTCGCAGGACCAGTCGCTCCGCGACTTGCGGAAGTGGATCTCGGTCGAGCTGCACTTCGGACACGTGGTTGGAAGGTCGCTCATCATGAAGCTCCTCCAGGGGGTTTCGAATCCGGCTCACCTTCAAGCCGGATCAAGTACAGATAGTTGTCCACCCTAGCGGTCCAGGTGCGGTTCGAGAACTGGGTAGCGTACAATGCGGCGGGGAACCAGGCCACCGACTCGCCACCGCCCTCCGGCTCGATGACGGTCTCCAGAATCCGGTTCAATGCCCGCCAGGGAAACCGGTTTTCTCCCACCTCGATCGAGGTGAAATCCTCCGAGCTGTGGATCACTTGCAGACATTCCTCACTGTCCGCATCCCACACGCGTATACTATCATCGTACCCCTTGCTGACGATGCGGCGGCCGTCGGGGGAATACGCCACGCTCAGGACCGAGTCCTCGTGACCACGGAGGCAGGCCAGCTCGACGCCGCTGTGTGCATCCCATACGCGCACCGTCTGGTCAGCCGACCCGCTGACGATGCGGCGGCTGTCGGGGGAATACGCGACGCTATTGACGCGGTATCCATGTCCGAGGAGGACGGCCAGGTGCCGCGGCGGTGTCCGCATCCCACACCCGCACCGCCTTGTCCCACGACCCGCTGACGATGCAGTGTCCGTCGGGCGAATAAGCCACGCTTTCGACCATGCTGCGCATGTCCGCGGAGGCAGGCCAGCTCCACGCCGCTGTGTGCATCCCACACGCGCACCGTATGGTCAGCCGAGCCGGTGACGATACGGCGGCCGTCGGGGGAATACGCCACGCTATGGAACCATTCGGTATGTCCGCGCAGGCGAGCCAACGCGGCGCCGCTCTGCGCATCCCACACGCGCACGCTCTTGTCACCCGACCCGGTGATGATGCGGCGACCATCGGGGGAATACGCCACGCTCCTTACAAAGAACGTATGACCGCGGAGGCAGGCGAGCTCGGTACCGTTATCCGCGTCCCGCACTCGCACCGTATGGTCCTCCCCCCACCCGCTGACGATGCGACGTCCGTCGGGGGAATACGCCACGCTCATGACCATTTTCGCCCGGACGCGGAGGTGGGTCAGCTCCGCGCCGCTGTCCGCATCCCACACCTGAATCGAATCATACGACCCGCTGGCTATGCGATGGCCATCAGGGGAGTATGCCACGCTGTTGACGGTACCCGCATACTCGAAGCAGGCGAGCTCGGCGCCGCGGTCCGCATCCCATATCATCAGGCGCCCGCACGATAACCCGCCGAGGATGCGGCGACCGTCGGGGGAATACGCCACGCTGCGGACATCGCTCGCGTAGGCGTCGATGCACAGCAGCTCCACGCCCCTGTTCGCATCCCACACCCGCACCGTACGGTCACCTGACCCGCTGATGATACGATGGCCGTCGGGGGAATAGGCCACGCTCATGACCCCGCGCGAATGGCCACGAAGGCAGGCCAGCTCGGCGCCGCTGTCCGCATCCCACACCCGCACCGTCTGATCAGACGACCCGCTGGCGATACGGCGGCCGTCGGGAGAGTACGCCACGCTCCAGACCCGGTCCCCATGGCCCTGGAGGCAGGCGAGCTCCGCGCCGGTTCGCGCATCCCACATGCGCACCGTCTGGTCCCACGACCCGCTCGCAATGTAGCGTCCATCGCGGGGCGAATACGCCACGCTACTGACCTCGCCCAAATGGCCGTGGAAGCAGGCAAGTTGGGGACTGCCGAGGGCCACTTCGGGTGGGCGGACGGAACGGAGCCAGACGAAGCTGGGAGCACGTTTCTCCTTCGCCAGGCGCCAGGCTTCGAGGAGTGTAGACAGTCGCTCGGGCCGGGCGAGACCAGGGAGGGCCATCGGCGGGCCAGCCGCCGGAGGGAGGATCATAGTGGGAGGCCGCTTCAGGGCAGTCATACCACCAGCACCGGTTCCACAGGCACTGGAACAACGTGGTGGGGTGGCGAGCCAGAAAGTTGAGGTCGGAGCGGAGGGCTTGTTCCAGCAGCCGTAAAAGCCGGTGGGCGGCATGCTCGATCGGGATGCGATCCACGACCCGGGTGAAATCCATGGCCAGGTCGAAGACCAGGCCGGCCTCGGCCTTGGCTTCCAGCCAGCGTAGATCCAGGAGCAGGCAGATCAATTCGGCATCCCGTCCCGCCGCCGTGAGGTGGTGGCTGAGGTGCTGGAAAAAATAACCGTCGTTCGGGCCGGACGGCCAGCCCTCGGGGCACCGTTGGGAGTAGGCGTCGAGCAGTTGCTGGTGCAGGGTGATTCGGTCGTCGGCGAGACGTGGGGCGGTGATCCTCCGGAGCCAAAGCCAGAGTCGGGAGTGGTGCAGGGCAACGCGGTCGCTGGCGAGGCGTGTGGCGTAGTCATTGATGAGATCGTGGAGCGACACGCGGCGCTTCGGGTCATCGCCGACCTCCGCGGCTTCGCGATCCAGGCGCACCAAGGCTCGGCGCTCCAGCACGGTGAGCAGCCGGCGCGCCTCGCGCTCCTTCATGGGACCGGTGTGCGACCAGAGCGTCGCCACGGCAGCCTCGGGGACCGTCTCGTCGGGCGGGAAGACCGCCAGCTCGGCGAACCGGCGGGCCTGGTCGGGCGTGAGGGCGTCGATGCTGACCTTGATCGACTTCAAGATGTTCCCGTGCGGATGGTCGAGGAATTTGAGGTCAGCCTCTTGCAGCGCGGCGAGGACGTCGGACCAGGAGGTGCCGTCGCGCCGCAGGGCGCCGCAGATCGACAGCGCCAGCGGCAAGCGGCCGCATTCGGCCATCACCGCGCGGGCGAGGGGCGATAGGGTGTCCTCGGGGCATTCGGCCCACTGGGCCAGCAGCGCCAGGGCCTCCGCTTCCGTGAGGAGCTGAACCTGGTGTGGCGTGCCGCCCAGGGACGTGATGAGCGCGGCGTCGCGCGTGGTGATGACGGCGCGGCAGCGTGGGCCGAGCACGTCGAACGCTTCGGCGTGGGTGCGGTCCCACACGTCGTCGAGTACGAGCAAGACGGCCTTGTGCTCCAGCAACTCGTGGAGTTTTCCCTTGCCCTGCGGCTCGTTATCGAAATGGCCGGGATCGCCGAGGGCCTGCGCGAGGCGGCGCTGGAGGGTCACAAGCGTTGGATTCTGGCCGATGCCGACCCAGAGCACGCCGTCGGGAAACGCCCGGCGCACCTCGTGGTCGGTGCGCCAGGGCGGAGGCCAGGACCGACTTGCCGATCCCGCCCATGCCGTGGATGCCCGTGCGGGCGGCCGTGCCGGTGATGACCACGGGCCGATGCAGGTCGGCCAGCACGGCGTCCTTGAGCGCGCGGAGGCGATCCTGGCGCCGGAGGAAGTGTGGCGGCAACGACGGGACGGCGATCAGTTTGCCCATCGGTGCGACCGGCTCGGAAAGCTGTGCAGGAGCGTTTCCAGCCGGGCCGGGTAGTGGCCATCGTCGCGGAAGTCGGGCGCGTCGAGCAGCTTCAGCTCGTCGGGGAGCCGGTCGTAATCGCCCAGGCGCAGCACGGGGTTGATCGCCTTGCCGATCTCCAGCGCATAAAGCCACTCGGTCGGCACGTAGTCGGACGTGACGGCCTTGGGACCGACCACGAGCACGAGGCGGTCGCGCGCGGTGATCGCGTCGCGGATCTCCTGGAGGAACGTGAGGGCCCGGCCGGGCATCGATTGGCGGTCCCACCAGACGTCGAAGTCGCGTCCTTTCAGGTCGTGGTAGAGCCGTTCGACGAACGGCTCGTCGTCACCGCGGGCGTAGGAGAGGAAGAGGCTGGACATGGGAATGCCAATCCGTCCGATATGGCCAGAGGGATTGCCGAGGCCCGATCAGCGGTATGAGTGGCTACGTCGCGCTTCAGGCATCAGCCGAACGACGATCTGTCCTGCATCGAGAATGATACTCCACGAACTGTCCTGGGTGGAAGCACGGCACCGTCTGGAGCCAGCGCAATGGCGAATTGCGGCATCGTCCGTGAGCCGCACCGATTCGCCACTCGTCGATCCTCAAGACCATGGAAGAAGATCGAGAGAAGAGATTGGAACACGAAATACACGAAATACACGAAAAAAACGAGGATGGCAAAGTGCATCCCGGTGGGCCTCGCCTCGATGAATCGAGGCTCGACCCACCCTACAACTACCACGATCCCACCGAGATCAAGCCGCTTGGGTCTGCGGCGTCCAAGACCGATTCGCCACTCGTCGATCCTCAAGACCATGGAAGAAGATCGAGAGAAGAGATTGGAACACGAAATACACGAAATACACGAAAAAAACGAGGATGGCAAAGCATCTCGGTGGGCCTCGCCTCGATGAATCGAGGCTCGACCCACCCTACAACTACGACCATCCCGCCGAGATCAAGCCGCTTGGGTCTGCGGCGCGTCCAAAACCGATTCGCCACTCGTCGATCCTCAAGACCATGGAAGAAGATCGAGAGAAGAGATTGGAACACGAAATACACGAAATACACGAAAAAGCATCCCGGTGGGCCTCGCCTCGATGAATCGAGGCTCGACCCACCCTACAACTACGACCATCCCGCCGAGATCAAGCCGCTTGGGTCTGCGGCGCGTCCAAGACCGGGCGACGACGGTCCGGCTGCCCGTTGCCAAGCGACCGAGCGGATGGCCGGCCTGGATCTCGCTGACCCCGCTCTCGCCGGAGACACAATGTCATTCGACGCGTCCTGCGGGCCATTCGAAGACAGGATAGGTCATGAATCCGTCCACGGCTCCCGAGGTGCATTTTTGTAAACACTCCGAGGGAATTTGACAAATGTGGCCCGTCCCATGAATCCGAAAATCGACTCGTTTTCTGATTTGGCTCACAATACCGGCTGCTTGGCGTTCATTAGGGTGATGGGACGAGTGTGAGCAGGAGCATCAGTACTTGATGGTTTTTCATGGAGATGCTTTTGAGACGGCATTCCTGGTTTGATTAGCTGACATTCGACCGGCCCAATGCGCATTGGGCGAGCTTAATCGAAGGCGTGCACTCGATCCCATAATAGGGGAAACACTTCTATGACTCACAAGATTCTCCGGATTCCTGTAGCCACCGGCGTGCTCTCGCTTTGCTTCCTGGGACTGAGTCCCGCCGCACGAGCCGGTCTGGTGATCAGTGCCTCGGTGGGCGGTGCTCCGACGGGAGTCAACTATGCGAATTTTGACAACTTGTCGTTGGGGGCTGGGGGTGGCATCAGTAACGGGATCACCGTTTCCTTCACCGGGGACGGCCAGGCGGTGCAGGGATCGCTGTCGGGAGTGTATGCCGCACCGTATCTCTCCAATGGCAACGGGACGCTGTTCGGTGATTCGAACGACGGACCGGACGCGACCACTTACCTCTCGACCGGCATCGGCTCGGTTACTCTGACCCTGCCGGGGCCGGAAATGTACGTCGGCTTGCTCTGGGGTTCCGTGGACACCTACAACACGTTGAGTTTCTACAATGGCTCGACCCTGGTTGGCACGGTCACGGGGTCGGATGTGACGTCCAATGCCGACGGCGATCAAGGCATGAACGGAACGTATTATGTGAACATTAATTCCACAGAGAGTTTCGACAAGGTCGTGGCCACGAGTTCGTCCTACGCGTTCGAGTTCGATAACGTCGCATTCAACCCGACAGCGGTTCCCGAGCCGTCCTCGTTCATCCTGATGTTCGTCGGAGCTATGGGTTTGGTCACCTACCAGCAAATGCGACGGAAGGGATTGGCGGTCGGGGCCCAGGGCTGAGTCCGCCAAGCCGTCCAGGATGTGCGTCGTAGCGATGCAGCTTCAGCGCAGAGGGCGCCGGTGATCGAGGTGAAATCCCTCGATCACGGCGCCCTCATCCTGCTTATTCGCGATACCTGCCTCCCGACCGTCGAGGCAATCGATCCAGTGGCTTGGGGAGAGACGGTCGCGGGGAAACCAGTCCACGAAATTACAAACAATCGCGCATGGGCCGCACGAGTTCACCGCTCGCCGATCGACAGGACCACGGAAGCGGTCCGGAGACCAGAGAATGGAACACGAAATCCACGAAAGAATTCCGGGATTGCGAGAACAAGACCCGAGAGCCGGCCGCTTCCTGTTCTGGTGGATGGTCATTTCGGATCGGGTGGACTAGGCCGTTCTGGGGTCAAGCCGGCTCGGCTGGCGTTCCCAGAGGTGCGCGTCTCGGCCGCCAGAGGACGATCTTCCGGATCGCCCATGCCGCGATCATCAACACCCCGACGGCATAAGCTCCCGGCAGGACTGCCAGATACCAGCCCGACCCACTGTAATGCTCGATGGCGGGCATCGCACCGCATGTCCAGCCAGAGCCAGGTGGCCGCGGTCGCCAGTGACGCCAGGACCGTGAGCCCGGCCAGTAGCGCCAGCTTGTTCCATCGCCGTCCGATCGCGCTCCAGCCGATGAACGCTGCGAGGGTCACGATCGGAATCCCGACCAAACTTCCCAGGGTGAAGAGGACCCTGGTCGAGGATGGGAACGGGGCGGGGAGTGTGGGGATCAAGGGCTCGAGGGCCACGAACGCGGTCAGCGGGACGGCGGCGGCAATGGGCAAAGTCATCAGGAGCCGCAGGGTCCAGGGCCGCCGCCGCGCTGCCAGGCGAAGGAGCCCGAGCGGCAGCACGACATTGAACAGCGCGAGGCCGATCACAGCGGGCAAGGCTGTGGCCGCGGCCTCGGTGTTCAAGGCGAGGGTCCAGGGGAGCGAGCGGGTCCAGCGCGGGTCGTTGCGGGCGCGGCCGGGTGGCACCGGAGTGCCCTGGGCCGGCGCGTAGGCACCTGTCGGCGTAGTGGGCAGGGCCGATCGGCAGACGGTCGCGCCCAGGCCGGTCATCAAGAACCGCGGCAAATGCGCGGGATCGCCCGGATCGAGGAGATTCGTCTGGAAAATCGTCCAAAAAATGTTCTGCGGCGCCTGACCGGCCCAGCGCGGATGCCCGTCGGATCCCTCCAGACCCACCGCGGGCGGGACGAGGATGGTGCTCGGCTGCCCCGGGGACGCCGGCAGGACCTCTGCGTACTGGTTGTGGTTCTTCGGCCAGGTCCAGAGGTCCTTCAGGTCGTGGGTCCAGATGCGCAGATATTCGAAGTCCTGGATCAGTAGCTCGTCGCGCCCATCACCGTTGACGTCCGCGGCCTTCAGGTAACTGTTCACGCCCGGGGGCAGGTCGCGTCGGGCCCGTTCCTGTCCTTTTTTATCGAAGACGAGGATGCGGGACTGCCCTTTGGGATCGTTGAAGTTCAGACAGACCGATCGCGATCCGTCGCCGTCGAGATTCGCGAGGCAGAGCCACCCGTAGACCCGGATGCTCGGGTTTGCAGGGGCACCGCCGTTCCAGGTCCAGCGGACCGTGCCGTCGCGGCCTTCCAATACCTTGACCGCGAACGCCTCGAGTTCTCCGGCCGCCGGCTGCTCGGTGACGACGACTTCGGGCTGGTGGTCCCCGTCCAGGTCGGCGACGGCGAACAGAGGATTATTCTGGAAGGTGTTCTTGAAGTCGAGGCGATGCGACCAGAGCAATCGGCCGTCGCGGAGCGAGACCGCCTTCAGCTCATGGTCGGGGTGCCCGGTTCCCGGCGAACCGCGGACGGGGATCACCACTTCGAGGGCGCCGTCGCCGTCCAGGTCGCTGAAGTCGGGTGGAGGGACATAACCCATATTATTCGGGTCTTGCTCCTCGCTCAGGGGGATGTCCCAGAGGATTCGTCCGTCGGCTCCCGAGACGCGCGCCAGCCGGGGCTTGGTGGGGACCCCGCCTGGAGCCGTCAAGGGACGTGACGGCAGGAACGGGCTGCCGTGCCGGACGAAGACGTCCGGACGCCGTGCGGCTCGACGATCTGAGCCCCGACCCAATGGATCTGAGAGTAACCGTATGCCTCGAAACCCAGCGGCAAGGGGCCCACCGACCAGAGCCATCGTCCGGTGCGGCCGGAAAGGACCTGGAGGGGCAAGGTCGCGGCCTGCTTGATTTCCAGCGTGCCGGGCTGTCCCGGGTATTTCTGCACGAAGACCTCGGGCGTTCCATCGCCGTCGAGGTCGCCGTCCGGGAGTGGCTGGGTGGTCAGGTTGTAATACTGCCCATGGTCGCGTTCGTACCAGATCCGCCGGGGATCGAGCTCGGTCTTCCAGATCAGGCGGCCGTCGCGGCCGGAGCGGCGCGACGGCGGTGCGGCTGCCAGATGGCTCATTGGCCGGAGCGCCGAGCTGTCGGAATCCCTGGTCGAGAAACGGCCCCATCGCATGGCTGGCGATGGCATCCATCGCCGTCTGGTAGGAGGCTCGGGGATTGGCGATCAGCGTATCGCCGATCCCGTCGCCGTCCAGATCGGCGGCCGGTTGCATGGGGTCGAAGGCCCACCGAACGGAATCGTGGGCCGCGGCGAACAAACCGAGAGCGCGCCAGGCTTCGGGCAGCTCGCCGCGGAACGCTCGGAGCTGCCCGTCCGCCTCACCCCAGAGATCGGCGATGCCGTCGCCGTCCAGGTCGTCGGCGCCGGCCTTGCCCAGCCCGACGGCGGTGGAGACGGCTTGGCCCGTCGAAGCCTCCAGGTTATGGACGATCGGCGGAACGGCGGCGGGATTGAAGCCGAAGCGATTGGTCTGGCCGCCGATGGGAACGGCCAGGAGCGGCCAGCCGTCGGGCCCGCGGCCCCACCATCGGAGCGGCCAGAGCTGCGCGGCCTTATCGGTCGGATGGTCCAGGTTCCACCACCAGAGCGGACGGCCGTCCTTTCCCGAGAGCGCGTCCACGTAGGTCCGCTCGGGGACCGGTGGCGTCCCATTGTGGTTGGTGAGCAGGTACCGGCCCAGGAAGAATGAGGTCGTGACCAGGTCGCGGACGCCGTCGTGGTCGAGGTCGGGCGCATCGAGGATCTGCAACAGCCCATCCGTACCCTTGCTCTCCGGTCGCATGGGGCGGACCCATCGCGTCCGGCCGGAGGGGCCATCCAGCATCCGCACGCCGCGGTAGCCGTCTCCGGGTGGCATCGGGCCGGAGTCCGGGACCACGATCTCGGATCGACCGTCACCGTCGAGGTCGACGACCAGGGGCCAATCCGCCTGCATGGACTGGTCGAACGGATTCTCATACTTTACCGTAACCGGTGCCGACCAGAGTTGCTGGCCTGTGCCGGTTGCGAAGGCGGCGAGGGTCTGTTGATTACCCGCCTGGCCCGGACCCATCGCCAGGATCTCGGGTGCGCCGTCGCCATCCAGGTCCGCATAACGGATCGGTCCGATGGGGACGAACCCCAGGTCGATCGGCGTCCCGCGCGGCTTGCCGGTCGCGGGGTCGAGGCTCATCCACTGCGCGCCGTCGATGTACGTCAGCATCGACGGCTTGCGGCCGGGCACGATCGTGGCCGACCGGTTCCAGGCCGGGAAGGCGAACCTCGTGAAGGTCGGGTCGACCGGGTGACTCCAGAGCATCCGACCGGTGCGGCCCGAGATGCCCTGGATCACTCGCCGGGCGAACGCTGGCTGATTCCGAAAACCTTGAGGCTGAGCCCCCGGCGGGGACGGCGATCGTTTCTCGGTCTCCGTGGGAAGCTCGTAGAAGACGAGCGTGGCGACCAGGTCCGATGTGCCATCACCGTCCAGATCCGTCACAGCGGGGGTACCGATGGTGAAGGAAGCCCTGCGGACCGGGCTGAGCGGGCCGAGTAATCCAGGATCGTGGGGCGAGGGCTCCCCCGGTCCGTCAAGCTCGAGGGCGTGCTCCCAGAGCAATGAGCCGGTCGCACCCGAGACGGCCAGGAATGATGGTCATGTTGGGAGAGATCCAGACCAGGTCCCTGGTGCCGTCACCGTCCAGGTCCGGCGCGGGCTGGATGAGCTGAAGGCTTTGTCGGTACTCGTGCAGGTGGCGGAGCCGGTCTGCGGAGGCTTGGTGAGATTTCCGGATGAGGGCCGGCCGGGAGGAATCCCAGACGGGCTTACCGGACTTTCCGTCGCGGCGGATCAGGGCCTCGGCGCTCAACTCGATGAGGTCGGCCTCGCCGGGGGTCAGCTCGACTGCCACCGTGATCGGCGCGAAAGGGATCGGCTCCTCTCGGGGTTTTTCCTGGTTGCCCATCCGAGGGACCGGCTCCCTTCCTAGCAACCGGCCTTCTTCCAGCGAGAGGGCGTGGGTCTGGGTCTCGCCCCGGTTGACGGCGAAGCGGTAGGTCCGGCCGAGCCGGCCCACCGCGTGGACGCGGAGCCGGTAATCGCCTTCCGGCAGGGTCAGGATCGAGCGCGATGTCACCTGGAACGGCTCGCCGATGGGCTCGTCGCCCGACTCGGGCAACACCTGGGCCATGAGCGCCGGGCCGTCGTTGGTCAACTCGATCCGGCCGAGCGGTCGCTCCGAAAAGAACCACCAGGCGACGACGCCGACGAGGATCGTCAGCAGCGTGAAGGCGAAGGCTGAGACGGGGTTGCGAATGGCGTTCCCCCGCACCGGGAAGAACGGTAACCGGCGATGGCGATACCCAACTGCGCGGGGATCGGCCGTGGCCGACGGTTCGAGCGTGGCATCCGACTCGTTCATACTTGGGTATCCTCGGTCCGTCCTAAAGCGGCCGTCGGCCGCGATCGAAGAGAGATTTGAGATTCCAGATTCAAAATTCGAGATTCACGATCCAGGATTCACGATTCAGGAGTCAAGAATCACGGTTCGGCGCGGGTCTCCTGACCCCGCCCATGGTCCGACCGAAGGTCTCCCGGCGGGGGCCTTGAGTGGAGATCTTCGGTCTGCCGGGTGGCAAGCTCGAGTGACCTTGCCACAACACGGTAGTGTCGCCCACCATGAACTGGTCTTATACTATCATCCAGGGTCGCCTGGGAAAGCGCCGGTGATCTCGCCTGCTGCGGGAGGATGGCCGTGGAATGGATCGTGATGGGACTGCTGGCCATGGTTGGGTTGGGGGAACCCGCGTCCCGCGCGGGAGCGTCGACACCGCCGGCCGGATCACCGGTCGAGTTCAATCGCGACATCCGACCGATCTTTTCGGATACCTGTTACCCGTGTCACGGCCCCGACTCGGCCCAGCGCAAGGCCAGCCTGCGGCTCGATCAAGAGTCGTCGGCCCGGGCTGACCGGGACGGCAGCCACGCGATCGTCCCCGGCGATCTCGATGCCAGCGAGCTCTATCAACGGATCACCGCCGAGGCGGTCGACGATCGCATGCCGCCGGCGAAGTCCGGCAAGTCCCTCAATGCGACTCAGGTCGAGCTCATCCGCCGATGGATCGTCCAGGGGGCGAAGTGGCAGCCGCACTGGGCGTTGATTCCCCCGAAGCGATCCCAGGTTCCGCGTGTGACGCATCAAGACTGGGTTCGCAATCCGATCGATGCCTTCATCGTCGCGCGGCTGGAGCGCGAGGGGCTCGCGCCCTCGCCCGAAGCGGAGCGCGGCATCTTGCTCCGGCGCATTGCGCTCGACCTGACCGGCCTGCCGCCGACTCGTGCCGAGATCGAGGCGTTCGAGCGCGACACCGAGCCCGGTGCGTATGAGAAGGCGGTCGATCGACTGCTGGCCTCGCCCCGGTTCGGCGAGCGGATGGCGATCCGATGGCTCAACGCCGCGCGTTATGCCGACACCAATGGCTATCAGACCGACGCACCGCGGTTCATGTGGCGATGGCGCGACTGGGTCATCGACGCCTATAACCGCGGCATGCCGTTCGACCGGTTCACGATCGAGCAACTGGCCGGTGACCTAATTCCCAGCGCGACGCTCGACCAGAAGATCGCCACCGGCTTCAACCGCAACCACCGCGGCAATGGCGAGGGCGGGATCATCCCCGAGGAATACGCGGTCGAGTACGTCGTCGATCGCGTCGACACCACGGCGACCGTCTGGCTGGGCCTGACGGTCGGCTGCGCCCGATGCCATAGCCACAAGTTCGACCCGATCACGCAGGAAGACTATTACCGCCTCTTCGCCTTCTTCAACAACGTCCCCGAGAACGGCCGGGCGGTCAAGTACGGCAATTCGCCGCCGTTCCTCAAGGCACCCACCCGCGCACAGCAAGAACAGCTCGATGCGCTTGGGCAGCGGCTGGCGGGATTGGAGAAACAGGTCCAGGCCCGAGAACCGGAAATCGCCGCGGCCCAGGCCGCCTGGGCGACGTCGATTCGCGAGCGTCCTGCGATCGATTGGTTCCCGGATGAGCATGTCGTCGCTCACTTGTCTTTTGAGCATGATGCCAGGCCGATTCGGTTTCGTGAAGGCGCGCCCGGCTTCACGTCCGGTCCGGTGGGATCGGCGATCGCCCTCGATGGCCGCGGCTTCGTCGATGCCGGAGACGTCGCTGCCTTCGGCTTCTACGACCGGTTCACGCTCGCCGCGTGGATCAAGCCCGGGGGCGCGCGGGGGAACCCTGATCTCGCGGATGGTCGATCAGCCTGAGGCTGACGGTTACCGCGTCGTCCTGGACCGGGGCCGGATCCAGGTCAACCTGGTCAAGCGCTGGCTCGACGACGCGATCCGGGTCGAGACGAAGGCCATGGTTCCCGCCGGCGCATGGACGCACGTCGCGGTCACCTACGACGGGTCGCGAGTTGCCGATGGAATCGAGATCTATCTGAATGGTCGGTCGTCGCCCTTCACCGTGCTTCTGGATGAGTTGAATCAATCGTTCCAGACCCAGGAGCCGTTGCGGATCGGGGCCGGAGGGGGACCGGAAAGTCGATTCGTGGGGGCGATCGATGAGGCGAGCGTCTTCGATCAGGCGCTCGCTCTCGACGACATCGCGATCCTGGCCACGCGGGAGTCGATTCCAGAGATCGCCGCGATTCCTTGCGATCAGCGAACGAACGGCCAGGCGCGGAAGATCCGCCAATGCTTCCTGGCGACCGAGGCGCCGAAATCGATCAAGAGGCTGATCGCCGAGCGCGATTCCGCGCGGGCGGAGCTCGACGCAATGGTCGAGCGCATCCCCACGACGATGGTCATGGAGGAGCTGGCGGATCCGCGGCCGAGCTATGTGCTGATCCGCGGACAATACGATCACCGTGGACCTCGGGTCGAGCGCGGGGTGCCGAAATCGATCGCGGCCTGGCCGAAGGGTCGGAAGCCCGACCGGCTCGAGCTGGCTCGCTGGCTGGTCGAGCCGGCCCATCCGCTGACGGCGCGGGTGGCGGTCAACCGCGACTGGCAGATGCTCTTCGGCAATGGGCTGGTCCGGACGGTGGACGACTTCGGCGCGCAGGGCGAGCCGCCCAGCCATCCCGAGCTCCTCGACTGGCTGGCGACCGAGTTCGTCCGTTCGGGGTGGGATGTCAAGGCGATCCTCCGGCTCATCGTCACCAGTGCGACGTATCGGCAGTCGTCGCGGGTCACGCCCGAGGGTCTTCACCACGACCCGGAGAACCGACTGCTGGCGCGCGGGCCGAGACTCCGGCTCCCCGCCGAGATGATTCGCGACCAGGCGTTATCGCTCTCGGGACGATTGGTCGAGCGGGTTGGCGGGCCGTCGGTGAAGCCGTATCAACCGCCTGGCCTGTGGAACGAGCTGGCGGACGCCGATTACGTCCAGGACCACGGGCCCGACCTGTATCGCCGGGGACTCTACACGTTCTGGAAGCGGACCGTTCCGCCACCCGCGATGGTGGCCTTCGACGCGCCCGGGCGCGAGACGTGCATCGTCCGCGAGGTGAGGACCGATACGCCGCTCCAGGCGCTGAACGTCCTCAATGACGTCACGTTTGTGGAAGCCGCTCGTGCCTTCGCCGAGCGGATCATGAAGGAGGCCGAGTCGACACCCCGGGGACGGGTGACGGCGGCCTTCTTTGCGGCGACCGCACGCCGCCCGACGGCCGCGGAGCTCGCCATCCTGCTGGCCGGCTTCGAGGACCAGTTGGCCCGGTTCCGACGCGATCCCAGGGCGGCCGGCACTCTCATCCGCGCCGGGGAGTCGTTGCCCGACCCGCGCCTCGACCCGTGCGAGCTGGCGGCGTACACCACGGTCGCGCAATTGATCCTCAACCTCGACGAGACGATCACCAAGGAGTGACCCCGAGCGCGGCCGTCAGCCGCAACCGAAGAGGAATTCAAGATTCGAGATTCAAAATTCAAGATCCAAATCCAGAGATCATTCTATTAGATATTTTGAATGTTGAATCTTGAATACGGAGGAGGGCTCCATGGACCCGTTTGCCGAACGACTCCAACTCCTGACGCGCCGGCACTTCTTCGACCGGGCCAGCATGGGTCTCGGGACGATCGCGCTGGCCTCGCTGCTCAATGGTGGCCTTCACGCGGCCGAGCGATCGCCGAACCGATCGGGGGCCGGTGTGGACGGTTTCCCCAATTTCGCACCGAAGGCTAAGCGGGTGATCTACCTGTTCCAGTCGGGCGCACCCTCGCAGATGGACCTGTTCGACGACAAACCCGTGCTCCCGCGCCTTCAGGGGACCGAGCTGCCGGACTCGATTCGAATGGGTCAGCGGCTGACCGGCATGACCTCGCGGCAGGATCGCTTTCCGGTCGCGGCGAGCCGGTTTCGCTTCGCGCGTCATGGCCGGAGCGGTGCGACGGTCAGCGATCTGCTGCCGCATACCGCGAGCGTGGTCGATGAGCTCTGCTTCATCAAGTCGATGCACACCGAGGCGATCAACCACGACCCGGCCGTCACCTTCTTCCAGACCGGGGCCCAGCTTGCCGGCCGGCCCAGCATCGGGGCCTGGATCTCCTATGGTCTGGGGAGCGAGACCCAGGACCTGCCGGCGTTCGTCGTCATGATCTCCCAAGGCTCGGGGAATCCCAACGATCAGCCGCTCTACGACCGGCTGTGGGGCAGCGGGTTCCTGCCGACCACGTATCAGGGGATCAAGTTCCGATCGCAGGGTGACCCGGTGCTGTATCTCTCGGATCCGCCCGGCCTGTCGTCCGCGGCGCAGTCGGCGGATGCTCGACGACCTGTCCAAACTCGACGCGCTCAACCATCGGAGCTTCGGCGATCCGGAGATCCTCACGCGGATCGCCCAGTATGAGATGGCGTACCGGATGCAGACCTCGATTCCCGAGCTGACGGATCTCTCCGGCGAGCCCGACTCGGTCTTTCAGCTCTATGGCCCCGACGCGCGCCGGCCTGGGACCTATGCCGCCAACTGCCTGCTGGCGCGGCGACTGGCCGAGCGGGGCGTGCGATTCATCCAGCTCTTCCACCGCGGCTGGGATCAGCACACCCATCTCCCCAAACAGATCGCCGGCCAGTGCCGCGATACCGATCAAGCCTCCGCGGCCCTGGTGCGCGATCTCAAACAGCGCGGAATGCTCGACGAGACGCTGGTCGTCTGGGGCGGTGAGTTCGGCCGGACCGTCTATTGCCAGGGTCGATTGACCGCCGAAGACTACGGCCGCGACCACCATCCCCGCTGCTTCACCGTCTGGCTGGCCGGCGGAGGCATCCAGCGCGGCATCACCCACGGCGCGACCGACGACTACGGGTACAACGTCGTCCAGGACCCGGTGCACGTCCACGACCTGCACGCCACGATCCTGCATTGCCTGGGCATCGACCACACCCGGCTGACCTTCAAGTACCAGGGGCGGCATCATCGGTTGACCGACGTGCACGGGACGGTGGTCAAGAAGATCCTGGTTTGAGCGGTGCGCTTCCCCGCCTGGCCCCTTGGTTCTATCTGAAAGTCGTCTTGTCGGCTTCGTGATGAATGAGACCGGGGCTCTGGTTGGGAGGGCAGACCTTCAGTCGTCGGTTGCGGCGCCGACCCTCCTGGTGACCTGCGACTCGAGCCGAAAAGCCGAGTTTGTTGGGAAGGCTGGTACGCTGGTTTCCTTGGTGCTCTAATGGGATGGCTGAGCCTGGCAGATTGAAGAGGAGGATTCATGGAAACCGAGCGTGTGGTCATCCCCGGATTGGTCAAGAACGGGTTGGTCGTGCCCCAGGGGCCTGTCCCACTCCCGGAGGGGAGCAGGTCGAGATCGTGATCCATTCACCTTCACTTGAGCTGACCCCGGAATTGCGTGCGGAATTCGATGCGTGGGAACGGGCGGGTGACGAGGCCTGGGCGCTGATCGATCAATGGGAGCGGGAGGAACGCTCGTGAACATAGGCGACGTCCGTTGGGTCGAGCTGCCGCCCTCCACCGGTCATGAGCAGAGCGGGCGCCGGCCTGCTGTCATCATCCAAGACGACGCCTATGCGGGGAAACTGCCCGTCGTCCTCACCGTCCCGCTGACCACGGCGACCTCGACCTAGCGGTTCCCCGGAACGCTGCTCGTCCAGCCCAGCGACGAGAACGGTTTGCAATACCCGTCAGTCGCGCTCGTCTTTCAAACGCGGGCTGTAGACCGGCGGCGCATCGGTGATCGAGTCGGCGCAGTGAGTGCAGGAGTGCTCGCCGAAATCTTCGCGGTCCTGGACAAGCTCTTGGGACGCTGATGAGCAAGCGGCGTGGACTGCCGGAGGTGGCGGCGCAGCGGATTTCGGTCCGGCTGACGGGACCGAACGGCGAGGGGGCAGGCCAGGGCGCAACATCGTCCAGGACCCGGTGCACGTCCACGACCTGCACGCCACGATCCTGCATTGCCTGGGCATCGACCACACCCGGCTGACCTTCAAGTACCAGGGGCGGCATCATCGGTTGACCGACGTGCACGGCAGAGTGGTCAGGAATGTTCTATCGTGAAGCCGATGGAGGGTGATTGAAATCCACCAATCTGAGCGATTTGTTCATTGGCGGGTTTCACCCACCTTACAACGTCAATCCGGCCAATCGCCGGAGAAGACCTCGGTAGCCGGTCCGGTCATGAAGACCGGCGCGTGAGCGCCGGACCACTCCAGCTCGAGGTCGCCGCCCGGTAGGTGGGCCAGGATGGTGCGTCCGGAACGGCCGGTGAGGGCCCCGGCCACGCAGACCGCACAAGCGCCCGTGCCGCAGGCCAGGGTGATCCCCGAGCCGCGCTCCCAGGTGCGCATCCGCACCTCGGCCGGACCGAGCACCTGCACGATATGAGCATTGACCCGCTTCGGGAACGCCTCATGGGTCTCGATCCGGGGACCGATCGCCTCCAGGGGAAATGCATCAACGTCATCGACGTAGATCACGGCGTGCGGGTTGCCCATCGACACGGCGGTCACGGCGAACTTGCGTCCGTCAACCTGGATCATCGCATCGATGGGGGGATCGCCGGCAAGGAGCGTGGGGATCCGCGCCGAATCGAGGATCGGAGCGCCCATGTTCACACGGACGCGTCGGACCTGGGTTCCATCAACCTCCAGGTCGAGCGCGAGGACGCCGCGACCGGTCTCGATCCTCACGCGGTCCTTCCGCACAATGTCATGATCGTAGAGATACTTGGCAACGCAACGGATGCCGTTACCGCACATCTCGCCTTCCGAACCGTCGGCGTTGAACATCCGCATCCGCGCGTCGGCGTCGGCCTGCTCCGAGGGCATGATCAGGATCAGGCCGTCGCCACCGATCCCGTAATGGCGGTCGCTCACCGCCACGGCCAGCTTCGCCGGGTCGGCCGGTGCCTCCTGATCGAACGTGGAAATGTAGACGTAATCGTTGCCGATCCCGTGCATTTTGGTGAAGTGCATCACAGTTTTCCGTTTTCCGTTTTCCGTTTTCCGTTTGGGTGTCCAGTTTCCCGTTTTCGATGTCGAGTGTCCAGCATTCAGAGAGCGGAGCCGACGTCCGAGCCGGCTTCTGCCTCGAGGTTCTTCACGGGCCTTCATGGGATCGATCGAAAGGAGCGTCGTGCCGCGTCTTTACTGAACACTGAACACTGAAAACGGAACACGGATTTGCGGCATCGCGGGAATCTCCCTAGAATAAGATGGCTCCGTCCTCAAATGGCTTTACGGGATCGCATGCCCGCCGAGGTGGCCGATGTTTGGCGCCGTGTCCGAGACCCCCTACGACCTACGGTTCCGCTTCCTGGGCATCCCGGTCCGGGTCCATCCCCTCTTCTGGGTCGCAGGGCTCCTGCTGGCCGGGAGCACCCGGGACCTGCCAGTGATCGTGACGTGGGTGGGCTGCGTGTTCATCTCCATCCTCGTCCATGAGTACGGACACGGATTGATGGCGTTGAAGTTCCACTCATCACCATCCATCATTCTCTGGATGGGTGGAGGTTTGTGCCAGAGTCAGACGGACCGCCAGACGCCCCTTCAGCGGCTGGCCGTGGTGCTGGCCGGTCCGGGAGCGGGATTCGTCTTCTGCGGGGTCTTGATGCTCGTGGTCACGGCGGTCTACGGCGTGACTCCGGAAGAGCACCTCAATGTCCTGCTGCGGAACATCCGGCTTCCGTACGACGATTTCGCCTACTCGATGGCCGGATTCAAGATGAGGGGGGGATATCCGTTCCTCGCCTTCGACATGCTCGTTCAGATCAATGTCCTCTGGGGCCTTGTCAACCTCCTGCCGATCTTTCCACTGGACGGGGGCCGGGTGAGCGAGATCCTGCTTTCTTATGTAAACCCTTACGAGGGAAAGCGATGGGGCCATATCGTCTCCTTCGTCGTTTCGGGCCTGCTCGCCTTTCTCATTTATGCTTGGACCCACTCCTGGTTCCTCCCGGTGTTCTTCGCCTACTTTGCTTACCTCAACTTCCAGATCCTTCAATCGATTCACCAAGCCCAGGTCATGGGTTTGTACGACGAAGACTGGTGGAGGAGATGACTGATCGTCCCGACCGATCACCCCGCGGCTCGTTGTCAGCGTGCTGGCCCAATCCGGCCGGTCCGCGTGGTCGATCGGCACTGCGTGGGACCGCCTCAGCCACCCGTCTTCTCTGAGTCCGGGCGTTTTCCCCGCCGTGGGAAGACGTCGCTCCCGACGGTCGATCGAGTTGATGCTTGCGTGGATTGATTCGCGGAGCCGAGGCCGTATGATCAAGGTGGGAGGGAAGTCAGGTTGAAGGGAGAGTGTGGAAAGCGTTGATTTCGGTGAAGCGGCCGAAGTCCCCTCTTTCTTTCGGGTCGCTGATGTACTAATCATGGACGGTCCCTGGGATGCGGTCGCGAATCGGTCCGGAGTCGCCCGCCGCCGAGAAAGGGTGGGGAAATCGCGGGGGAGGGGAGGCTGGTGGCAAGCGATCGGGGTGGAAGTGGTGAGGTAGCATCGGTTTGGCCTCCGCCGGCTCGGACCGAGCGTTGCCCTCTTCGAGCCAACTCGGGATCAGCACGGGATTGTACTAAGGTTGAGTAATCGTCCGGCGGGGTGGGTTTTCGATACATCTCCAAAAATCTATTCCAAGAGCGGTTAGCCGGGATCTCGACGGGTGGGTGGAGCTGAGCTCGGCAGAGCACAACCCAGCCGACCCTCGACCGCGCCTCGCGAGGGTGGGACGGACCCTGCGGCGGTCCAACTGAAGGTCACGGAGAGCTTCTCAGAAAAGCCTTCTTCTTATGCGTTCACGACGAAGTCGATCGAAGAGTCCGCGGAAAGCACGCCAGGCCGGGACCGGGCGGGACGACGCCGGGGCCTTGAGCGGGCCGGCGGTCGATTCCGGTCAAATCATCGTGCTGGGCGACCGGCCGGAGAGCCCGGTGATGGGGATTTGCCGGGTCCCGCTGCTGCCGCTGCGGTCGGATGTGGTCTTCCCGCAGACGGTGGTGCCGCTGGTCATCAACCGGCCCAGCGGCATCCGCTTGATCGACGACGCGATGATCGGCGAACGGATGGTCGCGCTGGTCAGCCAGTTGCATCCGGAGACGGACTCGCCCGGGATCGACGACCTGTTCCCGACGGTCTGCGTCGGGCTGGTGCTCAAGATGCTGAAGTTCCCCGACGGCTCCACGCGGATCGTCTGCCAGGGCCAGTATCGGGCTCGGCTGATCAACGTCGTGCAGACCGAGCCCTATCTCGTTGGCGAGGTCGAGCCGTACGAGGAGGTCGTCGAAGAAGGGGTGGAACTCGACGCGCTGGTGCACCACGTCAACCGGTTCTTCCAGCGGATGGTCGACCAGAGCCAGCAGATTCCCGAAGAGCTCCAGGTCGCCGCGATCAACACGCGGGAGCCCGGCCGGCTGGCCGACCTGCTGGCCTCGAGCTTGCCGTTCACCATTGAGGAGAAGCAGAACCTGCTGGGGGAGATCAACGTACGCGCCCGGCTGGAACGGCTGGGTCAGTACCTGTCTCGGCAGCTTGCGGTCCTGGAGCTGTCGACGAAGATCCAGGAGCAGGTCGGCAGCGAGCTCTCCAAGGCCCAGCGGGACCACTTCCTCCGGCAGCAGCTCAAGGCGATCCAGGATGAGCTGGGGGAGAGCGAGGGCGAGAACCCCGAGATCAGCGAGCTGTGGGAACGGATCAAGAAGGCGAGCCCGCCGGTCGAGGTCCTGACCGAGGCCGAGCGCGAGCTCGAGCGGCTGGCGGGGATGCATCCCAGCTCGGCGGAATACTCGATCGTCCGGACCTATCTCGACTGGCTGGCGATCCTGCCCTGGGCCAAGGCGAGCCGCGACCGGCTCGACCTGCGCCGCGCCCGCAAGGTCCTCGACGCCGACCACTACGACCTGGAGAAGATCAAGGAGCGCATCCTCGAGTACCTGGCCGTCCGCAAGCTCAAGAAGGACATGAAAGGCCCGATCCTCTGCCTGGCCGGCCCGCCGGGCACGGGCAAGACCTCGCTGGGCAAGAGCATCGCCAAGGCGCTGGGCCGCGAGTTCGTCCGGGTCAGCCTGGGCGGCGTGCACGATGAAGCCGAGATCCGCGGCCACCGCCGCACCTACGTCGCCGCGCTGCCCGGCCGCGTCATCCAGGGCATTCGCAAAGCCGGTACCAATAACCCGGTCTTCATGCTCGACGAGGTCGACAAGCTCGGCGCCGATTTCCGCGGCGATCCGTCCGCCGCCTTGCTGGAAGTCCTCGACCCCGAGCAGAACTCGACGTTCCGCGACCATTATCTCGACGTCGACTTCGACCTGTCGAAGGTCATGTTCATCGCCACGGCGAACATGCTCGAGACGATCCCGTCGCCGCTGCTGGACCGGCTGGAAGTCCTCCAGCTCCCGGGCTACAGCGAGGAGGAGAAGAC
Organism: uncultured Isosphaeraceae bacterium; assembly: GCA_963845695.1. Classification (GTDB taxonomy): domain Bacteria; phylum Planctomycetota; class Planctomycetia; order Isosphaerales; family Isosphaeraceae; genus CAWJTV01. The sequence goes on along the minus strand of CAWJTQ010000004.1, from coordinate 399,180 downwards.
CCAGATCGCCCAGAAATACATCATCCCCAAGCAGCTCGATCTGCACGGACTGACCCCCGCGATCCTGACGATCACCGATGCGGCGATCCGCAAGATCATCGCCGATTACACTCGCGAGGCCGGCTTGCGCAACCTGGAGCGCGAGATCGCGGCGATCTGCCGGAAGATCGCACGACGCTACGCCGAAGGTCAGCGCGGGCCGATCACGATCGAGCCCAAGCGGGTCGCCGAGCTGCTGGGCCCCTCGCGGTTCTTCCGCGAGCTGGCCGACCGGACGGGCGTGGCCGGCGTGGCCACCGGGTTGGCCTGGACCCCGACCGGCGGCGAGATCCTCTTCATCGAGGCGACCGGGATGCCCGGCAAGGGGATGCTGACCCTGACCGGCCTGCTGGGTGAATCAATGCGCGAGAGCGCCCAGGCGGCGCTGAGCTATCTGCGGAGCCACTCCAAGGACCTCGACCTGGATACCTCGCGGTTCCACAAGACCGACCTGCATATCCACGTGCCGGCCGGCGCGGTCCCCAAGGACGGTCCGTCGGCCGGGGTGGCGATCGCCGCCGCGCTGATCAGCCTGTTCCGCGGCAAGCCGATCCAGACCGCGCTGGCCATGACCGGCGAGGTCACGCTCACCGGCCGCGTGCTGCCGGTCGGCGGGGTCCGTGAGAAGATCCTGGCCGCACGCCGGGCCGGCATCAAGAGCGTGCTGATCCCCCGGCATAACGAGAAGGACCTGATCGAGATCCCGGCGGAGGTCAAGGCCGACCTGTCCCTCCAACTCGTCGATACGCTCGACGATGTGGTCCTCCGGCTCTTCCCCAAGGACTCGCGGAAGTCCACCACCCATCCCCAGACCACGAAGAAGCCCGCGCCCCGCGTCAGCCCGGCCCGCGTGGTGAGTAGTCAGTGATTCTTCAGCGGAAGCCTGGTTTCGCGTTTTTCGGAACGCGCGGTGTGGCAGGTAGCCAATCGCAGGCGCGCCTGGCCTGGGAATGCGGGCCATCCGGCGGCCTGAAGGGCCGCCGGAGATCGGAGTAGCCGGTGACCCCGGGTATCAACCGGGGTTGGGCTCCCGCGGCCCCTCAGGCCGCCGAAGATGGGCTGTCATTGTGTGCGCGAACCATCCGTTAGGCGCTCTCGATCTGGTCCGCGATCCTCATTTCGCGTAAACTTCGACCCGGGCTGGCGAACGCGAGCCGGAACGGAATCCTCAACGGTCCACGGAAAGGACGAAGCCCGATGAAGATCCAGCACCCCTGGCTGGTCCAGTCGGTCGGCGTGGTGGGCGCCGCGCTGGTGCGGCAACTGGGCCGCACGTTGAAATACCACTTCCGGTATCAGGACCCCCAGGTCGCGCCCGAGGTGGCGCGGGGGACCGGCGTGCGGTACATCTACGCCTTCTTCCACGAGGTCATGCTGTTCCCGGCCTATTACTGGCCGTGGCCGGAGATGCATATCCTGATCAGCGACCATCGCGACGGCGAGCTGATCACCCAGGTGATCCAGAGGCTGGGCTTCAGCGTGGTCCGTGGCTCGACCACCCGCGGAGGCACGCGCGCCCTCCGCGAGATGACCTTGCGGATCGATCAGGGCCATCTGTGCGTGACGCCCGACGGCCCGCGCGGCCCGCGCCGGCACGTCCATCAGGGGCTGGCGTACCTTGGCAGCCGCACCGGGTTCCCCATTGTCGGGGCCGGCATGGCCTTCCAGCGACCGTGGAGGGCCAAGAGCTGGGACCGGTTCTGCGTCCCCCGCCCGTTCAGCCACGCCGCCTGCGTCGTTCCGCCGCCGGTCTTGGTCCCAGCCGATGCCGATCGCGACACGATCGAATCGTGCCGACTCCAGGTCGAGCGCCGCATGCAGGCCGCCATGATCGAGGCCGAAGCGTGGGTCAGCGAGTTCTAACGCTGGCGCTCGGTGGCCTCCAGGAACGCTTCCTGGATGACGTCCGAGGGGTCGATCCGGCCGCGCAGTCGATGATCCAATCGCAGCACGACCATCCGGCGCAGGCGGTCGCGGTGGACGAGAGGAACTGGCCCCATTCCACGCGATCCGTTCCGATGGCCTCAATCCGAGCCGGATCCCTGCCTTCTCCCGAGTGGCCCACGGTTTCGATTGTGTCCATAATTCATTCTCCTGCTGAACACGGAAAACTGAACGCTAACCTGCCCTTGCCGAAATCCGGCGTCTCGCTAAGATTGCGTGTCCTATCCAAGGCCCTGGCGATCGGGAAGTCCCGTTCGCGACCATCCATTCGTGTGGAGGGCCAACCATGAACCGGCATCTTTCGGTTCGACGTCATCTGGGTTGGCGGACGCGCGGAGTGTTGCTGGTCGCGGCGGCCGGATTGGCGGGGCTCTTGGGATTGGCGCGGACGTTGGTGCCGGACCCGCGGGGTTTCGGCACTCACCTCCAGCTCGGGCTCCGGCCTTGTGCGTTCGTCACGGTGACCGGTCGGCTGTGTCCGACCTGTGGCATGACCACGGCCTTTGCGTGGTTCACCCGCGGTCGCGTCGACCGATCCTGGCGAGCCAACCCGGCGGGGTGTCTGTTCGCCCTGTTGTTGATCCCTCTGATGGTGTGGTTGGTCGCGTGCGCGGTCCGGGACGAGCCCGTCGGTTTCGCGTCCCTGGCGGGGCCGTTGATGGGCTTGCTGCTGGCCAGTGTGGCCTTCAGCCTCATGTCCTGGTTGATCCGGTTGATCGTTTCGCCAGCCGCCCTGGCCGGCCCGGGGCCGGGCTCCGGGGAACTGGCCAGGCCACTGGGCCTGTGAATTATCCAAGGAAGGAGGGGGTAAAGGATGACCCCTCGTTTGCTCGCCAATGCCAAGATGCGGCTCGCGATGGTCGCCGTCCTGGCCGGAGGGGCCCTGATCGCGATCGTGGGTTGCGATCCGCGGCAGGCGCTCTTTTTCCTCCAGCCCAACGACCCCACGGTCCAAGCCCCGTGCGAAGTCTCGTTCCAGGGCAAGAAAGTCGTCGTCCTGGTTCAGGTTGCCACCAACTCGATGGGCGAGTATTCCTCGCTCGATCGCGACCTGACCCGGGAGTTCACGTCGATCCTCCGGAAGAAGATCAAGAAGGTCACGCGTCGTCGATCCCGACAAGGTCATGACCTGGAAGGAAGCCCATCCCAAGTGGACGGCCCCGGCGGAAATCGCCACCGACTTCAATGCCGACATCGTCATCTTCCTCGAAATCGAGCAGTTCCAGATCCAGTCGCCCGGCGACCTGAACATGCTCCACGGCGAGGCCAAGGTGCATATCGTCGCCTACGAGATGCAGTATCCCAAGAACAGCAAGGATCGGCCAATCAAGGATCAGCCCAAGGAACCCGTCTCCATCTACGACGACTACGCCGAGCCGATGTTCCCCGATCGCGGGCCCATCCCCATCGATACGGGATCGAGCCGGTCGAAGTTCCGGATCAAGTTCCTCAAAGTCGTCGCCAAGGAGATCTCCTGGCACTTCATCGAGCACGCCGAGGACGACTCGATCCAGGATTCGCGGATCGAGCGCTGATGCCGATGAAAGCTGAAGGACTGAAGGACGAAAGGGCTGAGTCAGAACCGGCCCGGTCGAGATTCAGCCTTCAGCCTTCAGCCTTTCCGAGAATTCCAGGACGGTTGACTCGCGGATGGCGCTTCTTATAATCGAACCGTGATGATCGCGCCTTGGTCGAAGCCCGCCTCGCTGGAGCGAGGATCTTCAGCCCGAAACCGACCCACGGAGCTCCCAGGTACGCCATCGACGTCAGTCCTCCCGGTTTGGTTGCGGGAGTGGATCGAAACATGGCCTTACTCTAGCCCTCATGTTTTCATGGGGTGCCGATTGTTTGATTGGGTGGGAGAGATTGTGATCTCTTCCGCAGGATTCGAGTCTCAACAGGAGAGAGCATCGATGCGCAAGGTTCTTTTCAGCCTGGTTGCCATCGGCGCGATTGCCATTCCCGCTCTGGCCGGCAAGTACAACAACGCGATCAGCGTGGGCGACAAGGCCCCGACGTTCTCGGGCCTGCCGGCGATCCAGCAATGGCGAAGAGACCAGTGTGAGCCTGTCGGACCTCAAGGACGACGTGGTCGTCGTGGTCTTCCTGGCGAATCATTGCCCGGTCGTGCAGGCGTACGAAGATCGGATCATTGATTTCACCAAGGACTACAAGGACAAGGGCGTTCGCGTGGTGGGGATCGCCGTCTCCCAGTCGGACATCGACAAGCTGCCCGGCATCAAGGACGTACATGAAGGAGCACAAGTCCAACTACGTCTATGCCTATGATGAAACCCAGGCGGTCGGCCGCGCCTATGGTGCCACCCGGACCCCGCAGTTCTTCGTGCTGGATAAAGAGCGGAAGATCCGCTACACCGGCGCGATGGACGACAATCAGAACGAGTCGAAGGTCAGCAAGACCTATCTTCGCGACGCGGTCAACGCCGTGCTGAAGGGCGAGACGCCTGCGGTCGACGAGACGCCGCCCGTTGGCTGTGGCGTGCAGTATACCAAGAAGTGAGTGCTTGCGACTCGACTTCTCATTCGCGTGGCCTAGGGTGTCCCATCCCTTGTGCCGGGAGCCGGTCAAGGTCTGGAATGCTTCCACTGCTGCGTGAACCCAAAATTGCAGGGTCGCGGTTCGGCTCAGCCCGGACCGCGACCCGGCGGTTTTACGGTCTTTGGAGAATCTTATGAGACTGCCGGCGTATCTGCTCTCCTCGGTGTTCCTGGCGACTGGCTTTCTGGCCCTCGGCCTGGGAAAGGCCGCCCTGTCCAACGACACGAAGCCGGCTCAGGAGGTCAAGCTCGAGCTCCTGAACTGGAAGCAGTTCCAGGGGCGTCTGGCGGGCAACAAGCAAATCAAGTACACGATGGTCGATGCCTGGTCCACGACGTGCGGCCCCTGCAAGGAGAATTTCCCGCACGTTGTGGAGATGCATCGGAAATACGGCAAGAAGGGACTGGCCGTGGTCTCGCTCTCGCTCGATGACCCGACCGACAAGAAGGCCGTCGCCGAAGCCGAGAAGTTCTTGAGAGAACACAAAGCCCTCTTCACCAACGTTCTGCTCAACGAGGAGTTTGGCGAGGGGTTCGAGAAACTGGACATCGGGGCCATCCCCGCCGTCTTCCTCTTCGGACCTGATGGCAAGGAGGTGAAGCGATTCACCATGGACGATCCGAACAATCAATTCACCTATGACGAAGTCGAGAAAGCCGTTGCGGCCTTGCTGGGCGGAAAGTCCTGAGTCAGTCCCCAATCTCAATTCCGAGAGTTGAGTCTGAGATCCATGAAAGACGGAATTCATCCGAAGTATCAAGACTGCGTGGTTACGTGCGGGTGCGGGAATACGTTCAACACGCGGAGCACCAAGCCCAAGATCATGGTCGAGGTCTGCTCCAAGTGCCATCCGTACTTCACCGGTTCGGTGAAGTTCGTTGATGCGGCCGGGCGAGTTGACAAGTTCAACAAGAAGTTCCAGGGCACCTACGGGAAGGCCAAGAAGGCGGCGGCGGTGCCGGCTGAGAACGCCTAGCGGAGCTCGAGGAGCTTCTGGGGACGGCCCGCGAGCAGATCCTTCATGGGTCTGGTCGCGGGCCGTCCTTTTTCTCAATCTTCCCCTTGTGGGGAGATGCCCTGAGGGCGGTGGGCTTCCTTCCCTTCTTGTGTGGGAAGGGATCCCGACGAGGGAGAGAGGAGCAAGGGTGTTCGAGAAGCTTCAGGCCGATTATCAGCGATTCCTGGAGATCGAGCGATCGCTGCTCGATCCCGCGGTGACCGCCGACGCCGCTCGGGTCACTTCGCTGGCGAAGGAGCGGGGCACGCTGGCGAAGATCGCGCTGCCGTACGGCCGTTACCTCGAGCTGAGCCGCCAGATTACCGAGGCCGAGCAGCTCTCGGCCAGCGAGACGGATGCCGAGATGCGGTCGTATGCCGAGGCCGAGCTGGAGAGCCTGCGCGTCCGCCATCAGCAGGAGGGAGAGGGGCTGCGCGACATGCTCTACGACCGCCGGGCCGGCACGGGACATGCCGCGCTGATCGTCGAGATCCGGGCGGGGACCGGTGGCGATGAAGCGGCCCTGTTCGCCCGAGACCTTTTCGAGATGTACCGTCGGTTCGCCGAGCAGATGGGTTGGAAGTTCGAGACCCTGGACCTCGAGCCGACGGAGCTCGGTGGCTTTCGCGAGGTCTCGTTCAGTGTCTCGGGCGAGGGGGCGTTTCGCCATCTCCAGTTCGAGAGCGGGGGGCACCGGGTTCAGCGCGTGCCCCAGACCGAGGCCCAGGGACGAATCCACACCTCCGCCGCCACGGTCGCCGTCCTGCCCGAGCCGGAGGAGGTCGACATCGTGATCCGGACCGAGGACCTGCTCATCGACGTGATGCGTTCCGGCGGACCGGGAGGCCAGCATCAAAACAAGACGGAGAGCGGCGTGCGGATCACCCACCTGCCGACCGGGGTGGTCGTCAACTGCCGGGACGAACGGAGCCAGTACAAGAACAAGTCGAAGGCGATGCGGATCCTCCGCAGCCGGCTGTACGAGCAGATGCGGGAGAGTGCCCGTTCCGAGCGCGACGAGACGCGACGCGCCTTGATCGGCTCCGGCGACCGTTCGCAACGGATCCGGACCTATAACTTCCCGCAAAACCGCGTGACCGATCATCGGATCGGCCTGACGCTCTACAACCTCGATCAGGTGGTCCAGGGCAACCTGGTCCCCTTGACCAAGGCCCTGATCGACCACGACCGTCGCGAACAACTCGGCGATCTGGTTTGAGGGCGCCCGGGCCAGGTAGGGAAACGGACTGAGGTCTCATTTCTGTAATGGACGCATATCAACCACCAACCGTGGAATCGAACCCGGAAGGCCGGGCCGAGGACGCGTGGACTGTCGGGCGGCTCCTGACCTGGACGGCCGACTACCTCAAGCGCCGGGGTTCGGAGAGTCCGCGGCTCGATGCCGAGGTCATGCTGGCCCATGTGCTCCAGTGGTCGCGGGTCCAGCTTTACACGCAATTCACCGACGAGGTGAAGGACGACCCGCGGGGCCGGTTTCGCGAGCTGGTCCGCCGCCGCGCGGAGGGGTCGCCGGTCGCTTACCTCGTCGGCCGCAAGGAGTTCTACTCGCTGGCGTTCGAGGTCTCTCCGGCGGTGCTGATCCCGCGCCCCGAGTCCGAGTTCGTCGTCGTCGAGTTCCTCACGGTGACCAAAGGGGTGGGATCACCCCGGGCCGTGGACATCGGCACGGGCTCGGGCTGCCTCGCCGTCGCCTCCGCGTACCGGCACCGCGAGGCGCGGTTTGTGGCGATCGACATCAGCGAGGCGGCCCTGGTGGTCGCTCGACGGAATGCCGCGCAGCATGGGGTCGCGGACCGGATCGATTTCCGGCTCGGCAATCGCCTCGAGCCGGTCGCCGGTGAGGGCCCGTTCGACGTGATCGTCTCGAATCCCCCCTACATCCCCTCGGCTCAGATCGAGACGCTCGAAGCCGGCGTCCGCGAGTATGAGCCCAGGACCGCGCTGGACGGCGGTCCCACCGGTCTCGAGATGGTCGCCCGCTTGATCGAAGAATCCGTCTCCCGCTTGAAGCCCGGCGGCCACCTGATCCTGGAGATCGGCAGCAATCAGGAGCAACCCGTACGCGCCTTGATCGAGAAGCAGGGCAGTCTCCGCCTGGCGCCGACCATCCACGATCACGCCAAGCATCCCCGGGTTATCCGGGCGACGAGGCTGGAATGAGCCATCGCGCCCTGCGGTGGGTCGTCGTCGGCTGCAGGCGTCAGCAGCGACTCGTGGGGAGATCGGCCCCGGCGCCGTCTCGCCAGGGCATCGCCGCGACCAGATCCGAAACGTGCCCCACGTAGTATCGGGAACACCAGGCCGGCCGGGCGAACCAGACGGGTTGGAGGTTGACCGGGACCGGGAGCTGGGTCAGGCTCAGGGCGAAGAACTCGGCGACGCCGTCGTAGAGTCCCTGCCAGGCCCGGTCGCGCCGCCGGGCCACGTCCTCGTCGCCGTCCAGTTCCGCCATCAACTTCGAGGGCGGGATGGCAATGGCGGTGATGCCGCGCTGCCGCGCCATCCCGATGACGAGGAGGAACAGCACCCGCTGCCACCCTCGGAAGATCTCCTTGAGGCAACTGACCGGCGCACTCATCAGGTCGCTCTGGACGTTGATGACATACCACCACCGTTGTGCCTCGATCGTTTTCTCCAAGACAAGGAGCCAGCCGACGGCGTGGGCGACGTGCCGGTTCTCCGACTCGGCGGTCGTCAGGCCCTGCCGGACCTTGGGCGGATAGTACAGGCCGCGGTCGGCGATCAGGGCGAGCTTGAGGCTGACCGCGGAGGAGAAGCCGCAGTTGCGAAACTGGGGACCCTCGCGGAGCTGGAAGGAGAACCCCCGGCAACCCAGCGAACGGAACACCTCGCGGAACCGCAGGCTCATCTGGAGATCGTGGCGAAGACGCGGCAACGACACGTGACCGCCGAGTCCGGCGACCGTCCGGAGCACGTCGGCGGCGTCGGCGCCCCCCCGCCCCTTGCCGGGCTGAGCGGTTCGAAGCATGGCGATGAGTTCGACCGGGTCGGCTTCCCCCTCGGTCCCGGTCCGTCGCGCCAGCTCGGTCAAGACGGCGAGCGATTCGCCGAAGTGCAAGTAGTTCAGGGACAACCCAACCTCCGGGACCGAGCGCAACCCCGACGAGTCGTCGACGTCCATGACCCCTCCGGCCGCGGAATTCATGACACGCCGGCGGCGTGGCCCCGAGGCATCGTAGCATCGTCACGAGGGCCCGGCTCGCCTTGAGGCCGGTCCGTGGGATTGGTAGAATACGGATTGAACGTGATGTTGCGGATCAAGGGCTGCCGCGCGGATGATCATACACGAATCACCCTCTGTCGCCAACGGCCCGACCGACCCTGCACCGACAGTGGTCGGCCCCGATGGCACGGAGGGAGCGTGATGGCCAAAAAGACGCCGCACGAGGCATGGGACTCCTTCAGCGCCAGCTACACCGACCAGGTGTTCACGCCGTTGCTGTTCCCGGAGGTCGTCCGCCGGATCGTTGCGGAAGTCCGGCCCGGCCGCATCCTGGACATGGGGTGTGGACCCACCCCGTTCTTGCTCCGGAAGCTGGCCGCGCTGCCGAACGTCGAATTGCACGCGAGCGACTATTCTCTGAGGATGCTCGAGGCGATCCGGCGGCACTTCCACGAGGGCGAAGTCAACTTCGTGCTCGCCGACCACCTCAACCTCCCGTTCGATGATGCCTTTTTCGACACCGTGATCTCGATCAACTCCATCCTCCCCGAGACGCGGGACGACATCGGACCGATGTTCGCGCAAGCGTTCCGCGTGCTCAAGCCGGAGGGGCGCTTCGTGGCCCTTCTGCCGGCATTCGAAACCTCGGTGATGGCCCGCGACGACTGGAAGATGAAGATCCAGATTGACGAGGTGGAACACCGCGAATTCGACACGACCGGCTGGCAGTGCTTCTACACGGCGGAGGACGTGGTCGAGCTGATGAAGACGCACGAGATCTCGCGCGTACCATCTCGAGCGTGTCTACTTCAACTCGGATGCAGCGGTCGCGGCGATCCGGAAGATTTATCACGCCTCGCTCTCGGACCGAGTCCTTCAGAAGTACCCACTCTTCGAGCACCTGCTCGTGGCCGAAAGGCCGGATCAGCTTGCGCTGCCCGCGGCGGCCGGGGCCGTGGGCATCGGCAGCAGTTCGTGGTAGTGACAGAGCACGCCGCTGCCCAGCGCCGCCACCGAGCCGATCGTGGGCCGGACCACGTACAGGCCGTCGGCGTCGCGCGCGATTTTCGGCACATCGAGGGGACGGAGCCCACTTCGGTAGATCGCGAAGCAGCGCACACCGAGGAACTCGCGCTCGCTCCGCAATGCATAGCGGAACGCCGTCGGACCGTGGTGGTAACGCAGCAATCCGACGGCGTCGAAATCATTGACATCATACATCATCGCCGGCGTGAAAACGTTCAGGCGAATCCGGAAACGGTCTCCCTGGTTCGTTTGCGGTAGGGGAATCTTGATCACGAGCTTCCTCACGTTTTTCACGTGCTTCTCGACCTTGACACCCTGGATGGTTTTGTTCGGCTCCGCCAGGAGGTCCGTCACGACCGGTTTGAACGTGCGTTCACGGGCGGGGGCGTTGACGACAACGACGGGGACGGTCAGGAACAACTCGCCTCGCAAGCGCGTTCCCGCGTAGGTGATCTCCATGCCGTAGCCCAGGTCCTTGTCGATCGTTCCCACATAGAGAATCTCCTCAATGTCGAGGTTGTGGACATAATCGATCTCGTCCGGTGTCAGTATGGCATCGAGCGCCGCGCCGTCGATGGGGTATGGAGCGCCGGGGACGGCGACCTCGACATCCCTTCGAAAGACAATCGCTGGCCCGTCGTCCTCGAAGCACACCTCCTTGTGCCGCCTCTGCTGGACGCGACAGCTCATCAGGTCGGCCTCCAGACGATAATAGCTATTGCTCCCCTCGGGTCGGTCTTCCGACGTCGCTGTGCCTGCCGAAAGGACCATCAGTTCGCGTTCCACCCGGCCGCCACCCCGCTGTGCCATATAACGGATCACGGCGTGGGTGGCGAAGTGCTTGTGTCCATGCAGGATTAGTTCGACCCCGAGCTCGATCATGGTGTCGCCAGAACAAGCCAGCGTCGAGCATGAGGAAAATGCTGTCCGACCCGACGTTGGGCAAATAATGGACGTGATGGTGGACCAGGGCGATTTTCCGCGCGTCTTCGAAGGCGGGCGCATCAGTCCCCGCGGGGTACGCCTGGCTGTAGCGGTCCAAGACGCTCTTCATTGTGTTGATCTGGACGTCGCCGACCTGACCGCGCACGTAGTTCCGGATGATCCATCCAGGGCTCCATCGCTGCCAAAAGGCCGGAAAGATCTGATTGGAATCGAACTTCAAGAAGGCGAGCTGACACTGGGGATAATACTCGCAATACCTCCAATCTTCGTTTGCCCGATCTTCCGCCCTGGAATGGTCGCCCTGACTGGATTTCGCGTGGTAATCCACCAGGTTTCCGGGCCGGCACACGCCCTCGATTCCCCCAACCTTCCAATCGGGGAAGGCCTTGTCCCAGGCTGTGCGCCCCTTGTCGGTGCTGACGTCGTGATTGCCCGGAATCACGATGACCCGTGCCGAATGTCCCTTCTCCCAGAAGGCGGAAACGATCCCTTTCAGAAAATCCTTGGCTTCGTTGAATTGCGACTCCCACTGAAGCTGGCTCACGTCGCCCGTCACGACGATGAAGTCGGGAGGGTCTTTCAGCAGGTCCTCCTGAAGATGGCCTTCCACGCGCCGATCATGGTTCCCATAGTGCAGGTCCGATAAGTGGGCGATCACCGCGTGCGTCGGCATGGCCGGGCCTCCACGGAAATGAGCGAGGGGACGGAACGAAGGGGTTGTGCGCATCGGCAGCGCTGGGCGCCATGCCCGACCGAGACGACCATGATGGATCGGAAAGTCGCCGAGTTCAATCCCCGCGATCGTCGCGATGGGGCGTGCCCACCGCCGGATCAAACCCGCTGCCGCTTGGCCGGCACGCTGCGCAGGGCTTCGGCGAGGTTGCTCATCGACGCCCAGCGCTGATCCTTCCGGCGGGCGGTCAATTGCCGGAGGATCTGACAGAGCTCATCGGAGAGCTTGGGTTTGACGACGGCCGGATCGAGGGGCTCGGTATTGATGCGCTGGAGCATCATGGTGGTGGAGTTATTCGCGTCGTACGGCAGCCGATCGGTCAAGAGCTCGAACGCGAGGACGCCGAAGGCGAAGATATCGATCCGCTCATCGATGGGCTCGCGGCGGATGAGTTCGGGAGCCATGTACTGCACGGTCCCGGTCCGATTGCCCGGACGGCAGAAGGCGGGCGTGTTGGGGATGGACAAGCCGAAATCGATGAGCTTGACGTGATGCTCGCGATCGACGAGGAAATTCCGAGGGTTGATATCGTGGTGGATGAACCCGGCGGCATGAACGGCCGCCAGCCCCTCGGCGGCCTGGGCCAGCAACTCCACTTTCGCAGCCGTGCGGGCCGACCGGGTCTCCCGGATATACTGGAAACTCACGCCATCGATATATTCCATCACGAGGTAGTGGTCGCCCTGGGTCGAGGTTCCATACTCGAAGGTGCGAACGACGTGGGGATGGATGAAGTGGCTGGCGATCTCGCCTTCGGGCGGGCGCGGTTGCTGGGTCGAGGCCCGCGCGGCGGCGGCCTGATTCTTCTCGCGCAACTGGATCTTCAGACAGACCGTCCGACCCGTCTGGTTGTCGATCGCTCGATAGACGCGCGACATGCTCCCGCGCGCCGTCTCGGAGACGAGCGCGAACCGACGCTGAAGGTTCTCGCGTCCTCGACGCCCCTTCGCTCCGCTCGACGGTCCTGGACTGAATATATCCTTGAGCTTGCTGAGCATCGAGATGCTCTCCTCGTGCTCATGAATCGATCAGGCATCGACCACATACCCGTCGGCCGCGAAGACGACACGACCCCGGGCCATCACCAGGAATCCGTTCGGAGGCACCTGGGGCACTCCTTTCCCAGTGATCTCGGCAGCCAAGACCCGATCTCAATCGACCCCCAAGACATCAATCGCCACTTCACCCAGTCTTGGGGCATGGGCTCTCGCTCCGATTCCCCGCTCCCGCGCGTTCCGGCGTGGGAGAAACAGACTTCCCCTTCTCAATCCGGTAAAAGGACTTCGACCCGAAGGCTCAAATCTTTCCTGAAACCGATGATCTCCCAATCGATGCCTCAGGATCAAGGGAGTTTGCATTTTCCATAGTATACCCGGAATGATACGACGCTTGTGAGACCGTGTGACGCATTTTCTTGAAGAAAACCCGAGATATCGCGTGCATGAATGCTGGTGTGCGAGCCAATGGGAGGGTGGCCCTCAGGGGAGGTAGCGAGGGGTATTCTGGCCGGGGACGGGGATCAGGCCGGCGGTGCGGGCGAGGATGCGTTCTTCGCCGGACGGATCGTGGAACCGGGCGACCAGGGAGATGGTGGGGGCGTAGTCCGGCCAGTTCTCGAACTCCGAGGTGAGGAGCAGGAGGTATCGGCTTTCGGCGCCGGGCAGGTAATTCAAGAAGCGGGGGCTGGGCAACTGTCGCACGCGGCGGCCGATGAAGAAGGCGAGATCGTCGGGCCAGTCGTGGAAGGTGTAGAGGGACCATTTGCGGGGAATCCACTGGCCGATGGCACGCCCCCATGGGCCTTGACTGTGTCGGTAATTCCATTCCGGGACGTAGTAACCCCAATGGGCCAGCTTCAGCCCGATCGCCAGGAGGATCAGGGTGATCAGTCCCCGCCGGAGATGACCGGTACCGAGAGCCGCCCAGCCAAGGGCGGTGACGACGAGGATCAGCAGGCCCATGGCGATGCCGAGGCTGCGGTAGTACGGCATGGTCAGGTTCCAGATGAAGCACCCGCAGATCATCGCGACGAGCCAGAGGACCAGGACGATCGAGAAGAGGAAGAAGAAGGATCGGCGGGCGGCGCGGCCGAGCGTCTGGGCCCAGACGGATTCGAGGCAGGCTGCGGCGGCGACGAGCAAGCCGGTCAGGGCCATCATGTGCGCGGCCGGGCCCAGGCCCGGCACAAAGGTTCCGGCGATCAGGCTGACGAGCGCGGCCTGGAGCCAGCCGATGATCCAAGGCCGCCCTTCTGCTGGCCAGGAGGCACGAATCGAGCGGCTCAGGGCGAGGAGGGAGAATGGGCTCCAGGGCAGGCCGAGCAGGAGGACGCTCGTTACCAGGGACCATGTCGGCGGATGGGTCAGGGGCAGGGTCAGCGCCGAGGCCCAGAATTCGGCGGAGGTGACCGCGATCGTCACGGCGGACCAGACGATCGCCGTGGCCAGCGGTGGGAGGAGCAGGCCGAGGGAAAAGGTCGAGCCGCGCCGGCCGATCACGATCACGGCCAGCCCGATCACGATCAGGGGAGGCCATCCTCCCGCCAGGAACGCCAGGGACGCCCAGAGCCCGGCGATCCTGTCCGATCCGCGTCTGAGCAGGCGGTCGATGGTTCCCATCAGGGCCAGCCCCAGGATCGGGTCGAGGCCCGCCTCGGCCGATCGATCCATCAGGGCCAGGCTGCCGAACCAGCAGAAACCGAGGAGGATCGCGGCGCGATTGCCCAGTGTCCGGGACATCCCCCAGGCCAGCAGCCACCCGCCCAGGATCGCGGCCACGGCGGCGGGCCATCGGACCGTCGCCGAGCTCGCTCGGCCCCCCGGACTGAGCTGAACCAGCGCCAGACTCGGCAGGACCTGCGCCGGCCAGAGGTCCGGCGCCCAGTAACCGAGGAGCTGACCCATCGGTCCCACTCGCTCGCAGGCCGCCAGGCCCAGCCGCGCGTCCTGCCGATCGAGGTCCAGGCCGACGGCGCCCACGGCCACGAACAGGAGCGCCAGCCCCACCAGTACCAGCCACGCACACAGCTCAGAAGGGGGACTCGACAGTGCAGGCGCGGGGCAGTCTGCTCGGACGGCCCGTTTCGTCTGCGGTGGAACCACGGTCAACGTGGCCGTTTCAGCATCCATGCGCCGCCTCCTGGCGTGGCAAACCTGCGATCATGTGTTCTCTCGGCAAGACCTTCCGTCGGCGCAATCATCCGTGTTCGCCCGATTGCCCTGATCGAGTCTCTACGGTCAATCCCTGCGCCCGTCGGTTTTCTCGGTCGTGATTTCTGGGCTCTCCGCGGACTCTGCGGGTTGCGGATCGGTCGCAATCAAGGGCTCTGGCTCCTCGCTGTTGCGGTCCACGACCATGTCCGCCTTCAGCAGCGACGAGAGCGGCTTGGTCTTCACCATCGCGTAGATGTAACCCGGCACGAGGCCATAATGATAGGTCTGACGCTCCAGCTCGTTCGCGACATCTTCGGGCGTCCACCGATCGCGTTCGAAGCGATAGAAGGCCACGGCCGCCCCGGTCCGGCAGGTGCCTCGGGCGCAGTGGACCAGCGCCGGGCGCCGGGTGGGGTCGTCGAGGATCTTGAGGATCTCGCGGAACTGCCATTCCTCACCGAGTCCGTCGCCGGGCATCGGCAGGTTCACGAAGTCCACGCCGAGCCGGCGGCTCAAGGACCGCTCGGCCTTCATCTCGTCGCCCGGCCATTGGAGGTTGATCACCGTGCGGATCTGATAACGCTTCACGGCCTCCCGGAGCTGGTCCCCGGTGAGCTGGCCGCTCCGATACAAGATGCCCGGCTTGACCTCATCCCAATGGTCCCAGACCAATCGGCCGTGGCGATCCAGCGCGATCAGCCAGCCGGCGATCATCACGGCGGACAGGGGAACCAGCCCGGAAAACACTATACGCATCGACTTCAGATCCTACGCGGCGGCAACGGGATGCCGATCGGCCCGGTTTCGGGGAAGGACGGGGATTTGGGAGGCTGATGACGACGTGAAGCCCGGCTGTCGAGACCCCATCACGGCGGGGAATGGTAGGATAGATCGAGTCCCTGGTCAATCCGAACCGATTTTGAAGGGAGCGCGACCATCAGGCCGCGCGTTGTCGATTGGTAGTTCGCCCGATAGAATAATCGTGAAATTCCGCGACTTGGGAGCCCTGAAATGAGCGTCAGCACAACCCTGCCCTCCGCCTCTCCACGGGCCACCCTGGACGACCTGATGAAAGTCGAGGGGAAAGCCGAACTCATCGGCGGGAGGATCGTCCACTTCATGGCCACAGGTCACAAACCGAATCGGGTCGCCAGCCGGATCTTCCGCAGCCTGGATGACCACGCCGAGGCAACCGGTCGTGGTGTGGCCTACACCGACAACATGGGATTCGCTGTGCCCGAGCTTCCATCCAGGCGCGAGTCCTTCTCGCCCGATGTTGCGTACTACCTTGGCCCGCTCCCCGCCGACGACATGGACTGTGTCGAGGGGGCGCCCACGTTTGCCGTTGAGGTACGCAGCAAGACCGATTACGGCGACGCGGCCGAGAAAAACATGGCCGCTAAACGCGCCGATTACTTCGCGGCCGGCACTTCCACGGTGTGGGACGTGGACCCTAAAGCCCAATGGGTCTGGAAATACCAGGCGGCCTCACCCGACCAACCCATCCGATTCAACCGCGGCGATCAGGCCGATGCCGAACCGGCGGTGCACGGCTGGCGTATGTCGGTAGACCGGATGTTTCGCTAATACCCGGAACCCTCCACCAAAAACGGTTGTTCTCTCCGCTCGTACCTGCACGGAACCATCAATCATGCGTCGAGCTCATCCTCGCTGGCTGGCCGCGGTGAGTCTGCCGATCGTTGTCGCCCTGTTGACGGGGCTCCTGCTCGTGCCGGCCACTTCGTCGTTCGCCGATCCTCCCAAGCCAAAGAAGAAGGATTCGAGAGTCCTCTTCAAATCCAAGAACGCGCAATTCACGACCTCCGTCGAGCCTTCCGAAGCGAAGCCCGGCGACACGGTGGCGTTCAAGATCACCGCCAAGCTCGACCCCGGCTTTCATATCTACAAATACACCGACAAGCCCAGAGAACAGGCCATCGGTCCGATTTATACAACCTTCGACTTCTTCGACCCGGACGGGCTCAAAGTCGAGGGGAATTGGACGAGCTCGAAGGAGCCGATCAAGCACAAGGAACCGGATTTTCCGGACCTGCCCTTCGTCGAGTACTACGAAGACGAGGTGACCTGGAGCGTCGCTCTGAAGGTTCCGGACGACGCGAAGGCCGGCAAGAAGACGCTCCGCGTCCAGGCCGGCTACATGATCTGCAACGACAAGAGTTGCAGCCAGCCCGGCCAGTGGACGCTGCCCGACGCCGAACTGACGGTCCTCCCTGCGAGTGCGCCGGTCAAGAAGGCCACGCCAACCCCGAAACCCGCCGCCGCTACACCCACAGCCCCCCCCCCGCCCGCGACGACCCCGTCGCCTCCAACCGATCCGGCCGCAAACTCCGGAGCCCCCGAGTCCAGCACGGCGAGCGCGCCTCCCGCGGCGCCGGCCGGATCCGCCATCCCGATCAAGAGCGAAATCGCGGAGAAGGCCGAGCAAGGGATTCTCCCGTTCCTGATCTTCTCGGCGCTCGGTGGCCTGTTCGCGCTGGTGATGCCCTGCGTCTGGCCGATGGTCCCGATCACGGTCAACTTCTTCGTGAAGCAAGGGCAAGGGAAATCGGGACGGGGCAAGACGACCGGCCTGGCCATCACCTACTGCCTGTCGATCATCGGAGTCTTCACGGCGGTCGGTGTCCTGGTCTCGTTCTTCTTCTCGGCCTCGGCGTTGCAGAACCTGGCGAATACCTGGTGGCTCAACCTGGTCGTGGCGGCCCTGTTCGTGATCTTCGGCCTCAGCCTGCTGGGCCTGTTCGAGATCCGCCTGCCGAGCTTCCTCTTGAACGCCTCCGCACAGGGGGAGAGTCGCGGCGGCCTGGTCGGCGTCTTCTTCATGGCGCTGACCTTGACGATCACGTCGTTCACCTGCACCTTCCCGGTCGTCGGGGGCCTGCTGGTCATGGCCGCTAATGGTGACTTCTTCTATCCGATCGTCGGACTGGCGACGTTCGCCACCGTGCTGGCGCTTCCCTTCTTCCTGCTAGCCCTCTCGCCCAGCCTGATTTCCCGGATGCCCCGTAGCGGTGACTGGATGAACGCGGTCAAGGTCGTTGGCGGCCTGATCGAGATCGGCGCGGCACTGAAGTTCCTCAACACGGCCGAGCTGGCCTTCGTCACCCCGGAAGATGCCTGGTTCAATGCCCCGGTTGTCCTGACGAGCTGGATCGCCCTGTCTCTGGTCTGCGGCTTTTATCTCCTGGGCTTGTTCCGGACAGACCACGATCATGACGAGGTGAAGGTCGGCCCCGGACGTCTGGTTTTCGGTGCGGCTTTTCTGGGATTGGCCTTGTTCCTCCTGCCAGCTCTTTTTGGACGGGCCCCGCAGAGCCAGGTCTGGAATCGGCTGATCGTGGGACTCCTGCCTCCGGACATTGCGACGTTCCTCGCGCCGATCCAGGTCGCGGGCGGAGACGGCGAATCCTCGTCCGCGGTCAAGGCCACGTCCAGCGACCCGGCGCAGGCGGAACGGGAACAGAAGAGTTTCCACGGGGTGGTCTGGGGGATGAGCCTCGATCAGGCCCGCGAACAGGCAGCCACCGAGAAGAAGCCGATCCTGATCGACTTCACCGGGGTCAACTGTGCGAACTGCCGACAGATGGAATCGGGCGTCTTTCGGCGCCGGGAAATCGTATCGCTGCTCAAGAAATTCGTGACGGTTCAGCTTTACACGGATCACGTACCGATTGATTCGATCACCGCCGAGGAACGCGATGCGCGCGCCGAGATCAATCAGGATCGTGAGTATAATCTCGCCAAGGAAACGACGAATCCGTTCTACGTGATCATGTTACCCGGGGGGGACGTGATCGACCGGATCGGCGGTTATAACGAGCCGAAGGTCTTCGCGGAGTTTCTGGAGAGGGCGCTCGAAAAGTTCGCCAATCTGGAGAAAGCCACCCCGGCCGGTTCGACGCCACGCGTCACCGGAAATGCCATGGAGCCGGGTCCCAGTCTTCCTCTCGCCGCGGTGAAAGCCACCTCCAAGGACCCGGTCCAGGCGGAGCGCGAGGAGAAGAAAGCCTTCGGCGTGCTCTGGGGCTTGAGCTACGACCAGGCTCGGGAACTTGCCATGTCCGAGCAGAAGCCGATCCTGATCGACTTCAGCCGTCAGAACTGCCCGAGCTGCTGGCGCATGAGGCAGAGCGTGTTCCCGCGTCCGGAAGTCGTCGCGATGCTCAGGAACTTCGTGACCCTCCAGCTCTACCTCGACGTGGTACCCATTGATTGTCTCCCCGGCGACCAGCGCGCCCGGCTGGCCACGATCAATCAGGATCGCCTCAAGAGCCTGGACCCGACCGCGAGCAATCCGTTCTATATCGTGCTCTCGCCCAGTGGTGAGGTGATCGAGAAGATCGGCGGTTTTCGCGAGCCCCCCGTCTTCAGGGAGTTCCTGCGGAAGGCGCTGGAGAAATTCCCCGAGACCGTCAAAGTGGCCCAGGCCGGCGCGTCAGCCCAGGCGACCCGGAGTGACCAGGGAACGGGCCAGAGGTAGACAGCATGACGTTCGAGCCTGTCGATGAAGCGATGGCGTCGTCGGAGACGATCATGGGTGCTGCGCCGGAATGTCCGCCCCGATCTGCGAAGAAGGCTGAGCTCCTCCAGAGGTTGTCGCCCGAGAAGCGTGCTCTCTTTGAGGAGATCGTTGCTCTCCGGAAGAAGATCGGGCCTCTGAAATTCGAGGTCGTTAAGACTCTCAGGGAGCTTCGAGAATATGGCTGACCGGCTCGTCATCGATGCAAGCGTGGCGGCCAAAGGGTTTCTCGACGACGAACAAGATGTGGATTTGGCCGAGGAGATCCTTCTCGAGTTTCTGGCCGGGACCATCGAGTTCCAAAGACCTTCTACGACATGCTTTACCTCAACCTTGCTGAATTCTTGGATTGTCAGTGGTGTGCGGCTGACCACAAGATATTGAAATCCAGTCCATCGACCTTCCCAACGGGCCGAGTCCTCCTCCTGTCGAATAGGCGAACGAACTGAGTTCACCGGCTCCCCCGATACAGCGGCTCCTTGCCCAGTTGCTGACGGACGTGTTCGACCTGGAGCGGGTCATTGACCGGATAATGGGGCACGACGCCGTCCAGTACGCCGAGGACTTCCTGGGCGATCGTGGTGGCCATGTTTCGGAGGGCTTCCTCCGTCTGGGCGGCGCTATGGGGGGTGAGCAGGACATCCCGGCGGCCGATCAAGGGGTGACCGGGAGGGGGCGGCTCGACGGTGAAGACGTCGGCGCCATAACCCCAGAGCCGGCCGGCGTCGAGAGCCTCCGCGACGGCGGGCTCATCGACCACGGGGCCGCGGCTGGCATTGATGAGGATTGCGTCGGGACGCATCAGCGCCAGGGTCTCCGGGTTGATCATCCTCCGAGTGCTGTTGTCGAGTGGGACGTGCAAGGTCACGTAATCGGAGGTCGCCAGCAACTCGCGCAGCCCCAATCGATGCCCGGCGCATTGGCGCTCGATCTCCTCGGGCGGGTTGACGATGTCGTTATAGAGGACTTTCATCCCGAAACCCAGGTGGGCGATCTCGCCGACTCGGCGGCCGATCCGGCCGAACCCGACGATCCCGATGGTCTTGCCGGCGATCTCGCGACCCGTCATGCTGGTCCGTGCGTGGTAATGGCCGGCGATCAGCTCCGCGGTCATCGGCGTGAAGTGTTTAGAAACGCCGATCATCAGCGCAAAAACGTGTTCCGCGACGCTTTGCGTATTGGCACCTGGGGTGTAGACCACCTGGATGCCATGGGCCGTCGCCGCGTTGACGTCGATCTGGTCGTAGCCGACGCCGTGTCGCCCGACGACGAGGAGATCTTTTCCTCGGTCCAGGAGCGCGGCATCGATCACGCCGCCCGTGCGGATGACCAGTGCATCGGCACCCACGACCTCGCGTCGCAGCGTGGCCGGATCCAGAGCGCTGGCCATGCGGAGCTCGCCCGCCTCGCGGAGGAGCTGCATGCCCGATTCGTGCATGCCCGTCAAGGAGAAGATGTTCGGACGGCGTTTCATGGAGTTTCTCGCTGGCGGTCCTTGTCGGAGAGATAAGTTCGGACGATTATACATCCAGCGGGTCAGTATTACGCCGGCAAGACGTAGGTCAGTTCCGTAGGGTGCTCTGCGAGCACCGATCCCCATGGCCGCCACTCTCCGATGCTCGCAGAGCACCCTACTGAGAGTCCACGGGCCTGATCCTCACGCGCACGACCCCCGAGGACTTGCCTTTCCATGGCCGACCGGAGCAGCCGAGTTCCTGAGAACGTCCCCGGGCGATTCTACGTCGATGCCACCTGCATCGACTGCGATCTCTGCCGGGAGACCGCGCCTGGCAACTTCCAGCGCAACGACGAAGGCCGTCGGAGCTATGTCGTCCGCCAGCCGAGCGGACCAGAGGAGGAATCCGCCTGCCGGGCCGCCCTGGAGGAGTGCCCCGTCGAGGCCATTGGACGCGAGGAATGAGCCGCGAGCCGTCCCAGTCCCCCGATTTTGCCATAACGCCGGATGTTGCCTGCACTTCGGGCGCCCAGCGGGTGGCACAAATTGGCACTCATTGTAAAGAATTTGGCAGGGCTCCCCCCAGCCAGGCTCACGGTCCTCGACCCCTTGCGAGGGTCGGCCGGGCCGCCTGTCCGCTCGGACTTTGGTCCACGACAAGGAAGTGATGTTCCGAAGAGGATGGGTCCCCCGCAGCGAGCGACGCGGGAGAGTTTGCGCGCGCAATGCACTTTCTTATTAGTATGCCGCAGCTTTTCCAAAACATAAATGCACCTATGGCGAAATCCGCGCGTTTTCTCGGCGCAACCCGGGACAGAACCGATAGATAGAAATTTCCGAGAAATTATTTATTGGGATCGTCCCAAAGTGCTCATCACCGGGTTGACAGTTGGGATCGGCACTCCGTGGCATACCAGCCCGAAGCGCCAGCGAGGGTTTCCCATTCCGCCGCAAGGACTTGCGGCGACCCTCGCTGGCGCTTCGGGCTGGTATGGGATCTTGCCGCAGGTGTCAAGTTCAAGCGATCGTCAATCCGCCATCTTGGGACGATCCCTATTTATTCGTGAAACTGTGCGCGAGCCGGAGATGTCGGTTGCGCCGCTCCTGAAGGTAGGGACGAGCGAGGCGGGGATTGTGGTCCGGCTTCCTCCGACTGCAACGGACGTATCGGATCCGTGGCTTGCTGGACCCTCGTTCCTACATCTGGTGAAGTTGGGTTTGGCTACCGTCGGCCTGGAGTCCTGTTATTCCGCCGAGCGTCGGACACGCCGCGGGCCGTGAACACCCGCCAGGATCATCAACGCGGTCATCCCCGAGACGATCGAGGCCGGTTCGGGGATGGCGGCGGCTGTGATCATCACGGTTCGGCGCACTCGTGAAGGGGACGGCGGACAGCTCGTTGAAGCGGATCTGAGTCTGTTCCAAAAGCCCCGGAGGGGCGTCAGGACGTAGCCAGGGGCTAACGCCCATAGGCGTTAACTTAAGGGCCTGATCTGTGAAGGCCGACCGTCGGTTTCCTGGGGGAATGCTGGCAATCTGCCGGCGATCCCGTCCTGGAGGTGTGATGCCCCGATCGGTGGGATGGATCTCGTTGCCACGGTCTCCGTGGGAATGCCGTCTGGGACGCTCTGCGTCCCTCCCGCCTGAGTCCTTCCCGCCGCCGGCGCGGTCGGACGACACGGAGCGTCGAGGACGGCATTCCCACGGGGACCGTGGCAACGAGGGACTCCGGACCCGGGGTGGTCTGGCACGTGACCTCTCGAAAATCCAGCGGATTTCACAGGGGTCCCATTGTTAAGTTAACGCCTATGGGGCGTGAGCCCCTGGTGTGAGAATCGCCAAAACAACCTCGGCCTTTTTCACCGCGGCGCCCCGACCCAAGTCCGGGCATCGCCCGGACTTGGGTCGGGCGCCGCGGTGGGTTTGGCGGGCTGGACCGGTCCAGGGGCTCACGCCCCTGGCTCCGTGCAGACGCCCCCATTCGGGGGCTCAAATGGCTTCTGGAACAGACTCTCAGGATCTTGAGGAACCCAGTCAGCCGCAAGCCTCCGGGATGTCTTGCTGCGGCGCAGCCTGTCCCGGCCTCACGTCGCTGGACGTTCTCCGATCCGCCGCAAGGATCGTCTCACGAATGACACCAAGGTCCAGCCGCTCATCATCCCGAGAAAGTAAATTGCCACGGCCAGGATGGCGACCGGTGCCGTCACCTGCCACGTCCAGAAGTCCACCGTGGCACTCCGGGTATTTTGGAGGGCGAACAGCCCAACGACACCCAGGAACGCAAGGAACAGGATGCCCTGGATGACTCTCATGATCGAGACTCCTCTTGGGACCGCAGGAGGTCTCGGCGCCACCGGTCCACATCCGAGTGATTGCGGATCGTCCACCGAGGACCGCCCAGCCAAGGTCGTAATGCTCACATTCATAAGCAGCAAGACATAAGCAGCAAGACGCATGCCGTTTCGACTGGAATCCGCTCGCGCAGGTCCAGAAGCTCGCGAGCGACGTAGCGTCTTGATGATCTCTCCCCAGACTTCCGGAAGGCTGTGCGGGCGTCATTCCGATTCGGATCTCGTTGTCTGACGCGTCAAAAGGTGAAGCGAATCGCCTCATCATGGTCCTTTCCGTGGTCCTCGGGCCGCCACGCCGGATGCGACTGCACGAACAACCGCGCCGCTGACCGCGGAACGCCGAACACACGAGAGATCACCTCGACTGTATCTTCACAGGAGAATCCTTGGTCGTGAAGTTCGGAGACGAACAGTTTGATGGGTAACCCACGCCTCCTGTAGACCAGGAATCTGAGGTCGTAGTCGTCCAGGTGCATCGTTGGCCTCCTCAATTGCGTCGCGACTCCCTGAGCAGTTGAACTCCGGGCAACTCAGGCAGTAAGGTGCAAGGCTCGTGCCGACTCTAAATTCATTAATAGCAAGAAGATAGGTTATGAGAAGTGGCTATGATCGCACAGGAATCGGCGCGGCAGGGTCTTGTCAGGGTCAGCCGTCACGATGACAGCATCAGAGACGCCGAGACCAATTCGACCAAGGTGTTGTGACGGGCCGGCCCATGTGAGAGCATCGAGTGACTCGCGCGGACGGTGAACGCGTCCGGACATGATGATTCCACAAGGAGGACGGTCGTATGACGCACGGAACGAGCGACGACGATGCGGAAAAACGACGATTGCCTGAAAGCCGCACTCGGTCTGCCTTGACTCGGGCGAGGGGTGAGGTCAGACCGGGCGAGCCTGTAGGGTGGGTCGAGCCGCGATCCTTCGCGGCGCTGGCCCACCGAATACCGTCTTCGAGGGTCTCTCCGGTGGGCCTTCACGCCGCGAGCGGCGTTCGACCCACCCTACAGTCTCTCCGGTGGGCCTTCACGCCGCGAGCGGCGTTCGACCCACCCTACAGCCACAACATCAGGGCGCCCGCCACGGCCGCCCCTTGCTCGGTTTTCGGGGAAGAATGGCGTCGGTGCGTTGAGGTCCACCGCTGGGACTCACTCGCTAGCGTTTCGGGTTCGTATCGGGCTCATGGCCCGCTCGCGCTCCAGGATGATCTGGTCGAACTGGGGTAGCAACTCCTCGCGGTGGGAGTACGGGCCCGGCTGATACGCCCGGGAGCCCAGTCCGAGCTGCATTTGCTCGCAGACGTGCCAGTCCTGGCGATTGGTCAGGTCCCAGAAGGCGACGGCGTCGTCCGGGTCGAAATCGGCGGCGGCCATCGTGTCAGGTGAAACAGCAACTCGCAGACGATCTCCGTCCGGTCGACCCCGCGCGGCCAGAGGGCGTGAGTCATCACGTAATCCGGATGCAAGCTGAGCAGCAGGTTGGGCAGCACGGCATAGAAATACACGTACCGGCATTCGTCCTCGCGCAATCCGGGCAAGCAGGCGCGTCGAGGCTGGCCGTCGAGGGAGAGGGTGCTGATCCCCGGCGCAAGCTCATGCGGCCGCCCAGGTAACCGTTAACCGCCGGCTTGTTCTCGCCGCTGAGATAATGCGAGAGCTTCTGAAGTGCCGGGTGGACTCCCGGGCAGTGGAGGCACTCGGAGGAGCGGATACGGGGACGCAGCGAGTTTCACCAACTGTCGAAGGCCGTCCAAAACTAGCTGCGTCCCCGTTTCGCGCGCCCGGCCTACGCAAGCGTGAAGGGTCGCGGTATAATCCAGCAAAGCGGAACCAAGGAGATTCAACATGAAAACGATGATGGTTCAAGCCGAGGTGTCCTCTGACGGCATCCTCAAACTCGAGGTGCCGTGTGATCTGACGCCGGGTCGCGTCGAAGTGGTTCTCACAATTCAGCCTCATGATCCCAATCCCTTGCAAAATCGGATCGATTGGGGGCAATTGTCCGGCCTGGGACGTGAGGTCTGGCAAGGCATCGATGCCGAACGGTATCTCAGCGATCTGCGTGCGGATCGAAGTTTCGGGACATGACGATCCTCGACGCGATACCGGCGGGAAGTCTGGCGGCGCTCGATACGGTCGTCTGGATCTACGAGTTCGAAGCACACCCCGTCTTCGGTCAGGTCACGAACGTACTATTCCGCGATGGGTTCGGCGCCGGGCACTGCCGAGCGGCGTGCAGTTTGCTTGCCCTGGGAGAACTCTTGGTGCAGCCGCTGGCCCAGGGCCGGCCTGATCTCGCCGACCGATACCGCCAGATCATCACCCCAGGACCGGATCTGACGGTCTGGGAAATCCGTCGCGATGTCATCGAAGCTGCCGCGTCTCTGCGTGCACATCATCGAATCAGGATGCTTGATGCGATTCACGTGGCGTCGGCCGCAATCCATCGCGCCGACTGCTTCATCACCAACGACGAAGGTCTTCGGAGCATCCGGGAGGTTCCGATCCTGATCCTCGCCGATTACCTTCCGACAGCACTCGAGGATGATCGAACGGATTGCAGCTAGTTTTTCGTCCCTCGGTCGCACGCCGCTCAGCTCAGGAACTCCTCGACCAGCGCCTCCACGTCCCGGTCGGCCTCGCTCTCGGCGATGAAACCGCGGAAGTCTCGCCGGACGGCCGCGAAGTGCCGCCCGGGTTCGAGTTCGAGTTTCCCGATGGCCGCCTCCAGCCTGTAGGGTGGGTCGAGCCGCGATCCTTCGCGGCGCTGGCCCACCGAATACCGTCTTCGAGGGTCTCTCCGGTGGGCCTTCACGCCGCGAGCGGCGTTCGACCCACCCTACAGCCACAACATCAGGGCGCCCGCCACGGCCGCCCCTTGCTCGGTTTTCGGGGAAGAATGGCGTCGGTGCGTTGAGGTCCACCGCTGGGATTCACTCGCTAGCGTTTCGGGTTCGTATCGGGCTCATGGCCCGCTCGCGCTCCAGGATGATCTGGTCGAACTGGGGCAGCAGCTCCTCGCGGTGGGAGTACGGGCCCGGCTGATACGCCCGGGACCCCAGGCCGAGCTGCATTTGCTCGCAGACGTGCCAGTCCTGGCGATTGGTCAGGTCCCAGAAGGCGACAGCGTCGTCCGGGTCGAAGTCGGCGGCGGCCATCGTGTCGGGGTGAAACAGCAACTCGCAGACGATCTCCGTCCGGTCGACCCCGCGCGGCCAGAGTGCATGAGTCATCACGTAATCCGGATGCAAGCTGAGCAGCAGATTGGGCAGCACGGCATAGAAATACACGTATCGGCATTCGTCCTCGCTCAATCCGGGCAGGCAGGCGCGTCGAGGCTGGCCGTCGAGGGAGAGGGTGCTGATCCCCGGCGCAAGCTCATGCGGCCGCCCAGGTAACCGTTGACCGCCGGCTTGTTCTCGCCGCTGAGATAATGCGAGAGCTTCTGGAGTGCCGGGTGGACTCCCGGGCAGTGGAGGCACTCCGAGTAGTTGTGGATGATCAGCTTCCAGTTGGCCGCGACATCGTAGACCATGCGGTTGCCCAGCCGGAGCTCGTTCATCCGCCAGTCGCGGAACAGGTCGTCCAGGCCGTGGAGCTGCTCCGTCAAGTCATCGAACTGCTCCGCCAGGTTGACGAAGACATGCCCATCCCAGAGGTCAACCGCAACCCGGTGCAGCGGGTAATCGGCCTCGCGAAAGCCGGCTACCCGGTTCATTTGGGGGGCGCGGACCAGGTCGCCGTTCAGGTTATAAGTCCAGGCGTGATAGGGACACTGGATTGACGAAGCAAAGGTTCCCGCGGGCTGCTCGCACAACCGCGTTCCGCGGTGCCGGCAAACATTATAGAACGCCGAGACCGCTCCGCAGTCGTCCCGCACCAGGACCACGCTTTCACCCGCGATCTCCCGCAGAACGAAGTCGCCCTGATTCGGGATCTCGTCCGCTCGCCCCGCGTAGACCCACATCCCATAGAAGAACCATTCCCGCTCGGCCCGGTAATAGTCCGGGTCCACGTAATACCGCGCCGGTAGGCTCATCATCGCCGGAATCGTCTCACTCATCTTCACACCTCACGATCGAGCCACCACGACGTTCATCCGGTCCGGTGCTCGCCATTATATCCAAATGCGAGGGGGCGCGGACCACGCTCCGGGAGAATTGCGGTGCTCGTTGATGGGAATACGGGCGAAATAGGAGATCTTGATCGTTTGGTGGGTCTGGAGTGTTGGCGGCGGCGGGCAAAATTGAGCGCCACGGGTTGTCTTGACGATAGGTAGAGTACGACGCCGTTACGGGGGAGACCGAGCGGCACTGAGCGAGGCAGAACCATGCGGGAGGCGACGATGACGCGGGCCGTGTATTGCGGGATTCTGGCGTGCGGGATGCTGCTGGGGACCGGTGCCGGGTGGGTGCGAGCCGCGGCGTGGACCAACGGATTGTTCGCGGAGAACCGGCACGATTTCGGGATGGTGCCTCGGGGCGCGAAGGTCAAGCACGACTTCCTGATGGTGAACCGGCTGGCGGAGCCGATCACGATCTTGAACCTTCGACCGTCGTGCGGATGCACCAGCGGCCGGGCGAGCGCTTCGGTGGTGGGGCCGGGCGAGTCGGCGGTGATCGAGGCTCAGATGGACACCCGGAACTTCGTCGGCGCCAAGTTCGACGGTCCTTTATGTGAGTCTGATGACGGCCCGTGGCCGGGAGGCGGAGGTCGGCCTGGGGGTCAGCGCTCAGATCCTGAGCGACATCGTGTTGAATCCGGGCGCGATCGACTTCGGGACGGTGGTGCGTGGCCAGTCGCCGGCGCAGGTCTTGACGATCGATCGGATCAACGCGGAAGGTTGGCGATTCGTCCGGATGGTCTCGGGCTCGCGCGTGCTCAATGCGCAGCTCCAGGAGACCAGCCGGAAAGAGGGCAACGTGAGCTATTCGCTCTCGGTGAGCTTGAAGCCGGACGCACCCGCCGGCCTGGTCCGGGACGAGATCCGGATGATCAGCAACGATCCCGAGACGCCGAGCATTCCGGTGATGGTCACCGCCTGGATTCGCGGCGATCTGACCGCCTCGCCCTCGATCCTGGCGCTGGGGCAGGTGAATTCGGCCGCCGGGGTGCAGGGCCGGTTCATCATCCGGGGCCCGCGCCCGTTTGCCATCCAATCCATCGAGGGTGACGGCGATGGGTTCTCCACCGCGACGCCCAAGGGAGCCCGACAGTCGCTGCACGTGGTGACGGTGGCCTACAAGCCCGAGGAGGGGACCACACGCGGCGACATCCGCCGCGTCTTCCGCGTCCAGACCGATCTGCCCGGCGAACCCCCCATTGATCTGACCGCGACGTTGCACGTGGCTCCGTGAGCGGGCGCCAGGCGCCCCGGGGAACCGGGTCTGAGTGGGCCTGTTTCGGCTCAGGCCCAGTCGGTATCCTGATGAGAGGCCACGTTTGCGCGGCGAGAATCTCCATCCTGATTCGTTAGCTGGGAAGATCGCGCATGGATCTGCAAACCGTTCTCACTGAAGTGGATTCCTGGCCGGTGGCGGATCGCCTGCGGCTGATGGAGGGAATCTGGGAGAGCTTGGTCGATCAAGGTTATGAGCCGGAACTCACTGAGGAAATGAAAGCCGAACTCGATCGTCGTCTCGAGGAAATGGACCGCAATCGGGATGCCGGAGTCCCTTGGGAGCTCGCCAAGGCTCGCGTGCTCGGGCGGTTTCCGAACTGCGGCGAGGACACGATGGGTGAATCAGGATCACCTCCTGTCGGACCGTTCGACGATTTCCTCACGGCTCGCCTCAAGTCCGACTCTCTCCAGACCAAGTTCGGCTTGGCTCGCGACTTATACGAGGCGGGATGCCTCGGCGAGCGGAGCTATCGGAACTGGAAGCGGGCACTGGATGTCGTCGAACGAGAATTGCGGTCGTCGTGGCGTGCGTCTGCCGATCCACGGGGGACTGAAATGGTCGAGCGCGGGAGGGGTCATCGTCAACGCTATCGCCTGCGTGGCGATCTGGTTCGCGATGGGTTATGCATCCCTCACATTCCCCTGGTGACGAAGGTATTCGCCTGGTGCGTCGTGGTCGGTCTCTGGATCGGGTGGTCCATTTTCTGGCTGGCGTCCGATAGCCGTCGTGGACGTGAGTGGGCGGCCAAGAGTTACGAACCGTCGGATCGGGGCATGTCGGACCATGCTTGACCACGCGCCCCATAGGACCCGCCGCGCCGCTTTCTGGTACAATTGAGATATGTTCTCGGCGGCCTGGTTTCAGACAGGTGATGGGGATGTGACGCTGTGGGCCGTTTGTGGTACGGTTGCGATCTCGGCGGGGTCAACTGAGAGAACCCAAGAGGTTGATGAAGTGGAGGCCACGGTGATTACAATTCGCCTACCAAAAGCCGATTGGCCCAAAGCCTGGCGTGCGATGATCGAGGTTGCACCGGTGCGGCTGATCAGGAATGATCCCGTTTACGAAGTCCTGCCGGCTCACCTGGAGGCGTTGAGCGCACGCGGCTTCACCTATGAGGTCGTTCCGGCACGTCCACGTCGGGCGGAGAAGCGGCGTCATGGCACGGCCGATTAGAAACATCGAAATCTACCTGCCGTTGGATTACAACGACGGTCGCCCCATTCCGGAGTCGAAGTACATCTCCATTCAGCAAGAGTTGCTGACTCGTTTTGGCGGCGTGACTTCAGTCCAACGACAGTTTCCCCTACAAGGGGTCTGGCAATCCGGCGCGGACATCTATCATGACCGCGTGGTGGTATTCAGCGTCATGGATTTTCGCGAAGAGACGCAGCTCGGGTGCCTGCGTTATCTGGAGCGGCTGAAGGGTCGGCTCAAGAAGAAATTCGACCAACTCGAGATTCTGATTGTCGTGGCGGAACTACTGGCGATTTGAAGACCGGACGGCGCGAGTTCCCAGTTCATCGGCCACGGCCCGCTCGGACCACTCGCGGACAACCTCGGCGATGTCGGTGACCGCGGCCATCGCGCCCAGTCCAAAATCGCCGCAGGCCAGGTGCTTGGCCTGGGGCGGGATCAGGACGATCCGGGGCATGCTGGGCGAAGATCGTCGGGGCCTCGTCCAGCGTCCAATCGCCTGGTGGCGGGCCCGTCGCCCGGTCTTCGAGCAACTGCCCTAAGTGCCGCCGGGTCACCGGGCTTTCCCACATCAGCGTATTCATCGCTGGGGCGAGCACGACCGGCTTGGAGAAGTCCCAGGCGCGAAAGAGGCAGCTCAGGCAGTTATCCGAGATCCCGATCGCGAATTTCGCGAGGGTGTTCGCATCGAGGGGAGCGACGATCAGCAGCTCCGCCCAGTTGCGCAGCGCGATGTGGAGGACTTCGTCCCCGCGTTCGTAACGCGTGCCCGGCCACTCGTCCTCGTCGCGGAAGAACCATCGCTCCGACGGACCAGCATCGGCCGGCTCGGCCTCGGCGGGATCGAAGAAATAGAGGGCCGGCCGGGTCGCCACGACGCGGACCTCATGCCCCGCCGAGCGGAGCGCACCGAGCAGATCCGGCGTCTTGATCGCCGCAACCGAACCAGTCACTCCCAGGATGAGGCGGGACATGGTCGTTTCGCTCCAGTGTTCAGTTTTCAGTGTTCAGTTTTCAGTAAGGGTACCATTTATCAACTGAACACTGAAAACTGAACACTGAGAACTCGAGCGAAGCGAGCGGAGATTCATCGCCGCTCGACACTGAGCGGTTCCAGGGTTTCATTGATGACCTGGGTCAGGTTGTCCCAGAGTGTGCGCTGGAGCTGCTGACGTTGGCGGCGCGAGAGGAGCATTCGCTCGCCGGCACGCTGGGTCAGCGCGGTGACGATCACTTTGAGATCCGCGGAGATCACTCCGGTCAGGTCTTCGAAGGCGTCGGGCAGTTCCAAGATACGAGGCGGACTCTGTTGGGTGCGGGTGGACATTCAGAACCCTCCTTGGCCCAGGGTGAGACGGGAGGACGGATCCGTTCCGACCGCGACTGAGAAGGTACCCGCGATGGGAACCTCGGTCAAGCCACTGGCCAAGATTGCGTGATGCGAAAAATCTGACACATATCGCGAAGGACTGGAATCGCAAAGAGCGTCGTTGAGACCTTGGCTGGCGGATCGCGCCCTGGCCGCGCGTCCTCCTTCATCCCAGCAATACGAGAATGGTCACCCGGATCGTTGGATCCGAGTGACCCGGTCGGTCGGGGCCGGTTCAAAACCAGGCCGGCTCGGTCTCGCGGCGCCCTTTCGGGCCGAGGGCCTGGTTGACGAGCTCGACGAGTCTGGGGCCGTCGACGAGCTCGATCGGGTGTTCGGCGGCGAATTTCTCGGCCGCCAGCGAGAACGTGCTGGTGGTGACGAAGAAGCCCTTGTGGCTCAGGGTGTGATGGATGGTGCCCAGGAACTTCTGGAGCACCGGAGAGCCGACCACCCCGCGCTTGTGATACTTGCACTGGACGACGGCGAGCAGTCCGTCGGGCCGGCGGAGGCGGAGGTCGGCGCCTTCGTCACCGGCGCCACCGACCTGTTCGACCTGGTAGCCCAGGGCCTCGAACAGCTCGCCGACGAACTCTTCGAAAGACTCGGCGGTCAGCGAGGCCAACTGGGCGAGCTTCAGGTCGGCGCGGCGCGCCTGGTGATACTGGCCGCTCCACGCGCTCGCGGCCCTCACGGATGGCCGCGCGCAGCTCGTGGACCTCCGCCTCATACCGTGCCGAGTCCGGCCGGGTCGAGGCGGACGAGGTAGCGATCGATCTTGAACAGTGCGTTGTCGATCGAGTTGTCGAGCCGCGACCGCTCGGCGCGGGTCAACTGGTTGTGATAGCGGCGGAATACGGCGTACTCCAGGTGCTCGATGGCACCGGCCAGCTCCCCGGATGTCGCGATGGCTGGAGCGTCTTCCCGGTACGGGCTGGCCGTCCAGAGCAGACCCTGCTTCGGGACGGTCCCGGCCGAAGACTCGCCATCAGGCGGAGCCGGCCGCACGGGCCTTCAGCCATTCCAGCAGCATCTCGGCACACTGCGGTCCGAGGCACTCCATCCGCGTTTTCCTCATTCCGGTGAGCAGGCGATCCGTCGAGTCGATCCAGCATCGCCGACACCCGCGCCGCGGGCAAGCGTCTTCTGCCCGACGGGGCGCGGATTCTTCGACGAGTTGACACCTCGACGCGGCCGGATCACAATCTGGGCTGAGTGTTTAGCTGAGAATCCCTCTTCGGTTACGGCGACACTTCGTCGGGGTCAAGGTTGGGAGTCGTCACCATGGGTCCATTCGCCGTGATCCTTCCCGCCGCGGGAAAATCGTCGCGATTCGGCGACCCGAAGCAGAAGAAGATCTACGCGGAGCTCGACGGTCGGGCGGTCTGGCTTCGGGCCGATCGAGCCGTTCGTGAACCGCGACGACGTCGGCCAGATGATCCTGGCGATCGCCCCGGAGGACCGCGAGCTGTTCGAGCGGCGCTACCGCGCCAGCGTGGCGTTCATGAACATCCAGGTGATCGAGGGTGGGGAACAGCGGTGCGACACGGTCGCCAAGGCGCTGGAGGTGGTGGACCCTCGTTGCGAGTTCGTGGCCGTCCACGACGCGGCCCGGCCTTGCTTGAGCGCGGAGCTCATCGACGCCGTCTTCGCTGCCGCTCGCCAGCACGATGCGGCCTTGCTGGCCGTCCCCGTCGCCGATACGATCAAGCGGGCCAACGAGGAGGGGCTGACCACCGCCACGATCCCCCGCGAAGGTCTCTACCTCGCCCAGACTCCCCAGGTCTTCCGCCGCGACCTCCTGTGCAAGGCGTATGCGCACCGCTCCCGCGTCGGTGACCAGCGTGACGGACGACTGCCAGCTCGTCGAGGCGATCGGGCATCCTTGCGCCATCGTGGCGGGCTCGCCGCTGAACATCAAGATCACCACGGGCGACGACCTGAAGCTCGCCGCCGTCATCCTGCCGATCCTCGAAAAACCCCGCCGGGAGGGCTCCTGTCATCCCTACTCCGACGAGCAGGAGATGTGGGGCAAGCTTCCCAAGATCAAGCCGTCCGATCTCTTCGGAGCCTGATCCGAGGGAAGGCTGAAGGCTGAAGGCTGAAGGCTGAATAAGACTGATTCTGACTCATCCTTCAGCCTTCAGCCTTCAGCCTTCCAAAACCGTCAGTGTGGCTCGTCGAGCATGGACCAGAGGGTCGGCTCCATGGCGTCGGCCCAGATCCGGTAGCCCTTGCGGGTCAGATGCAGGTAGTCCGGCATGATCTCCCGGGAGATCGTGCCGTCCTCGTTCAGGAACGCCTTGCCGATGTCGAGGTATTTGACGTGGCTTCCGTCGTCGAGATGGGCGATCTTGGCGTTGACGGCGCCGAGCTTCTCCCGCAGCTCGTTGGGCTTCTGCCCGCGCGGGAAGACGCCCAGTAGCAGGATCTTGGCTTTGGGCAGCCGGTGCCGCAGCTCCTTGACGATCGCCGTGACTCCCTGGGCGATCTCGTCGGCCGTGCCCGAACTGGCGTTATTCGTGCCGATCATGAGCACGACCACCTTGGGCTCGATCCCCTCGAGCTCGCCGTTCTGGATTCGCCAGAGGACGTGCTGGGTCCGGTCGCCGCCGATGCCGAAGTTGGCCGCGTTCCGGGGCCCATAGAACCGCTTCCAGACCGTCATTATCTATTCCACCCCTGCGTGATCGAATCGCCGAGGAAGAGCAAGTCGATCGGCCGCCGCTGCTTGGCATCCTTCGCCGCCGCTTCGCCCGCTCGACGAACCGGTGATGCATGTCCATCCACGGGCCCTCCCGTGGCTTGGGGACCACCGTCTCGGGCCCCTGCGCACAGGCCGGCAGGCCGGTCGCGAGCAGGCAAACCACCGCGATTGCGCGAAACGTGACATGCTTCCAGCCCAGGCGCGTCGTCATCGGCTGTACCCTCAAAAGACGGACACTTCCCGGGTGCGAGGACCCGGTATCGAGAAGGTCTTGATGCCGTTCAATGTACTGCGCCTGTATCGGCCAATCCAGGGCCCTCACCGACCACTGACCACTGGCCATGGGGCATGCCTTCGCTTAGACTCGCTATCTTCGCGGCGCGAAGCGGTTAAACCCTGGTGGAGGCTCGGTCCCAGCATTCTGGCCGTCCGGGCGGATCCCGGCGGCATTCGGCGTCGTCGGGCGGGCGGGCACCTGGCTCGACATCCAAACACTCTTAAGGACTCGCGATCCATGAATCGACTGCGCACTCTCGTCTCCTGCGGGATCCTGGGGATGGCGTTGAATGGGTTGGCTGCGACTTCGGCCCTGGCGGGCGAATGGGTCTCGCTCTTCGACGGCCAGACCTTGAGCGGCTGGACCAAGGGCGGAGGCCGGGCCGAGCAGCAAGTGGGAGGTCGTGGACGGGGCCATCCCGGGTTCGGGCCCGGCCTCGATGCTCTACAGCCCGCAAGGGCGACTACAAGAACTTCAAGTTCCGGGCCGAGATCAAGATCAACGACCACGGCAACTCGGGTATGTACTTCCGCTGCCCGAAGCCCAACGGCAGCTTCTCGCGAGGGTTACGAGGCCCAGATCGACAGCACGCACGCGGACCCGATCCGGACCGGCTCGATCTATGGGTTCGTCCACGTCTACAAACAGTATCGTCCCGCCCGATACCTGGTTCACCTACGAGGTCGAGGTGGTCGACAAGAACTGGCGAGGCAAGGTCGTGCCGCACATCAAGGTGTCGATCAACGGCGAAGCTGCTCTTCGAGCTGATCGAGTACACCAAGGCCTGGGACCATGGCCATTTCGCGTTCCAGCATCACGACCCGGGGAGCAAGGTCGAGATCCGCAAGATCGAGGTCATGGAGCTCGATGAGAAGGGCAAGTAGACGCGACCGGGGCCATTGAGATGAGGCTTCGGATCGGCGGGTGGGGCGACGAGAGACGGCCCACCCGGCTCGATGAAGAGCTGGTGAGAGCGACGCGACGCGGCCGAGTGGATATCATCGTGAGCCGGGGTGACTCGCAGAGGAGACAGGATATGATGCGGAAGCAGCTCTTCGCCAGGAAACCGCTGTCGATGCTCCTCGAGGAGATGACAGGGGAGAATCGCCTCAAGCGGGTGCTCGGCCCGGTCGGGCTGACGAGCATGGGCGTCGGCGCCATCATCGGGACGGGCATCTTCGTCTTGACCGGCGTCAGGCCGCGGCCGAGAAGGCCGGGCCGGCCATGTCGCTCTCGATGGTCGCCGCCGGGATCACCTGCATCTTCGCCGCGCTCTGCTACGCCGAGTTCGCCGCGATGGTCCCCGTCGCCGGCTCGGCCTACACGTATGCCTATGCCACCCTGGGCGAGCTGTTCGCCTGGATCATCGGCTGGGACCTGGTGCTCGAATACGCCGTCGGGCCTCGACCGTCGCCCACGGCTGGTCGCACTACTTCCAGGACCTGCTCAAGATGCTTCAACGGAGGCAAGAGTCTCTGGCCCGCCATCATCTCGCAAGCACCCTTCGATTACAAGAAAGGCGAGTTTCTCTGGACCGGCGCCTACTTCGACCTGCCGGCCATCGTGATCGTGGCCATCATCACGCTCACTCCTCGTGCTGGGGATCAAGGAGAGCGCCAGCTTCAACGCCGTCATGGTGATCGTCAAGCTTTCGGTCGTCTTCTTCGTGATCGTCGTCGGGGCCTTCTATGTCAACCCCGAGAACTGGAAGCCCTTCGCACCCTACGGCTATGGCGGGCTCAGCTTCTTCGGCATGCCGGTCTGGGGCCAGGATGCACAACGGACAGGTCGCGGGGATGCTCGCCGGGGCCGCGATGATCTTCTTCGCGTATATCGGCTTCGACGCGGTCTCGACGCAATCCGAGGAGGCGCAGCAATCCCCAGCGGGACGTGCCGATCGGGATCATCGCCTCCTTGATCATCTGCACGATCCTGTACATCGCCGTGGCCGCCGTGCTAACCGGCATGGTCCGCTACGACCAGATCGATCACGATGCTCCGGTCTCCGACGCCTTCGCCAAGGTCGGTCTGCCCTGGGCGCAGTTCCTGATCGCAGTCGGGAGCCATCACGGGAATCACGTCGGTCCTCCTGGTGATGATGCTCAGCCAGCCGCGCGTCCTGCTGGCGATGGCCCGCGACGGCCTGGTCCCGCCCAGCTTCTTCGCCGCGATCCACCCGCGATTCCGGACGCCCTGGAAATCGACCATCCTGACCGGCGTGTTCGTCGGGACACTGGCGGCCTTGCTCCCTCTGAACATCCTGGCGGAGCTGGTCAATATCGGCACTCTGCTGGCGTTCATGATCGTCTGCGGGGCCGTGCTGATCATGCGGAAGACCCATCCCGAATGCCGAGCGGCCGTTCAAGGTCCCGTTCGTGCCCGTCACGCCGATCCTGGGAATCGTTACGTGCCTGATGCTGATGTTCTCGCTCCCCGGCGAGAACTGGCTGCGACTGGTGATCTGGCTCGGGATCGGGTTCGTCATCTACTTCACCTATGGCCGGTACCACAGCGTCATGGCCAAGGACCTGGCACACGAGATCGCCACCCACGGCCTGAGCCCGGCAGGTTCGATCGAAACCGATCCCTAAGCCATGGCATCGCCCGGCGGCCATGGCATCGCCCGGCGGCCACTCGCCTCAAACGCGGTACCGCCGCAAGGCTGCGAGCGTCCGCTCCATGTCCGCCGGCAGCGGCGCGGTCGAGTTCCAGCTCCTTGCCGGTCAAGGGATGGGCAAACCGTAGCCGGTGGGCATGGAGCGCCTGGCGATCGATGAGCGTCTCTTCGGCTTGTTCCGGGGGCGGCGCGGGTCTGATGTCGGGACCCATCACGTCACCGAGCGTGATGTGGTCCCGGCCTGAGTAGAGCTTGTCGGCCAGGATGGCGTGGCCGATGTGCGTGAGGTGGATGCGGATCTGGTGCGTGCGGCCGGTCCGCGGCTGGCAACGGACCATCGCGAAATCCCGGAACCGCTCGACCACCTCATAGAAGGTCACCGCAGGCTTGCCGCCGTCCTCGGGGGTACGGATGGCCATCTTCTCGCGGACCGTCGGATGGAACCCGATGGGACGCTCGATGTAATCGCGGTCGCGCTGAGGGCTCCCGTGGACCAGCGCGAGATACTCCTTGTGCACCTCCCGTAGCTCGAACTGGAGACCTAGCCGGCGATGGGCCAGCTCGTCCTTGACGACCACGAGCAGGCCGGTCGTGTCGCGGTCGAGCCGGTGGACGATCCCCGGCCGATGCTCGCCAGCCAGGGTCGAGAGCGTGTCGTAGTGGAATTGCAGCGCATTGACCAGGGTGCCGCGCCAGTTCCCTTTCGCCGGGTGCGTGACCATGCCCGGCGGCTTGTTCACGACCGTCAGGGCCTCATCCTCGTAGATGACATCGATCGGGATGTCTTCCGGCTCAGGGGTGGTATCGGGCATCTCGGGCAGGCGGATGCAGACCCGGTCGCCGGCGCGCACCCGGTATGAAGCCTTCACCGACCGCCCGTTGACCAGCACGGCCTCGGCGTCGATCACTTTTTGAATCACGCGCCGGGAGTAGTCTGTGAACCGGCTCGCCAGGTAGATGTCGATCCGCTTGCCGTCGGTCCGCGGCTTGACCTCGAATTCCTGGGGAGTCTCCGACAACGGTGGGGGCCACATCTTTTTGAGTTTTCAGTCTAAAGGATGTGTGGAAAGCCGTTATAGCCCCCGAATGGGGGCGGAATCGTATAGCTCGGGGCGTGAGCCCCGAGTACGGATCTGAGAACAAAGCCGCTCCCGCCCCTCCCAAGGCCCGGCAGCGCCGGACCTTGGGAGGGGCGGGAGCGGGAGGAACCGTATGTGTGCCGCCATCTCGGGGCTCACGCCCCGAGCTATACGATTCCGTCCCTTCGCGACTTTCCACACATTCTCGATAAGAGCGGTTCCCATGCTGAACACTGAAAACCGGAGCGAAGCGACGAAGATCAGTGCGGCGTTTTCTCCTTGGCGGCATCAGTCTTGGTCTCGGGCTTCGCGCTGGAGAAGACATCGGCCGGGAGATCCTTCTGACTCGCGGCGGCCTTGGCGGGTTCGGCCTTGTCCTTGCCTGCCGGTTTGGGCTTGGCCGATTTGTCCTTGGAGTCGGCCGGGGCTTTGGGAGTGGGTGTTTGTGTCCTGGACTCGACCCGAACATCCTCCAGGCTGGGAGGGAGCAGTCCGGCGGGAAGGCCGGTCCCGGCGGCGGAGGACTTGCCGGTGGGGTTGGCCTCGGGTTTCAACGGGCCGAAGGGCGCCGACGTGCCACTGCCCGAGGACGTCCCGGGGCTCAACGGGCCGAGGAGCGAGGAGGGCAGACTCTCGGTACCCATGGGTGGCAGGGTCATCTTCGTGGGCGAGAAGGCATACAGGTCTTTGTAAAACCCGGTGGCCTGCGGGTCCTCGAGGAATTCCACGAACCGTTTGGCCTCTTTGGCCTCGGGGCTCTCCGGCCATTCCTTGACCACATGCTGGTACTGTTCGAGGGCCTTGGACAGCTCGTTGCGCATCTCGAGGGTCCGTGCCTTGCCGAGCGCGGCGGCGCGTGCCTGGGGCGAGTCATGCGGGGCTTCGCTCTCGACCTCGTCGAAGAGGTCGAGTGCCTTCTTCGCGGTGGGCAGGGCGACGTCGCGGTTGTGGGGCAGGTCGCTGAGGGCCAGGTTGTAGTACTCCGTCGCCGCCTGGAGGAGTGCCCAGGTCGCGGCCGGCGAGTTCGGATACTCCTTGGCCAGGTCCACCCGGTCCTCGGCCGTCTTGGTGGACTGGAGCTTCGTCCAGAATTCTGCGTCCGGAGAGCGCCCGCCCACCGCCAGTTTCCAGACAACCACCACGAGGAAGACGCCCGCGATGATCGCGGTGGGCCACCCCAGGTACCGGCGGGGTTCCTTCACGGCGTGATGCGTCCAGCGCCGCAGCGCCGTCATCTTCTCCTCGGGATCGTGGATGACCGTGGGCACGACGTGCTCGAGCTGGTGACGCACGGGGGGGGAAGACCGAGTCTGTGCGCGCCGCGACTGCTTCTTCATCCTAAGAGACCTCTTGCCGCCCCGCCGGGTCGGATCGCGTGAGACGATGGACTGTCTTTTGTGAACTCAACTCCCCAGGAATTTTATACTTTCGGTCGGGAAACGGTCAAGCGAAGCCAATCGGCTCGATTCCGATCCCGGGGCATTGCCGCACGTTACGCGCAAGGAGCGGGTCGGCCAGTTCCGGATACGCGATTCCGGAATCCTCATCCGTTGCGGCACGGGGTCAGGCCTTGAGCGGTTGAAACAGCGTCTGCTCGGCCGTGCGGAAGAGGAGCCAGTCGCGATCGTCCTTGGTCAAGAAGTCGAGGTGGTCGCGGATCAGGGCCACGCTGTCCTCATAGCGATGCTTGACGACCTGGAACGGGCAGTCGCTCTCCCACAGGCATCTGCGGGCGCCGAAGGCCTGGACCACCCGGCGGATCAAGGGAGCCAGGTCGAGATAAGGCGGCGTCTTCTTGCCTAGGGCGTAGAAGGCACCGACCTTGACGAAGACGTTCCGATGCCGGGCCAGGCCGCAAAGGGCTTCGACGTCGGCATCACGGATCGACCCGACGGGGCCGGCACCGATGCGTCCGAGGTGGTCGATGATAACCCTGGTGTCGGGGAACCGCCGGCACATGCGGTTGACCTCGGGGAAGCCGTCGGGAGCGATCAGGCAGGACAGCGCCTGACCGGTCTGGGCGGCGGTGGCGAACATGGCGGCGTAACCAGCCGGCTCGAGCCAGTGCGCCGGCGGCTGTTTGCCGTACGTCGGCTGGATCCGGAAGGCGTGGACGCTGCGTTTGGCCAGGTCCCGCATCGCGCGCCCGGGATCGTCACCCAGCGGGTCGACGATGGCTGTGCCGACGAACCGGTCCGGATACAGCTTGATCATGTCGAGCATGTACCGATTGTCGAACTCGTAGTAGCTCATCTGGATCAGGTTGACGCGCCCGACCCCCGCGGGCCGGCAGGTCTTCAGCAGCTCCTCGGCCGTGAAGGAGCGCGGTTGCATGTCGGCGACCACGAAACTCTTCGCCAGTGGATAATGGGCGACGTCGGGCGTCCAGATGTGCGAGTGGGCGTCGATGTACGGTTCGAGGGCTGGCACGGGTCGTGGTCCTTTCGTTCCGAGCTTGGGAAGAATCATCGGCCGTCGTGCCGAGATTCGGGCCACGGATGCATCACGCGGAGACGCGGAGAACGCGGAGAAAGCAGGCACGCAGCCGTTGACGGTTCGATGCCGACCCTCCTCTCGGTTATCCATTCTCAAATACGGCATTCAAAACGATTTGATAAAATCTTAATCCTGAAGGTATTTCTCTCCGCGTTCTCCGCGCCTCCGCGTGAAACGATATTCGACGGATAAGACCGCGGTTTCTCAGTATTGCTCGGACGAGACCTGTTCGCCACCCTTCGGTGTACTCAGGGCCTTGAGGACGCGCGAGTCGATGCTATTCTTGATGAACCGGACTGAGCCGTCAACGAACAGGAAGTTCGCCCCTCCTGGGAACGGACTGCCGAACTCATCGGGCGACCGGTTGATCCCGAGTGCGGGATCGCGCCAGTTGAGCGGGTCACCCCACGGCTTGAATCGGCTGACCACTTCGCCGGCCATGATGGTGGTCGCCGCGCCATCGGTCACGTCCTTCATGCTCCATCGGGCGGCGCCACCGAGGATGTGGACGTTCCCGGCGTAATGGCTCAGCGCGTAGCCACCTGCGTCCTTCGTGTCGCGGAGCCGGGGAATCTGATAGCGGCGGACCTCGGTCCGGAACGCCTGGGCATAACGAGGATCGTCCCAGGGGATGGCGAAGTCGATCCGGTCGAAAAGGTCCTGTTCCTCGAGATAGGGCAGGATCCTGGCCTGCCAGCCATAGAGTGGGCGGCCGACCCGGTCGAAGGCGGCAGCCGCTGGAAACGACCCATATCTCTCAGGGTAGTTGTGAAGTACCTGTGATATCTGTTGCAGGTTGGATCGCGATTGAAACCGCCGGGATGCGCCGCCACCATCGGATTCCAGGAGCGGTTCCGGCGCGGCGAGCAGCCCGACGGGCTGGTTCAAGAGCCCTCCCGCGGCCAGTCCCGCGACGAACATCAACACGAACAGGGCCATCAGCGACCCGCTCCATCGCCAGAGCCGGCCGGCGGCGCCTTCCTCCCAGCGCGACGGACCGCGGAGCCACACGAGGACGCTGCGAGTGCCGACCATGAG
Organism: uncultured Isosphaeraceae bacterium; assembly: GCA_963845695.1. Taxonomy (GTDB): domain Bacteria; phylum Planctomycetota; class Planctomycetia; order Isosphaerales; family Isosphaeraceae; genus CAWJTV01. Next base: position 358,055 of record CAWJTQ010000004.1, on the reverse strand, counting down.
CGGCACCAGGCCCGCGAGAACCGTCGCCAATGCCCATACGTTGACCCGGACCTCGGGAATGCCGCGGATCACGAACGCGATCCAGCCGAATCCCATGGCGATCGCCAGATCGATCGGCCAGGCCAGCCCGATCAATCCGAGCAGGACCAACACGAAGAATCCGAGACCGGCGGAGACGAGGAATCGCCTCATGGAGATTTTCCCCCGGCCGCGGTCTCGCGCAGCTTCTCCTCACTCATCCCACGATCTCGCCGCTAGTCAGCAAGACGAACCGATCCGTGCCGAAGATGCCCGGCTCGTAGGCCAGCGGCGATGCCCCGCGATCGGCGGTCAGGCCGGGCGTGTGGACGTACTTCATGCCCGAGGGATCGGGCACGAGCCAGGCGTCTTCGGGGATCTCCGGCGGCGTGGTGTTCGGGGGAAACCGCCCGTCGTGGTGCCGGGCGTAGGTCCACAACGCGGCGCGGAGGCGGTCCAGAGCGTGTTGACGTTGCATCTCGTGTTGCGAGGCGGCCGGATCGACCGCCGGCACATCTTCCGCCAGCTTGTAGGTGAAGCCTTGCTTCTTCCACGCCCCGGGGGTCATCAGCTCACGAGCCCCCGAAATCATCGTCAGCACCAGGACGAACAGCAGGCCCCACAAGGCGACCAGGCTGTTGGCTCGCGCGTAGCTCAGATGAGGCATCCGCGGGAAATCCCGACGGGCTGCGTTCCAGATCCGCTGGATGCCCCACGAGCTCAGGAGGAAACACAGCAAGAAGAACGAGATCGTCTGAATCCGCATCCGGGCGAGGTCGTTCAGCAGCACTACCGGCATGCCGGCCAGCGCGGTCCTGGCGGGAGCGAGCATCAAGAACGCGGCGATTGCAAGGACTCGAGATCGGTGTTTCATCGGCCCATCGCACGTTTCCGCTCAGATCTCCGAGAGCTGGTAGAGATAGGCGGCCTCGACGTCTTCACCATCAAGACCCTCACGTTCGATAACTTCATCATCCTTCGCGTGCTTGAAGTCGAAACGCTTCTGCAACGCCTTGGGGCGACGGTCCCAGCTCATCGCCAGCGCGATGTCGTCCGACTTGATCCGCAAGGGAGGGGTCATCGCGTCACAAACAGAATTCAGCCGGGAATAGGCTCGGATCGGGCCTTCCCGATCGCAGATCGGAGAATCGATCATCAGTTTCCAGCGCTGGGACTCACTCTGGAAGAGCCAATACACCGCGTCGAACTCAAATTGAGACGCATGAAGCGCCCGGATCAACCGTCTTCCTTCATCGATGACCTCCGGTAACAGGATGCGGGCGCCTACCATAAGGACATGACCCATTGTAAGACTCCATGATTGGGTTCGCCGATCGCTTTCAAGAGGTCACGGGCGGTGTTTTCCGAGGTGAATCCGTAACGACTCTCCTCAGACCACCCGGTCGCGATCCTCCAATACTCTGCGAACTGCGCATCGGAACTCTTACGCTTCTCTAATTCTGAGTTCAGAAGAGCGACTCTGACAAGCTGTACGAGGTCGTGCGAATAGTATTCTCGAACTCGATTGGGAGACTCGGGAAAGTCGTAAAGCCTCGTCTTCTTGGCGATGCAGGCTTTCAGCGCGCACTCGACGGCGTAGCCGCCAAGATAGTACGCTCCCGAGAATTGCCGGGCGCGAAGCAGGGCCTCGGCCTCTCGGAGGCGGAGTGCGGCCAGCCGTTTGAAATCGCGTCGATTCACAGCGATGGAACAGAGTCAAAATACCTCACGCCAGGGCCTCGCCAATCACCTCGGCATCGGGGATCAGCGGCATGGGCCGTCCCTGGAGGTCGGCGAGGAACATGCTGGGGTCGATGCCCAGGAGATGATAGATCGTGGCCAGGATGTCCTTAGGAGACACCCGGCGCTCGGCGGGATCGCTGGCGATCTTGTCGGATCGGCCCACGACCGTGCCCCGGCCCACGCCTCCGCCGGCCATGACGACCGAGTAGCACCGCGACCAGTGATCGCGTCCGCCGCCGTTGGTCATGGAGAGCTTGGGTGTCCGGCCGTGCTCGCTGAGGAGGACGACCAATGTCTCGTCGAGCAGGCCGCGACGGTCCAGGTCGATCAAGAGGCCGGAGAGCGTGCGGTCGAGGCCCGGCAGGAGCTCGTCCTTCATGCGCGGGAAGTGGTCCCAGTGGGTGTCCCAGCCGGTGCCCGCCAGGCCGAACTCGTCCCAGAAGACGGTCACGAATCGGCCGCCGGCCTCGACCAGCCGACGTGCGGTTAGCGCCGCCTGGCCGAAGAGGGTCATGCCGTAGAGGTCGCGGGTCTCGTCCGGCTCCTGGCCGAGGTCGAACGCCCGGCGCAGGTTCGGTGAGCCGACGAGGTCGTAAGCCATCGCGCGATGGCGATCGATGCCCGAGGACCGCGAGACCGCCGCATCGGCCCTGCGGCGGAGGTCTTCCATCTGCTCCAGGAGGGTGCGACGGCGGTCGAGACGGTCGAGGGTCAGCTCCGGGCCGAGGTTCGTGATCGAGCCCAGTTGGAACCGGCTCTCCGGCGTGATCCCGCGATAGGGCTCGACGTCTTCCCAGACTTTCTCCACCAGGGTCTTGCGCGCCGTCCTCGTGCCCTTGCCGACGAACTCGGTGGAGACCGGATCATACGCCTGGCCGAGGAATCCGCCATACGGACCCGAGCGCGGCACCTCCCCGACTCGATGACTGCTGAACGCCCAGGGGAGGACCAGGTTGCGGGGCAGCGAGGATCGCTCAGCCTGCGATGAGCCCTGGCGGCGGCCGTCGATGTAGTTGACCGCCGAACCGATGAACGGCCAGTGGCTCGGGTCTTTCGGATTCAGCTCCAGTGGGACGTCAATCCGGGGGATGCCTGTCGTCGCGTACGCCACCCCGTGGATCGGGTAGGGATGCGAGACCGACCGGATCAGCGTGACCTTGTCCATGACCTGCGCCAGGCGGGGAAGCCGGTCGCAGACGTTCAGGCCCGGAACGCTGGAGGAAATGCACCCCAGCTCGCCGCGGATCTCCAGCGGCGCATCGGGTTTGGGGTCGAAGGTTTCGAGCTGGCTGGGCGAGCCGTACAGGAACAGGAGGATGCACGCCTTGGCCTGGCCGAATCCCGGCAACCGTGCCGAGGGAAGCGACTCGCCGGCCCGCGCCGCCGTCAGGGCTTGCCATTCTGTCAGACCCAGCCCGAGCAGGCCGAGCGAGCCGAGCTGGAGCAGTTCCCGGCGCGTCAGGCCGTCGCAGAGGCGTTTCGGTCCGCCCAGGACTCGCAGCATCGAGGTCCTCCCGAGACGTCGGAGCGAATTGTCGAACAATTCTCGAACACTGAGATTAGCCTACACGGAAGCCGTGGGGAGATCAACCAGCGAATCCTCGGCCACGCCGCGAGGCGACGCCCGGGTGGAGACCTTGCCACAACGTGCGCGAAGTCTCGGGATCGGGGCGATTCCGGACCCCGCCGTGTCCCCCGCAGGAGAAGCTCACGTCGGCGCGGGTATCCGAGCGGTCCGCCTCTCCGATCAGGGACCAGACGGTGACGGTTTGACCTTGGCGGGGTCGGCGGGAATCGCGGTCTCCCGGGCCGCGGGCGCGTGCGGGATAAATCCGGGCGGGCTGGTCGCTTCGCCGTTCAGGACGCTCCCACCACCGGGCATCTCCATGTCGATCGCACCGAGGCGTAGGATGACCAGGAGCGTCCCGCGCTTCGCGGCCTCGTGGACCGGGTCGATCTCTGGGTCCGATCGGGTCGAGACCTGGGCCTCGTCCCCATCGCCGGGTTGGTGCGCGGGGGCGTTAGTGCGACCAGCCTCCGATCGGGTCGAGGCCAGCGTTGCGGCTCTGGAGACCGCCCGGTCCGGGACGTTGGGATCGGGGAGATGGAACACCTTGGTCACGAAGTTGCCGCCGTCGAGCACCTGATCGAAGTCCTCGGACGTGAACGAGATCGGGATGACGTTATGGGTCAGGTAGGCCTCCGTCGTCGGCGTGGTGGAGGCCACCTCGATCGTCGGATACAGCGCGGCCCAGGGACGGCCGGGGATGTTGGTGAGCTTCAGCCGGTAGATATAACCCTGATCGAAGCTGTAGCGGGCCGGCACGGTCAGTTGGCCCGGCAGGTAGACTCGATCACCGCTGGGACCGCTTCTCGTCAGCCAGCCGATCTGCATCCCGTCCGGATCGAGGAAGAAGACCTGGGTCTTTGCCTTCTTGGCGTCGGCGGGAGTGTGGGCGCTGGGGGCCTCCGGCAGCGGAGAACCGGGCGGGACCGCGAGCTCGTCGAACGTCCTGGTCGGTTCCTTCGGAGTTGCCGTCGTTCCGGGGCGACCCTGGCCCGATGGCGGCTCGTCGGATTGAGGCGGGTTGCTCGGGATCCTCGGGGCGACGCTCCCGCCGTTGGGCCATCGCATCAGGCTGACGGGCACCACGATCGCCGCGAGGGCCGCCACGCCGATGCACGCCGCTTGCAGGACGCGGCGCAGTGGGTCCTGCGCCCGGGTCAATCGCTCGATCGCCGCGATCAGCCGCGACATGTCATTGCGGAAGTCCGGGTCGGGGCGCAGGTTCAGCGCGTGCAGGAGGGCCAGGGGCTTAATGCTCTCGGGTAACTGGGAAGCCTCCGGCATGGTCCCGTTCCGGACGATGAGCGGGATCAGGGGGACGCCGGCGCGCTGGGTTTCCTCGATCTCCAGGCGGACGAGATCCTCGGGGTTATCCAATCGTCTTCGGCCGTCTTGATCGGTGGCGTGGATCCAGTCGGGGCCGATCACGACCAGGGCGACGTCGGCCGCGGCGATGGCCCGGCGGATCGCGCCATGGAAGTCCTGCGACGGCGCGATGCTATCGACGTCCTTGAAGACCGAGTCGCGCGAGTATTTGCGGACCAGGTGGTCGAAGAGCCGGCCGGTGACATCCTGGCTGTCGCTACGCCGATAAGAAATGAAGATATTGGGCTTTCCGCGTTGCCGAGACATGCCAAGGCTCCCGCCCTCGTCGCGAATCCCAGGAGACAACTGTCCTCTCCGCGCACTCTTCGGATGATGTGGCCGGACCCAGAGTCTGACAAGCAATCGCAACGCGCGCATGCCGTTCCATCTTACAGGGAGTCTGGCCTCTCGTATTCCATCCGATCGAGAGAGGTGATTCAAGAGTTGACCGAGCCCGGCTTTGCCATCTCGCCTGCCGAAGAAGGTCACGTCGGCGGGGATCCGGGTGGTCCGTCTCTCCGATCACCGGCCGGATGACGACGGTTTGCCGTCGCCGGGGAATGGAGCCCCGGGGGCCTGGCCGCGAGCCGGGGGTATGGGCACCGAAACCGCGGGCGCCTGCGGCAAGAGGTGCGGAGCGTGCCCGGCCGGTACGGTCGCCGCGCCGTCCCGGACGCTCCCACCACCGTGCATCTCCGGGTCGATCGCACCCAGGTGGAGGACCAGCAGGATCGTCCCGCGCTTCTCGGCCTCGAGGATCGGGTCGATCTCCGGGTCCAATCGGGTCGAGACCAACGTCTCGACTCCCGAGATCGCCAGCTCCTGGTACTTCGGATCGGGGAGATAAATCGCCTTGGTTACGAGGGTGCCTCCGTCGAGCACCTCATCGAGGTCCTCGGCGGTGAGTTGGACCGGGATGACGTTATGGGTCAGGAAGGCCGCCGTGCGCGGGGTGGCGGGGGCCACCTCGACGGTCGGATACAGCGCCGCGCCGGGACGACCGGGGAAGTTGGTGAGCTTCAGCCGGTAGACATAACCCTGATTGAAATTGTAGCGGGCCGGCACGGTCAGTTGGGCCGGCAAGTAGACCCGATCACCGCCGGGGACGCTTCTCGTCAGCCAGCCGATCTGCATCCCGTTCGGATCGAGGAAATATACCTGACTCTTCGTCTTCTTGGCGTCGACGGGAGTGCGGGCGCCGAGGGCCTCCGGCAGCGGAGAACCGGGCGGGAACGCCAACTCGTCAACCTTCCTGGTCGGTCCTTTCGGCCTGCGCCCCCGTCCCGGGGCGATCCTGGCCCGTTGGCGGCCCGTTGGATTGTTGAGGTGGGTCGAGCGGGAGTTTCGGGGCGACGCTCGAGCTGGCAGGCCATCGTCTCAGTCTGACGGGCACCGCGATTGCCAGGAAGGCCGCCACGCCGATGCACGCCGCTCGCAGGCCGCGGCGTAGCGGATCCTGCGCCCGGTCAATCGCTCGATCGCTGCGATCAGCCGCGACATGTCATTGCGGAAGTCGGGGTCGGGGCGCAGGTCGAGCGCATGCAGGAGGGCCAGGGGCTTGAGACTCTCGGGTAACTGGGATGCCTCCGGCATCGTGCCGTTTCTCACGATCAGCGGGATCAGGGGAACGCCGGTGCGCTGGGATTCCTCGATCTCCACGCGGACGAGGTCCGCGGGGTAATCAAGCCGTCTCCCGCCGTCCCGATCGGCGGCGTGGATCCAGTCGGGGCCGATGACGACCAAGGCGACATTGGCCTTGGCGATGGCCTGGCGGATCGTGTCCTGGTAGTCCTGCGACGGCGCGATGCTATCAACGTCCTTGAAGACCGAGTCGCGCGAGTATTTGCGGACCAAGTGGTCGAAGAGCCGGTCGGTGACGTCCTGGCTGTCACTACGCCGGTAAGAAATGAAGATATTGGGTTTTCTGCGTTTCTGTGACATGCCAAAGCTCCTGCGCCGCGTTGCCGCTCCGGAACATAATCGCTCATTCCCGCTCGAAGTCGCCCGTTCCCAACCAATCCGGCGGCCGGAATGAGAAGTTGGATGAGTGCCGATCGAGGTGCAAACGACACGTCATCAGTACGAGAGGCGTCGTCGCCAGTACCCCGGACGCCGACGTGCATGGGCCACGGCGAGGACCAGTACCCGAGATGAGTCCACCACATGATAGTATAGGGAGTACGGGAACCGCCGGAGGCGCACTCGTCGGAACCGCTCGAAGCAAACGGGCGAACGGTACGGGTGTTGTGCGATGCGGGCAATGGCGCGATCCGTTTCCTCCGCGAACTCATTGCCCAAGTCGGTTTCATAACGCTGGTACCAGGCGCGAGCGTTTTCATATTCTCGCACCGCCAGTCGATGGAACCGGACCTCCATGTCGCTCTCCTCAAGCCAGGGACGATCAGCCCGGTTTTTTCTTCAACTCAGACCACGAGATCGTCGCGGCAGGATCACTCAGAGCTTCGTCGAGTCGCCGATCCAGCTCGGAGGCCAATTCATCCTCGTCCCAATCGTTCGGCTCGGAAGCGAGCGTCTGGAGCAAGGCTTCGGCGATCATCGCCCGATCGTCTTCCGGTAATTTCAACGCTGCTTCGAGTAGCTCTTGACCTTTTTGGTCCATCTCCCGTCCTCCGCTTGGTGTCAAGCCAACTCATGGATGACAAGCGCTCGATTCAAGCTGATTCTACACTCGAACCGCCAGCGTTTGAAGTCGCCCGTCCCCCACCGATCCGGCCGTCGGTGCGAGAAACCCCGCCACCTTGGGCATCCCTCCATTTCACTTCATCGCACGATGACCTCGAAGGAGACGTGTCCCGATGCGCCGGGGGCGAGGATGCCGGGAAGCGTCCAGCGCAGCTCGGTCAACCCCACGCGGTTGAAGCCGCTGGTAAAGATTGTGCCTTCCGGGCCGCGGGAGGTGCCTTTGACGTATTCCAGGCGCGGCAGCAAGCTGTCGGCGATGGCGACCGAGCGAATCGGCGTATTTCCCATGTTGCGATAGTAGATCACGTAGGTGAGGGTGTCGCCCGGTTCGGCCTCGGTAGCGCTGACGCGCTTGATGACGGCCAGTCCGGGCCGATCCGGCGGGGTCTCGACGCCGGTCATCGCGTGGGGCCCCCAGACCTTGATCGTCTCTCCGGCCCCTTCGACGACCCCTGTGACGACGGGCGTCGCGGCGGTCTTGATCCCCTCGACGCGGATCTTCTTTTTCATCAGGCCCGCTTTCTCACGGTTGCGGGCGAGCTCGGCGTTCTGTTTCTGTTGGTTAGATGCTAGCAGGGTGGTATTGTTGAAGCCGCCCGCGCGGCGGTTGTTCGATTCCTCGTCGATCCACTCACGGCCCTTCACGCCCGAGGCCCGCGATCGATTCCGGGCCAGCTCGGGAGATTGGTTCTGGACCAGGCGCAGGGATTCGGCCCGATTCCTGGCCAGCAACAGTGTATCGATGACGTGGGTCACCTTGGGCCCCTGGATGTCGATCGTGGCGTTGGTCCCGGTGGTGACCCGGACTTCGGCGAACCGCGGCGCGTAGAGGCAGACGACATTCGTCGGCAGGATCCGCGGCTGGACGCGGTCTCCCAGGCCGATGTCGAAGCGAACGACCGCGTCGCGCGGCTCGACTCCGCCCAGCCGGCCGTCAGACCCGACCGTGACGGGAATGCCCCGGTCACCGCCGTCGCAGAGGTACTCATCCTTCGGCAGGAGCGGTTGTGGGGGTGGCGCGGGTGCGGTGCACACCGGTCCGCACGGCATCGGGCAGCGGCTGCCGTCCTGTCGCACGAAGGGGCAAGGACCCGTGCCGATCGCCCCGACCCAATCCAGCCCGAGGTCTCCGGCGGATCCTCCGTTGACCTCCTCGACCGTGGGTCGTCGACCGCCGATCCGAACGATCGCCATCGGTCGCCCCAGCGCCGACGCGACCCGCAGGGGGTGCTCGGTCGGGTTGAGCGTCACGACCGGAATCTGGTCCTTGTCCATGCGATACGGCAGGGCCTGATCGGGATCTTCCAGGTAGATCACCTTGGTGACGAGTCGGCCGAAGTTCAGGACGGTATCCAGATCATCCAGCGTGAAGATGACGCGGATCGGATACTTACCGGGGTCGATTCCCTCGGGACGATGCAGGTGGCCCACGACCTCGATGACGGGAAAGACCTCCACGCCCGGCCGCTCGGGGATATTGGAGATCCGGAGCCGGTATCCGACTCCGCGCTTGAGGCCCACAGTCAGGATTCCGCGGCCGTCGCCCGGCGGTACCGGGCTCGGGGTCGGTCCCAGGACCTCGACAGCCATTCCCTCGGGCCCCTGAAACCGGACGACCTGGATGTCCGGCGGCAGCACGGTGACACCCGCCGCGGGCCCACCTGCCGCGCCATCAGGCAATGCGCCCGGAGCCATGACCACCGCTCCGGGGTCAACGGTCGCGGGACCGATGACGGCAACTCCATCCGTCGGCGCGGCCGCGATGGCGTCGGGCGGGACCCGCCCCTCGGCTTCCTGAGCTTCGAGGTTTGCCGTGGCCAGACCCAGCACGACCACCACGGTCAGGACGGCGGCCCGCCGGGCCGTCATCACCGACCGGTCACGCCGGTTGTTGTTTCCTGGGCATCGCATGGAATACCTCGCGGAGAACGCACGCAGTACGCGGTACTTTTCGTTCAGACAAACGTCCGGTTCCACCGTGGTTTGGGTGGGCGCAACCCACCGAGGCAACGCTCAGAGACTCTCCGGAAAGCCCTCGAGGCGGTCGTACGTAGCCAGGGGCGTCAACCTCTGACTACGTCCGTTCGCCCGCATCCGGACGCTCAGGGCGCACATTCCCGATCGCCGCTCTGAGGCGGTTGCGACGTTCCTTCAGGGCTCAGAACCTGATCCGAGGGCACTGCGTGGGGGCGGGGCCGACGCTGTTGGCATCGACTCCAGTCCCCCGCGGTTGGGTCACCGTTGCCAGTTGCCAGCGCATCTGAACTGGCAACGGGCAACTGAGAAACCAGCAACTCGGATCAAGGGTTTGAAGGAGCCGGCCTGAGGTCGGCAGGGTCTGGAGCCACGGCCGCAGCGGCTTCGCCGGGGGCCGGGGTCGCAGGGGCGGGATTGGTCGCGGGGGTCGCGGGCGCGGGGGCCACCGGGGTGGTTCCCGGCACGCTCGCCGGAGCTGTGGCCGCCGGAGCCGCAGCCGCGGGCGGATCCAGTACAACCGTTGCCGCGGCGGGAGGCATCGTGCGGGTCACCCCTGGCGGCAGTGAGCCGGGAGCCAGTTCCATCACACCCGGAGCGCCGGCCGGCGCCGGGGACATGGTGGTGACTCCAGGACCGCCGACGACCGCGCCGCCGGCCGGGCTGGTCGCCGCGCCGCCCAGGACGCTGCCACCGCCGGGCATCTCCAGGTCGATGGCACCCATCCGGACGATCAGCAGGATCGTCCCGCGCTTGTCGGCCTCAAGGATCGGGTCGATCCCCGGCTCCAATCGCGTCGAGACCAGGGTCTCGACCCCGGAGACGGCCAGCTCCTGGAACTTGGGATCGGGCAGATAGATCACCTTGGTCACGAAGTTTCCGCCGTCGAGCACCTGATCGAAGTCCTCAGGCGTGAACTGGACCGGGATCGCGTTATGGGCCAGGTAGGCATCCGTACTCGGGGTAGTGGGGGCCACCTCGATTGTGGGATACAGCGCGGCGCCGGGACGGCTGGGGATGTTGGTGAGCTTCAGCCGGTAAATGTAACCCTGATTGAAGTTGTAGCGGGCCGGCACGGTCAGTTGGGAGGGCAGGTAGACCCGATCTCCGCCGGGGCCGCCCCCCGTCTGCCAGCCGATCTGCATCCCGTTGGGGTCGAGGAAATAAATCTGGCTCCGGGTACTGACAAATCGCCGGCCCGGGACTGTGCCCGCGGGTCCACCCATCCCCATCGAGGCGGCTGTGTACTGCGGGGGGCCCGGCGCATCGGCCGAGACCACGGCGTGGGGACGCAACCATTTCTTGAGCCGGACGCCCGGCTCGCTATATCCAAATCCGTCGCCGGCGGTCGCTGCCGCCAGCAGCAGCATTCCGAATGCTTGCATGGAAATCCTCCAGCTCCCTCGCACGAACTCGGCCGGCCCGAAGCCGGAGGTACTCGAATCCGTCGAGCGGGGAGAATGCTTGTCTTCCTAACATCGACCGCGACCGCCTCGGACCGGTCGGATTGGGCCGAGCCGGGCCGAGAGGCGTAAAGTCTCCTGGTTGGACTAGGCGTACTGGCCGCCTCGACCGGCCCGCTTCGCGGATCGAGTCGACTCATCCGGACCCGGACCTCGAAGACTCCGCCGTAATTCCGGGGTGTCCCGGGATCGCCGGCGGCTCAGAGGCTTCGCAACACCTCCAGACCGTCTGCCGGACTTGCGTCTCCTGACGCCTAGCGATTATGATCGGGCATTCCTCCGCGACCCTTGAGGAATTGCCGTACATCCCAATCAGACTTAATAATCGGATCATCTCCTTTCGCCCCGGACACCGTGCTTGTGCCCTCTCAAGGCTCACCGCCGCGAAGCCCGAATGAGTCGACAAGGAGATGAGCTGTCCGCCGCCCTGGTTCCCGGGAGTCTTTCCGAATGACCGAGCCGTCGAGTCCCCGTCGCTGGGCCCCACGCCGCGTCCCCTCCACGCGGACGGGTGTCTGTCTTCTCAGCGCCGCGATGATGCTGGGCCTGGCCATCCTGTCCGGATGGCTCACGCCGCGCGTCGGCCCAGGCCCCTGTGATCCCCCCTCAGCGCCCGGCGCGGGGCAGCCCTTACCCGCCGGCCCGGCCATGCCCGCGATCCCGGGGGCTGTCCCTGTGCAAGAGGGGATGGCCAGTCCGACCCCCGAGGAGCCACCGACCCCGGCCGAGCGGATCATCGACGAGGCGATCGCGAAAGTTGCCCAGCTCAAATCGGTTGCGGCCAAGGTGGTGGAAACCGTCGATATGCTGAATCAGCACCTCACGATCCGGGGCAACTATCTCAAGGCTCCCGATCATCGGGTGTACCTCCGGCTGGCAGTCTCCGGCCCTCCCGAGACCGGCGGGCAAGCCCTCCAGGTCTGTGATGGCGAAACGTTGTGGGATTATCAGGACGTGCTCGAAACGAAGAGCTATCGCAAGTTCAGCATCAAGCCGATCGTGGAACGGCTCAACTCCCCCGAGCTCGACCCGAAGATCAAGGAACAGGCCCTCAGCCAGATGGGGTTGGCCGGCCCGGAGACTCTGCTGGTCGGACTCCGCCAGACCTTCCGATTCGAAACCCGGGAGGAATCGACCCTCGACGGCAAGCCGGTCTGGATCTTGCGCGGAAAATGGAAGTCCCGGCAAGGGCTGACGGGCCCCGATAACCGCCCGGTCGAACAGATGAAGATGTTGCCGCCCTATATCCCCGGCATCGTCGCGCTCTACCTCGGCAAGGACGACGCCTGGCCTTACAAACTCGTCCTCCAGGGCCAGAAGCCCTCGGTCGTGATGGACCTCAAGGCGCACCCTGAGATGGACACTCGCAAGCGCGGTCCCGATGGCCGACCCATCGGGTCGTTGAGCTCGATCGAGACGGTCGATCCCACCAAGATCACCCTCGAATACACCGACGTGAAACTCAACGCGAACATCAATGTCGCCGAGTTCTTCTTCCAGGCTCCCCCCGCCGCCTCGGTCGAAGACAGCACCGAGATGATCGTCAAAGCGCTCGATATGGCGATCAAGAGCCAGGTGGATAAGAAGAGAGAAGAGGCCGCCAGGAAGGATGGCACCGTGCTCGATCAGCCCTTGACTGTCCCCGAGCTTCCCGGCACACCCACGTCCCCAGGCACGCCACGCTAGCGAGAGCCCGGTCCGCCTTCATTCTGTCGTGATCAGGTCGACTTGCGTCATTCTGGGCCTTCGCCACTCGCACCCTGATCGAATGGCGAGGGACGTTGTCTCCTCACGCTGCCAGAACGGTGGCGATGGAGGAATTGCCCGACACGCGAATCGGCTGCGTGGGTCGTGGTGTCTCCCTCCGCCGCCTCCACTGCCTACTCCCGATTCTCTGTGGTTGATTTCTGCCGAACGGGCTCATACAATAAACCTCACAATCTTCACGTAGAAGCTGAACTTTCGAGCTGGAGGTCAAAGGAGTCCGATGGAGCCGACCAAACCGGGCGGCGGGTCGAAGCCGAGCAAGGTCGAGACGATCAAGCTGGCCAGCGAGTATCTCAAGACGCTGGTGATCGGCGAGGTGGACAACGGCTCGTCGCACTTCAGCGAAGAGGCGGCGACGATCCTCAAGTTCCACGGGTCGTACCAGCAGGACGACCGCGACCTTCGGAAGAGCTTGAAGAAGGAAGGCAAGGAGAAGGCGCACCAGTTCATGGTGCGGGTGCGGATCGTCGGCGGTCAGCTTACCGCCGAGCAGTACCTGGCTTGCGACCACCTGGCGCGGACCATCGGCAACGGCGGCCTTCGGATCACGACCCGGCAGGAGTTCCAGCTCCACGGGGTGTTGAAGGAAGACCTCAAGAGCACGATTCGCCAGATCAACGAGAGCCTGCTGTCGACGCTGGCGGCTTGTGGCGACGTGGAGCGGAACGTGCTCTGCTGCCCGGCTCCGCTGGCCGATTCGGTGCGCAATCTCCTTCATGCCGATGCCGAGCGATGGGCTTCGCACTGCGCGCCGAGGGCCTCAAGCTACTGGGAGATCTGGCTGGACGGCGAGAAGATCGAAACGCTGCCGCCGGCCGGTCCGGCGCAGGTGCCTACTGCCGGTGACGATCCGGTCGAGCCGCTCTACGGGAAGACGTATTTACCGCGCAAGTTCAAGACAGCGTTTGCGCTGCCCGAGGATAATTGCACCGACATCCACGCCAACGACCTGGGATTCCTGGGGGTCGTCGAGGACGGCCGGCTGGTGGGATACAACGTCCTGGTCGGTGGCGGCCTGGGCACGACCCCGAGCGCCCAGAAGACGTTCCCCTTTCTGGCCGTTCCGCTTTGCTACGTCGAGCGGTCCGACGTGCTGAAGATCGGTGAGGCCGTGCTGAAGGTGTTCCGCGATTTCGGCAACCGCTCCGATCGGAAGCGGGCGCGATTGAAATACATCATCCACGACTGGGGGCTGCCGGCCTTCCGCGGCAAGATCGAGGAATACCTGGGTCATCCGCTGACGGACCCGAAGCCGGTGCTCGTTGGCGAGGTCGACGACCATCTGGGCTGGCATCGTCAGGCGGACGGCAAGCTCTTCCTGGGCCTGCCCGTCGAGAATGGCCGGATCAAGGACGTGGGCTCGTATCGGTTGCTTAGCGGGTTGCGGGCGTTCTTCGACAAATACCGGACGCGCGGCCGGTTGACCTGCCAGCAGTCGATCCTCCTGATCGACCTGGAGCCGTCGTGGCGGCCCGAGATCGAACGATGGCTCGAGGAGTACGGCATTGCGACGGTCGAGCAGATCTCGACGGTCCGGCGATGGTCGATGGCTTGCCCCGCGCTGCCGACGTGCGGGCTGGCGGTCACCGAGGCCGAGCGCGCGTTGCCCGGCGTGATCAACCAGCTCGAACTCGAGCTGGCGCGGCTGGGCCTGGACCAGGAGCGGTTCACGGTCCGGATGACCGGCTGCCCCAACGGCTGCGCCCGCCCCTATAACTCCGACATCGGACTGGTCGGGCGCTCGGCCCACGTGGAGCCCGACGGGACGCCCGGACCCGGCACCTACACTATCTTCCTCGGCGGACGAACCCAGGGCGACCGGCTCAACGTCGAGTTCAAGGATTACGTCCCTTATGACCGGGTCGTCGCCGAGTTGGTCCCCGTCTTCGTCCGCTTCAAGGCCGAGCGCCTCGACGACGAGTCATTCGGCGACTTCTGCGACCGGGTCGGCGTCGAAGATCTCGCCCGTGCGGTGGCCGATGAGTTGAATCCAGTTGGATGACTCCCCTGCTCGCCCACGCGGTCGGCACCTGGTCCAGATGAAGAATCCTCCATGAGTTGGCCCAACCCGGAGATTTTTCAGACGGTGTCTGAAGAATTGGGCCGACCCGGCCGACGTGCAAGAGGTCGCACGCATCGGGGCGGGCGAATTGAATCCGGTTGGATGATCCCTGACGCGGTCGGCACGTCAGGGGACGGCGTTGTCTGCCGCCATCCTGGCCAGTCTGCCCGATCTTCAGCCGTCAGATCGTGGAGGAGGCCCGAAATCTGCTTCAGATGATGCCGACTGAGCGTTTCCCTCTCCGCCTTCTCGGTCGCTGCGATGATGAACGGGTTTTCCTCGTGGTCGTAATCCCTGATGAGGACGGCTGGCTCCAGGAGATACGGCCCGAGCGATGTGATCAGCTCGTCAAACTCGTCTATGGCCGCGTGAGAGGCCAAAGTGCCGTCGTCAATCTCAAACGTTATGACGCCATCTTCATCATCGCCAGCGTACATTTCCAAAACCGAGCAGAGTCTCAGATCCTTGATGATCCCACTGACCTCTCGACATTTGCACAAGCGTAATTCGCCGTAGAGACCATAGAACGCACTCATCAGATTCTCTCGCGTCAAATCCGCGCCGGTCACGGCTTGAACTTGAATTCAACACCCATCCGCTGCTGTCGAAACTTCGATCGGAGACGATTGTAGTATACTGGCTCGATCTCAAACCCGATGCTCGATCGATAAGCCCGAATCGCGGCCTCGGTGGTCGATCCGGAACCGACGAACGGGTCTAATACCACATCCCCGACAAAAGAGAACATTCGAATGAGCCGGTAGGCCAGTTCGACAGGGAATGGTGCCGGATGACCGTCCTTCGTCGTCGCTCCCGGGAGATCCATCCAGATGGATCGAAACCAGTTGGCATGGTCGACCTTGTCGATCAAACTGAGGAGGCGCTGCTGCTGAGTAGGGTTCCGGTAAGCACCGGGCTTCCTGAAGAGCAGGATGTATTCGACGTCGTTTTTGATGATCGCGTTGGGCTCGTAGGGCTTGCCCAAGAAGGCCGAGCCGTTGCCTTCAACCTCGGTCACTGCGTTGGCGATCTTGTACCACAGAATCGGGGTCAAGTAATCGAAGCCAACCTTGCGGCAACGGGTAATGATGTCGGCGTGGAGAGGCATCACGAGATGTCGGCCGCCCTTGCGTCTCGGCAGGCAGACGTCCCCAACCACAATGCACAGGCAGCCTCCAGGAACCAGGAAGTCGTAACACTTCGTCCAGACCTTGAGGAGCTCGTCGTGGAACCCTTCATAGTCCTCGAAATGACCGAGCTGATTCGATCCCGCGCCCCCGTCATACCGTTTTAAGGTCCAGTAAGGCGGTGAGGTGATGACCAGATGGATCGGTCGGCCGCCAACCGGCAGCATTTCCCGAGCATCGCCTTGATAGATCTCGTGGACCGTCCTTAAATCGGGATTCTCCGCGAGCGCGAGATCTCGCTCGCGGAATTTCCGCTCGATGGATGGTTCTTTGATTCCCGGTCGATCACTCATGTTTGTATTATACTCCCGGAGAAGACACTACCTCGAGATCAGAGAAGGAACAAGATCGAGGAAATCGAATGGATCTAGAGCCGATCATCGATGCAATCATCAAGAAGCCAACCCAATCGCCTGATCGACTGAGGGCTTTGGCAGATTGCGTCATCGATCAACTCAAGCTTCATGGCCTTCCCGGTGCGATCGGCGGAAGCACAGGCGAACTCAGGGTCGCTGGCTTGGCGCGGAAGAAGGACTGGGATGTCGCCTATGACTTCGCAGGCAAGTTTCGGCTTCTCATCTCATTGAAGTCGATGTGGAAAAACGCGGCTGGCACGATCCCCAATCGGCTCGACGACCACATGGGAGAAATCGCCAACATCCAGCAACTACGTCCAGAGATCGTGATTGGATACGTCGTTTTGTTTGATCTTGTCGCCGATAGCCGACGCAAGGATGGCATCTTGTGGTCAGATTATTTTGAACAGGCCCTGAAGAAGATCGCGATTCGAAAGGCCCCCTCTGGAACCAAGGTCTGCTTGAAGGCTACTGGTTTATTCGATTTGACAGTCAGAAACCGCTCGGCGAGCGGGTTCTCAATCCTCCGGCAGTCGCATCGCAAGGAGCCGACTTTTTCAACGCCCTCTTGTCGGAGTTGAAGAGCCGGGAACCGGCGATCCCTTTCGTTGAGATCGGAAACATCATTACCACCCCAGATGGCGAATGAGTGGCACAACCGAATGGGGAGTAGGCTATCCAGAACGCAGCCGGAACCGTCGCCATGTCCCAGACCAGGCCCGAACCGCAGGAGTTTGGGGGAGCCAACGCGCCGCTGTTCATGGCTTGATGAGTTCAAGTCCGGTCCGGTACGATGATCGCAGCGTGGCACAACCGTTCGCTCGGCAACGAAAGTCAACGGTCCGGACCATGGAAGCCTCGATCACGCGACGGCCCCTCGGGCAACTCACGATCGGAAATCTGATGATCGCGATCGCGGTGGTGGCGGCCCTGCTGGCCCTTCCTGCCGTGTGGCGCTGGATCGTGACCGTACTGTCCATCCCGTTCCTCTCCTGGACCGGCGCCCGGTGGCTCGTGGTCCGGGGACACCGGCACCTCGGGAGATATGGCTTCTGGAGCGTGACGGTCGTGACCAACTTCGTAGCTGTCTTTTCTTGCATCGAGCCGCGTCCGGGTTCCTACACGATCACCGCCCTCGGCTTGGTGGTCGATGCGATCCCGACGATCGCCGCGCTGGGGTGGGCCTGGACCCTCTTGGCGACTCAGGACGATGCGGGCCCGCGACCGTCTCGCGCATTCTACGCGGCCAGCGTAGAGTCGGCCGGCCTCACGGTATTCCTCCTGGCCGTATTGCCGATTCTGACGATCTGGACTCTCTGGCCGCTCCACGTGGCGTTTCTCGCGGCCCGGTCGGGCATGGACCGGCTGGCCGATCAGGTCGCCGCCGGGAAGCCCGTCGGCTTTCCTCGGCGTGTTGGCGTATTCACGCTGGTCTCCTCGAGCGTCGAGCCCGTATCCCGATACCCCGGCCTTTTGATCCGCGCGAACCCTCACGCCGGTCCTGGCTTTGTCCGGGTCCATCCCGGCGTCACCCCGAATACCCACGGCTCCATTGTGGGGGTGACCTTCGATGTGTACCTGGGAGGGGGATGGTGGTACCGGGGGTAGGGCTTGACCCGGTCGGCTGATGCGATCGGCCATTCAGAAACGGCTCTGGTCGCTCGCGGAAGTCGGATGAACCGGTAGAGACGGAACCACGGATCCTCTTCCTTCTGGCCGTAGAGGAGCTGGAATCGCTCGGGATGGGCGTCGGCCCAGACCTTCTCGATCGGGAAGCCCTCGGCGTCGAAGAGATTGTGGATTCCCTCGTCGGGGTTGGCGCGTGACCACCAGGAGCTGGATACCTTCGGCGTCGAGGTTGTCGACCCAGGCGCGATAATCGGGTCGGATCCGGTCCCAGCCCGGCCGGGAGTTCGGCCAAGTCCCCTGGTTATGGGCCATCGCCTCGAGATGGTAGTCGTGCAGCAGCCAGTCGGGGTGCCGGTCGATGTTGACGTAGCGGACCTCGTTTCGTAAGCCCTGACCCAAAAGATAGTACGGGAGATCGGTCCCGGCGTAGGCCACGCGGACTCCCGCCGGTCCGCACCGGCTCTCGAAGTCGAGCCAGCCGAAATAGAAATCGGGAAAACCGGGAGGATAAAAGCGGGCCCGGACGTCGAAGACCACCGGGCCGAGGTCCACGAAGCCGAGCAGGAGGAAGAGCACGGTGGCAAAGCCGGCCAGGGTCCATCTCCACTCGGGCGATCGCCGGAATCGGATCTCGGCCCGACGACTCCACGCCCAGACCAGGAGCACGGCCGCGAGAATCACGCCGAACCTCATGGGCTGGAATGCGGGAACGACGCCACCCCGCGCTTGAGCCCCCGGCTCCCAGGCGGGAAAAAGGGGGAATAACGCGTTGATGGCATTGGGGATCACGGGTGACAGGTCCCAGGGGATCGCGTTCTCGCGCGCGGCAATGGCCAGGTCGAGGGAGTCAGGACATGCACGGCCAGGAGGAGCGCCCCGGCGTAACGGATCCCTCGCCCGCGGTCGAAGGTCGCCGCCAGCGGGATGACGGCCAGGCCCAGGGCCTGGAGCATGAAGCGCTGTTGCGTCCGGTAGGGGACCACGAGCCAGTAGAGGACCATATTCAGCACGGCCAGAATCGCGAAGATTCCGATCACACGGCCATGAACGACGACGGGAGACCCGGTCTCCGCGCGACGCGCCGGGATTCTCCACGCCCAGGCACCGGCCAGGCAAGCGAGCCAGACCGGGACGAGCCGGGGGTCGAGCACGCCGAGCAGGATGTCGACCAGTTCGCGCCAGCGACCGACGGCCAGGTAGTAGTGACTCGTGCGCATCGCATCGGGCCCGTACCACCCCGACCAGAGGGTGTGCCCCAACACGCGAACTTCCAGGGGATAGAGGGGATTGCCGGTGAGCATCGCGTTGCGAACGAACCAGTATCCTCCCGTGACGGCGGGCACCAGCGTCACGATCGCCATCCGGACAAGCTTGACCCGGCGCGGCACGGTTTGGAAGCCGATGGCCACCAACGCCAGGACGATCAGCGGAGGGACGAACACGACTCCGACGGCCTTGGTTCCGATCGCCCCGCCCGCGGCCAGCGCACCGAGGACCAGTGCCGCTGTCTGGCCTTCCCCGTTTTGTTCGGCGCGGGTCTCCTGACCCTGCCGGTCTGGTTCGGCGCGGGTCTCCTGACCGCGCCGAGAGTCGGACCGAAGGTCTCCTGTTTGATCGCGATGCCGCTCGGCCGGCGTCTCATCCTTCTCGAGTGACCCGAAGGCCGGGTCGAGAGCCGATGCTCGGAGGAAGAAATAGGCCGCCAGCAGATAGCTGGCGACGAAGATCGTATCGACGTTCGGTTCGAAGGAGTAAAGGAACAACAGCGACACGGAGATGAACCAGCAGGTGGCGATCAGGCTGGCGGCCCGGCCCGCCCCGACTGATCGGGCGCATCCATACGCGGCCGCTCCGGCGAGGAGCAAGAACGGGACCTGCCCGACCTTGGCAAGCCCCTCGCCTCCCCAGGAGGCCATCAGCCAGGTGAACCAGAGATCGCCGTTGGCCGGGAAATAGGTTGCCGCATTCTCCCCGAACGGGGTCGCGATGAGGATCAACCGGCCGGCCTTCCACCATCGCGCCGCGAAATAGAGATGATAGATGGGGCCGTCGCTCACGACCTTGACGGCCATGAACAACGAGGGAATCCCGAGCCGCAACCCGGCGGCGAGCAGCAGCGCCAGGCTGAGGAGGGCGTCCCAGCCCATGAGTGCCGCAGGCGCCTTGTCCTGGACCTCGGCAGCATCGCCACGTCCGAGCCGACGCGCCGCCAGGCCCACCGCGAAGATCGTCCCTGCCCAGCCCAGCATGGGATAGATGCCGATCGCCCCGAACGCGCTGAGCACCTCCAACCCGAGGGTGCACGCCGTCCAGAAGACCACACCCGTGGCCAGCCACCGCGCCAACCCTCGCGGCTGCCTCAGCAGGGTACCGGCAATCCCGAACGCGCCCACCCCCAGCAAAGCATTGGCGACCAGACCGATCAGAGGCTCGATCCAGGAGTTGACGACGATCACAACGGTCCTTCCTCGGGGCCAATGGCCGGTCGGCCGGCGTTGCAAGCCATCCCGCAAGCTTTACCGGCGGCGTCCTCGTGGTTTGCCCCGGGACCGCGGGTTGACCTGGAGGATCTGGGCGCGCCCCACCGTTGCCGGATCTCTGCCGACCGCTCAGTGTCCGCGGACGACCAGAACCCGCCCGGGGCCGGTTAATGTGCGCTCGAGTGCAACTTGACCAGGTAGTCGTGCATCCTCCGATTATACGAGATGACCGCCGTTCCCGACCCGTATGCCGACCCATAATCCCCTGACCCGGAGGTCACGACGAAGATATAACGGTTCGACGGCGCCGCGGCCATCTTCAGTTGAACGCTCCCGCGCGCATTGCTCAGGTTCAGCGTCGCGTTGCTCAGGTTGGGCAGCTTCCCCGGGGCGATGAGCGAATCGGCCAGGTCGAGCGAACCGCTGACCTTCCCCAGGGGTCGGGGGTTGCCCGTGACGAAGAATGAGGTGATCTCGATCCCGTTTTGCTGGATCGTCCCGAACGGGATGCCTTTCAGAGTCCCGTTCAGGAGGAAACGCTGGAATTCGGGTCTGGCCCGGTGAACGGCCACGGCGGGATCGGCCATGCCCGTCGAGAGCAGGACCTTGCCCTCCAGGGATTCGAACCCCGGGGGACGGGTGCGGGTGCGACGCGCGGACTTCGACATCGGAACCTCCGTGTTGAGTGCTCAACTCCTTTCACCGTCACAGGGAACGGCGCCTGGGCCTCCCCCCGCGACGTCGAGGGAATCCTACCAGAACGCGCCCATTCTGGGGAGACGACCCTGGCCGCGGACTATGGTGTAATGACATCTCCCATGGCATCAGGCCGGAATGCTCCACAATTGCGCAACTTCACCCGGATGGTCTCCGGATGGGGAAAACATCGGCGGCTCCAGACGGTCTCGAGAACGAACCGGGTGTAAGATCAGCAACACTGACGGCGCATCCACGGAGGAAGCATGGCCTATCAGATCAGGTTTACCCGAGATGCAGAGCGTCAACTCCGTCAATTGACCACCCACGATCGCAACATCATCCTCGAGGCCATCGAAGAGCAACTCTCGCATCAACCCGAAGTGCCGACCCGCCATCGCAAGCTGATGCGACAGAATCCGCTAGCGGACTGGGAACTCCGAGTGGGAGAATATCGAGTGTTCTACGACGTTGACACCGACCAAGACATCACCATGGTCCTCGCCATCGGTATCAGGTCTCACAACGTCCTATTGATCGAGGGGCAGGAGACCGAACTATGAAAACCGTGTCACTTGATTCTCCTCAATTCACCCTGGAAGGAGTGCTTCGCGAAGCGGCCAATGGCGATGTGGTCTTTCTGACGACCGGCGGCCAGACGCGATTCGCGTTGGTTGCCGTGGATGAAGGAGACGAAGAAGTCCTGGCTCTTCGCTCCAACACGGACTTCATGGCCTATCTGGATGCCTGCAAACTTAGGGCCAGGCGAGAGCCGACCAAATCGCTTGAAGAAATCAAGAGGCTTTTCTCGAGTGAGGAAGCAGCGCCCGAATCCTGCTTGAACCGAGGGACGAATCTCGAAGGAACGGCCCCATGAAACGACGGATGAACCCTGCCTGGGTGATCCTGCTGGCCGTCACCGCGGTGACGGCAACACCCCGCCCGGTGCGATCCGCCGAGCCCAGCCCCTGGCCGATCGAGAAGGCCGCGGCGTGGTCGCGCGCATCCCTGGCTGGTCGGCTGTAACTATGCGCCGAGCACGGCGATCAACCAGATCGAGATGTGGCAGGCCGACACGTTTGACCCGATGACAATCGACTGGGAGCTGGGCTTGGCCGAGGACCTCGGCTTCAACAGTGTCCGGGTCTTCCTCCACCATCTGCTCTGGGAGCAGGACGCGACGGGATTCCTCACGCGGATGGAGCGATTCCTCGCGATCGCCGACCGGCACCACATCGGCGTGATTTTCGTGCTGTTCGACGCCGTCTGGGACCCGTTCCCGCATCTCGGGAAGCAGCGCGTGCCGAAGCCCGGCGTGCACAACTCGGGATGGGTCCAGAGCCCCGGCGCCAGGGTCCTCGCCGATCCCCGGCGGTGCGACGCACTCAAGGACTACGTCACGGGAGTCCTGGGCACGTTCAAGGCCGACCGCCGCGTCCACGCTTGGGACCTGTTCAACGAGCCGGACAACACCAACCGATCGAGCTACAGCCGGCTCGAGCCGGACGGCAAGCCCGAGCTGGCCAGGGCCCTCCTCGAGAAGACGTTCGTCTGGGCGCACGAGGTCGCCCCTTCGCAGCCGCTGACCGCTGGAGTCTGGCAAGGCAATCTGTCCGATCCCGATCGGCTCTCGCCAATCAACAAATACATGCTCACGCAATCGGACGTGATCAGCTTTCACAATTACCGCCCGCTGGCCGAATTCAAGAAGGATGTCGAAGGATTGAAGCGATACCGGCGGCCGATCCTGTGCACCGAGTACATGGCCCGGCCGATGGGCAGCACCTTCGACCCGATCCTGTCCTATCTGAAGAAAGAGCACGTCGGGGCCTATAACTGGGGATTCGTGGCCGGCAAGACCCAGACGATCTACCCGTGGGATTCGTGGCAGAAACCGTATGCCGCCGAGCCGCCGACCTGGTTCCACGATATCTTCCGAAACGACGGCACGCCGTATCTCCCCGGGGAGGTGAACTTCATCCGGAAGATGACGGGGAAGGTCGCCCGGTAGGTGTCGAGCGTCCCTCCCAAATCGATCGCGCCGCATGCTTTGAGCTCGAACTGTGTGGTCCTCTTTCCTCAGTACGAATCGAAGCCAATCGTCTCCTCGGCCGCGACGGTGCCCGGACAGCGCCAGGCCATTCTCTCACGGGACCGCCGCGGCAATGGAGGATCATGTCGAACGAGCTATGCGATCGAGCCAGGTGATCAGTAGGAGTCGGACGAGACGACTTCGCCGCCACCGACGGTGCCCAGGGCACGCCAGGTCTGATAATTGATCGTGTTCTTGACGGAGTGCACGCTGCCGTCGGCAAAGAGGGCGTTGACGATTCCAGGATGATGACTCCGGGAGGTGACGGCGGCGTAGGTCGGTCCACCATCATCCTCGTCCTCGGAGCTCATGTCGCTGTCGAGGGCCGTTGTGCCGGCCGGAGACAGGGTGTTTGGGGGTAGAGCGGTGGTGAAACCGTCGTAGAACGAGTTGCCGTTGCACCAGTGCGTGTGGCCGCCGCCCAGCATGCCCGAGGGAGCGGTGGCGACCTTGCATCCGGATGTCGGTGCCGCCGCAACGCTCGCGAGTACAGTCGGGACGTCGGGGTACGCGTAAGGGCCTGTCGGTCCGGGCGGAGGCACGGCGCCACAGTCATGATAGGATGGCGTATACGTCTTGACCTCGGCACCCAGGAGCGTATTGCTCAAACCATCGGTGAACGACGCGAACGGACGGCGCAGGTTGGAGCCGATTGCATCTGGGGTCGGCACGGCACTCGCGAATCCGCCGAAGGTGTACCAGGTCCCCTCACACCAGCCGTAATTCGAGACTCCATACGTCGAAGTCACGCCCGCGCTGTTCGTGCTGGTGAACGCCTCTTGATTAGGCTCGCTCGGGCAGAGGAACACCTTCAACTGCGTGGAGACGGCCGTCGCATTCGATCGGTCGCTCGTCTTGTTCGTGTAGTTGATGGTGTTGTAGAGCGTCCCCAACTCCAGGTAGGGGGTGATGCGCGAGGAGGCGCCCCAACTCGATTTCCACGCAACCGCACCGGCATTGTTGAAGATCAAGACCATCTGGGGCGGAAGGACGCCATTCGAACTTTCGTAGTTGTGCATCGCCAGCCCAAGCTGCTTCAGATTGTTGACGCACTGAATCCGCCGGGCCGCCTCACGAGCGGCCTGCACGGCCGGTAACAAGAGTGCGATCAACACCGCAATGATCGCGATCACGACCAGAAGCTCGATCAGCGTAAAACCTTGATGACGGCGGTTGCACCCATGGGCGCAGTGTCTCGAAATGCATTTTCCCCGGCATGTGATGGAGAGGTTGGACGAACCCTCGGCCGTGGGAGTGATCCTAGTCTCACCAGCCAAAGATGAGGCATGGAACACCGCTCCCTCACTCGCAAGATTGCCTTCATGAATGGCTCTAGCATGAGGCGTTGCCAACGGACAGTCATCCATCGTGGATGTCAGTGCTCGTGACGGCGCTCCTGAAGTGGCTGGTGTAAGAGGTCCTGAATCGATCGATTGGCAGGAATCCGTCATCTGTCCTCGTTCGGGCTTGCTGCTGCGCATCATTTGATCCCCATGAGGGAGGTAGGTTGATCCAGACCGGTGGGACCAGGACCGGACTGGAACGAGTAGATCAATTGACATTGAGATTCAATCTCAATACAGGGAAAGTCTAATGATATTGGGTCGAGGCTGTCAAGTGGTCACCAAGATTCCATGTGAGGTTTGGTGGTAGGAGCGGGTTGTGGGGCACCGCTTCTGTCAACGCTGGAAGATGGGGAGGAGCTGGTTGGGCATCTGGAGAACGATGAGGGCCATGGACGTGCCGCACTCGTCGCAAATACTGTCATGCCAAGCACCTTCCGGCGACTGGCGGGCGATCAGCTCGTCGCGGATCGCCGGGTACCAGTCGTCCCAGTCGTCCCCGCCACGGATCCACATCGCCTGGGCGGCATAGTAGTGGGCGTAGAAGTCATGGCCATCGGCAGCCGCGGACTTCAGGTCGGGCCGGTGCTGCTTGAGGTAAGCGATGCCTCGATCGATTTCGCGAGAGAAACGTGGATTACTGCCGTCTACGCGGCACGAGTAATATAAGAATGCGTAAATGAATGCGCGAACGGGCCCCCTGGTGGGTTGGCCGCGGCGGGATTGGCTCAAGCCCTGGATTGCGCGTAGGACAACGCGAGCAGTGCGTAGGCGGTCACGACGTTCGGGTCGCCTTCCATGAAGCGGTCGGACGGGTTGACCCAACCGCCGTTCGGGCCCTGGCGTTTCGCCAGGGCAGCCACGAGCTCGGTCCTCCAGTCGTGCGATTGGCCGGACCCATCGATGACGGTGGGCTTGCCGACCAAGGCCATGGCCTTGGCGAATGTCTGGTAGTAGTAATAGAGCCCACTCTGACCGAGCCCAGGGTTCTCGTCGAGGCTGTAATGCTTGGTGATGTAGTCATAGGCGGACTTGACGCGTGGGTCGTCCTGGGTGAGTCCGGCGTAGATCATGCTCTTGAGGCCCGCATAGGTCATGCTCGCGTAGGAGCGAAGCCCGCCGTCGTCGGTCTTGCCGGCGACGCTCGTGCCGCCGTTGGCCGCCGTGTAGATGAATCCTCCGTCGTCCACCTTGCTGGGCCAGGGCTGATCATTGAACTCGCTCTTGAGGTTCTGGCAGCGAGAAACGAAGACCAGCGCCTTCTGCAAGGCAGGGTCGTCCGGTGGGAGGCCGGTCTCGCGGAGGGCCGCGATCATGAACGCCGTGTTGGAAAGATCCGGCCGGCTGTTTCTACCGCCATAGCCCGCGCCGCCGTAGAAGTCGTTCGCTCGATCCTTCCCCTCCCCCTCGTCCCACTGCATGGTCTTGAGGAAATCCTGCCCCCCCTTGATCGTCCGATCGTACTTCCCGTTCCGATTCGCCTCATGGAAGGCCATGAGAGCGATCGACGTCGTGTAGTTGGCGTGGGGGGCCTCGGAAAGCCCCCCCTTGGGGCCGAGGAACTGCTCGAGGTAAGCCAGGGCCTTGGTGGCGACGGGGTCGGAAGCCGTGACCCGCTTCGATCGCAGCAGGGCCGTGACGACCAGGGCCGTGATCCCCGGCTCCTTGCGATCTCTCGACCAACTCCCGTCATCGGCCTGGCGGGGACGGAGGAAGTTCACGGCCTTGGTGACCATCTCCTCCGTCGCACTGGTCTCATTCTCACGACTCCATGCCGGGCGGGTGGCCAGGCCCAGCAAGCCGACGGTCTTGAGAGAGTAATCGAGAAAGAACCGACGCGTCGCTGCCTTCATTGATGGTTTCCTCCGTTGAGAGAGCAGAGTATTCAAAGAGTTCGGCGGGAGGCAGGAACCGGGGCGTTGTCCTCAAGGGATGATGCCGTTTGGCCGGACGGTGGGCTGTGAGAGCCAGCGGATTGACGGCAAGCGCTCCGAAACAGCGGTGATCTCCCCTCAATACGAATCCGACGAGATGACCTCACCGCTGGCGATGGTGCTCAGAGCACGCCACGTCAACACGTTGATCGAGTTCTTGATGAAATGCACGCTGCCGTCCCCAAACAGCGTGTTGACGCCGCCGGGATGATAACTCCGCGAGGTTGTGGTCGTGTAGGGTTGCGGATTGACCTCGCTGGGACAGATCAGGAAGGGGAGGGTCATCGAGACCGCGGTGCTGTTGGCAACATTGGTCGTCTTGTCGGTAAAGTTCATCGCGTTGTAGAGGGCGCCCTGCTCCAGGTAGGGGACGATCCGCGAGCTGACTCCCCATTGCGATTTCCAGAACACGGTCGTCCCCAAGAACGTCAGGACCTCTTGAGGGGGCAGGACATTGTTCGAGCTCTCGTAGTTGTGTATCCCGAGCCCGAGCTGCTTGAGGTTATTCGTACACTGAATCCGGCGTGCCGCCTCGCGCCGCCTGGACGGCGGGCAGCAGCAGCGCAATCAAGACCGCGATGATCGCGATCACGACCAGGAGCTCGATCAAGGTGAAGGCGGTCCGGCGGGGATCCGGGCGACATCGCGTCATGACGGTTCGGCTTCTTCCAGGTCAACGGGCTACGCGGCCGGATCACGCGCCGGCTTCACGTTCAGGTCGAACCCATCGTTGGTCAAGCCGGGAGTGCTAGCAATTGATGTGCCAGCTCTCCTGCATTCCGCAAGTAATTCCCGCCTCGCGAGTTCCATCATGGGGGCGGATCGCGGAGGAAAACAGGGCGGCGAAATCCTCACCGCGCGGGAATAGGTTTTGTCCATCCGCCGGGCTAGCCAAGACCGACCCCGAACACCGTCGGACGGTTTGTCTGGCGGGATTGTGCGAACTCGCGTGGCG
The DNA here is from genome assembly GCA_963845695.1 of uncultured Isosphaeraceae bacterium. Lineage (GTDB taxonomy): Bacteria > Planctomycetota > Planctomycetia > Isosphaerales > Isosphaeraceae > CAWJTV01. Next base: position 330,721 of record CAWJTQ010000004.1, on the reverse strand, counting down.
GTCCAAGTTCTTCAGTACGAATCGGAGCTGATGACCTCGCCGCCGCCGACGGTCCCCAGGCCTGCCAGACCATCCCATCGATCGTGCTCTTGACGAACCGGACCGAGCCATCGGCCAGCAGGACGTTGACGCCGGCGGGGTGATAGCTGCGGGAGTTGATCGCCGCGAAGGTCGGGCCGCCCAGCTCCTCGTTGAGACCGTTGAGGTCCAGGTCCATGCCCGGATATAACGAGCCCGGTCGGCCGATGATCGCCTTGTTGGGCGGCCAGGCTGTGGTGAATCCAGCCGCGTGCACGTTGCCGTCGGACCACTCGGTGTGGAACTCGAACTGGTTCTCGGTCATGCAGGCGCCGTCGTCGTACTCGGGCGCGACGGTGAACGGGTTGGCGTACGGGCTGGGGATGTTATTGGGGTTGTTCACGGAAGGCAGCGGCGTGAATCGGCAGTTCGACGCCGTCTGGTACGTCTTCACCTCCGCCGCCATCAGCGTCTGGCTCGTGCCGTCCGTGAACTCGGCGATCCGCCGGCTGCGGTTCATGCCGAAGGCATTGCGATTCTGAGGACCGTTGAACCCTCCCCACACGAACCAATCGCCCTGGTTCACACCATAGCTGGTCACGCCCGCCAGGCCGTAATCGTGGCTGGAGACCTGCTGTTGGATCTCGCTCGGACAGATGAGCAAATTCAGGTTCTGGCTGATCGTCGTCGAGTTCTGAGGATCTTCCTTCCACAACGTGAAGTTGCCCGAGTTGAACAGATTGCCTTGCTCCGAGTAGGGCAGGATGCGAGCCAAGGCGCTCCAGCCGTTGATCCAGATCACATTGCTTCCGGAACCGGTGGCGCACATTGACGGCGGGAATCCCCCGATCGCCCCTTCGTAATTGTGCATCGCCAAGCCGATCTGCTTGAGGTTGTTCGTGCATTGCAGACGGCGGGCCGCTTCGCGCGCAGCCTGCACGGCCGGCAAGAGTAGGGCGATCAACAAAGCAATGATCGCAATCACGACCAGTAGCTCGATGAGTGTGAAGCCGCGCCGTTTCACGGATCTCGACATGGAGGACTCGCTTTCTCATTCACTCACAATCAGATCATCGAAGTAGGATTGAGCGTCGGCCTTGGACCACAGGCCGATCTTCCCGGCTTCGGGGAACGTGGAGTCTTCGGCCTCGAGGTACTTCTTACCATCGAAATAGCAGGTGATCTTCGTCCCCGCCATGGTCACGCGTAGTGTATGCCATTTGTCGTCGCCTGGCGTCTTGTCGCCCTTGAACATCGATCGCTTGCCGTCCACGACCTTGTAGACGCGGAAGTTATCCTCCAGCGGATTGTAGCGGCAGATGTAGTAATTGTTCGTATCCTTCGCGCGCCAGACCACGCCCCCGCCGCGGTCGATCTCACCGGCAACGGCCTTGAGCTTGACGCTCAGGTCGAGGTCCTTGTAGCTCGTCCCCGCGACCAGTGCGACGTTGAAGATAGCATCCTCGTTCCGGGCTTTCTGGTAGAGGACATGGTTCTCGCCCTCCGTGGCGACCTCCCACTGGCCGACCTCGTTGGTGAATCCTTTGGCGATCTGGCCCGGCGCGTCGGCTTCGAAGTCCCACGTCCGCTTGGCCTCCCCGGCCGCGAGTGCCAGGCCGGCGATCACTGTGGCGAACAGCGGGAGCACGTGTCGCAGTCTCATGGTCCCTCCCGATGGTGAAATCAACCGGCAAACTCGGAGACGAGGAAGGCGGCGACCTTGTCCCAGAGCCTGGCCGCCGCCTCGAAGTCGGCCTCCATCGCGTGGACGGTCTTGGGCGTCTCGACCCGGGCTTCGACGTTCGTGGTCTTCAGGAGCGGGATCTGGGCACTTGGCCCCCGGGCCAGTGCGGCCTCGACCTCGGGGCTCAGCAGATGATTCGCCAGCGCCTCGGCCTCCTTCGGATGAGGCGACCCCTTGATGATCGCCAGCGTGTTGGGGATGAACAGCGTACCGAGGCCGTCTGGCTGTCGGTCGGGGTAGATGATCGACACGGGACTACCGGCGTCGATCTCTCCCATCGCGTCGTCGGTATCGGTCAGGCCGAACGCGATCTGCCCCGACCCGGCCGCCAGCGCGACTTGCTTGTTGCCGGAGAGCACCTGCACGCCATTGGCCTTCAGGTCGCGGAAGTAGGCCATGGCCTTCTCATCGCCCCAGGCCGCGAACAGGCAGGCGGCATGCGTGGCCGTCGTGCCGAAGAGCGGCTTGGCGATACCGATCTTCCCCTTCCACTTCGGGTCGAGGAGGTCCTTGATCCCCTTGGGCCGGTCGGCCTCCGCCACGAGCTTGGTGTTGACGATGATCACCCGCGCCGCGCGGCGAAGCCGTACCACGTCCCGTCCTTGGCGCGGAACGTCGCCGGCAGGTCGCCGGCCCGGCTGGGCTGAAACGGCACGAGCAGGCCCTTCTCCTTGAGACGAAGCGTGTTGAGGATCTCGTTGTTCCAGAACAGATCGCAGCGCGGTCGCCGCGCCTCGGCGATGATCGCGTTCGTCAGGCCGACCGTCTTGGTGCTCTCGACGTCGAACTTGGGCAAGACCCGGGCCCCGCTCCGCTGCGCGTAGTCTTTCAGCAGCGGATCGGAGAACTCCCGGTCGAGGGCCGAGTAGACGACGACCGTCTGAGCCGCGGCGTCGCGGAGCGCCCCTCCACAACACACGATCAGCGCCAGTGCGATGGCCTTGGCCTTGCGAGGATTGGGTTGATCCATGGTGGCGAACTCCTCGATTTGGATTGTCGGCGTCTCATCATATGACAAGCGTCGTGGGTTTCGCAAGAGTCTCCCCGAAGGAATTCCAGGATGATCGTCACAAGGCGAGACTGGCACCAGGGATCCTCTATGGATGCGTCGGAATTCGTGGCGAAACCTCACCACGGACGGCCATGTCTTGTCCGCTGACTTCAGGGCGGGTTCGAGCGACGATTCGTTGTCGATCTTTGCGACGATTTCGAGAGTCCGCGGCGATCACCACCGCACCGTCTGGGGGCGGTGGCTTGGACCCATTCCGAGCGTCCTTACTCAGGACCGGCGGGACGTCCGGATCCGGCGTGGGTTCTGGGCGGGGCCGGCTCTGAGCGGGGCCGGACTTGCCGAGAATTGTGGCACGAATTGGCACTCGGTGATCACTTTTGGCCGCGGCGCCCTCTCCGATCCCCATGGCCCCCAGCGAGTTCAGGCCGAGTCCCGAAATCGCTGTGCCGAGCCCGGCCGCAGGCGGCACAGCCCCGTGGCTCGCAGCCGGGGTTTCCGGTCGGTGACGGTCGCACATGGTCCATATTATTCAGTATGCCACAGGTTTGATGATCCGTTAATGCACCTATCGCGGATTTCGGGGCGATTGGCTCCGGAACTCTCGACCCCAGAGGGAGATAAAAAAATCCAAAAATTCTGAACACTGGGCTACTCGAATGACCAATTTGGCCCGAACGGAGGGGGAAGCGGCACGGGTCGGATCGTCGCACTCCCCAGGTATCCCGCACCCGCCGCGCTGAGAGCGGTGGTGGTTGACGCGGAGTCTCAAAATTCATCCCCGATCCCTGCTCGGTCAGAACTCCTCGCCGAAGGCGACCACCCCGGTGACCCCGAGCTGGTACGCGGATACCCTTCGCTCGAAGAAGTTGGTCAGTTCTTGCACGTCCTGAAGTTCCATGAAGTGGAATGGGTTCCCGGAGCCGAACACGGGCGCGATGCCCAGGGCTTGGAGCCGCCGGTCGGCGACGTATTCCAGATAGCTCCGCAAGTCCGCGAGCGACAGCCCGGCGACGCCCAGGCCCAGCACGTCGCGGGCGAAGATCGTCTCGCACTCGACCGCCTCGCGGAGCATGGTCACAATCCGGCCCTCCAGGTCGGCGTCGAACAGCTCGGGGTCTTCGCGCCGCACGGTGTCAATCACCCGGAATGCGAACGCCATGTGCGCACTCTCGTCCCGGAAAACCCAGTTCGTGCCGGTCGCCAGCCCGTGGAAGAGCCCTTTCGACCGCAGGAAGTAAACATAGGCGAACGCGGCAAAGAAGAACAATCCTTCGATGCACGCGGCGAAGCACACCAGGTTCAGAAGGAATGCCCGCCGGTCGGCCCGCGTTCGCAGCCGGTCCAACCCCTCGATGGAGTCGATCCACTTGAAACAGAAATCGGCCTTCAGCTTGATGGAGGGAATGGTGTCGATGGCGGCGAACGCCGCTTCGCGCGCGGCCATGTCGGGCAGGTAATTGTCCAGCAGGGTCAGGTAGAACTGGACGTGCAGGGCCTCCTCGTAGAGCTGCCGGGACAGATACATCCGCGCCTCGGGGGCGTTGACGTGCTTGTACAGGTTGAGCACAAGGTTGTTACCTACGATGGAATCCCCGGTGGCGAAGAACGCCACGAGCCGGTGGATCAGGTGCTGCTCGGCGGGGGTCACACGACGGTCGAGGTCTGCGAGGTCGGTGGAGAAGTCGACTTCCTCCACTGTCCAGGTGTTCTTGATCGCCGACTTGTACATCTCGAAGAAGGCGGGATACCGCATCGGCCTGAGCGTCAGGTCCATCCCTGGGTCGAGGAGCATCAGAGCTTTCCTTTCGGAGTTCGGGGATTCGGTCGACCGTTCTTGGTCGATCCGGCTTACTGGCAAGTCTCGCAAGTCTGGGGATTCTCGAGCGAGCACGAGAGGTCCTTCGCAGTCTCGACGACGAGGGTCGTGGTCGCCTTGGCGATGCCGGTCGCGGGTCGCGACCGTAGGTAGTAGGTCGTCTTCAGCCCCTTCTTCCAGGCGTGCATGTACATCGATGAGAGCTTCCCGATCGTCGGGCTCTCGATGAAGAGGTTCAGCGATTGGCTCTGATCGACGTACGGCGCTCGCTCGGCCGCCATGTCGATGAGCGACCGCATCGGGATCTCCCAGACCGTGCGAAAGATGTCCTTCAATTCGTGCGGGATCTCGGCGATGCCCTGGATGGATCCCTCGGCGAGCTTGATCCGATTGCGAATCTCCTCGGTCCACAGCCCGAGTGCCTTCAGTGCCCGGACGAGGTAGCGGTTGACCTGAAGGAATTCCCCGGAGAGCGTCTCGCGCTTGAAGAGGTTCGAGACCTGCGGCTCGATGCATTCATAGGCCCCGACGATCGCCGCGATGGTCGCCGTCGGCGCGATGGCCACGACGAGCGAGTTTCGCAACCCGAATCGCCGAACGCGATCGCGGAGCGCCTCCCATCGGGCCGTGTCGCGCGGCGCCGTCTCCCAGAGTTCGAACTGGAGGACTCCCTCGGCGGCCCGCGTGTCGGAGAATGCGGGGTGCGGGCCATGCGCACGCGCCAGCTCGCACGAGGTCGTCAGGGCCTGGAAATAGATCTCCTCCTGGATGCGGACGGACAGCCCCCTCGCCTCTGAGCCGTCGAAGGGGAGCTGCAATCGGAAGAAAACGTCCTGGAGTCCCATGAGACCGAGCCCGACCGGGCGCCACCTCCGATTCGATTCGGCCGATTCCGGCGTCGGATAGAAGTTGACGTCCACGACCGCATCGAGGAACCGGACAGCGGCCCGCGCGGTCTGCCCCAGGGCATCGAAGTCCAACCCGTCTTCGTCAAGATGCCGGGCCAGGTTGATCGAGCCCAGGTTGCACACGGCCGTCTCTCCCGCCGAGGTCGTCTCGACGATCTCGGTGCAGAGGTTGGAGGAGTGGACGACATGAGCGGGGCGGAGCGTCTGATTCGATTTCCGATTGCAGGCGTCCTTGAAGTTCATCCAACCGTTGCCCGTCTCGGCGAGCGTCTTCATCATCCGGGCGAAGAGGTCGCGGGCTGCGACCTGCCTCACGGAAAGTCCTTCGGCCTCTGCCTGCACATAGGCCGCGTCGAAATCTTCGCCGTGGAGGTCGGCGAGGTGCGGTACGACCTTGGGGTCGAAGAGCGACCAACGCTCGCCGGCCTCCACCCGCCTCATGAAGAGGTCCGGGACCCAGTTCGCGAGGTTGAGGTTAAACGTCCGCCGAGCCTCGTCCCCGGTGTTGTCCTTGAGCTCGAGGAATTCCTCGATGTCCGCGTGCCAGGTCTCCAGGTAGACCGCACAGGCGCCCTTCCTCCGTCCCCCTTGGTTGACCGCTGCGACGGACGAATCCAACGTCTTGAGCCAGGGGACGACGCCGTTGCTGTGCCCGTTGGTCCCCCGGATGTGCGAGCCGCGCGAGCGGATCCGGTGATAGGCCAGCCCGATTCCCCCCGCGTACTTTGAGAGCCGGGCGACGTCCGCGTACCGCGCGTAGATCCCCTCGAGATCGTCGGCGGGCGAGTCGAGGAGGTAGCACGAGGACATCTGGGGCCGGGGCGTTCCCGAGTTGAAGAGGGTCGGAGAACTCGGCATGTAGCGGTGGGACGCCATGAGGTGGAAGAGTTCGAGCGCGTCGCCCACGGTCATCGACAACCCGCAGGCGACACGCAGGAAGAAGTAGACGGGGGTCTCGATCACGTCGCGAGAGCTCGGGTGGCGGAGCAGGTAGCGGTCATAGACCGTGCGGAGGCCGAAGTATTCGAACAGGTCGCACGGCCGATTCGCGGCCGAGTTCAGCTTGCGGGAGTCCGCCGCGACCAACCCGGCCGTCTCGCCGGAAATCAGGCCAAGCCGGTGGCCGGCCGCGATCGCCTGGGAGAACGAGTGGATGTCCTGGTTCGTCACCTCCTTGGCGATGTAGCAGTCCAGGAGCCGGGCCGCAAGCTGGGAGTATTCGGGCTCCTCGGCGATGAGCGAGGCGGCCGTCTGGATCGAGAGCCGGTCCAGCTCGCGGGTGGTGGCGCCGTCGAAGAGGCCGCCGATGGTCTTCACCGCGATCCGCATGATGTCCACGTGCGGTAGGCCGCCGGCCGAGCGCTGCACGGCCCGCACGATCTTGTTGACGTCGACCGGTTCGAGCCGGCCATTCCGTTTCCGCACCTGCATGCCCGACTCGGCAGGCGACCCCGATGGCGAGGGCGGCTCCCTCGGGTCCGGTGGCGTGACGGTCTCGCTCGGAGGGATGATCGAGAGTTCGACGGCCATGATCTTCAAAACCTCATGTGATCGCGGAAGTCATTTTGGGACTCGTCCCTGCGAGGGAGTTTCTGCCAGGCGTTGTCGCAGGGCACGTGTGGCCTCCACCAGGATCGCCAGGCGCGGGCTTCACTTCTTCCCAACGACGGGTCTTCAGACCGCAGTCGGGGTTGACCCAGAGCTGCTCAGGCGAGAGCACGGCGAGCGCCTTGCCGAGCAGATGCTCGACACTCGCTCGGGTCGGGACCTGCGGCGAGTGGATGTCGTACACCCCCGGGCCGATCTCGTTCGGGTAGCGGAAGCTCACAAACGCCCCGAGCAACTCCATCTGCGATCGCGACGTTTCGATTGAGATCACGTCTGCGTCCATGGCCGCGATCGAGTCGATGATGTCGTTGAACTCGCAATAGCACATGTGGGTGTGGATCTGCGTTTCGTCACGCACGCCGGACGACGCGAGCCGGAAGGCGTCGACCGCCCACTTCAGGTACGATTCCCGCTCCGCGAGGTGGAGAGGGAGTCCCTCGCGGAGTGCCGGCTCGTCGATCTGGATGACGGCGATCCCGGCCGATTCGAGGTCGACCACCTCCTCGCGGATGGCCAGGGCGATCTGCCAGCAGGTGTCCCGCCGCGGCTGATCGTCGCGGACGAATGACCACTGGAGGATCGTGACCGGGCCGGTCAGCATGCCCTTCACCGGCCTGGACGTCAACGCTTGCGCGTATCGGGCCCACGCGACGGTCATCGGCCCACGACGCCGAATGTCGCCGAAGATGATGGGCGGCTTCACGCACCGTGAGCCGTAGCTCTGCACCCATCCATTGGCGGTGAAGGCGAATCCGTCGAGGTTCTCGCCGAAGTACTCGACCATGTCGTTCCGCTCGAATTCGCCGTGCACGAGCACGTCGAGCCCGACCTCCTCCTGCCAGCGGATGGCATCCCGGACGTGGGACTTGAGGAAGTCGTCGTAATCGTCGTCGGCGAGCTTGCCGGCGCGAACGCCGCGCGGGCCTTGCGGACGTCGTCGGTCTGGGGGAACGAGCCGATGGTGGTCGTCGGCAGCAGCGGCAGCGGAGTCCTGGCCCGCTGGGCTGCGCGGCGGGCGGCGTAGGGATGTGAGCGAGAGAGCATCGCCGGAGAGACCTCGGCGAGGCGGCGACGCACCTCCGCCGACGAGGTCCGGGGCGACGCCCGCCGGCTCGCGATGGCCGCCCGATTCGCCTCGAGCGCCTCGGCGACGGAATCTCTGCCGTCTTCGATCGCGCGACCGAGGATCACCACCTCGTCGAGCTTCTGGCGGCCGAAGGCCAGCCAGCTCTTGAGCTCGGCGTCGAGATCGGTCTCGTCGTCGAGATCGAAGGGGACGTGGAGGAGCGAGCAGGACGGTGCGAGCAGGACCCGGTCGACGCCGAGGCGCTCCGCCACATCCTCGGCGACGTCGAGCGCCGCGGGCAGGTCCGTCCGCCAGATGTTCCGCCCGTCGACCAGCCCAAGGGAGAGCATCTGGCCGGGAGCGGCCAGATCCATTGCCGCCGAGAGTTGGCCGGGGCCGCGCACGAGGTCCAGGTGCACCGCGCGGACCGGGAGTCGCATCACGGTCGGCAGGGCCTCTCCGATTTCGCCGAAATAGGTGGCAAGCAGGAGGTTCACGCCGTTGGCGGCGTCCGCCAATCGCTCGTACACCGGCGCGAGCACTGCGAGCTCGCCCGGGCCCAGATCCGTCACGAGGCAAGGCTCGTCGATCTGGACCCAATCGGCGCCCGCCGCACGCAATTGCCGGAGAACGTCCTCATAGACCGGGACCAGGGCCGACCAGAGGTCGAGCGGGTTGACGCCGGGATCCTTGGCCTTGCCGAGCAGGAGGAACGAGACCGGTCCGAGCAAGACCGGCCGAGCCGTGACACCGAGCGCCTTCGCTTCGGCGAGTTCTCCGAGCGGCTTGGCCGCGTCGAGCGAGAATTCCTGCCCCGTCTCGAATTCGGGCACCAAGTAGTGGTAGTTCGTGTCGAACCACTTGGTCATCTCGAGCGCTGCCACGCCGGAACGCTCACCCTCGTGGGCCACCCCGCGCGCCATTGCGAAGTAGCGATCGAGCCCTTCCCCGACGCCCCGGAACCGGTCGGGCTGGACGCCGACCATCAGCGCCGTGTCGAGGACCTGGTCGTACAGAGAGAAGTCGTTGCACGGGACCTGGGCGAGCCCGGCCGCTTGCTGGAGCTTCCAGTGGGCCGCGCAGCCCGGGCGATGGAGAGCAGCTCCGGAGCGTCACACTTCTTCGCCCAGAACCGCTCGAGCGCTTTCTTCAGCTCGCGATGACGCCCCATCCGAGAGAATCCGAGATTTGTCGCAATCGTCATGTGCTCATTCCTCCAAAATATCAGATGATGTTGAGTCAGGCCGTCGGGTAGAGCGTGCCGATTGGCCGCCGCTGGCGAAAGGCGGGGACGAGCCATTCCGCGACCGCGGTACCGATCGGGGTGAAGTTTGGAGGAGGTGGGACGAGACTCGACACCGTCGCCGCGCGGATGGCGACGAGCAAGTAGGCGGGCCGTGGCGAAATGAGCCGCAGCGAGTTGCTTGGCGCGAGCGCTCGACAGGACGTGCGATCGCGATCGTCGGATTCGGGCACAGTGGCTAACCTTCCTGCCGGTCCGGGCAGAGGGGTGTCGGACCGGAGACGCAGGAGGGTTCCGCACGCGCGGATTGGACCTGACCTGCCGCATGCCCGAGTCCGGGGCACCATTGGCGCTGACTCGACGGGCAGGTCTTCTGGCTTACGGCTACGATCGATTCCCGGGCGGCCTTCCCGCGGCGGTAGCGCCGCAGTGGCATATGGTGTGCCCGGGGCTCTCGCCGAATACAGCAGCGGCCCTGCGCCGGATTCTCACCGGCTTCCCTTTTCATCCGCCCGCCGATGCGGGCGAAACCCGTCAGTGTCTGGAAGCATATCCTATTTCTCGGGCCCCGGCCAGTCAATTCGCAGCAATCACAAGACCCGCCCATGCAGCCAGGAGAATGGGACGGGGCCTTGCTCAGCGACGCGGCCCTCGATCTCGGCCGCGAGGTTCTCGTAACGCTCCGGCTGGCGGCAGAGGTAATCCTGCGGCCCGGGCCGCCTTGCCCGCGAACGACCGGCCTGCCAGGCCCCAGGTCGTGTTCAGGTGACGAATGATCGAGGCGTAATCCCGGGACGTGTAGACGCCGGTGCGCTGGGCCACCGCCGCGTAACGATCGAAGAGGTTCGGATCCCACCCGTCCGTCATCCGGCTGCCGGGCATCGCGATGAGCCGCCTGAGCATCGCACGATAGGCGAGGAGCGTCGACTCGGGATCGCGCTCGAACAATTCGGCGACGACCTGGGTGTAGAAGACCTCGTGGCGGGTCTCGTCGGCCGCGATCTTCTGGCAGATCCTCGCGAGGTTCTCCTCGCCATGCCCGAGGGCGAGCCTGGCGAGATTGCCGTGGCTCAGCCGGGTGGCCCGCTCCTGAAACGCAGCATAGATGAGCCCCGCAGAATCGTCGCCTTCGTTACCAGGCGAGAAACCGTTCCGGATGAGGTGATGGATCGTCCGCTCGACGGCCCTCATGTCCACGCGGCCGGAGAGCCGTAGATAGGCGTTGAGCAGGTCGCCGTGCCGATTCTCCTCGGCGGTCCAGCCGCGGAGCCACTGCGCCCAGGGGGTGTCGGTTATCCCCGTCGGGTCCTTGACGATGTGTTCGAGCGAGATCGTGTAGTTCGGCAGCGCCTCCTCGGTGATCATGTTTCCCACGAGGACGACGAGCAACTCATCGGGCAATCGCCGTGCGGCTTCGCGAAACTGCGCGAGCTGCTCGGGCCAATCTTCAGCGCTCAGGTCGGGCAGGTAATCCGTCGGTTGCCAGATCTGATCGACCGGGGTGAGCAGAGAAAGATGCCCCTCGACATGATCCTGAAGGTTCTCGATCACGTTCATCGAATTTCGCATTCCTGCCGGTCCGGGCGGAAGGGTGGTCGGACCGACAATGCGGGAGGCGTCTGCGTGCGCAGACGGTACCACGACCTGCCCGCGTGCCTGGGTCCGAGGCACCAAGACACAGCCCGACAGGCAGGTCTTCTGGCTTACGGCTCATAGCGACCTTCGAGCAACCTTCCCCCAGCACGGCTCGTGACCGCGCCGGAGTGGCAATCAGGCTCGGGGTTCTGGCCGATCACAGCAGCGGCCCTGCGCCGGATTCGCACCGGCTTCCCTCTTCGTCGCACCCGTTCGCACGGGTGGAACCTGTCGAGAATCGAAGTAATCTACTCCATCTTCCTCGCGAAGGCCAGATGGTCGAGGCGATTCCACTGAGACCTCGCTCCGGGTCTTCCTTCCCCGTCGAGGCCGAGTTGCCCACAATGGTCTTCGCCCCGATCACACGGAAGGGTCGGTCTTCCCACGTGGGTTCTTGACATCCACGACATCCACCACCTACACTACCCCCTCATGCTGCGATAGGCGTCCAGCCGATTGCTGGACAGGAAGCCGGTGAGATTCCGGCGCGGGACCGCCGCTGTAAGCGAGGAGGTCCCCGGACACGAATGCCACTGCGAGCGCGTGCTCGTGGGAAGGCGTCCGGGACCAATCGACTCGCGAGCCAGAATACGGCCTATCGGGCGAGCCAGGCGATGCTTCGGCCTCAAGCATCTGGGCGGCTCAATGGCTGCGCGTCCCGCGCGCCGGCGACCGATGCCTTTCCGTGAGGCCATCCATCCGTGCCCCGGAAAGGATCACTCTGGTGTTCCGCCTGACCCCGAACCGTCGCGCCTTCACGCTCATCGAGCTGTTGGTGGTCATCGCGATCATCGCGGTATTGATCGCGCTGCTCTTGCCGGCGGTCCAGGCGGCGCGCGAGGCGGCCCGACGGATCAACTGCGTGAGCAACCTCAAGCAGATCGGCATCGCGCTCCACGGGTATCACGACACCAACAACACCTTCCCGGCGGGCGGCTGGATCGCCGTCCCCACCCAGCCGCTGACCCAGAACATGAACATGGGCTGGTCGGCCGCCGTCCTCCCCTGGCTCGAGCAAGGCCCGCTCTACAACGGCCTGAACACCAGCTTCACCTACGATGCGCCGGTCAACTCCACCGCCGGCTACACGGTACTCCAGATCTACCTGTGTCCCTCGGAGCCGAGGAAGACGTTCTGGAACATCGCCCCGGGCGATGCGTTCCAATCCGCCGACGCCGACTACGGCGGCATGTACGGGCCGCGCGGACTGAGCAGTCCGACCTTCACGAACAATCCGCCCTGCGGCCCGATGATCTTCAACCAGGCCATCTCCCTGGCGCAGATCACCGACGGTGCCTCGCAGACCATCCACGTCGGCGAGGACCCCGAGGCGATCAACGCGATGTGGATCAGCGGGCATAACATCTTCGACCAGTCGGCCCCGATCAATGCGCGGCCGCCCACGGAATACGGCGAGGAGCTGACCAGCCAGCACCCCGGCGGGGTCAATACCCTGTTCGTCGACGGCTCGGTCCACTTCCTCAAGAACCAGACCAACCCCGTGCCGCTCGCCGCGCTGTGCACGCGCGGCGCTCGGCGAGGTGCTCAGCAGCGATTCCTACTGAACCCCAGGTTTCGACCCTCTCGAACCATTGAGCCGGAAGAGATTCCCCATGAAACAGATCATCATCGCAACGTTGGCCGCGGCCTCGATCTTCACCTCGGCTTCTCGCGCCGACCAGGTAATCACCTTCGAGAGCTTCGGACTGCCGCCCAACTCGTACGACAACAATGCGGGCCCGACCGGCCAGTTCACCGTCAACGGCACGCAATTCAACAATAGTTACGACCCGACCTATGGCGCGTGGTCGGGCTGGTCAATCTCCACCATGACCGACACCACGACCCCTGGCTACACCAACCAGTACAGCGCGATCACCGGCTCCGGCGCCGACAACTCGCAGACCTACGCGGTGGCTTACACCTTCGGGGCGACTGCAAACCCCTTCAACCCGTCCGAATCGTACATCAACCTCGCACCGGGGACGACTCCCCTCTCGGTCCAGGTCACCAATACGACCTATGCTTACTTCGCGATGCTCGACGGTAGCCAGTTCTCCCGCAAATTCGGAGCGGGCGACTATTTCCTGCTGGATGTCCAGGGCTATTCCGGGCCCAACGGGACGGGAATGAAGACAGGAGAGGTTGACTTCTACCTCGCGAACTTCCTGGGGTCGAATAGCTATATCATCAATACGTGGCAGACCTTGAACCTGGCCTCTCTCGGGAGCGCCGAAAGCCTCCAATTCGGCCTCAGCTCCACCGATAACGACCCGGTATACGGCATGAACACGCCGGCCTACTTCGCGATCGATAACCTGGTCCTCGGCACGAGTTCCGTGCCCGAGCCCCGCAGCTTCGTGATGATGGCGTTCGGCCTTCTGGGCCTCGTCGGCCGTGCCTCGAAGAGGCGACGGCGCAGCTTGTCTGGTTTAGGACGTCGCTGGCGCTTCCCATTCAACTCTCTGGCAAGAGTCCCTCCTGACGCGTCGGGGCTGCAACGGAATCCCTCTTCCAGATGCCGGAATTCGAGACTTCTCGCTGGACGCCACCATGATTGGCCCCGAAGGGGCGAAACAAACCAGCCCGGGGCAACGCCCCGGGAACCGAGAAACTTCCAGAAAAAGCCCTGAAAGGGCGGCACAAGGACGGGTCCCTTGGCCAGCCGTGTGTCGCCCCTTCAGGGCTCGGCTCGGGGTGGGCGACCGAGTCCCGGGGCGGTGCCCCGGGCTGTTATGTTTCGGCCCCTTCGGGGCAAAGATCCGCCCAAGGTGGGCCCGAGCCCGGTGGTGTTGGGCGAGAAGTCTCGGAATTCAGATTGCCGATTCCTGCTTAGAGCCCCTAAAACTACGAGACTCCGGGAGAGCGAGGCTCCGTCCGAGCCGCGTGTTTCCAGGCTCGGACGGAGCCTCGCTCTCCCGATCGCTGCCAAATTTTAGGCGCTCTGAATAAAGACCCGCCATTGGGAATGTGGGGCAGCCGCCCTCGCTGGCAAAGGGCAGCCGAGGGCGGCTGCCCCACACTTTCCCTTTTGCGAGGACCTGTTTAGACCCGATCGGGAATCGGGAATTTGCCAGTGGGAGTTCCCCAAGATGCCCGCACGGCCCTGAGATCCGGGGAGCTAGACGCTTGAGGAAAGCTTCTCGGGAGACTCCCATCTTCGGAGCAATCGACTCGATCCGGCGATTCCTGGCCTGCACGTTGGCGCTTTGTGATTCAGGTGAAGAGGTCATGGACGACCTCGCCGTAGACGTCCGTGAGGCGGAAGTCACGGCCGGCGTAGCGGTAGGTTAGCCTGGTGTGGTCGATGCCGAGTTGGTGGAGGATGGTGGCGTGCAAGTCGTGGACATGGACCTTGTTCTCGACCGCGTAATAGCCGTAGTCATCGGTCTTGCCGTAAACGTGGCCGTTCTTGATCCCGCCTCCGGCCATCCACATCGTATATCCGTGAGGATTATGGTCGCGCCCGTCGTTCCCTTGCGACGTCGGCGTACGCCCGAATTCGCCGCCCCAGAGCACGAGCGTGTCGTCGAGCAAGCCCCGCGCTTTCAAGTCCTTCAGCAGGCCCGCGATCGGTCGGTTGACTTCGAGCGCGTTCTGAGCGACATCCTTCTTCAGCCCACTGTGCTGGTCCCATTTGTAACTATGTGAAACCTGCACGAAACGAACGCCGCTTTCGGCGAAGCGCCGGGCCATGAGGCATTGCCGGCCGAAGTCGCGGCAGGGGGCTTGATCGAGGCCGTAGAGGCGTTGGGTCGCGGCTGTTTCCTGCGAGACCTCCTGGATCTCCGGCGCCGCCATCTGCATCCGGAACGCCAGCTCGAACGACGCGATCCGACCTTCCAGCGCCTGATCGGCCCCCGATCGCTCCAGATGATCGTGATTCATCTCCTGGATCAGGTCGAGGTCCATCCGTTGGAGCCGTCTCGGCGTGGATGTGTTCGTGATGAACGGGATCTTCGCTCGGTCGGAGCCGATGCCCGTGGCGCCGATCGGTGTGCCTTGATACACCGCGGGCAGGAAGGCCGAGCTCCAGTTGTTCACGCCGCCGTGGCTGAGGTTGGGGCAGATGGTGATGAAGCCCGGCAAGTCCTGATTCTCGGTGCCGAGCCCGTAGGCGATCCACGACCCCATGCTCGGCCGTACGAACGTATCGCTGCCGGTGTGGAGTTCCAAGAGCGCTCCCCCATGCCGTGAGTTGGACCCGTGCATCGAGTTGATCATGCAGAGGTCGTCCACGCACCCGGCGAGGTGGGGAAACAATTCGCTGACTGCGATTCCGCTCTGGCCGTGTTTCCGAAACCGAAACGGAGAGCGCAGCAGGTTGCCGGTTTGGCTCGACACCACGCGGGGCTTGGCGAACGGCAGCGGCTTGCCGTGGTCGCGATCCAGTAGCGGTTTGTAGTCGAAGGTGTCGACCTGCGAGGGGCCGCCGTGCATGAACAGGAAGATCACCCGCTTGGCGCGGGCCGGGAAGTGACCGGCTCGGGGCGCGAGCGGGTTGCGGGGATCGATGGAAACGGCTCGCGCCTCCTCGGCCAGGAGCCCGGCCAGAGCCAGGGTTGCAAAACCACCTCCACCGCGGCGGAGGAGTTCGCGACGCGACATCACCGGTTCTGGGGTCGTGATCCCGTGGTTGTTCATGGCATTCACACCTCGTGAGCGGCGCCGGTCGATCGGATCAATCGAGGTAAAGGAACTCGCTGGACGAGAAAAGGGCCTGACACAACAATTGCCAGGCCCGCTGGGGGCGAGCCTCGGCGCCGACCCCTTCCGCGGTGAGCCCGTCGTCGAACCGCCGCAGGTAATCCTCGGCACGATCGATTTCCTTCTCGATCGCAGGGCGGCCGTAGGCCCTCTGGTAGGCCAGCCTGATGCGCTGCGACGTGTCCAGATCGGTCCTGGCCAGCAGCCGTCGCGCCAGGGCACCCGAGCACCGCAAGACCAGGCGATCGTTCATCATGAAGAGGGCTTGCGGAGCGACTGTCGTCGGGATCCGCTTCCCATTCGATGCACTGGGATCGGCAAAATCAAATGCCTGGAACACGTTGTACAGGCCGCTGCGGATCACGGGGAGATAGACGGAGCGGCGATTCACATCGTAGTTGACTCCACCCGCATTGCCGGTGTTGTTCACATAGGAATGATTCTTCGTTTTCAAGAGCGAGCCACCCATCGTCGTATCGATCTCTCCGCTGACAGCCAGGATCGCGTCGCGAATGGCCTCGGCCTCGAGTCGTTGCCGGCGGAAATGCGACAGAAGGCGATTCTCCGGGTCGTCCTGGACCGACTCGGAGTCATGATGAGTGCTCATCTGGTAGGTTGATGTGAGCATGATCATTCGATGCATCGCCTTCATCGACCAGCCGGATTCGACGAATCGGCAAGCCAGCCAATCGAGCAGCTCCGGCTGATCGGGCCGTTCACCGAGCCGACCGAAATTGTCCGGCGATCGAACGATCCCTTCGCCGAAATGACCGAGCCAGATTCGGTTCACCATCACCCTGGCCGTGAGCGGATGATCGGGGCGCGTCAGCCAGTTCCCAAGCTCCAGTCGCCCGCTTTGCGGCGTTCTGGGCGATCGTTCCATTCGCGCCGGCCAGGACCTGAGGCAAGTGTCGCGGGACGACCGCACCGAGCGTGAGATGGCTGCCCCGGATGTGAACCCGAAGGTCGATCGGTTTGTGATCCTCGACGCTCATCGCTTCCACGATCGGCGGGGATTTCTTCTCGAGGTCGGCGAGCTGCTCGCGTTTCCGGCGCAGCTCCTCGGAGAGCTTCGCGCGACGATCGCTCTCGGTCGCGGACTTGGCTTGCTTCGCAACCGCCTTGATCTCTGCCTCACGACGTGCGATCTCCTTCCGGACCGTCTCGATCGCCGCCATCTCGGTTTTCGTCGCGAGCAGGCGCTCATTCCACATGGCGACGACCGTGTGGTTTTGCATGGACTTCGTGGACTTGAAGATCCCGGCCAGACCATAGTAGTCCGTGGTCGGGATCGGGTCGAACTTGTGGTCGTGGCATCGGGCGCAGCCCATCGTAAGGCCCATGAAGACCCGGCCGACCGTGTCCACCTGCTCGTCGATGATGTCCATCTCCATCTTCACCGGATCGTCTTCTGCGAGCATCTTCGGCCCGAGCACGAGGAAGCCGGTCGCGACCAGGCGTTCCCGGTCGGCCGGGTCGTCGCTTGCGGAAAGCAGGTCGCCGGCGATCTGCTCCTTCAGGAACTGATCGTAGGGCTTGTCGTTGTTGAGGGCGCGGATCACGTAATCTCGGTAGCGAAACGCGTTGGCATAGGCGACGTTTTCGTCCATACCGTTGGAGTCGGCATAGCGTGCCAGGTCGAGCCAATGTCGCCCCCAGCGCTCGCCGTACCGAGGCGACGCCAGCAGCCGATCGACGAGCTTCGCGAAGGCATCGGGCGATCGGTCTTCGAGAAACGCGTCGACCTCTT
Source organism: uncultured Isosphaeraceae bacterium (assembly GCA_963845695.1). Classification (GTDB taxonomy): domain Bacteria; phylum Planctomycetota; class Planctomycetia; order Isosphaerales; family Isosphaeraceae; genus CAWJTV01. Next base: position 313,214 of record CAWJTQ010000004.1, on the reverse strand, counting down.
CGGGCGCGGGGGGCAGACCGGTCAGGTCGAAGGTGGCTCGGCGAATCAAGGACCGTTTCTCGGCGGAAGGCGCCGGGGTGAGTCCTTTCCGTTCCAGGCCCGCGAGGATGAACCGATCGAGCGGCGATTTCGGCCAGTTGCCTGCCCGTATGTCAGGCGGCGTGGGATCGCGCGGCGGCTGGAATGCCCAGAATGAACGCGGCTCGCCAGGCGCGGTCGGTCGGTCGGAGAGTTGAGCCGGGGACGGGCTTTTCTCGACCATCGGCCACGTCGCACCGGCTCGAACCCAGGCCACGAGATCGGCCACCTCAGCGTCGCTGAGCCTCCCCTTGGGAGGCATCTTGAGGTCGCCTTGGTAGCGGATCGCCTCGATGAGGAGGCTCTCCTCGGGCTTGCCGGGGACGATGATGGGGCCGGTATCCCCGCCCTTCGCGATCCCTTCCTCCGAATCGAGGCGCAGACCGCCCTTCGGTTTTTGCGGACCATGGCATTTCCAGCAGTGGTTCGCAAGCAGAGGCCGGATCTTCTTTTCGAAATGGATCGCTGGCCGCCGAGGCCGGACGCTCAAAGGCCCGCGCGCTCAGTGGCATCATGAGCAGGACACAACCCAAGAGCCTGATCCACATGCACTCCTCGCTCGGTTAGACGCCTCGTCTCCTGGCACATTAAACAATTATTGTACCCTGCCTCACCCTAACTTTCCCAGATGAAGCCGGTAGAGACTACGTGCAGGGGGGCCGGCCTGTCTCGCAAGGGGTTGACGTTTCGACCTGGTGCGGGGCAGGGGAGGGTTCACGCAGCAGGCGAGTGAGTGTATGCTGACCGGCACTCGGGAACAAAACGGAAATGCCGCGCGGAGTGCCGACCATGACGTATCCCAGTCTCTTGTGTCTCTTCCTGGCTGCCATGGGGGCTGACGACCGAGAACAGTACGCTGGCGGGAGGCTTTGTCGTGGAGCACCCCACACTCTTGAATCTCGGCTTTGAGTGGGAAATCCACGGGGATGCGAATCGGAATGCGGCGGTCGCGGTGGAGTTCCGGGCGGTCGGTGAATCTGCCTGGCGACAGGCGCTGCCTCTGGTGCGTATGGGCGGGGAGAACGTCTACCGACGACGCGAGAATCTCGACTACACGGTTCCCGATGGATTTGCCGGCAGCATCCTGAACCTCCAGCCGGGGACGGAATATGAGTGCCAGTTCCGGTTGACCGATCCGGACGGGACGAGCGGCCAGATCGAGCACACCGTGCGGGTGAGGACACGCAGCGAGCCGCAGCCCTCCAAGGAAGGGCGTGCGCTGCATGTTTACCCCCCAGGCTATCAGGGACCGCGTCAGGAACCCAGCTTCACGAGCCTCTTGCAGGCCTACTACGGCGCGGGGTTGGGCGACTGGAGTGTTGTCTGGGAACGGCGGGCACGGCCGGGCGATACGATCCTGATGCATGCCGGACTCTATAAGCCCGAGCGGCTCAACTACGTGGACCCGATGATGACGCCCTTTGACGGCACGATGTCGCTGACGTTGAAGGGGACGCGAGAGAAGCCGATCACGATCAAGGCGGCCGGCGATGGTGAGGTGATCTTCGACGGGGCCGGCAATCACAGGCTGTTCGATGTCATGGCGTCGCGGTACCACATCTTCGACGGGCTGACGATTCGCAACACCGACGTGGGCATCTTCGCCGGCCAGAAAGAGGTACTCGGCGCGGTCGGACTGACGGTCAAGAACTGCCGCTTCGAGCAAGTGGGATTCGGAGTCTGGACCGAGTACGCCGGCTCCAGTGACTTCTACATCGCGGATAACCTGTTCCTCGGCCGCGATGACCGCTTCCGGCTGATCGGGTGGACAGGGCCGATGTGGGCCAGCGCCGGGGCCTACGGCTCGCACCTGCTCACGAGCTACTATGCGATCAAGGTCTACGGGCCGGGGCATGTGATTGCCCACAATGCGATCGCCTATTTCCACGACGGGATCGGCATCTCGACCTATGGGACGCCACCGCAGGATCCTGACCAGCGGGCTTCGTCGATCGACATCTACAACAACGATCTGCACCTGCTCAATGACGACTTCGTGGAGACCGACGGCGGGGTTCACAACGTGCGGGTCATGAATAACCGCGGGGTCAACGCCGCGCAGGGTGGATACAGTTCCCAGCCGGTGTTTGGCGGGCCGGTCTACTTCATTGGCAACATCCTGTATCACGTGCCCTCGGGCGTTGCGTTCAAGTTCTCGGCCAAGCCGGCCGGCCTGTTCGTTTACCACAATACGATCATCGGGGAACAGGTCGTGCGAGAGCCATCGTCCAACATGCACTTTCGGAACAACCTGTTCCTGGGCCGGGACACTCCCGGCCGCGGCATCATGAGCTGGGCGAACGCGACGGATGCGTTCAGCTCGGATTACAACGGGTTTCGCCCGAACAAAAGTGTGACCGAGCAATACACCTGGCTGGCGCCAGGAACCGGGCAACGATTGTATGAGCCCAAGCCCGAGGACTGGAAGAGCTTCGCAACGCTGGCCGACTTCCGCGCGGCCACGAGGCAGGAGACGCACGGTATCGAAGTCGATTTCGGCGATTTTGAGCGATTGGCTCCCCCAGATCCGGCCAACCGCCACGCAGTCTATCACGCCGTGGATCTGAACTTTCGGCTCAAGCCGACGAGCAAGGCGGTGGATGCCGGCGTGTTGATTCCGACCGTGAACGACGGACTTCACGGGCCAGGCTGCCGGACCTGGGCGCGCTGGAAGCCGGAAAGCCCGAGCCGAGGTACGGGCCAAGGTGGCTCAAAGGTCAGCCGTTTTACCGGTAAGATCGCCGGAAGGTCGTCGATTGCTGAGGAACGCCCCTACTCTGCACCGGAGGAGCGCGATGGTTGCTGGGGCAAGCCCCGCGATGACGACGAGGTCCGACCTGCGGCTTCGAAGGGGTGTACGACCGACCTGACCTTCGGCCCGAACCGAAGAGGAGCATTGACATGATCGACGCTGCAATCACCCGACGCCGCTTCCTCCAACAATCCTCTGCCCTGGCGGTCACCGCCGGACTCCCGGCCCAGTCGGACGAGCCCGCGACGATTCCGATCATCGATACCCACCAGCACCTCTGGGACCTCTCTCGATTCAAGCTCCCCTGGCTCAAGGGTGCTCCGAAGCTCAACCGGTCCTTCCTGATGGAAGACTACAAGCAAGCGACTGAGGGCCTCAACGTCGTCAGATCTGTCTACATGGAGGTGGACGTCGAGCCATTGCAGCAACCAGCCGAGGCGGATTACGTGCTCGACTTGATCCGCCAGCGCAATACGCCACTGGTAGGCGCGGTGATCTCGGGCCGGCCCGAGACGGAGGGCTTCGCGGCTTACCTCGCTCGCTACAAGGACCAGCCCGCCATCAAGGGCCTGCGCCGGGTGCTCCACTCCGCCGACACGCCCCCGGGACACTGCCTTCACAGGCGCTTTATCGACGGCATTCGCCTCCTTGGTAAGATAGGCTTGACCTTCGATCTGTGCATGCGGACCACGGAGCTTGGCGACGCGGGGAAGCTGATCGACGCTTGCCCCGACACGGCGTTCATCCTCGACCACTGCGGCAACGCCAGCGTCCGGGCGAAGGACCTCTCGGGCTGGAAGGGCGACATCGGCAGGATCGCTGAGCGGAAGAATGTGGTGTGCAAGGTCTCGGGCATCGTCGCCTCGGCAGCCCCGGGCCCCTGGACAGCGGATGACCTGGCGCCGATCGTCAATCACGTGTTGGACCAGTTCGGACCCGATCGCGTTGTCTTCGGCGGCGACTGGCCGGTCTGCACGCTCGCCTCGACCTATCGGCAGTGGGTCGTGGCGCTGCGGGGCATCGTCGCCGACCGCCCCTACGCCGAGCAGAAGAAACTCTTGCACGACAACGCGATCCGGGTTTATCGGCTCTCGTGATATGTGGCCGATGTGTTGGGCTCTTACCGTCGCTAACCGCCAGGCCATCGTCGAAGGGCCAGATCGACGGAGAGTCGGCCCATCAATAACCGACGCTCTTGTCCACGATGTTCAGCAGCATCTCGCCTGAGGCGAAGCGGCGGAGGTTCTCGCGGAAGAGTTCGTGCCTTCGTCGCTCGCCGCCGGGCGACTGGCCCGCGCTGTGGGGCGTGATGATCACGTTCCGCGACCAGAGTGGGTGCCCCTTGGGCAGCGGTTCGGGATCGGTCACGTCGAGCCCGGCGGCGGCGACCTGCTTGCGGTCCAGGGCATCGATCAGGGCCTGGGTATCGACCACGCCACCCCGCGAGACGTTGATCAGGATGACGCCCGGTTTCATCATGGCGAACTCCTTCGCGCCGATCATTTTTCTCGACGCGTTCGTGAGCGGCACGGCGCTGGCGACGACGTCGGCCCGAGGCAGGAGGGCGTGGAACGCGGCTGGCTTGTGCAGCTCCTCGACGAATGGAGGCCGCTCCAGGACTTTCGGGTCCGTGGCCAGGACTCGCATGCCGAATGCGGCGGCGCGGCGGGCGACCTCGCTGCCGATGCCACCCAGGCCGATGACCAGGAGTGTCTTGCCCATCAGCTCGTCGAGCACGACGTCGGGCCCGCGGGAACGCCACTCCTGACTCGGCTGCGCGCGGACGAAGTGAGCCAGGCTGCGGGTGAATGCCAGCAGGTAACCGATCGCCTGATCGGCGATCTCGGGACCGTAGACCCGTTGCATGTTGGTCACGATGATGTCGCTCCGGACGAGCTCCGGGATCTCCATCAGATGCTCGACTCCGGCGCTCGGCTGCTGGACCCACTTCAAGGTCTTGCCGGCGCGGACGATCCGCGGGCTGATGAAGCCATACGAGGCGTCGGCGTCGATGACGCTGCTCGACCGCCTCGTCCTCGTTCCGGCACTGGATCAGCTCCACCTCGGGAGCGGCCGCCTGGAGCTCCGAAAGTTGTTCCGGATTCGTCGTGGGAATGATCACCTTGAGCCGCTTCGTCGTCTGCGCCTGGGAGACCGTCGTGGGGGCAAGGGCCGCCACGGCCGCCGAGGTCGGTGATGAAGGTTCGACGGTTCATGATCTTGGGCTCCAATCGCTGGGAACGGGGAGGACACGATACACATTGTCTCGATCAATCGAACGGGATGCCGGTCTGTTTCGAGATGTCGCGCAGGTCATCGACGACGGCCTGGACGAGGGGGATTCCGGTCACACGGCGGATGGCCTCGGCCTCGCGCTCGGGGTCGCCGGGGATCCGCGGGCCGGGCGTGCCCGGTGCCGGGCGGGCGGCACGGAAGACGCGGATCCATTCGTCGATCTGTCGTTTGAACTCATCCGGATCGATGAAGCCGTCGATCCGCAGGGCTCCGAAGAAGTGGCCGATCCCCTTGCCGACGCTCCGGGCGGGGATCTCCTGCCTCAAGGCGAACGGGGGCGCGAACGGGCCCCAGTTGGCGCCGCTCAGGACGCAACAGAGGATATCGACCATCGCGGAGAGGCAGTAGCCCTTGTGGCCTCCGTGGTCGCGATCGCCGCCGAGCGGCAGCAGAGCGCCGCCCTCCATCATGCCCTGGGGATCCGTGGTGACGGCGCCCGAGGCGTCGACGGCCCAGCCGTCCGGGATCGGTTGTTGCTTGCGCATCGCGATCTCGATCTTGCCGTAGGCCGTGGCGCTGGTCGCCATGTCGATGACGATCGGCGGCTCCTCCTGGCCGGGGAAGGCGATGGCGATCGGATTGGTGCCGAGCATCCGCTCGGGCGACCAGAGCGGGGCGACCAGCTTGGTCGCATTGGTCATCGCCCAGCCGATCAGGTCGCGCTTCAGGGCCTGGAGCGGATAGTAGCCCGCGATGCCGAAGTGGTTCGTGTTGCACACGCTGACCCAGCCCGATCCGACCACGTCGGCCTTCTCCATGGCGATCGCGTTGGCTTTGGGACCGACGACGAGTCCCAGTCCGTTGTCGCCGTCGACGGTCGCCGTACCCGGCAACTGGCGGACAATCTCGATCCGGGGCCGAGGGTTGATCCGGCCGAGGGTCAGCATGTCGAAGTAGGAGTGCAGGCGCGCCACGCCATGCGAGTCGATGCCTCTGAGGTCGCTGGCCGCAAGGACCTCGGCCGCCTGCCGGGCATCGGCCTCAGGAACCCCGAAGTGCCGGAATACCCGCGTGGAGAACTCGCGGAGCCGCTCGATGGAGTAAGTCTGCGTCTCCTCCGAGTTGTTCATCGGTCACCTCCGTTGCGTGGGGTCAGGCGAGCCGGGGAGCCAGCCGCTCGACGATGGTCTTGCCGATGTTGAGCGAGGCGGTCGCGGCCGGCGATGGGGCGTTGTTGACATTGATGACCCGGTCAGCCTCCTGGATCAGGAAGTCGTCGACCATCGAGCCGTCGGGCATCACGGCCTGCGCCGGATCCCGGCCGGCGCGGCTTCCAGGTGCTCGGCACGGATCTCGGGGACGAGCCGCTGGAGCGCCTTGACGAACGCCGCCTTGCTCGCCGACCGCCACATCTCGCCCAGGCCGGTCTTCCAGTACTTGGCCGCCATCTTCAGGAAGCCGGAGTAGCTGAGCGTCTCGGCCATGTCGGCCAGGTTGAAGTCGGTCTTGCGATACCCCTCGCGGGCGAACGCCAGCACGGCATTGGGCCCGCACTCCACGCCGCCCTCGATCATCCGGGTGAAGTGCACGCCCAGGAACGGGAAGTTCGGGTCGGGCACCGGGTAGATCAGGTTCCTGCACAGATGAGTGGCCTCGGGCTTCAGCTCGAAGTACTCGCCGCGGAACGGCACGATCTTGGCGTCCGGATGCTGGCCGCTCAGCGCCGTGACGCGGTCGCAATGCAGCCCGGCGCAGTTGACCACCTGCCGGGCCTCGACCTGGCCGGCGGCTGGTCGTCACGACGACCCGGTCCGCACTCCGGTCGATCTGGGTGACGCGTGCCGACGTGAGCACCTGGCCGTCGCGCTCGCGGACCCGCTCGGCCAGCCGCTGGCAGACCTGCTTGTAGTTGACAATGCCTGCCTCGGGGACGTGGATCGCCCGGATTCCCGCGGTATGGGGCTCCAGCTCGGTGAGCCGCTCGCGGTCGATGACCTCACAGACGACGCCATTGGCCTGGCCGCGCTCGAAGATCCGTTCCATGGCCGGCAGCTCGGAGTCGTCGAGCGCCACGATGACCTTGCCGCAGATCTCGTACGAGATCCCCTCGGCCGCGCAGAACTCTTCCATCAGCCGCTTGCCCTGGCGACAGTTGATCGCCTTGAGCGAGCCGGGCTTGTAATAGATGCCCGAGTGCAACACCCCCGAGTTGTGGCCGGTTTGGTGGAGAGCCAGCTCGGCCTCCTTCTCCAGCACGACGACCCGCTTCCCGGGAAGCTCCCTGGTGAGCTGGTAGGCCGTCGCCAGGCCAACGATCCCCCCACCGATAATCGCCACGTCCGTCGAAATCATCGTTGTCCTTGTCGAGTTCGGGTCAGATCTTGCCGGTCGAACACGAAGGCCCGGCAACTCGACCGGCTGAGTCGCCGGGCCTCGGGAGAACAGAGATCCCAAGAAGCCACCCCGAGATCGAGAGCCAGTCGCCAGGCACGCACTCCTCCGGGCCGCCCTAGCCAGTAACGGGTTCCCATCGCTGAATCCTCGAGCTTTCTACCTCGGGTTATGATACGCGAAACCGACGACCTGGTGCACGGCCAAACCCGTCAATCGACATTCCCCTGGGCGACAGTCGGGCTGCGTTAGAGCGCCTCGTCCACGAAATCACAAACAACCGCTCATGGGCCGCACGCGTTCACCGCTCGCCGATCGACAGGACCACGGAAGTGGTCCGGAGACCAGAGAATGGAACACGAAATCCACGAAATCATTCAGGTATCGTGAGAACCAGACCCGAGAGAGCCGGCAGCTTCCTGTTCTGGTGGATGGTCATTTCGGATCTGGTGGACTAGCCAGCATGTCGGCCCGGCGCCTACGGTGAACACGGAATCGGCCAGAGAGTGAGGCGGGTTCGGTTGCAGCCGAAGATGCGAAAGCGACGTCAAGAGTGACTTCCCAGTTGCCAAACGTAGGGTCAAGGTCTAGGATGACCTCTCGAGGATATTACGAACCTCGCTTTCGTAGCACTGGTCAATCGTATGACGCCGCGTCGGGCAAGGGGAGCATAGCTGTGAGGATGCGACGCCGATCCGGATTCACTCTCATCGAGCTACTCGTGGTGATCGCCATCGTCTCGATCATGGTGGGGCTCCTGCTCCCCGCCGTGCAGAATGCCCGCGAGGCCGCGCGACGGATGGACTGTCAGAGCCACCTGCGGCAAATTGGGATCGCGACGATGCAGTACTTCGATGACTGGAACGGACAGGACTTCCTTCACCATCCGTTTGACGCTGACGTCCTGTCCGAGGTCGCGGCTGCCGAGTCATTCGCGGAGATCTACTGGGAAGACAAGATCATGCCTTACGTCAATCCAGCCTACGCGAACGAGGCCATCGCCAAGGGGGGCGTGCAGGTGGCCGACGAGAAGATCTATCGCTGCCTGTCCGACACCTCGCTGGTCACCCCTTATGTGGACCCGACGACGGGCGTGGTGGACGGGATCGCGAACCGGACGAGCTACCTGATGAATTCGCAGCTCAGCCACAAGACCCTGCGCTATGGACGGTGGACCCTCCCGCGGTTCCAGCAGGAGATCGGTCTGTCCAACTTCATCTCCTACAACGAGCGCGACGCCCTGGGGATCCTCAACTCGCCGGAGAGTGGCGAGCCCAGGCAGGACGATTACGATATCTGGCTGGGCACCCTGGTCCTCGACACCTGGATTCCCTGGAACCGCCACGGCGCGGCGAACTGCCTGTTCCTCGACGGACACGTGATGTCGTTGACCAAGGGCGTCGCCTATCCGCAGATGTATCCCGGCGGCTATGTCTATCCCAATGAAATGTTCTATCCGTGATCAACGGGGTCGTACGACATGCGCCCCATTGCCATGGGTTGTCTCTTCCTCTCCTCGGTCATGACCGGCTGCGCGGGGTCGAACGCGGGCTCGCAGCCGCCGACGGCTTCCGCGGTGACGCCCGAGCAAGAGGCTGACCACGTCCTGGCCATTGCACAAGACCTGGAGCAGCAGGGCGACACCAGGAAGGCGTTCGCTGCCTACCACCAGATCATCCGCCACTTTCCCGACACGCCATCTGGCCGGAAAGCCGTCGAACGGATCAGGAAGGCACAAGGCGAGGCCATGCGAAAACCGAGAAGAACCAGGAAGTAAGGATCATCGTGGTCGTCTCCGGCCGGATCAGGCGAGCCTGGGCTCCTTGGTGGATGGCCTTGACGAAGACGGCGATGGGCATTCGGTTCATGGTTCGTCTTCTTTCAATGGAACTCGCGCGCGCGGACGGGGGCAGACAGTCCCAGCCATTCGCGAACCTGCGGGATCCGGCACAACAGGGTCGCCTCCAGTAGTAACACCAGGACGAGTGACGCGCCGAAGAGCGGGAGATCGATTCCGAGGAGCACCACCAGCGTTAGCAGGCCGATCGAGAGCCGGGGCCGAGCGAGCGACTGAGGAGCCCCGAACACACCGCGCACACGCCGGCGCCACCACAGGACCACTGATCGGACGGAATCCCCTTCGGTTCTGGCGCGGACTCACACAGCGCCGCGGCCCGATGGGTCGCGGACGAAGCCATGTGGCGCGAAGTTTTGGAAGAATTGACGAACGTCGCCCGGCCCATCGCGCCCCGTACAGGCGGACGGATGCCGTGAGTGGTCAGAAAAGAGAGCTCGGGATCAGGCGACGGACGGGGATTCCGGAGGTTTGTCAAGACGGGACGTTCGTCGTTCCGGCAAGACGCATCGAACGTCTGGAGCCAGAAGGCGGCCGGAGGTGATGGGCATCAAGTGGCCGCAGAGTGCGAGGGCCGCCGCGTTGCGGGACAGTAACGAGACCGTCGCGCCTGGCAAGCCCGAGTCACCGCAGGGGGCAGTGTTCAGGCAGGGGCGATTGTCCCCCCGGACTGACCTGGTTGCCGGTATGGCGGGGATGGCGGCCTTCGTCGGGCGAGGACCGCAGCAGCAGGACTCCCTCTGGCAATGGCCGCAGTTGCAATACTGGGCGTGATCGTCGGCGAGGATCGAGGTGGCTGGAGAGATCGAGGACGCAGGCGCTTCAGCCGCCCAACCGAGACCGACGACGAGCGCAACCGCAGGCAATAGCCAGCGGACGAGCCGATGCGTACGGAGATCGCGATCAAGGCATCTCAAGGGAGGAATATCCAGGTGGGTACGGAGCAGGTGCCCCGAATTGGTGCCGATGCTTCAGTATCCAGAGGCTGCACATCACTGTCGAGGACGCGGGTCGGTGCCGCGTCACAGAACTGGCTGTCCCTGTTCAATGAGGGCACACACAGATAGGACAGGCCGGCCACACCGGTGTCTTACTCAAAACTGATCAGCGGAGAGGACCTCGCCGCCGGCCCGGGTCGCTACGGCCTGGAAGATGCTGAAGACGATCAGCTCCTTGATGAATCGCACACTGCCATCGGCGAACAGGAAGTTGGCGCCGCCGGGATGCATCGACCAGTACTGGTCGCCGTGGGCCAGGCCCGAGGGGGAATTGGGCCCATGTCCTTCGCCGGTGTGAGAGAGCACCATCGCCCCGCCGCCTTCAGGGTCGAGGCCCGCCTCGGCCTGGAGCGCGACCAGGGGGACCGCCGCATTGGTGACGGCGCCCGTCCAGCTCGCACGGGAGAGATTCTGGCTCCGCTCGCCGACGGCGAAGGTCTGGCTGGTGCCGTCGGTGATCTGCGCGATCGTGATCGAATGGTTGCGGAAGAACAGCCCGTTGCCGTTGTCGCGTCCCGGCGGGCCATCGTCGTCGTCGATGATCCAGGGATACAGGCTGGACGGGTCTCCGCTGCCCACCGAGCCCACGTAGTTCGACGACGCCACGTTGCAGATCGGGGCACCGGGGGTCGTGTTGGACGTGGTCGCGTCGACCACGGTGAAGATGTCTTGCCGCCAGGCGTCGGATGGGCAAAGGAAGCTGTTGATCACCGTCAGCCGGGAGGTCTGGTTGGCCGGGTACTCGATCCCCAGCACGAAATTGATGCTGTTGTAGACCGGGCTCCCCTCCATCTGGTTCATCGCGAACGCGGCCCAGCCCCAGCCGGGACCGTCGTTGTCGAAGGTCACGGGGTCCATGAGCGAAAGGTAGCCGGGTGGGAAGGAATTCATGCCGCTATGATAGTTGTGCAGAGCGATGCCGATCTGCTTGAGGTTGTTGAGGCACTGTGCTCGCCGGGCCGCCTCGCGGGCGGCCTGCACGGCGGGGAGCAACAGCGCGATCAATATGGCGATGATCGCGATCACCACCAGCAATTCGATCAGGGTGAAGGCTCGACGATGCATCGAATGGTCTCCGGATGATGGAAGTTTGGTGCGCACGGGAGCGTGAAGCCAGCGCCTCGTGAGGCGCGGTTCTCGCTTGCCGTTATGATCGGTTTCCACGGACGCTGGCTGGCCTCGCGCGGGCGGTCAGCGCGCGAGCGAGTCATGATGCGCAACGGATCGAGATGCCCGAGGTCGGGCGGAGTGTCAGGACCTCGGGGGCCTGTCGATCCGCCCGGGTCGTCCGGAGAGGAGGTGGCAGGATGCGGGAGGAGGGAGGAGATCACCCAGGCTCAAGGGCTGGCGGAGCGGCGACAGGATGAGCACAGCAGCCCGGCTCGTGGGGCCTGGGGGTGTCGAGCTCGGCAGGCCCGGATCTCCGCAGGGCGACTCGCCGAGGCACGGACCGGAGTCCTCATGTGAATGGCGAGCGGAACGTGTCGGAGTGGAAGCCGATGTCTTCTGCCGCGATGATGAAGCACGGCCGCAGCAGCAGGAGGCGGCGCGGCAGTGCTCGGCGCATTTGCAGACAAGGGCGTGAGATTCGGCGTCGAAGGTGGGCGACTCGGCCGATGCCGCATCCCCTCCCAACAGGAGCGCAAGCACGAATGCCAGCAGGGGGCTGCTTCGTGTGAGACCCGAGTATAACGGCCTGAGGTGCATGCCTTACCAGTTAGGGATGCCGAATCGGGAGGTGGCTCCATCCGAGAATGTTCCAACCTGACTTATGGTTATGAGGAAGCGACCATCTGTCAAGAGGGTCGAGGGAAACCGCTTTCCATCGCATCCTTGTGTCTGGCCTCTATTCGAGATCCAGGCGGAACGGCTCGAGTTGCGTGGGCTCGGCCGGAATGGTTGCCGTCAGTCCGGTCTCGCCATCGTACTCGCGATACTTGGAGGCGAACGTCCCTGAATAGGGGCCTGGGCCACCATGACGCACTGCATCCGCCTCGCCGCCTCCCGGGCCGATTGCACGGCCGGCAAGAGCAAGGCGATCAGCACGGCGATGATCGCGATCACGACCAAAAGTTCGATGAGCCTGAATCCTTCCCGACCAGGCGGTTGCGGTGGGCCGGTGCACGGGTTAGATTGTCCTCCGTTGCGACCGTCCGAGGGGCTGATTCGTGCCCGGCCACTCCGCGCGGTCCCGGCGAGAGGAGCGCACATCATGAATCGCCGAGATGCTCTGGGCTGGTTGTCGGCCGGTGCCGCCGCCGGCTGCTTCGATCTCATTTCCGGCCAGGCGGCCGCAGTGCAGCCGAAACCGGAATCGGCCACCGGTCACGGCCTGCCGCCCTTGAAGATCACGGACATCTCTACGATCCTCACCGCGCCCAACCAGGTCCGGCTAGTGATCGTCAAGGTCTCGACGAGCGAGCCCGGCCTCTATGGTCTGGGCTGCGCGACGTTCACTCAGCGCGCCCGCGTTGTCCAGACGGCCGTCGAGACGTATCTGAAACCCTTCCTGGTCGGCCGCGACGTCGACCAGATTGAGGACATCTGGCAATCGTCGTATGTCAGCTCGTACTGGCGGAACGGCCCGGTGCTCTTCAACGCGATGAGCGGCGTCGACATGGCGCTATGGGACATCAAGGGCAAGCGCGCGAATATGCCCGTGTATCAACTGCTGGGTGGCAAGTGCCGGTTCGCGGCGGCGCTGTATGCCCATGTCAGTGGCAACGACATCAAGCAGGTCGAGGAGAACGCGCGCGCCGCAATGGCCAGGGGGTACCGGCATATCCGCGTCCAGGTGGGGATCCCCGGGATGGCGACCTATGGCGCCGCGCCATTCCCGAGAGCCGGCCGACCGCGAGATGGCCGGACCGACCAATCCCCGGAGTATCTGGGAGCCCGGCCCCTATCTGCGCACCCTGCCGAAGCTGTTCGAACACCTTCGCACCACTCTCGGCGACGACATCGAGCTCCTCCACGACGTCCACGAACGGATCTCGCCTAGCCAGGCGGTCCTTCTCTGCAAGGAGCTGGAGAAGTACCGCCTGTTCTTCCTGGAGGACCCGCTGTCGCCCGAGGAAAAGGACCACTTCCACCTGATCCGGCAGCAGTCGAGCATCCCGATCGCGATGGGGGAACTCTTCAACACGCAGCAAGAATACGTGCCGCTGATCGCCGGGCGGTTGATCGACTTCATCCGCATCCACCTCTCGCAGATCGGCGGCCTGAGCATGGCGCAAGGTCGCCGCGCTCTGCGAGTTCTTCGGCGTGAAGACCGCCTGGCATGGTCCTGGCGACGCCTCGCCCGTCGCCCACGCTGCCCAACTGGCCCTGGAGCTGGCCAGTCCCGAATTTCGGCATCCACGAAGGCGGCGTCTTCCCGCCCGAGACTCGCGCCGTGTTCCCCGGCTGCCCCGAGACGAAGGAAGGGGACTTGTATGCCCACGAGGCCCCCGGCCTCGGGATCGACATCGACGAGAAGCTCGCCGCCAAGTACCCGATCCGAGACGACCCGCCCTTCGACTTCAACTGGGGAACGACACGACGCCGCGATGGGACGGTGATCCGCCCCTGAACACAGGCGGAATCCAGAAATGAGGAAGTGGTGGACAATCAATCCTTCCGCGTGTTCCTCGGGGAAGTCTGTAAACGCCCTCAGATGTATGTGGGTCGCGAGGACTTCGAGCTGGCGGCGGCGTTCCTCGACGGTTTTGACTCCGCTTTGAGCTTTCTTCCCCCCGATGTGAGACACAGCGGCCTCTCTGGCTTCCGGGAGTGGCTGGCCGTCCGGCTGAATTCCTGCGTGAGATCCCCTTGGTGGGAGATTATCTGTCGAGAACACACGGGCCTGGATCAATTCGAGTCGCTCCAGCGGCTCTACGAGGAGTTCTGGCACGATCGGAATGAGCGGGGGTTGGAGGCCATCGGCGCCGACTAGATGCGGCTACTGTCGGAGGTGCTTCACAGTTTACGCAATCGAACATGCTGGTGCGAAGAGTGGAACCAGGATCATGAACAATGAGGGCTCGTCGATCTCGACAAGGGCCGACGCACCGAACCGCGCGCTTCGAAATGAGAGGCAGACCGATGGCATTTCCCTTTGTCGATGCGTTCTCACAGGGCCCGAGTCCGATTCAGGATGATGCGATCCGCGACCGGCTCCAGCAAGCGATCCTGGACCACGACTCGCGTTCGTTCCGGGAAACCTTGCTGGCGGCGCACCCCGAACTCGCGGGCCAGCACCGGTTGTACGGCGTCTTCGCGATGACGCCGGACGGCATGGTGCCGATCATGGTCGATGAGACCGGCGAACGCGCGGCGGGGAGGGCTACGTCATCGCCAGAGGGACCCCCATTGATCTGCTCAATGTCCAGGTCAAGGATTCAGAAATGATCGTGACCATGGGAGAGCATGTCTGGAAAACCAACATTGGTCCCTCCTGACGACCCCTGCCCACCGCGGAGCCCTGTACGATGCCGACGACCTGGCCGCAAGACTACGACCCGTTGCACGCCTGGCCGTTGTCGACGCTCGTCTCGGCGCTGCCGGTGATCACGCTGTTCTTCGCCCTGATCGTGCTGCGGACGCGGGTCTGGGCTGCGGCCCTGGCCGGGTTCGTGGTGGCCGTCGGGCTGGCGGCGATCGTCTTTCACATGCCGGCGACGATGGTCGCCGCGGCGGGCGGACTGGGCGTCATCTTCGGCCTGCTCCGCATCGCCTGGATCATCGTGGCCTCGATCTTCCTCTACAACATCGCCGTCGAGACGGGTCAGTTCCAGGTGATGAAGGAGTCGATCGCGGCGCTGTCGATGGATCGGCGGTTGCAACTGATCCTGATCGCCTTCTGCTTCGGGGCGTTCCTGGAAGGCACCGGCGGCGGCGGGGCGCCGGTGGCGATCGCCGGTTCGTTCCTGATCGGGCTGGGCTTCGAGCCGTTCCAGGCAGCGACTCTCTGCCTGCTGGCCAATACCGCGCCGGTGGCCTGGGGAGCCGTCGGTACTCCGATCCGCGTCCTGGCCGGCGTCAGCGGGCTCCCCGAGCCGGCCCTCAGCGCCATGACCGGCCGGATCCTGCCCCCGATCTCGGCGATCCTGCCGTTCTGGCTGGTTCGCACCATGGTCGGCTGGCGCGAGACCGCCGAGGTCTGGCCAGCCCTGGCTGTCAGCGGCCTTTCGTTCGCGGGCGTGCAGTTCTACTGGTCCAACTACCAGGAATCCGGGCTGGTCGACATCATCGCCGCGATCGTCTCGCTGCTGACGATGGTCGCCTTCCTGAAGTTGTGGCGGCCGCGGACGATCCTGGAGAACGCCGGCAAGCCCGCGAAGGCTCTTGATCCGATCGTCGATCTCGAGACGCGCCTCGACCCGAGTCGGCGCCATTCGCTCGCGAGGGTGCTCAAGGGATGGTCGCCCTTCCTGCTGGCTTCGGTGTTCATCTTCGTGTGGGCGAGGCCGGAGCTTGCTCCCTATCTCAACTTCAGTGCCCTGAAGCCGCCGATGCCGATCTTGCATCGCGCGGTTTTGCGCGTTCCGCCGGTGGTCCCCGAGCCCACGCCGGAGGACGCGATCGCCGACCTGAATGTCGTGTCATTGCCCGGCACGGCGGTGTTCCTCGGCGCGGTCCTGGCGGCGCTGGTGCTGGGCCTGAGCCCGGCTCGGATCGCCCGGACCTTCGTCCGCACGGTGGTCCACCTGACTCCGTCGCTCCTGGCGATCAGTTTCATGGTCGGCCTGGCTTATGTCACGCGATATTCGGGCATGGACACGGTCCTGGGCCTGAGCCTGACCCGGACTGGCCCCGCCTACCCCTTCTTCGGCACCTTGCTTGGCTGGCTGGGGGTTGCGCTGACAGGCACCGACGCGGGCTCAAACGCCCTGTTCGGCAACCTGCAACGAGTCACGGCCGAGCGGCTGGGTATCAGCCCGATCCTGATGGCGTCGGCCAATTCGAGCGGCGGCGTGATGGGCAAGATGATCGACGCCCAGTCGATCGTCGTCTCGAGCTCCGCGACTCACCAGGTCGGAAATGAAGCCGCCATCTTCAAGTTCGTGTTCAAGCACAGCATCGCGCTGGCCTGCCTGGTGGGCGCGATCGTGATGCTCTACGCGTTCGTGTTCCCCGGAGTCATTCCCACGGTGACCCCCAACGGCTTGTCCGGCCGTTGAAGGAGTTCGGCGGTTCAGGGGGTCAGTACGCATCGGCTCCGATGATCTCCTTACCGGCCCGAGTCCCGAGTCCCCACCAGGTTTGAATGTTGATCGCATCCTTGACGAACTTCACCGAGCCGTCCCCGAAGGCGACGTTGACGCCGCCGGGATGGTTGCTCGTGGCCGTGATCGCCGCGCCGATGCCGCCCCACGTCGAGTTCGAGATGAACGTGGACGCATCGGGAGTGCCGGTGCAGGAGAGACTGTTGGGCGTCATGAAGTGGGTGTAGGCGTTGTTTGCCGTTGCGAAGTCGGCACTCAAGAGCCACTGGGCTCCGAAGCTGCCGTCGAAGGTGGCCTGCGTGGTCCCCGGCACGCTCTTGCAGGCGGCGATGAAGGATTGAGTGTTGGTCAGACTGGCTTGATCGATGAGCACGCTGATCGCGATCGGGAAGAGCCCGCGCTTGCCGTTGTTCCCACCGGGCGTGACGCGGGTGACCGGAGCGGACGTGAGGCTATTGATCGCCAGCATGTGTTCGCTAAACAGTGCCGTCGTCGAAACGCCGTCGATGATCGTCTGGACGCGGACCGGGCCCGCTGACGCAGGTGGCTTCTCGCCGGCCTGCGTGATCAGGTTGAATACCAGGTTGTTCTTCCCCATGTTGGGGACGATCGTCCCGCTACAGGCCCTGATTGTGGCCGGACCGCCGTAGTTGCTCGCGTAGTTGGTCACGGCGAATTGCCCCGGATAGCCGCTCGCGCCGGCAGTAAAGGAGAAGCTCTGGACCTGGTGCAAGCTCTCGGACGGACAGAGCAAGATACTGATTGTCGTCAGGCCGACGGTCGTGTTGGCGCCGGAAGACGGCGCGGCCATCTCCAGCATCGGGAGGTTGAAGTTCAGCGCGTTGTACAGCGGCTGCTGCTCGATGTGAGGCAGCAGCCCGGCGGTCCACGACGCCCACCACTGGACGTTGCTCTTTCCATTGGCGAACAAGGCGTTCTGCGTGGTCTGTGCCGGCAGCACGTTAGACTGCGTGATGTAACTCTGCACGGCCAGCCCCAACTGCTTCAGGTTGTTGACGCACTGGGTCCGCCGCGCCGACTCCCGCGCCGACTGCACGGCTGGCAAGAGCAGCGCGATCAAGACGCCGATGATCGCGATGACGACCAGGAGCTCGATCAAAGTGAACCCGCGGCGTGAAGGAATTGGGCGAATCATCGCATCATCCTCTCATTCGTAGGACCGGAAATGAACGCGGAATGGCTAGCATTCAGTATTCGGCCGCGGCTGACGGATGACAAGAGCGGGCGGGGCCGGCTAGGAGGGTGTGTTGAATCTTTGCCTCCGCACGATTACCCTTCAACAAGGTGGCCAAATTCGACACGAACATCTTTGACAAATTCACCGAAGCCGGTCTCCTCAGGATGTGAGCAACGACGGTGATCGACCAGGCGAGCGATATCGGCCAAGACGACCTTGATGTCCATCTCGTTGCGATACTTGCTTCCTTTGATCAACTCGTTCAAGGTCGCCTTTGGATCTTTGGTGTTCCGGACGCTCTTGATTTTGACATCGTTACTGAGTTCGAGTGCCTCCCGGATCACGACGGGATCAGCCAGCAGCCATACGTCTCCATGAGGGGATGCCTCAGCGAGTGCGGCCGGCAAAGGTGGCATGGTCGAGTTAGCTCGCCACGCTTCCCGGCCCGCTTGTAACTCCCTTAAACGGCTTCGCTTTTCGGCCTTATCTCGATCGACGACGGCGACGAGACCGTCCGCTCTGGCATCGATCGCCTGCTTCATCGCGAAGCGTAGCTTCTTGGGGTAACCCTTACCTCCGGAATTGAGACGGGGCCAATGTGTTGTCGTTGCTTCGATCTTGATCTGGAGGATGTCGATCACCAGGTATGGGATCGTAGCGGCATCTCGCTCCCCATCGCCAACGAAATAGATGCGGATCATTTCGAGATTAGCCCCTCTTCGCCCTGGTTATACCAGACCTCACCCAAGAGGAATTCATCCAAGAACAGCTTGAGTCGTTCCTCATCGACCGGCTCCGCGATGCGGCTGCCATCGTCCTGGCGCCTGAAGACCAACACCTGGTCTTCCGGGAGCTTGATCGAGTCGAGCAAGTAAGGCGAATGAGTCGTCAAAATGACCTGCGCGGGCTGACCCCCATGCTCTCCTCGCGTGATCTCCTTCAGGAGCCTCACAACATCCGCCAGCCGTTTGGGATGGACGCCGTTCTCGGGCTCCTCCAGCAGGATCAGCTTCGGTGGGGACGGATGATACGTCAAGGCAACGAAGAACAGCATGAGCCGGACGCCGGATGAAGCCTGGTCCGCCGGTATTCGAAATCCGTTCTCGAGAACCAGGTCCAGACGACGTCTCGCTGGTTGAGGGGTGGCGATCTCCAGGTCTTGCAACCCAGGTACATGCCTCTTGACGACCTCAACGTACTCGAAGAACCGACGACGATCCCTACGGAGGAGATAATCGAGCAGACCCGGTAGGCCCGATCCATCAGAATGAAGTTGCCACGCTCCGGATCGGTCGTCGTATCCATCCGACTCCATAGGGACCCCGTTGACACGCAGCAGATAATTCACGGACGGCTGAATCTCATCGCTTAATGTCTGGCTACTCGAGGTATCATTTCTGATAATCGCAGAGTTATTGAGGATCCCTTCAATCTCAATCTTGACACTCTTATTGTGCATGTATCGGTCGCGGTCGGTAAAATCCCCCTTCTGCGCGATAAAGCCAATTGCGCTGAGAAACGACGACTTCCCCGAGTCGTTCTGCCCGATCAAGACCGTCAGCGGACGGAGCGGCACATCGACTTGTCGTAGTGCTCGGAAACCGCGAACTCGAATCTGAGTCAACATCGATGATCCTCGGACAACGACCACTTGGAGAGTCGGATCTCCATTTTATCCGGCACCTCTCCAGCGAGTAAACGCCACCCGATCAGATCGATCCATCGGTCCTCCCCACTTGCTTTCAACACGCATCACGCGCCGCCCAGCGGCGGGTACAGGGCATACCCCGAGACGGCCAGGGGAACCTTCCAGACCGTCTTGCCCGCCGTGACATAGAGGATCTTGCGGTCCGGTCCGCCGAAGGCCAGGTTGGTGCAGAGGTCCTCGGGGATCGGGATGCGGCCCAGCAATTGGCCCTGGGGCGTGATCACATAGACTCCGGCCGGGACCTCGGCCGTCTCACCGGCGTGGCGGGGGAACTGGATTCCCGCGGCCACCCAGAGGTTCCCCTGTTCGTCGAGCCGCATGCCGTCCCCACCGCGGCCCCGGCCGAAGTCGAAGACCAGGCGCTGACCGCTGAGGTCGCCGTCCTCATCGACGTCGAACGCCCAGACCTTGCGGTTCCCGCCCGGCCGGCCATGGCTGTCGATGATGTAGAGCGTCCGAGCGTCTGGCGTGATCGCCAGCCCGTTGGGCCGCTCGATCGATGGCTGAGACAGCACGCGGGTGACCGTGGCGTCCGGGTCGATCCGGTAGACGGCCTCCTCGTCCATTTCCAGGGCCGAGCGATCCTCGGCGTAGAACGGGTCGGTGAACCAGATGCGGCCCTTCGTATCGGCGACGACGTCGTTGGGGCTGTTGTACCGCTTGCCTTCGTAGCCGTCAGTCAAGACTTCGATCTGGCCGGCCCCGATGTCGGTGAGCACGACCCGCCGCCGCCCGCCCGGACTGAACTCGGCCCCCTCGCAACTGATCAGACGGCCCAGAGCATCAAAGGTGTTGCCGTTGGTCCGGCCGCTGTCGGACCGGAAGACCGAGAGGCTACCACCCGGCGTGAGGCGATACATGCGGTTGCCCGCGATATCGCTGAAGAAGAGGTTGCCCGCCGCATCGAAAGCCGGTCCTTCCAGCAGGCAGGTCCGCGCGGCGATGCTGGTTGCGCCTGTCGGGGCCAGCAGGCCCGTCGGGATCGGGGTGGAGGTCAGGTCCGGATGCTCCGCCATTGCGGGGTTTCTCCCGAAAGAAGGGCTTCAGATCGATCGGTTTCGAGCGAATCCGAGGGATTCGACGCGGCTGGGTACGATCGCCTCGTGCCGCTCGTTATCGTGGATGAACACATTGTAGACGGGCTCGGCTGAGCCTGCTACTGTGCTCGAATGGGATGCGCGGAGATTCATCGCGAAGTTCTGGCCACGATCCCAGACGGCAGCACCCGGAACCGGAGGCTTGGATATGGATATTATCTACCGATACGACCCGTACAAGGCGATCACCGGCCGCCAGTTCGAGGATTCGGCCGGCGCGATCGACACCCTCGAGCAGGGCCACCAGCGATTCGTCACGATCGTGACGCAGGTGCAGAAGGAACTGGTCGGCGACCATTCCACACACCAGATCATCATCCCGTCGGATCCTCTCGCCCTCGGTTTCCCGCTGGAATCGGCGCGGCACCGGTCCAGTCGCCGTTTGCCTTGATGCTGGGTTGTTCGGACGCGCGGGTGCCGATCGAGCAGATCTTCGACCAGTCGCCGAACGACCTGTTCGTGATCCGGGTGGCGGGCAACGTGCTGGGAGTCGAGTGCCTGGGGAGCATCGACTATGCCGTCAATCAATTCGGAGGGGGTCTGAAGCTGCTGGTCGTGCTGGGCCATAGCACCTGCGGGGCCGTCTCCGCGGCGGTGGACTCGTACCTCGCGCCCAAGGACTATGCGAGCATCGCGTTCACGCACGCCCTGCGCTCGCTGGTTGACCGCATCCAGGTCGCGGTGCGAGGCGCGGCGACGGCCTTGGAGCGGGTCCAGGGCGCCGGGGTGTCCCGTCACCCGTGCTATCGATCGGCGCTGGTGGAAACCGCGGTGTATCTCAACGCGGCCATCACGGCTTACGACGTGCGGCGCGAGCTGGACCGCGCCGAGAACGCCGGCACGCGGGTCGTGTACGGCGTGTTCGACCTCGTCGAGCAACGGGTCCGTGCCCACCCGGCCGGTGTCCCGGCGAACACCCCCGAGATGATCCCCATCTTCGCCGACGTCCCCGATGGCCCGGCCGACTTCAACGAGCTCGGCAACGCGCTGGCGCGGGCCGTCGCCGCGAAACGGCTCCAGGACACCAACACCACGCCGGCCTCGCCATGAAGCGGGCCGCGGTCATGGCGATCAGGTTCGCTCTTCGTTTTGTCCTCAGTCCGATTGGCGGCGTGATGCCGAAGCGGCGGGCATGCACCATTTCCGAAGGAGGCACTGATGCGGCGGATTCGATACATGGTCGCGATGAGCTTGGACGCGTACATCGCAGGCCCGAATGGGGAATATGACTGGATCATCAGGGATCCCCATAAGGACATCGATTTCGCAGAGATCTTCAACAGGTTCGACACGCTCCTTGTCGGTCGCCACACGTTCGAAGTCATGAATCGCGTCGGCCGTGGCTCGACGCCGGGAATGCAAACTATCGTCTTCTCGCGGACGTTGCGGCAACAGGACTTTCCGGATGTCACCATCGTCGCCGACAAGCTGGAGGACACGATCGCCGACCTCCGATCGAAGCCCGGCAAGGACATCTGGCTGTTTGGCGGCGGGTCGCTCTTTCGTAGGCTGCTGGAAGCCCAGCTTGTGGATACGGTCGAAGTCGCCGTGATTCCCGCCCTTCTGGGTGAGGGGATTCCGATGTTGCCGCCGCCGGCCCAGCGAGCCAGGCTCCGGCTGGTTGGCAATAAGGTGTTCCAGACAGGGATCGTCTCACTGGAGTACGCCATCGAGTACGGACCGGCCTGAAAAGCCGACGAGCACCCGCGCAGCCGGTGATCGTCAGGCACTGGTTCCGGGGATCGTCTCGACCGGCCGCGACGGCGGCCCGAGAATCCGCCGGCCGAACGCCCCCCCGTAGGCTCCCACCGCGCAGACGACCAGCGAAACGCCCAGGAGCAGGAGACTCGTGGTGTAGGTATCCGGTTTGATCGGCGAGTGAAACCCCATCGCCTGGAGCACCAGGTACATCGCCGGCAGCCAGGGGCCCACCGACACGGCCCACAGCCACGGACGCCGCGGCATCGCAAAGCCCAGCAATCCGCTGCACGCCAGCCACAGCACGATCGTCGACTTCGAAGAGTCGTCCCCGAACGGCGCCGCCCGATCCACCAAGCCGATCAGGATCCCCAGCCCCGACGCGACCACGATGCCAATCGTTTGCGAAAGCCCTGAATGTTGCTTCATCGAAAACTTCTACTGTTATCAGAAAGTGATAATATGTTCAAACGAGTGTCTGGTCTCCAAATGGGATCCTTCCAGACCGTCTGTCCACTTCCATCATTCGCTTCGCATCTTAGAGTTCTTTGTATGGCAAAGCATCTTCGCAAAAACCGGCGGTTTGTCAACACTCAATTCGAAAAGAATCGCGCAGCACGAGGTCAACTCACCTGATCCCTGCCGCACAGTTGGGCGTTGGTCGCGGGTCATCTGAGAGGCTGTGAAAGAATGGATTCCCAATAACGAATTCAAGATTCCAAATGAATGTTAAGCCTGATCCACCAAGGGTTTATGGTTCTGGATTTTGGAATTCCGAATCTGCAATCCGATTCTTTCACAAGCTCCGACCTCATCGATTGGCTTGGCTGATCCTCACTCACGAACCTTCGCCTTCTTGACCCTGTCAAGGAGGTCGAGGCTAAATGCATCTCAGGAGCCGGATCCTTGTTGAGGTAAAGAGCCATGGCGAGCCGTACGCTACGTGCCGAAATCGCTCGAGAGACGCTGGCAATCCTGGAAGCGGGCGGTTACCGGGCTCCGACGGGCCGCCCGGTCTCGATCGGCAGCCAGCTCGCGTCCGCGCGGGACCGGTCGGTCCTGTACACTCCGGATCGGCACGACGAGGTCGCTCGACGCTGTGCGACGATCCTCGACGAGGGTCTCGAACGCCCTCCGGTCGGCTTCGAAACGATCAACGCAACCACGCTGCACGCATCACGAGGGCTGCTGCGTGACGACCCGTCCGCTCGAGTGTTGGCTCTCAACTTCGCTTCGGCCAGGAACCCGGGCGGGGGATTCCTCAACGGCAGCCAGGCGCAGGAGGAGAGCCTGGCGCGGGCGTCCGGTCTGTACGCCTGCATCAACCCCCTCCAGGCGATGTACGAGGCCAACCGCCGATCCTCCTCCTGCCTCTACACCGAGCACATGATCTACTCGCCCGACGTGCCGGTGTTCCGGGATGATGAGGATACCTTGCTGGACGAGCCCTATCGGGTCTCATTCGTCACCGCGCCGGCCGTGAACGCCGGAGTGGTCCGCACGAAGGAGCCGCGGAACGTCTCCCGGATCGAGCCGGTGATGCTCGCCCGCATCGAGAAAGTCCTATCTCTCGCGGTCGTGAACGGTCACGACGCGCTGGTGCTGGGTGCCTGGGGATGTGGCGTGTTCGGCAACGACCCGAAGCAAGTCGCCAGCGCTTTCGCCCAGCATCTCACCGGCGAGGGACGGTTCCGCTCGGCGTTCCGCAAGATCGGGTTCGCCGTGCTCGACCGAACGCCCGGCCGGTCGAACGATCGCGCCATTTGAGCATCATTTTGGCTCGTCGTCGCCTTGACAGCGATCCGCCCTCATCACTCGACTTGCGGCGACGTCTGCCGTAGCATTGTCTTTCGATCCACCGCGATGACCGGTCGGCGCGGCGCGGCGATTCCCCCGACTCGACCCTGTCTCATGAGGAACGACGCATGCTCGCTTCATTATTGCTCCTGGCTGGTCTATCACTCTCCGCCACACCGATTTCGCTCCACCCGGACAACCCTCATTACTTGCTCTTTCGGGGTAAACCGACGGTCCTGATCACGTCGACCGAGCACTATGGAGCGGTCCTGAACGGGGACTTCGACGCCATCCCGTATCTCGACGAGCTGCACGCGCGGGGACTCAACCTGACGCGGACGTTTTCGGGCACGTATCGCGAGGTCGCGGGCTCGTTCCGGATCGCCAAGAACACGCTCGCGCCGAGCCCCGGCCAGTACATCGCACCCTGGCCCCGCACCGGTACCGCCGGGGCGGCCGACGGCGGCCACCGATTCGACCTCGACCGATGGAACGATGCCTACTTCGATCGTCTGAAGGCCTTCGTGGCCGCCGCCTCGGACCGGGGCATCGTGGTTGAGTACGTCCTGTTTTGCCCGTTCTACGAGGAGAACCTCTGGGAGGTCAATCCAATGAACGCGCGGAACAACGTCAACGGCGTCGGCGACATCTCCCGGACCGATGCGTACACCGGGAAACATCGGGACCTTCAGGAGAAACAGGAGGCGTTCGTTCGCAAGGCCGTCCGCGAATTGAACGCGTTCGACAACGTCTATTTCGAGATATGCAACGAGCCGTATTTCGGCGGCGTGACCTTGGAGTGGCAGGCGCGAATCGCCTCGGTGATCGTCGATACGGAGAAATCCCTGCCGAACCAACATCTCATCGCCCAGAACATCGCCAACGGCAAGGCGAAGATCGAACGTCCGAACCCAGTTGTCTCGATCTTCAATTTCCACTACGCGGCGCCTCCTGTCACGGTCGGCATGAATATCAGCCTGCGCAAGGCGATCGGCGACGATGAGACCGGCTTCCGGGGCGTCCTGGATCGGCCCTATCGCATCGAGGCCTGGGATTTCCTCATGGCCGGCGGGGCCGTCTTCGACCATCTCGACTACTCGTTTACAACGGACCGCGAAAAGGGGACCAATCGGGTCGTCGAGCCCACGCCGGGTGGTGGCGGGCCAAAATTCCGTTCCCAGTTGCAGGTCCTGAAACAATTCATCGAGGGGTTCGATTTCGTGAAGATGGCTCCGGATGCCAAGGTCATAGCGCGCGTCGCTCCGGCAAAGACCTCGGCCCGGGCGCTGAGCGAACCGGGCAAGGCGTATGCAATCTACATCCACGGCGAGACCAGAGCCGAACTGACACTGGACCTTCCCGACGGCCATTACGCGGCCGAATGGCTGAACCCGCGCACCGGGAAAGTCGAGGCATCGCAAGAGCTCAGGAGCCGCGGCGGTCGTGTTGACGTGACGTCTCCTCATTATGAAGAGGACATCGCGCTGAGGGTTCGTCGCACCCAGTTGCCGTAAGAGGCACAGCTCTGATTGGCAACACCTGCTCAATGCACGTAGAACGGCTCGAGCAAGCGCCGGGGCAGGCCGATGTCGATGACGGCGACCTCGCCCGTGTAATCGGCCGCGCCGGGAGCAGCGAAGCCCAGCTTGGCCGCGACGAATGTAGCCGTGGCCTCGGCGCGGACGGCCGCGCCCAGCGGTTGGCCGGTGTCGGCATCGAGACCCGACGGCAGATCGAGGGCGAAGACCGGCTTGCGCGAGTGATTGATCGCCTCGATCACGGTCTTGAGCGGTCCGTCGATCGGGCGCGAGAGCCCCGTGCCCAGCAGGCCATCCACCAGCCAGTCCGCGCCGGCCAGCAGAGCATGAAGCAACTCCGGCTCGATCGTCTCGTCAGGGTGCTCGTCGAACCAGGCGGACTGCGCGATGCCGGATTTCTCCAGGATCGTCCACTGGACAGCGGCGTCGCCGCGAAGCTGCTCGTGCCGGGCGAACCAGACGACGCGGACCGAGAATCCCCAGGCGTCGAGGTGTCGGGCGACGACTCCGCCGTCACCGCCGTTGTTCCCCGGCCCGCACAGGACCAGCACCCGGGCCGGGGACGGCCCGTGGGGGACCTCGGGATGCGGCAACGACGGCGGGGGTGTGAACGGCCGCCCGCCGGCGTCCGGCGGGATCGCGCCGAGCCGCTCGGCCAGCCACCCGGCCGCCCCGCGCCCGGCGTTCTCCATCAACAACACGCTCGGCAGCCCCAGCTCCTCCGCGGCCCGCACGTCCAGCCCACGGACCTCCTGACGCGAGAGCGGCCGAATTCGAAACGATCATGGTCGCTGCGCTCCCGTTTTCCGTTTTCAGTGTTCAGGTAAGATTTCTTGACCTCCTGAATACTGAGCGAGCGTACCCCTTCCGCCCGACATTGACAATCCCCGAACCGCTTCCCAGAATACCCCTATGGCCCGCGGCGGGCTCTTCGTGCGGGCACGGCGGCGGCCCTGATCCCGTTTTGTGATACCAAGGAGTCAATCGGACCATGCCGATTTACGAATATCACTGTGAGCCCTGCGACCACACCTTCGAGACCTTGATCCGAAGCGATAGCGACGTGGCGCGGTGCCCGAGCTGCGGCAGCTTGGAGGTTGCGAAGCAGCTCAGCGTTCCGGCGGCGGCCCAGACGGGACGCGGAGGCGAACTGCCGATCAGCAACGCCGGCGCACCGTCCTTCGGCTGCGGCCGGCCCCAGTGCGGGGCAGGGATGTGCGCGGGGTTGGAGTAGGCTGAAGCGGGGAGCATCGGAGGACTCCAAAAGTCGTGTCGTCATTGCGGGCAGTGATCGTTCCGGGTTCCTATCCGTTAGAACCCGGTCGGGGATCTTTCCGCGACGACGTGGGATAAACCAAAGTTCCCTGTTGCCGGACGAATCCCACTGGGATTTTCGGGTTATTCAAGTCGCGCTCGCGCTTCTTCCAGTCACTCTCCCATTTCTGGAAATAGGGTTCCAACTGCACGGGAGTCATTCTGTAGATCTCTCGAAGCTCAATGTCTTCGTAGATCGAGAAGTACCACGCCTCAACCGTCCGATACTTCTTGAGAATCGTAAGATTCAGGTGGTGGTGCGTGGAGAAACTCTTCGTCAGACGGATATTGACCGTCTTGAGTTCGTATTCCCGCCCCTCGTCGTCGATGGCATCGTTTCCCTCTCGCCGCTCGAGACGGTGCAGCTTGAGTACGAGCAAGGCTTGGAGCAGCTTGCCCCCATTGTCCTGAAAGATGTCGTCGACCCCGTGATGAGACGCCAGTGCCTGGAATTGGCGTATGAAAGGGAACAGCCGATCGAATTCGGAAACCTCCCTAAGTCGGGATGGAAGCAACGGACTCGTCAGCTCGCGAATCAGGTCTGCCGCATCAACCTCGAGTGCCAGGGCCAGCCGGAAGAGTGTGTCCAGACGGATCGCACGTTTGTTACGCTCAATCAGGCTGACGTGCGTCCGGTGGATTCCCGCGGCATCTGCCAGCGATTCCTGGGAGATCCCGCGCATCTCCCGGAATTCTCGCAAACGCGTCCCAAACTGGCCGGTCAAATCGTGTGGATTCATGACTTGAACTAGGATGCCAGTTGAGTACAATACGGCAACAGACAATGCGCAACATTTGAGTTTCTGGAAGACGATAGGAAAAAGGGTCTGCAATGGGCAATCCATCTCTTGTGCTTTTCCGCACGTCGTTGGGCGAGGCCATGGTTGGCGATTCGCTCGATTTCTTGGGTTCACTCGATCCCGAATCCGTTCACCTGGTCCTGACGAGCCCGCCATTCGCCTTGCTTCGGCAGAAAACTTACGGGAATGCCGATCAGAGCGATTATGTGGACTGGCTCTGTCAATTCGCCCCGCTGGTCTATCGTGTATTGAAGCCGACCGGCAGCTATGTGATCGACCTGGGTGGGGCCTACCAGCGCGGCAAGCCGGTCCGTTCGCTTCATCAGTACCGGATGCTGATCCGACATGTCGATGATTTCGGATTTCAGCTCGCGGAGGAGTTCTTCTGGCACAACCCGAGCAAGTTGCCTTCGCCGATCGAATGGGTCAACAAGCGCAAAATCAGGGTGAAGGACACAGTCAACATCATCTGGTGGCTCAGCAAGACGGAGTGGCCCAAGGCGAATGTTTCGAACGTCTTAGTCCCTTATTCCGAGCGGATGAAGGTTCTCCTGCGGGATCCTGAGCGATTCTACACGCCGAAAGACCGCCCATCGGGTCATAGCATCAGCGGGGGTTTTGCCAAGGACAACGGCGGGGCCATCCCGCCGAACCTCCTACAGTTTCCTAACAGCGAGAGCAACGGATGCTATTTGCAGCTCTGCAAGTCATTCGCCGTCGAACCGCATCCCGCTCGATTCCCCGTCGCTTTGCCCGAGTTCTTCATCAAGTTTCTCACGGATGAACGCGATCTGGTTGTTGACATTTTCGGCGGGTCCGGGACAACCGGAGAAGCGGCTGAGGGACTTGGTAGACGGTGGCAGACGATCGAGATTGATTCGGATTTCGCACGAGCCTCGGTGTTTCGTTTCGTCAGCGACCGTGGTGAAGAGAGTCTCGCGACACTCCTCCGCCAGATCGAGCGCGGGGAGTCGCCGATGGTTCTTCCTCAGCAAGGAGGTTTGTTCGACGCCGTCGGATAGGTGATGTGGATCGCTCTCTCTCGACCGCGACGTCCGCACATTCGGCAGTGTCTGCTTTTCCGTTGGTCTCCCCGCGCCATCGCCCACTCTTCGTTTTTGACAATCTCCCCCACAGAGCCGCATATCCTCCTGGCTGGTGGATCACGCCGAGAGCTTGGATCATGTGCAGTTTCGGCGCATCCGGTCGAATCCGTATTCACCGGACGAGTCATCCCAATGGGTGGATCCTTCCCAGCCGTCGAGAGCGGCGCCGGCGAGGGCACGGGTTGCTGTGCGCGGCGGTCGCGGGGGGACGGGACCATGGCGGGGCACCCTGGACACGGACGCGATCGCGCGGGAATGCACGCTCCAGCGCGCGGACCGGCGGTCGCGGCTGAGCCGTCGGCGTTACACGCGGCGGTTTCGGAGCGAGTGGGCGAGTCGCGGTTCGGCCTGTGGTTCGGCGACGGCGTGCATCTGGGGTTCAGCGGCGACGGCAGCGCCCTGGAAGTCCGGGTGCCCGACGCCTTTTTCCGCGACTGGATCCGCCGCCACTATAGCGAGAGCCTGCTGGAGGCGGGCGTGGCCGTGGCTGGCCGGCCGTTGCGGCTGTCGATCGAGGTCCGCGATGAAGAAGAGCCGCCACTGGGCGACGTGGTTGCGCCGGCTCCGGCACACGGCGAGCCGGATGCGAAACCGCGGCGCGGGCAGACCATCACGGTCCCGATCCCCGGCAATCCCAAAGCCCCGCTGTCATTGCCAACTCCGGCACCGGGCGGACCCGACCCCGACCCTTCCTCGCTGCCCTCTCGGTCGGATCGGCCCGGACCGCGTCATCGGATGACCGCCCCTCCGGCGACGACGTCACTCGCGACGGGTTCAAAGCCGGCCCGTCCGTCCCGTCGGCTCGACGACTTTATGACCGGGCCCGGCAATCGCCTGGCGCACGCCGCGGCGCGCGAGATGGCCCAGTCGGCCGGTACTGACTTCAACCCCCTGGTGATCCACGGCGGCATCGGCATGGGCAAGTCGCATTTACTCGAGGCGACCGGCCATGCGTTGAGGCGCAGCGCCACCCGGGCCTGAACGTCCTCCAGCTCACGGCCGAGTCGTTCACCAATAGCTTCCTGGAGGCCATGCGCACCGGCGGCCTCAGCAGCTTCCGCTCCCGGTTTCGAGGCGCCGGCGGCTTGATCGTGGACGATGTCCATTTCCTCGCCGCCAAACGGGCCACCCAGGACGAGTTCCTGCACACCTTCAATGCGCTCGTCGACAAAGGCGCGCCGATCATCTTGGCGGCCGACCAGCACCCTCGGCTGATCCCTCGGTTGACCGATGAGCTGGTCACGCGGTTCCTGGGCGGGATGGTCGTCAAGATCGAGGCGCCTGACCTGGCCACCCGCCGGGCGATCCTTCAATCGCGGGCCTCCTTGCGTGGGGTCGACGTCCCCGAGGCGGTCATCGCCTATATCGCCGAACATCTGCGCTCCAGCGTCCGCGAGCTGGAAGGGGCGCTGCACACCGTCATTGCGCAGGCGGTGCTGACCGGCAAGCGGCTCGACCTGAACCTTGCCAGGGCGGCCCTGAGGGACACGATTCGACACACGGCGCAGGCTGTGGCCCTGCGCGATGTCGAGCGGGTCGTCTGCGAGCTCTTCCAGGTCACCTCCGAGTCGCTCAAGTCCGAGAGCCGCGCCCGCGCTCTGGCTTATCCCCGCATGATGGCCATGTACCTGGCCCGCAAGCACACCGGCGCCGCTTATAGCGAGATCGGCCGGTACTTCGGCGGCCGCAACCACTCGACGGTCATCTCGGCGGAGAAGAAGGTCCAGGGCTGGCTTCACGTCGAGGAACGCACCGCACTCCTACCCGGCTTCGAGACCATCGCCGACCTCCTGGCCGACCTCGAGCGGACCCTCGGAGCCTGAGCGCGCTGACGAGGGGGCGTGGATTTTTACTCATGGAATGACCGCTCCGCTGGTCGATAAAGGATATCGATGATGCTGGAGACACCGGTTTTCCCGAACGGGGCAGGAGCCGCGAGAACATCGGATGTTCGGGGATGCATTGGTGAACGCGCGGATGCCGCAACGAGCCAGATCACTGGGCGCGGACCCTCCTTCTGGTAAAGTGCGTCTGGTGTTGAGGAATCTTGGGACTCCCGGATAGAGAGGCGCCCATGCGTCGGAGACGCCATCGCCGCTGGCTGTTGCCGTTGACGGTGGGTGCCCTCTGGCTCGGTCGGGAGGTGGGAGCACAGACGGCTCCGCTCCCCCCCGCGCTGGATGACCGGGCATCGCTGCCGCCCATTGCCCGAGATCAGCGGTCGGGGCTCAGCGCGGTGGAGAGCATGATGCCCGTCCCGGCGGCTCCGCGGCCGATCCCCGGCCCGGCGTCCGCCGGCCTGCCCCGTGGTGGGAAGGACGCTGCCGTGCCGCGCGGCTTGCCGATCAACTTCGCGACCGCGATGGCTCTGGCCGGAATCCGTCCGCTGGACATCGCCGCGGCGACGGCCCAGGTCCAGCAGGCGCTGGCCCTGCATCTCCAGGCCAAGGCCCTGTGGATCCCCAACCTCAATGCCGGTCTCGATTATTTCCGCCATGACGGCGTGCAGCAGAACATCTTCACCGGCGAGAACTTCCGCAAGGGGCGGCAATCGTTCTTCGTCGGTGGCGGCCCGTTCCTGAACGTCGGCCTCACCGACGCGATCTTCGCCCCGCTGGCGGCGCGTCGGGTCGTCGCCGCGCACGGGCCGATCTCCAGGCCGCACGGAACGACGTCTTGCTCCAGGTCTCGCAGGCGTTCTTCAACCTCCAGGCGGCGCGCGGGCGGCTGCTGGGCGTGGGCGCCTCGATCGACCGGGCCGAGCTGCTGGTGAACTTCACCAGGGGGCTCGCCCCGAGCTTGATCGCTCCGCTGGAGATCAACCGGGCGCAGACCGAGCTCCAGAGCCTGCGGCAGACCCAGCAGGTCGCGATCCGCGACTGGCGGGTGGCCAGCACCCAACTGGCGGAAATCCTGCTGCTGGAGCCATCCACGCTGCTGGAGCCGATCGAGCCGCCGTTCCTCCAGGTCACGCTCGTCCCCTGCGAGCAGACGCCCGAGGCACTGGTGCCGGTCGCCGTGAACAATCGCCCCGAGATCGCCTCTCAGCGCGAGCTGGTCGGCGCGGCCGAGCAAATCCTCCGTCAGGAGACGCATCGCCCGTTCCTGCCGGATCTCTACGTCATCAGCCCGACCACGGCGACCGGTCAGCTCGCCGCCGGCAACCTCTCCGCTGGCCCGAATGGGCTGCTCAACAGCAACGGCTCGGCCATGAATATCGAGCTCTCCGCGGTCTGGCAGCTCCGCAACGGCGGGATCGGCAATCTCGGGCTGATCCGCCAGCGCCGCGCCGAGAAGGACCTCGCATCGATCGCGTTCACCCGGCTGGTCTTCCGGGTCAAGGCCGAGGTCACGCAGTCCCTCGCCCGGCTCCAGACGGCCCGCTTCCGTGTCGTCGAGACCGAAGAGGGCGTGCGCCAGGCGATCGAATCGGCCGACAAGAACTTCATCGGCCTCCGCGAGACATCCCGGCCCGCCGGCGAGCTGCTCCGTCTGATCATCCGTCCCCAGGAAGTCGTCGCCGCGATCATCGCCCTGGAGTCGGCATACGAGCAATACGCGTTCGCCATCGGCGAATACAACACCGCTCAGTTCGACCTCTACCGCGCGCTCGGTCAGCCGGCGCAGTGGGTGACCTCGCAAGGTGCCGAGGGCCATGCGCCCCTCGCGGACCCAGGCGCGGCCACGCCGCCGACACGCTGACGTGACGGCACCCAATGCCGATATGGACTCGATCCCCTGGGTGCGTCACGATTCCGCCGAACGCTTTCGAGGTCGCAAGCAGAATCGGAGATTGGTTAAGATCGAAGGACTGAATCGCTATGCTGGAAAAGTCAGGCCCACGGCAACGCCGATCGTTCAGCCCTTCTCGAGTGTATCTGACTTGTAGACACGCTCACGTTCGGTCGCGTCTCCCCAACCGGCGCGAAACTGCACCCGACGATCTTCGTCCGGATCGTGCCGCACATCGCGCTGGTATTCCAAGTGGGCGAAGAGTCGCTCGATCTCTGCGGAGTTCATCGAGTGGTCTTCCACTTTACCGAAAGCTCGTGATTCGCGGGATGTCCCGCAAGAGTTGGGTGCCTTCTAGAATTCAGACCCAACCCATTCGGCCGGCTTCAGCCTTTCTTCGATCGTCTCGTCGCGCTTGGAGCTTTGACTCGGGCCGGTCGCGGAGCGGGCGCACCTCGGAGGAGTCCCTCAGTGCTGAGATCCTCATCGATATCCGGCCAATGGATGCCGTAGCCGCCACCGGCAACTCGCCAGTTCTTCCGCTGGGCCGCGGTTGCGTTGAACAGCCGGGGATACCAGGCCAGCGGGACCATGATCGTCCGCCCATCCCGCATGGCAACGCTGAGCGTGTCCTTGGTGAACTTCACATCCGCGATACGCTCGTCAGCCGCCAGCGCCAAGATGCCCATTCCATGCCTCCAATAGAGCCTCTTCGTGTTCGGCAATGATTTTCTGAATCTGACGCAACTCCTTGGGTGGGAACCCGAAATTCCGAGCCAGCCCGATCGGCTGTAACCAGAACTTGGCCGAGAGATCATCTCGGTCCACATGGACATGCGGCGGCTCATTTGGCTCGTGGCTGTAGAAGTAAAAACGGTAGGGACCGGTCCGCAAGACAGTCGGCATGAGTCGCCCGTCGCCACGATGATTGGGATCCCTCCGCCGGCGCATCCCGACTCACGAGGTTATTGACCGCATTATGATCACATGGCTGGAGCAGTTCAACACCGCCGTGAGACTGGTTGAACTCATGGGTCGCAATTTCGCCATCTGGACGACAAGGCCCGAACCCGACGCGCCGGCGAGAGTTCCGGGTCGGTCCCCGCACCGGCGCCTCGTGTTGAATAAGTTGCAACTGTTATCGGATCGCCAATCGCATCACCCCAGCGACTCCACTCCGAGCAGCCGGCGCGCCTCGGCGACGCCCGGCGCGGGGAACCCGTATTCACTGGCGCTGACGCGGGCCAGGGCAGCCAGTTGCCGCCAGCGGAAGGTCGGTCGAGTGGTGGCGAACTCCTCGGTCACGGTGCGGTAATACTTCTCGGCATGGAGAGCGCCGTCTTCGCTGATCGCGTAGCGGAGCAACAGGTCGAAGACCGGACGCTCCGGGCGGCCGAGCTCGCCGTAGCGGTGAACCAGGGCGCAGGCGCGGGCCTGGTCCTTCGCCTTGATGGCGGCCTCGGCCTCGGAGAGCAGTGCGTCAGGCTGCACGTCGCGGATCTTCTCGCGGTGCTCGGCGAAGGGGTACGCCTTGGCATTGAGGCCACCCGCCTGCCCGGCCGTGTGATAGGCTCCGACGATCAGGCTGGCGTACGTGTTGCGCCGGTCGCTGACTCGCGCGATGTTGCGCCAGGCGTTGGCGGCATCCGAGGCATGCACGCCAACCGACGCGCCATGGACGCTGCCAATCGGCTTGGCGGGCGAGTCCGCCTGGCGTCGGCCGGGGTCGTGGAGCACGAGCTGGTTCGCCGCCAGCGAGATCGCCTCGCCGACGACCTCCGGCGCGATCCCATCGGCCAGGGCTTCCGCCACGGCCTCGGCGGCCTGTTCCCGGCGCGATGCGTAGATCATCTGGCTCATCTGTTCGATCCAGGCGTCGTCCGGCCGACGATCGCCCGGGGAACGGCTCGCCAGGCCGCGGCGTTCCAGCAGCTTGGGCAGGAGGGCCCGTAGTGCCTCTTCCGAGCGGTTCTTGTACCGATGGAGTTGCCCCTCCTCGTCAACGCAGAATCGCACCGACTGTCGGAGCAACGTATGGGCGTGCTCCTTGCCGGTGAAGTCGAGCAAGGCCCACGAGCGCCAGGCCAGCACGACCCGATGGACGTCGATATAATCCTGGACAACGAGCTGGAGGTCGTTGTACGCCTCGTTGAGCGGCCCGCGCACGAGCCCGGCGAAGGCGCGTTCAGCCGCCGCCATGTCTTGCTTGCGGGTCGCCTCGCGCAACGCTTCCGCCCCCGCGAGGCCCGCGGGCACGTCGGCCGGCTCCACGTGATGGAGGGCCTCGTGGTGCCGGCCATCCTTTTTCTGGATGTGGTTGGTATTGCGGTAGAGGACCTTCATAACGGGCAGTGCCCGCTGCGCCTCGGGCAATTCGCACGACATGTAGTAGGACGGCACCAGCGCCATGATCGCGTGGTAGCCATCGTAATCCTGGCCTCCAAAGCTGCGGGCGTTGGCCAGCGCGGCGGCGGCCACCAGTTGGCGGAGGTCCGTCCCGGACTTGATCCGTTCCACGACGATCGACAAGAGCCGGTCGGCGGGCGTCTCCTGCATCAAGGCCACCAGCGGCTCCATCGACCCGAACGTCAAGCGTTCGGAGCTGTCAGCCGCCAGGCCGGCCGGGGCCAGGCCCAGGTCCTGGGCCAGCGACGAACCCACGCCGGCGACCAGCATGCCTTTGCCCACGTCCGCCAAGAACTCACGACGGTGGTAGCGATTCATGATCTTTCTCCCTGGCGCGATGCGTCTGTTGAACTGAGATCAATCCACTCTCGACACAATACCATAACCGGCGCCATCCCGGCACGATCGATGCGGTGTCGAGACAACGCCCCGATATGACTCTGAACGGAGGAGCGTTACACATCTTCGCCCGGATTCCGAGCGGAGGGGTACTTGAACCGACGGGGCCGCACGACGAGGATGAGCCCGGAAAGCCCCAGCAAAGCACCGGAGACCGCCGCCATGAGCAGGAACGTCCCGCGCAGGCCCTCGTGCGTGCGAGCGATGTCGCGGTCCAGGGGGCGAATGATTTCCAGGACCCCCCCGACGTCTCCCACCTTCCAATCGCGCTTCGTGCTGTTGGTGTCGTTGTTGTGGCAGCCGATGCAATCGGTCTGCATCCGCCGCGCCGTAGCATACCGTAGTGAAGGGCGGCCCTGGAAGACCTCGAAGCGCGAGACCGGGGTGTCGGGGTTTCGCCTCAAGTCCGCCAGCGCGGCTCGCTCGAAGTCGTCCCGAGGGCCGCCGTTTTGCCGCGAGCGGAACGGAGTGTCGCTATAGAGCCGGAACAGCAGCCCGGTCTGGCTCCGTTCGCCGAGGAGCTCTCCGAACTCGATGGTGAATCGCGCGGGGAGCGGGATCGCCCCCTTCTTGCTCGCGTAGTCGTGGGTAACGACGATGCCGTGGGCCTGCACGCGCTCGACGACCTGCGAGGTATAAAGCGCGTTGACGACGTCGAGCATCTCCGCCTGCTGGGCCGCACTTTCCAGAGCCGTCGATTGCACGAGCTGCTCGGAGAGTCGCGAGAGGTGCCACAACCCGAACGCCGATCCGAGTGAGACGGCGATCAACAGGCTGGCCGCCACGGGATTGCGACGGCACCAGTGTCGGAGTCGTTCGACCCGCCCGATCGGACGTGCGCGGATCGGCTCGCCGCCGAGATGGCGACGCAGGTCGTCGGCCAGTTCCTGCGCCGTGGTATAGCGGCGAGCGGGCGACTTGGCCATCGCCTTCAAGCAGATCGTCTCCAGGTCGCGCGGGATCTTGTCGTTGAGCTGTCGAGGCGGACACGGCTCGTCCTCCAGAACCTGAAGGATCAGCATCCGACGGTTGCCTCGGAAGGGGCGCTCGCCGGTGAGCAGCTCGTAGAGGACGACCCCGAGGCTGTACAGATCGCTCCGGGCGTCGACCCGCCGCGACTCGCCCCGCGCCTGCTCGGGGGACATGTAAGCCGGCGTGCCCAGCACCTGACCCTCCTGAGTCATCGAGGTGTCTTCCGCTTCTCGCTTGGCCAGGCCAAAGTCCATCAGGTGGGTCCGGCCTTCCGTGTCGAGCAGGATGTTGGAAGGCTTGATGTCGCGGTGGATCACCCCGTGCCGGTGGGCATAATCGAGGGCGTCGGCCACTGCGGCGATCAGCTCAGCCGTCTGGCGAAAGGTGAGCCGGCGATCGCGGTCGCCGAGCACGCTCGCCAACGTCGTCCCGGGGACGAACTCCTCCACGAGGTAGAATGTCCCATCGTCGGCCTGGCCCGTCTCGTGAAGTGAGACGATGCCGGGGTGTTTGAGCTGGGCCGCACTGCGAGCCTCGCGCAGGAACCGCGCGGCATCTTCCTGGCTGGCCAGACTCCCCGCCCTGGGGATCTTGATCGCCACCATCCGGCCCAGCTCGACGTCACGCGCGCGGAATACGAAGCCGTAGGAGCCCGCCCCGAGCCGCTCCTCCAGCTCGAACTTGCCCAGGCGGTGATGGCATGGCTCGGCTGCGTACCAGGCCGCCGCTCC
This sequence comes from uncultured Isosphaeraceae bacterium, assembly GCA_963845695.1. Taxonomy (GTDB): domain Bacteria; phylum Planctomycetota; class Planctomycetia; order Isosphaerales; family Isosphaeraceae; genus CAWJTV01. Next base: position 276,203 of record CAWJTQ010000004.1, on the reverse strand, counting down.
GCGACGGTCACGGGCCGAACGCACCACCGCTATCAGCTCGTCGGGCACCGCCTCCCCCTCGGAACCATCCGTCCCGTCCAGCCGTCGCAACTGAGAGAGAAGGGGATCGGCGAGATGATCGAGTGCCTCCAGGGCCGCTTCGCAATCGACACAACGCTCGACATGCGCGGCGATGTGCGCAAACAACGGCTCGGACAGACTCCCCACGGCGAATCCTTCCAACTCGGTTCGATCCGGACAGTCCGCCATGCCCATGATTTATCCCCTCGCGTTGATCGAGCTAAGGAGATAACGCGGTGGCGTTACACGCCCTTCCTCCGGCTCGCGGACTCCTTGCTCTCGTCAGTGGGACCCATCATCATTATCGTTGGCTGGCTGCTCTTGACCACTGTCGGTATCCGATCGGCGGTCCGTGACATGAGTGATCCCTCCGAACCCATCCCGAATCGCAGGGAGCCTCAACCCTCCACCGCAACGTCTCGTAGCTTGATCGAACGGCTCAAGGCGGATGATGCGGAGGCATGGGACCGGTTGATTGATCTCTACGGACCGCTGGTATACCGATGGTGCCGCCGCTGGGATCTTCGCGACCAGGATATCGCCGACATCCTCCAGGACGTCTTCCAGGCAGTGGCCGCTCACATCGCGACGTTCCGCAAGGAGCGAGACGGTGACACGTTTCGAGGTTGGCTTCGGACGATCGCGCGGAACAAGGTTCAGGACCATTTTCGCAGGATGGGCCGGGAGCCGGGAGGGGTCGGCGGGACCGACGCTCAGATCCGGCTCACGAGTCTGCCGGCGGCTCGACTCGCTGATGACGAGGATCCCCCCGAGGAGACCGCGGAGCGATTCCTGCTCAGTCGCGGCCTCGACCTGATCCGCAACGAGTTCGAGGATAGCACCTGGAAAGCGTTCTGGGGGACCACCGTCGAGGGCCGAGACACCAAGGAGGTCGCCGTCGAGCTGCGGATGAGTCCCGGCGCCGTGCGGGTGGCGAAGTCGCGGGTGCTCCGGCGGCTCCGCGAAGAGTTGGGGGACTCGCCGTAGTGCGAGCGATCCCCGCGTGGAACCGGCCTCATCGCCGGAAGCGTCGGGACTGCCGGCTTCCTTCGGATCATGGCGATTGTTACAACTCAAGGAGATCTCCACGCCACCATCATCAAGGAAGCCAATCCGTACTGGAATGGTCCACTCATCGGACCTGAGGAGCCCTCCCATGCCAAGACCCGGATCGAGCATTGCCGCTGCTCTTGCATTCGTGCTCGGCGTAGTCACGTACGTTTTCGGCCAGGCGCCCGCAACAAATCCTACGGATTCGAGCCCGCCTCCCCCGGTGCAACTGACCAAAGAGCAGGATCATCGGCGGATCATAGATCTCTTGCAGATCAAGTCGCTCCGGCCGGGGGCGAACGGCAGTAACCGCCAAGCGCCGAACGCGGCCAACTACGACGAATCCAAGGCCACCCCTTATCCAAATCTGCCCGATCCGCTGGTCTTGAAAAACGGACAGAAGGTCACGTCGGTGGAGACCTGGTGGACTCAGCGGCGCCCGGAAATCGTCGAGGACTTCGATCGAGAGATCTATGGCCGGGTACCCAAGGATACACCGGACGTGTACTGGGAAGTGACCAGCACGACCCACGAGAAAAACGGCGATGTGCCGGTCATCACCAAGAAACTTATCGGCCGCGTTGACAATTCGTCGTATCCGGCTCTCACGGTTGCCATCCAGTTGACTCTGATCACGCCGGCCAATGTGCGGGGCCCGGTGCCGGTGATCATGGAGTTCGGTTTCGGCGGCTTTGGCTTTCGGACACCTGGAGCCACGCCGAAGACCGGTGGAACCACGACTCCACCCGCGTCGTTGACGAGCCCCCGCAAGGTGGCGGCTCCATCCGGCAAGGCCGCGACGAAACCGGGCGGACCCGCGATGAAACCGGGCGGAAACCGATTCGGCGGGTTTGGCGGACCGGGTCGTGGCGGACCGACGTGGCAGCAACAGGTCCTCGCCAAGGGCTGGGGTTATGCCATCATCGTTCCCAACAGCATTCAGGCCGACAACGGCGCCGGCCTGACGTACGGCATCATTGGCCTGTGCAACAAGGGCCAGCCTCGCCAGATCGAGGATTGGGGTGCGCTCCGCGCCTGGGCCTGGGGCGCGAGTCGCGCCCTGGATTATTTCGAAACCGACAAAGCCGTGGATGCCAGACACGTCGGTATCGAGGGCGTCTCCCGATACGGCAAGGCCGCGCTCGTCACCATGGCCTATGATCCGCGGTTCGCGATCGGTTTCATTGGTTCCTCGGGCGCAGGCGGCGCCAAGATCCATCGCCGCAACTTCGGCGAACTCGTGGAGAACGTTGCCGCTCCCAACGAATATCACTGGATGGCTGGCAACTACCTCAAGTACGCCGGTCCGCTGAACTCGAACGACTTGCCGGTCGACGCGCACGAACTGGTCGCCCTGTGCGCCCTGCGCCCGGTGTTCATCAGCGGCGGCGCGACCCAGGGGGACGGCTGGGTGGACGCCAAAGGCATGTTCCTGGCCGTGGCGGGCGCCGGGCCGGTCTACCGGCTCCTGGGAAAGAAAGACATGGGAACTGCCGAGTTCCCCCCGATCGAGACCTCGCTGATCGGTGGTGACGTGGCCTTCCGCCAGCACAGCGGCGGTCACACCAGCGTCCCGAACTGGCCGACGTTCCTGGCGTTCGCCGACCGCTATTTCAAGAACTCGACCACCACCGCGACGCGGTCGCAATGAGATCAGCAGAACCCCGTCACGGTCACGATCGGGCGCACCTCCGGCACCGCCGTGTAACGCCCGGTTGGGTTGACCATGAACCCGATCCGTTGAAATCCCTCGGTGCCGTCGGATGCGAGGGCGACCGCCTCCAGCAGGTGCTCCCCCTTGGCCAGACGATCGCCGGGGATTGGGCCGGTCCAGTCGCCATCGCCGGACGGCACCAGCGCCGCCCACGCTCCCTCGTCGATCCGGTACCGGACGGCCCAGACCGTTGAGTCGGACCAGGTTCGCACGACCACCCGGTCGGAACCACGGACGATGTGACAGGGGCCGGTCGCCAGGAGTCGTTCGCGCGGGTGGGTTACCAGCACGACGGGCCCACGATCCTCGATCGATCGGTAGATCGCCGACAGGTCGATCGGGTTCGCCGCCGCGTTCTTGGCTGCGCCGGCCGGCGATCGACGGGTTTCGGGCATCGCCACTGCGAAGAACACGAGGGCCGCGGCGGCGATCGCCGCGAGCATCAAGAACCCGGCATCAAACCCCGCCATCTGGACGACGATCCCGGTCGCCAGGTTGCTCAGCGCCGCACCGAGCCCCGTAGCGGTGGCGAGCGCTCCCTGCATCAGGTTGAACCGGCCGGTGCCCCGCGTCAGGTCGGCGATGACCAGTACCCCGACGACCCCGAAGATCCCCGCACCGATGCCATCCAGGAGTTGCACGGCGACCAGATACCGAGGGTCGTTGCTGAAGGTGTAGAGGATGCCGCGAAGCGGGAGCACGGCGAAGCCGACGAGGAACGTCCGTTTTCGTCCCCAGGATTCTGCAAGGCGGCTGGCCATGAGGGCCACGGGGATCATCACGAGCTGGGCCGCGATGATGGCAGCCGCCATGGGCGTGGCGGCACCGCGGGTCAAGCCGTCGGTCATCTTCTGGCCGACCAGCGGGAGCATCGCGGCGTTGGCGAAATGGAACAAGACCACGGAGGACGCGAAGATGGCAAGCCGGGAATCCGTCAGTAACTCGCCGATCGTCGCGATCCGGCCTGTCTTGCCCGTGGAGCGGGGTCCGGGAGTGTCCCGGTCCTTGTCGAACATCGGCGAGCCGCCGATGTCCGATGGATCCTCTTCTCCGCCGTGCGCCCGCGTGAAATCGATATCCGCCCCGCGGATCAGCCAGGTGGCGACGATCCCGCCGAGGCACATCACCGCGGCCAGGACGAAGATCCCCCCGTAGCCGACGGCGTCTCCAATGAATCCGGCCAGGGCCGCGGCGGCGAGGTTTCCGGTATGGTCGAGGGCCTGGTTGCGGCCCATGCGCTGGGAGAATCCGGCGTGACCGACCAGCCCCAGGCTGACGGCCGCCAGCGCGGGGGCAAAAACGGAGCCCGCCGCCCCGATCATCGCCTGGGCGGAGAGGACGATCACCGGCGTCGGCCACACGACCATGGCCATCGTTCCCGCGGCGACCAGGGCGAAGGCCAGCGCGATGATCGTCCGTTTCTCGCGTGCGACGTCGATCAGAGCACCGGCCGGCGTCTGCGCGACCAGCCCGGCCACGCCCATCACCGCCATCGCGGCCCCGATCCGGGCGGGGTCCCATTGATGGACCGACGCGAGATAGACAACGAGGAACGGCCCCAGTCCGCCCCGGACGTCCGCCAGGATCAGGTAGAGCGCATCGAGTGCGAACAGGCTCCTCCGCGAAGGCACATCAGGCATGTTTCGTATTCCTTTCGCCCCACAAGGCGAGTGATGGCGAGCATATCGTTGCAGGCTCCGTCCAAGGCTCGTGGTCATGGTCAACAGCCTGGCGCCACAACCGGATGGCTGACCTCAGGAGAGCCCAGGCTGCGGCGATCGCCATGAAGCTGATGCACCATCCTTGGAAGAGCGGCAGGAGGAATAAGTCGAGGGCATTCGAGCTCATGGGACGAACTCCGTCAGCAGGTGTCTTTCCCGCGTCCCTGGCCGCCCCATGACATCCGACGATCGACGTTGACATGGGTCGCTGACCACGAGAGAGAAGCACGGTCCGTGCCACGGAACCGAGATTCGCCCGGGATGGCTTGGGCGTGTCACTTCTGACCATGCAATGGCTTGAAGTGGAACTCGCGCTCCAGAATCGTGGGCGAAAAAGCCCCGAGGGCATGGGGGGAATCTGCTCGCTGGAAGTGCATCCTGGGATCGCGAATTCCCGATTCCCGACGGGGTCTGGCCGGAATCTGGAAACTCGAATCCGGAATCCCTCTGCGGTTGCAGCCGAAGACCGCGTTCCGTTCTCGACTGCCGGTCGTCAGTTCGCATGAGTCATCAATAAATGATACGATGGAATAAGAAGTGCTTCCTCGCCATTCCGGCCGGACCATAAGGTCTCTTGCAGCCTGGATCCGACGTCAGGCGTTCGATCGCGACTGTGGAGGACCCTCATGCCGTTGGATGAGGTCCCGAGTAACCCGACACGAATGGAGGGCGGCTTGACTTTCTCGGGAACCGCGGAAAACCGATGGACCGACGGTTCCGAGCTGGGATGCCGATCGGCCCTGGAAGTCAGAGGCGTTGGCCGGCGCGATCCCAAGAGCCAGGACTGGCTGATTCGTGATGTGAGCCTGGCGGTCGGCCCCGGCGAACGGCTGGGCATCCTCGGCCCCACGGGCGCCGGGAAGACGGTGTTGCTGAGGGCCATGGCACTGCTCGACCCCCTCGATACCGGTTCGATCCACTGGCAGGGCCGTGCGATCCAGGGCAATGCGGTCCCCAGATACCGAGCGCAGGTCATCTACGTCCACCAACGGCCCGCCTTGTTCGAAGGGACCGTGGACGACAACCTCAGGTACCCGTTCACTCTCCAGACGCATGCCACGAAGCGGATCGACGAAGACCGGATCTCACAGCTTCTGGAGAGCCTGGGCCGATCCGCGACGTTCCTGACGAAGCTCAGCCGCGATCTCTCGGGTGGAGAGTCGCAGATCGTCGCTCTGCTCCGAGCGATCCAGCTCGACCCCGCCGTACTCCTGCTCGACGAACCGACCGCCTCCCTCGATCAGGCGACGGCCCGAGACGTCGAAGGGCTGCTCGACCGCTGGTTTGCGGCGGGAGAGGGGAGGCGCTCTCTCGTCTGGGTCAGCCACGACCAGGACCAGTCCGCCCGCGTCACGGACCGGCGATTGCACATGACGTCCGGACGCCTGGAACCGGAGGACTGAGATGGCCAAGCCCTACGTCGAACTCACGTATCTCCAGGTCGGCCTCGCGGCGCTGCTCATCCTCATCAATGGAGCAGTCTCGGTGCTGCTCAAGCTCGGCCTCGAGCGCCGGCTCCTGCTCGCCGCGATCTGCACGGTGGTCCAGCTAGTCCTCATCGGGCTCGTCCTGGAGTGGGTCTTCCGGGTCGATCGCTGGTACATTGTGCTGGCACTGATGCTCATCATGACCATCATCGCCGGTGTGGCTGCGACTCAAAGGACCGTCGTGCGATACCCCGGGATCTGGGCGCGCAGCATTACGTCGGTCTGGGCCAGTTCGTGGCTGGTCGCCGCGCTGGCGTTGACCGTCATCGTGCAGGTGAAGCCGTGGTACACCCCGCAGTACGCCATCCCCCTGCTGGGGATGATCCTGGGCAACACGCTCAACGGCGTCTCGCTTGGCCTCGACCGTCTCGGTGGCGAGCTCACGGCGCGTTCGACAACAGGTCGAGGCGCTCCTGACACTCGGGGCAACGCGCTGGGAGGCCGCCCGTCCGCTGGTCCAGCAGGCGGTCCGGACCGGGCTCATCCCGACGATCAACGCGATGATGGTCGTCGGGGTTGTCAGTCTACCAGGGATGATGACAGGCCAGATCCTCGCCGGCGCCAGCCCGGTCGAAGCGGTGAAGTATCAGATTGTGATCATGTTCCTGATCGCCTCGGCAACCGCCCTCGGCACCGTCTCGGTCGTGCTGTTGAGCTATCGGCGACTGTTCAACGAGCATCACCAGTTCCTCGATGCGCTCATCGCTGAACACCGCTCCGATAGGGAAGGCCGGTGAAGCGAGACGGGTGTGATCGCGCCCATTTTCAGAGCCCAAGAGTTGGGTACGGGCGTGGTTCACGGGAGATTGGCGAGGTTCCACGATCGGATATCATTATCATCTCCGGATGCTCGGACGAGGGTTCGACCATCCGGAGAGAACATGACGGTGGGGAGCCAAGTCGCTCGGCCGTCCAGGCTAACCCATCGTCGGCCCGTCGCAACCGACCAGAGCCCGACCATCCCGTCGTTGCCGGCGGTGGCCAACCGCAAGCCGTCCGGGGAAAAGGCGATCGAATTGACAAAGCGTGTATGTCCGACGAAGACCAGACACTCCCGCCACGTATCAAGATCCCACAGCCGAACATGGTGTTCGGACAAGTTGGCTGATGCCAGCCGAGCCCCATCGGGAGAGAAGGCGAGCGCCACGGCATTGCCGGGCCCATTCTCCAGCAAGACTCGCCGAGTACCGGTTTGAAGCTCCCATAAAAGGATCGACCGATCGTCCCTCCCCCCCGTGGCGAGCCGCCGACCGTCGGGCGAGAAGGCCATGCTCGCGACGGGCGATGGGTGATGTAAGACCATGTGCTCTCGCCCACGTGTCAGGTCCCAGAGAAGGATCGTTCCGTCGAGGTCCGTCGTCACGGCAAGGGACCGGCTATCGGGCGAGAACATCATGCGCCCGGCCCGGCGGATCGGAACCGATAGGGCGGTGGCCGGCTGGCTCGTCGGGGAGCTCAGGTCCCACAGGTAAACGCCACGCGTGATACCCGCGGCGGCAAGAAATCGGCCGTCGGGCGAGAATGCCGCCACTCTGGCGTATCCCGGAAAGTTGAGGGATCGCTCCAACTGCCGCCGACCCGCGAAAGCTCGTAGCGTGACGCGACCGCCCGCGCTGGTCGTTGCCACCTGGTCGCCTGCCGGCGAAAACGCCAGCGACGTGACCGAGAGCCCGACCTCGTCTCGGCCAACCCGTGATCGAGAGGATTCTTGTACGGGCTCAGGGCCCGTCAACTCGGTCAGCGCGATCAGGGCCACCACGATCGCGCCCATCCACCTCACATCGAAGATGGGGACCCTGGAGGAGCCCAACGCGTCCTGCGCCGTCGCGCCGAGCGCGTGATGCTCGGGAAATGGCCGCCAACCGGTGGTGATTCGCCGCATGAGTCCACTCCTCACTGGTGCGAACATCCGAACATCCGGGCACGCCGCTCGGACGACGCGCAGCGTCATCGCAGCCTTGCGACGGTCCCGGTCCCCGACGCAGGTTATCGGTTCCGACGCCACGACCTCACCTTCGCCGCCGACGCGACGATCGATCTGCCAGAGGGCATCATCGCGCGCGGGATGGGATCGGCAGCGTTCTCCTGGAAAGATGGTCCGGCAGCAATCCGGCTCCGGACCGCATTCCCCGGTTCACAAACGCCGGTTCCCGGCTCGAGCCCAGGAATCAAGGTGAATGTCCGGGCCGCCAGGATCCCCCGAAGATTCCGACTTTCAGAGCCGTATCGCGGCGATCCGGTGGAGTCGTCAGCAGCTCAACGGTGTTGAGGAACCCTCTGAATAACAAATCCGGGTTCTTGACCTCGTCGAGCGCGGCCATCTGAGTCTCGAAGAGGGCCTCGGCCCTCTTGAGGTCGACCAGGGCCCAGGCCGTCAGCCAGGGACCGCGGAGGTTAGGGAACGTGTTGGGACTGAGACCGCTAAGGATCTCGATCTGCTCGAGCGTGGTCCGGGCCGTGCCAGGGTCGAGCAGCGCCAGGGCGATGGTGGCGTGCGTGGCGAACCGGATCCGCTTTTGGCGCTCACCAAGCCATCGTCGGGGCCGGGTCGCCATCACGCGCATGATGACGCTCTCCATATCGGGGTACCCGATCTGCCTCGCACGGACGGCAACGTGCGCGGCCGCCAACATCTCCTCGGCGGTGTAAGTCGAGCTGTCAGCCGGAACGGGAGTGTCGATCATCATGGCCAGGGCCCGGTCGATCAGTGCGAAGGCCCGCGCGCGGTCGCGGGCGCCAGGGCCACTGCCAGCCAGCCGAGCGCTTCGAGCCTGCCACCGATGGGCATGGTCGCGATTCATGCTTTCGATGATCCTGATCGCCTCGTCCGGCCGGTCGGCACCGATCCTGTAGGCGATCTCCGACTTGACGAACTCATGCTGATGTGTGGCGCCGTTCATCATTTCCGCCAGGTTGGCGGCCATACCCGCATCGGTCGTTGCGATCGCGCGGGCGACGAACGCGAGGTAAGGATCCTTGTCGTCGACCTCGATCGGCTCGACGAGGGCCAGTGCCCGTTTGATGTCGAAGCGCGCTAGTGCCGCAGCGACGATTGCGCGATCAGCAGCCCCGCGGACGTCGGTGCCCAGTTGCGCGGCGAGTTCGGCGGCCTCCTCGATGAGCGTGCGTCCGCGTTCGGCTCGCCCCGATCGAGCCATCGCGGCACCGGCCGATGCCAGGGCAGCCGGCCGCCGGGACGGCTCCAACCCGCGGGCGCGTGCCTCCGCCTCGTCGGCGAAGAGCAGCGCCTTCGCGGGGTCGCTCGCGGTGTACCGATCGGCCAACATCTGAATGAATGGTTGGATATAACTGTCACGATCCTTCGACAGGAACGCCAGGGTCCCGCGCGCGTCGGTCTGGGCCATTTTCTCCGCAGCGGCCTGGCGGACGAGGGTGTCGTACCGATGGCCCCGCTCCGCCGCCCACTTCGTGGCGAGCGGCAGGTCGATCGGCGCCATCGCCGCGATACACTCGATTCCACGAGCCTCGTCCCCGTTCGCGCCGTACTTCTCCCACAGCCGGATCAACATCCGTTTCGCGAACGCTCGTTGCTCATCGAAACGCGCGCCCTGCGTCCGGCTTCCAGGCCGGTGGCGGCTCGCTCGACGCGAGCACCGTGATGGGCAAGTCATCGGCATCGGCATCGACCTTGACGCCGGTGAAACGATAACCCTGCTTGCGAATGAAGGCGTACTTCATTCCTGCATAGAGCGGTCCGAGCCGGAACCGTCCCTGGGAATCCGTGGAGGCCGTGATGGCCGCGGGGCCATCGCCGTAGTTGAAGACCGTCGCACCGCTCAAGGGCCGGCCATTGGAGCCGACGACCTGGCCCGCGATGTGGCCGCCCGTGTTGCACAGAACCAGCTTGCCGAGGTCGTGCGTCTCGCCGGACTTGCCAATGACCTCGATCCCCTCGACCTTGCAGTATCCACCGGCATCGATCACAGGTCCATACTGGAAATCCGGCCAGAGGCCCCGGAAGACGAACCAGCCATCCTCGTGGGTCACGTAGGAGTCCAGGGGGATGGCGTGCCCGAAATTGATCTGGCCGTTCTGGTCGGCGCAGGGTCGATTCCACCACAGCTTGACCTTGGCCCCCGCAATCCGCTTGCCCGTCCCGTCGGTGGTCCTGCCGCGGATCCGGCAGGCAAACTTCGGATTGATCGTGAGCTCGAGAATCCCCCCCTGGATCTCACGGGGTCGAACCTTGATCGCGCCGTGGGTCGTCGCGGCGATCGTGCGGGCCCACAGAGACACCGTGTCGTCAGGGTCGAGCTGATCGACGTGGAACGTCCCGCCAGGACCGGTCCGGATCATCTCGTTCTTCGGACGCTCCCCTCCTCGGTCCGTCGCGACCACATAAAGCTCGGCCCCGACGACCGGCTGTTCGTTTTCGTCGACCACGATGCCGTCGAGCGTCGCCGCCCGAGCGAGCTTTAGATCGGGCCAGCGCCGGTCGGCTCCGACTTCCAGGTCTGGAGATTGTCTGTACTTCGGCACCAGATAGGCTTTAGGTAGCCCCTCGGGCAGGATCTTGACCAAACCGCCTGAGACGGCGATCGAGTACCGCCCGTCCGCGTCGGTCTGGGCCTGGACGGCATCCTTGACATAGACCTCGTTCTCCAGCCGGTAGCAGTGGATGGGGATCCCCGCGATCCCCTTGCCGGTCTCCGCGTTGACGACCCGGCCGGTGATGGTCGAGACTCGCACCAAGGGGAGGTTGACCTCGGCGAGAGCGCCCGGGCCGACCTCGACCGATTTCCCAGGCTGAGCGACGAAATGGGCATTCCCATCGAACAAGAGGTTGACCAGGTACTGGCCTGGCGGCAGGTCGTTCAACTGGAACGAGCCATCCGCGCCGACCGGTGCCACCCGGTAGTGCATCGTTTCATTCGATTGGGCGGCGGGATTGGCGGGCGATTCCCGAAGTTGCGCTCGTCCCGAAATCTGACCCGCGAGGCCGCGCACATCCGCCACTTTGATGTGACCCTTGATCTGACCCAGGCGCTTGTCCAGCGTGAACGTCACCGGCCGGGTCGAGTCCCAGGCGAACCGCAGCTCGCCGACCCCTTCCGCACCGAAGGCCGCTCGAACTCGAGCGCCCTGCGGAGCACCCTTGATGACGAAGGAGCCGTCCACGCCGGTCCCCGTTCGGTACGCAATAGCCGCCTCAGGGTTGAGTTTGAAGGAATCGCCCGATCCCGGCTTGCCCGGCCGGATGAACTCCACCGGCCAGACGCTAGCGCCCGCGATCGGTTGGCCGTTCTGGTCGATCACGCGGCCCTGGACCTCCGCGACGGGGCCAACTGCGATCTCGAACGCGTTCTCCTTGCCGGCGGCGTCTTTGCGAGAGACCGCCGTGAGCCAACCGACCCGGCCATCAGCGGCGCGGGCCAATAACCCGAAGCGGCCGCCCGCGATCGCCGCCTTCGCGGCGGGATGATCCCAGGCTCCCGAGAGCACGAAGCGGCCCTGCGAGTCGGTGATGGCCGTGGCGACCGTCTCCGGTGCGTCCCAATGGCCTCCGGCGGCCCAGACCTGTGCATTCGCCACGACTGCGCCGGCCTGGTCCCTAACCCGTCCGGACAGGTCATCCGCACCCGGCTCGATCGGATCGGAGGGAGGTCCCGCAGCCACCGCGATCAAACCCAGGACGAGTAGCGCAACCGTGCCGGCGGCCAGCACCGGAGAGACCAACAGGGACAGCCTGGTCAGGAACATGATCTTGATCACCCTTTCGGCCAAGGAGGCGACCGCCCGGCGGGCGGTGCCGGCCGCTCCCGTTCCGCACGCAAAACTCAGTGAGGACTGAATCGTGGAATCCATGAGCCGTTCGGAGATCAGGGGCTCGATGACGGGGCGTGGCAGGCCCGCGCCAGGCCCGATGCCCAGGCTGACGCCGCGCCGGAGCAAACGCTCGCGCAACAGCTTTCGCCCCCGCGCCAGGTGAGTGGAGAGCGTCCCTTCGGGGAGACCGAGCTGGCGGGCGGCCTCGGCCCGCGACTGGCCCTCCAGCTCGCAGGCCACCAGGGCGGCCCGGTAGCGTTTCGGTAGACGATCCAACTCCTCATCCAGGAGAGGGAGCAGGTCGTTCCGTTCCTCGGCGGGCACCGATTCGACCCGGGACTTTTCCATCAATCGCCTTTCTCTGGCACGTTGCCGCGCGGCCCGGCGCCTGGATTCGCTCGCCGTGCGGATGGCGACGCCATGGAGCCAGCTCGCCAGGTGCTCTCGCCGACGGATCGACGCGGCCCTGCGTGCCAGGATGAAGAACGCCGCCTGGAAGGCGTCCTCCGCATCATGCGAGCCGGGCAGCATCCGGCGGCAGACTCCGAGGACCATCGGAGCGTGGCGATGGACCAAGGCCGCGAACGCATCCTCGGCATCGTCTCCGTCCCGGCTGAGGAACAGGTCCAGCAACTGGGCGTCGGTCAACCCGCCGAGCGTTCCGAGAGTGTAGAGCGTCCGGATCTGGCGGAGGACACTCTTGGCTGGTCCTCTCTTCATGCGGATCTTCCTCTCCGGACTTGCGTCTGGCCTTCCACTCAAGGATACCACGATCCGGAATGTTGATGAACCAGGGTTTGCGCGAAAGTAGCCGGCGCAAACACGCTGCGCTCAACCACTTGCAGTCTCTTCGAATAACTCGGCATCCTGGCTGTCTTCCGGATCATTGTAAGATAGTGGCCACGAAGGGGGGTGGCGCGTTCAAGATTTGGCAGAAATCGACCCGAGACCGCCCCGTAACAAACCCCATGCGGCGAGGTGGCCCCTTTTCGGAGAACTGACCTCGGCTCATGTGGGGAAATCAGTGGATCACTCCTGAGGTCGCCGCGCGGCTCGTCGCAACTCACTGAGTGCCCAGGAGACTCGCCGGCATGGTGGCGGGGGTGAGAGGCAGACTCTCAATAGCGAACCAGCATCATCCAAGCGACGCCGACGATCGTCGTTAGGACGGTCAGCGGAACCCCGACTTTAAGATACTCCAGGAAGCTCAGTTCAGTCCCCCCGCGGCGCGCGTTCTCGACGACGATGAGGTTGGCCACGGACCCCAGCACCGTCAGGTTGCCTGCCAGGGTGCTCGACATCGCCAAAGCCAGCCAGGCCGTCTCTTTCTGCGGCATGACCTCCATGAGCGGCTGGAACAGCAGCACGGCCGGAACGTTCGAGACCAGGTTCGAGAGCAACACGGACAGCCCGCTCACCAGCACGACGGGCGACCGCAAGAGGGCATCCCAGCGCTCCATCCCCCAGGTGCGGACGACGTGCATCTCGAAGGCGTGCACCACGACGAACAGGCCGGTGAACATCACCAGGAGCGGCCAGTCGATCGCGCCGTAGACCTTCTCGGGCCGGACGCGATCGAGCATCAGGACTCCGGCCGCGACCAGAGCCACCAGCGCGATCGGCTGCCCCGCGAAGAACAGCGCGATGGTCACCGCGGTCACCGCGATGCTCTTGGTGAGCAGGCTGCGGTGAACCCTCGGTGCAGTGGACTCAGCAACCGGCGGAAGTTCCACCCTCCCTCGACGCAACGCCTTGCGGTAGACCATCGCCACCACCGCGAAGTTGATCGCCAGGCCGATCAAGGCGATCGGGGCCAGCCGCGCGGCGAACCGTAGGTAAGAGATATGTGAGAGCGAGCCGATGATGATGTTCTGCGGGTTCCCCGTGATCGTGGCGACCGATCCAATGTTCGAGGCCGTCGCCAGTCCGACCAGGTACGGGATCGGCGGCCGCTTCAGGCGCTGGCAGAGGTGGAGGACCAGCGGCGTCAGCGCGACGCAGACGACATCGTTGACCAGGAACGCCGAGAGCACGCCCGAAAGGATGATCGTGACGGCCAGCAGGGTGAACGGTCCGGAGAATCGCGCGGCGATCCGCTCGGTCGCCAGGGCAAAGAACCCGGCCAGTCGGAGGTACGACACCACCACCATCATCCCGAACAGCAGGACGATCGTCTCATAATCGACGGCCCTGGCGGCGTCTCGCATCGACAGCACGCCGCAGGCGAGCATGGCGGCCGCGCCGACCAGGGCGATCCCGGACCGGTCGATCCGCAGACCGGGGATCTTGCCGAGGGCCAGAGCGAGATAGGTCAGGCCGAAGATCGTCGAAACCAGAGGAATCGAGGCCGACTTGTGTGGTCACGTGTGTTGATCACTCCGAAGTTGATGGCGATCATCAGAACAATACCACGTCGAACCGATCGCGATCACGGGACTGTCGACAGGTCGGACGCTGTGGCCATCGGGTCGACGATCCGGCCGTCGATCAATTCCTCGTGCTTCGTCAAGGTCTCCGGCACGAAGAAAACAACAATCGACGTCGCGATCGCTCCCAAGCCGGCCAGGGCGGCGAACAGGCCCCTGTAGCCGAGCGGACCGACCAGGAAGCTTGACACTGCGGGCCCGATCGCCGAGCCGAGGACCAGGCACGAGCCGACAATCACCTGCGCCTCGCCCGCCCGTCGCGGGTCGGCGAGGCGATCCGTCACCCAGGCGGCCGCGAGCACGGCGAACAGGCCGTTACCCAGGCCATCGAGCGCCTGGTTGGCGACGGCCAGCAAAGGAGTCTGGACCAGGGAGACCAGCCCTAGCCTGAGGGCCATGATCGTCCAGCCCGCGATCAAGAGCGGTTTCCGGCCGCAACGGTCGGCCAGCCAACCCGCTGGCCAGACCACGAGCATCCAGGCTACCATACTCACCACGAACGCATAGGCCAGCATTCGCTCTGGTGCCTGCAAGTCGCGCTTCAGGAACAACCCCAGGTAGACGCCACCGGGCGCGTTGGCGGCATGGAAGAGGGTCATCGCCGCTACGAACGCCCAGAGACCTGCGTCTCTGGGAATCCAGCCGTTGGCAGGCTGGACGTGATCGTCCCGAACGCTTGCCCGTCCGTTGCGGTCGCCGTCACCCATCGATTCACGTCGCGGTTTCTCGGACCCGCCAGGCTCGTGGATCAAGAGCGCGGCCGCGACGGCCAACCCCTGCACGATCGCCAGCGGCCACAGGATCGCGCCCACGCTGTACCGCTCCGACATCCAGCTCCCCAGCAGGGCGACCAGAATAATACCAATCGGCTTCCAGAAACGGAGCGCGCCCAGGGCGGCTCCCACAGCTCCCGGGGGAGACAGGGCCACGGCTTCCGCTCCGGAGAGGCTCTCGACTACGGCGCGGGAGACGCCGTTCTCTGCGAACAAGACGACCAGGGTCCCCAGCCAGACGATCTCCTCCGCACTCGGGAGCAACAGGGTCGCCAGGGCGACCAGCACCAGCGAGGCGACCAGGAACGGTTTGCGATATCCGAGCCGGTCGGACCAGATTCCTACCGGGAACTGGGCCAGGGCCGATAACGCCGCCAGGGTCGAAACAATCCCGATCGCTCGATCCGAGAAACCCTTCTGGCCCAGGTAGAGCGGCAGGTAGGGCAACGTGAAGCCGATGGCCGCCATGCCCAGGAAGTACGACCCGTAGAGTCCGATGCGGTTGCGCCAGTCCATGATGCGATTGGCCTCTCTTGAGGGAAGGACAAGACCACACGATGCGGTCAACATTCGGAGTCCGGATTCGAGATTCCCAGATTCGGATGGAATCTCGAATCCGGAATCTCGAATCCGGTTTCACCGAGGCGGTAGGATCGGGGGAAGGTCCGCGCCCGCGGGTCGCGGGGCTCATCCTTCTTGCCCTTCGGATCGGGACCGTCGGGCGGCGGCGGTGGCTCGAGGCGGGATCCGAACCGCTCGCGATCGCCTCCGACCTGGGCGAGGTGCTCGGGCACGTGGGTCATCGCCTCCGCCGCGCGAGCGAGCTCGCCGGCGCGTTCGGTGCGGCCGGCCTCCAGGTCGCGACGAGCGGCGCTGTAGAGGTCGCGCGCCGCCTTGACATAAACTTCGGAGCTCGGTGTCACTTGCCAGGTACCCAGCCATTCGAGCCGTTCGTAGGCGTGGAACAGGTCGCGGCGGGCACGCTCGCGGTCGTCCTCCATGCCGAAGTCATCCGACGGCGGCGGCAGGTCGGGGTCCGGTCGGTCGAACCGCGCCGCGTTGCGGGCGTGGTCGACGGCCCGAGCCAGGTCGTGGGCGGCCGTCCCGTACTCCCGAGCGCGGAAGGGGTCGACGGCGCTCTGGGCCTTCAGCCCTTCCCGGTAGAGCGAGGCCGCTCGATCGGTCCATTCGCGGAGCCGTTCCTCGGGTCGGCCGGCCGTGCCCTCGTCGGCCCGAAGGCGGCGGAGCAGGTCATACGCCTTCCTCAAGTCGCCGCCCGGTTCACGTTCGCCCTTTTTCTTCGCCTTCTCCGCGCCTTTCTTCCCTTTGATCTTGGCGAAGGGCGGGCCATCCGGCGGCGGTGGTTGCGCCGGTAGCATCGCGGCCAGCCCGAGGCTGACCAGGACGGACAGAATTACAGTTGCAAGCTTGATCATGATCTTTCTCCATTCGAGTCCCGTTGGCGTTGTGAAGGATTCGATTCGATGTCGATCCACCCACCGGTCATCGCCGGCTGTCCTGGAGAAAACGCACAGACGATGCCAAAGCCGAATCGACGGGTTTTACGGGCGTTTTCCCCGGTTCGCGCCCGCAATCTGGGCACAAGTTCCCCGATCGGTGGGGGGATCCCGCCCAGTCGGCAACGGCCACCTTCGAACGAGTCCTGGCCGGCACGAGAGTTTCCGTAAATAATGAAGGCGACGTCGTCTGGCGCGGGTGTTGCAAGAGGTTTTTCGAGCCGCCCGGCTCGGGATCACTCCAACGTACAGGGGATCGGTCGATGCGACACTTCTCGTTTCCGATCCGGCTGCCGATTGGGGGCCAGGTCGGCGTGGTCGCGGCGTTGTTCGTCGCGGCGCTCCTGGTGCTCTGGACGACGGGCGCCTCGGTCGTGGCGCGGGAGCAGCGCCGGTCGAAGGCCAAGAGCCTGCTCCACCGTGCCGGTGCCGATCTGGTAGCTCGCGGCCGTGGGATCATCGGCCGGGCGTGTACATTCGAATTTCCTGAGGAGCCGTCGCGGGCCAAGCTCGACCACGAGCTCGCGGACCTGGCCGCGGCGGTGCTCACGGACTACGAGGGCCTGGAAGGTGGGTACTGGGTCCTGGAACGATTCCGGAGCTTCCTCGGTACCGTTCGCTTGAAGGGGCCCGCTGAGAAAACCGCCAAGAAAGCGAAAGCGAAAACGAAAACCGAACCACGGACCAAGGGCCGGGGTGAGGCGAGCCTACCGCCGCGCGAGGCCGACCTGATCGACATCCAGGTCGACGCTGCGGTCCGCAAGAAGCAGGAACTGTTCTCGGTCGAGGAGTTGACCGGCGACGGGCCTCCGGTCACCGTGGCGATCTGCACGGCGCCGGTGATCGTGGACGGGCGGCCCGTCGGGGCCGCGTGGGTGATGACCCGGCTGGTCGATCCCTTGTTCGTTGACCGCTCGCTTCAGGGCTACCGGCTGGCTGCGGGGCTTGCCCTGGGAGGGATTGCCCTGGCATTCGCCCTGACCGCCGGCCTGGCGCGAACCGTCCGCCGGCAGGCGGCCGAGCGCGACCAGCTCCAGACCGACCTGCGGCGCAGCGAGCGACTGGCGGCCCTGGGCAAGCTCCTGGCGGGCGTCGCTCACGAAGTTCGCAACCCGCTGGCCGGCATCCGCTCGACGGCCCAGCTCTGGCAACGCGGGGTCGTCGGGCTCGATGACGAATCACTCGGCGGGCTCGTCCACGAAGTGGATCGCCTGGAAGAGATCGTCTCTCGACTCCTCCAGTTCTCGCGAGTCGATGCCCAGGACCTGGCTCCCGGCGACCTCAACGCCGTCCTGGCCGAGGCCGCCCGACTGGCCTTGGGTCCTGCTGAGGCGAAGGGGGTCCGGGTTGAGGTCGATCTCGAGAAGTATTTGCCGCCGGTCGCGATGGCTCGTCCAGCCCTCTTGCAAGTCTTCCGCAACCTGACGACCAACGCCATCCAGGCCATGTCGAGGGGGGGAATCCTCCGTCTGACCACGCGACGCGACGCGACCCACCGCGCGATCCTGGCCAGCGTGGCTGACACCGGTCCGGGATTGGCACCCGAGGCGCAGAAGCACATCTTCGAGCCGTTCTTCACGACCAAGGCCGAGGGGACCGGCCTGGGTCTAGCGATCGCTCGCGAGATCGCCCTGGCCCATCGTGGCGAGCTCCGGGCCGCCAACCGGTCCGAAGGCGAGGGCACCGGCGCCGTGTTCACGCTGACGCTCCCGGATACTCCGTACAAGAACAACGAAGGGCCCCGATGATGAACACCCCGTACACGGTCCTGGTGGCCGAGGACGACCGCACGATCCGTCGCAATCTCGTCTTGCTGCTCCGATCGGAGGGATACCAGACCCTGGAGGCGGCCGACGGCGACGCGGCGCTGGCGGGCATCGCCGAGCACGCCCCCGACGCCGTACTCCTCGACCTCAAGATGCCCGGTCGCGGCGGCCTCGAGGTGCTCAGTCAACTCGGGCCGGCGCTCGCCGACTTGCCGGTGATCGTCGTCACCGCTCTGGGTGGCTCGACCGCCGCCATCGAGGCGATGCGCCTCGGAGCCTACGACTACCTGACCAAGCCGTTCGACCTCGATGAGGTCGTGATGACGCTGAAGCGTGCGTTGCGGCAGCGAGCCCTGGCCTTCGAGGTCAAGGCCCTACGGGCGCGGACTGGCGGGGACGCAAGTGAGTCCGCCGACGAGGAGACCGAGGCCGAGACCCAGCCGGAGCTGATCGGCCAAAGCCCGGCCATGCGCGAGGTTTTCAAGGCGATCGGCCGGGCGGCCGCGACCGATGCCGCCGTCCTGATCGTCGGCGAGAGTGGCACGGGGAAGGAGCTGGTCGCGACCGCGCTCCATCGCCACTCGGATCGAGCCGCCGGTCCCCTCATTCGGGTCAATTGTGGAGCACTGCCTGAGGGCTTGATCGAGAGCGAGCTGTTCGGCCACGAGCGCGGCGCCTTCACCGGCGCCGATCGGCAGAAGCCAGGCCGGTTCGAGCGTGCCGCTGGTGGCACGATCTTCCTTGACGAGGTGGGCGAGCTCCCCCAATCGGCGCAGGCCAAGATCCTCCGCGTCCTCCAGCAGCGGGAGTTCGAGCGAGTCGGTGGGACCGAAACACTCCACACCGACGCGCGCGTCATCTCGGCCACCCACCGCGACCTTGCCCGGGAGGTGACCGCTGGCCGGTTCCGCGAGGACCTGTACTACCGCCTCAACGTCGCGCGGATCGTCATCCCGCCGCTCCGCGACCGTCCCGAGGACATCCCGCTACTGGCCGAGCATATCCTCCGTCGCGTGGAGCGCCGACACGGCTGGGGCGCGCTTTCGCTGTCCCCCGAGGCCCTGCTGGCCATCCAGACACGACCCTGGCCGGGCAACGTCCGGCAACTGGAAAACGCGCGCTGGCGCGCGCCGTGCTCGTCGCGCGGGGTCGAACGATCCTACCCGAACACCTCGACGTCGACGAGACCGCCGATCCCGCATTCTCACCAGCCGAGGACCCCGCCGAGCCCATCCCCCTCCGCGCCCTGCTGGCCGAGGTCGAGCGTCGGGCGATCCACCGCGCCTTGCTCGCCTGCGCCGGCAATCGCACCCGGACCGCCGAGCGACTGGGGATCAGCCGGCGACAGCTCTTTGACAAGATCCGCGAGTATGATCTGCATGTTTGAACCCGCATCAAAGACAATCCAGGCATACCGCCGTGGCCGGTCCACCTCTTCGGATGTTACGATAGGGTGAATGGAATTGCCCTGCGCGCTGGCCCGCTTGGTCGAATGGATAACCCTTTGTGAAGAACGTCGATTATGAGAATCAGATCAAGGCCCTCGACTGGGTCGGCCTGCGCCAGCTCTATCTTCAGATTGAAGTGCGCGATACGCCCGGGTGGGAGCCGGGCAAGGCGTTCGAATACCTCGTCCCCCGCGCCTTCGAGCTGGATGGTGCCGTGGTTCGTTGGCCCTACGAGGTTGAACTCCACGGGCAGGTCGTCGAACAGATCGACGGAGCGGTCCAGGTCGCCGGACTGTACTGCCTGCTCGAGTGCAAAGACCAGAAGGAGCGGCTGGCCATCGCACCCGTGGCGAAGATGCGCAACCAACTCCTGCGGCGGCCAGCGGCCAGTATCGGTCTGATCTTTTCCACGTCCGGCTACACGGCCCCCGCAATGGAATTGGTTGGCTTCCTGGGAAGCCAGACCATCCTCCTGTGGTATCCTGAGGAGATTAAATTGGCCCTCGACAAAGAACGGATCGTTCCCTTGCTGCAATTCAAGTACCGTCGATGCGTCGAGGAAGGAGATCCTGACGTCGATTCGACCATCATGGGGGTCTTATGATGCTGTACATTCTGATCGAACCGAAGATCGCAGGGTTACTGCTGACGAAGCTGCTACAAGCCGAGCAAGAAGCCGGCTTGGTCGCTATCCACTCCTTCCCCGAGCCATCCTCGTTGTACGGAACGGCCAAGGGGGTGTTGAGCGTGAAGAGAGAACCGGTCGCCGTGGTGCGCGACGTGCAATCGACTTATCCGCGAGCGAAGGCCTGGGTGCGGCAAGACGCTGGAGAAGCCATCGAGTATCGAAACTGGCCGGCACCGCTTCGAGTCTTCGTGACGGTGCCGGCGCTGGAGCGCTCTTGTTCCGGCGCCCCGGCGTGATCGAGCGGGTGTACGGACCGGTGTCCGAAAGCCTGTTGGAGCTAGGCCGGATCAGCCCCCCCGATGCTTTTCAGAAGCTGAATCCGAACGTCTCCGTCGAGCAAGTCGAGCAAGTCTCGCGCCGGCTGATTCAGGAGCTGGATGATACCGACATCGCGGCTCTGCGTGACGAACCGGAAGTGCGGGAGTTGCTGAACTTTCTCGGCGAACTGCAACGCGATGGCGTGTTGATGGCCGCCGCGGCTGTACCGTAGCCGCCGCGTTCCGATAGCTCGACGAACCATCGACCTCAGGTCCCGCTGGCCGAGGTCGAGGCCCGGCGATCCACGGCGCCTTTCTGGTCTGCGCCGGCAATCGCACCCGGACCGCCGAGCGACTGGGGATCAGCCGGCGACAGCTCTTTGACAAGATCCGGGAGTATGATCTTCATGTTTGAGGGCATCTTGGAAGATGTTTCTTATCCGGCGAGAGCACCTTTCAGTGACGGTCTCGGCCGGTCTTTGTAGGGTGCTCTGTGAGCACCGATCCGGCGGACTTTGCCCAGTTCGGTGCTCACAGCGCACCCTACGAGACGGCCATTGAGGCTTCCGGGACAGACTCTTCGATAGGCGCTCGAATTCGCGACTCCAAAAGGCTCGAACGGAGCTTCGCTCTTCCAAGATGGATCCAATCCGCCCGTGTGAAGGAGAAGCCGGCTCGCCATGCCAGTCCCGGCCACACCAGAGACACCGCCTTGCGTGCGGGGTGCGAACCACTCGGCCACAACCCGGGCAGCGATTGACCATGATCTCACCTGCATACTCCGCCAGCAAGTGCCGGCACACACGGCGGCGGAACGCCTCGACCCCATCGGCCAGCGCCGCCTGGCACTCGGGGTCTCCGGAGATGCCATGACGTCGCAAGATCCAGTCCGATAAGCCCGGCCACCCGGCAGCGGCTTTCGCTCGGGCCAGCTCAGCCCAGCTTTTTCTCGAAGTCGGTCACGAGGCGGCTGTAATAGTTCCAGACGTAGCGCGTCAATTCCGCCTCGTCGTCGTACTCCATGCGTCTGCCTCTGCGGCCTGACATGAGAGCTCAAGACACCCCGCCCGCCGCGCATCGACCCTGATGATACCAGAGAGCACCTCGGCTCGCCCGGTTCGCTGTACCTGAGGATGAGGCACGTGTTCCCTTTCACGAGCGGCCACCCTTGCCTTTCTTGCTGGGCCGAGGCACATACACAGACGCGATGTGCTCCGGACCGAACTCCACGGGCGTCGTGCCTTCGGCGAGATGAGTCTGCTCGATCGGCGTTTCCACGTTGCCCGTGTAACGCACCCGAGGACGGCGGCCACTCCGGGCGGTGATCCGAACCTTGACCGTGTCCTGCTTCGTCTCGGCTTTCGGCCCGAAGACATAGAGATCAACCGCCTGGCCGACCTTCATCGTCTCCCGCTCCTCTCGGTCGGGGATCTTGAACCGCGGGTGGTAGTGGTCCGCGAGGTGTTCTGCATTCTGGATTCGTGGGGGCGGGCGTCGATCGTCGCCCGGTGGGAGACCGTCGAACAGCGGAGGGAGACCGACATAGGGCAGCATCACACGCGGAGTAAGCCCCCAGTGGTTTGCCGCGTCGGGGTTCGCACCCGCTTCGACTAGCATCGCGATGATCGGCTCGTTCCGCAGTTGCACGGCCATGTGCAACGCCGACCCGCCGGTCCGGAAGTAGCGCGGCTCGGGATCCGCTCCGGCCCGGAGCAGTACCTCGACGCCTTCCTTCCAACTCGACATGACGGCCAGGCTGAGCCCGGTCATTCCGTACTCGTCCTGCACGTTGAGCAGCCCTGCCTCGATCCCTCGTCGCAATGCGTCCAGGTCATGCCGCTGGCGCCATCCTCCGCAGTTGTTGAACCAGTCTGCCGAAGATAGAGCCTTGCACTCGCCACCCGCGCCCCCTCACTAAGCACCCGAGACAGCCGCAATTATTACCGCAAACCATGCCGGCCGGCCGGCTCCGATTCATCGCGCGGTCAGGCGAGTCCCCACTCCTCCCAAGGGATGGGCAATTGGCCCCACCGCACCCAAGACACAGTCGGGGAGGGTTGCCTGGAGCGGCAGAACTCCTCAACGATTTCCCAAGCGGCCTCACGCGGGACACAGCAGGCAACCGGCACTGGCATCGGATCACCGCCGTAGTCATTCCGCATGAGCCGAGAGCAGTCCGACCCATCGAAGGGCACCAGCATACCACCCTGGGCGGTGTAGAACCGCAGGAAGAATCCGTGCGGCTCCAGGAAGAAGAACTCCAACGACGGCTGACCATTCAGCACCGTGATGGCCCCAGGTGTATGGTCGAGGATCTGCAGAGCTCGCCGCCCCAGCCGCAATCGTAATAGTCCTGCCCCCGCTCAAAAAATGAGTTCGCGGAGCAATTGACCCGAAGGATTGGGAACGTGCTCACCGTCCGGAGCGAAGTCGGTTAACGCCTCCACGCTCATACCCTCGCCGTCCACCGGAAAGCTCAGCGGCCCGGCCCGCCGAGCGTCGCCTTGATGATACCAGAAACGGCCGCATCGGGCCGAGTCCGCTACAGTGCCCACGAAAGCGTCCGACGCACAAATGTGATCCCGCTGTCACGACCTGCAACGGTGACCGGCTAACCGCACTGGTAATCGGTGACAACCCGCGAGAAGTCACGCTTCTTGAGATCCGCAGGGCTCGCCCAGTAGTAAAGGAATCCGTCGTCTCCCCACCACATTCCCACGTTCCCGTCGGACGCGAGCTGGAACACGAGCCGCAGTTTCTGCTCGGCCACCGCGTCCACGAACTGCTGCTCGTACTTCGCGTAGCCGAGCAACTGGTGCCTCGGCGGACTGGCCAGCGGGTACATCGTGACCGCCTCGAACGTGTCGTACAGAGAGTCGAA
The DNA here is from genome assembly GCA_963845695.1 of uncultured Isosphaeraceae bacterium. Classification (GTDB taxonomy): domain Bacteria; phylum Planctomycetota; class Planctomycetia; order Isosphaerales; family Isosphaeraceae; genus CAWJTV01. The sequence goes on along the minus strand of CAWJTQ010000004.1, from coordinate 252,628 downwards.
GCGATTCTGTTCGTCGTCACTGAGGTTCAGCGCCGCTCGTGCCGGCTCGTGGCTGTCGGCGGGTAACGACAGCACCGGCACGAACTCGACCGCCGCCGCCGGGAAGGCGTTCACCTTCGGCGGAGTCTTCTGCCGCTTCAGACCATCCGCCGACGGGTGGTAAAGGATCCGTGTCCAATCGTCGGCCGGTTGACCGGGCGGCAACTGCGGATCCCAATTGCCCTCGACCTGCCAGCCGTAAACCGAGAACACATGCAGCACGCCCGCCTTCGGCAGACCGGAGAAGGCCACCGCTTTGGCCGCGTCCGCCAGGTTGATCTGTGCCAGGAACGCCAGCGGCTTGCAGGACGAATGCCGCGGCCACGGCACTCCTTCGGGCAGGTCCGGCCGGCCGCCGATCTTCGACTGACCGACCGGTAACCCGGCCTCCTTGGTCTTGTTCGTCCGCAGCAGCAACGCCGGTTCGACGATCGCCCCAATGGCTCTCCGCTTCGAGCCAAGGTCATAGCGGTCGATCAACTCGGCGAGGAGGGCGCGCGGGGACAAATTGCGGCCGATCAACTCGATACGCAACCGCGTGTCATCGTTACTCCCATCAACGACGATCTGGTACGAGCGGTCGATCATCTGCAAGAGCACCACCTCCGGGACCGTTCCGTCAATCGGCACATCGGTCCATACCCAGCCTTTCGTTTTCCAGCGCATCTTGTCCGACTTGCGAACACCAGGGTACTTCTTCGCGAGGGCCGTCCGGTCGCGATTGGATACGCGGAGCAGTGCGACCGGCGGGGACTCGCTCGGGTAAAATCCGGCGAAGTGGTCCAGGAACCCACCCAGGAGAGCGAACTGATTCGGATTGGAACTGGTCATCCCTGGCCGGGCGCGGCAGTGGTCGCGGAGACGGTCGAGTAATTCGGGCATACGTCATGCGCCCCTGTTGCGGACCATCGAGATTCACCTGTCCGGCCTGCCGGGAACCGCCGTGATCATTTCAGAAGCCGGCGCGGAGGACCGGGTCCGAAGCAGCCCAGATTAGGCGTGCCTTCCCGCCGATCGCAACCCGGCACCTAATCCGGATAGAGGGCCGCGAGACGAGGCAGGCGCCGGCGGAACTCCTCGTCATCATCGAAGTCCCAATCCTCGCCACGTATCTCCGCACGCTCGTTGCGGGCCGGGTACGGGTCGGTATCCGGTCTGCCAGTCACCGCGATCCAGGCTTGATGAGCGGCGGCGTAGATCTCGGCCTCGGCGTCGATGCCCGGCACCACCGCGCTGGCGAGGCTGTCGGGATTCGCGATCGCCGCCTCATACACCTGCCTGCCCATGCCGATCAGCCAGCAACGGAAGTAATAGAAGCCATCATCGGAAGCGCCGCCGTTGATGTGGTAGGCCGCTCCCCAGAGATCCACCGTATAAGCCTGCGCCGCGAGCCGATCGAAGATGTGGTTCCACTCGATGATCTCGTTCGGCGGAAGCTTCTCCAGTTCGACCTGAAGCCGCCGGTCCCACCAATCCGCCTGGCGCGGGTCAGAACGGCAAGCCTCGGCAACGATGCCCCAGAACTTCGCCTCGTCCACGGTGAGTCCTCCTGCGGCCTATCGATCGAGCTCAGCGGACCGTCCCGCCGAGCATGAGCCTCACTGTGACCCCCAACTGCCGCGGGGGGCGCGGTCCCGATGCAGCGACCGGTTCGGCACTTCGGCCTATCCCTCGCGCTCTCCGTCTTCTTCAGGAGTTCAACTCGAGTTCCTCGTCAAATGGACCAATCCGAGCGACGGTCTTACCATCTTTGAATAGCCGAAGCCAGACGTCGGAGAACTCTTCGCCCATGCCGCGGACGTAGAAGATAATCCCCGGGAAGCCGGCGGAGACGTGCTCCATCAGGCCCTCGACATCATCGGACCACAGCCCCTTGAAGTCGCCTTTCTCCTCCTCGAGCCCGCGTCGCAGGTCGTCAAGGACATCATCAACGGCGTATGCGGTTTCAGCGGACTCCAGGTACGCGCGGGCGCGATCGAGAAGCGCCTCGATGGCCGGCGGCCCGTCCGAGAATCCGAATTCGATGTGCGTGTAATAGCTCATGTCGCGACGCACCTCCTCATGCCCAAGCTCAGCGGCCCCGCCCGCCGAGATTGGCCTTGATGATAGCGGAAACCATCGCTGCGGTGCAGCGCGAGGTCAGGGGGCGGTCAGCTCCAGTGGACGTAGATACTGACCAGCCCGGACGTCTCATCCACGGTGACTTCGGCGTGCTGGGCACCCCCGCCCGGCGAAATGGCGTAGGGCCGCTTTTCCGGAGACGGTCTGGTGGGCAGGACATCTCGCGTGCCAGGAGAAGCCTTCAGCCATTGCTCGATGTCAGGCACAGGTGCCGAGAAGGAGACCTGGAAAGCGCGGGAGAATCCACTGCCTGAGGTGGAGGCCCGGAGGTCCTTCGCCGAGCTGGGGTAAGGTGCCAATCGAGCCCACTCGCGGGGGATCTCCAGACGTTGTCGCTGCTCGGTTCGCTCGGACCAGACGTAGAGGGCCAGGAGCAATCCGCTGGCGAGTCCGACGGCCGAGAGGACCTTAGTTCGGGATAGTCGGCGCGGGTTCATGACTCTTCGATGCCTCACGAGATTCCTCAGCGGCCCGGCCCTCCGAGGATGACCGGGATGTTCCTACAAACCGCCGCCTCTGGCCGGGTCCGATGCAGCGCCGGGTGAGGCGCGCCTCCGGCTCTTTGAGAATGACTCAATGTCGGGATCGTCGTCCAGCAGGTGATGAGCAGACTCCTCATCGAGGCCCAACGCGGTGATCACTTCCTGCCGTGTCAACGAGGGAGGCAGATCTGCGGCATGCTGCGCGAAGCCTCGCTCGAACTCGGGCCGGAACTCGGACTCCCGATGGGGGGACCGGCGGCGAATCTCGAGGAACAATCGAATGACCTGATCGGTGCGCAGGGCCGACGCGAGCGATTCCAGGTACCCCGGGTTGTAGAACAACTCGCCGTTCTTGCTCACAGAGCGGGCCATATCGTACGCGACCGTGCCTTGCACCTCGACGAGTTCCCAAGCTTCGGCGGTCCAATCCGCAGGCGGGTCAAGACATCCCTCGACAGCCGGGAAGCTCCAGGGATTCTTGCGGACACTCTTCAGGTACTCATCTTCCGTCATCGAGCACTCCGTTTGACACAAGAGCTCAGCGGCCCGGTCCGCCGAGCAACCACATTCATTCTACCACAAAACGACCTGGCGGCCGGGGTCCGCTGTAGCGCGTTGCTGGGCGAACCCACGCGGGCTACCCGTCGACGTTGTGCTGGCCCAAGAGCCCCACCCCGTCGAAGCCGTATTCGTTGCGGTGGCCGCCCAGCTCACGGGCGCGGACCTCGATCCGGTAGCGGCCGAGGGCGGCCGGCTCCGCCGCCAACGCGGTGATCAGGCCGTGGGCTGCCGCTGTGGCGGTCGCTGGGTCCGAGGCCGTGGCCATCAACTCGGCCACCCCAGACTCAGCCGCCAGCCTCAGCTTGGCGATCAGCTCCGTACCCCGCACGGCCAGCAGACGGATGCGGTAACCCCCCAACTCGCCCTCTCTGCGGACGAAATCGCCTGGGAACAGGCTGCTCTCAGACATCTCCGCCAGTCGCGCGAGCACCCACGAAGCGAGGGGAGCGCCTCCCAGATCTAAACCCGCCCCGACGGTGGCCAGCTCACGCGTCGCGTCGTAGGTTGACTTCCAAGCCTTGACCATGGGCATCGCGAGCTCATCAGGATCGACGAAGGTGAATTCACCCGATCGGAAAAACACACCGTACATGGTTCCCCCCTCGTCGCCTATCGCCCAGGTTCAAGGGCCCGCGGACCGGCTCCGCGACAATGCCTCGTCTGGAGCCGTCAGGAGCCTGAGATGCAGACCAAGATCTCCGCACTCTCTGTCCGCGCTCGGCTCGCCAGTTCCCGCAGATTACGAAGTAGCTCCTCCAACTCCGAACGGTCCCGCAGGCCTCGGAACTCTTCGGCGATAGCCCAGCGCGCCGCCAGGTCCGGCAGTTCCGAGTCCATGAGCCCGTAGATCAGTTCCAGAAAGGATCGCGGTACCTTGCTGACGGTGCGACAACTCTCCTCGTCGAAACATAAATACTCGAACCGGCCTTGGAGGGCGACTGCGTCGGGTTCCCTCGAGAGGAGAGACCAGACGTTGGCGAGGTCCAATTCGGTGATGCTCTTCACCGAGAACCCGGGCCACTGCTCGGTCGGGAGTTCGGCCGCGGCGACCTCCGGAGCAGCCGCCTCTGTTGCAATGAGGAAATCCGTGTAGAAACTCATGGTCTGGAACGCCTGATTCATCAACTCAGCGGACTCATAGCGAGGATTGTACCAGGAAGCGACCGCGGCGGCCGGGGTCCGCTGCAACCGACCATTCGGCCGTGTTCCCGCTACCCCCGCATGGAGAGTATTCGCAGGTCCCCGTCCTTCCCATACCGCCTGAGCCGTCGGAAGGCGCCCGCGTGCTCCTCTCCCATGAAGCCGCCGATGGTCTCCTTCCAGGTCACCTCGACCTTGCCCTCGGGCGGGAGTTCGGCGACCCGAAAGCGGTGCACCCCGAACGTCACGTCCAGCGGCTCGCGAGCCAGCCGGCCGTCTCGCAGGTCCGCCACCTCCTCCTCGGTAGTCCCTGCCGCGAGCAGCTCCGACAGCGGGAACGGCCGCCTCCCGTCCCCGAAGAAGAGGGGCGCACCTCGCCGGCACGCTCCCCCGCACCGTCACCGTGTCCGTATCCCAGGAGTTGACGAACAGCTCCTCGTAGGGGAGCCAACAGAGTTGGTACTCGTTGCGCCCGTAGTCGTAGAAGCCCTCAAGGTACGCGAGCAGCGCCGAGCCGCGCCGGTCTTCGGGCGGCCCCTGGCGCATCGAGAACGCTGCGCCGCTACCCCAGAAGAGGTCCAGCCAACCGCGACGTGGGTGCGCCCAGGCGAAGTGCCCGAGGTGACGGTGGCCAGTGAAGCCCCCCGCCTCGGGCTCGCATCCCGCGGGCACCGCCCAGCCGGCTGTCAACCAGCACTCGACGTAAAAGTGTTGGTAAATGGGCATACCGCCGACCTCTTCCCTGCGACTCGCGCCGCCTAACGGAAAACTCAGCGGCCCGGGGCCGCCGAGCGCGGCCCCAATCGCACCCTAAGGCGCCTACTCACGAACGAGGATACCCCCTCGTCCGAGCTCAAGGAAGGAATGCGCCTGGAATTCCTGGATGATGGCCGGAATCAGGGGCACCATCAGCGCCTCCAGTTCCCGGTTGCTGATGTTTCCGGTCGAGATGAGCAGCAGCCTCGCCGGCCGGGTCTGAAGGATGTGAGAATCGACGAAGTCGGCGTGCTTGGTCACGACCGCCCTCTGTTCCCGGTCAGCCGCGTCGATAACTTGCTGGTCTGTCGTCCGGTTCCCGTCGAGCAGGTCGAGCGTGTGGATCACGTCGCACCCGGCGGTGGCGAACCACCCGGCGACTCTCCGCGGCAGTTGGGCGTCCACCAGGAGTCTCACGGCCCCACCGGTAGTAGACGCCGGGTCCAGGCCAAGCGGGCAGCGAATGCGAGCGTAGCCAGCAGATCATCCCGCTCGAGATCCTCGTAGTCAGCCAGGATCTCGTCGGGTGTCATCCCGGAACTGAGCAACTCTAGCAGCATCTCGACCGGATACCGGAGGCCGCGAATGCACGGCTTGCCGTGGCAGATGGACGGGTTCAACTGTGATGCGAGCGATTAATGGGTCCATCACGAGAGAGTCTCCCAAAATCGCCGGCCCTCCGCGGTCTAACGCCAAGCTCCGCGGCCCGGCCCGCCGGGCATGAGCCCCAATTGTAACACGAAGCTTGATGGCGGGCCTGGTCCGATGCAGCGCGAGTTAGGCGCGTCGCGACTCTGCCCAAGGCATACGGAAGTCCGCCGACCGGCGCTCGAGCACCGCCCAGAGAGCCCCCCACTCCGGGTATGGGTCTTCGTAATAAGTCTTGCTATGCCGATCGAAATGGGCTTCGCAACCGGCCTCGTCCGCTGCCTCCATCGCGGCCATCTGCGCCCAACGCTTTCTCCGAGATGGAGAGGGTACTCCGTCCGGGAAGATACTGAGTAGCTGCTGAAACTTCTCTAAACCGACCTCATCCCCCCCCTCGATGAGTGCCTTGAGGACATAGGGCCACAGGTCGCCCGCCGAGTTGAAAAAATACTGGTGGAACCCGCCGTTGGAGACGTCGAGCGCCAGGCAGTTGCAAGCCGTGACGATCTGCTCCGTCTCGTTGTTCGGCTCACCGTGCAAAAACTGGTGGCAGGACAGGAAGCGCAGCCCGTCCAACACCTCGAGGGTGTCGTGAGTCCGCCACTTGCTGATGATCTCCGTGGCGGTGCTGCCGAGGGTGGAACGGATTTCTTCGGCCTTCTCATCCAAATACTCAAGGTATTGGGGGGTCCGCGGAGGCCGGTCCTCCTCCCCGCTTTCAGCGGGCTCGTCCTTGAGCGAGTCGTACGCCCGACTCACCAGGTCTTTGTATCTGCCGATGAACGCCATTCGGTCTCTCCCACCGCCCCGCTACCGAACGCCCAAGATCAGCGGCTCGTCATATGCGGGTCCGCTGCATTGCATCGTGAGACATCCCCGCCCGGCCCTTCAGGTCAATTGCTTTCGAGTGCAGAACCGTATATGGAGCAGATCCTCCGCTTCCTCAACGTCCGCCAAGTAATAACCTTCCCCGTAGAAAACGGCAAGCGCCTCGACGGCCTCTTCCCGCGTCTCTGCAATGCGGACGAACGACTCCAGCCCTGCCTCGCGGATCTCTTGCCGCGCGGCCTCCGGGCTGAGTGAGTCGGATTCCAGCCCGTACGCGATCGCCTGGACGTGGCATTCGAAGAGATGCAGGGCTCGGCGACTCTCGAGGCGCCGCCCCTTGGTAGGATTGCTCCTACGGCCGTGCCCCGGACGCATCGGCGTTGCGTCGATGAGCGCACAACGATGGCCCCCGCGCCAGACGGTGGCGGCCAATCGTTCAGCCATTACCTGTGACGGCTCCATGACGACTTCACCGTCTAACGCCCAGATTCAGCGGTCCGCTGCAACCGTTGGTTAGGCAGTGATCTCCACCACATCACCCGGGCTGATCGAACTCAACGCCACTTGCGCCGAAGGCATGAGCGGCACCAAATCAACCAATCGATTGCTCGTGGCGACCAACACGATCACTGCGACGCCGATCGCCTTCAGGTTCTGTTGATAGCGCAGGTTTTGATCGACTGTCATCAAGACCTCGAAGCCTTGGGCGACCATCAACGCCAACAACTGCGCCATTCTTCTGGCCTGACCACCCCATCTCGGGAACGGTCCGGACATCATGGCCGGGCAGTTCCCGCCGCAACCGGCGCGGCACGCACTCGTCAAGCAGGATTCGCATGAGTCTCTAACATCTGCATGGCCAGCCGCAAAGCCGCTACAGCCTGTTCGCGGGTGACACTGGGGAAGTCCTCCAAGAACTCGTCCAAGGGATCTCCGGCCTCCAAGTAGTCGAGTAGGGTGCGAACTGGGACCCGTGTGCCGACGAAGACCGGCGTGCCGCTGAGGATCTCGGGATCCGTGTGGACTACCGACGAAGTCGCAGTCATGGCATTCCTCCTTCCACACTCTATTGTACCAACACCCCGCGCCGCCGCCTAACGATAGCCCGCTATTCCGCCGCGACGATCGCCTGTGGCGTTGCTTAGCCTACTGATAGTCGCGGCGGAATAGCGGGCTATCGTTAGGAAGACTCCAGGCCGCCGATCGCCCGCCGCATCTCGGCGAGGAGGCTGATCGATGTCGGGTGACTCGACTCGAACTCATAGTGGACATGCCGCCCTTCCGCATCGCCGAAGATGTTGTCGCACTCCCAGCAGATCGAAGCTTGGCAGATGACGCGTTCGCCACAGCGGAAACGCAGTCCATAAGGCGGGATGTGGCAGCGGGCCTGCTCACCGGGTGGGAGTGACCTCCAGAGGTCGGCGACTCGCTGCGCGTCGTCGCCGTAGAGAGTGACGCTCGGCGCGTCACCAGAATTCTGCATATAGTCATCGACGACCGCAGTGACACCTTGGAGAGCGACGACATCGACGGAGGTAATCGGAGGCAGCGAAGCTGGTGAATAGGTGCCCACAGAAACCCCCACAGCCTAACGAAAAGGTTCCGCGGGTTCGCTGCAACCGTTTGTTAGGTCGATATTCGTTATGTTCTCATTTCTTGACCTCTGTCTCCATTTCCTGCCCCGCCTCACGAAGACCCGGACTGTGCCCCGGTCTGCTGCAACACTCGGCTAACCCAAGCCCGATGGGTTCCCGGTTCTCGCCGGCTCCCAGAGGACATTCCCATCATAATCGTACAGAGGAATACCAAGACGCCGGAAATCGGCAACGAATTCACCCACGACCGAGTCGGCGTCCGCAGGATGCACGGCAATACCGGCGAGCTCCTCCGGCGGGATACGATCCCGCACGTAGACTTCGTCCTGACAGAGAACCACCCAATTGGCCCCCATGGTTTCTGGTGTCAACACGAGAATTGCCGGGTCAACAAAGACACTGAACCGGGCCGGCCCGCCGAGCGTGTAGAGGAAGGACTGAGGGCCAAACCGGTGGAGAAAGACCAGGCTGTCGTAGGGCACCGCGGTGCCGGTCACCACCAGATTGAGGTCCGAGCAGACCGAACCGTCCGTGCAGGAGGCCGGGGCTAGCAACCCGTTCCGTAAAATGCCCGCCAGGCGGTCAACTCTCGCCGCGTGGGGCTTTCGCGGGTGCCGGGTGGACACGTGGAAGAGGGCCCCGAGGTGCCAGGGCGATGGACGCTGCTCCTTCGCCCGCAACACCGGCCCTCCACCCGGCAACGGCTCGGCCCCGGTTTCTGGCGCATTGGCTTTACGCACGGAAGGTTGATCGTTCACTCGCTTCCTCGCAAACCACAAGCCGGCCCACGAACGTGATCCGGCCCGCCCCAAGACTGCTGGGACGAACAAGAGGTTCAGCGGCCCGGACCGCCGAGTAACGAGGGATGATTCTACCAAAAAGCGCCGTGACGGGCCAGGTCCGCGGCAGCGCCGGGGTTAGACGTCGGCTCCGGTCCGCCCCTACCGCCCCTTCTTCACCAGCGACAGCCCGCCGACTATCATCAGAGCCGAGATTCCAAGACCTCCGAGCAACTTGCCGAGATCATGCTGCGAATTCAGGTTATATGTGCTGATCGCAGTATTGAGTGAGCCCAGCACCATGAGTCCGCCCAGCACCGTGAGAACATACCCTGCGATCTTCAAGGGCACCTCCCGTGTTCGCGCCGCCTAACAACCAGATTCAGCGGCCCGCGCAGCGGGTCCGCTGGATCGACTTGGTAGCTCTGGTGCCGCCTATCTCCAAACTTCCCACCATTTCTTGTCGTGGCCACGCTTCTCAAGCCTCTCGTAAGGTTCGTCGGGCGCACCGGGGATATTCTCGTCATGCCGAAAACCCGTGAGCGCCTTCGCAACCTCGACGGGAACGTCGAAGATGTAATCCACATCGTCCTGGCCGACTTGCTCGGCTGTCAAGCGGTCGCGGATCGGGGCGAACACCAGTGGGAGATCGCCGTCGGTCTCGAGATGCCCGTTCCCTCGCTCCAAATCGTGCGTGATGGACCACACTCGCCTACCGTCCTTCCAGCCGCTCGCCCTGCTGTACATGACGTGCTCTTCGACGAAGCACGTGACGACTTCTCCGCCCGAGGACAATTCAGCCCGCGGCTGTGTCTCCGCGAGATCACAACGATTCGCGAGGACCAGATACCAGCCGGTCGGAAGATCCGCACCGAGCAGCGGGGATTCTGGGACCTCCTCGTGCCGGCCCGTTCCGCGGACTCCGAGCTCACTGAATACGGTAGCCGCGCCTTTGCCACGAATCGCCAACCAGGATAAGGAGTACCCCATGGTGCATAATGAACCATGCTCGCGGCCTTACGCCCAAAATCAGCGGCCCACCGACAGGCGGGTCCGCCGCATCGCTTCGTTAGTCGGTGTACTCATCGATTATGCTCCACGTGAATCCAGATTTCCAGGATGCATCCCCGCGCGAATACTTGAGGAATGCCGCGACGATACGCTCCAATCCGATGCCCGGGTCCTGCGCCTGGAGGGGGACGCCTTCGGCCCCATCACAGTAGGCTAACAAGTAGCCATAGGGCGGCTCCTCCCGTACCGCGCACTGGAGGTAGACGTGATAGTCCTTCGCGAGGACAGCATAGACGATGCCCTCGACGACCAAGCCGGTGATGTCGTCATCCGTCACTGAGCGGATGAGCTGGGTTTCCCGTTCGACGGGGATCAACCACGCCAAGATCCAAAATTCGCTCCCGGATGACGATTCGCAGAGCCGGCTAACGCCCCAGGTTCAGCGGGTCCGCGGCAGCCGCAGGTTAGGCTTCGGTTTCAGCGATCACTGACGCCTTCGGGCCATGTAAACCGCACGCCTGGCAAGCCGCGCCCTGCTTGTTCTCCCAGATGCTACCAGACGCGCCACACCGAGAACATCGCTTTGAGTCCGAAGGGTGAGCGCGGCATCCAGGACAAGACCGCATCAGGCGCGTCCGACCGGCGATCTTAACAAGCGGCGAGAGGCAGACCGGGCAATGCCGCTTGCCGCGGCGTAGCTTCGACTGGGCCGACCGCCGATTCTGTGGCTGGTGTACCGGGACATCATCGGCCGCGATGAGCGAGCGCCTCTGTGTTGCCCTGCCTTTCACTCATGGCGTCCATCCGATGCCGCCTAACGCTAAAGATCAGCGGCCCCCGCAGGCGGGTCCGCTGGATTGCATTGTTCGGCCTGCTGCTCCACACCGAAGGAGTCGATTCCCAAAGCCGCCGGGCCGCCGGACCCGGGGGCGAATTCCGCGACCATCACCAGCGCCAGCACCTCGCGAGACAGCCCGGCCCTGAGGAGGGCCTGGACGGTCAGCGGCTCGCCCGTCCGCTCGACGGCGGCTGCGGCGGCCCGGGCCTCGCATACTCCGGGCGCGACCCACCCCGAAAACGGGCACTTCTCGCCGCGGTAGTAGTGCGCCGGGCCGCGGGGCCCCGATCCGCAGTCGCAACGGACGTAGAGGAGCCTCACCACGCCGGAACCGCCTTTCGCCTCCGCCGCCGAACGACAAAGCTCATCTGCCGCGGCCCGCCCCTACGGAAGTGAAACCAGTATAACGACAAGGCGGGCTGCGGTCAGGTGCAGTGCCTGGTTCGGCGGCATCCTACTTCCGGATGTTGGAAAGCCGCCATGGTTCTCGCCATTTAGGAATTTCCCCGAGCCGACACGATGGGATGTTCCAGTGCTCGGCCGCGGCGATGGTCTCTGGGTCTTCAATGACCTCCCCTTTACTAATCGGCGATCCATCGTGCCGATAACCGTCTACCGAATGTGCATATCTCGCCTTGAAATAGTCGCCCAGCCAGACGTATCCCCATTTCAGAGCGGCCTCCTTGTCTGGTGCCTCAATCCAGCAGTTCATGTCGAAGTCACCGCCCGGGTTTTCGGGCGTGCCCGCACCGATGACGGAGAACAACTCCAGGTACTGAAAGAGGAACCGCTTCATCAGTCCGCCTCTGCCGCCGTACGCCCAAAATCAGCGGCTCCGCTGCAATGCCTCGTTAGGTCGGATCATGCTCACAACTCGATCCACGACACCGACGAAGGCCGCGCCAAGGTATGGAAGTATTCCACCGCAGCCCGGTACGCGGCCTCAACCGGAACGAGCTGCCACCACGGCACGATGATCGAGTCCGCCTCAGTCCCGGTCGTCTGCAAGAACCGGACCTCGCGCTGCTCGCCCGGCCACATCCCATCCGGGACGAACCCCGAGTGCTTCCCGTCCCCGTCGGGCACGAACCACAAGAACGCGGCGTTGCCGTTGATGTGGACCCAGAGCGACTCATCGCCGTGCGAGAGGATGAACGCTCCGTCCGGGCCACGCCGCACCGAACGAAGCCGTGCCAGCAGTTCGTGATCGCGCTCCACTTGGCGACAGCCATCGAAGTCCCACAACTCCATCTCGCCTCGTGCCTCCACGGCCTAACACTCTAGATCAGCGGCCCGCCGACAGGCGGGTCCGCTGCATCGTTTTGTTAGCAGTCGGCCCGCCGGCCCGGCCAACCGTGAGATGCCGCATGGGCCTCGACCTCCTGCGGCGACCGGAAGACCAGAGCGCCGATCGCCAGGAGATGCCGCTTACACGCCAAGGCCAGGGCATCATCCTCGATGATGCAGGCCATCAGGCCGTGGGAGACGTGCCAGCAGCAGACAATGTAATGCTCCGGATCGTCACCGACAAGGAAGTAGCCGGAGGGGATATCCTGGGCGACCGTCAGCACCTCGGCGACTCGCTCGGCCGACACCTGTGAGGCGCGCTTCAGAAGCTGTTTGCGATCGCTCACGGACGAGCCACAGAAAAGCCGACTAACGCCCAAGATCAGCGGGATCCGCTGGAATGCTTCGTTAGTCAGGGACTCCCTCAGGCGACCTTGATCCCCGCCAATACAAAGAAGACGACAAGCAGACCCCTCAGTATAGACCAAGACAGCCTCCTCGTGTACAGATCGGACGAGCCCCTTGACCGCACGAGTCGGACGACCAGCACGCCGAAGGCGCCGATGGCACCCAGCGCCCCGGCCCCGATCTCCGTCATGATGTAGGCCCCGGTCGCCAGCTGCGACCGGAAGATGATGGGTGAGACGAACACCTGCATAGACAGCAGCGCCACGGCGAGCCAGGAGAGGTACCAAGGGATTAGCACCACGAGCTGCGCGATGCCGCGGGGCGGATGCGGCTTGGCCTTATCAGTTGCCGTGAAGTACGGGTCATAACCGGCCTTCATGTCGCCCCCGTGCAATCAGAATACCGGCTAACGCTATAGATCAGCGGCCGCCGACAGGCGGGTCCGCTGCATCGCCTCGTGAGACGGGCGTTGCGTTGAGGCCGCCAGCGACTTCGCCATATGATAGTGGACATGACCGGTCGGGAAGCCATCGAACGGCCCGTAGACCCGGTAGCCATGCCCCTCATAGAAGCCGCGCGCCTGGAAGTCGAAGGTACCAAGCATCGCGTCGGTGCACCCCTGCGACGCCGCCATCTGCTCGGCGTGCCGCAGCAGGCGGCTCCCGAAGCCCCGGCCGCGCAAAGGTTCGGCCACCCATAGCGCATCGATCAGGAGCCAGCCCCAGACCCGCGCCGCCAGCAGCCCGCCGACGATGGAGCCATCCGGCGCCCGCAAGATGCAGGAGAGCCGGCTAGAGTTCCGCGGCCCAGTGTCCGACGGATCGCCTCGGGCGATACCGAGATGAATCGCCCGCTCCTCATCCGGGGTCGGCGCCTCCACATGAGTGATCGAATACTCGGTCATCCCCCCACCTCCGCCGGGCCACGCCCGAGTCGCGATCCTTGACAGCTAACAAAGAGCTCAGCGGCCCGGCCCGCAGAGGACAAACTTCGATTGGACCAAAATGCGCCGCGGCGGGCCGGGTCCAGTGAAGCGCCGGGTTAGGAGGGGCTCGCCTCTCCGATCCCCACGACCCTCCCTACCACGGCCGACGCCGCCACCCAACCATTGACCTTGCCGAGGGTGTTGCCGATCAGGATCTGATCGCCGCGGACTTCCTTGACGAGGTGGAGCAAGTAATTGCCCTTCCACTCCACCAGCACCACGTCATCGGCCCGTACGTCCTCCGGGCGGACTGGGGCGAGGGTGACGAGCTGACCGCCCTCGATTCGGCCGCGCATGGAGCCTCCGTGGGGGCGGACCTGCACCTCATTCCCCCCGGCGAGTCGATCTCGGGCATCGTTGACCCATCCCATCGCCTTTCCCCCGACGGCTAACGCCAGAGCTCAGCGGCCCGCCGACAGGCGGGTCCGCTGCATCGCCTCGTGAGGGCCACCCGGGAACATCGTACCACGATCTCGCTCGCCGGCCGATGCCGAAGCCATCGGGATCATCGCCGGCCGATGACGCCAGCATGCCCGCGCCGGCCGGCCCGGCGACGCTGCGTAGGACGGTACACCTCCTACTCGCGGATGGATCAACGACCCAGCCTCCGGAGCGACGAAAGGGCGATGACAATGACGCCAATGCCGATCTCGCCGGCCGTCACGGGCTCGCCCTGATAGGCGCTGACGAGGATGAGCGCGCCGAGCACGATCGCCAGGATCGCGGCAGATCGAAGTGCAGTCAAGGGCCGCCCCGGAGTCATGTTTCGCTCGCCCCCCTAACGCTCAAGATCAGCGGCCCGCCGAAAGGCGGGTCCGCTGCATTGCCGCGTTAGACGCGGTTACTCGCGTCCCATTCCACGACCTCGCGAGCCCAGAACGTCGGGCAACCGCCGTGCGCCTCGAAGTTGGCGACTCGGACACGAAGGTCATCGAACTGCCGCTTCCACACGTCGAGGATACAAAGGCCCGATGAGTTGGGAAAGCTCTCGGTGATCTCCAGGTCTCGGGCGCCGAGGAACCGGAGGCATCGCCGGCGTGGCCCCTTCTGAAGGGTGAGGTCGATGTAGGAGTCGGCCCACGAGTCGAGGTCACGATGGTAGCTCAGGCTAACGATCTCATACTCCCAAGGGCATTCGACGATGGGATGGTCAGGGTCGCCGTCATAGGGCACGAGGAGAAATCTCCGCCGGCTAGCGCCTCGGCTAAGCTGCCGGGGCCGCCTGCAAGGACGTTGAAGCACGGAAAACCAGGATGGCGGCCTCGGTCAGCTTCAGCCGTTGGTTATGCATCCCTCCGCAGTCAGGTCGCCGAACTTGAAAGCATGGGACGCAAAAGCCAATTGCTGGGCGTAGCCGGAAGGATGCTCGGAGTCGAGCCCGCGTTCGCCATAACGCTCGAAATCGCGCTGATAGGCTCGAACAAGGTCCGGTCGCCTCTTCAGAAAATTCGCTGCGGCGAGTCGCGCCGTTGAGGGATCGGCAAAACACATCAGAAATTCGACGACAAGATCAACCGTCATCGCTGGCAGCTCTTCCTCGACGAGTCGCTCGAACAACGGCGGGAGATCCTCGAACTTGGCGAAATAGGGAAAGGCTAACTCCTCAATAGCCTTGATTGCATCGCGGATCACCTCATCTCGCGTGATGGGCTCAGCCAGGTCCCAATCGAGCCAGCAATGATTCGCCTGGAGATTGCCGATTTGTCCTCCGGCAACATAGTCATTGGGCGCAGCCGCGGTTGCGATTCGCCCCACTTCTTGATTCCTGAAGACCGTACATGACCGTGAATCCAGAGGCCAACGCGCTCTCCGGGCACGTTGTGTCGATCAGATTGAAAGCTGATTTCAAACGTGAGAGCCCCCGACCGCCGGCGCACGTGTGGTCCGCTTCTTGAGTACTTGAAGCCAAACGACTCTTCAAGGTACGAGCCGACCGAGGCACATGCGGCCAGGTAGACATCGCGCGGCGATTCCTGCCCCGGTGGAGTTCCGGCGAAGCGCGCTTGGGCAGTGCGACGCTTTCGGTACGCCACGTCCGCAATGAGGTCGGCAAGCGAGCGGGTTTCTTTTCGCGTTGTCATGGGAGTCGTACTTGTGTGCATAATGTGGAGTTAAGCGGCCTGTACTCAGGGCGCTTCAACTCCACGTGGGTTAGGTCGCCGGAGCCGGTCGGCCTGGCCCGGTGGTTCAGCGGCCCGCGCAGCGGGTCCGCTGCAACCGCAGGTTAGGCGGATTGGAACGCAGGGGTCAAGAGCATTACGAATACCGGCAGGACGAGAGCGGCCCAAAGCCACGGCGACTTTCGGGCTTCTGGAAATCGGGCCATCATGCCCAAGGCAAACAGAGCCCAGAATGGAACATAGCTGTGCAGCGTCAGCGGCCGCAATCAGAATCAGGAGGAACTGATCATCCGACATGCTGAATAAGCAACGCGGGTTTACCCAGATGAGGGCCATCGCAGCCGCGCAGCCGCACGAGTAGTAAATCGAACAGCGCGTGCCGATAGCCAGACGTCTTCTTCGCAACTCGTCCACGCTCGACAGCGCCTAACACCAATAATCAGCGGCCCCGCGCAGCGGGGTCCGCTGCATCGCGTCGTTAGGCGTCAGCCCCAAAGTTTCCTCGATCGGTCCAGTATACCGACCATCCCCAAACGCTGACCACCGATCTCAGCAGCGACGACATTCCCCCGCTCCAGCCAGAGCCTGCTACCCGCGCCCAACGGAGTGCCTGTCCCCAACTGCGGAATCTTCAGAGAGGACAGCCAAGCTTGGGACGTCGCCGCTTCCTCACCCAAGAGAAAGCACTCGACTCCCTGGCTGAGTTCGGCGAGTCGCTCGGATGCCTTGAGAAAGGCGGCGCGGGCGGCGCGCTCAGGGCTGGACCACGGGACATTGAGGAGGACGATCGCGCGGCGAGAGGCAGCGATGACAGCACGCGGAGCGGCATCGGACCCGTGTCGAGCGACCATTGGTCTGCACTCCGAAGCCGCCGCGTAACGCCCCAGATCAGCCGCCCACCGAAGGCGGGTCTGCTGCATCGCCTCGTTAGTGACCTCTCACGGCAGCGGGGTGATCTCGACCGCACCACCCGGGACCACCGCAATTCGCAACTCATGCCCCGCGAGCAACCGCATGCCCAGAAGTGCTTCGGCACCGACGGCCGACACCAGCATTGGCCGCCAACCGACGTCCCAGGCCACCTCCGCGGCGTAGATATCGAACTGCCGGACTGACCCGTCGGCCAGCACCGCACCGCCGCCCGACTGTCGCACCAGGCCGAGTGCAACGACCGTTGTCACCGGCAGCGCCAGGGACGCGGTGAACCCTGAATCGACCACGGCGTCCACGTCCAACTCGGAACCTCTCGGCCCTCGTACGCGGAGGCAAACGATGGGCTCGTTGCGGGCATTCACGACGCCACGGATCACGGGCACCGTCCCATCCGATAAGCCGCGGGTGCCCCGACACGGCCGAGCCAGATCTCCCCGTGAAGGCTTCGCGTCCCCAGTCGCACGACGGCCGCGTAGTCGTCATCGTCGATCTCAAAATCGCCGGTCCCGACGTCGATGGCCACGAATTTGCCGTCATCGTCGGGGTGAAGTTGCGGCCGCACCCGGCGGTCGAAGACCTCAGCTCCGAGTCGGGCCAGTTCTTCCGGAGACCGACGTGGATCGAGGGCGGGCATGAGAGACCTCCGGGTAGCTCGAGTATCATCCCCAATATATCGCCCGGAAGAGCGATTGTCACCAACTGAAGTCGGAGACTTCTGCCCCCTAACGCTCAAGATCAGCGGCCCGCCGACAGG
This sequence comes from uncultured Isosphaeraceae bacterium, assembly GCA_963845695.1. Lineage (GTDB taxonomy): Bacteria > Planctomycetota > Planctomycetia > Isosphaerales > Isosphaeraceae > CAWJTV01. The sequence goes on along the minus strand of CAWJTQ010000004.1, from coordinate 235,343 downwards.
CGGGTTCGCTGGATCGCCCCGTTAGGCATGCCTTCTTTCCCTTTCCGACGACGGACGCATGACCGTCAACGATTGAATGCGTCGTCAAGCGGCGCACCACAGACGGGGCAGTGTTTCATGGTGGTTTGCAACGAAAGATCGCAGGGTCTACGCCTTGCCCTCTCCGGCGCCTCAGGCGGCCGTCGCCCACCGACTCCCGCGGCCGTCGCCATCCGTTACGCTGGGGCCTCCGCATCGAGCGCGCTCGGCTGACGCCCCAGCGTAACGATGGCGTCAAGCGGACGCAACACTACCGCCCGGCGACGGTCGGCCTAACGCCCAAGATCAGCGGCCCGCGCAGCGGGTCCGCTGCGACGCATTGTTAGATAATGCTGTTCGCTGGTCGCAAACATGAGGCGATCTCGTCCGCGAAGTCGCTCAGGTCCCCCGTATCGAACAGGCAGAAGGTCGCGTACCTGAGATGAAGATAGAGGCCATCGTGACCCTTCGCCAGTGCCAGCTCGATCGGCACATTCCGACCGTCTGGTGCCAGCGTCGTCCAAGGATTCTCGGTGCCCTGGCTCTTGAAGACTGCGTGATCCGGATTCGAAGTGACGAGCTGGAATCCCTGGTCCTGGAGCCAGAGCTTGGCCTCCTCGAAGGAGACACTCGGGACGATGAATCGTTCGACCGCTTTCCGCCCCCACATGGCTCCTCCCGTTGGGACGTGACATCGGGACACGGTTCACTCTTCCAACCGCAGCAACAGTCTCTTCGTCGCCCGGGAACGATTCTTGCGTCTTCGGAGGGGACGAGATGACCCTCCCGAGGACGTCGTTAAATGGAGCCGGCTAACGCCCAAGATTAGCGGCCCGCGCAGCGGGTCCGCTGCATCGCCTTCTCGCCGCCCTCCCGAAAGAGAAGGATACGTTGACCCGGGAGCTTGGCACCCCTCCGTTACCGGAGGTGCACTTCCCGGTGGGATCCTGCTGGCAGAACAGCAGGTGCTGTCGGCCTCTCCGAGATCCTCAGCACAGCCACATCGACGAGTTCGTGTCGCACCCTAACGAACAAGCTCACCGCCCCGGCCTCGACCCGGCCAGCACTGACAATCAAACCATGTGGCCGGGTCCGGTGCAGCGACCGGTTCGGCCTCTTGGGGCTCACCCACCAGGCGGTTCTGGTCCCGGCTCCTGCGTAAAGTCGAGCGTGTCGAGTTGGCTCTCGCTCAGCTTGTCGATTAGGCGGCCCAGCGTCCGGGCTTGATCCACAACCGCGCCGGCCATTTCGGCCCCGACGAAGGTGCACCCCTCGAACGACGAGCGACGCAGGTCCGCACCCCGGAGGACCGCCCGATCGAACGTGCAACGCCGGAAGTGCGATGCTCGCATGTCACAACTGGACAGGTCCGCCCCGCTGAAGTTGCAGTCCTCGAAGTCGTTCCAGCACATGCACGACTCGGACAGATCGGTACCGACGAACGACACCCGCTCAAAGAGGGATCGCCCGAAGAACGTGCGGGGCATGGTCAGGTGGCTGCGATCCGCGTCATCCAGCCCCGCCCGGAAGTAGCCGAACGAGAGGGGCTCCTGATCGTGGGTGCTGGGCATCCGGGCCCGGATGAAGGGCCGGCCGTCGGGCGTGCGGGGCACTTCCGCGTGCTGCGACTCCAGGAACTGCCACGTCTCTTCGAGCGACTTCCGCACCGCTCCGCCCTCTGTGGCCTAACGCTATAGATCAGCGGCCCTCCGCAGGCGGGTCCGCTGCAACCGCCGGTTAGGCGTCTTGGCTGCACAGGGACGGAACGCCCTCCCAACGCAGCGCAGGCTTGCAGGGCACCCGCTCCAGCACAACCTCGATCACCTGCCCGTCGCCGAGGATACCACTCGACGGCAGCGACGCAAAGACCGTCACCCGATACCAGCCGTTGACGACCGGCACCTGCTGGGCCAGGGGACATCCGGCCGACCACTCCATCAGATCGTACATGTCGCGGACGCAGACCGTACCGCCGCGGACCTGCAACCCGAGCCGGAGCTTAATTGTTAGAAGACACTCGCCACCAGAACCAGAGGCACGTCTGCTCGCCGGGGGGCGCCTCGCCTCGGCCGATGAAGTAGTCGCCGACGCCAACCATAAGGTCGCCGACGCCGCTCGTAAGTTGAGAGAGGAATTCACGGCCGACGGAAAGAACAGCGGGGTCCTTATCGGGCGGGAAAGACCACGAGGACAAGGCGTCGGGTTCAGGGTTGAATGCGACGTGCCATCGTGAAGGAGCCCACCACCGCGCTTGACCGTTCTGGTTGTTTGGGACCGAGAGAACGTCGGCTGTGGGCGCCGAGACCAGGATGGTGCGTCGCACGGCGATGGATGACGATTGAAATGCGGCCAGCAGTTCGAGGAGCGAAACCGCGCCAGGCTCGTCGGCGGTGACATGCCAGCCAGGGTAGTTACGGACATTGTCCCGGTAGCGCCACAAGTAAACGTTGCCGGACTGGCGCCACCGATTGACCTGTGCTCGCATCCCTGTTCTTGTGCCCTCTAACGCTCAAGATCACCGGCCCGCGCAGCGGGTCCGCTGCAACGCCAGGTTAGGCATCGGCTTCGCCTGGCCCTTGAAGTGCCTCCGCCCAAGAGATATAGCCTTCTGTCCAATTGTCGGTGTCGACGGTGTAGCGGTCAATCGAGAATCCTTCGGGCGAATCACGAAAGCCCGGTTTGGTGAGGACGCGCTGCTTGGCCTTCTCGGCGTGATCCTCCGAGGAGTAGACTCCAATCAGCTTGACGTCCTCTTCGCCGTCGGGCAACTCGTGGACGTGTTGCAGGAGGAAGACATCCATCGGAAACCACGGCCAGACGCCGCCGAACGCCCCAGATCAGCGGCCCGCCGTCAGGCGGGTCCGCTGGATCGAATGGTTAGGACCCGCCCTCACGTCGAGTACTCTCCGCTGTCCCAGGGCGGGTGGAACATGATGTCGTTTGGTTCCAGGATAACGTACTCGCAGACCGCGCCGGGATCGTCCGGATCATCGGCATCCTCAGAGCGATAGACCAGACCGAAGAAGTAACCGTCGATCTCGACTCCGAATGGCCTCACTTCGATGTCGCAGGGGCGAGACTCGCCCAACGAGGCCAGCATGTCATCGAGCAGCCGGGCTGCCCGCTCAATCGCCTCGCGCTCGCCTCCGGCCGACGTCCCGCCTGACCGCGCCTCCGTGCTGAGGTGGTCCCCTCCAGAGTCGAACCGGTGCAGCACCGCGTACCATCGCTTATGATCCGCCCAACACGACCTGAGATACTCGGGCGGGTACCTGTCACTCCACCAATCGGCGGGGAATGCGCCGGTGACGAAGGCCATGAACTGATTCGCAGGCCCGCACCGCCCGACGTGGTGGAAACGGCTGTACTCGGAGTCCACATACGAAATCAAGAGCTTGTCCGGTTTCGCCACGAGCAGCCCTCTGGCCCCGTCTTCAAGCGGCCTAACACCGAAGATCAGCGGCCCGCCGCAGGAGGGTCCGCTGCATCGCCTCGTTTGACGCGCCCACCTGCGATCCGCCTCTCCAACTCATCATAGCAATACTCGCAGAGGTCGGGGCAGGTACCCGGCACCTCATTCGCCCAATAGGGCGAGCCCGGCTCGATTCTCTGCCAGCAGATAAAGCAATGGTCATGGTCCCAACCCGCCTCGATCAGCCGGTACTGGTCCTGGTCGTAATCGCCGCCGGTGAACACGATGCTTTCGATCCACCCCGAGGGATCGGGCTCGATCGCTTCCAGACTGGCCCGCGGCGTGAACACCGTGTGGACGAAACGGGCGTCGCGTATGGACTCGAAGGCTTGGTCCGCGTCGGACGGATCATAATAAAACTTGGAGTAATCGGGCGGATCCGGCATAAGTGTTCCCCATCGACCATGGGCTGTCTAACACCGGAATTCTGCGGCCCGCGCAGCGGGTCCGCTGCAATGCAAGGTTAGACGGTCCCTCGCGGAATCAGTTTCACGGATATGGGCCGATCTCGAACCCCAGCGCCCGGCACAGCTCCTCGGTGACCTTTGCGGGGTCGGTGTCCTCCAGCTCGACGATACAGGTGACGTCGTAGTCATGGTCACCGATCAAGACGCTCCGAACATTGAGGACATCGTAGGCATCCACCCGGATGCCTAACCCCGGGAAGGGCGGGACCGTGAGCTCCATATCGCGAAGCCATGTCGCGTCCTGGGTGGGCCATACAATCAGGGCTCTCAAGGGCATCGTGAAGGACATCGTGATTCTCTCTCGACTCAAGACCCGCGCCTCACGCTAAAGATCAGCGGCCCACCGTGAGGCGGGTCCACTGCATCGCCTCGTGAGACGGCCTCCTGATGCGCCACGGTATCCGGCGGCAGGATGCCTCGTGATCGTAACGCCTCCCGGAGTTCGATCAGCAATTCCGCATCGATGGCGTGCACGGAGACCCCTGGCGAGCATTCGCGGTAGACGGAGATCCCCGTGGGTCGGTGGAGGTAACCGAGGGCACCGCGGCCCTCGCTGCCCTTCCAGTGATGCCGCTCCAGGTGCTCGTCGGGGACACCCGATATGCTCATGGGCTCTCCGTCTAACGAAAAGGTTCAGCGGCCCGCGCAGCGGGTCCGCTGCAACCGCAGGTTCAAGTAAGCCGCTTCGCGGCAGGAGTTTCTGACCGCTCCACTCTACCGTGGCAGCCTTCCCCGGTCATCGGGATTCTCACCGATTCGTCGATTCCTGGCATGCCCCAGAGTCATGGGTCAAGGTTCCTGGCAGTGGTGATTCCCTCACTCCTTGCCAGAGGACCTCGACATGAACTCCTCGCTCCGTCAGCGCCTGCTCCACGACCTCCAGCTCGCCGGGCTCTCCGCGCGCACTCAGGAGGCGTACGTCCGCGCCGTCCGGCAACTCGCCGACCACTTTCACACCCCGCCTGACCGACTCACCGAGCCGCAGCTCCGCGACTATTTCCTCCACTTCAAGAACGATCGCCAGTTCGGCGCCGCGTCCCTCGGCATCGCTTACAGCGGCATCAAGTTCTTCTCTGCTCACACCATTCCCCGCGATTGGCCGACTCTCAAACGGCTCCGCGTCCCCAGGGAGAAGCGGCTCCCTGACGTCCTCTCCGTCGATGAGGTCCGTCGCCTCATCGCCGCGGTCCGCACGCCCCATAATCGTACTTATTTCCAGACCGTCAACTCGCTGGGGCTGCGGTTCAACGAAGGACATTTCCTGGTGTCGGTGAAGGCGTTGTCGATCCGCTTTCGGGCGAAATTCCGCGACCTGCTGGAGTGCGCGGGCTTGCGAGATGCGGTCGCCCTGTCGGTCTGGCGCCAGGACTGGGTGGTGCACTGTCAGCCGGCCGGCGACGGCCGGGAGTCGTTGCGCTACCTGGCGCCTGATGTGTTCCGGGTGGCGATCGGCGACGATCGGATCGTCTCGTGCGACGACGGCCAGGTGACGTTCACGTCTCGGAAGGTAGGGTCGAACCGGCGACGGACGATGACGCTGGAGGCGACGGAGTTCCTGCGGCGGTTCTTGCAGCACGTGCTGCCGTCGGGTTTCCCGAAAGTGCGGCACTACGGGTTCCTGAGCCCGGCGAGCGGCGTGACGCTGGACCTGGTGCGGTGGCTGATCGCGTTGTGGGCGGGGTTGACGTACGTGCTCCAGGCCCGTCGGGCCGTTGAGGCGACGGAACCGGTCCCGTCACCAAGGTGCCCGGCGTGCGGTGGGGTGCTGGTGCGGCTGGGGTTCGTGCCGGCGCCGGTGCCGGCGGTCTTCGACACGAGTTAGCCCGATGAGAGCCGCGCATCACCGCCTGAGCCCTCGTCCCAGCCCGCGACGAGGCCGCGGCCCGATCGGGGTGCGCGCCGGCTGGGGATTAGGGCGGGTTGATCGCTTTCCCCGGGCGGTTCTCGTCGTCGAGAACGCCACTGGCGAGGCGTCATCGAACGAAGTGACGGCCCGGGTGAGGTCAGGTCCGAGCCGATGCTGGCCGGTTTGAGCCGTCAGGGATCGAAGCCGAGCCGAAGCGTTACCCATGGTCGGCGCCGTGCGGTCGTGCGCCGGGCTTCTTGAACAGGGATTGGAGGTCCGGCTTCGCGGACTCCAATCCGTTATGGTTAGGCCGAGCCCGCGCCCGGCGTTGGAGCCGCCCCCAGCTGCCGGAGCGTGTCGAGCATGTCCACGTACGGGGCCATCCGCACGACCTTCCCGCCGCGTACGGTGAACATCACGCACTCCGGGAGCCGCACCGTCCGCCCCGATGGCGGCAAGGGCGTCCCGTCCGGGAGGGCCACCGCGCCGGTGTGGGTCCCCTCCCGGACCACCTCGGCGGCCCCGAGCGGCCCGTGCGCGAAGGCGGAGACCACGGTGACCCGCAGGTCGGGGATCGCCCGGACCGTGACCGAGACGGCGGCCACGACCGCGTCGATGCCGGCGAGGGTCGTCGGCCCGCCGCCGACGTGCAGGACGACGTCCGGATCGAGTAGGTCCCGGAAGGCGTCGAGGTCATGCGCCGCGAACGCGGCGAAGACCCGGCGGACTACGGACAGTGACTGGTCGGATTCGCTCATGGCACCCCTCCAATCGCCGCCGGGTTGACGGGCCTAACCATTGTTTAGACGCCCCGATGGGCGTCTTTCTTTCCGCCTGGACGGGCGTATCATCCAGATCACTGGGTGGATTATCAACGATCAAAACGGCGTTTGCAACCAAGAATCCCATGGATGATACAGACCAATCCTCGGAGGCCAATACGCCCGGCTTGATGTCATCTTCGGATCGCCAACCGAAGCTGCTTGATCGGGTCCGGGCCGTGATTCGGACGTTGCATTACAGCATCCGCACGGAGGATGCTTACTCTTCCTCGACAACGCCGTCCTCGATCGACCGCTCCAGGGACGCATTGACGCCTCCAGGGGCCAAGCAACCCCAACGGCTACCCATCGTCCTCACGCGTGTCGAGGTCCGCGCCATCCTGGCCCAGCTCGACGGCGCCAAACTTCTCACGGCCAGCCTGTTGTACGACTCCGGGCTCCGGTTGATGGATATCCGCATGGTCCAGGAACTCCTGGGCCACAAGGATGTCAGCACCACCATGATTTACACCCATGTCCTGAACCAAGGCCCCCTCAGCGTCCGCAGCCCCATCGACTTCCTCAGCTAAGGCGACTGGTACAATGCCTTGGCCGCCCTCCAACGCAGTTGTGCTTCAGACCAGCCCGACCCGTCGGTCCGTTCTCACCACCGCCCACGATCCGTCGGGAGGGTCCGGGGGTGCGGCCGGCTCTGGCCACCGAACTCGTTCACCGGCCGGACAAGCCGGCCGGGGTCTGCACCTCAGTGGATGCAAGCCAACCGTTCAGCGCTCTGATCACTATTTCTTTTTTTTCCGAATTCTCTATCCACCGCCCCCGTCGAAGTTTGGGATGACCGAAACTCCAAAAATCCGCGCGATGCGTTAACGGAATTGAAAACCTGTGGCATCCTGATAGTAAGGGGATGGGGTGAATGGCGGTCCGCAATTTCCGAGACGTTCATGGTTCCTGCTGGCGACCACTGCGATCCGACCCGATTCGTGACTCGTCCGAACTGGCTGGTGAGTCTCAAGATGGGAGATGGCGCGGTGCCGAAATTGTGCCAGATAGTGCCAACCCGGGCCACGATCTCGGGCCTGCGCGGCCCAACCCACCCAGCATCGCCCATTCCGAATTGAGGCCAGCCCGCGCAGAACCTCACGGCGTGGTGCCGGTGACTGGGAGCATCCCTCGCGGTCACGTCGGCTCGTTCGTCTTCGGGTCCAATCCAAACTGTCATCACATCGCTTCGCAACGGCACATCACGGATCCAGGTACGCACATGGACTCTCCCTTCCGACCTGCGTATCCTTGCGTGTGTCGGCTCGACTTCGCGTGGTTTGTCCACGCCAGCATGAATGATCCGTCAGTCTCGCAAGTGAATCTCCCATGAACCCCATCGTCTTCGCATTACGCCGGCCGATCACCGTGATCATGCTCGTGCTGGCTTTGGGCCTGGGCGGGATCTACAGCGTCTTCCGGATGCAGAAGGACATCTTCCCGTCGCTCAACCAGCCGCAGCTCTACGTGATCCACAACTATGGCGGGATGGACCCGAAGCAGATCGAGGGCCTGATCACCAACCAGTACGAGCTGTTCTTCCAGTACATCAACAGCGTGGAGCACGTCGAGTCCCGGTCGATCCAGAGCATGGTGATGCTCAAGCTGTTCTTCCAGCCGGGGACGGACATGGCCGAGGCGACCGCCCAGACAGTCGCCTACTGCAACCGCGCCCTGGCGATCATGCCGGTCGGGTCGCTGCCGCCCTATGTCGTCCGGCTCGATGCGGGGAGCTTGCCGGTCGGCTACCTGGTCTTCGAGAGCGAGGGGCGTTCCGTCGGCGAGATGCAGGACCTGGCCCTGTACCGGGTCAGGCCGATGTTCTCGGGCCTGGCGGGGATCTCGTCGCCACCACCGTTCGGAGGGAACATCCGGACGATCGTCGTCAATGTGGACCCCAACCGTCTCCGCTCCTACAACCTCTCGCCCCAGGACGTTGTTGACGCCATCGACCGCGGCAACTATATCAGCCCGTCCGGCAATGTCACGATCAAGGACCAGATGACAATCGTGCCGGCCAACACCATGGTCCTGGACCCGCAGGAGCTTCGCAACGTCCCGCTCAAGCTGGGGGAGAACGTCTATATCCGTGACGTCGGCACCGTGGAGGACGCCACGGATATCCCCGTCGGCTACGCGCTGGTCAACGGCCGCAAGTCGGTCTATCTGCCGGTGGTCAAGCAGGCCAGCGCCTCGACGCTGTCGGTCGTCAACGCGGTCAAGGAGAACCTGCCGCGGTTCCAGGCGGCGATGCCCGACGACGTCAAGGTCTCCTACGAGTTCGACGAGTCGCCGATCGTCTATCGCGCCATCGAGAGCGTCGGCGTGGAGGGTGCCCTGGGCGCCGGCCTGACGGGGCTGATGGTCCTCCTCTTTCTCCGCGACCTGCGGGCCGTGATCATCGTCGTGCTGAATATCCCGCTGGCGCTGCTGGGGTCGATCGTCATCTTGAATCTGACGGGAAACTCCATCAACATCATGACCCTGGGCGGACTGGCACTGGCCATCGGCATCCTGGTCGACGAGGCCACGGTCGAGATCGAGAACATTCACACCCAGATGGAGCACACGTCGTCGATGTCGCGCGCCGTGCGACAGGGGAACCTGGAGACGGCCGTCCCAAGGCTGCTGGCGCTGGTGTGCATCCTCTCGGTGTTCATCCCGTCGTTCATCATGCAGGGAGCGGTGCGCGCGCTGTTCGTGCCGCTGTCGCTGGCCGTCGGCGGCGCGATGATCACGTCATACCTACTCTCCAGTACCTTCGTGCCGGTCCTGAGCGTCTGGCTGCTGGAGAACCGCCATGGAACGCCCGGCCACGGCGAAGCCAACGGGACCGAGTCACGGCCGGGGTTCTTCACGCGGATTCAGAACCGATTCGAGCGAGTCGTCGAGTGGACGGTGTCGCATCGCCGCAAGGTCGTGCTCGCCTATCTGATTGCGACCGGGACCGCGGTGGTCTTCATCTGGGGGCAGTTGGGCCGCGAGCTCTTCCCCAGGGTCGATACCGGCCAGTTCCAGCTCCGCGTCCGGCCGCCGCAGGGGACCCACTACGAGTTGACCCGCCAGGTGGCGCAGAAGACACTCGATGTCGTCGCCGAAGAAGTTGGTCGCGAGAACATCGACGTCACCATGGGCTACGCCGGGGCCAATCCGCCGCAGTTCACTATCAACATGGCCTATCTCTGGAGCCGTGGATCCGACGACAGCCTGCTCCGTGTCGGTCTCCGCGAGGGGAGCGGAGTCGATATCTTCGAGCTTCAGGAGCGGTTGAGGAAAGCCTTGCCCGAGAAGGTCGGCCCGTGGTTCCGTGAGGAGCTGCTGCGCCTGGGACTCACCCGCGAGCAGGCGGACCGCCGGGTCGCGGACATGGTCTTCGCCTTCGAACCGGGCGACCTGATCTCTCAGACAATGAGCCTCGGCGCCCCCGCGCCGGTGGAGATCGTCGTCAGCGGCCGCAACATGGCCGACTCCAGCGCCTACATGGACAAGCTCCGCGCCCAGTTCGATGAGATTGGCTCGCTCCGCGACGTGCAAATCCAGCAGTCGCTCCACTACCCGACCGTGCAGGTCACCCTCGACCGCCAGCGCGCCGGCCTGAGCGGGGTGACAGCCCGCGATGTCGGCCAATCGCTGATCGCCGCCACCTACTCCAGCCGTTACACCACGCGGATCTACTGGCGCGACGAGGTCAGCGGCAATTCGTACCAGGTCCAGGTGCAGGTCCCGCAAGTCAAGATGACCGAGGCGACCGACGTGGAGCTCGTCCCGCTCACGACCCAGGCCAATCGCCAGCAGGCGGCGAAGATCGCCGATTCCCCGTCCAACCCGACGCCGCCGCTCCTGATCCGCGACGTCGCCCGGGTCATGCGGAGCGAGATGCCCGGCGAGGTTGACCGCTACAACATGAGGCGCTGACTCGAGCCTGACGGCCAACATCGAGGGCGAGGACCTCGGCCGCGTGATCGACCGGCTCGACGCGGCGATCCGACGCGCCGGCCAGCCGCCCCGCGGGATCGAGGTCGAGCTCCGCGGACAGGTCCGGCCGATGCGGGAGATGTTCCAGTCGCTGGAGATCGGCCTGAGCGTGGCGGTGCTCGTGATCCTGATCGTGCTCACCGCCTACTTCCAGGCTCCCCGGCTGGCCATCACGGCCGTCGCCTCCGTGCCGGCGGTCCTCTGCGGCGTGGGGTTGGCACTCTGGATGACGCGAACCACGCTGAATATCGAGTCGTTCATGGGCGCGATCATGGCCGTCGGCGTGGCGGTCTCCAACGCGATCATGCTGGTCAGCTTCGGCGACCGTCACCGCCGCGAAGAGGGCATGCCGGCCGACCGTGCCGTGATCACCGCGGCCAAGGGACGGCTCCGGCCGATCATCATGACCGGCTGTGCCATGATCGCCGGCATGATCCCGATGTCGCTGGGCGTGGAAGAGGGGAGCGAGCAGAACGCCCCGCTCGGCCGGGCCGTGATCGGTGGCATGGCCCTGGCGACCTTCGCCACCTTGCTGGTCCTGCCGGCCGTCTTCGCCCTCCTGCTCGGCCGCGCCTCCAGCCAATCCCCCTCGCTCGACCCGGACGACCCGCAGAGTACCCACTATGATCCCATCCACCCAGCACACGACGATGAGCCCCACTTCAAGCAGGAGGCCGCCGATGATGCGAACTCCAGAGATTGAGTGGAAAGTGCGATTCCACAGACCAGGCCCCGTCCTGGTGCTCGTCGCCTTGAGCTTGCTGCTTGTTTCCGGCTGCCGGCATTCCGACCCTTCGCCTGGGCTCAAGAGCGCGACGGCCAGGAACGAGGCGGGAAAGACCGCCGGGATCCGGATTATACGGCCCGAGAAGCGCGACATTCGCTGGATGGTCGTCCAGCCGGGGACGCTCCAGGCGTTCGAGGTGACCCCGATCTATTCCCGGATTGCCGGCTACGTTCAGAAGTACCGATACAACATCGGCGACCGGGTCAAGACGGGCGACGTCCTGATCGACATGTGGATTCCCGACCTGGTCGCGGAGCTCGCCCAGCGGACGGCGGAAGTGAACTCGGCCGAGGTCCAGATCGAAGTGGCCGAGAGCGCGCTGCGAGCCGCCAAGGCCAAGCTCGAGACGGCCAAGGCCCGGATCGAATCAGCCGAGGCCGGGGTGAAGCGGGCGCAAGCCAGCTACACGCGATGGGAGTCGGAGTACAAGCGGCTCGAGCAGCTCGTTACCCAGCGCGTCCTCGACGTGCAGGTCCGCGACGAAACGTATCGTCAGTTCGAGGAGGCCGCCGCGGCGCGCGATCAGGCCAACGCGATGGTCTCCGAGATGAAATCCGCGCGCGACCAGGCGGCAGCCGATCTCGACCGTGCCCGGTCCGATCTCGAGGCCGCGCGCTCTGCACTGTTCGTCGCTCAGGCCAACGAGCGCACGGCCCGGGTTCAGGTCGAATACGGCCAGATCAAGGCCCCCTATGACGGCGTGATCACCCAGCGGAACGTCAGTCCCGGCGACTACCTCCAGCCCGGCGGCGGCACCAACAGCCAGCCGCTCTTCGTCCTCGAGCAAATCGACCCGGTCCGCGTCTTCGTCGGCGTCCCGGAGCTGGCATCTTTCTTCGTCCACGACCAGGACACGGCCCTGATCCGCTTCCAGGCGATCCCGGGCGCGACCCGGGAGGGCAAGGTCGTCCGCTCCGGCTTCTCGCTCAACCCGTCCACCCGCACCCTCCAGACCGAGATCGACATCTCCAACGCCGACCGATACCTCCACCCCGGCTGGTACGTGACGGTCACCATCACGATCGACCGTAAGCAGGTCTGGACCGTTCCCTCGAACGCCATCCAGTTCCGAGGCGGTCAGGACTACGTTGTCTATCTCCAGATCGACGGCAAGCCGGTCCGCGTGGCGGTTATCATCGGACCCTCCGACGACACCCATACCGAGATCCTCCGGAAGTATGTCCCCGGCGACCCCAAGAATCCCCCACTGGCCAACACCGTCGACTGGCCGACCATCGACGGCTCCGAACGCGTGCTGATCGGCAACTTCGACGTGCTCGCGGGGAGCCAGGCCGATTCGGCCAAGAGCCAAGGAGTGCGATGAGTTACGTTGCGGTCAACATCGTATCGACCGCCGTGCCGGTGGAGCACGTACCCGGCCGCTTCCAATCCGCGTATCGGAGCGCCGCTTCTATGGGGCAATTCGACACCGAACGCCCCGAATGACCCGGATCAATACTTCGGCACAAACTTGGCCCGGTCGGAGTACTTGGGGTTATGGTGCCACTCATTGAGTGTGACCGAGAAGCCGCGGTTGATGGTATCCTGGGCCAGGTCGGCCCAGGGGGTCTTGGGATGGTGGGAGATCACCTCCTCGAGCAGCCGCTTGGCTTCGACGTACTTCTTGGCGGTCTCGTTCTTGGGCGCCAGAGGTTCTCGCGCATGATCGACGACCCAGGTGATCATGAGGTCCGGCCCGGGCTGTTTCCGGGGCAGCGGCGGCTTCTTGACGATCGAGGCCATCAGGGCGCGATACTCGTAGGCCTTGACTTGGAAGGCGACGGTCTGGGCCAGCATCAGGTCGTAGTGGGCCTGCCAGCGCTTCTCGGGCTCGCGGTCGCGGACCTTGCGGAGCGCCTCGAGCCGATCCTGGATCGCCAGCAGGGCGTTGAGCTTGACGCTGGCCTTCTGCCCTTCCTGCAAGGCCTTCTGCTGGAGCTCCTGGATCTCGATCGGGAAGTTGCGCTCGTAGATGAAATTCCGCCCCTCCAGGACGATGGCATGCAGGGTCTGACGCATCGAGGATGCCTCGCGCCTCTGGATATAGGTCATCCGGTTGTCGTACTCGGGCAGGTACTCCTTGAGCTGGGTGATCGAGTAGGCCTTCTCGCGCTGGCGGACGCGCATGAACTCCTCGCTGGGGAGGACGAAGTAGATCCCGCCGGAGTCCTTGGTGAGGCGGGCCAGCTCGTAGGGGGCGAATCCGGAGGGTTGCTCGTCCCATCGTTCGTAGAGGCCGTCCCACTGATAGAGCTCCAGGTCGGCCGTCTCGGGCCCGCGGCGGATCTGGGGGTGGTAGACGTCCTTGGTGACCGGATCGATGAACCGGTGGTGGGCCCAGGGGTAGCCGAAGAGCGACTGGCGACCGATGACATACAGGGGGATGTGGTAGCGCTTCAGCGCCTGGCGCACCTCCTCGACATCGGCGCCGTCGTCGCCGGACTCGTCGGTCACCAGGACCATCAGGACCCTGCGGTCCTTGCGGACGAACCCGGCGTAGTGCTCGGCGACGTCGCGGATGGTCCTCATGGTGTTCTCGATGCCGGTGGAGTCGATCCTCAACCGCTTGATGGCCTTGCCGATCTGGTCGATGTCCTCGCGGGGTTTATCGAGCATGTAATCGAGCCCCTGGCCGAAGCCGACGATGGCGTGGTTCAGCGCCCCGGCCGACTTCTTGCTGGTGTCGATGTTCTTCTTGAGCTCGCTGGAGACCCGGTCGAACTTCTCGATGATGGTCTTCTGGTCGTCTTGCATCGAGATGGATTCGTCGAAGACCCAGACGACGGTGATCTTGTGCTCCTTGAGGTGGCGGAGGATCTCGCGTGCGAGTTGGTCCAGCGCGACGCCGATCTCCTTGACGTCGAAGATGGGGTCGCCGGCGATCTTGCCGCCGCCGCCGAGGTCGGCGGCCGGGGCGGCGGGGAGCAGGTTCAACGGCGAGCGGGCCAATCCGTCGATCTTGACCCCGGGAAGGCTCGATCCTTCATTGATCTTTCCCCGCCCGGCGCCGCGGACGCGGGGAGTGGCCGTCGGCCGCCCGGTGCCCATGCCGCCGGCCACGATCGCGCCGCCGCCGTCCTCGCCGCCGCCGCCATCGTTGCTGAGCACCATCATGGCCGGCTCGCGCGGGTCGTCGGCATGCTCGGCACCGATGGTCTTGTCGCGCGGGATATTGTCCGGATCGGCATAGATCGGCAGCGTCTCCTGCTCGCCGGCCCGGTGCGACGCCAGCGCCGAGTCGAGCTGGATGATCTTTTTGAGCGTGTCCGACGGTGCGAGTGTGGCGGCGGCCAGGGCCGAGAGGATCGCCACATGGACCACCAGCGAGACGCTCCAGGCCTCCATCAGGTAGAGCAGCCGGACCTTCCGCCGCCGTTTTCGGGGCCGCAGGTTCGCGACTTTGCTCGCGCCTTTGGGCGTGGGCGGTGCCTTGGGGACCGAGGTCGGTTCGCCCGCCGGCTCGTCCGGCGACACGGTCTCGGCGGGACTGGAGGAAGGTTCCCCGGTGCTCCCCGCAGCCGACCCGTTGGCGTGTTCGAGACCCACCACCATCGGAGCGACTTCCATCGTCGCCGCCGTCGCCGCCTGACCCCCCCCCTGCGAGGTGACATGGTCCTCGAACGACGACTCTGTGTGCATCCTCAATGGGTCCTTCTCGGACCGGGAGCCCTCGGGAACCGCGAGCTGGTAGACATCATCCTTCGACAACGGATCAGCAGATTGCAGTTCCATGTCGCTTCGCTCCCGTTTTCCGTATTCCGCATTCCGTTCTCAGTAGGGATCGCATTTCTTAACTGAATACTGAACACCGAACACTACAACTTAGGCACTTCGGGCGGTCTGGCCGGTTTGGAATTGTTCTTCTTCTTGGCCTTGGCTTCGGCGACGTTATTGTTCCGGCGAGGTGGGGGGACGTAGGTCTCGACCCACTTGAAGCCCAGGGGGTCCTTCAGCTCGCGCTGGGCGAGCAGTGCCCAGGGGGTTGCCGGATGATCCTCGACGACGCGTCGCAGCAAGGTTTCGGCCTCGCGCGCGGCGGCGGCGGCCTTTTCACTATACTGGATTGCCTTGTCGGGGACGAGCCTCCAGGCGTTGGATCGGGGATTGGTGAACTTGGGGGGATCCTTCTTCATGCGGGCGCAGGCCCAGTTGTACTCGTAGCAGCGGACCTTCATGGCCAGGAGCCGACCGCGGATCAGGTCGTAGTGGGCCTGCCAGCGCCGGGAGGTCTCGCGATCGCGGAGCTTGGCGACGGAGGTGATCGGCCCGAGGGCTTCGTCAACGGTGTACGCCGTCCGCTCGGCGATGCCTTGATTGCGGGCCATGACGTCCTTGAACTCAGGGACGTCGGCTGGCGGGAAGTAGAGGCCAGGCATGCCGGGCAGGTTCTGCTGGGTGATCATGGCGGCGTTGAGGACTGCCTGACGCAACCGGGAACGTTGGACCTGCTTCTCGTAGGTCTCGCGGCGGTCCCAATCGGGCTGATATTCCCGCATCTTGGCGGGATCGAATCCCATGCGGCGGGTGTCGAACCGGGTGATGAAGTAGATTCCGCCGGTGGCGTTGGCCAGCCGGCTGAGCGCGTAGGGGCCGAAGCCGGACTCGAGGATATCGTATTGCGGACCGTCGTACCAGAACGGCAGACGGATCTGCTCGGGCATGACGCTTTCGGGCCCCTGTTTTACGGCGAGCCCGTAGAAGACGTACTTGGTCTTGGGGTCAACGTAGGTGACGTGGTTCTCGGTGCGACCGAAGATGGCCTGCGAGCCGAGGACGTAGACGGGCACCTTGGCGCTGGGCCGATGCGATGGCTTCCTCGAGTCGTCCCTCGTCGTCGCCGATCTCGTCGGTAACGACGATGACCATGGTGTGGTAGGGGTGGTTCTTCGTGTCCTGGTACCGGCCCCACTTCTTGACGATCTCAGCGACCGTGGTAAACGTATTCTCGAAGCCGCTCTCGTCCTGGACGACGCTGTTGATGGCTTCGAGGATCTCGGACTGCTCGGCCGTCGGCTTGGCGAGCAGGGCCTTGCGGTCCTTTCCGAAGCCAACGACCATCGTCAGCAGGCCGCTGTCCGCCGAGCGGTTGCTCTCATCGAGCTGCTTGATGTGGGCATATACCGCCTCGATGTGCTTGCTCAGCCGCTGTCGTTCGGCCTGGAGGCTGCCCGAGGCGTCAAAGGCCCAGACGACCAGGGTCGGCCCATGCTCCAGGTGGCGGACGATCTCGACGGCGATGCGATCGACGGCCCCCTCCACGCCGCCGACCATCTCGGCGCCGTTGCCCTTGATCGAGACAGCCTGTCCCAGCATGGTCGCCGTGGGCAGGACGACC
The DNA here is from genome assembly GCA_963845695.1 of uncultured Isosphaeraceae bacterium. Taxonomy (GTDB): domain Bacteria; phylum Planctomycetota; class Planctomycetia; order Isosphaerales; family Isosphaeraceae; genus CAWJTV01. Next base: position 218,622 of record CAWJTQ010000004.1, on the reverse strand, counting down.
TCAGTCGCCCGCCGCACATCCATCTTCATCAACTCCGGGGCCAGTGCGTGCGTGGAATCCTCCGGTGCCGCCGCGACCGGCACGCCACCCGCGGTGCTCGGCGCCGAGGTGATCGTTGGCGACAGCGTCGGCGCGAAGGAGCCCGCGACCGGCACCGCGGCCATTGGCTCCGGGGACTGATCCAGGTCCTGATAGGTCGAGTCCGACGGCACCAGGTTATCCACCACCTCCGACCGAAACGCGCGTTGCGATGCCTCCTGGTGCGCCTGATAACCGGCGAACGCCAGGCCCATCAGCAAGAGCCCGTGGAAGGTCAGGCTCATGAAGACGGCGGGCAACTCGATGTCGAGCCGACCCCCCGACCAGGCCGCCAACCAGGGAAACCGCACCTCAAGCCCCCGCAGCATGTTACCGACCACGGCTCCACGCTCCTCAATGCCATCCACTCGTGCAGGTCGTCCCGTTTCCCGTACGCTCGTCGCCGGCTTTCCGGTCGCACCGAACGGACCCCAATCCGACTATTACGGCGGGATTCCTCACTCGTGACGGCGTATGTGACCATGCGCGGATGAACCCACCTGCCGATGATTTAAGTCTAATCGCTTCCGTGCCAGAAGGGCATGCCCTTTCGGTTTCCTTTTCGAGTATTTCTTGGAAGGATGGGGGGTTTCGTTCGTAATGGCGGCGACTTTCGAAACTCGATTCAACGCTAAGATTATACGGAGCTTGAGACTCTCGGGATTACTATCCGCAGCGATTTCCTCAGGACAGCGGCAGCACGCCGCCGCCCCACCGCACATCCCAGCTCGATGATCTCGTCGATGCTTTGGGGCTCGAACATCTCCGCCTCGTAATAGGCTGTGGCGAGAGTCAGCCAGCCCATGAAAAAGCCCGTTCCGCCGCAGATGGCTCCCCCACCATCGCCGCCGCGGAAGATCTCGGGTTCGGCGACCAGCTCGCATTGGTAAGGATTGGAAGCAATGAAGATCCCGAAGGCGTTGGGCCGAATGTGGAAGTCCCAGTCGGAGCCAAACCCCTCTGGGGGGTATTCCAGCTTGCCCATGGAGAGGACCCACTGCCGTCGCCACTCGGCTTCCGCCCGGCTGAGATCGGTCGGGTATCGATCGCACGGGCCGTGGTCGCCCCAGCGGAACAGGGTCGAGGGCCGGCCCCGCAGGCGTATTCCCACTCGTCGGAGGTCGGGAAGCGAAAACCCCCTTTCGCCAGTCGAGCGGTCAGATTCGCGTGAGTAACCTTCTCCGTCCGCTGGGCCGTGATGACACCCCAGCCCACTTGTCGATCGGCGTCCAGGGATGAGTCGTCGTTCGAGCTCCGCCAGTTCGCCGGCCTGGGGCACGCGGAGATTGCGGCCGCGCTTGGCATTAACGTCTACCTCGCTCGCCAGAAATGGACCTACGCCCGAGCCTGCCTCCGCGACGCCCTCGGCGGCTGATCTCGTTATTCGAGAGTCGTCGGCGATCACCACCGCACCGTCTGGGGGCGGTGGCTTTGACCCATTCCCAGAGTCCCTACTCCGGACCGGCGGGACGTCCGGATCCGGCGTGGGTTCTGGGCGGGGCCGGCTCTGAGCAGGGCCGGACTTGCCGAGAATTGTGGCACGAATTGGCACTCGGTGACTACTTTTGGCCGCGGCTCCCTCTCCGATCCCCATGGCCCCCAGCGAGTTCGGGCCGAGTCCCGAAATCGCTGTGCCGGGCCCGGTCGCACGCGGCACAGCCCCGTGGCTCGCAGCCTGGGTTTCCGGTCGGTGACGGTCGCACATGGTCCATATTATTCAGTATGCCACAGGTTTGATGATCCGTTAATGCACCTATCGCGGATTTCGGGGCGATTGGCTCCGGAACTCTCGACCACAGAGGGAGATAAAAAAATCCCAAAAATCGGAAGGCTGGGCTGCTCGAATGACCAATTTGGCCCGAACGGAGGGGGAAGAGGCACGGGTCGGATCGTCGCACTCCCCAGGTTTCCCGCACCGGCCGCGCTGAGATCGGTGGTGGTCGACGAGGAGTCTCCGTTATTCTGTCCGCCAACTGCGTCGGGAAGTGAGAACCCGATTCGAGGACCATTCCGTGCCGCTCGACCCGCAGCGCGTTCGAGCCATGTTCCTGCTGGTCGTAGAATGCCACGAGTCCGCGGCCCGCGAAGCCGTTTTTGGATCGTGAGTGCCCGAAAAAATGTCGAGCTGCGTCGCCGGCACCATCCGTGAGATGAAACGATATTCTGTAAGAGGAGACCGCCATGCGCTTCATCGGGGCCCTCGTGATCGTTCTGGTTGCGGGTCTGTCGTACGTTCGAGCCCAGGTCGGCGGATCGACCGCGGGAACGAACGACCGGGCGCGAATGATCGAGGGCGTCCGAGAGGTCGCGGCTCCCGGGTCACCCGGGTCGCTGGCGGTATTCGCTCCCACGGCGAGCGCGGTCGTGGTTGGCAAGTCCGATGGAGGCAGCGACGTCGCCGTGATCGCCTCGGGTCGCCTCGGTCGAGGCCGCATCGTGGCCTTCGCGCACGACGGTTACTTCTCAACGGAGCATTTCCAGGTCGCGGACACCGGCAGGCTCCTTCGGAATGCCGTACGCTGGGCTGGGGCGGACAAATCGAAACCGCGTGTCGGGCTGATCGATGGGCACGACCTGCAAACGCTGATCGAGCGCCAGGGCGGGACAGCGGTGTGGACGACGCTTGACCAGAGTTTCCAGGGGTACGATGTCCTGGTCCTGACGCCTTTTCGCGTCACATTGGAGCAGGCCGGGCGGGTCCGAGCTTATCTCGAGTCGGGCGGCGGTCTGCTGGCGGCGGCGACTGGCTGGGGCTGGCAGCAAGGGAGCCAGAAGCGCATGACGGAGTTCCCCGGCAACCGGCTCCTCGCCGAGTCTGGTCTGGCGTGGACTGACGGCTTCGCCCAGCCGACCGCACCGAAGGGGTACACGGCCGGGGGTGAGATCTCTCGGTTCGTCAACGCCGCCAGTGCCCTGGAACTCATCCACGCCGGTCGCGAGGCCGGGCCGAAGGACCTGGCGTGCGGCCTGGAGAGTATCCGCCTGACGCTCCGCACCGTCCCGGCCTCCGAGTCCCGTTTTCGCGCGGAGACCAGCAAGGTGTTGCAGGGATTACAGCGGTTGGATCTCGTGCCGACCCATCGCAGGCCCGTCGGCGTGAACGATCCGTTGCGGCGGTTCGCCGTGGGACTCGAGACGGCGATCGCTCAGGACGCGCCGCCCGAGGAGGTCCGACCTTTGGCGGCCGCGAACAACTTCCCCGGCGCGGTGCCGGCCCAGGCTCCCCAGGGCAAGCACACGGTGACGATCGATACCGTCGTTCCCGGCTGGCACAGCCTTGGGCTCTATGCAGCACCCGGCGAGCCGGTCTCCGTGACCGTTCCCAGGACGGCCCTTCCCCGGAACCTGTTCGTCCAGATCGGCAGTCATACGGACCAGCTCTGGCACCTGGATTCGTGGGAACGCCTTCCCCAGGTGGTCCGCCGGTTTCCGATCACGGCGGTTCACACCACGGCGGCCAGCTCCCTCGGCGGCTTGGTCTACATCGACGTCCCCGGCGGGACTCCGTCCCAGAGGATCGAAGTCACGATCACCGGCGCGGTGGAGGCGCCCCTCTATCAACTCGGAGTGACGACTCACGACGACTGGAGAGCCCGGAACCGCCGCCGTCCCGGTCCCTGGGCCGAGCTGGCGGGCCGGACCGTGATCTTCACCGTTCCATCCTCCCTGGTCCGCGATCTTGACGACCCCAGGCCGGTCATGATGCTCTGGGATCAGATCGTCGCGGCTCAGGATGCGTTTGTCAGTCTCCCGCGTCGCGAGAGGCCGGAACGGATCGTTGCCGACATGCAGATCTCCGCCGGATACATGCACTCGGGGTATCCGATCATGATTCCCATCGATGACAGCATCAAGCTCGGCCTCAACGAGCGGCGACTCCGCCGAGAGGGTGCCTGGGGCCTCTTTCACGAATTGGGCCACAATCATCAGAGCGGCGACTGGACCTTCGACGGCACCGGCGAGGTGACCAACAATCTGATCGTCCTCTACATCTTCGACAAGGTGCTCGGGCTCCGTTTTGATTCCGGCCACGAGGCGATCCGCGATCGCCACGAGCGGAACCGACGCATCCGGGCCTTCATGGCCAAGGGTTCTCCATTCCCGGAGTGGAAGGGCGACCCGTTTCTGGCCCTGATGATGTACATCCAGCTCTATGAAGCGTTCGGCCCGAAGCCCTTCGAGGAGGTCTTCGCGGAGTACCGGCGCCTCCCGGACGCCCAGCGGCCGAAGTCGGACGACGACAAGCGCGACCAGTGGCTGGTCCGATTCTCGAAGGCCGTCGGCAAGAACCTGGGGCCGTTCTTCCAGGCATGGGGTGTCCCGACCCGCGAACGTGCGCGGGCCTCGATCGAGAAGCTCCCGTCCTGGATGCCCCCTGGCCTTGGACCCAGGCCCTAGAACGCGGCACGAACGAGTTGCACACACCCAGGCGCTCATGTGGCGCGTGCACGACCCGAGCGCGAATCGCTCGAGAGCCGTGCACCTGTAAACAGGTGGATCATCCGTGCACTGATATCATCAGCGACCACAAAATAAATAAAATATTTCAATATTTATATGTTTTGTATTTATAAAACTGCTCGTGAACCGCTCGGGTCGCCGGCGATTCTTGATGCGGATCTGCCGGTTTCGATACTCCGGCTAGGATTCGCGACATCGGCCGCATCAGGGTTGTCACACGACAAACGATTCGCGTGGAGAGTCCAAAGATGACCGTGATCGTCTTGGTCCACGGTATCGACAACGAGCAGTTGACGCTCGACGGTGTGGAGGCCGAATGGTTGCCGGCGCTTGCGGGGGGCGTACGCCTGGCGGGCCGCGCGGACCTTGCAGACCGCCTCTGGCCACTACGCTCGCGCCCCGACGCGATCGAAAGCCGCTCGGCCTACTACGGCGACCTCTTCCGAACGCCCGACCAGCAAGGCGGTGCCGCCGACCTCCGTGAATTGACCTCCGAGCAGGCGACCTTCGCTGAGGGACTGGCGCTGGAGTGGCTCAAGCGGATCACCGAGCTCGCCCCGGCGTCGAGCGGCGATGGAGCCCCGGCCCACTTCGCGCTCGACGTCGCCCGGAACTCAGAACAAATCCAGCCTCAAGGCATTCGCGACGTCGAACGCCAGATCCTCAAAACGCTCGCCCGCAATTCCTGGCTTGCCCGCGTGGATGTGACCATTGCCGAACGGTTTGTCGTCACGGCGCTGATCCAGGTCACCTGGGCGCGTTGGTCACTGAGGGGTAGGCACAGGGGGATCAGACTCCCGCTCGAGTACACTGGAAAACCCCTGATGAGTCGATAGGTCTTGCGAACGCGATAAAGTTCACAGATCGAGGCGGCATGTTGCCGTGTCGTGACGAGAAAGCCCGCGGCTTCGAAAAGGAGAAATCGCAGATGAGGGCACGTGTCAACGCACCGATCGTCCCCACGCTGATCGGGGCAATCTGGCTCATGTCAGTCTGCGCGACCCACGCCCAGGTCGCCGACACCATCTACACGGGCGGCGACATCGTCACCGTGAACGACCAACAGCCGACTGCCGAGGCGCTCGCGGTGAAGGATGGGAAGATCCTCGCCGTCGGTGCGCGGGCCGCGATCGAGCTGGCCCACAAGGGGGCGACCACGCAGGTCGTCGACCTGGCGGGAAAGACCCTACTGCCCAGCTTCATCGACGCCCACAGCCACTACTTCACCTCGCTGACCGTGGCCAATCAGGTCAACGTCTACGCGCCTCCCGCCGGGCCGGGCAAGGACCCCGCCAGCATCGTGGCCGAGCTCGTGAAGTTCCGCGATCGGAACACGATCCCGAAGGGCGAGGTGATCCAGGCGTACGGGTACGACGAGAACGTCATGCCGAACGGCGTCGGGCTGACCCGGGACGACCTCGACACGGAGTTCCCGGACAACCCGGTGCTCGTCGGGCACGTGTCGATGCACGGCGCGGTGCTGAACTCGGCCGCGATGAAGAAGTGGAACATCACGGCCGAAACCCAGACCCCGCCCGGCGGCGTCATCCTCCGCAAGCCGGGCTCCCGTGAGCCCGCGGGCTTGCTCATGGAGACCGCCTATCTGCCGATCGTCGCGTCCCTGCCCAGGCCGACCCGCGCCCAGGAGATTCCCTGGTCGCGTGCCGGACAGAGACTCTACGCCCGGGCCGGTATCACGACGGCCCACGAAGGGGCCACACACGCCGATGACCTTGAGGTCATGAAGCGCGTGAGCAACGCCGGCGCCAATCTCATCGACGTCATCGCCTATCCCTTCATCACCGACCTGGACAAGGTGCTGGAAGCCAACCCGGTCAGCGGCTGGGGCCAGTACGTCAAGCGCCTGAAGATCGGAGGCGTCAAGATCACGATCGATGGCTCGCCCCAGGGCAAGACCGCCTTCTTCACCAAACCGTACCGGAACGGCGGACCCGGAGGCCAGAAGAACTGGCGAGGCGAACTGACGTTCCCGGAAGAGACCGTGAAGCAGATGGTCCAGCGCGTCTACGACCTGGGCGTGCCGCTGAACCTGCACGCCAACGGAGACGCGGCCATCGACGTGTTCCTGAAGGCGCATGAGTTCGCGGCGGCCGGTGACCTGACCAGGGACCGACACGTCACACTGATCCACGCGCAGTTCGTCCGACCGGACCAGCTCGACAAGCTCGTGCAATACAAGGTCATCCCGTCGTTCTACACGCTGCACACGTTCTACTTCGCGGAAGCCCACATCGCCAATCGCGGCCGAGAACAGGCGAGCTTCATCAGCCCGATGAGGGCGGCCATCGACAAGGGGCTGCGGCCGACGAACCACACCGACTTCGTCGTGGCGCCGCTCGATCAGATGTTCATGATGTGGTCCGCGGTCAACCGCGTGTCGCGCGGCGGCGAAGTCATCGGGCCGGATCAGCGCATCGGCCCGCTGGAGGCGCTGAAGGCCATGACCATCCATGTCGCTGATCAGTATGGCGAACAAGCGTCCAAGGGATCGCTGGAAACCGGCAAGCTTGCTGACCTGGTGGTCCTCGATCAGAACCCCCTCAAGGTCGATCCGATGAAGATCAAGGACATCAAGGTCCTCGAGACGATCAAGGAGGGGAAGACCATTTACACCGCGGGAGATTGATGCCGGCCATTTGAGAGTGACGCCGATCCGATCTCGTCTGGCCCATGTGAATCTTCTGTCCATCGTCGAGCCTGGGGTGCCCGATTTCGGGAACAACGCCGGCACCCCGCTTTCGTCTACACCGCCTACACCGGCGCCGCCGCCAACCGGATCAAGGCCCTCGTTGGGACGCTGACTTCTGGATCGAGAACACGAGCGTCGCGTGGAGGGAAACGCAAGCGCCGTTCCACGCCGTCGGGCGGCTTACGCTCGTACCCGGATTGCAGCTCTCGGCCGACGAATGCGCGGCCATGTACATCGATGTGACCGAGAACTCGACGCCGGACCAGCGTGCCCGTCGGGGCCGTCAATCGCGCACGGTGGCGAGCGGAGCTGGCGAGCCGCAAGGCGGCGCCTGGGCCCACAGTGACGTTGGTCGCTTCCAGAGTATTTTCATGGTTTACCACAGTTTTGGTGCCACGGCAGTGAAACTCATACGGCCGAGTGCCCCTTGATTCGCTTCTCTCGCCGGGTCGTGGAAACCTGGGCGTAGATAGACTTGTCAAGCTGGTAGCAAAATGCTACCATCGACCTATGAGTCAACCGGTCAAGATATCTGATGAACTCATCCTCGATGCCCGACTGACCGCGGAGATCGCGGAGCGCTCGATTGCCGGTCAGATCGAGTTCTGGGCACAACTCGGCCGAGCGATCGAGCCCTTGCTCGAGGGCTCCCGAGCACTCGCCCTCCGGCGGGCCGGCGCAGCAGTGCCGCTTTCCGAGTGCCTGGCCTCGGTGGATTCGACTACGGGGCGCCGGCGTGTGGTGGAATACCTTGAGTTGAGGCCGTTTCCCCACTATCTGCCGGTTCCAGGCTCGCCGGGCGTGGTGGTTCGCGTCGCTGCCGATGGCACGCGAACCGTGGGGCGATTCGTGGGTCGGGAATTCCAGGCGGACCCATGCCCCTGATGGAGTTCGCCGAGTTTGATCGGCGGCCGATCCTGGTGGCGATTGCCGGCCCGAATGGAGCTGGGAAGACCACGTTCTTCCACGCCCATCTGGCCTCGGCGGGGCTGCGATTCGTGAACGCGGATGTGCTGGCCGCCGAACTCGCCGTCGAACCGTACGACGCGGCTCGTCTGAGCGATGCATTGAGACAGGCTCTGGTCGGGCGCGGGGAGAGTTTCGTCTTTGAGACGGTTTTCTCCGATCCGGTGGGCGACAAGGTCGCGTTTCTGACAGAGGCGGCTCGGTGCGGCTCCGTCGTCGTGTTGTGTTACATTGGCCTCTCCGGCGCCGATCAGTCGCTCGAGCGTGTGGCGATGCGCGTTTCGCAGGGCGGTCACGATGTTCCCGACGACAAGCTCCGGTCAAGGTTTTCTCGAACGCTCGTCAATCTCCAGGCCGCCATCGCGCAATTACCTCATGTCCTGATTTACGACAACAGCGACCTGAATGTCCCATATCGCCAAGTGGCCGTTTTCGATCACGGGCAACTGCGTCATCTCCAGGAACCCGTCCCGGAGTGGCTTCGACCTGCCTTCCCTTGAGGGGTCAAGCCAGTGGGCCAGCCAAGGGCACAGGGGTCAATCCAGGAAGACAGTCCTCATTATTTCGGCAAGATACGTGGTCTGCATTAAATCAACTCTCCTGGACTACCTGGTTCGCCAAGTGATTGAGGAATGTCCCCATTCCCTCCCGAAGGGGATCGAACCCTCAACCTCCTGGTTGCAAACCAGGCGGCCAGAGGCACTATAAGTAGTTTGATTGAAGGGACTTAGGTTCGATAGAGCGGCGTAGCCCGGTTTCCAGCGTTTGCCAGGACTCGCCGCCTTTTTCAATGGTCTATCATGGTTTTGGTGCCGGGCACTGAAACTCATCGCCAACGAATTCAGGTCGGGCTGCTCATGCATGTGTTTCGCCGCTTCATCATCTCGCCGCTCGGCGTGCTCGGCCGTGACAAGAGGCACTCTACCGCCTGACCGAATACGCCGATCTGCGGCGAAACGATTGATCACGGCCGGGCAGATCAATTCCGACGATTGACTTGCGACAACTTCCGAACCGCTGCCCTCTTCTTCCCCGACAATGCCTCCGGCTCGATGAGACGCCCGTTCCTCCGATCGGCGATCAAGCAGCCGGTCAGCTCGTGGAGCCGGAGGGCAAATGCCTCACTCACGCCCACCGGCCCGAGGCCGTGCCACGGCAGGACCATGTACCCATCTTTGCGTTCGGCCTTGATGCCCGGGAACTCGGCCAGCACGCGGCGGACCGTCGTCTCGTCGAGTGGTCGGGTCGCCACGGCCGCGCACTGACCGAGTGCTTCCGCGTCAAGATGCCCCACCGTCAGGTAATGGATCACGTCACCGCTCCTGGGGACTCCCCCTGATCGCCCGAAGGATTTGGCGCGCCCCATCCGTGATTGGGAGCGTCGTGTCCGGAGCCATCGCCTCGGCAAGGTCATGGTCGCCGGTCAGACTCTCTGCGTCCTCATGGGCGATGATGGCGTCGATCCGATCGCGGAGCCTCGCTTTTGCCCAGACGTCCCCCGCTTCGGGGCGGTTGGCCATCAGCTCGGTGTTGAACACGCCTGAATCGACGGGGAGCCGCCTGCCAGGGACGTTGCCGCCGCCGGTCGTCTCCTCGGGCCAGAAAGCACGGTGCGGGCAGCCGTATTTCCGTGCGCCGATCCGGTCGGTAGGGATGCCGAGCTCCATCATCCGGTTCTCGACGTGGTCATGGATCGGTTCGGCTTACCGCTCGGCGAAATCCCTGGCGTGCGCCGCCGGGTCAGGCCACAGGGACCGTTTCGATGGCGGCGTGCCGATCATGGCGGGGGTCAGCTCAGCAACTGCGCCAGAGGTGCAGCTTGATGGCAAGTCCTTTCGCCAGCGCAGCCGTGCGGCTGATGATCCGTGGCCATCCTCGTGATGCGCTCATGCGTCATGCATAGCAGGCAATCCTTGGTCGAGCAAGAGATCGGTGGGAGTGCGATCTCACGAAAACGGCGGAAGAAAGCTCGGGGTCTGACCTCAAAATCCTGGGGAAGTCCCCAATTGGAGACCAAGAACGGTTCCTGACCCTGTTGTTCTCCAAGAACGGTTCCTGACCCTGTTGTTCTCCCCCCGTTGACGCGACCGAGGCCCTCAAGGCGCGATGGAGATCCACTCCCGCGCGTCGATGCCCGGGAACCTCGACAGGTGCCGGACGTTGCTCGACGCGATGATCACCTCATCGCCCGGCTGTCCCACGGTGGCTGCGCACCCGGCCAGGATGGCATCCACGTCGAGGGCCGCGTCCGAGCCGGTGGGAAGCCCCATCCGTCGCGATAAGGCCCAGAACTCGGCCGCCCGGAGCCAGGCCACTTCGGAGACGGGCAGCATGAGGAAGCGTTGCTGCATGTCCGCCAAGTTCTTGAGTTTGGCCGTTGCCCGGACCCGGACCAACTCCCGGCGGACCTCGTAATCGATCACCGCCGGAATCAGGATCGAGACGCCCGCCATCTCCAGTTCGGCGAGCCGGTTCCGCAACCGATCGACGTCCTTCGTGCCGCGCCGGCACACGGCCAGGCCGAGCGGCCCGCTGTCGAGCAAGACGTACCTGTCCATGCGTCAGTAGTATCCCTCGAACTGAGGCCGGTGGGGATGGCTCTCATCGAAGTTGCGCATGAACTCTCCCTCGGTCCCAGGCGGGTCGTCGTCGGGCCGTTGCTCGATCGCCTTGAGCACGCGGACGGCGGCCTCGGCCCTGGCCCGGCGCTCTTCCTTCGACATGACGATTCGACCCTGGTCGTCGAGCCGCGCCGGGCCGAACGCCGGGATCAGGCCCTGGTCGTCGCGCAGGCCGTCGTAATGAATCTCGAAGAGCTCGGATTTCACGTCGCTCGACATGAATGACCTCCAGTGAGGGAACGAGGCGGCCGAGACCGCCAGCTTCCATTATCCGCGATCAGCGGCCGGATCCCAAGGTCAACTCCGAGTTGGCCGTCAGCGCCTCGGCTCGCGAGCGGGATCAGAGCGCTTTGCGCCCGCAGATGTTCGACCAGTCCTTGAATGTTGGCATCAGCGATGAATCCCTTCACCGTTGTCCTCCCGGCGTCGTTGCTGAAGGACTTGTCTCAGAGCTTGTGAAAGAATTGGATTGCAGATTCCGAAATCCAAATTCCAGAATCATAAACCCTTGGCGTATCAGGGCTAACATTCATTTGGAATCTTGCATTCGTTATCTTGGAATCGATTCTTTCACAGCCTTTCAGCAGACGGTGCAGTAGACAGTATACGATCGTGGCCGATGAGCGATTCTGGGGATCCACGCTTCGCTTGAATCGCCTAAGGCGTTACGCGCCTGCTCTCTTCACCCGACTTTCCACATTCGGCGGGATTGCTGACACTCGGTCCCGGCTAGCCGAGCAGCTCCGCGGCCTCGGTCCAAAGTTGCGCAACTCCGCGTTATCTGGTGCGTTCTGTTTCGTCCATCCCGCAGCCGTATCGAACCACATCCGGGCGCTGTCTTTCTCGCGTTTCTGCCAAAGCGCCAGGGCCAGGATCCACCAGTCGTCGGCGCCGTCACCGTCTCGCATTTGCATCGCCAGGTCGCGGCGGCGACCGACCCGGCCCAGTGCCCTCATCGATACTCAGCGAGGGCCAGCGTATCGAGGCTTGCAACGTCTCTTCGCGCGAGCTCGACGGCCTTGCGGGCGTGGGTCAACGTCTCCTCGTAACGGCGCAGCGCGCTCGTCGAGGGGTTGGCCCGAACGATCGTGATAAGGCTTGTGCACAAGCGAGCGGCTCGCGCAGAGCCGATCGATGCAACCGGACGGCCAGCCCGAGTCCATCCACGCCGCAGTTCCGGCCGCCGCTTCTGCCGAACCGTAGACGCACGTCATCCCATGCCGTGCGCGGAAGATGCGGCGCATGGCACCGGGACAGAAAGCGGGAGAGATCCGGTACCGGCAAACCGATCCGCATCGGCGTTCGGTCGCGCGTTTCCGAAACGGTCGCCTTCGAACGCCTGGTCATCCGTTGCCTTCTCTCGCAGTTGATGATACCGGACCTGAGCTTTCGCTTCCGGACCGGTCCCGGCTTCTCGCTCCGAACCGGTCTCGCTTTCGCTTCCCGGGTCGCCGAACGGTTAACTGATTCTTCATGAATTCTCCATCAGAACATCCCTTGCTTCTGACGACCTGCTCGCCGATGCTCGTTGGCTTGGAGTCCGGGAGGATACGAGCGGCCGACCATCAGGCCGGTCGCTGTCATCCCGGCGGCATCTTGAAACCTCCACCCCAAGCGGAGCTGCGTCGATGAGAATCGCGCGTTGGCTGATCGTGCCCCTTGGTCTGATCGCGGGAAGCACGGGAGACGCCCGCTCCCAGGACACGACATCCACTCGCCCAGTGTCCGGGCCGAAATCAACCGACGGTGTTTTCCTGGTCAAGCCTTACTTGCAATGGGGAGATGCGACGTCGCGGGGGGCGTCGGGGCTGCTCGTCCTCTGGCAGACCGGCGACGAAGCGGTCGATTGGTCGGTCGAGTATCGACCCGGGGTCGATCGGCCCTGGGGGAAGGCCGATGCCCCCACCATGCATCGGATCGCCGTGCCGAGCATCCCCACCCACCGGCTTTATCGCGGGGCGTTGAAGGACCTCGTCCCGGGCGATCGGTTTTCGTACCGGTTGACCAGGGGCGGCCAGCAGGTCTTTGAGGCGGAAGGCGCGGCGCCGAAAGCCTCCGATCAGGCTTATCGATTCGTCGCCTTTGGCGACTGTGCCGCCGGCACGCCCGAGCAGAAGGCGATCGCGCATCGGACCTACCAGGAACGGCCTGACTTCGTGTTCATCACGGGCGACATCGTCTACGCCCGCGGACGGATCTCCGAGTATCGCGAGAAGTTCTGGCCCGTCTACAACGCGGACGAGGCCTCGCCGTCTCAGGGCGCACCGCTACTCCGCTCGACCGTGTTCCTGGCCGCGCCCGGCAACCACGACATCGCCACGCGCGACCTGGAGAAGTACCCCGACGGACTCGCCTATTTCCTCTACTGGGACCAGCCGCTCAATGGTCCCAGCGGAGGCCAAGGGAGTTCCCTGGTCCCTCCCCTCAAGGGACCGGACTCCCACCAAAAAGCCTTCCTCGATGCGGCGGGACCGGCCTATCCTCGGATGGCGAACTTCTCGTTCGATTATGGGAATGCCCACTGGACGGTGCTCGATTCCAATCCTTACGTCGAACTGGCGCGAACCGAATCTCCGGGCCTGGGTCGAACGCGACCTGGCTGCCGCCCAAAGCGCCACCTGGCGATTTGTCGCCTTTCACCATCCCGGCCTCCACTCCTCCAAAGAGCATGCCGACGATCAACAGATGCGAGTATTGGCCGAGGTCTTCGAGAACAGCCGCGTCGATCTTGTCTTCAGCGGCCACGTTCACAACTACCAGCGCACGATCCCCATGCACTTCATACCGAACAAGGGTCCTGACGGTCGGCCGGTTCGCGAGAAGAAGTTGGTCGCCGGCCACTGGACCTTCGACAAGTCGTTCGACGGCCGGGACAACACGCACCCGAACGGCGTGATCTATCTGGTCACCGGTGCCGGCGGTCAACATCTCTACAATCCCGAACAACAGGATGCTTCCAATACCTGGCAGCCGTTCACTCACAAGTTCGTATCGAAGGTGAACTCGCTCACGGTCGTGGACGTCCGGGGCCGGAGCCTCACGGTCCGCCAAGTTTCCGCAGACGGCCAGGAACTGGATCGCTTCGCCGTGGACAAGCGATGATGTGGGACGACTCCCCTCACCGGTCGATGCCGAAGCCGAAGATCAACCCCGCCCCTACTCTCTGCGATTCACTACCCAACTCGTTCGTTTCGATAACTCACTCACTCTCAGCGACTTGCAAGTGGTCGTTGTTGAAATCGGGCAATTCTTCGATCGCAAACCACAGTCCCTCCGGATCGGGCGGCCGTCTTGCGTGAATGTTCATAGACTGGCACGAGACGTGCAGGGTAAAAGAGTGTGCGATCGGTGCATCGGTCCAGAGTGGGTGAGGCTCTCTCGAGTAGGGTGGATGCAGTCTGGCACATTCGCGTTCGGCCCACGACACGAGCCGTGCGCTCGGCGTCCAGGGGCTCCTGAGAAAGGCGGAAACCCGAATTAGTTTGCCCAGGTCGTCGTCAATGGCCCCGTCCTGCCCTCGGAATCGTACCCGGACCGCAGGCGCGTCGTGTGGAGATCCGGGGGGCTGTTCGACATCCTGGCCGTCCGATCTGCTCTCCCCGAGGGCTCTTATCGTCGGATGTCTTGCCGATACCATTCCGAGGCCCGACGCACGCCAAGAACTCGAGGAGTGACAACCACCGAAGTCACATCAGAAGAGCGGCCTCACCAGGTCGTAGCGTGGTCGAAAACGAGAACGGCCCTCGGACCATCGCCGCGACGGTCCCCGCCACTCACTGAGTCGAAGGGGACCGCACACCGACAACGGTTGCTCACTACCGGAGAAGAACGTTCGACTGACCTCCGTGAGATGGTCGGGCATCGCGTCGTCGGTTGCCTATTGATTTCATTATATGACATGAATAACAATCATGAAAGCTACGGCGGACAGGATGGCTACGACTGCCTTTCCGGCGGCGGGTCGATGGGAGCGCTGATGCGACTCCCAGCGACTGGGGCACGACGTCGTTGGGCCCGGTCGGCCGATGGCCCCAGAGTCTCAAGACGGCCGTGCGGATCATGTTGACCTCGCGCCAGCCGATGTTCGTCTGGTGGGGGGACGAGCTGATCAATCTGTACAACGATGCGTACCGCTCGATCGTCGGCGGCAAGCATCCCGGAGCGCTGGGGCAGCCCGCAACCCAGGTCTGGCAGGAGATCTGGGACCAGATCGGCCCGCGCGCCGCGACGGCGATGCTCAAGAACGAGGGGACCTACGACGAGGCGCTCCGCCTGATCATGGAGCGCAACGGCTATCAGGAGGAGACCTATTACACCTTCTCCTACAGCCCGGTCCCCAACGATCAAGGGGGCACCGGCGGGATCATCTGCGCGAACACGGAGGACACGCGGCGGATCGTCGGCGAACGCCAGCTCGCGTTGTTGCGCGAGCTTGCGGCAGGAACCGCCGACGCTCGGACGTTCGATGAAGCCTGCACACGGAGCGCGAGCTGCCTGGGGACTAACGCCTCGGACCTCCCGTTTGCCATGATCTACCTGGTCGATCCGGACCGGCGGCGCGTCACTCTGACGGGCGTATCCGGTATCGAATGGGGCCACCCGGTGGCCCCGGCGTCCGTCGAGCTGGATTCGGATTCCGCCTGGCCTTTTTCCCAGGTCGTCGGGTCGAACAAGGCCTGCCTGCTCGACGACTTGAGCGTGCGGTTCGGGTCCTTGCCCACGGGGGCGTGGAATCGCCCGCCGCATCGAGCGGTCGCTGCGCCCATCGCCCCTTCCGGGCAAACTGGCCGGACGGGCATCCTGATCGCCGGGTTGAACCCGTTCCGGCTCTTCGACGACTTTTATCGAGGGTTCATTGACCTGGTTGCGGGCCAGATCTCGGCCAGCATCGCCAATGCTCAGGCCTACGAGGAGGAGCGCCGACGCGCCGAGGCTCTCGCCGAGCTCGACCGTGCCAAGACGGTCTTCTTCTCGAACGTCAGCCATGAGTTCCGGACCCCGCTGACACTCATGCTCGGACCCGCCGAAGACGCCCTGTCGGAGACCGGCGAGCCCTTGACGCCCCGGCAACGCGAGCGCGTCGAGATCGTCCACCGCAATGCGCTGCGCCTCCTCAAGCTGGTCAACACGCTGCTCGATTTCTCCCGCATCGAGGCCGGTCGTGTTCAGGCGGTCTACGAACCGACCGACCTCGCGGCTCTGACCTCGGATCTCGCCAGCGTCTTCCGATCGGCCGTCGAGCGGGCCGGCATGCGGCTGGTGGTCGATTGCCCCCCACTGGTGGAACCGGTCTACGTCGACCGCGATATGTGGGAGAAAATCGTACTGAACCTGCTCTCGAATGCCTTCAAGTATACCCTGGAAGGGCAGATCACGGTCTCTCTTCATGCGGATGGAGATGCCGTCAGGCTTGGGGTGCGGGACACAGGGACGGGGATCCCCGCGGACGAGCTACCCCACCTGTTCGAGCGGTTCCATCGCGTCAAGGGCGCCCATGGTCGGACCCATGAGGGAACCGGGATCGGGTTGGCTTTGGTTCAGGAGCTCACCCGGCTCCACGGCGGCCGACTGGAGGTCTCGAGCACGCTCGGCGAAGGGACGACCTTCAGCGTGACGATCCCGCGGGGACATGACCATCTGCCGGCCGACCGGATCGGGGGAACGCGGAACCTGGCGTCGACGGCGATGGGGGCGACTCCCTATGTTGAGGAAGCACTCCGATGGCTACCGGAGGATGGGCGTCCGGCGACGTCGGTCGGGCCGATCGGAACGGACTTCGCCGGCATCTCGCGATACGACGAGCCTGGTTCGATCGCCCCGGATCGCGACCGGCCCCGGATTCTCCTGGCGGACGACAATGCCGACATGCGCGATTATGTCTCCCGCCTGCTGTCCGAGCGCTACGAGGTGACGGCCGTGGCCGACGGGATGGAAGCCCTCGCCGCCGCCCGGCGACAGCCGCCCGATCTGGTGATCTCCGACGTGATGATGCCGATGCTCGACGGATTCAACGTCCTGGGAAAGCTTCGCGGCGACGCCAGGACCGCCTCGATCCCCGTCATCCTCCTCTCGGCCCGGGCTGGCGAGGAATCGCGGGTCGAGGGGCTCGCGGCGGGGGCCGACGACTATCTCATCAAGCCGTTCAGCGCGCGCGAGCTTATGGCCAGAGTCTCCGCCCACCTGGAGCTTGCGCGGGTTCGACGCACCGCCGCCGATCGGGAGCGGGAGCTCCGCGCCGAGGCCGAGGCGGCCAGCCGGATGAAGGATCAATTCCTCGCGACCCTCTCCCACGAACTGCGGACCCCGCTCAATGCCATCGTCGGTTGGTCGCGCTTGCTCCGGTCGGGCAAGCTCGACGAGGCCGACGTCCAGCAGGGACTCGACGCCATCGACCGGAATGCCAAGATCCAGACGCAGCTCATCGAAGACTTGCTTGACCTCTCCCGCATCATCTCGGGGACGCTCCGGCTGAACATCCAGCGAGTGAGCCTTCCCGAGGTCATCGACGCGGCGCTGGTGACCGTGATGCCGGCCGCCGACGCCAAGGGGGTTCGCATCCTGAAGATGTTCGACTCGCTGGCCGGACCGGTCACCGGCGACCCGCCCCGCTTGCAACAAATCATCTGGAACCTCTTATCCAACGCCGTGAAGTTCACGCCCGGAGAGGGCCGCATCCAGGTCCTCCTCGAGCGCGTCAACTCGCACGTCGAGATCTCGGTCATCGATACCGGCATCGGAATCAAGCCCGAGTTCCTGCCGTTCGTCTTCGACCGGTTCCTTCAGGCTGACGCCTCGACCACGCGGCAGGCACGGTGGCCTGGGTCTGGGCCTGTCGATCGTCAAGCAACTGGTCGAGATGCACGGCGGCACCGTGCGCGCGAAGAGCCTCGGTGAGAACCGGGGCAGCACGTTCACCGTGTCCCTGCCGCTCTGGGTGGTGCACGAACAGGACGATCGTCTACAGTTTCGCCCGAAGGCCCCGAATGCGGAGGAGCTGGAGTTCGCCCCCGCTCTGCTGGAAGGTATGAGCGTGCTGGTGATTGACGACGAGCCCGACGCGCGGCGCGCTGATCAAGCGCGTGCTCGCCGAGAGTCGTGCCCAGGTCCTCGTGGCCGGCTCCGCCATCGAGGCACTGAAACTCCTGGACCAATACAAGTTCCACGTCATCGTCAGCGACATCGGCCTGCCCGATACCGATGGGTTCGACCTGATCCGCGAGGTCCGCGCGCGGGGCCTGGTCGCCAAGGATTTGCCCGCTGTTGCACTCACCGCTTTTGCACGCGCCGAGGATCGGCGGAGGGCGATGCTCGCCGGTTTCCAGGTCCACGTCGCCAAGCCGGTCGACCCCGACGAGCTTACGGCCATCGTCGCCAGCCTGGTCGGCCGCACCGGCAACGTCTGAAACCGGACGTGTCGCGAAAATGCCATCCGAGCCCGGTCAGGGGCGGAATCGTAAAGCTCGGGGCGTGCGCCCCGAGCTTTACGATTCCGCCCCTGACCGGGCTTTGGGAAACGGTTCTAAACAATCGGAGTGGCGCGACGGCCGAAGATCAGCGAGATCACAAACAGGACCAGGAAGACGAACAGGAGGATCTTGGCGAAGGAGGCGAACTCGCCCGCCAATCCACCGAAGCCGAGGACTCCGGCGATCAAGGCGAGCACGGCGAACAGGATTGCGAAACGAAGCATGAGTCACTTGTCCTTCCTGACTTGAGGGGTGTTCCGCGTCGAACATGGCGATTCCCAAGGAATCGCACCCTTGGCACCAAACGGCTCAACGCTCCGTCATCGAGTTGGCGACACCCAGAGAGGCTGGGAGCCGCGGCCGGGACCGCCCGGCCGCGGTTTCTCGAGAGCCAGCGTCCGCGCCGTAGCAGCGGACTCGGTCACTCGCCCAGATTCTCGATCTTCTGGCCGGCCTGCTTGACCTTGTCACCCAGGTCGTGCGCCGCCTGTTTCGACTTCTCAGAGACCTTCTCGGTCGCCTCTTTGGCCTTCTTGGCCCCTGCATCGATCGCCTCTTTGACTTTTTCCTTGGTATCGGCCATGGATCGCTCCTATTCGGGTTTGTGACTGAAAATCATCGAACGTCGGTGAAACAGGAGCAATCCCGATGCCAATTGCCGCCGTCTTGCGAAACGAGAGCCATTGAACTTGCCGTGTAGCCCGTCGTGAAGGAAAACCAACGTGAGGTGACAGTCCGCCTAGAAATGGCGGCCTTATTCCATTACAATTGTCGTACTGCCGGCTTGCCTGCCTTCGATGATGGCCGATGGAACCGAGGTGGCCCACGATGACCCAGGAGCCTTGACGCAGCCGAATCGGGGTGGGTCTTAGGAGAACGACCATGATCATGGGTCCTGTCTTCCGGGGCGAGCTGCTCCGAACGGCTCGCCGGAGTCGCTACTACCTGCTGCGGTTCGTCTACGGGTTGATCCTCCTGCTGCTGGTCTGGACGGGGTATGAGCAGACATTCTCAGGAGCCGCGATGGCGACGATCGCGGACGTGGCCGGGTTTGCGGAGGCGATCTTCATCAGGTTCGCGATCGTGCAGTTGATCGCGATCCTCCTGCTGATTCCCCCGTTGTTCGGCGGGGCCATCACGGATGAGAAGCAACGGAAGACCTTGCATTACCTGATGGCCAGCCAGCTCTCGGGTGCCGAGATCGTGCTCGACAAGGTGCTGGGCCGGTTGCCGCACCTGGGGATCTTCCTGGCGATGGGCCTGCCGATCGTGAGTATCCTCGGGCTCTTCGGCGGCATCCCGGTCGATTATGTCGTGATTGCTTACATCGGGACGTTCTCGACGGCCGCATTTGCAGTGGCGCTGACGGTCCTGATCTCGACCCTGGTGCGTCGCGTCCGGCAGGCGGTCGTCATCTCTTACTTGCTCATGCTGGCCTGGTTGTTCCTTCCCTCGGTGATCGGTGTCGTCTGCGCGAGACTCTACCCGGCGATTTATTCCTGGTACGGCCCGGTGAGCGAATGGCTGTCGGCGTCCAGTCCGGTCGAGATCTGGTTCGAGGAGTTGCGTCGCCCCTTGGCGAGAGGAATGGTTCCGACTGCGGCCCCGATCGAGGCGTTCGCGTGGATGGTCGGGCTCCAGCTCGGCGGGACCGTGCTGTTGTTACTGCTGGCGATCTGGCGGCTCCGGCCGACGTTTCGCCGCCAGGAGGAGACGCCGGCCCGTCGGACCTGGTTTCGCGCGCGGCCATCCCGCGCGCGACGACCGCGATGGCTCGATCGGCCCGCCTGCGGCGATGATGCGGTACTCTGGAAGGAGCGCTACTTCGCACCGGCGGACATCTTCACCAAGATGGTGCTCCTGCCCGCGATCATCATCGTAACCCTTCCCCTGGCCCTCTTGACCGAGGTCGAGGGAGGCCTCAGCGCTGTGCTCGTTGACCTCTTCTGGAATGGATGGTGCGCCGCCCGGTACCAGGGAGCGAGTCTCGTCTGGGCCTTGCAAGTGGACCTGGGCTGGTATACCGCCTTCTGGCTGCTGGCGGTTGCCGGGGCCTGTGCGTCGAGCGTGACGATCGAGCGCGAGGAGGATACTTGGGTGAGCCTCACGGCGACTCCGCTAACCGGCTGGGAGATCGTACGCGCGAAGATGCTGGGAGCCATCTGGAACCAGCGAGGCTTTGGCGCCGTGCTGGTCTTTCTCTGGTCGGTGGCTCTGGTGACCGGGGTGGTTTACCCCACACGAATCCTGGCCTCTGTGGCGCTCGTCACGTTGCTGACCTGGGTCGCCGCGGCGATCGGAGTCCACACCTCGATGCGGTCCCACAGTACCTCCAGGGCCGTGGCGTCGACGATCGTCGCGATGGCCGTGTTCAACGGATACCCGCTCCTCCTGATCTCCTGGTTCCTGGGCGGCCTCTCGTGGGGCTCGTCGTTCGCCGTGCTGGGAGTCATGCCGATGCTCGCGGCCGGCCCACTGGTGTCTTCCTACAGGGTTGTCGACTCATCGTGGGTGGGGAAGGACATGAGCTCCATCCCGGCAACGCTTCCGCTACCACTTGTACTGGTCCTCTTGACCTTCTACGCCCTCTCGGCGATCTTCCTGACGATCCGGGTCGTCAAGAGGTTCGACCGCTGGCTGGACCGTCCGCCATTGTGGGATGCCGCCAAGCCCGAGCCAAAGCCCGAACTGTCGTTGGTGGACGTCACGACATCGTAAACAATCCGCCGGCCAGCCGAGCGGACCCGACCCTCCACGGCCGTGCACTCATTCTTTGAATTCGACCCGTTTCGTCTCGCCCGGGTCGACAGTCACATTCAGGGACGCTAATGTCCGCATGGTCAGTCCGTTCGAGGTTCCGGGAACGCGCTCGAACGGACTCGTCAGGCTCACACGATACTGGCCCGGGGCCAAGTCGTCGAATGCGAACTCCGTTTGACCGGGTTTCAGCTCCCGGTCGGCATCGTCGAATAGGGATTCGAGAGAGTTCACCTGGATCCGGCCCGCTCCGGAGAATGCCTTTCGATCGACGGTCACGACGATTCGGGCGGGATTGGGGACGGTGATCTCGATCGACGCCTTCTCTTCCATTCGATCCAGATAATCCACCCGGCCTGGGGCAATCCCCGTGCCCCACCAGGCGAGCTCCACCTCGTTTCCCCTGGGAATCCGTGTGAATTCGAAGCGGCCCTGCGCGTCGGTCGCCGCTTCGAGGAAGCGGGTCACGTTGGACTGCTGGGCCAACTGGCCGTTTCGGATCATGGACCAGTTGAAGGGGAAGCCCGAGCGCCGATTCGGATTGCGGTCCCGGGCGGCGAACAGCCGCAGTTGAGCGCCCGCGACCGGCTTTCGCCTGGCATCGATGAGCCGCCCGCGATACGTCCGGAGGTCGGCCGCGTCGAGCGGACTGAGGCGGAATTCCTCGACGGGGGCCTCGTTGGGAACCGCCACCACGACGCGCTCGGTCACGTGGCGCTCATAACCCTGAGCCGAGATCATCACCTGGAGCGGCATGCCGACGAGCAATTCGCCCAGCTTGAAGTGCCCCTCGTTCGACTGAAACACCTGGCCCGGGTTGATGAGATCCGAGCGGAGACCGGACGAGGGTTCTCCGGGCTGTCTCTTCGGAGAGAACGTGATCTGGACGTTGAACCCGCGGATCGGCCGGCCCGTCGTGGCGTCGAGCACCTTGCCGAGGATCACCCCGGCAGGAGCCATCTCGACCGTCACCACGTCGTCCCCGTCGAGCGGGAGTTGCCGATTCTCGATCCCCGAGTAAGCCTCCTTATAGAATGTGAACGGCAAGCTGCCCTCGGGGATCGGCACGATCGGCCCAGTCGGCCGCGGGGCGCCTGGCTTCCCAAAGGCGAACGGCGAGTTGACCGGGAGGGAATCGAAGTCGAATCGTCCTTGTGCGTCGGTCGTGGTCTTGCCGCCCCCCTCGTCACCATGATTTCCTCCCGAGAAGTAGACGTCCACCCCTTCGATCGGCCGCCCCTTGTCATCGGTGACGCGCCCCTTGATCCGGTGGCCCGGCTCCAGCGCGATGGTGACCTCGGCCGGATTGCCGGCAGGCCCCGGCTCGACCGTGAGCCGCTTGGGTGCGTGGCCCTTGGCGCGGACGATCACCTCCTTGCCGGTGAGGGTCGCGTACAGATTCTCGAGGCGGAATCGTCCGTTCGGCCCGGTCTTCGACCGGCGGGATATCGCTGATGAGTTGCCCGGATTGATCAGCTCGGCACCGGCGATCGGGCGTCCGTCATGATCGAGGACGATGCCCGCGATCGAGCCGCCGTGCGGGCGGAGTCGGAGCGTGAGATTGAGCTCCTGTCTGGGATGGGTCAGGCGGATCGGGATCGCTTCGTGGATATAATCCCCCTTACCCAACTCCAGGATGCGAAGCGCGATGTTGAGGGGAAGATGGTCGAGCTGATAGCGGCCACCGGCATCCGTCTCGACATAAGCGAATTGTTGGTTGCTCCCTTCGAGAAAGATGCTCAGGCCGACGCCGGAGACGGGTTTTCCCGAGGGGTCGCGGACGATGCCTTCGAGGTCGCCGCCGGGCTCGAGCAGGAACTCCACCTCGGCATCCGAGCCATTCTCCAGGTTCAGCCATCGCGACTCCTTGGCGAATCCATCGGCCCAGACTTCCAGCATCCAGCGCTCGGGAGTGAAGGGCTGGGCCTGGACCTGGCCGTCCCGGTCGGTTGTGAAGTCATCGACGAGGTCGCTCCAGCCGGGCTGCACGGTCGCGTTGGGGATCGGTTTACCGGTGGCTTTCTCCTTCACCCGGACCGTCACCCGCACCCCGGGGACGAGCCGCAGCTCGACGGCTTTCGGCGCCTCGCCCGATTCGGGGAGGATCACCACCTCGCCGCGGATGTGCCGGGGACGCGAGGTCAGCTTCCCAAGATTGGCCCAGACGCGATACCGCCCGGGGGCCAGGCCGTCGAATGAGAAGGTTCCCTTGACATCCGCCGTGGTCCGGCGGAGGGGCAGCTTTCCGTAGTACTCGTTCTGGCCCTTCGGCGGCGGCGGCAAGAGGACGACCTCGGCGCCTCCGACGGGATTTCGCCCGGCGTCGCGGACCACGCGGCCCGTGATCCGACCGTTACCTTTTGGCTGAGGATCGGGGACACCCTCGCCAACCACCTGACCGGACTCGTTCCCCGGGGACTCGGACGACGTCACGGCCGCCGATCCGACGGTCTCGGCCGGTGGCTTCGACGAGGCAGCCGGAGGGCCGGGATGAAGCGTCGCGAGGATCAGGGCCAGGAGGACCGCGCCGACCCCGACCAGCCGGCCGGTCCGGTGCCCCAGCGCCGCGTGGCTGAGCGTGTCATCGAACATCGCCCTCATCCGGCGTTCCAGTGTGTTGCTCCGGGCCATCGCAACGGCCATCGCAAACCGTGGCATGCGCACCGATCGGGCCAGGTCGAGCAATTGCCGCGCATACTCGGTGGGGCGCTCGCCCGCCAGGACCACGCAGTCATCGCAGGCATGCTCCCCTTCGACGCGCAGGCGATGGAGCGCGTACCATGCCAGCGGATGGAACCAGTACAAGGCCGCGGCGAGGCGACCGATGAGTTGAAAGCCTGCGTCGAGCCGCTGGATATGCGCCAGTTCATGCAGCAAGACCGTTCGTCGCGTCGATTGCGGCCAGCCCTCCGCATCGTCGGGGAGCAGGATGACCGTCCGAACGACGCCCCACGTCAGCGGGATCGGCGATGCCTCGCTCTGGAGCAGCTCGACGTTCCGGACGATCGACATGCTCCGGCGGAGCGTATCGAGCAGCGCCCGCCACTCCTCGCCGATGACCCGGCGCGCCCGCCATCGAGTCCATTCGTTCGCGAAGACACCGAGGATTGTCGGCAGCAAGGCGACCAGGAACCCGACTCCCCAGAGCATGAGGAGCCCGCCGGCCAACGTCCATCCACCTCGCTCCTCCGCGGGCGAAATCGTAGGTTCGTCGATCGTCAACGCGCGGACTGATCGCGTCTCGGGTCGGCCCATGGCCTCGCGAATGGGGACTTCGCTCATCCTGGGCAAGGCCCTGACTCCATTGTCGCCCCGCTCGACCGGCAGCACTGTCAGGACAGGAGGCTCGTTAACGGACACCCCCCCAATCGGCGCCACGAGCTGAGCCGGAGCGGGCCAGATTGGCAGACCCCAGCCGGGAACCAGCCACGACACGACCGGCAACGCGATCAGTCCGCCGAGGGCCAGCGCCCAGATCCGGTGACGGAGAGCGGCCGACGAGCGCCGCAAGGCGACAACGAACAACCACGACACCAGCAGGAGCAGCGTCGCCTTGATGGTCGCATCGGCGAGGAACCTGACGAACGCATCCGAGAGAATCGCTTCGATCAGCGGACGGACCATGTCACTTCCCCCTCTCACGGGCTTCGTGGATCAGTTGTTCGAGACGTTGGAAATCGTCGTCGGTCAGCTCCGCGACCGACGGGTGCAAGATCGCCTCCACCGCATCGGCGGCCGAGCCGGCGAAGAAGGTCTGCATCAGATGCTTGAGCGCCGAACGTTTCGCCGCTTCGCGCGAGTGCGCAGGGCGGTACACATACTTCGTGCCCACCTGACGGTGCTGCAACAGTCCCTTCGTTTCCAGCAGCCGGATCATCGTCCGCACCGCCGAGTACGTCGGCGGATCCGTGAGCTTGGCGAGCACGTCCGCGACGGAAGCCTCTCCGAGCTCATAGATCGCGTCCATGATCTGGCGTTCGCGGGCGCCCGGCGCCCCTTGCCGATACGGTCGTGGCATTGGCCCCTCGCAGGAACGAGCGTCGTGAACCGGCTGTCGAACAGTCGCGGCGGCAATGGCAATCAATTGCCATGTGGTAGTGTATTGCCACTCCCGGACGGAGTCAAGGGCCGTGCGATCGAATTCGTCAATCCCATTGAGATACCTGGTCCTCATCACGATCGGCGAATTCGTCCTCCAGGCCATTGCGTTCGCGATCAGATCGAGGTCTACTCATGAGGGGCCAATCTCGTCCCGCGGAGCAATCCTTCCTTTCGATGAGACAACATGTCGAGAACCACCTTACCTTCACTGGGAGGTCTCCCTTCATGAACAAGCTAGAGCGAGTCCGGAATGCCTTGAATGGAGACAGGGTTGACCGGGTGCCCGCGAGCTTCTGGTTCCACTTCTCGTCCGACCGTGCCCGGGGACGGGCAGCCGTAGATGCTCACATCGATATGTTCAAGAAGTCTGGTGTAGATTATCTGAAAGTGATGAACGAACATCCGTATGAGCCCGGCCTGGAGATCCGGACTCCCGACGACTGGGGGCGGCTGCGTCCCGCACCGTTGAGCTCGCCGTTCTACCAGAACCAGCTCGACGAGCTGCGGCGAATCCTCGACGCGATCGACGGCGAATGCCTGGTCCTCACGACTCTCCGGAACCCGCTCCAGGCCAATGGTCGGGACACGGCCGGCAAGCTGGCGACCGAACACCTCAAGAGTGACCCCCACGCTGTCAGTACGGGACTCGCCGCCATCGCGGAGAGCCAGGCACAGTATGCACTGGCCTGCCTCGAGGCCGGTGCGGCCGGGATCTATTTTTCCGCCAAAGGCGGCGAGGAGACCGGCAGGTTCACGGAAGACGAATTCCAGGAGTATCTGAAGCCCCACGACCTGACGGTGTTGTGCGCCATCGAGGGAAAAGGGGAATTCAACTTGCTCCACATCTGTGGCGAGTCGATCCGCCTTCCGCTTTATGCCGACTACCCCGCGCACGCCGTGAACTGGGCGGTGACGAAGAATCGACTGGGGATTGCCGAAGGACGGGCTTTATTCGCCAGGCCGGTCGTCGGCGGCATGGATAATCGAGGGATCATGGTCAATGGGTCCCCGGCCGAGATTCGGGCAGAGGTTCACCGGGTGATCCGTGAGGCTGGCGACCGCAGGTTTCTCCTCGGTGCCGATTGCACCTTCCCGACCGATATCGATGTGGATCGACTCCGTATCGCGGTGGAAGCCACTGCCCTTTGATGCCGGCTCAGGCGGGGGAGGACGCCTGTAGACCATAGGGATCCGTCACAAGCTCTTGGTAGTGCGGTGCCAGGCCGTTCAGGGTCGCGATGAGGTTGACAACGTTGTTCAGCACCAACGAGGAACCGATGCCGAAAACGCCGCCGAGCGCCCCGAGGATCAAGACGCTGTTACCCCCCACCGTCATGTAAAGGCTTCGCCGGATGTTCTGGTTCAGTCTCTCCGCGATCTGGAACAGGAGATCGAACTTGGCCAGGTCTCCGTCCATGAATACGATGTGGGCGATGTCGTTGGCGACGTCGGCGCCGCCGCGCAAGGAAATGGAGACGTCGGCGAGCGACAGGGCCACCGAATCATTGATCCCGTCCCCCACCATGGCGACCTTCAGCCCTCGACGCTGCAAGCTCCGTATATACTCCGCTTTGTCTTCGGGAAGCGCCTCGGCCACGTAATCGGTGATTCCCAAGCGAAGGGCGAATGAACGCGTGGCCGCTTCATGGTCGCCGGAGAGGAGGTGGATCTCGTGGAGACCGCGATCGCGACGGAGCACCTCGAGTAACCGGCTGATCTCGGGCCGATCGCTCGCTTGCAATTCGAGCATCCCGATCACCCGCTGGTCGATGGCGGCGAAGATCGTGGACCGGCCAAGGTCCTCGATGCCCGGCAACTCCTGTCGAAGGGCTTGGGGAATCTCCATCCCCTCGCGCTCCATGTATCGCCGGCTGCCGATCCTCAGCTCTCGGCCCTCGACTTCGACCTCGATTCCAAAACCCACTCGATAGCTGGACTTGTCGATTTCCGGCAATTCCAGCCTGAGCTCCTCGGCCCGGCGAAGGATCGCGCGGGCAATGGGATGGGACAGGCGGCGCTCGGCACACGCCGCGTAAGCCAGCACCTGCTCGCGAGAGTAACGCCCGTCAGCGGCGAAGATCCGGCCCACCTCCGGCGTATCTCGAGTCAAGGTACCGGTCTTATCGAACACGACGACATCAATCTCCGGAAGACGCTCCAGGACGGCCCCATCCTTGACCACGATCCCGTGACGGGCGGCAATCGAGAGCGAGGCAAGGAGGGCCAGTGGAGCGGCCACTCGAATGCCGGTGCCAAAGTCAGCATTGATGATCGCTATCATCGCGTCCGAGCCCTGGAGCGCGTAGCCGACCCCGGCAACGCCGATGGTGGGCAAGACGATGCCGTCGGCAAAGGCTTCGCCCTTGGACTGCAAGCGAACCTTGTGCTCCATCGAGTGATTGATGATCTGGACAATCTTGGCGGCGTTAGTGCTATCGCCGGCCTCCCGCACTCGCACCGCGATGCGCCCGGCCAGGACCATCGTCATTGCGTAGACCGGCTGGCCGATTGCGCGCTCGACGGCCGCCGCTTCGCCGGTCAGCACATGCTGATCGATCACGGCTTCGCCTTCCGCGATCTCACCGTCCACCGGGATCACTTCGCCGGTCTGAACCTCGATGATGTCGTCCTTCTGGAGATCCGCAATTCGGCACTCGACGAGCGTGCCGCCCGCTCTGAGCCACGCCTTCCTCGGTTGTGAACCAAAGAGATCCGTCAAGAGCTTACGCGACTGCTCGTACGTCGCCTCGAGCATGGCGTTGCCGATATCGACCACCCAGGCCATCACGGCCGCGGCCTGGGGGCGATTGAATCCGAGCAAGAGCGCGACGACCATCGCGTCCAGGATGTCGACCTTGATCTTGCGCTCCACCACAATGGCTCGGATGCCGCTGAGGACGATCTTGCCGGCGACCAGCAGCGTGGAGACGAAAGCGACGGGACCGAGCACCGGCACACGGATGGCCAGCCCCACCAGCCCCAGGTTGAGGCTGGAGTAGTAGAGTTGCTTCGCCGACGGACGAGCGGTGAGATCGGCCAGGGGCACCGGCTCGAAGGGTTCCCCAGCCGATCGGTCGTTGACGACCGCCCACAAAGCGACCATCACGTCCTGGCGCGACACTGAAGCAGGGTCGTACATCACCAGGACCTTCGCCGTGGGATAACTCACCTCAACACTGGCGACACCCCGGATATCTAGAAGCGTGGAGCGGAGTCGTCGGGCGAACGTGAAGGATCGGCCCAACCCAGGATGACAGGCGCAATCGACCGGGCACATCGCTGCGGATCCGCCAGCGAGTCTCTCCGGGACGCATCTCGACCGGGATGGTATCGCCTGAAGCCGGGATGGATCGCTGCGGGTTGATCATGCTCGGTCACTCTCTGCTTCGGGATTCGGTGGACCACTGAGGTGAACCACAATCCTCCTACTTTACCACTTGCGAGTACGACCATGGATACGGTCCTCCCCGTCACCACCCGATGCTCATGTCAAAGGACCAGCCCCATCTCAGCAACGCGTCGATTCTCTGCCGGTTTTCCCGCCGAGGCTCTCCGTCGAATCCGGCGAGAGGCCCTCGTTCACACCCTGTCGCCCCAGCGGAGGGAAAAAACGAGGATGGGAGAATGGCCTCGAGAGACGCGACTTTGAGCCGATTCGCCCGTCGCTTCCCGAACAGCCAAGTACAAAAACTAGCAAGATTCAAGCTTCTTCAGGCAATTCGTCACCCTCCGAAGGCGTGAAGAGGCCATGATTACCGAGGTTTGGCCATCCTAGAAAAAAATCGAAAATTCGCCACAGGACTATTTAGTCGGCCCGGTCCGCAGGTTAATATAATCTTCACGAGTTGACAATGCATCGGTCTTTGTCGATGCGTAGACTCTCGGATACGCGTGCCCGAGGACTTCCTGTTCTCTCCCATTCCCTTTCGGAAGGAAGCTCTTGAGGCACAAACTCCCTTGGTCATGAAACGGGAGCGGCGCGGCCCGATGACTGGGAATCTGAAGCCACCCATTTTCGTGATGGGATGTGGTCATAGCGGAACCACGCTTGTACGTGAGCTGGTCGGAGCGCACTCGAGGATCCTCAAGACTCCTGACGAAATGAAACTCTTTCGACTGCCAGAGGACGAGCGCGAGCCTGTGATCGAAGCCTGGGACCGCGAGTGCCTTGCCAACGGGTCGGAACGGTGGTTGAACAAGATGGCCGCCTACGTTTATGACATTGAGACCATCTTGGCCCGGTTTCCTGATGCTCAGCTCCTGTTCGTGTTGCGCGACGGCCGGGACGTGGCTCTCTCGATCCGCAAACGATGGGATTTCGAGCGGGGCGTCGCCCGATGGATCCAGGACAACCGGGTCGCACAGCCGTTCCTCAACGTGCCGAACATCAGGATTGTCCGCTATGAAGAAGTCGTCCACTCGACCCGAGAGACTTTGAAGGCGGTCTTCGGCTTCCTCGGGTTGCCCTACGAGGATGAGGTCCTGGAGTTCTGGCGGAGCAACCGGGAACAAATGCCCATATCCGAAGAAGAAGGGCGGTTGCGCAACGAGTCGGCGGATCAGTCCGACTTTCGTCCTTTGCGAAAGTGGCAGATCAGCCAGCCGATCTATGATGCCACTTCGCGTTGGCGAGTCCAGCTCAGCGACGAGGAAAAGGCCTATTTCAAGCGGGAGGCGAATGACCTCCTCATCGAGTTCGGTTACGCCACCGACCAGGAGTGGTAATCACCATGGACCCGGCCAGTCAGACGTTGCAAGTGCCGACATCGACAGTCAACACCTACGTTCAACGGAGCGGAGCCATCTTCCGCGGCCTGATCAATGACCTGAAACGCAACGAACAGGCCGCCGCCGATGAATTGGGCGTGGAGGTCGGTTTGATCCGGGAGATCATCGCGGGCGATCGTCCCGTGCCGATGGAGCTGATCGAAGAGGCAGTACGCATCTGGCCGGTGAGCGAGCGGGATTTCTTCACCCTCCGGGACGATGCGCCCGAGGGGATCATCGTCCTGCGCGGAGGACTCGGAGGCGAGCAGCCGTACCTTTCAGAGAGGAGGGAAGGATTATTATGAATACCGCGACACCGCCATGAGCCGAGCGGCCATGATCCGGCCCGAGTGGATCCGCATGCTCCACACGGTGGACGACAACGACGCGGACAACCCCACGGTGCAATGGAACAACGGCCACTTCCTCTATCAATTCACCTATTTCATTGGCGAGGTCAACTACTATTACGCGGACGGTGGCCGAAGGCACTGCGCGCCGATGTCAACCGGGGATTCGGTATTCGGGCTCCCGTTCGCACGTCATAGCTTCGCAGTCCGGAGGCCCGCGGAGCGGGGATTGATCCTCGCGCTCACGTACGGCGGGCGCCTGCTTGGTGACGCCCAGCACGAGCTTGGACTCCTGGGCGAGGAGAAGGCGTGTCGATTCGTGCTGCCGATCGAGAATCCTACCTCCGCGCAAGGCTCCTTGCTGGCTATGCACGCTGCCAATGGTAGTTACACGTCGGCATATCTCTCTCAAGCAACAGGACTGAGCCGGGCGCGGGTGGAATCCCTGATGGCCGGCGAAGAAGCGGCGGACTTCGAAGCCCTCAACGCATTGGCCGGCGCAATGCGCCTGCCCCTTCGAGAACTGCTCCCCTCACTCCCGGACACCTCCGACGGCGTGGTCATCGTCCGCGGCGGCGACGCGGCACGATGGCACCTCCCTGACTCGAACCGTCCGGCTTATCGCGTCAAGGAACTGGCCGGCTCGCGCAGTCACCCCGTTCTCCAAGAGTCTCGAACTGGAAGTCCTGGGCGGGGCCGCTGCCCAACCCTGCGAACTCGAGACCGGACTCCATCAATATGGTTATCACATCGGCCCTGAGCCGGTCATCCTGACCTGGCGGAACCGAGGACTTCAACGAGAGACGATCCTGCAACCCGGAGATTCCTTCTGCACCGGGCCCTTCGTCCCTCATTGGTTCACTCCCCTTCCCGAGGTGGAGACTTTCCATCCTCGCCTTCTACTGCTGCGGGTCGGTGGTAAGGTGGTCGGCGACACTCGCCTGGAAGCGTCGATCCTCGGCCCGGACTCGTTGAAGCGAGTCGTGGCCGAAACGGACTGCTGGTACCACAGCATGGGCTCTGGCCCGGAGGCTCGCGGATGAACAAGGCTCTGCTGCTCCGCCGACTGTTCCAGTCACAGCGACTGCTCCGCACGATGGGCGGGCACAACGGGCTCAGTGCCAAATTGGCTGAGCGAAACGGCTTCGACGCCGTCTGGGCCTCCAGTTTCGAGATTTCGACGAGCTACGGATTACCGGATGCCAGTATTCTCACAATGACCGAGTACCTTGAAGTCGCTCGATCGATGAATGAGGTGGTTTCGGTCCCGATCATCGCCGATTGCGATAGTGGATTCGGCGACGCCCCCATCGTCGCCCATCTGGTCCGCAAGTATGAGGCGGCCGGTATCGCCGCGGTTTGCATCGAGGACAAACCCTTCCCCAAGACCAATAGTTTCATCCCGGTGAATCAGAGTCTCGTCACGGTCGAGGAGTTCTCGGATAAGATCCGCGCCGGCTGCGAGGCGCGGGCAATGCCCGGACTTCATCATCATCGCGCGGACCGAAGCCCTGATCGCCGGGTTTGGAGTTCACGAAGCGCTCCGTCGCGCTCACGCCTACGTCAACGCCGGCGCGGACATGATCCTCATCCATTCGAAAAAGCGCAGTCCGGACGAAGTGTTCGAGTTCGCACAGAGCTGGGGACGCCGGACTCCGCTGATCGCCGTCCCCACCACGTACTATCAGATCACGGCCGAGGAAGCGCACGCCGCGGGCTTTCAGATGCTCATCTACGCCAATCACGCAGTTCGCTCGGCGACCCGTGCCATGGGAGAGACGATGGCCCAGATCCTCGCCGCCGGCACCACCCGGCCCGTCGAGTCCGCGATTGCATCCATGGAAGAGATTTTCGACCTCCAAGGCATGGCCGAAACCCGGAGGCTAGGACGGTGATTGCTGCTCGCGATTTCTGTTCCCTGCTTCGGACGAAGGGTTATTCCTTCTATACCGGCGTTCCGTGTTCGACTTTCAAGGACGCGATCAATTACATTTCGAGCGATCCCTCGCTCACCTACGTGATGGCGGCCAACGAAGGCGCGGCGATGGGTATCGCAGCGGGCGTGTGGCTCGCCGGCGGTAAGGCCGCCCTCTTGATCCAGAATTCGGGCGTGGGCAACCTCGTCAATCCCCTGACATCACTCGCCTCGCCGTTCCGGATCCCCGTGCTCATGTTCATCAGCGCGCGTGCGTACCCGAACGGAACCGGCGACGAGCCCCAGCACCGCCTGATGGGTGCGACGGTGCGGGAACTCTTCGCGACCTTCGGCGTCGTGCGACAGGATATGCCCGAGGATCCGACGGCTCTGAACGAGGTGCTCGATCTGGCGGAGGAGGCGGTCCGCGCCGGTCAAGCCGCCGCGATCATGGTCCCCAAGGGCCGCATTCATTCCGGAGGCCCCGCTCCACCTTGGGGACGTGACTATCCCCTCTCCCGTCAGCAGGCCCTGGACGTCATCTTCCGTCACCTCAAGGGTGACGAGGCCGTGGTGTTGACCACCGGCTTGATCTCGCGCAACTGTTCGCCCGCCATGATCGCCAGGGCAACTTCTACATGCAGGGCTCGATGGGGCATGCCCGGGCGATCGCTCTGGGCATCGCCCTCTCCCAACCGAAGCGCACGGTAATCGTCATCGACGGCGACGGCGCCGCGCTGATGCATATGGGAACGATGTCCACCGTCGGTCACTACGCCCCACGGCGCCTCGTGGACATCGTGCTGGACAACGAAGCCCACGGCTCGACAGGCAACCAGCAGACCACGTCGGGGACGACCGAGCTTGCGCGAGTGGCCAGGGATTGCCGCTACGCTCGCACGTCCCACTGCACGACCGAAGCCGAGCTGGAAACGGCGCTGGTGAACGCCTTGCGCGCCGACGGTCCGAGTTTCCTGCTCGTGAAGATGAATCGAGAACAAGGCGAGCTGCCGCGCATCACCACGGAACACGCGCCGGAGGACACCGCCCGAGGGTTCCGCGCTTTCCTTCAGGCGCCGGAGCCGACACGCGACCGGCTCTCCGAGAATTTGATCAGAGGATGATGATCCTGCGGATTCGGACTGGGAGGGAGCCTGAAAGTCGGGATCGGTCGGTTTCCACGACACCGTCGGGGGTGAGGCTGATGGACCCAAGGACTGATCTCAAGCCACATATCCATTTCGGGGCCGGGCAGATCCGCGTGCTCCCGAAGATCCTCGCGGATCATGGTGTTCGCAGCATCCTGCTGATCAGCGGCAACCACGCCTTCGCGGGCTCGGGGGCGGAACACGTCATCGGGCCGCTCTCGCGGACCATGCAGGTCCATCGCTTCTCCGAGTTCACACCCAACCCCAAGATGGACGAGATCGAGTGCGCCGTGCGACGGCTCGGTGATGTCCAGTGCGATGCGGTCGTCGCGATCGGCGGCGGGACAGCCCTCGACATCGCCAAAGCCGCGGCCGTGCTGGCCGCCCAGGAATCCAGCCCCGCGGACTGCCTGGGCGGGGGACGGCCGCTCCGCTTGAGGAGCCACCTTCTGGTCCTGGTGCCGACCACCGCCGGCAGCGGTAGCGAGGTCACTTCGTTCAGCGTCGTGTATGTGAAGGGCATCAAGCGATCGCTCGACGACCCCGCCCTGATCGCCGACCACGCCGTCATCGACCCGGACCTGACCTCCAATCTCCCGAGGCCCATCGCGGCCAGCGCGAGTCTCGATACGCTCAGCCAGGCGATCGAGTCGCTCTGGAGTGTGCGATCGACAGAGAGCTCAAGGCGCGATGCCCGGCAGGCATTGCGTCTCACCCTGGACCACATCGAGGCGTTCTGCACCTGTCCCGGACCGGGGTCGCGCACCGCCATGGCTCGGGCTGCCCTGCTCGCCGGACGGGCCATCAACGTCACCCGGACCACCGGACCACATGCCGTCTCCTATACCCTCACCACGTTGTTCGGGATTTCTCATGGACACGCATGTGCGCTGACACTCCCCGCCTTCCTGGTCTATAACGCCCAGGTCAACCATCGCGATACCATGGACCCGCGCGGAGCCGAGTGGGTCCGGCAGCGGATCCGAGAAATCCTCGCACTTCTCGGTACGCAGTGCCCGGAAGCCGGCAGTGCCACCCTCCGGCGCCTCGTTCAGCGGACGGGGCTCGAGCCACGCCTTTCCGGACTCGGGCTGGGCCCTCACTCGGTCGAACTCGTCCTCGATCAGGGGTTCGACCCTCAGCGGGCTGGAAACAACCCGCGCCGTCTCACCCGGGACGGCCTGTGCGAGATCCTCACCAATTCCTTATGATCCCGAGTGTGAAGATTTCATGGACACATTCAAAATACTTTATACCGATCCCCCCTGGGCCCTCGGTCCGAATGGCCGGATCGATCGCGCACGTGCGACCATCGAGCGGGAAGTCTTCGGAGACCGATTCGAACTGCATTTCGGGCCGGCTTCGGACGGCGTCTATGCCATCGGTGGCGACGAATTCCTCGCAGCCCTGCGCGGCGTGGACGGGATGGTCATCCATCGCTGCCAGATCACGGAGCAGGTGCTGGCGGCGGCCGGCGACCGGATCAAGGTCGTCTGCCGGCAGGGCGTGGGATTCGACAACCTGGGTGTGGAGCTGCTCAGGGCTCGGGGCATCGTCGGTTTCAACATCCCTGACTATTGCGTCGACGAGGTGACCACTCACACTCTCGCGCTCTTGCTGGCGCTTGAACGCGCTCTAGTGACTCAGCACCGGACGCTCGCGGGGGGGACATTCGACGTCTACGCGGGTGGAGTGCCGCGACGGCTGCGCTGCCACACTGCCGGCTTGATCGGCTTCGGCCGGATCGGGCGTGCCGTCGCCGAGCGATTGCGGCTGTTCTACGGCCGCGTCCTGGCATTCGACCCGTTTGTCTCCGCCGACCACATGAGTGCGCACGGGGTCGAGAAGACCGAATTGAAGCCCTTGCTTTCGAGCGCGGACGCAGTCCTTCTGCACTGTCCGCTCGCCCGGGAAACGGTGGGGATTCTCGACGCCTCGGCGTTCGCCCTCATGAAACCCACCACGTTCGTGATCAATGCGGCCCGGGGGCAACTGATCGATTCACGGGCACTCTGGGAGGCGCTCGAACTCGGCCGGATTGCGGGCGCCGGGCTCGATGTCTTCTCCCCCGAAGATCCCCATCGCGATCCCTGGTACGCCCGCGTGGTCCGGCACCCGAACGTGGTCGTCACGAGCCACCGCGCCTACCTGTCCCGGGAGTCTGAGATCAGTCAGCGGCGCCGAGCCGCCGAGGAAGTCCGCCGGGTGCTCGAGACCGGACAGCCGCCGTCGGTCGGGCTCCTGACCTGACGCTTCCCAGCGCGGCACCGCCGGAAACGGTCCATTCCCTCGGGTTATGCTCACTTCCGGCGCTCAGGATTCCGGCGGTTCGGAGATCGAACCGCCCGTCTGGAGCCGCCAGAGCGACGCGTAGAATCCGTTGCGAGCCACCAGCTCTTCGTGACCTCCCGACTCGATGACGCGCCCCTCAGCCATGACGTAGATACGGCTGGCGTGGCGTACCGTCGAGAGGCGATGAGCGATGATGATCGTCGTCCGCCCCGCCGCGATCCGGTCCAGCGAGCGCTGGATCGCCTCTTCCGTCTCATTGTCCACCGCCGAGGTGGCCTCGTCGAGGATCAGAATTGGCGGGTCTTTCAGGACCGCACGAGCGATGCAGAGCCGCTGGCGCTGGCCACCCGAGAGCTTCACGCCACGCTCGCCGATTGGCGTGTCGTAGCCGTTGGGCAGTGGGGAGATGAACGAGTCGGCCTCGGCCAGCCGCGCCGCGTTCACGATCGCCTCGCTCCCCGCACCCGGATCGCCATAGGCGATGTTCTCGGCCGCCGTGCCGTTGAAGAGGAATGGCTCCTGACCCACCAGGCCGATCGCCCGCCTCAGCTCCGCCACGCGCAGGTTCCGGATGTCGTAGCCGTCGATGAGGATCCGGCCCCCCTCCACGTCAAAGAAGCGTACCAGGAGTTTGACCAGCGTGCTCTTACCTGCCCCGGTGGCTCCCACGATGGCGATCGTTTCCCCCGCGGGGAAGTACAAGGAAAAGTCCCGGAGCACTGGCACGTCGCCATAGGAGAAATCGACGTGTTCGAATCGGATCTCTCCGCGCAGCTCCGAAGCCAGCAGAGGGAGGATCCCATCCTCGGGCTCCAACGGCAGGTCGAACAGGTCGAACACCTCCTCGGCTGCCGAGATCGCCCTCTGGTAGTTGTTGACCGTCTGACCGAGAAAGCCGAACGGGAACAGGAATCGCTGGATCAAGAAGAGCAAGAGCGCATATTGTCCGACGCTGAGCCCACCGCCTACGACGAGCATACCCCCCGTCAGGAGCATCACGGCGAAACCCGCCAGGATCGGAAACCTCGTGGCCGGCTCGAAGACCGAATACAGGAAGTTCACCTGACGGCTGCTCTCGAGGTACTCTCCGCTGAGCTTGCGGATCCGCTCGATCTCATACGGCTCAGCCGTGTAGCTCTTGATCGTGGCAATGCCGCCGATGTTGTCGACGAGCTGCCCCCCAGCGCCCCGCCGCTCTCGAACATCTTGCTGTATAAGGGTGTGATTCGCCGCTGATACTCGAATGAGCCCCAGATCAGCAGTGGTATCGGCACCAGGGCCAGCCAACCGATCCCCGGCAGGATGAATGCGAAGATCAGCGTAACGACAATGACGTTCGTGACCAGTTCCAGGATTGCATTCGTCCCGCCGTCGATGAAAATCTCGAGTTGGTTGATGTTATCCTTGAGGGTTACGGCGA
Organism: uncultured Isosphaeraceae bacterium; assembly: GCA_963845695.1. Classification (GTDB taxonomy): domain Bacteria; phylum Planctomycetota; class Planctomycetia; order Isosphaerales; family Isosphaeraceae; genus CAWJTV01. Next base: position 181,570 of record CAWJTQ010000004.1, on the reverse strand, counting down.
GGTGACCGGTCCGCTCTTCCTCCAGGCAGGACATCGAGAGCCTTTGAAGATACGAGTACGCATCGAGCCGGAGCTCGTGCTGAATCTTCTGCGCGAGGTCACGCCAGAGCCATTTATATGCGGCCTCGAACAGCGACTCCAAACTGAACGAGAGGACGGTGAGCCCCGCAAGGAACCAGAGCTGGGTCGAGACGCCCGCGATTCCCAGAGCCGTGAGCACGGCGCTGCCGCCACCGTTGACGATATCAACACCGAGAGCGACCAGGACCGGTGGTGCCAGATCGAAGACCTTCTTAAAGATCGAACAAGCCGAGGCCGCGAGGATCTCGAGCCGATGGGGACGGGCATAAGCCCAGAGACGGATCGCCGGATGCGGTCGCCTGCCATCAAGGAGGGCGACCTCGGCGGCGGCCGATCTCTGCCGCTCGTACCAGACCTGCACTCCGGTCATCCCAGCCGCGATCACCCCCGCGCCGACCACGGCCGGGAGGGTTACTGTGGTGCCGAGAATGATGCTCGGAACCAGCACGATCATCCCGGTGACGACCAGGATTTCGCCGACCACTTTGGCCGCGCCCCCGACTTGCTCCCCTTGTAGGACATCGTGAGCGCCGATTCCTTCGGTCGTTCTCGACGGTCGACCTGGGCCATCGGCAAGGCAGACGTCACCGCCGAATGGATGAGCTCGGCAATCCGTTGGGGGGCCGTCTCGGGATTGTAGAGGACTAGAAGCCGCCCTGTGACCGGATTTCCCTTCGCCGACAGGATCTCATCGCTCTCCAGGAGTGTGCCTTCGATGTAATCGCTCAGGGACGGACGCCCCAGCAAAGCATCGATTTCCCATCGCTCCCGTCCCGGCACGAACGAGCGGAGGCACAGTGTCGTCTGGGTGACTGGTTGGGTATTCATTGCTGATGAATCATCTCAAGGCGGGACGTCGCGAGGCTCAGACCTACCTCTCACCGGGCACGGATACGATCCATACTTTAGGAAGCGAAGCCCCAGCTCTGGCTCTCTCCGGGACGGGGTCGGGGAGGGCAGAGCGACGATTCCACCTCAGACGGGGCGAGTCGATCCGCTGTCGGTGCCGATGGCCACCGCGAGAGCGACGCGATTTGCGGTCGAGTCTTCGTCGGCTCGCAAAAGTCCGAATCGGAACCCAGGCACTCCCGGAACTAGGCACGCCCGCTGCTGAGCCGGTCCGTGGGGATGATCCCCGGGCAAAGAGACCGACGGCCGCCTTGGCGTCGCGCGATTGTGGGCTGTGTAGCCCGGCCAGTTCGCCGATTATGGAAAGGGCAGAACGAGAAATCCACCCCTCTTGAGCCTGGGAATCGTGCCAAGATGGCGACCTGTTCCGATTTTACCGACCGTGCCGCTTTGGTGCGTGATTCCGGCAGCCGCGAATCTCCGCATTGTGACTTGAAGTTGCACCTGCGGACGGGACCGCGGAAAACTAATCGTTCACTCACCATGTGACGCAAGCCGGGCGTTCCTGATCAGCCGATCGACGGCTCTAGTCAATTCAAACGGGGTTCCCGAGAAGTCTGCCGGAGTTCCTCTTGAGCCTCGGCCCGGAGGTCATCGAGTTCTTCGCGTGCTTCCGTAACCAGCTTGTGAATGCCCTTGTTCATGATGATGCCGCCCTTGACCGCCTGCCGGGCAATGGGCCGGAGGATCGGTTTGAGGAATGGCGACACGACCACACCGGCCAAAAAAATCAGCGGTTTCTGCCACATGTCGTTTACCTCGGTAGATAGTGCTGTCACGCCGGGCCAGCCAGCCTCGATCAATCGGCACCGACGATCGTGGCTCTGGAGATGGCCGGCAAACAACTGACGGAAACACGGATTCTTCACACTAAGGGTAAAGCATTCGCAAGTCAAGCAGAAGACGTTTATAAAGGTAAGATCCGCCATTTTTGCCGAATGAGGCGCGAAGCGGCCAACGCGGATCCAGCGATCAGTCCCAAGCGGATACGGTTGTCCACGATCTTCAGGACTCGCAGGCGGCGGGAAAACTGGGCCCGAGGCCGGTGGCGACCACGGTGGGGCGAACATCAGTCGCTGGGACCTGGGAATGACTCATGGAACGATTGGCTTGAAGGGGAAAACGGTGTTGGGCATACGGGAGGAGTCGCTGACCTTGATCGATGCGGAAATGACTTCTACAGATGTGGTGATCGTCGGGGCTGGCCCGATCGGCATCGAGTTAGCCGCAGCCCTCAAACGACGGCGCGTGCCCTATCTCCATCTGGATGCGGGCCAGATTGCGTCCACGATCGAATGGTATCCGTTACAGACACGTTTCCACTCCACCCCGGACCGGATCGCACTTTGCGGAGTCCCGTTTCAGACCTTCGATCAGGGACGGGCGACACGCGAAGACTATCTGGCTTATCTCCGGATGCTCGTGGAGTTGCTCGATCTCCGGGTGCAAACCTATGAACGGGTCATCTCGCTGAAGCCTCGAGGGCCCGGATTCGAGATCGCAACTCAGGGTCAGTCGGGCTCTCGTCGCTACACCGCGGCGAAAGTGGTTCTGGCGATCGGCAGCATGCACCATCCACGCTTACTGGGCATCCCGGGCGAGGAACTGCCCATCGTCAGCCATTACTTCCGCGACCCCCATCCGTTCTTCCAGCAGCGGTTGCTGGTTGTCGGCGGTCGCAACTCGGCTCTTGAAGCCGCGATACGATGCGCCCTGCGGGTGCCTATGTGACACTCTGCTACCGACGATCCGCGCTGGATGCCGCGCAGGTCAAGCCCTGGCTCCTGCCTGAACTCTCCCGCCTGGCCGAGGCAGACCGCCTTCGCGTCCTCCCCGGCAAGACCCCGGTGGAGATCAGGCATGGCTCGACCGTGCTGCGCTCGACCGACGAGCAGGGCAGACCGTTGTCCGGACCAGAGAATCCTCCCCTGGAGGTACCGACTGATTTCGTCTTACTCTTAACTGGCTATATTCAAGACACCCACCTACTCGAGTTGATCGGAATCGAGCTGATCGGGCCGGACCGCCGCCCAAACATCAATCCGCAAACTATGGAGTCCAATGTACCGGGCGTTTTCGTGGCGGGTACAGCCACTGCGGGCAGCCCTTCAGGGAGGATCCAAGTCATCATCGAAACCTGCCACGCCCATGTGGAGCGAATCCTTGCTGCTATAACAGGATGTTCCGTGTCCGGTCTTGGAGAGACGGATCCCGACGCCGGTGCTGCGCATCAAGACCGAGTTTGACAGTTGCAAGCTCTCGTTCCATCGCGCTGGAAAGGCTCTCACGCCACGATCGCCCGAGCCGCAGTGTTGTGATGGAAAACAGACTGACGCCCTGGTTAACCCAGACTCAAGGAAGTTCTCATGTCGATTGACACGCGCAAGGTTCAAGGCCGTCGCAAGGTCCGGTATGCATCGCTTCAGGACGTGCTCGCCGATGCTGAACGGATGAGTGCTGGCCACGCGCAGACCCTGGGCAACTGGTCAGCCGGTCAGATCTTCGCACACCTCGCGAGATCCATGAATAACTCGATCGATGGTTCCGACCTCCAGATTCCTTGGTACATCCGAATGCCATCACGGCTGCTGAAGAGGTGGATGCTCAAGGGCCCCATGCCGCCCGGCTTCCAGCTCCCCGACTCGGCCGCCCGTTCTCTCGTGCCCGGTCCAACCTCCAACGAAGATGGGCTCGTCGCGCGAGGAATGCCATCGCGCGCCAGGAACGCGAAACGACACGAGCCCCGAATCCTGTACTCGGTTCCCTCACCCCCGAGGAGTGGACGCAGCTCCACCTGACCCATGCGGCTCTGCACATGAGCTTCCTGGCTCCGCAGAATTGACCGCCACGCGCCGGTGTCTGGGAAGAGGCGTCTCCGTCCGGCGATCCTTGGATTCGCGCACTCCCAACCTTGACCGCGAGTTAAATTGTTGTAGAACTGAGTGGTTAGGAATCCCAGAGAATGAGAGGGGGGACCTCTCGCAGCCAGGTCGGTCGTATCCGGAATGAGGCCCGGTTCTTGCCGGGTTCCGCGAGGAGGGTCATTCTGATCGCTCAATCGAGGAACAGACCGGGAGGAGGCGCCGGGAGGGGCGTGCTCGTCGTTGGTGCGGGGGTCAGCGGGCTGACGACGGCTCTCTGCCTTCGACGGAGGGGTTTCCCGGTCACCGTGGTGGCCGACCGGTTCGCCCCGCGGGTCACATCGGTGGTCGCTGGGGCTTTGTGGGAATGGCCGCCCGCGGTCTGCGGCCACCATCAGGACCAGTTCTCCCTGGCTCGCTCCAAGGCCTGGTGTGAGACTTCTTATGCGGTGTTCTCGGACCTCGCCGCCGACCGGGAGACCGGCGTCTTTCTCAGACCCGCGACGTTCTACTTCCGCCGGCCGATCGAGGAAGACCGTCTTCAGGCCACGAAGATGGAGGAGTTGAAGGGCAAGGTCCGGGGCTTCCAGCATGATGCCGGGCTGATCGAGGCGAATCACATCAACCCCGCACTCGGACTGCGAGACGCCTACTCTTATCTGGCTCCCATGATCGACACGGACGTCTACATGACGTGGCTACTCGGCGAGGTCCGGAGAACCGGCTGTCGCATCGTCGAGCGCCGGCTCACGGGCCCGCTGCGCGAGCAGGCGGAAGCGCTGGCGCGCCAGTACGACATCGATACGATCGTCAATTGCTCCGGCCTGGGAGCCGCGGAACTGGCCCAGGACGCGATGTATCCACTTCGTGGTGCGCTCGTCCGGATCCGTAACGACGGGAAGCGGTTCCCGCGCATCACCCAGGCCCATTGCGTCTCCCACGACGGATCGAGCCCGGAGCCGGGCTTCATTTTCATCGTGCCGCGCGGGGACGACCTGCTCGTCCTGGGGGGCCTGGCCGAGGTTGACGAATGGGACCTGGACATCGGTCTGCACAACTACGAGCCCATCCGCGAAATGTATCGTCGATGCCTCGAGTTCCTGCCTTTGCTGGAAGGCGCTGAGATCGATGCGGCCGAGCCGGTCCGAGCCGGCCTCCGGCCGTTCCGGCGCCAGAACGTCCGCCTAGCGCAGGAAGCGGACACGCGGATCATCCACAATTACGGCCACGGCGGCTCGGGCGTCACGTTTTCCTGGGGTTGCTCCCTCGAGATCGCCCGGCGCGTCGAGGAACTCGGCGACGGGCCGGTCAAGGCGGAATCGACGGTCTCGGCGAGAATGGAATAACGAGAGCCCTCATAAGCAAGACGCGTCTCCCCACCGCGATTCGGAATTTCGTCCAGAGCCAGACTACGATCCCAGTCACCGATCTCCGGAAAACCAAGAAGAAGGACCTGTGGTCACCTTACGGTAGCTGGTGGTATCGGGCCGTCGCCTGCATCCTGCTCTCGGGGCGAGTCCGCCCCAAGTACGGCGGCGGGCCGAACATGACCGACGTGGAACGGCTCGCCAAGGAGGCCAATTTCAACCCGTTTCTCACCGAGCGGGTGACGAAGTTCCTTGAAGCCGCGAAGGTGGTCACATCGAGGCTCTCACGCCTCTTACGAGGAGGGCCCGAACATCGACGCGTTCTGGGAGCACGATGCCGAGCGGCTCCCCAAGATCGCACGGCAGTCTATCCTCAACTACGTCGACGAACGCACAGGATACCGGCCCAAGCGGATCAAGGAGATTGGCAAGGCGCACCTGATCGAGTTCCTGACACTGTTCAACGCATCGTTTCGCGGGCGGGCGCTTTTGGAGTCGCAGATGGGAACCTGCTGGTCGGATTCGCCCAACTGCCGACGACCGACTTGATCCCGTTAGCCCAGGAGCTTGGCCTGCCGAAGAGCGCCGTCGATCCCGACGGCTGGAACGGCTGGTTGACCGAGGATCGACGACGGCAAGCCCTGATGGACGCCGTCGGCATCGCCGAATGGGGCTATTACGAACAGGTCGAGCGAACCGTCTGGCTCATCACCAGCCCGATGGGGATGGGAATGCTGGGACTGGATGCACTTCCGCCCCCGCCGAACCTCGACCAGACTTTCAAGGCGATGGCGGATCTCAGAATCGTGGCCGGAGCGGGACTGGCACGGGAGAAACTCATCCCGCTATTCCGGCACTGCGAGATCGCGAAGCTCAACGAGGTCTTCGAGTTCCGGCTGGATCGCAAGCGGCTCGCCCTGGCGCCGGCGGAAACGCCCGTGGGCGAGGAACTGCACAAGGCCCTCCAGGAGCTGGACTCCTTGCCGTTGACGATCACCGAGCTGCTTGGCACGAAATCGAAGCTCGGCGGCGAGATTGCCATGGCCTACTGCACTGCGATCGTCAAACCCGAGAACGCGGCGGTCCTCAAGGCCATCCGGGAGCATCCCAAGTTGAAGAATTACCTCGCACCGCACTCGCCGCCAGGGTACCTCATCATCAAGGAGAATTCCGATCCGGACAACTTCATCTTTCGTTGCCGAGAGCTGGGTTTCACGGTCAAGTCGTTGTGAGCGGTCTACGGATTCGACCGCACGTCCCAGATGAGGATCGAGGCATCGGCCATGACCGTGACCAGCCGCTTGCCATCGGGCGTGAACGCCAGGGCCCCGGAGCGGAGGGTCGGAGTGTCGATCGTCCGGGTCTCCTCGCCGGTCGCGACCTCGAAGAGATGAATCTGCCCTGCCTCCCGGCCGGTGGTGGCGGCCAGGGTCTTGCCGTCAGGCGAGAAGGCCATCGCCCAGACCTGAGAGCCAGCGACCGGGATCTGGCGCGTTTCCTTGCCGGTTTCGCCGTCCATCAGGACAATGGTCCCATCGGGATCGATTTGAAGAAACCGATAGGTCACTGTCCGATCCGGCAGACTCTGAGAAACCAGCTCCCTTTCGGAAGGTGTCCGACTCCGGGCGATGGCCAGGGTCCGTCCATCCGGAGAAGCGGCGAAGATCTTCGCTTTACCGACTCGAAACAGTTCTCGCTTGGTGGCCAGGTCCGAGACTTGAAGCCCATTGTAGGAATCGATCACCGCGAGTTTCTTTCCACCGGCAAGGAAGGAACCCTGATCGTAATGACCCTCTTGATCAGGCCTTTCACCTCGTGGAAATGGCGGACGATCCAGACCCTTCATCCGGCGGTTCTTGTAGTCCCACTCACGAAGCTCACCATCCTGATCCAGCACCACGACCGATCGATTGTGATCGTCAAATCGGACAACCAGGGTAAGCGCCCGGCGAAGAGCGCTCGCATCGAAACGGCCGGCTTCATCCGATCGGGCAACCGGCTCATCGAGCTTTTCGAGATCCCAGACAAAGAACTCGCTGGGGTGTTTCGTGGCGGAGACCAGCAACCGCCCGTCCGGTGAGAGTGCCATCCTGCTAACGGCCATCGTGCGCAACGATTCGGGATCCGCTACGGTGTGTCTCAGGACCTTGCGTTGCCGGCCATTCGCGAGGTCCCACAGGCGAATGGTTCCGTCGTCGCTGGCAGTAAGCACCGTCTTTCCATCCGGCGTGATGAGCAGGTCATTCACCTTATCGCAATGGGAATCCGGCATGGCGAGCCGATCGCGATGCCCATCAAGGTCCCAGAAATGAACGACCTGGCCTCCTCCGACAGCGGCGAGCGTGCGGGCATCCGGCGAGAGTGCCACTGGCCCAACCCCTATTCCCATGATCCCGCCCTGGAAATCGAACGAGTCCATCAAGCGTCGGGTCACCGGATCACAGACGCTGATCTGCCCGATATCCGAGATCGCCACTAATCGCCGCCCATCCGTCGAAAATGTCGCAAAGTTCACGGGGACCGGCTTATACAGCATGAAGACCAGTACCTCGTTGACGACACGCTTCAGGGAAGACAGCTCTCCCGTGGCCAGGGACCATAGCTGGAAATGGGTCGAAACGCGAATCGCGAGGAAGTTCCCATCGGGAGTGAAGGCGAGCGTCCGGGTCGCCTCTTCGTGCTCAAGGCGTCTGATCTCTTTGGCATTGTCGATGTCCAGGACCACCACGCGATACTTGGTTCCCTTCGGGCGGTATTCCATCAGGTCTATGGCGAGCCGCTTGCCGTCCGGTGCGAAGGTCATTCGCTCAACCTTACCCACCAGGTCAAATCGGCACAGTTCGGCGCCGCGGGTCGTCTTGATGATGCGCAGTGGACCTTTCCCAACTTCCGAACCCATCGCAAGAAGCTGGCGCTCCGGAGCAAGCGCGAAGAGCGGGAAATCGAACTGAAACCCTGGGTCGGACCAGGATGTTTTCGACACGCGTCGCCCGGTCGCGAGATGGGTGGAAGTCACATGGTAAGAGATCGGCTTGCCCTGCTTGAGATCGTCACGGAAGCCGGCAGCCATGACGGTGTCCGGATCAGGCCCCAGGGCGAAAGCGCCCAGCACTCCCACTCCGGGATCGATGCGACGGATCAGTCGTCCATCGGTCGCATCCCACACCCGGATGATGCTATCCTCGCCGTCGGTCACCACAAGCTTCCCATCGGCGGAATACGCGATGCGATAGATCGGCGACTCCTGGCGATAGCGGACGGTACCCAACCGCAGCACTGCGCCGGTCGGTAAGGGATCGCCGTGCAGATCGCGGGGCCCGAGCCGGGCAAATCTGGGCGGGCCTTTCACCGGGTCGGTTCGAGGGCGATTGGCCTTCGGAGCCGCCGCCGGGAGCGGATCCGGCCGCGCGATCCACGATGGCGTAGCCGCCCAGGCCAGGGCACCCACAGCGATCAGGCCGAAGGCGACGAACACGAGACGACCTGGCCACATCAACCGAGAGACTCCGCGAACCAAGGTTGCAACCGAAGTCACTGACCGCGGCCCCGGCGTAGATCGAGGGACCAGCGGCGGACTCGATTGCAGCCCCGAGGGTCTGGCTCGCCAGCTCGACCGAGACGAACGCGGGCTTGATGAGACGACAATCCCATCGAGACAATGCAGTCATGCCCGAGGGCGCCAGGCCGCGACGGGTCAGACGGCGCACCAGGGTCGCTCGGGCCGACGCCAGCCGGCTCTTGACCGTCCCCAGCGGCCAACCCAAGGCCCGAGCCGCCGCCTCGTGCGTCAGGCCCTGGACCAGGCAGAGATCGACGGCCAACTGCTGATGCGCCGGCAGCCGAAGGATCTCCTCATCGACCATCGCGAGGACTTCCCGGCCGGCCACCTCATCGCGGGGTGTCTGATCGGTCGATGCGGCCATGACGGCCTGACGTCCGGCGATGGCCCGCGTCTCGCGATCCTGCCGTCGCAGACCCGTCACCCGCGCCCGGCGGGCCACCCGGTGCGAGACGCCATAGAGCCAGGAAGAGACCGAATCCCGTTCCCGGAGCGTGCCGGCCTTGCGCACCAGGATGAGGAACGCCGCCTGGAATGCGTCTTCGACGTCGCGGGGATCCTCCAGCCATCGGCGGCAGACGGACAGGACCATCGGGCCGTGTCGCGCGATCAGCTCCGCAAACGCCGTCTCATCGCGGACGGTGACAAAGCGGTCCAGCAGCTCGCCCTCACCGAGGCCGGCGAGCGTACCGCGGGTGAACAGGGCGCGGAATTCCTGGATCAGGCTTCGCGATCGCAGCTTGGCCATCGACGTCCCTCCGGTCGCGGCAGGTCTCTATCCTTTGTACTGCATCGCCGTCCCCGATTGGGTCGACTCTTCCTCGGAAAAAAGAACCAGGCGTAGGTCATGGCCGGAATTCGGGAGAGGGAGTCCCGGCTTGAGTCGGTGTGCCGGTTTCGGGAAGATGGTTCCTGTGGGGAGAGCGGAATCCCGCGTTCCGCGCCCTCTGCCGGACACGAGTCCCTTCCGCTGGGCGAGGTTTTTTGCCATCTTGCCGGGATCATGCATGGTTTCCCACTCGGTCACTCACAACGAGAACGTCCTCATGGCCAAGGCGAAGAAACGGACGCCGCGAGCCGACCACCCTCGCGATTCCCGGGCGCTCCGCGAGCTGAAGGAAGACCTCGGGCTGGACGGAGCCGACTGGCAGGAGTTTCTGCGACTCGCTCTCGCTGGCTTCGCTGATTACGAAGAAGACCATGTCTTTGATTCGGACATTGGCCTCCGCCTGGGGAACGTGCCAGCCGTCTGGTTCGAGAGTCCCGACCCGCTGGGTTTCGTGACGCTGAGGGTTCTCAAAGAAGGGAACCCGGAGATCGCCGCCCGGACTGCCTGGTATTTCTTGCAGATCGGGGAGCCCGAACCGAACGAGAGCTATGGCCCACCAGGAATGGGCGCTTCCTGGCTGTACCTTGAGCGTCAAGGCGTGGACGCCCCCGTCAACCCGTCGGGATTGGCTCGGCTCGCCGTACAGACCCCCGAGAGTTTCTTTCAGGGCATCTCCGAAGATGACCTACTCCCCTTGAGCCGCCTGATCCTCGAGAACTGGAAACCGCTCGAAGCCTGGGACCTGCACGCCGTTCTGGTCGCGGTCGCCCGGTCGAAGATCCACACGCGCGCTCCCTTCCGCGTCTTCGACGAGATGATGACCTTCGATGGGATCCCTCGGGATCTCAAACGGGAGTTCTGCCGGGGAATCCTGGAGTGTGCCGACGAGGGCCGCCGAATCCGAGAACGGGGAGAGGCCCTCCGCGCCTCCTTTCGGCAGGGTGCCGAATGGATGAGCATCCCTCATACGTACTTCGACATCCAGTATGGGGGAGTCGGTCGTTTGCATCCGGGCCTGAAACGGCATGCCGTGCGGGCGCTGGTGGAGGAACTCGGCGAGCCGCTGGAAGGTGTGATCTCGGAATTCTTCTTGCAGGATCATGGCGACAACCAGAGCACGGCCGCCGTGTCGGCAGGCGTGCTGGACCTGATCCGGATTCATGCCGAGACGCTGGGCCCGGAGGTCGTGAAGCGATGGCTTTCCAAGGGGATCAAGAAGGGGTCGGCTTTCGTGCGGAAAGCGTCCTACCGAGCCGGGCTGGAGCTGTTCGGCTCGCCCTTGCGCGCCCCGCCCTCCACGATCCGTCCGGGATGGTCCGTGACTGGGCGGAGCAAGCGCTCTCCCGGGATAAGCTCAAACGCCAGTCCAAGGTCCGATCCCTCAAGAAGGAACTCGGCGGAACACCGGATGAATGACGAGACGCCTCGTCGAGCACCACCGATCTCAGCGCGGCGGGTGCGGGATCCCTGGGGAGTGCGACGATCCGACCCGCGCCTCTTCCCCCTCAGTTCGGGCCAAATCGGTCATTCGAGTAGCCCAGTCTTCCGAATTTTTGGATTTTTTCATCTCCCTCTGTGGTCGAGAGTTCCGGAGCCAATCTCCCCGAAATCCGCGATAGGTGCATTAACGAATCATCAAACCTGTGGCATACTGAATAATATGGACCATGTGCGACCGTCACCGCCAGGAAACCCCGGCTGCGAGCCACGGGGCTGTGCCGCCTGCGGCCGGGCCCGGCACAGCGATTTCGGGACTCGGCCCGAACTCGCTGGGGGCCATGGGGATCGGAGAGGGAGCCGCGGCCAAAAGTGATCACTGAGTGCCAATTCGTGCCACAATTCTCGGGAAGTCAGGCCCACCTCACAGCCGGCCCCGCCCAGAACCCCCGCCGGATCCGGTTGTCCCGGAGGTCCTGAGTAGGGACTCCCCTCGTCCTTCGTTTCCTTGGTGACCTTCTGTTCGGGATCCGGACGTCCCGCCGGTCCTGAGTCGGGACGCTCGGAAGGGGTCAAAGCCACCGCCCCCAGACGGTGCGGTGGTGTTCGCCGAGGACGCTCGAAAAACACGTTTGGCGCACCCTCTGGAAAAAAAATCCGAAACACATCGTTGACAGACCGCCCCTGCTGGCGATATTTGTAGTCATGCGACGTGTTCCGTAACCTTGTAGGGAAAGTACCTCATGTCTCGCGAGATGCCCGAGCCGTTGACGGTTGCCGAATGGAAGGTGATGAAGATCGTCTGGCGCCGAAAGAGCTGCTCCGCGAGGGACGTGTACGAGGAAGCCCGTGACGCCCACGGGTGGGCCCCGACCACGACGAAGACCCTGTTGCGCCGACTGGTGGAGAAGCGACACATCGTCGTGACCCCCGTCGGGACGAGCTATCTCTACCGGCCGGCGCAGTCGGCCTGGCCGTCACTCGCCGGCGCGGCCGATACGCTCCTGGACAACACCCTCGAAGGCATGGACGGCAAACTGTTAGCCTATATGGTGAAGAAGAGCCGTCTGACCCCGGACGACCTGGCACAGTTGCGTGCGATTCTCGATGAACATCCGGTCGCGGAAGGCGGAGAGCCTGAGCCATGAACCCGGTTGAGTTCCTGAACGCGTGGGGGGCATCGTGGTTCGGCTTCATGACCCGAGCCCTGATCGACGCCTCCGTGCTCCTGGCGTTGATCCTGGTCGTGTGGCTGCCCATGCGACGTCGCGTGTCGGCCCAGCTTGCACACGGGCTGTTCTGCCTGGTGCTCCTGAAATTGATCGTCCCCGTACCGGTCGGATGGTCCTGGTGGCAGTCGCTGACGTCGTCGCGACCGGCTGAGCCGGCCGCCCCGGCCGTCGTCGCGACCGTCGCCGCCCGCGCGGGTCGTCCTCCCCACGACGGGCGATGTCGGTGCCAGCCTGGTGGACGCCTCGGCCCTGGAGCCGGTCGCGATCGCGGAACCGGCGACCCGGACGCGGAGCGGGACCACGACCGGTGCCTCGGCGGTGAGCGCCGCCCGGCCGGCAGCTCTCGGTCCAGGCCTGGTTGATGCTCGGCTGGGCCTCGATCGTCGCCGTGCTGCTGGCGCGGTTCCTCCGGGCAACCAGGACCACGCGCCGGCTGATGCGCGAGGCGGTGCCGCTTCGTCCGGAATGGCTGCCGATCGACGTCCAGGCCCTGCCGCGCGCCCTGGGGCTCCGCACCCCCGTGCGATGGGCCGTCAGCCACCAGCTCAACTCGCCCGCCGTCGGGGGCCTGGTGCGGGCGGCCGTGATCATCCCTCCCGACCTCAGCGACAGCCTGACGCCCAAGCAGTTGACCTGGGTACTGCTCCACGAGCTGGCCCATGTCCGCCGCGGCGATCTGTGGGTCGTCGTGGTCCAGCGGGTCGTGCAGGCAGTCTTTTTCTTCCACCCGGCGGTCCACCTGGCCAACTGGATCATCGACGAGCTTCGGGAATATGCCTGCGACGATGTGGCCCTGGCCGCCTGCAAGACCTCGCGGCGCGTCTGCGGCGAAGGGTTCCTGGCGATCGTCGAGCGATCTGTCGAGCCGGTCCCTGCGGCCGTCCCCGTGCTGGCACTGTTCGACTCGCGATTGCTGATCCGCCGCCGGCTGATCCGCATCCTCGACAATAGCCGCACGGTCCATGCGCGGCTCTCGCCTGGCGCGGCACTCGGACTGCTGCTCCTGGCCCTGGTCGTGTTGCCCTTCGGCCGGCCCCGGGACGTCTCGGCGGCTCCTGACATTCACCTCCGCACACTGGGGAACCGGGCCGTCGCGCCACGGAAGCCGGATCCCGACCTGCCGGAACCCACCAGCTACCGTCCTGGGGCTGTCTGGCACCGGCAGCGGCAGGCAACCGGTCACCGCGATACGGGCAACGGCGAGAAACCGTCGCCGGAGGGCCGCCCGGTGGTCCTGGCGCTGGCGTATTCGCCGGATGGATCGACCCTGGCCTCCGCTGGTGACGATGCCGTGGTGCTGTTGCGTGATCTGGCCTCGGGCCGGACGATCGGCCGGCTCGAAGGGCACCGCGACGCCATCTCCTGCCTGGCCTTCTCGCCCGACGGCAAGACGCTGGCCACCGGGAGCTACGACCACACGTTGAAGCTGTGGGACGTGGCCTCGGGCCGGGAAAAACTCGAGCTGGTGGGTCACACCAACTGGGTCTTCGCGGTCGCCTTCTCGCCCGACGGCTCTTCCCTCGCCTCGGCAGGTCACGACAAGACGGTCCGGGTCTGGGACGCCGTCACGGGCCGGGAGACGTCGCGACTGTCCGGACACACGGCCTCGGTCCGGTCCGTAGCCTTCGCGCCGCGGCGTGAACGGCAGCGTGCTGGCCTCCGGCGGCGCGGACCGCTCGATTATCCTTTGGGACCTGCGCACCTCATCGCTCCGCGCCCGGCTCGTGGGACACCAGGGCGCGGTCCGCGCCTTGGCGTTCTCGCCCGATGGAGCCACGCTGGCGACGGGCGGCGAGGATGGCGAGGTCCGGCTGTGGGATGGAAATTCCGGCCGCGAGCGGCGCGGCCTTGCTCGGTCACTCGGACATGGTGACCTGCCTGGCCTTCTCGCCACGGGGCGGGATCCTCGCCACCGGCAGCCTGGACACCACGCTGAAGCTCTGGGAGACCACCGCCGCTCGGGAGCGTGCGTCGCTCCAGGGGCACCGCGACGGTGTAGGGATCTCCGCCCTGGCCTTCGCCCCGGATTCCCGGCAGATGGCCACCGGCGGCTTCGACGGCTCGGTCCGTCTCTGGGAGCCCACGGCGCCGATCTTCTCCCCCACCGCCTGCCTGGTTTACCCGGGCGAGGCTCGAAGTCTGGCCTTCTCGCCCGACGGCCGCATTCTGCAAACGGCGGGCGAGACGGGCATTGCCCGCTGGCATGTCTCGACCGGCTCAACCCTTACGCCCCCGGAAAAGGGCCAGGCGACCGTCATCGCCATGGCCTCCGACGGCGCGCACTACGCCACGGGCGCACCAGACGGCAGGGTCCGCCTGATCGATGCCGGTACTGACCAGGTCGTCGCCACGTTCGAGGGGCACACGGGACCCGTGAGTTCCATTGCATTCTCTCCCGATTCCCGGCTCCTCGCCTCGGGCAGCCAGGACGGGGTCGTACAACTCTGGGACGCGATCGCCCGGCAACCCTCGGGATCGTTCGCGGCCTCGGGGCTGCCGATAACCTGCGTCCAGTTCTCACCCGACGGCCGGACGCTCGCCGCCTCGATGGGCGATCGAGCGCAATCCTTCACCGGGCGAGGTCCGACTCTGGGATGTGGCGACCCGGAAAGCCCTGGGCACGCTCAGGGGACCGTCGCCGGGCATGACCTCCGTCGCGTTCTCACCCGATGGCACGACCATCGCCACGGCGGGCTTGGACGGATTCGTCCGGCTCTGGGACGCCACGACGCAGGCGCCTCGGAACGCCTTGAAGTACCGCGAGTGCCATTCGGTCGCGTTCTCGCCCGACGGCCGATGGCTGGCCTCCGCTCACGTCGGCGGCGATGTGGTCCTGTGGGATGTCGCCACCAGCCGTCAACTCGGCTTGCTCAAGGGACATCGCGATCTGGTCCGTCAGGTCGCGTTCTCACCCGACGGCGGCTCGCTCGCCACGGCCGGTAAGGACCGGACGGTCAAGCTCTGGAGCCTGACGACGCGCCGGCAGACGGCGCGGGCGACTCTGAAAGGCGACCTCACGCCCGTCTGGTCCGTGACCTACTCGCCCGATGGCAAGACCCTCGCCGTCGCCGATGGGCTCGACGCCCCCGGCACGGTCACGCTCTGGAATGTCGCGACCCGCAAGGTGACCGCGACGCTCGACGGCCACGAGCGGGGCGTCGCCACGGTCGTCTTCTCCCCGGACGGCACCCTGCTGGCCTCGGGTAGCTGGGACGGCACCATCCGGACCTGGGACGTGAAGACTGGCGTGCAGCAGCATGAGCTGGCCGGGCTCAACGGAGTCACCGAGCTGGCGTTCTCGCCTGACGGCAGACGATTGGCGTCCGCCGGAGAAGGGAAAGTCGTCACGCTCTGGGACGTGGAGACCGGCACCGAGGAATCCCGTCTGACCGACTTCCGCTGGCCCGTGCAATGCGTCGCGTTCTCGCCCGACGGCAAGCTCCTGGTGACCGGCGGAGGCGCCGTGAACAACCAGCCCGGCGCCCAGGGTGAATTGAAGGTCTGGGACACGGCCACGTGGTCGGTGGTCAGGACGCTTGAGGGCCACACCCGGGCGGTCCTGGCCGTCACCTTCGCGCCCAATGGTGCCGGACTGGCCAGCGGGGGCCTGGACGAGACCATTCGTCTCTGGGACGTGAACTCCGGCCGGCACCGGCTCACCCTAGGTGGCCTGTCCAACTGCGTCCAGTCGCTGGCCTTCTCGCGCGACGGCCGGGCGCTCGCCTGGTCCGGCCGGAGCGATGGCCTGGTGTCGTTGCACGACACCACGACCGGTGCCGAGCTCGCCCGTCTGGTTGGGCACAGCGCCGTGGTGCGTGGGATCGCCTTCGCTCCGGACGGCTCCGGCCTGGCCACCGGTGGTGCCGACCGAACGATCAAACTCTGGGACCTGCCTGCGTATGAGCCGTCCCTAACTCTGTCCGCGAAGCCTCAAGGGACTCCCTTGGGAGGTTCGAGATGAAGCACGTCCATCGGTTCTGGATCTTCAGCCCTCCGAAGGGAGGTTCGAGATGAAGCACAACCATCGATTCTGGATCGGCACGGTGGGTCTCGTCCTGGGAGGGTTGTGGATTGCGGCCTCGGCCGGAGCGGGCGACTCACCAGTCGCCCGGACGCCGGCCCAGCCCAGAGGCGTGCGCGGCGCGGTGGGCGATGCGCGAGCCCTCGCCGAGCAGATCGACCGCCTCCTGGCCGCCCGGTGGTCGAAGGCCAACGTGCGGCCGGCTCGGCCCGCCGATGACGCCGAATTCCTCCGGCGCGTTTATCTCGATCTGGTCGGCAAGATCCCGACAGCCGCCGAAGCCTGCTCGTTCCTCGATGATCCCAGTCCGGACAAGCGCACGCAGCTCGTGGAATCCCTGCTGGAAAGCCCCGCGTACCTGAGCCACGCCACCGAGAGCTACCGTTCGCTCTTGTTGCCCGAGGCCGACACCGACGGCCAGCTCCGGAGCCTGATGCCGACCTTCGAAGCGTGGCTCCGCAAGAAGGTCGCGGAGGAAGCCGGCTATCACCAAATTGTCCGCGAGGTCCTCACGGTCCGGCTCGGCGGCCGGGGCAGCCGGGCGGGAAACGCCTACGACCCGCGGGCCGAACCCTCACCGCTGGCCTTCTACGTGGCGAAAGACGCCAAGCCTGAGAACCTGGCCGCCGGCACGGCCCGGACGTTCCTGGGCATTCGCCTCGAGTGCGCCCAGTGCCACAACCATCGCTTCGACCACTGGAAGCGCGAGGAGTTCTGGGGCCTGGCCGCATTCTTCGCTGGCGTCTCGAAGCAGGGGAAGGATGAAGGTTTCGGACCGATTCGTGAGGTGGCCGACCGCCGCGAGCTGGTGATCCCCGACACCAGCCACATCGTGAAGGCCGCCTTCCTCGACGCCAAGAAGCCCCAGTGGGGCCGCCGGACCTCCGGCCGCGAGCTTCTGGCCGACTGGGTGACTGCACCCGAGAACCCATACTTCGCTCGTGCGGCGGTCAACCGGATCTGGGCCCGGTTCTTCGGCACCGGGATCGTCGATCCCGTCGATGATTTTCGCGACGACAATCCGCCGTCGCATCCCGAACTGCTCGACGAGCTGGCCCGACAATTCCGGTCGCACGGTTACGACCTGAAGTTCTTGATCCGGGCGATCACCGCCACGAAGGCCTACGGCCTGACCAGCGCCGTGGGCCGTTCGGAGCTAGCTCCTCCCAGCCTGTTCGCCGCGATGGCGGTCCGCACGCTGTCACCGGGCCAGCTCTTCGAGTCACTCACCCAGGCGACCGCCTTCCACGACGGCGCCGGAGGCCCATACGGCTACGAGGGCGTGTCGAAGCAGCGGTTCGTGGAGCTGTTCACCAACCGCGACGAGAAGCCGACCGAAGGCGAGACCACGATCCTCCAGGCGCTGGCCCTGATGAACGGACCGTTCATCGCCAACGTGACGAACCTGGAGACCAGCGACACACTCGCCGCCGTGGCCGACGCTCCCTACCTCGACACCGCGGGTCGCATCGAGACCCTCTACCTCGCGGCACTGACCCGCAAGCCCCGGCCCGATGAGCTGGAGAAACTCGTACCGTACGTCGAGCGCGGCGGTCCCTCGGGTGACCGCTCCAAGGCGCTCGCCGACGTCTTCTGGGCGTTGCTCAACAGCCCCGAGTTCCGGTTTAACCATTGACACACTCTCACAAGAAGGGGGAGAGGACACGCCATGAATCGAACGAATCCGACCTCCGGCGGGCTGTCGCGTCGCCAGATGTTCCAGATGGCTGCGGCCGGCGTCGTCGGCGTCTCGACGTCCGGCTGGATCGAGGCGTTGGCCGCCGACGTGGCCTCGCACCCCAAACGGCGAAAGTCGTGCATCCTGCTCTGGATGAGCGGCGGCCCCAGCCAGACCGACACCTTCGATCCCAAGCCGGGTCATCCTCACGGAGGTGAGTTCAAGGCCATCGAGACGTCGGCGCCCGGCATCCTGATCAGCGAGCATCTTCCCAAGCTGGCGAAGCAGATGAAAGACATCGCGATCATCCGCTCGATGAGCACGAAGGAAGGTGACCACGGCCGCGCCACCTTCAACCTGCGCACTGGGTATCAGCCGACCGGCCCGATTCGCTATCCGACGTTCGGCTCGCTCGTAGCGAAGGAGTTGGGGTCGGACGAGGCCGAGCTGCCGAACTTCGTCAGCATTGCGCCGATGCGCGGGTTCAACCCGGCCGCGTTCGGGCCGGGATTCCTCGGGCCGCAATTCGCTCCCCTGGTTGTCGGTGAAGGCGCCGTGATGGATCCGAATGGAGCCACCGACGCGCGCAATCTGTCGTTCAAAGTGGAGGACCTGAACCCGCCAACGGGCGTGGACATGCCGCGGGCAGACGCCCGGCTCGGGCTGCTGGATTCCTTGCGCAAGGACTTCCTGTCCAGCCACCCGGGTATCGGACCGGTGAGCCACCAGGACGCTTACCTCCGTGCCGTCCGGTTGATGCGCTCGGCGGCGGCCAAGGCCTTCGAGCTCGAGGAGGAGTCCGCCGCGGTGCGCGACGCCTACGGCCGCACGCCGTTCGGGCAGGGATGCCTCCTGGCCCGCCGGCTGGTCGAACGGGGCGTCCCGTTCGTCGAGGTCACCCTCTCCGCGGCCGCGGGGGCGGCGGCGGTCGGCTGGGACACGCACCAGCAGAATTTCGAGGCGGTCAAGAAGCTCAGCGAGGTGCTCGACCCGGCGTGGGCCGCGTTGATGGACGACCTGCGTGGTCGTGGACTGCTCGACTCGACGCTGATCGTCTGGATGGGCGAATTCGGCCGTACGCCCAAGATCAATCCTCAGGCCGGCCGTGACCACTTCCCCGCAGCCTGGACCACGGTCATGGCCGGCGGCGGGATCAAGGGCGGCCAGGCCGTCGGCAGCAGCGGCGCCGGCGGGATGGAGGCCAAGGATCGCCCGGTCTCCGTCCCCGACTTCCTGTCCACCGTCTGCAAGGCCCTGGGCATCGACCCCATGGTCCAGAACATCGCCGCCGATCTCGGCCGGCCTATCCGGCTCGTCGACCCGAAAGCCAGGCCGATCCAGGAGGTCCTCACTTGAGCTGGTGCGTTTGACCAATGAGTTGCGCTCACCACGGCGCTGGTGTGGCGTGTGCACGACCCGAGCGTGAAGCGATCGAGGGCCGTGCACCTACCTGATAACAGGTGAAATAACAGGTGGAACATGTACAGGCGAACAGAAAACGGGCCTGGTTTGGCAAGTGAACCCTCGATCCATCGGCGTCGCTATAGCAAATAACAAATTCTAATATTCACATCTATGGTGAGTTGTATGCAACTCAATCGTGAACGGCTCTACCGTGCTGGTCTGACGGCCCTGGTCACATCAGCCGCGCTGGCGATTGGGCTCTCGCCCGAGGGCGCCGGTGCGGACGACGGCCGGCGACCCGAGGCGGGCGCCTCGGGTACCGACCGCGAGGCCGTCCAGGATATCATGTTCCTCACCGATGCCCGGCCGATCTTCATCCGGCTGCGACTGGATGCCGGGGGTAAGGCGTTTCGCACGGCCTGGCTCGATGCCGTCAAGGCCATCCACACCTACCTCGATCGGAACGGGGACGGCACCCTGACGCGCGAGGAAGCTGATCGTGGCTCGTTGCCAATGATGGTACGAGCCGCCACCGGAGGCGCGGCGGCCCTGCCGCGCGCCGACCTCGACACCAACCCGAAAGACGGCAAGGTCTCACTGGAAGAGCTGGCCGATGTCCTGCGGCCCGCGCTCGGCCCATTCCGCGTGCAGGTCGGCCGGCTGGCGATCGATCGCAACGACGCGCTCTTCAACCACCTCGACCGGGACAAGGACGGCACGCTCACCAAGGACGAGCTCGCCGCGGCCGTCGCGTCGCTCCACCGCTTCGACCTGGACGATAACGAGCTGATCGACCCGAACGAGCTGGAGCCTTTCAGCAACCCGATCGCGGCGCTCAACCAGGACCAGACGCGGCGGGGACGATTCGCACCGGTCCCGGCCGTTATCGAGCTGTCGGCCGACGACCCTTCGTTCCGTCCGGTGCGGCTCTTGCTCAAGAAATACGACAAGGGCACCAGCGGTGGCGATAATCGGCTCAGCACCGGCGAGTTCGGCATCGACCCCAGAGACTTCGCCACGGCCGACACGGACAGCGACGGCGAGCTCGATAGCGAGGAGCTGCGCCGATACCTCGGCCGGGTGGCCCCCGACCTGGAGCTGGTCGTCAAACTCTCGGGCAGCGGGTCGGCCGCGACGACCATCGAGGCGTCGGGATCGAGTTCCCCCATCTTGCCGCCAGGTGTGCACGTTCATCGGCTCTCCGAAGCCGATATCGAGATCGCCGTCGGCGAGATCAACCTCGAATTCCACGCCGATGGCGGCGAGCGAGCCGCCGATTTCGCCAAGCAGTACTATGCCGGCCAGTTCCAGGCCGCCGACAAGGACAACAACAAGTACCTCGAAAAGTCCGAAGTGAAGGACCATGGCCCGTTCGTCTCGCTGTTCGACATGATGGACCGCGATGGTGATGGGAAAATCTACATGAAAGAAGTTGACGAGTTCGTCGACCGTCAGTCCAACGCCGCGCGCAGTCAGATGGTCCTGTCGGTCGCCGACCAGGGGCGGGCGATTTTCGCCATCGTCGATCTGAATCGCGACCGGCATCTCGGCGTGCGCGAGATCCGGGCGCGGTTGCGCGGGTTTCGTCGTGGGACCGCAACGGCGACGGCCTGATTCGGTCCGATGAGATCCCCCACCACTACGAGCTATCGATCGGACGGGGCCAGATCACGGGGGTCGGCATGGCCTCTCTCCATTCAACGGCCATGACATCCCCCTCCACTCCTCCGGCCGAGGAAGGCCCGAAGTGGTTTCGCAAGATGGACCGCAACCGCGACGGCGACATCTCTCGCCGCGAGTTCCTCGGCCCCCGCGCCGCGTTCGAACGACTCGACGCCGACGGCGACGGCCTGATCACCGCCAAGGAAGCTGCGATGTCGAAGAAGTGAGCGGGCGAGGACTACAGGGGGTGCAGGTCTCCTGACGTTCGTAGTAGTAGGGTGGGTCGAGCCTCGATTCATCGAGGCGAGGCTCACCAGCTTCGCCGAGGATTTCGGTGGGCCTCACGCCGCAAGGCGGCGTTCGACTCACCCTACGACCCTTTTCGTACGCGTTTTGAGGCGATGAATTCCTAATGAATTAAGCCTACAGCCGTCGTAGTTCGTAGGGTGGGTCGAGCCTCGATTTTATCGAGGTGAGGCCCACCGGCTTCGCCGAGGATTTCGGTGGGCCTCACGCCGCAAGGCGGCGTTCGACCCACCCTACGACCCTTTTCGTACGCGTTTTGAGGCGATGAATTCCTAATGAATTAAGCCTACAGCCGTCGTAGTTCGTAGGGTGGGTCGAGCCTCGATTTATCGAGGTGAGGCCCACCGGCTTCGCCGAGGATTTCGGTGGGCCTCACGCTGCAAGGTGGCATTCGACCCACCCTACGATCCTTTTCGTACGAGTTTTCAGGCGATTTACTACTAAGGAATTAAGCCTACAACCGTCATACACCAAAGAGTCCTGGATTTCCAGCGGGTTTCGTTGCACCGAGCTCGTTCACAGCAGTGGTCCCCTGACGCGACCAATAACGATCAGCGCCGATGGCGAATCTCCTGACCACGAAGAGGCAGGTTGAACCATGCGACAGAACACGACGGCGTCGGAGACAAACTCGAGGGACGGCGGCCTCGGCCGGGCGAGCAAGGGAGTGGGACGTGTCCAGGACGCGATTGTATCCTGGGGACTGAAGAGCCTGATCCCGATCTGGCTCTGCGGCCTGGCGTGGCTCTCGAGCGGAGAGCCCAGCGGAGAGATGGCACGAATGCAGTTGGCCCCGGGCAAGCCCGGAGGATCAACGCGCGGCTTCGCGTTCTCTCCGGACAGCCAGACCATCGCGACCGTGGGTGATGATGGGCGAGTGGCCTTGCGCGATCGGCAGGGCGGTAGGGCCACCGGCCGATTCCTCGACGTCCAGGGCCGGGTCAGGTGCGTGGCCTTCTCACCCGATGGTCGGTTCCTGGGCTTGGGCCGATTCGAGCCCGATCTCATCGTCTACGACCTGGTCTCCGGTGGAGCACGACGATTGCGGAACCCGTCATTACGCCGGATCCAGGCGCTGTCCTTCGCGCCCGACGGCCGCACCCTCGCGGCGACGACCGACCTGAATGGAGATATCATCTTGTGGGACCTGGCCGCGGACCGAGTCGGCGCGATCTTCCACGGCCAGTTCCCCGGTTTGTGTCTCGCATACTCGCCCGACGGTCGCACCCTCGCGGTGGGAGAACGCGATGAGCAACGGGTCACCGTCTGGGATCTCGAAACGGGCCGAAACCGGTTGTTACGGAGAGAGTCATTTGGCACAATCTCCTCGATCGCATTTTCGCCCGACGGAAGACTGCTGGCCGCCGCCAGTTCGACGGAGCGCACGGTCCGGATCTGGGACGCGAGGACCGGTCAGTTATGCCGTCAGATCGAGGGACATCCCTTCGGCACCAATTCGGTCGATTTCGCCCCGGACGGAGCGACCCTGGCCACCGCCGGCAGTGACGGGATGGTCCGACTCTGGAGCGTCGCCACCGGCGCGCTGCGATCTCAACTGGATGGCCAGTCCTTGTGGCTGCGCATGGTGACATTCTCCACCGATGGCCGAACGCTCGCCGCCTGCGGCAACGACAACCATATCCGGCTCTGGGACATGGACGAGCTCTTCCGAGCCAGATCCAACCCTCTGGAGGATTGATTCCACGCACGCGCTGCCTCGCGGACCAGTTTTCGACGTAGAATGCATCCTCGGAGCCGAGTGGATCGCCCTTCCGAATTCGAGTCGCGATTCGCTCGGGCCAGGCCGAGGGTCGTGCGACGGAACACACGGCGCGGGATTCTCGAAAGGGTGACCAGTGTGAGTGGTCAAGCTAGGTTACCCGTATCCGCAGTGCGCGTCGGTGTTGTCGGACCGAAGCATGCAACGCAGCCACTCTATGGCACCGCATGGGTGGTGTATCCGGCCGCAAAGCTACATAGGTGACGCTGGATACATCCGGACCGTCAGAACATGATACAATGGTGAATGCCGTGAGTTGCCCACAATGCGACGAGCGGATCTCGAGGCCGAGTGCCGGCGCATGGCCTCTTCAGGCTTCACAAAGGGACAAGGGGTTGTCCCGACTACCCACGTAAGAAGCGGAGTAGTTCGATGAAAAGTGCAGCGACGACTGTGAAGGAGTACCTGGCGACGTTGCCGGAGGATCGGCGGAGGGCGATCGAGGCGGTGCGGAAGGTGATTCTGGACAACCTGGACGAGGGGTATGAGGAGGGGATTCAGTACGGGATGATCGGATACTACGTCCCACACCGGGTGTATCCGGCGGGGTCTCACTGTGATCCGAAACAGCCGTTGCCGTTCGCGGCCCTTGCGTCTCAGAAGGGGTACATGTCGGTGTACCTCATGTGCATCTACGGCCATGAGGCGCTCCGGTCCTGGTTTGAAGATGCGTGGGCAAAGGCTGGGAAGAAGCTGAACATGGGCAAGTCGTGCGTGCGGTTCAAGAAACTCGACGACCTGTCGCTCGATGTGATTGGCGAGGCGATCCGCCGGGTGCCGGCACGAAAGTACATTGAATACGTGGAATCAGCCCGTGCGGCGGCCGGGGCAGGAAGAGCGAAGCCGAGCAAGGCAGAGGCAGTTCCTGAAGCCCGCACGTTGAACGAAACGCAAACAATCGTAAGTACCTCACTCTGTCTCCACGATGTGGTCAGACGTTCATAATCAAGGTGTCCCAGAAATATCCCGATCCACATCTTGCTCGCGCACGGGCGGATCAGCCGGAGCAACCTCCGTTCAATCGACTTCGGTGTCGTCGGACCGACGCGCGCAAAACGGCTGCCGATCGTGCGGAAACCGCCGGCCGCCGATGATCCACTCGGGACGGCCTACCGTAACCACGGCGAGAAACCCGACATGAAGGTGGTTCAACATGGTCGACACTGGTAGGAGGGACGGAGGGAGAGTGGCGCCGAGGGAGCGTAAGTCGTAGGTAATTTGCCTAAACGCCTCCCACGCAGTGACGTTCAAGTGCCCAAAACACCGAGGAAAACTGGCTTCTCCGTGGCCACAGTTGGGTGCGAAATAGGCAAGTTAAGTTCCGCCTCTATCGGCGTTCTTTGAGTGCCGTTCTTCGTGCTGTGCCTCCTCAGAGGTTGACTTTTGGGCTGGCCGATGAATCGATGGGCGCGTGCGCCCGCCGGTCTTGCCGGCCGGCTCGGATGTGCATATTTGCGCACCTCCGCAGGTGTGAGAACGAGGTTCCTCCAAGTCAAGCTCGCAACGTAATCGCTTCCAGGCAACCCGTCGCCGGCGCCATCGAGCATGATGTCGTCTTCGCTCATGACGCCAAGGGGGCCAGTGCCAACGACCTTGAGGTGATAGGAGTCGTGGAGGTCGATTCGTTCCTTCGGCTTCAAGGTCACGGTGTGGTCCGTGGGATCATACACCGCGGATGCGATACCCAACGGCCCACCGGCCGGGCCGACGATCTTATAATTCTTGACGTCCTCGGCGCGGGTGGGATCGAGCGCCTCACTGAATGTCAGCACAAGCACCGTGGGGTGCATGTGGATTCCGTAACGCTTCAAGGAGACGACGATCGGTGGAGAGGACGCTGACGTGCCCGGCTGCGGTGGCGGGCTGCCGCCGACTCCAGTCCCGCCGCTGACTCCAGTCCCGCCGCTGACTCCAGTCCCGCCGCTGACTCCAGTCCCGCCCGTGACGCTCTTCGCGACCGTGATGCTCTGGGCCGCCTCGACGTTCCCCGCCTTGTCCACGCTCCAGAAGGTGACGGTGTGGACGGCATCTCCACCCAATGCAAAGGGGCCGCTGTAGATCTGAGGCTTGCCTTCGTCGACCACATAGAATGTCTGCGCGACCCCGGAGAGATTATCGACGGCGGTCAAGGTGACGGTGTGATTGCCAGCGGCCGAAGAGCCAGTCGCGGCCACGGTTGCAGTCGTCACGGGGCTGGTCAGATCGATGTTGATGCCCGGGACCGTCGTGCTTGCCTTGTTGTCGGCAACGTCGACGGCGGTGCCGGTGACCGACTGGTTTGCTCCCTCGCCGGAGAGCGTGACCGGTCCCGTCACACTGGCCACGCCGGACTGAGCGTCCGTGGCCAGGAAGGTCACCGTGACCGGGGCGTTGTACCAACCGAAGGCGTCGGGGCGACGGTCCGGTGCCCCGGTGATCACGGGCGGCGTCGTGTCGGGCGGTATGGTCGTGGGATTGGCGAGAATCGTCACCGTCGCGGTCCCGCCGTCCGCCAGACTGGCGCCGCCGGTGGGGTCGGAGAGAGTCAAGACAAACGTTTGATCGTCTTTGACCGCGGCATCGTCCAGGATGGGGATCGTGAGCGTCTGCGTTCCCGCCCCACCGAGGTTGATCGTCCCGGAGACAGCCCCGTAATTCGAGCCGGCCTTGGCAGTCCCGTCGCTCGTCGCATAATCGACGGTCACGCGCGGATTATTGTTCGGCCCGCTCGTCCCGCCGATGGGATAATCCCCGGGCGAGGGGTCAAACTCGACCGTTACCGTCAGGCTGGCGTTATTCTTGGCGACGGTATAGCTGTCCGCGGTGAAGTGAAATTGGCCCGGGTAGGCGTAGATGGTTACGGTCCCGGTCGCGTCCGCGAGCGTGGCGCCGCCGCTCGGGTTGCTCAGGTTCACGAAGAAGCTGATGTCTCCCGTGGCCTGAGAGTCGGGAATGAGCGGGACTGTGAAGAACTGTTGCGTCACTCCCGCCAGGAACGTGAGAGTCCCCGACATCGGCGTGTAGTCGACGCCGGCCTTGGCCGAGCCGTCGCTCAAGGAATAATCGACGGTCGCGCCCACGGCCGCCCCGCCGGTGCGCTGGACCCCGACCAAGGCCACGTCGTCGCCCTCAAACGCGAAGCCGCTCGCCGAGAAGGCACCGGCAGACGCGATCGTGACGGTCACCTGGTCCTCACCCGGGTCGAGGACCGCCCCACCTGTCGGATTGCTGATCGCGAAATTGAAGGTCGGTTGCGAACCGTCCGAGAGCGCCTTTGCCCCGACAGATATGGTGATGAACTTCTCATCGTCGCCCGGCTCAAACGTCAATGTGCCGGAAGTCGCGGCATAGTTCACTCCAGCCGTGCCGGTGCCGTCGCTCGTGGCGTATTGAACGCTCTCCAACGCGGCGACGCTGCCGGTCCGAAACACCTCCATTTGTACGCCGCCGCCATCGGCGTTGCTGTTGAGCTCCTCGACGCCGAAACCACCATTCGCGTCGTCCGGGCCAACAATCGTGATTACCGAAGTCGTGATCGCGCCGAGAATCGCGCCGCCGGTCGGATCACCCAGGGTGAAATCGAGAGTAAGGGGATCTCCGAAAACCGGAGCATTGGGAAGTATCGCGCTCTGGTAAATGTCGATGGTCGTGATCGGGATGGTCGCGGTGGTCTGGCCGGCCTGGAACGTGAGCGTCCCGTAGGTGTCGAAGTAATTGTAATTGTTCCCCTGTTCGTCGGGGCTCTCCTGGGGAATCGCCGTACCACCGGTGACGCGGTAATCGACCGTGACCTCTCCCAGGCTGCTCCCGGTGCGGGTGACGACCAGCGGCGCCGGCTCCTGGCTTTCGAGTGTGGTTTCCCCGGCCGTGCTGAAGCTGAGCACACCGGCCGACTCGGCGTCGGCGATGGTCACCACGGCGTCTGTCACGCTGCCCAAGCTCGTGCCGGTCGGGTTCTGGAGCACGATCTGAAAGCTCAGGTCGGGGGTTGCGATTCCATCATCCTGGATGGGGATTGTGATGGTCTGGCTCTGCTGGCCGGCGGCGAACGTGAGCGTGCCGGATTCCGCCGTGTAGTTGGTGCCGGCCAGGGCCGAACCATCCTTGGTCGTGTAATCGACCGTTGCGGTGGCGGCCGTCGATCCCAGGCGGTTGATGGTCACCACGGCGGCCCCGCCCGTCTCGGTGACCAGGTACGCGGGGGCTGAAAACCCGACGGCGTCCGCGGGCGCGGTACTGACGACCGGCATGGCCACCGAAAACTGCGAGGTGTTGCCGCCTGAATCGGTGGACGTCGCCGTGATGAACTGGCCAACGGGGACCGCGTCGTCGAGCGGTATCTGGAACTGCGCCGATCCCGAGTCGTCGAGGTAGACGCCGATCGATTCGAGATACGTCTGCCCGTCGCCGAAGCCGCTGGGGTTGACTGCGCCGCTGGCAAAGAAATCGATCTGGTATTGAGTGAACGGCGTACCCGTGATCGTCCCCTCGACAACGGTGCCGTCAGCGTCAAAGACGGCCGAGGTCAATACCGGCGCAGCTATCGGGCAAGGCGACGCCCCGCGCTTCGGCATAGGTTGAGAGAACGCCGTTGATGCCCGCCACGATTCCGAGCCCGCCGTTGCCGAAGATGTCATTCCCGCGGATCGAGTCGCCGGGGCCGGAATCGGACAAGACGCCCGCGCCGCCGTTATATGCAATCACGTTGCCGGCCCCGAGCGCGGTGCCGCCGATCGTCTGATCGCCGGGAAAGTAGCTCGAGCCCATGATGTAGACACCGTCGCCCACGTTGCCCAGGTCTTTGGCCCCGCTCGAGTTGGTGCCGATTTCGTTGCCTTGCACGACGTTTCCAGGCCCCGTATCGTTCAAGACGGGCACGACGATGCTCACGCCATTGCCTCCGTTGGCGGCGATGACGTTGCCGGCGCCGGGCATCGGCCCCCCGATCTGGTTGTTCTCCGTCTGGATATTGATGCCGTCCGAGGCGTTGCCCAGAGGAAGCGTACCGCTCAAATCCGTGCCGATCATGTTTCCGTCCACCGACACTCCGCCGCCGGCGATGTAGATGCCGAACTGGCCGTTGGCCGAGATGACGTTGCCTGATCCGGGCGTGGTCCCGCCGATCGAGTCGCCCGGTCCGTCCACATCCACGCCGTCGCCAGCGTTGCCGAGCGGCAAGGTGCCGGTGATGTCGGTGCCGACCAGGTTGCCCTCGACGACTGTGTCAGTGCCGCCGACGTCGATGCCTTCATGATTGCCCGAGATGAGATTACCCGCGCCGGGTGTCGAACCGCCGATGGTATTGTCCGAACCTCCGTCCACCTCCACTCCCCACAGGGTGTTGCCCAGGGCGTGGGTACCGGTCACGTCGGTCCCGATCAGATTTCCCTGGACCTGGATGTCGTTTCCTCCGGAAATCTCGACTCCGTAAGGGAAGCCCGAGATGAGGTTGCCCTCTCCGGCGGAGTCGCCGCCGATAAAATCGAACTGGCCCGAGACCATCACCCCGGCCGCTCCGGAGGACGCGTAGAGCGCGGCCGTGCCGGTGGCGTCCGTGCCGATATCGTTGCCCTCGACCACGTCAAAGAGGGCGGTAGAGTCCAGCACCACACCGCCGCCGATGAGATTGCGCACCGCCGCCGTCGATCCTCCAATGGTGTTGTACTGTGAGTCGTCTCTGAAATTGAGCGTGCCGACGGTGGCAATGTCGGTTCCCGTCCAGCCGGCCAAGCGACGAGTGCCTGACGCGTTGGTCCCGATCATGTTCCCCTCGATGACATTGCCGTCCGCCCCCGAGAGCAAATCCACGCCGCCGCCGATCACGTTGCCGGCGCCCGGCTGGGCCCCGCCGATGGCATTGGCGTCCGCAGTCTCAAGGACGATGCCCGCCCCGGAGGGGAGATAGAAGTTAGTCGTGCCCGCGACGTACGCGGTGCCCGTCGCGTCGGCGTCAATGTAATCACCCTCGACGACATTGCCCGTTGCGCCCGAGCCCTCCAGGAACACGGTGACGATGACGTTGCGCACCGCGGCGGTCGTGCCGCCGATCGTGTTACCGGGCGAATTGTCCACGAACACGCCGGCCTGCCCGTCGAGCACGGCGCTGGTGCCGGTCGAGTCAGTGCCGAGGAAATCGTCCTCGATGGTATTGCCGCCTTGCCCTTGCAGTACGATCGCGTTGCCCCCCTGGTCGCTGCCGTCGAAGCTCCAGCTCCCCTGGAACCCATTGATGATCAGCCCCTGGACGATGCTGTTGCCCCCTGTGATCACCAGGCCGTCGGCTGCGGACCCCGCCTGCGATCCATTGATCTCGATCAGGGGCAGCCCGGCGTACCCTGGCTGACTGGTGCCGTCGATGATCACGGGTTCGGTGATGTCGGGCAGAGGCGACTAGCGGCTCGATGACCCGATCCGAGTCGGGGAGGTCGAAGCGGATGATGTTCTGGCCCGTGTGGCTGTTGGCGGCGTCGATCGCTTCCCGCAGCGAGCCGGGGCCGCTGTCGGCAGCGGTGGTGACCGTGAACACGAGCACCTGGGACGGCGGCATTTCAACCGCGGCCGAAAACTCGGAGGTCTCACTCCCCGTGGCGGTCGCCGTGATGAAAACACCAGGCGCGACGGCCACTGGGAAGCTGACGTCGAACTGGGCCGCGCCGGTCGCGTCGGTAGAGACGACGGTCAACCCCAGGAATGTCTGTCCCTCGCCGTAGCCCGACGGATCGGCTTGCACGTTCGAATAAAACTCGACGGTGAACGACGAGCTGGGCTCGCTGGTCAGCGTTCCCAACAGATACACGCTGCCGCCGTAGCTGGCGACCTGGGTCAGCACGGGGTAGTTCTGAATGCCGTCGCTCTCAGTAGGGTCGTTGGGCGTCACGCCGGCGCCACCGATGTCGATGCCCAGTGCGCCGTTTGAGAAGATCGAGTTGGTCAGGATGGAGTTGCCTGGCGACTGGAGCACGAGGACGCCGGCGCCGGTGTTGAAGGCGATGGTATTGGCATCGGGGAGAGTGCCGTCGCCGATCGAGTTGCCCCCGGCGCCGGCCTCCAAGAGCACGCCCGGCCCGCCGTTGCCCAGCGCGCTGGTGCCATCGGACTCTGTGCCGATCAAGTTCTGCGTCAGAGTGTTGCCCGTCGCGAGGGCGCCGTCGATCGAGATCCCGCCAGCCGTATTGCCCGAGACGACGTTGGCGCGTCAAGTAGTTCCCGGGATCATCGTCGATCTCGATGCCGAAGGAGCCGTTGTCTTCGATAATCGAGCTGTCAACGTTATCCCCGGCCGGAGGACCGTCGTCGTCACCGCTTTCGCTCGAGGCGTCAAACGCGATCAAGATGCCGTCGCCCGAAAAGTGCTCGATCATGAGGCCCTGGACCGTTGCGCCAGCCACGTCGAACGTGAGCCCGTCGGCCCCGGCTCCGGCCTCGCTGCCGTCGAGCTCGACCACCGGCGCTGTGCGGTCAACCACGACGCCATAATCACCAGGTGGCTCCGCCAGCCCGTCGATGGTCACGGCGCCGGTGATGGCCGGCAGCGATGAGAGCGGCTGGATCAAGTAGGGGCCGGATCCGGGAATATCGAACGTGATGTCGCCCATTCCGGGATTGGCGTTGGCGTTCAAGATGGCCTGACGTAGCGAGCCGGGGCCGCTGTCGGCAGTCGTGGTGACCGTGAACGGCGAGGGGAAGCCCGGGCCGCCGGCGTCCACGATGGTGCCGTTGGCCGTCAAGTCGTCATCGCCCAAGCCGCCGTCGACGAAGTGGAGCGTGATGACGTTGCCATTGATCTGTGCGCCGGTGTCGGTCTGCGGGTCGTAGAGCCAGTTATACCAGTGCGCGGATGGGTCCGAAGGCGTCGGGCCGTAGCGCCAGTAAGAAGTCGCCGCCTCGACCGTTGGCGGTAACGTGAGCTGGATGGCCACGTGCTGGCCAAGAGTCAGCCCCGTCAGGTTGAAGTCGAGGAAACCCAGGCCAAACTCCGTGATGACCGGCGCGTCGTCGGGCGAAGGGTTCTCGACGGAGCGCACGTCCCCGAAGCTCAGTCCCTGGGGGGCGACGAGTGTGAGGAAGGCGTTCTGGTTGAGCGCATCGGGAACGGTGGCGATGTTGGCCACTTTCGTTGTGCCGGCGCTTAAGTTTGAGTCCGCATCGGGAACGCCGTCGCCGTCGCTGTCGACCTGCGCCGTGACGGCGTTGGAAAACTCCGAGGTATTTCCATTCGGGTCGGTCGCTGTGGCGCGGAGGATGGCGCCGACTTGCACCGCTCCACCTGGCAAGGGGAAGTCGAACTCGGCGATGCCGCTGGCGTTCGTCGTGACGGTCTGTGACATGACGAACCGCTCTTCATCATCTTCCCGCGAACCGTCACTGAACTGCGAGGCTGTGCCGGCATAGAAGTCGAGCGTGTAAGTCGTCGAGGCGGAGCCTTCGAGGGTCCCCACGATGCCGCCCGTGTTGACGGGGGAAACCGTCGCCCACGTGAGAACGGGGTAGTTTTGCAGATTGTTGGGACCGGTGTTCACCGTGTCGGGGGGTTGATTCGGATTGGGGCCGGCGGGTGCAAGATCGATCCCCAGACCGGCATTTTGGTAAATAAAGTTGCGGCGAATCGAATCGTCGATGCCGGAATCCAAGAAGACGCCCGCGTCGGTATTGGCGAAGATGGAATTGGCGGCTGCCTGATCAGGACCGCCGATCTGATTGTTTGAGGCCCCCTCGGCAATGTAGATCCCAACGCCGGCAATCGCTTCGTCCGGGCCGAGCGAGAACCCCTGGCTATCCGCGATCACGTTGCTTTGCACAGTATTGCCAACCGAATCTGTGCCCACGATCGCGATTCCAACGCCGTTGCCCATGATGACATTGCCCGGGGCCGTCCCAGGAGCGTCCGCGGCGCTGCCCACGGCGTTGCCCTGAGAGCTCGCGATATCAATGCCGTCTTCCGTGTTGCCAAACCCGCTCTGGAACGCGCCTTGCCGGTTGGTGCCGATATCGTTGCTGAACACTTCCGTGCCGATTGTTTGCGCCGATGGCGATCCCGTTAACCGCGTTCGCCGCGATATAGTTGCCGTAGCCGGGATTGACCGAGCCGATCTCGTTGTCTGTGGCTCCATTGCCGATATTCACGCCGTCGCCCATGTTCCCCGCGGGATTGCCGTTCTGGTCGATGCCGATCAGGTTGCCCAAGACGATGTTGTTGCTGGTATCGGGATCGATGATCTCCACGCCGTCCCCGGCGTTGGTGATGATGATGTTGCCACCCGTGATCGGAACCCCGGGCCCGGCCTGCGGCGTGCCTTCAGGGGTGCCGACGTCGTTTGCCGAGGCACCCTCGGCGAGCACGATCCCCTCCTGACTGTTGTGGATGACCAGGTTTCCTTCAATGTCGTTGGCTGTCGATCCAGCGCCGGCAACAACGAGCCCGTTCCCGCTGCCGTAGTCTTCGTTCGGGTCTTGCGCCGTCGCGGTGAACTCGATCGTATTGCCGTTACCCGCAGTGGTGCCCCCGATCGTGTTTTGGGACGAATTCAGAACGAGGATACCCGAATCGACGTTGCCGAAATTCGCGTTCGGATTGGTGGACCCGCCCCCGATCACGTTGCTCGTGATCAGGATGCCCGTAACGCCCGAAAGCCGGATGCCGCCCACGGAATTGCCGCTGATGTAGTTGCCGGTGACCGTCGTTCCGGTCGGCCCTGTCCCGTCCGCGTCGCCCACGATGGCCACGCCCGCCAGCCCATTGCCGAGCGTTCCCTCGTTGCCGACGGGCGAACCCATAACTGTGAACGGCGCCGCGGTCAGGCCGATGCGATTGCCCTGGATGACGACACCGGTCGACTGGGCACCAGCGACCACGACTCCAGTCAAGCTGTTCCCTGAAATGACATTCGGTTCACCGCCAGTGCTCTCGTTCGGATTGCCGTTACCGATGATCGTGCCCGGGGCGTTGGTGAGCGAGACGCCGTCGGCCAGATTGGGCACGGCCGCAAAACCCAACACGTTTGTGCCGATGTTGTTCTGCAGGAGCATGTTCCCTGTCGCGCCGTCGATATTCACGCCGTTGTTGTTATTGCCGGAGATCGTGTTGCCTTCGACGACATTGGACGAAGCACCGTTGTCGATCAGGACGCCGTCCATGTTGCCGGCGGCCGTGGTGGCATCGTCTGAGCCGATGAAATTGGTCTTGATCGTGTTTGCGCTCGCGTCCTGGCCTGTCACATGCACACCTGCGCCGGTGTTGTCTGAAATGACGTTGTCACCTCCGATCGTGTTGTTGGAAGCGCCGTCGATCAAGACGCCGTCCCCGTGGTTGCCCACGAGCGCCCCGTCCGTGCCCAGGCCTATGGAGTTGCCGGTCACGATCGTGCCCGTGACCCCGGCTTCCAGGTGAATGCCGCTCGCGGCATTGTCGCCGATGATGTTCTGCGACGCGGCAGTGGTCCCTCCGATGGTGTTATTCGCCGAACTGATGTCCACACCATCGCCGCCGGTGGCGCCCACCACGCCGTTACCGAGGAGCATCGTTCCCGATCGATCCGTGCCGATAAAGTTGCCGGCGAGCAGGGTTCCGGTGCCATCGATCTGCACTCCGTCAAACGTATTGCCGGAGATGACATTCCCGGTGTTGATTTCGTTGTCCTGGTCGTTCGTGACCGTGCCGCCGATCGTGTTGCCCTTTGGGTCACTGCCAGTAGCCGTCGGGGTGATGACGACGCCGATGAGGTTGCCCAGCTTGCTCCCGCTATTGCTGATGCCGATGTCATTGAAGCTTACAAGGTTATTCATCGCGCCGTTACGAATGATCACCCCGTCCCCGAGGTTGTTGCCGCTGATCAAGTTCCCGGCGCCGGCCACCGAGCCACCGATGGTGTTGGCGTTCGAGCCATCGATCACGACGCCGTTGCCGGTGTTGCGGAGCCCAACGTCTTCCGTCACGTCCGTGCCGATCGAGTTGGCCGAGACCATATTGGAGTTGGAGCCTCCAGCAATGACGATTCCGTCGCCCTCGCCGGGCGTTCCTCCCGCCACGGCCGGCTGTCCGTTGCCGGAGATCAGGTTACCCAACGTTCCGCCGATCAGGTTCCCCGATGGCCCGATCGTCGACCCAGCGGTTGCCTCCAGGATGATTCCCGCGTTGACGTTGCCGAGGGCGTCCGTGCCGGCCTTGTCGGTGCCGATTTCGTTCGCCTCGACCAAGTTGCCTTGAACGCCGGCGCCTTGCAGGGCGATGCCGTACTGCTGGTTTCCGGAGATGACGTTCTGAGCTTGGTTGCCGATCACATTGAAATGCACGACCACCGACGGATCAGTGCTCGCGTTCAAGAGCAAGATGCCGTCTTGCTGGTTTCCCAGCTCGAAGCCGGGTTGGGAGCTGCCGTCGAGATCGGTGAACGTGCCGGTGACGTCGGTCCCGATCTCATTCCCCTGGATGATGTTTAAGGTCGACGACTGGTCCGCCGCGGGGATCGAATAGCCGTCCTCAGTGACTGCGATCGAGACGATCTCGACGCCGTTCTCGACATTGCCGGAAATGACGTTGCCGGCGCCGGCGATCGAGCCGCCGATCAGGTTCGTGGCCCCGTCTTCGATACGCACGCCGTCTTGAATATTAGGCACGGCCGCAGTGCCGTTGACATCCAGGCCGATGTAGTTGCCCTGTACCACATTGCCGGCACCTGAATCGATGTGGACTCCGTTCCATCCGTTGCCGGAGATGATATTGCGCGCCCCGGCGGCCGTGCCGCCGACGGTGTTGTTCGAGGCGTAACCCACGCCGACCACAGGCTGTTGCAACTGGCCAAAGGCAACGCCATCCTCCGTGTTGCTAACGGCAATTGTGCCGTTGACGTCCGTGCCGATGTAGTTCCCTTGCACAACGTTGCCGGTTGACGCGGCGTCAACGATCGCAATGCCGTTTTTCCCGTTGCCGGAGATGAGGTTGCCCTCGCCGGGCTCGGCTCCGCCGATCACATTGTCGCTTGAGTCAATGACAATGATGCCGTCAACACCGTTTGCCGCCGGGGCCGAGCCCGTCGCGTTCGTGCCGATGAAGTTGCCCTGGATGTCATTGTCACCGGGGATGTCGCCGAGACCCATCTCATCGATGACGATGCCGTTAAACGCGAAATTGTTGATGATCAGCCCTTCGATCAAACACCCCGTGGTGTCGATTTCCAGCCCGTTCGCTTGACCGGCATCGCTGCCGTCCAGATCGATCACCGGCTGGCCGAAGGTGGACCCGTTGCCCTCCAAGTACCCCGGCTGCGACTCGCCGTCGAGGGACACCGGCCGTGTGATATGGGGGAGCTCCGCGGTCAGCGCGATGGTCTGCAACCCGCTGCCGGGGATATCGAAATCGATTTCGTCCGGCAGGTTAGAGCTCGTATCGGCATCCGCATCGAGGATCGCCTGCCACAGTGTGCCTGGCCCGTCGACATCGGTGCTCGTCACCGTGAACGTTGTGAGCAGCGTCCGGCCTTCGAGCGCCTCCAGCGACAGCCGGCGCCGGCGCGGCTGCTGGTTGGTGCGGCTCCCCGCTGGCCGGGACATCAGGCGGTCGAGCGATCGGTGCGGCGTCATGGTATTCTCCCTCCAGGGCGTGGGCGCAACAACTTCCATGCGGCCTAATCCAGCGAGATGTTGGTCGCCGGGCACGTGCGGCGCGGGTACTCCGCTTGAGTTGTCTGCGCCAGGGTGTGCTGGCGGAGCCAGGCCTCGCGCTCCTGCTCCGAAAGACAGTGCGAGAACCGCCGGTGGATTTGCTAACGGATTCTCGATTTCTCTTTTGCTTGCTGGGTAAGGTATGCTCGTTTTTCGCACTGTGATTAGAGAAGGGCCCCGGAACCATGCGGTCTGAGTGCAACCATGACCTCGCCAACGCTCAATGAAGCCGCTGTTTTCAACGCCGCCCGACAGATCGAGGCCGCTGATGCCCGCCGCCGTTACATCGAGGGCGCCTGCAGAGGCGATCCCGCGCTCCAGGCCAGGCTCGAGGCCCTGTTGCTCATTGACCAGGCCGATCGCAGCTTTCTCGAGCGGCCCGCCGAGGGCGTCACGACCCCGGCCGCCGGCGCCATCAGCGAAGGACCGGGCGAGCGGATCGGGCCCTACAAGCTCCTGCAAACGATCGGCGAGGGGGGCATGGGCATCGTCTTTATGGCCGAGCAAGAGGTGCCTGTCCGCCGCAAGGTCGCGCTCAAGATCATCAAGCCCGGCATGGACAGCCGCCAGGTCATTGCCCGCTTCGAGGCCGAACGCCAGGCCTTGGCCATGATGGACCACCAGAACATCGCCCGCGTCCTTGACGCCGGCACGACGGAGAGCGGCCGGCTCTACTTTGTCATGGAGCTGGTCCACGGCGTGCCCGTCACCCAGTTCTGCGACGACAACCACCTGACGCCCCGCGAGCGGCTGGAACTGTTCGTGCCCGTCTGCCGCGCCATCCAGCACGCGCACCAGAAGGGGATCATCCACCGCGACATCAAGCCCTCGAACGTTCTGGTGACGCTGTACGACGATAAGCCGGTGCCCAAGGTCATCGACTTCGGCGTGGCCAAGGCCGTCGATCAAAGGCTGATCGAGCGCACCCTGTTCACCCAGTTCGGGGCCCTGGTCGGCACGTTCGAGTACATGAGCCCCGAGCAGGCGGAGATGAACGCCTGCGGCGTGGACACGCGGAGCGACGTCTTCTCGCTGGGTGTGCTGCTCTACGAACTCCTGACCGGCACCACTCCTCTCGAGCGCGCGCGGCTAGAGTCGGCGGCCCTGCACGAGCTGGTGCGGCTCATCAAGGAAGAGGAGGCGCCGCGGCCGAGCGTCCGCTTGAGCAGCTCCGATCACTTGCCGAAGATCGCAGCCGCCCGCAAGACCGAACCCGAGCGGCTGCCGCGGCTGGTGCGGGGCGAGCTCGACTGGATCGTGATGAAATGCCTGGAAAAAGACCGGACGCGACGGTACGAGAGCGTCAGCAGCCTGGCGCACGACGTGGAGCACTACCTGGCGGACGAGCCGGTGGAGGCGTGTCCGCCCAGCGCGAGCTACCGGTTGCGAAAGGCGGCGAGCAAGTATCGCACGCCTTTGAAGGTGGTGGGCGCTTTCCTGCTCTTGCTGGTCGCGGGTGTGATCGCGAGCACCTGGCAGGCGATCCGAGCGACCCTGGCCGAACGGACGGCCGAGACCCGCAAGCGCGAGGCCGACGACGCAAGGCGCGAGGCCGAGAAGGGGCGAGACGAGCTGGCGAGTCTGAACCAGGACTTGCGGCGCACCAATTACGTGGCGCAAATCGGCCTGGCCCAGCAGGCATGGCGCGAGGCCCAGATGGATCAGGTGAACGAGTACCTCCACATGGCCGAGCCGCGGCGGCCCGACGACTCCGACCTGCGCGGCTTCGAGTGGTACTACATGCGTCGGCTCTGCGACGCGAGTACCCGGACGCTGCGCGGGCACAGCGGGATGATCACCTGCGTGGCGTATAGCCCCGACGGCCGTTGCGTGGTCTCCGCCGGGTACGTGGACGGTACCTTCAAGGTCTGGGACGTCGGCTCGGGCCAGTTGATCCGGTCGCAGGCCGGGGAGTGGGACAGCGTCATCTGCGCGGCATACAGCCCCGACGGACGTCGCCTCGCCACCGGCGGCGGCCACGATAACTGCGTGCGGCTCTGGGACGCCGCCTCGGGGACGCTCTTCCTAACCCTGCGCGGGCACACTGCCGTGGTCGCGTCGGTGGCGTTCAGCCCCGCCGGAGGCGGCCTGGCCTCAGCCAGTGCGGACGAGACGATGAAGCTCTGGGATGCCGACACCGGTCGGGAGGTCCGCACTCTGCGCGGGCACACGAAAGGATTAAACAGACTGGCGTACAGGGCGGACGGACAACAGCTCGCCTCCGCCAGCCATGACGGCGCCGTCAAGCTCTGGGACGCCGCCTCGGGCGCGCTCGTCCGGACCTTGAGCGCACACGGGAACGGCGCCTGGGGTGTGGCTTACAGCCCTGACGGCCGCCGCGTCGCCTCGTGCGGCGGTGACGCCACCGTGCGCCTCTGGGACGCGGCGTCGGGCCAGGAACTCCTGACCTTAAGCGGGCATCGGGCCGCGGTACATACCGTCGCTTATAGCCCCGACGGCCGTCGCCTCGCCTCGAGCAGCGTCGACGGCACCGCGCGGCTCTGGGACGCCGGCTCGGGTCAGACATTACAGACCCTGAGCGGACACGCGGGCATGGTCCATTTCGTCACCTTCAGTCCCGACGGCCGCCGCCTCGCTTCCTGCGGCACCGAGGGAACTGTCAAGCTCTGGGACATCGTCCCGGCGCAGGAGGCGCTGACGATCCGCGGGCACACCGGCTCGGTGGCGTCGGTGGCGTTTAGCCCCGACGGCCGCCGCCTCGCCTCCGCCGGCGTTGATCAGACGGTGAGGCTGTGGGACGCCGATGGCGGCCAGCAGGCCCGGATCTTCCGCGGGCACACGGGCCGGATCTTTGACCTGGCGTTTAGCCCCGATGGCCGCCGCCTCGCTTCCGCCAGCTTCGATCAGTCCATCAGGCTGTGGGACGCCGATCGCGGCCAGCAAGTCCGGATCCTCCGCGGCCATACAGACCTGGTCCACGACCTGGCGTTTAGCCCTGATGGCCGCCGTCTCGCCTCGGGTGGCGGCGACGGAATCGTGCGGCTCTGGGATCCCGACACCGGGCAGCAAGTCCGGATCCTCCGCGGCCATTCGGGCGTGATCCTTGGCCTGGCGTTTGGCCCCGACGGCCGCCGCCTTGCCTCCGCCGGCGCCGATACGACCGTGAGGCTCTGGGACGCCTCTACTGGGAACGAGGTCCGCACCTTGCGCGGGCATACGGGCCGGGTCGCCGGCGTGGCGTTTAGCCCTGACGGCCGCCGCCTTGCCTCCGCCGGTTCCATCGACGGCACCGTGAGGCTCTGGGACACCGACACTGGGAACGAGGTCCTCGCCATGCGCGGGAACACGGCCGGGGTGAGCGAAGTGGCGTTTAGTCCCGACGGCCGCCGTCTCGCCGCCGCCGGAGGCGGGATCGTCAAGCTATGGGACGCCGCAACCGGCCAGCCGGTCCTGACGTTGAGCGGGCAAGCGAGCTCGGGCCGTGGCCTGGCGTTTGGCCCCGACGGGCGCCGTCTTGCCGCCGCCGCGGGCGAGAACGTCAAGCTTTGGGACGCGACACTGCTCAACCCCGGAACTGCGGACGATTCGCGACGCGGCAGAGCTGGTCGAGTTCCTCTTCGGACAGCCCTTGCCAACCTCGGGAGTCCTCAACCGAATTCGCGACAACCCCTCCCTCGACGCCGAGGTCCGCCGCCGGGCCCTGGAACTGGCGGAGGCCCAGGGTGAACTCCTGCTGGACCAGGAGGCCGAGCGCGTGGTCAACGGCCTGTATGAAAGGCCGCTGCTTCGGCCGGAGGTCCGGGCGAGCCTCCGCGCCGACAAGACGCTCAGCGAGCCGATGCGGCGGCGGGTGCTGGCCCTCGCCGAGCAGATCCCGGAGTCTCCGTCCCGCCTCAATGTTGTGAGTTGGTCAGTCGTACGCCAGCGGGGTGCTCCACCGGAGGCGTATCGCCTTGCCTTGAGGCAGGCCGAGGCCGCCTGCCAGCTCGAGCCGAGCCATGGCGCCCTCGCTCAACACCCTGGGCGTGGCCCAGTACCGCTCCGGGCATTACCGCGAGGCCGTGGCCACCCTGACGCAGTCTGATCGGCTCAATTCCGGAGGCGCGCTGGGTACGCAACCGGCGGATCTGGCCTTCCTGGCACTCGCGCACCACCGGCTCGGCGAGCCAGACCAGGCACGGACCGCCCTGGTCCGCCTGCGGGCGCTGATGAAGAAGCCAGGGCATGCCAGCTCGAGTGAGGCCCAGTGGTTCCTGAGCGAGGCGGAGGCGATCGAACTGGACCTGGCCTTCCCGTCCGAGCCGTTCGCATCGTGAGCGGTGTTGGAATCATTTCTCCGTCCCCCGATCGGATGGGCCTCAATCGACTGGCAGAAGCCAGCCAGGCCCAGACTTCATGATTCTCATGCTCCGGTCTCGGCTCTCAGGCGAAACACATTGCCGTCTCGCAACAAGAATTGATATCCTATGCAGTCCGCCGTGAATTGCCTCGATTCTGGTTGGCGGCCGGCGGAGGAATCGGGTATCTAGTAGAGGACGTAACTGTCTTCCGCAGGCGAGCTTTACGCGCAACCGGCTTCAAGGGCAAAGCCGATGAGCGAAGTGACCCGCATCCTCTCGGCCATCGAACAGGGCGATCCCAAGGCGGCGGAGCAGCTCCTGCCACTGGTCTACGACGAGCTGCGACGGCTCGCGGACCAGAAGCTGGCGCGGGAGACGCCGGGGCAAACGTTGCAAGCAACGGCTCTCGTTCATGAGGCGTATCTCCGCCTGGTCGGCAGTCCGTCTGAGGCGATGGCGCCGGCGTGGAACAGCCGCGGACACTTCTTCGCCGCGGCCGCCGAAGCGATGCGGCGAATCCTCGTGGACCAGGCACGGCACAAGCGAACCGTGAAAGCCGGCGGCGACCGGCAACGGATCGAGCTCAACGACATCGAAGCGGCGGTTCCCGAGCCGGACGTCGATCTGCTCGCACTGCACGACGCGCTCGACAGGCTCGAAGTCGTCGACAAGCGCAAGGCCGAGCTCGTCAAGCTCCGTTTCTTCGTTGGCTTGACCATTGAGGAGGCCGCGCAGGCGCTCGGCGTCTCGATCTCGACCGCCACGACTGACTGGGCTTATGCTCGTTGCTGGCTGCGCCTGGAAGTCTTGGGCGTTGGGGACCTGAAAGCGACCTGAGCGACCAGAACGGGTACCCGGCGGCAGAGCGGCTCGAGCTCTTCGTCTCGGTGTGCCAAGCCGCCCAGCACGATCACGCCAAGAACCCTTGACAGCTCCGGTCGGGCCGCCCTAGTATCAATTGAGATTAAGTCTCAGTCCCAACTTCAACGCCAGGGCACCTTCGTGTTGATGGCTAACTCCACCGCGGATGCTGTCTCTTCGGATCGGATCATCTGCCGATGTCTGCGAGTCACCGAGTCAGGACTCGTCGAGGCATTGAGCACGGAGGAGATCTGCGACCTCACGGATGTCCGGCGACGCACCGGGGCGGGCTCCGGTTGCATGGCCTGCCACCGGAGGATCAAGGAGTATCTCCAGGGCGCCTCTATTCGTGCTCGTCCTCGTCGGTGCCGCCCAGTTGCTCGGAGAGATAGTTCTGGAGGCCGATGGCAGCGATGATGCCGAGCTGCGTCTCCAGCCAGTTGACGTGCTCTTCCGATTCGACCAGGATCGGCCCGAGAATCTCACGCGTACCGTTGTCCTTGACTTTGATGCACAGATCGATCGTCTCGTTGTAATGCTTCACCCCGCTCAGTTCCAGAGCGAGGTCGTTCTCAAACTGTTCCGTCACGTCGGCGCCGACGCGGATCACGTCGTATCTCGCAATCTCGGGGACGCCCTCGAGGAAGAGAATTCGCTCGATGAGGCGATCGGCGTGCTTCATCTCGCCCATCGATTCCTCGTAGTGCTTGTTGCCGAGTTTCCAGAAGCCCCAATTCTGACACATCTTAGCCTGGCAGAAATACTGGTTGATGGCGGTCAGTTCGATGGTTAGGGCGCGGTTCAGGGCATCCAGCACTTGCGGATTACCTTGCATGCAGAGGGCTCCTTGCTATGCGTGCGGTTTCGCTGGGAGTCGGGCCTTCAGAGCCTCCGACACCGCCCGAACGGACGCCGAGGCCCAAGGCATTTCCGCCGATCACTTTACAGCACGTCGGCCGCCTCCGTCTATCTGAAAGGAACCGTCGCCGAGGCGGGATCAGCGAAATCATCCCATCCGCTGAACGCCTGTTCGAGGCTTGCTGCATGTAGTTGGAGACCGAGCCCACCAGGTACATCCCCGACTTAACCGCCACCCACATTGTGGACCAGGCACCGCCCCCCTCGGCACCAGGCTCGCCAGCCGGGAGCGGAACGTCGCGATGGAGCCCCCTCGATCGACGAGGTGTTGCGGTGCGGGCCGACGTGGCCCGGGTGGGTGGGGCGCTTCGGTCGGATCGACGCATGGCACTAGGTTAGGGCGCAACCTTTTTCTATCATACGACTTATAACTCCCCCTCGGCGGCCGCTCCGGAGAGCATGCGGATCTGTAACAAACTACATTCGGCTTTAAGGCAAGCGTATTCCGGATTCATGATATTTTGATCAATTGTGCGAACTTTGCGATCAAGGTCGTGATTCTCGACGTAAATCTAGACAGAATATGGGGTTTAGCTTAAGCTGGCGCCATTCGTCTGATCGACCGAGGCAGGATTTCCAAGAGGTGATCTTGGACGGCGATCGTCGGACTGATCGGCGTTACCTCGAAATCCGTGCGTTTTCGTACGCAGAGCGCGCACAACTGAACTGGGGGTCAGAAGTCACCGTTTGTCTCCGTGCATTGACTCTCACAAGGCCTTGTGCCCGGGCGCCCAGGCGTTCAACACGACGATGTCGCGCCGGCCTTTTCGCGCCTTCCCGACGATCCCTTCGATCACGCGCTCGAGACGACATCACCACGGGATCACGCCGTTTGTGTTGGAGAAGGTGCCCGTCGGACCATCCGGACCGAGCCGCGCGAGGCGCACTGGCTCGCGGGCGCCCTCCTCGACAGTCTGCGTGCCCGCATCGTTGTTGAGGTTCGTCTTGGTGAAGCCCGGGGAGGCGGCGTTGACCTTGATCCCGGTCAACTCCAGCTCGATCGCCATGGCGAGCGTCATCGCGTTGAGAGCCGTCTTGGACGCAGGGTAGACGGGGCCGAAGATCGACCGCCAGGGGAAGGCCGGGTCCGAGTTCCAGGTGAGCGAGCCAGCACCGCTCGACACGTTGACGATGCGGGCTGCCGGCGCTTTGCGCAGGAGCGGCAGCATCGCCTGGGTAACGGCGACGACGCCGAACACGTTCGTCTCGAACACCGCGCAGTTCATCGAGGGACACGACGCTCGGGCGAGTCGACCTAGCGTACTCCTCGACGGACTCGCCCGGCCGCAGTCGCGTATTCGAGATGGCCGCGTTGTTGACGAGCACGTCGAGGCGGCCAAGCTCGTTGCGGACGCGCTCCGCCGCGGCGGCGATCGAAGCCTGATCCGTCACGTCGAGCTGGAGCGCGCGGGCGTCCGGCCCAACCTCCCTGGCCGCGGCCTCGCCGCGCTCGAGATTGCGCGATCCGACCAGCACTGTGAAGCCGTGCGCCACGAGATCCTTTGCGATCTGAAGACCGATTCCTTGATTCGCCCCGGTGACCAGTGCGACAGGTTTGTCCTGCATGGTCATCTCCCTTCTGTTCATTGAACTCTGGTAAAAGTCGCTCTGCTGCGCTAAATTGGCAAAGCGGAACAGCCCTCCGCATTTATACGGAACGTCGTTCCGTTTTGCAAGTGGAGATCTTGGAATGGGCAGAAAGGCGGCCGGGGAAAGTGACGACGCCGGACGCGCGGGGCCGAAAACCCGGCCGGTGCGGGCCGACGCGCAACGGAATATGGACGCGTTGCTGGAAGCGGCGCTGGCGGTGTTCGCGACTTCGGGGGTGGATGCTCCGGTGCGAGAAATCGCCGAAAAGGCCGGCGTCGGCATCGGCACCGTTTATCGCCACTTTCCGCAGCGATCCGACCTCGTTGCGGCTGTCTTCCGTCATGAAATCGATACTTGCGCAGACGCCGCACTCGTCTTGGCTGCCGAGCACGAGCCCGGCGAGGCACTCGCGAGATGGATGCAGCGATACGCGGCCTTTATTGCAACCAAACGCGGGCTAGCCACGGCCCTGCATTCGGGAAACCCGGCCTTCGACAGCTTGCCCGCGTACTTCCAACAGCGACTCCAACCCGCACTTCGGACACTTCTCGAGTCCGCGGCAGCCGCCGGCGAGGTCCGCACCGATGTCACTTCCGAGGATCTTTTGGGTGCGGTCGCGAGCTTGTGCATGCCCGCTCACAATCACGGACCCGACCACGCTCGGCGCATGGTCGCTCTGCTCGTCGACGGGCTCCGCTACGGCATGAGGCCATCGAAGTGACGTCA
Source organism: uncultured Isosphaeraceae bacterium (assembly GCA_963845695.1). Taxonomy (GTDB): domain Bacteria; phylum Planctomycetota; class Planctomycetia; order Isosphaerales; family Isosphaeraceae; genus CAWJTV01. The sequence continues at coordinate 137,412 of CAWJTQ010000004.1, read as the reverse complement.
CGGCCTGCGACGGAAGCGGGCTCATTTCCGCAGGTAGAGCCAGACGAAGCCTCCGGTCCTCCTTACGTCCGATTCGAGGCAGCAGGACGTCAGTGCCGATCTCCGGTGGGCGAGTGCCCACTGGCCCAGGACGGCAGGGCGATGCCAGAATATCCGCATCACAGTCTGGCCGCCGCGCTACCTCTACTCTGGCGTCTGAATCCATGGATCATGCCGTTAACGAGTTTGGTCAACCCATCGGTTTCCCGCTGCCGGACTGGACGCCGCCGCCGCACCCGGCCAGAGAACCGATGGTCGGTCGGTATTGCCGGCTGGAACCGCTCCAGCCGGCAATCCACGCGGCCGCCTTGTACGAGGCATATGCCGGAAATGACTCCGGCTGGACCTACCTGACCTGCGGCCCCTTCCGTTCCCTCGAAAGCTACCGGGACTGGATGCATTCCGTTTATGCGGTCGATGACCCCCTGTTCTTCGCGATCCTCGACCACGGCAAGCCGGTCGGCGTCGCCAGTTACATGAGGATCACGCCGTCAATCGGTTCGATCGAGGTCGGTCATGTCAATTTCTCGCCGGCGCTCCAGCGATCCGCGGTTGCCACCGAGGCCATGTATCTGATGATGGACACGGCGTTCCGACTGGGCTACCGCCGGTACGAATGGAAATGCGACGAACTGAATGCAGCCTCGCGCCTGGCAGCCCGGAGACTCGGATTCTCCTATGAGGGCACGACTCGCCAGGCGACGGTCTACAAGGGTCGCAACCGCAATACGGCGTGGTTTTCGATTATCGACACCGAATGGCCGGCTCTTCGGGATGCGTTCGAGGCGTGGCTCGACCCGGGCAACTTCGATTCGGCAGGCCGGCAACTCAGTCGGTTGTCTGACCTCACCAGCGCCCTGAGTCGTAAGCCTGAACGGGTTGACGAGTAGGTAGGGCATGGGCGATGCCTGGGGGCGTCTCCCGCTCAAGGTTCGCCGTGCGCCGTCGCTGGCGCGGCGGGCTTCATTTGGCAAACGATGAGCGCCCGCTCCTCCCCCATCGTGTCCTCGCCGCAACGCTGGCCTCGTCAGGGCATGCTGAACGGGGCGTCGTCCGATTCCCGAAGAATCGCAGCGGAAGAACTCGCTTGTTCTCTTGAACAGGCCGCACTTGGCTAGCCCACTAGCCCGTAGCGCCCGCGAGGGTTTCCCATTCTGCGGCCAGGATTTGCGGCAACCCTCGCGGGCGCTTCGGGCTGGTATCGGACCCGATCGGTCGTGTCAGGCCGGAGAGCTCGTCAATCACTCGGTTTGGGACGATCCCCGTTTGGCCATGAGTATGGACCTTTCGATAGGCGGTGACGGGCGTGTCCGCGAGGAGCGCTTGGACCAGGAAGGCGACGACGCGGTACGAGACCGCCCGGGATCCCCAATGGCTCCGCGCCGCCCGCCTCCGGCGGACGGGCTGGAAGGCATGATGCCGACGGCATCCTGCGCGATCAATCGTGCTTGGATTGTGGGCTTGCGTTGGCGACGACGGTTGAGGGAGGAGTGGGTCGGTCAGTCCGACGGCCCTGGAGGTCTTGGCAGCCCTTGCCGGGACGTGATACGATACCATAACTTCGTGGAGGATCGGGCCTAAGACTGAGAGTCCACAGGATACCGACGAGGGAAGGTCAACACGCCGGAAGCGATGCTCGCGGCCGGCATCGTGATGTGGGGGACGGCCCGAAGTATCGCGCCGCGGGGCGACCGAGGTTCAGAACAGGAGAAGTGATCATGGCCGGGTCGATTCGAATGGTTCGAGTGACCCTGATATCCCTGGTCGTGTCGGCCGGGTTCGGCCTGAATTGCCCGCGACTGGCGACGGGGGACGACAAACCGGCGCAACAGCCCAAGGTGGCGGCGCAATCCGGCGGAGCCGATTCGGGAAAGGCCGGTCCGTCGGCCCCGGTGGGGGTGCGGCCATCGGAATGGCGGTCGCTGCTCTCCGCATTCTTCGGCCAGCCGGGTGACGACCCGCCGCGTCCTTCTGTGCCTCTGCGCCCAACCACGGTGGACGACCGGCGGCGGACGGAAGTCGTGCGGCTGTATAGCGCGGCCCGATCCCTGGAAGATCAGCACCTGTGGCCCGACGCGGTGGTGTTGCTCCACGAGGCGTCGAAGCTCGATCCCGACTCGGTTGCGATCGCCCGCCGGCTGAACAAAATCTATGTCGGCGCGATGGGCCGGCATGATCTGGCCGAAGTCTACGGCCGGAAAGTCCTGGCCATCGAGCCTGGCGATACGGAGACGCTCGCCCGGATGGTCGACTTCTACTTGCGGCCGGACAAGAGTGACTCGGCCGCCGCCGAGGCCCTGCTGAAGGACGTCCTGGCCAATCCCAAGCTCGACGCCCACTCGCCGGGCCGGCTCCTGGCCGAATTCGAGCTGGGCCAACTGTACGCCGACCGGCTCAAGCAACCGGGGAAGGCCGCCGACGCCTACGCCAAGGTCATGGACGCCCTCGACGACAAGTCGGCCAATCGCTTCTCGCGTCTGGACCTGACGCGCATCCTGGGCAACGATTCGTCGGATTCGTCCAGGGCCTACCTCAATTTCGCGCTGACCTTCATCACCGCCAGGCGGGACGAGATGGCGGTCAGGGCCCTCGAGCGCGCGCTGGTCTACGACGAGGATAATCCCAAGATCGCCTTGTTCCTGGCCGAGACCTTGCTCCGGCTACGTAAGGCCGATCAGGCGTTGGGCTTCGTCGAGCGCGTCATCCGGCGCCAGCCGCAGGACGTCGAGGTCTATGAGCTCCTGGCCAAGGTGCTCACCGCCCTGGGCCGGGAGAAGGAGATCACGCCCCGACTCGAGGAGGCCGCGCAACAGGACGGCAAGAACGTGCCCCTCCAGTACGTCCTGGCCGATCGCTATCGCGAGACCGGGCAGGTCGACAAGGCCGATGCCCTCTACAAGGCCCTCTTGACCACGCGGCCAACCCCGCAGACTTACCGGGCGCTGGCCGCTTCGCTGCTCAAGCGGAAGAAGGCCGTCGAGCTGCTCAAAGTAATCTGCGAAGCTTACGCCCGGCCGATCACCAAGGCCGCGATCGAGCCGCAACTCCAGGCCGCTGGCGCCGATGACGCCTTGGCCGAGGCCATGCTCGACGCCGGATTCGAACAGCTCTCGGCCAAGCCCCCCACCTTGCCGGAGAGCGCCTACCATGTCCTGACGCTCATCGCCAACACGAATCGCGCCAACGCCAGCAAGGCTCGCCGACTCGAGAAACTCCTGAAGATCCATCGCCTTCACCTTCAGCAGGAGCCCAGCGCCCTGGTCTACAGCGAGATCGCCGACACCCAGGTCCGCATGGGCCGGTATACCGAGGCTGCCGCCACTTTCGAACAATTGCTCGCCCAGTATCCCGCCGAGAAGTCGATGCGCATCCTGGCGATCCTGGCCGATTATCGGCGCCGCGCCGGCTCCGTCGAGGCCGCCAAGGCGGCCGCCGCTGAGGCCGTGAAGCTCGACGCCAACGACGCCGAGGCCCACTACCGACTTGCCAACGTGCTCGGCGATCTCGGCCAGGCCGACGACGCGATCCGCATCCTCCGCGACCTCTCCCGGAAAGATCCGAATAACGCACTCTACGAATTGAGCCTGGGACAGATGCTGAGCCGATTCAGCCGCAACGAAGAGGCCATCAAGGTCTTCGAAGGCATGGTGAAACACTACGGCGACAACGACGACGTCCTCAGGTACATCCGGTCCAGCCTCTCGGTCACCTATGTGAACATGGGGAACTATGCCAAAGGTGAATCCGAGCTCGAGCTGCTCCTGGAGAACAACCCCGACGAACCGGGGACCAACAATGACCTGGGTTACCTCTACGCCGATCAGGGGAAGAACCTTGAGAAGGCCGAGTCGATGATCCGCAAAGCTCTGCAAGATAAACCCGACGAATATGCTTATCTCGACAGTCTGGGCTGGGTGCTCTTCAAGCAGGGCAAGGTCAAGGAGGCACTTCAGAGTCTCATGAAGGCCGCCGAGCTGATGAAGCCGGAGCGGGATCAACTCGGCCTGGGAGACGACCCAACCATCTTCGAGCACCTGGGCGACGTGTACTTCCAGCTCCACGAGGTCGATAAGGCCGAGGATGCCTGGCGCAAGGCCCTCAAAGCCTCCGAGGCGACCGTCCCGCCCGAAAAACGGGTGACCGAGATCAAGAAGAAGCTCGAATCCCTCCGCAAGCTCGGCTCGTCGCCCAAGCCGTCTACGAGTCAATCGCCCTGAATCGTCGTCAGTCGTCAGTCGTCAGCAGTCAGAGAAGGCCCACGTTTCGAGGCAGCCCTCGTGACCCGCCGCTCCGGCGCCGGACTGACTACTGGCCCATTTGTCATCGTAGGGTTGCTCGCTCACATTCTGGTTTGCACCGGCTACTGACTACTGAGGAGAGAGATGGCAGGACATTCCCATTCAGCCAACATCGCCCACCGCAAGGGGCTGGTTGACGCCAAGCGGGGAAAGCTGTTCACCAAGCTCTGCCGCGCGATCTACGTGGCGGCGCGCAACGGCGGCGGCGACCCGGCGGCGAACATGCGGCTCCGTTACGCGATCGACAAGGCCCGCTCGTTCAGTGTTCCCAAGGATAACATCGAACGGTCAATCAAGAAGGCGACTGGCGAGTTGGGCGCCGAGAATTTCGAAGAGGTGGTCTACGAAGGCTATGGTCCCGGGGGCGTCGCCGTACTCTGCGAGGTCCTGACTGATAACCGCAACCGCACCGCCGGCGATCTGCGCCGGGTATTCGAGGCTGCCGGTGGCAACCTCGGCGCCAGCGGCTGCGTCAGCTACCTGTTCAACTTCAAGGGGCTGTTCGTGATCGACGCCAAGCACGTCGAGGAGGACCATCTGATGGAGGTGGCCCTTGAGGCCGGTGCCGACGACGTCCAGTTGATCGATGGCCTCTTCGAAGTCACGTGCGACCCGAAGCTCTTCGAGATCGTCCGCAAGGCCCTCGATGACGCGCGCGTTCCCACCGAAAGTGCCGAGACCAGCTATATCCCGACGACCTCCGTCGACCTCGACGTCGACAACGGCAAGAAGATGCTCAAGCTCAAGGATCTGCTCGAGGAGAACGACGACGTCCAGAACGTCTACGCCAACGACAACATCCCCGAGGAGGCCCTGGCCTCTTGATCTCTTGATCATGGGTCGTCAGTCCTTGGAGGGTGGCGCGGAGGCTCGCCGAGACGTTACCGGCCTGGAGTGCGATCATCGTGCCGCTGATGCCTTTGGGAAGTCAGAGAGCTCCCACGCGCAGTCCCTGGAAGATCAACTCAATAACTCATGACCAACGACGAATGACCCGGGACCAATGACCAATGTCCAATGACCAGATCCCATTTGTGAAGTCGGAGCGGTTGCGGAAGCTCCCGCCGTACCTGTTCGCGGAGATTGACAAGAAGAAGAAGGCCGCCATTGCCGCCGGCCGCGACGTGATCAACCTCGGGGTCGGCGACCCCGACCGGCCGACGCCGCCGTCGATCGTGAAGAGCCTCCAGCATCACGCGGAGAACCCGGCGTTCCACCAGTATGCGCTGGATCAAGGTGCTCCCGAGCTGAGGCGTTCGATCGCGGCGTTCTGCAAGCTGCGATATGGGCTGGACCTCGACCCCGAGACCGAGATCCTGCCGCTGATCGGCTCGAAAGAGGGGCTGGCGCATCTCCCGCTGGCCGTGCTCAACCCGGGCGAGATCAGCCTGGTGCCCGACCCCTGCTATCCGGTCTATCGCTCCAGCAGTATGTTCGCCGGCGCGGATGTCTATAGCATGCCACTGGAGCCCGAGCTGGGGTTCCGACCCGACCTGGATGCCATCCCGGCGGACGTCTACAACCTGGCCCGGCTGATGTTCCTGAATTACCCCAACAACCCGACGGGAGGGACCGCCGACCGTCCTTTCTTTGAGAAGGTCGTCGAGCTGGCCCACGCGCACCACTTCGTGATTGCGCAGGATGCCGCCTACAACGAGATGTATTACGAGGAGGCCCCGCCCAGCATCCTGGAAGTTCCCGGGGCCAAGGAGCTCGCGATCGAGTTCCACAGCCTCTCCAAGACGTTCAACATGACGGGCTGGCGCGTCGGCTTCGCGATCGGCGGGGCACCGATCATCGCCGCGCTCGGCCAGGTGAAGGCCAACGTCGATTCGGGGATTTTCACGGCTGTCCAGTTTGCCGGTAAGACGGCCCTCGATGACTATCAGAACCTGACTCCTCCCATCCGGGCCTTGTACAAGGAACGTCGCGATGCCTTCGTGGCGGCGCTGCGCCGGATCGGCTGGGACGTCCCGACACCCCGGGCCACCTTCTATGTCTGGATCCCTTGCCCCAAGGGTTACCCCTCGGCTGAGCTTTGCACCCGGCTGCTCGAGGAGGCCGATGTCGTGACCACCCCGGGCATCGGCTTCGGACGGACCGCTGACGGCTACATCCGCGCCACCCTGACCGTCGAGACCCCGCGACTGGTCGAGGCTGTCGAGCGGATCGGGAAACTCCAGCTTTGAGACTCACCGGAGGCGGATACGATGCGTGAGGTCAACCGGGCGCCGGTTCGCCACGATCCGCTGGAACTGGCCTGGGGGGATCAAACGCGTGCCAGGCAGACCAGGGTGATGTCATCGAACTGTTGCCGGTCGGCGACGAATCGCTGCATGGCCTTGACGATCGCCTCGCCGGCCGCGGCCGCTCCGGGACCGGCTCCGGAGAGGGCCTGGCGGAGCCGGGTCTCGCCGAACCGTTCGTTGGCGGGATTCATCGCGTCGGTGACGCCGTCGGTGTAGAGGATGACCGTCTCGCCCGGCTCGAGGGTGGTCATGGCCGTCTCATAGGGATAGCCAGGCACGATGGCCAGCGGCAGGCCCGAGACGGTCTTGCCCAGTTCTTCGAGAGTTCCATCGCGGCGACGGATCATCGGGCAGGGATGTCCGGCGTTGACAACACTCAGGTGATGGCGCTGGACGTCGAGCATGACCATGAGGAAGGTGATATACAGGTCCAGCACGCCGCCGTCGTCGAACTGATGGTTGAGCTGGCTGACGACCCAGGCGGGGTCGGGGTCCCCCTGAAGAAAGAGCCGGACCTCGCCCGAAAGCTTGGCGGTCAGCAAGGCAGCCGGCATCCCCTTGCCGACCACATCTCCCACGGCGATGGCCCATCGCGTCGCGCTGAGGCCCGGGCCTTCCCAGACGGCCTGGCGGAGGGGAAAGAAGCCATAATAATCGCCACCGACGTGCCGTGCCGGCTCGTAGTAGGCCCAGAACTCGTAACCCGGCACCGACGCGGGCCGATCGGGCAACAGCGCTTGCATGACTTGTCGGGCGAACAGCAGCTCCTGCTCCATCTCGCGCTGGCGGACCAGGGCTTTGTGCAACCGTGCGTTCTGGACCGCCACGCTGATCTGGTTGGCGACGGCCACCAGAAGATCCAGGTCATCCTGATCGAACCGGCCGCGGCCATCGCGGGTGTCGATCTGCATGATGCCGATCGGCTTTCGGTCCTGATCCATCAGCGGTACGCACATCAACGAGCGGATCTGGCTGTCCGAGACGCTCTCGCTCTCGGGGAATTCCTTGGACAGGTCTTTGGACAGGATCGCCTGGCCGTCGTTGAGCACCCGGTTGAGAATCGCCTTGCTGATCGTCAACTCGCCGGCTGGCCCGGTCCGCGAGCGGATCACCTCCGGCACCAGGTTGTCGCTCCCTGGCTCCCTCACCAGCACGAAGCCGCGCTCGGCCCTCGGGAAGATCTCGAACAGCGAGTTGAAGATGCGATCGAGCACTTCATTGAGGACCAGCGTCCCGCCCAGCTCCTGGCATATCAACCGCAACGCGCGGAGCTTGGCCTCGGGCTGGACCAGCGGCAGGTTCCGGTCGCTCTGGTTCAACAGGTCGATCGCCGCGTAGACGGTCGACTGCTCCTCGTCTCCATCCTGGATCTGGACCACCCGTTTGCTGAAGGACAGCAACACTTCACCGATCTGGATCGTGGTGCCATCCTCGAGCAGCACGGGTTGAGCCAGCTTCTGGCCGTTGACGAAGGTGCCGCGCGTGCTCCCCATGTCCTTGAGCACGTAGCCGCCGCTCTTGCGCAGGATCGCCGCATGCTTCCGCGACACGGACTTCGGCTGCAAGACCAGGTCGCATTCCGGGTTGCGGCCGATGATCGTCACTTCGCGATCGAGTGTATACAGTCGTCCCGTAAACGGTCCGTTGGAGATCTGTAACGTCGGGACTATCGTCTGCGGAGCTGCCATGGCGTTGTCCGCGCGTTCGCCGCGCCTCCGTGGCCGAGACCCCCTCGCGTGCCTGCCGCCGGCCATCCATTCTAGCAAAAAAGGATCCGGTGGTGGCGATTCCCGGATGGTGCCGTCCGCCGGCTCGTGGTGCGTCCTCCGGCCATCGCGCTGGACAGGATTCGACACCGAGTCTCCGAGCCGACAGGGACATTCCCGGGGCTCGCACCTGGATTTTCTTCATTCTTATCATATGGAGACGATCAAGAAACGTAGGGGGTACTCCGAAAAACCTCCTGCGTGGCAGACCAATGCCCCGGTTGCCTACTCGCGATTCCCGCGGCAGCGGTTATAATCGCAAGGGCCAGGGAGATGGGCCACTGTCCCGAGAGGGGACGACGTCACTGGGCATCACCGCTGTTTCCTGGGGGTTAGGATGAGCTCGATTGGTTCCCTGACCTTGTGTATTCAGAATCTGCGATCGCCCGATGGCCGGGCGCGGGACGAAGCCGCTCAGGTCATCTGGGAACGGTTTGCGGCCCGATTACAGGACCTCGCTCGGCGGCACCTCGACAACCGGATCCGCCGCCGGGAGGACGAGCAGGATGTCCTCCAGAGCATGTACGCCAGCTTCTGCGCCGGCCAGCGGGAAGGCAAACCCTCGCCGGCCAGCCGCGAAGAACTCTGGCGCCTTCTGGTGCGGATCACGCTCTGCAAGGTCGTCAATACCGTGCACCGGAACCATGCCGCTCGCCGGGACGTGCGTCGCGAGCGGGGCGGCCACGATGGCTCGGCCCACGGCTCTCCCCTGTTCCCCGGCGGCATGCTCGACCAGGTCGAACGCGCCACGACCGACCCTGAGGAGAAACTCATCATGATCGAGGAGTTCGATCGCCTCCTCAGCCACCTCCCCGAAGATCTCCGCCAGATCGTCGTCTGGAAGGTCGATGGTTTCACCAATGCGCGGATCGCCGAAATGATCGGACGCACGGTTCGGTGCGTCGAGCTCAAGATGCAGCTCATCCGCAAACTGCTGGGGCAAGGACCGGACGACGCAGGCGTCCAGGAGCCCGCTTGAGAACGTCGATTAAAGCGAGCTGAGAGCCAAAAGGCGCTCGTTTTATCCTGATACTGGGGCAGGGGGGTGGTCAATCCGTTGAATGGCGCGACCAGCGATGGATCAGGATGCCGGCGGCCACGGCCACGTTCAGTGAGCTGGCGCCGGGCGCATCGGGATGGTGACCGCGCGCTCGCATCGATCGAGCAAGCCTGGCTCGATACCTTCGTGCTCGTCGCCGAGGATCAGTCCGAGCCGTCGCGGCCGGCTGACGCTCTCGAACGATTCCGCATCGGGGTCGGCGACGGCGGCGAACAGCACGATCTGGTTCGTTCGGGCCAGCCGATCGGCCACGTCGATCAGCCGGTCCTGCACGATCACCGGGAGTCGCAGTACAGCCCCCATCGAGACCCGGAGCACGCGCCTTGAGAACGGGTCGGGACACTCCGGTCCCACGAGGATCGCGTCGATCCCGAAGACGTCGCCGATCCGCGCAGGGCGCCGAGGTTCTCCGGATTGCTGAGCTTCGGGCAGATCGCCAGAAAGAGCGGTCGGTCCGGGCCGTCGGCGATTTCCTCCAGGCTCGGCCAGGAACGCCGCTCCGCGCACGCCAACATACCCCGGTGGAACGGGAAACCCACGATGGCGTTAACGACCGCGTGAGGCACGACGTACGTCGGTATCGCGTCGGCGATCGATAGGCCGAGCTTCGACTCGTAGCGATCGGTGACCAGGACCGAGACGACGAGGAACCGGCTCAACAGCACGCGCTCGACCAGCCGCTCACCCTCGACGACGAACTGGCTCAACTGCCTCGTCACGTTCGTGGCCTTGAGCGAGCGATAGATGGCGATCCGGGGGTCATCGAGGTTGTTGATCGGTATACGAGCCATCGAACGAGACCTTCGGGACGGGAGTCGGATTCGTTCTTCATCCTACACGTTTTCTCGGGAGTTTTCGGGGAGATCCGCTACAATCTTCCGAAGCCCCGAGCCGATCGCCGTGGCCGACGATTGTGGATCTTCTCACAACGTGAAGGAGTTTGATCGTGTCGCGAACTCGAGCCAACAGATGGGTGATCGGGAGCGTCTTGCTGGGAGTCATGGTCATGGAGATCGTCGTCCCTGCCGGTCGTGCCGCCGACCCGCCTCGTCCCCGGGCGCGTGACCTCGGCATCGAGCCGGGCGTCTTCCCGCCCGGTCCGCTCAACGCCATCACGGACGTCGACGGAGTCAGAGTCGGTCAGGTGACCTTGATCCAGGGGACGAACATCCGGACCGGTGTGACGGCGATCTTACCCCACGGTGGCAACCTTTTTCAGGAAAAAGTCGCCGGGGCCGTATTCGTCGGCAATGCGTTCGGCAAGCTCGCCGGTTCGACCCAGGTGGAAGAACTGGGGACCATCGAGACCCCCATCGTGCTCACGAACACGCTGTCCGTCGGCACGGCCGTAGAGGCCGTCGTCGCTCATACGCTCAAGGTGAAGGGCAACGAGAGGGTGCGCTCCGTCAACGCGCTGGTCGGGGAGACCAACGACGGCGGCCTCAACGACATTCGAGGCCAGCACATTCGGCGCGAGCACATCGGGGCGGCGATCGATCAGGCCAGGGGAGGGGCGGTTTCCGAGGGGTGCGTGGGCGCCGGGACCGGCACGGCCTGCTTCGCCTGGAAGGGGGGGATTGGCACGTCGTCGCGAGTCCTGCCCGAGCGATTCGGGAGCTACCGGCTCGGCGTCCTCGTCCAGACAAACTTCGGCGGCGTGCTGACGATCGCCGGTGCGCCGGTGGGGAAAGAGCTGGGCCGTTACGAATTCCATCCCGCTTCGCCCCGGCGGCGGCGTGCGGAGAGGGAGCACCCGTCGGCGTACGACGAGCTCAGCGGCGGCTCCTGCATGATCGTCGTGGCCACCGACGCCCCGCTCGACGCCCGCGACCTCAAGCGCCTGGCCGCCCGCGCGGTCTTCGGCCTGGCGCGGACGGGATCCTCCTACAGCAACGGCAGCGGCGATTATGCGATCGCGTTCACCACCTCGGCCGAGCTACGAACCCGACCCGGCGAAACCCAGCCCACCCCGCGCCGGATCCTCCCGACCGATGCGGTTTCCCCGTTATTCCAGGCGGCCCTCGAGGCGACCGAAGAGGCCGTCTACAACGCCCTGTTCCAGGCGACCACGACGACCGGCTCGGGCCGGACCCTCGAGGCCATCCCGATCGACTCGGTCCGAGAGATCCTCAAGCGACACGCCGTGGGGCGATAAGTCAATGATATGATGATTTTCGTGTCCGGGGCTAGCTGGACTGGGATTCGGGGCATCGAAACCGGTCCTGGTAACGCTCAGCCCGAGCGCGGATCGCTGCCATTGAGGTTCATTCCACTTCGGCCTCGATCGCAGCGGCACTGTATGTCAACTCGAGGTCGACCGGAACGGCGGTATGGACATCGAGAGCCAGTGGTAAGGTCGGCAGCTCGGAACCCGGGGTCAACGGGCGCCTCCCAGATGGCGAGGAATCGTCCGCCGGTCGCCGCCGGCTCACCGACCCGATAACTCACCGCGAACGGCGGCGGGAGCGGTCCACGATCGATCGATAACTCGGCCGCAATCTGATCCGCGAACGAGAACCCGATCGGACGCCGATGCACGTCCACTAGCAGAAGATTGACGGCTTCGTGCACATAACTGAGATAACGTGCCTGGTAAGTCTCACGAGACGAGGCCCGGTCCTTGTTCCGCGGCGAGATCAACTCGATAGCCGCGATCAATCGCCCCTGCTTCTCCACAAAAACGGAAGTGCCGGGATCGAGTGAAGACACCGCCAGCTCGATATCAGGATCGAGCGAGAATCCCCGATCCGATCCCCCGCCGTTTCTTGTCGGGGCGTTTTCGAGGTTCGGTCTGTCCAGCCGCCGGCCAACTCCGACATCCGGACGGCGCGGCGGAGCACCAACCGTCACGACAGGCGTCGAGCCGATGAAGGCCCTGTAACCCAGCGGCAACCGTCTCCTCACCCATTTGAGCAATTCGACGATCCAGAGGTGGCGCATTCCCTCCCAGCCCGAACGGTCAGACCAATCGTGGAACGGCATGGGTGTCGAACCTCCTTTACAAGACGCCCAATCATCGACTGGTACTCAGGCCAAACGACGCCGCGATAATCATGCCTCGCGCTCTAGAAAGTCGGGCGCCACGGGCGCATCCGGGCGGAGCCAGGCGCGGAACGCGCGAATCGATCGCGTCTCGTTCATCGCATCGCGCCGGGCGAGCCATTCACTCAGCTTGTCCCGAAGACGTGACGGTCGCCATACCGGGAACCTCCTCGGGGAAAAAATCGCTTGAGTTCAGTATACCGTGAGTCCATCCTGGATCGGAATCGGCCGACACCCTCACGTTGAGGGAGGGGATCGTGAAATCCATCACAGACACCAAGCGGATTCTTGTAGCGGCGGCCGTCCTGGTGAGCGCTGGGGCCGGCGTACTGGGGTATTCCGCGGTCGCCGCGGTCGCGCAGGATTCGCCTCGTCCCGCCACCACGAAACCGGCTACCGCTCCAGGGCCGCTCGTCATCCCGATCGAAGTCATCGATCCGGAGGGGCATCGTCTGTCCGGAGTCGATGTCATCGCGACGATCTGGTATTCACGCGGTTCGGAGGACCGGGAGTCGGTCCTTGAGCGGACCCGGACCGACGGCCAAGGCCAGGTCCGGCTCGAGGTCGCTCGCGAACGCCCGGGGTCAAAGCTCAGCCACGCGGTCCTCTGGGCGTACCAGCCCGGACGTGCGATTGCGACGACGAGCGTAGGCCCTCGACCGGTCTTACTCGCGAAAATCGCGGTCCCTCCGGTGATTCGCCTGGCTTTGGCTCAACCGGCGAAATGGACCATCACCGTCGTCGGTCCGGACGACCGGCCCATCGCGGGACTTCGGCTCGCTCCGACGCGACTCCGGCGCACGGTCGGCCGCCAAGCGACCCTTTCGGAGGTTCCTGATGCGTTGCTCGAACCACTGACAGTGACGACGGACGCCAAGGGCGTGGCCACGTTGACCTATCTCCCGCAGAAAACGGTGCCGCTGGCGATCCGGCTGGCGGGTGCCGGAGTGGCCCCGCACACGTTGCGACTCGCCGGTCCCAAGGAGATGAATACCGTCCTGAAACTGGCGCGCCCGGGCGGCTGGTCGGCGTCGTCCGCACAGCATCCGGCCAGCCGCTGGCCGACGTCCCGGTGGACGTCTGGGTCCAGGGCTGGGGCGTATTCCGGTCACCTCGTCGCATACCCGAGCGATCCACTCCCGACGCGATCCTTCGGCTCGATCCTCAGCCGCTGAAAACCGGTCCTCAAGGTGCTTTTCAGACGCCGCCTACGCTTCTGAGCGGCTCGACGTACCGTGTCGCCGTCAGGCTGGACGGATTCGTGCCGTTCGTTTCCGATTGGGTGACGCTGGAAGGAGAACGTGTCACGATTCCGGCCATTCGCTTACAGCCGCTTCAGAGGCTGTCGGGTCAGATCAAGGACCAGCAGGGACGCGCGGTCGCCGGCGCCCGGGTCTTCCTCCCCGGCGTTGGTCCCACCGCCACGACCGACGCCGAAGGTCGATTTGCCCTGACCGGCATCCACCCGGGGAAGACCGTACTCCTGGCCGAGCAGGCCGGATTCCGGCTCCAGGGCTGGCTGGTCGATCCGTCGTCGCAGGCCGAGGTGGGGTCGCTGACCCTGGTGCGTGCCAGCGAAGCCCCAGGGCCGGTCATCCGGCCGGTGGCCGATCCCATTCCGCCCGAGGAGTCGCGCGCCTGGCAGTCCGGCTCCTCGAGCCGTTCCTGGACGGCGCCGAGGAGAAAACGGACGATCGCCTCCGATTGGCGGCCATCTCGGCCCTGAGCGCATTCGATCTGGGCCGTGCGCTCGACCTGTTCCAGAACGGCACGTTTCGCGATGGCAATATCCAGATTCTGCGGGGACGATTGGCAGCGAAGGTCGCGGAAAAGGAACCCGCTCGTGCCGAGGCCATGGTCGAGGCGATCCCCATTTTGCTGGAGAGAGCGAACGCTCTCTCGAACGTGGCCAGGGCCCTCCCCGCTTTGCAGCGCGATCGGAAACGGATTCTGCTGGAACGAGCAACAACCATGCTCAGGGATCACGTTCAACCGGTAAATGCCACGAGATTCCTCGGGATCGTCGCGGAGATCGCCGAGCATTGGTTCGATAGGGGCGACCGCGATCGGGCCCGGCTCGTGATTCAAGCCGGGAAGCCCATCTTCGACCGCCTCGCGAATGCCGGCGGAGCCTACCAGACCCATTTTCCCGGCCAATGGGCGCGGCTGGAGCCCGGTCCGGTCATCGAATGGTTGCAGAAGCTGCCGCCTTCCGAGCCCCGCGACGTCGAGGTGGCCCTGGTCGCCGCTCAGCTCGCGCTCGATCATCCCGCCGATGCCGAGCGGGCCTTCAAACTGCCGGGGAGTGTGGGTGCTCAGCATCGGTCCCACGCCAGCACACTGCGACTCTGCCGACGACTGGCTCAGGTCGATCCGCCGCGCGCCCGTCGCGTCGCCGCATCGCTGGACATCCCGGGTGCACGCGCCTGCGCCTGGGCCTTCGTGGCCCTCGGCCTGGCCGAGAAAGGCAACGCCGAGGCCTCCGACGTGCTCGACCATGCGATCCGGGAGATCGATCGGATCCGGGAATCGGGTCCGGGACCCGAGCAGGTCTACACCATGGATGGCGTCCGCTTGATGTATCCGACGAACCCCGCTGCTCTGATCCTGCCGATCGTCGAGCGGGTCGCACCGGATCGACTGGCCGAGGTCTTCTGGCGCGCCGTGGCGCTTCATCCCCGCCTCGAAATCGATCGAGAATTCCAGCTCCAGACGTCCTGCATCGGCTTCGAGTGCCTGTTGCTGTCGCACTATGACCGCGCGGTCGCCGCCGCACTCTTCGAGCCGATGGATTTCTACCTCAATGCGCTGGCGACACGGAAAGGCCCGCATATCGAATTCGCTTCCAGCCACATCGTCGCCAAAGCGTGTCTCGACCCCCGAGCCGCCGTGGCCCTCCTGGAATCGCTGACACCGCCTCAAGAATCCCGTCGGCCGACCCCCGCGATCGAGGCGCGGTTTCTGCTGGCCGAGGCATTGGGTCTGCCGCCCGAAACGCGTTGGATGCGACTCTGGCGTTCGTTGGAAGCCTGGCTCCCGCTCGATGATGGATTCGAATCTGCCCGAGGAGCGACTCAATGACTCCGCTGCGCGGGCGGGTGTAGAATCTCGATCAGTGTCCTTGATGGCCCTCAATCCGATCAGGCCGGAAGACCATGACGAACGACAGGAGGCAGCCCTATGTGGACGTTGATGATCGCCGTAGTGTTACTGGCTCAACCGGCGGATTCCGTGACCGTCCCGGGCGTCGTGGTGGACGCGGCCGGAATGCCGGTATCCGATGCGGAGGTTGTCCTCGCGGGACGGAGGCCCGCAGACGAATCGGTCCCCACGCTGGCACGGACGATGACCGACGCTCAAGGATCATTCCGCCTCGAGCTCGAACGGCGGAAAATGCAGGAAATCGGAGCCATCCGCGTCATCTGGGCCTACCGTCCCGGCCGGGTGGCTGCCACGGAACTGGCCGAGGTCGCAGGGAAAGGAGCGATCCCG
The DNA here is from genome assembly GCA_963845695.1 of uncultured Isosphaeraceae bacterium. Lineage (GTDB taxonomy): Bacteria > Planctomycetota > Planctomycetia > Isosphaerales > Isosphaeraceae > CAWJTV01. The sequence continues at coordinate 121,466 of CAWJTQ010000004.1, read as the reverse complement.
CCGGTCCGACTGACCCTGGCCGAACCGTTGAAACGGACGGTGACGATCCGCGATGCGGACGACCGTCCGCTTGGGGACGTTCGTGTTGTGCCCATCCTGTGCTGGGGCAACAGATCGCCGTTCTTGACTCCCGACGATTGGCTGGAGCGATTGACGGTCGCGACCGGTGCCGATGGGGTGGCCACGCTGGCTTATCTCCCGGCGACGATCGATCCGCATCGCGTGCGCGTGACCGCTCCCGGCATCGTCCCGCACGTCTTCCCGCTTCCCGGTCGTCCCGTCAACCCTCGGGTCACCCTGAAGCTCGGGCGGCCGGCGCGGTTGGCCGGTTCGGTCTTCAACGACTCCGGCCAGCCGGCGGCGAACGTCCCGGTCGAGGTCTGGGTGGAGAACCTGTACTACCCGGTGTTGAATCCGGACGGCAATCCGAGGCCGGCAGGCGCGCCGAGTCTCATTCACTTCGATTCGGGGCCGATCCGCACCGGGGCCGATGGCTCGTTCCAGACGCCTCCCCAGCTCATGACCGGCTGGACCTACCGGATCGTCATCCGTCCCGAGAACGTCCCTCCCGTCAACTCCGAATCGCTGATGACACGAACCGAGCTGATGACCTTTCCACCATTGCGACTTCACCAGCGCCGCACATTGATCGGGCTGGTCCACGACCGCCAGGGTCAACCGGTCGCCGGTGCGCGGGTCTTTCTCCCCTCGGTCGAGGCCGCGACCACGACGGATGCCCAGGGTCGCTTCGTGCTGGAAGGGATTCTTCCCGACCGGACCTATCTGCTGGTCCGGGCCGAGGGCTTCCGCTTTCAGGGCTGGCCGGCTGTCCCGACCAGGCAACCCCAGGAGCGAAAGCTCACCCTCGTCCGAACGAGCGAACCGCCCGATCGCATGATGGCGCCCCTTCCTGTCCCGATCTCGCCCGAAGAGGCGCGCGCCTGTCCCGGCGCGTGCTCGACCCATTCTTACAAGCCACTCTGGAGAAGGGGGACAATCAATCCAAGCTCTATTGCCTTCGCACGCTGAGCCAGATCGACCCCACCGAGGCGCTCGAGTTGCTCGAGAAGCATGGACTCCTCGATTCACCGAGAGCCGACGACGTGCGAATCCTCGCCGCCTCGGAACGGATGACCGCCGATCCGCGGGCCGCCGTGTCGATCATCGAGGCAATCACGACGCCGAGGACTCGCGCACTGGGTTACCAGCGGCTGGCCGCCGCCTCGCCGGCTTCGGAGCGCGACCGGAAGCGAGCGCTCCTCGATCGCGCCTCGCTCAAAGTCCACGAAGGCGCGGCCGATCCCGAAGGTCGGATCTACATCTTGGGACAGATCGCCGAGAGCTGGCTGAACCTCGGCGAGGTCGAGAAGGCCCGCGCGCTGGTCCTCGAAGGCATCAGGTCGCTCGAAGCAGTTCCCCCGGCCCAGCGTTGGCTGAATGAATACTTCCTGGAACCGGCGGCACGGATCGAGCTCGACCGCCTCTTGCCTCTTATCAAGGAGACTACAAGACCCAATAGTCCCGGACCCCACGCCAGCCTCGCCGCGATCGCCGTCTCGCTGGCGAGGGACCGTCCGGCCCAGGCCGAGCGGGTCTTCCAACTCTTCGACCAGCAGTCGCCTACCGACTTCCCTGCACGCCAGAGGACGGCGCTCTTCCAGCGGCAGAGGACGAGACTCGTCCTCCAGCTTTCTCGAAAGATGGCCCGGACCGATCCGGAATGGATGCGACGGATGATCGCCGGGCTGAAAGACCCTGGAGACCAGGCATGCGCCTGGGCGTTGCTGGCGAGCGGATTGGCCGACCGCGACAAGCCGGCCGCCCGCGCGGCCCTGACCGAGGCGATCCGGATGATCGATCGTATCCTCGATTCCACCGGAACTGCGGAACGTGGTCTAATCCCGGGCATCGCCATGAATCCCGCCGCATCGATCCTGCCGATCGTCGAAACCGTGGCGCCCGAGCGCCTCGAAGAGGTCTTCTGGCGAGCCGTGGCCCTCATGCCGAAAGCCGACACAACACGCGGGCTCCGCCTCGTCGATCCTGGCGGCCTTCCCGCCATCTTCCTGGCTCGTTATGACCGTCAGGTGGCGACCGCTCTGACGACGCAAATCGACGAGCTCCTGCGATCTATTCCCCGAGGACCCCGTGGGCACCTCCTGTATTACATCTGGGCCAAGGCCGCTATTGACCCACGAGGCGCCGTGGCGATCATCGAAGCACTTCCCCCCGGCGGTGCGGATACGCGTCATCCGACGAATCAAGACCGGATCGAGCTCGTGACCTGGCTGGCGGAATCCTCCCAGGCCCCTTGGAAGCGCGTGTGGCGTTCCTTCGGTGTCAAGTTTGACTGACGAACATTGGCTTCAAGCCCTCGGCCTGGACTCCTGCGGCCCTTCAGGCCGCCGGAGCGGTGTGGGGTGCCGGGGACCCCGGGTTTCAGCCGGGGCTTTGTTCCCGCGACCCTTCAGGCCGCCACAGCCGGGCCGGGTCAGCCCGGCTTCCCGGCCCAACGGGCCGGCGGTGCTCAGCACCGGGTGAAACCTGGGAGCTTGGTTGCTCGACTCTCCTTCGCACCCGAACGGGTGCGACCTCCCCAAAATCCGAGACGATCGGCTTATTCCGAGACTCCGCGTCGAACACCACCGATCTCAGCGCGGTGGGTGCGGGATACCTGGGGAGTGCGACGATCCGACCCGCGCCTCTTCCCCCTCACTTCGGGCCAAATTGGTCATTCGAGTAACCCAGTCTTCCGAATTTTTGGATTTTTTCATCTCCCTCTGTGGTCAAGAGTTCCGGAGCCAATCGCCCCGGAATCCGCGATAGGTGCATTAACGGATCATCAAACCTGAGGCATACTGAATAATATGGACCATGTGCGACCGTCACCGCCAGGAAACCCAGGCAGCGAGCCACGGGGCTGTGCCGCGTGCGGCCGGGCCCGGCACAGCGATTTCGGGACTCGGCCCGAACTCGCTGGGGGCCATGGGGATCGGAGAGGGCGCCGCGGCCAAAAGTAATCACCGAGTGCCAATTCGTGCCACAATTCTCGGCAAGTCCGGCCCACCTCCAAGCCGGCCCAGCCCAGAACCCCCGCCGGATCCGGACGTCCCGCCGGTCCTGAGTCGGGACTCTCGGAATGGGTCAAAGCCACCGCCCCCAGACGGTGCGGTGGTGATCGCCGACGACTCTCCGTTTTTCCCGAGAAAATCTGATTGGCGGCGGTCCCTCGCGACACTACTGGTCAGCGACGACACTCCCGGCGGACTCCTCGAGGAATGCAGACCGTGATCACTGAACCCTCCCGTGCGGTACCGAGATACCTGTCGGACCTGTTCCGCAACGGGACGCCGGCCGCCCTGAGTGACCGCGAGCTCCTGGATCGGTTTGCCGCGCGGCCGAGCGAGCACGACGAGTCCGCCGAGCTGGCCTTCGCCGCGCTGCTGGCCCGACACGGCCCGATGGTGCTGCGGGTCTGCCGCGCGATGCTCGGCGATCGGCACGAGGTTGAAGACGCCTTCCAGGCCACGTTCCTGGTGCTGGCGGTCCGGGCGCGGTCGATCCGTCGTCGTGGATCGGTGGCCTCCTGGCTGCACGGGGTGGCGCTGCGGGTCGCGGCCTCGGAGCGTTCGCGTGCGGCGCGGAGACGGCGGCACGAGCAGCTCAGGGCCGCGATGACCCCATCCACGACTGAAGAGACGGAGAGCGATCCGGTGCTCGACCACGAGCGGACCCTCGTCATCCAGGAGGAGATCGGCCACCTGCCCGAGAAATACCGGGCCGCGGTGGTTCTTTGCTATCTGGAAGGCTTGACCCACGAGATGGCCGCCGCACACCTCGGCTGGCCGATCGGTTCGGTCCGGAGCCGTCTGGCCTGGGCGCGCGAGCGGCTGCGCGTGCGGTTGACCCGGCGAGGCGTTGCACCGTACGACCTTCCCTTCGACCGATCCGGGACAGCGAAGGACGCGGAATCGGCGCCGGCCCCGATCTTTGTCGCGACACCTGTTGCGGATGCCACGTTACGCGGAGCCTTGCGAGTCGCCCTGGGCAAAGACGCCCTCGCCGGGATCGTCTCGGCCGAGGCCATTGCGTTGATGGAGGGGATCGTGAAAACCATGGTGGCCACAAAGCTGATCTTCATCACAACCGCCATCCTGATCGCTGGTCTGGTGACCGCCGGGGCCGGCGTGCTGGGGTATGCCGCGACCCGCCCAGAGGATCCCGCGGCTGCGGTCGCCTCACAACAACCTGTTCGCCGACCGGCCGCGGCTGACCCGGTCGCGCAGGAGCCGCCTCGTCCGGCCGTCACGAAACCGGCCGCGGACCAAACTTCCCTCAGGATCCAGGTCGAGGTCGCCGATCCGGAGGGGCATCGTCTGCCCGGGGCCGATGTCGCTGTGGAGCTCTCGTATGCGCGCGACTCGGGGAGAATCGAGTCGGTCTTCGAGCGAACCCGGACCGACGGCGGTGGCCAGGCTCAGCTCGAGATCGCTCGCGAACGCGCGGGTGCGTGGGCCATGTCAGCGATCGTCTGGGCGTACCAACCCGGGCGTGCGATTGCGGTGGCTCTGGCTGGCACCGGGGCGAGTGGCTCGTTCGCCAGGAAAGCGTCCCCCTGGGTGGTTCCCTTGACCCTGGATCAACCGGCGAAATGCACCATCACTATGGTTGGCCCGGATGACCGGCCCATCGCAGGACTTCGCCTCACTCCGCATATGCTCCGGCGCACGGATCGCAATAATTCCGTGCGGACCCTTCCTGTTGCATGGCTCGAGCTACTGGCGGCGACGACGGACGCCAAGGGCGTGGCAGCGCTGACCTGCCTACCGGGAATCATGATGCCCATGTCGATCCGGGTCGTCGGTCCCGGAGTGGCCCCACACACGTTGGCACTCGACGTGTCCCAGGGACGGAACGCTGTCCTCAAGCTCGGCCGCTCAGGGCGCGTGGTCGGAATCGTCCGTACGGCATCCGGTGCGCCGCTGGCCGAAGTCCCGGTGGAACTTTGGGTCCAGGGTGCGGATATCCGGCGAAGCATTTTCGGCGAAGGTCTCGGTACTCGACGGATCACGACCGATGAGATCGTCCGGCTCGATCCTCATCTGCTGAAAACCGGTCCGCAAGGGACGTTCCAGACCTCACCCACCCTGCTGAGCGGCTCGACCTACCGGGTGTCCATCCGGCACGACGGGTTCTTGCCCTTTGTCTCTCAGTGGGTGACGCTGGATGGCGAACGCGCCACGATCCCTCCCATCCGTCTCCAGCCGCTCCAGAAACTGACGGGGCAGATCCAGGACCGTCAGGGCCGTGCGGTCGCCGGCGCCCGGGTCTTCCTCCCGGCGGGTGGTCCCGCAACGACGACCGATGCCCAGGGACGATTCGCATTGACCGGCATCCACCCCGGAAAGGCCGTCATCCTGGTCGAGCAGACCGGATTCCGACTCCAGGGCTGGTTGACGGATCCGTCGTCGCAGGCCGATGTGGGTTCACTGACCTTGGTGCGCGCGAGCGAAGCCCCCGGGTCGGTCATGAAGCCACAGGCCGATCCGCTCCCGCCCGAGGAGTTGCGCCGCCCTGGGGGATCGCCTGCTGGAGCCGTACTTACATGACCCGATGGAGAACGACCGTGACGAGCGCAAACTGTTCGCCATCCGCGCCGTGAGTGAGTTCGACCTGGGCCGTTCGCTCGAGCTGTTACAGAATGGTCAGTTCCGCAACGAGGATCGCCGTTATCAACTCATCCGGGAATCCCTCGCGGTCAAGCTGGCGGTGGAGGACCCCGCGCGGGCTGAGGCCCTGGTTGAGCCGATCCCTGATCCCGCCACGAAGGCCCGCGCGCTCGCGCATGTGGCCAAAGCCCTTCCCGCCTCGGAGCGTGGCCGGAAGCAAGCCCTGCTGGAACGAGCCACAACCCTGCTCAGGGATCGCCTGAAACAGGCGAACGACCTGGTGCGCCTCCAGTTGGTTTCGGCGATCGCCGAGCCATGGCTGGATATGGGCGAGCGCGATCGTGCCCGGCTCGTGCTTCAAGTGGAAAAGATGTCGAACACCGTCTTCTCGGGCAATTTTCTCGGCCAACTGGCGAGGAGCGAGCCCGATCAGATCCTGGCACGCTTGCAGAAGCTAACGACTCTCCAGGTGGATCCCAGTTACCGCGACCGCGCCCTGGCCGAGGTCGCTTCTCAGCTCGCGATCGATCATGCGGCCGAGGCCGAGCAGGTCTTCAAACTGCGAGAGGGTCTTAACCGCCAGTACATGTCCACGCCCGCCGTTCTGCGACTCTGCCGTCGTCTCGCCCGAGTCGATCCGACGCTGCGGCTCGTCGCATCGCCGCGTCGTTGGGCGATCCCGCGACACGCGCCTGCGCCTGGGCCTATGTAGCCCTCGGCGTGGCCGAAAAGGACAAAGCCGGCGCCTCCGAGGCGATGGATCGCGCGATCCAGGAGATCGATCGGCTGCGGGAATCGGAAACCGCCTCCGAACCGGTTACCAGCGTAGGCGGTGTCGCCCATATGTACACGACCAACCCCGCCGTCGTGATCCTGCCGGTCGTCGAGCGGATTGCCCCCGAACGGCTGGCTGAGGTCTTCTGGCGAGCCGTGGCGCTTCATTCCCGGGTCGAGACGGACCGTGAGGACCAGGTCCAGAGCTCCAACATCGGCTTCGAGTGCATGCTACTCGCGCGGTACGACCGCCAAGTGGCCGCCGCGCTCTTCGAGCCGATCGATTCGTACCTCCGCTCTCTCGCCGCACGAAAGGGACCGCGTGATACCTTCGCTGCCAGCCAGGTCGTGGCCAAGGGATGCATTGACCCGCGGGCCGCGGTGGCCTTGCTGGAATCCCTCATTCCGACCGGGGACATCCGCCTCTTGGACCCGGCCAACGAGGCGCGGACGACTCTGGCCGCGGCGTTGGGTCAGCCACCCGAGAAACGATGGAAGTATCTCTGGAGTCGCGCGTTAATCTACCTCGCGCTCGAGGATTGACCGGGATCCGCCCCTCAAGTGGGAGGGGATTCCCCCGACTGGCTGACCGATTGGAGCAACGCGGCCATGCCTTCGAACAGGGCACTGAGCGCCCCGGCGGCCTCGGCCGGGGCCTCGATGACCACCTTGCCGGTCGCGGGCTCCCGCCGGACCTGGAGCTGCGCGAAGAGCTCGCGGACGCCCACCGTGGGGGGATGCGAGGAGCCGTCGGTGCGCGGACCTGCCAACGATCCGGTCCCGTTCCGTTGCGGTGCGGTTCTGGGGTGCCGGGGTGAGGTCGTCTGCTCGACGCCCGAGCTTGACGTCGGGGTCGTGGCCAGCGCGGCGGTCGCCAGCGGCTCGCCGACCTGTCCCGCGACCGGAGTCGGGAAGGCCGGTTCGGGTTCGGGTTCGGGCACTGGCTCGGGTTCGGGCGCCGGCGGTGTGGTGTCCTCGGCCTCGTCGGCTGCCTCGATCAGCTCCTCGAGCGGGTCGGGCGCCTCGTCGTTGATGTCGATGTCGATATCGTCGTCGCTGGTGTCGGCCTCCGCCTCCGCCTGGTCGCCCCGCGATGCCACGACGGCGATCGCCGACGGGTCGATCAGCTTCTGAATCCGCGACAGGAAGCTCGACGATTCCCCGAACTGGATCGTGTCGGTATCCCCGTCGAAGAGTCCCTTGAAGAACGCGTGCTTCGAATCCACCAGCACGGCGATTCGCGACTCGATCCCTTGCTCGGAGACGATGTTGTATACATCGATCGGATGCTTCTGACCCAGGCGGTAGATCCGGCCGATCCGCTGCTCCAGGACGGCCGGGTTCCAGGGCAAGTCCATGTTGATCACGCAGTTGGCGGCGCGCTGAAGGTTCAGGCCGACGCCGCCGGCATCGCTGGCGAACAGGACGCGAAAGGCCGGATCGTCGTGGAAGTCGACGATGTTCTGGGTCCGTCGTTTGCGCCCTCGGCACCGGTGAAGAAACCAGCATGAAAGCCCTTTTCGGCGAGCAGGTCCCGGGTCGCCCAGTGGGCCAGGTTGAGCATCCGCCGCCACTGGCTGAAGACGACGACCTTGCGTCCCTGTTCCACGACGAGCTGTCGGATGAGGTTCCGCAGCTCGATCAGCTTGGGCGTCGAGAGGCCCAGCAGCACACCCTCATCCGGCTGGCGGTCCTGGATCGTCGGCCAGGTGTCGACGAACGTGAGCTGTGCCAGGCCGTTGCAGATGATCCGCTGGAGCGTCAGCAGGCTCATCAATCTGAGGAACTCGGCCTGGGTCAGCGGTCGGAGCGCGGCCTTCTGAACCAGGATCATGATCGGCTGTTCCAGCGACGCATGCTCGGCCGCCTGAGCCTCGGTCATCTCGACCGGCACGCGGGTATCGGTGCGGGGTGGGAGCTGGTCGAGCACGTCCTGCCGGACCCGGCGGACCATGCAGTGCTGGAGCCGCTCGCGAATCGTTCCCAGGTGGCGGACGCCGATCATCTCCTTGCGGCCGTCGGCCCGGATCGCATGGAGCGCGCCCAGCCGCCACTTGGGCTCGAGCGCCATGTCGTTGACCCACTCGACCACCGAGGCTAGCTCGTCGATCCGGTTCTCCATCGGCGTCCCGGTCAGCACCAGGCGGTAGGGCGGCGTCAGTCCTTTGACCGATAGCGCCGTCTTGGTCTGCCAGTTCTTGATCCGTTGCGCCTCGTCGAGCACGACCAGGTCGGGCTCCCAGCCGCGGACGATCTCGAGGTCTCGGAGAAGTTGCTCATAATTGATGATGAGGAAGCCTTCTTTACGCGAAGCATAGAGAGCCTTGCGGAAGTCGGGGGATCCGTTGACGATCTCGACCGGGAGTTCGGAGAACACGCTCCATTCGCGAGCCCACTGGGGTTTGAGGCTGGCCGGGGCGATGATCACGCCGCGGCGGACCCGGCCGCTGTGCCAGAGGATCTCGCACGCGGCGATCGCCTGTGCGGTCTTGCCCAATCCCATGTCATCAGCCAGGAGGAGGCGGCCGGCGGCCAGGAAGCGCTGGACCCCGTCGCGCTGATAGGGGTAGAACGAGCGCTTCAGGCCACGGAACCCCTCGCGGATTTCGGGGGAGGCCAGCGCCTTCTCGACGACCAGCTTGAGCCGCTGGCGCTCGTGAACGAGCAAGGCGCGGAGTGCCGGGTCGTGTCGGGTCCCGGCCGCGCTGGCCGGAATCATCTTGAGCAGGTCATCCACCAGTTCCATCCGTCGCGGCGGATTCTCCCGGTAGGCGTTCTTGAGCACGCCCCCGTCTCCGTTCGCACGAAACCATCGCAGCGCCTGGGCGGCGCGGGCCGAGCGAGCCGCGGCCGCCTCGACGTCACCGCGCCAGGCGACGCGCTCCAGCCAGTCGCCGAGGCCCGTCAACGGCCGGATCGGGTCCCACCAGAAGCCCTCCCGCTCCTTGCCGTTGGCCCATTCCTGCTCCTTGGCCGCCTGCTGCAAGACGCGAGGCCGGGTGTGGAGATGATCGAGCACGGTGAGCACATGCTTGCAGACGCCCAGGGAATTCTTGAGGAAGTCGGGGCAATCGCATCGGCCCACGATCGGGTCGACGCCGAACAGTACGGTGCGATACGGCCGCGCGCCCAACCCGGGCCGTCGGGTCGCGTAGATTCCCAGCAGCCGGCCCTCCGCCGGCCGCGACTCGACCCGCAGCTTCTCTTGCTTGATCGACTCGATGCGACGGATCAATGCGTCCATCGCTTCGAGGCGCACCGGCCATTCCGGGGCTGGCACGATCGTCATCACGTGCCGGACCAGCACCTCGGGGCGGATCTTGCCCGTACGCTTGGAGGCGTGCGAGAGCAACTCCTGGTACGCTTCCATCTCCTCGATGGCGGTGTCGAGCTCGGCAACGCTGGTCGACATAGATGCGGCTCGCGTTCCAGATTTCGTAGAGGGATCAATTCCGTGACGAGTCGTCCCATTATTTCCACGACTTGCGACAATTGCCAGTGCATCGGCGCGATCGTCACCGATCGCGAGTCCGGTCGTGCCGATCGCGCGCCCCATCGGAGGCTCGAACGTCCGCAACAGCCAGGACCATTGACTCAAGGCGTCGCCGGGATCGAGGATTCGCCGGGGCTCGGAGCGTCGTGCGGCTCGACACCAACCAGCGGCTCCTTGAGCGGCTCGGTGATCAGCCGCGCACCGCGGTCGAAGGTGATGTACGACCAGGCCCACTGAACCATCACGATCAGCCGGTTGCGAAAGCCGATCAAGAACAGGATGTGCACGAAGAGCCAGAGCAGCCAGGCGAAGAATCCCGAGGTCTTGAACCGTCCGATGTGGGCCACCGCGGCGCCCCGGCCAATGGTGGCGAGCATCCCCTTGTCCGCGTAATGGAACGGCTGGCGGGGCTTCCCCTCGAGAGTCCGGCGGATGTTCCTGGCGACGTGCCGGCCTTGCTGCATCGCCGCCGGCGCGACCCCGGGGACCAGCGCGCCGTCCTGCTCGATGTGGGCCAGGTCGCCGATGACGTAGACGTCGCCATGCCCGGGGATCGTCAATTCGGGCTCGACCTGAACGCGTCCCGCGCGGTCGAGCGGGACGCCGAGCGTTTTCGCCATCGGCGAGGCGGCGACGCCCGCCGCCCAGATGACGGTGTGGGCGTGAACTCGCTCCGACCCGATGTGAACCCCATTGGCATCGATCCCGGTCACCTGGACCCCGGTCCAGACGGCGACACCCAGCCGCTCGAGCTGCGTCCGCGCGGCTTCTGAGAGGTCTTCCGTGTAGGCGCCGAGCACGCGCGGACTGGCCTCGACCAGGATCACGCGGGCCGAGGCCGTGTTGATCCGGCGGAAGTCGCGCGCGAGCGTCTGGCGCGAGACCTCGGCCAGCGTGCCGGCCAGCTCGACGCCCGTCGGACCGCCCCCGACGATCACGAACGTCATCCAGGCCCGCCGCCGGGCTTCGTCCGGTTCCCGTTCGGCGATCTCGAACGCCATCAACACCCGCTGCCGGATCTTCAATGCGTCGCGCAGGCTCTTCAGCCCGGTGGAATGCTCGGCCCAATCGTCGTGGCCGAAATACGCGTGCGTCGCGCCGGTGGCCACGATCAGGATGTCATAATCGACCGATCCGTCGGCCAGGATGACGCGCTTGCCCGCGACATCGACTGCCGTGGCCTCGGCCAGCATCACGGACACGTTCGCCTGACCTCGGAAGATCCGGCGGATCGGAGCGGCGATGTCGGCCGGGCTCAGCGCGGCGGTCGCGACCTGGTAAAGCAGCGGCTGGAACAGATGGTGGTTCGACCGGTTGACGATCGTGATCCGCACCGGGGCACGCCGAAGCGCGCGGGCGGCGGTCAGGCCGCCGAAACCCGCGCCGACGATGACAACATGGGGGTCCTTGCGAACTCGGCATCGGTCTCCTCCCGTCGTCTGATCCGTTACCACCAGGCAACCATATTACTCGGGCGAGAACGATACGCACGTGGGTGAGGCTTCGAGCCAGACGTACTTTTTCCGAGAAAATCGTAGACTTGTGGGAATGATGGAAGCTCCGCCGGGCACTACGGGACGAGTCTGTCAGGTGGCGTGGGTCTGAACTCTTGAACGAGAATTCGCCTGTAGGGTGGGTGGAGGCGGGCTCTGCCCGCCGCAACCCACCAAGCGGAGTTCGGTGGGCCTCACGCCGCGTTGGTGGCGTTCGACCCACCCGACATCAGACTTGTCGTACACCCTCTGAAACCTCTTTTCCCCTGATCCATCGATGCGACTTTACCGGCAGATCGAGACACTGTTCCGGACAGGTACGGCCAGCGGTTTGACCGACGGCCAGTTGCTCGAACGGTTCGCACAGGAGCGGGACGAGGCGGCGGAAGCGGCCTTCACGGCGCTGGTCGATCGCCATGGGGCGATGGTCCTGCGGGTCTGCCGGCAGGTGCTGGGCGACGAGCACGATGCCCAGGACGCGTCGCAGGCGACATTCCTGGTCCTGGCACGTCGGGCCAACGCGATCGGTCGCCGCGAGTCGGTCGGCTGCTGGCTGCACGGCGTGGCGCTGCGAGTTGCGGCCAAGGCCCGGGTCGCCGCCGCCCGGCTCGCACGAGCGCAGGAGAGCCATGGCGGCCGTCCGACAGGTCGAAGAACCTCCGACAACGCACGAAGACCGCGAGCGCTGGGCCGTCCTCCACGAGGAGCTCGGCCGACTACCCGAGACCTTCCGGCGCCCGATGGTCCTCTGCTACCTGGAGGGCCTGACACAGGAACAGGCCGCCGCCCAGCTTTGCACGCCGCTGGGCACGATCCAGAGCCGGCTCGCGCGGCGGACGTGTCAAGTTGAAGGCCCGGCTGGAACAGCGGGGGATGGAGGGTTCAGCCACGATCCCCGGCGCGGCGTTCACTGCCGCGCCACCGTCGCCAGCCCCGGCCGCCTGGGCCGAGGCGACTGTCCGATTGGCCATTCGTTTCACTCACACCAGCGCGGCCAAGCAGCGCCGCCGGCTCCCTGTCGGCCGCCCTGGCCGAGGAGGTCCTGCGAGCCATGCTATTCGCCAAGATCAAGATCGCCGTCGGGATGATCCTGTTCGCCACGTTCCTGACCGCCGGGGCGATGACCTGGGCCAGGCAAGAGGGAATGAAGAATCCGGCCGTGCCTTCCACGGCGATCAACACCGCACTCCCCATCCCGAAAACGCAAGAGACGCCCCCACCGAAACCTGAGCCAACGCGACGCGTCATGCGCACCGTGCGCGGGATCATCCGCGACGAACAAGGTCGGCCGGTGGTCAAGGCCTGGGTCGGCGAGAGGGTGGAACCCATGCGCGATCTCTGGATGCCCATCACGTCACCCGACCGAATCCGGGCGGCGAAAGCCACCTACCATGACCCGAAGGGACACGTGATCCCGCCCGGACCGCTCGGCAAGTATTTCGAGTACCGTGACGATTCCGGGAACTGGCAGCCCGTCCATCCCGATGACATCCGGCGTCGCTCTCGCAACTACATCGTGCTGCCCGACCAGCTAGCCGACGCGGAAAAGCGTCAACCGGATGGCCTGCTTGAAGTCCGGCTGGCGAAGGGACGACAGTGGATGATACCCCTGAACTACCCGGATCCCACCGCCGCTCGCACCGATGCCCAGGGACATTTCGCCGTCAACGTCGCTTTCCTCCTTCCTCGCCATCCGGCCAAAGAGATCCGCTTCGCGTCGCCCGACTTCCTGCGTGAGGCCGTCCACGTCTTTCGGGCCGATGGGCCGGATCGACCGCTCGAGATCACGCTGAAACTCACGAGAATCGTCCGTGCTCGCGTGGTCGAGACCCCGAAGGATGATCCGGACAAACGAGTTCGACTGGGACATCTACTCGGTTAACCGGACCGAGGGGGACGCCTATGACATCGATGCGATCGGTGAGAAGGGAGCATGGTGGGGGAGTGATTCCTACGACTCTTCGGAAGACGGTGTTCGACCGGGCGGCGAGCCGCCGATTCGAGGCCCGATTGCCTGCGGGTCGGTACAAGGTACGGCTCCTGGCGTATCCCACGGAGAGGCTGGTGGATCTCGTCGTGCCTGCGGGGGATGGTCCGCTTGACTTACCCGACTTGAGTGTCGAGAGTTTGGCCTGGTTGAAGATGCTCGGCAAGCCGGCCGCCGAGATCGAAGCGACCGACCTCGACGGCAAACCCGTCAAGCTGGCCGCCTACCGCGGCAAGGTGGTGATCCTCGCGTTCTGGAGCACCTCGTATGACGGTTGGTGGACGATGCTGGACCGGCTGATCGAGATCCACAAGCGATTCAAGGACCAGCCGTTGGCGATTCTGGCGCTCCACGACGCCTCGAAACCGTCGTTCGACGCATTGAAACGAGCTGCTGGGCCGCGTCTCGAACGGTATTTCCAGTTGCCCGATGCCCCGTTCCAACTGCTGCTCGAGCGACCGCCGATCGGTAAGGGGACCGGCCCCTTTGGACTGCGAGCCGGCGAACCCGGATCGGGCCGGACCTCAGATCGCTATGAGGTCATCGCCCCCGAGACCTTCCTGATTGGCAAGGGCGGCGAGCTGGTGCAGGGGTTCGGCGGCGGTCTTGCTGAGGAAGCCGACTCCCAGAAGGCTGCGAACGAGTCCGCCACGGCCGCACTCCTGACGGCCCTGGAAGACCAACTCGGTTTGCCTCGCACCCCGCGACCCAAGCAACCACCCCGGCCACGCTCGCCATTCGCTGAAGACCCTTTCGATAACCCGCCTCCTCAGCCGGATGGTCCCGTGGTCGTCACGGGTAAGGTGATCGGGCTCGACGGCAAACCGGTCGCGGGCGCGACGGTGTCACCTCGGCCCCGTAGTCCCGAGAAGGCGGTGAAGACCGACCCGACGGGCGCGTTCTCAATCCCGATAGATGATCTTCGAGCGGGCCTGCGCCTCAAGGTCGAGGCGCGGGACTGGCCACGAGGACGTTCTGGGTTTATCGTGTGCCGGAGGGCAAATCCCAGGAGCCGTTTAACGGGACAGCGTGGTCCGTCGAGCCATCGGGCCTCATTGGTAGGCCCTTGCGAATGGGGCCGGGCGTTGTTGTCACCGGCCGGGTCGTCCGCAGCGGGAAGCCGGTTCCGGGCGTCGCCATGATCCTGACATCGCACGATGGCCTCCCCGAGATCGAGGCCACGACGGACGACCAGGGGTATTTCCGGATGGCCCGGGTCGCGGCTGGTCAGGATCCCGTACAACTCGATCTACTCCAAGCCCGGCAGCCTGGCAAATCATCAGACCGTGATCCCGCGCACGTTCAACGCCGGGATCGACGGCGCGACCGTCGACCTCGGCGATTTCGAGGTGCAGCCCGGCCGGACGCTGGCTGGTCGCGTGATCGTCTCCGATGGCAAGGCTCTGCCTCGAGACGCCAAGGTGGTCGTTTGGCCGGACAACGCGGGTATCTTGACCTCGGGCCTGGACGAGGCCGGTCGGTTCGAAGTGAAAGGCATCCCGGAGGGCGGTATCACGGTTCTCGTCAACTTTATTACCGGCTACCGGCTCTCGCCCAGGAACCGGTGCCTCAATCCCGCCCGCCCACAGCTTCTTGAAGGCAGGGTCGACCGCGACATCACCGACCTCACGATCCTGATCGAGCCCGGCCTGACGCCCGAACACATCTCGGTAAACCCCCACGAACTCGACCCGGCTCTCGTCGCCGACTTCAACGACGCCAAGACCGGCCCGATCACCGGCGTTCCACCCGAGAAATAGTGCGGTCTCGAAGGTCGCCCAGGTCCCGAGGGCTGCGCCGTGAGTCGCGCGCGAGTGGGTGCCGGCGTTCATCGGGTTGCCGGGGGCGGCCCGTGGCCTACCGCGGGTAGGAAGGACGGCCGCGCCGTGTCCACCGGCAGGACATCGCCGGGGGTCCGTAGCGAGGTGATCTCCTGCGCGGGGTAGCCCAGCGCGTGGAACAGGTCGAACTGTGCCCGGTTGTACTCGGCCACCGTGGTGAAATACTCATCGAAGGCCACCTGCAAGAGCTGGAGCGCATAGACCGTTTCCTGCGGCCGGTTGATCAGGACCAGGAGGTTGCCGAAGCGCTTGGTCTGCCCCAGGCCCTCGATCTGTCCGTTGAAGGTGATGAGGCCCGTGCGCAAGGCACGATCGGCCTGGAGGACGCGGGCCGACGCTGACTGGACGCGCGCCAGGGCCCGGGTCACGTCGGCCACCACCATGTCCTGAGCCTCATACAACTCGACGAAAGCCTGAGACTGCTGACCCCGCTGACTCTTGATCCGCGCGAGGTTGCCGATCCCGAAACTTTCGAGCTGCCACATGAGCTGAACGCTGATGTCGTCACGGCCCGTCCACTGGCTGAGGCTGCTGTTAGGGCCCAGGCCGAAGATCCCTCCTTGGATCAACATGCCGCCGGGGCTCTGGAAGCCGGTGAGATAGATGCTGGGGAGGAACATGCGCCGCCTTCTCCCGGCGGACCCCCAGCTCCGCCGCCTTGATCAGCGCCCGTCGTGAGGCGAGCTCGGGCCGGTTGTTCATGGCGACCGGCATCAGGTCCTCCAGCGAGCGGCCGGGGTCGATCAGCGTGATCTGGAGATGGTCGCGCTCCATCGGATCGACGACCGCACGGGGGTCGAGCCGGAGGATCTGGGTGAGGTCGGCGCTGCGGATGCGCCACTGCTGCCGCGCCGAGACCGCCTGCTGCTCGAGGTTGGCGAGCCGGTTGCGGGCCCGCTCGATCTCGAATGGGAGGACCAGGTCTTGACTCAGGGTGGTGATCCGTTCGACCAGGTCGCGCGCCCGCTGGATGCAGTAGAGCGAAGCGGCGTACATCCCCCGATACTGGTGCACCAGGAAATAGGCGTCGGCCGTCCGGAGCGTGGCGTCGTTCTTCGCCGACTGGACGAGCCAGTGCCGGGAGTTCAGAACCTGCCGTGCCACCAGGGGCTGGTAGATGGCATCGGTCGTGGAGATGACCCCGTACAGGCCGCCACCGGCGTAGAAGTAGTTCACACTGGGCGCGGTCATGACGCCCTTGTTGAAGTCCGGCCCGCCGCCGTCGTGGCGGAGATAATCGGCGGCAAAGTTGAGTCCAGGCACCCAGAGGACTTTGGCCTTCTGGAGATCGGCCTCGGCGACCCAGGCACTGGCCTGGGCGGCGGCCACGATCAGCGGACGGGCGTCGGAGAGCCGAAGCGCGGTCGCCAGGTTGATCGGAAAGCGGAGGTCGGCAGGCTCGAACGGCGCCGGTTTGAGCTTCACACTGCCGGCCAGGGGGGAGGGCCGTATTGTCGCCGAGTCACGTTCCAGAGGCGCGCGGGCCGGAGGTGTCGGCGACGGGCCGGCTGGCGGCGACCCTGGGACCTGCTGGCCGGCTCGGGAGAACACGGCCGGTGACACCGTCGACGGCGGCATCGGAAAGGGCGACGACTGCGCGGTTCTGTATCGTTGCAGGAACCGCGAGCGGGGGCGGCTGAGGTAGGTTCTGGCCGCTCCGTCTCATGAAGCGTTCGATGGCGGGGGATACCGTCGACGGCGGGAAGGTTGCCACTTGAGCGGGAGGCGAAGGGTTGGTCGTCGCGGTCGCACCGGTTGGGGGCTGGGCTGCGCACGCCGCGGGCTCGACCCAGGGGAGCAGCGAGGCCACGATCAGCATCCATGGCCAGGCAGAGCGTTCCATCATTCGAGTCCCACTCCCTTCACGAGCCCTTCGGTGCGATCGCAGGCGTTGGATGCTCCGACCAATATGGATTTCCAGAGTCAGCCCTGGATGGCTGGTGTTCAACGAGTGGCCGGGGGCGGCCCGTGGCCCACCGGGGGCAGGAAGGTTGGCCGCGCCGTGTTCACCGGCAGGATGTCGCCGGGCGTCCGGAGCGACGAGACCTCCTGGGCGGGATAGCCCATCGCGTGGAACAGCTCGAACTGCGCCCGGTTGTACTCGGCCACCGTGGTGAAGTATTCGTCGAAGGCCACGTTCAAGAGCTGGAGCGCGTAGACCGCTTCCTGCGGCCGGTTGATCAGGACCAGGACGTCGCCGAAACGTTGAATCTCCTTCAGGCCCTCGAAGTTTCCGTTGAGGGTGATGATCCCCGTGCGCAGTGCGCGATCCGCGTAGATGACCCGGAACGCCGCCGACTGCACCCGCGCCAGGGCCCGGGTCACGTCTGCCGCCACCAGGTCCTGAATCTTGAACAACTCGATGATGGCCTGCGACTCCATGCCGCGCTGCCTCTTGATCAGGGCGAGGTTGCCGAGCCCGACGTTTTGGAGCTGCCAGAGGGGCTGAAAGCTGAAATCGTCCCGGCCCGTCCACTGGTTCATGCTCGTGTTGGCGCCGAAGCCGAAGATCCCGGCCTGGAGCAATTCGTACGGGGTCTGGAAGCCGTTGAGCACGACGTTGGGAAGCAGCATGCGCCCCTTCTCCCGGCGGATTGCGATCTCCGCCGCCTTGACGAGCGCCTGGCGCGAGGCGAGTTCGGGCCGGTTGGTCAAGGCGACCGACATCAACTCCTCCAGCGGGCGGCCGGGGTTGACCAGAGTGATCTGGAGGTGGTCATGCTCCAGTGGCTCGACCACCGAGCGGGGGTCGAGCCGGAGGACCTGGGTGAGGTCGGCGCTGACGGACGCGCCACTGCTGCCGCGCCGAGACGGCGCGCTGCTCGAGGTCGGCGAGCAGGTTCCGGGCCCGGTTCGACCTCGACCTGGGGGACCAGGTCGCGGCTCATGGTGGCGATCCGCTCGACCAGCTCGCGCCCCCGCTCGATGCAGTAGAGCGAACCGGCGTACATCCCCGCTGCTGATGCAGCAGGAAGTAGGCGTCGGCGGTCCGGACCAGGGCGTCGTTCTTCGCCGACTGAACATCCCAGTGCCGGGCGTTCAAGACCTGCCGTGCCAGCAGGGGCTCGTAGACCGCATCGGTCGTGGAGATGATCCCAAAGGGAGTACCCGTCAGGCCGGCACCGGCGTAGAAGAAGTTGGTGCTGACCGCGGTCAAGATACCCTTGTTGAAATCCGGGCCGCCGCCATCGTGGCGGATGTAGTCGAAGCCGATATTGAGCGTGGGGACCCAGAGGACCTTGGCCCGTTGGAGATCGGCCTCGGCGACCCAGACGCTGGCCTGGGCGGCGGCCACGATCAGCGGCCGAGCGTCGGAGAGCCGAAGCGCGGTCGCCAGGTTGATCGGCAAGCGGAAGTCGGTCGGCATCGGCGTCGGCGGAGGGAGCGTCACGCTGCCGCCGAGCGGGCTCGGAGGGGTCGCCTCAGCGTCGCTTGGGGGCGCGGGGGTGGTTGAGGCTGGCGTGGACGACGGCGACCGCCAGCCCCGCTGGCTCGGCGCAGGGGCGACGACCGGAGGCGGCGTCGGTGGCGGACCAGGCGGCTGAGCTGCGCAGGGTGAGGGTCCGACCCAAGAGAGCAGCAAGGGCCCCGCGAGCATCCATGCGCAGGTGGATCGTTCCATCGTATCCTTCCCGGCCGCGACAGGGGTCCACGGTACGATCAGAGTGCCGGCCGCGCCGACCTGGCCGGATCACGGGGTTTATCGACCAGCAGCGGTCGTCCGGATGATACCGATTTTGCCCGGCGAACGGGTTTTCTGGACTGCGCTCACGAAGTGCACGATCACGACGACCCAGCGCCTGGCAATTCCCCCTCGCTCGCCGGGTAAGGCCGGGCGCGGTCTCCCGGGGTCAGGACTTCTTCGTGAACTCCATGGCCTCCAGTTCCTTGCGCCACTTCATCGCCTTGTCCACCTTTCCCCAGGCTTCGTAAAGCGTCACCAGACGTTCCAATGCCTTGGTGAGATGAGGCTTATCTTGGGACGGGATCGCCTTCTCGCGTGGTTTCATGCCCTCGTAGCCCGACAGCAGGAGCGGCTCGGCGTCGGCGTATTTCTTCTGATCCATGAGCGTTTCGCCGAGTATCGACATCGTATCAAAAGTTGTCCAGTCGTCGGGCTGGATCTTCTGACGCATCGTCAGGCACTCGCGCAATTTCAGCTCGGCCTCGGCAGGTTTCTTCTCGAGGAGCAGCATCGATCCGCGTACGGCCAGCGCATTTGCGCGGGCGGTCGAACTGACGTCGCGGTCAAAGAGACGGCCACCCTCGGCCGCGCGGCCGGCGAGCCGGTAGGCGACGGCCAGTTGGTTGCGGCAGGAGGCCGTATCGGGCTGGTTGAGTCCTTGCATGGCTTCCCGCAACGCAAAGGCGCGCTCGTACTCCTTGACCGCCTGCGGCGCGTCTCCCAGACTCAAGTAGGCCAGGCCCAGCATCTCGCGGACCGTGGCTTCTGCTAGGGGCCGGTCCGCGAACGCCTCGGTGGCCCGCGACTCGGCGGAATCCAGCCGCCTTGCGCAGCGTCACGTCCTTGCCCTGGCCTCCGGCCCAGAAGGCGTCCGCCAGCGACACGCCCCCCGGGCGGCCCGCCGACATCAGCGTATTCTTGAGGAAATCCAGGATGGCTTTCTTCTCCTCCTCCGAACTTCGCGCCGCCTTCTCTGCCGCCCGTGCCTGACGGAGTTCTTTCACCGCGTCCATCCACGCGGTCTCCGCCTTGAGGAGGTTGGCCGTGTCCTCCTTCTCGTTCGAGGTCGAGTTCTTCCTCGTATCCGAGTCTTCGCTCGAATCGGAGTCCTTGCTCGAGCCCGAGCCTTTGCTCGAGCCGCCCTTGCTCGAGCCGGAGCTCTTGCCCGAAGACTTCTGATCTCCCGACTTGTCCGACCCCAAGAAATGCGAGTAGCCCCAGGCGCCGACGACCCCGCAGACCAGGGACACCACGCCCGCGAACAGCAAGACACGGGTCAGCGAGGGTGACTGGGCCGACCGTCGACGCGGATGGTCTTGGCGTCTGCCGGACTCGTCCCGATCCTCATTGCGGTCTGGCTTGGAATGGGACGAGGTTTTCTTGGCAACTCCCTCCTGCCCAGCTTGGCTCTTGGAGCCTTTTTGGTGGTCGTCTTCCTTCACTTTTCCCTCCCCGTTCCCATCGCCGGAGCGGTCCCGCGAAGGGCGGTCCGATTCGATGGGGACCATGACAAAGTTGGGATTGAACGCCTCATTGGGCTCGCGAATCCGGCTCGTCTCGACGACCATGCTTCGATCGGGTTGACTCGTCCAATCAGTTTGGATCGCCGGTCCCAATGTAATGATCGGAGCGTCAGTCCCGACGACCTGAGCGGCCTCCGGGCCGCTGCTTCGGGGCGTGCCCTCGCTCTTCTGGGGAGAATCGGCCCCCTGTTGCTGGTCTTGGTCCTGGGGCGAGTCGCCACCCTGGGGCTTGTCGTGTTCTTGTTGGTCTTGCGGTTCCACTGCGTTGTCCTCCCATAGTCAAGCCTGCTGAGATCATTGTGCAACATGTGCAACATGCGTGCCCAGGGACCGCCGTTCGTAAGGTTCTGATCGAACTCCGACGGATAAGCCACCAACTGGCCAACTCACCCGGAGCAGAATGACCGATCTTCACGGGAGGTGGTATACCGTAACCATCTCAGGGCACCCTGGAAGGGAGGGACATCAAGTGTGTGGTTGTCAACCAAACCCATACACAACAGGACCCACACCATATGCACTCTATCCCTCTGCGGTTGGAGGGCGTGCTTGGGCGACCGGCAGGAATTCTCTTGCCCGCGACGCGGTCGTGGCCCTACGAGCCCGAAGCGCCAGCGAGTGAATGGATGGTCCCCGCCGGAACTCACTCGCTGGCGCTTCGGGCTCATAGGGTCGGTCCCCGCGCTGTCAGCGTTTTCGAGTGAGTTTCCCCCCGCCGGTCGCCTTGACACCCGACTGCCGACGCATGTTTTCGGGATGGTCATCAGGGAGAACTGTAAGGTGTTTATGAATGGGTTTTGGATACAAGTTCCTGTAGATCATAAGCGCAGGAGACCCAACGATAAAAGTCGTGCGGCGAGGCCCGCCAGGTACAACCCTGGTTCCACGACCAAATATGTTGAACGAACTAACTTCGCGAAGCCAAGAGGGAATTATAATCAATCTTTCCCGATCTCGAAAGTGCCTCGGGCCGGGGAAGGCTGCGTGTCTCCGGTGAACTCCTCTTGAGAGGCTGTCCGGAAAGTCTCGAAGAGACGAGATCGTATAGCTCGGGGCGTCAGCCCCGAGATGGCGGGACACCCGCGATTCCCTCTCTGCCCGCCCCAAGGACCGGCGGCGCCGGTCCTTGGGGCGGGCAGAGAGGTTGATGCCGTGGTCGAAACTCGGGGCTTGCGCCCCGAGCTATACGATACCGCCCCATTCGGGGCTGAGAACAGCCTTTCCGGACAGCTGCTGAGTCGTTCCGAGGCGCTGATCGCCGTCGTCCTGCTCGCGCTGCTCTGATGGTCCGCGGAGGCCGGATATTGCCTCGGCCACCGCCATCGGGCGCGGTTCGACGAGGCGGCAGAATCTCAGGTCGGGACCATCCAGGCGGTGACTCTCGGTTTACCCGGCCGCCTCCTCGGGTTCCGCTTCGCCATGGCCGCCTCCCGGTTCGAGGTTCGCAAGCAGACGGTTCTCGCAGAGGTCGACGCAATCGGGACCGCCCGTTATTGCGGCTTGCTCCGAGTGATTCAACAGAGCATGCTGAAGTTGCGTGCAAGCCTGGCTAGAGCGACTCGCGAACTGTCAGGGCCGGGGGTGCCCCAGTCATCGAGGTCATGGGTCCCGCGTATGTCTCACGGCTATGAGCGTGGGTGGAGCTGCCGTCCTTCAGCCGGCCGCGTTGGCCTTCGCCCGCCGGTCGAACTCTTCCCACCAGGAGGCAGCCTTCCGGTAGTCCCATTGGGAGGCAGCCGCACAGGCGGCCAGAGCCTCCTCGATGTCCTCGGCGCTCGGGAATCGATCCTCGGGGGCCTTCGCCAGGCGCCGGAGGATAACCTGCTACAGGTCGTCCCCCACGTCAGGGCAGAGTCGCGACGGCGGGACCACGGGGTCCCGGACCTGCGCGTCCATCACCTGGGTCTGACTCTCACCCTCGAACGGGGGACGGCCGGTCAGCAAGTGGTAAGCGACGGCACCGATTGCGTACAGGTCGCAGCGGTGATCGAGCGGTCGATCATTCAGGACCTGCTCGGGCGCCATGAATGCGGGAGTTCCGCAGATAGCCCCATCGCGGCATCGACCGGCCCGTGCGGGATCGTTCACCTCCTGGACCAAGCCGAAGTCGAGCAGCTTGACGAAGTCGTATCGACCGCCGCGCTCGGTGGCGAAGAGGTTCGCCGGCTTGAGGTCGCGATGGATCATGCCCGCAGTATGGGCCTCTGCCAGAGCCTCGCAGGCTTGACGCAGGAGGAAAATCACACGACCCGGCACCAGTGGGCCGTCGGCTGCGACCAGCTCTTCGAGGCTGAGGCCGGGCAGGTATTCCATCACGTAATAGCACGTACCCTCCTGGGTGTGCCCGTAGTCGAAGATCTCCACCGTATTCGGGTGCGTGAGCCGGGCCGTGGCCCGGACCTCATGTTCGAATAGCTCGAGCCGCCGCGGGTTGCCGGCTCGCTCGGGCCGGATCAGCTTGATGGCGCAGGGACGTTTCAACAAACGGTGTTCCGCGAGGTGGACCTCTCCCATCCCACCGACCCCGATCCGCTCGCCGAGGCGGTACTGGTTCAACGGCCTTGCCTCGATCGCTCGAATGCGCAAGGTGTTCACCAGGTGGGCTCCGTACGTCGCCAGTACACCGGCGGTCGCCATCTGAAACGCGCTCTGGCCCGATCGTCGCAGGGCGACGACTCGGAGGACCAGGCGGAAGACCTCAGGATGCTCCACGAACACCACCATCTCGCAGACGACCGGGCAGGCAGCGATCGCCAGGACGAATGGCCAGGCGCCGCGCCAGGTATTGGTTTCCTCCCCTGTCAGCGGCGCGGGCGGTTTACTCTTCTGGACGACGAACTCGGCCGTCGTTCCGGCCCAGCATCTAACCCCCTCCGGACGATTGACCGAGCCCTGGAGTCGATCGGGTACCTCGGGTCGGTCGGGCGGCGCGGACGCGTGGGCGTCAACAAAAAAAGCAATCTCTCGGCTCGGGTCGCGCTGGCCTTCGATGGGCCAGTCTCTGACTTGGTGAATGATATTTCCCGTACGAATAGCCGCTCGATATCTTAATTAGTCAAATAAGATATTGTGTTAAAAGTTTGTATATTCTCCCGCCTTCCCTCCCGTTCCCAGATCTACTCCTTTTCATGGTTTCTGCCGGGCCAGGTCGTCCCTGAGACTGACCATGCTTCGTTGGCCGACCCGGATCAAGCCGCGGCCCGGCCGATCAAGGTCCACGATCACCAGTACCACCAAGGCGATCAGCAACGATAGCGACACGATCGCCACCGTAGTCCGGCCGCCCGCCAGCCCGGCACCGTATCCGACGACCCCCAAGGCCACGACGCACATGATGAATAATAGCAACAGCACGCTTTCCGGTACAGGGTTCGTCAGAGCCGCGTCCCGCCTCGATTTGCTGTCGATAGCCTCGTTCCGCGACTCGAGGAACAGCCCCGCCGTGACCGACCGCGTGTCAGTCTCCGCGACCGCCGATGCCAAGGACCACAGCCGTTCTTGCAGCCGCTCGGTTTCCTCCTCGGGCGGTCCTTCCGCCAACCGGGCATCGACATATCGGCGAAATAACGTCAGAGCCTCTTCCCGATGCGACAACGGCAGCAGCCGTGCCCGCAGAGCAGCGGTCCCGATCGCATTGGCCTCCTCGATCACCAGTTGCTTGCGGGTCTCGAATCGCGAGACAGCCATCGCGAAAGTAAAGCCGAGCACGGCCGAGCAGCCAGGATCGCCCCCTGGATGCTGCTGACCTGCGATTTCGTCGCGTCGGCGATGCTCGCCCGATCCCGTCGCCCGAGGCGATAGCCCATTTCGGAAGCGCCCAGCATGAAGGCGAACAGGACATTACGTCTGGCCATCCCACAAGGCTTCACGGATGCGGAGGAGGGCCGGGACGAGAGGAAACCATCCCCCAGATTCGGTTCCCGCGACATCCTCCGACTTCCTGGCCATCTGGTGGACCGCCAGCGATTCCTTGATGCTGGAAATCGTATCATATCGAAATCCGCTCGGCGTGGTCCGTGGTCCTCATCTCCTTGAGAAACCAAGCCACGCCACGCCGTGCAGCGATTGCGTGGGCCCTCGTGACCACGCCAGGCGGCCCATTCGCGAGCCGGCTGGCCGATAGAGTTTCATCCAACTTCCCAAGAGCCGTCGATACGAAGTGGGTTCTCGACCCTCGACCCACTTCGACGATAATAAACCGCCGACGTCATGACCTCTCCAGTCATCCAGTCATCACGCTGGGAAATATTTCTCTTGCTAAATCTCGGCCTGCGCGTCATAATCATTGACTTGAAATCGTCGGAGGACTAGGTGAAGGGCAACCCGGCCAGTCCGGGAGGCTCGTTAAAGAGTAAGCCGACGTGGTCGAATACCTGAGGGTGTTCCACCACGTCGGCTCTTTTTCTTGCGATGCAAACTCGACTGGAACTTGACGTAAATCGTGATTTCTCATCAGGACCGCTCATCAAAGGCAGAGAACTCTGGGAATGTCCGAGACTCTCTCCGGTAAAGAATTCGTGAAGAGAGTGAGTGAGAGTGGGCTCCTCTCCGGGGATGACCTGCGCGCCATGCTGACCGAGATCGGCGATGTTGCTGGCATCGCGGACGCCCGGGCCCTCGCCAGTGGCCTGATCGAGACCGGCCGGCTAACGTCGTTTCAGGCCGACGCCATTCTGGACGGCCGATTGCCGCAGTTGTTGATTGGCAATTACACGATCCTCAGTCGGCTCGGGGCCGGCGGCATGGGCACCGTCTTCAAGGCCCGACACCGCCGCATGAACCGGGTTGTCGCACTCAAGATCTTCTCGCGTGAACCGTCCGGACAGAGCGATCTCAGCTCGGCGCTTCGAGCGAGAGGTGGAGACCATCGCCCAGCTCAGCCACCCCAACATCGTCATGGCCTACGACGCCGGTGAGGACCGAGAACGGTCTGTACCTGGTGATGGAATATGTCGACGGACTCGACCTCGGCAGTGAGGTCGCGCAGAAAGGGCCGCTATCCATGGCCGACGCCGTGGACTGTGTCGTCCAGGCCGCCCGGGGGCTGGCCTGCGCACACGACCACGGCATCGTCCACCGCGACGTCAAGCCGGCGAACCTGCTGCGCGATACCGCGGGCGTGGTCAAGGTGGCCGACCTCGGGCTGGCGCACCTCATCAATTCCGATACGATCGCATGTGAACGCTTCACTGACGCAAGCCGGCAGCATCCTCGGCACCGCCGACTACATCGCCCCCGAGCAGGCGCTCGACTCGGCGGCCGTCGACCACCGGGTTGACATCTACAGCCTGGGCTGCACGCTTTTCTTCCTGCTGGCGGGCCGACCCCTGTACTCGGCCGGCTCGCTCATGGCCCTGCTGCTGAAACACCGTGACGCCCCGATCCCGTCGCTCGACCGGGCCCGGGCCGATGTGCCCGCCGAACTGGACGAGCTCTACCGGCGGATGGTGGCCAAGAGGCCCGAGGACCGCTTTCCGACCATGGCCGAGGTGGTCCACGCTCTGGAACGATTGAAAGTGGCCGTCGCCCTCTCCGACGCGCGGCCGCGCTCACTGCGGGCCGGCGCCGTCGGACGCATCGCCGACGAGCGTCACCATGGCGGCCGACCCGATCGTACCCATGGACTCCGAGGACTTCCGCCTGAACGTCATCCCTTCCGCCGAGGGAGAAGCACCGACGCCCTCGGACGTGCGCCGAGTGTCCGACCTGACGGTCGTTCTGGTCGAGCCCTCCCGCTTCCAGGCGAGAATCGCGCACAAATACCTTCTGGAATTGCATATCGAGAACGTCCTCACCACGCGTTCCGGCCGGGAGGCGCTCGAGCTGGCGAAACGTGAGGGAACCGACGTGGTCCTCAGCTCGATGTACCTGCCGGACATGACCGGCGTGCAACTGGCCCAGGCCCTGCACGACGATCCCGGCTGCTCCGGCGTTGGCTTCGTGCTCGCCTCGAGCGATTGCGACAGCGTCGAGGCCAGCAAGGTACTGGATGCTCCGCTGACGGTCCTCCTCCCGAAACCGCTCGACCTCCGGCGGCTGGCCCAATCGCTCGCCCAGGCCACCGGGCGAGTCCTCGAGGAGATCCTCAGCTAAGCGGCCGTTAAACCATAACTTCGGCATCTGGCGGTCGAGAGGGTTTGCCGGCTGACGCCGGCTTCGACGCCAGAATTCGCTGGCTGCGAACGACGCCGTCACGGCATCCAGGACATGTCATCCCTGCTCCGGCATGTCGCCATCACGGGCCGTCGGAAAACGCGTTTGTGGGGAGGCCGCGTTTCTGTAAGGGATTTCCTGACAAAAGGTGTCCAAGGTGCCCGTACATACGAGGCTGACATGGTGCTCTATAATGTGGCACAGTGCTCAAACTCAAACAGCACATCTCGCCCCAAAGGACTCTCCGTTAAGGGAATCTCATCTGGGACAGTTGTCGGCCCGGGTGTGAACGCGTACGCGCAACCGGCACGCATCGATACCGTCCCTCGTCGGAGAGTCCAGCCCATGCTGTCTGATTCCGAAATGCTTCGGTCCACGGACGGGATCCTTTCACGACTGTCGCGCACGGGGATGTCCGTCGTGGCCTCGAGTCAGGCATTGGGCTGGGAGGACATCCGCAGCGTGATCACGGAAGGACGACTGGAAGACTTCTTCGACTACTCCGCACCGTTTCACATCGTCGCGTTCAATCTCAAGGGTGACCCGACGGTCGAGTGGAAGCGCGGGTCGCGATTCTCTCGATTCCAGGCCCAAGCCGGGGAACTGCTCATCACGCCGTCTGGAGAGGGTCATTCCATCCGTCAACTCCGTCCGAACGTGGCGTTCCATTGCTGTCTCGGTCGGGACCGATTGCAGTCCCTCGCCGAGCAGGAGTGGAACGCGCACGGATCGACGATCGAGATCGTGGAAGCCTATAGCCGCGACGTGGAGTTGTGGAACCTGGGACAGCGGCTGGCCGCACGGCTCCGCTCGCCGATCCCCGGCTCGCGCCTCTTCGCGGAGGCCCTCGTCACACAGATCGCGATCGAGCTCTTGTGGAAGCATTCGTCACTGCCAGGCCCGAGCTCGAGGGTGGTGGAGAACCTGACCAATCCTCGTCTTCGCCGCGTGATCGATTTCCTCCATGCCTCGTTCTGGCAAGAGATCACGCTGGATGGACTCGCCGAGGTGGCCGGTCTCAGCCCCAACTATTTCCTCCATGCCTTCAAGCAGTCCACGGGGAGAACGCCCCACCGCTACCTGACCGAGCTGCGGATTGCCAGGGCTCGCGAGCTCCTGCAAGACCCTCACCGCTCGATCGTCGAACATCAGCCTGGACGTCGGCTTCTCGTCGCAGAGCCATCTGACGTCGGTCTTCCGCCGCTTCCTGAAGACGACCCCGGCGGCCTATCGCCAAGAGGTCCTCGGGCTGCGTCCCAATGGCGCAGGCCCGGATCGACGGAATGGCGTCGCCGGTGTGTCTGGACGTCCGGAAAGCTCCCGATCAAACCGCCTGCAAACGTCTATCGAATCATCCTGAAGGGACGAGTGGACCATGGGTTTGGTAAGAGACCGCTACCGCCGTACCGCACCTCTCCAAATGATGATTTTCGGCCTGGTCCTGATCGGCCTCCAGGCCTATCTGGCGGCCGGCTCGGGCGCCGCGCAGTTCATGGTCGACTTCTCTTTGAAGAAGCTCTTGATCCAGGTCCCGGCCGGGATTCTCGCGGTCTGGATCGCGTCGCGGTTCATCGGCTTCGACTTCGGGACGATCGGCGGCATCGCAATGAAGTATTGCGGCGCATCACCGTGCTGGCCGAGGGAGTGGCCTGCTGGATTCCCATTCCCTTCTTCAGCATCATGGCCGAGGTCACCGTGATGATCGTGGGGTTCTTCGTCCTCTTCGATCTGAGCAAGTGGCAGACCTACTCGATTGTGCTGCTGAATTTCGTCGTGCTCTTCGGAGCTCATTATCTGATGGCGAATTACATCAATCCGTCCCGCTCCTTCGGCTCGCGGCCCCCAGCCCAGTTCTCCGAGAGGCGAACCGGCATGCCGACACTCGCCTGTGGTCCTGTGTGACGACCGCGAATCGGGACCTGGTGACATCGTCATTCGCGGAGTCAAGCGCCAACGAGGGGATCGGCAATCGAGCGATGGGTCTCGGTCGATGTCGATATGGGCTGAACGTTCCCGTGGATGGGATCAGCGACGGGACGATTGAGAGACCGGTCACGTTGACCGGCCTTGTTTCCAGCTTTTTGGAGGAGACCTGCGATGACTCGAACGATCCGTTTTGCAATCGTGATGATGGCCGTCTTGTCGGCCGCGGGCGAGGCTCGTGCCCAGTACGGTTACGGTTAGGCTATGGTGGCGGCTATGGCGGCTGGGGCTCGACGCCCGGGAGCAGCATGGCCCGCGGCCTGGGCATGTTCGGCATGGGTGCCGGTATGTATAACGAACGCACCGCCATGGCCCGATCGATGAACACCTCCACCGCCATGAGATGGAACAACTACGTCTACCACGGCAACGCAGGGGCGGCCAAGTCGATACGCGGCTCGCATCAAGGCCAAGCGGGCCCAGAACGATCAAGGATGTGGCCGGGATTCAGGACCGGCTGCGCAACCACCCCGAACAACGGGACATCACCGACGGCGACGCCCTGAATGTCCTGCTCGAGGTCCTGCTCAATCCGGCGACCGCCGACCGTTCGCTCCAGACGATCAAGACTCCGCTCCGGCCCGAGGCCATTCGCGACATCCCCTTCGAATACGCCTCCGAATGCATGACCGTCTGTCTGAACCGGATGACGATGGACGGCCAGTGGCCCCTGGCCCTTCGGGTCGAGGCATTCCGTGAGGAACGCGAGGGGCTGCGCAAGGCCGTCTCCGCCGCGCTCGAGGAAGACAAGGAGGGAAACCTCGAGCCCGACACGATCCAGGCCGTCCAGACGGCGATCGATAAGCTCCGGCACAAATTCGATAGCGTCGTCCCGCAGAACAGCCCTGACTACATCGAGTCCCGCGACACGATCAAGGCGATGAACGGCCTGACCAAGATGCTCTACAGCCCCGATATGGAGAAGATCATCGCCCAACTGGAAGACTACCAGGGCACGAACCTGGGCGATCTGCTCGGCTTCATGCAAGCCTTCAACCTCCGGTTCGCCCCGGCCAACTCGTACCGACAGCGGCAGATCTATTTGAAGATCTATCCGATGCTGGCCGAGCAGGCCAATAGCAGTTCGCTCGGGGCCGCGGCCGGCGACGTCTCCGCAGTCGCGACGGACGCCGTCAAGGACGTCGAGAAGGACGGTGGCGCGGCCGTCGGCGACCGTCGAGCACGCGGGCGGCGACGCGATCGATGGGCTGAAATCGGCGGCCATCGATCTCTTCAAGGGCTTGAAGTGGTGATGCTCTCTCCGATCTTCTGACCACGACGTCACAGGGGAAGGGTGCGGAATTCCGTCGGGAGGATGAGACTCGGCCGCTGAAGAGTGGGCCTCGAGACGCCTTGAGGCTCATCTCGAGATTGTCGCTCGTCCTGCCCCTTGCCCGTCAACACGCGCGATCTCTGTTTGGAGGTGGGTCATCGCAATCGCGTCCGGGCGCCCTTGATGGGCGATTCCCCCATTCGCTTCCAGAGTGGGTTGCGGTCAGCTAGTCGCCTCCCGTCTCGCCGGACGAGGAATCTTTGGATTCCTCACCGGTCGGCGCCGGCGCCTCAGACAGTCGCACCGGACTGCCGTCGGTGAGGGTGGACAGCTTGCTGCCCATGAGCACCTGTTCCGAGGCGTCGATCGGTACCCACTGTTCCTTGCCGGGGGATTTCGACTCGACGTGGCGATTGGTGACCTCGATCCACTCGCCGTCTGCGACGCCCGTCTGGATTTCGGTGCGCACGGCGTGGCCCTTTTCGTACCGCCAGATGAAGGACTTCCCGCCGGCATGAGTGAGGGCCGACTTCGGTAGCGCCCGGACATCCGGGCGCTCGACGACGATCTCGCCGTAGGCATACATCCCCGGCAGGATCTGGCTGCCGGGATTGGGCAGGTCGATCTCGGCACGCATCGTACGGCTCTGGATGTTGAGGGCCCAGGCGAGGCGCGTCACGCTGGCCGGAAGCCACTCGTCGCGGTAGGCCCAGAGCTTGACGCGTGCCTCGGACCCGATATGGATGTAGTTGGCATCCCTCTCGGGGACATCGACGAAGATCCGGACGATGTCCGTGCGATCGACCACGTAGATCGGAGCGGCCTGACCGCTGGGCGACAGGTCGGGAGCACGGTCCACGGCCGTGGGGTCGCCGGTGCTGGGCAGGACGAAGTCCCAGGTGTTGGCATTACGGGCCACGATGATGCCGTCGTAGGGCGCGAGGAGCTTGAGGTAGCCCACCCACGCCTCGAGCCGCTTCGCCTCGCTCTCGGGCCACGGCCAGATCGGCGCGGGCGACCGCGACGTTGACCTCGGCCCTTGCCAATGTGGCCTCGGCGGCGAGCAGTTCCGCTTCCGCCTTCACGATCGTCGCCTTCGCGGCGTCCCGCGCGGCGATGTTCGACTTCCACTGATTGGTCGACTCCAGGAGGATCTGGGGGTCGACCACGGTCCTCTTGACTTCGCGCGTGAGCCGTTGGACCTGGATGTCCCAGCGTTCGACCTCGGCCTCGTACTTGCCCAGGATCGCCTGGGCCTCATCGAGGCGCGCCTTGGCCGCCTTGACCTCGGCCGCGGCGACCTCCACCTTCTTCTGGGCCAACCGGACCCGCTCCGAATCGAACTCGACGGTCGCCTTCTTCGTCCCCAGCATCTCGCGCAGCTCGGGCACGAAGAGGTCGGCGAGCACGTCGCCCTTCTGCACCTTGTCGCCGATATCCACGTTCCACTTCTCGATGAATGCGGTCACCTTCGGATAGATCGACGTCCGCTCGTAGCTCTGGACGAAGCTCGGTTGTCCGACGACGCGGACGATCTTCCGAAGCTGGGGATGGACCACCTGAAGGACCGGAGGCTCCGAGACGCTCGGGGCCGTCTTCTCTTCTCTTGGAGCAGCCCGACGCCGCGAGGACGGCCAGGAGCCAGAACCCGAGCCGGCGGCAGCGAGCGGAACGAACCCTGACGTCAGGCCGAAAAGCGGCTTTGCAACGCTCATCTCCCGTTGCAGGTGAGACGGGCCGGGCTGGCCCGCCGCGGGAATCTCTGATCGGCCGGCGGGATCCTCATGATCAGGCCTCCTCGTCGTCCGCCGCATTCTGACCACCCGTCTCCTCGTGGCCATTGCCGTTGGCCTGAGCGTAGAGGTCTGGGTCGTAGTGCGCGCTTTCGGGGTTGCCCGGGTAGAGCGAGGGCGAGCGGGGCTCCTGCTGGCCGATCACCAGCGCGAAGATCGAGGGGAGCACCAGCAAGGTGGCGAACGTGGACATCACCAGCCCCCCGATCACCGCCCGGCCGAGCGGGGCCTCCATCTGGCTGCCGCGCTCCAGCGCCAGCGCCATCGGCACCATGCCGACGGTCATCGCGCAGGCCGTCATCAAGATCGGCCGCAGGCGTTCGCTGGCGCCCATGATGGCCGCCTCGGTCGAAGGCTTGCCCGCCTTCCAGTGCTCGTCCATGAACGTCACCATCATCACCGAGTTGGACACGGACACGCCCAGGCACATGATCGAACCCATGAACGACTCGATGTTGAGCGTGGTGTTGCTGAAGTAGAGGACGGTCACGATACCGGCGAGGACGCCCGGCACGGCCCCGATGGAGATCAATGCCAGGCGCGGCGATTGGAAATAGGCCGTCAAGAGGATGAGGATGACGAACACGGCGACCGCCAGTCCGATCCCCAGCGCCTCGAACATCTTGGTCATCGACGGGAGCGAGCCCATCTCCTCCACGCGCACGCCGCGGGGCGGCTCCCCGGCGTCCTTGACCGCCTGGCGGACCTGCTTCGCGGCTCGGCCCATGTCCTCGCCCTCGACGTTGGCGACCACGGTCAGGTAGCGCTGCGACATGTCGCGGTCGTACTCGCCGGGCCGCACGCTCGTGTGGACCCGGCCGTCCTTCAACACGTCGCGGACCATCAGGGGAACATAGGGGTTGACCGACTCCAGCGGCAGCTCCTCGATATCTTCCGGCTTGTCCATCCGCAGGGGCGGCACCTGGATTTGCACCAGGTAGTCGAAGCCGGTCTTGACGTTGATCCAGTAGTTGAGGTTGGTGAAACGGGTCGAGGCGGTCGCCATGACGAGTGCACGCTTGACGTGCTCGGGGGTGACGCCGATCAACCCCGCCAGCTCGCGGTCGATCTCGACCTCGACCGTGGGGTAGTCGAGCGTCTGCTCGAAGCCGATATCGCGGAGGAAGGAGATTTTCCTCATCTCGCCGGCGATGTTTTCCGCGTGCTTGCGGACCTCGTCATAATCGGTGCCGATCACGCGGACCGCGATCGGCTTCGAGGAGCCGAAGCTCATGACCTGGCTCACGATGTCGCCCGGCTCGAATCCGAAGGTGCACTTGTCCGCTTGTTGCTGCGCCTCCGCCTTGGCCAAGCCCCCGGCCCCTCCACCCTGCTCCAACCGTTGGGCCAGCCACGGGACCACCCGCTCGGGGAGGACCTTGCGGAGCCGCTCGCGAAACTCGTCGAGCTTGATGCCGCTGTCCTCCTTCAACTTGACGCGCAGCCAGCCGTCGTCCGGCCCGCGCATGAACAGCACCATGTTGTCGATGCCGAAGTTCGGGGCGACCTGACCGACGAAGCCCATCGTGATCGAGATGTTATCGGTCCCCGCCTCGTGCTCGATCTCCTGGAGGCACTTCACCCCCATCTCCCGGGTCAGCTCGTAGCTCGACCCGGGCGGCGGCCGGAACCGCAGCACGAATTCCCCCGAATCGATCTGCGGGAACAGTTCGGTACCGACCTCCAAGCCCAGCACCCCCAGGACCAGGCCGCACGCGGCGAGATAGACCAGGACCACCAACCATCGGAGCCGGACGAACCCGTCCACGGCCTTGCGATAACCCTCGAGGATCCGGTCGAACAGGCCGGGCTTCTTCTCGCCCTGTCCGTCCATGCCCCTTGTGCTTGAGCAGGTAGACGCTCATGATCGGCACGAACGTGCTGGAGAGCAGGTACGACGAGATCATGGCGAAGCCGACCGCCAGGGTCAGCGGCATGAACAGCGACCGCAGCGGGTCTTCCATGATGAACGCCGGGATGAACACCGACAGGATGCAGAGCAAGGCCAGCAGCCGCGGCACGGCCGTCGCGTTGCTGGCGTGCAGCACCGCCGAGGCGACGTTCGAGCGTCTCCTCCATCTGCACGTGGGTGTTCTCGATGGTCACCGTCGCCTCATCGACCAGGATGCCGATGGCCAGCGCCATGCCGCCCAGCGACATGATGTTGATCGTGTTGCCCGTCACCCAGAGTCCGAATAACGACCCGGTCAGGGCGAGCGGGATGTTGCAGACGACGACGAGCACGCTCCGCAGGTCGCGGAGGAACAGGAGGATCATCAGGCCGGTCAAGCCCGCGCCGATCGCACCCTCGGTGGCCACGCTCTTGACCGCTTCCACCACCGTGGGCGACTCGTCGAACTCGAAGCTGATCTTCACGTCCTTGGGGACGGCGTTGCGGAACGTCTCCATCGACTTGTGGACGTCGGCCACGACGGTCAGCGTCGAGCCCGTGTCCTTCTTGATGATCGGCAGATGGATCGCCTTCTGGCCGTTGACGAGTGCATAGCCGTAGGTGATGTCGGTGTCGTCCTGGATGGTCGCCACGTCGCGGAGGTAGACGTTCTGGCCCAGCTTGAGCGGGATGGTGCCCAGGCGCTGGATGTCCACCACCGTGGCGTTGTTGTAGACCATCGGCATCGAGTCCTTGATGTAGATGTTCCCCGAGGGAATCACGACGTTCCCCGTCTTCAGGGCATCGACCACGTGCTGGGGGTTCAGGTTGTATTCGAGGAGCTTTCGGGGATCGACATTGATGATGATCGACCGCATGTTCGGGCCGAAGGGGGAGATGGCGACCGTGCCGGGGACGTTCTTCTGCACGAGCGGCCGGATGATGTTCTGCGCCAGGTCGCCCATCGCCCCCAGCGAGGTCTTGTCGCCCTCGCTCGTGAAGACGAGGTAGCCGATCGGGACGCTGCCGGCGTCCATGCGCATGATCATCGGCGGCAAGGACCCCGGGGGCATCCACGCCATGGCCCGGTCGGACATGGCCACGACCTGGGCCATGGCCTGCCCCATGTCGGTGTCGTGGAAGAACCCCAGCTCGCACAGGCCGACCTGCTGGATGTTCCGCGACTTGATGTCCTCGATGCCATCGACGTACTGAAAATACAGCTCGAGCTCGTTGACGATGAATCCCTCGATCTGGTCGGGACTCATGCCGATGAAATCGAAGAAGACGTAGATCTTCGGCGTGTTCAGCGAGGGGAAGATGTCCACTCGCATCTGTGCATAGGCCAGGATGCCCAGGCTGATCAGACCGACGACCAGCATCATGAGTGTGATGGGATTATCCATCGCCAGGACGGTGGGATTCGCGGATCCCGCTTTTTTCTTTGGGGATTCGTCAGCCACGAGTGAAGCTCCTCGCTACGACTCGCCACGCCTACTGGCGAGGCACTGCACGTACTCGCAATCAGCCAGGACTCTTCGCTAAGAGTCTGTCCCGGAAGCCTCGATCGCCGTCTTGTAGGGTGCTCTGTGAGCACCAAATTCGCCAAAGTACGCCGGATCGGTGCTCACTACAAAGACCTTCCGAGACAGTCACTCAGTCAGTAGTTGAGATGGCAACAACTCTCACGCCCCGCTCGCGGAGCGATCATTCCAACGCCTGACTCCGTCCGGCTCTCCGGGATAAGCCAACTTCCTGCCTTTTCTTGCGCGGCGCTCCCCAACGATCAATTCTCCCAGTATACCCCAAATTCTGTGCCGAATCATTCCGGCCGTCTCGTTTTTTCCGAGCGACTGGATCACGGATCAATCGTGGGCCGTCCTCGGCCCGTTGGCGGATTAGAGCGGTTCACAAACTGGCTGTATACAGAATATATAATATTTTATTTATAATCTTCGCGATGATGAATCGAGGGTTCGATCGTCCCACCTGTTCCTTCACCTGTTCTCAGGAACAAGGCTCTTGCCTCGGGCCGACCACTGGGCGGGCCCGTGGCGACGCAGCGGGTCGTCGATTGCCGCTCGATGGTCACTCCGCGCTCAGGGCTCGATGGATGAACTGCACGACCATGGAACCCTCGCCGACGGCCGACGCCACGCGCTTGACCGATTCGCTACGGACGTCGCCCACGGCGTAGACTCGGGGCAAGCTGCACTCAAAGAGGGTCGGCGGGCGTTCGGCAACCCATCCGGAAGCAACAAGTTCTTCGGGTTTGAGATGCGGTCCCGTCTTGATGAAACCTTTCTCGTCCAGCACGAGCGTCCCTCGGAGCCACGATGTGCAGGGATGCGCGCCGAGGAAGAGGAATACCGAGGACGTGTCGACGCGAACCGTTTCACCGGAAGGGCGTTTCCCGTATTCGACGGCACGGAGCCGGGAATCGTCACCGATCAAGCGGGTGATCTCGCATCGGCAGTGAAGGTGAATGTTCGGGGTCTCCTCGATCCGGCGGATCAGGTAGCGTGACATCGTCTCGGCGAGTCCGTCGCGACGGATCAGGATGTGCACGGACCGGGCGTGGCGCGCAGGAAGACGGCGCCTTGACCGGCCGAATTGCCCCCACCCACGACGATGACGTCGATCCCCGTGCAGAGTTCGGATTCCATGGCCGTAGCACCGTAGTAGAGGCCACAACCCTCGAATCGGTCGGCCCCGGCGACTTCCAGCCGCGCGTACTTCGCCCCGGTGGCAATGACGACCGACCGGGCTCGCACGCTTCGGCCGTCGGCGAAGCGCACCTCGTAATCCGCGCCCAGCCGTTTCAGGCCGACGGCCTCCAGCGGGTTGGCCATGCGCGTCCCGAATTTCACCGCCTGGGTCATGGCGCGCTGGGCCAGCTCTTGACCGGAGATCCCCGTCGGGAAGCCGAGATAGTTCTCGATCTTCGAGCTGGTCCCCGCCTGGCCGCCGGGCGAGCCGACGTCGACCGCCGTGACCGAGAGCCCCTCCGACGAGGCGTAGACCGCCGCCGCCAGCCCGGCCGGCCCCGCGCCGACCACCACCACATCGCATATTTCGGACTCGTCCAGCACGTCGAAGCCGAGTACGTGCGCGAGCGCCGAGTCACTGGGGTTCCGGGCGACATGCCCCTCGCCGCAGATGATGATCGGGGTCTCCTCGACCCCCACTCCGAGCGTCTCCAGCAGCGCGGCGACCCCGGCGTCGCGCTCGAGATCCACGAACGTGTGCGGCTGGCTGTTGCGGGTCAGGAACTCGCGGATGCGATGCGTGTCGCGCGAATAGCGGGAGCCGATCACCCGGATCGAGCTGTACCCCGACTCGAAGAGGGCCGTTCGGCGGATGAGGAAAGTGCGGAGGAACAGGTCGGAGAGCTCCGAGTCTTCAACGACGATCCGCTGGAGCTGGCTTGGGTGAATCCTCAGGATCTCGGAATCTTCGTCGACCCGGGCCTGGACGACCGCGGCTCGCCCGGTCAACGTCGAGAGGTCGCCGGCGAAATGGCCTGGCCCGTGCCGCACGACCTTTTTCATCCCTTCGTCCGAATAATGGCAGATCTGGACCGCGCCGGAGAGCACCACGAAGAAGTCGATGGAGTGGTCCCCTTCATCGAAAAGGAGCACCCCCGCTTCGACCCGTTCCCTCGACCCGAACGGCTCGAGACGCTGCACCTGCGACGGGGTGAGACGGGGTGAAATCTCCCGCGAAGTTACTGGCTCGGGATTCATCGCCAATCGACCTCCTTGTTGACCATCTACGGGCCGACTCGACGGGCCCCCGCCCGGCCGCCTGAGCCATTGAGTTTACCGGCGACGGTGATGGGGCCGCCACAGTCCTGAGCGTGGTCGCCCCGGATCGCGACGAATCAGCCTCGGACAGGTTCGATTTCGTTGCGCCAACCTCCAGAATTCTGGACGAAGCCATCTCGAGGGCCGGCAAGTCGGTAGAATGAAAGGAAATCGAAACTTTCCAAGGATCTCTCCATGCAACCAGGTTCGCCTCGAATGCCAGACGCAACCGCTCCAGCCTCGAAGTTCCAGCGATTCGAGAAAGTCCTGGTGGTCAACGGCAGGACGGGGGAGGAAGTGGTCGGTCAGCAGGGCACAATCATCTGGTGCGATCGGCCTTGCTTCAACCGGCGAACCGGAGAATGGGCGGAATGGGTATACTCGGTGCATTTCCCGGCCCTCAATCGATGCCGCTCATTCCTGGAGTCGAAGTTGGAATCGACGGGTGTTTTCGACGCGGAAGAGGCCCACCTGGGCAAGCGTTTCGAGATCAGCTTCGATCTCGTCGTGCTCGATGACATGACCATCGTGGAGGGAAAGTATTGTCTCAACCTACCACGGGGAGAGTTCTGGTTTCCGATCGAGGAGTTTGAGCGGATGGAGGGATGTTTTCGTATCCCGGGACAGTTCTGGCAGGTGTTTAACTTCCACAAAAGTGATGTCCCTGAGCTTCGCCATCACTTCAGCACCTGGGATAGCGGGATTACGGGCATTGAACTGGATGTGCCGAACGCGGTCGTGCTCTACCGGGATTATATGATCCGGGCCGTGTCGAAGGTCTTTGATACCGAGCCTGAGTCCTGGACCGTGGTCAGCGGTCCGGATTCGATACTGCTGAGGTGAGAGGTTCGCCGCTCCGAACCTATTTTGGAAGGGCGGTCCCGTCCATGGACCCCTCGGAACGCCATCGCGATTCGACGGATCGAACCATCCATCCCGCCGCGCTCGAGGCCGAGGTGTTGGCCTCGCAGTGCGAGTTCCGCGCCATGCGCCGATCGGGACCTGGCGGCCAGAACCGCAACAAGGTCGAGACGGCGGTGATCCTGACCCATCGGCCGACGGGGCTCCGCGCCGAGGCGTCGGAACGCCGGACCCAGGGCGAAAATCGCCGTGCGGCCTTGTCTCGGCTCCGGATCGAGCTGGCCTTGACCGTCCGCCGACCGATCAGGGAAGTGGGATATCGTCCGAGCGAACTCTGGCAAGCGCGGTGCCGCGGCGGACGGATCGTGGTGAATCCCGAGCACGAGGACTTCCCCTCGCTCCTGGCCGAGGCGCTCGATGTCCTGCACGCGGGCGGCAATGAGCCGAGGGTCGCGGCTGAGGCGTTGGGCTGCTCGCCGTCTCAGTTGATCAAGCTCGTGAAAGAGGAACCCCGCGCGTGGATTCAGCTCAATGCGCGACGCCGGCAGGCCGGGCAGCATCCCTTTCATTGAGGGAACGCCACTGGACCCGCCGGCGCCGCCGTGGTGCAATCGCAAGTCGAGTCGGGAATCGGGAGACCTACGGTCGGGCCGTGGAGCGGAGTCCGGAGACCCGCGCCCGACGGCCAGCGCCGCTATTGCACCGGCTCATTCTCGCCTGGAGCCGACAGGGCGGTCAGTTCCTCGGCAGTCAGTTCCTCGAAGGCGCGTCCTTGTTGCTCCAGACCAGCCTTGAGCCGCAGGGCGATTTCTTGAAGTTCGGGCGAGTCGATCATCGCGGCCAGCTCGGCGAGCTCGGCCGGGTCGAGGTCGCCCAGTTGACGCCCCCAACGGTCGAGCTGCTGCTCCATCCGCAGGGCGGTTTCCTGCATCTCGGCGTGGGTCTCGGCGGATCCGCCGAAGATCAGGCTCTGGTCTCCGCGAGTCAAGCGGTTGTGGTCGTCGGCATTATCGAGGCCAAAACCGATCAGGGCGGCTCGGAGTCGGCGCGGCCGCGGGGTGGATTGCTGCGTCAGCGTCATCGCGCAGTGGGCCTTTCTCTTGGGAGGTGCCAGAATCAACCGGCGTGGGAGCCGACCCTCAACCCGGACTACCGGCTCGGCCCGCTCGCCACGCGATTGTCTTATCGGATTCTCCCCGCCCCTCGAACAGCACCGGTCGCGAGAATACCCCACTGGCGAGGGCGGCGACCGGCAACGGTCTTACGATCCGCCCAGGCATTCCTTCGCAACCGTGCGGGCGACGCGATAGGCGGCCTTGATCGTGATCCCGCGGGCCTCGATCTGTTCCTCACCGAACAGCCGGCCCTCGCTGGGCGGCAGCCCGGCCAGTGTAACGGTCAGCGGAAGCAAGTCGAGGAATTGCCGATACTTCTGTTGCAGGTCGTTGGCGGCTGTTTGATCGGACACGGGCTTGGCTCCTCATTCCGTCGGGTCCAGGGAACGGGTCTTCTCGGCGGAGATTTCGGACCGGATCGCCTGCCGATCCTGCAAGGGGACACCCCGTCAATCGGAGTGCAACCCCAACGCCCCAATGGCCGTCTCCACCGACCGAATCCTCCTGACTAGAAAGTAGCGCGCCGGCTGGCCTTTGAGCAAGACTGTGGGGCTTTTTCGCTGATCTTCGCGGCGGGTGACGGGCGGCCGGCCCCTCCGGCGGAGCTCGCCCGGCACGACGCGTGAGGAAAAGCGAGCCAACCCTGGAAATCGGCCATATTCGCTTTGACGAACGCAGGTTAAACGGATAGGATAAGACCAGTTATTACGTTGCTGCCAAAGTCAGGATGGGCCAACGCGACTGGACTGGCTCGTAGACGGGTACTCCCAGAGCCACGGCCCCTCGATGATCTCGGTTGGAAGGATCGAATCGCTCATTCGCGGTTCTCCCCAGAGGCCCGATCGGCTCCAACCGGCCCAGGATGGGATGACCACCCATCCCCGTTTCATCGGGCTCACGGCCTGATCCACGCTCATCACTCAGTCGGTCAGACGGATTCTCAGACAATGTTCTCGGAGGGTTGATTGATTCGTCGAGTCGAAGAGGAACCCGCGACAGGGTTCCTGTCCATGGACCTGAGCCCGGCCACACTCCGGGCTCTCAAAAGTGCCCGATACCTGCTACCTACCCCCATTCAAGCGGCCTTCATTCCCAAAGCGCTCGATGGCCTTGACGTCATCGGCCAGGCCAAGACGGGTACGGGCAAAACCGCGGCATTCGGCATCCCGATCCTCGAGATGCTCGAACCGCGAGGACGCGGGCCCCAGGCCATCATCCTGGCACCGACCCGCGAGCTGACACAGCAAATCGTCGGCGAGATTCAGAAGCTCGCCGTGGGACGGCCCATCGCCGTCTGCGGGATTTTCGGCGGCGAACCGATCGAGCGGCAGATCCGGGCCATGAACCAGGGCGTTGACCTGGTCGTCGGCACACCCGGCCGCGTCCTCGATCACATCCAGCGGCGGACGCTTTACCTCAAAGACATCGTCCACGTCGTCCTCGACGAGGCCGATCGGATGCTCGACATCGGGTTCCGGCCTGACATCGAGCGGATCCTCCGCCAGCTCCCCACTCCGCGCCAGACCCTGCTCTTATCGGCCACCATCAACGCCGATGTGCTCCGGCTGGCCCAACGCTACATGTACGATCCGCTCGAGGTCAACCTGTCTCGCGACGAGCCCTCGGTCGAGACGATCCAGCAATTCTATGTCTCGGTGAACGCGGACCGGAAGTTCGAGCTGCTCTCGCAGCTCCTGAAGCGCGACCGGCCCCGGCAGTGCATCGTCTTCTCCCGCACCAAGCGCGGGGCCGACCGGATCGCCGATCGGTTGCGAAGATCGTTCTCCGGGGTCGCCGCGATCCACGGCGATCTCCCGCAATCCACGCGCGACCGCGTGATGCGCGGGTTCCGTAGCGGCCAGATCACCGTGCTCGTGGCGACCGACGTCGTCGGACGGGGCATCGATGTCGAGGGGATCAGCCACGTGATCAACTACGATATCCCCGATGATGCGGAGAACTACGTCCACCGGATCGGACGGACCGGGCCGCATGGGCAAGGACGGCGTCGCCTACTTGTTCGTCTGCCCCGACCAGGGAGAGCCGCTCACGGCAATCGAGAACCTCACGAACAAGATCATCACGCCCCTCCAACTGGAAGGCTTCGAGACCGCCCGGCCCAAAGTGCAGCCGGTCGCCCGCGAGCTGTTCAATAATACCGCGAACCGGATGCCCGCCCTGGCGATGCGCTAAACCCGGGGATTGCTGGACGAAGACGAAGCCGGCTCCGACACAACGGGTTGTCGGAGCCCGCTCGATCCCCGTCCTCGGAATTCCCGAGAACCGGGTGGTCTTGGGATCAGTCTCTCAAGGGTCGAGCCCGCCCCAGGGCCGCGTACAATCCTCGGGCGTCGTCGCGCAATCGGCGCGGGTCATCCTCGGGCGGCCCGGGCGCATCGCGATAGAGCATCCCATCGCACCGATCGGCAAGCTGGCCCGCCCTAATACCGAGCTCATCGGAGCCTGTACAATCCGCGACGCCCAGCTGCGCTTCCTCCGGCGTCAGCGCGCCAGGGGGTCGGCCGAGGCCGATCTCCAGGTAGCGGATCAGACCCGAGCTGATTGCCAGCGCAAGCGTCACACCAGGCGGGCTCGGATCACCGGTCGCGGTCAGCGGCATCGAACTGAGACTCCGAGCCAGCCGGGCGGCATATCGTCGGGCCGCGGCCGGCCCATGGAGTCGGCGAACCTGGGTGCGACGTCGCACCCGGACCAGCCCGATGGCCGCCCCCAGCAGCAAGATCCCTGAAAGGATCCCCACGGTCCACGCCCCCGACGTCGATGTCCCCGAGCCCCAGGTCGGCTCTGGTGGCTCGAACCCCGCCGGATCGAACGTCGGAACCGCGACGACCCGGATCGGCAGGCCTGCCGTATACCGGGTGATGTAGCGCGACGAGGCCGGGTCGAACGAGGCGATCGCGACCGGCGGCAGGACTGCTTCGCCGGGTCGGCTCGTCCGGAGCCGGTAGACAAATCTCCGCAACGGCGGATTCGTGGTCATCTCGGTGGGCTTGGGCTGGATCCTCAAGCCGATCGGGAGGCGGTCGAACCGCTTCAATTCCGGGCGATCGGACATGCCCCACGCGGCTGGCCCGGTGACGCTGATCCGATACTCCAGTTCCTGACCGACCCGAAGGACTTTCGGCTCAGCCGACGCCTCGACCTCAAATCGGCCGACGCCACCCAGAAAATCAGCCGGGCGCCCCTCCACCGGCACCGGCCGGATCGTGAGCTTCACCGGGCGACTTCGCCCCGACTCGTCCCGGACATGCGCACGGATCGCAGGAATCTCCAGCGGTCCCGCACGCCGGGGCACCACGCAAAACCGGCTGACGAACAGGTTCGACCCGGCCAACATCCCACCAATCCCGGTGACGCTCAGCGGCTTCAAACCGGTGTTGTCGAGCAGCCAGACGTCGGCCCCGCCGATCGTCGGCCGATCCACCTCCGGCCGCTGCCCGGCGCCGACCACCCCAACCCGCAACTCGATCGCCTGGCCGACGTAGTGCGTCCCCGGCGAGACCTCCA
Organism: uncultured Isosphaeraceae bacterium; assembly: GCA_963845695.1. Classification (GTDB taxonomy): domain Bacteria; phylum Planctomycetota; class Planctomycetia; order Isosphaerales; family Isosphaeraceae; genus CAWJTV01. The sequence continues at coordinate 78,598 of CAWJTQ010000004.1, read as the reverse complement.
CCCGAACGCGCAGGTCATCTGACTCTTGCCCTCCCACCGCGCCGGCCAGAAGAATCCAGACGCCCAACAGGCTGATACACCAAACGCGGCCTTCGGCGGCGACCGAAGAGGCATTCAAAACTCGAGCTTTCAGATTCAAGATGCGAAGAATTCTGGAATTATGATTCTGGAATCTGGAATTCCCCAGACGCGCGGACAGCGCAAAGATCCTTCGCAGGATGACCTCAATCCCCTCGGACGCAGCATCGCCCTCCCGGGAGGGCTCAATGTCGCTCGCCTGAAGTCTCATGACGGATCCCGAAGAGCGGGAGCGAGTTCACCACGCTTTGATAGACGCCCCATCCCAGGGGAAAGGTCACCACGAGCCAGGCCAGGGCGACCACCAGGGGCGATGTCTTGTTCGTGGGGCTCTCCATGTTGCGTCTCGCCTCCAGATCGGCCGGTTTGCGATCAGACCTTGACGGGTTGGCGATCGGCGTGCGCCGGCTCCCGATGATGGTGACGCTCGGCGACAGGGCCGACCAGGATGTTACAGACCAAGCCGACCATCAGGAGGCCGGCCATCAGATACATCGTCGCATTGTAGGCTTCGGCCCGGGGCACCCCATGCTTGCGTTGGTAGTCGGAGACATAGCTGACCAGTTGCGGGCCCAGCACCGCCGCCATCGACCACGAGGTAATCAGGCGACCATGGATTGCGCCCAGGTGCATGGTCCCGAACAGGTCGCGCAGATAGGCGGGGATCGTCGCGAATCCGCCGCCGTACATCGAGATGATGACCGCAGTGACCAGCACGAACAGCGTCACATTATTCCACTTCTGAGTCGAGGGGACGAGCACATACAAGACGGCCCCGAGGAGGAAGTAGACACAATAGATGGCCTTTCGACCGGTGAAGTCCGACGATGAGGCCCAGAAGAAGCGTCCGCCCATGTTGAAGAGGCTGAGCAGGCCCGCGAAACCGCCTCCGACGGCCGCGGTCGTCCCGAACATGTCCTGGCACATCGGCGAGGCCTGGCCGAGGATACCGATCCCCGCTGTGACGTTCAAGCAGAGGACCGCCCAGAGGAGCCAGAATTGCGGGGTCTTCCACGCAACATCGACCGCGACGTCGGCGTGGGTGACCAGTTTTTTCGGGCGCGTCGTGGGGCATATAACCCTCCGGCCGCCACCCCGGCGCCGGAACTCGAACGAGGATCGCGCCGAACAGCATCGCGGCGAAATAGAGGCCGCCCATGACCAGGAACGCTTCTTTCACACCCACCGAGGTGGACGATCGGAACCGGCTCATCAGCTCCACGCCGAGCGGCGAGCCGATGAGCGCGCCGCCGCCGAAACCCATGATGGCCATGCCGGTGGCCATGCCCGGGCGATCGGGGAACCATTTGACGAGTGTGGAGACCGGCGCGATGTAGCCCAGGCCCAGCCCGATGCCGCCGATCGCGCCGTAACCCAGGTAGATGATCCAGAGCTTGTGCAGCGACACGCCCAGGCTGGCGATCGCCAATCCACCACAGAAGCAGCAAGCGCTGACGAAGATCGTCTTCCGTGGTCCCACCTGCTCAACCCATCGGCCAAGGAGGGCCGCCGACAGCCCGAGCACGATCAGTGCAATCGAGTAGATCCAGACGACATCGGGGTTGGTCCAATCCTGACCTTCGATCGACCGGTGAATCCCTACGACCCGCGTCAGCGGCCCGTTGAACACGCTGAATCCATAAATCTCGCCGATGCACAGGTGGACCGCCAGCGCGGCGGGAGGGATCAGCCAGCGGTTGAAGCCAGGCGGGGCGATCGTGCGGTCGCGATCGAGGAAACCCAGGATGCTCATAACCCTCCATCGGGGATGTGGACCAGGGATCTCAGCAGGCGGGGCAGGGGGGGACCGGGTCCTCCGCCGCGTGGCGGATCCGGCCGGCCCCGGTGTAGATATTGTAGCGGTCCTGGCGGACGAAGCCGATCACGGTCATGCCGTGTTCACGGGCCAGGTCGACCGCCAGGGTCGACGGCGCGCCAACGGCCGCCAGGATCGGGATGCCGGCGACCGCCGCCTTCTGCACCAGCTCGAAACTCGCCCGGCCGCTCACGAGCAGGATGTTCTGCGACAACGGCGTGCGTCCCGCGAGGAACTGGACGCCGATGAGCTTGTCCAGGGCGTTGTGCCGGCCCACATCCTCGCGCACGTCCAGCAAGTGGCCACGAACATCGAAGAGCGCCGAGGCGTGCAGACCACCGGTCCGTTCGAATACAGCCTGAGCCGCCCGCAACGTCTCCGGCAACCCGGGGATCACCGACGCCTCGACGACAGGCTGATCGTCGGCAAGCTGGATCGGGCAGGTGACCCGCACCGCTTCCAGGGCGACCTTGCCGCAGACCCCGCAGCTCGAGGACGTATAGAAATGTCGCTCCAGCCGCGCCAGATCCACGACGACTCCCGGCCGAAGATCGACCCGCACCGCGTTGGAACGGCCGCAGGCGCGAATGCCGGCCACCTGACCCGGATCGGTAATGATCCCCTCGGTGAACAGGAACCCGACGGCCAGATCCTGGTCATGACCGGGCGTGCGCATCGTGATCGAGACGCTACGGTGGACGTGCCGGCCGTCGAGGTCATGGCCCAGGCGGATCTCCAGCGGTTCCTCCACGGCCAGCTCATCCGACTGGACGGCCGATTCGGAGCCGTGAATCCGGCACACGGCCACGGTGGCCACACCCGGGTCGGTGGGTCGGTTGAGCGTGTCAGAGGGATGCACGACGCGATGTTCGCAAGGCATGCGGGAAAACCCCATAACCGATGTTACACGCAACCGTCTCGCCGATCCAGGTGGTCCTGGCAAGGATATGACTCGCTCAGTTCGAGCCGCGACCGATGCTCTCACCTTCTTGACACCAAGATCGTGCCGCGCTATACTAAACTTCCGAACACTATTCACGACTGCCCCCACGAGCCTTGCCGAATGCCCCGCCGGGTGGATGCCGGACCGAGACGATTGACGCTTCTTCGAGGGAGACCACGCCAAGACGTCGGAGCGAGATCCATGACTGCGCCTTCTACCGTGCAACCGAACGTCCCGCCGAGCCTCTGCCTGGCCTCCGCTCTGTACCGGCTGACGGTTCGCCAGTACGACCGGATGCGCGGGGACGGCACGATCGACGAGGGTGAGCGCGTCGAGTTGATCGAGGGCCTGCTCGTGGTCCAGAGCGGACGGAACCATCCCTGCATCGTGGCCGGCAACAAAGGTCTGCGGATTCTCTGGCGGATCGTCCCGCCCGGCTGGCACGTGGCCAAGGGGGTCCCGATCGTCGCCTCGGACTGGAGCAAGCCCGCGCCGGACCTGGCGGTGATCCGCGGAGTGGTCGAGGATTACGACGAGCGGGCCGTGACCGCCGAGGACGTGGCCCTCGTGGTGGAGATCGCCGATTCCCGCTTACCGGCCGATCGGACCGACCTGACTCGCGTGTATGCCGCGGCGGGCATCCCGGTCTACTGGATCGTCAACCTGGCCGAGGGGCAGGTCGAGATCTGGTTCGATCCCCGACGAGAGGGGTATCAATCCCATCAGGTTCTCGGGCGAGGCCAGGACGTGCCGGTCGTGGTCGGGGGGGCCGAGGTCGGCTGGATCGCTGTGGCTGACATCCTCCCTTGAACGGGCGATGAGTATTGCACCGTCGGCGGGCGGGTCGGTGGGGAACCGATCCGGCCCGGTTGAAGCGGCCTGAAGGGCCGCAGGAGCCAAGACCCGGGTGAAACCCGGGGGGGCCTTTTTCCCCATCGCCTTATGCGAACGTACGTTGTAGCGACACGTCCAGCAAGGTCAACATTCTTTGACAACTGAGCTTGCCCAAGAATCGGATTCACAACACAATAATCGACCGTCATGGGATAAGCCTACTCTCCGAGCAAGACGATGTTCAAGGAAGGACATGCGGAATGCGGCGATTCACCACGCGATGGCTTCCGTTCCTGGTGATTCCTCTCATCGCCCTGAGCTTCGCACCAACGGTCAGGGCCGACCCGATCCCGTACTCGTCCTGGGGCGACGTCGGCGGCGGCGGGGCCGCACCGATCGGGAACTTCATCATCAATTCCACCAATGGAACACTCCTGGGCCCAGGGTCGATGGCGCTCGCGAGTTTCCAGGCGCCGACCGTGCCCTCCGGGGCCACTCTGACGTTCACTAACATGCCTTTTTTTATCAGCGTGGAGTTCCAGCCCAATGGCCAGAATGGCCCTACCCCGGAGCTGACCATCCAGGGTGGGCTGAACGGCACTCTGACGGGCACGACCTCCTCCGATGTCGTGGCGACGGTGACGTCAGTTCAGGCTACTGGCCCGTACCCCCTCCCGTTTTCCCTGAACTCCTTCAACGTCCTGGCGCCTCAGACGCTCGCTCCCAGCGGGATCAACGGCGGGACGACGGTCCTGATCGGACAGGTCACGGCCCTGTCAACTCCGGAGCCGACCCCACTGGCCATGCTGGGGCTGCTGGCCGGCTGGGTGGCCTATCGCGTGGTCGGCCGCCGCGGACGAAGGACGATGCCGACGGGCTGAACCGTGCCAGCTCGTTCCGACATCCCTTCGGAGCCGCTCCGATCGCGATACTTTGACCCTCATGGCTCGATCCGGAGCTCGTGATTTGAGAGCGTTCGAAGCCGTCGGACGTGATGACGTAATTCCGCTCGAATCGCATGCCGCCCTCGCCCACGATATAAAGGCCCGGCTCGAGGGCGACAACGTCGCCCTCGACGAGGGAATCGGTGCTCTCGGGAACGAAGTAGGGGGGCTCGGGGTGTCCCAGGCCCAGCCCATGTCCCGAGTGAGACGTAAACGCGTGGTCGAGTCCCAAGGACGCGAAATGACCGCGGACGGCGGCGTCAACGTCGCGGGCGGCCGTGCCCGGCTTCAAGCGGGCTTCGCCCGCACGTAGGGCACCCAGACACGCATCGAAGAGCGCGCGCTGGCGGGCTGTCGGCCCGCCGCCGACGGCGAACGTGTTGGTGAAATCCCCCCGGTAGCCGTAGACGATCACCGAGAAGTCAAGTAACAGCAGGTCGCCCGGTTCGATGATCCGCGACGTCGGCGGTCCGCCCTTCTCCCTCTCGCAACGCGGTCCGGAGGCGAAATCGCCGTAGACGATCGCCGGATCGCCCAGGGCTGCCCCGGCCGCTCGGTGGACGATCAGGCAAGCGTCGAGCTCGGTCATCCCCGGGCGGACCTCCGCCAGCGCCGCGGCCTGGGCAGCCTCCCCGGCACGCATCGAACGCCGTAAGGTCTCGATCTCGTCCGGATCTTTCGAACGCCGCAACGGACGGATGAGAGGCCCGATGTCCACCAGCTCGAGTCCCGCCCGACTTGCGCAGGCCCTCCACCAGCCCCGCCGGGACGCACGAAAGCTCGACGCCCACCCGCCGCCCCGGAATCTTCGCGAGCCGGCCCAGCGCCGATGCGACAAGCTGACCCCGGCGATTCGGGGCCGAGTGGTTCCCGTCGTACCAGACAGGCGCCACCCGTTCCTCGACCATCGCCTTGTCGAGGAAAGGCCCGAGCATATCGTCGGCGACCAGCGTCGCCCGCCCCGGCTCCAGCAGCAAGAGCGCCCCCGACTCGACCGTCCGGAACACGAACGGCGAAGGCACGTAGTTGGCGAAATAAATCAGGTGCGACGAGTCGCCCAAGACCAGGACGTCGCACGCCGACGGCAACGCCCCCCAGAGCCGCTCCCGACGCGCAGGCGCATCCCTCGGCAGTCAACATCGTTCAATGTCTCTTCAAAGTAGGGTGCTCTGCGAGCACCGATCGTTGGATCGTTTCCGGCAGCGAGATTCGGTGCTCGCAGAGCACCCTGACAGGGATCAAGGACTAGGTCATTAACGCTGCACCCGTGCCGAGCCGCCCTTGGCCAGCGCTTCGACCTCCTCGAGCCGGGCCATGGTGACATCACCGGGGAAGGTCGTCAGGAGTGCGCCGTGGGCCCAACCGAGCCGGAGTGCCTCCTCGGGGGATCGTCCCGTGATCAGGCCGTAGATCAACCCGGCGGCGAACCCATCGCCCCCGCCGATGCGGTCGACGACGTCAAGCTGGCAGGTCGGGCTGACGTAGCGTTGGCCATCGAGCCACAGGACGGCCGCCCAGTCGTGACGATTCGTCGAGTGCACCTCGCGCAGGGTCGTCGCGACCAGCTTGATATTCGGATGCTGCTCGACCACCCGGTCGATCAGTGCGAAGAAGGTGTCCGGGTCGAGCTTCGACCTGGCGCCGACATCCGGGCCGGTGATGCCGAGTCCTTTTTGAAGGTCTTCCTCGTTCCCGAACAGGGCGTCGAGGTGACTGGCGATGGTCTTGATGACCTGCTGCCCGCGCTCGGCACCGCCGACCGACGCCCACAGCTTCGCCCGGTAGTTCAGGTCGAACGACGTGATCGCCCCGGCGGCCTTCGCCGCTACCATACCCTCGATGATCAGCGGGGCGGTCGTCTGGGACAGCGACGCGAAGATCCCGCCGGAGTGAAACCAGCGCACGCCGCGGCCGAACAGCCCTGCCCAGTCGAAATCGCCCGGCTTGAGCAACGCACCGGCCTCGTTCGCCCGGTTGTAGAAAACCACGGGAGGGCGTACCCCATAGCCCCGGTCGCTGTAGACCGTCGCCATGTTCGGCCCGCGCACCCCGTCATGCTCGAACCACTTGTAATGCGGGATGACGCCGGTCTCGCGCACCCGCGCCTGGATCAGCTCGCCGATCGGGTACTTGACCATCGCCGTCGCAATGCCGGTCCGCAGGCCAAAGCAATCCGACAGCCCGGCCGCGACGTTGTACTCGCCACCGGAGACGTGGATCTCCACCGATCGTGCCTTGCGGAACGGGATGATCCCCGGGTCGAGCCGGTGGATCAATGCCCCAAGGGCCAGGAAATCCAGGTCGCACGTATCCTTCCGAATCGATAAGCCGCTCATGATGGTCGCTTCGCTCCAGTGTTCAGTTTTCAGTGGTCAGCTTTCAGTTCATAATTATCTGAACACTGAAAACTGAACACCGAAAACTTTCCAGTCTTCCCCGAGCCTACTGCCTACTGTGAGGCGACATTGACAAAGACCTTGAGCGCCTTGTTCTCCTCGAGGAGCCGCATCATCTCCTGGTAGCGATCCAGTCCGGCGACGGGGTGCGTGAGGATCCGCTCGGTAACGCCCGGATAGGTCAGCTCGCCGTGCGAAAGGGCCTGGAGGCCCAGCTCGAAGTGCCGGCGGTTGCCATTGACGCTCGAGACCAGCAGCTTGTTGCCGAGGACCCATTCGAGGTTGATCCTGGCGGCGTCGAGGGTCACCTCGTGCTTGCCGCCGGTGATGCTCGTCCAGATCAAGGCCCCGTTGTGCGCGAGGACCTCCATCGAGCGGAAGCAGAGCTCGGCGTTGCCGGTCGCCTCGAAGATGAGGTCGGGCCTACCGGCCTGCTTCACCAGTTCGGCGAGTGGGGTCTGCCGCGTGCTGACATACGTGGCACCATAGGCCTCCGCGATCTCGGACTTGCGATGCGGTCCGGGCGTGGTGGCCAGCGTGAACACCTCCATCCCGCGCAGCTTGAGCATCATCGTGGCGAGCAATCCGATCTGGCCGGCTCCCATGACGAACGCGCACCGAGGGTTCCAGACCTGAAGTCGCTGCTGGGCCAGGAACGCCTGCTCGATCGCCTTGGCACACACGCTCGCCGGCTCGGCCAGCACGCCGAGATGCCTGAGGTTCTGCGGGACCTTGACGATGAACTCGGCGTCGTCAACAAACGACTCGGTCAGATAACCGTGGCAGAGGTTGATCCCGCGCTCGTAGTAGACTTCCTCGCTGGTGATGTCATTCCGCCCGATCAGGTCGAAGATCGACCCGCCCGGACGTCGGACCGTGCAGGAGACATAATCGCCGGGCTTCACCTCGGTCACCTTGTCCCCGACCTCCACGACCTGGCCGAAGCTCTCGTGGCCGATGACAAGGTGTTCGCCACCGGGTGGGGCATTGCCATAGAGGGCCTCGTTGATCTCGCGGTCGGTGGCGTCGACCCCGATCTGAAGCACCTTCACCAGCACGGCCCGCCCCTCGGGGATACGGCAGACGTGCGGATGCGGCTGGTCGGTCAGCTTCGGTACCGGGATCTCGCGGAGATGGACGCTGTTCGGCTTGCCCGGCAGGACGGCAACGGCTTTCATGGAAATCCTCGCGGCGGAAACCCACGCCCGTCAGCGCAAGCGGTGCCGCGTCCTCGCATGGGGAAAAGAAGCACCTCGTGACCTCACGGGGCGGAGAACTTGTAGATCGTCGTCTGGGTATAGGTGGATCCGGGCCTCAGGACGATCGAGGCGAAGTTGGGGTGGTGGATCGCGTCGGGAAAATGCTGGGCCTCCAGGCAGAACGCCTGATGCTGCCGGTAGGTGGCGCCTCCTTTGCCCTTGATCCCGTCCAGGAAGTTGCTCGTGTAGAGCTGCACGCCCGGCTCGGTGGTGAACATCTCCAGGGTCCGGCCGCTCTTCGGGTCGCGGACCCGCGCGGCCAGGGCCGGCGATCCCTTTTGCGGATTGATCACGTAGTTGTCGTCGTACCCCACGGGCTTCGCCTGGATCTGGTCGAACCGCGAGCCGATGGCCATCGGGGTCGTGAAGTCCAGCGGCGTCCCTTTCACGGACCTCAGCTCACCGGTCGGGATGAGAGTCTCGTCCGAGGGCGTGTACTGGTCGGCCGCCATCAGCAGCTCATGGTCCAGGATCGTCCCCGAGTCGTGACCGGCCAGGTTGAAATAGCTGTGATTCGTGAGGTTGACGGCCGTCGGCTTGTCGGTCGTGGCCGAGTAGTGGATCATCACCGCGTCGTCGGGGGTCAAGGTGTACGTCACGGTGGTGGAGAGGTTCCCCGGGAACCCTTCTTCCCCATCCGGGCTCACGTACGTCAGCTTGACGGCCGGTCCGCCGGTCCCCGAGACATCCTCGGCTTTCCAGACCTTCTTGTCGAACCCTTTCAATCCTCCGTGCAAGGTATTCGGCCCATTATTGAGGGCCAGCGTGTACTCGTGGCCGTCGATGGTGAACTGCCCTTTGGCGATCCGGTTGGCGACCCGGCCGGTGATCGCTCCGAAATGCGGGTTGCGGGCCAGGTAGGCTTCCAGCGTGTCGAAGCCGAGGACGACGTCGGACGTCTTCCCCTGACGATCCGGCACGTGGAGCTCCGTGATGATCCCGCCATAGGTCATGACCTTCATCGTGATCCGGCCGTTGGTCAACACGTACAACTCGACCGGTGTCCCGTCCGGCGTTTTCCCGAAGTCCATCCGCTCCACACTCCTTCGACTCTTGGGATCCGAGCTGGCCCGCCCCTCGGCAGCATCCGCCAGCGACCACGGCATCCCCAGTATGGCCGTGGCGAGCCCGATCCACTTGGTGTACTTTCGCATCGGTAAAATCCCCCTTTTGGACCATCACTTGAAGATACCCCAGTCTTCGGGGATAGCCAGTAGGCTCTGGGGAAAAGTGGTCCGTGGTCGTGGGAGGGTGCGAGAATCCTAGAGTACGGTCAACTTTCGATTGACGAGCTTGTTGGGCGCGGGTCTCCGGACCCCGTCCCGGAGTCCGACCGAAGGTCTCCCCCGGTCTCCGACCCGTCAATCTTAGGTTGACGGCACCAGAGCGCTTGACGCTTGCGTTGCGGATGATTGATACGAGCCCGAAGCGCCAGCGAGTGGATGGAGGATCCCCGCCGGAATCCACGCGCTGGCGCTTTGGGCTCGTATCGATTCGATGCGGTGATTGTGTGCAACCCGAGCGTCAGGCGCTCTAATCTCGCCGACGCGATCGATAGGCTTGGGCGGCGGCCAGTCCCAGGAGACCGATGGCGAGTGTCACAATCGAGGAGGGCTCAGGCACAGACGCGACAACAATATCTGTGAAGGTAACCTCATTCAGCGAGCTATCTGTGCTAGGCAGAGAGTTATGGCCTACAAATCGCCGACGATGGCGAGTTAGCACAGAACTGTTTGCGGCTCCCGATCGATCGGGGCGATCGCCTCACCCAGCCATGGGGGCGATCATCGAGATCGCCGACCACCCCTCCCGATGCATCGGCGTCCCGAGGAAGTGGCCCCGTTTGTCCAAAATACGTGGCAATTCGCGGCAAGGTTGATATTATAAGCGTTCCTCTCCTACCTCTCCCGGTCCTGGAGATGCCGCCCGAGGCATTCCTCGACGCGCCCGTCGCCTGGAACGGCGGCATCCATGCTGCTATCGGACTCTCGGGTCAGGACCGAGTTGGCTACCTCCCAGTCAACGGCCCCGACCGATGTCCAGCCCGAGCGGAGCGAGCCCCTGCTCCGCAACTTGTTGCACGGGGCGTTCGGGAACGACCCGGACGCGGATCACCCGGCCGCGTGCAAGGCAGTCGGACGGTACAGCTACTGAACCGTGGTGTGATGGCCATTCCCCACTCCGGGTCGGCGCCCGGAGCATTGCCTCTGGAGAGCAGACCAATGGCTCGTGTTCAAGTTCAGCAGACCGCCAAGCACCGGAACTGGAATCCGATCCGACTCATCGGATTCGCGGGAATGGTTGGCGGACTTGTGACCTACCTCATCGCCAGCGGAAATCCCGGGATGCAGACTGTCGCGGGGATCGTCGCCTTGGCCTCATCGCCCGTCTGGATTCTCGGGCAGATCGGAAGCTGGCAGGATCGCTCCTGAGATTCCCTCCGCGGCCCCGCGTCCACACGGGCCGCTCCCTCCCCGAGGGTCGCGGTCGGTTTCGATTCCGTCCCCGCGGGAGTCCGAGTCCACCCTCATGAACCCCCGAACCACGACCACCCACAGCCCGGGCAGCACGACCTTGCGCACGGTCAGGCGCCAGAGCCGACGCCCTTCGCTGTCCCATCGCGCCGGGAGTGTTATCCCGATGGGGAGATGGTTGTCCGGAGCCGCCAGGACGCCGATAAAAGGGGTGGAACCGATCCATGACCAGACGCAGGCCCAAGAACAAGGGTGGCCGCCCGTCGAAGTGGAAGCCCGAGGTCATCATCCCGCTGGCAATCAGCCTGAGAGCTGGCGTGCCGATGGCCGCCGCCAGGAAGGCCAAGATTGGGACCGATCGGGAATGCAGAGCCAGTGTCGATCGTTTGGAGAGAGCCACCCGGGCTGTCTTCGATCCCGGCGTCTTCTTAGAGTCCCTAAAGTTTGGCAGCGATCGGGAGAGCGAGGCTCCGTCCGAGCCTGGAAACACGCGGCTCGGACTCTCCCGGAGTCTCGTTGTTTTAGGGGCTCTAAACAGGGCGCGCTTTCCAGGCCGTGTCCTTTCGTGTCTTGTTCCCGAGAAGACGGTAGACTGGCGAGTAACCGTCTGGTTCGCATTCGGTTCGGCTTCAGAAGCAAATGGAGAGCGGTTGTGCAGGGGTTCGTCTGCTCTAAGTGCGGCGAGGCGCATCCGGGTCCGTCCGTTTGCCTCCCCATGCGCTGGCCGACTTACTACCTGATGGTGCCTGAGGCCGAGCGAGAACAGCGATGCTGGCTCACCGATGACCTGTGCGTCATCGATCAGAACCAGTTCTTCATCTACGGTTCACTGGAAGTCCCTATCGAGGGACATACCGACCCATTCATCTGGGGCGTGTGGGTGTCGCTGAACGAGCGCGACTTTCTCCGCGCTGAGGAGTTGATGGGGGTCGAAGGCCGCGAGTCGGAGCCGGCTTATCTCGGTTGGCTGTCCAGTGACATCCCGCTGTATCCGCCCTGCTTGGAACTGGCCTGTGAGGTCCGCACGCAGCCAGCGGGGTATCGCCCTCTGGTACTTCTCCGTGAGGCGGATCACCAATTGGTCAGGGAGCAGCGAGAGGGCATTTCGGTTCGCCGAGTGCAGGAAATCATGGAGTGGTTCTTGCATGGTCGGTTCGAGGGTGGCGGGTGAAGCCGGCCGAACCAGGCGTTGCAACAGACCGGGGGCCTTGACGCCATCTCCCGACACTCTGCCCAGCGCGGCGCGTCAACGACCGGAGCGGGTGTTTCCAATAGAACAGCCATACGGCGGACGCCGTGTCGGACAAGGCGCAACCCAGGGAGCGCAAGAATCCTTGCCCCCCTGACGCCTCGATGGTGAGACGATGAGCCCCGGGGACGGGAGATCCATCGACTGGTCCGAGGGACTGAGCCCAGCGTTTTCGAGATCAGGGAAAGAAAAGATCGGCGTCTACCTGACCCGCGATCCCGAGCCTGACCGGCCGCATATGCCCATCGGGATGGCGATGGGAGGGGACTGGGATAACCAGGGGCGTGCGACCTGGCGCCTGACGGTCGGCAAGGTCGGGCTACCCGGGCTGTGGGTGGTCGTGGATCGGGTGTTCAGGCCGGCGAGTGTTGCCTGAAGGAATCATTAGTCACGAAGGGAGGGTGTATGGCCTAGAAATGTCGAGTGATGCGGACGCTTCGGACCGAGGAGAGAGGTTATCTCGATGGCAGAACGTGCGAAGGAAACCCGCGATAGACCGAGTGGAGACGCCGATTACGATCCCGTCGAGTTTAGCCGGAAGGTCCGGCAGTTCGCGATCGACGCCCACCCGATCTTGTTCTGTCCGGACGGTCCCATCGATGAAGTGCTCGGGCTCCAACGGCAGCTCTGGACCCTCCTCCGCGAGGCTCCTGGGTCGGAGTCGAGCGGGATCCATCGATATCTCCTGGCGGTGCGAGGAGTCCTCGGCGACAGGCTACAATCCTGGGCGGAGGACCTGGAGTCCTTGGTGGCTTGAGGCCGGCGCAGCGAAAGGCCCCGGAACTTTAGTCGGCCAGAGGTCAGGCGGCCCAAGCAGACGATTGCCCGAGCCCGACGGGCGCGCGATCAAACCCGCGTGAGGGTGTTGCTCAGGACCGCCATCAAACTGCCGGCCTGTCTCGGGTCAAGGGTGAAGGTGCCGTCATCATGCGTCGTCACGAAACAGACGTGTCTCAGCACGTCGCCCACCATGAAGATCTCGTAGCGACCTGGGCCGTTAACTTCTACCAGGATCAATGAGTGATCGATCGTCCTGGCAGGCCCCAGGGGTTGCTTGGGTTCGACGCGATAGACCGAGTACATGGGTCGGAGATTCTCCCAGAGATGGCCACCGGACGCTCGCAAGGATGGACAAGCTTTCCCTCTGCAAATGGCCTGCCCAACCGGCGGCAGGATCATGATCGCAGGAATCCACGAGAGTGACGAGGCCGGCGCCGCGAAACGCCCGGGGTCTTCAGGCCGGTCAGGCGTTCGCGAGCCAAGCCAGCGAACCGCTCCGACTTCTCGATCCCAAGGTACCGGCGACTGAGCTACTAGAAAGCGGCACTGGTCGTGCCCGAAACATCTCACTCGTCGGGGCCGGATTCGATCCAGACGGTCCCATCGGCGTCCTTGACCACCTGACCCCAGTGGCGATCCTCCTGCTCGGTCGGGGACGACTCCCCACGATGCGTCCAGATGACGTACACCCCGGCTGGCCAACGTTCTGCCACCATCAAGACTTGGCCGACGCCCTCGGGGGAGAGGGCCGAGATGAATCTGAGTTCAGTGGGATGGGCGATCCAGTAGCTCCTGGGCATGACCGAGCCTCGTAGCGCGCAATGGTCTCATGAGACATACGACATTGGAGTTGACCGGCCGCTATACCCGGCCCCGCACCGTGGACATCGAGTCCGCTGCAAGCATGCTGCCATCCCTCAAGCCGAGCGGAAATCCCCCCGATTTCGCTGGCCGCAACCGGGACGGATGCGTCCCATGTCGATACGCTTGCGCCGTTTTGATCCACTCTGGGGACGTTTCGGGTCGTGATGAGTCGCCTCCTGACGTGATGACGGGATCGGACGCTCCGATGTTGACCAACGAAAAACCCCTTGTTTCCAAGGGGTTTGACGCTTCGAGTCAGCTTGTGTCGTCTACTGTCGTCAGTACCGGGGTCCGGACTCGAACCGGAGACCTGCGGATTATGAGACCGGAAGGCGGACAGCAGACAAATCAACGCAAGTCCAATCCCCGAAAGGATCATCAGGCGGAATCCGCCCATAAGCGGATATTGTTTGATCCGGATTCGATCCACGACACTTGTCAGACCGACCCAGACCTTGCCCGGATCGTGGACGCATGGCCTGGTTTGCCTGATGCCATCAAAGCCGGCATCCTGGCGATGGTCAACGCCGCGTCAGGGGGTGGCCGATGAACACCGCCCCTTCTCCAGCCCGACGCTGGCGCGAACCGCGGACCCGCTGGCTTCCATCCCATCAGAAGAGAGCTGGTCTGGGAGTCTGGGCTGCGAACCGGAGTTTCACCGCCCGAGCCCGGATCAGAACGTGGAAGGGATCGGCACCGTTCGACCCCGCGATGCTGGCCGAGTTCTCCGCCGCCGTGGCGGACCTGGTAAGGCAATGGAGCCCGGTTCTACCGCCCGGGACGGTCGTTACCGTCCCGCCGCAAGGCGCCTCGGCTCCTGGACCCTACGCCGCCGAGGCCCTCGGCTCCGCCGTGGCCGAGGCCCTCGGCTTGCAGTTCCGGCTGCTGCTGGCGAGGACGGAGCCGAAGCGCTGGCATGGTCCGCACCATGCCCTGCGGCAAGCCCCTTTCTTTTGCACGTTGCCGTTGCCGGCCCCTACAATGGTGGTGATCGTTGATGACCTGGTTACGTCGGGCCGGACCATGCGATTATCGATAGAGGCGATCCGGTCCGCTGGGGTGGCCGCGTTCGGGTTCGCGTTCAGTGGGTGTTGACCGTTTTAACGGCGGAGAAACGGTTATGAGCCATGATCGTGACGACAACGGCCGATTCGCCCCCGGGAACCCCGGCGGACCCGGCCGCCCCCGCCGCGCCATCGAGGCCGACTATCTGGCCGCACTCTCCGAGACCGTAACGATGGATGCGTCGCGCGAGATCGTGGAAACCGCGGTCGATCAGGCCCGGGGTGGGGACGCCAAGGCCCGGGAGTGGGTCGGCTCCTACTTGGCCGGCAAGCCCACCGGAAACGCCCTCCGTCGTCTGGCCGCCGCCGAGCTCGAGGCCGCCCCCATCGAGGAACCCCCCGCCGCCTGCGATGTGCTGGACGTGGCCCTGGATATGGAGCGTGCCCTGAGCCCGCCCCAGAGCGCGGCACTGGCCGCCCTGGTAGAAGGCCAGTCCGTGACGGCCGCCGCCGGAAAAGCCGGGGTGTCGCCGGGGACCGTGCGGCGGTGGCTGCGGGATGACGCCACGTTCTGCGCCGCCCATGGTGCGGCCCTGTCCGAACGGGACGGCCGCCACCGGGCGGAGCTGGCTGCCCTCGGGGGGAAGGCCGTGGCCATACTCCGGGAGGCGATGGACGGACACGCCGAGCCCGGCGAGATGCGAGCCGCGGTCGAGGTCGTCAAGCTGCTGAAGATCAGCGAGCCCGCCCCAGCCCGTGCCGCCGAGCCGGCCGACGCCGAAGAAGTGATCGAGCAGCGCGAAGACGATCGCATGTTCCGGGATCTCATGGCATTCCGCGGATTGCGCGGAGCGAACAAGAACAGGAGAGTGGCGAATGACTGGACGATCCCTTGCTGAGTCGCTGCGCGAGCTAATGGCGCAACAGACCCCTGACGGCCGGACGCTGGCCGATCGCCTTGTGGGGCTGATCGTGGCCAAGGCCCTGGCGGGTGACATCCGGTTCATCCGGCTTATCTTCGAACGGCTGGAAGGGAAGGCGGTGCGGCGCACGACGGAGGCGGATCAGATCCGGTTCGCCCGGCTCATGTGGGACCGGCTGGAAGGCCCGCGGCAGGCTGTCGATGGCGAGCCCGCGGCGGACCCGGCCGACCCCGCCAAGCCCCTGACGATCCGCCTCGGGGAATCCATCGCCCTGCGCAGGCGAGCCGTGTAAGTGGTAGGAGGACCCGGGTAATGCATCAGGAACCCGGCTAGCTGCCGTGCGATGCAAAACCCCCGGCCCGGCGCGTCGCCTGCGCCCCTGGGAGGCGATCGGCCCCGCCGGAGCCCCATCGAGCCGCTTGACATCTCTTGACGGAAATCGTCCCGACCAGAGCCCCTGAACAGGCCCGCCCCGCGCCGTAAGTCGCCACGATCGCCGGACTTGAGCCGGGGGGATCGCCCGACGGGTTGGGACGGCGTGTCAAACGGCCCCGCGAATGCCCCATCGAGCCCCGAGCGGCCCGGCGAAAGTCCCGAGAATCGATAGGTGCAATGCAACATCGTGCAACATAATCCGGCCGTTTTGGCGACCCTGTAATTGGCCGTCTGTCATCGCAAGCCGTTGCGATCACCGGTCTTGGGCCGCTGGACCCGCGCAACCCGCCGAAACGGCACGTTGCACGACCTCCGGATCAGGTTGCATGCTGTCGCGAGCGTCGAACAAAAACGAACACAAATCGGCCGATCCGGAGCCCGTGTGCGGGATCGTCCCAAACCGCAGATTCCCAACTTGACACTTCTTACGGAGCGTCACCGAGAGGAAATCACTCCGGAACGCAAGCCCGGCGCACACGGCGGCACGCCCCACGGGATCGACCGGGGTCCGAAGTTCGGGCCAGGCGACCCTCTCCGCCAGGCCGGGCACTTCTGGCCTCAACGCTCAGCCGGTCAAGCCACGATCCCCTTGGCTTTGGCTTTGGCCTCGTCGATCGCGGTGCTCAGCTCGTCCTGGAGTAAGCTCCAGAACCGATAGCTGGGCAGGTCCAGTCCCAGGTGCTCGTACGGGCAACGGCCCCGCCGCTTCCCGCCACCAAACTCCCGCGTGTTCCAGTACAGCCGCTTCAGATCCAGCATCCCCTGGTTCAGCGTCCGATGCCGACACTGGTGCATCCGCAGCACGCTATTCATGCACTCCACGGCGCTGCTGGCTCGCACCGCGTGGCCCAGCACCACCGCCGCCCGGCGGTACGATTCCCGCCAGTTGGGGTCGAGCTGCTGACAGAGCACCTGTTGCACCAAAGGCGCCACACGGCGATAGCCTCCGAGTGCGGCCGGGTCACCGCCCCGGCGCCGCTGCCGACGCAGCCACCACAGGCGCACCAAGGCGACGAGCAACGCCTCGGCCACCGCCAGTTGACCCAGGGCGCCGTGCAGCCGATCCAGGAACGTGAACGACTCCTCGGCTTGGAGAACCCACGGACCTTGGACCAGTCGGAACCCGAGAGCCCCGGCAGAGCCGCAGCGACCTCCGCCTGGGCCCACGACCGATCGTTCAGTTGACCATCGGGGCGAAACAGGCTCAGGGCCCCCTCGGCGCGGTCCCAGGCCGCCTTCCCTTGCTCATACTGTCGAAACGCCGTCTCCACCTTCTTCCAGCCGCACGGGCCCGCTGGGCCCGGCCCCTGCGGCATCGCAGCCCTCCAGTTGGGCCCGCTCGACGGCTCGGCTGGCCGTCTCGGCCTGCTCCCAGGTCCGTTCCACCCGACTCCAGAGGATCCTCAAGACCCGGTGGGCCTCCTGCTTGGTGTGAAAGACGTCCAGGCCCCTCTCCAGCGGAACTCCGTCGGTCTGGCGGCGGTGCTGTTGCACCTGGTCGATACCGGCCTGGAGCCCCGTGCCCACATCCGCGACCACGTAGCCAAGCGCCATCCAGGGCTGCAAGGCGGCCGACCAGGTCGAGCCCTTGCGATCGGCGGCCTTGGTACCCAGGAACCAGACCATGCTCCGGGGTTCGACCCCCACCAGGACCAGCCAGCGGCGGAGAAGATCTCGTCAAGGCAACCGACCAGACCAAGTCCTGGCCGCCTGGTCCAGCCACTTGAGGACGCGCCGGCGGCGGTGCCGGCAGCCTGGACCCAGCGATGCACCGTCGAGCGACCGGGAGCGGCGGCGGTGCCCAAGAGAAGGCCAACAAGACCAGGTCTGGTTGAGGCTCAAGCCCATGGCCAGGGCCATGACGGCAAACTCCTGTTGCTTGGCCAGCGGGAACTCGATCGTCTGGCAAAGCCCGTCCGCGAGTTGGGCATATTCGCGGCGGAGGGCGTCGTTCTCCTGGATCAGTTGCTCGCGGGTGAGTCCGCCGCCGTGCTGGGCCTCGACGGCGGTCAGCACCTTCTGGGAATGGTCGTAAGCGCACTGGCGGCTACAGCCGTTCTGTTCGGCGGCGGCGGTGACGGCACCGTGGGAGCCGGTCCAGCGCAGCGGCTTGGCGATCCAACGAGTAAAGGGTATGGTACGCACGGGGATGGGTCCTCTTTAGGTGTGCGATGTTCACCACCCAAACCCTCGAGGTCCATCCCCCGAAAATCAAGATGGGGTTAGTCGAATCTAACCAAATATCAAATGAAATGCCATTTTCGAAAATCCCGCCCGACGTCACAAGTCGTCACGATGGCTTGGTTTATGCATCATACCCCGCCCGACGGACTGACAAGGCGGCCTCGATCCCGCCTCGGAGCGGCTCGGGGGGTTCTCGTCTGGGAGCGCGGCCCGCCCGATGTACACTCATGCAAGGGACGGAAGCGGCGCAATCGAATGACCACTCGCGCGATGTAGTAAAAACCGTTGGTGCTCGAAATGGCCCTAGTCTACGTCAACGGACATCCGTACTTCACGCATTCCTTCCGCAAGAGAGGCCGGGTGACTTCCCAGTCTTATGGACCGGTCGTCTCCGAGTATGCGCAAGTCATGATCGCCATGGACCGCCTGCTGAGTGAGAAGCAGGAGACCGAGCGGCTGAAGCGACTGACCAAGCGGCGCGAGCTGTCCAAAGCCCGCCAGGCCGCCATCCGGGAGCATCGCGATTACCGGGACCGCCTCGACGCCCTCGACCACACGATGGCGGAATACTTCCGGCGGGTTGGCAGGGATGTCGAGGCGATTCTGATTGCCCTGGGATTCCATCGACACGACCGAGGCCAATGGCGACGGAGGCGAAAGCCCATGCTGACGAACGAGTGTATGAGATACCCGAAGGAAGCGATCCCGCTCACTCGGAGCGAGGAGCTGGCCGAACGAGCCTGGAATGGTGACCCGGCGGCCCTGGAGACGGTCTTGAAGGAAGCCGACCGGCATCATCATGAGACCGTCGAAGTGGTCTTGCTCCAGGCGCTGACCCCGAGTTCAGGACCACCGTACGAAGATCCCGCGGATTTTGTGGAGGTCAAGCTGGCCAAGATGCGGTTCGAGCTGGCCCCGCCCGGGTCGAGCGCCGCCGAGAAGCTGCTGGCGGAACGAGCGACGCTCTGCTGGCTGCACCTGGAGCTACTGGAGTATGAGGCCGCCCGGCTGTTCCAACGGAACGCCCTCGACTCACCCAAGGCCGAAATCATCGACCGCCGGCTCGCCCGGCGCAGGCCCGGTTGACCCAAGCCCTCACGGCGCTGGCCAAGATCCGGCGGCTGAATCTGCCGGTCGTCATCAACCAGGTCAACGTCGGTGCTCGAGTCAACGGCGTTCAGATTGCTGGGAAATGAGCGTCCCGAGGCCACTATGGCGTCGCTTGAGAGGCGATCGGCCCGAGGGACCTTTCATCCATCGCCCGAGGCCGGCGACGCGCTAGAAGGGGAAATGCGGCCCTCGGGGAAGGCCGCTTCCCCTCTTCTGAGGCCCAAAGGTCTCTCGGCAAGCGGCTGGAGGCTTTCTGATGGGAGTCGTGATCCTTCCGCGGTGGCCCCATCGGCTCTCAGCGAACAGATTCCCTGCTTCCGAAAGGTAATCACATAGTATTCAGACCGGCGCCCTGAGTTTCCGAGGAGGGCGCTCAGGCAGCTAGCGGGAACCCATACGCCGATCGCGTCAACCCGGTAGAACTCCCAGCCGCGTTCTGAGTGAGCGTTCACGATGCGTTGAAGGTAGGAAGCCGCAGCGTGGCCCTCGGCAGTGCCTTGCGCCTCGATCGTTGGTGGGATCTGGACCATCTTGTAAACGTATCCGACCGGGGCTCCCGGTTGCGTATCAGCCATTCCTTCAACGGGAATCTCAGGGGACGAATCTTCCGGGAACGTCTTGCTCAGTCCCACATTGCCGACATCGCACCCGTCGCCCCGT
The DNA here is from genome assembly GCA_963845695.1 of uncultured Isosphaeraceae bacterium. Classification (GTDB taxonomy): domain Bacteria; phylum Planctomycetota; class Planctomycetia; order Isosphaerales; family Isosphaeraceae; genus CAWJTV01. Next base: position 58,645 of record CAWJTQ010000004.1, on the reverse strand, counting down.
ATATCCATCGTCCATGACGAGAGGCTGACCGCATTGACATTTCCAGCGGATCGCCATGGCGTGCCCCTATCGCAATCTCGAAGTCGGCCCTGCTGCTCCATCACTTTCCGATCAACCAGAACTCGCGATCCACGATCACGAAACGGCCCGGGACCGGCACATTGCGGACGTTCAGGGTCCACTCGGCTAGCCCTTGGTCGTCAGATCCGATTTCGTAGGCGGTGCCAATCGGCGTCGGGTTGTCGGGCGATCCCAACACGAGGACTCGCGCGCCGATCTGACCGGAGCGAATCGCTCCGCCCGCGAGGATTTGAGCATAATACTGGGGCTTTGATCGGGCGATCTGGCCCTTCGCTTGACGTGCCTTGGCCTGCGCACCGAGAGCCGATACCCTTCCGGATGAATTCGCCCGCCCGTTGATCTTGGCGAGCATGCCCCGAGCCTCATCGGCAATCGCGGGGTTGGTTCTCATTCCAATGACGGTTCGCAACCAGCCTCTCGCATCCTCGTATTTCTCAACATCGATCAGTTTCTTTGCGATGTCGATCCGCGATGTTGCGAGCCCGCTTTCGTCCGGAGGTTGCGCGGGTGGCAACGCGGGAACCGATTCACGCGGTGCGCACGACTCGGGGCGGGCGCAGGGCGCGACGCCGCCACCTCCGAAGCTTTCGCGACCAGGAAAACCAGAGTCAGGATGAGGACCACGGGCGAGGCAATCACCAGCCCCAAGAGCAACGCCTGCACAAGATCCGGCTGAGCCCAGTACCAGGCCAGAGGCCCCGGCTCGATCCCCATGGCGCGGTATGCCTTGTCCCTTTCCTGTTTCTTCCGAGCTTTGAGGGCGGCTCGTTCCGCTCTTTCTTGCTGCGCGCTGTTGCCGTTTCTCTCGTCGTTCTCCGCAGTGCTTCCTCATCGAGTTGGTGTTTCCTCGCCGCCTCGGATCGCTGGCGGGTGATTTCGGCCGGACCAGGTTCCGTCTCGACAGGACCGTACGTCTTGAACCGGTACCCGCAGGCGCGGCAGTAGTCGCGGCGATAGCTCACTTGCCGGTTGCATTGAGGACAGTAGGGCAGGCCATTTCTTTCGTTGAGGTCGTATCTGGCTGAGGCTTCCCGCGCATCACGATGATTGCCACGATGACGATGAAGACGATCCCGATCAGGACTTCCGCCCTGCTGGCTTGATTGCCATGCTTCGCCGCAAAGACGACCGCATCGCCCCACATGGTCCACGCTTCTCATTGCCGGCTTTCTCGCGGATCCGGGTGACTTCCAACGCCCCTACTCGCCGGAGATGCCCACGATGCATCTCCGCCTGATGATCGCCAGACCGTCGAGTGTGCCAGGCCCGCGCCAAGGCCCGGCAACGGCCCGGTCGAGAACCGAGATGCGACAGGATGCACGGACCGTGGTATATTGCTGGCCGGACGGGGTGGCCCGGCGGAGTTAACACCGCCAGGCCCAACGCGGAGCCGGGAGCGCAGAACCCTCATCCTGCCCACCCCGGCCCGGCCCGCCGATGATGAGGGATCACGCCGATGCCGAGCCCGTCCATCGACCATCTCAAAGCCATCCACGCCGCCGCGGCCGAACTGCTGAAGACGCACGCCACGTACAAGCCCCTCCTTGATGATCCACCAGCGATCATCGACGGGGCAACCGCACACTGGTGTGCGGTGGCTATGGCACTGGCCCAGCTAGAGCCGGCTGCTCAATCCTGAGCGGCTGCCCTATTCGCCTGCGCTGGCGATCCGCAGCGGAGGGAGCGGCTGGCCCCTGCCCGTGCTAACCGCGCTGGCCGTGCTGCCCCGCGTCGTCTACGCGCTGGTGGATCGGTGGGACCTGCCTGAAATCTCCGAGAAGGTCGGACCATCTGCCGGGAGCTAGGCCCTGGCGAGCGGGGATCCACGCCGCGGACCCTGGCGGACCGCGACGGGAACAACTGGAATGGGCAATGAGCAAAATGGCCCAGGCCCTGGCACGCATCGCCCCGTCGCCCTCGATGCCCAAGGCCGCCGCCGGCCCGGACACCTCGGGGGGCAACGCCACTGGGAGTCGAGCCGATCGCCAGCCCGGAAGGTTCTACGCGGAGAAATCTCCGGATGAGCGAGCCGTCGCCTTGCTGCTCAAGAATCTAACCCTGACTTCTGCCCAATTAGCCGAGGCGCTGGGATGCAGGCCGGGGACGCTCCGCGACAAGGCAAAGTGTCCGAAGCTGGCCGGCGCCTGCGCGACGATCGCGCTCAACGAGAAGCTTTCCGGGGAGGATCGACCTGGCGGTCATCGCCGTCCCGATGATGACGAAGCGTAGGGACAATTCGGGACAATTCCGGACGCGCCAAAAAAGATTCCCCGAGAACCAAAGCACGGAGCGCGAATTCTCGGGGACACTTTGGGGACACTCGCCCAAGGGCAAAGGCCGCATGTCGTGGCCTAATCCCAGCGAGGGTTTCCCATGCCCCGAGATCCTGCCCGGCCCGGCCCCGTGCCGGACGATGACCCTATGCGATGGTTCGTGCGGCTGGTCCGTGCGATCGCCGAGAACGATTTCCCGCTGGCCGCCATCGCCCGGGAACGTCTGTATGACCTCGGATGGGCAATCGCCCATCTTCCGACCGAGGCGCCCGCCAGCCCCGATCGCCAGTCCGCCCTTACTCGTGATGGCCGCGGTCGATCGCCCATCCGCCAGTGGCCGCCCGGCCCAGGGGGTGGCGACATCATGAGCATCAAGCGACAACGCCCCGGGTTCCAGCCCGAGGCGTTGAAGGAGAAGCTACAGAACAGCCTCATCGTACCGCGTGCTGCCCCCGCTGTCATCATCTGCTCTGCCCCGGCTGGCCTATCGCAAGAGCGAGCTGGCCGCTGCGCGCTCGGAGTCTCGCCGCGGACGATCGAGCGTGAAGTGGCCGCTGGCCGACTCCGGCCGGATCTGAGGATAGGCCGCTGCCCGCTCTTTACGGTCTCGGCCGTCGACGCCTGGGTTAAGAGGGGAGGCAAGCCATGAGCATCCCCCTCTATGACGCATGGGTCTTGGCCCGGCTGACGGCCGACCTGCCCCTTAATGCCGCCGAGCTAGCCGCCCTGTCCAAACCGTGGCGAGTTCTAGCCGAATGTCTGGCCGCCGCGATGATACCTGCGGACCGCCTGGCGATCCTCGAGGGGTTCCGGCTGGCACAGCCCGATCCGGACGCGATTGTCAAGGCGATCGCCGATGCCGTCCCGACGGGACCGCCGCCGCCGATCGATCCGCCCCGCCGGTTCGCGACGTGTGCCGACATCGGCCGCGTTCAGGCTTCGACTGCCTGGGCTTGGCAGGGGTGGCTTCCCTCGAGCCGGATTGTTGGAGTGGCCGCCGGGGAGGGAGTCGGCAAGACCCGGTTTGCACTCGACCTTGGCCACCGGGTATGGGACGGCGAGCCGTGGCCGGATGGTCAATCCATGACGCTGCCCCCGAAGTCGCCCACGATCTGGGTTGCGGCCGATGGCCAACATGACGAGCTGGCCGCGACCCTGAGCGATTTGGCGATGCCGCCCGAGGCGATCATCTTCCCGGCCGATTGGGACGATCCCTACGGCGGGACATCCCTCGATGAAGATGAGACGTGGATAGCCCTCGATGAGGCGTGCCGGGTCATCAAGCCATGGGCCATCATGGTTGACTCACTGACCTATGCAACACGATGGGACATTGGCGAACAGCCGACGATCGCCAGGCTGAAAGCCCCTTTGGTCAGGCTGGCCCAGACGCATCAAGTTCTCATCATGCTCCTGCTGCATCTCTCAAAGGAAGGGGTGGCCCTTGGACGCCGTATCCGAGGAATCACCCGAACCTTGATGCACCTGGAAGCCCCGGACCCGACCCGGCCCGAAAGGCTGAGGCTGTGGGTCGAGAAGTCCTATGCGGCCAAGCCGTCGCCCTTGGGAGTGACCATCGGCCCGAACGGCAACACGTACGACTCCACTCCGCCGACCCCGTCCGATCCTCCGAAGGGGGGAAGGCCCCCCACCGAACGGGAGAAGGCCGCATCGTTCATGCGGGAAGCCCTGCGCAAGCAAAACGACCGGAAGGCGACGGAACTTTGCTCCGAGTGGATGAAGACCGGCGGAGTCGAGGGGACATTCTGGAATGCCCGAGATGCCATGGTGACCGCCGGAGAACTGACCTGCGAAGGCAAGCCGAAGATCCTGCGCCTGATCTCGGCTCAACAACCCCCGGCCCCCTAGGGTTTCTGAGTTGTTGAGCTTAGTTGCTCAAGAACTCAAGAACCCGGTTTCTGAGTCTTTCTGAGTCGATTCCTCAAGAACTCAAGAACTCACAAACCCCATGGGAATGGGAGTTCTTGAGTCATTGAGCCGGCCCATTTGGGTGGATGTGCCGATGGGAATGAGTGCGTCAGTCAAGAGCCCCTGGTCGATGACCGTACCGCGTGAACGGATCGACTGGAACGATATCAAGGACCGGATCGACCTGGCAGCCATCGCGACCGCACTGTTCGGCCCGGCCCCGAAGCGATCCGGCCGCCGGTTGCTTGGCCCTGCCCGTTCCATCAGGATCGCGATCCATCTTTGCAGGTTGACCCGGCGCGAGCGCGCTGGAAATGCTGGCCCTGCAACCTGGGAGGCGACGCCCCTGCGCTGGTGATGCGTCTGAGGGGAGTCGGATTCCCCGAGGCTGTTCGCATCGTCGCCGAGCTGGCCGGCATCGCCCTCGCCTCGATGGGACCGGCCGCCCGCCGGCCCGTTACCTCGATGGCCCCGAGGCCCCCGGACGCCAGCCCCGCCAAGGCCCCTGACGCCCCGCCAGATCGATCGACCGGCTTGAGCCCGGCCGATGCCCTGGCGTTGGTTGTCGACTGCCGAACAACGCCTCTGGACGCCCGAGGGAGCGGAAGCCCTGGTGTACCTGCAAGGCCGCGGGTTGAACCCCGAGTCGATCCGCCAGGCCCGCCTGGGATGGACGCCGCAAGATTAGACTCCCGAGGCGGATGGTATCTGGACTCTGGCCCCTGTCGGGATCGTCGATCCCTTGGTTCGATCTGGACCGCTTGGCGCTGGTCAAGGTCCGGCAGCCCGAGGCTTGTTCAATGGAGCGAAGTACATCGAAGCGTTCCCCGACCGGCCGATGCTCTTTCCCTCGATGGCGACGATCCGGCCCGGCGCGACCCTGATCGTAACCGAGGGGGAATTCGACGCCCTCTTGCTTGGCCAAGAGCTTGGGGAGCTGGCCGCGGTCGTGACCCTCGGGAGCGCCTCGACCCAGCCCGAGGGATCGACCCGGCTGGCGATGCTCCGATGCCCTCGATGGTATGTCGCCCATGACGCCGATGTGGCAGGGGACAAGGCCGCCGCCGAGTGGCCCGCCCGTGCGATCCGAGTCAAGCCGCTGGACCCTCACAAGGATTGGACGGACGCCCATCAAGCCGGAATCGATCTGAGGCGATGGTGGGTTGAGGAGTGGCTACCCGAGGCGTTCGACCGGGAGGAACGCGCCGCGATCCTCGAATTCGACGCTGGGATGAGCCGAGCGGACGCCGAGCGATTGGCCGGAGTGTCGCCGATGAGCGAGGGACCGAGGCCCCGACCCTTTGCATCCCGTGCAACGAACCATTGAGCCCCGCCAGGCCGCCTATATGCCCCGAGGCGAGCCCGAGGCGCCCTGGGCTGATCGTTCGGACGACCCGGCCCGGCGACGCGACACGGAGCATTTTCGGCGGTTAACGACCGGTCTGGAAAATCCAGAAATCTCACTAGATTACACTTGACTTTATGGCAAGCGCCTGGATATAATCCTGATGTGGGGTTGAGGGACTGGCCCTTGACCCGCAAACAAAAGTGGCCGGCTGAGCGCTACGAACACCCAACCGGCCGATGGCAAGCCTGAGCTAGAGGCCCACCAATGACCACCCTGTTCGATTCCGCCACCGCCGTCAAGTCTGAGTCGTTCGGCCGCGGGATTCCTTCCGCCCGCCGGCCCTTCATCCCTAGCGTCGAGGAGATGGATGAGGCCGCCCAGATGTTCCGCGACATCAAGGAGGCCCGCCGCCTTGAAGAGGAGAACCATCGGCTGGAAGAGCAGGCCCTCGAAGCCGCCTGGTATGACCAGTTCAACGACCCGATGCCCCTGACCGGCCACTGCCTGAACTGTGGCGACCGCTGCGATGACCTGACCTTCCAAGGGCTTTGCGATCGGTGCGATGATCTGGCGACGAACGCCACGATCGCCGGTCAGAATGCCCGCGCTGGACTCGGTTATCACGTGTTCTGAGGATCGACCCGAGGGGCAGGGACGCCCCGCATTCCTTCGAGCGAGGTCAAACGATGTTCGGTCCGGAGTTGCGAGCCGTGGTGAAAGAGACGCTCTGGGAGCGCGGGATCTCCCAACGTGACTTGGCCCGGCTGGTCGGGTTGACCGAGGGTGGGATTTCGAGGTTCCTGAGCGGTCAGCGCGAAGCGAGTTTCGAGTCGATCGACAAGATTCTGGACGCCCTGGAGTTGGAGATCACGATCAGGCCCCGGCGCAGCACGAAGAAAGGGGAATGACATGGCTTTCAAGACGCCGCAAGACGCCGCGAAGTCTCTCGGCAACACCATCTCGGCGGAACGGCTCATCGAGCTGGCCGATGCTGGCTACGCTCCGCATTACCTCATCGACGGCGGGGGACCTTGGTTCAAGATCATGGAGCTTCGAGAGTGGTTCGACCGCAACGCCGTTCGGGCTCGTGGTGGGATGCCGATGCCCACCCGACTCTCATTGCTCGTTCCCGCCGAGTCTCATCCCGCGAGCGACGCCCCTGAGAGCATCTCACGTCTGGACGGGTTGCTCCATATCGACCCGGCCCATTTTCTGTGCCCCGGAGTGTACTTCCTTTGTCTTGGGGACGAAGTTGTCTACGTAGGGCAATCGGTCAACGTTTCAGCCCGTGTCCTGACCCACATCAACGAATCGCGCCGGCCCGCCGGCAAGACGTTCGACCCTTTGAGGATCTTCTACCTGCCCGTGCCCGAGAGCGAGTTGCTCCGAGTCGAATCCGAGTTCATCGGCCGACTTCAACCGAGGTACAACGGCGAAACGAAGCTTGCCCGAGAAAGAATGGTGATATGATGCCCGGTCAACTGATCCAACGTGGCAAGGTCTGGTATCTCCGCTACACCGACTCCGATGGCCGCCGGACGATGAAGCGGTTGAGCACCGACAAGCGGGTTGCGGAGCAACTGGCCACGCGCATCGACGATGAACAGGATCGCATTCGCGGGGGATGGATCGACCAGAAGGACTTGACTTATCGGGATCATCAGGCCCGGCCGCTGTCGGAGCATTTCTCCGCCTACGCGGATCATCTGGCCTCCAAGGGAGCGACACCCAAGCACATCGAGCTTTCGACCGGCCGCGCCCGCCGGGTTGTGGCGATCATCCTGGGAGCGAAACTTGCCGACATCGACCCGCCCAAGAACGCGAAGCGATCCGAGCTTGCCGGTTACGAGACGACCTTGACCAAGTGGGTGGCACCGGCCCGGCTGTCCGATTTGACCGCCGAGCGGGTTCAGAAGTCTCTGGCGACGCTCCGCGGGGAAGGCCGATCGCTGGGAACCTGCAACCATTATCGAACCGCCATCAAGGCGTTCGCGAAGTGGTGCTATGACACCCATCGGACAAAGGAAGACGCCTTGCGCGGAGTCCGGGGTTTCAACGCCAAAGAAGATCGGCGCCACGATCGGCGGACCATCTCCCTCGATGAATTGCAACGCCTCATCGCAGTTGCGGAGCGAGGCCCTGGCGTTCTCGGGATTTCCGGCTCGGTCCGCGCCCTGTGCTACCGGCTGGCCGTGGCGACCGGGTTGCGGTACTCGGAGATCGCGTCCATCAAGCCCGAGTCGTTCGACTGGAAGGCCCCCAGCGTTCGCGTAGCGGCATGCTACACCAAGAACGGCCAGACTGCCGTGATGCCATTGCCGGACGATCTAGCGAGCGATCTGAGGCAGTTCGTGGCCCCGCTGAATCCGTCACTGCCGGTCTTTCCGCTGCCCAAGGATAAGGGAGCGGAGTTGCTCCAAGCCGACCTGGCGGTTGCCGGCATCGCGTACCAGGATGCGTCCGGGTTGTTCTTTGACTTCCATTCCCTGCGATGCCAGACGGCAACGCTGGCCGATCAAGCTGGGGTTTCGCCGCGAGTCGTTCAACGCCTCATGCGGCATTCGACCTTGGAGTTGACCGGCCGCTATACCCGGCCCCGCGCCGTGGACATCGAGGCCGCTGCAAGCATGCTGCCATCCCTCAAGCCGAGCGGAAGTCTCCCCGATTCGCTAGCCGCAACCGGAACGGATGCGTCCCATGTCGATACGCTTGCGCCGATTTTGATCCACTCTGGGGACGTTTCGGGTCGTGATGAGTCGCCTCCTGACGTGATGACGGGATCGGACGCTCCGATGTTGACCAACGAAAAACCCCTTGTTTCCAAGGGGTTTGACGCTTCGAGTCAGCTTGTGTCGTCTACTGTCGTCAGTACCGGGGTCCGGACTCGAACCGGAGACCTGCGGATTATGAGACCGCCGCTCTAACCAGCTGAGCTACCCCGGCACACGAAGGAACCGCCTCGCGATTTCGGCCGCAAGGCGGTTCCTTTCGATGAGTTTACGCTACCAGATGAATCGAACGGCTGCAAGCTTCCTTGGTCCTTGGTCCTGGGTCATCAACGGCTCTGGCCGAACGGAGCGGGATGACGATACCATGGACCAATGGAGAGCCTCGTGACGAACCACGCGGGCTCGGCGCCCTACCCACCACAATGGTCCACGGACAAAACCCTAAATGCCCGCACAGTATATTTTCACCATCGAAAGCCTGTCCAAAGCCTACGGCAAGAAGGACGTGCTCAAGAACATCTGGCTGGCGTTCTACCCAGGCGCAAGATCGGGGTCATCGGCGGGAACGGCTCGGGCAAGAGCACGCTCTTGCGGATTATGGCCGGGATCGAGACCGACTTCATCGGCACGGCGCGGCCGGCGCCGGGGATCACGATCGGCTACCTGCCGCAGGAACCCAGGCTCGATCCGTCGCTCGACGTCCGCGGCAACGTCGAGCTCGCCGTCGCGCCGATCCGAGCCCATCTCGCGCGGTTTGACGAGATCAATGCCCGGCTGGGTGAAGGACCCGACGCCGACGAGATGGATGCACTCCTGGAAGAGCAGGCCAAGGTCCAGGACGCCATCGAGGCCTCCGAGGGATGGGACCTCGACCGTCGCGTCGAGATCGCCATGGACGCCATGCGGCTCCCGCCCGGCGACGCCGAGGTCTCCACCCTCTCCGGCGGCGAGCGCCGGCGCGTCGCGCTGTGCAAGATCCTCCTCGAACGGCCCGACCTCTTGCTCCTCGACGAGCCCACTAACCACCTCGACGCCGAGAGCGTCGCCTGGCTCGAACGCCATCTGGAAGAATACCCCGGCACAGTCGTGAGCGTCACCCACGACCGCTATTTCCTCGACAATGTCGCCAAGTGGATCCTCGAGCTGGACCGGGGCCACGGCATCCCCTGGGAGGGGAATTACTCGTCCTGGCTCGAGCAGAAGCAGGCCCGGCTGGCCCTGGAGGAGAAGCAGGAAAGCACCCGTCGGAAGCAGCTCGCCCGCGAGCTGGAGTGGGTCCGCATGTCGCCCCGCGCCCGCGTGGCCAAGAACCGCGGCTCGGCTCCAGCGCTATGAGCAGATGGCCAGCCAGGACGCCGAGAAGCGCGAGGAGGCTGTCATCCTCCAGATCCCGCCCGGCCCGCACCTGGGCACCCTGGTCGTCGAGTCCGAGGACGTCGCCAAGGGCTACGGCGACCGGCTCCTGTTCGAAAACATGAGCTTCCGCCTGCCGCCCGGCGGGATCATCGGCGTGATTGGACCCAACGGTGCCGGCAAAACCACGCTCTTTCGCATGATCGTCGGCGAGGAGAAGCCCGACCGCGGCGTGCTGCGGGTCGGTGACTCCGTCGTGATCTCCTACGTCGATCAGAACCGCGATGCGCTCGCTCCCGAGAACACCGTCTTCCAGGAGATCACCGGCGGAGTCGACCAGGTCGCGCTGGGCAAGCGCAAGGTCCCCGCGCGGGCGTATGTCGCCTCGTTCAACTTCAAAGGACCCGACCAGGAGAAGAAGGTCGGCCAGCTCTCCGGCGGCGAGCGGAACCGCGTCCACCTCGCGAAGCTGCTCAAGTCCGGCGGCAACCTCCTGCTCCTCGACGAGCCAACCAACGACCTGGACGTCGAGATGCTCCGGGCCCTGGAAGAGGGACTCGTCGACTTCGGCGGCTGCGCCGTGGTCATCAGCCACGATCGATGGTTCCTCGACCGCATCGCCACCCATATCCTCGCCTTCGAGGGGGATAGTGAAGTCGTCTGGTGCGATGGGAATTATCAAACCTACGAGGCCCAGCGCCACGAACGTCTCGGCCTCGACGCCGATCAGCCGCATCGCATCCGGTACAAATCACTGAGGCGATCATAAGGTCGCCCTCTTTGGCTCGACGCCTCACGGTTGGGTTGCGCATACCAGCCCGAAGCGCCAGCGAGTGAATGGATGATTCTCACCGGAATTCACTCGCTGGCGCTTCGAGCTCGTCTCCCATCGATGCCGTCTTCGTGCGTGCAAACCAACCGTTAAGCACCCTATCCGGAGGAGGCAGCCCCGTGCGGCAAGTGGCGACGTCCTGGAAGCTGATCGAGGCGGTCTTGTGGGAGCATGCGCATTCGGTCTCGAGGTCGCTCCGACCTCCCGCATCGGATCGTCAGATCGAGCTCCTGAAGCGCAAGCTCCCCGTCTCCCTGCCGCGAACTCTGGAGCAGTCGCTCCGGATTCACGACGGGATGCGAAGTCAGTTCCGCGGCCGGCAGATCGATCTGGTCGATGGCTGGTTGATGTCGAGCGCTGCGGAGATCGCGAGCAACTGGCAGATGATGTGGGATCTTCGGTGCGAATGCGGATTTGGCGGCGATCAGGTGACCACGACGCGAGCTCTGAAAAACAACATGCACTGGCGTGCCGGCTGGATTCCCGTACTGGACGAGAACGGGAACAGGATCGTGATCGACATGGATCCCGGCTCGAAGGGGCGAGTCGGTCAGGTGTTCCGCTGGTTCAACTACGGCCACGTTCCCATGAAAGTGGTCGCCGAGTCGTGGGGCGCCTGGCTCGACAAGATGGCCGAGGAGCTGCACGCCAGGCGGTTCAAGCTGAACGAGTTCGGGGCGATCTGGCTTCTCCAGGACGCGATCACCTGAGGCGGAGCGCCGACTTGATTCGGTTCCTTTTTCCACGGGGCATCCCGTTCCACGGGGCCAGCTTGAGATCCTTGCGCGAGCATCCCATCCGTCAAGCGCTCTGGCTCGACCCCACGGTCCCCGCAAACCGCCCTTACTTCAGCAGTCGCTCCGCCTCGCGGAGCAGCAGGTTCAGTTCCACCCAATCGGTGTCCTGGACATCGTAGTAACTATCCTTGCGCCCGGCCTCGGTTTTCGCCAGCCACTCCCGCAACTGCCGCAGCTCATCGCGGGCTTTGTCGGTCTCCTTGCGGCTGGCGTACACCAGGCAGCGGGCGATCTGATTCAATTCAGGACTCCAGCTCGTGGCCGCGGACTTTTCCAGCCAGGCCAGCGCCTTCTCAGGGTGGCCGTGCGCGACTGCGCCAGGCCGGCAACGTGCCAGTACCAGGCGTTCGACTGGGGAGACTCCGCAGCCAGATTCGCCCATTCGACCACCTGCGATGGCGGCACGATCGTCTGGGGAGTCAGCACCGAGGTGCGCGCCAGGACATAGGCCAGAAACGGATCCTTGACGTCTCCCGCCTGGTCCACCAGGCGTTTCAGAAGGTCCCGATAGTTCTCCGGCTTGCCCGCCAAGAGGAGCGCGGCGCAGCACTCGTACCACTCTTCCCAGAGAGGCACTTCATCGATGACTTCCGTGTAAGTCCTGGCGGCGTTTTCCCAGTCGCTGCGCAGGACGAAATCCCTCGCCTGGGAGAGAGGCAGCAGGGTATCCTTCGGGTGCAGGGCCCGGAGCGCCTGGAAGACCGGATCATGGCGGCGGATCACGGCGACGATCAACTGAACACGGGGCGCGGTGCGGTCGCGACTCTCAGGCAGCTTCGCCAGTTGCGCATCGAACTCGTGGGCGATCTCCGCCCAGCGTTTGCCCTCCGCCAGCGCGGCCAGCCACCGCTGCCGCATGGTCGAGTCATCCGCGGGGCTCAGGGCCAGGCGCGTTTCCAATCGGCGTCGGCCTGCGGCCACTGGTTGAGTTTTCCATGAGCCTCGGCGCGGCGGGCGAAGAGCCGCGATCCTTGGTCTCCGCATGGATGATCTTGTCATGATACGTGATGGCGCGTTTCCATTCTTGGGCGACGAAGTAACCCTCCGCGATCGACTCGGCCACCGTGGGGTGCGTCTGGACGAGCCGGTCGAGCTTCGCGTCCTGGTCGAGGAGCCGATACACGTCGGCCAGCCGGACCCAGCCGTTGGAATCCTGGAGTGCGGCCAGCCGCTGCTTCTCCTGCGGGGAACGCGAATCCATCAGCAGATCGGCCAGGAGTCCGGCGGCCGGCTCCGTGGGTTCGAGGTCCAGCGACTTCTCCAGGTCGGCGCGAGCGAGTTCGGCCTGCCCCCGTTTTCGGAGGATTCCTCCGCGGGCGGCGTAGACCCGCGCGTCGTGGGACCGGGCCCCAACGGCCTTGTTGAGCCCGGCGAGCGCCTCGTCGGTACGGTTCAGGGCGGCAAGAACACGACCTCGTAAACCCCAGGGTTCTGCCGAGTCGGTCTTCGGCTGGCCCGCCCGGTTCAGGTCCGCCAGCGCGTCGTCGTGCAGACCGGCCGTGTCTAGCAAGTTCGCGCGTTCCAGCAGGGCGCCGGCGTTTTCCGGTTCCTTCTTCAGCAGGGCGTCCAGCTCCCGGAGGCGGGGCCCGGCCAGCGTGCGCGCCGCCTCGCGCCGGAGGGCCAGATGCACGGCCCATTCCTGCCAGGGCTGACCGGAGGGAATCGCGCTGCCGGGCTCCTGGTCGCGTTGCCGCTGGAACCAGGTGTCGGCCCGCCGCAGGAATTCCCGGGCCCGGCTCGTATCACCCCGGTCGTACAGCAGCATCGCGGCCAGGCTCAGGAACTGGGGCTGGCCGACAGACGTGGTCAGCAGGGGCTCGGCTTCTTTGAGGTGACCCAACCGGTAGTGGATGGCCTCCGTCAGCGGGGCGGTCCGATCTCCCCCCGCGGCCTGGGCCGCGCTCGACAACCGCGCCTGATTGTCCGCGTTGATCGTGCTGGGAATGGCGATGGAGTCGCTGACCAGAACGTTGGCCCAATTGGCGTCCGTCACTTCCTCGGGGAGGCTCTGGAGCAGTCGAGCGGCGGCGGCCCGGGCCTTGGCCATGTTCCCGGCCAACATCTGGGCTCCGATCGCGTCCCTCTGATGTTCCCAGGACGAAGAGAGGAACATCTCATCGGTATACACCTCCGCGGCGTCGGCCCATTGCCCCAGGCGGAGCTGGGCCTCGGCCCGGGCCAGCTCGGCCGCGTGGCGCTTGGCGCCGTCGGTCTCCCGTTCGATCACGTGCGCGTAATCCTGGATCGCGGCGGACCATTGCCGCAGCTTCTTCTCCGCTTCGGCCCGCCAGGCCCGCAGTTCGAGGTCGTCCGGAAGCGTCGCGAGAGCCTGCGAGGCAAGTTGCACCGCCTCCTGAGATCGACCCTCGGCGATCCGTTTCGGCACCAGGTATTTCGCCTGGCCGATGCGCAGCAAGGACGCATCCGGCCTCCGCTTCAGTAGCCCGGCATAGACCGTTTCCAGCGACGCTGCCACTGGGGCCACTTCGACCTTGGCTCGATCATCCGGCGCGAGCGCCAGGGCCTGGAAAAAAGGCGTCCAGCGACCGGGCTTCGTCGCCGATCGCGGCATAGGCGACCCCCAGTCGGGGCCAGGGGTCGGTCACATGCAGTGCCTCGAAGCGCATGGGTTCTCGCACGAATGCGCCCGCATCGCGACTCACGGACAGGCGGAAGCGGCCCAGACTGTGCTGGCTCGTCGGGAAATACAGCTCGATTTTCAACTCGTCATCTCGGGCGCGTTGCAGGCGGGTGGCAATGACCGCCGTGTTCTTCTCCCCGAACCTGGGAGCAATGCCCCAACCCAGGCCTTGATCGATCCGGCCGTCGATGACCTGTCGAAACTCCTGGTACTCGTCGTAGGTGACGATGATGTCCGTCAGGTTGACCGGGACGCCGTTGGAGAAGAAACGCAGCTCGTTCCGATGGAAGTTTCCTTGACCAGTCGGGTCGTCAAATCGTCCTGGCCCGTTGTGGGGAAGCGAAGGATCGGGCAGCGCCTCCAGCCGGATGGCGGTGATGCGCTCCAGACCGGACTTCGCGACCACGGTGTACACATCGCGATCCGGATTCGTGCCGCCCTGGGATTTCATCGCCAGTGGTTTGAGGACGGTCCATGCCGGCAGGGCTATCTCGAGGAGCCGTTGCGCCAGCTCCGCTGCAATCACCAGATTATCCGGATCCTGACGCAGGGCGGCTTCCAGGATTTGCCGGCAACGCGCGCGTTGCGTCCTCGCCAACGGCTCTTGTCCGGCTTCCGCCAGGCGGCGGCCGAATTCCGCCAGGAGCCGGGTTCCCTCCGGGTTTCCCGCGGCGGCGCGCGCCCAGTCGGCCGCGGCGGCCTCCCAGTTCTTCAAGGCCTCGTAGGCTCGGGCCCGCTTCGAGAGCAGATCGACGTCCGTCGTCTCCTTCGTGATCCCCTTGTTGTAAAGGGAGATCGCGCGCTGCCAGTCCTTGTCCTGGGCGAACAGGCCGCCGATCGGACCGGCCGACCGTGGTCGTCGCTCAACAATCCGGTCAATCGCTGCGGGATTGTCCTGGAGCCGATAAACGACGGCCAGCATTTGCCAGGGATCGGTGATCTTCGCCGCCGCGCGGCGTTTTTCCAGGAGGTCCCGATCGAAACGTCCCATGAACAGCCCGACATCAACGAAGCCGGGCCTCCCCACCGTGTTGCGACAGTGGACGGCCAGCGAGAGCCTTGCTCCGGGCTTGAACGAGGGTCGCGCCTCCGCGAGGATCTGGATGGGCTCGTAGATGACCTTGTAACCAGCCTCTCGGGCCGCAACGACGCCGTCGACGCAGATTTCCACGTCCTCGTGGTGCTGGGCGAGGAAATACAGGCGGGAGGCATCGAGGTTGGCCGGTAGCGTGACTTCGCGGCGGAGCCAGATCTCGGCTGTGTTCCAGGTCGTGCCGGCGGAGGACCCGGGCGCACCAAATCCGCCGGGGCCTTCCTTCCAGGCACGGTCGTCGAAGCCGGGTCGGGACCACGCGTCATCGGGCTCCTCGAAGGTATAACGCCACATGATCGGCTGGTCCTGGCCGGTCGGCAGGATGCTGTCCGACCGTTCCATCTCCGAAAGCACCGATTCGCCCAGCGCCCGTGTCTGGTTGGCCAGGAGCGATTCGTCCTTCGAGTCGGCGGCCTTGCACCGCTGGTAGTCATCGAGCGCCAGTTTCCATTTCTTGCCGGCAAGGTAAGCATCTCCGCGACGACGGTACAGCCGCTCCAGTTCGTCGGGTCGCGCGGCGGCTTCTTGCTGGGAGAGCGCCGCGATGGCGGCCGTGTAGTCGGCCACCTGGGCCTTCGCGTCGGACCACTGACCGGCGAGCTCGGCGCGGAGTTCGAGCAGCGCGGGGTTGCGAGGCTCTCGAGCGAGCCGCTCATGGACGGCCGCCCGGAGGGGATACAGCAACTCGCCGGTCGCCACATCATGCACGAATCGCTCCCGGGTCAGCTCGATCGTTTCCCGTTGCTCGCTGCCGGCATGCCGGACGGTGAGCCGGACCTTCGTTCCGGCTTCTCCCGTCAGCAGCTCGTTGAGTTTGGGAAGGGATTCGTTGGAGAGCGCCGTGTCGTTCACTTTCACGAGGATGTCGCCCGGCCGGAGGCCGGCCCGCGACGCCGGGAATCCCGGCAGGGACGCGGTTACCTGGACGATGCCGTCGGCGGTCGAGTAGACGAAGCCAAGGCCCACGCGGTCGATGGCGGCGGCAAGGCCGTCCGCGGTGCGGCGTTTGGCCCCTCCCGTCAGCAGTGCGGCCGACTCGGCCGGTCGATTCTCGAGAAGCAGTGCGGTGGCCAGGCGCAACAGGCCGGGCGTCCGCAACCAGGCCGCAGGCGGGTCGGGTCCAATGGCTTTCAACGCGTCGAACGCAGCGGTCGCCTCCCGCCATTGCTGGTGAGCGGCCTGGCGGTTGGCTCGGGCCGCTGCCAGCGCCGCCTTCACCCGAGTCTCGCTCGGCCGCCGACGCTCCAGGACTTCCAGCGCCTCGACCAGTCCCGGACTTTCCGAGAGCATCCGGATGCGGGCCGTGAAGTCGAACCCGGAATCCAGCAGACCCGCCAGTCGTTCCGCCACCTGGTCCGGCGGAGTCTCGTCATCCGGCCGGGTCGACCAGAGGATCGCGGGCAATGACGCGGCCAGCAATTGCCGGCCGTCGGGAGAGAACGCCAGCGACACGGGGTCAATAGCCCCTCCCGGTTCCAATCGCATCAATTCCCGCCAGGTGGCCACGTTCCACAGGCGAACCGTGTTGTCGGTACTGCCGGAGGCCAGCGTGCGGCCGTCCGGGGAAAACGCCACGCTCTTGACGCCGTTGGCATGCCCCCGCAGCGTCTGAACCCGCTCCCCGGTCGCGGCATTCCAGACGTGGACGTTCCCCTCGTGACTCGCCATGGCCAGCAGATCGCCCGCGGGAGAAAACGCCACGTCGAAGACTCTCCGTCCACCGGCGCCTGTAGCTGGATCGGGGTTCTGCAAGACGTGGAGCGTCTTCCACGTGGCCGTGTCCCAGATTCGGGCTGTCCCGTCGTAGCTGGCGCTGGCCAGGCGGGAACCGTTGCGGGAGAAGGCGACTGAAGGGCAGGAGTTCTCGTGCCCTTCCAGCAACCGGATCGTCCGGCGCGTGGGGACGTCATACACCTTCAGCGGGTGACTGCCGATTCTTCCAGAAGGCAGCGAGAGCAGCGAACCGAATCCGGCCACCAGGAACCGGCCATCTGGCGAGAAGTAGAGCCCGCTGACGACCCCGTTATTCGCGTCCGTGCGGAAGTTGGGAAGATCGGTCGTCCCGGGCATGAGGGCGACCCGCTCGCCACGGTCGATGTCCCAGAGCTCGACGAAGGAAATATCCGTCATCCCGCCAGACCCGACGGCCAGCAGGCGGTTGTCGGGAGAAAAGGCGACGCTATCGGGGGTCACTCGCCCTCGCTGGGGATCCGGGTTCGCCGGACGGGACAACTCCCGCACTGATCGCCCGGTAACCGCATCTCGCAGGCGGATGCCGGCCCGCTCGGCAGCGGCGATCAGCAGCCCATCCGGGGAGAATCTCGCCCGAGCGGCCGCCAGGCCATCTACGGTGCGGTGGAGCGAGGCGGTCGTTCGAGAGAGATCCCAGATGCGCGCGGTCTTGTCCCGGCTGGAGCTGATCACCCGCTTACCACCCGCCGCGAACGCAATCCGCGTGACTTCCTCCCGGTGACCCATCAGGGCCGTCGTTGCCGACGGGGTTGTCCTGGCCGACGGCGCGGCCTGGTAATCGGCCCAGACCTTGATCGATCCGTCCAGGCAGGCGGTCACCATTGTGTCCCCCTGGGGGCTGAAGCCGATGGCGGAGACGGAGGCCGCGTGATCGAACGTTCTGCTCCGGAGGCGGCGCCCGGTCGTAGGGTCAAACAGGAACACATTACGACAGCGATTTGCATGGCTCGCCCTCCTTTCCTTCAGCCCGACTTGTGATTGTACCGTGGGCCGGACCGAAGGTCTCCCTGCCCCAGCGCCCGCACCGGGAGACCTTCGGTCGGCCCCGGTGGCAAGGTCGGGAGACCTTGCCACAGCGCGTATCAGCCAGCAACCGCCCCAGCCGGCTCCTCACGCTCTAATTCCTCACGTAGCTGCCGTCCTCTGGAGAGGAGGACCTCCTTGGAAGACCAGGGCAGAGGCACGGGCTCTGAGTGAAAAGAACCGAGCGGACTCTTGCCATCGCCCAAGGCTCTCCGGTGCCAGACCGTTAGAAGTGAGGACAGATCCCACTGACTGGCTCCCAGTCCCCGCAATGCCCGACTGTGCGGCCCTGTCATGGGGGCTGAATACAGCTCGTGAACGTAGGCGTCCAGGAATGCAAGCTCGGCATCGGTCAGAGGCATTATGGGGCTCCTTGTGCTTGGCTGTCAGCGTGCTGAATCGCGGCCTGGCTAAAATAGTTCAGGTACTGCTGACCGGCTGACCAGCCCTGGATGTATTTCTCCAGAGTTGTTCCATTGTTTTTGCTCCACTGGGCGGCCTTGGTCGCCTGCCTCCGCAGCAGTAGTAGACCAGCGACGGTTGGAACCGAAAGGGCGCCGGCTTGGTAGGAGACCGGCGTCAAACACACGGGGCAATCAGTCACAGCTTTCCCACGATAAAACAACAAAGCAGTGCCATCGGGACACCATTCAAAGTGCCAGTCCTCCACCGCTGTCCCACAGTGAGGACACTTTTCGTTTGGCGGCATAGGCCCGATCTCGCCCTTCCCTTCCTCCCCTCGGCTTCTCGACCGGTTCACTCTTCAGCATATCCAATCACATCCTGCGTCGTCTGCGCCAGCAGGGTCAACAGCTCTCAGTCTCGCGGGCAAGCTCGAGGGTTGCGAAACGGCCGCCGACCGGGAAACGAATTGGGCCCGCGACAGTCCATGGTGTTCAGGACACGGCCTCCTTCGCTTGCCGGACGGCCGCGACAAAGTCGGTCAGCAATTCTGGGGCAAACCCGTCGTGAAGCTGCCGGATCACCTGCGTCGAAACGCTCTTGAACCGCTCCTTGCGGCGATTAAAGGGCGGCGCCAGGTAGACGGCGCTGACCGGGATCGGCCGGGCCTCCCGGTAGCCCGACGCCTTCTGCAAGTCGCGGATCTTGAAGTCCACCCAGTGCATGCCGGCGGCCCCGTAGTAGATCAGGGCGGCGTCACAATCACGCAGGTTCTGGATGTGGATCTGTTGCACTTCGGCTTCGTCGGCGTCGAAACCGGGCAGGCTGACCTCGATGCCGTGCTCGTAGAAGAAGTCCTCCAGCGGCTCGACGGCCGGCTCGTCCTCCTGATCGCAGATGAGGTACACCCGCGGCGCGCCGGGTTGGCCATCGCCGGGGACGGCTTTTCGCTCTGGGCCTGCTCGCGCTCCCAGCGCGTTCGCAGCAGCACTTTCAGGTTCTCGAGCGTGTCGGCGATCAGCTCGGCGCCGGTGACCGAACGCGGTTCGGTTTCGAGCTGACGAAGGAACGAGGCCTGCCGCTCGTCCCTGGGTTGCAAGCCCTTGGGCATCCAGATCAGCCGTCGCAGAGCCGAGCTGCCGCAATAGTGCGCGGCCACCTGGTTCTGGAGCGCGACAATGGAGAGCTCCGTGGCCTCGGGGACCAGCCCATAATACTCGCCGACGAAGTGGATGGCGATGTCCGCCTGCTCCAGGCAACTCTTGACCACCGCGATGAGCTCGCTGGCGACCAGCGGTAGCGGCTGTTTGGGGAGGACGGTGTGTCCCAGCTCGACCAGCTCGCGGCGCAACTGGTCGCGCTGCGGTTCGCGGTCCGAGGTCGTGGCGGCCAGGAAGATGGTCTTGGAATTCGCGGTCCGCTTGCCGACGGCGGCCGGTCCTGCCCCCAGGTTCTTGAGCACCTGAGCGAGGTCATAGGCCACGTCATAGACACGCTCGTGGAACCGACGGATCGCGGTGTCGCCGAACGCCTCGTCGAACTCCCGCAGCCGGCCCGAGATCGGGTCGCGCTCGAAGAACTCGTAGGGGACCAACCCGGTATACAGCGGCCGGATGTCGGCGGGGATCTCGTTGACATCCACGGGTGTCTTGATGACGTTCAACAACCGCGAGCGGTTGCCGATTTCGAAGCGTCCCGCGGCCTGGGCACTCTTCCAGAACGTGTCGACGATCCGATGACACCCGTTGGACCGGGCGAACGGCGGCGACAGGACCGAGACCACCGTCTTGGCTTGCGGCATCTGCTCCAGGACCGCGGTCTCGAGCTCGGCCGAGTCCGACGCGTCGGGTTGCTTGACGACGGCCACCTGTCGAGACGACCCGGGAGATCTCCGGCGGTCCTTCCTTCACCAGTTCGCGCAGCGACCGGCCTTCCACGAACTCCATGGCGATGAACGGCAGGCCATCCTCCGTCTCGCCGACATCGTACACGACGCAGACGTGCGGATGATTGAGCGCCGAGGCGGCCTTGGCCTCCGTCACGAATCGCTGCCGGCGCTGGGGATCATCCGCCAGGTCGGCCGGCAGAAACTTGATCGCCGCCTTCCGGTCGAGCCGTGTGTCCTCCGCCAGGAACACTTCGCCCATCCCACCGGCGCCGAGCCGGGCAGTGAGGCGATAGTGGCCAACCGTCTTGCCGATCATCGAGTAGGGTCCCGCACTTGGAACGACAGATTGAATCGATCGCTCCGCTTTTAAGCAACCCGATTGACAAATCCTATTGGGGCTGTCCCGTCATCTACAAGCAGGTCGTTCCGAGCCTGAGAATGTCGAGACCGATCCTGGACGTAGAGACCGGGAAGATCCGGTATGATCGGGGGCGGAAAGTGACATCGGTCGTCGATTCGGGTATCCTGAGAAGAGATTCGCTGGACCGGATTCCTTTCCTCATCAGACCACTTCGGAGACTGGCCGGATGGGACCTGGGATTCCGGTCGCGATGGTCCGAGGGGGCCGGCCATGTCCGATCGCACGCCAAGAACCCGCTGGAGTTCTCCGCACGGCCGTTCCCCGGTCATCAGAAGAAGCTCACCTGGTTGCGCGGAGATTCGGGAGGTAAGGACTACAAGCTCGACGACCCGCCGAGGGAGGGCTGGATCTGCCCGGCGATGTTCCGGTATTACGAGACACCACCGCCGGCCCTGTACGTCAAGACGGAGCCCCTGCGGCGTTAGAGTGGTTCACGAACGAGCTGCACTCGGAATACATTAAATGCGAACATGAAAATAATTTATTGATAATATCGGCGCTGACGAATCGAGGGTCCGGTCGCCCCACCTGTTTCTTCACCTGTTCTCAGGCGCACGGTTCTCGATCGTTTTCGCTCGGATCGTGCCCGTGCCACGCGAGCGCCGTGGTCTGCGCAACTCATTCGTGAAGCGCTCCAGGCGGTACAGACTCATCCTGTGATGACTCCCCCAGACGAATCCCCATGGAGTACGAGATGACCCTCGACCTGATGAAAGCGTACGCAATGCTGCTGTCCCTGCTCGGCCCGGCTCCCGACGGAGAGCCGAACCTCAACATGCCGAAAGAGCTGATCCTCAAGCCGGGTGACCAGATCGTCGCGATCGGCGACTCGATCACAGCGGCGGCCGGATATCTCAAGGACGTTGACGCGGTGCTGGCTCGGAGGTATCCGGAGCTGAAGCTCCCACCGATCGTGAACGTCGGCATCAGTGGGCAGAAGGCCGAGGATCTGATCCTTCGCTTCCAGAAAGACGTGATCGACCGCAAGCCGGCTGTCGTGACGATCAGCATCGGGATCAACGACGTCTGGCACCGCGCCGGCCAGCCGCACGCCCCTCACGTGCTGGCCAGCTACTGGGCGAACGTCGCCAAGATGGTCGACCTGGCCGAGCGCGCCGGCATCCGCGTGATCCTGCTGACGCCCACGGTCATCCACGAGGACCCGAAGGGGAGCGAGAACAAGCGGCTGCGGATCTATGTCGAGGCCGAGAAACAGATCGCCCGGGAGCGGAAGTGCATCCTCGTCGACTTGCACCAGATGTTCCTGACGGTCCTCGGCAAGCGTCCCGCGGACGTTCGGAACAAGGAGAAGTGGCTGACGTCGGACGGGGTGCACATGAGCCCGATCGGCGATGCCCTCATGGCCATCGGAGTGCTCCGAGGACTGGGAGTCCCCGACGAGAAGATCGCGCCTCCAGGGGAACGCCGGTAACGAACGGGCCGTGAGAGAAGGCGATACCTTTGAGGCTGTCGTGGCGGGTGCCAGCCCGCCGCACCGCGATTGCCTTGAGCGAACCAGCCCGTTTGTCTGGGTGAGATTCGGCGGCTATGACTCCAAGCTCGGTGCCCAACCAGGGAGGGCTGGATTTGCCCGTCGATGTTCTTTTATGACAAGATGTTGCCAGCTCGATACGTGAAGTCGAAGGCGGTGAGCGTGGGTCCTCGTGATCAATGAAGCGAAGGCGGGTGACATGCGGTATTCTCCACCTGAGGCGCTGTTACTCGCCGACGTGCAAAAGAGGATCACTTACTACAAGAGAGGGATCCTAACCAAGGGGGAGATCGCCAATGCCGTCCTTGAAGAGTTCGCTCGATCGGAGGTGGACCGCGTTATCCCGGAATGCGTCGCAATGCTCCCATCAGAGGTCCGGGCCTGCCTGAAGGAATCTGTCGAGACCCGGCTCTTCTCCGACGAGCCGGGGGATTTCGTGTATATCTCGAACCATCCGCCCAGTGCGGAGGAACAAGGTCGGATCCGGACGCGAGTTCGAGTGGTCGGCCCGAAGCTCCTGGAGTTCTGTGAGGAGATTAATCGGCATCCCGAGATGGTTGAACATCTGGCGGTTCCGTCAATCGACCGATTCTGGGCGGTCCTGCGAAATCTGCCGACCAGAGGTAACCCGACTTGCAGCGTCGCGGAATGCGACGCACCTCGCATCAATCCCAGCATCTTCTGCGCTTACCATCACTATGAGCAGATGGAGGGGAAGCCGCCGCCTGAGTTATGAGACTTTGCGATGTGGCGGGCTCACAGCGTCTCGGCTACCAGGGGGCTTGCGGGGCCTCGTATCGTTTGGCCTCGCGCCTCAGAGAGGCCAGTAAAGTCGTTTCCATGTGGGAGCGTGGGAACGAGATCAAGTCGCGAAGCGGAGGTTCGTCGATGTCGGACACTTTGAGCCAGTTAAATCGGCGGGTCCAGCCGCTGAGAGCGAGATGGGGCACAATCGACTGGGCCTGGATCACGGTCGAGCTGGAGGGGATCTCGCCTCAGCCGGGGCGGTTCATCGGTGTCGCGCTCGTCGACGGCCAATGGCGTGGCGACCTGTTCACGGGAGAACCCCGATCGTTTCGAGTCGAGTCCGGTGAGCGTTCGGTCGCTGTGTACCTCTGTCCGAAGCGTCGGGACGCAGTCTGTCTCAGGAATCCCGTCGCTACGTTACAAGTCGAGCTTCGGCCGGGAGAACAAGCCCGGCTCCGTTTCGGCGTGCATCGGGAATGGAAGGGGCTCTGGGCTCTCTGGCGGCGTGACGGGTGGGTCCTGCTCGCCGGTACATTGCTCATCACCACCGCCGGTTGGCTCAGCTTCCCCTGGCTCCGCGAGGTGATCGCTTCGGTCACGCTCCACCTCGACGTTGACGAACCGTGGTTGTCGTTCTGCTATTTCGTCGTCAGGTCTCGAGTGATGACGGCTGGTCTTGCAATGGAGTCCTTTCTCATCTTCGCGAGCGTTGTGTTACAGGTACGGTATCGACGGCGCATTCGGGTCTATGAGGGGCAATTCGGCAAACCTTGGTTTCTCACCAGGGGTGCCAACACACGGGAGTCTCGGTGCGTTTCACTCTCCCCACAAGAATGAGATGATCTCATGACCGACATCCTTCTTATCGAATCGGACCGGGGCATCGTCCGGTTGATGCTCAACCGGCCTGAGAAGCGCAATGCGCTCTCGATCGAGTTGCTGCAACGATTGGAACACGCGCTTGAGAGTCTCGGGGCTGACGCATCGGCCCGCGTGGTCGTGCTGGGTTCGCGCGGGCCGGTCTTCTGCTCGGGGCATGACCTCAAGGAAATGGTTGGTCGGACCGAGGACGATTACCGCGAGCTGTTCGCACTCTGCTCGCGAGTGATGATGGGCTTGCGCCGGCTGCCGCAACCGGTGATCGCCCGGGTACAAGGCATCGCGACGGCGGCCGGCTGTCAGCTCGTGGCGGCGTGCGACCTCGCCGTCGCCGGTGATGAGGCGACGTTCGCCACGCCCGGGGTCAAGATCGGCCTGTTCTGCACGACGCCCATGGTTCCCCTCGTGCGATCCATCCCGGCCAAGCCCGCCATGGAGATGCTCCTGACCGGTGAGCCGATCACCGCCCGGCGCGCCTTCGAGCTGGGGCTAGTCAACCGCGTCGTGCGGAATGTTCGACCTGGATCTCGAGATCAAGTCCTTGACCGACACGATCCTCGCGATGAGCCCGCTGGTCATCCGGACCGGGAAGAAGGCGTTCTATGAGACCCAGGGCCTGAACGAATCTGACGCCTACGACCGGGCCGTGCCGATCATGACCGAGAACGCGCTCTGTCACGACGCCCAGGAAGGGATCTCGGCGTTCTTGCAGAAACGGGCGCCTCGATGGAAGTAGAAGACCTGTCCGTTGGTAAACAAGGCATCGTAGACTCGTCAGGCGGTAAGCCGGCGACCGAAGACTTATCAAGACGGAGTGAGGAGAAGTAACTCATGACGACGCGCGAACAAGTCCGGACCATGCAGACTGCTCAACCATTCCACCCCTTTCTGATCAAGCTGGCCGATGGCCGGCACTTCGAGGTGACACACTCCGAGCTCGTGGCATGCTCCAAGGATGGACGTAGCATGACCCTTTACGATGACGAGGGTATGCACCTGCTGGAGATGTTGCGGGTGGTCGAGATCACACCAGCCGGGCGCCCGGCCTCGTCGCGGACGAAAAGGACCCGATAGACTCGCCCACGATGGGCGCAATAGTCCGGCCGGAAGGCCGGATCTGCGTCTTCTCGGAGTCGCATCCCATGCCCCTCGATGGTTTCGACCGTCTGTATCAAGACGCCGATGCCCGGGCCGAGCCGGTCAGCGTGGCCGCGGCCGGTGGCGATGATCCGACCGTGCTCGATGCGCTGCGGATCGCCAGCGATCGGGGCTGGGTCCAGCCGATCCTGGTCGGGCCTGAGCCGAGGATTCGAGCCCTCGCCGCGTCGAACGGGATATCCCTGGAAGGCTTCGCGATCCGACATGCCGAGGGGAACACGATCGCCGTAGCGGCGGTCGCCGAGGTCCGGGCGGGCAACGCCCGGGCGCTCATGAAGGGGCAGATCGCCACGCCGGCCTTGATGGAGGCCGTGCTCGATCCCACGATCGGGCTTCGCACCGGTCGCGTCGTCTGCCAGGTCATCCTGATGGAGATCCCCCGCGACGATCGCCGGTTCCTCCTGGCCGATACGGGTATCTGCGTCACACCGAATCTGAAGAGTCGGATCGACATCCTGCACGGAGCGGTGGAGGTCGCCCGGGCGCTGGGGGCGTCGCAGCCGAAGGTCGCGCTGATGGCGGCGACCGAGACCGTCAAAGACAGCATGCCCGAGACCGTCGAGGCCGCCGAGCTGACCCGCCGCAACCAGCAGGGCGAGTTCGCCGACTGCTCGATCGCCGGCCCGCTCTCCTTCGACCTGGCTTACGCCGCCGAGGCCGGCGCCCGGAAACGGATCGAGGGCTCGGTCGTCGGGGCCGCCGACGTCATGATCTTCCCCAACCTCCTGTCGGCGAACCTCACCGTCAAGGCGATCATGTACACCGCCGACTGCCGCTTCGGTGGCGTCTTGAAAGGGACGTCCGCCCCGGTCGTCTTCATGTCGCGGGCGGATGATGTCGCAACCCGGCTCAACTCGCTTGCAATGACCCTGCGCATCCTCGAACATTGAGGCGATCGCGGGCGCTCTGCGAGCCCACAATCCGCCTCGAGGAGGAAGTACGATGTTGCGCGCGAGCTTGCTGATCGGCGTGGTGCTGGCCCTTTCTCCGGTCGCCATCGCCAGCGAGGATCCCCCAAAATCCCTGGACTTACAGGTGCTGAAACCGCAAGGAGACGCCCAGAATCCGCCGGCCCATGAGATGCTTCATCGCTATCTGCTCGACCAGGCGCGCCGGCAATTCGACACTCGCCGCAAGGCGATCGCCGCCATCCAGACGCCCGAGGACATCGCCCGTCGGCAGAAGGCGATGCGGGCGTTCTTCCTCCGATCGCTCGGCGACCTGCCCGAACGCACGCCGCTGAACCCGCGCGTTGTCGGGACGCTCCGGAAGGACGGCTACCGCGTCGAAAAGATCGTCTTCGAGAGCCGGCCGTCGCATCACGTGACGGCCAACCTCTACCTGCCCGAGGGGAATCCGCCGTTCCCGGGCATCCTGCTGCCCTGCGGCCACAGCGACAACGGCAAGGCGTACGAGGACTATCAGCGCGCGTCCATCCTGCTGGCGAAAAACGGGATGGCGGTCCTCTGCTATGACCCGATCGGTCAGGGCGAACGATTCCAACGGCTCGACCCGAAAGGCAAGCCGGTGATCCGCGGCACGACCGAGCACACCATGGCCGGGATCGGGGCGCTCCTGGTCGGCCGGCAGTTGGCGAGCTATCGGGTCTGGGACGGCCTGCGCGCGCTCGACTACCTGACGAGTCGGCCCGAGATCGATCCCAACCGCCTGGGCTGCACCGGCAACTCGGGCGGCGGCACCCTGACCTCCTACCTCATGGCGCTCGACGACCGGATCGCCGTGGCGGCGCCGTCGTGCTTCATCACCTCGCTGGAGCGGCTCTTCGCTACGATCGGTCCCCAGGACGCCGAGCAGAACATCACCGGCCAGGTCGCCGCCGGCCTGGACCACGCCGATTACATCACCCTCCACGCTCCCAAGCCAACCCTCCTCACGGTCGGCACCCGCGACTTCTTCGATATCCAGGGGAGCTGGGACACGTTCCGCGAGGTCAAGCTGATCTTCGGACGGCTCGGCTACGGCGAACGCGTTGACCTGTTCGAGTCGGACCAAGAGCACGGCTTCACACGCCCTCGCCGGATTGCCACGGCCCGATGGATGAAGCGCTGGCTCTTGAAGCAGGACGAGGCCGTTGATGAGCCCGACTTCCCGATCAGCACCGACGCCGAATTGCAATGCACCCGGACGGGCCAGGTCCTCACCGAGTTCAAAGACAGGTCGGTGTTTGACCTCAACATCGAGCGCGCCCGATGCGCTCCGCACCGCCCGCGAGTCCTCGATCGCGAATCGTTCGATCGATGAGTTCCGTCAGGATGTCAAGGATCGTCTCGGCCTGGGAGATCGCATCGCGCCGGCCAGGTTACGATCGGTGGCCACGATCTCGCGCCCGGGCTTCACGATCCACAAATCCGTCTTCGAGGTCGAACCTGGGATCGTCCTGCCCGCCCTGGACATCACCGCCGCCAGGCACAGCCAGCAGGCGACGCCCGTGGTGAGAATCGGCGTAAACTGGGAACGAGACCTGGCCACCGATCAGGCGATCGAAGAACTCGTACGATCGTCGGAACGCGTCCTGCTGGTAAACCCCCGCGGGATGGGTGAGACCGATCCCGTAGCAGTCGCCGGTCGCCGCGGTTCGCCGTTCGGCCACGACGTCCAGGAAGCGTTCCTGTCGATCCACCTCGCTCGTTCGTTGCTGGGCCAGCGTGCGGCCGACATCCTGGCTGTGTTAGAGGGCCTCACGGCCGACTCGGGTGCGAGACCCGGCTTCTCAGTCGTGGGCGTCGGTGCGGCCGGCCCGATCGTGCTCCACGCCGCTCTGCTCGACGACAAAGGCCTGATCAAGGACGTGGTCCTGGAGCGGTCGCTCGTCTCTTGGTCCGACGTCGTGGAGAAAGGCATCAGCCGGGATCAGCTTGGCAACGTCGTCCCGGGCGCACTCCAGGTCTACGACCTGCCCGACCTGGCCGCTCGCCTGGCGCCGCGCCCCTTGCGAATCCAATCGCCGGTCGATGCGACGGGCCAGCCAATCTCTCTGTCGGAGATCCAGCGCGCCTATGCGGCGTGTATCAAGGCTTACGGTTCGTCGAACCGGTTGGAGCTACGGGGCGATGGCCGGCGCGAGCCGCCCGCTCGGTAGCCGAGGAGCCTGTCAAGGCTTGGACCCCAGTCGCTGACTGAGCCGGATGAATTTCTCATGGAGCTCGCCGCCGCCGAGGTCGGGGTGAAGGATGGAAGTGGCGTCGATGAGCTGGGCGGCCTTCTTAGGTTGGCCGGATCGGTAATAGGCCAGAGCCAGGGCGTAACGGGCATCGAACCAGGTGAGCGAGCCGGAGGGGTTGTTCTGGAGCCGCAGCCGCTGAACGTCGATGTCCAGCGTGTAGATCTCGAGACGGCTGTAGGTGTCGCCCAGGTCGCGGAGGATCCGGTCGTCAGAAACACCGGGGGCGCCTCTCCAGGACGAGAGCGATCGACGCGCGTCGCTATCGTCGCCGATGAACAGGAGCGCGCGAGTCAGCCGCATCTTCAGCTCGTTGAGCTGCTCGGGCGTGAAGTCCCGGTCGAGCGTCAGGAGCGGCTCGATCGTGAGTTTCAGGACCAACCCGAATCGCCGCTGCCGCAGGTCGGTCGCGGCGGTCCCGGCGCAATGGTCGAGGAGCCGGATCGCGTCGAACAAGGCCGGGCGTTCGGCGGGGATGTTCCAGTCGAGGTGGGTCTGAGACTCGCGCTCGGCCTCGACGTATCGGCCCAGCTCGATCATGGCGATCATGCGGAGGAGCCGGGCACGATACTGAATTCCTAGGGCGACGGGGAGTCGCATCACCCGGTCGCAGATGTCCCTGGTGACCTCGGCGCGGCTGATCGTGGGGGTCAGGTTGAGCCGCGCCGGGCCAGGAACAGCGCGGCCTTTGCGTTTTCGGAGCGGGCCGGCTTGAGGTTCTCGGTCAGGAACTTATCGGCCTGCGCGAACTGCTCGCTGATCACATGCCGATCGGGATTGATGAGCAGGCGATCGAGTTCGTCGCGATTGACTGTCGCGATGGCCAGCCGGGAGTCGAGCCATCGGCTGGCTCCCGGGGAGATCGCCGACCAGAGGGCGACGGCCCGTTTCTGGTCCGAGGACTGATAGGCCAGCTCGCCCCGTAGCCATCGGGCTTCGTCGGTCGTTGGGTCGCTAGGGAATTCGCGGATCTGCGCTCGAGGGCCTCGGCATAGGACGTGGTCGACGAGCCAGGAAGGCGCAGATCGACGGCGCGTCCGCGGGCCTTGGCGCGAAGCAAGCCGGCCTTGGCGCGCAGCGGTCCGGCGGCGGGGTCGTCGGCGACGCGCGACAGCGCGGCGTCTGCCTGGGCGAACTTCCCGCCCCGGTAGAAGAAAGCGCCCGCACGGAGCCGGAATCGGGCCGCCGACGCGGCCTGACCCAGCGCCATGGCGCGGTCTGCGGCGCGCGTCGCCGCGTTGCCGGCCTGGGCCGTTTTCCCCGCGAACTCGTAAGCATCGGCCATCGCGTCCCAGGCCTCCGCCGGCTGACCTTCGCCCGGCTCGATCCCACCACGGCCTAATTCCAGAACCGCCAGCTTCGAATACGGCGAGTTCCCGGCCCGCAGCGTCTGAACCTCGCGGAAGAGATCGGACTCGATGCGCGACCGGTCGGCTTCCTTCGTCGGCCCGGCGAGCTGGGCCAGGTCGATCTGGACCTTCCATAGCCCCTTCAACGGCGGGTCGAGGTGCGAGGCGTCCACGGCCTGGATGGCCTCGGCGAACTGCTTCTGGCCCACCCGAAGCGGGACCCGCACCTCGAAAAGGGCTCGTTCCGGCGGCGCAGGCTTGGCTTTGGCCGCAGCGTCGAGCTCCTTTTCGGACTCTTGCGGCTTCCCCAGCCGGCGTGACAGGTCGGCCCTGAGCAGGTGCCAATAGCCGGTCAGCCCGACCTCGGTGGCAGGCTCCTTCAGGAGGTCCAGGGCCTCGGTCTCTCGCTCCCGGCGGTCTGGAGACTCGTCGGGTTCGAGCTCAGCCCGATCGGCCAGCGCTTCCGCAAGCCGGTACCGTAGGTTCTCGCCAAGGCTCGTGCGATCGCCGACGACGGACACGCCGCGCAATCGTTCGATCGAGTCATCAAGCAGGGCGATGCCCCGCTCGCGGAGCCGGGGATCTCCCGGCTCGAACCGCGACGCATCGAGCCAACTCTGACCCTGGGCCAGGCGGTAGACCGCCGCCTGGAACCGGAGCTGCCGCGCCTGGGGCAGGCCCGTGTGCTCCTGGTTGAACCGATCGAGCAGGTCGATCGCCAGGGCCCACCGCTGACGCCGAACCTCGCCGTCGGCCACCGAATACGCCGCCCGATCGAGTGTTGCGGCCATGTCCAGCGCCAATTGTTCGCGACGGACTGGATCGACCGTCACATCGGCGATCTGGGTTCGGACGACCGTCAAATGCCGCGACAGCTCCGCGTCATTAAGCGGTTCCTGCCCCACAGCGGCCGCGACGATGACCAAGAAGCTCCACAATTCCCCCACCACGGCCCGCTCCTCATGCCAGTGACCAATCGATCGTCCCTCCGGATCAGTTTACCAGGACCGGGACCTCCTCGGGTACCGGATCTTTGGCCTTGGGGTGGAAGAAGATGGCCAGGATCGCTGCCGCAAATATGCCGAACCCCAGCGGGTAGAGGAAGAGGGTGGAGAAATCGACTTCCTTGGTAGTCGGGTTCGTCAGGTAGTCACCCAGCTTGCCCCACAGGGTATTCCCAATCAGCGGACCAAGGCCCAGGATCAGCAGGTTGAAGAGACTCTGGGCGCTGGTGCGCACATCTTGCGGAAAGTTCTCGTCCACGAAGATATACACGGTGGCAAAGAAGAACGCATAGGCGAATCCATGGACGACGTTGCTGAAGATCACCAGCCAGAGCAGGCTGGGATTCCGGCCAGCCAGTGCGTAGATGGCAAATCGCACGGTGTGGCCGAGGACACCAATGATCATCGTCGTTCGCCAGCCGAGCCGCTTGAGGAAGAATCCCAGCCACGCCATGGTTGCGATCTCGGCCACCTGGCCGATGCTCATCGCCGGCCCGATCCAGTTTTCCGACAGGCCGATCTTCGAGAGGAAGGGAGACGTCCAGAAGAAATAGCAGAAATGGACGAGCGAATCCAGGAACGTCACGATAAACAGGACGAGGATACTCGGCACGGCCAGGAGCTTCAAGCATTCCAAGGGTGCGAAGGCCGCAGAAGCTTCCGAGGCCGGAGGCGTTCGGGGCAGGGTTAAACTGAACGCTGCCAAAACGAACGAGGCAACCGCCGCGACCAGGAACGTGCTGGTCAAGGCCGCTTCCATGGCGGCTCCCGTTTTGGGTGTCGCCAGAGCGGTTCCCAGCCAGGAGATGAAGGAGCCGGCCTGTTCCATCGACGGGACTTTCACCCAGTCAATCGGGATGAAGATGAATGGCCAGCTCGCAGCAATCCAGCCGATCGTGCCCCAGACGCGAATCAGCGGGAAGTCCTTCTGGGGGTCCTTGGCATAGGTAAAAGCAATCGCGTTGGTTACGGACATCGTCGGCACGTAGAAGAGACAGTGCACGAGCATGAGGGCGAACATCGGCCAGAACGTCTTGCAGTAGATCAAGCCTACCATCGCGAGTCCACCGACCAGGTGGCTGAAGGCCAGATACCGGGATTTTTCAAAGTAGCGGTCCGCGAGCTGACCACCGAAGAGCCACGCGGTCAACGACGCAAAGGCGAAAGCATTGTTGATCCAAGCTCTCTCTCCTCCCGTGAAATGGAGATAATTACCCAGGTACAGATTCAAGAGCGGCAGCCATGCGCCATAGATCACATATTCCAGGAACATCATGATGGAGAGCTTGGTGCGGATCGCGGAATTCATCGCTGGGCTCGCAAGGTGTCGATCACGGGAGATTGACCGGCCGCAGTCATCGGCCAACATGGGGATGCCACGCCGGATACTTGCAGAATAGCCAAAGACTGTACCGCCTGACGGTTTGAGTTACCATCGGTCTGTGCCGGCCGCGGCCCTGCCGGGTGAGCGGCTCCAGAGCGGCTGGAAAACGCATCGCGTTCAGTTGATGTGGCCGATCGCCTTAATCCATGATTTGTCAGCGGTTTGCGGCGTGCGTCGCTCCCGTCCTGGCCCTGCACCTTCAGCAATCGCGAAGGCGAAGCTGGATTTCTCGCTTGCTCAGGATGTAGTCCCGGCCTGCATGGGCACTCGACGGTAACGGTCTGTGGTCCAAACGCACCGGCACGGTTCCGTGAGACCGATCGCCAGCCGCAGAAGGGGCGATCTGGCGAATCCAGCCGGGACCCGCACGTCCCGCCTGGTCCCGGTTCCATCCACCGGCCGGCCTGAGGCCTGGTCCTCAAGGCGATCCCTGCTTTCGGACCGATCATCCTGGAATGCATCCGCCATCTTCGCCAGCACCCCGATGACTACCACGCCGAGGCCTTGCGCGGGCTCGCGGCTGACGGCTGGCGGGAAATGAAGAAGGTGGAACCACGAGGGCCAGCATCTCCTGGATCGGGGTCACAGCCTGCGCGAGCTCTCCGGATCCAAACTTTTTTCAGGATTCCCTTTCGGGCGTGTCCGGGCTTTCGCGCGTATGTCAATGATCCTGATGTCTCCCCGTTTCCAGACGTTTGTCCTATGTCCGGTCCGTTCTTCCCTCCGGTTGCGAATCGTAGGGAGGCTTCAATTCTCGGACAGAGGGCACGACGAAGTCGAGAGAGGAGATTTGCCCAAGTTGAATGACTCCTCGGGTGCATGAGAGACATCCCCGTTTCCCCACCTACTCAATCCTCTTGTCAGGACAATCCCATGAAGAAATCCAAGTTAGAAGCCCTGATCAAGATCCTGAAAGGTTACGAGGATACGCAGAATTACGAAAACCAGGCTGCGAAGGCAGTCGCGACTGCGCAGGTCGAGCGATTGATCTCCGACCTCGAGAACCAGTATCTGGCAAAATACGACGAGTTGTCCAACGCCTACCGCGGGGCCTGGGACGAGGCCGTGAAATCCCGACTCGACGTGAATCTCAATCCAACCCTCAATCATAATCTGAGGAAGTTCCGCCTCGCCTGGATTAATGACGCGAAGTTTACGGGGATCGCCCATATCCATTTCGGGCAAATGCGGATCGCGGCCAATTTCGCGAACGCCGCGAACGTCGCGCAACAAGCCTTGGGGGTAGACCAACTCGCCGGTAGGACGCTCGCCGAGGTTGCCACCGACATCCAGAATGGCGTGATCGCGCGCGACGAGATTCCGGTTCAGATCTTCCTTCATGGCAACGTGTGGGTCGCCATCAACAATCGCGGTTTCGCCTGTCACTGCATCGCGAATGTTCGGCCCCTGCGCCTCTTTCCCAGAGACCCCGAAGCGGTTGAAAGCAATCGACTTACCGAGGCTGCACCAGCCTTCACTTACGCGAACGGTGTAGCCCACCTCACTCAAAATCCACGCACGCTTCCTTCAAAGGAAATGCCGATAACAGCCGGCCCTAACTCCGTCCATGTCAGCAGAGTCGTGACGACGGTCGCCCCGTAGGGACGAGTCGGGGCGGTCGCTCTGACCTCTCGTATGAGGATAGAGAATACTGCTGATTATTGCGGATGTCTGGGCAAGTTGGCGAAGCCCCTCCTTGTGCCCTTTTCTCGCTCTTGGAAAACCTCACCGCGAACCACAGAGACACCCATGAGTGATATTATTTTCAACCTCACCAACTCTGCAAACCTCAACGGTATGGCGCCGGCTCCCGCTATGGGCGGCGGCTTTGGGAATGCTGCCCTGCCCGCTGCTATGACTGGGTATGGCGCTGGCACGTACATCATCGTCAATACCCTGACGAACAACCGATACATCGGAATCGCCGGCGATGTCGCGAACAGGTTCAATACCAGACTCGCCACGGTCACCGAGATGGGGTTCGGTGCAGCGACCATGAGTGCGATTGGCGTGTGCTGGGGGCAGACGACTTACCGGAACTCACCCACCGTCCTCGTACCCGTTCCTCTTTGGGTGGTGGCCGTACCGGCGCCTCCTGGTGCATTTCAAGTCCTGATAGACGGAGCCGCGGTCAATCTGGAGCAGTTACTGATTCGGTTTTGCATTACTCGGTTGGGCGCCGGTGGAACGGTGTCGAACAACGCGATGGCCGCAGCACCGTATATCAATCCGACGCCTAATCCGATAGCCGTTCAGCTCCACTGGGGTACGATGGGCGGGCTGTTTGCAGCAGGGAATCAGGCGGCTGTCTGGGCACCCGGTGCTCCTGGATGGTAAAGCCGCGCGCGGTGGCGAAGGAGGAACCAGGGACATCCCTAAATCCGTGGGAGGATACCAGACAGACATCGCGCTTTTCCGCTCAGATCCATGTCCCCGTTCTTCGCTCGGCAAAGTCGATCGACCTTCCCGTCGCTCAACCGACCGCCGTCGGATACGCGGTGTGGATGTGGATCGTGCACGCCGGATCATTCGCCTTGATGCGGTTGACCAGGACGAAGACCCGCAGGGCCATCCCGCGCCGGTGGGAAGGCGGACCGGTGCCGGCGAGCGTGCGGCTGGCCGTTTCCGCCTGGATTCCCAGCGACCGATCGAGCGGGACGTGAATCTTCACCGTGCGCTCGGTGGCGAGCTTGCGGAGCTCGATCTGACCGGTCGTTGAGTTCAGTGCCTCGGACACAGCCCGGATCAGGTCCAGGCGGGTCAGGAAGCGGGAATCCTCATCGGGAATCTGGTTCGGCGCCAGCATCGGTATCGGAAGCGGGCTCGCCGCACGCGTTTCCTCCAGGGTCGCATGCAGCAGGATCACGCTGCGGTACCGCTTGTCGAGGATGTTACTCCGACCGTCGCCGTGCTGGGTGATCGGGTGGCCGAGGTGCGGGCTGCCGGTCGGTCGGGCCCGGCGCTCGCTGGCGCAGAGGATCTCATGCACCTCGTTCTGGGTATACCGACGGTTGTAGGGCATGGCTCGGACCCTCCTGCTAATGAGCATACCACAGATCCGTGCCCCTGTGACAGCAAGGCGGATCTTCAGCGTCATGGCCAGGGAAGAGCCTCCGTGTTACGATCACGCGCTGAGGGGATCGTTTCCGTAATCCAGGAAGAGCCGTTCCTCCCTCGATCATCAACCCATCAAGGCACATCCATGCCAGCACCGACCATCACCGTCCCGCTGACCCTCGACCGTCCCGACGACGTGGGCCGCGTCCGCGCCGTCCTGGACCGTGCGGGCTTCGATGATCGGCATGTCCGAGAGCGGATGGCGACCGACGAGACGGTCGATCTCAGCTTCGGCCCGTTCGATCGAGCCAGGGTGCTCCGCCGCACCCGCGACGGCGACCCGCTCGCCACCCTGATCCGCTTGTTCCTGCGCCGGCGTGCCGGTCCCGCTCGACGACCTCCGCCGCGCCGTTGCCCCGATGGACCCGGCCGCCTGGGCCGGCCTCGGCCTGGTTGAGCTGGAGGGGGAGTTTGCACGGCCGACCGTGGCGCTACTGCCGACCGAGGGGTTCGTCGTCGCGTACGATGCCGATCTGCCCGGTGGCGACACCCGGCGCGACCATGTGATGGGCGTCACGCCCGCGACCCGGACGTTCTCCCAGTCCGTGATGCGGGTTCCCGCGGATCGGACACTCGACCTGGGCACCGGCTGCGGGTACCTGGCCTTGCGGGCCGCGGCGCACAGCCAGCACGTCCTGGCCACCGACGTGAACCCGCCGCGCCGTCGCCATCGCCCGGTTCAATGCGATGCTCAATCGGATCGACCACGTCGCGTTCGCGGAAGGTGACCTCTTCGAGCCGGCGGGCGATCTCCGGTTCGACCTGATCGCGTCGAACCCGCCCTTCGTGATCTCGCCGCGGCACGAGCTGGTCTATCGCGATAGTGGTCTGCCCGGCGACGCGGTCTGCGAGCGGATCCTGCGGGCCGCTCCCGGTCATCTCGCCGAAGGGGGCTTCGCCCAGGTCATCTGCAACTGGGTCCGGATCGCTGGCCAGAACTGGCTCGAGCGGCTCGCGGCCTGGTTCGACGGCGCGGGCTGCGATGTCTGGATCGTCCACTGGACCTCCACGGAGCCCGGCGACTACGCCCAGAACTGGCTGCTCCAGGCCGACCGCTCCCCGGCGCCGGATCGCTTCGCCGACGAATTCGACCGGTGGATGGATTATTACGACCAGCATCGGATCGAGGCGATCGATTTCGGGATCATCAGCCTGCGGCGGCGCACGGCGGGACGGAACTGGATGCGAGTCGACACGGATTGCGACCCCGACGGATCCGTTGGTGCGGGCTTCCTGTTGGGATTCGCCGCGCACGATCTGATGGACAGGCTCGGCGACAGCCGCGCGCTTGAGGACGTCGTGTTCGCCTGTCGGCCGGAGCTGCGGGTGTCGCAGCGGTTGAGGCCCGCTGAGTCGGGCTGGTCGGTGGACGAAGCCCAATGTATCCTCGGCGACGGCCCGCGGTTCGAAGGCGCGTTCAGCCCGATCGTCTTCCATCTGCTCACGCTCTGCCGGGGGCACCTTCCGCTCTCCGCCGTGCTGTCCCAGGTGGCTTCCCGCCTGGGCCGCGACGTGGACGAGGTCCGGGTGGAAGGTCTCGACGTCGTCCGGAGCCTGATCTTGCAGGGGTTCCTCCAGCCGGCCGGCCGCGGTCGGTCGGGGACACCCGCCTGAGGCGTGACGCCCTATGGATTGCGGAAGAGTTCCTCGAACGGGCCACCGCAGGCGAGCGCCTCTTCGACGACGCCGAGCTCTCCGGCGTCGTGCTCGTCGCTCGGGAGTTGCGCCGGATCCGATGGCGCCGCGCCCGACTCGGCGCGCTCGACTTGCGCGGGGCTGACCTCACCGGCGCGGACTTCGAGGCCGCCAGTCTGACCGCCGTCGACCTGCGGGGCGCACACCTCTTCCGGGCGAGCTTTCGGAAAGTCCGGATGATCCGGGTCGAGCTGTCCGGAGCGAACCTGCATGGAGCCGACTTCAACGGGGCCGATCTGGCCGGCGTCCAGCTCCGAGCAGCCCAGTTGGCCCATGCCGACCTCCGCGGCACCAACCTCCGCGGCGCTAATCTCCAGGGCGCAACCTGACCCGCGCCGACCTGCGCGGCGCCGATCTGCGCGGGGCCAGCCTGATCGAAGCCATTCTGCGCGACACCGACCTGCGCGGGGCCAGGATCGAAGGGGCGAGGATGCCCGAGCCGCCGCGCAGTCACCCCGCCTGAGATCGCCCCCGAATCCTCCGAGAGCCATCGGGGATCTTGTTTTCCCCGACTGCCGCCCGTTAGACTCGACGTGCCCCCGGCCGTGATGGGCGGCGGCCTGGCGGGCGGAGCGGATTTCGCCCGGCTCGTCTTGCAACCATTCCCTCCGTGCCGACGGCGGAACGGTGCCGATATGCCCTCATCATCATTGCTCGATCTCGACGCACTGATCGCCCCGATCCCGGGCGATTCGCCGGCGGGCGGCCCGGTCCCGTTCGCGGTCCGGGAGAAACTGGAAGAGTTCCGCAAGGAGATCGATCCGGCCTCCTTCGCGGCCAACGATCCGATGCGGCCCACCTCGTTCCAGAAGGCGGACTGGTCCGGGATCGCTCGATTGACCGAGCAGGCGCTCCTGCAAACCTCCAAGGACCTCCTGATCGCGGCCCGCCTGACGGAAGCCCTGACCAAACTGCACGGGTTTGCCGGCCTGCGCGACGGCCTGCGGCTCATGCGACGGCTGGTCGTGGAATGCTGGGACCGGCTCAACCCGGCCATCGAGAGCGAAGACGATCTGGAGATCCGCGCGCGCCGTTCTTCTGGCTCGATGATCCCGACCGCGGCGCTCGTTTCCCAACCACGATCCGCCAGGTGCCGATGGTCGAGGGCGAGAAGGAGGCGTTCGCCTGGAGTCACTGGAAGCAGTCCCAGAGCGGCGCCAAGGGGCGCCGGCGGCCGTCGATATCGAGAAGGCCATCCAGTCCACGCCTCGCGAGCATTGCCAGGCGGTCGTGGATGACTTGACCGAGAGCGGCAAGGAGCTGGATGCCCTGTCCAGGGAGCTCAACGAGAAAGTGGGGCCGGCCGCGCCGGGATTCTCCGGGCTGCGTCAGGCCGTGGGCGAATGCCGGTCGCTGGCGGATCTGATCCTGGAGCGCAAAGGCCCGGCCCCCGCACCGGCCGCCGAGGAGGCCGTGGAACCCGGCGAGGACGCCCCAGTCTCCGAAAAGAAAGGGTCGTTCGTGAACCGTCAGATGACCTCGCGCGCCCAGGTCTATCAACAACTCGCCCAGGCTGCTGCCATGCTCCAGCAGATCGAACCGCACAGCCCGATCCCTTACCTGATCAACCGCGCCGTCGAATTGGGGGCGCTCTCGTTCCCCGACCTGATGAAAGAGCTTGTCCGCGACACCAACGCGCTCACCGCCATGCATCGCGAGCTGGGCATCAAGCCACCGGGAACGTGAGGGCAGCGAACTGGTAGCCGCCCCTCATGCATCGCGGGGCATTTGGTGGCCGATCCCCGGTCCACGGAAAGCTTCCTGCGCAATCCGCTTGTCACGGATTCGTCGGGGCGCTCGTAAGTGAATCGAGTAGGATCGAGAGGGGCGACCAGGGATGGGACGCGAGGGCTGGGGTCGCCCGAGAAACAGTGGGCTGGCCGGGAAAGGGCCGGCCGAAGACCGACCGGGTCGGACCTCGGTTCCCGACGGTCGAACACGCAATTCTTCCAGGGCGCGGGTCTCGTCGGCGGTGACCGGACTGGCCCCACCCCAGAGCGAGCGTTTTCCGGATCGGCCAGGGATTCTTGGGATTTGACGGACGATCCGGCTTACTACCGACGATATCACACGGATTCTGTCGGTTTTTCCAGTTTCTTGTTGCAGGAGTAGCTGGCCCGCTTTATTCTCCCTGATATCAGGTGCTGATGTCCGGAAGCCGGGCGGTTTGGCAATTACCTGTTAGGCACGCTGAATTCGTGAAGGGATTGGAAGGGCAAAACCCCTCCGAGCCTCGGTTTTCCGAGTTCCGACCGAGCCTCAGCTTCCCTGACATGTTGTTCTGTGAGCGACGGTTCGACGGAAAGCGTGGGCCGACGACTCAGGGGCGTGATGTCGCCTCATCTAGCGATCGCTCATCCTGGCTCTGGGACGGGTTCCGAGAGGCGGATTCACAAAGAGGGTGCCATGTCGAGTATTCAACACAAGCTGGATCGGGTGCGCCGGCCCCGCGTTCAGATCACGTACGACGTAGAGACGGGCGGGGCGATGCGAAAGGTCGAGCTGCCCTTCGTCGTCGGCGTCCTGGCTGATCTGTCGGGCCAGCCGTCGAGCCCGTTGCGGCCGCTCAAGGAGCGGAAGGCAGTCAACATCGATCGGGACAACTTCGATGACGTTCTGGCCAAGTCGACGCCGAGGGTGGCGATGAAGGTCCAGAACCGGCTGACGGACGAGGACACCAAGCTGGCCGTCGAGCTGAACTTCAAGGCGATGGACGACTTCGATCCCGCCCGCATCGCCGAGCAGGTGCCGGCGCTCAAGAAGCTGCTGGAGATGCGGCTGGAGCTCACGCAGCTCCTGAGCAAGATGGAGGGCAACGACAAGCTCGACCAGTTGCTGGCCGACGTGCTGAGCAACACCGAGAAGGCCAAGGAGCTGGCGGCGCAGATGGGCATCGGCGGGTCAGACGGGTCGGCAACGGGCACCCCTGAAGCGGAGAAAACCTCATGAGCACCGGTACCGAACAAGCCCAGGCCGCCGGCGCCGCGGCGCAGACCGTCGAGGCCCCCAACCTGCTGGACCAGGTGATCGCGGCGACCCGGCCGCAAACCGCGGGCGAGCAGGAGCGCGCCAAGGATTACTTCCGCCAGTTCCTGGACCACGCCGTCAAGCCCGGCCAGGTGGTCTCGAAGGACGTCGAGACCAACATCAAGGCGTGGATCGGCGAGATCGACAAGAACCTGTCCGCGCAGATGAACGAGATCCTTCACGATCCGGGCCTCCAGCAGCTCGAATCGACCTGGCGCGGGCTGCACTACCTGGTCCACCAGTCGGAGACCGGCGAGGCTCTCAAGATCCGGGTGCTCAACGTCAAGAAGCAGGAGCTGTTCAAGGACCTCGAAAAGGCCGTCGAGTTCGACCAGAGCAGCCTGTACAAGAAGATCTACGAGGAGGAATACGGCCAGCTCGGCGGCCAGCCGTACGGGATGATGGTGGGCGACTACGACTTCGGCCGCACCGCCGAGGACGTGAGCCTGCTCAAG
Organism: uncultured Isosphaeraceae bacterium; assembly: GCA_963845695.1. Lineage (GTDB taxonomy): Bacteria > Planctomycetota > Planctomycetia > Isosphaerales > Isosphaeraceae > CAWJTV01. Next base: position 18,595 of record CAWJTQ010000004.1, on the reverse strand, counting down.
ATGATCTCGGGCGTCGCCGCCGCCGCACATGCGCCCTTCGTCGCCAACGCCAGTCCCAAGATGTTCGGCTTCAACAGCTTCACCGAGATGCCCAATCCCCGCGACCTGGCCAAGATCTTCGACTCGGTCGAGTACGCGCCCTGGAAGTCGTTCCGCGATTCGGAAGACTCGCGGTACGTGGCCTTGGCCATGCCGCGTGTCCTGGCCCGGCTGCCCTACGGCCAGGACTTCAAGCGAGTGACCGAGTTCAACTTCGAGGAGAGTGTCGACGGCAAAGAGCACAACAATTACACCTGGATGGGTGCAGCCTGGGCCTACGCCGCGCGGATCACCGATGCCTACGCGCAGTTCGGCTGGATGGCCCGGACGCGCGGCGTCGAAGGGGGCGGCAAGGTCGAAGGATTGCCGGTGCACACCTTCCCCACCGACGACGGCGATGTCGCCATGAAGTGCCCGACCGAGATCGCCATCTCGGACCGCCGCGAGTTCGAGCTGTCCAACCTCGGCTTCATGCCCCTCTTGCACAGCAAGGGGAACGACTTTGCCGTCTTCATGGGCGCGCAGTCGTGCCAGAAGCCCAAGACTTACTTCGACGCGGCGGCCAACGCCAACGCCGAGCTGTCGTCGAAGTTCAACCTGATCCTCAACACCTCACGGTTCGCCCACTACCTCAAGGTGATGGCGCGCGACAAGATCGGCTCGTTCATGGAGGTCGGCCAGTGCGGGGTCTGGCTCAACAACTGGATCAGCAATTACGTCGTGCCCAACCCCGAGAACGTGGGCGACGACGTCAAGGCCAAGAAACCTCTTCAATCCGCTCGCGTTGAAGTCCGAGCCGTTGCGGGGAAGCCCGGCTATTACGAGGCCGTCGCCTACCTCCGACCGCATTTCCAGCTCGAGGCGCTTTCCGCTTCGATGCGACTCGTCGCCGAAGTCCCCAAGAAGGCTTGAGGCGCACCTGGGCTCTCAGGCTCCGGGTCGGACGGTCCGGCTCGGGGCCTTATCACTGGCTCGTTGGTTCGTAGTCCCTCTGGGATGATCGCTGATTCCCTGTCCTTTCTCCTTTGCGGGAGGCATTTACGATGGCGTTTGACACCTACATGCAGATCGCTGACGGTACCGTGGTCGTCGGGGAAGCGACGGCCTCGGGTATCCCCACCGGGGCCTTCGAGGTCTTCTCCTTCTCATGGGGCGCTTCCAACCCCACGACCGTCAGCACGACGGGCGGTGGACTCTCCGCAGGAAAAGTCTCGGTCTCGAGCTTCAACGTCATGAAGAAGACCGAGAAATCCTCGGCGCCGCTGTTCTCCGCCTGCTGCACCGGCCAGCACTTCGCGACGGGCCAGGTCATCATGCGGAAGGCGACCGGCTCGTCCGGCCAGCAGCAGGTCTTCCTCCAGTATGACTTCACGGACGTGATGGTGGAGTCGGTCCAGTGGTCGGGCTCCACGGGCGGAGACGACACGCCGACCGAATCGGTCAGCTTCGCCTTCGGCAAGGTCGTCATCACGTATAGTGGTCAGGACACGGCCACCGGAGCGCTCTCCACCAGCGCGGGCTCTTCGGCCAGTTGGAACCTCACCACGGCCAACACCACCTGAGAACGGCGAACTGGTGACGTTCGGCGCGGGTCTTCGGGCACACGAAGGGTCGCCGCCGTGAGCCGGACCGCAGGTCTCCCACCGCGAGTCGCGCGGGGAGACCCGCGGTCGGTTGGTTGTCGAGGTCGGGAGATTTTGCCACAACGAAGCTCGGAAAATCGCCGGACGGAGCCGGCTCCTCGGTGGCGGCCGGCTGCGGCCTTCTTGCAAGGGAGGGCCCATCCTCCAACTGTCCCCCACGGCACGATCCCTCCTTTCGCCGGGACCTTCCCGGTTCGGGGCCACCCATGCAAGCTGATGAGCTCTACAAGGCGATGCGGCTACGAGAGGCGATCGACACTCAGATCCTCGCCGTCAAGGAGGCGCCCACCGACCAGGCGAAGCGGTTGTTCCTCTTCGAGCTCCTGTGCTTCACTGGCGAGCTCGACCGCGCGCGTCGGCAGATCGAGGCCATCGAGTACAAGGACGCCGACCTGGATCTGGCGGTGATGACTTACCGCAAGCTGCTGGATGCCGAGCAGGCCCGGCGCGATCTGTTCGCGCAGGGCATGGCGCCGGGGTTCTTCGGCGAGCCGCCCGAGCACCTGCGGCTGCGCCTGGAGGCCGTCAATCGGCTGCGGGAAAACCAGACGGCGGAGGCGTCCGAGACCCTGGCCCGCGCCAACGAGGCCATTCCGTCCTTCCGCGGCCAGCTCAACGGTCAGTCTTTCGAATCGCTGCGCGACGCCGACGACCTCTTCGCCGGCGTGCTGGAAGTCCTGGCGCACGGCCGGTATTTCTGGGTCGCCATGGAGCAGGTCCGTCTCCTCACGATGAACCCGCCACAATTCCCCCGCGACCTCCTGTTCATCCCCGCTCACCTCGAGCTCGAGGACGAGCAGGGCGATGTCTTCCTCCCCGCGCTCTATCCCGGCTCGCACGAGCACGCCGACGACCAGGTCAAGCTCGGCCGGATGACCGACTGGAAGGAGCTCGACGGCGGCGCGATGCTCGGGATCGGCTTGCACACCTACTTGCGCGACGACGAGCCCATCGGCCTGCTCGAATGGCGGGAATGGCGCTCGAATCACGTATAATGGACTATCAGAGGCGGTCTGGGACGGTCTTTGTAGGGTGCTCTGTGAGCACCGAGACGGCGGCCTTTGCCGAATTCGGTGCTCACAGAGCACCCTACGAGATGGCCGATGAGGCTTACGGGACCGACTCTCACATCCGATTGCCGATTCGAGATATCGCAGACATGCGATCGGGAATTCGCAATCCAGAATCTGGACTTCTCAATCTGGAATCTGGAATACTGAATCGGAAATCTCTCCTTGGGGATTCTCCAGATCCCGGAAGCGCGGTTCGCCCATGGCTCGGAATGAAGCACCCTCGGGGCTGACGCCCTCGATTCTCGACCGCCTGATCGACCCCGAAGCGGAGGGCACGAGCTGGCGCCGGGGGTACACCGTCGAACAGATGATCGACTCGGTTCGACGCGACCTGGAGGACCTGCTCAATTCGCATCAGACCGTGGACCACCTCCCCGATGATCTCGCCGAGGTGCGCAACTCGATCGTGGCGTTCGGCCTCCCGGACCTGGTCTCGACCCAGTCGACCAAGGCCCTGGCCCAGGCACGGGTCTGCTCGGCGATCGAGGAGGCCATCACGCGATTCGAGCCCCGGCTGACCAGTGTTCGGGTCATACCGGTCTCGACGGCGGACCCCAAGATCCTGAAGCTCGAGTTCCAGATCCAGGCGATGCTCGCGCGTCGACCCGGCTCCGGAGGTTTCCTTCGTAACGGTGCTCCAGCTCACGACGGGCGAGACGACGATCCAGCAGGCAGACGGATGACATGAGCCAGACGCTGTATCACTATTATGAGCGCGAGCTGACGTTCATCCGCCAGTTCGCGCAGGAGTTCGCCAGGCAATACCCGGCCGCCGCCGGCCGGCTGCTCCTGGAGCCTAACCGCAGCACCGATCCCCACATCGAGCGGCTGATCGAGTCGTTCGCCCTCCTGACCGGGCGAATTCAGCACAAGATCGACGACGAGTTCCCCGAGCTGACGACCGCGCTACTCGGCGTGCTCTATCCGCACTACCTGGCGCCGATCCCGTCGATGATGATCGTGCAGTTCGATCTCGACGCAGCCCGGGCCCGCTCGCCCGAAGGGTTCACCATCGAACGCCATAGCCGCCTGAGCACCAAGCCGGTGGACGACCTGCCGTGCCGATACCGCACCGGCTATCCGACGCGGCTCTGGCCGATCCGGGTGACCGACGCCAGGCTGGTGCGACCGCCGTTCCCGCGCGGGATGAGCCCGCCCCGGGGAGCTGCGGCGGCCCTGCGGATCCAGCTCGAATGCCAGGGCGGTCAGAAATTCGCCAACCTGGCCCTCGACGCCTTGCGCGTTGTACTTGAAGGGGGAGAGCGAGACCGTCGCTCTCCTCTACGAGCTGCTGTTCAACCACACGCTCGAGGTCGTCTTCCGCGATCCCGGCGGAGCCGCGACCCCGCCGCCGGTGAGCCTCGCGCCGCAGGAGTGTCTCGCCCAGGTCGGCTTCGACCGCGAAGACGGCTTGCTCCCTTATCCCGCTCAGTCCTTCATCGGTTATCGCTTGCTGAGCGAGTTCTTCGCCTTCCCCTACAAGTTCCACTTCATCGATTTTCGGGGCCTGCGGCGGGTTTGCCAGACCGGCTACCAGACTCAACTGGAGATCGTCCTGTTCCTGGACCGCAGTTGGCCCAAGTTGGAGCAAGACATCACGGCCGAGACCTTCCGGCTGGGCTGCACTCCCGCGATCAACCTGTTCGCGCAGACCGCCGAGCCGATCGCCCTGACGAAGACCCGCCACGAATACCGGATCGTCCCCGACGTGGCCAACCCGGATGGGATGGAGGTCTACTCGGTCGACCAGGTCACCAGTGTGGATCCGATCGCGGGCGAGACGACCGAATACCTGCCGTTCTACTCGCTCCGTCACGGCGCGACGCTCGAACGCGCCCGCGACTTCTGGTACGCCGTCCGCCGGCCGTCGACCCGCCCCAACGACCGAGGGACCGAGGTCTACCTCAACCTGGTGAACCTGGAGTTCGACCCGATCAATCCGTCGGACCCGTCGCTGGTGGTACGGACGACCTGCACCAATCGCGAGCTGCCGGCCGTGCTTCAGCAGGCCGGCGAGCGGCTGGTCCTCGACCTGGAGGCCGCCGCGCCACTGGCGCGCATCCGATGCGTGCAGTCCCCTTCGCTGCCGCTCCGGCCTCCGCTGCGCCGGGGCAACTACTGGCGGCTGGTCTCGCACCTCTGCCTGAATCACCTCTCCCTGGCCCACGCGATCGAGGGCCGCGAGTCGCTCCAGGAGATCCTCCGGGTCTACGACCTGTCCGATCCCGGCGCCGACCGGCAGCGGTCGATGGTCACCCGGGGGTTGATCGAGGGTATCACCGCGGTGAGCAGCCGCCGCATCACCGGCCGACTGCCGGGAGTCGGCGTGGAGGGCTTCTGCCGCGGCATGGAAGTCACGATCGAGTTCGACGAGCAGAAATACGTCGGCAGCGGCGTCTTCCTGTTCGCATCCGTGCTGGAACGTTTCCTCGGATTGTACACGACGATCAACGCATTCACCCAGTTGGTCGCCAGGACCACCCAAGGCGAAGGGCCGCTGAAGATATGGCCGGCGAGGGCGGGGGACCAACAACTGATGTGACCGACGCGGCCGGAGCGCCCGAGGAATCCGCGGCCGACGGACCGGTGCAGAGCCCCGGCCCAGCAATCGGTGCGGACGCGATGGCCGATCCATCGCCGGAGCCCGTGCCGCCGTTGCCGTCGTCCCAACCCGACCTGGAGCCGGAGTTTCCGTCGGACCGGGAGCCGGCCGAGCCGGCCGTCGAATCGGTGCCGGCCCCGCCCGAAATCGCGGCCCCGCGGCCGACGGCCGGACCGCGGCCGTTGCATCGCCATTCCCTCATGCGCCGGCTCTTCGAGGAGAGTTACCACTTTGACTTCTTCCAGGCAGTCCGGCTGCTCCAGCGGATGGAACCGGGGCGCGTCCGGGTCGGCCGGAGCGGGCCGCCTCAGGCCGAGGCGGTCCGATTCCGAGCCCGGATCTCCTTGAGCTTCCCCCCCAGCACGATCTACGACCTGCGAAGGCCGACGAGCAGCCTGCCGGTCCCGGTGATGGTCCAGGCGTTCATGGGCCTGACCGGACCCAGCGGCGTGCTCCCGCGGCACTATACCGAGCTGCTCTACAAGATCGAGCGGGACATCCGCACTCCCGAGAAGCATGCGTTACGCGACTGGTTCGACCTCTTCAATCATCGGTTGGTCTCGCTCTTCTATCGGGCCTGGGAGAAGTATCGGTTCTACGTCCCTTTCGAGCGAGGGGAATACGACGGTCCGGAGCCCGACCCGTTCACCAACTGCCTGTACAGCCTGATCGGCCTGGGAGCCCCGCCGTTGCGGGGGCGATTGCGCGTCATCGCCCGGGATCGGGTCGACGAATACGGCGAGACGCAAGACCGCGTGCTGGCGCGGATCGAGGACCTGGTCCTGCTGCATTTCAGTGGCACGCTCGGGCACCGACCCCGATGCGCCGTGGCCCTGGAGACCATGCTTCAGGACTATTTCCAGGTCCCGGCCCGGATCGATCCATTCCAGGGTCAGTGGCTGCAACTGGAGCCGTCGAGCCGGACGAGCCTCGATGGCGATCGAGGAAACAACCAGCTCGGCATCTCGGCCGTGGCCGGCGATCGCGTCTGGGACCGGCAGAGCAAGTTCCGCGTGCGGCTCGGCCCGATGACCTACGCCCAGTTCTCCGAATTCCTCCCCGACCGCGATCTCGTCCCCGAACGCAAAACGTTCTTCTTGCTGGTCCACCTGACCCGCCTGTACGCCGAGCCGACCCTCGATTTCGACGTGCAGCTCGTCTTGAAGGCCGAGGAAGTCCCCGACTGCCATTTGACCGGCGACGGGACCTTCGGTGCGCGCCTGGGCTGGAACACATGGCTCCTGACCCGATCCCCGACCGTGGACGCCGAGGACGTGGTCCTCGAGGGCGAGGAAGTTCATTGAGAGGCTGTGAAAGAATGGATCCCAAACAACAAATTCGGAGACTTCTCGCCGAAGACCACCGGGCAAACCCGCTCACCCCAACCTTCTCCCCGGAGGGGCGAGGGCGATGGAGGGTGTGCCGGTCTTCTCCACCTCGCCCCTTGGGGAGAGGTCGGCCGAAGGCCGGGTGAGGGGGGCTGAGGAGCCAGGGTTCACGGACTTTCACCGTTCGGTAACGGGTGGTCTTCCGCAAGAAGTCTCCAAATTCGGCTCATATCGGGAAAATGGTGCGGTCCGCGTTGGGCGCGGGTCTCCTGACCCCGCCCGGGTGCGGACCGCGTTGGCGCGCGGGTCTCCCGACCCCGCCCGAGTGCCGGACCGCGCAGGGCGCGGGTCTCCTGACCCCGCCCGGGTGCGTCCGCGTTGGGCGCGGGTCTCCCGACCCCGCCCGGGTGCCGGACCGCGTTCGGCGCGGGTCTCCTGACCCCGCCCGGGTGCCGGACCGAAGGTCTCCTCCCGCGCCGCCCACCACATTCCCCATATGAGCCAAGGGGGCATATTAATCTGGAATAAAATAATGTTACATACTAGATCAACTCACGATTGGATTGAAAACGGCTCATACGAGCCCGAAGCGCCAGCGAGTGGATTGAAGATCCCCGCCGGAATCCACTCGCTGGCGCTTCGGGCTCGTATCGATCCGGTCATTCTGTATGCAAGCCCATCGTGAAGCGCTCTCGTCTGCACGAGCGTGCGAATCTTCCTTGCTGGGGTAATAACTCAAGAGGTTCCGGCGCGCCTCCAGCCGAACTCAACGCACTGGCCTCGCCTCAGCTCAGTTCAATGCGCATGAACCGTTAACACGATCGAAATTGACCGTCCGATCCCCGCCCGAGTCACCCGACTGAACATCGAGGTTCAAAAAAATCTGAGAAAAACCAAAACAACCCTCTTGCATTCGCTGGCAACCTTGGGATATTAAGCGATTGTCTGACCTGGCCAAACCGGTGATATCCGGATGCGGCTTGAACCGACAGCACCCTGTTGCGAGCGGCGTCTGTCGATCCAATCCTCCCAAACTCGGCCGACTTGGCCATCCGGTTCTTCGACCGATTCACACCGATCTGTCGCGGCGCTGAGGAACCGCGCCGTGGAATGCCGCCGGTCCGCTCCGGAGGGAGTGGACTCGCTGCCGAGGATCTCGTGCGCCCGGGGCACAGACAAGGCGATCGAACTCCCTTGCACCGTGAGGGAGTGAGTAGCCGTGATCCGCGCGAACGGGATCCGAAGGACCGCACCATGCCGCGCATCCGCCTGAGCTTCACCGAGCGTCGCCGCCGCCGCCTGGCCCTCAAGGTCGACCGCCTCGACCGGCTGGAGAGCCGCAATGCCGTCACGCCCGTCGGCGCGACTGCGCTGGGGCTCGGAGCCATTGGTGGCATGCATGCAAATGGGGGGGGTAAGGCCCTGATCGACCCCGCGTCGGCTCGCCCGACAAGTCGAGCAACGGTCCCTGCCGGCGCGATGGGATCAACGGGTGCTCCTTCGACGATTTCGGTTGTACCGCCGCACGGCACGGGCGGGGGTGGTACGGGCGGTCCTGACGTGTCGGCCTCAGCCCCGACCGCGAAGCTCGCGACCAGCGATGGCCTGCCGGAAAGTCTGGCCTTCTCCGCCAGTTCGTCCGCGTCAAGCGGCACGGCCATTTCCACGCCCTGGCATCCGGCGCGGTCGCTGGGTGGCGGCGGCGGCGCGGCCCTGCCGACGCGCGGCGGGTCGGGCAACGGGGCACAGGCGTTCACGTCGGCGGCGATCCAGGGCCACTCACCGCGTCCCACGGCCCCGGCGCCGCCCGCCTTGCCTCCCACGATCCCCGGCGCCCTCACCTCCGGACCGCCGACCGGTCCGGCGTCCACGCTCCCCGGCCCGGTCATCACCCGCAATGCACCAGCCCAGAACTCGAGAGCACAGGCCGTCCCCAATGGTGACGGACCCATGACTTCGGCGGCCATCGCTGAGAATCCCTCGTCCACTCCCGATCCGCGAACCATCGGCGGCGTGGATGATCCCCTGGTCGAATTCCCGTACTTCCCACTGTACACGCTTGACTATGCGTATGCATACTACTCTCCTTGTTACCAGCGTTATCGGTCCTCCGGCCCAGTTCCAATACCGGACCGGAGGACTGAGGGCCTGATCGTGTCAAAGGTCGATCTTCAGGGTCTACTCATGCGACCTCCTCTTGAGCGATGGCGAGTCGCCGCCTGAACGCTGTGCTGTGGTAGCAGTGGGGTGCGACTCATGGGGTTTTGGAGTCCGGGGTGTCGTCAGTTCCGAGGGAGGTACGCCGACGTGGCCGTCGCCGTGCCATGCGCGGAGACGACGCAACCGTTCCAGCTCTATGGCATCGGCCGACAGGATCCAGTAGCCGCCGGCAGCGGCCGATCTCCGCGCGCGAACCCAACCGCGATTGATCCAGCTCCGGAGGGTGACGCCGGGCATCCCCAACTCACGTGCCAGGTCCCTCAGCGTCCACTCGGCTGGCTGAAGGTCCTCCGGACGGGTACGCCGGATCGCTCCCAAGCCCATCAGCCCTTCCCGCTCGAGAAAATGCTGGACCAGGTTGCGATAGAACCGATCGGGTCCCCGCGAGGGATAGAAGCCTTCGCGGTTGAGTTGCTCCGCGATGGCCGTGGTCGTCAGGCCGGCCCGGCGCATCGCAACCATACGGTCCCGAAGCGCCTCGTAGTTGCTGAGTTGTTCATATTTCTTAACAGGCCGGCGAATCTCATGCCGGCTCTCGAGGCCGCCGGCCCAGCGGATCGTCACGTTCGACCCACTCGGACTCTCCCCGAATCGCCACGGTGATCCGTTCCACCAAGCAGCGGACGATCTGCTGCCGTTCCTGGGTCGTCGTGGTGGGTGCCCGCCAAAGTCCAGGGATGTCGGAGGCCAAGGCCTCGATACGCTGGCGATCGGCCGCGGTCAGTTCCCGAGGTCGCTCGGCCAGGAACCGATCGTACTGTTCCTGGAGATCCCGTTGATCCCGCAATGCCTGCTCCCAGCGCCGCTCCAGCTCGCGGCCCACCAGGCGGTTCTCGGGCTCGACCGCATGGTACTGCCGGGCCGCACGATCGGTCTCGATCTGAGCCCGCTCCAACCGCTGTCGCCAGTGCCGTGCCAGCCGTTGCCGCTCGCGCTCCAGGTCCGCGACGGCCTGGAGGCTCAGCTCCAGCCGCGCCGGCTCGATGGCCCGCAGCACCTCTGCAGTGACCAGATCCTCCAGGGTCCTCCCCGCCAGGCTCTGGCAGGTGGGCTCGGCATGTTCGAGATAACCACGATTGCAGATATAATAGACAGGAGCGTCTTTGGCGTGGTAGGCAACCAGCATCCTCCGCCCGCATCGGCCGCAATGGACCAGGCCGCTCAAGAGCGACGGACCGCTGCGCGGGCGCCCGGTGTACTCGGCAGGTTGCGGTTGGCGGCCAGCCGTTGCTGATTGGCCAGGTAGCGATCCCAGGTGATGTAGGCGGGGACCGCGCCGGGGATCATCACCTCCCACTCGAACCGCGGCACCCGCACCGTGCCGGAGCCGGGCCGGCCCGGCTTCTTCCGCCGCGGGTCGCGCCGTGTGAACCCGTAGACATAGCATCCCGCGTAGTAGGGATGGTGGAGGATGTAGTCGAGGGTGGCGCGGGCCGGAGGTCGCCATTGGAGCTTTCCCGCATCCGGCCCGCCTCGGAGCCGAACCGGCATCTTGATCTCGTTCCGCACCAGGTAGCGAAGGACCGCCCCGGCCGAGCCCAGCTCGTCGAACGTGTCGAAGATCAGCCGGACGACGTGCTGGGTTTGCTCGTCGGGATCCAACACGATCTTGTTACCGGACGAGGTGCGAACATATCCGATGGGGGCGGAGCCGAACTGCTCCCCTTTGCGGGCCTTGTTCAGCCGCGCCTCACGGAGTCGCTGCCCGATGAAGTGCAACTCCCCCTCGCTCATGGTCCCCTTGAGCCCCAGCACCAGTCGGTCATTGTACTGAGTCGGGTCGTAGACACCGTCCATGTCCGCCAGCAGGGTTTGGAAGACCGCACACCGCTCCAGGAGATGGTACCAGTCGGAATTGCGCGCGACAACCGGCTGACCTGAAAGCCGAAAATGATCCCGACATGATTGAGGTTCACTTCGGTCAAGAGCCGCTGGAACCCCGTGCGTCCCTCGGTGGTGGTCGCCGTGTGGGCCTGATCTTCGTCGATGACGACCACCCGCGAAGCCGGCCAACCCCAGGCGATGGCCAGGCTGCCGAACCCGGCCTGGACTTCAGCAGACTCTTTGTTGTGGATGACTTGATATGGGCTGGACTGGCGCACATAGACAACAGCCAGCCGTTCGAGGTGCCAGGACTGGATCTTGGCGGGTCGGCTCGGGATCGCTGGGGCTCCCCTGCCGGGAGCCGAGGCCGGGGCCGACGGCGCGTTTCGATCCCAGTCGGGAAGGTGGTCAAGTGCGTTCATGACCGCCCTCCCGCGCGTCGTCGGCGCGCACCCTTCGGATCAGGATCTGACCCAAGGTGTGGAGAATCCCCAGCCGACTGGGTGTCGGCAGCAGGGACCAAAGGAGGTCCGTCCGGGCCGGAGACGATCGCTTCAGCCTGGGAATGGACGGGGGGGGACGGGGGTGCAGAGTCGGTGTTGCATGGCAACCCTCCTTGACGGGGAGTCCGTCGGGATTCGATCCAATCTGCAAGCTCCAAAAGAGCCGGAATCGCGATTGTAATGGACCCCGAGCCGGAGTGATAGGGTGGAACATCTGGAGCGTTTTGATTACGGCTATGATTACATCCAAGGTACCGTGCTCTTCCCGAACGGCTACGAGATCGGCACGCCCAACGGAAATGTTCAACCTCCGCGCCCAGGTCGCGAACGCCAGCGGCGTGACCTTCTCCTGGGACACCAGCGGCCTGACCAACGCCTACGACATCAGCGGCACCAGTACCTACGACCTCACGTTCACCTGGGATGCCAGCATCACCTCCCAGACGGTCAACTCGGTCACCTTGACAGCCACCAACGGGGGTGGCCAGCAAGAGATTCAGACCTACTACTTCCTGCTCACCGTCGGGACCAACACCTACGCGACCGGCAGCGCCGACTGGCCCACGACGCTCTCGCCCGACACGGTCAACCCCGGCGCAGCGATCTGGAGCAGCGACGACGTCAGCGTTGACGCCAACTCGGGCGCCCTCGACACGTCGATCGCGCTACCCACCTACAACCCCAACGTCCCCGGCCTGTCGCTAACCTACAACTCGCTCACGGCCGATCCCCGGCCGATCATCGTCGTGAACCATCCCCTCTCCTCCAGCCTGAGCGTCCCGTCGAAGGTCAACGCGACGCTGACGTTTAACAGCACAGTCGGCACCACCTGGTATTACAACACGAGCGGCTTCATCGCCGGCGACGTCCAGCAGATCGCGCTCCAGGCCAACGCCACCAGTCTGAGCACAGGCCGCTACAGCTACTCCGCTCAAGTCGTCGACGAGCGCTCGAGCAACACGACGTTCACCTACACCGGGACGGCGACCGTGCTCAACGAGTTGACCAGCGCCTTCGGCGACGGCTGGACACTCCAGGGCCTGGAAGAGATCACCTCGGCCAGTGGCGGCGTGATCTTGAACCTGGGCGAGAACGGCCAGAGTGAGTGGTTCTCCGGCAGCCCCGGCGTCGGCGGCAACTACACCAGCCCGGCCGGCGACTTCTCGACCTTGACCAAGACCTCGACCGGCTACACCCGCACCCTCACCGACGGCTCTCAGATCACGTACAACTCCTCGGGCTACGAGACGGCCACGATCGACTTGAATGGTCTGCACACCACGTATTCGTACAACGGCTCGAACCAGCTCTCCTCGATCGAAGACCCCTACGGCAACCTCACGACCTTCACCTACAGCTCGGGCTACCTGCAAACCATCGAAGACCCGGCGGACCGGCTGACGACGTTCACGATGTCCGGGAGCAAGCTCGAGGCGGTCCAGCAGGCGGACGGTACGCATCTGACGTACACCTACGATTCGGCCGGCCGCATGACCCAGGTCGAGGATCCGCTGACCCGGCTCGTGACCGTCACCTACGACAGCGCCGAGCGGGTCGGGACCATCACGCAGCCCGACAGCAGCACGCAGGAGTTTTCGTCGTACCAGGAACAGGGCTGGACCAACAGCGGCACCTCCGGCAGCCCGGCGGCGGCTACCTTGCTGGCCGCGTCAGCGGCCAACGACACCGATCCCAACGGCAACCTCACCCAGATGCGTCCCGACTGGTATGGCCTCGGCCTGACCGCCCAGACCACCGACGCGATGGGCAACGTGACAACCTCCGACCTCAATTCCAACGGCCTGGCCACGGCCACCATCGACCAGCTCGACCGCGTCACGCTCTACGAGTACGATTCCCTGGGGAACGTCCTCGAGGAGACCAATCCCGACGACAGTACCGTTGAGTACACGTACAACAGCTTCTCGGAGCCGCTGTCCTACACGGACGAAAACGGCGACACGACGACGTATACGTATGACTCCCATGGGAACAATACGGTCATCGAGGACCCGATGACCTATCGGACGACGATGGGTTACACGGCCGACGGCCAACTGGAAACCTCCACCAATGCCGACGACTACACAACCACCTACCAGTACGATTCGCAAGACCGCCTGACGACCATCCAGTACCCCGACGGCACGACCAACCTCAACGCCTACAATTCGCAAGGGGACGTGATCCAGACCACCGACGGCCGCGGGAATTCGACGACCTACAGCTACGACGCGATGAACCGCGAGACCGGCATGACCAACGCCCTCGGCGGCCATACCACCTACCAGTACGACGCCGACGGCAACCAGATCGCCGTGACCGACCCGCTGGGCAATACGACATCGTATGCATATGACTCGATGAACTGGCTCACGACCACGACAACCCCGCTGGGCTATCAGACGGTCAACGGCTACGACGCCGACGGCAACGAGACGACCGTCACGGATCCCCTGGGCCGGGTCACGACCTATGTCTACGATGCGCTCAACGAACAGACCCAGGTCATCGATCCGATCACGGACGGGATCACGACATCCACCTACGACGCCGCCGGCCAGCAACTGACCTCCTCGGATTCCCAGGGGACCACGACGTACACCTATTCGGACCGGGGCTTCGAAGCCACCGTGACCGATCCGCGAGGAGAACGTCACGACGTTCATCTACTCGGCCGACCGGGAACGTCACGTATCAATTCGAGTTTTATGACGGCCACGAGTTCACCGCCGATGCCTCTTCGTACAACGCCGATGGCCGCTTGACCTCGCAGAGCGATGCGCTGGGCTACGTCACGAGCTACACCTACGATGGCGTGGGAAACCAGCTCACGGTGACCGACCAGAACGGAAACACGGTCACAACCGTCTATGACTCGATGAATCGCGTCCTCGAGACGATCCAGCCCCTCGGCGTGACGGTCAGTTACACCTACGACGGCTCGGGAAACCAGGAGACGGTGACCGACGCCCTGGGACACACCACGACAACGCTGTACGATGCCCTCGACCGCGCGACGACGACGATCAGCGCGGTGAGCGGGACCACCACGATCACCTACGACGCCGACGGCCACGAGACCAGCCTCACCGATCCCGACGGCAATACGACAAGCTGGGCCTACGACGCCGACGGCCGCATGACCACCCTCACCGAGCCCAACGGCAGCACGGCGACCTACGTTTACGATCACGACAACGAGCTGACCGACACCACCGATGAGGACGGCCGCCGCACGACGTACTCGTACGACGTCGTACGGCGATCAGACCGGCGAGACCTGGCTCAACGGTTCGGGCAGCGCGATCTACATCGCCACCTACACCTACAACGCCGAGAACCAGATGACCGGCGCCGCCGACCCCTACGCGACGCTCACCTTCACCTACAACAGCGACGGCGAGCTGGAGACCGACGCCACCTCCGGCCCGGGCACGGGCCAGCCGGCCGTCACGCTTGACCTACAGCTACGACCAGCTCGGCGACGAGGCGAGCGTCAGCGACAGCCTGTCGAGCGAGGGGATCACCAGCTATTCCTATGACCCCAAGGGGGAGATGACCAACATCTCCACCTCCTACGGCGGCACGGCCGGCCCGCAGGTCACACTCACTTACGACGATGGCGGCCGGCTGACCAACCTCTCGCGAACGATCGGCGGTACCGGCACAGAGATCAACACGACCTTCGTCTACGACAGTGCCAATCGCGTCGTCACAACCACCGACGCCTCCGACGTCTTCAACGAGTACATGGACAGATGGACCAATACTCCGATCGCGACCTACGTCTACAGCTACGACGACGCCAGCCGGCTGACGTCCGAGACGGACACCGAGGGCACCTACACATACACGTATGATAATTCTAACGAACTGACGGGCGTGACCGAAAACGGCTCGCCGGTCGGGACGTACACCTACGATTCCAACGGCAACCAGACGGGGACCGGCTATTCCACGGGCACGGAGAACGAGCAAACCGCCTCGCCCGGCTACACCTACACCTACGACAACGCCGGCAACCTGATCAGCCAGACGAACACCTCGACCCATGTGGTCACGACATACACCTATGATTATCGAAACCGCTTGACCGAAGTGACCCAAGGTGGTACGGTCATTGCAACGTACACCTACGACGTCCTGAACCGTCGTATCGGCATCAAGGACAGCGGCACCCAGACCTGGACCGTCTACGACGGCACCAGCGCCGACGCCCAGCCCTACGCCGATTTCAACGGCTCAGGCAGTCTGACCGAGCGGTATCTGACGGGGAGTGGCGTGGTCAACGGCGCGGTCGTGGACCAGCTCCTGGCGCGGACCAGCGCGGGCGGAACGACGGCCTGGTACCTGACCGACAAGCTGGGCTCGGTGCGCGACATCGTCAGCACGTCGGGGACCGAGCTCGACCACATCGTCTACGACAGCTTCGGCAACATCGTCACGGAGACCCACGCGACCAACGGCGACCGGTTCAAGTTCGCGGGGATGGAGTACGATGCGACCGTCGGGCAGTACTACGACCGGGCGCGCTACTACGACGAGGCGATCGGGAGGTTCATGGGGCAGGATCCGAAGGGGTTCGGTGCCGGCAGCATGGACCTCTCTGAGTATGTCGGCAACGGGCCTACCGACGGAGTCGATCCGACCGGGATGGATGCAGAAGAGGAGGCGCTTGAACAGGCGACCGAGAACTATGAAACGGCGATGGCTCAACAGGGCGGAGTCGGCGGCCAGCCAGGCGGCGGGGGGGGGCCTGGCGCACAGGGGAATCCAAACGGGCCTCAGCAACAAGGGGCCCCGAATGGCCTACCTCTGTCCGCGCAGTCGAAGATTATAAAAGAGTACAAGTTGACTTATTCATGGGCATTTCAACCCATTTCGGCTATGTATGAGGCTGAAGGCTCGCAATTGAGCGACGTTACCAATACTCTTAACAAGGAAGCGAAAGACCTGTCACTCCGAATCGGATACCTGCTGAAAGTTGAGGGAGGCCCTGCTGGTCTCGGCGCTGTGGGCGGAGTTGGTGTCGTGGGGCAGTTCAATACGATTGCCGGTTTGATTATTGGCCTGGCTCAATATCTACGCAATGTGGCTAAATGGACGAGATTGAATATGCAGATGACGACTAACAAGTTTATCCTCAATAGGCTGATTTCTCGCCTCAATAATATAAAACAGCCCCTTCCGCAGAGCGTCAGGATAAGTTGCCGGTTGCCGTAATCCCTGTTCTTCCGAATGCCCCTGCCCCCACTTTTCAAAATACTCTATCTGAGGCGGCAGCAGAAGCGTTTAAAAAGTTATTGGAACAGATGATACTACCCCTGGAAGGCAAGTAGTGCACAGCAACGGGAGCAACACCGGTGAGAGGACGGCGTGGTTCCAAGTCAGTGCGATTGTGGGGCTAGCATTACAACACTGGCGTAATGTTGGCTCTGTCTCAAGCGGTCGCCACCGTCACGTCGGAGGGGCCTTTCTAGGAGCCAGGTGCCACATTGCTGCCAACGCACCGGGCGATGTGCCTGGGAAATCTGGCGTTTCCTCGACGCATCGATGATTGCTTCGAAGGCAAAGGGGTGAGAGTATATGTGTATATTTATAGCTAAAAAGCGAGCCATTGATATAACGCGTCTATGAGTCGAGGAGTTACCAGAAGGCTATCTGCGAGTTGCTCACGATACAAGTCCTCGAGGCCTTGAAAAGGCATTTCTTTTCCGTTAATGTCGATGTGCTAAACGGCGCCGACCCTTGACTTGCACAATAGTAGCTGGCTCGAGTGCACGGGCCCTGTATTCACAGAGCCTTCATCGGCCACGCCGGTTCTGATGGTGGTGGGGCCCCCCCCGCCTCGCCAATGGCCCCATGAACGGAGTCCTGGCATGAACAACTGCCAATCCAAGACGTTACCGTGTTTTCCTTCCAATTCCTACGGGCGCCCTCGTGGTTGCCGCGGCAACGGTCATGTCTTGCTCTTGCCGCCGCCGTTGGCTGGAAGTCAGGAGCATCGGACAAAGAGAAAGAAGCGGTTTCCAGGATCAAGGACCTCGGTGGTCGCACTGTGTCATCGAACGTCGGCTCCTTAGAGACAGTGATGGCGGTTCATCTCGAGGGTACCAAGGCCACTGACGCAGATTTGGTCGTCTTGAAAGCGTTGCCCGACTGTCGTGGGGTTCATCTGACTCTACTTGGATCTCCGATGCGGGGCTGACAAATCTGCTTGATCTGCCGCGTCTCACTCGACTTTCGCTCAATAGCACGACTGTGGGCGATGCAGGTTTGGGTCATCTGAGCAATCTCGCCGGTCTCAGATACCTCTGGCTCAGTCAAACGAGAGTCGGCGACGTCGGTTTGGCAAACCTCAAGAACCTCAAGCGGCTTGAGTTGCTTTCGCTAGACGATACTGCCATCTCGGGTCATGGGCTGTCGCATCTGAGCGGGTTAGAGAAACTCGAGCATCTGTCTCTCTCAGGGACCCGTATTTCGGATGCCGATTCGAGACCCTCGAGGCATTTTCACGGCTGCGTACTCTGTCTCTCGTTGGCACCAAGGTATCCGATGCCGGGATGAATCATGTCGCGGCTCTTAGGAACCTTTTGGAACGCGAGCTGGTTGCCACAAAGGTGGGAGACACTGGCGTAGCTCATCTCAAAGAGCTGAACAGGCTCGCGATGTTGAACCTCGCGGACACCGTGGTCACAAACTCCGTAGTCAAGGACCTCGCAAAATTCCCCAATCTCATTTGCTTGGGCCTATCCGGGATCAAGGGATCACCGGCGACGGGATAGCCCATCTTAAGGGAACCCGCCTACAGATACTCTCCCTCGCCTTTACTGGGGTCGGAGATTCCGATCTAATTTATCTTGAGGGGGTGACCGAGCTAACGAAGCTTTACCTGACAGGAACGCGAGTTACAGATGATGGATTGTCTCATTTAAAGAAACTTACTCATCTCAGATTTTTGGATCTCTCGGCCACCAAGGTAACCGAGTGAGGGGCGACCGGCCTGCGAAAACTGTTACCTAGTCTCATCATTTCTTACCCTGGGTCGGCGAGAGCATTCTTGATGTGCTGAAAGGGGACAACAGGGCCAAAAGCAAAAAGGGGACATAACTAAAAAAGCAAAAAGGAAAGCAAAGGAAATAAATTGGTGTCAGTTCATTTTTCCAGGTGGGAAAATGAACTGACACCAATTTCTCTCCCATTCCGAAAATGCTAGTAACCGATCGGTTTTGATACTTATCGCAACGCTTGTCTGGCAACCTGATTCATACTTCGGACGACACATCACTTACAGAGGGAGAGGGGGCGATTATGCCGACCTGCATCGTTTGCGTCCTGCAGTTATCCTTAATCATCCAGG
>CAWJTQ010000003.1:0-331474 GCA_963845695.1 uncultured Isosphaeraceae bacterium | reverse complement strand
AAACTTAACAACGACCCGCAACCGGGCTAGAATACCGGTAATGATTGTAAGTCGCAATGGAACAGGATACCACATGACGGATCGATCATGCGATGCGTCAGGCCGCGACGATCACAGCGTCGGTCGCTCGCCCTGCATCTGCCGTGTGAGCCGCCGCATCACCAGGCAGGCGGACTCAACGCCGTCCCAGGCCGCCTCGAAGTCCATCCGCGCGGCGTCGTCGGTGAGCCGGTGCCAGTGCGGCAGCCTGCCGTCGGACTGGCAGCCGACCAACTTCAGGCCGGAAAGTCCCCGCGCGAGGAGCCCCAGGCCGTCGGTGAACCCGGGGACCGTGAGAGGCTCGTGCAGCACGTGCCCGCCCTCGGCGGCGGCCTCCCTGCACCGCGCGACGAGCCGCGGCGGATAGCGCAAGGGCAGACCGGCGAGCGGGATCTCGCACTCGAGGAGGTGCGGGGGCCCGAACCCGAGCCCGTCGAAGTTCAGGAACGCCGTGGGCAGGGCAGCGGTGGCGGTCGGCCCACGCCGCGGCGCCGAGTGCTCCGGTCTCTTCGCAGCCGGTGAACAGCAAGACCAGCTCGATGCCCACTTCCGGCCAATGGAGCCAGTCCTCCGCGAGGCTCAGCACCGCCGCGGCGCCACTCGCGTTATCCGCGGCACCCGGCACGTGCGCCCGAGCGACCATTCGGCCAGCAGGGCGGCGTAGCCGGCGTACACGCCCAGGATCGCCGCGCCCGCGAGAGACCAGACGACGGGTCCGACTACGCCCGGGCCGACCAGGCCGAGGCCCGTCTGAATGAGCATGGCGAGCGAGACCGGGAGGAGCGTAGACTGGGCGGCCGCAGGCAGATGACGTTGCAGTGGCGCGAGCCGATCCCAGAGCCATCCGGCCCATATGATGCCGGTTCGCTGGGTGTCGTAGTGCCCGCAAACGACCAGCCGGACGCTCGCCGTGCCACCGGGCGGCGGCACGCACACCACGACGTTCGCGGACGGCCTCCGCGCAAGGAGGTGCCCGAGCACTCGCCAGCGAGTCGACGTCTCCGCAATCAAGGACGTGAGCGCGACCGCACCAAGAATCGCGCCCAGCGTCGGCAGTGTCCAGAACAGGCCGGCGCCGGAGACGGCCACGCCGATGTGGAGCAGGAGCCGCGCTCCCATAGACCGGTTCCCCGCGAATCGCTCCCAATCCGGCTCCAGGCCGAGCGACCGCAGTTCCGCCGCCAGATAGTCTGCACCGCGCCGTTCGCCGTCGGTCGTCGAGCCGCGGTGGCCCAGCCCGGCAAGCTCGCGGACCCGGCGCTCGTAATTGAGCCTCGTCTTTGCATCCACCGCCACGGCCTTGCCATGAAGCATCCCGACTCTCCGAGTGCTCGAATGCACGCCCGATCCCAGCCTCGGGCTGGCCACACCAACCGAGGCGGTTTTTGGCCACATCGGCTCCGGCCCTAGTCCACGAAATCACAAACAACCGCTCATGGGCCGCACGAGTTCACCGCTCGCCGATCGACCCGACCACGGAAGCGGTCCGGAGACCAGAGACTTGAACACGAAATCCACGAAATCCACGAAAGAAAACTCAGGCATCGTGAGAACCAGACTCGAGAGAGCCGGCAGCTTCCTGTTCTGGTAGATGGTCATTTCGGATCTGGTGGACTAGTGCTCTGTCACAGCTTGATTTTACGGTAGACCGACGTGAGTTTGCAGCGGGCATCGTCGATCTTCACTTGCCAATCCACGCCGCGCTGGGTGCTGTTGACCCGACCCCTGTGGATCATTCATTTCCCGGCTCGATGGAATGGAACCTCGTCGATGTCGTCCAGATCCCATACCCGGACAGCGTTGTCGAATCCGGGGGCGGCGACCATCCGGCCATCAGCGGAGAGGAACAGGCGCGGCAGCACCAGGAAATGGCCCGAACGTCCATCCAGGCTGGCGATCGGCTCCCCGGTCTCGACCTTCCAGATGCGAACCATCCCATCAGACCCCGCCGTGATCAGAAGGCCGCCATCCGGGGAAAAACGGACGCAGTTGGACCCTCCCGTATGCCCTGAGATCCGGAGCCGCAATCGACCCGACGGCAGCTCCCAGAGCCGGACGACCCGATCGTACGTCCCGGCGGCGGCCAGGAGGCTTCCGTCGGGTGAGAAGGCGACCGATGTGGTCGCCTCGGATGGTTTCCCGAAGATCGACCGAGCCTGGCCGGTCTCGAGATCCCAAAGCGTGACTCGCCTCTCGCCTCCCTCACCGGCCGCGAGCGACCGGCCATCGGGCGAGAACGCGAGATCCAGTGCAGAGAATCGACCGCGCAGCCTCGTGCGAACCCGGCCCGCGGAGAGGTCCCACAGCAGGATTTCTCCATCCCGAGCCGTCAACGCCGCGAGTGACCGGCCGTCGGGCGAGAAGGCCAGGGCTCTTGAACACGAGATTTCTTCGTTCAAGATGATCCGCGATCGGCCTGCGGCGAGGTCGAAGATGGGGATGCCGGGCTCGTCCCGTGCCACGGCCAGGAAGCGGCTGTCCGGCGAGAAGGACAAGCCCCACGACGCCCGGGCCTGGAGCTCGAGAATCCGCTCGATGCCCCTGATGTCGAGCGACAACCGGCCGTCTCTGCGCGTCGTCGCGATGGTCTTCCCGTCCGGCGAGACCGCAAACCCGAAAGCGCTCGTTCCGGGCTCGCGTGGGATCAACCGCGACGGCGGGTGTGGGTGCCCCGACTCGTCGTTCAGGAATGCGATCAAGCCCATGATGGCCAGCGTGATGGCCCCCGCCCACCAGCCGGCCGGCATGGGGATCCCGGCCGGTCTCCCTTCCGTCCGCGCCGGATCAAAGTCAAGGTGCTCGTCTTTCGTGTTCGGCGCCACTCCGAGCCCCGCGCGCCATCGATCGCGCCGCGTCGCATGGTTCACTCCGGATTCTGGTCTTTCTGGCTAGTCGATGTAGAGTTTATTCTCGTCCGGGATTTTTTCGTCTTTGAGGAACTGGTCCTTCTGGGCCAGGAATTCCTCAAGTGGAGGTCGTTCCTTGAGGCCAATCGCCCGTTGATAAGCGTCGGTGAGAGCCAGCAGCGTGCTCTCATCGTAAGCGCGGCCTGCCATCAACTGCGGTCGAGGCATGAGGAAGCCGTGGTCTTTCTCGAATTTTGCAGGGAACGCGGCTAGCGGATACCCTGCGAGATTTGGGTACATCTCGTCGCCGACATAGCCGAGATAGACGTCGATTCCCTGCATCAACCGCTCGTATCGCTCCATGTAGATCGCCCGCAACCGGCTGATTTTCAGGTAATCGACGGCTGACAAGAGATGGCCTTTCACCCAGTACCTGGGCCAACCGTGGACTCCTTTCGGTTCCCCGCGGCGCGTCAGCTCTTCGAACGACGCGGCCGACTCCATCGCGACGACCGCCTCCGCCAGGTCGTACGTTAGGCCGTAGTCGTCCAACAGCTTCGTTTTGAGAATGGGTACGAGCTTGACGCCGAGGTCGCGCAGGACTCGCAGTTCCTCGCGAGCGTCGTCTTTGCCGTCTTGCGGGGAGTACCCCACCCTAATCGTGGAGATGTCGCGAGAGGAGGGCCACACATAGGGGCGATCGACGGAAACCGCGTCTCGCGGATCGGCGCCGTGGATCGCGGCGAAGACCAACCCGCAGTCGTCGGCGCTTCGACAGATCGGCCCGACCGTATCGAGCGACCAGCACAATTGCATGCAGCCGTACCGGCTCACGCGGCCGTAGGTTGGACGCAGCCCAACCGCGCCGCAGCGCATGGACGGACCAATAATGCTGCCGCCGGTATCAGTCGCAATTGAGAAGCCGACGAGTCCGGCGGCGATCGCCGAGGCGGAGCCCGATGAGGAGCCCGCTGCATCCAGGTGCGGGTTCCAGGGACATCGGGTCAGGCCGCGGTACCATTGAACTCCCCCTCCCGCGAATGGGTTGGTCGCGAGCTTGGCGACGAGCACGGCCCCTGCATTCTCCAGCCGCTCGGCGACGGCCGCCTTCACGTTGATGACGCGGTTGCGATACTGCGGGGCGCACCAGGTCGTCGGATAGCCGGGATAGGCGATGATGTCCTTCAGCCCCCACGGAATCCCGTGCAGAGCTCCACGATCCTTCCCCTCGGCCAACTCGCGATCGGCTCGCTTCGCCTGATCGAGTGCGAGCTCGTCCATGAACGTCACGACGCATTTGAGCAATGGGTCGTAGCGGCGCAGACGGGCGAGGTAGAGCTTCGTCAGCTCGACGGATGAAACCGTTCGGCTGCGCAACAAGGCCCCGATGTGTCGGATCGAGGCGAAGGCCAGGTCCTCGTCGGAGTCGGGGCGTGCCGGCGCCGCGATGCCGGCTTCGGCGATGCCGTGACTTGATAACCGCGCGGGTCGGGCTGGGACGCAGGGCTCGTCAACGGCCTGAAGTCGAGCCCGGGACGCTGCGAATTGTCGAGTTCGATCGCGCGCATGCGTTTCATCGATTCTCGATACTGATTCAGATGGCTGGCCGCCGCCTCGCGCTGCGCCGGAGTGAGCTTGATCCCTGCGACCCACTCGGCATCCGCAACCATCTCCGGCGAGATCGGTCCTTCCGCCGCCTTCTGCGCCAACGCCCGCTGAAAGACGCTCGTTCCGATCCCCGCCGCCCCGAGAATGGCAAGCGCTCGTCGCCGCGTGAACATGGTTCGCGTCCCTCGAAAGAGGTGTCGAAGACAGAACCGGCGTCGTTGTAGGACGCCATCGGTTGGGCGTCATTGATCATTGGCGCCCGCCCGCCACGGCGCCCGGCAATGGGCCGGCCGCTCGTTCGTGCTCCCAGATGCTCCGCACGTCCACGCGGGCCCGGAGCCGGTGGAGAACGAGCGCCGCGCCCATCCTCGCGCGGATTTCGAGCGCCGCCGAGGGCCGGCCCCTCAGGTAGCACCGGCCGAGGACCCGGGCGAGGGCGGCCGTGCCCTCCCGGAAGAACTCCTCGGAGCCGAAGTCGAAGGGGCCCTCATGCCGGAACGCCCGGGCCAACCAGCGCCACAAGCCCGCCAGGAGCTCCTCTCGCTCGGGCTCGAGCAGCTCGTCGCGGCCCGCCGCGACGAGCGCCCGCGCGGAGGCCCCGTCGTCGGCACCGTCGCGCATCGCCCGCTCCACGCGGAGGTACCAGGCCCAGTCCTCGCGGTCGATCCGCCGCACGCAGCCGAGGTCGATGAGTCCCAGGTCGCCCCGGGGGGTGAAGAGGAAGTTCCCCGGGTGCGGGTCACCGTGAAGGAGCCTGCCCGCGCAGCGGAGCCGCTCCATGGCCCGGATTATCTTCGCGCCGAGCCGGTCCCGTAGATCCTGCGGCGGGTCGCCCGCCAGGAACTCCGTCAGGTGGACCCCGTCCAGCAACTCCATCGTGAGCACGCGGCGCGACGAGTGCTCGGGGTAGACCCGCGGGACGACAATACCGTCGCCCTCATGGAACAGGGCGCGGGCTTCCCGGAGCGCGGCGGCCTCCGCCAGGTAGTCGGTCTCGCCCTCGACGATCCGGAGGATGTCCTCGATCTGGGCCTTCACGCTCTCCCAGTCGCCGGCCAGCCGGAGCGGGAGCAGCAGGGCCCGCAGGCCCGCGAAGTCGCTCCGAATGGCGCGCGCGATGCCCGGGTACTGGACCTTCACGGCGACGGCCTGCCCGGATTCGAGCCGTGCCCGGTGGACTTGCCCGAGGGACGCCGCGGCCATCGCCCGCGTCTCGAAGGTGGCGAACGCGTCCTCGGGCTCGCAGCCGAGCTCGTTGCGGAAGTGCTCCCGCAGGAGCGAGAAGTGCATCGGGGGTGCCTGGAAGTGGAGCCGCTCGAGGGCCTCCGCGAACTCGCCCGGCAGGGGCTCGGAGCACGAGGCCAGCATCTGCCCCGCCTTGAGCAGGCCACCCCGCAGATAGCCCATCGTGGCGAGGATCTCCCTGGCCGCGCAGGTGCACCCGGGTCGCAGCCGGGTCGTCCACGACGCCACGCGGCCAGTTCCTGAGCCACGCGGCGAGGTAGGCCGCGCCGACCTTGGCGGTCGCTCCGCCGATTGCCCAGAGTCGGCGTGGGAGGTCGGCCGGGACCGGCCGGCGGGCCAGGTCCGCGACGATCGACGCTGGGAGTCCAGACGGCGAACCCGGTTCGTCCCCACCTCCCGGGTAATGGCGACCGAATCCCGCGGCCCACGTCGTCATAAGGCACCTCGCGAGCGGGCAGGGGCGGCTACCCCGGCCTTCGGGGGAAGGATCGACACGAACGCCCTGAGCGACTGGTCGAGCACGGCGAGGGTGTCCTCCTGGTTCGGCGATGGGTCGTGCGCCGAGAAGCTCAGCACCCCGACGTAGAGGGTCCAGTAAAGATGTCGCCGATCCAGGTTCGAGCGGCCCCGGCCAGCCGTCGGCCTCCAGGAGACGGCCCACGACCCCCAAGTGCTCGCGGCGCATCGCCTCTCCGGCGTCCCCCCGTCGGGTCGCGAGCGGGCCCAAAGCGGTCTCGAGGACCGGCGCCAGGTAATTCCGGTGCGGCCGGAGCGCGCGGAGCTCGGCGGCGACGAGGGCGAAGAGCTCCTCCTCCAGCGAGTCCCCGCGGCGGGATCTGGCATCAAAGCCGGCGCGGGCCTCGGCCAGGGCCTCGGCGACGATCGCCACAGCGATCGCCTCCTTGGTCGCGAAGTAGTTGAAGAGCGTCCCGGTCGCGATCGCCGCCGCGCCGGCGATGTCGCGGGTCGTGACGGCATCGAACCCCTGAGCCGCGAACCGCTCGCGAGCGACCTCGAGAATCCGGCGCCGGGTGGCTTCTCGCGCAGCCGTGGTGATTCGCATGGGACCCCCAAAATGAGCACGCTCATATAATACGCGGCGTCCACCGGCCGTCAAGGGGGTGGGCAGGTATTTCCTGGGCCAACTCGGGAATCGACCGCCTGCGTTCCCGATCTGCTCGAATCGGTTGGCGCTGCCGATACGATCAGAGCTCTTCCGCGGTTTTGATGATCCACGACCGCCATCCATAGCAGCCCCAGTTGACGGAATTCGGTCATTCCGGCCGAGGTGGCACCGTCACCATCGAGTGCGGGAGAGCCCGATTTCCCGATCGGTATCACGGGGGAAAGCCAACGTCGGGGCATTCCACGTCTGCCTGGGGACACTCACAATGACCGAAGCGCGGGCGTGGGGCCCGGGCGACGGAGGGCCTGGCCGGTCGGACCGATACGTCGCGGGCCGCCGTCGGCCGAGGGGGCGAAGTCCTCCCACCCCGCCCGAGGACGCGGAATTCCGGGGCACACCTCATCGGCCTTTGGTCGCATGCGCGTTCCTGCTTGTCGTCGGCATGCGGACGTCCAGACGATCCCATGTGGATGTCTCTGTGTCGGTAGATATAGAGAAATCGACCGACCTCGTATGCCGCCGCGCCGGGGCCCGAGGGCCATCGGCTCAGACGACTCCGCTGGCCGGTTGGTCCAGGTTCAGGGGTGCCCACTTGCCCGACTCGATGTTGTAGACAGCGACCCGGGTGATCTTCGGCCCCTCGAGACGCAGCCCCACGACCCACGCGCCCTTGAGCTCCCTGGGCGTCACCTTGATCGGCTGTCCCTGCGGGCGGCGACTTGGGAGTTCTTGGCGTCAACGACAACGGCTGTCACCCACAACGGCTGGTCGTGCGTCGCGTTCAGCCGAACGGCCTTCACTTCTCGGGTCGCGGGACTGTAGGCTAAGGCCACGTTTCCGGTTCGCGAGGCCGTGAATGAGTATCCGCCAGAATCCAGCATGCGCTGGTTTGTGCGTCGCCATTGCTCCTCCACGAGAGCGCGGTCTCTGCCTCCTCCCTGGCGACCAGCTCGTTCGGATCCGACTGCCTCCTTCGACGCCGCGGCAGGTTTCGGCTGGTCCTGTTTCGTCGCATCAACGTGCTTCGGTTGCTCCGCTTTCGATGACTCGGCCGGTTTCGGCTGTTCGTCCGGTGGCGGGATCTCCGCCTGCACCACCTCAGCCGCATTCGATCGCTCCCTGGATTTCTCGGCGTCCTTCGTCGGATCCGCGGGTTCCATGGCGTGTGCCCGGTAGGTGAAGCTCGTCCCGCCGGCCGCGAGTGCCAGGGCCACCAGGAGCATCGCCGTGGCGAGCGTGAGCTTGTTGATCAACATGGTCTTCAATGCCTCCTCTGTTAGGGCAGCGACCTGGGCGGAGACCACCCCCGCCGCCACCGCCTTTCCCGCCATCGATAAACTCGCCGCCTGGGCCGTCGAGCGGACCAACTCGGCTGGCACGCCGGCCCGCGCCACATCATGAGCCAACAGGACTCCCAGCGCCCCGACCGTGAGCGGCGTGCCGGGGCGAGACAACCGGCTCGCCAGCAGCGCCCTGGCCCGCGACAGCCGACCCGAGACCGTGCCGACGGGCCAGCCGAGTTGCTCGGCCGCTTGCCGGTGGGTCTTCCCCTCCAGCTCGCAGAGGATGATGGGCCGGCGGTACTTCTCGGGCAGGCGGGCCACCTCCCGATCCAGCCGCGAGAGCAATTCTTCCGCGTGCTCGTGCGGGACCGCTTCGGGTTCGGTCATCTCCCAGGCCGGACGTTCCCGGACCCGCCGCTTCGCCCTGGTGGTTTTCGCGTTCATGGCCGTCTGGAATGCCACCCCGTAGAGCCAGTTGCCCAGCTTCTCCCGCGGCATGACCGAAGCCGCCTTCCGGGCGAGGACCAGAAACGTGGCCTGGAAGGCATCTTCGGCGTCGTGGTGATTCCGGAGGACGCGGCGGCAGACGCCCCAGACGAGCGGCCCGTATCGCTCGACGATCGCCTCGAAGGACGAGGCGTCACGTCGTTCCACGAACCGATCCAGCAATTGCCCGTCCGAGAGCATTCCGACGGCGCCCTCGTTGAAGAGCGTGCCCAGCTCTCGAATCGCCGCATGCATGCAACTATTCTTCATCATGCCGCCCCTTCGATCGTGACGGGCCTCTACCCGTTTATTATCCGGTCGAGCCGATCTCATACAATTTTCTCATGCCGCATCGCCGACAAAGGGTCACTCACGGCCGGTTCGTCGTCGTCCCCCCGTTTTTGACTTCCGCCCTGGTCGATGATGCTGCTACTGAACGCCCGTTAGGAGCTCTGGACCTGAAAGCTGGCGTGATGGGCTCCCGATACTCTGTTCGGTTGGTGGCCGCGGCTCTGACACGGCTCCCCGGTCCGTTCGAAGGCCCCCCGATCGCGGCGCCACCGGCATGGCCACGTACCGGAAGATCGGCCATCGGACGATGCCCAACACGGTGCCGATCTCCTGTTCCGTCAGTCCTTGGAGTTCTGGGTCACGCAACGGGGGCGTGCTGGTCGTTGCCCCGCTGCCGGCCCTGATCATCGTGCTCGGCTCGGCCACTCTGGCTCCCACGTCGCTGAGCAGACGACCCGAGGGGTTCTCCTCGGCCGGGTCAGGTTGAGCAGCCGATCCTGCAACCTCTTCGCGCGCCTGGCCCCCCGCAGCGATGCCAAGATCCGAGTGGCCGTCTGCGGCCGGTACCACTCCGAGCGGAGCGGCATCACCTCGAGCGATTCGGTCTGAGTGTACTCGGATCTCCGGCAAGTCGCTGGGCCTGCCGATTCGTAAACCCCCGGCAGATTGAGCGGCTACCTCGTCCGCTTTGGCCCAACTTCCCGTATCAGGTCCTACCCGAAGGCGCAGCGGCTGTGTCTTTCGTCCCGGATCACTGACGGTTCGAAACCTTGCGCAGGGATCACGCCCGTGCGCTATCGTCAGGCCGAGGCGATCGCGGCACCATAAGAGCATTCCCCAGGTGGTCCAATCCCAGGGCGCACTTCACTCTTTGAGCGTTCCAGCTCGCGTGATGAGTGAGCCCCACGGACTCAGACCTTGACGTGAAGCTGACCCTGGTGCCCGCGCATTTCGTAGCTTGCCAGCTCCTGGGTCGCCTGACCGCGTAGTATGGCACCCGTGCGAAGATCGTCCTTGGATCCGTGGCCCTATTCTTGGTAGAAGGCATCGTTCGTGAACGCGTGGACTTGGGATCTGAGGGAATTGGGAAACCGACCTTGACAGACTAACCAGACCCGCGGCCCTTGCGAACTGCGTCTTACCCCCGAAGAATGCTGTGTAAGGAATTAGGCCTTGTCGCGGTCCGGTCGCGATGCCATGATCCATGCGCGGCTTCCGCCGCAGCCGGTGAGGCTCTCCAGATTCCTGATTCGAGATTCCCGATTGCGGATTTCCGATCCTCGATCTGACTCATGGGGATCTGGGTGGGATCTCGAAACTTGCGATCGCCAGACACTCGCACATCTCAGGGTTCTTAGGGACGCCGATTCGATATGGGATGACGCCGAGAAGGGGGCGGAAGGATGGCAGGCGAATTGAAGCTGGACAAGCCGTGGCTGATCGCGGTCTGGCCGGGGATGGGGCATGTCGCGATCAGCGCGGGATACTACCTGGCGACGAAGCTTGACATGCACATACTGGCGGAGTTCTCCGCTCACGAGTTATTCGACGTGGAGCATGTCGAAGTCAAGGAGGGGCTGATCCGCACCGGCCGATTGCCGCGCAGCCGCTTCTTCGCCTGGAAGGACCCGGCCGGCAAGAACGACATCGTCGTGTTCATCGGCGATGCCCAGCCACCGAAGGGGCGATATGCCTTCTGTCGCCGGCTTATCGAGTTCGCGCGGCAACTGGGTGTGGAACGCGTTTATACGTTTGCCGCGATGGCCACACGGATGCATCCCGAGCATGCCTCGCGCAGTCTTCGTCGCAGCGACCGATCCCGAGAGCCTCGCCGAGCTGAAGCGATTGGATCTGGAGGTCCTCGAGGACGGTCAGATTGGCGGGCTCAACGGCGTGCTCCTGGGCGTCGCGGCCGAGAGCGGTCTCCGCGGCGCCTGCCTCTTGGGCGAGATGCCGCATATCTTCGCCCAGCTCCCGTTTCCGTTCCCCAAGGCATCGCTGGCTGTTCTTGAGGCCTTCTCCACCATCGCGAACATTCCGATCGATCTCGGCGAACTTTCCGAACAAGCCAAGGAAGTCGAGCAGAAGCTTGGAGAGATCCTGGAGAAGGTCGAGGAGGCTCTGGAGCAGCAGGGCCAATCCGAAGACGACTCGGGCGAATTCGAACCGGTCTCCGAGGAAGGGGATGGCCCTACGCCCGAAGACCGGGATCGCATCGAGAATCTCTTCCGCCAGGCCAGTCGGGATCGCTCGAAGGCGTATGAGCTGAAACGAGAGCTGGATCGACTCGAACTTTACAAGGAGTACGAGGACCGATTCCTCGACCTGTTCAAGAAACCGGGGTAACGTCGTTCAGCTTATGGCCGACCCGAGGCGAGGCGAGGCTGAACGCCTTGCTCTCGAACGGCCCGGAACCCAACGCCCGTGGAAACGGTCGGACTGTCGCAGCGCGAACTGATACCCACCCATCGCCACGGCGGCGATGCCGAACATCGACGTCGAGGGCACCCATGAGGCGCGGCTCTCATCCGGCCGCGGCGATTCCCTCCAGTGAGAGGCTGGGAGCAGACTCCAATCGGAGAGATCCAGCACGGTCTCGACTCCGGGATCCGAGAACGCGGGCAATGCCCGGGTCCGAGCGGCTCCAGGCGCCGGAGCCGGTTGGCCCTGCTCGGCCGGAGCCGGTTCGGCCTCGCCGGGTTGGAATGGCTCGACGACGTCGACCGATGCGGCGCCTGCGGTTGGACAGTGATTGGCTTCGCCCACGGCTGTCCCAGGTCGTCCGGGAGTCCGCCCTGCCCGAAGTGCGTCGAGGTTGTCGGCGCTTCCTCGCTCGTTGCCGTCGCGAGGATCGCTTGCGTCGTCACCGGCTCCATGCTCGAGCCGAGATGGACGACGATCGGTTGGGTCGGCACGATGATGTAGACGAGCAGACCGTTTGTCGGTAATCCGGTCAGGGTTACCGGGTTCAGAGGCGTGATCGAGATGGGCGACGTCGAGCTCGCGGCGGACGACGAACTGCTCCCGGCGTTCCCCGAAGTGATGTTGTTCAGGTCGTGCGGTCTCACGCCGCTTGACCCCGCCGTCGCGGCGCTTGCGGTCGGGGAGGAGGGGAGGTTGGCGAGGGCGTCGTTTTTCTGGCTGGCGGCGGTCACCAGATCCGGGATCAACGAGTTGGCGACGGGACTGCCGATCCCGGTGACGAGATCGTAACCGGGACCGGCGCTATTCTTGCCGCTCTTGCCGCTGGTGATGTCGTGGAAATCGGAGCCTGGCAAGCTGTAAAGGGCACTGCTCAACTGGTCGTTGGTGAGCGTGGGTTGACTGTTCAGCGACAAACCTTGGTCCGCAATCGCGACCAGGCCAGCCCACGAAGGCGCACCAACGCTGGTACCGCCAACCTCGACCCACCCGTAACCACCGACCGAATCGTACACCGCGACACCCGTGGACGGATTGGCGTCCCAGGCGATATCGGGGGTGGTCCGTTGGCCCGTCGATTGGACAGAGTTCTGATACGAAGGCTCGGTCTCGTAAGAACTCGTCCCACCTCCGCTGCCGCTCCATCCCGTCTCGGAGCCGTAGGTCCCGTTACTGTTCAGAGTCAGAGACGTACCACCAACGGCCAGGACATTGGGCGAGACTGAGGGATACTCCACGACCGACGAGTCGCCCGAGGATGCCACGAAGGCCACGTTGCTATGGTTCGAGGGGGTCAGGAACGTGCTATCGTCCCCCGTTTCGCCCGAGAACTCGCTGCTTCCCCAGCTCATCGATACCACCGAGACCCCGGACAATGCGCTCGCGTAATCCACGGCATCCAGGAGGTATTCCAGTGGGTTGGAGTTGGGGCCAGGAGCGGCTTCCATGACCACGATGTTCGCGTCGGGAGCGATCGCGTGCGCCCATTCCACGTCCAGCGAAGTCTCGATGCACCAGCTGGTATTGTCGGACCGCAATCCGGTCTGGACGTATTGCGTGAACGACGGCGGAGGCGCTCAGACCGTACTGGCTGTCGAATGTATTGAGATTCGACAAGATGTACGGATCGTAGTATTCTTCAATGAGCGCGATGGTTTGTCCGGCTCCGTTGCCCACGACGGGGCCGCTCGTGGTGTTGAATGTGATCTGGTTGACGCCGTAGGCTGTCTGGATCTGGGTCGGGGAGAAGCCTGTGGGACCTCCTGGCGAACGCAGAGGACCGACCGGGGAGACGTTTGTCTGGGCGAATGCGGGAGTTGGCCCCACGCTCACCGCAGTGGCGGGTTGAAAGGCTGCCGCGGAAAGGAGTTGTCGGGTTTCGAGGGGCTCGCCTGTCAAGGCGAATCGCCGAGACCGTCTTGGCCAAGGGATCGTTGGCGCACGAAGATGCGCCCCCGGAGATAAGTCCAAGGAGCCCATGAGCAACCTCATCAAAGTTGTCGACTCAAGATGAAAGAAGAGCGACTGACTTAGAGTATACTGTCTAATATCCGCTCGGGCTCCAAGACGAAATCCGGCGGAATTCCGAAGACCTCCACGGAATCCTCACATGAGGCGGTGGCCTGGGAATGCCAATGCCTCGACCGAGTGCTCGAAGGTTTCCATGGCGGATTCCTGACGGACCGTTCGGGATTCGAGCGAAACTCAAGCCGCAAGAGACATCATGATTCACCCCTGGCACGATGTAACCCCCGGTGAGCACTTGCCCTCGGAATTCAACGCCCTGGTCGAGATCCCGATGGGGTCGAGCGTCAAATACGAACTCGACAAGCGTACGGGACTCCTGCGATTGGACCGTGTGCTCTATTCGGCGGTCTTCTATCCGGCGAACTACGGATTCATTCCTCAGACGTTTGCGGAGGATGACGATCCCCTCGACGTGCTGGTGCTCTGTCAGGAGCCCCTTTCCCCACTGACTCTTGTCACGGCCCGCGCCATCGGTCTCATGACGATGCTCGACGGCGGGAAAAGCGACCACAAAATCCTGGCGGTGGCCGTGAACGACCCGGAATTCAACAGCTTCCGAGAGGCATCAGAGCTGCCACCCCATCGCTTGATGATGCTGCGCCGGTTCTTCCAGGACTACAAGATGCTGGAGGGCAAATCCGTGGAGGTCGAGGAGATCCAGCCTGCTGAGAAAGCGATGCCGATCATCGAAGCCGCCCTTCAGAGCTACAGCCAGCTCCGGAGGCGAGGATTCCACTGAATGGTGGTCCTCGTCCCTCGCGCGCGAAGGAACGCCCGTCAACCTCTCTCAATCGGGCGCATGAGGCTTGTGTCCCTGCGCCACTTGAGGTGCACGGAGCGCATGGGCGGAGATTGCTCGATATGGAAGCGACCAAAGGACTTCGGTCAATAACTCGCCGCTACGGCCATCGGCGCCTGCAACGGAGTGACCTCTTCCTCGAACCGGAAACAACGCCAGCCGTTGGCTTGCTCGATCAGGAGGATCACGGGCTGGCGTCTTTCGGCGATCCGTTGGACCACTGTGCCTCGGCCCGTTTGGCCCGTATTCAGTGTGAATGAGACGGTTTCGCCGACCGGAATCGATCGTTGCATGAGTTCGACCTTCCATGGAGACTCGTTGCGGGGTTTGAGCGATGCGCCCCACAGCAAGGCACCTTATAGTCCTCTCGAAAAAATGTCAGGTGCAGTTTTCGCGGATCATGGTTTTCCGCGACGTGCTTGACGCCGTCCCCACGGCGTCTCCAACGAACTTCGTAACGGGCTTCGCGCCCATCAGCGCGGAGTTCCCGGCAGCCTTGCGATGTCATGCGGTGGGTCGATCATGCTGGCGCGCCCCGACCGCTCTTTCCCGCTCGTCGTTCTTCCCATGAGCAGACCGGAGAGGGTCTGGCGGTACGAAACCCGACCGCGGTCTCGGTCCTGATCCCCGCCCGAAACGAGGAGGACACGATCGGACAAGCCGTGTCCGCGGTTCTGCTGAGTCAGGGTGTGGATTTCGAAGTGCTGGTCCTTGACGACCGATCCTCGGGCAAGACCGCCGCAACCGTCACTTCAATGGCCGAGGGGGATGATCGAATCCGGCTGATCTTGGGGCCGGAGCTGCCATCCGGCTGGTGCGGCAAGCCGCACGCTTGCTGGGTCCTGGCCCACGAGGCACGTCATCCGCGACTCGTGTCTGTCGATGTCGATGTCCGAATCTCATCCGATGCCCTGGTGCGGATATCGGCAGTCCTGGACGCGACCGGGGCCGACCTCGCTAGCGGAGTACCCGGCCAGGAGACGGTCGGGCTGCTGGAGAAGCTGGTCATCCCCCTGATCCATTTCATCCTTTTGGGATTCCTGCCGATCAACTGGATGCGCCGTAGCGACGATCCGAAGGTCGCCGCAGGCTACGGCCAGGTGTTCATCACTCGGGGCGACGCATACCGGCGGTCGGCCGGGCATGCCGCGATCCGCGATTCCTTACACGATGGCCTGAAACTCCCGCGTGCCTACCACTGCGCGGGCCTCCGGACGGAGCTGTTCGACGCGAGCGATCTGACCGTCTGCCGGATGTATCGGACCACCAGTGCGCTGTGGAACGGACTGGCGAAGAATGCCGGCGAAGCCCTGGCCTCGCCACGCCTGGTGACTATCGGGGAATGCTAAATTGTGGACTTACCGCGATCATACAAGACAGAATCTCTTGGTATCTTGCTTTCACACAATCGATTACTAATTCTTGCAGTTCTCCGCTTCTCGACGGCCTTGAATGGCTTCTGAGGCTTGTACAGTCGCTCCATCTGATCTAATCGGACAATTGGAGAGACTCGTCCACGAAATCGCCAACAACCGCCCATGGGCCGCACCAGTTCACCGCTCGCCGATCGAGAGCACCACGGAAGCGGATCGGAGACCAGAAACAGGAACACGAAATCCACGAAACACACGAAAAAACTCGGGGATCGTGAGAACCAGACCCGAGTGAGCCAGCAGCTTCCTGTTCTGGTGGCTGGTCATTTCGGATCTGGTGGACTAGTGACGCAGAAGCGTCAAGAAACCGACCGATCCGTTTTCTTCAAAGTCGAGCATCGAGATGAGGATCTAGGAGCACTGGAGTGCTGAGCAGAGGGCGAGATCCAGTCAGACCTTGACCGATCCGTCGGACGCGGCGCATGATCGGAACCAAGGTGCAGCTTCCTGGGCGCTCGGCTGACGTCGCTGGCCTCTCGGCCACTCGATTTCGCAGAATGAGGACCGGCCTGGGCGGGAGCTTCGCAATCCTGGCGGAAGCCCGCAACGGAGACCTGGAAGAATGGGCCGCAATGAGCGTCAACGTCAGACGATCTCGATCGGCGATCGTCCGATCAACCTCACCCAGGTCCTCAAGCTCGCCGGCTGCGTTCAGAGCGGTGGCGAGGCCAAGACCTGGATCGCCGAGGGTCTGGTCAGCGTCAACGGCGAGGTCGAGCTCCGCAAACGGCGACAGATGAAGGTCGGAGACACGGTGGTCCTCCAAGGTGGGCCGACCATCGTGCTCACGGAAGCCGGCAATGGTGAGGGATGAGAATCAGCCAGGAGCGCGAGCCTGTCCGACACGAACCCTCGACGTGGGGGCTTGCTCTAGAGCATGAGGAGAAGACCCGATCGATCTGCCCGGATTCGACCCGGCGAAGGCTGATCTCATGAATACTCCCTTCGAAGGACATCGGCGGCTGGCGGCGGCATTCGTTCGCGGCAAGGCGTTGGGCGGATGGCCGATGGCTCTTGATGAGGCGCTCGTTCGCGTCCCGTTGGGAGATCTGGCTGACGATGACCTGGACGCGATCATCGACACCGGCTTGAAGGCGGGTCTCCGACTCTACCGGTTCAAACGCACAGCAGGGCTTCCTCGGGTGCGGCGAGCCATCGGCATGCTGCGTGGCCTCCGGCCAGCTTCCGTGCTGGATGTCGGCAGCGGACGCGGTGTATCCCTCTGGCCCTTGATGGATGCGCTGGCCGATCTGGAGGTTACGGCGATCGATCGTCTGGAGCATCGCGTCGAAGCGATCCTGGCCGTTCGGCGCGGCGGGATCAGCCATCTTCGGGCCGCAATCATGGATGCCACGCGACCTGGATTTCCCTGAGTCGAGCTTCGATGGCGTCCTGGCGCTGGAGGTCCTGGAACACATCCCTGACGTGGATCGGGCGATTGGTGAGTCCGTACGAGTTGCACGGCGATTCGTCATCGTCTCGGTCCCGTCGAAGGAGGACTCCAACCCCGAGCATATCCACCTCCTCGATCGGGGAAAGCTGGAGCGGTCGTTCCTGGCAACCGGGGCAGTTCGGGTCCATTTCGAAAACGTCCCCGGGCACTTGATCGCACTCGCCACCCTGGATCATCGTCCACACGGGAGGATGCCGTGAATCCGCCCTTGATCAAGTACCCTCGTACCCGCCACATCGAGAGTTCGCGGCTTCAGCCTGGAGATGAGGATCTGGAAGCCGAGCCATTCTCCCGAATTTCGGGCCGGCCTCTGGTCGTGGAGGAGAAGATGGACGGCGCCAACTGTGCCTTCCGCTTCAACGAGTCCGGCGAATTGTTGCTCCAGAGTCGAGGTCACTACCTGACCGGCGGGCCGCGAGAGAAACACTTCACGCTCCTGAAACAATGGGCCGGCACCCATGCCCGCGGGTTCTATGAGCGGTTGAAGTCGCGCTACGTCGTCTTCGGAGAGTGGCTCTTCGCCAAGCACACGATCTACTACGACTCACTCCCGCACTATTTCCTCGAGTTCGACGTCTGGGATGTCGAGACGAGCCGATTCCTCACAACGCCCGATCGGCGGGAGCTGCTCGCGGGCCTACCGATCATTCCGGTACGCGTACTCGCGGCGGGTTCGTTCCGACGTCTCGAAAACCTGATATCTCTCGTCGGCACGTCGGCGTTTGTCACGCCCGACAACCGCTCGCGGCTGACGGCTGACACGATCAGGCTGAACCTCGATCCCGTTCGGATCCTCGGTGAGACCGACCCGAGCCCGACCATGGAGGGCCTCTACATCAAGGTCGAGGAAGACCGCTGTGGTTGATCGTTTCAAGTGGATTCGGTCTGATTTCCTGACGGCCGTCACGCAGGCTCAGGGCCACTGGCTCAACAGGCCGATCGTCCCCAACCGTCTGCGTTGCGGCGTCGACCTCTTCGGTCGAGAGGCCGCCAACCCATGAAATTGGTACAGACCAAGGAGACGACCTGGAGGTTTCCCGGTTGTCCCGAGCCCCCGGACTGGTCATTCGACTGGGACCGGCTCTGCGTGGAGCACCCCGTGATCGCGGCCCTTCACAACTGTCCCCAGGATGCGATTCACCATGCGGAAGGGGACGTCGGCCATCATACTCGTCGTGTCTGCACAGAGTTGACAGGGCTGGCGGCCTGGCGGCGGCTCGATCCTTGGGAACGGTCGATCGTCTTTGCCGCCACGTTGTTCCACGACGTTGCAAAGCCACACTGCACGCGGGAGGAGATGGGTCGGATCACCGCGCGGGGACATGCTCGGCGCGGAGCGCGACTCGCCAGGCTGGCGTTCTGGAAGGATGACGAGCCCGGCGGGATTCCCGACACCCCTTTGCCAATCCGGGAGGCAATCGTCGGGCTGGTCCGCCACCACGGGCTGCCTCTTTCGTGGCCCCGCGAGGCCGACCTGACTCGCCGGCTATTCGAATCGAGCTACGCGTGTCGGCAAGATTGGCTCGCCCTCATTGCCGAGGCGGATGTTCGCGGGCGAGTCTGTCCCGACCAGGTTGAACTCCTCGACCGCATCGCCCTCTTCCGAGAACTCGCGGGCGAGGAGTCCTGCCTGGATCGGTGCCGGAGCTTCGCCTCCGCCCATACGCGATTCCTCTATTTTCAGGGCAGGGATCTTTACCCGGACGAACCAGCCTACGACGACACGTGGGGCGAGGTCATCCTGATGTCGGGTCTTCCGGGAGCCGGGAAGGACTCCTGGGTCGCGCGGAATGCGCCGGGGAGTCCATTGGTTTCGCTCGACGCCGTCCGACGAGAACTCGGGGTCTCGCCGAGGGAGGCTCAGGGCACCGTGGTTGAGGTGGCTCGATCGCGTGCGAAGGCGTTGCTCAGATCGGGAACACCATTCGTCTGGAACGCGACCAACATCACGCGACAGATCCGCGACGCTTTGGTTCACCTCTTTGCTTCCTATCGAGCACGGGTCTCGATCGTCTATGTCGAGGCGCCGTGGGCCGTACTCATGCGACGGAACCAGGTGCGATCGCACCCGGTCCCCGCGCATGTGCTCATCTCCCTTGCCGCGAAGCTCGAGCTCCCCTCACCGATCGAGGCTCACGACGTCGCCTGGTTCGCTGGTTCCGATCGGGTAGGGCCCTGACACTGGGGCCCTGGTTCGCTCAATCGAGTTTCGCATCTCCGGATCGCACACATTCCAGATCGGCCAGAGCGGTGCAGCCCTGTGGCAGCTCGGCGTGCTCGATCAACATGTCCGGGATGTCGTCCCTGATCGAGAACCGCGGCCCGCACCGGGTGCAGATCAGCGTATCGCCTTCCAGGCGCAGGGGGGCCTTCCCCATCGGGCAGACCAGGAGTGCCAGCAATTCCTCGTTCACCATCGCCGCGGATCCTCCATCATGACTCGCCTCGGTGTTTCATCGTGGGCGTCCCCCATTTCGGTTGTATTATGGTGCCGTCCGGAGTTCGATTGTAGTCCGATCTGCCAGGCCAGGGGCCGAGAGGTCGCTGAGTCGCCTCGACTCATTCCCGTTTCGCAGGGAGGTGCTCTTTCGCAATTCTCCGATTTCGGGAATAATCAATGGTGGGTGCTGGGCGAAGGCTTTCCTTTTCCGATGACGACCAATACGATCCGGCTACTCGTTTCTTACCTGGCGGATGTACCAGGATGGTCCAGACTTACGTCGTTCGATACGGTCGGATGAGGTTTCTCGGCGAATACACGGGCCTCCCGGGACAGGACCACCCGCGCGGGCAGAAAGTTGTCGTTCGCAGCGATCGCGGTACTGAGATCGGGGATATCCTCTGTGGGGCATCGGATCGCACGACCCGATTCCTTTCGAATCCGGTCCATGGCGAAATCCTCCGGCTCGCCACCGCCGAGGACGGAGACCAGCAATCACGACTCGACCGAGATCGGGAGTCGTACTTTCGCACGTGCCAGGAACTGGTCGCCAGGCGGCGGCTCCAGATGGACCTGGTGGACCTCGAGATCATCCACGGTCGCGAACGGGTCGTCTTCTATTACCTGGCGGAGAAGCGTGTCGATTTTCGCGAGCTGGTCAAGGATCTGGCGCGCGCCCTGCGCACGCGGATCGAGATGCGGCAGATCGGAGTCCGTGACGAGGCCAAGCTTCTGGCCGACTACGGAGATTGCGGCAAGCCGGTTTGCTGCAACACGCACCTGACGCGAATGCCACCTGTCTCGATGAAAATGGCGAAGATCCAGAAGACGACTCTCGACCCGGCGAAGATCTCAGGCCGTTGCGGTCGGCTCAAGTGCTGCCTTCGCTATGAGTACGATACTTATCGCGAGCTGGAACACAACCTTCCTGCGGTCGGATCGATCGTTACGACCTCTGGCGGTCGGGGCCGAGTGGTCGCCCAGGAGATCCTGGCCCAGAAGCTAGTCGTGGAGCTTGAGGAGCGGGGGCGAATCATCGTCGGTCGGGGTGATGTCCTGGCCGTCGAACTGGCCAAGGGACGTAACGGCGCCCGTCCGACTCGAAATGGTGTCCCAGGTCACATGTCGGGACCACACCGGAGTGACCTCGACGACGACGATGAAGAGCCGACCGATGATGATCATTGGGCGGATTCCCCGCCTTGACTCCTGCCTCTGTGGGATCCACGCCACACGCGCATCGGACAACTTGTCCATAGCGGATTGCCGATTCTTGATCGACCGGGCCGGCGTAAGCGGGTCCGGTCATTCCCAGGATGACCTGTGCCATGAGCCTTCGCGACCAACTTCCCCGGATCATCGCATGCGATCCTCGATTTACCATCGAGGGCTACGCATTCGTGCTCGAGGCGTTGCATCACTCCCGTCTTCACAAACTCAAGGCTCTGGATCGCGATCGGGACAAGACGAAGTCCGGACCCCCAGCGCGCGAACTTCGGCCCAGGCGGTCCCGAGCCCAAAGGACGACCCAGTCGGGCCACGTGACCGGCCGCGAACTCTGCGAATCGGTCCGGAAGCTGGCCTTGCGTCAGTATGGTCTGCTTGCCCTGACCGTTCTGGCCCATTGGGGCGTCCGCTCGACATCCGACATCGGGGACATTGTCTATAACATGATTGCCACCGGTGACCTGGAGAAGACACCGAGTGATGCCCGTTCCGATTTCGACAATGTGTTTGACTTCGAGACGGCGCTTCGGCCCAAGCTTTTCCTGGCGAGGGATGAGGTCGCGTAGTGGGGGCGAGACATTCGAATGCCTCTGTATTCGCCCTGATTGAAACCAAGGAGTCGGCCGACGTGAAGATCTCCCCCCGCCAATGGTTCGTCGCGGCACTGGCCCTGTACTTACTTTGGGTGGTGGGCCTGGCTGCATTGGCGTTCACATCCTCGACACGCCCCGCCGCTCGAATGACTCAGCCCAACGCGGAGCGTGAATCGAAGGTGCCGTCTCCGACACGATCGCTGTAGGCCCGTCCAAGCCCGTGGTTCCCCAAGCACGAGAGCCGCGCGTAACGCAATGGCGACCAAACCCACTCGACTCCAGCAGCAAGCTTGCGAATTCCTCGTCGAGGCTCTTACTTGATTACCGAAGCCTACCGCCTCGACGGCCGGGGGAAACTGGACACCGGCGATCTCGCTGAAGTCGCCGCGCAGATCGCGCGCGTTTCTTCGGCGTTCCCGATCGAAACGATCGTGGTCAAAGCCATCGAGCGCCGAGCGAGGGCACTCCAGCTCTCGTCGAGCGCTGCGGACTTGATCGCCCTGTCGGAGGGTGAACTCGAGCCGCTACAAACGCTTCGGCTTGGCGATCAGGAGTTTGCGGAATTGGTCCGAAGGCTGGAAGAGCAACTGGGCGGGATTTGAATCGAGCCGACCGGATTCGGGTGGGTCATTGAGTGTCTCCGGGTATCTTGATACGAGAATGGACAGACACGAGCAGGCAGTGGTTCGCC
Organism: uncultured Isosphaeraceae bacterium; assembly: GCA_963845695.1. GTDB lineage: Bacteria > Planctomycetota > Planctomycetia > Isosphaerales > Isosphaeraceae > CAWJTV01. The sequence continues at coordinate 309,465 of CAWJTQ010000003.1, read as the reverse complement.
GAACTGAGAAGATTCAGCACCTTCGATCACAACACGTTTACCCCTCGGTGCTGGCCTCGGCCGCGGAACGGGTCCGATTGTTGCCGGTCTCGCTTCAAAGCTTCCAGGGCGGCCAGGCGGGGCCGCAAGCGTTCGAGGACTTCTTGCAGCGACCAGACCTGATAAGCGTGCCCGTCGAAGCCGACATCCAGTGCCGGCCAGGCGTCGGCGTCTCGAATCGGGCAGGCCGCAGGCTCACGTTGATAAAGGGCGTGGACGTGGCCGTAAAGATGGATGTTGGGCGACTCGACAGATCCATGGTGTTGTCCGTTCCATGTTAACATCGGGTAATGGTTCAGTGTGATCTTCACTCCCTCGACCCGGATCTCTGTCTGGTCGTAGGTCGCGGAGAAGAGATCGCGGATCCTGCGATCATCATGATTGCCCCAGACGAAGAAGAGTGTGCGGCACTGGATCTCGTCTCGGAACCATCGGGCTTTCTGGTAGTAGTCGTGCCCGCTCCCGAAAACCCAATCCCCAAGACACCAGAGGACATCGTTGGGACCGACCCTGGCGTTAATGTTGGCGGCCAGCCCGCGATTCATATTGTCGATGGATTCGTCGCTGATGCGGAGCGACCGGAGATCGCCGCCACCGGCCTCGAGGGCCAGAAAATCCTCTCTGTCGGCGGAGGTCATGAACTCCAGCCGGCGGCAGTATTTGAGGATGTTCCCGTGAAAGGCGTGCGGGTCGCTGCAGAAATAGGTCGCCATCTTCGTCGTCCTTTGCCGGCCCCATTGCCGGAGGTTTCGGTTCATCTCTTTGCATCATTAGACATCGTAGCCGGTCCTGTGGTTCCCTTGTCAGGCAACTAACCGCCGACCGCGGCTGTGATGTTATTTTTCTAACGGAGCCCTCTTGCTCGGAGTCGAGACAGTGAATATGCTGCGGAGAACTGTTAGATCATTAACGGGAGGATTCGGAGCATGGCCCGTCCACCGTCAGAGACTCTGACTGGTCGCGAAGCCCAGGTCATGGAGGCACTGTGGCGGCTCGGTGAAGCGACCGCGGAGCAGGTTCGCGCAGTACTCCCACAACCGCTGCACGACTCAACCGTGCGGACGATCTTGCGCGTGCTTGAGTCAAAGGGCTACCTTCGTCATGAAGCTCGAGGCAAGTCGTATGTCTACTGCGCTGTGATCGCCCGACAAAAAGCGCAGGGACATGCCCTCCGCGATTTGCTCGGCCGGTTCTTCGGTGGCTCGGCCGAGGACCTGGTGCTCCGCCTGATCGAGGACGAGACGATTACCCTGGAACAGCTCGATGAGCTACGACGCTTCAGACTCGAGGCTCCGAAGCGGCCGGCCGGCCGGCGTGGTCGGGAGCGGAAGGGCAAACCTCCGGGAGCATGACATGATCGACTTCGTGAACTCGGGTTTTCCGGAAGGATTGGGAGTCGCGGCGGACGTCGCGATCCGGGCCACAGTGCTTCTCGCCCTTACCTTGGTGGTCCATAAGCTGCTACGGCGTCGCCGTACCCTGGCCCGCTCGGTGCTCTGGAACACTTGCCTGGTGGGATTGCTGGTCCTGCCGGTGACGAGCGGGATCTTGCCCCGGTTGCCCATGACGGTCCTCCCACCGCGAGTCAGGGCCACGGTCGAGACGGCCGTGGTCGGACCGAGCATCCCACCGCCCGACGACCCATCGACGACCGAGTGGGAAGTCCGTCCGATTGCAGGCTCCTCGATCGTGAGGGCAATTCCTGCCGTTCCCACGTCCAGAACGACGGACGCCGGAACATCGAGGCCGGTCCGCCGGATGAGCGTTTCCGAGACGATGATTGGCGTCTACCTGGCGGCCGTGGTCCTGCTTTTGCTGAGGTTGGTCCTTTCATTGCTGGCCATCGTAAGGCTGAGAAGCGACAGCAAGCCGATCGAGGAACCGACGTGGCTGGCGGCCCTGGACCGTTGGCGGCGCTGGATGGGGATCTCCCGTCGCGTGGCTTTGATGGCTTCGGATCGAGTGTCAATCCCGATCGTTGCCGGCTGGCGGGATCCGGCGATCATCGTGCCCCGATCGCTGACCGACGCGCCGGAAGCCGGGCTGATCGACGCGGTGATCCTGCACGAGCTGGCTCACGTCCGGCGCGGGGATTACGGCTGGAACCTCCTGCGCAAGCTCGTGCAGATCGTTTACTGGCCACATCCTCTGACCTGGCTGATTGGCCGTGTCGTGCGCGACGTCCGCGAGCAGGCGTGCGACGACGTGTGCGTCTTTGCGATGGGCGGAGCTGCCCGCCTACCGGGCCTCCTTGATCGCGGTCGCGTCGGGACTGGTCCGGCGCCTCGAGCCGGCCCTGGGGCTGGCGATGGCACACACCACGAAGCTGGGCCGGCGGCTGGCGTGGATCGAGGAGAGCCGGGGATCGTCGCACTGCCTGTTGAGATGGCCGGCGCGACTGGCGGTCTCCGCGGTTCTCATGGCCCTCACCGGGTTACTCGGTTCGATCGAGCTGGCCCGCGCGGCAACGAAGGCCGTTGTGCCGCCGGAGACACAACCGGCCAAGTCGGATCAGAAGGCTTCAGCAAACACACCCCCAGCGGCGATCGAGGTCCTTGTGGTTGGCAAGGACTCCGGCAAGCCACTGGCCGCGGCGACGGTCCGTTCCACGCGAGACCTCGTGCATACGGAGAGGAAAACGGACCGCGACGGCCGGATCCGCATCGATCTGTCCCACGACACGTTTCAGGACACGTTCAATCTCGACGTCTGGGCCGAAGGCTACGTCCAGCAGCGCCACTTCTTCGCACAGAACGATGCCCGATCTCCCAGGATCCCCGCGAAGTTCACACTCGAGCTGCTGCCCGGCGAGCAGACGCTCGGTGGCACGGTCGTCGATGAACAGGGACATCCGATCGCGGGGGTGAAGGTTAAAATCTGGGGGTACCTCGGCGAGAAAAAGGAGAAACACGAGCTGGCCTGGATGGTGGACGCTCTGACCGACCAGCAGGGCCGGTGGCGTGGCCGCTCTTTCCGCAACATGACGTTCGCCTACCTCTTCCTCTCGCACCCGGATTACGTCGGGGATGGGGAGTCCTATCCGCGGAAGCACGGCCGGCCCAGGGCGATGGATCCACCGCAGCGGGACGAGCGTCCCTTGCAGGCTCTGCTCGACTTCACCGACCGCCAGGTCATGACCCGAGGAGTCTCTATCCGTGGCGCGGTCTCCGACCAGGCGAGCAAGCCGGTCGCGGACGCCGAGGTCATCTGCTTCGAAGCCAGCGATGTTGGGCCATACGACGAGGCTCCCTCGACCACCACCAATTCCAAGGGGCAATTCCGATTTCCCCACGTCCGTCCCGGTCCATCGGTGCTACGAATCATGGCGCGAGGACACGCGCCGGCGATGGAATCCGTGGTGGCCGAGGCTGGGGGCAGACAGGCCGTCGTGACGCTGGGACCACCCCATGTCCTCGCCGGCCGGGTCGTCGATACGCAGAAGCGGCCGATTGCCGACGCGTTCGTCAACGTCGACGAGCTGGCGCGGCCGGCGCTGGCCGAGGGTCTTTCTCAAGACCGGGGCCGACGGCCGGTTCCGCTGGGAAGACGCACCGCCGGATCCGGTCCTCCTCGATGCGAGTCACATTGGTTATGAGCATGTCTTTCAGCAACGTGCCGAGCCCGATTCCGGTGAGATCGTGCTGACGCTCAGGCGCGACCTGTCGATCAGCGGTCGTGTCCGCGATGCCGCCACGGACAAGCCCATCGAGTACGCAGAGCTCGAGATCGGCATCGTGGATGGGGGCGGCAGAGTGTCGTGGCGGACGGATCCGCGCAGCTTCGTGGCCCAGGGACACCTGCAAGCCTCGCTTGACACGGAAAATGCGAGCCAGTTCCGACTCCGGATCAAGGCGAAGGGGTACGAACCGTTCGAGTCGCGCGTCTTCCGTAGCGACGAGGGGCAGGTGGAATATGACGTCAAGCTGACGAAGGCCGAAAAGCCGCAAGGGGTCCCCGTCACGGGCATCGTGCACCGACCTGACGGCACTCCCCTGGAAGGGGCGGACGTCGTCATGACCTATCCGCTGGTTGCAGGCCCAGCCGCCCTGCCCAGGGTTCATCTCGAGGACGGTAAGAATCGACCCGTGAATGACCAGGCGATCGTGAAGACCGATGGTCAGGGACGCTTCCGGATCCTCCGCGAGCCCGACCCCGCCGGGAAAGTCTGGGCCGTGGTCGTCGTGCATCCTGAGCTCTTTGCCGAGGTCGATCAAGCGGCCTTTGAGAAGAACTCGACGATCATCGCCCGCCCCTGGGGCCGCGTTGAAGGTTTTGCGCGCACTGGGGCTCGTCCGGCAACCGGTGCCGCGATCCGGTATCGTTCCGATCGCATCGCGAACCGCGACATACCCTATGTCCAGGACTCGGGCCACACGAAAGCCGATGCACGGGGCCGCTTCGTCTTCGAGCGCGTCATGCCGGGGGACGTGCGGGTAGCGTTTGAATTCGAGAGACGGGCGTCAGGCCTTCAGGCATCAACGAACGGAACGCTCGCCGAGGTCCAATCCGGAGAAGTTGCCCATGTCAAGCTGGGTGGATCGGGGCGCGCCGTCGTGGCCCGGATCGCGCCACCTCCCGGGTTCGATCCGAAGGACGACTATACGAGCTTTTCCGCGTTCAATATCGGGAGCGATCGACCCATGATCCCCTATCCCCCGGAACTCCTCGCCCGCCGCGATGGGTCGATCATCGAGTGGGCCCGAAACTGGCGGGTTTCCCCCGAGGGACGGACCTATCGTCGGGATTGGTTCCAGCTTCAGTGGGCTCCGCTCCAGTCGGACGGAACCATTCGGGTTGAGGACCTGCCACCCGGAGACTATCAATTGACACTGACCTACACGGCTGATCCGATCTATGTGCGCGTCCAGTCTCTCCGATCGAACCGCTCATGCTTTCCGCCAGTTCCGCATACCCGAGGTCCCCGGCTGAAGCGAGTCGCCAGCCAATTCGAGCTCGGGACATTGCGGCCCAGACCGAGGCAGATGCTCAAGATCGGAGAGCTGGCACCACCGTTTGAGGCCACGTCGCTTGATGGTCGTCCGATCAATCTCCAGAATTACCGCGGCAAGCACGTGCTGCTCATCTTCTGGGCAAGCTGGTGTGCGCCTTGCATCGCGGAGCTACCCGACTTCAAGGCTCTTTCACGACCGCTTCGGCGCGGACGAACGGTTCGCGATGGTGAGCCTGAGTCTCGATGGCGACAAGGAGTCACCACGCAAGCTCGCCGCCGAGCAGGGACTCCGATGGACGCAGGGTTTCCTGGGCGAATGGCCCGAAAGGGGCGCACAGGATGCCTATCACGTTGAGACGATCCCGTCGGTTTTCCTGATCGGTCCGGATGGCAAGCTCAAGGCTGGTGTATCTCCAGGCCAACACGATCGCGACGGCGGTTGCCAAGGCCCTCAGCGAGCCGTGACTCAGAGATGATGAAGTGGTTAGGCGTCGGATTCAACCATCCGCCTCCCGGCATGCAGCCTCATCCACCGCCATCGACGCACCCAGTAGAACAAGATCGGCAAAAACAGGTCGATGACCTCATCGGCGACGAGAATCCCCCCCAATACGGGGGCGGCCATCGGTCGGATGATTTCAGACGCAACTCCGCTGGACCAGAGCATCGGCGCCAGGCCGATGACGACTGTTCCCTCGGTCAACAGTTTCGGGCGGAGCCGGTGGACGGCACCGTCCATGACAGCCTGGCGTAGCTCGCTCAGGCTGATCCGCTCCAGGCCGCCAGCTCGTTCGAGGGCCTCGCGAAGGTAGACGAGCATGATGATTCCTGTCGATGTGGCCATGCCAAAACACGCGATGTAGCCGACCCAGACCGTCACCGAGAGCTTCATGCCCAGGAACCACTGGAAGAGGAGCCCTCCGGCGATCGCGCCCGGCACAGCCATCATCATGAGTGCAGCGTCCGCGATGTCGTGATAGGTCCAGTAAAGAATCAGGAAGATCAAGACAACCACGACGGGCACGACCAAGCCTAGCGTCCGGCGCGCGCGTCGAGCGTGTGCTCGAACTGTCCGGTCCACTCGAGATAGACGCCGTTGGGCAAATGGGCCTCGCGGGCTATGGCAACTCGCGCCTCCTCGACAAGGTCGGCGGCATCTCGGCCTCGGGGGCTGAGCCGCACGTAATTGCGAAGCAGTCCGTTCTCGCCTTTGATCGTCGCAGGACCCTCGACGACGCTGACCTCCGCGACCTCCGAGAGTGGGACCTGGTGAACCGATTGACGAGAGGTCGCTGTGTTCGTGTTCGAACCTGGCCCTGCGCCACGCCGTAGGCCGTCACAAGGAGGTTTCGCACCGATTCCTCGTCTTCGCGACGCGCGCGGGCATAACGGACAACCACCGGATGCCGCTCGCGCCCCTCGACGGTTGTCGCGACCATCTTACCGGCCAGGGCGGTCTCGATCAGCTCGTTGACCTCTCCGGCCCGGACACCGAGCCGCGCGGCCCGCTCGCGATCGAGGCGGACCTCGATATAGGGTTTGCCTCGAAGCGGGTCGGCCACGACGTCAGCGGCCCCGCGCACGCCTCTTACTACCCGGGCAACCTCCTCCGAGCCGCGGACGACATCATCCAGGTTTCGGCCGAGTACCCGGATCCCGATCGGCGTATTCACCCCGGTAGTCAACATGTCGACCCGGTTCTGAATCGGCATCGTCCACACGTTCGTCCAGCCCGGCATCTGGACGGCGGTGTCCAGCTCGCCGCCGAACCCCGCCAGCTCGTCATGCCCGACCTTCCAGAGGAGCAGCCATCGAGCGAACGCGCGGGAGTGTTCGTGCTGGATGCCGTCAAGCACCGGCTGTGGCTCCAGCAGGGGAACCGAGGCGGATCCGCCCGAGTGGTGGTGATGCCCGCCGATATCGGACGGTGGTTGTGTCATGGCCGCGATCACGCTTTCGACGGACGCCTTGCGTAGCCGGACCGATGCCGCGTGATGGGCCGCCACAGCCGGGTCGATGATCGTCGCACGATCCAGGATCTCGTCCATCACCAACCTCGTGAAGATCGGGCCGGCGCCACCAGCAGCTCGCTGTCGAGTTTCTCAACGTGCGCGAACCACAAGGGAACCAACCGCGCTTCGGCGGGATCCGAGGGATGGGTCGAGGTCGGCGAGAGCCCGCTGGACTCGCGCACAAGTTCCTGATTGCGGTGATAGGCATACTCTCGGCTCATCGCGTCGAACCTCGTCAAACTCGACGCCACCGCCTCTTCAGCCAGCAACCGCCTCGCCCGCTCGTCAACTGGTGGAGCAACGGCACGCCGCTCGATCAAGGCGTCGAGCACCGCGCCGCACTGGACGGCGGCATCGGACGCTCGGAGCTTGCGTCGCGGCCAGAACTCGCGCGGGCGGAAATTCACCATGGTCTCGATCATATCCATCGGAGCGGGGTCGGTCGGTGTCTCGGCTCGCCCTGCCTTGCCCACGACCATGTCAACTTCCGGGAATCGGCATAGGACCATGTCTCGTGCCTTCAAGTCGTCAACCGACTCCGTCACCGAGGCACGGGGAACCGTGATGGGCATATCCATGACCATCCCTTCATCGAGCGGCGTCATGAACTCCCGCTCCAGGGGCGTGATCATCGGCTCGATCGCCAGGGCGACGAGCACCAGAATCGCAGGACCAACCACAGCGCCCCAACGGCTGGCGGCGCAGCAGCGCCGTGGACACCATGGCGAGGAAGAGCGTGCCGAGGTAGACGGGGCGAATCCCCAGCGGGGCGAATCCCAGGAGGAAGGTCACGCCCAGGATCCCGGCCAGTACCGCCGGGCGATCCATCAGATAGGAAAGGACGGGGCGATAAACTTCGATGACGCCCCGGACCAGCGGATTCTCCCCCTCGGACCGCAACCGGCCTCGGATGAATTGCGTGCACAGAGCCGGGACCAGGGTGATCGCGAGTACCGCGACCGAGGCCAGCGCGAACGTTTTCGTATAAGCCAGGGGGTGGAACATCTTCCCTTCGATCCCTCCCAGCGCGAAGACGGGGAGGAACGACAGGACCATGATCGTTACAGAGAAGACGATGGGCCGGCCGACGGCCAGGCAGGCCGGCAACACGACGCTTCGTACGTCGCCCCGCACCGGCTCGGCGCCGAAGTGCTCCTTGAGCCGATGCATCACGTTCTCGGCCATCACGACTGACGAGTCGACCAGGACGCCGATCGAGATGGCGATCCCAGCCAGCGACATGGCGTTTGCCGGAATGTCCAGGACGCCTGATCGCCGCAAGACGGCCATGATCAGAAACGACGAAAGTGCGGCCAGTGGCAGCGTACCCGCTATGACAAGCGAGGTGGGCAGGTGAAGCAAAACTAACAGGACGCATAACGAGGCCGACACCATCGCCTCCAGCACGGTGCCGCTGACCGTTCCGATCGCTCCTTCGATCAGTGGAGTACGGTCGTAGAATGGCACGATCCGGACGTCGCGCGGCAGGCCGACCTGGAGCTCGCGGATCTTCGCCTTGATCCGCCGTGTGACCTGGAGGGGGTTCTCGCCATGCGCCATGAGGATCACGCCGCCGACCACTTCGTTGCCATCCTTTTCCAGGGCTCCCCGGCGAAAACCCGGAACGATGGCGACCCTCGCGACCTCTGCAAGCCGGATCGTCCCTCCTCCGGCCGCGGGCAGCACGACGTTCTCTAGGTCGCGGATCGCGCCGCCGAGGGTCGAACGAGTCGTCGCCGGGCCGTGGCGACGCTCCCAACCAACTGACACCTCGTACTACGTACTCGGCGTTCCCTTTGTTGACCACGTGGCCGCCTGTCGCGGCGTTCGACGATGCGACGGCCTCGACGACGTCCTTGAGTGTCACGCCGAAGAGCCGAAGCCGGTCAGGGTCGGGCGCGACCTCGTATTCGATCGGGAACCCACCGACGCTGGAAACGTCCGCCACGCCGGGAACGGAGCCGAGCTGTGGGCGAACGTACCAATCCTGGACCGCGCGGAGCCGGCCCAGGTCGAGTCCTCCCCCTTCGACCGTGTACCAGAAGATCTGGCCAGTCGCGGGGGAGTCCGGCGCCAACTGAGTCGTGGCGCCGTCGGGCATCTGCCCGTGAACCTGGCCCAATCGATCGGCCACTCGCCGTCGCGCCTCGTCAATCGGGACGGTGTCCTCGAAGATGACACTCATTGTCGAGAAACCAACATCGCTGGACGAACGGATGACTCGGACGCCGTTGATGCCTCGCAGTCCCAGGGTCAGCGGATAGGTCACCTGGTCCTCGATCTCTCGAGGCCCGTGACCTTTCCACTCGGTGAAGACGATCACCTGGTTCTCTGAAAGGTCGGGAATCGCGTCAACCGGAGTGTCCCACACAGCCCAGCCGCCGAGCGCGGCCAGGATGAGGCTGGCGGTGATGACGATGGTACGGTTTTGGATCGAAAAAGTGATGATCGCGTCTATCATGAGCAAGATTGTCGGGACGACGAGGCCAGGTCTGGTCCGTCACGATCGCACTTAGCTGGAAGGTACGGAATCGGCGGCGAACCCAAAGCCCAGCTCAGTGTGAGCACCTCTCAAGGACCAGGAAGCTTTGGCAGGTACTTCTCCGGTTCCCCGAAGATCTTGGATTGGCATCCGTCGCAGCAAAGGAAAACGACCCGGCCAGAGACACTTATTCGCTTGGGAACGCCCATCGCACCCAGTTCCAGGCCAGTCACGGGGCAGACCTTCTGGCGCTCGGCGAGTTTGCGATCCGGGGGTGAGAGATCCCGGAGCGGATCGCCCTTCGTAGCGTGATCATTGCTGGACGCGATGGACTTCGCGGCCGGGGCGACGACACGATCGCTCTGGCCGGCACCGAAGTATCCGGATGCGAGGCTTGGATTCAGCCGGGTCTCGGCGTCGAGCAGGAAAGCTCCGGCAATCGCGACCTTCTGGCCCGGATCGACGCCGCGGACGACCGGGTAATAGTCTCCGCAGCGCAGGTCCCAGGACAACCTCGACCCCATCGAACATCCCTGGCATGGTTTCGACAAAGAGGACCTTCCGCGCACCTGTGTCAACGACCGCCGACTGAGGCACGGCCAGTACTTGACCCTGGGGTGCAAAGAAGACAACTCGAGGTTGCAAGGCCATTCCCCCACACTTCTTGCAAACAGAACCCGCCCTCTCGGCGGTGACGTCGGGATGCATCGGACACCACCATCGCAGCCGCTCGAGATCGCCCAACGCCTGGGACATCCGATTCTTCCCATCGATCGGGCAACGCCCCGACTCCACGGCAATCGTCTCGGGATGGTCGTGACACACGTAGATCCGCCGCGGCTCCTCGGGTTTCCGTGCGGGTGGGTTGCTTGGGAGTGTGCGGAACGGCTCGAGCGTGGCCATGGCGATCCGGAGTCTCACCTCAACGATCATACCGCTGCGAAGGTATTGCGGTGGCGGTTCGATCACAACGATCACGCGCTGGGATTCCCGTCCATTGTCCACGTTACGTTGAAGCGAGCGAACCCGGCCGGTCAGCGGCTCCTGGCCAGGCGAGTCCGCACAGGCGACCTCGACCGTCGCTCCTTCTCGGATCCAGGGCGCCTGCCGTCCCGGCACTTCCAGCATTACAGTCGCGGCGGCCTCACTCTCGCGCATCACCAGCCCGGCCGCCGACCACTCCTGGTTCAGTGGGAGGTAAACCAGCGGCGCGATCTGAATCCCGGCGAGTTGGATGCGGTAGGGTGAGAGTTGCATCCGAGCGACCACTCCGTCGGGCAGCATCACGGCGTCACCGCGTTTGCGGCGGACCAGCGCCATGTTGCAGACGCCGCACCGACCAGGCCCATGTGATACGACACCAGGATCCATCGGGCAGAAGTATTCTGTGTCGCTCGAAATCGGAAGCTTGAAAGTGCTCGGGACCGTTGAAGAACGCGTGAACCGGTCCCAGTAGTTGCGGATCAATTCCCAGCGTCCAATCACGACCGCGGCGATAACCAGCACAATCGGCACGCGCAACCGAACTTCGGCCAGTCGGAGGGCCGAACCGATCCAGGATCCGACACGGCCTTCGGACATCGACCGATACCTCCAATCGTCCTTGCCACCACCGCGTGGAAACCACGGCATGCAACTCACCGACTCTCGGGTCCCGGTCCGGGTGCACCGGGGTGATCGTGGTGTCCGGCCTTCGCTTTCGACGTGTCTTCGGAATCAGATACCACGACGGGCCCATCCGGTTCATCGGGCATCATATCCATATTCATCATCATGTCGAAATCTTCGGCGCGATACACCCAGATGGGGTCTTTGCCGAAAACGTAGTAAGCGGCGAGTGTCGATTCGTCTGGTCCCGCGAGCGACAGCCTCACCACGAAACGACGGAGGTTCTCAACTACGGAATCCCCCAGAACCGCGAATTCACGTAACTGTTGACCTGGTCGTCGTTGTCGATCCACGAAGATCATGGTTCGACGTGACGCCGATGTGGTATCGGTCTCCGGAGAGGACCTCCATTCTTCCATCGCGCTCTCGACCGCTCGATGGGCGTCCGACAGTTCGGGCAACAAACTCCGTGGCTCCTGTCTTGGTTCCGTGCCACAGGAAGGACAGAAAAACACCGCGAGGGCACCGATGAGCAAGGTTCTTTTTCGGATCGTCAATGGGTGTCGGCACACAGGTCGTCCCCTTCAACAATCCGGGAGGTCAATCCCGGCGTGATGACCGAATGATTGAGTGTGGCTGGAGTTTATTCCTCGCGCTGGAGGATCGGTTGGCTCGTGACCATGCGCGGCTCAGTGAGACTTGCGCCACGATCCTGAGAAAACGTCGCACTCGACTACGCTGAGGGCCGGTCATTCCCGGTGTCTACCTCCGCCTCCTCCGCGCCGAGTTCTCGGGCTTGTTTAACGGCGGTCCGTTCACCATGTTGATGTTTCGCATGTAATCTTCGTCGCGAAAGATCATGACCGGATCCCGGCCGAGCACGTAGTATTGCACTTCCTGAACGCGCTCGGGCTTCGCCAGAGAGAGCCGGACGGAGAACCGCATCTCCGCGGCGCTCTTGTCTTCCTGGAGGATCTCGTAGGAAGCCAGGCGTTCCCCCAGACCCCACGGAGTGTCGAGGACCTGGACCGGGGGCTTCATTCCCGCCACGGTTCCGGGCTTCCCGCCATCGATCCATGATTTGAGCGCCGCTTCAAGAGCACCTCGAGCCATCTCGTCGGAAGGTAACGCATCAATGTGGTCGTTCCCGCATCCTCCCACGGCAAGAAGGAGAAGGGCCGAGCCTGTGAGAATCGCAGACCGAGCTGAGTTCCAGGGTCGGAGCATGGTGAAGTGCCTCCTCAGTACGCATCCGCAGAAATGGTCTCGCCGCCGTCCCGAGTGCCCAGGGCCCGCCAGGTCAAGAGTGACACGCTACTCTTGATGAACTTTGTGCTGCCATCCCCAAAGAGGACGTTCACCCCGCCTGGATGGTTGCTCGAGGGGGGAACCTGCATCGGCATGTTGGCCATGTTATTGTTGGCAAATCCGAGCCCAGCACAGGTCTTGGTGTTCGGAGTCGAAACATGGTTGTACTGTGTGCAACACATTTCCCCCATCACCCAGCTCGCCCCCTGAGCGTGAGTGAGCCGTAAGGCGGTCAATGGCGTATTCTGGCAGGTCAGGTAGGTGGAATTCAGGTCGGTAGGCGATGCCGTGATCAGCGAGTCAGACCGGGCGTCGGAGTCTCGCATACCGTTGCCGCGAAGCTTTTCGCTGAAGAAGGCCGTATTGCTCGTGCCATCGGTGATCTTGGCGATACCGACCGAGCTCCAGTAGTAGAAAATCCCGTGGGGCGCCTCGGCTGGGGCCACCGAGGAGGGGTTGGTATCACCCAGGTCACAGGCCCAGGTCTGCATGTTGCCCAGGTAGTTATTGCACCCTGGCCAACCCGGAGTCGGCGGGTTTCCGTCCGTGGGGCAAAGGAACGCGGCCACCTGGGTCAGCGAAGCGGTCATATTCTGGGGTTGAACGTACGGCGGCATGAACGCAACATCGCCCGCCATACCGGGAGTTGATGGGGCCAGGTTGAAGTTGATGCTGTTGAAGAGAGCACCTTGCTCGATATACATCAAGAGTTGACTGTGAGTGGACCATCGAGCGTAGTACTGCGTGCCGGGAACAATGAGGTTATAGCTCGGGCCCTTGCCAAATGGCAGGCACTGGAAACTGGTCAGGTAATTGTGACAAGCGAGACCGATCTGCTTGAGGTTGTTGGTGCATTGCGCGCGACGCGCGGCTTCACGGGCCGCCTGGACCGCCGGGAGCAGGAGCGCGATCAGAACCGATATGATGGCGATAACGACGAGCAACTCAATCAATGTGAAACCGGTTCGAAACCTCTTCATGGTTTATCCCTTTCCCTGCACGAAAACGAGAAAATGATCATGTCGGGGCGGGGCGCACCCCGGTTCAAAAGGAGACGAGATGTATCAATGGATGAACCGTTCTCACGGATCCGGCCTGAGTGGGCGGGATCCGCGCGAGACTGGGTCGTCGCGGACCGACTTCCCCTCGTTCCGCCAACTCATCACACCGTGCCATTCGGTCCAACTTCGAGGAGACGAGGGGGTGGTGGCGGCATGGACGACCCGGTACTTCCGGTCCAGCGAGGATGACGTTCCTGGAGAGCCAGGAATCCGCGCAGCCGCCTTCGGTCCGAGTCCACGAGTTGAAGAGAATCAAACCGAGGGGATCATGCGGGGAGGACGTTCAAGCGGTCGGGCGGTGCGAGCCGGGTGCGGGCGATCCAAGGCGGAGCAGAGGGCATCGGACGGAGGAGCCGGAGGACGTAGATCTTCCGGAACTTGGCCCCAGAGCTCGACCCGGTCCGGAACCGAGTCCGGGGCGGTCATCGGCATCTCGGGCAACTGGGAGCACGCTCCGCCTGCGCAGGGCGATCGGCGCCGGGATTCCTTGGGGATTCCCGGATCGGAGGTCAACTCTTGACGGCTCGGCTCGAGGATGCTCAGGTCGTTCAGCGAGTCTGCCGGATCAGTGCGCTCAATCCAGGGATGATTGCAGCCTGCCCGCGCTTCTGCTGGAAACAGCACGGCCACGGACACGAACATGAGCCATGCCGTGGCTGCAACACCTGACCATCGACGAGCGTGGGAGCGCAGCATTGCGATGGATCGTCTCGACCGTAAGGAACGTGTTGACCGGTATCAGGTCACAATAATCTGAGAGAGTAGGAGCGAAATCGAGAATGGCACTAACTCAATCATGTCAATCTAGCCCCATCCGGTCTGAATCGCAAGGAGCTTCGCGAAAAAATTCGCCTTGGCGATGGTTTCCGCGCTGAGGATGGCCCTGATTCGTCCAGTGCGACGTTCGCGGCCGCAATCCGGCCCACGTGCCTCTTTCGCCTGGAGATCCATGAAACGATCTGTCACTGGGCGAAGGTGAGGGACGATCCAGCGAATCCATCCGGCACGAACGCAAGAGACAAGAAGGCCCGGGGGCGAAGAGCCCGCCTAGAAGCATCCATGCTACTGAGTCGAACGCCACGCCCTGCCTAAACGATCGGCCAGCCTCTTGACTCCGGGCCCCAGTCTCCGATCAGTCGCGCACTCCGCGCCCCCGTCCGATGAGGTCGGATTGAGGCGGCGTTGTCTCAGTACAGGAGTCCGCGAGTCGACGTCGAATCCGGGCGAAGATGACCCCTTGGTGAACGTGGAGGTCGACCTCCAACTCTGAAGTGTCCCCCGGAATCCGCGTCTCGATGTAGGTGTATTCCTCGTCTTCCCAGTGCTCGAGCCATTCCGCGCACGTTCAACTTCGCTGGCAATCGATTCGACCGGACCCAGTCGAACCCCGCCACCAGGAAACTGAGCAAGTGGCGCAGCGCCCGACGGTCGGGGTTATCGCCCTCGGCGATGACGGGAACGGCTGGGGTGAGCCGGATCGGGTCCTTCAGTTGACTCTTGAACATCGTCACGTCCTCTCGCACCTCGTGTCTGCTCGCTGTGGAGGGATCGACGCCCGATGAAACCAGGCCGACGCTGAGGGTGGGGTCGTAAGCGATTCCTCACCATGCAGACCGCATTCAGTGCCGACGTGGAATTCTTTCGCTGGCGTCTCTTTAGATAGGCTTTATGTCATTAATGAATGGATCAACGGGACGAGCTTGGTGCCGAGGTCCTGTTTGAGCACGAATCCATCCGCCCCCACCGCGTCGGCTGCCTCACGATACTCGGGCTCGTCGTGGAACGACATCAAGACGATGCGTGGCGCTCGCGCCTCGGCGGCCAGACGGCGGGTGAGTTCGAGGCCGCCGAGGCCGGGAAGGGCCAAGTTGGTGACAACGAGGTCGGGCTGGTGAAGGACCGCCAACGACATCGCTTCGAGGCCGTCGCGTGCTTGGGCAACGATTTCGATTTCGGAAATCTCGGCCAGGAGCCGGTTAAGGATGCGCAGGAGCAAGGGGTGGTCATCGACCAGTAGAATCCGGCAGGTCTGCATGGGACCGCCTTTCGGGAAGGTCGCCCGTCGCCGATCGGGCCTCATGACGGCCCGCTCAAGACCAGAGGCGAATTCTCGCTAATGATTGCCTGGTTCGCGGTTCGGGCGATCAAGGATTCCTCTCTATCGCCCTGGGCGCCCGGTACACCGCAGTGGATCGGTCCGCACCGCCGTCCGACGGGCATCGGTCATTGCGGAGGAAGCGGAGGATTTCGGATCGCTTGGCCATGCTGCGTGCCAACTGGGCCGTCCCCAGATCGACGTTGCAGCCGGGTTTCGCCAGATAGGACCGCGCCCGGTCGCAGTCGAGGGCCAGAGCATGGAGCTCCATGAGCATCCAGTCGCGGTTGGGTGCGAAGAGGTCGAGGAGCGCCCCGGTGCACGGCCGGGGACGGTCGGACGTTCTCCAGGGTGGTGCAGGTCGCGAGAACCCACGAGGGGCCAGATCTGAAGATCGACGGGAAGGCTGGGTCCCTCCAGGGCGCAGCGCGCTGCGAGCGAGATTTCTTCATCGATGTCTCCGAGTCCGTGACCGAGGGAAAGTGCTCCGGGTCGTGTTGAGCGAGACCGGGTCAACGGGACGGAACCCGCGGCCCCTGCTCGAAGCGGAGAACAACTCATTCGCTTGGTCGCTGCCGCTCACACGAGATTGTCGTACATTGCGCTCTGATTTTCCTTCCGGAGCTTCCTGAGAAAGCCATCAGATTATCCCCGATACGCGGGACGCGGCAGGCGGCCGTCATCCGTCGAGTTCGGCCATACCGTTGCGGATGGCGTACCGGACAAGTCCGGGGATGTCGTAAATGTCGAGGCGATCCATGAGCATCGCGCGGTGGGTTTCGACAGTCTTGACACTGATGCCCAGGGTCCGCGCGATGGCCTTCGTACTTTGACCGCGGGCGATGAGGTGGAGGATCTCGCCCTGGCGGGGTGTCAGAAGACCAGGGTGGGGGGCGCCTCCAGTGCGCCGGAGATAGTCGGCAATGACGTGCTTCGAGATCGCCGGGCTCAGGTAGGATTCACCGCGGGCGACGGCTTGGATCGCCAGGTTTAGTTCGACAGTACCAGAGTCCTTCACGAGGTAGCCGACTGCGCCGGCCTGGATGGCGCGGCAGACATACTCCTCTCCGTTGTGCATGGAAAGGACGATCGTCTTGATCTCCGGAAAATCGCGGCCCAGGCGTCGAGCCAGCTCCAGTCCGTTGATCTCGGGCATTGCGATGTCGGTGAGTACGACGCTAGGCCGATGGGCCTCCACTGCGGCCAGCGCTTCCCGACCGTTCCCAGCTTCCGCGACGACCTCGACCCCGGGAATGTTTTCCAACAAGGCGCGGAGGCCGGCGCGGAGCAGGGTATGGTCGTCGGCGATCAGGATGCGAATGGGGGTCATCGGGACTCCTTCTCGCCCAGTTAGGGCCTCGACGATTCGGAGATGGTCAGAGGGATGCTCAGATGGACCTTTGTGCCAAGTTGAGTGCCAGCTTCGATGGTGATCCGGCCGCCGAGCAGCTCAGCCCGCTCCTGCATCCCAAGGAGGCCGAGGCTGCCGCCGCGCGCGGCACGCTGCCGCGCCGCGGCCACGTCAAATCCCACCCCGTCGTCCTGGACGACCAGCTCCAGTTGTTCGCCCCTACAAGTCAGACTCACGTCCACTCGCTTCGCCCCAGCATGACGTACCACGTTGGTCAACGCTTCTTGTACAATCCGGAAGCACTCGGTCTCGATCTCGGCAGGCACGCGGAACTCTGGAGGGTCGGCCGCGAACCATCCCTCGAATCCAGCGCGCCGGGATACGCGGACCAGGTGCCATCGAACAGAAGCTACCAATCCTAGATCGTCCAGCGCCGAGGGCCGAAGGTCCAACGAGATCTGTCGCACTTGCTGGAGGACAAGATCGATGATCCCAATGCTCTCGCGAAGAGATGGGCTGGCTGAGGTTGCCGCGTCACCGCGCATCGCCCATTCTAGGTTGATTTTCACAGCCGTGAGCGATTGTCCAATCTCATCGTGTAGCTCACGGGCGATGCGGCGGCGCTCCTCCTCCTGGGACTTGAGCAACTGACGGGACAGTGTGCGAAGCCGCTGGTGTCCCGACCGAACCTCCAGGGAGAGATGCGCATACCGGATGGCGATCACCAGTTGATCGGCAAGCTGGCGGGCGATCTCAAGTTCCTCTGAGTCGAAGGATCGCGCCGCGGTTCCAGCTCAGGACGAGCGTGCCAATCACCTGGCCCTCGAAGGCCAGCGGTAGCCGAGTATACGAGCGGAGCCCAGCCATCTGGAGTATCCGAATGGTGGGAGCAGGCTCGGATAGCCGCCCGACATCCTCTACCACGCGGTCCAGCCCTGCGGCGAGATCCTCGATGTCCCTGACGCCGAGCGCCTCGAGGGGTACCTTCGTCCCTGGGGGCAGGAGAGGTTCAGTGGCCCCTGCCGCGGCCAGTCGCTCAGCGGTCCGTCCTTCCCAGTCGAAGACCCAGACGCCGACCGACCAGCAGTCAAGCAGTTGACGGAGGTGGTTCAGTACGGTAGAGGCGACGTCCCGAGGTCGATGTGCCGAAAGGACCGCGCGATCAATTCGTCGTAGGATCGCTAACTGTTCTTCATAACGCTCGAGGCGGGCATTGCCCCGCGCGAGCTCGTCCTGTCGGCGCGCGCAGTTCGTAGGCGACGGCAAGTTGAGCCGCCAGGCTCACGGCCAATCCTTCATCGACAGCATCGAACTCGCCATTGCCATGCTTATTTATGAATGAAAGCACGCCGTAGCGCTTCCCAGTCGTAGCCACGGGCACTCCGAGGAAGGCGTAGTTGAGGGGGTGCCCGGGGAAGACTTCCAGTGGCGGGTCCTCGACACCGGCAACAGCACGTATGGGCGATCCATTCACAACGACCCGTCGTAGCAACCCTTCGCCGAGCGAGACGCAGTTCAGCCGGATCGGCGACTCGGCGTCGAAACCATATGTCAGGATGTCGCCGAAGCTCTCTTCATCGTCCTCCAGCACCCCCAGCACTGCATGGCGTGCACCGGTCATCTCGCACCCCGCCCGACAATATCGGGCCAACAGCCGCTTGAGATCACGCTCCAGGGCCAGCGAACTCCCGAGATCCACGAGCGACGTCAATCGCTGATTGGCCGTTTCCAACTCGCGGACTTTCTCCACCATGGTGTCGTTGAGCAGTCGGACGTGGTCGCGATCAATCTCGCCAAACGCTGCGGAGGAGCCGCTAGTCCGAGTCGCCCCCAGGACCTCGGCAACCGTCCTCAGGACTTCTTCCAGCACAACGGGCTTTGCCAGTAAGTGCGTCACCCCGCATTTCTGCGCCAGAATTCGTGCCTCGCTCTGGCAATAGATGGCTGTGCAAAAAATCACAGGCGTCGTGGCGACTTGGAAGTCGGCTCTTAACTCGCGAACGAATTCGTAGCCGTCCATCCTAGGGGTGAGGATGTCGGCGATCACTAGGTCGGGATGGTCGCGCCTTCGTGATCGCGAGGGCCTCGGCGCAGTCGACGGCCTCCCGCAACTCGTGACCCGACAGGCAAAGGATATCGACGAGTAATTCGCGATTCTCCGGTCGGTCGTCAACTACGAGGATTGTCGCCATAATGTTTTCGGTGCAATCATACTCGACTGCAGCCGAGCCCCATTGGTCGATTTCGTCGCTCAGGGTGATCCGTTCTGATTGCTCGACACGGACGGGATCGATGATCGGTCAGCGTCCCTATGATTCACTCGGGACCAAGGCGACTGTGACGCTCCAATTCCAGAGTTTTCGATCATTCGAGCCTGCGACCATTCCTCCACGAATCGACGAAAGTGCCTGGATTGTTTGAAGTTTCATCGAAATCAATATAAATAAATATATTGATATCTATGTGGATTCGGCCAGAGAATCTTGAATAAGTATCACGCGTTCGGGATCCGTGCGTGAAAACAGATCGTAGTATCAAACATCCATTGTGGGTACGAAGAATGCCATACGCGTTCAGACCCGGGCCGACAACTGTCCCAGATGAGATTCGCTCAATGAAGATTCCTTTGGGGCGAGACGTGCAGTTTGAGTTTGAGGACTGTGCTACATTATAAAGCACCATGTCAGGCTCGTATGTACGGGCACTTTGGACAATCTTTGTCAGGGAATCTCTTACAGAAACGCGGTCTCCCCCAAACGCTTTTTCCGCCGGCCCGTGGTGGCGAAATGCCGGAAGCAGGGTTGCCATGTTCTGGATTCCGTCACGTCGGAGCTTGTGAAAGAATTGGATTGCAGATTCCGAATTCCAAGATCCAGAACCATAATCCCTTGGTGGATCAGGCTTAACATTCATCTGGAATCTTGAATTCGTTATTGGGAATCCATTCTTTCACAGCCTCTCGGAGTTCCCTGCCGACGGGAAGGTTTGAGGAATTCTCTTTCACCTGCCTTTGACGGGACCAACGATCAAATTCGATTGATGCCAGCCGTCCTACCTTGTGAACGACTACAGAATGCGCGAAAGAATTCACCCCTCTACTCACGCAACCAACTGGCAGTCCCAATGCATGCACACTCGAAATCGCCTCCCTCGTCAATCCTGGCGTAGTGGTAAATCTGGTATGGATGAGCTTTCCAGGTTCGATCTTGGCAAGACAACGTGAGTCCTGAACCGAATACATTTGGCTATCTATAGCGGTCAAACATTTCCCAGCCTTACGGACCAGCACCAGAGAAGTATCCTGTTGAGGAGGTACTAGAGAATCCTCGGAAGCACACGCGGGCGAAATCCGGCTTCACGGGAGAGGACTGTGTGCTATCGACTCTTTAGGGATTAGAGTGCACTTCCCATAGATTCATGCCGTGATCGGTTCTTCTTACGAGAACCAACCCTGCGCAAGATCGAGGAATGCGGAAGGAACGTCGCGATGATTGGGTGGACCGAAACGGAGACGCGGGAGCATCACATCCAGGCAAAGAATTGCGCTCACACTCTCTAGCACAAATTCTTTTTCAGGGAAAAATGACAACCGATCGTCGGTTCAAACAAAGGTTAAGCGAATCGGCAATGAATAGCAAGATCAGAGGATTGATGTCAAACCAAGTAGGAACATCTATCCAGATTCGCTGAGAAGGTACGGTTCGATCGAGAGACGAACGTGGGCATCATCCGTCTCAGCATTCATGGAGTCTGGATGATTGTACTCTCTCCGCCTGCTGAACGTGGTGGTTTTCGACCCGCTGTCGCTCAAGCTATTGCCAATCACCACATCGTTTTCATAATTCTCGATTTAGAAACCCCGAGCAAGTCAGAGGTTCTGGCGTGGATGCGATCCTTGGGGAAGTACTATAGAGTCAGGTGGCTGCTGGAACGAAACGATTGGCGCAATCTGCACGCGATTCACCGTGGTCGGAGTGGATGGACAGTATCTGAACTACAGTTCAGAGTTTTCTATCCTCAGGAGAATGCGTTGCCGCCGAGGCGAGTCGGCGGCAGGGGGAAACGAATCGGACTTTAAGATGAAGACCGAGCCAAATGCGTGAGTTATCGGGAAGGGCGCAATCAGCCGCAAAGCGCCAGGCCACCGTCGTCCTGGCTGGCATGAACGGCTTCGGGGGACTGCCCCGCGACACGCCCAGGCGGGGAAGCAGGTTCGACGACTGGAGTGGAGCGAGCCGTCGAGCGCGGAGCACCGGAGCGAGACTTACGCACCTTCGGTCTCGGACTATTCCGGGAACGCCGTCGGCTGTCGATGCTCAGGTTGTGCCGCTCAGCCGAATGATCGACGAGTTTCCGAATGGCTTGGTCCGCAATCTTACGTACCCACTCCTTGGACAGCCCCAGACGTTGACCGACCTCGTGAAGCTTCATGGGTCTCTGGCCATCAAGTCCGTATCGCAGGGCCAGGATCGTGCGTTCGCGACTTTCAAGTCGTCCCAGACTTTGTCGCAGACTGGTCCGTTCTTCGTCGGCCTCAAGTTGAAGCTCAGGCGTCTCAGTGCCGTCCATCATCACCGCCGATGGCCAGGGATGAGAGTTTGTTGCCAGCAAGCTTTCCAGCCTCGAATCTCTGGCGTTGCGTGCCTTCATCACGAGGAGTTTCTGTTGTTCGTTCAATCCCATCGCCGATGCGATCTCATCACAGTTCGGCGACCGGCCGTTGACGAGGCGTAGCGATTGCTCCATGCGCATCCATCGCGTCAGCAGCCGGAAGACATGAGCCGGGACCCGGATCGTGGCCGCCGTGTTCATTACCGCCGACAGGATCGATTGTTTGATCCAGTAAGTCGCGTACGTGCTGAAACTCGTCCCAATGCTGGGATCGAATTCCTCGGCGGCGCGGATCAGTCCAAGGTTCCCCTCTCCCACCAAGTCATCGATCGCCAGACCTCGGCCTAAGTAGCGGCGCGCCACCTGCCACACGAGGCCGAGGTTGGCTTTGACCAGAAGATTCCGGGCTTCGTGATCGCCATCGGCAATCCGGGCGGCGAGCCGCTGCACCTCCTCTCTCGGAAGACCGCGATTCCGCATCCTCTCCGAATCTGTGCCAGATCCGAACTGGGGCGAGTATCCGGTGGTCTTCATGGCATGAATCATGGGGTCAGCTCCCAAAGGATGTTCGGTACCGTCTGAGTGTTGTCAGTCCGGCCGCCTTGCCGACCACGTTCGAGCTGGATCTCAGGATCCGAGCTTGATCTTGAAAAGGATTCCGCGAGCAATCGGCCTGATCACTCTCAAGCCCGATGCAACAGGGTCGCCGCTTCACGATCGAGAGGAAGCTCGCATCCTGTCTCGAACTGCCCTTTCCCTCCTCATTCGCCTAAGCAGGCTTCTATCGCCTGATCAATGGCACGTCATGACAGCGTGTTATTTCGATAGTAACCACAGTGCAATGGCTTTTTCAAGCGCTGTATATCCTTATTAGGCATAAGGAAATTCCTGATCGCTTGGTATTCGTGATGAATGACGGGATTTTTGTCAGGTTCCTTGCATTGACGTCTGTTGGACAAGGCACCTGGTACACCACTTCCCTCGCAGTGTGTTAACATGGCACGTGTGGTTGCGTTGGGAGTCCTGACTGGGGAGCGAGCATCGATGAGACTCAATCGAACCGCACGGCTTACGACTATCCTGACTGTGGTTTTCGGAGCAGGACACTCGATCGCAGGCGCACTCCAGTCCGCCGAGCCGGTGCCCAATCTCCCCACCATCGAGAGCACGTTGACACCCGGCACTGCGTCCGTCCTGAGCGTAGCCGCCCCTGCCGAGTCGCGTCTGCGATCCATACTCATTTCGCTCGCAGGACCTGGTCGAATCGCACCGGGCGCGACGATCGATGCGTGCATCGAACCAGAGTTGCCGACAGGGGACCCAGCCCCGACCCTGTCCAAGATCCTGCATCTCGGGGATCCCGACGTGGTCTGGATCGTCCAGCAGGCGGCAGGCAAGAGAATGCGAATCAAGGTCGTACCCACCATCCTGGCGGAGGTGAAGGACAGCGCCTCGCGGTTGCGCGTCACGGTCCGAGTCGCCGACTTGGGCGCCGTATCCGGGAGGTCAACGCGGCACGAGGAGGATCCCGTCGCTATCGACCGTGTCGCCCTCGAGGCTGAGCCGAACGACACGCCGGACTCGGCCAATCCCGTGTTTCTGGGACAAACGGTATACGGGCTGGCCGATGACCGGCTCTACCTACCATTCGCTGGACTTGGGGCCGATCCGGAGCAAACCCCTGGGGTAGATTGGTTCACATTCACGCATGATTCGGATCAGCCACGACTCGTCTTCTTCTCTCTCGACTTCGTCGACAGAGACGTACCGCCCGACGTTCGGATCTACCAGCGGAAAAACGGCCGCTTGATCGAATACACTCAGGGAATCGACCCTCAGAGCCTTCAGCGCGAGCGGCCTCCGCGTCCGGCGCCAACAAATTCACCACGCGTGTGATCAGTCGGGGGACCTATTTCGTCAGAGTCGATGCCTGCCAGCCGGAGTATCAGCTTCGCACGAAACTGTTTGATGTGCCGCCGTATCTCAAGACCGAGGCTGATGCCGAGTACCGGCCAGAGATGATCGCGGGAGCTGCACGGAAAGCGATCCACACGGCGATCGACTTCCAACTCCTGGCCGGCGATAGTTGGCATGCTAATACGCCCCGTAAGGGGCACCCGCTGGATCGCGTGGCCAACTTTCACCACGAAACGTCCACGTGCGTCGCCTGCCACGCGACCCACTTCACCACCCAGTCGGTCCTGGCGGCCGTCAAGTCGGGTTATGATGTCAAACAGCCCTTCGCACTTCAGTTTCTCACAGAGCGGCTCGCGAACAACCCGGTACCTTTCCACGGCCATGGTGAGGCCCTCTGGGCACGGATGATCCCGGCGCCCGCAAACGTGCTGGGACGGCTCTCAAGCATGGTCATGGATTACGAAGACCGGGTCGCCGGTGCTCGCCGCGACAACCTGCATCGCGGGATCGCCGAGTTCCTCAAACTCTATTACGACCGGCGCAACGTGCTCCCGCCCGACGAGACGAACGGCAACAACCCGGTGAGCCGGTACAAGGTCGCCACCGATAGCTGGCGACAACTCGACGAGATGGTGCGCCGCACGAATGACCCCCGATACGCCGCGACCCGAGACCTCATCGCCAAACTTCTGCCCACAGGGAAACCTGCAAACACTCGCGACCTGGCCGCGCAGACGATCGGCCTCTGCCTGCTCGACCCTAATCAGGAGACACTCGGCGACTCGATCGCCTCGAACGTCCAATGGCTCTTATCAGTCCAGCGGCCCAATGGCCACTGGTCGGTCAAATTCGACCCGAAGTACCCCATCACCGAGATGCAGACCGGCGAGAGCCTCAATGCCTTGGCGCTGGCCGGCCGAAAGTCGGATGACCCAGCCATGCACCGGGGCATCGTAGCCCTCCTGACGCGCCAGCAAGCGTTCGGCGGCTGGTTCGACATCAACCCTTATGAACAATTTCGCACACCATTCCGGGAAACTCAGTGGGCATTGATGGCCCTGTCGTCGCTCTACCCCAGCCCCATGGCTCGCCTCGACGGTTGGAACGGCCCGCTCGGTCCTCAACCGCGAACGCTTCGGGCCGATTCGCCCGCCACGCTGATCCGCGACCTGGAGCGAATCTGGGACGTCCCAGGCACCCCACTCCTGCGTGAGATCCTCGCTCAACTCGGTCATGAGGCGCCAATCGTGCGATATGTGGCCTGCCGTACACTGAGTCGCATCGGCGATGGGGCGGTGATCCCTGGCTTGACGAAGTGTCTGGGCGACGAGAGCAAGGTCGTACGCCGGGCCGCCGCCGAGGCCGTTCGCATGATCGGCAACCGGCTCAATGCGTCATCACGTCCAGGTCAGACCGAGCCTCAGCGGCTATTCGTCGAACAGCTTCGCGCGGCGCTAAGTTCACCGGACGACCGGACCCGTCGCGGCGCAACGCGGGTTTTCGCCGCCCATTTCAGGGACCTGTCGCAGGAGCTAGCCCTGGCCGACGCTTTGCTCGAACGACTTGACGATCGGGATCCGGTGGTAGCCATGCAAGCCATCAAGGGCGTGTGGCGGTGGTGGTACTGGCGTGACGATCTCACTTTGAGGAATCGGATCGAGGACCGCCTCATCGCCGGTCTGGCAGAACCACGGCATCCGTGGGTCCGGCGCAACCTGATCGAGGCCCTGTATATCATTGGCGATGAGAACATCCGCTACCTCGACAACAACTGGATCCCTTCGTTGGCTCGCCAGGAGGATCGTCGCCGAGCGACTGAAGCTCAGCACGCGACGGTCAATCGTCTGGGGTCCAAGTACGTGAACGTTCTCGACAACGGCAACCCGCTCCAGCGCGAGGGCGTACTCCGTGCGATGTCTGAATTCTTCGAGCGACCCGTGCTCGGCGGCAGAATCGGCAATGACCTTGAACCGATGCTGTTCCACGACAGCACGATCATCGCAATGGCGAAGTCCTTGACCGCCGCGTTGTCCGATCCAGACCCGACGATCCGTCGCCTGTCGCTCCAGGCGCTGGTGACGATCCGGGGCGACCGCTCGGCCGAACTGGCTCAAATGATCCTGCGTCGGCTGGGGGATGAAGACCCGGACGTTCGTACCTGGGCGAAGACCATGTCCAAGGAATTCCCCCTGAAAGTCGCCTCAGGCAAGATGGATGCCGCGACGCTTGCGCTGATCGACGACATGCTCGAGCATCCCCGACCCGAACCGAGAACCGCCGCCCTGAGCATCCTCGGCCGGATCGGACCGGTCACCGACGCTGCCACGTCTGCCGATCCGACAACGAAAGTTCGTTCCCATCTTGGGGACGAGGCGGCGACCGTCCGCGCCGCGGCCCTCACCGCGCTCCGGGCTTTCCCGATTCTCTGGGCCGAGAAGCCCGCCCAGGAGTCGATCGACCGCGGATTACGCGACCAGGATGCCCAGGTGCGAGTCGCGGCGATCCGGCTGGCACTGGAGCCGAGATCGAAGGTCGCCGAATCGACCTTGCGCAGGGCCCTCGAGGACGCGGACCCACCGGCCCGCATCGCTCTCCTGGATCGAATCGGAGCCGAGAGTCAGCTCCGCAACGACTTGCGGCTGCTCGGCGTCGTGAGCAACGCCCTGGTGGCCGAGAACGATGGCGTCCGCGAGAAGGCGCTCCAGCTCATCCAGAAGAATCCGGCGTTGATGGCCAACGGGGCGATCGAGAATATGCTTCGCGAACTTGCTCGCTCCGAAACCGCCAGTCCCAGGCATCGGGAGATTGCCCGGGCTCTCTTGGGCTCACGGGGCCGATCGAGTGTGGGCGACGACACCGCCGACCGATTGGATCTCGCCTTCTTCCAGGCCAAGGTCCTACCGATCTTCAACCGGATGGGAGAAGACGGTCAGAATTGCATGGGCTGTCATCGCTCCCACACCATACTCAAGATGGTCTCGCCGAGCAAGGACGGCGACTGGACGCCGGAAGCCGTCCGGGCCAATTACCGGGCGGCCTTGCGTGTCGTGAATCTCGCGCGGCCGTCCGACAGCCTGATCCTCGGCAAACCGACCTGGGAAGCCGCCGAAGAAGCCGAGGCTCAAACCGACCCCACCAAGAAAGCCCACGCGGGAGGCGTCCGGTTTGAGCCGAACTCCCGTGAGTATCAGACCATCCTCGACTGGATCAACGGTGCCCGTCTCACCGGCAGAACCCAGAGCGCACGCGCACTGACAATTGGGCGAGCTCACCCGGAACACTTATCGCGTCGATTGATCCTGTCCGATGTTCCGTTATCGACGTATCGATTTCCCGGATCACGATTGCCCCGTTCTGTGAGGCTAATCCGTCTACCTGTGGCCTCCCATACTCTGTTGAGACGTTGCTGGAACGGCTCGGCTCTCATAACCCTTGGCGAGATCCTCAGCACAATGTGGATCGGAAGTGCGAAATCGAATCGCCGCCCTCGCGTTCGTAGCCAGTTTGAGGCAGAACCCACGACTCGATCCGGCGGGGTCATGAAGTCCGGATTTCGACGTCCAATGGCCACCACCAGAGGGCTCGGCCCGGGCGCGGGCAAGTCGGTAGGTTTGGATGAGACCCGATCGAGAGTCAGATCGAAGAGCATAACGCAGACGGCCCGCCTTGGCCGATCGATCGCGGGGACGAAATGCGGCGAGCCGTTGAACGAGCCTCAATCTCACTGATCGCGTGTGAAAGCGTAGTACGTTCACCTCATTGGGTTGTCCGCGTGCGGAAGGCTACGAGATAGGGTAACGCTGGTCGGCCGTCGACATCCTTGAAATTACGGAACCGCTCGGAGTTGATCCCAAACACGTAGGTCCGACCCGGCTCGAGCTTCACTGGCATGACGCAGGTCCTCCGGTCTTTCTCGTAATGGACCTCGCCGTCAGATTTGGGTGGCGGATACACATTACCTGAGACCCACGACCAGCTCTTGTCCATCATGGGCTTGCTGAAAGTGACCCGGATTTCGCGGACGGAGGGGTCAACATCCTTGGCGCCGACCTTTGGCTCGACATCGATCACCACGGCAGGGAGTTCCGCAAGCAGCTTGAGGTCAGGCTTGGTACTCGGGTTTGCCCCACGCGCCTGTTCCGACTTGGACCGTGCGGCGGCGGTCTGCACCACGGCGATGATGGGCGATGACGACGTGGATGTTACGACGGGGGCCGTCGCGGATTTCGAATCCGGTGCCTTGGGTGCAGCCAGCCCGGCAGAGACGCCCCATGCGGCCAGGACCGCCACGGAGACCAGAGATACGGAGATCGTGAGCTTGGATAGCATCATGGATCGAGCAACTCCTGCGACAATTCCAACGAGCCGGGCCGAGACGACCTCGCCCAGCGGCAGGCCCGCCGCGAGTCGCGACGCGGCTTGGGCCGTGGTCTCGATCAAGTGAGCGGCGACGATGGGCGGCACACCGTCATGGTCGATTCGCGATTCAGGACCCGACGACGCCACGGGAGGACCGAGTCCCCAGCGCTCGAGCCAACCTCGGAGCAGGGCTCGACCCCGCGCCAAACGACTACGAACGGTGCCCACGGGACAGTTCAGCCGATCAGCAGCCTCCTCGTGGGTCAGCCCCTGAAGGTGACACATGACGATCGCAGCCCGATAACTGTCCGGCAAATGGTCCAGTGCCTCATCGATCGCAAGCCGGAGGTCCAGTTTCGAGTGCACGCTCGCCCCCGGATCCGCGATCGTCCCCAGGGCATCCGCATCATGGCCCAGGGTCTTCCGCCGTGCACCCACGGCTCGGATCCGGTGAGCCACTCTCACACTCACTCCATAAAGCCATGGCCCTAAAGATGTTCCAAATCGAAGCGAGCCGGCCCTCCGGACGAGCACCAGGAAGATTGCTTGAAAGGCGTCGTCCGCGTCGGCCGGATCCCGGAGGATTCGCCGGCAGACGCTCATCACCATCGGTCCATGCCGGGCAACCAGGGTCGTGAAGGCGATCTCACCGGTTTGGTCGCGGGTTGACGCGAACCGTTCCAGCAATTCCTTGTCCGTGAGCCCGGTCGACACGCCGTCGCGGAATAGACTGTTGAGTCCCGGCGAGCCAAGACTCCGTTTCAGCCTTCTCATCCGGCTCTTCCCCCCTTCAACAACTGCGAGAGCTCTACCAGTAAGATGCAGCCAGAACCCTGGACCAATCCCGACGAAACTCGGAGATTGACGCCGGACGTCTTCCATCCAGGGGGAAGTGACGGGACCTACATGCCGCTTCTTGGCAATTGCGACAACTTGCTAGAGCCAGATCTTGAGCCGGCCCTTCAGCGAGTCGGGGAGCCGTTTTTCGACGATGCGCTGGATCTGGTCCGGATGTAACCGGGTGCTGAAGTGCGATGCGATGATGACCTCGTTTTCGAACCGATCGGCGCGGACCAGTAG
Source organism: uncultured Isosphaeraceae bacterium (assembly GCA_963845695.1). GTDB lineage: Bacteria > Planctomycetota > Planctomycetia > Isosphaerales > Isosphaeraceae > CAWJTV01. The sequence goes on along the minus strand of CAWJTQ010000003.1, from coordinate 280,591 downwards.
GTCCTCGAGATGGGTGTGTCCGAATTTATGGATCACCGACGCGCGCTCATTCGGTGCGACGAACGTCATCTCGAGGATCAGGATCTGGGCCTTGTAGACCTCGGGGAAAGCATCGATGCCCTGCGGCGCGGTGTCTCCGAGATAGGCGACCTTGGGCAACCGGAGTTCGGCTGCAACCTCGACTCCCGAGAGCCGCAAATCGCGGATCTGCTCGCCGGTCAGGTCTTGATACTCCGCCTTCAGTTTTTTCCGGCGCTCCCAGACCAGATAACCCAGCGAGGGGATCGTATGCTTGGTGGCGAACGCTTTGACCACAAGTTCGCGGGATATCTCGATCTCATCCTCGGGCTTGAGACCGACGAGTTTCGCAGGCATTCGGCCCCGATCCAGCCGATGAAAGGCGGCGCAGTAGGGCCTCGACACCGTCAACGGCTTCGTCGGGCAGATAGATGGTCGGTGGCTCCATTTTCATCATCCGACGTCGGGCGACCAGCACCGGCAGGGCCGCGACGTGGTCCAGGTGGGTATGGGTCACGAACCACGTGGGCGTGGTCATGAACGACCAGGGTTGAGCCCCCAGATCGAAGCCGAGCTTCAGCTCAGGGACACGCCAGTACGATTGCACCGCCGCTCGCGAATACCCCTCGATCGTGAGCGCTTTGTGCTGGAGCGTCCGGACCGGCGCATTGTCTACCGGGTGATCGAGCGATTCCACCGACGATTCGATTTCCGTTGTCAACAGACTTCTCCTCGGCTTTATTCTTGACGGACCGCGCCGTCGCCATTTCTCCAGATCGAGTATAATCCACCTCTTAGGGCGGGCGAAACCTCGCATGAATCGCTACGGAGATACGTGTTCGATCCTCGGACCGGAGGGGACGGGCCTTTGACTCATCGCCGCGTCGTGGTATTCGGACCGGCGTACCTCGACAGGGTGTTGCGGGTTGACCGGCCTCTGATCGACCCGGCGCTCGGTCCCCCACTCGATCAGAGCGTGGAGGGTGTCTGCGAGTTCGGCATCAATTCCACGCTCGACCTCGTCGATCCCTCGGGATACACCGTCGCCATTGAGCTCCCCGCTGGATGGCCTGGCCCCACGGGTGTGATCCGTTGCGAGCGGGCGATCCGTAAAGGCCTGAGCGGTCGTTGGTTCGTCCAGGGCCTATCGTGGCATGATGACCTGGGTGGGATGGGAGCCGGTTACGCCGCCGCTTTGAATGGCCGGCTCTACAGTGCCCTTGGGCCAGAAACGGATCTGACCAGCCGGACGATTTGCCGGAAACTCGTCGAGCACGGCCTCACCCACCTACCGATCCGGGTCAACTCGACTCCGGCGGACTGGACCTTGCTGGTCACTAGTGGCCCGTGTGGCGACAAGTTGCCAATCGGTTTCCGAGGATGCCACGCGAGGCTGACGTGGCAGTCAGTCGGCCCTTTCGCTTCGGAGTCGTGCGATTTGCGGGTCGTCGCGTCTCTACCGAATCGCCTGGCTGCGTCGCTACTGCGCGGGCCCGGCGCCAGGACACGGTTCTTCGCACCGGCGATGCGAAACATGGTCGATACGGATTGCCACGTCCTGAGCTTCGCTTCGACGATCGATCTCCTGAGCTGCAACCACAGTGAGTGGGAGGCACTCGATTCTTCGGAAGAGATCGCCCGGCTCGTCTCGATCCTCGTCGTGACCCACGGAACCGCCGGCAGTCGCGTCTGGTTCACATCGCCGAGTAACGAGTCTCGTCGTCTAGACATACCTGTCTTCCCCCGCGATCATCCGCCCAGGGATACCAACCGCGCCGGCGAAGCGTTTGCATCCACGTTCCTCGGCACTCTGCTCGACCATGGTTGGGACGGAACCTTGACCGTCGTGGAGGAGAACTTGATCCGGATGGCCGCCGAGCGTGCCTCCGCCTCGGCCGCATTGCAGCTCGATCGACTCGAATTCGGTTTTGCCAACGCCGAGGAGATCGACGCGGCCCTCCGCGCCGGGCGGGTCGGCTCAGGCGTCCCCTCATCCGGCCGGGGATTCGTCAACCCCGATGTTGCCGCAAATCGATGAGACCGAGCCAATGACCCTGAGTGACCGCGGATTGGTCGAATCAGCAGCGACTCCGATGTCCAACCGGTTCATCGGTCTTACGTTGCCGGCTCACGATTCCAGCTTCTCGAAGCGGCACGGACTTCTGCCGGTGCCGGCGGAACTGAAGCAGGTGGTCACTGGTGAGGCGGCTCGACTCGTCCAGCACCCTGGCGTGGGAGAACGGCCGTTCGAGATCCCGGTATCGACCTTGCCGGTCAGTTTCGCTGGTGGCTGAGGCCGCCTGGCGTTACAATGCTCCTAACTTCGACGGTCTGGAGCAGGGAAGAAGGTCGAGGTCCTTCCGGGCCCGAGCCCCATTCAGGCTGGTTCGTAGCGCGGCGCGAAAGGATCGGGCATGATGCGCAAGTCATATCCCTGGCTGATGCTTGTGGCCGGGGTCTTGGTCGGACTGGTTGTTTCGGGCCGTCTGATCCTGTTCGCTCAAGACCGGGCGGGTGGTGGGCGTTCGAATCCGGCTCGGCCCCTGGATGAGAATGCGACCGGGGGATCCACTCGCCTAGCCGAGTCGCCCGAAGCCGACGATCACTCGAAGGATCGAGCCGCGCCGGGAGGATCCACATACGGCCCGACGGTCCAGGACTTGCTGGTGCGACCCTATCGGTTCCCGTTTTCGAGCCCGACGTCGCTTTCGCAGGTTTGTACCCATCTGAGGCGGACCCTCGGCATCGTTGTGGTCCTTGATCGCGCCGCACTGGCTCGCCAGGAGGTGCAGCCAGAGGCTACCGTCCAGCTCGAGCTCGATGGTGTCCGGCTCAAGACCGGGCTGAAGCTTCTCCTCGACCAGGTCGACCTGACCTATCACGTCGTCACCGAGGATAACCTGCTGGTTATCACGGACCAGGAAGGATCGGAAGATCCCCTGGACCGAGTCGGGAGCGAGCTTCGTGCGCTTCACCGGGATCTGCATGATGTGCAGGACGCCATTGACGACTTGACGGATCTCCTCGTTGGCGAGCAAGGTGAAGGCCCGCGAGTTCGCAAGCCCACGATCATCGAGGAGTTGCCCGAGATCGAATCTCCCAAGGTCGAGGATCCTCGCGGGAACCCCTCCACTTCCCCACGGAAGCCTAACGCAACACAGCGCCCGCGCCCGCGCCCCTGCCGACTCCTTCGCGCGTGCCGCTAAATGGCGCACGGCGAGCCGTCTGAACTCATCACGCCGATCTCCGAGATCTTGATGCAGCGACGGAGCATGACCAACGCGATACTGGCACAGGCCGGATTGATCTCCGAGTCGGGCCAGGCTGACGAATCGCCTCGGCGGCCGGGGGAACGGGGTCGCGGATCCGGGCCAAAGCCGCGGCGGACCTGGATCGGTGAGCCCAAGTCGGCGGTCTGGATGGTCCTGGCCGCGGTCATACTCATCGGCGGCACACGCAGACTCCACTGGGCCTGGCGGGCTCGTAAGGCTGTGGCCCGGCTCGGAGATGCCGATGCAACCCTCGAGCAAATTGAGGAGGTCGCCGAGTTCGGCCGGGCCGGTGCTTGGGAGCTGCTCCGCATCTTTAGCTCGGCCGAATCCGAGCCTCGTCGGCTCGCCGCGGGGCGCACCCTCGCTCGGCTCTGGCGCGATGATCAGCTTGTCGCCGAAGAGGAGCAGGCCGTGCTCCGTCGGGGTTATTCGGTGACCTGGAAGGCCGGAAGCGTTACCCACGGTCGCTTCATGCCGCCATCCCCATTGAGGTGAGCTATGAAATTCCATTCCTAGCCGACGACGGGCGCCATGTCGGCCCCAACGACCTCGAGTGGTCGCATCGTGTGCTGGGCGCCCGTCGCGCGGCGCTGGAGGAGTTCTCGCCGTGGGCGGCGGGTCGCGGCCACCTCGTCTTCTCGATCATTCCCGACGATTTCCCGACCAACGGCCCGCACCGGCTGGTGCTTCAGACCCGCGTCCGTCCGACAGGTCTATCCAGCTCCTGGGAGATTGAGCTTCCCCACGTCCCGTTCAGCTTCGAGTTCGACCCGATCCTCCGCCTCGATGCCATCCTGACCCTACCCGATGCCGACCGTGATGAGACGATCTCGCACGCGATCAAGCTCGCAGCGGTCTTCGGGCGCACCGACGAGCCGGCCCGTCATGTTCCTCTCGGCGGAGAGTGGATTCTCCGCAACCCTCCACGCCTCTGCGTGGCGACACCGCTGCCTTCCGACCTGGCTCATGTCCTGTCGATCGAACTCGATGGGACGCCAGGCCACTTCCCAGCAGGCTCATTGATCCTGAGCGGTCAAGGGCTCCCTCACCCTGGCCCAGACCAAGTCGAGCTGATCGTCCGCCGCTTCGATCTTGGTCCGGTCCCGCCGATGCCGGTGGGTGCGATCGAGCGGCCGGGCGTCCGGCGGATGCGCCTCCGGCTCAAGGCCGACCCCGAGTTCGGCTGGGCCGATCCCGACGTGCGCTCCGTCTGGCCCGGAGAAATGGAGACGAACTGGGTCGAGGCCGAGATCGTACGTCTTTAGAGCGCTTGCAGTTGGATGGCATACGGCTGATACGAGCCCGAAGCGCCAGCGAGTGCATGCTCCGGGAGGAATTCACTCGCTGGCGCTCGGGCTTGAATGCGCAATCCAACCGTAAGGCGGTCTCAGTCACGCGCATCGCGATTGAGCCGCGCAGACCACGACGCTCGTGTCGCGTGTGCAAAGAGGGCGTGAGGTGCTCGAGTGCCGTGCACCTGTAAACAGGTGAGACAACCCGGTCTCCGGTTAATTGGCGTTTATTTGATATATAAAATATCTAAATATTCACAGAAATGTCGAACTGTATGCAACCCATTGGTCACACGCTCTCACGATCCATGACCAATAACGCGGCGACTCGCACCGCGGCGATCAAGCTCGAGGCATCGGCCAGACCCTTCCAGGCGATATCGAAAGCGGTGCCGTGCGCCACGCTCGTTCGAACAATCGGTAGGCCCAACGTGACATTGACCGCCCGCTGGAAACCGACGGTCTTCAGCGCGATGTGCCCCTGGTCGTGATACATGGCGACGACGGCGTCGTACGCACCGGCCAGGGCGTGGTAGAAGAGCGTGTCATTGGGGTACGGACCGGAAGCGTCCAGGCCCTCGCGTTGCGCAGCCTCGACAGCGGGTCGGATGAGGGTTTGCTCCTCCTCGCCGAAGAGGCCATCCTCGCCGGCGTGGGGGTTAAGCGACGTCACGGCGATCCGCGGCGGCAGGCCACCGGTCAGCGGCCGCATGGCCTGGTCGGCGAGGCGGATCTTCGACAAGATCGATTCCTGGCTCAACAGGTCGAACACGCGCCGCAGAGCGACGTGCAGCGTCACGTGGACGACACCAAGGCCCGAGCTCTGCCGCTGAAGGATCGTCTCAGGTCCGGCCGAATCGGTCTCGAGATAGAGCATCATCGCGTGTTCGGCGACGCCGCAGCGCTCGGCGAGGATCTCGGTGTGCCCGGGATGAAGGATTCCGGCTTGATGGAGGGCCAGCTTGTTCAAGGGGAGCGTGGTGATCGCGTCGATGCGGCCTTCCCGCGCGAGGTCGATGGCCGTCGTCAAGTATTCAAACGCGGCGCGGCCCGCGCGCGCATCGACCGTCCCGGGCTCGATCTCGGCGACGTCGATTCGGTCGCCGGACGGCGTAAGACAGGGGACGGTCCGCGTTGTTGGGTCCGCCTCCTCGGGCGCGGCGGCGACCTGGATCCGTATCCCGTCATCCGGGGCGACCAGTTCGAGAGCGCAGTCTTATCACGTCGGGATCACCAATCACGATCGGCCGGGCCAGGGCATGCAGGCGAGGATCGAGCCAGCCGCGCGCGATCACCTCGGGACCGATGCCGGCCACGTCGCCGATCGTCAGGGCTATCAGGGGGCATTTGACAGCTCGTTCATGGAGATTCGTCAGTCATCATTCGTGGGCATCGAAGGGATGTCGGGCGGAGGTGGGCTGCTCCCCATTTCTTGGTCCAGCCATAATGAGAATCACCCACGCGTTTGTTCCGTCGATGGTGCACTATGCGGGTTTTCTTCGATCGGCACGGACCTCACGTAGGTCGCTGCGAACTCGGCCGGTGTCCGGTACGACAATGAACTGTGCGGACGTTCCGCATTATACTCCTCCTTCCAGAGCGCGGCCAAGGCTTGCGCTTGTGAAACGCTCTCGAACTCCAGCTACAGGAATTCGTGGCGCAACTTGCTGTGGAACGGCTCGGTTCACTCGATCGATCAACCATCAGCATTTTCCATGAGTGATCCGCACCGCCGAGCCCCTCGGAGCAGGAGCGACTCCAGCTCGCGCCTCCGCCCATCGGGCGGACACGCCTGGGCGAGGTGCATCGGCGATCGGTGCAGCGCCCCCCGGGCCAGCCGATCGCGGAGCTGCTCCCAGGGGCCCGGGTCGGCATAGGCATCCTGGACGGTGCGGAGTAGCACCGCGACAGGCACGTCGGCGAACGACTCGACGGCCGAGTAGACCAGGGCCCGCAGGTCGTCGCCGTGGCGCCAGGCCGGGGCCAGGCCCGGGTCGTGGGCCGTGTCGAAGTCGAACCAGCGAGCCTCGCCGGTCCCGGGATCGAACAGGACGTTGCGGAGTGTCGCGTCGCCATGGCTCAGGCGTTCGCACCCCCCGTCGGCACGACGCAGCTCGACCCGATGCAGGTCTCGCAACGCCCGGCTCGCGGCGCCCAGGCCCCGCAACCGGTCCGGTGCCGCGTCGAACGGGATCCGCGCGTGATCGGCGAGCACCACCCCCGGCCATCGGGGAAGGATCAGCCAGCCCCGGGGGCCGGTCTCCAGCTCGATCCCATGGAGCGCGCGATGCATCACACGCTCCCGGGCCCGCCACTCCGCCCCGGGCAGGATCCGCACCCCCGACCCCAGCAGGCGCAGGTACAGGTTGCCGGGCCCGATCAGCAGCGGACCGAACCAACGTCGCCGCTTCGCGATCGTCGGCGGCCGGCCCGGGGCCTGGCGGGGCTCGATCGCGTGCAGCCGGAGCTTGCCCAGCAAGGGTCCGAGCCACGCCGGCCACCGCCCGAAGCCCGGCCAGGGCTTTTCGCCGTCGGCGTTCGTCCTCAGCACGGTCTGTCGCCCTCACTCATTCGATCGCCGGAGGTCGAGTCCCGCGGCGCGTGCCGGACATGGTCGGGATAATTGACGCGGCCCCGGAAGCTCAGGACCGCCCAGACGTACCGGGCGAAGGTCCGTGTGTATCCGAAGTGCTGGAGCTCCATCCGGCGCCCCGAGCTGAGCGCCGTGATGGCTTGATCGTACACGAATCGGCGGGGCCGGGCGCGGTAGAGCCCGGCCAGGATCGGCCACTCCTCGCCGATGTCGACGCGCTCGTCGAACGGCCCGAACTCGTCGAAGGCCTCTCGGGTGCAGAACATGCAGGCCGGCATCGCCTTGGCCCGCGGCAGGGGGAGCCGCCGCACGGCGTTCCAGAAGGCCCACCAGCAGCGGGCCCGCCGGCCGCCGTCCAGCGCGCCGAGACGCGTGATCCCCGCCTCGTATCCTTGTTCGTCGACCAGCTCCGCGATCCGAACGAGCGCCCCGGGCGGCAGGTGGGTGTCGGCGTCGAGGAAGACCAGCGCCCGGCCGCTCGCCAGCCGCGCCCCGAGGTTCCGCGCCCTCGCCGCGCCGCGGGGAGTGCAGGTCGCCATCAGCACGCCGCTTTCGGCGGTATGCCGAGCCAGGGCGTCGGCCGTGCCGTCGTCGCTCGCGTTGTCGACCACGATGACCTCCACCGCCCCCCCGTCGCGGCGCGTCTCGGAGTAGCGGTCGCACGCCCGGAGAACCGACCTCACGGTCGACGCGATCAGCGCCGCCTCGTTCCTCGCGGGGATGACCACCGAGATCCGGGGCGGGGGCCGTTTCACGGGCATTGCGTCCCCGGTCGGGGTGTGGTGGCCGCGAGGCCGGGCCCCTGGGACGGGCCTTCCAGGACGAACAGGTCGCGGCTGACCAGGCCCAGCAAGCCGGACTCGGGGACGACCCGCGCCAGCTTCAACCCCCCCTCGACGGCAAGTTCGCCGACCCGCTCGCGTGACAGTATGCGTCGTGGACGGAGCGGCGTTGGCGAGGGAGGGATCAGGCGGAGGGTCGCGCAGAGCCGGAATGCGACCCGCCCCTGGACCCAGCTCCGCAGCCGCAGCGCGATCCGCCCAGCCCGGCCCCGAGGGCTCGATTGCAAGACCAGGACACGCCGGGAGGCGACCCGCCCTGCCTCGCGGAGCAGGGCCGCCGGGTCGTCGGCATAACTCAGCACGAAGGCGAGCAGGCACGCGTCGAAGACGCGATCGGCAAACGGCAGCCGGGTACCGTCGAAAAGGACGGGCCCGACCCCGACGACATGAAAATCCACCACGTCCGCCTCGACGCAGGTGCGCGCCCCCCGGGCCCGCAGGGCCTCCGCGTTGTGGCCGGTCCCCGAGCCGATGTCCAGCACCGTCGCCCCCGTCGGCAGGTTTGGGGCGATCCGCCCGGCCAGGTGCCTGGCCCGCCGGCGTAGTCGGCGGTGGAAGGCCGCCCGCAGCGGCCCGATCATGGCAGGAACTCCGAGAGCAGGCCGGGCGTCCGGCCCCGCCCCAGCAGCCGGTCGACCAACTCGAGCACGCGCGGCAGATAGCCCCGGTCCACGTCGGCCGGGTGCACCACGACGCAGGGCAGGGTCGCCGGCCGGAGCCGCCAAGAGACGTCGCCGAAGCGTTGTCCGACCCGCCCGAGCGGTCCCAGGACGCCCCAGTCCCACGACCATGTCGTCAGCGGGATCGTCGGCCCGCTCGCTGCCCGGATGGCGCCGAACGTCGCGAGGTAGCGGAACCCGCACCCCCCCAGCTCCTCCGCCGTCGCCCGCCCGACCTGCCAGGCTGGAGGCACGAATCCCGCGGGCGCGACCCCGAGGACCCGCTGCATCAGCTCCCGGCCCAGCCCGAGCCGGCGCCGGACCTCCTCGCGAGGCAGCCCGACCAGCTCGTCCGAACGACCTGTGAACAGCGAGAGCACGCCCGGCCGGTCCTGCCGGTGGGTGTATCCGTGCTGCAAGACCTCCCCGAACGCACCCGTCACGAACCGTCCGAAGCCGCCCCCCGGCCCCTCGATCGGCCGCCCATGCCAGCAAGGTACCACCGCACCCGCCATCTGCCGCCCGATCCGCGGCGCGAGGGCCTCGGCGATCCTCGCGAGCTGCGGCAGGAAGGCCGGCGCGACGTCGTGGACGACCACGGCGAAGCGTCGATAGATATCGCTCACGCCCAGTGCCGGCATTGCCTCGGATCCTCGTCGGTTCGCGTCCCCTCGGCTGCCCCCTCTGGGGCAACTTTGCATCGCAAAGCTTAGCGGCCGGGCTGTCCCGTTTCAAGGCCTAGCTGAAGGCCGCGCGGCACGCGACATCCCGGGACCGCGCGTGCCTGTCCCCCCACTTCCTCCGAATCCGGTCGATGCCCCGCCGGCTTCAGCGATTGCGCGCCCGTACCGCACGAGCCCGAGCGCCCGGCCTGGGGGGCCTGGCTCTGCGAGGGCGGCCTGCCCCGATCGATGGCCTGCGATTCCTCAATCCCGAACCGTGCATCGTCCGCCTCAGGGCACGCGGCTCGGCGGCTCGAAATGACCGCACGGGCTTCGTGCTGGAGCATGTGCCGCTCCTGGAACGGATCGCGGCCCGATCGAGGAATGCCGATAGACGCGGAGGGAGCTGCCAAATCCTCTCCGCTCTTTGTTATACAGACCGTTAATCTAGGTCAATCCAATCGCATGGTGGCACTCTTGAACATCAGGCCACTGCATATCTCCCCGGAAACCTTCTTGATATCCCTGGTCATGTTGCGGTAGGGGACGCCAGCAAGGACGTCCCCTGCCGCGACCGGTTATTCCAACGACGGGCGGAATGATCCGTCCCGCGGTCTGGGAAGGCATGGCAATCTCGAGCACGAAGACGAGACATTGCATGCAGCCATTCCTGGGCGAGAAATACCACTTTGCGAGCGGCATTCTCCGCGCGATCGGCTTCCGTTAGAATGCCGAGTAGGAGGGAACCGCCATGCAGACCAAGACTCTGTCCGAAGCAGCCGTCGCCCTGTTCCGCCTCCACATCGAACGGCGAGGCGACGTTTTGGTGAACGATGCCAACTGCGAAGCTTACCGCGAGCTGGAGCGTGCCGGGCTGATGATTCGCGGCAACAGTTTCCGCTACGGCCCTGGCAGCATCTATTCCGTGAGCAGGCTGGGCTTCGACCGGAAGGCCGAACTATTGGCTTGCGCGAGGGAAAGTGCGTGATAGGATGTGCGGCGGCTGCGGAAGTAGAAGGCTCGCACTTTGGAAGAAACGGGGACAGCGAATGCGCACGGGCAGAAGGTGGTTAACTCCACACCGGAGCCCGTTCTTAACCACGATAGAACGAGCGCAACCCGGGGAACGCGCCTTCCAACCGCAGTCTACCTCGCCCGCGCCCGATTCAACCGTCTTGCCTCATCGCTGATCGGCAGTTTCGTCATGGCCGCCGCCTTCAACGCATTGACGTGCACTCCCCCAGCGAGTAGCTCTTCGTATTCGTGAGCGATGATTGCGTCGATGCGATCCTTCAGCCGCATCTTGGGCCAGATGCGTCCGCCCTTCTCCCCCTTGAGCAGTTCAGGGTTCAGGACGCCCGAATTGATGACGACGCCGGTGGTGTTCTGGCCCCCGGTCCGCGCATTCGCGTCGAAGACCTGCCATGTTCCGTCCCCCGCGAAATCGGGCTGGCCGTTCATCCCTTCTGGGATGCCGAGTTCCCGGTTGCGCCGCCGCACGTAACTTTCGGCCACGTCCGCCCATTCCTGAGCTATCTGCTGCGCATGCAGACCAGGATCGGCCGGCCGCCCTCCCCGCGCAGACGGAGGCCGGCCGATCATGCCTGGCGGGTTCTTCTTGCTCATGAGTCGAGCTTATCGGATATCGTGCCTCGGCGCAAGCGCTGATCGCGTTGTTACACAGAGGGTGACCTCGTGGGAGGCGAGTGACGCCGCCGCTCAACTCGGACTCGTGCCGACCTCTGGGCGCCTTCGGACCGATCTAACCCCTTCATTCGGCACCACCTCGGACAGGTGTCGATTTGCTTTCCGATCCTCTACCCTGTACTCGGAATTCCGATCAGAAAATTTGCGGGACGGTCCGGGTCGGGCTCTCATTGATTATAGAGCACGGGCACGAGGGGACTCCGAGATATGGCCATCGATACACTGGGCGCGGCCCTGCGACAGCTCAACCGCTTGTTCGCCAAGGGGGTGGTCGCGGGGCTCTCCGACGCGCAGTTGCTTGAGCGTTTCCTCACCCAGGGGGATACCGGGGCCTTCGAAGCGCTGGTGGGGCGGCACGGACCGATGGTCCTGAGCGTCTGCCGGGGGATCTTGCGCGAACCCCACGATGCTGAGGATGCCTTCCAGGCGACCTTCCTGGTCCTGGTCAAGAAGGGGGGCACAATCCGGGGACGCGACGCCCTGGCGGGCTGGCTGCACAAGGTCGCGCATCGCGTCGCGATCCAGGCCAATACCGCCGCGGCCCGGCGGCGCACGCTCGAAAGGCGGGTGGGACAGATGGCTGTCGCGACTTCAACGAACGGGCCGGCCGCCCCGGACGATTGGCTACCGGCGTTGCACGAGGAGATCGCCCGCCTGCCCGAGAAGTTGCGCCTCGCGGTCGTCCACTGCGACCTGGAAGGCATGACCCAGGCGCAGGCCGCCGCGCAATTGCACTGGAGCGAACGGACGATCCACCACCGGCTGGCCGAGGGGCGTGCTCGACTCAGGCGCCGACTCGCCCGACGCGGGCTGGAACCCGACGGCGCGATTCTGGGCACGGTGTTACTGCGCGAGGCGCGGGCCGCCGTACCAGCAGGTTGGAGCGAAGCGACCGTTCGCGCCGCGCTCGCCACCGTGAATCCCACGATGACCGTCGGGGTCGTTTCGGCGGCGGCTCACCAATTGAGTCAGGAGGTATTCAAGCTCATGTTGCTCCAAAAGCTCACCGTGACAGCAGCCACGCTCCTGGCCGCCGGCCTGATCGCGTGGGGGGCTTCGGCAGCCCTGGTCAGGCTCAGTCAAGAGCCTTCGCAAAAGTCGGTCGCCAAACCGATCGCAGGCGCCGATCAGCCCCCGGCGCGAAAGGCAACCGAAGCGGGGCCAGGCGTTGCGAACGCCGCTCCCGACAACGGACGCGACGAAGCCCGCTTCGCGTCATCGTCTTTCCCTCCGCGTGCTCAGTGCAAAGACCGGAGAGCCACTCGAAGGAGTCTCGGTGAGTTGCGAGATTCGAGGTGAGGGCGAGCCTCGTAAGGAAACGGTCACGACCGGCAAGGACGGCACGACGGCGATCGAATGGCCCGCGGGGATCACCATTCACTCCCTGAGGCTGAACGTGAAGAAGCCCAGGTACGTGGCCATGGAATTCTATTGGAGCGACGTCAGACATGCCATCTCGCTGCCGGAGTCTCAGTTAGTGCGGCTCGAATTGGGCGTGCCGATCCGTGGCGTGGTGCAGGATGAGGCCGGGAAGCCGATTGCGGGAGCCGATGTGACCGCGTGGACGAGCGTGGAAATGGAACAACCTCGCTCTGGTTATGCACTAGGAACCACCAAGACCGATGAGCAGGGGCGCTGGCGCATCGATGACGCTCCGGCGAACCTCTCTCCTGTCGGCGTGGAGGTCAGTCATCCCGACTACCTTCGCCAGCCCAGATGGTCGGCGCTCTTGCGGGAAAAGTTGAGGGTGCTCACTCAAGGTGCCACGGTGAAGGGCCGCGTGGTCGACGGATCAGGGAAGCCCGTGAAGGGGGCCCAGGTCGACACCGGAGATCCTTACCTTCGGAACCAGGGGAAGATCCTGGCGACCGATGAACTCGGGGAGTACACCCTGCGGAACTGTGAGAAGGGTCCGACGATCGTCACGGCGCAGGCCGAGGGGTTCGCCCCCGAGTTTCGGGAGGTTAGGGTCCCGAACCGAGGAGAGGTGGAGGCGCCTGTCATCCGACTGGGAAAGGCGAGCACACTCCGTGTCAGGGTCGTAGACCGGGCCGGCAAGCCCGTCGCCGGCGCCTACGTCGCGGCCATTACGTGGCGCGGGCACCGCTTGTGCGCTCATGACCAGGGCTCAAATCGATGCCCCAGTGCGCTTACGCCACGGTCAAACCGACGCCGCAGGGCGCTTCACCTGGACACGTGCCCCGAGCGACGCCGTGCTCTTCAATATATCGAAGGATTTGTATATGTTTAATGACCTATCCCTGACCGCCTCGGATCGAGAGCATGTCGTGACGCTGGACCCGGAGCTGGTGATCTCGGGCACTGTGACCGACGCCACGACCGGCCAGCCGGTGCCCCGCTTCCGCTTGATCCCGGGCAAAGTGCCACTCGAAGAGCCGGGGGGTCTCTGGTGGTCGCACGACGGCGAGTTGGAGTGCACGGGAGGGCGCTACTCGATCAAGTTCAAGTGGCCGGAGAAGGCCCAGTACGTGAGGATCGAGGCGCATGGCTACGAGCCGGCGGACTCGCGCGGCTTCCGCTCGGACGAGGGCGCGCAGGTCCAGAACTTCGCCTTGAAGCCGGACGCCGGGGTCTCAGGGGTCCTCCTGTTCCCTGACGGCAGACCCGCTGCGGGAGTCAAGGTCGCGCTCGGTACACACGAGGAACAGATCATCTTGACGGAACAGAGCCTGCTGGACCAAAGATCGAACGTCGAGACCGCGATCACGGGCCCAGACGGCCGCTTCACTCTCCCGAAACGAAGTGGTCCGTTCTTGCTGGTTGCCGCAGATATAGCGGGATTCGCGGCCGCTTCGCGGGCAGACTTCGAGAAGACAGGCAAGCTTGTCTTGCAGCCCTGGGGCCGCATTGAAGGTGAGGTGTGGGTCGGCCGCAAGCCCGCAGCGCACGAACAGGTATCGTTCACAAGCATTATTCCCACGGCGGGAACGCGGATCCCCCCATGCGCTGGCGGCGGCCAGACGGCAAGCGATGAGCAGGGGCGATTCGTATTCGAGAGAGTCATCCCCGGCCCCGTCGCTGTGAGTCGTGACGTGATGACGACGCTCCCGTCGGGACGCAACAATACGACATCTTGCTGGCAGGAGGCGGGCGATGTTCAGCCGGGTGGAACGGTCAAGGTGATCCTCGGTGCCAAGGGGCGGACGGTGCTCGGCCGAGTGGTCCTCGAAGGCACTCCCGACGACCCGGTGGACTGGCGGCGCAATGAGCCGGTCACGTTACAGCCAACGAGGGCGGCCCTCATCAAAGCCACGAGGGTGTTGAACACATTCGCGGCGAATCTCGACGAAACCGGCCGGTTTCGCATCGAGGACGTCGTTCCCGGCACCTACGAGGCGAAGATCCCCATCAGTTGGCCTTTGGAGTCGAGTCCCCATCGGTTCCCGCTCAATATTGGCGGAGGGACGGCCACCGTGACCGTCCCCGAGGGGCCCGAAAACCAGCCGGTCGATATCGGGGACGTGAAGGCCAGGCTCTACTTGATCGCCTTCTTCAAGGTTGGTCGTCTCGCCCCCGACTTCAACGCGCTACGGCTCGACGGCGGTCCGTTCAAGATGAGCGAGACGCGAGGCAAGCTCGTCCTGCTCGACTTCTGGGCAACGTGGTCTCAGCCTTGCCGCGCCGAGATGCCCGCACTGAAGGACATCCAGGAGACTTTCGGCGGAGATCCCCGGTTCTTGCTCGTCGGCGTGTCGTGCCACGAGGCCGCCGAGGCTCCCGCGAAGTACACCAAGGAGAACGCGCTGATCTGGACTCAGGTGTACGGCGGAAAAATTCTCGAAGGCGTGGCCGAAATGTATCTCAGCTGGGGGATCCCAGCCACGTTTCTGATCGCTCCCGACGGCCGCGTCCTGGCCATGAACCTCCGCGGGCCGGCACTCAAGGAGGCTGTCCGAAACGCCCTGAACGACCAGAAACTGTTCCCCACCGCGAGGTAGAGCGCGTAACCATTGCGTTGCGAATATGCCCGGCGCGAGCCATCGATCCCCTCCTCAGGCCCGGGGACGTCCTCCGGCGGCCCAAAGGGCCTTAGGAACCCAGCCTGGGGTGAAACCCCAGGTCTCGGGTGCCCCGCGCTCTGTTGATGCACCCTGTCGGGGTGCCGGAGAGGCTCCTGCGGCCCTTCAGTCCGCCAGAGATCGGGCGTCTGTCGCAGACCCCGGGTTTCACCCGGGGCTGGGTTCCTGCCGCCTGTCAGGCCGCCCCTGATCGACCGTCATCGCGTGCGCAACCCAAGTGTGAGGCGGCTCGATGACGTGAGGGAACAAGCGAACCTAACCTCCCCGTTAACATCCGGTCTGACAAGACTCGGGGTGACATCTGTGGCCATCAGGCTATTGATCCGGGTAGTTGCGCCTCCCGGGCGTTCGACTTGACGGTGGGGTGAGTGTGTACGTTACGTTGAGGGCGCCGACGACCGGTACGCAGCGAGGCATGAGTTCGAACGGGTGTGGCGTGCAGTTCTGCTGTCGCGAAAGTGAGGCATCTAACTTCTCGTCGAATTTGATCGAGCTTCCGAAGCGGCGGTATCCTTATCCCTCGTAGCGTAATCATTTGGTGTAACCAGCAGGAACACCGTTCCTCCGAGGCTTCGCCATGAACTCCAAGTTGGTGAGCAAGTTGGCTCCCTGGTGCGTCGTCATATTCGTGATCGGCGGCTGTGGGAGTCTTCTCTACCCGCACATTCAAGGAAGCTTGGAGTACCGGCGAGAGGTGGCTCCGTTCCATGCCGTAGGCGGATACGTGACGGCCACGGGGGGAGGCGATATGGGCCTTACGGCAGGGAGGGCGGGCATCGCAGCAATTCGCTTGCCCGAGGGTGTGGGCGACGAGGAACTTGCCGGCTTTGCCGAGCGAATGCAACGGTTCCCTAATCTTCGTGCGCTCTCCCTGTCGGGGCCAACGGTGACCGATGCAGGTCTTGCTCATCTCGTGGGGCTGGGGCAACTCGAGGAGCTCGTCCTGAATGGAACTCGCGTCACGCAGAAGGGGAGGTTAAATCTGGAGCGGGCGCTGCCTAAGCTGAAAATCGAAGTGTACGGTCAATCGACCGTTAATAGGGTAATCTTCCGAGTCTTAGACATTACGTTGATGGAAGTCCTAATTTTTTAGTAGGTTTGGGCGCGAGACGGAGATCATAATTACGCACATCATAACCAAAGTATATCCCCAGATAAATTGGTAAAACCAGGTAGTCTGGGCGATTGGGCTTTCCGCGCTCCTCTTCACGCTCTTGCGGCCAAGTTGAGTAGTCGCTCAGCAGCGGCCTGCTTGAGTATAATGGGCGGCACTCGTTCATCGCAGATTGCCCGAATGCGCCTAATGGCCACCGGATGCGGCCCCGTGAGGAGGTCCGTTGTGACAGAGTCCCCAGACGCTAATGCGCGACGTCGGGCCTACCGATCAAGCTTGCGATCCTGGCTCACACTCAGCATTCTGGGGGCATTCCTGACATTCCTTGGCCTGGTCGTCAGCTCGGGCGGACTCCCAGACATCAACCTTTTCCCCAGGAGCGAAGGAATTACCGATGCGCACGAGCGCGTGATGGCCGAGATCAAGAAGCTCGGTGGCGAGGCTCAGGTGATTGAACGCAACGCCCGTTTCCTCGGTCGGTTCGGTGACCCCGACCGATTCGCGTTCAGCTTTCGGGGAAAATCATTCGACGACGAGGCACTCGGGCGGTTCATCAAGACCTATGGCGACCGTATCTGGGGCCTCTACCTCGCGAACACTGGCGTGACGGACGACGGGCTTCGCTCACTGGCTATCCTATCGCACATCGAGACCCTCGCGATCGGCAACCTCGACCCGCGACAGAGACCGGCAGGCATGGACCTCCCGCCCAACGCCATTACCGATACCGGCCTCGTTCACCTGAAAGGTCTGCGGAGCTTACGAAGCCTGACCCTCGGGGGCCTACCCATCACCGATGCAGGCCTGGAGGCTCTGAATGACCTCCCCAATCTGGGTGGCTTGTACCTGTACGGCACCCAGGTACGCGGGCCTGGCCTTGGCCGGCTCAAGTCACTTCCCGCACTGGCCGTTCTCTACCTCGATGGCAGCGCGGTCACAGACGAGGGCCTCGGCGCTCTCAAAGGCGCGACGAACCTCCAATCGCTTTCGCTCGTCGGCGTTCCCATATCGGGTCCGGGCCTATCCCACTTGAAAGCCCTCCCCAAGCTGAACTGGCTAGATGTTAAGGAGTGCAAGCTGAATTTCGAGGACATCGACGCGTTTCAGGTCGCCTGCCCGTCTGTGAAGCTGGATTGACCCAAAATCTCGATCATCCGGGTCGCACTTGATTGGCTGTGCCAGAACACCCTACACGTTATCCATGATAGTAAATCACTGCGAAAATGCGTCGCATCAACCATGTGTGCTGATATTCAGTAGGACCGCATCTCCCCAGAAATCACGCAGAGTTCCTGACAAAACCCCTCGGTGTTGACGTAAAGCTCGGTGAAACGCCTGGATTGCGACAGTCGGAAGACAATTCGCGCCACTGGACTGAGCGGATGCGGAAGGAGACGGTTGTGCACGTGGCTGGCGTGAGGGGGTTCTTTCGTGGCATGAAACGGAGCGTCGTCGCCGCAGCCGTCCTGTTGGCCTGGGACGGGGCGTTGACCGGATCGTACCTCATGTCATCGCTCGTCTGTCCGATTTGGTTTCTTGTCAGTCTCCTGAAGAACGCGATCGAACGCCCCGGTTGGGGTCTCGCTCTGGTAAGGATCGGAATTCCCGTCTGGACGTTGGGGCTTGTTAGCGCCAACAACGCCGTTCAACTCGGGGTCGCCGAGGCGAACGCTCAGCGAGTCGTGGCGGCCTGTGAGCAGTATCATGCCGCCAACGGCAGGTTCCCCAAGAACCTTGATGAACTCGTGCCGCAATATATGAATTCCGTCCCGGTCGCGAGGTATTGCCTGGGTCCGAGTTGCTGCTTCACTTATTCCAGCTTTGGAACGCCCAAGCTCTATTGGCAGGTTGTTCCGCCGCACTTGCGGAAAATCTACAACTTCGAGACACGGAGCTGGAGCTACCTTGATTAGAGGGCCGGGCAAAACCTCCGCGAGACCGCCGCATTCCCAGTGTTTCATGTTTCCGGTCTTCATCTTGATTACCCGATTTTCTATCCGTTAATCGCTGTCTCGCCGCGTTCTTCCGCTGTCTTCTCTAATTGGTATCCAGAATGATCCCAATGTCGATCACCCTTCGGCCATGAAGCTTAACTCGTTGCTCCTCACGGAGGTACTTATCTCCTTGGCCTTATTCGGGCTGGCGGCGTCTGTCAGTAACGGTCTCGGAGGGTACTACTGATTCGGCGAAGTGGGTACCACGCCGAAACAACTGGGTTCCGGCGAAGTGGGTCCCCCTCTGGGCAAAATCGGCTTTTTCTCGGGAACTCGCTTGACGAGAGGCAGATTCGGACCCTTCATAACCACCGTCGGCTGAGGGCCCTCCTGTGGCTCCGTCGGCAGATCGAGGCTGAAGACGAGTTGCCCGCGGGCAACACACAAGGGAAGGTTGATCGGTTGCCGGCCGGCAACACGGGGACCTCCCGAAGCCGGTCTGAGTCCGGTACACTTCTTTATAAAAAAATCGCAATATTTTTTGTTTCGTACACTTGTTGCTTCCCGCCCTGTGAGGCCGTGCGGCCCTGTTACGGGTTCCTCTTCTTCTGTTCGCGCCCCCGGACTTGAGGCATCGCCCGTCGAGCCACGATGACCTCCGATCGGGTCCCGAGACCGACCATCTGACGATTGGGTGAACCGTAGCTCGACGGCCTGAAAGCAAGAATGCGGGCTTGCGTGCGGTCATTGATTTTTGTCGTGGATGCAGCCAGGTGGCCGCGCCACCTGGCGGTGTCAGTCTCGTGGGGATACAATCGGTTTGCATGTCAAGGGTAGGCGAGATCACTTAAACCGCGTTCGCCAGGCGTCCGACCCGCGTTCGTACGGGAGGCTGCTCACATGGCCAAACTTCGGCGTTTCGTGATGCTGGCCGTCGTGATTGCTTGCGGGATTGGCACCATTGTTTCCGCCGATCGGAATTATCGACCGATCGCGCGAATCGACCCGCGTCAGGAGCTGACGAAGTTCGCCGGTTCGCTCCCAGGAGTCGACGGTGCCCGCGGAGCCGCTCGACGGTGTTCGCAAAGCGGAGCTGAGCCGGCGAGCAGTACGGCCCGCCGGCGATCCAAAGCGGGGGGACGGCCGGAAATACGAGAGAGTGTTGAAGGGACGGAAAGGCGGCACGATGCCGCCGGATGAGACGCTGGCGATCCCTGCCTTGTACGAGAAAGTGTTCAAGGGACGGAAAGGCGGCACGTCGCTGCCCAAACCCGCCGAGCCGATGCCGCCGACCTACTGCCGTTCCATCGAACTGCGCCCCGAAACACACCAACGGGACGGCCAGACCGTACGGTGTCCACGGCCGCACTGTCCACTTATTCGAGAACCAATCAGGTTTCGGGTTCACGCGCATGTCTTGGTTCACGAATGATCGCGGCGTTGAGGTCGCATCGCGGGACATCGACCGTGTCGAACTGGTCAGCCTGCTGACCGATGACGAGCCTTCGGTGTATGTGCTCGACGAGATGGCGACGCCGTCGCTCGCCCGGCAAGCGAAACGCCGGCCGCTCGATGAGTTCGAGCGCCTCGGCCTCGACGCCGTGCGCCGCGGCGAGGAACTGGTGTGGACCCGGGAGGCGCCGACGCGGATGTTCGGCGCGATCTGGGCGAAGGCGGCTTGTCTACACTGTCACGCGAACGCCAAGGAGGGCGACCTGCTCGGCGCGTTCACGTACTATCTCAAGGTCCCAGTCGATCGGCTGAACATTCGCGAATCAGATGGCGAACGTCTCCCCGAGCCCGACCCGGCAACGAAGCTCATCCTGGACCGGCTCGAAGACAAGATCGACCTGAGGTTCGAAAAGACATCATTGGAAGATGTGTTCAAGCTCTATCACATCCGCGACTCGCAGGGGCCCGAACGATCGCGGCATCCCGATCTATGTGGACCCCATGGGCCTCGAGGAGGCCGAGAAGACACTCGCGACGCCGGTCTCGTTTACCGCGAAGGGGGAGCCGTTGAGGTCGGCGCTGGTTCGGCTGTTGAAATCGCTCAGCCTGACCTATACGATCAAGGACGGGTTCATGCTGGTCACATCTCTATAGACTGAACCGGGACCGTCTCTGGGATGCCATCGATTCGGCCCACGAGCTTAGACCGCGTTCGCCAGGCGTTCGACCCGCGTTCGCACGGGAGGCTGCTCACATGTCCAAACTTTGGCACCTCGTGATCCCGGCAGTCGTGGCTGCTTGCGGGGTTGGCACCATTTTTTCCGTCGATCGGAATTATCGACCGATCGCTCGAATCGATCCGTCTCAGGAGCTGACGCAGTTCGCCGGTTCGTCCCAGGAGTCGACGGTGCCCGCGGAGCCGCTGGACGACGTTCGCAAAGCGGAGCGGAGCCGGAACCGTGAATGCACATGGGCTCCGCCAACGACGCTCGACGACGTTCGCAAAGCGGAGCGGAGCCGGCGAGCAATACGGCCCGCCGGCGATCCAAAGCGGGAGAACGGCCTGAACTACAAGGGAGTGTTGAAGGGATGGGAGGGCGGCACGTCGCTGCCCAAACCCGCCGAGCCGATGCCGCCGACCTACTGCCGTTCCATCGAACGCGCCCCGAAACACACCAACTGGATGATCGGACCGTACGATGTCCACCGCCGCACTGTCTACTTCTTCGAGAACCAATCAGGTTTCGGGTACATGCGTATGTTTTGGTTCAAGAATGATCGCGGCGTTGAGGTCGCATCGCGGGACATTGACCGTGTCGAACTGGTCAGCCTGCTGACCGATGACGAGCCTTCGGCGTACGTGCTCGACGAGATGGCGACGCCGCCGCTGGCCCGGCACGCGAAACGCCGGCCGCTCGACGAGTTCGAGCGCCTCGGCCTCGACGCCGTGCGCCGCGGCGAGGAACTGGTGTGGACCCGAGAAGCACCGACGCGGATGTTCGGCGCGATCCGCGCGAAGGCGGATTGTCTCCACTGTCACGCGAACGCCAAGGAGGGCGACCTGCTCGGCGCGTTCACTTACTATCTCAAGGTCCCAGTCGATCGGCTGAACATTCGCTGATTCGATGGCGAACCGCAGGATCCGCACGGAAGGGCCGAAGCAGGCACTGCACCTGACCCGGCCTGCACAACGAAAAGAGGTATCGGAGTAGCGGCCGCATCCATTGACCCTAGCGTGGCCGATCCCGAGATCCGCCGCCATGCCAGGCATTCGCTTCGCTGAAGTCCGGGCCAAGGTCACCATGGGTGAAGTCTTCGGCCTGGTCGGCTTCGTCCCACGCGAGACTTCCGGAGATCAGGTGCGCGGCCCTCGCCGAGTCCATCATTCTACGTCACCATCGGAACGCAGCTTCTCCGCAAATCTACGATTGCATATCTACAGATGTTTCAAATGCGGCTCCTCCGGGAATCACCTGGACCTGTACGCCGCGGCGACCGGCCGGGGCTCTTCGAGGCCGCCGTCGAGCTGTGCCAGCGGCTCGGTCGTGACATCCCCTGGATGCTCGAAGGGACATCTCGCTCGGCCTGGACAGCCGTTCGCCTCACACTCGCCCCGCGGACCCGGGGCCGACCAGCGGTGCAGGCCGGCTCGAACTCCGGCCACCGCTGAGGGTGGCGATCAAACGGATCGCGCCGCAACCGCTCAGGGGGCTCCCACTGGACCGAAAAAGTGGTTCCGATCCTGACCGAAACCGACAGGCGTCGCTCTTCCCTGGTGGGTATGACTGGACACACGATTTTATCTGCCCTTTTGCCGCTCGCATTCCGCCGTTGGCCGGGGATAGGGAGTCACGATAGCCGCTGGAAGGATTTGGCTGCCTGGCGACCGGAACGAAGCGCGGCCCTGGAAGCGCCGACGGCGCCGCCCGATCGCCAAACCAATCAGCTTGCAAGCGGCCCCGCTCCCCAAGGATAATCAAGACCCTGATCAACGATAACTCAGTGGGGTCGCCCAATGAATCCGGACTTCAGCCTGAGTGCAAACAGGTACTTCATGGAGATCGCGGGACCGGCATGTTACCAGAAGAAACCATGGTATAAGCGGAAGGGTGGCTGCCAGAAGAAGCTATGCTTCGTCGCCACGGACCAGTCGCTATTGGCCGACGTCCTTCGCGAGTTGGCACAGCGGCCGGACTGCTACTATGTCAAGTACTCGACCTATCAGAAGGACGGCATGTACCTGGGTCGATGTTTCTTGATGAACGAGAATGAGGTCGGCGTACTCTGGGCGAAGTACAAAGCGCATCCCCGCTTGTTCTGCTCCATTCAGGATGACGATTTCACGGCGCCGTTTCGGCCAAGTTGACCGATGCGCCGGGCCTTGAGAGGCGTCTTGCGGATCACAACTGCTTCCGTCCCTCCCCGTCCAGCATATCCACCGTCACGAACCGGACCCACCTCAGTCGCTGGGCGGCATGCCATCGGGCGAGAGCGGGAGGGACGAAAAGGGTCAGCGCCAAAACGCAGAATCGGCCCCTGAACCCTTTGATTCCCCCTGCGGCCAGGGGACCGTCTACGAAAGACACCAGGCGTGCTGGTGCGGATCATCGGGCCGCCGCCGCTGGGAAGCAACCTGTACCCGCGTTCGCGCCGCGCCAGGCCCTGAGCCGGCGAACAAAAGCAAGAATGGCGGATGTCCTGGTCGAACTGGCCGAAGCGGACCGTGGCGATCCTGCGGTGGAAATGAGCGAGGAGTTTTTCGCTTTTTTCTGGAAGACTGTTGGAAGGATCTCCCGGGTCGGTGCAGATTGACGTTGGTAGGCCGGTAGAGGGGGACAGGCTCATGAGCGGGCGAGATCCTTCGGGCGTGCTCCGTGACATCGGGACGCTGTTCAGCGACGGGATGCTCGGCGGGCTGACCGACCGGCAACTGCTCGACCGGTTCGCGAACCGGAACGACCCCTCGGCGGAGGATGCGTTCACCATCCTTGTCAAGCGGCACGGGCCGATGGTCTGGGGCGTTTGTCGCCGGCTGCTGCCTGACCGAGACGCCGCGGCCGACGCGTTTCAGGCGACGTTCCTGGTGCTGGTGCGCAGGGCGTCGGCGGTCCGGGTCGACGACTCGCTGGGGCCGTGGCTCCACGGCGTCAGCCGCCGCGTCGCCGCACGGGCGCGGGCCACCTCCCTGCGGCGGAGGGCGCGTGAGACCGGCGGGGTCGAGGCGGTGGCCGGCCCGGCCCCTGATCCGGGCCGTGCCGAGCGGCTTGCGATCCTGGATGAAGAGATCGGCCGCCTCCCCGAGCGTCACCGCGCAGCGGTCGTCCTTTGCGACCTGGAGGGTCTGCCTCACGAGGAGGCGGCGCGCCGGCTTGGCTGCCCGGTCGGGACGGTCGAGAGCCGCCTGTCCCGCGGGCGGCAGCGGCTGCGCGACCGCCTGGTGCGGCGCGGGCTCGCTCCGGCCGCCGCGGCGCTCTGGGCCGAGATCGCTCGCGACGCTTCGGCCGCGATGCCCGCAGCACTCCTCACGCATTCGGCTCGGTTCGTGACGAGTTCTCCCGCGGCCGGCGCTGTGCCGGTGGCGGTCACCGTTCTTGCCCAAGGAGTGATCCAGATGATGTGGCTTGCAAGGCTGAAACCGCTGGTCGCCGTCGCAGCGACCCTCATCCTCGCGACCGTCGGGGTCGCCGTCCAGGAACGCCAACAGCCCGCGCCCGAGGGAGCGCGGGAACAGGCCAAGACCGCTCCTCCCCCGACAGCCGGCGCGGGCGGTGCCGCCGCGCCGGAGATGGCGGCCAACCGGGCCCTTGCCAGAGAGCAGCTCGCCTTGATTGACAAAGCCTTGGAAAGCGTGCATCAGGAGTACCGCTTTCCCCGCGCTGGGACGACCACTTTCACCCACTCTTCTGTCTCGCTGTGGGAACGCCGTAGGCTGGAAACGCTTCGCAAGACGGGAGTTGGGAAGGCCGAGATCGTTGCGGCGTTGGAGAAATACATCGACAACCTGAAGGGGGCGGAGGCGATCGCCGAAGGGCGACTCAAGAGCGCTCGAGGCACTCTACTCGACGTCTATGACCTCCGATTCCTGCGCATGGAGGGCGAGATCTGGTTGAACGAGGAGAAGGCCCGGTGATGTGCGAGAAGTCCGCGTGTCATGGGGCCTCCGTCCGGGTTGGGGAACGGTGCGGAATTCGCCGACAGCATCCGTTGAGACTCACGCCCCCCTTGGCCGGGTGGCCGGTTACCAACCGCCGGGAAAAACCACGGCTCCCCGCCCACGCCCGGCCATTGCCGGGCGCCACCGAGATCCCTTCAGCGTTCGCTGTCCAAACTCTCAGCCCGACACCGGCGGATCACCTTTTGCCCGCCTGCCGGAAGGACACCGAATGTCCAAACCTTCCCAGGGTGACCGACCCGATGCCCTGGGCCGAGGTGAGCAGCTCGAAGTCGACTCGAAACTGACACTTCTGTCGCCGAGCCAGCCTGGGATAGACTTGATGACCATCATCGAGTTCTTCACCGGCCCACCTGGGCGTCTGAACCGGAGGGAGGCGATCCGTGAGCAACTCCGGCCCCTCAATCGCCGCGATCGGTCTCACCCTGGCGACTCTCGCCACCGGCCCGCTCGGGTCGGCCGTCGCCCAGCCGCCGGCGATCCAACTCGGCGAGGTCGTCCCGCGCGACGTCCGCCAGATCTACGACCGGGGCCTGCAATTCCTCGCCGCCTCGCAATCCCCGGACGGGACCTGGGACGGCGGCGAGCCGGGGCCGGCCATGAGGCAGGGGCTCGAGAACGCCGCGCGAGCCGACGGATCCTGGGCCTCCGGGGGCAAGCAAGGAGCTGGCGTGACCGCCCTGGCCCTGCTCGCCTTCCTGGCCTCGGGCGAGGACGCCAACTTCGGGGTCTACAGCGGCCACATCCGCAAGGCCCTCAGGAGCCTGATCGGCACCCAGGACGCGAACACCGGATACATCGGGCCGAGCATGTATCATCACGGCTTCGCCATGCTGGCACTCGCCGAGGCCTATGGCGCCGTGGACGACCGCACCCTCTGGCCCGATGAGAAGGCTCCGCGGTCGATCGGCCAGGCGCTCGAGCTGGCGGTCCGAGCCGCAATCACCTCGCAGAAGTCGAACCCGACCAACGCCTGGCGGTACTCTCCCGACGCCCGGGACGCCGACGCCTCGGTCGCCGGGGCGGTGATCATCGGCCTGCTCGCGGCCCGCAACGCCGGGATCGAGGTGCCCGACGAGTCGATCGACAAGGCGATCGCCTATTTCCGCTCGATGACGGACAGGTCCGGCGACGTCTTCTACCAGAACCTGGGCAATCGACTGTCCACCTCGACGGCCCGGGTCTCGATCGCCACGCTCGCCTTCGCCGTGGCCCGTCGCAAGGATCTCGTAGAATACAAGGCGACTCTCGGCTACCTCAAGCAGAGGATCGGAGAACCCGCGGGCCCTTTCGGCGAATACACCCTCTACTACGAGGCGCAGGCCCTCTTCCAGGGGCACTTCGACTCCTGGGAGAAGTGGAACAAGAACCTCGTCCGTCAGCTCAAGGCGGCGCAGCAGCCCGACGGCAGCATCCGAGGCCGGTTCAACCCGGCGATCTCCACGTCGCTTTCGCTGCTCTCGCTGGCGCTGAACTATCGCTTCCTTCCCATCTACGAACGATAAGGAGGTGCCCCAAGAATCGTAACCACGGTCTCGTACAGCCACCATTCGATGGTCTCGACCTGACGACCGAAAAGCGGACATAACGAATATCGATGAATGGAGAGTCCTCGTCGAACACCACCGATCTCAGCGCGGCGGGTGCGGGAAACCTGGGGAGGGCGACGATCCGACCCGCGCGGCTTCCCCCTCAATTCGGGTCAATTTGGTCATTCGAGTAGCCCAGTGTTCAGAATTTTTGGATTTTCTCATCTCCCTCTGTGGTCGAGAGTTCCGGAGCCAATCGCCCCGAAATCCGCGATAAGTGCATTAACGAATTCTAAAACCTGCGGTATCCTATATATAGAGAGACCATGTGTAACCGTCACCGACCGGAAACCCAGGCAGCGAGCAACGGGGCTGTGCCGCGTGCGGCCAGGCCCGTCCCCGCGATTTCGGGACTCGGCCCGAACTCGCTGGGGGCCATGGGGATCGGAGAGGGCGCCGCGGCCAAAAGGTGACAACGAGTGCCAAATCGTGCCACGATTCTCGGCAAGTCCGGCCCTGCCTCAGAGCCGGCCCAGCCCAGAACCCAGGCCGGATCAGGACGTCCCGCAGGTCATGTAAGATGAAGGTCTGTCAGACGTGTCATACCTCGGAGGAGCAGGACGATGACTTTTCGAAACGGAGCAATCCTGGTTCTCGTCTTGTTCGCCTCCTCGAGTCTCGTCGCCCAGGAAGAGGCGAAGCGAGTCCGCGGGCGCGTGGTGGACGAAGCGGGTCGCCCGGTGGCTGGAGCAAGCGTCTCCGCGCTCTGGGGGGCCAATGGGCTGGATAAGGATCAGGTCGTTGCCCTCCAGGGAGCTCAGCCGGAGAAGCTCTGGCAGAACGAGGGGAAGATGGAGCCCTGGGGCGGGACCCGCGTGGTGACCGACGCCGACGGCCGGTTCTCAATCCCGGCGCCGGATCGCAAGAACTCGCTGCTGGTTTATGACCGCGAGCGCCGCCATGGCGCCCTGATCGTATTCGACCCCAAGCACTCGGAGGTGCCGGTCGAGGTTCGGTTGCGGCCGTTGGTCCGGGTCTTTGGCACAACGCGGCTCTCGGGTGCGGAAGGACCCTTGAAGTGGTCCGCCGTGTATCTGAAGACACCGTACGACCCCAACGCCCCGATGCTCTTCCAGCGCATGGCGATCTGCGGCAGTTACCAGAACCGGTTCGCGTTCCTCGTCCCGCCAGGTCGCTGGGAAATCAACGCATCCAGCGCCGAGCCGCCGGCCGCGACTCTCGAGGATCGGACAGTCACTGTTACCGTTGACCAGAAGGAGGTCGACCTGGGAGGATTGGTGCTACGTCCGCGCCTCGGCGTGTCCGATCTCATCGAACGTTCCAAGGCGCGCGGGACCTGGGCCAACTACAAGGAGAACTTCGGCAAGCAGCCTCCTGCCTGGCATCTCACCGACGCCAAGGGGGTTGCGAAGAACGCCAAACTTTCCGACTTCAAAGGCAAGTGGATCGCTCTCTATTTCTGGGGGCCCAACTGTGCCCCGTGCCTGGGAAAGCAACTGCCGGAACTGATGGCGTTCTACGAAGCCCACAAAGCACAGCGAGACCGGTTCGAGATCCTGGCGTTCTGCTGTGACTTCAGCGAGAGGCTCAAGAGCATCCCAGAGCTCGAGAAGCACCTGGAGGCGGTCAGGAAAGCCGTCTGGGGTGGCAAGGACTTGCCGTTCCCCGTCCTGCTGGACAACACGTTTCAGACTTACGAGCGGTTCGGTCTCGAAGGCAGCGGCGTCTCCAACCTCCTGTTGATCGACCCCGAAGGCAAGCTCGTCGAAGGCGACCTGAAGACCCTCGGGGGGAAACTCGACCACCCTGGCGGCACCTCGGGATGAGAGCGGCGGGACTGCCTGGGTCAACGCGGTGGGAGGCATCCGATCTCGTGGCGAAATGTCCCAGGATGCCCTTCGTTAACAACCGTCGCCATTTTTTCCGGTCCCGATCCCTCATGCGCGAGCTCTCGCTCAGCTCCAAAGAGAGAGCGAAGCCAAGGAATACCGGAGCCCTCGAAACATCAACTGGCCGAAACATCTCGGACTGCTTCACCCTCGAGCCAACTATTCAGAATCCGGGCCTCCGGTTAAGATGTAGGGGTATTCTAGGTCGCTTCGACCCCTCCAGATGCCCGATCTACGAAATCGCATCGCGAATCGTTTGGCGCAACCCGCGACGGAATCGGGCGGGTTGCTTATTGCCTTGGAAGTCGGATCGCCATGTTGAACCAGGAACTGAAGAACCACGTCGTTTCGCGGATCTTGCCCGGCGTTCGGACCCCCGGGCAGTACGTCGGAGGCGAGCTGAATAGCGTGGTCAAGGACCATCGGACCACGCGCGGGGCCCTCTGTCTGGCTTTCCCCGACACGTACGCCCTGGGGATGAGCCACCACGGGCTCCAGGTGCTCTATAGCCTGATGAACGATCAAGGCTGGGCCTGTGAGCGGGCGTTCACACCCTTGACGGATTTCGAGGACGCGCTCCGGCGTCACGGTCTGCCGCTTTACAGCCTGGAGACGTTCACGCCGTTGAACCGGTTCGACGTCGTGGGCTTCTCGCTCCAGTATGAAATTTGCTACACGAACGTCTTGACGATGCTCGACCTGGGCGGAATCCCGCTCCATGCCGAGGACCGCAGCCCCGACGACACGCTGGTCATTGCCGGCGGCCCGGGCGCGCAGAACCCCGAGCTGCTCGCGCCCTACATCGATCTGTTCGTCATCGGCGACGGCGAGCCGAGCCTACCGGTCGTCTGCGAGTTGTGGAAGGGCATGCAGGGGTCGGAGTTGTCGCGAGCCGAGAAGCTGGCCCGGATCGCTGGACAGGTCGAATGGGCGTACGTCCCGCGGTTCTACCAGCCGATCTATCGTGAGGACGGGACGATCCTCGAGATCCGACCCACTCGCGACGATGTGCCCGAGGAGATCAAGCCTTGTGTGATCCGCGACCTGGACGCGATCCCACTGCCAACCCGGCCGGTCGTCCCGTTCGTCGAGACGACCCACGACCGGATCGCCATCGAGATCATGCGCGGCTGCCCCTGGCAGTGCCGGTTCTGTCAGAGCACAGTGATCAAACGGCCCTTGCGGTACCGCACGGTCGAGACGATCGTTCAGGCCGCGATCGAGAGTTACAACAACACGGGCTACGACGAGATCAGCCTCCTCTCGCTGTCCACCAGCGATTATCCGGAATTCGAGGAGCTGGTCACGCGCATGAGCGAGGTCTTCACGCCGCTGGGAGTCAAGATCTCGCTTCCCAGCCTTCGAATTACCGAGACCTTGAAGAAGATCCCCGCGCTCCTGGCCGAAGGTCGCCGCAGCGGCTTGACGCTCGCCCCTGAAGTCGCACGCGACGACATGCGCGAACAGATCCGTAAGCCGATCGACAACCAGGACCTTTACGACGGCTGTGCCGAGGCGTTCCGCCGCGGCTGGCGCAAGGTCAAGCTGTATTTCATGTGCGGCTTGCCGGGCGAGCGTACCGCCGATCTCGACGGCATCGTCGCGATGGCCGAGACCATCGCTCGGATCGGCAAGGACGTCACGGGCCGCTATGCCGAGGTCACCGCCAGCGTGTCGAACTTCATCCCCAAGCCGCACACGCCCTACCAGTGGAACGGGATCAAGTCGCGCGAGTATCTGCACTGGGCGCACAAGTACCTGCGGTCGAAGGTCAAGCTGCGCTCGGTAACGGTCAAGTGCCACGACATCGAGCGGAGCATGCTGGAAGGCATCTTGACCCGCGGCGACCGCCGCGTGGCGCCGGTGCTGGAAGCCGCCTGGCGCCGCGGGGCCCGGCTCGACGCCTGGTCCGAACACTTCAACCCCCGGCTCTGGTGGGACACTTTCGCCGAGCTGGGCATCGACGTCCCCTTCTACAGCCACCGCGAGCGGCCCATCGAGGAAGTCCTACCCTGGGACCATATCCGGATCAAGTATGGCCGCGACTACCTGGCCAAGGAGCAGAACCGCTCGCTCGTGCAGCTCGAGACCATGGCTTCGGCGGTGTGACGCAGCGGATTCCAGATTTCAGACGCCTTATACCAGATTCCAGATCAAGGTAAACGTTCACGAGGTGATTGATGGCGACCGTGGCCTCGCCCAAGCTGATAACCGCCGAGGAGTTCATGGCGGCCGATCTCGGAGAGGGGACATTCGAGCTGGTTCGAGGGGAGGTTGTTCTCTTGCCGCCGACGATGCCGAAACATGGACGTGTTTGCAGCAAGATCGGGTTCGTCCTGGAGTCGTTCGGCCGGCAAACCCGGTATGGTTACAGCCTGTTGGGTTCAGCCGTGGCGACGGAGCGTGGGCCTGATACCGTTCGCGCTCCGGATGTCTGCTTCTTCAGCCAGGCGCGTTGGCCCGAATCCGAGATTGGCGACGGCCTGCCCCCCGTGCCACCAGATTTGGCCGTCGAAGTTGTCTCGCCCAGGGACCGCCCGGGGGAGATCCACCGGAAGATTGGCGAGTATCTGGACGCCGGTGTTCCGCTGGTTTGGGTGGTTTATCCGACTCGGCGCCGTGTCGCGGTGTATCGGCCGGGCGGGGAAGAGCCAATCGTTCTTAAGGAGGATGATGTCATGGAGAACTTCCCCGAGCTACCTGGCTTCCGTTGTCCCGTTTCGGATTTCTTCGTCTGAGGCGGGGTAGAGGACCTGATCCGCGTTCCATGAGCACTTCCGCTTCCTCCTCGACCGAGACTGATCGACGTCCCTGGTGGCCCTTGGTGATGCTGGGCCTGGGCCTGGTCTGGACCATTCTGATCCGAATCCCGCTGATCGTGAACGCCGAGGATCACCTCGACAGTGACCTGGCCGTCGATGGCCTGACGCTCCTGGACGCCGTGCACGGTCAGTGGCGCTGGCATTATCCCGGGACGCCCTACATGGGTATTCTGCCCATGCTGTCCTCGTATCTCCAGGCTCTGGTCTGGGCGGCCAATCCGATCACGCTGGTCAGCGGCGGGACGGTGATCTGGATCTTGGTCATCGCTTCGACGTTCTGGCTGGCGTGGAAGACGTTCGGGCCGGAAGTCGCGGGCTGGTCGATCGTGCCATTGGTCTTCTCGTCGGTGGGGACGATCTGGCTTTCGGGCCGGATCACCGGCGGACATCTGCTGGCGCTCGTGTGGCACACCGTGGCGTTCGCAGGCCTGTATGAGTGCCTGACCCGCGGAGGCTGGAAGCGCTCCGCGGCCCTGGGGGTCTGGTGTGGCTTAGGGGTCTACCTCGACGCCATGTTCCTGTTCACGCTCGCCGGACTTGTACCCGCGGCCGTGTTCGGCTGGCTTCGATCTGGAAGACCGAGAGCGGGAATCGCGTGTGCCGCGGTGTTCCTCGTTGGGCTGATGGCCGGACTGGTGCCTCGCGAGATCGGCCGGTGGGTTGACCCTTACGACGCCTATCCGTCCCAGTTCGCGACGACCTTCGAACCACCGGCACTGCTGGGACACGCCCGGTTGCTTCTCATCAACTGTCTCCCGCGACTCATCGCCGGTCCGGAGCTGAGCGACTTTCAGCGGAGCTTCTTCGAACCCGACTCGCGGGCCGGAGAGTTCCTCGTATTCCTCTCGGGGTCGAAAACGGGTTGGAGGTTGCCTCGCGCGAGCGAATGGGTCTCCGTCCTGATCCTCGCCGGCTTTGGAGTCGCCGTCGTCCGGCTTTTGATCGAGTCCGCCAGAACCGGCAGTCCGGCCCAGCAGGCGATCGGCTGCGGGACAATCGTGTCGGCACTCTTGATCGTGTCGGCATTTCTGGTCAACCGGAATATCTTCAATTCCGATAATTATCGTTACTTGATCTTTCTCTTGATCCCCTGGGCGCTGGGTTTCGGGCTGTCGATTCAACGCCTGTCTCAGCGTGGGATATCCGGCCGCGTCGCCGCTTACATGATCGTCGGGCTGCTGGCCGTGATCATGACCGAGCGGACATTCTGCTGGTACCGCGACACGCGGCATTATCTGGGCGAAAACGGGATCCTCGTCCGCACACGACCGTCGCCCTGGTCGGACTTGAGTCTCCGGACGCCCGTAGCAGAGGGAAGGCCATTGGGCACCCTGATGCCACCGTTTGACCGCACGATTCGGTTCGAGGTCCCCTCCGACATCACTCATGTCTTCGGCGGGTACTGGGAGGTGTACCGGATGGCTTTTCTGTCTGGAAAACGGCTCGTGGGCATCCCGTTTCCCATGTATCCCAACCGTTTCCCGGGTTGGTCCGAGGGACTCGGCCCGGGTCGTGGTAAACTGTTGATCCTTCGGCCGAATGACGATTCGAATTCCGGGACGCGTTCAGCCGCCGAGACGCCGGGCGTTCGAAGCCCGATCGTGCGGTCGGCAAAGCGAATCGACTGGCATCCGGCCTTCACGACAGTCTGGAGGGCGGACGGTCGCGATCCGGCAGAGGTCAAGCAGCTTCAGGTTGTCGTACCGTAACCTCATCCCAGCGAGGCGCGCATCGTGTCCAGAGGGGAATCCGAATCCCGATCGAGCGAGCAGCCAAATATGCTGTTCTCACGGCGTCCCTGGGGCCGGGGCGACGTGTGGGCTCTTCTGGTCTGGACCGTGGCGATCGTGGCATTCTTCTGGCCCGTCGTCACCCTGCGGGGTGCGCTGTTCTACTTCGACATCACCGAGATCAATTATCCCTACCGGGCCTTCTTCGCCGAGGAGCTTCGGGCCGGCCGGTTCTCGCGATGGTGCCCGGGCCTCTACTGTGGATTACCACTCTACAGCGAGAGTCAGGCCGGATACTTGCACCCGTTCAAGTATTTGCTCTATCCGTGGCTGGAGACGTGGCAGGCCCTCAACCTCGATACGGTGCTGTCGATCTGGCTGACCGGCGTCGGGGCGTATGGCTGGCTGCGCCGGCATGCGGGGCCCGCGGGAGCCTTGACTGGCGCCGCGGTCCTGGGCCTTGGCGGGTTCACCTGGGCCCACCTGATCCACACCAGCATGATCAACGCTTTGGCGAGCCTTCCGTTCGTCATCTGGGGGCTGGAATGGTCGTGGGAGGCGAGGCGGTTGCGTGGAGCGGTGCTCGGGGGCCTGGCCCTGGCCTGTCAGGTCTTCGCCGGCCACCTCCAGGACGCCTTATTCACCGTCGTCCTGGTTGTCTTCTATGGCCTCTATCGGGCGGCGACCGAGCGCGGCCTGAAGGCGCGATTGGTCGTCCTGACCATGGCGCTGGTGCTCGTGGGCGAGGGCGTGCTGATCTCCGCGGTGCAGTGGGTCCCGTCCAAGGAGTTGCTCGATCGCTCGCCCCGCGCCGGGGGCTTGTCCTGGGGGGAGCTGGTCTTCGCTTCGTGGCACCCCGAGTTGATCCCGACCCTGGTCGTCCGCGAGGCCTATGGCACCCGTGCACGCGACACGGACTGGCTCGACGGCTTCTATCCCTATCATGAGATGGATGCGTATCTCGGCCTGATCGCGATGGCCCTGGCGGTCGTCGGTGCCGGAGGTGCAGCGAAGCGCGATCGCTGGACGAGTTTCTGGGTGTTGCTCATCGGTCTGAGCGCCGTCCTGATGCTCGGCCGGTTCACGTTCCTGTTCGATCGGGCCAATCTGATCCCGGTGCTCGGCAGCTCGCGCGAGCCGGTGCGGTTCAGCCTCTGGGTGTCTCTGGGCGTCGCCGCGTTGGCAGCCGTCGGAGTCGAGCGACTAGGACGTCCGGGCGCCGTTTCGCTCCGCGGCGCGTCGATCCTGGCCGGCGCGCTGCATCCTGCTCGCGATCCCCATCATGATCTTCGTCTATCACCCGGTCTGGACCGCGCCGAAGCGCTGGATTCTCCCGTATCCGCTCGACCTCCTGGTCTATCACCCGGTCCGGACCCCGCCCACCAAGTTGTGGACCGAGCCGTATCATCTCGATCGGTATCGCTGGCTGGGTCGGGAGCTCGTGATGGCGACGGTCAGAACCGGCATCCTGGCCGTGCTCGGCTGGTGGGTCGCGCGGAGGGCCGCGCGGTCCACCCGACCGGCTCACCGCGCGCGGTGGGCGGCGTTGCTGCCGGGCCTGGTCATCATCGATCTTCTGGGCGCCCACTGGGTTGACGTTCCCACGGAAGAGCCGAGCTACTGGACCCAACCACCCGAGACGGTTCGAAGGTTGAAGGCCGACCCCGACCTGATCCGCATCTTCGGGGTCGCCAGCAAGCACTCGGGTGAGCCGGGCTATGCCTCGGAAGAACTCAGCTTCCGCGGGGTCCGCGACCCGCTCGCCTGGAGCCTCCCCCCGGTCTGGCAGGTGTCCTCATCGATCGGGAACACGCCTATGATCTCTCGTCGTCTCCTTTGGTACGCGGGAGCTACCGCGAAAACCATGTGGCGGCATGATCTCGAGAGCGATTCGCATATCCTCTCGGGCCACCCCTACGATTACGCGGCCCCCTATAACCAACTGCCCAAGGACCGAGTCGGTACGGCGTACATCCGCCGAAACCCGGGCGCGCTACCCCGGGCGCGACTGATGGGGCACCCGTATCATGCGTCGAACGAGGAACAGGCAGGTCATGCCATGATGCAACTCGGGGCCCAGTTGCGGAATCGGATCGTTGTCGAGGACCCCTCACGCTCCCTCCCGGCCGACGCGAACGTCTCGGGCACAGCCCGGATCGTCGAGGATCTGCCGGAAAAAGTCGTGGTCGAGACGGATGCGAGAATGCCGGCTTACCTCGTCCTGGCGGACACTTTCGACCCCGGATGGTCCGCGACCGTCGAACGGTCGTCCCACACCGATATGGCCCGCGTATCTCGCCTTTCGCGCCGTGTATCTTCCCGAGGGAAGCCACAGGATTGTCTTCACGTATCGCCCTGCGGGTTTCGTGCCGGGTCTTTGCCTGACCGGATTCGGAATCGTTCTGGGACTGCTACTCGGGTTCTGGGGCCGATGGACGATCATCCTCGCACCGGACCATGCCGTTCTGGGCTGGCCGCCCTGGTGGCGGACGGCGTGGTTCCTGACACTGGGCGCGATCGTTCTGGTCTCGGTCTTCACGCGCGGTTCCGACGGAGGAATCACGTTCCAGTCCCGGTGGACCGAAAGCATCCACACGCACACCTGGGGTTCCGGTCAGGAGGCGAACAAGGAGAACCGGGGGTGACCTGAGCGAACCACCTTTCCAGGAAAAGCCGATCCAAATGGGGCTCTTCGTGCAGTATAGGGAAAGAGTCGTGTACGAACGGAGCGTACGGTATGGAGAAACGGCCGCCGGCAGACCTGAACTCCCAATTCCGGGCATTGTTCGGCGAGGGCCGACTGGCCGACCTGAGTGAAGGCCAGCTCCTGGATCGGTTCCTCACCCGACGAGATGAAGTGGCTTTCGAGGAGTTGATCGCCCGGCATGGTCCCATGGTCCTGGGCGTCTGCCGCCGCTGGCTCGCCGACCCTAATGATGTGAACGACGCCTTCCAGGCCACGTTTCTCATTCTCCTCCGGAAGGGCCGCTCCCTTCGGGACAGGAAGACTCTGTCGCATTGGCTTTACGGCGTCTCTCAGCGCGTGGCGCGACGAGCTCGATCTCAGGCCGCTCGGCGCCGGGAACGTCTGATTTCGACCTCGCGCGATGCTCCGACGAGCCGGACAGCGCAGGAGGAGGCCGCAGGTCGCGAACTGCTGGCCATCGTCGATGACGAGATCCGCCGTCTGCCGGAGAAACAGCAGGCGGTTGCGGTGCTCTGTCTCGTCCAGGGTTGGACCCACGAAGAGGCCGCGCGTGCCCTGGAATGGCCGCTGGGAACCGTCAAGAGCCGGCTGGCCACAGCCCGGGACACGCTCCGCGGCCGGCTCTCGCGACGCGGGCTCGATGCCCCGGACGGACTCCTCGCCGCGATCCCGCTTTCCTGTCGACTCGCGCCGGCGGCGACGATCGGGCGGTTGTCGCGGTTGACCCAACTCGCGATCGAGTGCGTGGATCCTGCCGCGTCTCCAGGAACCGCCGCAACGGCAGGGGCTTTGGAACTGTCCCGTGGAGTCCTCAGAACCATGCTCTGGAAGCAACTTTTGGTCGGCACGGCCTGTGCCATCCTCGCCCTTTCTACGGCTGGGGTAGCGGCCCTCGCCTATCAGCGGGAGGGACAGGATCCGGCACCCGTGCAGGGTGGCCGGTCCAGGGCGGCCGACCGGCCGATCGAGTTGCAGAAGGCTGAGCAGCCGGTCCGGCGCGACATCCTTCGGATCGCATACGAGCAAGCCGAGCGTTTTGTCCGCACGATCGAAGATCCGGCCGAACGTGCTGAACACTTGCTGAGTCTGGGGATCGCCCGAACGCGGCAGGGGAGCCTGCCGGAGGCAAAAGCGATTCTGAATGAGGCCGTAAGCGCCGCGGCGAAGATTCCCGAGGATTCCCGTTACATCAGCCCACATCCCATCATCCGGATTGCCGAAGCCCAAGCCAAGGCCGGCGATCACGAGGCCGCTCATTGGACATTCCAGAGAGCGGTTCAGATCATGTCGTCAGGGAAGCGGGGATCGTACTACAACGATTGGTTCAATCTGCTTCCGATTCAAGTTGCGACTGAGGGGCGAGCCAGGATGGCTCATACCTTCGCGGCTTATCGCCAGTTCGTCGAGAACGGAGAATACTTCGGGGACTCCGATCGGGATGACCTGGCGGTTCTCCGCGCCGCCGAGAGTGGAAGCACGGATGCCGTGCTCAAGGTCATCAATAGTCCGGAATTCGGATCGTCCAGCAACAATCCTGAGAGACGGCGAATCGACGGACTCCTCAAGGCCGTTGCTTGCTTCGGGCCTGAGGAGCGGGATCGGGTCAGGCCACTGTTGAGCGAGGCTCGCAAATCGATCGGCGCCAACACCGACCGCATGATTAGAACTGGACAACTACGAAACCTCGCAGTCGAAGAGGCGCGGTTGGGGTTGTTTGCGGATGCCGTCGCATCGGCGGCGTCGATCGTGCCCGAAGATTACCCGGCCCAGCCCTCACATGGCGGGGGAATCTTTCAGAAATCGCTGGCGTTGCTCGATATCGCCGATCATCAGATCCGGGTCGGGGATCGAGACGGAGCGAGATCGACCGTGCGGAAAGCCTTGGTAGTGATCGACGCGACGAAAGATGAGTCGTTTCGTACCATTCCGATAGCACGGGCGGCTGACGTGCAGGTCCAGAGTGACGATTCCGTGGGTGCCCGACGGACGATTGATCGCATCAAGCATCAGGACGTCGCGATCTACAAGTTGCGCGAACTGGCGCACCGCCAAGCCAAGGCCGGTGATCGAGCCGCCGCCATGGCGTCCTGGACCCATGCGCTCGAGCTCGCTGCTGCAGGGTTCCCAACAACCAGCTATCACGACTGCGAAGATTCAAACCGAGATGGGCGACCTCGTATCGGCGCTCCGAACGGTGGACACGATCCATGATGAGGCCGAGAAGCAGGAGGCAATTTCCAGCGTCGCCGTCGCACTGGCGGCCATCGGGAAGCTCGACGAGGCCGAAGGCGCTAGTCGAGAAGGTCACATCTCCCGAGGTCAAGGATCGCACCTAGTTCAACATCGCTTGCTACGCGCCGGGACAGAAAAACACCAAACACTAAGTCGGGGCAGCCACAACCGTGGCCGCCCCGCGACGGATTTCACGTGAAGATACCCTCAAGTCTCACGCGGAGGCGCGGAGGACGCGGAGAAGTCCCTCAACAATCCGAATCCGATTCTCGGCTGTCTGCGTCTCTCTCTGTGTCCTCCGCGCCTCCGCGTGGGATTCTTCAGTGCCCTACACCATGAGATTCCAGACCGCCTCTGATCGTCCAGGCTTATCCTTGCAGCTTTGTGAGGCGGGCGGTGCTGTCGCCAAAGCGGGATACTTTGACCCCCATGCGGTCAAGCATCGACACGTAGAGATTGGTCAAGGGCGTCTCCTTGGGGTACCGGATGTGCCGGCCAGTCTTGATCGTCCCATTGCCTCGGCCGGCCAGGAGGATCGGCAGGTCGTCGTGGGTGTGAGCGTTGCCGTCACTGATGCCGCTGCCATAGACGATGAGGCAGTGGTCCAGGAGGGTTCCGGAGCCTTCCGGGATCGACCTCAGCTTATCCAGCAGATAGGCCAACTGTGCGACGTGGAATCGATTGATCGTGCGGATTCGCTGCTGCTTGGCACTATCGCCGCCGTGGTGCGAGAGGTTGTGGTGACCGTCCGGGACGCCGATGGTCCGATAGCTGCGGTTGCTTCCATCGTTGGCGAAGACGAAGGTCGCGATTCGCGTGAGATCGGTCTGGAACGCCAACGCGAGCAGGTCGGCCATCAGCCGGAGATGCTCCTCGTAATCGGCCGGGATGCCGAGTGGTCGCGGATAGTTCATCCCTCCCAGATCGACCGCGGGCTGGGCGCGGCTGATCCGGTGCTCGATCTCCCGCACACCGTTGAGGTACTCGTCCAGCTTGCGGCGATCGGGCCCGCCCAGCACCTGATGGAGCTGTCGTGCGTCCTCCGCGACAAAGTCGAGGATGCTCTTGCGGCGCCGGTCGACCTGCGCGGCGTCGGCGCCATCTGGGCTACCGAAGAGACGGTCGAAGACGAGCCGGGGATGGATCTGCTTGGCGACCGGTGTGGACTCGCTCTGCCATGAGAGGTTCGACTGGTACGCACAGCTATAGCCGTGGTCGCACTCGCCGGCGTTCTTGCCCCCTTCGCAGCCGAGCTCCAGTGAAGGGAAACGGGTTGATCGCCCGATCGACTGCGCGGCTAACTGGTCCACTGAGATCCCGGCTCGCAGCTCACTTCCATCCGTTTTCCGCGGGTGTCGGCCGGTCAAGAAGCTGGCCATCGCGCGGGCGTGGTCGCCGCCGCCGTCGCCGAGCGCGCGGGCTGGATTCAGGGTCAACCCACTCAGGACGAGGATCTCATCCTGAAGTGCTGCGCAGTGGTTCGAGGATCGGCGAAAGCGCGAAGTTGACGCCGAGGGAACGAGGAGTCCAGTCCGCCATGTGGACGCCATTCGGGACGTAGACAAACGCCAATCGGAGGGGCGGGCTTTTCGGACCAGTCGGTTCGGCTCGCAAGGGCCGGACATCCATCGCTTCGAGAAGCGGCAACGCCAACGACACACCCAGGCCCCTCAGGGCCGTCCGCCGCGAGATCCTCGAAGGACTCTTCATGGTTGGTCTCCCGTGGATGGGGGGGACAGGAATGGCTTGCTCTCGACGATGGCCATCACCAGGGCCGAGTATCGGTACTCGTTGCGGGCCAGTCTCGCGACGATCCGGTTGACGGCGCGTCGGTCGGACCGGTCGAGGCCACGACCCAGGGCGTATGTGAGCATCTTCTCGGCGAGACACCGAGTGAAGGCATCCCGGCGCAACCGTAGTGCGGTCCGCAGCTCGACCGGGCCTCGGAACTCGCTCCCGCCGGGGAGTTTACCGGACGAATCGATCGGTTGCGTTCCATCGTGAGTCCGCCAGCCGCCAGTGGCGTCGAAGTTCTCGAGGCCGAAGCCGAGCGGGTCCATGCGGCGGTGACAGGAGGCGCAGGCTGGGTCGGTTCGATGCCGCTCCATGCGCTCTCGGAGCGTGCCCGAGGACGCCAAGCCCGCGCCGTCCTTGAGCGCCTCCACACCTGACGGTGGTGGCGATAGCGGTATGCCCAGGATGTTCTCCAGGATCCACTTCCCGCGCTTCACCGGTGATGTTCGGGTTGGGTTGGACGTTGCGGTCAGGATGCTAGCCTGGGTCAGGATTCCGCCTCGCGGTGTGCCGGCGAAACTCACCCGACGGAATCCTTCACCCCGCACTCCAGGGAGTCCATAGTGGCGGGCGAGGCGTTCGTTGACGAAGGTGTAATCCGCGTCGAGGAAATCGAGCACGCTTCGGTCCTCGTCCTGGATCGACACGCAGAAGAGTCGCGTCTCCTCGAGCATAGCCGACCTCAGGGATTCGTCGAAGTCGGGGAAGAGCACCGGATCGGGCACGAATTCCCTGAGCTGGCGAGTCTGGAGCCACTGACCACCAAAGTTTTCGGCCAGTGCGTGCGAACGAGGATCCCGAAGCATTCGCCCGACCTGGGCCTGAAGGTTTTCTCGGCGACGGAGAGATCCCTGAGCCGCGAGCCGCAACAGTTCGTCGTCGGGCATGCTGCTCCACAAGAAGTAGGAGAGCCGCGAGGCGAGATCGAAATCATTATCCGGAAGGCGGCGGGCTTGAAGGGTCTGCATCGTGATCAAGGCCGACGCGGAAGAGAAAATGGGGCGACACGAGCACCGCTTGAAGACCGCGCTGGATCGCCGATTCCTCGCTTTCGCCATCCGATTCGGCCGAGAGTACGATCCCCAGCAGGCGCATCAGCTCATCGTGCGTGGCGGGTCGACGGAATGCCCGGTCGGCGAAACCGCGCAGGATGTCGTAGATCCGTTGCTGTCGGATCAGGTCTGGGTCGGGTTCGGGTTTCGCAATCTGGAGGATCTTGGTTTCGCGAGGCGTTCGAACCGGCGGTTGGTATCGCCGGTAGGCCAGGGGAACGGTATTGGCGGGCGGCGTCATGATCCGCGCCCGGAGTTCAGGCGATCGGAACGCAGCACCGATCGCCAGCTCGGCGGAGGTGAGATACATCTCGACGAGAATCGGTGACGTTGCGAGGACGTCGCCGATATTGTCGAACCCATAGCCGAGATCATCAGCCGGGAATTCGTCAGCCGGATGCAGGTTGACGCCGATGAGGTCGCGGATCGTGTTGTTGTACTCAGCGCGGTTGAGGCGGCGGATCGTGACCCGTCCGTGGGCTTGTTCGCCCGGCCCTAGCGCGGCGTCGAGCCAGGCGTCGAGAGTGGCCCGAGCGTCGGGCTCGAGAGGCGGTTCTCCCTCCGGAGGCATACTTTCTGACCGCAGGGCGTCTGCCAATCGCATCAGGATCGGTGTGTGTGTCAGGTCGGGAACTTTATCCAGGACGACTCCGCCTTCGGCGGTCGCCCCGTCATGACAGGTCAGGCAATGCTGCTCGATGATCGGTGCGACCTCCGTCGAATACACCGGGGTCGGCCGCGGGGACAAGTCGTCGATGTCCGAGGATTCCTTCGTGCCGAGGTATCCAGAGGCTGCGATCGAGTCGAGCGGCCGGCCCGCGCTGGTCGCGAACGGGCCGGGCTCGACGCGATCACAGCCGATCGCGAATGCCAGGATGAGGACCACTCGAATCGGTTTGAGAATCGTGGCATTCATGGCGATCGACAATCCATGGGGTCGGACGGAGCCGGCACGGATAAACCGGCACATCAATACTGGTCGGAGCTGATGATCTCTCCTCCGGCCCGGGTGACCAGGGCGGCGACGAGCTGGACCGAGGCGACGTCCTTGATGAAATGAACGGAGCCGTCCACGAACAGGGCGTTGGACCCGCCAGGATGGAACGAGTAGATCTCGTTGTTGCTCGTGCAGTTCACCATGCAAGTGCCACCGCGAATGCCGTTCTGACGGCCCTGGGCACCGGCCAGGCTCGAATAGGTGAAGTTGTCGGCCCAGGCTCCGCCGCCCGAGCTCACGGGCTCGATGACACCGTCGACAGGCAGGCCGTCAACCTCCGACCGGTAGATTTGCCGGAATCCGTTGTATCCGATCGGCTTGGATCCGCATTCCGAGACGTACAGCGTATTGGACGTCCCGTCCGTGATCGACGCCATCCGGATCGTGCCCGTGATCAGTGGGTCGGTGATGGTCCCCGAGTCCTTCCCTTCACCCACCATGGCGATGTAGGCCGGACTCATGCCGGCGGCCAGGAGTGCCGTGTTGTGCAGGCCGGGGATCGGGAAATAATCGGTCCGGCCCCAGATCTGGGTCGGTGGCGGATTGAGGTTCGAGACACCTCCGCCCGGACTGGGGGCGCCGGGCGTGCAGACGTCGCCGCCGCCATCGCCGTAGGGTCCCCAGAAGGTGTTGTAATAGTTGATCGTCGCCGGTCCCGGCGACGATGGGCAGAGGAAAGCGTTGATCGCCACGGAATAGACCGAGTTCAACCCCGAGTGCATGCCCGTGGACCGTGGGATATTGGCGGTATCGGCTGACGCCTGATACAGATTGATCTGGTTGTAGATGACCGATTGCTCCATGTAGGGCAGGATCTGCGTCAAATACGAAGCCGCGATCGAGGGGAGGGCGGCCTGGGCGTCGGCGTTGGGATCGGGCACCGACAGACGCACGAGCTTCGGCGGCAGGATGCCGTAGGTGCTCTCGAAGTTCAGCGTCGCCAGCCCGATCTGCTTGAGGTTGTTGATGCATTGCGCTCGCCGGGCCGCCTCTCGCGCCGACTGGACGGCAGGCAAGAGCAGCGCGATCAGCACGGAGATGATCGCGATCACCACCAGTAGCTCGATCAGGGTGAAGCCAGACGAACGATGGATTCGATTGCGAACTCGTTTCATGAGTGATTCTCCAAGCTAGAAACCAAGAATCTTCGCCGATTCCGCGACGTTTGTGAGGACACAGGACAGGACAGGTTCTTGCTGCGCGATTCAGTCAGTCAGTTCGAAGGGGGCGAGCTGGTTGGACTCGGCCTTGACCTCGGTGTGGAGCAGGGGCTTGCTGATGTCGAAGTACCGGCCTTTGAGCCGATCGGTGCCACCTCTGAGGCGAACTGCGCTTCACCTGCTTGGCCCTGCCCTTGCGCGTTGGCACGTTCGACGCGATCGCCGGAACCGTCTCGCCACTCGACCAGCACGATGTAGGACCCCGGACGCGCGCCATTTCCCAGGTCGTCAGACGTGAGCTGAAAGCTGCCATCGTCCTCCACGATGCCGTACATAATCGACTCACTCGGGGAGCCGGGCTCCATCTGCCGGTGAAAGTAAACGACCGCCCCAGCGGCCGGCTCCCCTTGATACGTCACCTTCCCCGAGACAGGGAAACGTCCCGCGGCGTTGCCGCATCCGGCCAGGACCGCTGGCAGTATTGCCAGAGCCAAGACGAGAACTGATCGCATGATCATGTTTGCTTCTCCTTGCCCAACGAGACCCGGGCGTTCCCAGACAGGCCAACTTGAGATCGGCGTCAGTCCTTGGGAACAGGGCCTCATCGAAAAGCATTCGCCATGCCAGAATCCGTGGAAATCTCGGATGTGATTCGCGCAAGAACACTTTGCGTCGCGTTTGATCTTCGCGGTGGATCATGGACTCGCTCCGAAAGCCATGCGGAACGCACGACCGTCTTTGCAATTCGCAAGAGTGATCGACCGATCTCAGTAGAGACGGAGTGGCCGCACCGCCGAGGGGTCCTTCGTGCACGGGCCGGTGGTCACCAGCCGCCGCCGCCAGTCAGGAAGAGGCGAATGAAGAGGTCGTGCTCAGAATGTGAATTGACGAGTTGAAGACTGAGCATGGTAACCTCGGAACCGGGGACGCTCCTCTCGTGGAGCCCTCAAATCCTAGCAATCGATCGGCCGCATCGTCAACGAAAACCGCGAGATCCTCGGCGATCACCACCGCACCGTCTGGGGACGGTGGCTTTGACCCCTTCCGAGCGGCCCTACTCAAGACCTGCGGGACGTCCTGATCCCGAACAGAAGGTCACGAAGGAAACGAAGGAAGAGGGGAGTCGCTACTCAGGACCGGCGGGACGTTCGGATCCGGCCTGGGTTCTGGGCGGGGCCGGCTGGGCGGAGGGCCGGACTTACCGAGAATTGTGGCACGAATTGGCACTCGGTGTCAACTTTTGGCCGCGGCTCCCTCTTCGATCCCCATGGCCCCCAGCGAGTTCGGGCCGAGTCCCGAAATCGCGGGGACGGGCTCGGCCGCACGCGGCACAGCCCCGTTGCTCGCAGCCTGGGTTTCCGGTCGGTGACGGTTACACATGGTCTCTATTATTCAGTATACCGCAGTTTTGATGATCCGTTAATGCACCTATCGCGGATTCCGGGGCGATTGGCTCCGGAACTCTCGACCACAGAAGGAGATGAGAAAATCCAAAAATTCTGAACACTGGGCTACTCGAATGACCAATTTGGCCCGAACTGAGGGGGAAGAGGCGCGGGGCGGATCTTCTCACTCCCCAGGTATCCCGCACCCGCCGCGCGGAGATCGGTGGTGTTCGACGAGGAGTCTCCCACGACGCGGTTCTCGCCACGCGTACTGGTCGCATTCGTCGAAGACCGGGCGAGCCAGACGACCCTTAGTGTTTTCGTCGGCACGTTCACCTACTGCCTCCTCACCCTGCCGGCGATTCGCAGCCGGCCCCGGCCGTTCGTCCCCTCGGTCGCGGTTGTCGTCGCCGTCGCGCTGGCCGTCAAGATGCGACTTGAGGCGTTCGAGCGCCCGT
Organism: uncultured Isosphaeraceae bacterium; assembly: GCA_963845695.1. Taxonomy (GTDB): domain Bacteria; phylum Planctomycetota; class Planctomycetia; order Isosphaerales; family Isosphaeraceae; genus CAWJTV01. The sequence goes on along the minus strand of CAWJTQ010000003.1, from coordinate 236,558 downwards.
CGAGACGAGCCTGAGTTCAGATTCGAATCGGAGGAGCTTCGAGACGCACCGCGATGAGACGATCGGACCCCTCCCTTGCGGCGTGGAGCGGTCAGACCGATACTCGTAAGTTGAGCCAAGGGCCTCGCGCTGGGAAAAAGCCGGGCGCGGGCGGTCATGGCAGGCCGCAATCGATCAGCCTCGAGGGAGTCCGGAATGTCTGAGTCCAAGAAGTTCATCGGTGTCGCTGCCAGGACCGCGAGCCTCGTCGCGGTAGTGGTGACGTCGTTCCTTACCACAACGGTCCGAGCCGAGCCGCCCGATAGGGAGAAAGGTTTCCGGCCGCCGGCGGTGCCGCTGGTCGTGAGCAATCCTTACCTGAGCATCTGGTCGTGTGCCGACCGTCTGACCGACGTCAACACACAGCACTGGACACGACGCGAACATCCGCTCGTCAGCCTGATCCGGATCGATGGCAAGGCCTTCCGATTGATGGGTGCGGAGCCCAAGGGCTTACCCGCCATGAAGCAGGTCGGTGTGAAAGTCCTTCCGACCCGGAGCGTCTATGAGTTCGACGACGGCCACGTCGGTGTCACGCTCACGTTCCTCACGCCGGCCCTGCCCGGAAACCTCGAGGTGTTGGCACGCCCGCTGACCTACCTCACCTGGGAGGTGCACTCGGTAGACGGCGGCAGCCACGCGGTCTCGATTTACGACAGCACCAGTGCGCTCCTGGCCGTCAACACGCCCGACCAGGAAGTGACTTGGACTCGCGTACCGATGCGCGGCTTAACCGTCCTCCAGGTCGGGACCGTGGACCAGACGCTCTTGCAGCCGGCCGGCGATGAGATCCGGATCGACTGGGGTTATGCCTATGCCGCGGCACCGTCTGCTCAAGCCAAGGCGACGATCGCAGCGAGCTCGGAATTGCTCGAGCAATTCATGCGGCACGGCACGCTCCCCGATAACGACGATACGCAGATGCCTCGCGCCGCCAACGATCGCCAACCGTGCCTGGCATTCGTCTTTGATCTGGGCCGCGTCGCCGTTGAACCCGTATCGCGACACCTGATGATCGCTTATGACGAGATTTATTCGATCAAGTTCCTCGGACAGAAGTTGCGTCCGTACTGGCGTCGCAACGGGGCCACGGTCGTCGACCTGCTCCAGTCGGCCGAGGGCGATTACGGAGATCTGGTCAAGTCGTGTTTGGTGAATGAGACGATCATGATGGCGGATCTGGCCGCGATCGGTGGAGAGCGTTACGCCCAGATGGCCGCATTGGCCTACCGGCAGGCGATCGCCGGTTGCGGGCTTGCGGCCGATGCCAACAAGCAGCCGATGCTCTTCGCCAAGGAGAATAGCAGTAACGGCTGCATCGCGACGGTCGACGTGATCTACCCCGCCGCGCCGCAGTTCCTCCTGATGGGGCCGACGTACGCCAAGGCCCTGGTTGCCCCGGCCCTGGTTTACAGCACGTCCCCCCGTTGGAAGTTCCCGTTCGCACCCCACGACGTCGGCACCTACCCCCAGGCCAATGGACAGGTCTATGGCGGGGGCGAAGATTCGAAGAACGAAGCCGACATGATGCCGGTCGAGGAGAGCGCCAATCTGATCTTGATCTGCGCGGCGATCGCGAAAATGGAAGGGAATGCAGGGTTTGCCTCGAAGTGGTGGCCGCAACTGACCCGTTGGGAGGCCTACCTCGAGAAATACGGCGAGGACCCCGAGAACCAGCTCTGCACCGACGACTTCATGGGTCACCTGGCCCATAACGCGAATCTCTCGGTCAAGGCCATCCTGGCCATCGCAGCCTACGGGGACCTCTGCCGGATGCGCGGAGACGAATCAGCGAGTGCGAAGTTCCTCGCGTTGGCCCGCGAGAATGCCAGGCACTGGATCAAGATGGCCGCCGACGGCGACCACTATCGCATCGCGTTCGACCGGCCGAAGACCTGGAGCCAGAAGTACAACCTCGTCTGGGACAAGCTCCTGGACCTCAACGTCTTCCCGCCCGAGGTCGCGCAACAAGAGGTCGCCTACTACAAGAAGATGACCCAGCGCCTACGGGGTGCCGCTGGACTCGCGGACCAAGCTCACCAAGTCGGACTGGTGCTTCTGGAGCGCGACCATGGCCGACAATCGGGCCGATTTCGAGGCGATCGTCTCGCCGATCTACGACTACCTGAACGCGACGACCGCGCGAGTACCGTTCGTCGACTCGTACTACACCGACAATCCTCGGAGCGACGGCATGCGCGCCCGTCCAGTCATCGGTGGCGTGTTCATCAAGATGCTCGAGGATCCGGCGATGTGGAAGAAGTGGGCTGGCCAGGATCGAGCCGCGATCGGCGAATTCGCCGCGGCACCGACGCCGCCGAAAGTGACCTTGCTAGTGCCGACCTCGCAGCAGTCGCCCATCACGTGGAGGTACACGTTCCAGAGGCCCGAGGCCAAATGGGCGAGGCCTGATTTCGATGACCACCAGTGGAAGGAAGGCCCCGGTGGATTCGGCACTCGGGAAACTCCTGGAGCCGTCGTTGGTACGACCTGGAACACTCCCGACATCTGGCTCCGCCGCGAGGTGACGCTGCCGAGTTCGATCGACCCCGCCCGCGTCCAGCTCATGGTCTATCACGACGAAGGAATTGAGATCTACATCGACGGGATCCTCGCGGCCAAGGAGTCGGGCTATCTCACGAGTTACCAGCCCGTCGCGATTCGCTCTACGGCACGCGAACCACTCAAGCCCGGCGCCAAGGTCATGGTGGCCGTACACTGCCACCAGACCGGTGGTGGGCAAGGCGTCGATGTCGGTCTGGTGGATGTCGATGATCGGCAGCCGTAGATCCATTCGGAAACGATGACGGATCCTCTCAGGGCTCCTCATTGTCGCCCTGAGGAGGATCAATGTCGTAACTTGACCGTGACCCGCGCCGGGGTCGCGAGCTTCGGGTCGCCGCGCTGCTCGAGACCCTCACAGAACGTCTCCGGCTTGAGTCGGGCCTTGATGACCTGACGATGGCCGCCATCGATTTCGAGAGTCACGGGGCGAGCGAGGTTCACGAGCGGGGCGTCGAGCCAGAGGGCGAGCTCGTCTTGATGGTCGGCCTTCAGTGTGATCGTGTTGTCGCGCAGCGAGGCCTCGATCCGGCCCGCAGGGTCCGGATGAGGCGCCTCGATCCAGTAGAAGTGCTTCAGGACATCGTCCGACATGGACCAGACGATCTTGTCCGGGTGCGGGGTCCGCGAGCCCGATTTGAGCATGGCTGCGACCATGTCTCGGTCCGGGACCGAGTGGCCGACACCCTTTAGCAAGCTGACTTCGCCGGGAAAGCCGCCGTATCGGGTCTTCCAATCCTGGAGCTCCTTGATGAAGTCGCGGCAGCGGTCGGCTCGACCGTAGGCGGTATCCTTGTCGCCGACCATGACCGTGAAACGGACGTCGCGGAGGTTCTCGCCGTGCGTCTCGCCGGGTGTTGCCGCGGCGGCCGAGGCGTGGATGGCGGCGAACCGGTCGGGCATCTTGGGACCGATCACGAAGGCCCCGTAGCCGCCGTGGGAAGCGCCCAGGATGTAAACCCGATCCGGGTTGACCTCGCCGAACAGCACGAACTGACGGATCAAGCGTTCGACTAGAGGGCAGATTGCGTCGTCGTAGAAGCCATTCCACTCGTTATTGGGAGCGCGGAGCGCCAGGTAGACATAGCCGCCAGCCTCGGGATGAGGCTTGTAGTAACGATCGAACATACTGTGCCACTGCTGGTCGTTGACTTTCGCAGGAGCACCGCCGCCGCCGTGCATGGCGATGACGAGTGACCAACCCTCAGCCGGCTTGTCGCCGACGTGCCGCCACAGGTAGGGGCTTCTCCGATCCTTGGTGACGACGGTCTTCGCTTCGAACTCCTTCCGGAGTGGCTCGTGGGCCGGTGATGCCTTGAACGCCGCCCAGGCGATGGCTCGCATCGACTCGTCCCAGGGCAGCTCGGAGAGAAGCTTTCGGGCGGTCTCACGCTTGGCCTCGTCAGTGCCGAATCGGTCGGCGAAGATCCGGGTGAGCTCGGTCCGGGTCTCCTCCGGGACCGGTTGGTCGAGGTCGATGCGAACGACGGTATCCGCCCCTACGGTCGCCGGCGCGAACCGCACTACCAGCTCCCTGGCGGGCAATGACAAGGAGCGATCCACCGAGCGGCGCCTCGCAAGTCAAGTGGCGATTGATGTCGGCACGCGGACCGAGGCTCGACCCGAGCGATTGACCGCTTCCCGTCGCACGGTCGAGCGTCATGACCTCGGCTTCGACTGCGCTCGCCCCCGCGGCGAACTTCGACCATCAGCCGGGGACGCGGCGGGGCAGGGGGGCTCCCGTGCGAGTATCGGTCGGTCACGTCCTCGCCTGGCACGTGAGTAGACCGGTTCCAGACCATCGGGAAGATCGGCGCCGTGGGTGCGATAGGTCACTGCGTAGATGGCGCTCTGTGCCGATCCCTTGATCGCCTTGGCGGCATCGCCGACGAACCAGGCATGGTCGAGCCCGTGCTCGTCGGGTTCGGCGGCACCGATGAAGTGCCAGCCGTCGTCCCAGATCTCGACCCACGTGTGGTTCCCGCCTCGACCGGGCCACGACGCAATCCCTGCCAGCCGCGCCGGCACCCCCACGGAACGACATGCCTCGATCAGCATGATCGATAGGCCCGTGCAGGTCGCCATCCCCTGCGCGATCGATTCTTTCGAGCACTGGTCGGTGCGGAGCCGACGGGTGTTGTAGCCGACCTTGTAGTCTCGAAACAGGGTCTTGTTCAGTGTCAACGCGGCCTCACCGGGCCTCTGACAATCCTTGACCAGGGGCAAGTAGCGATTATGGAACTCGGCCCTCATCGATTGTCTGGGCTCGGTGACGCTGGCGTGCGGCAGGACGGAATCGAGGAAGACGTCCTCCGGCAGCCTCGCACCCCAGGGGACCTCGCTGCGCGCCTGGTAGGCCAGAGCGACGTTGGCCGCCAGCGAGTCGGGAGGCATCCTCTCGAGGTCGCGAAGCGGCAGGTACTTCACCAGGTAGGCCAGGCCGGCGTCGGTGCTCGGGGCGGCATTCCTCGAGCAGGTGGACCCATGCTTTCTTTTGCGATGGGGCGCGGTCGAGCGAGGATTCGACCTGCCGTCCCACCACGGAGACTCGAGCGACGGACTGGCGGTGATCAGGGCGGATCCGATCCAGAGCAAGAGCGCGGTCATGATGCCCTCCCAGGCGAGGATTCTGGCCATCGAAAAGGATAGTCTATCATGTTGGTTCCGTGATGACTGGGGAAGCCTTCACGAGAAAGATTCCTGTCAGTCGCGGCGGCCCTGGCGGGCGATCGATCGAGTTCGTTCAGCGTGCGATTGTTCCTTGATCCGCGGCGGCGCGGAGCCGTTTCAGGATTTCGGGCATCCACTCTCGATGCTCCGGCTTCATGGCACAGGCGCGAAGGCAGACGATCTCGTCGGCATCCCAGCAGGGGACGGGGGTCGAGGGTTCGAGCATGATGCGCGGAAAACTGGCGAGTGCCAGGTGCAGGTCGTGCTCGGCGGCGACATCAAATATCCGTCGGGCTCGGGTCGACGACTCACTCGCCGTCTCAGCCCGGACCGCCCATACGACGATATCGAGCTCGGGTGGGACCAGCGCGGCGAATCGAGTGTCCTCCTGGATCGCGTCGATGGAGGATCAGTGCCGCCTGGCGGCAGGATTCGAGACCCTGAGCGAAGGTCCCGCCCGGTTGGAGCGGAAGCAACCGCATCGTCGTCCAGAGAGCTACGGCCGAGGCTCCGGCCCGCGAGCATTCGAGCGAGATCTCGCCGAGGTGCAGCTCGGCTGAGGTGAAGTAGGTATAGGGTGAGTCGTGGCGGTAGAACCGACCGACGGCCGGGTCGCGGAAGAGGACGCATCCGCAGCCATACGGCTGGAGCCCGTGCTTGTGCGGATCGATGACGATCGAATCCGCTGCGGCGATGTGGTCGAACGCGGCCCGCGTTTCTGCGGCCGAGGTTCGCCGCCAGTGTGAAATACCCGCCGTACGCGGCGTTGACGTGGATCCGGAAGTCGTAGCGCTCGCGCAGGGCGAGGACCTCGGGCAGAGGATCGACCGCACCGGCGGCGGTCGTACCGAGCGTCACGACCACCGTGCCGATCTCGCCGCTGGCGAGCGCCGTCCTCCAACGCCGTGATATCCATCCTTCCCCGAGAGTCAACGGGGAGCTTCCGGAAGGGGATACCGAGCACTGCCGAGAGTCGCGAGTGGGTATAATGGGCCTGGGCGGATGCGGCCACCGCGCGGCCGGGCCGTAACTCCCTCCCGATCCAGAGCGCCTCGAAATTGGCCATCGTCCCTCCGCCGCAGAGATGGCCGAGATGGTCCTCCCAGCCGAACATCCGCGCGATGCCCGCAATCGCCTCCTTCTCCATCACCGAGCTGGCCCGCCCGCCGTCGAGGGCGTGGTTGTTCGGGTTGAGGAACATCGCCATCGCATAGGCGAGGCGTGCCACCGGATGCGGTGGCTTGAGCATCTGACCGATATAGAGCGGGTGGTGATAGGGGTAGTTGTCCTTCATCCGCTCCACGACCTCGCTTAACGCTCCTTGGATCGCAGGAAGATCGAGCGGCGGTGCGAATTCGGGGAGACGATCGAAGCCCGATTCCAGGGCTCGTAGGCATTCCCCGAGGATCCTAGCACCGTCTTGGTCGGACGTCATGAACGAGTTCCTTATGCTCTCGATACCGAACTGATACCCCACCGCGCGGTTCTACTTTAGACGATGATAACCCGGTTGGCCAAGATTTGCGGTCGCAGCTCAAGCAATTTGGAACGCCATTTGCGGCAACGCTTCGCTTACATACAGTCAGTCACAGAGCGAATTCGGAAGTCTGATGGAAAGGCCGTGACGTGTCATGGCGATGAAGATCGAAGACTACGCGATGATCGGCGATTGTCGCACGGCCGCGCTGGTCGGCCGCGACGGTTCGATCGACTGGCTGTGTGTGCCGCGATTCGACTCGGGAGCCTGCTTCGCCTCGCTCCTGGGATCACCGGAGAACGGCCGCTGGAAGCTGGCACCGACTGGAGGGATGGAGATCACGGATGTCCGCCGCCAGTACCGGCCCGGTTCTCTCGTCCTGGAAACGGAGTTCACGACCGGTTCGGGAGTGGTTCGAGTCACCGACGCCATGGCGATCGACTCGGTGACGCCCACCGTGGCGCGGCTGGTTGAGGGTCTGCGCGGCGAGGTTCCGATGCGGTCGGAGCTGATCATCCGGTTTGACTATGGTTGGATCGTTCCCTGGGTCGCGCGTGAGGAGGACGGGATCGCCGCCATCGCCGGGCCCGACATGCTCCGGCTGCGTTCGTGGGTCCCACATCGGGGTGAAGGTTTGAGCACGCTCGCCGACTTCACCATCAAGGAGGGCCAGAAGCTTCCCTTCACGATGGCCTGGCACCCCTCGACCGAGCGAGCTCCGGGTGGACTCGATGCCGAAGAGGTCATCCAAGACGCCGATTCCTGGTGGCGGGAGTGGTCGAATCGGGCCGATGGTGGGGTTTGCGGTCGGGACGAGGCCGTCCTCCGCTCGCTCTTGACGCTCAAGGCCCTGACCTACGCCCCGACGGGGGGGATTCTCGCAGCGGTGACCACGTCCTTGCCCGAGCAAATCGGCGGAGTGCGCAACTGGGACTACCGCTATTGCTGGCTGCGCGACGCGACGTTCACTCTGCTGGCGCTGGTCAATTCCGGTTACCTCGACGAGGCGCCGCGACTGGCGCGAGTGGCTGCGCCGGGCCGTGGCCGGCCGTCCTGAGAACCTTCAGATCATGTATGGCCTCGGTGGTGAGCGCCGGCTGACCGAGATGACATTAGACTGGCTCGAGGGATATCAAGGATCGAAGCCCGTTCGCATCGGCAACGCGGCTTCCGGGCAGTTCCAGCTCGACGTCTACGGGGAAGTCGCTGATGCCCTCTACCAGGCACACCGTCACGGCCTCAGACCGCTCGATGATGTCTGGCGCATGAGCGAAACCCTGCTCCAGTTCCTGGAAACCGCCTGGAAGGAACCGGATGAGGGAATCTGGGAAGTCCGCGGTTCCCGACGTCACTTTACCCACTCCAAGGTCATGGCCTGGGTCGCCTTCGACCGCGCCATCCGGTCGGTCGAGCGATTCGGTTACTCCACCGATCACCTGGAACAGTGGAAAGCGGCCCGCGACGCCCTCCACAAGGAGGTCTGTGGTACGGGCTTTGACACGGCGCTCAACGCGTTCGTCCAGTCGTACGGCTCTCCACACCTGGATGCGAGCCTGTTGATGATCCCCCTGGTGGGATTCCTTCCTGCCGACGATCCGCGTGTAGAGGGGACTGTCGCCGCGATCCAGGAGCGGTTGATGGACCGGGGATTCGTCCGCCGGTACGACTCGGACGAGGATGTCGACGGCCTGCCGCCCGGTGAGGGCGCTTTCTTGCCCTGCACGTTCTGGCTGGCCGACAACCTGGCCCTCCAGGGACGTCGTGACGAAGCCCGGGAAATCTACGAACGCCTGCTGGCGATCCGGAACGACGTCGGCCTGCTCGCCGAGGAGTACGACCCCGCCGCGCAGCGACTGCTCGGTAACTTCCCCCAGGCATTTTCGCATGTTTGCCTGGTGAATACCGCGCGAAACCTCACTCACAACGAGGGCGGTCCTTCCCAACAGCGGCACGAGGAGTGACCGGCGGAACGCTGATTCCCGGCGTGCCTCACCGTTCGGAAGAGCTGATCCGCCGCGATTCGGCCAGCGGGTCGATCAGCCGCCATCGCCCCCGGACAGCTCGCGCACGATCGACCCCACGAACGCGCGGGCGTCGCCGAAGAGCATGAGGGTCTGATCGAGATAATAGAGAGGATTGTCGATTCCGGCGAAGCCCGGACTCATGCCACGCTTGATCACCATCACGGTTCGCGCCTTATCCACATCCAGGATCGGCATGCCATAGATCGGACTCGAAGAGTCCTCGCGCGCGGCCGGGTTCGTCACATCGTTGGCGCCGATCACCAGTGCGACGTCCGTCTGGGGGAAGTCGCCGTTGATCTCTTCCATGTCGAGCAAGTGGTCGTAGGGGATGTCGGCCTCGGCGAGGAGGACATTCATGTGGCCGGGCATCCGGCCGGCGACCGGGTGGATGCCGAACTTGACGTCGACTCCGCGCGGGTCAGAGAGTCATAAAGTTCCCGGACCTTGTGCTGGGCCTGCGCGACGGCCATTCCATAGCCGGGAACGATCACCACCTTGTTGGCTGCGGCAAGGATGGCCGCGGCCTCCTCGGCTGTTGCGCTCTTGACCGGTCGCGCCGCCTGACCGGCGACAGCCGTGACCTGCTCCTGTCCGAAGGCCCCAAACAGCACGTTGGTGAACGACCGATTCATCGCCTTGGACATATTGACGGACAGGATGAACCCCGAGGCTCCGTCAAGGGCCCCGGCGACGATGAGCAGCTTGCTGTTCAGCGCGAATCCCATCGCCGCGGCGGAGAGCCCCGCATAGGAATTCAGCAAGGAGATCACCGTCGGCATGTCAGCACCCCCAATCGGGATGATCATCAGCACGCCGAATCCCAGCGAGATCAATACGATGAACGGGAACAGCAGGGCCTGGGAGGGGTCATAAACCATATAACCCGCAAGGAGACGGCCACGGCAAGCAGGCCGAGATTGACGAAGTTCTGTCCTTTGTAGGTGATCGGCCGTTGCGGCAGGACCTCCTGGAGCTTGCCGGCGGCCATCAGGCTGCCCGTCAGAGTGAGCGAGCCGAGGATGACCTCCATCGCGAGGACTGCCATCGTGAAGCGCGGGACATCAGGCGCTTGCAAGAGAAACTCGCCGATGCCGACGGCGGTCACGCAGAACGCGCCGAACGCGTGGCTCAGTGCCGTTCGCTGCGGAACGGCCGTCATCTGCACCATGCCCAGCGGTACCCCGATGATCGTACCCGAGGACCAGTCCGATGGCGATCCACCGGTAATCGACGATCTCTGTATGGAGCAACGTCCCGACGATCGCCAGCAGCATTCCCAGCTCCCCGGCTCGGACGCCTCGGCGCGCGGTGCTCGGCGAGCTCATCCACTTCAAGGAGAGGATGAACAAGGCTGTGGCGATCAGGTAGACGACCTCGATGGCATTTTCGCGAAACATAGGGGTTATTGCCTCTTCGGGCCGCTGGCCTTGAACATCTTGAGCATGCGGTCCGTAATCATGAATCCGCCCACAACGTTGCTGGTGGCGGCGATGATCGCCAGGGTACCGACCACCGTCGCAAGCGAGCCCTCGCGCTCGCCGGCCAGAATGATCGCCCCGACGACGGCGATGGCGTCAAGGGCATTGGTCAGCGACATCAGAGGGCGTGTGGAGAAGTGGTGAGACCCGCTTGATCACCTCGAGCCCGATGAATGCCGCCAGCATGAAGACGTACAAGCTTCCGATCACATCCAGTGTCATTTCCTCGGTCTTTCCCTCCCAGGCACGGCCGCCAGCGGCGCGAGTGAGAAGGCGTCCCTCACCCGTGCGTTCACGACCTCGCCGCCCCGCGTCAGCAACGTGTCTCGGATGATCTCGTCGTTCAGGTTCATCTGAAGTTTCCCGTCCTTCACCAGATGAACGAGGAACGCGCTGATATTCTTCGCGTACATCTGGCTGGCGTGGTAAGGGACTGCACTGGCCAGATTGATGGTGCCGACAATGGTGACGCCATGGACCACGGCGATCTCCTCGGGCCGGGTCAACTCGCAATTCCCGCCGCGTTCCGAAGCCAGGTCGACGATGACCGAGCCGGGTGACATCTTCGCGACCATTTCTCCGGTCACCAGAACCGGAGACGTCTTCCCCGGGATCACCGCGGCCGTGATGACGACGTCGCTCTCGGCGATGACACGTCCCAGCAGCTCGCGCTGCCGCTGGTAGAAGGATTCATCCTGAGCCCGAGCGTAACCGCGCGCGTCCTGCGCGTCCTCGGCCTCGATGGGAAGCTCCACGAAGCGGCCGCCAAGGCTCTGGACCTGTTCCTTCGCGGCCGGCCGCATGTCGTATGCGGAAGTGACTGCACCCAGCCGGCGCGCCGTGGCGATCGCTTGCAGCCCGGCAACTCCAGCCCCGATCACCAGCACCCGCGCCGGCGTGATCGTGCCCGCCGCCGTGGTCAGCATGGGAAACATCCGTGGCAGTTTATCAGCGGCGATGATCACCGACCGATAGCCGCAAATGGTCGCCATCGACGAGAGTGCATCCATGCTTTGCGCACGGGTCGTTCGTGGCATCAGTTCCACCGAGAACGACGTGACGCCAAGCTCGGCGATCTCACGGATCGAATCGATCGACCCGAGCGGGCGCAAGAACCCGACGAGCACCTGGTCCCGCCGCAACAGGGGGAGATCCGCCTTGCCGGTCCGGTCGTTCGACCCGTAACACAGGACCTGGATGACGATGTCCGCAGTGCCGAAAACATCGGCCCGGCTCGTCAGGATCCTGGCCCCTTTGGCGGTGTAGTCGGCGTCGGGATAGCCGGCCTCCGCACCCGCGCCGGCTTCCACGACAACTTCTAAACCGGCTTTCACGAGAGTTCGGGATGACGACGGGCACCAGGGCCACTCGCCGCTCGCCGGGGAAAGTCTCTCGAGGCACTCCGACGATCATGAACCTCGCTCCGATCGGGAGAATTCCAGCACCAGGAGGAGAATGCCGATCTTCACGGTGGGCTCGGACCGACCAAGCACCTCCACGCGCATCAACGACTCCGACCTCGGTGAGGAGGTCACGCTGGCCAGGGGTGCCGTATCCGGTCGAGGAAGGATCCGAGGCAAGCCGATTTCGCTCCGGCGTAGGATTCCTGGGCGTTCGCACCAGATCCGGTCAATTGGTAGGCTCGGTTTCAATGGATCGCCTATTCTAACCGCGATCGCGGGAAAGTCTACTCTCTAGTAAGATCGCGCCGGTTGGTTTTCCCAGGATCATTTCATCGATACACTGGGAGATCGAGGCGTCCCATGCCTGGCGATTCCACCGCGATCCGCGGGAGTCTGCGATGCGTCCCGTCCTGGTTAATCGAAGCCGGTGTGTATGGGGCCGAGGCCGAACCCTTGCGTGCCGAGATTCGGCGACAGGGAATGACCGCGGACTTCGTGCCGTATCAGGCCCTCCAGAAGGGCTCCGAGATCGTCATCGACCGACGGCCGATCGGACCTACGGATTGCGTCATCGGATATGGCACGTACCCCTTCGCGCGGCAGATCCAGTTGCATCGTCGTTGGGTCCCCGGCGCCTGGTGTCAGAGCGAGGCGCTGGATTGCACGACATACTTCGCCTACTTCGGGAAGTATTTACTCAATCAGAATTACGTCATCATGCCAGGCATCGAGGCGATCCGCCAGCGCGAGTGGCTCTTCTCGATCTTCGGGAAGGATGACGAGGTATTCGCTCGCCCGACCGGATGTCAAAAGCTCTTTGTGGGGAGACGAGTCTCGACGAGAATCGTTCGCTTCGGCCTTGGCTCCAGCACGCTACGATCCGACGACTCTTGTCGTGATCGCCGCACCCCGGCCGATCGCACTGGAATGGAGGCTCGTTGTCGCGGGGAACCGCATCATCGCGGGCAGTCAATATGCCGAGGGGGGATCGCGGTCGATCCATCCCGGGTTCCCCGACGGAGTCCGGGAGTTCGCCGAGGCCATGCTCGCCGATGTGATCTGGCGACCCGACCCGATCTTCATGCTGGACTTGTGCGAATCATCAGGACGCCTGTGGCTAGTCGAGCTGAACAGCTTCAGCTCGTCCTGGCTCTATCGATGCGAGATGCCTGCTGTCGTTGCCGAGGCGAGCGAGCTCGCGATCCGGGGATGGACGGTGGGTAATCCGTGAGCAGGGAGGTTCGCCGCCGAGAGCCACGATCTCGAGACAGCCTGACCGTCAACCAGCGAGTGCCTCTATTCAGGTCCCGTTCCTTTGAGCAGGTTCGTGCCCTCGTCGCTGACGCGCGTCTCCGGTTCCTGGAGAACGCGATCGACGAGGGTCTCACAGCCTTCGCCGACCGCGGGCGGGACTTCGGCGGCGGCTCGAGCGTCGCGCTTGAGGTTCGCGGCAGCTTGACGCGCCGTGATCGTCAGGGAATGCGCAGCCTGTGCACCGTTGGCGTCTCCGGAATGGTCGCCAGGCTGAGACGGCACTGCGGTGGCGGGAGACGCGACGACTCCGGCCCGCTGGAGTGCGACCTTGGACCTGAGCTTGACGTCGCTCATGAGCTGGAACCAGTCGATGTTCTGGCTGGGCGACCAGAAATCGGCGCGGAGCCGGACACCGGCGGGCTCCAGGGCCTCCACGAGCGTCCTCGGCGGCGGGTCGGCCAGGATTCCTTTCGTCTCTCGCAGGACTCGATTGAGAGCATCGATCGCGTCGGCCGTCGAAGCCTCGTTCGGGATCACGACATCGAAACTGTTGCGGAAGTTCGGCGAAGCCGTCGCGTTGACCATGATCTCCTTGAAGATCGTTGAGTTGGGGATACGGACGTGTTTCCCCTCCAGCGTGACAAGGACGGTGGCACGCGTGTTCAGCGACTTGACCACGCCCGACTGGCCGGCAATCGTCACAAAGTCGCCGATCTGAAACGGACGGCGGATGCCCAGAAGCACCGAGGCAATGAAGTTCTCGGTGATGTCCCGGAACGCGAAGCCGATGGCCAGGACGACCAGTCCCGACACGCCCAGGACCGACATCACCGCATGCGTCAATCGGAGCGTGCCGAGCGCGAGGACCAGTCCGCCGATGATCAAGAGCGAGCTGATGATCGACCCCACCACCGAACGAAGCAGCATGTTCCGTACCAAGGGCGCCAGTAGCACGTCGGACCGCGAGGCGAAGAGCCGAGCCAACAGCCAGGATACGGCCATGATGACCGTGGCCAGCAGAATCAAAATCCATTTCCGAGCGAGGTAATCGCTTAACGCGCGCACTTCCCGCTCCGCGAACTCCCACGCGGTCATGACTTCCTCGTCCGTGGCCAACTGGTTGAGAACCAGGCGAACTCCCTCGACCCGCTTGACGACGTCACTGATCTCGTCCCGCGAATCGTCATCATCCACCCGCCCTCTGAGCGTGACCACGCCGTCCTCGACCCCGACGCTGATCTCGCGAATCCCAGGATACTTGGGCAGGAACTTGGATAAAAACCGTTGGATTTCCTGGTCCGAGACGCGCCGGTGGACCGTGATCGGCCCGTCGGAGGCAGCCACGACCGCTTTCGACTTCTCCTTCGGCCCACTGGAGTTCGTGCCGGTTGCCGCACCCTTGGCGGGCGTAGAGATGCCGGGAATGTTCGGGATTTGGGCCGATGCCGATCGTCCCAGGATCAGGATGAGGATTGCCGTGCTCACGCACAGACCACAGCCGTCGAATCGTCGTCGCAAGCCGCACATCGTCGATAGCCTCCAACAATCGAGGATGACAAGGATCCCAGGATGGGCCACCGGCAAGAGCTGTACCTCGCCGCAGTCGATCGAGCCTGGGTCCGTGGGATCTCCGATCCGGGGTTATCCGGGCAAATCTCGGGCCAGGCGCGATCCGGTCGATCGTTGACGTTCAGACCCTTCGGCCACTACCATCATCGTTCCGAAGCGATACAGGTAGCGGAGTCGTCGAGGATGCGAACGATCGTCGTTGTTCTGTTCGGGATCATGATTCGTTCCATCGCGAGCGCCGGCGAGCCTCCGAGGATCGTTCGACATGTCGTCGTCTACGCGGAAGGGGGCCGCTTCGCGGGGTGGCCGGCCAACCATGGGATCTGGTCGTGGGGCGATGAGATTCTCGTGGGCTTCAGCCGGGGCACTTACAAGGATCGAGGCCGATTTCATCACATCGACCACGATCAGCCGGAGGAATTCCTGCTGGCACGAAGCCGTGATGGCGGAGCGACCTGGTCGGTTGAACAGCCGCGTCCTCGGGGTGCGCTGGTCGGCACGCCCGGAATGCGCCACGGGAAAATGCCTCGGGACGCCACGGAGGAGCGCCCAACGGCACTCGAGGGCCCGATCGATTTCGCGCGTCCGGGTTTTGCGATGACGGTGCGGATGGAGAACTCGAACCACGGTGTCTCGCGCTATTATTTCTCGTACGACCGCGGAACGATCTGGAAGGGGCCATACGCCCTGCCGCTGTTCGGCCAGCCTGGGGTCATGGGTCGAACAGACCTCATCATCAACGGCCCGGCAGACTGCCTGCTCTTTCTCACGGGTTCGAAGCCGAACGGTCGGGAAGGGCGTCCGTTCTGCGCCGGACGACCGACGGCGGCCAGACCTGGCGTTTCGTTTCCTACATCGGGCCCGAGCCGGCCGGTTATGCCATCATGCCGTCCACGGTCCGGGTTTCGCCGACCGACCTGGTGACGACCCTCCGGCGACTGGATCCGCCGAAGAGCTGGATCGATGCCTATGCATCGCACGATGACGGTCGCACCTGGTCGTTCCTTGCCAGGCCCGAACCGGACACGGGAGAGGGCAACCCGCCCAGCCTGGTGCGCCTCCCAGACGCGCGCCTCTGCCTGATTTACGGGGTCCGTGCCGAGCCTTACGGGATTCGCGCCCGGTTGAGTCGCGATCATGGCAAAACGTGGAGTGCAGCGATCCCCTTGCGCGAGGATGGCGGCAGTACCGACGTGGGTTATGTCCGCTCCGTGGTGCGCCCGGATGGCAAGGTCGTCGCCGTCTACTATTTCAGCGACCGCTCCGGACCCACGCGTTACATCGCCGCTACGATCTTCGATCCGGGGTCACCCTGAAACGGCGCCTGCCATCTCACTTGAATGCCTTGAAGCCCGGGCGAGATTGCTTGGCTCGGGCTCGATCCGTTTTGATCTCCATGGTATGTCGGATTGCCGCGGCCCGCGCTTGTAACGCGTCGGCCTCCCGAGTGCGGTCCATCCGCTTCAAGAAGTCAGCGAACCGGTCGAGGCACGCGGCCAGTTCCAGGTTCTGATCAGGTTCGAATTGCTCGTAGATCGCGATGGCCCTGCGGAACAGACGCTCCGCATCCTGGAACTTCCTCTGCTCGACGCAGATTCCCGCCAGCTCATCGAGAGTGGCTGCCAACTGGACATGACTGGGGCCGATGCACTGCTCCTGAAGTTCCAGGGCCCGCCTCAGCAGCGATTCGGCTTCAGCAAAGTGGGCCTGTCCCGCGTGGATCATGGCCAGAGTGTACAAGCTCTGGAACAGCCCTTCGGGATTGGCCTTCACATGTTCCTCACGGACCGACAGCGCCCATTTGGCCAGCGGTTCGGCGTCGGCGTATCGGCCCTGGTGATAGAGTGCCCTGGCAAGGTCCGAGTAGCTTCGCGCCAGAAGTCGACGGCCTGTTACCTGGTACGGCCGGATCTCCCGGATGGCCATCTTGAATCGCTCCTCGGCCTTCTCGTACTCCCCTCGGTTGATGTAGGTCCACCCGGTGTTGTTATAAAACTTCCAGTCACAAAGGACTCCGATGGGGATATCCTGAGCACTCGCGATCGATGAACTCAGGGAAAGAAGGACCCATCCGGCCAGCACTCGAGGAAACCGGCGCATGTGTCGCATCGCCTACCCTTTCATCTCAACTCGCCCGGATGCCAAGAAAACTTTCGTGCATTGTAACGCGAAGGTCGGCCGCGAACAAATCATCAGGCCGCCAACGGTTGCGGAGGGAATAACCGTCTCCGAGCCTGCCCGGCGGTTCGTCGGTCGGACGACTGAAATTGTTCTCCTGATGGGAGGGAAGTAAACTGAAGGCCATTGACGAAGCGGCCGGACTCACCTGAGGCCGAAGGTGCGGGCGGGGTGCAGATCGGGAGCAGACCGGGGACACTTGAATGGAAATGTCTCGATCGACCTCGACCCGAATCGCATCGTGGACCAGGCGATATCTGCTGTTGACGCTGATGTTGGTCCCGGCCGTCTTTGTCGTGCTCTTGGCCGGGGCGTGGATTCGGGATCAGGTTTCCGCCACAGTCTACTGGCGTATGGGCCTGGTTTTCCTGATCGCGCTAGAGTTTGTCTATGTCGTCACAGCCGCAGCCCTGATGATCGCAGTACCGACACTGGTCGGCGTCTGGGTTCATGGGCGGCGGATCGATCGACGCCGGCCCGCAGTGGCTCGCGGCGCTCCTGGCTTGTATCGCCGTGGTCGTCGGTCTCCTATCGGCTGAACTCGTTTGCGGGATGTGGCGCCATCGTCTTGGTCAGTCGCGTGTGATGCCGATCGGGGGCTTTTCCCGTTCGTCACGTCGGGAGGAGGGCCTCTCGCCCTCGGTATCCCCAAAGGACCTACAGCTACCGATCGAATTCTCCGACCCGATCGACGATCGGACGATCGACCTGGTGGTCGTGGGAGAATCGAGCGCCGAGGGAGTCCCTTATAATGCCTGGCTCTCGATCGGGAAGCTGGTCGCGTGGCAGCTTGAAGAGGCCGGCCCGGGGCGAAAGGTCCGACTCAACGTCGTTGCCACCTCAGGAGACACCCTGGAGTTACAACACAAAAGGTTGCTGCGCCTCAGCCATCGTCCCGAAGTGATGATCGTCTACTGCGGACACAATGAGTTCAGCTCGCGTCTCCCCAAGGACAGGGAAGTCGATCATTACCTCGACCAGAATCGTCCGGGCACCTTGAGACTGGCGGCTGGATGGGTGGAGAGCGTGTCCACGACGTGCGGGCTCATCTGGGAGACGGCGGAGAAGTGTCGGCTTGCGATCCCTCCGCCGAGCGGCGGATACCGGAACCTCGTCGACGTGCCGGCTTATACACCCGAGGAATCCGCGCTGTTACTTGGCGACTTCCGGCGTCAACTGGATGTCATCGTCTCCTACGCGGAACGGGTCGGTGCAATCACCGTCCTGGTCCTGCCCCCCGCCAATGACGCCGGGTTCGAGCCCAACCGGTCGTTCCTGCCCGAGGCGACTCCCCGCGCCGAGCGAGAGAGATTCCAGCGCGACTTCGAGTCGGCGCGACGGCTGGAGTCCGGCAATCGGGCACGTGCGATCGCGGCCTATCGGGAGCTCATCAGCCGCCAGCCCGGTTTCGCCGAGGCCCACTACCGCCTGGCCGTGCTCCTGGACCAGGCCGGAGACTCGGATGACGCGTACCATCATTTCGTGGCGGCGCGAGATCATGACGGCTATCCGATGCGCTGCTTGACTGCGTTTCAGGAGGTCTATCGCGATGTGGCCACCCGTCACCACATGATTCTGATCGATGGACAATCGTATTTTCATGCAATAGGGCATCATGGCTTGCTCGACAACCATTTGTTCCACGATGCGATGCACCCGTCGCTACGGGGGCAGATCGCACTGGCGCAGGCAATCCTTCGCGCACTGCGCGATCAGCACGCCTTCGGCTGGCCAGAGAACTCACCAACACCGGTGATCGATCCGGTGCGATGTGCAGCCCATTTCGGAATGGACTCCCACGCCTGGAGATACATCTGCCTCTGGGGGATCATGTTTTACCAGTTGAGCTCGCCACTGCGATATGATCCGGAACCGCGGGTCCAGTTGCAGTACGCATTCGCGAATGCCGCGGACCGGATCGAAGCCGGGGACGCTCCCGAATCCGTTGGTCTGCCGAACGTGGGAGTCCCTGAGGCCGTCCCAGTCGTTCCGATGGCCGAGTCCCGACGCAGCCCGGCCGGAGGAGACAATCCCCCGGAGAGTCCTCTGGATCCCGCGGAAGGATCCGCAGCCCATCGGCTGCACACTGGTCCAGCCGGCGAGTAACTGTCGGTCTCGACCATGGCCGCCGGTTGATCCCTGAGAGGAGGATCCCGAAGATCATCGAGGTCACACGTCGTTTTCTGGAGTCTCCACGCTTCAGGGGTTTGGCTTGGTCTCGCTTCTTATGTGATCGTCTCTCCGGTATAGTCACGTCATGGTGTTCCGACGGCGAAGTCGGATCGACATCGAACCTGTCGGCGGCCGAGCCATGATCTCGATGCGGAAGGAGAGTTCCTGATCGGGATCATCACGCGATTGGCTCAGATTGCGCCGATCCGGACATGATAGGGGTGGGGGGATCGGCCATTCCGCCCGACCTTGGTGCCGGGAGAGGATCCTTTGACGGGAGCGTGTAACGTGGACAAGGGCGTCGATCTCGAGTTAGAAGACACGACGAAGCGCCGACAGGCTCACCCGCTGCTGGGTTTGTTCATCGCTCAGTTCCTCGGGACATTCAACGACAACGCCTGGAAACAACTGGTGATCCTCCTGGCGATCGCTACGGCCGCTACCGAGGTCGAAGGGCAAAAACACACGGCGATCGCGCAGATCATCCTGATGATCCCCTTGATGGTCATCTCGCTGCCGGCGGGCTTGCTGGCCGACCGCGTCAGCAAGCGATCGGTCATCGTCGGCATGAAGGTCTACGAGGTCGTCCTGATGCTGATAGGAACCGCGGTACTGTTCCACGAGCCGCACGGCGGACCACTGGCCATGGGGGTGCTCGCACTGTTAGGAGTCCAGCTCGCGTTATTCAGCCCGTCAAAGTACGGAATCCTCCCCGAGCTCTTGCCGCACGAGCGGCTGTCGGCCGGGAACGGCTTGCTGGAGATGGGTTCGAACCTGGCGATCCTCAGTGGGATCGTGGCGGGCGGCGCCATCATCGCGGCGGCCAAGAAGTACGACCTGCCGCTGTGGACGGGTGGAATCCTCTTGACGCGCCTTTGCGGTCTGCGGCCTGCTGGCAGCGTTGACAATTCCTCGCGTCAAGGCCGCGCGTGCCGAGGGGGGGCTTGGCGCCACGATCAAGATCGCCTGGGAATCGATCCGGGCCGATCGCGTCCTGAAGCTCACGCTCATCGGCCAGATCCTCGTCTGGGCGGTCGCCAGCCTGGTTCCCGCACCGATCCTCCCTTACGCGTCGAAGGTGTTGCACCTCTCGGAGTTGGCAGCCGGTATGCCTCTGGCCGCTCTGGGTATTGGCATCGGTGTGGGGTGTGTGCTGGCGGGCAAGCTCTCGGGTGCGAAGGTCGAGTATGGCTTGCTGCCTCTCGGGGCTCTCGGGCTAACGGCCGGTACACTGGCCTTCGCGATCATCGGGCCCGGAATCATTGGAACCATGATCATCATGACACTGCTCGGGATCTTCAGCGGATTCCTCTTCGTTCCCCTCAATGCGCTGCTGCAATGGCGATCGCCTCAAGACCGCCGCGGCGCGATCATCGCCTTCGCGAATGCGTTGGTTTATGCCGGGATGCTGATGGGCTCGGTGCTCGCCCTTCTACTGGCACAGGCCGGAGTCTCGCCACGAGGCACGTTCCTCGGCGTCTCGATTGTCCTGCTGGGCTGTTTTCTCTGGGCACTGACGCTGGTCCCCGACGCCTTCTTCCGTTTCCTCCTGATCGGCCTGGCGCAGACGATTTATCGCGTTCGCGTCCTGGGCCGATCGAATGTGCCGGCTGAGGGAGGCGCCCTGCTGGTCCCCAACCATGTGTCGTTCGCGGACGGCCTCTTCTTGTTTGCGAGCACGGACCGCCCGATCCGGTTCGTCGTTTACGCTCCCTATTTCGAGAAGCCGATCCTGGGTTGGTTCCTGCGGTCGATGAAGGCAATCCCGATCTCCGCCACCGGCGGCCCGAAAATGATCCTGCACGCCTTCCGTGAGGCCGGCAAGGCGACTCGACGACGGCCACATCGTCTGCCTGTTCCCTGAGGGCCAGCTCACGCGCAACGGAATGATGGCGCCGTTCCAGCGCAGGCTTGCAGCGGATTGTCAAGGGACGGACCCCGCCGATCATCCCGGTCCACCTGGACCGATTGATGGGCAGCATCTTCAGTCCGGCGAGCCATCGGCGATGGCCGGAGCGCCTCCCTTACCCGGTGACGGTCTCGTTCGGCTGCGCCGATGCATCCTGACTCATCCCTCCACGAGTTGCGCCAGGCGATTTGCGAGCTGGGGCAGGAAGCCTGGGCGTATCGCAAGGTGGATCGCCACCCGTTGCATCACGAATTCGTCCGCCAGGCGCGACGTCACCCCTGGCGGCTGGCCTTCGCCGACTTTCAGACGCCGCGCGTATCCTACTTCACGGCCCTGGCCGGCGCCTTGGCGATGGCACGCGCTCTGCGGCCGCAATGGAAGGACCAGGAGGCCGTGGGGATCCTCCTGCCGTCTAGTGTCGGCGGGGCCCTGGTGAACCTGGCCGCGACCCTCGCCGGTAAGACCGTGGTCAACTTGAACTTCACCGCGGGGCGAGCGGGCATGGAATCCGCGGCGACTCAGGCGGGCCTCCGTACCGTGATCACCAGTCGGGCGTTCCTGGAAAAAGCGAAGCTCGAGGCGCCGTCCGGCCCGGAGACGGTCTTTGTCGAGGATGTGCGCGCCGCCATCCGGCCTGGGAGCCGCGCGACTGCGGTGCTGATGGCGTTGTTCGCTCCGGTTCGGTGGCTGGAACGCCTGGCCGGCGCATCCCGCCCGATCACGGTCGACGACGTCGCGACCATCATCTTCAGTAGTGGTAGCACGGGCGAGCCGAAGGGAGTGGTCCTCTCCCACTTCAACATCGACTCCAACGTCCAGGCCATCCGTGAGGCATACCGCGTGCTGCCATCGGACCGGCTGATCGGCATCCTGCCGATGTTTCATTCGTTCGGCTACACGATTTTCTGGTTCGCGGCCAACTCCGGGATGGCCTGCATCTGCCATCCGAGCCCACTCGACGCCGAGCGGATCGGCGAGCTGGTCCAGCGCTACGCGGCCACGATCATGCTGGCCACACCCACCTTCCTTCAGCTCTATCTCCGGCGTTGTGCCCCCGCGGCGTTCGGATCGATCCGGCTGGTCCTGGCCGGAGCGGAGAAGCTGTCCGAGGCGCTGGCGCTGGCATTCGAGGACGCCTTCGGCATTCGTCCAATGGAGGGCTATGGCATGACCGAGTGCGCACCGGTGGTGGCCGTCAACACCTTCGACCACCGTGAGACCGGATTCTTCCAGCCCGGGTCTCGCCGGGGGTTCGTCGGCCGGTCGCTTCCCGGAGTCGCTGTAAGGATCGTCAAGACCGAGACCTACGAGCCGCTCGGCGCCGATGCCGAGGGGCTCATACTGGTCAAGGGACCCAATGTGATGCGCGGTTACCTGGGTCGCGACGACCTGACCGAGGCCGCCTTCCACGATGGTTGGTACATCACGGGTGACCTCGGTTATTTGAGTGAAGACGGCTTCTTGAAGATCTCCGGCCGGCTGTCGCGATTCTCAAAGATCGGTGGCGAGATGGTTCCCCACGGCCGCGTCGAGGAGGCGCTTCAGCAGGCCATCCGGGCCGACACCCAGGTCTTCGCGGTCACCGCTGTCGGCGATGAACGTAAAGGCGAGAAGCTCGCCGTCTTGCATACTCTCGACGACGTTCAGATCCAGCGGGCCCTCGACGGCTTGAGCGCCCAGGGTCTTCCCAACCTATTCATCCCCCGCCGCGACCAGTTCATCAAGGTCGACGTGATCCCTACACTCGGCACGGGCAAGCTTGACCTCAAGAACATCCGACGCGTGGCGGAAGAGGCGCTGGCGGGGGGAGTCGATCGGAAATGATCCGGCTCTCGGTTCGCCCTGGACAGATCGAACGTTGGAGCGATCGAGAAGTGTCCTTGAAAACCCACGAGTTGACTCCGGTAATCTCAGATCCCGCCGCACCCATTGTGCCGAAAGAGGGACTTGACCAGAACGTGCTGCGATCAACGCACAGTGACATTTGGCGGAGAATTGACCGATCGACCTTTACTTCGTGGGAGTCCGCGATAGAATGCCGACGGTTGGAAATCGAAACGAGTCTGCGAATCGATCCCTGTCGGAATCTGTTCTCGCCTATCTCTCTCGCATTCCCGCCTGCTGGGCCGCCACGTTGGCCCCTTTCACAGCCGACCCGGAAAGCGAACATTGGGTCGTCGCACACTCGTGCAGGAGTTTTCAGTGGGTAAGAAGTTGTACGTCGGGAACCTGACCTACCAGGTTGACAGCTCTGAGCTGGAGCAGTTGTTTTCCCAGTTCGGGACCGTCCAGAGCGCTCAGGTGATCACCGACCGTGAAACCGGCCGCGCCAAAGGCTTCGGTTTCGTCGAAATGAGCAGCGATGCGGAAGCGGCCGCGGCCATTCGCGGGCTCCATGAACAGGAGCACAATGGTCGCCCCCTCACGGTCAATGAGGCCAAGCCGAGGGAGGCTCGGACCACTCGCAGCTATGGTGGTAGTAACGTTGGCGGGCGGCGATATTGAGAATCGCTCGCTCGCTCTGAATCGGACGAGGGGGTCATGCCATGGCCGCCTCGTCTCGTTCGATCTCTTGAAGTGATCCCAATCCCAATCGTGAACGAACGCAACTGATAAGATCACATCTCGTCGACACGTCTCACACGCCGCTCTCGGCCATCCGCTCGAACTCGGCCTCGTCGATGATGGGGATGCCGAGCTGCCTGGCTTTGTCGAGCTTGCTGCCGGCTTTCTCTCCGGCCAGGACGTAGCTGGTCACTTTGGAGACCGAGCCGCTGATCTTGCCTCCCCGTTCCTTGATGATTGCCTCTGCGTCTTCGCGGCTGCGATTCGGGAGCGTGCCGGTCAAGACGAAGGTCTTATCGGCGAAGACCAGTTTGCGCCCGGTGGTCTGAGGCGGCTGGACGATCTGGGGCATCACGCCGACTTCCCGCAGCTCGTCGAGTAGCGTCTGGTGCTCGGGGTCCTGGAAGTACTCGTGGATGCTAGCCGCGACGATCGGCCCAACCTCGGGGATCGCCTCCAGCTCCTCTAGCTTCATCCCGCGAAGCTTCTCCACGGTCTCGACCCGCTGGGCGATGATCTCGGCCATTCGGGTGCCCACGTGGCGGATCGTCAAACCGGTGAGGAATCGGTCGAGCGTTCGCGTCTTGCTGGCCTCCAGCCCCTTCACCAGATTCTCAGCCGACTTTTTCCCCATGCGGTCCAGATCAGCCAGAATGGGAGTATCGAGCCGGTAGAGGTCGGCCAGGCTCCGCACCAGACCTTTGTCGACCAACTGATTGATCAGTTTCTCCCCCAGGCCGTCGATGTCCATGGCGTCGCGGTGGGCATACCACCGGATCCACTCCTTGAGCTGGTCAGGGCATCGAGATGGGGAGTTCGTGCAGTAGAAGTTGACCTCATCGGCCGTCCGTTCCACCGGGGCCCCGCAACTGGGACACTGTGCGTGGAAACTGAAAGACCGTCTCGTCGCCTTTGCGCGCGTCGGCCTCGACGCGGACCACTTGCGGGATGATCTCGCCGGCCTTCTGAATCACCACGGCATCGCCGATCCGGACGTCCTTGCGCTCGATCTCGTCGGCGTTGTGAAGGCTGGCGCGCTTGACCGTCGTGCCGGCGAGCAGGACCGCTTCGAGCTCGGCGACCGGCGTCAGCTTCCCCGTCTTGCCGACCTGAACCGTGATCTTGAGCAGTCGCGTGACGGCCTGCTCAGCCTCATACTTGAAGGCGATGGTCCAGCGGGGGCTCTTGCTGCGCGCGCCCAGTCGCTCGCGCTGATTGAGGTCGTCAACTTTCACGACCAGGCCGTCGGTCTGAAAGTCGAGGGAATTTCGCTGATCGCTCCAGCGCTCGGCGTGGTCGATGACCTGGTCGATCGTGTCGTAGCAAGCGGTATACGGGCTCACGGGAATGCCCCAGCTCTTCATCAACCGAGTGATGGCATGATAAGAGCGTTCGTCGATCCCCTGGGATTCGCCCAGGCCGTGCGAGACGAACCGGAGCCGACGTTGACCGCAAAGTTTCGAGTCGAGGAGCTTGAGGGAACCGGCCGTGGAGTTACGTGGATTGGCGAACGGAAGTTCCTCGGCAGCGCGGCGGAGCTCGTTGAGCCGGACCAGCTCGGAGTTGGTCATATAGACCTCACCCCGCACTTCGAGCAGCGTGGCAGGGCAATTCTGAAGGACCAGCGGGACCTCCCGGACGGTCTTCAGATTGGCCGTGATGTCGTCGCCGCGCTCGCCGTCGCCGCGGGTCGCCCCCAGGACGAGACGGCCGTTCTCATAGCGGAGCGAGACGGCCACGCCGTCGACCTTGAGCTCGACCACATAACGTAGCGGCTCGTCGCGATTCAGGCCCCGCCGGACCCGGGCGTCCCACTCTCGCAACTCCTCATAGGAATAAGTATTGTCGATCGAGAGCATCGGCACGACGTGGCGGACGGTCGCGAAGCCGTCCAGTGGCTGGCCGCCGACCCGTTGCGTGGGACTATCCGGCGTCAACAGTTCGGGATGCTGGGCTTCCAGCTCCGTGAGCCGCTCCATCATGCGGTCATAGTCGCGGTCGCTGATCTCCGGCTTGGCCTCGACGTAGTAGAGGTAATTATGCCGGTTCAGCTCGCTTCGCAGTCGCGCGGCCTCCCGTTCGATCTCCTGGCTTGCCATCTCCGGCCTCCCTTCGATCAATCCCATGGGTCGAGCGCACCGGGTTGAGCGAATCGCCCTATGCCTCGCCCGCACGCTCCTTCGACTTCGCTCGGGACGAGAACCACGGATCGGTCGCCATGGCGAGGATTCCAGCCAGCAGCATGACGACGATCTCAATGCCGAGGGTGAATGGACCGTGACGATCGAACCACTCGGCCATCTTGATCGAGCCAGGGCCGGGCTTGTTGGCCGCAGCGCCTGGCACGAGGACATAAGGACTGACCAGGTAACCCAGGACTGTCAAGACAAACAGCGCGCTCGTGGCGAGCAGGATCAAAAAGAAGGGATTCGACAAGATCTCCCGCCTGCGTGCCGGCCTCGTCATGATCGATTCGCCCCGGCCTTTCCCAAGATCGCGGCATTCCCCCTCGCTTCGAGCGATCCTTACGATCCCGCGGAGACCCAGTTCTCGCCATCGATCGCGTAATCGGCAAGATCATCGTGTCGGAACCAGAGCGCGATCTCGCGAAGGGCCGACTCGGGGCTGTCGCTGCCGTGAATCAGATTGTTCTGCTTGCTAATCGAAAGATCGCCCCGGATGGTTCCCGGCGCGGCCGTCGCGCCGTTGGTTGCGCCGAGGAGGGTGCGCACCACCGCGATGGCCTCGTTCCCTTCCAGGACGCCGACGACGACCGGAGAGCTGGTGATGAATCCGATCAGGCCCTCGAAGAATGGCTTGCCCTGATGCTCGGCATAATGCTTCTCGGCCAGGCTGCGATCGACGCGGATGAGCTTCAGGGCCACGACCCGAAGTCCCTTGGCCTCGAAACGTTGCAGGATCGTGCCGACCAGTCGGCGCTGGACACAATCGGGCTTGAAGATGATCAGGGTGCGTTGCATGGAACTCAATGATTCTTCTGAGCCTTGTGATGGATGAAAACGGACTGTATTTTAGTGCGCCAGGGGCCTACCTGCAACCTCAAGCGTCCACGTTTGGCGGGGCCGGGGCGACGAGCCGCCAGGGGAGTTCCTCGTAGGAGTCGGGATCGAGCCGCCAGGTGCGCACGTCCGGGGTTTCCTCGAGCAACGAGATGATGATCCGAGGAACGGCCCCGTAATAATTCTCTTTGAGATCGATCCGGCTGGGGATCGCCTCACAGTGGGGATGGGAATGGTAGATCGCCAGGATGTTCAGCTTCCGCTCGCGGAGCGTCTTGTCGACTTCGATCAAGTCATGCGGATCGGCGTAGTATCGGGTCGCGCGCGTCTCGATGGCTGCGGCGTTCCGTAGCGGGAGAAACAACGAGACGCGCGGCGCAACGCCCGCGAGGATGCCGCAGCACTCCAGCGGAGACTCGCGCAGGCAATGGGCCACCATCGCGTCGTGAAGATCGCGGGGAATCTCCAGGGGAGTCGACTCGGTCATGTCGCCGGATGATTCGTTCAACGCTCGATTACCGCAAGGGAGACGTTGCGGAACACCATGGCTGGGCCTCGACCCTCACGGCCCTCATTCCGGGAACAAGGGTGTGGAGAGATAGCGTTCCCCAAGGTCAGGCAGGATGACGACCACGAGCTTACCGGCATTCTCGGGGCGGGAAGCGATTTGAATGGCCGCGACGGTCGCCGCGCCGCAGGAGATCCCGCAGAGCATGCCTTCTTCACGGGCCAGCCGTCGAGCCATCTCGAATGATTCTTCGTCCCGAACCTGGATCACTTCATCGATGATGGAGGTGTTCAGGACATCGGGGATGAAGCCGGCGCCGATGCCCTGAATTTTGTGCGGTCCGGGTCGGAGCGGCTCCTGGCGCCGCATCTGGCTGATGACCGGCGAGCTGACCGGCTCGACTGCAATGATCTGGATCGAGGCTTTTCGGTTCTTCAGGATCTCCCCGCAACCCGTGATCGTGCCGCCGGTGCCGACTCCACTGACGAAGATGTCGACTCTGCCGTCGCTATCCCGCCAGATCTCCTCGGCCGTGGTTCGGCGGTGAATCTCCGGATTGGCGGGGTTCTTGAATTGCTGTGGCATGAACGCGTGCGGAGTGTTCTTCACCAGTTCCTCGGCCCTCCGGACCGCGCCGGGCATCCCTTCGGCCGCGGGAGTGAGCACGATCTCGGCCCCGAACGCCTTCAGAAGCCGACGGCGCTCCAGGCTCATGCTCTCCGGCATGGTTACGATCAACCGATACCCGCGGGCGGCGCAGCGTGAACGCCAGCGCGATCCCCGTGTTTCCACTCGTCGGTTCGATGATCACCGTCTCCGGGGTGATCCGGCCCTCGGCCTCGGCCGTGTTGATCATGGCCACGCCGATGCGATCCTTCACGGACCATAATGGATTGAAGTTCTCGAGCTTCGCGACTACCTCGGCCTGGCAGCCGTGCGAGACTCGACGCAGCCGAATCAGAGGCGTGTTGCCGATCGTCTGTGTGATATCCTCATAGATCCGGCCTCGGAAGGCATTCGTTCCGCCCGTCAACATGATCCTCTTCCTCCTCAAACACACGTCCGACTACTGGCCACATTTCCGATTATCCTAGTCGAGGAACTCCACAGGAACAAGCTCATTGGGCCGTCGCCGTCGATTCGTTGTCCGTGCCGCTTCCGCAACGTGAGCCCATCCGGCTCCCACTGTGCCCGGCTATCGAATCGCCAACGGCCGGAGCGCGAACCCAGCCGCAGTACCCTTGATCTTGTTGACCGCGGCGATGTAGCAGAACGTATAGGCCTTGGCCTTGCTGACCCCTTCCAGGTTATGGAACTCACCCAGGTGGACTCCCTGGTCGACGAGGAGGTAGCGATGAACGGGGATAGCGGTCCCGGGGGAATCCGTCGGCGGACTGACTTCGTAGCCGCTGGTATCGGAACCGACCATGATGGCTCCCTGATCCTCCACGAGCCAGCGAGTCGCGGCAAGATCGGGACCGGCCGAGTCGTGCGCGGCGATCGTCGCATGATCGGCGCCGTCCTCGCCCCAGTACCGGGCCGTTCCCGTTCGGACCAGGACGACATCGCCCGGGGCGAGTGTCACACCTTCCCAGGCGAGGGTGTCCTGGAGATCCTGGGTCGAGATCCGCGTGTGACCGGGTAGGGCGTCGACTTGCTTGAATGCTGCGACGTCGATCAGGACACCTCGGGCGATGATTGGCGGGATCGTGGAGGCGTCGCATTTTCGAGGGCCCCAGTCGCCTCCCCACTCCGACTCCTTGAAACCGTTGTACCAGTGGAAGTCGAGGCCGGCGGTGATGTGGGCGAGTCCATCGATCTGGGTCGCCACATTGTCCGATAGGAACATGGCCGCCGAATGCCAGTAAATGTGGTCGGTATTCTGATCGGTGGGAGGCGCGTCGGGGTCATGCATCCGATGAACGCCATCGGGACTTCGGAACGTGATGATCTCCCCCGGGCTATGGCCGACGAACATGTAGCTGCGACGGCTATAAGGCAGGCCCAGGTCGAAGACCTCGCCGCGGGTCGCCTGTGACAGGGCCGCGGCACGAGACGCATTCGTCAAGGCGTTCAGCGAACCGACTTCGTCGTCTTTCCCCCAGATCCACCCCCACCCCTTCCCCTTCTTCCAGCCACGGACGGGTTCTCCCTGAGTCGCCTCGCTTCCGACCGTCGTCGCCACCTCGAATCGGGGAGCGGCTTCGGCCGATCCTCGATTGCCCACCGCGATGACGAGGCCGCCACCCACGACGCATCCGAGTCCCAATATCGCAAACGTCCTCAAGGTCTTCCCCTGATTCATGACCTTCCTCCCGAGATCTCGATGGCCGCAAACTCGCTTCCGTGGATTCTGGCGCGGGCTGACCACGCGAAAGCCCTGGCTACCAGGGAGGATTCTAGGCGGTGCCGAGCCCACCCGCAATCCTCACCCGGACAGTCGGTCAACACGGCAATCCCGACTCCTCAATGTCGATCATTCTCGAAGTCGGAATCCCGTCGCGGCTTTACCTCATGATCGTTTTCGTGCGGGGTCATGATCCCTCGCTCCTTTGGACGATGACCAGAACTGCCTGAAAGGGTGTATGAGAAGCGAGTCGTGTGTAGGGTGGGTCGAGCCGCGATTCCTCGCGGCGAGGCCCACCACAGCCGAGGGGTTCGGGAGGCCTCGCGCCGCGTTGCGGCGTTCGACCCACCCTACAGCTCGCTGTTTTGGACGATGATCAGACTGCGTGAGTAGCCAAAGCAAGTTGATGTGACCGGGACCCCACGCAGATGCTTGGCATGATCCAACCAAGGATCAGGCACGAATAACCGAGGACCCATGGTTTTCTTGCACCAGCCGAAGCGGAAGGCGTAGAATGACCGAGACTGGACCAGGAGATCGGTTGGCAAGCCATCAGGAGCAGGAATGCGCGACACTTTGCAGAACTCACCGGAATCGGTACAGCACAGCCCGACCGAGAGCGAGGGCGCGACGGTGCCACCGGAATCCCGAGGGGAACCTGTCCGATCGGGGGCTCGCCCGTCGACCGCGACTCAAGCCCCTGCGACCTTGGTGCCCGAAGAGGGTTGGCATTTCCTTCATCTCTTCTACCAGGTCGATCGCTCGCGGCTGAATGACATGTCGCCGGGACAAAGGGAGCAGGGACTTGAGGACTTCAGGCGAATCCTCGGCGCGAACGGCGCCGGGGGGGCCGGAGCAGCTCCAGTGTTTCGCGGTGCCGGGCCACAAGGCCGATTTCGGGATCGTCATGGCCGGCCCCAATCTCCGCGGCGTTCACGACGTCCAGATGTCCATTCAAGCTTCCAGTCTTGGGCCGGCGCTCAGGCCGTCGTATTCGTTCTACTCGATTACCGAGGTCTCGGAGTACGTTCCCGACGCCGAGCAATACGGACGAATCCTCCAGGAACGCGAGGGTCTCGACTCGGAGAGCAGCATTTACAAGACCAAGCTCGCTGCCTACGCCGATCGGCTCGGCCCGATGAATCGGCAACGGTTATACCCCGAGTTCCCGAGCTGGCCCTGTCTTTGCTTCTATCCGATGAGCAAGATGCGCACGTCCGACCAGAACTGGTACCTGTTACCGTTCGCGACGCGGGCCGAGTTGATGTCGCACCACGCGCGGAGTGGCATGAAGTTCGCAGGGCGGGTGTCGCAGTTGATCACCGCATCGACGGGGCTGGACGACTGGGAGTGGGGGGTGACACTCTGGGGACGCAATCCTTCGTATCTCAAAGATATCGTCTACACGATGCGGTTCGACGAGAGCTCGGCCAAGTACGCGCTCTTCGGCGACTTTTATTTCGGGTATATCCTTCCACCGGATGAACTGCTCGAGGCCGTCCGGCTCTGAGTATCGGTCATCTTCAAGGCTGAAAGCTCATGACATTCGGTGACGTTGACGATCGATTCGATCGCTGGCCGGTCCTGGTCCTGGCTAGCACCTCGGTCTACCGGCGTGCCCAGCTTGAGCGGCTGGGCGTCCCGTTTCGAGATCGTGCACCGCTCTGCGACGAGTCCGCGATTCAGCGGACAATGAGGGACATAGAGCCGCGTCTGCTGGCCGAGAAACTGGCCCTGGCCAAGGCGTCGAGCCTGGCTATGGAGGAGCCGGGTGCCGCGATCATTGGCTGCGATCAGCTCGTTTCCTTCGAAGGCCAGATCTACGGCAAGTCGGAGACACCCGATCGAGCCATCGCACAACTCGTCACGATGGCCGGGAAGACTCACGAGCTGATCACCGCGCTGGTTGTGATCCGTGGCGTCAAGACGTATCGCCATACGGATATCACCCGACTCCGGATGCGACCTTTACAACACGATGCGATCGAGCGCTATGTTGTTGCGGATCAACCGATGGATTGCGCCGGCAGCTACAAGCTCGAGTCGAGAGGGATCGTCCTGTTCGATCGGATCGAGAGCGACGACCAGAGCGCGATCACCGGTCTCCCGTTGATCGCGCTGGTGACGATCCTGCGTGAACTGGGATTCGCGATCCCGTGAAGGTTGTCGTCAGGCTCGCCGGACCGTCCGTCCTGTCATTCGGAATCATCCTCGGACACGGCGGCCCGGTTGTTCGACTCTCCCAGTCGAATGCCGATCGACGGCTGTGCGTTCTCAGAAATCGATCGCCACGACCTCAAGATCGCGAATCGAGGGCACGGCGAGAGTCAGTCTCGCGCCGTCCTGTTTGATGGAGAGGTCTCGATCTGCCACCAGCAGGTGAACGCGTCTGACCTTCAATTCGTCGGGCAGCCGAAGGACGACTTGCTGCTCCCCGACGGGGATCAGCTCGCGGAACGGGCCCTTCATCATCATCGGGTTCGTGAGGTTGACCAGGTGCACAGTCATCGAGGCTTTCTGTCGCCAGACCGTCACGTCGAGTACACCGGGTCCCGTAACCTGGAGTAGGGGCTCCTCGTTGGTCGCCCATCGGACGGCGTTGCGGAGCAGGATCCCGTGGTCAACGGCAAGGATCTCCCAGAAGATGCGGTCGATGTCCCAGGGAAAAAAGACGACGCGCCCGGGGCCGACCTCGCGCAGGTACAACTCGGCGATGTCGGTCTTGGGGATGCGCGGATAGACCTTTTCCATCGGCAAGTCCGGATAGCTGGGGATCAGTGTTAGAGGTTGGCGAGGGAACTGGAGGCGAGGCTTGATGTCCAGTCGGTAAACTCCGTGAATGATGCGCGTTGCATCGTCGAGCCCAGCCAAGATGGGATGCCGCTTCCCTGTCTGAGGCTCGTCCTCCAGCCGGAGGTACGCGTTCCGCATCGGACCCTCGACACGTCCTCGCACGGACACCCCGAAGAGCTCGGCCAGGCCGAAGTCCTGCGCGCTCGTGCCCCACTCGTTGTAGAGCGAGGTTTCGAACGTCGCCACGACGCTTCCTCCGCGGTCCACGAACGAGCGGAGTTGCTGGCATTGCTCGTCGGACAGGGCGGCGAGATTCGGCAAGATCAGCGTCTTGAATTGGTCGACGTGTCCGGCATCGAGGAGCCGGTCATGAACCATCTCGAACGGGACCCGGGCTTCGACGAGAGCCTGGTACCACCCCAAGGCATGGTCCTCGACTTTCGTTCGAGCGTGTGGACCGCCGTAGAACCAGGCAGTCTGTTGCGAGTAGACGAGGCCCACCCGGGCCAAGGGCTGGGTGTTTCGCAAGTACATCTCGACCCGGTCGTGCCACTGGTAGGTGTCCTCGACGACACCGAGCCAGCGCCGGTCGTGAAGTGTGCCGGAGAACTTGGTGAACCAGGGCCGCAGTCCGTTGGCGATTCCGTCGGCGACCCAGATGCGGATCTCCGCCTCACTCTGGACCGAGTCTTTCCAGCGGTACGCCTCTTCCACGCCCACGCTAAAGATGCCCCCGATCGGTTTGGATCCCATCGCCGCACGGTATTCCTTGGCGCTCTTACCGATGGCCCAGGGAGGGATCGGACCGCTCCGCGCCTGTCGATCGGCGAATAGCGTCGGGGCCAGCTCCCCGATAACCTTCATGTCGAGCGGGCTGGCCGCGCCGCCGCCGGCGTTGGGGATCACGCACGAGTCGGGATGGATTCGCCGGACCTCGGTGTCCCAGAGTTGCCACAGCTCGAAGAGCCGCTGTTGTTGCCAGACGACGTACGCTCGCCGCGAAGGATCCTGGGGGTCTTCCGTCCGTGGCAACTCCTTGCCGGTGGCGGCCTTGAAGTTGTCGCGACAGTGACCGCAATAGCACATGCCGGAGCCCGACCACCGGTTGATGAAGATGCCATCGACCCGATAGCGGGTCATGATTTCCCGATGCACGTCGGTCATCAAGACGAAGTTGTACGGCCCGAGGGCGCAGGTCACCCACATCTCCGGGGAAGCCCAGTGACGCCGCCGCTGGCCTCGGGCATCGACGGCGATCCAGTCCGGGTGTGCTTCGTGAACGTCGTCGTAGGTCGCATGCGGGTCGGTCCGCGCGAGGACGACCATACCCAACTCTCGGCAGCCGGCAACCAGTTCGCCGAACGGGTCGCGGTCGCCCAGCCACCGGCTACGGTGGTGGAACGGGACCTGGGTCGGGTAGTAGGCGACGCACCCGCCGGCGCTGAGGCAGACTCCATCACTGCGGGTCCGGCGGAAGTAGTCGAGCCAGAACTTGAGGTCGAATCGGCCTGGATCGTCCTCGACGAGGGTGAGCTGAGCCCATCGCATCGGTCGATCCACCCAACTGGGGGCTGGGGCGATGGGCGCCGCGGCCGATCCGCTGGAGTTTTCACCGATCGCGATCACGGCCCCTGCCACGTGGCAGGTCTTCAGGAAGGATCGACGCGAGAAGTCGGGTTGCATGTTCGACAGGCCTCCTGGCGATCCCTTCGTGTGTTCCGCGAAGAACCGGCGGATTCCGCGGTCAGTCCGACTTGACGACCTCGAATGACCCCATGATAAAGTCCGCTGACGCCCGATGCGACGTATCAGTTGAATGAGAAGGTAATACGTTGGGACGTGATCGTCATGGACCTCGCCCAAGGCTCTCGACTGAACCTGGTCTGCACCATTCGTCTGAGAGAGGCTGTGAACGAATCGATCCCAAGATAACGAAGGCAAGATTCCCAATGAATGATAGCCCTGATCCGCCAAGGGTTTCTGATTCGGGAATTGGGAATTCGGAATCTGCAATCCCATTCTTTCACAAGCTCTGAGCGGCTGTGAACGAATCGATTCCAAGATAACGAATGCAAGATTCCAAGTGAATGTTAGCCCTGATCCGCCAAGGGTTTCTGATTCGGGAATTGGGAATTGGAATCTGCAATCCCATTCGTTCACAAGCTCTGAGCGAATGAGGCGAGCGACGCGTGGCGCGGGATCGCTGGGTTCAGCCCAATCTGATCCTGTGAAGGCTTGACGATGGCCTTCGCTCCGCGTTCTCCCCGTGGGCTGGGCCGAGTCAGCCCGGCTAGCCTTCGGGCCGAGAGGCCCTTGAACGCAGGTCGAAGGATTGTCATAATTGGGGGTCTCGCGCGAAAAGGCCCTCGATCGTCCTAATTCACGGCCTGCCCGCACGATAACTTTTGACTTAAGTGCCCGTAGCTCAATTGGATAGAGCGTTAGCCTCCGGAGCTAAAGGTTGCAGGTTCAAATCCTGCCGGGCATACTGAAGCGGCACAAGGACTTACGGCGACAGCAGGCGGCGGCCTGCTACAGAATTCAGTACGGAACGGGCCGGGGAAACCCGGCCCGTTGCCTTGCGCGGGCCGGTCACGCGTCGCCGAGCAGCTCCTCCAGCGGCCCGAAATCGGCCGACTCGTAAGGGGGCTTGCCGGTCTCTGCATGCGTGATCTCCTCCCAGTGGCCGCTCTGCTCGTTGAAGGCCGTGTTCCAGCCCTCCGCGCGAGACGAATCACAGGGTTGCGGTGGGCTTCCCATCCCAGCCCTCCGGCCCCGGGAACCACAGCGTCTGCGCGGGATGTCCGCGGAACTCGGCGGCATTGACCTTGCCCGCAAGCGTTCCATGCAGGGCCAGCAATGACCCTGCCGGCCGCCCGCGCAGCGGGAATTCCATCTTCAGGTATTCCGCCGACGGATCGTGTCGCTTCAGCTCGTCAAAGCCCTTGTATGGTTCGGCCATCGAAATCGCTCCTGTGAGGAAGTCCGGCCCCGCCACGGGGCCTTTATGTATTCTAACGTCCAGGTTAATCCGCCCCGCGTGCGCCTCCCGTTGCGCTAGCCCGGATTATTCAAAGCACATCCAATAAAGAGCCCCCGGTTTACGTATAAGATGTTGTGACAACTCACCTTGTACGTCCACACGGGGGTCACCTATGAGTTTACAGTCTGTTCCGCCGTTGTCATTCGATTTTTTCCCTTCCCGACCGGTTGAGATCGAGATTTCTCCCGCGCCGCTGACCAGCGACGCCGGGCTCGTGCCCATCCGTCAGTTCGATGAGCAGATCCGCCTCACCGAACAATTCGCCGCCGCCCTCGAGGACCACCGCGATCCCGACTTTGTGGAACAGCCCCTCCTGAGCATGGTGCGGCAGCGGATCTACGGCATCCTCGCCGACTACGAGGACCAGAACGACCACGATACCCTCCGCTCGGATCCGGTCTTCAAGGTGATCGCCGATCGTCTCCCTGAGGATCCCGACTTGGCCAGTCAACCGACCCTGTCCCGGTTCGAGAACGCCGTCTCGATTCCGGACCTGTGGCGGCTCAGGGATGTCCTGGTCCACCTGTTCCTCCAATCGTTCGAGACGCCCCCCTCGCACCTCACGCTCGATCTCGATGCCTTCGACGATCCGGCGCATGGCGATCAGCAGTTGATAATGTTTCATGGATACTATGAACAGTATCAGTATCTGCCAATTGTTATCACCTGCGCCGAGAACGACCTGGTGCTCCTGGTGGGCCTGCGACATGGCACCTGTGCGGCGACCCTCGGGGTGGACAACGACCTGCGGTATCTGGTGGGGAGAATCCGGGCGGTCTGGCCCGACGTGCACATCCATGCGCGGGCCGACAGTGGTTTCGGCGTACCCTTGATGTACCAGGTCTGTCAGGAACTGCGGCTCTCTTACACCTTCGGAATCGGGATGAATTCCCTACTCCGCGAACTCAGCGACGATCTGCTCACGCAAGTTGTCCAGGACTTCGAGCAGACCCAAGAGCCCCAACGGCGCTTTCTGGCGGTCCGCTATCAGGCTGGGACCTGGGCGACCGCTCAACCGATCGTGAT
The DNA here is from genome assembly GCA_963845695.1 of uncultured Isosphaeraceae bacterium. Lineage (GTDB taxonomy): Bacteria > Planctomycetota > Planctomycetia > Isosphaerales > Isosphaeraceae > CAWJTV01. The sequence goes on along the minus strand of CAWJTQ010000003.1, from coordinate 200,521 downwards.
CAAGGTGGAAGCTGCATGCCCAAGGGACCAATCGCCGCGCGTCGTTACGAACCGGCCGGGATGGAAGTCCTGCCCTCGGCCGTGTACGAAGAGTACGCCGAGCGGGGCGAGAGTGAGAACCGGAACAAGGAATTGAAACGCGATCTGCAAGCCGATCGACTCAGCGACCACCGGTTCCTGGCCAACTTCTTTCGATTATATCTTCATGCAGTAGCGTTTATCCCGCGGGGCGTAGGGCAACCGGCTTTCCTGCTCTCCTTGGCCTACGGTATGATGCCCGGCGGAGGTGCCTTATGCTCTCAGCCGAAGCCCTGGCCCTGCTGCGCCTGCATATCGAGCAGGACGGGATGCGCGTCGATGACGCCAATCTCGCCGCCCACCGCGAGCTGGCCGCCGCCGGGATCATGTACCCGGTGTCCACCTTCGCGCGCGGGCCGGAGGCGTATTTCCGATTCACCGCCGAGGGATGGGAACGGCGGAACGAGATCCTGGCTTGCGCGAAGGAAAGTGCGCGATAGGAAGGATTTGGCTGCTGCGGCGTGGAAGGACACGCGGACGCATGAGATGGGAGGTTCTGTCAAATAGGCTTCTGTGCATAGAAGCGATAAGGACACGCTCCTAATGCGGGGAGAGCGAATTGCAGTAGACTCCTGGGCCGGAATCAAGCCCGGACCGCGGCCTACCTCTCCCTCAGCTTCCGCCGCTGCTCCTCGCGGATGATCCGCAGCAATTCCCTGGCCGCGTGCGTGATCGCCAACTGCGTATCCGGCGCCATCTCCACCGCCTCCTCGTGCGTGTAACCGCAACTCTCGATCTCCTCATGCGGCAGCACCGCCATCGCGCGGGTCTCAACCGACGCCCGCCGCCAGGCCCGATCCGCCTGCGCCGAGCGGCTGCATCAGGTCGTCGTTGAAGACGCCGGAATCCAGGTTCAGCCGGCCGCCCGGCGAATTCCCGCCGCCGTCCTGCTCGTGCGGGAAGAACGCGCGCCACACCATGCCGTGCTTGCGGTCGCTGGCGCCGATGAAGTCCTTGTCGATGCCGAGCTTCTCCATGAAGACCGCCGCCCACCGGTCCAGCGCCTCGGCATTTTCGATGGAGTCGGCACGCGCCCCTCGGCGTCGCGCCGGTCGGGCTTGCGGGGTGTCATCGGTTTCGCCCTTGCTCCATCCGGTCCAGCTCCTTCAGCACGCGATAGCCCGCGCCGTGCCGGACCCGCTTCTCCCAGAGGACGTCCTTCATCTCGCGTAGACCATCAGCGCCAGCAGTGCGGTGGACATCACGGCAAACGCCTTGGTGGAAAAGGAAGGGAAAAAACTCTGGTACCATGAGAACCAGACCCACTTGAGCCAGCAGGTTCCCGTTCAGATGAATGGTCGTTTCGGATCTGGTGGAGTAGGCGTCGAACCGTTCGCCCATCGGCGTCGCACTCTGCTCGACGGCCCGCGCATGGGTTGACGCGATCAGGCCGACCGGCATTCGCTCGGTTTGACGCTCTCCAGCCGGCTGATGCCTCGCGTGCGGCGGTCTCGTCCCGGCATCCGGCCGGAACCTCGACCACATGATTTTGCCCCTCATGGTTCTTGGCATACTCGTCGGGTCTTTGACGTAAATCTGGTCCCCGGGGTCGGCCAATGTCGCCGACCGCGCTGATATCCTCACCTCCTTCCATCGTGCGATCCGCTCGATCTTGCGGGTGAAGATCTCGACGTGGGAGGGTGGCGCTCGAAGGGCGGTCTTCTTGACGTCGTTTCTCGATTACGGGCTGCCGACGAATGGCTTCGGCACGAAGACCTTGACATCGGGGTGCATCGTGTACAGTCGATCCTGACCTTGAGGAGTGCGTACCAGAATGGCGCTGGAGCAATTGTTCTGAACGATCGGGTTGTTGGGAAACTTCTCCCAGTGGACGAGGTCTCGAGAACGGGCTATGCAGGTCGTCCAGTCTTTCCAGGGACGCTGGCTATTGGCATGGTAAAAGGCGTAATACCACCCCTCGCGCTTGACGATTTGATTAAGAGCCACCGCGGCGCGGTCGTAAGGTTCGGGGCCGCGCCTGATCACAGGGTCTTCCTGAACGTTGGTCCAAACTTTCCGATCCTTCGATGAGGCCAACCAAACACCCTGGTCGCCACGTTCGTAATAGAGGTACCAGGTTCCGTCCTCGAACCAGGCCGTTGGTGTGCCGTAGGGCCCCGCGCTGATCGGAGCCCCATCGGTCTTGCGGATGTCGAGCGATCCGTGATCGGTCCATTGGATTCCGTCGTGTGAGGTCAAGAGATGAGCGACATCGTTCTTGCCCTCGGCGAACAGGAAGTAGGTGCCATCCTGCTTGACCACGCAGACGTCCTCGACCCACGAGCCGTTGAAGATGGGGTTGGCGGCGTCGCGCGTCCAGTGGATACCGTCTTGCGACGTGGCATGTCCGAGGGACATGGTCGGAGGCTTGTCGGCGGCATATCCTGTGTACCAGAGATGATAGGTCCGATCCTCTCCGACCAGGATGAAGCCGCGCTCGCGGATCTTGCGGTCCCAGGTGTCCCGACTCGTGCCGGCGAAGACTGGGTTATCGGGGAGAGGTGCCCAGGAGACAAACTTCCAGGGTTCGGTGGTTGGATCTCGCTGGGGTTGCGCAGCACCGCTCGGCGAGATCACGGCCAGGACGGCGAGGCCAACGGCCACGCCGAGGGATGCCGCGAGGGAAGAGAGTCTCCGAATCATGGCAGAGTCCTTAATCGTGTGTGGGACCAGAGTTGCGATCCTGGTCTGTTCGTCCGTACCGTGGGGGAGCCTATCGTCCACGGCTTCGGGTTGTCCCGTGTCGAACTGGCTTGCGTTCGACACCCCGGAAGGGTAATCTAGGTAGATCGTGTGATCCGTTTGGGGCGGTAGCTCAACTGGGAGAGCGCCGCGTTCGCAATGCGGAGGTTGAGGGTTCGAGCCCCTTCCGCTCCATTGTTCACCACGATATCCCTCCGGCTTCTTAATGCAAGCTACGTTCGGATCCGACCTCCTCGCCGACTCAATTCCGGCCCGAGTGACCACCTATGGTACGCGCCCTCATTTCGTGGAGCCTCCATAACCGTTTCATCGTCCTGTTGGGGACGGTGGGATTGATCGCGCTGGGGATTTACTCGGCCAAGAACCTCAATGTCGAGGCTTACCCGGACCCCACTCCACCGCTGGTTGAGGTCATCACGCAGAATCCCGGCACCAGTCCCGAGGAGATGGAGCGCCTGATCGGGATTCCGATCGAGACCGCACTCAACGGAATGCCCGGTTTGAAATACCTGCGAAGCATTTCGCTGGCGGGGCTCAACGACATCAAGTGCCAGTTCGAATACGGCACCGATTACTGGGCGGCCCGGCAAGAAGTGATCAACCGGCTCGGTATGGTGAGCAATCTTCCCCCAGGGATCACGCCGGGGCTCTCGCCCTGGAGCCCCATCGGCGAGATTGTACGCTATGTCCTGGAAGGGGACGGGTATACCCTGAACCACCTCAAGGCGGTACAGGACTGGGTCTTGAATCGGGCCTTCAAGACCGTCCCGGGCGTGATTGATGTGACTGGCTTCGGCGGGACCGTCAAGCAATACCAGATCTTGCTCGATATGCAGTTGATGAGGCGGTACGACGTGACCTTGCAGATGGTCGCCGACGCGATCGCCAAGGCCAATGCCAACGTCGGCGGCGACATCCTCTCACTCGGTCAACAAGTCGCACAACGTCCGTGCCAAGGGTTACCTCGGCGAGGGGAGAGACGTGCTCGACCCAGCCGTCGCCGACCACGCCTACGCCATCGAGGTCGAGAAGCTCGAAGATATCCAGGACGTTGTGGTGACCCACTACAACAACATGCCGGTGTACATGCGACAAATTGCCAGGGTCGTTGTCGGCTACCAGCCGCGTCTGGGGATCGTGGGCCGCAACGGCGAAAACGACGTCGTCGAGGGCATCGTGCTGATGCGGAAATACGAGAAGTCGCTGCCGACGTCCAAAGCGGTCGAGAAGAAGATCCATGATATCAACAACAGCAATCTCTTGCCCAGAGGGATGAGGATTGTCCCCTTCAACCAGCGGACCGACCTCGTGAACGTGACGACCGAGAACGTGGTTCACAACCTCGTCGTCGGCATGGGGCTAGTCATCCTGATCCTGTTCGTCTTCCTCGGCGACATCACCAGCGCCGGTATCGTCGCGCTGATGATCCCGCTGGCACTGCTATTCTCCGTGTCGATCCTGTTCCTCCAGGGGAAGTCGGCCAATCTGCTGTCCATCGGCGCCGTCGACTTCGGGATCATTGTCGATAGCTCAGTCATCATCGTCGAGAACATCTACCGGCACATCACGGCGCACGACGCGGACCGGACGAGGCCGCTCATCGAGCGGATCATCGAGGCATCGCACGAGATCGAGCGAGCGCTGTTCTTCTCGACGTTGATCATCGTGCTGCGCATTTATCCCGTTGTTTTCGATGACTGGTCCCGAAGGGGCATTGTTTGGCCCCATGGCCAACACATACGCCTTCGCGATCTGCGGGGCGCTCACCCTGGCCGTGACGCTGACCCCGGTCCTGTGCTCGTTCCTTTTCCAGAACAAGAAGGAAGAGAAGGAGACTTTCGTTGACCGGATCATGAAGCTGCGCTACCTGACCATGCTCGACCGGGTGTTGAGGAATCGATTTCTGGTGCTGGCTGGGATGGGCGGCCTCCTGGCCTTCACAATTGTCCTGATTCCCACCCTGGGGGGGAATTCATGCCGCCACTGGAGGAAGGAAACCTCTGGATCCGGGCGATTCTGCCCCGAACCGTGACGCTCCAAGAGGCGGCGCGGATGGCTCCGCGGCTACGTGAGGTCATCGGCTCGATTCCCGAGATCAAGGGCGTCATGTCCCAGGTCGGCCGCCCCGACGACGGCACCGACGTGACCAGCTACTTCAACCTTGAGTTCAACGCCCCCTTGATTCCGATGGAGCATTGGCGGACCAAGCCGGTCGTGATCCTGGGACACGAAGTGTGGCAGCGCACGATCACTCGCGAGGAGATCCAGGACGAGCTGATGGCGAAGTTCAAGGGGTTCCCCGCCGTAAACTTCAACTTCTCGCAATTGATTCGCGACAATGTCGAGGAGGCCCTTTCCGGCGTCAAGGGGGCTAACTCGATCAAGCTGTTCGGCAACGACCTGGACGTGCTGGAGCGGAAAGGCCAGCAGGTCGTGAACATCCTCAACAAGGTCCCCGGGATCACCAATGTGGGACTGTTCCACATCCTGGGGCAGCCCAACCTGGAAATCCAGATCGATCGTCACGAGTGCGCCCGATACGGAATCAACGTTTCCGACGTCGAGGCGGTGGTACAGGTGGCGGTCGGGGGGCGGGCCTTCTCCCAGATGGTGGAGGGGGAGAAGAAATTCGATATCGTGCTTCGCCTGCCGGTGGACCAGCGCGACGACCCAGAAGTGATTGGGCGGATCCCCGTCGATGCTCCTAGCCAGGATGGTAAGCCGGGCGCACGGATTCCCTTGCAGCAACTCGTCACGATGATCGACCCCCACAAGCCCGGTGCGACGTATATATATCGAGAGAACAACCGCCGATACATCCCGATCAAGTTCAGCGTCCAAGGCCGCGACCTGGCCTCGACCATCCATGAGGCGGAGGAGAAGGTTCGAGATAAGAGTTATGGTGCCCAGCTCCCTGAAGGCTACGACATCGACTGGGCAGGCGAGTTCGCGCAAATGCAGCAGGCCAACCAGCGGCTCATGGTGATCGTGCCGATCTCGATCGCCCTGATCCTGATCTTGCTGTTCACCGCATTCAACTCGATGAAAGATGCACTCCTGGTGATGGCCAACGTGGTCGCAGCCACAATGGGAGGCGTGTGGGCGCTGAAACTCACGGGCACGCCATTCTCGATTTCGGCCGCGGTCGGTTTCATCTCGATCTTCGGCGTGGCCGTGCAGGACGGCGTTCTGCTCATCTCCTACTTCAACCAGATGCGCGCTGCCGGCTTGCCAGTCAAGGAGGCGCTGATGCGCGGCGCCGAGCTGCGGGTCCGTCCGGTGGTCATGACATCGCTGACCGCGGCACTGGGCCTGTTCCCGGCCGCCATCGCGACCTCGATCGGCTCGCAAGCGCAGAAGCCACTGGCGATCGTCGTGGTGGGTGGGATGCTGGTGACTCTGTTCCTCACGCGCTACCTCATGCCGGTCCTTTACTCTTTCTTCCCGGCCCCCGCTGGCCACGGTCAGTGCCAGACGGATCTGATCATGGGCTCGCACTACACCGACCGTTTCCTTCGCCCGGCGGGGAGTCCGCCCGAACGGTACGAGCACGGCCATGGCCCGAACGATGGCAACGACGACCGATCCCACTAGGACTCAATGGATTCTAGGAGATTCGAAGCCATGAAGATTAACTGGAAAATCCTCCTGACCATGGCGGTGATCGCCGGCGGCGCGACCGGGTTGTCACTGAACAAACGTGCACGTGCCCACGTTCTCGGTGTCTTGCACCGATTGGCCCAGGCATCAGCTCATGCCGAGGAGCCAACTCCGGATAAGTCCTGGACCGAGAAGCCGAAGACCTCCTGGGACCGGACGCTCAGTCTCACGGCATTGGAGATCAAGTCCATCGGCCTGGAAAAGGTCGCGGTGCTCGACCAGACCGAAGACACGATCTTGCCTTTGTTCGGCACAACCGATTACGTTCCGTCCACGGTAACGATCGTCCGCACGCAGTTTGACCATTGCCGTGTCGATCATGTCCTGGTCGAGCTCGGAGCGACTGTGAAGAAGGACGACCCGCTGCTCGAGCTGTTCAGTACCGATCTGGCTGCGGCCAAGAGCGAATACGAGATTGCTTGCAGCCAGGCTGTCCGCGACAAGAAGGTGTACGATTACAAGGCCCCGCTGGCCAAGGATAACACGCTTGCAAAGAAGGAGTTGATCGAGATCGAGAACGACAAGCTTCAGAGCGAACTCAAGATGAAGCTGGCCAGGGACAAGCTCTTGGTCTACGGACTGACTGAGAAAGAGATCGACGACGCGCCGAACGAGGATGGTGTCCAGAAGGCCAAGATGATCCTCCGGTCGCGAGGTAATGGCGTTGTCGTCAAGAAGCTTGTCGTGGAAGGGAATTACTACGACTCCCAGGACGAGTTGATGGTCATCGCCCCTCTCGACCAACTTTATGTACGGGGGAATGTCAGCGAGCTCGACGCCGACAAGGTGCAAGTTGGACAGACCGTGAAAGTCCTCTTCCCCTTCTCCGATAGCGAGCGAGACGTTGTCTCGAAGATCGATTACATCGATAAGGCGATCGATCCCGATACGCGTTCGGCGAAGTTCCGCACACGGATCCCCAACCCCGGGGGTCGGGTCAAGGCGGGCGCATTCGTGAAGGTTCAAGTGCAGATCCCTTACAAGTCGGGATTCACAGTAATTCCGCGCACCTCAATGGTCTCGGTCGACCGCTACGACTATGTTTTCGTCCGCAAACCGGGGAAGGCCGACATCTTTGAGCGAAGGGTCATCCAGCCGGCCAAGGAGAGTAACGACATCGTGATCGTCGCCGCGCCGTCGGAGGGACACCGCGAGCTCAAGGCCGGCGAGGAGGTCGCGACAACCGGCAGCTTGATCCTCGAGCAGAGGTACGAGGACAAGGTCATGTCCGAGGGGGGTCTACTGGTTTCGCAACCCGCCCAGGAGCGGCTGGATCGTTTCCGGAGCAATCAGGCCTTCATCTCCACAACCGCACCCTGACCCCATCGTCTCGACGATGGTTGGCTGTCTCTGGAGGAAGCGCGGAAACGCCGGTCTGGATCAGGCGACCTCGGCGCAACGTAAAACCTAGAAAGACTTTGTGCCGGCAAATCGCGTGCGGCACCATTTGCCGCTGCGCGCGCGCCATCACCCCTCCGTACGGCTTCCGCAGCGGGATCCCTCTCATCACGTCTATTGCCGACGGTTCGAGATTATCCTGTCCGGAAGACTTTGACGGATGATCCGATGGCGCCGGGATTTTAGATTCGAAGCCTGGCAAGCCGATTTGCGATGGCAGCGGTCGTTGCGAGTATGAGGAAAAGGGCGAAGGGTCTCGACGAGCCGAGGTCCGCCTCATGGGGCGCGATCCCGATTTCAGGCGGAAAGCGGGAATGCCATGCCACCGATGCGAGCCAAAAAGAATTCCCGTGGAATGAAGCGGCCCTTTCGGCATGTCTGGAAGGTCCTGCTGCTGACCTATCTGGTATTGGCCGGCCAGGCGCGGGGCCAAGCTCCCACGGTGGACGAGAGCGTACCGGCCTTACCCGGTGGAGGCGGTTCGTCATTGGGTCCGCCCCCAGGGTCTGGAGGCTCGGCATTGGGGCCTGCTCCCGGGTCCGGTGGGAGTTCGCTCAGTAACTCGCCCGTCTCCGCCGGAGTGCTGGGTGGGCGCGCCGGCCCATACTCTCCTAAGGGGGTACCCACGTCCATCACGACGCCGGGTGGGGGAGCGGGTCCAACGGCCTTGCAAATGCCGCCCTCCACGCCCCAGCCGGCGCCCGTCGGTCCGACATCCACTCCGTTCTATGGGTCGCTCAACCTTCCTGAACGGGATGACGACGGCCCGCCCGACGGCCTGACCCTCGACCGCGCCATCGACATCACGCTCGAGCGGAACCTCGACCTCCGCCAGAAGTACTATGAGATTCCCATGGCGCGCGCGGATGTGCTCCAGGCGAATCTCCGTTCCAACCCGATCTTCTATCAGGACGGACAGCTCCTGCAATACAAGGGAGAACCTTTCAGCCGCGCCCGACCCGGCGGCCCACAACAGTTCGACACCAACATTACTTATCCACTGGACATCTCGCAAAAGCGCCGAGCACGGACGGCCGTCGCCTCCCGAGCCGTGAAGGTGATCGAGGCGCTCTACCAGGATGCCGTCCGGCAACGAATCGATGACGTCTACGGTGCCTACGTCGCGGCCCTGAACGCGCGCCAGATGATGCGTTACGCAGACGCGAGCGTCAAAGGTCTGAGGATTCTCTCGGACCGGACCGAACGTCTCTTCAGGGGGGGCGGAGTCAACCGGGTCGACTACGACCGCGTGAGGGTCCAACTCCGCACAGCGGAACTCGGCCTGGTTGATGCGCGGGCCTCGTACCGCAAGGCCAAGTTGGACCTGGGATCGGTAATGAACCTGCCCACCAAGGAGGCTGCGGAGATGGAGCTTCGGGGCAGCATCCAGGTCGCGACAGCTCCGCTCCCATCGATCGCCGACCTTCTCGCGATCGCAGTGGCCGAACGGCCGGACCTCGCCTCGCTTCGGCTCGGGATCCAGCGCGCCCAGGCCGACGTTCGGCTGGCCAAGGCGAACGCGTATAGTGACGTGTATGTGCTCTGGCAGCCCTACACCTTCCAGGATAATAGCCCGTATGGCCTCAAGAGCGCGACGTCCTGGGCCTTGGGAGTCACCGTCCCCCTGCCGATCTACAACCGAAACCAGGGTGGGATCGAGCGGGCCAAGATCAATGTGGGGCAGTCGCAGCTCCAGCTCTCCGACCTCGAACGACAGGTCCAGGTTGACATCGAGGAGGCGATCCAGGAATACGAGATCTCCCGGCGATTGGTTGATGCGCTGACGTGACGAAGTCATCCCCGAGGCCACCGAGATGCTCGTGGAGATCTACCGGCTCCGTGAAGCGGGGGACAAGAGCATCCCGGAGCTCATCGACGCGCAGCTCGAGTTCAATGACAAGGTCAAGCAATATCTCGACACCGCGATCCGGCACCGGCGGAGCATGCTCTCGATCAATACGGTGGTCGGCAGGCGAATCATGCCATGATGCCGAATCCAGATTCCAGGAATCCAGTTCGGGTCGAATCGCGCGAGGCTCATGGAGAATCTGGAATTCGATCGCGGCTCAGCCGCCTCAGGGAGGAGAGGAGAGAATGGGACGACGAATTTACCGCGGTCTGAGGCTAAGCCTGGAATCGATCGAGCAACGTGTTCTGCTCTCAGCGATCATCGATGTCCTGAGCACGCCCCATGTGAGCGGGTCATTCGGATCTTCCATCAATTTAGGCGGCACCACCTTGAACCAAGGACCGCTGCTCAATGCCGATGGGTCGATCAATAATATGGCCCTGGCTCCCACCGGCACTCCCAAACCTGGGCAGCTCAAGAGGGAACGGTTCACGGCGCGTTATGTGGGACCCTATAGCGTCGTGCCAGGTAAGACAACCACCCAAACTCAGCAAACCCTGATCCAGGGCGCCGGGACCGCCAACACGATGCTCCACTCCGACGTCCAGATGCGGCTCGTCACGCCGAGTGACCCGAGCCTGCCGATCGGCGGGGTCCTCTCGATCTTCGACCGCAACATCAACACCAACACGGTCCTCGGCCTGGACCTGGCGGCACCGCAATCGAGCGTTGACCAAGACGGCCGGCCTAATGACTTCTCGAGCGTGAGCGTCGACGCCAACATCAGCTCGGGCACCTACGTCGAGGGCTACTCCCAAGGTGTCATCAAGATCCGCTATCTGCCCGGTGGTTGACGGACGATCCCCGGCGCGATCAGCCAGGGGACGGCCATCGTCACGATCCACGCCCAGATCTACACGGCCAACACCAGCTTCCTCCTCCGCAACGTCAGCCTCAATCCCTGAGCCCGCGTGCTCAGATCGATCCGGCGCCGACGGATGCGAAACGATTCAGTGCATCGATTATCGAGAACCCGCCGGTCAGTGTCGACGCGATGTAGGTCCAGGCCGCAGCGTTCGAAACCCGCGTCACGACGGGATCCTCGTTCTCATCGAGGAAGCCCGTGGAGCGGAGAAACTCCCGACCCCGGCGGCTGGCGTCGAGCTCCACGGTCAGGTTGAGGAGCTGGACGAGCAGCATCAGCAAGAACAAGCCAATCGAAAGAACGATCAAGCGCCTCATGCCGAGCAAGATTCCCCCTATGAAGAGGATCCAGACGACCTGCGATGCGAGGTTGGTCCAGGGCAGGATGACGTTGCGGACCGCCAATCCCGGATAGGCCGCAGCATCCTGGATGGCGTGCCCCGCCTCGTGGACGGCCGCGCCCACCGCGGCGAGCGAGGCACCCTCGTAAACGCCCCTCGACAGCCGCAACTGGCCGCGTCCGGGATCATAGTGGTTGCTCAACTCGCCGGAGGCTGGCACGATCTCCACTCCGCGCACCCCGCTGGCTTGCATGACCTCCGCGGCTGCCTCGGCGCCGGTCAGGCCCGAGACCGACGCGATGCGCAAGGCCGCCGCATAAGCCCCCACGATCCGGGCATTGGCCCAGACCGTCAACAGGATTGCCGGCAGTACGATCATCGCATAGTCGATCCACAGCAGGTTCATCATGATCTCGACCTCCCGGAATCCATCAGGAAGGATCGTCACGATCCTGGCACCCGATAAGTCCGAGTCGCTGCTTCCAGTCTCGTTCGCGCTGAATCAATTGTGCGCGACATTTGGCCGGGCTCGTGCCAGTGGCGAACACCGTCATCACGGGCTCCTCGGGCTCCACGATCGTCCCGGGACTGGGAACGTCGGCGATCATAGGCACGTCGAAGAGATCCCCGTGACCATCGAGGTTGACCCCCTCCGGCATGACGACTCGTCGCGAAGCATAGATGACTTGCTTCGCGATCACTGGGGAGTCTTCCGAGGTTCGTGCCGACTTCTCAGGAATGGAGCTGAAGTCTCCCTCACAGACACGGCGATGCTCGTCCAGGAGTGATCGACCCGACGCCAATTCGTGGATTCGAGCGAAGCCGGATACCGCGGGTTGACCTCGACCGGCCAAGGGATACCGTCCCGAAGGACGTAATCGACGCCGAACCAACCAACAAGCCCGAAGGCATCTGCCAGCCGAACGCCAAGCGCCACAGGCGCTCGACAAGGTCAGGAGAGATCGAGCACGGGCCGATACTCCCGCGGTAGGCGAATGGGACCGTCGGAATCCCGATCCATTGCCTCGTAATTCCGATCAATCGTGCGGAGCCCGTCTGTCCCATGAACAGGGCGGAGAAGCTCGGTCCCTTCACGCGTCGCTGAAAGTAGACCGCAGACGAACGCGCTGTCGATCGAACCGTCAGAGGCTTCGATGCCGCGCCCTCCGCTCGAGCCCCTGGGCTTGACGAGCCAGCTCCCATCGTGGGGAAGCCTGGAGGGATCGAGGCACACCTCGAGCGCTGCAATTCCCGCGTCGTTCAATGCACGTGCGACCGCGATTGGGTCGCGAACCGCACGGAGGGTCTCGCTTCCAATGCCCCAGAGGTGATGCCGGCGGGCGATCCGTTCGACCAGGTCCGGATGATTCTCCAGTCCCCCCGTATAAAACCAGGGAGACGGCGGAAGGTTTTCGGCCGCGTCAAGAAATGCCTGAGGGGATTTTGCCGGCTCGATTCGTTCGACCGTGCAGACTGCGGCCAGATCACGATCGGCGAAGTAGTCGATACAACGAGGGCGTAACCCGCACCGCAACGCGGTGAACGCGGCGGCACGGGTGCTTGCCCCCACAATCAGGACGTCGTGAGACAAGGGTTCGCTCGGCTCCCGGCATCGAGGCCAGGTGAGAGACCCTGGAAGAGCGATTCAATCCTCATTCTTCACGATCTTCTCTGCCGTGAAGATGAGCTTGCCATCCTCTTCCTTGAACGTGCCGGTGATCTTCACCTTGGCCGGCTTGTCCTTCTTGGCTCCGCAGAAGCCGATCTTCTGATGAGCATCCTTCGCAACCTTGTCATGAACGATGTAGTACGTCTTCTTCTCGCCGTCCTTGGTCACGATGACGACGTTCTGGCAGCTCTTGGTCTCCCCCAGCGGCACACTTGCGCAGAGCCCATCACCCTTGAGGGTGACCTTCTCGCTCTTCTCGTCCGCCCTCAAAAGGCCAAAGCCGGTGAAGAGAACCCCGACGGCCGCAATCGCCAACAGTTTTCGCATCGTCGATCTCCAGTATGAGTATCAAGACTCCACTCACGCACTCGAATCCTCGGGATTCGTGCGACTAACCCCATTCTGGAATTGTTATTGAACGGCTACGGTCAGGCAAGAACAATCTTCGATTTCCCGAAAACCCGAAACTTTGTCACGGCCGGGTGCCCGGATAGCATGGGGGTTGCCCGGAGCCATTGGGGCGTCGTATGATTCGGGTCCAAATACCGTCTACGCGGCATGAAGCCCAGGCCGGGGCGACAGCCGGGGTACGCTTTTGCAAGTTGGCTCAACAACGGAGAACCTCACCATGGCCAGCAACATCGTGATGAACGTCGGAGAAGCCCTCGTCGGCGAGGGGAATGAGATTGCCCACATCGACCTGCTCATCGGCGACAAGACGGGGCCGGTCGGGCAAGCCTTCGCCCATGCGCTGGTGAACCAGTCGGCCGGCCACACGAATCTGCTGGCCGTGTTGACCCCGAACCTGGTCGCGAAACCCGCCACTGTCCTGATCACTAAGGTGACGATCAAGGGGATGAAGCAGGCCGTCCAGATGTTCGGTCCTGCGCAATACGCGGTGGCCAAGGCCGTTGCCGACTGCGTGGCGGACAACACGATCCCCGCGGCCCAGGCCGACGACCTGGTCATCGTTTGCGGAGTGTTCATCCATCCGGCGGCTGAGGACAACGCCAAGATCCTCAAGTACAACTACGAGGCCACCAAGCTCTCGATTCAGCGCGCCATGAAGAGCCTCCCCACGGCGGCCGAGATCACCGCGCAGAAGGATACGGTCAAGCATCCCTTCGCCGGCTGATCGCGACACCCAGGCCGCGCAGAGCCGAATTCTCGGGAGGGCGGAGCCTCTACCGATCGTCTCGGACCGAGCCGAGCCCTCCTCTCCCGGCGGATGGATAGTCGCCGATGGCCAGCATGAAGCCGAAAATCCTGATCCAGCTCGACTCCGATCCGCAGCCCAGCGTGTTCGATGCGGTCGTGGCGGTCGACGCGGGCGCCGACCATTTGTTCCGGCACGGCGGGGTGACGCCGGAGAATGTCCGGGACCTGGTCTACGGGGCACTCTTCACTCGAGGTCCGGCCGACCTTGCCGCCACGGCCATCTTTATTGGTGGCTCGAATGTCTCGGCAGGTGAGGCGCTCCTCAGCATGGTCAAGAAGACCTTCTTCGGCCCGTTCCGAGTCTCGGTCCTCTTCGACGCCAACGGCGCCAACACGACGGCGGCCGCGGCCGTCCTGGCGTCATTACAGGGTTGCGGCGGATCGCTTCAAGGAGTGTCGGCGGCGGTCCTGGCCGCAACCGGGCCTGTTGGCCAGCGCGCCGCGCGGCTCCTGGCCCGACTGGGGGCCAAGGTGGCCGTGGGATCACGCAGCCTTGAACGCGCCTCGGAGCTCGCCAGCAGGCTGCATCAGGCCAGCGGTCACGAGGTGACCCCATTTGCAACCTCGAACGTTGCAGACCTGGCGCGGCGCTGCGGGACAAGTCGGTCATCATCAGTGCGGGGGCGGCCGGTGTGTCGATCCTGCCGGCCTCGGTCTGGAACGACCTGGCGGATCTTCGGATCTTGATCGATCTGAATGCGGTACCTCCGCTCGGCATCGAGGGAGTGGACGCCAACGACAAAGGGAAGGAGCGAGGCGGCGTCCGTGCCTGGGGTGCGCTCGGGGTCGGCGGCACCAAGATGAAGATCCACAAGAAGGCGATCCAGGAACTCTTCACGTCCAACAATAAGGTCTTCGATGCCGAGGAGGTCCTCGACCTGGGGCGTTCTTTGGGCTGACCGAGACCAAGACCGCGAGGCACTCCCGTGACCTGCGTCGTCGGCAGCGATCCTGGAACGAGTAGCCTCGACCTCGTGTTGCTCGTTGACGGTGAAGTCGCCGATCAGACCCGGCTGCTCCCGGATGAGTTTCGCAACGATCCTGAGATCGTTTCCCGGCGACTCGGCCGATGGTCACCGCTCGATCTCGTCGCCGCGCCCTCGGGCTATGGATTGCCGCTGGTCCGGGGTGAGGCCTTCACCGAGGACCACCTCGAGCAGATGTCACTGGTCCGACCGGACGAGCGCGGGCACGATGCGGGGGTCATCGGCTTCCGGGCCTGGGTTCGGGCTTTTGTGCGATCGGGTGCGCCGCTCGTTTTCCTACCGGGCGGACTGCACCTCCCGACGATTCCCGATCACCGCAAGGCTGGCGCCGTCGACGTCGGCACGGCGGACAAGGTGGCCGTGACGGCCCTGGCGTTGTGGTTTGACGCTCTCGAGTGGGGCGGCTTTGATCGCTCGACATTCGCGGTCGTCGAGATCGGTACGGCCTTCTCGGCGATGCTGGTTGTCGAACGGGGCGTGATCGTCGACGCCTCGGCTGGGACACGTGGTCCAATCGGACTGCGCTCCGGAGGATACTGGGATGGTGAGCTGGCGTACTGGCGCAGTCCACTCTCGAAAAACGACCTCTTTCGGGGTGGACTGGCCGACCTGGGCGCCATCGGCCTAGCTGCCTTTCGCGAATCGTTGATCAAGCACCTGGCCGGATTGAAAGCCATCACGCCATTCGAACGCATCTACCTCTCGGGCCGTGGACTGGACGAGCCCGAGATGATGCGGCTGGTCGCTGACACCCTCGCCCCGTTCGGCAAGATTTCCGCTCTACCCTCGCTCCCGGGGGCCTGGGTCAAACACGCCGCGCAGGCGCGAGCCCTCCTCGCGGATGCTTTGGCCGGCGGCGAGTTTATTCGCCTGGCGGAATCCCTTCAGCTTGCCTCGGCTTCGGGGTCGGTTTGGGATGTGCTCGAGCCAAGCCCGCGAGGTGAGATTGCAATCACGTGATGGTTGACCAGGGACGTGCATCGATGCCAGGGAAGCGAACGAAGTGCCGGGTATGATTCGTTGCGATCGTGACGGTATCCCCAGGTTGGCCGCTCGTGTCCGCCATGCCGGCGAGAATGGCATCCACGTCAAGTTCCGCACGACCGGTTGTAGGGAGCCCAGCCTGGCGAACCAGTGCCCAGAACTCCGCCGCGCGATCCCATGCGATTTGGGTCACCTCGAGGTTGTCGAATCGGGCTCTCAGCCCGTCGAGATTGCGGAGTTTCGAAGTGGCTTGGACTCGGACGCGTTCACGCCGCACCTCGTCGTCGCAAACCGAGGGGATCAGCATATCGACTCCGACCGACTCCAGTGCCGCGAGCCAGGCATGACATCGGTCGACCGGCGGGACTCCCGGTCGCGAACAAGCCAGTCCCAGCGGCCCGGAGTCGAGCAAGACCAGCCGCGCCATCAATAAATCCCCAGATCCTCGAACAGCTTCCGGCCAGGGCCGCGGTTTTCATCGATTCCGCGCATGAACTCGGCCTCGATCCCGGGAGGATCGTCATCGGGCAGCTTGCGGATCGCCGCGAGCGCCCGGATGGCCGCCTCGGAACGGGCTTTCCGCTCCTCGGGGCTCAGCGGAATCAATCGTCCCTTTTCATCGAACCGGCGAGGCGGAAACATCGGAATCGGGCCGAGCTCATCGCACAGTCCATCGTGTGCCGGAACCGCGTTTGGGGGAACTTTGTCGACTTTCATCGATCGCTCCTCAACTTTCAAGGACCTGGGAATGCCGCGGAGCAGCCCATCGTTCTACCAATCATAGTCTATGCGAGAACCGTTTCGCGGCCAGAAATTCCTTTGGCCCCCTGGGCGCCGGCTGACCGTTATGCGTGGGCGTTACTTCTTGCCCTGCACGAACTTGTTGGGCGTTCCCTCGAGCGGTCCACCCGGCTCGGGCCGCCAGAGGACGACCTCCTCGATCTGATGGGCCAGGGCGAAGTCCTTGTCGGTGATCCCGCCCGCGGAATGGGTCTTCAGCTTGACCCAAACCTTTCCCCAGGTGACTGCCAGATCGGCATGGTGCCAGGCGGCCTCGCAGAGGTAGCCGATGGCGTTGACCAGCATCAGTGTCGTTGGCCAGCCGTCGGTGTTGTACTTGCGACGGAGCCACCCATCTTCTAGCTTCCATTCCAGGAGACCGTCTTCCTGAATTCTCGCGGCAACCTCTTCATCCGTGTAGGTCTTCGGCTTCTCTTTCGGGTCGCTCACGGTCAGCCTCCTTCTCCCAGAAGAACATGAAGAGAACCTGGTCAAACAGTGTACCCTGTCAGAAGTCGAGAGGAACGAGGTGGTCCTGGCGTTTGACGCAAGAATCGGGGACGATGACCATCGAGCCGGAGGCCATTCGACCCCGAGTCGTTCCGGGTGGCTCGGACCGATCGCTCCCTCCAGCATGCAACGCGACGCAAACCGAACCGGCGATCGAATCGGGAAGACCATCATGCAACCGAGTTGGACCACCAAGCGGACGGTCGATGGCCTGATCGGGCTCCCGATCATGGCCCTGATGCTCGTCGTCGGCCCGTCCTGTGTCCCTGCGTCGGATGCTCGAGCTGGGCCGCCCGCAACCCCAGGAGAGGTCCAAGGGAAGTCCCATCCGATCGCCAAGGAGGCCAAAACCGTGAGCAATGAGGTGCGGGCCGTCGGCGAGGGGAACAACCAGTTCGCCCTCGACCTTTATGCCCGGTTGAGAGCCGGGCGATCCGATAATCTGTTCTTCTCGCCGGGCAGCCTCTCGACGGCCCTGGCGATGACCTACGCCGGGGCCAGGGGACAGACCGCCCAGCAGATGGCCGAGGTGCTTCACTTCCAGCTTCCCCCGGAAAAGCTTCATCCGGCCTTCGGTGAGCTGCGTCGGACCTGGGACGTCAAGGATAAGGAGCGGGGTTATCGACTCAGCGTGGCCAATCGGCTCTGGGGCCAGGAGGGCTTCGACGTCTTGCCGGGTTTCCTGGCCATCACTCGTGAGGACTACGGTGCCGAACTGGCCCAGGTCGATTTCTCCAGCCAGACCGAGGCGGCCCGCCGCCGGATCAATTCCTGGGTCGAGGAGCAAACGCAGGGGAAGATTCAGGATCTCATCGCCAAGGGCGTCCTCAATGCCATGACCCGTCTGGTCCTCACCAACGCCATCTCCTTCAAAGGCGATTGGACCGAGCCATTTCGGAAGGAGGCGACCCAGGTCGCTCCCTTCCACATCTCGGTGCGCCAGCAGACCGATGTACCGTTGATGCACCAGAAGGACGACTTCCGGTACTGGGCAGGCGATGGTCTGAAGGTGCTGGAATTGCCCTACGGAAAGGGCGACCTGGCGATGCTGCTCTTGTTGCCCGACGAGCTCGAGGGACTATCCGCCCTCGAAGCCAAACTGACGACCGAGAATCTCTCTCGATGGCAGTTGGGCTTGCGGAATCAGGATGTCCGGATCGACCTGCCCCGGTTCAAGCTGACCTCGGAGTTCGAGCTTGCCGACGTGCTCAAAGCGATGGGCATGACGCGTGCATTCACGCCCAGAGAGGCCGATCTCTCCGGCATGAGTAGCGAGGAGGAGTTATTTCTGTCAGCGGTCATTCACAAGGCGTTCGTTGACGTCAACGAGGAGGGAACGGAGGCCGCCGCAGCCACGGCGGTTGGGGTGTTCGCCGCGGCGGCGATCAGGCAGCCGACGGTGTTCCGGGCCGATCACCCGTTCGTGTTCTTGATCCGGGACAACCGGACAGGCAGCATCCTGTTCCTGGGGCGATTGGTGAACCCGAAGGGCTGACCCGCCGAATTGCTCAGAGTCTGTCCCGAAAGCCCCAAGGCGGCTTACGGGACAGACTCTGAGCGAAGCGGCGAGACGACCGCGGTTTCGGCTCAAACCGACCGATCAAAATCCGATCCCCTTGGTGGTCAATCGCACGCGACCGATATACATGTCGGCTGTGAAATACAGGACCGAGCCATCCTCGCCCCAAGCACAGTTGGCCGTCGCCTGGCCGGTGGCGAAGGTGCCAAGATGGGTGCCGTCCGGGGCGAACACCAAAACGCCGCCTGGGCCGGTCGCGAACAGGTTACCGGCTGTGTCCACTTTCATGCCATCCGGCAAGCCCGGCTTGGTCCGCACGAGCCTGGTCACGTCGGCGAAGACGCGGCCTGATCCGATCGTACCATCCTCCTTGACCGGGAAGGCCATCCAGATCGCCTTGGCCGGGTCGGAATTGGCCACGTAGAGCGTCTTCTCGTCGGGGGAGAAGGCAATCCCATTGGGAAAGGTCATCTCCTTGGTCAATAATGTGAGCGCGCCGGACGACGCGGAGAGCCGGTACACGCCATTGAACTCGAGCTCCTTGGCCGGATCCTTGTTCAGGCTCGGCAGGCCATAAGGCGGGTCGGTGAAATAGAGGTCGCCATTCCACTTGAAGACGCCATCATTGGGGCTGTTGAGGCGCTTCCCCATGTACTTGTCGGCCAGAGTCGTAAACGTCTGGTCTGACGCCCATCGCGCCACGCGACGATCGCCGTGTTGACAGAGAACCAACCGGCCATCGCGGTCGATGAGCAGACCGTTGGAGCCGTCCTTGCCGCCCTGCGGTGATGATCGGGTAGAGCCGCTGGGCTTGAGGAAGACGCTCACTCCCTTGCCGTCCTGCCACTGGAAGACCGTGTTGAGTGGGACATCCGAAAAGAGTAGGCGATGATGTCGCCAGTCCCAGACCGGCCCCTCGGACCAGTCGAACCCCTCAGCGATCCGCTCGACTCGTGCGTTGGGTGGTACCAGCTTGTCGAACCGAGGATCCCGCCGTTCGATCGTGCCCAGAGTCGGCCGCTGAGACTTCTCCTGGGCCTGCACATCCTGAGAGACGCCGAGCCACGTCGCAATGCAGACCGCGGCCACCGCTACGGAGACAATCTTCGCTCGAAGGCTGAGCTGCGGTTTCATGGTAGCAACACCCCGTGAAGGTGGAATGGATCGACGAGGCTCGTCCGCGTGCCCCTCATGAGGTTATCTCGCGACGCGCTCCGGAGCAACTCTCCGCAGAACTTCATGCGGTTCGGTTGAGCGTGGATTCGCAGTGAGGACCTGGCTCCAGTTCGGCGAAACAATCGAGCAGGGCACGCGCGGATGCATCCCAGGTGAATTGCCTGGACCGCTCGAGCGCCCGCCGAGCCAGGAGATCGCGGCGGCCCGGCTCGACCAGCAGTCCTCGGATGCTCGTCGCGATGGAGTCGATGTCAGTCGGATCGAAATAGAGACCCGCCTCGCCGACCACCTCCGGCAACGAACCGGTTCGACTCGCGATCACCGGCGTGCCGCAAGCCATCGCTTCGATGGCCGGGAGTCCGAAGCCTTCGAGGAGCGAAGGCTGGACCAGGGCGTAAGCCCGACTGTAGATGTGGACGAGATCCTCGTCCGGGACGAAGCCGGTCAAGAGCACGCGTTGACCGAGCTGATCGCGTTCGATCGCCGCGCGGATTTCGGGGACATGAGTGTGAAAGACGTCGTGGACATCGCCCACCAGGACGAGACGGATATCCGCCTCGGCCGATCGCGCGAAGGCCGCGACGAGTCGAAGCAGGTTCTTGTGCGGGCTCAGACCTCCCACATAAAGCAGGAATCGCTCGTCCGGGCGGAGACCATGCCGGTTGAGGACAGCCGCCGTCTCAGGGCCGACGGCACGAGGACTGAAGATTGGGTCCGGGCCTTCGGTGATCACTCGGATCCTCGGGTCGGGCCGCCCGAGCCACTCTTCGATGGCCCGGCGCGAAGACTGGGAGACCGTCACGATCCGGTCGGCCCAGTGCGCCGCGACGGTCTCTTTGAGCCGCCAGGCGATCCGACCACTGAATCGAGGGAAGATCAGTTCGGGATGCGAGAGCGGCAGGGTGTCGTGCATGGTCACGACCCGCTTGCTGACATTCCAGACCGGGAAGTAGCTGTAAGTGGCGGGAAAGTAGATCAGGTCGAGGCGGGATCGTGCCACGGCCCGGCTCATCGCCATCATGTCCCGGAATCGTCGCCGTCCCTGAGCCGACGCCGCCCGGCTCGGAGCCTCACCGACGTCCACCACGATGGGTTCGAATCGCTCGGGAATGTCGACCGAGCCCGAGGAGGGTCGATCGATGAAAACCGTGAATTGATGGTGAGTCACCTGGCGCGCGAGCGCCTCGAGCAACCGACGCGCGAATCGGCCGAATCCCCGACGATTGGACAGGCAGCTACCGTCGATTCCGATTCGCATGGTCGGGCTCACGTCTGGGGGACCGGTCGGGATCCTCTCCGGCGCGATTACAGGGATTTCGTCCCGTTGCGCGCCGATCGGGCGCCTCGCCGGCGGACGGTCACGTGGGGCGGCGGCACGGTCGCGTGAGCCGATCGCCCCTTCCATTGCGGGTGGAGCATCGCGATCACCACCGACAACCCGCAGCAGCAATAATAGACGAGGTGGAGCGGCAACGCGGCAAGAGCGAAGCCTGGTCCGCGGCGTCGGGCGAGGAACGTGAAGAACGGCCGGTTCAAGACGACAATCACCGCCAACCCCATCACCGCACCGAAGGCGGCCCAGGGAATCACGAGGCTGCATACTGCGGCGAGCAAGGACAAACCGGTCAACGCGACGCACGCCTTCTGATTCGCTTTGACGTTCAGGTCCGTCTCGACCATCCCGGTTCGCTTGATGAGGAGCATCCAGGGTACGCCCCGCTGAAAGATGTCGGTGCGGACCATTTCGCGGAGCGTCCACCGTTTCATATGCGTCGCCAGCACGTCACGCGCCAGGGCGATGCGATGGCCCGCTCGGGTCAGACGATACCCGAGCTCGATATCCTCGATCGCCGGACGCGGATAGAGCCTCGGGTCGAACCCGCCGAACTCGAGGAACAGGTCTCGGCGGATGATTCCGCAGCCCGTCCAGAAGGTATGGACCGGCCGGATGTTGTCGAGGAACGGTCCGGTTTGATGGACGAAATGATGAAGCAAGTTGCGGTACTGGCTCACCAGGCCTCGAGCCGCCGGTGTGTCGTCGTACGAACCAAAGAGAGCCGCAAGTTCGGGCACCGCATCGAATCGGGCCAGTGCACGGCCCAGTGTCTCGGGGTGGACGGCCACATCGGCGTCGAGGAAGAAGATCAGAGAAGCCGATGCGGTCTTTGCGCCGAGGTTCCGCGCGGCGGCCGGCCCCTGGGGCGTCGGATTGCGGACGACGGTCGCGCCCGCCTGATGCGCGATCGCGGCGGAGTCGTCGATCGATCCGTCGTCGACGACAATCAACTCAAAATCGGCCAGGGAGGAGTCACGAAGCCGCTGGAGGCAGCGCCCGAAGTCGCGGCCCCCGTTTCGCACGGGAACGACAACCGAGAGCGACGGCCTCCACGGCCCCGGGCTCGCCGGACTGGCGGGGACATCGTCCATGAATCACCCTCGCCCGTCAGAACGGAACACCTGCCGGAATGCGTCTCCATCCTTGGGATCGCCCGGTCTCCATCGTCTCGATCCGCTCCCGGCCCGAAAGCTGGGAGAATCGTTCCGCCGTGACGCAGTCGCGACGTGCCGCGGGACTCTATCCGGAACCCCATCGGCTGTCAACGCGGTCCGGACGGTCGATTGCAGTCGCGTTACTGAGGTCAGGCCGCTGGGCTGTCTGGGGTCGGTGACCGAGTGCCCTGGCCCCGACGTCCGCGAAGCACCTCCACGAGCCACTCGCGAGCTCAACCCGACCACACATGAGATCCGTCGCCGGCGTTGGCTCGCCCCTGCCGGAGCAGCCCTCGACGGGATGCGCGGTCCCCAGGACCGGGATCCGCTCATGACCTTCGACCGTCGGGAACAGCGCGCTGCTCCGAGACCACACGGTCTGGCTCCTCCCGTGGCACGCTGCCACCGATTTCGGAGACCGGACGGACGAGTCCCGGTAGGGTGACCCGCTGCGCCTTATCCTTTTTCCCCGGCAGTGGTGGCGCTGTGACGAGGGAGGCATCCTCTCGCTGGCTGCTCAATTCTGGACCTTGCGCCATTCTCGACTCCGATCTCGCGCCGTCAATTCCTGATCGCATGGGATTCAACTGCCGGAATACGCGCGGTGTCTCGGTCTTTGGGCCGTTCAGTCGGCAGCGACAGAATCTGACACTTCTCGCCAAAGACCACCGCGAAAACCTCCTCACCCCGACCCTCTCCTCGTTGGGGCGAAGGCGATCACGGGTAGGCCCTGCATGGCGCTGCGAAACGACACCGGTCTTCTCCACCTCGCCCCTTGGGGAGAGGTCGGCCGAAGGCCGGGTGAGGGGGATACCGCCGATGACTGCGCTTCACCATCACCAACATCGGTGGTATTCGGCGAGAAGTGTCGGACCTAGCCTCATATCCTCCTGAGTACGATCGATGGGAATAGCATCACGACACAACTCGTTTTCTGAAAACGATTTACGCCTAGGCTAGTGTCGTTCGTCGATCCGGCCGGATCGCGCAGCCCGGACTCAGGTCGCTTTCCCATCGCCTTCGGATCAACAATCCACTAAAATCTGCGGAGGAATGAAGTGAGTGCTGGGGTCGATCCTCCGGGGGGGCGACGCCGATGAGCGACGTGACCGGGCTCCTGGAGGCGATCGGCCGGGGTGAGCCGGAACGGGCCCGCGAGCTGGTGCCCATCGTCTATGAAGAGCTGCGCAGGCTCGCCGAGGCCCGGCTCGCCCGCGAGCCGACCGGACAGACCCTCCAGGCGACCGCGCTGGTCCATGAGGCCTACCTCCGGCTGGTCGGCGACGGTGACGGTCCGGCCTGGGAGAATCGCGGCCACTTCTTCGCCGCTGCCGCCGAAGCGATGCGGCGCATCCTCGTGGAGAAGGCCCGGCGCAAGCGTCGAAGGCGCCATGGCGGCGGGCTCCGCCGCGTCGACCTCGACCAGGCCACTCCCGGCGACGACGACGCGGCCGGCGACCTGCTGGCGCTCCACGAGGCCCTCGATCAGCTCGCCGACGAGGAGCCGGTCGCCGCCGAGGTGGTCAAGCTCCGCTATTTCGCCGGGCTGACCGCCGAGCAGGCCGCCTCGGCCCTGGACATCTCCTTGCGCACAGCCAACCGCCACTGGGCCTACGCCCGCGCCTGGCTCTACCGCCGACTCAACCCCGCGGGCGACACGTCGGCTTGAAATCCGGAAAAAAGCTTGGTCGTCGTGGCACGTTCCCGGCCGGCACGTCGCATTGGGTCCAGGATCGATCGCCAGATCGTGGAGGCCCGCGTCGAGAGGCGAAGGGGTTCCACAGGCAGACGAGCATCGGCGGGCGACCGGTCCCAAGGTCTCGGGCGATGGTCGCCCGAGAACGCCGCTCGGATTCCCGCAGAAACAGGAGACGATCGTTATGTTCACATTCGCGATCTCCCGTCGCCAGGTTGACCATCGCTCCGCCCGACGGCCGCGAGCCCGCCGCCCAATCGCCGAGGACCTCGAAGGCCGGCGGCTCCCCTCGGGCATCATCGGCAACCACATTGGCATGAGCGTCGCCCCAGCGATCGTCGGCAACCACATCGGCGTGAGCGTTGCCGACGGGATCGTCGGCAACCACATCGGCATGAGCGTTGCCGACGGGATCGTCGGCAACCACATCGGCATGAGTGTCGCCCGGGATCGTGGGCCACATCGGCACGAACGTCGCCTGACGCGAGCCCCGTCTCGCGACTCGTCGGGCGACCCGGAGGATTCCGGATTCGGCGGGCGAGTCGCGAGTCTGAGGGCGGCTCGCGCCCGACGCGTCGCCGACGGGGCGAAAATACGCACGCTGTCGCGCCGGCTTGCAGTGGACCGTCTCGGATGGGACAATCCGCCACAGACTCGAGCAAGTTCTGTGGGATGACCTTCCGAAGACGGAGACCCGAATCCATGGCTCGCGATCGTCGCGGTGTGAAATCGATCTTCGACGAGGCCGCCGAGATCGCCTCGCCCGAGGGCCGCGCCGCCTACCTCGAGAGCGCCTGCGGCGGCGACGCCGACCTCCGCAAGAGCGTCAACGCCCTGCTCCTGGCCCTCGATGAGGCCGGAAGCTTTCTGGAAGCAACGCCCGCTCTCGACGCGGAGAATCCCACCGTTGAACCCGTGGAACACCTCGGGCCTGACGGCGATCCCACGCGGGGCGCCGCGGAGCCGAAAGCCGACGCGTTGACGCTGGCCGGCCCCAATCCGGGATCGGGCGAGACGATGGAGGGCGCAAGCCCCCCTCCGGCCCAGGGCCCGACCGCCAGCTATCATCCCGCATCCGCCCCGGGCTCGCTGATCGGCAGCGTCATCGCCGGTCGGTACAAGGTCCGCGAGCCGATCGGCGAAGGGGGGATGGGGACGGTCTACCTCGCGGAGCAGACTCAACCAGTGAAGCGGAAGGTGGCGCTGAAACTCATTCGGGAGGGGATGGGTTCGGGGGCCGTGCTGGCGCGATTCGAGTCGGAGCGGCAGGCGCTGGCCCTGATGGACCACTCGAACATCGCCAAGGTGTTCGACGCCGGCACGACCGAGTCCGGGCGCCCCTTCTTCGTCATGGAGCTGGTCAAGGGGATTCCCCTCACGACCTACTGCGACGAGCACCGCCTCGACCTCCCCGCCCGGCTGGAATTGTTCCGCCAGATCTGCTCGGCGGTGCAGCATGCGCACCAGAAGGGGATCATCCACCGCGACCTCAAGCCCTCGAACATCCTGGTCGAGAGCCACGACGGCCGGGCCGTCCCCAAGGTGATCGACTTCGGGCTGGCCAAGGCGACCGGCGGGCTGCAACTCTCGGAGCACAGCCTCTATACCGCCTTCGGCACCGTGGCCGGCACGCCGCTGTACATGGCCCCCGAGCAGGCGTCGTTCAATGCGCTGGACGTGGACACCCGCGCCGATATCTACGCCCTCGGCGTGATCCTCTATGAGCTGCTCACCGGCAGCACCCCGATCGAGCGGGGCACGTTCCAGCGTGCGGCGCTGGAGGAGGTGCTGCGGATGATCCGGGAGGTCGAGCCGCCGACGCCCAGCAGCCGGCTCCGGTCGTCGGGTTCGCTGCCGAGCCTCGCCGCTTACCGCCAGACAGAACCGGCGCGGCTGGGCCGGTTCGTGCGGGGCGACCTCGACTGGATCGTGATGAAAGCTCTGGCCAAGGATCGTCAGCGGCGCTACGATTCGGCGATCGGCCTGGCCAACGACATCGAGCGGTTCACCAACCACGAGCCGGTGAGCGCGGGTCCTCCGACGGCGTCCTACCGCCTCAAGAAGTTCCTGCATCGGAATCGAGGCCCGGTGATTGCGGCCTCGCTCGTGCTCCTGGCGCTCGTGGCCGGCATCATCGGCACGACCTGGGGCCTGATCGTAGGCCGAGAGGCGGCTGGTCCAGAAGGACAAGGCCAACGAGATCCTGCTCTCGATCTTCCGGGACCTGGACACGCAGGGCAGCGATTTCGAGAGCTTGCCCCTCCCGGCTCGCCTGGCGCAGCGGCTGGACGTGGCGACGGCCGAGCTGGCGGGGGACGCGACCGACGACCCGATCGGCGTGGCGCGGATGCAGATCGACCTGGCGAAGGCCCAGCTCAGCCTGGGCTATGCCGAGAGGGCGATCGACCTGTCTACCAAGGCCCGCGCCACGTTCACAGCCCACCTGGGCCCCGACCACCCCGATACGCTGCGGAGCATGCGACTGCTCGCCGCCGGCTACCTGGAGTCTCGCAGTTTCGAGCGCGCCGTGCCATTGTTCGAGGAGACGCTGACCCTCATGAAAGCGAAGCTCGGCCCCGACCACCCCGACACCCTCAGGTGCATGAACGGCCTCGCCGTCTGCCCTGCGCAACTTCGGCCGGCTTGACCGCGCGGTGTCGCTCTACGAGGAGTTGCTAAACCTCCAGAAAGCCCGGCTCGGCCCCGACCACCCTGATACCCTCGAGACCATGAACGACCTCGCCATCGGCTATCAGGACGCCGGACGGATCGACCGCGCCCTGCCGCTCTACGAGGAGACACTTGCGCTCAGGGAGGTCAGGCTCGGGCCCGACCACCAAGATACCCTCACGACTATGCATAACCTCGGCTGGGGCTACCAGTTCACCGGCCAGCTCGACCTCGCCATTCCGCTCCTCGAGAAAAACTTGAAGCTGCGGAAGGCCAAGCTCGGTCCCGACCACCCCGATACCTTCCACACCATGAACACCCTCGCAACCACCTACCAGGACGCCGGCCGGTTCGACCTTTCCCAACCGCTCCTCGAGGATACCGTGGCGCAAGAAGGCTATTCTCGGCCCCGACCACCCCGACACGCTCGGCAGCATGGGCGTCCTCGCCATGGGCTATCGAACCGCGGGCCACCTCGACCGCGCATGCCGATCCTGCTCGAAGCCGTATCCCTCGGGAAGGCGAAAGCCGGTCCCAATTGGCGGATTTACACGATCGAGCTGGGCCATCTCGGCACGGTACAGCTCGAATCAAAGATGTGGCCCCAGGCCGAATTGACCTTGCGGGAGTGCCTGGCGATCCAGGAATCCCAGCAGCCCAACGCCTGGCAGATCT
Source organism: uncultured Isosphaeraceae bacterium (assembly GCA_963845695.1). Classification (GTDB taxonomy): domain Bacteria; phylum Planctomycetota; class Planctomycetia; order Isosphaerales; family Isosphaeraceae; genus CAWJTV01. Next base: position 173,195 of record CAWJTQ010000003.1, on the reverse strand, counting down.
TCGGCACCCGGTCGATGCTCGGCGGGGCCTTACTGGGGCAGAAGCGATTCGTCGAGGCTGAGCCGTTGCTCCGAGCAGGTTACGAGGGATTGGCGCGGCGGACCGACAACATCCCGTGCGCAGCAGGTTCCGCGTTGGCGACGCCCTCGACCGGCTGATCGCGTTCGCGGAGGCCACGAACCGGGCTGACGAGGTGAAAGCCTGGAAGGCCGAGCGGGCGAAAATGCCCACTAACCCCCCGAAGCCCGGGACGGGGAACAGATAAACGAGCCCCTCGCGCGGTCCCTCCAAGCCTCATCCGGCCGGACGCCGAGGCCGAGGCCGAGCCGATGCTCCGCCAGGGAACGCCTTGGAAAAAAGCGTGGCGCTCTGTCGGATCACCCGAACGCATGATGCGGCACCGTGAGGTCACTCCTCTCATGAACCAGTGTGGCGAGTGGTGATCGCATCGACAGAGGTGGTCCTTGGCCCAGCGGTTAGCTGGTCAAATGTCTCTTAACGGATCGCCCTCGGCGAGGCCGATGAAGGTACGCGCTCAACTTCCCGTCCCCAAACCATCATGGCAGGCTTTGCTTTCCTGTGCATTCTCCATGTTGTGCATTCCGCCAAAACAATTAGCAATGTCCCCTGGCATGCCCTGGTTATGCCAACCCCGCGGGCGACACGTCGGCTTGAAATCCGGAAAAAAGCTTGGTCGTCGTGGCACGTTCCCGGCCGGCACGTCGCATTGGGTCCAGGATCGATCGCCAGATCGTGGAGGCCCGCGTCGAGAGGCGAAGGGGTTCCACAGGCAGACGAGCATCGGCGGGCGACCGGTCCCAAGGTCTCGGGCGATGGTCGCCCGAGAACGCCGCTCGGATTCCCGCAGAAACAGGAGACGATCGTTATGTTCACATTCGCGATCTCCCGTCGCCAGGTTGACCATCGCTCCGCCCGACGGCCGCGAGCCCGCCGCCCAATCGCCGAGGACCTCGAAGGCCGGCGGCTCCCCTCGGGCATCATCGGCAACCACATTGGCATGAGCGTCGCCCCAGCGATCGTCGGCAATCACATCGGCGTGAGCGTTGCCGACGGGATCGTCGGCAACCACATCGGCATGAGCGTTGCCGACGGGATCGTCGGCAACCACATCGGCACCAGTGTCGCCTGACGCGAGCCCCTCTCGCGACTCGTCGGGCGACCCGGAGGACTGCGGGCGAGTCGCGAGTCTGAGGGCGGCTCGCGCCCGACGCGTCGCCGACGGGGCGAAAATACGCACGCTGTCGCGCCGGCTTGCAGTGGACCGTCTCGGATGGGACAATCCGCCACAGACTCGAGCAAGTTCTGTGGGATGACCTTCCGAAGACGGAGACCCGAATCCATGGCTCGCGATCGTCGCGGTGTGAAATCGATCTTCGACGAGGCCGCCGAGATCGCCTCGCCCGAGGGCCGCGCCGCCTACCTCGAGAGCGCCTGCGGCGGCGACGCCGACCTCCGCAAGAGGGTCGACGCCCTGCTCCTGGCCCTCGATGAGGCCGGAAGCTTTCTGGAAGCAACGCCCGCTCTCGACGCGGAGAATCCCACCGTTGAACCCGTGGAACACCTCGGGCCTGACGGCGATCCCACGCGGGGCGCCGCGGAGCCGAAAGCCGACGCGTTGACGCTGGCCGGCCCCAATCCGGGATCCGGCGAGACGATGGAGGGCGCAAGCCCCCCTCCGGCCCAGGGCCCGACCGCCAGCTATCATCCCGCATCCGCCCCGGGCTCGCTGATCGGCAGCGTCATCGCCGGTCGGTACAAGGTCCGCGAGCCGATCGGCGAAGGGGGGATGGGGACGGTCTACCTCGCGGAGCAGACTCAACCAGTGAAGCGGAAGGTGGCGCTGAAACTCATTCGGGAGGGGATGGGTTCGGGGGCCGTGCTGGCGCGATTCGAGTCGGAGCGGCAGGCGCTGGCCCTGATGGACCACTCGAACATCGCCAAGGTGTTCGACGCCGGCACGACCGAGTCCGGGCGCCCCTTCTTCGTCATGGAGCTGGTCAAGGGGATTCCCCTCACGACCTACTGCGACGAGCACCGCCTCGACCTCCCCGCCCGGCTGGAATTGTTCCGCCAGATCTGCTCGGCGGTGCAGCATGCGCCACCAGAAGGGGATCATCCACCGCGACCTCAAGCCCTCGAACATCCTGGTCGAGAGCCACGACGGCCGGGCCGTCCCCAAGGTGATCGACTTCGGGCTGGCCAAGGCGACCGGCGGGCTGCAACTCTCGGAGCACAGCCTCTATACCGCCTTCGGCACCGTGGCCGGCACGCCGCTGTACATGGCCCCCGAGCAGGCGTCGTTCAATGCGCTGGACGTGGACACCCGCGCCGATATCTACGCCCTCGGCGTGATCCTCTTTGAGCTGCTCACCGGCAGTACCCCGATCGAGCGGGGCACGTTCCAGCGTGCGGCGCTGGAGGAGGTGCTGCGGATGATCCGGGAGGTCGAGCCGCCGACGCCCAGCAGCCGGCTCCGGTCGTCGGGTTCGCTGCCGAGCCTCGCCGCTTACCGCCAGACAGAACCGGCGCGGCTGGGCCGGTTCGTGCGGGGCGACCTCGACTGGATCGTGATGAAAGCTCTGGCCAAGGATCGTCAGCGGCGCTACGATTCGGCGATCGGCCTGGCCAACGACATCGAGCGGTTCACCAACCACGAGCCGGTGAGCGCGGGTCCTCCGACGGCGTCCTACCGCCTCAAGAAGTTCCTGCATCGGAATCGAGGCCCGGTGATTGCGGCCTCGCTCGTGCTCCTGGCGCTCGTGGCCGGTATCATCGGCACGACTCTGGGCCTGTTCGAGGCCAACCGGCAGCGCGGCATCGCCGAGGACAGGCGGAAGGAGGCCGAGAAGCGGCTGGTCCAGAAGGACAAGGCCAACGAGATTCTGCTCTCGATCTTCCGGGACCTGGACACGCGGGGCAGTAATATCGAGAGCTTACCCCTCCCCGCTCGCCTGGCGAAGCAGCTCGACGCGGCGACGGCCGAGCTGGTGGGCGACGCGACCGACGACCCGATCGGCGTGGCGCGGATGCAGATGGCCCTGGGAGAGGTCCAACTCAACCTGGGCTACGCCGAGAGGGCGATCGACCTGACCACCAGAGCCCGCGCCACGTTCACGGCCCACCTCGGTCCTGACCACCCCGACACCCTCAAGTGCATGCACTGGCTCGCCAGTGGCTATCTGGACGCCGGCAAGTTCGACCTCGCCCTGCCGATCTGCGAGGAAACGCTGGTCCTCATGAAGGCGAATCTCGGCCCCGACCACCCCTCGACCCTCGAGAGCATGATGGGCCTCGCCTTCTGCTACCGGCGCGTAGACAAGCTCGACCTCGCCCTGCCGCTCTACCAGGAAACGCTGGGGCTCATGAAGACAAAACTCGGCCCCGACCATCCCTCGACCCTCCAGACGATGAACAACCTCGCCTACGCCTACCAAGCCGCCAACAGGCTCGACCTGGCCCTGCCGCTCTACGAGGAGACGCTGGCGATCAAGAAGGTCCGGCTCGGCGCTGACCACACCGAGACGCTCGTCACCATGAGCAACCTCGGCGGGGGCTACCAGGAGGCCGGCCAGCTCGACCGTGCGTTGCCGATCCTCGAGGAGACCCTGGCGCTCCAGAAGGCCAAGGTCGGCCCCGATCACCCCGATACCCTCGCCACCATGGACAAGCTCGCCACCAGCTACCAGGACGCCGGCCGGCTCGATCGCGGGCTGCCACTCCTGGAGGAGACCCTGGCGCGCTCCAAGGCCAAGCTCGGCGCCGACCACCCCCGCACGCTGGGCAGAATGGGCAACCTCGCCCTGGGCTATCGGGCCGCCGGCCAGCTCGACCGCGCGTTGCCGATCCTGGTCGAGGCCACTTCCCTGTGGAAGCAGAAGAAGGCCGGGGCCGGTTCGCCCGGATACGCGAACGCCCTGGGCCAGCGCGGCCTGCTCCAGCTCGAATCCGGGATGTGGGCCCAGGCCGAATTGACCCTGCGGGAATGCCTGGCGATCCAGGAATCGCGGCAGCCCGACGCCTGGTCGACCTTAAACACCAGGTCGGTGCTCGGCGGAGCCCTGCTCGGCCAGAAGCGATATGACGAGGCCGGCCCCTTGCTCCGGGCCGGTTACGAGGGGATGACGCGGCGGGCCGACAAGATCCCCCTACGCTACCGGCTCCGCGTTCGCGACGCCCTCGACCGGCTGATCGCGTTCGCGGAGGTCACGAACCGGGCCGACGAGGTGAAAGCCTGGAAGGCTGAGCGGGCGAAACTGCCCGCGAACCCTCCCAAGCCCGGGACCGAGAAGAGATAAACGAGCCCCTCGCGCGGTCCCTCCAAGCCTCATCCGGCCGGACGCCGAGGCCGAGCCGATGCTCCGCCAGGTCTACGAGGGGATGAGAGCCCCCGAGAGGACGATCGCGCCGATCGACCGGCGGCGCCTGGCCGAGGCGGTTGATCGTCTCGGGCGGGATGGCGAATCGACAGGACATGCACTTCATCCTCGTGGATCGTGAACGGGCCTCGTACGAGCGATGGCTGCGCTGGGACTGGGCGCGTCATGTCCGCCAGGTGGAGGCAGGCTTGCCGCTGGGATGAGGCCGCAAAAGGCCGCTGCGGAGTGGCTCCTAAGACGACCCCGGGCGGTCGAGGCCGATGCGTCAGGGATCTGGAAAACAACCCATACCGGATGGACGACCCCGGTGACCGCCGGTTGGGCCTGACGATTCGCATCGCGGCGGTCGAGAGCCTGATCGAGCCGATAAACCGTCGCAGCAGAGGGAAGGAGCCGTTCTGGATGGAGGGGGGACGCATGCCCTGTTGCCGATGCGAATGGCGTAGGTGACCGAAGACGGTCGGGCGGAGCGTTGTGGATCTTGGCCGCGGCCGCACCTCCGGCCCATGGGACCGGTCGCCTTCGCCCTTGATCTGCACCGACGAGAACGCCTTTGCACTCCGGACGGTCCTGGCCGGCCCACGAACCCTGAACTCGTTCGGGCAGGCCCTTCTGCCCCTCGGCGATCGCCCAAACGATCAATCCTGCAACTTCATATAGGGCCGGCAGTAATCGAGGAGCTGGAGGTCGGCCAGTTCCTCCTCGATGGCCACCGGAGTCGGATCGTCCAGGCTGGCGGCGACTTCACGGATCACGTGGCTGGTGAATGTCCGCCGCGCGCGTTGCAAGGCCTGCCGGAACGCCCCCGGGGTGACCGGGTGTCCCACGGCTTCGGACAGCCGCGCCACCCATTCGTTCGAGGTGAGATCAGGAAAATCGACTCGGATTTCGAAGGACGGTGTGATGAGGCTGACCCGTCTTGCGTTCCATCTCCTGGACAGCGAGCCATGCCCGGTCGAGCAAGTCGTTCCGCCAGCTCAGCAGGAACTGCTGTTCGAACCGAGCCAGTCCCTCATCCTCGACAGCAGGTTCGATAACGGCCGAGTCCAGAGAAAGGACCGGGCGTTTCCGCCGATAGGCTGGCCACTTGGTGTCAGTGGTGTCAGTGGCCACTTGGTGTCAGGCCCTGACACCAATTGTCCTTTGGGCAAGAGGTTCATGGTACGTCTGTCCCCCGAACAACCGCGAGGCCAACGTATTATCGTGGTGGATCTGGTGCATGGGGTTCCGATCTCCAAGTGTTCCGATCTGAGCAAGCTGACGATCTGGCAGCGCGTGAGGCTACTCCATCGGATATCCTCCGGCGCAACCCCGGCGACCCGACAGACTCAGTCAATAATTCTGCGTTACGGCGATGGCACCGTACGGACGTACCCGGTTGGACAGGTTGACAGACGATGTGAGCCTTATGAGACGACCTCAAGTACTACAGACTTGTTAAGAACACTTGGTCGGTTCGACGGCACGAGGGTCTGCGTTCCATTTTTTCCGTAGCACGCAGGATTAGTCTCGACGACGTGGTATTCGCTGATGACTGACGAACGTGCCAGTGCGCGATCAATGCCTTGGGTCACTGTAAACTGGCTCGGTCCGTCGGGGCAGCAAGGACCCCAGAATGCGGCATCGCTGAAGAGAAAGGACACGCATTGCATTGATACTGCATCATTGCGGTCGCCCGTCATGGAAGCCGAATCGGCGGCTGAAGCTGGCGACCAGCAGTCGGGAAGGAGCTCCCCCGACACGCCGACTATGCGATCCTTCCCGGGCGAGACTGGTTCTGCCGGCGCTTCCCCTCATCCCTCATCTCTGATCCCTGATCTCATCCCTCATCCGTCTCCGCGACCTAGCCCCGCTCTTGAATTGGGACGACACGCGCTGTGGCTCTGCCCCTGGGCACGCACACGCGCCGGATGCTCACGCACTCAAACATCGTGTCTGAAAAGGGTTTCAGTACGACCGTGCGCTGGACATTTCAGCCGGCTTTGCATTGCATGTCCTTCCTTTTCGCGTGCAGGCGGCTCTGCATGGTATGGCCTTTCTTTTCCGTTCGCCGCGGACCTGACTCCCGAAGACCACACGGTTAACCGTTGTGACCCGGGACGGGCAAGAGGCCACTCATGACCGACAGCGCGCAAGGCCAGGCCACCATCGGGCTGTCGGTACCTGTTCATGCTGACATTCACCAACTTCGCGCGTAACAACTTGGTCAGGGAATGGGGCTGAAGGGATAGGGGGATCTCATGAATCCCAATGGGAGATTTCGCGGCACAAGGGGAGCGACAGACCCATGAGTCACAACTGGATAGGGGATCAGCGGAGGGGCGGGCGGGGTACCTTCCACGGACGGCAACGGTGGCGAATGCGGCCGACTTTTCTGGAACTGGAGGGACGCGCGCTCTTATCCACGATCGTCGTCAACAACCCCACCGACACGCCCGTCGCCGGCGAGACCGACCTGCGCCAGGCGATCGCCCTAGCGAATACGAACGGAGGAGCCGAGTCGATCACGTTCGACAAAACGGTATTCAACACGCCGCAGACGATCAACCTTGATCCGGCCCTGGGCCAGCTCGAGCTGAGCGACCAGACCGGGACCGAGACGATCACGGGCCCGAGGGCGGGCGTGACCATAAAGGGCAACTACACGACGTCGGGCGCCGCCAACAGTGTATTCGAGATCGGACAGGGCGCCACGGCAACTCTTTCGGGCCTCACCATCACGGGCGGCAATAACGAGATCTGGGGCGGTGGCGTCAACAACTACTACGGCACGGCGACGCTGATTGACTGCACCGTCAGCGGAAACGCCGGCGGCGGTTTTGTCAACAATTTTGGCACTGCGACACTCACCGACTGCACGATCAGCGACAACTCCGAAAACTATTACGGATTCGGGGGCGGCGGCGGGGTGTGGAGCTACGGAACAACCACGCTCACCAACTGCACGATCAGCGGCAACTCGGCAGCCGGGGGGGCGGCGGGTTGGCCAACTATGGCGGCACGACCACGCTTACCAACTGCAACGTCAGCGGCAACTCCGCCCAATACGGCGGCGGGGTGAACAACAATGGCTTCGGAGGGAATTACGGAGCGGAGTACGCCACGACCACGCTCACCAACTGCACGATCAGCGGCAACTCGGCAGTATGGGGCGGCGGGCTGAACAACCTCGATGGCGCGATGACGCTCGCCAACTGCGCCGTCGTCAACAACCAGGCCGTGGGCTCCTACGACCTCGCCACGGCTGAGGGCGGCGGCATCTTGTGTAACGGTGGGAGTCTCTCGATCTCCAGCAGCACACTCGCCGGGAACACGGCAACCGGCGTCCTTGGAGCGAATTACCCTAGCGGTCTCATTGCCGGTTATGGCATTGGCGGCGGGATCGCTCTCGAGGACAACGCGACCGCCACCGTTACCAATACCGCGTTCCTGGGTAACCTCGCCCAAGGCGCTGCCGGCGCCTCGGGATTGATTGGCGGAGAAGCCAGGGGCGGCGCGATCGCCGTGGGCCTGTTCAATACCTTTGATGACGGTGCGTCGTTAACGATGAGTGGGTGCCTGCTGATCGGCAACGTGGCTCAAGCCGGCGCCGGCGGCTCGGGAGCCGACGGCGGCAACGCCTCCGGCGGTGGAATCTTCGTCGCCATGGACTCCTCAGCGACCCTCGATCAAACGGTCGTCAGCATGAACCTTGCCTTGGGCGGCCTCGCCGGAGCCGGCGGCAGCGACGGCGACGGCATCGGCGGCGGCCTCTACATCTCGACCGGCGGCGTGGTGACCCTCAAGAAAACGACGGTCGCGCTGAACTTCGCCTCCACCAGCAACGACAACATCTATGGGACCGTGAGCTGATGACCTGAATGTGGGACGGCCGCCGCTCTGACCGGACCGGACAGCCGGGGGCGGCTGTCCCACATCGGTTGATTTTGACCTGTCGGGCGGATTAAACTTCGGGGCGGAAATTGGTGTCGCGTCTCTTTTCTCGGTTGGTCGAGAGATGCGGACCTAGGTCGTGTGCTTCCCCACTTGAGCCGGCATCAGACTCGCGGATTTCAGGAGGCCGAGTCCGGGGGAAATGACACCGTTTCTTGGCGGCTGGGGCTCGAGTTCCCTTCACGCCGAGCCGGTCTCCTCGGCTGGTCTTCCCTGCCGGCGGGAAGGGAAAAGCAGACGTTGCTAATTGGTGAGGCAGGATACGCAGTCCGAGGAGGAATGAAGAAAGTTGTATCCGGCGGGCCGGGGTAGAGCTCAGCCGGATCCCAAGCGGTCTCGGCCCGCCAGATACAACTTTCTTCATTTCCTTCAACCAGGTCAGCCGGAGTATGTCGAACTGAATCGGCTTGGCGGTCGAGTTCCGGAGCGTCGCGAAGAGGCGAACATGATCGCCGGTCGTGCTGAGGATTCTCACGGCATCGGAGACGGTGGCCTTACCGGCTGCGTTTTGACTTGTGGTCACGGAACCGTTCGCATGGATTCGCAGCGGCTCAGTCGTCTGGGCGAAGGTGCTTGCAGCCAGAGCCTGTCCCGGAAGCCATTCTCAGCCCCCGAACGGGGGCGACAGCACGTAGCCAGGGGCTCACGCCCCTGGCTACGTGCTGTCGCCCCGCCGGGGCTTCTGGGACAGTCCCTTAGAGAGATGGGCCAAGCGGTTGAGGCCATGAAGTCGTACCAGCGGGCCCTAGCAATCCAGGAGAGGCTTGCGCAGACAACCCCGCCGTCACCGTCTACCAGCACGACCTGGCCCTGAGCCACTACGCCATCGGCAACCTCCTGAGGGACATGGGCGAAGCGGTTGAGGCCATGGAGTCGTACCAGCGGGCGCTCGCGATCCAAGAGCGGTTGACCCAAGAATACCTCCTGGTCCCCAACTACCAAGCTGACCTCGGCTGGACCCTGAACCATCTGGCAGCGATCGATATTGTCCGGGGACGATGGCAAGAGGCGAAGCAGCGGCTGGAACGGGCAAGTGACCATCAGCGAAAAGCACTGGCAGCAATGCCGAGTCATCGCGCGTATCGGAGGTTCCTGGGCGAACATCTCCGTCAACTTACGCAAGTGTACAAGGAGCTGAACCAACCGGCTGAGGCGGTCCAAGCAGCACAGGAATCGGCGGACCTGGCGAGTGGCGAGCCGGCCGGCCTCTACAACGCCGCCTGTACGTTGGCGTTGAGTGTTCCGCTCGTCCCGGGTGATCAGAGGCAAGCCCTGGCCTCTGAGGCCGTCCAGACGCTGAAACGGGCCGTCGCCGCCGGCTGGGGTAACGCCCTATTCACCAGTCGCGATCCCGACTTCGCCGTGCTCCGCGACCGCGACGACTTCCGCCGAGTCGTTGCCGAACTGTTTGACCGTGGCTTCCCGGCCGATCCGTTCGCGAAGTGAGTCGGGGCGGGCAGGCTCGACCTTGGAGGGATCCGGCGATCGCACGGCCCCGCGATTCAGGGCAATACCGTTGAATGAGCATTAACCAGGAGTAAGCTCAGGACTTGCGAACGACTGGTTCCCACTCTCCCGGGGATCGTCCCAAACCGAGTGATTTGACGAGCTCTCCGGCCTGACAGGACCGAACGGGTCCGATACCAGCCCGAAGCGCCCGCGAGGGTTGCCGCAAATCGTGGCCGCAGAATGGGAAACCCTCGCGGGCGCTTCGGGCTGGTATCCGTTGGCGGGGCTGCGGAGCCCCGCGCGGACGGTCAACCCGGCGATGGGCATTTGGGGACGATGCCCACCCTCGGGCCCATGGGACCGGTCGCCTTCGGCCTGGATCTGCACCGACAAGAACGCCGTTGCGACCCGGACGGTGCTGGCCGGCCCACGAACCCTGAACTCGTTCCCGCAGGCCCTAATGCCCTCGACGATCGCCCAAACGATCAATCGTGCAACTTCATATAGGGCCGGCAGTAATCGAGGAGCTGGAGGTCGGCCAGTTCCTCCTCGATGGCCACCGGAGTCGGATCGTCCAGGCTGGCGGCGACTTCACGGATCACGTGGTTGGTGAATGCCCGCCGCGCGCGTTGCAAGGCTTGCCGGAATGCCCCCGGGGTGACCGGGTGTCCCACGGCTACCGACAGCCGCTCCGCCCATTCGTTCGAGGTGAGATCAGGAAAATCGACACGGATACGAAGGACGGTGTGATGAGGCTGACCCGTCTTGCGTTCCATCTCCTTGACGGCGAGCCATGCCCGGTCGAGCAAGTCGTTCCGCCAGCTCAGCAGGAACTGCTGTTCGAACCGAGCCAGTCCCTCATCCTCGACAGCAGGTTCGATAATGGCCGAGTCCAGAGAAAGGACCGGGCGTTTCCGCCGATAGTAATCGTGCATCAGGTTCTGGAGCGCCCGCTTCACGTAGTCGCGAAATCGGCCGCGGCTCGGGTTGACATGGCGGAAGTCACCCCGAAGGAACCGGAGCGCAAATTCCTGATCCACCTCCTCGGCGGCCTGAGGGTCTCTCAGGGCCTTGAGCAGATAACGATGCACGGCACCGGCATAGCGGCACATCAGTTGAGCGGCTGCGCGGTTGGCGTCTTCCGGTAAACCAGCCTGGGTCTGGAAAACCAGGGTCCACTGGGTTGATAGGTCCGTGAGGCGCGGATCGGCGTCGACGTTCTCCACGGTCCCTCCTTCTCCGCCGAAACTTCCACCGGCATCAATGATTGCGCCGGTTCGACTTGAGGTTTGCCCGATCGAATCATCCTACCTGATTCGGGTCCGGAAGGGAAAAACTCAAAAAAAAACGACCCCGGGCAAGACAGCGGGCAAAGTCGGCCGTTTGAGAGAGTGTGAGAGGCAAGGCCGGCTGATCCCGATCGGCCGGTCAATCTTTCCATAAGGTCCTTCCTCGGCTCGCGATCCTCGCGACAAACGACTGTCTCTCACGGACTTCAGGTACCGACCCGGCTCCCAACCGGAGGCGCAAATCGAGCGCGCCTCGCGTGGAGGAATCGAGACATGCCATCTTTTTCTTCTATCAGGTGCACATCCATGCGGACGCAGAACCATCCGGAGAACGAAGGCTCTCGACGCTGGTTCCTGGACTCGCCCGAGGCCAATGTCGTGAGCGCGACGCGGGAACGCGAAATGCTGATCGAGCTGGCCGCCACGAAGGAAGAACTTCTTCGAGAGATCCGCCGTCCCGACGGGTCGGAGTGGGGAACAACCAGTCCGGACGCCGAGTTCCAGCGGGTCGTGCACGACCTGGCGACCAGGACAACCGAATGCGTGCCCGGGACCGCCTCGATCGTGTCCCTGGCCCGCCGCTACGAGGAGATCCGAACCGCGCTGGCCATGGCCAATTCCCGCCTCGTGGCGCACATGGCGAAACGTTACTTCAATCGCGGCGTTTCCGCGGGCGACTTGATCCAGGACGGTTTTTGCGGCCTCCTGGCGGCAATCGACCGTTTCGACATCGCAAACACAACACGACTGGCCACCTATGCAGGCTGGTGGATCCGCCAGGCGATGCAAAGGGCTATCGCGGGGGGCGCCTACCCGGTCCGATTAAACCCGAAGCAGCTCCAGCGGCTGGCACAGACCCTGAAGCACACTGCGGGGCCAGGTACGGAATCCTCGACGGAAACCATTGATAAGAAAAGGGTTCAGTCCTGTGTTGACCCACGGGACCTCGCCGCCGTTCGGACCCAGATCTCTCTCAATGCCCCTTGTCATGTGGATGACTCGACCCCCCTGGCCGACCTGCTCGCCTCCGTTCGGGATGCGGACCACGACGAGAGCGAGGCGATCGAATTCCTCGGCTCAATCCTCCAGACCTTGACACCCCGGGAGCAGATGGTCCTGAGACTCAGGTTCGGCCTCGACGGTGAACCCCGTCACTCGCTCAACCAGCTCGGCAAGGTCCTCCAGGTTTCCAAGGAGCGCGTTCGACAGATCGAGGAGCGTGCAATGGAAAAGCTGAGGGGCGTCGCCGACGGCAGCGTTTTTCTCGACCGTGGTCGAGCCGAGTTCGCGATTCCGCGTCCGGCGCGCGATTCCATAGTGAAGTCCAGCCGTGGCGGAGTCGGAATCAAGAAACCGTGAATTCAGGTCCCCTGAGTTCGCCGATGCCCCGCGAGCCACGGATTCGACGGAATCAGACCTCCCGTTCGTACATCAGGCCAGTGGCAAATCGCAGATCGGGACACACCGCCCGGCGGGCTAGTCTCCACTGCCGATTGCCACTGGCCGTTTTCCTCAATTTGACCCGCTTCGGGGTGATTTCGTACGATGGAAAAGTCCATCGTGAGGGGGTTCCATGCACGATTGGTGAAACATCGCGAGGAGAACCAGGCTTGCCGGAGCAATCGATACGGAAGTGGCGCGGGTTCCTCTTCAGGGTGCTGGTCACGATCGGAATGACTGCGTCACCTGGTTGCTGGACAGAGACGAAGGTTCCCAAACCCGCGATCCCGACGTTTCCAGGATTGACGCTGAAGGTCGGGGCGCTGAAAGACTCTGGGCTGCTCGTGGGCATCTCGGCGCAGAGTGGGGAGTGGAAGGCATCCCGTCACGGTGAGATCTCCATTCAGGAGCAGCCGCTGTCGCTCCAATCGATAGGGGACGTTAACGTCCTGGTATTTCCGGCCGATCTGCTTGGCGCGTTGATGGATGTCGGAGTTCTGGAGACCATCCCGAATGAGTCCGTCATGCCGCCGGTGCCGGACGAATCCACGGAAGGTGGCGAACCGGACCAATCGGCCGAACAGCCGAAATTAAAGGACACCTTCCACTACATGGACCTCGCGCCGGCTTATCGCGATCAGGTCACGCGGTATGGCAACGATCGAGTGGCTTTGCCCATCGGAGGCTCGGCGTTGGTGCTCATCTACCGCAGGGACGCCTTCGAGCGCGATGCGAATGTCTCCGCAGCCCGGGAGAAGAGTTTGAAGTTGGAGCCGCCCAAGACATGGGTCGAGCTGGACGCACTGGCCCAGTTCTTCCAGGGGCGCGACTGGAACGGCGACGGGAGCCCCGATCACGGAATCGTCTTGGTCCTGGGCGCAGACCCCGAGGGCCTGGGCAACGCGACGTACCTGGCCCGGGCCGCCAGTCTGGGCCAGCATCCCGATCACTTCTCGTTCCTCTTCGACTCAGAGAAGATGACGCCGCGCATCGATACGGCTCCGTTCGTCGAAGCCCTCCAAGGAGCAATCTCGTTGAGGGCGTCAGGCCCGCCGAGCCTGGAAAAGTTCGACGGAGTCGCAGTCCGCAAAGCGTTTCATTCCGGCAAGGTCGCGATGTTGATCGATCGGGCTGAGTTCGCTGCGAGGTGGTCACATGGCAAGCGGCTCGGCGTGGCCCCTTTGCCGGGCTCGCAGCGCGTATTCGATCCGACTTCCAAGTCGTGGGTGACACCGTCGGCACGGAACGCACCGAGCTATCTACCTCATGGCGGTGGATGGCTGGCCGGAGTCCGGCGGGGTCTCTCCGGTTCCCAGCGCGAGGCGGCGATCGACTTTGTCCAGTACCTGGCGAGTCCGGAGATCTCCGATCGGATTCGAAGCGAGCGCGATTTTCCCATGCTCCCGTTCCGGATCGACCAGATGAACCAGGGCTTGCCGGACCCGACGGCTGCCCCCGATGTCGATTCCCGACTCTGGTCGGATGCGGTCAGCCGGACCTTGCTGTCCGATCGCGTCGTCCCCGGACTGAGGATTCCTGGCGCCGATGGCTACCTCGAGGACCTCGCGAAGGGCCGTGCAGCGGCCCTGGCCGGAGAGGATCCCCGCAAGGCACTCGAAGGCGTGGCTCGAGCGTGGGGCGAGCGGACCAAGGCCCTCGGGCCCAAACGGCAGACCTGGCACTATCGCCGCAGCTTGAACCTCCGGGCTACCGCAGCGCAACCTCCGGAACCCGGGACCTAGAGCGGCTTGCGAATTGATTGCGAACAATTATCAATAGATGTGAACTGTAGTGTACTTTATTCTTGATTTTTAACGCCGATGAGCTGAGGGTTCCCCTGCTTCACCTGTTCCTCCACCTGTTTTCAGGTCCACGGCCTGCGGACGCCTCACGCTAGGTCGTGAACTTTTCGAATACCTGCTGCGAACCATCGAGGTCGAATCTCGTGGACGAGACGGACGAGCTCCTGACGACAACTGTGGGTGACGTCGAGGTCGAGGTCAAGGAGATGATGGGCCTCTTCGACGCCCCCTCCTTCGCGGCGCGGCCAGGAACTGGAAGAAACGTTGCGCCGGATCGCCGACCGTTGCCGCCAGGCCCGCGTCGAACGGCTGGACATGGTTCACGTCCGCCTGCGACAGTGGACTCGCTCCGTGACCGGACCCGAGGCCTGGACACAGGTGTTCTCCAGGTCCATCGAGTCGCTATGGGATCTGTCCGAGGCCGAACCACCCCAGTGGGCCGAGACCGCCGTGTCCCTACGTAAGCAGTTCGTGATCGCCCGTGACTTGATCGCTGCCGTCCAACGCTTCAATGGCCGCTGGGTCCGATTCCTCGACGACCTGAAACTCGAAGCAGCGAATTCAGTGATCGACCAGTACAATCGCTACTATGTCCTGGAGAAGGAGTGCGTGATGGGCTCGGCCCGTCTCGCCGCTCGATTTTTCACCCCGGTGCCCAGCCTCACCCGTGAGTGCCTTCTCCGAGACCACCCGTTGCTGCCTGTTCCGGAGCTGCTCGACCTCTCCCCGCGAGCCCGGTGAAGGACCGGGTGATGATCGAGCTTCACGTTCCCTGTCCGATCGCGGCCTCTCGTGTTTTCCTCAACATTCGCAACTGACCGAGGTCTATCCATGATGGAATCCCCCCAGGAACTCGCGAAATCCCGGCCTCTTTTCACGAATGGGGCGGGATTCCTCCGAGGACTTCGAAGACTTGGACCGTGTGGCACTCCCGGCCACTCGATCGCTCCCGTGGATGGCCGGGGTCTTGACGGTCCTGGCGATGCTCTCGGCCGGAACGTACGGGGATGAAGCGCGTGTCGATCCAAAGACAGAATCCCTGGTCTTTGAGGTGACCTGTTCGCCGGAAGTGCACGACAAGCCGATCGCGGCGAGGGTGTATGTCATGCTTGGCCCCGACGAATCCTCGAACGAGCCGAGGCTCGGGCCCGATTGGGAAAAACCCCAACCTTTCTTCGCCGTGGACGTCAAAGACTGGAAACCGGGTGTGCCGGTGCGGATTGACTCTCATGCCGCGGGCTTCCCAGGCTCCCTCAAGGAACTCGAGCCGGGTCGCTATGCCATTCAGCCTGTCGTACGGCTCAATCGGGATACCCATCGCATTGGAAACGGCGAGGGGAATGCGTATGGTCCGGTCGTCCACGCCGATCTCAACCCCAGCGAGAGTCACTCGGTCGCCTTGAAAGTCGATCACATCGTACCTCCGCGAAGGTTCCGGGAGACCGATCGGATCAAACTGGTCGAGTTGCCGAGTCCAAAGCTCACGGCATTTCACCACCGGCCGATCACGCATCGCGCGGCGGTGATCCTCCCCACGGAAATGGTGAACGAAGACCATCCCTCCAGACGGCCGACACTCTATATCATCCCAGGCTTTGGAGGCGACCATCTCGGAGCCGCTCGGCTCGCGAACGAACCGCGAATGGCTGCCGGCAAGGACTTCATCCGTGTGCTGCTCGACCCGGATTGCGGCACAGGCCATCACGTATTTGCCGATAGTGCGACCAACGGTCCTCGCGGAACGGCGCTCGTCGAGGAGTTCATTCCCTACATTGAAAAGACTCTGCCCGCCATCGCCGATGCGCGGGCGCGGCTACTCAATGGGCATTCCTCGGGCGGATGGAGCAGTCTCTGGCTCCAGGTGACGTACCCGGACTTTTTCGGCGGTACCTGGTCAACCAGCCCGGACCCCGTCGATTTCCGCGACTTCCAAAGGATCAACCTCTATGCTGCTGGAGAAAACATGTTCCGCGATCGGGAGGGTAAACGCCGGCCGATCGCGCGGAAGGGTGTGACGCCGTTCCTGTTCTATGACCGCTTCTCGAGGATGGATGACGTGATCGGCTGGGGGGGCCAGCTTGGCTCGTTCGAGGCGGTCTTCAGCCCTGTGGGCCCCGATGGCGAACCGCGAAAGCTCTGGGATCGGTCCACCGGTGCCGTCGCACCTGAGGCGGCCAAGGCATGGGAAGCCTACGACATCCGGCTCGTCCTCGAGCGGAACTGGCCAACGCTCGGCCCCAAACTCAGGAGGAAGCTCCACGTGATCACCGGGAGCCTCGACACCTTCTATCTGGAAGGAGCCGTGCAGTTGTTGAAGGGGTCCCTGAGCAAACTGGGGAGCGACGCGGTCGTCGAGATCATCCCCAACCGCGATCACAGGACCGTCCTCGATCGTGAGCTGGCGGAACGACTGGATCGCGAGATGAAGGCGACTGTGAGTGACCTCTATTCCTCACGTCGAGCGGCTTCGGAGAAGGTCGCTCGCTGATTGCGTCTCGACGATCTGATGACCGCTGGCGCAGGCAAGGAGGGCACCCGATGCCCGTACTGGAGCGCGAGGAGTACATCGAGCAGGCGTACTTCTTTCACACGTTTCGCGAGCGACTGGTCGACGGCCTCCCCGCCCAGGATATCCTGTCGCGAATCGGCGAAGAGCTGCTCTCGACGACCCGGCTACCGATCGCGGTCTCCTACCTCCACACGGAGATCAAGGGATCGGGCTTGATGGGACCGGCCATGGCAAGGATCCGCCATTATTTCACACCGTTCCAGACCCATGTGATCAACCAGGCCGAACACGACACCAGCCGATTCGCAATGGACCAGGCCCTGCTGGTCCTCGAGCGGGAAGCCAAGTTCAAGGCGGAGAACCCTTCGCTCCAGGCCTTATTCGTGTATCAGTTCGAGGCGCTGGCCCGCAATCGCCTGGGTTATACCCAGGGCTTGGCCGCCATGGCCGATGATCCCATCTACAGTGAAGACTGGCACGATTATATCCTGACGCTCCGCACCCGGCTCGGCGACGTCGATTTCGCCGACCTGATCTACGTGAGGTCTGAGAACTATGTCAAGGAGCGACAACGGCTGAACCCCGAGTTCATCCCCAAGTTCCCTACCCTCTTCGGTGAGAAGGAAGGAAAGATCGCGCCGCTAATCGGGGGCGCGATCCGATGTACCTCTTCTCGGCTTTACAGCGCCAGCTCGGCTATCCCGAAGTCCCCCGTCCTCGACGGCCCGACGAGCTCGAAGCCCGCGTCTTGCTCCTCGAACAGAAGATCGCTCAGCTCGAAAACCGTCTCAAGCTTGCCGAGAGCGAGATCCAGCAGGACGTCGACCTCAGCCAGGTCCTGGTCAAGCCCGAAGACACCGCGGGGGTCCCGAAGGGCTGGGGCGGGAAGTAGTGGGCAGAAGTCCGTGAAAAACGAGATCCAATGAATCAGGATGTGGAGCAGTTTCATGAGAGCCACGACTCCCCCGATTATTCTCGGCGTCCTCCTCCTGACTGACCTCCTTCGGACCGCCTGCCGCCTACGGCCATGAGCGTAGGGTCATTGACAACAACTTCCCAGGCGCCTACCAGGTCGAGGTCGCGGACGTCAACGGCGACAAGAAGCCAGATATCGTCGCGGTGGGGGGAAGCACCTGCGCATGGTACGAGAACCCTTCGTGGAAGAAGCGGATCGTGACGAGCGGAAGGCAGACACCCGGGATCATCTCCAGTGCGACGGCCGACCTCGACGGTGACGGCAAAGCGGAAATCGCGATCGCCTATGAGTTCGCAATGAGCCGGCCGACGACCGGTAAGCTGCTGCTGGCGGTCCAGGGAGAGGGTTCGGATGCCCTCTGGAAGCTCGTGCCGGTCGCCGAGATCGCCAGCATCCACCGGCTGAGATGGGGCGACGTCGATGGCGACAAGCGGCTCGATCTCGTGGTCGCGCCGATCTTCGGCCCGGAGGCCAAGCCACCGAACTTTACCCATCCCGCGACGCTGGGGGTTTTCCGGAAGTTCGATTGGCATGATGGTTTTCCGGAGTACGAGAAGATCACCTCGCGGCCGGTCCTGCACGCGATCGATGTGGTCGACCTGGTCCACGACGGTCGTTCGTGGATCGCGATGGCCGACGACCTGGGCACGTCGCTCTTCTGCTGGGAGCGGCCGTCCGACACTGAGAAGGACCAACCGCGGTGGCACGACTACATGCTCACTGCGGCGGACAACACAGCCCAGATGACGAAACGAGGCGCCAGCGAGGTCCACGTCGGCACGATGAAGGATGGTCGCCGGATCCTGGCCACGATCGAGCCCTGGCACGGCAATCGCGTCTGCGTTCGACTGGTGTCATTGCGCCAGCCAAACAAGCTCGGCCCCGAAGTTCAACGAATCGAGCCGCGAACCGTGCTCGACGACACCCTTGACGCGGGCCACGCCCTCTGGGTCGCCGACGTCGATGGTGACGGCGACGATGAGGTCTTCGCCGGCCATCGGGGCAAGGACCACCGGGTCTCACTGTACGATTTCGACCGACTCAAGAAAACCTGGTCCCGCACAGTTCTCGACCGCGATATCGCCGCACAAGACCTCCGGGGCGGCGACCTCGACGGCGACGGCACGCCCGACGTTGTCGCCGTCGGCGGCGCGACTCATAATGTCGTCTGGTATCACTTCAAGCGACCGTAATCTTCCGATGGTGCTCGCAGGCTCCTGATACTCGAGGACGACGACGAACGCATCGAGCGCTTCACGGCGACCTTGAAGAGTCTTATCCAAGAATCCCGGGCGTGGCTCGTGTCACCATCTGTTCCATCTTCTCTCTTGCCCGGAGGGCCAGATCGCTGGGTTTCGCGGCGCGATCCTGCCTCTCAAGTTGGTCGCCTCCTGTGCTCTCCCGCACAAGGTGATGGGAGACTTACCGATATAACACTCCAATCCGTTGTCGGTATTCATCATAGGTCTCCTCGAAGAGTTGCCGCGCCCGATCGGCGCCGAGATGACACGAGGCGGTCAGGACCTTTGGAGGCGAGCCAGCCTCGGTCAGCAAGCGGGCAACCTCGGCTTTGACGAGATTGATGATGGCGCAGCCCGTGACGCTCGAAAGGGGGGCCACCGGGGTCGGCAAGCCCGTGATCCAGACCACCGAGTCCCCAGCGGGTGCTTGCTGGTCCAGCACGAGGTCGACGACTTCGTGCAGTTTTTTTCCCGATTCATGGCGCGACGTCGAGCTCCCGGCATGAGCCAGGGCGGTCATGGCGACGATCGGCATTCCCAGTCGCTTCGCCTCGATCGCCACGTCGATCGTCACTGCGTTGCAGCCGCTGGTGGAAATGGCCAGCAGTGCGTCGTCGGGTGAGGTCGCGAAGTTGCGCCAGAGGACCGGTCCAAAGCCTTGGACGTTCTCCAGGAACATCGCCTGGCGCTGGCCATTGGCGCCGACGACCGGGTTATGGTACGTCATCGACAGTTCGACGATGGGGTGGAAGCCAGGAAACGATCCATAGCGGGGAAACATTTCCTCAACGGCCATCCGGGAATGGCCGGTCCCAAAAACATGGACGAGGCGTTTTTTGAGGATCGTAGCAGCGAAGAGCGCCGCCGCCTGGCGGATCGCCGGCAACTGCGTGGACTCGATCCCATCGACCGCCGACCGTACGGCGGACAGGTACTGGGAGAGGACGTCGGGGCGGTCGTTCATGGCCCGGGCTCGGTCGATTCCAGTCGATCCATTCCAGTTTCCGATACGCACCAACCACCGTTGACGACGAGCTCGGCGCCGGTGACGAACCGAGCTGCCGGCTCGCAGAGGTAGAGTGCGGCCTCGGCCACATCCTCGGCCGACCCGGGACCGCCTCGGATCGGTTGCTTGGCCGTCAGGTAGGGGCGAATCCGCGAGTCGTTCACAGCCCGTGCGGCCATTGGGGTGTCGATCAGGCCGGGGACGAGCAGGTTGAACCGGATCCGGTCCGGGGCATAGCGTGCGGCGGCAGAGATCGTCAGCGAGCGGATAGCGCCCTTGCTGGCCGAGTAGGCGATCGTCCCGAAGTGCGCCGGCGCCGGCGATCGATCCAGGACCGAGCCCACGTTCACGACCGTCCCGCGGAGACCAGCCACGTCGATCGGTTGCTCGAGCATGATCTGCACGGCCTCACGGTTGGTGAGGAACACGCCGAAGGCATTGATCTGCATCACACGCTCCCAACCTTCGTTCGAGCATTCGTGCAATGGGCCGTCGCCGAACTTCCGACCACTGATCCCGGCGACATGGAAAAGGACATCGAGTCGCCCCCCAAGAACATTCAGAGCGTACTCGAACAGCCGCACCACCTCCGAATCACCGAGTTCCAGCTCGAGAGTGTATTCCCATGCCTGGCCCAGCGGCGCGAGCTGCGCCATCGCCGATCGTCCGACCTCGGGCGATCGCCCCGCGACCACGACGCGCGCGCCTTCCTCGAGGAAGCGTCGCGCAGCGGCCAGGCCGATTCCGCTGGTTCCTCCCACAATCAGGCAGTTGCAGCCGTCGAGCCGGCCAGGGCGCTGCACGGGCTCAATCCTTGACCTGGAAGATAGCCTCGATCTCCACGGCGATCCCGCTGGGCAGCGCACCCATGCCAACGGCACTCCTGGCGCCCACCCCCGCCTCTCCGAAGACGTCTTTCATCAGGTCCGAGAAGCCGTTGATCACCTTGGGCTGATCGTGGAATTCCGTCGTCGAGTTGACCATGCCGAGCGTCTTGATCAGCCGGACGACTTTGTCGAGAGAACCGAGGTGATGCTTCAGGGTGGCGAGGATCGCCAGGCCCGTCTCGACGCGCCGCGGCCTGACCCGCCGGCACGTCCATGTTATCGCCCAGCCGCCCAACGATCAGCGTCCCGTCGGTTCGATAGGGACCATGGCCTGAGACGTAGAGCAAATCCCCGTGCCGGATGGCCGTCACATACGTGGCAACCGGCTTGGGGGCAGGGGGCAATTCCAGCTTCAACTCGATCACGCGGGCCTCGGCTCCCATGACAAGCATCCTCTCCTTCTGTGTCGCGGGTTCGGTCATGTACTCCAACCTCTCATGGAGCCAACACTAACGGCTGGCCGCGGCCAAATCAACAGGGGGCATCCTGGGTCTCCGGGGCGAGGACGCGCGCGATTGCGATCTGTTGAGCATCGAATCGGCGATCGTGGCTTCCCTTTTCCCAGGACGCCCGACGCCATACAAGCGTTCTGGTCTGGGCGATGGTGGTTTGTGTAGGATCGAAGGCCGGCACAACGGAGATGTCCTTGCAGTCGAAATCCGGGGATCAAGTTGCCATGAGTCTTGCCTCTCGCCCGTTCACTGTGGGCCTGATCCAGATGCGATGCTCGGACGACCCCGAGGTCAACTTGGGCCGGGCCTGCGCAATGCCTGCGCTCCGCGGCCGATCGGGGCGTACAGGTCGCCTGCCTACCTGAACTGTTCCGTACGGAGTACTTCTGCCAGATCGAGGACGCCACGCGATTCGACCTCTCAGAGCCGGTCCCCGGTCCGACGACCGAGGCGCTGGCTCGCCTGGCGCACGAGACGAACATGGTCGTGGTCGGCTCGGTCTTCGAGCGCCGTGCGGCCGGAGTCTACCACAACACTGCAGTCGTGCTCGATGCGGATGGGAACCTCCGAGGACGTTACCGCAAGATGCATATTCCCGACGACCCGCTCTATTTCGAGAAATACTACTTCACACCCGGCGACCTGGGATTCCGGTCATTCGATACTGTGCACGCGCGGGTGGGGACGCTCGTTTGCTGGGACCAATGGTATCCCGAGGCGGCTCGATTGACTGCTCTCCGGGGTGCCGAGATCCTCCTCTACCCCACGGCGATCGGCTGGCACCCCAGCGAGAAAGCCGAGTTCGGTGAGGCCCAAACCTCGGCCTGGGAGACGATCCAGCGGTCCCACGCGATCGCTAACGGGGTCTATGTCGCGGCCGTCAACCGGGTCGGTCACGAGGGGCCATCCGGTGGCGGCCTGGAATTCTGGGGTAGCTCGTTCCTGGCAGACCCCTTCGGACGCGTCCTCGCCCGCGCCCCTAGGGACTCCGAGGAGATCCTCATTGGCACCTGCGACCCCAATCTCCTGGAGCAGACGCGTCGCAACTGGCCGTTCCTTCGCGATCGACGGATCGACGCTTACACACCGATCACCCAGCGGTTTCTCGACGATTGAGGCGCACGCGATCGGGTCGAGCCGAGAATCGCCCAGGACTCTAGCCTCTTGACGAGATCGGTGAGTGAGTATAAACTCACCGCGAATGGCACGAAGGGAACCGCTTTCATGAAATCGAGCTCGAGGCTTTCCAGCGAGGATCGTCGTCAGGCGATTATTCGCGCGGTCCGGCGGGTTTTCTCGGAGAAGGGGTTCCATGGGACCACCACTCGGGAGCTCGCCGAGGCGGCGGGTGTCTCGGAGGCTCTGTTGTTCAAGCACTTCCCCAACAAGGAAGCGCTCTACTCGGCGATGCAGCAGTTCTGCGGTGCCGAGCAAGATCCGGAGAAACTGGAGCGCATCAAGGCCTTGGAGCCGTTCGACCTCAACCCTCGCCCTGATCGTGCACCTCATGGTGTCGAAGACCGTGGGAGGGGTTTGCAACGGTGATGAAGACGCGTTGATCCAGCATCGACTGATGCTGCGAAGCCTCATGGAGGATGGAGAATTCGCCCGAATCTTCTTCCAGCGGAACCTCTCCTGCTGGATGACCAAGGTGGAGGAATGCCTGGAAGCCTCGGCCGCCACGGGCGAGGCGATCCCTCGACCCGTTGATCCTAGGCTCAGTGCCATGTTCGCCCGGCACTTGGCGAGAACCATCATGCTCTCGCTCATCCCGACGACGCCTGTCGTCGACTACGACGTGCCTCGCGATCAGCTCATCGAGCAAGCCGTCTGGTTCTCACTACGCGGCATGGGCGTCAAGGATGAGGCAATCCACCGGCATTACAACCCGAAGGCCCTGTTACTCCTGATGAACTGACTGCGGCTGTGCTCACCTGCGTCCAACCGCGCCACGAAATCACTGGTAAGTAAGCGCAAACTTACAACGCGAGAAGTATGCAATGAACCATCGACGTTGGATTTCGAGTGGCCGGATCGAACGTTCGCGCCCTCCCGTCGTACTGATGCTGGGCGCAGTACCGGTCGTCTTGCTGGGATACGTTTCCTCGGGCCTCGATCGATTCGATTCCTGGCTGGTACCGGGCCTTGCGGTCCTTGCGGTCGTAGGAGGTGTTGTGGGGTTCCGGCGTGTGCGCGCACGACAACGATGGGAGGCCGCCTGGGAGGCTTATGCAGCGCAGCAAGGCTCACGTGGGGAGGTTGCGGTCTAAGAGCAATTGGGTTCAAGATCGGCGGCAAAGAGTCGATGACCTTGAGACGAGCGGGATCCGGGAAAAACGTCAGACCGTGGTCTTTCCCGTGTCGTATATTCTTCGATTGAAGGCAGGAACTGCGGATCGTCGGTCCGCGAACGGCCGTCTTACGTAAGATCCGGGGTAGGCGAAGAGGATTAACCCAAGGAGGAACTGACATGCTCGTCCTCAGCCGCAAGCTTGGTGAACGTATCGTGGTGCCGAGCTGCGAGTTATCGATCACTGTGGTCTCGATCGAAGGTAACACAATCCGGCTGGGAATCACGGCCCCGGCCGAGGTCGGCGTCTACCGCGAGGAGCTCTGGCAGCGCGTCTGCGCAGAGAAAGAGCAGCGAGCCCCGCTGGCTTAGAGCCTAAGCTTTTCTCTCCAGCGGTTTCGAGATCGCTGATGGTCATCAGCCACCTTGTTGGGTCGTACCTCGGCCTATTACGAAGGCTGGAATTCAGGCGATATCGATCAAGAGGTGTTCAGAGTACAGATTCGCCCAAGTTCTGGCTTAACATCGATAATCCGACGAGTTTGGTAACCTCTAGGTGGCGGGGTGCCCGTAGGGGGCGGCGAAGCGATCGAACGCGCTAAAGGGAGCCAGGAGACTCAAGGCAGACGGCGGCTGGCTGGGTTTTCCAGCTCGGGGCGACGACAAGGCGTTTGCTCGGCCTCACTTCCTGAGTCAAGGTCTCAAATGCTGTGTGGTGATGCTGCCAACACTCTGCCTGAATGCCGCCGGCGCACCCACCCTTTCGTCCTCAACGGCTGCCCATCCCTGCGAAACGTGCCGACGTCGGATTCTGGCACGACGGGGCTCTGAGATCCAAGTCGGAAGTGGTCGGAGTGCGTTCGTTGCAAGCTAAGATGACTCCCCGAGCGACGTGACCGGGAGACCCCTTGATTCTCACCTGATCCGGCGTAGAAACTGGACGAGTTCCGCGGAGCGTGCTATCCGCTTTCGACGGTCCGGCCATTCCTCCCGAGTACGTTTGAATGGGTCTTCGGGAATCCGGGCTCTTGGGGCAGGGAAGCATCAATCATCGGCTGTGCCCCACTCGCCTCATAGGGGGTGAGCGCGCCGCGAGTGGTGCGGACGGTAAGATCTCATCCGTGAGTCATGCTCGTCCGAGGAGCTGCTGCATGGTTGGCCAATGGCTGGGCTGGTGGAAACTGAGATCGTCGTCGTTCTCGTACTGATCGCCACGCCAACAGCGGCAGAATCGACGCTCCGGACAGCGTGTCTGGGTGCCAGAGGGCCTGGTGCTCCTATCGGGAAATCCCACGGTCTATACCGTCGCTATGACCAGCGCCAACTGTATAGCCAGTTCGGAGAAGAGTTTTTGCAATGGGGCTGCTTCTCGAGATCGTGCGGTGGCTGATCGCGGTTCCCGCAGGTCTGATCTTCGCGTTGTGCGCTCTCGGTAATTGGCTGGTCCTGCTCGCCGTGTGGGTCGAGCACCGTGAGGGGGGTTACTCATTTGTGCTGCCCTTCTTCGGACCAGCCTTCGGCCTCGTCTTCTTTTTCTCCGTTCCCCTACCGGGCGCCCGCGCTGATTGGTGGGTTGCGCTCGTGGCTGATCCGATCACGCTGATCGGCCTGGCATTCTTATTGAGTCGAGTTATCGAGAAACTCGTCCGGTCGTGGTGTCATTGAACTCGTGTTGCAGAAGATGCGGCTCGCGATTGCGACCGGTCAAATCCTTGCCTACACTCCTTCGTCACGCACGAGAACCACGGTCATCGACGAGTCATACCGATGGAAGAGTCACAGACGCCCCGCTTGCTCGGTTACCGAATGCCCGCGGAATGGGAGCCGCATGCGGCGACCTGGATCGCCTGGCCGCACAACCGCGACGACTGGCCCGGGAAGTTCGGGCCGATCCCTTGGGTTTACATCGAGATCGTCCGCTTGCTGAGCCGCGTCGAGCCGGTCCACATCGTGGTCCGCGATGGCGTCATGAAGCGCCGGGTCGCCGACCAGCTCGACGCCGCTGGAGTGGATCCTGGACGCGTTTGGTTCTACAAGGCCACAACGGACCGGGTTTGGCTACGCGACTCGGGTCCGACCTTCGTGGTCAAGGACGACCCGTCGAACGAGACAAGCGAGCGCGTCGGCCTGATCGACTGGAAGTTCAACGCCTGGGCCAAGTACGACAACTATGAGGAGGATCGCCGACTCCCGCGCAAGATCTCGAAGTGGCTGGAGCTGCGCCGATGGGTGCCGAAGGTGGAGCAGGGGGGGCATCGGGTCCGCGTTGTATTGGAGGGAGGCGCGATCGAGGTCAACGGCCGCGGCACGCTGCTGACCACTGAGGAATGCCTGCTCAGCGAAGTCCAGGCCCGGAACCCCGGCCTCGACCGCGCGGCCCTCGAACGAGTGCTCGCGGATTACCTGGGCGTCCGACACGTCATCTGGCTGGGTCGAGGGATCGTAGGCGACGACACCCACGGCCACATCGATGATCTGGCACGGTTCGTCGATCCATCGACGGTTGTGACGGTTTTCGAGCCGAATCCCGATGACCCCAATCATGAACCGCTGGAAGAGAACCTCCGCCGATTGCAGTCAGCTTACGATCAAGACGGCCAGTCGCTTCGCGTGGTTGAGTTGCCCATGCCAAATCCAGTCGTCTTCGACGGCCAGCGGCTCCCGGCCAGCTACGCGAACTTCTACGTCGCCAACGGACTGGTCCTCGTGCCGACATTCAATGACCCGTCCGACCGGATCGCGCTCGACACCCTGGCGCAGGTGTTCCCGGATCGCGAAGTCGTCGGGGTCCACTGCGTCAACCTGGTCCTCGGCCTGGGGACCTTGCACTGTTTGTCCCAGCAGCAACCAGCGAGCAGACCTTCTTGATGAGAACTGGCGACAACCTCACGTGGTGTGATTGGCTCTGTCGGCCTGTTCCCGCGAACCTTCCGGCGGGACGGCGGGAACCTCGGGGGCGACGGGCTCGACCCGGATCTTACGGATCCGGGTGGGATCGGCGCGGAGGACCGTGAGACGATGACCATTGATCGACACCGAATCGCCCGGCCGGGCCAGCCGGCCGAGCAGGTCGAGAACCAGGCCGCCCGCGGTCTCCGCATCCGTCTCGGGGATCTCCATCTGACAGGTCTCAGCCAGCACGTCGAGCGGGCAGGAGGCTTCGACCTCGAAGGCATTCTCGCCCACAGGTGTGATCGGCGGAGTCTCCCGATCGAACTCGTCCTGGATCGGACCAACCAATTCTTCCAGTACGTTCTCCAGCGTCGCCATGCCGACGACACTGCCGTATTCATCCAGCAACATGGCAAGGTGGACCCGGTTGCGCTGGAATTCCAGCAGGAGCTGGTCTAACCGCAGCATCACAGGCAGGAACGGAACCTTGCGGGCGAGTTGCCGGAGATCGACACGCCCGTTCTGATAGGACCCGGCGCGAAAGATGTCCTTGACGTGGATCATGCCGATGACGGTGGTCAGGTCGTCTTCGCAGAGTGGGAATCGGGTGTGCCCGGCTTGGCGGGCCACGCGGAGATTGTCCTCGATGGAGCGGGCCAGGCTGAGATACACGATGTCGGGCCGAGGAACCATCACCCGCCGCGCCGTCTTCTCCTCGAGGTTAAGGACGTTCTCGATCATGATCCGCTCGTTGCGCGACAGGTGGCCGCCCGCCACGCTCTCGGCGACGATCAGACGCAGCTCTTCTTCCGAGTGGGCCAGCTCCGACGCGCTCGTCTGCCCTAGGCCCAGGACCCAGAGCGTCAAGTTACTCGCTTTGTTCAAGAGCCAGATCACCGGTGAAAAGATGTAGGAGAGGATCACCAGGGGCGGCGCGGTCAGGAGTGCGAGGGCCCTGGGATGACGGATGGCCAGACTCTTGGGCGCCTGCTCACCCAGAGCCATGTGCAAGAATGTGATCAGGCCCAGCGCGGCGACCGGCACGATGGCGATCGAGACGCCGAAAATCGTGATCGGGTCCGAGCGCAGGTGGAGCGCTTCGAACCCCGCCTTCACCAGGGGGTCAACCCAGTGCTCAATCGCTCGACCCAATGCCAGGCTGGCAACCGTGATGCCGACCTGGGACGCTGATAAGTAGAAGTCGAGGCGATCGAGAGCCTTGCTGGTAAGTCTGGCCGCCCAGTTGCCTTGCTCGGCGAGTTGATCGATCTGGGTCGCCCGGACTTTCACCAGGGCGAACTCGGCCGTGACGAACAACCCGTTGATCAGGATCAGACCGGCGATGATCAGGATCTCGATGTATCCCATGACGGTCGAAATCCGGCCCTCAGAGCGGTTGCTTGCGCCGGCGCTATGAGAAGGCCGCGGGATCCGCGGACGAAACCTCCCCTGATCATGCCGGCGCCGATGATATACCCGCAAAGGTGGCGATTCTAACCGAATTGCGTCACGTTGACACTCCCGAATTCTCCCAGGCTTTGGATCCTGTTATTTCCTGTCGGCCGAGCCGATGGCATTCATCGAGAAACGCGTTGCCTCACTGGTCACACCCTGGAGGGGTGTTCGAACTCATGCTATACCAGGAGCATCGCGGTTTGAGCGAACGTGCGATACCAGCATTCAGCCTCGTCTTCCCAAGCTGGATCGATTCCGCTCGCGGGAGGCCTCGCCATGGCGTTCATTCTGAGCGACTCCCAGCTCGTCCAGTTCCAGCAGGATGGCTACCTGATCGTCGAGCGGTTGTTCGGACACGAGGAGATCGACCTGCTAGGTCGGATCGCCCGCGCCGATGATCAGCTCATGCAGCAAGCCGCAGGCCGACGCGATGGCGAAGGCGGAATTGTCCGGCTCTCGGTCCGCAACACTCTGGAGGACGACATCTACAGCGCATTCGTTCGTTGCCGACGAATCGTCGACACCATGGAACGGCTGCTCGATGGTGAAGTCTACCACTACCATCATAAGATGATCCTCAAGCAGCCGCACTTCGGCGGTGCCTGGGAGTGGCACCAGGATTATGGTTACTGGTATGAGACCGGTTGCCTGTTCCCTGACCTCGCCAGTTGCATGATCGCCGTCGATCGGGCCACAAGTGCTAACGGTTGTCTCCAGATCCTCAAGGGCTCGCAACGCCTCGGAAGACTGAACCATGGACCGCTCGGCGATCAAACCGGCGCCGACCCGGAACGGGTGGAGGCTGCGCTCCAGCGCCTGGAGCAAGTCGAATGTCCACTCGAACGCGGTGATGCCATCTTCTTCCATTGCAACCTCCTCCATCGCTCGGATCGAAACCACAGCGACCAGCCGCGCTGGGCCCTCATCGCCTGCTATAACGCTGCACGAAATGACCCGTACAAGGACTCCAGGCATCCTCGTTACCATCGCCTAGAGAAATGGCCCGATTCCCGAATCATGGAGGTCGGCAACGCCCACTGGCAACGGTTGTGTGGCGTAGCTGATCTTCACTGAGGCCCCGGTCGCCGCCCTCGTTCCTCTTGACGCCGAAGCCAAGAAGCTTTACGATGTAAAGCGATTGGGGGAGTATCAGGTGGGTATGGGATAGATGGTCACCGAATCCTGGGACTTGGGATGGAAGGTGGGCATTGATGGAACTGCGCGAGGCTTTGACACAGATTACGGAGATTCGACTGCAACTGGCACGGACGGAGGTCTTTCGCGGTTACCGGGCGATGCCCGTGGCGTTCTCGGGGGGGGTGGCGTTGCTGGCGGCGGTCGTCCAGGCGATCAGGATCGCGGACCCGGTGCAGCAGATTCGGCCGTACCTGGCGCTCTGGATCGGCGCGGCGGTCATTAGCGGTTTGGCGGCTGGCCTGGAGATGGTGATCCGGGCTCGAAACGCCGGTTCGCCACTGACGCGCGAACTGACCTGGCTGGCGCTGGAGCAATTCTGTCCGTGCTTGGTCGCCGGCGCGCTATTGACGATCGTGCTCGTCCGGACTTCACCTGCAAGTCTCTGGATGCTACCGGGGCTATGGCAGGTGGTTTATGCCCTGGGGATCTTCGCCTCCTGCCGACTCTTACCCCGGGCGACCTTCTGGGTCGCCGTCTTCTATCTGAGTACGGGGCTGGTGGTCCTGGCCTTGGGGCAAGGTGATGCAGCGCTCTCTCCGTGGGCCATGGGGCTACCTTTCGGCGTGGGCCAGTTCCTGGCCGCTGCCGTACTCTATCGCACTCTGGAGCGCGATGATGACGCCGAATGAAGCCAAGCCGGTAGATCCGACAGGCCGGTTCGCCTATGAGGGCCTGGACCGCGTCTTCCACGAGAAGGCCCGGCTCGGGATCATGACATCTCTCGTCACCCACCCACGGGGCGTTGTGTTCGCCGACTTGAAAGAGCTCTGCCATCTCACCGATGGCAACCTTAGCCGGCACCTTCAGGTCCTCCACGAGGCCGGCTTCGTCGAGATCTGGAAGGGCTTCCACCACAATCGTCCCCAAACCCTCTGCCGGATGACCGATCGAGGACGGCGACGGTTTCTGGAGTATATCAACGTCCTGGAGACCGTAGTCCAGGACGCCCTGAACGCCGCGAGGATCGAGCCCACGCCGGCGAGCAACCCCAATCTCGCCGAGGGATGGTCGCCTGCTTGACGACGGAGTACAGGTCTCCGGCTTCCGGAAGCCCCCAAGCACCGAGACGTTTAGCCCACAACAGACGTCGGCCCTTCTCAACCCATAAGCTTTGTTGTGCCAAGTAATTGTTGGCTCCAGAGGTTCCCACGGTTCTTGTCGTGATGGATTGCGGGGACCTCCTCGGAAGGGACCGGAGGTGTCATGCGAGTGATTCGAGCCGAGGTGATGGGGCTTTGTTTCGGGGTCCGCGATGCGCTGCGGGTGATCGATGGAATTGAGGAACCGTCTACAGTGACGATCCATGGCCAGCTTGTTCACAATGAACTCGTCCAGACGCAGCTCGAGGCACGTGGGTTCGCGATGCGAGGTGAGGCGAATCGGGGAGAGTCGCTGGCGGAGACGCCGGCTGTCCTCATCACCGCCCATGGGATCAGCAACCGTGAGCGAGAGCGGTTGGAGGCCGCCAGCAAGCGTCTGGTCGACACGACGTGTCCGCTGGTCATGCGCGCCCACCAGGCCGCTCAGAACCTCCAGGCCCTGGGATATCATGTGCTGGTGATCGGTCGGAGGGGGCACGTTGAAATCGAGGGAATCGTCGGCGACCTGGAGAATTACGATGTGATCGAGTCGGTAGGCGAGGTGGCTGTCTATCCGCACAGTCGACTGGGGATCGTCTGCCAAACAACGGCCACGGAGCGTCGTGTCGAACAGATCCACGCCGCCATCGTGGCGCGGAACCCCCAGGCCGAGATCAAGTTCGTGGACACTGTCTGCCTGCCGACCAAGGATCATCAGCATGCCCTGGAGCGGCTGCTTGATGAGGTCGAGGCGGTGGTGGTCGTCGGCGGGTATCATTCGAACAACACACGGGAACTGGCTGCCCGCTGTCGCGAGCGCGGTAAACCCGCCTTGCACATCCAGTCGGCTGACGATCTGGATGCCGGGTGGTTCAAGGGGTTCGCGAAGATTGGCCTGACTGCGGGGACTTCGACCTTGCCCGAGACCATTGATGAAGTTCATCGTGCCTTACTCGGGATTGGCTTGAATTCCGGATTCGAGACTGCGGATTCGAGATTCCCCATTTCCGACTTCCGACCTCAACCCGCTCATGAATGACCATCATCAAGACAATGGGAATCGCCTCGCCGTGATACCGTACGGGCCGGGCTCGCTTTTGGCCGGACTTACGCTCTTCGGCATCGGTTTCGGGTTCGTCGAAGCGGTCGTCGTGGTGGACCTCCGCGCGATCCTGAGCCCGGCCTACGGTCAGTCCGATCTCCTCTTGCGCATGAGCTCTTCCCATGGATCCGGCGCGATCGCCTGGTTCGTATCGATCCCGTTGCCGCGCAGTTGATGAGGATCGAGTTGATGCGCGAGGCCGCGACGTTGGTCATGCTTGTGGGGGTCGGCGTGTCGGCGGGCCGGACGTTTCTGCAACGATTCTCGGCATTCCTGGTCGCCTTTGGGGTCTGGGATCTGGGTTACTACGTCTCCTTGAAGGCGTTGCTCGGCTGGCCGGCGTCGGTCTGGACGTGGGACATCTTGTTCCTCATCCCCGTTCCCTGGTCTGCTCCAGTGCTGGCCCCGGCGGTCGTCGCCGCGACGATGGTCGCGGCGGGTTCGGCTGTGATCGTTCGGGAGGCATCGGGGCGGCCGTTCCAGATCTCGCCATCAGACTGGGCCGCGATCGTTCTGGGTGGATTTCTCCTGACCGCATCCTTCAGTTGGGATTGGAGGAACATCGCAACGGGCGGCATGCCGAACCCGTTCTCGTGGCCGTTGTTCCTCGCCGGCGAGGCGATCGGGCTAGTGGGCTTCCTTCATTCGGCCTGGGTTAATCGGTCGGCATCGACGAAGTGCGGGAGGGATCTTCCGAATTCCGCAACTCCCTATGGGATACCCCCATCCTGATTTCTGAACAATCATGAAGAGGAGTATCTATCATCGGTTTTTCCGTTTGTCTCATCGATGCAATCCATGTTCACCTGACTAGGGCCAATGTTTGATCGGCCCCGAGCCCGGCAAGGGCTTCGCGGCAGGGTCCGACGGAGGGCGATCCAGGCAGAGGAACGCGAACAGATCGGCGATCTCCTGGGGTGAGAGCTGTTTCTCGACCTCCTCGGGCATGAGCGAGACGTCAGCCGTCTTCATCTGGTTCACCTGGTCGCGCGGGATCGACTCCAGCTTGCCGCCCTGGAGCTTCAAGACGATGCGGTCCTTGCCGTCCTCGGCCACCAGGCCCGTGAGCAGGCGGCCATCCTTGGTGGCGAGGGTCGTGGCCTGGTAGCCCGGGCCGATGACCAGGCTCGGATCGAACACGTTCGAAAGAAGCTGGTTGAAGTCATTGCGTCCGTTCGATGTGATGTCGGGGCCGACATCCTGACCCGCGCCGTAGATTTTGTGGCACTGGGCGCAGAGTTTGCCGAAGACGGCCTGGCCGGCGGCAGGGTCGCCGGTCATCTGGCGGAGGGATCTGCGGATCTGCTCGACGACCCGCTCGCGCTGTGGATTGCGGCGCTCCCGAATCGTGCCCCAGATGGCCTTGACCTGGGCGGAGACCTCGGGATCTCTACTGTCCTGGAGGTTCCTGAGCTGAGTGACATTCAACGCTCCGGCGGGGATTCGCTTCTCGGTGACGGCGGTGAGCAATGCTCTGGTCCAACCGGGACGGCGTGTCAGGAGCTCGACGGCGCGTGGCTTCAAGGGAGGGGGTAAGTTATCGTACGCTTTGAGCACGACGGCTGCCACCTCTGGTTCGTCGAGATCGTCGAGCGCGTCGAGGACCTTGCCTCGAAAGGCGAGCGAGCTTTCCGCGTCCGTCTCAGCGAGAAGGCTCGCGACCAGCAGACGCGTCGATCCCTGGATCCTTCGATAGAGAATCGCCTCGACAGCGCTCATCCTCAATTGTTCCCAGTCACCCCGGGATTTGGGCTCGACTCCCTTCCGGCTCGTACGGGCGATCTCCCAGAGCTGTTTCACACTCGCCTGGTCACCACAATAAACTAATATGATTCGATATTTGAGTGCGAGTGGAGTGTCCGTAGTATTCGGGGCCATCGTGTTCAAGATGTGGGCAAACTCGGTTTGCAAGACCTTCATGATCGCCGTCGGCATGCTCCGTTGGCGAAACCGCGCGGCCAGGATGTCGAGCGCTTCATGAGCATTTTCCTTGCGATTCGTCGAGGCCAATAGAGCGCGAACAATCCTTGGATCCGCTTCGGGACTGTCCAGGATCCGCTCGAGCGCGATGGGTACCATGGCGCTGAGACCGAAGTTCTGCCAACGGCGTTCCTCCAGACGCCGAGCGACATCGATTTGTCGTTTTTCCAGGAGTGGCTGGAGGTTCTGCCAGACGATCTGGGCGATCAAGGGATCCGTGGAGGATAAGAGCGCATCGAGCAGGATCGGCAACGGGTTCAACACCCTGGATCTTCCGCGCGGCGATGGCCGCCTGGAGCCGGACGTCAGGACCGCCGTCTCGCGCGCGCTTCATCAATTCGTCGCGGATCGCCTCGTCGACGCGTCCCTGGTTCCCCGCTGCCCGGACGCCCCACGCTTGGACCGTCGAGTCGTGGTGGGATAAGAGCTTGAGATGAAAGTTGACATCCAGCGCTCCCGATCCGATCAAGGCCCACAAGCCGTGCAATTGGGAATTGCGGGGAGCCTCATCGTCGAGGACCAGCGCTTCGAGTTTGCTGCGAATGGCGCTCGAGGCCCGCTCGGTCAGGAGTCGCTGAGCGATGTCGCGCACGTAGACATTAGGATCGCGCAAGAAACCGATCAGTTCGTCGTCGCTCGACCTCGCGAGGTCGAAGCCGAAGCGTCGGGGCGTTTCCAGGTAACGGACGCGGTAGAGGCGTCCCTTGAGACGGTCGATGCCGCCCGGGTCGCGATTGGCGTCCTGGTAGCAGTGATACTGATCGTACCAGTCGAGGATGTAGAGGCAGCCGTCCGGACCCGTCTTCTGGGAAACCGGCATGAACCACGAATCGTTGGCCTTCAGGAAATCGGGCGCGGGCTCGGAGTTATAGGTCGAGCCCTTGCGTTCGAGGACATCCACGTTGACGCAGTTGCCGTGGATGTTGCCCATGTAGAGCCGGCCGCGATACTCCGGGGGATAGGCCGGGCTGTCAAAATAGTGGATGCCACAATAGGCAGCCTTCTGGTGGGTATGGTCGACGATCGACTCGATCGGCCAGGTGTAAGGAGGATACGGCCCTCCCTGGCGGATGTAGTACCCCGTCTCGACGAGGTGCCAGAGGTGATCGATCACGCAGGCGCTGGCGAAAAACGAGCCCTCCGGGTCGATCGCAATACCCCAGGGATTACTAGTCCCTTCGCACCAGACCTCGAAAACCCGGGTCTTGGGATGAATGCGAAAGATCGCGCAGGTGAAGTCGTAGGTCTTGCCGTTCTTCGAGGCGACCTTGCTGGGATTGAACACGCCGTTCCAGCCGTAGAGCCAGCCATCGGGTCCCCAGGTCAGCGAATTGGGCAGCTCGTGGGTATCTGACCGGCCGAAGCCGGTTGCGACGACTTCACGGGAGTCGGCCTTGCCGTCGCCGTCGCGGTCCTGGAGAAAAAGGATGTCCGGCGCATTGGCGACCCACACACCGCCATGGCCGACGGCAATCCCCGAGGGGATGTTCAAACCCTCGGCGAAGACCGTGAACCGGTCAGCCTTGCCGTCGCCGTCGCTGTCTTCGAGGACCTTGACCCGGTCACGTCCGGGCCCCGGTTGACGTCTGGGGTACTCGAGGCTTTCGGTGATCCAGATCCGGCCGCGTTCGTCGAACGTCATGGCCACGGGGTTGACGATGTCAGGCTCGGCGGCGACCAACTCGACGCGGAACCCGTGAGGGACGGTCATCGCGCGGATCGCATCGGCCGGAGAGCGCGGGGCGTTCGGGGCGCGGTCCTGGCCATGGGGAATTACCACGTTCGGCGCCGATCGGTCTTGTGCTGAGGCGGTCGATCCGGCCATCGACCCTTGGAGTCCGACCACGAGTGCCAGGACCATGTTGAAGTGATGGACTGCACGCCCCATCGAGACTCCTCTCGGTGTCAGTCAGTTCAGAAGGAGGTTTCCACGGACGGTCGTGGAGACGTCCGGTACATCAGGACGCTTCACTCGGAGTGAATCCAGTTTCTCCAGACGGTCCCTCGCCGAGGGCGGGAGTGACCGGCAAGTCGTCGAGTAGCCGTTGCAACGCGCTGGGTTCTACGGGTTTGACGATGTGGTGATCGAAGCCGGCATTGTGCGAGCGGCGCCGATCCTCGTCCTGGCCCCAGCCGGTCAGTGCGACGAGCATCGTCTTTTCTAGGCCCGACTCACGTCGGAGTCGCCGGCAGACTTCGTACCCGTCCATCCCCGGCATACCGATGTCGAGTAAGACCAGATCCGGACGGAAATCGACGGCCTGTCGAAGAGCGGCCGGCCCGTCGTAGGCGACGCGCACCTCCTGGCCTGCGAGCTTCAATAACATGCCCAGGCTGACAGCCGCGTTGACGTTGTCGTCCACGACCAGAACACGATGTCGAGATGCGGAATGGCTCAAGCGCTTGGGCTCCTTCGCTGACGGGTGTCGTTCCCCGGGCCAAGCCGTGAGCGACCGACGGGCGAAGCATTTTTCGCCTGGACCGAGTCGCGGAGGGTTAGCCACAACGATCCCCGCCATGTCTTTCGACAACGTTCCAAACCCAGGGGCAGCACAATGCCAACCCCGTCGTGGGAGCAGGGGGGACGCGATGCCTGACCTGCCGCCGCAGGTCGAAGGTGGGCGTCAGCATCTCGGGAGATGCTTGTGCCATTATCGCGGATTCAGGACACGACTTCACAGGCTTCTTCCAGCAATTCACCCAGACCGGCTGGTGTTACTGCGGCTTACTGGGCAGACCGTCCGGGACCTGGTTACCCTCCGGCTTGGTGGTCGCGTTCTGTGTGGACGCGGGTTTCGCGCGATCGCCAGCCGTTGGCCCTGTGGGAAGAAGGGGAGCCGCCTGATCCGATAGAGGTCGATTGGCGATCGCCAGGAGACTGGCCCGGGCGACCTGGCTATCCTGCTCACCCGAACCGCCGCCGACACCGACGCCGCCGATGACCTGGCCGTTGACCGTAATCGGGAAGCCACCGCGGAGGGTCGTGAGCTTACCACCGCTGGCCGAAGCCGCGTTCTCAAGGGCCAGGTTCAGCAGCGGATCCGGATGCTCCGTTCCCGGTGGGATCGGCCCGCTCGGTTGACGGAGCGTGGCGGCGGTCATGGCCTTCGACAGGGCTGTGTAGATGCTGGCTGGTCGCGCATGGTCCATCCTCTCGAACGCGAGCAAGTGGCCGCCGTCATCGACGACCGCGATGTTGACGTTCAGGCCCAGCTCTCGGGCCTTCGCTTCGGCGGCAGCCAGGATCGCCTGTGCGCCGGCAAGGGTCAGTCGGGTCTGATTGCGGACGACCAGGGGTGAATCGGCCTTCGACCTGGCCGAGGGTCCTGCCGTCCTGCCCGACCAGGCCAGGGCCTCCGCACGAGGGGCAGCCGGCAATGACTTTCCGATCACCGCCACGCCAAGCCTCAGTCCCTCATTGAAGTCCTTGTGCTGGAATCCCTCGAAGAAGGCCTTGCGAATGGCGAGCCGATGGTCATCCGTCAAGACCTGGCGAAAATGACGGGAGGCCAGTACCTCCAGTTTACGCTCCTTCTGGGCGATCAGGATGAAGACTCCGTGGATCCCTGAACGTTCGGCCTCCCGGATCGCCACTTTGTCGGCCGGTTCACTCTTGAGGGTGTCGATCGTCTCGATGATGGTGGCCGCGCCGGTGGTACGCTCGATCTCATACAGTTTCCTCTGGGCCTCGGCGATCGCGTCGGCGCCGAACAGTCCGGCCTTGTCCCGAATCGCCGTGGCAGCTCCCTGGAAGGCGCCGAATTCTTGACCCTGTGCGACCGTCCCGACCATTGCCGGTTGGATGATCGCGACGGTCAGGGCGAGGGTCATGGCCCGAGCCAAGATGCCTCGCCCGCGCAGCTCCGTTTGCCGATACATCGTTGCCTCTCCTCTGGAAACGGACCACCGACTAATCGACGGATCAGGGTCGCCGCTGGGCGAGCATCCAATCGATCACTTCGGGATTATTGTAGGCGCGGTCCCAGCTATTATGTCCGACACCGCGGTACTCAGTAAGGCGAGCCGAGGCGCCCTCGTGCCGGAGGGCTTCAACCATCGTGCGAAGGTTGAGCACGGTCTCATCGCGGTCGGCGTCGCCGCAGAACGTCCAGATCGGCAGCGCCTTGAGGCGGTCAACCGCCTCGGGTTCACCGGGCCCGCAGATCGGGACCACGGCGGCGAACCGGTCGGGGTGCGCGGTGGCGAGGTCCCAGCTCCCGTGCCCGCCCATCGACAGTCCGGTCAGGATCACGCGGTTCGATTCGGTCTTGTAGGCGCCCAGGACATCGTCGAGGGCTTTGAGAGCCGCGTTGCTGTCCGGCGAGCCGGCTGACCAGGTGCGCCGCGCCTGCGGGAAGACGACGATCGCCGGAATCCCGCCCGAACGATTGAAGATCGCCGGGCCCAGCCCGACCTGAGCCGGCGTGATCCCGTCGTCGCCGCGCTCTCCCGCACCGTGGAGGAAAAGGATTACCGGAAAGGCCTTCGAGCCATCGTAGCCTTCGGGCACGTAGACGGTGTGTTTCCGATCCCCCTGGTCGGTCTTGACGGTCCGGAGGTGAAATCCAGGTTGCATGGGATTCTCGGCCGTGGGACTGGGGAGCGGCTGGATCATCAAGTCCCGGAACTGGATCTCCATCGGGCCACCTTGATGGATCTGCACGGCCAGCAGCCCGGATCGGTCGATCCCGGAGTCGGTTTCCTGGTAACCCCGAACCGAGTCCTGGCCGTTGAGCGTCAGGGTGATCCGGTCTCCCATGGCGCGAATGTTGTATCGGTTCCAGTCGGAACGATGGAGCGCCCGAATCGCATCGGACCTGGGGTAGACCAGGACCATGTTCCGGCGTGATTCGTCGTAGAGAGTGCCCCAGTAGCCCTCGCCGAGGTCGGCTTGATAGCCCTTCATCTCGTGCGGCGGGACCCGGACGCTCCGGAACTGGATGCCGCTGTTCCCCTGGCCGTCGCGCATCCGGAAGTTGACCGAGAGGATGAAGTCTCCGTAGGAGCGGGTGGTAGCCAGGAACTCGTTGTGATCCAGTCCCGAAGATCGGCCGACGAGTACGCCGTCCTTAGCCGACCAGAGCTGGGTGTCCCCTTCCCAGCCGGCCAGGTCGCCATTGACCAGGGGGGTAAAACCGGCCGTCTCGACGACCGCGGGCAGGCCGAGGAGCTGTCGAGACCAGTAGATGAGGATCGTGCCCAGGTAAGTGCCACCGAGGTCGCCGGTGCCGTCCGGCGTGTTGGAGTAACTGCCATCCGGTTTTCGGCAGCTCGCTACGAGTGCCATGAGCCGGTCGATATCCGGCTTCTCGTGGAGCATGAACATTGCTCTCATGACCCGATAGCTGCTCGACAGGTCCGGGAGGCTGGCATCCTTGGACCAGCCGCCCTCGGGCCGCTGTCCGGCCTTGATCGCCGCGACGATGGCGCCGCGCCGGTCGAGCGGCATGCCGAAGCGGAGGATCGCCGCGGTCGCCCCGCCGGTGAGGAATGATTGATTCGGTCCCGCCCCGAATGTCCCATCCGGATTCCGCATGTCCTGGATCTGCGTGAACCACCTGGGGATATCGGGCGAGGCGACGCCGATGGCCTCCAAGCCGGCCGCCGCCATCCTGACCTCCTCAAAAGCCCGTGCGTGCTGGCTCAGATAGGCGACTGCCCCTCGGATCATCCTGGGGTCGGTGATCTTCAGTTCGGAAGCGGCTAGCAGGCCGACGGCTGTTGTGAAGGATTCGGACTTGCCGCCGGGCGTGGAGGAAAACCCGCCGTCGGCAGTACGGCACGAGTTCACATACCGGACGCAGGCCAGGATGTCTGGCACCGAGCCCCCCACGTGTCGGAGGACCCTCAGCCCTGCATTGGTCGAGCTCAAGCTCGAGGGCCCACCCGCCTTGGCGGTGAATCCCCCGTCCTTGTTCTGATGGGCGGCCGCGAACGCGGCCGTCTGCGCGAACTCGGCGGGCGTTTGGGCCCTCGATGTCGGTGTGGCCCAAGCCGTCCAAGCCGCTGTCAGAACGATCGCGATGCTCGTGGTTCGTCTCATAGCTGGTCTTCTCCTCGAGGACCGATCACGATGAACACCCGCAAAGCCCACAGTCTGACACGCGAGCGCCCTCCCGGCAACATGGTGACTCGCCGATCGCGAGGGAACTGAGCTGCAAAGCGATCTGGCTCAAGAGTCCTCAGAGACCCCTATTCGGGCATCCGGCGGACAGGCTGATCGGTCTGGAGGGCTGAAGGATCAGGGATGAGGGGGAAGTCAGACCGCTTGGGTATCAGCCTTTGCGAAGAATGGAGCCGTTGCTGATCGTGAATTGGCACAGTGGTTGGCACTCCGTGGCAACCTTTTCGAAGGCCGCCAAAGCCGATCTCACTGTCCAGACACAAGTTCGGGACGAGCGAGTCCTCACGTGTCGCCGGTTCGGTTTTTTGACCGACGGAGTTGGTAACGTGGAAGGCGGAAATCGCGGTTTTCTCCGAGAGTCCTCGGCGATCACCACCGCAGCGTGTGGGGGCGGTGGCTTTGACCCCTTCCGAGCGTCCCTACTCCGGACCGGCGGGACGTCCGGATCCGGCGTGGGTTCTGGGCGGGGCCGGCTCTGAGTAGGGCCGGACTTGCCGAGAATTGTGGCACGAATTGGCACTCGGTGATCACTTTTGGCCGCGGCGCCCTCTCCGATCCCCATGGCCCCCAGCGAGTTCGGGCCGAGTCCCGAAATCGCTGTGCCGGGCCCGGTCGCACGCGGCATAGCCCCGTGGCTCGCTGCCTGGGTTTCCGGTCGGTGACGGTCGCGCATGGTCCATATTATTCAGTATGCCACAGGTTTGATGATCCGTTAATGCACCTATCGCGGATTCCGGGGCGATTGGCTCCGGAACTCTGGACCACAGAGGGAGATAAAAAAATCCAAAAATTCGGAAGACTGGGTTACGAGAACGACCAAATTGGCCCGAACTGAGGGGGAAGCGGCGCGGGTCGGATCGTCGCACTCCCCAGGTATCCCGCACCCGCCGCGCTGAGATCGGTGGTGTTCGACGCGGCGTCTCCTGATTTCCGTAGGATTTCCGCGGGAAATTGGCGTTCGTCTCTCGGATGGGGCCCTTAAGTTAACGCCTATGGGGGCATCGCCCTTGGGGCTCGACCCCAGCCACCCCGTTTGGCGGCCCCGATCCCGGGGTGGCTGGGGTCCAGCCGGCTGTGCCGGCGCTGCCCCCAGGACAGGCTACCAACCCCAGAGCGATCCGCCGAGTTTCGTTTTCTCGGCAACGCTCAGTAATCGCAATGATCCGCGGAATCGCGGCCCCGGTTGCATAAACGTCGGTATATTCGTAGTGTGGGCCCGCGCTTTGGGGTCCATTGTCCGAACCATTGCCTTCAACGCGATGCCCGCCTCGCGCCAGGATGGAAGTGAACCGCGAGCCGGATCCCGGGAGAGCGATGTGCGCGGACCTGATGTAACGTCGCCTTGAAACCCTGGGCATGGGCCGTCTCAACGTCCGGCTCGTCAGAACGGTCACGGCTTCTCGGGCGGCTGGCGCGAAGACGTCGGCGGGCAGTTCGTCGGGTGGACTGGCCAGCACGGACTCGGCCTCGGCGCGGAAGGCGGCCAATTCCTGGGCGTCCGAGTCGGGCAGGCTCTTCTGGGCTTCCAGCCAGCGGACGGCTTGGTCGTAGCAGCCGCGGGCCTCCTGGCGGTGTCCCATCTGGTGGTGGGCCATCGCCAGGAAGAACAGGTCGTAGGCTTCGTCCTTACCCTTCCCGGCGGCGAGACTCCGCTTCAGGGTCGAGATCGCCTCGGCGTACTGCGCCCGCGCGATACAGGGCCACGCCCAGCGGATTAAGCCTGGTCTGATTGCGGGATCCAGTGCGACGGCCCGACGCGCCAGCAAGACAGCACGCTCGGGGTCGCGCTGGATGAACGGGCCGGTCGCGTACGTCCAGGCCCGACGGTTGAGCGCCATTGCGTTCTTGGGCAGCAACGAGACAGCCTTCTCCCGATCGGCACGGGTGCGTCTCCCGATCGCCGAGAGCCTCGCGAACGATGCTGCGGAGGTCGTACAGCGCGAAGTCGATCGGGTCCTTCGCGATGAGGACGTCGAGGTCGGCCAGTGCCTCGCGGTGCCGGCCAGTCCGGCTCAGGGCCCCCGCCCGGCGGTAGCGCGTATCGTTCCGATCCGGCTCATGGGCGAGGACACGGCTGAAGTCGTCCGCGGCCAGGGCGGGCTGGGCGAGGGCGAGGGCGACCAGGCCGCGCAGGAATCGGGCCTCGTCGTCCTCCGGCGCTCGTTCGAGCAAGCGGTTGAGGGCCGTCAGCGCGCCGGCCGGTTTCCCCGACTCCAGGTACGCCTTGGCCAGGAGCCAGGACGCATCGGAATCGCCCGGACGCCCCCGGAGCCGATGCTCGAGATCGGCGATCGCTTCGGACCACGTCTTCTGCTGGGTGTACAACCAGCCGCGGTGGATCCGGGCTTCCGGATCGTCCGGCATGGCCGTAAGGCGGCGGTTCATCTCGGCCAGCTCGGCGGCGTGCCGCGCCTGGAGATCGATGCCTTCGCCGACGACGCGTACCGCCTTCAGCGGGGGCATCGGACCGCGGGCGTCCCGCAATTCCAGGGCCGCGGGATACGGCGGCGCGTCCCAGTCCAGACCCAGGATGCCGAGCTGGTCACGGACCTTCCGCAGGTCCCATACCAGCACGGTCTTCTGGTTCGTCCTGGCGATGAGCTTCGAGCCGTCGGGGCTGAAGACGATCGGAGTCGGGTCCACCGGCTGCAAGGTCGTCAGTCGTGCCAGCTCGCGTCCCGTGGCGGCATCGGCCAGCAAGACCTGATCCGGCGCGATTCCCGGGGCCATCAACCGGCCGTCGCCGGTGA
This sequence comes from uncultured Isosphaeraceae bacterium, assembly GCA_963845695.1. Taxonomy (GTDB): domain Bacteria; phylum Planctomycetota; class Planctomycetia; order Isosphaerales; family Isosphaeraceae; genus CAWJTV01. The sequence goes on along the minus strand of CAWJTQ010000003.1, from coordinate 130,945 downwards.
ACGCCGGGCGGTAGAACGCGGCCCCGCTGCGCTCCTGGTCGATCCGAGGAGCAGGCTCCCAGGACCTTCGCCGCCTTGCCGAGCCGGTCCAGGCTGTCGAACCGCTGGCCGATCAATCCCGTGCGCTGAAGCGCCGCTGCCTCCGAGATCAGCGACTGGCCCAGTGCCAGTCGGGTCTTGTGTTCGGCCTCGCGGAATTGCCACGCCGCCGCGGTCGAGCCGAGAACGATGATCAGGATTATCAGGGTCGCGGCCAGGGCGCTCAGGCATGCCAGGCCGGGGTTGCGCTTGCACCACCGCCAGAGCCGCTCGAAGGTCGGGATGGGCCGCGAGCGGATCGGCCGGCTCTCCAGATAGCGACGCAGCTCGTCACCGAACTCGGCCGCCGACACGAACCGGTCCTTGGGGTCCTTGGCCAGCGCCTTGAGGACGATGGTCTCCAGGTCCCGAGGGATCCGGCGATCGTGCTGTCGCAACGGCACCGGCGGCTCATGCGTGACCTGGTTGACCAGCCGGCCCTGGTCGCGCTGGGCGAAGGCCGGCTTCAGGGTCAGAAGCTCGTACAGGGCCGCGCCCAGCGAGTAGACGTCGCCCAGTGGGGAGGTGACGCCGCGAAACCGCTCCGGTGCCATGAATCGGAGCGTCCCGACCAGGTCGTGTGATTGCGAGAGGTCGTCTCCCTCGACCAACTTGGCCAGCCCAAAATCGGTGACCCAGACGTTCCCCCGAGCATCGAGCAGGAGATTGGGGGGCTTGATGTCGCGGTGGATCACCCCTTGACGGTGGGCATAGTCCAGGGCGTCGGCGACCTGGGCGCCGAGGCGGGCGACCTCGCGAAAATAGACCGACTCCGGTTGGCCGGCGAGCGAACCGCTACCCGGCTCGGCTCCGCTGCCGGATGGGGTGGAAGCCGATCCATCGAGCCCAGCCGGGGCGCCAGAGGTCGCATACGGGCTTGCACCTCCGGTCGCGGTCGCGTCCGACACGTCGCCTACGGCAAGCGTAAGTGCCGCCGTGAACCGGCCGGTCACCAGGCCGCGGGTGATGGCCGCGAGCGGGTCCGACTTCGCGTCAGTCACCGTCGCTTGTGCCGCCCCTCCGGTCCCGGCCGCGGTCTCGCGGCTGGCCTCGGCCCGGAGGCGGCGGACATCCTCTAGCACCCGCTCCAGCCCGACGCCGTCGATGCATTGCATCGCGTAGTTGCAGACGCCATCCTGTTGCCCGTAGTCGAAGACCGGCACGATGTTGGTGTGGTGCAACTTCGCCGCCGGCGCGCCTCGGTCTGGAAACGACGCAGGTAGGCCCGGTCGGCGCGAAACCGCGGGTGCATCACCTTCAGGGCCACCCGGTTCTTGAGCGATTCGTGCTCGGCCTCGTAGACGATCCCCATACCGCCGCGGCCGAGCTCGCGGAGCAGTGTATAGTCGCCCAGCCGCTCGGCGCGACCACCGGTGCCGGCCGGCGTGGAGAGATCGTCCGGCTTGCCGGAGAGGCTGGCATGGTCCTCGGGCGTGGGCACGAGCCCCTCGATCCACTCCCGGGCCGGGAAGAGGTCGAGGATCCGGCCGGCCAGATCGGGATATCGCGCCGCGTACTCGGCTGCGGTGGGGCGCTCTCCCTGCCGCCGGCGTCTCAGATACTCCTCGGCGAGGCGCTCGACCGGATCCAGGCCCGATGGGGATGCGTTGCTGTCCATGGTCGCTCCGTTGGCGAGGCGGCTCGCCGGAGGTGACGTCGGGTGGATCCCTTCGCTCTCAATGAATCCTCGTCATCGGGAAAGTGAACGTGTGATGAAGCCACAGTTCCGGCGGATTCTTGCCCCTTCGGGGCGGGGAGAAACCGTCCTGATCGATCTGCGCCAGGCGATCGTCCAGGCGAATACGAACGGAGGGGTCGAGACGATCACCTTTGACAAGACGGTGTTCACGACGCCGCAGACGATCACCCTGACGGGCGGCCAGCTCGAGCTGAACGACACGACCGGGAAGGAGACGATCACGGGCCCGAAGGTGGGCGTGACGGTCAGCGGCGACGGGCTGAGCCGGGTGTTCGAGGTCGAGGCGGGTGTCACGGCGTCGATCTCGGGACTCACGATCCCCGATGGCACTACCACTGGCAATGGCGGCGGCCTGCGCAACCTCGGCACGGCCACTTTGAGCAACTGCACCGTCAGCGGCAACTACGCCGAGTTCGACGGCGGCGGTCTGTACACCAACTCAGCCGGCACGATGACGCTGACGAACTGCACCGTCACCGGCAACTCCGCCTCCGGCGAGAGCGGCGGCGGCGGCGTGGCCAACGACGCCGGCTCGCTGACGGTCGATGACAGCACCTTCGACGCGAATCACGCCGCCTTCGGGGGAGCGATCTACAGCACTACGGATTATCGCGACAACATCCCGTTCCCTTCTCATATCGACTTGCTCGATAGCGGTTTCACGGGCAATTCGGCTGGGAATACTGGCGGCGCCGTGTCGAACTCAGGGGGGAGTGGCTCGATCTCCGGCTGCCAATTCTCGGGCAACCGCGCCGGCAGCACCGGCGGGGGCGGCATCTCCGTCTAGGCTGGCGCATTGACGATCGCCGACGCCACAATTGCCGGCAACAGCTCCGCGGGTACAGGCGGCGGCCTCCTCGTTTACCTGGGCAACGGTTTTCAGTCGGCCACGGCCACGCTGACCAACTGCACCGTCAGCGGCAACTCCGCCGTCGCCGGCGGTGGCATTTCCGACCTGGGCACGCTGAGCGTCGCCAACAGCAAGATTAGCAAGAACGAGGCCCCTGGCAATGCGGTCGGCGGTGGGTTCGGTGGCGGCATCGAGGACGCCTCGTCAGGAGTGCTCACCGTCAGCGGCAGCACCTTCCATGGCCACGAGGCCATCGCTGTTGGTCCCAACGATCCCATCGTCAGCAATGATTACATCTTCGCAGCCGGCGGCGCGATCGACCTGAATCTGGCCAGTACCGGCTCGGCCACGATCAGCAACAGCACGTTTATCGGCAACGAGGCGCTCGGCGGCAGCCCCGGCGCCAGTGCGGGCGGAGGGGCGATCAGCAATTCCAGCAACGTGGGTGCGACCCTGACCGTCACGCACTGCACGCTCACCAACAATGCCGCCATCGGCGCGGCTGGCGGCGACGGCACAACCAACTACGGCTCCGGCCAGGGCGGCGGCATCAACAGTATCGGCACCTTGACTGTTCGCGATTCGACCCTGACCGACAACCTGGCCCAGGGGCGCGCCTCTAGCCGCGGATGTCGTCCCCTCGCAATCGGTCTTGAGCAACAGTGCGACGGCCGGCGGCGGTATCTTCTGCCTCGACCTCTTCGGCGGCCCCGTGGTCATTGCCGACAGCACGGTCAGCGGCAATCAGGCGGTCGGCGGCTCCGGGCCGGCGCCGGCCGTCGCCGAAGGAGGCGGCATCTCGCTGATCCTCGTGCCTTCGGGCCTCGTGACCGACTGCACGGTCGCTGCCAACGTCGCTCAAGGCGGGGCCGGCAATTCGGGCGTCGCCGGCGCCGCCGGCGTCAGCGGTGGCATCGACATCGCCGTTGGCTCGGTCGTGACCGTCGCGAACACCGCCCTGGCTGACAACCAGGCCATCGGCGGCGCAGGAGGCTCCGGGGCCGCGGGTGGCGAAGGCGTGGGTGGCGGCATCAACGTCGGCACCGGCGTCCTGCTCGGTTTCACGGACCAGAGTTCTCTGACGTTAATTGACAGCACCCTCGCTGGCAATCTGGCGGTCGGCGGCGCCGGCGGCTCGGGCAGCGACGGGGGCCACGGCTTCGGCGGCGGCCTCTCGGTCCTGGCGGGGAGCTCGGCCGCGATCGATGGCACATGGATCGTTTTCAATGCCGCGCTCGGCGGCGGCGCCGGCGCCGGCGACGCCAGCGGCCAGGGCGTCGGAGGCGGCCTCTATATCGGCACCACCGCCGACGTGACGCTCGACACGTCAACCGAGGTTATTTTCAACTTTGCCTCAACGAGCGATGACAACATTTTCGGCGTCTACACCACAAGTTGAGCACCCCGTTTCATGACGTGTCATGGCCGGCAGCGCCACAGGAAAAGAAAGCGGCCGGCGAGCCCACGCCGGCCGCCAGCAACCCCCGAACCTTGAACCGAATCGAGGCAGCCCATTGGAGGGTGAGCAAACAATGATTCAAGATGCCAGATTCCAGATTCGAGACGGTTGTACACCCCTTTCAAGCAGGGGCTTCCGTTCATTGAATTTGGAATCATGATTCAAGATTCCAGATTCGAGACGGTTGTACACCCCTTTCAAGCAGGGGCTTCCATTCATTGAATTTGGAATCATGATTCAAGATGCCAGATTCCAGATTCGAAGACTGGTTGTACACCCCTTTCAAGCAGGGCTTCCTTCATTGAATTTGGAATCATGATTCAAGATGCCAGATTCCAGATTCAAGATGGTTGTACACCCCTTTCAAGCAGGGGCTTCCATTCATTGAATTTGGAATCATGATTCAAGATGCCAGATTCCAGATTCGAGACGGTTGTACACCCCTTTCAAGCAGGGGCTTCCGTTCATTGAATTTGGAATCATGGTTCAAGATGCCAGATTCCAGATTCAAGATGGTTGTACACCCTTTCGAGCAGGGGCTTCCGTTCATTGAATTTGGAATCATGATTCAAGATGCCAGATTCCAGATTCAAGATGGTTGTACACCCCTTTCAAGCGGGGCTTCCATTCATTGAATTTGGAATGTTGAATCTTCAATTCCGATTTCTTCCGAAGGCCCTTTAGGAGATGACATGAGAGTCGAACGACTGATCATGGCACTCTGCGCGCTCCTGGGCGTAGCTGGCCTCTCTTTGTTGGCCCGCCACGTCTGGAATGCCGGCGCCCCTCAGCCAGAACCGCCCGGCATCACGGTCAGGTCGGAAATCCTGATCATCTACGCCCCGAAGACACTCATCGACTTCGCGAAGGCCCACCCTGAAATCACGACAAACGACGAACGCGTGAGACTGATCCGCCAGGCGAAGCTCAATGTGTGGTTTGCGATCGTTGGCAGAAACCACCAGGCCAGTGGGATCTTTACTGACGTTGCAATGTGCTTCCGGCCCGGAGAAAGGCAGGAGTGGTTTGACAACACGAAGGCCGTCCTGCTCACGCTTGCTGGGAATCGCCCAGTACCCGGTACCGTGGCTTACAGGAACACAAAGACCGAGGTTCTTGAGGACGCCATGATGGAAATGGAGCCTGTGGATGGGTTAAGGCAATTGCTAACGCGCCGAGGTACGCTCTGGCGGGGCTGCCGGTGACGCGGAGCGTCGGGGGAAACCTCGGTCTCCGTTGTCTCGAGCGCCAAAGCTGTTCTCTCTGCGGCTCGCGTCGGCCTCGGGCCAGCATGGGAGGTTACGTCGCCGGACGTAGCGTCCGCGGGCTCGCGCCTGGTACAGTCAGGCAGATGAGTGGATGGACAAGCACGAGCCGAGCAACGAGGAACTCCGCCGCTTTCGCGCCGAAACGGAAGAATTGCTGGGAGTCCAGAAGGAAAGCCATGAGTACGCCCGAAGTCCCCGCCAGTCAGCGTTCGCACCGATACCGCATTTCGCGCCGGATGGCCATCATCGCGGGCGTCTTCATTGTATCAGTTGTGTATCCGTTTAATTTCCTCGTGTTGCCGTGGCTTGTCTCGCTCTTGACGCCCCGCCTCGGCTGGACCGAGCACGGCCCTGCTGCCTGGAACATGCTTGGGCTCTTCCCGGTCGTGGCTGGCGCTCTTGGCCTGGTCTGGTTACTCAGCGTGATGTTCGCTCAGATTCCCAACCTGCCCCCAGTGTTGGAGCTCGACGAGGGGGAGGGACTGTTCACGGCCACGTCAAGAGTGCTGATTACGCACGGTCCTTTCGCCTGCTCGCGTAACCCAACGTACCTGGCCGGCACGTTCAATTGGCTCGGCTGGGCGATCTTCTACGGCAGCGTGGTGATGCTGATCTTGACGGTCGTGGGATGGACGTTGCTGAATTATCTCAAGATCCCCCAGGAGGAGCGCGGTCTGGTGGCTCGCTTCGGCGAAGCCTATCGCGCCTACCGGAGGAGAGTTCCCCGCTGGATCGGAACGATCCGGCGCGAATAGATGCAACCCCTGTCGCCTCCGACGAGCTTGCGTGACTCGATGGCCTCGGCCACCTTCACCATCAGCTCGGCTGCCTCGCGCGGCGGGAAGGGCCCTTCAGCCCGGCGATGCGACAGGCTCTGCCCCTCGACGGGGCCCATCGAGAAATCGCATTGGCCATCGTGCTGACCGACCACGTAGATCGGGACGATGCCGGAGTGGTCGAGATTCGCCGCGGCTTCTGCTGCCATGTCGAACCGCTTGACGCCGGTCTCGTTGGCACGCTGGCTGGCAACGATCATCTTTAAATGCCACCGGCCGGTTCAGGCTCACCTGCCGGGCCTGAAACACAATGCCCATTCCGTCGCGGGCGATCTCGCGGAGGATCTCGTAATCACCGAAGGAGCGGATGCGGGCCGGCTCGGGGGCACTGGGTTGCGGCAACGAGGAGATCCGAGGTTGACCGTGGCTTCGTCGCTGGGCGCCGTTGTGGCCTCATCGTGGTTCGTCGATGATCCACAGAGCCTCGGACCTGGTCTCGCTTGGTACGTCATTCCGATGCACTGCGCAACGGGCCACGACGGCGGCCAGGGCCAGTACAGTTGCGGTCCCGATCCACCTCCAGCGTCAACATTGGCGGCTCCAGGCGCTCGAGACGCGCTGTCACGACCCCCCGCCCGATGACGAATTGATCAGGTTCTCCTGTGCAGGGAAATGGGTCGAAACCATCCTTCGGTCACACCCACGGCTCACGCGGCGATGTTCAGGTCATGGTGGTCTCGACCTTGTGATGCGCGCTGTCAGAATACCGCGCCGAGCGGTCACGAATCCACAATCTGCGCATCTGGTGAATTCTCGATTCTGCGTTCCCGATGCCTGATTCCGTCAGAGCCTCGGAGTCCTGATGAGGCGTCGTTCCCGAACGGCTCCTTCCTGATTCGCGATTCAGGCGAGGACATCCGGAACGACCTGGCCGTGGACGTCGGTCAGGCGGAAGTCGCGGCCCGAGTAGCGATACGTCAGTCGGGTGTGGTCGAGGCCCATGAGGTGCAGGATCGTGGCGTGGAGGTCGTGGACGTGGACGGGCTTGTCGGCAACCTGATTGCCGTACTCGTCGGATTGACCGAAGGTGAATCCACCGCGGACGCCTCCGCCCGCGAGGAAACAGGTGAAGCAGTCGTTGTGGTGGGCGCGGCCGCGTGGGGTCAAGTCTTGCCAGGGGGATCGGCCGAACTCCGAGCAGCCGACGATCAGTGTTTCGTCGAGTAACCCGCGCTGTTTCAAATCCTTCACCAGGGCGGCGAGCGGTTGGTTGACGTGACGCGACAGCTTCCGATGGTCCTCGATTTCGGTGTGGCTGTCCCAGTTGTGGTTCGAGCCGACGTCGAAGAGCTCGATCACGCGCACACCACGCTCCACCAGCCGGCGGGCGACCAGGCACTGGGCGGCGAACGATGAGGGGTCGCCGGACGAAGCGCCGTAGAGTTCGAGGATGTGAGCCGGCTCACGATGGATGTCGAAGGCCTCGGGCGCCTGGCGCATGAGGCCGCGCGCCGTGTCCAGCGTCGTGATCCGTGCGGGGAGGAGCGGGTCGCCGGGGCGAGCGGCTCGATGCGCCTCGTTCAGGTCGTGGAGCATCAAGCTCTCCAGCTCCCGGCGTCGGACCGATGCGACCGGGCTGGCGACGTTCGGCAACGGATCGGGTCCGGGAGTTAACCGGACCCCTTTGTGACAGGCCGGCAGGAAGCTGGCGTCCCAGACCTGGAACCCGTTGTAGGGGTCCTTGGCCGCCATGACCACGAACGAGGGGAGGTCCAGGTTCAACGTGCCCAGTCCGTAGCTGATCCATGAGCCGAGGCTCGGCATCGGAATCGTGACCGAGCCGGTGAGCATCCCCAGAGTCGCGGCCGAGTGACCGGCTGAGTCTCCATGCACCGAATGTAGGAAGCAGAACTCATCGACCACTCCACCCACATGGGAGAACAGCTCGCTGACCATCTTGCCGCTGGCACCGTGGGGCCGGAAGGCATAGGGCGAGCCGAGCAGCTTCTTCTGGCCCTTGATCATCGACTTGTCGTGGTCGCGCTGGAGCCTCGGCTTGTAGTCGAACGTATCGACGTGGGAGAGGCCCCCTGTCATGAAGAAGACGATCAGGTGCTTGGCTCGGCCCGGGAAGTGGCCCGGGCGGGGTGCCAGGGGGTGCCCGCCATTCAGCTCGGCAGCCATCGCCAGGCGCTGATAAAGCCCCAGGCCAGCGGTGGCGGCCGTCGCGGCCCCGGTGCGATACAGGAAGTCCCGGCGGTGCAGATGATCTTGGGGCATGTCGACCGTCCTCAGTCACTCTTTAATCGACGCAGAGGAACTCGTTCGAGGCCAGCAGCGCACAGGTCAGGCTCGACCAGGATTGCAGGGCTCGGCGGTCGGCCGGGATGCCCTCCTTGGCGAGAAGATTCTCGTAGCGGTCGAGGTAGTCCAATGCTCGACGCGCTTCCGCTTCCGACGGGAGTCGCGAATAGGCGCACAGGTAGGCCAGACGGAGTCTCGCGGGGGTGTCGGGCTCCCGTTCGATCAACGACCGCGCGAACCGGCCGGCTTGTTCGTGGACGAATGGGCTGTTCATCAGGAAGAGGGCCTGGAGCGGCAAGAAGGCGTCGTCGCGCACGGCGGTGGACAGGCTCGTATCGGGACCGTTGAATAACGCGAGGTAGGGGTGAGGATGGAGGCGCTGGACCATCAAGTAGACGCTCCGGTGGTCCGAGGCGTACACCGCTTTGAACTGGTGATGGGCCGTGAATCCCCACGAAGTCGCGGCCGGGAATGGGTGGGGGCCGGGTCGGGATCGGTCGAGGCGGCCGGCCAGATCGAGAAGGGTGTCGCGAAGCGCCTCGGCGTCGAGCGGACGACGGTCGAACCGCCAGTACCAGAGGTTGCCCGTGTCGATCTCGGCGTTGGACGTGTCGCCTGCCGACGCGAGCTGGTAGGTCTTCGAGAGCATGATCGTCCGATGCATTGCCTTGACCGACCAGCCGGAGTCGAGGAACTGACGGGCCAACCAGTCCAGAAGCTCGGGATGCGTCGGTGGGGTACCGCGGAGTCCGAAGTCCGAGGGCGTTGCCACGATCGGTTTGCCAAAGTGGTGCTGCCAGATCCGGTTGACCATGACCCGCGCGGTCAGGCGCGGGCGGTCCATCGGTCAGCCATCGGGCGAGCTGGAGTCGTCCGCTGGCCTCCTTGGGGATCGCCAGGGAGGGATTCGAGTCGAGACAGGTCAACACACCGCGGGGGATGACTGCGCCAGGTCATGGGGATCGCCGCCTTTCTGAAGGCTCGCGTCGGTCGGTGGGCCGTCGCAGACGGCATAGGCCACGGGTGCTCCGGCGATCGGCGATTCCTTTTCCTTGCGGGCCAGTTCCGCACGCAGTGCCTTGAGACTCGTCGCGTCGGTCGTTCGCTGAATCCTGGCCTTCAATTGTGAGATCGCCTCGGAGTGCTTGGCCTGGCGGGCCTTCACTTCTGCCGTTGGAATGAGCGGCACGAAGTCGCTTGGACTCTTCAATTCCTCGGCGCCGGCGAAGGGGTACTTGGTGCTGGCGAAGAAGCCGTAGAGGGCATAATAGTCGCGGGAGGTGACCGGATCGTACTTGTGGTCGTGGCAGCGTGCGCAGCGGAGTGACAGGCCGAGCACGACCTGGCCGGTCGTGTTGAGCGTGTCCTCGATGATCTGGTGAATGTCTTCCAGCTTGAAGGTACCGAACCGCTTGGCCTGCGCGATGAAACCGGTGGCGACGACCTGGCGTGCGTAATCTTTGGGCGGGCCGGCGGCGGCGAGGATGTCGCCAGCGAGCTGTTCGTGAAGGAAGCGATCATAAGGGACATCGGCATTGAAGGCGTCGATGACGTAATCCCGATAGCGATACGCCTGAGGGATCGGGTAATCGGAGTTATCTCCCGCGGTGTCGGCGTAGCGAGCGAGATCGAGCCAGTAGCGTCCCCAGCGCTCGCCGTAGTGGGGCGAGGCGAGCAATTCGTCAACCAGACGTTCATAGGCATCGGGGCGGCGATCGGCGAGGAAGGCCTCGACGCGCTCGGGAGTCGGCGGCAGGCCGATCAAGTCAAAGGACGCCCGCCGGATCAGGCGCGCCGATCGGCGTTCGGCGCAGGCCGTAGCCCATGGGCACGCTGGCGAGCTGCGATGAAACGATCGAGCGCCTGCTCGGACCAACCGGTTGGATCGTCCGGTGGAACGATTTCGGAAAATGGCTCGAAGGCCCAGTGCTTCTGGCCGGTAACTGTTCGCCTCGATGGGACCGACTTCGGCCATTTTGCCCCGTCCAGGACCCAGGCGGCGAGGTCGGCCCGCACCGATTTCGGCAGCAGTTTGCCCGGTGGCATCTCGAGCGACTCGTCTTCGTGTTCGACCGCCTGGAGCAAGAGGCTGGCCTTGGCATCGCCAGGCACGACCGCCGGCCCGGTCTCGCCGCCTTTGAGCATCGCCTCGCGCGAGTCGAGCCGCAGCCCGGCGCTGGCCTTCAACGGCCCGTGGCATTTCACGCAAGTGCCCGCGAGAACGGGGCGGATTCTGCGCTCGAAGAAGCCTTCGAGATCCTCGTCCGAGCCCGCCTCTCGAGCGCGCACCGTCGGATTGCCCATGATCCACATCGTCAAGGCGATGACCGTCCAGCGGGCCAACTGACGCATCCTGGCCTCCGCGATTGGGCACCCAAAGCTGTATTCAACAAAAGTCCATCAAATCTACCATCTCGGGCCGTGTGTGGAAATCCTCAAGCCGACCCAACCGTGTGAGCAGTCCTGATTTCTGGCTCGGGTTGCGGGTGACCGAACGGTGTCGGTCGATGAGACCGAGGCCGTCCGTGGAAACAGCCGAAGATTGCGCGGCTCATGTGCTCAGATCGTTGAGAACCTTCGGTCTAAGGTGGGTGCAACCCCCGTAACCCCATGTCGGATGGTGGGTTGCACCCACCCTACAAATCCGCTGGTGTGAGCCATTACGAATCTCGGCTCATCATCCGATCCCGCAAACTCTCAATAACTGGCTCTGGACGACGATAAGCTGGTTTGATAAACTAGCTTTCTGGAGGCTTCCATCGTGACCAGCATTGGAACATTCGAGGCGAAGACCCATCTCACCCAGCTCTTGGAACGAGCTTCCAAGGGGGAACGCATCCTCATTACGAACCGTGGCAAGCCCGTCGCCATGCTCGTTCCACCCGAGACTGCCGCGAAGCGGGATGCGGCCCAGGTCGGCCGAGAGATGCTCGCGTACCGGGATCGTGTCCAGCGCTCGCTCGGCGCTGCGTCTTTTCGCGATGTGGCCCACGAGGGGCACCGATACTAACCCGCGCTCCTGTCTGACGCACTTGCGATGAGCACCGTACTCGCACCAGACCGTTTTGTCCTCGATGGGTCCGTCACCCTCGCCTGGCTCTTCCAGGATGAGCAAGATCCGTACGCCGACGCCATTATTGCCAAGCTTCCGAATCTGGAGATGCTCGTGCCGCGCCTGTGGCATCTCGAGATCGCCAACGTCCTGGTGATGGGCGAGAGGCGGAAGCGGTGCTCCCAGGCCGACACCACGCAGTGGCTGTCGTACCTCTCCGGGATGCCGGTCGTGTTGGATCGTGAGACCGAGGCACGGGCTTGGTCTGACATCCTCAGTCTTGCCCGGCAGCATGGGCTGACTTCCTACGACGCTTCCTACCTTGAGCTGGCCCTGCGGGAAGGTTTGCCGATTGCCAGCCTGGACGCCCCGCTCAAGGCCGCCGCCCAGGCCGTGGGCGTTCCACTCTATCAGCCCTGAGGAGGGCCTGGATCATGAGATGCCCTGTCGCGATGGCGATCGTGACGGTCGTTGTGCTATCTGGTTCTTTCAGTTCTGTGGTGGCACAGCCGCCCAAGGCGAGCCGAGATGCGCAGTCGAGCTTCGAGCCACGGTCCGGTCCAGGGGCGGGCCAGAAGTATCTCGAAGCGTTCGTTGGGGAATGGGACGTCGTCAAGACCTTCTATCCGCGGTCCGGCGGCGAGCCGTCCCGGCGCCGGGGACTTGCCGCCAGACGATGATCCACGACGGCCGGTTCCTCCAGTCCGAGTTCGTCTTCGAGCAGGCCGGCCGCAAATCATCGGGCCTCGGACTCACGGGCTTCGATCCTCAGACCGGGCGATTCACCACCGTCTGGACCGACTCGCGACAGACCCGTATGTCGTTCCGCCAGAGTCGCGACGCGTTCGACGGCAAGCAGATCGTCCTGTTCAGCCGGTCGCTCGATGACAGCGCCGCCCCCAAAGGGCAGGGGAACGGTCCGCCACCGTCGCGGACGGTCAGCCGCATCGAGGACAGCGGTTGACGGATCGTTCATCGTCAGTTCAACGCCGGACCCGATGGCAAGGAACGCCTGATCATGGAACTGGTATTGACCCGCAAGACGGGTTCTTCGTCATCGACGCGCTGATGTCGTCGGTGCGTGTCGCAGCCCTTCGAGAACCTCGCCTGTCGACTGCCAAATTGGCACTGGCAGTCCCCGATCAGACTCGCTCCCGCCAAATTGGCAGTCGCCAAATTGGCAGTCGCTGAAGCGGATTTCATAATCCATCTGATGGATCACGACTTGCGATATTATCAGCGAGTCGGCACGCTGCTTGCTCTTTCCTGAGAAGCGAAACATGAAAGAGTGGCGGAGGTCGCGGGAGCGATCGATCCGAGCTCTTCCCGATCCGTGCGATGAGGAGATGTCTACCATGGCGATCGAACGTTGGGACCCCTTTCGTGAGGCCGTCAGCTTGCGTGATGCAATGAACACGTTATTCCAGGAAAGCTTCATTCGACCGAGCAGTGCGGGGGTAGCCGGGTGGATTCGCAACGCTCCCACTCGACGTCTCGGAGACCGAGAACGAGTTCGTCGTGAAAGGGTCGCTGCCGGGCGTGAAGCCCGAGGACGTGCACATCACCGTGCACGGCGATACCCTGACGATTCAGGGTGAGAGCAAGTCCGAAGAGGAGAAGAAGAAGGGCGAACGATGGCACTTGCGCGAACGCCGGTTCGGCTCGTTCCAGCGCCTCACTTTCTCTGTCCACGCCGGTGGATTCCGAGAAGGCCCAGGCGCAATTCGAGCACGGCGTCTTGACCCTGACGCTGCCCAAGTCCGAATCCGCCAAGCCCCGTCAGATCAAGGTTGGTGGTAAGTAAGGCGTGACCGCTCGCTTCGCCCGCTGAGTTTTCAGTGTTCAGTGTTCGGTTTTTAGAGGCAAGAGCTCTATTCACTGAACACTGAAAACGGGAGCGAAGCGACCTCACCTCACTCCGGTGCGGAGAAGGTCTTGGGATCGACCTTATCGACGACCTTGAACTCGGTGATCTCCGACTTGATGAAGTCTTCGCCGTCACGTTTGGTTTCGACCTTGGTCGCCTTCTTCATTCCGTCGAAGTCCTTGTAATCCTTGAAGAGCGCCTCCTGAGTGAACTCGTCTCCGCCTCCAAAGCCGGCCACCACGGCGACCAGTTTGACGGGTAGACCGCTTTCCTTGTCGAAGTAGAGCGTGAAATCCTTGCCATCCTTTGGGGTGATCTTGATGGCGGCGGCTGGCTTGTCGCCGACCTTCGCTTCAGGCCCAGCCTCGAGCTTGTACTCCTTCCCCTTCAGTGCGACCAGCGTCATCGGCAGGATCTCGAGATAGGCGCGCCGCTTCTCGTGCCCGACGGCCTCCTCTTCCAGTTCCCTCGGCTCGTCGCCGAACTTGATCCAGCCTTTGTCGCCGCTCAGGACCCTCACGAATTTGCGGGTCTCGCCGTTGAACTCGCCTTCGACTTCCGACCGGAAGTGATCGAGTCCCTGGATGGTCACGTGGGACTTGAACTCGCTCTCGTTGCCACCGAAGTTGATCGTCCCTTTCGTCTTCAGAGTGACGGATTCGACCTTCTTGAGTTTGGCTTCGCCGCCCAGGGCCTTGATCGCCTTGTCGAGGATGGCCTGGAGATCCTTGTCATCGGCCTGAACCGGGCTGACAAGAATCGACATCAGAAATGTTGCGAGGATCGCACCGAGGAACCGTTTCATGGAGATTGCCTCAGGAATGAGAGGAAAGCGCCGGACGCGGAAGGTCCGCGTCCTGGCTTGAAATCGCGCCGCCGCGCTCGCGGCGTCATGAGTTCGTCATCCTACGTGGCGCGGGACGTGAGCAACAGGGGGCATCGCGGCCAATGCCAGAAGAGGAGGAATCCGAAGGGGTAGTGCCCTCTGAGGAAGCCTGGTCAGGATTACGATGCCCCACGAACCATCCTCAGTCTGGCTCGGCGAAAGCTTTCGCGTCCGCCTTGTCCATAACCTTGAACTCGGTCAGTTCGGCCTTGATGAAGTCTTCGCCGTCGCGCTTGCTGTTGTGCTTGGTGGCCCTCTTCATCCCGTCGAAGTCCTTGTAATCCGTGTAGGTCGTCTCCTGGGTGTACTCGTCGCCCTGGGGGCCGACAACCTTGGCCACCATTTTGACGGGCAGACCGGTTCCCTTATCGAAATAGAGCTTGAAGTCCTTGCCATCCGGACCAGTCACCTTGATGGCAACAGCCGGCTTATCGCCGACCTTTTCCTCGCCGGCGGGCTCGACCTTGAACTCCTTCTGCTTCAACGGGAGGATCCTGGTCGAGATAGCCTCGAGATAGACGCGACGCTTCTCGTTCGAGACGTCGTCCTCATCCATCTCCATCTTCCCTCCGAAGTCCCGCCAGCCCTTCTTGCCGTTCACGACGACGACCCCCTTGAATTCGTTCTCGCCAAACTTGCCCTCGACCTCGGCCCGATAGTGATCGAGGCCCTGGACGGTCGATTGGATCGTGAGATCATTGTCACTACCATTGATGGTGAGCGTAGCCTTGGTCTTCCAGGTCGCGATCTCGGCCTTCTTGAGCTTCTCTTCACCCCCGAGGGCCTGGATCGCCTTGTCGAGGATCGCAGTCGTGTCCGTGTCATCGGCTCGGGTCAGGCGAGCTGGGCTGGTCAGGAGAAGCGTGGTAAAGAGTGCGACGAAAAAGCGTTTCATGAAGATTCCCTCAGTGTGAAAACCAACGCGCCGGGTGCGGACCTCCCGCAAGCCTTCGGGCGTCGGATCGCGCCGCCAGGATCGTGACGGCAAGAGTGCGTTATCGTAACGCCGCTCGGGGCGTGAGGGACAGGGGGCGCCGGTCGTTCGGGCTCGGCGTGAGTGGGAGTCCCGGTTCCAGCGCGTCTCGGGAACGTGGGATTCCGCGGGATGCCAAGGAGCGTGCGAGGGTCGGAACACCTCGCACTCCACCGCGGCATCATCAAATCATCCCTGGAGTCTCAGAGGCGGTGATGTGCTGGCGATGAACTTCGATCCGCCCTGGAAGGCTGCGACGAACTTGCCTCTGGCCGGGACATGGCGGCCGAGTTTCAGAAAGGCCGTGCCGTCGCTGAGACGAACCCGACCAACGACCGTCCCGTTGCGTCGGAAGACGACGGACCCGACGGGTGCGATTCCAACTCCTCCCATCGCGATCACGTTGGCCTCGAGGATGTCGCGCATCTGACCATTGGGCTGGACCTGGGTCGCCAAGGTGAGGCTCGTCGCCGTGCTGAACTTGTTCGACTCGCTGGGGCATCGCGGGGCTGGTCGAAGGAAGGTCGTTGACCGTGCCTTCAAACAGGGCCTGGATATTCGAGCTGCCCCTCGGCAGCGAGGAAACAGCGACGCTTGCGGTGCCGTCAGCGCTCAACACGGCGGTACCCAGCAGCTTCCTGCCCTGGGTAAACCTGACGGTTCCAGACGTGACCGGCAAACCGTCGGCGGTGACCGTCGCGGTGAAGGTCACCAATTGCCCGGTCCGGCTGGGGTTTGCCGAGCTGGCGAGGGCCGTCGCGGTGGTGTACGGGACGACGGCTTCCGACAGGACCGGGCTGGTCGAGGCGAGGATGCCGCTGACGCCGCTGTAGACCGCCGTGATCGTCGCGGCTCCCAGAGGAAGTGCCGAAGTCGTGTAAGATGCCGTCCCCGCGCCGTTCAACGGGACGGTCGTCAAGACCGTGCTCCCCTGTTCGAAGCTGACGGTCCCGGACGTGACGGAGGTCGTTCGCGTGCTCACAGTTGCGGTGAAGGTGACCGGACGGCCGGGATTGCTGGGATTGACCGAGGTGGTCAACTGGGTCGTTGACACCGATTGAAGCGCGGTCAGGGTCACCGACGAACCCGAGTTACTCACAGCAAAGGGGACGCTCCCTCCCAGGAGCACGGTGCCGTTGACGACGTTCTGGAACAAGCCCTGGATGACCGGGGCGGTGGCGATCGTGAACTGGTCGCCCGCCTGGTACTCGTAGTTGATGGAACCCGCCAGGGTGCTTGCGCCCAGGTCGATTCCGCTCGCCGAGCGGGCGTTGACGATCTGGGTGTACTGGGTACCGGGTGTGAGTCCGTTGAGTGTGACATCGCAGGTCGTGCTGGGTTGGAAGGCGACCGGCCCGGAGAAGTACCAGGAGCCGACTCCGCCGAACGTCGCACTGTTATTGACCGCCAGGCTGCCGACGCTCACCGGACCGTTCGCGATGAGCGTGCCCAGCAGCACTTGAACGCCGCCGGTATCGCCGAAATCGATGGCCCCGGTCGTGAGGGTCCCGTTGCCCTGCACGATAAGCTGGCCGTCTCCGTCGATCACGCCGTTGAACTGGCTGGTCTGCGCAGCAGGGACCGCGACCGTGAGGCTCGTCGTGTCGCCCGCCTCGGTGGTGCCGCCGAGATCGACCGTCCCCGATCCGGAGAGCGCGGCCATGCTGACCGACGCGTTGTCGAACACGTCCAGGCCCCCGCCGGAATCGACCTGGAAGTTGGAGCCCGTATAGGTCGAGGTGACGCCGATCGTGACCGCGCCGCCGGCGATCTCGAACGGTTGGAGGTTGAAGCCGTTGTACGGTGCCCTGACGTTCTGGGTGTCGATCAGGAGCTGGCCAGATCCTCCCTTGGTGACTCCGTTCTGAAGGTTGAACTGAAGGCCCGTGGGATCGTTGACGTCGGCGATATTGAGCGTGCTCCCGGAGTCGGTGTAGATCGTGGTCTGTGGACCCATGGTCAAACCGCTCAGCAGGAGCGTCGTGTCGGTCAGGCCGCCCAGGGGATTCACGATGATGATCCCGTTCTCGATCGTGATCGGATTCCCATCGAACGTATAGGAACCTTCGATCGTGAAAAGTCCGATCGGGAAGCTGCTGTACGGAGAGTTGAAGTTGATCGTTGTCGGGCTATTCGCGGGTAACGTGTAGACAGGCGGGAAGACGATGTTGGATCCGGCGGTGGGGACGCCGATCGTCCCCACTCCGGGCAGGTAGCCGATGTGACTCCAGTTGTTCGGATCGTTGAAACTGACTCCGTCGCCCTGAGCGGTCCAGGTGTAGGTGGTGATGCCGCCCTGGATGCGCCAGGCGTGGCTCGAGCATCTCTGGACACAGACGGATCCGTCGCCGGCTCGGCCCGGGGATCGGAGTTGACCAGCGGCTCAGCCATCGCAGGAACGATGAGACACGCAGGTGCACGAGCAGCATCCGGACGATGTCCTTTCGCAGGTGACGGCCGGGGCTGTCTTCGTCTGTCGTGTCCGCTCAGGTCCGATGAGACGCGAAGGGAGAGCCGGCTCATCGTGTGTCCCGACCATATCTTGATGATAATGCCGGCGGCAAGAGTGTGAAAGAGGCTCGAAAGACACCGAAGACCTCAAGAATCGCCGGAGACGCGACGAGGCGGGAAGCGCTGAGGAGGTCGAGA
The DNA here is from genome assembly GCA_963845695.1 of uncultured Isosphaeraceae bacterium. Classification (GTDB taxonomy): domain Bacteria; phylum Planctomycetota; class Planctomycetia; order Isosphaerales; family Isosphaeraceae; genus CAWJTV01. The sequence continues at coordinate 113,084 of CAWJTQ010000003.1, read as the reverse complement.
GCAACCGAGAGAACGGTTCGCGCGGACGCGTCGTCCAGAAAACGCGATCCACCCGTTTGCTGGCGGGAAGGGTCGAGCCGCTGTCGAACGTCGGCGAGTGTCGATGTACGGCCCTCGTCGGCTTCTCTCCGCATTCGGTCCCATGCTCCGTTCGCGTCGATTCCCCACGTCGTTCATGCGCCGCCTGACGGGCCAGATTCCTGAATAGGCTCTACCCTCTCGAGCAACTCCGCGATCTGGGCCACGGAGGCGGTCCCGGTGGTCCCGAGCTGGTGGATGACCCGCGAAGCGGCGGCCATGGCGAGCTCCATGGCCTCGCGGAGATCGCTACCGCACGCCAGGGCGGCTGCGAGGTTGGCCGTGACGGCGTCGCCGGCGCCGACGATGTCGATGGGGCCGCGAAGGGGGAGCGCGGGGACATGGTCGGGACCCTGGTCGCGGCAAGGTGCCCACGATGCCGTGTTCGGCCATGGTGACGAAGACAGGCTGGCCGGTCCGTCGGGTCAGCTCGCTGGCTTGTTGGTTGACGGCGTCCAGGCCCGACGGGGCGGACCTGGTCATCCGGGCGAGCTCGGCGGCGTTCATCTTGAAGCCCAACGGCGGGAAATCGTGCAAGCCTTGCCGGCTATCGGCCAGGACCAGCAGCGCGGGGTTCTTCTCCAGCGCCGCGCGGGCCGCCTGCTGCACTCGGTGGGTCACGACGCCGGTGCCGGGCCATTCGACCTGGTCGAGTAGAAGCAGGGCATCGACCCGTTCGGCGAGGGCGATCACCCGCTCCGATAGGTCGCACTGGAGGTCGTCGGGCGTTGGGGTCCAGTTCTTGGAGTCGAGCCGGTTCAATTCCCTGGGAGGCCGGGCTGGCTCGATCACCATGGGTTTGCAATAGACCGGCGTGCGCCGCGATGTCGTGGTGAGGAAATCCGCGACGATCACGCCCGGCCGGGACGCGAGTTCCCGCCGCAATTCGTAGCCCTCGCCGTCATCGCCGCAGAAGCCGACGGCGTGGATCTCGCCCACCCCCAGAGCGGCCAGGTTGTTGAGAATCGTCCCGGCAGCGCCCGGCTGGCCCCGAACCGCCACGACGTTGTAGACCGTCAGGCCCGTCTCGATCGAGGTCTCGTCCTTGGTTGGGTCAATGTCCAGATAACGGTCGAGGAAGAAGTCGCCCACGACTGCGATGCGCAGACCAGCGTATCGTCCGGTGATGGCATGAAAGCGTTCGGAATTCATCGGCTGGTCAATTGTCGGTAGAGATGGTGAAGGAACGTGACGTTATCGCACTGAACGTAGTTCAAGGCACCACCCATCCGGGAGAAGCTCTTGCAGAACCGCAGGTAGTAGGCGGGATTGGTCTTGGGGGGCTCGCCGCGCGTCCAGTCCCAGCCGCCGCCGTCCTGAAGATCGACCACGTAAAAAGTATGCCCGCGGACGACATCGAGGCCCTCCTGGAGCCGTAGATTGTTGACACAGCTCAGGGCCTTTTCAAAGACCTGCGGACCCATGATGGCCGAGCCGATCGAGAGCACGACGCCCCCCTCCAGGTTGCGGAGTGAACCGGCGAAGAGTTTGAAATCCCACTCCGCCGCCCGGCCGATCGCTGCGCCGTTGAAGACCGGGTGGTTGGAGATGATATCGTAGCCGATGCCGGGATGAACGGTCATCGGTACAGCGTGGCGGAACGCCTGGGCGAGGATCGAGGCGTGCTTCCAGCGATGATCGACCGCGATTCGTCCGGAAGGCCAATCCTGATCCTCCATGACCCGCAACAACTCGGCCCGAGCGGCCGTGAGGGGATGACGGGGCTCGCCAGCGATCGCGAGGGACAGGGCGTCTGGGTCGGGGAGCGTCGCCCCGTCTTCCAGGATGAACCGGCCCAGCGCCCGGCCATAGCCGAGGCCCTCGAGCGCACCGGCCAGCAGGGCGAGGTGGATGTTCGTCGCCGTTTCCTGCCAGGTGCCGAACGTGCCCGCTGCTACGTTCTGTTCGACCGATTCGGTCGAGGCCCCCAGCCAGGCGTATTCCCAGTCATGGATCGTCCCGGCGCCGTTGGTGGCCAGGTGAGTCAGCCAGCCGCGGGACATCATCCTTTCGAGTAGCTGAGCGGCTCCGTTGCGGAGCAAATGAGCGCCGTAGATCAGAACCACGGCCGCTTGTCGCTGGCGGGCCGCGTCGATCGCGTGCGCGGCGTCTTCAACCAGTGCCTGGACTCGGTCCGGGCACGGCGGCGGTGAGGCGTCGGGATCGATCAGGATCTCGTCCGCTCGCGTCAGACTTTTTCGCGCTGCTAACGGGAGGATCTTCAGCTTGGTCAGGTCAAGGGGCTGGACGGTCACAGGGTCTTCCTTCAACGGCCGAGCAGGTAATCGACGAAGGGGATCGCGTCGCGGAAGTCGGGGATGACGGCGTCGGCGCCGACGCCGAGGAGTCGTTGTCTCTTCCACGGGTCCACCCGGCCGGAGCCGTTGTGCGCCTCATCGCTGGCGACGGCGACGGCCAGGCCGCCGACCTGCTTGGTGTTCTCGACCTCCACATAGCCGTCGCCGAAGGAGAGCAGTTGCCGGCCGCTGATTCCATGTTTCTGAAGGATGCGGTCGATCACCATCTTCTTGGAGAACTGTTTGTAGTCGTCGAGGGCACCGTAAATGTGGCCGTCGAAATAACGCGTGATGTCGAGCAGGTCTGCCTCGCGCCTGATGGCGGTCTCGTCGGTCCCGCTGGCGAGGTAGATGGGCATCCCGAGCTGGCGCAGGTGCTCCAGCAACGGCCTTGCGGCGTGGACGAGCAGTTCGTCGGGCGCGATGGATCGGCCCGCAAGCCCGGCAGTACGGGCACCGATATGCTGGTCCAGCCGGCGCAGATACTCATGCTTGTACCAGAGCGGCTCGTTCGGCTCGCCGCCGCGCTCGCGGATCCGTTCGGTGAGCTGGATCATCTGGTAGATCGTCTGTTTTCCGTTGAGACGCATGATGTCGTCGAGAGCGAGTTCCCGGAGCATGTCCTCGGTCTCACCCGGCTGTCGCGGTAAGACCTCGACGAACATGGGCACCATCACCTCGGGCCAGCCTTGACGGATCAGCGAGAGCGTCCCGTCGAAGTCGAAGAGGACATGGCTGATCTCGGGGCGCGGCTCGAGCGGACCAGGCAGCTCGACGGTCACGAAGGATGGTGTCCCGTTCACGACTTTCTGATCGCTCATCGTGCTCCCCATGCCGCTAGTCGTTCGATTGATGAACCGAAACATCGATTGACTCGATGGTCTCCATCAACATCAACGACACATCATGCCACTTTTCATTCTCTTGCTCACCGACCACCGTATAAACCATCACGGAGCTCCGTCCAACCAGGATCATCTCGGTGTCGGATGTCGAACGACGGCCCGCTCGCCATTCTCATGCGAAAGGGGCGGAACAGTTCCGCTGTAACGTACTCGACGACTTTCCTGGAAGTCATCATGGAACGAATCTCCTCTGGCTCATCCTGATGAGGACGGTGTCAATTAGCTCTCGTCGTCGGACCTTCAGTGCGCTCGTTTGTGAGTGTCAGGAAGGACGGGCCATCGCGATCGCAACCGTTCGAAGTTAACACTCCAGCCGGTTGCGGACAACGAGGACTGCGAGGATTCGGGCTCAAGACCTGGCGTCGCAGCCCGGGACCCACCATCATGGCGAACAACCCGCCCAGCGATGCTATCACAAATTCCGGGGGGGAACACACTGCCGCGCAGAGTAGATCCGGGTGGTCGCTGAAAAAGGTGGCAACAGGCGCAGGGGTGTGAGGCGATTCGACCACGGCGTCCATGGCAAGGTCGATGGAGACGAACACGTGCCGGCTCATCCTGGAGTCGGGGAAGGACTCGAGCCAGAACAACACAAGGAGCACGGCGATCCCGACCACTTCAAATCCGACCCAGAAGCGTCGGGGTCGCCCCTGGCTTCGTAACACGAGGAAGAGGCCGACTTGCATCGCGAAGAACAACAGAATGACGCCCGAAAACATTCCCTGGGAGAATGCGCGGATCAACGCTGCATTGAAGGCGATGACCAGAATCGCGAACATCAGGCGAGCGATCGTAAATCGGGGGTACTTCATGGGTTCCCTTCCTTGAGATCCCGGACGGCGGTGTCCGCGTTAGACTTCCGGCAAGTACCACGGGGCACGGTAGGGGCGGCTCAGCATCTTCGCCGCTTCATCATCACCGATGATCTGTTCGGTCCGAGGATCCCAGCGCAGGGACTCGCGGCCCAGTGCATTGCGATGTTGCCCAGGTGGCAGATCGTGATCGACCGGTGGGCGACTTCCACCGGCGCTGCCGTCGGCTGACGCGAGATGACGCAGTCGATGAAGTTCCTGAAGTGGTCGTCGCTCTTGTAAAGTTGGATCTCGTCGGGGCCGATCGTGGAGTCGAGAAGCGACTTGGGCTCGGCTTCCAGGTTGCCGCGATCGACGTAGATCGTCCCCTTGCTCCCCTCGAAGGTGATGCCCATCTTTTCCTTGTTGGAGATCAGCATCGTCAGTCCGTTCTCGTAGACCGCTTCGAAGGCGTATTCGGTAGCGGTGTTCCAGAGGGGGTCGGGTGGGAAGGTCGCCTTGGCGTTTCGGATCGCGATAGGGCCGGTCATCTCGGTGCCCATGCCCCATTGGGCACAATCGGGGTGGTGGCCGCCCCAGTCGGTCACCTGGCCGCCGGAGTAGTCGTAGATCCATCGAAAGTTGACGTGGCAGTGCGCGCGGGCGTAAGGAGCGTCGGGCGCAGGGCCGAGCCAAAGGTCATACTCGAAGCCCTTGGGAACCGGCTCCGGCTTCTTGTGGTCGCCGGTCTTGGCGTAGTCAGACCGTCCCGAGGGCATGCCGACGCGCACTCGCCGAAGGTCCCCGATCCGGCCGTTGCGCACGAGCTCACAAGCTCGGCGGAACCGGTGGTCGGATCGTTGCTGGCTCCCGGTCTGGAAAACGACGCGTGAGGTGCTTACCGCGTAGCTCATCGCGCGGCCTTCGGCGATGGTCAGCGACAATGGCTTCTGGCAGTAGATGTCCTTCTTCGCCTTGCACGCCGCGACGACCGGGATGGCGTGCCAGTGGTCTGGGGTACAGACCTCGACCGCGTCGATGTCGTCCCGGCCCATGACTTCCCGGTAATCTACATACGCTTCGCAGCCTCGGTAAGTCCCGGCTCGGCGCGATCCTCGTAGTGCTTCTCGACCAGCCGGCGGGCCGGTTCTCGACCGCCGACTTTGCCGTCCCAGTAACCCGGACTCTCACGATTGACGTCGCAGACCGCGACGATCCGCACGCGGTCGTCCCTCAGGAACGAATGGATGTCGTTGAAGCCCTGATTGCCAGTCCCGATGATGCCCAGCGTGATCTGGTTGCTGGGTGCGACGCTCCCCGAGAGGCCCAACGCGGAGCCAGGGACGATCGTCGGGAACGCGATCCCCGCAGCCGATGCCTGGATCGTCGTACGCAGGAAATCGCGGCGGGAAGGACGCGGAATGTTGCTCAGAGTTGGGTTCATGGGTGTCATCGCCAGGGAGGAGCATCCGTTCGGTGGGGTCCCCGGCCGGGTCCTCCGACGGAGGCGAACGGTGTTGACCGTGCGGGGTGTTGGCCTTCTCGATCATTTCATCGCAATGATCGGTCCAGTTCAACACCCAACCGGCATCGGCCACTCACGGCCGCGAGTACGGCCCTGGCGACAGGCGATGGAGCGGCATTTGGTGGGCCTCAGGTCGCGATGCGGCGTTCGACCCACCTTACAACTCCCTCTGAGGTTTGTCTGGCTCGGTCTCGGACTCAACCGCCTTCAGTTCGATCGCTTTTCGTCGCGATGAAAGCCGCCCATGGCCTGGACCATTTTTCGGCAAGACTCTTCGCATCGCCGACATGAGGTGGCGCAGGCTTTCATCATCTCGTCGGTCTGGGCAGAACCACACTCCTCGGCACAACGACGACAGGCTTCGGCGCAGGCGCGGCAAGACTCGACCATCAGCGAACTGCGACGCGCGATCATGGCCGCGGAGAGTGTACAGAACGCGGCGCAATCAATAACGAGCTGCGCCATCTTGGCGTGCTCGGTCTTGCCCGCTGCGGACTGCGTGATGCAGTGGTGGAACGCCGCGTTGCAAGCGGCCTCACAGTGGCCACAGGCCTCGTCGCACTCCTTCAGCATGGCGGCGTGCCTGGGGTCGTGTTCGTCATGAGGGTTGCCAATCGCCGGGGCTTGACCGGCGGCCTCCGTGCGATGGGTCAAGAATGCCAGGCCGGCCGCGCCTGCGCCGAGCGTGCCGAGCAGCTCACGTCGTTTCCACATGGCCATTCTCCTTGTCGCTGTCGAGAGTAATGTGCGGTCGGTGGATTATAACGCCCGCGCTCCCGAACTGTCACCCAGGTGCGCCGGGTTTCGAGTCATCGAGCGTTGCTGCGCAGAATGTTGACAAGAATACGGCACGGGCCGCAACGATGGAGATCGCGGGCGACCCGCGCCGTCATTCTTTGAGGTTCGGCCCCTCTCGAGGCCGGTTCGGAGTGATTTCAATGCCGGCGCAGGGCGAGGCCGACGACGACTCCGAGCAGCACACCGACTCCGAAGACCGTAGCGATCGACCGCGTCGGGTTCTCGCGGATGATGTCCTGCGAGTATTCGTATCCCCGGCCGAACTGGTCGGAGATTCGGTTGTAGCCCTGGCGCACCTGGTCGCCGGCATAGCGGGCATACTCGCCGACCTGCTCGGCCCCCTGTGAGATCGCCGATGCCCCGTGAGACGTCACCTCGCCGAGGAATTGTTCGATCGCCTCTCGGGCCTCGCCTGTCCGGCTCTGAATCTTGCCGATCAACTGATCGATGTTGCCATTGTTGAACCGGAGGTCGTCGTCGGTGAGCTGACCCCACTTCTTCTTCAACTCGCCGCGGACCTGGTTCCACTGCCCTTGCAACGTTTGTACGTTCATCATTGTGTCAGTATCTCAGTGTGTTTGGGCTGAAACGAATCCGATCCGATTCTTCAGGACGATGTTCGGTCCGGAGTCATGAGATGAAATCGGGGATCACGGATTGGTGGTCGGAGCCGGTGGATTGCTGCCGGACGTCTCGACCGACTTCTTGACCGTCTGGGTGGTTGTGCCTTCGGGCGTCTTGGTGATGACCTTCTGGGTCTCGCTGGACTCGTCCGAGCAACCGGAGATCCCCATCCCAAAGCCCGCCACCAGAACCGCCATCATCGTTGCGCTGATCAACTTCCTCATGGAACGTCTTCCTCGATCCTGAAAATCACGGCGGCCAGTGACCCCGAATGAGATCCAGCGGCTGGCTGCCAGAGTCAGGGGAAACAACGAGCAAGGGGCGTGCCGAAGCGGGTCGATTCCGCAATGCGCGACTCCTTTATCGAAGCGTGCCAAACACCTCACGGAAATTTACTCCGGATCTCGGACCGATCAGGCGTTGGTCGGGATCTCGGCATCTCGTTTGCACCTTGTCTACGGGATTGCATGCCACGAGGGCAGGGTCTCAACGTGACGATCGAGTTCGATGGCGGTTGGCATCGCCGGCTCGAATCGGCGGAATCACTACGTGACCCAAAGGAGCCTAATCCGATGTCAACAGCGTACAACGTGACGGATTACCCCGACGACATGGTCCGGGCAAACCGTATCGGGAACCGCGTTGAGCACAACTGGGCGGAGCAGACAGTCCGTTCCGTCGTGGAATCTCTCGAGGATTACGCGAGGGAGGAGCCCCTGGCTTTCGCGGCCTGGGCGCTGGGGATCGGTTTCATTCTGGGCTGGAAGTTGAAGCCTTGGTGAGCCCGCTCGAGTCGTCCGTGACTTGCGATCCGTCGTCGCTCAAACACAGGATCATGCGGTCGAGAACGACAAGGGTGGCAGAGAAGCCAGGGCTCTGAAGAGAAGGCTTGGGCGGACAACAAAGGACGGTCGTGCGCGGACGACTGACAACGATGGCGATCATCACGAAACGACTCTGGTCGGCGATGAATCTGGGCGGATTGACGGTGCGCGAGGCGGCGGTGCGGACCTGGAATCGGATGAGCGAGCTGGAGATCTTGACCCGCGCGGCGGCCATCACGTTCTATGCGATCGCGGCGCTGGTGCCGTTCCAGGCGCTGGTGATCACCTTGACGGCCTACTGTCTCCCTGGGATTCCTCGTCACGCGGAAACGAAGGGATCGGCGTTTGTCGGACCGCTCGAGCCGCTGCGCGATCTGCTCCCCGACGATGCAGTCTCGATCGTCGCGCGGGAGTTGATCCGGCTCCAGGATCAGCCGCCGAGCGGCTTGATTTCGTTCGGCTTGATCGCGATTCTCTGGCTCTCGTCGAGCCTGTTCGTCTCAATCATGGACGCGATGAATCGGATTCTGGGCGTCCAGGAGACCCGTCCCTACTGGAAGCAGCACTTGATCGCCGCACTGTTGACCCTGAGCCAGGCTGGAATCCTGATCGCGGTCTTCGCGACCATCCTCATCTGGCCGCAGATCCTCGGCTGGCTCGGGCTGAGTCGCGGGGCGGCCATCCTGGTCACGACCCTCCACGGGATTGCGGTCTTCATCCTGGTTCTCGTCAGCTTCGCGGTCGCCATGTACTTCGGGCCGGATGCCGATCAGCGCCTGGGAGTGGATCACCCCCGGGAGCTTGCTGGGCGCCACGGTCCTGGTACTGGTCAGCTTTCTCTTCCGGATCTACGCTCAGAATTGGGGTCACTATAGCGCGACGTATGGATCGCTGGGAGGCATCGTCGTGCTCATGAGCTGGCTCTGGATATGCAGCGTCGAGTTGCTGGCCGCTGCCGTGTTGAACAAGGTGATCAAAGATGCCTCTCCGCTGAGTGAACCGGATGGGAAAAAACGCGAGTCGTCCATGGTCGGCAGTCTCTGATTCGATCGACTCGAGTGCTTGCGGCGAGACCGACAGGATCAAAGGTCCGGTATGCGCTGGCGAAGCTCGACGTCCAGGCGTTCGCGGCGGTCGAGCATGGCGCGGTACCAATCGAGCCGGTCGCGAACGTGGCGCGCCAGCAGGCGGTTCTCGGCGACGTAGCGATAGGCTGCATCGGCGATGCGGCGGCGGTACGGCCCATCGAGGATGAGGTGGTCCAGAAGTACCGCGAACTCGTCGGGCGAATGGTAGATCAGGCCCGTCTCGCCTTGCCGGATCGTTCGCTCGTAGACGGTCGGACTGGCCAGGACGGCGGTACCTTGAGCGGCGGATTCGATGAACTTGAGGTCCGACTTGTGCCGGTTGAACCGCGTGGGTTCCAAAGGCAGCAGGGCGATGTCCGCCTGATAAAGTAGGGACTTGTAGCGCTCGTATGAGCAGAGGGGCTCGAACGCCTTGTTCTCGGTCGTGAGGGCGTCGAAGAAGAGCCGGTCGTAGACCACCTGGACCCGCACACCACTGCCGTGAGCGGCCAGGATCGCGTTAAGCATCCGCAAGATGGGCGCCCAATCGGTCTCGCGGTTCAGAGCGCCGAAGAAGATCGTGACCGGGCCCGAGTCGGGAGGGAATGTGGTTCGAAGAGGAGATAGAGAAGCGACCTGGTTGGGGAAAACTCGGACGTGCGGATTGTAGGGCCGGAGCGATTCGGCCATGACGTCGGTCGATGTCTGAATGCAGTGGCAGCCACGCAATGCCAAGAAATCTGTGCGCGCCAGCTCCGCGAAATGCGCGGGATCGTCGTCGAATTCGCCGACGATGAGATACCCCTGCGCCAGGAGGGCGCGCTGGAGTCGGAGGTGGTCCGCGCGGGGGATAATGACTCGCTGTTGAAGGAAGACCTTTTCCTCGCCCTGGATCGTCCGGCCCAGGTCCTCGAACTGGAGTCCCGTGCCAGCGAGAACGCGGACGCCTGGAATCCTAGCCAGAAATGTCCCCGGCTCGCCGACGCGCACTTCACTGGCGAGTACCGAGCCGAGGAGCGTCCAGACCAGCGTCCGTCGCGGCTCACTCGCAGCACGCACGGACCGGACGACGTACTGGACCGCCCGGGTCTGGAACCCGAAGGCTGACGCGTCGATACCCAGGGCTCGGACCACCGGTGCCATCAGTTGCTGGAACTGGTCGAACTCGGCACTCGGCTGCCATCGGGGCACGATCTCGAACACGTGAAGTCCGGACTGAGCGAATACGTCTCGGATCCCCGAGAGCGTGAAGAAGCGCAGACGGCTGCGGTCGAGCAGTCCGTCCGCCTGGTAGTCCCAACGGCCATTCAGCAAATTGACCAGCACGGAGTAATGCTGCACGTTGGAGATGCAAGCGAGGACCTGTCCGCCGTCGCGCACCCCACGTGACAATCGCGCCATCACCTCCCAGGGGTCGATCAATTGCTCCAGCACCTCGCTGAAGACCAGGCAATCCAAGATGGGATCGGCTCCTGCCGTTGGATCGGGGAGCCCCATCATTGATAGTTCGATCGACTCCACATCGCCGATGACCACCCGATCCAGTCCGCCCGTCGTCTCCGCGATCCCAGCCGCATCCTGGTCCTTCTCGATGCCCAGGTATCGTACATCCGGGTTGATCCTCCGGTAGGCCTGGGCCAGAGCCCCGGCGCCGCAGCCCACCTCCATGACAACCCGGGCATCGGCCGGAATCCATAGCAAGAGATCGCGATTGCTGAACTGGCTCATGACAACCTTCTGGAGGCCTCTCGACACCGATCCGGTCAACTCGCTGGATAAAGACTGGTCGGCCAAGTTTCTCATGGAGTCCCTTGTGTCGCGAGAGGGGTCTGCGATACACCCAGTCTCGGGAGCCTCCTCGCCCCGAACCCCGAGTTCCGTCGCAAAGCCTGAACATCGCCTGAAAAGTCGAATCGGCTCGAGAATGCAAGCAATTCGCCTCTCGTCAGGCCAAGGAGAGATTGGAGAGTGAGGTCACTAATTGGCATGGCACAAAAAAGCAAATTCTATAAAAAATTTTCTTGACTCCCGTCCGACACGAGGATAACGTCACCTACATAAGTCCAAGGTATCCAGATATCCCAAAGAAACCGCTGGAAAGGTTTCACCGGACTTTCGCGATAGTTCCCTGCGCCGGAGGTCTGGCGTACCCAGGCGAGGCTTATACAAGACTCGCATCAACCTACCCGGTTTCTCGGTCATGCGCTACCGGAGGCGACCTGATCAATCGCATCCGGTAGCAAAGGTGATGGCATGAGAGTGCGAATAAGATCCGAGCCACCTCAACCGGACCTTGTTCCCATTCCTTGAAGAAGGGGTTCCGGTTCCGATGTGTTTCTCGGGTCGCTCCCGTTCGGTTTGGTCTACTTCGGTGGGTTGCCTGGGAGATCCAAGTCGGTCCGGAAGCGAGGGGTCGTGAAGCGAGGCGAGTTGATCTCACTAAGGGCGTCGAGACAGACATGAATCACAGGTGCGCACACGATGTTGTGTTGCGTCGTAAGTTGCCAGCGCCAGGTCACGTACACTCCGAACTGAATACGCGTTATTGATTCGGAATCCCATTCATTCTCGTGCGAGGAACGATGTTTCGGGTGAGAATGACGCTGGTATCGCCTGGTCGGCCGTGACCGCGATATGAGGCTCTCGTGTGGATCGCGGCCTCATCAGCGTGGATGATGTTCGAGATTGATGTTGCCACCTGGCAACCGAACGCCCTGGCGAGCGGTAGCGGGTGCGCACAACCAAACGGATCAGCGGCACACGTCTTCGTCCATTTCTTTTTCCAGGAGATCGACTTATGAGTGGTCATCGAGATCGTCGCGGTTTCACCCTGATCGAGCTGTTGGTGGTCATCGCCATCATTGCCGTGCTCATTGCTCTCTTATTGCCAGCTGTCCAGGCGGCCCGGGAAGCTGCGCGTCGCGCCCAGTGCACCAACAACCTCAAGCAATTGGGGCTGGCCTGCCACAATTACGCCCAGATCACGAACACTTTTCCCGCCAACCTCTACCTCCATCCCTGCTACGCGACCGCGACCTACTACTGGAACAATTCGAGCTGGCTTGTGTTCTTGCTGCCCAACATGGAACAACAACCGCTCTACAACGCGATCAATTTCAGTTTCATGTGGGGGACGTATCAGATCTGCAACTGGCAGCAGGGACTGGGGCTCGCGAACTCGACGGTCCGCCAGACCGTGATCAATTCGCTGCTCTGCCCCAGTGACCCAAGTCCATCCACCGACTACAACAACTCCGACGAGGTCTGGAGCCAACTGGCCGCAGGAACCTCGTATGTTGGGAGCGTCGGCGATAACTGCTTGGGGTGCGCCCCCAACGCAGGAGTCCGGTCTTTATGCTCTCAGGTGGGCTACTACTGCCGTGGCTACCAACTGGGTGATCCGCAACCACCGGAAACTCTTCCCCCGAGTCCTGGGACAGGTACCGGAATCTTCTGGCGGCAGTGTTGGGGCGTTCCCATCCAGCAGATCACCGACGGCACGTCCAACACTTTCCTGGCGGGCGAGCAGATCCAGATGGTGATGCTCTGGAACGAATGGGTGGAAGCTAACGCCACGGTCGGCTCGACGGCCCTCCCTCTGAACTACATCGGGCCGGGATTGGCCATTCAGCAAGGCCTTGGCAGCATCGTCCTGGCGACAGGGGCGAGCGATGTGGGTGACTGGACCCATTGGTACAGTTTCCGGAGCATGCACCCGGGCGGTGGCAACTTCGCCTTCTGTGATGGCTCGGTCCATTTTATCAAGCAAACGGTTAACTTCTTCACGTACCAATCCCTGAGCACTCGTGGGCTTGGTGAGATCGTCTCATCCGACGCGTACTGAGACCGCGGCCGCCCATCCGGGCCAGGGCCTGCACGCGAAGTTCGGGCGCGCCCTGGCCTCGTTCTCTTGTTTTCGGAGATTCCACGGTGAAGCGATCAGAACCCCAGAGCCGAAGGGGCCGGGCCGGACTTCTCGTTATCGTCGCGTTGGCGTTGAGCCCCCTGGCTTGCAGTTCAGGGGGGCCGGAGAAGGCCAGAGTCTCGGGCACGGTGACGTACAAGGGGAGGCCCGTCATGAAAGGGACGGTGTCCTTCGTCTCCACCGAACCCAGTCGCCGGAACGCGACGGGTCAGCTCGATCCCAACGGCAAGTACACTCTCCAGACCGAGGCGCCTGGCGACGGCGCTGAGCTCGGAGATTACGAGGTAACCATCTACTCTCATGACGAGCAAATCCTTGACTATACCCCCAAGGTGCCCGTCAAGCCTCAGCCCCTGGTACCCACCAAATACGAGTCTCCCAAGACTTCCGGGTTGAAGCGGACCGTCAAGACCGGCTCTAATACCATGAACTTCGAGCTGACCGATTGAGATCCGAACGGGCTGGGATCCCCCCGTTCTCGCGGCCACTCGAGCCGGCACGGGGTGATCCGCCGCCCGCGCGAGCGACTCCCGGGCGGGCATGCGAGTCCTCGAGTCGCACCAAGCGCGGAGTGTCGTGATGGCGAACCAGAGGAAGAGGAGCGGCTGTCGATCCCGTACGAATCGGCGAGCGGCCAGCGGCCTCGCTGGCGTGGTGATGGGCCTGCTCACACTCGCGGCCATGGCTGCGGGGGACGAACCGCAGGTACGAAAGCCGATCGACTTCGCACACGATATCGTTCCGCTGATCAAGGCCCATTGCGCAGCGTGCCACACCGATGGCAAATACAAGGGGTCGTTCTCGCTCGACACTCGTGAGGCGATGCTTAAGTCGGAGGCCGTCATCCCCGGCAAGAGTGGGGAAAGCGACCTGATCGAGCGGGTCATGTCCAATGACCCGGAATTCCGCATGCCCCAGAAAGGGAAGCGGCTCACCACGGACGAGATCGCCAAGCTCAAGTCATGGATCGACCAGGGCGCTTCCTGGGAGAACGGATTCACGTTCAAGCGGACCGACTATGCCGCCCCGTTGAAACTTCGTCGCCCCGAACTCCCGCCAAGTCGAAACGGCCGCAACCACCCCGTGGACCGGATCGTCGACGCCTACTTCCTCGCGAGCAAGCTCAACCGGCCCGCACCACTGGACGATGCGGGGTTCGTACGACGGGTCTTTCTCGACGTGATCGGCCTGCTTCCCCCACCGGAGGAGCTCGAGCCGTTCGTCCTCGACGCGGCTCCCGACAAGCGTGCACGGCTGATCCACCGGGTTCTCGACGACCGCCGCGCCTACGCCGACCACTGGCTCACCTTCTGGAACGACTTGCTCCGCAACGAATATGTGGGGACCGGTTACATCGACGGCGGCCGGAAGCAGATCACTGGCTGGCTCTACCAGTCAGTGATCGAGAACAAGCCTTACGACCGGTTCGTGAGGGAGTTGATCAGTCCAGCGTCGGAATCGGAAGGGTTCATCAAGGGCATCAAGTGGCGAGGGCGCGTCAACGCCAGTCAGGTCCGCGAGATCCAGTTCTCCCAGAACGTCTCGCAGGTCTTCTTCGGTGCCAATCTGAAATGCGCCTCGTGCCACGACAGCTTCATCGATCGCTGGAAGCTCGTCGACGCTTACGGACTGGCCGCGGTGATCGCCGAGGCAGCCGTTGGAGATCGCCCGTTGCGACAAACTGACCGGAAAGACGGCTGCGCCGAAGTTCCTCTGGCCCGAGCTGGGCACTATCGACCCCTCTCAGTCTCACACCCAGCGGTTGAAACGGCTCGCCGAACTGGTGACGCATCCGGACAATGGCCGATTTCCCAGGACGATCGTCAACCGCATCTGGCAGCGGCTCATGGGGCGGGGGATCGTCCATCCGGTCGATGTGATGGCCAACGAGCCCTGGAGCGAGGATCTGCTCGAGTATCTGTCGGTCTACCTTGTCGATCACCGCTACGACCTCAAGGCACTGATCGAGCACATCGTTGGCTCGAAGACCTATCAGTCGAGCCCGGCGGTTGCCTCCGAAGGAGACGCTCCCGAGGATTACGTCTTCCGGGGCCCCACAGTGAAGCGGATGACCGCCGAGCAGTTCCTGGACGGGGTGTGGTTGGTCACGGGTACGGCTCCCGCCAAACTCGACGCGACAGGTTCACCCGCCCTGCGAGGCGACCGCGCGTGAGCACCGATTCGTCCGAGCGGCGCTGGTCAAGTCGGATGAATTGATGCGGTCACTTGGCCGCCCGAACCGTGAGCAGGTGGTCACCACGCGCAGTGACATCCTGACGACGCTCGAGGCCCTCGACCTGTCGAACGGGGAAGTTTTCAATGGCATCCTCGCCCGCGGCGCCGCCGGACTCCTCGGAACGAAGCCACGGGCCAAGGCCGATGGGCTGGCCACAACCATCTACCTGAAAGCGCTAGGGCGTCGTCCCAAGGCCGACGAACTGGCGGCGGCCCGCGAGCTCGTCGGCTCGCCCCCAACGCCGGAGGGACTGGCCGATCTGCTCTGGGTCGTGTTCATGCTCCCCGAATTCCAACTGATCCGGTGAGGAGGCGAAGTGAGGTGATGACACGCGATCCCTTGGCCGGAGAGGCCTGGACCCGCCGCGACTTTCTCCGCGGCATGAACGCGGCAGCACTGGCCGCGCTGACGTTGGGCGAACCGCGGCCGGTCCGGGGCGCCGAGCCGCTCAAACAGCCCGAGCCCACCGCGGACACGCTCATTCTGCTCTGGCTGGCTGGTGGCATGGCCGCGCCCGAGACGTTTGACCCCAAGCGATATACGCCCTTCGAGATCGGCGTTCCCTCCGAGAAGATCCTCTGTACCTTCCCAGCCATCGACACGTCGGTCGATGGTGTGAAGATTTCTCAGGGCCTGGAGCATGTCGCGAAAGTGCTGGATCGGGGGACCTTGATCCGTTCGCACGTTGTCGCCGACCTGGGGAACATCCTCCACTCGCGGCATCAGTACCACTGGCACACTGGGTACGTTCCGCCGCAGACCGTTGCCGCTCCCCATCTAGGCTCGTGGGTGGCCAAGGTCCGGGGGCCGCGGAACCCTGCGATCCCACCATTCATCAACATTGGCCAGCGGTTGGAGGGACACGCCGAGGTCGAGGAGCTCAAGGCATTCACGACCGCCGGATTCTTCGGCAGCGAGTACGGCCCGTTCAATATCCCGTATCCCCTCGATGCCATGGCCGCCGTGCGACCGCCCAAGGGGGTGACTCGCGAGCGGTTCGCCCGCCGCGAGAAGACCTACCGCCGTTTGATCAAGGAAACCCCGTTGGCTGACCTTGCCAGCGACTACCATCAGGAGTCCGTGGTCCGCGCGATGGACAATGCCTACCGGCTACTCAACTCTCCGGAACGCGACGCGTTCGACCTCTCCAAGGAGCCCAAGGAGAGCTTCGACCGATACAATACCGGCCGGTTCGGCCAGGGCTGCCTGCTGGCCCGGCGGCTGGCCGAAGCCGGGGCGCGGTTCATCGAAGTGACGACGGAATACGTCCCCTTCCTGAGCTGGGATACCCACGAGAACGGCCACTCGACCTATACGGAGATGAAAAAGCAAATCGACCGTCCGATCGCGCAGCTCGTCCTCGACCTGGAGTCGCGCGGGCTACTCGGCCGCACGCTCGTAGTCGTGGCCAGTGAGTTCAGCCGCGACATGATGATCGAGGGCGTGCCGGGGAGTACGGCGGTTGACCAGTCACGGGCCAAGACCGATGTGATGAAGGAGCCGAAGCACTACGGACTGCACCGGCATTTCACGGGATCGGGCTCCGTACTGATCTTCGGCGGCGGATTCAAGCGGGGTCTTCTCTACGGCGAGACGGCCCCTGAGCGGCCGTTGCTGACGATCAAAGACCCCGTCTCGATCCCCGATCTGCATGCGACGATCTTCACCGCGATGGGCATCGCGCCGCGGACGGCCTTCGATATCGAGAAACGCCCCTTCTACGCCACGCAGGACGGCAAAGGTCAGCCCGTGAAAGCCTTGTTCGCGCGGGTAGGCCGAGGTCGGATGGTGATCGATCGAGTTCGGGGCGGAAGACTCTCGTCGTCCGTCGGGGGCCAACCTCATCGATCGGCTGCGATTCCAGACTCAAACTTCGACACTCCTCGGTGATCACCTCCACGTGACCACGGTCGCGAGACCGCGGTTCAGACGGGGAACTTCCAGCCTCGCACGTCAGTGCGATTCGTCCAGCCCCTGGGATCGGACTGACGCCCGAGGTTGGTGGGCTGCGCGCCGTCCGAACCACGCGCTCACGTGCGATGGTCACGGCAATTGGTCTCCGTGGTCTGGTGGTGTTCAGCGAGAAGTCTCAAAATTCCACTTCGGTTCCCAGCTCGGGCTGTGGGCGGCTTTCATGTAGGCGGCCGCCTTCGCGGCGAGTTCCGGTCGCTGACCGGCGAGGTTGGTCTTCTCACCCGGATCCGTGTCCAGGTCGTACAGCTCGGGAGTCGCGTTGGGTGCTTTCGCGACGTTGTTGCGAATCGCCTTCCAGTTCCCGAACCGCACGGCCTGGGCGCGGCCCTCACTGTGGTATTCCCAGTACAAGAAATCGTGCGGTTTTTGTCCGGACCGGCCGAGGAGTGTGGGGGCGATGCTGAGACCATCGATGTCGTCGGGCGCCCGGGTGCCGGCGATTTCGCACAGGGTCGGCATCACATCCCAGAACGCGCCGACGAATTCGCTGGTGACGCCGGCTTGGATCCTCCCCGGCCAGCGCGCGATGAACGGCGTGCGGATGCCACCTTCGTAAAGGTCCTGTTTGTAGCCGCGGAGATTGCCGTTGCTGTGGAAGAATTCGGGATCGGTGCCGGCAAAGGCAAAGACGGCGCCGTTGTCGCTGGCGAAACAGACGAGGGTGTCGTCGTCCAGACCCAGTTCCTTCAGCAGCGCCAGCAGCCGGCCGACGTCGCGATCCATCCGCGCGATCATCGCGGCGTAGGCGGTGCGCGGCGTGTCGTGGTTGGCGTAATGTTTCGAAGTGGTCATCGGCGTCTCGGGCCATCGGCCACGGTAGGCGGCGAGGGAGTCGTCGGGCACCTGGAGCGAGAGGTGCGGGATCGTGAAGGCCAGATAGAGGAAGAACGGCCCGTCCTGATGTGCGCGCACCCAGCGAAGCGCGTCCTCGGTCATGCGATCGTGAGAATAGATCTTCCCCCGCGGCGCGATCGCGCCCGGTTTGCCGTAAAAATAGGGCGGATTCCCAGCGAGCGGCTCCGGCTTGTTGTTGCGCCAAAGGTACGGCGGGTAATACGTGTGTGCCATCCCCTGGCAGAGATATCCATAGTGGTGATCGAAGCCGAAATCCAACGGGCTGCTGTGATCCTCCGGCATCCCAAGACCCCACTTGCCGATGATGGCCGTCGCATAGCCCGCCCTCTTCAAGAGCTGCGCGACCGTGACCGTTCCGGCCTCCATGGGATGCTGACCCTCGAGGCCGGGCCCGCGCTGGAGGTTATCGCGCACCGTGGCGTGGCCGAGATGCTTGTCCGGTCATCAAAGTGCAGCGACTCGGCGCGCAAACCGAGCATCCGCTATAGAAGTTCGTGAACCGCATTCCCTCGGCGGCGAGGCGGTCGAGATTCGGCGTCTTGATCTTCGTCTGCCCATAGCAGCCCAGATCGCCATACCCGAGGTCATCCGCCAGGATGAACACGATGTTGGGCTTCGTCGCCGCGGCCAGAGGGGACCGAGTGCTGGTCGCCAGGAGCAGAAGGACGATCGCCAACCGTTTCATGGGGACACTCCTGTTGATCGTCGGGATGGCTTTTCCGATCCGGGTGGAACATGTGGCTCTCGATTCCGGTGTTCGTCTGGAAATCGGCGCCTGCGCTACCGGGGCCTTTCCAGCGTTTCGAGCAGAAAGAGGATTTCGGCGGCCATCGTGTAGTCCAAATCCGGGGCGTCGGCGAGGGTGCGGTCGCGGCCGCCGGCGACGATGGCCTGGAGGGCCTGGATGAAAGTGCGGAAGTCACTCGGCAAGTCGGGATCGGCGGCCAGTTCCGCGAGAAGCGACGCGGCGGCAGCCGGGTCGCCGGCGAGGAGGTGCTGGGTCACGGCGAGGCCGATGCGGCCATCGGGGTAGTGATTCTCGCCGCCGTCGCGGCGGTAGGCGAGGTAGCAGGCGATGGCCTTGTGCTTCGCTTCTGCGGCGGCAGTGGGATTTCCAGCGGCCGTCTCGATTTCGGCGAGGATGCTCCAACTCTTCCACGGCTCGGACGCATGGCCGAACTGCGCCTTGCATTCGATCGCCCGCCGGATTTCCTGCCGCGCTTCGTCGAAGCGATGGAGCTTGCGCAGCGTATCTGCGAGGTTGTTCCTTCTGCTGCCTTCTCCCGCCGGGTTGACGGACTTGTCCACGGCTTGCCGGAAGAAGGCGGCGGCTTCCTCCAGGCGGTTGAGGATATCGTCATACAAGATCCCGAGTTGATTCAGCGTGCCCGCCTGTCCGGCAGAATCTCCGAGCCGCACCTTGATCGCGAGCGATTTCCGGTAGGCATCCTCCGCCGCTTCCGGCTGTCCCGCCTCCTGATGCACCATGCCGATCTGATGCCAGGCCACGGCGACGGTGCCCGGTTCGTCCAGCCGCGTGAACCGATCGCGCGCTTCTTCATAAGCCTTGAGCGCCTCTGGGTAGCGGCGCTGGTCCATGCGGACGGTCCCAAGCTGCCCTTTTCCGACGGCGACCCCCCGGTCGTCCTTGAGTTTCTCCGCGCGGCGGATGCTCTCTTCGTAAGCGGCTGGCGGCCTCGTCGAGCCGGCCCAAGTCGAGAAGACAGTCGCCTCGTTCCGTCAAGCAGGCGGATGCCATCCTCTCCGCGCCCCGACCGGGCCGGTCCCGCTCGACGGCTTCAAAACGTTCAAGCGCCTCGTCCAGTAGCGGCAAGGACTGTTCCGGTGCGCCGGCCATCTGCGAAACCCGGGCCAGCAGGAAGCAAGCCATCGCCAGATCGTAATCGGCACCGGGATATGCCTGCTCACCTGCCGCCCGGGCGCGCTGGAGCAACTGCCGCGCGCCGTCGAACGCCTCGCGCAAGCGCCGACCGGCAAGCTGCTGCTCGATCCGGGTCCGCTGCGCCTCAAACCGCGCGTGATTCCACGTCTCGCCCAGCGCCGCCGCTGCGGCATCGCGCACCTGTCCCACGCGTTCGAGCAGGCGCGGCTTGCCGGCGTTCTGAAGCAAGCGGAAAAGCGAAGTGGCCAGATCGATCGTCGCCTCCGCATCCCCCGCGCGCTGGACTTGCTCGAGCCGCGCAAAGAGGTTCGGCAGCTCCAGCACCGTGAGCGTCGCCGCGACTTCGGCGTTCTGGTTGCTCTGCTGCACGAGGAACCCAACATACGCGTGCATCGCCTCGCCCCAGCGGGCGGTCAGGGTCTCGCGTTCCGCGGCGTCCATCGGCCCGCGCAGGTAGGGGCAGAGCGCGGGATTGAGCGTGAGATGGTTGTACCGATTGGGCGTCGCCAGGCCCGTCTCGATCAACTCGCCGGCCAGCGAGTCCACGTCCTCGTTTTCCCACTGCATCATCGTGCGGAGCATGTCCAGATCCACTCCGCCGTGGAACACGCCGAGTACGCGGCGCCTTGTCCCGGTTCGCGGACGACATGCGGCGGAGGGAAAGCTCCACGCTGGCGAAGAGGGAGTGCTCCCGGCTGCCGGGGAACTGCTTCTCCATCGCGGCCATCAGTTCCACGATCGCCTGCGCGGGTGGCATCGACGCCCTGGTTCCGCAGCGACGGGGCCAGCAGGGCGAGCGTGCGGGCGTGGCCGTGTACGGCATCGACGAGCGCCTCGATCGACTCGCGCGCGGCATCGAGCGTCGCGCCCGCACCGGCGCCGTCCGCGTTCAGCGCGCGCTCGACGAGCTTCACGGCGTCCTCGCGATCGAGCCGGTGCAGTTCGCGACGATGGCGGTCCGCGTCGAACGGCGCGGGCAGTGCTTCACGGCTGGTGAAGACGATGCGCGTGTCGCCCACCTTCAGCAGGCGCTCGCACACGGCGAGGATGGCCTTCAGCTCCTGGCCTGCCTCCGCAGACAGCGCCTCGGGCGTCTCGAGGAAAGGCGGCAGGAGGATGCTCTCCATGTTGTCCACCACGAGCAGCGTGGATTGCTCGGTGAGGACCTGCTCGATCGGGTGAATGGCCTTTTCCAGATCGTCGAACGTGGCGACGGAGTAACCCGCCACGAGCTGCCCACCGATGGCATCGAGCACGGCGGCGGCGTTGCTGTGGGTCTCGACGGAGACAAAGGCCGCGCGACGGGTCTGGTGCGAGCGGACCATCCAGCGGGCGAACTCGGCGGCGAGCGTGGTCTTGCCCTCGCCGCCCTGACCGCGCACGACGGCGTAGCGCTCGTGACGCAGCAGCCGCTGGAGCGCGAGGAGTTCGCGGCTGCGGCCGATGAAGGTCGTCGCCGGCTGGCGGGGGCAACGCGCCCAGACGGTTCTGGAGCGCGGTCCTCAAGTCCGCCTGCGTCTGCGGTGCAGGGGTGGCCCGGAAGAGTTGCGGGTCGTCCTTTTCCTGGAAGAGCACGGGCACGAACCAATCGTGGAGCTTCAGTTCCCCCGCGCCGAAAACGCGGCCCCGGGATTTGTCGTCGTTGAGCTTGCGCTGGCCTTCGAGCATGGCATCGCCCACGCGCGCACCGCGGGCGAGCGCGGCGTAGAAGGCCTGGACGAAGCGGCGCGCCGTCTCGACGAGGACGCTATGGCTCATGGCCACCACGGAGGCCACGCCGACCTTCAGCAACTCCGAGGCGACGGATTCCGACGCCTTCTCGGCCGTAGCCGTCTGGCAGGCTTCGAGGAAGACGAGCGGGATGCGGTGCTCGTGGAGCAGCGGGCCGAGCTCGTCGGTGAACACGGTGAGGTGGCGGCGCTTGTCGAGCTTGCCGGTGTCCTGCGGATCCTCGAAGCAAAGGCCGCCGAGCCCGGCACGGCGGTCGAAGACGCCGTGGCCATCGAAGTGGACGACGTGATAGGGCCTGGCCTCGCGGCTCGCCCGGTCGAGTTCCTCGCGCAGCGCCGGCAGCGTCGGCGGACTCAGCACATGGATGTTCACGAGGCCGCCGAGCGCCTCCATCGCTTCGACAAGGGGCAGCGCACTGACGCGATGATCGATGAAACCGCAGGCTTCGTCCTCCGGGCGCGCGGTGACGAGCAGGATGCGGATGGGCGTGGCGACCACGGGCACCTTGAGATCGTCGCGGGTGTTCGGCAGGCGCCGCCGGACTGCGCGTGGGCCTGGCTCCTTGAAACAGGAAACCCTTCCCATCGTGAAGCAATTCCCACGGGAGGCCGAGCAAGACCGTGGCGGCCTCGCGCGCCGCTTCGATCTCCGTTGCGGACGCACCGGCCTCGGGTGCCGCATCGACCATGGACGGAGAATCGGCGGCCGACGTGTCCATCGATCCGGTCCCACGCCTTCAAGACGTTCCCGGTGTGCTCGGCGGGCAGGGCGGCGGCGTGCAGAAGCTGTCCCCACTTCACGAGGTTCGCCTCGACCTTGCGCGCGCGGTCCCGGAAGTAATCGCTCGGCCAGATCGCGAACTTTTCCAGATACCAGCGCAGCTCCTCCGCCTCGATCGGCCCGATGGGGGCCGCGAGTCGCCAGCGCCGGTCGCTGCGGACGTGCGGCTGACCCGGCGTCGCCGGTTCGTAAACGAGCCGGGCGTGAGCCGAGGCACGCCTCACGCCATCCTTTTCTTCAAACCTCAAGTCGGTGAGTTCGAGAACGAGCTCCTCGAGCGGATTGGCCGCGGGCTGCGGGCTCGGCGCAACGTCGCCCGATTTCCGCCGCCCCAGCGCGACGAGAATCGGATGCACGGCCGCCTCGGCGCCGCCAGCGGCAGCTGCTCACCGGTATGTAAGTCGGCTCCGTGCCAAAGACCTTTTCGAGAGCGCCGAGCCTGGTGCCATCGAGTGACAGCGGGATGACGGGAAACTTCTCCCGGCCACGCTGCTTCTGCACCTTGATGGCGTAGCGGACCTCCTTGTCGACCCATTTCGACTGCAACGCAGACGGACTGACCACGACGGCAAAGGCCGACGCCTCGTCAATCGCCTTTGTGATATCGGGCGCCAGCCGCCCGCCTGGCAGCAAGTTCCGCGAATCGATCCATACGCTCACGCCCTGGTCGCCGAGCGCCCGTTGAAGCTCGCGAACGAACGCATCATCCTGCGAGCTATGGGAAATGAAGAGAGCGGGTACCATGGACGAGTTCCGACGGGTTGACTCGGTGGTCTTGCTCGCAGGTACTCGCATGGTCGAGCCTCACAGAATCCAGCGGCGCTCCCGGTTCAGCAGGTCGCGAAACCGGAACGTGTCGGCCTGCAACTGCACCCAGTCCGAGCCAAACGCATGGACCGACATGCAGAGCACCAGCACGCTCGAGTGCTCCAGCCCTTCCTCGATCTTTCCCGGGATTTGTCGCCGGGCTTGATCGCCCATTCATTGAACCACACCTACAACCCGTCTTCCAGCAATCACTTCACCACGGCGCTCACCATTCTTTGTCATTCGACATACGGCTGAGG
Organism: uncultured Isosphaeraceae bacterium; assembly: GCA_963845695.1. GTDB lineage: Bacteria > Planctomycetota > Planctomycetia > Isosphaerales > Isosphaeraceae > CAWJTV01. The sequence goes on along the minus strand of CAWJTQ010000003.1, from coordinate 89,704 downwards.
AGAACAGCGTATGGGAAAACGTCCGTCATCATTCACCGATCTGAACCGCAGCCAGGTTTCAACAACTGGCATTGCCGATTGACCGACTCCCGACAACGCCGTCGGTCCTGTCCCTCAGGGCCCCAGCATTCGACCCGGACCGGTCTTGCACGCGAACCTTTGGCCCGAGTACCGTGTCCCACGCAGGTCCCATCACGGCCACAATCTGCTCGTTTCCAAACCTCGGGGTCCCAATGATCTTTGTTGACCTGGATCTGGCGAAACGGCTGGAAGGTGTCGAAGCCTGGTGCGGGGCGGAGTGCGCTCGGGCTCGAATGCAGATGCGGCCGGAGGCGGACACGGCGGCGGTTCCGGTTGCGGGGGGATACGCATTCTTCTTCGGCGCCGGCTCACCCCTGACCGAAGCGAAAGGCATGGGAATGGCCGGTCCGGTCTCGGCCGAGGAATTGGAGGCGATGGAACGGGTTTTCTCCGGCCGCGGTGTGCCGGCAAAGGTCATGCTCTGCCCGCTGGCCGACCCCTCGCTCCTCGACGGCCTCAGCGCCCGAGGTTACCGGCCCACAGGCTTCGAGGACGTCCTCTATCGGCCATTGGATCGCTTCGAGATCCTTCCACGGCCGGGGGATATTCCGGTGGCTTGGGCCGGTCCGGACGAGACCGAAGTCTTTGGGCAGACGCTCGCCCGGGGGTTTGTCGCCCCCGAGGAGCCGGGTCCGGACATTCTGGAAATCACCGCGATGTCAAGCTGTGTCGAGGGGATGATGGGCCTACTGGCTCGCGTCGACGGCCAGCCGGCCGGGGCTGCCTCGCTGTTGATCCGCGAAGGCCTGGCCATGCTCGCGGGTGCCAGTACCCTGCCGGCCTACCGCAACCGCGGCATCCAGACGGGGCTGGCGTACGCCCGTCTGGCACACGCCGCCGAGGTCGGTTGCGAACTGGCGACGATGGGCGCCGCGCCGGGTAGCACCTCGCATCGAAACGCCGAACGATGGGGATTCCGGGTCGCTTACTCCAAACTCATCCTCATCCGCGATTTCTCCTGAGGTCCACAACCGGTGGGGCAGTCCATCGACTCCGGGTGGACATGATCGTCTAAAAGGGGTTCTCCCACAATCTCGATGAAGACGGCCCTTCTCCGGCCCGGAACGACCGAGAATCCCCTGGAAAAGGAGAGCCGCTACGACGGTGAACGGCCCTGGATCATCGAAAGTGCGAGAGAACTGGAGATGGGTTCCACCTTAGAAGCCGGTGTCGTACAATTGTCGATATTCGCTACGCCCCCATTTCTCCCCCTATGCCCCCATTTCTCCCGCTGACAGACTGAGATCTCCTCGACCTCGTCGAGCCCAAGAAGGCTTCTCCATGTCGCGGTACACGGCCACTTCTGTTGGCGTCCTGGCCGACACCGACCACGGCGAAGGCTGGGTCGTGTTCCGGTGGCCTCACGACGGCTACGGCTACGAGGAGCTCACGATCAACCTGGATGGGCACTGCTCCCGGCCGATGCCCATTTAGTCCGGGACAGGGCCGCCTGAGATCGTGGAGTTGCGCCGAGATGGAATCCGGATTCGCTTCGACCCCATCCTGGCTCGGAAACAAGGTGATCGAGCATTTCAAAGGGGCGGCGGCGTTAGTGGCGTCTGGTGAAGGACTTTCAGGGCGTCGGAACCCTCCGTGATTTCGATCACCTGGTCGGCGCCAAGGTCGCGGAAGGTCTGGGTCGACTTGCTGGTCGGCCAGGAGACCGTGAGCGCATCGAGGCGGGTCGCATCACGGAGGCCGATCGTCTCGACGAGGCTGTTACCGCCGAAACTGGAGTTATTGCCAACCGTACGATGGATCGAGCGGATCTGGCCGTCGCGCGATTTCAGCTCGACCCGGATCTTGGCCCCGAGGGCGGCCCGGTTGGTCTTGGTGCCGACCAGCTTGACCTTCACCCAGTGGTGACCCTGGCCCGGGTTTCGAAACAGGGCGTTGTACGCCTGATCTCCTGGCGTCCCGCCGCCCAGCTCGACGAAGAGATCGAGGTCACCGTCGCAGTCCCAGTCGGCGAAGGAGACGCCGTGCCCCTTCTGAAGATGGCCGGTGCCGGAGGACGTGGTGATGTCCTCAAAACTCAAGCCTTCGACGTTCCTGAACATCATGTTGGGGACCAAGCCTTCGTAGGACATGTCGCCGGTCCCCACGTAGATGTCGAGGAAGCCGTCGTTGTTGACGTCCCCGAAGTTCGCGCCCATCGGTGCCATGGCCCGATCGAGCCCGATCTCACTGGACACATCGCGGAAGCCGTCAGTGCCAAGGTTGCGGTAGAGCCGAGGGCGGCTCGCCCCCTGGTGCTTCACACCCAGGGCGCTGGCCACGACCTCAGCGACCCACGGCCGGTAATCGTTGACGAACAGGTCGAGGAGACCGTCGTTGTCGAAGTCCCAGAACCAGCAGGCGAAGCTGAACTCACTGCCCGTGACACCCAGCTCGGGAGCGACGTCTCGGAACTTTCCGGCGCCCTCATTATGGTAGAGGCGGCACGGCTGGCCCATGTTCGAGACGAACAGGTCGAGCCGGCCGTCGGCGTCGTAATCGCCCCAGCCCGACCCTTTGGCGCAGCGCTCATTGGTTACGCCCGCCGCTTCCGCCATGTTCAACGAATGTGCCGTCGCCGCGGTTGTGATAGAGCCGGCACCGATTGCGGGGGTCGCGCGAGGCTGACGAGGGGGTGCCGCCAGGCGGGAGGTATTCGCCGCAGACGAACAGGTTGACCCAACCATCGTTGTCGTAGTCGCCCCAGGCGGCCGACTCGGTCGCGATCGGTACAGCCAGTCCGCTGGTCACGGTCAGGTCGTCAAAGCTCCCATTCCCCTGATTCCTCAAGAGCGACAGCCGTAGCGGCTTCTCCCATCCCCCGCGCAACAGCAGGAGGTCGAGGTCGCCGTCGTTGTCGAAATCGGCGCGCGCGACGTTCAAGGCATAGATCTGGTCGCCGAGACCGGCCGAGACGGACCTGTCTTCGAATGTGCCGTCGCCCCGATTGACGAACAGCGACGCCCCCAGATCCGCGTCGAGCGAGGTCGTGAAGAGGTCGGGCAGGCCGTCGCCGGTGAGGTCGTCGAAGATGCTGCCGCCTGCCAGGTTCGGGCCCCGCGATCCGAGCCCGACCCGTAAGGCCAGGTTCTCGAAACGGGGCACGTCGGACTTGGAGCGGAACCGATCGGTCGGGAGCAGGTATCGCGCCGGGACTTTCTCGGGATGTTCGCCGAGCGTCATGTAGGCGATGTTCAGCATCCAGAGGACGCGGAGGTCGCGCGGAGACTCTTCGAGGTAGGCGGTGAACCACTTCACCGCCTCTCGCGAGCCCGCCTGGTTCCGATGGACCGCCTCGCGAGCGATCGGGAAGATGCAGCTCGATGGGCCGACGCACTCCAGGCAGTTCTCGATCTCGCCCCGCCGCAGGGCGAGGATTCCCAGGACGACCTTCAGCCGATTTCGGCTCGAGGCCGGAACTTCCGGCGCCCCGCTGGTTTCCAGTGCTTTCTCGATCCAGGTCGCGGCCTCGAGGAACTTGCCCTCATACGTGTAGACCATGCCGATCGATTGCTCGAGCGAGAGCTTCTTCGATATCTGCGCCGGGGTCGGCGGAGCGTCGAGCTCGAGCTGGTCGTACTGAGCCCGCAATGCGGCAATCCCCCGACGGCCGCGACCGCGGACCGCTTCGCGCAGTTCCTGGAGCGACCCCCGGTCGTGGAACGGGGCCATGAACCGGAAGGCCGTTCCGTAGCCGCCGTCTTCGAACCGATCCAGGATGATGTCGAAGACGACAGGCGGCTGGTCGGCGCCGGGGCTCCCGGCGGTCTTCAGGCCCGCTCGCGAGGTCGCGCCCTTGTGTCGCCGTGTCGAGGTCGGTCAGCGGGCCTCCATGCCACCAGTTCCGGGTTTACCAGCAAGGCGACCGCGCCGGCGGCCGCGCCGACACAAAACAGACCGGCAAGTACGACTCGGATCGGCTTTCCCATGGTTGGTCCACTCCAGGCAAGGCCCGAGGCGATCGAGTCGTCGCCCCCGAGGCGGTGGTCTGCCTGCCCGACCTGACCGCCGGTCCGCTACGGATCCGACGATCGAACCCTGAAAACATCTCAACCTTACCCATCCATGGGTCCGTTTTTCAAGGAGGGAATCTCCCGCGATCGGTCGATCGGCCGGGATGTCATTTTCGGGCAGGGCTCGAGTCGCTCATGGTGTTCGATCGTTCTCCGCCGCAGCGGGGCGCCGAGCGAATCCCGCCAACGGCTGAGGCTTCGGATCGCCTTCGCGCAAGGCGTACCCCGTCCCGGAGAGAAGGGATTGCCAGCGATCGTTCCGGCCCGACGGCCATTGGACTTCGACCTCATCGACGCGGTCATTGGCTCCGAGCCCGAAGTGAAGGCGAGCGTCGTTGGCAGAGAGATAACTGCCGCCGCCGAGGCGCTGCGCGATCTGCGTTCGACCGCCGACGGTTATCTTGATGAGCGCTCCAATCGCATCTCGGTTGGATCGTGTCCCTTCGAGGCGGAGGGTCAGGAAGTGGCCAGGCTGGCGAGTCCGGTTGTGGAAGTAGGCCAGGGGACCGTCCTGAGCGACGATCAAGACATCGCACCGCCCGTCGTTATCGAGGTCGCCCGCGACCAAGCCGCGTCCCACCCGCGGCACCTTCCAGGGAGGACCGGCCTGGTCTGAGATGTCGAAGTAGCGAGCTTCGGGCCGGCCTTCGTAGAGCCGGCTGGGCATAGCGTATCGATAGAGGGGACGATGATCGTTGACATGACCGTTGGTGATCACGACTTCGAGTTGTCCGTCATTGTTGGTATCCACGAAGGCGATGCCGAAGCCCAGGAGGTAACGGGTTGCGAGCCCGATGCCTGAGGCCGCGCTTCGGTCCGCGAACAACCCTTGGCCCAGGTTCTGGTAAAACGTGGTCCCTTCACCGTAAAAATTGGTGACCATGAGGTCGGGGCGGCCGTCGCCGTCGAGGTCGCCACAGGCCACCCCCATGCCTGCCTGGTATCCCCCCGCGGCGCTGCCGGCCACCCCGGCGAGATGACCGACTTCCTCGAAGTGGAGGTTGTCCTGGTTGCGGAAGAGATAATTGGCCGTGCCATCATTGGCCACGTAGAGGTCGATGCGATGGTCGCCATCGAAGTCCGCCGCCAGCACGCCCAGCCCCCGCCCGTTGGTTTCGGCAAGCCCGGCCGATTCAGTGACATCCACAAACTGACCGGCGTCGTTGCGAAAGGCATGATCCGGAGCGGGCTCGGCCTTGCGCGGGTCGCAGTAGAAAGACTTCACCCTTCTTGTTGTGGCAAGTCAGAGGATTCGCCGGGTCCCAGACCATGTAGTGGCAAACATACAGGTCGAGATCGCCGTCGTTGTCCCAGTCGGCGAACGCGGCCGAGGTGGGAGTATCGCGTGTGCCCGACAAGCCCGCGCAGGTAGTGACGTCCTCGAAGGTCCCATCGCCGCGGTTGTGGTAGAGCGCGTAGGTCCGCAACCGGGTCACGAACAGGTCGGGATGCCCGTCGTTGTCGTAATCGGCCACGGTCACGCCCATTCCGTAACCCCGTCCCCAGGCGATCGCGGCGATTCTGGAACTCTGCGTCACGTCCACGAAGCTGCCGTCACCGCGGTTGCGAAAGAGACGGTCGCCATCCGTGCTCCGCGGGGAGTCGATCGACCCACCCTGGACGCAGTACACGTCGAGCCAGCCGTCGCCGTCGAAGTCGAGCAACCCCACGCCTCCCGACATCGTCTCGGGCAACAGTCTCTGCGGAGTCTGGCCATTATCGAAGGTAAAGCGGAGACCGACCGCCGCGGCGTCGTCCGTGAATTCGGGACGGGCACTGGTCGGATCGCCTGCGGTCGGAGTCGACCTGGTCTCTGCCAGGCTGTCTCGCCGTGGTGTCTCGGTGGCGCGGAGATCGGCGAGCAGGTCGCTGAGCGCTGGGCGGTCGCGAGAACCAGTGGCCAGGAAGATCGGGAACGGCGAGGACAACTCCCGTGCCTTCACGATCAGGACGGCGGGTAGGGGCGAGCGACTTTCGAGCTGGGAACCAGGATCTCCCACCACATCGGAGACCGGGAGCTTCGCCTCGGCAAGGATGGTCCATCCCCGGGCGTCGAACGTGCGGCCGAGTCCGACTGCGAGCCGGGCCAGCACTTCGGCTCGGCTCGAGTCGATGGGCCCATCCAGCAGGAGCCTGTTGAATTGGTGCTGAACGCGGTCGATCTCCGCCTTGCGTCGGCGGAGTTGCTCCGCCTCGCGAGCGTGGCCGACCTGAGACGTCAGGACCGCGAGCCGTTCGAGGGCCTGGGTGTTTGCAGGGTCGTCCCGAAGCTGGGCGGTCAGTTCCTGTCGTTCGATCGCAGATTCGCCCCGACGTGCGGCCACCCAGGCCCGCAGCGCGTGGATGCCTGCGGCATCGAACGGTTCGGGCGGCAAGTGCCCGACGGCGAGCCAGAAACCGGCAATGTCATCGGTTGCCAGGGCCAGATCGAGTTGGACACGCCAGATCGCCGGATCGTCCGGGCGACGCTTCAGGCAGCGCTTGAGTCGGTCGACCGCGTCGCGAAATCGGCCAACGAGGATGGCGTGTTGAGCTTGACCCAGCCAGACGCGATCGTCGTCTTGGTCGGCCTTGTCGATGCGCCAGTTGCCAGGCTTCGATCGGGATCGGCGAATGGTCGAGCATCCAGAGTTCTTTCAGCACACCGGCCGGGTCGGCGGATCGCCACCACGAGCCGCGCAGCACGCGACGCATGTCGTCAAACCGCCCTTCATATCGGTAGAGCTGATTGAGTTCTCGCTCTAGGTCGGAGGCACCGGACTGCCCGGGATTCGCCAGGGCCTGGAGCAAGGTCGCTTCGGCTGGCGAGTACCTCCCGAGGTGGATCAGGTTCGAAGCTCGATACCGTGCGGCGCGAGCTAAGGAAGGGGATGAGAGGGGCACCCTGGCCCAGATGGCCAAGGCCTCCTCACGCCGGCCCCGCAGCAACTCACACTCACCCAGGAGCAGGAGGTCTTCGCCGTGGACGGTCCAGCGCTCCGTCAGTCGAGAGAGGATCTCCCTCGCCAGGCCGTAGCGCCCTGCGTTCATGGCTTCACGTGCCCGCGTCAACTCCAGTCGCCAGGTTCTCAATCGGGCCTGATGCCATCCGATCCCTGCCGCGAAGACCAGAAGGACCGCGACGAGAAAGCCCCATAATCTGAGACGGCGATGATTCTTGGACATGCTGCCGTTGCTCCCGACATGTGCCGGCTTACTCATGCCGTCGGCGGGTTCGAGGGGAACAGCCGCAGGGACTCGACACGTGCCAGTCTCATCTTCTCGGAAAAGACGGAAGGGGGCAAGCTTCCGCCGCCGCCCAGCCGGACACGAGGGATTTCCGGGGTCCGCGATGTCTCCGGGTGAACTTCGTCGTCAGGGGCTGCGTCGTCCGGCCGATGATCGGGCGCGCGCCAGGTTCGCGCGGGCCTCGGCGAAATCGGGCCGCAGGCGAAGTGCCTCGGCGAACTGGGCGATTGCGTCGTCGAGCCGACCCTGAGCAAACAGGGCCGTACCGAGGCTATTGTGAGTCTCGGGGACGCCGGGTTGGAGCCGGACCGCCTCGGTGAGCAGGGCTGCGGCGTTAGCGGTCCGACCCTGTCGAAGTCTGACCATTCCCAGCATGACCATCGCCGGAGCGTGGAATGGATCCAGCCTCAGGGCCTCACGAAAGCTGGCCTCCGCTCCTGCGAGGTCCCCGCGCTGGAGTAGGCCCCAGCCGAGGCCCAGGTAAATCTCCGGAGAGCGCACGCCGTGGTTCAGGGCGTGGGACGCGAGGGACACAGTGTCGCGCCAGGTCCGGCACTGTGCCCGTGACGACACAGCCAGGGCCGCGACCAAGCCCAGGCTCGACATGGCGACCCCCAGCGTGACCAGAACCCGACCACGGCCGTGGCCTGTCAAGAAGACAATGGTGGCCGTCAGCAGGGGCAAGGCCGTCAGCGTTGTCAGGTAGCTATAGCGGTCGGCGGCGATATACCTGCCGATCGAGACAAGCCCTGAGCTTGGTGCCAGGATCGCGAGGTACGCAAGCCAGGTCGCCAGCCAACTCAGGTGACCGCGGCGGAGCCGATAGACCGCCAGACTCACCGCGATCACCAGTGCCATACACGCCAGGTAGGTCGGCGCGCGCCAGTCGAGGTGGTCTGGGGCCGGGTAGTAAGCACACAGACCCGACGGCCAGATCGTCTTCCCGAGATAGAAGCACGTCCCATAGCAAGCCTGGGCGATTCTGGACAACAGTCCCCGCTGCTCCAGCGCCACCAGCGATTGGGTTGACTCCTTGGCCCGAAACGCCAGCGCGGCGAAGACCAGGCTAAGCGCCACGAAGGAGACTTTTTCTGCCAGGACTCGACGAGCCGCTCGTCCGAACCAACCATTTGAACCGACTCCCAGCCGCCGAAGCGGGTACACATCGATCAACAGGAGGATCGCCGGCAGGGCCACAGCCGACGCATGGAAGAGCAGAGACATGGTGAAGAGGAGCCACGCCCCGGCCAACCCTGCTGCACGTCGGGGCGGCGAGGCATCCGCAGCACCCAGGTAGGCGCGAGTTGCCAGCACGGCCAACATCGTGCAGGGCAGGTAGGGCTGACAGGAGGCCCAGGCCACGACCTCGACCCGTAGCGGGTGTACCATGAAGAGCGCGACGGCCAGAGCGGAGCCCAGCACCAGCCTGGTTGGGGTCGTGGCCAGCAGGTCAGGGCGGGCACGCCCGACCAGCGCTCGAGTCAGCGAGAACAGGGCCAGGGCGGTCAGGGCGTGCAGCAACAGGCTGGTCAGGTGATAACCTCGCGGGTTGAGCCCGAACACGGCATACTGGACCTCGAATAGCATCCAGGTCAAGGGTTGAAAGACGCCCAGCCAGTACGTGGTCCACGCCCACGCGAGCTGGGCCCGGCCTAGACCGCGAAAGTAAGGGTTGTAGAGAAAGTTGGCATCATCGTCCAGATTTACGAAGCCGTTGTCGAGTACCGGCAGAAAGGCAACCACCACGAGGACCACCAGCGGGATCGTCATCGTCCAGGCGGGGAGGCCCCGGCCCGGCGACCCCCGCCCGGGCTCTTTTTCTGTGATCGATTGGGAGTCCACGATTCCCCCTTCGGTGAGGGGCCCACGGCTTGAGTAGCTGCCTCTGCTGTCATGACGCTCGATGTCCGTCATCGACAGGATACCCACCGAATCAGACTCCGCAAATCCACCTGGTGTGCGCCATTCCTGAGCCTCGCGAGCTCGCAGGCGAATCCATCAATGTCCAGCGCTCGGATCCCCGAGCAGCACGAGGAGCCAGCCATGGCCGCCGGCGCGCGAAGAGTGCGGAACACTCTGTGCAGCGGACGGTTACTGACCCGTGAAGCCCCTACGTTCGAGGTTCTGGTTGGGGACCTTGAAGACTGGATTCTTTTTCCTCTTCGGCGCCGCGTTGGGATCGGGACGTCCGACGTGCTCGGGCCGCGACCCCGTTTTCTTATCAAAGAACTGGACGACATCGCTGTTGATGAAGTTGATACCACCGGTCTGGACGTTGAACTCCACGGCCTTCCCATAGGCCGGTGAGGTTGGCTGGCCCACGCCGTACTGCTGCGCCAGGCCGACCCCCCGGTCGCCTTCGCCATAGGCATAGAGCTTGTCGGTCACCGAGTCATATGTAGCCATGTCCGACTGGAGGACTGCCGATTCGCCCTTGTTCACGATGACCTCATCCCAGGCCTTGGCGAGTGTCCGGGGGGGCGTGGACGCTGGTGAGCCCGCAGGCGGGGGCTCCTGGATGAGGCGCAGGATCTGGCTCGTCATGTAGAAGCCTTTTTCCGGCAGCGGCCTGTCGAAGTCGAAGGCCTCCTCGACACTGTTCACTTCGGCACGTCGGAACTGGATGTCGCCGAAGAAGATGGCCTCACGCCGCTGGGATTGGTCGTCCTCCTGGCCCGTCAAGAACTTGCCCTGCATCTCTCTCTCGAAGAAGATCTGGGTCAGGACCAGCGGCGGGATCTTCCGTGAGAGCGGGGGTGTAGTCGGCTGGGACGCTCGCGCCGCGGTTCGAGAGGCAGTGGAGCGGCTCGAGCGCTGGCCGGCTGAGGTCGTGCGGCCATCGGCACCGTCGGTACGGCGATCATTGACCGTGCGGCCCGCGGTCGGCGTGACGGTGCCGCCCGGAGACATTCGTTCGACCGCCACGTCGGGGTTGGCCATCGACGCGATTCCCGTCCTGGACCTTGGCCTTTTCCGGGTCCGATCCCGGTTTCGTCTTCTCGGAATCGTCGGACCGATCCCATTTGTAAACTCTCCCGGGTCCGGGCACCACGAAGTCGCCGGTGAGGCGGTTGTAGTGGAGCTCGCGCTCCGCGTAGATCTCTTGCTTCTCGAGGTAGATTGGAAGGTCAGGATCGATCTTCCGGCTGACCGCCACGGTTTGCCCATAGCAGTAAATGAGCGCCAGGTCGGCCTTGGCCTGGTCCTTGGGATTGCCGTCGTCCTGCGCAATGTCCACGTCGTCGACTTCGGGCTTTGTCGTGCCTTTGGACAAACCCCCGAGCTCACCGAGCGGGACTTCCCGGTCGGTGAAGACGATCATCCGATCATTACATTTGATCTGGGCATCCTCGGTCAATGCGTTCGGGAATCCATAGAAATCCGCCCGCCCCGCGGGCCGGTGTGCTGGGGTGGGGTCGACGGTTCGACCGGTGAACTCCATCTTCTGAGTCCAGAAGATGGTGAGCAGTTGCTTGTCGGCGACCGGCCGGCCGGCGCGGGTCTTCGGTTTGGTTTTCGCCGCGGTCACGGTTTCGGTTGGCGCGTCAGGTCCCGGTGGGATATTAGAAGATGTTCGAATGATCATGTCGCTACGCAATGTCGATCGGGGCGCGGAGGCGGTATCACCCGTAGACTCCTCCGCTTTATCCGTGAAGAGAGCCCGATCGGTCCACTGGGTGAGCATGCCGGGCCCATCGCCCCAAACCTTGTCGTGCTCCTGGTCCAGCCGGATCCTCTCGCCACGGATCGTCATGTCGTCATTAGAAACTCGGGCCCACGGCAAAGGGCCCGGCCTCGGCGGCTGGCTCGGATCTCGGTAGAAGACCCATGCGAGCATCTTGCCCTTGCCCTTATGGTTGTCCATATAGACGGCCTCGCCGGTGATGTCCTGCGACTTCGGCTTGGCCTTGGTGCCGTCGGGGTTCTCCGGCTTGTCGGGTGGCGAATCCTGGTGCAAGGCCACATTTCCTCGTAGCCAGGCATCGCGGATCTCGGTCTCGGAGTCGCCAGAGGTCGCGGCTGTCGCATTGACGGTCCCGGCCACGTCGTTGGCGTTTGTGGCGGTGGGTTTGGCGGCGGTCCGTGTCCGACGCCGGCTCGAGGTAGGATCAAGACCCGAGCCTGGTTTGCGGGCGAGCGTGGCCCAGATCCGGTCGGCCAAGCCGGTCATGGAGGGTTCGGCGGGAGGTTTCTGGGGCTGCTCCTGGACAGCGACTTGAACCGCGGATTCTGCCGGTGCTTTCTCCTGGGCCGCTTCCGGCGCCGGTGCCTCGGCCGCACCTTCTGTGGGCGCGGACGTTGTTGAGGCCACGACTGGCGTGGGCTCGGCCTCGATGAAGTGGAGTTCCATGTCCTTGCGTGCCACCATCCTCCGATCAGGGGCCAGGGAGTGAACGTCGCGGTAGGCAAGGATCCGTTCGACATCGAGGCCACCGCCTCCCAGGCTGCCGGCGGTTGACGGTCCGCTGGCGGCGACGACTCCGTTCGAGGAGGGGATCGGGGTCGATGCCAGTGCGCCGGAGGGAGCCGCGCTGACGGTGGGCGGAACCGGCGAGTTGGTCGTTTTCCCCGTTACGGACGCCTTCGGCTTGAGCCAGACATAGATACTCTCTCCTGAGTCGAGCGAGGTATTCTGGACGGTGTCCTTGAAGTAGGGCCGGCTGCCTGTGAGGACGATCCTCTTCTGGAGGAGCTGGGATTCCGGCCCGAGGATGTTCTCGATCGTCAGCTCGTCCTGCCAGACCGCGATCCGTTCGACCGGCTCCTGAAAGTCGGGCCGCGACTCGAGGCGGCCGGGTCCTCGCGCGATGATGTTGGCCAGATCCGGGCCATTCCCCTGGTCGAGGATGGTCGCGTCGAGTGTCAGGACGTGCGTGACCCCGGTGATCTTCCCCTTCTTGGGCCGGGTGGCCTGAGCGAGTTGGCCGGCGCTGGAAGCCGAGCTCGTTCCATTCGCGATCTGCGTCTTGTCGTCTCCGGGCGCGACGGGTTCACGGTCGATCTTCTCCATCCACATCGGACGAGTCACGTCGCCGCGAAAGTACGTCATGTCGGGTGCGCCAGGAAAGCGGCGCTCGTAGATCAGCTCATTGCAGCGCACCTTGGTCCCCTGCTCCCGGAGTTGAAGCCAGACGGCATGGCCGGTCGCGTGGGCCCTCTGAAGAGTCAGGTTGCCGAACGGGCCCTGACTGGCCCCGGCACTAGGGGCTGCGGCCGTGTCGTCACCTTTCCCATCGACGGACTTGATCGGGTTCAGGTCCCCCGTGACAGCTCCCGCCGCCCCGGATTGGGCCACGACCTCGGTCTGAGTCGGAGAGCCGGTAGGAGCGGCACCTCTCTGGACCGCTGGTCGCGGCGCGCCTTCGGCTGCGGAAATGGCAGGTGCCCTCGCGGGAGGTTCACCAGGGACCGCCGCAAGCTGATCGTCCGGGACTCGCGGCTCGGCCGGGTCCGTCTTTGTGGGTTTCGGCTGTGGCGGTTTCGTGGCCGGGACGAGGGTCAGCCGCAAGTCATCGCAGTTGAGCTGATCCGGCAAGAGGCCGGGATGGCCGAAGAGGTTGACGACGTTCCGCTCGAATCGGACCAGTGTAGGAGCCGGCGGCTCGGGCGGTCCTACTTCGACAGGGGTCGCGCTCTGGGCGAAGTCGACGCGCATCGGTCCTTCCGACATGATGTCCATGGGGGACGGAGTCTTCGGCGCGGGTTGCGGTTCAGTCGTTGCGGTCGGTGCGCGGTCGGCAACCTGGACCTTGACCTCGACGACTTTTGCCGGAGCCTTTCGTTTCGGCGTCGCAACCGGCATCACTCCCGAGTCGCCCATGTCCCGCATGTGGACCCATACGTTCTTATAGAGGATCGCGAACTCGGCTCCCTCGAAGCCGGACGACGATTGGCCAGACGGAGAATTCGGATCCTTCTTTCTCAGTTGGATCAGCATGCCGTCGCCGATGGTCGTCTGGTCGGGATCCTGAAAGACGACGTGAGACTCGGTCGTGATCTTCTGGGTCGCCTCGTCATAGCGGACCCAGTTCATGGTGACGTTCATGTCGTCGGCGAGGTTCCTGGGCGTCCCGCGCTCGTCGCGGATCCGAACGTCCCCTTCGATCAAGGCGTGCTCGACCTTGACCGATTCGTTGTTCTGCCGGTTACTCAGGCCGACGGGCTGGTTCATGTCCAGCGTGGCCCTGTTGGCGGTGAGCATCTGGTGGCTTTTGCCGTCGCTCGAATTCCAGATCATAGCAAACGGCTTCATCTTCAGCCGCTTGCCGTCGTACCGAATGCCGTTCTCTTCCTGGATTTCCTCGACCTCGATGGCGAACATCCAGAAGCCGCGCTCCGCATTGTAATAGCGGAAGAGCTGGTCGGTGGTGACGCTCCAATGGTGAGGGCCGAAGGATTCCTTGGCCAGCGCGGTGGCATGCTCCTTCGACCGCGACGGGCGGTCCGGGAACGAGGTGTCCGCGGTTTGGTAAGTGCGCGAGCGCTGGACTACGAGCTCGAAGGCACGGCCGTAGGCGAAGTATCCCCCCAGGAGCAGGGTGAACGTCATCCCAGCTTTGAGGAGGTTCTTGAACATTCGAGCGTGGTCCTTTGTCCTGGATTATCGCCGTCTAGAGGGCCAGCCGTTCGTCTTCTCGAAAGCCTCTATGGCCGCCTCGTGGGGTGCTCCGCGAGCACCGAATTCGGCAAACCACGATGGATCGGTGCTCGCAGAACACGCGACAAGACCTCCTGAGACCGTCACTCTTAGACCCATCTCCCCTGAGTCTTCAGGATGACCTCGACGACTTCTCGAACAGCGCCGCGGCCTCCCGGCGCGTGGGTGACGAGATGGACAGCGTCACGGACCTCGACGGCTGCGTCGGCGGGGCAGGCGGCCAGCCCGACGGCCTGGAGGACCGGCAGGTCGGGCAGGTCGTCGCCGATGTAACAGACCTGCCGGAGTGCCAGTTCGAGTTCATCGACCAGGGAACGGAACGGGCCAGTCTTCTCGTCGACCCCCTGGATCACGTGCGTGATCTTCAGCTCGGCCGCCCGATGTTCGACGGCCGCCGTGCGTCGTCCCGAGAGGATCGCCGACCGCTTGCCCGCTCGATGCCAGATGGCGAACGCCAGTCCGTCGCGCACGTGGAAGTGCTTGATCTCGCGACCCCGATCGTTGACCGCGATGACGCCGTCGGTCAGGACGCCATCGACGTCCACGATCAGCAGCTCGATCGATTGACAACGCTCGGCGAGCTGGACCTGGTCGAGCACATTCGCACTCATCGGCCGCTCACTCCTCGAAATCCGCGGGCAACAGACCGATCAGGTCGGTCACGTCGATCAGCCCGACCAGACGGCTGCCGCGATCGACCACGGGCAGCTCGCTGATCCTGTGTGATTTCATCACCTCGACCGCCTCGGCCAGCGTGGCGCCGACGCGGATGCAATACGGGTCCGGAGTCATGACGGCGCCGATGGGGCCATCGAGATCGGCCTCGCGGCGTTTCTCGAAGAGTCGGGCCAGGTCACTGTCGGTGAAGATGCCCAGGAGCACCGCGTGCGAATCCACGATCAGGACCGCGCCGGAACGTCGGCGGGGACCGGCCAGACGGACGAACACGGATCGAACCGTCTCGTCGACATGAGCCTTGCGGAGCTGTCGATCGGTTCGCATCACTTCCTCGACGCGCGTGAGCTTCCGCCCCAGGCTCCCCGCCGGGTGGTTCAGGGCGAAGTCCTCGGCCGTGAAGTCGCGGAGCCGGCTCACCAGCAGCGCCAGGGCATCGCCAACAGCCATGAGGACCGTGGTACTGGCCGTGGGAGCCAGTCCCAGCGGGCAGGCCTCCTCGACCGACCCCAGCGCGATGCACAAGTCGGCCGACCGGCCGAGGGAGCTACCGGCCCGCTCAGTAATAGCGATCAGGCAGGCCCCGAGACGGCGTAATGGCGACACGAGGCGCAGGACTTCCTCCGTCTCGCCACTTTGTGACAGCGCGATCACCACATCATCGGCGCGGATCCGGCCGAGGTCGCCGTGCACGGCCTCGGCGGGATGCAGGGTAAAGGCCCGAGTGCCAGTCGAGGATAGGGTCCCGGCGAGCTTCTGACCCACGACACCGGTCTTACCCATCCCGGTAACGATCACATTCCCCGCCGCGCGATGGATCAATTCCGCAGCTCGAGCGATCGATTCACCGAGCCGCTCGCGGACGCGCTCGATCGCCTCGGCCTCGATCCGCAGCACTTCGCGCGCGAACGCCAACCCCTCGGCCTCAGTCTCAGAGGCCATTGCCCAATCCGTGATCATCGCCATCGTGGGCCTCCCTGCCCCGCTCGGCAACATCCCCCTACCGGCCCTGCCCACCGGCGCCCGCACCATAGCCCATCCCCGTAGAGTCGTCAACGCAGGCAACCTCAATTCGGCGAACGTGAATCGCCTCGTTTACCTTCTTTTACTGATCGGCTGGACGGGTCCCGAAGTTTGGCGGTTTCTGGAGCTGATGGGTGTCATCTGGCACCACGCACTCCCCCGATTACGACCAGCCCGCGATTGAGTTCGTTCTCGCCGCTCGAATCTCGGAATGCTTTTCCGATCGTCTCCACACACTCGCCACAACCGAGAAATCCGATTTATTTTGCCCAGATTGCCGATGGGTTCGTTTTCTCAATTTGAGTCTTGGTGCATCTTGCCCCATGCATTTTACCCAAATTACTGCTGGCTTCGTTTCGTCAGTGTTGTCAGCCTCGACGTCTCGCCGGTATAGCTTGCCCAAATTACGGCTGGGTTTGTTTTCTCGATTTTCTCTTTGATCTCGAGCGGGAGTGGCTTCGTTTTGTCGGAAAGGCTTCCAACCATCGCCGCGTGCTCCTTGATCTCGATCTGCGGTCGGTTCGTTTTGTCGAAACGCATTTCGACGATCACTGTGTGTTGTGATGCCTGATTCAATTTCGTTCCTCATCCCGCCACCCCTCTGCCCTTGCCGATTCGCGCACCCCGAACGCCGCCGGAAGTCCCGACATCCTTAATTATGGACACTATTGCGGGACCGGCATCTCAAAATCAGGAAAAAGCCTGAGATGGGACCGGCCACCGGGGACGACGACTCGGCCCAACCGACGCGAGTCCGCCACCGATGGAGCATCGGCTCGCCGTACTGAACTTCCGTCACCTTGGACACGATGGACGCGCTCACGATCCGAGAGTGACGGCCGTTCAGTTGCGAACCCGTGTTGGAGCGTGAAAGCTGACCGAGCCACGATAGAACCCGAGGCAACCCTTAAGGCACGTCGAGAGGCGAGATCCCCTCGCACGCTTCTTTGGCTGTAGAATAAGCGACGCCAAGAACACCTCGTTATGGAATCGCCGTGAGTCTTGCCACCGAATCGTGGTCTCCTATGTGGGGGTCATCTTCGTTGGGGTGTAACCTTCAATCCGGCGGAGGATCAGCGATGGATTATTGTTCGGGGAGGCGGGCGTTGCTGGGTGCGTCGGTCGCGGGGTTGGTCTCGGCCGCCGCGGCTCGACGACCGGCGTGGGGAGTGGAGGTTAGCCGGGAGACGTTCACCTACAAGACCGTCAACGATTGTTCGATCAAGGCCGACGTGATCCGTCCCGCATCGCAGGAGCTGTTGCCGGTCGCGGTCTGGATTCATGGCGGGGCCTTGATCATGGGTGATCGGCGCGGAATCGACCGGCGGCTTCTTGATCAACTGATCCAGGCCGGCTACGCGGTCGTGTCGATCGATTACCGCCTGGCACCGGAGACGAAGCTACCGGCGATCCTCGACGACGTGAAGGATGCTTTCGCTTGGATTCGAGCGGAGGGCCCCAGGCGGTTCGGCGCCCGCCCCGACCGGATCGTTGTGCTCGGCGGATCGGCCGGCGGCTATCTCACCCTCGTCAGCGGCTACCGCCTCGAGCCGCGCCCCGCGGCGCTGGTCGCGTTCTGGGGATACGGCGACATCGCCGGTCCCTGGTACAGTCGGCCCGACGCCTACTATCGCCGCCAGTCCCTGGTCACCGAGGCCGAGGCTCGCACCGCCGTCGGGACCACGCTGATCGCGGAGCCGCCGCCGAGGAACCAGCGGGTTCGCTTTTATCTCTTCTGCCGGCAGAATGGCGTCTGGCCCAAGGAGGTCACCGGCCATAACCCCGACACAGAACCAACGGCTTTCGACTCGTTCTGCCCGGTCCGCAACGTCTCGCCCCAGTATCCGCCGACGATGCTGGTCCACGGCACGAAGGACACCGACGTCCCCTACGAGCAATCTGTCCTCATGGACCGGGAGCTCACGCGCCAGAGGGTGTCGCATGAGTTCATCTCGGTCCCTGGAGGTGGTCACGGACTGGGAAACGTGGACCGGGAACAGGTCGGGGCCATCTATCAGCGCGCCGTGGCCTTCGTGCGCCGCTACACGGTCTGATCCACCGTTGAGCGTCGATCGAGAGACGGGTGGATCCAAGACTGAGAACGAGCTCGAGGATTTCGAGGTTCCATTCAGCCATCCGACCGCTTCAGATGCACCGCCGCAGGTCCTGGGAAGGGAGTCGTCAGGACGCGGCGGCTACCGCCGGTGACCGGTTTGCCCGCGACGAATCGGCTGTGCGTCGTATCGTACCACCTGACTTCGTAGGTACCGTTCGACGTTCCTCAGGTCAATCGAGAACTCTCCCAGGCTGCCGTCCTGGTAGGCCAGGTACTCGTGGCCCGGCGAGGCCAGGAGATATCCGGTCGCGACCAGCTCGGGCATGGGAGCCATGTGGGCCAGGTCGATCGTCCCGGCGAAGGAGCGGACCTGCCCCATGGCGACTCGCGCCGAATCTTGCCAGGTCGGGCTGGGTGTCAGCTCTTCCATGAACAGGACGTTCAGCCCGCGCGTGAAGCTCTTCCAGACCCAGACGCTGTCCCCGCCCGTGTGGCCCCAGAGGTGGTCGGTGTCGTTGACGATCACCTTGCCCACATATCGAGCGGACGGATGGTCTTTATAACCCTCCTCGGAGGTCCCGGGGTTGGGTGAGATCCAGTCGGCCGGGCTGTCGATGAGGTTTCGGTTGGTGGCGCCTGGATACTGGAAGGTCATCCCGACCGGGTGCTGCTTCGGCTTGCCGCGCTCGTACGTATGGATGAAATCGATGAAGTGGTACTGCCAGCGGGTCGAGTATACCCCGGCTTCGTTGCAGATTTCGTAAAGCACATTGTCCAGGTCGCCAACGGTGTCGACCACCTTGCGGACATAGGCTTCTTGAAGAGCCAGGATCTTCTTGCCCGTCGCATCCTCACGGAGCTGGTTGAACAGGAGCCCTCGGCCGTCGGGGTCGGCGTCGATCCCATTGGAGTTGTTGGGGGCATGGAAAGGGTGGTATTTCCAGGCGTCGGTGAACTGAAGCTCCCAGCCTTCGAAGAGCATGACGGAGACGTAAATACCGCGTCTACCGGCCTGTGCGACACGATCCCGCAGGCGGCCCAGGTAGGCCGGATCGAACGATTCCAGATCGAACCGTGGCTTGCCGTCAGCGGCCAGGCCGGGCCCCGTCCGTTTCCAAGGATGCGGCTCGCAATACTTGATCGTGCCGGCAGGCTGGGCGTCCGTCCACTTGGGTGCCTCCCAACGCCAGAGCCGGAAGAAGTTATGGCCGTGGCGCTCGAGGAAGTCCAGATAGGCCGCGTAGTCAAAGGCCGGGGGAGGATCCTCGCGTTTCGTGAGGCGGTGGCCATTGTCCTGGAAGTTGTGCCAGTTATGAGAGCCAACCAGCAATACGGCCTTCCCTGAGCTCTCGGTGAAATAGCGGGGATTGGACTCCAATCGCTTGAGCGGTCCGGTCGCTGGACCGGCGGCTGGCAGTTGGGCGGAGAGCAGGACCAGCACCGTCAGGACGGCTGCGACTGGACCGCAACGCGTCGAATGGAACTCCAGTCTTCGATTCACCATGGACTTCTCCCTCCGCGGGGCGGCTCGTTTGTTTACTTGTCCGTGCCAGGCTCGCGGGCCAGTAGCGATCGAGTCTTCCCGACGAGAAACTGCTCGGCGGTCTCCGCCACGACGGAGCCGGCTGTGGTCCTGGGACGAGCGTTCACCACTGGCCCTGATACCGCAGGTGCGGCACTCAATACGATGGTCATAGCGCCGAGAGGCTGTGTCCTCGAGGACGTGGAAAAAACCAGTCGTCGCATCTGCTGGATTATCCTCCAAGCCATGGGTTGCGGTGAAGTGGTCCAACTTTGGACGCGGTCCCTTCGACGGTAAACCCCGCCCGGTCCGCGGCCCCTCTCAGCGCAGCGTGATCGGCAGCACGACCCGTTCTCATCGCCGAGTGAACCCGGGATGACGTGACAGGTAATCTCGTGATCGCCGAGGTAGTATCTTCCTCCGTCGGAACTCTGCCGCCGTGCGCGTCTTTGGTTAAGGAAGAGTCTCACGCGGAGACGCGGAGGAACGCGGAGTCTGAATCAGACGACCGAGAATCCGCTTCAGATCGGTAAGAGATTTCTCCGCGTCGCTCCGCGGCTTCGCGTGAAATCCGGTTTGGGACGAGGGGGTTGCGACCCGGCCGCGTTCGGAAGATCCGCTCGTTCGCCAATTCATCGCGGAGGGGGAGCTCTGCGCGCGGAGCTCGCAGGGGTCCGGGACTACCTCTGGCGTTCGGCAACTCCTCGACCTCGGCGTGGACGTCGAAGTGCTATGCTCGGAGGGCGATGTTAACTTCGACCTCGCCAAGGATAGCACGGCTCTCCTCGTCGCGGCCTGACGTGCGCGGCACGAGACGGTACGGCTCCTTATCGAACGGGGAACTCCGGAGGACCTGGGCGACGGCAAGGGTGGCACGTCGGAATCGTGCGTTATTGGGTCTCTCGGATATCGGTCTTGCCCGTTGATGTTGCTCAGGTCAAACACGTCGGGGATTCCATTGAACCGCCACACGCCGACCCGTAGGATTCGAGTGGGGTGGAGTGCTATAATTCAAGAAGGGCCTCGGATGGCTTCAGGCGCACGGGGTGGGATCAGCGATGGCGGAAACTCGCAGCACAAGATCGTGAAGAATTGGTGGAAGTCGGGTCCGTTCTTCGAGTTTTCCCCCTGGGCGAATCTCGGGGCGGTGCCACGGAACTGGGCGGGGGATCGTGATGAGACGGGACTTGGATGACGTGATCCAGGGTTGGCCGTATGACCCCGAGCCCGGGGAAGTGCTGGCGAGGGAAGTGCGCATGCGCGACGGACGCACGGTCTTGCAGATCCGGATCGAGCTGGGCGTTCTCCAGCTCGAGGTCGGGGGACGCCCCGACGGTCTGCGACCCCACGGCTTCGCGACCTATCTCGATTACCTGCGCCATAGTGCGGCCGGACGAGGCCAGGCGCCTGGCGGCAAGTCGCCGCCGTGGATGATGAGTGCGCACCAGTGCTCCGAGGCCGACCGGGAGTTTATCCAGTTCTATCATCGGCGCGTTGCCTGGCTGGCCCTCCGACGTTACGATAAGGCCATCCTGGACGCTGACCATACGCTCGCCTTGATGGACTTCATCCACCGACACGGACTCGAGGACGAGTACATCGCGTCGCACGAGCAGTTTCGCGGGCCGGTCCTGTTCCATCGCACCCAGGCCGCCACCGCGCTGGCCCTGGAACGTTGACGGCCCGAGGAGGCCGTTGACGCCTTGAGAGAGGGGGTTGACCGACTCTCGGCTCATCAACGAAACTGGTGGGACGAACACGACCCCACCGAATCCCCAAATCCCTCTCTGATCGAGACACTCCGGGGCATCGAGCAGGAGATCCGCAAGAACTTCTCTGTGGAGAAGACCCTGCGCGAGCAGCTCGATGAAGCCGTCGCCCGCGAGGATTACGAGCAAGCCGCCCGGCTCAGGGACCGAATCCGAGACCAGACCAAGGCAAGACGCTGATCGGGTCCTTGGTCATTGGTTCGTTCTACAGCCGAAGAAGTTGGGTGGCTCCTCGGAACCGTCGGCCACGACGGCGCTTGCGACACCGGATCCCCGCGACCCACTTGGCGGGCAGGGACGCCCGCCCCACTGGCAACCCCTGAAGGATCCCAGTGGGGCGTGACATCCGTGCCCGTCATGGGTCAACTCCTTCCGCTGTAGAACTAATGACTCATGACCAGTGACCAATCGACGAGCTTCGAAGCGACCACGGGCCCTTCGACGCAGACCCGCCTGAGGTCAGTCGAACCGTCGGACTGGCGAATCGGGGCGACGCAACTGAAACACGCGCCGAACCCACAGGCCATATGGTTCTCGAGTGAGACGTCGCAGGCCACGCCATGTCGCTCGACCAGTCGCGAGAGGGCCGCCAGCATGGCGGGCGGTCCGCAGCCGATGACCTTGGCCGGCTGCTCTCCTCGTTCCAGGCGACGTGCCAGAAGCTCTGTGACAAAGCCGTGGTGACCGGCTGTGCCGTCGTCGGTCGCGACCTCGACATCGATCCCGGCGCTGCGGAAGTCGTCTACGCCGGCCAGGAACGCGGCCGTCCGTACTCCATAGAGCATCGTGATCGTTGGAGGGGCCTTGTGCGTCCCGGTTTTTGGTTTGCTGCCGGAAGGCGCGGCCACCGTTGTCGTGACCGATGGTGCCGATCGCTGGTCGGACGGTTCCATCCCGAGCCACCATCGGCCCAGGGCCAGGAACGGCGTCTGTCCGATCCCTCCGGCGACGAAGATGACCGGTCCGGCCGGCGGCGGACCGAAGCCATTGCCCAGCGGGCCCCACACCGACAGCCGCTCCCCAGGTTGACGCCGGGCGAGTGCAGCGGTCCCCCGGCCCACCACGAGGTAGACGATATCCAGTGCGATCGCCGTGCCGGTCGGGTCGCGGATCACGTCGTAGAGCGCCAGCGGTCGGCCGAGCAACGGATCGCTGGACCCTTCCGGTGCGGGCCGGATCATCACGAACTGACCGGGCCGGATCGAACCGGCCATCTCCGGATCTCCCAGTCTCAGGCGGTAGGTGTCTCGCGCGATAGGCACGTTCTCAAGGATCGGAACCCATCGGGACACTGGGCTTCGGTCACTGAACTCTGTTTGTTGATCGGGTTGTGTCGAGGCCATGCTGAACCCTCGAATTGGTGTTGACCACCGCCGGGTCCCGATCGTCTCGCGACCGAACCGAGGCCTCAAAAACGGGGGACAGGCACCTCGAAGACTCGGAGCCGGTCCCCGTCTGTTGAGGGACTCTCATCACACTTCGTCATCTTTCGCGTTCGGGCCGAGCGTCGATCGGCCGGGCCGTGGAGCCAGGGGCCTGTGAGGCGGTTTGGGCTTGCGGCCCGTCGGCCGTTTTCGGCCGGGCGGGCGAGGGGCTGAACGACCCACTGCTGGCGAGGGTGCGGGAACCTCCATGCCAATGATGCGGCGCCGGGGCGGCGTGTCGACGGGTGGATCTGAGACTTGCCGTTGGACCGGCGGCCGGGATCCGACGGTCTGGCGCTTTGGTTTATCGGGCGGTTGCTTCGAACCGACGGGAGTCCGTTTCGAGCCAGCGGCCGGTCCGACAGAGGTCCCGAGGGGAGCGCCTGCGTCGACCGCGCGGCCACGAGGGCCCCGGGTCGGTGGATTACCCTGGGTGCCCGATGTTGCAGGGCGCCGATTTTGGGGAAGCGTCGGTTTCGAATCGTTGTGGGACATCGGACCCTGCGCCACGGCCGGCCGTCGCGGTTGGCGCGGCTGTCCCGCGTCCTCGTCGCGCTTGTGGCGTGCTTGCTCGCGATCGGGGCGACCCTGGTCTCGACGACGACTACGGGAGGGTTCCCCATCGTGTGAATGAGGACGAGGGCGGTCCTGCTTTTGTCCGTCGCGACGCGATCGGGTCGTTGGCTCCCGATCGGCAAATCCCGGGACCGACACCGGAATTCCCGAGGCGACCTTGTGCAGCAAGTTCGACCTCGTGGCGCGTCAATGGCCGGCATTCGCCCACAGGCAGTCCTTTGAGCGTGATCGGTCCCACCGCGACACGATTCAGCGCCATCACCTTATGTCCGAGCTTGGACAACATGCGGCGGATCTCGCGCTTCTTTCCCTCGGCCAAGACTAGCTCCAGGAGCGTGGCCTGGCCATGGCGGCCCACGATTCGCGCCGCTTGGCGCGGACCTTGCCGTCGGACAACCAGACGCCCTCGGTCAGCTTGGCGATCATCTCGGGGCCGAGCAGGCCGGCGACGAGTGCTCGGTACATTTTCTCAACACCGTACCGAGGATGAGCGAGGCCGTTGGCCAGATCGCCGTCGTTGGTCAGGATCATCAGCCCGGTGCTGTCTTCGTCCAGGCGCCCAACCGTATAAACCCGCTCAGGAATCTCCGGCAGAAGGTTGACAACTCGAGGGCGTCCGGCCGGGTCGAAGTTGGTTGACACATAACCCTTGGGCTTGTTGACGGCGAAGTACACGATCGGCTCTCGGCGAATCGGTTCGCCGTTGACGGCGATCCGGGCTCGGGCGGGATCGACGCGCGTGCCGAGTTGACGGACGACCTCACCATCGACGGTGACCCGGCCTTGAAGGACGAGCTCCTCACAGCCGCGACGGGAGCCGAGCCCCGCCTGCGCGAGGACCTTCTGAAGCCGCTCCGGCTTGCCCGGCTCCGATCGAGGGCCGGCGGGCACGCCCCGCTCGCGACGGGCCGGACCGGCCTTGGGGCGGGCGCCAGGATCCTGCCCACCGGGCTTACCCGTCGATCGATGTCGAGGGCCCGGCCCGGAGCCAGGGCGCGGGCGTTGCCCCGGTCGCGATGAGTTCGATCCCTGACCCTTCCGATGCTTTGGTCGATGATTGGCCATGGCTCAGATCCACTCCAGCCCGGTGGCAACCGAGCCATCAAGGCGCCCCCGCTGGAGCGCAGAGTCCGTTAAAAACATTGAATCCGACGGCGATCCTCCCATTATCACTCAGGAGCCCAGGGCGCGATCAACCCCCCTGATGAACTCGAGCCATTCGTTTGGCTGCTGAAGGCCCCCTTTTCATGTGGCGTGAACCTCTGACCGTTGATTCACGGATGGTCCTCGATTAGGCTGAGACCCGAGTCGAGAACATCCCGCTCCGATCCACCGTCGCCTGTCGAAAACTGTGTCTCTAGCAATGAGATGATCCGATGAAGCGGCGAGTGATATTTTCTCGCATTTCTTGCGAATCTGACGATTCTGGCTGTGACCGGTCTTCCACCTGGGGCCAGGCGGCACGCCGTACCACCCCGCAGCCGAAGGCGCGGCCCGGTCCGTCGTCATCTTGGATCCTGACCGGTGAACGTCCCGAAATCGGCATCCTGCGAGGCCGGACTCAACCAACCCAGATCAGACCAGGAACTGGTGGAGGTTATCGGAATGCTCGGTCGGCGATTTCAAGGAGGCTTTCGGCGGGTGCTGGTGACGGCCCTGGCCTGGTTCGTCGTGTTCCTGGCGGCTGTGCCGAGCTGGGCCTGGGGACCGCTTGGGCACCGGCTCTCGGGCCGCCTCGCGGAGCGACATCTGAATCCACGGGCGAAGGCGGCCGTAGCCTCACTGCTCGAACCGGGCGAGTCGCTGGCTGATGCCTCGACCTGGGCTGACGAGCACCGGCGCGACATCGAGGGGAGCGGTCCGTGGCATTATGTCGACGTTCCACTCGACCAGGACCGCTACGACGACCGCTTCGCCGGCCCTCAGCCGGAAAGGGGTTATATTGTCCCCAAGATCCGCGAGTTCCGCGCAATCCTCAAGGACCCCAATCGGCCCATCACCGAACGACGCAATGCGCTCCGATTCCTCGTTCACCTCGTCGAAGATCTCCATATGCCGATGCACGTCGGCGATAACCACGACCGAGGAGGCAACGACACGCAGGTCCAGTTCTTCGACCGAGGCTCCAACATGCATCGCGTGTGGGATTCCGGGATCATCGGACGGGCCGAGCCCAATGAAGACCGCTGGCTCGCCGATCTGGTCGCGATGGACACACCCGAAGCCCGTTCCAAGGCACAGGCCGGGACCATCGAGGGATGGGCGACCGAGAGCTTGCTGGCGGCCAAGAAAGCCTATCAGGACCCGACCACGGGGCAGCGGATCAAGTCCGGCCATAAGCTCGCGGACGCCTACCAGAAGACGAGCCTGCCGGTCGTGAAACTGCGCCTCTACCAGGCGAGTGTGCGGCTGGCGATGATTCTCAATGAGGTGTTTCCCGAAGGATAGGGGCGGTTCGGACGGAACTGGAATTGACTCGCGATCTGATCGGCGGCCGAGATGAAAACCCGAGGATTCTGGGGGTTCGCCATCCTGGGGCTCCCTCCCAGGCTATATGATACCGCCCCCATTCGGGTGCTGAGAAGCTTTCGGGACAGACCCTGAGCTCCGATCAGTTCATCGCAGGCTCGAGAGGTCCCGCCAGCGCCGTGTGGTAGAACAGCCGGCCGGGGAGCGTCGGCATGAACGAGCTGGGTACCCAGGGATCGGGTCCGTAGCGGAGAGTCATCCACAGGCTGGTGCCTTGCCACTGCATGCCGCGGTCGAAGACACCCTCGGCGCCGCCGATGATCCGATCGGCCGGGAGGAACAGGCCCGGGCCGATGGTATTGGCGAAGGCCGGAACCAGGGTCGTCCGGCTCTTGAAGCTGGTCAGCGCGTTCTGCTCGATCGTCAGCGGATGGAGCCGTGCGCCGATGCGATGTGTCTGGGCCTTCCATGCATCCAGAGTGGCGAACTCCTCCGCGAAATGCGGCTCCCAGAAGGCAATGTGACAGACCCGGCCAATCCCGAAGATCACGATCAGCTCGGCCCCCTTGGACTTCAGCTCGTTTATGCGATTGGCATAATGAGGCAAGCGATCCGCCGTGGCGAACCAACGCTGGGATTCTGGGACGGTTCGATCGCTCAGAGGCCCGTAGAACGCCGACTGCATCGCGTTCTGAAACGCGCCGGGATCCTCGGGGGGCAACGTCGCACCCTGCCGGTCGCTCCACTCGTCCATGTTAAATCCGTAGACATGATCACACGATACGTCCCACTCCTTGAGGAAATAGACCGCCCAGCGGTACATCCCCATCGGGCCTACCGGCAAGATCAGGGCGGCCATGCGGCCGGCGTCGCGTGTCCGCTTGATCGCCGTCGCAATCTCGTGGCCCATCATCACATCAAAGTCGGCCACGGAATCGCAGGGCACCAGCTCGAAGCCGGGATGCCACCACGGTTGACGATCTCCGATCGTGCCGGGCGGGTGTGCGCAACAGGCATCGATCCGGGCAAGGTCCCAGCCCCGGGGGAAAAACCCTTCCATCATCGAGCCAGCATACGTCGTCAATAGGTTCATGGGATCACAAGGTCTCAGTGCCGGTGCCTGGCGGCAGGTGACTCGCAATGGATAGGAGGAATTGCACGGTTTCTCCGCCTGTGGCTTGTCACTAATCGAGAGTGACCACCACTTTCCCGGATAAGGAACCCGCGGCTTTCAAGGTGTTCTCTTCGAGGAAGCGCTGGGCGTCGGCGGCACACGCGAGGGGGAACGTCCGGCCGACGAGGGGCTTGAGGAGGCCCTCCTCAATCCAGTGGATGATGTCGTCGGCGCAACGGTTCTGCTGCGTGGGTGTGGCATTGAACATGGCGAACCCGAAGAGAGCGCAGTTTCTGGGGTAGAAAGCACCCAGAGGCAGGACCGGCTTGGCCGTTCGGCCGGCCATGAGGACCATGCGACCGTGCTTGCGGAGCAGGGGGATGGAGACCTCGAGATTCGGCTCGCGCTGGGTTTCGTACCAGACGTCGATACCCTCCGGTGAGAATTCGCGAAGGCGGCTCGGAATGTCCTCCTTCTTGTAATTGAGGGCGAGCTCCGCGCCGAGGCGCCGGCAGAGTTCGAGCTTCTCAGGACTGCCCGCAGAGGTGACGACGCGAGCCCCGACGGCCTTGGCCAACTGGATCGCCATTGAGCCGACGCCGCCACTCCCGCCCGGTACGTAGACGACCTCGCCGGATTTGAGCTGACCGAACTGGAAAAGGCCAAGGTGAGCTGTGATGCCGACCAGGGCCATGGCTGCCGCGTCGGTATCCGGCAGGAGTGCGGGCGTCGGATAGAGCCATTCCTCGTCGACCGCGGCGAACTCCGCTGTGACCCCCTGGCGACCCAGCAGCCCCTGGTTCGAGCCCCAGACCCGATCTCCGACCTGGAAGCGGGTGCTTTGCGGACCCACCTTTTCGATGGTGCCGGCAAGGTCGCATGCGATGACATAGGGGAAGGACATCGGCATCGCGATCAGCCCGGACCGGATGTAAAGATCGATCGGATTGAGCGCAGCGGCCCGGACCCGAACCAACACCTGCCCGGGCCCCGGTTCGGGCCTCGGTAGGTCGCCGACCTTGATGACCTCGGGGCCTCCGGTCTGTTCGATATAAGCAGTGCGCATCAAGAAAATCCTCGATTGAACGATCTCGACCCGAAGACCCCACGCCTCGCCGACCTCGCCCGAACGGGCCACCATGTGTTAGATTATCGGCAATACATGGGACAGTCGCCAGGGGTTGACGGTCCTTGGTCCGCTTCACGTTATCACCGACGACCGGCCTCTTGCAACGGCCTGCTTGGCTCATGAAGAACATCTGTATCTACTGCGGCTCGGCAGCCGGATCGTCTCCCGAGTACGCAGCGGCCGCCCTGCGGTTGGGGCGGCGCTCGCGGATCGGGGCGTAGGGCTGGTCTACGGCGGGGGACGGGTCGGACTGATGGGGATCGTCGCCGACGCGGTCCTCGAAGCCGGGGGCCAGGTCATTGGCGTGATCCCCGAGGCCCTGGCGACTGAGGAGGTCGCCCACAACGGCCTGACCGAGCTGCACGTGGTGCCCGACATGCACCAGCGCAAGGCGCTGATGGCTCGCCGTGCCGATGCCTTCCTCACGATGCCCGGCGGGATCGGCACCTTCGAGGAGTTCTTCGAAACCCTGAGCTGGGCCGCCCTCAAACTTCACCACAAGCCGATCGGGATCCTCAACGTCGCCGGTTACTTCGACCCCTTGCTCGCACTGCTCGACCACGCCGTCGCCGAAGGGTTCCTGCGGCCCAAGCACCTCGGTCTGCTGATCACCTCGGACGAGCCGGAAGCCTTGATCGATGCGATGTTGGAGCGGATGCCGGTCGAGGGAGAGCAACATCGGATCGATTTCCGGTAGAATGGACCGTGCTAGATCTTGGAATCACCCTTTAGGAATATGTGCCGGGCGACGAATCATGGCCATGCTAAAAAGAGTCATACTCAAAGGCTTCAAGTCGATTCGCGAGGTGGACCTTGAGTTGCGCCCTCTGAACGTCATGATCGGTGCGAACGGGGCCGGCAAGAGCAACCTCGTCTCGTTCTTCAAGATGATTGGTGAGTTGGCGGGCGGGCGGCTCCAGAATTACGTCGCCGCGGCCGGCCGTGCCCATTCCCTGCTGTTCTATGGTCCGAGGGTAACGCCTCAGATTTGGGCCCAGTTGGACTTCGAGACCCCGCCTGATTTGGCGTGGTATTCCTTCGTCCTGTCCCACGCGGCCGGAGACGCACTCTACTTTGCTGATGAGCAGGCGCGCGACACGACCTCCCTATCGGGTGGAACGCCAAGGGAGATCTCCTTTGGATCAGGACATCCGGAGACTCGACTACAACGTGACGGAATGTATTGGACGTTTTGGTCGGTCACTCAGTTGCTCGATGGGTGCCGAGTCTACCATTTCCACGATACTTCTCCCACGGCCCGGATCCGGCAATACGGCTACGTCGATGACAATCGATCGCTTGCGTCGGACGGGGCCAACTTGGCCGCTTTCCTCTACCGCCTACAAAACCAACAACCTGGGATCTCGTACGATCGCATCGTCCGAACGGTCAGGCTCATCGCACCGTTCTTTCACGACTTCAACCTCGTCCCGAGCGGGCGGGACGGAACGAGGGACATTATCCTCAATTGGCGTGACAAGGAATCGGACCTGATATTCGGGCCTCACCAACTCTCGGATGGAACCTTGAGGGCGATGTGTCTGGTCGCGCTCTTGCTCCAACCGGAAGCCGAGCTCCCCGAAGCTCATCGTCGTCGATGAGCCCGAGTTGGGTCTTCACCCGTATGCCCTGAACGTGATCGCGTCGCTCTTCAAGAAAGCGTCCCATCACTCGCAAGTCTTGGTCAGTACGCAGTCGAGTTCCTTCCTCAACGACTTCGCGCCAGAAGATGTGATCGTCGTGGAGCGGGAGGGGAAGGAGTCTGTCTTTCGCAGGCCGGATCCTGACGGCCTTGGAGTCGTGGCTTGAGGACTACAGCCTCGGCGAAGTCTGGGAAAAGAACGTCATCGGTGGAGGGCCTCACTGATGGCACGCCTCTACCTGTTCGGCGAGGGAAAGACCGAGGTGACCTTCGCCGACCTCTTGCTCAGGGATCACCTCGCAAACCATGGCATTTACCTGGCTCATGCGATCGACCTTGGCGGCGGTCGCAATTACGTGCCATGGAAGCACGACATCCAGAGACTGCTGCCCCCCAAAAAAGGCGCGGACGTTTTCGTCACGACCATGATCGACTTGTATCGAATTCCCGTCTCTTTTCCCGGACATGATGAAGGCGAGAAACGGCGGAATGACCCGATTGAGCGCGTCAAGTTCCTGGAACAAGCGTTCAAGGATGACATCGCTGACCCTCGATCGTGCTTCATCCCGTACATCCAGTTGCACGAGTATGAGGCCATCCTGTTCTGCGATCCTTCCTGCTTTGAATACCATTACGACCACCACGAAAAGCAGATCGCCGCGCTTCAGAAGATCGCCGATTCCTACGCCACGCCCGAGTTGATTGATGATGGACCCCAAACGGGCCCCAGCAAGCGGATCCTGACGCAGTTCCCGGACTATGTGAAGCCCTCCATGGGAGCCGATCTGGCGAGTTTAATCGGAGTCGGCGTCATTCGCGCCAAGTGCCCCCACTTTAACGATTGGCTAACTCGGCTGGAAAAGCTGGGAGCATAACTTACGGAATTCGAAGTGTCACAGGCCTGCGCCGGCTCCCCTTTGCCCTTGATCACGACGCGATTCGCCGGATAATTAGACAACTTTCTAAATAACTCCCTCGTCCCGGCGAATGGATTGGAGATGATGGGAATCAACTCGGCATTGAAGGCGTTGTCGGACCCGACGCGTCGCGAGATCCTCCGTCTGTTATCCGGGGGCGAGCGGACGGCGGGCGAGCTGGCGTCGTCGTTCGACATGACCAAGCCGTCGATGTCGCACCATTTCGCGGTGCTCAAGGAGGCGGACCTGATCCGGAGCCGCCGCGATGGTCAGCAGATCTATTACTCGCTGAATACCACAGTGCTCGAAGATGTGCTCACGCGGTTGTGGGACCATCTGGGCCTGAAGGATAGCAAGGGAGATACCTGAACATGACGCGCGTATACTGGATCGTTGCATTGATCCTGGTGATGGGATCGGTGGCCGCAGCGGCCTGGTTGTATTCGGGTCTGCCAGATCAGATTCCCACCCACTGGAATATCGAGGGTAAGGTGGATGGATACGGGGGCAGGTGGACGCTGTTCCTGTTTCCGGCAGTGATGGTTGTCATGCTCGTTCTATTCTACTTCCTGCCGGCATTATCGCCGAAGCACTTTGAAGTGGATACATTCCGTCCGACGTATCTCTATATCATGGACATCGTGCTCGGGCTCTTCTTCTACATGCAGGGCGTGCTGCTCTACACGGTGTATCAGAACGTCCACGTGGGTGCGTCGATCGATCCGGGCCGCGGCCTCATCGCCGGGCTGTTCCTTTTCTTTGCCCTGATGGGCAATCAACTGGGAAAGGTGCGAAGGAACTTCTACATCGGTGTCCGCGTACCCTGGACCCTGGCGAGCGATCGCGTCTGGAACGATACGCATCGCCTGGCGGCGTGGGTGATGTTCGGAGCGGGGATCGTTGGGTTCATACTGACGATCTCGGGGATATGGGTCGTCTTGCCCATCGTCCTGCTCGTTGCCTCGGCGCTCATCCCGATCGTCTACTCCTTCGTTCATTACAAGGCGCTGGAACGGTCGGGGCAGCTCTGATCGAGGTGGACATAGAGAGCCAACCGGTTCCATTCGCGCTGGGAAGACGACAAATGGGGCGACATTCGCTGGCTCGCCTGTATAATATAGCCGAGGGACTAGGTCGTCCCCATATCGCTCGCCCCGGCCAGTGTCCGGTCGGGGCGTGTAGTAACGCGTTCGATGCCGTGTGCAAGAGGCCTCTGGCATCGGTGGATGACGAACCATGCTCCGCGCCAACAACCCGGTTGCCGGCCCTTATCGATTGTCCACGTTGAGAGTCCTTCTGCTCGTGCTCCTGGCGGCTTTCCTGGTCAACTCGATGGCCGCTTTATTCGTCATCCAGGACTATTACCTCTTGAATGACTGGCTGGCCCACCCGAGTCCCATGCCCAAGGCACGGATCATTACACTCCAACGGCAGGTGGTTGTGCGCTTTGTCTCCCGGCTTGCGATCTCGGCCGTGCTCATCCTCTGCGCGATGGTGTTCGTCTGGCAGCGGCGAAAGAATGTGACCATGCATGGCGCACTGCACCGCGTGGAGCATCTCGCCCATAATGTTCTGGAAAGCATGGCGCAAGGAGTCATCGTGGTCAACGGTCAGGGGACGGTCATGGAGATCAACCCAGCCGCGCTCCGCTTGTTGTGTCCCTCCCAGGCGGATCCAACCGAGTTGGTCGGAAAGCCGATCCGCGAACTGCCGGCAATCGGGCCGGAGCTGGCCGGGCTGGCTGTCGAAGCCGCCAGCGGAGGAGAGCCCGTCTGGGACCGCAATCTAACGATCGAGCAGGGGGGCCTGGCACGTCGGTTCCGGGCCGACTCGCAGGCCTTGGAAGACGCGGGGGGGCAGGGCGCCGGCTGCATCATCTTGCTCCGCGATATGACGTTATCGCTCCTGGCGGAGGAGCGGATGCGTCGAATGGAACGGATTGCCAGCCTGGGCGACGCCGCGACTGGCCTGGTCCACGAGATCAAGAATCCCTTGACGGCTCTGAGCATCCACCTCCAGCTCCTGGAGGAACGTCTCGCCGACCCAACTTCGACCGAGCCGGTGGGCGAGTTGTTCTCTGTGCTCAACGCCGAGGCGGATCGACTCAACAACGTGCTCGACGGTTTCCGGGATTATGCTCAGCTCCAGCGACTGGCCGTGCAGCCGAGCGACGCGGTTGCTATCCTGGAGCGTATCGTCCACCTGATCGGTCCCCAGGCCGAACGTCAAGGAGTGAGGCTGGCACTGAAACGGCCGCCCTCCGCACTCCCCAAGGTGCCGCTCGATCCTGAGAAGTTCGAGCAGGCAGTCCTGAATCTGACCATTAACGCACTGGAAGCTATGCCGACGGGAGGCGACCTGATCATCGATGCGGCTGCCGACTTGGATACCCTGTCGGTGACCGTGAGCGATACCGGGCCGGGGATCCCCTCGGAGATCCGTGCCCACATCTTCAAACCGTACTTCTCGACGAAGGTTCGCGGGACAGGGCTCGGGTTGGCCCTGACCGAAAAGCTGGTCGGCCAGCACCGGGGCGGTATCGAGTGTCACTCCGGCCCGGACGGGACCTCATTCCACCTCGCATTCCCCCTGGCTGGCGGGGGAGCGAACCGGGTCCAAAATGGACGAGAACCGCTTTCGCATCCTGATCGTGGATGATGAGCCAGGGATCCGGACCGGGCTGAGTCGAGCCCTGACCTGCGACGCCCACGAGCTGTCAACCGCCTCGGACGTAACCGAGGCCCTGGACGTCCTTCGCTCACAACCGCCCCATCTGATCGTCCTGGATCTGAAGATGCCGGGACCTCTGTCGGGGCTCGACCTGATTCGCCATGCCAAGGACGAGCGACCGGAGATCCTCTTGATCGTGATCACCGCTCACGGCTCGATCGAGACGGCCGTGGAGGCGATGCGCTCGGCGCCCACGACTACGTCACCAAGCCGGTCAATCTGGCCGCGCTGCGGATGCAGGTTCGCCACGCGTTCGAGCATCATCAACTCCGGGAGGAGAACCGTCGGCTACGCGACCGACTTGCCGCCTCGGGACCGGTTACGGAGATCATCGGGCAGAGCATCTGATCACCGAGCTGTTGGGGCAGGTCGTTCAGGTGGCCGACACCGAAGTCGGCGTGCTGATCGAAGGCGAGAGCGGGACGGGCAAGGGTCGAATCGCTCGCGCCCTCCACGACTTGAGCTCCCGGCGTGATGGACCGTTCATCGCCGCCAATGTCGATGCGCTCCCCGAGTCGCTGGTCGAGAGCGAACTGTTCGGCTACGAGCCGGGGGGATTCCGTGAGAGCGGCCGTCAGAAGGCCGGCTGGCTCGAGATGGCCAACGGAGGAACACTCTTCCTCGAAGAGGTCGGCGAAGTGCCGGCCAAGACCCAGGTCGACCTGCTGCGAGTTCTCGAACATCGCGAGTTCCGCAGACTCGGAGGAGAGGTTCGGATCCCTCTGGACGTCCGGTTGGTGGTTGCCACCAACCGAGACGCCGATGAGCTCGTCGGTGATGGCCGGATGCGGTCCGATCTGTTCTACCGGCTCAGCGTCGTCCGCCTCCGTCTCCCGCCGCTGCGCGAGCGACGCGACGACATCCCGCAACTGGTCCGACACTTTATTGAGCGGGCCGCGCTCCGGCACAATCGCGAGATCAAACCGGTGGCTGGACCCGCGATGCGCGTACTCCGCGACTACGCCTGGCCCGGCAATCTCCGCCAGCTCCGCAATATCGTTGAGCGACTCGTGGTCACTGTCGAACGGCCAACGATCCATGTCGAAGACCTGCCCCAGGAGCTACTCGCCGAACCTTCCGGCGATGTGGTCGTCACCCTGGAAGACGCCGTCCGCGAGGCGGAGACCGCCGCCATCCTAGCCGCCCTTGCCCAGTGCAACCAGCATCGCGAGCGCACCGCTCGGCTGCTCGGCGTCAGCGTTCGAACCCTCCACTACAAGATGAACCGCTACGGTCTCCAGTAGACGGTTCTCTCGCGTAGGATTTGAGGGGCCTCTGGTTGTAGCGCAGGCCGAGTTGTCGAGATCGGATTCCAGACTCGAGATTATCGGATTCCAGAAATCGGGATAAGCTGAGTTGGAATCTGCCGATTAGAGCGGTCGAAGGCCCGGTCCGTGCCCGTTGGGAGGGATCCGCACGCCAGGATCTCTCGAGCGTCCGGGGCATCGGAGTCGATTTCGGTCACTCCCCGGAATCGATCCAGCGTGCGATTGCATCGGGACCGGGATCGTCCGACCCGAGGCGCAACAGGGATGGCGCACCGGCAAGATCATAAGCGGCCCTGGGCCACGAGTCGTCAAGGGCGCTGAGGTTCCCGTAAAGCCACAGCGGTGCTGGGGCCGAGAGGGCGGCGGCGGCCTTGGGGCCGCCGAACTGCTCCAATCCGGGCAAGTCGATCGTGGCCGGCCAGTGTGTGATCTTCGGAAGATCGGGAATCCCCATAGGCTTGGGCACCGCACCCAGCTCGATGACGGTCCGCGCCAGACCCTCCAGTACGGGTCGGACGATCAGGACCTGATAGCCCGCTGGCCCCTGGGCGATCAGGCTGATTTCATGGGAGTCGGGCAGCGCGGGCCCAGGCGAGCACCGTGGCGAGGTCCTGCATCTGGTCGACCGCCGAGACCGGATTATAGGTCTCGAAGTGGACCGTGTTGGGGCGATGTGACTCGGGAGCGCGCGAGTCGATCGACTCGCCGACGAAGAGGGGGTCGTATCCAACCACGATGTGGCCGCGAGACAGCAGCGCCCGGACCAGTGCGGCCGGTTCCCCCGAACCGGTCGCGAGTGCCGCCTTGCCCCGCTGATGCGCAATGACCGTGACCCGCCCCGACGGATGACCGGGGATCACTTGAAGGACTGGAATCGCCTCACCGATCGCCCGACGTCCCAGGAGGGTGTGGACGATCGTAAACTCCTCCAGTGGGATGCGCCGGACCTCGCGGGAAATCAGCGCGTCGGTGGGCGGGTTGACGATGCCGGTCCGGACTTTCAGACTTGTCAGGAGCAGCCGGCGCGAGGCTTCCCAGGGCGCCGGTCCGTGCGTCGGTGCCAGGTCGGCGATCAGTCGGCCCAGCGTCGCGATCAGGTACGCCTCGAGTTGCTCGGGAGTCTTGCGATCCTTCGGAGCAGGGTGCTCGGAATCGAACGTGAGCAAAGCCTCGGGCTGTTCCGGTTGCTGCTTTCCTTCCTTGGTCGATTCTGGATCCTCGATGCCGAGGAGCCGGCGGCCCATGGCCGCGTAGACAGCGTTACGCGTGGTCTGGTTGTAATTGTGCGGGAAGTTGAAGACCTGGGCACTGACGTCCTCGGTGGACCCGACGAGCGAATAAACGCCCCGGATGGCCGGGTAAGCACGTTCCATGGTTTTGGCGGTCCAGTCGCCGCTGGCGCCGACGAGGATTAAGGGCCGTGGGGCACACAGCGCGGCGAACTCGACGTTGTCGGTGCCGAGGCGCAATCCCGCGGCGTTTTCGCAAACGCAGCCGCCCTGGAACGTGTCGGAGACCATGACCACCGGCGCCGAGACCTTGATCCGATCATCCAGTGCGGTGAGCAGAAATGTCTGGGTCCCACCGCCGGACTCGCCCGTACAGCCGATGCGCGCGACGTCAACATCGGGCAGCGCGGTCAGCCAGTCGAGTGCCCGGATGCTGTTCCAGGTCTGGAGCGTGGGAAGGCTCAAGCCCCATCGCCGCAGATGATCGTTGAGGAACTCGTGCGGGAACGGCTTGCTGTCGTTGTACCCGACCATGTCGTAGAGGAAGACGACGCAGCCCAGCTTGGCCCATCGGATACAGCGCTGCTGCACCTCGGGATTCACGCGGCCGTCGGCCCAGTGGCCGTGCGGGCAGAGGATGCCCGGGATCTTGCCGGACGCCGCGATCGGCCGGTAGAGGTTGCCGCTGAGCGTGAAGCCGGGAAAGGTCTCGAGCACCACCTTTTCGATCGAGTAGCCGTCGCGCTGGAGCTTGCCGTAGACCCTGGGATTCAGGGGCGTCTTCGGGAACATCGGCCAGAGGCCCAACGTCACTCGCATCTGGTCGCGAAGGTGCGCGGCGCGATCGTGCCAGGCTGCGGCCGTGGCCGGTGCCTGGAAGTCCGCACCTTGGTTATTGGTTCTCACATCGGACCGGCGTCGGTCCTGTGACGGCTCGATCGTGTCAACGCGCCCTCGGATCAGGTCCAGGTTGGGCAACGCTCCGGGATCGGTGCCGGAGGAGATCCACAAAAGCGCCGGCACGGGCTTCTGTGGCTTTTTCTCGGTCAACTGTCCCTTCCGTTGCACCTTGGATTTCGCCTGGGATTTCGTGGCCGATTGCGGTTGATTGTCGCTTCGGAGTGACTCATGATTGATGACGATCTTGAGGGGCCGGCCGTTTTCGAGGTGGACCTTGCCCAGCGTCTGCCATCGAGGGACTGGATCACCCGCACGCTTGCGGTGCTTCAGCGTCAGGCTTTCGGTTCCCGGGGTCAGGATCCACTCGTCTTCCGACGAGGCCCAGACGTGGACGAACGCCTCACCAGCAAAGCCCGTATCGACTCCCTCAGCGAGCGCGGGGAAGTCGCTCGCGGTGTACAGTATTGCAAAAGCCTGTGCTGGGCCTTGCGCCGCCACTGGGAATGGCGAGGATATCGCGGTGCTAACCAGTAGGCACACGACTGAGCCGACGACGAAACTCATCGAACGGGGCCACGAGTTCACGGATGGCGCTCCACTCAAACCAGGGGACGAGTCTGCTCGCGGTCGGGACACCGCTCCAACCGGCCCGAAGCCCCATCGTATCCGGCCCGATGGCGAACACAAGCGTCGAGCCGGTTTCGCTCCAGAGAAGCCGAGGGCCATCCGCTCCCCGCTAGGTGCATTGCCACGTGAACCACGACCGGCCGCAGCCGATGCAGCGAAACAGGCTGATCTCCTGCAACGACTCGGGGAGCAGAGCGTTGCTGGGATTTCGTCTTCTGGGACCCGCGGCTATCCATCGCCCAACTGGCTGAGGCCACGGAGGAACTGAATGCCTCCAAAGACGACCGCCCCCCAAGCGATGACATATCTGCCGCCGCCTGGGCCAGACGCCATTTGATAAGTCACCACGGTCACCACGAGGCCCAGGATGCACCAGATGGCGCCGTGGAGCATATTCTTCTGCGCCGCCTCCCGGTCCACCTTGGCCTTGGCCTGCTTCAAGTTGCCGACAACCGTGGCAGCCGTCTCCGGATCCACTCCGCGTTCGGTCAAGGTTGCTTCGATCTGAGATGGGGCGACACCTTCGAACATCTGCTCCGCAGCAAAGCCAGCGACGTCTTTCACGACCTCTTGGGGCGTGGGCTCAGGCGGCGGCGAGTCGAACATCCTTCCCGCATGCCGGGCAGCGCCGCTGCGCCATCGGCAGGACGCGCGTGTGGCAGTGTGGGCAATCCACGAGCGGACTCATGGGAATTCCTCCCGGCGGCACGGCGATCGACCTCGAAGCGATCGTGGGGAATATCCATCACAACGGTCTGACCGCGGACGAGAGTCGTCCGCAGCGGAGTGGCCGCGCCCTGAGAAAAGGAGGACAGGCCCGAACTCTGGAATCTTGCTTCCTAGCTCGACACGCGTTTCGTTCTGATCCTGGGTTCGATTATCATCGAGAAAGACCGCTTTTTCAACAATGGATCCACTGGACGATCCAGACGCTCATCTCCTTTCCCGATCGATCTGAAGATGACCGGGCCAGCAACCGACGGCCTGGCATGGAGCGCACACCGAATCCCCAGTGTTGCATTCCATCGCAAAGAACATAAGCTGTTAATGTCCCCTGACGTTTGTGGTACGCGCTCAATCCTCGGGATGGGTTGTCGCCTTGATGCGTGAACGGCTCGATACGGAAGGATCGGCGACATGGCGGATGTCTCGACGACCGGCAAGAAGATCGTCGCCAATATGGAAAAGGTCGTGATCGGCAAGCGCCAGGAGATCATCCTGGCCCTGGTCGCCTATTTTTCCGAGGGTCACATCCTGCTGGAGGATGTTCCCGGTGTGGCCAAGACCATGCTCGCACGGGCCCTGGCGAGTAGCGTGGGGGCGGCCTTCAAGCGCGTCCAGTGCACGCCGGACCTGCTCCCCACGGATATCACCGGCGCCTCGATCTTCAACCCCAAGACGACTCAGTTCGAATTCCGGCCGGGCCCCATCTTCTCGCAGATCTTCCTGGCCGACGAGATCAACCGGGCGACACCGCGGACCCAATCCGCACTTCTCGAGGCGATGGCCGAGCGGAGAGTTTCGGTCAACGGCACGACGTTCGACCTGACGCCTCCGTTCCTTCTGATCGCAACCCAGAACCCCGTGGACCACGAGGGGACCTTCCCGTTGCCCGAAGCCCAGCTCGACCGGTTCCTGGTCCGACTCAATCTGGGCTATCCGACGGCTGAAGAGGAAGCGTCGATGCTCGCCCGGCTCCAGCTCAAGCACCCGATCGACGACCTGAAGACCGTGGTCACGGCCGACGAGGTCCTCCAGTGCCAGCAGGCGGTCAGGAGCATTCATGTGGAAGATAAACTGAGCAAGTACATCGTCGAGCTGATCCGACGCTC
This sequence comes from uncultured Isosphaeraceae bacterium, assembly GCA_963845695.1. Lineage (GTDB taxonomy): Bacteria > Planctomycetota > Planctomycetia > Isosphaerales > Isosphaeraceae > CAWJTV01. Next base: position 50,825 of record CAWJTQ010000003.1, on the reverse strand, counting down.
CCGAGAGCATCCAGATGTGCTGCTCGGCGGCAGTCCTCGGGCCTCGCTGGCGCTCTATCGGGCCTCGCAGGCGCTCGCGGCGATTCGCGGGCATGATTACATCACACCCGACGATATCAAGCGGCTGGCGCCAGCCATCCTCGGCCATCGGATCATCCTCAGGCCCGAGAGCCGCTTGCGCAAGGTCACGACCCGAAGCGTTGTCGAGGAGCTGCTCGACCTGGTGTCGGTCCCGACTGCTGGCTCGAGGGTCATGGTCTGATGCGCGGGTTCCTCACCATCGTCGCAATCCTGGTAATCGCGGCCGCCTTCGGCTTTACGCTGGTCGTCTGCGCGATGCTTGCGCTGCTGGGCCTGATGCTGATCAGCCGCTTCCTCGCCCGATCCTGGATCACCAACCTCGAAGCGAGCCGGGAATGCAATCGGACGGATGCGGAAGTCGGTCAGACGATCGCCTTCAATATCACGATCCGCAACCGCGGCCGTCTACCGGTCGCCTGGGTACTAATCGAGGATATGCTGCCGCGCGGGGCCATCGTTTCCCGACCGCCGCGCATCGAGGTGAAAGGGCATCGGATGGCCGTGGCCATGCTTGGCTCGCATGGTCAGAAGACGCTGAATTATCAGCTCCACTTCGCAATGCGCGGTTATTACCAGGTTGGGCCGATGGTGCTGGAGACCGGCGACCTGTTCGGCTTGCATCGTCGGTTCCGGATCGTCACGGAGCCGGTCTATATCATGGTCTATCCCAAGGTCGTGCCGCTGCCGGGTTACGACCTGGCATCGCGACGACCGATCGGCGAGATCCGCCTGACCCACCGGCTCTTCGAGGACCCGACGCGGATCGCCGGGGTGCGGTTCTACCAGCCCGGCGACCCGCTCAACCGCATCCACTGGCGAGCCACGGCCCGCACCGGAGCGCCTGCACAGCAAGATTTACGATGCCTCGACGATCGCCGGCGCGACGATCTTGCTGGATTTCCACCGTGACAGCTACGCCGCAAAGAACGAGCCAGGCCGTTCGGAGCTGGCCGTGACCACTGCCGTGGCACTGGCGAACGCTGTGAGCCTGATGCGACAGCCCATCGGGTTGATCACCAACGGCCGAGACGCTGCGGATCGGATCCGCCGTCGCGACGAGATCGCGCGGCATCGGGGCGAACCGCCGTCCAATCGCGCGGCCACACGCCAGGTGGCCACGATGCGCGAGAACGACGACCGGCTCCGTCCACTGATTGTCCCATCGAGCCGCGGCCCGGAAAGCTTTTCGCGAATCCGCGAGGTCCTGGCGCGCGTCGAGCTGACCGACGGTCTCACATTCGACCAGCTCCTGATCGAGGCCGAACCACGGATGCCGCGCGACGCGACGGTCGTCGCCGTGCTGGCGAGCGTCACGCCTGAGATGGCCTTATCGCTCGGCCGACTCAAGCGCCAGGGATACGCGGTCAGCGTCGTTCTCCTGGCCTTCGACGAAGTCGAGCGGATCGACGCGGCCGGCCCCCTGATGGCGGAGGGCGTTCCGGTCCGCGCACTGTCCGACGAGGAAGAACTGTACCGCTTCTGCGAGCTTCAGCTCGTCAGCCCCCTTTGACAGGTCGGAGTCGCCTGCGATGGCCCGCAACCGTTCCCGTGGCACTCTGGTCGATTACCTGGTCGCCGCGATCGAACCGGCGCTGATCATGGTCATGGTCGGCAGCCTGATGTTTTTCCTGCTCGACATCTGGTACGAGGGACCGGTCCTGGAACGGCTGCGCTGGATCCTCTTCTGGTTCGTGTTCGGGATCGTGCTGATCACCCGGGTAAGTATGCAGATCGGCACGTCGCTGGCCAAGGGATACGGGCTGGCGCTCGGGGGCGCCGTGGCATTGGTGTCCACGTTGCTGACCGGATTCCATCCGTTCCTGATCGTCGTGCTGGGCATCGTCTGGTGGGCGACGCACAAGTTGACGTTCGACTGCACGCTACTCGACGAGGATCAGGACGCGGGCGTCGGACTGTTGCAGGAGAGCGGCCTCGATCGCTCGGCGCTGGCCGACACGGGCGAAGACGCCACCAGCTCGACGTCGCGATCCCACGACGACCCGGACGCGATGGACACGTCGCTCCTGCCCGCTCGTCCCTGGTGGAAACTCTGGGAGCTCGATTCCGGCGAGGCGGCCCGCCGGCCCCATGCGCCTGGGGTCTGGCTGGTCTATTTCACGCTGGCTTCGCTGCCCCTGTTCGGCATCGGGCAGTGGCTCGTACCGGCCGTCGAGGAAGATCGCCGCGCATGGCTCTTCCTGTACTTCCTCGCCTACATCGCCAGTGGGATGGGTCTCTTGTTAGCGACGAGCTTCCTTAATCTTCGGCGCTACCTCCGTCGTCGCAAGCTCAAGATGCCAGCAGCGATGACGGCGACCTGGCTCACCACAGGATCGATCTTGATCGTCGGCTTGACCGTGCTGGCGGCGGCCGTGCCGCTGCCCGGCGCGGGCTGGAGTGTCCTGCGCGGTTCCACCGGCGAGCCCAGCGACCTCCGTGCCTCGCGCCACGCGATTCTCAAGGACAGCGGCGTGCAGGGCGAGGGGGCCCGGAGCGAGGGCGCGGCCGCCTCGAAGGGCCAGGGGCCGCCGCCCTCCTCGAAGCAGGCCGACGGATCGGGCCAGGAGAATGATCCCAACGCCGCGCAACAAACTGCCGGCAAGGGACGTCCGGGGGGCTCGAAAGGGCCGGGTCGATCCAAGAGCGGAGCGCCGCGCGGTAAGCCCTCTGGATCGAAATCCGGTTCGTCCGCCAAGAAAGGGGCCGCCCAGGATCAGGCCAAGGAGTCCGGCAAGAGCGAGGAGAACCGCGGCGAAAACAAGGCGGATCGTGGGAAGGATGACAACCAGAACTCCGAGCAGAACGACAAAGAGTCTTCGAAACCGGAAGACGAGAACTCCTCACAAAAGGAACAGAACTCGAGCAGCGGGTCGAATTCGCGGCTCCAACTTCCGTCGCTCCCATTCGCGGCGTTTTCTTGGCTTCAGCCGGTGGTGATCGCCGTGGGAGTCGTCTTCCTGGTTCTCGGCGCGATTCGCTACGGCCGGGATATCCTCCGGGCACTCCTCGACTTGATCCGATCCCTTTTCGGAGGTTTGTTCATCGCCCAGCCGGAAAAAAAGGCGAAGGACGAGGAGCCGAAGCCCGCCGTGCCACCACGGCCGTTCGCCTCATACGTCAACCCGTTCGACGCGGGACTGGACCATCAATTCAGCCCTGACGACCTGATCATCTACAGTTTCGAGGCCCTGGAAGCCTGGGCCTGGGAAAACAACCTGGGGCGATCCCCGCACGAGACGCCCATCGAGTTCGCCCAGCGCGTCGGGCAGACTCGGGATGATCTGCGGACCGACTCCGCACGATTAGTCGGATACTTCGTGGCGATCGTCTACGGCCAGCGCGGCTTCCGAGCAGAGGTCTTCCCGTCGCTCCGCCAGTTCTGGCAGGTGCTCCGGAGCTGAAGTGGGACGAGACAGGCGGACTCGATCGCCGAGAGCCCGGTCAATAGGTGCGCACCAGGGCGAAACTGGGCTGCCAATCGTAGGGATGGGGCCCGGTGACGGGCACCTGGATGCCGGCGAGCACGTTCCACTTCTGGTCCCGGTCCAGGCCGAACCGGATGCCCGGCGAGATGTAGACGTCGGTGATGTAGTCCCTCCGGCCCAGGACGTCCGAGAGGGTCGAGACCACGATGTGGGCGACCAGGGACTTGAAGATGCGCAGCGTCCTTGGTGGTGAGGTAGCGGCCCATCGCCAGGTTGGTGAAGTACGTACTGGTCGCCGACGTGCGCCCGGTGTCGATGTTGATCCCCGTCCCACCTCGAAGCACCCACTTCGGAGCGAAGTTGCACCAAAACTCGAGTGCCGGAGTGATGTAATTGATGTCGTTGCCATTGACCGTCTGGCCGGTGGGGGTCCGTTCCGTCAGCAGAGCCTGCATGCTGAAGTCCCGCTGGTCGACCAGGCGGAACCGCTCGGAGATCGTCAAGTCGCCGAAGTTGCTGACGTAATGGCCAGTAGAGCTCGTCGGGTTCGATGCGATGAACGGGGCCACGACCAGCAGCTCCAGGCGCCGGTTCAGAGGCAGGTAGAGGTTAAACGTCGCGAAGTATTCATTCCCGGTGGTCGCGGGTTTCGAGGGCGCCCACGGAAGCGGCGCCAACAGCAATCCCCCCTGGTTCGTGCCCAGGTTGTCGGTGAAAAAGAAATTGAGCGAGCAGAGCCGCACGAAGATCCCGTCTGCGGCCCCGAACCAGTTCTGCTTGGGCGCCCCGTTGGTCCCCTCCGGCGACCGGACGAACGGCTGGTCCCAGCCCTCGCTGAAGAATGTCGAACACGCTGAGCGGCTGCCAGTCGTCCTCGGAAGCCGCGCCGAGGATCGACTCGTGGATCACGTCGAGCGGCCCCATCGCGACCCGGAGCGGTGGCGCGTCGGGGACGTCGGCCAGTGGATGGGGAATCGCGGGGGAGGCTGCTTCCGGTTCCTCGGAGTCGGGGACGATGACCGGACGCGGCTCCAGGTCTCCGACCAGTGAGCGGGCGGAAGCGGAGGGCGAGGTGACCACCCCTTGAGCCCGGGCCATCGTCGGCCCCAAACCAGCCAGGAAGAGGGCGGCCATCCCTGCCAGCGAGAGCGGAATGCGCTTCACCGAAAAGGCTCCGATCATCGCTCCGGCCTCTCAAACATGGGGTTTCGGAGCGCGTTACCATACCGGCGAACGTCCCATGCTCTTCTTGGTATCGGCGCGTTCCGGTGGATTTGTTGAGAGTTGGTGGATGATTTGGACCCAAGCGGGCCTGCTGACCTCGTTGGTAAAAGGAAAACCGTCAACTTTCCGCTCCGCTTGGAAGATTCGCGCCGCAGGCACGGATGGCGAACCGGGCGGGAGCCGTGATGCGACGATCGATTCGCCGGATCGGAGACTCCGGCTATTTTTTGTCCCCTCCAGCCGGGGATCGCAATAGTGCTAACGGTGGGAACACCGGAAGGCGGGGGCCCCAGGCCATTGCGAGGAACATTGCAATGTCAAACCGACCTGGCTGATCAGTAACACCCTGGGCGGTCGGGCACCTCGCGCGCCGCCGAGGAACGTGGTCGGGGACAACATCGAAATACGTGTTCTCAGCATCCCAAATTCCTGAATTCAAGAAACCAATACCGTCCGATCCGTTCGCAAACGAGAGAGGGAGAGCGCAATCATGAGGTGGTCTACCCGGATTCTGAAGTTGCGATGTCGGAGAAAGATGCAGCTTGAGGTGCTCGAGAATCGCCAGCTCCTGGCAACGATCACCGTGAATACGACGGCGGACGATACGACCGCGGATGCAACCTTGTCGCTGCGCGAGGCGATCGAGGTATCCGACGGTACGTTGGCGGTCGCCTCGCTCAGCACCCAGGAGCAATCGCAAGTGAGCGGGGCAATCGGCGCCACAAACACGATCGGGTTCAACATCCCCACGTCGGACCCGGGATACGACCCGACGACCAGCGTGTGGACCATCGCGCTCCAATCGGCGTTGCCAACGATCAGCACCAACGCGGCGATCATCAATGGCTATACCCAGCCCGGCGCAGCCGAGAACACACTGGCGCAGGGCGACAATGCGAAGCTCGAGATCGCAATCAGTGGGACAACGGTGGGGACGGTCGATGGGCTGACGATCGGGCAGCAAGGATCGCAGGTCCTCGGGCTCGATATCGAGAATTTCGTCGAGGCCGGCGTGCTGATCACGGCTGGGGGACAGGTGCAGGTCGCGGGCTGCTTCATCGGCACCGACCCGACGGGCGAGACCGCCGCGCCGAACGGAACCGGCGTGGAGCTCGAGAACTCGTTCAACACGGTCGGCGGGCCAAACGTCGGTGATCGAAACGTGCTCTCGGGGTCGGGGAACGCCTCCACGTCGTCCTTCGTCCATGATGGAGTGTACGTGCCGGACCAGGCGTCCAATCCGCTGAGCATCACGCCAACAGGGAACGTGATCGAGAATAACTTCATCGGACTCGACGCCACGGGTACAAAGGGCATCGAGAATGAATACTCGGGCGTGGACGACTCGGGATCGGGCGATACCTACGGCGGCACGGCGGCCGGGCTTGGCAATGTGATCTCGGGGAACGGAAACGCCGGACTGGAGTCATCTGGAAGTGTCACCATCGAAGGCAACGACATTGGTACGGATGCGACTGGCATGGCCGCCATCGGCAACGGTCTAGCCGGCGAGGGGATTGTGAATGAGGAAGCGGCTTCCGCCACGTCGATCTCCACGACCATCTCCAATAACCTGGTCTCAGGCAACGACACCGGCATTCTCCTGGCTCAAACCGTTGGGAGTCAGTCGACTTACACGATCGCCAACAACCTGATCGGTACCAACGCCACCGGAACTGCGGCTCTGGGGAGCGGCGAGATCGGAATCAATCTCTATTCCGTCGAGAACGCCACTGTGCAGAACAATGTCATTGCGGCGAACCAGATCGGCGTCAGGACGCAGACGTCCACGCCCAGCGGAGAGCTGCAACACGACGTATTCCTGGGGAACCTGATCGGCACGGACAAGACGGGCCAGCGTGCGCTCGGCAATTCGCTCGACGGGATCGAGATCGAGTCCGGCACCGGCATCACGATCGGAGGGACGGGTCCGGGGCAGGGAAACGTGATCGCGAACAGCGGCTACTATGGAATCGACCTGCTTGCGGGCGAGCAGGTCCAGTTCACGCGGAACTCGATCTACGGCAACGCGAAAGGGGAGATTTATCAGGGCTGGGCTACGAACGGCTTCGTAAGCCCACCTGCGATGACATTCGCGCCGGGGACAGGAGGCAGCGGCACACTCTCCGGCACGCTCAACGGACAGAAGAACACCTCGTACGTCGTCGAGATCTTCTCCAACCCGATGGCCCAGAACTCCGATAGCCAGACCTTCGTCCAGGACGTGACCGTGACGACTGATGGTGCCGGCAAGGGCACCTTCTCCCTGAGCGAGCCGAGCGGCTTCTACACGGCCACAACCACCGACCCGTCCGGAGACACTTCGCAGTTCTCGAGCGTCGCGGGCACATCGGCGTTGCCGGCCACTGTGACGACAGTCTCGTCGTCCACGAATCCGTCGATGGCTGGTCAGCAGTTGACCTTCACGGCCGTCGTCACGGCACAGGGGTTCGCAGGGACGCCGACCGGGACAGTAACCTTCACCATCGACGGTCAGGTGCAGAGCCCCGTGTCACTCTCGGTAAGCGGCGGCAACGACGAGGCGCAGTTCGTCACATCGACGCTCACGGCGGGTGCGCACTCGGTGACGGCGGCATACAGCGGCGACGCGAATGTCAGTCCCAGCAGCGGGTCGCTGCCGACGCAGACGGTGAACGCTCCGAACCTGCCGACGACGACGACCTCACTGGCTTCTTCGGTCAATCCGTCCAGGGTCGGTCAGCAAGTGACCTTCACCGCGGTTGTCACAGCGCAAGGGTTCCAGGGGATGCCCACCGGGACAGTGACCTTCACCTTCGACGGTCAGGCGCAGACCCCCGTGCCACTCTCGATCGTCGGGGGCATGGATGAGGCGCAATTCACGACGTCGACGCTCACGGCGGGGCCGCATTCGGTCACGGCTGCATACGACGGCGACAGCAATGTCACTCCCAGTACGGGGTTGTTGCCATCGCAGATCGTGAATGCTCCGAGCCAGCAGCCGACGACGACCACGCTGGAGTCCTCGCTCAATTCGTCGGCCGTCGGTCAGCAGGTGACCTTCACGGCGGTCGTCGCGGTGCCAAGGTTGCAGGGGACCCCGACGGGGACAGTGACCTTCACGATCGATGGTACTCCCCAGCCGCCGGTCCCGCTGCGAGTAGTCAACGGCACCGAACAGGCCGCTTTCTCCATCGCGACGCTGTTGGCGGGCACGCACCACATCGCCGCGACCTATGACGGCGATACCACCTTCGCGGCGAGCGCGGTGGCGAGCCCTCTCGCTCAGACTGTGACTACCGTGTCTACGGAGGGCGACCTCTCTCCAACCGATCCACCGACCGTCGTGTCCGTACACCGTTTTGGCATCCACATGCAACCGACGGTCCTGGTCCTGGGCTTCGGTGCGGAGCTCGATCCCGCCTTCGCTCAAGACACGCGCAACTACAAGATCGTCGGTCCTACCGGACGCTCCATCGGCATCCGCACGGCGGTTTATGATCCCACGGCAAAGACCGTGACTCTTCGACCTCGGACCAGGATCAACCTCCATGAAAACTACCACCTCACAGTGATCGGCACCGGTGCCGGAGGCGTGACGGACAGCGCACGGGACCTTGCTGGACGGGGCGGACAACGGCCTGCCCGGCAGCAACTACACGGCAACCATCAACTGGAGAGACGTGGTCTTGACCCCCGCGGAAGCTAAGAAATACGATCATCCGCAAGCTGCAAAGCCAGCCGGACCTCTGGGGCACCACTTCATCCCAAGGGCTGATTGAGCGGGGGTGACATCCCGGAGCAGAGGGGTCCACATGCCTCTGCGGCCCGACCTCCGGCGACTGCAAGCCGGCGCCGGGCTCATTCCGAAAACGGGTTAGCGGGGAAGTCCAGGTCCAGCAGGAGGAGCTGGTATTGCGACCGATGCCGGAGTGGGGCGAGGTCGGGGTCGCTACTCATGAGTTTGTGGTCCCGAAACCCCGTCCTTACGGCCACGTGTAGCGTGTTCATCGCACGATCGTTCAGGGCGGCGCGATCGGCTGGCGAGCCGGCCTGAACGCTGAGCAAGCCCAGGGCGCAGGCGAGGTTATACCAGACATCGGGTGAGACCGTCTGGATTCGGGCGATGAGGGATTCGGCCAACTTCAGGCGCGGCTCGGCCTCCCCGATGCGCCCGCGATTGAGGGACGTCAGGACAAGCTGGAGATAGCTGCTGGCGACGCAAACCAGCGACCTGTCGTCGGAGGCGGCTTGGATCAGTGGCGCACTTCGTTCGACGGCGCGCCGGGCCGCTGCGTCCGCCGTCGCATAGTCTCGCTGGGTTCGGGCAAGGTGGGACTGCTGGATGTGGACGAAGGCCAGGTCGATCCGGTACTGGTCCACACCCGGGTATCTCTTGACGAGATCCTCGCACAGCGAAGCGGAGCGGTCCAGAGGGTCACGAGCGGGCAGCTTCGCTGCGAGTAGTCGCATCGAGTGATTGAGCAGATTGACGACCAGCGCCCGCGCGTACCGAGAGCTCTCGGGATGGGCCCGCACCAGCCCCTCGGCAAGTTGACACGCCCGGTTCGAAGCAGAACTCATCCGGTCGTACTCCCCTTGGGCCTGTAGACCATCGGCCAGAGCGTTCAAGAAGTCGACCATCCAGAGAGTCATGTTGGCGTCGTTCGGCCGCTCGCGGTGCACCTCCTCGAACTCCTTGCGGGCGAGTTCGAGCATGGCGACCGCCTCACCGAACCGGTTGAGGTCCCGGAGGCAGCCCGCGATGTCCGTTCGGCCCCAGGCGCGTTCGGCACGGTAGTCGGTATTGGCGGCATCGCGGCTCACCAGGCCCTCACGGATCTGGAGTACGCGCAAGTGCGAGCGGAGGGCCGCGTGAGGGTCACCGGCGTCAGATTGCGTGGCTCCGAAATTACCCAGGCACCAGGAGAGCTGAGACTGGAACCGCGCGGTTTCGGGGTAATCGCGGGCCAAGGGATCGAGAATGGCGAGTGCCTCCTGATACGACCGCATCGCCGCTTCATTCCGATGGAATCGACGTTCCATGAGCCCGCGCTCGGTCAGCGACAGGGCCTCCTGGGAACGTCTCCAGGGGTCGTCGGGCTCGCGCGCGGAGAGTTCATGCCGGATCTCGATGGACTTGTCCAGCGAGGCGATGGCGATGTTGGCCGAGCCGACCTCGGCGGTCAGCCGGCCGAGCCGGGCGTACGAGGTGGCAAGCTCGGCGCGCGCCTCGGGAGTCGGGTCGCCCTCGAGTGAAGCTTGGAGCCTCTTGTAGAGCTCGATGATCCGCTTGAGCACCCCCTCCCTCGACCCGTGAGCATCCGTCAGTCGAAGGATCGAGGTGTCGCCGGGACCCTCGATCGTGTCCTGGACGGCGCGGAGGGCCAGGCCGAACCGTTCCTGGGCGCGGAGGCGCGCGTCTCGCTCGAGGAGGCGCGCCTTCTCCAGTTCACGGTTCGAGCGGTCGAGGTTCTCGACGGAGATCCGCAACAATTGACCGGAATGCCGCTCGTCGCGCAGGCTCGCCTCGGCACGGAGCCAGAGGCACGTCGACATCGCGGCCCCCACCACCAGTGCGAGAACCAGGGCCAGGGCCAGCGCCGCCTGGGAGGGATGGCGGCGGATCCAGAGCCAGGCGCGGACCGTCGTGGGGACGGGGCGCGCCATGATCGGTTCGCCGGCCAGCCAGCGCCGTAGGTCGTCGGCCATCGCAGCGGCCGAGCGGTAGCGGCGCGCCGGGTCCTTTTCCAGGCACTTCAGGCAGATGATCTCAAGTGGTGCCGGCACGCCCCGGTTGAGGCGCGAAGGCGGCTCGGGAGGCTCCGTCTGGACGCGGGTAATCGTCTCGTGGAACGACCGCCCGACGAACGGCGCGCGACCGGTTAGCAGGGCGTAAAGGATCGACCCCAGGCCATAGACGTCGGCTGCGGTGGTCACCAATCCGGGATCGCCTGCGGCCAGCTCGGGGGCCATGTACCCGGGCGATCCCATGACGGCACCCTGTTGAGTTAGACCGGTTCCCCCCTGGGCCCGTTTGGCCAGGCCAAAATCAGTAATGTGCGGCCGGCCCGCGTCGTCGAGTAGGATGTTGGCGGGCTTCAGGTCGCGATGAAGAATCCCTCGCTGGTGAGCGTGATGGACCGCGCCGGCGATCTGGGACAGCATTTCGGCAATGAGGCGGAGATCGCCGGCCACGCGCCTTTGAGCCTCGGCGAGGCTGCCGCCGGTCAAGAGCGGCATGGTGAAGTAGTGCAACCCTTCGACCTGGCCCACCTCGAGGATCGGCACCACGTTCGGGTGGTCGAGCGCGGCGACCGCCTCGGCCTCGTTTTCGAAACGGAGCAGGTCGTGCGGGGAGGCAAACCGCCCTTCGAGGATCATCTTCAGCGCGACCAGCCGGCTGGGCTTGAGCTGCCGCGCTCGGTAGACGATCCCCATGCCTCCCCGACCGATCTCGGCGAGCAGCTCGTACCCCGGGACATCCAGGTCGAAGCCGTCCACACCCTTGACGCCGTCTTCCGACGGCCAGTCGGCCCCGGCCCCACCGAGGTCGTCGCCCGAAAGCGCTCATGGACCTCCATTTGCATCCGGAGCCGCTCGGCGAGTTCAGGGAAGGCTCGCTCGTACTCGCCGGGATCGGGCCGTTCGCCCAGTCCCTCTCGGATCAGGATTTCGTGATACAACAGTCCAAAGAAGGCCTCGAGGTCATTGGCAACTGCGGGGAAATTGCGGGCGTACGATCGGATGTCGATCCGTTCGCCAGCCAGCCAGCGACGCCGTTGGTCCACGTGCAAGATCGCCAGTAGGCCGTCGAGCGCCAGCAACGACCCGCCTCGCGTCGTCAAGACAGTGCGCACGTCCGGCCGCTCGCCTCGGTCCCACATGGCCTCGAGGGCCGAGACCAGCGTTTCTGCAGACTCTGGGCCTGCGGCAGAGTGGGGAGTGGGGTCAATCGTCTTCATCCGATGTCCCATCCAGGCCGAGCTCCTGGGATACCCGCTTGACGGCGCGCGCCAACTGCTTCCGGCGGGCCTGGGGAGTCCCTCCGAGATCCGAGGCGATCTCGGCCCATTCGTGACCGGCGGAGCGGAGGTCGGCCATCCGCCGCTCCTCGGCCGAGAGCCGGCTCTGGAACGCATCGAGCAGTTCCCGGCCGATCGCGAGCCGGCTCGGGCTCGGGTCGGTCGCGAGCAAATTGCCCTCACCCTCGCCGAGGCTCACGGCGCGACGCATGTCCCGCCGTTGCGCCTTCTGCTTGCGAGTTTCGTAGGCAATCTTGTTCCGCGCCATGGCCCGGAGCAAAGCCAGGAGCTTCGCCTGATTGTCCAGCTCGAACTGTCCGGTCGTCGCCCGGATGAAGAAGCTCTTGAGCACCGACTGGCAGAGATCCGCCGGATCCAGCAATCGCCGTAACCTCGGGTCGGTCAATCGGAACTGGACCTCCATCCGGAGCGCCGGCTCGTACCGTTGGACCAACTCCGTCGCGGCCGACTCATCGCCGGCGCAGACTCTCCTCAAGAAGTCGGCGAACGTCGCGACGCTTCCGCTGGAACTCGCGGAGGCATGTTCTCCCTCGGTCGTCGCCATGGAGCACCTCGTCTGGGTCGGTCGTTGGATAGGTGCGCCACGCCGCCCCACCCCCTCGTAAGGTCGCGCGCATGGGTCAGTAGCCCGCCCCGAGACATCTCACCAATGAAAGGCTTTCCAACCACAATACCGCTCCGCGCCAGTTTGTAACAGACTCCATCGCCCCATGCGAGGGAAACGCCCTGGTCCGTGGCAGCGTGCATTGGAACGTCCATCCCACGCGGCCTGTGATTCCGCCATCAAGAGGAACCGATTTGCCTTCCTTACGGACGGGGAAGAGCTGGCATCCTTTTTCGTTGGACTGGCGTGCCGAAGCCGGGCCGAATTCGACAGACCGCTCGGTCTCAGATTCGGTTCGCGAGAAGCTACATTCCTGCGACGTCCATGATGTGGACGCAGTTGAGCAGCTCTTCGATCGTCGTGGGCGCGGTGGTGGGGAACAGGCAATAGGCCGGGAACGGATCGGTGCCGTCGATGATGATCTGCCGATGGTTGGCCTGGCGGAATCCCTCGTCACACGGCTGATGTCCGCAGATGAACCAGTCGGCGTCGACCATGGCGGCGAAGCGATCGGCGACCGCGGGATCCGTATCCCGACCCCAGGTCAGCGCGTAGATCGTCCCGTGCCGCTTCATCGCCTCGGGCGGCCAGGTGTCGGCCTTGAGGAGATCGAGGTCAAGATTGTCGAAATCGTACTCATCCGGAAGTGTGTGGCACACGAACACACGATTCGCAGTACGTATAGCCAAGGGCAAGGAGGCGAACAGCCCCTTGTACGCCTCGTAGATCTCCGGGGCCGACGAACCATAGGCCGTCGAGACTCCCATGCGGAACATCAGGTTGAGAGCCTTGCCATCCTTGCCGATGATCCGGCCGGTCAGCTCGGACAGCTCGTGATTGCCCAGGATCAGGTGAACGCGATCCGGATACTGGCACTTGAGTCCCGTGAAGAGGTCCAGGAGCTGATGCGATCGATCGCCTCCCTCGTTGGGGTACTCGACCTTGCCGTGGATCAGCTCCTGCAAGACGAGGTGCCGTGCGGGGTTGCGGTCCAGCGCTGCCAGCGTGAGCACCTTCCTGAGCGCCGGCACGTTTCCGTGCAGGTCGCCGACGACCATGATCTCCTCGGCCCGATCCGGCACGATGATCCCACCCGATCGACCTGGGGTCGCACGCATCAACTCGGTCGCGCGGCGGATGGTTGTCAGCATCTTGCGGGGATCAGGCATGGAGAGTCCCACCTCGCATATTGCGGATTCCAGTTGGCAAACCGTCATGGACCGGGAAACATTCGAAATCATACGTGGCTCATAAAGCACTCTACGACATCGTCTACCAATTGGCCTCCAGCGCGGTTTCCCAGTGCTGGTACAGGTTTTCCAGCTTTTCCTTGAGGACCTTGTGGCGATCCTGGGTTCCGACGGCCTTGATCGGGTCGCGCCAGGTGGCGGGCTGGCCGAGCAGATCCTCAAGCTCGGCGACCTCCTTTTCGGAATCGGCGATCTCGCGCTCGATCTCAGCCGCTTTGCGGTAGGGGAACTTGCGCTAGGTTTCTCGGACGATGCGGATGATCGGGACGCGGCGTTCGCGGCGGCGGCGATGGTCTTGGCCTCGGATTTCGCGGCGCGTTCCTTCTCTGTTTGGATCAGGTGCTGATAGGTCTCGTAATCCCCTTCGATGACTCGGGCCCGGCCATCGACGACCTGGATCAAACGGTCGGCTACTTGATTGAGGAAGTATCGGTCGTGGCTGACGACAAGCACTGTGCCCTCGAACTCGTTGATCGAGCGCTCAAGGGCCTCTCGAGACCAGATATCCAGGTGATTGGTCGGCTCGTCCATGACCAGGAGGTTGGCGCCGGTGGCGCAGAGGCGGGCGAGCGCGGCCTTGGCCTTCTCGCCGCCCGAGAGCTGGCCGACCCGCTGGAAGACCAGCTCGCCGGTCAGCCCGAATCGCGCCAGGAGGTCGCGCACGTCCCCTTCCACCCAATCGGGGTCGTCCTCCGGCCAGACCGCCCGGACGACCGTGATGGCGGGGTCGAGCGACTGAAGGCCCTGATCGTGGTAGCCCACCTGCACCTTGTGCCCGAGCTTGACGTCGCCCTGGTCCGGCTTCTCGCGGCCGATCAGGGTCTTGATGAGCGTGGTTTTGCCGGCCCCATTGGGCCCGATGATGCCGATGCACTGCCCACGCTCGACCGTCAGATTGAGGTCGTGAAACAGCGGGACGTCGAACGCTTTCGACAACTTCCGGGCCTCGATGACGATATCGCCGGAGCGCATCACTTCATCAAAGCCCATGACCGGTCCGACGACGTCTCGCATCGTCTCGACTCGATCGCGTTCGAGTCTCTCGAGCTTCCGCTCGCGGTCGTGGGCCTGTTTGCGCGCTGACCCGCACCGTACTTGCGGATATACGCCTGGAGCTGCGCCGCCTTCTCGTCCTGACGCTCGGCCTGGCGCTCGAGCACCTTGGCCTTCTCTCCGCGGAGCCGCCAGTACTGGCTATAATTCCCGGGATAAACGGAGATCGTGCCCTCATGCAGCTCCCAGATCCGGTTGACCACCTTGTCCAGGAAGTAGCGGTCGTGACTGACGACGACCATCGCGACCGGCTGGCGAGCCAGGTAGCTCTCGAGCCACTCCGTGGTCGCGATGTCGAGGTGGTTCGATGGCTCGTCCAGCAGCATGAGGTCGGGGCTCTGCAAGAGTAACTTCGCGAGCATCATCCGCGATTGCTGGCCGCCGGAGAACGTCGACGCATCACGCTGGAATTCCGACTCGGCGAAACCCAGACCCGAGAGGACCTCCTCGACCCGGTGGTCGATAGAATACGCGTCCTGGTGCTCGATTTGTTCGTGAAGCGCGTCGTACCGCCGCGCGGCCCGTTCGCGATCGTCGGCGTCATCCGCTTCGGCCAACTCTTGGGCGGCCTCTTCCATCTCGCGCTGGAGCTCGATCAGCGAGGCCAGTCCCGTCTTGACCACCTCGATCAACGTTTGACCGGGTGGGAAGTCCGGCTCCTGCCGGAGCAGGCTCACTCGGATGCCGGGCCGGACGTAGAGGTTGCCGTAATCGGGTTGATCCCGGCCCGCGAGGATCTGCATCAGCGTCGTCTTGCCCGCGCCGTTGGGTCCGACCAGGCCGATCCGTTCGCCGGCGCGGACTTCGAACGCCAGTTCCATGAAGACCGGATCGCCGCTGTATTGCCGGCCAAGCCCTTGAGCCGAGATGAGGATCATGAGTTCGCGATGGTTCTCCGGCTTGATTCAACCGTTCGATCGACTTCCCTGGGCACCTCGGGTCGGTGCCCGCCTTAGAGTCCCTCAAAAAACGGGGCCCCTTTTTTGAGGGACTCTGACAAGCATCCTACCAAGATCGACCCCAAGTTCGTAACATCTCTACACGATCCGCGTGTCTTCAAGGCTCCCGGAGGCTCGTCGGTAACAACCAACTCTTACGCTAACGCGGCAGTGCCGCAACCCCTGTCGTCCACAATCGGATTTCACGCGGAGACGCGGAGAAATCCCTCATCAATTCCAATTCGAGCCTCAGCCGTCTGGGTCTTCCTCCGCGTGCTCCGCGTCTCCGCGTGAGATTCTTCCCTTCCGCATCGGCGCGCACGGCGTAGAGATCCTCCAGAGGAAGACTCTGACGACCTCTGAACACTTCACCCGGGTGGCAGACGGCCGAGGCATTGAACGCACCTCGAAGTCCCAAAGAATGCCGCTGCCCTCATTCGTCTTCACCCAGAGTTCGCTTCTTGCGCAGCAAATGGTGGTAATGCCGGGCGAACCGATGGGCTTCGTCGCGGACGTATTGAAGCAGCCGGAGTGCGAACGATCGGCGGCTCAGGACGATGGGGTCGGACCGACCGGGCAGGTAGATCTCCTCCTCTTGCTTCGCCAGAGCGATGACAGTCGGCGGGACGACTTTAAGCGTTTCGAATGCGGCTAGCGCAGCGGAAAGCTGTCCCTTGCCGCCGTCGATCAGCCAGATATCGGGAAACGGTTCGTCACGCTCCTGAATCCCCTTGATGCGCCGGGTCACCACCTCACGAATCGACGCGTAATCGTCGACGCCCGTGACGCCGTTGATCTTGTACCGGCGATATCCGGGCTTGAACGGCAGCCCATCGATGAAGGTGACCAGCGAGCCGACCGTCTCAGTGCCCCCGAGATGCGCAATGTCCAGGCCGTCGATGGTGCGCGGGACCGAGTCGAGCTTGAGGATCTTCCTGAGTCCCTTGAGCCCCTTGCGCGGGTCGACATAGAAGACCTCGGGCTGGGCATGCCGGGCCAGGTTGCCCCGCAGGTTAAGGGTCTGGAGGGCCTTGATCTCGTCGCGGAGCCGTGCGGCCTTCTCGAAGCGAAGTTCCTTGCTCGCTACACGCATCTCCTCCTCCATCTCCTTGAGCAGGGCGTCCTTCTTGCCATCGAGGAACATCTGCAAGCGGCGGATATCGGCGCGATAGGAGTCGCGATCGATCCGCAGGTTGCAGGGTGCGGTGCACTGGTTGATTGAATGGAGCAGACAGGGGCGAAACCACCGCCAGCGGGGATCGTCCTCCTCAATGTCCAGCGAACAATTGCGAAACTTGAAGATCCGCTGGAGCACATGCACGGCGCCGCGCAGGCTCTTGGCCCGGGGGAACGGCCCGTAGAGTTTGACGCCGTGATCGCGTGGCTCGCGGGTGAAGTTGACCCGAGGAAAGTCCTCGCCGGTCGTGATCTGCAAGTAGGGGAACGTCTTGCCGTCCTTCTCGCGGCGGTTGTACTTGGGCTGGATGTCCTTGATCAGCCGGCCTTCCATCAGCAGGGCGTTGACCTCACTGTCCGCGTTGAGGAACTCGACGTCGGCCACCTCGCTGATCCACTCGCAGATGCGCCGATCCTCAGAAGCCCCCTTGTGAAAATACGAACCGGCGCGACTGCGCAGGTTCTTAGCCTTGCCAATATAGATGACGCGCCCTTGGGCGTCCTTCATCAGGTAGAGGCCCGGAGTCGTCGGGAATTGCTTGACTTTCTCGGCCGGAGAAAGCGCCACCGATGCAGATGAAAGCTCAGACATGCCTGCCTCGCGGGAGTCCGACCCAGTCGGCGTTTTCGAGGGGGGGACGCGAGTCGTCCTTTTCTCTTGCCGTACTCGCCCGTTCCATGAAGGGTTGGCCCGCTCCAGTCCTCGCGAGGCCGGAAACCGACCGTCCTTGGTCGTATTGTTCGATATGGTCAGACATTTGGTCAAGTCGAGTCGCTGGAGGGCCGGTCTGAAAACCCGCAATCGTGCAGGGCGGTCGGTCGTCCCCTCGCGGGATCGGCTCGGTTAGAATGAACCAGGAAGCTGTCCATAACCAAGCACAACCAACGAGGCTGAAACGCCATGAAGATCGTCGTACTGGACGGACGTCCGATGGGCGAGGAGCGCGCGGCGTGGGCCGGACTGGATCGGCTGGGTGAGGTCGAAATCTACGATTACAGCACGCCCGAAGAGATCCGCTCACGGGCCTCGGGTGCGGCCGTGCTGGTCGTCAACAAGTCGCCGATCCGAGCGGAGTTGATCGACGGCTCGCCCGAATTGCAGTTCATCACGCTCACGGCGACGGGCTTCGACTGCGTCGATATCGCGGCGGCCCGCCGCCGGGGTATTCCGGTCTCGAACGTGCCGGAATACGGAACGGATTCCGTCGCCCAGTACGTGTTCGCCCTGCTACTGGAACTCTGCCATCATGTCGCCTTGCACGACGCAGCCGTCCGGGCCGGCGAGTGGACTCGTCAGCCGGATTTCTCATTGCGGAAAACTCCTCTCATCGAGCTGGCGGGCAAGACGATGGGACTGGTCGGCTACGGCCGGATCGGCCGTCGCGTCGGCGAGCTCGCCCGTGCGTTTGGCATGCATCTCATCGCCCATGATGTCTACAGGTGGCCCGAGACCGACGATCGCGTCGCCAAGTGGTGCGAACTGGACGAGCTCTTCGCACGCGCCGATGTGATCAGCCTCCATTCTCCCTTGACGCCGCAGACCGCCGGCCTGGTCAATCGCGAACGACTGTCGAGGGTCAAGCCGGCCGCGATGCTGATCAACACGGCGCGCGGGCCGCTCATAGTCGAGGCAGATCTCGCCGAGGCATTGGCCGGCGGACGGCTGGCAGGCGCCGGCCTGGACGTGGTCTCGGTCGAGCCGATCCGACCTGAAAACCCACTACTCCAAGCGCCCAACTGCCTGATCACTCCTCACATCGCCTGGGCGGCCGCGGAAGCGCGCCGGCGGCTCATGGATGCTACGGTGGCCAACATCGCCAACTTTCTCGAGGGCCGGCCGACGAACGTCGTGAACTGACCGGTCCGGCCGACGAACGCAAGAGACGAAGCAATATCGCGAGGTCTGTGGTTTTCTACACGGTTCCGAAGGAGCGAAGAGCGATGTCTACAAGACTCGACCTCACCGGCTTCAAGATCGACAAAATGCAGTCGTTGTTCGGCAGCGGCGATCTGACGGTCATCGCTGAGTTGGAGGCCAAATTCGACCGGGCGGCGAAGTCCGCCAACGACCCTGAGGGCAGATTCAACCCAGGCTTTTGTGACGGCTTCCGCACGGCACTACGACAGGTCATCGAGTCGGGCGTGCCTGTGCCGGGCCTGAAGTTCGAGGAGGGGCACCATCTCTTCCTGGCGGACTGGCTGGCCAAGTACAAACAGCAACATGTCCTCACGGATTGCGACTACAAATACTTCCCTCTCCTCGAACTGGTTGACAGCGGCGCAGAACTCATGACTCCTGCCGGTCGCAAGCTTTTCGCATATCTGGTCGAAGGCAGGCCGCTGTTCGGCGAATTGTTCCGCTCAACCGAGCTCCCGTACGGCTACCTGACTTTCGATGAGGCGGGGCAGCTTCGGTCGTGCCTCGAAACGATGGCCAGCGGCGAGCTGGACGACGAGGATGTCGGGGAGATGGCGTCGGACTTCATCGAGTTTCTGGACGAGATCCGCTCGAAGGGGATGGACGTTTGGGCGACCGTCGGCTGAAACGAGCCCGGAGTGTGCACCATGGTTGTCGCCGCCGATTCTTTGAGTGGTCGATTCGAGGGATGCCTGCTGGGCCTGGCTATCGGGGATGCCCTTGGAGGCAAGTTCGACGGCCGGAGTACTGAGACGACCTCCTGGAGAATCGATCGAAGGAGCGGGCCGATATCTCCGAGCTTTCCAGAAACCTGCTGGTCGTGCACGATCGCGTCGCGCGTGGGGCCTGTAGTCGCCGAGACTCTCGACACGAGTCGGCCAACGTTTGGACTCCTTATCCGGAATCCGCTTTCGTCCGCGTCGAACGCGTCGTGACACCAAGGTACGTTGACGAGATTCGGAAGCCATCGTCATGGATCAGTCGCTCGATGAGATACCTGGCGTAACAGACGACCCAGTCATCCGCCTCATCCTCACCGGGAGAGCCAGGAATCTGGACGAGGCCGAGGAGATTTATCTGGATGAGTCGCTTCCCGAATTCCTGGAGCTCCTGCGGCTGCCGATCCCGGATGAGGAACTTGCGCAACATCCGCTGATCCTACTTCTCCGCCGCCGTGGTAGTCGAGGTTGGGAGGATTCCCTATTGTGATCCCTGATACGCGACTCGCCGAGATCGTCGCCGCTCTCGAAGGCGCGAGCATCACCTGCCTGGTCATGGGCGGACATGCCGTTCGCTACTACGGCCTCAACCGGAATACCAATGACTTCGATCTCCATCTCGCGCCGGAGAGTTGGAACGACCTAACGGGACGACTGTCAACGACTCCGATTTTCGCTGGAAGACCGCTGGTCGAAGGCCCGAGTTGGCGAACGGGCTCGTTTCGGCGATTCCTCCTCCGACGGCTGTCCGATGGGCGAGAGGAATGGCTCGAGTTCTGCGCGCGAATCACTTGCTCCCTCCGTTCTCAGAGCTTCTGCGCCGAAGCGAACAGGGGATCTACGGCGGCCGCGTCCTGTCCTTTCTCGCTCTGCCCGACTTGATCCGGAGCAAGGAGACCGAACGTCCCAAGGACTGGCAGGATATTGCCGTTCTCGAGGAGTTCCTCGATGCCCGGATGCTGGCGCAAGCCGAACTGGGCGGGAGGACTCGGCTCGATGCTCTCAGCGGCATTCGGAGCCGGCGCGGGTTCGAGTCCGCCTTGATGGAGGGGTATTTCTCGGAGGCCCAGCTCGTCCGACAGGCGCTGGGGGCATCGCGCCTGGCGGTCACACAGGCCTTCCTGCTGCCGTATGCTTCCACGGTGACCGATCTCCCGGCGACCGTGCCCCCCATCGAGCCCGTGATCTTGAACCGCCTCCGAACCGTCTCACCGGCTTCGCCGCTTCACCTCGCCCTCGTTGAAGCGGTCCGGCGGCAATATCGAACTGCCGCTCAGGCCGCAGACAAGGCCGACAAGGAAGCGATTCGCAAGGCTCAAGACCGGTGATCCGGACCGTCGCAGACTCCTCCCTCAGCGCGATTCCCTGACCAATGTCACCGTCTGGAACCGGCTGGGGATCCTGGTGGCGTGGGGGTCGTTGTCGAAGGTGATCAGGAGCTTGACCTCGGTCTTGGCGCCGTCCTTCTCGGCGCCGAGGACCGTCAGTCCCTCGGCCTTCATCGCGACTTCGAACGTCGCGATCTTGTGGGCGCGGTTCGCCTCGCCGTCGGAAACGAAATAAAGGGTGTTGCCGTGGAAAGCGTTGCTCTCGTCCTCGCTGGCCGTGACGACGAGGAACCCTCCGAGCTGCGGGACGTACTCGAGCGAGGTGAGCTCTGAGGTCTGGCCTTCCCGAGATTCGGCCTCGAAGCTGAACAGCGGCTTGAGCTCGAGCTCGGCGTCGGCGGATGGTGCTCTCGAGATGTCGGTGACGAAGGCGCGAACCCTGTCGGTGGGTGCACGAAGACCGATGACCAGCTCGCGGCAGGCCGACCCGTCGGCTTTCTTGCTCTCGCGGATCGCCAGGCCCTCGATCTTCCGCTTGGCGACCTCCACATCGGCGAGCCCTTGCGCCTTGAGCACAGACTCGAGCGCGCTGCGCGATCTCCCAGCGGACCACGGAGGCGTCGTCGATTGCCGGCTGATCGCTGTCCTTGAGCCGGAACCGAATCAGGACGCTCTTGCTGGCCCGTTCTTCGTCGGTCTTGCCGACGTGCGCACCGATGATGTAATAGTTTCCCTCAGCATCGCGGGCCATGCCTTCCCACTTCGGGCCGCCGAGCTTCGAGGGCTCGGGGAACCTGGGCGAAGTGATCGGTGCACCAAGGATTCGGCCCGTGGCGACCTCGACTACGAACAGCGCCGGGTGCTTGTCATGCGCGACCAGGATCCGTTGGCCGTCGCCAATGGGCTCGACGCCTGATGCTTCGATTACGACATTCACCTTCCCGTCCTGAATCAGCGGCCTGGGGAGCGTCGCCGATTCGAGGCGGAAGTCGTCGCCTCTCGTCAAGCTTGGGAAGATGACGAACGTCCCGAAGATCACGGCCAGGTAGAGGGGACGAATCACGCGTGCGATCATCTCGGAAGGCTCCTGGTGTGGTGCTTGGCTGGTGAAGGTGAATTGTCAATCACGACGGCCCGCCGATCAGCGGCCGTCGATAAGGTCGAAGGTGAACTCGGTGTGTTCCTCGTCTACGTCGGCTGTGAGCTTGGATGTCGACCGTTGGGTGTATTTCTTGGGTATCAGTTCCTTGCCACGCTGACTCCCCGTGCCGGTGATCGAAACCTGGTGGTGGCCAGCGATCACGCCATCCGTCTCCTGGTAAGTGCCGAGCACGAACGTTCCATCGAATTGGAGCTTACCTCCGGCCGGTCGTCCGCGGTCGTCCGGCTCGAACGTCACAACGCCCTTGACGACGGGGTTCCCTTTATAGGTAACCTTACCTTTTGCTGGGATCAGGGGGGCATGTGTCCCGCTACCTGCGGCTCCGCAGCCCCATAACGGAGCGAGCAGCAGTGCGGCGAGGGTGGGCAAGGTACAAATGCGAGTCCAATTCCACATGAATGGATTGTCCAGTCTTCACGAATGTGAGGAGGTTTGACCTCTTGTCCGTAGTCCTTCGAGGCTGTGCTTCTAGTGCGGCTAACGATTGAGTTGCAGACGCCTGATACGAACCCGAAGCGCCAGCGAGTGAATTCATGGTCTCCGCCGGAATTCACTCGCAGGCATCGGGTTGGTATGCGATCGATCCAGTCATCCCGTGCGCAACCCATGAGTGGGGCGCTTCAGGTAGATCGCCGGCGACAAGGATCAGGTCGCCGGCCTACGCAACCGAAGACAACGGACAAACGACTGACAACGAAGCGATCAATAGGAATCCGAGCTGATCACCTCGCCTCCGGCGATCGTGCCGAGGCCGTACCAGGTGATTGGGTTCACCGAATTCTTGACCCAGTGCACGCTGCCGTCGGCGAACAGGGCATTGACCCCGCCGGGATGGTAGCTGCTGGCTGCCAAGGACATGAAAGTCGGCCCGCCGTCGTTCTCATCGACCCAGTCCCAGTCCATCGCCACGTTTCGGCCGGCATCGGCCGTTCCCGTGGCCCGACTGATGGTCGCCACCGTCTGGTTCGGCGGCATGGCGGTGGTGAAACCCGAGTAGTAGACGCCGCCGTTCGCCCAGCGGGTGTGGCCGAGCGGACCGCCTGCTTTGACTTTGCCGGTAGCCGTCCCGCAATTCTGGATCTGATACGCCAATGCAGCAGCCGAATTGGGTCCAGGAAGGGGAATGTTGGTGTACGAATAACTTCCTGTGATGGGGTCCGAGGGAGGAGATGGAGTATTCCCGCAGCTCCTCATCTGGGGGTGGCCGATGTAGCCTTCCGATGCGGCCAGCGTATTGCTGGTCCCGTCCGTGATCATCGCGATCCGGCGCGAATAATTCGGCCCGAACAGCGAGCGATTCATCGGTCCCACGCTATTCGTGGTACCCCAGTTGACCGACCACACATACCAATCACCATCGCAGGTCCCATAGCTCGTGGTCGCATCGCCCGTGCCGCCCATCGAAGGGTCGTCCCAATGATCCCCTGGATCGCTCGGGCAGTAGAGGAAGGATAACGTCAGAACCTCGATCGTGACGTTCTGCGCGGCGCTATAAGTGAAGTCGAAGTTAATCGCGTTGAAAGCCGCGGCCTGTTCCATGAACGGCAACGACCGCGCGAAGGCGCTCCAGGACGACTGGAAGTACCAGGTCGCCGGCGCACCTGTCGGCATGGGAACCAGGATCGTCGTGGGCGGGAAGCTGCCGACCGAACTCTCGTAGTTCATGAAGGCCAGGCCCATCTGCTTCAAGTTGTTGGTGCACTGAATCCGGCGTGCGGCCTCGCGTGCCGATTGAACGGCGGGAAGCAGCAGAGCAATCAGGACGGCGATGATCGCGATGACAACCAGGAGCTCGATCAGGGTGAAACCACGCCGGAGGAATCGGCGCGGAGAGGTCTGGGACATCGAAAGACCCTCGGATGGTTGAATCGGGTGGAAACGAATCGCGATCGCACGATCGCTTCATCGGATCGAGATTGTATACCGAGGCCGGTTGTGAGAAAGTGTATTCTATACGAAGAAATTATGAAGAAGCGATGAGGCCATCTCGCCTGGGAGAGCCGATCATCGAACGTAGCGCCGAAGTTGAAAGCGGCGTTCCATTTAGAACAGTGGACCGGATGAGCCGCAACCTGAGGACTCGAGCTCCGTCAGAGTTTTGTTAAAAATTTTTAGCGCGATGCAGGCTCAGCGACGAATTCATCCACTTTTGTTGAAACCTTGAAGTGAGGAGAGACGTGAGTGACGTTCCAACGGATTTCGACCTCCCAGCGCCCGTGTTCATCGGCGTTGACATGCCAGTGGGGAATGACGGCCGACGACTGGTAAACCGCCTCGAAACCGCCCTCACTCTGGCTGACCGTCTCGATCGGAAAGCACCAGACAGCAGCAGCTTGCGTCCAGCTAAGCCTGATGGACAGATCCAGCCACTCGTCGGTAAGCGTCAACCCCGAGGTGTGAGGCAGGTCAAGCCGCGCGTCGAGCATCCCCAGAGTCGAGCCGGCAAGGTCGGAGTAGTAGCGGTCCCGCGCGTGGCCAGCCATGGCCGCCAGGTTGAGCTCGACGGCGAAATGCAGGCACTCCTGGCGAGGGAGCTCCTCCAGGAGGTAAGAAACGGCCAGGTCCGAACTGCCAGCCTTCAATTCAATGGTCTTGCGGACACGGATCGTGTGCCCGCCAGCCCGTCCCGGCCGCTCCATCACGACCGCGACCCGACGT
This sequence comes from uncultured Isosphaeraceae bacterium, assembly GCA_963845695.1. Taxonomy (GTDB): domain Bacteria; phylum Planctomycetota; class Planctomycetia; order Isosphaerales; family Isosphaeraceae; genus CAWJTV01. Next base: position 26,264 of record CAWJTQ010000003.1, on the reverse strand, counting down.
GACTCGCGTTGGACGCGCGCAGATAGGTCCCGCCGGCAAAATCGCCGCGCTCGAGGTCAAGACCCGCGGTGAGGTCTTCGAGTGTCACATCGACCGGATAGAAGTGGTCGATCAGCGCCTTGCGCGGATGCCGGTCATAGACGAGCAACCGGTCGAGCCCCTGCTGCTTGAGCCGGATCGGCTCGGAGGAATTCGAATTCGGATCGGTCACACTCGACGGGTCCTGGCCGCTCGCGAGTCGCGCGGTGGCCTCGCGGATGGCCTCGTGGTACGGCTCCGGACGACGGTCGAGCGTTGCGAGCAGGTTCGTCGTGCTCTTGCGGACGTCCAGCTCGTACAGGTGTCCCCCCTGGGCCGGCCGGACCATCGCAATGAGCGAGTCGTTCTCCAGGCGGACCTCCTGGCGCGCGTCGAGGTTGAAGTCCGCCACCTCGAGCGCAACGCGCGGTCCGGTCCGGCCCTCGGCGTCATCCAGCGCGTTGTCCGCGGCGATCAGGCTCCGGTAGATGGCATTCCTGAGATGAGGGAGATAGAGCCCGCCGAACGAACCATGCCAGTACGGGCAGTTGCACTGGCCCCGATAGAGCTCCTGCCGCGCAACTTCGAGGTAATCCGGGTCGGCTCCGCCAGCCGTCTCCAGCGCAGCCAGCCGGCGTGAGACCATCAACATCCGGGCGTACATCTCGTCGCATTCGGCGTATTTCACCTTGAAGTTGCGCCAGAATCCTCCAGGCCGGAAGAACCGCTCGATCTCCTTGGAGTCGGGCAAGGAGGTGAGCCGGCCCGACGCCCGCCGATACGCGGTCGCCGCATCTGGTGACAGCGACCACTCCGTCATTTCCCGATAGGAACCGTCGGGCAGGTAGATTTTCCCGGAAGGGAGCGAGACGTCCAGTGCCCGAGCGAAGGTCGTCGTCTCCAGCCAGTCACGGTTGGCCAGCAGCATGTCGCAGAAGTGATTGAGCCAACCGTGCCGATAAACATGATCGTAGGTCTTGGGCCAGGATCCGAACTTTTCGCCGTCGTCGGCGAAGACGATCGTCGAGCCGGGTCTGCGCTCGGCCAGCCGGCGCAGGTATTCGTAGGACGCGTGCGGCTCGTGGAACGGGATCATATAGCGGAGCGACTCGGAACCGGGGAAGACCTTGAGCAGCCGGCCGTCATCCTCGGTGAGGTAATAGCCCAGGACGTTGTCCTCCAGGCATCCAGCGCGGAGGAAATGACAATCATCGAGGACCGTGTACTCGATGCCCGCCTCGGCAATCGAGGACACGAGCGCTTGCTCCCACACCCTCTCGGCGATCCACATGCCACGGATCCGGGCGCCAAGAAGCTCCTCGAGATGTTGCGAGTAGCTTCGGATCTGACCTACCCGGTCCCGGTGCGGGATCATCGTCAGGATCGGCTCGAAGAACCCGCCGCCCAGGATCTCCACCCGGCCCGATTCCACCAACCGTCGGAGCCGCGCGATGTATTCCGGATGCCGCTCGACCAGCCATTCCAGCAGAGGCCCCGAGGTATGCAGCGCGAACGGGAGCTCCGGATATCCCTCCAGCACGTCCAGGAACGGCAGGTAGCTCGACCGGAAGGCGTCCTCGAAGACCCCGTCGAAATTGCCGACCGGCTGGTGATTGTGCAACGCCAGGATCAAACGTGCCTGCGACATCCTCGTCCTCGCTTGACTCGGGAAAGAGGTCATTGCTCCGAAGGTCCACCAGACAAACGGCTATGATACGGAGTTGACCGCGCTCGGCAGTACGGAGGCTAAATGCAGAGCAAATAGCCTAGCTCAAAGGTGTTGAGGCTTACCGTGCGGATCTAACTACTGACGGAGGAAGCATTGGCCGGAAAAAAAAAGAAAAAAACATTGGCGGAATGGTTTGGTTGATGCTAAGTTTCCGACTTCACCGAAAACAGTGAGACAGCTCTATCTACCTGGTACGGGTATTCACCAACGCGAGGTGCACCATGAGATCGCTCGCGGTTTTCGTCTTTTTCTTGATGGTTTCGTGTCTCGGAACAATTGTTATCAGTCACGCGCGCTACTACAGTGATGAGGAGATGTGCTCGCCCAGCGTCGGTACCACGACGATCGGCGTAAGTGGGCCAGACAGCCAGGGGAGATTCTGGGGCCAGTACCAGCTTTTTCTCGACTGCGAGGCCGATTACGAGAACCCGTGCCAGTTCTGTATTTATGGAAGAGTCACCGATAGCGGAATTCCTCCAACGGTTGTGCAGACGAACGCTCCTACGCTGTTCCAAGTCAACGCCCCTTGCGGTACTGACGACCAAGAACAGAGTGGAACGAACGTGTATCTCGGCACTACTGGTGGCAGCGATCCGAATCTGTTTACAAATGGCTTATATACATGGCAGATTCTTGTTTGGTTTAACACCACTTGTGGGCCGAATCTCTTCAATCAAGCGCCTGACTCCGTTACTTATATTCAGTTTACGGGCAACGGCTCGTAGCCGCTGTGGGCGTAGGTGCAGCAGCAAGGAACCGACCCTTCGGCGATGGAGCAGAGATTGAGTGCTCCATTACATGCAATCGCCGTGAGTGCGCCTATGCGTGTTACCGTACATTCGTTGTATTCCACTGTTACTTGACAAGGAGAGAAGCATGTCGAGGGATACCGCCTTGAAGGTTGCTTTGATGGTCGGAGCCGTCGCCACGGGAGTCCTCCTAGGCAGAACGGCATCCAGTGGTGTCAAGAACAAGCGGCCCAAGTACGAGAAGGGCTCAATTTCGTTTCCGCAATTGATGAATGGAACACACCAACTTGTCTCACCAAAGCCTGGAGTTCTAGTCGTCGAGGCTCAGGCGGACATCATTAACAAAGTCGGGACTGGGAACTACAAGTGGTTCCTGCTCGTCCGTCACCCGAAGACGAATGAGATCTATACGAATCAAGTGTACGATCACCAGGTCTTCTGGGTGAAAAATGGAGCAACCGTCCATCCCACCTTCCGAGAGGAACTCCCATTCCTTCCGTCTCGTTACAAGGTAACGGTGGGCCTGAAGAAACTACAACCCGTTCGGGAGCCCGATGGTTCAATCAGCGATCCCTCAGGCCAAACGCTTTGTTCCAATACCTTCTACGAGGTCGTCAAGTAGTCGCAGCAGCGTTGGCGACGCGAGTGAGCTTCCCCAACCCGTGTTCGTTCTCCTGCTCTTCTCACGCTACCCCAAGCCCGGTGAGGCTTGTTCTCGATTTCTCTGATCCCACCTTCGACCTGATGCAGGTGATTTCAACCTCACGCAGGAAGCCGGCTGCGTTCTCGGGGGGCACGGGATTGATATAAAACCCCGAGCCCCACTCGAACCCGGCGACCTTGGTCAGCCGAGGGATGATCTCGATGTGCCAATGGTAATGCGGGAGCTCGCCGTGGTCAAAGGGCGCGGTGTGGATGATGTAGTTGTAGGCGGGGCTGTCCAGCGCGAGTTCCAGCTTGTTCAGGACCTGGTGGAGCACGTGGCCGAGGTCGTCGACGGCCGGCTTGGGGATGTTCTCGAAATGGCTGGCGTGCGTCTTGGGGACGATCCAGGTCTCGAACGGGAACCGGCTGGCGTAGGGACAGAACGCCGTGAAGTGGTGCGAATCCAGGACGATCCGCTTCTCGACGGCGAGTTCCTGTTGAACCATGTCGCAGTAGATGCAACGGCCGCGGTAGTGGTAGAACTCGAGTGCGCCGGTCATCTCCTCCCAGACGGAGATCGGTACGATGGGAGTCACGATGAGTTGGCTGTGGGTGTGCTCGAGACTGGCCCCGCCCGAGGCTCCGACGTTCTTGAACAGCATCCCGTGAACCAGACGGTTGTCTTTCTTCAAGTCGACGAGACGATCGCGGTAGACCCAGAGAACCTCACGGATATTCTCCTCGCGCAGGGTGGCCATGCTCTTGTGATGATCGGGGCTCTCGATGATGACCTCATGGGCGCCGATACCGGCCATCATGTCGTAGATGCCGTCGCCGCGTTTGTTGAGATTGCCCTCGATCTTCAGGGCAGGAAAGCGGTTGGGGACCACCCGGATGCGCCAGCCCGGGCCGTTTGGTCGGGAGCCGAAGTTGCGATAGGCGAGGATCTCCGGCGGCGTCTTCTCCTCGTGGCCCTCGCAGAACGGACAGACCGCCACGGTCTCGGCAGGCGGAACCTCCGAGCGGAAGTCGTGGGGACGCTTGGCCCGCTCGTGCGCGATGATCACCCAGCGGCCGACGATCGGGTCTTTTCTCAACTCGGGCATGGTGTCTCTCTCCTCCCCATCTCCAGCAGGACTGAGCGTGTTCCAGGTCTTTCGCTGAGCCTTGAGAGATCCGGATGACTCCGCTTGAAAACTCATTCAGACTTGCCACATGATCTGCTCAAAGTCGAGTGACGGAGTCACGATCTCGAGGATTCCCTCGCGGGGAGCCCGATCGAGGCTGGAGTCCCCTTTCAGCAGTTCGACGTAAAAACGGACCGGATCGCCTGGATTGCGGTCCAGCCGAGCGAACGGCACGGCCATCTCAAGGATGGTCGCGGTAGCGACCTGGACGGTGGGGCCGTTCGCCGAGGGCTGGCCGGGGCGATTCAAGTAAGCAATCGGTCGCGGCGCAGCGGGTTCCATGACGAGGATCTCGGATTCGGCCGGGTCGACGAAGCCGATTCGAAGCCGGTCGGCTTCGACGAGCCGATCGCGGGCCGGACCGCCTTCCGTGTCGACTCGGATCAAGAGCCGTTCGGCATCGAAGCCGAACCAGATGGTTCGGAGAAGGCCCTGAGCGACGAGGGTCATGGTCCCGCGATCGTTGCCGCAGGCGTACCGGGCCGCGTCGATCCACTCGAAATACGTCGCGCGACCATCGAGCTTGACTTTCAGGAAGCTGACCGGTTGATCGTGGGGAGGGCGATGCACCGCCCCTCGCGAGATCGGCGTGAACAGGGAGCCGGGGGGGTCTGAGCCCAGCAGCACGTAGACGTTTCGCAGGTGCTTGCGGAAAAGATGGTCGAAGAGTCCATCCAGCGCACTCGAGTGGTCGTCGCCGTACCACCAGAACCAGTCGGAACCCTCGGCGATGTAGATCTCTTCCCAGGCCCGCTCCAGCGTGGCCGCGTCGTGCCGTCCCGATCGTCCCTCGGACACCAGGAATTCCCGGGCCCTGTGCAACGCGTCCCAGCCTCGGTTATCCTCGGGGTGTCCGATCCAGATGGCAAAGTTGTGGCTGATCCAGCTCCCGGCGAAGAGCCGGTGGAGCGTGTCCGCGTCCCGAGGCGGATGCTCGCGCAAGAATTCGTCGACGCGAACGGGTTTGATCCGAGAATCACGCACCGCCCCCTGATAGAGCGAGCGGAGGAAGGAGACGCCGCCGTCGGGGAAGTATTCCCAGCAATTCTCGCCGTCGAGGATGACCGGGACCAGAGTCGCCGGGTCGTGCCGGCACGCTTCGCCGATGGCGTGGACCTTGCCGAGGAAGTCGGCGGCGGCGACTGGACCGGGGCTTCGCTGGTAGTGGAAGCCGATCTGGTCCGACATCGAATGATCGCGGAAGATGATCGCCAGCTCCGAATCGGCCTCGCGGACCTTCCACGCCCGGTAGAGTCGATCGGGGTTGCGCACATGTCCGCGACTGTCGCGCCCGACCAGGCCGTGAGTCGAGCAGCTCAGGATCTCCTCGTCGGTGGCAATCCATTGGATTCCCTGGTCGGCCAGGAGCGGAATCAATGCCTGGCAGACTGAGCCCTCGCTGGGCCACATGCCGCGGGGCCGCTCGCCGAATCGTCCGGCATGGCTCTCGATGGCGCGGCGGACGTGCACCGCCGCATCCTCAGGGTATCCACCTCGGTACGATGGCAGCGCCACGTCGGGCATCGCCTCACGGGCGAGCGTCTTGTCGAGGAGCAGAGGCAGGATCGGATGATAATAGGGCGTTGTGGTCAGCTCCACCTGACCGCGCTCGGCCAGCTCGCGGTGCAGTGGGATCACTCGAGACAGGAGCGAGCGCTGCTTGTCCAGGAACCAATCCTTGTCCTCTTCGGTATAGTGCCGCCCCTTGGCCTTGAACTCGGCCAGCTCCGGATCTTTCTCGAAGATGAGCGGATGGACCCACGCCAGGTTCGACCAGACCTGGAGGTCCCGGAGGTCCCGCGGGCGGAATCGTCCCAACGCCTGCCTGGCCGAGCTGTTCCACCATGACCGCAGCGCGTACAGCTCCTGGTAGCGCGGATGAGGCCGGATCATCGCGTCGGGGAAGGCCATGAAAAAGTTGTCGAGGACCCAGCAGGCGTCGTCGTGGTCCAGTCCGTCGGCCGGTCGTCGAGAGAGCTTCAGGTGAGTGTCGCTGGCGCCCCCGACATACGCTTCGAGCTGCGCTAGAAGACTCGGTACCAGGTTGATCGTGCAACGGAACTCGGGGACCTCTTCCAGATGCAGGGCCATCCCCAGATAGTCCTTGGTCGCATGAAGCCGCACCCAGGGCATGGGGTTCTCGCCCGCGACGTCATCGGGGTAATAGGGTTGGTGTTGGTGCCAGACCATCGCCAAGGAAACGGTTGCCATCGTTCACCCTTACCCGCCAGAGGGAAAGTCGCTCATCCCAAATGCGCGGCGCCGGCTCCTGCGCCAATGCGCGTGGCACGTCCTTCGTCATCGATCTCGCCCGATGACACGTCGTCAACCTGAACTCGGGCCGCTGCACGTCGGGATTCCATCGGGTGGCGGAGCAGCCCGACGAGTTGAACGTAGCACCTCCGTGCGCGACCCATCCCACCCTGGTTTCCGTTCTCGGATGAGATGTTCGAATCCTCCTAAAGAAGAATAGGTCGTCTCCCGAGATATGCTCGGAACATCTGAAGACGAACTTAAGGGGTTCCCATCCGGGAAAGGGACCGGCTGGACTGTTCGCTCACGTCGACTGGCAGATTTCAAGGCCGGGTCCGGCGCCGGATCTCCTCGTAGAGGCGGGTATATTCCGAGGCGCTCCGGTCCCAGGACCAATCCGCGTTCATCCCGGTCCGCATCAACTTGACCCAGGAGTCGCGGTCCGGCCAGAGGTTCAAGGCCCGTTCGATCGTCTGCCACAGGGCCTGGGGCGTGGCCTCGGCGAATGTGAAACCATTGGCCGTGCCATCGGCGAGGGTCCGGGGATTGGCGTCGACCACGGTGTCTGCAAGGCCACCCGTGGTCCGGACGATCGGCACAGTCCCGTGCGCCAGGCTGTAAAGCTGGTTCAACCCGCACGGTTCGAACAGGCTCGGCATCAAGAACAGATCAGCAGCCGCCTCGATCTGGTGAGCCAGTTCGTCGGCGAAACCCAGGTAGGCCCAGAATCGTCCCGGGTACTTACGAGCGAGGTCTTCGAGCAAACCATGGTACTTGGGATGCCCGACACCGAGTACAACGAGTTGCACGTCGCGCTCGAGGAGCCTGTCCGCCACGTCTGCCAGCAGGTCCCACCCTTTCTGGGGATCCAGTCGCCCGATCTGGGCGAACATCGGAATCTCGGCGCGCTCGGCCAGTCCGGCCCTAGCTTGAAGCCAGGCCTTGCAGCGAGCCTTGCCCTCGCCCACGGTTGAGGCATCGTAGTGATGGGCCAGCATCGGCTCGACACTCGGACTCCAGGCCTCGATGTCGATCCCATTGACGATTCCGTACAGATCGACCTGGCGGTCCCGGAGCAACCCCTCCAGGCCCGAGCCTAGCCGTTGCGTCTGGATCTCACGGGCGTAGGTGGGGCTCACCGTGCTGAGCATGTCCGCGAAGACCAACCCACCTTTCATAAAACAGAGCCTGCCGTGAAACTCCAACTGGCGCCAGTTGAAGAGATGCCAGTCGAGCCCGGTCAGCGCCATGTCCCAGTGCCAGAACAGCCCGAGATACGCCAGGTTGTGGATGGTCAAGAGCGTGCCACAGTGAGACAACTCCGGCATGTTCTTGTACAGCGTACGGCAATAGACCGGGATCAAGCCGGTCTGCCAGTCATTGCAGTGGATGACATCGGGATTGAGACGCAAGGCCCGGATCGTCTCCAGCACGGCACGATCGAAAAAGACGAACCGCTCGCAATTATCGTCATAATCGGTCACTCCGTTTCCGTAGAGCCCGTCGCGGTCGAAGTAGCCGGGTTGTTCGATCAGGTAGACGGGTACGTTCGAGCCAGGAAGCCGGCTCTCCCGAACCCGGCCCTCAACGATCCGTGCCCCAACCGGTATCTGGAGCGTCACCCCGGTGTCGACCACCTCGGGGCCAGCCGACCAAGCACGTCGATAACCTGGCAGAAACAGCGACGTGCGCTGACCCTGACGCGCCAGGGCGCGCGGCAATGCACCGGCAACATCGGCCAGACCACCGGTCTTGGCGAATGGAACCCCCTCGGAGGCCGCGAACACCACGTGCATCGTGCGTCAGCCTCCCGTCCACTCGCGACGAGGCGCGTCGCGGAACCATCGAGAACAGGAGTGATGGAGAGATGAGATGTCGTTCTCGATGGCCGATCAACTGGGGGTTGGCGATCAGCTCACGACCCCCAGTCGTTAGCCTAGCTCACTCATCCCTGAGCCTCGAATTCAGCGCGCAGTCTAATCTCTGATTGGGCCTTGGTCCAGAGTGCTTCTTGGTCATTGCCCGTTGGTCATGGGTTTTCTTTCACAGAACTTCCTTCTCGGTTCGCTTCCCTTCCCGAGTCTAAGAGGCTGTCTCGGAAGGTCTTTGTAGGGTGCTCTGTGAGCACCGAGACGGCGGACTTTGCCGAATTCGGTGCTCACAGAGCACCCTACGAGACGGCCGATGAGGCTTACGGGACAGACTCTCAGTCAAGCTCAGCCGTTCCCAGAAGGCCAATCGGAGTGGATAAACGTACAATGCGCACGAGAACCCAATATGCAGAAACGAACAACCCCCGGGCGGCCGGCCGCCCGAGGGCTGTTCCCAGTCTTCACACATACGATTGCGGAGGCCAGATCCGGATCAGTTCGACAGCGCGGCCTCGGTCGCGTGTTGCATTGCATGGATCGCGCGGACCTTGCGACAGGCTTCAGAATAAGCGCGGGTGACCTGCTCGACGTCCCAATCCACCATCCGCGGGGGGAAGTCTTGCCGCTTGCCCCAAGCATTGATGTGCTTGAGCAACCCGTACTCGAATTTCTCATCCTGGTCCTTGGTCCAGGCGAACAGTGCCCGGCCGTTGCGAGGGGGGTTCAGCCCGTCGTCGCTGGGACGTGGGGATGGGGACAAACTCGGCGCGGCAGGAGCAGGGGGGGGTGACGCAACCGTCGCGGCCGTACCCTGCGTCTGGCCCGCTTGCGCAATGGCCGACTGGGCCTCCAGGTCCCCGCGTCCCTTGAGAGTCTCACGGGCGAACTTGGGGATTCCGTCACGGTAAAGATAGCGCCCCACCCCAAATTTCACAGCGGCGCGCTTGAACGCATCGGCGAAACCACTCTTGTCGTCGTCGCCGGGATCGGCCATACCCGCATAACCGCCCGCGTCGTTCTTGGTCAGGACCGTACCATCCGGGAGCCGGATCGTCAGTCGGCAAATGACCGAGTGCTCCAGGGGAACGAAATCGTCCCACCAATTCTCGGGCCCGAGCACATCGTCCAGCCGGTTCATGACGGTCCGCGCCGTCACGTAGTGCAACTGGCGGCCGGACTGAGCGCGAAGCTTCACTTCGTCGGGATCAAAAGGTGCGGCGAGGGCCGCGAAGAGATCTGAATGCTGAGTCATAGTGCAACGCCCCCCGGAGGATCGAGCGGTCGCTGGCATCTCACAGTTCGCCGCGGCCGCCGCCCTCGACTGTCATCCCATACCGGGTGCAACAGGTCAGGTGGCTTCCACACCCGGCCAACGTCCCAACGGTCCCGACGGGACCGGATCGGCCGTCGCCGAAAAAGCCACCGTCCGCTCGGGGTTGGATGATTGTCTCACCCACTCCGACCGGACGGTTGGATTATACCGATTCTACGTACAGGTTGACAAGGGTACATCGTCCGATTGTTTCGGATTACACCAAACGGACGACGGAGGTAGTCGTGGACCGGGCGGACACCTTCACGCTCCAGCCGTATCGATTCAACATCAGGAGCATCAGCAGGCATGCCATGAGGATGGCTCCCAGCGCAATCCCCAGGAGAGCGACGTAAATGTCGCTCTTGGGCGACTGGACCAGCACGCCCGGCCGCCGCTGAGCGGCAGCGGCCCCCCGGCTGGCCGTCGCAGTGCTAGAACCGCGTGTTGATGGTTGACGAGACAATGTCGCCCTCCTTTATCTTCTTGCCCTGGTAGGTGTTGCCGACCACACGGCCCACAGCTTGATTCGAGTCAACCGAGACGATCTGGACCTTCCCGAGGTATTCGGGTCGGGGTTTGATCCGGTAGAGGTTCAATTCGTGACCGGCGACCAGTCCGTCGTCCGAGCCGATCGAGATTTCGACCCGGCGATTGGTCGCATCCACACGCTTGATCAGACCCTCAACGGGAGGAGGGCTCGCCAGCCCCTTGATCTGGGTGATGTCGGTGGATAGCCCGTTCCGTTGAAGCAATGTCGTGAATTTGGCCGCCGTATCTCGGAGGTCCGAGTTATTCTTCGTGGCGGTCTCGATCATCCGCTCCACCTCACGGATCTTGTCGATCAGTTCAGCCTGTCGGAGTTTGAACTCATTGGCCTGCTTCTCGACGGCCGATTTTTGCGTGCGGAGGAGCATGGTCTCGTTGCGCCGAAAAGCGGATTCCTCAAGAGCGCTCTTGGCGTTATCGTTGGCCGTGACCAGCTTGTTACGGACATCCTGGATGTCGGTCAGGTCGCGCTTGTTTTGATCTTCCAGCAATCGGATGCGGTCGTTGAGCTGCTGGGTAGCGGTAGCCGCCTGGCTCTGCGCGTCCGCCAGCTCTTTCTGGGCGGCATCCACCTGCGCCTTGGCTTCGGTCAGGTTCTTCTGGACTTTCTTGACCTCGTCCCTCTTCTTCGCCGTCTCATCTTTCCAGTTCTTCGAGGTCGTGAATACCGTGGTCGAGATCCCCAGAAAAACCAGGGAAAAGCCAACAATCGCGAGCACGAGGATTCTGCCAACTTGGGTCATGGTCCCATCCTACCAATTCAGAGTAAGACGGCCGGCCGACCACCCTCGCGGCATCGCGCCGCAAGTCGAAAATGCGATGGGGCTTGGACCGTTGATGCCACGGACATTGAAGAAGATCCGCCGCCGTCGCGGTGCACGGGCGCTCGCGCCCCCACGGCGAACTCCATCAATCCTATAATTAGACGACGCGGAGCGGCAAGCCGTTCGCCTTCGAGCGGGGAGCGATCACCGGTATGATCGGTTTCTCGCCCTCCCGCCAGTGGCGCTAACTTGACAAAATCTACAACACGCTCGGCGTCCGGGCAAGCGACCCAGGCTAGGGAAACCGAGTGACATGGGGAATCTCTCGCTCACGTCCTGATGATTGTGTGCTGGCCCCAGCCAGACCGCCCCTCCATCTCCGGCTTACTCTTCCCCTCAACCGAGTGGATATCGGGGAGCCGATCTGAGGTGAACCACCTCATGAAACAATCTCGGCTCAAGGGCCCAGATTGGTGAACTCGACCGATTCTCTCTGGCGCAGCAGCCGGGCTGGTACGAGCCCAAAGCGCCAGCGAGTGGATTCCGGCCGAGACCATTCATTCACTCGCTGGCGCTTCGGGCTTGTCTGAGATTCGCGTGGCCACTTCTCAATCTGGGCCCATGAGCCACAATCTCAGGGTGGGTCGTATCCCCCTGGGTTCCAGGGGTGGCAGCGCGAGACCCGCCGCAAACCCCTGGCCAGTCCTCGAACCAATCCGTACTTCTTGAGCGACTCGACCATATAGCGGCTACAACTGGGCTCGAACCGGCAAACCTGTCCGAAAAGGGGGCTGAGGGTGACCTGATAGAGCCGGATCACAACGATCAACGATGCGATCGCAACTCGCCCTGGCCATCGCAAGATTGCCTTCACGACATCGCCAATCATCGCTTGACTGCCTGCTGTCTACTTTCGAAGGTTCATGCGACGAGCGAGCTTGCCGGACAGGTCCGCCAGGGATTGGCGAACCCGGGCGAAGCTCGGATCGAGCGCACGAGGCACGACAACGAGGTCGATGCCCGATGGGAGATCGGCCTTGATCAAACGAAACGCTTCCCGGATCAGACGCTTGAGCCGATTGCGGTCACTGGCCGCGCGGACCTTCTTTCGAGACACCGAGATCCCCAGCCGCAGGTGTTCGAGCCCGTTCTCGATTCCATAGACGGCCAGGATGTTGTCTGACTCCCATCGCCGCCGCCGGAAAGCGCAACGGAATGCCTCGGAGTCCTTCAGGCGCTCATGGGGTCGAAACCTGGTCCTGGTCCGCGTCATGAGAATCCACCTTGGAGTTGGGCAGTTCAGGTACTCGGACGATACGGGCCGGCCCGAGGCGCTCCCGGAGCAGACGGCCCCGGCGCATGAGGTGCCAGATCAGCAACGCCCCGACTGCGGCCAGAGAAACCAGAGCCGCCCCCAGCAGGCTTGCAACGGCACGGCCCAGTCGTCGCCGAGCCTCAGGGCCTTGCTGGAGGATCCGACTCAGCCAGTTTCGACGAGGTTCACCCACTCCGGGATCCGAGTTAGATTTCCCGTCGGATAGTGCGGCGCGGTCGCCGTCAAACATGGGAGTCCATGGTGGGAGGAGAGGTGTCGGTGTCGATCATCTCGCGGAGCTGCTCGGCGAGGTCGTGCACCTGTCGGTGAAGCTCGAAAAAGCGATCGTGGAGCTGAAGGATCACCTCGACCCCGGCCATGTTGATGCCGAGATCGCGCTGGAAACTCACGATCGTCCAGAGGCGGCGGATTTGCGCTGGCTCGTAACCGATTTCCCCGCCGTCCTCGACGGCTCGGACTAGTCCCAGGGCCTCGTAACGGACGAGGACGCCTGGAGAGACCGACAGCTCGTGGGCAACCTGTTCGCGAGGGATGATCCGTCGAGTCATGGCCGGCACACGTCAAATGGGGACATCACCACAGCCCGGAACGCGGGTTGTAGGGGTTGCGCTCGGAGAACTCCTCGATCAGTCGTCGGCCGGGTTCGTCGACGCTCTTGGGCACGACGATCTTGAGAATGACGAACAGATCGCCGGCGGGCTTGCCCGCCGCGGACGGGACCCCTTGTCCCTTGAGTCGGAGCTTCCGGCCGCTGGAACTGCCCGCGGGCACCGTCAGGGACTTGAGGCCATCGAGCGTGGGGACTTCGACCTTCGCTCCCAGGATGGCCTCGGAAACGTTGATCGGTACTTCGACTTCGAGGTTCCGGCCTTCCCGATGGAAGTACGGGTGCGGCTCAACGGTGATGGTGATGAACAGATCGCCTGCCGGAGCATTCTTCCCGCCCGGCTCCCCGTGCCCCTTGATCCGGAGCTTCTTTCCAGGCTCGATTCCCGGCGGAATCGGGATGACCTTGGACTCCCGCTTTCCCCCGTCGCGCTCGATCTCGATGGTCGTCTCGCCGCCGCGGACGGCGGTGAGAAACGGGATGGTGAGATGCGCCTCCATGTCCCGGCCGCCGCGAGCCCGGCCAGTCCGACCGCCGCGCATCCGTCCGAGCAGGTCCTCGAAGATCCCCGCGCCGCCGTGTTCCTCGTCTTCCGTCGCCGACCCGCGCCGCCCATTGATCCGAAGAATTGAGAGAAGTCGACCGTCTCGAAACCCGGCTCACCGAAGCGGAAAGTGTAGTCCGAGGCTCCCGAACGGGGCCCGGCCGCGGCCATCCCTTCGAAAGCGGCGGTCCCGAAACGATCGTACCGCGCCCGCTTCTCCTGGTCCGAGAGGATGTCGTAGGCGTTCTGGATCTCTTTGAAGCGGGCCTCCGCCGTCTTGTCACCCGGATTCACATCGGGATGGTACTTTCGCGCCATCGCCCGATAGGCTTTCTTGATGGCCTCGGGTGTCGCGTCGCGAGCCACTCCCAGTGCTTCGTAATAATCGCGTTCGGGCATCGTGCGACCGACCTCGTGGGCTCGCAGGAAGCGGCCTGTAGGTTCCTGCTAATGGGTCTGACCGATGGACTACTCGGGCTGGCACCTGCTTTCGTCTCGACTGCGAACAGTCTGGACGACGGCCGCCGTCGATCGGAAAGAATTGTACACTCGAATCGTGAGGCGATTCAAGCGAACGACCAAGGCTCATCCCACACTCAGACTCATCTGCGGAAGCGATCGGGCGATCGCGAGGCAGCTTTAGCCCTCCTAAACAAGGAAGGTTCGACGCGGCTGTATGGCTTCTCGTTACCGAGACGCAGGGGATTGCAACACCATGCCATCGTATCAGATAACGAACCCGGCTTCGTCGTCGTAAGCCCTTACCCTGTAGCGGAGAGGGTGGGATTCGAACCCACGGTACGTGTTGCAGTACACGGCATTTCCAGTGACCTACACGGTGCGGGAATCGCGATAATTGGTTGCATATTAATGACTTGAATCAATTCGGCAATCGGCTGTATGCGGCACTCGTAGTGGGACGTTTCTTGCGCAGCGCGCTAACAGCGCCAGTGCGGTTCAAGTCCTGTCGCCAGAACCGCCCGGCCCGGTACGTGTACAACCCGTTGGATTGAAGGAAATATTCGTACCACGGCTGGGCCGGGTCGCCCGACACGGCCACCTCGGCCAACCGGGCAAGCCGGGCCGGATCACCGACCGGGCCCGGTCCGAGCAAGCAGCATGTCTTGAGCGTCTGGTCGGCCGTGAAGTTATCGTTCGTCCCAGCAAAGCGGTCGATAAGCTGCTGACAATGCTCCCGGTATCGGCCGGCCTCCCCGATCACGGGCCAACAAGATCCCAAGTTGCATCCCGGTCAGCGCCTCGGGCCTTTGGCGGTAGGCGGCGGCGAAGTCGTCGGCCGCCTTCCGCCAGAGGCCTCGCCGGCCGTACCAATCGCCCCGGGCCAGGTATCCAGCCGCCTGTCCGGTCTGGCTCTCGATGGCCTCGGTGAGGGCCGCCGGCGGCCCACTGATCGCTGCGGCAAGCCGCTTTTCCGCTTCCGGTGCGTCGGGACCGAATTCCCACAGGGTCCACGGCTCCGGGTGTTTGCCGCGCAGCCGCGTGAGAATCTCACGGGATTTTTGCAAGTCGGCCGGTGCTTCGGCAGACCGCTTCTCGGCCAGTCGCTCTTTTCCCCGCTCCGCAAGTTTCCGGGCCAAAGCCAACTGCAATTGGAATCGTCGGGCTGTCGCTCTGCGAGGGCGGCGAAGACATCGTCAAACCGCGCAGCGACGTCGACCATCCGCTTTCTGGCCTCGTACCCCTCGCCCCGCTGAAGCAGTTTGCCGAAGCATTGCAAAGCCTCATCATTGCGGCCGTTCAGTGCGTAAGCGACGGCCAGTCGTAACCAGGGATCGGTGATCTTCGGGATGGCGGCGATGCGTTCGAAAGCGGCGGGGTTGTCGCTCACCGAGAGGCGGAAGCGGCCCAGATTATAGCGGTAGGGCCCCGATTATGGCGTGACGCAGTTCGATGACGAAAGGCCGATCTCTGCCGGAGACCGGCTCCCGGAGAAGGAAGAGGGCTTGATGGGCTTCGCCGAAACGGTCCCAGACGTGCCACACCTTGTGCAGGCTCTCGTCGACTGTTCCGGCGATATCTGCGTCGTTCGCCTTCCATTCGTAACTCGCCACCGCAAGCTCAATCGGCACCGGCCTGAGCCCATTTTGACCGTCACTCGGCGATAGGTAGAGGCGAAACGCGGCTCAGATGGAAATTGCCCGACTGATGCCGTCCGGGGCCCTGGTTCGGAAGGCTCGCGTCGGCAAGCGCTTCGAGCCGAACTACGGCGATGCGGTCGAGATGGCCAACCGCGGAAATCTTGTAGATGTCGCCGTCTGTGTTATTCCCCGACGCCAGGATCGAGCCGTCATCCTTCAGGGTCAAGGTCGCGCCGCTCTTTGGACTTCATCTCCGTCGGCCTGAGTACCCTCCAACGAGCTGGATCGCTCATTTTCGTGCTTGTCAAGAGCAGTTGCGCGAACTCAGCGGCCATCAGGTCGTTTTCAGGGTCCGCCTCCAGCGATCTGCTCGTAAAGTGCTCGAGACTTTTCAAACTCACGGTTCGCCGACGCAACCTGATCGCCGGCCGCAAGTCGTCGAGCGAACTCGGCGAGCAGTTTTGCCCCCTCCAAATTTCCCGTCGCGGCCCGCGACCAGTCGGCCGCGGCGGCTTCCCAGTTTTTCAGACACTGTAGCAAGGAAACCGGGTAAACGCGTCAAGCCGCTCTGGCCTTGTGGAGGGTCTTGGTCGTGCTGGCCCGGCCCTGGGCCTGACTCTCTCGGAGCAGGTCCATCGCCAAGCGGCCCTCGATCGCTTCCTTCGTCCGCACTCGGTAGACCGTCTTCTGCATCTTCCGATACCGCCGGTTGCCCCGCTCCACCGCGTTGGACGTCGCACCCATGAGCCGCTCGTCCAGGAACACCAACGCCTTCTCCAGGCCCGGCGACATCAGCTTCTTCAACACCGACCGCAGCTTCTTGAACCGCCGCAACCGCGTCCGCAACACGGCCAGCTTGGCCAACGCCGTGGCCATCCGGCACCGGCGGTCGAACAGGCGGTAGACCTCGTCCATCAGCTCGCGCAACTGGCGGAACTGGGGCAACCCGCGGCTGATCCGCCGCAAGGTCACCCGTTCGGAGGAACTCAGATGCTTCTGGACGAACAGGTAGCGGTGCTCGAAGAGGTCGCCGACTTTCCGCTCGATCCGCTTCTTGCGCCGGGCCGCGTCCTGTGCCGCCTTTGTGGCCTGGGCCGGCCCCGCGGCAACTTGGGGGCAGTGGCGGCCAACCGCTTGCGCTCCTGGGCCACGGCCGAGAGGATCGCCTTGGTCACTTCGCGGAGGATGTGGAAGGTACAAAGTTGGTGCGGGACTTCACCGAAGACCGCGGCGATCGGCTGGGGATACAGCGCCGAACCGTCGGTCGTGATCCCCTTGAGGGTCAGCCCGCGCCGGTGAGGGCGCGGTGGAACCGCCGAAAGAAGGCCGTGATGTCCATGTGGGTCGGGGTCGTGATCGAGGACTTCATAGGTGAGCCGCTTGAAGGTGCGGTTGTCGACGATCGACAACACGCAGAACGGCCCGTCATACAGCTCGTCAACGGCGATGAAGCCCGAGAAGTCCGAGAAGGCCCAGTCGAGATGCTCGGTGTCGACCCGTCGCGCCGCCTTTTTTCCCCCGGCCTCGACCCAGTTCTGGATCGTTGCGTAGGGGACGAACACGCGATGGTCGCGCCAGAGGGCCCATTCGGCACGAGCGATAGGGCAAGCCGTCCTCGACGACCAGCCGGACGGCCAGGTCAACGACCCGGCGGGTGTAATGGCTGCCGGGGTCGGCCAAGTCGGAGGAGTCGGCGTTGAAGTACTTACGGCAGTGGCGGCAGTAATGTTGCGAACAGAGTAGGACGATGTCGCGGGGCCGCCCGGTGAGGGTATTGCCCAGGTCGTGAAGGGTGCGGCGGACGAGCCGATCGCGGGAGGCCTTGCGACCGCAATGCGGGCAGGGCCGGCGGCGGTAGTTGCGGCTCTGGACGCCGACCTTGGTCTTGGGCAATTCCTCAGGACGAGCGATGCCGATCGTCGGGTCGGGGCGATATTCGCCGGGTCCTGGCATGGTGTCACTCCTGAGAGAAAGGTCCTATCAGGAAATACGTCTCGCGATGGCAGAAGTGTTCACTGATTCCGCCCGGTTTCTTTGCTATAGACTCGCCAAAGGCCGTGATAATCAACAAGCCAAAGATGCTGTCAGGCTTGAACCAAAAGGTACGTGGTCAGGTACTGGGGGCTGGCAATTCCCCCGTCGCGGATGATGCACCACCGGCCGAAAGGCACGACCTTACCCCGGAGTGATCGAAGAGATGAACGAAGTAACCCCGTTGCCTCCCCGCGAGGGAAGGCGAACTGCAAGGAACGCTGATGAGGCAGCGGGGAAGGGATGAGGGAGGAAGCGAAGGCCGGTCTGTAATGGATCGGATAAAGGGTGAGTCCTCCACGGTAATGGGGCGGCCGAGATGGAGCTGCCGGCCGACCTGTCGGTGGAGGACGACATCCCCTCACCGCGAAAGCGGGCTGACTTCCCTCGTGTCTTCCGTCACGAGAGAACCGCGGCCAACCGACTCAGGGAGACAAGCAGATATGTCGGCGGCAGAAATGCTCGCTGGTGCGGCTCCCGGTCGTGCGCTTCGGCGTACGGCCCGTCGGCTCCCGGCGCGTATCGTGAAAGCCGTGGCACAAACGGCCGCGTCCCGCGAGGGGCGTTCGTGAAGGCTTGAGCTGCATGACGGGCAACTGTCACGTGCAGTTCTGAGGGGGCGGGGAAGCAGCAATGCTTCCCCGCTACCCGACACGCACAGGCGATTGGGCGCAGTCCTAGGGACTCGGATCCGGATCGACGATGCGGTCGGCACCCGACTCGGCCTCGCTGGGCTGGGGCGGTTACTCCGATAACGCCTACACCAACGCGGCGCACCAAACCTTCGGGCATTCGAGTCGGTTCGCAGAATGACGCGACTCGTCGCTTTCGGCCTTCCCGAGCGGTCGATCGTCTCCGTCTTTCGGCACGTATGCCCTATGTGGAAGCAAGGCGGTTCTAGACGGATTTCTCGCATGTTGGGCCGGCACCGAAATGTGCATCGCAGGTGCGGCATCGCGAAACCCCGTGAAAGCCTGGACGAGCTGTCTCGCCGGGGCGTACACGTGCGCCGACGGATTGAACGACGCACGCAGCGACTTCGAGTCCTGCATCGGCAGGTGACCAACCCCGAGTTCGATTACCCAGACTGGCGCGAAGGCGGGGCGTATTCCGCTGCGACGGTCCAGCCTGGGCGCTTCACTCGAATGGAGACCAGCAACCCATGAATATTCCACAGATCCTGAACTGACACCGTCTGATCTCAGTCCCGGTCCTGACGCACGCGGTCCTGTTCTCCAGCGCCTGGGCGCAAGCCCAAGACTAGGTCACGGCCCCCGTGCAAGTCCCGGTCGTCGTGCAACCTGGTCACCGGCTGAAGGTTACGGTGAAGTTCAGCGCCGGCAAGGAGAACGCCGTGCTCGTTACTCGACAGGCCACGGGTGAGCGCCTGAAGGCGTTCAATTCGATCTTTGGGAGGAGACCGGACTACCCGTACGAGCACGAGCAGCCCGGCGGAGGCGAATGGCTCTCGGAGGTCGCCAACGTCCCCACCGTCTACGTGATCTACGGCAACAACAAGCCCACTGCCCGCGAGGGCGGCGGCGGGGTCTCCTGGCGGCTCAGCCGACACCGTGTCTTCTTCGAGAGCAAGACCGCGGCGATTGTCGGATTCGAAGACGGGGCGGACTCCGACTTCAACGTCGCGACGGTCGAAATCTCCATTGAGAAGGTGAACTAATCATTATGGTGGCCGGACGTCCCATTCGAGGTCCTCGACACGAGTGATGGGACGTCACACCGACGAGGCCGGTTTAGTCCGGTTCAATCGAAGCCCAAGCGGTAGCGCCGCTGGGCTTCCCTTTTTTCCGCTGCGACCCGAGGCAATCCGCGGAAAGGGCCGTGAAGGTTATGGCATTGTCGTCGCGCGGTTTCATCAGCGGCCCGCGCCGGCCGGCTCATCGATCAGCAGCCACGACAGCCGCTTGTTGAGGGCACGGGCCAGGGCGCGGAGCGTACCCACCGTGGGATTCGGTACCTTGCCCGTCTCAAGTTTGGAGAGCGTCGCCCGGTCAATGCCCGACCGCTCCGAGACGTCGGACAGGCTCAACCCCAGTCGCTCGCGTTCCACGCGTAGCACGGCCAGCGCCTTGGCCAGTTCCGGGTCGATCGCCAAGGGCGGGAACTCCTCCCGAACTTTGCGAATCACCTCGTCCTGTTCCGCTTGGCCCTCGGGTGTTGCCCGGAACGCTGAGGACCGCGCGATTGCGGCTTCCGCAGCGGCCCGCGCTTCCGGGGACAGAGCTTCCAGTGCATGGCGCGTTCTGGGGTGCATGGGCGTCCTCTTCATTCGGGCATGGGCTCGTAGGCGGTGATGGGCCGGATGACGATCACGGGTTCAGTCTCCAGGACCTCGTAGACCACGAGGATGTCCTTGCCCGTAGCCGTCGTCCCGAAGACCGCTGAACGGCCGGTTGACCGGCTGACAGTTGGCCGATTGGCTGGGTCGTGCAGGACCTCCTCGACTTCCTCGATCGTCAGACCGTTGGCCGCGATGTGCTGGACATTACCTGGCGGGTCGTCCTCGTCATCCCAGGCGACTAGGTCGAAATCGATCATGGCCGGCCCCCTGGCGACCGCGCAACTGTTGAATTCTAGGCAAACGCGCACAGGGTGGACAAGGCGCCTCCGGAGATGAGGCCGGATGCCATGGATCGGGTTTACAGGCAAGAAAGAAAACGGCTCACGCTGCCATGATATAAGTCCTTATATAACTTGGATTTAAGCGGAGAGGGTGGGATTCGAACCCACGGTGGCTGTGACACCACACGGCATTTCCAGTGCAGTAGCTGGATGATTTCTTATGTTTTTGCGTGTCGCAAATCATTCATTTCTCGGTATTTGCGTCGAATCAGTCGGCACCTATCGTTAAGCCAGGCTCCTCCGGCCGTCTCCATTTGAGCCAGGAATTTAAGCCAGCCCATTGATCGGATCGCCCGCGGTCCGTATGATTTCATGTGCGGCATTCCTGGCTTAACCCCGAGACGGCACATGGCAAAACGCTACCAGATGACGTGGAAACCGGAAACCTGCCGCTGGCGGAAAATGCACCGCGGCAAATGGTATTCGGTGTCCTGCAAGCAGCTTGGCGTTCCCGAGACCAAAGAGGCTTCCTGGCGGGCGGCCAACGCATGGTGGGAACAGCAACAGGCGTTGGCCGACGTCCCCCCGAGGATGACCGGCTGGAACGTGCCACCCGCATCAGCCACCTGGTGCAGGACTTCGCCAGGCTTGATGAAAACGGCCGCCGCGAAGCGGTCGAAGCCCTGCTCGGCGCCGGTTCCTACGACAGCCTGAAATCCCAGGCTGGCGCTATGCTCGCAACCATGGAGGCGCCTGCCGCCGGAGCGCACCGTCAAGGCCCAGGTCGAAGCCTGGAAGACGCTCCTGCATGGCGTCTGCCAGTCCGGCCAGATGAGCGAAGGCCGGTATGACGCCTACTGCCGGAACATCCGGCCATTCGTGGACTGGATCGGGCCGGAGACGGCCATCGACGCCATCGACGAGGCCAAGCTGGAAGGGTTCTTCAACCACCTGTCCGCGAAGGTCGGCGCCGGGGAATATTCCCCCACCTTCGCCCACGAGCTGCTGATGACCGCCAAGCAGTTCATCAGCCGCCTGGCCGAGATGAAGCTGATCCCGCTGCCGGGCAACATCCGCTCGCGGCGGTTCCGGTTCAACCACTCCGCCCCGGCGAAGATCGAGACGTTTACCGTCGCCGAGGTGAGGGGCCTGCTGGCAGCCTGCGATGGCTTCTCCGAGCGGACGAAGCTCTACCTGCTGCTCATGCTCAACTGCGGCATGTACCAGAACGACATCGCCGAGCTGCGCAGCGATGAAGTGAACTGGAAGCAGGGACGCTCACCCGGGCCCGCAGCAAGACCCGGGAGCGCAACGGCCCGGTCGTCACCTACAAGCTTTGGCCGGAAACCTTCGCCCTGCTGAAGAAGCACCGGTGCAGAAGGTGAACTGGTGCTGACCACCGACGAGGGCAACCCGCTGGTCAAATACTGGCTGGAAGACGGGAAGATGCGCCGCTATGACGCGATCCAATCGGCGTGGACCCGGCTGGCGGAGAAGATGGGCGGAAAGATCCGCCTGGGCATGAAGCACCTGCGGAAGACCTCGGCGATCGCTCCTGGGGCAGCATCCGCAGTACAAGTTCTACGCGAATCACTTCCTTGCCGACTCACCCAAGAGCATTGCTGACCGGCATTATGTCACGCCCGAACGACGATGAGTTTTTCATGGCCCTCGACTGGCTGCGCGGGCAGATCATGGGGACGATATGTGGTCAATATCGTTATGTGGCCTCTGGTGTTTGAGATCAGGAAGCCACATCCGTCAGTGGAGCCGAACGCCACATAAGGGTTCGGCCCTGATCGGTGCACGATTTGCGAGCGAGATGGAGTGGGACTAGAACACGAAACGCCGCGTGCTCGGGGCCACTTGCTCAAACGTCCCGCCCGCGTTCCACGCCCCCCACTTGTACCGGGGTGAATCGGCAGGAACAGATCACTTCTGTCTCTTTTTCCAAGAGTAGGCGCACACTGCCGCTGTGGTGTCAGTCGGCATTTTCGCTTCGCTCTTTCTAAGTAAAACTATCGCCTGACGCGTCGTACCACCGTGCAGTCGCTTTTTGCCGCTGCAATTCCAGGAGTTGCGGCGTCGGGGAGAGGAGCAATTCGGCGTTTTGAGCGGATTTTTCCCCGGCACGGTTTTCCAGTGCGCTACGGGCCTGTGCCGGAGCGGCTAGGGCCGCTAAAAGAAGAAGCAGCGCGGGGGGGCGCCATCAACCGGGAACCGGTGCTTTCTTGGGATGATGCCATAGCGGATATTGTAGCCATCGGCAGGGCGACCGGGAACGCCTCCAGGAAGAGCCAGCTACCGGACTTGCCCTGGTCTTCTTCCTTGGCGTCGAGGGCAACCGTTGGGCGTTCGCCTGCCTGCACATCGTCGTCAACTTCGGGATCGAAGCCTCGGGGCTGGAGATGCAACAGGGTTGGAGAAGATGATGATGTGCCGGGGACGTGACTCGTTCCTTCGACCCTTCCTCGCTGGGCTTGTCGAGCCGCGCCGGATGGTGAGCGAGTAAGCAACGCCTTGACACTGACCCTGAGCCCATTCTTTCTTTAGCTTCTGCTGCTGGGAGAGCTGCTGCCAGTGACGGATAGCAGCCGGCGTGGGAGGTGAGGGGATGAAGCCACTGCCTTGTTCGGCTGGCCTTCTTCCTCGGGAGTCGAGGGCGTCCATTGGTTGCGGCCTGCACGTCGCTCGGGCTTCGATCGGCGTGAGCATCAGGCCACGACGAGGATGGCGATATGTCGGCGCAGGAGCGGCAGCGCCGGGACGGGCGCTGCCAGGAGCCGATTTTTTCTTTAGCTGCTGTCGGGAGAGCTGCTGCCGGCGGCGGATCGCGCACCGGCAGCAGCAAGGTGGGAGACGTGAAGGGATGGAGGGCGGCTGATTATTCGAGCGGGTCTTCCTGATCTTCTTCCTCGGCTTCGGCGTCGAGGGCGTCCAGCAAGCGCTGCCGGGCGTCGGCGTCCTCGTAGGCGGTCTGGAGATCGACCGGGCCAGCGGGCGGCGGTGACTCAGGCGGTGGTGAGAGCGGTGCCGCGTCACCCGACGCGGCCGGCGTAGTCGCCTGCGGCTCTTTCGCTTCCTCCGATCCTTCCTTGTCCTTGCCGGGTTTGTCGAGCTTGGCCGGGTGGGTGAGCGTGTGGATCTCCTTGAGCTTGCGGATGCTCACCTGCGTGTAAATCTGCGTCGTGTCCAGCTTGACGTGGCCGAGCATCTGCTGGATGAAGCGGATGTCGGCCCCGCCTTCGAGCATCAAGGTCGCCATCGTGTGGCGGAACAGGTGGCACGAACCGCTCTTGCCGATGTCGGCGCCGGCCACGTACTCGCGGACCAGTTGCGTCAGGCGGTTGGGTGAGAACGCCTCGCCCTGGTTGGAGAGGAACAGGATGCCGTCGTCGGGCTGGCGGGCCAGCGTGGGCCGGACCTCGGTGATGTAGCGGTCGATCCAGGCCAGCGCCCGTTCGCCGATGGGGATCATGCGATCCTTCTTCCCCTTGCCCATGCGGACCATCATCGTGCCGCGTTCCACGTCGAGATCGTAGAGCTTGAGGTTGCACAGTTCCAGCCGCCGGATGCCGGAGGAGTAGAAGGTCTCCATGATGGCCCGGTCGCGGAGGCCCAGGGAGTCGGCGACGTTGGCCCGGTTGAGCACGCGATCCGCTTCGCGAGCCGTCAGCACGTGCTTGGGCAGGCGCTTTTCCAGCTTGGGCATGTCGAGCTCGCCGGCCGGGTTGTAGAGGGTGTGGTTCTTCTTCGCGCACCATTTGAAGAAGGCCCGCACGGGCACGAGGCGGGCGAACTGGCTGCTGAAGGTTAGGGCCTTGCCGTTGTCCTTGCGGTAGTGGTACAGCCAGCGCTGGTAGCGTTCGAGCAGGGCCTTGGTGACTTCGGCCGGCCGGGTGATGCCGCGATCCTGGCACCACGAGACGAAGGCACCGAGGTAGTGCTGCCGGCCCGCGATGGTGTTCTCCGAGTAGTTCTTGATCCGCATCCATTCGAGGAAGGCCGGGCAGAGAGAGCCGAAGCCCTGCGGGTCTCTCGGATCGCCGAAGGGTTGGGGATGCGCGTTCTTATCGCCTTTTTTCGGCATGGGAGTTCTCCTGTGATAGCGGTTGAGAAGGGTGTGACTACGACGGCGGCGAGGTCAGTCCCGCAGCGTGTGTTTGGCGGCTCAGTCGCTGGGATCGGCGGGGCTCGGCCTGTTTTCAGCGGGTGAAGCGACGTTTTCTTCGCTCCGGCCAGGGCCCGATTCCGGCCCGTCCACGGCCCGACCGTGGGCCGACTGGTCCGCGTTTGCCCCCGACTTCTTGCTGTCGTAAGCGCCGCCGGCCCGCAGTTTCTCCACGTCGATGAGTCCCATGAGGAACGGTTTGCCGTCGGCTCCCTGGCCCTCGTAGAGGAGTTCGTAGACGTAGCTCTGGCCCCGTTCGCCGCGATGCACGAGCAGGTATTCCATCTCCTGAAGGCGGGCCAGGTGCAGCTTGAGTTGCGTGTTGCCCCAGCCGGTTGCCTGCCGCACGTCGCGGCGGCTGAAGCGGAAGTCACGGCGGGTCTGGTGCAGCCTCTTGCATTCCCCCTCCACCCATTCGTTGACGAGCGACAGGAGTTGCCGGGTCTGCGGCGGCAGGTCGTCGAGGCTGCGGCCCAGCACCTCGCCGGCGATGCGGTTGGCGGTGGCGATGTCGTCGAGCGTCGCCTCGATGTAGGCGACGTGGCCGGCGGTCTTGACCGGCCGCTGGTACTGGTGCAACAGCGCGATGGTGCGGATCAGCCCCAGGTACTTCATGTGGTCGCGGCGCGTGCGGGTGCGGTCGTCCAGGAACGTCAATTGCCGGGCGTAGGGATTGACCACCCGGAGCGGACGCAAGAGCCGCTGCACGTTGCGATGCAGCTTGATCGTGGCGTCGCGCTGGAGCTTGAGCAGCATCCCGTCCACGGTTTCGCGCTGCCGCTGCAAGGCGTGGATGGCCCGCGTCTGTTCGCGGCTCTCGTCCACGGTCAGGACGATGCAGCGGTTCATCAACTCCTCGTCGAGGTCGATGGCCGTGGTGGTGAGCATAATCATCACCGGCCCCTTGACGTGGTACTCCTGGGCCGTCATCCGGCCCGTGTGGGCGTTCTTGCCGGTGTGGCGATGGTCAACTCGCCTTCGCTTTGCAAGAGCTTCAAGGCGTAGCTGGCCCGCTCGGCACCCTCCTCCTCGACGATGGCCAGCACCTTGTGCGTCAGGTCGCTGTCGCCCAGGTAGTAGAGGGACTGGCCGGTCATGGCGCTGTACTTGACGCGCTGCTCCTCCGGCACGAACGCCAGGATCGCTTCCATGAGGCTCGACTTGCCGGCGGCGCTGGCGCTCTGGACGATGACGGCCAGCGGCTCGTCGAGCTTGCGGCTGATCGTCGCCAGGTAGCCCACCAGCTTGTTGACCTGCTCGCCGACGACGCCGCAGCGGTCGAAGTCGGCCAGGATGCGGTCGAGCAGCTTCGGGTCGCGCAGCAGTTCCAGCGCCGCAGTGCGTTCGGCGTCGGGCACGATGACTTCCTTCTGCTTCGGCTCCAAAGCCTGGTGGATGCGCCGCTCCTGCAGCTCCTCGACCTTGAGGAACACCTGGGCCAGGTCGCGCTTGAGCAGTTGCTCGTCCATGTGCGTTTCGGCGTGGGCTTGGGCGATGAAGGCGTTGCGGTGCTTGGCATTGCACAGGTCGAGGTTGTCGAGGTGGAAGCTCTGCTGCCCGCCGCTCTGCACCAGCACCCGCAGTTGTACCCGGAGCGTATCGAAGGCCAGATTCTTGGTGACGCCGGCACCCGCCACTGCCGCGGGCCGAAGGTGAAGGTCAGTTCGTCCGTCTCATGCGGTTCTTTCTTGTCGTCGCCGGCGGCGGCGATCCCGCTGGCACGGCGGGAGCGGGCGGCTTTTTCGCTTCGGGCGGCGAAGCGGGAACGGCCGCTAAAGGAGAAGGGGCCGCGGCGGCAGCGGGCGTTGGTTCCGGGGCC
>CAWJTQ010000002.1:0-1818463 GCA_963845695.1 uncultured Isosphaeraceae bacterium | reverse complement strand
TCAGGCCGCGGTCGATGAGGTCGGCGATGGCGTTGTCGAGAACGGTCGAGGAGATCTTCTGCACCGGGGCCAGGGCGGGCAGGTCCACCGTCGGGTCCCGGCGCAGCTGGACCAGCACCCAGCCGTCGGCGAGGGGCAGGTCCGTTCCGGCCTCGGCGGCCACCCGCTCGAGCCACTGCCGCATCTGCTGGCGGCCGACCAGGACGCTGAGCGCCCGGAGGATCTCGGCCAGCGAGTCGCCGGAGCGCGGGGCGCCGAACGCGCTCGCCGAGATCCTCGGTGGTCATCGTCGTGCGCATCGGGAGCTCCTTGATGAACCACGAGGCGATGAAGGCGACGATGGAGACGAAGCCGGCCACCTTGAATGCCGTGTCCAGGGAGCCGGCGTAGGCGGCCAGGTAGGTGGCGTGGACCGCCGGCGGGAGCTGGGCCAGGGTGGCCGAGTTGAGGTGGGAGGTGTTGAGCTGGGACGCCGAGGCGTGGGGGAAGTCGGCGCGCAGCTGGCTGGCCAGCTCGGTGGCGAAGATGGTGCCGACGACCGCGGTGCCCACCGAGCTGCCGATGTTGCGGAACAGGGTGTTGCCCGAGGTGGCCACGCCGAGCTCCTCGTAGCCGACGGCGTTCTGCACCGCGACCACCAGGACCTGCATGACCAGGCCGATCCCGAAGCCGGTCACGAACATGAAGAGCGGCGGCCTCCAGCGTGGACGTCTCGGGCGACAGGTGCGACAGCAGGAACAGCCCGACGGTCATGATGGCGGTGCCGACGATCGGGAACACCCGGTACCTGCCCGGTGCGCGAGACGATCTGGCCGCCGACGATGGAGGTGATCAGCAGCCCGGCCATGAGCGGGAGCAGATCCAGCCCGGACCCGGTGGGCGAGGCCCCCTTGACCACCTGGAAGTAGAGGGGGAGGAAGGTGATGGTCCCGAACATGGCGAACCCGAGCAGCAGGGCGACGATGCCGGCGGTGACGAAGACCTGGTTCCTGAGCAGCTTGAGCGGGAGCACCGGCTCGGCGGCCCGGCGCTCGGCCACCACGAAGCCGCCCAGCGCCACCAGGGTGAGGACGCCCAGGCCGATCACCTGGGCCGAGGCCCACGGGTAGGTGGTGCCGCCGAGGCTCACCATGAGCACCAGGGCGGCCAGGGCCAGCGCCAGCAGGCCGGCGCCGAGGTAGTCGATCCGGTGCTGGACGCGGGTGGCCACCGACGGGAAGGTCAC
Organism: uncultured Isosphaeraceae bacterium; assembly: GCA_963845695.1. Lineage (GTDB taxonomy): Bacteria > Planctomycetota > Planctomycetia > Isosphaerales > Isosphaeraceae > CAWJTV01. Next base: position 1,817,238 of record CAWJTQ010000002.1, on the reverse strand, counting down.
GGCCAGCACCACCAGCGCCAGCACGCCGATCGGCAGGTTGATGTAGAAGATCCAGCGCCACGAGAGGTTGGTGGTCAAGGCGCCCCCGAGCAGCGGACCGATCACGGTGGCCAGCCCGAACACCGCACCGAACAGCCCCTGGTACCGACCGCGCTGGCGGGGCGGGACCACGTCGCCGATGGCCGCCTGGGCGCTGACCATGAGGCCGCCGCCGCCCAGCCCCTGGAAGGCCCGGAAGGCGATCAGCTCGGGGAAGTTCTGGCTGAGCCCGCACAGGGCGGATCCGATGAGGAAGATCACCAGGCCGACCTGGAGGACGATCCGCCGGCCGTACTGGTCGCCGAGCTTGCCGTAGAGCGGCGTGACCACCGTCTGGGCCAGCAGATAGGCGGTGGTGACCCACGAGATGTGGTTCAGCCCGCCGAGATCGCCGGCGATGGTGGGCAGCGCGGTGGCCACGATGGTGGAGTCCAGCGCCGCCATGAGCATGACGAGCATCAACCCGGAGAAGACCAGGGCGAGCTTGCGGCCGTGGAGCTCCTGGGGTCCGTCCATTGCGGCCAACCACGTTCCTTCCCGGTCGGTGTCCGCACCGTGGGCGTACGGCCCCTCGTAGACGGCCAGCCTACGTTCCGGCGAATGGCGGAAGCTGCGAGACCATCGTGCGCCGTCCCGTTCGAGGGGATTCGTGACAAATGTCATGGGAGAGTCGTGATGACTCTCACTACCGGGCGGCACGCGTGCAGGCTCAGCATGGTCGCATGACACTTTCCGAGATTCACCCAGCCGGAGTTGCCGTGGCCGACCTCACCAAGACGTACGGCTCGGTCCGGGCGGTGCGCGGCATCGACCTGGTGATCGCACCCGGGGAGACGGTGGCGCTGTTCTCCGGCGCGAACGGGGCCCGCAAGATGGACGACCATCGACATGATCCTCGGGCTCACCCAACCGGACCCACGGGGAGCGTGTCGGCCTTCGGTTTGTCCCCGGCGGCGGCCGTGCGGGCCGGACGGGTCGGGTACCTGCTCCAGAGCGGCGCACCGCTCGATCACCTGCGGGTGCGTGCCCTGGCGGCGCTGATGGCGTCGTACTACCCCCACCCGCTCGATGTCGACGAGGTCCTGCGCCGGACCGGGACCGAGGGCCTGGCCCCGCCGCCTGGACCACCAAGCTCTCCGGCGGGGAGGCCCAGCGGGTGCGCTTCGCCGTGGGGCATCGTGGGCGACCCGGACCTGCTCGTGCTCGACGAGCCGACCGCGGCGATCGATGTCGAGGGTCGCCGCGAGTTCTGGAGGCTGATGCGGGCCATCGCCGAGCGGGGCACGACCATCCTGTTCGCCACCCACTACCTCGAAGAGGCCGACGCCTTCGCCGATCGGATCGTGATCATGGCCCGTGGGAGGATCGTCGCCGACGGGCCGGCCACCGAGATCAAGGCGCTGGGCTGGCCTGCGCACGGCCAACTCCGGCGCGACGCTGCCCGAGGCCGACCTGGCCCGCTCTGGGGAGGCTGCCCGGCGTGGCCAGCGTCGATCGCCACGGGGACACGGTGATCCTCACGTGCTCTGATGCCGACGCCGGCGTCGAGTTCCTCTACCACCGTGACGTCGGGGGCCTGCGCGACGTCGAGGTACGCGGGGCCAGTCTCGAAGAGGTGTTCATGGAGCTGACCGCCGACGAGTTGACCGCCGACGGGTTGACCGCCGACGGGCTGACCGCCGACGACACCGCCCCGCTGGCGACCGGCACGCTGGAGGCCGCGAGATGAGCGCCGCCACGCACGTGCGCTGCGAGATCCTGCGGACCGTCCGCAACCCGCGTACCTGGGGATCACGCTGGGGCTCCCCATCGTGCTGTTCTTCGCCGTGGCCGGTGCCAACCGCCACGTGGACGTGGACGGGATTCCTCTCCGCTCTACTTCATGGGTGCCATGGCCGTTTTGGACGCCATGTTCGCCGCCGTCCAGCCCGGGGCGTGTATCGCCCTGGACCGCTCCACCGGCTGGACCCGCCAGCTGCGCATCACCCCGCTGCGGGCCCGCACCTACTTCGCCTCCAAGGTGCTCACCGCCTACCTGGTCGCCCTGACCAGCCTGGTGGCGCTGTTCCTCGCCGGCACCACGTTCGGGGTCCACATGGCGGCGGCCCGGTGGTTGGAGATCGGGGGCCTGCTGCTGATCGGCCTCGCCCCTCTGGTGGTGATCGGCGTGGCGCTGGGCCACCTGCTCGCCCCCGACTCCCTGACACCGGCCGTCGGCGGGGTCGTGGTCCTCTTCGCCCTCTTCGGAGGCGCCTTCGGCCCGCTGTTCAAAACCGGGGCGATGCTCAGCGTCGTGAAATTGCTGCCCTCCTACTGGCTGGTCCAGGCGAGCAGAGTGGCCGACGGGGGCGGGGGTGGCCGCTCGAAGCCTGGGTGGTGATCGTGGTGTGGACGGTGGCGATGGTCGGCCTCTCCGGCGACGTCTACTCGCGTGAGCACGGGCCGGGTCTGAGCGCCGCCCTGGTCAGGGCGTGGACAGTAGCGTGAGCACGGTGCACCGACCCGTAGAGGAGGCGGTGGCCGCCGCAGGGGCGGCCGGTGACCCGCGGGGCTGGGCGGAGAGGCGCCCGCCCCGGCTCCTGCTCGCCGGGCTCCTCGGCGACGCGGGCGCAGCCGGGCCGCGGCAGTCGCGGGGGCGCTGCCCGACCGGCAAGGTCCACGAGCAGCCGATCCTCGTGGACGATCCCGAGATGCCCGGGGCGGCGCATCGCCTGCGGCTGATCATCCTGGAATTGGACGAGCCGACGCGGGAGGGGGAGACGGAGATCATCCTGGTGACCAACCTGCCCGAGGATGTCTCGGCGATCGACTGCTGCGCCGCGTACCGGGGCCGCTGGGGGATCGAGGGCCATTTCCAGGTGCTGACCGACCTGCTGAATTGCGAGATCCCCACGCTGGGCTACCTGCGCGCGGCACTGTTCGGCTTCGGGATGTCGGCCGTGGCCGGCAACGCCCTGGCGGTGCTCAAGGGCGGTCTGCGGGCGGAGCACGGCCGGGAAATGGCCGCAGAAGTGTCGAATCATGCCGTGGTCACCGAAGGGGCGCGCATCTACCCGGGGATGATGACGGCGGTCCCGCCGCGACTGTGGCCGGAGCTGAGCGATCGCCCGGTGCAGGAGGTGGCGGATTTGCTCAACGAGTTGGCGGCTCGGATGTCGGTGGAGTGGATGCTCCGGGTACGACGCGGGCCGAAGAAGAAGAAACCGCATCGGAGCAAGGGGGACCGAAACCATCATTTGGCCACCAAGAAGCTACTGGACGAGGCCAAGGGGATGTGCCCGCCCAGAGCGGGGTGAGTGAAGCCCACATGGCATCAAGAGTTTGATTATAACGAGTTTGCATGTTGGAAGGGGGTAGGTGGGTGAAACCCACCAATATTTGGCCGATTCATTGGTGGGTTTCACCCACCCTACAGAGTTCTCGGATCGATGTTACTCGGCCTTGGAGGGAGTGGACTTCGCTTCACTGCCGCCGCCCGAAAGCAGTTTCGAGAGCGATTCCAGGTTGGCGGCTTTCTCATCGGCCGTCGGGGCATCGGACTCCGCCTTGACGGCGAGGGTGTTGACATTCTCGAGATAGTACTTGAGAAACTGCGACACCTCCGGCCGGCGGGCGGCCGAGTTCTTCACATAGATGAACAGCGGCCGCGACAAGGGGGCATAGCTCTTGTCGGCGATCGTCGCGGGACTGGGCACCACGGGTGTAGCCCCGGCTCCCTTGGCCACGCCCAGTGCCCTGAGTTTATCACGGTTGGCGGCATAGTAGGCATAGCCGAAGTAGCCCAGCCCATCGGCATCGCCCGACACGCCGTTGACCAACGTGTTATCGTCGGCACTCTGCTGGACGTCGTCGCGCTGGCGATTGGGCTCGCCCGTGATCGCCTCGGTGAAGAACTCGAAGGTCCCGGAGTCGTTGTCGGGCGAGTAGAAGATGATCTTGCGATCGGGCCAGGACGCGTTGACGTCCTTCCAGGTCTTCACCTTGCTCCCGGGCTCCCAGATGGCCTTCAACTGCGCGACGGTCAGCGACTTGACGAAGTCGTTCTCCGGGTGCACGACGAGCGTGATCCCGTCGTAACCCACGAGGAACCGGGTCCAGTCGATCCCCTGCTGCTTGGCCTTGGCCTCCTCGTCGGGCTTGGCGGTGCGCGAGGCGTTGACGATGTCCACATCGCCATCACGAGTGTAGCGGCCGAACCCGCCACCGGTCCCATGGTTGTCCACGACCACCGTGACACCGGGATTCACGCGATCGAACCCTTCCTGGGCCGCCTTGCTGATTTCGAAACACGGTGCTGGAGCCATCGATGAGGACCGTGCCGGCCGCCTGGGGACCAGCGCCTGGGCTGCCGGTCGATGGGTCGTTCGGCCCGCCGCAGCCGCCGGCGATACCCAGGAAGACCAGCAGACTCATCCGCCAAACTCTGCATCGAACGTCACTCATGCGTTGCCTTCCCTTGATCGGACCCGTTCCCATACCGATCCCGCGCCGAAGCCGCGAACGGCGCCGTCTCGGCTCGTCGCTCAACCCAGGCCGGATTCCCTCGCACGCCCTCACCCCGACGGATCGAAGGATTGTCCTCGACGACACGACCGGGCCGCTCAGTGTAACCAGGAACCATGAAGGTTTCGTGAATTCCCGATGACATTCAGTCGAGGGCCGGACTCGCGACCCGATCGCTCGGAAGCAGACCGTCATGACCGGCCGAGTTTCTTCGACATGACCACAGGGACCGGCCTGGCCCAGATCCAGCATGGATCTAGGCCACCTCTCCACGCATGGTCTGATTGGCGTTTCCCGCCATTTCGGCAGTTGGCTTCGTTTCGTGAATTCCCCATCTTTCCTCGTTTGCCGCCATTTTGGCGGCTGGCTTCGTTTTCGAAATCCGGATTTGGCCAGGTTTCCCATGGTTTTGCTGCCATTTTGGCGGCTGGCTTCGTTTTTGGAGTTTCGAGTTTGATCCAAAACACGACCGATCATCGGCCATTCTGGCAGATGGCTTGGTTTCGAGCGTATTGCAGAGTCCCTCTTGCATCCACTCATTCGTTCGCATCTCCAAGGACCGGAAACCGCTACCACCTTCGTTACCTGACGATCCGTGCGACTCTTACACTGATATGATCCGCGCAAGTTCGGGAAAAGTTGCATAAATTTTCTTGGATTCTTGGAGGAGGTTAGGCCCGCGCTCATCGAGGCCCCGAGTTTCGGCCACGAGCGACCCGACGGTTGGGACATAAGGAGAAGTGACCAACGCCGACGATCCGACGCCCTCCTCGCATCGCAACCCGTGGAGGTCGCATTCAACGTAGGTGGCGGTGCACTCATCAATTCGTCCGCGCCCCAACTATCGACGTGTTGCTTGCGCAAGCCTAATCCCTTACCTGGTTTCGGGAATCCTTGTGCAAACCTCCGTTTTTTCGGTAATGCTGCGGGAGATTTTGCGCAACCCATCCTGGAGGAACATCATGCCCGCACTCTCATCCCATGATGACACCGATGACCTGCTCGAGCGTACGAGTTGGGGCGATAAACAGGCTCGGGACCTGCTCCTGGAACGGCATCGGGCGCGGCTGCGGACGATGATCGCCGTTCGGATGGACCGCCGGATCCGGGCTCGGATCGATCCGTCGGACGTTGTGCAGGATGTGCTCCAGGAAGCGTCGAAGAACCTGGGTGACTACTTGCAGGACCGCCCGGTCCCGTTTCTTGTCTGGCTGAGGGAAATCGCGTGGAAGCGGTTGGTGGAATCCTCGCCGCCGGCACGTCAACGCGGCGAAGCGGAGTGTGGCGCGTGAAAGGGAATTCGACTTCGGCCTCTCCGACGAGTTGACCGCCGCCCTGGCCGATCGGCTGGTCGCCAGCGGGACCTCGCCGAGCAAGCATCTCATGGAGGAGGAACTGCGGGTGGAAGTCGGTGCGGCGTTGCAGGCCCTACCCCCGCTTGACCGTGAAGTCCTGATCCTGCGTTATCTGGAACGGCTCTCGTTGGCCGAGACCGCCGAGGCGCTGGGCATCTCGAAAGGAGCAGCCTCGACCCGGCACACTCGGGCCCTGGGCCGGCTTCGCGAGCTGCTCGACGCCGATCGGAAGGGGGAAGGACGATGAAGTCCAGACCCCGAAATCTCACCTCCGGCAGCGCCACGGACCCTGCGTTCAACGCCCTGGTCGAGGAGTTGGTGGATAAACTCCAGGCCGGAGAGGTGGTCGACCTCGACGCTTACCGCGTCCAATATCCCGAGCAGGCTGAGAAGCTCGATAAAGTCCTCCCCGCGATCGCGTTGATGGCCAACCTGGGCAAGTCGGTCAGCCCGCCGGCCACACCGGACGGGGGCTCGGCTTCCGACACGGCCCATGTCGGTCCAGGTCGTGAGCGAGTCCTGGGCGACTATCGCCTGATCCGCGAGATTGGCCGCGGGGGAATGGCGATCGTGTACGAGGCCGAACAGGTCGCACTCCGGCGCCGGGTGGCCGTGAAGGTGCTGCCGTACAGTGCGGTGCCCGACAGCCGCCAGCGGGCCCGGTTCCAGCTCGAAGCCCGAGCGGCCGCGCTGCTCAATCACCCGAACATCGTCCCGGTCTACGCGGTGGGGTCCGACGGCGATCAGCACTACTACGCCATGCAGCTCATCGAGGGGCCGAGCCTCGCCACGGTGATCCGCGAGCTTCGGCGTCGCCATCGACCCGACTCGGCGCCCGTGGGTGAAGCCGGTGCCGATCCCGAGATCACACCGACGGTGGACCTGCCAATCCGGTCGGACTCCGCCGAACGCCCCCGAGACTTCTATCGAGCCGCGGCGCATCTGGCACTCCAGGCGGCGGAAGCCCTCGACGACGCCCATCGAAACGGAGTGATCCACCGCGACATCAAGCCGGCCAATCTCCTCCTGGACCGGACGGGCCATCTGTGGGTGGCCGATTTCGGCCTGGCCCGGATGCAAGAAGACAGCGACCTGACCCGCACCGGTGACCTGGTCGGCACCTTGCGGTTCATGAGCCCCGAGCAGGCGATGGGCAAGGCGGTCGTGATCGACCACCGCACCGACATCTACTCGCTGGGCGTGACGCTCTACGAGCTGCTCACGCTGACCCCGGCGATCTCGGGTCAGGATCGTCAGGACGTCTTGAACCGGATCGCTCACGAGGAGCCCTCCCTCCCGCGCCGGATCGATCCGGCTATTCCGAAGGACCTGGAGACGATCGCACTGAAGGCGATCGCCAAGGACCGCGACGGCCGTTATGCGACCGCAGAGGATCTGGGCAACGACCTGTTGCGGTTCCTCAGGGGAGAGCCGGTCCAGGCCCGAAGGCCGGGTCTCTTCGACCGGGCCTGGAAGTGGGTGCAGCGCCACCGATCGCTGGTCACCGCGGGATTCGTGACCCTGCTGATGATCCTCCTGGTCCTGGCGGTGAGCTTCGCCGTGATCAAGGTCGAGCAACAGAAGGCCGTCGAAGCGGCAACCGTCGCGGTCCAGGAGAAACAGAAGGCACTCTCGGCGGCGCAGGATAGCCGGTACGAATCCCTCGCTCAGGTCCTCTTGCGGATCTTGTGGACGCCGCGCCAGCGCGGGTGGTCGGATGAGGCCAGGAAGACGGTCGAAGAGATGGCCGCCATCCGTGAAGACGATCGGTTCAGGAGCCTCGGCAGCGCGGTACGGAGGGGATTCGACGCCCAAATCGCCGATTTGATCTCGCCCGGTGGGGGCTCGGTGATCTTCGACTCGACTGGGACACGACTGCTTATCTCGAAGGTCAACGTCCCCGGTTTTCGAGGTGAAAACCGAGGGACCACGGTCTGGGACACCGCCGCCAAGACACAACACACCACGAAGATCGAGAGCACCGGACCAATTGCTTTTCGGCCCGATGGAACGCCGTTGCAGCTTGTTGACGACGGTCACGGGACGCTCCGCCTCTGGGACCTGGCCCACGAACGCATACTCGCCGAGTTCACGATGCCCGCCATGGCGGCGCCCGGCCCCGAGCCGGCGTATCATCCCGACCCGATCCCCTACGATCGCGCGCTGGCCGCGGACGGCTCGCGGGTCGCCGCGTCCATCAAGGATCCTGCTGGCCGCCCGTGGGTTTTCGTCTGGGACGCTGTCTCGGGCCGGCTCATCCACCGACTCGCCGGGCGTGCCACTCGACTGGCCTTCTCGCCCGACGGCCGCCTCCTGGCCGGCGGCGAGGACGCCGGAAAGATCCACGTCTGGGCGATCCCCGAGGGCGTGGAAGTCAGCTCCCCCTGGCAAGGGAATCTGACCGTCAGCCAGTTGGCCTTCGGCCGCAATGCCCGGCGTGCGGCTGGAACGGATCCAGGCCGACAGAATCCAGGCCGTGGCTGGTGGCTGGCGGCCGGCGATTGGGGCGGTAACGTGATGATCTGGGACGTCGATACCGGCATGCTTCATGTGCGTTGCAAGGGGGGCGGATCGCGGATCGACGCCCTGGCCTTCTCGCCCGACGGCACCCTGCTGACGGCTGGAGGCCTTGGCCGCATCCACCTGTGGGACGTGACCGCCGGCGCGTTCCTCCTCGACCTTCAGGAGTTGAGGAGTTGCCTCTCCCTCGCCTTCTCGCCCGATGGGCGGTCTCTGGCCGCAGGCACGGCCTGGTCCGAAAGCAATGGTGGTGACGACAAGAGCCGGGTCACCCTCTGGAAGATCGAGAACGGTCGCGGGATTCGAACCCTTCGCGGACTGATGACTCCGATCACTCACCTCCGGTTTTCCCCGGACGGCCAATACCTGGGTGCTCTCGCGAGTGACTGGAAGCTGGCGATCTGGGACCGCCGGACGGGCGAGTTGAAGCACATCCTCGAACCCCCCGAGGGCTACGTCCCCGACAACGCCGCGATGTCATTCAGCCCCGATAGCAGTCGCTTCGCCTTCGCATCGGGAGACAAGGCCACCCTCTGGGACCTGGGAACCGGTCGCCGGCTTGGCGCCTGGTCGCTCCCCTTGGGGCTAGGGGATGTCCTGGCTTTTCGGCCTTCCGGCCAACTGCTCCTGTTTCGCATCGAGACGAAGTCGGGGGAGCGTGGACCCTTTCGCGACGCGGATTACCGACAGCATCCCCGGGTCGGTCGATTCCGAGAACTGCTCGACTCGGGACGGATGGACACGATTGTCGAGATCAGCAGCCTTCAATCGCCATGTCTTCACCGACCTTGCGCCCGATGACCTGAGCTACTTCGTGATGGATGGCGTTAACATCGACACTGCGGGTGAGCACCGATCGATCGCCGCCTTTGACGGGAGGACAGGCAAGCCGAAGTGGTCGTATTCGATACCCGGCGGCCCGAGCACGGGCGTGTCGATTCAACTGGATCCCACCGGCCAGGTCTTATGCATCGCCCGGAGTGATCGCAGTGAGTGCGACCTCCTGCGAATGCCTGTGGGAACGCGGATCGGTCCGATGAAATTCCCGGTGTCGATCGGTCCCGGAGCCAACATCTGGATCGAGGAAGATCCTCTCAAAGGTGCGACGGACACATCCTACCTCGTATTCCGACGCGGTGAGAATCGACCGATCCTGACCCTGGGAACGGGGGCGCTCCCCACAATCGCGAGTGTGTTCCAGTTCAGCGCCGATGGCCGTAGCCTGGCCTGGGCCAACACGGATGGAACTATCGACCTGGCCGAGTTGGCCGACTTTCCGTACCCCAGCAAGCCGATCGAGCAAAGACCGTAGAGTCCCCAACAAACGGGGATTGGCCCCGAGTCTTGGAGGTGCCTGTCCACCTTTTATCAAATAGGTCCATGCAAAAGGGAAAGTGAGGGTGGGACGCAGGGCTCGCTGACGCGGCTGTTTGCCCTGAAGGGGCCGCAACATGCCAGCCCAGGGCAACGCCCTCGGTCATCTACACAAGTCGTAACCCATTTTGAAGTAATGGGTTGCAATGGGAAACAGGGCCGCGCGCGGGTGGTGTACACTGCATGTACAGTATATACACCTGCGACGCATATTTCTATCAGGATTTCGCCGATATTGAGATTTCCCGCGAAAAACCGATAAATTCTCTAGTGCACATAAAACATCATGAGTACTAGATGATCGATTTGGCCACGGCAACTTGACGGAACCCATTGTTCCCTATGGATCTATGACTTGTGTAGAACAACGAGGGCAACGCCCTGGGAAGAGGATCCTCGACCACCGCAAGCAAGCCCTGAAAGGGCGGTACATGGGATGGTCCTGGGGCGGTCGCGGCGATTTTGTTTCGCCCTTTCAGGGCTCGGAGGCGGGTTGTTGACCAATTCCCAGGGCGTTTCCCTGGGCTGGCATGCAACGGCCCCTTCGGGGCGAAATCCAACACCCGGCGCCCCCGAGTGAACCAGTCGGACCACGTCGCTTTCCCTGTCGAGTGGAGTGATTTAGCAACTCTCAGAGGCGGTTTCTCAACATCCAACGCTCTTCATGCTTCATCCTCGAGGAAGAGGCTTCCCATGATCACTCGGCCCGCTCGTTCTCCGCGTCGTAGATTCTTCTCCTTGACGCTCATCGAACCGCTGGAGTCACGCACATTGCTCTCCACCATCACTTGGAATAGTACCGACCATCCCGCGGGCGGTGATTGGGATACCGCCTCCAACTGGGTGGGCGGAATCCTCCCAGGATCCAGTGATGACGTGATCATTACCTTAGCAGCAACCGCCACCGTTACTCACTCCCAGAGTTTGAGCGATTCAGTTCATAGTATCACGACGAACGCGTTGACGACGCTCACGATATCGAGCGGCTCTCTATCGGTGGCTGCCACGTCGACCCTTGCCGGACCCTTGGATTTGAGCGGCGGGACGTTGACCGGGCCGGGGGACCTGACCATCGCCGGGATGATGACCTGGACCGGCGGTTCTCTGACGGGGTCGGGTAACACGGTGATCGCGGCGGGCGCGGCCCTGGACATCACCGGCGGCAGCGTCACGGCGGGCCGGGCCATCGACAGCACGGCCGGGCCGATCAACTGGACCGGCGGCACGATCGGCGGCACGCTCGACGACACGGGCGCGCTGAACATCTCCGGCTCGTCGGGCAAGGATCTCTCCGGCGGCACGATCAACCAGGCGGGGACGACGACCTGGACGGGCACCGGGGGCCTCGCGCTTGACTACGCCGGCCTCTTCAACAACCTGGTCGGCTCGACCTTCGACGACCAGACCGACTCGACCATCGCCAGGGCCGACGGCACCCCCGGCACGTTCGCCAACGCCGGCACCTTCAAGAAGTCGGCTGGCACGGGAACCACCACGTTCGGTGCTGCGTACCCGGTCGCCTTCAACAACTCGGGTGTCGTGCAGGTCCAGTCCGGCACGCTCAGCCTGGCTGGCGGTACCCAGACCGGCACTTTCGACGTGGCGGCGGGCTGCACGCTCGGCTTCGACGGCGGCACAACCGACCTGGACGCGGGTGTCACTTTCCCGGGGGCCGGGGCCATCCGCATCGGCGGCGGCACGACCAACCTCAACACCCCGCTGAGCCTGGCCGCCCTGAACGTCTCGGGCGGCACGGCCAACCTCGCCGTGGCGAGTTTTGCCAATCTCACCCTCAGCGACGGCACGTTGACCGGGCCGGGGGACCTGACCATCGCCGGGACGATGACCTGGACCGGCGGTTCTCTGACGGGGTCGGGTAACACGGTGATCGCGGCGGGCGCGGCCCTGGACATCACCGGCGGCAACGTCACCGCGGGCCGGGCCATCGACAGCACGGCCGGGCCGATCAACTGGACCGGCGGCAGATCGACGGCACGCTCGACGACACGGGCGCGCTGAACATCACCGGCACGTCGGGCAAGCAGCTCTCCGGCGGGACGATCAACCAGGCGGGGACGACGACCTGGACGGGCACCGGGGGCCTCTCCTCTGACAACGCCGGCCTCTTCAACAACCTGGCCGGCTCGACCTTCGACGCCCAGACCGACACCACCATCGCCAGGGCCAACGGCACCCCCGGCCGTTCGACAACGCCGGCACCTTCAAGAAGTCGGCCGGCACGGGACCACCACGTTCGGGCTGCGTACCGTCGCCTTCAACAACTCGGGTGTCGTGCAGGTCCAGTCCGGCACGCTCAGCCTGGCTGGCGGTACCCAGACCGGCACTTTCGACGTGGCGGCGGGCTGCACGCTCGGCTTCGACGGCGGCACAACCTACCTGGACGCGGGGGTCACTTTCCCGGGGGCCGGGACCATCGGCATCGGCGGCGGCACGACCAACCTCAACACACCGCTGAGCTGGCCGGCTGCTCGTCTCCGGCGGCACGGCCAACCTGGGTGGCGCAGAGTTTTGCCAACCTCACGCTCAACGGCGGGAGCTGACCGGACCCGGCGACCTGACCCTCACCGGCCCGATGACCTGGGACGGCGGCACGCTGGCCGGCACGGCCAAACCGTCATCGCCGCGGGCGCGGCGCTGACCATCCCAGGGTATTGTCACCGCCGGCCGGGCGATCGACAGCACGGCCGGGCCGATCAACTGGACCGGCGGCGAGATCGACGGCACGCTCAACAACACCGGCGCGCTGAACATCACGGCAGCCAACAAGAGCTCTCGGCGGGGCGATCAACCAGGCCGGCACGACGACCTGGACCGGCTCCGGGGCCCTCTCTATCAACAACGGCGCGGCCTCTTCAACAACCTGGCCGGCTCGACCTTCGACGCCCAGTCCGACACGACCTCGCCACGACCGACGGCTCCCCGGCCTTCAACAACGCCGGCACCTTCGAGAAGTCCGCCGGCACGGGGCACCTCGCGATCTACGTCGCACTCAACAACTCGGGCCCGACGTGGAGGCCCGTCGGCGCATCGACTTGCGGCGGCGCCCCAGACGGGCTCCTTCGCCATGGCCGCGGCGACCAACCTCTACCTCTCCGGCCCGCACATGGGCGCGGGGGTCTCTGCCCGGGGGCCGGCACCACCCACATCAGCGGCGGCACGACCACGCTCGACCCGCTGGCCCTGACGTCCGGCCACCAACCTCGGCCTCGAGCTGCGGACGCTCACCGGCGGCTGTTGACCGGTCCTGACGACCGGACCACCACCGGCTCGATGGCCTGGGACGGCGGCGCGCTGGCCGGCACCGGCAAGACCATCATCGCCGCCGGCGGGGCGTGGACCATCCAGGGCAACGTCACCGCCGGCGGGCGGCCGATCGACAGCACCGCCGGGCGGATCAATGGACCGGCGGCGAGATCGACGGCACGCTGGACAACACCGGCCCGCTCGACATCAGCGGCACAACAAGACAGTCGGCGGGGCGATCAACCAGGCCGGGCCACGACCTGGACCGGCTCGGGCCTCCTCTACATCAACAACGGCGCCGTCTTCAACAACCTGGCCGGCTCGACCTTCGACGCCCCAGAGCCGACGCCCATCGCCACCGGCGGACGACGGCCGCGCCCTTCAACAACGCCGGCACCCTCGAGAAGTCCGCCGGCACCGGCACCGCGATCTACGTCGCACTCAACAACTCGGGCACCATCGACGTGGAGACTGCGCGTTGCCTCGATGGCGGCGGCGCCGAGAGGGCCCTTCACCACGGCCGCGGCGACCAACCTCTACCTCTCCGGCGCCGCACACCTGTCGTCGGGGGCCGCGGTCTCCGGCCCCGGCACCACCCACATCAGCGGCGGCACGACCACGCTCGACTCCGCTGAGGCCCTGGTGGCCACCAACCTCGTCCTCGCAGGTGGCGCACGCTCACCGGCGGCACTCTGACCGGGACCTGACGATCGACGACCACCGGCTCGATGGCCTGGGACGGCGGCACACTGGCCGGCACCGGCCAGACCGATCGTCGCCGCCGGCGCGGCCATGACATCCCCAGGGCACGTCACCGCCGGCCGGGCGATCGACAGCACCGCCGGGCCGATCAACTGGACCGGCGGCGAGATCGACGGCACGCTGAACGACACCGGCCCGCTCGACATCAGCGGCAGCGCCAACAAGCAGCTCGTCGGCGCGATCAACCAGGCCGGCACACGACCTGGACGGCTCCGGCCTCCTCTACATCAACAACGGCGCCGCCTTCAACAACCTGGCCGGCTCGACCTTCGACGCCCGCGCCGACGCACCATTCGCGGTCAACAACGGCGGCTCGCCGGGCTTCGACAACGCCGGCACCTCTCGAGAAGTCCGCCGGCACCGGCACCGTCGATCTACGTCGCACTCAACAACTCGGGCACCATGACGTGGAGAGTCGTGCCGTCGGCCTCGATGGCGGCGGCGCCAGACCGGCTCCTTCACCATGGCCGCGGGACCAACCTCTATTCTCCGGCCCGCACACCTTTGGGTCGGGGGCGGCGTTCCGGCGCCGGCACCACCCACATCAGCGGCGGCACGACCACGCTCGACGCCCCTGGCGGCCACCAACCTCGCCACTGAGCGGCGGCACGCTGACCGGCGCCGGCGACCTGACGACCACCGGCTCGATGGCCTGGGATGGCGGGACACTGGCCGGCACGGCCAGACGATCATCGCCGCGGCGGGCGATGACCATCCAGGGCAATGTCACCGCCGGCCGGTGGCGATCGACAGCACCGCCGGGGTGGTCAACTGGACCGGCGGGAGATCGACGGCACGCTGGACGACACCGGCCCGCTCGACATCAGCGGCATCGCCGACAAGCAGTCGTCGGGGCGATCAACCAGGCCGGCGCAACGACCTGGACCGGCTCGGGCACCTCTACATCAACAACGGCGCGGCCTTCAACAACCTGGCCGGCTCGACCTTCGACGCCCGCGCCGACAGCACCATCGCGGTCAACAACGGCGGCTCGCCGGCCTTCAACAACGCCGGCACCCTCAAGAAGTCCGCCGGCACCGGCACCGCGATCTACGTCGCACTCAACAACTCGGGCACCATCGACGTGGAGGTGCCGTCGGCCTCGATGCGCGGCGGCGCCCAGACGGGCTCCTTCACCACGGCGGCGGCGACCAACCTCTACCTCTCCGGCCCGGACACCTTTGGGTCGGGGGCCGGTTCTCCGGCGCCGGCACCACCCACATCAGCGGCGGCACGGCCACGCTCGACGTGGCCCTGGTGGCCACCAACCTCGTGCTCTCGACGGCGGCACGCTGACCGGCGCCGGCGACCTGACGATCACCGGCCCGATGGCCTGGACGGCGGGACGCTGGCCGGCACCGGCAAGACGGTGATCGCCGCGGGCGGGCGGCCATGACCATCCAGGGCAACGTCACCGCCGGCGGGCGGCCGATCGACAGCACCGCCGGGCCGCTCAACTGGACCGGCGGCAGATCAGGGCACGCTCAACGACACCGGGGTACTCGAACATCTGGGCTCGGCGACAAGTACCTCTCCGGCTGCACGATCAACCAGGCGGGAACGACGACCTGGACGGGCACCGGCACCTCGTACCTCGACAACGCCAGCCTCTTCAACAACCTGGTCGGCTCGACCTTCGACGTCCAGACCGACGCGCTCATTACCAGGGCCTTTGCCAGCACGGCCACGTTCGACAACGCCGGCACTTTCAAGAAGTCGGCCGGCTCGGGCACGACCACCATGACAGCGGCGTCGCCTTCAACAACTCGGGCAGTATCGACATTGAGAGCGGTTCGCTCAGCCTCAATAGCGGCTCCTGGCGTTCGACGGGCAGCAATACCTCTCAGTTCAGCCCTTGGCCTCGATCACGATCTCGAGCAACCTGGTCGGCAACCACGACCAATGCGGATCTCTTCAAGCCTTTGGGCGGACTCGTGCTGAACGGCTCCGGTACTCCTTCGAATCCTCAGCTCTTCGAGGTCATGGGCGAGGATGCCGGTGATGTCTCGGCCGGATTTAGCCATAACTTCGTCTTATGGCACGTTGTCCCTGGCTTCAGGCAACTACGTGAGGCTGGTCGATAACGCACGGAACTCGCCAGGAACAGGTCTGAGGCTCTGTACGTCAACTCGCTCGTCGTCCCGAGCGGCTCGACCCTCGATTTGAACGGCCTGCATCTCTACGTCCGATCGGCCCAGGTCAGTGGGACAATCGTCGGTGGGAACATCTCTCAGGCTGGCCGCGGGGGGCCCCTGGATTTCGCCACTCCAACCTCCGGAACGGTTCAGACGGCCGGTGAAGTCGACGAATGGACATTCTTCGGTCGTGCGGGTCAATCCGTTGCGGTGATCGTGAACACCGGAAGCGCCGGCGTTCCCACTCCTATACAGCCGCCCTGAACTGGGCCCAGGTGAATCTGCTCGACCCGAGCGGCAACCCGATCGCGACCGCGAGTAACAACCTAGCCGGCGGCGAATGCGTCCCTCCTGTGCCGTGCCACTCCCGCTCGATGGGACGTACAGTGTCCAGGTCCAGGCGGCGCCGGGCCACTCGTCAAGCACCGGCAACTACGTCGTCGGCGTCTACGATGCAACGGTCCACACGATGACCGCAAGCTGAACCAGACCGTCAACGGCCAGATCAACTCGTCTTACAACCAGGACCGCTGGACGTTCTCGGCCCTGGCCGACAGCAGGTCCAGCTCAATCTCATCGCGTCGATCGAGCTCATCACTTCAGTTTTCATTAACCGGACCGGCGGGAATTCTGGGTTCACTGGGCTTTCCTCAGTCTCCGGCGGCTGAAGCTGCCGAATCGGGAACGTTCACGTTGACGGCCTCCACGGCGGCAGCGCTAACGCTTATATTTTCCAGCTCGAACAGACCACGGTGACCGGCCTGACGCTTGGCACGCCCTATCAGGGCACGCTCGCGGGCAGCGGGCAGGCGCAGCTCTTCACCGTCACGCTCGCCAGCCCCGCCGCCCTCAGCATCGTCCTGACCGACCCAACGCCAATGACGAAAACGAGGTGTACGTCTCGCTCGGCACCGCCCCGACGCGCGACACCTACCAGTACCGCTACACCAGCACGGGGGCCGACCAGACCCTGGCCCTGGCCGCCCAGCCGGGGACCTACTACATCCTGGTGTACAACAACCTGGTCAACTCCCCGGGCAGCACCTATACGCTCCACGTGCAAGGTGGCCCCTTCGCCCTGACCGGTCTCACCCCTGGCCAGGTCGGCAACGGCAAGGCCGCCACCTTGCTCGTGACCGGCGTCTTCCCGCTGGCCTACCAGTCGGCCACCGCCTATCAGATCCAGTTCGTCTCGGCCGGCGGCACCGTCTACCCGGCTTCGCCGCTGTATCTCTCGCCGACGAGCCTGGGTGCGAACTCGGGCGGCAGCCAGAACGTCAACGGGACCATGACCATGTCGGCGACGCTGCCGGCCAACACGCTGGCCGGCCGGCACCTACTCGGTGCGCATCACCGACAGCCTGGGCAACACGCAGACGTTGCGCAACGCCCTGACGGTGACGGCCGGCGGCACCGGGGTCTTGAAGACCAGCATCAGCATGCCCGACCCGATCGGCTACCACGAGCCCTCGACCATCTACGTGACAGTACAGCAACGTCGGCACGGCGCCGATGGCCGCCCCGCTCCTGGTGCTGACGGCGACGCAGAACGGCCAGCAAGGGGCCTTCCTGTCCCTCGATCCGTCCGCTGGCCGGGCTCGGCTACTGGTTCCGACACCACGCCCGCCGGATTCAGCCAGACCGTGCAGTTCCTGGCCAGCGGTGCCATCCCCGGCATCCTCGAGCCCGGCGAGAGCGTCACGGTGCCCGTCTACTACGGCGGCTGGCTCACTCCGAAGTGGGACTTCTCCCGGCCGCCGATCTACTTCACCGTCGGCGAGCTCGATACCACCAACACACAGACCATCGACTGGAGCTCGCTCGAGGCCGGCCTGCGGCCGGGCTCCATCAACCAGGCGGCCTGGAACGCCATCTTTCCCGACCTTGACCGCCAACCTCGGTTCCACCTGGGGCCAGTACGTCCAGACGCTCGACAACGACGCCGTCTACCTCGCCGGCATCGGCGAGCCGACCAACGACCTGAACCAGCTCCTCTCCTTCGAGATCGAAAAGGCCAACGCCGCCTACACCGCCCAGACGCTCGTCACCGTCACGGCCGACAGCCTGCCCGCCCCCGGCATGGACCTGACGTTCGTGCAATCGTTCCAGCAGTCGATCTCCGGCCGCTACACCGAGGGCATCCTCGGCTACGGCTGGACCGACCAACTGGGACATCTCCGCGACCACCATGACCAACGGCGACGTGGCGATCGACGAATGACGGCATTTCCGAATACTTCAGCTTGCAGCCCAACGGCAGCTTCGCGCCCGAGGCCGGCGACCAGGGCACGACGCTGACCGCCAGCGGCGGCGCCGTACCGGCTCGTCGAGCCCGACGGCACGATCTACCAGTTCAACGCCAACGGCACCCTGAATTACGTCGAAGACACCCACGGCAACAGCATCACCGCCGGCTACAACGCCCAGAACCAGCTCGTGTCCTTGACCGATTCCAACGGCGAATACCTCGACCTGGCCTATAACGCGCAGGGGCACCTCGCCACGCTGACCGACTCGAATGGGCAGACCGAGACCTACGGCTACGACTCCACCGGCCAGTTCCTGACCGCTTACACCGACGTCTACGGCACGACGAACTACACCTACGTGACCGGCCAGTCGGCCGCCCAGGACAACGCCCTGGCCTCGATCACCTACGCCGACGGCACGGCAATTGACTTCGCCTACGATTCCCAGGGCCGGCTCATCGACCAGCACTCAAACGGCGGGGCAGAAGACGAAACCATCGACGTACCTCAACCCCGGCGGCTACGTCACGACCGACGCCGACGGCAACCAGACCACCATCTACTTCAACCTCTTCGGCGCCACGGCCGAGACGATCGACCCGCTCGGCAATGTCACCCGATACTACTACGACAGCAACCTGAACCTGACCAAGGTCATCGGCCCGGGTGGTCGACCACGTAACCTACACCTACGACGCCAACGGCAACCTCACCAGCGAGACCGACCCCCTCGGCCTGACCACCACTTCACCTACGACGCCAATAACAACCTGACCAGCTACACCGACGCCAAGGGCAACACGACCAGCTACGCCTACGACTCCCAGAACGACCTTGCTGTCGATCACTTACGCCAACGGCACACAGCAGCATACACCTACAACCCGCTCGGCGAGGCGACGCAGTTCCTCAACGCCAACGGCCAGGCCATCGGCTACACCTACAACGCCCAGGGCCTCGTCGCCACCGAAACCTTCGCCGACGGCACGTCCTATTCCTACACCTACGACGCCCACGGCAACCTCACCAGCGCCACCGACGCCAGGGCAACGTCACGACGTTCTCTACGGCGACTCGAGCAATCCCGACCTGCTCACCGAGGTCGAGTACCCGGACGGCACCTGGCTGAATTCAGCTACAACGTGGTCGGCCAGCGCACCCAGAGCGTCGACCAGACCGGCTTCACGGTCAACTACGCCTACGATGCCCTGGGCCGGCTTTCCGAAGTTGACCGACGGCAGCGGCAACCTGATCGTCCAGTACACCTACGACGCCGCCGGCAACCTGATCCAGAAGGACAACGGCAACGGCACGCGCACGGTCTACACCTACGACGGCGACGGCGACGTGCTGTCGATCACCAACTATGCCGCACCGGACCACGTGCACGGTCAACTCGTTCGACGATTACACCTACGACGCGCTCGGCAACGTCCTGACCGACACCAACCAGGACGGCGAGTGGGTCTACACCTACGACGCCGACAGCCAGTTGATCCACGCGGTCTTCACGCCCAACAGCACCGACCCGGACGGCCTGACGGCCCAGAATCTCCAGTACGTCTACGATGCCGCCGGCAACCGCGATATCCGAGACGGTCAACGGCGTGACCACGACCTACGTCGCCAACAACGTCAACGAGTACACGAGCTCCACGACCAATGGCGTCACGACGACCTACCAGTACGACGCCGACGGCAACCTGATCGCGCAGAGCGTCGGAGGGAGCACGACGACCTACACGTTCAACGAGCTGAACGAGCTGACGGCCGTCAACGGGCCGAACGTGACGGCCAGCTACGGCTACGATCCGCTCGGCAACCTAGTTTCGCAGACGGTCAACGGCGCGACGACCAACTTCCAGTCGACCCGACCGGGCTGGGCAACGTGGTCGCGGCCTTACGATGGCAACGGAACTTGCTGTCGCATTACACCTATGGCCTCGGCTTGATCAGCCAGGGGCGCGCCAACGGCGCATCCGGCTACTATGACTTTGACCTCTATCGGCATACAACCGTTGGGATCAGCGCATAGCTGGCACTTATTTAAATACTATACATATGTCCGTTTGGGCAGATGCCACTTCGCGGTGACGGTCGACAAACTCCGTTCACGTTTCGTCGGCCAGTTCGGCGTGCTGAGCTATGGCACTGGTTTGTGTCTCATGTGAGCTCGATATCTACGACCCGACGACCGGCCAGTTCTGATGTCAACGACCCCATTGGATCTCAGCGGGACCCGATACCTTCGGCATTATGCCGGCAATACCCGCTGACGGTAGACGACCCCTGGGGCTGGCTTCCGTGCGGAGGTCTTCCCCGTGCATTGACACTGGAGCCTCGGTGCTCATCTTTAAGTGGCCGGCTTATGCTCTGGGAAGCGATTGCGAAGGCGACCATTAGGTCGTTGGCAGGGGCGCCGTTCTTATAAGCTCTGCCGCCATTGATCTCAGGAGCGGCACCCGATTGACGATCGAATTAGGAGCCTGCACGCCCGGGAGCCCAGGTCAACAATTGGATCCGGATCGGTGCATCTGAGCGGATGCAGCGCCTAATCGGGGCGATCCGCCGAATCCCCGCAATTTCGAGCGCCGCCCGCGCCGGCGATGCCTGCCCATGCCAATGCCCGCCGGGCAATCCTCCCCTCCCGCCGCCTGGGACCCGGTCCAAGCTCTGCCTGTAATGCCCCAAGATCCCAACTCCATGGATGGCCCCGCCGGCTACGGGCCAGACAACTTTGTCGCCGACACGAGTCTGCTCCCCTACCAGATCACCTTCGAGAACGATGCCACCGCCACCGCCCCGGCGCAGTGGGTCGAGATCACCGACCCGCTCGATCCGAACCTGGACTGGAGCACATTCCAGCTCACGGCCGTCGGATTCGGCAGCACCTACATCGCCATTCCGGCCGGCCGCAGCACTTCGACACGACGGTGAATATGACCGAGAACGGCCAGTCGTTCGAGGTGGTCATCAGCCTTAACCTGGACGAGGCCACGGGAATCTTCACGGCCTCGTTCCAGTCGATCGATCCCGTCCACCAGCCTTCCGCCTGCGAGCCTCTTGACCGGCTTCCTGCCTCCCGAGGATGGCACGGGCCGCGGGATCGGCTTCGTCAGTTTCACCATCAGCCCCAACGTCGGACGTTGCCACCGGCACCCAGATCCGCAACGTCGCCCAGGTGACGTTCAACCTCAATTCGCCGATCGCCACCGATCAGGTCGATGACGAAGACCCGAGCCAAGGCATCGACCCGACCAAGCAAGCCCTGATCACGATCGACTCCGGCCCGCCGACCAGCAGCATCGGCCCGCTGCCGCCCGAGGAAACCTCGACCAGCTTCACCGTCACCTGGTCGGGCCAGGACGACCCCGGCGGCTCGGGCATCGCGTTCTACGACATCTATGCCTCGGACGACGGCGGCCCGTACACCGCTCTGGCAGTCCGACACCACGCAGACCTCGGCCACCTTCACCGGAGTTGTCGGTCACACCTACCGCTTCTACAGCGTGGCCACCGACAACGTCGGCAACCAGCAGTCCACTCCCACCTCGGCCCAGGCCACGACCACGGTGACGCCGACGCCCACGCCCACCCCGACCCCGACGCCCACACCCACCCCGACCCCACACCCACGCCTACCCCACTCCGACCCGACACCCACTCCGACCCCGACACCCACGCCGACTCCGACCCACGCCCTCGCCGGTGAGCGTCAACTCGTTGCAAGTGGGAACGATCAAGGTCGGCAAGGGGAAGAAGGCGAAGAAAGAGACGGTCCTGGTCCTCTCGTTCAGTGGTGCCCTCAACGCCGGTGCCGCCGACAATGCCGGCGCCTACGCAGCTCGCGCCGGTCATCAAGGTGAAGGCGAAGGGCAAGGGCAAGCACAAACAGCCGCCGGGGACCAAGCTGGGCACGCCCGTGACCCCGGCCTCGGCGGTCTACAACGCTTCGACCAATGCCGTCACCCTCACGCCGCGGGGCAAGTTCAATCCGGCGAAGCCGGAAGAGTTGATCGTCGACGCCGCACTCGTGACCGACATGCTCGGCCGCCCGATCGACGGCAACGACGACGGCCAGCCCGGCGGCGACTCCATCGCAACCATCAGCAAGAGTAGAGTGACGGCCGGCGGGCTGCCCCTCGCGCGAACCCAGGCACGGCTGGCCGCCGTCCCCGCCGCGATCGACGCCTTACTCGCCCGAGATGAGTTGGCCGTCGTGAGACGCACCTTCCACCGCCGGTGAACGACATTTCGACCTGAGGATTTCCCAATCTCTGAGTCGGCCCGCGACGGGCCTGAATCGGTCCAAGCCAGGGGGAAGCGGAGATCGGCGGTCGGAGCCGCCTCCTCCAAGTCAACCTGCACCTGCATCCGCGCCGGCAGCGGCACGTGGTGGACGACCTCCTCCGCCCCTTCCCCAACGTCCAGTGCTTCGGCACGACCCATTCTCCCTTCATCATCCAGTCGCTCCGCCCGATCGAAGGGGGCCTGCTCGTGAACCTCGACCATCCCCAGGCCGGCGACTTCACGAACAAGCGCGATGAGGACATCACCGAGGAGGTCCAAGGCGTGCGGCTTCCTCGCGCAGCAAGCGATTCCAGGATATGATGGAAGCGGCCGGATCGAGAATGGGATAACGCCGCAAAGCGTATGATGGTTAAGACCGCGCAAGGCAACGCGTGGAAACCCACGGCTCGCCGCAGGAGAGATGATTGATGGCACAATCCAAGACGCGAAGAAAACCATCGGCACGGTCGAAGCGGCCCAGGACAGCCGAACCAACCCCGGTCGGCGAACCGTCGCCGGTCCCGGCGACCGGGTGGCCCGAAGTGCTGACCCTGGCCGAGGCGGCCGCCTATCTGCGGGTCGCGGAAGCCGATGTGGTCCACATGGTCGGCCCACGTGGTCTGCCCGGTCGGCTGATCGGATCCGAATGGCGATTCTCCAGGACGGCTCTCGAGCAATGGCTGCGGACGCCACCGGAACGTTCCACCAAGGAGTCGTTGCTCGCCCTGGCCGGCGCTGGAAGGATGATCCTGACGCCGAGGAGATGCTCAAGGAGATCTACCGTCAACGGGGGCGGCCCATGACCGAGGAAACTCAATGATCCTCCTGGACACGGACATCATGACCCTCTGGCTCATGGGGCATGCTGTGATTGGGCAGCGTGTGCTAGGGTCGTCGGATGTCGTTGCCACGACCGTCGTGAGTCGCGTCGAACTCCTGCGGGGGCGTTTCGACTCTATCCTCAAGGCCAGTGATGGCGTGCAGCTTCAGGCGGCTCAGACGAGGCTGGATCACACCGAGCGCCAGTTGGAGGGTCTGGTCGTTGTTCCGTTCGACGCGACATCCGCCGCGGTGTTCGACCGGCTCCGACAGGTCAAGAACTTGAAACAGATCGGTCGGGCCGACTTGCTGATCGCCTGCATTGCGCTGGCGCATCGAGCGACTCTTGTCACTCGCAACCTCCGCCACTTTCGAGAGATCTCGGGACTGACGCTGGAGAACTGGGCCGATTAATGACGGGTTCGACCCAGCGATGGGTAAGAGGTGTTTCAAAAGGGGGACAGGCACCTCGAAGACTCGGAGCCAGTCCCCGTTTGGAAACCGCTTGTAACGGATGCTCCAGGCCGAGCTTCGCTTCCTTCGCGACCTGGGCCTGATCGCATCGGATGGCCGCGGAGTCGCTTCCTTCGTAGGCCGGATCCGGTGGGCACCGTCACGGCTCCGCTGGCCGCTCCTCGAGCTCTCTCGCGCAAGAAGACAGGCATATCCTGGAAGGCGGCCTGGTAGGTCAGCTCGAGCGGAACATAGATGTAGGTCTCGGCATCCAGAAACAGCGGCATCTCGGGCAAGGGGGCCCCGAAGCCCATGTGCTCGATATAGGCGTGGACCGGCGCCACGGCCCGATACGAGCAGGCGGTCAGGGGCTGGTCGGCCGGGACGACATACTCCTCCATGCCGTATCGGGCCCAGACCGCGCCATGCAAGCCCTGGGGATCGAATCTCCCGGGCGGGAACAGATCGACGGTCATCACGTGGATGCCCTGCGTCAGCGCCGCGTCAATCTTGTTGACGAGCTCCTGGATGCTGGCGGTCCGATCCTTGTTGCCCGGCGAGACGATCTCCAGGAAGGCGACGATCTGGTGTCCGCTCGTGTGACGGATCGTCAACGTGCGGCGCCGCGCGCGATAGATCGCCTTGGGATCCGCGGTCAGTTTGCGACTGACACGCGGAGGGGCATCGGCGAGTGCGATTCCCCCGCCGTGAGGAGTCGCGCCCGGACTCGAGTCGGGGAGGTGCAGGGTGAGCACGTCCGGGATCAAGCCGGAGGAGTATTGCTCCGAGAGCGCATAATAGCCCCGGGGTAGCACGCCGCCATTGAGCTGCCCCATGAGGTGCGTGATCCACGCGTTATGGAATGAGTGGAACGTCCCGGCGTCCACCCTGGTCCAATCATGCACAGGCATGGTGAGGGCTCCCTCGGTCCTTTCGCTCCATCCTAGCCGGTTGAGGGGTCATTGGGCAGTCGGGAACGGTGACCCTTCCGAGGCTGGGTGCACCCTGATCGTTCGACCGACCGGCTGAAGCCGGGACTCCACCTGTGGTGTCCCGCGGTTTCCGCGGGAGTCCTGGCTGTCGACGAGGTTCACTGAAGTGGTCCGCCGACTCTGCCCTGAGCGGGACCGGAGGTTCTCCGGCCGAATTCACGACGAGAGAACCGTGGCCGACCGGCTGCGTCGAGGGAAACCGCGTATTGGCTTCACCGAGGCGTTCGCCCGGCTCGGTCATGGGATGGGCCGGGCGCGGGGAACGCGACGGTGAACTTCGAGCCAGAGCCCAGACGGCTGGTCAGTTCGAGCTGGCCGCCGATCGACTGGACCAGGTGCTTGACGATCGAGAGGCCCAGGCCCGTCCCGCCCAGCTCTCGGCTCCGCGCCTTTTCGACCCAGTAGAAGCGTACGAAGATGCGGGGCAGGTTGTCGCGGGGGATCTCGATGTCCGTGGGAGTAATCTCTGCGTCCGTCCGTGTTGTCTTAGTGTGTTCCTTTGTAGGCTCCCTGCGCCGTGCCGCATCGGGGATTCCGAATTCCGGATTCGAGATTCCGGATTCCCGGATCATTCCCCTGCGGGAATCCGGAATCTCGAATCGGGAATCCCGATTGGGCT
This sequence comes from uncultured Isosphaeraceae bacterium, assembly GCA_963845695.1. Lineage (GTDB taxonomy): Bacteria > Planctomycetota > Planctomycetia > Isosphaerales > Isosphaeraceae > CAWJTV01. Next base: position 1,791,864 of record CAWJTQ010000002.1, on the reverse strand, counting down.
GCGGCCGAAGGCCGCGTCAGGACTTCGTCTCCTCGCGATTCTGTTACGCTTCCCCTTGTTTGGAGCAACGTGTCCACGTCTCGAGTCAGGATCGACAGATCACTCTCCAGGATGCCCCAGACCACTTCGTGCCGGACGACATCATAGCCATGAACGAGGATGTTACGGAATGCGATGATCTGGCGCACATCGGTGATCCTGGTTGTGACGGCCGACTCGATCTTCATCAAGCGATTGAGCGCCTCGCCGACGATCGTCAACTGACGCTCTACTGCGGACCGCAGCAACGGATCCGTGGAATAGTCGTCGAACGACCGGCCCGCCAGGAACGCGGCCATCAGCCGACACGCTTGTTGCATGTCGTAAAGATACTTGAGCGCTTCAATCCTCATAGACGAGCACCCGATCCTTGGCGATGGCTCGGAGGAAGTAGGGATTGCGGATCGCCGACGTCTCCACCAGATCGACGTCGCGGCCAAACAGGTCCGTCAACGCAAAAAGCAATCCGAAGTAATCCTTCGCATGTTCCGCCGGGGAGAGCACGTCAAACTCGACGAGAAAGTCCAGGTCGCTGGTCTGGGGATCGAACCTGTCGCTGACTGCCGAGCCGAAGAGCTCGAGCTGGCGTACCCGATAGCGCCGGCACAACTCCTGGATTTCTTCGCGTTTCCTCTCGACCAGGGTTCGCATGGATCCCACCTCGATCCTGCCCATCGCAGCCAAAGCGGCATCACCCGCCCCTTCGACGAACTGCCTGGGATGATCTCTCAATCTGGTTGTGTGCCATGGGCCGTTAATCGTTGTCGGAGTGTCCATGCCATGACGTCAATCGTAGCGTTCCGCCGCGCTAGCCGCAATCGGATAAGACATCAGCTTGATCGACCGTCTGAAGCCGAGACTCCCACTCCGTGGTCCCTCGGTCTCTGCGAAAATCCTGGCTGCGGAATACGTACACCGAAGTGGTCTCCCGACTCCGCCATTAGCGGGGCCGCGGGTCACCCAACGGGCCTGGCTCGGTGGAACAAGACCGCCTCACCCCACGTATGTCCCCGTTGGGGCGAGGGCGATGAGAGGTGGGCGGGGCCTGGCACTGGGGAAAACGAACGGTCCGAGCATCTCGCCCCTTGGCGAGAGGTCGGCCGAGTGCCCGTTCAGGGGGCGACGAACCAGGATTCCTGGGCGTTCACCGGTCGGTGACTAGGGGTCTTCGGCGCGGAGTCTCAATCGTGAGACTTCTCGCCGAACACCACCGGGATTTGCCCCGAAGGGGGCGAGACAAATCAGCCCGGGGCATCGCCCCGGGAACCTAGCTTCACGAAAGAGCCCTGAAAGGGCGGCACAGGCGGATCGCCCCGACCCGGCTTGTAACGCCCTTTCAGGGCTCGGCTGGGGGGGCGTGATCGCTTTCCCGGGGCGTTGCCCCGGGCTGGTCTGTTTCGGCCCCTTTGGGGCGGGAATTCGCCGCGCCTGGCCCCGACTCAGGTGGTGTTGAGCGAGGAGTCTCGATTCTTTTGGTTTAATCATCTCGTCCCTCAGCTCCTCTGAGACGTCCGGCCCCCTGGGTCGTCCCGACGGACCTGCCGCGGGGGAACACGACGGTGAACTTCGAGCCGGAGCCCAGCCGGCTCGTCACTTCGAGCTGGCCGCCGATCGACTGGACCAGGTGCTTGACGATTGAGAGGCCCAGACCCGTCCCTCCGAGTTCTCGGCTACGCACCTTGTCAACCCGGTAGAAACGTTCGAAGATGCGGGGCAGGTCGTCGCGGGGAATCCCGATGCCGGTGTCCGTGACCTCGACGGCAATCGCGTCCTGTTGAATCCGACAGCCGACGCGGACGGAGCCGTACTCGGGCGTGTACTTGATGGCGTTGTCGATCAGGTTGTCGGCGATCTGTCGCAGGGCCTCCTCATCGGCCAGGATGAGGCTCTCATCGTCGAGCCCGCCGGGGTCGATGGTGAGGATCAAGTTCTTGGCCGTCGCGCGGCCGCGATGGGCTTCGACACACGACTCGAGCACCGGGATGATGCTCAGCGGCTGATGGTCGAAGATCTCCTGCCCGCTCTCCAGTCGGGCCAGGCTGAGCAAGTCGAGGATCAACTGGTTGAGCCGCTCGGCTTGCTCGTCGATCTGTTCGAGGAACCGGACATTCTTCGTCTCATCGTGGAGGGCCCAATCGAGGAGAGTCTCGGTATAAGCCTTGATCGAGGCCAGCGGCGTCTTCAGCTCGTGGGATGCGTTGGCGACGAAATCCTGGCGCATCCGCTCCAGCCGACGGAGATCGGTCACATCATGGAAGACCAGGACAGCGCCCGGCGACGGGTTGCCGGGCAAGGGAGTGCCACGCACCGAAAGGGACCGGCCTTGACCGCGGACCGGCCCGTCGCGGCTGGGAAGCGACAATTCCCCTTGATAGGGAGTCGAGTCAACCAGTCGTAACGTCGCCTCGATGGACTCCTGAACCTGGGGACTGCGGATCAGTTCTTCAACCAGTCGGCCCACGGAGCTGGCATCCAGCCCGAAGAGGCGGTTCGCGCCGGCGTTGGCGAAGAGGAGATGATGTCGTGTGTCAACGGCGATCACCGCCTCGGCCATCGCCTCGAGGACGACGATCAACTGCTGACGGTCCTGCTCCAGGCGCCTGCGCGGGCCTGGACCTCCGTGGCGGCCGAGTTGAACGATCGGACCAGGCGGCCGACCGGTCCCGGCGCGGCCGACCGCACGACGTGAGCCTTCCTGCCGCGACGAAGCGCTTCGAGCCCGGTCGCAACCGCGGTGAGCGCGCGGGACCATCGCCAGGCCACGAACGAGCCTGCCACCAGCACAACCGCCGCCAGGCCGATGATGACCGTCGCCATCGCGCTCCTTACACCGACCGATCCGAGTCGTCACTTGCGGGTGCAGGTCTCAGACCCGGTTCGGTCTCAGTATCGGCGAGGCGTGTGCGACGGTCAACACGCGGTGAGACGACCATCTGGACCGTCTTCTTTCCTACGATGAATGCGCCGTTCGGGCGTCTGGAGGGATTCGAGAATCGGAACTCCAGATTCCAGAAGCATTCCTTGTCTTGAATCCCTCCTTGATCGCGGCTCAGCCGCGTTAGAGCGGGTCACACCTGGGAATGAATGTGCGGATCGTCTCAGAATCGGCGCGACGTGGGGGATGATCAACGTGCCACGAGAGGCGCATCTGGATTTGCCGGCGCTCGCCGCCGGGAATTCAGTGCTGGTTTTGCGGCCGGTCCCAAGGTTGAGTGATGGGGGGTTCCACGAGATCCGGTCGGCAATGACCGCAGGCCTGGTATCCCAGGTCCGATGCGGTCTTCATACTGTCCAGCTCTACGCGATTCTCCGGTTTCATTTGTTCAAGGCTGGGGCAGGTCGAGAGGTGATAAGAGTGCCTCTGACTGTTCCCGATCAATCGAACGCGGGACTCTGAGCCCGGTTCGGCTCTGAGCCTGAGACCGGCTCGAGTCTTCACCGGCGAAGTAGGAATCTCCGTCCGCGGCTTAGTTTCTTCATGCGATGCCGCCGCATCGGTTTTCGCTGGGATCGCCGTCATGCCCCCGATCCGGACGGCCATAAAGGTGAGGACCACGCTGGCCACGATCAGGAGCGTGGCCGAGATCACCAGGTGGATTCGTTTCAAGGGTTGGTGCCTCCGCCGGAGCCAGAGATCCAGGTCATCGGCCAGCGCGCGGGCGGTCGCATAGCGGTCGGCGGGTCGCGGCGACATGGCCTTGGCGCAGATGGCTCCCAGTCCCACGGGAATCGAGGAATCCAGCGGCCTCCTGGTGGCCGTCCTCGAAGGAGGTAGCAGTCTCGGATGGCGGCCAGGGGACTGGTCCGCGGATTCCGTTCGGTCGTCCTGGGGACGCTTGCCCCGGAGGAGTTCATAGAAGATCACGCCGAGACTGTAGACATCGCTCCGCTCGTCGGCCTTGCGGCTCAAACCGACAGCTTGCTCGGGGCTCATGTAGGCGGGCGTTCCCACCACGGCCCCGTCGCGCGTGAGGTCGGATTCCAGGTCGGAGCGACGAGCCAGACCGAAATCGATGAGTCGGGGCCGGCCCTGGTCATCGATGATAACGTTGGCCGGCTTGATGTCCCGGTGCACGACTCCCATGCGATGGGCGTGGTCGAGCGCATCGGCCAGGTCGCGCATGATCCGCGCGGCGGTCACGGCATCCATCCGCTGACGGTCGCGATACCACCAGAGCGGCCGACCGCTGACCAAATGGTAGGCCACCCAGATCTGCCCCTCGTCAAACCCGGCGTCGTGGACTGCCACGATATTCGGGTGGTCGAGCCGCGCGACTGCCCGGGCCTCCCGGAAGAATCGCTCCATCACGCGATCGGAAGCGTTGGGATGCTTGAGGATCTTGATGGCCACGTCCCGATCGAGCCGCGGATCATAAGCCAGGAACACCTGGCCGAACCCACCGTCCCCGAGCCGCTCCCGGAGCTGGAACCGACTCAAGGAACCGAGAGTGCCCCGCTCCCAGGTCGTGAACCAATTGATGGGTTCCGCCGCTTCCGTGAGCTGGGACTCCGGTGGACCAGGCGGATCCTCGGTCTCGGACTCGCTCGGCCCGATCCGGCTCGTCCGGCTCTCGACCAGACGACCGCAATAAGGACACCGCCAATCCCCGGAACCTGGACCCTCCATCGCGATCTCCACGCTCCGGAGGCATCCTTCGCAGACGACCCGGACCGTTGTACCCATCGTCACAAGCCCCTCCACTCTCGTCTCGGAAATTGGATGCGGGACATCCCGCATCCATTCTCGCGGTCGCGCACAACTGCTCTCAAAGTTCACCGTAGAACAGCGCGGGCATAATGCAACTCAGTTCTGTCGAGCAGGACGGATTTGTTGAACGGCACCTGTATAGGGTTCGATCTCCCAACGCGTTGCGGACGGCGGGAATCCCCACTAAAGTTGATGTCGCACTGGGCGCCGCTGACCGCGGCGGACGAACTCGACTGGAGGCTCAACACCATGAATCGTTCTCTCTTGATCACTTGGCTCTTGGCTGCTGGATGTCTGACCGGTCCGGCAGGCAGCTCCTTTCTGGGTGCCAGCGAGCCGTCGGCGACCGACGAGCGACTCCAGGGCGCGTACCGATTCGAGCGCGACGGCTGGGTCTACGTTCACCTGGAAGGCCCGCCGGGGCGGCTGGGTTTCCAGCACGGATACCTACTGGCCAACGAGATCGGCGACTTCCTCCGCGTTATCAAGCCTTACCTCAAGACGTCGTCCCACCGCGACTGGGGCTTCTACCGCGAGGCCGCTGAGCGGATGCTGTGGCCCGGGATCGACGACGAGTATCGCAGGGAGATCGATGGGATCGTCGCCGGGATGAAGGCCAAGGGTGTCGAGGCTGACCGCTGGGACCTCGTCGCCCTCAACGCCAACCAGGAGTTACCTTACTATTACGTCCCGTGGCTCGACCTCAAGGAAGGGAAGACTCCGACCACGCATGCGCCGGGGAATTGCAGCGCCTTCATCGCGACGGGGAGCTATACCCGGGATAGCCGGATCGTCATCGGACACAACGCCTGGACGAACTACGTCGTCGGCAGCCGATGGAACATCATCTTCGACCTCAAACCCGAGGCGGGCGCACGGATGATCATGGACGGGCTCCCCGGCGTGATCGTCAGCGACGACGATTTCGGCGTCACCTCGGCCGGCATGCTGATCACCGAAACGACGATCACGCAGTTCGAAGGATGGGACCCGAAGGGCAAACCGGAATTCGTCCGCGCCCGCAAGGCCATGCAGTACAGCCGGTCGATCGACGACTATGTCCGGATCATGCTCGACGGCAACAACGGCGGGTATGCCAACGACTGGCTGGTCGGCGACAACAAGACCGGCGAGATCGCGCTCTTCGAGCTGGGGCTCAAGAACCATTCGGTCCGCCGCACCAAGGACGGCTGCTTCTTCGGTGCCAACTTCCCCGATTCCGCCAAGCTCCGGAAGGAAGAGACGAAGTTCGACGCAGAGAACACGGCATCCTCACCAAACGCTCGCAAGACGCGCTGGGAGCGGCTGCTGGCCAATCATAAGGGGAAGATCGACCTCGAAGCCGGCAAGCGGTTCGAGACCGACGACTTCGACGTGGTCAGCGTGAAGAAAGAGGCCAACGAGCGGACCCTCAACGGCCGGGTCGAGACCTCACCTCGCGGCGTCCCCGAGTGGGATTGGGGCCCCTTTTATCCGGGCGGTACCGTCCAGTCCAAGGTGACCGATGGCAATCTCGCCGACCAGATGGCCTTTTGGGGTCAGGTCGGCCACCATGGCTCGGACTTCATCGCCAACGCGTTCCTCAAAGAACACAAGGAGTACGAATGGATGCGCGGGCTGCTCAAGGACATGAGGTGCGGGCCGTGGAGTCGGTTTGAGGCGGGGATGAAACAAGACAAATCGGGGAGTCGCCATTGATTCCCCCACGAGCGGAGCTCAACAATGCCAAGTCGCAGCCGGACGATTCGAGTCAACATGAGAACTCATGACCGTCTTCGCGAGTTAGCTGCCTGGGCAAACGAGAGCCTCGCCGCCACTGTGGCAAAGGCGGTCCGTGAATACCACGAGAAGAGATTCTGGGAGGAACACAACGCTGATTATGCCGCATTGAGGGCCGATCCCGAAGCCTGGGCCGAGAATCAAGCGGAGATGAGGCTTTGGGATGCGACGTTGATGGACGGTCTGACAGAGTTCCCTTACGAAGGCATTGAGGATCTCGCTCGTGAACAAGACGAGCCGCTTAACAATTCCAGCCCGTGAGGGCGCAACCCATTCCGAAGCCTGGTATTTGGAATCCCGTGGAAGATATCCGGATGATCAAGAATCAAACTCCCGTCGGCGAGCCGCTCTCGGTTTGATTTGCCGATCGCCGTAGGGCGTCGAGAGCCTCCTCTCGAGTAGTCCCCATACAGACACTCTCGGGGTCATCTTTCCACGCCGCCCCATATTGCCCCAATGTGTCATGCCTGTGACACTAGTGGTGCCGGTAGACTGGAATAGTAGTACCCTCGAAAGGTGTTACTGACATCGCTCTGGTAGACTTCCGCCCACAACCCGCATTTGATGGTTTCCCCGCACATGGAAGCCGCTGATTTGAGTTTTGAGCGAGGGCGGCAGGCAGGATCCTGTCTGCCGCCCTCGTGAGCATCGTACTACCGGCCTGACTCCGTCGCAATCTTAGAGGAGAGAAGCCGCAATTGCGCCGGCGCTGATCGCCAGCGTTGCGATCGCGATCGAGATGATCAGGCAGCCGGACGGAGGCCGCCTCTGGCGTCCGCGTGCGTAGCCGACGCCGAACCCCTTGCGGGAACCCTCCCGCTTGCCGCTCGAATAAGCCGAGTTGCAAATCCAACTCAGCAGCCCCAACAAGATCAGAACGCCGATGAGATTATCCACGTTGTCTCGCTCGCTGTGGCCCCTCTTCTCCTCTCCTCGGGCGAGGGACTTCCCCGAAATCTAAAGAAACGCTCGTGCGTCCGGGAGTGCTAAAGAAGACTCGCAAGTCGAGAATATGGTTCGCGGATGTTGCGCATTTATTGTTGGCGCACTCTTGGTATTCCTGGTGTTGACGATTTCGTCGCCTATATTGTAGACTATTGAGTCGTCGCCCGACATCTCGCTTCTTGTGACGACTTGGCCAATAAAATCATGGGTACCAGCATGGAAAGTCATACGATTCGAGTCAATAAGAAGACACTTGATGCGATCAAGGAACTCGCCGACAAGGCCGAGACAACAATGACCGCGATTGTCGAGGCAGCCGTTCGGGAGTATGAAATCAAGAAATACTGGGAGGAGTACTACGCCGATTACGCCGCGTTGAAGGCGGATCCTGAGGCATGGGCCGAGTTTCAAGCGGAACTGAGCGAGTGGGATTGCACGTTGATGGATGGATTGAAGGACTTGCCGTATGAGCAGGATGATGTCTCGCCCGCTTCCCCTCCAAGGCGACGTGTGGATCGTCGATCTCGATCCGCCCGTCGGTCATGAACAAGGCGGAGTTCGACCCACAATCGTGGTCTCGACGGATGCGCTCAATCACAGTCCTGCTGATTTGCTGATGGTTGTCCCGATCACAGCGACTTACCGCCGAGTCAGGGCCCATATCCGCATTGATCCGCCCGAAGGAGGCTTGGTCAAGACCAGCTACATCCTGACCGATCAGTTGCGCACTGTCTCCAAGTTGCGATTCAGGCGCCGTCTGGGCGCCGTCTCGGCGGCCACCATGGTCGCGATCGAGAAACAGATCCGCATTCATCTCGGTTATTGAGTAACGGAGTTCACTTCTCACCGCTCCCCAGCGCAACGCCCAGCACCCCGACCAGAAACGCCCACTTGTCGGCGGCTTCTTCGATGAGCTTGGTCGTGGGCTTGCCGGCGCCGTGGCCGGCTTTCGTTTCGATCCGGATCAGGACCGGGTTGTCGCACGACTGGGCCGCCTGGAGCGCCGCGGCGAACTTGAAGCTATGGGCCGGGACGACGCGGTCGTCGTGGTCGGCCGTCGTGATCAGGGTTGGCGGGTAGCTGGTGCCTGGCTTGAGGTTATGCAAGGGACTGTACCCGAGCAGCGTCCGGAACTGGTCGGGGTCGTCGGACGACCCATAATCGTCGACCCATGCCCAGCCGATCGTGAACTTGTGGAACCGGAGCATGTCCATCACGCCCACGGCCGGCATCGCGGCGCCATAGAGGTCCGGCCGCTGGGTCATGCAAGCACCGACCAGCAGGCCGCCGTTGGACCCACCCGCGATGGCCAGCTTGGACCTCGACGTGTACTGGTTGGCGAGCAGCCACTCGGCCGCGGCGATGAAGTCGTCGAAGACGTTCTGCTTCTTGAGCTTGGTGCCGGCCTGGTGCCAGTCCTCACCGTATTCGCCCCCGCCGCGGAGGTTGGGTACGGCGTAGAGCCCGCCCATCTCCATCCAGGCCAGGACGGATGGGCTGAAGCTCGGCGTCAATGAGATATTGAATCCGCCGTAGCCGTAAAGCAAGGTCGGGGTCGAGCTGTCCCGCTTCAGCCCTTTCTTGTGGCTGAGGAACATCGGGATCCGGGTCCCGTCCTGGCTCGTGTAGAAGACTTGCGTCGTCTCGTAGTCGGCCGGGTCGAACTTCAGCCGAGGCTGCCGCCAGATCGTGCTCTGCCCGCTCGCCACGTCGTACCGGTAGATGGTCGAGGGCGTGGTGAACGAGGTGAACGCATAGAACGTCTCCCGGTCCTTTCGCTTGCCGACGAAGCCCACCGCCGTGCCCAGGCCGGGAAAGGCGACGTCGCGCACGTGGTGCCCGTTCAGGTCGAAGACCCGGACCACGGTGTGGGCATCCTTGAGATAAACGGCGAGGAAATGGTCGGCGACCGCCTGGACCTGTTCGAGCGTCTCGGCTGCCTCCGGGATCAGCTCCCTCCAGTGCTGGGGCTCGGGGTGACAGGTGTCGATCGCGATGACCTTCCCGCGCGCCGCGTCCTTGTTGGTCTTGAACCAGAAGACCGGCCCATCATTGTCGATGAAATCGTACTCGGCGTCGAACTCGCCGACCAGGTGGACCGGCTGGGCTTCGGGATGATCCAGAGGCCGGTAGAGTATCCGATACTTGGCGTCAGTCCCCTTCTCGATCGTGAGGATGAGGAACTGGCCGTCATCCGTGACGTGAGGATTGGCGCGCCAGTCCTTGTGCTCCGGGTCCTCCCAGATCAGGAGGTCCTGGGATTGATCGGTCCCCATCCGATGAAAACAGACCTTCTGGTAGTAGTTGGCCCCTTTGAGGTCCTCGCCGGCTCCTGGTTCGGGGAACCGTCCGTAGAAGAAGCCCTTCCCGTCAGGGACCCACTCAGCGCCAGAGAACTTGATCCACTTCAGATGGTCGGGGTAATCCTGTCCGGTCGCGACGTCGCGCACCTTCCACTCGTTCCAGTCGGATCCGGCCTCGGCCAGTCCGTAGGCCAGCAGCCGGCCGTCGTGGCTCACGGCGGTCCCCGACAGGGCCACGGTGCCATCGGCCGATAGCGTATTAGGATCGAGGAGGATCTGCCCGGGACCGTCCAGGGAGTCGGCCATGTACAGGACGCTCTGGTTTTGAAGGCCCGTGTTGAAGGCGTAGAAGTAGCGTCCTCCTTCGCGGCGAGGAGCGCTGGATTTCTCGTAGTCCCAGAGGGCGGTCAGGCGCTCGCGAATCGCCACTCGCGCGGGGATCGATTCCAGGAAGGCGAAGGTGATCCGGTTCTCCGCCTCGACCCAGGTCCGTGTCGCGGCCGCGTCGGGATCTTCCAGCGGCCGGTATGGGTCGGGGATCCGCTGTCCGTGGTATTCGTCGACCGTATCCGAGCGGGGCGCTTCGGGATACGAGACTGGTCGATGCGTTTCGTCTTCACTGGACTCGCCGCAACTCATGATCAGGATCGCTCCCAGAAGCGCTGTGATCCGCCCTGAATCTCCCATGATTCCCTTGTCGTTCCTTTTTATCGAGTGCAGTCCGCGGCGCTAACCCTTTCGAAGACGAGCGAAGTGCGGATCTCGATCACTCCGGCAGTTCCTGGCCACGGGTCTCAGGCGCGAAGATCAGGATGATCAAACCGACCAGGAACAAGCTCGAGATGGCGACGACGGCCCAGCGTAGACCGAACCACTCGCCGAGCTTCCCCCGCATCACGAGGACGACGGCACCCAGGACTCGGCCGAGGTTGAAGCAGACGCTCGCGCCGGTGGCCCTCAATCGCGTCGGAAAGAGCTCGGGAAAATAGATCGCATAGCCGGCGTGCATCCCCAGGACAAAGAACGCCATGATGGAGAGCAGCACAAGGGCCTGGGGATAGGTCCGGGCACCGAGGAACGTCAGGGGCGCGAAGATCGCCGCTCCCACGTGATACACGACAAAGGCGAATCGCCGGCCGCGCCAGTTGGCCAGGGGCGCGAACGCCAGCAAGCCGAGGAGCCCTCCCGTGAAGTTCATCAACAAGTACGCCCAGTAAGCCAGGCTCGACGCGGACTGTTGTGCTTCGGGCGAGGTCGATTCACCCAGCGTCAGCCGGGCCAGCTCAGGGCCCCAGGCGAAGGCTCCCCAGTACGTCCCCAGCCCGATCGTGGCCAATCCGAGACCCAACAGCGCCCGGGATCGCCAGGGCCCAGGGCCGAACAGCTCGGTGAGGTCGGCGGTCTTGTTCGAGGCGACCTCCTCGACCTCCGGCCCGGGGCCGACGGCTGCGTCATCGGGTATGCCGGTGCTACTGCCATCGTCCTCGGCCGTCCAGGGCCTGGGCTCGCGAAGGCTGATCCGGATCCACAGCACCATCAACGCCGGCGCCAGGCCCACAAGGAACGCCCATCGCCACAAATCCTCCTGGGCGAAGACGATCCCGGTCAGCACTGCCAGCGCGACGCCGATGACGCTCGACGCGTGGAACAGCCCCGAGGCCGTGGCCCGGGAGCGGGGCGGGAATGTCTCGGCCACCAGCGCCGCGGCCACTGCCCATTCGCCGCCGGTCCCCACCGCGACCAGGAACCGCAGCGAGTGGACCTCCCACAGCGAATGAACGAAGGCCGTCAGCGCGGAGAACACCGAGTAGACCAGGATCGTCGCCGACATGATCCTGACTCGGCCGTAGCGGTCGCCGAGCATGCCGAAGAAGAGGCCTCCGACCGCACCACCCAGCAGGAAGGCTGCGAACCCGATGTTCGCCTGCCAGTCTATCATGCCCTTCTGGCCGCCGGTTAGCTCGGTCAGCATCGGCGTCTTGAAGATCGCAAAGAGCTGACCCTCGTAGACGTCGAAGATCCAACCGGCCGAGGCCACCGCCAGGATGAGCCACTGACTGGCGCTGAGACCTTGATACCATCGCGGACCTTGATCGGATGTAAGCATGTGACGACTTTTCGGCAAAGGGCGTTTTCAGGATCGCTGGGCCATCTCCAGCGAGCGGGCGCGGAGGGCCGAATGACGTCGGGAGTAACCGAAGTAGATGATGAGCCCCAGCACCAACCAGATGAAGAGGCGAAGCCAGTTCTCGGGACCGAGGAAGAACATCATGCCGCCGTTCACCAGGATCCCCAAGGTCGACACGACGGGAACGATGGGGGCGCGAAAAGGGCGGGGTATTCCGGGATCGCTGATCCTCAGGATCCAGACCGCCGCCGAGACGACCACGAACGCGAACAGGGTGCCAATGCTGACCAGGTCCGCAAGAAACCCCAAGGGTGCCAGCGCGGCCGCGGCCGCGACGACGACGCCAACCAGGATGGTCGACTTCCACGGAGTCTTGAATCGGGGATGGACTGCCGCGAAAAAGCCGTGGGGCAGCAGTCCATCTCGAGCCATCGCCAGGAGGATTCGCGGTTGACTCAGGTTGCCGACCAGGAGTGAGCTGGTCATGCCCGTGAGGATTCCCAGCGTGATCAGCCCGCCGGCAAAGGTGAGCCCCTTGACATGAAGAGCCGCGGCAAGCGGCGCCTGGATATCAATCTCTCGATATGGGATCATCCCGGTCAAGACGGCGGCGACCGCCACGTAAAGTATGGTGCAGACCGTTAATGCGCCCATGATCCCGATCGGCAGGTCGCGTTGCGGATTGCGCGCTTCCTCGGCATTGGTCGAGATCGAGTCGAACCCGATGTAAGCGATGAAGATCCGTCCCGCCCCTTCCGCGACGCCGTGCCACTGCTCCTTTTCGTGCAAGAACGGCCGCCAGTTTTTCGGGTCCACGTAGGTCGCGCCGATGCCGATCACCGTCAAGATCACCACGATGTTGAGCAACACCATCGCCGCGTTGAACCCCGCGCTCTCCCTGATCCCGATCACCAGGACCACGGTCACGGCCGCCGTGATCAAGATCGCCGGCAGGTCGAACCAGGCTTGCACGATCTGCCCGTCGGCCAAGGTCACCTTCTTGAGGAGGAACACCTTATCCTCGATGTTGAAGTCCCAGGGAGCCGACTTGAGTCGAGGGTCGATCGCGATGTGGAAAACGCTGCGCAAGAAGGAGTCGAGGTAGTTGGACCAGCCCGCGGCGACGAAGCTCGACCCGATGGCGTATTCGAGGATGAGGTCCCAGCCGATGACCCAGGCAAGCAGCTCGCCGAGCGTCGCGTAGGCGTAGGTATAAGCACTCCCGGCCACGGGCACCATGCTGGCCAGTTCCGAGTAGCAGAGCGCCGCGAACCCGCAGCCGACCGCGGCCAGCAGGAACGAGAGGACGAGCGACGGCCCGGCGAATCCCTTGGCGACGACGCCGGTCTGGACGTAGAGCCCCGTACCAATCGTTGCACCGATGCCAAGCCCCATCAGGGCGACCGGCCCAAGCCGCCGGCGCAACCGCTCACCCTGGTTCATCTCACCGATCAACTGCGCGACGTCTTTCCGACGAAACAAGCTGGACGAAAACCATCCCATCCGGATCTTCCTCTGGTGATCGTATCGGATCGCGCGGATCCGCGGGCCGGGCCCGGACGGGAGAGGCGGGAACGGCGACGCGGGTTACTTCCGCACACATCAACGTCGGGCAATCGAACCGAACGCGTCCACAGCGTACGACATCCAAACGCCGTACGTAAAGGGACTCGACCCGAGGTCTTCCGTAACCCGGTCGAGATTGTGGAGCCTTCCGCCGACCTTACACATCACGTTAGAATCGGGAGACCTCGGGTCGATCCGCAATCGGCGATCGACCCTCGTCTCCTTCCCAACACACTCGGGAGACCGACGACCATGGGACCCGTTCCGGATGGTAAGTCGTTCAACTCGACTCGGTTCGCTCGATGCTTACCGAGGATTCGTGATGCTGGCGATGGCCTCTGGAGGGGCCGGCGCACTGGCGGGGCTCGCCAGTAGCGGTGAGACGTTCGGGTTCAACCTGGTCCCGATCCTCCGCCACCAGCTCGACCATGTCGCGTGGCGGGGTTGTGTCTTCTGGGACATGATCCAGCCCTCGTTCATGTTCATGGTCGGCGTCGCGATGCCGTTCTCCTACGCCAGCCGCGTCGCGCGGGGCGAGACTTGGGGAAAGATGTTCGGCCACGCCTTGCTGCGATCCTTCATCCTGGTCGTGCTGGCGGTCTTCCTGGCGTCGAACTGGAGCCGGCACACGAACTACACGTTCGTCAACGTGCTCGGTCAGATCGGACTGGGCTATTCGTTCGTCTTCCTGTCGCTCGGCCGCAGGCCGGCTGTCCAGTTCGCCGCCGCGATTGGAATCCTCGTCGCCTACTGGCTGCTATTCGCCGCCTACCCGCTCCCGGATTCCGACTTCCCTTTCGCGAAGTACGGCGCGAGCGAGCCTGGCATCACGATGACGGGCTTCTTCGCCCACTGGAACAAGAACGCGAATGTCGCCGCCGCATTCGACCGATGGTTCCTCAACCTCTTCCCCCACCCCACAGGGGAGCCGTTCCTCTTCAGTGAGGGCGGTTATGCGACGTTGAACTTCATCCCCTCGATGGCGACCATGATCTTCGGCGTGCTGGCCGGCCGCATGCTCCGATCCCCGCGCGAGCCGATGGCCAAACTCCGGACCTTGCTCATCGTCGGCGCCCTGTGCCTGGCGACTGGTCTGTTCCTCGACGCGACGGTCTGCCCGATCGTCAAGCGGATCTGGACGCCCTCCTGGACCGTCTACTCGACCGGCTGGACCTGCTGGATGCTCGCGGCGTTCTACGCTGTGATCGACGTGGCCGGGTATCGCCGATGGGCGTTCCCCCTGGTCGTCGTGGGCATGAACTCGATCGCCATCTACCTGATGGCGCAACTCCTCAAGCCGTACGTGGCCTCGACACTGCGAACCCACTTCGGCCCGGACATCTTCGCCGGTCCATATGGCCCGCTCATCCGAGCGTCCTCGACACTGCTGGTGTTCTGGCTGATCTGTTTCTGGATGTACCGGCAGAAGTTCTTCGTCAAGATCTGAGGGAAGGCTCTCGTCCTGCTCGCAGGGAATCCTCGGGTGTTGAACCGACTGCGAAGCCCGTGAGATGGCGGAGCCTCGGCGGGTGAAAGGCGAGCACGATGTCTTCCGCGGGGATCCCCGCCTCCAGGAGTTCATCGGCAACCGGTCGATCTGTTCCATCATACTGAATCCAGACCTTGCCGTTGATGATGTCGAGATGGATCACCGTTCCATGAACCCGGCGCGAGTTCTGATCCCATCCCACGTCCACGACCTCGTAATGATCTTTTTCGCGATCGATGATCGCCTCAGACTCGATTTGACCATACGCGGACTTGATCGAAGCATAATCCTTGATGATCCTCTCGACGATCAAGCGGTATTCGTCGGTTCGATCCATTGGGTGATCCTTTCCTGTTCTTCATCAAACACGAGGAGCCGAAGGTTGAAGTGAGATACGATGAAGCGGCCGAACCGATCGGAAAGCACGGTATCGTGGACGTCTTCCGTCACCGCCATGTACCGTTGCCGGTCTTGATCCGACATTTGCAAGAGAGCCCGATATGTCTCGTATTGCCCCAGGGCTTCTTGGAGGTCACGTTCCGGGGAGCGACCGAGAAAGCTCTGGATTTCCACGGCAATCTTCCTACCGGCCTTCTCCGCCCCGAGCGTGGCTCGCTCCGCGCCGAGGTTGACGTACAGTTTCTGATCACCGTATTTGAGCCTCAATGGATCGTGCGTGATCGTCCAGCCGTCCGCTCTCAAAGCACGGATTACAGTGTCGTGATGGAAGTTCTTGGCCGACACGGGTCGCTTCGACCTCAAAGACTCCAGACTCATCCCACAACGCCCCTTCGGAATTCAACGATTATACCATCTCGCTCCGACCTTCCGGTGGGCGTCTTGAAAGTTGGTGGAATTTTTGTATACAAAGGGGGATTGCGATGATTTCTGAGGAGAATCCCCTCTGCACTGAAGGCCACCATGGTATCGACACCCCTGTCGCCCGAGAAGCAGGCCGAGACCGCGGATCTGGCCCGAGCCATTCACGCAGCCGTCAACGGCGAGATCCGCGAACTCGCTGCCAACCTTGCCACCACCGATGATGCCCATCTCTCCGGCGATAAGGGTCCGTAAAAGACTAGGCGTGACAAAGGGGAGGAGCGAAGGGCCTACTACCGTGATGATCATGGTCTGAGTCTAACGACCCGGCTCACCTGCCCGAAACCGCGTCAGCGGTGAGGGTCAAGTGCAGCAGATGGTTCGGCTTGCTGTTGTGCGCTGAAACTGTAACCGTCAACTTCAGCGCCTGCTTTACACCGACCGACCAGGACAATCAATCAGTCTCGATACCACGGGTCGAAGTCCATGTTATCGCGGCTGATCCATGGGAGTTTATCAATCATCTCACCCGTGAAAAAGAAGTACCGCGCAGCTTCCACCAACTCCTCATAGGGGATAACAAAAGTGCCTGGGAACACCCCCAGATCGATGTCACACCCACAATCGTAAGAAATCTCGTGTAGGTCGTCCACGTCCCCATGGCACGTGTTGAGCCACACTTCGCCCTTCCGGGTGCGGATGTAACAAATGTACCCGCCTGGCCTATCTCCACCGACACAGAATGCATCTCCAGTCGATACGATTGGTTGTATATCGCTGCGATTCCAACTGGATACGATGACCCGACCGTCCGGCGCACCCAGTAACGGTGATCCGCGCTGGAAGTGCAGGCCGCAGCGGTCGTCTCCATCGAGTGATTGAATCCCTTCGACAACCTCATCGAAACTGAAACTTAATTCGAGATCGAGCTCATCGCACCCCAAGTAGCTGAGTACGCCAGGGACCCGCTGTGAAGTGTCAAACGTTGAAGGTTCCATATCGCACCCCAGTAGGATTCGCAGATAGCGCCGGCTTCATTGATTAGATCCTCAACCACGCACGATCGAGGCCGGTTCTGAGAGTCTGTCCCGAAAACCCCAAAGGGGCGGCATCATATAGCCTGGGGGCGTGAGCCCCAGGCTATATGATGCCGCCCCCATTCGGGGGCTGAGAGGCTTTCGGGACAGACTTTGAGTGAGTCCACCCACGTTCGGAGAAGACCCGCCACATGACAAGGTCTGATGTATCTCGGTCGCCTTCCAAGACCGACCATACTCGATCGGCGTCTCGGTTGAGCGGATCAGGTACGGCCCGCCAGTATACGGCTGATCGCGGCACTCGGTGACCAGCCGCCCCAGCCGGTGCTTGTTCCGCTCGGCGGTTGGCAGCCCCTCGTAGGTCAGGTACGGCCGTAACTCGCGTAGGCACAGACGCCGGCCCGATGGCAGGTCGAGTTCGCCGGTCTTCGCCATCCCCGTACCCACCGCCGCCGAACGCCGAAATTCAGCGGCCCGCGCAGCGTGTCCGCTGCATCGCCTCGTTAGACATCCCACAACTCCTCGTCTGAGCCATCGGAGCTGGACATTCGCTCGCTCGACGTTGCCAGTCGGCTCCGATACTCGGCCGCTATCGCCTCGACCGTGAGCGACGTCCAGCGAGCAATCTCCTCATCGAAGCGTCGCGAGCGCTCACCAAAGTCATCCCGTCCGCAGGGGGGGATCCTCGCGCGGTCCGATTTGAGGGCACGAATCCTGGCCGCCCGGACTTCCTCGGCTGCCCGCGCGACGGCTTCCCGCAACTCGCCTCGGCTCAGGATGCGCAAGAGATCTTGCTCCCTCCGTCTGAAGCCCGCGAGTTTCTTCCCATACCAAGGCACATAATTGGACATCGGGGTCGAGCCCCAGCTCCGACAATGGTCCTGCTCGAATCTGCCATGAGACTTCGAGGCGTCGAACGACCAAGGTTCGTATGAAGTCGAGGAAATCGCGGTCAAACTCGTCCCAGTTGGCCTCGGGCTTATGCAAAGGGAAGCGCCAGTACACGATCACACCGCTCATGCCTTGGCGTCCGCCGCCTAACCCCATCAATCAGCGGCCCGGCCCGGCTGAGCCGCCGTTGATATTAATAGAAACCGCCGTAGCGGGCCGGGTTCGCATGCAGTGCGAGATTCGGCTCGGAAGACGTTATATTAAAGTGAACTACTCATGCATGCGACTGAGTCGCTTGATATCGGTGCCCAGTAACGCTGCGATTCGATTCGCGATCGCAGGGTATTTCGTGTAGACCTCGTTCCCGGTAGCCGGATAGGCGTGGTAACCGTCGGCCCCGTCATCCTGAAAGACGTAAATCTTGCTGTTCTTTACGCCGACAAGCTGCCGCTTCCCGGGGACTTCGACGCAATGGAGCAGATCGTTGAGCAGCAGAAAGGCCTCCGGAGGCGACAAGTCGAGTCGTGTGCCCCTTCGCCCTGGAGCACCGGGTGACTCGTGTTTCGGATTAGGGTTGTACTTGCGCATCGCACACTCTCCTCGCGCAGACGATGCAGGGGGAGCCTATCGCCGAAATTCAGCGGCCCGCGCAGCGGGTCCGCTGCAATGCTTCGGTAAGAAGACAGGCAGGCGTACCCAAGTATTCGGTCGTACTCCGCGTGCGTCCCAATCCAGAACCACACTAAGTCGGAGCCATCCTCAACTGCAAGCGCCCGATAATGTAAGCCGACGCGAACCGACCAGAAGCGACCGACCCTCTTCAGATGGAGTGAGGGATGCCGCGAGTCCTGTCGAAGCAGCGCGTAGCAAGTGTCTGCCAACTACTGGACCTCGACGGGCAGGCGGTGGTAACAGCCCCAGAATCGCGGGTCGCGCGGTGGTTCACAGGTCAGTGCACCGCCCCTCGCGGGCGTCCCGTAAGGCCTCGTCGGCCAACGCATCCAGCCGGCCCTCGGCGACATCCCGCTCGAACTGCCGATCCCAGGCTGCGGCGTCGAACTCGGCGAACCAGGCGCGGAGCGCAACCAGATCGTCATCGGGCAGGGTGCGGATGGCATCCTCGATTTCGTGGATGGTGCTCATGACAATAGAATATCGCTCGCGGCCAATCGAAGCAACAGCCTCCGCCGGCTAGGCGATCTGAGCGAGGCCGAAACCGCCACCGCCGAATATCGCCTTCCAAGCGATGACGACCGACCAATGGAAGGCGACCCCCGGCCAGGCCGACCCGCTCCGCCGATAGAGCTCAGTGCAGCACGCCCCCAGTAGGCCGGCCAAGGTGAGGAAGCGACCGTCCCAGAAGAGCGGCCGAGCCGTGGGCAGGAACAGCCACGCGTTCAGGGGGTGCCAGAGTACGAAGGACGCGAGACCGGCGGAAAAGGCGACGGCACGACGACCGATGGGCATGTTCTCGGTGGGATGGGGGAGGATGGCGGCCCGGAAAATGGACTCTTCCGCGAGGCTGGGGACGACGAGAGCGACGAGGCAGAAGGCGAGAAACCTCGGCGCGGAGGTTATCGGCACCGCCGTACGAAGGATACCGGTGGCGAGTCCGAACGGCACCGAGACGAGGCCAAAGGCCCCCAGAAGTACCGCGGCCGCCCACCAGTCGCGCATCCGCCCCGTCGTAGACAGGCCGAGTGCAAGGCGATGGGCAATAGTTCGAAGCATGGCCGGTTCCCCCGCCGCCTAACCATTGTCTAGACGCCCACATGGGCGTCTTTCTTTCCGCCTGAAGGGGCGTATAACCCAGATCGTTGGGTCCATGTTGAACGAGAAAACAGCGTTTGCAACCCACGATCCTCCGGATTGTACAGACCAAGCCCCAGTTGCCAAGACACCCGGATCCGAGCCAAAGGAAGGCACGGGGGCAAACTTGAACGGTACTCGGTCAATGTATGCTTCGGGAAAAGATTGGTCATGGCGCGAGCCGCTCGATGAGCCAGCAGCCGTCAGCCTGCCGTACATACCGGAGCCGGTCGTGCAACCGGTTGGGTCGGCCCTGCCAGAATTCGACCACGTCGGGGATCAAACGGTAGCCGCCCCAGTTCGTTGGACGGGGGATGGAACCGTCCGGATATCGATCCTCTAGCTCGCGAAACGGCGCCTCCAGCTCGTCCCGACTGGCGATCACCTGGCTCTGCGGCGACGCCCACGCCCCCAGCCTCGAGCCGGCAGGCCGGCCCTGGAAGTAGCGATCGGACTCCTCGGCGGTGGTCCGCTCGACCCGGCCTTCGACCCGAACCTGGCGCTCAAGCTCGTGCCAGAAGAACACCATCGAGGCGTACGGATTCGCCTCCAGCTCGCGCGCCTTGCGGCTCTCGTAGTTCGTGAAGAAGGACAATCCCCGCTCATCGATGCCCCGGAGCAGGACCATGCGGACCGAGGGCCGGCCGTCGGGCGTGGCGGTCGCCAGCGCCATGGCGTTGACCTCCGGGACCTCGCTCCGCAAGGCTTCGTCGAGCCAGAGCTGGAACTGCCGGATCGCGTCAGGATCCAGGTCCGCTTCGCGTAAGTTCAACAATCCATGATCCTTGCGCCGTTCATCGATCTTCACTCGGATGGTCCCCTTGTCGTCTTGCCGATTGTCGGTCCCGGGACGTTGTCGGATTGAGCTCTGGCAATACGATCAAGGTACAACGGACCAGGGATCACGGACAATGGCCGAAAAGCGTATGAAGTTTTTGACGGAACGACATACCGCGGCTACCATGTTGTAGTCGCGGAGTGGAGAGGTTGAAAGGCTGGACGAGGTGGAAGCAAAGCGCCGGCGAGGTCCGAACGATGCACATTCCCGACGGATTGCTGGATCCGAAGGTTGCGGTGGCGACGGGAGTCGTGGGCGCGGCCGGATTGCTGTACGCCGTGCGGAAGCTGGAGCGGCAGCTCGGGGACCGGACCACCGTGCTGATGGGGACGATGTCGGCGTTCGTGTTCGCCGCGCAGATGGTGAACTTCCCGGTCGGACCGCGCGTGACGGGGCACCTCCTCGGCGGTGTTCTCGAGCGCGGTGCTGCTGGGTCCGTGGGCGGGGGCTGTGGTGATCGCCGCGGTGCTGATCGTCCAGTGCTTTCTCTTCAATGACGGCGGCCTGACGGCGCTCGGGGCCAACTTCGTGAACATGGGCCTGATCGGGGCCGTCGGTGGGTACGCGATCTACTGCGCCGATCCGGCGGGCGATCGGCGGGGCCAAAGGCGTGCTGATCGCGTCCATGGTGGCGGCGTGGTTCTCGGTCCTGCTGGCGTCCGGGGCGTTTGCGGTGGAGATGGCGGCATCGGGCCATCGCGACGACTTCTTGAGCATCTTGACCTGGATGGCCCTGGTCCACGCGGCGATCGGAGTCGGCGAGGCCCTGATCACCGGGCTGGTGGTGCGATTCGTCCTGCTCCGGCGACCGGATCTGCTGGAGCCTGAGGATATTCCGGCTGAGGAGCCCTACGGGGTGGGCGGATGGGTCCGGCCGACGATCGCGGGACTGGCCATCGCGCTGGCAGTCGCCGTGTTCCTCGGGCCGTTCGCCTGGGACGCACCCGACGGCCTCGAATTCGTCGGTGAGTCTCTCGGATTCCTCAAGGAGTCGCCCCCGCCGCCGCTCCCCTCGCCGATGGCCGACTACACGCTGAAGCTGCCCGGGCTGGAGGAATACGCCAGGCTGGCCACCGCGATGGCCGGGCTCGTCGGTACGCTGGTCGTCTTCGGAGTGAGCTGGGGAATGGCACGCGTGCTGCCACGCGAGAATCGTCAAGGGGTCACGCCCGATGCCGCTTGACGGACTGGATCGACATCGCGCCGGGGACGGGCCCATCCACCGGCTCGATGCGCGGCTCAAGCTCATCGTCGCGGTCGGATTTGTCGTCGTGGTGATCGCCACGCCGATCGGGCAACTGGCGCGTCTTTGGCGCCGAGGGGTTGTTCCTCGCCTTCACAATCGGGCTGGCCGGCATCCCGCCTCGCGAGCTGGCCCGGCGCTGGCTGGGCCTGTTCATCCTGGTCGCCTTCTTGACCGTGATGGTCACCGCGGCACATCCGGCGCGGGCCCAGTACGGCCTGGCCGTCGTGGCCGCCAGCATCCTGATCAAGAATGGCCTGGCCCTGGCCACGATGCTCGTGCTGGCGGGCACGACCCCGTTCCCCATCCTGTTGATGGCCTTGCGCAAGCTGGGCGTACCGCCCGTCCTGGTGGCCACGCTCCAGTTCATGGACCGATACCGGTATGTGCTCCTCGACGAGCTCGAACGGATGGCGACCGCCCGGCGGGCGCGCACATTCCGTCGCCGATGGTCTCTCTCCTGGAGCATGCTCGGTGGGTTGATCGGCATGCTCTTCCTCCGTACATTCGAACGCGCCGAACGGGTGCACGGCGCGATGATCGCCCGCGGCTGGAGCGGTGTGATCCGGAACCTCGACGATTGAGCCATGTGGAAAGGCTGAAGGTTGACGTTGGAGCGGGACCATTCCTCGATGAACGCGGACCCATGCCTGGGAGTCGATCTGGTCTCGGAGACGGGAACCATTCCGGCAGTCCGGGTGCGAGGCCTGGAGTATCGCTATCCCGACGGGAAGGATGCGCTTCGCGGCATTGATCTGGCGATCGCGATCGGCGAATCGGTCGCACTGGTTGGGCCCAACGGAGCGGGGAAGAGCACGTTGCTCTTGCACCTGAATGGACTACTGCCCGGGAAGGCCCGCGGCTCGATCGGTCACAGTCACGCAATCGGTGGGGGTGGGAGGACGCATCGATCGCGCAAGCCGAATGTCTGGGTCGAAGGACTCGAGGTGAACGACCGGAATGCGCTCGAAGTGCGTCGGCGCGTGGGGCTAGTCTTCCAGGACCCCGACGATCAGCTTTTCTGTAACACGGTCGTCGAGGACGTGGCATTTGGTCCGCTCAACCTGGGAATCCCGCCCGGCCAAGCACGAGCGATCGCGATGGAGTGCCTGGCGACCGTCGAGCTCCAGGCTGAGGCCGACCGGCCACCGCACCACCTGAGTTTCGGGGAGCGGAAGCGCGCGTGCCTGGCCGGAGTGCTGGCGTGCCGTCCGTCCGTCCTGGTCCTCGATGAGCCCTCGGCCAATCTCGACCCCCGGGGTCGTCGCCGATTCATCGGTCTCATCCGGGGACTTGCCTGTACGAAATTGATCGCGACCCATGACCTCGAGATGGTCCTGGAACTCTGCTCTCGGACCGTCCTCATCGATGCCGGCCGGGTTGTTGCCGACGGGCCGAGCCGGGAGATCCTCGGCGACGCCGAGCTGATGGATGCCCATGGGCTGGAACAACCCTTGAGCCTCGGGTTTGGTTCGACATGGACGGGACCTCGATCGTAGGATGAGGCGCAACCGAGCATCGCTTCCTGAAACGTACCGACCGAGGGGCCGAGCTCCATGGAGAACCCGCCGATCATTCCTCAATACGTCCTGGGACGTTCGGAATCGGAAGCCCAGCGCCTCATCCGCCAGGCGAACTTCGTGCGGCCCTCGACCGAGCGCATCTTCCGAAAGGCCGGGATTACCCCCGGCATGCGCGTCCTGGATTTCGGGTGTGGTGCAGGCGACGTCAGTTTCCTCGCAGCGGAGCTCGTCGGGCCTACGGGCGCGGTGGTGGGCATCGACCTGAATCCCAGCGTGCTCGAATTGGCCCGTCGGCGCGCGAAGGAGAGTGGGTTCACCTGGGTCACCTTCGAGGAACAGGGCATCGAGAGCGTCGCGGCCACGGACCCGTTCGATGCCGTGGTCGGACGTTGTGTCCTGCTCTATCAGCCCGACCCGGTCGCGACCCTCAGACACATGGCCAGCCACCTGCACACGGGGGGAATCCTCGTCGTCCAGGAGCCCGACATGAGTGTCGAGGTGCGCACCCGGCCCCTCGTCCCGCTCTGGAGCCAGGTGCACCATTGGATCGCGGAAACCTTTCGCCGTGGGGGCGTCGCGTACGATATCGGGAGCCAGTTGTACCACCTGTTCCGGCAAGCGGGGTTGCCCGGCCCGACCTTGTTGCAGCATCTGACGGTCTGTGGCGGAGCGGCTGTGCGGCCGATCTGTGAACACAGCGCCGAGATGGTTCGCAGCCTCTTGCCGAAGATGGAGGCGTTCGGCATCGCGACTGCCGAGGAGGTCGAGGTGGAGACGCTCGCAGATCGGCTGGAACGCGACTCCTGCGCGGCCGAGAGTCAAGTCACCTACATGCCCAATGTCGGTGCGTGGATGGTCAAGGTTTAATGGTGTAGGGCTCGGTCGAGCATGTGATGAAACTCGGGAAGGGCCTGGAGGGGCTTCAGGTCGGGGTCCGATGCCATATCGGATGCCGGGAACCCGACAGCCAGGGCGCGGTTGAGCAGCTCCAGGGCGTGGGGAAGCTGTCTGGCATCGGATGACTTTTCCGCATAGAGAGCACACGGCACAGGCGGCATTGTAGAGGCGCCCGCAGTCGGACTCGCGAGGAGACGATCGACGTCGTCGAGGGCAGCCCGGTCGCCCAGCCTGCGCACGGACCAGGGCACGGAGCTGGATCGCGTCGATCAAGTGAGGATCCGTATCGAGCGCCGTGTCCAGATGCCGCAGTGCGGACCGAGGATCCGTCCTGCGGATCAACAGGGCCATGCCGTAGTGGGCGGCGGCGTGTCTCGGGTCCCCCTCGAGGACCCTCTCGAAGTCGCTTCGGGCGCCCGGTGGATCGGTATGGACCCGAGTCATCCCCCGGGCGACCCGGACCACCGGGTCGTCGGGATTGCGAGCGAGCAGATCGGCGAAATCGCGTTCGGCCTCGGCCCGGCGACCAAGGCGTGCCAGGGCCTCGCCCCGCGACGCGAGGACTCCCAGGTCCTTCCGGCCCAGCTCGACGGCGCGGGTCAGGTCGGAGAGGGCCGGATCGAGCTGATTCAGCTCCAGCTCCACGAGTGCCCGGTCAACGATTGCCTCGACGAAGTTCGGCTCCAACTGGAGTGCGCGATCGTAGGCGTTCCTGGCATCGAGCAGCCGGCCCGCCCTGGCCAGGGCCAGGCCTCGGTTGAAGTGGGCCCAGGCGAAGCGCCGGCCCTCGGGCGGAACAGACGGCGAAATCGCCGGCCGCCTCGAGGAACCGTCCTTGCTTGTAGTGGCAGTGGCCCAGGATGAACCAGGTCCAGAAGGAGGTCACGTCGAGACGGATGGCTTGCCGCAGTGCGTTCTCGGCGCCCGGGGCATCGCCCGCGGCCAGCAGCGTGGTGCCGAGCAGGGTCCAGTCGTGGCAGGTCGCCGGCGCGGTCTGAGCGGCCCGGAGGCGGTCCCGATCGGCCCGGGCGGGTTCGCCGAGGGCATCGTAGTATCGCGATCGCTCGTCGAAGAGTGCGGCCGGGGCGGGGTCGTCGAGCTTCTCGGCCCGGTCGAGGCGGGCGATGGCCCGTTCGATCGCCTGCCGCTGGTCGGCCTCTGATCCCGGCTTCTTTGCCTGGAGGACCTGCGCCCGGGCCTCCAGCATGATGAGCTCCACCGCCTGCTCTCGCACGCGTCTGCTGCTCGTCGGACGAGTCAGGCCGAGGACCCAGCCGGAGAGCCGGGCCGGGCCGTCGACCCGGAGCCCCAGGTCGAGGAAGCAATCCCGGGCCTTGGCGATCCCCTTCGCGAGATGCTCGTCCGAGGCGCCGGCGGTGTTGAGCAGGAACTGCGTCTCGGTGAAGTCCCGATCGAATCGCTGGCGCTGGAACCGTACGGCGAGGTCTTTCACGACGCCGACTGCGAAGACGACGGCCGTGCCCATGGCGACGAGCAGCACGAGCGAGACCAAGCGCGATCGAGGTGGTGCCGCAAAGACCGGGATGGCGCCGGGCGAACTTGCCCATCCGTTCCCGAAAGCTCGGCTCGGGACAGTGCTTCATGGGCCGGTCATCGAGGAACCGGCGCAGGTCTTCGGCGAGGTCCCGGGCACGGGCATAGCGGCGATCCGGCTCGAACTCGAGACACTTGGCCACCAGGGCGTCGAGGCTCCAGGGAATGCTGTGGGCATCGCGCCCGGAGCGAAGGCGCGCGTCGCCGGCTCTCGGTCAGGACCGCGAGCGTCTCGAGGACGGTTGTCCCAGGCGGCGGGGAAGGGAAGGGGGGCTCGCCGGCGAGCATCTCGAAGAGGATGAGGCCGAGGGCGTAGATGTCGGCCCGCTCGTCAACGGATTCGGGAGAGGTCGTCCCGCGGGGGTTGAAGGCGTCGAGGTGCTCGGGTGCCATGTAGGGCAGAGTCCCGCCGACGAGGGCGCGGCGGACCTCGCCCTCGGAGGGCTCAGGGTGGTTCTCGGCCGCCAGGTTGAAATCCAGCAACATCGGAGTGCCGTCGGCAGCCAGCAAGATGTTGGCCGGCTTCAGGTCGCGGTGGAGCAAGCCGCGCGAGTGGGCGTGGTCCAGCCCTTCGGCCAGCCGCGCGACGATCCAGACCGCCGCCTGGATGGCACTGGCCCGGCTGCAAGAACTGGCGAGCCGGCTGGTGCTGATCCTCGTGAAACGGTGCGCGAAGGCGGCTTCGGCGTCGCGGTCCCCGTTCCGACCAGCCGGTGAGAGCAAGCAACGGAACCGGGAGACCGCCACGGATGATCGAGCCTTCCCGACGACAGGCTCCCTGGCTGCTCGAAGCGGCAAGGTCGACGGGACTTCTCGGACTGGCAGGCCTGGCGGTCGAGGCGCGACGACGAGCGAACCCGGGCCGTGCGGTAGGAGGAGGCGCTGGCTGAGGAGGTCGAGGGCCTCGACGAGACTGCGGCCGCCGATGCTCGGTCTGGTCCAGGCCGCCGGCGGCATCGAGGACCTGGGCCAGGTTGGCGCCGCCGAAATACGGCATGCAGAGGACTCGCAGGCCGGTCTTCGGATCGTCGCAGACCGAGTGCACCGGGACGATATGCGTATGCTGGAGCCGTGGCGAGGACCTGCGGCTCCTCGCCTTCGGGTCGTGACACCTTGATGGCGACGAGCCGGCGACCCAGGTGGATCTCCTCGGCCAGGTAGACGCGCGCAAACGCCCCTCGTCCGAGTTCCCGGAGGATCCGGAAGCCCGCCAGCTCGTCGCCGGGGTGCGGGAGACTGGCCAGGCTGGGCGACCGGCTCGACGGCGTGCCCCGTGTCGTGGGCCTGCACGACTTCCTCGCGCGGACCGTCTCGGTCCCCTCCAGCGGCTCGCGCTTTGTTGCCGGAAAAGCGGCTGCGTTCTCACTCTGACGAGATCGTCCAGCCCGGTCGACACCTCCGCCCGGGATTCTCCCAGGACGAAGCCGGGGAAAACGTCCAGGTTCCCGCCAGTAGGATCCTCCCTCGCAATGCCGGCGGAATGTCGTCTGGAAGCGTCAGCCAGTGGTGTCGCGTGAGCTCGGTCTAACCGTGCCGAGGCCGTCGTAGACCGATCAAACTCGTCTGGCTCTTCGATGTTCCATCCGGCCAGGAGGTCATGGGTCGAGTCCGGGTTCGAGAGATCTGTTCCGCGGCCTTTTGTCGTCATTGTGATTCCCGATTCCCGATTCATTGACTCGAGACCGACGATTCTCGAGCCATTCCTTCATCACATACGGACGGTGGGGCTGGAAAGGACACCCGGCCTGACCCGCGGATCGGCGAACGATCTCCGAGCGGGCACCCTCGTCGGCGCGTGGAGCTGCTGAGAACCCATCGCGAGGCTTCCGGATTCGCATGGGCCGATTGCATGCTCTACCTGTCTCTACGCTTCGGAATGAGCCCTGTCCAGGACGTCGAAGGGCGTGTCGCGGAATCGCCACGGGACCGCTAAGACCTTCGCTCCAGGAATCCAATCGTGGCCTAGAATAGGAGTAGGAACTCTCAAGAGGTGGGATCATGCGAATTGAAACGAACGGGGCCGTCGAAGCACAGAGTGTGGGGAGCGATTCGGGTACGATCACGGCCCCGAGTCGCGGCGAGGAGAGCGAGCACGTCGTCATCGGCCGGCTGATTCGCCGGCTCCGGATCTCGGACCCGCCGGATCGCTTCCAGGAGCTGGCGACGACCGTCCTGCGCTCGTCGCTGGGCGTGGCGGCCGTGGCCTGGGTCCCGCGAGATCCTCATGAGCCAGTCATTGTCGGCGGCTCAGTCGAGGGACTGGACGCTCAGACGTATCGGTTGTTGCCGGCGCCGGCCGGCCGAGAGACGATCGTGGTCCGCAACGAGATCACCGCGGGCCTCTCGCAGATCATTCCCCCCAACGTGATCGCGTTATGCCGCCGTGTCGGCCGGCTCGCTCGGCTGCCTGATCGCGGTCAACCCGCTCGACGACCGGCCCTTCGACCCCGACGAGGCCGAGCGACTCCAGTACGTCGCCTCGTTGATCGAGACCCAGCTCGCCAACGCCAAGATCTATGCCGATCTCAAGGAGTTGCTTTTCGGCATCATCCGCGCCCTCACCGCCGCCATCGACGCCAAGGACCCTTACACGTCGGGACACTCCGAGCGCGTGGCACGGATCGCCGTCCGGATTGCCGAAGAGCTCAGGATGCCCGCTGCCGAGGCGGAGCGACCTCTATGTCGCCGGGCTGCTGCACGACGTCGGCAAGATCGGCATCGAGGACGACGTGCTGAAGAAGGGCGGCCCGCTGACGCAAGAGGAATTCCGCAAGATCCAGTCGCACGTCGAGATCGGCGTGACGATCCTCCGGGACCTCAAGAAGCTGCACCACATCCTGCCCGGGGTGCGCCACCATCACGAAAGCTACGACGGCCATGGATACCCCGACGGCCTCGCCGGGGAGGAAATCCCCTACGAAGCCCGAATCCTCGCGGTCGCCGATTCCTTTGACGCGATGTCGAGTAACCGACCCTACCGACGTCGCCTCAGCCTCATGCAGATCGATGAGATCTTCCGCAAGGGACGGGGTCAGCAATGGGACCCAGCGGTCGTCGATGCCCTGTTCGCCTGCCGGAGCGACCTGGAGGCGATCCGGCAGAAGGGCCTCGGTGAGAGCCTCATCGGAGCGGTCGATGTGGCTCTGGGACGGCGTTCGAAGCGGTTCACCAGACCCAAGGACAGGCAGGACTACTTCATCGCGCTGTAATCGGTCGGCTCGAGGAAGACGGAGTCCACCTTCTTGACGAGCACTCCGTTCTTGTGGCTCTCTTCTCGGACTTTCTGCCACTCGGGGTCCTTGCCGAACGCGTCCCACGTCTTCTTGGCGGCCTCGCGGCTGGGAAACGCGACCAGATAGATCAGCTTCGCGCCCTTGCCGTCCTTCTCGTCCGTGGGGGTCCAGAACCCGATCAGCTCCGCGCCGTGCTTCTTGAGCAACTGGCAGGTGTGGTCACGGAATCGCTTGTGCAAATCGGTCAGCTTGCCGTCATTGAGGTGGTAGGTCCGCAACTCGAAGACGCGATGTGCGGATGAGGAATCATCCCGAGCCGCAGTCGCAAGTCGCCTCCTTATCCTTGGCCACTGGAGCCTTGGCCTTGGACTTCTCGTCGGCTCGCGCCGGGACCATGGAAGCCGCCAACAAGCAATCCCGTCAACATCAGGCGAATCATGGGTTCATCACTCCCTGCTCTGTTGGGATGCGAGGTCAAGACCGATCTTCTTCGGTTATAACGCGTCGCGAGGGTCGCGCTCAAGCGGTCGTCCTTTGGGACGGCTCGCTCTCGAGCACTCGGATGTGAAGACGTTTGGTCTAGCTTCTGGGCGGGGTCGAGAGACCCGCGCCAGCGCTGCGGGGGTTCTCGGACCTCAACGGAACCCGCCCGCGGCCGCTCCCTTCCGCTTCTCGGCCGGCTGATCGAACCGTTGCTGGAGCCGCTCGATCTGCTTCAGATTATTCGTCGTGTTCTGCATCTTGAGGTTCGCATCGAGGGATTGATCCGCCTTGGCCGCGTCGGACTGGGTGGTTGCGGCGCAGCCTGTCCCTGAGCCTGCGCTTGATTCTGACCAGCCTGAGGCGACTGGCCGACGTGACTCGTGCCGCGGTAGAAGGCGTACTGGTTTGATCCCCTGCGAGCGACGGCCGTGACGACTCCCTGGACCCCCTCCGCCACGAAGACGCCCCGGAGGTCGGTCTCACCCGAGAGGAACTGGGGATTGTCCACTGCCGATCACCTTCACCTGGACCTTCGAGAGGAAATCCTTGGTCTGAGCGTCGCGGACTGTGACGCGGACCCGGCCGCCGTCAGCGTCTTCGAGCACCTCGAGCTCGATCGGTGAGACCAGAACGATGCCGGACGCGTACAGGTTCTCGCCTCGAAGCATGACCAGGTATGCGCCGTCCTTGGTCAAGGGGAGGTCGATCGACCTGGCCTTGTCGCCGTAATCGGCGCCGTCGCCGAGTGTCACGGTCTTCTCGACCAGCGGCGTGATGCCCGCGAGGTCGATCCCGGCGATCCCGTTCAGGTTGCGGCGGGTCAGGTAGAGCTGCATCAGGTCGACGGGGTAGGCCTTCACGTCCACCTGGGCGATATTGCGGTAATCCAGGGCGATGCCGGGCGTCGCCGGATCGGCGGCTCGGACCGCGACGCCCGCGGCACCCTTCAGGCTAACGACGAGGACGCCAGGGTCCACCTTGCCGCCTTCGAGCCGCTCAGCGACCGCGGGCCGGGCCGGAGGCCGGATCACCGAGACCTCGGGCACCTTGAGGTCCTTGCGGGTGAACGAAGTGATGGCGCCGGCGGCGTCGGTGAAGCGGTCGGCGACCTGCCGGTAGTATTCCAGGCGCCTTGGCCGGCTGCCGGCGCGCGTCGTAGATCTGGCCGAGGATGATACAATGCCTGCCACTTGTTCGGGCTGGGCTGCTCGGCACCCGCGGCGTCCTTGTAGGTCGCCCTCGCGATGGTCCCGGCCACCTCGACCGCGCGGTCATACTGGCCGAGATGGAAGTTGCCCAGCGCCTCGCTGTACTGGAAGCTATCGAGGTACGTACTCTTGGGATAAACCTTGGCGAACCGGCCGGCCAGCCGGACCACGGACTTGAAGTCTTCCAGTTCGATGAACGCACCGACCAGGGCCAGGCTGGCCTCGTCGGCCATCGGGTTCCGGGGCGATTGCGCGAGGAAGACCTGGATCATGCGGATCGTCTGGAGGAGCAACTCCGAGCGCGTGATCCCGGCGGCGGCCAGTTCGCGGCGGAGGTTCGGGTCGGTGAACGCCCGCGATTTGCCGCCTGGGTCAGGACCTGCGAGAGCCCGAAGAAATCGCTCTCGATCGACGCCGTGTTGGGATAGGACCGCCACAGGTCGATCAGGTAGGCCATCCCCTCGAGCGTCTTTCCCCGCTGACGCAGCAGCTCGCCCACGCGGGCATCCTCCAGGTAGCTGGCCTCGATCAGTCCTGCGCCAGACGATCATGGCCCGTTCATATTCCTTGATGTCGCGATAGGCCGTGCCGATCGCCATCAACTGGTCGAAGCTGAGGAACAGCTCCGGCGACTTCTCCTTGACCACCTCGAAGATACTGGACGATCTTGCGCGGCTGGCCCTCGCGGATGCTGATCAAGAGGAGCATCCGGGAGGCGTCCTTGGCGATGTCGTCGCGGAGGGTATAGCCACCGATAGAGCGGCTCGAGGGCTTCGCCGGCCTCGGCGAATCGGCCGGCGTCGAATTGGGCTTTGCCGCGAGCGTAGAGCTCGTCGGGCGTTGGCTTGTACGGATCGGTGTCCGGCTCGCCGGGCGATCGGACGCTTGCAGCTCGCCGGCCTGGCCGAGGTGGTAACGGCCTGGCTCGTAGGCGCTCCGCACCGAAGCCGGCAGGGCTCGATAACTTGCCGGGGACGTAACCGAAGACGTCGTAGGTGGTCGTGCCGGGATTGACGCCGGGCGGGAAGTAGAGGGTCAGCACGCCGTCGGCCAGCTCGAAGGACGAGGCCGACGTCCTCACCGATCCTTCGATCAGGGTCGTGCCGGCGGGGAGATTCTCCTGGACGACGAGGAAGTCTTGCTCCGCCATTCAGGGACATTCCAGGGGATATTTCGGCAGGCGGTGACGGCGACCTGGGCCTTGCCGCCGAGCCCCACCTGGGTGGCCAGGTTCTCGAAGGTGTTGGGGTTGACGGCGACGCCAAAACCGACCGGCAGGACCTTGCCGTCGAGCTCCGGCGGCTGCCGGGTAAGTAGACACGACGCTCGATCCATGCCACGCGACTGGTGCGGTCCTGGTCGGGCCCGAATTCGCGGGTGAATGCCGAGAGCGTGGCGGCGTAAGCCAAACTGGCCGCGACCCTCCATCTGCGAATCGGACGCGGTTGGGCTGCCCGACCTTGAGCGCGGCCCTCGGAACGGCGATGACCTTCTCCTCGACCGCACCCAGCACGTCGAGCACCGCAACCTGGGTTCTCGTTGACCGTGACGGTCAGCCGATAACGGTCCTCGGCGTTCTGGGCACGGCCGTAGTAGGACGCCAGAGCGGCCAGGGCCGGACCCTTGGCCTTGTGGGGCAGCCAGCCGTTGGCGACGCGGTGCGCCACGAGCCAGTCGACGGCCCGGTCCAGCTCGGTGGCCTGGGGACGGACGCGGGCATAAGCCAGGCTGACCATCGCCGTGATCTCGGCGGCGGCCCGGATGAATGGCGATCGGCCCGGCGTTGTCCCAGTAGAGCCGAGGCAGCGCGGCCCGGGGCGGTCGCCTCCGTCCTGGCCCGGGGTCCCAGGATGTCGAGCAGCTCGCCGGCCATCGGAGGCGCGATCCAGGTTGGCGAAGGTCAAGGCCAGGTAGGCCAGGGCGGAGTCGGAGAGGTGGTTTCGGAACCGGTTCAAGCTGTTGGCGGCCTCGAAGCTGGCCGCGCGGCGGGCGCTGAGGGCATGGAGCAGGGCCGATCGGGTTTCGAGTCGTCGCCGCTGGCCGGGAGAATTCCTGGTTGAGGTGGGCCACCGCCTGGTCGAGCGTCCTTGGGATCCGTCAGAAGGCCCAGAGACTCCGCCGAAGCCAGCGCCCACAAGACCGCCGCCGAGGTCAGCCGGTCGCTCGGATGGCGCCTGGCTCGATTGGTCACATTTTGGGGGCCCGGAGGAGCCGCCGAGACCCAGGGCCAGCCGCCATCGGGATTCTGCGCGGCGGTCAGTTCGGAGACCAGGCCCTGGATCCGCTCGGTCAGCCTCTGGGCTTCAGGGGCAGCCGCGGCGCGGGCCTCGCGGAGATAGCGGAGGGCGGAGGTCGCCGCCAGGAGCTCGGCGGCACGGTCGGCCGTCGTGTTGGTCGGCGGGGGCAGGATTCGAGCCTTTGCGTTGAAGGCGAGGACGTCCCGGAACGGGACCGCATCGCGACCCAGTGCGAGCTCGATCAACATCCGCCGCAAGCGTGGGGAGATCGCGATCAGCATGTCGGGGTTCTCGTACGTCCGGCCCGCCGGGAGTCCGACGAAGACCGTCGTGCTCTCGCTGCTGGTGCCCGAGGCCGAGGCAAAGACCGGAACGCCCCAGGGATGGATCGGGATCTCGATGACCAGCTCGTCCTTCACCTCGCCGACGGCGCCGGTGAGCGTCACCCGGACCGAATCGCCTTCGGGGACCTCGAAAGGCTCGAAGATCACCTCCTCGACGCCATCGCCCTTCAGCTCCAACGTCCGCGGAAAGACATCGTCACGCCCACCGGCGTAGATCGCCAGCCGGAGGGAGACTTCGCCCTTCACGCCCGTGTGGTGAACCTGAGCGATGAATCGCGGCTTGTCTCCCTGGGTGAGCGCGCTGGGGACCTTCAGGTCCACGAAGAAGTCCTTGCGGACTGTCAAGGATGTGGTCGTCTGACCGGCCAGGGTGTCGGAGCCCGTGACGCCGCGCGCCGTGATCCGGTACTCCGAGAATGCGTTCGGGGCCTTGAAAGTGATCCGGGCCTTGCCGTCTTTGTCCGTGACGACGGCGGGGTTCCAGTAGGCCGTTTCCACGTACTTCTCCCTCGGGGATTGGCCATTGTTTTGATTGGGAGCGGCGAAGAGGCGACGCCTCGAGGACCCCGGTCGCTCTCGAGAAAGATCCCTGAAGTTCTTCGCATATGCGATCCCGCTCGAGGCCTCTTCGTCCTTGGCCACCTCTGCCATCTCGACTTCCTGGAGCGATGACGACAGTCCCGCCTTCTTGTCCTCCGCGTCCGCTGGCCCATTAGTCGACATGGAGCGCCGTCCTAGACTCCTTCTGCCCCCGCCGGCCATTCCGCCCATCATGCCCGCCGCGGCCGGTGCACCGTTGGGCTGTTGTCCCTCGCTCACGGGTCTGGCCTCTTCGGGCGAGGGGGCAGTGGCCATGGGCGGCTGGACGGTGCCCATTGGGATGCCCTGGACGGCGAAGGTGCTGATCTTGCCGCGGCCGGCGGTATTGGCCGCCATCGCCGCCGACCGCTCGGCCTCATCGACGACGGCCTCGGACACGGGAACCGTGCTCGGCTCATAACGAAACGTGTTGGTCGCCTCCGTCGAAAAGGCCCCGGTGCGGGTCTGGTTGTAGAAGAAGGGACCGATCGCCGGCAGCCGGTCGGCGAACAGTCGCAGGAGCGACTGGTCGACCATCGCGATGGATAGCTCGGCCGAGACGGGGCGTCCGAGCTGGTCGACGGCCGTGATGTCGAGCTCGACCGGCTCGCCCGGCCCGACAACCGGTTTGGCCGGCTTGACCGTGACGCGCAGGTCGCGCACGACCTGGATGTCGAGCTTGGCCTGGTCGCATTCGTTCTGCCACATGCGCGTTGAGGTCAGCGTAGAAGTTGGGGAACTGGGCGCCGTCGATCGACCAGGCGACCGCGTTGTCGCCCTCTTTGAGCGTGACGATCCGGTACGAGAGGATGCGGTCGGCCTCCCAGGTGAGGAGCGCCGTGCCGGCCCGGCCGCGGCTGTGCAGGTTGATGCTGGCCTCCTCGCCCACCTTGTAGCTCTGACGGTCGGTCAGGAGCCGCAGCTTGGTTTCATCCTTCTTGCCGGAGATGAAGATCGATCGATCGGCGACGATCGGCGTCCCGAATCGGTCGGTCCCGGCGACGCGGAGGATGTAACTGGCCTCCTTGCGGAATCGTCGGCTCGGAAGGTCAGCGAGCCGTGCCCGGTCTTGGGGTCGGTCGTGAGCGTCTTCCGGGTGACGTCGCGCTCGGTGACGCGTCCGTCGACGTGTGACCTGCTTGATCAATGTCGCCGAGAGCGACTCACCGATCGGGTTGCCCTGCGCATCGGTGGTGACCACCTGGAGCAGGAACGATTCGCCGTCGAGGTAGACGTCGCGGGCGGTGCTCAGGCTGATCTCGAACCCCCGGACCGCGAGCCGCACCAGGCGCCGCCTGTGGCCACGTTATCCTGCGGCAGCCGGGCGGTGAGGCGTAAGCGTCTGCTCCTCGGCGAATCCCTCGGTCGAGAACTCGACGTGATACTTGCCGGCGGCGTCGGTCTTCCCGTGCAGACGTGCGACCATCGGGAAGGCCGATCTCGATCGGCCGTGACGCCAGCGGTGCGCCGTACTGGTAACGCGCGACCACGTCCGCCTGCACCGTCTCGCCACGATAGACCACGCTCTGCTTGACGTCGAAGCTCAGGTCGATCGGCTCGAGCTGATAAGACTGGACGTCGAAACCGCCCGAGAACACGCTCTTGCCCGGCTGGGAGACCGTGACGCGGTAAGTGCCCAGCGGCGCGGCCGGAGTCGAGCGGCAGCGACTCGTGGAACGTGCCGAACTCCGAGAGGGTGACGGGGCGGGCGACGATCAGCCGGCCGCGGCTATCGGTGACCTCGAACCGATAGACCGCCTTCGGCACTGTTGGCATACTGGCCGTTGTGGACTTCGCGGACCACGCCCCGGACCGAGACCTTCTGGCCCGGCCGGTAGGCGGGCCGATCGGTGTAGATGTACGCGCGCGGACTCAGTCCCTGGGCGACCTGATTCGGGACCGGCCAGGTGCGAGCCGGCGACATGGGGGCCGTCGAGGATCAAGTAGCTCAACGTCGCGGTTCAGCTCGCGAGGCGGATCCCAAGTTGCGGAGCAGGATGCCGTCCTGGCCGGTCGTCCCCTCGAGCACGACCTGACCGCTGTCGGCGATCGAGGACCCGCGCACCAGCTCGGCCTCGACCTGTCTTCATGTCCTGCGCGAAGACGAGAACCTGGTCGCGCGAGGTCTTGACGATCGCGTCGATGTCGCTGCCGATGACGAGCGTCGTGGCCTGGAACGTCTTCTCGTCGGTCACCTTGACGACGTAGACGCCCGGAAGCTCCAGCTTCTTCAGGTCGTACGGTCTTGTCGACCGGCTTGTACCGGGCATATCCGGGGACAGGGACGGTCCACGAAGCGTCGGGTGCGACGAGGCCGATGTCGAGCGTCTCCACGTTCGCCAGCACGTTCTTCTTGCGGAAGTACGCCTCAGCACTGAGCTTGTATGCGGTGAAGCTGAGCGTCTCGATGTTCCGCGTCGTGATCTTGAGGTGGGCGTCCTCGCCGGACCGGAAGGTGCGCGGGCGTGATGACGACCAGGTGCTTCGACTCCATCACGGCGATCCGCTGGCGGGCCTGCGATTGCCAGGGCTCGACCGCGATCTTCTTGAATCGCTCGATGGCTTCGGCAGGGGTCCCCTTCTCGGTCTCGAAGATCGCAGCCGATCTGGAACTGAGCGTGGGCTGCCGGCTCGCTGTCCGGGAACTTGCTGGTCAGGGGCTCCCACGCGGCGATCGCCCGGTCAAACTGCTTCTCCTTCTCGAAGCTCTCGCCGATCTGGAAGAGGATCGCGGGGACTCGCGCGTCGAGTGGATTCTGGGTGACGAATTCCGACCAGGCCGCGCGGGCCTCGGGAAGTGACCTCGACCCAGATGGTCCTGGGCGATCGCAGAGTTGAGTGCCAAGTATGGCCCGCTGGGCATCCGCGCTCTGCGGTCCGTTGGGGAATCTGGCCAGGTAACCCTTCCAGGCCGCGATCGCCTCGGCGAACTTCTGCTGTCCCAGGAGGATCTGTCCGACCCGGAACGAAGCCGTCATCGACAGCGCGGCCCAATCGCGGCGGGCCTCGTCCGTTTCGACCTTGAATCCGTCCTCCTTGAGGAATCGCGTGTAGGCATCGAGGGCCTGGGTATCCTTCCCGCGGGCCTGGTATGCGGCACCGATCCCAAAGGCCGCGGTCACGGCCTGAGGGTGTGCGGGCGCGGCATCCAGGAATCGCTTGACGGCCGCAACGCCCAGATTCAGGCTCGTATCGTCGGGCGGATTCGGAATGCCGTAGGTCGACGGGATCTCGGCGAGTGCCTGCGAGCGGATCGTGTCGATGGCCGGAGTCCGCTCGGCCGCTTTCAGACGCTCGATCTCCCGAATCAGGTCGGTCCAGGTGAGGCGCGCGGGGAGGAGTTGATTGGCCTTTCGCTGGGCCTCGCCCAGCCGCAGCCGGACCGTGAAGCGGTCGGCGCCTGCGGGGTACTCTCGCAAGTAGCCCTGGAAGTTCTCGATCGCTCGCCCGAAGTTATCAGCCGCGAGGCTAGCGCGGCCCATCGCGAAGAGGTACGAGGCCCGGAGGGTCGGGCTCTTGGCGAGGTCGCGTGCCTGATCGAGCAATTCGTAAGCGGCGTTCGGGTCGGGCCGGACCAACGGATCAGCCGGTTCCAGGAGGCGCCGGGCGAATGCATGAATAGACTTCGGCCAGCCGGTCCTTACGATCCCCGGCCAGGAGTCGCTCGGCCTCGGATCGGGTCAACTGCTCGGCGGCGGCCAGGTTCCCCGAGGCCAGCTCGATCCCCGCCAACTCCATCCGGATCTTGGCCTCCCATCGCGTCGCCGGCGCGGCTTGCAGCGCCGTCCGTAACGTCTCGCGCGCGGCGTCGCGATTGCCGGAAAGGCGTTCCGCGATCCCTCGGAGGTAACCGAAGTAAGCCCGGTCCTCCGCGTCCTTTGCATTCTCGCCCAAAGTGGTCAAGTCCCGCGCGCGTCCTCAAATCGGCCTTCCTGCATCGCGGCGACCAGCCCGGCCGGCATCACAGGCGCTGCCGGGACGATCGCCCCTTTGGCCGATACGACGGCAGATAATCCGGGGACGGGATCCGCCTCGAACGCTCCAGACCGGAAGCCTGCCAGACCCACGAGCGTGATCCAGGCGGCTCCGACAATGATTCTCGTTCCGATCGGTCGTCTCACGGTAGCTGCCTCCATCCAGGTGTCGAATGAGACGTGTTGACGGCCTTACGACCATCAAGGAAGTGGTTCGGCTGTCAGAAGGTGAACTGGCTCAAGCTGGAAAACTGGGAGAACCCAGGCGTTCTCCAACGGCAAGGCGCACACCCATCGCCGCGACTGCGGTTTCCTTGCTGGACGATGGGTGTCCTGTTCGCCGGTCCGATGATCGCCAACGACCCGCTGCCGATTCTACCGGCCTCACCCTAGTTTTGAGCATCGAAAGTCGAATTTCGTTCCCGATCGACGATGAAATCGTTCGGCGTCGATCCCACAGGGGCGGTTTTTCTTCAGTCTTACTGGCTGTCGCGAAAGTCTCGAAGAGACGAAATCGTAAAAGCTCGGGGCGTGAGCCCCGAGATGAGGAACACCCATGACTCCCTCCCCGCCCGCCCCAAGGCCCGGCGCCGCCGGGCCTTGGGGCGGGCGCACGGGAAGGGAGATGCCGTGGTCGCAACTCGAGGCTCACGCCCCGAGCTTTACGATACCGCCCCATTCGGGGCTCAGATCGGCCTTTCCGGACAGTCTCTTAACGGACGAAACGACTTTTTCTTTGTCCCAGATCTGGAAGTTGAACCCTACTCCAGGGGGGATGTCTCCATCAAGCATGGTATCGTTGATCGTCGAATCCGAGCCTTCGATGTTTGCATCGAGTCAAATCAGCTCACCCAGGTACGACGCGTGTGTTGACGATCCTTTGAAATCCGTGGCATTCATCCTGAAGTCGAAAAAGTCTGGCTCGATTCGCTGCCAGCATGTCACTATCATGCCATGCGAGCCAGGTGAGTCGGTTGTGATCGTGCGCGAGTCCGTGTGCATCGATTATAATGGGAAAAATGTGTCGTCGCACGTCGCGGGATTCCGAGATGACACAACAGGGGAGATCTTGTATCTTGAGCGTCATGGGTTTGAAGAATCAGATTCGGTGCGGTGGGTCAGAGAAATTCCTGACGAGGTGGACCATTCACGGAAGAGTCGGAGACTGAAGTGGCATTCCAGGGTCAAGACCGTGGAAAGCGAGCCCGCAAGGGACCCGTTTCAGGTTCGCGTCGGGGACGTGGCCTGAGATCGGTTCAGTCGGCGCGGTGCGTGCTTCCCGTCGAGAGTCTGGAAACGCGCGTCCTCCTTTCCGCGAGTAATCCCTCGACGAGATTCTTCACGCTGTCGAGTCGCGACATCTTGTCCACTCCCGTGGTGATCGTTCCGTTGGTCGTCCACACCGCACCCGATGTGGTTCGGCCGGCAAGACCGATCGAGGGACCGATCAGTGTCGCGGGGAGTCCGGAGTCGCAGACCGATCACTCGCCCGAAGGCGTGGCGGGCATGGCGATCTCTGGGACCGTGGATCTCAACCCACCGTCGGCGATGATCGCGATGGCCGGCTCAGACGGATCCCCGTTCGGGGTTCAAGAGGCGTCCGACCCGATCATGACCGTCGCGAGCTATTCGCCATCGGCACTCGATGAGGGGTCGGTCCCCCCCCTAATCGTGGTGACCAGCCCGGCAATGGCGACAACCGGGGGTGACGGGATCGTGACGGACCCCCTCACCTGGAGCACCGGAGCGCCGCCGTCCATGCCCGTGACCAATCCGGGAGTTGGGGTCTTGGATCAGGGACCTGGCACGTCGGGCGGTGGGGAGATGGGCCTGGCGGATATTCCCGAGGCGCGGCACGTGGAATTCGAGTCGATGCTGGACAGCACTCACAGCTCGATGTCGATCTCGATCCCCGTCGGCCCGGCCACCGCGGCGATCGACGTGAGCCTGCATCCGACCGAGGGCGACGAGCCGCAGGAGGTGCCGGTTCTGGATGACATGGTGCTCGTGGACCGGAACGGCGACCCGATCGCCCAGTTAGGTCCGTTCGTTGGCCCGCAGGCGATGGCCACGATCCGGGCGCTGACGGTCTCGCTCGACAACGCGCCGGTCGGCGGGAGCCTGCTCGTCCAGGTCTCACTCCCGATGGTTAGCCCCTCAGGGTCGGGGACCACGCTGGCCGCACCGCAGAGCGTGAGCCCCGTGGTGCCGTTCATGATGGACATTCAGCGTCAGGACGTGGCGAGTGCTCTGTCCTCTGACCTGGGTGTCATGGTCCTCGGTCCGCTCCCTGGCCAGGTGGGTTCGGGGATCGGCACGCTTGCCAATGTTTCGACGACCGCCCCGGACGGCAACGCCACCGACTCGGCCGATTCGTCGAACGCGGACGCGGACGTCGGAGAGCAGACGATCGTCGTGGATCAGGGGAATGCGATCCCGCCGTCCGAGGATTCGCCCGATTCCGTGGAGAATCGGAATGCGAGCCTCGACGTCGGGATGGGGACCGGACCACTCGTCTCGAGGAGCTCAGCCCCCCTCGGACCGATGTTAGCCACGCTGCTCTCGGACCCGGCTCCGCCGGTGGATCGCCACGAACGGGCACTTCTCCAGGCCATCGAAGAATCGGGGCTGGGGGGCAACAACGACTTGGCGACTAGAAGTCCGGATGAGACGCCGGTCCAGGGACCGACATCCGACTCGCCCACAGGACCCACGACCCACGGGATATCCGATGGCACCCTTCTGGCATCGGCCGGACTGGGCGCATTCCCCCTCAAGGTCACAGGTGCCGGGGGCGGAGACCCGGGCACCGATCTCGAGTCACTCCTGGTGACGCTGCCCGGCTCGATGAACAAGCTGGGCCCCCCAGCGATTGTCGCGGCCTTCGATCATGAAAACGGCGACATCTCGGTGTCAGTGGCTTCGGCTCACAACTCCTCACGCGCCGACCACCGGATCGCCCCCAACCTCCTCACGGCCGCTTGTGGATTGGCGCTGGGCCTGGGTCTTACCACCAGGCCGCTCCTCCCCGACCTGCTGGCTCTCGTTCCCACGCGATTCTCGCGATCGAAGCGATCCGTCCCGGGCTCGAAGTCCGGCCATGAATCGAACTCGGAGTGGGGGGCCGGCCTGGGAAACTGGTTTCGAGGTCCCCTGACGCGCACGACTCCGTCAAGGCAAGCCATAGTCGAGGCACCCCAGTGAGCGAGATTCGGCTCGTTCGGTGCTGAACACGAAAGCCTGAAGGCTTGAACCTGAGTTCAAGATTCCAGTCGGGCGCGGATGCTCTGCATGGCTTTCTCCAACGCCGATGGGATTTGCTCGGGTGATTTGCCGCCGGCCTGAGCCAGGTCGGAGTCGCCCGCCGCCGCCCCCACCGACGATCGGCGCGACTTCCTTGAGCCAGTTGCCGGCGTGCAGCCCGGCCTCGACCAGGTCACGCGATAACCCGGCCACCAACTGGACCTTCCCATCGGCTGACGAGGCCAGCAGCACGGCCAGTCGCGTCTCTCGTTTGCGACGGAGGACGTCAATCAACTGACGCATCTCGTCGGGGCTCGCACTGCCGATGGCCTGGACCACGACCGTGGCACCGCCGATCTCCTGGGCCTGGGCGAGCAGATCATCGGCTGTGACCGCTTGTCCCTTCTCGGGACGCCGTTCACCCGCCTGCTTCTTGAGCGTCTTGATTTCCTCCAACAGGCTTGCGACGCGCTGGGCAAGCTGGCCCGGCGGTACGCGCAGGCTCGAAGCCAGCTCAGCGATGACGTCCTCCTCCTGACGAACGAACTCCAACGCGGACTTGCCAGTGATCGCGGTGATCCGGCGAGTGCCCGCGGCAACCGACTCTTCGCCGATGATCTTGAACAGTCCGACCTGACCCACGCTGTCGAGGTGCGTGCCGCCGCATAGCTCGCGCGAGAAGTCGCCCATCTGGACCACGCGTGCGATGTCCGGATACTTCTCCCCGAAGAGCGCCATGGCGCCCAGAGTCTTCGCCTGCTCGATCGGCATCAGCGACCAGGTCACCGCCGCAGCCGAGAGCACCCGCTCGTTGACGGCGTCCTCGATCGCGCGGAGCCGATCGCGTCCGACGGCCTCGGGGTTGGCGAAGTCGAAACGCAGGCGATCGGGCTCGACCTTGCTGCCGGCCTGCTGCGCATGCTTGCCCAGGATCGTTCTCAGAGCGTGATGGAGGAGGTGGGTCGCCGTGTGGGCGCGGCGGATCGCATCGCGGCGATCGGCGTCGACCTCGGCGTGGACCTTTTCCTGGACCGTGACCCGCCCGTCGGCCACCTGGCCGATATGGAGGACGAACTCGTGGTCCTTCTTGGTATCCAGTACCTGGAATGTGAATCGGTCGCTCCGGATCGTCCCCGTATCACCGACCTGCCCGCCGGACTCCCCGTAGAACGGGGTCCGGTCGAGGATCAGCACCAGCGAGGCTCCTCCGTCAGCCTCGGCCGACTCGGCTAGCCGGTTCTGCTCGAGGATGCCGATGACGCGGGCCGCTTCCTGAGTCGTCGTATAGCCGACGAACTCGGTGCCGTGGTGATACTCTTTCTTGAGGGTGTCGAGCGGGCCGGTGGCGAAGACGTCGGCGGCACCTGTCGTCGGGCGCGAGATCGTCTGGTGATTCTTGAGCGCGAGCTCGAATCCGGGTCGATCGACCCGCAGGTTCCGGTTGGTGGCCAGACTCTCGACAATCTCGATCGGAATGCCGTGAGTGCTTTGGAGTGTAAAAGCATCGTCCCCTGAGATCACCTCGGAGCCCGATGCCACGGTCTTCCGGAAGATGTCGTCCAACAGCCGCAAGCCGTTCTCCAGGAGGTGGAGGAATTGCTCTTCCTCTTGCTTCACGGTCGTCTGAATCCGGCTCACACTCTCGCCCAGCTCCGGATAGGGGCGACTCATGACCTCGGCCACGACCGGCGTGATCTTGTGGAGGAACGGCTCGCGTCGCCCCATCTGGACGGCGTCGAGCACAGCGCGCCGAAGCAATCGGCGGATGACGTATCCCTCCTCATTCGCCCCGGGCTGGACGTTCTCGTGGATGCAGAACGCCAGCGCCCGGCTGTGATCGGCCATGCGGCGGATGCGGAACCCATCGGGGTGCTCACGGTCATAACGGACCCCGAGCACCTCGGCGACCGCCGCGACGATCGGTTTGAAGATATCGGTGTCGAAGACCGTGGAAACGCCCTGAAGACAGGCCGCTGCCCGCTCCAGCCCCATGCCGGTGTCGATGTTCTTGCTCGGCAGCGGCTCGAGCTGCCCGGGACCGATCCGGTTGAACTGGGTGAAGACCAGGTTCCAGATCTCGACCTCTTTGGGACCGGCGCCGTGGTAAAAGATCTCTGAGCAGGGACCGCAAACGCCGTTGGGTCCGTGGGTCGGGGCGCCGGCCGGCCAGAAATTGTCGTCTTCCCCCATCCGGGTAATCCGATTCGCGGGGACCTTGATCTCGTCATGCCAGATGTTGTAGGCTTCGTCGTCGTCCAGGTAGACCGTGATGGTCAGCCGGTCGGCGGGAATCCCCAGCACGCCCCTCAGGAACTCCCAGGCCCAGTGGATGGCTTCGCGCTTGAAGTAATCGCCGAAGCTGAAATTCCCCAGCATCTCGAAGAAGGTCTCGTGGAACGCGGTCTTGCCCACATTATCGATATCGCCGGTGCGCAAACACTTCTGGCAAGTCGTCGCTCGCTTGAAGTTCGGGATCCCCGAGCCCCATGAACTCTGGCTTGAACTGGTTCATCCCGGCCGGAGTGAACAGGACCGTCTTATCGTTCGGCACCAGGACGTCGCTGGGTCGAACGGACGCAGCCCTTCGAGACGAAGAAATCGAGGAACGCTTCGCGAAGTTCGTCGGTTTTCATGGTTTGAGTTGCTGTTGGTTCAATCGGGGATTCTCAGGGGAAGCTCCCGGGCGTCGTGGGTCTCTTGGACCGGTCTTCCGCCTGACTTGCCACTTGCCACTACTTTCCCACTGTCACGGCGCCGAGATCGGTGTCGAGGACGACCGGGCCCTTCTCGCCGTTGACCGCTTCGCCGAATGCTCGTGGGGTCGGCACGGGCGCGCTGCCCGACGCGCCGAATCAACTGGCCTTTCTTCAGGCCGGCGGCGGCAGCCGGTGACCCCTCCTGGACGTCGATGATCACAACGCCGGGCGTTGAAACTTCCGAGAATCCCTGGCCGAAGGCCTGGTAGTTTGACGCGCTCGCATAATCCACACGCAATCCTCGCCAGGGGTGGGGTCGCTTGGTGGCAATGATCTCGCCGTCGACCGGAAACTTGGCCAGGGTCACGTTCAGCTCTTTCAATCCATCGGACCGGCGGATCTTGAGACGTACCGTCTCGCCCGCCGGATACTCGTTGATGGCCAGGATCAAGGAATCGAAATCGCTGACCGGCTGATCGTTCACCGCGATGATCTCGTCGTCCCTCTTGAGATCTCCCAGCGCGGCGGGGGAATTCGGCGTCACTTCGGTGACCCGGTTGGTGCGGTCGGGCGAACGGATTCCGAGAAGGCCGTACTCGACTTCCCTGCCCAGGATGAGCGTCTTGACGACGCGACGACCGATCTTGTCCATGGGGATCGCATAACCAGCCTGGGAATCGAACCCGGCGGGGCTCGCCGCCGTGGTGGTCAGCCCGACCAGTTCGCCCTTGAGATTGATCACGGCGCCTCCGCTCATTCCCAGGTTCAACTTGGCGTCGAGCTGGAGAAGGGTCGGATAGTTCTGAAGGCGCGGGATCTTGTCCTCATCGGCCATCAGGCGGCGGGCAAGGTTCGAGAGGATCCCCCAGCCTGCCGATGGGCTACCGTCCCGAGCGGCATTGAACGGATTGCCCAGCGCAACGAGGAACGACCCTTTGCGGAGGCGTGAGGCATCGCCAATGGCCAGCGGAGTCAAGCGGGGGCTCTCGACTCCGCGGATCGTGCGGGGGACGATCACTGCCAGGTCACTGCGCGGATCGGCAGCGATGACCTCCGCATCGAACGACTGGTGCCCTGCGGTACGGACTCTCAGGCGGCGCGCCCCGCGGACGACGTGAAACGCGGTGAGGATCTGGCCCTCGTCGCCGATCACCACACCCGAGCCGTAATCGAATGAGACGAAGTCGTCGGGGTCCGGCCGGCGGCCGAACCGGATATCGAGATCACTCGGTTCCCGAAATGAGGGGGCCGGCTGCCGGCCACGGACCGCCAGCGTCTCTTGAGTGTTCTCCGCCTTGTCCCG
The DNA here is from genome assembly GCA_963845695.1 of uncultured Isosphaeraceae bacterium. GTDB lineage: Bacteria > Planctomycetota > Planctomycetia > Isosphaerales > Isosphaeraceae > CAWJTV01. The sequence goes on along the minus strand of CAWJTQ010000002.1, from coordinate 1,746,996 downwards.
GTGGATCGCGACCACCGATGGTTCGGCCTTGGCGATCGCTTCGGTCATGGCGGCCTCGAGCGAGGCAACGACATCGGCCGGCTTGGGGCCGGGTGGCGCGGTCGAGGCCGGCGATTGCGGCCCATCCAGAGCCCAGGTGAGGCAACACAAGATGGCAAGCGAGATCATGATCGGTTCCTTCATTCACAAGCCGGCACTGGCGGTCAAGGCATCCAGGACGGACCACCAGCCCCGCGCAGTTCGCCCTCTCCATCATTTCCGGTTCCTGCCGGGGGAGCAACCCGAGATCGCCAGTCCCCCGCCGCAAGTTCGTCCGGCGGTGGTCGGAACCGGACGAGGGCCGCCCCGCATTTCGCGAGAAAACCCCGGTCCGGGAGAGTGTCGGCTCGGCGCCCGTCGGGAGTTGACACCGCGCCGGTTCCGTCGGATAGTAAAGGCTAAGCGTGACTCACGTGATTCCGGTGTGCTGGATCTGGCTCGAGGCCGAGATCGCGTCCGGAGCACTCGCAAGCCCCCAGAGCGGACCAGATCGCCGCCGAGTTGCCTCGACGGGCTCGACCGGTGACCTCGGGGGCCCGAGTGGCGTGGGAGCTGCTGAGAATGCCTCCGGGATGTCGAAGCGTTCGAAGCGGCTGGCCTCGTACCGGGCGACCGTGCGAGTCTGATTGAAGTCACCGACCCCGATCGCGCGCGTATTCCTAAGAGATTCGGTGTCCCTCCCGGCCTGCTTGACCTGGTTCCTGTCGTGGAGACTTCTTCAATGCGGCAGCTCTTGCATTCCCGCCGAGCCGGGATCTCCGGTGGGCGGTGGCTGGTTTTCACGGTGCTCAGCGGTCTGCTGGCATGGCTGGCCGCAAGCGAAGTCGGCCGGGTCCATGCTCAGGAGCCAGCCGGCAAGGCTCAGGCCCCAGAGGCGGCGAAGGATGTGCCGGCCGCGAAGGACGAGAACCCGGCCCCCGGAGGAGGCGAGGCGGCCCCGGCCGCGAGCCCCAATCCCGCTGCGCCGGCGGAATCGAGCACCAAGCCGCCGGATAACTTGCTGAGCCTGGCGATGCGCTCATCCGGGCCGATCGGGGCCTTTCTCTTGCTCCTGTCCATCTACTTCACGGCGCTGGTGATTCGCCTCTTCATGGAGTTGAGAGTCAGCGAGGCCGTGCCGACGCCCCTCGTTGACCGGTTGGAAGGTGCCATCCGCGAGAAGAAGTTCCAGGATGCCTATGATGCCTGTAAGGACAACGATTCTTACCTGGCGCGCTTGGTCCGGACCGGGATCGCCAACCTTCCCAATGGACGCAACGAGGCCAAAGAGGCCATGCTCGAGGCATCCGATGAGATCGTCACCAGCATGGACATGAGAATCAGTTACCTCGCCATCATCGGCACGCTCGGCCCGATGATCGGGCTGGTCGGCACGATCTGGGGGATGATCATGAGCTTCAAGGAGATCGCCATGGCCGCCGGTGCTCAGCCTCGGCCCGACCAGGTCGCACAGGGCATCTCGACAGCGCTGTTCATCACCCTGGAGGGCGTGTCGCTCTCCGTGCCGGCGATCTTCTTCTTCGCCTTCTTCCGAAATCGCATCGCCCAGATGACGATGGAAGCGACCCGGGTGGCCGATCGGACCATCAACTCCCTCGTCGCCGCGGCCAAGGCCGCCAAGACAGCCTGACCCCGACCGTCGGGAGGTATTGCCATGGCCGGATCGACGAGCACCGAACTCAAGGCCGAGCCCAACTTGACGCCACTGCTCGACGTGGTCTTCCAGTTGATCACGTTCTTCATGCTGGTCATGAACTTCAGCAACGAGAACTACGATCAACGCGTCCACCTTCCCGTCGCCGGCTCCGCCCGACCCGTCGAGGATGACACCCATATCGAGGATCGCCTGGTCCTCAACGTGGACCAGGACGGCCATCTTCTGATCGGCGGCGAAGTCCAGCCCCTACATAAAGCGATCCAGACGATCAAGCATGAAGCCGACCTGGTCAAGCTGAACCTCAAGGCCGGCGGCATCAAGCTGGACGCGTCAGGGACCTTGCCGACGACCATCGTGCTCCGGGCCGATAAGGAAACGTCCTTCTCCTCGGTGCTCGGTTTGATCAAAGCCTGTCAGGCCAATGGGTTCCGTAAATTCGCTCTCAAGGCGATGACGAGCGGTTAAGACGGCTCGCCGACCGATGCTGAGCCCGCGAAACGCGGGGTTTCGACTAGGGATTGGCCAGCCAAAAAGGACGAATGAATCACTCAGTGATCGCCACTAGCGGGAGAACGAACCGTGCGGCGTAAGAGGAAGAAGCGGCAAGCCGAAGAACCGACGGTGCCGGTCGCACCGATGCTGGACATGGCCTTCCAGCTCTTGACGTTCTTCGTCCTGACCTATCGGCCGCTGCCGGCCGAGGGCCAGTTCGTAATGAACCTGCTTCCACCGCAACCGGCGACGGAGATCACGGCGGAGGCGCCCAGCGAGGCGGCGTCCGACAAGTTGCCGGCCTCGTTGCGAACCCTGCCGACGATCCTGAGAGCTGGCGCCGGCGGGAGCCTTGCGGAGATCTCCGTCGGCGAACAATCGATTCCCACCGATGCGTCGTCCCTGGAGAAGGAACTGGACAAGTACTTCCAGGATCCGAATCTGCCATTCGATCAGACCCTGCTGAAGGTTGACCCCCGCCTCAGGTACTCGGAGTTGATGAAGGTCATCAATGCGTTCTCTAACGCGTTCGTTCGTGCCAAGAAAGAGCCGAAGGTGAGCTTCGACGAGCTGGTTCCGGGTGAGGGAGAGTGAACTGAGTCGCCAGTCCTGAGGACTGATCGATCGCGGAACCGTCTTCCTCATTCTTCAGACCCCCCTCCGACTCCCCACACGGGGGGGAGAAGTGATCGATCATGGAACGGCCCTCTTCATTCTTCAAAGGCTCCGAGCTTCCCCGCGTGGTGATCCTCGCCGCCCTCATGGTCGCGGGCTGGGTCGGGTTCTGGTACTTTGCACAGAAGCAGCCCAAATTGCCCGAGCCGCCGCTCAAGGCTGCGGAGCACCCCGAGCCGATCGTCGCTGATGACTCGATCGCGTTCGAGTCGGTCAAGGATCGGACTACGATGTCGTTGCGTGATAACGCCGCCTTCAACCGTCTCCTGGAGCGGGCGCGGTCCAAGACCTCGAAAGAGCTGGCTGGCGAGAGCCACCGCGACATCGTATTCACGCACCTCTGGGAGCGACCCAAACATTACCGCGGCGTGCCTATCCACCTGGTCGGCACGGCTCTTCGCACGATCCGGTACGAGTCCAAGCTCAGCAAGAGCGGGTGGCTCTACGAGGCCTGGACCATCACGCCGGAGGACCGGAGGTTTCCGTATGTGTGTGTGTTCGAGGATGTTCCGAAGGGCTTTCCGATCAGCCCGAACATCTCCGAGCGCGTCGTGTTCGATGGGTATTTCCTCAAGATCATGGCGTACGAGGCTGGCGACGTCGCCCGCGGCGCGCCCGTCCTGATCGGTCGGATCGGCTGGGACCCCCGGGAATCGTCCTCGGTGGCTGACCAGGGGATGGGGTCCACATTGAAATGGACGCTGATCGCCCTCGGTGCGATGTTCTTCATCTCCCTGTTGCGCTGGCTCCTGCCACTTCGACGCCTCTTCTCCCGCCCCGTCCGGTCCGAGAACCTGCCCGTGATCCCGTCGGAGGATCTCGACCCGGTCGCCCTCAACAAGTGGGTGCAATCGGTCGCTCACGCCGACGACGAACCGCCAGCCGGTCATGACGAGAGCGAAGGACGATAAACCCCTTGTAGGGAAAGCTCCCTTCTCCTCGCGCCGTACGATCCGGTTCCCTTGGACAAGGTCACGACCGTGCCAGAGCCCCCGTGTCCCGTGTCCGTGACTCGTGAGGAACTGAGCGATCGCCTCAAGGCGGAAGCCCTTCGCCTGGGATTCGACGATGTGGGTATCGCTCCGGCGGTCGTTGCGCCCGGGTACTCGGACTTTCTGCGATGGCTGGACGCGGGCCATGAGGCCGGGATGTCGTACCTGAGCCGACAGGAGCCGAGCCGGTCGCATCCCGCCGCGCTGCTGGAGGGAGTTCGCTCGATCATTGTGGTCAGCGTCGTGTACGGGTCCAGAGAGTCGGTCCAGGGAACGGAGCCCTCGCGCGCCACGCGGGGGAAAGTGGCGCGTTATGCAAGGGGTGCCGACTATCACCGCGTCCTGTGGGAGAAGCTGGGGTTGCTTCTTGACTGGCTGCGGACGGAGCAGCCCGACGCACGAGGTCGCGCGGTGGCCGATACCGCCCCCCTCCTGGAACGCGATTACGCCCGGCTCGCCGGTCTCGGCTGGATCGGCAAGAACACCATGCTGATCAACCGACGACTCGGCAGCTTTACCCTTCTGGGCGCCCTGCTCACGGACGTCGAGCTGGCCTATGATTCTCCGCATCAGGCTAACCATTGCGGGACGTGTACCCGCTGCCTCGATGCGTGTCCGACCGGGGCGTTTCCCGGACCTTACCAGCTCGACGCGCGGCGATGCATCAGCTACTGGACCATCGAACATCGCGGCCTGATCCCCGATGCCGATGCCGACCGGCTGGAGGGATGGGTCTTCGGATGCGACATCTGCCAGGATGTCTGTCCCTGGAACCGGAAAGCTCCCCCGGGGCGGTTGGCTGAGTTCGAGGCACGGTCGGAATGGGTCGAACCGGATCTGATCGCGTGGTTGGATCGGGACCCTGCGGCATGGCGGACCAAGCTCAAGGGGACGGCCCTGTCCCGGACGAAGCGCGTGGGGCTGTTGCGCAACGCCGCTCTGGTTCTAGGGACCCGGCGCTTGGCCGAGGCCGTCGAGCCCCTGGTCGCGCGACTCGACGACTGTGGTGAAGATCCGATTGTCCGCGCGTCGGCGGCCTGGGCCCTGGGTCGGATCGGTAGCGACGAGGCCACGGCGGCCCTCGATCGGCACCGAGACGACCCGGACCCAATGGTCCGCGATTCGGTCCGGGCCGCTCGCGTTCAGGGAGAGAAGTCTGGGAATGAAGAGCGGCGCTGACGAGCACAGCTCGTCTGCCTGCTCACTCCGTTCGGAGAGGTTTCCAGCGCGACCGGCCCGGATCGTGGAGGATCGGGGCGCGATCGAGCCTTGGGGTTTGCGAGGCCGAACTGGAGCGCGTAGCAGTTGAGTGGCGCACACCCAAAGGTCGAAACCCATCAAATCCCCCACTTTGTAAAGGGGGAGAATCGAGGCGGCTGGCCCGTTCCCTTTCCCCCCCTTACTACGAAGGGGGGGCCAGGGGGGGTTCTTCGGCAGCGGGCTCCGAGTGTGCGCAACCCAAGTGTGAGGCGCTCTAGACCCAGGATCACGATTAGCTGGTACTGGTTGAGGACGGGTCGTAGACCACCGGGGAGATTTCTCCGGAGATCGACTGACCGAATCCGTCCTGGGTCGTGACAGTGAACGTGTTCGAGCCCGAGATCAGCGGGACCATGATGCTGTAAGCACCGGTCGAGTCGGCCGTGGCCGTGGTCGTCGCGCCGTTATTCTGGTTATTCGCGAAAGTGATCGTGCCGCCGGGGGTCATCTCTCCGGCGAAGTGGACGGTGCTGAACGAAGTCGTCCGATCCAGGCTCGGGTCGGATGCCGGATCGAGGTTCACGGAGACCACCGGACTGACCAAGGTCGCGGCCCCGAGATTCTCTTCGGCCAGTTTCACGTCTTGTTTGTTGATGATCCCGTCGCGGTTGACGTCGGCGTCGAAGTTGTAATTCTTGTTGGTCGCGGCGTCGCCCTTGAGCGACTTGATCGTCGTGATGTCCGTGCTGGTGACGCTACCCGTGCCCGCTGCGTCGCCGGCGAGGTAGAACCCCAGCAGGTACTGGCCGGTCGTGTGATCCAGCCCCTTGACCTGCACCGTGTAATCCACCGGCGCAGAGCCCGTGGCCGGCATCTTCATGGTCAAGAGGACGGCCGATGTGGGTGTGTTTCCGAGATGATTGGCCTTCGCGATCTTGGGATAATAATGCGTATGTTCGACCTTGACCACCTGGCCCGTGGAGCTCGTGACCGAAACGACCTCAGGCCTGAGGGTAATACCGGTGGAGCTCGTACCCGAAGTCGATGACGACGGCGTAGAGGGCGTGACATCGATTCCCAGGAGAATCTTGCCGTTCTTGGCTGGCGTGAACAGGGAGGGGTTGATCATGAACGGGATCGATGAGACCTGGCCGGAGGTCGTGACGGCACCCGGCATGATGGCAAACGTGCTGCCCTGTCCGGAGCTCAAGACCATGCGCTGTTCCAGGGACTCAGGCGCAAGGCACCTGCCACGGCGCACACGAGGTGATTCTTTGGACGTGTACATTGGCCCTCCTTGGCCTGCGACCAGACTGGGAAGTGAGGAATCATCCGATGTGAAACCAGCCGGACCACGACGGTCCCACCCGGCAACCTTCCTGGTCTCCGGGACTCCGGTTGTACGCGAGATGATCGAAAAAACGCGATTGGACGCGACAGATTGCGATGAGTTTACCGAAAGACATGGCGAAGACGACGGTCGGACGCGGCCATGCCGCGCCGACGCTCAACCACCGAGCGGAATCCTCCCCATCGCCGGCCGGGCCGCCGTGAGAGGATCCGGCGGGTCACACGGGGAGGCTGGTAGCTCGCTGCCTGGATCGTTCGATCGCAGATCCGGCGACGGTTCGCCGCGACGGGCCCAGACGCGCCAGCCGACGGTCGCATAGAGAATCACCCCGGCCCACATGAACAGTCCATATCCCTGGGCGATCTCGTGTCCCTCGCCGTCGGCAAGCCAGCTCGTGAACTCGGGCGAGGTGGAGGCCATCAGGCTGAAGGACGCCGCCCAGGACAGGACGATCGCTGCTCGGCCTCTCTGCCCCAGTCGAGGGGAGAAGAATTCCGACACCAGATAAGTGATCGGCAGCAAGACCGTCACATAATGATGTTTCCAGCTTCGTTCTGACACGAAGAGCATCGTCAGGACGACCAGCGCGAACTCGCCCAGCAGGCGCGGATCGCGACGATCCGTCGTCTTTGTCCGGCACAGCATGGCCAGTAGTCCCAGGAGCAACGCAATGATGACCTTGATCAGGTTCCGGACAACTGATGGATCTAGTGAAATGATGTTTACATCTCTGTCAACCGTATAGGGTCCCAATCCGTGTATTCGCTGTGTGAGCAGCCGATAAACCACCCCGACGAGGGACTGGTTGATGAATACTGGGCTCGCGGCACCTTTGACAACGTAGGGAGCCACCATGCGATGCCACCACATGCCCAGGCACTCGCCATTGAACTGGCTACCGATCACCAGGCTCGGAACGATGATCAGGAAGATCCCCATGCCGAGCAAACCCCAGAAAACGGTCCGCCATGAGCGTTTGTAGGCGAAGTAGACGAAGAAAAGTGCCGGCGTCACCTTGTAGGTCGTCGCCAATGCCAGGAGGAGACCGGCCCCGATGTCGTAACCGCGGCGCCAGGCGAAGAGCATCGAAACGATCAGGAAGAGGATGAGCAGGTTATTATTGCCGTGGTGGAGGTCGCCGAGGATCGGGCGGAGGCTCAGGAGCAGGACGAGCGATCGAAACATCGGGGGAAGCGTGCGTTCCGTCGGTTGCGCAATGCGAAAACACATGATCAGTGCGAGCGTCGTCATGGCGACCTTGATCGCGAACCAGCACATCGCGCCCACGACGGTGGGGAGCGTCATCAAGGGATAGAGCGAGATCGGCATCATCGGGGGGTTGGGAAAGAGCATCTTGTCGTAGATGTTCACCCCGTCCCAGAACTGGAGCACCTGGGGCCGCCATCGCACGAAGGCGCTCTTGTGGTCCGCGGCTTTGTCGTAATAGAACGCCGCGGCAATCAGGATGATCGTCGCCCACAGCGACCAGAAGACCCATCGCGAGAGTTGGTCGCGACGAACTTGCTCGATCAGTTCCGCTTCCATCGCTGGCACGGCATACCCCTTCCCTGGAGATGGCCACGCTCACGCAATTCGTTCGCGTGCGAAGTGCGTTTCGTCGACGTCGATCGAGCGGGAACCCGGCGGGCTAGCGCCGACCTGGGTATACCAGCTCGAGCTCGACGTCGCGTGTTCCGGGTGGCGGTCGCAGGCGGATGAAAGGGACCGGATCCTCCTCGAGGTACTCCGGCTCGCATACGACCGGCGGTCGGGTCGTGAGACACGGCACGAAGTGATACCGAAGCACGACCGATCCGTCAAGTCCGGGCGAAAGGTCCCGGACGCGAATCCGACCCCGTTCGGCCTCGACCGTCGCCTGGCCTCGGATGACGTCGCCACCGAATCCGATCACCCGGCCGATCAGGAGCGTTCCGTCATCCTCGAGGATCCGGATCAAATCCGGGTTATTACGGCAGAACCACCGTGCATCGGGACTCCAGCACACGATGGCCGATGGGCGATAGAGTCGGGCATATCGAACGAAGAATTCCCGGTCCCACCCTGTCCGGCCAAAAATCCTTTCCGCCAGCTTGGGGTCGAGTTTCCGCACCTTGTCCAGGAACACTTCCAGACCTTCCCAGCGGGCGAGTACCGTTGGAGCCAGGTCGGGGCCGTTTTTTTGGAGCTGTTCCAGCCAGAAACGGTCCCTCCTTCCCAACACTTCCTCGGCAAGGGACAAATCCAGCTTCGACAGGTCTTCCAGCAAGATTCGATACCAGCCCGCTCGCCCAAAGAGCCTGCCCTCGCCAAACTGTGTGAAGTTCGTCGTCAGTGAGGCGTGCAAGTAGGGACCACCAAGCACTTCGACTTTCGTACGCTGAGGAAGCAGACCGCTGAACCGCCCACGACGATACGGGTCGAGGATGCCGGGCAGGTCCTTTCCCCCTTCCTCGTAGAGCAGGCGTTCGCCGGGCTTGACATGACGGCGCACCTGCTGGATGACCCAGTGCAATCGCGGGGACGGCCGGCTCGAGAGAAACGGCTCACCGGCCGATCCCATCGAGCGGATCGATGCGACCAGGGGACCACCGATCATCCGAATTGCGATCAAAGTCGCCCCGAACATCACCCATAGATGGAAGCGATCCGTCCCGGGAGGGGCCGCGCGAAGTCGCCGCACCAGTTCCTCGAGTCCCGCGGCACCGGCGAGGGTCAGCCCCGTATAGAGAGCGTAGGTATGTCGGCCTGGTTGCAAGAAGTCGAGGGTGCGGAGGCCGCCGGCCAGGTAGCCCCAGAACAGACCCGCTCCGCAGAATCCCAGCAGTGCAACACCACCCGACCGGTGCCGACGAATCATCCAGGCCAGCCCAGGCAGACCCGCGGCCAGCAGAAGGGTCTGGATCGGTGCCTCGCTGCCTCCGATGATCTGCGTCAACCGGGTGATCACGCCTTCCGTATGGTAGAAAGCGAAATCGCTCGGTCCTTTCGTGGACGACAACCCGACTCCCGGGAGCCACCAGAAAGCATTAGTGGCCAGCACGAACAGGGGAATCAGCCAGACGCCCAGATGACGCGTCCATGTCCAGCGCCGGTCCGACCGAGGTTCTGCGTCGGAAAACGTGAAAGCCGACTCCAACCGGGCATCGGGCACCATCGCGTCGGTTTCCATCCATCCGACCAGATAGGCAAGCAGAGCTGCGGGCGCGACGACCATGGCCGTCGTCAAGTGGACGAGGACGGCCAGGCTCATCAGACTGGCCGCGAGCAGCCAGTTGACCAGTCCCCCAAGCATCAAATAACGCGTGAAGATCGCCGTCGCGACCAGCCCGACGGGGATTCCCAGGAAGTAGGGGAGCATTCCGAAGGTCACATAATTGATCGGGAAGTCTGTCCAGACATACAGCAGGACGAGTGACACGGCGATGACCGCCGACCAGCCCCGGATGCGCCAGAAGAAGCAGGTGAGCGCGATCAGCCAGGGGACTGCCGCTGCCGAGAGGAACACATACACCTTGTAGGCGAATTCGGGATGACTGCCCCCGAACCACGCGATGACCAGCTCGGGGAGGGTCGAGGAGGCGGGGAATACGACGCTCTTCGCATAGCCCGACATGAAGCTGGGGTCATAGCCGGCGGTCGTGTAGGAGTCCCTCAAGAAGGCACGAGTCACCAGGGCGCTGTGGAAGTACAGCGGGTGGTCGTCGCGCCAGAGCGGCCAGCCGTTGGTCAAGCCGGCTCCGCCCACCCAGGCCCCACCAGATTGCGAGGCTATGGAGCAGGCAGAGGGTGACGACGGAGATTGGCGCCACGGCCTTCCCGAGGCGAGGGAACAGGAAGGGTCGTCGGGGCCTCGTGGCCGGAGCTTCCACAACCTCGGGTCTTGCCTTTGACGTGTCGTGATCGGCTTGGGCCATCAGGAAGGCCCTGAGAGAGGCCACGATCGGCAGCAGTGTCCAGAACGGCGATCCGATCCATGCGGCCCGCAGGATTCGAATCTGCGACCAAGGGATTCAAGTCCACGTATGAGTCAATGAGACCCTGGCCACTAACTCCTTGGACGCCATTAGATTATAGCGAGGCCCCCCATGCCCGCAAGACCAGTTGAAAACCCTCGAAAACCCGTGGAAAAAAGTCCCCTTGCAGCCACTTGGCCACCGCGCCACTTGAGCCGGCCGGGTGGCCGACTGCGTGGCGCCAACGCGGGGCGAACTGAGCAACCGATTCGAGTATGAGGGCGTCCGATTCCCCGATTCCGAGCGACAGGCGTTCGGCCTGGTCAAGACCAAGATGGAGACGAGCACTCGATGACCACCGACCTTCGCCAGCGAGCCGCCTCACTGCGAGGCCGCCTTCCTGATCGCCGCCAGGGCGCGCCTCCGGCGGAGAACGGCCAGCGCCTGGCGTGTATCCAGCGCGGTCCGGACGAGGAGTTGCGGATTCTCTGGTCCACCTTCGAGAGCAAGCCGTTCCTGTCCATCCGGCTGTGGATCCGGGATCAGCAGGGTGGCTGGTGGCCGGACCCAAAGCGAGGCATCGCCGTCCGGCTCCGCGAGCTGCCGGACCTGGCTGAGGCTGTCGCCGAGGCGTTGACGCTGGCCGAAGCGCACCCGGCCGAGCGAAGCCGCCAGCCGGCTCGTGGCGCCCCTCCCCGCGACCGGGCCGATAGGATCCCGGCCGGTCCGGCTCGTGGCGCCAATGCCGGGGGTTATAAGCGACCGGATGACGGCAGCCAGTCTGATGAGTTTGGAGTTTGACGGGACGGCGCTTTTGCTGGGCTCGGATGAGATCGCTATGCTTGAAGGCGGGATCTTTGAATCTCTTAGGACCGCACCCCTTTCCGGTCGCCCACTTTTCTTTTTCGGGTGTGAACGTCATGTCGTCAGAATCGCCTCCGTCCGTCATCCCCTGCCCCATCTGCGCCGAGCCCATCAAGAAAGGGGCAAAGAAGTGCGTCCACTGCGAGTCCTGGTTTACCTGGTGGCGCTACCTTTCGTTCAGCAACACCGCGTTGTCGCTCCTGGTCGCCCTCGTCTCGGTCCTGGCGGTCGCCGTTCCGGTCATCGTGAGCGCATTACAGCCCAAGGATGCGGTGATCCGCGCCAAAGTCCTCGACGCATTCCCCGGGACGGGGGTGATCCGCGATCCCAATACCGGCCGCAACCGGGAGTACCCGACCACGTTCTTCCACGCCCTCTTCGTCAACTCGGGACCGAAGTCGGGCTGCGTCGTGGCCAGCCAGATTCACTCGATCCGCCTGACGCCGAGGATCGCAAGGCCCAGGCACGAGGATTATCTCACCGAGCGGCTCGTCATCGAGCCAGGTCACGCGCGCATCGTTCGTTATTTCATCCCCGAGCAATTGGTGGAAATCCCGAAAGAATTCACGGCGGAATTCGATGTGGCCAGATCCGATCTCTCGTTCGACAAGGTGATTGCCCACTACAAAGAGGCGGCGATTCGCGAGCCGGAGGTTCATCGCGAGCCGGGGCTATTCCACGAGCAGGCGCCGCTCCTCAAGACCGATCCTGGCGACCCGCTCCCGTCCCCGCGGGACAAATAGGGCATGCCTCGATCGGCGGGAAGTCGTACGCCGGATCCGGCGAAACTCTTCCTCAAGTCGAGGCCGGCGGCGACAAAGTGACTTCTGGAGCCGTTTCACGCCTGACGAAAGCCCGCAGCCTTTGGCAGGTTCTGTGGGTGGTGGTTGCCCGCCCGGCTTTTCGGCGGTTTGTTCACTCCGAGATGACGACTAGCTCCCACGGATGGATGACGACTGTCCCACATCGAAGGGTGACTGTCGCGAGTTTTCCGTTGCAATCGTTGCTACCGATCGTATAATCCTTGTTTAGGTTGCCGTCTCGTCCCCACTTGGCGGCTTCAAGCCCACCCGTGGAGACCTTGTTGTCAGACCAGTTATCCCTCGCGCGGTCAGAATCGAGCCATTTGGGAGGGCGAGGCTCCGTCCGAGCCTCCCTTGGCCCATGCGGCTCGCACGGAGGCTCGCCCTCCCGCGAACGACGTCGCTCTTCACCCCGCGCGGAGTATAGCAACAAGGCAATTGGGCAGTCTGGGGACCATCACGGTCAGCCTCGGAGCCGGAATCAGTCCTACAGAGGGGAAGAGACGATACACACCCAGGACTGAAATTGCCGCCCGATGAGTTGCCACGGTCACACGAAAAGGCAGGGGAAACCTCCCCTGCCTTTTCTCTTAGCATCTCGAGATATGGAGACGATAGAGCAGTCCGCATTTCCCGCGTTGGGTATTTCGTGCGTCATCCCAGTACCTCTGAGAGATTAGATATGCAGTGAGGAACACGACCTTTTTCGGGCTTTTCGGTTCCACTGCAACATAATAGCGCTTGATTGGCCTGGAAGGAATATTCGACGGGAACCCCAATAAATACGCCTGGTTTCTTAGGTTTTGATGATTCCAGCGAACCTTCGTCGGGTCGGTCAAAGCGAGATGAATCCACCCGATGTGCTCGGCTCGCTCCTGGTCCCAGTGGACGCGTTCCTTGTTGGTCCTATCCTCGTAATCCCGTTCGAAACAGACGTGCCTGCACGCATCCCTCGACGACCTATGAATACGGTTCGCCGTCCGCGAGTCTGGACCCAGATCGAGGGGTTGGTCGAGGCGCTGATGGAGCAGCAGGAGCTGAGCGAGCGGTCGGGTCCGGGAAGTTTGCCGGGAGTCGTTATGGAAGGCGGTGGGTCTGACCATGCCCGTGCTTGGCGATGAGTCGAGCTCGACCCAGAAGCGAAAGGCGGGTGGGAAGTGACTCGGCTCGACGCGATCGAGAATCACCGAGGTGCCCATGGCTGACGATTGCGAGTCGAAGCGGAAGGCGCCACGGCTCAGGGCGATCAAAGAGAAGGAGTCTGACTTCATCGGGGAGGTCGAGCTGGCGCACCATCTCCAGTGCCACATCAGCACCATCGACGAATGGATCGCGGACGGCACGATTCCGCCGCCGCATTCCCGGCCGGGTGATCAGCATCCGAATCTGGCTTCGCAGGCGCTATAACGCCTATCGCGATGGCAAGGAGAAGAGATGGCCCAAAGAAGCCTGGTCGTGACTGCCCTTTCTTAGGCCCATACGCGCACCCCCTACGTTTTCCAGGCCGAGTCCCGGGTCGGAGGGCGTCTGGCGAGTATCTCAGGCCCAAGGAATCGATTTATGACCGAACCCCAGGCCGACAAGATTCTGAAGGAACTTCGGGCAATCAAGGTGTGTGTCATCATCCTGACCGTCATCATCGCGATCGCGTCCGCCAAGGCGACGTTCAACCTCTAACTGGATCCGGACCATGCGACTCCCCCAAATGACGACCCGGCGGTGGATAATCGTGGTGGCGGTGATCGGGCTGATGATCGGGCTGATGATCGGCGGCGGAGTCTGGCTCAAACAGCGACGCGACTACTTCCTATCTCTGGTCCAGTCGCATCAGAAGGAAGTGGCCTCCTCCACGGCAAGAGGAAAGGCGTTGAAATCGCGATTCGCCTCCGCGTCGGGAATGTCAAACGAGGCGATCATGGACCTGCAACGCGATTACGACCTGATGACTGATCGTGCTGACCACCACGCGTCGCTGGTCCGCAAGTACGAGCAAGCCGCCCGCTATCCCTGGCTCCTGGTCGGACCCGACCCGCCGGAGCCGTAGTGAGGGGCGACGGGTGAGCTGTAAAGGCTGGTGGGGTGCGAACGAGAGGGACCTGAGCCATGCGACCGATTCTCTCACGGATCAGGATGACGACTCGAAGCTTGATGATCGTGGTGCTGTTCGCCTCCTTGCTACTCGGGGCGTTCGTGATGTTGCGACGAGCGGCCCACGACATGCGGCTCGCCGCGTTCCACGAGCGATTGGCCCATCACCTGCATTCCAAGACCGGCGCTTCGGAGGCCCCGAAGCTTGCCGACCATCACGAGAAGCTGGCCCGTCAGTACGAGCGGGCGGCGGCCCGGCCGTGGTTGAGCGTCGATCCGGAGACGTCGGAGTGAACCCCATGCCGCGGATACCTCGGATGACGACCCGGCGGTGGATGGTCGTGGTGGCGGTCGTGGCGATCGGTTTCGCGCTGTGGATTCTCGGCGTCAGGTCGCGCTCTTACGCGATTCAAGCCAACTATCACGGCATACAAGAGAATAAGATCAGGTGGGTTGTCGAGGACTACGAGGCCGGCCGGATTGGCTATAGCGGCCGGTGGTCAATTGAAGAGCTCATCGATCGAGAGCGTCGGCTCATCACTTACCATGAGACGCTGAAGCGGAAATACGAACTGGCATCGTATCGACCTTGGCTGCCGGTCGAGCCCGACCCGCCGGAGCCGAAGTGAACAAAAGTGCAACCCCCTCGGAAAAAAGTGTCGGGACCTAGAAAAGTGCAAAGCCGGGTGGAGTCGAAAGTCTCGAAAGGACATGAGAGCATCACGCGTGGTCACGTGGTCGAGGGTGAAGGTGTGCTTCGGGACGCTCTTGCTGATCCTGTTCGGCCTGGGGTGCGTTCTGATCTACGGGGCATGGCTCACGAGTCGCCGGGGTGACGAGGGGCGGGGCCGGGCGGATCTCGGGACCCTGGGGGTCGAGCTGATTGGGCTCTCGGTGGGAGCTGCGGTGCTCGCGGCAGTACTGAGGAGGCGACTGTCACGGGAGGACTAGGGGCGGCGGGTCGAGGTGCCAGGCCGGACCCAGTCAGGCGCGTGGATGGGATACGGCGGTGGAGTATCTGGTCCGACCGAGGGCAATCGTGCGAGAAGAATCGGCTCGCGTTGCTGTAGACTATTCCACTCGGGACTGCCTAACCTGCAAAATCTGCAAAGTTTTCACCAAGACGGCTGGACATTTATTCCACCGCGGAATAGACCCGTGGTATAGCGAGCTCTCATCAAACCTCATCTTCCGGTGTCTCGCTATGTGGGAGATCCAAATCACCGACGAATACGAGTAACCAGTAGTTTCCAGGAAAAACTCCACAAATAACTGGCCAGACGTACCGCATTGAAAGCGGCGTCTCCTGGTCGGAACCTGCCAGGTGGTCCCGAACCCATTTGGCCCCGACACAGGAGACGCACCATGAACGAGGCTAAGCTCACCTGGACGATCTGGCAATCCCTGCTCAACGCCTTCGCTTGGGCCTTCACCCGCCCCGGCCACCACCGGTTCGCCGAGTGGATCACCGCCATGGCGCTGAACGTTGAGGAACACACCATCACTCAATCGGTCCTGGCCCTGGAACAGCCCGCGGCCTGGAAGGCCCTGGAATCCTTCGCCGAGTACGGGGCCTGGCACGCCGATCGGGTCACGGCCGCCTTGACCCGACTGATCGAGAAGGCCCCCGGCCGCATCTGGTATGGCTATCACGTCTCGGCCGTCAACGACACCAAGGTCCATCGTAGTAGTGAATTCGTCTGGGGCACCTGCACCTTCCATGAGTACACCGCCCGCTGCCCCAACCGGGCCACCACCGTCCGAGCCCACAACTGGGTCGTCCTCGGCGCGGTGCTGTCGGAGCCGGAGAAGCCCGGCTGGTTCCTGTCGATCTCCGGCCGGCTCTACTTCCGCAAGTCGCAGATGCCGGCCGGCCTGGCCGACTCCCTGGCGTTCCGGACCAAGTGCGAGCTGGCCGTGGCGTTGCTCCGCGAGCAGGCGCGGATCATCCCGGGCAAGCACCTGGGCGTCTTCGACGGCGGCTATGCCCTGAGGAACGTCGTGCGACCGCTGGTCCGGCCGGAGGACGGCTCGCCCCGGATCGAGTTCCTCACCCGCTTGCGCCGCGATGCCCGACTCTTCGCCTTGCCCCCGGCCGAGCGCCCCGTGGGGAAGCGGGGGCCCAAGCCGGTCTGGGGCCCGCGACTGGAGCCGCCCCGTCGCGGCGGCCTGTGGAAGGCGAAATGGCAGGTCGGGACCGCCTTCGTCTACGGCCGGCGGCGGACGATCCGCTGGAAGGAGGTGGTGTGCCTGTGGCACGTGCTGGGACACGAGGTGCCGGTCAAGGCGATCGTCGCCTGTGTCGAGGGCTACAAGAAGCGGTTCACCCTGGTGACCTCGGCGGTGGAACTGACCGGGTTGCAGATGGTGGAGTTGTTCGCGGCGCGGTTCCGTCAAGAAGACGCCTTCCGCGACCTGAAGCAGCGGCTGGGGTGGGAGGAATGTCGGGCGTGGACCCAGAACCCGATCGAGCGCACCAGCCAGGCGCAGTGGGTGACGATGAGCCTGCTGCGGCTGTTGCAGTTCCGCCTGGAGGCGGCCGGGGAGGTGGACTGGTGGTTCCGACCGCCGTGGAATCCGGACAAGGACCGCCCGAGCGTGCTGGACGCGGAGCGGCTGATGCGGCGACATCGGGCCGAAATCCAGCGACTTCTCTGGGAGTGGGTGGGAAGTGAAGGAAAAACCGAGGGGGATGCGGCATGAGCGGGGTCTGATCGGGTCAAAAGCGGGCATCGCGCGTGCTCCCACGGGCTGTGCGCGTCAGAAACGCTCGGTGGCGAGGTCGGGCCGCCGCGGCGACGGGGCTGGTGCGCCCGGGGCCGCGATTGTACAGTTTTTCGTGGAAACTACTGAGTAACGGAAAAAGCAGTTTGCGAAGAAGCATCCTCGCGAATTGCAGGCCGTTTTGGGCAACCTCGACACCTATCTTAAGACGTTGAGCAGCGGCGTCAAACCGAAACAGGCCGTCTTCGGGTTCATCCACGCGGAACCCTTCGACGTCGTGGCAGTCACCGAGAAGGGCGGAGGCCCCGCGCTAGCGGCGACACGGCTTTATACCGATCCGGATATCACGCGGAACACTCTGTATCTGATCACCCTGGGAGATAAGAAGTCTCAACGTAATGACATCAAGATTTGCAAGGACTTCGTGGCAAGACTCTCCGAACTCGAAAGGGATTCCGATGAAGGTGAAAGGCAGATACAAGAGCGTCTCTCAGATGGTTCGGGAGACAACTGACAAAGCTTTTGCAGACGAGTTCGACCGGCGGCTTCACCGCCACCGGATCGTGAAGGATTTGATGGTGTTGAGGGCCGCCCACGGCCTATCCCAGGCAGACGTCGCCGAGAAGATGGGGTGCACCCAAAGTCGCATCTCAAAGCTCGAATCTTCCGAGGACTCGACTCTCACGCTGGGGGACCTAGCGAGATATGCGAGTGCCGTCGGATTCCGAGTTGGCGTCGTGGTGGAGCCGCGAGAAACCACGGCGGTCGAACGCGTGAAGTCGCTCGCGCTCCAGATCAAGCATCAATTGGATCGACTCACCGATCTTGCGAGGGACGACCGGAAGATCGCCCAAGGGATCGCCGGGTTCTTCAGTGAGGCGTTCTTCAATATGGTGAGGATCCTTGAGGACTCCGCCAAGAAACTGCCATGTGATCCAGAGAGCGGGGAACCTCTTATTTCGTTTGAGATCATCGAGGGCGAACCCGACAGGCAAACGATCGAGTTGAATGTTCGCCCCGAGCCGAGCAAGACTCCTCGTAAACGAGGCAAGGCGGAGCCGGTGGAGGCGTGATATCACCCGATCTTCTCCATGATCTGGATCGCCTTCTTCCGGTCGAGCTCGGCATGGATCTCGGTCACGACCGGGGTGGATTGCCCGAGCACGACCCGCGCAGCGTCGAGGCCGAATTCCCGCCGGATCGGGGTCCCGGCGCCGTGTCTGAGCCGGTACGGGTGCCAGCGGTGCGCCTTCTTCCAGGCCGTGAGTTCGGCTCGTTGTTCCGGCGGCATTAAAAGGGCGTCGATGGGGGAGGATGGCGTCGACCGAGGCGTCAGCGACTGGCTTGACCGCCCGGGCCTCTCGGACGTCGGCGCGTCCCTTGCGGAGTCCTTCGATGGTTTTGAGAGAGTGGATTTCGACCGGCAGCAGTTCTTCGGCGGCGGCCCAACCGAACAGCCGGATGATCCGCCGGACCCGTTTGTTGACCTGGGAGCGGACGAAATGGCGGTCGATGAACCCCTGGCGGATCGTCGTGAGCTTGAGCGGTCCGGATTCCCGGGCCGGGAGTGTGCCATACTGCTGCTGGACCGGCCGGATCGCCTGGCGGATCTTCTCGGGCTCGTCGGACTGGTACTGACCGTCTACGTGGGCGATGTACCGCTCCACGAGTTCGTTGATGTTACGTCGGAGGCTCCGCCGGGGAGCCGGCGACCGTTGGCCAGCCATCCGGAGATGGCCCGGTCGTATTCGGCCCGGCCCTCCAGGGTGCCATGACGTCCCAGGTAGACGTCGCGTCCGTCGAGGGTGACGACCGCGTTGCCGGACGGCTTGTGGAGGCGATCGGACAGGGTGCGCGGCGATCGCGCCTGACGGCGTGCGTGCATCCGAAGTTCCTCCCGGTAGTTTCCCGGATTTCGAGGGTCTCAGTGCCGCACCACCCCGAGAGGCGGGTAAGCCCAAATCGAGCCTTCGGCGTGACTTATGGCCATGCGGCCCGCAGGATTCGAACCTGCAACCAAGGGATTCAAGTGCCCTCGCGTTTCCACGAGGCTTGGACTATCTCATCCTCCGCGGCAATCTCCCCAACCTTCGAGTCGTCGCTGACGCCCGGAAGTCGAAGCGATTTGTCGGGAGGCCGGGCGCTCGTCGGCGGGGGTTATTGTTGGGACTCACCCCGCTAGTCTCTGAACCGTCCTGGCCACCCAGGCCCAGCCAGGCTTGGCTGCGGATTGCCCTGCCCCGATGGTTCCGTGGAGGACACCGGACAATCCCCATTCCGGAGGATTGGCCCGAGCCTTTCGGGATCAATCGAAGTTTAGGTTCCCCGCAATTCACCCGGTTCGCAATCGAAGGTTACCCTCCGCTGCCACCCTTGTCGTGATGAGTCCCCTGCTCTGCCGTTGAGCTAGGGCCGCTGTGTCGAGTCGGCCCCATCTTCGCCGTTCCCCGGCGGGAAGGCAAGACTTGGGGCCCCGCGCGTCCGACACCGGTCTCTCCCGATCAGCTCGATGAACCGGCCGAAGCCATGGTGGGTACCTCGGCGGACCGGATCTTGGGCAGCCGGATGTTGTAGGCGATCCGACAGACCTTCATCATCCAGATCGCAATATAGGTCATATCAATCTCCCACCATCTCAGACCATGTCGCGCGGACGTCTGATAGGCGTGGTGATTGTTGTGCCAGCCTTCACCATAGGTCAGGAACGCGACCCACCAGAGGTTCGTCGAGCGGTCGCGGGTGGGATGCGAGCGATATCCCCAAACATGGCTTGCCGAGTTCACCAGCCAGGTCGAATGCAGCACGAAGACCGACCGGAGGAGACCGCCCCAGACCAGCCAGCTCATCCCGCCCAAGGCGTACAAGCCGGCCATAAGCAGCAGTGGGAAGACGATATGGTAACGCTCTAGCCAACCATGGACCGGATCGCGATAGAGGTCCGGCGCCCACTTCTGGTAATACTCGACAGTATGCTCCGAGTCCTGCCCCACCTTCATCCACCAGCCCATATGGGCCCAGAGGAAGCCCTCGTTCGGGGTATGCGTATCGTCTTCCTCGTCGGAATACGCGTGGTGACGCCGGTGGTCGGCCACCCAACCAATGGGGCCTCCTTCGGACGCGCAGGTCCCCACGATGGTCAGGAGATACTCGAGCCATGCCGGCCGCAGCGCAAAACTTCGATGGGTCAAGAGACGGTGATACGTCAGGCAGATCCCGATGCCGCCTGTCAGCCAGTGCAAGATGAGACAAAGGGCCAGACCCGACCAGGAGAAATAGCCCGGGATCAATGCCAGGAGCGCACCGAGGTGCAAGCCCCCGATCCAGACGAGGGGGATCCAGGCAATTCGCTCAGGCGCTGCCGGCGCAGTCGTCGTTGTCGCCATGATCAACCTTGTGAGTGAGATATCATCGAGGCGGGAATTCGCCGTGCGTGGATCCGTTGACTCAATCGGAAGATCCCGGTCGATCGGACGCTTCGGGTTCATTCAGGCTGGCGTGTTCGTCTCACGTTGCCGCCGCATCGGACTGATTAGTTGTTAGGGGAATCAGAAGAGCCCGAAAGACCAAGGGCCTGGTTCAGGCAGCATTTCAGCACCGACTCGGTACACAGACGCCACAGGCTATCGGACATCACAATCGACGTGGATCGCTGAGTGTCCACTTTTTTTGAGGGGCGTCCATAGGGCGCGGGCTGGTTCGGAATTCGGCCGGTCAACGCGTCGCATGTGAAGTCCGTAACTTTTACACAGCGCGAACTTCCATTTCCACGTTATTCGGAAAAAAGTGAGAACTTTTTCTCGAGGGTCACCCGAATCCCGTCGTCGCGCGAGCCTGTACCGACCGGACGGTAGTCGTAATCGTTTACGGCACGGGAGGTTCGGGCCATGCTTCCGAACCGGGCCCGGCCGGATTCCGAGCCTGGTGCCCGGGACCGTTGAACGCCTGCAATCGACTCGTCTCGTTCTCCTGGTCGATGGCCTCCAGGTTAGTGTCACGACGGTCCCGAGCCTGGCTGCCTCGATCGCGACCGTGTTACCATAGATGAAGGAGATCGGTGTTCGGCTCGTAGGGAAGCGGTCACCGATCTGGGTTGGGGTACGTCTCATCGGTCATCCGGCCCGGTTCTGAAATGAAGCTGAAGTGCTTGCCTGAGGACTTTCGAGTCGAGGAAGTGTCACTGGTCCGTGCGGACGGGGCAGGCCGATACACGTTCTATCGCCTCACCAAGCAAGACCTGGGCACGATCGAGGCGGTCGAGGCGATTTGCCGGCGGTGGAATCTCGCGAGCCGACGGGTCAGCTACGCCGGCTTGAAGGATCGGCACGCGAGGACAGTTCAGTATCTCACCATCGCCGATGGGCCCAGGCGGTCCATCAATACGACGAAATTCGATCTCGAGCCGATCGGGCGTTTGGATCATGCATACACATCAAGGGACCTGGGCGGAAATCGATTCGAGCTGGTACTCCGAGGAATGACCGAAGGCGAGATCGCACGGGCCCTTGCGGAAATCGAGACGATCCCGAGAGTGGGACTTCCGAATTATTTCGACGATCAGCGATTCGGGTCCGTGGGCTACTCGGGCGACTTCGTGGCGCACGCCTGGTTACTGGGCCAGCACGAACGAGCCCTGAGGCTCGCACTCGCCGAGCCGAACCCCTACGATCGGGCCGCAGTGAAATCGGAGAAAGCCCTACTTCGCAGTCACTGGGGGAATTGGACGGAGGCGAAGGCGTTGTTGCCGCGTTCGTCGGCCCGGAGCATCGTGACCTACCTGGTCGACCATCCCACGGACTTCCGTGGCGCCTTCGCTCGGCTGCGTCGCGAGCTGCGAACGCTCTACTTCTCCGCATTCCAGAGCCACTTGTGGAACCTGGTGCTGGCGCGTTGGCTCGAATCGAGCGCCGGAGCCGAGCAGCTCGTTCCGGTCGTCCTCAAGGTCGGGACCTTTCCGTTCCCTCGACAGATGGATCCGGAGCAAGTCGGGCTACTGAGCCGGATGATGCTCCCCCTTCCGTCCGCGCGATCGCCTCTTCCCGAAGGTCGGCTCGGCGAGATCATTGTCAACTTGCTTCAGGGATTCGGCCTGGCCTGGTCCGACCTTCGGATCAAGCACCTCAAAGACGTCTTCTTCTCGAAGGGTGCGCGCCTTTGTCTCTTTTTCCCCGAAGGGCTGGAATTCACGGCGATCGAGGACGCTCTCCATCTCGGCCGTCGGGCGCTACGACTGTCGTTCGCGTTATCGAAAGGATCGTACGCGACCATCCTGGTAAAGCGACTCACGGATGCCGCGGAACCTCAAGAGACTCCCGAGCGGGCTGCATACCGCGTGCCATAAATAATTTCCATACATGTTAATATTTCAATAGTTTATTAGTATATATTTTCGATTTCGCATCTAGTGTACGAACGGTCCACCTGTTCTTCACCTGTTACCAGGTGCTCGGATCGGGAACGAGGGACGTTCGGATCGTACCGGCTCCAGCCTACGCCGTGGTGTGCGCCACTCATTCGTGAGGCGTTCGAATCGATGAATCTGGACCCGCTGTTCGAAGATAATCATTGTTTGGCGCTCAACAAGCCCGCGGGATTGCCGTCGCAACGGGACGAGACTGGCTCGGAGAGCCTGGTCGACCTCGTGACGCGGTATCTCAAGGAGCGGTACGGGAAGCCGGGGAACGTGTACGTCGGGCTCCTCCACCGGCTCGATCGGCCGACGTCCGGCGTGGTCTTGATCGCCAGGACCAGCAAGGCCGCTGGGCGGCTCTCGGCACAGTTCCGCTCGGGGACGATCTCGAAGGTCTACTGGGCGATCGTCGAGGGAGGGCCTTCGGAGAGCGAAGGGGAGTGGAAAGATCGACTCGAGAAGGACCGGCGGCTTAACCGCTCTCGAATCGTCGAGGAGGGCGACCTGGTGGGGAAGGAGGCAGGCGTCAGGTTTCGGGTGCTGGAACGCTGGGCGGATGCGACGAAACTCGAATTGCGACCGCAGACGGGACGAAGCCATCAGCTCCGGGTGCAGTTGGCGCGAGCGGGGTTTGCCGATCGTGGGCGATGCGAAATACGGAGCAACCACTCGGATCCTGGCGGTGGATGGTCGTGCCAGGATTGCGCTGCATGCACGAGAATTGACCTTCAATCACCCGACTCGTGGGGAAGCGATCGTGGTCGAAGCCCCGGTGCCGGCAGACTGGCCCGAGCCTTGGAGAGGATCGCCGGCACGGCGCGTACTCGTCCAGTAGGCCAGAGGGACGCTCAAGCCCGTGAGCAGCATCGCTGCCAGCGGTCGCCAGGCAACCATCTCCCGGATCGGGAGCAAGTCGGTGTCCGAGGGTTCCCGCGCATCGCCGAGCGAGTGAGGGGCCGGCACGCCCGTGTCCGTCGAATGGGATGGACCGGTCACCGGGGTGGGCGTGTTGTTCGCGATTGCCTCGGTTGTCGCCGGAGCCTGCTCGGAACGATCGCCCGCGGTGGAAGCCGCGTGATCGTCGGCTTGAACCCCGGTCGTCGTGCTCGTCGCAGGACGGGCCGGGCCGGAGCGATCCGCGCCGGGATTTGTCAGCTCGGCGTGGCGTTTGTCCACGTAGCGGGTTGTGGCGAGCCAGGCCGTCTTGTCCACCAGGCCGAGCTCCTCGGCTTCGCGGCGTGCGATCTGTGGGTCCACCTTGTCGACCATCAGCCGGCGGATGTACCAGAGCGCCCCGGGGCGGGATCCGTCGGAATCGAAGAAGAAGAGCGGCCTCGCTTCCGCGGACTCGATCTCGAATAGGAATCGTGCGACATGCGCGGCATCGATTGTCTCGAGAGTCGTGGGGAGTGCAACGTACCGAAGCCCCCGATTGGCGACGCTGGCGATGAAGCTGGGAGAGACCTCGGGTGCATTTCGGAGGTCCACGAGCGTGCGATAGCCCTTCTCGGCGAGCCAGGTCAAGCCGGCCGCCGAGGGGAGGCTTCCGCCTGCGAGATTGAGGTTGACGGACGAAAACCGCGCGATGCCGATGCCGGCCGCCGAGGCGGTCTCCGGCACCGGATCGGACGCGACAGCGAGTGGGAGATGGGCTTCCGCTCCACCGGGATCCCGCCGCGTTGTATGGTCATCCGGGGCTGCTCCCGAGGCTTTCGCTTCGGTCGGGGCCGCGGGCGGAGTGGGCGGCGAGGCTGCGGACTTCGTCACTTCGCGTGGCAAGTCCAGCGGAGGCAGATGATCCAGCACGTCGTCATTGTCGGAGACGGCCGGCTGATTCGCTGCGGAATCGGATGAAGCCTGGGCCGACCGCGGGGTCGGCTCAGGCATCGAGTCCGGCGTGCTTCGCGGGCTCCGACGAGATCGCATCGACATTTGCGCGCTGTCACGCCGAGCATAGTAACTCGTGTTCCTGGCTCCCGAACCCGTGCTGGGACTTGAACTCGCACCATTTCCGCCAGGGAGCGGAGACCGACCTGGCCTTTAGGTATCGCCTCGAGGTTCGATGGATTATCGAGAGCCGGAGGCGGCACGTTCGAGGGTGAGGTCCCGATCGGCGCTCCCGAGTACGACGGGATGGTTGGACCCGGGACGACGACAGCCGCCCGGCTCCCCGTATTCGACCACGCCATCGGAGACGGCCGGGGAACCGCAGCAGCCCTGACCTCGGTGGAGGACCCGGTTCGTCGCACGACCGAGGAAGCTGCAAGGGCCGAACACCCGGCAATTGCTCAGCGGGCCGGACTGGCAGCCCGACTGGAGCAGTGCCATGCTGCCGATGAGGGCCATCGCGAATAGTCGGCCTCGACGGGTTCGCAACCGTCGTGGCGTGCCGCGAGTCGCCCGACCGATCTTCAACCAGTCCAGATGAGACGTCATACGATTCTCCTGTTCTCGGACACCGCCGCGCACATCATCGACGGCCATCGCTCGCGACGCGAATCGAGTCGAGCGAAGTCGAGTCTTCAAGCCACGGGACCGACCGACGGGAAAGATGCACATCGGGTTCTTCAGGGTGCTAGCTCAACGTTCGGTGATCGTTCCCAGGAGCGGCGAGAGGGTGATCCGATGGCTGAGCCCGCCGTTCGCTCACCTCGCCGCCGATCTCCCGGAGACCTGCGGCCGGCTCGCACGATCGATCAATTCGCCCAATCGACGCAGGGGTATGGGACCTCAAGGACAACCCATCGCTACAGGTCGTCGATGAAACTTAGCCGATGATCGCACCGTTGCCAAAGAAACCGAGAGATTTCTAGAATGAGACTTTAAGTCTTTGCAGCGCAGTCGCTAAATCACTCAAGGCTTCTCTCGCACATGGGGTTTACGCCACCCGAGCACCGTGCACCCTCGACAAACTCACCGCAGCCCTTAGCGTCCCTGATTCGTCGGGCCGCGGTTCTCGGGTGTCTGGCGCTGGCGCTCTACGCGATGAGCCTGTCCGCAGACTCGTTCGTCGACGAATACGCCTATATCACACAGAGCTACTATGCCGACTGGTTCTTCAGCGGGCAGTTCAACCATCCCGACTGGCTCGACGCCTTCGCCTTCGACCTCCAGCCCGTGCCGAAATACCTGCTTGGGGCCAGCTTGCGGGCGGCCCACCTGCGCCATGCCCGGCCCGTTGGAAGCGGAGAAGTGGTACGCGAACACCAGTTATCGATTCGGCGATCGCGAGACTCTCATCGCCGCGCGCATCCCGATCCCCTTACTAGGGGCCCTGGGCTGCGTCGCCCTCTTCAGTCTGGGCGTTCTGGTCAAGGATCGGCGCGTCGGCACGATCGCCGCCGTATTGCTCATGTTCAATCCCCTTTATGCGCCTGCACGCGCACCGCGCGATGTCCGAGGTCCCCTACGAAGCGTTTCTCATCCTGGCGCTGGGCCTGTGCCTATCCGCGATGCGTCGGATCTGGTCGGGGCGTTCCCGGATGGTGAGTCTCCTGCTCGTGGCCCTGGCCGGGCTCGCCGCCGGCCTGTCGATCCTCTGCAAGTTCAACGGACTGCTCGGGCTGATGGTCATCGGCTGCTGGGGAGCACTCGCGCTGATCGCTCCTCGTCTCTCACTGATGAGGAAGGTGGCCCTGGCCGGAGCCGCCATTGTGATTGCGGGCGTGGCCGTCGTGGTCTTCATCGCCCTGAATCCTGCGATGACGGCCAGGCCCAAGGGGACCCTCAACCGCTGGTGTCTCGTGAAGCCGAGCGAAAACCTCTGGCAGCGGTTCCGTCACATGGTCGAGTTTCGCCTCGATACCTCGTCGGGCCAGAAAAAGAAATTCTCCCATAACGCACTCGAGACGACGAAAGAGAAGCTCAAGGTTTTTGCCGTACAGGGATTCGGCCGCTTCGGTCCGTTCGGGCCAAGCGAATCGAACTCGAAAGTCCGGTACGAGGGACAGCAAGACTGGGGTGCTGTCCTCTGGTGGCCCGTGGTCCTGTTCGGCCTGTTCCACGCGATCCGACTCGGTCGGAGTCAACTTCGAGAAGGCCGGCCTCCGACAGCCGTTGCCATATTGATCTGGGCCGCAGTGGCCTGGACGGTTGTGGCGGCCTATCTGCCGATGGCCTGGGACCGTTATCTGCTACCGATTCAGGGGCCGAATGCGCTCCTGGCCGCAGTGGGCGTTTCGGCGATCTGGGACCGGCTGAAAGCGCCACTCCTGGCTGCCTGGCGGAGGCTCTATGCCCCGGCGGTGTGGGTCTTTGTCATTTTGTGGTGCAGCTACGCGTTCTTCTGGCATTCGCGCGACTGGAATACCGCCAGCCGCCTCATGCTGACATACGCGATGGTTGACCGCGGCACGGTCTCGATCACCGGCCTGGACCGGCAGACCGGCGACAAGGCCGAGTTTGACGGGCAATTCTATTCCGACAAGCTCCCGGGCTACTCGTTCCTGGCGGCCCTGCCGTATGCCTACGCCAAGTGGATTCTCGACCTCCCGAGTCATCCGCTCGACGCTCCCGGGGATTCTCCGGGGATCCGTTACTGGTGGTCGGACTACTGGATCACGCTGGGCACCTCCGGCCTTCTGACCGCGGGGGCCGCGGCATTATTAGTGATCCTGGCCCGCGATCTGGGCTGTTCTCCCCGCGCTGCCGCCCTGGTCGGCCTGGCCTACGGACTTTCCACGCCAGCCTATGTCTACGCGACGCTGGCTTATGGTCACCAGGCCTCGGCGTTTGTCCTGCTTGGCTCGTTCCTCCTGCTCTGGCGGAACGTCCCTCGGCGCGAAGGGTTGCGGATCTTCCTGGCGGGATTCCTGGCCGCTTACGCCTCCGTGATCGAGCTTCAGCTCGCACCCGTGCTCGGTCATTCTGGGACTCTATCTGATGGTGCAGTGGATCCGCAACCGTCGCCGTTTCGACAGGCTCTTCATCTTTGGGCTGGGAGCCCTCATTCCGACCTTCCTGCTCCTCGCTTACAACCAGATCGCTTTTCATTCGCCCTGGGACATGGGTTACTTCCATCACGCGACCGAGGAATTTGCCAGGCTCCACAACCGCAACAACCCGCTGGGCTTGATGGAGCCGGATTGGCGAAAGGTCGGTCCCCTGCTGTGGGGTCGTTACCGCGGACTCTTGTTCTTTGCTCCGATCTTGCTACTGGCCGTGCCGGGTTGGGTCGTCTTGATGGTGCGTCGCCGATGGAGCCTGGCGGTTGTCTCGATGCTCGTGGTCGCGGCGATCTTCCTGGTGAACCTGAGCTATCCGGAGTGGACGGGCGGATGGTCGAACGGGCCCGCGGCTCCTTGTGCCGCTGATTCCGTTCGCAATGATCCCGGTTGCGGGTCTTTTGTCGGGTCAAACGAAACGGGCGAGGACCGCGACGATCGCCGCAGCTTGTCTCGCCTTGCTAGGCGGAATCGAGATGCTCCTGTTCCAGGGAGCGGGCGGGCGCATCCCCGATAAAGGGGGTGATCATCGCGGTCACCGCCGGCTTCTGAACGAGCCGCTGGCCGAGCAGGTCTGGCCCCTCTGGACGGGCCAGGCCCCTTCTCCCAGTTGGCAATATGGCGAGCAATTCTGCCAGAATCTGGTTTCCCTGCGTCTCTCAGACCGTCTCAATCGACTGGCGCCGCGTCGGCGATTCATCCAGTTCCTGCCTCTGATCCTGGCCCAGGCGCTGGCCGTAGTCGGACTCTGGCGGTACGGGACTGCACTCGAGGTCCACGAACCAGAAGAACCATGACGCGCCACGGCAGAAGCCGTCGCGTCTCAGACCTGGGTGTTGATCAACAGCAAAACGGCCGTGGCAATCGCAAGAATGCTGAGAATCCACACGCTCAGCCGCGCGGAGTGCCACCAGATCCGACCCCACGCTTCGTGCCGTGAAGCCGAGTAGACCAGGCTGATCGCGATCACGAGGGGAAGGATCAGCCAGTAGATATGCACGGAAGCTAGCACGATCATGCCGAACCCTCCGGCCTGAGCCCTGCGGTCGGCAGGGGCTGGGGGGCGGCACGGGAAGCGGCTTCCTCCTCGAAGTCTTGATAGGCCGGCCCTTCATAGGCATCGTAAATCGCCAGGATGTTCAGCAGGCCCGCCACGGTCGTGTAGATTGTGCCGATCTCAACGAGCTTCCCAAGATGGCGTTGCAGCCCGTTCAAGACGACCTGAGGCGGCTCCGCCATGAAACCCCAGAGGATCGGGCCCAAACCGTAATGACGGAGCGTGCTCTGGATCAGCGCGGGCAGGGCGGGCAGTCCGACGAAGAACTGCCCCAGGTAGTAGAGGCAGAACTTCTCCGGGTTATTCAACGGGTTCACCCATCGCCAGTAGACGATCTTCCCCTCACCCATCACCATGCCCATGAGATACAAGCCCAGGATGCACACGGCATACAGGATTCCCTTCCCGGTTCGGCCCTGATAGAAATGGCCCAGGCCGGGTACCAGCCACGCCAGGAAAGCCGCCATTGCCGGGTTGCGTAATGAAACGGTCGGCTCGCTCATGGGCTCCCAATCATCTCCTACAATCGTTGCGTCCCTCGGGACGAGCAGCGTCAATCCACGACCGATCACCATGCTAGCACGAACTTTGTCGGAGAATCTACCCCGGTCGCTGCTTCGGTCGGTAAGAGCCGGGGGGTGGAATCGATCGGATCTACAGCCAGGTCCTCGCTTTGGATTCGTCCAGGTAGCATTCCGGGGCGACGCCGTTGACCACGTCGGGCGTGATCACTTCGAGTCCTCGCACCGCCCCGGCCATGAGACTCAAAGCGGCGAGCTGCTCGACACCTCGGGGAACGCCCCGTGATAGACCATGGAGCCGAGTAACGGCGCGAGGCGTAAAGATCCGCTCGGAGCACCCGACCAACGCGAGCTTTGCGGTGAGATAATCGTCAACCTGAGAACGGGTTAGCCGCATCAGGCCAATCACGAGCCTCCAGGGATCTGGGGGCTCGATACGACCGTCTCGCGGCGGACACCCGACTCGGATCACGGTGAGGCAAGCCGCCCGTCCCGATCCGTTATGAGCCAGGGCATGAAGGTCTCTCACAAGGCGAGCCTCACAACAGTGGGTCCAGTCGTCGAGGGCCACGACGATCTGCAAACCTTGAAGTGCGGCGATCCGGAAAGCGCGTCCCAGTGCTTGCCATGTCGCAGGAACGCCGGCCCCGCGCCCGACACTTTGGCCCAGCCGCTGGGCGAGCATGCCGAGCGTCGAACTCCCGTCGGAGGTGGCCTGGAACATGGCGACGCGCCGCCCGGGACTCCGGGTCTCGGCGAGCGCCCGGCGCAGCACGACCGTCTTGCCAAGACCCGCTTCTGCGAGGAAGATTACATCCCGCCGCCCCTGCTCGATCGCATACACCAGGCGAAACAACGCCTCATCGTGTGACGGGAGCGGCACATAGGGTGGATCGTGGTCATCGAAGGGATCGCGCGCCAGCGCCCAGTGTTGTTGCCACACCTCCATGGCCCTCCTCGTGTGAGCGTTGACCGTCTCGTCCCGTTCCCATCGTCACATCGCCTACTACCCCTGAATCGGATAGGATGGGATGCCATCTTTGCTCGGACCTGGAGAAGAGGCGTGCCCGCTCGCTTTTACTGCCCCGATCCGCCACAGGACGGCCGGTTGCGATTGAGCCCGGAGGAGTCGCGCCACCTGACTCGAGTCTGTCGCCTCGGTGAGGGCGATCGTGTCGAGGTTTTCGACGGGCGGGGATACGCCTCGTGTGCGCTCGTCCTGGCCGTTCGTAGCGGCTGCGCCGAGCTCGTGATCGAGGGGGAGCCGATCCCAGAGCGTCGAGCGCCGTGTTCCCTCACTCTGGCCACGTCCGTACCCAAGGGAGATCGCTTGGACTGGCTGATCGAAAAGTCGACGGAGCTTGGTGTCGATCGGCTGATCCCCCTGATCACCGATCGCTCGGTCGTCGATCCTCGCAGTACGAAGCTAGGTCGACTGCGCCGGTCGATTATCGAGGCGTCGAAACAATGCCGTCGCGCCCGTCTGATGGTCCTGGATGAGCCCGTGGCCTGGGCGACGCTGGTCGGCTCGTTCCCGGAGTCGCGACGATTCCTCGCGGATCCAGATGGCCGTCCTCCCGCCCATTGGCCGTCGATCCCGCGGGGCGCGACGGTCGTGCTGGCCGTCGGACCGGAGGGTGGACTGACCGTTTCGGAGCTCGACCTCGCGGACCAGCTCGGTTGGACGGCGATGACGTTCGGGGTCAACACGCTTCGCATCGAGACGGCCGGATTGGCCGGCTGTGCCGCCCTATTCACACGCGTCAGGGAGACCGAGAAATGACGGAATCCTTCGAGGTCCTGAAGATGCTCCTCCTGGGTTTGACGGCCGGAGTCCTCAGCGGCATGTTCGGAATCGGTGGCGGCCTCGTGATCGTGCCGGCGCTTGTGGTGATCTTTGGCTTTCCAGTGAAGACGGCGGTCGGCACGTCCCTCTTCGTCATCCTGTGGCCGACCGGGTTGCTCGGTGTCTGGGAATACTGGAAGCACGGGGACATGAAGGTGGCTGCGGGCCTCTGGGTCGCCCTCGGCCTGTTCTGCGGTGCGTACTTCGGTGCGCAACTCGCGGGGAGTCTCTCGCAAATCACCATGAAGCGGGCCTATGCGATCTTTCTTATGGTCGTCGCTATCTACTTCCTGTTTGCGCCGCGCGCAGCGATCGCAACCGCACAGCCGGTCCCGCCAGGGCCATTCCCGCCGACGGCCCTGACGCCGCTCCTGATGGTCACATCGTCCATTGACCTCCCGCCTCGCTAAGGATCTGGTAGACGGACCAGACGTATCCGTCCGGGTCGCGCAGGGCGAATTCGCGCCAGCCCCATTCTTGATCGGCGGGTTCGCCCGATAGGCTCAGGATCGCTCCTTCATCCATGCAATGCTGGTAGAATTCGTCAACATTGGGCACCTGCATCTGGAGATGGATGCCCACACCGACGCGGGTGTCCTCAAACTCCTGCGCGTGCGGTTCCTGGGGATGGAGCATCAAGGTGAACTGGCCGACGCGGAGGATCGCAAGGGTATACGGCGCGTTGTTATGCTCGGCATGGATCTGGACGATTTCGGCGCCGACGACCTCGTTGTAGAACTCCAGCGACCTTCGTACGTCCTTCACGTACAAGAAGACGCTTGTGACACGGGCCGTCATTCCTGTTCCCCCTCTCGACGAACGAGATGACTGATATGTGCGTTCCTGGCAGATTAACCCCAAGATCGCTTTCTGACAACCGAAACCGCTGCCGCAACTCAGCGCGGCAACCGCGTTACACGTATAGACTGCCCCAGTTACCGCGAAATCGGTTCGACAGGCGACTCCGTTCCCGCCGGAGCCGCGAAGAAGTCGACGGTCTGACGGATCCCCGGTAGAAGAAAACCGACCGCCGAGTAGTGACCACAGTCATACCAGCGGATCGGCGGCCGGCCGGCCGCCTCCCAGAGAGCTCGAGCGGAGGACGGAGGGATCACTTCGTCGAACCTTGCCCGCCATCATGAACACACGCTTCCCTGCGAGTCGCGAGGCGTAGGCCAGGGGATCGAACGGGTCCGTGAGCGCTTTCAGATCGCTGAGGGTCCGTCCGGATTCGATCCACCCGGCCCGGAACGACGCGCCTTCGGGCATCGCCCAGAGGATCTTGGAGAGATCGCCACCAGCCAGCAGGAAAGCCCCCTCTCGAATCGAGGGATCCACCGCTGCCGCGATCGACGAGACGATTCCGCCCAGACTGATCCCCGCGACGCCCAGCCGCCGACCGTCTACATCGGAGCGGCTGTTCAACCAGCAGGCGGCGCGCCGAACATCGCAGATGCCCTGGCGCATGGCGGTCACCGTTCGTTCGATGTCTGCGGACAGGAACTTCTTGGAATTCAGGCCGCCGCGGGCAGGCCGGCGCTCTCCGTAATACGGTAGCTTCACGAACAGCGCCGCGACTCCGCGATCGGCCAGCCGGGCGGCCATATACGCGCGAGAGCGGGAAATCTGCCGCCGAGAATGTGGAGCACGATCACGGCCGGGCGCTTCGGGCCGCCGTGGCTGGGGGCAAAGTATTCGGCGTGAACCACGTTGTTCTCGGGGTCGGCGGTCGTGACCGGCGACGGGAATCGGAGGCGAGAGACCGTGTAACTCGGTGTTCTGAGCACGGCCTCCAACTCAAACGTGAAGGTGGCCGGCTCAAGTCGGAACTGTTCTGGGACCGACGACTCCACTGGTCCCGGCCGGAACGCGACCTGCCCTCGCTCTATGGGCGGTAGCACCATCATCAAGACCGATACAAGCAGAGGCATTGCCATGCGACGATCCTACTTCCCGCGTTTGGGTTTTGAGCCTCCGTTGCGACAAGACCCCACTTGATTTAGATTAGAGCCCCTCACTGGTCGAGGGGAAGGGAGTTCCGGGTCGATGACACGGTCGTCTGCTCGCCTGGCACGGATTGAACCCCGTCGCGTGTGTATCATCAAGCCCAGCTCGTTAGGGGACGTGATCCATGCCTTGCCGATCCTCTCGGCGTTACGCACGCGATGGCCCTCGGTGCACCTGGCCTGGGTCGTGAACCGACCCTTCCGCGAAGTGCTTCAGGACCACCCCGACCTCGATGAATTGATCGTCTTCAGCCGGGGACACGAGATGGCCGCCCTCCTGGGTCGCCTGTCGCGTGGCCAATACGACCTGACGATCGATTTGCAGGGCCTGTTGCGCTCGGCGCTGATGACTGCGGCGACTCGGGCGAAGGTCCGCGTCGGTGTGGCCGATGCGCGTGAAGGAGCTCGGTGGTTCTACACCCATCGCGTCGAGGCGCTCGACTCCGCATTCACGCCGTGGAACGAGTGCTCCGGGTCGCCGACGCACTCGGTGCGGAGTCCCTCGAGCCGCGTTTCCAATTGCCAATCCCTGAGGTTGACCAGCGATGGGCGAGGCTAACCCTCGCGGCCGTACCCGGGCCGCGCGTCATCCTCAACGTTGGTGCACGATGGTCGACCAAGCGCTGGCCACCGCACCACTTCGCCGAGATCGCTCGCCGAGCTGTTTCGGAATTCGGCGCCGGGTTGGTTGCCGTGGGAGCGGCCGAGGACCGGCCGCTGGTCAACGCGCTGGCCGGCCAGGTCGCACCGTTGACGATGCTCGATCTCTGCGGCCAGACGCGCCTTCCCCAGCTCGCGGCCCTCACCCGGGAAGCCGACCTGGTGATCTCGAATGACACCGGGCCGCTGCATCTCGCCGCCGCCGCCGGCGCCCGGGTTCTGGGGATCTATACTTGCACCGACCCCAATCTGACGGGCCCGATCGGTCCCCGAGCCGCCACCGTGCAAAGCCGCGTCTGGTGCGCGCCGAGTTTCTGTAAGTCCTGCAATCGCCTGGAATGCATGGCCGAGCTGACGCCCGATCGAGTCTGGCCGCACGTGAAAGACCAGCTCGAGGCAGCCCTCACTCCGACCTGCCAAGTCCCCTCTCCCAGGACATGGCCAGGATGATCACAAAGCGATCGTCGTTCCGATGCGGATTGCGCTGTTGTTCGTCCGTCTCGGATCGCGTAAATTAGGGCCGGGTCTGAGCATCCATCATTTCGTCGGTTCTCTCCTCCTTGTGGTGGGTCGGAGCCAGGAGCGGGTCTATGACTTCGGTCGCGGCGACCTCTCGCGGTATGAGTCGGGAATCGGCGCCCTTTGCGCCACTTCGTGAGTTACCTCCGTTACCCGAGACATGGCGGTCGCTGCCCGCAGTGTTCATCCACTCGGTCAGGCGACATCCTTCGAAAACGGCTTTGGCCGATAGTGCCGGCGCCACTTTGACTTACGGCGATTCATTCCTCAAGGCTCTCGTTCTGGGGCGGGTCCTGGCGCGATCTTGTGGGAATGCCACTCATATTGGCTTGATGGTCCCACCCACGGTGCCGGCCGCCGTCGCCAACCTCGCTGTCTCGCTTTGGGGGAAGATCCCCGTCAACCTCAACTACACCGCCAACCAGGCTGTGGTCGATTCCTCGATCGACCAGTGCGCGATCACTCACGTGCTGACCTCCGCGAAGGTCCTCGATCGGTTCAAGATCGTGCCCAAAGGCACGCTGATCCTGCTCGAGGAGATCCCCAAGCAGGTCCGTCTGACGGATAAGCTCTGGGCCGCCGCGGTCGCCAAGCTGGTGCCCACGAAGGCCCTGAGTCTCTTCGTTCCGGGCCTTCGCGGTGATCGGCTCGAGGCGGAGGCCACCGTCATCTTCACGTCAGGATCGACTGGCGATCCCAAAGGAGTCGTCCTGTCGCATCGCAACATCCTCAGCAATGCCCATCAGATCGAGGAACAAGTGCGACTCAAGCCGGATGAGGTCGTGCTGGGCATTCTGCCGTTCTTCCATTCGTTCGGATTCACTGTCACCATCTGGACGGCGATGGCACTGGGCAAGAAAGTGGTCTACCATTTCAATCCGCTCGATGCCCGGACGATCGGCAAACTTTGCGATCAGCACCAGGTGACTCTACTCATCGGCACGCCGTCGTTCACACGGTTCTACTTGAAAAGCTGCGATCCGAAGCAGTTCCGGACCCTCACCCACCTGATCCTCGGCGCCGAGAAGCTCAAGCCGGAATTCGCCCGTGAGATCAAGGAAGTCCTGGGCCTCGAACCCCTGGAAGGCTATGGCTGTACGGAACTCTCGCCAGTCGTCGCGGTCAACGTGCCGCGCGAGGTCGAGCTGCCGGGTGGACGCGCGGTTTACGGCAACCGGCTGGGAACCGTGGGGCTGCCGATGCCGGGTACGGCGATCAAGACGACCGACCCCGAAACGGGTGAGGACCTTCGTCCGGGCGCAGAGGGGGTCATCGCCGTGAAGGGGCCACAGGTGATGGTCGGGTATCTCGGGCGTCCGGAAGCCACGGCCCAGGTGATCCGCGACGGATGGTACACGACCGGCGACCTCGGATTCGTCGACCCCGACGGTTTCCTCAAGATCACCGATCGGATCAGCCGCTTCTCCAAGATTGCGGGGGAGATGGTCCCCCACCTCTCGATCGAATCGGCGATCGTGGACATCACGGGAGTCGAGGAGCATCACCTGGCCGTGACGGGGGTTCCCGATCCGAAGCATGGAGAGAAGCTCTGTGTGCTCTTCACGGACCTCGGGATGACCCCCGCGGAGGTTCAGCAACGACTCACTTCCGGATCGATCCCGAAGCTGTGGATACCGTCGGCGCGGGATTTCATCCAGGTCGACCAGATCCCCATCACCGCGACCGGCAAGATCGACCTGAGAAGTTTGCGCGAGATCGCCCTCGAGCGTCAGCAGGCGAGTCCTTGAGTCCTCAGAGTCTACCTTCGTGGGATCTTCGTGCCGCGCATCCAGGGGATTCCCGACTCAAAGGTCAGGATTCCCAAGCCGTTCCCTATCGTAAAATCTCGAACTTGGAATCCTGATCGGATTGCAGATGAACGCCGAATAGGGTCCACGAATTCTTCTTGGGTTTTGCTCGCCGAGAGGCACGGTACCTCGGCCCCAGAACTCGAGGATGGAAGGTCTCGACGACCCGATCGCACGAAGAATCTCCCCATCCTCGACGAATGTTGAGATGCAAAATTCGATCTCACGGGTTTATTCCAGGGGGAACTCCTTGTAATAATAGAGAGTGCCGTTTGTCAGGCGAGGGAGAATCCGATGGCGGTGGTGATCCGGGTCACGTCAGGCCCCCACTCTGGTCAGGAGTATCTCGTTGACCGCCGACAAACGTTCATGGTGGGCCGGTCGTCGCGCGTGCATTTCCCGATGACGAAGGACCTGCTCCTGTCGCGCGAACACTTCCGGATCGAGAATCAGCCACCACTGTGCCACCTCATCGATCTGGGGAGCACGAACGGGACGAAGGTTAACGGATTGCGCGTCGAGCGGGTTCAGCTCCGCGAGGGGGACGTGATCTCGGCCGGTGACAGCTCGTTCATCGTGCATTTCGCCGAGACTTCCGGTGACGGGGAATACGTGGCAACCTGCGCGGGTTGCGGAAAACGGACCCCCGTCGAGGATCCGGTGTCTCGGCCGCCGTCGCGTGTCACCGATGGAACCAGCGACGACGCCGATGGAGTCTGGTTGTGCCAGGATTGCCAGGCGAGGCGTATGAAGTTCCCGAAGACCCATTCCGACTATCTGATCGAGGAATGGATTGGCGGCGGCGGTATGGGAGAGGTCTTCCGGGCCCGGCAACTGTCCAAGAACCGACCGGTCGCCATCAAGATGATGAGCGCCAACAGCAGCCTTGGGGACAAGGCGAAGGGCTACTTCCGGCGAGAGATGGAAGTCCTTCGGGATCTGCTGATGCCCAGTGGCCAGTGCCATCATAGCATTGTGGCGTTCTACGAGATTTACGAACTCGACTTTCAGTTCCAGCTCGTGATGGAGTATGTTGACGGCAAGAACGCTCTGGAATGGACCCGCGCCCTGAAAGGCCCACTACCATTCTACGCGGCCGCCCAGGTCGGTAAGCACCTGCTCTCCGCGCTGGATTACGCCGCACTCGAAGGGTTATGTTCATCGAGACGTCAAGCCGTCGAACTTGCTGGTGATGGGGCCGCCTCATCGACCGCGGGTGAAGCTCACCGACTTCGGCCTGGCCAAGAGCTTCGACGAGACCGAGGGCTTCACGACATTGACGCGCCAGGGGGATGTTGGCGGCTCGATCGGATTCATCTCTCCCGATCATATCCGCGATTTCCGCGAGGTCCGAGAACCGGCCGACATCTACAGTGCCGGCGCCACGTTGTTTTACCTGCTGACCAACCGCTATCCCTACCTGGGATTCGACCCCCGTCAGCCCGACTCCTACGAGATCATCTTGCAGCATCCGCCGGTGCCGCTTCGGGCATTCCGCCCCGATGCGCCCGAAGGGCTGGAGCGCGTCTTGCTCAAGTCGCTTCAGAAACAGCCGCGCGATCGCTGGAAATCGGCCAGGGCAATGGCCGAGGCCCTTCGCCCGTTCCTGTTCGCCACGCCCGCTCGTGCCGATGTCAGCCAATGACAGGGATCGCGGGCCTGATCCCGCTCCAGGGGGATTCTACCGGCCCAGAGCGGCGTTGTGGAATCGAGAATAGTCGATCCAAATTCATGACCATACCACTGGCCGCGAGTGGGAGGGTTGCTACGTCGTCTGGAGCTCCGGCAGAAAAGGTCAAGGTCGTCGGCGACGACGTGACGAGATGAGCCTCGCCGTTGCCGTCTGGGCCGTTGTTGTGGTCCGAAGGCGACGTCGCGACGCGATGGCCCGTGAGCCGACGACTGGCTCGCCGGTGACCCATAGCGGACTTCGGCCGAGTGAGATCGACGAAAAACACATCCCCGAATCTGGGCATCTTGCCGCAGACCGGGGAGGTCCCGAGGAGAACGCGACAATCATCCGGCTCGGGGGTCCATCCTCACGATTCACGGCTGTGCCGGGTATGGTGCAGTGGCAGCGGAAGGATCCCCGAGATCCGCGGCCGGTCCACGGCTTTCGCTGGGCTGGCGACCGCCGCTCGCACCGGTGCCGATACTCGATCGGCTGCGAGGTGATGCTGCACGGTCCGCCCCGGGAACTTCGCCGGGGCCTTACTGTGCCGAACGGTCTGGCCCTTGGACCCCTTGCGGGACGCGCCGATCTCTTTCTTGCCGCCGTGCACGTCGCCCGAGCGGCTGACGAACTTGTTGACGTCATTGGCGGTCATCGGCGGACCCGACAGGACGTGAACCTTCTTGTGGAGAGTGATCAGCGTGTAGTGGCCGTCGGGCAACGCGCCATCGATCACGCCGGGGCCTCTGAACCTGATGAGGTAGGTCTGCCCGTCCGGCTGCGGCGCGATGACCAGGTGGATCTTGCTGCGCTTGCCATCTCGAAGCAGCTCGAAGGAGCCCGCCTCGATCTGGGTCGGATTGTTGAACGTGTAGGTCAGACTCGTCACCGGCGCCGGCTGCGGGCTACCGTCGTTGACCGTGAAGCCGGCGACGGTCGCGGTGTAGCTGAACGTGCCGCTGACTCCGTTGCGGTTGGTCACCGTGATGATCGTCAGGAAGGTGCCGGCGTTTTCGAAGACGTGGCTGAGCGTGAAGGACTGACCATTCACCGCCAGGGGCTGGAGAGGAGTGCCGTCGCCGTAGAGGACCGTCGCCGTCCAGGGCCCATCGCCAGGCAGGTCGGTGAACGAGCAGGTGCGGGTGAGGAGCGTGCCCTGCTGGACCTGGGCGTTGCCACCGGCGTTGACGATGATGGGGATGGGGGACGCGGTGAACGTGGCGGTCACCACTCCGCTCCC
The DNA here is from genome assembly GCA_963845695.1 of uncultured Isosphaeraceae bacterium. Taxonomy (GTDB): domain Bacteria; phylum Planctomycetota; class Planctomycetia; order Isosphaerales; family Isosphaeraceae; genus CAWJTV01. The sequence goes on along the minus strand of CAWJTQ010000002.1, from coordinate 1,708,479 downwards.
CCCGGCCGCGTCGAAGGCCTCGAGGGTGACGGTCTCGATCCCGCTCTCGCCGGGGGTGATGGTCACGCTGGGGCTGAGGGCGCTGCCCGTGATCCGGCTCGGCTCGGCCGACGGATTGTTGGGACTGATGCCGCCCAGGGTGCCGTTGTTCCCGTTCCCCGTGGCATCGATGGCGATGTCGCCGCTGGTCTCGTTGAAGGGGTAGTACGCCATCAGTCCGGATTCGGGTGCGGTCGGGGCCTCGAACATGAGGGACGCGACGCTGGCCGCCGAGAGGCCGACGTTCCAGATACTGACGTCGGCGATCTCCCCCTGGAAGAACCGCTGGTTGCCGTTGACCCCGGCGCCGATGGTCCAGTCGGTCGAGCTGACCGGCAGCGCGCCTGCGTGGTGGCGCCCGAGGTGGCCACCTGGACCCCGTCGCGGTAGAGGATCCACTCTGTGCCGTTATAGACCCCAGCCAGGTTGACCCATTGGCCGATGTCGTTGGCCGGGATCGCGACCTGAGCGAGGGCGTCATTGCCGTTCCAGGAGCCGACCTGGTAGTAACCGTTATCGATGCGGAGGTAGTCCTCGGCATCATTCGGTGACGTCTGGTAGCCGTGGGCGATGATGTCCTGGAGCTCGTTGGTTGACTCGGGCTTGATCCAGGCATCCAGCGTGATCTGGCCGCTGAAGTTGAGGTCCGATGGATTGCCCAGGTCCACGAACTGATTGGTCCCGTTGAAGCTCAGGGCGGCGTTGCTGGGGGGGCTCACGCTGAGGACGATGCCCGCGACCCGGCTCGGCTCGGCCGACGGATTGTGATGCCGCCCAGGGTGCCGTTGTTCCCGTTCCCCGTGGCATCGATGGCGATGTCGCCGCTGGTCTCGTCGAAGGGATAGTTCGCGACCAGCCCGGAGTCGATCGCGGTCGGGGCCGTCGCCATCGCGGACCGGACGGCCGACGCCGAGAGGCCGACGTTCCAGATGCTGACGTCGGCGATCTCCCCCTGGAAGAACCGCTGGCTGCCGTTGACCCCGGCGCCGATGGTCCAGTCGGTCGAGCTGACCGGCAGTGCGCCCTGCGTGGTGGCGCCCGAGGTGGCCACCTGGACCCCGTCGCGGTAAAGGATCCACTGAGAGCCGTTATAGACCCCGGCCAGGTTGACCCACTGGCCGATGTCGCTGGCTGGGATCGCGACCTGGGCGAGGGCGTCATTGCCGTCCCAGGAGCCGAGCTGGTAGTAGCCGCCATTGATCCGGAGGAAGTCCTCGGCATTGGTGGGCGAGGTCTGGTAGCCGTGGGCGATGATGTCCTGGAGCCCGCCGGTCGACTCGGGCATGATCCAGGCATCGAGCGTGATCTGGCCGCTGAAGTTGAGATCCGTCGGATTGCCCAGGTCCACGAACTGGTTCGTCCCGTTGAAGCTCAGGGCGCCGCTGCCGGTGGCCGAGGCGCCATCGGCGTCGGTGGCTTGCCAGATGTAGGTGAACACCTCGGCCGCGACCGTCGCGTTGGACTCGGTGGCGGAGCCCGTCAGGGTGATCGCCGTCCCCTCTGGGCTACTCGCGGGCAGGTTGGTGATCGCCGGTACGGGGATCGTCCCCACGGTGCTGAACTTCTGGCTCGTGGTGCCCGTGTTCCCCAGGATGTCCGTGGAGGACAGTGCGATCGTGTAGTTTCCGGAGGTGAACGGCGTGAACGTGGCCTGGCTGCCGGCGGAGGGGCTGGGCTTCAGGGCGCCGAGGAACGCCGTACCTGTGTTGATCGTCAGCTTGTTGATCGTTCCGATGAACGGGTCCAGGCCGCTCACGCCCCCGGGCCAGCCTGTCGCGTAGCCCGTGCCGAGCTGGTCGAAGGTCTCGTCGAGCATCTGGGGAGCAGCCGTGGTCTGGCCGACGCTTTGGCCGTCGAGCGTCAGAGTCACGGTGTTGCCGGACCAGGTGAGGACGGCGGTATGGACCTGGCCGTTGTTGACCGCCGTGGTGCTGGTGATCGGTGCGTTGGTGCCGTCCCAGAGCTCGGCGCAGAGCAACCCGTCGGTGCCGACGTAGAGGAGGGGCGTGTAGGTGGCCGGCGTCGAGCCCAGCGGCGCCTGATCCTGATAGCCGAGGATCACGCCGCCGGTCGTCGTGCTGGAAGGTCACGCTGATCTGCAGGCTGGTCGCGTTGTGGATCAGGCCCGAGGGGAGCGCGATCGGGTTGGTGCCGTTGAAGACCAGGTTCGACGCGGCGACGGCCTGCTGACCGGGTCCCGCACTGACGCTCCAGACATCGTTGAAGCCGGCGGCGGTGTTCGACGGGACCGGGTCGGTGACCGAGCCGACCAGCGTGTACGTCTGGTTCACCGCGCCGCTGGCGGGCAAGCCGCTGATTGTCGGCGTGGGGGCGACGTCGGTGGCGGCGATCGTCTGGCTGGTGCTGGTGCTCGCGCCGCCGGAGCTGGTGGACGACAGGTCGACGATGTAGGTCCCCATGGCCGGCGGCGTGAACGTGATCTGGTTGTCCGAAGAGTTGCTCGGTGCGACATACCCGGCCAGCGCGGTGCCCTGGGTGATCGTCAGGCTGCTGATCGTCCCGGTGAACGGGAACTCGCCGCTGGTGGGGGCGTCCGGCGCGGTGCCGCCGTAGCCAGTCCCGAGCTGATCGTACGTCATGTCCAGCGCGTTGTTGGAGCCCGAGATTTGTGCGACCTGAGTGCCGTCGATCGTCACCGTCATCGTCGATCCGTTGATCGAGAGGACCACGTCGTGCGTCTGGCCATCATTGACCGCCGTGGAGGACTGGAACGTGCCGAATCCGTTGATCCCGCCGTGGAGATAGCCGTCGGTGCCGACGTACAGGGCCGGCACGAAATTGCCCGGGCTCACGCCCAGCGGCTGGTCCTGGTAGCCGAGGATCACGCCATCGCTGGTCGTGCTGAAGGAAACGTTCACGGTCAGGGTCGTAGCGGCCGAGATCAGGCCCGAGGGGAGGGTGATCGGGTCGGAGCCGTCGAAGACGAGGTCCTGTCCGGCGATGACCTGCTGCCCCGGGTCCGAGCTGATCGTCCAGATGGTGTTCGCGCTGTCACCGGTCGTCGCGCCGGCGTCGGAGGGAATCCCCGTCAGGGTGATCGCCGCCCCCGCCGGGTTGGTGACCGGCAGGCCGACGATGTCCGGCCCGGTGACTGTGCCGCTGTTGGCGAGGTCGTTGCCGCCCTTGTTGTACGACACGATCGAATTGCTGATCGCCAACGTGCCGCCGGCCTGGTTATTGATGCCGGCGCCGGCGGACGGCGTGGGCGATGTTCCCGATCCACTGGCGATCGAGTTCTCCTCGATGGTCGAGTCGACGAAGGTCGCGGTGCCCGCGTTGTCGATCGCGCCGCCGAATCTGCCGCCACCCGGTCCGCCCACCACGGAGTTGGCGTAGAAGGTGTCGTTGGTGCCGTTGAAGGTCGCGCCGGCGACGTTCTCGATCGCACCGCCGTAGGCATTGGCGTTGTTGCTTGGAGCTGGCCACACCGATCGCCTTGTTGCCGGAGAACGTGGTGCCGGTGACGATCAGGGTCGCGCCCTTGAGGTTGACGATCGCGCCGCCGGCACTGTCGAGGTTGGGATCGAGCGATGGGTTGTCCTGGGCGACGTTGTTGCTGAACACGCAGTTGGTGATCGTCAGGTTGCCGCTGTTCGCGATCGCGCCGCCCTGCGACCCAAGACCGTCGGTGAAGGTCAGGCCGGAGATCGACACGTTCCCGGAATCGACGACGAAGATCTGGCTGGTTCCCCCGCCGCTGATCGTCAGGTCGTTGGTGCCGGGCCCGTCGATCACGAGGTTGTTCTTGATCGGGATCGGCCCGCTGGTCAATGTGATCGTCTGGCCGTCCAGACCCGGCGCGAAGATGACCGGCTGGTCGCCCGCGGCGTCATCGGCGACCTCCTGGCGGAGCGAGCCCGGCCCGCTGTCGTTGGTGTTGGTGACCTCGTAGGGCTGCGACTCGACCGCGCCGATGTCGACGATGCCGTTGTAGATCCGCGGGTCGCCGCGCTGGTCGGTGGCCTGCGGCGTGGTCGTTCCCTGATCGATGGCCTGGACGTTCGACGACGTCAGGGCGGTGTTGAACAGCGGCAACGTTCTCGATCAGTCCGCTGAAATAGTCGGGATGATCACCGTAGTACACGTTCCGCTCGTCGGCTCCCAGGTAGATATTGAAGCCCGAGCCCAGTGAAACGTCCGGTCCGGTCGCCGTGCTGTCCAGATTGCCGTCGATGAAGATCTCGCCCGTCCCGTTCGACTGGCGCACCGACCACGATGTTGTGCCAGTTGCCGTCGTCCACCGAGGCGTTCGAGACCATCTGGAACGTCGTACTCGTTGTTCCCGAAGACGAAGAAGTTCACCTTGCCGCCGGAGCAGCGCGAGGACTGGTACTCGCCGTTGAAGTTGTCGGGGTCCCGCTGCTGGATGATGACACCATTGGCGCCGGTGGTCTTGATCCAGACGGAGATGCTGAACGCCGCCGGTGCCGACGATATCGGCCGAGGACGGAATGGCCACATAGGAGGAGGTCCCGTTGAACTGGAACGCCTGGCCGGAGAGGCCGGGGCCGTAGGTCGCGCCGCCTTCGAGTGTGGCATTCGCGGAGCCGACCGCGTCCTGACCGCTGCCGTTGCCCTGCCACCAGGCGATCAGGCCGGCGATCGAGAACGGGAAGACCGGCAGGCCGGTGACGGCGTTGTCGCCCGCGTCGATGGCCGGGCTGCCGGGCAGCGCGACGAGCGTGCTCGTCGTCCCGCCGGTGTTGAGGAGCTGGGCGAGATTGGGATCGGCCGTGCTGACGATCATCGAGGCCGGCAAACCGACGTTGCTCGTGACCAGGTTGCTCTGGCCGGAGGCGGTGCCCTGGTTCACGACGTCGTTGCCGCCGGTGTCCTGGGCCACCGCCACGCCATTGACGATGATGTCGTCGCCGGTGTTGTCGGCGACGATCGAGTTGGCCAGGTAGAGGGTGGCGCCGGGCGCGTTGTAGAGTCCCGCACCGTCGCTGGCGACGGCGGGCGCGGTACCCGTCCCGTTGGAGACCGCGTTGCGGGCGATGGTCAGATTGACGAGATAGGCCGTCCCCGCGTTATAGATCGCGCCGCCGAACCCGGCGCCGGCCTGACCGGTCGTGCTCGTGGTGCTGTCGCCGTTGCCGCCGGTGGCGTAGTCGCCGGCAAAGGTGTCGTCGGCCGCTCCCAGCAGTGCGCCCGCGCGCGTTGTAGATCGCGCCGCCGTAGGCGTTGCCGCCGCTGCCGGCGTTGCTGCCGCTGACCTGTCCCTCGCCGCCGAGGGCCGCGTCGTTGATGAAGGCGCTGTCGGTCACGGTCAGGACGCCGCCCGTGGCGTTGTAGAGCGCGCCGCCGTAGGCGTTGCCGGCTTGCCCCTGGGCAGGCGCGGCCGGGGCCGAGTCCTGGACGAACTGGGTGCCGGTGATCGTCAGGGTGCCCGCGTTATTGAACGCGCCTCCGTCCACCGCGTCGCCGTCGCCCAGGGTCAAGCCGGTGATCGAGACCGTCACCCCGGCGGCGACGTTGAAGATCCCGTATCCCTCGTAGGCCGGCTGAGACAGGGCCAGCGTCGCGTCGTAGGTCGCCGTGATCTGGTTGGCCGTCAGGGCGGAGCTGTAGAACGCGAACTGGTTGATCGATCCGATCGTGTAGTCACCGTAGGTGGCGGATACCAGCTCGCCCCGCCGATCACCATGGGCGAGCGAGCTGGGAGTATAGCCGCCGGCCAGCGTGCCGCTGGCCACCTGCGTCCCGTCGACGTACAGCTCGACGTTGTTCCCATCGTAGGTCGCGGCGATGTAGTACCAGGTGTTCAAGGACAGGGCTGGGGCGATGTCAGAGAGGTATTCGAGGTCTGCGACGCCTCGACCGAGATGTACGGCTGCATCGAAGCCGTTCAACCCGAGGATCCAGCCGTTGTAATAGTCCCCTCCGCCGTACTTGCTGGCCAGGATCGAGTTCTGCGTCTGGCTGAAATTGTACCAGCCGCCGACGGTGAAGCTCGACGAGTCGAGGGTCTGGTTGTCGGGGACCGTGACCGCATTACTTGCCGTTGAACTGGAACGCTTGACCGACGATTCCCGCGCCGTACGAGAGGGTGCCCGACGGGATACCCGGGCGCGGCGCCCGAGGTGTCATTGGTATTGCCGTCGCCCGCCCAGAGGTCGGTGGGGATCGGCGCGACCGTTCCGGAGACGACCTGGACCTCGTTGGCGCCGAGTCCCTGGATGGTCATGTTGTGGGTGATCGTGATCGGCCCGCTGGAGAGCGAGATCACCTGCCCGGCCAGGTTGGGGGCGAAGGTGATCGGCAGGTCGCTGTCGTCCTCGGTGATCGCCGCGCGGAGCGAGCCGGGACCGCTGTCGTTGGTATTGCTCACGACGTACGGCTGGCTCTGGAAGGCGCCGATGGAATCCGATCCGTAGGCGGGGAACGGATAGCCGCGGCCATCCAGGACATAGCTCTCGTAAGGGCCGAAGCCGTTGTTCAGGGCCGGGCTGCCGGGCATGAGCGAGAAGGTCAACACGCCGTCGCCGTGATCCGCCAGCGGGCCCAGCAGGGGATTCACGCCCTGGATGAGCGTGCGTATTCGTTCGTAAAGAAGTGATGCCGTTCGGCACATTCTCCGAGGTACCGATCAAACCGCCATAGATCTGACCTCCGATGTTCCCCTCGTAATCGAAATCCACGCCTCCGGAATTGTCCGCGATCAGGACGTTGCCCAGGCTCGTGTAGAGCGGAACGGGCTGCCGCCGGGCGTGAAGGGGTTCGGCTGGTTCGAGGCGGTGTCGTAGACGCCTCCCCCCGCCACGGTCGAACCCGATCACCAAGTTATCGGCGATCGTCACGTCCTCAAGGCTCAGGCCGCCCGCCGTGTCGATGGCCCCGCCCACGGCATCCTGATACCCAGCGGCACTATTATCCCCGAACGTCGTCTCGATGGCGGAGAGCACGCCGGTGGTGCTGACATAGACGGCCCCGCCGCCCGCGACGTCATAGTAGGCGCCGACGGCCGTATTATTGACGAACGCAGCAATTGGAGGCGTAAACGGCACCGTCGGCATAGATCGCTCCTCCGTAGGCACCGGCACCGTTGCCGTACTCGTAGCCGTTGGCCAGATTGAGATCCTCGAGCTCAAGCGTCGAGCCCTGGGGCACGTAGAAGATCCGCATCGCGCCGCTGGCGGCGATCGTGACCCCGGGCGCGTTGGTGGCGTCGAGGACGACGACCCCGCTCGGGATGCTGATGGCACTGTTGCCGTCGTCGCTGGTATCGCCGACGGTCGTCAAGGTGATCGTCTGGCCGGCCAGGTCGGAGGCGAACTTGACGTAGGCGGGACTGGAGCCGGGATGCGACTTGGCGTAATCCTCCGCTTCCTGGATCGCCACGCGGAGCGACGTCACCTGGCCGGGCTGGGTCAGGTCCTGGGTCGTGGTCACCACGATGTTATTCGGGTCGAACGTGCCGAAGCTGCCGGTGGCGGTCACCGAGCCGCCGTAATTGTCGGAGACCGTCAGGCTGACCTGGTAGACGTCTGGAACCGGAGCACCCTCCGAGGACCTCGCTCGGCGCGGCCGGCGTGAACGTGTAGGTCGGGGTGTTGGCGGTCGCGAACGGCTGGCCGTCTCTTCAAGATGGTCCACTGGTAATTCAGGCCGCCGGGCGCCTCGGGCAAGGGCGAATACACGCTGGGCGCCAGCGTGACCGATTGCCCGTCGGCGTAGCCCGTCTGGAGGTTCAGGCTGCTGACGGTCGGCGGGACGTCGGCAACCTGGATGGTCGACGTCTTGCTCACCGAGCCCTCGTTCATGACGACCTTGTACGTGCCGGGGTCGCCGAGCTTGAGGCTCGGGTTGCCGCCGGTCTCCTGGGCATAGACCGCGTTGTTGTAGTAGATCGTCCACTGGTAAGCGGAGCTGGTGCTGGTGACCGTATTGCCGCTGCCGTCGGTCGCCGACGCGTTGAGACTGATCGTGCTTCCGGCATTCGCGGTCGTCGGCACGCTATAGAAGAGCAGGGAATTCGGCGCGTTCTGCTGGCTCTTGCAACTGGCCGATGCCGATGTTGAAGCTGAAGCTGAAGATCCAGATCGACACCGAGGCGCCGAGGTCGATGTAACCGTCGTCGATCGTCAGCCAGCCGGAGATCGAGAACAGATTGATCCCGAAGATCTGGCAGCCGCCGCCGAAATAACCCGAGAACCCGTTGTTGCTGATCGTGATCGACAGCGAGCCCCAGATCTCGTTGCCGCTCTGGCCGAGCTGGAAGCCCAGCGTACCGGTCAGGCTGAACTGGCCGTTGGAGTCGATGTAGCCGGAGATGCTCACGCCGCCCAGGCCGAAGAAGCTGAGCTGCAAGGGATTGCTGGAGGGCACGTCGATCTCGAAGACGCCGTCGCTGACGCCGACGATCAGCGTGCCGCTGGCCTGGAGGCCGAGGAAGTTGACATCCGCGTTGTTGAGCTCGACCTCGTAGGTATTGGGAGCGACGCCATCCAGAGTCTGGTCGGTCGTGTTGATCAGAAGCTGCGGCGAAGCGGAGATCGACAGCAAACCGAGGGGCAGGCTTTCATTGAGCGTCAGCCCGGCATTGACCACCAGCCCGCCCGATCCTTGCGAGCGCGCTGAGATGTCGATCTCGGCGTTCAAGCCCAGGTTGAGGCCGAAGAAGCCGGTGAGCGTGGCCTGGGCGTCGATCTGGACGCCGCTCGAGTTGAGCGTGAAATCGAACTGGCCCGCCACGTCGAACATGTTGACGATCGTGAGGTTGCCGCCGGCGTCGAACTGGACGGTGGGGACGGTCCCGGCCGCGGCGATCGTGATCTGCTGGCCGGTCGTGATCTGGCCCGTGGTTTGATCGACCGTGAAGCCGGTCACCGTCTGGTTCACGTTCGTGGTGTTGATCTCGAACTGGAAGTTCAGGCTGAGGCTGACGTCGGGGATGTCCGGCGAGCTGGCCAGCGCCGCCTGGAGGATGCCGTAGAGGCCGGCATTGTTTCCGCCCTGGATCACCAGCTCGCCATTGATGTCGGCCTGGCCGAGCGGCCCCAGCGCCGCCTGCGCGGTCAGCGTGATCATCACGCCCGAGCTGTCGACCTCGAAATCGAACGAGCCGCTCAGGTCGATCGGCCCGACCACGAGGTCGCCGGTGGCCTTGATCTCGGCGAATGGTCCCGCGGGCAGGGCGATCCCCGCGATCGAGCTGCGCCTGAGCTCGTGGTGTTGACCTCGAGCACGAATCCGGCGTTCAGGCTGAAGCCGTAGCCGGCGGGGAGCCCTGCGTTCAGCGTGAGCTGGATGGCGCCGTAGATCCCCTGGCTGCTGATGTCGATCCCGCCAATAGCCTGGAGGTTCAGCAGGGTGTTGCCCTGGACCTGGAGGAACACCTGCGCGTCCGTTTCCAGCAGGAACTGGCTGGTGGTGACTTCGAGGTAGAACGAGCCGATCACCGCGAAGGAATTGTCGAGCTCGAACCCGCCGCTGCCTTCGACCACCATGTACGGCCCCGGGCCGCCGTGCTGCCATCGGGCTGAGGGGCTCCCGCCGGGATGTTGATCGTCAAGCCCGATGAATCCCCGGTGAGGCCCGGGTCCGACGAGGTCAAGGTCGGCGCGGTGAAGCTGACCGCCTGCCCCGAGGTGTTCAGCTCGAACTCGAACTGGTTGACGACGGGCTTGCCCGTGAGCGGGTCGATCGGCGCGCTGAAGTCGATGCCGGCGTTCTCCAGGGCCGAGCTGTCGTGCGGCGTCGAAAGTGATCAGGAACTGCGCGGCGACCCCGCCGCTCCAGAGCCGGAGGAAGCCCGTGGTGTCGAACTCGACGATCGGCGAGTCCGGCGGTCCGATGATCAAGCTGGCATTCTCGAGGATGTCGAGCTCGGGCTGATTGTTCGGGTCCTGGAAGATGGCGTCGAAGGTGCCGCTGAGCCCGAACCACTGCTGTCCACTGAGCTGGAAGTTGATGTCCCCTTGAATCATCAGGCTGACGGCGTCGGCCTGGATCACGAAACTCTGGAGCGTCGCCGGCTGGGTCGGGTCGCTGTTGGGGATCGGCAGGTCGATGGGGATGTCGCTCGACGTGGTGTTGAAGCGGAGCACGGCCATGCCGTTGACGTTCAAGCCGATGCTGGAGAGCGTGTTGAAGAGCTGGCCGGTCTGGAGCACGAAGATGCCGTAGAACTCGGGCGTGGGGTCGGTGTACGGTTTGGGTCCCAGGTCGAAGTGCACCACCCCTTCGAGGTCGAGGGCGTTGCCGAGCGGGGCGAGGTCGACCATGCCGCTGACATTGAGCTGGAGACTGCCGGCGGAGGCGTCGACGCGGAAGCTCGCCGAGCCGGTGATCTCGAGGCCGCCGGGGACATCGGGGATGGTCAGGTCGATGCCGCCGCTGATCGTGATCGTGAAGCCCTCGAACGGCGGCGTGGGGATGGTGGGGAGCGTCGCCGTGATCCACTCGGCGCCGCCGTTGATCGTGGCGTCGTGCCCGTTGCCCGAGCTGTCGGCGGCCGTGGTCCCCGTACCCTCGCTGAAGTTCCAGGCGGCCAGCAGGCCGATCGTGGAAGTGGGGGTGCTCGAAACCATGTCGCTATTGATGTCGGTCTCGGTGCGAACGACCGTCCAGACGCGAACCTGGGTGATGTCGCCGTCGAAGTAGAACGAGCCGGACTTGCCGATCAGGAAGGCCGGGGTCGAGCCCGCGATCGCAATCGGACTGGCGGTCGTGCTGGCAACCGGCACGCCGTCCTGGTAGATCAGGAGCTGACCGGTCGTGGCGTCGAAGGTGACGGCCCACTCATGCCAGTTGTTGTCGTTGGTCGGGGTGGTCAGGGTTGTGCCGCCCATCGAGACGAAGAAGTTGTTGCTGGCGTCGAAGCCGATCTGGAGGCCGCCGGAGGACGGGGGATCGCCCTGGTTGATGATGTATTCCAGCCGGGCGGTGTCGTTCTGCTTGGCCCAGAACTCGATCGTGAACGAGCTGTCGTTCAGGTTGATCCCGCTGGCCGAGGCGTAGGCGTCGGTGCCGTCGAGCTCCAGCGCGCTGGCGGTCTCCGCCGTGACCGGCCCCGCGGGCAACTGGCTGGCGCCGGCGATGACGGTCGGTGCCCAGGTCACGCCTCCCGTGAGGGTCATGGTGTTGCCGTTGCCCGAGCTGTCGGCGGCCGTGGTCCCTTGACCTTCGCTGAAGGACCAGTCGGCGAGCAGGCCGGTCGTGGGGGAAGGGGTCTGGAGCGCCAGGTTGTCCGCGATCTGGGCGGCCGTGCGGGCGACGGTCCAGACCCGGACCTCGTCCACGCCGCCGCCGAAGAAGATCGAGCCCGACTTGCCCAGCAGGAGCGTGCTGCTGGCATCCTGGATCGGGTCGACGTTGGTGGCGCTGTCCTCCAGGACCCCGTCGCGGTAGATCGAGAGCGTACCGCTCGCCATGTCGAACGTGACGGCCCACTGATGCCACGAGGTGTCCTGGCCCGCCGGGAAGCTCAGGGTCGTGCCGCCGGAATTCACCACGAAGTCGTTGTTGGTATCGAAGCCGATCGAGAGCCCGGTCGTCGAGGTCGACGGAGCCTGGCCGATCACATACTCCTCCTGCCCGGCTGCGTTCCGCTGGGCCCAGAACTCGACCGTGTACGAGGTGTTGTTCAGGTCGATGTTCGAGGCCGAGCCGTAGCCCGTGCGTGCCGTCGAGCACCAGTCCATCGCCGAGCTGGGGCGTCGATGAACCGGTCGGGACCTGCGTCGCGTTGAACACCGGGCCGTCGAACTGGAAGTCGACCGTGCCGTAGGCCGTCACGATCGGCGTGTTGGCCGGCGCTGTCCACGTTCAGCATGAGCACGGCCTTCCCCGAGGCGACCTGGGACAGGTCGATGAAGGCCGAGCCTTGCACGTCGATCGAGGCTCCCATGACCAGGGTCCCGCTGGCCAGCAGCTTACCGGTCGTGTCGAAGGCGATGTTGCCGGAAAGCTCGAAGGCATCGGGGGAGGCGTAGGCGTCGAACAGCGTGGCACCACCCTGGATCGTCAGGAGAGTCGGCGGGTTGGTCCACGAAGCCCCGGTGCTGATCTGGTCGGCCACATCGCCGGCCAGTTGCGACTCCCACTGCGAGAGCGTCGGGGCGAAAACGCTCTGGGCGACCTGGCCCAGGTCCTTGGCCGAGTCGGGCGTGGTGAGCCCGCCGCCGAAATTGATGCCGGCGCTCAGGCCGGTCATGGCCAGTCCGGTGTCGGGATCGAGGATGATCGGCGCATCGACCATCGCATAGATGTCCAGCGGCCCGAGCGACGACAGGCCCAGCATGATCTGGAACCCGGCGAGCCCCGCGATGGAGACCCCGCCGTCGATCCCGCCGTAGAGGATCGACTGGCCATTCGCGCCGGTGGCCGTGGCCAGGAACCCCTCGGCGTTGAACGTGATGCCGGCGAACGTGCCGCCGACCTGGAACCCCGCGCCGCCGAGCGATGTCAGTGGGAACTGGCCGTTGGCCAGGTCGCCGACGTTGAAGACCGCATCCTGGACATTGCCGCTGAGCGTCAGTCCCGCCAGGCTGGCGTTGATCCCCGCCGAGATGTCGATCGAGAAGTTGGACGGGTCATCGTTGAAGTCCGGCCAGGTCAGCGAGAGCGAACTGACCTGGATCGGCAGCCAGGTCGGCCACTTGAACGCGCTGGCCGCATCGATCCCACTGGCCACGCTGGCCGAGGCCTGGATGCCAAAGCCCGGCAGCGCGACGAAGTTGCCGTTGGAGTCGATGCCGAAGTCCTGACCCGTCGCGGAGACCGACAGCGGACCCGCGTTGAGCTGGGCGGTCACGGTCCCGAACTGCACGATGTCCTGGCCCGAAGTCGCCGCGGTGTTGAATTCGAGCGGCGTCGACGGCGTGCTGGTCGCCGTGAGCGTGAGGTAACTTCCGAGTGTGAACGAGGCCGAGTTGGCGGTCACCAGGAACTGGCCATAGTCTTGCGGCGTCAGCCCGAGCGTGACATTCAGGCCGGATACCGACGCACTGGCCACCTTCCCCACATTCAGGCTGGCGGAAAGACCGAAGCTGATATCGCCGTTGAACTGCGGGCCATTGCTATTGCTGATGCTATAGCTGAGGCCGGTGATCGTCGCGCTCGGGTTGCTGATCGTGAGCACGCTGCCGAGCGTGATGGTGCCTGTGAAGCCCAGGGTCGCGCTCCCGATCGTGAAGCCGTCCGAGGTGATCGCGAGGTCCTGGACCGAACCCTGGAAGCCGGCGAGCTTGGGCACGCTCACCGTGGCGGAGCCCACGGTCATCCCGAACGACCCCGGCGTCACATCCACCGAAACGTTATCGGCGGTGACGTCGAGGAGGTCGCTGACCTGGATCTCCACCTGGTCGAGCTCGAAGTTGATGGCCTGGGTGTTGATGTCGTAGCTGCCGGACAGGCCGCTGGACGACTTCCCGGTCGGGTCGCTGATCGTCGTGGTAAACGCCGACTGGCCCGCGAAGAGCGAGACCGACTGTGCGCCAAAGGTGATCGTGCCGCCGACCGTGGGGGAGCCGCCGTCGGTGCCGGTGTGTGTAAGCAAAGTCCTTCACGCCCAGGCTCAATCCGGTGACCGACAAGACGCCGCCGAGGCTGATGGCGCCGGAATAGCTCAGGGAGGCCGAGGTGATCGAGAACCCCGAGTTGTTGGCGGACAGGTCGGTGAGGGTACCCGTGGCGTTGGGAAAGTCGGTCGAGCTGAGGGCGACGTTCTGGACATCGAAGCTCACGACCGGGCTGCCACTCGAATCATCGAACGTGAAATTGACAGGCCCGGTCTTGGCCGTCAGCACCTTGGCCCAGGTTGAGGTCGATCTCACTGGCCTGGAGGGTGAAGACCTGGCTGGCGATGTCGTAAGACGCACTGAAATTATCAACCGTGGTGGAAAAGCTGGACTGTCCCGCGGAAGAGCTCGATCGTGCCACCGACCGTGAATGTGCCGGTGACGGCCGGTGATGCGCCGGGGGTATAAGCGAAGTTGGTCAAGGAGAGGCTGGGATCGGAGACGTCCAGGATCTGCCGAAGGCGATGGCACTGCTATCGCTCAGAGTCGCCGATGCAACCGAGAAGCCGGAGTTGCTGGCGGACAGGTCACTGATCGTGCCGGTCACCCCGGGGAAGTCGGGCGAACTAAGTGAGACATTCTTCACATCAAAGCTCACAGCCGGGCTACCGCTGGAGTCGTCAAACGTGAAAGCAACCGGACCGGTTGTGGCCGTCAGCACTTTGCCCAGTTTCAGGTCGATGGAGCTGGCCTGGAGATTGAACGTTTCGCTGGCGATGTCATACGACGCGCTGAAACCACTAACGGTTGTGGATAAGCTGGACTGCCCGGGGAAGAGCTCGATCGTACCGCCGACGGTGAACGTGCCCGTGACGGCTGGCGATGCGCCAGGCGTGTATGCGAAGTTGGTCAAGGAGAGGCTGGGACTGGCGACGTCCAGGATCTTGCCGAAGGCGATGGCGCTGCTATCGCTAAGCGTGGCTGAGGCAACCGAGAACCCCGAGTTGCTGGCGGAGAGATCGCTGATCGTGCCGGTGACGCCGGGAAAGTCCGTCGAGCTGAGGGCGACGTTCTGGGCATCGAAACTCACAGCCGGCGTGCCGCTGGAGTCATCAAACGTGAAATTGATCGGTCCTGTCGTGGCGGTCAGGACCTTGCCCAGGTTGAGGTCGATGGCGCTGGCCTGAAGATCGAATGTCTCGCTGGCGATGTCATAAGACGCGCTGAAATCATCAACCGTGCTGGAAAAGCTCGATTGTGCCGGGAAGAGCATCGACCGTGCCGCCGACCTGGATCGTGCCGGTGACAGCCGTCGATGCACCGGGCGTGTAGGAGAAGTTGGTGAGACTCAGGCTGGGACTCGAGAACTCCAGGAGGTTGCTGAACGTGACGGCAGTCGAGTCGGTCAGGGTGGCCGAACCGATCGTGAAGCCGGCATTGGTCCCACGGAAATCCGCGATCGTTCCGGTGGCGTTGGGGAAGTCGGGCGAGGTGAGGGTAATCTGCTGGGCGTCGAAGGTCGCGGCGGGGGGTGACTGTGAGTCATCGAGCGAGAAGCTGAGCTGCGAGCCCGTCGCCTGCAAGAAATGGCCGATGCTCAGGTCCAGGTTACCGGCCGAGAGGGTCAGGGTCTGGCTGGCGAGGCTGTAGCTGCCGCTGGGACTAGTCCACCGTGGCCGAGAACGCGCTCTGGCCCGGAAACAGCGAGGCCGTGGTCGCGCTCAGGCCGATGGTTCCTGTAAACGCACCATCCGTGTAACCGACGCCGCTCAGCGTCAACGAAGGCTGATCGATCGTCAGGACCTGCCCCAGCGTCATCGACGGTGCGGTGATGGTCGCGTCGCCGAGTGTGAAGCCGTTGTCGAAGATGTCGAGATTGTCGACCGTCACGGTGGTGTTGTCGAAAGGTAGGAGCGTCGCCGAGAGACTTCCCACCTGGACCAGCTCCTGACCGGCGGCTGCCGTCGGACTGTAGTCGATGGCGATGTCCGAAGCCTGGGCGGTCAGCAGGTTGGACAACGTCAGGTCGAACTGACTGGCCGAGAGCTGATACGCCCCCTGGCCGGCGGGCTGGTCGGTCAGCGTGTAACTGCCCGTGATCCCAGGACTTCCGTTCTCGCCGTTGATCTGTGCCGAGACGGCCGAACCGATTGCGAGCGAAGCCGATGTCGCCGAGACCGAGATCGTCCCCGTCCAGTCCGAGCCCGATTGGCTGATATTCTGGAAGGACACCATGACCGAGCTCGACGACAGGAAACTGCTGAGGGTGACGTCGTTCAGGGTGACGGACCCTGTCGTCGTACCACTATCCAGCAGGTTGACGATGTCCTGGGTCAAGTCGGCCGAGAGGAGCTGGCGCGGCTCGAGGAACTCAACGCCCTGACGGTAGCTGCCCGGCCGGAACACATTCTTACGGCGGCGACGTGGGTTTCCCCCGGGGGTGGCGGCTGGCCGCTCCCACCACCGCCTGCGGCTGCTGCTCAATGGGGATCCGCCCTTCGGTCGAAAGCCGCTTGGAAGCATGGTTCTCGTCTCCACTCAGTAAAGATGCGGATTCAAAGGCTTCTCGATGCGTATCGCCAGGGGCGCGCATCGGGCCTCGTCGATCGCGCGGCGGCGCAAGCGATGAGGTCGTGGTCATCCCGTCGGGCGAGGCGCGAGCGAGGCCACGGGCTACGATCAAGACCACCGCAGTTCACGGTTGAAGGAACGGACCGAAGGTACGACGTTTCCGACTGCGAAGGTTCCGCGATGGCGAGCAACCGGGAGGAGCCGATCTAGCCACGATCTGGCGCGATCTCGTGGGCCGTTCGGTGTGTGTTCCTACGTAGGACATTGACGTCCGCGGCACCGACCGGACAAGAAATCGCGAGGCAAGGCGAGTGGCAATTGACAAGAAAGTAAACGGTTCAGCGCATTAGGGCCACGGCCGACGTTTTGGCTCGCCCTGGAGCGAGCGCGGCGAGCCTCTGTTTTCGTGAGGTCAACCGGTTTATAATCCGTATGGCAAGGGGGGATGCGATGACCGAGTCGACGGTGAAGGATGAGTATTCCGAATTCATTCGCCGGATTCGTCAAGGGGACGAACAGGCGGCGGAGGAGCTGGTTCGCCGTTACGAGGCCGAGATCCGCCTGGAAGTCCGGGGATGGCTCCGGCTACGCAACCCCGCCCTCCGCCGGGTCTTCGATTCGATGGATATCTGCCAGTCGGTCCTGGCCAGCTTCTTCGCCCGAGCGGCTGTGGGTGATTTCGACCTGGACGAGCCGCCCCAGTTGATCCGGCTACTGGTCGGTATGGCACGGAAGAAAGTCGCCGAGCAGGCGCGTCACCATCAGCGGCAGCGTCGGGACGTGCGCCGAGTCGGTGAAGTCGACCTGGAAATGACCGGAGCCGCGGCCGCCACGGAGGAGACCCCCAGCCGACTCGCATCGGGCCGCGAGCTTCTCCAGAAATTCCGCGAGCGGCTCAACGAGGAAGAACGGCGGATCGCCGACTTGCGGGCGAAGGGTTACGACTGGGCGGCGGTCGCCACAGAGCTAGGCGGCACGGCCGACGCTCGCCGCAAACAACTCGCCCGGGCGGTCGCTCGCGTTGAGGTAGATCTGGGACTGGGTCCCGCCCTCGATTGATCTTACCGACGCAACGAGTCGCGCGAAGCCTTTCCCGGCCGTCACAACCGAGAAGCGCACCCGCACAACGAAGTGAGACCCGCGACCGAAGACGCCAGGATGATTCCATGGATGTGGATCGCCCTTGTGGTCCGTTTTCATCCCGAATAAGCTAGGGCCGTCGATTCATGAACGAACCCATCGATGGCATCAGCCCCACGGTCGAGATCGAGGGACAGGAAGAGGCGGCGGGCACAATCTCCGGTTCCGACGGAAGTCGCCGCGACCACCCCGACCCCCGGGAACAACTGGCGCAATCCGGCCCGGTCGACGAGACCGAACTGATCGAGTTGCTGTGCTCGGACCAGGTTCATCGTTGGCGATCTGGGGAGCGGATCCCGGCGGAGGCGTATCTGTCACTCCACCCGACGCTCCACAGCCATGGCGAGGCCGCCTTCGAGTTGATCTATGGCGAGTATCTGATCCGAGAGTCGCTCGGTGAGTCGCCCAAGCTCGAGGAGTTCTTCTGGCGATTCCCCGATTTCGCCGCGCGGCTGCGGCGGCAACTGGGCCTGCACCGCGCCCTCGGCGAGCCATCGCCCCGCACCGAAATGAAGCTCAGTGGTGAGCGTGAGGCCAACGGGGCCGATTCGGACGACGGGGCGATCGTGCCGGTGGTGCCCGGCTACGAGACTCATGGGCATCCTCGGCAAGGGCGGGATGAGCGTGGTGTACCTGGCGCGCGCAGGTCGGCCTGAACCGCCTGGTGGCGCTGAAGGTGATCCGCGGTCGGTTCTACGCCGACCCCGAGATCGCCGCCCGCTTCCGCGACGAAGCCGAGGCAGCGGCTCGTTTCCTCCATCCCAATATCATCCAGGTCTACGAGGTCGGCGAGTCCGAAGGACAGGGTTACCTGGTCCTGGAGTACGCACCCGGCGGCAGCCTGCAACAGAAGCTCGCAGGTACGCCTCAGCCACCGCGTGAGGCCGCGCGGATCATCGAGTCCCTGGCCCGCGCCCTTCACTACGCGCACGAACATGGCATCATCCACCGCGACCTGAAGCCCGCCAACGTCGTCCTGACCGATGACGGCATGCCCAAGGTGACCGACTTCGGCCTCGCAAAGTTGATGGAGCGCGAGGCCGGCCTGACGCGGACCGGCGACATCATGGGAACACCTAGCTACATGGCGCCGGAGCAGGCACGCGGCACGCCAGGAGACGTCACGAGCCGCGACGGACATCTACTCGCTGGGCGCCATCCTCTACGAGATGCTCACTGGGCGTCCGCCGTTCAAAGGGGCCACTCCGCTATCCACCCTCGGACAGCTCGCCGGACAGGAGGTGCTCGCCCCCGGACGTCTCCAGCGGCACCTGCCCCGCGAGATCGAGACCATCTGTTTGAAGTGCCTGGAAAAGGACCCACGCAAGCGGTACGCCTCGGCCCTCGAGCTGGCCGACGACCTGCGCCGGTTCCTCGAGAATCGGCCGATCCTGGCGCGGCGGATCAGCCGCGCGGAGTGGCTATGGCGCTGGTGCCGTCGCGAGCCGGTGAAGGCCACGCTGGCCTCGGGGCTGGTGCTCGCCGTGATCGCGGGCTTCCTCGGCGTCGCCAGCCAGTGGCAGCGGGCCGAAGAAAAAGCCCTCGACGCAGCTCGGGAGCGGGATCAAGCCAAGCAGGCCAGGGCTCAGGCGCTCCAGAACCTGTACGAGAGCCGGTTCTCCCAGGCACGGCTCGAGTGGCGGCTCAACAACGCCTCCAGCGCGCGGCGGCTCCTGGACCGCTGTGAACCGTCGCGCCGCGGCTGGGAATGGCATTACCTGAATAACCTCGATCACTCCGAGCTCTTCACCTTCAATCCTCCCGCCGTGACCTATATCAACACGGTCGCCTTCTCACCCGATGGGAAACGGTTTGCCTTTGCTGGCTGCAATCCGTTTGGTCCGAACCTCGCAGAAGGCCCGACTCCCGTCGAGGTCTGGGACACGGCCACGCGACGGTCGCTCGGCTCCTTCGCGGGAGCTGGACCGATCATCCGACTCTCCTTCAGTCCTGACGGCCGGCTCCTCGTCACCAGCGGGCCCGATGGAGCCCGGCTCTGGGACACGGCGACCGGCAAACCGCTCCGCGACTGGGAACGAAACGGGACCTTCACCTTCAGCCCGGATGGAAAGGCGCTGGCTTCCTCCTGGAACGATCGCGTGGTCTTCTGGAACCCTTCGACCGGCGCGCGGATCCGCGACTTTCCTTCGTGCAGCGGACGGGTGACATTCCACCCGGGAGGCGGGACGGTGGCCATCAGCGGCCCTGACGCCGTCGAGCTGCGTGATGCGCATTCCGGCCGTGAGGTCCGACGACTTCCGTACGGCCCGAGTGAACCGGAAGAGCGCTCCAAACGGCTCTTCGGCGGTGAGGGTCCCGCCCTCGCGTTCAGCCCCGATGGGCGACTCCTGATTGTCGCGACCAATCCGCCCCGCGTCTGGGACACAAACACGGGCGTCGCGCTCTTCCCGCTCAGTGGCCACGACGGGAGCGTACCCGGCGTTGCGTTCAGCCCCGACGGGCGTGAGATCGCGACAGCCGGCGTCGACTCGACGATCCGGCTGTGGGACGTTCAAACCGGCGCGGAACGAGCGATCCTGCGTGGCCACAGTGCCCTGGTCGGGTG
This sequence comes from uncultured Isosphaeraceae bacterium, assembly GCA_963845695.1. Taxonomy (GTDB): domain Bacteria; phylum Planctomycetota; class Planctomycetia; order Isosphaerales; family Isosphaeraceae; genus CAWJTV01. Next base: position 1,688,679 of record CAWJTQ010000002.1, on the reverse strand, counting down.
TGTTGCCTATCATCCGTCCGGCTGGTCGCTGCTCTCGGGCGGCCAGCTCGCCGCCGAGGTCAAGCTCTGGGACCTGACCCGCGACCAGGACCATCTCTCACTTCCCGAGGAATACCTTGCCGCCTTGAGGCTCGATGGGGATGGTCGCTCCCTCAAAGTGGTCGGCGCAGGCGGACGTCTCAAGCAACGCGAGACTGAGAGTGGACGGATTACGGTCGGGAAGCACGCGGAACTCAGTCAGCAGTGGTTGACCCCCGCAGTAATGGCGGAATTCTCGGGCGATGGCCGGCGATTGGCGACCATGGCCAACAATCGGAGGATGATCAAGTTCTGGGACGGGGAGAACGGCCAATACCTTCGCACGCTCGAGGGGCTCTCAGTGGAGGCCACGGCCCTGGCTGTTAACCACAATGGCAGTCGGATTGCTGCAACAGGCGTAGGACGATCCCAGGCTCCATCGCGGCGCGAGGTCATCGTCTGGAACGCCGCCACAGGGCAAGCCCTGGCCTCGATTCCGGCGAACCTCGCGCCAACGCCGTTCACACACGGGCACGTGGCCCTGGACTCCGAAGGAAAACGCGTCGCATTCGATGATTATGAGGATTCGGCCATCGATCCCAAGACCCACGTGCCACTGGGAAAACCTCAGGCTTTCATCAGGATTTCTGAAGTCAACGGCGGGCGTGACCTGATGAAGATGCCGCTGTCTGAAGCGGGAATCGTGTATGGTCTCGTCTTCAGCCAGGATGGACGATGGCTGGCGGCGAGCGAGTCCTACGAGATCCGCAACGATGACCAGATCGGCAAGGTCTGGATCTGGGATACCCAGACCGGGGTGAGTCGTCAGACGAACCAGTGGGACGATCTCCTCTACCGCCTGGCGTTCAGCCCCAATGGGCGGATTCTGGCCGGCGTGAGCCGGACGGGTGTCGAGATTCGGGACGTCGCCGAAGGCCGAGAGGTGCTCATCCTCCGAGGCGCGCCACATCGCACGCTCGACGGTGGGTTCAACCCACTGATCGCCTGGAGCAGCGATGGGCGTCGGCTCGCCAGCACGAACTGGGACGCGACCATCAGCCTCTGGGACAGTTCCGAGCAGAGGATATCCCCGAACGAACGCTGGCCGGCGGCCGAATCACGGGTCTTCGGCTGGCACCTGGCCATGGCCGAGCGGGCACTGTCCCATGGGCAGAAGGCCGCCGCGACCTTCCACCTCGATCAAATCGTCGATGTGGACCCTCCCGACGTTTCTTCACTCAAACGCCGAGCCGGGCTCCACTTTCGCCTCGGACGGGAAGATGAAGCCGACAAGGATTACGTCCGATGGCTGGCCAGCGGTGAGCCCGACGAAGGCGGTGCCTGGCTCTCCTACGCTCAGCTCCTCTTGCTTCGGAACGATCGCGAGCGATATCGAAGCCTCGCGGCGCGGATGCTGGACCTTCTGGAACAGGGTCCGTACTGGGAACTGGCGAGGGCCACATCAGAGGTCCTCGGACTCGTCCAGCTTCCGCCCTCCCAGGCCCAACGGCTACTTGAGGTGATGAACCGAACCTGGCCGGTCGAATCCCTTCAGATCCCCCGTGACCAGGCCGCGATGGCTCTGGCTCGATACAGGGCCGCGAAATGCGAATCCGCGCTCGCGATGCTCGAGAAGCTCAAGCCCATGGAACACGATCGCGCCCTGGTGGTCCGAGGCACTCAGGGCAATGACTCAATTCCGCCTCGGTCACACTTCGGAAGCGCGTCAGGATCTCGCTCGCTCGAAAGCACGTGCCGACCGGCTTCGGCGCATCCGAGCGAGAAACCGGCGTTTCCACCTACGGTGGGGACTGGGTGAGCTGGGAGCATCTCTACCGGGAGGCCGAGACCCTGATCGAATCGGAGCGAAAATAGACGGTAGATCCGCTATCCTGACACAATGAACTCCGATTCGCGGTCTATCCGCGGAGGTGGAGGAATCCAGGCGGGCAGCCAAGGACCAAGGACCAAGGACAAGAGAGCATGCAGTATCGGACATTCGGCCGGACGGGTTGGTCGGTCAGCGAGATCGGCTATGGGATGTGGGGCATGGGGGGCTGGTCCGGTACGGACGATGTGGAGATCTCGGCCGCTCTCGAGCGGGCCGTCCAGCTCGGGTGCAACTTCTTCGACACGGCGTGGGCCTATGGCGACGGGCGCAGCGAACGGTTGCTCGGGTTGCCTGGTCCGCAACCACCCCGAGAAGATGCTCTATATGGCGACCAAGGTCCCCCCCAAGAATCGGACCTGGCCGTCACGACGCGGGTTCGCCCTCGACGACTGCTTCCCCTCCGACTACATCCGCGACTATGCCGAAAAGAGCCTGCGGAATCTGGAATTGACGCGGATCGATCTCCTCCAGTTCCATGTCTGGGAGGACGACTGGGCTCATGACGAGCGCTGGCAGCGCGTCATGGAGGACCTGAAGCGACAGGCGCTGGTCCGCGCCGTGGGAATCAGCGTGAATCGTTGGGAGCCGGCCAACGGGCTCGAGGCCCTGCGGACCGGCCTGATCGACGCGGTCCAGGTCATCTACAACATCTTTGACCAGGCGCCCCAGGACGAACTATTTCCACTCTGCCGCGAGTTGAACATCGGCGTGATCGCGCGCGTCCCGTTCGACGAGGGGACTTTGACCGGTACCTTGACCAAGGAGACCCGGTGGCCCGAGGGAGACTGGCGCAATAGCTACTTCGTCCCGGAGAACCTGGTGCCGAGCGTCGAGCGGGCGGAAGCGCTCCGACCGCTCGTGCCGCCCGGGATGACGATGCCCGAGCTGGCCCTGCGGTGGATCCTGGCGGATCCGACGGTCTCCACCGTGATTCCGGGTATGCGGAGAGTCCGGAACGTCGAGGCCAACATCGCCACCAGTGATGGCCAGATTCTCGACCCCGCCTTGATGGAACGGCTCAAGGCCCATCGTTGGGACCGCACGCCGACCGAGTGGTCGCAGTGAACCCTCGAGCGGAGTCTTACTCAGGAATCCCCACGGTGCGAGCGTCCACCGCGACGAGAAGGGGATTCCTCACGCTCGTCGCTCCTGCGGGTTTCTTGATGCGTGCCGCCGCGATGATGGACCGCGCCTCGCGCGTCTGATCCGCGGCGGCCATGGCGAGCCGTGGCCCATCCATGGCGACCCGAGCCACCCCGATGGCCATGAGAAGCGAATCGGTGATGTCCCTTTCCACCCCGACCGGGAGCCGCGGCCTGTTCGCGTCCCCGTTCCCGGCTGCCTGAACGTCCCGCGTAGCCTCGATATCGCTGATGCTCCCGCTGCCTGCTTGCCATCGCGTGGTGTCCACGATAACCCCGTTCGCCATCCTTCGCCTCGTAGCTCCCGCGACGAGGCGACTCGCGGGCCTGCTCTCGCCTCGAACTCAGTTCGTGGCGACGTCGCGTAACCCCACCGCGAATGGCCCTGATTTCGCCCCTCTCGACCCGAGTCCCGATCCGCCCGAGCGACGGGTGTCAAGATCGCCAGCACCGCGCCGATCGTCAGACATACCGCCAGCGCAGGTCCTTTTCCAAAACGGTCCATGATTGTTCTCCCTGTTCCTCTGGCTGTGTTCCAGAGGGGCTTGATAAGCCCCCTATTTATTATTGGCGTCATCGTGAGCAAGCCAAGCCCGAATTCTTTCGTTTTTGAGCGTTATGCGGAGCTTCTGGTAGCACCCCGAGGGAGGATCTCCACGTCGCCCACCATCGAAGACGTATGGTAAAGTAAAAGCAGGATGGAAGGTCTTCGAGTCGCGGCGGGATCGGCAGGACCGCAGTTGCAATTCTCCAGGGGGTGGGATGAGGCCGTACTTGGAGTTGCTGCGAGACGTTCGTGACCACGGGAAACGGAAGCCCACGAGAGCGATCCTCCGCTCGACGGGAAAGAACATTGATGCGCTCAGCGTCTTCGGACGTCAGATTCGGTTCGACTTGAACGAGGGATTTCCGCTGGTCACGACGAAGCGTGTGGCCTTCAACGCGATCGTTCACGAGCTGATCTGGTTCCTCCGCGGATCGACCAACATCCGCTACCTCAGAGAACACGGTGTAACCATCTGGGACGAGTGGGCGGACCCGGACGGGGAACTCGGGCCGGTTTACGGCAAGCAGTGGCGTTCCTGGGCCGCGCCGGAGGGGCGAACCGTCGATCAGATCGAGTACTTGCTCCAGGGGATCAGAGCGGTTGTCGAGGATCCGACCGCGTCCGTCGGTCGCCGATTGATCGTCTCGGCCTGGAATCCGGCCGAGATCTCCAAGATGGCCCTGCCTCCGTGCCACACCCTTTTCCAGTTCAGCGTGACGGAGGGAAAGCTCTCTTGCCAGCTCTACCAGCGGTCGGCCGACCTCTTCCTGGGGGTTCCCTTCAACATCGCGAGCTATGCGCTCCTGACTCACCTGGTGGCGCATGTGACTCACCTCTCCGTCGGGGAGTTCATTCACACGTTCGGTGATGCGCACATTTACTCGAACCATCTGGACCAGGTCGATGAGCAGCTCAGGCGTGAGCCTTTAGACCTGCCCAGGCTCGAGATCGATCCGCGCGTCGAGAACCTGGCCACGATCTCGCGGGAACAGGTCAAGCTCATTGGATATCAATCGCATCCACCGCTGCGCGGCGAGGTGGCTGTCTAGGGGGCTGCGTCGTGATCGTCTCGGCTATCGCGGCCGTCGGCAAGGATGGTGTGATCGGTCGCGAAGGGAAACTCCCGTGGTCGCTCCCTGCGGACTTGAAGCGATTCCGTACGATCACCTGGGGTAAGCCGATCATCATGGGTCGGAAGACCCATGAGTCGCTGGGCAGGGTATTGCCTGGCCGCACCAATATCATTCTGACGCGGCGCGAGGACTATCGAGCGGCGGATTGTCTAGTGGCGCATATCCCGGACGAAGCGCTGGCTCTCGCCAGGTCGCAGGGGGCGGACGAAGCCGTCGTCATAGGGGGTAGCGAGGTCTTCGAGGCGTTCATCCCCAGGTGCGAGAAGATTCATCTGACAAGGGTCGAAGAGGATTTCGAGGGGGATACGTTCTTCCCTGTGACGATGCTGGACTCTGGCGAATGGGAGATCGTGCACGAAGAACTGTGCCCCGCGGATGCGCGAAATCCGTTCACTTCGCGGTACCAGATCTATCAACGTCGAGGATGATAGGCCCGACCCGACTTGAGGGCGTCAGTCCGAGTCGAGCGCGGATCTCACGACGGACTTCCTCCAAGTGGCGAACGGCCGCGACCGCTTGTCGCTGGGAGGCCCGTCCCTCTGGATAGAGAATATCCACGCTAAAGCACCTGAGTGAATTGTGCTGTCGGTGAAGGCACCGGAGGTTCTGGTCGCGAGGGAGAAGATAGCCCAGCAGATCGGGCAAGTCGTCTGATCGCTTTGGCACGAGGTCCCACTCCTGGAGGAGTGCCTTCAGGTAATCCTTGGCTGATGGCTGGCTACGAAAGCAAACAATGGGCGAGACGTTGGGCTGTTCCCGCACCAGGAATTGGGCGCAGCGTAGGTCGTCTTCTGCCTCGCGAATCTAGCGCACGGTTAATCTTCTCACCAGAATGGTACGTCAGAGTCATCCGAGATCGGATCGATGCGAGAGCGGTCGGCAAACCCAGCAGTACGAATCGCTCGGGAGGTCACGGTCGAAACGCGGCGATTGGACACGCATGCCCAGGATGTTCGGCTCGGACCCATTCCCGGAGCCGGCGTTCCCAGGCCGTGACGTCGCTCGTATCTTCAAACAACACCCAGCGAGCGATCTCATCCTTTCGGAACGGCAGGTATCCACTGACTTCAACGGGGTCGAAACTCCCCTGATCGTTGAGCTGCCCGATGGTCAGGGTCTCATCGTCGAAGCACCAGACCTCCGGCACTCGCAGCGCCGCATAGATGCCCTGACGGTCGACCTCGGGACGTGAGATGTTAATGTCGATCGCTAGGTCGGGATAACCGGCTCGACCGTTGAATCCTGGTTTCTGGGCCACGGCCATCTTTTCCGGATGGAAGAAGTAACATTCATCGGCCTCGATCCCCCGCGCGACCGCCTGCCGTTGCCAGGCCATGATTCCCGTACGCCACGATGGGATGTCGAGCTCCTCGGTGATGACCTCAATCAGCCTCCATGCGGATTCCGCCCGCTTCTCATGCAAGAGGCCGATCCACATGACCTCCAGATCCGTTCCATCGTAGGCAATCCGGGTGAAGGGACAAATACCGGCCGCATCAAGGAGCTGCTCGTAAAAGTTCCAGTCCACATCCCGAAACACCCGGCGGATGTCGGGGGTCAGCACCAACGGGTCAAGAATCTGGTCAAGATCCTCTGTAGAAGCAATCCCAGGAGTGGGGCGGACCGAGGCTCCGGGATTGTGGCGGGGTCGATGGTAGGAGTCGTTGGCGTCGTCTTCATGGTTATCCCTCCTGTAGTGGTCGGCAAACCGCGAGTCCTCTTGTTATAATACCCTTTTCGCCGAAAGGCGTAACATCGAGAACCGCCTCCTCGTACCCGAAGCGTTGGCATGCGGAAGATCCGCCTCAAATCCACCCTGAGCACCCGGCTGTCCGAGCAGTTCCGGCGCGAGCTGAACGACTCGCAGCATGCCGCCGCAACGGCGCCCGACGGCTACAACCTGATCCTGGCCGGTCCGGGTTCGGGCAAGACGCGTGTCATCACCTACCGAGTGGCCTACCTGATCGCCACAGGCGTGCCGGCCGGCTCGATCATGCTGGTCACCTTCACCCGCCGAGCGGCGAGGGAGATGGTCCGCCGGCTGGAATCCTTGATTGGCGAACAGGGGAGCCAGGTCTGGGCCGGGACGTTTCACCACATCGGCAACCGCTTGCTCCGGCGCCGGCTCCGCTCCTGGGCTATCAGCCGAATTTCACCATCCTCGACAGCGAGGACCAGCTCGACCTGATGCGACTGGCCATGGACGACGCCGGCTTCACGGGCACCGGCAAGCTGGCCCCCAAACCGGCGACCGTGCAGCACCTGATCAGCTTCAGCGCAAACGTCAACCGGCCACTGGCCGAGGTAGCCGCCGAGCGCAATCCCGAGCTGATCGAATGGCAACCGCAGATCGAAGCCGCCGCGGCGGCTTACATGCGTCGCAAGCAAGCAGCCAACAGCATGGATTACGACGACCTGCTCCTCCAGTGGGGCCGGCTGATCCGCGAGTTCCCCGATCAACGCGAGTTCCACGGCAAGACGTTCCGGCACATGCTCATCGACGAGATGCAGGACACCAACGCCGTCCAGGTCGAAGTGGTCGAGGCCATCGCGACCGCCGGTCCCGGCAACCTCACGGCCGTCGGTGACGATGCCCAGTCGATCTACCGGTTCCGCGGCGCCGACTACGACAATATCCTCAAATTCCCCGAGCGACACCCGGGCGCGAAGATCTTCCAGCTCGACGTCAATTACCGCTCGACGCCTCAGATCGTGGCCTGCACTCGCGCGTCAATCGCCCACAACCAGACCGGGTTCCCCAAGGAGCTGGTCTCCGCTCGGCCGAATGGAACGCTGCCGCTGGTCGTTGCCACGCAGGACGCGTACGAGGAAGCCGCGTTCATCTGCCAGGAGATCCTCGAAGGACGCGACAAGGGGTTGGCTCTGGGCCAGATGGCGGTACTCTATCGAAATCATCACGACAGCATCCTCCTCCAGGGGGAGCTGCTTGCGCGGGATTCCTTACACGATCCGGAGCGGGCTCCGCTTCTTCGAGCAGGCCCACATCAAGGACGTGCTGGCGTACCTCCGCATCGTGGTCAACGCGCGTGACGAAGCCTCGTGGCGCAGATTACTCTTGCTCTTGCCGGGAGTCGGGCCGGCCAAGGCCGGCGCGATCTTCGACCACCTCGCCCGGAGCGAGAATCCTCTGCTATCTCTCGAGTCAGCCGAGGCCATGGCGCTCTTGCCGGCCAAGAGCAAGGGCTTCTTCGCCGGTTTCGTGAACGACCTCCGTCGGCTCAGAGCCACGGATCCCGAGCGCCATCCGGCCGTGGCGATCAGCGCGATCCTCAAGGGAGGTTATCCCGACACCGTCCGGCTCAAGTACGAGCGCCCGGATAATCGCCTCGCCGACATCGACCAGTTCGCCCTGCTGGCCGCCAAGTACGAGAGCCTGGAGCGCCTGATCGCCGACTTGATCCTGGCCGGCGACGTCTATGGCATGGACTCTCTGGCTTCCGACGAGCCGCGCGAAGTCGTCGTGCTCAGCACGGTCCACCAGGCCAAGGGCCTGGAGTGGTCTCACGTGTTGGTGCTCCGTCTGATCGAGGAGAGCTTTCCCCATCGACGGTCTCTCGATGAACCTGGAGGCGAAGAGGAAGAACGGCGGATCTTCTACGTGGCCATCACCCGCGCCATGAACGAATTGACGTTGACCTACCCGTTGTGCATCCCCCGCGGAGGCCGTGGCCCCACCGTCTTCACCACGCCCAGCCGCTTCCTCCGTGAGATCGATGAGTCCCTGCTCGAACGAGGCGAAATCGAGTCCGACTCGGATGCGATGTGGGGCGATCCCTGGTCGAGCTTCGCGAGCCGCCGTAACCGGTGAAATCGACCGATTGAGGACCACGGAAGGGGCGGTCTGAAAAAAGGAGAACTCGTCATGCCGGTTCGTTGCCGATGGCGCCTGCTGCTGGAGATCGTCGCGCTGGCGATGTGGTCCGGCATTGCGCGAGGCGCTCCGTCCGACGCTCCTCCGCAAGCCCCGGAACACCCGAAGCCATCCTCCCATCCACGGGTCTTCCGAATCCAGGTCGTGGACAAGGAGACCGGCCGCGGCGTACCCCTGGTCGAGCTGAAAACGGTCAACCAGATCCGCTACATCACCGACAGCAACGGCGTGGCTGCCTTCGACGAGCCCGGACTCTTCAATCACAAGGTCTTCTTCTTCGTGACCAGTCATGGCTATGAAGCTGACAAGGACAACTTCGGCTACCAGGGCCAGGCCCTCCAGGTCACCAAGGGCGGCGCGGCGCGCATTGCGATCCGTCGGCTTAACCTCGCGGAGCGGCTCTACCGAGTGACCGGGGCCGGGATCTATCGGGACAGTGTGCTGACCGGCGATCGAATCCCGATAAAGGAACCGCTGCTTAACGGCCAGGTCCTGGGCCAGGACAGCGTCGTCAACGCGATCTACCACGGGAAGATCCACTGGTTCTGGGGCGATACCAATCGTCCCGACTATCCACTGGGCAACTTCCACGTGCCGGGGGCGACGTCGGAGCTGCCGGATCGCGGAGGACTGGACCCGGATGCCGGGGTCAACCTGACCTATTTCCTCGACGAACGGGGATTCGCTCGGCCGACCGCCCCCATACCCGGCGACGGGCCGACCTGGATCTCGGGCCTGATCGTGCTCAACGATCGCGAGAATCGGGAGCGGATGTTCGCGAACTATGTCAAGATCCGTAATGGATTACAGGTGTACCAGCAGGGACTGGTCGAATTCCACCCGGAAAGTCATCGGTTCGAGAAGATCGTCCAGTTCCCCGATGCGACCCTCCATACCGGCGACTATCCCAGCGGTCATCCCTTCCTGTTTCCTGATCAAGGGGTCTTGTATCTTTACTACGCCAGCCCGTATCCGCTCGTCCGAGTCCCGGCGGATCCTGAGCGGCTCAAGGATCCCCAGTCTTTCGAGGCGTTCACGTGTCTCCGGACCGGAACCACACGCGCGCAGCAGATCCTCGATCGCTACCCCGACGGTTCACTCCATTACGCCTGGAAGCGGAACACGCAGGTTCTCCCACAGGAACTTCAGAACACGATGATCTCTTCCGGACGCATCAAAACGCGCGAGGCGCTGCTCAACCTGCGGGATTTGGAAACCGGCAAGACCGTGATAGCTCATGGGGGCTCGGTCTACTGGAATGCCTATCGCGACCGCTGGGTGATGATCGCCGTGGAGTCCTTCGGCAGCACTTCGTTTCTCGGCGAGGTCTGGTACGCCGAGGCCGACGCGCCTCTGGGCCCTTGGGTCTATGCCCGGAAGGTCGTGACGCATACGAAATACAGCTTCTACAATCCCAAGCAGCATCCCATGTTTGACAAGGAGAACGGGCGGATCATCTACTTCGAGGGGACCTATACCACGACCTTCTCCGGCAATAACAACCCAACCCCGCGCTACGATTACAACCAGGTCATGTACCGTCTCGACCTGTCCGACCGAGAACTGGCCCTTCCGGTGGCGATCTATGAGTTGCCAGCCGATCACGGTGTGGTGCGCCTGGTCTCCAGGACGGGGCTGACCCGGTCGCGCGCGACCGAGCCGCGGCATCTGGCGTTCTTCGCGCCCGACCGCCCGGGGATTGGGACTCTGCCAGTTTATCAGGATCTCGATCGCATGGGTCGACAGACACTGCGCGTTGGGAGCGCCGGACGGCCAGCCGATGCTAACGGCCCGGAACCGTGCTTCTATATCCTCCCCGATGACCACACCCGACGGGATTCAACTACGGTCCGCCTGTATGAGTACCGCATTGAAAACGGGGGGCATGCGTACTCGGTCCAGCCCCCCGGCTCGGGAAACCGGCCGACCACCGGCGCCAGAATCCTCGGGTTCGTCTGGCGAAACCCCGGAAGGCCGCACCCCTGGTGAGCCCGTACCAAATTCCGGGCACCCGATGGGGAGGATTCCGGAATCTCGCATCTTGAATCTCGAATCCCTCTCGTGTCGCAGCCGAAAGCTACGTCAGGAACAGCCGTGATGGGTCTGTCGGACCGCGAGCACAATCATCCGTCATCCCGGGAAGGGAATCCTCTCGAGGACAGAGCTTCCCAATCTGGGCCAGCGCGCCGCAAGGGCGACACCGACACGAGCTGGATCGGAGAGATCGTCGCGCAGTTGGAGGACGATCCGGAGGAATGCTGGCCGGCTATGGAGAGCCTCGTCGCCATAGATCCGGCGATGCGTCGGGCGATCCTCGCGGAGCTCTCGAGCCACCGGTCGAAGCCCGGAGTCCGGACCTTGCTCCGACTTCTGAGCGCGGCGAGAGATCCGATCACGCGGTCGATGGCCCGCATGGCCTTCCCGGAGCGGGATAGCGAAGCGATCGCTATCGATCGAAAGCTCGGTGTCAACCCGAACGACCTGGCCAAGACAGGACTGGTCCCGACTTTCCCGTTGGCTCGTCGGCCGGGCGTCGAACTCGAGTTGGACGTGGCGAGGTCGAGTTTGCCTCGCGATGGCCTGGGACTTCCGATCGTCGGCTCTCTGGTCACGCCGGTTGACGGGCTAGGGCGTGGCACGGTCGTGGTCTCGATCCGTCAGTCCGACCAGCGACGGACCGCCGCATTCTGGTGTGACGTTCAGCAGGGGATCCTCGATGTCATGGGTGACATTGAGCCGGACACCCCTTCGGCGGGCCGCCTGCTGCAAGAATGGGTCGATCAGACCGGGGGTGATTGTGCCTCCGACGTGCCGTGGTTGGCAGTGCAATTGCTCGGCGGAAGCCTGATGCTCGGCGGGCCGTCCGTCCCCGGGCCGGTCCGTGACTGGCTCGATGGGACCCTCGGCCCCACATTACAGCCCTCGGGATTCCCGGGCTTCGCCCCCGAGCTGGAGGAACCCTCAATCCCCGCCCAGCAACTCGCGGCCCGAGCGCACGACGTGCTCGACGCTTGCCCCTCCTGGCTGGACCGCTCGGCCTTGACGTTCGAGCTGGCCGAGGAGATCATCCTCCGCGAGGGCCTCAAGGCCCCCGATCCCGATCGCGACTCGGGTGCGTATCGCTTCTTGTTCGAACACCTGCTGATCCACCGCCTGGAACTGTACCGGAGGATGCTCTTCTGGATGGCCTGGGTCTGGCAATTCTCGGGACGGACCGAGCTGGCACGATCGGCGTTCGCCCTCGCGGGTCAGCTTTCGGATGAGCAATACGAGGTACCATCGCATCCTTTCACAGTCGTGCTCTCGACGCGGAGCCTCGAGGCGGCTCAGGCCAGGCTGCGAACCTCCGAAGATCCGCGGCAGAACCATCGCCGGCCGTCTCAATCCTGACACCCCCCGTCAGGCGAGATGGGACAGTAGTCTCATCCCGACCCTGGATTCGAAACGATTCGGACCCGGGATCGCGAAGCTCGTTCGAGCACCGCCAAACCGGGTCCGTAAGATTCAGCACCAAGGCTGACGTCACGGTTACTTCTTCGTGGATTTCGCCGTGCTCTTGGCGGCGGGTGCCGGCGCCGGCGCCTTCGCGGCCGCCTTGGCGGGCTTCGCGGACTTCTTCTCGTCGGCTTTCTTCTTCTTGGCGGTGTCGCGTGCGTCACCCATTGCTCAATTCTCCTCGTGAAAGTGGACCGAGCTGTCAAGACTTGGAAATGAGCCTGTCGTCTCTCGTTTCGGTTTCAATCCACTCCCGGCTCGAAAGTCGGGAGAGAGTGCCGTCTCTCCGCGAAGAAGAACGACAACTCTCAGAATGCCAAGAAGATTCGTAATCTTCAAGGGAGATTTTGAAGAAATTTGGTTTTCCGTTACGTTCTCATGGGATCGAGTCTCTCTGGGTGGACATGTCGATCTTGACGGTCGTATCGATGGGGACTCGCGCCTCACGTCTCAGGATGCGAGATCCTGACGATCCGCGCCGCTTCCACTCGAGGAGTACGATCCGCGCGATCAAAGAAAACGCCCCGAGGCCGTCTGCACGACCTCGAGGCGTTGAGTGATTCCCGAACCGATCTGGTATGTGGGAGTCGCCGCCGATCGATCTGCCACCTCGAGCCAGGCCCTTCGCCCCTGGTCGAGAATCGATGGTTTGGAATCAGAGCGGTTCGTAACACGTCCGAACTGCGTCGCGGCACTCCTGATGCCCGACCATGCGATCGTCCGGCCCGAAGGACTTCATGGTCTCGGAACACCAGCAGGACGACGAGCTGTAAGCGTCGTTGGCGGGATCGTCATGCTGGTCGCCGAAGATATACATCCCGTTCGAGCGGAGGTATCGGCAGGCCGGGGCGATCGCCTGAGCGACCGGGGCCTCGTCCGGATCGGTGTCGGCCATCGGAATCGAGGCGGTCACGCCTCCTCCCAGTATCCCTTCCCGTTGACAGCCCGTAACAAGGCGCGTTTCACCACGGTCCTTGTCAGGGGAACCTTGTAGGCATTCATCGAAAGGGGAACCGCCCCTTCGATGGCGGCCTCGCCCGCGGCCGCGGCAGTCTCGGGTGTGATCGGCTTGCCCGTGATCGCCTTCTCGGCCGTGGCGCTGCGCCAGGGGATAGGCGCCACGCCGTAGACGACGACCCGGGCGTCGGAGACGGTCTCGCCGTCCATGGTGAGGTTGACCGAGGCGAGTACCAGCGGCCAGTCCTGGGCCTGCTTGTGCCGCGCCTCGTAGGAAGCGCTCTTCCCCTTGGCCCCCGGCAGTATCACCTTGGAGAGGACTTCACCGGACTGGATCGTCAGCTCGCTGTCGGTCTCGTGCTTCGGCACCTGGTAGATCTCGGCCACCTTGACCGTTCGCTCGCCCTTCGGCCCGTTGATGGTCGCCTGGGCGTCGAGTGCGACCAGGGCCACGGCGAGGCTGGAGGGGCTCACGAACAGGGCATCGCCGCTGGTCATGAAGATCGCGTGATAACGGTTGTCGCCGGCGCGAACGAGGCTCTGCCCGTCCTTCATGCCCAGGAGCCCGAAGCCGGCGCGGTAGTACCAGCATCGCGGCTTCTGAAGCAGGTTGCCGCCGACCGTGCTCATATTGCGGATCTGGACGGAGGCAACCTCGACGGTCGCCTGCCAGAGTGCCGCGTAGGACTCGCGGATGCCCTGATGGTGGACGATGTCCGAGAGCCGCGTCCCGGCGCCGATGGTCAAACCACCGGCTTTCGGATCGCCCGAGATTCCCGCCATCTCCTTGATGTCCTTGAGGTAGACCACGCGGTCGGGGGACGTCACGTAGTCTTTCATCCGGCCGATCAGGTCGGTGCCCCCGCCGAGGGCCACCGCATTGGAGCCGCCGAGGAGTTTGACGGCGTCCGCGACCGTGGCCGGGGCGGCGTATTCGAAGGCTTTCATGAGATCACGCTCTCCCTTCTCTGGAGGCCGTGGCCAGGGCATTGAGGACATTGCGGGGGCTCATCGGCCACTCGGGCACCCGCACACCGATGGCGTTGCTCACCGCGTTGCCGATCGCCGCGGCGGTGGAAATCGTCGGCGGCTCGCCGACGCCGATGACGCCCCGGCCCTTGATCTCATCGGGCTCGTACGCCCGCACGATGATCTCGGGGATATCGGAGGCGCCGGCCAGCTTGTACCACTCCATATCGGGGTTGAGCATCCGGCCGGTCGTCGGGTCAACGATCTTCTCCTCGAACAATCCGTAGTTCAGCCCCATGATCACGCCGCCGTAGACCTGGCTTTCCCAGGTCAACTTATCCAGGATCAGGCCCGAGTCCTGGATGGCGACGATCTTCTTGACCTTGACCATGCCGGTCTCGACGTCCACGACGACCTCGGCGAACTGGCAGCCGGCAACGCCGACGCTGGAGAGCTTCTCGACGAAGCTGCCGGTCTCGGAGATCGGCGTGACGCCCAGCTTGCGGCAGGCGTCCTTCCAGGACGTCACCGGCTCGCCGGAGACCCAGACCTGACCCTGCTTGAGCGAGAGGTCCTCGGGCTTGGCATTGTTGAGCGCCGGCGCGATCTTCTGGAACAAGGCATCGCGTGCCTTGGTGACGGCATCGTAGCACGGCGGGGACATCGACGGGGTCGTCACGGAGCCGCCCGAGGCCGCGCCCGGCGGAAACGTGGAGTTCCCGATGTTGCTGACGATATCCGTCGGCTGGAGACCGAGGATCTCAGCGGCAATGATCGCCAGGATCGTGCGGATCCCGGTGCCAAGGTCCTGGGTGGCCGACTTCACCTCGACTGAGCCATCCGGGTTGATCGTGCAGGTGACCTTGCTGCCCGGCCGGCCGCCGCCGCCCCACTGATGCAGGGCCACGCCCAGACCGCGCCGGATCGCCCCCCTACCGTTCTGGGCGCGCGGTTTGTATTTCTCCCGCCATCCAATCAGCTCGGCTCCCATCGCGAGCTGGGCCTCGTACACGGGGGTATGGATGAGGTCGGTCGGGCTCAAGTTCTTGAGCCGGAACTCAATCGGATCCATCCCGAGCTTATCGGCCAGGTCGTCCATGGCCGCCTCGGTGAGCAGACAGCTCTGGGGATGGCGTGGCGCCCGCATCGCCCGCGAGCCGCCGCAGTTGGTGAGGACCGTGGACTTGACCACCTGAGTGTTCGGGACGCTGTAGACATACGGCAAGATGACGTCGGCGCCGCCATTATATCCGCCGTTGCCAGTTGCGCTGGCGATCATGGCGACGATCTTGCCGTCACGATTGGCGCCCATCTTGATGTGGGCCGAGTTGCCGGGACGATTGCCCGCCGCGAGATGCTCCTGATCGCGGTCCAGGAACATCTTGACCGGCCGGCCGCCCGCCTTCTTGGAAAGCTGAGCCGCCGCATGGCCCCAGATGTCGGCACTGAACTTCGAGCCGAAACCGCCGCCCATGAAGTCGGTATGGACGGTCACGTCCGTCGCTCGGAGATTGAGCTCCTTGACCGCGCTCGCCAGGTCGCCCGCAAGGCCGTAGACGTTCTGGGTGCTCGCCCAGGCGACCATCTTCTTCTCGCCTTCGAACCCGACGGTCAATCCATGGGGCTCGAGGCAGACGTGCGTGATCATCGGGACGGAATAGGTCCCCTCGATGGTCACCTCGGCCTTGGCCATCGCCTCTTCAGGCTTGCCGCTCGTCTGGGCCCGGCCTTTGCGGACGTTACCCCCCTCGAAGACCGCCGGCGCCCCTCGGCCATCGCGAGAGTCTCGGTGGCGACGTGGGGCAGCACCTCGTATTCGACCTTGATGGCGCGGATGGCGTCGCGGGCCTGCTCCTCGGTCTCGGCCGCGAGGGCCGCGATGTCGTCTCCATGATAGCGGAGCGTCGTGCCTTCATGGGCGATCGCGATCGCGGCCTTGACGCCGGGCATGTTCTCGGCTGCCGAGATGTCGATCGACTTGATCTTGGCATGCGCGTAGGGGCTGAAAAGCATCACGCCGAAGAGGGTCCCCTGCGGCCGCATGTCGGACGGATACTTCGCCTTGCCCGAGGCCTTGAGCAGACCGTCGAGCCGCGGGATCCTCTTACCGATCAGGTTCGGATTTGCGGGCCAGTTCGCCATGGATCAGGCTCCTTTCATGGCCTTGGCTGCGGCTTGCGCCGCTGCCAAGACGCCGATATAGGTGCCGCAGCGGCAGATGTTGCCATCGAGCCCCTTGCGGATCTCGTCTTCCGTCGCATTCGGATGCTTGTCGAGGAAGGCCTTGCACGCCGTGACGAAGCCGGGCGTGCAGTAGCCGCACATCAGCGCGTCGTTCTGGTGGAACGCGTGAGGTACGCCGCGCTCGCCCGTGTCGAAGCTCTCCAGCGTCTCGATGGTCTTCCCCTGGCACGAGACCGCGAGTGTCGTGCAGGAATAGATCGGATCGCCGTCGACGATCGCCGTGCAGGCACCGCAACTGCCGCGGTCGCAGACCCGCTTGGGGCCGGTGATGTCCAACCGGTGGCGGAGCGTGTCGAGCAACGTGCTGCGCGGCTCGACCGAGCACGACCGCTCCTGTCCGTTGACTTTCAGCGCGATCTCCACCGTTCCGGAGAGGACCTTCGGCTCATCCTGAGCAGCCTGGGCCTCATCGAGTGCCAGGGTCGCCTGGCCGGTCAGCACGGCCGTGGCCGCCGCCACACCCGAGCCTCGCAAGAAGTCGCGCCGGCTGTGACCGTCAGGTCCGCCGACTTTCTTGGTCTTCTGGTCTGTCATCGAGCGAATCTCCCGTTTGCGTTCGCCCCGATCGTTCACGACACCCATCTCCTCCCACCCTCGCCGGTCCGTTTCCCTCGCGGACCTCGTCCCGGCCATGACGGGAGTCGATCAAAACCAATACACTACGTCGCGCCCCACTCTGGCGGCAAGTGGGTGCCGCATCGCCAGCTTCGCCGGCTCGGTTTTCCGTTTTCAGTATTCAGTTTTCAGTGGGTAAACAAGATCATTAACTGAACACTGAAAACCGAAAACTGAAAACTACGCCACAGGCGTCTCCGTGCTGGGATCAAACCGCAGGAAGGCCCAGGCGACGAGCATCACGAGCGGCGGCAATTCGGCCGACAGCATTAGCCACGTCGTGATGCCGAAGGCCGCCGGGGAGTAACCCGAGACCAGGTAGGCCAGACCACCCAGCGCCGCGGGGATGGCCAGCAGCAAGAGCAGCAGCACCATCTGAAAGAAGAAGAAGAACATCCATTTGCCCATGGTCTGGAAGTCGAAGGTTCCAGCGACCGGAGCCCGCACCGGGTAGATCAGGAACATGAGGTTGGTCAGCGAGAGCAGCATCGCGTTGAACGGCGGGAGGAACGCGGCAGTAGTGAGAGTGATCAGGACACCCGCCGGCGCCGCGGCCGTGAACAGGACGAATAACAAGAGTTGGACCAGGGTCAGAAGCAGGACCCCGCCGGCCAGCTCGCCGACCGTCAGGATCACGGGATGAATCGGGAGCGTCTTCAGGAAGTCAATGTGATCGACGTCGCCGCGGAACGCCCATGGGAGCTGGATCGTGAACAGGAGAGTCAGGTACATCGTCATGGCGATGCCCATCATCGGCACAGCGACGACTCCAGGACCGTTCGGTCCGGTCGGAACAAACAGACCACCGGCGACGACGAACCCGCCGAAGATCAGGATGACGATCAGGAAATGCCGCGATGTCCGGATCGCCAGGAGCATCTGTCGCCACGCGATCGGCCCTGCGCCGGCGAGCCGGGGCGGCTGGGGCAGCCGAAATCTTCCGGCGCGGCGCTCGCCGGCATCGCCACCCCGCCGCCCACCCGCGCGGCGCAGGCGTTCGTAGACTTTCTGGCTGATCGCCGCGGCCTGCTCGAGGTAATTGGCATCCAGCTTGAAGATCAGGACCAGCAACCCCAGATCGATCGCCAGCGCCCGGCGCCCCAGGCCAGCAGCTCCGGGAACCACGCCGCGGCGAAGATGACGTGCGTAAAGACCTCGAACGGAGCCAGAAGCACTCGTAGCACCGTGGACTCGCGCAATCCCGCGACCAGCTCTCGGATCCCTTGACCCTGGACACGTCCGGCGACCTGGCCGAATCCCACGAACAATACGATCAACACCACGGCCAGGAGGATCTTGCGCGCCCGGGTATAAATCGATTCGGCCACGATCTGACTCACCATCGCCGTCGCCATGCCGAGAAGCTGGAGCATCGCGAATGTCAGCATCAAGCCAATGAACGCGCACAACCAGGACCGGAAGTAAACCAGCATGAAGACTGAGAACATGAGGGGCATCACCACCAGGCCGATCGCCGTCTTCCCGAGCTTGTACATCAAGAGATCGCGGCGCGGGAACGGAGCGGGGAACAGCAGATCGACCTCGGCGGGGGTGAAGTAGACGCGCCTTCTCGCCGGCCGAGGTGAAGATCGACAGGAGGGCGAGGGCGAACAGCCCAAGCGACGCGAACGACTCGGCCGTGTCGGCGAACCGCAGGGTTGGGGGATGCGCGTTCATCGCGATCGCCGCCAGGATCTGCGGTACGATCATCAACGCAATGAACCCGAGCGAGAACAGAAGCAACAGCGCGCTGCGCACCGTCCTGGCACCGCGGAGTGCCCGGCGGATCGCAGCCTTGTTCAAGAGCAGGATCAGCCTGAGAAGAGCCGGATGCATGAGGTTCCCATCAAATTCGGGAAAGAACTCGCTCGCTTGTCGGAACCGGGACGATCACGAGGCCGATCATAAGATACGAGAGGGTTCCGTCGCCCGGAAGAAGACCTCTTCGAGCGAGGCATCGCCCTGCAAGTCGGCATAATGGGACCGCGCTGCATCCAGGGTCCCGGAGAAGAGGCAACGGCCCTTGTTCAGGATCAGGAGGTGCGTACACAGGTCCTCGACGAGCGAGAGCAGGTGCGAGCTGACGATGATCGCGGCACCGGCGGCGGCCCGCTGGGTAATCGACGCCTTGAGGGTGCGGATCGCGTACGGGTCGAGGCCCGTCAGCGGCTCATCGAAGAGAATGGCCTTGGGATCGTGCAGATACGCGCAGCAGATCGCCACCTTCTGCCGCATCCCCCGGGAGAGCTCCTGGGCCATCGTATCGCGCTTCTCCACCAGCTCGAATTGCTGGTAGAGCGCCTCGGCCTTGGGCGCGAACTCGGTCACACGATACGTTGCGGCGATGAATTCGAGGTGCTCCCGGACCGTCAAAGCGTCGAACAACTTGGGGTCGTCGGGGATGTAGGCCAGGTCACGCTTCGCGGCCGTCGGATCGTTGACCACGTCGTGACCGGCGACGAAGAGCCGGCCCCGGGTCGGCCGGATGATCCCCGCCAGAGCCCGGAGGGTCGTGGTCTTACCCGCGCCATTGGGTCCCACCAGGCCGAGGACCGCGCCGGCGGGAACGTCGAAGGTCAGCCCGTCGACCGCGATCGTCTCGCGATACGCCTTGTGATAATCCTGGACGTGGATCAAGGGACTCCTCCAGCAGGGGGATCCGAGTCGGTCTGACTTTCCCGCGCGACGCCGATCTCCTGTCAGGCCGGAAAGCCTGACCTACTCGACCGGCAGGTCGACGCGGTTCCCCCATTCGTTCCACGAGCCATCGTAGTTGGCCACATCGGTGTAACCTAGCCGCACCAGATTGAACAGGATCACGGTGGCCGCGACCCCGCCATTGCAATAAGCCACCGTCGGCACGGGACGCAGTCCATGGTGCTCGACACGACGACGGATCTCGTCCAATGGGAGGAATCCTCCACCGGGAGCAAAGAACAACTCGCGGGGAACGTTGATCGCACCAGGGATGTGACCACCCTTCAGCCCGCGTCGGCGAGCCCCCGTATACTGGCCCGCGTCACGGGCGTCAACGAGCTGCCAGTCGCCCCCTGCCCTTCCCAGTTCTCCGACCAGTTGTTCCGCGGTGACCCTCAGACCCGGAAACGGCTGTGGCGTGAACGCGGCGCGGGGCACGGAGACCTCGCCCAGCTCGATCGGCCGTCCCTCGTCACGCCATCGGTTCCAGCCACCGTCCAGCACGCTCACCCGGCCGTGTCCGTAATAATTCAACGCCCACCACAACCGGGTCGCGAACTGCCCTCCCGCATGGTCGACGGCGATCACGCGGGTCGTGTCGCCAATGCCCCGAACCGCCATCGCCTCGGCAAATCGCTCCGCCGGAGCAATCTGGACGGGCACCGGGTCGTCGGGATCGACGATGTCGCGCGTCCAATCGATGTAGACCGCGCCCGGGATGTGCGCGGCGAGGTATTCGCCATGAGCGCCCCGGTAATCGGCCTCTTCGACACCCGGCTCCAAAGGCCGGGTGACCACGTATCCCCGCATGTCGACGACCCGCACATCCGGGTCGCCCAGGTGTTCCGCCAGCCAGTCGGTCGTGACGAGTTGTTCGTGGGCCATGAGTGCGAGTCGATAGAAGTCAAATGACCTTTGGCAACACGGAATCCGTCTCACCAGGACGCCGGGGACGATGAGGAGGCCCCGTCCACCTTGGAACGCCTGCCTATTGACGCCTCATGGTCCATGGTTTACTACCTACCATCTCTTACTGCCTACTGCCTACTGCCTACTGACGACTGCCCATGAAAGCTGCTGTCTTCGAATCGTTCGGCAATCCCGCTGAGGTGCTGCACCTCCGCGACGTGGCTGAGCCTCATCCCGGGCCCGGCGAGGTCCGCGTCCGGATGATCGCCAGCCCGGTCAATCCGTCCGACCTGCTGGTGGTCCAGGGTCGTTACGGGGTTTTGCCGACTCTGCCGTCGATACCGGGATTCGAAGGGGTCGGCGTAGTCGATGAGATCGGGCCAGGTCTGCTCGGGCGACTGGTCAAGGGGAAGCGGGTCACAGTGATCAACAGTCAGGGGGGGAACTGGGCTGAATATGCGGTGATCCCCGCCCGGCAGGCTCGGCCGATCCCCGCGGACATCCCCGACGACCAGGCAGCGACCTATTTCGTCAACCCAGCGACCGTCCTGGCGATGGTCCGGCATGTCCTGAAAGTCCGACGAGGCGAGTGGCTGCTCCAGTCGGCGGCCGGCTCGGCGCTCGGCCGGATGATCATCAAGCTCGGCCGCCACGACGGTTTCAAGACCCTGAACGTGGTCCGCCGCCACGCGGCGATCGACGAGCTGAAGGCCATGGGCGGCGACGCCGTGATCTCCAGCGAGGACGGACCGATCGACGACCAGGTCCACCGGATCGTCGGCAGTGCAGGTGTGCGGCACGCCATCGATCCGGTGGGCGGCGAGACCGGCACGGCCGTCTTCCAGTCGCTCGCCGACGACGGCCGGTTGCTTCTCTATGGGACACTCTCCGGAGAACCGGTCCAGATCGACCCCCGGCTAATGATCGCCGGCCGGCGGATCGTCGAGGGGTTCTGGCTGGGGCACTGGATGCGTAATCGCTCGATCCCTTCGGCACTCCGCCTCTTCCGAGAGATCGCCGCGCTGATCCGCCTGGATGTACTCAACTCCGAGATCGGACACACCTATCCGCTGGACCAGATCGCCAAAGCGGCCGTGCAGGCTGAGACCGTCGCGCGGCACGGTAAGGTCCTGCTCCAGATCGGTCACGCGACCTGATGGTCTGAAACGACCAGCCAGGATTTCGAGAGTCGTCGGCGATCGCCACCGCACCGTCTGGGGTCGGTGACTTGGACCCCTTCCGAGAGGCCATTCTCCGGACCGGCGGGACGTCCGGATCCCGAACAGAAGGTCACGAAGGGAACGAAGCAAGAGGGGAGTCCCTACTCAGGTCCGGCGGGACGTCCGGATCCGGCGTGGGTTCTGGGTTGGACCGGCTGTGAGGAGACCATGACTTGCCGAGAATTGTGGCACAAAGTGGCACTCGGTGATCACTTTTGGCCGCGGCGCCCTCTCCGATCCCCATGGCCCCCAGCGAGTTCGGGCCGAGTCCCCAAATCGCTGTGCCGGGCCCGGCCGCACGCGGCACAGCCCCGTGGCTCGCAGCCATAGTTTCCGGTCGGTGACGGTCACACATGGTCTCTATTATTCAGTATACCGCAGGTTTGATGATCCGTTAATGCACCTATCGCGGATTCCGGGGCGATTCGCTCCGGAACTCTGGACCACAGAGGGAGATAAAAAAATCCAAAAATTCGGAAGACTG
Source organism: uncultured Isosphaeraceae bacterium (assembly GCA_963845695.1). Lineage (GTDB taxonomy): Bacteria > Planctomycetota > Planctomycetia > Isosphaerales > Isosphaeraceae > CAWJTV01. The sequence goes on along the minus strand of CAWJTQ010000002.1, from coordinate 1,666,466 downwards.
GGTTACGAGAACGACCAAATTGGCCCGAACTGAGGGGGAAGCGGCGCGGGTCGGATCGTCGCACTCCTCAGGTATCCCGCACCCGCCGCGCTGAGATCGGTGGTGGTCGACGAGGCGTCTCAGGATTTCCGGTACAATGTCCGGCCTCGCCGCGCTTGCGGTCCGGCCGTGTCGAATCGGTTGCATGCTGGCAAGACACGCCGCCCCACACGATCACGAAAATCACCAGAAACCGGCTTTTTTTTAAATTTCATTCGCCGTCCGGCCACCATCCCGTTACAATTTCATCATTGTGACGATTCGGAAACGGATTGGTCGAGTCCTCACCAGTGGATGAGGGGTTCCTACCTTCCTTGCTGCACTCCTCCCTTTCGTAAGTTCGTGCGCTTCCGGCAGTTGCGGCGAATCCACACCGTTTCTTCGGAGGTCTGGAATTCGCGCAAGCGTGATTCCGTGAGTGGTTGTATCTGGGGAGTATTTTCCACCGAGGGAAGGCACCTTGCACGTTCGCCTGGTCCTTGTGGGGGGCGAAGGATCCGATTCGATGGGATGAAACTGGGGATTAACAAACGATGAGTAGTGGAACGGTTGGTGCTCAAGATTGGCGTGCCGTGGCCTGTCTTGCTCCCACAGGCGAGCGGTTGCTCTGTGTCGGCGAAAGTTCTTCCCAGGTCCGCGCCGCGTATACCGGGGCCTGGGGCGAGGTGATCCGCGACGAGGATCGTCCCACGGTTCGCGCGATCTCATTGCAGCGCTGGACGGGCCAGTTTTGGTCGGGCCAGTGGGAGCATCAGATGTATCTGGCCCTGCCGACCGCTCGCAGCGGGAAGGCCGGACCCGGAGAGGCGACCGAAGTTGCCGAGGTTGCCGAAGAGGACGAGCCGGCCCCTGCGGGACCGGTGAAATTAAAGAAGAAGTCTTGAACGACTCAGGACGAGGCGATTCGCGTCGCGATCGGCTGCGGCCACCGGACGAACAAGGCGGCGTCCCACCGACCGGAGTCAACCTGGTGACAGTGCTCGATTTCCCCGGGACTTCCCCGGGGTTTTTCGTTGAAGCCCCTCAAAAAAGCGGCCTGGTTCAAACCAAGGTGACACTTTGCGGCGTAAAGCCCACCATCCCGCCGGCCGGAAAGCCTTGTCCAGACATCGCTTGTGGCGGGAACTACTCGGCCGCACCTCGAAAAAAGTGTGGCTCATGGGCCCAGATTGGGAAGTGGCCACACGAATCTTATACAAGCCCGCAGCGCCAGCGAGTGAATGGATGGTCTCGGCCAGAATCCACTCGCTGGCGCTTTGGGCTCGTACCCGCCCGGGTGCTGGGCTAGAGAAAACCGGTCGAGCTCACCAATCTGGGCCCATGAGCCAGAAGTGTTACCCTGGGAGCCGAGCGATTTGAACCAGTCCGTGGTTCGCAGGATTCCCCGCCGGGTTTCTCAAACGCGGTTGGGATCCCGGTCAGGGTGATCGACGACCTGCGGGAACCGTTCGAGCCTGGCGCGGGCCTCGCGGTCGCCGGGGCATTCGGCGAGCACGGCTCGCCAGAGTTCGGCGGCCTCGATCGCGTCGCCGCGTTCCTGAGCCAGCACGGCGAGATTGCGCCGGGTAAGGTGGCCGTAGATGCCCATGTCCAGGCTGGCGAACTGTTCGGGACGGCGCAGTCCCAGGATTCGCCGCCAGCACGCTTCGGCCTCGGCCGATTCGCCGCGTTGTCGATGCACCACCGCCTTGCGGAACAGGAGTTCGGCATCCTGGTCGTCGAGAGCCAATCCTTCCGAACAAGTCCGCAGCGCCGCGGCGGTCTCACCCAGCATCTGATGCGCGCGGGCGATCAGGGCGAACAGCTTCCGCGTGATCGAGTCACTGGGTGCCGATCGGGCCAGGCTCTTGCGTAGGGATTCCAGCGCCCGCGCGAATCGCGCTGCTCGATGGCGATCGAGCCGAGATTGAAGAGAAGGAACGGCTCGTCGGGCCGGTGTTTCAGCTCTTCCCGGAGGATCCGCGTATCGCGTTCGAGCTTTCGGGCTCGCAAGGCCAGGTTGACGTAGCCGGTATGCCGGACGACCAGGTCCGTCCACCGGACCGGAATCCCGGCTCGGCGGAGGGCGGGCATGATCTGCTCGTGGACGCGATAGGTCCAGCGGATGTTGTCGCGGATCGGGAACAGCCGGACATGATCAACGACGGTGTCGCCGCCACTGCCGTCGGCGCTCGGGTCGCAGGCGCATCGCACGACGTATCCCGCCGGCTCGTCCGGCCGCAAGCCGTCGAGGAGCTTCTGGAGCTTCACCCGCTCGGGCGAGTCGACCACGTCGTCGGCGTCGAGCCAGAAGGCGTAATCGCCGGTGGCGTGAGCGAGTGCCTCATTTCGCGCCGCGGCGAAGTCGTCGATCCAGGTAAACTCGAACACGCGGGCTCCGAATTCCTGGGCGATCTCGACCGTCCGATCGTTCGATCCTGTATCGACCACGACGACTTCGTCGAAGACCCCTCGCACCGATTCCAGACATTGGGGAAGGTTCTTCTCCTCGTCGCGGACGATCATGGTCAAACTGATCCTGGTCCGGTGTCCGGTGTCCGGTGTCCGTTGAGTTGCGGCCTGGACCCGAGGCAGTGCACCGGAATCCAAGGAGCGAGATCCGACGGTCGAAGACGATCCCGAATCGGGAAGCTCGCATTCGCTGTCTGGAATCTGAGATTCGGTCTCGCTGTCTGGAATCTGAGATTTGGTCTCGCTGTCTGGAATCTGAGATTTGGTCTCGGGAATCGAATGCGGCCACGTCCGCAGGGCCACCCGCCGGCCGCGCGGACGATCCTGTCCCCACTTAGCGGCGAACCGCCGCGCGTTCTCGTCGAGCAAGCTCTCGGCGTCGATTCCGTTACCCACGAACGTCCGACTGCCGTAGTGGTGGATGAACAGGTCCCTGGCCACCGCCAGCGCGAACCCGGCCCGACGTGCTCGCTCGGCCAGGTCGTCATCGTCGAACAGCCCCAACCCGAACCGCTCGTCCAGCCCGCCGATCGATTCATACACGGCCCGCGTCATCATCATGCAGAAGCCCGAGAGCTTGGGCACCGTGAACCACTTTCCACGGTGCTCATCGCGCCATCGCCGGGCAAACGCCTGCATCTCGTCGAGGTCGCGATACGGCACATTCTCGACCAGTTGCGGCGGGGTCGCGTAATTCGACATCGGCCCGACCAGGCCGATGCTGGGCCCAAAGGGAGGTCGCCGGTTCGCGGAACTTTCCCCCCCTTGCGAAGTTGGGGTCAGGGGGGGTCGAGAATCGGCCTCCGCACTGTCCTGGTTCAGCGCGGGTCGCCGGGCACCCGAAGGGTCGCCGCCGCCCTCCGGACCGGAGGTCTCCCAATCACTATGGACGTCCACGCGCGTCAACGCGACAAGCTGATCGAGCCAACCGTCGGTGACGACCGCGTCGTTGTTGAGCAAGACGAGATACTCTCCCTGCGCCTGCCGCAAGCCCTGGTTGACCGCCGCGGGGAATCCTCGGTTCTGAGCATTCTTGACCACGGTGACCGGCACGCTCGCGGCATCCCGGACGCCGGCCAGGTAAACGGCGGTATCGTCGGTCGAGCCGTTGTCGATGACGATCAGCTCCCAGGTGCGCCGGCTATGACGAAAGAGAGCCTGGACGCAGAGCTGGGTGAACTCCAACTGGTTGAAGCAAGGGACGACGATCGATGCCAGCGCGGGTTGAATATGGGAGTTCACGGTTCGGACACCTCATTCGCGGTTTAGTACCCCGCCACGGAGAAGACGCCCCGAATTCCCTGGGGAGGGCGAGCCTCCGTACAAGCCGACAGCCAAGAGGCTCGGCCGGAGCCTCGCCCTCCCCAATCCCGATCCTCATTTCCGTGGTGCGGTACTTAGAATCTGTCCCAGAAGCCATTTGAGCCCCCGAATGGGGGCGTCAACACGTAGCCAGGGGCGTGAGCCCCTGGACCGGTCCAGACCGCCTTTTTCACCACGGCGCCCGACCCAAGTCCGGGCGTCGCCCGGACTTGGGTCGGGCGCCGTGGTGAAAAAGGCGGAGGTTGATTTGGCGATTCTCATCCCAGGGGCTCACGCCCCTGGCTACGTGCTGACGCCCCCTCCGGGGCTTCTGGGACAGACACTTAGCGATCTTACCATCCGATGCGCGTGAATCGATGACTGAAGTCGGATTCTGCTGAAGCGGCCCGCCCACCGCTCGGGCAACCGAAGCCTCGTCGGTCGAGTTGCCGAAGTGAAAGACCTGACCCGTCCGGTCGAACACCACGCAGGGCGTCGCGATCGGCAGGCGACCGGCCCACTTGAGGGCGAACGCCCGCGCGCTGGGAAGAAACGTCTCGTTCAGCCCGACGCTCCGCGAGTTGTGCTGGCAGAGTGCTTCCAGCGCGACCACGGCCAGACCGTGCTCGCGGGCCTGGAGGCAGAGGTCCGCGCCATAGAGGTGGAAACCGAGCGTGGGATCGGCCCGCAGCGGCGTGCCGCGGGGCAGGATCAATAGCAACTCGTCGAGGGTCGCGACCCGCGCGGGCAGCGCCGGCCGTTCTCGGAGGGTCCATCCCCGATCGACGACCCAGCCGATCCGTTCGGCCTGGAGCGGGCCTTCCGGGGGCTGCTCCACATCGCCGACCCCGTACACCCCCGCGACCCCCAGCGGCCCGAACTGTTGCTCGGCCTCGCGGAGCTGCCGCATGATGCGCCGATCCCAGCCGGCCGGCAGGAAGACATCCTGATGCGCGAGGACGACCCACTCGTGCCGGGCGCTCTCCAGGGCGGCATTCCAGCCGGCCGCCGCGCTCGGTGCGTGGACCGCCGAAATCACCTGGTGCGGCGAACCTTTCTTGAGGCAGGGCGATCCGAGCAAGTTGGCTCGAAGGATCTCCTGGTCCGAGATGCAGACCACGAAGGAAAGCGGAATGATCCGTCGCGCGGACGACAGGGATCCATTTCCGGGAGGGCGAGGCTCCGTCCGAGCCCCCTCCGTCCCAGCCCCCTCCGCCACCGAGCCGGCTCGCACGGAGGATCGCCCTCCCGCGGACAATGTCGCTCTTGACCCGCGGGAGTATCGCCCGGCTCGATCCGGGTGACGCCCTTCCCCTCGCCCCGCTGGGGAGAGGGTGGCCGGAGGCCGGGTGAGGGGTCGGCGGAGAACTCCGATTCACGCTGCCAGTGACCGCAACTTCCGGTGCGGACGTTTCACCAGAGCGGAGGCTCTTTTCGCCCGCCCACTGCGATCCCAGGAACGGCCCGCCCTGAGGCCGGACGTCCCGGAAGAACCCGGCATAGAGCGGCCGGAGCCGGTCCGGATGCCATCGCCGCGCTTCCTGGCGCGCCCGGCGGCTCTGCTCCTCATACAAGGCCCGATCGTCCCACAGCCGGACGATCGTCTCGACCCATGGCTCGACTTCCTGGGCTTCGGGCACGAGCTTGGTGTTCGGCGTCAATGCGCGGGCAACGGCAGGACAAAGCCACACTCCCCCAGCGCCTCCGGGATGCCGCCGCGGTCCGAGCCGATCACCGGGATGCCGTTGATCATCGCCTCGATCGCCACCAGCGGCTGGTTCTCCCACCAGAGCGACGGCATCACGATGATCCGGGTCCAGGCGTAGAACTCCCGGGGATCGTTGGTATTGGGCAGGAACTGGACGTTGACCGCTCCGTCCCGGCCCAGGCCGAGGGCGGACAGGGTCCGACGGTCCCCCCGGCTCTCGACCACAAGGAACGGGATCTCGGGCCGACGCCGTCCCAGCTCCTGCGCGATCCGGACGAATGGGCACACGCCTTTCTCCAGCACCGGATTGACGAACGTGACGAACCGGCGCTCGGCGCCGGTCGCGCGTTCGGCGCGGGTCGCGCGCTGGGCGCGGGTCTCCTGACCCCGCCCGCCTGCGTCGTCGCGTTGGGCGCGGGTCTCCTGACCCCGCCCGGCTGCGTCGTCGCGTTGGGCGCGGGTCTCCTGACCCCGCCCGGCTGCCAGACCGCAGGTCTCCCCATCTCCGCACCCACCCATTTCCCCACAAGAGTCCGCGAGGATTGCCCCTTCCTGGAACGGCCCTTCACCGTCAAGAACCCGGACCCGGTCCCAATCGACCGGATACGGCATGACGTGACAATCCAGCCCGACCCGATCCCGATAATGCCGGCGGGCGAACTCCGAAGGGACGATGCAATAATCCACATGCGTGAACGCGGACCGACCCGTATACGCGAAGTTATGGATCCCGAAGACCACGGGAATCCCGCGCCTGCCTGGCCAGGGCCATCATCCCCTGCGAGATCGGGTCGCCGCCGTAGGTGAGCATGGCATCGGGCTGGTTGACCTCCAGGAACTTCTGGAAGAACTCCAGGACCGCGTGAATCTCCCCGGGCTGGAGCCGGACGTGCCGCGTGGACTCCAGCCGGATGACCGTGATCGGCACGTCGCGCCGGCGCGTGTAGAGGACCCGCGCTCGCTCGGTTCCGCACCGGGAGGGTCGCACCTGGTACGGCTCGCGCAAATCGCCGATGATCCGCTCGAAGCTGACTTCCTGATGGAAATCCAGCTTCGGCGTGCAGAACGCCTGGCATCGGAAGCCGGAGGCGGCCAGCCCCTGGAGCAGATCGAGCGAGGCCACCGAGGCGCCGTTGGAGAAATCGACGATCGAATGCGCCGAGGCGAACAGGACCTTCCGGGCGCACTGGACCGGGAAAGGCGCCGGCGTGGTGTTCAGAGCGACTGGGGACGACGATGAACTCATGGCCTGAGACAGTCAGCACGTCGAAGCCTTCGATGCCGTCGAATCAACACGTCACCAAAAGACTAGAAAATAGGTCTGACCCCAACCCCTCCGTCACCAAAAGACTAGAAAATAGGTCTGACCCCAACCCCTCCCCAAAAGACTAGAAAATAGGTCTGACCCCAACCCCTCCGGAAAATAGGTCTGACCCCAACCCCTCCGGTCTGACCCCAACCCCTCCCTCCGAGAAAATAGGTCTGACCCCAACCCCTCCGAAAGACTAGAAAATAGGTCTGACCCCAACCCCTCCGGTCTGACCCCAACCCCTCCCGAAAAAAGAACTGACACCATTTATTCTCCGAGCCTGTGGGGACGAATCAGGGACGAAACGATGGTATCGCCAAGCGAAGGAAACGAAGTGCGGCGAGATGGACGGCAAGGAGTCGCAGCACCCCATAGTAGTGTTGAAGCGGGGGAACGGCCTTCCGGACCCTGTGGAGCGAAGGGGGCGCCGCGTTGTGGAGGGGGAGTTGGAACCACGCCGAGGACCAGTGCCTCACCAGCGTGTCACCGCGAGACGACCTACTCGTGTGAAGGACAGCGATCCACAACGTGACCAACCGGGTGCATTTAACGTGCACGCCCGGATCTGTGGGGGGCCTGGGTGGGCAACCACCCAGGTCTACCCGGCCCAATCCCTCCACAAAATGCCATATTAAGCAATGGCGTAAGTTGTTACTCGCAATTGAGTTAATTCTTGGACAGGCTCCTAGAGAAGGTTGTATCTCCCACCCAGATTGCCCAGACTGCGGAATTATTTAGGCCCCTTCCTTTTCTTCTTCGCCTAGGTGACACTTGTTTAGTATTCCGGCACTACCGGTCTAGGAGGATCGGCGGTCCTCGGTAACCAAGGGTAACGGGATAATCTCGTATATTTTTCGTATAGCATATTATGATATATCAAAAGATCGGCATATTTGAGTTTTAACTGTTCGGGTGCCTGTCTTCTCTTTCTTCCGAAATGGAAGGTCAGTAAATAGTGTGCATCCGCCTCCACTCGACGAGACTCAGCTTCCGCCCTCAGCCTCGCCTTGATTTCACGCCCTACCCCGAGAAGATGGATCACCAGCGAATGGTGTGCATCCGCCTCCACTCGACGAGACTCGGCTTCCGCCCTCAGCCGCGTCTTGACTTCGCGCCCTATCGCGAAAAGAACCGCAACGAGCGCAACGACGTACAAGAGCGACCGAGCTCGAAATCGAGGACGCCGTGGCAAGCCATTGGAGACCGATGCCATCACCGTACTGCTAGACGCAATCCCTTCGGAGCGCGAAGAACTCACGGGAACATCCTCTCGACATCCAAAGTGGTCCGGGTCCGGAAATCACGGATGAGCCCCAAGGCCTATGTTAGGGCGGACCGACAGACGCCTGTTCGCAGGCACCAACAAGACCTCCAGGTCGCTCAAGGCACGGCGACATGGGGGGGGCAGTTTGGCAGACGGATTGATTAACCGATCAAGTACTGTAACGTAATTAGTAGCTCACGAGGAACACGACAGGTCTACGCACTATCGACCTCCGCTAGGCGCCCGTCTCCAGAGCCCCGATGGACACAGGGTGATCCCACCGCGAAGCGACGTCCCTATCGCATTATATGTCATTCATCAGGGGGATTAGGATTCGGCTTGTTATTCGAGAGAGACCACGGGGTCAGACCAGGTAGAGACCACGGGGTCAGACCAGGTTTCGAGAGACCACGGGGTCAGACCAGGTTTCGGGTTTTTTTCGGAGCGGGCGTCGTCGCGAGAAAAAACCAGAAACCTGGTCTGACCCCGACCTCTCCTAATTTCTTCCCCCAATTTCTTCCCCCAATTTCTTCCGGAAAAATGAACTGACACCAATTTCTTCCCTTCCGGAAAAATGAACTGACACCAATTTCTTCCTTGACACCAATTTCTTCCTATGACACCATTTATTCCCACTTCTCGAGCTTACCTGACGCTATGACACCGACTCCCCCATCGATTCAAAGGTCCGGTGGCCGTATGTGAGCCATGCCGTCCGGAATCACATGATACGGATGACGCTTCTTGAAAAGGGAGAGGCGGCCTCTCATCTGGAATTCCCTCTCAGAATCTCCTGTTCGGTGATTCCGCGATTTCTCCAGATCGATGGCACGGGTCTCCCATTTGACGGCCGCATCGAAATCCCCGGACTCCGCGGAGGCGGCGGCCAGCGCGTCGAGGCATTCTGGATCCTTCCATTGCGTCAACCGGCATGCAACGGTGGCCTCCGCGACGGCACGTTTGCCGTCGCGGACCGCCGCGTCGGGACAGGTCGCCAGGACCTGGGCGAGCAGTCGATGCCCGTGCGGTTCGTCGGGCAACATGAGGACCATCTCGTTGTAGCAGCCCGCCATCTTGTCGTAGTGGCCTCTCATCTCCCAGACACTACCCCGACCGCGGTGTGCGAACGGCTCCCTGGGGTTGAGCTCGAGCGCGCGATGGAAGTCGGCCATGGCTTTCTCGGGCTTCCGGTCCAACACCCACTCCCACCCACGGCCGCAGAAGCAGCCCGCGTTCTTGGGATCGAGCCGTATCGCCTCGTCGAAATCCGCGATCGCCTTGGCGCGATCCCCGTGGCCGCTCCAGGCAACGGCGCGTACGAGTCGATTACCGGCAGCCATGGGTTCGAGGTTGATGGCTTCGGTGAAGTCGGCAATGGCCTTGTTGAATTCCGACTTCTCGAGCCAGACCTGCGCCGAAAGGTGAAATGCGAAGCCTTCTGCGGATTGAGGTTGATGGCTTCGGTGAAGTCAGCGATGGCCTTGTTGAGTTCCGACTTCTTGAGCCAGACCCGCGCCCGAAGCTGGAAATACCAATCCTGCTTCGGATTGAGGTTGATGGCTTCGGTGAAGTCAGCGATGGCCTGGTCGAGCTGTCTCATTTCTTCCCAAGCACCGCCTCGCTGCGCATAAACGTAGTCGTACTTCGGGTTGAGTTTGATGACCTCACTCAGGTCGGCGACTGCCTTGGCGAACTCCTTTTTTTTAAGCCGGATGCCTCCGCGCATTTTGAAATACAAAGCGGACTTCGGGTCGAGTTTGATGGCCTCGGTGAAATCGGCGATCGCCTTGTCGAGCTGTCCCATTTCTTCCCACTTACCAGCTCGCACCACATGAGCCGAGGCGAGTAGGTCGAAATACAAAGCGGACTTCGGGTCGAGTTTGATGGCCTCGGTGAAGTCGGCGATCGCCTTGTCGAGCTGTCCCATTTCTCGCCAGGCAACGCCTCGCATCACATGATCCCAGGCGTTCTTGGGCTGGAGATCGATGACCTCGGCGAGGCCCTGTTGAGCCCTTTCGGGGTAACCCGGCACGAAATCGAGAAGGGAGCCCTTGGGGGCGAAGCGGACCGCCTCGTCGAAGTCCTTGGCGGCGTTCTCACGGTTTCCTTCATGCATCCAGCACTGATAGCGTTCGTACCAGGCGATGGGGTCGGTCCCATCGAGGTGAATCGCCTCGTCCAGGTCCGCCTTCGCGCGAGCGTATTCGCGCTTCCTGGTCCATGCCATCCCACGATTGAGATAAGCCAGTGGCAGCTTGGGATCGAGCTCGATGGCCTTGTTGCAGTCGGCGATGACCAGGTCGAACCGCTCACCTTGCAATCTGAGGGTGCTGCGCGAAAGGTAGTACCAAGCTTGCTTCGGCCCCAGCTCGATCGCCCGGTCCAGGTCGGCCTCGGCACGGGCGGCATCCCTGAACCGAAGCCGCCCGCGCATCCAATGGGCATCCGCGTTCTTCGGATCCTTCGCGACGACTCCATCGAAATACACGATCGCCAGATAATCTGGCACGATCTGATCGACGCTGACCCACCCGCGCCGCTTGCCGTCGCGCGAGGCCAGCAAGACGCGACCGCCGTCGATCCGCTCCACTGCGACCCTCAAGTAGTCGCCCAAGGTGATGAGTCGCCCCTCGTCATGGAGTGGCGTGTTCCCCTCTTTCAAGACGACCAACAATCCCGCCGCGAGCCCACGTTCCGCTTCGGGCCGGGTCGATGGCTTAGCATCCCCTGGCTGAGCGAGGGCCACCACAGCACCATTCAGCACCAGGAACAGTGCGATCAAACCCGAGCGGAACTGCTCGGCGCACGAGCCGCAGGTGAACCTTGGCACGATCAGGCCCTCCCGTTACGGAATGTGCGTCGCCTCGCCGTGGGGTTGGAGGACGCCCCGAACGCCCACAACTGACATCCGACATCCAGCAAATCCTTCGCAACAAGGCGGCGCACCGGTCCCTCGACTCGGAGTCCGTGATCCTTCGGGGTCTCCGACCGAACCTACCAGAGACGCTCCATTTTCACCGAACCCCTCGAATGCCCAGCTCTGTCGGAAGCGAGATCGACGCCTCTCATCGTATCATCTGTCAGAGTAAATGGAACGCCTCGGTCCCGACGACCCCCGTCCCCGACTGTCCTCCTCGAGCAGAGCCCCCGGGACCCCACGCACCCATGACGTTCTCTGGCATCTACAGCGACTTTTCCTGAGCACTCTCCATCATGCCACCATGGGTCCCGCTGACTCTATGGACGAAAGTTCGGGTTGGCAGGGGGTGGGGCCATACCCGAATTCGACTTTTCTCGTTGCACCTGGGCTTGATCCTCCGCAATTTTCTTCCATGTTTCAGTTATTTTCGCGGACGACTCCATGATCTGAATCCTACGTTCGATCCCCATTTTTACCTGCTCCTGAAGAACGTCATCGATTCTCTGTTGGGCGTACTTGGCGGTGGTCATCGCCGCCGCCACAAAAGCCTGTGTCTGCTTCATCCGTGCTGCACCGCCATTTATCTGAATATCGACGAGCCCCTGGGAGAGACCACGGGGTCAGACCAGGTTTCGGGTTTTTTTCGGAGCGGGCGTCGTCGCGAGAAAAAACCAGAAACCTGGTCTGACCCCGACCTCTATGTGACCCCGACCTCTATGAAATTCGAAAGCCTGGACTCAAGCCAGTCGAGTCTCAGTGCCAGATGGCTGTATTCAATGGCACCGTCCAGCATCTTTGCCGCCGCCCCATCCACGTCGCGCAGGTTATTGTCAGCGACCTGCTTCTTGAGGTTGTCCTCCGAGCGCAGGTCATCGTCGCGCGCATGGATAACGTTCGAGTACAGTGTATCGAACTGCTTGCGCAGTTTCCGAATCTCCAGTCGCGACGCGGTTTGCCCGCGGTATTCTTCATTTCCTGGTGCGTTGCTCGGCGCTTCCTGTGCCAGAAGAGCGGCGCCAAGTAAAGTGGTGGCAACGGTCACCAACGTCATGCAGATATCAGGAACGTCAATGAAAAAACCCGTCTCTGGATGCCTAATCGTTGACATGCTGACGCCTCTGAGTATGCCGGTTATCCTTTTGCTGAATCCAAGAATTGATCGCCCTCGCGGTTGATCCACCTAGCGAAACAGCGGAAGGCGCGACGGGCGAGGGATGGAAAATGGTGTCAGTTCTTTTTTCTCCCCGAAAAAAGAACTGACACCATTTATTCTCCGCGAAAAAAGAACTGACACCATTTATTCTCCGAAAAAAGAACTGACACCATTTATTCTCCATTTATTCTCCCCCAACCCGCCGTTTATTCCCCCACTGACGCTATGACCCAGGCTCCCAACGGCTCCCAAAAAACTGGAGAATAGGCCCCACCCCGACTCGCCCGAGTAGCTCGACTACCCGGGGAATTGTCCAACCTCTAAGCTCGCATGCTTTAATAGCCGACGCCACGGCCTTCTTACCATTCCGATACTTGGCATCCGGGCAGGTCGCCCAAACCCAGGCGAGACAAGCGTACGCGTCAGAACAACTCGGATCGAATTGAATGGCTTTCTGGTAGTCATCGATCGCTCTGTCGAATGCTTTCTTGTCCCGCCAGGCGGATCCGCGCTTGAGGTATGCAAGGGTGTATTCGGGGCCGATTCGGATCGCTTCGTCATAGTCGACTATCGCCCGGTCGCTGTCTCCCTTCGCCAACCAAGCGTCGGCACGAGCGACGAATGCATGGTAGGAACCTGGTTGGGCTTGGATCGCCCGATTGAAATCGGCGATGGCCAAGTCATACTTCCCCTTTACGGACCACGCGCTTCCGCGATAGTAGTGAGAAAAAGGGGAGCTAGGGTTGAGCCGGATAGCCATGTCGAAATCGGAAATGGCTAAGTCGTGTTCTCCCATTCTGTACCAAGTGAGGCCACGGTTATGGAATGCCTCCCAATTGGCTGGATCGAGGTCTATCGCCTTACTGAAGTCGGCGATCGCCCTCTCATATTCCCCCTTATCATTCCAAGCGCCGCCACGGGCGTTGTATACGCAGGACTCTTTCGGCTCGAGTTTGACGGCGACCGTGAGATCGTCGATGGCCTCATCGTAAGCACATCTTTTCCAGGAAGCTATGCCACGGTTATAAAATGCCCAAATATAATTCGAATCAATGTTTATAGCTTGCGTGAAGTCCGTGTAGGCCTCGTCCAATTTCCCCTGATCTTGCCACAAAACACCACGGTTATAGTAATGTGTGGCGGAGTGGGGATCAATTCGGATAGCCTCGTTCAGGTCGCGCAGGGCCCTGTCAAACTCGTTGCGGCGGATCCATAGGCCACTCCGCATCATATATGAGAAAGTCTCTTCAGGGTGCATGCGGATCCGGGTGCTGAAGAATTCAATCGCCTCCTCAAGCGGGACGACCTGATCTACCGAAGCCCACCCACTTATCCTTTCTCCTTCAGCACAAAGACGAAGTCTGTTGCCATCCAGTTGCTCAACCCTGTATACGTGAAACTCGAAGCCACTCCTCAAGACTGGCTGGTTGCCATCGCGTAACGGGAAATTATTGAACTTCTGCACGACTCGCTTCCCGACCCAGTCATTATTGGAGGCTTCACAGTATGACATGGACGCGAAGAACACAAAGACAACAGCGGCCTGCAGGATCCCCTCGGCTGCGAGCCAAGGAGTTGTGGTTAATTGACTGGGCAGTTGGGCCATGGATTCTCTCTCTCGCGTACCCGGCGGAAACATCGTGCGATCTCCCCAGGAGGCTGTTTCAAAGAGGGGACAGCACCTCGAAGTCTCGGAACCTGTCCCCTTTTTGAAAGAGCTCGTAAACAACGAACATCATACTTCAAGGAGCTGACCAACTACTGTTTTATATTGAAAGCAAAACAGCCCATCATGCCTTCCAATGGGTTGCTCGCTTCCATCTCTGCAGTGATGATCGGACCAAGACAAGTTCAGCACTCCCGAACCGGGGCTATATCGGCAGCATGGACATGCAGTGCCGTCCAAGTGGGGGCCCATACGTCACCCTCAAGAGACTCATCCCAGTATGCGAACCCAACCAAAGCATCATAATCGCTCAAAAGCAAAGTGAACTCACACGTGATGACTAATCGTTATCGTTCGGCTTCGGGGCTTCCGAATGGGTACGAACAGGCTGGTTCGGATCAGGAATCATCTTGAACACCGATTCGGAGGTAATGACTCCTTTGCTGTCGGCGCCCATTTTTATACCGCCGGCTCTCAAGCTTCTTGGTTGTATGGCCTGAGGGTTGGTGGCAATTGGGGGTGACTTGCTCTGGCTCTTGGAATAGGCCTTGGCGGCGGAAGGACGAACCTTTGCTCGATCAGCCGCCATTCCTTGGGCCTGCAATTGATTCTGCAGTTGCTGAATCGTCTGATCTTGTGCCGCATTCTGGGCCTGCAGTCTCTTGTTCTGTGCATTCAAAGCAGCTATCGTTTTATCCCTGGCCATGATATCCAGCATCATCTGCCGTGCGGCTGCGGTCTGGAGGTTGTTCACCAACTGCTGAGCTTGTATCACTATCTGAGCCTGCACTGCCCGATTTTCCATGGCCTGCTGCAACTCCCATTGGGCCTTTTCATGCTCGAGTATAGCCTGGATCTGAATTTGGTTGGCCATCTTATCCATTTCCTGCGCCTGGTTTACCTGGCCGTTCTTGGCCTGATCCTGTTCGGCCTCCCCTTCGGCTTCCTCCTCTTGTCCACCGCCACTCCCCTGCAAGCCCGTCGGATCAAAGAGATCGGTCGGGTCGTTGCCAACATATTCGGAGAGATTGAGGCTGCCTGCGGCAAAGCCGTCGGGATCCTGTCCCATGAACCGCCCAGTCGTCGGATCATAGCCTCGTGCTCGGTCATAATACCGCCCCGTAGTGGAGTCGTACTCCATCCCCGCGAACTTGAACCGGTCACCATCACTCGCGTTGGTCTCCGTGACGATGTTGCCGAAGCTGTCGTAGACGATGTGGTCGAGTTCGGTCCCGGATGAATTGACGATATCGCGCACCGAGTCCAGCTTGTCGGTCAGGTACCAGGCCGTGGTGCCGCTGGCGCTGGTCCGCGCGAGCAGCTCGTTGACCACGGCGCCATCCACCATGCCAGGGCCGGACTGGTAGCGCTCTTCCAGCGCGCCCGAACCGTTATAGTCCGCATAGGGATTGGTGCCGTCGTAGACCGTCCAGGTCTGGGTACCGTTGTCGTCGATGCCGATTCGATCGTTCAAGGCGTCGTAAGTGTATGTAGCCACAATCGTACCGCCGACCTCGACTTCCGTCAAGCGATTTCGATAGTCGTAGGTGTACGTGGTCATCACATGCGTGGATGTGTTGGTCTGGGCGATCAGGTTGCCGGCATTGTCATACGTATAGGTATAGCCCGGCGAGGCGGTCTGTTCGTTGTCGGTGGTGGTGCTGTAACCGGTTCCCGGTCCGGTTGCCGTTGAGGTCGTAGGCATACGAGTTGGTCTGGGTGCCGTTCAGGCTCGCCGCGGTCAGTTCGTTGGCCTTGTCATAGCCGTAATCAAAACGCTCCAGATGTTCCACCCTATCACTCCGGCTCGGGGTCCATTACAATCGCGATTCCGGCTCTTTTGGAGCTTGCAGATTGGATCGAATCCCGACGGACTCCCCGTCAAGGAGGGTTGCCATGCAACACCGACTCTGCACCCCCGTCCCCCCCCGTCCATTCCCAGGCTGAAGCGATCGTCTCCGGCCCGGACGGACCTCCTTTGGTCCCTGCTGCCGACACCCAGTCGGCTGGGGATTCTCCACACCTTGGGTCAGATCCTGATCCGAAGGGTGCGCGCCGACGACGCGCGGGAGGGCGGTCATGAACGCACTTGACCACCTTCCCGACTGGGATCGAAACGCGCCGTCGGCCCCGGCCTCGGCTCCCGGCAGGGGAGCCCCAGCGATCCCGAGCCGACCCGCCAAGATCCAGTCCTGGCACCTCGAACGGCTGGCTGTTGTCTATGTGCGCCAGTCCAGCCCATATCAAGTCATCCACAACAAAGAGTCTGCTGAAGTCCAGGCCGGGTTCGGCAGCCTGGCCATCGCCTGGGGTTGGCCGGCTTCGCGGGTGGTCGTCATCGACGAAGATCAGGCCCACACGGCGACCACCACCGAGGGACGCACGGGGTTCCAGCGGCTCTTGACCGAAGTGAACCTCAATCATGTCGGGATCATTTTCGGCTTTCAGGTCAGCCGGTTGTCGCGCGCCAATTCCGACTGGTACCATCTCCTGGAGCGGTGTGCGGTCTTCCAAACCCTGCTGGCGGACATGGACGGTGTCTACGACCCGACTCAGTACAATGACCGACTGGTGCTGGGGCTCAAGGGGACCATGAGCGAGGGGGAGTTGCACTTCATCGGGCAGCGACTCCGTGAGGCGCGGCTGAACAAGGCCCGCAAAGGGGAGCAGTTCGGCTCCGCCCCCATCGGATATGTTCGCACCTCGTCCGGTAACAAGATCGTGTTGGATCCCGACGAGCAAACCCAGCACGTCGTCCGGCTGATCTTCGACACGTTCGACGAGCTGGGCTCGGCCGGGGCGGTCCTTCGCTACCTGGTGCGGAACGAGATCAAGATGCCGGTTCGGCTCCGAGGCGGGCCGGATGCGGGAAAGCTCCAATGGCGACCTCCGGCCCGCGCCACCCTCGACTACATCCTCCACCATCCCTACTACGCGGGATGCTATGTCTACGGGTTCACACGGCGCGACCCGCGGCGGAAGAAGCCGGGCCGGCCCGGCTCCGGCACGGTGCGGGTGCCGCGGTTCGAGTGGGAGGTGATGATCCCCGGCGCGGTCCCCGCCTACATCACCTGGGATCGCTACCTGGCCAATCAGCAACGGCTGGCCGCCAACCGCAACCTGCCGAGTACACCGGGCGCCCGCGCAGCGGTCCGTCGCTCTTGAGCGGCCTGGTCCATTGCGGCCGATGCGGGCGGAGGATGCTGGTTGCCTACCACGCCAAAGACGCTCCTGTCTATTATATCTGCAATCGTGGTTATCTCGAACATGCCGAGCCCACCTGCCAGAGCCTGGCGGGGAGGACCCTGGAGGATCTGGTCACTGCAGAGGTGCTGCGGGCCATCGAGCCGGCGCGGCTGGAGCTGAGCCTCCAGGCCGTCGCGGACCTGGAGCGCGAGCGGCAACGGCTGGCACGGCACTGGCGACAGCGGTTGGAGCGGGCTCAGATCGAGACCGATCGTGCGGCCCGGCAGTACCATGCGGTCGAGCCCGAGAACCGCCTGGTGGGCCGCGAGCTGGAGCGGCGCTGGGAGCAGGCATTGCGGGATCAACGGGATCTCCAGGAACAGTACGATCGGTTCCTGGCCGAGCGACCTCGGGAACTGACCGCGGCCGATCGCCAGCGTATCGAGGCCTTGGCCTCCGACATCCCTGGACTTTGGCGGGCACCCACCACGACGACCCAGGAACGGCAGCAGATCGTCCGCTGCTTGGTGGAACGGATCACCGTGGCGATTCGGGGAGAGTCCGAGTGGGTTGAACGTGACGATCCGCTGGGCCGGCGGCCTCGAGAGCCGGCATGAGATTCGCCGGCCTGTTAAGAAATATGAACAACTCAGCAACTACGAGGCGCTTCGGGACCGTATGGTTGCGATGCGCCGGGCCGGCCTGACGACCACGGCCATCGCGGAGCAACTCAACCGCGAAGGCTTCTATCCCTCGCGGGGACCCGATCGGTTCTATCGCAACCTGGTCCAGCATTTTCTCGAGCGGGAAGGGCTGATGGGCTTGGGAGCGATCCGGCGTACCCGTCCGGAGGACCTTCAGCCAGCCGAGTGGACGCTGAGGGACCTGGCACGTGAGTTGGGGATGCCCGGCGTCACCCTCCGGAGCTGGATCAATCGCGGTTGGGTTCGCGCGCGGAGATCGGCCGCTGCCGGCGGCTACTGGATCCTGTCGGCCGATGCCATAGAGCTGGAACGGTTGCGTCGTCTCCGCGCATGGCACGGCGACGGCCACGTCGGCGTACCTCCCTCGGAACTGACGACACCCCGGACTCCAAAACCCCATGAGTCGCACCCCACTGCTACCACAGCACAGCGTTCAGGCGGCGACTCGCCATCGCTCAAGAGGAGGTCGCATGAGTAGACCCTGAAGATCGACCTTTGACACGATCAGGCCCTCAGTCCTCCGGTCCGGTATTGGAACTGGGCCGGAGGACCGATAACGCTGGTAACAAGGAGAGTAGTATGCATACGCATAGTCGAGGACGTAGAGCGCGAAGTACGGAAACTCGTCCTGGCTCGGTCCCGAGATGTTGTTGCTCGCGAGGTTGGGGATGGAGCTGGGAGATACGACGGACGACACCAAGTCTGCTGGGTGGGTCGCCGGGGTGTCCGAGCCCGAGGGTGATGTCGAGCCCGAGGGTGATGTCGAGCCCGAGGGTGCCGCTGCGGGCTTCCTCGCGCAGGATTGACCGGGCCCGACAGGATGGTCGGCGAAGTGGCCGCGCCGATGCCCCGCCCACTGGCGCTGGCGACCGCCGCGAGAAGTGCGGCGGAGCTGGCACCGGCAGCCGTTGCGGGTGTCGATGCCACCCGGGCCGGCCGCGGCGAGCGACCCTGGACCGCGGCGACCGTGGTGGACTGCGCACCGCTTCCCGAGCCGCCCCGGGGTGCCATGGCCGCACCGCCGCCCGCCGCGCCGGCCGGCTTCCACGGAGCGGAGATCCCCGATTCCGTGGATGGGTTGGCGTTGTGGAGACCCTCGGTCAGGTCCCCGGCGGGATCCGGAGACCCGCGGCGACCGTTCGACGTCCCCGACGAGGCTGGGTTCATCGCCGCTTGGCCACCCCCACCGCCGCCCCCTGCCCCGTGCTGGGGCTCGATCGTGATCGCGAGGAAATCGCCCGACGATCCGTGAGTCTGACCCCGATCAAGGGGCTGCGCAGAGCCGCTCGTACCTGCCGAAGTTCCGGTGTCGATCAGGGGATTACCCCCCCCATTTGCATGCATGCCACCAATTACGCCGAGCCCCAGCGCGGTGGCGCCGATGGGCGTGACGGCATTCTTGCTCTCCAGCCGATCGAGGCGGTCAACCTTGAGGGCCAATCGGCGGCGGCGACGCTCGGTGAAGCTCAGGCGGATGCGCGGCATCGAGGAGTCCCTCGGATCTCCCTCACCCGGCCTTCGGCCACGTTCTCCCCCGCCAACGGCATGAGAGAATGGGATGGCCCGAGCCCTGGGCGCGAGAAATCCCCGGCAGCGAGCCCCCTCCCTCCGGAGCGGACCAGCGGCGATCCACGGCGCGGATCCTCAGCGCCGCAAGAGACCATGATGGGAGGTGAACGCAACACGACGGCCGAGTCGGTCGTGATCCGAAGGGGGTTTGGATCGGCGATCACCGCGACGGATCGGATGATCTCGACGCAAGCCGCATGGGGAAGAGATCGGTTCGGTCAGATTGGAAAGTGTTTTATAGAAATTAAGTCAACGGATTGCAAGATCTCTTTTAAAAAAATTTTTTTTGACCGTGTTGCGGACTGAGAAAGGGGACCGGAAACGGGGACGCAGCTAGTTTTGGCCAGCCTGGATGAGGCTTAAAACTAGCTGCGTCCCCGTTTCCGGTCCCCGGTCAGTTTTGGCCAGCCTGGATGAGGCTTAAAACTAGCTGCGTCCCCGTTTCCGGTCCCACGATGGAACACTTGTAGGCAGGGGAGAAAGATGGGTTAATATCGTGACCAAGCAAACCGCTGCGCTTCAGCAATGAGTTTGACCTCGCTGGGGACTGGACTGTGCTGCGCATGAACCTCGTATTTGGAGCGATGTGCCCCCCTGCAGTATTCATAGCTGCGGATAGTCTGTGTGCACCGTCCCCGGGTTCAACGGCAACAGCCATGATCTCTAAGGTGGTACGACACCTACGCCGTTCGCAGCCTGGCACGACTAGGCTCTTTTTTGAGGTTTGTGGGACAAGCAGAATCGGACGGTCGATCAACCGTCGGTTGAGGTGATTGACATGCGAACTTACTCGGTCCATATCGCTCTAGGGACGATTCTAGTTGGGGTCGTTGCTACCTCGGGGCGCGTTACCCTGCTATCAGACATTGTCGGCCGCAACACTGCGAAGCTGTGGACGGGAAAGATGCAAGGTCATGTACACCAGCTGCGTGAGAAGGGGACTCTGATGATCGAGGCGTCGATTGTATCCCCTAGGGGAAGAGTCCCCCGTCATGGCGAGAAGATTCGCCTGAGGGGAACCATCGAGTGGCGAAACGCGCTCCCGCCCCATGATCTTATTGTCACCTTATGGGATGGAGTGCGTCCGACTCACCTCGCCGTAATCGCAGATGAGGCGTGGGGGAAGATTGTGTCACTCAAGAAGCAGGATGGGGGTATAAACGGAGAGTTGGAATGGGAGGCGGAGGTGAAAGCGAATCTGCAGGGTATCGGTGATACCTATTGCATAGAGATTGTCCCAATATGTCCTTTTGGAGAACACTCCCCGGACGGATTCTATCTAGATTCGCACAAGAACCAAATATCCTTGACCTTACCGCTGAGAGTTCGCGGGGCCAAAGGGGACATCCCTAGGGGGGCAAAAAGGGGACAAGGGGGGCAAAAAAGGGGACATAACTAATATTGACAGCGTTCCGAGCCCCCGGTAGCTTTGATGGCATGCCAAGAACCGCTCGAGCATCCGTGGGAGGCCTGTGGTATCACGTCCTGAATCGGGGCAATCGCCGCGAGCCCGTCTTCCACAAGCCCGGGGACTATGACGCCTTCGTTGAGGCGATCCTGGACGCCCGAGCCCGGCTTCCGCTGGATCTGCTGGGATACTGCTTGATGCCCAACCACTTCCACCTGGTGATCCGCCCGCGAGCTGACGGCGATCTGGGCCGCTGGGTGCAATGGTTGTTGATGGCCCATGCCCGGCGTTATCACCGCCATTACCGCACCAGCGGTCATGTCTGGCAGGGACGGTTCAAGGCGTTCCCGATCCAGGATGATGACCATCTGCGGACAGTGCTGCGGTATGTGGAGCGCAATGCGTTGCGGGCCGAGTTGGTGGCGCGTGCGGAGGACTGGAAGTGGTCGAGCCTCCCCGGCTGGCTGCGGCGTGATCCCCTGTTGTGGCGCGGGGAGGTCGAGGTGCGGGATGAGTTGTGGCTGTCCCGGGTGAACGAGCCGCTCTCCGATGGGGATCTGCATCGGTTGCGGCTCTCGGCGGAGCGGGGCCGACCGTTTGGTGACGAGAGCTGGACGCGTGAGACCGCCCGGCGACTGGGACTGGAGTCAACGCTGCGATCGAGGGGGCGACCACTAAAAGACAGGGCGTAAATTAGTTATGTCCCCTTTTTGCCCTTTTTAGTTATGTCCCCTTTTTGCCCTTTGTCCCCTTTTTGCCCCTAAATTAGTTATGTCCCCTTTTTGCCCCTCCCCTTTTTGCCCCCATGTCCCCTTTTTGCCCCCCTTTTTGCCCCTTTCTCTTTAACCGACGAATCATAATGGAGGTTCGGCGATGGAGCGGTCGTGTTTGACGCGACGGTTGGTACCGCGCTGCACAGGATCAAGCGGGTATCGATGAGAGCGAGCCTGCGGGCCATTGCGGCGACATTAGTGGCGGGTATCGTCGGGGCGCTGTTGCCGAGTCTGATCGGCGGCGGAGGACGGCAGGCTTTGAGCGCCGAGTTTCAGGCCGGTAAGGAGGGGACGGCCGATAGCGTTCCACCGGCGACTTCGGCCGTTGTTCCTCGCCCGGCAGAGCCACACCAGTCGGTCCGGGGCAGCGTCGTCGAGTCGAAGGGCGAGAGTAAGCAAGGAGGGATAGACGAGACAAAGCAGCCGAAGCCGACACGACCCCCCAGTGTTCCAATTACGGGACGGATCGTGGACTCGGAAGGTAGGCCGGTCCCCGGGGCTAACGTCCGGGTTGCCCGAGTTTTGAAAGTAAAGGGAGGCAACTTGACGACCTGGATCGAAGCCATCCGGCGAGGACGTTTCTGGGCCGCAAACAACTACCTGATTGGGTCACCGCCCCTGGATCCCAGGGACAAGCCGCCCGCGGTCTCGACCAATGCCCAGGGTCGATTCCGATTAGAAGGATTCGGCGCCGAGCAGGTCTTGGTTCTGACGATCCAGGGTCCGACGATCGCTTCCACGGCGCGGGTTGTGATCACGCGAAAGACGGAGCCCATCGCCGTCGCCGGCTTTTGGATTTTTGGCGCTGATCTGGTTACGACAGCGTCGCCCATGCAGACCGTGGAGGGTGTAGTGCGCGATGTCAAGACCCGCCAGCCCCTCGCCGGAGTCGAGGTCCGCACCGATTGGCCTCAGAGGTTCGTTTGGCATGGCTGGGAAGACATCAGGGCGACTACCGACACTCAAGGGCGATTCCGGTTAGTGGGACTGCCCAAGAAATGGAGGGAGGGATTGTTGGTCGTTCCCAACGCCCATCAGCCCTATTTCACCCAGAGGGTCGCAATAGCCGATGCGACCGATTTCGATATTCGATTGATGACCCCGCTGGATGATGTGAGTCTTATCCCGCGGGTGGGCAAGAATCTGATCGTCGTGGCCCCGGTAAAGGACTTCCTCCACTTCCGCATTTTCGACCGTGAAGGAAAAGTCGTCATGGACACCGACGAGATGAGGTTGCCGGCAGATGTTCAGAAATACGCCAATAAGAAACAGCTCGAAGGTTGGTGGCCTCCCCGTGAGTTGAGCAGGAGCGAGAAGGACCGAGCTATCCGCTATGTGTCGTCGCTCGTTGGATATACCCTGCCCGAACCGCCGGCCAACACGCCGGTCCACTTGGAGATCGACATGCACCGGGGGATTTGGATTGAAGGCAAGGTCACCGACAGGGAAACGGCGCGACCAGTCCTGGGAGTACGACTCCGATATGCTCCCCTTGTGGGAAACCGGTTCGCGAAGGGAGTGCCGGGCTTTCTCGAGCTAAGCGGCCGTGGTGGGTTCTACACTCAGGTTGAGGGCGAGGGCGACCCAAATCGATGCCGGACCAAGCCGGATGGGACATACCGCATCGTCGGCTTGCCGGGACGCGGTGTCGTCCGGGTGTTGCTTTATGACGAACTTTATCTCCAAGAGGGGTACGGGGGCCTGGACTACAAGGGCCGTTTTCGAATCGTTCCTTCGGCGGGGCAAATCTTCTCTGCCTTCTCGGGTCGGCCCAGTGGAATGGTCCCTACTCCCGTGAGGGAAATCAACCCGCCCCAGGGGACCGACACCTGCCGTGTCGATTTCGACCTTGTGTCCGGGGCGAAGGTCAAGCTGAGGCTTGTCGACCCTCAGGGCCAACCCGTGGCTGGAGCTATGGTCGCATTTCACATACCGCATAATCGGCTTTTTGCGAAATCCCAATCGGTGTCCGAGGTTGATGTAGGGGCCTTAGCTCCCCTCGAGGGTCGGTGGGTCTTGGTCCATCACGATGGACGAAAACTAGGCGCGGCCGTGCGTGTAAACGTAGGTGAGGACAGGGTTAGACCGGTGGTCGTGACACTCCTACCGTTAGCGACAATCGTAGGGCGCGTGACGGAGGCTGACGGGAAGCCCGCTGGGTCGGTTCTCATTAAGACCCATGTTCTCAATCAGCAGGACCTCCGATTGGAAGAAGTCTCGACCAACGCGGATGGGAGGTTCATCGTTCCGAACGTTCCCGCGGGCTGTCAGTACGAGATTCAAGCGTACGCCATCACGGCTAATGGTCCGCCCGGATCGGGCTACACGTCTCGAACTGCGGACTGCGTCAAGCCGATTTCGGTCGTCCCTGGGCGTACGACCGACGCGGGCGAGGTTCGCTTCGGGACGAGTGACTTGCGAATCCAGGTCGGGGAGGAAAAAGGGGACATTCCTGAATGCCGCGAAGTTAGTGTACAAACCCCGCCCTCTGAACACTTTGTAGCATCTTGAGCACAGGAGGGCCCTCGGGCAATCTGGTGGTAGTCCACGATCATCCGGACCCCCAACGAGCCCTCCCGTGCTGCCACGTATCGTCACCATCCTGGGCCGCCTCAAGCCAGACCTCGCGGCCGAACTTTCTCCCGATGCCATCGAGCGGGCATGCCAGGAGGAGAAATACTCCGGCGCAAGCGGCTGCTCGATCCCATGACCACGCTCTACCGGTTCATCCTCCAGATCCTCCACGGCAACACCGCCTGCTCGCACACCGTCCATTTCGGCCGATGGAACTTCACCGACTCCGCCTACTGTGCGGCGCGGAAGCGGCTCCCCCTGGGGGTCATTCGCCGCCTCGCCGCGCGGATCGCCGACCGCGTCCGCACGTCCACGACGGCCGCGGCGACCTGGCACAACCACCGGGTCTGGCTCCTCGACGGCTCGAGCTTCTCGATGCCCGACGAGCCCGAATTGCAGGCGGCCTTCGGCCAGCCCGGCGGCCCGCGCAAAGGATGCGGCTTCCCGGTCGCCAAGTTCCTGGCGCTGTTCGACCTGGCCACCGGCATGCTCCTGCGCGTCGAGCCGGCGCCGTTGCGGTCGCACGAGATGTCGCGATCGGCCGTCGCCACCGCCGGCCTACTCCCCGGCGACATCGTGCTCGGCGACCGCGGCTTCTGCTCCTTCGCCCACATCGCCACCCTCCTTAACCGCCGGCTGCACGGGGTCTTCCGCGCTCATCAGCGGCGGATCCTCGACTTCACCCCGGGCCGACCCGGGGCGGCGCGGGGGAAGGCGAAGGGGCCGCACGAGGCGACGATCCGGCCGCACTCGCGATGGGTGAGGTCGCAGGGCCAATCGGATCAAGTGGTGATCTGGCATAAGCCCAAGCGCAGGCCGATGTGGATGTCTCAGGAGGAGTACGATGCGCTGCCCGAGGAGATCACGGTGCGCGAGCTGCGGTACAAGGTCCACACGCCGGGATATCGGGTGGGCGAGGTGACGCTGGTGACGACGCTGCTGGACGCGTCGGTGTACCCGGCGGAGGCGCTGGCGGACCTGTACTTCCGGCGGTGGCAGGTGGAGGTTTATCTGAGAGACTTGAAGATTACATTGAAGATGGATGTGTTGAAGTGCAAGACGGTGGACGGTGTGCTGAAGGAGCTGGCGGTGTTCGCGCTGGTGTACAACCTGGTGCGGTCGGTGGCGTGCGAGGCGGCCGAGGCCAAGGGTGTGGCGGCGGACCGGATGAGCGTGACGGACACGGTGCGGTGGCTGGTGGGAGCGGAAGGGGACGAGGACCTGTCGGTGATCTTGGCGGTGCCCAAGCGGAAGGGACGTGTCGAGCCCCGAGTGAAGAAGCGCCGGCCGAAGCAGTACCCTCGGATGACCAAGCCGCGCAGGGAACTACGTAACCAGTTGCTGGACAAGAACGTTGCGGCCTAACTTCGTGGCGTTCAGGATTGTCCCCTTTACCCGCCTCCACGAACTGGCGACTACAGTCATTACGGTTGAAGAGCGGGTTTCCGGGTAGTTTGTGCTAGAGATCTCGTTCGCGGAGCCGCCGTCTCGCCCAAACTCTGAGGAATGCGATGACCGCGACAACGCCGAAACCATATGCGACGTAATGGAGCCTGGTTTGACTCTCAGGCAGGAAGTCTGCCTTAGGACCTGGATCTTCGTCGGCTTCTTGGGCGGGCAGATCTTTGAGGGCCTTCTGCACGGCCGCGTCGATCCTCTCAGCGGCGAGCGTTTGTCGATCAAATTGATCGCTCCGCCGGCACCGCTCGCTGAAATCAGCTTACCCGCTCTGTAGTCGATCGCGAAGTTTTTCGCATCCAGGTTCGCATTGAAAGCCGTCGTGCCATTTAACATCGAGATTGTGGCGTTTGACTCGAGCTGGCTCTCCCCGGTCTCGCTCGCGGTGGGCGGGGAGTATGTCACCTGTTCGGCCGAAACGGGCATCCAGATTTGTGCGCCGGCGAGTCCGAACTTGGCGAGCTTGATGTCGCGCCTTAGCCGCAGCCGCTCGCCCGTCCAGTATACCTCCAACCGGACAACATGCCCGTTGCGTCCCAAATCGATCCAGTAACGGCGCAAGAGTTGGTCGATGTCTTTGACCCTGATCTCGAGCACCTTGAGCGCACGTCCGTCGATCTGGTCGTCGCGAGCCGACACGGTGTGGGCTTCGTTGGGTGGCTGGTCTCTGAGATCTTCAAGTAACAACAGGCCCTGCGGGCCTTCGAGGTCCAGTCGCGTGCGGAAGATGCTGGGCGACCCAAACATTCGCTGGCCCTCGACCGCGTCGTTAAATCGCCGGTGTTCTTCCGCGTGATGGTCCCGGCTACGCACGACCATGGTCCGGCGCTCGATTTTCCGAGGGGCCTGGGCGTCTTCGTGGAAGTTGTCGCACCAGAAATCGCCGCCTTTTCTCCAAAGGAACATGCCGCTGAACGCATCGTGCCGCCCACTCACCGCGACATCGGAGCCCGGTGCGGTCTGTGACGCGAGGTGTACAATTCCCTCAAACTCGCACCGATAATCTTCGAGCGGCGCCTGGAGTGCGACGATCGTGTCGATCAGCTTCTTCGCCTGGTCGTCGGCGACCCCGAGTGCCGAGACGCCGACCGCGAGTACGATGAAATGCATAGTTAATCCCCACCCACTCACGCGTCAAGCGTCGACGCACTGGACCAGGGCAGCATCGGAGAGCGTAATCGTCGGCATCCGAACACGCCCGATGGTATTCTACGCTCAATGCCCTCTCAGAGGAACCCCCATCGGACCAAGGCTGCCCGATCGGCTCCGTGCGTACGCGGTGCGCGCCGTGGCAACGCCAGTTTCACCACGGGCGGCCACCGGGATTCCGATGGACCCGCACGGCCCAGTTTACCGTTTGAGTCACCACGCCGGACCCAAAGCTCCGGTACACGTTCATAGTTTTTAATATCGATGTCTTCGTATTTCACGCTCCTCCACAGCCGCTCCACGAATACGTTGTCCAACGCACGCCCCCGGCCGTCCCGGCTCACCCGGATCCCGGCCTCCTCCAGGCGGTCGGTGTACTCCTGTGCTGTAAACGGGACTCCCTTAGTCGGTGTTGAAGATCTCGGGCCGGCCCAGCGAGAGCGCCTCGTCGAGGGCCTCCAGGCAGAACCGCCCTTCCAGCGTGTTCGACAGCCGCCACGAGAGCACGTACCGGCTGAACCAGTCGATCACCGCCGTCAGGCACATGACGCCATGCCTCATTGGAATAGATAATGTCGGAACTCCAGACCACGTTGACGTGGGTCAGCAGCCGATCGCGGAGCCACTAGGGGTAGACCCGCGCAGCCGATGCCGGGGTGGTGGTCCGCGACCTGGGTAACAGTGCCTCCAGGGCCATTTTCGTGTGTTTCGTGGATTTCGTGTTCCAATCTCTGGTCTCCGATCTGCTTCCGTGGTCCTGTCGATCGGCGAGCGGTGAGCTGGTGCGGCTCATGGGCGGTTGTTGGCGATTTCGTGGACTAGACCGGGATCTTGGACAGGGCGGCAGGACCCTCAAGGGTTCCGGCCGGGACGTTCCGGAAGGGATCGCGCTCGGATTGGCTGGGCCAGACGGTCAGGGCGGGGAATGCGATGGCAATCCGCTGGGCCAGGTCCTCGACACCGAGTCGCTCCGTGGCGTAGTGACCGGCGGTGACCAGGGCGATGTCGAGTGCCTCGGCCTCGACGCCGCGATGGAACCGCGCCTCGCCGGTGAGCAGGACGTCGGCCCTGGCACGGGCGGCGTCCGCGAGAAAGTCGTCGCCGGCGCCGCAGGCGACGGCCACCCGTAACACGGGGCGTTGCGGTTCGCCCACCATCTGGACGGCCACCCGTCCCAGGACGCGGCCGACGAAGGCAGCGAACTCGCCCAGGCTGCGGGGTTCGACAAATCGGCCGATTCGGCCGGCACCCGGAGCAACCCGTTCGGCGGGTTGCAAACCGATCGCGTGAAGCGGATAGACGTCGATCGCCGGCTCTTCATACGAATGAGTTGCACGGATCGACGACAACACGGCGGAGAGGTTCTCCGCGGTGCAAACGACTTCCAGCCGCAGCTCGGCCACCGTCTCGCGCCGGCCCCGCTGGCCAACCGCCGGGTCGGCGGCCTCGGTCCCGAAGAAGGTCCCCTGGCCGGGACTCGCGAACGAGCATTCCCGGTAGGCGCCGATCTGGCCCGCACCGGCCTCGAACGCTCCCGTCATCACCGCCTCGCGATCCGATTCGGGCGTGAAGACCACGACTTTGAACGATCGCGGCCCTGCCGATCCGGGAGCCGGATTGCCTCGCGGTGCGATCGGTCGCAACGGCGAGATCTCCACGAGTCCCAACCGCCGGCAGAGCAGCTCGTTGATCCCATTCTGGGTGTTATCGAAAGCCGTATGCGGACTGGCAATCGCCACCCCGGCCCGGGCCAGCCTCCAGAGGTGGCCCGTCTCCGCGAGGTCGGCTCGAATCCGTTTGACCGCGCGGAAGAGCACGGGGTGGTGGCTGACGATCAGCGACGCTTGCTCCTGGACGGCCTCGGCGGCCGTCGCGGGCGTGACCGTCAGGCAGGTCATGACCCGCTGCACGAGTGTCGTGGGATCGCCCCAGAGCAAGCCCACGTTGTCCCACGACTCGGCCAGCTCTGAGGGGGCGAACTGTTCCAGCCAGCCGGTCACTTCGGCAACCGTCGTCATCGCATCGGTCCTCCCGATTCGAGCCACGGCAGGATCTCACTCCAGAGCCGCTCCGTCACGGGCCCTGGAGCCGGTAAGACTCTATCAAAGAGCCGGGAGATCGGTAGCATACCCTGAACCGAGTTGGTCAGAAATGCCTCGTCGGCGGTGGAGAGCGCATCCATCGGCACCAGGCATTCCGTAACCTCGAATCCCAGCCGCCGTGCGTGATCCAGGACAACTCGGCGCATGATGCCGGGCAACAGCGGACCATCGGTACTCGGAGTGACCAGCCGTTTACCGTCGACGAGGAAGATATTGGTCCGGGTCCCCTCGCAGACGAACTGATCCGGCGTGACGCACAGGACTTCGTCGGCTCCTTCTGCCAACGCCTGATTCCAGGCGATCCGCTTCCGCCAGTAGTTCAGCGTCTTGTGACGGGCCAGCGGATCGTCGGCCGTCACCTGAATGCACCGCTTGATCACCGCAGCTCGATTCGTGGTCGGGGCCGAGAGCGTCCCGACCGACATCCACAGCACCCCACTGCGGAGATCGAGATTCGGCGTGAATCGACCTCCGGACAGAGTGATCCGGATCCGGACGGCCTCGACTGGTTCCGGCGCATGCTGGATATGTTCCGCGATCAGCTTGTGAACCGCAAGCCGGTCGGGCCACTGGCTAGATCGTAGCAGTCCCAACCCGAGTTCCCGGGCGGAGCATCGCATCCGTTCCCGGTGGTGAGGGAACAGCGTGGGATACCCCTTCCAGGTGCGGAATGTCTCGAAGAGCCCCAGGCCGTGCTGGAAGGTCTCGTCCAAGACATCAATGGAGACTGCTTCGGGTGGGATGATCTCCCCATTCGACCAGACCAGGGGCCAATTCGCTCCCCCTTCGAGGACGAGCTGCATCCCCCGGGCCTTGGCGAGTGTTTCCTCGTACTCGGACTCCGGGTCCGAGTCCGCCACGATCCCGCCACCAACCTGGTAACTCGCCCGATCCCCCTCAACCAGGATGGTGCGGATCGCGATGTTAAACGCGCTCGAGCCGCCCCGGCTCAGGTAGCCGATGGCGCCGGTGTAGAGACTGCGACGGTTTGGCTCGAGCTCATCGATGATCTCCATGGCGCGGATCTTCGGCGCGCCCGTGATCGACCCGCCAGGGAAAACGGCGCGGATGACGTCGTCCGGCCCAACCTCGGGCCGCAGCCGGCCCTCCACCGTGGCGACCAGGTGATGGACCTGGGCAAACGACTCGAGACTCAACGCGTCCCGTACGAGGACCGACCCGTACTGGCAGATGCGGCCCAGGTCGTTGCGCTCCAGGTCCACGATCATGGTCAGCTCGGCGCGGTCCTTGGAGGAGGCCAGCAATTCGGCGGCGGCTCGCTCATCCTCGGCGCGGGTCCAGCCCCGCGGACGCGTCCCCTTGATGGGCCGGGTCACGATCCGGTCGCCGCGAGTCTGATAGAACGACTCGGGGCTGGCCGAGACGATCGCCATGTCCTTCCAGCGCAGGAACGCCGCGAACGGAGCGGGGCTGCGACGTTTGAGCCGCAAGTAGAGATCCAGAGGATCGAATGGCCCGATGGCGGTAAAACGCTGCGAGAGGTTGATCTGGAACACGTCTCCCGCGGCGATGTACTCCAGCACCCGGCGCACGGCCTCGCAATAAGCCTCGCGATCGAACGCGCTGACCGGCTGCGCCGATTTCGGCGGGCAGATCGTCCCCGGGCCGGGCGATTTGAGCTCGCGCTCGATCTGCTCCTTCCAGCCATAGAACCGAACTGCGTGACTCGCATGATCGAGGCCCGGAACGTACCAGGCCCAGAGCTGAACGACACCCGATCGACGATCGATCGTCACCGCCGTGTTGTAGTAGGCCAGGCGGATGTCGGGCATCCGCGAGTCGCGGGGAAGCCGGCGCGGAAGGCGTTCGAGCTGGGGTGCGAAATCATATCCGATGTACCCGATGAGACCACCCTGGAACGGCGGGAGATCGGGATCGGGCGTCTCGGTCGGCTCGGCCAGTCCCAGTCGTCGTGTTAACCAACCGAGTTTCGCCAGCACATCTCCCTTGCCCTCGTCGGTCATGCCGCAACCGCTCAACCACCACCGGTTGCCTGTGGCTTCGAAGGCCAGAATGGGCCTGGCCGTCAGGATGCTCCAGCGTCCGGCCTCGCCGAAGCCGGGCCCGCTTTCGAGCAACGCGGGTTCCTGCCAGGATCCGATCACCGACGCCAGCCGGTCGGCCGGCACGTCGAGAACCTGTTCGACGACATCATCCCGAACGCGCACCGCCACGTATGAACCTCGAGCCAGGGGAGCCTTTTCCACGTCGAATCCTCAACACGATCTTCATCAATCTCCTCGCTTCCATCAACCTCAACGGCGTCGACACGATGCCGCCGCGTGCTACGATGGAAGGTGACGACCGGCTCCCCAACTTGCGGAAAGGATCGACGATGCAACGACCGACGGTGGTTGCGGCCACACATGAGATTCGATTCCCACGGCCGCGGATGTGGACGATGCTCGCCTGCGCACTCCTCCTGACCTGCGGGATCATCCGCTCCGGGAAAGGGAGTCAGACTGTCGATGACGCCACGGAGAAAGCCATCGCCGCGATCGAAAAGCTGGGAGGAAAGGTCTTCCAGGACGGAATCGCGCCCGACAAGCCGGTGATCGGCGTCGACCTCGACGAAACCCAGGCCACCGACGACGCTCTGCTTCATCTGGAGAGCTTCCCTCGCCTCCAGTCGCTCTCCCTGGACGAAACGCAGGTGACCGACGCCGGGCTCGTCCACCTGGAGAAGCTCACAAGCCTGACCGACCTCGATCTGGATGAGACAACGATCGGCGATGCCGGGCTCGCCCATCTCAAGGGCCTCGTCAACCTCCGAAAGCTGACCCTCACGCACACCAGGGTCACCGACGCCGCGCTCGCCCACCTCAAGGACATGAAGCACCTGGAGACATTGTCCCTCATGGGGACGAAGATCACCGATGCCGGGCTCGTCCACCTGAAGGGACTGTCCCGGCTCGAATGGCTGTTCCTTGACTACAACCCGATCACCGACGCCGGACTCGCCCACCTCAAGGGCCTCGATAGTCTCGAATTCCTGATGCTCAACACGACGGAAGTGACCGACGCCGGATTGAGAATCCTGGAAGGAATGACCCATCTGGAGTTAGTCACGCTGCATAACACTCGCGTGACCGACACCGGCGCCGATCGGCTTCAAAAAGCGCTCCCGAAGGCGAAGATCTATCATTGAGACTCTGCTCGGGCGAAATGAACTCGAGCGCCTCACCGTTGCGTTGCGCACGACACAGGTTGGAGCCGATCCTAGACGAGCCCGAAGCGCCAGCGAGGGTTACGGCGAACGGACCCTCGCTGGCGCTTCGGGCTGGGATGAAGCATGCGCCACCCAACGGTGAGGCGCTCGAGAGCGCTTCACGCTTGCGTTGGGGACGACTAATCCGAGCCCGACGTGCCAGCGAGTGGATTGAGGATCCCGGTCGGAATTCACTCGCTGGCTTGGGCTGGGATGAAGCGTCGCCACCCAACGGTGAGGCGTCGAGAGCGCTTCACGCTTGCGTTGGGGACGACTAATCCGAGCCCGACACGCCAGCGAGTGGATTGAGGATCCCGGTCGGAATTCACTCGCTGGCGCTTCGGGCTGGGATGAAGCATGCGCCACCTAACGGTGAGGCGCTCGAGAGCGCTTCACGCTTGCGTTGGGGACGACTAATCCGAGCCCGACGCGCCAGCGAGTGGATTGAGGATCCCGGTCGGAATTCACTCGCTGGCGCTTCGGGCCCGAATCGATTCGACGCGGTTATTGGTTGCAACTCCAGCGATAGGCGGCTCGAGTCCAACTCCTGGGCGGGTCCAGGTGCGCCCTTCCCGTAGGAATGCTGATGAGATAGTCTGGGGGTCGGATTGCGGGCGGGGCTTGATCGCGAGAAGGAGAGGGATCGAGATGAGCAGCGTTCTGGACCGATTTCGGATCGACGGCAAGGTCGCACTGGTGACCGGGGGCTCGCGGGGATTGGGGCGGGTGATCGGCGAGGCGTTGGCGAGCGCGGGGGCCTCTGTTGCAGTGTCGGCCCGTCAGGCGGATGGCGCGCGGCGTGCGGCCGACGAGATCGCCGCAGTCGACCGGACAGAAGACGCTCGGGGTATCGGCCGACGTTGCGGTTGCCGAGCAGGTCGAGGCGATGGTCGCCCGTGTCCTCGATGCTTTCGGCCGGATCGATATCCTGGTCAACAATGCCGGGATCAATATCCGCGGCCCGATCGAGGAGCTCGGCGAATCGGACTGGGATGCCGTGATCGACACGAACCTCAAGGGACCTTGGCTGTGCTGCCGGGCCGTGGCCGGGCCGATGAAACGCCAGAAATGGGGGAGGGTCATCAACGTGTCGAGCATGCTGGGCGAGATCGCGCTGCCTGGCCGGTCGCCCTATGCGTCCAGCAAGGGAGGGCTCACGCTCATGACCAAGACCCTGGCCCTGGAGTGGGCCAGGGACGGCATCAATGTCAACGCCCTATGCCCCGGTCCGTTCGCCACCGAGATCAATACGCCCCTCCTCAACGACCCGGCCGCTCGAGCCCAGATGGAGGCCAACGTGCCGCTGGCTCGCTGGGGCGATCCGGTCGAGCTGGGGCCGGCGGCAGTCTTCCTGGCATCCGAGGCCTCGAGCTTCATGACCGGCGCGACCCTCTTCATCGATGGCGGCTACACGGCTCGATGATGGTCGTGAACCCATACGGGCACGGTGTGTCTGGCCCGTGGTGATTCGACTCAACTCATCGACAACTCCGGGAGTCGGCCTTCATGGCGGACGATGCGACGCTACTGATCCCCCGCGGCTTCCGTGCATGCGGAGTCAAAGCCGGGATCAAGCCGTCGGGTGGACTCGACCTGGCGATCCTCGCGGCAGACAATCCCTGCGCCGCGGTCGGAACATTCACGACCAATCGGGTCTGTGCCGCACCCGTGAAGTGGTGTCGGGAGCTCCTGCCGTCCGATGACATCCTTGCCGTGGTCGTCAATGCCGGCAACGCCAACGCCGCGACCGGAGCGGAGGGACTGGCCAACGCCCGGCGAACGGCGGTCAAGGCGTCGGCGCTCCTGGGCTGCCGGCCCGAGCAGGTCCTGGTCGCGTCCACCGGCGTGATCGGCCACCAGCTCCCGATGGATCGGCTGGAATCCGGTCTGGAACAGGCCGCGGTCGGTCTCTCGGCGGATCCAGAGTCGTTCCGGACGGCAGCCCTCTCGATCATGACCACCGACACCCGTCCCAAGATCGTCTGCGAGCGCCGCACCATCGACGGCCGAGAAGTCCGGCTTCTGGGAATGGCCAAGGGTGCCGCGATGATCGGCCCGCGGATGGCGACCATGCTCGCGTTCCTCATGACCGACGCACCCATCTGGGCCAACGCGCTCCAGGACATCCTCGCCGACGCGGTCGACTCGTCCTTCAATTGTCTGACCGTTGAGGGACACGCCAGCACGAACGACACGGTGCTCCTGCTCTCCAGCACGGCCTCCGTCGAGCCGATCCTGATGGGTGACGATCTGGCGGCGTTCGCCGGGATGGTCCGCGCGGCCTGCGACTCGCTCGCCCAGCAGATCGCCGATGACGGAGAAGGCTCGACCCACTTCATCACCATCGACGTCGAGGGATGCGAAAGCACGGGCGACGCGCGTGCGATCGCTCGTACCGTGGCCGAGAGCGCGCTGGTAAAGACGGCCATCCATGGCGCCGACCCGAACTGGGGCCGGATCGTCTCGGCCGCGGGCTATGCCGGCGTGGCCTTTCCGGAGGAAGGACTCTCACTCTGGATCAATGGAGTCCCCGTGTATCAAGCCGGCGTTCCGGTCCCGTTCGACGCCGGCGCACTCTCCGACTCCTTGAGGAATCGCCGCGCCGTGGATCTCCGGCTGGCGCTGACCTCGGGCGATGCTTCGGCCCGTTTCTGGACGTGCGACCTGACCGCGGAGTACGTCCGGCTCAACGCCGACTACACGACCTGACACGATCGTTGCGAACGCCTCGCCATCACCTCGACTGTTTTCGTGCGGTCTTGTTCTGTTCGTTCGTCGTCTGGCGAATCTCGCCCCATTTTGCAGTCTGATCGCGCATTCTCCTCCCAGATCGGATAGAATCCATCCGCGCCCGAGCTTCTGGATGGAACGGAAAACGGCCATAACGGCGGCGATCCTTTAATATTTCGATCCTCACCGAACGAACGATGGTGTAGGGGATGGGGCGGGTGCATCCTCGTTCGACATCCACTCACGGGCGGTTCCGGGACGAAGGTGATGAACAAGACGATCAAGACCCTGGTGATGCTGGGAAGCGGTCTGGTGCTGCTGAGCGTTCACCGTGGTGGTGGTGAACCAGACCGCTCAGGTGGTGCAGCTCGCCAAGGAGGTCCACCCGGTCCTGGGGACTGTAACCTTATGGGGACTCATGCTTTCGTACGCGGCCCTCATCGGGGTCCCCGTGGTGATGATCGTGCGAATGCCGCGGCCCCTCTCCCCGCCGGCGACCGACTCGGGGCCGGAATTCGAGCGTCATCTCGAGGAATTGAGCCAGCGCCTGGATGCCGAACCCACGGGTCGCATCTCGCGTCGATCCGGCCGGTTGACCGCCGCGGAGTCGAGGAGGCGCTGCAACTCCTTGACGAGCACGCGACCCAGATCGTGCGGCAGATGGCGTCGACCGTCTTCCTCACCACGGCCGTTTCCCAGAGCGGCCGGCTGGACGTCCTCCTGGTGCTGATGGCCCAATCGCGCATGATCTGGCGGATTGCCCACCTCTATTATCAGCGGCCGTCGCTGCGCGAGCTGGTGCATCTGTATTCCAATGTGGCCGCGACGGCCTTCGTGGCCGGGGAGCTCGACGACCTGGAACTGCACCAGATGATCCAGCCCGTTGGCCGCCGGATCGCTGGGCACGGTGACCGGTGCGATCCCGGTTTCCAGGTGATGACGACGATCGTGGTCAACTCGCTCTTGAGCGGCAGCGCGAATGCCTTCTTGACGTTGCGGGTTGGATTGATTGCCAGGGGCTACTGTGGATCGCTGGTCGCCCAGCCGCGGGCGAAGATCCGCCGTTCCGCCACGACGGAAGCGGCCAAACTCCTCTCGGGGATCGTCAAGGAGAGCGGCGCGCGGGTGCGCGACGCAATCTGGCAAGAGGTCAAGCAGAAGCTGCCGCGTCCCTGGCCGATGCGCAAGGGCGAACCCGAGCCTGTGTGAGTCGACGCCTGGGAAACGCCTTAATTCCCAGACAACCGAGCACTCGCCCTTCCGGGCGTTGTGACGCGCCACGCCCGGAGATCCGCTGCAATCTCATGACAATTTCACGGAATTCTCTCTAGGCTAGGGTCGCGTGAGCTGATTATACTAGGGATGGTTGGAAACCGAACGAGTGCGTGTCGTGGATCCCTTCGGAACCTGATCGCCTGCCTCTCTCGCCTTTCCACCCACTGGGCCGTCACGCCGGCCCTTCGGAAGCGACCCAGAAAGTGACAGTGATCGGTGGGTCGTGAGCCTTTGGTCTGAGGAGATTGATAGTGGGTAAGAAACTGTATGTCGGAAACCTCGCCTACCGGGTGAGCAGTTCCGACCTGGAGCAAATGTTCTCGCAGTACGGCAGCGTGGAGAGCGCGGAGGTCATCTCCGACCGCGACACGGGCAGGAGCAAAGGCTTCGGGTTTGTCGAGATGAGCTCCGACTCCGAAGCACGGGCAGCGATCGATGCCCTTCATGACCAGGAGCACGATGGTCGTCGTCTGACAGTCAATGAGGCCAGGCCCCGAGAGCCCCGACCCGGTGGCGGTGGCGGTGGCGGCGGTGGTAGCTGGCGCGGCGGTGGCGGTGGCGGCGGCGGAGGTGGTGGCGGGCGAGGAAATCGTGGCGGCGGGTATGATACGCCGTCGCTATTGATCGAGTCTCCCGGCCTCAGCTCTCTGCGTCAACGCCTGTAACTTTTCCGGTCACCAACCCAACCAATCCAACGACCGCCGTGTCTCGTTCGATGCACGGCGGTGTCCATTTTCGCCTCTCCTCAATCCCAATTCTTTCCTAGACCCACATCCCAGGTTATCCCCCTCGCCCTGCCGTGGGATAAGCCCATGTTGGCTGCGGATGTTGAGGAATCGCTCCGAAATGGGTGGACAACCTGGTCCAGCCTAAAGTGAGGCCAGGAGGCCCAACGGCAAACTGGCCTGAACTTGAGATGAAGTGGCAAAAGGCGATCGCCACTCCCGGTGGGAGATCCGGCGAGCCGTGGCACGGAATCGCTTACTCGGTCTTATTCTTCGCGATGGCCAGCGGACGGAGCACGGCGAGCATAGTATTGAGGTGGGCCAGGCGAGGGCCGAAGCGGTCGACGAAGTCACTGAGCGAGAAATCGCCTTCCATCAGGTTCTCGTGGTTGTCTTCCACGTAATTGGCCAGCTCGCCCATCAACGACGCATGAACCTGTTCGAGCCGGCCCAGTGTCTCGCGGCAGGATTCCAGGACATGCTCGTGACCAGCCTGCCAGCGCTCCAGTTCCGCTCCCTGGCGGGCGCGCTGTTCGCGGTTGACCTGGAGCAATTCGCGGGAAATCTCGAGTTGCTGACGCTGCATCTCGAGCTGCTGACGTTGAATCTCGAGCGTCTGATTCTGGAGGTTGGCCAGGAGATGGAGGAGCAGGATCGGGTCGTTGGGATTGGCGATGGCGGCGGCGGGATTCTGGCCGGTTGGAGAGACCTCCATGCGATAAGTCCAAGCTGCCGAGGCCGATGACGGGTTTTCGCGTGTTGACACTCGAGCCTCCTCCGCTGGTTCCCACGTAATTCGCGACGAGTTCCTCCGGCCCGGTTGAACCAGGAGTCGGGTCCGTCGCGGTTCGATGTCATTATTCTACGCGACAGTTCGCCGCCGGGATAGGCCATTGGCCGCGACTTTATCGCGGCACAAGTTCGCCGGGTATGGTGAGGCCGCCCGGAGCGCGTCGGCTCGCTGCGCTCGACACAAGAATCATGTGACGAGATCCGGATCGGGCATCCAATGAACGAAAGCATCGGGAAGGGCGTCGACGATGTCCCCGGCGATCATCCCGACCTCGCCGTGGTGGTCGCGTGCGATGTCGCCCGCCAGGCCGTGGATGAAGACGCCCAACTGAGCGGCCTCGAACGCCGAGAGTTTCTGGGCCAGGATCGCGGCAATGACGCCCGGTCAGGACATCGCCGGTGCCACCTGTGGCCATCCCGGGGTTCCCCGTCGCGTTGACGTAGTATCGGCGGCCGTCCGTCACGACCGTTCCGGCCCCCTTGAGCACTACGAGGAGCGGCTCGGAAAGGGCGGCCAGAGCGGCGGCTTGCTCGATGCGGTCCGACTGCACCGCGGCCACATCCTTGCCGGAAAGCCGGGCGAATTCACCCGGGTGTGGCGTCAGGATGACCGGGCGTCGCAATCCGCGCAAGAGGTCGATCTGACCAGCCAGGGCGTTGAGTCCGTCGGCGTCGATCAAGAGGGGGCGGTCGGTCTCCGCGATCAGGAATCGCACGAGTTCGCGGATCCCGTCCGACTGGCCAAGACCCGGCCCAACCGCCACGATGCTGGCCGGCGCGATCAGGCGGTCGAGCATCGGACGGGATCGACCCGAAGTCGATCACGCCGTCCTCGTCACACGGGAGAGGATAGGTCATATAGGAGGGTTCGAAGCTCGCGACGACCGGCTGGACTTCGGCCGAGGTCGCGACTCGGACCAGACCGGCGCCGGATCGGAGCGCGGCGGCCCCGCAGAGCGCGGCGGCTCCGGCCATCCCACGGCCGCCGGCCACGACCAGGACCGTCCCGTAGCGTCCCTTGTGGCTGTCCCGGGGCCGGGGCGGCAGACTCGGGACCCGATCGACCAGTTCCAGTGCCATGATGCACCTCACTCCGACGGACCATTCGTGCTGGCTCTGTCCAGGGTCGTGATCTGGCCGGCGACGGCCGCCTCATTCGGCTCGACCACGGGACCGCCAGCGACCCCCGACTCGCGGGCCTGGCCCATCCTTCGGGCGATCAAGCCGGCCATATGACCGCCGTTGAACCCGGCGTCGATGTTCACGACCACAACGTTCGATGCACAACTATTCAGCATTCCGAGCAGAGCCGCGACCCCGTGGAAGTGGGCTCCGTAGCCGATGCTCGTCGGGTACGGCGATGACCGGGCAGCCGACCAGCCCGCCGACGACGCTCGGCAATGCGCCTTCCATACCGGCGACGACCACGAGCGCATCGGCGTTCTCGAACTGGGGAAGCTGATGGAGGAGCCGGTGCAATCCCGCGACCCCGACATCCGCGACCAGCTTGACATCGCAGTTCCAGGCCTCGGCGGTGACCTTCGCCTCCTCGGCCACCGGCAGGTCGCTGGTCCCCGCCGTCACGATCACGACCCGGCCGAGCTTGGGACCCTGTTGTTCGGGTCCACCAATCCGAAATGTCCGGCCCAGGGGGTTGTGCTCGCCGTGGGGAAACGCGGTACGGAGATGCACGGCCACCTGAGGATCGACCCGTGTCACCAGCCCCCCTTGGTCGTGTGCCAGGAGTGTCCGGAGGATGGATTCGATCTGATCGGCTGTCTTTCCCTGGCCAAAAATCACTTCGGGGAAGCCGCAGCGCAGCCGACGATGCAGATCCACCTTGGCGAAACCACCGGTGTCCTGGAAGGGCTGGATGCGAACCCGATGCGCCGCTTCGTCGATTGTGAGACGACCGTCGCGCACGGCCTCGAGCATCTGCCGGAGCTCGTGAGAATCCATCGGAGCGACCTCTTGCTCTGGGGGACGGGCTGCCTTGCGCCAGGCTGGTTGGCTCTCGGCCCCTCTCCCTTGTAACCGCCAGGATGCGGGTCCGCAACCCAAAGCCCTGTCCCACACCCACGGAACGCAGGGACCGGCCGTCTCCACCGCGGCATCCCGGAGACTCGGCGCGAAATGTACCGTTTCGAGCCGCGGCAACGACTGCGACCGTTTTGAGCTATCGCATCGGTGATCGCGTATGGTACCCTCAGTTATTCGAAAATCGAGAGGATCGGGTTCCTGGCCGGACGGATACGAAGTCGGACGGATCCTCGCGTCGCCGTACCGGGCGGGACTCGCTGCCAGTTAAGATCGAGGATGCTGATGTCGGCCAGCCCATCAAGAGTTCGAGCGGTCCGCAATCCCCCCGCCGCACCCGTACCGATCGCCGGACCTCCCAGCCGTCCCGAGGTCGCGCCCGATCCGACCGACCGACATCCCCACCACCGAGGTGCCTTGGTGGACTCCCGAGGCGATGAAAGGCTGGGCAGGCTCCGTATCGCTACATGCGGTTCT
Source organism: uncultured Isosphaeraceae bacterium (assembly GCA_963845695.1). Taxonomy (GTDB): domain Bacteria; phylum Planctomycetota; class Planctomycetia; order Isosphaerales; family Isosphaeraceae; genus CAWJTV01. The sequence continues at coordinate 1,626,466 of CAWJTQ010000002.1, read as the reverse complement.
CCTGGTGATCCTGGCATTCTGGGTACTGCGCACCGCGGAACGACGGCCCGATCGCCTTCGATTCGCGGCTCGCGGGATCGCGTAACGGCGTGCCCGACGGCGACACCCTCACCGGCGGACTGAATACTCCGCTTCCCATCCCCATGGCGCCTCCCCTCGAGACCGAGGTCGGACTCGTCTCCACCCCGTTGACCCAGATGGATACCATTCCGCTCGAACCCGATCTCCGATTCCGTGCCAATAAGACGCCGAGCGCCGGTGGCGGCGACCCGAACGACAACCCGGGTGCCGGCGACGGCGATGGGTTCGGACTGGCTCGATTCGGCGAGGGAGGCGAACTGATCCACGGGGTCAAGGTCAAGGTCGGCGATCCTCAATTCACCCTGATCTGGAATACCGATGGTGTCGACCTGGACCTCCATGTCATCGAACCGGGCGGCAAGGAGATCTACTGGGAAGATCCCAAGGGTCTCAAGGGCGGTGAGCTGGACGTGGACAACACCAAGGGATTCGGCCCCGAAAATGTCTACTGGCTCGTTGAGTCGGACGGCCCAGGCTCTGAGAAGGTCAAGGGTCCTGGCCCTCCGGGCGTCTATAAATGGTATGTCGTCTACTGGGGAGGCTTCGGCGGACTCGCCAAGCCGACGCACTGGCAGGTCCGCGTCAAGCACGATGGCCAGGTCCAGGTCTACCACGGAAAGTTCAAGTCGCTGAACGAGCATAGCAAGGTCCATACCCTCAAAGTCGACCCGCCCGGAACCAAAGTCGAGCCCTGAATTCGGGATGCGAAATCTCGACCGCGAGCCCGGGTTGCGCGGCGGGATGACACCCATGGTTGCTGAGGCCGATCCCATCCAGCCGGAAAACCCTTCGACCAACCAGATTTCCGCACGATAGACCGCTCTCCCCTGCGCTGGTTCTCGCCCAGATTCGCCGGATCTCCCCAAGATTCGGAAGTCTCCGGAGAATAACTGGTCAGATGTTAGGGGCCGAGTGGCGGTTCCTCTCTGACTTTGCGACTCGGTCTCGACAATCCCGGGCTGAGCGAGACCGGATCTTCGGCTGCTACGGATGAGGAAGAGTCGCGGCTCGACTCGACCCGTGATTGCGAGTCTGTTATGATTTTCACAAAGGTGACGACTGCGGTGAGTCGATCTGGCGGACGAGTTGAATTCCCATCCATTCGTTGAGGTTTTGATGGCGAGCACATTGCGAGAAGAACTCGCCTCGCTGAAGATTGAACGTCCCGACCCGTATTTCACGGGGTCAGGGCGATCCGGGAATTCCTACGGCCCCCGAAGGGGTGGAGGGCTACGGCTCCTCTCCTGGATCCTGTGGTTGATCCCCTTGGGCCTTGCCGGGGCTGGGGGCGTCTACGGATACCGTCAGTACGACCAGATGCGCTCCCGGCCGGAAGTGACCCGCGGACTGGTCCAGCGGATGACCTCGGGCGAGGCAGAGAAGCTGCTCAGCGCCAAGGGTTATCTCAAGTCGCGGTTCCAGGCGATGATCGGCACGAAGATTCCCGGCCGCGTCGAACGGATGTATGTCCACGAAGGGATGAAAGTCAAGAAGGGCGATACGCTGGCGATAATCGAACACAACGATATGAAAGCCCTCCTGGCCTCGCGCGAGGCCCAGTTGCTCAAGAACCAGGCGGAGGTCGAGGAAGCCCAGGCCGACCAGTGGGAAAAGGAACGCGAGGAGCGCCGATTGACGCTGTTGCATACCCGGAGGACGGTTCCCGAAGAAGAATATGAAAAGGGGGTCTCCGGACTGAAAAAGGCCAAGGCGCGAGTCGCGGCCCTTGAGGCCGCCATCAAGCTGACCCGGGCAAATATCCAGGAGATCCAGGCCACGATCGCCACGATGTCTCTGTACGCACCTTTCGACGGCACGGTCGTCGAGAAGCAAGGCGAGGAGGGAGAGGTCATCACGCCGACGGCGATGAACTCGTCGCTGGGCCGCACGGCGGTCGTGACCATCGCCAATCTTGAGATGATGGACGTCGAGACCGACGTCTCCGAGAACTTGTTGTGGCGCATCGCCCTGGGCCAGCCGGCGGAGATCTCCGTCAGTGCGATTCCGTCCAAGCACTATCGGGGCCGGCTGCGACAGGTCATCCCCATGGGCGATCGGTCGCGCGGCACGGTTAAGGTCAAGGTCGAGATCCTCGATCCCGACGACCAACTCTTCCCCGAGCTGGCGGCGACCGTCCATTTCCTTCCGAGCCGGACCGGCAATAGCCCCGAATCCGGCCAGTCGTATCTTTTCGTCCCGAAAATGGCCGTGTTCCAGGAGAACGGGCACGACCACGTCTGGGTGATCAGCCGGAAAAAAACCGTCCGCAAACGGCGGGTCGAGGTCGCGACGACCACCGACGCCCTGGCGCGGGTCGAGTCGGGCCTTGAAGCCGAGGAGTGGGTCGTGATCAACCCGCTCAAGGCGCTTCATGAGGACGAGGTCGTCCGGATCGCCGATTAACCTCGCCCTGCCGGGCGTCGACGCCGAAAGGTTCATCGTCCATGGGCAAGTTGCCTTCGATCGTGCTGGTGGGAGTCGACAAGGAATATCGCCGCGACGAATTCCGCATCCCCGTCCTGGAGAACCTCCACCTGTCGGTCGCCGAGGGGGAGTTCCTCGCGCTGATGGGCCCCTCGGGTTCGGGCAAGACGACGCTCCTGAACCTGATCGCCGGCCTCGACCGCGCGACCCGGGGTAAGGTGGTCGTACACGACCAGGATCTCGGGGAACTGAGCGAATCGCAAATCACACGCTGGCGTGCCCACAACGTCGGCTTCATCTTTCAGACGTATAATCTCATTCCGGTCCTGACCGCGTTCGAAAACGTCGAGCTGCCGCTCCTGCTGACCCATCTCTCGCGACGGAAGCGGCGGGAGAACGTGGCGACGGCCCTGAAGATCGTTGGCCTCGAGGGTCGCGAACACCATTATCCGCGCCAGCTCTCCGGCGGCCAGGAACAGCGGGTGGCGATCGCTCGAGCGATCGTCACCTACCCCGATCTCCTCGTGGCTGACGAGCCAACCGGAGACCTCGATCGCACAACGGCCAGTGAGATCCTCGACCTCCTCGATCTGCTCAACCGCGAGTTGAAGAAGACGATCATCATGGTGACCCACGACCCGCTGGCCGCCCAGCGCGCCAGCCGGATCCTTCACCTCGACAAGGGCCAACTTGTCGACGACGTCGCCCAGGAAACCCAGGTGCAGACCGCGTCATGAAATACCTCACTTATATCTTCCGGAACGTCCGACGCAATCCCGTCCGCTCGATCCTCACCGTTGCGTCGACGGGCATCTGTCTGTTCCTGATGATGATTCTCGTGTCGTTCTTCGCCATGAATGACGAGATCAGCGCAGTCGTCGCGGATCTTTAACCGGATCGCCACCCTGAACGCCAACGGGTTCGCCGGCAGGATTCCGGTCGCCTACGTCCAGGAGGTGAGCCGGCTCGACGGAGTGATCGCCGCCACGCCATTCAGTTGGTACGGAGGGAAGTACAAAGACGAGATCCTCCCGTTCGCCCAGTTTGCCGTCAATCCGGAAACCGTCTTCACCATCATGAGCGAGTTGACGCTATCGGATGACCAGTTGAAAAGCTTCCAGGAGAACAAGGACGGCTGCGTGATCGGAAGGAAGCTGGCCAACGACAAGAAACTGAAAATCGGCGACCCACTCGCCTTGAAGGGGGACGCGTACCCCGTCGACCTCAACATGACCGTGCGGGGAATCTATGATGGTCCGAGCGATCGCGATCTGCGGATGTGCTTCATTCGCTTCGATTATCTCGATGAGGCGCTGAAGCGCGTCGTGATCCGAACATCATCGACGGGTGGCCCGCAGTTGTCGGGCAACGCGGGGATGATCTTCATCAAATGCCGACGTGCCGACGACATGGCGGCCGTCTGTAAGAAGATCGACGACCTGTTTCGCAACAGCGACTTCCCGACTCGAACCCAGACCGAGGAAGCCTTCGGCAAGATGTTCGAAGAGATGATGGGGGACCTTCGGGGCATGATTTTCTGGATCGGAATGGCCGTGGTCTCCTCGCTGCTGTTCGTCGCCGGCAATTCGATGGCCATGTCGATGCGCGAGCGAACCTCCGAGGTGGCCGTGCTCAAGGCCATCGGTTTCAACAGGGGCATCCTGCTCTTCCTGGTCATGACCGAGTCGGTCCTCGTCGCCGGGACAGGCGGCATCCTGGGCTCGCTGGGCTGCAAGGGACTTTGCGAGGTCGTCGATCTCTCGCAGTACACCGCGGGCTTCCTCCCGTTCTTCTATGTACCCTGGAGCGTCGCGCTCCAGGGCCTGGCGGTATCCCTGCTCGTGGGTTTCGCCGGCGGGATTTATCCCGCGATGCGGGCGGCCAACCTGCCGGTGGTCGACGGACTGCGGAGGGTCATCTGACGACGCCCATGATTCCCGTCAAGTATAACGTCCGCAATCTTCGGGTCCGGTGGAAGACGACGCTGATGACCGTGCTGGGCACCGGGCTGGTCGTCTGGTCGTCGTGCATCCTCTTCGGACTCGTCGAAGGTCTGGAGCATAGCCTGACCGTCTCGGGCGATCCATTGGACCTGATCGTCATGCGCAAGGGCTCGACGAACGAGACGACTGGTGGATTCGTGACATCCCAGGCTGACGAACTCCTCAACCTGCCGGGCATCGCTCGCGACGAGCAGGGCCGTCCGCTAGCGGCGAAAGAATTGCTGAACATCCCGATCGCCGAACGCCAGAACGGGACCCGAACCAACATCATCGTGCGCGGGGTGCAGCCCGCATCGCGAAAGCTGCGTCCTGAGTTCCGGATCGTGGATGGGAACGACCTGGTCGAAGGCCGCGGCGAATGCATCGTCAGCCGGAGCATGACCAAGCGGTTCAAGCAGGCCCAGATCGGCGGCAAACTCGAATTCGGCGAGAAGGAGCGATACCGGGTCGTCGGGATCTTCACCGCAGGCGGCAGCGCTGCGGAAAGCGAGGTCTGGGCGGACCTGAAGGATGTCGAGAGGAACACAGGCCGCGATGGCTCGGTCTCGTGTGTGCAGATTCGCGCCGCAAGTCCGGATGATTACCGGAAACTTCAAGACACGATCGAGAACGATACCCGCTTCAAGCTGGCGGCCATCCCCGAATCGGTCTACTTTCAGAACCAGAGTCGCTCCAGCATTTTCCTCAAGGGAGCGGGGACGCTGATTGCCGTACTCCTGACGTTCGGGGCGATGTTCGCCGCGGCCAATACGATGTTCGCCGCCGTCGGGGCCCGGACCCGCGAGATCGGCACGATGCGTGCCTTGGGGTTCTCTCAGCTCGACATCCTGATCTGCTTCATGGGCGAGTCACTGATCCTCTGCGGGCTCGGCGGAGCCGTCGGAGTCCTGGCGGCCATCCCACTCAATGCCTTGACCTACGAGACGAGTGACTTCAACAGCTTCGCCTCCATCACGGTCGGGTTCCGCTTCGGGCCGCTGGTGATGGCCGTCGCGTTCCTGATGACACTCGCGATGGGACTCTTCGGCGGGATGTTCCCCGCGATTCGGGCCGTGCGGCTGGATGTGATCTCGGCACTTCGGGAGCTGTGAGCAACTTGACTGGCCCGGGCACGCTCCCGAGGTGCGCGAGTCTTCCCTGCATGTACGATGACCACGACTTGGAACCGAAAGGGGTCATCGGCACCCGGGGGATGCTTCGGCGTGTTGCTGAGCGATTCCTCGTGGCTCGTTCGGGGTCAGTAGCCGGCAGTCTCGGACCGGGTCCCAGAGCCGCAGCTCCCATCCGGACCGCTCCAGATGCAGCTCCAGGATGGCCCTCGGTAGACGGCCATCCAGTAGATCGATGAAGACATAGTCATCCCCGACTTGCCGAACTCCTCAGAACGTCTTCGTAGGGTGCTCTGCGAGCACCGATCCGGCGTGGTTTGCCGAATTCGGTGCTCGCAGATCCCCTTATGCGGCTTCCGGGACAGACTCTCAACCTCGTTCTTCTCGTCTCGACGAGCCTGATCGTAGCAGGAACTGGGAATCCGAAGAGTAAGAGTTGGTCCGCTCACCGCGCGTGATCGAGCAGTACGATTGTCCGAGCGACGGGGAGGCTGTCCCGCGTGATCTCGATGGAGTGGGTACCCGGTCGGTCGATCGGGTCGCCCGGCAGGGTTTCGAGGAATCGCTCTACCGGCTGGATGTTCAGGTCAATCTTGGGAGTCTTGAAGTGCATGGGAATCACGATCCGAGGACCAATCGCATCGAGGAGCGGTGGGATATCGGGATAATCGATCGTCGGGGGCCCGCCCGCGGCGGCCAGCACGATGTCAGCGCCCCGGATCGGGTCCAATTCCGGCTCGGTCAAGGGATGTCCGAGATCGCCGAGAAACACGACGTGCAAGTCCTCGGCGCGAAAATGGACGATCGTGACCTCATCCTCCGCCAGCCGCTCGGGAGTCTCGAAGACGTGGACGGCCTGGATCGGGATGTTTCGAAACACGGTCCCTTGCGGCGGCAGTTCCAGGGCCCGGATCGTCTCGAAAGGAGGGATGATCTGCCCCACGTGGCTATGATAGCGGTCGTTCTCGTGGCTCACGACCACCAGGTCCGCGGGCTCGGCGACGGGTTCGTAGCCGCCGCAATCGGGCGACCGATAGGGGTCCAGGATGATCCGAACGTTCTGGGTCTCGATTAAGAACGCCGCATGGCCGTACCAGGTGATCCGCATGGAGATACTCGCGCCGAGGATATCAATCAGCCCAGAGCCGATCCTCCGGCTGCCGACTCACGATCATAACCTGGCGCGCACGATTGTGTTACCATGTCTTGCGGATGGCGACTGAAGAAGGAGAGGGTCGCACACCATCGAGGCAATGACCGATGCCTCCGCTCTCACCAGAACGACCGAATGGAGACGTATCTCATGAACCGCCGCAACTTTCTGGCCGCCACCGGAGCGGCGGCCGTCGTGACATCCGCATCCCCGGGATCGGCGGCACCCGTCAGGGACGGAGCCTCCGGCGATGGGACATGGCTGACTTACGCGGTCAACGTCGAGATGACCTGGGGCAACCTCCGGTTCCTGGACCGGCTCCGGATGGTCAAGCAGGCCGGCTTCTCGCATTATGAGTTCTGGCCGTGGCGCGGCAAGGACATCGAGGGTATCCTCAAATTGAACCAGGAGCTCGGACTGACGACGTCCCAGTTCTCAGCCTCGCCCGTCAAGGGTTTTGGCCATGGGATCACCAATCCCGATCCCAGGCGGCGAGAGGAATTTGAAGAGGAGATCCGGTCGGCCGTGGCAGTCGCCAGGAAGCTGGGCGTGAAGAAACTGTGCGTCGTTGCTGGGGAAGAGACTCACGGTCATTCCCGGGAAGACCAGACGCGAGCCGTCATCACCGCCCTCAAGGCCGGGGCGAAGATCGTGGAGCCTGAGGGGATCACGATCATCCTCGAACCCCTCAACGTCCTGGTGGATCATCCCCGGCAGCTCATCGTCCACTCGGCCCAGGCGGCGGCGGTCCTCGACGCGGTCGGGTCCGCGAATGTCAAGATGCTCTTCGATATCTACCATCAGCAGATCAGCGAAGGGAACCTCACGCTCAACATCCGGAGGTATCACGACAGGATCGGCTACTTCCAGCTTGCCGACCATCCCGGCCGCCACGAGCCCACGACCGGCGAGATCAACTATCCCTTTGTGCTGAAGACGATCCACGACGTGGGATATCGCGATCCCATCGGTATGGAGATGAGCCCCAAGTCCGACCCGATGACGGCATTCAAGGCCATCCGACGGGTTGACGCCGAGGCACGCTCCTGGAACGCCCTCGCCTGACCTCATCGGGACACCGTCCGATGCACTGGCTGTCGCGGATTGCTGGATCGCCGCTCTGGTCGCGGGAATTCCGGGTCGACTTCGCACCGATCTGGCGACGGGTGCGGGGACGCCCGGAAGCCACGGTCATCGGCATTGGAGTCGTGCTTCGGGTGGCCGTCTACCTGTCCAACCGGACGATGTGGCTCGACGAGTTGTCGCTCAAGGCGAACTTGGTCGGCAAGCCCATCCTCGATTTCTCGGAACAACTGACGAACGACCAGCTCGCGCCGTTCGGCTTCCTGATCCTTCAACGGTTACTGGGGAAAGTCCTGGGTGACTCGAACTTCGCCTTGCGGCTCGTACCCCTGTCCGCGGGCATCCTCGCGCTGGGGCTCTTTGCCCGTCTGGCTCGTCGAGTGTTGCCGGGCGCTCGGCGCTGGTGGCTCTGGTGCTCTTCGCTTTATCGGATGATCTGATTTACTACTCCAGCGAGATGAAACCCTACTCCGTGGATCTTGCGGTCGGGCTCGCGATCAGTCTGGTAGCCCTCGGGGCACTGGGCAATCCGGCCACTGTTCGCTCGGCGGTCTGGCTGACGACCCTCGCGGCCATCGCGCCCTGGTGGTCGTTCTCATCGGCATTCGTCGTCGCCGGTTGCGGCACTGCGCTGGTTCTGGACAGCTTGTTTTCCCGGCGATATCGTACCGCGTTCCTGTGGGTGACAATCGGAGTCGGCTGGCTCGTCGTCCTCGCGGTGTCCTATAGGGCCTCACATGCCCTGCTCAGCCCCTACACGACGATGTATCGCTTCTGGGACTTCGCTTTCCTTCCGAATCAGTCAGTCGTGGGCGTCGCCTGGCAGCCGGCCTTCGTGAGCCTTCGGGCCGATCTGCACAAGGCCGCGGGCATCCTCCTGGAGATCTTCGTGAACCCCTTGAATCTGGTCGGCCCGATCTGGCCGCAATTCGGGGTCATTTTCCCCCTGGTCCTCCTTCAGGTCGGTGAGATTTCCCTGGCGCGCCGGTCGTGGCCGGTTTATCTCTTGCTGGCCTTGCCCATTGCCCTGGCCATGGTGGCTTCCGGCTATCACAAGTATCCCCTTCATGGAAGGTTGATGCTCGAGCTGGTCCCGGCTCTCTTCCTCCTGATCGCCGAAGGCGCCGAATGGTTGGGTCGATGGGACCAGACTCGCTACCGGCTGATCTCCACGGCACTCGTGATCCTGCTCCTCAGCTACCCGTGCCTGGCGGCGCTCTACCATGCGTCGGGTCAGCGCCATCGGCCGTTCAGCCAGCATGGCGACTTGCACCCGAACGTGTTCGTGGAGTGACTGACAAGAATCGCCCGATCCCTGTCCGAAACGGCGTTCAATGGCAATTATATTGATAGGAGGCTCGTCAGAGGTGCGGTGAGGTCTTAATCGAACGTGTAACCTGGGGCGGTATGAAGTCCATGGATCCGCAGACTGATCGTCCAGAAGCCGCCGCAGGAGATGCCCCAATGGACTCGAAACTCTCATCCTGGCAGGACTTGTGCGAAGCGACCCGGCAGGACTTCGACCTGGATTCGGTCGTGATGGGTCGGCGCGCCGCCAGTCCTGAAGAACTCCTGGAGCGACTTTGCAATGACCAGGTGAAGCGATGGCGCGACGGGCAGCGCGTCCCAGCCGAAGCCTACCTGTCGAAACATCAGACGATCCAGGACGACTGTGAGGCAGCGTTCGAGTTAGTTTATGGGGAGTTCTTGCTGCGCGAGGAGCTGGGCGAGCGGCCTTCTCTGGCGGAGTTCCGCTGGCGGTTCCCGCACTTCGCCGAACGACTTCAGCGACAACTTGATCTCCACGACGTGCTGAGTGTCGAGGACCCGATCGCGCCGCCTTTGGCAGGGGTGTCCGGAGGCAACGGCACCACGGAAGCCATGGGGCCGCAGAGGGGCGGCTCCTTCATCGCGCCCGGCTATCGGATCCTTGGGGAATTGGGCCGTGGCGGGATGGGTGCGGTTTACAAGGCCTGGCAGATCCGCCTCAAACGGATCGTGGCCCTCAAGGTCATCCGGGCCGACGCCTATGCCGACTCCGGGGCAGCCGCCCGCTTCCAGGCCGAGGCTGAGGCCGCGGCTCGGTTCCAGCACCCCAACCTCATCCCGGTCTTCGAGATCGGCGAGCACGAAGGTATGGGCTATCTCGTCCTCGAGTACGCCGCGGGAGGGGGACTCGATCGACGATTGTCCGGCACGCTTCAGGATCCCGTCGATTCCGCTCGCCTCACCGAGATCCTCGCTCGAGCCATCCACTATGCCCATCAGCGCGGGATCGTCCACCGGGACCTGAAACCGGCGAACGTGCTACTCACCGAGGAAGGCGTTCCCAAAATCACCGACTTCGGCCTGGCCAAGTTACTCGAGTCGCGATGACGTCTTGACGCGAACTGGCGAGATCCTGGGGACCCCCAGCTACATGGCACCCGAGCAGGTTCGCGGCCTCACGGACCAGATCACTCCAGCCACGGACGTTTATTCCTTGGGGGCGATTCTTTATGAGATGCTGACCGGCCGCCCGCCCTTCAAAGGCACCACACCCCTTTCGACACTCGAGCAAGTCTCGAGCCAGGAACCGCTTTCCCCAGGGAAGCTCCAGCGCAGTCTTCCCCGCGACCTGGAAACGATCTGTCTGAAATGCCTGGAGAAGGATCCCCATCGTCGTTATCCGACCGCGCTGGCACTCGCTGAGGATCTCCATCGATTTCACCAGGGCCAACCGATCCTGGCTCGACCGAGCTCGCCCTGGGAACGGGCCTGGAAGTGGGCGCGGCGGCGGCCCGGTATCGCGACGGCTCTGGCCGCTCTGCTCATCCTCCTCGTCATCTTGATCGGCGGCGGACTGTACTACCACAACCGGCTCCGTCAGGAGATGCTGGCGGCGCGCGAGGCCGAGCAGTCGGCCGCCACCAATGCCGCGACGGCCTTCGAACAACGGAACCTCGCCCTCCAGGCGCTGAATCAGCTCGTTTACGACGTCCAGGAGAAATTGGCTCAGACCCCGGCAACCCGTTCGATCCGTCAAGAAGTGCTCAAGACCGCGATTCGTGGACTCGAGGAGATCGGACGGAGCACCGCGGGCACGCCACCAAGCCTCAGTCAGGCGGTCGCCTACCAAAAGCTCGGCGATCTCTTCCGGATCATCGGACGATCCATGACCGCCCGCCAGCATTACAACCAATCCCAACGGCTGGCCGAGGATCGCCTCATGCAATCGCCGGAGGAGGTCGAGGCCGCGGAGGTACTCTACAGGACGCACATGGGGCTCGGTTTGCTCAACCTGCGAGCCAAGCAATTCGACGCCACCAAGGCGGACTTTCGTCGAGCGGTTACCATGGCAGAGTCGATATTCGCCTCCAAGCCTGGCCAGGATTCGTCTCGCCGCGACTTGATTGCAGCGTATTTCGAGCTGGGAAGGGCTTACAGCTTCGCCCACGACTATCCGACGGCGGAAGTCTGGTTCCGCAAGATGCACGACCTGGCGGAGCGCTGGGTCTCCGAAGATCCGAGCCAGACTCGGGCCAACGACTTGTTGGCGTCGAGCTTGCGCAAGTTGGCGGACCTGAAGAAGTTCTCCGAGGACTACGTCGAGGCCCGGCGGCTCTACTCGCGCGCCATTGAAATCGGCGAACGGCTCCTCATCGGTACGCCGGACAATTTCGAGTTCCGGACCAATCTTGCCAAAGCGCTCGATGATCTCGCGCAGGTCGCACAAAAAGAGGCCCGTTTCGAGGAGGCGAGACAGCGCTACCGGAAAGCGGAGGAGCACTTCCGCGAACTCGTTCACTCCGATCCCGAGCACCTGGACTCTCGGCTGCTCCTCTTACAAACCCAGTATCACCTGGCCGAAGTCGACCGAGACGATTCTCGGTTCGACGCGGCATTGGCGGGATTCCGAGGCATCCGTGAACGTCTGTCGGCTCTCGAACGCGAAGGCCGGCTCGAGGATCCCCACGTGATCTTCGTGGACATTCCATCTCTCGACAAGGAAATCGCATCGTGCGAGGCTGCCGCGAAGGTTCCAAACGATCGGCGCCCGCCCTCTGTCCCGGTCAAACCCGTCAAAGCACTGGAATGACGATCCGTTCCCCTCGTTTCATGGCCGACTCGTGCGCGCAGAGCCCCACCATGGTCCAGTTGGCGGACGTCGCCGCGTCCGGCAAAGCCGGCCGCTCTCCACGGACGGCGCTCAGGAAGGCATGGACCAGGTGAGGGTGAGAGCCGCCATGCCCGCCGCCCTGAGTGAACGACAGATGCTGTTCCCCTTCGTCGAGGCTGTAGACGCCCTTGGTCGTGAAGCGGCGAATCGGTTCGGGCAGACGATGAGCATAGTCCGGTACCGCGACCCTCTTGGGGATCTCCGCCTCGGGGATGGGGTGTTCGGTCGTGCTCTTGGTGTGGATGACCGGCTCCTCGCCCTCGACTTGCTGCCATTCGAAGCTTTTCACGCTGCCGGAGGCGTCGAAGCTCTCGCGGTACTGTCTCGCGGTGTCGAAGAGGCTGCGCGTGACCTCGGCGACGACGTCCGAGTCCTTGATCGTGAAGGTGGCCGTCTCGATGGCGAAGGGACTGCCATACCGGCTAATCAGTTCCTCGCGGATGCGGCCGGAGCCATGGCAGACGACGCTCTCGGCGAGCTTGCCCAGGATGGCCAGGCACGGACTGACGCAATGGGTGGCGTACCACATCGGGGGCAGTCCCGGCCAGTAATCCGGCCAGCCGTCCATGTCCTGCTGATGGCTACCCCTGAGAAACTGGAGCCGACCCAGCGCCTCCCTGGTCGTAAAGTTCCTTGACGAACAGGTACTCGCGGCTGTAAACCACGGTCTCCATCATGATGTAGACCTTGCCGGTGGCCCGCTGGGCTTCCACGATCCGGCGGCATTCGTCGACGCTCGTGCCCATCGGCACCGTACAGGCGACATGCTTGCCAGCCTCGAGAGCCTCGATCGACATCCAGGCGTGGTCCGGGATCGGCGAGTTGATATGGACTGCGTCGATATTCGGGTCGTTCAGGAGCTCCCGGTAGTCGGTGTAACGGGCCGGGATCTTGTAGCGATCTCCGCATTCGTCAAGAGCCTTGGGGTCGCGTCGGCAGATTGCGTAGATCTCCGCGCCGGGATAACTCTGGTAAATCGGGATGAACTCGGCCCCGAAACCGAGACCGATGATCGCCACGCGGATTGGCTTTTCACTTGCCATCGATAGCTTCCCTGGTTCATGGTGGAGGAACAGACTTGCGAAGTTCCGTGCAAGATAGTAGGACGTGAGCGACAAGGCAAGCACCCTGTGAGGAGACCAGCATGGCGGCCTCGACTCCGGAACGACCGATTCGCGTGGCATTCATCGGCACCGGTGCGGTCACGGCGTATCACCACCTGCCCGGCCTGCGGCTGGATCCTCGTGTCGAGCTGGTGGCGATCTGCGATACCGACCCCGAAATCCTGGCTCGGCGCAAGGCGGAGTGGAACGTGGGGCTGGCGACCACTGAGCCCGAGGAGCTGTGCCGCCGAGACGAAGTGGACGCCGTGGTGATCGCCACTCCCAACGATACGCACCGATCGATCGCCGTGGCGGCGGCGAAGGCCGGCAAGCACGTCATGTGCGAGAAGCCGCTGGGGGTCAGTGCCGCGGATGTCAGACAGATGTACGAGGAGGCCCGTGATGCGGGTGTCGTGCACATGACAGCGTTCACCTATCGGTTCGCGCCCTCGATGCGATACCTGCGGCACCTGCTCAAGTCCGGGGTGCTGGGAACCCCGCGCCACTTCCGCTCTCAACGGTTCCTGGACTGGCCCGAGACGAGCTGGGGTTGGCGTCAGTATCGCGCCCGGGCGGGTGCGGGCGACCTCTTCGATATGACGATCCACCGCATTGACTTTGCCATAGACCTGCTCGGGCCGATCTCCCGCGTATGCGGGGCCGTGGCCCGCTTCGCCCCCCGCGACCGCACGGCCGACGGCCGGCCCTGTCCGCCTTCTGAAGTGGATGACTGGTCGTGCCTGATCGGCGAGTTCGCGGGAGGAGCCACGGGCGTCTGGGAGGGTACAACCCTGGCCAAGGGGTATCATCGCGACGGATTCGGCCACGAATGGGCGGAGATCAACGGCTCCGAGGGCTCGGCTGTGTACCGGCTGCACGAGCCCAATACGATCCTGCTCGGCAAGACCGGCCAGGACCTCGCTCCGGTGCCCGTCCCGACTGAGTTCCTCAAGCCAGCGGGGAGCCCCGCGATCCCAGCGTGGGACCTCCCGCAACCATCTTCCGCTATGACCTGATGTGGGAGTTCATCTCGGCCATCGTCGAGCGCCGAGCGGCCGTTCCCAGCTTCTACGACGGCCTGAACGCCCAGATCGTGGCCGATGCTGTGCTCGAGTCCCATGCCCAACGGGCCTGGATCGACACGCCGATGGCCGACGCGTGAATCAACACCTTGCTCAAGCAACTCGGCAAGATCTGGTCGAGAAGAGAGTCTTCTATTCCGAACGTCGGGAGCTCGCATGTGACGCTTCGCGGGCCTGAGAGAGAATGGCCTGGATGACTTGGCGTGTCCTCTGCGATTTGAGAACACGAGAAAGGAGGTCTACGAATTCCGATTCCTCGTCGGCCACGATCCCTGATTTCGGATCAATTTGCAACTCCCGCACGATCGCCTCATCCAGGTGGAAGCCCACCGGATAGGATTCAATCCCGAAGGAGACCTCGAACAGACGGTATCGATAATCGCCGAGGGCTGGCGAATGAATCAGGAACTGGTATCGAAACGGCGCTGCCGGACCGCGACCTCCTCCGGAGTCTGAGGTGATCTCTTTCCTGAGGCGTTCGACATCACTACTGAACCGACTCCTATGCCTGACGACTTCAGCCTTGACGATGGTCTTCGTCTTTTCTCCCAGGAGTGAAGCCTGCTCCTTTAGGATCGCCACCGGCGAATGCTCGTCCTCGGTCGCAACCTCAAGATCATCGGGCCAAAATTCAATCATGTTTGCACCCGTCAGCTTACTCGGAGGAGGATTGGCCAGCGATCCGATTCGGCTTTTTGGCTTGGTCTGCCCGTCTCCGTCAAGAGGGACTGTTCCCTAGTATGATCGATGAACCGTAGATCCTCCAAATTGAAACAATGGAGCAATGTTGAAGCCTTGACTAGGCTCTGGAGCAGGTCCACGGCCCGATCCCCAACCTCCGCTGGCAAGACCAGATCGACATCATAATTGACGGCCAGATCGGCGATTTGTGGACGCCGAGACCGTTTCCCAACATTCCAGAAGAGGATTGAGATCATGAGTCGCCGGGTCTTACGCTCTCCATCAGGATATCGCTCTCAGCATGAGGGTGTGCACTCCTGCGTAGGATAACGAAGACTCCCAGTGGCAGCAAGACACGCGCAACTAAAGGATCTTCTCAGGATCCTTTGTTGCTGTAACCGAGCAAATCGCCCCGGCCGATTGAGCCGACTGTCCTCGGCCAGGGCGTTCAAATCGTATGACAATCAAGCACGGACACGAGCCGAATCGGTCGCGAGGAACTTCTTCCAGCTCTCAATCGAAGGCGTATGACCGGCGCCATGCAAAGCGTAGAGTGGCTTCCAGTCAGGGCGTGCCGGGGACTTCTTCAGCTTCATGCCAGCCTGCTCGGGCGTCCGGTCTGCCTTGCGAGCGTTGCAGGTCACACACGCCGCGACGCAGTTGGTCCAGCTCGACTGGCCGCCTTGTGAGCGCGGGAGCACGTGGTCGATAGTCAAGTCCTCAACCCCCGGCTGGGCACCGCAGTACTGGCACGTGTAATGGTCGCGCTTGGCGACGTTGCGCCGGCTGAAGGTGACCGCCGCCAGCGGGACCCGGTCGTAATGCTGGAGCGCAATGACCTCGGGGACGCGGAGCCGGGTCCGGGCCGTCCGGATGCAAGGCCCACCCTCGCACGGGGCCAGTGTCATCCACTCCTCCCAGCCGTAGATCCGGTACTCCTCGGGATCAACCACTTTCGCCGAGTCGTTCCACAGCATCACGAGCGCGCGGACGACCGTCGTGACGTGGATCGGCTGCCAGGAGCGGTTCAAGACCAGTGTGGGTCGGCACAGGATATCGCTCGATTGAACCATGGTCGTCCCCCTTTCGACTGAGACAAAGCAATGGACCGGCCGGTCATTTTGGAGTCTCCACGGTGCCGGCTCGTTGCCTCGCTCAACCACCCAGACGCTCGGCCGCTCGTTGGGGTTCGCTCGGAGCCGTTCGAGTCATCCGGTCGTACTCGGGTCCCCGTCGAGACCGAACGCTCAGGTAACCCTCCCCTTGTTCGTTGCGAAAGCTCGCCAGGCGCCGGTCACGCGGATCTCGCCGATGGCGGCGACCGCCGCGTCGAGCTCGTCGTCTCGCGTGTAGAAGTGGGGTGAGAGTCGGATTCCCGCCCCTGGCCGGTAATCGCAAAGGATGTCCAGGGACTTCAAGCTCTGCGAGATCTCGTAGCCATGCTCGACGTCGATCGCCACCGTACCGCCCCGACGGGACGGATCCCGAGGGCTGGTGCAGCGATAGCCCGCCTGTTCGGCCAGGTCAAGGAGCCGTTGTGTCTGCTGGATGGACTTGGCTCGGATGGCGTCGACGCCGACCTGTCGAACGATCTCGAGTCCGGGCTTGGCCGCGTACAGGGCCGGGATGTTGGGCGTTCCGTGGAGGAATCGCCAGGCATCGGTACGTCGGACCAATTTCGTCTCGAACGCGAACGGATGCTCGTGAGCCATCCAGCCGGTTAGTCGCGGCTCGAGCGTTTCCCGGAGCTGCGGGTCGATCCAGAGGAACGCCGCGCCGGGACCGCCGCAAAGCCACTTCAGGCAGCCGCCGATATAGGCGTCGATCCGCATCGCGCGCACAGCCACCGGGATCGTACCCACAGCCTGGTAGCCGTCGATGACCGTGATCGCTCCCACTCGGCGCGCTTTCTCCGCGATCGCGGCGACGTCATGGATGAAGGCCGATTTGAAGAGGATGTGAGAGAGACTCACCAGGGCCGTCCGCTCGTCGATCGCATCGATTACGCGTTCCGCGTCAACCGAAATCCCATCTTCAGAGGGGACGACCGAGACCGTGGCGCCGTCGCGACGTTTCTGATCGATCAGGTAGAGGATCGACGGGAAGTGCATCGCATCGGTCACGATCCCGGGCCGTTTCATGGAGAAATCGAACGCGCTGAAGATGACGGCGTGGGCCAGGGTCACGTTCGGTTGGAAGATGACCTCACCTGGTCCAGCCCCGATCAGCGGAGCCACCAGATCGCCCATGTCGGCGACCAGGGACCACCATGCGTCTTCCCAAGCACGGACTCCTCGCGTCGCCCACGCCTCATAATACGCCTGGAGGCTCGCGCTGACTGTTGTGGGTACGGCACCCAGGGAGTTGCTGATCAGGTAGGTCGTGCGTTCCAGGATCGGAAATCGCTCGCGCAAGGCCAGGAGCGGATCCGGTCCTGAGGGTCCTCTGTCCGGGGGAATCCCACAACCAGGCCCTTCCCACTCGCCAGGATCGTGATTCATGATGAGGAGACTCCTTCAAGAGCGACTTGACTGCGTCTTCCGTGCCGTAGGGACCGGCACGATGATTGCAGTGAAAGGATCGCGGTTCCAACACGATTCGGAATGGTGGTGCGACCATGAAGACAACGACGAAGCGAAGTTGCGCGATCGGGCTTGATGGTCATCGGGGTGTGCCTCGGAGTCGCGAGCGCGGGTGACGCCCAGATTGTGAACCGAGCCCCGCCGGGGGCCGGGACAACCCCGGCTGCGATCCCAGATTTGGCGGGAGCGCGGCCGGGCGGTTCGCAGGTGATGAAGACGGATCGCCCGGAGGATGAGAAAGCCCTTCGGTCGATCGCCGAGGCCTACACCAAGGCCTACAAAGCCGGGGATGCCCACGGCGCTCGCGTCCCTGTTCACGGACGATGGCGAGATGATCGACGAGAACGGAGAGCACCTCCGCAGCCGTCGCCGCATTGAAGAGGTCTTTGACGCGATGTTCAAGGGGCGGCCGGGTGCCACCATCGCAATCTCGCCCGTCTCGCTCCGATTCCTCAGCCCGGACATCGCCCTGGAGGAAGGCCAGACCCAGGTGAAAGTCGCGGGTGACGAACCTCCTTCGACGCGACATTACACCGTGCTGTTTGTCAAGCAAGGGAACCGCTGGTTGTACTCCCGCGTCCGTGAGGAGCCGGAGAAGGGGTTGTCTCATCACCAGCGGCTTTTGGAGCTGGAATGGCTGGTGGGTGATTGGCTCGACGAGAGCCCGGACTCGGTCGTTCACACGACCTGTCGATGGACCGAAGACCAGAACTTCCTGATCCGGGATTTCACCGTTCGCGTGCAGGGGAAGCCAGTCATGACCGTCAGCGAGCGGATCGGCTGGGATCCGGCGACTCGGCAGATCAAGTCGTGGGTATTCGACTCGGAGGGAGGTCACGGGTCGGGGCTCTGGAGCCGTAATGGCAACGAGTGGGTGATCAAGTCGACAGGCATCCTCCCCGATGGCCGGACCGCGACCGCGACCCACATCTTGACACGCATCAGCCCCCAATCGGCGCGCTGGTCGTCCGTCGAGCGGACAGTCGGGGACCAGGTCGTGCCGGACCATGCCGAATATGTGATGGTCCGTCGACCGCCCCAGCCCGGGACGAAGTGAGCTCCAGGCGAGAAAACCGCAACCCCAGAAATCCAGGCGGAGGAAGCCATGAGGCGTCAAATCGTCGGCAAGGTCTTGGGTATGATCGCGATCGCGAGCTTGGCTGGTCCCGCCAGCGCGCTATCACGGCGGGGCCCATGGGGGCGGGTCTCACGGCGGTGGTGGTTCCCATGGCGGTGGTGGTTTCCATGGCGGCGGTGGTTTCCATCCGGCCGGCAGTTTTCATCCGGGAGCCCCGGCGTTCAATCGCACCCCCTCGTTCAGCATGCCACGGACCTTTGCGGAGCCTCGCTATGCCTCCCCGGCAGCCCATTTCGGCGGGCTGCCGGCCGCTCGTGCGGGCGTCGGTGCGGGAGGATTGGCCCGAGGGGGAGGTATCGGCCAGCGACCAAGCGGAGTCAATCCGTACGCAGGACGATTTGGCAACACCATGGTAAACCGGGGTCGCATGATCGGTGGACAGGGATTCGGTTGGCATAACCCTTACCTTGGCTATCACCAGGGATGGGTCCATGGTTACTGGAATGGCCATTACCCTGGTGGCTGGGCGGGGCGGGCCGGTTACGGATATCCGGGCTACGGCTACTGGGGAGGATTCGGGTATCCCGGCTACGGCCTCGGTTATGGCGGCCTCGGTTGGGGGCTCGGCATGGGACTGGGGATGGGGATGGGCTACGGTCTGAGCTCGTGGCTTTACGGCCCCATGCTCTACAACTCGGGATACGGAAACTACTACAACCCCTATTACGGCGCCGGTTATGGCGGTGCAACCCAGGTCGTCACGCAGCCGGTCGTCTACGACTATTCGCAGCCGATCAACGCGACGTCGGCGCCACCCGATAAGACGGTCACGAACCAGGCGATGGCTCTCTTCGACCAGGCCCGAGAGGCGTTCAAACAGGAGGATTACACCCATGCTCTCGACCTGACCGACCAGGCACTCCGGCAACTCCCCAACGACCCGACCCTTCATGAGTTCCGGGGGCTGGCGCTCTTCGCCATCAAGCACTATGAGGAATCGGCCGCGGCGCTCTACGCCGTCCTGTCGGTCGGTCCCGGATGGGATTGGACGACCTTGATCAACCTTTACGGCAATCCGGAGACGTACACCCAGCAACTCAGGGCCCTCGAGGGCTTTTGTACACAGACTCCCCGGTCGGCGGCGGGCCGGTTCGTCCTGTCCTATCACTACCTGACCCAGGGCCACATCGAAGCGGCCCTCGATCAACTGAAAGCGGTCGTTGCCCTGCAACCGAAGGATCAACTCTCGGCCCAACTGGTCCAGCAACTCGAGCAGGTGCAGAAGTCGCCGTCGCCGAGCCTGGGGGCCCAGGCTCCGAATCCGAGCACACCGGTTCCGGCGGAGGCCGAGCCCGCGGTCAAGCCGACTCTTTCCGCGGTCAAGGAGGGAAGCCTGGAAGGAACCTGGACGGCCAAGCCGGCCGCTGATACGACAATCACAATCACGTTCCAGGATCAAGGGCATTTCCTCTGGAAGGTGTCGCATCAAGGTCAGGAGCACCAGTTCGAGGGGAATTCGAGCTACGTCAACGGGATTCTGACGTTGGCCCAGGACCAGAACAATGTGCTCGTCGGGGATATCCACTGGCAGGATGACAGTCATTTTCAGTTCAAGGTGCTGGGCGGTGGGCCGAGCGACCCCGGCCTCTCGTTCACGAAATCCTCGTGAGTAGTGGTCTTGGCCGCTCTCAGGAGTTAAAATCGGGGACAGTGTGTCCGAGACGATCGGATCGGGTCCCGTCGCAGACTTGCGGGGCCGAGGTGGTCGTCTCGTGTCTTGGGACGAGGAGTCAGGTTCCATGATGCCCGATAACGGTGCTCCGGATTCCTCGTTCGACCTCCGGCAAGCTGTGGAAGGAGGAGATGGGATCTCGGTCATCCGAGGCGGCGGTAACTGCCGAAGCTGGAACAACATCCAGTATCGCGTCGGATTGAGCGCCAAGAACGTCGGCTCCTCGAGGTTGTCGATGAATGTGGCGACGATTCCACCAGGTGGTGTGGCCTACGCGCATATCCACGTGGGGTTCGAGTTGATGCTCTACATCCTCCACGGCCGCGTCCGGCATGAGTATGGGCCGGGCCTGCGGCAATCGGTCGAAAACGAAGCGGGCGACTTCATTTATATCGAACCAGGCGTTCCCCATGAGGTCTTCAATCTGAGTGCGAGCGAGCCGGTGGTCGCCGTTGTAGCCCGTTCCGACGCCAGCGAATGGGAGAATATCGTCCCGTACGACCGACATGGCGAAACCAGCCAGTGTAACTAACCGACATCGCGGAACGTCGAGTCCTGACCGCCGTTGAACCGGAGGAATCTCCCGAGGCCGATGGCTGCTGTTCCGCGATCCCCGACCGGGCCGTGTGCCGCCCCAACGAAGAGGCCGGACTGATCCTTCGTACCATGTCGTCGTTCCCATGGGCCTTGCGTCTGCCCTCGACACGAGTACAATCCAACAATCCCACTCATCGGACGAGTTTCCAGCAACGAGTTGCGGACAAGTGCCGGCCTGGGCGACGCGATGACGCCGTCGTTCGAGTCTCTACGGAGCGGAGGATTCCTCGGCATGCTCAAATTCACAACCCAGGAAGTGAATGGAGTGCTAGTCGTCGAATTCGAGGCGACGGACGACGCCGCCCATGACTGGCAGTCCACGCAACGGGACTGGCTCTACAAGCTTGTGGAGTCGCACCCCGACTCGCGGTTCGCCCTCGACCTGAGCGAAGTCAACTATCTGGCGAGTTCCGAGATCGGCTTTCTCGTCACACTCAAGCGGCGGATCGATCGCCGCCAGGGCCGCGTCGTGATCTTCGGGGCCGGTCCCTACATCATGGACCTGTTTCGCACGATGAACCTGGTCAAGATCCTCGACCTTGTGGACACCTTGCCCTCCGCGCTGGCGAAACTCGGTCATGTAAGCCCGTAGTCGTGACCCGGGACGATGTGCGTGCTGGGCCCCACTGGTCTTGGTACGCACGGTCACGAGGATCGGGGCGCTGGCATAGGCCGTCTTGACCACGAAATTGATCGAGACATGCCCCATGACGGCGATCGGGACTTTCTCGCACGCCGGCGCCCAGGAGCCGCTTGCAGGATGATCCGCCCCCTGGTTTCGTTGGGACCCAGGAGCGTCTTGCTTCCTGATTCCTTCACCGTGACACCCGGCGGTAGCGGGTTGGCGTGGACACCCCCCAGATGCTGGAGGACGACCGCCAGATTGACTGGCTGTTGATACCGGGAGTTGCGGGTCACGGTCACATCGATGGGCATGGATTCACCCGGGGCCAGAACGACCTCCGAAGGTTTCGCCTCGACCGTGATATCGGAGGGATCCGTCACGGCCAGGGCGAGCGTCTCGACGGGATAACGGCCCCGCCCGCCGCCCGGGAGGTAAATCTCCTCCTGAGGCTCCGCCGTACGAACGATCGGACCTCCTGGGCCCTGGCCGGTCCCGTAGAGCGTCACGAGTGCCGCCTTCTCTCGAGAACCGGGTGGTGCGGAGACCACGATGACGCCTTCGGTCATGGTGGGTGGGATCGCGAGGGGGCTAGCCGAGAGGCCAGCGGGTAAGCCTTTCCAGGCCAGGCTCACGGCACCGTTGAAGCCGTGCCGGCGCGTCAACCGAACGAAGACCGGAACTCGCCCACCCGGTCCCACGTTGATCTTGTCCGGGTCGCAGGTCAGGAGAAAATCGGGCTTGGCCGCTTCGAGCAGGAGTACGTAGCCGAATGTCGGGCCGCCCCGGTCGTGAAGGTCGGCGACCTGGAGCCGGTAGGTCCCGTCAGCCGGTGCCTTCCACTCGATACGGGCGTCCTTGCCGAGACCGCGCACGTCGTCTGCTTCGAGGACCAGGTTCCCTTTCGGAATCGATCAACCGCAAGACCGGGTCGCATTCCGAGCCCGCGCGGCTCGCGATCACCTCGAACGCGTAGATCTGGCCCTTTCGTGCGGTGTAGGCATAACCGTCGATGTCACCTCGCGACTCGAGACGCCCGGAGACCGCGGCCGGTAGATTGACCGGTTTCCTCGAATCGGCACCTTCCGGCGCGTCGGTCGAACTCCACGACGACTGGACGATCCGATCACGACGAAGCAGATCGGCCGCGATCCTCCGCCCGTCCGGTCGATTGAGAACAGGTGCTGGCCCGACGAGGTGTCCTTTGGAACGGGGAAGTCGATCGTCCGTGCGGGATCGAAGCCGGGGCCTCGGACCTCGACCCGTGCGTCCGCGCCCGGGTTCACCGCCATCGGAAAGACCGAGGTGGCAACCGGCCCCTTCATGGCGTGGAGCGCATAGCACCAGGACGGGTTTCCCGAGTAGGTCGTATCTCGAATCTCCAGATAGTAGGTGCCCGTGGCCGGTGCCCGGAACGAGAGCAACGGGTCAGCGGCGAACGTATTATCGGCGACCGCGACCTTTCGCCCGCTGGCGTCGTGAAGTGTCAGGATCGGGTCGAAGTGAGTCTGCAAGTCGTGGACCTTGTTCTCGAGACGGTTGCCCCAGACCTCGAAGCTGAACCATTCCCCTTTCTCGGCGTCGAAGGCAAACCAATCGACGTCTTCGAGCTTGCCGATACGGCCGGCGGCAACGGCCGGCAAAACGAGTCTCTGGGCGGCCTCGGGACGATCGTTGGCCCGATCATCCTCTTCGGAGACCACAGGATCGTCGACCACGACGACCAGGCCGACCGACGAGACTCCCTGAGGCGTGGCGACGCGGATCTCTCGCGGCCCGAGCGGGGCATCGTGCCGCGATCTCGAGCCGCGCCCGGACCTGGGAGGTGCCGCGCCGTCGCCCCCCGGGACGAGTCTGGCCCTGTGGCGGGTCCACCGGTTCGACCTGCACGGATTCGCCACGCAAGCCCGGCCCCTGGCAGAGCAACGCCCAGGCACCCGCGAAACTCCCCTGCCCCGAGACGACGAGGTCGAACGGTATGGCCGCGCGTCACAGCGGTCGGTTCGATTCGGGTGGTCATCGGGTAAGATGTCTGCCCTCGACTCTCCATCGAGAGCAGACAGGCCCCGCAGGCGACCGCGATCAGGATGAAACGGAACGGAGGGAGTCGCATGGTTCACTCCGATCGATGAGTGGAAAAGGAGACGGCCGGGACCCGCTCACCGTGCAAAGCCCGGACGATCGTGTCCAGCCGGACGGAAGCGGCCCTTGCAGGCTCCTCGAGGAGGAAGACGTCGCCCGCCCGCCATTTCACCGTCTCGATCAATCCGGACGAGCCGGCGACATATCCCTCGGGACAGGTGACGAACCATTCGGTCTGGTTCGTGGTTGGTTCCGATCTGGCGGAGTATGCCAGGCTCGGTGGTTGAACCAGGACCACGAGGAGACGACCGGATTCGGCGTCCCAGAGCCGAACCAGGCCGTCCCAGCCCCCGGCCGCGGCGAGGCGGGCGTCGTCGGTGATGGCGGCGGCGTATTGCCACTCGGTCGGACCGGCGAGTTGTCGAAGCGACGCACCGGTCATGCCATCCCAGAGGCGGACCGAGCGGTCGCCACTCGCGGAGATCAGTCGACGGCCATCCCTACTGAAGACGAGTTGATGAACGGGACCACCATGCCCGCTCCTCCGCGACACCGGCTTGTCACCGTCGAGCGTCCACCAGCGAATCTGTGGCTCTTCACCTGCTGAGACGAAACGCTTGCCATCTGGATGTGCGGCGACGGCCATGATGTCCAGGTTGTGGCCGCTGTAAGTGCGTTCTTCTTGGAGCGACCGGCCGTCGATTCGCTTGATAGTCCGTGTCCTTGCTGGCAGTCAGCAGATGCCGGCCGTCCGGGGTATAGGTCACCGCGTAGACGAAATCGGAATGCCCGTGAAACGTCTCGGCTGGCGCGGCATTGCGCGAGGTCCCAGAGCCGGACGGTCTGGTCGAACGAGGCCGAGGCGAGCTGGGCCCCATCGGGCCGCATCGCCACGGCGAAGACCACATCCTTGTGTCCGGAGAATTCGTGGATGAGGGTATCGTCCGGGACGGAGTAAACGCGGACCAAGCCCGACCGCGCCGGCAGACCCGCTCCGACGGCCAGTCGTCGTCCATCGCGACTGAACGCCAGGGCATGCACCGGACCGGGAATCCCGAGGATGACTCCGGCGGGCTGGCCGTCAACGAGATCCCAGAGCATGACTTGACCATACGTCCCCACCGCCAGCAGCCGGTTGTCGCCCCGGAACGCCAGGGAACGCACCGCCGGCAGTGGGCCGACCGGCAGGACGATCGCCAGCGGGCCGCCCCGAGTCGTATTCAACGTCTTCGGTGCCAGCTTGACGTTCGTGGGAATCACAACGTCCAGCGCGGGGACACGTCTTTGCCTTCTCGAAGGGAGAGGGGTAGTCCCGGCGGGGACGCTCGACGTCGCCGCGGATCGAAAACCCCGAGGCGCACCGGCATCGATCCACCGACGTATCAGGTCGCGCTGAGCCTGAGGCAAAGCGTCCTCCTGGAGCGGCATCCGCCGGTCTTCGTCCTGATCCGAGAGCCGGCGGACCAGCTCGCTCTGGGCCGATTGGCCCGGCAGAATCACGTTGTGGCGCTTCGTCCCCGCCAGGATCGCCTCGAATGAGTCGAGCGCCAGGCCTCCCGATAGGTCGGGGTCGTCTTGATTCTTGGCACTATGGCAAATGGTGCACCGTCGGACGAGGATCGGCTTGATCTCCTGCTCGTAAACCGGGGGCGGCGGATCCGAAGCGCCGACGGAACCCCCCTGCCCCGTGAGTCCGACCAGGCAACCGGCCAGGGCGATTGAAATCGTGTTCGAAACTCGACATCCGCGCATGGGAGCTCACTCAGGACTAATGATTGAACAGGAACTCCTTCGAGTTGAGCAACGCCCAGAACAGGTCCTGGGTTCCTGCGGCCCGGCTGGACGCTTCCGCCAAGATCGTCTTCGCCTGCGTCATCTCGAACGCGGTGGGAATCCGGTTGAACGTGAGCCGATAAAGGCGGTCGATCAGTGCCGAATCAGTGAGCTTGGGGTCCCGGAGCAGCCGGGCCAACCGCCCGTCGGGTTGGAGTAGCTTGCGATTCAGGAGATCGCCATTCATCAGGTGGAGGGCCTGGCTGAGGTTCGGGTCACCCGACCGCTCGCACTCGCAAGCGATCGCGCGGACCGGCCGCCCGAAGGTGTCGAGGAAGTAGGACGCATAGTTGGTGTCCGGCAGCGCGATGGCGCGCGTCCCCGCGGGCAGCTTCGGGAACTTCTCCACGGTCCCGGTGGCCGTATCGATCGCATCCAGCAGTTGCTCGGCGGTGAGTCGCTTGATCGTGTAGTGGGTGAAGAATGTCGAGTCGAGCCGGTTGTCGGGCGTGGGCATCGCACTGAGCTGGTAGACCCGGCTGGTCAGGATCAGCCGCATCAGGGCCTTCAGGTCATATCCGGACGCGATGAAGGAGCCGGCGAGCGCATCGAGCAAGGCTGGGTTCGAAGGAGGGTTCGTCGCGCGGAGGTCATCGATCGGGTTGACGATCCCCTTGCCCATCAGGTAGCCCCAGTAGCGGTTGGCCACGTTGCGGGCGAGCCAGCGCGGATTCTGGACGGTCAGCCATCTTGCCAGCGCCCGGCGGCGATCGACCGGGTCGTCAGCCGGAGCATCGCCGAGCGGGCGGGGGACCATCTTCTTGCCGGTCCGGGGTTGGTAGACATCCCCGCTTTTGGCGACGTACACGACCTGCTCACCGCCGAAGAGGCCAAAGTCGTCGCTCCGCTTGGATCGCACGCGGGCGAAATAGGCAGCCAGGCTGTAGTAATCGTCCTGGCCGTACGACTCGAACGGATGATGGTGGCACTTGGCGCACTGGAGTCGCACGCCCATGAAGACCTGTGCCGTCGTCTCGGCCAGTTCGTCAGGGCTGCGTGCGACCCGATAGAAGTTCGCCGGTCCGTTGCGGAAGATCGAGCCCTGCGCCGTGATCAGTTCGTTGACCATCTGGTTCACCGGCTTGTTCGACGAGAACGACTCGCGGAGCCACAGGTTGAACGCCAGCATGCCCTGGGCGCCGAGCTTCTGGGAATCGATGCGAAGCAGGTCGCCCCACTTGAGCGTCCAGAAGTCTGCGTATTCGGGCCGATCGAGCAGGCGGTCGACCAGGTGGATGCGTTTCTCCGGATCGCGATCGGCCAGGAAGTCCTCGACCTCGTCGGGCGTCGGGGTTGTGCCGATCGTGTCCAGCATGGCGCGGCGGAGGAACTCCGCGTCATGACAGGGCGGCGACGGGACAAGCCCGAGTTCCCGCCACTTCTCCGCGGACCGCACATCCAGGATGTTCTTCGACGCGAACTCGAACGGCTTCTCGGGAGCGAACGGGACCGTGAGGCGGGCCATGACCGGCAGGCCCTGGTACCGGACCATGATGTTGGCCTCACCCTTGCCGATCGTCTTGGCCACACCCGACGGCCGCACGGTGGCCACGGCCTCATTCAAGGTGTCGAACCGGGCGTCGGCAGTCACGTCGCGTTCGGTGCCGTTGCTGAACGCGGCCATGACCGTCAGGTGCTGCTCCTGGCCGGGTTCCATCACGCGGTGCTCAGGATAGACCTTCAAGGCGACGATCCGGGGGTCGTCTTCCAAGGGTCCCCGCGCACCGTTCTCCAGCCAAAGGGTCAGGAGGCGATAGGCCGCCGAGCCGGCCTCCATCTTCTTGCCGCCGCCATGGGCCACGGCCAGTGTCGGTTTGAGCAAGAGCAAGCTCTCCTCGGGTGCAAACGGGGTGACGCGTCGCGCCTCGGCGCTCTTGACGATCGCGGTGTAGTCCACCTCGGGCTCGAAGCCCAGGAGCGAGAGCTTGAACCCGCCCTTGCCGTGCTGAGACCCATGACACGCGCCTTGGTTACAGCCCAGTTTCGTCAGCAGCGGCTGGACTTCATTGCGGAAGCTGACCTTCCTCGGGCGGGAGACACCGCTCACTTCAACCGGGATGCGCGCTGGCCGAGCCGGCTCGCACGACCAGGTCGAGCGTCCCGTCGGCCAACGGCCGGATCGTCCGGTCCGGCGCGATCGACACTCGACCCGGCGTCGAGGTCGTCAGACGCGCCTCAGCGGTGAGGTCGCGCGTCGAACCGTCGGCCGCCATGCCGAGGACGACCAGGTGCTGCGTCGCCTCGGGACCGAAGAGCCGGACCTGGCCAGGGAAGACCTCGAGTCGCTCGATCGGCTTCAGCCTGCCCGGGGCCTCGGCGCCTCGAGCAGTCAGCGGGCCGAGCAACCACACGGCGACCATCATGCCGGCACAGGCGAGTCGAAGCGGTTTCGGTCGACGGTCGGCTCTCGCCAATGGGCAAAACGAGGAAGGCTTGATCATCGGGAGCCCCTTCTTATGGGTGCCTCTGACGCATTGGGGCAGGAGACCGCAGCATGTTCAGAAGGTCACGGATCCGACCAGGCGGAGCACCGACCCAATGTTTAACAATGATTGTTTTTTCCTCCAAAAGCAAGTCCGTGCCGATGCGATCCGGGCGGCGATTCGCCGGACAATCCGCGGCACCATCGAAGGAGAAGTAAGGAGAGTCGTCGGCGATCACCACCGCACCGTCTGGGGACGGTGGCTTTGACCCCTTCCGAGAGGCCCTACTTATGACCGGCGGGACGTCCGGATCCCGAACAGAAGGTCACCAAGGAAACGAAGGACGAGGGAAGACCCTACTCAGGACTGGCGGGACGTCCGGATCCGGCGGGGGTTCTGGGCGGGGCCGGCTGGGAGGAGGGCCGGACTTGCCGAGAATTGTGGCACAAATTGGCACTCGGTGATCACTTTTGGCCGCGGCGCCCTCTCCGATCCCCATGGCCCCCAGCGAGTTCGGGCCGAGTCCCGAAATCGCTGTGCCGGGCCTGGCCGCACGCGGCACAGCCCCGTTCCTCGTAGCCTGGGTTTCCTGTCGGTGACGGTCGCACATGGTCTCTATTATTATAGGATACCGCAGGTTTAAGAATTCGTTAATGCACCTATCGCGGATTTCGGGGCGATTGGCTCCGGAACTCTCGACCCCAGAGGGAGATAAAAAAATCCGAAAAATCGGAAGACTGGGTTACTCGAATGACCAAATTGGCCCGAACGGAGGGGGAAGAGGCGCGGGTCGGATCGTCGCACTCCCCAGGTTTGCCGCACGCGCCGCGCTGAGATCGGTGGTGTTCGACGAGGAGTCTCGAAGTCATTCCGCACGCAGTTCCCAACTCGGCGAGCGAGCCGCGATCGAACCGAGCGGCGAGTCTGTGGGATCGGATGAACGGCAGAACGAGTGGGACGGCTCCCTGAACGTCGCGGTTCGAATCATCCAAACCCCAGAAAGACAATAGGTTGCAGCCTCTCGCATCCCGAACCAAAGACCCGAGACCATTCGTGCGGCGAGTGCGGCGAGGAGGATGGAGAGGATACGGAATCGATTCGCTGTGAAGAGGTGTGGAGCGATCGCATCGTAGTGGAGGAGGAGATGTCACCACTCCGGGTGCGACGGTGGGTTCGTTTCGGCGATTCCCATCATCGATCGTCGGGGCGGCGGGTTCGTTTCGCGGATTCTCGCGATCGAACGATTCAGGCGCGGGTTCGTTTTCCGTCGTTCGCTCGGCGATGCCCGTCGTCTCCAGGGGTGGGTCGAACTCTCCGACTCCGTCGTCTCGGCTCTCGGTTTTCGTCTCGGCAGTCTCGGCGATCTCTGCGGTGAACGTTTCTTCTCCTCGCGCCGAGCCCTGATGGGATCGACGGAGCTTCAGCAGCGTGTTGACGCTCCGGAACAGCGTCCGGCTGCACGAGAACTGTCCAACTGAAGGTCGAGCCGTCGCTCGTAGTGGGCCGACGGCTCCAGGTCTTTGAGGTCGTCCTGCGTCTCACGTTTATCGTGCCACGCCAACGGGCCCTCGACCGCCGGTCGTTTCCCCAGCAGGCGGAGGGCCTTGACCTTCTGGTCGCACGACCAGGATTGGCCCGTCTCCAGCGGGGCGCGGAGCTCGGTCCAGCGGTCGAGCCGCCATCGGCAGCCGGCCGCCGTGGATTCGAGCCGCAAGACGATGGCCTGGGGATGGTCGAGGATGTCCAGGCGGCCGGGCCCTAGGCGGACGCCGGCGCCGTGCCCAGGTCGTTGAGGACGTTGTTCTGAAAGCCGGTCTCGGCGAACGGGCCGCAGGCGATGAGGAGCCAGAAGCCCAGGGCGACGGCCACTTCCTGCTGACGGTTCGCCTCGGCCGCCGGGACGGATTCGATGATGTGGGAGAACCGGGCCACCTCGGCGCGACTGGCCCGATCCAGCAGCTAGGACGAATGGACGGCCTGCTCGACCAGCAACTGCTCGACCGCGTTCTGAGGCTGAAAGTCGGCAATAAAGGACTCGAGGCGGATCTGCAAGACGTTGGCATCCTCGTCGGGTAGGACCAGGGTCTTGGCGGTCATGCCATGCTTCACGGCGTTGAACCGATAGCGGTTCTTGCTATCTAGCGTCCTTTGCCATGTTCTCTTCTGAGCATTGCGACGATTGATCTCGGCGCGATCGGGCCTGGCGGATCTCGTGGTCATGGTGCGATGTCCCGGGTGTGGATGAAGCGGGATTCGTCCTCAGTGCAAGGGTCTGACGACTGCCCGTCGGAATCTCCGCACCACTGTTTACTTCATACCATCCGATCGAGCGCAGTCCGAGTTGCATAAAAAATGCTGCATATCACAGATTTTGGCCGGGGAGCACAGGTTCCATTCCACGACCTGTTATGGAATCGATGGCCCCATCGAATCGTCGCTCGGGCGCGAGTTTTATTGTGGAGATGGGCTGACGAGCGCCGGTCAGGAGGAACCAGTGGGTCATGAACGGCTTGCCGACCTGGACGTCCCAGGGAAAAAAGCGGGATCTGGCGAGACTGTCGCAAAGGAACGTGCGGCTCGGACACCGGCGGAGTTGGCCTTGCGATCGCGAACGGAGAAAGAATCAACGGTCGATTGTGACCATCTGTCTAGAGTCCGTTGCACGACACCAGCGCCTCTGGTCTCGAAAAGCGCCATCCTTGCGCCTTCCCGCGGATGTTGATGCGTTGAAGGCCGGTTAACGGTGGCTTCTCTGCCGAGGAATCCATTGAGTCGATTCCGGACCAAGCGGGGCTTCTGTCGGTCCGGCTGCGCCTTTGCACGCGGGACACGCACTCTTGGGGCTTTGGTTGCATACGCTTTCACCTCGGCGGCGAACAGCGTCTGACTCAGGCCGTCGGTGAACTCTGCCAGCCGCCGGCTCTGGTTGGGGCCGAAGCCCGAGCGGTTATCGGGCCCGCTGAACCCGCCCCACACGAACCAGTCGCCACCGCTCATCCCGTAATTGATCACGCCGGAAAGGCCGTAGTCGTGGCTGGAAACCCGGGGTTTCACTTCGCTCGGGCAGATGAATGCCGTTACGGTCAGCGAGATGACCGTCGAGTTAACCGGGTCCTCCTTGAACACGCCGATGTTCGCCGCGTTGAACAGCGTATTCCCCTCCATATAGGGCAAGGCGCGGGCCTGGGCACTCCAGCCGGTGTCGTAATACACCGTGTTGCCGGTCCCGAGCAGCGACATCGTCATCGGCAGGGCCCCCATGGCCGACTCGTAGTTGAGTAAGGCCAGGCCGAGCTGCTTCATGTTGTTGGTGCACTGGATGCGGCGAGCGGCTTCGCGGGCCGCCTGCACGGCCGGCAACAGTAGGGCGATCAGCAAGGCGATGATCGCAATAACGACGAGCAGTTCGATGAGCGTAAAACCCCGATGTTTCCCGGGCGTTGACACGGTACCCTCCTCCTCAAGATAAGATAGATGCTTCTCTGGCGACTTGGAACCGGCTGCGCCACATTTGCTTGCAGATTGAATCGATTCGTTCAGGTCCTCATCCCGATCCGCGTCTTGCGTCGCACAGGCATGGCTATCCAACCTCGCTTACGATCAGGCCATCGAGCCACGACTTTGCCTGCGCACGAGATCAGCATCCTTTCCGCGGCCCCACACCAAGCTTCACGGTCGTGCCGCATACACCCAAATCTCCGGATCGGCCTGACCCGGCCGCTCCGCGTGACGCGGCACGGCGACATAGAATCGACTTGAATTGGCATCGAAGAGCGAAGTGCGGGCTCCTTTGACGGTAGCGATGTCACCTAGGGGCTTGTAATGGTCTGCGTCAACCTGACCGATCACGGCGATCGCGCCATCGCCACACGACGCGTAGATTCGCCGTCGCCTGGCGTCGTACCAGAGATCGTCGACGTCGCCGGGGATCGGCACGCTTGCCACGATCCTCCCCGACTCGCTATCCATGACCACGACCGCCGGCTTGTGGCGGCAGCCTACGAACAGGCGACGATTCGCTTCGTCGATCGATAGTGACGCGTTGACGGCCGACGGCGCGACGGGGAATCGATCGATGACCTGCCCCTTCTCTGCGTCGATCGCCACCACGAGTCCCGCCGCCTTGGCATTCACATACATCCTCGGCCGGGACGATTCCACCTTGAAGGCTCCCAGCGACTTCGACAGCACGATCGGCCGGCCCTCGACATAGCCGTCCGCGTCGATGACGGACAGCTCATGGTCGGCGTGGACGACATAGACCCGGCGCGTCTGAGGGCTGTACCGCACATTGTCGGCATCTTCGCCGAGGGGGAGATTCTTGAGGAGTCGATAATCTTTTCCATCGAACACGTTGCAGACCCCCCCCGTGCCGTTACCCACGAAGATCCGATCCAAGTCGGGGGAATAATCCACGCCCCGAATCTGAGCCTGCCCCGGGATTTGCTTGAAGAGCTTACCGGCCTTCAAGTCGACGATATCCAGGCTGCCATTGACCGTATTCGCGACGAACAGCCGGCCCCTCTCGGCGTCGAGGGCCAAATGGTCGAGGCCTCCGACCGGCCCCTTCAGGGCGATCGTGGCGACCCGTTCCAACGAGGGCGGCTCCTCGGCGCGCGACGATTCTCCCACGGCAGAAATCAGGAATAAGGTAACCAGCAAGAACCCTGTCCGGTCGATCATGAAGTCGCCTCCTGGAGCGTCATGAGGGCGTCGCAATTCCGAAGGACTCGACAGACAAATAAGCGGTACCGTCGACTACTGCCGGCCAGAGATCGTCACGAGAGCCAGTCACGCATTTCAGGGACATGGGCTTGATTCTCTTTCGCTCGCGTTCGCGCCGACTCGTCGGCCGCGTCATCTCACTCGCTGACTGTGAACTCGTCGAAATACGACTGCGCGTCAGCCTTGGACCAAAAGCCGATCTTCCCGGCGAGAGCGACGTTGAACGTGGCGTCCTCATTCTTGGCCTTCTGGGCGAGGACGTGGTTATGACCATCCCTGGCAACCTCCCATCGGCCGACCTCGTTGGAGAACCCCTTGGGGAGCTTGCCGGGCTCGTCCGCCTCGAAGTCCCAGGTCTTCTTCGGCGGCATTTCGCCTCGGCGCAAGCTCGGGGCCGCGTGCGTTGCCATGGGGGGCACAATCGCCATCCCGAAGAACAGCGGTACCGTCCACCGAACAACCCTCCGGCCAAGCGTTGCCTGCAAATGCAGCGGTTGCCCTCCAAAGACGTCGGGACTTTGTTGCGGACCTCGGATGTGAGAACCGAGCTGAACCTGATCCGATGATTCGCGCTCTGCGCGAGGTCCAAGGCCCGCACGGCGGTAGACGAACAGGGTGCGGCCGGAGCCGGGGTACGTGTCGAACTCGGATGGGCGCTCGGTCGCGGGAAACCCGAAGCACAGCCGGAAGGTGTCATCGTTCAGTTGGTAAACCCCCGCGGGGTAGGTTACGGGCTTGCCCTCTTCGGCCACGGTCAGGTCGAAGGTCTTTGGCGCGCGAGTCGGGTCGAGTCGGAAGGTTCCCACGAGCGTGGCGTCCGTGTCCTCGAACGTCACCGAGTTGCCCAGGAAGCTCACCCTGGCCTTCCCGGCCTCCTCGCCCTCGTAGACGACCCTCCCGTCCCGCTCCAGCAAGATGCCAGTCCAGGTCCCTTGGAGTCGATCGTGGTCGTCCCGAGCCGGCTCCTCGGCCGGTTGGTGCCTCCTTTCTTCCGGGGGCGTCGGCGCCACGATCCATACGCAGAACGCCATGCCCACCAGAAGGGGGCCTATCCACAGAACGACGGCGAGCGCGGTCTTCATCCGGCGGTCCATGGACGACTCCTTCCATCGCCTTCGATCTCGGTTCGGACAGGATCTCCCATCGTTCGAGCCGCTCAACCTCCGAATTCGGAGACGAGGAAGGCGGCGACTTTGTCCCAGATCTTCGCCGCCGCCTCGAAGTCGGCCTCCATGGCGTGAACCGTCTTCGGGGTCTCGACCCGGGCCTCGACGTTGGTGCTCTTCAAGAGCGGGATCTGGGCGCTCGGCCCCCGGGCCAGAGCCGCCTCGATCTCGGGGCTCAGCAGATGGTTGGCCAGCGCCTCGGCCTCCTTCGGATGAGGCCCCCCCTTGACGATGGCCAGCGTGTTGGGGATGAACAGCGTACCGAGGCCGTCCGCCTGACGGTCGGGGTAGACGATCGACACGGGACTACCGGCGTCGATCTCACCCATGGCGTCGTCGGTATCGGTCAGGCCGATGGCGATCTCCCCCGAACCGGCCGCCATCGCGACTTGCTTGTTGCCGGAGAGGATTTGCACCCCATTGGCCTTCAGGTTGCGGAAGTAGCCCATGGCCTTCGCGTCGCCCCAGGCGGCGAAGAGGCAGGCGGCGTGCGTGGCCGTCGTGCCGAAGAGCGGCTTGGCAATCCCGATCTTCCCTTTCCATTTGGGATCGAGGAGGTCCTTGATCCCCGTGGGACGGTCGGCCTCCGCCACGAGCTTGGTGTTGACGATCAGGATCCGGGCCCGTGCGGCGAATCCATACCACGTCCCGTCCTTGGCCCGGAACGTCGCCGGCAGATCGCCGGCACGACTGGGCTGAAACGGGACGAGCAAACCCTTCTCCTTGAGCCGGAGCGTGTTGAGGATCTCGTTGTTCCAGAACAGGTCGCAGCGCGGCCGCCGGGCC
The DNA here is from genome assembly GCA_963845695.1 of uncultured Isosphaeraceae bacterium. Classification (GTDB taxonomy): domain Bacteria; phylum Planctomycetota; class Planctomycetia; order Isosphaerales; family Isosphaeraceae; genus CAWJTV01. Next base: position 1,591,962 of record CAWJTQ010000002.1, on the reverse strand, counting down.
TCGGCGATGATCTGGTTCGTCAGACCGACCGTCTTGGTGCTCTCGACGTCGAACTTGGGCAAGACCCGGACGCCGCTGTGCTGGGCGTACTCTTTCAGCAGGGGATCCGAGAATTCCCGGTCGAGGGCCGAATAGACGACGACCGTCTGAGCCGTGGCACCTCGGAAAGCCCCTCCGCAGCACACGATGATCGCCAGTACGAACGCCCTGAGCCGGCAAGCATCTGGATGGTTCATGGTGGTAAACTCCTTGATGGGGATGTCGGCGGCCAATCATATGACAAGCGTCGTGGCTATTTCAAGAGTCTCCCCGAAGGAATTCCCGAATGATCGTCACAAGGCAAGCGTGGCACAGGGAATCCTCACCGGCGAGTCGGAATTCGTGGCGGAAAAATCACCACGGACGGCTCTTTCTTGTCCACATGGCCTCGAGACGAGCACGAGCACTGATTCGTTGTAATCGCGTGCTCGAAGCTTCGGCGTGGTCGGACTGACGCACGCAATGTGGTTCCGGCTCATCATTGCGGTTGCGTACATATAGCGACCGGCCGCTTCGAGTCTCCGGAAGCCGTTCCTCGGTCGAGCCCTCGGGGGCACTTCTCGACGGGTGACCGAGGTAAGCGGGCCCGTCGCGGCAGCAGGCCACCGGGGTTCATCGCGACCTCTTGGTCTTTCGCCGAAGCGTGCTCAAGTTGACCTTCTGCTGGAACGTGATATCTCCCGAGACGTCGCGGATCTGGAGGCTGATCTGTGGGTCGGGTCGGTCCCAATCGACCGCAATCACACCGAAGTTGTCTCCCCAGTTCATCGTGGCGACCCGATGACGATTCACCTCGTAGGGTCGCCAGGATCGCGCGGCCTGATTGAGGCCGCTCGAGGTGAGGTCGTAGATGGGATATCCAATGCCGGCGTCCATCATCGATAGCTCGGCGAGATGCCGGTCGCCGCTCAGGACGATCACGCCCTCGGCGCCACTCTCGCGGATCAGCCGGCAGAGCCGCTCTCGCTCGTGCGGGAAGTTCATCCACTTCTCCCAACCGTGGTCCTCGGCCACGACCTGGATACTTGAAACGAGGAGGCGGATCTCGGCCGGGGTCTTGAGCTGCTCAGCGAGCCAGCGCCACTGCTCTTCGCCGAGGATGGTCGTGTTCGGGTCCGGGTTGGGAATGTAAGGCCCCTCGCTGGCTGGGACACGGACGTTCCGCGTCAGTGGGCTGCTGCGGAAGTAGCGGGTATCGAGCAGGATCACCTGGACCCGTTTTCCCTCAGGGCCGAAGACGTGCGCATCATAGACGCCAGGCCGCTTGCGCCGGGGCGAGTCGGCGGGGTCCTCGAAGAAGTCGAGGAAGATCTTCTGCGACTCCGCTTTCTGGGGATAGTCGCTTCCGGCGTCGTTGGCACCGAGGTCGTGATCGTCCCAGGTGGCGAGGATCGGGCAGGCGTTGCGCAGGGCCCGGAAGCCGGGCATAGCGGCGAGCTTGGCGTATTTCCTCCGCATGACGTTCATGTCTTGGGTATCGGCATAGATATTGTCGCCCAGGAGCAGGAGCAATTGCGGCCGGCTGGCCAGGACCGCATCCCAGATCGGTTGCGGACGCTCCTGGGTGGCGCAGGAGCCGAAGGCGATGCGGAGGAGTGGTTCGGCTCCGGCGCCGGCGGCAGCGGTTGGTTCGCCCTTGGGCAGGACCGCCTCGACGATCGGTCCGGCCGCCGCGGGCACCTCGGCCCGGTAATCCTCGCCGAGCAGGGCCGCGATCGTCGCGGCAACCTGACTCTGCGTGACGAGCCCGGTGTGAGTCCGCTCGCCGAGGACGGGCGTATCGGGTCCGATGAGGCCGATCCAGATCGCCTCCGAACCCTGGACCTTGGCCCCGTGGCTCTTCCATTCCACCGGGGCATCGCCCCGGCCGTGGTCGGTCGTCACGATCATCGTTGTCTTGCCGCGGTACTGCGGGCGCGATTGCAGCTCGTCCCAGAGCCGCCGGAGATTCGCGTCGGTGGCATGGAGGGCGCGGAGATAGCGATCGTACCGGCGACCGTGGGCGTGCTCGTCGGTGTCGCCCAGGCCGATGTAGAGCACCCGCGGAGCATCGCGCCGGAGATGCTCCAGGGCCATCGGGAAGGTAAACGTGTCATCCCGGCAGTTTTCCCAGGTTTGCGGCGACTGGGCCATCAGACGATTCAGGAGGACCTGGCTCTCGGTGAGCGAGGGGCCGTCGAACGGCACCCAGCCCGCGTTGATGAACAGGCCGCTGCGCTCGACGTTGAGGATGAACGGGTAGACATCCCACGACCCGACCGCGCCGACGCGTCCGCGAAATCCCGGCCGACGGTTCAGCCACTCGAAGACCGTCACGTTGGGGTTGGGCCGCTTGTCATTACTGTCGATGCGCGGGTCCGGAGAGCCGGTGAACATTTCGTTGTAGCCGGGATAGGAAAAATTCATGCCGTTGGTGACCCTGGCCGAGCTCGCCTTGTCGGCATTGCCGTAGAGCTGGCCGCGTCGTACGAGGACCGTCCAGAGGAAGGGCATCAGCGCCTCGCGCCGGGCCTCCGGCGTCGCGCGCGAGAACTCGCGGCGGATGGCCTCGACATCGGCGACGCCCCCGTCGGGCTGGTTCAGGAGCGCCGGGTCGGCCCCCCGGAAAACGTCCTGCCAGCGCACGCCGTCGGCCGTGACCAGGACGACGTTGCGGGTGGCAGGTCGCGGCTCGACGCCAGCCGCGATGGCTGCGAAGCTCAGCCAGGTCGCCAGAACGAACATCACTCGACGGATCATGATCATCAGCTCTTCCTCTCCGGATTGTGACCGCGATTCGCGGGGACCGACGCGTTGCGCGGGGTGCTGAATCGAGATTATCTGGCGAGGCGAGTCATTACGACAGGCCGTACCGGCCCTGTCCCGCGAATGTCGCGCTTTCTCGATCCCCACTCGGGCCGCTCGGGTCGGTTGCGATTCCAGGGCGCGCTTCCTGACCGGCCTTCCGGCAGCCGACTCTCGGTAACCGGTGACATCGAGCCTACGCCCGAAAACCCTCGGCCGCTTCCGGTTCCTGACCTGGTTCGCGACGACGCCCCAGCCGAATCCGGTCCGGCGGCTACTACCCTCTGGCAGCGCCGGTTGTGGGACGTTATGATTCCCGTCTGGCTTTGGTATGACGATTTTCAAAATCATAATACCGAAGGGAGTCGCTCTCCGATATCCGCAAGCGGGAGAATCTCATGAGACACCGACGCGGCTTCACGCTGATCGAGCTCTTGGTCGTGATCGCCATCATCGCCGTGCTGATCGCCTTACTACTGCCAGCGGTGCAATCGGCCCGCGAGGCGGCCCGACGGATCCAGTGCACGAACAACCTCAAACAGATCGGCCTCGCTCTGCATAACTATCACAGCGCACTGGGATCGTTCCCGCCGGGCGGGATGGTCGCCCCGCTGACCAACTGGTGGGTTGCCCAGGGTCTGACCTGGCCTGGCCATTTCCGTTACTCGACCCTCACGATGATCATGCCGTTCATGGAGCAGACGACCGGGTTCAACGCGATGAACTTCCTGATCCCGCTGTACGACCTCAATGGCGACGACATGCCGCAGAACACCACCGTCTACTCCATGCAGGTCAAGGCATTCCTCTGCCCGAGCGACGTGCGCGATGGGATCGAGATCGAATTCGAGATGCCGTGCAACTACGCCGCGAACTCGGGCAACGGATTGCCGGGCGGCTTCAGCCTCCCGGCCTCGTACGGAACGCCCAACGGGCCGTTCTATTCCAACTCGGGGACGACGATGGCCAACATGATCGATGGGTCGAGCAACACGGCGGCCTTTGGCGAGAGCATCATCGGCACGAATTCGAATATTCCGCCGTCGCCGGGCGCGCCGAACCCTCAGGAGATCGTGGTCCAACTGCCCTCGGGCATCAACACGTTCGCCGATACGTTCACGTACATCCCCCTGGTCGCGTCCGATTGCCTCGCCTCGACGAACTACCGCTGGGACCGCCAGACGAACTGGATCGACGCGGACTACCGGCACACGCTCTACGATCAGTACATGACGCCGAACAGCACGATGTATGACTGCCTTCGCGGGCCGATGCACGGCTGGCGAACGGCGCGGAGCCGGCACCCGGGTGGGGTCAACATCGTCTTCGTCGACGGCAGCGTCCACTTCATCAAGAACTCGATCAACCTCGTGGCCTGGCAGGGCATTGCCACCGTCGCGGGCGGCGAGGTCATCAGCTCGGACTCCTACTGAAGTTAAAGGGGCATGACCGATGTTCAGGACCAAGGTTCTCATGATGGCCGTGGCCGCGGCGCTCTGCACGGACGTGGCGAGGGCTCACGAGCTCTGGTTTCACTCGGGCGCCGGCGGCCAGTCCACCTCGGTGCGATTATCCTTCGGCGACTCGCCCGACCTCGGCGAGGCGGAACGGGTCGCGGAGATCGCCCAGACGAAGGTCTGGGCTGACGGCAAACCGCTGGAGGTCGAGCGGCTTCCGGATGGTCTCGAGGCGCGTCTGGGGGATCGACGCCCCGCCGTGATCAGCGCGTTCGCCGACCGCGGCATCGTCAACTACATGGGCGACTCGTTCATCATCTACCTGGCGGCCTATTCCCAGACGCATGCGATCGAGGCGAATCCGGCCCGGAAGCTGGGCCTCGGCGACGACCAGGTCCGGCTCCTGTTGATCGCCAAGGGGGACGGACCGCCGGTGGTGCAGGCCCTGTGGCGGGGGAAGCCCGCGGCGGACGTGGCCGTGAAGCTCTTTCACGGCCGCGAAACGCCCACCGAGCTGCGGACGGATGCCCGCGGCGAGATCCCGTGCCCGGATTTGAGAGAAGGGCCATGGTCCCTGCTCGTCAACGTCAGGGACAAGACGCCGGGCAAGCGAGAGGGTCGGGATTACAGCCACATCCGCTACAAGGCCACGCTGGCGATCGGTGCGGAAGCTGCCTTCGGCCCGGCCGTGGCCGCCTGCCTGGCGCGGGTGAAGGAGTTCCACGGCGGGACTGGCCCCTGGGCGGTCGCGGGCTACCGGATCGGCGAGCGTGCGCTCAAGGACCTTGGGCTTCCCCGGCAGAGCCATGCGCTGGAAGTGGTCCACCGATGCCCGGCCGAGGTGCAGTATTCGTGCATCGCCGATGGCGTCCAGGCGGCGACGGGAGCCAGTCCGGGCAAGCTGAACCTGCGCATCGAGCAAGCCAGCCGCGAGGATCTTCGAACCATGATCCGTGACAAGAAGTCCGGTCGCACCCTGACTTTTACTCTCAAGCCGGAGTTCGCCCGCTCGATCACGGACCGGCCTTTCGACCGGCTCGAGGCCGAAGGACGTCGGGTCGCCTCGCTGCCCGACGACGTCATTTTCCAGGTCGTCGAATCGAAGTGAGGAGCGGGCCAAGAATCGCAGGGAGCGGCCAATGCGTTCATCTCATGATCGGTGGTCGTTGCGGTGCCGAGTTGGTGCGGAGGCCGTGGTGTGTTTCGCGGCGTTGTCTCTGGTCGGGCCGGCCGGCTGTGGCGGTCCCGGGCCTTATCGGGGGTCGCTCTACCCGGTCAAGGGTCAGGTGCTGCTCGCCGATGGCAAACCCCTGCCGGGCGGCACGGTGCGGTTCATACCGAAAGAGGGTGGATTGCCCGCGTCCGGCACGATTGAGGCGGATGGGACCTTCTCGTTGAAGTCGAAGACCCGCGAGGGGGCGGCTCCGGGCGAATACAAGGTCCGCATCGAACCGAGCCGCGGAGCTGCTCGCCAAGAAGGGGAGAGCGACCCCGAAACTGCCGTTTGCTTCGAGGTATCGCGAATACGACGGAGAGACCGGGCTAACGGCGACGATCAAAGCCGAGGAGACACAACTCGAGCCGTTTCGTCTGGACGCCAAGTAGCCTCACGGCGCCGGTGGAGATCCTGTCATGCACATTGCTGACGCCCTGCTGTCGCCCGCCGTTGCCTCGACGACCGGTCTCGTGAGTGCCGGCAGACTGATGGTCTGCCTCTGGAGGCTACGAGACGAGTTGGGCGAGTGCACACCTGTGCTGATGGGCACCATGTTTCTCCCGGCGGTCCCCGGGGAGCGCGAGCGTCGCCGTCACTGACGATGTCGGATCGTGACGCTGGGAGGCGTGCAGGTTGCCGAGGTCGCCGGGGCGTCGCGTGACAGGAGACATCGACCATGGCCGGATTGGTTCGGATGAGCGTTTCGCTGGAACCCGAGCTCTTGGAGCAGATCGATCGGCTGTGCGCCGATGGCCGTTTCGCCTCCCGTAGCGATGCCTTCCGTCGGGTGTTCCGGGAGGCCCTCGCGGTGTCGGCGTGGCAGGCGGAGTCCTGTCAAGGCTTCGCACTCCTGGCGCTGTTCTATGACGGCTCCTGCCCGAGACTGACGAGGCGTTTGACCGAGCTCCAGCATGCGGAGCTCGATCTGATCATCGCGACGACACGGGTCTGCATCGACCGCGACAATCGGCTGGAGGTGCTCATGTTGCATGGCAGCCGAATTCGGCTCGACGGCCTCGCGACCCGGCTCTCCGTCCTAAAGGGTGTCCATGCCAGCCGATTTGTTGTTGCGCCGGTGAAGCCCGAGACCGGGAAACGGGATGATCGTTGTCCCTCCGAGTCGGGACGACAGCAGCTTCGATCGCATTGCGGTCTCATGAACCAGGATGACTCATAACTGGAGTTTTGCAAATTCAGGTTAATCCCAGATGAGCCAAGATCTCCTCATGAGGACGCTCCCATTTGGTGGCTTGCTCGATTGCCCAGGACAACGTGGTGCGCAAGGTCTCTGTGGACATCGCTCGACAGGCCTCGCCGATGGTCGTCAGCCTCAGGAGCGCCCATTCCTTCGCACGACCCTGCCGCAGTTGAATCAACAGGAGGCTGTACGCCAGCATGACGAGGTACATGTGCCGGGTCTGGCCCCCTGCGTCACGCAACTGACAGTCTCCCAGCCCAAGCTGCTGCTTGCCGTCCCGATGGAAGGTCTCCGTGCCTGTCCAGCGTCGCCGGTAAACCCGCACGATCCGCGTCACTTCCCAAGTGATCCGGTTCGTCACCAAGATCTTGCACGCTTCCGCGTCGTCTTTGTACGCCCACAAGACGACGATCCGCACCTTGTGGTTCACGTTGGGGATCTGAACCGTCACCGTGAAGTACCACTGCCGCTGATCACCGATCCGCAACTCCTTCCGAATCTGCGGGTGGGATCGAGGCAGCCAGGTCGCTGGCCTTGAGGGTCCGGCCCTTCCAGACCAGCTGACGATTGAATTTCAGATCGCCGACATAGCCCCGCGGACGATCCCATGGGTCGGTCTTGCCGTGAATAGGGTTGAGGATCGGAGCATTGGTGAAATAGCTATCGACGGTGAAATCCCCCGGGATCTTTCGCTCGCAGACCCAGTTGATCAATTCGCAGACCAACTGGGTATGGTTGCAAAACGGCTCCTTCCGCTCCGCGCAAACTTCTTCTTTGCGGAAGAGGCGAAAACTCCAGTCATAACCCAACAAGCCGGAATCGCTCCTATGAATCGCCGCGGATTCACGCTGATTGAGCTCCTCGTTGTCATCGCGATCATCGCCGTGCTGATCGCCTTGCTCCTGCCGGCAGTCCAGGCCGCGCGTGAGGCGGCTCGCCGTATCCAGTGCACGAACAACCTCAAGCAGCTCGGCATCGCGCTGCATAACTACCATTCAGCCGTGGGGACCTTCCCGGTCGGGTATTTCTATCCCACCGCCGCCCAGGTCTATCCTGGCATTCCGCAGGACCATTACGCGTGGTCTGTGCTGGCCCAGCTATCGCCCTATCTGGAACAGACACCCATCTACAACGCCATGAACTTCAACTTCTCGTTCCGAGGCGGGCCGAGTGGCAATTTCGGCTCGACTCCCTACGGGATCATCCCGGCGAACTCGACGGCACAGAGCATGAGAGTTAACGCCTTCTTCTGCCCGAGCGATGCCGGTACGCCGCCGGACCCGACTTGCGGTCCGACCAACTACGCCTTCGCCACAGGCGATGGCCTGACCAGCAACTTCACGCCCCCCGCCGGCGACCTGAGCGGGGCCAACGGGGCATTCATCATGAGCATGCCACAGTCCCTGGCAGCCATTACCGACGGATCGAGCAATACCGCGGCAGCCTCCGAGCAGCTACTGGGCACCTCAACGAATACCCAGTCGTCGCCGACCCCATTGCCGCAGGATCCGCGCCGGGCCTTCGCGCTAGACCCCTCGGGCGGCCCGACCCAGGCCGGCTGCACTGCGGCTGCGATGGGCTGGGAGTTCGATAAAGGCGTAGCCTGGTGGGAGGGTGGAATCCGCAGCACCCTCTATAATCACTATCTCACGCCGAATTCCAGGTTACTTTCCGACTGCGTGAGCTACAACCCGCTGCGTCCCGGCTGGAAGGCGCCGCGGAGTCAGCATCCCGGGGGGGTAAACCTGCTCTGCTGCGACGGGCACGTGCAGTTCATCAAGGATTCGGTCAACTCGGTGACGTGGACCGCCCTCGGGACGCGGAACCGCGGCGAGGTGATCAGTAGTGATGCCTACTGATGCGGGCAAGTGACGAGGAATTCCAGGTGATTGCGATCACGGGCGCCGCGGGTTTCATCGGCTCGAATCTTGCCCATCGTCTGGCAGGGCTGGGACATCATCTCTTCCTCGTCGATCATCCCTTTTCGGCGGCCAAGGCCGCCCACTGGGTCGGTTTGACTCGATTCTGCTTTGCGACCGAGACCATGTTCCTGGATGCTCTTCGATCCCGAAACCTGCCGCTTGAGGCCATCTTCCATCTGGGGGCGTGTAGCTCGACGACCGAATCCGACTGGGAGTTCCTCGTGTGGAATAATGTCAAGTTCTCGCAAGCGATCTGGACCTGGTGCGCGGAGGCGGAATGCCCGTTCTATTACGCCTCGAGCGCCGCCACCTATGGCGATGGTTCCCTGGGGTTCGATGACCGCACGCCACCCGGCAAACTCCGGCCGCTCAACCTCTACGGCAAGAGCAAGAACGATTTCGATCTCTGGATCTGGAGTCGCGTTGCGGAGGGCCTTCCGGCGCCCCCGAGCTGGGGCGGCCTGAAGTTCTTCAACGTCTACGGCCCGCGAGAGGGCCACAAGGGATCCATGGCGAGCGTGGTGTGGAAGGCTCGGCGCGAAATCCTCGCGACGGGGATGGTCGGTCTCTTCAAGTCGAACGACCCAGCCTATCCGGACGGCGGCCAGAAACGCGACTTTGTCTTCGTCGAGGACTGCCTCGATCATTTGCTCTGGCTCTGGGAACATCCCGAGGTCTCGGGGCTGTTCAACAGCGGGACCGGGACGGCTCGGACGTTCGAAGACCTCGCACGAGCCGTGTTCAGCGCCTTGGACCGCGAGCCTCGCATCCGGTTGATTGAGATGCCGCCTGAGATCGTGCGGCAGTACCAGAACTTCACGCAGGCCGATATGACCAAACTTCGAGCGGCCGGTTTCACGAAGCCCCCGACATCCCTCGAAGACGGCGTGAGCCAGACCCTTGCGGTCGAGGCACGTCGCCTGATACGGGGAGACTGATCATGCCCGAAAAGGCTCACTACCTGGCCAAGACAGTCGAGCACATCGACATCACCGCGATCGATGTCGTCCCGCTGATCGAGGCCATGCGGCGGATGTCGTTCACGGCCCGCGACCTCGCCCGCGCGGCGGACATCCTCGACCGCATGCTCGGCGACGAGGAGTGCGGCATCATCCTCTGCCTGGCGGGCTCGCTCATCAGCGCTGGGTTGAAGAAAGTATTCGCCGACATGGTTCAGTGCCGCATGGTCGACGCCATCGTGAGCACCGGGGCCAACATCGTGGACCAGGACTTCTTCGAGGCCCTGGGCTTCCGCCACTACCTTGCCGAGGAGCGACTCCGCGCGGGGCTGGATGACGGGACGCTCCGCGAGCTGCACATCGACCGCATCTACGACACGCTGATCGACGAGGACGAGCTGCGGGTCTGCGACGAGACGACGCGGCGGATTGCCGATGGACTGGAGCCTCGTCCCCACTCGTCGCGCGAGTTCATCCGCGAGATGGGCGCGTTCCTGGAGCGCGAGGGCTGTCGGGCGGACGCTTGCATTGTGCTGGAGGCGTTCCGCGCCGACGTGCCGATCTTCTGCCCGGCGTTCAGCGACTGCTCGGCGGGTTTCGGCCTGGTGGCTCATCAACACGCCCGCGGCGATGGGCCGAAGGTCAGCATCGACAGTGCCAAGGACTTCTACGAGCTGACCCAGCTCAAGGTGAAGAACCCGACCACGGGCCTCTTCATGATCGGTGGGGGCGTTCCCAAGAACTTCGCCCAGGACATCGTGGTCGCGGCCGACGTGATCGGCTTCGACGCCCCGATGCACAAGTACGCGGTGCAGGTCACCATGGCCGACGTCCGGGACGGCGGCCTGTCAGGCAGCACGCTGAAGGAGGCGTCGAGCTGGGGCAAGGTGGATACGGCCTTCGAGCAGATGGTCTTTGCCGAAGCCACGCTCGCGGTGCCGCTGATCGTTGGCTACGCCTACCGCAAGGGGGCGTGGAAGAACCGCGATCTTCGCCATTGGAACCAATCACTCGAATCGTTGACCGTCTGACCGTCCATCAATTCTCAGCAGGTCCGGTCGGTGGCGGCCGGATGTGTCTGTTGAAGCAGGACGACGGGAAGGAACCCGGGAGGTCTTCATGAGCGCGTCGGATGATCGGACGCCGTGGGAGGAGCTTGCGGATCGCGGAGTGCGGGCCGTCGTGGAGAATCTGTCCGAGGACCAGGCCATCGAGCTGACCGAGCAATACGGGGCGAATGACTACCGGCCTCTGCTCGTCAACAACCGGGCGCTGATCGAGGAGCGACTCCTGACCAAGGAGACCCGCCGCCGGACGTATCGTTTCGCGCCACCACTCACCATCGACGAACCGTTCCTGGAGGAAATCGTGGCCCGCTTCACGCGGGCGCTGGATGCGAGTGCGGCGTAGCCGCATCCGCGAAGAAGCAAGCAACGATCCGGTTTGATAGGCGTGAAGTCGCTCCCTTGCGTGACAATCATAATTTCAAAACATGTGGAGAGTTCCGATGCGACAGATTCCGATGCTTCTGGCCGTGGTCGCCCTGAGCGCCCTTCCCTCATTCGCGACGGCGCGGGCCGATGAGACCGGCTCGATGATGGCCGACGCTGCCCGGCGGTTCATTGCGGCGCTCGATGAGAAACAGAAGAGCCAGGCGACCTTCTCCTTCGACAGCCCCGAGCGGTTCAACTGGCACTGGATCCCGCGGGAGCGGAAGGGGGTCCCGATCAAGAACCTGACCTCCGAGCAGAGGCCGCTCGCCTTCGGATTGCTCTCCACCGGTCTCTCGACCAAGGGCCTGCTCAAAGCCTCGACCATCATGAGCCTGGAGGAGATCCTTCGCGTCGAGGAAGCCGGCCGGGGACCGATCCGCGATCCGGAACTCTACTACGTCTCGGTCTTCGGCACGCCCACCAACGAGGGCGAGTGGGGGTGGCGGATCGAGGGACATCACCTCTCGCTCAACTACACGCTGCGAAGCGGGAAGGTCGTCGCGGTGACTCCCTTCCAGTTCGGCTCCAACCCCGCCCTGGTCAAATCCGGACCGAGAAAGGGCGTGCGCAACCTCGCCGCGATCGACGCGCCAGCCAACGAGCTCTTCCTTTCGCTCACGCCCGAGCAACGAAAGCTGGCGATCGTGCGGGATGTCGCGCCCGAAGTGACGACAACCCCGAACTCCGCTCAACCCGAGGAGGCGGCGCGAGAGGGAATCCCCGTCGCCCAGCTTACAACGGCCCAGCATGACGTTCTGACCCGGCTCCTCCACGCCTACGCCGAGAACTTCCCAGATCCCGCGCGATCAGAGCTCATCGACCGGATCGATCGCGGCGTGGCGGACGCCCACTTCGCCTGGTACGGTCCGGCCGATGCGGCGAGCAACCACGCGTTCCGCGTTCAAGCGTTGACGTTCCTCATCGACTTCAACAACACCCAAAACGGAACCAATCACATCCACACTTTCTTCCGAAGCGTCGGAGGAGACTTCGGACAAATGGCAACGCGCTGACGGCCTCCCGAGATCCGCGACGGCCTCCGCGCGACCAGTGACGCTCGAGATGGCCTGGAGGGAGCATGAGCACCGAGAGACGATCCCGTAACATGACTGTGATTGCTGGCCGCATGCCGTTGCCGAGTTTCACGGCATGGTTTGCAGCGAACAGCAGCCGGTTCAAGCCTGGATCCATCAACCAGGTACTGATTATTCATGATCATGGCTGCCGCTATCCCTGGGGCGAACCGTGCACGTGTCTTCCCGGACCCGAGATCAAGGTCGCAGGCGAGGACCCGGAGACCAACTGACCCATCGCGACTCGCCATACCCTGCCACGGACCGAGTCTCGAAGGGACGCCTGTTCGCCGATCCGGCTGGGCAGAGTGGGGATTGCCGTGGAACGTGCGGTCAAGATGTTGTAATTGTAATCGGTGGGAGAAGCACCTTGCGGCCAGGAAATGGGGGGCAGGCCACTGAGGCAGAAGATCCCGTCCCGGAGCGTCGGCAACGGAATCGGCCACTGCTTCGGGGCCCTGAAGATCGCGGGCTTCCTCGACCCCGACGAGTTCAAGCGGCAAGCCGAGTGGATCCACGTGTTCCGCTCGACCAAACCGGCCCCGGGCACATCCGCCTCCTTCATCCCCGGCGATCCCGAGCGCGCCGCCGAGGCGACCCCCCGAGACGGTAATCCCGCTCGTCCAGGCCGTCGTCGTTGACCTCCGCGTTATTGCGACGCGCACAGGCATACCGTTCGAGTGACCAACCCCATAAGCACTGCTTCACCCAAAGGACACCCCGGAGCCCATTGCCATGAATCGCCGTGATTTTCTCGCCGCATCCGCCACCGTCGCCGCGACTATCGGACCCGCCACGACCATACAGGCCCGCCAGAATGAACGTCTCAAGGTCCTCATTCCCCCGACTCCACCGGAACAGCTCTCGGAGCTCCGAGCGACTGCCACCGAAGCGGAGCTGGTCGAGTGCCGGAGCGACGATGAGGCTCTCGAGCGGGCCGGCGACGCGGTGGCGAGCTACGGCTTCATCTCCGCACGCCTGATCCGCGCCGGCAAGAAGCTCCGCTGGGTCCAGCAGCCGAGCGCCGGTGTCGAGCACCTGATGGAGATCCCCGAGCTGGTCGAGCGGGACATCGTCCTGACCAACATGCAACGTGCCTACGCCCCCGAGATCGCCGACCAGGCCCTCGGCTACCTGCTCGCCTTCACCCGCGACCTGGGGCACTTCGTCCGCGCGCAGGCCGACCAGCGCTGGCCCTCGAAGCGTCAGGGCACGGTCCTCGACGAGTTGGCGGGCAAGACGCTGCTGATCATCGGCCTCGGCGGCATCGGCAGCGAGATCGCCCGCCGCGCGTACGGCTTCGGGATGCGGGTGGTGGCGACCGATCCCAAGGTCCGGGAGCGGCCCCTGTTCGTCGAGGAGCTGCACCAGCCCGAGGCGTTCCACGGCCTGATCCCGAGGGCGGACGTCGTCGCCAGCGCCGTCCCGCTCACGAAGCAGTCGAGGAAGATGATCGGCGCGAAGGAACTCGGGATGATGAAGGCGGGTGTGATCCTGATCAACGTCTCGCGCGGTGGGGTCGTCGATACCGACGCTCTGGTCTCGGCCCTGGACAGCAGGCGAGTCGCGGCAGCCGGCCTCGACGTGACTGACCCCGAGCCGTTACCGAAGGACCACCCGCTCTGGTCGCGCAACGTGATCATCACGCCGCACACGGCGGGGCAGTCCCCCGGTGGCGATCGGCGGCGCCACGAGGTCTTTCGCGAGAACCTGCGTCGGTTCGCGGCGGGGGAGATGCTCCTGAACGTCGTTGACAAGAAGGTCGGGTATTGACGTACCATGGAAGTCGGATCGGGCCCGATCGGATCGCCCCCACCGGTCGTCATCCCATGGGGGCCAGAGGAGACACTCACCTTGCGGTTCCCGGCGAGCTGGCCTCCGGCCGACGTGATCGAGCCCGACTTGCGGGGCGGACTGGTGGATTATCCGGGGGCCCTCTCCGCGGCGCTGGGATCGCTCACCGGGATCGAGCCGCTCAGATCGCTCGCAGGGCCCGGGACGACCGTCGCGATCGTGGTTGACGACCCGTCGCGATGGACTCCCGTGCGCAGCGGCGCTGCCGACTCTTCTGGAGGCGTTGCACACCGCCGGCGTGCGCCGGGAAGACGTCACGATCAGCGCCGGGGTCGGCCGTCACCTCGCCGTTGACGAGCAGGCGATGCGCCGCCGCGTCGGCGACGACGTGTTCGAGACCTACCCGTGTTACAGTCCGCCGGTCGATGACCTCACCCAGTACGACGACCTGGGCGTGACGCCCCAGGGCGTTCCGGTCCGCGTCTTCCGGCCGGTGGCGGAGGCGGACCTGCGCATCCTGATCGGCTCGGTGCTGCCCCACCTCCAGGCCGGCTTCGGGGGCGGCTACAAGCTGATCTTCCCCGGATGCAGCCACCGCTCGACCCTGGTCGCCTTGCACCGCCAGGGGCTGGGCGGCGATGCCGGCCGACTGCTCGGTGGCGACGTCGCGACCAACCCGATGCGGCTTGCGATCCGGGCCGCCGCCGCACTCCTCGCCGGCCCATGCCTGTCGATCAGTCACCTCCTGGGCGATCGGGGCGACGTCCTCCGGGTCGTCGCCGGCCACCCTGACGCGGTGCAGGCGACCCTCTCCGAGGAAGCCCGGCGACGCTTCCGGGCCCCCAATGCCACACCGGTCGATCTGGTCGTCGCCGGCAATGCCCCATGGCCCGGCGATCCGATGATGAGTTTCAAAGTGCTACTTCAGCACCGCGCGGCGGGCCGGCCCGGCGGCGTCCTGGCCGGCTTCTTCTGGACCGACCCGGCGGAGATCGATCGATCATTCCCGATGCCTGCCATGAAGGCCATCGCAGCGACCGGTACTGTCGGCGGCTGGATCATTCGTCGCGGTCTCAAGCTGGCGGACCAGATCGCCTCCGCGGTCGGCAGCCCAGCTTCGTTCATGATTCGCTGGGCTCGCGAGTTGGTTATCGACCGGACCGTCCTGATTTACTCTCCGCCTCTCCATGGGCGGATTGGCCCTCGGTTGGGACCAGTCCGCCTCTTCGCCGATCAGGCGGCCATGTGGAGAGCGGCCGAAACCGCGCTGTGCTCCCTCCGGCCCGATGCGCCTCGGATTCGCGTCTTCCCACGCGGCGGATTGACCTATGCACCGCAACCGGAGCCCGATCGAGCTCCATCGCCGGCTCATTCCGGTGGCTCGTAGGACTCCGGCAACCCACCCTGGAATGCGAGGTGTCGAACATGCCCTGGATCTCCGAACAAGCGGCCCGGATCGACGATGGACGATTGAACGAGCTCATGGCCCGGACCGCTTCCGAGGCGAGACAACGGATCTGCGGCAGGCCCCGGCGCGTGCTGCTCCTGCCCCCTGACATCACGCGGGCCCACTCCGGCGCCGGTCGGTTAACGGAGTGGCTCTATCGGGATTTCTCCCGCGAGGCTGAGGTCCGGGTCATCCCCACCCTGGGCCAGCATGTGCCGCACACGCGCGAGCAGAACGGCTCCATGTTCGGCTCCATCCCCGAGGAGCACATCCTGGTACATGACTGGCGCAACGGCTGCGTCCCCGTGGGCGAGGTCTGCGCGGAGTTTGTGTGCGAGGCCACTGCGGGGATCGCCGACTGGCCGATCCCGGTCTCGCTCAATCGCACGCTCATGGAGGACTCCTGGGATCTGATCATCAACGTCGGCCATGTTGTCCCCCACGAGGTCCTCGGGTTCGCCAACCACAACAAGAATTACTTCATCGGCCTCGGCGGCAAGGACCTGATCTGTGCCTCGCACATGCTGGCGGCGCGGTGCGGGATCGAGAACAACCTGGGCCGCCTCGTCACTCCACTCCGCGCCTGCTTCAACTGGGCCGAGGAGCGATTCCTCTTTGGTCTCCCCGATGTCTACGTACAGATCGTGATGGCGCGTGATAAAGCCGGTGATCTGGTGACGACCGGGCTGCACGTCGGTGACGACCTGGAGACCTACCTCGCCGCCGCGCGACAGTCGCGGGCCCAGAACATCACGATCTTCGACGAGCCCGTGCGGAAGATCGTCTGCGTCATGCAAGAGGATGAATTCGCGAGCACCTGGGTCGCCAACAAGGCCATCTACCGCACCCGGATGGCGCTGGCCGACGGCGGGGAGTTGGTTATCATCGCTCCAGGCTTGCAGCGGTTCGGCGAGCAGCTCGACGTCGACCGCCTGATCCGCCGGATCGGCTATGTCGGCACGCCCCGGGTCATGGAACTGTATCGCAATGACTCCGAGATGTGGGACCTGGCCCACGCCACGGCCCACTTGCTCCACGGCTCGTCGGAGGGCCGATTCCGGATCACCTATGCCCCGGGCCATCTGAGCCGCGAGGAGATCGAGGGTGTCAACTTCGCCTATGCCAACCTTGCGGATACGATTGAGCGCTACCGGCCCGACCGGTCGAAGGAGGGCTGGAGCCGGACGGCCGATGGCGAGGACTATTTCTTCATCCCGACGCCGTCGGCCGGCCTTTGGATGACACGTGATCGGTTCGTTGGACGCTCCGGGGACGATGCGCTGCCGAGCGAGGACGTACGTGAATGAAGGCAGGGGCAGCCATGAGGCAGGTCGAGCGGCTGGATTTCTCGCGATTGAAAGTCTTCCCGTTGGCCGAACGCGTCAGCTTGACCCGGGCGGACGAGATCCTCCGTGACCCGGATACGTCGCCGCCCGTTTGTTCCGAGCGCAACGCTGCCCTGATTCGAGAGGCGGCATCGCGCATCCGGCGGGCGAGGAGCCGGGATGCGGCCGTCATGCTCATCTACGGCGCTCATTTGCTGCGGAATGGAGCGGCGCGCATCCTCGAGCGGATGATGGCCGCGAACTGGCTGACGCATCTGGCGACGAATGGGGCCGGGACCATCCACGATTGGGAGTACGCCTGGTTCGGGGCCAGCACCGAAAGTGTTGAGATGGGAGTCGCCGGCGGCCACTTCGGGACCTGGCACGAGACGGCCACGACGATCCACCTCGCCCTCATGACCGGTGCGCTGGATGGGCTAGGATATGGACAATCACTAGGGCGACTCATCATCGAGGACGGCGCAACCATCCCGCCCGCGAGCGACCTCGAGCGCGCCGTCGCCGAAGACCCGAATCATCCCCTCGCCGCCGCACGCGTCGACCTTTTGAGGGCGATTCGAGAGCAACGCTGGCCGGAAGGACGCTGGGTGATCGACCACCGCTGGAAGCACGCCTCGATCCTCGCCCAGTCGTGGCGGCACCACGTGCCGCTCACGGTACATCCCGGCATCGGCTATGATATCATCGCCAACCATCCGGTGTTCTCCGGGTCGGCGATCGGCCGGGCGGGCGAATGGGACTTCAAGCTGTTCGGCGGGTCGCTGGACCGGCTGGACGGCGGCGTCGTGCTCTCGGTCGGATCGGCGATCATGGGGCCCCAGGTGTTCGAGAAGAGCATCAGTTGCGTCAACAACCTGCGGCTACAGGCCGGCCGAGACGTGGTGCGGGATCACACCATCTTCGTCGTGGACATCCAGGACGGCGGCGGCTGGGACTGGACCCAAGGAGAGCCGCCGAAGACGAACCCGGCATACTATCTTCGATTCTGCAAGAGTTACTCGCGCATGGGCGGGGTCATGCACTACCTTCAGTGCGACAACACCGCCTTCATCCACAACCTGTATCATGAGCTGAGCCGTCGAGACTTTGACTCGCAAGAACTTCGAAATCCGTCAACACCCGACATGGAGCGCCTTGCATGACTCAACTGCTTCGCCCCACCACCGTCTTGCTCACGCTGGCCCTCGCCGCGACGTTCTACGCCCACTCCGCCATCTCGGACGATGCGGCGAGCCCTGTTAACCTCTTCAACGGCAAGGATCTCGCGGGCTGGTACACATTCACCCGGCATGCCGACAAGACCGTGGATGCGTATGCCGATCCCAAGGGGGTCTTCAAAGTCGAGGACGGCGTGATCCACATCTCGGGTGAGGAGTTCGGCTGCCTCACCACCAAGCAGGAGTACGGCGACTACCGGCTCCGCCTCGAGGTGAAATGGGGCGCGAAGAAATGGCCCCCTCGCGACACCGAGAAGACGCGCCGCGACTCCGGCATCCTGATGCACTGCGTCGGGCCGGATAAGGTCTGGACGAAGTCGATCGAATGCCAGATCCAGGAGCACGACTTCGGCGACTTCTTCCTGGTCGGCGGCACGACGATCGAAGTGGACGGGAAGACGGAGAAGGGTCGAGTGGTCAGGACGAAGGACGTCGAGAAGCCTCACGGCGAGTGGAACGTCGTCGAGGTCGTCTGCGACGGCGACGCGATCACCAACATCGTCAACGGCGTCGTGGTCAACAAGGCAACCAAGGCGAGCGTCAGCCGCGGCAAGATCATCCTGCAATCCGAGGGGGCCGAGGTATTCTATCGTAACATCACGCTCACTCCTTTAGAGGCCCTAAAACAACGAGGTTCGGACCCCCTCATCCGCCCTTCGGGCACCTTCTCCCCGGGGGGAGAAGGGGAACGAATCCGTCTCCCTCGCCCCTTGGGGAGAGGGTTGGGGTGAGGGGGTTTGTTTTAGGGCCTCTTGGTGAAGTAGGAATAGGTTCGGCATGCTCCTCAACCCCGCGGATCAAGAGTCTCGAGGGGCAGATTCAGACCCGCGACGAGGCTGGAAACGACTGCGACGAGTAACTTCGGCGGCTGAACGCCGCCGTCGATCCTGGTCATCCGGCGCGGCGTTCTCCGACGCTTCCATTCATCCAGTTTCTCTCGATAGCCTTAACCGCGTGGTCATCATCCGACAAACTCAACGCATGGGAATTGATTCATGAAATCGACACAGTACCGGAATGTCGCGGCGGAGCTGGCGGCGCTCGACGCGAAAATCAACGCGCTCCTGCCACCGCGATATCAGCACTGTTACCCATCCGTTTCGCCCAACTCCATGGGCTCGGCCGGCCTTGAGTACGGGCAGGACGGAAGGGTCGCATGGGACGAGATCTGGACGACGTTCTGCGACCTCGCCTTGGCCGGGGGGCCTCCTCATCGGGGCAAGCTACTGGAGCCGGTGTCCGAGGCAGAGGTGGCGGCCTCGTCGGGTCGCTATCGGGACGTGGTCGCCGAGATCGGCCGCGCCATCAAGATGACGACCTACCTGCCGCTGGTCGAGGGATACGCGCCGGGTTGGGTCGGCGTACAGTGCGAGTCGCAAGAGGCAGCGGCCTGGCTCCAATTCGCCGTCAATGCTGAGAATGTGTCGGCCCGGCGCAGACAGGCCGTTCTCCAGCTCCCGGCCGGCCCCGGTTTTCGGGTGGAGAAGGAGATCAAGAACGTGGTGGTGGCGCTGACCAAGGCGCACCACTACTGGGACGGGCACCTGACCACCGCCCAGCAATCTCTGGCCGGTCAGGAGGTCTGGGATCCGGCGACGCCCGCCGAGGCGGCCGCGGTCCCGTCCGAGTACGAGGCGGCGGTGGGCGAGGTGGAGAACGACCTGCGCGCGGCCGGGATTCCGTTGTGGCCGCGCCGTTATGCCGGATGGGTCGGCGTCGAGACGGCGAGCCAGGAGGACGCCGTGTGGCTGCTCCGGGCGGTCCTGGTCGAGCAGGTTCTCGCCCGCCGGGAAGAGGGCGTGCTCTATCTCCCCATCGGCGCGACTCCGGACGCTGGCCAGGCCGCTCGAGTCGGGCGGGCACTCCGGCAAGCGTGGGACCTGCGAGCAGCGTCTTCGCCACGTCGCCCCACCTGGCGAGGGTCCGGCGGTCTCGGATGAGCTCGGGACACTCGGGCCATTGACTCATCCTTCAAGGCCCTTGCCGACGCCTGCGGCACTTGCCAAATCGCGCACCAGCAGTAAGTGACTGTCTCGGAAGGTCCTTGTAGGGTGCTCTGTGAGCACCGATCCGGGGCACGTTGCCCAGTTTGGTGCTCACAGAGCACCCTACGAGACGGCCGTTGAGGCTTCCGGGACAGACTCTAAGTTCGACTTTTGCCGTTTTTCAGCGATCGAAAACGCTGAAATCCAGGGGTTTTCTGAGATGGCGAAGGATTTTGGCAACTCCGGCGCACGCCTCGTGGACCGGCAACTTTCGAAAACCCCTTGTTTTTGGCCTCTACTCGAGAATCAGCCGCCGAAAAACGGCAAAAGTCGAACTAAGAGGGACGGAACGAGGTCTTTCCGAATCAGGGGACGGAACGGGGACACACTCACAGGAGCGGCCGGGAAAGCGGTTCCCACGCCGGGTCGTGGCAACGAGATCACTCGGTATCCTTGCAACACTGTCCGAAGAGGACATGCTTCAACAATGTCGCACTATGGGTGTCACCAGCGGTCTGGACCGCTCGTCACCAGCATTGGGTTCCGCGTGAGGATTCGACACAGGTACCGAATTCCCTGAATCGAGCATGGGCTCGCTCACCACAAGATTCTCCGGCAACCGTCAGTCGATCGAGTCCTTCCGTTTCCCGCGGAACGCGAATTGGCAAGGTCCGAGAATCGATTGGAGCCTGGGCTTCCTCGAAATCCAAGACAGAATTGGCTCGTGCCGTGGGGTTGAGACAGCGAGGTCGGGGTCCGTGCCGTTCGGGAGCCGGTCTTCGTCTTGTCAGGGGTTCTTACCGGGACTTGCCGTGGAGTCGAACGATGACCACCTCGACGTCGCCTTTCGGGTGGAATGGCTTGAGGAAGGTCGATCGGATGAGCGCCGCGGTCTCCTCGAGCTGGGCCCCGTCGCGGAGCTGCAAGGTGAGCCGAGTGAGCTGCGATTCCTCGGCGCGTTGTGCCACCCCGGCCCGTGCGTTGATGACCCGTTCCCCGAAGCGGAGCTTACAGGTGTTCAACGGAATGTAGACGTCCTTATCGACTTCGCGTCTCTCCGAACGTCCGCTGATGGCCGAGGTATTGGTTCGCTCCTTGACGACGCCCACGACCGTGTAATAGTCGGTTCCGAGCTTGACCGACTGACCGATCGGGTCCTCATCCGGGAACAGGCTCCTCGCGACTTCCGAGCCAAGCACGGCGAGGTTCTGGTACTTTTCGTGATCCTCCTGGGAGAGGAACCGGCCTCGGTCCATCTCGAGGCGGTTGACGTTGCAGTAAGACGCCGTTGTGCCGACGATGCGGCCGTCGAGGACCCGGTTGCTACGGCGGATCGGCTTGGGAATCTCGCGGATCGGCGCGACCTCGCGGATCGTGGGAACCGCCTGAATGATCCGATCGACGTCCGCGTAATTCAGGCCATAGCGGAGGATCCGCCCCGGCTTCTCGTCAGCCGCCTTCTTCTCGGAATCCGGGATCACCGAGCGGACCTCGATGTAAGCCGACACTGGGGGCTTGGTCTTGGAGGCATCAGCGCTGGCTGTCGTTTTTCGATCGGGTTCCGTTACCTGGGCCAACGCCTGGGGTTGCGAGTCAACAGCCGCTATCGCCAGCAGAACCACCGACCAGGACCATGCCGCGCGTCTCATGGATTGCGACTCCGCATTCAAGGATCTCAAAGCTCGACAGTCCACTTATGAGTGTTCTGATTCACGACATGATTCCGCATCGCCGACCGTGTGAATCGGGATCGATCATCCGCCTCCTTTGTCCAGTTCCAGCGGACGGTCAGTGAGTGATCACAAGATTCGGTAGCGACTGCTGGAGTTCTTGCACGCCGGCATCGGTGACGCGCGTAGCCTCGAGGTATAACTTCCGGAGGCTGGTCAGCTCCTTCAGGTGAACCAGCCCGGCATCGCTGACAGTCGTACCAGTTATGGAGAGTTCCCGGAGGTTGGTCAGTCCTTTCAAGTGCGCGAGACCCGCATCGGTGATCCGGGTGCGGTCGAGAGAGAGCTCTTTGAGGCTGGTCAAGGCCTCGAGGTGCTTCAATCCGGAGTCGCCGACCTGCGTCCCTCCGAGATGGAGGCGCTGGAGGTTGGTCATCCCTTCCAAAGCGATGAGGCCCGAGTCCGTGATCTTTGTCTGAAGAAGGTTCACGAATTCGAGGCGGGACAAGCCTCGCAGATGCATCAGCCCGGCATCGGAGATCGAGGTACCATAGAGGTCCAGCCATTCGAGACTCGTCGCGCGCTCCAGGTGTTTCATCCCCTCGTCGGTGATCGGCACGCGCTCGAGGCCCAGCAGCTTGAGCTCGTTCAGGCCTTCGAGATGGGCTAGACCCGCGTCAGTCACCCGCGAGCCGTTGAGGCTCAATTGCTCCAGGTGGCCGAGAGACGTGGCGACCTGGATCAGCTCGGTATCTGAAGACTTCGGGCCACCCAGAACGACCGAGACGACGTCGCCAAAATAGTCCCGGCCAACCCGATCCACCAGCCATCGCGGCCACCAGGGCTCGCCGTTCGAGACCGGGAGGCCGTTCTTCATCTCCCAGTCATACCGGTAATTGCCACCCGCTCGTTCGATTGTGACCACCGCCGCGCGTTGGACACGCACCCGATGGACCATCCAGCCCAGCACGACGCCGATGACCAGCACGAGGAGCACCACCGCGCGTAGGCTGAATCGAAGGTAGCTCCACCAGCGTCGCGGGGAGTCGTCGTGCATGACGTTTTTCCTCTGTCGGTCACGTCGAATGCGGGATTTGAGATTCTCCATTGGGGATGTCCGAACCAGATCCATTATGGAGTTCGGAGTCGGGAATCCGCCACTCCCGCAACGGATTCTCCGATCGTCTCTTACCGGAACACGATTCGATCCTTGCAGAACCGTTTCAGCTTGTCGGGGTCGATCTCGACGCCCAGGCCGGGTCGGGACGGGATCGTCAGGAGCCCCTCATCATCGACGCGGAAGGGTTCGGCGATGAGTTCATCGATGTAGGGGCTCGGGGTGAGGTACTCGACGTAGCGGGCGACCGGGATGGCGGCGGAGAACTGGAGGTCCGCCGCGAGGCCGACAGCGGTGTTCCAGCCGTGGGGAACCACCTGGACGTTGTGGTCGTGGGCCAGCCAGGCGATCCGACGCGACTCGCTCAGGCCGCCGTTCTTGGTGCAGTCGGGCTGGAGGATATCCACGGCATGTTGTTCGATCCAGGGGCGAAACGACTGCCGGCGCGTCAGGACCTCGCCGCCGGCGATCGGCACCGGCGAGACGCGCGTCAGGGCGATGTAGCCGTCGAGGTCGTCGGGCGGCAGCGGCTCCTCGAACCAGGTGACCCCGAAGTCGGCGAGCATCTCCGCGGTGTTGCGGGCCCAGTTTGTCCCGTGCGGCCAGAACTGTTCGCTGCCGCCGGCGTCGACCATGATCTCGACGGAGTCCCCGACGGCCCGGCGAGCGGTCTTCACGAGCAGCTCGTCGAACGCGCGGTCGCGCCTCCCGAACGGCCGCCAGCCCAGCTTGATCGCCCGGAAGCCGCGCGCGACGACATCGGCGAGCGTCCGCGCGAGCGGCTCGGGCTCGTCGAACAGGATCGAACCGTACGGCCGGATCGTCCGCCGATAGTCGCCGCCCAGGAGCCGCGAGACGGGCTGGCCGCAGGCTTTTCCCATCAGGTCCCAGAGCGCGATATCGATCCCACTGATCGCATGCTCGACCGATCCCCCTCGCCCCTGCCAGAAGGTCGACTGGCGGAGCGTCTCCGAGACCGCGCTCGGGCTCGACGGCCGACTGTCCCCGCAAGAGCGGCCAGAGCAGCTCCACCGCCCCGGCCACCAATCGTCCCGACGTGAAACAGCTCCCGAAACCCTCGAGGCCGTCGTCGGTCCGCAGGATGAGGAGCGTGTGCAGGTTCTCCTGGAGCTCGAGCCCCTCCGGCCAGCCGCCATCCACGGCCGCTCCGGTCAGAGGGCAGACGTCGATCGATAGGATGTTCATCGCGGACTCCCGGTCGCGGCACGGGTCATCGATTCCTGGACGAGTACAAGGATGATACCCATCCGCGAATCATACCCAATCGGCCGGCGAACTCCAGGCGTTGGATTCAAAGCCGGAGCATCACCATCGCAAGGAGCATGACCAGGGCGATGACGGGCACGACGACCTTGGGATTCCAGGGGACCCGCTGGAACCTGGAAGAGATGGTGTAGCAGAGGTCCTGGCGGACCGAATCGATCCGGTCGCTCAACGCGGTCAGCATCGGTGTTCGAATGGTGACGGGTCGGCCCAGGATCTCGCACCATTGTCCGTAGCAAAGCAATACGGCTTCCATGAACAGGGGAGCGAGCACCGGCGCGACGACGAAGATCGAGATGATCGGCAGCACTCGGTACCTGGGCCGGTCGGCCTTGATATCCGGAGCCAGCGGGATGGGGTTCTTGGCCATGACTCGCGCCCTCATGGTGAGGATTGGGGAGGGAGGACGGTCGCCGGTCGTCGCGAGTCGTCCCGGGGCGGAGACGATCGCACCGGCTTACTTCTTGGACATCATGTTGTACATCTGGATGCCGGCCGGACCGACGAGGACGACGAAGACTCCAGGAAATATGAACATGATTAGTGGAATCATGATCTTGACGGCGGTCTTGGCGGCTTTCTCCTCGGCGAGCTGGCGGCGCCGCAGCCGCATCGAGTCGGACTGGACGCGGAGGGCCGAGCCAATGCTCGAGCCGAACTTCTCGGCCTGGATGATCACGGCGGCCAGTGCGCGGACGTCCTCGACGCCGGTGCGGATACCCAGATCGCGGAGCACCTCTTTGCGGGCTCGGCCCATCTGGAGCTGGAAGTTGGCGATGGCGAACTCCTCACAGAGTACCGGTGAGGATTGGCCCAGCTCGCTGGTAACGCGCCGCATCGCCGAATCCAGGCCCAGGCCGGCCTCGACACAGACAACCATGAGGTCCAGCGCGTCGGGCATGCTGAGGAAGATCGACTCGGCCCGCTTCTTCTTCCGGCTGCTCACGAGGAAACCGGGGAGGTAGAAACCCAGGCCGCCGGCGCCCACCGCCATTATCACGGCCTTCTGCGTCAGGCCATACTTCATGACCAGCGACGGGAAGGCCACGGCCAGCGCGATCAGCAGACAGAAGACCTTGACGCCGTAATAGACGGCCACGGCCTGCTCCTGGCGGAAGCCGGCGTTGAGGAGTAACAGGCGAACCTTCCCCAGCTCGGCCTCATTGGACGGACGTAACGACTGGCCCAGCTTGTGCGCGGCCGCCGTGACCTTCGCCTGGAACAACTCCTGTCGCTTCACCAGGTTGGCCTCAGCGGCGCCTCGGCCGGCGGTCGGGTCGAGGAGCCGCTTGAGTCGATCCTCGGCCGATCGCGGCTGGCCGGCGATCATTCCGAGGGCCGCCCAGGTCCCAAGGGTGATCGAGAGAAAGACGGCCAGGGGGATCAGCGTGGCGTAGGACAGGATCACGTCGGGTTACACCTTGATGGCGATGATCTTCTTGATCGACCAGGCGCCGATCACCTGGAGGACGGCGGTGATGGTCAGCATCTTGACGCCGACCGGTGTCGAGAAGAGGACGCTGATATAGTTATAGTTCACGACCGAGATGAAGGCCAGCAGGCTCGGCGGCATGGCCAGAAGCACAATTCCCGAGAGCCGGCCTTCGGCCGTCAGCGCCTTGACATGCCCGAAAAGCTCGAACCGCTGGCGGATCAATCGTCCGATCTTGTCGAGGACCTCGGCGAGGTCGCCGCCGGTCGCGCGCTGAATGATCACCGCGATCACGAAGAACCGGACGTCCATGGCGGGGATCCGGTCAGCCATATTGCGGAGCGCCAGCTCGATCGGGATGCCGAGGTTCTGCTCCTCGAAAACCCGATTGAATTCGTCCGCGATTGGTCCTTTCATTTCCTCCGCGACGAGGTGCAGCCCCGAAGCCAGACCGTGGCCCGCCCGCAATGCCCGACTGATCAACTCGACCGCCTCGGGCATGGCGGAGACGAACTTCTTGATTCGTTGACTCCTGCGCCGGAGCAGCCAGAAGAACGGTAGGGCGCCCAGGAAGAGCGATCCGGCGGGGACCGCGTAGATCGGGAGCCGGAACACGACGCCGACAACGGCCCCTACGATGGCGAGCCCGCCGACCATGACCATGAACCGGTTGAAGGTCAGGCTGACGTCGGCCTGCTCGTAGAGCAAGTTCAGATTCTCGGCGTTGGGGATCATCCGGGTCCAGAAGGACGGACGTCCCAGGTCGATCGCCGCGGGACGGGCCAGGATGCCACTGGCGAGGTCGCCCTTCCTGGCCTTCGCCTTCTTCTGGCCGGTGAGGCCGGCGAGCCGCTCTTCGGCGCGCGAGTCCGAGGACTGCGACATCACCAGACCGAGCCCGGTCATCAGGATGACGACGCCGATGCCGATCATCATCGAGAGGAGTGTGGGGTTGCTCATCATGTACCTTCCGGAGAGACTTCTCAGTCAGGCTTTCCTTGACAATCCGCCACTGTCAGGCTGGAAAGACGGATCTTCGGACATGCCGGAGTCCCATCAATCTTTCAAGAGAACACGCTGGCGGAAGAGGTCGGCGGACAGTTGGAACCCCGAACTTTCCAGCCGGTCCATGAAGGTCGGCCGGATTCCCGTGGAGATGAATTCGCCGTGGGCGCGACCGTCCTCGCCGACGCCCACCTGCCGGAAGGCGAAGATCTCCTGCATGATGATCGTGTCGCCCTCCATGCCGATCACCTCCGAGATGCTGGTGACCTTGCGGGGACCGCCCTGAAGGCGGCTGGCCTGGATGATCAAGTCGACGGCGGAGGCGAACTGCGATCGCAAGGCGCGGATCGGCAGCTCGAGCCCCGCCATGCTGATCATGGTCTCCAGCCGGCTGAGAGCGTCGCGCGGGGTATTGGCGTGGACAGTGGTCATCGAGCCTTCGTGTCCGGTGTTCATGGCCTGGATCATGTCGAGCGTCTCGGCGCCTCGGCACTCGCCGATGATGATGCGGTCGGGCCGCATTCGCAGGGCGTTCTTGACGAGGTCGGTGGCCGTGACGGCGCCACGGCCTTCGATGTTGGGGGGGCGGGTCTCCAGCCGCACGACGTGGTCCTGCTGGAGCTGAAGCTCGGCGGCATCCTCGATGGTGATCACACGATGATCCGGCTGGATGAAGCGGGAGAGCGTGTTGAGGAGCGTGGTCTTGCCCGAGCCAGTCCCTCCCGAAATGATGACGTTCAGCCGCGCCTTCATGGCCCCTTCCATCAAGGCGAGCATCTCGGGGGTGAACGCCTTGAAGCGGAGCAGATCGTCCTGAGAGAGTGGCTTGGAGCCGAACATCCGGATTGTGACAACGGGCCCGTCGAGAGCCAGCGGGGGGATGATGGCGTTGAAGCGGGAGCCGTCGGGGAGCCGGGCGTCGACCATCGGCGACGTCTCGTCCACCCGGCGGCCGACCCGGGAGACGATCCGGTCGATGATCTGGAGTAAGTGATCGTTGTCGCGGAAGACCACGTCCGACCGCTGGATCCGGCCCGCCTTCTCAATGTAGATCTTCTTCGGGCCATTGATCATGATGTCGCCGATCTTCTCGTCCTTCAGGAGCAGCTCCAGCGGCCCGAAGCCGAACGTCTCGTCGAGGATCTCGTTGACGAGCCGCTGACGCTCGTTGCGATTGAGCAGCGGGTTCTCGGTGTCGCACAGTTGCTCGACGACCCCCCGAATCTCGTTGCGCAGCATCTTGGGGTCGATCTCGCTGACTCGGTTCATATCGAGCCGGTCGACGAGTCGAGTGTGGATATGTCGCTTGAGCAACTCGAACTGTTCCTGGGCCGGGTCGGGTTGCTTGGCGATCTCGGCCGCACTGGGGACGGGGTGCAGTGGACTCGCCATCATCGGAGCCGGGGCGTCTGCCGCCGGGAGCACCTCCGGTCCGGATGACGGTGGCTCGGGTTTGAGGGCCGGCAAGTCGGCCGACGACGCGCCGCTCTCCTGCCCAAACGATTTCTTGGCCCCGAACGGCGTGCGTCCCAGTCCCTTCAACATCGCTTCGTGTCCTCATGTCTTTCGTCTTCAGTGACTCGGAAGGACGAACCTGTTAGAAGAACGCCGCGAACAGCCCTTTCCGGGGCTTGGCTGCCAGTTCCTTTGGTGCGGACTGAAGGGCGCGAGCCATTTCGAGGAACACCTGGTGGGGTCGGCTCCCCTTGGCGACATCGGCGACGGGGATACCCTGGATTCGCGCCGCCTGGAAGATCTTGGTTGCGTTGGGGATCTGCCAGGAGATCGGGATCGTCAGGGTCTCCTCGGCCTTCTTGAGGCTGATTTCGGAGTCGATGGAGCCCGAACGGTTGACGACGAGCTTGACCCGATCCGCCAGGCCATCGAACTGGTGGAGGAGCCGGATCAACCGAGCGGTGTTGCGCAGACAGTTGAGCTCAAGCTGGACGACGACGAGGATGACGTCGGACATCTCGAACGCGGCGAAATCGGAGGCCTGGAGCCCCTTGCTGGTGTCGATCACGATGGTGCTGAACGTGGCTTTGAGGAGTCCGAGGAGCCGGTGGAGCGTGTCGGGGTCGACCTTGGCGGCGTCCTCGATATCCGTCGGGTGGGGCAGAACGTACAGGCCCGAAGCGTGCCGAGTCATCGACCGCTTGAGGAGGGTCTGGTCGAGCCGTTCGAAGCTCTGGAGGACGGTGTAGAGGGTATTGTCGCGTACGATATCGAGGACCGCGTCGACCGCACCGAAGATGAGATCAAAATCGAGGAGGATGGTCTCGTGGTTGTTGGATGCGGCCAGCGTGGCCGCGAGATTCACGGCGACGGAAGTCGAGCCCACGCCGCCCGCGGCACCTGTGACGGAGATGATCTGCGGTCCGCGCGGCGTGGCCGAGGGCACGACGACACGGTCGCGAAGGAGCCGGGCAACGATCTCGAGCAGCTCGGCGGGCTCGACGGGAAGCGCGAGGTACTCGCGTGCCCCGGCGCGAATCGCACGGAGAATCAGCGAGCTGTCGTTGCTTCGACTCGCCGGCAGGATCGCCGTGCCGGGCAGGGCGCGCGTCAGGGCCGCGACCAATTCGACGGCCTGACCGGGCTCGTGGTCCAGGACGACGATGGTCACGTCTGGGGCGATCGCGATGATCCGCGGAAGAGCGGCCTGGTAGGTATCGAAGGCCTCGGCGACCCAGATCGTGTCGATCGTCCCGAGGAATCGCCGCATCGCGCCGCTGGTCTCGGGGTTTGGATCTACCAGGACGATTCGGATCACATCCTTCATGGTGTTCGACTCGCGTGGTCTCGCAGGGCGTTGGTGTCTCGAAGGTCCCGAGGTCCGGCCGGCGAGGACGGGGTGTTCGGCTGGGTCCCTGGCCGATGATCAGGGCCACAGCGAACGGGCCGACCGCCCTGACTACGGTAGATCCAGGTCGCCGGCGAGGGAATCCTGCATGGGAGGTGAGCCGAACGGTACTTGGCGATCGCGGGACTCAGGTTTCGCGGTGGCCTCCGGTCGCTGCGCGAGCTCCGTCACGGCTGCCTGGTCGATTCGGATGCGACGGATACTGTCGATTCCGCGATAGACGGTGGTGAAGCGCGGCGTGACCGTCGGCGGACGGGCCGGCCGCTCGGACAGTTTCGCCAGCGCAACCTTCAGCTCCGCCAGCTCTTTTTCGAGTTGCTTCCGCCGTTCCTCCTCGCCTTTCCATCGTTTCTCCAGGGAATCCGCGTCCTGGGTCTTCGGAATGGGTCGGGCCACGAGTTCGTGATCGTTGACACCGCGGAGTGACAGCGACAGAGGCCCCTTGGAGCGGGCAGCCACCAGGGTGTCAACCTGGTCGGGAGTCACGGCCACCGTGACGGTCCGCGTCGTGAGGGTCCGCTCCTCGGCACGGGTGAAGACCTGGCCGGACGCCAGGACCAGGATGTCCTGGAGGATCGTGTCGCCGCGCTGGACGCCTTTCTCGGAGTCGTAGCGGACGACGTCGACCCGGTGGCCCGGAAGGACGAACCCGGAGACCCCTGACTGCTCGGTGACGTCCAGGGCGTAGGCCCTCATGCCCTTGGGGATGTTGGCGACGAGGCCCGGAGGCATCCCCTTGGGCCCCAGCTTCTTCTCGACGAGCACGTCCCCTTCGAGCAAGGTCGTCTTCACCCACCGTTCTTCGATGTCCTTGGGCGAGGAGAATGCGCCCGCCGGAACGGCGGACTTCGCCATCCGCGTCACCTTGACCATGTCCGGCTTGAGCAACTCCTCCTCCTTGATATCGCGGGCGGCCACCAGCACGTCCTGGGTCCCCTCCGACTGCTTTTCGGAATCCTGGGACAGCATCTGACGGCTGAGCAGCATGGCGCCCAAGCCGAAGACCATCGCCAGTCCCAACATCATCAAGGACTTGCCGTTCATGTTGATTCCTCTCCTCTGATCGGCATCAGAGCCGGTCTCGCTCGCCAGGGTGAGCCGGCTCTCGCATCAAGCCAATAAGCCCGCCCAGGCGAAATAGGCAATCGACCCGACGGCTATGGGAATCCCGTAGGGAAGCAGTAGCATCTCCGGTTTGCGACGACCGGCCAGCTCGGAGAGAGCCGAGGGCGCCCGCACCGCAAGGACCTCTCTGCAAATGGTCTGCATCATCGAGATATGATGGTAAAATGCTCCTGAATAGACCATCATGGTCAAGCCCATCAGTCCCCCGACCATTGCCGAGGAGAGGAAGGCCCATGTGGTCAGGGTGGGCCCGATCCAGGCACCGACGCCAGCCATCAGCTTCACATCCCCGGCCCCCATGCCGCCGATCGCGTACAGCGGGAGCAGGGTCATCAGGCCCACGAGGGCCCCTTCCAACGACCAGAGCAGGTGGCTACCGCCACCACTCCAGTACGCGAAGATCCAGCCCCCGAGCACAAAGTGGTACGTCAACCAGTTCGGCACGCGCAGCCATCGACCATCGATGAACGCTGCCTCGACGAGGATCAAGGAGACCAGGTACGCAACTTCCCGAGGAATCTCGGCCATGAACGACTTCTCCCAGCACTTCAGATTCTGCCGTACGTGACTCGGGGAGGGCCCTGCGCCGCCCGGTCATCTACCAGAAACGTGCTTCGCGTCCCAGATCCTGTCAAATCACGAGAGTGGGAAATGGCACGTGGCAAGTGGCGAGTGCAGAGGGAATGGTTGCACATTCCCCGCCCACTTGTCACTTGCCACGATCACGAGGAGAGTAACGGGTACACCGCTGTCACGACACAATCGATGCCTGGAGCGGTTCGCGATTGGGTTGACTTGACGTGGAAACCCCCTGGCCCCGTTCAAAAGGGAGGAAAGGCCAATGGCTTATCCCCCTTGGAAAGTGGTGACAGGGCTTCTCTTGCAGGGACTCTGGAGCATGCACAAGCCAATCGTGAATGGCTCCACGGTGAGATCGTTGCTGACCCAGCGACAGGATCGATCTGGCCCGGAGACAGCCGCGATCATTACGACGCGACCGAGCTGCTGACCGAGCTGAACGTGCCGCTGATGGTGGTGCCGAGGTTCTGGATGACCGTCACGCAGGCCACGACGATGAGGGCCAGCATCACGGCGTATTCGACGGCCGTTGGGCCGTCTTCGCTAGCCAGGAAGCATCGCACTTTCGAGATCAGACCGTTCATTTTCGAACTCCTTGTGAGTAAGGGTGCGAGAAGCGGGATTGAGAATAGGATGGTGAATCGAGTCCACCGGTGGGTTGTCTTGTCCTGGCAACCCGGGTTTCGACCGTGTGCCTCAGTGGGTCCACGGCCGTCTCACCCGCATCACCAATCTCAATGCAACCCTAGGTCATGGAAGAGATCCCTGTCAAAAACCTAGACGTTGTAACGACTCAACACGCTGTGGACCTGTTGCCCAGAGTGAACGCGCGCCTTCGGATTCCCCTAGAGTCGGGAGCCAGCTCTTCGCGGTTTCCGTGGCCGAACCTTCTCCTCCGGTCGTGGCGATTCCCCGATGAGTGCGCAACTTGTCCTATAATGGAAAGAAAACGTGAATCATCGTGCTCTCTCAAACGGATTACTCAGAGTCTGTTCCAAAAGCCATTGGAGCCCCCGAATGGGGGCGTCAGGACGTAGCCAGGAGCGTCAGTCCCGGGACCGGCCCGATCTGCCAAACCCCCTCGGCGTCCCGACCCAAGTCCCGGCATCGCCCGGACTTGGGTCGGGACGCCGAGGTGAAAAAGGCAGGGGTTGTTTCGGCGATTCTCACTCCAGGGGCTGACGCCCCTGGCTACCTCCTGACGCCCCTCCGGGGCTTCTGGAACAGATTCTCAGAGTGTGCCGACCGAGTGGAACCGTCGTTCACAACCGAGAAGAGTTTGACGAGTCGGGAACCAGAGTATGGCCGGCGAGGATCCAGGCGCGGATGGGTCGCTCCCCGCTTCCGTCGCTCCTTCAACGCATGGAATGGGCCAGGTCTGATTCGTTGCTCTTGTGGGAGGGATAGGGCGACTTCGAACCCCGACGACGTCGGGCTCGCACCAGGGTGCTCGGGATCGGGAGGACACACTCCTGGCCGGAGCCGACCGCGATGGCGAACCTGGTCCTGTACCGCGAACGGTTCGGCGATCACCCCACATCGGCCGGGTGATGGGTCTGATCCACAACCGGGCGATCCGAGGCGATTGAAGCCTGGGATCGCAGAATGCCGGCGGGTCCTTCACGAGGAACCGCCTCGCGTCCACAATCCTGCCCATCGCAAGATCGGGAAAGGATCAGTGGTCAGCCGCGAGTGCGGAGCGAGCGATTCTGCCTTCCCTGCCCAATTGTCGCTCGACACGATCACGGGGGTACCGGATTCAGCACGATCATGGCACGATGCGCCCGATGAGAGGGGGCGCGTTTTCGGCGACGGGAAGCTCGATGAAGTGAGGCGCCTGCCTGGTGCTTAAGAGCCGATCGTTTGGTTGGCCGTGCTGAACATGCCAGTGACGTAAGCGCCGAGGCTTCTGACCGACGTGATGCAGGTCGCTATGATCAGAGCGAGCATCACCGCATACTCGACGGCCGTTGGGCCATCTTCGCTAATCAGGAAGAATCGAACCTTTGAGAGCATGCCGTTCATCATTGTGACTCCCAGTGAGAGCGATCCGGGTAGCCTGGTCGAGATCAGACCAGTAGACATGGTTCACCGGAGGCCCGTCCCGGCCTGGCAATCCGAGCCCCGACCGTGTGTTTCGGTACCTCCATGGCCGGCTCACTCACATCACCAATGTCAGTCCAACCGTAGGTCACGAAGGTGATTCCTGTCAAGAGAACGGAGTTGTGTCGACTCAACACGCCACGAAACCTTTTAGCTGGGTCATCACGAGCTTTAGAATTCCACATATGGTCGCTACACGCAATGAGTGCGATCTTCGTGGGTGAACCACTCCCGCTCGACGCGGCGATTCGCCAATCAATCGCGATCGTGACCTACGATCGAGATAGGAAGTGAACGATGCTGCGCACTCTGACAGGGGATCCCGCGGTGGCCGAAAAGGCGGACTGGCGGGTGATCCCCGAGAGGAGTTTGATCACTTGGGCGTTTGCTGGACGGAACGGGCCAGGCGCGAGCTTCTCGATCGGCCCGTCCGATCGGGGACCTGGGGTTACCGCACTCGCGGGGTTCCTTGCACCGAGCCGACGGCCCTGGCGGGTCTGGCCTTGATCGCATCCGAACACGATTCGTTGTCGACCGCCGACCGTGCGACGAGTCGAGAAGCGGGGATGTGGCTGGCGGGCATTCAACGCCCGGACGGGTCGATCCCCGCTGCCGTCGGGCCTGCGATGCCGAGTTGGGCAACGCCTCACGCGTTGCTCCTCTGGGGGGGATTGGATGGCTTCGACCGTCAACGACGCCAGGCGCGCGAGTGGCTGCTCGATGTCGAAGGACGCCCCTTCCCGCTTTCCTCCGAGGAGCGCGGCGTGGTCGGCCACGACGCGACTCTGATCGGCTGGCCATGGGTTGTCGGCACGCACTCCTGGCTGGAGCCGACCGCCCTGTCGATCCTGGCCCTGTGCCGCGAGGGACTTGGCGATCACTCCCGAGTCGGCCGCGGGATCGGTCTCATCCTCGATCGGGCGATTCCTGGCGGAGGCTGGAATTACGGGAACAACACCGTATTCGGGCGGACACTCCGTCCTCAGCCAGGACCCACGGGCCTTGCGCTCCTGGCGCTCGCGGCGCGCGGAGCTCCAACAGAGGGCGTCCCGGCCGCTCTCGACTACTTGCGCGGTGCGGTTCCCAATCTCCGAGCCGCGGTCTCGCTCGGCTGGGGCATCCTTGCTTTGCGAGCCTACCGCACCTGCCCGCCCGAGGCTGACTCGTGGCTCGAAGAATCGTTCCTTCGTTGCGCCGGGCGAGCTGATGCGACGCTGAGTTTGGCCCTCTTGTTACTGGCGGCCAGCGAGGGCACACTTCGGCTGCTCTTTCCTCGTTAGAGTCCCTCAAAAAAGGGGGACAGGCACCTCGAAGACTCCGAGCCAGTCCCCGTTTTTTGAGGGACTCTTAGGACGATGGATGAAGGAATAATCTCATGAAACGGCGTATGTTCTTGACGGGGATGGGAGGTCTGGCTGCCGCGGGGATGTCGGGCCAGCTCGTAGCCGAGTGGCACGAGAAAGGGTGGCGCTCGAGGGTCGTGATCGTCAGGGCCGCGACCTACGAAATCGATCTGGAAGATCGGATCAGGGGCGGTCTGAGCGAGCTGGATTTTGGCCCGGAACGGATTCGCGGGAAGTCCGTGCTCCTCAAGCCCAATCTGGTCGAGCCCTACGCCGATTCACCTCAGACCAACACCCACCCAGCGGTCGTCCGCGCGGCGGCGGCGGTTTTCCGGAGCTGGGGTGCCCGCGAAGTCTTCGTCGCCGAGGGGCCGGGGCACTGCCGCGACACCGAACTTGTTCTGGATCAATCCGGCATGAGTCCCATGCTGAGGGAATCCCGGCTCGACTTCGTGGATTTGAATCACGACGACGTCGTCCTGGTGCCGAATCGGCTTCGGCGGACAACGCTGCCGCACCTGGCCCTGCCGACAACGCTCCAGCGCACCGACATCATCGTCTCGATCCCCAAGATGAAGACCCACCACTGGGCCGGCGTGACCCTCTCGATGAAGAACCTGTTCGGAGTCCTGCCGGGGATCTTCTATGGGTGGCCCAAGAACGTGTTGCATCACGCCGGCATCAGCCCCTCAATTCTGGACATTACTCACGCGGTGAAGCCTCACCTGGCGATTGTTGATGGGATCGTCGGTATGGAAGGGGACGGGCCGATCATGGGGACTCCGAAGCCTGCTGGCGTCCTGGTCATGGGAACGAATCTGGTTTCCGTCGATGCGACTGCCTCACGGTTGATGGGGATCGACCCGAATCGGATCGAATACCTCGCAGCGTCCTCGGGCCGACTTGGTCCGATCGCCGAGCGGCATATCGAACAGCGCGGCGAGACGATCGCCAGCCTCGCCCAGCCGTTCCAGTTGCTGTCTCAGTTCGAAGTCGCCTTGCGCGGATGACCCGCGCGAGCGAGTTGCTGGGATTCTCGGTGTGGCCAAGGCCTCAAGGAGTGCTCGTGGGGCGAAGCTGAGTCAGGGCGGCGAAGAAAACAGGACGAAGTCGGGCATCTAGCCAAGGTTGGTTCAGGACCCAGGCCAGGTTCTTTCGGTACTGGTCGTCGTCGAGACCAACGATCCGGGCTCCACAACGGGTCAGGGCCAACGCACCGGCGAGGTTATAAAGGACACGGGCGACGTTGACGGGCATCGAGGACTCATGTCGAACCGGACTGCGCGAGCCTTTTCCCTCGTGACCGTGCTTCGCGGCCCGGTGGACGCGCTTGGCGAACGTCTTGAGCCGCCGAAACAGGGCTGTCAGCTCCTCGTTCGGGATGGTGGAGTGCATGGGATGAGATCCCTCGATCAGCGCTCTCAGATGGAATGGAGACGCGGAAGAGTGGGACCTTGACTGCCGAGTGGCCGGTCGTGCGTGGCAGATCGCTCCGGCCACGGCGGGACCCACGGATTCCCAGTCATCCAGGAATTCCCGGAAGGGCATTTCCAGCCAGAATCCGAGCAGGATTCGCAGCTCGTCCTGATGGATTTCCGGCGAAACGGTCGTGCTGGCCTCTTCTTCGCCGGATGACCGCGCCGACAGGTCGAGTGAAGAGCCGGGAGATGCTTCCGCCCCCGGAGCGGGGTCGGTGAGAAAGGCCAACCAGAGTCGGTGATTCTTCGAAGCGCGAAGGATTTCCAGCAATTCCTGGAACCGCTGTTCGGGGGTCAGGCTCTCGGTCGGGTCCGCGGGGATCAGCGACGGGAGGATCCGTCGGAAGACACGCTTGACGGTCGTCACCCGGTTGTCCAGGAAGACTGGCCCCTGGTTCGGGAACATCGCCAGCAGCTCCTCGCGCGATTTCGGGACGCGGCCGGGGATCAGCGGGGCGAGGACGAGTTCCTCGAAGATCATCCAGTGCTCCGGTTTCCCTTCCGCGAGCAGGTGCTGGCGCACACGTCCCACGGTCAGGTGAAGCACGCTCAGTGCGTATGACTCGTCGGCGTCAAAAGGGGATTCGTCCGGGCCAGGCGGGTGCGGGTCGGCCGGCTCTCGCACCTCGAAGGTATCGGGTCGTTCGGGGCGGCGGCGAATCTTCCGCAACTCATCCACGGCATGGTGGCGCGCCGAAACGTAAAGCCAGTTGCGAAACCGTCCCGTGATCGCGGGCCGGTTCGTCAGGATATCTCGTTCGTACAGCTTCAGGAAGAAGCTCTGCGTGAGGTCCTCGGCGAGGTCTTTCCCGACGAGAGGCAGCAATCCGAGCGCGGCGAGAATCGGATCATAGTACGCATCCAGGAATCGGTCCCACGACTTGAAGTTTTCGGCGACGGTCGTCTCGAACATCGGAATACCCTCCGAGCGATCCCGATCCACCACCCCGGTTCTCCGAAAGCACGGCAGTCGGAGAAGCGATCTTCATAATATCAGAGACGTTGCAAAGTCCTTCGACGTGCGCCGAACTCGGGAAAGACGACCCGCTGGGTCGGGGTTCGCGAGTTCGGATCGAAATGACTCGCTCGCGAGCCTGGCCCATTGGCAGCCCTGGCCCGCGATCG
The DNA here is from genome assembly GCA_963845695.1 of uncultured Isosphaeraceae bacterium. Classification (GTDB taxonomy): domain Bacteria; phylum Planctomycetota; class Planctomycetia; order Isosphaerales; family Isosphaeraceae; genus CAWJTV01. The sequence goes on along the minus strand of CAWJTQ010000002.1, from coordinate 1,554,908 downwards.
GGATCCGTCTGAAGTCCGTCCAGAAGACCAGGCATCCACGCCCGGAGAGCCGCCCAGGATCAGAATTCCGCCCCGTCGTCGCTTCCGTTGGCGTGTGCACTCCCCTTGAACAACCGTCGGCCGAGGTTTTGCTGGAACGGGGTCCAGGTCGAATCGCGACTGGGATCGTCGCGAATCTCGCGACTGAACGCATGGATCTTGGCGTCCAGGTTGTCGATGAGGTGGAGGGCGATGGCTTCGAGGGTCATCGGTAATTTCGGGCTGCCGAACTCGTAGTTACCGTGGTGGCTGACGATCATGTGCTTGAGGCGCAGGAGCAACTCGGGGGGGAACGGTTCGCCCATCAGCTCGGCGCAACGCTCGACCTTCTCGGCGAGCATCTCCACACCCATGATCAGGTGTCCCACGAGCTGACCTTCATCCGTGTAGGCGAACGCCCGGTCGTAGGATAACTCGTTGACCTTGCCGATATCGTGGAGGAAGATGCCGGTCAGGAGCAAGTCGCGGTTGACCTCCGGGTAGTACCCCATGATCCGGTCGGCGATATTGAGGAGCGTCACGACATGCTCGACAAGTCCGCCCTGATAGGCGTGATGATTCTTGATCCCGGCGGGCGCGAGGGTAAATTTGCGGAGGAACTCGTCGTCAATCAGGAAGCACTCGACGAGGGCGCGGAGGTGTGGGTTGCTCATCGCCAGCAGGATCTCGCGGAGCCGCGCCATCAGCTTGGCGACGCTCTGCGAACTCTGAGGTAGGAACTCCTCGGGGTCGACTCGAGACCCATCGATCATGTCGATATGGGTGAGGATGATCTGGAGCGAGCCCTGGAATACCTGGGTCTTGCCCCGGATTCGCAGATAATCCCCCGGCTCAAAGGTTCGAGCGAGCTCCTCGGTTGCGTTCCAGAGCCGCGCCGATGCTTCCGGTCTTGTCCCTCAACTCCAGTTGGAGGTAGAGGTTCCCCTGACGGTTGGCGCGGAGCTGCTTGTCGGCGACCAGGAAGACCTCGTCAACCGAGTCGCCATGAGTCAACTGATTAACATATCGACGAATCATGCGGAAGATCGACCCGGTGAGCGAGGAAGACAGCGGTGGTGTCGGGCGCGTTGCCCTTCGAGGGGTCGATTGTAGGAGGCAGCCGCCAGCGGGGTCAAGCCGTCGCGACGGCCGTCGCCTTCTGCACGATCAAAAAGGCGCCCCTTCCGGAAGGCAGAACGGCTGTCTTGCCCGGCACCCTGGAGCGGACGGTTTGGCGGCAATCCCAGGCGGTGGACACACGACTGCCGTTTGAACTCTGCACAGGGCTAAGTGTTCGGCTTGACCGGATTCGAGATTCGGGAATCCTCCGCCTTGGGGCATCGCGAATCTCGAATCCGGTCATCCGAAAGAGGGCCGCATCGCACAAAAAGCCCACGGAAGGAGAATCGATTGATTCACCGTCCCGGCCACATGATCACTCCGAGAGCGGACTGATCGGGGGACTCGTCTGGATCGTGCTGGTATTCGCGCCGGCCTCCGGTGAGATGCCGATGAAGGTGCCAGTCGGCGGGAGCGGGAACGGCTCGTCATTGGCCGACGACACGACTCCGGCTGGTGGCAGGCCCGAGTTTGCCGGGCCGACGACGTGGATCTGCTCGAAGACGTTCGCCGGGGTGCCGAGCTGGTTGACCTGACTGGAGGGATCGACGACGACGCCGATGTAGTACGTGGACGGGCTCGTCGGCAGCGTGACGGCGGGGCCGGTGAAGGTCAGGGAGTTGTCCCCGGTCTGGTAGGCCCCCGGGATGCTCGATTCGATGTCGTAGAGGGCGATGATCGAGCTGCCGACGGTGAAACTCTTGGTGGTGGACGCGACGAGGGCCACCTGGAGGCCCGAGGCCGATGGCGCCGAGCCGAAATTCGCGATCGTGATCTGCGGCACGATCGTGTCGCCCGGTTGCATCGTGGACGGGACGCCCAGGGAGACCACCCGCAGTTCTGGCAGGGCGCTGGCGACCAACCTGACCGGGATGGGCTTGCTCAGGTTGTTGTCCCCGTTCGCTTCGAAGACCGATCCGTCGGCGTTCGCAACCAGGCGGACAAAGAACCGCCCGCCGGGCCCGGCGAATCCCGCAGGACGCGAGGGGAGCGTCACGGCGTCCGTGATCTGTTCCAGGCTATTCTGGGGAATTGCCGGTACCGCGATTGTGCCGACCTGGATGGCGCCGTTGAGGGAGTGGCGATGGGGCGTAATCAGGACGGCGACTGTCGACGCGGGAGCGTCGGTCGTGCTGAGGTTTCCCGGCGCCTGTGCGATCGGGTTGGTGATCGTACTGCTTCCGAGGTTATCGACCGTGGCGGTGAGGCCAAGGGTGCCACCCCAGGCCGCCGGCGATCCCGCCACGCCACTGACCGTCAGGTCGGGAAGCGCGAAGCCCAAGCTGGAAAATGCCATGAGATCGCGCGCCTCCAGGCGCTCCAGGTCGGCCAGATTGGTCCGGCGTCGGGCGCGTCGCTCCAGGCGCACATGTCGAGAATCTCTAAGCCACACCGAACACCTCCCCGCAGCCGGGAGTCCACGGCCTCTCCGCGGAGTAGGAGAGCCGGACGGGTCCCCGACCATGAACTCGGTTGAATACGCAAGCGGCCGACCGCGACCTCACTCGATCCGCGGGCGCCCCGCGGCGATGTGGTCGAGGCACTGATGACCTCACGTCTTATTGTGTCGTCCGACTCCGGGTCGAAGTTATCCAGATTCCGGAGATGCTACCAGTTTGAGGTCTTGTCGTGAACGGTGTGACATCCACATCGGACATCAGGCTTACCCCGCCTGTGCCGGTTGGATCGCACGAGCCGATCCTCCCAACCCAGGGCGACCGTGGACCTAGCCCGAGAGCAGGATTCTTACGGTGATCTGTCCGGTGGTCCTGTCCTCTGGCAATGAAGTGAGTAGAGACCCATCGCAAGCGGGTCAACCGTGAAGCGTTGGGTTGGTCTTCCTGATCCTGACAGAGCCATGCGAGTCGCACGGCAGACCGAGACCGTACGCCCATGAGAGTGGGGTCTGCATCGACCATACCCGCACGGAATTTCGACCAGCACGTCCGTGTCTGGTGACTTCCCAGCCGTTTTTCTTGATCGCGATTCCCCGGTCCCGAGGACGGTCCCGCCGCTCGTGCGCGGCGAGATTGCGGTTGCCTCGCGATTGTCTTGCTTCGGAACTCTGACCCCAGGAGATGCTCCATGTTTCAGAAACCTCGTTCGCCCCGCCGTCGTGACCTCCGTCCCTCCCTGGACTCACTGGAAGATCGTGCCTTGCTCAGTTCGATGCCGATGCATGCCATGCACGATGTGCGGGTCCCCGCGCATGTGATCGACGCGAAACATCATACCGATCACGCGTCGCCAAGCAGCGGACCCCAGATTACGATCCTCAATCGCCTCAGCTCCGGCGGCTACCAATTCACGAATTTCGACGGGCCGACCCCGGGCACGGCCGCGGGCAGCGGGACCAATATGAACGGCATTTCCAACTCGGGCAATCCCGTGGGGTTTACCATCGCCAACGATGGGAGCTTCCATAACTTCGACGTGAATCCCCTGAAATCCACGAAAGCCCAGAGCTTGAACATCGAGGGATCGACGGCCGCGAATGCGTTCGGGATCAACTCGTCCGGGACCGTCGTGGGCACGGATGGGAACGGGAACGCCTTCACCCTCAGCCGCAAGGGCAAGCTGAAGACGTTCATTCCCAAGGGCGGGATGTCCGCAGTTGCGTTCGGGATCAACGACCAGGGGGACGTCGTTGGACAGTACGTCACCTCAACCGCGACGCCGGGGTTCCTGCTTCATGGTAAGTCGACCATCACGATCAATGCCCCCTCGGGGCCGAACGTCGTGAACGCCCAGGGCGTGAACAACCACGGATTGGCGGTCGGGTTCTATGTGGGCAACGACGGTCAGGATCATGGCTTCATCGCCAACGAGAAAGCCGCGAAGCATGGCACCCTGACGGGCACGGCGGTCGCCGACCCGACCATTCCGACCGTCCCGGGAGAACCCGGCGCCACGTTCGTCTTCTCGCAGATCCTCGGGATCAACGACAAGGGGATCGCGGTGGGCTATTACGGCGACTCCACGACCAGTCAGCACGGCTTCATCTACAACACCAAGACGGGGCAGTACGCGTTCCTGGATGACCCCAGCGCGGCATTTGACAACGGCGTGGAAGTCACTCAGATCACGGGCATTACCAACTCGGGCGAAATCACAGGTTTCTACTCGGATGCCAACGGAGTCTTCCACGGCTTCGTGGCGACTCTTCACTGAGCAATAGTGCAGAACGCCAGTGTCTCCGGCTCTTACGGCGGGTGGGTGGCGGGCCAGTCCCACCACCCACCAACGCAAAGAGCACCCGACCGATAGCATGCAATCATGCATGCAAATCGACCGGTCTCAAACCGTCCCTGAGTCTGATCGATTGCACGAGAGTGGTGGTCCGGGTAAGGACCTGCCAAATTCTCCAGGGATCCTCAGAACGCCTCTCCAGCCCTGAGGTCGAAGCGATTATGGCGCGGACATTGGGATGTGAACTCCGCGTTCAAGCCATGCCGCTTCCGCCTCAGGGCCGGCATGCTTTCGCTGAAGCCGCAGCAGAACTCGACGGCCCTCAAACTCAGATCGCGGTGTCGAGATCGACCGAGCGGGAAGCCTGTCCGAACGGGCGGCCGGATTCCTTGCCCGATATGGGCTTTTGAGAGGAGGCTCTATAAAATACAATAGATCCAGCGGGCTCGACTGCCGCCCCAGTCCAACCGCGGGTCGATCTATTTTGCGGGAACTCCAGGCCGAGCTCGGACGTCCAACAATGATGATGTCCCGGTGCCCCGACGATCATAGCCTTGTGCAAGCGTTCCGGGCCGGCCGGACCGAGGCGTTCGAGGTCCTGGTGAAGCGTTACCAGGAGCGGTTGTACCCGACGATCTTGAGGGTCGTCGGCTCGGCCGAGGACGCCGAGGACGTCTTGCAGGACACGTTCATGCGCGCGTTCGAGAAGCTCGACCAGTTCCAGGGAGATAGTTCGTTCTACACGTGGATCTATCGTATTGCAGTGAACCTGGCGCTCAGCGGCCATCGGCGGCGGCGGATCCGGTCCACCCTGCGGCTTCGGCACCGACCGGCAATCTCGCGGGGATCCGATCCGGCCGACGAGTCGTCCGATTCCGATCCGGCCGCCCCGCTGGAGCGTGCCGAACGTGAGCGCATCGTGGAGGCCGCGCTGGATCGCCTGAGCCCTGAACACCGAGCGATTGTCGTTATGAAAGATTTTGACGGCCATCGTTACGAGGAGATCAGCGCGATCCTCAATATCCCTGTAGGCACGGTCCGTAGCCGGTTGCACCGCGCCCGTTGTGAACTTGGTGATCGTCTGCGAGTCCTGGTCGACGAGCAACACCCGGTCCGTCAGGGTGCACCCTTGGCTCGCTAGGGCCACGCCGTCGATCCGTGCGTCGATCCTGGGAGGCATGAGGCCAAGCCCGCTCTGGCCCCCTTTCCCCGAAGACCCTAAACATGACTATTGACGATGAGTCACTATTGAGTGCCTACATGGATGGCCAACTCAGCCCGGATCGCCAGCAATTGGTTGAGTCGGCCATGATCGCCGATCCTCAACTCGGCGAGGAGTTACGGAGGCTGAGCCTGGTGCGCGACCTCGTGGCCGGTCTGTCCCACGACGCTTCGGTGGACGTGTCCACCGCCGTGTTGCGCCGGCTCCGTAGGAAGTCCCGCGTTCGGATGAGCTGGTCGCCCATGCCGTTTCGAGCGCCGAGCCTGCCGGGTGCTGCCTGGGCTGGCGGGATGCTCGGGGCTGCCGCCGTGCTCCTGATCGGCCTGCTGCTGACGTTCGCCCACGTGGTGCGCCCTCCGGCCGCTCGAGGCCCTGCGGCACCGTTGGGCGATACGGTCGCTGCTCTCGACACAACCCTCAGTCCTTGGTCCACCCGTATGCTCGAGTGCCCGAATCACTATGGCCCTCATTCGCTCCTCATTCGACCTCCGAGGGCGGTTCGAGCAAGACGGAATCCGAGGACCGCTCGTTGGAAGATCACCACCGATCCGTGCGCGAATCGGGCGGCCTCGAGCATGTGAGCCAGTACCTGGATAATCCCGACCTGCGCCGGGTTTTCCTGATCGACGACGTGTCGGACGGGGCTATCCAGAAACAGGTGGCGAACGTGGTCGAGGAAACCACGCGATTCAACTATATCCAGATCACGATCGCCAATGGCATCGTGATTGACCCGCGCCGTCCCAGCGGGGCCACTGTTTTCGCACTGGTCGTGACTGCGAGCGAGCTCGATACCCTGCGAGCCCGGCTCCGTGAGACCTTGCACGATCAGGTCGAGGACGTTCCCGTCGATCCCACGGTCGTGACCCAATTGGCGGATATCGGCCAGGTGAAGGCGTGTCCTCCGTCGCCAGCGGGCGGCGTGGAGATCCCGCGATTGGCCCAGGCGTACAAGGCTCCCAACGAAGGTGGCAACGAGGAACCCGAGCCGCCCCTGAAGCCGGCGGCGCACGATCGGCGACCAACCCCCGAGCAGGAGCGGAGCTCACCAGCGGCGGAACTGGCCAGACACGAACTTCGAAGTCATTCGGCTGGAACAGGAGTCCATCGGAGCGAGCTTGCTCCGCAGGAGCCGGAGGGTCCTGGGGCCCGCCGGATTCCAAATCCCGACCAAACCTTCGTCGTTCTGGTGTGGGTCTCCCGCACGCGGCCGGGTTGAGGGTAGAATCGTCCTTAGTGGAATCTCTGCGGCGTGCGAGCCTCTCGGGATAGCGAATTCCGAATTCCCGATTCTAACTCCTTGATCTACTGGGATTTGGAAGTGGAAATCCGCATCACGACTTTGGTCTCGTTCGGGGCCGAAGGCCGCTCTCGGCGCGAATCGTCGCCAGGAGGCACGGCTCGCAAGGCGAAGGACTCATCACACTTGACGCATGACCAATGACTAATGACCAAGTTATGATCCAGGTGGACCGGCTCTCCATGCGGTTCGGGTCATTCAAAGCGGTGGATGGAATCAGCTTCGAAGTCGGGGAAGGTGAGATCGTGGGCCTGCTCGGACCCAACGGGGCGGGCAAGACCACAACCATGCGGATGCTGACGACCTACCTGACGCCGACTAGCGGCCGCGCGAACCTGGCCGGACACGACGTCCTGGATGACCCGCTGGAAGTCCGGCGCCGGGTTGGCTACCTTCCCGAGAACGTCCCACTCTATGTCGAGATGCGAGTGTGCGAGTTCCTTCGTTTTCGCGCTCGTCTCAAGGACGTAGCCCGATCGAAACTCCGGCGTGCCGTGGCCGAGGTGATCGGCCGCTGCCGCCTCCAGGAGGTGGAGAACCGGATCATCGGCCAGCTCTCCCGGGGATTCCGACAGCGGGTGGGGCTGGCCGAAGCGCTGATCCACGATCCACCGATCTTGATCCTCGACGAGCCCACCTCGGGGCTCGACCCCATTCAGATCCTGGAAGTTCGGTCACTGATCCGCGAGCTGGGCGACCGGCATACGGTTCTACTGTCCACTCACATCCTTCACGAGGTCGAGGCGACCTGTGGCCGAGTCATCATCATCGCGCGCGGCAAGATCGCCGTGGACGACCGGCTCGAAGACCTTCGGCGCGAAAGTGCGATCGTGGTTGAAGCCCGGGGGCCCGCCGACGCCATCCGCGCCGCGATCCAGACGATTCCCGGGGTCGAGCAGGTCGTCGTGTCCGAGCAGCAGGGCGACCACGCCGGCTTCCAGATCCAGACCCAGGGTAACCGGGACCTCCGCGAAGCGGTCAGCCTCAAGCTGCACTCGAGCGGCTGGCCGTTGCGGCGACTCGATATACGGCGGAGCTCCCTGGAGGAGCGTTTCATTCAGGCCGTGGCCCAGGACACGCTCGCCGATGGCCGACGCGAGGCATCCTGACCATGCGACACGTCTCCGCACTCCTGGCCCGTGAGCTGGCGGCCTACTTCCTGGGCCCGATGGCCTACTTCGCGCTGCTGGGTTTCCAGCTCGTCGCCTTCCTCAACTTCTGGCAGCTCGTCGACATCCTGAGGCAACCGCAGCGCGAATTTTCCAGCCTCCGTGACCCGATGACCGCCTATATCTCGGGTAGTCCGTGGTTCTGGGCCGCGATCGTGCTGGCGATCCCTGCATTGACCATGAGGCTACTGGCCGAGGAGCGTCGATCGGGAACGATCGAGACGCTGCTGACCCTGCCCGTGACGGAGACTCAGGTTGTCCTGGCCAAGTGGCTCGCGGGCGTCGTGATGTTCCTCGGTCTGCTCGTCCCGTTTGCACTGTACTTGCCGTTCTTATACTACCAGGCGCACTTCTACTTCGACGTCGGCCCGATTTTGACCCTGGGGATCGGCTTGACCACGATGGGCATGATGTTTGTAGCCATCGGGGTGTTCTTCAGCTCGTTGACACGCAATCAGATCATCGCGGCGATCTGGACGTCCGTGGTCCTGTTGTTCATGATCGTGATGGTGCCTCTGGTCTACCAGTTCGCCGCCAGGCAACGTGCCGGATGGGCGGAGGGGTTCCGGTTTTCGTCAGTTCTCTACCAGGTCCGGAGCTTCGGCATGGGCCAGCTCGACCTGCGCCATCTGTTCCTTCACCTTTCGGTATGCGTGTTCGTGCTCAGCTTGACCGCGCGAATCCTGGAGTCCCGGACGAACCGTTAACAAGGTGCAGGAGATAGGGAACCGACCGGGGAGAAGGGTTGTCGATGTTTGAGAAGGTCCTGACATTCCTGGGGCGGAGCGAGATCTGGATCGCCGGGTCGGCACTGGCCGTGTGCTTAGTGTTGACCTGGGTGTTCCGGGGAGCCCCTCCAGGACAGGCGAGCGCAGCAGAGGAGGACGCCGACGCGCCGCGCGCCGGCTACCGCGACCGAATCGTGGCCGGCGTTGTGGTCGGGCTGCTCCTGATCCTCGGCGGAGGCTATGTCGCTCTCGACCGCGGGGTGCCCTGGTCGCTGCCGATCTTCGGTCTTGGGTTCGGCCTGGTCCTGACGCTGATCCGGCTCAACCGTCGCTACCGACATGCCAGCCCGACCCTCCGGCGCACCCTCGATTTCTCGGACTCGTTCCTGAATCTCTCTCTGCTAGCGGGGGTGCTGATCGCGATCAACGTGCTGGCCTTCCGGTACGTGGCCTGGCCGCTGGACATGACTCGAGAGGGAACCTACTCACTGGCGTCCCAGACGCTTAACCAGTTGAACCGACTGGACCGACCAGTCAGCTTCACCATGATCTTCGGGCATGGCCCCGTCGCGGAGCGCCAGCGCGAACGTGTGGATCAACTGCTCGAGGCGTACCGTGGGGCCAATCCCGAGAAGATCCGGCTCACGACTCTGGATCCGTATGTGGACATGGGGCGAATCGAGGATCTGGCCAAGCGGGTGCCCGACCTCGCGCAACTGCGTGGAGGCGGTGTCCTGATCGAGTACGGAGAGGGAGACCAGGCCCCGGCGATCGTGGTGCGGAACCAGGAGATGTTCGAACCGATCACGGCCGAACAAGTCCGCGCGGCGGGCGACCGATTCCAGTCCGACTTCACCGGTGAGGACGCGATCACCTCGGCGCTGATGCGACTCCGCGAGGGCAAGCGGGCCAAGGTGGCCTTCACCGCGGGACACGGCGAACCTCGCCCGGACGACCCGGGCCGAAAAGGGCTCGGCAACTGGAAGGCCCGGCTGATGGGCAGCGGTTGCGATGTGATCGAGCTTCACCTCACCCAGGACGAGATCCCGGACGACGTGTCGTTACTGATCGTGGCGGGACCGACCGATCCGTTCCAGGCGAACGAGGCCGCGAAGATCCGGGCCTACGCGGAGCGCGACGGGCCGATCCTGCTCCTGCTCGGCAATAGTGAGGGCAAGAACCCGGCGCTCGCATCCCAAGGACAGGCGAGTCCCTCGGGGCTCGAGGATTTCCTCAAGTCCCACAACCTCGAGTTCGGGCGCGGGTTGGTCATCGATCGGAGTTTGAACTACCAGGGGAACTTGCAATTGGTCAAGGTACCGACGCGCCAGGCGACTCCCCATCCGATCTCCTCGGCGATGGATCCGAATCGTTATGTGATCCTTCAGAACGCAGCGCCGATCCGGGTCCGGGGCATGACTGGGCATGACAGCGCGGCGGCCGAGCCGGTAAACCGGCACCTGGTTCCCTCGGTGATCCTGCGGACGAGCCCCTCCTCGTGGGCCGAGACCGACCTGAAGAACCCGCGGCCGATCCTGGATGGTTCGGACGAACCCGCGCCGGCAGTCGGCGTCGCGGTCGCCCGGCGAGCCGGCCCATCCCGCCCGGGCGTCGAGGCCGAGGAGAAACCGCGCCTGGTCCTCTTCGCCTGCCCGACTTTGGGCGACAACGTCCTCCAGGAGCTTGCCCCGTCGAACCTCGACCTACTCATGAACGCAGCGAGTTGGTTGCGCGGGCGGCCCGACACGTTGGGAATCAGTGCCAAGACCCACATCGCGCTCACGCTCGGGGTCGACGACCAGCTCCGGTCGCGGCTGATCATGGTCCCATCCGCCATCGCCTTGATGCTGATCATCGCCGTGGGGATCACCGTCTACATTGCCCGGCGCGAATAATGAAATCGAAACGCAATAACGTCCTGTTGCTCGTCGTGTTCTTCGGCCTCCTGCTGCTCATGTGGGGGCTGGGTCGGTCCCGGGTCCCCACGCAATGGGACGTGGAGCGAAGGGCCGACCGTGTGCTCCCGGATCTGATCAACACTCCCGGGCAGGACATTCGCCGGGTGGAGATCGACCGCGGCGACGAGCACCTGGTCTTCCAGCGTCCGGAGAACGGCCGCGGCCGCTGGCAGATGGTCGAGCCCAAGGACGTGGCGGCCGAGCCGACGCGTCTGGAGATCCTCGTTCGCAACCTGAAGGAGTTGCGCCGATCGCCGGACGCGGGGACGCTCACCGGCACTTCAGAGTCGTTTGGGTTAGCTCCACCGGCAGCGACCGTCCGGCTTTTCACCGGGGCGAAAGGGTCGAGTGCGACCGATTCGCCCATCGCCACGCTCGAGGTCGGTAAGGTCGTGCGCGGGCAGCAACGCTTCGTCCGTCCCGTCGGCGGCACGGGGATCGAGGTCGTCGACGCGCGACTGCTCAATGGACTCGACCTGCCCCTGGCCGACTGGCGCGAGCCGGTGCTCTTGGGAGCGCCCTCCTTCGAAGTGGTCGCCGTGAAGATCACGCGTCCGAGGGAATCCGGCAAGGAGCCGCAGGTCATCCGCGCCGAGCGAGCCCCCGACGGCCGTTGGAAACTCAAGGAGCCGCTCGAAGTCCTCGCCAACGGCCCCAAGGTCGAGAACCTGCTCGCCGCGCTCGCGTCGCTCCGCGTGGTGGACATCCCCAAGGGCTATGTGGCGGATGACGTCAAGGACTTCGCCCCATTCGGCCTGGCCACGCCCGAGATTACTGTCGAGCTGACAACCAGGAATCGCGCAGGGGACGGACACCTGCTGTTGGATGTGGGTAAGTCCGTGCCCGATGAGCCGGAGCGCGTGTTCGTTCGCCAGGGCGGCCAGGACGACGTGGTCATGGTCAACGCCAGGGCCCTCACGGAAATCCCCGAGAATCCCACGCTGCTGCGCAGCCAGCAGGTAGCCGACATCGTGCCGGCCGCCGTGACTGGGATCGAGATCAAGACGCATAGCGACGTCTTCAAACTCTCGAGGGACTCGACCGGCTGGCAACTCACTTCTCCCCGGCAGGAGAAGGCTGATCCTCAGACGGTCCAGAAGTTCCTCACCCACATCCAGAACCTCCAGACCAGCGAGTTTCTCGATCCCAAGATCGTTGCCAAACCCCAGCTCGACCCGCCAGTCATGTCGATCCGGATTGACCAGACGGCGCCCAGGCGGGTGGATTCCAGTACGGAAGCGCAGAAAGCAGCTGGATGTACGACCCGCCTTCGAACTCGATCTCGGCGCTCAGGACGTTTTGAAGAAGGCGATCTATGCCCGGTTGAAGGGCGACCCGATGATCCTGGCACTGCCCGACGTGTTGCTGGACGTGCTCCCGAAGAACCCGTACTCCTTCAGTGATCGCACTCTCATCACGCTGGACCCGACCACGATTCGCAAGCTCTCGATCCGTCGAGGAGCCCGCATCGACGAGTTCGAGCCCGACAAGACGGGCGAGCCCAACGCCTGGCGGATGCTCGCGCCGGTCCAGGCGCAAGCCGACACGGCCTCGATCATGCAGATGCTCAGCGGGCTGGCCCATATCCGTGTCGAGGATTTCTTGTCCGTCCCATCCCGTGAATGGAAACGCCTCGGACTCGACCGGCCAGCGATCGAGGTCTCCTGGGAATCGGAGGGCACGCACCGTCTCAAGATCGGCGACGCGGTTCCCAAGAGCCTGAATTACTTTGCGTCGCTCGATGGCCAGCCGCTGATCTTTCTGCTCGCCGGGTCGACCGTGCGGCTGTTCGAGGCTGAATTCCACGATCGTCGGGTCATGTCGTTCCCTCCATCTCGAGCCCAGCGCGTCCTGCTCCGCTGGCCAAACCGGACCGTGGCACTCCGGCGACGATCGCCCCGGGAACTGAAACGCGGACAGGTGGAATGGGTCCCCGAGACCGGCACCGAAGCCGATGGGATCGACCTGTCACGGATCAGTGACCTGGTCAGGATGATGTCGCAGCTTCGGACGACCCGTTTCCTCCAGTACGATGGGGAACTGCCGATCGCGGCGAGACTCTCACATCCTCGATTCCGGGTGGAGATCGGGCTCGGCTCCAAGGACCCACACCAGATCCTTCGCATCGGCGTGGCCGCGGATAACACGAACGTCTGTGCGACGGTCGGTGCCGACGACGCCGGACCGGTGTTCCTCCTGCACGCCCCACCCTGGATCGAATTGATCCGCTCCGGAGATCGGTACGAACCGATTCCCGACAACCCGTTCGCGCCCATTCCGTGAGTCATCGCCGTCCCCGCACGATCAATAAGCTCGACCTCAACCCTCCGCTTTAACCGACCTCACCTCCCGCGGGTTGCGTGACTTCGAGGGCTGGCGGCTGGACATCCAAAGCGGCGCCTGATAACGGCTCCTGGGATCACAGGGGCCTGAGGTACGATGATCTTGTGCTGGACTCTTTGTCACCTGTGATATCACACACTATAGCTGCCTTGCCGGGCCAGCAATAAACCTCGCAGGTTCTCACCCCGGATCGCCGAAGAAGAAGCTAGGCGAATTCGATCCGGGGAGACGAGACGATGGCCGTCGCACACGAGAACGCGGTCCAATCTCGGTTGGACCTGCCGAATCAGACTCCAGCCCGAGCGCGGCTTCCGCGACGTCGGCGCCTGGTCCTCATGGTCGTGGTCAACCTACTGGTCTTCTCCAGTGCTTTCGTCACGGCCGAGGTGGCATTCCGTCTGTTCTGGAACCCCCGCTACTGGATTCATTGCAACCGGCTGATGATCGGCTCGGGTCAGACCGAAGCGGGCAAGAAGTGGTGGCCCGACACGACCTATCTGGTCGAAGGATCCGAGTTCCGCTTGAAGTTCCGCACCAATCCCTCTGGATATCGTGCTCGCCCCGAACCTGTGCCGGCCGACCATCCGTATCGCATCGCCTTCGTGGGCGACTCGTTCACCGAGGCCATGCAGGTTGACTATGACTCGGCATTCTGCGCCCGACTGGAGCGCCTGTTGAACCAGAGCTCGTCATCGCGGCCGAAGGTCTGCGTGAATTATGGGGTTTCCGCGACCGACCTCTTCGACTACTGGCATCGCATCATCCACGATGTCCTGCCGGGAAATGCACCCGACGCCGTGGTTCTGTGTATCTTCCCGGGGAACGATTTCCAGGGCTTGCTGCCGGACGACGGATTCGACCCGGAAGGTCGTCCGGTCCGCGACTACTTTCGGAAGCCCGGATGGACCAAGCATGTGATCGCCTGGATCAATCTGCATTCGAAGTTCGGCTTCTTCCTGCAACGGGCCCTCCTGAGCTGGAATCCTGGTGCCCCGCGGCCGGTCCCCGGGCCGAAGAACTGGTGGGCCGCCCCGGAGCTGGCCGCCCACTCGGAGAACGCGACCGCCTTGAAGCGGTCGTGCTCACTGTTCCAGGCGATCGACCAGGAGTGCCGGCGGCATGGCACGAAGCTCTGCATCCTCGTCGTGGGCCCTGTCGCCAATTATCGCTCGAAGGACGGCCAGAGTCCGCTCGCTCGGATCTTGTCGAACTGGCAGATCGACGTCCCCGTGATCGATGTGGCGATCAAGGCCCGCTCGCGTAGTGATTGGACCTCACTGATCTTCCCATTCGACGGCCATCTCAACGAAACCGGCCACGCCTATGTCGCCCAGCAAGCGGCGGCACCGCTCCGGTCGATCCTGGACGGGCAGGGTCTCAGCGCTCGGCGATGATCGGCCAGGCTTGAGGGATCGGCCTTCGATTCGCGCCGCCCTCCGAGGCGCTCTTCGAAACCCAGACCGACCAACCGTCGGACCGGTGATGCCACTTCTCCAGACTGTAGCGATTCCGCATCATCCGGCATAGAATGGAAGGAACGCTTATCCTTGGAGGTAGCGGGTCGTCGTGGAAGAGCGGCGTGCCCAAACGGTCTCGGGGAGCCTCCGGGGTCGGTGGCGGTCGGCTTCTCGATGACGAGGTCGCTTTCACAGGGCCTTTGGACTCGCCGTCCCGGTCTCTCCCTTCGGCTGCGTCCCTTGGAAAGGCCCGTCTGGACGAGAGGGAGCATCCTTCGTGCTCGAGATTGTCAACTATCCCCATCCCGCCCTGCGCTATTCCTCTCGGTCGGTCACCCAGATCGATGACGAGTTGCGCGCCACGGTCCGCACGATGTTCGAACTGATGTACCAGGCCAAGGGGATTGGCCTGGCCGCCAACCAGGTCGCGCTGCCGTTCCGGTTCTTCATATTGAACCTCACTGCCGATCCGGAACAGCCGGATCAGGAAAAGGTTTTCATCAACCCCGAGATCGTCAAGCGACACGCAGCCGTCGAGGACGAAGAAGGCTGCCTGAGCCTGCCGGGTGTCTACGCGAATGTCCGACGCGCCAGGCGGATCCGCGTCCGATGCTATGACCTGGAGGGGAACCTGGTCGAGCACGAGGCCGATGAGCTGTTCAGCCGCGCCGTGCAGCACGAGACCGACCACCTTGATGGAAAGCTGTTCATCGACTACCTCCAGCCCCTGGTGCTGAAACCGCATGAGGAGAAGCTGCGCGAGTTTGAACAGGTGTACCGACTGGCGCAACAGAGCGGCGCGATCCCGTCGGACGACGATCTGGTGCGCCGGCTTGACCAGATGACGCACCCAGCCCCTGACCTGTTGGGCGGGCCGAACGGCGCGGCCGATTGACGGAGATCCGCTTTCACCCCGTGAGTTGAGGGTGTATCGTGTATGGCTCCTCCCATCCGGCTGATCTTCCTCGGAACCGGCGACTTCGCCTTGCCCTCCCTGGAACATCTGGTCGAAACCGGACACAACATTACGGCTCTGATCACCCAGCCCGATCGTCCGCAGGGGCGAAAGCAGGAGTTGATCCCCAGCCGGATCAAGTTGGCGGCCGAATTGCATCGCATCCGCGTCGAGCAGCCCGAGGACGTCAATTCCGCCGACAGCCTGGCTTGGGTTCGCGCGATGCAGCCCGAACTCCTGGTTACGGCAGCCTACGGCCAGATCCTGTCGGCAGAGCTTCTCTCGATTCCTGGCCTGGGCGGGATCAACCTGCATGGCTCGGTCCTGCCGTCGTATCGCGGCGCGGCCCCGGTCGCGCGCGCCATCCAGAATGGTGAGCTCACCACCGGAGTGACGGTCATCCGGATGACGCCCCGGATCGATGCGGGGGGAATCCTCGACATCGCCGAAACCCCGATCGGACCAGACGAGACGGCCGCCGAGCTGGAGGAACGTCTCGCACGGCTCGGTGCCCCGCTCGTGGCCAAGGCGATCGCCGCGCTGGCGGCGGGGCCTGTACCGATTCTGCCACAGGACCGGTCCAAGGTCACCAAGGCACCAAAGCTCCGCAAGGAGGATGGACAGATCGACTGGTCACGCCCTGCCCTGACCATCCACAACCTCGTCCGCGCCATGCAGCCCTGGCCCGTCGCATCCACGACGTGGTATCCACGGGCCCCAGACTCGAAAGGCCCGACACGGATCATCGTTCATCGGACTGAGATCGTCGAGGGACACCGTCCCTCGGGCGAAGTCGTCGAGGCAGACGGTGATCGGCTGGTCGTCGGCGCCGGGGAAGGCTCGATCCGGATCCTGGTGCTCCAGGTTCCGGGTAAACGGCCCTTCACCGCGGCCGAGTTCCTTCGCGGTCATCGGGTCCAGGTGGGTGACCTCATGGGTCCGCCGCGGTCAACGGACTCCGAGTGAATGAATCGAAAAAGCCACGAATTCGCATCACATTCGACAAAGTCTCGCAATCGGGCTATAGGGATTCTAGGATCACTGCGTCGGAAAGTCTGGAAATCGAGTGAAGACGCTCGATGATCGGCATCCGCGCGCTCCAGTGCGGTTGGAACGTGCTGGACCGTGAACAGCCTGAGCGAGATCGCTCCGAGGTCGGCTTGTCTTTCGGAACGCCGCGAACCGGTCGCAACCGACGAACGTCCCGTCCCCTACTCGAGGACCTCGAATACCGATCGATGCTCTCAGGATACTCACCGACCGACATCGAGCAGTTCTATCTGGAGGAGCTGAACGAGGCACGGTTCAATCCGGCCGCCTATGGCGTCTCGCTGGGTCTGGACCTCTCCAGTGTTGCGCCGTCTCAGCCCCTGGCGATGAACTCGCTGCTGGTCGAATCCGCGCGACTCCACTCCCAGGACATGATCGCTCAGAATTACTTCAGCCACTACACACCGCAAGGGGTTGGCCCGGGGCAACGGATTCAGGCGACCGGATTCAGCGACACGGGTTATGCCGAGAGCATCGAGTACAACACGAACCCCGCCTCCATCAGTACGGGCTTCGCTTCCGATTACGCGGCCTGGGACACGGGCGTCAGCCTCTCGAACCTGATCGTCGACCAGGGGGTTCCCGACCTCGGCCACCGCGTGATGCTGCTGGACATCGGGGGCCAGTTCGATGCGGATCGCCAGGTCGGCATCGGCATTGCGTCGCAGGATACAACCTCCGAGGGCTTCATCTACCGGCAAACCGATACCACCATCGACATGGCTTCGACGTCCAACTCCAACCCATTCTTGACCGGTGTCGTATTCAACGATTCGAGCGGGAACGGCGAGTACGAGCCGGGCGAGGGACTCAGCGGGGTGACGATCACCGTGTCGAACGTGGGAACGACCACCACGTTCGACGCGGGCGGCTATAGCCTCCAGGTGCCGGCCGGCATCGATACGGTCACGGCCAGCGGCGGCGGCCTGTCGGCACCAATCACCCGGACCGTCGTCGTCCAGAACGACAACGTGGAGCTGGATTTTGATGAGGATCCCAACGGTACGACCCTCTCCGCGGCTTCCGACGGCTCGGTGAGCGGCCAGCTCGGCTCGTTCATCCCGTTCCAGTCCAGCGACACAGCCTCAAGCTATAGCGCCCGGATCGACTGGGGCGATGGCAACGACTCGTTCGCAACCTTGACGCCCAACGCCGATGGCACGTTCGCCGTGAGCGGCTCGAATAGCTATGCCGAGGCCGGCGTCTACGCGGTGCGCGTACTCATCACTCACCTCAGCGACGGCCAGACCTTCGCCTTGAACGCCACCGTTGCCGTTGACAGCGGGTCGAATGCCGGCCCGACCAACCCCGGTCCCGTGAACCCCGGACATGCGGGGTCCAGCCAGGGAAACAACGGCGTGGGGAACTCCGGGACGAGCAATGGCCCGATCTCGGACCATAAGAAGAAAGAAAAGAAGCATCCCAAGGCCAAAGCGAAGACCAAGCATCCCACCCACCCCCACCAGGTGCACAAGGCCAAGTCGCACCCGATCCAGGGCGCGAAGAAGCCCCGCGCTTCACGATAAACCCAGGTGATTCGCAGCCATCCCCGACAACCTGTCCTTTACGTAGACCTTCGTGCCTTCAGGCTCGGGACGGATTCACGCTTGCGGCGAGGATCGTACGCGGCAACCGAGGGCCGATCTCGCCACGGACGTTGCCACGCACAAAAGCGTCACGACCTGTATCTCCCGCGCCGGCCTTCGCGTGGTTCGATTGGCTCACCGGGATTCAGACGACATTAGAGAAAGAGGAAGTCCCGAGGACGAGCGAAGGCGAGGATGGGTCATGTGGGCTTCATGGGTTGCGCGGATTCTCGGCCTGACGATGGCACTGAGCGTGATTGCGGCGACGGCGAAGGGCGAGTCCACCTCGGCGGCGCAGCTCGAAGGCATTCGGCTCTACCAGGCCGGACGCTTCGCGGAGGCGATACCCTACTTCGATCGAGTCCTCGAGCGGCGACCTCGTGACACGACGGTCCGGAATTATCGGGGTATCTGCTATCTGCGCACGGAGCAACCGGAGAAGGCCCTGAGCGATTTCGATCGCATCAACCAGAATACCGTGGCGTTCATGAAGTCCTTCGGAGACCGTTGGGGGCTCGATTCACCGACCTATCCCGAAGCATTCGGGAATCGTGGGACGGCCCTGCTGATGCTGGGGAGAGACCAGGAGGCCCTCGAGAGCTTTCAGGCATCGACCCGGTTATGGGGGTGGCAAGGAAGGCTAGCACCTCGACGTAGCGTCGCCGGGGCCTACGAGGGACTCGGCCAGGCCTATCACCGACTGGGCCAGAACGTCCCGGCGCTGGAAGCCTACAACGTGGCGACTCAGATCGACCCGAGCGACCCGAACGCGTTCGCCGGCCGGGGCGAGGTGCTGGCGTCGCAACGGTTGTACGATCAAGCGATTGCCGATTTCAATGAAGCCAACCGGCTCGATCCGGCGCACTCGCGGGCCTTCGGCAGCCGCGGGATCGTAGAGTATGAGCTGGGACGTGATGAGGCCGCAATCGCAGACCTTGACCGCGCCATCACAATCGACCCGAAATTCGCCAAGGCGTTGAGCTACCGGGGCGCCGCTCATGCACGTCGGGGGAAAAACGAACTCGCTCTGGCCGATTACGACGCCCTCATCACGCTGTTGCCTGAGAACGCCGGCGCGTACAAGGACCGTGGTGGTGTGCTGGTCCGGATCGGCCAGTTCGACCGCGCGATCAAGGACCTGGACGAGGCGATCCGCCTCGACCCGAAGCGCGCGAACGCTTATCAGAACCGGGGCGTGGCCTACACCAACCTGGGCCATTTCGAGAAAGCGGTCAGCGACCTCACGGAGGCGATCCGCCTCGACCCGGAGAATGCGGGGGCTCACTCGAACCGTGGGCGCGTCTATTTCGCACTCGGCGAGTACGACCAGTCGATCGTGGACCTCAGTCAGGCGATCAAGCTCGAGCCGCGAAATCCGATCACCCATTTCAATCGCGCCGAGGCATTTCTGCGCCTCGGGATGCGAGACCGGGCGCTCCAGGACTATACGGAAGCCGTTCAGCTCGACCCGCGACTCGCTCCGGCGTATGCGGCCATCGGGCGGATCCAGTCGCAGCTCGGCCGTCGCGAGGAGGCGATCCACGATTTCGACATGTCGCTGAGGCTGGACCCGAAAGGCGTGGACGTCTTCCAGGACCGTGGCAACGTGCGGCGCGAAGCGGGCGACTGGCTCGGAGCGCTGACGGACTACAATCGAGCCGTGGCGATCGATCCGAAGCGTGCCGACCTGTATGTCGCGCGGGGCTGGGCCCGACTCTGCGCCGGCGCCGAGTGGGCGGATAACGATGCCCGCGCCTATCTGTCTCTGCGAGGGTGGCACGAATCGCTCTCACCTTACATGGCTCTGCTCGCGATCCTGGGCGCCCGCGGGACCCCGCGTGAGGCCGCGGCGCGTCGGGTGATCGATGAAGCCCTTGCGAATCTCCGGGGACAGACCTGGCCGATCCCGGTCCTGCACTATTTCCGCGGCGACCTCGACGAGGCTGCCCTGCTCCGAGCCGCGGACGGGGACAGACTTCAGACTGAGGCTCATGCCTTCCTCGGCCTCGACCGGCTCCAGGCGGGAGACCGGGCCGCGGCGCTGGCCCACTTGCGATGGGCACGCGCGCACGGCTCGCCGGGTTCGATCGCCGCCGACGTCGCCCGCGCAGCGCTGGGGCGGATCGAGTCGAGTCCTTGACGAGTCACCAGAGGTGTACGAGAAGCGTGTAGGGTGGGTCGAGCCGCGATTCCTCGCGGCGAGGCCCACCAAAGCCGCGGTGTTCGGTGGGCCTCACCCCTTGCGCGTTCGACCCCCTACAACAGGCTTCTCGTACACCCGCTCACTGCTCCAGGCCATGAGTAAGCCGGGGCCAGTTGCCGCGGCGTGTGAAGGTTCAGAGTGTGCCTTGCGCTCGGGATGGTTGCGCTCAGTTTCTCCCGCTCTTCCCGGAACCGGTCCGGTCACCTCGTGCGGGTTTGGGCGGTGGTCCGACCCGGGCGACAATGGCGTTCCAGGACCGCTTCGCGGCCGCGCGGACCCCGAAATCCGGGTCAGCGGGAAGACTCTGCATCACCTGGAGCGTCTCCTGGCCGCCAATCTGCCCCAGGATGTCGCACGCTTTCCGACGAAGATCGGGGTCCCCATTCCGCAAGAGAGGGATCACGGCCGGTTCAGCGACGACTCCCATCTCCTTGAGAGCCGCCTCGGCCGCGAAGCCATCCTCCTTGAGGACCTCGACGATGGCTTCGGCGGCTCGGAGCTCCTGATACTTCCCCAGCGCCTTGATCGCTTCGCTCCGGACGAAATGGCGGTTGTCGCGAGTGCGGGCGATGAGCGGGGCCACAGCGTCAGGCGATCTCCAAACGGCCAGCGTCTTCTCCACGGTCGTGACCAGGAACCCATCGTCATCTTCGAGCAGAGGAATCAGCGCCTGGACGACCTGATCGACACGGCCGTCGGGCGTCGATCGCTCGAGCCGCTCGATCGCCTCCTTCTTCTTCTGAGTGTTCGAGGACTTCAACTGGATGAGCGATCGGGTGATGGCGTCGGCCCCGGGGGGGATTTCGGGTTCCGCGTCGTCCCGGCGCGGACGAGGTTTTGGATCGCTTGCCGCGATCGCCCGCCGCGGGACCTTGGCGGCCCATCGGGAGTCGAGCTGTACTTCGATCCGGGAACCTACGACCTTGACCGTGCCGAAATCGATGCGGATGGCCAGCCCCTGCGAGTCATTGACCGGCGCCACAGCCGTCGCCCACCGATCGCCGATGGTCGCGCTTCGCGATTGCTCGATCTCAGGCGCCAGTTCCTTGATTCGCCGGGCGAGCGCCTCCGCGACGTCCGCGGTGGGGGGACCTCCCCTCGTGGAGAGGCCCGAAACGAGGATCGCCACGGTCCGATCGCCGTATCGCTGGCGAACGGCGTCATAGTCTTGTTGCAAGTGTTCGACGATATCCCCCGAACCGAAAGAGGGTGGTGGCGGCGGAAAGCCCGGAGGCGGGCCCATGGGGAACCGGCCGGGCATGCCCGGAGGGAATCCCCGATTCGTTCCCGGCGGCGGCTCAACCAGCTCCGGCATGGTCTCCTCGCCCGGCTTGATCGTCCAATCCGCTATGAGGCTGTCCAGCCGGGAACTCGCGTCGGGTTTGACAAAGCCTTGCAGGCCCGGAATCGTTTGAATCCGTGCGATCTGATTCTTGAGGTCTCTCAGGGCCGCGAGGACCTCTTGGCCGAGCCGATGCTTCAAGGCCACCACCTCGTTCGGGCCCACGTTGACATCCCCACCACGCCGGACGTGCATCCGGCCGAACATGGTCGTGAACCGCAGTGACCGGGCCGCATTATTAGCGGAGCGGCCATCGTGAACCGACGCGAGCACGCTCGAGATCTGTTTGATCATCTCGACCCCTTGGCGGATCATCGGCTCTGCGCGACGGACTGCGTCGGCATCGGCCTTCAGCGCTTTGGGCCCCGCGCCCGGCCAGGCTCCCGGTGGCTTTGGCCCAGCAGCGTTGGCAGGAGCGGCCGGCATCTCCGGATTTCCACCCGGATCCGGCGCCGCGTCGGCCTGTTGCGACGCCCGTTCGATGCCGTGGGCCATACCCTGAAGAAACGCCGTTACCCCACCGATACCCAGTGTCACGAGAATCCAAGCCAGCGGAGCCAGCGTCAGTCCGAAAGGCCCTCGGCGTTCGTCCCAACGGTTGATGGCGTAGCAAAGGGCGTAGAACGGCACGCAAAGGCACATGATGCCCTTACTGATGTCTTCCCCGAATGCGATGCAAAGCAGCCAGATGGTCCCCCACAACGCAAGAGAACCCGCGGCCAGGCACGCGCTCACCTGGGTATAGAGAAGGATCCGGTTCTTCAGCCCCGGGGAGGGCGAGCCGAAGGCGAAGTAGGCGTTCATGATCACCGTCACCAGCACGTCCAGAAAGACGAACCACAACAGGGCCGTGACGCCCATGTCAGACGTCCCGACCGGGTCGGTGGATGATCCGCGACGGCGCTCCGGCTGATAACGCATCCGGGGCGGAGGTGGGAGATCGTCGTCGTCAGCCGATGGGGCGGGTGCGGCGTTCCGTCGGGGCTGCACGGTCGCGCCGTCTTCCAGGCCTTTCGAGCGTTTGGACGAAGGAGCCGCCTGGACTGCGGGCAGAGCCGGAGGTCGCCGCGGGAGGGGATCAGCGGGCTCGCCATCGAGCAAGTCCGCCAGGGGTGAAGATTCCCATGATGGCTGCTTCGCCGGTGCCGCAGGAGACGGCATGGGCTGCCAGGTCATTGGCTGTGGCGCGGACGTCGCGGGCATCTGCGATGCGGACCGGGTCGGCGCCGCTACCGCGGAGTTGTCCGGCTCAATCAAGCCGCCCCGTCGGGACGGGTATCCGGAAAACCTCGCCGCAGCCTCGGCAACGGGTGCGCTTCCCCGCCAGAGACCCATCCACCTCGAACCGTTTCTTGCACCCCGGACAATTCAGGACGATCTGCATTCGGGCCCCCTGGGTTCCGCCGGTGGACGAAGAGCGAGGGTCTTACGACGCGAAAACCCGAGTCATCGATCGATTCGGTTCGCTGATTTTACCTCAATACCGAAAAAAATCCACTGATATCATCCGAAAAGTGAACGGTGCGTGGCGCTCGATCCGATCCTGATCGGACAATAGGACCGAGATTCTGAAGGCGAAATGGTCTTGTCCCGTTCGAGTTTCCGATTATCATCACCGCTCCGATGGAAAGTCGCGCTGCTCTCTCTAGCGGATGACGACTTGGCCAGTCGCCCTGGCGTTCCGGATCGTTAGGTTCACGCAGCCCCGTCGATCTTCTCAACGATCCGAATCGGGAGCCAGTGGAGTCTCTGGTCGGCGGGAGATCGGAGACATATTGCAATAATGCATGGAGGCAGACATGCCGGAGCGTCGTCGAGTGAGCGGGAGGGTCGCGGGCATCGTGGGGCTGGCCGTGGTTCTGACGGCTACGATCCTGGGGGTCACCTTCAAGTTCTTCGGGACCGATCGCAGTTTGCGCTCGATCAACTCCGGTCAAATGTCCGTTGATGAGACGAGCCCCTTGGCCGAGCTGAGTCGAGCCTTGCGGGTCGCGAATCCCAAGGCGCTGGTTCTGATCCAGCAGCGGCTGGCGACACCAACGGACTCACCGCGTGTGGCCTTGAACGAGGAGCAGGCCAAGGAGTGGGTCGAGGCCCTCTCGGGCTTACGAGCGGGCTTCGTGACCTTCAATGGACCGGCTCGTGCGATCTCGGAGTCGGTTGCCTTCCGGATCCTGGATCAATTTGCCGTCGAGCCGGCCCCCGCGCACTGGGATGAGGCCCTTCGACCGCTCCACGACCTGTTCACGGCTGGTCTGGCGGACTCGAATCCCGACGTCCGATCCGCGGCCCTGGTCGAGATCGCCAAGATCTGGGGCTGGCTTCCGGGCCGATCGCTCACGCCGGCCGAGGAGAATGGGCTGGCCAATTGGAAGGATGGTCTGTATCCGCCGGTTGTGCGGGCTCTGGGCCACCGCGATGCACGCACCCTCGTCGCCGCCGTCTCGTGTCTGGGCTCGCTGCCGATCGACCACGCTGCTGCACCGGCCATCGCCTACCTGGAGAACGCGAGCTCCGACGTCCGGAAACAAACCATGCTCTCGTTCGCTCGACGCACCCTCTTGTTGACCGACGACATGCTCCTCAAACGCCTCCATGACGAGGATGCTTCGAACCGTGAGGCGGCGACGATCATCCTCAAGACTCGGGGCCTGACTCAGGAGCAAATCAGTCTCGGCGGGCTGATCTTCAGCCCGAAGCCCCAGCAGCGGATCTCCGTCATTCCCTTTCTCAAGGACCGCAGCGACATCGATCCGGCTGTCTGGCTGATCCAGCTCTCCCGTGACCCGGAGGAGATGGTGCGTATGAGCGCGATCGAGGCGCTCTCAGCACTCGAATCCCCCGCGGTCCGAAAGCGACTGGCCGAAATGGCACGTTCCGATCAGTCGGTCGTGGTCCGCCAGGCGGCCAGCAAGGCCGTGCCGTCGACGCGAAGGGCGACTGCCTCGTTACCCCCCCTGCCCGGCTCGACCGGGCTCAACCCCAAGGCCAACTGATCGCGGGTCCACGATCAACTCCGATGATGAGAGTCCGGTTTCCCACGCTCTGAGCGCCGGCCACGGACGCTACTGGGGAATAATCGAACGAGATCCAGCGACCCGTCATTTCCCATCGGCATGGGCAGGAACTCGGTCTCCCGTGCCAGGTGAGGATGAGCGCGGACCTCATCATCGAACCGCGGCGAGACCCAGAGTGTGTTCAACTCGAGCGTGTTGGGAATAACGACCATGCGTGCTTCGGACGGGTTGAACGCGCCAGCAAGTCTCGAGCGCGGCCTGGAGTACATCGTGATCGGTGGGCAGGGTGATCGGAATCCGGGCACGTTCCAGGAAACAGGACGTCAGTGTATTGATCTGGAAGGGCACGGGATCCATCTTGGCAACCAGGCGCTCGGTGGTCAGATCAGCGAAGCCGATGCCGACGATGTTTCCATGGCTCTCATCGGATACGTCGAGGACGACCAGGCGCGTCACCTTGGGGCGGTCGAGGTCGGGCTGAGTCTCGATCATCAGCCGGCCAATGACATTGGGGTCCATGCCAGCGCCTGAGTAGTTTTTGCCCAGTTCGCCAACGACCAGGACGTCGATCTGGTCGAAAGGCAGGCGGCCCATCAGCCCGCGGGCTCGCTCGAGCAGTTTTGGCTCGACATCGAAGATCGACTCGGGCTCGACGGCGACAATCTCCGCCGGCACATCCTCGGCGTTTTCGATGATGGCCAGCCCGAGGGCGAATCGCGTGTGCTCGACCAGGAACCGGCCAACGGAGGGGAGCACTTCGTGCACGCCCCGAAGGCCCAACTTGTGGACCTGGCTGGCCCCTTCCCGCTTCCCCATACCGATGACCAGCATCTTCAACACGCCCGACTCGTGAATGCCGCGGAAGTCGGTGTGCGGCTTGACGCGGTTGGCCAGCACGATCCCGTCAGCCTCATGGGCATTCTGGTCGAAATAGATCGGCAGCCCCACCGAGTTGGTACCCACGACCACGGTATTCATGTCGGTTTTGACGGGGACGCCCATCGATTCGGTCGTCACGCCGTAGCCGGCCAGCAGCTCCCGCTGGCCCTCGGCGGTTGCTCCGCCGTGACTCCCCATCGCCGCCACGACAAATGGCTGATACGCGCAGCTCCTGAAGCGTTTTGACGATGGCCCTGGCCACGACGTCGATCCCATGAATCCCCCGGCTGCCAATCCCGACGGCGATCGTTCCGCCGGGCTTGACGCGCTCGCGCAGCCGGCTCGACTGGATCAGCCGTCGGACAGTTCCCGGCACGTCCTCCACCTTCGGTTGTGGGATCGATTGGCGGACGCGGGCCAGGGGCGGGAAGGTCATGGGTTGAGGTCCTGCGATCGGGTGTTGAAGGAACCAGCTCCATCCGGCGACCGATCCGGCTTCAGCAGGATCGCGTTCAATCAATTTAGAGCGATGGCTCGATCGGGTCAATCACTCGACGTTCTCGAACGCGAGAACCCAGTCGCGAAGGAAAACGTCGGGTGACGCAGGTCTCGGCCGGGACTCGTCCAATCAAATTTGACCCCGCGAGGGGACCAGTCCGAATATCACTCACCGCCCGGAATAGGGCGATGGGCCCAGTGCCGGCGCGTAGACACCCATCGGCGGCGCAGGCGAAGTGAGCGCGCCCGAAGGCGCCCCATATTGTAGCGGAAAGGTCCGATAGGCGAACCCCGACGATGGGTAGTACGATGCTCCATACACGTATCCGGGCGCGACATACCCCGGACGCCAGAGGCCGACCCCGTAGCGTCCCGGCAGCAGTCCGTACGGCGGGAAGTTTGAGCCGTAGGAAGGACCGGGGTATGCCGAGAACACGGAGAACGTTTGGGGCATGCCGTAGCTGGCGAAGCCGTAACTCGTCCCATACCAGCCAGGGGCAATGAAGTAATTGCTCACCCGGTACGAGCTCATGTAGCTGGCTCCCGCAGGGCCCTGAGCACGTACCTCTCGTCCGCAAATCGCCAGGCCGATCACGACAGCCAGCACGAATGCAGGCCAGTTCACCATGACTGAGTAGCGGCGCATGATTATTCCTCTCAACGAATTCCCGCCCGATCCCTTCCCTCGTCCACATCCAACATTATACCTCCGCTGTCCTGCAAGCAGACCTCACCAACCGTCTCCCCAGACGCTTTCCGGCGAGCCTCATGTTTTTGGGTTTCCCAAAAAATCTTTTTCCAACACGGAAGAAGGTCTTGGAGTAAGCCGAAAGATTGGTTATAAGGGGATGGTTCCTCGGGGAGATTGTGCCAGATCGCGGTCAAAGGGTGGCGGGTTGGGATGGTGAGGCTAAACATGGCGATGGTTGAGGAGATCTCTCCGGAGCGGCGTTCACTGGAGGAGGTCCACGGTTCGGTTGCAGTGCCGTCGGCGCGGGGAACATCGGGGCGGTTCCGGCAATTCCTGGCGTTCCTGGGGCCGGCGTATCTGGTGAGTGTCGGTTACATGGACCCGGGGAACTGGGCCACGGACCTGGCGGGCGGTGCGCAATTCGGCTATGCGCTGATCTGGGTCCTGCTGATGTCCAACCTGATGGCCGTGCTGTTGCAGACCCTGGCCGCCCGGCTGGGGGTCGTGACCGGCCACGACCTGGCCCAGGCGTGCCGCGCCGAGTATTCGCCGGGGATCAACGCGATCCTCTGGGTCCTCGCCGAGGTCGCAATCGCGGCGACCGATCTGGCTGAAATCCTGGGGACGATCATCGCACTGAAGTTGCTCTTCGGCTTGCCGTTGCTCTGGGGATGCCTCGTCACCGCATTCGACACGTTTCTGCTGCTCTACCTGCAACGTTGGGGCATGCGCCAGGTGGAGGCCGTGATCCTGGCCCTGGTGGCGACGATCGGTCTGTGTTTCCTGGTCCAGATCTTCATGGCCAAGCCCGATCTTGGCGGCATTGTCTCGGGACTCCGGCCGAGCCTGCCGCCGGGGGCTTTATACGTGGCGATCGGAATCCTCGGCGCCACGGTGATGCCGCATAACCTCTACTTGCACTCGGCTCTGGTCCAGACGCGACGAATCGGGTCGGACCGGCGGAGCAAGGCGATCGCTTGCCGCTACTATTTGATTGACTCGGCAATCGCCCTGAACGCGGCTTTCTTCGTCAACGCGGCGATTCTCATTGTCAGCGCCGCGGTATTTCACAACGTCCGGGAGGTCGCCAGCATCGAGGATGCACACGAACTGCTCCCGCTCTTTCTGGGACCGGTCGCACCGATCCTGTTTGGAGTCGCCCTGCTGTGCGCCGGCCAGAGCTCGACGCTGACCGGCACGCTGGCCGGCCAGATCGTGATGGAGGGCTACCTGCACTTGCGAATGGCCCCCTGGCTCCGGCGTCTGATCACTCGGTTGCTGGCTCTCATCCCGGCTGTCCTGGTGATCTCGATGACCGGCGAGGCGCCCGACCTTCGGTTGATGTCCGCGGTGGACAACGTCAGCGGCATCCCAACAGAGGCCAAGAACCTGATCGTCGTGGCCGACGTGGAGCAGGTGCTGCACGTCCGCATCTTCGACAGTGGTGGCAAGGTCGTCGTGGACACGGATACGACACGGCTGACGGGGCCTGTGCGCCCGATCGAAGATCTCAGAAAGCAGCTTGAGACTTTGTGGCCTCCTCATGAACTCACTGAGAGTGAGAAGCATGGGGTCGCTGCGGCGGTCACCGAAATCGTCGGTTACACGCCGGGCGGGCAAACCACGCAAGGTTTGATCATCCTGAGCCAGGTCATCCTCAGCTTGCAGCTTTCATTCGCCGTGATCCCCCTGATTCACTTCACCTCGAACCGGCGGAACATGGGGGTCTTCGCCACACCGGCGTGGGGCCAGGTCCTCGCCTGGACAACGGCGACAATCATCGTCGCCCTCAACGGCAAGCTCGTGCTGGATCAGGTCGGCGAGTGGGTCGAGCTGGCGGCCGAATCGTCGAGGCGATTCGGTCCGATCCCGTTGAGCTGGCTGGTCGCCGGGGGCCTGTATGGCCTGACGGGCGCGGTGGGCGCTTTGCTTCTCTGGGTCACGATCAAGCCGATCGTGCGGCCATCGCCCGCCTGGCTCCCTCAGCCCGCCGTGAAACTCGACTGGATGGCCGCGCTCCGCCCCCGTACATTGTCCCGGATCGGCGTGGCGCTGGAACATAACCAGGCCGATGCCGAGATCCTCAACCGCGCTTTGGGGCTGGCCCAGAGCCAAAGTTCTCCGGCCGAGCTGCTCCTGCTCCACGTCGTGGACACGGCGATGACCCGTGTTCTGGGTCCGGAGACCGCCGACCGCGAGACCGCGGCCGACGAGCGCTATCTGTCCGATCTTGTAGACGCCCTGCGAGCTCGAGGCTATTCGGCTCGCTCGGTTTTACTCTACGGCCCCGACCCGGCCGGCGAGCTGGTCGCCCATCTGCGCCGCGACCCGGTCGATTTACTCGTCGTCGGTTCGCACGGTCATGGCATGGTCCGGGACTTGCTGCTGGGTCAGACCGTCAACCGTGTCCGCCATCGCCTGGAGGTGCCCATGCTGATCGCCCGACCCGCCCGCGACGGCACTCCATCCACCCCGCTGCCCCAGAGCCCGTCGCTGAAGGACTTGGAGCCCTCGAACGAACGATTGGTTCCCGACGACCAAGTGTAGCTCCTGATGAGCTTGACGTGACCCAGGAGGCCGGCAGAATCATGCCGGACCACTCTCAGGACCCACGCGCCGAGGTCACGATGCAAGTCACCCACTCGGTCCAGGCAATGAACGAAGATCGGCGCGGTCGCCAACACGAAGCTGAGCGTGGCCGCGATCGCCAGAGGGCGTGGTGCCCGTTGGCCGACGATCCGTCGATACCTGCGACCCAGCCACTCACCTCCGATCGCACCCAACCCGTGCAGGCCGAAGAACGTGGATTGCCAGCCGAGCAGGTCGGGGGCGACCGGCAGGATCATGTACTCGTGCAGCACTCCGCTGACGGCGAATACTGCGAGGATTCCGAGCACCGGTTGAACGCCTTCGCCGTCCAATCGGAACAAAGATGTGCTTCTTGAGCCATCGATGGATCCACACGTTGTAGCGGCTCCAGAAGTCGAGCACCGAATGGGCCAGGATGGGATATCGGAAGGGGTCTGATGCGCGGTATCCGGCCAGATTCAGAGTCGCAACGAGGAAATCGTTGGCCCCGCCGCCCAGCAAGTAGATTTCCAGGGCCTTGAAGGCTCCGTCCAGCCAGAAACCGTATTGGGGCATGTCGAGCGATTGCCCCGCGGCGGTCAATGCCAGGCCCGACACCACGCGAACCGCTCCCGTCGTCAGTCGCCGCAGGGCCAGTGTGATGCGCAGGCGCATCCCCTGGATCGGCACCGCGACCTCTTCGATCTCGAGCGTCGGCCAGAATGTGAGGGCCAGCCATACCCGCACGAGATCGTTCTCCTGGCGCGGTTCGCACAACCAGTCGATGGCCTTGATCATCGCGATCCCACCCAGGATCGTGACCAAGATCACGATCAGGGGCCGCGCGATTCCGATGAGAGTCCACGATGCGAACAGGGGAACGACGCAGACGATGACCGCCAGGAGCCGACAGACCGGACGGGGAATCCCGTTCCGCGCTCGGACCAGGATTGGCGCGAATACCGCAGGTGTTCCGAGTGCGCCCAGAAGTATCGCGAGACGGATGGCGGTCATTGACGATGCCCTGTCTCTCTGGCTCACGTTCCTCCGTCGGATTGGCTTGATCGACGTGGACATCGATTGTAGCTCGACGCGACTGCGCATGCTGGCGAGATCTCGGAAACTTGTCGGAGGAGATCTCTTCCCCTCTCGAACCGGCCGAACTCGGCCATCTCCATCGCGGTGATTGACCGTGTTTAGAGGGACGCCTTATAATCCCTTACGACAACCGGGAGCACTCGCGGCGAGTCGGACGGCACGTGCGGGCCGAAACCTAGCGATGGCCATCACGTATTACAAACGATTCCGCATGGAGATCGACTTGGATCGGGCGATCACGGGTAGCGTACTGCCGGAATCGTTCGTCTGGGTGCCCTGGGAGGAGGCCCTCCTCGACCTGCACGCCGAAGTGAAGTATCGGAGCTTCCTCGGTGAGATCGATGCCTATGTCTTTCCCAGCCTGGGAGATCGCAACGGTTGCCGACGACTGATGAACGAGATCCGTCGCAAGCCCGGCTTCCTGCCGGGTGCTACCTGGCTGATCGCCAGTCCGGAGGGCTATGTCGGAACCGTCCAGGGGGTGAAGGACCATGGCCCCATCGGCGCGATCCAGAACGTGGGCGTGATCCCCTCGTACCGAGGACTCGGACTGGGCCGCGCGTTGGTCCGCCGCGCACTCGGCGGGTTCTGCCAGGCCGGCCTTCATCGTGCCTACCTCGAAGTCACCGCCGAGAACGCCGCCGCCGTCCAACTCTATCGCGACGTCGGATTCCGAAGGGCCAAGACACTTTACAAGGCGGTCGACAACTGAATTCGTCATGAGTGATTGGTCATTGGTCATGGGATTGGAATGGGGCGCGCGCGAGCCTGCGCGCGAAAGAGGTTGCGGCCCCCCCTGAGGAATCGATACGGTTGAGTCTTCGTACGCAGACGGTAGCAGCCGATTTCCCAAGCTCGAGGTGCTCGTGTCTGACCCGAATCCATCCGCGATTGAGGAATACATCTACTCGAATGGGCTCGTGCTCCTCGCCGAGACGATGCCGGGCGTTCAGTCGGCGTCGTTCACGCTGCTCGTTCCGGCGGGGGTGGCGTATGAGGGGGCCGAAGGACTGGAGCTAGGTGGCGGTGCGGCAACAATGGCCGCGGACTGGATCACGCGGGGAGCCGGCACGCGCGATAGCCGGGAGCTGCTCACGGCGCTGGATAATCTGGGAGTCAGCCATGCCGAGGGAGCCCAGACGTATCACACCTCGCTGGCGGCGGCGACGCTGGGTCGCAACCTGGAGCCGGCGCTCGAGATCTTCGCAGACGTGGTGCTCCGCCCTCGCCTTGCTGACGACGTGGTCGAACCGATCCGTGCCCTTTGCCTTCAGAGTCTACGGAGCCTCGAAGATGATCCGAGCTCGAAGGTCATCCACGAGCTGCGTCGCCGACATTTCCCCGACCCGATGGGTCGTCCCTCGCCGGGGACTCCGGAGGGGGTCGCGGCCCTGACGCCGGACGAGATCCGACGGTTCCATGTGGCGACGTATCGGCCCAACGGCGCGATTCTTGGAGTGGCCGGCGCGATCGACTGGCCGCGACTCCGCGACGAGGTGGGCCGGCTCTTCGGCGACTGGAAGCCACGCGACGAGCCTCGGATTCACGAGCGGCCGACCGGCCCGCGCCGCGACCATCTGCTGCGCGAGACGCAGCAGATCCAGATCGCGATGGCCCATCCCGCGGCGACCGTCGACAGCCCCGACTATTATTGCGCACGTGCCGCCGAAGCGATCCTGGGCGGTTATTCTTCGTCCCGGTTGTTTACCGAAGTCCGCGAGAGGCGGGGGCTCTGCTACTCGGTCTACGCCAGTTATGAAGGTCAGCGCGATCGGGCCGCGGTCGTCTGCCACGCCGGCACTTCTCCCGACCGGGCTCAGCAAACCCTCGATGTCATGCTCGCCGAGTTGGCGCGGCTCGCCCGCGAGGGGGTCGCGCCGAAGAGCTGGAGACCATGCGAGCGGGACTCAAGAGCTCCCTGATCATGGCGCAAGAGTCGAGTATGCGGCGCTCGTCTGCCCTCGCATCCGACTGGTTCTTCCTGGGCAGGGTCCGCTCGCTGGGGGAGATCTCCAACGCCCTTGACGCGCTGACGCCCGAGGGGGTCTCCGCCTACGCGGCCGGACTGGCCCGGCTGAGTGACATGACGATCCTGACCCTCGGATCCAGCCCCTTGAGCCTCCCGGACTGAGCAAGCCCGAACACCGCCTCGAATCTCAGACATCAGGAAACGGCCGACTCTCCACGGCGTACGGAATACGAGTTCTTGCGGAGCGAACATCATGCGATTCCATCAAACGACCTTCGAAAACGGCCTGCAGATTATCGCCGAGTTGAACGAACGCGCACATTCGGTAGCCGCGGGTTTCTTCGTCAAGACGGGCAGCCGGGACGAGTCGAGCGAGCTGGCAGGAGTCTCGCATTTCCTCGAGCATATGACCTTCAAGGGGACGCCGCGCCGCGATGCTCTGGCGGTCAATCGCGATTTCGATCGCGTCGGTGCCCACCATAATGCACAGACCTCCGAAGAGGAGACCTTCTACCACGTCACCTGCCTGCCGGAATACCTCCCTCAATCCTTCGAAGTGCTCGCCGACATCCTCCGGCCGACGCTCCGGGACGACGACTTCGAGACCGAGAAGCAGGTAATCATCGAAGAGATCCGGATGTACCTGGACAACCCGCTTTCGGTGGCCTACGAGGCAGCCAAGACGGCGCACTTCGGCCGTCATCCACTGGGTAATAGCATCCTCGGATCCGTCGATTCGATCACCGCGATGACGGCCGAACAGATGCGCGAGTACTTCGTGGGGCGATACAGTCCGGCGAATATCGTGCTGGCCTTTGCCGGCAAGGCGGAGTGGGCACCGCTGCTGGAGTTGGCGCGGACGCATTGTGAGGCATGGCAGGGCGGTCCGGCCAGCCGGCAGGCGACCCCGCCGCGTGGCACCGGCGCGTTTCGGACCATTCTCCGCGCCGAGGATCTGCAACAGACCGTCGTCGGCGTCAGCGACGGCCCCCCCCTGGAGAGCCCGGACCGCTATGCGGCCCATCTGCTGGCCACCATCCTCGGCGACCACACCGGCTCCCGCCTCTACTTTACCCTGATCGATCCCGGCTTTGCCGATGGCGCCGAGCTGTCCTATCAGAATTATGAGCAGGCCGGTGCCTTCTTCACGTTCCTGAGCTGCGAGCCCGAGTCGACTCAGGCGAACCTGGGCCGGATCGAACAGGTCTATACCACCTTGATGCGCGAGGGTCCGACCGAAAACGAGCTGACCCAGGCGAAAAACAAGGTGCTCGCTCGATCGGTTCTCCGTAGCGAGCGGCCGATGGGGCGGCTAGTCTCACTGGGGTATCACTGGATTTCCTACCACACTTATATCTCGGTGGAACAGGATCTCGAGGCATTCAGTCGCGTGACCCTGGACGACCTACGCCGCATCATGACGGACTGGCCGCTCTGGCCGATGACCATCGTAACGGTCGGCCCCATGACCGACCTGCACGCTCCGGAATGATGATGCCCTGCTCCGCTCGGATCACCGGCACTCGTGTGGCGCGTGCGCAACCCGAGCCTGAAGTGCTCCAGAGCCGTGCACCTGTAAACAGGTGGAAGAACAGGTGTGCCAACCAAACCCTCGACTCATCGGCGGTGATATCGTCAATAAAATATGTCATTATTCGAATTTATGGTGCAATGCATGCAACCTGTTCGTAGACCGCTCTGATTCGCGGTGAAACGAAGAAAGACGCAGAGGATAACTCTGCGTCTCTTGGTGGAATCGATTTCGAGCCCGGTTCGGTGCAGCTCGGATGGGAGGATCGTGATTGGTCCTCGAGGACTTCCGGGATCAAAGGCCGCTCAGGTCAACTGCCATCACGCGAATCCCCTGCTTCAGGCCGAGCGACTTGACCGCCTCCTCGCTGGCCGGCAACGTCATGCTCTTCCGCGGTGGAATGCTGAGGTCCAGAAGGACCTTTGCTTCCTCGTCCGGCTGGCTCACCGGTCCCAGGACGGAGAGCCCACTGAGGATCAGCGGCGACGCGTTGTCGATCCGGAGTTGATAGGTCAGTTTCCCCTTGACCCTCGACCCTTTGCTCAACTGGGCCCGGACCATGCGATTGAGGACCCCCTCGGCGAGGGCGTCACTGAACTTGGCCATATCCAACTTGCCCGGTTCTCCGGCTACGGGGAGTGTGAACTTGCCGAACGGGACCCAGTTCCGGCCCGACGCGTCGGTTCCGGCCACCTGGATCAGTGCGACGCCACTACCGAGCCGGACCTGACAGGCCACCGACGGCCCCTCCGGTCGCGTCGGGACACCGATGACGGCCTGCAAGCCCAGCACCGTCTTGCCCTCCAGCGCCTTGGTGAGATCCTGCGCCATCGTCTCACCGGCTTTATCCGTCCCCACGATCTGGAACCCGAGGGAGCCTGTCTCCAGTGTCCGAGGATCCAGAGCATCCAGGTGTTCGGCGAAATCGCGGGCGAGCGCCAGTTCATAGGCGTTGGCCCAGCTTTCGGACAGTCGGGCGATCACGTTCCACTCCAGACCGGCCGCGACCCGCCACATCACCAGTTGCGAGATGGTCGTGGGCACCTTATCGACCGCCAACCGCCTGAGGGCCTTCTGGACGCGGGGGTCGTTATTGACCCTGGCGATGTCGCCCACAATTCGAACCAACTCTTCCTTCTCGGGTAGGCCGATCCCGGCCTCGGCACTGGGAGGCATCAAGCTCACCATCCGCGTGGGCAAGTGTCGCGTCTGCTTGGGCTTCAAATCGGCGAAGGACAGATCCGCGGGGGGCACCGAACGCATTCCGCCGCCCATGCCGCCCATCATTCCGCCGCCCATGCCGCCCATGCCACCACCCATACCGCCCATGCCACCCATCATACCGCCGCCACCCATACCCATCATCAAGGATCGGCGATCCCAACTTTCAAAATCCCCACAAAAGTACATGATGATGTTGGCGAGCGTCATCATTCCCATCATCGGGGGCATTGTGCGACCACCCATGCCGCCCATACCACCGCCCATCATGCCACCGCCCATGCCGCCCCTACCACCACCCATGCCACCGCCCATACCACCGCCCATGCCACCGCCCATACCACCGCCCATACCACCGCCCATGCCACCCATCATGCCACCCATCTGGCCGGTGGCCGTCTGGGCAACGATTCCTGGAGGGAGAACGACGCGGAGGGCGCGATTCGTGCGATTTGTCACGGACAGCGTGATTCGGCCGTCCCCGATGCCCTCGCCCTGAACGGCAACGAGACCGCGATTCATGGCCTCGAGGAGATTGTGTGTCGGGATGCTGTCGTCGGGTTTGGAGGTGTTCGCTTTGGTCTGATCGGTGACAGCGGGAGCGGGACCAGCTTTCTTCTTGGAAGTCTTCTGTCTGGTCTCGTCGGCTGTTGCGACCGACGTCAGAAGCGTAATGAGCACATTCGCCGCGAGGAGCGCGGAGAGCCGTCGAACTCGACTGACGCATGAATTTGACCTTTCCGGGTCGGTTGAAGAACGGGAGAATCGCTGATGTAGGAGAAATGGAGATTGGTTTCGAGAATTCCGTGTCGTTTTCGTCGGGTTGTCGATCGACGAATTCTGAGAGGGGACCCGGCAAGCCGACATCGGCCCGGTTCATCACGTCCGGATCTCAGGCAGATTGCATTGATCTGGCATCATCGACGAGTGCCATCACGCGGCGGGACGCCCGTTTGTCGTGAGACTCCTTCAAGCTGGGCCGCGGTTTGCGACATCGCCTCCCAACCATCGGCCTTCTGATGCGATCCTCCTGAATGGTCTCCCGACCGGTGAAACTCTCATGGAAAGGAGTGTCGGACGTCATCGGGGCGAAGAAAAAAGGCTCACCACCCTCATCAGGATCAAGGAGATTTGACACCTGAGTCTTGATAGACGAGGCAAGCGGCGACATTATTCGGTCGCCGGGACAATCACTGCGAAACTCGGTCCATTCGGTTCCGGGTATGACTGACCATCGTGTCCTCTAAGGGTGACACTGCAATGAGTTACGTCTCCCATCTAGCCTGCTCGGTCTGTGGCGCAGAGTATCCTGCACAGCGAGTCATGAACCTGTGCGAGCGTGACGGCCGGCCGCTCCAGATGATTCTGGACCTGGAGCGTCTGAAGGCGGAGCGCGGACCGGATGGCTGGTGGTCGCCCGGTCGCAGGGATCTCTGGCGTTTCGGCGGATTGTTGCCGCTGGATGTTGACGATCCGGAGGACCGCAGGCACATTGTCAGCCTGGGTGAGGGGTGCACGCCGAGTCGGGCCTATGCTCATCCGCTGGCCGATCGCCTGGGCTGCCGTCTCGAAGTGAAGGACGAAGGGAGACACTACGCAGGCTTTGGAGGGAATCCCACCCTGTCGTTTAAGGATCGAGGCATGACGATGACGGTCTCCATGGCCCGAGCCCTGGGCCTGACCCGTCTGGCGGTGCCAACCCAGGGGAATGCCGGTGATTCGCTCGCGGAATATGCCGTCGCCGCGGAGATCGAGGCCGCGGTGGTGATGTCGCCTGACACCGACCTGCCCGTGCTGGGAAAGGTCGCCGCCCTGGCCCTGCTCCACCCGGACCGCGTCAAGCTGGAACTGGTTGCGGGGACGATCATCGACTGCGGCAAGAGAATCCGCGCGGAATACCTTCCGAAGGGCTATTTCAGCGTCGCGACCTTTCAGGAGCCGGGTTGGCGCACCGAGGGAAAGAAAACGCTGGGGCTCGAGATGGCCGAACCGGCCGGCGAGCGCCTCGACGAGCATCGTTGGCAACTTCCCGACGTGATCGTCTACCCAACCGGAGGTGGGACCGGGGTCGTCGGCATGGCCAAAGCCTTCGACGAACTGGAGGCGCTGGGGCTGGTCGGTCCCGATCGGCCCCGGATGATCTGCGTGCAGAGTGCCGCCAGCACGCCGATCGTTCGGGCCTTCGCATCCGGGTCGGCCGATATCGAACCTCTACCCCCGGGCCGGACGATCGCCACGGGACTGAACGTGGCACAGAATGTTGGACACCTCAATGTCCTGAGAATCATTCGCGAGTCCGGCGGCTGCGCCGTGACGATCTCCGATGAGGCCATCGGCGCCGTGATCCGCGACGAATGGCGCGATCGACGCTTCGCCTGGTCTCCGGAGGGGGCAGCGACTCTCGCTGCACTTCCCGAGCTGGCCGACCGCGGAATGATCCGTCCCAAGGATCGGGTCGTACTGGTGAACACCGCTTCCGCCGA
Source organism: uncultured Isosphaeraceae bacterium (assembly GCA_963845695.1). Classification (GTDB taxonomy): domain Bacteria; phylum Planctomycetota; class Planctomycetia; order Isosphaerales; family Isosphaeraceae; genus CAWJTV01. The sequence continues at coordinate 1,517,314 of CAWJTQ010000002.1, read as the reverse complement.
GAAATACCTACCCTCGATCCGAGAGTGGCTGGACGGCGGTTTCTGAATACGAAGAGGGCGAGTCAGCCTGGCTCTTGCCGGGACCAGCGGGAGCGACGAGTCCATTCAAGGGTCGTCCGACACGCCTGAATCTTCATTCGATCCGGCTGTCTTCGAGGTCGGCATCCGGATCGTCGTCGAGGACGGTCGTTCCCGATCCGTCGGGCCCCAGCTCCATAGGTAGCCGGCCGAGTCGCAGCACGTAGGACGTGAGCTCCTTGGCACGGCGGGGCCAAGGCATCGTCTCGACCCGGGCGACGGTCTCCTCGATCGGATAGGCGACTCGCCGCAGCTCGATTCGGTGATCCTCGATGATGGCGAAGGCGGCGCGGGGGTCGCCATCGCGGGGAAGTCCCACACTTCCCGGGTTGAGCACCAAGACATTGTTGATCTCGAGCTTGAACTGCATGTGGGTATGGCCCACGCACACGATGTCCGCATCGACGTTCTGCAAACGCTTGGCCCAGGTGCTCGGGTCCTTGAGCAGATACTCGTCGAGCGGGTCGCGCGGGGTGGCGTGGACCAGCAGGAACCGCCTGCCCGCCGAGCGTGAACCGGAGCGTGACCGGCAATTGCAGGAGGTATCGGCGTTCGTCCGGTCCCAGGGCCTCCCACATCGACGGCCGTGAAGCCTTTGTCAAGTAGCGGAACCCTGTTTCGCCCGTCACCGGGATACCCTGGGCTACACCGTGATCGTGGTTGCCCCGGATGGCATAATTCGCATTGGCCATCACCCATCGGACGCAGGGAGCAGGGTCCGGCCCGTAATCGACCAGGTCGCCCAGGCAGAGGCAGACGTCGAACGGCTGGGCGACCGCCTGGAGTGCGGCCCAGTTCGCATGGATGTCAGAGACGATCAGAATCCTCATCGTGGGCCTTCGCTCGCGGGACGGGGAAGCGGCGGATAGTTTCGCTCATCCCGACTGGGAACGCAACAGGCACCCTGCCTACCCCGAATTATATCATTGGGCCTTGGCCGTCGGCTGGTGCCCATCGTCGATGAAAAAAAACAACATCATTGACTTAGCCATTCGAAACGATTACCTCTCATAAGGCTTGCGAGGATATCACAAACTCTTCCCCTATCTCGACGCTGTCAATCTCTGCTTTCTGATAGGAGTCGTTGCACGATTGATGGCGGTCTTTCAGTGAAGGACTGCTCGCGGCCTGTTTCGACATCGAGGCTGAGGAAACCGCAGTCGGGACGCCAAGGTTGCCGCGATGAGTCGGCGGCGATCGCGGATCAGCCCAGCACCGGATCTCGATCTGGGTCGTGTTGCGCAGGGTCGGGCTTGGGGTTCGTCCCCTGATCATCGACTTGCACCCAGTCCCGATGTCCCATGAGCGGCATGCTCAAGACTTGATGGTCAACATCACCAAACCTGCTCGGATGCCAAGGCCGGTCGTCTACATGACGTCAGACGACCTCAAGGCCGGAGGTCACGAATGCTGTTCCGAATCATGCAGAATCGAGAAACCGGGGTGCGAGGTAGGCTGTTTGTGGTCGCGACCGTTCTCTCCTTGCTGCTCGGGGCGGGGCGCGGCGCGGCCGCCGACTCCATTGTCCTGTTCACGGCTTCGACGGATTATACGGGTAATGTGCCGGGCGGTGGTTCGAGCTATCCCAACGATCCCACGCAGCAAAACCCCAATCTCCCATCGATCTCGAGTGGAGTGATGCTGTCGACAGCCTCGGGCGGGCTGAGCAATACCATGGTCGGCCCGCTGCCGGATGGGACGACTTACGGCCCCTCCGGGTTCAATCAGAACGCGGGAGGCACGACCGGTTGGGTCACCACCTGCTACACGTTCACGGCCGGGGGGGCCTTCCAGCTCGTCTGGGAGGTGGCCAACGTCTTCGGTAGCCAGGGCGGCGACGCACTGGCGACCGACAATATCACGCTCAATGGCAACAAGATCGTCCAGTTCCAGCCGGGAGGCACGCTCCCATCCGGCTACACAGGGATGGGAAGCTTTGGGACGTCGGCGGGAGTGACCGGGCTGCCGACATCGGGAGGGGACCCCGGCTTCGCCTGGCTCGATGTCCAGCCTTCCAGCAGCACGGGAGTCAGTCCGCTCTTCGACACATCCGGCGATGTCTTCTCGGCGTCCCAGCTCTACTCGGCCACGATCCACGTCCAGGCCGGGGATCAACTGTGCGTCGATGTCGCCTTCATGACCAATGACGGTTCGCCGTACAACGATTACGGAATCGTGGCCTTGCAATCGGTCCCCGAGCCGTCGAGCTTCGTCCTCGGGGCGGCGGGGTTTCTGGGCGCGATGGGGCTGGCCGTGCGGCGGTACACGCGGGCCGCACAGCTCTGAGTTGAGCTGAGAACCGATCGGGCCTCCCGATGTCCGAGCGCCGGAAGTGACCCTGATCCGGCGGGGGTGGCCGGATGATCTTCCCACCCACGCCCCGTCTCCAACCGCCGAGGTTTCCGATGAGCTGGAAGTCCTCCCTCGCCCCCTGGGGCCGTCCCCGGCCCGACCGTCCCCGTCCCAATCGCCCCAAGGTGCGCCCGCAGGTCCTGCGCCTGGAGAGTCGATGGCTGCTCTCGACCGGCCCCGGCATCACTGAATACCCTGCGACGTCCTCGACCGCTCAACCGGTGTCGGCCGCCGCCGGCTCCGACGGCAACCTCTGGGTCACCGAGTACGCCGCCAAGGAGGTCGTCGCCTTCTCCTCGACGGGCGCGATCGTCAAGACGGTCCCGGTCTCGGGGATGCCCTACGGCATCACCGCGGCCCCCGACGGCACGCTCTGGGTCACCGAGAACGGGACGACTCCCGAGATCGGCCACCTGTCCACCTCCGGCAAGGGCTCGGTGCTGGCTGAGTATGCCCTGCCCGCGGGGACCAATCCCCAAGGGATCACCTCAGGCCCCGACGGCAATATCTGGTTCGTCGGCTACGGCACCAGCAAGGTGGACCAGATCACGCCGGGCGGCACGATCACGTCGTATGCGCTGAGCGCGGGCAGCCGTCCGGTGCGGATCACCACCGGCAGCGATGGCAACCTGTGGGTGACCGAGACGGTCGGCGACCGCATCGCCCGGGTCACGACCGCTGGCGGGATCACCGAGTTCGCTGTCCCCACGAAATCCGCCATGCCCTGGGGCATCGCGGCCGGCCCCGACGGCAACCTCTGGTTTACCGAGAATGGCTCGAGCAAGATTGGCCGGATCACCACCAGTGGCGTGATCACCGAGTTCTCGCTCGGCCAGTCGGGCCTCTGCCCGTTCGACATCGTGGCCGGCTCCGATGGCAACCTCTGGTTCACCGAGAACACGGCCAGCATCCTGGGCCGGATCACGACCGGCGGGACCATCACCCAATACGCGCTGCCGACGAATCGCTCTGGCCCTGAGGGGATCACCGAGGGGCCAGGGAACGACTCGATCTGGTGGACCGAGTCGTCCGTCGGCCAGGTCGGCAAGCTCCCGTGGCTGGCCACCGGCGGGTCGATCACCACCAACCCGACGAAGACGCAGTACAACCCGTTTGCCACCGGCCAGATCGGACCGCTGGACGGCAACCAGCAGACCACGATCCCACTGAACCCGGCGCCGGCCTGTAGCACCTGTTGTTGCGGTGGCGGACTGGATACCGGCGCGGCGCTGGGCATGGGCCTCTCCCTGACGGATAACTCCGACACGGCCTCGCCGCGGCCGATCATCGACACCACCTACAGGACTGACCCGAACGGCCCGGTCCCCACCCAGATCCAGGTCACGCTCACCTGGAACGGCACGCCTCAGGCGCCCGTCATCTTCCAGACCACGGGGCACAGCCCCGGCGACGTCTATCAACTCAATACCCAGGTCGCCAACCCGGTGACGACCACCGGCGCCTATCCCTGGTCGGTCGAGATCCAGGCGACCTTGCCCAATGGCAACGTGGTCGAGAGTACGGTCAGCGGGACCGCCGATGTGGTGGCCAACGGCTCCAGCGACCCGATCGGCCCGGGCTGGAGCGTCGGCGGCACGGCGCAACTGGTCTCCGATGGCAACGGTGGGTACCTCTGGGTCGCTGGCGGCGGGGGCACGGAGGACTTCCAGGCCGGCAACGGCACCACGTTCACCAGCCCACCTGAGGATCAGGGCACGCTGGTCAAGAACAGCAACGGGACCTTCACCTACGCGAATCCCCAGCAGGAGAAATGGAATTTCAACAGCCAGGGCCAGCTCACCAGCATCGTGCTGCCCGACGGCCCCAGCGAGACGTTCACCTACAGCGGGAGCGACCTGACCACGATCACCCAGCCCGGGGGCTGGACCACAACGTTCATCTACTCGGGCGGCGAGGTGTCCCAGATCCAGATGCCAGGCAACCGCGACGTGACCCTCCGGCATTCCGGGGGCGACCTGACCGGCGTGACGATGCCCGGTGGCAGCCTGTACACATTCACCTATGACCCGGCCGGCCAGATCACGAACGAATCCTGGGGCACGCGCAGCACCACCTACACCTACGACGCCCAGGGCGCGCTCAGCCAGGCCAACCAGGGACAGGGCAGCACGCTGGGGCTCGTCCCCTCGTCGATCCAGGGCCTCCAGACCAGCCCGGCCATTGACGCCAGCCAGGACGTGGCCGTCGTGACCGACGCGCTGGGCTATCTTTACACCTACACGCTCGATTCCCTGGGTCAGTCCACGAAGATCCAGACTCCCGACGGCGGCATCCAGACGTATCAATACGACTTCGCCGGGCAACCCACCGTCTACACCGACCCATTGGGCCGGGTGACGACTTATACGTATCAATATGGCGCGGCCGATGGGGAGTTGACGCAGGTCACCAACCCCGACGGCACGACCGTTCATTACCAGTACGATCCGACCTTCCACCAGGTCACCCAGGAGACGGATGAGCTCGGTCGCATCACGACCTACACCTACAATTCGGAGGGCGACCTGATCTCCACGACCGACGCGCTGGGCGGCGTGACGACGGAAGACTGGTCCAACGGGCTGCTCCAGAGCACGACAGACCCGCTCGGCCATACCACGACGTACCAGTACAACAGCAAGCGCGAGCTGACGGATCAGATCGACGCGCTCGGCGACCGGACGACCTACACCTACGACTCGGCCGGCAATCAGACCACGGTCGAGGAACCGCTGGGCCGGGTGACGACGTACATCTACGACAGCCTGCGAGAACTGGTCGAGCAGGTCAACCCGCTGGGCGGGGTGACGACCTACACTTACAATCCACAGGGCGACGTGATCAGCCAGACCGACCCGCTCGGCCACATCACGGATTATACCTACGATCAGCGCGGCCTGCTGACGTCGGAGACCGACGCGGTCGGCACGCCCGCGCAGGCGACCACGACGTTCAGCTACGATAGCCTGGGCCGGCTGATCAGCAAGATCGACCCGGATGGAAATGAGACGTCGTACGCCTATGACTCGATGGGCCGGCTGGTAAGCGAGACCGACGCCCTGGGCGGCGTGTCGCACTATACCTACGACCTGGATGGCGAGCTGATCACCAGCACCGACCCCCTGGGCCGGGTATCGACCTTCGCCTACGATTCGCGCGGCCGTCAGGTCGGGGAGACCGACGCCGTGGGCACGCCCGTGCAGAGCACCACCACGACGATGTACGACGCCGTGGGCAACATCACCGAGACGATTGATGCCGACGGGAACGTCACCACCTACTCGTACGATGCGCTCAACCGCCAGACGGGCGAGACCGACGCGGTGGGCACGCCCGTGCAGCGCACCACCACGACGATCTATGATGCGGACAGCAATGTCATCGAGACGATCGACGCCCTCGGACGCGTTACCACTTACTCGTACGATGCGCTCAACCGCGAGACGGGCGAGACCGACGCGGTGGGCACGCCCGTGCAGCGCACCACCACGACGATCTATGATGCGGTCGGCAACGTGACCGAGACGATCGACGCCCTCGGCCGCGTCACGACCTACTCGTACGATGCCCTCGACCGCCAGACGGGTGAGACCGACGCGGTGGGCACGCCGGTGCAGCGCAGCACGACCACCATGTACGATGCGGACAGCAACATCACCGAGACGATCGATGCCGACGGGAACGTCACCACCTACTCGTACGATGCGCTCAACCGCCAGACGGGCGAGACCGATGCAGTGGGCACGCCGGTGCAGCGCAGCACGACCACGATGTACGATGCGGTCGGCAACATCACCGAGACGATCGATCCCAATGGGAACGTCACCACCTACTCGTACGATGCGCTCAACCGCCAGACGGGCGAGACCGATGCGGTGGGCACGCCGGTGCAGCGCAGCACGACCACGATGTACGATGCGGTCGGCAACATCACCGAGACGATCGATCCCAACGGAAACGTCACCACCTACTCGTACGATGCGCTGGACCGCCCGACGGGCGAGACCGATGCGGTGGGCACGTCGGTCCAGCGAACCACCACGACGATGTACGACGCGGTGGGGAACGTGACCGAGACGATCGACGCCCTCGGCCGCGTCACCACGTATTCCTATGACGCCTTGAACCGTCAGACGGGCGAGACCGATGCGGTGGGCACGACGGTCCAGCGCAGCACGACGACGGTCTACGACGCCGTGGACGATGTGATCGAGACCATCAATGCCCTGGGTGGGGTGACGAGGTACACTTATGACGCGCTCGACCGCCAGGTGTCCGTGACCGATCCTCTCGGGCTGACCACGACGACCTCCTACGACGCCGACGACAACGTGATCGCCACGACCGATCCCCGCGGCTTCACGACGACCTACGTCTACGACGCCTTGAACCGGCGGATCGAGACGATCGACCCGCTGAAGGAGATCACGACCACGATCTACGATGCCGTGGGGAACGTGACCGAGACGATCGACGCGAGCGGCAACGCCACCACGTATGCCTACGATGCCCTCAATCGGCAGGTGTCGGTGACCGATCCGCTTGGCCGCACTTCGACAACCGTCTACGACGCGGATAGCAACGTGATCGAGACGATCGACCCGCTCGGGTTCGCCACAACCTACACATACGACGCCCTGAACCGTCAGGTCAGCGTCGAGCAGCCGGACGGCGGGATCACCACGACGGTCTACGACGCGGATGACAACGTGATCGCGACCATCGATCCCCTGGGTAACACGACCTCGTACATCTACGACGCCCTGAACCGCAACGTCGAGACGATCGATGCCTTGGGGGCCGTGACGACCTACCTCTACGACGCCGTGGGCAACGAGACCGGCCTGATCGACCCCGACGGCAATCGGACGACCTTCGTCTACGACGCACTCGATCGCCGGATCGAGACCATCAATCCGCTGAACAACATCACGACCTACGTGTACGACGCGCTGGACAACCTCATCTCGACCACCGATGCCCTCGGCCGCGTCACCACGTTCGCCTACGACGGCGATAGCCGCCTGGTGGGCGAGACCTGGTACGACGCCAGCAGCAATGTGACCAACATTCAGACCTACACCTACGACGCCGACGGCAACATCCTGACCGCCCAGGACTTCAGCGGCGGTTATACGATGACCTACGACGCGCTGGACCGGCTCTCCACCATCCAGGAGCCGTTCGGCGTGTCGCTCACCTACACCTACGACGCCGACAGCAATCGCATACTGCTCCAGGACTCGCTGGGCGGGGTGACCACCTACGTCTACGACGCCGACAACGAGCTGGTCAACGAGCAATTTGGCGGCACGGGCCAGACGCCCCTGGCGATCACCTTGACCTACGACGGCCGCGGCGACCTGATCGGCGAGACTCGATACAGCGACCTGGCCGAGACTCAGGAGGTGGTCGCGACGTTCTATACCTACAACGGCGACGGCCAGATCACGCACGAGGAGGATATCAACGGCAATGGTTTGATCGTCGCCAACTTCACCTACACCTACGACCGGGCCGACCTTGTCCTGACCGAGGACAATCTCGGCACGACCACGACCTACTCGTACGACGCCGACCACCAGTTGACCAGCGAGGAGACGCCCAGCTCCACGATCGACTACAGTTACGACCCCAACGGCAACCGGATCGGCGGGAACAACGTCGTCGGCGATGACAACCAGCTCCTTTCCGACACGGACTGGGATTATACCTATGACGCCGACGGCAACCTGATCGAGAAGGTGGCAACTTCTCACAACCCGACTCCCGACGTCACCTGGACGTACACCTACAACAACCGGAACCAGATGACCTCGGCGGTGGAGACGCAGGGGAGCACGACGCTGGTGGACGTCACCTACGAGTACGACGTCTTCGGCGACCGTCTGGAGGAGGATTCCAGCGGCAGCACGATCCCGACGGAAGAGACGCGGTTCGCCTACGATGGCGAGAACGTGTGGGCCGACCTGGACGGCAGCAACAACCTGGTGACGCGGCGGGTGTACCTCGGCAATGTCACGGACGCGGTGGCGGCGCGGATTTCGGCCAGCGGTACTGCCGCGTGGTACTTGACCGACCGTCTGGGCTCGGTGCGGGTGCTGACCGACGACACCGGCACAGTGATCGACCGGATCGATTACGACGGCTATGGTAACATCATCTACGAGAGCAACGCCTCGGCCGGCGACCGCTACCTGTTCACCGGTCGCGAGTTCGACCGATTCACCGATTTGCAGTACAACCGGTCGCGGTACTACGACGCGACCACGGGACGGTGGACCAGCCAGGACGACATCGGATTCGCTGCTGGCGATAGCAATCTCTATCGATATGTCGGCAACTCGCCGACGAACTACACGGACCCCTCGGGTGACTTGTTCAGCCTCCGATCCGCACTGGGAGGGGGGATCGGCGGGGCCATCGGCGGCGCCATCGGTGGCGGGATCGGCTCCGCGATCGGTGGCGGGATCGGTGGGACAATTGGCAAGCGGATCGGTGGCGCGTTCGGTCCCGTGGGCGGGGCCATCGGCGGGGCTATCGGCAAGAACATCGGCGGGACGATCGGCGGCGGGGTCGGCGGGGCCGTCGGCGGCGGGATCGGTGGTGCCATCGGCGGCGGGATCACGGGCGGACCCGGCGGGGCCATCGGCGGCGGGATCGGTGGCGCCATCGGCGGCGGGATCGGTGGCGCCATCGGTGGAGGCGCTGGACCTGCGGGCGGCGCGATCGGTGGCGGGATCGGCGGTGGAATCGGCGGCGCCATCGGTGGTGGAATCGGCGGGGGGGTGGGCGCACTCTTCGGCGGACCCGCTGTCGCGGCGGGCAAGCCCGTGCCTCCGAACGAGCATTTCCCGGGGAACCAATGGGGAGACTGGGACATCAAGCAGGTCAACACGAACGGCGACGTCAAGAAGGGCAAAGGCTACGACAGCGATGTGTTTGTCACCTTCAACCCAAATCCGAAGAAGGTGTGCTGTGACGAGATCGCATTCGTGCAAACCGTGAGGAGGCTCGACGCCGCCGGAAAGCCGCCGGCGCTGACGCCTGCCCAGAAGAACCGGGAAACCAAGAACTTCTGGCGAGTCGATCGCCTGGGCGGTATGATGTTTGGCTGGTACGGCTACCAGAACAATGGTAAACCGAATGGGAACATTACCCCCGGCTCGTCGCCGAAGCCGTTGAAATCTGCCGTCCTGCATGATACACCGAGTTGGAATGTGGGTAGCTTCAAATGGGAGTTTGAGAGCTGTGCGATCTGCAAGACCGGCAAGGACGTCAACAAGGGATACGGATGCTTGACCTGGGGTTTCGACGTTGACAAGAACCTGAAGTTGACCTCGCATCCCAGGAAGTTCAACTCCAAGCCCAGCGCCGACTGGACGGCTGCGGTCGCGGCCTGGAACGCCCAGGCCGCCGGACCGGTCAAGAACAGCAATGTCCCGGGCGCCACAAAGGCGGCCGAGAAACAGGTACCTTTCCCGAACTTCGTGTTTCCGGGATAATCGATGGTCGGTAACACGGTCGAACGAGGAGACCGGTGCTGGCTGTCTCCCGTGTTCGGCGGACGGTATGGTCGTTCGATGCCCGATTACGCAACTCGGCGGATGACCCAGATTGGACTCCTGCTCGGTTTGGGTACTATGCTGGCGCTCGGCTGTGGAGAGCGCCAATCACGCGGGAGGTCGGACGTGATCGAATCGTGGATCGCGCGATCAAAGGACGGAGATTCCCTGGTGGAATCCCCCCTTACCGGCGCGGCACCACTCGGTCCGCGCGACTGGCAGGCGGCGGAGGAATACGTCCGGTCCCATGCTGACCGTTCCTCTTATCTGCTGCTGCTTGCCTTACGAACCGAGCGCCCCGAAGTCTTTGACAGGATACCTCCGGTCACCAGGTCCGCCATCCTGTGCGACGGGCTGGCCCATGTGAAGTATCTCAATGACTGGGGCTACCTGAATCCCGGTGGATCTTACGATGACCTTGCAGCCGTTGCCCTGCTCGAGGCGGGATCCTCCGGACTCCCTCACTTGGAGCGGATCCTGGACAACCTGCAGACCGCCCCGCTTTCCGGGAGTGAAGAGGCTACCATCAGCCGCAGCTACCGATTTCGCCGCGCCGATTTTGCCTATCGCTACATCTCCCTCATCCTGGGATTGAAGCCCGACTTCGACCCCAAGCCGGAGGTCCGGGACCGCGCGATCGCCGAGCTGAGGAAAAAGCTGGCGGAGCGGAAGCGCCAGGCCCCGAAAGCTGGAGCGTGATTGACCAACCAGACCGAACTGCGGATGGCTGATGATGAGTTCCGAAAGGGCGGGTCTTGCCGTGACGGATTGGTTGTTCGGCGGACGGTCGTCATCGAGCCGGATTCCGTACCTCGGCGGCCCCTCGGCCGTGCAAATCCTGGCCGGCCTCCAGGTGGAACGTACGATCATCCAGGACTTCTGCCCGCTGCCGGAGAGCATCGAATGGCAGCTTGGTCAGCGCTATTTCCGGGAGCGCGGCAACAAGGCGTTTATCAGCGACTCGGTTCCGGTCCCGTTCGTGATCAATAACGACGGCAACCTCTCCGCCCGCGCCGCGGAGGTGTTCTTCGCCAGCCTGGTCGCCGCGGACGCCGCCGGGGGCCTGGAGGCGGACATTTTCGTCCTCGAGCTGGGCATCGGCGTCGGCCTGTTCGCCCGATACTTCCTGGACGCCTTCGCCCGCCTCTGCGAGCGTCACGACCGGGATTACTACGATCGCCTGGTCTATGTGGCCGGCGACCTCTCAGCCGCGATGTTGCTGCGATGCCGGCCGGCACGGGATCTTCGCCGATCATGCCGGACATTACCTGCTGCGGGTGGTCGATGCACTCTGCCCCGAGCGCACCCTGGCCCAGGATCCCATCTTTGGCGATCAGGCGGGCCGGCCATTCCGAGCCGTGTTCCTCAACTATCTCCTCGATTGCTTGCCGGCGATGGTCCTGAGGGACGATGGAGAGCTCCGTCAACTCTGCGTGCGCACCTGCCTGGCTCGCGGCGTGGACCTGGGGGAATACAGCGCGGCGGGCGTGGAGCGGCTTGCCTGGCTTGCGGCTTCTTCGGATCCCGCGGACCAGCGGGAGCTCATGGAGGTCTTCAGTCTCCTGGCCTCGGAGTACGATTACCATCCGGTCGATCCGGCGCTCGTGCCGCATGGCGACTTCGCCGCACCATTGGCTCGAGCCGCCGGTGGCCGACCAATCCTGCACAATTACGGGGCCATCCAGTGCCTGGAGCGCGGTGCTTGGAATGCTTCGCGAACAGGGCTTCATCCTGATCAACGACTATGGGAACAACCAGGTCGATGGCGGTGATGACTTCCAGCACCAGCGGTTCTCGCATGCGACCGGCGTCGGAATCAACTTTCCCGTGCTCAGGGCCTATTTCGCCGATGGTTGCCGCAGCGGGTGGTTCGAACCCCCGGAGGGCGAGACACCCAGCATCTACGCGCGATTGCTCGGCGACCGGCTAGGTCCGGACACGATCGCGCGGTTCCAGGAGTGCTTCGGCTCTGCGGCCCTGGAGCGTCTGCTGGAGCCGGCTCAGAAGGCTCGGGGCTTGCTCCAGGCGGGGCGGCTGGAGGCCGCCATGACTGCCTATCAACAAGCCCTGGATCGACAGCCGTCGAACTGGGTCCTCTTGCACGAAGTCGCGAATTTCTTGATTTACCCCCTGCGTAGCCCGGCGGCGGGCCTGGAGATGGCCAGGACAGCCCTGGCCTTGAACCCGAACTGCTCGTCCGACTTGTGGAACGTGCTGGGAGACGCGCTTTTCTACCTGGATCGCCTCAACGAGGCCGAACACGCATACCTCCGCGCACTGCGAGTCAATCCCGATGACCCACGGGCCCGCCTCAATCTGGCTTACGTCTACGCTCGCACCCGGGATTACGACCTCGCCTTGCGAAGGATCGCCGAGGCCCTGGCGCTTGACGCGACCGGCTCTTTTCGCGAGGGTTTGTTGCAGAAGCAATCCGAAGTCCTGGGTCTGCTGACCCAGCGGAGCCAGCGGGAGTACCAGCGCATGGCGGATCGCATCAGCACGCACGCGGAACAGCTCCGGCCCGATCAGCAGAAGTCGGCCCTCGTCCGGACCGTCGACGCCATCAAGAAGCCGGACCCTGGTACCCCGGCGCAGGAGGCTTTATCCGCCGAACCCGGACGGAGTCGACACTGACCGCGCGAAACTCGAGTGTCCTCACGACAGGAGGCGAATCAACCCGTGACCCCAGAGATCAGTGCCCTCCGACGCGGTGAGCCTTCACCCGCCCCTGGTCCGTCGCTCAGCGCCACACCGGGGCCGGTCGGGCTGGTCTCCATCGTGATCCCATGCTCCGGTCAACTGGAGTACACGCGGTTGTGTCTTCCGAGCGTGTTGCGGCAGAGCCGCCGGCCGTTTGAGCTGATCCTCCTGGACGTCGGCTCGCTGGACGGCACATCGGATTACCTCGACGGGGTGGCGGCCGCCGCGCCGGTGCGGGTCGAGGTGGTCCGCAGCCGGTCCGAATCCGGATTTCCGGCGACCTGCACCGAGGCCCTGGCGCGGGCCCGTGGCGAGTTCCTCGTCTGGCTCAACAACGATACCATCGTCACCGAGGGATGGCTCCAACAACTCGTCGCAATGGCTGGTGCCAACGAGGCGATCGGCATGGTCGGGCCCATGTCGAACTATGCCCCGACGCAGCAGCGGGTCGCCCCTGTGCCCTACCGGATCAGGGCCAGGCGGAGCGGAGCGTCGGAAAGTGCGGGAGCGATGGGCGAGCCCGTCCTCGATGTCGAGGCCCTGGACGGCTTCGCCCGCAACTGGCGCGAACAGCACAAGGGACAGTGGTTCGAGGTTGACCGCCTCGGAGGATTTTGCTTCCTGATCAAGCATGCCGTGCTGCGCATCGTCGGTCTCTTTGATGAGGGAGCGGATCCCGGGCGTTCTCAACGCCGACGCGCTGAGCTGGAAAGTCCTCCAATCCGGATATCGATGTGTGTGCTGCCGGGATCTGTTCATCCACCACTTTGGCAGCCGTGTCGTTTCGGCCTGAATGCGTCGCATCCGTTCCCCGCCGTTCAGCTCAACCACTGATCGTACCAGAGCTGGAACATCAGCAGGGTCCAGAGCGGCTTGCGATGATCTCGGATTCCGGCCTGGTGCTCGGCGACGCGGCGGGCGACCTCGTCGGCGAGGAAGATCCCCTGCCCCTCGAGGCGATCGCGACCCAGAAGCCGGTCGACCAACGGAGCCAGCGGTCCCCGGAGCCATCGAGCCACGGGGATGCCAAAGCCCTTCTTGGGCCGAGCGAGGATCGACGCCGGGAGCCGGCTGGCCGCCGCCTGCTTCAAGAGTCGCTTGGTCTGCTTGTGGCCATATTTGAAGGACGGAGGGAGTGCCTGCATGAAGTCAACCAGCTCGGTGTCCAGGAAGGGGGCCCGGACCTCCAGGCTGCAAGCCATGCTGGCGCGGTCGACCTTGGTCAAGATGTCCTCGGGCAAGTAGGTGTCCTGATAGAGAGCCAACGACCGCGACAACCCGTCGCTGCCGCCTCCGAGGGCTGAGGCGCGACGGAGGTGCTCGGCCTCGACGCCGACCGGGTCGCCGTCGACCAGAAGTTGGGCGATCTCCGAGCCGGAGAACGAGCCCAGCCAGCGCTGGTGAGCCAGGGGGAGCGGCTCGGCGGCACCGCGGAGGAACTGCTTGAGCTTGAAGTCGAGGCTGAAATTGCGATGGTCCACGGGTAGCCGCCCGACCGCCGCGCCCGCCAGCGCCTGTGCCGGCCGGGGCAGGCGCCGGAAGAACCCTGCGGCACGTTCGGCGGTGAAGGTCGGGTAGCCGGCCAGCAACTCGTCCGCACCGTCCCCGCCCAGGACCACCGTCACCTCCTCCCGTGCGAACCGGCTCAGGAGGTGAGTCGGTAGGATCGAGGCGTCGCCGAACGGCTCGTCGAGCCAGGCCGCGACCTCAGGCAAGAGCTCGTAGGCCGTCGCGATCGAGAAGGTCCGTTCGTGGTGCTCGGTGCCGAGGTGTTGAGCCACGAGTCGTGCATGAGCACTCTCGTCGAAGCTCGAGTCCTCGAAACCGATCGAAAAGGTCCGGACATTCCGCGCCGGCTCGACCTCACACAGTGCGGCGGCCACGCTCGACGAATCGACCCCGCCCGACAAGAAGACGCCCAGCGGCACGTCCGAACGACGATGTCGGGCCACCGACGACCGGAACTCGCCCCAGAAAGCCTCAGCCGTCGCCAGGAAGTCCATCTCGACCGGCGCGACGAGCGGAGACTCCCAGTAGCGTCGCACGCCAACTGAACCCGCTTCCCAGACCAGGACATGGGCCCTCGGCAATTTGCGTAGCGACTGCCAGATCGAATAGGGCGCGGGCACGTATTCATAGAACAGGTAACGCGCCAGGCTCCCGATGTCGAGTACGCGGCCGACCTCCGGATGTGCCAGGACCGCCTTGGGCTCCGAACCGAAAGCCAGTCCTCCGCCCGGCAGCATCCCGTAGAACAAGGGCTTCTGCCCCATGCGGTCCCGCGCCAGAACCAGTCGCCCCCGCTTGCTATCCCAGATCGCCAGCGCGAACATCCCATTGAGCTGCCGGACGAAGTCCACGCCCTGTTCCTCATAGAGATGGACCAGGCTCTCTGTGTCCGACGACGTTTGATACTGGTGCCCCTTTGCCTCGAGGTCGCGCCTCAACTCCAGCTCGTTGTATAATTCGCCGTTATAGCTGACCCAGATCGTGCCGTCCTCGTTCGACATCGGCTGGGCACCGCCCTCGACGTCGATGATCGAGAGCCGGCGATGCCCCAGCGCGACCGGGCCGTCGCAGAGATACCCCTCACCATCAGGACCACGGTGCTCCAATGTGGCGGTCATCCGCTCCACGGTTCCGCGGTCGGCCGTCTGGCCGTCGTTACGAATGAATCCGGCGATTCCGCACATGGGTCGTTGATCAACAAGAGACGAGCCACGAGGTTTCCCGACACGCGACACGGAGTCCTTCCGTTTTACCGGATCACTGAGGACTTCGAAATAGCTCCTCACTCTTTTCTCATCAATGACCAATGGCCGATGACCACTTCGAAACGGTTGATTTCCCCTCTCTCGATGCCCAGAATGATCGTGGGCATCAGGGAGCGACCGATTTTTCGCCGAGGAGGATCGCGGCGCACTCGTACGGGCCGGCTCAACAGCCGGGCGCGGAGGGAGTTGGTAAGCAATGGCCTCGTTCGACCCCCAGGAATACGGCTTTGAAGCACCGCCGCCCCGTCCGACGACGCCGCCGGTGCGCCGGGGTTTCTTGCTGGTGCTATTCATCCTCTCCATCGCCGCACTCATCGTGTATGGCGTGCCTTACGTCGCCAAGCGGACCGGTTATGCGTGGGAAGCCGGGCGATCGCAAGCGGCATCTGAGGCCCTGTCGAAGCTGGAGGAGAAAGGGATCGTTGCTCGGGCATCGGCACTGTTCCGCATGGCGACCACGGCCGTGTCGCCAGCGGTCGTGAACGTTCGATCGTTCAAGGAGAGGCGCGGCGGCGAGGAGTTACGCGGCCTACCGCTGGGCGGAGACCGGTTGGGGCCGAGGTTTGGTAGTGGGGAGCTCGGTTCAGGGGTCATCATCGACAAGGCGAAAGGATTCATCGTCACCAACAACCATGTGGTCAAGGACGCCGACCATATTGTGGTCCGGCTGGGCCCCGGCGACGATGTGCGGGCGCGTCTGGTCGGAGCCGACCCGAAGTCGGACCTGGCCGTGTTGCAGGTTCAGCGCGGACCTGAAAGTGCAGGCGGAGTGGGGCGATTCGGACAAACTCGATAACGGCGACTGGGTGCTAGCCATCGGCAGCCCCCTCGGCCTTGATCATTCGGTGACGGCCGGCATCGTTTCGGCGACGGAGCGGAACGATTTGCAGGTCAACGACGGCGTCTACTACGAGTCGTACATCCAGACCGATGCGGCGATCAACCCGGGGAACTCGGGCGGACCGCTGATCGATCTCTCCGGGAAAGTCGTGGGCATCAACACGGCGCTCATCTCGAAGTCGGGCTTTTATGAGGGGATCGGCCTGGCGATTCCCTCGTCGCTGGCGCGACGGGTGGTGGAGGGCCTGATCAAGGAGGGCAAGGTCTCCCGCGGTTATCTGGGCATCCGTCTCTACCCGCAAACACTCACCTCAGACCTGGCCCGGCAGCTCCGCCTACCCAACAATCAGGGGGCCCTGATTGTGGGAGTGCAACCGGAAAGCCCGGCGGAACGAGCGGGGCTCAAGGCGGGCGACGTGATCGTCCGGTTGGCCGATCGTGACGTGGCCGATCGCGCGGGGTTGCGAAACCTGGCTGCCAGCCTCGCCGCCGGCACGCAGGTGCCGGTCACCTTCTACCGCGAAGGAAAGCCTCAGACCAGCACCGTGACGGTCGATGAACTTCCGGCCGCGCCGGAAGTGCTGGCCCTGGGGTTCCGCGTCCGACCGCGCCCGGCCGACCCGGACGGCAACGGTGCCGGCGTCGAGATTGACCAGGTCGTCAATGGAAGTCCTGCATTTCAGGAAGGGCTTCGCCCTGGAATGCGGATCATTTCTGTCGGCGATATGTCGGTTACGACCTTGGATCAGTTCGAGGCCGCCGTCCGGAGAATCGGCATCGACCGGGGCCTTCCTTTGATGGTCGAGACCGTCGACGGCCGAGTTGGCAAGGTCCTTATTGGGGGCGATCAATCCCCCAAGCAGCCCTGAACCCAACGCAGGTGACCCGCCCCCGCTCAGGGTAACTTGCGAGGCTCCTCATTCTCAATCCTCCCGAGGCAGGATTCCTGACTCCTTCTCGGTGATTCCGACCCAAGCGGAATCGTTCGCAAGCCGGAGCAACTCGCCAACTGGTGCTTGTGAGCTTCGCGCCCCGCCCTGCCCTCCATCCAGCGTCCTGCCCCGGCCCCGTCTGATACCCCTTACCGGGGTCGCCAGAATCCTCCGGTCGACCACGATTCGGAGCATGTCGAGCGCTCAGCTCGAGGATGGCATGACGAATATTCCAGCAAGATTGGCCCGTTGGCTTGACTTGGACACCTGGTCTGTGAGACATCAAGTACCCGATTGTGAGGAAATGGATAAGGCTCGATGTGGTGGAGGCGACAAGAGTCGTCCATCGGGAGGTCGTTGGGTGAGGAGAGCGGATCGGAGGCGGCACGAGCCGGCTCACCAGCCGGCGTTTCCTAACCGCTAAAAGCATGCCGTGTTAGAAAGATCGCCGCGATGTCGGCGCGGCTTCGGGAAAACTTGACCCGAAATCCTGGAGGGTTATAATTCGATAGAAGCCGCCCAGAACGAACAGGGCACGGTGAGCGGTCTTCTGATGAGTACGGACGAGTCGGTTCGGCTCTCGGAGGGCCGCGGACCAAGGATCCGGGCCTGAGCCCTCCCAATCAGGAGTTCCCGGTGCCCCGCCATCCCGAAACGTCGTTGCACGCTATAAAAAACGCGGTTGATATTGTCGCCTTGGTGGGCGAGTATCTTCCTCTGCGCCGTGTGGGTAACAAGTACAAGGCGCTGTGTCCGTTCCACCACGACCACAATCCGTCCCTGGAGTTGAATCCGGAGCGCCAGTCGTACAAATGCTGGAGTTGCGGCGCGGGCGGAGACATCTTTGATTTTGTTCAGAATATCGAACACGTGGATTTTGCAGAGGCATTGCGCATGCTGGCGGATCGGGCGGGGATCGTGCTGGAGAAGCAGCCGTCGGCCGCGGGGTCGCCGCGCGGGCCTTCGAAGACGGAGCTCTACGAGGTCAACGCCTGGGCCGAGGAGGTGTTCGCGCGAGCTCTGAGTGTGTCGTCGGAGGCTCAGCAATACGTGGAGAGTCGGGGCCTGACGCAGGCGAGTGTTGACCGGTTCCGCCTGGGATCTGCGCCGACGGCCCGGGGATGGTTGCTGGGTCTGGCACGTCAGCAGGGCTTCAGCATGGAGGTGTTGGAGCAGGCCGGGCTGGCCAGTCGGGGCAGCGAGGCAACAGGGCCGTTGCGCGAGCGGTTTCGCGGCCGGTTGATCTTTCCGATTCACGATGATCGCGGGCGGGCTGTCGGCTTCGGCGGTCGGATCCTTCCGGAGGCCGAGCGGGCGATCGAGGCCCAGGGGCGGCACGTCGCCAAGTATTTGAATACACCCGAAACGGCGCTGTTTCACAAGCGTACGTTGCTCTACGCGGCGGACCTGGCGCTGGGAGCCAGCCGGCAGGCCGGTTGGGTGGCGGTCGTGGAGGGATATACGGACGTCATCGCCGCGCATCAGGTGGGGCTGGCCAACGTCGTCGGCACGCTCGGGACGGCCCTGGGCGCGGACCACCTCCGCGGACTGCGCCGGCTGGCCGAGCGCGTGGTCCTGGTCTTTGATGGGGATGATGCCGGGCAATCGGCGGCGGATCGGTCCCTGGAGCTGTTCCTGGGTAACGAGCTGGACCTGCGAGTGCTCACCCTGCCGGCAGACCTGGACCCGTGCGATTTCCTGTTGAAGCAGGGGGCCGGCGCGTTCCTTAGCCTGGTCGAGCGAGCTCCCGATCCCCTGGCCTACGTCCTGGAGCGGGCCGCGACCCGGTTCGACCTCAATTCGAGCGAAGGGTCTCGGCTCGCCGCCGAATGGGTTGTGGGTATCCTGAACGCCGTGCCGCAGACCCACCGACTGGGTCTGGAGGTCAAGCTGGCCAAGGTCCTGGATACGCTGTCACAGCGGCTCCGCGTGCCCCTGGATACGCTGAACCGGCTCCGCCGGCAGTTGAAGCGGCCGGCCGCGGGGGGAATCGCCGCCGCCGCGCCCAGCACAGCATCGACTCCCGAGTCCGCACCCGTACGACCCTCGGAACTCGACCGGACCGATCTGGAGCTGATTCGGATCGTGTTGAACGAGCCGACCGCCGTCGCCTGGGTGATCCCCCGCGTATCCCCGGCGACCCTCAGCAACGCGCCCTTGCGGGCGATCCTCCAGGCTTGCTACGACCTCCACGCCGAGGGACAGTCCCCCGGCTACGAGAACCTCATGGTCCGCCTCGAAGACCCGACGATCCGCGCCCTGGCGACTGACCTGATCGCGACGTCGGCCCTGAGCGTGCCCGAGGCGGCACCGCTGTCCGAGGGCGTGCGGCCGGCGCCCTGGACCGAGCGGCTCGAGCGGATGTTGGTCGTTCTGGCCGAGCGCGAGCGGCGAGCCCGGCTCAAGGATCTGGAACGAGCCCGCGATCAAACGGATCCGCAATCCGACCCGGATGCCTATCGTGCCATAGAATTAGAATATCGACGTCTCTTGACCCAGCGGCTGGATTCGAAAAACCTGAAGCGACCCGATCCGTCGTCTCGTGCGAGTGGGAGGATTTTGGATGGACAAGTTGGATGAGGGCCTCAAGACGCTCCTCGAATTGGGCAAACGTCGCGGATTCCTGACCTTCGACCAGGTGAACGACCATCTGCCTGACGAGGCGGCAAGCCCCGAACGCATCCACGGCCTACTCGAGACTCTCGATGAGATGAACATCGAGCTGATCAACGAGGACGAGGCGGAGAGTCGTCTCCTGGCCTCGGGCGACCTCGATGATGAGCCCGACGATGATCTGGTCGAGGAGCCCCTGGAGGATGAAGAGGCCGAGTTGACGCCCGAGGACCTCGACGAGATCTCGCGGCGCATCGACGATCCGGTTCGCATGTATCTGACCCAGATGGGCGAGATCCCGCTCTTGACCCGGGAGCAGGAGATCAATCTGGCCAAGCGAATCGAGATCACTCGTAAGCGGTTCCGCCGCAAGGTCCTCGAGTGCCATTTCGCGCTGGCCCTGGTCGTCGACGTGTTGAAGAAAGTCAACGAGGGCGAGCTTCCCTTCGACCGCACTGTCAAAGTGTCGGTGACCGAGAACCTCGAAAAGGACCAGATCCTCGGGCGGATGCCTCACAACCTGGCGACGCTGGTCCACCTGATGGACTGCAATGTCCGCGACTTCAAGTCGTTCGTCCGTGAGCGGGATGTGCCGGCCCGGGAGTCGCTGCTGGACAACCTCAAACGCCGCCGCCGCAAGGCGGTCAACCTCGTCGAGGAGCTGTCGATCCGGACCCAGAAGGTCCAGCCGTTGATGAAGCGGCTCGAGCAGATCTCCGCCCGGATGAGCGAGCTGGTCTTCCTCCTCAAGGAATACCGTGCCGGCCGTACCGGTAAGGAGGACCGCGCCAACCTCGTCAAGGAACTCAAGGACCTGATGCGGATCACCCTCGAGACGCCTGGGTCGCTGTCCCGTCGCGTCGAAGCGATGAACGTCCGCTTCCGCAGGTACGAGCAGGCCAAGCGCGAGCTCTCCGGCGGCAACCTCCGACTGGTCGTTTCGATCGCCAAGAAGTATCGCAATCGTGGTCTCTCGTTCCTCGACTTGATCCAGGAAGGGAACACGGGCCTGATGCGGGCCGTGGATAAGTACGAGTATCGCCGCGGCTACAAGTTCAGTACCTACGCGACCTGGTGGATTCGCCAGGCGATCACCCGCGCCATCGCCGATCAGGCTCGCACGATCCGTATCCCGGTTCACATGATCGAGACGATGTCCAAGCTCCGCAACGTCTCGAAGAAGCTGCTTCAAGAGAAGGGCCGGGAGCCTACCATCGAGGAGACCGCCCGCGCCGCCAACATCTCGGTCGAAGAGACCCGGCGGGTCATGAAGATCTCGCGCCACCCCATCTCGCTGGACCGTCCCGTCGGTGAGAGTGAGGACAGCTACTTCGGCGATTTCATCGAGGATGAGGCCGCCGAGAGCCCCATCAATGCCGCAACCCAGGAGATGCTCAAGGAAAAGATCGACCAGGTCCTCAAAACCTTGACGTATCGCGAGCGCGAGATCATCAAACTTCGTTACGGGCTCGGCGACGGCTACACCTACACCCTCGAAGAGGTGGGCCGGATCTTCAAGGTCACGCGCGAGCGGGTCCGCCAGATCGAGGCCAAGGCCGTCAGAAAGCTCCAGCATCCGGTGCGAAGCCGGCAACTGGAAGGATTCCTTGAGAGTACGGGATGACCCCTCAGTCAACCCCCGGCCGCCCCAGGCGTCCGGGGGTTTTTTGTTTGATGGTCCGTGTTCCGTACGGAAAGCCGAACGCTGAAAACGGAAGACCGAAAACCGAACCCCGAACCAGGAGGAAGGAGCGCCGACTGATGCCCGCGACAGCCGAAAATTTACGCGACCTCCATCAATTGCATCAGCGAGCTCGAGCGCCTGCGCGACCGACTGAGTTCTGGTCCCAAAACGCTGGCTGCCCGACGGGCGGCTCTGCTGACTCGACAAGCCGAGATCGAAACCTTCCGGAAGGCGCTCCAGGATGCCAAGGTCCATCTCAAGAAACACGAACACTCGCTCCAGGGCGTCGAGACCAAGATCGATGACCTGAAGATCAAGCTCAATCTGGTCAAGAAGAACGAAGAATACAAAGCCCTCCAGAATCAGATTGCCCATGACAACGCCGCCAAGGCCAAGCTGGAGGAGGACATACTCCTGGCGCTGGACTCGATCGAGACCAAGAGCGGCGAACTCGCCAAGCTCGAGGCCGACGTGAAACGGTTTGCCGGTGAGGTCGACGCCCTGCAACAGCAGATCGAGGACCAAGCACTCGCCCAGAAGGACCAGCTCCGGGAGCTGGAGACGGCGATCACCGAAGCCGAGGTCGTCATCCCGGAGGAGTTCCGCGCGACCTACCGCCGGATCGTCGGCCGTTACGGCGCCGATGCCCTGGCCGCCTGCGACGATGGATCCTGTCAAGGCTGCTACACCACTATCACCTCTCAGACGATGAACGATCTCATCAACGGCCACTCCCTGAGCTTCTGTCTGAGTTGTGGGCGACTTCTCTATCGCGCCGAGGAGGAAGTCGCCAACACGCGACGCAAATAGTCATTGGTCAATGCGATGCTTTCGTCGGAGAACGAGGACCGAGCCTACGAAAACTCAACGGGGCTCGACGTGACAACCGACGAGCAAGGACCAATGCCCAGGGGGAAGTTGACTCAGCATGCCGGTTCCTTATAATCCTGGATAACGGGTCGCCTTCGAGGACCTGGAAACGCGTTAAGTTTTGTCGGTTTTTGGACTTTCGCAGCATCGCGAGGCATTGACCATGGCCGGTAGCGTGAAGGAGTTTACCGACGGCAACTGGAAGTCGGAAGTACTGGAATCGCCGATCCCGGTGGTGGTTGACTTCTGGGCACCGTGGTGCACACCTTGCCGAATGCTCGCCCCAACCATCGAGAAGCTGGCGGGGGAGTACGAGGGGAAGATCAAGGTCGGCAAGATGAACACCGACGAGAATATGGACACACCGGGCAACCTGCGGATTTCGGCGATCCCGACCGTGTTGGTGTTCCACCAGGGGCGAGAGGTGGACCGCCTGGTTGGGGTCAATTCGGAGACCAAGTTCAAGGCGTCCCTGGACAAGCTCGTGGTTTCTTGACCCGAAAGGTCTCTGCCGTCTCCGGTACGTCGCCGACGTTCGCTCTCAACCGGGGCGACTCTGATTTGCGAAAGACCGTTCGAGTGTCGGACTCCGCGGTTCACGTGAAAATCTGTGGGTTGACGTGTGTCGAAGACGCCGTGGTCTGCGCGGAGATCGGTGCCCACTGGATCGGCCTCAACTTCCATCCTCCCTCGGTGCGACATGTCGCGCCCGAGGTTGCCGCGGACATCATCGCCGCGCTACCGGGGTCGGCGGCCCCAGTCGGTGTGTTCGTGGACTGGCCAGCCGTTGAAGTGGCGAAGCTGGCTGATCGCCTGGGGCTTGAAATCGTTCAGTTGCATGGGCACGAACCACCAGAAGACCTGGTGGTTCTGAAGCACCTCCGGGTCATTCGAGCCTTTCGCCTTCGGACCGCTACGGATTGGGTCAGGGTATCCCAATACCTCGCGCGGGCCGATGCGCTGGGCCGGCCAGTGCATGCGATCCTCGTCGATGCCTTTGTCGCGGACCAACCCGGCGGGACCGGTACTCTGATTGCGGACGCGACCCTCGATGACAGGCCCCCCCTACCCCGCTTCATCCTGGCGGGTGGCTTGAACCCTCGAAATGTCGCGGACCGGATTGCCCGGATCCGACCGTGGATGGTTGACGTCGCCAGCGGGGTCGAGTCGGCGCCCGGCCGGAAGGACCCTGACGCGGTCGCGGCGTTCATCCGCGCGGCCCACGGCGCCGCGCTCGACGCAGACATCGGCTCATCGCCGTGAGGACCTCCATCCGTCGGCCGATCGCGATGCCTCACTCGCCACGTGATCGTGTACGGTGGGCGGGATCGTGGCGTCTGGGCCCCCCGGCGCGAGCACGGATCATGCTGCTTTGACTTGTGCCGCACAATCATGAGCCGGTTGACAAGCCCCGTGTGGACCTATACTCTATCAATTCCGCAACGCAACTCCTTGGGTGGCTTCTTGGTGCGAACATGCCTCGGATGACTCACGGCGACGATACCGGATGGCTGGCCGAGTGCCAGGAGATCGTTGGCTATCGCTTCCGTGACCTGAACGTCCTTCGAGAAGCGCTGACCCATGCGTCCGGCGCCAATCACCGGTTGGTCTCGAACGAGCGGCTCGAGTTCCTCGGCGATGCGATTCTCGGGGCGATCGTCTGCGACATGCTGTTTCAGAGGTTTCCCGAATACCTGGAAGGCGACCTGACGCGGATCAAGTCGATCGTGGTCTCACGGAAGACCTGCGCCAAGATCTCTCAGGATCTGGGAATCGATGACTTCTTGATCATCGGCAAGGGGATGGGTTCCCATGATCAGACGCCGTCCTCGATGATGGGGGATGTTCTGGAGAGCTTGATCGGAGCCGTCTACCTCGACGGAGGGATGGAGGCCTCGAGGGAATTCGTCGTCCGCCACTTCGGGCCGGAGATCGACGCAGCCGTCGAAGGCCAGGGAGGATTGAACTACAAGAGTCAATTACAGCAGGTCGCCCAGCGCGAGTTTGGTGAGACTCCCAGCTACCTGCTTCTGGACGAGAAGGGCCCGGATCATTTCGAAGTGTTTCAAGATCTCCGCGCGGATCGGAACGCGGTGCTATGCGCCGGCGTGGGGGCGCAACAAGAAGGAAGCCGAGCAGTGCGCGGCTCTCAACGCGTTGTGTCAACTCGGAGGGGAACCGCTTCCCTACGAGTCGGACTGATCTGACGAGGCTGCCGTGGACGGTTCGTTAGTCACCGCTCTGGGTTTGAGCCTTGAGGTCTGGCTCTTCCTCTCGCTGCTGGCGTGCGTCACCTTGTTCTTCAAGTTCAGCCGCTTCTGGAGCGTGCGGAACCTGGATCTGCTCCTGCTGTTCGCGCTGGTGCCGGGGATGCTGATGATTGTCGGAAACCCGAAGCACCCCGCGTGGGCCGCCTTCATCTGGCTGTTCCTCGGCTCGGGCTTGTGGCTCTTCCGCTGTGTCCTCGACCTGGGCCTATCCCGCCGGCCGCTGCTGGAGCCGAATCTGAACGCCTCGGGGCTCCTCTGCCTGTCGGTGGGTCTGCTGGGATTGCTCCTGTCCGAGACGGTCAGCTTACCGGTCGAAGAGGGGGCCGCGCGCAACCCGGCTGAGCCGTCCGGTCGCGATAATCGCCCCTCGCTGACGCCGGGCAAGGAGAATGCGGCGGTCAAGAAGGTGATTCAGAACTCCCCGCTGCCCCCGATGTTGAAGAAACAGCAGCCTCAAGTCATCGTCCAGCGAGTCCTGGCCAGCCTGGCTCACCTGGGCCTGGTGGTGGGCCTGCTCGCGATCGGCTGGCGGCACTTCGAACGCCCGATCACGGGCATGGCGATGGCCGCGTGTTATCTGCTGCTTCCGTATACGCGGATGGCCCTGGTGGATAGCGGCCAGCTCATCGCGGCGGCGTTGATCGTCGGAGCGGTCTTCTGGCACCTTCGCCCCGCGCTGGCGGGTGCTCTGATCGGTGTGGCGGCGGGCTGGATTCCCGCCTGCCTGGGACTGATCGCCCTCTGGCTGGGGTTCTACCGCGGGCGAGGCGCCTTCGCGCTTTCTCGTCGTGGCTGTCGCCGTCGTGACGGGTTGTGCACTTCTGGGGCACTCTGTACCCGCCTTGCGCGACTGGGCCCGGGCCCTGGGCGCGCGGAGCATCGCGGAAGTCGGTCTGTGGCCCCAGTCCGAGCCCCCATCCTCAGCGAGTTTCTGGGTCAGCATGGATTCGAGCTTCCGGCTCCCTGTGCTGATCGCTTACCTGGCGGTCGTGATCTGGTCGATGATCGCGTCGGCCGGGAAAGGTCTCGCCGAGTTGATCGCCCTGTCCGCAGCCTTGTTGACGGCTAGCCAGTTCTGGTACCTCGACAAGGGAGGAGCTCTGGTCATGCTCTACCTGCCGCTGGCCATCACCATGATGTTCCGGCCAACCCTCGCGTCGCGTCGCCCACCCACTCCGGCGCTCCGCCGCCGCACCGACCGCCCCTCGCTCTCCCCCTCTTCCTGAACGGCTACCGCCTCGCTTTTCCGGCATCGAGACCCGGGGGTGAGCGCCGAGTTCAGACTTTCCAGCCGGATAGGAATGGGAGTGAGGCTGGAACGCCTGACCGATCCTCTCCCTGGTGACGTCTTGTCGGATCCGACCTCCGCGTGGATTCTCGGAATGGTCACGGCCTCCGATGCGATCAAAAACACTTCGCGTCCGTCGCGTGACTATGCCTGTCGCGTCTTGCGGCGTGGCGTGCCTTGCCGCGGCCATGCCCTCTCAATCGTAGCGCCGAATGTGAGACTCCTCGTCGAACCCCACCGATCTCAGCGCGGCGGGTGCGGGATACCTGGGGAGTGCGACGATCCGACCCGCGCCGCTTCTCCCTCAGTTCGGGCCAAATTGGTCATTCGAGTAGCCCACCTTTCCGAATTTTTGGATTTTCTCATCTCCCTCTGTGGTCGAGAGTTCCGGAGCCAATCGCCCCGAAATCCGCGATAGGTGCATTAACGGATCATCAAACCTGTGGCATACTGAATAATATGGACCATGTGCGACCGTCACCGACCGGAAACTATGGCTGCGAGCCACGGGGCTGTGCCGCCCGCGACCGGGCCCGTCCCCGCGATTTCGGGACTCGGCCCGAACTCGCTGGGGGCCATGGGGATCGGAGAGGGCGCCGCGGCCAAAAGTTGACAACGAGTGCCAAATCGTGCCACGATTCTCGGCAAGTCCGGCCCACCTCAGAGCCGGCCCCGCCCAGAACCCCCGCCGGATCCGGACGTCCCGCAGGCCATGAGTATGAACTCCCCTCGTCCTTCGTTTCCTTGGTGATCTTCTGTTCGGGATCCGGACGTCCCGCCGGTCCGGAGTAGGGACTCTCGGAAGGCATCAAAGCCACCGCCCCCACACAGTGCGGTGGTGATCGCCGAGGACTCTCCTTTCCAGGGGAGCCTTCTCGCGAACGAAGGGTTTCGACAAGGTCTTGGTGATCCTGCGACCGCAACGCCAAATCTGGGCTTTTCGATTCTCGAATCCCTTCTCGGAATGGATTTCTCGGAATTGTACGACTACGATGGGTTTCGAGAAAGCCGGAAGGAGGAACCCGATGTTGATGGGCAGGGCCTGCGGGCCTGGCACCGCACCCAGAAACGCATTAGGATAACCGGACGCGTCGGGGTCGAAACCAGGCTGCGATCGCGGGAATCCGCTCATCGAGCCGAGAGCCGGGAGGGATCGATGGTCCTCGCCGTGCCGCTTGTCTGCATCGTGCTGTACCAGGCCCCGACCACGCCGCTCACGGGGATCGTCGTCGGGCCGAACGGCGAGCCGGTGGCTGGTGCCGAGGTCCTGCTCGGCGGCCTGCCGGTCTACGACCAGACGGTCGTGGCGCGGGGACGGTCGGACGCCCAGGGCCGGTTCACCATCGAGCGGCCCGCCGGACTGGCGGGCGAGAACCGCTACATCACCCCCATCTTGTGGGTCGTGAAGCCGGGCTTCCGGCTCGGCTCCTTGAGGTTCCCCGGGCCGCTCCCGAAGCCCGATGAGCCGGTCCGCGTCGTGCTCGGGCCGCCGGGGAAGGGC
Organism: uncultured Isosphaeraceae bacterium; assembly: GCA_963845695.1. Taxonomy (GTDB): domain Bacteria; phylum Planctomycetota; class Planctomycetia; order Isosphaerales; family Isosphaeraceae; genus CAWJTV01. The sequence continues at coordinate 1,489,847 of CAWJTQ010000002.1, read as the reverse complement.
GAGGTCCGGGTCGAAGATCCCAACGGCCAGCCCGTGGCCGGTGCGCGGATCCGCCTCGAGTCGTTCGGCCACGGAGAGGTCAACGTGCCCGAGGCGGTCGAGGACCTGATCGAGGCGACCACCGACCAGGATGGCCGGGCCGTCATCGAGGCCGCCGCCAACGACGAGATCGCCTACGTCGACGTCCACGCCAAGGGGTTCGGCATCCAGGGGCGGCCGTTTCGCCCGTTGACCTTGCAGCCGAAGCGCGTCCGGTTGCGTCCGGTCGCATCGCTCGAGGGTCGGCTCCAGGCCGGCGACCCCGCCATGGCCAGGGGCTGGCAAGTCCTCGCCTACACGTATGCCGGCGATCGCTGGTCGGCCGACCCTCAGACTACCGGCTTCGCCAGGGGGACGACCGACGCGGAAGGCCGGTTCGCCTTCCCCGCGATCGCGCCGGGTCGCCTTCGGCTCGTGGTCAAGCCGCCCGGGGACCTGCCGGTCATGGCCGATGTCCCGGACTCGCTGGCGGTGACCGCGGGCCGGCCCAACTCGGTGGTAGTCCCGCTCCGCAAGACCGTGACGATCACCGGCGTGGTGCGAGAGCGCGCCACGGGCCGGCCCGTGCCCGGGGCCGAGATGCACCTCTCGCCGGCGCGGGGAGGGATGGTCCGCACCGCCAAGACCGACGCCCGGGGTCGCTACACGTTCTCCAGCCCGCCGGGAAAGTGGCATGTCTCTCCGTCCAAGCTGCCGCCGGCGCTCATCCGGGCACCCGGCCCACCCTGGAAAGAGATCACGGTATCCGAGGGCCAGGGGCGGCTCGAGCTGGAGCCTTGGGAGGCCATCCCCGCCGCGCCGCCGCTCCGGTTCATCGTCCGCGATGAGAATGGCCGGCCGGCGGCGCACGCCCGCATCACCGGTCAGTCCGGGTCGCATTACATGCCGGAAACGACCGACGACCGCGGCGAGTTCGCCATCCCCGGGCTCCCGCCGGGCAACGAGGTGTCGGTCGAGGTCCGGCTGGGCGATCGGATGACGGACGGGCCGGTCAAGGCCATCGCGGGGACGCCGCAACCGGTCGCGGTCACGATCGTCCCGGGGCTCGCGACCGCCCTGGCAGGCCGCGTGGTCGGTCCGGGCGGCACGCCGATCGCCGATGCCCAGGTGCGCCTCCAGTTCCGCGACAAGGCGCCGCAGGGCGGAGGGTTCGCCTTTCCCCAGACGCTCGGCTTCGGCGGCCGGGCCGAGGTCCGGACCGGGACCGACGGGACGTTCCGCACGCCGAAGGAGGTCTACCGGAAGAATCGCGAGTTCCGCGTCGAGGTCATCGCCGAGGGCTTCTTCGAGGGCAAGACCGACTGGGAGTCGGCGGACGGAGGGGATCGGATCACGTTCCCGGACCTGGTGCTGCGCCCGCGTCCGACGCCGCGTCTGATCGCGGGACGGGTCGTCGATCGCGGGGGCAAGGGAGTCGCGGCGGTCACGGTCTTCCAGCCTACGGATTCGCCGGCGCGGACGGAGGCGATCACCGATGACGCGGGCCGATTCCGGCTCGATGGGGTGTCGAGCGGGCCCGCGCTGGTGTTCGCCGAGAAGGCCGGCTACCGGTTCGGCGGAGCGGTCGTGGGACCCGGCGATGCGCCGGTGGAGATCCGCCTGGCCCGGGCCGAGGAGCCCCCAATCTCGATCCCCAAGCCGGTCCCGCCGCTGCTCTCCCGGGCCGAAGAGCGGCTCATCGCGCGGGAGTTGATCGCGCCACTGGTTGCTCCCGCCCGGGCCGGTTCGCTCGGCCAGATGGGTCAGGCTGTCGTTCCCGCCCTGGCGCGAGTCGCCCCCGATCGCGTCCTGGAGATGCTGGAGAACCGGGTGTTGTCAAACGCGGCGACCGTGGTCTACCAGATCGCCCTGGCGCAGCTCGAGGACGACCCGGAGGCGGCGGTGGCGACCATCGAGGCCGACCGGGACCCGGCCGACCGCGCCGAAGGCTTCCTCGCGCTCGCCGACGGATTGAGCGAGGCCCAGGGCAAGCGTCGGCCCGAACTGCTCGACCGCGCGCTGGCCGAGGCCAGTCACGTCGAGGACAAGGACCGCCGGCTACGCCTGCTGCGCAGCGTGGCTGACCGATGGCTCGAGCTGGGGCTCGTCGACCGCGCCACGCCGATCCTGCGCCAGGGGCGGGCGATCATCGCGTCGTTGCCGCGGGACCGGTTCTCCTTCGCCGCCGAGGACTTCGCCGAGGTGCTGGCCGTGATCGATCTCCGCACCGCGAAGACGATCTTGGAACGCAAAGACCCGAAGAATGCCAGCCGAATCGACCCCCGGACGGTCCAGCGCCACCACGGCGAGGCCGCCGTCCGCCTCGCCGCGATCGATCCGGCCGAGGCCGAGCAGCTCGTTCCCCAGGTCGTGCCGAACTTCTGGGACCGGGAAGACTACCTGCTCCGGATCTGCCAGCGGATGGCGCGGGCCGACCTGCCTCGCGCGCGGAAGATCCTCGACCGCCTCGATGAACCCTCCGGATCGGACTTCGAGCGCCTGCCCGACCGCGCGGCCGAGGGCCTGGCCCTGATGGCCGCCGACCTGGCCGGGACCGATCCGACCGGGGCGCGGAAGCTGCTGGACGAGGCGTTCGACCGGCTGCAAAGGGTCCCCATCGCAACAAATCGCATTCGCTCCAACGACCTGGGGGTCGCGAACCGCATGGCGGCACTCCTGCCGCTGGTCGAGCGGATCGATCCCGATCGCCTCGAGGAGCGGCTCTGGCTGGCGGCCGACCGCGCGTCGCGGGTCGAGTACGGATTCTTGGAACAGTCGCAGTCGCCGGTGGTCCTGGCGGCACTCGTGGCGCGGTACGACCGCGCGATGGCCGCGGCCATCATCGCGCCCGCCCTGGACCGCATCCCGGGGTGGATCGTCGACGCGTTCGGCTTCTCCTACCACCAGTCCACCATCATCAAGGCCCTGGCCGCCTATGACCCCCGCGCCGTCGCCGCGCTGGTCCGGGACCTCCCCGCCTCGGCGCGGAGAGCCCCGGAGCCGAGGAACAACTGGCAGGGCGCGAGCCTGGACGCTCAGATCCGCCTGGCGGCGGCCGAGGCCCTCGGCCTGTCGGTGGAAGAGCGATACTGGAAGGTCCTCGGCGGCCATCTCGGACACCGCGCGTTCCGGCCGTCGCACTGATCGCGTGCGAGTCCCGTTTCCCCATCAAGGAGCTACGATGATCGCCTCATCCGCCTGGAAGCGCCTGCTCCTGCCGCTGATCGCGCTCGCCGGCCTCGGCGCCCAGGACCCTCGCCCGGCCGCGAAGTTCGCCGGGAAGTCGATCCCCGATCCCCCCCGGCAGAAGGAGCCCTGGACGCCCCCTCGGACGAAGCTTCCGCGGTTCCTCGTCTCGGCGACGTCGGCGCTGTTCGAGCAAGGCATGGCCGACCCGCGCGGCTGCGAGTACCGCGAGGTCGAGATCGTCGAAGGGCGGACCTTCAAGATCCAGGCGTTCGTCCTCCCCGAGCGGCCGGGCGACCCCGGCCGATTCGCCGTGAGCTGGGACGGCGTGATCCATCCGGCCTCGTCGGTCGGCCCCGCGGTCGACCTGGACGCGGATATCCGCGCCCTGGCCGAATCGATGCACCGCGACCGCGAGAACGCTGCGGCCGGAAAGGCGGGTCGCCGCCTGCGGGCCGTCGGATTCCGCGACTCGTCCGAGCTCGGTGTCAAGCTCTGCATCCTGCTCCGGCTCGGCCGGGCCGACCTGGCGGAGACCCTGTTCGCCGCGGGGACGACCTGGACGCCCGAGACTCCGGGGCCGCGACCTCACCGATTATCATATCACCTACTTGACACTGGCCCGGGAATGGGCCGCCACGATGTTTGTGCGGCTGGTGGACGCCCACATGCGGGGCGACGACGCGATCGCGCTGGATGCCGCCCGACGGCTGTCGGCGTTCGCCAAGGCGGCGGAGGCCAGGGCCATGGAGCTAGGATTCGAGCGAGAGCAGGCCCGGTTCGGCAACGACCGCCCGGCGTATTTTCCGTTCCTCCGCCAGCTCCCCGACCTGCTGGCCGACCACGAGCGGAGGTCCCGCGAACCGGAGCGAGGCCCGATCCCCGACCACGGGGGCAACCCCGCGGCCCGGGTCGCCGCGCTGATCCGCGACCTGGACCAGATCGCCATCCCCCAGCAGGTTCACTTCGGCAACAGCGCCAATGGTTCTCCCCTGGTGCAGGCGCTGGTCGCGGAGGGCGACGCGGCCGTCGAACCGCTGCTGGCCGCGATCGAGACCGACACGCGATTGACCCGCACCGTGACCTACGGGCGAGGGAACTCGATCGATCGATCGCGTCCATCCGGTCCTCGAGCCCGAGTTCGCCGCCCTGACGGCCCTCTGAAGACCCAGCAGTTCTCGGGACAGCAGTACCAGGTCGAGTCCGGCGCGGCTCTCGCGGAAGGACCTGGCGCGGTCGATGCGTGACTTCTGGAACAAGAACCGCGCACTGTCGCTGACCGAGCGCTGGTATCGCACGCTGCGCGACGATTCGAGCGGGTACGCCCGCTGGTTGGAGGCGGCCGCTCACATCGTCCAGCCGAGCGATCAGCCCGGCCTGGCCGTCCAGGGGGTTCACATCCGGGCGCTGGAACCGAACGCGGCGCCGATGAAGGGCGAGGAGCTGAGGTCCCGCCGCGATCCGAGCGTCTCGGAATTGCTGGCGCGCCGCGCGCTCGAAATCGCCCTCGCGCCCCGGCCAGCGGACGACCCCGAACGTCGAGCTGGAGAAAGCCTGCGGGTTGGCGCTCCTGCTCGACCGCTGGGATCCGAAAGCCGCCCTGCCCGTGATCCGGACGCTGATGACCCAGGCCCGCGAGTCCGTCGACCGGGATCGCTCCGAAGGCTACGCCCAGATCTTCACCCTGATGGAATACATCGCGCGGTTCACCCTGATCCGCGCCGAGGCTGGAGAGCCGGCGGCCCTCGCCGAGTATGCGGCCGAGATCCGCAAGTGGGACCCGGAGAAGGACCAACCTCACAGCCTTGATGCCTTCGAGCCGATGTGGACCTACCCCGATGACCCGGCGGTCCGGGAGGCCGACTCGATGGCTCTTCAACGCCCCGGGCTCGCAGTGGGCAAGCTTTCCTCCGCAAGCCGGGCAGCAACAGGATGCAATTCTTCTTCAACTCGAGCCTCTACGCCTCGCCCCTCTTGCGGTCGTCCGGGTTTCGCGACGCCGTGCTCGACGCGATGGCGATCCTGTCGGAGCTGGGGACGGCCCGGCGCCGACAGAAGACCATCGTCGAGTATGAGCTGAAGGACGGGGTCAGGGGGGGTTCATCGCCTCCGAGGCCGACCTGGAAGGAGTCGCGCAGGGAGTGGATCAATCGATCCGTGCCTGCGACTACGTCGCCTGGCAGATCTCGGCGATCGAGGGCGCGCCCCGGTGCGAGCTGTACTGGACGAAGGAGATGCGGGACGCGGCGGTCGAGGCGTGTGTGGCGTTCCTGAAGACCTACGGCGATCGGTTCACGGCCGAGGCGCCCCCGGACCAGCGCGCTCATCCCTTCCAGAAGACGGCACACGTGGCGTTCCCGATCCTCGATCGCCCCGCGACGAAGGAGGATGTCCGCGCGGGTCGGGCGATCTTCTCGCTCGAAGGGGAGGGCGAGATCCGCCGCGTCGAGCTGCCGTCGATACCCGTCAAGGCGAAGTGGATCCCGCCTGAGGACGCGCCCGGAGACGGCGCCGTGGACGGTTGGGTCTGGCAGGCCGAGGAGGTGCGCAAAGGCGGCCAGTGGGAGCGCTATTACGGATTCGTCGGCCGCCACGTCATCGCACGGGTCCCGAGCGGCTCGATCGAGCTGGCCGGCGGTCTGCGGCCCGCCCCCGGGGACCGCTGACAGTCGGAGGCAGGAAAGGGCCACAAAAGGGGGACAGAAAAGCGGTAGTGTCGAATTCGCTTTCTCCACCCACTTGCCGATGGCGGCGCCGGCAGTCAGAATCGAGTCGAGAATCCTCGGTTCGCTTCGACCCAAACGCACTCTGCCCGGGACCCTCGCGATCATGAGCTTCATCCTGACCTACGACGCGATCGCCAAGCGGATCGATCACTCGCTGCTGGGCCCGACTCTCGGTGGGACCGAACTGGAAGATGGTTGCCGGCTGGCAGCCCGTTACGGCGTGGCCAGCGTTTGTATCAAGCCTTATGCCGTCGCCATGGCGGCGCGGCTCCTGAAGGGCTCCGGGGTCGCGGTCGGCACGACGGTGGGCTTCCCGCACGGCGGTCATGCCTCGACCGTCAAGGTCTTCGAGGCGCGTCAGGCCATGGCCGACGGAGCGACGGAGCTGGATATGGTCGTCAATATCGGGCAGGTGCTTGCGGGTGAGTGGGATGCGGTGGGGTCCGATATCCAGGCGGTGACGCGGGCTGCCCACGAGGGCGGATCGATCGTGAAAGTCATTTTCGAGAACTGTTATCTGAACGACGATCAGAAAGTACGGCTCTGCCAGATCTGCGGCGATGTCGGTGCCGACTATGTGAAGACTTCCACTGGCTACGGGACGGGTGGCGCCACTTTCGACGACCTCCGATTGATGCGGCGTTCCGCCCCGGCTCACGTCAAGCTCAAGGCGGCTGGAGGTGTGCGCGACATTCAGGCGATGATCGCCTGCGCCGAACTGGGCTGCGATCGAATCGGTGCCTCTCGGACCGCCGAGATCCTGGACGAGCTCAAGGTCCGTCTCTCGGTTTGAACGATGGTTTCACGTGAAACCAATTCCGCACGCTCCCCCTGAGTTCGGCCGGATCGGCCGTCGCGCCGATCTTCAGGTAGATCCGCGGGTCAGGGACTCGATCCGTTCCGCACCGTCGCTGGAACCGATGATCAAGAGATCGCAAAGGCCAATGAAAAGCCCCGTCTCGAGGACGCCCGCAATGCACTGGAGTTGAGCGTCCAGTGAGCCTGGATCGAAGCTGACGGCGAACCGGCAATCCACGATGGCGTTGCCGCCATCCGTGAGCGCGAGGGAGCTGTCGGTCCGCCTGCGGATCGAAGTCGAAGCGCCGAGCTGCTGCAACAATCGCTCGGTGTGCTTCAAGCCGAAGAGACTGACTTCGACCGGGATCAGTGCCGACTCACCAAGCCGTTCGACGCGCTTCGCGCCCGTGATCATTGTGACGCGCCGGGCTGACGAAGCGGCCACAATCTTCTCGCGCAGCAAGGCCCCTCCACGACCCTTGATCATCCGGAACTGCAAATCGATCTCGTCGGCCCCATCGAGATTGAGGTCGAGCGAGTCGACTTCGTCCAGGTCGCGGAGCGGGATCTCCAGACTCCGCGCCAGTTCGGCCGTGGCGGCGCTGGACGCGACCCCGATGATTTTCAAGCCCTCCTGCCGAACGCGAGCTGCAAGGTGTCGGACCATCAATGCCGCAGTCGAGCCGGACCCCAATCCGACGGTCATGCCGTCTTCGACCAGGCTCGCCCCAGCCTGCGCGGCACGTCCTTTGGCGAGATCGGTGTTTGCTGGCACGGCGATACGCCCCGAGCTTGACGATCGGACGACTCCGGGATCACGGGGCCTCCCCTTTCGACGGGAATCTCCCGAGGACCCCTCGCGCCCTTGAAGAGACGGAGTTCTTGCGTCGAGTCGAACCTCGGGAAGGGTCTTTCGTCCCAGGGCTCGATCACGCGGCTTCCCCCCGAGAACCGCCGCGATCGGGGCGACCAGATTCGAACTGGTGACCTCCTGCTCCCAAGGCAGGCGCGCTAACCAGGCTGCGCTACGCCCCGCGTTTTCGTACTCCATACAACATCGCAGAACCCGGGTGCGATCGATGGGTCGTGGGCGAGGCTCCGTTCGAGGCAAGTCCTGGTGCCAGATCGGACGAAGCCTCACCCTCCCACGACCGAGGGCCCATGTCCGCGGGGCTGTACTGAGGGCATGTTATGCCGGGTCACTCGTCGGCGTCAAGGTTGGACCGGATTCTTCGCAACATCAAGTGTTGGCGATGATTGTGCGTGCCGTCGAAACGAGGATCGGTGTCCTCAGCAGGATGCAGGCCGAATCGCCCCATCGGTTTCGCTCGGTTCTCCTGCCACAAAGGAGACGAGGATTGGATCGTTCACGGGATGGACCGGAATTGCGGCCATCGGATCTTCAAGCGAAGCGCCGACGCGCCCGGCGCCTCGAGTCGTCCTCCGTGGGCCGCGAGGATTCGCGCAAGCAGGGGCAGAGCCAGCGAATGCACTCGAGGAGCTGGATGGTGACCGGGGATCAGGCTCACGTCACCGTCGGGGTGGGACGACAGAGACGGAGCAACCGTCAGGAGTTCCTCCCAGCAGATTTCGAAGGAGCCTTCATGGGTCCGCCATCCGACCCGTGTATCCGTCTTCGCCTCGGTGGACTCCGCCCTCCAGGAAGCCAGAGCATCCAGGCCGATCCCTAGTTGAATCGGATCGAAATCGCCGACACCCTCCTGCTCGGGGGGTTCAAGGTGGAGCGCTCGTCCTCTCTTCTGGAGACACGACCGCCATCTGGGTGCACGGTCCCTGATGAGGTCGCCGAGCGGAGAGCGCACCATCGTCAGAGACATGGGCCGGTAGATCGTCTGAAGATGGTCGAACGCGCTTTCGATCCGCTGGTAGCTCCGCTCCAGGTCATCCCAGTTCGTGGGAAGGTTCTCCTGAACTCCGCGGCGGAAGAGGTACAGGCTCATCTTCATCCCGTTGAGCGAATTGCGACATCGATGACTGAATCCGCTCAGCAATCGGCGAAGTTCGTCGATCTCTTTCAGATCGTTGGTGACAGGGGATGTCGGAGAGGGAAGACTGGTCTTCTCCGCCGATCCTTCGTGCGGTCGCCGACTCATGAGGATACACTCGGTTGCCTGAGCTGTCTTCGCTGAAGATGCCGATGATCACACCGGGCTGCACGTCGGGGAGGCGGTCCATTTTGAGAGCAACCCCATTAGCAAACCCGATGCAGCTCGCGTGCCAAGAGTGGCGGAATGGCGCAACCGCTTCGGACCTCCCAAGGTAAGTGAGAACCATCGGATCGCCTCGATTCCGTTCCGGATCGAGACCGTGAATGCGGATTCTCCAACAGGACGGGCGCGACACGGAAATGGGAAGCGGCCTTGGTCATCTTGGTTGACTGCGAAGTCCGGCACCCACCCAGACTGGGGGGTTGTCGGAAGCACCAGACCCTCCAGGCATTCAAGGAATCAGTCGGAAGGGGACTCGACGCGACTCTGAAACAGGCCGGTCAGGCGGTCGAACTCCTCGCGGGAATGGAAATCGATGATGATCTGGCCGCGTTCCGGCGTCTTGGCACGGATCAGCACGGTCGTCCCGAGTAAGCGGTGAAGGGACTGTTCGAAATCGAGGAGATGGGGAGGCTTGGCTTCCTGATTATGTGCAGGATCTCTGCGAACTCTGGGGCGACTGGGCGTGGGGACACCGGTACTGACAAGCGCTTCGGTCTGGCGGACCGAAAGATGTTCCGCAATCACGCGGCGGCAGGCGATCATCCGGGCTTCGGGCTCGTCGAGCCCCAGCAGTGCCCGTGCGTGACCCTGGCTGATCTGGTTGGAGCGAACCGCGTCGAGGATCTCGTCGGGAAGTTCCAGCAAGCGAATCAGGTTGGAGACGGTCGAACGATCGAGACCCAGCCGGCTCGCCAGGTCTTCCTGAGTCCCGCCGTATCGGGCGAGGTAATCGCGAAATGCGCTGGCCTTGTCGATCGCGTTGAGATCCTCACGCTGGAGGTTCTCGACCATCGCAATCTCGAAGACGCGTTGATCATCGAGGTTGAGGACTCGAGCGGGGACGTCATGAAGCTGAGCCTCGATACTGGCACGCAGCCGCCGCTCACCGGCGATCAGTTGATAGCGCGAGCCCACGGCGCGGACCAGGACCGGCTGGAGCATGCCGTGCTGGCGTAACGAGTCGGCCAGCGAGGCGATCTCCTCTGCGTCGAACTGCCGTCGCGGTTGATATGGATTGGGATCAATCAGATCGACGGCGACCTGAAGCTGCTCGGCCGTCTCGAGCGATCCCGGTTCGAATCCGCCTTCCTCACGCCCGAGCAGGGCTTCCAGGCCGCGTCCAAGTCGACGTCGATTCACAGTCATTGAACCTCCATGACAGGATCCGCGTGGGCCCGGGCGCGTTGTACCCGGGGCGTCAGTCACTCGGCCCAGGTCGTCCATGACCGGCCGGATCGCCATCGTGGAAGGAGTGCCCCGCCGCGATCGCGCAGCAACCACTCACTCTGGCGGATGCCCGGGATGGTATCGGCACCGACCGGGAGTGTAAAGTTCAGTTCTCCCCATCTTTATCGGCTCATCAAGCGCCGAGCATCGGCCTCGAGCACGTCACTGTGGGTGATCGGATAATCCGGCCGGGCGTCCAGTTGGATCAGACACTCGGGCAAGGCCGCAAGCTGTTCGCGGCAACGCTCACGGATGGTCTGGAGCGCAGGCCAGGGCCTTGCCAGACATCCAGCGCGGACGATCGGGACCAGCAGCGGCTCACCTTCAGCCAGCTCGTCGGCGCGGGTGACGTGGTCGCCGGCGAAGTGCCCTGCCGGGTCACGACGACGGTAGACCTGTTTGGCCATGGGATAAGTCTTTTTGGCGGCGCTGAGCTTGTACTTGCCCTCGCCATCCAATTCGACCAGCTTGTACACCATCCCCAGAGTAGGAGCATCGCGAGACGTGATTAACTCGCTGCCGACACCGAAGCCGTCGATCGGTGCGCCCGATTCGACCAGCCGTGCGATCCGGTATTCGTCAAGGTCGCCGGAGGCCAGGATTTTCACATCGCTTCGTCCGCGGTCATCGAGGATCGCGCGCGACCGCCGTGACAGGTCGTCGAGGTCGCCGCTGTCGATCCGGACAGCCTGGATGGGAGCCTCGACGGCCGCGGCGCGCCGGACGCCCTCGATCGTGTCGTAAGTGTCAACCAGAAGCGTGGTGGATGCACCGAAGATCTGCGCGAATGTGTGGAACGCCTCCGGCTCGCTGTCGAAGGCTTGTACCCACGAATGGGCCATCGTGCCCGAGGCGGGAATGCCGAGCAGGCGGGCGGCCTCGACGTGGCTCGTTCCCGTGAAGCCGGCCAGGTACGCGGCTCGGGCCGCAAGGAACCCTGCGTGAGGGCCGTGTCCACGGCGTGCCCCGTACTCGTAGAGAGGCCGGCCCCTGGCTGCGAAAACCACCCGAGCCGCCTTCGATGCGACCAGTGTTGGATAGGCAAGCGCCGAAACCAGATAAGTCTCGACCCACTGCGCCTGGGGCAGTGGCGCCGTGACCCGCAAGAGCGTCTCGCCCGGGAACACCACGGTCCCCTCGGGTACCGCCCAGACGTCTCCCTGGAAACGCAGGTCCGCCAGTGAATCCATGATCGCCGGGTCGATCCCCTGGAAGGCCGGCCAATGCCGAATCGCCTCGATCTGCTCGGGCGCAAAGGCCAACCGGAGTACGTCGCCAATCGCCTGCTCGAGACCGGCAAAGACCATGTAGGCGCGATTGGCCGGCATCTTTCGTACGAAGAGTTCGAACGAAGCAATCCGGTCCGCCATCCCCGATGCGAAGTATCCCACGATCATCGTCAGCTCGTAGAGGTCGGTGACCGGCCCGAGCGCATCGGGGTTGGGCCAGAGCGAGACCGGAGGTGCGAGATTCATGGATGTTCCTCGGAAGGCTTCGGTCGCAGGAGCAAGAGCGGACTCGACCGGTCCCCTGCCCCGTTCGTGGCCGCGGACGGGTCGATGTCCAGCAAGGTGGGCAGGTTGAGCGTCGTCCCGACATCGCGGACCACAATCCAGCGGTCGATCAAGGCGCCAAGTTGTTCGGGTGCCCCGAACTGTTGACGCACCATCGCCATGTCGAGTAAAGCCCAGGACCGCGAATCTCCCGGTACGAGCAGATGGTCGAGGTCCGGCTGTGGATTCACGGGAATCCTACCTGCCAGGTAGAACGTGACCGGAGGTCGGGCATAGAGGCGTAGATTCGTCAGATCCCCCGGCAGATCGCTAGAGAGGATTCGGCAGGCATGCCGGAGCGAGTCGGATGGCCCGAGCAGGGTCGTGTCTGTGTGCTCAAGGAACACGATCCGCCGGCCGATGCCGAAGACGAAGGCGAACACGCAAATCACGCCGAGAACGACGATCGGATCCAGGGTCGGTTTGCGCCGATCGATTCCACCGGCAGGAGTTTCCAGGGGGTTGGCTCTCCCCAGGATCACCGCAAATCCACCCCCCATCAAGATCCAACCGAATGCCGCGACCGGCAGCCAGAGACGTGCATAGGGGTGATAGAGTGGCGTCATGAGGAAGAGAACGAGCCAGCCAGTCAGGAGATGGATCTGCGAATTCGTCAAACTCTTGGAAGCGATTGCGGTCGCCCACAGGAACAAGATGACAAAAACCAGGCCGAGTAACTCGGTCGCACCGATCATCGCGAGGAACGCCATGGCAAGCAAGGTCTGCGGGAGTCGGCGAAAGCGGTCAGGACGTTCCCGGCTCACCCCCCACGTTCCCGCGGCCGCGATGAAGCCGGCGAGTAGCTCCGACGCAGGTCCCGCGGAAAGGACCCTCGATTGTGCGAGCTGGACGTTGAGGTGACCGAGCCATGACGAGACCCCGCCGAGGTATTTGCGGTGGTGTGCCAGTAGCGCGGCATAGCCGCCGTGCATCTCCACGAATCGGTACCAGGGCCAGTAGATGATCGCGGCCAGAAGTGCGGCCAGGAGGCCCCATCCCCAGGTGGCGAGCAGCGACCTAGAGGTTCGTGCGTCGGGACGCAACAGCAACCACAGTAACGCGCTGAGCGCGACGAGCATGCCCGCGATCCATCCGTTGTACTTGAAGAGCTGCGCGACCCCCACGGAAAGACCGAGCATCACGGCTCTCGCCAATCCCGGCCGCTCGAGGAAGCGCTGCCCCTGCCCGATCGCGAGCACCCAGAACAGCAGGAAGGAGCTATCGGTCAGCGCCATGCGCGAGAACGCGATGTGAGGACCCGAGAACGCTGCAAAAGCTGCGGCCGCGGCGCCTGCTCCGCGTCCGAATGTCCGGCAAGCCACCCAGCCGATGGCGGGGATCGTCAGCGTTCCCGCAACGATCGAGACTAGGATCGCCGACGTGTCACCGGCTCCCAGGAACTCGTAAGCCAGCCCGACCAGAAACGGGAAACCGGGCGGCGCGTACGGGATGATCGTCGGATCCAGCCCCATCAAGCCGCGCGGTGAGAAAACCCACAGTCCGGCGAGCGCATAGATCCCCTCGTCGAAATGGACCAGCCCGAGCCGGCCAAGCGACCAGAGTCGGAGCGTGCCGCCGACCAGTGTGAATGCCGCCACGACCCACATTTCGCGTCCGAGGCCGGTATCACGTTGCTTGGAGATTCCGCTCATGCGGATCGATTCTAACGGGCTACGAGGCTTCGGGTAAATCCGACACGAGTCCACCCCCCCTACCCTCGAATCGGTTTCACGTGGAACCCTGAGTCGAAATGCCGATCAGCCCCGTTTCCTCCCGGCGATGGCGATCTGGTATGATTCGGAGGGAGATCACCGTCAAATGATCGCGGCAGAGGGTGCGTCGGATCCCGAGGAGGAGCCATGGCCGTCGCCGTTTTCACGGATCGGCGGATGATCGAGCATCGCGTCCCGTCCCACCACCCGGAACGCCCCGAGCGCCTCCAGGCGATCCTGCGCCAGTTGGAGCGGACGGGCTATCACAACACCTGTCCGAGCGGACTCGTCCGCGAAGTGACCCGCGAAGAACTAGCCCGGGTCCATACGGCGGATTACCTCGAGGCGGTCAAGGACCTCGAAGCCGAGGGCGGTGGAATGTTGGACCCCGACACCTGGCTGTTACCAGGTTCGGGTCTCGCCGCTCGACTGGCCGCGGGAGCCGCTGTGGAGGCCGTGTCGTACGTCATGGCCGAACCAGGTCGTCGTGCCCTCTGCCTGGTTCGTCCACCGGGACACCATGCGCGGCCCGCCTCCGGGATGGGCTTCTGCATCTACGGAAACGTCGCCATCGCGGCGGAGGTTGCACTCGCTCGGTTTGATCTGAACCGAGTGCTTATCGTTGACTTCGACGTCCACCATGGCAATGGGACACAGGAAGTCTTTTACCACACCTCCCGAGTGGGCTTCCTCTCCATCCATCGTTACCCATTTTATCCTGGCACCGGTGCGAAGGATGAGACCGGCAGCGGTGATGGACTGGGTACGACTCGGAACATCCCCCTGGCTTACGGCACGACCCGCAGCCATTATCACGCCGCGTTTCTGGCCGGTCTGGAGACCCTTGCCGACCGGATCCGACCGGAGCTGGTGCTGATCAGCGCGGGATTCGATGCACACGCCGAAGACCCGGTCGGAGACCTCGGCCTCGATGTGGACGATTTTGAGACACTCACGAAGGCTATCATCGCGGTCGCCGAAACCCACGCCGCCGGGCGAATTGTCAGCGTGCTCGAGGGAGGGTATAACGTCCCCATTCTCGCCGGCTGTGTCGAGATCCATCTCCATGCGTTGGGAGCGGAGCCTGGACGAATCTAAGCCGTAGCGTGAGAGGCTTCCTTCCTACCTGATCCGAGAAGGCGGCCAAATGGGAACTGACGAAGGGAATCGCATCGACCTCCAGCAGAGACAGTGACCCCGACGGGATTTGAACCCGTGTTGCATGCGTGAAAGGCATGTGTCCTAGACCGGGCTAGACGACGGGGCCTTGACGATTTCCGACGATAGAATGTACGCGGGCTTAGCCCGACCGGTCAAGTGAGCGCGTGGGATGAGGCCGATTGATCGATCGATGACCGTCGTGAAGGAATGGGTTGCGGACCGGCCCTCGACGCGATAGCCTGGCGCCCTGCGAATCACCAGCGAGGCCCCATCCCGAGCTGACATGGGGGACACGAGATGATCAAAATCCTGATGATCACAGGCGACGCGGGGGAGGCTCAGGAGATCTATTACGCCAAGTTCCGGCTAGAGGAAGAAGGCTGGCAAGTGGACATCGCGGCTCCAGAGAAGCGCGTTTTCCTCTCGGTGGTCCACGATTTCGAGCCGGGATTCGACACATACACCGAGAAGCCGGGCTATCGTGTCCAGGCCGATCTGGGACTGGGAGATGTTGTGGCGGAGTCCTACGACGGACTTGTCCTTCCCGGCGGTCGGGCCCCGGAATACCTGCGGAACCGCGAGAACGCCGTATCGATTGTCCGGCACTTCCTCGACACGGGCAAGCCCATCGCGGCCAACTGCCACGGGCCTCTACTGGTACTGGCAGCGGGGGGTGGGCGAGGGAAGACCATGACGGCGTACCCCGACCTCCAACTCGACCTCCGAAGCGCGGGAGCCGAGTTTGTGAATCGGGAAGTCGTCGTGGATGGTCCCCTCGTGACGGTCCGAGGCTGGCCTGACAACGGCCCCTGGATGAAGGAATTCATCCAAGTCCTGAAAGCCATGAGGTAGACTCGACAGGTTTGTGGTCAACCTGTCTATGAACCAGCCGCCACCCAGCGAAAAGAGGACGGCGCCGACCATGTTGGGTTTTCCATGGCTTGCGCGGCCTCCCCTTCGTCAGACTTCAGAGCGGCCGACTTTGGCGCCCTGATCGGACGAACGAGCTTGATTTTGAATAGCCTCATAAACCTCACGGCGATGTACGGTGACATCCTTGGGAGCTTCGATGCCGAGACGCACCTTGTCCCCACGAATCTCGATCACCGTGACCGTGATGTTGTCGTTGATGATGATCGTCTCGTTTTTCTTACGGGAGAGAACCAGCATTGCCGCTCCCCTTTGGAGCCCGTTTTGGGGCGCAGTCCATCCGTTGCTGTGAGCAGTCATTGATCCAGGAAAGGACGGAATGCAACCTATCACCAAACCGTGACCGGGCACACCGCCTTCATTGAACTGTACATGCTGAGACGAAGCGGTCAAGGGGACGCGGGATTTTTTCGACGTCCTAACCCCGCGAGACCGAAGGAATTCGTTCGAATTCGCCCGCCAACCTAGCGGATGTCCGACGGGGACCTGGGAGGTGGAGAAGCTTCGCCTCGACAACCGGAGAGGGCGATATGAGAAGGAGTTGGGGCCACTGGCGGGTCGACACAGCCGTCTCCCGCACCGATCTCACCAACCGTTCTATTCTTCGGCGGCGGTGGAATAGCGACGATAGAGATGGCCGAGGCCCAAGTCGAAGATCTCTGCTTCGATATCCTCAGTCGTGGTGGGGTGGATGGTCTCGCGCAGCTCCTGGACCAGCAATTCGATGAATTTGGCACGGGCGCGCTGGAGATTCTTTCGGAAAGCCTCGGGACGAACCTGGGTCCTGGTGATCTCGCCCAGTTTCTCGGCGATCTCGTCGATTGAAGCGTCGGGGTGGTCGCGTCGAAGCTGGAGGACCGTGGCGTAGCGATTCTTGGGAGTCGTTGCTTGATAAGTCTCTAGACGCGACCAGACACGGTTGATGACAGCCTCTCGCCAGACGCGATCAAAATCCTCGTCGGGTCGGCTGGAATCGAGCAGGTCGCCCGGCGGGAGGGATTGGAACTTCCGAGTGCGGAAGTGGTCGATGATCAACCGGTGGAGGACCGTTCGCAGATAGTCGCGAAACCGGCCTTTGCTCTTGTCGGCCCCCGCGAGCTTGCCGGTCAGCAGCTTCGTCCAGAATTCCTGGAGGACCTCGTCGGCCAGATGCTTGTCCCGGACCTTGAGATGGATGTACCTCGTGACGGCATCGTGATACCGGCCAACGAGTTCCTCCATCGCGGCTTGGCTTTTCGGGCCCGCCGTATGGGCGCTGCTGATGGTCGTCCATATCGTGGAGATGTCAGTGAGCCGCTCTTCATTCATCGCATTCATCCGCCTTGGCCGTTCTGTTCTCGGTCGGGCCGGCTGATCGAGGCCAGGAAAGCAAGAGCAAGCACTGCGAGTCCCGCACGATTCGTTTCACGTGGAACGGGACGGCAGGGCGATTGTGCAGTCGTCTCGGGTGACAGTTGTATCAAATTCTTCGAAACTTGTCATCGTCGCGAAGCCGAGCGGCGGTCGAGTCGCGCTGGGTGGTCAACTGCTCCCAGAATTCCCCTCGGACTTACAACCGGGATCGAACTGCTCCGGTCGTATCAGCGCGCCCAAAGCAGAGATGGGAGAGGCGGGTTCCGGACTCTCGATCCCAGAATCAACAACGACGCCCAATCGGAACTCTGGCATTCCTCTTCGGTTGGGTAACTTACCTCTTTCGGTATTCGGCCCCCATTACGCCCGGCAGGATTCGAACCTGCGACCGACGGTTTAGAAAACCGTTGCTCTATCCTCCTGAGCTACGGGCGCAACAGAACCAGGGCAGCTCGTAGCGAGGACCCTGCACCGGGCGAGAGCGCCCCATCTCCAGAAGAGCTGCGCCCGGCAGGATTCGAACCTGCGACCTGCGGTTTAGGAAACCGCCGCTCTATCCTCCTGAGCTACGAGCGCGGAGACGTCTCCGTTCAAGAATTGTCCGGCATCGCGGGCTTTCCTGTCAACTTGCTTGCCCGAACACTTGGGGATTTGCAAGATACAATCGTGTCGCGGATTGAGACCTGGCCTCCGGTCCGGAGTCGAGTTCGCTTGCGAACGGGTCGGTTCGTCGAAGTCCCAGGAGGACTGAGCGGATGGATGTGTCGACAAGAGTTGCGGTCGTGACCGGGGGAGGGCGAGGGATCGGCCGAGGCATCGCACTGGCGGTCGCCGAACTGGGTTATACGCTCGTGGTCAATTACCGATCCGATGTGGCTGCGGCAGAGGCCACTTGTCGGGAAGCGGAAAGGCGTGGATCGCTTCGCGCGGTCGCGATCCAGGCCGACATCGCCGATCCCGCCGAGGGGCGGCGTCTGGTCGCGGAGTCGGTTGCGGTCGCGGGACGAATCGACCTCTGGGTCAACAACGCCGGGATTGCCCCCGAGCGTCGCCTCGACATCCTGGAGACGACCCCGGCGAGCTGGGATCGCGTCATTGACACCAATTTACGGGGACCGTTCTTTCTCACCCAGGATGTGGGCCGAGCGATGATCGAGCTTCGCATCAAGGACGTCGTCGCCGAACCGCGGATCGTCTTCATCACGTCGATCTCCAGTCAATTCGCCAGCGTCTCTCGTGGCGAGTATTGCGTGGCCAAGGCCGGATTGAGCATGGTCGCCCAGCTCTTCGCACTGCGGCTGGCCGGAACCGGCATATGCGTTTATGAGGTCCGACCCGGACTCATCGATACCGACATGACACGACCTGTCCGAGCGTCCTACGACGAGAAGATCGCACGAGGAATGATCCCAACCGGCCGATGGGGAACGGGCGAGGATGTCGGACGCGTGGTCGCTTCGATCGCGGCGGGCGCATTTCCTTATTCCACTGGTGCCGTCTTCGCTGTCGACGGTGGGTTGAGTCTCCCGGTCCTTTGATCGAACGTGTCACGAGAGCGGGATT
The DNA here is from genome assembly GCA_963845695.1 of uncultured Isosphaeraceae bacterium. GTDB lineage: Bacteria > Planctomycetota > Planctomycetia > Isosphaerales > Isosphaeraceae > CAWJTV01. Next base: position 1,471,389 of record CAWJTQ010000002.1, on the reverse strand, counting down.
TGTGCCGTCGCCACGGAGAAAGGTCCTGAATTTCAAGCCCAGTGGCGCCCGCCGGTCGTCTCGGGAAGGGCTGTCACAGTCGCCCCCCTGCGCTGTACAATCATGGCGACCGATCGGGCGGGCTGGTCGCCAGACTCTCCCCCGGCGCGCCAACTCGAAGAGTAGCCACTCCGGTACCCGTCGGCCATATTCATCGTCTCCGAATCCGTTGACCGCGTTCGACGCTCGATGGCCAAAGCATTCTTCGAATCTCCGCCAAGCGTCGCCGGTTTGATCTGGGGGTGGCACGGGTTCGATGCTGGTGGTGTGATCGATAAGGGATGAGGATTCTCCGGCTAACCAGCTCCTTGGTGAGGAAGAACTTCGGGCAACGTAATGGAAGAGTCTAGATCGCGAGCTGAGTCTCCGCGCGACTCCGTGCCCGACCTGCGGATCGGGAGTTACCGCGTCCTCGAACCTTTGGGGAGCGGCGGGATGAGCACGGTCTATCGGGCCGTACATACCCAGACCGGCCACGAGGTCGCGTTGAAGGTTCTGATCCGGACTCTCGCTCGCAACTCCACGCTGCTCCAGCGGTTCCTTCGCAAGGCGCACGCGCCGAAACCCTCGAACACCCCAACATCGTGGCGATCTTCGACCGCGGGATCGATGAGGGACGGCATTACCTGGTGCTGGAATACGTCCGTGGCGGCGACTTCCACGACTACATCCAGCGCAACGGGCCGCTCGGTGTGTCTGAAGCGCTCGGGGTGATGCGGAGCGTCGCCAGCGGGCTACGCTATGCTGCAAGCCGAGGCCTGATCCACCGCGATATCAAACCTTCGAACATCCTGCGGACAACCAGCGGTGAGGCGAAGATCATCGACCTGGGCCTGGCGCTCCAGTCCGAGTTTGAGGACGAGCGCGTCACCCGAGAGGGTACGACTGTCGGCACTGTGGATTACATGGCGCCGGAGCAAGCACGAGACAGTCGTGCGACCAGCATCTCGAGCGATATGTACTCGCTGGGCTGCACCCTCTATTACCTTCTGGCCGGTGTCCCTCCGTTTCCTGGCGGCGACATCACGGACAAGCTGACGCGACACGCGCGTTCGCCTGCACCCGATATTCGAGACCTCCGCCCGGACATTCCGGCTTCCATCTCAGCGATTCTCTTGCGGCTGCTGTCAAAGAGTCCCGAAGATCGCTTCGCCGATTATGACCAATTGATTGCCGCGTTCGAGTCGGCTCCCATCGCCCCCGACGCCGAGGCACCTGGGATCGCACTGGTCCCGCTGGAGGCAGGGCAGGACGACGATTGGCTTCCGGTGCCCGCGGAGCCGTGGGGTGCCCTCCCACTCATGGACGCACCCACAAACGGATCGGGCGAGGTGTTGGTCCCGGATGACTCGCTGGTTGGCCTGGCCGAATTGGCGGGCGAGTCACGCGCAGTCGCCTGCCAGAATACTCCCACCAGGACCGGCCCCGATCATCCAGAGGCCGATCGCTCTGGCCATCGAGCCCGAGATCGAAGTTCCCGAGAGCCAGGTCGAGGTCATCCCTCCGCGAGCCCGCCCTTCGGCCCCCGCCTGGATTCTCTCCTGCACGGCGATCGGGGCCTCGCTCCTGTTGTTGGTCATCGGCCTCAACGAATTTCTGGGGCGAACGAGAGGGTCCGGCCAGGTCGAGGAAGAGCCGATCGACCCCGGGCCGGTCGTGGTGCTCGACCGTTCGACCAGCCCGCCAGTCCGTCCCCCCCTCGGATCGGCGCTGGGAAATGGCTCGCGCACCCGTGGGAAGACCGGACCGGTGTCCCGTCTGCCGTCGCCCCCGGTTCCGCAGGAGACGTGGGTCGAGCCGGATGACCAGGACCCGATCCCAGGGCGCGAAGTCGCGATCGCTTCGACCGCGCCGGATTCCCGCCGGTCTTTGCCGCAGTGGGCCCAGATCCCCAGTTCGGGACATGCCGAGTCGCCCTTCGTCGTGGTGAGGCGGGTCTCAGAGCCCAGTGGAATCCCGACCATGCCCACGCTCCAGAAAGCCCTGGACGAGTTCGTGGGCGGCATTGTGGAGGTGGCCGACCAGGGGCCGCTGCCTCTCGACGACGTGCGGATCTCGGGGGAATCCCGTCTGATTCGGGCGGCGTGCGGGCTTCCGTCCGGTCCTTCGAGTCGAGCGGTCGAAGCTCGAGGTGTCTCGTCTACACACCGCCGTGATGAACCTCGAAAAAAAGAGCATCATTCTTGAGGGGATCGACCTGATTCTCAACGTTCAAGACCTGAGCCCCGCACAGACGGCTTTCTTTGTGTGTGCGGGGTCGAACCTCACGCTTCGGAACTGCACGATCACCATTATCAACCCCAAGAAAGCACCCTTCGCGCTGATCCGAGCCACGTCGCTGGCTTCGCGGCCCTCGCGGATCCGCCTCGAGCGGACCATGATCCGTGGGCAATTCGGCGAGGCCGGACCGGTCATCGAGCTCTCGGGTGGTGCGACCGACCTCGTCCTGGACCGGGCGGTCGTCCTGTTTGGAAATGGACCGCTCGTCCGGATCCCACGGCCCGACGCTGGTGCGGAACATCGGCTCTGTTTCATCGACGCGGTCATCGCAGGCCCTGGGCCGATCGTCCAGCGAGTCCCAGGCGTGGCCGGGATTCGGAGCAAACGGCTGGTCTTCCGCGATATGGAACGACTTTCGGTCGGTTGCAGGAACCGGGCATCGCCAGCATTGTGTCCTCGTCGGACATGGCAGGAACCGCCGCCCAGCAGGTCGATTGGGCCGGCGATCGCAACCTATTCGCGGGTTGGAAGGGTTTCTTTGCTCGCGGAAGCGACGGCGATCCGATGATCCTCGTTGACGACCTGGTCGCTGTCCGTTCCACGTGGAACGCGACGGAACAGGATAGTCAAGAGGTCCTGGTGTCATGGGGAGGGCCCGCGGAACTCGACACCGTCTCAGCCGAGGATTATCTGGTGCAATTCCTACTGCCAGACCGGCGGCCCCTTCTCAGTCAGATACCCCAGCCTCGCTCCGGGTTCTTTGAAAAGACCGTCGCGCAGTATCCCAGCGTTGACGTTCCCGAACCGATCTGGACCGCTATCGCCGCTCCGCCTGTGGGAGGGTCCGCGTCCCGGCACATCCAGGTGCTGATACCAGGCAACTTCCCCCAGGCGGCGCCCCCAAGTGGCCCGGCGCGGCCCGCGCCGGCGCCTCCCTCCGACCTGATTGACCTCGTGATGAACACGTCGGAACCCGAGTGGAATGGGGACCTGGGCGCCTTCATGCGGGCTCGGCTGAGCGCACAGACGAGAAACGTGCGAATTCGCGTCGAGGGCTCGGGGGCACATCGCTTCACTCCGGTGAAGATCCCTGATGGCATTCAACTCGAGATCCGTGTGAACGCCGTAAGCCCGCCTGGATTGGAGCCGCTCTCTTGGAATTCCGAACCCAAGGAGAAGGGCGATGCAGTGATACAGGCCCACGGCGGGGCTCTGGTCATCTCTGGGCTCATCCTGCGCCACGATCCCGAATCTCGCTTTGCGGAGCTGATCTCTACTGAGAACGCGCACCTCGTCCTCTCGGATTGCCAGCTCATCGTGCCGCCCTTGTCATCGGGAGTGACTGGGGGCCTGGTCGCGTTCCTCGCGAAAACGACGCAGCCGCAGCCAGAGGATCGACTCCACCCCGTTTTCAACATGACGGTCGATCGCCCCGTGTGCCGGGTCATGAACTCGATCTTGATTGCCCATGGGACGGCGCTCCGGGCGGAGGTTGGCCGTGGGTTGATCGCAATGACCCAGTGCGCCGTTGCCGGGGGCGAAGCTGCCCTGGACCTCGAGCCCGCCCGCGTGGCGCGGCACCGCTTCGAGGCTGATCTGGTCCTCGATCGCTCGACGATCGTCTCCGATCGGACGCTCCTTCGCCTGGGGGCCTGGCCGGGATTGCTGCCCGGTCCCAACCGACCGTGGCTGATCTCGTCTCGGAACTGCGTCTTCTGGACCTTCGTCGATCGACGAGTGCGAGACCGGGATGCCGTACTACTTCGCGTCAATGCCGATGCGCTGGCTGGCGGTTCACTCTTCTGGCAAGCGAATAACGACGTTCATGAGCTGGACCTGGTCACCGCGGCCGGCGACGGCCCACCTCCGTCGAACCGTGCACGCGAGTCCCAGGTGCAGTGGGCCAACCTCTGCGGAACGAACCACATCGACCTGTTCACCGGTCCGCGCGGTACCAGTGTGCCGAGCGTTCAGTTCCGCGACCGGCCCCGCTCAGGGCGAGTGGTCCGGGTCGAAGAGCTGCAACCGGCCGACCTCATCCTCGATTCGAACCACCATCCGGGCCGCGCCCATCTCGATGTGGGGGCCGATCTGAGCCAACAGCGGATCATGCCCCGATCGACGCGAACCAGTTCTCGGCGTGATTGAATCGAAGACGGCGATCCCACTCCCGTCCGGGGTAGGGCCGTCTCGGTTGCGGCTCGATTCTTTTGCATCCATTGATTCCGTGGCCCAGACCCTGCAATAATTCTCATGAACCTTTCTGTCTCCCTGGGAATGGAGGCTTCGACCCATCATGCCCGGCCGCAAGATGCTCTGCCTTGGCGTGACAATTCTTCTCCTCATTCCTGGTGCGTCGTGCGCTCAGCACGGCCACATGCACGGGGGAGGGGGTGGTCACCCCATGGGCGGTCGTGGTGGCCCGATTGCCGCGGTGGGCGGTTATCCTGGCTTTTTTGTTCTGCCGTATTACGCGACGATCGGGCCGGGTGGAGTCGTCGGTTACTACCCGGGCCTGATGATGGGCCCGAGCGGATTCGGGTTTGCACCGTACTCACCCATGATGCCACCGCCCATGAAGCGACGGGGGCCGTTGCTCCCGGCTCCTCCGCGGGATATCGCGGAACGATGGCCGCACCACACGGAGAAGCCAGCCCGGGCTCCCAGTGATCCCAAACGCGCCGCCCAATTGATGACGATCGGCGATCGGCTTTTCCGCGCGGGTAACTTGAAGAAGGCCGAGGAACGCTATCAACAAGCCGTTCGGGCCGCTGGCGACCTGGCCGCACCGTACGTCCGGCTCGCACAACTCTCCCTGGTCCGAGGCAACTACACTCTGGCTGCCAACCGGCTTCGCGAGGCCGAGACCGTTCAGCCCGGCTGGCTGGAGACCGCGCCCGACATCCAATCGATCTACGGCGAGCCCGCCGACTTCGCCCACCAGATCTCGCGACTCGAGTCCCATGTCCAGATCCATCCCGACGACCGCGACGCCTGGCTGGTCCTCGGCGCGGAATGGTTCCTTTCCGGGCGGACCGCCCGAGCCGCGGACGTCTTCCTGCGACTCGACGACCCCAATCGCAAGCCGGACAACGCCCTGGCCGCATTCCTCGACGCCAGCAACCAGGTCAAGCCTCCGCCCGAGAAGGAGGGGGATTCGCTCAAGTGACGCGGCTGTCCTGGAGCGCTTCACGAGTGAGTTACGTACACCGCCGAGTGTAGTTGGAGTGTGCAACCTGAGTGTGCAGTGCTCGAAAGCCGTGCACCTGTAAACAGGTGGAGGAACCGGTGCGTCGTCCGAGGCCCGATTCATTGGGGTTTATCGAAACTACAAAGCATATCAATATTGACATTAATCTCGCAATGTATGCAACTCGATCGTGAACCGCTCTCACACGCAGTTGCCCTTGAGCTGAAGTCGAGTCGTTCCACTCCCTCTTCTCTCGTGACTATCGATGCCCGAGATCGCTCGCTACTACGCCGCCGCCTGCCAGACCGATCTCCCGTGTCCCCGCGATCGCGACGAGCTCGCCGCGCGGGTCGGGTACTTGCTGGGGATGATCGATCGCGCGGTCGTCGGGATACAGGCCGTTCTTCGACGTCAAGCTCCTGGTCTTTCCGGAGTTCGCGCACGCGGCACCGATTTACGAGACTGTGGAGGAACTCAGCGAGCGCCTTGCCGTCCCGATCCCTAACGAGCACACCGAGCGCTACGTCAAAAAGGCGCGGGAGAGGGGGGTCTACATCCAGACCGGTTCCTTCCTGGAGGTCGATCGGAAATGGCCCGGGGTTGTGTTCAACACGACGTGCCTGATCGGCCCGGACGGGATCCTCAGCCGTTATCGCAAGGTGAATCCATGGCTGCCGTGGGAGATCCACGCCAGCCCGCACGACCTGGCGGGCTATGACGAGCCGATGTTTCCGGTCGCCGAGACCGAGATCGGCCGGCTAGGAGCCGCGATCTGCTACGACTGGCTGTTCCCCGAGGCGATCCGGCGCTAGCCCTGGGTGGGGCGGAAGTCCTCATCCGCGTCTCCGCTTACATGGATCCCTGGGGCGCCACGCCACCGATGGACTGGTGGACGCTCTTCAACCGCGCCCGCGCCGTGGAGAACTTCGCGTTCGTGGTGGCGGCCAATCAGGGGGCAAGTGCCCAGAATTACCCGCCATTTTCGTGGCCGGGCGGAAGCATGATCGTTGACTTCGACGGCCGGATTCTGGCCCAGGCCGACCCGGGACCAGGTGAGAAAATCGTCGTCGGGCCGATCGATCTCGCCGCGCGCACTGCGCCGAGCGGCAGCGGCGGAGCGGTCATCATCTGCTTTCCCACCTGCGAGCGGATGCCTATACTGAACTCTACGCTCGGCCGATCTATCGCCCTGGTGATCACGCGTCGTGAGCTTGTGCGGGGATGGCCGGTCTAACGATCGCCAAGGGCTGCTGTACCTCATGCCGTTGCGAGCGGCCGAGCTCGACTGATTCGTTCTCATCTGGTTTCGATCCATCATCTCTGAGGAGTGTGACGATGCCTCCGCGAATCTTCGGGCGCACCGCCCTCGTCTTCATCACGGCGATTGGGCTGGTGGCGGTCGCCGCTTGTCAGTCGCAGCCCGAGCCTGAAAACTCGCTCAAGGGACCAGCCGTCACGAACGCTGTTGTCCCGGAAGCCGCGTCGGAGCCGCTCAAGGATGAAATTCCATCCAGCGAGCTCGCTACGGTCATGACCCGGCACTTCGAGGGCCTGGGTTACATGGAGCAGTACAAGTACGCCCAGGCCATCGAGGCTTTTCGCGAAGTCCGATCGCGTGCGCCCGGGCTGGATCCCGGCGCGATCAACCTGGCGATCGCGCTCTTGAATGATACGGGAGTCAAAGCGGAAGCCGCGAAGAAGCAGGGGGCCGACCCCGCTTCGAGCAACTTCGACGAGTCTCTCAAGATCCTCTCCGGGGTCCTGGCTCGCGATCCGGACAACCCCTACGCCCATTTCTGTCGCGGAATCATCCTCGAACAGCAAGGGAATCTGGCCGAAGCCTACCGCCATTTCCAGCGGGTGACCGAGATCGATCCCAGCGATGCAGCCGGCTGGTACTGGCTGGCGAGCACCATGACCGATCCGGCGAATCCTGCGAATCCGGCCGGTCCCGATCAGGCCAAGGAACAGATGAGCCTGTTCGCGAAGGCTCTCGATCGTGACCCCTACCTGACGCCGGCGATCTACAAAATGGCGATGGCCTCCCGGTTCACAAAGGATCGGACACACACCAAGGAGTTGCTCGGTCGATGGAAGAAGATGGACCCTGACCGACCCGAGCCTTCGCCCGGTCCAGGGACGCTGGCTGGGAAGGTCTACGGGGAGATGGGCAAGTACGCAAGTGTGGTCAATCCGTTCCCGAGATCGGAGGGCCTGGCCCAATCCGCGCCTGCCCCTCCCGCGTTCGAGCCGGGAAGACCATTGCAAGTCAAGTTGGCGGCAGGAGAGCAGTGGGTCAAACCATCCGACTTCACGGGTTCGTCGGCGGTGATCGGGCGGGTTCGCCAGCGATTTGGAGCGGCCGTTGCCGCCTTCGATGCCAACGGCGACGGCAGACTCGACCTCTATCTGACTTCGGCGGTCATCGGACGCGAGGGGATTCGCGACATCCTGCTCGTGAATAAGGGCGACGGCCACTTCGAGGATGCGTCGGCGGCGTTCGGTCTGTCGAAGAAGCGCGCCAGCGTGGGCGTGGCGGCGGCGGACTTCGATGCCGATCGGCGAATCGATCTCTTCCTCACGGGTATCGGCGACAATCGACTGCTGAAGAACCGGGATGGGAAGACCTTCGAGGACATCTCGAGCTCGTTGAAGCCTCTCGGGGAGCCTGCGCTGTCTCTCACAGCCCGATGGGTTCGACCTGGACCAGGACGGCGACCTGGACCTTTACGTCCTGAACTACTGCGCGGCCGAGGACGCGACGAAAGCCTTCGGTTCTGGCAGTCCGCCGCCTGGGGTGGTCAATGCCGTCTATCGCAACGACGGCAAGCCCGAGCTGATCGCCGGCAGCCCAGAGCCGGCATGGGCACCGCTCGCCGTCGCCTGGGAGAACGTCAAGGCAAAGAGCGGACTCTCGATCGCCTTGACGCCGTGGACAGGCGCCGAATCTCTCCTGGGCGGCCCATCCGCGCACACGGGAATCGCGATCCTCGACCTCGATAACGACCGCGATCTCGACGTGGTCCTGGCCGCCGACGGCACGTCGATGGTGGCGATCCTTAATGATCGCCTTGGGCAATTCCATGGAGCCGAGATCAGCGGCCTGCCGTCCACGACTACCTCCTCGAGCCTCCTCGTCACCGACTTCGATGCCGACGGCCGCACCGATCTTGTTTCCCCGAGCGCGGAGGGGGGATGCTCGCCTGGCGAAACATCACCGAGCGGAGCACCGTCGAGGCGACGAAGATCGCCTTCGAAAACTGGCCGATTCCACCGACGAGATGGCGCACAGCCCAGGCCATTGACCTAGACCTTGATGGCCGGCCGGACCTGGTCGGCCTTCCGAAGGTTTCAGCCAAATCCGTCTCCCTGGAGTTTCCTTCCTGGGGGCGGAATGAAGGGCGGAAGCATGTTGTTCACACGTTGCCGCTTCAGCTCGATACACCGGAAGTAGACAGCCTGTCGGCCGTCGATTTGATCGGAGACCCGCTCCCAGACATCCTGGTCGTCCCGGCGGGCCAGCCGCCCGCGCTGGCGGCCAACAAGGGAAACGGCCAGCACTGGCTGGCGCTCCGGCTCGGTGGACACTGGCGAGTCAAGCCGGAGCTGATGCGGACGAACTCCCACGCGATCGGGACTCGTCTGGTTCTGGAGGGGCAGGGGATCTACGTATCCTACGATTACACCACTCCGGACTCGAGCCTCGGCCAGTCGATCGCTCCGATCGTGATGGGCCTGGGCCAGCGCGAGAAAGCCGACCTCTTGCACCTCCACTGGCCCGATGGCGTCTTTCAGTGCGAGCTCAACATCAGAGCCAATCAAGAACTCGACATGATGGAGAACAACCGCAAGACCGGCAGTTGCCCGGTACTTTTCACGTGGAACGGTCGACGTTTCGTCTGCATCGGTGACTTCCTCGGGGGTGGGGGCCTCGGCTACCTGGTTGCACCGGGAGTCTACAGCCAGCCCGACCGCGACGAGGCCGTCGGGATCCGCGGCGATCAGCTCCGTCCGATTGATGGCGTTTTCCGATTGTCGATCACCGAGCCCATGGATGAGATCGCTTACCTCGACCACGTCCGGCTCGAAGTGGTTGACCGGCCGCCCGGGGTCTCGTCCACACCTGACGAACGATTCGCACCGGAAGGTCCGCGGCCGACTGGTGAACTGCTGGCCTGGCGAAGTCAGGTCGAGCCAGTCCAAGCCCATGACCTCGAAGGCCGAGACATGACCGAGACTCTCCGCCACTGGGATCGCCTGACCGCCGACCAATTCCGCAAGCGGGCGGGCTGGATCGGCTACGCCGAGGAACACGGGATCGTCCTCGATTTCGGTGGTCGGCTCAGCCGGTTCTCACCCGAAGACCGGCTCGTGCTCTGCCTGGCCGGTTGGGTCGAGTACCCTTATTCCCAGACGAACTACGCCGCGGCGACGGCCGGCGTTGCACTGAAGCCTCCGGTCATCGAGCGTCGGCGAGAGGATGGGACCTGGGAAGTCATCAAGGCCCACGCGGGATATCCGGCCGGGCTGCCCCGGCTCACGACCCTCGACCTGACCGGCAAGCTCGGTGGCCCGCGGTGCGTTCTGCGGATCAAGACCAACATGGAGTGTTACTTCGACCAGGCATTCGTCGCGGTGCGCGATTGCGCGGCGGAATCGTCGCTCCGCGTCGCGACGCTCCCCGTGGCCCGCGCCGCGTTGGGCTATCGCGGCTACACTCGCGAGGTCTCTCCCGACGGTCGTCAGCCCTTGCTGTACGATTACGACTACGTCGATCCGGCCCCGCTGGCGCGGTTCTCCGGAAAGCTGACCCGTTACGGCGACGTGGCGGGGCTACTCCAGAACGATGACGATCGGCTTTGCCTCATCGGGCCAGGCGACGAGGTGCGGCTCGAGTTCGATGCGGCGAGTCTGCCGCCCTTACCCGAAGGCTGGACCCGCAGTTACGTCCTTCGCTCGTACGGCTACTGCAAGGACGCCGACCCGTTCACGGCCACAAGCGATACGGTCGGCCCGCTCCCATGGCGGGATGCCGGCTTTCCCGTTCGGACGCGAAATCAAGCGGCCCAGCGACCCTGCTTACGAGTCGTACCTTCGGGAATACCAGACGCGCCCGGCCGGGGAAGGGGAGTGACTGAGATTGCAACGGCGAGTCACCTGGGTCGTCCATCCCATACGCATGGTTCTCCCCATCCCCGACGCATCGGCCCCGACCGTCCTCGGGTTGTCATCGGAGCCACTCCGCGGCGGCCGCTTGCGGGCGCAGCCCGCCCGCAAGCCTGCCCACACCCGGCGGACATGACCCGCCCAGTCCCCGCGCAGCCACCGCTCGTACGAGGACCGTTCACGATCCGCTCAGATGAAGTGCGGGGCCTGACAGTTAGCCATCCCGCCCAACAGACCCTTCTGCAAGAGTTGTGAGCCGGGCGAATGGCTGCAAACTGAGCATGAAGCTGGGGGATCGTGGTCCTGGGATCGGCCGCCCATTCTGCGAGCCGTTGCGGTTGCTGATAGAAACGCATCCCTCTGATCAAGTCCTTACGCTCATCCAGGCTCCCCCGCCGCATGTGGAGCAGAGCCTCACTCCACCCGCGCCACGCCATTGCCCGGCTTCGGGAACCGGACGAACACCTCCGGGTCGTGGCCCGGCACGATCAGCCGCGGGCTCGCCGCAAGCTGCTTCATCCGGTCCTGCGCCGCCAGGTTCGCCTTCGCGTCGAAGGTCTGGGCGATCGGGACGTGCTTGTCGAGGTTCTCGTACAGGTAGAGGTTGTCCGACGCGATCACCACGCGGCCGGCCTTCGTGTTCACTCCCACGTACTGCGACGCGAACGTGTGCCGCCCTCCGGTATAGACGGTCACTCCCGGCAGGATCTCCCGCGCGTCGCCGTCCACGAGGCGAACGCGTCCCTGGGCGTTGAGCTTCACCATCGCGGAGACTTCATCTTCGGCTTTATTGTCGTCACGACCGCCCGGCGTCCTGGCCTCGCGGGTGTAGTAGTTGTACTCGTCCTTCTGGATCCAGACCCGCGCCTTCGGGAACAGATCGACACCGTCGGCATGGTCCCAGTGCATGTGCGTGACGACGACATCGGTGACCTCCTCCGGCTTGATCCCGAGCCGTCCGAGTGCCCGGTCCGGCCGGGTATAATCGGCGACGCTTCCCCCCCTTCTTAAGTACTGGGGCCGATAGAACCCCGCATCGACCAGGACCGTCCTGCCGTCGGGGCCTCTCAGCACCCAGACGGTCATGGCAATGTCGAGCTTCCGTCCCGGCTCGGCCCCCTGGACCAGGGCGCGAACCGGGAAGTTGACCAGCTTGGCATAACGGACCGCATACACCTCATAGGCCGGCGGCTCCTCCGCCCTGGCCTCGAGCCCGCGCAGGCAGCCGGCCCCAGTCACGAGAAGCAGGACCAGGACATGTTGATGTGGCATGAAGAGCTCTCCCTTGAAAGGAGCCGGGGCGTCCGCCATCAAGCTTCGGATTCTCCCCAGCCATTCGTGTATCACGACGTCACGGCTCAGAAACCGTCATAGATTGATACTAGGAGTAAGTCTCGAGTCGGGTCCACCAGTTCCACAGATTCGGTTCGAGGGCATCGGGGACCAGTTCGGCGGCGGCTGGGCGGAGACGTCCGAATCCGCTACTCGACCTGCGGCGCCGTTCCATCGTTGACATCGGGCGATCGGTCGTCGGGCAAGCTCTTGAGATAGGTCCCGACCAGGGCTTCGTTGGCGATCGACCAGGAGAACTTCGGATCGTCCGGTTCTGGCCCCACACCCCACCGCCTGGGAGTGACCTTTTCGATCGCTCGCCGAAGGAATGCGAACGCATTCCGATCGTCGGGGATGCGGAAAGCGCGGAACGCCGCGACATCGAACGGGTCGCCGATGTCGGGGAGCCCGTTGAGACGGTTCAACCACCAGATTGCGAAAGCCGAAGCGGCGACCGCAAGGCCGATCGCCAGGACGAGCGTGACCCGCGCGAGCTGGCGGAGCCTCTTGCGCAGCAACTGAAGCAGCTTCTGCGACGTGCCACTCACCGCCGCGGGCGCGGGAGCGGGACTCTCGTGTTGGATGAGCATGAGAGGGACGTCTCCAGTCGAAGCAAGTTTCGCAACTTGACTTCCACGCCATCCTAGCACAATCCGGCGCTCTTTCAACTACAATTGTCAGAGAATCGGGAAACGGAAACAACGGCCACCATCCCCGGTGGCTGGGACCGACTCTCGTAGCCCTCGCAGACTTCGCCGGACCTGCGGGCCAGGCTCACCTCGATCCGCAATCGCGACCCACTCCGCCGGTCTCCTGCCTACGTCCTGCGGTATGGAGCAGGTGGCCGCTTCGGCGTGGTCAACTGAGCCGATGGGGCCGGCTCCCACCAGCCCCTGGGCGCTGCGCCAGCCGGCGGAGACGGTCGAGCTCCTCCGGATCGGCCCAGCAGGCGCACGGGGTCCGCAGCCACCTCTCGGGCCAGATCGACCACGAACCATTCATTCGGGCCGAGTGCGGACCGATCGGACTTCGGCGGCGGTTGATAGCCGGGCGTTCGCCGCCGCACGATCAGGCTCACGATGTCCTTGTGGAAATGCCCGGCGCCCTTGGGTGGGCGGAATCCCTCGGCGTTGAGCCGCTCGGCGATGGCGGCGAACGTCGGGCCCTCCGCGCGGAGGACCCGGATGCGAGCCATCAGACGCGAGAAGCCGCTGGTTTGCTCGTAACGCAGCACCGGCCGGGTGACGGTATGGAAGGTCCGCTGCGCACGCGCCCAGGTGATGCTCATGCGGACTTGATCGGTCGTCCCTTCGACGGTCGCCTCCACCCGTTCGACCAGAGACCGGATGATCCGTTGCTGGTTCGTCGGTGTGGTCGTCGGGGCAGCCCACAGCGCCGGCAGATCACCGGTCAGCTCACGGATCTGGTCCACCTCGTGGGGGGTGAGCGCTGTCGGCTGTGTCCTCCGGAAGCGGGCATGCTTCTCCTCCAGCCGCCGGATTTTCTGCAAGGCCTCCTCCCACCGCCGCTTCTCCTGGGGGACCACAACTCCCGTTGAACTGATCCGCTTCGTGGGTGGTATGTGCCTGTCGATGATGACCTGCCCAATCCCTCGTCTACTGAATCAACGAACAGGTCACTCCGATGATCACTGGACCAAGAGATGAGGAGCAGGCCAGCTATTCTTCTTCGTCGAAGCGACGCCCGATGAGGTCGGTCAAGGCGTCCAGGGCTTGCTCGGCGTCGGGACCGTCGGCCTCCAGTGCCAGCCGGGAGCCGCACGCGGCGGCGAGCGTCGCCAGGTCGAGGATGCTCCAGCCGCTTGCGGAGCGGCCGTCGCAGGCGACGCGGATTTCGGCCCGGAATTGCTGGGCCAGTCGCACGAATCGGTCGGCGGCCCGCAGATGCAGGCCGAGGGCGTTGATGACCTCGACCTGTCGCTTGAGCCTGGGACCTCGCTCGCCGTTTGTCACCTCGGTTTGCGACCCGGTGTGTCCGGGGGAAGCCGGCCTGGTGTTCGACGCGGCCAGCAGCGTGCTCAGGATGCCAGGGGCGATGGGCTTGAGGAGATGGTAGTCGCACCCGGCGGCCAGTGCCCGGCGGCGGTCCTCCTCTCGGCCATAGCCGGTGACGGCGATGATGACGAGCGGTTTGTGCAGTTCCCGGCGGAGCGTGGAGGCGACCTGATAGCCGTCGAGGCCGGGCAGGCCGAGATCGAGCAGCACGACGTCGGGTGGCTGGCGACGAGCGAGCTCGAGGGCCTGGGGTCCGTCGCGGGCGATCTGGACGTGGTGACCGAGGCATCGGAGCAAGAGTGCCATGGCCTCTGCGGTATCGGGGTAGTCGTTGACGACGAGGATCTTGGCCATATCAACCTGGTGACCGTGAGAGAGCATCGATGGCCTCGGGAAAGCAGATGGGGCGGGAGACGGAGCCAGGCCCGGCCGACCGCCTCCTCGGATTGTCCATACGGCCCGTCGGCCCCGCTGCCATCGAGCGTCTCTGTCCCGAGCGATGCAGCTGTGACGGCGGCGTGGCCGGCCCAGGGCTTCCTGCATCTTGCGGGAAGGAACCACAGCCTCGCCATCTTCCCGCGATTCGGCATCCTGTTCCGCTAGCGACCGTACCGACGCCGCGAAATTTTCTCGCTATAATGGGACATTGATACCGACCGCCGGTTTCTTCAGCATGAAAGGACCGGAAGGCCGCCGCGTGGCGGCCATGGTCGCGGGCCTTAGAAGAGCTCCCCTCCTGAGAATTCATCGCCCTTTCGACATCGGGTGACCCTCCGGGGTCAGGCCCTTGCCATCGGTGGTCCTTTCGCGAGGACGGATCGGCAAGGTGGTGACCGATGGCAAACAGGCGACACACCGCGGCGGGCCCGCGGAACCGATTCCTGGCCCGGCTGCCGGAAGCCGAATACCGCCGACTCCTCCCCTTTCTCCAGCCGGTCACGCTGGCGTTGGGGCAAATCCTCTACGAGGCCCGTGGGCCGATCGAGTACGCCTATTTCCCCACGGGAGCGGTCCTGTCGGCCCTGACGGTGATGCTGGACGGCAACGCCATCGAGGTGGCGACCGTCGGCAACGAGGGCCTGGTGGGTCATTACGGCACCGGCGTCAAGCGGTCGCCGCACCGGGTGATCGTGCAGGTGGAGGACGGCGGCCTGCGGATTGCGGCCAGGGCGTTGCAGGTGGAAGCGGCCAGGGACGGCCCGCTAAAGGAGCTGCTGACGAGCTACCACGTCGCGTTCATGTCGCAGGTGTCGCAGTCGGTGGCGTGCAACGGACTACACCGTCTGGTGCAACGCTGCTGTCGCTGGCTGCTGATGACCCGCGACCGGGTGGGTTCGGACGACCTGCGTCTGACGCACGAGTACCTGGCGCTGATGTTGGGGGCACGGCGGGCGAGCGTGACGGAG
Source organism: uncultured Isosphaeraceae bacterium (assembly GCA_963845695.1). Lineage (GTDB taxonomy): Bacteria > Planctomycetota > Planctomycetia > Isosphaerales > Isosphaeraceae > CAWJTV01. The sequence goes on along the minus strand of CAWJTQ010000002.1, from coordinate 1,456,021 downwards.
GCGTTGCGCCCGCTACAGGCGGTGGGCGTGGTCCGCTCGCACCGAGGCCGGATCACGATCCTGGACCGTGCGGCCCTGGAGGCCCGAGCGTGCGAGTGCTACGTCGTGGTGCGTGATGAATACGACCGGCTGCTCGGGGGTGCCTCGTGAGGTTTCACCCCCCGTCGCTCGGAATTCATGATGCGCCCCGCCGAAACCGAGGTTGATAAGAGCCCCTAAAACTTGGTAGGGATCGGGAGGGCGAGGCTCCGTCCGAGCCGCGTGTTTCCAGGCTCGGACGGAGCCTCGCCCTGGCGCGGTGAAAAGTTGGCCTTGACTAAAGTTCTCGAGCGCCCGACTGAGCCAGCTTTTGTTGCGCCGGACCGAGCCGAATTCGTCCCCCCCTTGCGAAGGGGGGGCCGGAGCGGAGCGACGGTGGGGGGGTTCGAGGGAGTTGCCGCGCCCTGGTCCCAGCCACGCCGACCACCCCCCCACCGACGCCTGACGGCGTCGCCCCCCCTTCGCAAGGGGGGGACGAAGAGGCGCAACGAATCGAGGATGAGCGCTCAGGTCTGGGAACCGGAAAGGGGTCTGGGCACCGGAAAGGGGTCTGACCCCAATGGCACTCCTGACGCCAATGACACTCGGTCACCGACCCCACACCGCCCAGCGGCCCGACCGCAGAAACGCGACTTCACCCAACCTTCTGGTACGTGATGTAAAGAACCTTCGTGTGAGGTTAGAATGAAAATTGGGCTCATGGGCCCAGCTTGGTGGACTCGACCGACTCTCTCTGACCCAGCACCCGGACTGGTACGAGTCCGAAGCGCCAGCGAGTGGATCCCAGCCGAGACCATCCATTCACTCGCTGACGCTTCCGGCTTGTCTGAGATTCGTGTGGCCACTTACCGATCTGGGCCTATGAGCCGAAACCTTAAGTTGTGGCGGGATCTCCCGACCTTGCCACCTGCCGGACCGAAGGTTCCGCCGGGGACGGGAACCGGGAGACCTCCGGTCCAGCCCTCGGCGGGGTCAGGAGACCTCGCCGAACCGTCTTAAGTTTTCCATGCGCCGCTCAGTCATCACCCCTTGGAAGATGGGATCGAAATCAGCCGAGCGGTTTACGGATCTCGAGAGATACCAGCGCTGCTCGAATGATGATGGGATCGATTTCCGTGCTGCTCCTTCTCCTGACGATCCTTGGTTCATCCGTAGCCCATGCGGCGACGCCGCTGGTTCGCTCGGTCCGCGATGGCCGATGGTCGGACGCCGCGACCTGGGAGGGCGGCCGCGTGCCGGGGCAGGGGGCTCGGGTTCAGGTCCGGGCCGGGCACGTCGTGGTTTATGACCTCGTCGGGAACGAGACGATCCGGTCGATCCATGTCGCCGGCACATTGCGATTTCACCCGGAGCGGGATACCCGGCTCGACGTTGGACTGATCAAGATCCAGGCCGGTGACGATCCCAGCGAATCGGGGTTCGACTGCGAATCGCACGCCGTTGTTCCGCCTGGGGCGGGGGCGACTCGCGGGCGCTGGAAGTCGGGACACCGAATCATCCGGTTGCCGTCGGACGCACGGCGTTGATACGGCTAACGGCTGTCGAGGGGCTCGATCCTGAGGAGTTCCCGGCGATCGTCTGCTGCGGTGGGCGGATGGACTTTCACGGTGCGGAACTGGCCCGGACCTGGGTCAAGATCGCCGCGACGTCCGCGAAGGGCGCCACCCGAATCGTCCTCGCCGAGCCGGTTCCCGGCTGGCGTGCCAGTGATCGCGTGATCGTCACCGCGACGCGCCGGCAGCCGACTCCGAAGGGAGCTGATGTCGCTGACGTCTCGGTCCCGCCGGAGACGGAAGAGCGGATCATCCGAGCGATCGACGGCCCGGTCCTCACGCTGGACAAGCCCCTCGATTTCCCACATATCGCTCGCGGTGAAACCCGTGGCGAAGTTGCCTTGCTCTCTCGAAACGTCGTCGTCGAGTCGGCCGATCCCACTGCCTCTCGTGGCCACACGATGTACCACCGCAACTCGTCAGGCTCGATCGCATATGCGGAATTCCGCCACCTGGGAAAGATCGGCAAGCTTGGCAAGTACAGCCTTCACTTCCACCGAGTGGGGGACACCATGCGCGGCTCATCGGTGGTGGGGGCCTCGATCTGGGACAGCGGCAACCGATGGATCACGATCCACGGAACCAATGGCTTGGTCGTCCAGGACTGTGTGGGCTACCGGAGCGTCGGTCACGGCTTCTTTCTCGAGGATGGCACCGAAGTGGACAACTTCCTGGATGGCAACCTTGCCGTCCAGGCCCGACGGGGTGCGCCGTTGCCGCAACAGGCCCTCGGCTTCGACCGCAACGAAGGAGCTGGATTCTGGTGGGCCAATAGCCAGAACGCGTTCGTGCGCAACGTGGCGGTCGAATGCGACCAGTACGGGTTTCGTTACGAGGCTCCCGCCGTGGCCGGCTTCGACCCGTCGATGACCGTGCGCCATTTCGATGGGACGAGGCGGAAAGTGGACATCCGCACGCTCCCGTTCGTTCGCTTCGAGGACAACGAGGCCCATGCGCAGCGTGGATATGGATTGGATCTCGGAGGAGGGCCGGGAGACGGGGCGACCGGCGGTGTGGGCGGCGTCGGACCGGGTCCGCGTCACCCTTACGTGATCCGTCGGCTCCGCGTCTGGGACTCGCACTGGGCGGTGACTCTGGATCCCCCGATGTCCTGATCGATGGTCTGAACGTCACCAACTGCGAATTCGGCCTGTGGCGCCCACGCTACCAACAGCACGCCTATCGGGATTTGAAGTTCCGTCTCACCGGCTGGAGCTTCTTCGCCGAAACGGGGCATCGTCCGAATCCCAAGGATTTCCCCGCACCCCTGGAACCCATTTTCGACCGGCCTCCGTTCTCGGTCATCACCCAGGTTGACCGGCAGGAGGGCGGAAAGCTACGCGTCCGAGGTGCGAGCGTCGATGACAACACGGTCCGGGCGGTACGGGTCAACGGTCACCCGGCGCGTCCCCTGGCCAGCGATTACAGCCGGTGGGAAGTCGAGATCGATGTTGACCATTCGCAACGTGGAACGCTCATCCTATCGGCAGCCGCCGAGGACGATGCCGGCCATGTCGAGCCAATTCCTCATCGGGTCGAGACGGCGATGTCTCCGCAACCAGGTCACCCTGGGTAACGCTTGATCAACCTCGCATCGAAGACTCCGTACACGGAAATCGTGTTTGCAAACCCTTGCCTCAAGTTGGCTTGGGAAGAATGACACCAACTGGACAGCAGCGGATCGACGCCCAACGACTCGGGTCCCCGCCGCGCACGGCCCTGCTTCGGTTCGGTGGCAGCTTGCGCCGCGCGACCTCGGTGTCGACGGCCTTGTTGACGAGACCGCGGACCGCGAAGGATTCGGATCACGAGCCCTGGTTTCTTGAGAAACCCGAAGATCCTGTGTATCTTATCGGGAACGCATGGTTGAACCGGTAGTCGTGCGTCGTTCACACCGCGCCCGACCTGGGAACGTTCGTTCGGAAAGCGTCGCTGCTTCCGCGAGGCAAGGACGATCCAGATCCGTTTTTCCTCGATCGCTACCCGGACATCAGTTGACAACTCAGCGAGGAGTTTCGTCCATGGAGCGTCATCAGCGGATCACGTCGTGGATCTCGCGGCTCGTCTTCGGCTGGATTGCTGTCGTCGGCCTCGGCGCCATCGTGCCCACGACGGCTTCGGCCCAGTTCTGGTCGAGTTACGCCCGAAACGCACAGCATACCGCCCTGACCGCAAGTCCGTCTCAGATACCCCAGACGATCCGATGGTCGACTCCCGTCCACCTCGCGCCTCAGTACAATCCCAATAATGGCGCTCTGTACACCCATTACGGCTCTCCGGTAATCACCTCCAGGAACACGGTGATCGTCCCGGTGAAGACCGGTGCCGACGGCGGATTCATGGTCAACGCGTTCAATGGGACAACGGGCCGATTGCTCTGGACGATGAATACGGATTACGAGCTTCCTCCCGAGTCCAGTTGGATTCAGCCGATGGGGATCACCTTGCTGGCCGGGGACACCGGGGTCGCGGTCCCCGGGGCAGGGGGTACAATCCTGCTCCGTGCCACTCCCAATTCGGCTCAGGGCAATACCACTCGACTGGGCCAGGCTGATGACTCCATCTACATCTCCACGCCGATCACCAGCGACCCGGCGGGGAACCTCTATTTCGGATATTATGGCAATGGAGTCCCCGGGGGTCTGGGCCGCATCTCCAAGGGCGGCACCAGTTCGTTCGTGACCGCTTCCATGCTTTCTGGGGACGACACGATGGTGAAGGTCGTCCTGAACTGTGCCCCGGCACTCTCGCCCGACGGGAGACGGCTGTACGTCGCGGTGAATCAGAGCGATTTTTCGCAGGGCTACCTCTGCGTGGCGAACGCCACATCGTTGACACCTCAAAAAAGTGTCCTGCTGACTGACCCGCGCAATAGCAGCGAGCCTGCTGCCTTATCGGATGAAGGATCGGGTACTCCGACCATCGGGCCCGATGGCGACGTCTACTTCGGAGTGCTCGAGGCGAACTTCCCCTCTCATCACGCCCGCGGCTGGCTCCTGCACTTCGACAGCACACTCTCTACGAGTAAGATCCCCGGCTCGTTCGGCTGGGACGATTCTGCGGCACTTGTCCCCGCGAAGGTCGTTCCGTCGTACACCGGCGGGTCCTCCTACCTGGTCCTGACCAAGTACAACGACTACTCGGATCCTGGGATTGGCGGCACCGGTTTGAACAAGGTCGCCGTGCTGGACCCGAATGCGACCGAGCCCGATCTCGTCTTTCCGCAGGTCTCGGTGATGAAGGAGGTCATCACGGTCGTCGGAGTGACCCCGAACAACGGCCAGGCCGGCGTCCGCGAATGGTGCATCAACACGGCGGCAGTTGACGAAATCAACCAGTGCGCCATCATCAATAGCGAGGACGGCCACGTCTATCGCTGGTCGTTCGTCACCAACACCTTGTCGCCCGGGTTGGATCTGGCCCCCGCGACAGGCGAAGCGTACACACCGACCGCGATCGGTCCCGACGGCGCGACCTACGCCATCAACGACGCCAAGTTGTACTGCTGCGTCGCCGCACCACACGTGCGCGGAGCTGCGATCCTTCCGGGTGAACCCGAGCCGGTTCGTTTCGAGCCCGTTCGCTGGTCGATCCGGCCAATCGTTCCCGCCATGATCCCGATGGGGCTCTTGGCCGCCGCCGGGATCGGTCTGGCGATCAAGAATCCGACGGCTCGGAGACTCCGCACTTGGTCCTCCCGGCCGAGACGTGTCACCACGATCCCCTTGCTGATCCCCGTCGAAGATTCGCGTTAGTCATCGGTGTGCGAAGTCAAGTCCTGACCGACGAGGCCGCACTCCCTGCGGAAATGGGTATCTTCCGCTCGCCGGGCGTGGCTGCTTCTGCACCTGGAACCGACGACTCTTGAGGAGTCCGACCTTTCCATTCCGGGAGCAACGATTCCAGGCGATGGCGCGTCGGGGCGGGTAGCTTCCTGTCGATGTGCGGGGTCAATCTGTCGAGTCGGAGGGCCTCCTCGGCTTCCTTGACCGCGTCGCCGAACATCGAGATCTCCGCACTGGACTCGGCCAGGCGGGCATGGAGCAGGGAGTTGGACGGATAGAGGAAGGAGGCGGTCCGGGTCTCCTTGACGATCTCACCGCCGTAGCTCACCAGCTCGATGGGTGTAAGCTCCGAACCGACTTTTTGCAATAATCCCCGAATGGCCTCCGCGCGACGCATGTGGAGTGCCCAGGCGTTCGGGTTACGGGGCAGGGCAGTCGCATCGCGCAAGAGTTCGGGGATCTTCCTCCAGCGATGATCCTTGGCCTTGGCACCACGCCACGCCCAGGCGTCTAACTCCAGGGCGGCGTATTTCAGCCAGGGACGGGCATAGAAACGATCCGCCACGATGGCGCGTTCGTAATAGATTCGCTCCGCCAGGTCGAAGTCCGGCGCTCGACCCGGTCGCGTGGCCTCTTCGGCCTGGGCGATCGCGGCCTCCGCCCGCCAGTAGGGTGTGACCGCACCCAGGAACAGACCGAGCGCCGCAGCCCAGACGGCCGACAGAGCGAAGGGAAGGATCCGGCTGGGGTACTCGTCGAGCTGGCTGCACGGGCGATCATCGCGGAGGTTCAGGCCGAGTGCCATCAACGACCAGAGTCCCAACGCCACATTCGGGATACCGATCCCGCCCGCGGCCAGAAGGTTGATCAGCACCGCGACGACCGCCGCGCCGAGAGCCATCGCGGGGATCGGCAGGCGACGCCAGAGCGGTGCACCGAGCAACACCGCGGTCAGCCAGCTCCCCCCCAGGATCAGCCATCGTGGAAAGGAGCCTTCCATGAACAGATTCAAAGGCAAGAGGAGTAACACCAGGAGCCAGCCGGACCCGGCTGCCAGGATCAGCCAAAACGGCCGGCACGGTGGGGAGTCCGGTTCCTCTTCTCCGGATCGGGATGCTGTCCGCTCGGGCAGGACCGACCGTCGTGATGCACGCGTTTCCGCTCGCGACGCGTGATCGTCATCGGGTGTGGCCCGGGACGTCACGGACGGCCCGAGGAGGTTCCAGAGTCCCATCGCCAGCGCAGCCAAGAGGGCGAGAAGCGCTGAGATTCCGGCAGTTGCCCACACCTCAAGGAACAGGTTGTGAGGGTCCAGGATCTCCTCGCTCGACTCCGGGAGCTTGTATCGAAGATAGCTCGCGCGGAAGTTCCCTGGACCGACACCCGACCAGAACATCGAGGAGCTCCAGGCTCCTGAGAGGTTGCCGGATCCCCCGGTGAGGGCTCGCCAGGTGCCCTGCCAGTATTCCCATCGATAACGGAGGGACATCTCCGATTGGGTCAGCACCTCGCGATCCAGAAGTCCACTGGAGAGACCAGCGGCGACCAGTCCTGTCACGACCAGGCAGCCGGCCAGGCCAGCTCCCAGGAGAAGTCGGGTCGAGACATGCCGACGCCACTGCCAGGCAACGATTCCTAGACCCACGATGAGCCCGATATACGCACTGCGACTCTTGGTGAGAAGCAGGCAGATCAGAATCGTCAGGATCACGAGCGCGGCGTCGAAGAGGACGATCCACCCGAGCTTGGTCCCCTTGCGGTGTGCCAGGTTGTGAAGAAGGACGCCCAGCGCCAGGACCAGCGGCCCCACGATGAAGCCGGCCAGTGAGTTCGTCAGAGCAAATGTCGAGGTGAGCTCGGTCGAGTGGAGCAAACGCTGTTCGAAGAGGAACTGTTCCCGTGTGCCCGGGGTGATGCCCAGCTCCGGATGCCGCGTGAGGAACCGTGCCGGGTTCCGCTGGTATTCCTTCCGGATCTGCGGGTACTCGACGCCGCCCTGATACAGGCCGTATACCGAGACGGCGAACGCAGTTGCAACCAGCGCAGCGGCCAGCGCCGACGACTCTCCCCGAGTTCGAGGCAGATGACGCAGGATCAGGTAGACCAAGCCCAGGGCGATCCATTCCCAGGCCAGATTGATCGCGGGACGTCGATCGAGGGCATGCGTGGCGCTGCTGGCGACGAGCCCCATCAGAGCGATGACTGCCGCGTCGGTCCACGACCATCGGAATCGGAACCGGCCGCCGATGAGCCCGGCGAAAATGGCCAATCCCGCCACTACGATCATCGCGAGGACCCAGTAGAGACCGGTTCCGGCTCCGATCTCGAAGTCGGGCTCGCTGGTCGAAAAAGCGCGCGCGACGATCAGGGCGACCGTCAGACCGAGGGCGACCCGGCGGAGCCGCTCGCCCACGTAGGACGCCGACTCGCTCCAGTCCGACTCATCGTCCTCAAACGGTCGGGCTTCCGGCGCCGGCGACGGGGCGGATTTCGCGTCCGGTCGTCGGGACTTGCTCGGGTTGGGAGGAACCGAGGATCTCGCCCCTCGTCTGCTCATGGACTTGCTCCGAACGGCTCGCCGAGAATTCCAAGATGGCGACCACTCCCAGCAAGCAGCCGGTCTGGGCCAGTACGACGCACGCGCCGGGCCACTCGAGTTTGTGCAGTAGGAGCGCACCCAGGCCGCCTGCGAGGGTCACCAAATCAATCGTCCAAACAGCCTGCGGCGGCGTCAAGCCGCGGGCCACCAGGCGGTGCGAGAAGTGCCGGCGATCTGCCTTGAACGGGCTCCGCCCTTCGCTGAGTCGGATCAGTACAACTGAGGTCATGTCGTAGAGCGGCACCGCCATGACCAGCAGTGGAGCGAGCACGCTCAACGGCGAGTATCCCGGCTTGCTGAAGGTCCCCACGACGGTCATGGCGCCGAGCAGGAACCCGAGGAAGTTGCTGCCGGCATCGCCCATGAAGAGCCGAGCTGGAGCGTGGTTGTGCAACAGGAAACCCCCCAGCGCCCCCATCACCACCAACAGGACCGCCGGGGCGAACAGGTCTCCGACCGCGATCTGGGCCCCACAGAACAAGGTCGCGGCGATCAACCCGACGCTCGCCGCCAGGCCATCCATGTTGTCGAGCATGTTGAACGAGTTGGTCAGGGCGACGATCCACAAAACCGTCACCGCGCCGCCCAGGACCGGATGCGTGAAGGGTCCGAAGAGCGTGATGCGAATGCCCGACACGGCCAGATACGTGGCGCAGGCGAACTGAATTCCCAGCCTGAGCCGCCAGTCGAGGTCCATGAGGTCGTCGATCAACCCCATCACCATGATCCCACTGGCCACTGCGAGCATCACGCGCACCATACCCACGCGAAGCCCAGCCCCAGAGACGTGCAGTGCCAGCGGCTCGGGAAGCCATCGCGCACCATACTGGATGACCAGCACGCCGACCAGAATGAGGATGGCCGTGGTCAGCCAGATCGCCACGCCTCCGCCCATCGGCGTCGGCGCCTGGTGAGCCTTGTGTCCGCCAGGTCGGTCCAGCAGTCCCCATCGCGGAGCCAGCCAGCGGACCAACCCGCAGAAGACGGCGCTGAGTACGAACGCCGATCCGACCAGACCGAGCGCCGCACAGATCAGAATCAGCGATTCACCGGGAGTCATGGATTTGCCGAACGGGTTGACGGGCCGGAATCAGCCATCGTCGGACTTCCTGGCCTCGCGGGACCAGGGATACCACCATCCGATCGTGACGCAGGCGGAAAACAGCGAGACGGCCAGTCCGAAGACCAGTCCGATGACGACCCACTCGACGATCCGGTCTGGGGGCCACCCCGAACTTGGTCCGCCGCGAACGACGACGAACATGGCGAATGGTCCGCCGAACGCGACGAGCGTCATTGCGCCCAGCAAGAAATAGGGAAGCCGGGGGATCGGCGGGATCGGTCTCATGACGGCCTCGCCGCGGCCCGAGACTGCTGCCGCCCTCCACACCACGCGTCATGCTCCCGTCGGGCCGCTTCGATCTCTTCGAGAATCGTCGCGGCCGCCGTGGTCGCGGGGACTTGCTTGGCCTCCGACTGGTTGCGCCACTTGATCTCGATCTTCCCCTCCTTGAGACCACGCTCACCGATCACCACGCGGAGCGGGATCCCTACCAGGTCGGCATCCTTGAACTTGAAGCCCGGCCGTTGATCCCGGTCGTCGACCAGGACATCGAGCCCGGCCGACGCCAGCGCCGATTCGAGGGCCAAGGACTGCTCCATCACGGCCGGGTCCTTGCCGGGGAGGGGGACGAGCAGGACGTGATACGGAGCGATCGACAGCGGCCAGATGATTCCGTTATCGTCGTGGCCAGCCTCGACGGCTGAGGCGACAATCCGGTTGATGCCGATTCCATAACAGCCCATGATCAGGAGGGTCTCGTTCCCCTTCTCGTCCAGGTAAGTTGCGCCCATCGACTTGGAGTACTTGGTCCCGAGCTTGAAGACGTGGCCGATCTCCAGGCCGGACTTGATCTCCAGCGAGCTGCCGCAGCGAGGGCAGGGGTCCCCGGCATCCGCGTTGCGGATGTCATGGATCGGTTCGAGGGGGAAGTCGCGGCCCGGGACGACCCCTTTCAGGTGGACATCCACCGCGTTGCCGCCAACGACGACGGTTGGCATCGCCGCGATCGCGCGGTCGATCACGATGGGGATCCGGATGTCGATCGGTCCCAGAAAGCCGATCGGGGTCCCGGTAGCCTTCTCGATCGTCGCCGCGTCAGCCGCGACCAGCGACGTCGCTCCGACGGCCCTGCGCAGCTTCGCCTCGTTGAGCTCGTGATCGCCCCGCAAGAGTGCGGCGACCGGCTCGCCGTCGGCCAGGTAGACCAGCAGCTTGGCCGAGGTTGAACTCCGCGACGCCCAGGAACTGGCAGACGTCGCGGATCGTCCGTTTGTTCGGCGTCTCCACGCCCTGGTAGGCGGGGACGTCCGCGGCAGGTTTGGGCGGGGTCTGGATCTGACCTCCAACCTCTGCGCGCTCCTGGTTGGCGGCGTAGCCGCACTGGGAACAGGTAATGACCTTGTCCTCGCCGGTGGCGCAGGGGACCATGAATTCGTGCGACGAATCGCCACCGATGGGGCCACTTTCGGCCTCGACGATCACGTAGGGTAACCCGCATCGGTCGAAGATCCGGCAATAGGCCTCGAACATCTTGTCGTAACTGGCGTTGAGCTGCGCCAGGTCGGCGTCAATGCTGTAGGCGTCCTTCATCAGGAATTCGCGAGTCCGAACGATGCCGAACCGCGGACGCGGCTCGTCGCGGAACTTGGTCTGGATCTGGTAGAGCGTGATGGGCAATTGCTTGTAGGAACGGATCAGGTCGCGGACCATGTCCGTGATCACTTCCTCGTGGGTCGGCCCCAGCGCCATCTGGTGTCCGCCACTGATGGTCAGCTTCATCAGCAGGTCGCCATACGCTTCGTAGCGGCCGGACTCTTTCCAGAGCTCGACCGGCTGGAGCGCGGGCATGAGCAGCTCGATCGCCCCGGCGGCGTCCATCTCCTCGCGGACGATCTGGGCGGCCTTCTGGAGAACCCTCAGCCCCAGAGGCATATAGGTGTACGTCCCCGCTCCGAGCTGGCGGATCATGCCCGCACGGAGCAGCAGCACGTGGCTGGGCGCGACGGCGTCGGCCGGAGTCTCCTTCAACGTCGGGATCAGGGCATGGGACCAGCGCACGAGATCAAACCTCCTGGAACAGTCTCTCTGAACGGCGAGGCTTCATCCCGACCGAATCGGGGTTCTTGAGGCTGCCTCCCGGCCGATTGGGGGAGGAGGAGGACCACCCCGCGGTGGATTTACCCATCGGGCGGTCGAATCCTCGCCCGCCAGAGATCGCCTCGCCTTCCTTCTCTTTACACACACGGCTCACTGGGACCTTAAGAGACATCGAAGGGTTCACCGCCCCAACTTGAACCGAGCCACCCCTGGCGACGATCGTCCGTCTGGCCCACATCCCTTTTCCCCGCCTCACCGCGCGGAAACTCTCTGGTCCATTCGATGCCGGGCGGTTCGCCGAACCGTCTTCCGGCTCGCACGGCTCCGCAATAGCTCACTATAGAACATCGAAGCAGCCGCGCCCACCCACGGGAGCTCAATTGCTCACTAGGCCTGCGGGGACGAGGCGCGGACTGTGGAGCGACCCGCACCACACCTCCTGCGAATCCTTCCGCTACTGGCGGATGTGCAAGAGTTTCCGGGCTCGGTCCCGAAGTCCGCACCACGGAGGATGGAGTGCAAGCGGCTCAGCATCCGGTTCCTCTTCGAGCGGTTCAGGGCGGCCCGCCGCATCCACTTGCACAAATTGCATCAGACCGTCCATCCATGGTGAGTTCGCGTCGGCCAGGGTCGAACCCCAGAGACCGACCACGATCTGGGCGCGCGCGCGATGGATCTCCCTTCCCCGAATCTGAATCACGCGCCCGACGGACACCGGCTCATAGCATCGGAGGTCGAGTACACGTTTGAGGACCAGATTCGCATTGAGACCCGCAGCCCGAAAGGCTGTCGCATAACCCGCTTCCAGCGACAGGGAGAGCAGGACGCCAGCGTAGAGCGTTCCGTGGTGGTTGGCGTCGCGCGGAAGGACGAGCCGATGAGTGAGCGTTTCGCCTTCATAGGCGTGCAAATCGGCCATGCACGTCGAGTCCGGTGGTTCGAGGTCGGCCGGTCAGGGACTGGCTCGCGCGAGCTTCGCGAAAGCTTAGCACGCGCGCCTTCCTGACCGCAACCTCCTGAGAGGACCATGGAGTGCCAACATTCTCGCGTCCCAATCCACGACGAGGCGGTCTGGAGGTCCGAGATGATAATGGCAAACGCGGGGGGAGGAAGATCCCTGGGACTGGACCCGAGCCTTCTAACCGTCAGCGGATGCCTCAAGAAGATGCGAGAGGAACTTCAATGGTCCCCAGGACATCATGCCCTCCATCGGATCCATCGGTCCGTAGCAATTTGATGGGGAGGGAAGGAGTTGCGCCGGTAGGAATCGAACCTACGACCTCCAGGTTATGAGCCTGGCGAGCTAGCCGCTGCTCCACGGCGCACGGGTATTATAGCCCCACCATCCCCACCGGAAAAGCCCGCTCGAACAGAAAACGGGGAAATCACTCGTCGCCCCCATCCGTTCGGCCTTTCCAGGCTAGACCAGCATGGTCATCAACAACGTCTCGCTCGGACGGCGCGGTACACGGAATACTCCTTATCCTCTCGCAGCCGGAGGTTTTCTACACCCGAAGGGATCCCGTACCAAGGAACCCTGTATCGCACCTATCTCGTCTAATATAGCCATGAATAACCTCGAGGCCGCCAGTATCGGATTGAGAAGGTATTGGAAAAACCTCATTTCCGGGCGGCACCCAATTGCCAATTGGGAGACGATCGTCGAGAATCTCCATCGATCTGAACGACAGTGGCGATTGATACCAGGATCGTCAGCGTTGCCGATGTCGGCAGCACACGATGCATTGCAAAGGGAGCGGAAGTCAAACCGATATGACCTCGCCTTACCAGTAGCTGAAGAGAAAGTTCCAAAGGACGAGGCCACCTCGTTCAGAGGGCGAGTGCCATCGGCTGGGGCCATACAACTCTCGGCTCGCCAACGCGAGGAATCGGGTCCACCAAGTCGCTCCAACCAGGCCAAGCCATGACATCACGGGCACGAAGCCGTTCCCGTGAATGGTTCGACGACAAATCATCCCCGCTTAACCAAGGCTCGATCCCGGCAGCGTGCACGACACATCCGGCCCCAGATTTGCTGAGAGAGTCACCGCGCTCCGGACATAGCGGTCGCAGGGCGTGACAGAAAAATGACGGACGTGAGGAGTCAGACCCGATGAAGTAAGGGGTGTGGTACCAACCGACGACAAGATTGAAGGTTCTCCTCTGTACGGGATACGCCGCTCTGGCCTCATCAAGCGACTCCCACCGTCATCCGTTCAACGAGGATGCCCATGCATCGTTCCATCAATGACTTCATCGGCCATCTCCGCATGGAACGGCAAGCTTCCGTGCATACTTTGAGGTGTTACGAAGACGATCTTGCTTTGTATAGCACCTATCTGCTGGAAGTGGGAGGGGAGGAGATGGACCCCTCGTGCGTCGATTCGGTTCGGCTGCGCCGATACTCGGCGTGGCTGATGGGCCGGGGTTATGCTCCGAGCACCGTGGCACGACGGCTGGCGAGCCTACGCTCCTATTTCCGGTTCCTGCGACGAAAAGGATTGGTGAAGTCCGACCCGTCGGCGGGTCTGCGTAATCCGAAGCAGGCTCAGAGGTTGCCGCGTCTGCTCCGCGTGGACGAGGTGATCCGGCTGCTGGAGAGCGTGCCGGTGGATACGGAGCCGGGGATTCGTGATCGCGCCATGCTGGAGACCCTCTATGGCGGCGGGCTACGCGTGGGCGAGCTCGTGGGCTTGAACCTCGAGGACATCGATGGGGACCAGGAATTGGTTCGAGTTCGCGGTAAGGGACGACGCGAGCGGCTCTGTCCGATCGGCACTCTGGCCACGGAATGGCTCCGGCGCTGGCTGGCCTTACGGCGTCCCAAGGCTGCTCGGGAACCCGCTGTTTTCCTCAACCAGCGCGGTACCCGCTTGACGACGCGGAGCGTTGGTCGTTTGCTAGAGAGTCATTTGTTGCGAGCCGGTCTGGTCAACACGGCGAGTCCGCACACGCTTCGGCACAGTTTCGCGACCCACTTGTTGGATCGGGGTGCTGACCTTCGTAGTGTCCAGGAGCTACTCGGCCACCGGAATCTCTCGAGCACACAGATCTACACCCACGTCACACAGGACCGGATCCTCGATAGTTATCATGGAGCACATCCGCGGGCCTGACACAGCACCGCCGGATTATCGAAGAGTCAGGATCAGATGGGAAATGCGTCGTCAGGGAATGGCGTCGAAACCAAGGCCGTCAAAGGTCGCTCGAAAAAGCCACCGGAACCGCCCGCTCGCCCCCTCGAGATGGCACACCGCTCGCTTGGGACGCGATGAACCCAACAACCTGGTTACGTCTAGCCAACCCGAATCGAATCGCTGCCTCGATCGGTCGAGAAGACCATGGCGACAACGAGCCGTCGCTCGATAAGATCGGCCTTCTTTCCGGCGCCACTTTGACGACGTTGCATCCATGACATACGTGTTTATTGAGAACAACACGAACGGCCCTTCCAAACTGACAGTTTACCCGGCTGTCAAGGATCGGATGGGCCACGAGGCTCCACAGCCTGGCGAGACAACCGCGTCGGTTGCACCTCGTCCCGTCGGGGGGAGGATAACGTCCGTGACCTACGAATCAACCGAGCGACACCCCCTCGACGGCATGCCTTCTGGATACTCACGGAGGATGGACCGGCTTAGTCATTCGGCACGGGCATCTGACGAGAGATTGAATTCCATGCACAAGCTTCGAAATCCTGATCCTGTATCCGGATCCTGCCGGACTGGCCCTCCTGACCTCGATGCTGAAGTCGTTGGGCCACATCATCGAAGACGCGACCAATGATCGGATGGCCGTCCGCCTGATGGAGCGGAATGACATCGATCTCGTACTCGCCGGGGTTGATCCCGGCGATGGTGACGCGCTGGAGCTCTTGAATTATGTACGTCGCAAGCACCGCGAGGTTCCGGTGGTCCTGTTATTCCCCCGTCTCCACCCGGAACGAGCCAAGGAGGCCTTAAGACTGGGAGCCATGGCTGTCTTGAAGTACCCGGTCCCGGCTGCGGAGTTGCGGGCCGCGGTGTTGCAGGCGCTGGAACAATGCGAGACACGACCGGGCGAAACCGCCACGGCATCTCAGGCGGCCGTCGCCTCATCGGCAACGGGCGGCAAGCCACAGCCGCACGTCGCCACGGAGAGGACCGGACCGATCCCAGCCCTGACCCTGCACTCGGGCGCTTCAGACCCTGGAACGGCGACGATCGCGACCACCATGGGCGGCAGCCTGGCGTCGACCAACCTGGCCGCATCGGCCACGGTAGCGCCGTCAGGCGCCATGGCCTCGCCGTCCGCGGCTCTGGCGGTGCACGCGACTGCCACCAGCTTAGGGCCCCGCGTCGATCTGATCGCACGAGAACTCGGGCTCATCGGCAATGACCCCTGCTGGCGCCAGGTCCTCGAGTTGACGGCGACCATGGCGTCGACTCGTGCCTCGGTACTGATCGTCGGAGAGCCCGGGACAGGTAAGTCGTTGGTTGCACGTCTGCTCCATACACTCGGTTGCGGTGCCCAACGCCCCTTCGTCACCGTCGAGGCGTCGGCATTGGCCGACGAATTGGGGGTTCCCGAGAATGAGGATCCGGCCGAGACGGATTCGGTCGAGACGGATCCGACAATCACCTGGTCCCACATGCTGGAGCAGTCCCGCAACGGAACGCTCTATATCGACGAGGTCGCCGCCTTACCGACGGAGATCCAGCTTAACCTGCTCCGCGAGTTGCAGCACCGTGATTATGGGTCGTCGGCTGGCTATCCCCATCTGCCCGGCGAGGTTCGGTTCGTGATGTCCACCAGCGAGAACCTCCCGGCCCTCTTGGAGCAGGGGCGATTCCGCCAGGAGCTGTTCCATCGCGTCAGCGCGATCTGCCTGACGCTCCCTCCTCTGAAGCACCGAGGGACCGACGTCGAATTACTGGCCGAGTCGTTCCGGGCCCGATACGCCCATGAATTCCGCAAGAGCGTGGTTGGATTCACCCGCGATGCTCTCGACGTCCTTCAACGCCATGACTGGCCGGGGAATGTTCGCGAGCTCGAGGCGGCGATCCGGCGAGCCGTCGCGATGTGCAACGGCGCCCGGATCACTTCCAGCCACCTGGCGCCGATCCTCAACCACCACCGCCAGACTGGTGCCGGATCGGCTACGCCTCGACCACACCTCCCCATCGGCATTCGGCCCCTGAAAGAAGCCCTGGAAGAGCCGGAGAAGCGCATCATCCTTCAGGCCCTCCAGGCGTTCAACTGGAATCGCCAGGAGACCGCCCGGGTGCTGAACATCAACCGCACCACTCTCTACAAGAAAATGAAAAAGTACGGCCTGCTCATCGACGAGCCGGTCTGGGCCAACGGGTCGGTCATCGGTAGTCCGTGAAGGCCCACATCGCTCTTCCCGCCCCCACAACCTTTGCCAAGTCCGCTCTGGGTGGGTCGAGGTGGCGCTTCCAAGTGCCAAACGGCGAGCGAGGTGCGGACGGATCTCAAGACGGGCACGACCGGGGAGACCTCGGCACGTCACCACCCGGGAGTCGCCGACTATCCACCCATCAGTTCTTGATGATCTCGCGGACGGTCATGCCCGAAGGGATCATAGGTAGGACATGTTCCTGGTAGGGGACCAGCACGTCGAGGACATACGGTCCAGGATGTGCCATCATCTCCTTGAGAGCGGCCAGGACTTCGGACTTTCTGCGGACCTGCCGCGCCTTCACGCCGAATCCGCGGGCGATCTCGACGAAGTCCGGATAGATCGATCCGGGCACTTCGCCTTCACCCGCACCGACCGCCTCAGGATGGTGGATCGGCCCCAGGTAGGTATGGGCGCGGTTCCCCTCATGGAACCGGTCCTCCCACTGCACGACCATGCCCAGGTGCTGGTTATTGAGCAGGATCACCTTCACCGGCAGATCCTCGCAATAAACGGTGGCCAGCTCCTGGATGTTCATGAGAAAACTTCCATCACCGTCGATGTCGACGACCAGCGCTTCGGGGAAGGCGGCCTGGGCCCCCATCGCCGCCGGCAGGCCATATCCCATCGATCCCAGGCCGCCCGAAGTGATCCAGGTGCGTGGGTGCTTGAACCGACTCCACTGTGCAGCCCACATCTGGTGCTGACCGACCCCCGTGGTCATGATGAACTCGCCCTGAGCCAGCAGCGCGAACTGCTCGATGACGTACTGGGGCAGGATCAGGTCGTCTCGCTGGTCATAAGTCATGGGGTCGCTGGCCCGCCACTCATCGATCTGCTGATGCCACTGCCGCCAGTCGCCGGGCCAGACCAGCGGGTTGATCGCCTTCAGGAATTCCTTGACATTGGTATGGATGGGGATGTGCGCGAACTTGTTCTTGTTGATTTCGGAGGCGTCGATATCGACGTGGACGATCCGCCCGTGTTTGGCGAATTCGCTGAGCTTGCCGGTGACGCGATCGTCGAACCGGACTCCGAACGCCAGGAGCAGGTCGGCCTCGTTGATGGCATAGTTCGCGTAGACGGTGCCGTGCATTCCCAGCATGTTGAGCGAGAGGTAGTGGTCGCTCGGTATGGCTCCCAGTCCGTGAATGGTCATGGCCACGGGAATCCCCGTCTTGGATGCAAACTCCCGCAGCTCATCGGCCGCCCCTGAGGCCACCACTCCGCCGCCACAGTAGATGATCGGACGTTCGCTCTCCCGGATCGCCTCGAGGACCTCTCGGATCCGCTCCGGCGGCGGGGGCGGAGGCAGCCGATAGCCCGGCAGGTCCATGGCGACCTCGTACTGCGGGTCGGAAACGATCGTATTCTGGACATCCTTGGGGATATCGATCAGGACCGGTCCCGGCCGGCCGGTACTGGCCAGGTGGAACGCCTCCTTGACGACCCGAGCGATCTCACGGGCGTGCTGGACCAGGTAATGATGCTTCGTGATCGCCCGGGACACCTCCACCATGGGCGTCTCCTGGAAGGCGTCGGTGCCGATCACATGGCTGGGCACCTGTCCGGTGATGGCCACCAGTGGAACGGAGTCCAGCTTGGCATCGGCCAGCCCGGTCACCAAGTTCAGCGCCCCGGGACCCGAGGTGGCCATCACCACTCCCGGTCGGCCGGAGGCACGAGCATAACCCTCGGCTGCGAAGATGCCCCCTTGCTCGTGACGCGGCAGGATCGTGCGAATCCGGTCGCGGTATCGCGTCAGTGCCTGATGCATCGGCATGCTCGCGCCGCCCGGATAGGCGAAGATGACCTCGACACCGTGCCGCACCAGCGACTCGACCAGAACATCCGCCCCGGTACTCGGTTTCGAAGAAGTCTTGGTGGACGTCTGACGATCATCGATGGCAGCCACAGTGTTCGATTCTCCCTCGGCGCAAGTTCTGACTCAGGCTGGGTCCTGCTCCCCAGGCCCGATCACGACTCCTGGATTGTACAACGTCCGTCTACTCCGCAACAATCGGCTCTATCCTCAATGAGTCACCGTTCCGGAGCCATCGGTGCCGTTTTTCGGGGATTCTGGGGACAGCCGGCCGGCCAACCGATGCCGGAGAACCTGTCATCTCAGACTCTCTTGCCCCGCCGAGGTTCAGGATTTGCGCGATCTCGGGCGATCGGGAGCAACCTGGCCGCGGGCGATTGCGCAAGAAGCGATCCTGTCCGCTCCCTTGCCGACCCCACAGCGACTCGCCTTTCCGTCGGACCGACGAATGCATACGATGGGGGTCGAATGTCAACGTGATTCCGGAGGCCCCGCTTGCAATGAAGATTATCCTGGCGAATCCCCGCGGTTTCTGCGCGGGCGTCAACATGGCCATCGAGTGCCTGGAACGTGCCCTGGACTTCTTCGGCCCACCCCTGTTCGTCTACCATGAGATCGTTCACAACCAGTTCGTGGTCGAACGGTTCCGCCAGCGGGGCACGGTCTTCGTCGAATCGTTGGAGGACGTCCCCGAAGGCTCCCCGTTACTTTACAGCGCTCATGGTGTCTCCCCCCAAATCCGCGACCAGGCCCGCCGACGCCGTCTCCTGGCCATCGACGCAACGTGTCCGCTGGTGATCAAAGTCCATCTCGAAGCCATTCGGTACGCCAAGGAAGGATTCACCATTATCTTGATTGGCCATGAAGGGCACGACGAGGTGATTGGCACCATGGGCGAGGCGCCAAATCAGATCGTCCTGGTGGAAACGGCTGAGGATGTCGAGCGGCTCTCGGTCGCCAACCCCGAAAAAGTGGCTTATCTCACCCAGACGACACTCAGCGTTGACGATGCGAATGTGGTCATCGCGGCGCTCCGAAAGAAATTCCCACGAATCGCCAATCCCCCCAAGGACGACATCTGCTACGCCACCCAGAACCGCCAAGAAGCGGTTCGCGACCTGGCGGTCCTGGCCGACCTGGTGCTCGTTCTGGGAAGCCAGAATAGCTCGAACAGCCGGCGCCTCGCCGAGATCGCAAACTCTCTCGGAATCCCTTCGTTCCTGATCGATGGTGTCTCCGAAATCCAGAAAAGCTGGTTCGAGCGCGTGGATACGGTCCTCATCACAGCGGGTGCCAGTGCCCCCGAACAGGTCGTGCAAGAGTGCATTGATTATCTTCAGCGTGACTTTGGCGCGACCATTCAGGAACGGACGGTTCGCGAGGAGAATGTCCATTTTCCGCTGCCCAAATCGCTCCGCGATCTGCTCCCCAGCGAGATGGCGAGGCCGGCAGGGACCGCCGTCGCGGTGTTGAATGCTCCCACGTCGGGTACGCTCCCCGTCGAAGGGGACGTCTGTCTCGACCCGTTGGAATCAGAGGCTGTCTCGTAGAGCCATCGGCTTCGCACGATAGCGACTCTTCCAAGACAGACGGAATGCCTCTGGATTCCCTGCCCATGCCATGCCACTCTCGTCTCGACGCATGCGGCTCGCGCTCAGCCAAATCGGGACAATCCTTAGAGACGCCGCGTCGAACGCCACCGATCTCAGCGCGGTGGGTGCGACGATCCGACCCGCGCCTCTTCCCCCTCCGTTCGGGCCAAATTGGGCATTCGAGTAACCCAGTCTTCCTTTTTTTTGGATTTTTTTATCTCCCTCTGTGACCGAGAGTTCCGGAGCCAATCGCCCCGAAATCCGCGATAGGTGCATTAACGAGTTCTCAAACCTGCGGTATACTCAATAATAGAGACCATGTGTGACCGTCACCGACAGGGAACCCAGGCTGTGAGCAACGGAGCTGTGCCGCCGGCGGCCGGGGCCGTCCCAGCGATTTCGGGACTCGGCCCGAATTCGCTGGGGGCCATGGGGATCGGAGAGGGCGCCGCGGCCAAAAGTTGACAACGAGTGCCAATTTGTGCCACAATTCTCGGCAAGTCCGGCCCGCCTCACAGCCGGCCCCGCCCAGAACCCCCGCCGGATCCGGACGTCCCGCCGGTCCTGAGTAGGGACTCTCGGAAGGGGTCAAAGCCACCATCCCCAGACGGTGCGGTGGTTGATCGCCGAGGACTCTGCAATCCTTCCTATCTTTCCCGAATCCCGCCTCGTCTCCTCATCGATTGCCCATCTCCTTCAGAGAGGGTTTTCTCGTCCAGCCCCTCGCTGGATTCCCCAGGTCGCTTCTGGGCCGGGAACCGAGCTTTATGGCAACGCGACCTTCCCGCTCAACGATCAGTCCTCGACCCAGATCCAGCTCTTCCGGCGATGAAGCCGACCGCTGCTGGAGATGTGCCGAAGGCCGAAATCGGAGGGATGCCGCCACCCATTACCCCACCAGGAGCTCTCTGGCTAAGGGACGAGGCCCGTCGGACGTCGTGGAAATATTAATTTTATCGGCGCGAACTATTCTTGGCAGGTGACCAACAGAATGATTGGGTCACGTCCGGGAGCCGACATCATGAGTCTGCGCAATGAGGAGGATCTCGGTCGAAGCGAGGCCGGCTTTGACCCCGAGCTCCTCTTGGTCCTGGCAAAGGCGGGTGACACAGCGGCCTTGGGGCGGCTACTCGAACGTTACCGCCACTACATGGGTCTGTTGGTTCGGATCCAGATCGGCCGTCGGCTGAGCCGAAAGGTGGACGCCGAGGATCTGCTCCAGGAAGTCGGCCTGGAGGTTCACCGAAAGATCGCGATGTTCCGGGGAAGGACGGAGCGCGAGTTCCTGACGTGGGTGCGTCGGATGATTGGTTCCATCATGGCGAACCAACTGCGGCACTTCCTGGGGACCAAGTGCCGTGATGTCCGCCTGGAGCGAGCACTGGTCGACGAACTCGACCATTCCTCCCAGGCCATGAACGCGAGCCTGGTCGCGCCCGCAGAGCACTCCGAGCCAGCAAGCCGTCCGCCGGGAGCAAGCGGTCCTGTTAGCGGATGCCCTGCAAGGACTCCCCGAGAACTACCGCGAAGTGATCATCCTCCGCCACCTCGAGGGTCTGAGCTTCCCTGATGTCGCTCAGCGAGTGGGACGGACCGAAGACAGCGTCAAGAACGTCTGGGTCCGGGCGTTGGCTCGGCTCCGTCGAACCCTGGAGGAACGCTGATGAACGGTCACGACGGGTCAGGAGCGTGGATTCCACGCGATCAGAAGGCAGCCGTTCCGATCGATCTCCATCCGCATCTCACGATATGGGGAGGAAACGGCCCGGCAGCCCTCCTCGATTCCAAGCCATCGCTTTCCGCAGGCAGCTCGCCTCGAACTGATGGCGCCGTGATCGCGGCGCTGGAGGCGTATCTCGAGGCGCTTTGCGCGGGGCGCCCCTGTTCGCGTGATGAGTTCCTGGCCCGGCACCCCGAGATCGCCGACGCGCTCCTGGAGTGTCTCTCGGGGCTGGAATTCATTCAAACGGCGGCCGTCCAGCTCGGCGACTCGAGTACAGACCGACCCGACTTGCGCTCCGATCCCGTCCCGCCGAGCGCACAGCTCGGTGATTATCGGATTCTTCGAGAGGTAGGGCGGGGGGGCATGGGGGTCGTTTACGAGGCGGAGCAGATCTCTCTGGGTCGCCGGGTCGCCTTGAAGGTGCTCCCATTTGCCGCGGCGATCGACCCCAAACAACGGCAACGATTCCAGATCGAAGCTCAGGCGGCTGCGCAGTTGCACCACCCCCACATCGTGCCCATCTTCGGCGTGGGTTGCGATCAGGGCATTCATTACTATGCCATGCAATTCGTCGAAGGCCGCAGTATGGCCGCGATTGTTCGCGAACTCAGGTCTTGCGATGGGACGACTGTGACAGGCGAGGCTCGATGCTCCCCGGATTCGTCGAACGAGACCCAGGAGGCCACGCCGACACCGAGCGGGCTCGAGCGAGACATCCCCGGCTCGACCTTCGCAAACCTGTCGAGCCGTTTCGAGTGGAAACGGGACACGAATGGAGTCACCGTTCTGGCGACGGACTCAGTTGCGGCCAAGGAGAGTTCTTCCGGGATACCAACTGCTCGGGGGCCTGTCCATCACGATCGGATGTTCTGCCGTTGTGTCGCCCGGTTGGGCGCGGACGCGGCCGACGCCCTCGATCACGCTCACGGCCTCGGCATCATCCACCGCGACATCAAGCCGGCCAACCTTCTGATCGATTGCAACGGTGCCGTCTGGATCACCGATTTCGGCCTGGCTCGTTTCCATAGCGATCTCAGCCTGACGGGGACCGGCGACGTGGTCGGGACCCTCCGCTACATGAGCCCGGAGCAGGCCCTGGCCCGCCGCGGCGTCGTCGATCAGCGGACCGATGTCTATGCCCTGGGCGTGACCCTGTACGAGATGCTGACGCTCCGTCCCGCCTTCGACGGACGAGATCACCAGGAGCTGCTCCGCCAGATCGCGATCGACGAGCCGATCCGTCCGCGCCGACTCAATCCGGCAATCCCGCGCGACCTGGAAACGATCGTCTTGAAGGCCATGGCCAAGGATGTCTCGAGCCGCTACGCGACGGCGCAGGAGATGGCGGGCGATCTCAGGCGGCACCTCGACGATCAGCCGATCGTCGCGCGCAGGCCGGGGCCGCTCGAATGCGGTTGGCGGTGGGCCCGGCGGCACGGGAAGCAACTGGCCTCCGCCGCGGCCATCGTAGTGATCTCGCTGGTCATCACAACCGCCGTGAGCTGGAGGTTCTACGCGTCGACCCGGGAAGCCCAACACCGATACCTCGATTACTTCATCAAGAGCTTTCCCCTGCTTGACCGATTCGCCATGGGCCAAGTGGAGCAAGCCGGTACGCTCCTTCGCGGTTCGACCGATCCAACCACTCGTGAGCGAGCCAATCAGAAGTTTGATCAGGTGTTAACAATCTTTCAGGAGGCCAGCCAGCTTCCGCCCACGGACAAACAATCGCGGGTGATCATCGCACGAGCTTTTTGCCACCTCGCATACACACATATATGCATGAGTTTCTACAATGGAACCTGGGACCATCCCGAGCCGACGCTTCTCGCGAAGGCTTTTTCCGACTATAGCCGGTCCATCGACCTGTTCGAGAAGATACTGGCCGAGTCGGGGGGCGACACAACGCCACGCCGCTATCTTGCCGATGCACTCGGATTGAATGGGATGGGGTGCTTCTTCCGGCTTACGAGCAAACGCGAGGAAGCCGAACAGTTCTACAGTCGCGCAATTGAGCTGAGGCGCGACCTGATCCGAGGCATCGGCTCGCCCTCGGTCATCGCGGCCCGGCCTCGAATCGAGGTCACTGGCGAGCGAGGACGACCCCCTCTTATTGTTATATACGGTTCACACCTTGACCTCCATGATGGACGAGGAGGGCCGGACGGAGGATGCGGAGCGGTTGCGCCGTCAAATCGAAGACGATTTCAGAGCGGTGGCGACGAGGCTTCCTATGCCGGAGTTTCAAGGGCTTCGGAAGATGTGGGCAGACCAAGTCATCAAGGGGAATTCCACCTCCCCGCAAGCCGGATTCTCGATTGCCGGTTGGCAATCATCCTCGACCCCAAGTGCGCCGAAGCTCATAATAACCTTGCCTGGATCCAGGCCCGATTCCCCGACGACACTTCGTTCGATCCGGAGCAGGCGTTCATCTCGGCCCGGAAGGCCGTTGAACTGAACCCGAGCAACTGGTTCTATCTGAACACGCTGGGTGTGGCTGCGTTTCGCGTGGGCGATTGGAAGACCGCTGAACAGTACCTCCAGAAATCAATCGGATTCAACGGCGGTAAGGCCGTCGACTGGTTCTTTCTCGCGATGACGCGCTGGCACCAGGGGAAACGCAAGGAAGCCAGGCAATGGTTCGACCAGGCGGTTTCCTGGATCGCTCGGAACACGTCAGACGACGAACTGCGACGATTTCATGCAGAGGCTGCTGAGCTGTTGGGTCTTCCCGGACCTGAGTCAAAACCGAGCACGCGTGAGGTCGAGAAAACCCGGCGACACGTCGCCCCAGAAATGCGAATCAAACTGTGAAGATCTTTCGGTGAGCGACCGGAAGCTGGTGGCCGGAATTCCAGCATAATCAACCGGCGCCATCACAATTGAGGGCGAGGCTAATTCCGCTCCGGCGGGACGTTTCCGTAGGACCAGGGCTCCCCCTTGAACGGAGGCCGGCGGATCGGTTCGGGCACCGCGCCGGGTTTGAGCTGTCGCGCCAGGGAAATGCCGGCGTCGCGCATCTGGCGGCCAGCCGTGATCTCGAGGTTGCTGTAGCTCGTCAGGCGAGTCTCGTAGCCGCCGCCGTGAGAGCCGAAGGCATCCTCGGTTGGCACGTAGCCCACGCAGCCGTTGGCCAGCGACACGGGAAATGTGAACGGGAACCCGCTCGCTGCTTTGATCTCCAGCCCATAGCGGCAGAAGTATTCGGAAGGGGTCGTCACAAAGACCGCCGGCCCTACCTGTACGGCCTGCACCTCGACCTCGGCCGTCGGACTTTTCTTCAGGAGGGCATCGAGCAGGATAATCTCCTTGGCGAACGTCCAGGTGGTGGCGTCCACCTTCATCCGATCCGCTTGAACGATCTCCCAGCACGCCTTCACCCGCTCGGGTGATGGAGCCCTGCGACGGATCTCCCAGACCCGGCTCCGGGCGGCCACCGGCACGTTCGTGCCCGGCTGTATCGTGAGCAGCACCTTCAACGCCTCGGCACCGACCTTGCCGCCGACAAGCTGTGCCCAGCGCTCTCCGTCGGGGTACTGGTAGGGGCTCCGGTTGTCGACCTGGGTGATGTCCCCCGAGGCGCCGGCCAGGAACACGACGACGGCATCCCTACCGTAATAGCCCTGGATCACTTTCTCCAGATAGTAGATGTAATTGGCCGAGATCCCGCCCGGACTCGTGGTGGCGTGACAGGCGAAGTTGACGATGCAGCCGAGCAGACGATTGGGATCCTTGGCGTCCCAGGCACCGACCACGCCGACCTCGGGATCGACTGGTCCGGCCGGCTGGATGATGTCGGGGTTGCCCAGGCCGGGATGGGTCACGGTGCGACCATTACGCATGGCAAACCGGCGGTTGAAGGCGACGCTACCCTCCAGGCCCTTGCCGACGCCGGCGCGCGCCTCCATCCGTCGATCGTTCGCCTGGCTGACCGCGTCGATCAGGGCTTGCTCAACTCTGGCAAGATACTTGGGGTCGGCGATCGTCGACTCCTCGTAAGCCAACCTCTGAACCAGAGGGGAAGCATGATCGTACTCGCCCCGAAGTGTCCAAACGAGGGGCCCTGACGAATGAGAATGCGAGGCGCCGATCAGGATCGAGCCCTCGGGGATCCCCGTCTTGACCTGAATGGCGCGCCGCGCCTTCTGGACCGTGTCCCGACGGATGCCCAGTGCATCGACGCCCACGAGCGCAACCCGCGAGCGGCCGTCGTCAAAGACGGCCGCGCGGATCTTACAGGGATCGTGGAGCGTGCGATGGTACGCCTTGCCGTAGCCGCCAGGCGCCTCCATGCCGATCTCGGGAGTGATATCGCTCTCGGCGAAACCGGCCTTGAAGCGAACGTCCGAAGGACTCGCCGGCGGCCGCGAGCTGGCACGAGCCGATCAGTAAGAGCAGGACGAATCGGCCGGCAAGCACCGTTCGGGTCATGGTCGGGGCTCCGCGAAGGATGCCACTCCCTCGTTCACATCCACGAGATTGAGGATTCACCGGTTCAGATCCTTGAAGGGCGAAGGCCGGATCGGAAGGAGTTCGAATCGGTGAGGCACCGGCTTTGCCTTGGCCCGCTGCTCGGAGACGATCTCGGCCTCGACGGCATCGAGGGCCGCGAGCGCCCTGAGCAGGCTGGGATAAGTCTGCCCTTCCAGAGGCACCTGAACCGCACGCCACCGCTGGTAATGGAGGTCGTTGTGACGCACCGTCAATTCATGCACGGCCTTGGCTTGCTTGAACATCGGCGTGACGAATTCCGTGAGGTTAACCCCAGCAGCGAGCTGAGCGTTGGTGACCTCGCTCAATTCAACGCCATCGAGTTTGAGCAAATAACGAGGTGCATCAAGGCCCGAGATCTTGAGGATTTGCTGATTCAGCGCCTGCTCGACGTCGGATGCCTTGACCGCCAGCGCGAACATCGGATTCTTGCGATCGATCGGCATGGGCAAGGACGAATCGAGCTGGGTCCACGCGATCGCATCGTCCTTACGTAGTTCGTCAACTCTTGTGTTCTCCTGCCTCACCACCTTGCCCGATGAGCCGTCGAGTTCGACCGCGAAGACGACCGCGGGGGCGTTCCAGGCCTTGAGGAGCGCCTCGGCCATCAGCAATTGAATCCCTGGGAGGGGATGAACCCGGTCGCGGATGAGATCCTGCGCGTGAGTCGGGTCGATTTCCTGGGCCTTCTTCAGTGCCGCGACGACCGAGGTATTCAGGTCGGCGACCGTTGCTCCTTTTTTCTCGGCCAGCGAACGCACGAACTCGCCGTACCGGATGAGCACCTGGTTGTATCCCCCCTCGAAGCGCGGTTTTCGCGTCACGTCATCGTAGGGTGACGGTTGAATCAGGGTGAGCTTCACGTGCGGCAGGTTGCTTTCGAGCGAGTCTACGAGGTGCTGGTAGCCCTTCGCGTAAACATCGAAGATCGCCGGCTTGAACGGCTGATAACCGGCGTCGTTCATACCCAGCATGACGGTGACGACGGTCGGCTTGAAAGCGAAGACATCTCGAACCAGTCGGCGGTCGATCGGACCGCCACCGCCGCCCGTGACGCGGTCGCCACCCCAACCCGAGTGCACAAACGAGACGTTCATGGAGGGGAACCGCGTCACGATGTAGGTCTCGACGAAGGTCGTGTAAAGCCGCTGATCGGTGATGCTGTCGCCGTAGAAGACAACCCGGTCGCCATCCCGGATTGCAAACGGGCCGTCCCCGCGGGCCGTTGACTGGGAGCCCAGGATCACGAACGAGGCCAGTATCACCATCGTCCCGATCAGCGGCCTGATCCCTCGGGGGACGGTCGCCGTGTGACCAGTGCGGAACACATGAGTCATGACTCGCTCCATGACTTCTCCTCTTGGGGTTTGTGATTCCTCTTTTGGCTCTTGACCGAGGTCGTCAGGTCGTCTGACCGTGAGGAATGGCCGTGGGCTGGTGGATGTCAAGGTAGGGTTCGTCGCTGGATTATCAACGAATCCCAGGCCGGTCGCCAGGGGGCAGCGAGTCGCGGATCGGTCCGGAGCGGATCGTGAGAGCAACGGAAGTCCGGCCGAACCTTGTTGACGACCCCGAGCGGCCATAGACTTCAGCGGGTGATTCGGTCGGATCCTTCAAGGGGGGTGGACCATGCGACTGATTTCCGTGCCAGTCCAACTGACCACGATCGTGTTGACGGCCCTGGGGATGGTTGGTCAGCAGAAGTCTGCGACTCGGGACCTGACGCCTCTGATCGAGGCGCACAACCGTGAGAGGACCGCGGCCAAGCTTCCGCCGCTCAAGGTCAGTCCCCAGCTCACCGAGGCCGCGCGCGATCACGCTCGCGACATGGCGGAACACCAGAAGCTGAGTCATGATGGAAGCGACGGCTCGACCGTCTCGAAGCGGGTGAAACAACGGGGTTACCGGTATCAGGAAGTGGGTGAGAACGTCGCGACAGGCGAGACGAGCGAGCAAGTGATGCGGTCGTGGTTGGACAGTCCGCCGCATCGGAAGAACATCCTGGACAACTTTTCCGAGATCGGGGTGGCCATGGCCCCAGACGTGGAGGGCACCCACTACTGGTGCGTCGTGTTCGCTCGACCCTGGCCGAAGGTCGATACCACCAAAGGACCCTCCGCGATGATCGAGGCCTTGAACCGAGCCCGGTCCGATGCCAAACGCTCAACCGTGAAAGAAGACGCGAAGCTGACCCGGGTCGCCGACCATTTCGCAGGCGACCTGGCCGCGCGACACACCGTCGACAGTAAAGATCGTGAGGGCCATTCTCCCTTTGACATCCTCAAACGACAGGGTTATCGCGCGCGGATGTTCGGAATGAGTCTGGCCTCGGGCGAGAGCGATCCGCAGAAGGTCGTCAAATCCTGGCTCGAACGCAAGGAGGATCGTGATGACTTGCTCGCGAAGTACGATCGCGTGGGTGTTGCCGTTGCCGCGGATGCCGACGGAATCCCCTACTGGGTCGTGATCCTGGCTCAGACGGTCCGTTGATCAGATCGCAAAGACCGATCTGTTGCCAGACATGCTTGGTATGTGAGAGGATGAGGCGATCGGGAAGCGACTGGTAGGGTGATGGGACGCTGACGAATCCGGATGGTGCGATGGGCGGCGCGTGGGTCGGACGGTCGGCGGCTCGCCGTCGCGAGCCCGAACTGATGGACCAGCCCGAGCTGGACGCCGAGGATCATGTTCGCGCCTGCGCGGGTTGGGCCGGATCAACCGAGTGAGCCGGAGCGACGCGATCCTGTGGCCGTCACTGGCCCGCTTGGCCACGGAGAATCGGGGTGGACCGATCCACGTGCTCGACCTGGCCTGTGGCGGGGGTGACGTGGTGCTGGCCCTGGCCCGACGTTGCGGGCGGGCGGGTCTCGACATCCGGCTCGACGGATGCGACATCAGTCCCGTGGCCGTGGCCTACGCAATCCGGAAAGCCGCAACGGTCGATGCGCCGGTTCGATTCTTCCGACTGGACGTCCTGAATGAGCCGATCCCCGATGGCTATCACGTGGTGACCTGCTCGCTGTTCCTGCACCATCTCGACGAGGACCAAGCGGTCATGCTCCTGAGAAAGATGGCGGCCGCCGCCGGAGAACTCGTCCTGGTCAGCGACCTGATTCGCGGTCGCACCGGTTCACTTCTGGCTCGAATCGGGTGCCACGTTGCTGAGCCGTTCGCCGATCGTGCACCACGACGGACTGATTTCTGTCGACGCGGCCTTCCGTCCTGGCCGAGGCGGCGGATCTGGCCAGGAAGGCCGGACTGACCGGCGCGCGGTTGACTCGACACTGGCCGCAACGATTCTTGCTGTGCTGGAGTCGTCGATGGTCGTGACCGGGGCGCAACGTCGTGGAACGACCTGAGGGACGGCCCGTGGGATGCGATCGTGATCGGTGCAGGGCCCGCTGGGGCGCTGGCCGCGCGCGAGGTGGCTGCTGGCGGAGCCAGAGTGCTCCTGGTCGAGAAACGGGTGTTTCCCCGCTCGAAGGTTTGCGGAGCCTGTCTCAACGGTCGAGCCCTGGGAATCCTTGACGAAGTCGGTCTGGGTTCGCTCGCAACCCGGTCGGGCGGAGTCGCACTCCGGGAGTTTCGGCTGCACTTCCGAGGCCGCTGGGCCCATTTCGCCTTACCGATCGGGATAGCCCTCTCGCGCGATCGACTCGATGCCGAACTCGTCGAAGCGGCAATCGGACTCGGGGGCCCAATTCCTTTCGGAAACCCGTGCCCAGGTCGGGGAGATCAACGGCACAATCCGCCGGGTGCACCTGACATGCGGCGGACCAGACCCGGGTGGTCGGTTCGCGAGTGGTGCTGGCCGCCCCAGGGCTGGGTGGTTCCTGCCTGCCGCCGGGCTGCTCCGTTGCGCGTGAGGATCGCGCGCGGATCCTGGATCGGAGCCGGTTGCCGGATCCACTCTCGCTTCATTCGAGTATGAGCAGGGGACGATCTTCATGGCGGTGGCGCGCCAGGGGTACGTCGGACTGGTGCGCGTGGAGGATGGCAGCCTGAATGTCGCCGCGGCCTTCGAGCCGGAACTGGTTCGGTGTCACGGGACCCCGGGAGCCGCCGCTTCGGCGGTCCTCGCGGAGGCGGGCCTCCCGGCGCTCGACGGGCTGGAATCAGCGCGATGGCAAGGCACGCCAGCACTTACCCGTCAGACTCGTCCGATCGCTGTCGGAGCGTCTCTTCCTGCTGGGCGACGCCGACCGGCTATGTCGAGCCGTTCACGGGCGAAGGGATCGCCTGGGCGCTCGCCTCCGGCCGAGGCGATCGCTCCGCTGGCACTTCGGGGCATCGCCTGCTGGGATTCCCGCCTGACTCGCGACTGGAATCGCCTCCACCAACGGCTGGTGCGCCGGCGTCAGACGATCTGCCGTGCGGGGGCCGCGGTCCTGCACCGACCCTGGCTCACTCAACTCGGGTTCGAGGTCCTTGCCAGGATCCCGGGCGCGGCCAGCGGCATCATCCGCGGCATCAATGCGACCCCATCATGTTTCGAGGTGCGCTGACCATGACTGTCACGATCGCCGGCATCGGGACCGCCGTACCGCCCCACCGGATCGCTCAGTCCGATGCCGCCGAGCTCGCCCGGCCATTCGCCTGTCAGATCCGCAGCTCAGGAACGACTCTTCCGAGAGATCTATCGACGATCCGGTGTCGAGACGCGGCATGGCGTGGTCCTCAAGGCATCGGACGGCGACCTGGATCACCGACAAGCTTTCTACACTGAGGCGAACCCGTCGACCGGGGATCGGATGCGACAGTACGAGGAGTCCGCGGGAGGATTGGCGGTTGCCGCGGCCGCTCGTTGCTTGGAAGATGCCGGCATCCCGCCGGCTCGGATCACTCATCTCGTGACTGTGTCGTGCAGCGGCTTCCATGCACCGGGATTCGACATTGTCCTGGTCAAAGAGCTCGGGCTTTCTCCAGAGATTGCCCGCACCCATGTGGGCTTCATGGGCTGCCACGGTCTGATCAACGGCCTGCGCGTTTCGCACGCCTATCTCCAGGCCGATCCGTCGGCGTGCGTGCTGCTCTGCGCAGTCGAGTTGTGCAGTCTGCATCACCAGTACGGTTGGAACTCCGAGCAGATCATCGCCAACGCGCTCTTTGCCGACGGTGCGGCAGCCCTGATCCTCGGCACGTCCACCGCGACCACCGAAGGCGCTTACCGGCTCGTGGCGACCGGTTCGACGTTGATCGCCGATTCCGAAGCGGCCATGTCGTGGCGGATCGGCGACCATGGATTCGCCATGACGCTCGGAACCAACGTTCCCGATCTCATCGCCCGCCACGTAACCCCGTGGCTCTCGGCGTGGCTGGCGCGGAGGAGTCTGGCCATCAGGAGCGTCGGCTCATGGGCGATCCATCCGGGCGGGCCGCGGATCCTGGCGACCTTCGGCGAGGCCGCCGGACTCGATGGGACGGCACTGGGTCCCTCCTACCGAGTGCTGGCCGAGTACGGCAACATGTCCTCCCCGACGATCGCGTTCATCCTCGACAGGCTGCGATCGGCCGCCGCGCCACGGCCCTGCGTGGCGCTGGCCTTCGGGCCGGGACTCACGGTCGAGGTGGCTCTCTTCACGTAAGACCGAGCTTCGACCAAGACCTCCATCGACTCTCCCAGAATCGGATTCCCTTTGAAGTGAGCACGCCATCACGAGGCTGTGACATCGTCCGGTGTTGAAGTTCCAGGTTGAGCCGGTTGACCGCTCCCCACTCAAAGAAGAACCCCACCCGTCGCGGGTGGGGTCATTCGATGCATCCACTGGGTATTCAGATTCCTGGCGCGGGTCGACGAATCGACGATGACCGTCTGGTTGGTAAAGTCACCGTCCCCGACCGCGCCCTGGCCCGCCACCCATCATGCCTTGCATCATGCTTTGCATCATGCTTGTGGAGCCCTTCCCCTGGGAGCTTTCGCGTTTCTTGTTGGACTGCTCGATCTCGCGACTGTAATTGGCTTCGATGTCCTTCCGGACTTCGTTGGTTTCGTCGTTGGGCTGGCCATGAATGCGCCATGGAGCCATCCGGGCGGAGCAGGGCGGTCAGCACAGG
Source organism: uncultured Isosphaeraceae bacterium (assembly GCA_963845695.1). GTDB lineage: Bacteria > Planctomycetota > Planctomycetia > Isosphaerales > Isosphaeraceae > CAWJTV01. The sequence continues at coordinate 1,423,802 of CAWJTQ010000002.1, read as the reverse complement.
GCGGTCGATGGGTGGGCCGTTCAATCCGGCAGGCAAAGGTAGAGGCTTGCCGCCGCCGGAGAGATCCAGAACGATCTGGTGACTGGTGAAGTCGATGGGCTCGCTCTTCTTGCCCGTGCCGTCGGAGACCGGCACTTCAGTTGTCCGTCGAAACTCGCCGATCAGTTCACCCACCGTCGCATCGAAGGTGCGGGGGATCGTGACCCCATCGACCGTATTGAATCGGACGACCTGGAAGCGCACCTTGTTGTCACTGATGGGACTTGGGGACGGGAGCAGGCTATCGATCGCATACGGCATCACATCCGGCGGCATGCTCACCTCGTCGGTTTCTTTGCTCCAGGGACCCTTGAGCGTCTTGTGTTCCTTATCGGTGCCCGCCTCGACGTCATCTCGCTGGTAGTTCGGATTGAAAACGACGACCCGCACCCGGTAACGATAGGTGTTGTCGGGCTCGACCGTGAAGTCGAATGCCCGGATCATCACTTTCTTTTCATCAGACTTCCAGAAGTTCCCGGCCGCCTCCGTGGGTCCCCCCATGCCGCCCATCATGGTACCCATGCTACCCATGGCGCCGGGACCGCCCATGGCGCCGGGACCGCCCATGCCGCCAGGGCCGGCCATGCCACCACCCCGGCTTCCCATCCTGCCCGCTCCTTGCATCATCTGGTTCATCATCTGGCGCTGTTGCCCCATGTCGGGCATTCCAGCCATGCCACCGCCCATGCTGGCTCCCATGCTACCCATGCGGAAGTTGGTTTTCTCTTCGGGGGTTTCCACCTTCTCCCTGGGCACGAGTTCTGCGATGTGCACCTTCTCATAATAGCCTGACTGGAGGAACGGAAGCGGATCGACCAGGTTCTTGGGCCGGACCGTCTCCGGAGTGAACTCCTCATCCGTCTCGCAGATGTTGTCGAGGATGGTGTAGTTCTTGTCCACGTCGACGAGTTGCCATTCGGTCCAGGTCCCATCGGGCTGGAGCACCTTCCTCTCAACATCAAGCCGTGCGTAATTCGGATAAGCCGCCGCGGGGTTCTTGAGAGCCCGGCGGTAATTGGCCAGCATTTGACCGTGGTCGAGGGTACCGGTGAGGACCACCCAGCGGTGCCCTGCCGTGATTTCCTTGTAGTCGTGGGTGTTCTCCGTCGCGTCTGCGGCTGAGGTCTCCTTGGTGTCGGCCACATCGCCACCGGAGAGAGTGGCCGCTTTTTGCTTCGCAATGCGCGCTGCCTCCTCCTTCTCTTCGCGCGCGATCTCGACCTTGCTCTTGCCCTTCTTCTTCTTACGCTGGCCGCCCATGCCGCCCATCATACCGCCCATCCCGCCGCCCATGCCTCCGGATTTCTTCTTCTTCTTCCTGCCGTAGCGTTGCTTCTGCTCCTCCTTCTCTTCACCTTCCTTCAGCGGGATGCGATTCCCTTCCTTGTCCAGGGCATAGACCAGCAGGCCCCCACGGCCAGGGTAGGCATAGAGCTCGTTCGCAGCGATCAGCTTGGGCGTCTCACGGATCAGGCCGGCACCCGGTTCCGGCGTAACCCAGGGCCGTGCGGCCTTGTAGTCGTCCGGGGCCAACGTGACCTTGATCTGCTCCTCGACCGTCTCTGCAAAGTTGGTCGGGATGATCTTCTCACGTTCCTCGAGGTTCTTGATGATCGTCTCGCGCTCCTCGTGCCGGTTGAGGTTTTGCTCGGACTGTTCGGCGGCTTTCTTGACCTGATCGGGCGTGGTGTCGATCGTGGGACGAGACACCGCCGCCCCCACGCAGAGGAAGAAGACCATCGAGGCGATGGCAATCCCGGCTTTCTCACCGTGACGCAAACCCAGCTTCATCAGTTGATCCGCAATTGCATTGGCGTTGGCCATACCGGCGCCTCCTCATCGTGTGAATCGAAAGGAACCCCTCAAACCGCTGAGTGATGATCGCTGACACGAACCGACCTGCGCCGGCTACGACTTGGGGACCGCTGTCTTGCTCTCGGGCTTGGCGGTATCGGCCGGCTTCTCCGCGGGCTTCTCGCTGCCCGCCTTGGCCGGAGCCGCCGCCTGACCATCGGGCTTGGAGGCGTCAGCCGGCTTCTCCGCGGGTTTGTCGCCACCAGCCTTTGCCGGGGCATTCTCACTCCCCAGGGCGCCGGCGGCCTTCTTGGACGCATCGGCACTGCTACCCGCTGACGAGGCCGCTTCAGGCTTCCCCTGAGCACCAGCCGCGCCACCCGGTGCGGCTACTGCTGGGGTCGCCGCCGTCGGAGTTTCGCCCAGGCTGGGCTCGGCCGCCGGCTCCGCCGGAGGCGCATTGAAGAACCGCGCCCGGCCGTACACGGTGACCTCGACGATCTCGAAGTAGGGATCGAAGAGAGAGGGCCCCTTACTTCTCCTCAACGGCCTTTTCGGCACTCTTTCGCTCCGCTCCCCGGTCGATATCTGCGGACATCGGTCCCTTTCCGCTTGGACGTGGAGGTAGGACCTCCCAGTCCTCCCCCTGCATAGCTGCCCCCCATCATGCCGCCGGCTCGACCACCCGGCATCGAGTACTGGGACATCTGCGACCTCATCTGCTGGTTCATCTGGCTCATCATGCCGCCGTATCCGGCCTGTCCGCCAGCCATCATCCGCATCATGCCGCCCATACCCCCCATCATGCTGGCACTGGCGGGTGCGTTGCCTTTCTCGGGTTTGACCACGCGCGATTGCGGACGAGCCAGCTCGAACTCCATCACCTGGATGGACATCGGCGAATTCTCCAGCGCGATCAGAAAATCCTGCACATGATCTTGGTCGATCAGAACGCTCATGAGGACCGGAAGGATCCGATACTGCCCCTTGTCGTTCTCGGGAGTGATGGAGTAGATCGTGTCGTCGTACTGCGAGCCGCTGGTCGTGCTGCCCATGCTGCCTGCACTGCCACCCATGGCGCCCATGCCGCCACCCCCTCGCCCACCCATCATTTTCGCCATCCCTGCACTCATACTGCTGCCGCCGGCCATGCCTCCCCCGGCGGCTCCACCACCCCCCTCATCCGACGCCGATTCCTGACCTGGGGCAAGGATCTCCTCGGCCTTCTTGAGCTCCTGGCCATCGGCCATTGACTTCTGGTCCTGGGCAGTCGGGTTGCCGACCTCGATGGACTCGATCTCCTTGATGATTGCCGAATCCCAGTCCTTGGCATTGGCCGACTTGTTGACCTCGTGTACGACTTCAAGCATGGTGCGCTGGAGCCAGAGCCGCTCCTGCGCCGCCCACACCTTGCCCAGGTCGGGCCGTTCTTCCGCGGAGAACTGGACCGGCCGGAGTAGCGCCTCCTTGGGAGGCGCGGCGACGATCCCCGTGCCCGTCTCGTAATCGAACGGGTCGAAGGTCTTGAAGACCAGGTCGACATAATCCTTGTAGGCGTAGGTGTAGTCGACGTAGGCCAGTTGGACCTTGCCCGCGTCCTCGGTCTCGGGCCACTTCCGTCCCCACTTCCGGAAGCGATCCTGGACGGTCTCGGGCCACGTCAGGAGTGGGGCCTGGCGGTCGTAGAGTTCTTTCCAGGCCTTGGTGACATCCTTGTCCTCGATCTGAGTCCGCTCCACGATGATCGGCTTATACTGGTCGGTCGGCACGCTGAGCGAATTGTATTTCTTGACGCCGCTCTCGGCACTCTTGATCTTCGTGGTCTCGTCCGCCGCTGCCTTCTGCACAGGCCCCGCGCCCATGAAGTAAGCGATGACCGCGAACAAGGCCGCGAAGCTCACCGCGATCCAGAAGCGATACTTGATGACCTGTCTGAGAACTTCCTTGATCTGTTCGGTTGCGTCTTGTTGGGCCATGGTCGCTCGCACCTTCAAGGAAAAGACCGGATGGTGTCGGTTAAGTCACATACCCTCGCCTCAGGTTCGACCGCAATGTCACCGGGTCGAGGGAGAACGGTTTCGATCTGGGACTACAGAGACCACCGAGATGCCTGGAACGGAGCCCGCCGACAACCGACGGAAATCGCTCCGCACCAGACCCGGTGAGATCGGTCAGGGATTACCGGCCTTGGGAAGGGCCGCGCCCGGCGCCATGCCCGCGGGTGGAACCGCGCCCGGCGTCACACCGCCGGCGGCCGGCGCGTTACTCCCTCCCACCGCGCTCAGCACCTTGGAGTCGATTTGCTCGGACTTCTTCCGCGAGGCCGCGTCCAGCTCTTTCTGGATCTCCTCCTGGGAGATCTTGACCGCGGGGTTCTTCTTTTCGGCCTCGGTCAAATCCGTGAGGATCTTCTTGAGGTTCTCGTTGCGCTGCTCGTCGGTCGGCCGCTCGTCCACCTTGGGCGGCTGCCAGACGAATTGGAGCAGGAAGTCGGTGCGGGTCAGGGTCTTCATCTCCTTCTTGAGATCCGCCTGGGCACCCCCGCCATACATGCCAGCCATGCCGCCGCCCATCATGCCTTTCATCCGTTCCATCATGCCCGCGCCCTGTCTGGCTCCCGCGCCGCCGCCCATGCCTCCCGAGTAGTTCTTCATCATTGACATCATTCCGCTGGCCATGCTGGAGCCGCCTGCCATACCCCCTCCGCCGCCCTCGGCCCCGGCTGGGGCGGCGGCGCGGTCAAGCAAGGGGATCGTGCTGCTGGCCAGATTGTTGCTGCCCTGTCCCTTCTCGGAGGTCCATTCTTTCTCGCTGGTCATCCAGGCCACGGCAATGTGGTGGATGCCAAAGAGCCGTAGCTGGGGTTTATTGAGCTTCGGCAGCACCTTGTCGGTCAGGAACTCGACCGGTCCGAAGTCGGTTCGCCTGCGATCGCCGGGTGAGAAGGTGTGTTGCTCTCTCGTCCTGGGATAGGGGTTGTAATGGTGGCAGACGACCTGGATGACCCATCCTTCGCCGGAGGGTGCATTCTTCTCGTCCGCGTCGTAGGGATGCATCAGCATCTTGAACTTCGGGTCGAGCAGGGTAAACCACTCGGCGGACACATCTTTCCGATAAACCGGTTTGATCGCATCGATGTGGACCCGGAGCATCTCGAGAGTGTCCACGGATTTCGGATCGTCCGGATCGAGGTCGTATTCCGCCTCGGGATCGGGGAAGAACCGGCTGATCGTGGCGAGGAATTCGGGCCAACGTGCCCGGTCGGTCGGATCGACGATCAGGGCTTTCCCTTCCTCGTTTTTCGCTTTCCAATCCGCCTTGGCCTTGTCAAATGCCGCCTGGATGTCGGCACCGCGCTTGGTGACCGTCGTGGCCCGATTGACCGCGTCCTTGAAGGGGATCGTGGTGACCTTGGCGAGGACGCGGAAGTCGCCCAGCGTGAACAGGAAGGTCAGCCCCAGCATGATCAGCGCCGATGCGGCCAGCGCCCAGGGCTTCTTGCGCGCACCAGGCGGATTCGCTCGATCTCCGGCGGCAGCAAGTTCGTCCCCAGACCGCCCCGATTCAGGCCCTGGATCCCCAGACCGTAAGCCACGGCGAAGGAGGCCAGGTTGTCCTGGAACTGGGGCGCCCCTTTCACCTCGTCTCCGACCAGCTTCTCAAAGGTCTCGAGCCGTTCGATTTCCTGGTTGAGATTCTGCTGGAGGAACTTTTGCAAGCCCGGCAATTTGAAACCATTGCCCAACCCCACGACCTTCCGGATCTTGGCCGTGCGATTGATGCTCGAGTAAAAGCCGATCGAGCGGTTGACCTCGCTGGCGAAGTCGTTGAACACGCCGCGCATCGCCGTGAAGATCGCCCGGGGATCGGGAGCCTTGGTGGCGTTCCGCTTGAGGTGCTCGGCCTTGGCGAACGTGAGCTTCAGTTCCTTGGTCAAGGCCCGGGTGAAATGATTGCCGCCGATCGGCACATTTCGCTGCCAGATCCGGTTGCCGTCGGTGATGATGAGGTCCGTGTTGTCGGCGCCGATGTCCAGGAGGACGACCGAGTCCTTGGAGCCGCTTCCCTTGATCTGGTCGAAACTGATGTAATTGTACAGGGCGATCGGGCTCATCTGGACCACGTCGACCTCGATGCCCGCCACCGTGAGCGGCAGGATGGCCCGGTTGATCTGGTCGCGCTTCATCGCGAACAGGCCGACCTCGGCCATCGTGAATTCGTCTTCGTTGACCTCCTCCTCGCCACCGATCTGCTGGTAAGCCCAGACCACTTCATCGAGCGCGAACGGGATCTGTTGCTTGGCCTCGAACTTCACGATGTCGGGGATCCGCTTCTTCTCGACTGGGGGCAGCTTGATGAACTTCACCAGCCCGGACTGGCCCGGTACGGCGATGGCGACCTTGCACCCCTTGACCTCGTTGCGATCCGTGAACGTGGCCAGGGCTTCCCGCACGAGCTCGTCGGGATCGGCGTCGGGCTGGCTCAGGATCTTGGGATACTCGATGAAGTCGAAGGCCTCGGCCACCACCTGGTCGGGCGTCTCGCTCGGAACCAGCTTCAATGCCTTGAGCGCAGCCTGGCCGATGTCGATTGCCCAGACAGCCTGAATCTTAGCCATGCGGTCAGACTCCTTCCGGGCTACCGCGCCAGAAAAGACGCGCGAGCCCGGGACGACGTGTCAGGTTCCAGTCAAAAGCGGTTCGAATGGCCGGGATCGGCCAGACGCGGTTCGTTGATCCCAGAAAAAACGGAGCAATTGTACCAAGGTTGGGGCGCGATGAGCGAGCCTCTAGCGGAAGAGAAGGAATTCCAATCCCTCCAACAGTTTGAGTCGATAGCGCTCTCCCAAAGATCGCTCCAAGGGGAATCCATCACTCAGTAGGCTTTCGCGAGGGTGGTCGAAGGGCATGAACGTGGCAACCGTCGCTGACCTCAGCCCTAACTTCCCGCCCTTCTTCCCCTTTGATGACTCTCCGCCAAGAAAGTTCCGCCACCGGCTTCCAATTTCTCCAGGATGTCCGTCCGGAGAATCACGTCTCTCCGGGCAAGCCAATCGATGCCACTCGCACCATCAGCCAGCTCACCCAAGCTTACCACGTCACGTCCATTGTGGCGTTTCACCCTGCTCAGCGGACCTGATTTGGAGGCGACCTTCCTGCGATCATGCGTGAATCGCGTAACACGTGATCCAGCGAATGCACGCGGAGGGGCCGCAGAGCCACCTTGGGGCACGGGGACCTCATCTCGCGGTCTACCTGCTACCAAGTCGCAACCTGCGAACCTGGCCCAACGACGGAACGGCCCGTCGGCCCACGACCGGCCACCATGCTCTCGCGGTCGTGGCAAGATCCCCAGTCACCGGGCGGGTCCATGGTCGTGCCCAAGTTGGTTCCGCGAAGAACCGATTCGAGTTGAAAAGACAGAGGCGGCAGTGCATTGCGGTGATTGGCGCGGCAGGATGGGAGTGGCAGGCACTTTGACAATTCGTTGACAGACGGTGAGGAACATCCGATCCCTCGCCTCACACTTCACTGAGAGGCTGTGAAAGAATGGATTCCCAATAACGAATCCAAGATTCCAAATGAATATTAAGCCTGATTCGCCAAGGGATTATCATCCTGGAATTTGGAATTTCGGAATCTGCAATCCGATACTTTCACAAGCTCTGAGGCGGAGGAGACCGGATGATCGGGTATTTAAGGAGATCCCTACCACACAACTCGATCACGCATCATATCGTGGAACGCGCGGCCGAAAAATGGGGAAGACCGTTCCCCGCTCATTGGGAAGGCGCTCCGCCCGGCGAGGGTGCGAGTCCGCCCGGAGGAGGACCACCATCGGGAGGAGGACCGCCGCCGGGAGGTCCACCGCCGCCGGGAGGTCCACCGCCGGGAGGTCCACCGCCACCGGGCCTGCCCATTCCTCGGCCCATCGGCATGCGTCGATGCTCGCGATGGCATTCCATACAGGATTCCGAGAGGTGCTTGTGGGCTTTCAGGGCGGTATCGCGATCCTTGGCCTGAGCGGCGTGGTCGAGGTCCGCGGCGGATTCCGCGAATGCCGTGGTCAACCTGGCCCAGGATTCCGGACTCCCCTTCGGTGGCTCCAGTTTCCCCATCCCGGCCACAAGGCTCGCGTATTCGCTTGACTGCTTCTGGAGCGTCCCCCAATCCGGCGGATCGGCCTCCAGCCCCTTGGCGACAACTTTGTTCAGAGCCGCCGGTCCGCGATCCAGTTTCGACATGATGGCCTTGATCGGCGAGGATCGGCCCGGACCACCACGGCCCGGCCCGCCTCCGGGAGGCCCGCCCGCTCCGGCTTCTCGATCCGGTGGCGCGTTCGCGGGCTCCGGGTCCATACCTCCATCGCATCCGACCCACGTAAGCAGCCCGGCCGAGAGGACGGTCGAAATGCCTAAGGTCCGCAACGACTTGAGATTCATCAAGAACATTCCCCCATTCAGAATCCGGCTGACTTTTCGGAATGACCGAGCGATTCCACAACAACGAGGTGCCTCGGGATCAGCCGGTGGTTACAACCGTAACGTTCAGGTCAAGAAGACGAAAGAACTCGATCGCCTCCGTGTCCTGGCGGGACACACTCTAGAAACGTGAGCGGCCGGATCGCGAAGACAGAGTTGTTCAGAAGACCACAACGACCAACAGGTTGGGAGGGATTCTCGCTGGGTACGGCCGGCCATGGCTTTTCCTGCACCACACCGCGATTCTCAATCAGGCGTTCGTTGTACGGTACGGTGTGGTGGCCCTCATCAGCGCCTTTGCACGGGCCAGCTCGTCATCGACCGGCCTCCGATCGCGGCGCGCGGCCTCGGCCCAGAGCTTCATCAGCACTTCCACACGTGGGTCGAACGCACCACCGCGGGCTTCGCGATAATGATCGCTCAGTTTCAAGACTTCGAAAAGCTCGGCCGAAATCCGGATCGGGCCTTTGGGGGCAGCCTGCCATCGGCTGAGCTCGCTATGTACGTCGTATCCGCTGAAGATTGCCGAGAGTCGATCGATCTCCCGGAGCACCCGGTCTTCCGCCCCTTGGGCAGCCTGCCGGGAATCGGCCAGGACCCGGAATTCGAGGGACGTGCCCATCACGTTCTCATGATGGAAGACGAACGTATCGGATGCCTCGGCAACGGTCACACAGAGGGTCGTGAATACGACGGCCATCGCCGAGGCAAGACGGTGTGTGGGGACAGACATGGCGGCAGCTCGATCTCCTTCTTGGTGCAGAAAGTTGAGTTCACGCATCACGGTCGGTCTGGGGACGGGGTTGTGCCTGGGGACGACCCTGACCCTTGCGGCGCGCCGCCCTCACCACCACGACCCTCAGCACCACCGGGCCCGCGACGCTCCCGTTGCTGGGCATAGCCGGTCACCTCGGCTCGATCCAGAAAACCATCCTTGTTCGCGTCGGCCCGATCCATGAGGGGCTTGAGTCGGTCGGGAAGCTCGTCCTTGCTGAGTTTACCGTCGCTGTTCTTGTCGTAGGTCATGAGCGCGGCGACGGCCGCGGAGACCTCGCCGCTCAGCCCTCGTCCTCGGCCGTTCCCCACGATCCCGAACAGCTCGTCGCGGGTCAGCTTGCCGTTCTTATCCTTGTCGAGCGTCTTGAGCGCGACCGTGGCATTCTCGATCTCCTTCGCGGAGAGTTCACCGTCGTGGTCGGCGTCGAGAGCCTGCATCACCGGGAAAGCAGCCGGCCCGCCCCCGAACCGCCCCCCACGGCCACCCGGTCCTTGAGCCTCGGCGATGGTCCAGTAGCCCACGACGCAAAGCAAGCCAGCGAGCACCGCCCACGATCGTCGGTAGAACATCGGTGAGAGCTCCATGGAGAAAGGTGTCCGAGGACACTCAGTTGCACCGTCAGCGGATTGAGTCCACTCCTAATGAGCGTCATGGGACGGCTGTCCGGTCCCACAAACTCGATGACTCAGGCCTCGGGGGTGAATCCGAGAACCACGTCGCCCCGCGCGACCAGCTCTCCAATCTTCGAGCCGGGCATCGAGGTGAAGTCCAGCGTGACCGACTCCCGTGCCTTGAGGTCGCGAATCGCCCGGTAGATCCCATCGCGGGCGTTCCCCGGGTGGCCCTTGACGTAAAACTGGCTCGTCAGGAGCTCTTTGCTGTTCTTGCGAACCTTCAGGTGGATGTGCGGCGTCCGCCCCGTGTAGGGGACGGGCTTGATCGTGCGGAAGTAGTATTCGCCACTGGAGCTGGTCAGGAAGCGACCATAGCCCTGGAAGTTCTTGTCGCGTTTCTCGCCATGCGGATCCCGCGTGTGGATATAGGCGCCTTCGTTGTCCACCTGCCAGATCTCGATCAGGCAGTTGCGGAGTGGGTCTCCCTTGTGGTCGAGGATCCGGCCGGAAAGGTGGGTGATCTGTCCAACTGCCGGCGTCAGCGCATCGTTGACGACGATCAGATCGTTGTCGGTGTCCAGCGGGAGCTTGTTCGGATAGAAGGGGCCCTCAGTCTGACGGGGCGTTCGTGTCAGCTCGTCGGCAAAAGCGCCTCGTACCGCGAAGGCCGCGGCGCCGAACGTTGCGGTGCTCAGGAACTTGCGGCGGCTGGAGAGCGATCGGATCGGATTCATGGTAGGCTCGCCTCATATCGGGGACTTCATGGAGGTCTTCAGGACGGCGCATCTACAGTAGAAGAACGTGCGGCAGCCACGCACCGAGACATCGGAGACGGACCGACCGTCGAGGAGAAGCATGCGTCACGAATCGACACCACCTTTCCCAGCCGACGGTCCACATCGATAATAATCAATCGGGCGTCTCCGAAACACAACGACCTACGTTCCTTAGAGTCAGGGGCTCACCCCGGCGCGGAGCCGAGACCGCGATGATGGATGAAATCGACGATGTCGAAGACCTGCTCGACCGGATCCGGCACGGCGATCAGGATGCGCTGGCCGAATTGTTCTCGAGGCATCGGGATCGGCTGGGACGGATGGTGGAGTTTCGTCTGGATGGCCGGCTCAAGGGCCGGGTGGCGGCCTCCGACATTCTGCAAGAGGCTTACATCGACGCTTTGAAGCGACTGCCCCATTACCAGGCAGACCCGGGCATGCCGTTCTTCCTCTGGCTGCGATGGATCACCGTCCAGCGCCTGGTCGAGGTGCATCGTCAACACCTGGGTGCCCGGATCCGAGACGCGGGCCGGGAGGTGCCGATCGGTCGGGGTGAAGGTCCGTCGGCGAGCTCGGCCAGGATGATCGAGTTGATCGGCGATCTCACCTCGCCCAGCCAGGCGGCGCTACGTGCCGAGACCATGAGTCAGCTCCAGGAAGCCCTGGACGGGCTCGACCCGATCGATCGCGAAGTCCTGGCGCCTGCGCCACTTCGAGGAGCTGAGCAATACCGAGGCGGCCGCCGTGCTCGAGATCCAGCCCGCGGCCGCCAGCAAGCGCTATGTCCGTGCACTCGAGCGTTTGAAGTACGCCCTGTCCCAACTGACGGGGTTTGATGGGGAGGACCCATGATTGACGCAGGATCACCAGGCGATGTCGACCTCACGGGCGACCATCCTGCTGACACGGTCCCCGACCCCTTTGACCGGGTGGCCGAGGAGTTCGTCGAGCGCTGTCGGCGGGGCGAGTCCCCTTCGGTCGGCGAGTACGAACAACGCTACCCCGAGCACGCACAGCGGATTCGCGAGCTGCTGCCATCCGTGGCGATGATGGAACAGCTCAAGCGCCGGCTCCGCTCGACACGAGACTCGGAATCCGAGTGGTCGGCGTCCGTTCCGGACCGGCTGGGAGAGTATCGACTGATCCGGGAGCTGGGCCGGGGCGGCATGGGGGTCGTCTACGAGGCGGTCCAGGAATCGCTCGGCCGGCATGTCGCGCTGAAGGTCATCCCGCGCCACAGCGTGCTCGACGCCAAGCGGCGCGAACGATTCCAGCGCGAGGCCCAGGCCGTCGCCCGGCTCCATCACACGAACATCGTGCCGATCTTCGCGGTCGGCGAGCATGACGGCCTGCCGTTCTACGCGATGCAGTACATCCGAGGGAGCGGCCTCGATCACCTGCTGGAAACCTGGCGGGAGAAGCGGTCGTACCGGGACGAGGATCACTGGCGATTCGTCGCGCGGGTCGGGATCCAGGCCGCCGAGGCCCTCCAGTACGCACACGACCAGGGAATCCTCCATCGAGACATCAAGCCGGCGAACCTGTTGATCGACGAGAACCAGGTCGCCTGGATCACCGATTTCGGCCTGGCCAAGCTGATCGGCCGCGACGATTTGACCCATTCGGGTGATGTGATCGGTACGCTGCGCTACCTCGCACCCGAGGCGCTTCGCGGCCAGACCGATCATCGGAGCGATAGCTACAGCCTGGGACTGACCCTCTACGAGCTGATCACGCTTCAATCCCCCTTTGGCGATCTGAGCCCCAGCGAGCTGTTGCGCTGTGTGACCGAGGAACAGCCGGCGCGACCGCGGACGCTCGATCGGAACATCCCGCTCGACCTGGAGACGATCATCCTGAAGGCGACGGCCCGCGAGCCCGTCGACCGTTACGCGAGGGCCGACGACCTGGCCGACGACTTGCGCGCATACCTCGACGACCGCCCGATCCGCGCCCGGCGCGCAACTCCGATCGAACGCCTCAACCGGTGGTGCCGACGCAACAAGATGGTCGCCGCCATGTCGGCCATCGCCGCGGTCTCGCTCCTCACGGCAGCGGTCGTCGGGTGGGTGATGTACGCCGCGCGGACCAGCGCGCTCGAGGCGCTCGCAAGCGAACGTCGCACTCTCGCTCGAGGCCCTCAATAACCTGTTCGACCAGCTCGCTGACCGTGATGAATTCGGGCCGGTCCTCGTCGGGCTCGGTCCTGGCCCGCCACCGGGGGAACGTCCGCCCCTACCTGGAGATCGCCCCCCGCCACCCGGACCGCCCGTTGCGTTTCGAGACGATCTCAACGAGAAGGATGCCGCGTTGTTACAGAGCATCCTGGTGTTCTACGACCGATTCGCGGAGCTGAACGAGACCGACTCCCGCCTTCAGGGCGAGGCCGCTCGCTCACACCGAAAGGTCGCCGCACTCTATCGGATGCTGGGCCGAGACACAGAGGCGGATGAGGCCCTCGCCCGTGCCACCGAGCGCTTCGAATCGCTGACCGCCCTGTTTCCGAACGTCACCCGGTATCGCTTCGAGCTGGCCAGGACCTATGCCCTGGACGACCAGTACCCGCCCGACTCCATCGAGCCCGCCCGGATCGAGCAGGGGATCCTCAAAGCGCTGCCCCTGGTCCAGAAACTGGCCGATGAGTCTCCCGGTCAAGAGGACTATGTCATGGCCCTGGCGCGGTGGAAGGCGCGGCTCGGTGATGCCCTCAAGCGACAGGGGCAACTCGGCAAAGCCGAGTTAGCCCTTCGGGAATCGATTGCCCACGATGAGTCGCTGCTCGATCACTTCGACCATCCCGAACACGTGCAGGTGATCCTCGCCAAGAACCGGGAGGCCCGCGCACAAATCCTCCAGGCACTCGGCCGTAGTAACGAGGCGAAGGCTCTGCTCGACCGGGCGACTGACGGTTTGATCTCAATCCGAATCAACGGCTGGGATAATCCCGGCGCGGCGGGACCTCTGGCCGAGCGATTCTCCTGCCTGGCCGAGTCCTACGGCAAGCTTGGTGATAAACGACGCGCCGCCGACTGTGAAGATCGGGCCAGGGAGCTGCGTCCTCGTGGTCCACGCGATCGGTCAGGTCCCCGAGGCGGTGGCCCTCACGGACCTGGCAGCCCCTGGCCAGGCCACGATCGTCGCCCTCCCCAGTGAGCTCGATGGAATCCGTTAATTTCGGACGGGATCGAGTCTGTCGCGTTCATGGCCCTTCCCCAGGCTCATCATCGTGCGCCTGTCCAGACAGGGACGAGGCCCTGACTCTGGGACGCCAGCCTACCCAATAATCCCAGAGCCAGAAGGCCAGGACGCCGGCCAGAAGCGAGCCGATGCCGTACGCCACGACGCGCCATTCGGACGTCACGAACACGAACAACCAGCCCGCCAGAGCGATGATCGCGGGCAATGGGTACAAGGGCATCCGGAACGACGGCCGCCAGCCGCCAGCCCGTCGCCTCAGGTAGACAACCGTCGCAATCTGACCCACGAACTGGACCAGGATCCGCGAGGTGAGCAAAGCGGTAATAACGGTGGACAGATCGGCCAGGCAGGCGAGCGTCGCCATCCCGCTGACCAGCAGCAGCGAACGATGCGGGAACTCCCCACGAGGGTGCGTCCCCGCAAAGAATCGGAAGAAATGGCCGGCGCGGGCCGAGGCATAGGGAATCCGGCTGTAGCCCAGCAGTGCGGCGAATGTGGACGCCAGCGCCGTCCAGATGATCATGAACGTGGCGACTCGCGCCGCCCACTCACCGTGTGCCCTCAGCATCAGGTCGCTGGCCACGTGCTTGGACTCGACCACCTCACGCCAGGGGATCACCCCGAGAATCCCGACGTTCATCACCAGGTAGACCAGGCTGACGGCGATCGTTGAGATCAGGATCGAACGGGGAATCGTCCGGGCTGCATCCGCGACTTCATCACCGAGATAGCAGACCTGGTAATAGCCCAGGTAGTCGTACATCGCGATCGCCAGCGCCATGCCCAAACCCATCGTCCAGCGTCGATCCGCACGCCAGGCGTCCTCCGGGAAGTCGAACGCCTGAGCCGCGTCGAAGTGAGTCAATCCGGTCACGATCACCCAGGCCACAGTGATCAACATGCCCACCCAGAAAACGACCATCAAGCGGCCCGCGGCGTCAATTCGCCGGTAGGCCAGGAGCGTGACCAGGCCCATCACGCCCATCGCGGCGACTTGACCCCACGCGACGTCCAGATCGAATCCGGGGACGATCCATCCCCAGTTCCAGGCCGGCTGGGCGAGCGCAGGGAAGAAGTAACCGAGATACTGGGCCACGCCGATGGCCCCGGTCGCCACCTCGAGCGGCCCGCTGAAGATGAACTGCCAGACGAACAGGAATTTCAGGAGCCGGCCGACGGAGCTTTCCCCATAGGCCGCGTCAAAGAAGTGGTACGTACCCCCGGAACCTGGGAACGTCGCGGCCAGCTCGCTCCAGACCATGCCGTCGCTCACGGCGACCAGGGCACCGAGGATCCAGCCGATCATCGCCTGAGGACCGCCCAGCGTCCCCACGAGGGTCGGGATCGTGATGAATGGGCCGATCCCTACCATCATCGACATGTTCAGGCTGACCGCCTGGAGCAGTCCCAGTCGTCGTTGAAGCATTTTTCCGTGTTCGGTTTTGAGTGTTCAGTGTCCAGCAAAGGAACCGGGAACACGATTGTCGCCGGCAAGGATCGAGCACGCTACATCCTTGAGCCCGAGTCTCAACAGGAACACTCAAGACGGAACACTGCGTTGTCAGACGCGGCACATGACCAGCGAGGCATTCTGGCCGCCGAAGCCGAAGCTATTGGAGATGGCGGTCTGGACGGGCATCTCGCGAGAGGTATTGGGGACGTAATCGAGGTCGCATGCGGGGTCGGGCGTCGCCAGATTGATGGTGGGGGGAATGACTCCGCGATGCAGGGACAGAGCCGTGGCCGCGGCCTCGACCGCACCCGATGCTCCGATCAGGTGCCCAATCATCGACTTTTGCGAGCTCATCGGGATGGAGGTCGCCCGGTGGCCGAAGACCCGCTTGACCGCGACCGTCTCCATCAGGTCATTGAGCTTGGTGCTCGTACCGTGGGCGTTGATATAATCCACGTCTCCTGCGTCTCGACGCGCTTCACGGAGCGCAGCCGACATGGACAGGGCCGCTCCGCGTCCTTCAGGCTCGGGCCTCGTGATTCCAAATGCGTCGAACGATGAGCCGTAGCCAGTCACCTCGGCGTAGATCGTGGCTCCGCGCTGCCGGGCACGCTCGAATTCCTCGAGCACCAGGACCGCGGCACCTTCTCCCAGGACGAAGCCGTCACGTTCGGCATCGAACGGGCGTGAGACTTCGGCCGGAGGCCGTAACGACTGGCTGACCGCCTTCATCGCCGAATACGCCACCAGGAGCTGCGGGTCGAGCCGGCTGTCGCAGCCGCCGGCCAGCATCACGTCGGCATCGCCGCGCGCAATCAGGCGGAAGGCTTCGCCGACCGCCTGGGTACCGGCCGCGCAGGCGGTCACGATCGTGTTGTTGGGGCCCATCGCATGATGGAGGATCGAGATGTGCGCCGCCGCCATGTTCGGAAGATGCTGGAGCAACCAGAGTGGAAAGATCGACTCGGAACGCGCCTGGGTAAATCGTGCGACGTCAAAGCTGCCGTCCGTGCCGACGCTCCGCAAGATCGGAGGCACCAGCTCACCCACGTCCACGGGCGTGATCCCGGCTCCCATGCAGACCCCGACACGCGCCGGATCCAGCTCTCCGGAGTCCACTCCGGAGTCGGTGGCCGCCATCGCGGCCGCTCCGACCGCGAATCGCACCGCCCGGCTCATCAACTTCAGATTCTTCTTGTGCTCGCCCAGATAGGGCATCACGTCGAAGTCCTTGACCTCACCCGCGATCTTGATGTTCAAGCCAGTGGTGTCAAAACTGCTGATGAAGTCCACCCCGGATCGCCCGTCAAAGATCGCCTCGCAGAACTCGCGACGGCCGATTCCGTTGGGCGCGACAACACCGATTCCGGTCACGACCACGCGGTACATTGCTTCCCCCACGCTCAATCGTCGCTGAATCACGGATGCTCTGTGGGCCGAATCCGATCCATCAGTCCTGTCCTTCCGTGTCCTGAGCTGCCGGGTGCAATCCTCGTCTCCCCGCGTTCATGACCGCTCATCGCTCGCCGGTGCGCCTTGATGAGCCCCCGTCGAAGGATCTGCGGTCGATGTGCGCTGAATCGATTCCCGTGGCCTCCTCATATTTTCGGGATGGCAGCAAAACCGGGTCCTCTTCGGCAGCGATCCCCGTACAGTGATCCTCAGAGATTGCCCTGTCAGCATATTTTATCACGCGTTTGCCTCGCCAGCAAATGGCTTCCAAGAGCTTGGGTAAATTGCGACGATCTGGCAACTTTGGCGAAGAAGCGAATTCACCGGGATTCCAGTCCAATGGGGACCGGGGATTCATCGGGATGCCCGTAGGAAAAGCACGGTAATCGCCTCGGATGACCGAACGCGTGGGATCTCTTCCGCATCGAGTTAGGGTATTGTTCTGAGGCTGAGGCGCGATGGACTTGGATTTTCACATGCCCTGATCGGGAGAAAGGGGGAACTGTGCCGCTATCTCTGGCAACGCGTTCCAGTTTGATCGCCCCGTCGGCAACGCTTGCGATGGGGGCTGAGGCCAAGAAACTGAAGGCGAAGGGGATCGAAGTTCTCGATTTCGCGCTGGGGGAGCCGGACTTCCAGACTCCGGCCAACATCCAGGAAGCGGCAATCCGGGCAATGCGGTCGGGGCAAACCCACTACACGCCCCCAGCCGGGATCCCGGAACTTCGTCAGGCCGTCGCCGATCTGTACACCCGCCACCACGGGTTGTCGAGCGATGCCGCCCAGGTGGTAATCTCCAACGGTGCCAAGCACTCGATTCACAACGCACTCATGGCCGTGTGTGGTCCGGGCGACGAGGTGATCATCCCGGCCCCGTACTGGGTGAGCTACTCCGACCTGGTGAAGCTCACGGGCGCTACTCCGATCGAGGTCGCCACGACGGAAGCGCAGGGCTTCAAGCTGACGCCGGAGCGGTTCCTGGCCGCCGTGTCGCCGCGGACGAAGTTGCTCATGATGAACAGTCCGTCCAATCCCACCGGTGTGGTCTACGATCGAGCCGAGTTGACAGACCTGGCCGATGCGGTCCTCCAGACCAGTGTCGGCGTTCTCTCCGACGAAATCTACGAGCAATTGACTTACGGCGACGCTCAACCCACGTGTTTCGCAACGTTGCGGCCGGCACTCGCCGAACGGACCATCACGATCTCGGGGGTCAGCAAGACTTACGCCATGACCGGCTGGCGAATGGGATGGGCCGTGGCGCCGGTTCCGGTGGCCAAGTTCATGGGGGATATCCAGAGCCAGGAGACGAGCAATCCTTGCTCGATCAGTCAGTGGGCAACTCTCGAGGCAATCACCGGCCCGCAAGATTCCGTCGTGCTGATGAAGGCGGAATTCCAGAAACGGCGCGATTATGTCCTCGACCGGATCTCCCGGTTACCCGGAGTGACCTGTCTCGCTCCGGGAGGAGCTTTCTATGCCTTCATGAACGTGTCGGCCCACTTCGGCCGGACCCTTTATGGCAAGCACATCTCGGACTCGACCGCCTTTTGCATGGCCGCATTGAGTGAGGCGAAGGTGGCACTCGTCATGGGCTCGGCATTTGGCGCGGAAGGGTATGCCCGGCTCTCGTTTGCGACCGATCTGAAGACCCTGGAACGAGGCTTTGATGCCATCGAGGAATTCCTTCGTTAGTCCTGGTCGTGAGTCCTTGAGAGCCTGTTCCAAAAAGCCCCGGAGGGGCGTCAGCACGTAGCCAGGGGTGTCAGCCCCTGGGGTGAGAATCGCCAAAACAACCTCGGCCTTTTTCACCGCGGCACCCCGACCCAAGTCCGGGCATCGCCCGGACTTGGGTCGGGGCGCCGCAGTGGGGTCGGCGGTCTGGACCGGTCCAGGAGCTCACGCCCCTGACTTCGTCCTGACGCCCCCATTCGGGGGCTCAAATGGCTTCTGGAACAGTCTCTGAGTCCTGCGTAAGCGCGAGCTGCACGACTGACGTCCCGCGCGGCGATCAAGGAACAAGGACTCAAGGACCGAAGGAGAGCTTGTTGAACTTCGGGAATTCGGATAAGGTCAATTCCCCCTCGACAGATCATCTCCGGATCGATTTTTTTCGATCATAATGGCATAGCGGCGCGAATTCCGCGCAATTGGGACATTTTCCCGGGGAGAAGGGTCGATGAGAGTCGGGAGACGCTTCTGGCTCTTGATCGCGCTGGCGTTGGGGCCGATCGGCTGTCGCGCGGCCGGCACCGGCTCGTTGTCGCTGCATCCCCGGCCGATCCTGCAACAAGGGTCCCTGGACGTCGAGGAATTCATCGCCGAGCATAATCGCAACGCCGAGCTGATCCAGAGCCTGGAATCCAAGCCTTCCATCACGGTCGCGACCGGCCGGCACAAACTCCCGGTGGAAGGACACATGGCCTTGGAACGACCGCGCAACTTCCGGCTGGAACTGACGTCCAAGCTCGGTAACGCGGCCGACATCGGTTCCAACGACGACGAGTTCTGGTTCTGGGTGTCTAACCGGGAGGATCCGTCCGTCTACTGGTGCAAGTATTCGGAACTCCAATCCAGCCCGTTGGCCGTGACCTACCAGCCGGACTGGATCATCGAAGCGATGGGGCTGAAACCAATCCTCCCCGAGGAGGCCAAACTCATCCAGGCGCAGAAGGGACCCGAGCCGGGAACCACGGCCCTCGTTTTCCCTCCCACTCGGAATCGGACGGAGAACTACACGCGCGTGCTGGTCGTTTCCAATCGGGAACGGCGAATCAAGCAGCTTCGGATCCACGCGGCCACGGAGGCGAAGACGCTGATTGCGCAGGCGGAGCCCAGCCAGTACAAGCAGTATCCTGCAAGTTCCGCCGAGCCCAGCTTGGCGAAAGAAACGTGCTATTTGCCGGAAAAACTGCTGCTCGACTGGAAACGGGATCAACTGAAACTGGACGTCACGTTGCGGGAAGTCACTCTTAACCAGTTCGATCACGCCCGGGCATCGGCCCTGTTCGTCGAGCCGGAGCTTGAAGGGTACACGCGGAGGAACCTGGCGGAGTTGAGCCGGGGGTCGAAATCGCGCACGACCACGCGGCAAACAATGCCCCCGCCCGACAACGGCGTGCGGCTGGGCCGTCCGGCTCCATTGACCGAGGATGGTCCGGTTGTTCCCGATCTGGGACGCGCAACGGCACCTGGGGCGAGTGCTCCACCGTCGTCCGTCTCGATTCCGCCAGTCGAAGAGCTCGTGGGAACGCCCTTGCCTTCACCTCCGGTCTCGCGGGGAGCCCAAGCAGCCATGGCGGAGACCGGCGCCCCGAGTGGGTTTACCCTCGAGCGGTGAACCCTCGGCCGCTCCAGCCTTCGAGAGGCACGGACCCAGGCTCAGGCGGGGCCATCGAATCAGATTGAGCAGATGCATGCGGGGGTACCCGCATCGATCAGGGTGGGAATTCGTAACGGGGGCCGCAGGAACGGTTCGGTTCAACTGGCACTGCGTTGTTCTTCGGCGGCTTCACGGAGACGTTTGCGCGCCTTGGCCAGGATCGGACCGACCGAGTTCTCCGGGATGCCTAGCCTCTTACCGATCTGCCGATAATTCTGATACTTCAGGTGATAAAGCCGAATCACTTCGGCCTCGCGTTCGGGCAGATCCTCGAGCATCCGCTGCACTTCATCGGCCGTGACGATGGCCTCGACTTCGTCGGGGCTGCCGTCGTCGACGTTGGCCCGATGGGCGTTGGTATGCCCCAACTCCTGTTCCCGCTGGCGCTTGATCAACTCTCTGACGCAGATCCGGCGGGCGATGACCGTCAGGTACGTCGGGAGCGAGCTGATCCCCTTGAATTTGTTGAGGACGGCGTAATCGTCGTCCACGATGCGGAGCAGGACTTCGGCGGCAATGTCCTCGACATCTTCCGTGGAGAGGACGCGACTGCGCATAGGCCGCGTGCTGGATCACGTGATAAATCAGGCCCATGTAGCGATCGACGAAGTCATTCCAGGCGCCGGGCTCCTTCCTCAGACAACGTTCGATGAGGTTGCGGTCGATGTCTCGCAAAGGCACTGCGCTGCCTCCTCTCAATGAAGAAGGCTTCAACGGGGGTGAGGCGCTACCCCATCCTGGGATTCCGCCATAAACTCTTGAATTCTATCATAACTCCGCCTGACGGCAACCGGCACTCCGACGCGATTTCAAGCGCGATTTACGCTGACCTGGCCAGAGAGGGCCACCTTGGGGAGAAATCATCCTTGTCTCTTGGCCACTTGAACAGGTTCGACCCGTGGCGATCCGAGTTGGGGTCTTCCCAGGACCCGGTCCTTCGGCGATCGGGTGGAGACTCGATCGAATTCCTGGTTCTCGTGCCTCGATTGCGCTGATAGAATACGGTCAATAGTGCAGGCGCCCGTTCGCTCCCTCGAGGAGGTCGGACTTTGGATCAATCCCCGGCACCCGCGAAAATCTTGATCGCGGACGATAATCCTCAGAACGTCGAGCTGCTCGAGGCCTACCTGAGCGACTTCGATTGCGAGATCCGGACCGCGCACGACGGCGAGGAAACCCTCAAAGCCGTGGAGGAGTTCGTGCCTGACCTGCTCCTGCTCGACGTGATGATGCCCCGCCTCTCCGGTTTCGAGGTGTGTCGCAAGCTTCGCGCGAATCCCGAAACCAAGGAGTTACTGGTCCTGATGGTCACGGCCCTGAACGAGGCGGCGGATTTCGAACGCGGCGTCCAGGCGGGGACCGACGATTTTCTGACCAAGCCGGTCAACAAGGTCGAACTGCTCTGCCGGATCCGCAGCCTGCTCCGCGTCCGCCACCTGAAGACCCAGTTGGATCGGACCCTCGCCTACCTGTCCGAATTCGAAGCGGCCAGCCGGGCCGCGACCTCAGAACCCTAGTCCACCAGATCCGAAATGACCATCCACCAGGACAGGAAGCTGCCGGCTCCCTCGGGTCTTGTTCTCACAATACCTGAATTTTTTTCGTGGATTTCGTGGATTTCGTGTTCAAGTCTCTGGTCTCCGGACCGCTTCCGTGGTCGGGTCGATCGGCGAGCGGTGAACTCGTGCGGCCCATGAGCGGTTGTTTGTGATTTCGTGGACGAGATTTCCCCAGGTCCCGACTCGTGGGGCAGACGAGCCGCTCCCGCGATACGTTGGCCCCGAGGCCGCCGGCTGACGATCGCGGCTCGGAGGCGGGATTCGATCGATGTCCGTTGACGGCCGTGTGATTCTCAAGTCGCGCCGAGCGCGCCCGTTCTTCGCACGTCATCCCTGGGTCTTCGACTCCTCGATCGAGCGCGTCCTCGAAAAGCCGGAGGCCGGAGACGAGGTCACGGTCGTCAGCTCGGAGGGTCAGTTCATCGCGCGGGGGCTATTCAACCCGGGAAGCGCGATACGCGTACGGCTCTATCGCTGGGATGACGGACCGCTCGATGAGAGTTTCTGGACGCATCGGCTCGAATCGGCCATCCGGCTGCGTCGTGAAGTCTTGCGCCTCGGCACGGCCGAAACGGCCTATCGCCTGGTTTTCAGCGAAGCCGATGGTCTCTCCGGCCTGACGGTTGACCGATACGACCGCTGGCTCGTGGCACAGTTCACGAGCCTGGCCCTCTATCACCGTCGCGAAGAGTGCCTCCGGCTGCTGGCGGATCTGACCGGCGCGTCCGGCATTGTCGCCCGGACGGAACGCTCGATCGCGCCCCGCGAAGGGTTGCAGGCCGGCGAGCAAACGATCGTCGGCTCGGTCCCGGACGAGCCGATCGAGATCGTCGAGAATGGCTTGAAGTTCCGTGTGGACTTACGCTCGGGCCAGAAGACCGGCTTCTACCTGGACCAGCGCGAGAATCGTCGGGCCGTCGCCGGCTATTGTCAGGGCAAGCGAGTGCTCGACCTCTACTGTTTCACCGGAGCCTTCTCGCTCGGGGCACTCCAGCACGGCGGTGCCCTGGAAACGCTCGGCATCGACAGCTCATCTTCCGCCATTGAGCGCGCCCGCGAACACTCGACGATCAATGGAATCGATCGGGCGCGGTTCGAGAACGGAGACGTCCTCAAGGTCCTGGATGGTTTGCGAGAAGACGGGCAGAGATTCGACGTGGTGATCTGCGATCCACCCAAGTATGCCCGGCAGGACAAGGACATCGAGCATGCGCTCAAGGGCTACCTGCGGTTGAACATGGCGTCGCTCGACGTCCTGGCCCCTGACGGCATTCTGGCCACCTGCTCGTGTTCGGGCCTGGTCGGACGCGAGTTGTTCGTCGACCTGATTGGCCAGGTCGCGGAACAATCCGGCCGGCCGATCCAGATCCTGGAACAACGCGGCCAGGCACCCGACCACCCGGTCTCGGCGAGCTGCCTCGAGACCGAGTACCTCAAGTGCCTGATCTGCCGCGTGGAGTAGACGACGATCGAAGCGTTTCACGCGGAGGCGCGAAGGACGCGGAGCGGGGTCCGGGCAGGCACGATCGAGTTGCGGTCGAACCTGAGTTCTCCGCGCCCTCCGCGGCTCCGCGTGAAACCCGGGCGGGGATGACGCCCGTTGCAGCGAGCCCGAGTCCGGGGTCAGGAGGCGATCACCCCCGCGACGGGCCGTTCTACCGATCGTTCTTGAGGCGGGCCACTTCCTCGACCAGCTTCTTGAGGGTCTTCTCCAGTTCCTCGATCCGCTGCTGCCGCCCGGCCTCGTCCTCGGGCTTCTTGAGCGACTTGGCCAGCTTTTCGATCCGCTCGAGCTGATCGTCCACGACGACGGTGGTTTCGATGTGAGGCTTGGTGCTGTAGGTGGTTTCGATGTGAGGCTTGGTGGTATAGACCTTCCTCGCCTCCACGTAAGGCTTAGTTGTGTAGGTGGTTTCGATGTGAGGCTTGGTGGTATAGACCCTCCTCACCTCCACGGTCATGGGCCGCTTCTCGACGGTGGTGGCTTCCGTGTGAGGCTTGGTGGGATCGACCCTCGTGAAATGGACCGTCTTGGGCGACCGCAAGTCGACCTCTCGGGTATCGACGGCGAATCGGCCGCCTCCCAAATCGCGGACCACCTGCGCACGACCCTGGCCGTCGATCCGGTGAAGGAGGACGGTCGCCGCCGAGTGAGTCCCCTCGAGCTTGGCCAATCGCGCCTGGGCTTCCGCCAGCTCCTTGGCCTTCGCCTCGAGTTCCGACTTCAGCTTCTGGACCGCGACGTGCAGCTTCTTGGCCTCGGCTTTCTGCTCGTCGTTCAAGGGCTTTTTCGTCGAATCATCGACGCTTCGCAAGACCATGACTCTCTTTTCAACTTTGCGCTCGCCCGGTTGGGAGAGACGCAGTTCGTCCTTCATTTGTCCGGTCAGCTTTGCCAGCTCCTGAATCGCCTTCTCCAGGGCTTTGCGTTGCTTCTGGTCCTGTTCGGTGGGGTCGGCCTTCTTCCCGATCTCCCCGATTCGCTTCTTGAGCTGAGCGATCGCCTGATCGAGCGGCCCGGACACCTCGATCACGGACGCGTCGTCGCTCTTGACGACCATCCGAACCCCGTCTTCGCTGATGTTAACCGTCTGGGGTTTGGCCACTAAGATGACCCGATCATCCGAGTCAGATTCGATGGCGATCGTATCGGGGACGGGATCTTCGAGAGTTCCCACGACGACCTCGATGCCTTTGACAACATCGATGTCTTTCGGCTTCTCCGGCCTCTGCGCCACGTCGCATTGACGGGCAGGAGCGCGGCGGCCAGGCCAAGCAAACCGAGTGCACCTCGGATGCCCAGCAATCGGGGCGTCGTTCCACTGAGGATCATGGTCAATCTCCTTCGCAAATGATGGACCTTGCCGAACCCGCTGGCCAACAGCGGCTCGGCGCCTTGGGAATGGTTGAGAAAGTCGATGGTTTCCAGCAGCGTCTCGGCGTAGGATCGGGCGGCGTCGGGAAACGCCCAGACCACCCAGGCGTCGCAACATTGTTCCTCGACGTCCCGGAGCGCATGACGCACCCACCAGACGACCGGATGCCACCAGAACAGCGCCGTCACAAAGAGCTCGAAGAACCGGAGGAGATGATCCCCCCGCCGCAGGTGAGCCAGCTCGTGGACGACCAGGGTTGACCGTTGCCGTTCATCGAGCGACTTCCAGAGGTCGCGCGGTAGAATCAACCGGGGACGCCAGCCCAGCGACCAGATCATCGGCGAGAGCTTGGCACGGATCCATTCCACCATCGGAGGCCGCCGCAGTCCGATCCGGCCCGCCAGCCCGCTCACCCAACCCTGGAGATCTTCGGAGACCGGTCGGGCTTCGCCGAGAAGGCGCTGGAACCGGCGAACGCGTCGAAACGAGACGATCAACACCGTCGCGGTCCCAGCGACCCAGATGATCATCAGCAAACGGAGCCAGTCGATCGCCGACGCATCAACCGATGTAGTGTGGTCAACAACCATCTCCAGCCGGGAATGCAGCAGAGGGATCTCCGGTTCCGACTCGATGACCCACTCCTCGACGGCAGACGGGACCTCGTCGATAGCCAGTGCGACAGCCGCGCCCCCGGACGACACCTGCCCCCGATCCGTCATCCATGCGGCAGGACGCGGCAGCGTCACCTCGTATAAGGGCGGGGTGACGAGTTTCAGCAGCACGAGGAACCAGAGGCAATGCAAGACCGCGGGACGACGGGCTAGTGGTCGCGACAGGCAGGCGACCACCATCGCCAGGACGGTCGCCGACACCGCGTTGCTCACCCCGGCATGGAAGAGCTTCTCCACGACCGCACCCCTTTCGTACTGACGCGAAATCGTCCCGATTCCCCTGTGCGTCTCAACGTCGCCTCTGGCGATCGAGCTGATCGATGAGCGTACGAAGCTCGCGACGTTCTTCCTCGGAGAGTCCCTTCCCCTGCACCAGATGGGTCAACAGCGGCGACAGCGAGCCGCCGCAAAGCGAGTCGGCCACCGCCCGCAGGCGCCGGCCGATCAGCTCGTCGCGGTCGATCGCAGCCCGGAAGACGTGCACGGGGGCATTCCGATCGCGGTTCACGAAACCTTTGACCTCGAGGCGATCGAGGAGCTTCTGAACGGTCGCATAGACCGAAGTTCCACTCTGCTGGTACACCCGCTCAACCAGTTGCCGGATCGTGGCCGGACCCGAATCCCAGAGCGCTTGCAAGAGCGCCAGCTCGGCCTCGGTCACGTCCTGATTGCGCTGACTCATGCCAGTCCTCTCTCCAAGACAACCTGTCTGATGGAAGTCTAAGACAACGCGTCTGAGGAGTCAAGATGACACGAAGATATTTTTCTTCGGTGGCGACTCCGGCTGGAACTGACCGAGATGAACCCCGGCCGGCTTGTCCGGCCGGTGAACCGGTTCCGAGGACTAAGCACCTCCGCGGAATCGATCCGACATCGCCCGGCCTTTCGAAGACGGCGTGCCCCTGAAATCCAGCATCAGTCCCCCTCTCTTTTCGAGTAGTCGCCTCTATAAAATAAAAATATTTATATTATTTGATATGTAATAATAACTTGCGCTTGTCAAAAAATGTTCACAACCGAAACCCTCGGGCCTGCACCTGTTCCCCACCTGTTCCTGAGGTGAGGCGCGGCCCGCCGGGGTGAACGTTTCGGTACGCGCCCCGGCACCACTGCGTCGCCCAACCCGGGCTTCTGACCTACGCGGATTTGGAAAAGGCCGGCGAAGGCAAGGCACGTTCGATCTCATCGACCCGATAGCCGAACCCTGGTCCTCGGACTGACGAAAGATCGAGTTTCCCATCCCGTTGAACGGAACAGGCCAGGATGGACTTTTTCTTCAAGCAGCGAAGCCGCCGGGTAGAACTGCATCCCATTGGACTCGACGCCCATGATGGTTCCCGCGTGCGCCGCCAGGAGGACGTGTGAGACCTGGGCCAGCATCGGATTCGAAAGGTCCTGGACCATGAGCGTCATGCCGTGGGCCTTGGCCCAGCACAGGCTCAAGAGCGCCCCGGTCTGGGTCTTGCAGGTCTTGAGTGCCACGCCCGACCAACCCAGATCGCGACCGAGCCGGACGAACCGCCAGTCATGGGCACTCTCGTCCATGAACAGTGGCTTCCGCGCCGAGACGCTGTGGACATCGATCCGATGCGCTTCCAGGTCGTAGGGGAATGGTTGCTCGACGTAGAGGAGCATGCCATAGAGTCGGGGGTGCTCGGCCATCAGCCGATCGAGGATCGCGTTGACATAAGCGGGCTCGCTGACCGTGCAATTGAAGTCGGCGGTCAGCCAATCGACCGATTCCTCAACCGCGATCCTGCCGACCTTGAGCAGGCGGTCGTAGTCCCAGTCGGTATCGTCGCCGCGAAGCTTCACCTTGAGACAGTTCAACCCGTCGCGGCGGATCCAATCGCGCAACAGAACCGGGTAACCATCGTCCGGCTCCGAGCCCGTCAAGTCCCACGTATCGACCGGGTCCTTGCCTCCCACGAGGTGCCACGCTGGGATCGACTCCAACCGGGGACGGGCCAGGAACGCTTCCGGAAACTGGCCTTCGAAGGAGACATCAGTCCCCTGCGCGGGCGTCAGGAAATGGGACAGGTCGAAGTTCAGATAGCGGCTGTTGTAAGTCTCGTAGGTCGACACGCCCTGGAGCACGCCATAGGCATCGTGAAGTGCCAGGTCGAAGGGCGAGTTGCAGACCAGGGATGCAAGCCAGGGGACTGGTTCTTGACCAGCTCGCCGGGATCGGTTGAATGTGTTCGCCAGGTAGATCAGCTCTCCCTCCTGGAAGTGATACCCGATCTCCAGCGCATGGCCGGGCTCGAAACGTGAATCCAGCCAAGCCCTGGCGATCTCGGCACAAAGCGCCTTCAGCGCCTCATGCCGCTCCTCATAGCTGAGCGTACTCGGCCAGACCCATTGGACCGACAGAGGCGTCTCGCCCCAGCCCTCGGCGCGGCGGCCCATCCGGTCCTCGACAGTCATCTTGACCCGCGCACACGTGACCTCGGTGGTGATCTCAGGGCCGAACTTGAGCGGCATCCGGGTCGTGATCGGCAGGAAATACAGCTCGACCGCGACGAGCTGGATATCGGTTACTTTGGACATCGTGAATGACTCGATCGAGAGACGTTTGGTCCAGCAAGCCAGTGTGACTACTCGGACGGACGCACCACTTGACTCGACACGAGGTACGCGATCAAATCCGCGAGATCGCTGGGTTTCAGGTCCTTCTCGAGTCCTTCAGGCATCAGCGACTGACCCGAGGCGGCCATTTCCTGGATGTCGGAGCGGAGGAGTACATCGACCTTGCCGTCCTGGCGGCGGAGCGTCACGGACGTAGCCGATTCGCTGGCGATCAGTCCGTTTGCGATGCGACCATCGACCGTCGCGACCGCGAAGGCCGCGTACTTCGCTTCGAACGCGCGGTTGGGATCGAGGATGCCAACGAGCAGCGACTCGGGCGACTTGTCGTTGAGGGTGGTCAGATCGGGACCGACCTCGACGCCGACTTCGTTCATCCGGTGGCACGAAGCACACAGTTTCTGGAAGACCGCTGCACCCGCGGCCCGATTGCCCTTGATGCCCAGAGCCGGCCGATAGCCGTTGACGACGGCTTCACGCAGCCTGGCCTGATGGGTGAAGACAGCCTCGGCGCGGGCTCGCATCTCTCGATCGCGCACTTTGAGGAGCCGCTGACGTCGGGCCGTGTCGATCTCGGCCGGCGGCACACAGCCGTCTTCAAGCGACGACAGGAGCGAGCCCATCCAGGCTCGTCGGCCGAGCAGCACGTCGAGGATCGCGCCGCGAACTTGCGGGGAATGGTTCTTCCAATCGTGGACCAGGAGGTCCGGCACTCTCGGGTCGGTCGTCCGACCCAGGGCGGTCACAGCCGCCTGCTGGAGCCCGACCGGCACCTGAGGCCGGAGTGTCCTGACGAGCAAGTCCCGATCGTCGGAATTGCGCGCGGCGGCATGGCCCAGCAGCCCCACCGCCGCGAGCCGGTCGGCCTCAGGAGCCGCGTCATCCTTGACGAGCCCGCGCAGCCGCCCACAACCCAGCGAACGGCTTGTCCAGATCGAGTGATAGAGGCTTCTTCGACCGGTCGCGAGCCGCGAGCAGGCCCGCCAGGGCGGCGAACTGCCAGGCGCATACCGCCCCTCGGATCCAGCCGGCTTGCCGATCGTGCGGGCCACCGCATCGTTCAAACCGCCGCCCGGCATGGCGCCGGCGACCTCCAGTAACGGTTCGACCATCGCCTCGGGCGGCGCCGATCCCTCTGCGTCGCGGCCCAGCAGTTCCGCCAGGAGCGTCGGCACGTGCGGGACCGCCGAGCACAGGATCGCGGCGCGCATCCACGAGTCTTTCCCGTCCCGTCGCGCTAGCCGGGCGAGGGCCTGGCCCGCGCGATGGTCATCCCACTCGCCCAGAGCCAGCGCAACCTGAAACCGGATGCGCGGCTGGGAGTCATCGACCAGTCGAACAATGGCTTCCGCCACCTTGCCGGAGGCTTTCATGAGCGGCTCGGCGGCCGGAATCACGCTCTCCCGGACCAGCGGCTCGGGATCGGTCAGGCCGGCCAGCGCGGTCGGTTCATCGAGCCCGCCCAGATCGGCGAGCGTCCAGATCGCTTGTACCCGAGCCTTGGGGCGATTCGACTTCTTCACCAGGGCACGGAGCATCGCGAATGCCTCGGTGCCGCCTCGGTGTAGCAGTAGCCGCTGAGCCGTATCGCGCTGCCAGCCGCTGGGGCTGTCCATGGCGGCGACCAGTCCTGCGGTATCGAGACCATCGAGCTTCGGGATGGCCCGCGGCTTCTTATCCACGGGATAGACACGGTAGATCCGCCCCTCCTCGCTCCCCGCTCGCAGGTCCAGCCGCTTCTCCCAGGCGTCGGGAATCCACTCGGGGTGCTCGATGGTCTGGCGATACATGTCGGCGACCCAGAGCGCGCCGTCCGGGCCGGTCTTGAGCATTGTCGGCCGGAACCAGTTATCACTGGAGGCCATGACTTCGCGGCCCGACTCGTTGGGGCCGCGACGACCGCGGAACGTCACCCCGTCGGGTTCGAGCACCATGCGATGCACCAGGTTGTGGACCGGCTCGCTGACGAACACGCTCGTGGCGAACCAAGGGCCGAACAGCTCGTCGCGGTAGGGTGTCGGGCTATTGGCCGAGGTCACGTGATTGGCCATGCTCAGGTCGTTGAACCGGGCCACGGTGCGGCTGAGGGGATAACAGCGGGTCTCGAGTTCGAGCCTCTGCTTCGGGTCGGGAGCCGCGTAATACGGGTTACGCCTCAGGTCCTGGTCGGAGAGGACGAAGTGCCAGGCCCAGACCGGGTTGTCGTTGCCGAACCAATGGCCCCAGTCGTCACGGTGACGGCCGAACTGGGTCATGCCGCTCTCGGCTTCGAACTCGCCGGTATCCGGCCGGAACCGGAAGTCGCGCCCATTGATCCGCGTGACCTTGTCGGTCTTGTGCGACCGGACGGTCCCGCCGCTGTCGCCGTTAGCCCCATAAAGCCAGCCATCCAGCCCCAGCTCGAAGCCGTTGAGCCGGTGCTGCTGGTTTCCTTCGACGAAGCCAGTGAAGAGCACGTCCTTATGGTCGGCCTTGCCGTCGCCGTCCCGGTCCTCGGCGTAGAAGATCTCTGGGGCACACGAAACCAGGATGCCCTGTCGCCACGGCATCACGCCAGTCGGGAAGCCGAGCCCTTCCAGGAAGGTCGTCTGCTTGTCGTACCGGCCGTCGCCGTTAGTGTCTTCGAGATATCGGACCACGCCGCCGTGTTTCCCCTTGCCATCGATACCGAGCGGGTAATCCCCCATCTCGACGACCCAGAGCCTGCCGTCGGCGCCCCACTCGAAGGCGATCGGGTCCTTCACCAGCGGCTCGATGGCGACCGGTTCGACGGTGAAACCGGGTGCGACGCGGATCGATTTGAGGGCTGCGGCAGAGTTCTTGCCACGCGGCTCGACGTCTTTCAATAAGTCGTTGAACGCTCGCCGATCGACGAGATCCGGCAGCTTGGCCGTGTCCTCGTTCTGCCACCATAGCTGGCGGGAGTGGACGAAGAAGCCGTTGTTGGTGCCGTTGCGGACGATCTTCGGCAATGCGCCCGGCTCGCCGGCTTTGCCGGCCATGACCTTCCGGGTCCAGCCTTTCTCCATCGACTCGAAGAGGTAGATGCCGTATTCCTGATCATTCGAGAAGACGACATCGAGCTGGCCGTCTTCGTCTAGGTCGATGAAGCGGAGGCCAGCGTCCCGGCCTTGATCGTCCAGGCGTCGGGCACCGGGGGGAAGCTTGGAATCCTCTCGAACCGGTCCTGCAATCTGAATCCGGATGGGTTCCGAACTCCGTAACAGGGACTCGTCCCATTCCGATCTTGTCGGGTTCCAGGTATGAAAGAGGATCTCGGTCCGGTCGAAGATCGAGACATCAACGTAACCATCCTGATTCGTATCAGTGAGAGAGACGGATTCCTGATTTCGATCATCCGCTGCCCGCAAGGGATGTCCTTTCAGCAGGTTCTTGTTCAACCGTTCCTGCGCCTCCTTGAACGTCAGAAACTTCACCTTCTTCCCATGCTTCGCCACCGCATGATCGATCAGCTCGACGACTTGCTCGGGCTTGATCCATCCATAAGGGTGGAACACGAGATTGAAGACGCCCTGCTTCAGCACAACGCAATCGAGCGCCGCCTTCATGTCCTCGAGCGTCTTCGGGCTGGCCGGTTTGTTGATGTTCTGCGCCTCCCAGTCGCTGGGGACGATGCACGGGAACTCCCAGCATGTCCGGCCGATGACGTAGGGATACGGGTAGTTCTCGATCGTGTTGACGAACGAAGGGAACGGGATGTACTTGCGGAACCGCTCCTTGCCGTCGCGGTCGAAGACCAGCTCGCGCGGCAGGCTGGGGTCGTCGGGCGTGAGGACCGTGAAGACCGACGAATCGATCGAGAGGAACTTGCCACTGGGACTGGTCTTATTGAAGATCTCGGCGAAGAAGCGGGGACTCACGGTGTTCTGCGAATCGCAACAGGGCATCCGAAAGGCCACCGGCGCACTTCCGGGGATCTGGTTCATCAAGTCGACACACCCATGGTAGGTGCGGGCCGCTTCGGCGAAGTCACCTTTAGAGAGAAGAGGGCAGGGGTGGGTCAGGGTGTGACACTCGATCGACAGCCCTTCCTTGAGCAATGCCTGAAGCCTCGGGTCGTTCGGCTTGACCTGGTTCGTCATGATGCTCACCGGCGCCCGACCGTCGATCTGCTTCAGACGGTTGAGGATCGGCCGCAGATACGTCTCATAGCGTGCCGGCTCGCGCATGTCGTCGATCGCCAGCACCACGACCGCCTGAACACCCCGCTCGCCCACCCACTGAGGCGTGATCAACTTGGGGAAGTCACGGTGCGGATAGTAGGGGTTCACCGCGTCCAGATAGGCGAGGCGATTGCCGTCGGGCGGGGCCGCGAGGGCGGGCGAGCCAACCATCATGACAAGCACGCAGAGGGAGCCAGCGAGGATCGCAAGACGGTGCGGCATGGCGAAACTCCTTCCGGACGCGGAAAACCGCAACGGTGGACACCGCAATGACTCTCAGGCTGGCGGCTTTCCGCCTTGTTGGCAAGGGTCTAGTCACGTTACCATCAGGATTCCCGGAATCTGACCAGTAAGCGTTGAGGGCGTGGGCCGATCGAAAGCGTTCCTGATCGGAAACTCCGTCTGATTCTGGCCAGCGCGTCGCCGAGGCGCCGGCAGTTGCTCGAAGAGGCGGGTTACCTCTTCGAGGTGGACGCCTCGGGCATCGAGGAACCCGCCCCGAAACCGGGAGAATCTGCGTCCGAGCACGCGGCACAACTCGCCTGGCGAAAAGCCGCCGAAGTCGCGCGCCGGCGAGGGCAGGGCCTGATCCTCGGCGCCGATACGGTCTGCTCCGTTGCCGGCGAGATCCTCAACAAGCCATTGGATCGCGTGGACGCCGAACGGATGATCCGGCTCCAGGAAGGGCGCGACACCGAGGTGATCACCGGGCTCTGTCTCTACCGGGCGGGCCGGCAGGAATGGGTTGGCGCCGTCGAGATCAGCATCGTTCGCTTCAAGCCCTTGACCGACCGCGAACGCGACGCTTACCTCGACTCGTGCCGATGGGAAGGGAAGTCGGGAGGCTACGGGGTGCAGGACCAAGACCCGTTCGTTTCGGTCGTGAGCGGCAGCTTCTCAAATGTTGTCGGTCTGCCCCTGGAGCGACTTACCACCCTGCTACAGATCTATCCTGAATTGATGAATTGAGTACAATCGCTGAGCGGTCGGTCGAGATCGGTGAGGACAAGCCTGAGTCGGAGTGCTCGAATGCCACTCCGGAAGGAGTCGAACGTATGGGAAGGCGTGTCATCCCGCACTGGAAAGACTGGAAGATGATCGTCGGGCTGGGCCTTGCACCCATCCTCGCCGCGGTCCTGATCAGCTTGATCTGGCCAGCAGTCCAACGATTCCGCTCCTCGGAGGCCAATGCCGCCATGCTTGCCCCACCGGCTCCCATCGACGGCAAGCGCGCTTTCGGATACCTGAAGAAGATCTGCGACCTCGGCCCGCGAATGGCCGGTACGGAGGCCAACACGCGACAGCGGCAGATGGTTGCCGAGCACTTCAAGAAGATGGGAGCCGAGATCCGCGAGCAGCCGTTTCGTACGGTGCACCCTCTGACCGGCCAGCGCGTGGAGATGGTGAACCTGATCGGCTCGTGGCATCCCGAGCGTCACGAGCGCGTGGTCATCGGCGCCCACTATGACACGCGACCGCATCCCGACCAGGAGGACGACCCCGAGAAGGTGGATCGGCCCTTCCTGGGTGCCAACGATTGTGCCTCCGGCGTCGCGTTGATGATGGAGATGGCCCATCATCTGGACAAACTGGAAACTCCCTGGGGTGTCAACCTCGTCCTCTTCGACGGTGAGGAGCTGGTCTATGGTGATCGTCCCCGGCGTGGCGAGTATTTCCTGGGATCCAAGATGTTCGCGCGGGCCTATAAGAAACAGGCTGGACGTCTGGGGAACAAGACGAAATATGAGGCCGGTTTGGTCCTCGACATGATCGGCGGGCGAGACGTCCAGATCAAGCGAGAGCCCTACAGCATGCGCCTCGCGGGAAAACTCGTTAACGAAGTGTGGGCCGTCGCGCGACAGGTCGATGCGACGTCATTCCAGCACGATATTGGTCGCGAAGTCCTCGACGACCACCTTCCGCTCAACGATGTAGGGATTCCGACCATCGATATCATCGACTTCGACTACCCCTTCTGGCACAAGGCTGATGACGTGCCTGCCAATTGCTCGGCTGAGAGCCTGGCCGAAGTCGGCCGGGTGATCACGGCCTGGCTTGGCCAGCCGCGTCGCGCCCGGCGCTAGTCCCTCATCCCCTGGGGCCCATGCTCAGATCAGTCCCTGCTCCCTCCGGGTCGCTTCCCGGTCGAACCGGAGCGATGCCAGATCGAGCCGGAACTGCTGAAGCGCATCTCGCGCGATCAGCATGACCCGGTTCCGGAACATTGCATGTTCCATCACCTCGTCGATGAGCGGCTCCAGCTCGGCACGAACCCTGGCCGGCTGTTCCTGAATTCGCTCCTTCAGCTCCACCAACTCGGTGGGAACTTGATCCGTCATTTTCGTCACGGTCGTTGTCCAGCTCATGGTTGCACCTCTTCGTTGGGAGTTGTTCCAGTCTAGCATGAAAATGGAGAAGAGAGTGGGATCACTGAGACTAATCTTCTTGGGTAAAGACAAGGTGTTGCGATGAAAACGACGGTTGCATGGTTCTTGCAGGCGACAGCACTCCTCTTGGTCGGCACAGGCTCACGAACCGCTTCCGGATCGGCGAGTCGCCGGGGCGATTGATGGGGTTCCATGTCGGTTGACAACCGATGATCAGGATGAGGATTGCTCTTCCCCAACCTGAGCGATCGAGCTAGGATCGGCTGGGTTTCGCGGCTCGACCCTCCACGTGCGGAAAAAGGACGTGGCCTATTGGGAGAATCCGATCGGCGGGGAGGAAGGCGAACGTTCCTCCTGCACCCAGGCGGGGTCAGGACACCCGCCGCCCATCGCAGGGCTCTTCGGGTCTTCTGACGGCACAGATGGTGCCCCGATTCTCAGGATGGAGCCGTCCTGCCCGAAGGCAGTCTCGATCGCATCGGAGGATGGTTCGTGGACAGGGAGGTCTCGAGCCCATGGTCTTCACACGCCGCTTCGTGACGCTGGGGGTTGCCTCGGGATTACTGGCGGTGGGATGGGTTGCGTCCAAGGGACAGCAGCCAGACCCCCAGCCGGCCGGTGTCGAGGCCTTGCGCGATGGGTTCGAGACCCCGCAAACGAGCTGGGTGCGGGAATATACCGACACCACCGTGCGGCTGCTGGCACACGACCGTTCGAATTGGGCTGCGCACGGTGGGCGACAGTCGGAGCATTTCCACTTCGAAGCCGCCAATGGCAGCCAGTTCTTCGTGAGTTACGCCCTGCCGAAAGTACCCGTCACGACCGACCTCAGGGTGGGCCTTCACGTCCGATCCAACAAGCAAGGTGTTCGGCTTTTCGTGAAGGTTGTGCTTCCCGCCGATCTCGATCCGGAGACGAAGGCTCCTTCGTTCGTGCTATTGACCGGCACCGCCTTCAGCCGGACGGACCGCTGGGAAAACCTCGAGTTGACCAACATGCTCCCGGCGATCGAGCGACAGGCGCGGGTCCTACGGGCTTCGACCCGGCGGCCCGTCCCACTGGCGGGGGCATATCTCGAGCAGGTCGTCGTGAATCTGATGGGGGGAGTCGGCGAGACCGAGGTCTTCCTCGACGACCTCGAGGTATCCCCGGTCTCTCACGAGCTGGCGACGGCCTGGTCCGCCAAGGATTCCGCAGACCGATCTTCCACCTCGAATCGCAAGGGTCGGACGGCCGTGAGGAGTGGCGAGACCGCGTTGCCTCCGTTCCGGATGTCCAGGAACTTGCTCGAGCGGCTCACCAAGGACCGTCGGTATGTCGGCTGGCTACCCACAGCCATCGATGCACCCGGCGCGGACATCGTCCAGCTACGCCGCACCGGCTGCGAGGTCCTGGTCACCGACGCCAAGCCCGATCCCCAGACGATTCGCAAGGCCGTCGATGTGGGGTTCTTCCTCTTGCCCCGTCTGGATGAAGCGGAGGGGGTGAAGGATGTGCTCGACCAGATGGCCGCATACCCCGCGCCCAACGAGGTCTTGCTCTGGCAACTCGGCGACCATCTGGGCCGACAACGACTGGAGGCCGAGCGGAAGGAGGAGCTTGAGCAGGTCCGAGGGGTCCTTTCCGCCATGCGGGGCCTGGAGGACGAGAACTCGCACCTGGCCACGGCGACGATCGACAGCGAGTACCGCCTCTATGGCCGAACTCCGTCAAACCTCGATGTCATCGGCGTCGAGCCGTCGATCTGGGGCACATCCCAATCGATGATGGACGGCTTGACTTACCTGAATCAGCGCCAGGACTTGACAGTGCGATCCAACCTGGAAGCCTTGTTCTGGGCCTGGATTCCAACGATGGCTCCGCCGGAAGTGGTTCGGAATATCTGGGGCAAGGACACGCCGCCAGACTGGGGCATCCCACCGGTCCAGCCTGAGCAGGTCCGGCTCATGACCTACATGGCCCTGTCGGCGGGCTACCGCGGCCTCACGTTCCGCGGCGATGCCGACCTGACGCGGCCCGCCGGCGAGGCCCTCTTGATCGAGCTGACTCTGCTGAATGCCGAGATCAATCTCTGTGAGCCGATCCTGGCCCGCAACCTGAAGCAACTCAAGCCCTACGACGTCTTCGACCCGGATCCCCTGACGCGCCCGACCACCGCCAATGTGAATCAGAGGCGTATGCCACTGGTCGGGGAAAAACCGGGTAAGCCCGGCCTGATCGCCACGCCGGTCCTCCTGGACGAGAACCGGGGCATGCTCCTCCTCCTTGCCGACTTCGGCGGAGGAGCCCAGTGGGTTCCCCCCCAGTTGGCGTACCACGAGCTGACGCTCTACCCGGTCTTGCCGGCGGGAGCCCAGGCGCTGCAAATCAGCCCCGGCGACGCACGGTTCCTCGAGCGAAAACCGGATGACCGCGTGCCCGGCGGCACTCGGTTCACCCTGCCCGACTTCGGTGTTACCACGCTCCTCCTCTGCACGACCGACCTCGCCCTTTGTGAACGGATCAAGGCCGCTGTCCAGCGGATCCGGCCGCAGGCCGTGGCACTGGCCATCCGACAGGCCGAGATCCAGTACCAGGCGGTCAAGGACGTCCACGAACGGCTCAAGGCCGACGGCCATCTCTTCCGCTCTGAGGACGACCTCAAGCAGCGCGACCTGGTGGGAATCGTGAGTCCGCCGCCCGATGCCTCGGATCTCCTCGCGGAAGCGGAAAAATTCCTCAAGAAATGCGCGTGCCGCCCAGGACACCGAGGATTACTCGCAGGCCTGGTCCGAGGCACGCCGGGTCAGCCGGCCCCTTCGTCTCGTGATGTTCGGCTACTGGCAGCAGGCCTTGGGGGAGCTGGGCAAGGTCGCGACCTTGAGCTTCAACCCCAAGCTGCCCAAGTTGCCGGACGGCGTGCCCCAGCCGTATCCCCGGCCTCCCCTGATCGTCTCGGCCATCTCTTGCCCACCGGCCATCTCGTACTTCACCCTACCCCAGCTACACATCTGGAAGGATTGGGTCGGAGGGTGCGCCGGATTTCGATTCGGGGCCAATCGAATCCCATCCGGCAGCTTCGACGACCCCGCGGCAATCGCCGATGCGGGCTGGAGGGACGTCAGCCACCAGGACGAGAAGGTCGCTCACAAACTCGAGCTCAAATCGCGAAAGGAGCCGCCGCTCCCCAAGCAACCGGAAAAAAAGAAGCAGACCAAGAGCAAGAAACAGGCGCGTTTCGAGGACGAGGTCATCGCGGACGGAGACAACTCGATCAAGCTGTCCGTGTGGTGGAAGAATCGCCTGGAATTCGACACGCTCGGGACCCCGTTTCTGGACTTCCCCATGGCCGCCATTCGTTCCCCATCGATCCGCGTGCAGGCCAACAACCTGATCCGCATCTCCGTACTCGTCAAGCGATCGAACGCCACCACGCCGGGACTCGGCGGCGTCATTGTCCGGGACTCGATCGGCGGCGAGCAGTTCCAGTTCCGCTCGACCGATCCGATCCCCGGCTACTCCCGGGTGGTTCTCTATCGCAAAGCTCCGAACGACATGAAGTTTTCCGTCACCCTGGGACTGGCCGGCTACGGCGAGGTGTACTTCGATGACTTCCGCGTTCAGGTGATGGAAGCCGACCCCCGGTTCGTGGCACCCGATCCCAACCTCGTCCGCAACCCGGGTCGCCGGACCTCCACGCCCGGCATCCCCGACCCCCGTCTCCCGGTCCAGTCCGCCGTCCGGTCCGGCAACGTCCGACAACCCCAGCGGTGATGATATAAGTGCCGGTCGTCAATCATCTTACTGATCGCGGCCCGCACGCGACCAGTCATTAAGCCATCTCCCGGAGAGTTCGTGCGCGCGCTTGGACGTGTCGTCTCCGTATTGCATAATGGGCCACCCAAGAAAACCCTCCGCGGCTCGATCCGTGGCCGGATCAGGCTTGGCGACAACTTGGCGGGGAGGATCGGTCCTCGCCTCGATCTGGGACTGAGAGGGCGTGCCGCCTCCTCGTCACATGACAGAACCTCGTCTTCTGGATGAACGTCGAGTTCTTTTCCACAACCACGAAAACGACATCAGGGTAAGGTCGATCCCCATGAGCCCGCTATCCGCGTCTTCCCGGCGTGTCTCCGCCTCGTTCTGCTCCCGTCCGCTCAGGCGATACAGCCTACACTGCGAGTCGCTGGAAACCCGGCGGCTTCTTTCCACCGGGACAACCGTTCCGGATCTGAGCCTGATCGCGGCCCAGCCCAGTATCGCGATGACACCGATGGTTGCCGGCGGTTCTTCGGCCCTGACCCCGCAGGAGGTCCAGAGTGCCTACGGTATCAATCAAATCACGCTCTCCGGGGACATCACCGGCAACGGGTCAGGGCAAACCATCGCGATAATCGACGCTTACAACGATCCCAACATCACCGCGGATCTCGCCGCGTTCGACAAGAACTACAATCTTCCGGCTCCGCCCTCCTTCACCGTTGACAACCTCGGCGCCAAGACCACCAATGCGGGATGGGCGTCGAGACCTCACTCGACGTCGAGTGGGCCCACGCCATCGCACCTGGGGCCAATATCGTGCTGGTCGAGGCGTCCAACGATAGCCTGAGCTCTCTGTACAACGCCGTGAGCCAGGCCAGCATCCTTCCGGGCGTCAGCGTGATCTCGATGAGCTGGGGGACCAACGAATACGATGGTGAGTGGGCCGATAACTCCGTCTTCCTGACACCGACGGGCCATACCAATGAAACGTTTGTCGCCGCTTCCGGCGACCAGGGGGCCTGGTCCGGCCCCACCTTCCCGTCGGTTTCGCCGAATGTGCTGGCGGTTGGCGGCACTACGCTGACCGTGGGTTCGGGAAATACGTACAGCGGCGAGTCGGGCTGGACTGGCAGTACCGGCGGTTTCAGCGGCCTCGATAATGGATTCCAGTACAGCCTTTCCATCCCATCCTACCAGGTCGCCACCTTGACGGCTTCCGGGTTGGATTACGGCATCCGAACCACACCCGATGTCTCCTTCAACGCCAATCCCAGTAGCGGAGTCGCCGTGTACGACTCGGTCCAATACGGCGGACAGTCCGGCTGGTTCCAGGTGGGAGGCACCAGCGCCGCGGCACCGGCATGGGCCGGCCTGGTGGCCATCACCGATCAAGGACTCGCCCTTGCTGGTAAGAGCCCGCTCAGCACCAACCAGTTGCAGACCGAGCTCTACTCCCTGCCCAACAATGCGTTCCACGATATCACGACCGGTTTCAACGGTTATTCCGCGAAGGCAGGATACGATCTGGTCACCGGCCTGGGAACTCCTGTGGCTAATGTCCTCGTTCCCGACTTGCTCGCCTCCAATGGCCTATCGACCAGCACGCCGATTTCAGCAACGGCCAGCTCAGCCTCGGCCTCGGCGCACACCGGTTCAAATCAACATTTCGTCTCATCCTCCCCATCGAACGGGGGCTCGAACGGTGCGAGTGGGACTCCGTCGAATTCCAGCACGTCTCTCACGATGGGAACCACCGCCGCTTCGATCGCGGCCGCTGCATCATCGGCTCAGTCTATCGCCGCGTTGCCGGTGCCGGATTTCGGGGCTCAGGCCATCGTGAGTAGCCCGTCGCAATCCCAGCAAGCCTCCTCCGTCATGGCGTCGGCCGGCATGATCGCCGTACCAATGAACTCGCTGGGGCAGGGTCTCTCGGGGGCGGAGACGGGCCGGTGGTCGACCGAGACCGACACCCCGTTGGATTCGCTCGTGGACACCATCGAGGTTGATCAGCCAGTCCCCTTGGCGACGCCGGAAAGCTCGACCCCCGAGGCGGCACCGCCTTCCTCAAGAACTCCGGGGCCGCCCTCGGCGGCACCAGATCGGTCATCAGAACTCCCCTCGAAGAACGGACTCGATGAGTTACCTTCGCGACCTGCCGCGAGTCCGTCTTCAGGCGGGACCCAGCCGAGCCCAGAGGACCCATCCGAAACGCCCAAGGGCGCTGCGAGAAGTGCAACTCCCCGGATCGTCGCCGCGGCAGCAATCGCGATCAGCGGATTCAAATTCGTATCGGGACCATCAGCCCGGAAGCGGAGGAGAAGGACCAGTATTTCCTCTCACCAGGGCATGAGGCAAGTGACGACTCCTCCGCGTCTTCGTCGACACGGGGAAGTCGATGCCGACTCGTAATGTCGTTTCACATGATCCGGGGATCGGGCGGCGAGTTGCTGTCGAAATTGAGTTTCCGATGCTCGCGAGAGGATAGGGTGAGCTTCTCGACTGCGTCGGGAACATCGTCCTTCTCCATCCGGCTGAGGCTGGACCAGGCCAGG
The DNA here is from genome assembly GCA_963845695.1 of uncultured Isosphaeraceae bacterium. GTDB lineage: Bacteria > Planctomycetota > Planctomycetia > Isosphaerales > Isosphaeraceae > CAWJTV01. Next base: position 1,383,276 of record CAWJTQ010000002.1, on the reverse strand, counting down.
TCGTAATCGAAGAAGGTGACGGTCTCCGCGTTGTTGAAGACGAACAGCGAGCGGATGGAGCGGCCGATGGCCTTGGTCATGCGAAACAGGAAACGCCAGGTGCGCGCCACTCTGTGGTGAACCAGGTGTTCTCCTGATCCGCATTCACCCCGACGCGTGTCAGGCTGATCCGCTCGAGGAGTGCGAAGGGGTCCGGCTTCTCGGGGCTGGTGTAGGTCAGGCTAAACTTGGCCAGTGCGTCGAGAGCCGCGGCCCGTTCCTCGGCCAGAACCGGCGCGCTGATGCGCATGGAAGCCACCGCATGGGATCGAGCGCGCGCAGACGGTCGAGGCCGACGATCTCGGCGATGCCGTGGCCGTTGCGCTTGAAGTTCTCGACGAACTCATGAAGTGCTGCCGACGCAGTGTGGTCGATGAGCGTCACCAGGTCGGTGACATGCAGGTAGACGATCGAGACGCCACTGGGAATCTGCATCAGCGCCGCATCGAGCTACATGGAATTGAAGCAGACCATCGGCCGCCCGAAAAAGACATGATGGGTCTGGTTGACCGTCACGGTCTTGACCACGGGGCTGCGGAACAGTTCGCCGGTCCCGCCCAGCCACCGCCTCACGGCCTGGGCAAGCGGCTCGCGGCGCTCCGGGCTGCCCCGCTCGGCCCTGGTGACGATCGCGACCTCCAGCAACAGCTTGGCGACGATGCCCGCGGCGATGCCCCAGAGCAGGTCGGTCGAGACCGTGACGAACACCGTGGTTGTGAACACGAACAGTTGCTCGGTGCCGATGTGCGCGACATGTCTCCAGACTTTCGGTGCACACAGCTTGTAGCCGGTATAGAGGACGATCGCCCCGAGGACGCTCATGGGCATCAGGTTGATCAAGGACCGGGCCACCAGCAGGTAGATTATTAGGCAGCAGACGTTGTAGAAGTTGGCCCACTGCGTCGCGCGCGCCACTGAGGATTCCGGTCGTGCTCTTGACTCCGCCGGGGATGATGGTCAGTCCGCCAGCCAAGCTCGAGCACAGGTTCGAGATGCCCATCGCGTGGAGCGTCTTGTTCGGGTCCGACTTGCGGCGGAACGGGTCGATCTTGTCGATGGCCGCGATCGTCGCCAGTGACTCGACTCCGTCGATCAGCGTCAGGGTCAGGACCGTCGTCGCCAGCGCCCACCACAGTGTGTGGTCGCTGAACATCCCGTGGAAATTCGGCCACACGATGCCGTGCTTGAACGGCTGGTCGGGAATCTGGATCAAGCGATCCCCGCTCAGGCCGAGGAACCAGCCGAGGATCAGCCCGACCGCCGCCGCGAACACTTGCGGCGGCACGACTTTCAGCCAGCGGGCCTTGAATGATGCCAGCACGAAGATCAGCGCCAGGCTGAAGATTCCCAGGAAGAAGACTTTGGGGTCCATCTTCAGGAACTGCGATGGAGCCTCGAACACGATGCCCCAGAACTCGTGCGCCTCGAACTTATTGTGCGGACTGCCGAAGATCAGCGGCAGTTGCTTGGCGATGATCAGCAGTCCGATCGACGCGAGCATCCCCTCCACGACCGCGGCCGGGAAGATCGCACTGAAGCGAGCCAGCTTGAACTTGGCCAGAACAATCTGCACCACGCCAGTCAAGCTGATGGCGACATCCCGTCACGTTTGACTTCGATATGGCCGCTCCTTATGATTCGGAAAGAGAGGAGTGAGATCGAGGTCCCTTCATGATCTCGATCGAAATCATCATGGATACCGCATGTGCAGATCGCGTCTCGATGAGATTAGCCGACCTGTTTCCGCCCGATGCGATCCAGATCGGTCTGGAGCAGCACACGAAGTCCGAGGTGATTGCGGAACTCGTCCACCATGCCGTGGTCGTCGGTCATCTTCCGAGGAGAGCCGAAGAGCCAATCGTTGACGCGATCCTGGAGCGCGAGAGCCTCGGTTCGACCGCCCTGGGCCATGGCATTGCATTCCCACACTGCCGATGGGCATCGCTCGAGCGGTTCGTCGGAGTGGTGGGTCTCCTGCCCCGGGGGATCCCGTTCGACGCGGCGGACGGCGAGCCTGTCGATGTCGTCTTCCTGACCCTGACACCCCCGGAGGAGCCAGAGCCGTTCTACGAAGTGATGGGCCGGCTCGTCGCCATCGGCCGGAATCAAAGCCGGCATCTCCTCCTCAGTCACTGCGAAACAGCCGAGCAGGTTTGCGAGTTCCTCGCGGAGCTCGATCAACCGGTCATCGGGCGCCTGGACGAACTGGCACGGATGAGCTTGAGCTGGCGCGATCGCGAAATGAGAGATCCTCGGCACGAGCTGGCCATCTTCGGCCTCACGCGCGAGGATCACTTGGGCGGGGATATCTCAGAGCTGCGATGGCTCTGAGGTGCTGCTCGGAAGCCAAGCCGATTCTCAGCATGGGGGCGGCATGCCACTTCCGTGGGGCTATGAAAATGGACGCCCGGATCAGACGAGCCTGACATGATGGATCCGTTTGTGCGACCTGATCCCACAAGAGGATTGGTCGGGTTGATTGCACGCGATGTCGCCAAGAATCTGCTGGATAATCGCTCGGGCCGAAGCTAGAATCGTATTGCTTTTCTCTTTGATCCCCATCAGCCATGAAGGGGATGCTACTTCGACCTGATAATGTGAACCCACTCATGCGGAAACAACGAGCGACCACGCCCCATCGCCCGCCGGTCTTCGACGCGTTGGAAGACCGCAGGCTACTCAGCGCGGGATCCTTCGGGGTTCCCCAGGTCGAGGAAATCGTCGTCTTCGCCCCTTTTCCTGGGTACGCCCAGCGAGCACTTTACGTCCCTCCGATTGGGTTCCGAGGAGTATCGTCGAACTTCGGTGGTCTGGGCGGGTGGGAAGAAGTAGGGCCCGCAAACCATGGATGGAGCGGGACCGAGTTGCGCCAGGCAATGGTCCAGGGTGGATCACGTCAGACGCGGTCACCGCACCTGGTGGGTATTTGATAGCTTCGACGACGGTCAGCTCGAGTCCAAAGCCGGCTCCAAGCCCGCCTTCCTCGGCGAATACCCCTCCCGCTTCGGACTTCGACCTGGCGCCGTGGACGCCACAAGCCACCGCCCCGAACGCAGGGAGCTACGGAACGAGCTCGAATACGGACGTTCAGGAGGATGTGAGCGTTCCTGGTCCTGGCGATCCCCCGTTTTCGCCGAGAATTGACGATACCACGAATCCTGTACTACCTTTCAGTAACCCACAATCGCAGGCGCCACCGACTGTCATTCTCGAGAGAGGCCGCCCGGACCTGAGCGAGCAGGGGCCTTCACAATCGACCACGGTTGGTGTTCTGGGCGGGAGTAATCCCGGAAGCCCGCAGGTGACGGCCTCCAACGGAACCAATACGGCGAGCGCGACCGTGGGTGGTCCGCTCGCGCTCGCGGGCAATGCGCCGGTACAGTCAAACGCGCTCCTCGATGCCAGCATTGTCAATGACGACCATTTGACAACGACGACGGGTTTCGTGGATGGATTGATCGGAGCGGGAGACGCCCAGTCGGGCCGCGACATCCGGCCTTCAGCCCACCGGGCGATCCCATCGGTTGTCTACCGGGCGGCCCACCGGCCCATCTCGGATTCCGCCAACGGCACCTCCGAAGGTCCGAGGGAACCGATCCCATCGCCTCTTGGCGCGGACCTGATCGTCGAGGCACTCCCAATGGTCCGCGAGTCCCTGGAAACAGCACTCGATCAGTTCGTGCGGCAGCTCGACCATCTGGATGTCAGTCTGCTCAATACGCCAGCACCGACACCGATCGTGGTGTTTTGCCTGACTCTGCTCAGCACGGCGGCGTCGGCGGAGATGGCCCGGCGATACGTTCGACGTAAGACGAGCTTGAAGAGAGGAATCCTCGCGGTCGATCCCTCCGGTCGACAGCTCACCCTGGGATTCCCCGAACTGCCCGGGAGTTGGTCCGAGAGACGGCCATGAGCGTCGAGCACCTGGACGAGCTGATCGAGAAACTGAACGGTGGCGACATTGCGGCCGCGGAGCGGGCTTTCCTCGCGTACGAGCCCTATCTCCGCATGGCAGTCCGCCGGCAATTGACCGGGCCCTTGAGATCCAAGCTCGACTCGATGGACATCGTGCAATCGGTCTGGGCCGATGTCCTGGGCGGCTTTCGTAAGGCCGGCTGGCAATTCACGGACCCCTCTCACCTTCGCGCCTTCCTCGTGAAGGTGGCTCGCAATCGGCTCATCGATCGCCGTCGGCAGCATCATCGCGCTCTCGAACAGGAGCGGCCACTGGAGATGGCCTCGCCCGAAAACCTGACACAGGCCAATCAGCCGCGCCCCAGCGAGATCGCCCAGGAGCGTGAGCTCTGGAAACGCATGCTGGAGGAATGTTCGCCCGCCCATCGAGAAATCCTGGTCCTCAAGCGCCAGGGCCTGCCCAATGCCGAGATCGCCCGCCGGACCGGACTGCACGAGGGAAGCATCCGCCGGATCCTCTACGAGCTGGCCCGACGCCTGGCTGTCCCACCGCGGAGCGCATCCGCAAAACCGAACTCGGAGCCGGAAGGGGATTGACGAATGCCACTCCGTTCCACCCGTCCCGCGGACGGGGAGGGGCCGCAGTCCTTCCCCGAGGAGCCGGAACCGGGCGGACCGGGACAACACGACGGCTCTGCGATCTCGCGGCTGATCGACCTCATGGCGGCGGCCTGGGCCCGAGGCCAGCCGATCCGCGCGGAAGAGATCCTGGCCGGGAACCCCGAACTTGGCGATGAGTCGGCCATTCGTCTGATCTATGAGGAAACCTGCCTGAAACGTGAGTCGGGGCAGGACGTCCGGACCAGCGAAGTCCTGGGGCGGTTTCCCCGTTGGAAGGATCAGCTCGAGGTGTTGCTGGGATGCGATCGGCTGATGCGGCCGATGTCGCAGATCGCGGTGCTCCCCGAGCCGGGCGAGAACCTCGGTCCCTTCTGCTTGCTGGCTGAACTCGGCCGAGGCGCTTCCGGGAAGACGTACCTAGCTTCCGAACCCGCACTCGCGGACCGACTCGTCGTCTTGAAGGTGATCTCCGACGACCAGGAAGAACACCTCTCGCTGGCACGGTTGCAGCACACCTACATCATCCCCCTGTTCTCGGAACACACGTTCCCCGACCGGAGTCTCCGCGCGCTCTGCATGCCGTATCTCGGCGGGACCAGCCTATCGCGGATCCTCGAGGCCCTGGCGGTGGTCCCCCCTGCCGCTCGCCGCGGCCAGCATATCCTGGATGTCCTGGATCGTGTCGAGGCTGGCCGACCTGTGCCGATGCAGCCCGATGGTCCCTATCGTCGATACCTCCAGCAGGTATCTTATGTCCACGCGATCTGCTGGATCGGCGCCTGCTTGGCCGATGCCTTGCAGGATGCCCACGCTCGCGGCCTGGTCCACATGGACGTCAAGCCCTCGAACGTACTGATCGCGGCCGACGGAACGCCGATGCTCCTCGACTTCCACCTGGCTCGCAAGCCGATCCAGGCCAGTGAACGGTTTCCCGACCGCATCGGTGGGACGCGGGGATGGATGGCGCCCGAACATGCGGCCGCATTGGAAGCGGCCGGCCTGGGACAACCCGTACCGGGCCCCGTCGACTACCGCGCAGACCTATACTCTCTGGGCCGGCTCCTCCGCGAGGCGCTTGGCGGCCCGAGCCTCGGACATCGACATGAGGATGGAGGTCCATTGCGTCGGAGGAATCCGTCGGTCAGCATCGGGCTGGAGGACATCATCGAAAAGTGTCTAGCCGAGCGGCCTTCGGACCGATACGGCACTGCCGCTCACCTCGCCGCCGACCTGAGGCGTCAGATCAACGATCTACCCCTGCGGGGCGTACGCAATCGCCTGACTGAGCGAGTGCACAAGTGGCAAAAACGCAACCCGGCGGGTCCCCTCGGTGTCGCCGGTCTCCTCATCCTCATCGCGGCCGGAGCCGTCGTCGCTCTCTTCTACTTCCAGCGCGTTCACGAGCTCCAGACAGCCCTCGACGACGGTCGCGCATTCTGCGACAGCGGCCAATATCCGGATGCCGTCCACACCTTGGGTCGAGGACTGGAACGCGCCCTGGGGGTCCCAGGGCTGGAGAGTCTGACGCGCGAATTGACCGATCAGCTCCGCGAGGCACGGCGAGGCGAGGATGCCGCGACGTTGCACCGTCTGGCGGAGCGGGTCCGATTCGAGTACGGCATCGACCCGCCTGCGCCCATCGAGGCCAGTGCCCTCCTTCGCGACATCCAGGCGATCTGGGACCGACGCCACCAGCTCCTCACGCCGGTGGCGAGCGGAGACGATTCCCCGCTCGATCAAAAGATCCGCACCGACTTGCTCGAGCTGGTCACTGTCTGGGCGGAGCTACGGTTCCGCCTGACGCCGCAGGCCGAATTGCAGAACTCTCGTGACGAGATCCTTGGTCTCCTCGATGAAGTCCGGACCAGTTGCGGGTGGAGCTTCACGTTGGACCAATTGCGCCGATTGCTGGCCGAGAAGCCGGGCCCGAAGAGCCCAATCCCCGAACGCGGTCCGGATCCACGGTCCGCTTCGGAGCACTACGACCTGGGCCGCTCTGAGCTCCATTCGGAACAGTTCGCCAGAGCTTCCGAGGAGTTCCGTCTCGCTCTCGAAATACGGCCCCAGGACTTCTGGTCTAACTTCTACGCGGGCCACTGCGCCTACCGTTTGAGACGCTACTCGGACGCCTTCGCCTCGTTCAGTGTCTGCATCGCACTGGCTCCCCGGTCCGCTTCGAGCTACTTCAATCGAGCCCTCGCGGCCGAGGCCGACAGACGCATCGAGCAGGCGTTCCGCGACTACACCCATGCCCTGGATGTCGAGCCTCGGTTGACGAAGGCGCTCCTGAACCGGGGGATCCTCTCCTACAAGTCGGGACGTTATCCGGACGCAATCGCGGACCTTGAGCACGCCCTCAACACCACGTCCGATCCCGATTCCTTGAGCCGCATCCAACTCAACCTGGCTCTGGCCTACCTGGCCCACGGCGACCGTTCGCAGGCCCGAGTCTGCGCCGAGCAGGCGGCGGCCCATGGCAACAACGACGCTCGCCGCCTCAGCGATCAGCTCGGGCGCGATCGCTGAGGCGCGTCAGATAGCCTGCCTGGCCCGACCTCGACCATGCGACCGTCGGCCAGACACAAATCCCTTGCTGCCTGACTGTTGTAGCCCCGACTCATGCCGAGAATCCTCGCAGCTGCGCTTGCGTTCCGGCCACGCGAAGAGTAAAATCGGGAATTCTGGCTTTTCGACCGACGCTGACACGGCGAGGCTTCTCCAGGGCCTTTGTTCCAGGATCGCCGCGAGGGCCCCGGCCTTCCGGATCGGTGACCTCGCCTGGTCCAAACCGGTTTCGTCCGGAACAACCACTCGTTGAGGGAATGATGTCGCTGGATAAGAGCTTGAAGAAGGCGGGGAGTTTGGCCCGCGCTCGGAACGTGTTGACTCGGGCGGAACGTTTGGCGGTCTTGCAAGAAGACGAACGCTGGCGACCGGATGCCGGGGTCTACAACCTCCCCAAGACCAAGTATCGACGACTGGCCCCTGGGCAGTCCGGTCCGAAGCGGCCTCAGAGCGGCGGCTGATCGATTCCCGACCCGGCAACTCCTCGACGCCTCGAACTCCCGACACTCCACCGGAATCGCGATCCCGTGTCGAGTTTCGGTCTGGCGCGTTCAACGATCGGTGGGAAGCTCGTTGATGTCAGCGATGAGCGCGAAATCGCGCTCGGTCAAGCCGCCCACGTCGTGAGTGGACATCTCGATCCGAACGTTGCGATACTGCACGATCAGGTCCGGGTGATGGTCGGTTTTCTCGATCAAAGCCGCGACCTGGTTCACGAACTCCATGGCACGTCGGAACGAGGGGAATTGCCAGGTCCGTACCAACATATCGCCGTGACGTTCCCATCCCTTGGCGTCCGGCAGCCTTGCGACGATCTCGACTTCGCTGAGCTTGGACATGATATCACCTCGGTGAAAGGCTCGAAATGGCGGGCCGGGCGCTGTTCGCGTCTTTCCTGGGAGGGGCGGCCTGACAATGCACCTTCAAACAATTATTATTTCGTCTGGGATAGTCATCCACAAGGGTCGAGCACCAGGCGACAACAGGGGTGAGCCCGATGACGATCACGATCAGCGCGTTCTGCACGGCCATCGTGATCGTCAGCGTCCTCGGAGGAATCTTGCCTCTTGCGACGGTCCTGAACCACACCCGACTGCAAGTTTACCTGAGCTTCTCCGCCGGTGCGATGTTGGGTGCCGCGTTCTTTCACATGATCCCGGAGGCGGTGCGGGTCGGATCGGCCGGGACGGTCCGCTGGACGGCTGTCGGACTCCTGGCGCTTTTTTTCCTCGAGCGGTTCTTCTCGTTCCATCACCACGAAACGGAAGAGCCCGACTGCGACGGGTCGTTGAAGGTGGATCATACCGCTCATGCTGACTCGCACGATCATCGAAAGCCCAACGCGAAAAAATCGGATCATTCCAGCGTGCTTCCTTGGGGTTCGGCAGCGTTCGGGTTGGCGGTGCATTCCCTGGTGGGAGGCATCGCCTTGGCCAGTGCGGTCGCTGCCGATTTCCGGGTCGGCAATGGGATCATGGGGGCCGGCCTGGGCGTCTTCGTCGCAACCCTCGTGCACAAGCCGGCTGACGCCCTGACGATCACAGCACTGATGCTTCATGCGGGCGCGGGGCGGCGGTCCACTCATCTTGTCAATCTCGGGTTTGCCCTGATGATCCCGGCGGGGGTGGCCGTGTTCTGGATCGGGACCCGCGCGTCCTCGTGGCTCTCCCCCGGGTCGTGGACCTCTGGTGCGCTGGCATTCTCGGCGGGCACGTTCCTGTGCATCGCGCTCAGCGACCTCTTGCCCGAGCTTCAGTTTCACTCGCACGATCGGTTCAAACTCTCCGCCGCCCTCATGGCCGGGTTCGCCCTCATGGCAGGAACATCCCTGCTGGAGCCGGACGGGGACGGCCATCGCAACCACCCTCCCGTCCACTCTTCCCTACATCCACCCAAACTATGAGCTGACGGGATCAGTCCAGCCGATGAGCCCGATCCGTCCTCGCCAAGGACCCAGATCGCGAATGGCGAGTCCACGCTTTTTCCAGAAACCTTCGCTTCAAAATCACTCCAATGGATGACGAACCCTCATGGAATCCGTGCAATCGGTCTTCTCATCCCAATCCGAACTCCGGAGCCGAAGAATGCTCAAACGAGCCATCACAACCGCCGACTGGGCCCAGATCCTGCAAGGCTGCGCTCACAACGCGGAATCGATGCAGCGGCAACCCGCCGTCGAGTCCACGATCGGCACCGATCCGAGCAAACTACCCGCCGGAACCGTTGACGGACCGCGGGACATGGGCGTCGATCTGTCCGATCGATCGTCCGAGGCTCCGGCCGAACTTGGGGCCTGATCCGCAGAACCCACCTGAGATCGGATTGAAAAACGCCGAAGGTGGTTTGACATGACTAGTCCACATTAGTAGTATGAGTAAATAGGGTTAAGCCCGCGCTTCTCTCGGGGAAAGAGGAAGGCTCATGCAAGCGGGATGGAATTCGAACGCCTGGATTCGTGCTTTCCTCGCCGCAATCCTGGTGGGGGCTGTGTGGCTCTCCCCCATCCGAGTTCGTTCTCCCCTACGTGGTTTATCGTGCCGACCCGCCTCCCCTGCCACCTTCCTCAAGCGCAACTTCTCCACTCGTCCTCCTGCTCCAGCCGACGGGTCTCCGAGTGAGGAAACCTGCCTCACGATGGTTTCCTCGGCCGAGAGCGACGGCGATGACTCCGACTCCCTCCACGGCGGTCACCGATCCGCCACCTCGGAGGCCAGCCGGCCTTACTCGCACACCCATCTCCAAACCCATCGGCTGGCTCATACGCGTGCTCTGAGCTTCCCGCTCCGTTGTTGAGTCCCTCCGCCGACCTGCGTCATCCGCGTCACACCGTCGCGATCGGTTGGGGGTGCTGACGTAGTGCTGTCAAGTCCGTACGGAGTCCGACAGCCGTCCCGCCCGCCCCGGTCCATCGCCGTTGACCGGATGCCGCCCGACGTCCTGACTCCCGCCACGCTGGCGTCCCGATTGGGATGCGCACCGACGCGGCGGATGTGCCCGTCGTATCCCGCGCGGCTGTCCACGGTAGCATTGGCCTCTCAAACCCCAGGCCTCTCCGTCATCTCAACGGCCGCGCGATCGCCCCGTGCCATCACTGATGATGTCGTCACTGATGAAATGATGCACAGGCCCGAGATTCTAAAAAGTTTGTCAAAACGTCTCGTCCCCCGAGTGATTTCCCCGTAATTCCCGGTAGTCGCCGGGAAGGGACCCGTCGGCTGGGGCCTCGCGCTCGAGGTGCAGATGCCGGACCGACCAGGAGCAGCAAGGATCATGAATCCTATCGTTTTTGCCATGCGGCGACCCATCACAACCCTCATGCTGGTGGCCGCGCTTGGAAGTGGCAGCGTCCTAGGGTTGGCGAAGATGGGGGTCGATCTCCCTGCGCCGCTCAATACGCCTAAAATTAACGTCTGGCTTGATTCCATTGTCAGTGCGCTGAGCCGATGTACAGGAAGACCGTCGCCCAGGTCGAGTCGTATTTTCACCCACACAAGGAGGAGCGCCACGAGGAGCACAATCAGATCGTAGTCACCAGCCCTAAGGTCATGGACGTCGTCATCACCCAGCCATATGTCTGCCAGATCCACTCGAAGCAGCACATAGAGGTCCGTGCCCTGGACACCGGGTATCTCCAGAAGATCTCAATCAAGGAAGGCCAGGCGGTGAAGAAGGGCCAGTCGATGTTCAAGCTCCTGCCAGTTCTTTACGAGGCAAAGCTGGCCGCCGAGACGGCCAAGAAACTGCTCGCGCAACGGGAGCTCGATAACACCACGTACTTGTCCAAGCAAAAAGTGGCGGTCGTCTCTGAGAACGAGGTGCTACTGTACAAGGCCAGACTGGCCGAGGCCGAGGCCAAGGTGCAACTGGCGGTGGCCGAATTGAATTTTGCCGACGTCACAGCACCTTTCGACGGCATCGTCGACCGCCAGCGCCAGCAGTTGGGGAGCTACATCCAGGAGGGGGACATCCTCACGACCTTGTCCGATAACAGCGTGATGTGGGTCTATTTCAACGTACCCGAGAAACAATACCTCGAATACATGGCCCATCGGAAGCAGCATGAGGCCGAGGACAGAATCGAACTCGTGCTGGCGAACCAGGACAAGTTTCCGTATCCCGGCAAGATGGGCAACGACGACGGTGCGATCGAGGGCCAATTCAACAACGAGAATGGGAACATCGCGTTCCGGGCGGATTTCCCGAACCCGGACCGCCTGCTGCGTCACGGTCAGACCGGTACTATCCTGATCCACCGAACGCTCAAGAATGCTCTCGTCATCCCACAGCGGGCGATCTTCGAGCTCCTCGACAAGCGATACGTTTGGGTCGTCGGCGAGGATGACGTGGCGCATCGGAAGCTGATCACCATCCAGCACGAACTGGACGACATTTTTGTCATCAAGAGCGGACTCGAAGTGAGCGACAAGATCGTTTTCGAAGGCGTTCGTCAGGTTGAGGAAGACCAAAAGGTGGAATACGAGTTTCATAAGCCGGAAGAGGCCCTTAAGAACCAAAAATTCCACGCGGAATAGCAACCGCTCACGGACGTTCTCGACATCGAACACAACGGGAGTGTTCCCGAACCATGTTCACGAAAATCCTCCATCGGCCGGCACTCGCGATCGTCATCTCAATCATCCTCTTATTCCTGGGGGTGCTGGGGATCAAGACCCTTCCGATCGCTCAGTTCCCCGACATCGCGCCGCCGACCGTGATGGTTTCCATTTCTTATCCCGGCGCCAGCGCCAATGTCCTGGTCGAATCGGTTCTGATTCCGTTGGAGCAATCCATCAACGGCGTTCAGAATATGCGCTTCATTACTTCCTCCGCCACGAGTGCCGGTGAGGCGGCGATCATCATCTACTTCGAGCCGGGCACGGATCCCAACATCAATGTCGTGAACGTGCAAAACCGGGTCAACATCGTGCTCTTCCAGCTCCCGCCCCTGGTGAGACGCGAGGGGATCCTCGTCAGTCAGGTCGTGCCGAGCATGCTGATGTACGTGAATATTTACAGCAAGGATCCCGACGCCGACCAGAAAGACCTCTTCAACTTTGCCAACGTCTTCGTCATGCCCCGGCTCAAGCGGATCAAAGGCATGGGCATCCCCAGGAATCTCGGCAACCGCATCTTTGCGATGCGGGTTTGGCTGAATCCCGACCGCATGCGCGCCTACAACGTGTCCTCCGACGATGTCATGAAGACTCTGGAGGAACAGAGCATGATTGGTTCGCCCGGACGACTCGGCCAGGCCACGGGGAAGACGTCGCAATCCAAAGAGTACGTGTTGACTTATATCGGGCGCTTCAACAAGCCAGAGCAGTATGCAAGCCTCATTTTAAAAGCAAATCCCGATGGGGAGATCCTGCGGCTCAAGGACGTTGGCGAGGTGGAGTTGGGTCCCCAGTTCTTCGATATTTACTCCGACATCAACGGGAATCCCGCGGCGTCCATCGTCCTCAAGCAGGCTCCCGGCTCCAACGCCGCCGAGGTGATCGAGGCTATCAAGACGGAACTCGAGCTGATCAAGAAGGAATCATTCCCTCCCGGGATGGACTACGAATTCGCCTACGACGTCTCCAAGTTTCTGGACGCCTCGATCGAAAAAGTGCTGCACACCCTACTCGAGGCGTTTATTTTGGTGTCGCTCGTGGTCTACATGTTCCTCGGGGATTTACGATCCACGCTGATCCCGACACTCGCGGTTCCGGTGTCGTTGGTCGGGACCTTCTTTGTCTTGCGGTTGATGGGCCTCTCGATCAACCTGATCACACTCTTCGCGATGGTTCTCGCGATTGGTGTCGTGGTGGACGATGCGATCGTGGTGGTCGAGGCGGTGCATGCCAAGATGGCCCAGAAGCACTTATCGCCCTACCGGGCGACCCAGGAGGTTATGCAAGAGATCTCCGGCGCGATCATTGCCATCACCCTGGTGATGACGTCCGTCTTCATTCCGGTGACGTTCATTCCCGGGGCGGTCGGCACCTTCTACCGCCAGTTTGGGATCACGATGGCCACGTCCATCATCCTCTCCGGTCTGGTGGCCCTGACGCTGACGCCCGTACTCTGTGCGATGATCCTCAAACCCCACGGCCACACCGACCCTAACATCGACACGAGCGACACCGACCCTAACACTGACATGAGCAACGGGCAACGGCCGCGCGGACTGGGAGTCAAGCTGCTGTTTGCGCTGGGAGGGTTGCTGGTCCTGGGCGGAATCACGTATCTGGCGTATGAGTTGTGGGGGCCGGTTGGCTTCCTGCTCATCCTTCTGCCGTTGGTGCGGGGTCCTTTTGACCGCGCCGTCGAGAGGGTCACGGGCGGTTATGCCGCGATCGTGCGGCGGATCGCCACGCGCCGCACGCTGACCATGACCGTCGTCGGGGGCTTTGCCGCCGGTATCGTTGGCGTCAACACGCAGCTCGCGACGGGTTTTATCCCGGGCGAGGACCAGGGCATCATCTACGCCGTCCTCCAGACGCCTCCAGGCTCCACGCTCGAGTACACCAACGAGAAATCCCAGGAGCTTGAGAAGATCGCCAAGGAGATCCCGGAAGTCACCTCCGTCACCTCGTTGGCCGGTTATGAAGTTCTGACTGAAGGCCGCGGCTCGAACTCGGGAACCTGTATCATCAACCTGAAAACCTGGGCCGACCGCACGCGAACCGCACGCCAGATCATTGTGGATCTCGAAGAAAAATGCCGCCGGCTGAGCAACGTGAAGCTCGAGTTCTTTGAACCGCCCGCGGTTCCCGGCTTTGGCACCGCCGGGGGTATCTCCATGCTCGTCCTCGACAAGACGTTCTCCGCGGATTACGCGCATCTTGGAGAAGTGACCGAGAAGTTCATGGCCACCCTGAAAAAGCGTAAGGAGGTGACGAACATGTTCACCTTCTACGCCGCCAACTACCCGCAGTACGAGCTGATCATCAACAACGACATAGCCATGCAGAAGGGCGTGTCGATCAAGGCAGCGATGGACAACCTCAACATCCTCATTGGCAGCACCTGGGAGCAGGGATTCATTCGCTTCAACCAGTTCTTCAAGGTCTTCGTCCAGGCCAAGCCGGAGTTCCGGCGCTACCCAGAGGATCTGGAGAACCTATTCGTCAAGAACGACAAAGGGGCAATGGTCCCCTACTCCGCGTTCATGACGATCAAGAAGAAGCAGGGTTTGAATGAGATCACCCGGTATAACCTGTACACCTCCGCCGCCATTCAATGCGCGCCGGCTGCTGGCTACAGCACCGGTCAAGCCATCCAGGCGATCAAGGAGGTCGGCGCCGATCCCGCGATACTGCCTCGCGGTTTCGACATCGGCTGGTCGGGTCTCTCTTATGACGAGTCCAGAAAGGGGAATGAGGCCGTTTATATCTTCCTCATCGTCGTCGCCTTCGTCTATCTGGTGTTGGTCGGGCAATACGAGAGCTTTATCCTGCCGCTGGCTGTGATCCTGTCGCTGCCGGTCGGGCTTTTCGGTTCGTTCTTCTTCCTTCAGGCCATGGGTTTGGCGAACGACGTGTACGCCCAGATTGGTCTGGTCATGCTGGTCGGTCTGCTCGGCAAGAACGCGATCTTGATCGTGGAATTCGCGGTCCAACGGCGGCTGGAGGGCGTGTCTCTGCACGAGGCGGCCGTCGAAGGCGCCAAACTGCGGTTCCGGCCGATTCAGATGACCTCCTTCGCCTTCATCGCGGGTCTGCTTCCGTTGGTCGTGGCCACCGGCGCCGGGGCGATCGGCAACCGAACCATCGGCACCACGGGAGCCGGCGGCATGCTCGTCGGCACGGTCGTCGGAGTCTTGGTCATTCCCGGCCTTTATTATTTATTCGGCCAGCTTGACGGCGGGCGCAAACTCCTCAAGGACGAGACGCATGAACCACTTAGTGAGATTGTCGGACACGGAGCAGAAGAAGAACACGAGCACGTTCACGTGTAGCATCCTGCTCGTTCTGCCGTCCTGTGGAATCCCCAATCTCCGTCAGGCGGATCCGGGACCAGACCTGCCGGGAGGCTTCAAGGGAGCGACCCGCTCGGAAAACTCATCTCAGGTCGGGATCGAAGAGTTTTTCGATGATCCGATGCTGACGAGCTTGATCGACCAGGCACTGGTTGGCCACCGGGAGGTGAAGATCCTCGCTCAGAGTCCAGTCCCTCAAAGAACGGGGACTGGCTCCGGTGTCTTCGAGGTGCCTGTCCCCCTTTTGTGAGGGGCTCTCAGGACGTCCAGATCGCCGGCAACGAGATTCTGGCGCGGCGAGGGGCGTACCTTCCCTTCGTCACGATCGGGGGCGGCGCGGGGCTGAACAAACCCAACCTCCACACGCCTGAGGGAGCCGTCGAAGAACCAACTCGAACAAGCTTGACAGAACGCTCTCGCGAACTACAATACACCTACTGGAATCCGCGAATTGCGCTTTGAGGCTAGCATTCTTTGATGGGCTCTGGCAGCGAATGTCAGACAAGCCAACAATCCAAACTGTTGGTAAAGTTGAGATTCGATGCCAGCCGGTACGTGTTCTGGCTGCATGGATTCTGAGCCTTTCACCGGACCCGGGACCTGACTGACGATGACGGGACGCTTCGTCGATCATGGTATTGGCATCCTGGCGGCCGTGGCGCTGCTGCTGGCGGTGATGTCTTCACCGATCCTGCCCACCACGGCATCCTATACAGCCCCTTCTCCCGACGACCTCCCACGCAACTTCGTCATCCTCAATAATGGATACAGCGGCCAATTTGCGATGTCGGCCCGCCCCTCCTTGAGAGAGGCGGACTCCCTCCAGTCCGATATCGAGGACGAGCTGGACGCCGATATCGAGGATGATCCCACCGTAATATCCCCGCCGGCTTCTGTGTCCTTCGACGTACTCCCCTCTCCCTGTCCCGAGACTTGCTGCGAACGGGTCCGCTTCGCTGTCGCGCTCGCGGCCCGACCGCTCCGCTGCTGAGTCCGTCCCCCCGGCCAGCGTCGTCGGTGTCGCGCGGGCGCGATCTATTGGGGGGCTCGAGCGTTCCCATCGGGCCTGTGATGGGCCCGGCTATCGCCCCGATGGACTGCGCCCGTCTCGGCCGACGCGCCGGGCCCGCACGATCGGCCGCGTCGAGGGGCGTCCCGGCAATGGTCGCAAATCCGCGTCATCGGACGTGTACTTGCCCGTTTCTTTCGCAGTCTGCACGAACGGACCCGCCATCGGAGATTTCTCGCCCGAGGCGTGGATGTCGACCGACCGCGAACCAGCCAGGAGCAGTAAAGGCCATGAATCCCATCGTCTTTGCCATGTGGCGACCCGTCACATCCCTCATGCTGGTCGTCGCGCTTCTTGCCCGTTTCTTTCGCAGTCTACAGGAACGGACCTCGCCATCGGAGATTTCTCGCCCGAGGCGTGGATGTCGACCGACCGCGAACCAGCCAGGAGTCTCGGTAACGGTTTCCCACGGTGCCATTATTTCGGCCAGGAGGGCACCACCTGTGACATGGCTGTGTCACCCTTCTTGTCGCCCCAAACGCCCTCACCGTAAGGGCGAAGGGCGTTTGGGGCGAAAGGAATGCCCCCAGGAGGGGTGGGCACCACTCGCAGCGAAAGTAGTACCCTTTCTGGCCGAAAACGACACAGCAGCAGTAAGGGCCATGAATCCCATCGACTTTGCCATGCGGCGACCCTTCACATCCCTCATGCTGGTCGTCGCGCTTGTTGGTGGCGGCGTCCTGGGGTTCGCGAAGAGGCCACCCGATGTCGTGCCGCCGCGTAAGATCCTGGCCACCAGCCCCAAGGCAACGGACGTCATCATCACCCAGCCATATGTCTGCCAGATCCACGCGCAGCGACATATCAACGTTTGCGCCTTGCAGAATGGGTATCTCGAGGAGATCTCAGTCAAGGGGGGCCAGGCGGTGAAGAAGGGCGATTCGATGTTCAAGATCAAGGCGAAGGCCGAATTGATCTTGACCAACATCAGAGCACCTTTCGACGGCCTGGTCGACCGCCTCCGCGAGCAACCGGGCAGCCCGATCAAGGAGGGGGACATCCTCACAACCTTGTCGGATAACAGCGTGATTTGGGTTTATTTCAACGTCCCCGAGGCCCAGTACCTCGAATACATGGCCAGCCTGAAGCAGGGTAAGGAGGATCGGAAAATCGAACTCGTGCTGGGGAACGGCAACAAGTTCCCGCAGAGCGGCAAAATCGGTGCGATCGCAGCCCAATTCAACAGCGAGACCGGGAACATCTCTTTCCGCGCGGATTTCCCGAACCCGGACGGCCTGCTGCGTCACGGTCAAGCCGGCACTATCCTGATCCACCGAACCCTGCATGACGCCATCGTCATCCCTCAGCGGGCGACTTACGAGATTCTCGACAAGCGGTACGTTTACGTCGTCGGCAAAGATGACGTGGTGCATCAGCGCGAGATCGTCCCCCAGCACGAAATGGATGACATCTATGTGATCAAGAAGGGAGTCGGTGTGGGCGAGAGGATCGTTGTCGAGGGAATCCTACAGGTTCGCGACGGGGAGAAGGTGAAATACGAGTTTCGTTCCCCGGAAGAGGTCATGGGAAAACGGAAAAACCACGAGGACAGGATCGTGGTCACCAGCCCCAAGGCAACGGACGTCATCATCACCCAGCCATATGTCTGCCAGATCCACGTGCAGCGACACCTCAACGTTCGTGCCTTGGAGAACGGGTATCTCGAGGAGATCTCAATCAAGGGGGGCCAGGCGGTGAAGAAGGGTGATTCGATGTTCAAGATCAAACCGGCCAAGGCGAACTTGACGAAGGCCAAGGCGAACTCTACCGACGTCAGAGCACCTTCCGACGCGACCGCTCTGAGCAGCTCCGAAGTCTTGATTCGCGAATTGAACTTGACCGACGTCAGAGCACCTTTCGACGGCATCGTTGACCGCCTCCACGAGCAGTTGGGCAGCCTGATCAAGATGGGGGACATCCTCACGACCTTGTCCGATAACAGCGTGATGTGGGTCTATTTCAACGTATCCGAGAAACAATACCTCCGATACATGGCCGCCCGGAAGCAGGATCAGGAGGATCCGAAAGTCGAACTCGTGCTGGCGAACGGCAACAAGTTCCCGCAGAGCGGCAAAATCGGTGCGATCGAGGCCCAATTCAACAACGAGACCGGGAACATCCCCTTCCGCGCGGATTTCCCGAACCCGGACGGCCTGCTGCGTCACGGTCAGACCGGCACCGTCCTGATCCACCGAACCTTGCATGACGCCACCGTCATCCCGATACGGGCGGCTTACGAGATCATGGACAAGCGGTACGTCTACGTCGTCGACAAAGATGACGTGGTGCATCAGCGTGAGATCGTCATCCAGAATGAACTGGACGACATCTTCGTCGTCAAGAAGGGACTCGATGTGAACGACAGGATCGTTTTCGAGGGAGTCCGACAGATTCACGACGGCGAGAAGGTGGAATACGAGTTTCGTTCCCCGGAACAGGTCATGGCAAACCAAAAAAACCATGCGGAATAGCGACACGGTAGCAACCGAACCGGACTCCGAACCGGGGCACTCCCCCTGAGGCCGGCGGATCCTCGCTCTCGCGCTCCGCGTGGGAGCATCCGGTGGCGACCCTCCGCGTCGCCGGGGCCGCGGAGCGGCCAGGAAACCGTTCCCACGCGGAGCGGCTGTGATTCTTTAGAGGGAAACGGACTTATGCACCACTTCCGATGAGAGCAAGTCCTTGGTTTTCAAGTGGTTATAATCATAAACAGTGGCCAATGGGTCGGCTTTTCCCCAAAAAATCACAGCCTCGGAGCGTGGGCACGAGATCATGCTGAATAGCAACCGCTTCCCGATACGGAAGCCGAGGAGATTATTTTAGAACCATGTTCACGAAAATCCTCCATCAACCGGCACTCGCGATCGTCATCTCAATCATCCTCTTATTCCTGGGGGTGCTGGGGATCAAGACCCTTCCGATCGCTCAGTTCCCCGACATCGCGCCGCCGACCGTGATGGTTTCCATTTCTTATCCCGGCGCCAGCGCCAATGTCCTGGTCGAATCGGTTCTGATTCCGTTGGAGCAATCCATCAACGGCGTTCAGAACATGCGCTTCATTACCTCCTCCGCCTCGAGTGCCGGCGAGGCGGCGATCATCATCTACTTCGAGCCGGGCACGGATCCCAACATCAATGTCGTGAACGTGCAAAACCGGGTCAACATCGTGCTCTTCCAGCTCCCGCCCCTGGTGAGACGCGAGGGGATCCTCGTCAGCCAGGTCGTGCCGAGCATGCTGATGTACGTGAATATTTACAGCAAGGATCCCAACGCCGACCAGAAAGACCTCTTCAACTTTGCCAACGTCTACGTCATGCCCCGGCTCAAGCGGATCAAAGGCATGGGCATCCCCAGGAATCTCGGCAACCGCATCTTTGCGATGCGGGTTTGGCTGAATCCCGACCGCATGCGCGCCTACAACGTGTCCTCCGACGATGTCATGAAGACTCTGTCGGAACAGAGCGTGATTGGTTCGCCCGGACGACTCGGCCAGGCCACGGGGAGGACGTCGCAATCCAAAGAGTACGTGTTGACCTATGTCGGGCGCTTCAACAAGCCAGAGCAGTATGCAAGCCTCATTTTAAAAGCAAATCCCGATGGGGAGATCCTGCGGCTCAAGGACGTTGGCGAGGTGGAGTTGGGTCCCCAGTTCTTCGATATTTACTCCGACATCAACGGGCGTCCCGCAGCGTCCATCGTCCTCAAGCAGGCTCCCGGCTCCAACGCCGCCGAGGTGATCGAGGCTATCAAGACGGAACTCGAGCTGATCAAGAAGGAATCATTCCCTCCCGGGATGGACTACGAATTCGCCTACGACGTCTCCAAATTCCTGGACGCCTCGATCGAAAAGGTGCTGCACACCCTACTCGAGGCGTTCATTCTGGTGTCGCTCGTGGTCTACATGTTCCTCGGGGATTTACGATCCACGCTGATCCCGACACTCGCGGTTCCGGTGTCGTTGGTCGGGACCTTCTTTGTCTTGCGGTTGATGGGCCTCTCGATCAACCTGATCACACTCTTCGCGATGGTTCTCGCGATTGGTGTCGTGGTGGACGATGCGATCGTGGTGGTCGAGGCGGTGCATGCCAAGATGGCCCAGAAGCACTTATCGCCCTACCGGGCAACCATGGAGGTCGTGCACGAGATCTCCGGCGCGATCATTGCCATCACTCTGGTGATGACGTCCGTCTTCGTTCCGGTGACGTTCATTCCCGGGGCGGTCGGCACCTTCTACCGCCAGTTTGGGATCACGATGGCCACGTCCATCATCCTGTCCGGCCTGGTGGCCCTGACGCTGACGCCCGTACTCTGTGCGATGATTCTCAAGCCCCACAGCCACACCGACCTTGACTCCCACACGAGCAACACCGGCACTGACTCCCACACGAGCAACGGCGAACGGCCGCGCGGACTGGGAGTCAAGCTGCTGTTTGCGCTGGGAGGGTTGCTGGTCCTGGGCGGAATCACGTATCTGGCGTATGAGTTGTGGGGGCCGGTTGGCTTCCTGCTCATCCTTCTGCCGTTGGTGCGGGGTCCTTTTGACCGCGCCGTCGAGAAGGTCACGGGCGGTTATGCCGCGATCGTGCGGCGGATCGCCACGCGCCGCACGCTGACCATGACCGTCGTCGGGGGCTTTGCCGCCGGTATTGTTGGTGTCAACACGCAGCTCCCGACGGGTTTTATCCCGGGCGAGGACCAGGGCATCATCTACGCCGTCCTCCAGACGCCTCCAGGCTCCACGCTCGAGTACACCAACGACAAATCCCAGGAGCTCGAGAAGATCGCCAAGGAGATCGAGGAAGTCACCTCCGTCACCTCGTTGGCCGGTTATGAAGTCCTGACCGAAGGCCGCGGCTCGAACTCGGGAACCTGTATCATCAACCTGAAAACCTGGGCCGACCGCGAGCGAACCGCACGCCAGATCATTGTGGATCTCGAAGAAAAATGCCGCCGGATGAGCAACGTGAAGCTCGAGTTCTTTGAACCGCCCGCGGTTCCCGGCTTTGGCACCGCCGGGGGTATCTCCATGCTCGTCCTCGACAAGACGTTCTCCGCGGATTACCAGCATCTCGGAGAAGTGACCGAGAAGTTCATGGCCGCCCTGAAAAAGCGTAAGGAGGTGACGAACCTGTTCACCTTCTACGCCGCCAACTATCCGCAGTACGAGCTGATCATCGACAACGACGTGGCCATGCAGAAGGGCGTGTCGATCAAGGCAGCGATGGACAGCCTCAACATCCTCATTGGCAGCACCTGGGAGCAGGGATTCATTCTCTTCAACCAGTTCTACAAGGTCTTCGTCCAGGCCAAGCCGGAGTTCCGGCGCTACCCAGAGGATCTGGAGAACCTATTCGTCAAGAACGACAAAGGGGAAATGGTCCCCTACTCCGCGTTCATAACGCGCGAAAAGAAGCAGGGTTTGAATGGGATCACCCGGTATAACCTGTACACCTCCGCCGCCATTCAATGCGCGCCGGCTGCTGGCTACAGCACCGGTCAAGCCATCCAGGCGATCAAGGAGGTCGGCGCCGAGACACTGCCTCGCGGTTTCGACGTCGGCTGGTCGGGTCTCTCTTATGACGAGTCCAGAAAGGGGAACGAGGCCGTTTATATCTTCCTCATCGTCGTCGCCTTCGTCTATCTGGTGTTGGTCGGGCAATACGAGAGCTTTATCCTGCCGCTGGCTGTGATCCTGTCGCTGCCGGTCGGGCTTTTCGGTTCGTTCTTCTTCCTTCAGGCCATGGGTTTGGCGAACGACGTGTACGCCCAGATTGGTCTGGTCATGCTGGTCGGTCTGCTCGGCAAGAACGCGATCTTGATCGTGGAATTCGCGGTCCAACGGCGGCTGGAGGGCGTGTCTCTGCACGAGGCGGCCGTCGAAGGCGCCAAACTGCGGTTCCGGCCGATTCAGATGACCTCCTTCGCCTTCATCGCGGGTCTGCTTCCGTTGGTCGTGGCCACCGGCGCCGGGGCGATCGGCAACCGAACCATCGGCACCACGGGAGCCGGCGGCATGCTCGTCGGCACGGTCATCGGAGTCTTGGTCATTCCCGGCCTTTATTATTTATTCGGCCAGCTTGACGGCGGCCGCAAACTCCTCAAGGACGAGACGCATGAACCACTTAGTGAGGTACTTGAGCACAACGCAGAGGACGGACACAACGAACACGAGTCATGAGAAGCACCTAATCACCGTATCGATTTGCCGGCGGCCATATTGCCTGGTCTTCGCGACAAAATCTGCACAGGATTGCGAATCTTCATGACTCTCGGCAGTGTCGGCATGGCTCGGAGGTCCATTCTCCACCGTTTCCTTTCGTTTGCATTTCCACATCAGCTTCTCGCTCGTTCGCGCGGGAGCTTTCGAAATTGTCGGCAAAACCGATAAAGTTCACCCCCCTTTTCGGTCGAACGAAGAAGCAGGAGCGTTCGTTTGCAGCATTCAGCTGGTTCTGTGGTCCTGCCACATCCCCAATCTCGGTCGGGGGTAAACGGGGAAAGTCCAATCAGTCGGTCCCGTCTTAACTTCGACGCCTCCCTACCGGCGGGGCTTGACGGCTCGACGAGAATCAGCTAGACAATGGGCGACAATCATTTCCCAGATCGTCCACGGGACGATGCTCGCTCCGGAGTCGGGCATCAATCGTAAATCTGCCCGCTCTCGTTTGTAAACAATTGTGTCCACTCGGTGATCCCTCTCGATCGAGGAACCTCCGCGTGCGAGACGATTGCCACGACGGCTGCACGGGGCCCAATCCTCACCGAGAGGGTTGTGACGCCCGAGATCTGGTGGTCGTTTCAGCTTCCGCCAGCGGACGGCCAAAAACCCTTTCGTGGTGGAACTTACAAGGACGAGGCGGATGAACCAGTTAGTGAGCTTGTCGAAGATGAAGCATAAGAAGCGCGCTATTTCGATCGCGATCGCTTGCAGCTTCCTGCTGGTTCTGCCGTCCTGTATCCCCTTTCTCCGTCCTCCGACGCCGGCACCAAACCTGCCGGAAAGCTTCAATGGATCGACCAGCTCGGAAAACTCATCCCAGCTCCGGATCGAAGAGTTTTTCAATGACCCGGCGCTTATTGGCTTGATCGACCAGGCACTGGCCGGCAACCAGGAGCTGAGGATCCTGAATGAGAACATCCAGATCGCCAGCAACGAGGTCCTGGCGCGGCGAGGGACCTACCTTCCCTTCCTCACGGTCGGGGGTGGCGCCGGGCTGAACAAACTCAGCAACTACACGCTTGAGGGAGCCGGCATACGCGACGACCCGTTTCGCCCCGGGATGTTAATTCCCAATCCGTATGGACAATTCCTGTTAGGCCCCAACCTCTTCTGGCAGATCGACATCTGGAGGCAGTTACGGAATGCCAGGGACGCGGCAGCGCAGCGCGTCGTCAGCGCCACTGAGGAGCGGAACTACTTTGTGACCCGTCTGGTCGCAGAGATTGCCGACAATTATTACGAGCTCATGTCGCTCGACAAACGGCTTATGAATCTGAATAATATCATCGAGCTTTTTGAGGGAAGCCTCGACATCGCCAGGGCCAGGATGCAGGCAGCTCGCGGCAACCTACTGGCTGTCCAGCGGTTCCAGGCCGAGGTTCGCAAGAACCAGGCCGAAAGGCTGATCGTTATTCAGGATATCATCCAGATCGGCAACCGTATCAACTTCCTCGCCGGTCGCTTTCCGCAGCCTGTCGAACGCAGATCTGGGCAAACCATCGACGAATTCATCGATCTGAACTTGCATGCGCTGAGCCTGGGAGTCCCCCCCAGCTCCTTCAGAACCGACCCGACATCCGCCAGGCCGAGCGCGAGCTGGCGGCTGCCGGGCTCGACGTAAAGGTCGCCCGGGCTCGCTTCTTACCTGTGTTGACCATCACCGGCGGCGTTGGCTACGCGGCCTTCAACGTAAGGTATCTGTTCCTGACTCCGGAAGCCTTGATTTTCAATATCGCTGGTGGCCTGGTCGGGCCGTTGATCAACTTCAAAGCGATCAAGGCCGACTACCTCACCGCCAACGCCCTGCAATTGCAGACCGTCTACAACTACCAGCGCGTCATCATCAACGCCGTCACCGAGGTGGTCAACCGCGTGAACAAGGTGGAGAATTACCGCAAGAGCATCGAGATCAAGAAGCAGCAGGTCGAAGCGCTCGCGACCTCAGTCGTAGCCGCCACCAGTCTGTATCAGAATCCCCGCCCCGGAGTTGACATCGACTACTTAGACGTGCTACTCGCTCAGGATGCCCTCTTCGAGGCGAGAAAGGAATTGATCGAAACCAAAGAGCAGCAACTGTCTGCCATCGTAAACACCTACCAAGCCCTCGGCGGCGGCGCCTATTTGTCGCCGCCTCTCATCCTGGCATCGGTACAAGCTGAACATAAGAAGCATCATTTCTTATGGTTAAGGCACTCACAAGCGAGTGCGGCGGCGGGAATCGGTCCCGTACCGCCTCCAACACCGGCGGCGGAAACGGGTCCCGTACCGCCTCCAACACCGGCGGCGGCGGAAACGGGTCCCGTACCGCCTCCAACACCGGCAGCGGAAGGGGGTCCGGTACCGCCTCCAACACCGGCGGCGGAAACGAATCTGGAACCGCTTCCAGCACCGATGGGAGGCAGAAACAGGTCAGGAACCGGTACCAACACCAATGATCCTCCGCGTTGATCTTTGGTTACTGACGGTTTTTTGCCTTCCAACGGTGACGCAGGACGTCGAGTTCAGGAGAATTGGGTCCGTCCAATTTTCAAGATGGACTTCGACTGGAACCATGCGGAGTTCAAGAATCCCGTCACTTACGCGTCCGGAAAAGTCCAGCCGACTGCCAGTATCCTCTGGTAGCGGGTCCAGCTCTACTTCTGATCGTGAGGCTCCGGCCCCCGCTTCGTTCGATCCGGGGACCGGAAGCCCTGCCAGGCGACGCCGAGCTTGCGCATGCGGGCCCGGAGGGTGTGGGGATTGATCTCCAGAAGGGCGGCGGCGCCGGAGGGCCCTTCGATTCGTCCGCCGGTCTGCGCCAGGGCCGCCTCGATATGCCGGGCCATAGCGAGTCGCAGAGGAGCCAGCGGTACCGCGGTGTCCGCCGTGAGATCCGACGACCGGGTATCAGATGGTGTCGCCGGCACAGCCGGAGGCCGATGACCCAGGGCCCGGGCCACGTCGAGCCGAACGCCGCCGCCAAGGATCGCCGCGCGTTCGATCACGGCGGCCAGCTCACGCACGTTGCCGGGCCATGGGTAGGCGACCAGTAATTTGACATCCTCGGCGGAGGGTGCCATCATCGGTAGCCCCAACCGCTTGGCGGCCCTCAGCACGAAGTGAGCCGCCAGGGCCGGGATATCGGCCGGACGGTCGCGCAGAGGCGGCAGGCGGATCGGGAAGACGGACAGGCGATACCACAAATCCTGGCGGAACCGTCCATCGCCGATCATCTCCACCAGATCCCGGTGGGTCGCGGCGACGATGCGTACGTCCACATGCATCTGCCGCTCGCCGCCGACCCTCTCGAACGTGCCATCCTGAAGGATTCGAAGCAGCCTTACCTGCGCGGCCGCGTTCAACTCACCGCACTCGTCCAGGAAGAGCGTGCCGCCGTCTGCCCGCTCGAACCACCCTTTTCTCGTCCCGACCGCCCCGGTGAAGCTGCCCTTCTCGTGGCCAAAGAGCTCCGAGTCCACCAGGTCCGGTGGGATGGCACCGCAGTTGACCCGCAGGAAGGGGTTCGGAGCCCGTCGCGACCGTTCGTGAATCGCACGAGCCACGACCTCCTTACCCGCCCCCGTCTCCCCAAGGATCAGAATTGGTGTATCCGAGCGCGCGACCAGCTCGATCTGTTCCATCACGGGCTTCAGGCCGGTCTCCGCGCCGACGATCGAGTCGCTGATGTCGTGCCGGCCCAATCGCGACAGGAGCGACATCTTGTCCGCCTCGAGGGCCTCGCGAAGCGAGACCAGCTCGCGGAGCCGATGATCGTTCTCCAGAGCCACCGCGAACGGTTCCAGCAGAGCCTGCACCAGCTCACTGTGTTCATCGCGGGGCTCATGCCGGGATGAGCTGATCAGGATCAAGACGCCGGCCGGCGCGTCCGGGATGATCAGCGGCCCGGCCAGGATCTGGCCCTCGAGACCCTCCGGTAGGAGACCCGCGAGCCGTCGGCGGACGACCCGATCCGTCCCGCGAAGCACTTTGCCCTGGCCGCACCATACCGCCAGTTGTTCCATCTCAGCGGCAGATGTGTTCGTTCGCACCATTCCCGGCATCGCCATCTCGGCCGACACCGGCCTGCCATGGCCCGTCGCGACCGTCTCGACGCAAGACCGTGCCGGGTCCAGCCGGCGGATCACGATCAAGTCGATCGGCAATCGACGCATCAGGATCGGACCGAGCCGGGCGATCGACTCGCCAATCTCGATGTGGCGGCACACTTCTCGCCAGACGTCGAGCAGCAGGCTGGCATGGTGCTCCATAGAATGTCCCGTCAAATATGATGGCTGACCGAGCAAATATCACGGGTATTCTGGCAAATACCACGGTTCTTGGCAAGCCCACCTCGCATGATGCGGGAATCTCGCCCGAGATTCGCTGCGATATCAGAAACCTTTCCGACTGGCATGATACCTGCGAATGGCTCAGCACGAGTGGCGGGCACGTGGCCCGACAGAGGGCCAGGACCGGGTGACGAGAACTCTGGACGCCGGAGTTCCAACCGAGCGGCCTCGATACTCCAGGTAGGACGTTCGTGGTTGCGGAGAGGTGCCGATGTCGTCTGTACCCATCGAAGGTGACGCACCGAACTCAGGGGTTGACCGACCGACTCCGAGCGGTGTGGCAATCGATCTCGAGCCGATCCGAACGGCGATCAAAGGAATCCGGTTCGGCGAGGTGCGAATTGTCATCCAGAACGGGGTCGTGATTCAAATCGATCGCATGGAAAAACAACGGCTCAAGTGAATTAATGTAGATACTTTTGATTTATGACCGGTCGGACAGTCTGAAACGCATCTGTCGTCCACGAACTGACTTTTGACGGGCGACTCACCAAGACACGGCGATCCACAGGCGCCGCCAACACGCCAATTCCAAAACCACCGACTCGTCATCGAGAGGTCCCACCGCAATTCCCGCGGAACGCTGACTGGACCTACCAGAGGCACGCGCAGACTGAGGAAGTCTGGCATGTCGATGTCTCATCGTCAGGACTCTGGATCCTTCGATCGGTCGGACCGTGCTCCCCGCGAGCGGCTCGGGAGCGGAAGAACGACTGATCCGGCTCGGAGGCGAAACCGGCGCCCCGGGTTCACGCTGATCGAGCTCCTCGTCGCGATCGCGATCATCGCGGTCCTGATCGCATTGCTTCTGCCGGCCGTACAAGCGGCGCGGGAGGCGGCGCGACGCGTCCAGTGCGTCAACAATCTCAAACAAATCGGCCTGGGTCTGCACAACTACCACCAGACAAATGAAAGCTTCCCACCGGGAGCGCTGGCGTACTTCCTGAACGGCAATGTCTATTCGACGACGTTCTATAACAACCACGGCCCGAGCGCCACATGCGCATGTTGAATTATCTGGAGCACGCACCGCTTTTCAACGCCCTGAATTTCGCGGTCAGCATCTTCAACGACCCCACCACGGACCTGATCAACACGACGGTCACCACGACGGTCATCAACACCTTCCTCTGCCCGTCGAGTACGCCGCCGGGCTGGGCGATTCAAGGCGCCGACGCGCAGTTCACCGGCCTCCGGGCTCCGGGCAACAGCTATTTCGCTTCCCTCGGATCGGGGTTGGAGTTCGCGGCCCAGCAGTCAAGCGGCCCGCCGAACGGCCCCTTCCCCTACATCGGCACGCTCGGCCATATCACGAAAATCAGCGAGGTCACGGACGGGACGAGCAACACGATCGGCTTCGGCGAATGGAAGATCGGGGACGGAGTGCCTGGCCAACTGTCGCTCCAGGACATCGTTTTCACCGGAACCTTTCCTGCGAGTACCGCGCGGAACAACGGCACATTGATCGAGCCCAATCCCATCCTGGTCGCCAATCTACCCGTATGGCTCCAGCAGTGCGGCCAGATGTGGCAAGCCGGCCAGGGTCGCTACTCCAAGACCGACACCCTCGGCGAATCCTGGGCACTCGGGTTGGTGGGCTACAGTCTGGGCAATCTCGCGGTCCCGCCGAACGCGCCGTATCCCAACTGCAGCACGGACGGGGGCGGCACCATCGAAAGCGTGGGTTCCTACGCTCTGAGTAGCTTCCACCCCGGTGGTGCCAACGTCCTGATGCTCGACGGATCGGTCCGGTTCCTCAAGAACAGTGTAAGCAGTCCGACGCTCTGGGCGCTCGGCTCGATCAAGCAGGGCGAGGTCATTTCCTCCGACTCCTACTGATTAGGACACCCGCAGGACTTGCGAACTTTCGGAGGGTGGGTGGGGCCCACCCTCCGATAACCGACCCTGTACGCAATTCCGTTCAAAGAGAAGGTGAATACGTCCATGGCACTTCTACCACGATTCAATGGGCTTCTCAGGTTGGCGATCCTCGTCACGATAACGCCGGCGGTGTGGGGCGAAACGCCACCACAGCACAATGCCTCGGCGGTGGAGTTTTTCGAGAAGAAGGTCCGGCCGGTTCTGGTAAGCAACTGTTACACCTGCCACTCGGCCAATACGAACTCCAAGGGTGGCTTGCGGGTCGACGATCGCGATGGCCTGCTCCAGGGAGGCAACAGCGGGCCTGCCGTCGTACCTGGCAATCCCGAGGAGAGCCTCCTCCTCCTGGCCGTACGCCACGACCACGGCGCCCCGAGGATGCCCCCGAAGAAACAGCTCTCGGCGGAACAACTCGCCGATTTGACGAGCTGGATCGAGAACGGAGCAGCATGGCCGGAAGTGACGAGTGCCGCCACCATCAGTCTGGGCAAGTCGAATGCGAAGTACGAGAACCTCCGCAAAACCCACTGGGCTTGGCAACCTCTGAACCCGGGACCTGTCCCCCGGGTACGAGACTCGTCCTGGCCGGTCGATGACATCGATCGGTTCATCCTGGCCCGGTTGGAGCAGGAGGGGCTCAGGCCGGTCCGGGATGCCGACAAGCGGACCCTCATTCGCCGGACGACCTTCGACCTCACCGGCCTGCCACCGACGCCCGAGGCAATCGAAGCGTTCGTCGCGGACCATTCGGCCGATGCACTCGAGCACGTCGTGGACCAACTCTTGGCATCGCCGGCCTATGGCGAGCGGTGGGGCCGTCACTGGCTCGACGTGGCCCGGTACGGCGAGTCAACCGGATCGTCCCGCAACCTGCCGCTTCCCCACGCCTGGCGATACCGCGACTATGTCATCGACGCGTTCAACCATGACAAGCCGTACGACCAGTTCCTCCGCGAGCAAATCGCGGGCGACCTGCTTCCTGCCGCTTCGGAGCAAGAACGAACCGAACACCTGATCGCGACCGGCTTCCTGGCCCTGGGCGTCAAGGACGTCAACCAGCGGTTCAAAGTCCGCTTCATCATGGATAATGTCGACGAGCAGATCGACGCGGTCAGTCGAGGGATCCTGGGGCTGACGGCGAGCTGCGCCCGTTGTCACGACCACAAGTTCGACCCGATCCCGACAGCCGACTATTACGCCCTGGCGGGCATCTTCCGCAGCACCGACCTCTGCGCCGGCCTGCGAAACAAGATGGGTGGAGGCGGCCTGGATTACTACGATACGCAGATGCTGATCCCCTTGGGACCGAAGCCTGCTCCGGACCCCACTGCGGCCGCGAAGATCGAGAAGGCCAGGAAGGCGATCACGGAAGCCAAGTCCGAGCTCGATCGGCTGATCGACAATCCCGAGGGGGACAAACCCGGTCCCGACGGCCGCCCCAAACGTGCGATCGCTCGGCAGAAGTTCAACCGGCGACGCCTCGAGCTCCTCGGGCTCACCGACCCCGCGGCCAACGGCGGAAAGGTCGCCCTGGGAGTCCGCGAGGCCAGGACCGTGGCCGACACCGAGATTCGCATTCGAGGCGAGGCCGAGAAGCTCGGGCCGATTGTGCCCCGCGGGTTCCTCGGCCTCCTCCACGTCCCCGATCACGTCCCGATCAATCCCAAGCAGAGCGGCCGGCTCGAGCTGGCGCTCTGGCTCACCAGTGAGAAGAACCCCCTCACGTCGCGGGTGCTGGTCAACCGGGTCTGGCGACACTTGTTCGGCCAGGGTCTGGTCACGTCCGTCGATAACTTCGGAGTGACGGGCGACCGGCCGTCCCATCCCGCACTGCTGGATTACCTGGCCACGAGGTTCGTTCGCGAGGGCTGGTCGGTGAAAACCATCGTCCGAAAAGTCGTGCTCAGCCGGGCGTATCAACTCAGCTCGGAAGCGACGGGTCGCAACATCACGGTTAACCCGGCCAACCGGCTCGTCTGGCGCCATAGCCCGCGGCGCCTTGACGCAGAAGAGATTCGCGACTCCACTCTCGCAGCGGCCGGAGAGCTTGACCCGGCCCGCCCCGAGACTTCACCGGCCAGCGGCCTGAGGGTCGTGGAGTTGCCGAACAACGGCCCACTGGCCCGGCGCCTCCAGGCCGCGGCCGCCGCCAGCAGCCACCGCAGCGTGTACCTGCCGCTACTCCGGGGACTGACACCGCGTTCGCTCGAGGTCTTCGACTTCGCCGAGCAAGGCATGGTGACCGGCAACCGCGACACCACCACGGTTGCGCCCCAGGCGCTTTACTTGCTCAACGACCCGTTCGTGCGGCGCCAGGCGCTCAACCTCGCCGGGCGGTTGCTCCGGCGCACCGCGCTCGAGCACGAAGCCCGCGTCGCCCTGGCCTATCGGCTCACGCTGGGCCGGATGCCGGACTCGGCCGAGACCCGGCGTGCGACGGCCTACCTCGCTGAATACGAGTCTGCCGAGAGAGAGTTGATCGCCTCGAGGCCTGAGTCCGCCGACCCATCCGCCCTCGACCTCCTTGCCCGCAACGACACCGCGAGCGCCGAGCCCGAGCCCGCGAAGGCGACGGCCGGTACCTCGGCGCCGAAAAAGCCGGTGCCGCCGTTGAACCCGGACGAAGTCCCGCCGGTCGAGGAACCGGTGAAGGAGGAGGTCATCCGGGCGCCCGACGCAAAGACCGCGGCCTGGGTCAGCTTCTGCCAGGCACTCCTGGCGAGCGCCGAATTTCGATACGTCCAGTGATCGCGACAACTCAACCTCAACGGGAAAACGCTCCCGTTCTGCGGGAGCCTTGAGAGAGGAAAAACCGATCGATGTCAATTCACAGCATCAATAAATCACCAATATCTGGCCACCTGACCCGCCGCCAGGTCCTGAAGTCGGCCGGTTCCGGTTTCGGCTACCTCGCTCTGGCAGGCATGCTCGGCCGGGATGCTCAGGCGTTCGCCTCGGCGGACGCCTCTCCGACCGGCGCCGGCCCGCTGGCGCCGAAGCCGCCGCACTTCGCCGCCAAGGCCAAGCGGATCATCTTCTTGTTCATGACCGGTGCCATCTCGCAGATGGATACCTGGGATTACAAGCCACGGCTTCAGAAGGACGACGGCAAGGTCGGGCCGGGCGGAGGGGTCCTGACCGGTTCGAAGTTCCGGTTCCGGCAGCATGGTCAGTCTGGCACGTGGGTCTCCGAGCTTTTCCCGTACCTGGCCTGGCATGTGGATCAGCTCTGCTTCATCCGCGGACTGCACACAGACACCCCCGCCCACCCCGAGGCCGTGATGCAGCTTCACACGGGCGCGTCGATCGCCTCGCTCACCCGGCCGTCGCTTGGCTCCTGGCTTCTGTATGGGCTCGGCACCGAGAACCAGGACATCCCCGGATACGTGACCATCAACCCGCCACCCAACTTCGGCGGGGCGGCGAATTTCGGCAGCGCATTCCTCCCGGCCCATTTCCAGGGAACCCGGATCAACGACAGCGGGTTCATGCCGAATCTCACCTCCCACACGGCCCGGTCGCTGCAACGCAAGCAAATCGATCTGATCCAGTCGATGAATCGAGACCTGGCCGCGACACCCGGCGCGCCGGATCAGCTCGACGGCGTGATCCAATCATACGAGCTGGCGTTCACGATGCAGGGCAAAGTGCCGGAGCTTCTGGACATCTCTCGCGAGCCGCAGGCCGTGCTCGACGGGTACGGCGTCAAACCCGGACCGTCCGGCAGCTTCGCCCGCCAGTGCCTGATGGCCCGTCGCCTGAGCGAAGCGGGAGTGCGATTCGTCGAGATCTCCCAGCCCGGCTGGGACCATCACACGAATCTCCACCAGGGACTGATCCGCAACTCTGCCGCCGTTGACCAGCCTGCTGCGGCTCTCCTGGCTGACCTGGCGCAACGGGGGCTGCTCGAAGAGACATTGGTCCTTTTCGGCAGCGAATTCGGCCGGATGCCGACGGCCCAGGGCGTCGATGGCCGCGACCATAATATCACGGGTTATTCCATGTGGTTGGCTGGCGCGGGCGTGAAGACGGGTTTCTCGTACGGCAACACCGACGAGTACGGCCTCCACGCGGTCGAAGGCCAGATGCACACCATGGACCTCCACGCCACCCTGCTGGCCTTGATGGGTCTGGATCACGAGAAGCTGACCTACCGCTACGCCGGGCGGGACTTCCGCCTGACCGACGTGGCCGGGAATGTCGCGAAAGAGATCCTGGCATGACAGATGCTAGTGTAGGCCGCCCGAAATCGTGAGGTCAGCGATTCGTCAAGGGCGAAGAAGGTCACAGAAGTCTCGAATGGTCCGTCCTCTCGGAGTTGCCGTCGCATGAAAGTCCTATCGCCGCCTCGCACACGATTCAGGGATGCACAGCCGCTTCTCAAGGAGTCGAAGGGTATGGTCGCTCGCAACTTCCTGACGATCGCATCGGACAATCGGTTTCTCCAGCTTCGCCGATGGCAACTCCAAGTCCAGGAACTCGATGCGAGCCAGATGACCTTGGTCGATTCGATCGACGAGGCTTGTACGCTCTTGGGGACGGCTCGCCCTCGGCTGATCGTCATGCACTGAATGCGCGGCGGACGTTACGAGGAGTTGGACCGACTCCTCTGGGCGACGTCGATCCTGTCGCATCGGGTCTGTGTCCTAGTCGTGTCCGAGGGCTACTCGATCGACCAGGCGACCCGACTCAATCGCATGGGTGTGACGGACTCTATTAGCCGTACTCACCACGGGCACCAGTTCGGTCGAATTCTCGACACGTACCTTCGCCCTCGTCGGCTTCACAGGCCTGGAACGAGCGCATCGGCAGATCCACACATACGATTATTAGAATCCCAAGCTCGTTCGTCTCGGGCCGTGTGAGCACGAGGCAACGGGCCCACCGGGGTCGAATGAAGCGTCTCTATTCTTCGCAAAGACACACAGAGGATACGTCCATGATCACTGAACTACGTTCGAGGCCGTCACGA
Organism: uncultured Isosphaeraceae bacterium; assembly: GCA_963845695.1. Classification (GTDB taxonomy): domain Bacteria; phylum Planctomycetota; class Planctomycetia; order Isosphaerales; family Isosphaeraceae; genus CAWJTV01. The sequence continues at coordinate 1,349,703 of CAWJTQ010000002.1, read as the reverse complement.
GGAGCCACGAAGGTGTCCAGAACGACGGACATCCCGGGGTCGGCTACTTCCCCGTTGAGTTGACTCGCTCAAGTCGGCCTTGCTCTCTACTTATACCCAATTCTGCTGATCGTGCTCGTCGTGGGCGTGCTGGGCATGCTGGCCCTCGCCGCGGTACGACCGTTCACAAACCTCGTGGGAGGATACGCCTGTCATCCGCGGGAACCGGTCGGAGCGGAGATTTTCCGATGCTGAGATCCGGTTTCCTCGGACTCTGGCTACCGGTGAGCCAATTGATCGTACGTGGGGAGACAAGGCTGGACTGCCCCAGGGGCGATGCCGGCCACAGTCGGAGTGATCGTTCGCGCAACCGTCAAATACCACGGTTTATTCGAGCAAATATCACGGGCATCCGAGCAAATATCACGGTTCGCGCTCATCAGTGCCGATGAGACGGGCTGGGAGGGCTGTATTTGTTGCGATGCGGCGGCATTCGGGAGCCGGCACGCCAAGTGCACTAGGGGTGATTTCGTCCGCGGGCTGAGACGCCCGCCTCGGTCCAGGAGCAGACCCCATCCGATGGGGCACGGAGCATCCCCGCCCTGGCTCGTGTGGAGTTGGAGAGGAATCCAACACCGCATCTTTGACGACGCAGTACGGGAGATCTGCGCGCTGAGCTCGCCTCGAATCCGTTGCGACTTACGGGCTGCCCTACCGCCTGTCCAGGCTTGGGTTGCGGCCGTCTGTCGTGTCGGATTGCCGAGTGCGGCCAGAAGCAATTCTCACTTGGGTGAACAAATTCTCTGATGAGTATTTACCGAATTGAAAGGACACTAAGCATGGGTTCGACGAGGATTCCGCCGGAAAGATCCGGCTTCACGCTGATCGAGCTTCTGGTGGTCATCGCGATCATCGCGGTCTTGATCGCGCTACTCTTGCCCGCCGTGCAGTCGGCACGTGAGGCCGCCCGGCGGGCGCAGTGCACCAACAATCTCAAGCAGATGGGCCTGGCGCTGCATAACTATGAAAATAGCAACGGGGCGTTCCCTCCAGCCTGCAAGTCGATCAATCTGACGACATCGCCGCCATCCGTGATGTTCCCGGACACCGGCTTCAGTGTCCAGGCCCGAGTGCTCAGCTACGTGGAAGGGGGAGTACTCTACAACGCCTTGAATTTCTCCTATGAGTACAACGACGCCAGCGGCGGCAACTTCACGGGATCATCGCCAGCGGTGAATCTCTTCATCTGCCCGTCAACCCCTCGCGTGAACACCCGCGACACCGCGTCAGCCGATCCCAACGCCTCGCCTTTCGAGGCGACCCAGTCGACCGGCTACGGGTACATGGATTACGCACCGTCCGTCTACACCGACATCAATTCGGTGGGAGGGATCCTGTCCACCGGCGGCGTCGGCGCCACGCCGATCGTTCCCTACCGTAACAAGAATCTGGCGGCCAAGGGGCTCCTGAAGGACGGCAAGACTCTGATCAGCGAGGACACCGACGGGTTGAGCAATACGATCGCGATCATCGAGTGCGCCGGCCGCGACGAGCGGTTCGTCAGCCAATTCTTCGAAGGTCAGTATTCCATCGTTCGGGGACAAGGGCCCGCGGGTGGGCCGACGGCCCGGCACCGCTACTGGAGGTGGGCCGACCCCGGGTGCGCCTTTGGCACCTCCGGCCAGCCCAACAACAAGGGGTTCCCGACGAACGAGGGAACGCCCTGGCCCACGACCACCGCAACCGCCGGGAACCAGGCCGGTCCCAACGAGGAGCCCTATTCGTTCCACCCGGGAGGCGTTAACGCCCTCTTCGGCGACGGTTCCGTCCACTTCATCAAGGACAGCATCAATCTGGTCGCGTTCCGGTCGCTCCTCACCCTCTCGGGCGGCGAGACGATCTCTTCCGACCAGTATTGAGGCGCGTCACTCTCCATCTTCCGGCCCGAGGTTGACGACCTCGGGCCGGTTTACCGGGATGGCCTCCAACGTCACGAGATTCCTGGGTCGGCGCATCTCCGACCCTCATTCTGATTGCTCATCAGTCTCCGAGGAGAATCTGAGATGATTGTGTCTGGCAGGGGATGTGGGGTTCGAAGACGGCTTGGCATTAGATGGATGAGTGGCCTGGTCGTGGCCTTCGGAGCAGGGCTGGCTGGCTGTCACAACTCGGACACGCTACCGGTCCTACAGGTCTATGAAGTCAAGGGCAAGGTCCTGCTGGCGGATGGCCAGCCGTTGAGCGGGGGATGGATCTCGTTTGTACCGGTAGGCGACCTTCCACTGACACCCAGCAGCGCCATCGGCCCGGACGGAACGTTTGCCCTCGTCACAGGGGGATCCGGGGAGGGGGCGCCGGCGGGAGATTACAAAGTCCGCGTCGAGGCGCCCCAGATTCAACAGGGAAATCCGAGATCCAGGAAGAAACCGCCTTTTCCTTCCAAGTACAGCGACGAGGACAGCTCCGGCCTGGTCATCACGGTTCGTGCCGAGAGCAATCAGCTCGAGCCGATCCTGTTAAAGTGACGAGGATCCTTGCCGGCGCCGCGCCGGCCCTTTCGATCGGGGAAAGGAATTGAGAATGAGTCGGATTGCGTCGATCATCCTCGGGGTACCGGCCGTGGCCTTGTGTGCCCTCACCGCCGGTTGCGACCCGGGGACCGATACGAATGCTGATACCTTGAAGCTGGGAGCTTATTCCGTGGTCAAGGAGGTTCTCCACGACGGCCTCCTGCCCGCATTTGCCGCCGATTGGCAACGCAAGACCGGCCGTAAGCTACAGTTTGAGGAATCGTATAATGCGTCCGGGGCTCAGGCCCGTTCGATCGTCGCGGGGTTCGATGCAGATATTGCGGTCCTATCTCATACAGGAGACATGCAACAGCTTGTCGAGGCCGGACGGGTCAAGCCTGACTGGGATGATGGGCCTGATAAAGGGATCATCACTCACAGCCTCGTCGTTATCGGTTACCGGCCAGGGAATCCCAAGGGGATCCGGGACTGGGCCGATCTGGCCAGGCCCGGCGTAGGGGTGCTCTACCCTGACCCGAAGACTTCCGGCGGCGCCCGCTGGAACATCAACGCAATCTACGGAGCCGCTCTGCTGGAGTCGAAGCGCGCCCGAGGCGGACAACCCGACCGCGTCGCCGTCCGCGACCTGATGTCTCGGATCCAGGCGAACGTCGTCAACATGGATCCCTCCGGCCGCCAGAGCGTGGCCAACTTCGAACGTGGCACAGGCGATGCCCTCGTCACTTACGAGAACGAATTGCTTCTGCGGCGAAAGGCGGGCCAGGAGATTCCTTACGTGGTCCCGCCGGCTACGCTCCTGATCGAGAGCCCGGTGGCGATCGTCGAGTCCTCCGTCACTCGGCACGGCAATCGGGACCTGGCCAAGGCGTTCCTGGCGTTCATCCGTTCCGCCGATGGACAGCGCATCCTGGCCGAGTACGGCTTCCGCCCGGTAAGCCCTGAGTCGGCCTTGACGGGTACCTCCGACAAGCCGCCGATGCCCTCGGGACTCTTCACCATGGCCGACCTCGGCGGCTGGAACGCGGTACAGGACGAGGTCTACGGACCCGCGGGAACCTGGACATCGATCTTCACTTCGCAGGCCAAGGGGAGGTGACGCGATGTCTCAGACCGCGACCGCGACGAGCCCGCGCGACCTGCTGCTCCGCGGGGCCACTCTGTCCTACCTCGGCGTGATGGTCGTGCTCCCGATGGCCGCGATCGGCCTCGACGCCGCCCGGCCAGGACTCGCCGCCGTCTGGTCGGCCCTGAGCGATCCTTTCGCCTGGCATGCTCTGAAGCTCACGTTCAGCACGGCCCTGATCATGGTGGTGATCGATGCAGTCCTCGGCACAGCCACGGCCTGGGTCCTGGTGCGCAACGACTTCCCCGGCAAGGGGCTGGTCAACGCCCTGATCGACCTCCCGTTCGCCGTGCCGACCATCGTCACCGGCGTGATGCTCGTCGTGCTCTATGGTCCGGCCAGCGTGGTCGGGACGATCCTCGGCCGGTTCGGCTGGGGAGTCGTCTACCACCAGCCGGGGATCATCCTCGCGCTGTTGCTAGTCACCTATCCGTTCGTCATCCGGAGCGTCCAGCCGGTACTCCTGGAACTCGACAAGGCCGAGGAGGAGGCCGCGTCGACGCTCGGGGCCGGACCGCGGACGATCTTCCGACGCGTGACCCTGCCGGCCCTGCGACCCGCGATCCTGACCGGCTCGGCCCTGGCGTTCAGCCGCGCTCTGGGCGAGTTTGGCAGCGTCGTGCTGGTCGCCGGCAACCGGCCGATGGAGACCAAGACGGCCCCGTTGTACATCTTCGGCGAGATCGAGGGAGGGAATCGTCACGGGGCGATGGTGGTGTCCGTCGTCCTGCTGGCCTGCTCCCTGGCGATCCTGATCGTCCTGAACCTGCTCCAGCGCCGACAAGGAGGCGTCGATGGCCACTAAAGTCTTGGGGCCGGTCGCCCGTGTCACCACACCGCGATACTCTGCGCGTCGTCGGAGCCTGCCGCTGGGCCGCTGGTTGCTCAACACCTTCGTCCTGGGCTCGTTCGCCCTGTTGATCCTGGTGCCGGCCGTGGCGCTGGCCCGTCAGGTGCTGGCCGGGGGCTGGCGGCCGTTCGCCCTGGTGCTGGCCACCCCCGAGATCCAGCGCGCCTTCGGTCTGACGCTGGGGATCACGGCCGTGGCCACCGTCTTGAACACGATCTTCGGGGTGGCGCTGGCCCTGGTCCTGGTGCGACAACGGTTCTGGGGTCGCTCCCTGGCCGATGGACTGGTCGATCTCCCCTTCGCCGTCTCGCCGGTGGTCGCCGGACTGATGCTGGTCATCCTCTACGGGCCGGAGGGTTGGCTGGGGCACAGCATCGAAGCCGCGGGCTACCGGGTGATCTATGCGGTGCCGGGCATGATTCTCGCCACCATGTTCGTGACCCTCCCCTTCGTGGTCCGCGAGGTCGTGCCCGTGCTCCGCGAGTTCGGCACCGACCAGGTCGAGGCGGCTTACACCCTGGGGGCAGGACGCTTGCAAACCTTCTGGCGCGTGACCCTGCCCTTGATCCGATGGGGACTGGCCTACGGCGTGACGCTGACGGTTGCCCGCTCGCTCGGCGAGTTCGGAGCTTTGCTCGTCGTCTCGGGCAACCTGATCGGGCATACCCAAACGGCCACCCTGTACATTCACGACGGGATCGAGAGTTTCCAGACGGAAGGGGCCTACGCCGCCAGCCTGATCTTGGCGAGTGTCTCATTCGCGTTGCTGGTGGGCATGGATCGGATTCGCGTGCGGCTGGCGATCCGCGAGGGAGGCCTGAAATGATCGGCATTTGCCTCTATTATATCTACTTCCTGTTTAGTTCCCCGGCCACACGCCTCGGGAATGTGGATCGCACTGACACGTCGCGTGGTCCGCAGCCGTCCAGCGGCGGGCCGGTCGATCGAGGAGGTCGCCGCCATGGCTATACGTGTTGAGAATCTCGCGAAGCGGTTCGGTTCATTTCAGGCCGTTGACCATGTGACGTTCGCGGTCCCGGCCCGAGAACTCGTGGCCCTGCTCGGTCCCTCCGGCTCGGGCAAGAGCACCTTGCTCCGGATCATCGCCGGCCTGGAGGCGGCCGATTCCGGAACGGTGGAGTTGACGGGCGAAGATGCGACCGACTTGCCCGTTCAGCGCCGAGGTGTCGGCTTCGTATTCCAGCATTATGCCCTGTTCCGCCACATGACCGTCCGCCGGAACATCGCCTTCGGACTGGAGGTCCAGAAGCTCCCTCGGGCCGAGATCCGCGCGGGTCGGCGAACTGCTCGAGCTGATTCAGATGACGGGCTACGCCGAACGGTATCCGTCGCAGCTCTCGGGCGGCCAGCGGCAGCGGGTGGCCCTGGCTCGAGCGCCGGCGCCGCGGCCCCGCGTCCTGCTCCTCGACGAGCCGTTCGGTGCCCTTGATGCGCGGGTCCGCGACGAGCTGCGTACCTGGTTGCGCCGGCTGCACGATGAGGTGCACGTCACAAGCCTGTTCGTCACGCACGACCAGCAGGAGGCGTTCGAGGTCGCCGGACAGGTCATCGTCCTGAACAAGGGCCGCGTCGAGCAGATGGGCCCGCCACAGCAATTGTACGAGCACCCCGTGACGCCGTTTGTCGCCGAGTTCCTGGGCTCGGTCAATGTGTTGCGAGGCCGGAGGCTCGACGGCGTGGCCATCCTGGGAGATGGAGTGCTCGCACCGACACTGATGGGCCACACCGGCCCCGACGGCCCGGTGACGGTCTATGTCCGTCCCCATGACATCGACGTGACCCGCCAGATCAACGGACATCACTCCTGGCCCGGCCGGGTCAGGCAAGTGGTCCCGCTGGGTGGCCTCGTGCGCCTCGAGCTCCTACTTCAGGACGGCACGCAGGTCCACGCACAGGTCTCCCGCGAGCGCCGCGCCGAACTCGACTTGCAGCCCGGCGATGACATCTTCGTCGTTCCCCGCGACCTGAAGGTCTTCGGCGCGCCCGACGCCGTATCCTCCGCCGCGATCGGTTGAGAAGCCGGAGAGGATGAACGGGGCGGCCAGAGCTTCCTCACCTCTCTCCACGGGAAAGAGGCGACCCGACAGTCGCCCAATTCCCTCAACATCTTGCGGGGATTCCTCATGTCGGCCGGCCCCACCGGCCTGCTGTCGGTCTGGCCGTGACCAACCGACTCGTGCTAAGATGGATCTAGATGGAGCTCCTCGCGCATCCGACTTTGCGCTCGGATTCGCGTTGCCGGGGAGGAAGGCCCAAAATCCTAGGGCCGCGTCCTCGCTCGCATCGAACCCGGTTCGGGACACCGTGGTTCGATGCAAGCACGAACATCGACGCAGATCGGTCGAATGAACGAAGGATCCAACATCATGCCAGTGAAGACCGTCATTGTCACGATCGCTCGCGGCCTTGTTTTCGCGGGCTGCCTGCTCTCTCTGATCGGATTGAGCGGGTCCGCGCGAGGCGGATCACCGTCGGGGCTGAAGGATACGACCCTACGAGGTCTGGACCACGAGCGAATCCAACTGGCAGCGCCGGCAGGCGGGGCCACTGTGGTCGTCTTCTACTCCACCGAATGCCCGATCTCCAACGCCTACAGCCCCACCCTCGATGAGCTGATGACCAAGTTCGGAAAGCGGTCGGTGGAATGGATTGGGATCTGCGTCGACCCAGACCTGAGCAATTCCGAAGTTCGGACCCACGCGCAAGACTTCCGGCTGAAACTCCGGATCGCTCGCGACCGTCACGGCTCGTTTGCTCGCAAGATCGGTGCGACCATGACCCCCGAGGCGTTCGTCATGGACGACAAGGGGTTGGTCCGTTACCACGGACGGATTGACGACCAGTACGTTGACCGCCGCGTGCGAAACGCGGCGCCGGGCGGCAGCGAGCTGAGGGATGCGATCGCGGCAGTCCTGGACGGGAAAGCGGTGGCGGTGCCGCATGTTGCTGCCGTCGGCTGCCCGATCCCCGAAGCGCCCGAGGTCGCGGCTCATCCGACGTATTCCAAGGATGTCGCCCCGGTCTTGCAGAAGAACTGTCAGGAATGCCATCGCCGTGGCCAGGTCGGGCCCTTTTCCTTCGAAACGTACGAGCAGGCCCGGAAGCGAGCGACGGACATCGTGACCGTCATCGAGGATCGCCTGATGCCCCCCTGGAAGGCGTCGCCGCATGTCGGCGTCAAGTTCAAGGACGAGCGGATTCTCTCGGAAAAGGAGATCTCCACTATCATCGCCTGGTCCGAGGCCGTGCTCCGGAAGGCGATCCCCGCGACCTCCCGCCGCCGCCCCGGTTCGCCGACGACTGGCAGCTCGGCCCGCCCGACCTGATCGTGGATATCGGGGCGGATTTCGCGATCCCCGCCGCGGGCGACGACATTTACCGATGCTTCGTGATACCGACCAAGCTGGAGAAAGATCAGTACGTCACCGCGATCGAGTACCGGCCTGGCAATCGTCGCGTCGTCCATCACCTCCTGGCTTACGTGGACATCTCGGGCAAGGCTCGTGAGCGGGATGCGGCCGACCCCGGCCCCGGCTACTCCTGCTTCAGCGGCCCGGGTGAGCCCATCAACGGTGACCTCGGCGGCTGGGCACCCGGCATCCAGCCCAGCCCGTTGCCCGAAGGCATCGGCCGGTCGCTCCCTCGCGGCTCCGACATCATCGTCCAGGTCCATTATCATCCCAGCGGCAAGCCCGAGACCGACCGCACCCGAATCGGTATCCACTTCGCTCGCAAACCGATCCGGCAGACCCTGCACTGGGCCGCCGCGGCCAACCTCGGGCTCGAGCTCCCGCCTGGAAACTCCAACGTCGAGGTCAAGGCCGCTTGGCCGATCCCGATCGACCTCGTCGCCCATGCGGTGACGCCCCACATGCATCTCCTGGGGCGCGACATCGCCATGTCGATCACGTTCCCCGACGGCCGCGAGCAGGAACTGATCAAGATCGACGACTGGGACTTCGACTGGCAGTATTCCTACTTTTTTCAGAAGCCACTGGACCTCCCCAAGGGCTCCGTATTGAACGTCGTCGCCCACTATGACAATTCCGCATCCAACCCGCATAATCCGAATAAACCTCCGAAGCTGGTCAAGTGGGGTGAGGCGACCACTGACGAGATGATCGTCGGCTTCATCGCCGTGACCAAGAAAGGGCAGGATCTCACCCAGCCCGGCGCGAAGGACGATCTCATGGAGATCTTCCACAAGCAGCGGGAGGAATATCGGGAGAAGCGCGAGAAGGCCATAAGGGAAGCCAGGGAAAAGGACGCCGCGGCCCAACGACACGCTCCGGCCGGCAAGTAGGCTCGGCCGAAACCTTCCGGCCGGATCGCCATGCGATGAGTAAACGAATCCGCGATTTCGTGCTGGGCACGGCGGGTCATATCGACCACGGCAAGACGGCGCTGATCCGCGCGCTCACGGGCGTGGACACCGATCGGCTCCCCGAAGAAAAGCAGCGCGGCATCACGATCGACCTGGGCTTTGCCTCCCTGCAACTGGGTGACTACCGACTCGCGCTCGTGGACGTGCCCGGGCACGAGCGGTTCATCCGGAACATGCTGGCGGGCGCCTCGGGGCTGGATCTCGCGATGCTGGTCGTCGCGGCCGACGACTCGGTGATGCCCCAGACCCGGGAGCACCTGGAAATCCTCCGGCTCCTGCGTCTTTCGGGCGGGCTCGTGGTCCTGACGAAGTGCGACCTGGCCGATCCGGTCTGGATCGACATGGTCGAGGACGAGGTTCGCTCGCTGGTCCAGGGGACTTTCCTGGAGGGCGCAGCGATTGTGCGGACATCCGCGACGACAGGTCTCGGAATCGACCTGCTGAAGCAGAAGTTGGAGACCCTCTGCGACACCGTCGAACCCGGATATGACACTGGGATCTTCCGAATGGCGATCGACCGCTCCTTCACGGTGGCCGGACACGGGACCGTGGTGACGGGTACCGTCGCTTCGGGGAGTGTCGCGGTCGGGGACGAGCTCGAATGGCTTCCGGCGGCGCGAGTCGGTTCGAGTTCGGGGTCTGCATCGCCACGATCGACCGGTTGACCGGATCGGCCGCGGTTCACGTGCCGCCATCAATCTGGCCGGGGTCCATCACACCCAGATCCGTCGGGGCCAGGAGTTGGCCGCCCCGGGCTGCCTCGAACCGACTCGGATCCTCTCCGTCGAGCTCGTCGCATCAGCCGAGGCCGTCCACCGCCTGCGCCACCGAGGCCGGTACAAGCTTCACCTGGGTACTGCCGAGGTCCCCGTGGTCCTCTCGCTCCTGGAGCCGGACGAAACCAGCCCGGACCGGCCGCAGCTCGCTCAGCTTTTCTTGGCCGAGCCGATTGTTGCGGTCCACGGAGAGCCGTTCGTACTCCGTCAGGAGAGCCCACCGGCCACGCTCGGTGGTGGGCGCGTCGTCCAGCCAGTCTCGCGTCGCTACCGCCGTCGCGATCACCCGGCGCTCGACCGCCTCAGGCGATTGGATTCGAGTGACCCGCTCAACCGCCTCAGTGCCGCCCTGACGTTCCTCGGACTGGCGCCTTGGACCGAGGGCCGTCTCTCCGCCCTCACGGGGCTAGCCGCCGACCAGGTCGAAGCCGGCCTCACGGAGCTAGCCAACTCCGGCGCACTCGTCGAGCTCCCTCTCGGACCGCGCCGCAGTGTGCGCGTGCTGAGCGATTTCGCGGCCGACCTCGAGGACCGGATGCTGCGCGCGCTGGGCCGGCTGCATGCGGCCCACCCTCGACAGTCGGCGATCCCCCGGGTCCACGTCGCGGCATCGCTCCCCGACCTGGCCAGCGACGCCCTGGTCGCGGGCATCCTCGACCGTCTGAAACATCAGGGGAAGGTCATCGCCGACGCGCGCACCGTGGCGCTCGCGGGACACGAACCCCGTCTGAGTCAGGCCGAGCGTCGGCTCAAGCAAGAGCTGGCTGAAGCGCTCCGATCCGGTGGGATGAGTCCCCCCGACGTCGCCGAACTCACCGCCTCCGCAGGACCTCGCAGCTCGGCAGTCCCCGATTTGCTCGCGCTGCTTCGCGACGAGCAACGGATCACCGAGATCAGCTCATCGCTCTTCCTCGACGCCGATGTTGACCTCGAACTCCGCCGCCGCGTCCGCGAACGGCTCGCCGATGGCTCATCCCTGAGCATGGCTGAGCTTCGCGACCTCCTCGGCACCACCCGCCGCTACGCTGTCCCCATCGGTGAATACCTCGACCGCGTCGGCCTCACCCGGCGCCAGGGCGACGTTCGCCGCTTGGCCGAGCCGGCTGCGAGTACGGACGGATAGGGAATCCTCGCGATGAAGTTCCTACGCTTCCGGCTACGAACGATCGTGATCGCCATCGCGATCCTTGCCGTGATCAAAGTCGGCAATCGGACGAATAGCTGGAAGTGCTGGATCGGCGGGCGATGTCCACTCCTGCGAAAGCCATACAACTCGAGCTCTCTCGACAACACGCCGCCCTTCCGAACTCATCCGTGTATGACGCTCTCACTCATGGTCATTGACCGCCTTGTCCTGGTCATTTACAATTGTCGTTGAACGTGGGACGTTCCGCGTGGGTTGGCCGTGACGGCGGCGTGCCAGGAGATTCGATGGACGTACCGGTCTTGGTCTGTGGATGTGGGATGCGGGTGAGGGCTCCGGGCGCCAGGCCTGGGCGGGTGGGCCGGTGCCCCCGGTGTGGGGGCCGGCTGGAAATGCCCATGGATCCTCCCCCTGAAGCCTCGCGACCGCGGCGTTACGACGCGGACGAGCCGATGGCCGGTGGCTATGGTCTGACGCCCAATGTCTCGGAGGTCGCCCCTCGGCCAGACGGTCCGAAGCCGACGCGGAAGCGACCGCTTGGCGATGCTCCGGGACCACCCCGGAACCGAGGACCGATGCCCGACGGATTCCTCCCTCCCCTGAGCCGCCCCGAGAAATCGTGGTTCGTCAGCTTCCTCTATCCGCTTCGCGGGGCGGAGAGTCTGGGTGTGATCGGGGCCCTGGCCTTGATCTCGTGGTCCTTCTACGGGCTCGTGCCAGAGTATTGCATCCAGCTCATGCAGGATGCCGGCTCCATGGGCGGCGGGCTCCTCGGCCAGCTCTTCATGATGATCACGGGAACGCCGGTCGTGATCCTCAGCCCGTTCGTTTTTTCTTACGCACTCCAGTATCTGGGCCGCGTCCTGGTCTCCAGCGCGATGGGCGAGACGACCCCGCCGCATTCACCCCAGCGCAATTTCGACGGCTTCTTCAACGGGCTGAGCCCGTGGTTCGTCTGGTTCGCCCTGGGGCTGGGAGTCGGTCTGCTACCCGCCTGTTGTTACGTCTTCTTGAGGAACGGCGAGTCCGCCAGTCCGTGGATCGTGGTGATGCTGGGCGTGGCCGGAGTCCCCTACATCCTGGCGGCCTTGATGATGAGTTTCCTGCATGACGACCATATGGCCCCTAAACCGTGGGCGGTCCTCATGGGCCTCTTTCGGCTGGGGCCTTCGTTCTGGGCTCTCAGTGTCTTCATTGGAGTGGCCGTCATGCTCGCGCTCGGGATCTTCGGATTGGTTGTCCTGATCCGCGCGTACCTCTTCTGGCTCTATCTGCCGCTCTCTCTCGCGTCCTGGATCGTGGTCCACTGGACGGCCGTCGTCGTCATGCGGCTTCTGGGCACCTACTACTTCCACCACAAGGACGACCTCCGCTGGCATCGCGCGCATCCCCGCTGGGGCGTTGCCTGGCGGCTGTAGAGCGAGCAGAGAGTCAGTCCCCGTACCCCTTGGAGGATCGATAGGGTCAACGTCGCAGAGTTGCCCGCCATTCCTCACCGAGTTCCTGCACCGTCTTGCCGGTCAGCTCTTTGAAGATCTCCTCTCTGTAATGACCCTCTCGCATCATCTGGTTGAGCTTGCGGACGATCTGCTTGTCGTATTTCTCGGTAAGATAGGCCAGGAATGCGGCCGTCACGCGGTAGCTTCCATCGTATCGGGCGCGCTCGGGGTTGATCCGTCCCAGCTTGCCCGGCTCGAACTTGAAGAACCGGATGTAATCGCTAACCCCCTCGACCAGCCATCCCGGGTTCCCGCGCCCCCGGTAATGTTGAACGACGTGGACGGTCTCGTGGACCATCGCGCCGATGTCGTCCCGATGGCGCTGGAAGTACGAGACCGAGCCGGTAATCCGGTCTCCACTGGTGGCCGCAACGCCGCGATAGCTTTTCTTCAAGGTCATCTTCACCTGGTGAGGCGGCTTGAAACCGTCGCTCTTCAGCTCCTCGTTGATCATCGGATAGGCGTGCTCGCAGATCCGCGCGGTTTTCTCCACCCACTCCTTCATTTCCGGTGCGTCGCTGGCATCCACCGTGATTTCGACGGGGTATCGGAAGATGGTCACCGGGGGCTCCGAGACAACGGATAACTCGCGGATCGCCAGCGGATGGGTCGAATCGGCGCCGGGCCTGATGCGGATCGCACGGAGCCGCGCCCCTCCGGGCTCGATGAGTGACCGGCCGTCGTCGAACTTGGCCACATCAGGAAACCCCTGGCCGTCCGACGAGACCTCAAGCGTGCCTGCCTCCAGCCGGTCGCTCCCGTCAGGACGGCCAGTGACCACCGCGACCGACTTCACAGCAACCGGCTCATCGAACACGAGCGTGAAATGGTCCGACTTACCGGGGTTCTGTTTGGAGACAAAGCATGTCGATTCATCACCGTCAAATGCGAACTGGCGGATATGATCGTCTCCGGTGGTCAGGGTCGTCTCGACGGTCGCCGTCACATGCCCATCGGGCGGTCTTGCGGGCGGGTCTCCGAGTGCGACCGCCACAACGAAAAAGCTCGTCAGAAGGATCGCAACACTGGATCGAGTCAACGTCACCATGGCGTCTCCCTAATGATTAACATGAAAAATATTGATCAACGGAACACCGATCAGATCGACATACCCAGGACGACCCGGACGGCCCGGGTCAGTGTCTCCAACTCCTCGGAACCGATCACCAGCGGTGGCATCAAGTAAACGACATCCTTGAAGGGCCGGACCCAGACACCTTGATCGACGAACCGGGGCCGCAGGGCGTAAACGTCCACATCCGGGGCAAGTTGCACGACACCGATCGCCCCTCGTACGCGCACGTCGAGGACCCCGGGAAGCGCACGGCACGGCTCCAGTCCGGCCTTGAGGTCCGTTTGTATCGCCCGTACCTGCGCCTCTCTCGGCTCCCGCTCGAAGAGGTCGAGCGAGGCATTGGCCGCCGCGCACGCCAGCGGGTTGGCCATGAAGGTGGGCCCGTGCATCAAGGCCGCATCCCAGTCGTCGCTCAAGAATACCGCGAACACCTCCTCCCGGGCCAGAGTTGCGCCCATCGGGAGCGTTCCGCCGGTGAGCGCCTTCCCCAGGCAGAGCAGGTCGGGACGGATCCCGGCCGCGTCACAGGCAAACTGATGACCGGTGCGCCAGAACCCCGTGGCGATCTCGTCTGCGATGAACAGCACATCGTGCTTGACGGCCATCGCATGCAGCGCCGCGAGGATCTCGGCGGAATGGAATCGCATCCCACCGGCACCCTGAACGAGCGGCTCGATGATCATCGCGGCCAGTTCGTTCGCATTCTGAGCGAGGAATGTACCGAGCTGTTCGAGCCCGACCGTGTCGGTCGGGACTTCGACGACGTGGTGCCGGGCCAATGAGTGGCGAAACGCCTTGTGCATGGACCGCTCGGGATCGGAGACGGCCATTGCACCGAAGGTGTCGCCGTGATACCCGTCGGCGAAGCAGAGAAAACGGCACTTCTCCGGCCGGCCGATGTTGAGCCAGTACTGGAGCGCAATCTTCAGCGCGACCTCGACGGCGATCGACCCTGAATCCGTGAAGAAGACGCGTGTCAGCCCCGTTGGGGCCATCGCGGTGAGCCGACTGGCCAGCACGAACGCTGGTTCATGAGCCAGGCCGCCGAACATCACGTGCGGCATGACCGCGAGCTGCCGCGACACGGCCGCGCGGATCTCGGGATGGTTATAACCATGACAGGCGCTCCACCACGACGCGATGCCGTCGATCAGCTCGCGACCGTCGGCCAGGATGATGCGGCAACCCTCAGTTCCCACCACCGGCAATGGCGGCGGCGCCACCTTCATCTGGCAATACGGCAGCCAGACATGGGAGAGCCCCGCGTCATACCAGGCCGGACGGTGCTGCGACTCGGGTCTGGGTGGATCCTGGCAGAGTTCAGTCATGGTCGATCCCGCAAAGGCCGGTCAGGACCGGCGCCACTCGCCATTTCGCTTCGTGGTCTCCGGGTAGCCTGGGAAGAGCAAACAACGGGACGCGGCTTCCGGCAAATGGCTCCAGACTCTCGACTGTCTCGGCGAGACCTGCACTGTTCGCAGACTCCGAGACAATGATGCCGCCCACGACGGCTCCGCTCGCTCGCAGTGAGTAAAGCGCCGTCAGGGTATGGCTGATCGCCCCGAGGTAGCTCCCCGTCACGAGGATGACCGGGTAGCCGAGCACCACGATCAGGTCGAGGCAGGTCTTCCTCGAGTTGATCGGCGACATGAGACCACCCGCTCCTTCCACAATGCCGACATCGCCAGCTTCGTTCTCTCGGCAGAAGGCGACCACCGCGTCCAGTTCGATCGATCGGTTCTCTCTCCGCGCAGCCAGGTGGGGCGACAGCGGGACTGAGAACCGCCACGGCGCGATGGTCGCGATGGCCTCAGGAGAAGGCGATCGGCCCAGGCTCCTCAGGATCAGCGCCGGGTCGCTGTCGGGATCATTGGCTGTGAAACCCGAGACCACCGGCTTGAGAGCGGAAACTCGCCGCCCTGCGGCGGTGAGCTGGTGGCAGAGGATCGTGGTGACAAGCGTCTTGCCGACGCACGTTCCGACGCCCGTGATGAAGAGTCGTTGCATGAAGCTCACACCCGTTGCTCAGGCATAGCCGTGTTCTTTCAAGAGAGCCGCGGCCCGATCGATGGGTTCGGCCTCGTGCAACGCCGAGAAGGCGAAGCGTAGCCTTGCTGTGCCGTTAGGGACCGAAGGCGGACGGATCGCGACGGCGAGTAGGCCATGTTCTTGCAGCATCGCGGAAGCCGCCAGTGCACGCTCTGGCTCGCCGACGATCACAGGCACGATCTGACTGGCCGCCGGCTGACGACCGAGTGCGTCTGTGAACCGTCTGGCGTTTTCCAGCGGCTTCGCGCAGGTCCTCATCATCCCGGATGATCCGTAGCGCGGCCAGGGCGGCGGCGACCGACGCCGGTGGCAACCCCGTGGAAAACAGCAGGCTCCGCGCCCGGTTCGCCAGCCAGGCGATCAACTCGGCCGTGCCGCAAACATACCCTCCACAACTTCCAACCGCCTTGGAGAGCGTCCCCATCTGCACGTCCGCAGCTTCTGCCGAGCAGATCCCCAGTCCGTGCGCATCGTCCGTCATGAGCCAACCGTCGTACGCGCGCGCAGCGCACTCAGCTCGCCGATCGGCCCACGGTCCCCGTCCATGCTGAAGACGGTCTCGGTGAGGATCAGGCATTGCCCGAACTCCCTGCGGTGGGCCTCGAGGATCCCCCGGCAATGGTCGAGGTCATGATGATCGTATCGCATCACGGTCGCGCCCGACAGGCGTGCACCGTCCCACATGCACGCGTGACAGAGGCGATCGATCACGACCAGATCCTCCTTGCCGACCAGAGCTGGGATGGCTCCGAGATTCGCCACGTAACCGCTACTGAAGACCAGCGCGGCCTCGGTACCCTTCATCTCGGCGAGCCGTCGCTCGAGTTCCGCATAGACGGGATGGCTCCCGGTGACCAATCGAGAAGCGGCCGCGCCGGTGCCATAGCGCTCGAGCGCCTCCCGGGCCGCGGCAATCACTTTCGGATGATGCGTCAAGCCGAGATAATCATTGCAACTGAACGAGACGTAGTCCTTTCCCCCCCGGCGCACCCGCGTGCCACCGAGCCGCTGCGTCTCCACGACTCGGCGGGTGAGCGATCTCTCCGACACCAGCGCAAGCTGCTCGCGGGCAAAATCGCGGAGGGCCGGCATGGGTTGACTTCCTCCCAAGAAATGCGTCTATTGCTCGTACCGCCGCCGCGCCGCAATCCGACTCCAAGTATCGGGAATCCAGATTCCACATGCTCGCATTCCACGCATGATTCATTCTGGAATTTGGAATCCGGAATCCGGAATCCGGACTGTCAATGTAGATGAGGACTCCGATGGTTTTCAACGCCGAAATGTCTCAGGACGATCCGGGACACCCTGCAATCCGCCACGACTGGACTCAGTCCGACGTCCTGTCTCTCTACCATCTCCCGTTCAACGATCTCCTCTTTCGCGCCCAGACGGTCCACCGCGCCTACTTCGACGCGAACGAAGTCCAGATCTCCACATTGCTCTCGATCAAGACGGGCGGTTGTCCCGAGGATTGCGCCTATTGTCCGCAGACGCCCATTTCACAACCAGTGTCAAGTCGGAAAACCTGATGACGAAGGAGACCGTGCGCGCCGAGGCGATCAAGGCACAGGCGGCCGGTGCGACGCGATTCTGCATGGGCGCAGCCTGGCGTGCGCCCGTGATCGAGACCTCGACCTGGTAGCCGAGCTTGTGGGCGAGGTCAAGTCTCTGGGTCTGGAGACCTGCCTCACTCTCGGCATGTTGACCGGTCCGCAGGCCGAGCGCCTCAAGAGCGCGGGGCTCGACTATTACAACCACAACCTGGACACGTCCGAGTCCTATTACGGCCAGATCATCAGCACGCGGACCTACCAGGACCGCCTGGATACCCTCGACCACGTACGCGCGGCGGGGATCCGCGTCTGTTGCGGAGGGATCCTCGGAATGGGCGAGGGCCGGGAAGATCGGGTCGAGTTACTCCGGACGCTCGCCAACCTGCCCGAGCACCCCGAGAGCGTCCCGATCAATCGGCTGGTCCGTGTGGAAGGCACGCCGCTGGCGACTGAGGAGGCGATCGATCCGCTCGACTTTGTCCGGACGATTGCCGTCGCCCGCATCCTGATGCCAGCCTCCTTCGTCCGGCTTTCGGCCGGCCGCGAGTCCATGAGTGCGGAACTCCAGGCCCTCTGCTTCCTGGCCGGCGCCAATTCGATCTTCTACGGCGAGAAGCTCCTGACCACGCCTAACCCGGCCACCCACGAAGACCGCCGACTCTTCGAGCGGCTCGGGCTGCGGCCACTGGTCCCGCACGTGGCGCGACCGGGCCAGGCTGCGATTCCTGGCCCCGAAGGGGCCCAAACCCAGTAGCACCCAGCATCGCCCGCGAAACTCGCAGCCGCCAGGACGACTTCGGAAATCAAGAATTCGCTGAGTCGGCGCATCAACCAACCTCTCGGAAGAGGGAAGCCTCACGTCCCTCGCCGCTGAAGTCTTTCCGAGGTCACAATAGATCGTCGTCCTCCGCTCCCAGGGCGGGTGCATCAAGGCCCTCAGAACCACGCTCGCCCGATGTCAGGAGCTTGGTTTCTTCCGAGATCGGGGGAAACTCGTCGGCTAAAGCCCCGGTCTCCACCGAGCCGTTGCCATCCGCCGCGAGACCGTTCCCGTTGACGTGCGGATCGGGCAGCACGGACGGAACGGCCAGGTGCGCGACTACCTGGCCGGGATGGCCACGGCGGGCGTGTTCGCTCGGGTCGTAATACGAGCTCTCGGGGTCGTTCGGGTAGATCGACGGCGACTTGGCCACCTTATTGCCGATCACCACCGCGAAGATCGACGGCACCACCAGCAGCGTGGCAAACGTGGACATCACCAGCCCCCCGATCACCGCCAGGCCCAGCGGGGCCTGCATCTGGCTCCCCCGCTCCAGCGCCATCGCCATCGGCAGCATGCCCACCGTCATCGCACAGGCGGTCATCAGGATCGGTCGCAATCGCTCGCTGGCGCCAATGATGGCCGCCTGGATCGAGGGTACTCCCTTCTTCCAGTGCTCGTCGATGAACGTCACCAGCATGACCGAGTTCGACACCGAGACCCCCAGAGACATGATCGAGCCCATGAACGACTCAATATTGAGCGAGGTGTTGGTAAAGTAGAGGATCGTGGCGATCCCCGCGAGCACCCCCGGCACGGCGCCGACGGCGATCAGCGCCAGCCGCGGCGACTGGAAATACGCCGTCAAGAGCACGAAGATCACGAACACCGCGACCCCCAACCCGATCGTCAGCGACTTGAACATCTCGCGCATCGGCGGGAGCTGGCCCAGGGGCTCCACCCGCACGCCGCGGGGCGGCTCCCCGGCGGCCTCGATCGCCCCAGCGACCTGGCTCGAAGCCCGACCCATGTCCTCGCCTTCCACGTTGGCGATCAGGGTCAGGTAGCGCTGCGACATGTCGCGGTCGAGCTCCCCGGGCCGCAAACCCTTGCGAACCGTCGCCACGTCGCGGATCAACAGGTTGACCAAGGGGTTGACCGACTGGAGCGGCAAAGTCTCGAGGTCTTCCGGCTTCTCCATCCGCAGGGGGGGGATCTGAAGCTGAACCAGGTAGTCGAACCCGGTTTTCACATCGATCCAGTAGTTGAGGTTGGTGAAACGGGTCGAGGAAGTCGCCATCACCATCGCATGCGCCACATCCGCGACTGTCGCATCGCTCAACCCCGCCTTCTCGCGGTCAATGGTGACCTCAACGCTGGGGTAATCGAGCGTCTGCACATACTGGATGTCGCGCAGGTACGGGATGGCTTTCATATTCCTCGATATCTTCGAGGCATGATCGCGAACCAACTTCAGGTCGGTGCCGACAATGCGAACTGCGATCGGCGTAGACCCGAAGCTCATGACCGAGGTGACGATGTCGCCCGGCTCGAAACCGAAGGTTGACATCTTCGCTTGCCGCTCCGCTTCCGCCTTGGACAATCCTCCTTGCTCCAGCCGCTTGGCCATCCACGGTATCACGTTCTTGGGCAGGACCTCACGGAGCCGCTCTCGAAACGCGTCAAGCTTGATCCCGCTGTCCTCTTTCAGCGCGATGCGCAACTGGCCGTCGTCAGGCCCACGCATGAACAGCACCATGTTGTCGATGCCGAAGTTCGGAGCAACCTGCCCCACGTAACCCATCGTGATCTGGATGTTCTCAGGCTTGGCCTCGTTTTCGATCTGCTCGAGGCATTTCACCGCCATCTGCCGGACCAGCTCGAAGCTCGAGCCGGGCGGCGGCCGGAACCGCAAGACGAATTGCCCGGAATCGATCTGGGGGAACAGCTCGGTACCGACCTGCATCCCCAGCCCCCCCAGGATCAGGCCACACCCCACGACATAGCCAGGCACGACCCACCATCGCAGGCGAACGAACCAACCCACCGCCTTGCCATAGGCCTGGAGCAGCCGGCCGAACACCCCGACGCCTTCCTCGCCGTGCACACCCTCGTGCTTGAGCAGACTCACACACAGGATCGGCACGAATGTGCTGGAGAGCAGATACGCCGAGATCATGGCGAACCCGACCGCGAGGGTCAGCGGCATGAACAGCGCCCGTAACGGATCGCTCATGATGAATGCCGGGACGAATACTGATAGGATGCACAACAGTGCCAGCAGGATCGGCACCGCCGTGGCATAGTTGCCGCGCAGCACCGCCGTGGCAATCATCGGCGTGCTCCTCATTTGCACATGCACGTTCTCGATGGTCACCGTCGCCATATCGACGAGGATGCCGATCGCTAGTGCCATGCCGCCCAGCGACATGATGTTGATCGTGTTGCCTGTCACCCACAGACCCACCAATGACCCCAACAGGGCCAGCGGAATGGTCGACACGACGACGATCACGCTCCTCACGTCGCGAAGGAACAGCAGGATCATCAGCCCGGTCAAGCCCGCACCAATCATCCCCTCGGTCGCCACACTCTCGACCGCCGCCACCACCGTCGGCGACTCATCGAACTCGAAGTTGATCGATACATCTTTGGGGACCGCATCGCGGAACATCTGCATCGACTTGCGCATGTCGGCCACGACGGTCAGTGTCGATCCCGTATCTTTCTTGATGATCGGCAAATACACCGACTTCTTGCCGTTGACCAGCGCGTAGCCATAAGTGATGTCCGTATCGTCCATGATTTTCGCGACGTCGCGAAGGTAGACGTTCAGTCCGATCTTGACCGGGATGTCCCCCAGGCGCTGGATGTCCACGACCGTCGCGTTGTTGGACACCACCGGCATCGAATCCTTGACATAGATGTTCCCCGCCGGAATGATGGTGTTCCCCTGCGCCAGCGCGTCAATGACGTCTTGGGGATTCAGGTTGTAGGTGAGCAGCTTGTGGGGATCGACGCTGACGACGATCGACCGCATGTTGGGGCCGAACGGCGAAATCGCGACCGTGCCGGGGACGTATTTCTGCACCAGCGGCCGGATGATGTTCTGCGCCAGGTCGCCCATCGCACCCAGCGAGGTCACCTCGCTCTCGAACACGAGGTAACCTACCGGAACGCTACCCGCGTCCATCCGCATGATCATCGGCGGTAAGGTGCCCTTGGGCATCCACGACATGGCCCGGTCCGACATCGCCACCACCTGGGCCATCGCCTGGCCCATATCGGTGCCGGGGAAGAACGAGAGCTCGGTCAAGGCGACCTGCTGGATGTTCCGCGTATTGATATCCTGAATGCCGTCCACGTACTGGAAGTACAGCTCGAGCTGATTGACAATGAACCCCTCCATCTGGTCGGGGCTCATGCCGATGTAATCGAGGAACACGTAGATCTTCGGCACGTTCAGCGCGGGGAAGATGTCTACCCGCATCCGGCTGTAGGACAGCGCTCCTCCGCTGATCAGGGCTACGACCATCATCAGGACCGTGATCGGGTGCCGCATCGCGAAGCTGGTTGGATTCATGGTCTTCTCCCCAGCCGACTCAAGAGCTCCACACATAAGGGAAAACCAAAGATTGCCGGACAATGCCGGCTCCTTTGGTCCCCCGACGCATCACTCTTCCTCATGAAAACGGTGCTGCCCGCCGATTCACTCGCCTCGCCGCTTCCTTATTTGCATGGATTGTTTTTGCTCGCACACCCGCCTCCCTTGCCTGGAGGGCGCCACAAAGATGCGATGAAAAACCACATCTCCTAATCAATTAGCGATCCTTCGCCGACCCGAAAACTGGAAGAATGGATTTGACTTCTGATTAGACTCCAGCCGATCGGCCGTTTGCAAGAGTATGGTCAAAAAATAAATGGCCTAGAGATTAAACACTCACCCATTACCAGGCTGTGCGCGAGGCGAGCATCGCAACCTTTCAGCGACCTTCATCGCCTTTCTCCAAAGGCATCGCGCCGGCCATAGGGACTCGCTACCGTAGGAAAGAATCGTCTGCCGCTTGAACACATGGATTCGAGGGCGTGAGCATGTCACGCGATCCTTAAATTGCCTCAATGCGGTTGAGTCAGTCGCAACCGATTGTCATGGAAGAGGTTTCGATTTCGCTCCTGTTCCCTCACGCAAGACAGGACCAGGAGGAACTCCTTTAGCTTGCCACACACATTTTGCATATTCATTTCACCAAATCAGGAATTTTTAATAACAGTTACGGTCGATCAATTGGCTGATACCTTCCAGGCCCTTTCGACTACCGACGCCGATCATTCCCAAGGTCGCTTGAAGACGACGACCTGGTCACAGTTTCGTTCCGTGGCGTACCGATATTGATGACACAAATAACTGCCAGAGCCGACCATCGATCGCTCCCAAGAGAGAACCACCTGCCTTCTCTCAAAACCTTGCGCTTCGTTAACAGATTTTTCTGGATCTCGCTTTCATGACGTTCCCTGGCTGTTTGCATCCACCCATACCTGTTCGTCCGTATCACAAAGCACTCGATCTGAGGCGAATCATGTTGTCTACAACCCACGAGTGCCTGCTGGTTCGCCGGCAGCGCCGGCCAGTTGATGAGGACGCGTGAGAGCGGTTCCTCACCTGTTTTGCACCCTTGATTCTTTCATGGTGTCGGAAGCGCGACCTGGCTCCCAGGGAAGGAATGAAAAACGATCCTGGTAGAGGTGGACGGTACCGGCCCAGTCGAACTACCGGCGGAGTGGCGGAGTGGTAACATCGGAGGTGTGCGGAATGGCCATGGAGCGATGGACTTTGCCGGTTGGTTTGGCAAGGCACGGGGATCGGGAGTCTCGACCCAATGAGCGAGAAACTCACCATCGAGCTTCCGGAGGCGCTCCGCCGGGTCCGGGAACGGTGCGGGAAGTCCGGGTGTCTGACTCCGACCTTCTCCCCGCATGGAAAACGAACTACGTGCCTGTTTCCGGTCCCCCGCACGGAGCTCATTCCGTTTCATAGGGCTCAGGGAGCCCAAGGCGGCTGAAGGTATCAGCGAAGTGCTTGGCCAGGTGTTCCCGATAGGGGCAGAGGAGCCTGGCGCGGCCTTGGCCGCGCTCGCAAAGGGCCATGAGAAGGTCGGGCTCCGCCGTGTGCAATTGCCTCAAATCCACGATCATCTCAGGCAGGCCCAAGTCGTCGCACCTGGGCAGGAAGTACCAGCCGAAGACACGCCCGGCCCGAATTGGCCCACGGATGTCGTTCTTCTTGAGCAAACCCTGGTTGACAAGCATCTGAGCATCGAGCAAGACCGCGACGTTGATGAACAATGCCTTCTGATTCGCCAAGTCACAGGTCTGGGTGAGGACCAGCACACGGTTCATCGCGACACGGATTGCTGGTGGGCGGAGCCCCTCGACATCAAAGTCCTCCCAGGGATAACGTTGGGCATCCTTGGAAGATATCCCCCTGGTCGATCGGTTCGCCGACCCCCGGCAGCCGGTAGATCATGACTCATCCTCGTCACTAGGGATCTCCGGGATGTAAGGCTGGAGTGGCGGACCGTACTGACCCAGCACTCGAAACGCTGGTGCCGGCCGCGGTAACTGGACCCACGGATCCAGCATGACGTCGGACTCGTCGATGAGCGCCGGCTTCGGACGTTCACCGGACGGTAGCACCCGCAGCTCAACCCAGTGCCCCTTGACCTGACAACTGTAGACATGCCCTGGCTCCAAGTTGACCTGTTCCAGAGCTTCGGCAATCGAGAGACTCATCCGGGTCCTCCTTTGGCAGCGGTAGCAGTACCAGCCGTCGGAATCAGTCAGGCTCGCATCCCAAATTCTATCGGATTCAACGGATACCGGCCAGCGCACCAGCCCACCGGGTGAATCCGAAATGTCCCCGTTCCCCCCCCGGTCCGACCGGCGCTCTTCCCCTCATTCGGGAGGCCGGCCGTCATTGGGTCATCGCGTTTTCCGACCTTCTCCCTCGTATTCGACTTGGACCTACCACCGGAGGTGAAGAACCATGGTTGACGCGACCGAAAACTATTGGCCCTCGGAGATCAGCGACGCGACCGACCCCGAGCCCGTCGCGATCTTGAAGCAGCAGGCCGCGCTGCTCGGTGGACGGACAAACAATGCCGTGGAGGCCACCGTCAAGACGAGCACCGAAGGTGGAACCGCGTACCACTCCCTGTATCTCAAGGCCGACGCGCTGGGCGATTACCTCTACAAACTCCTCGACATCGCTCACCCGGTCGTCGGCCGAGTCGGCGATCACCCGATCACGGCACAGAGTCCGGCGGGAGGAGAGCCAAGGCCGATCTCAAGCAAAGCGGAGGTGTTTGCATGCCGATGATCACGACAGGAGAAGCGATCGATCGGCTGGTCAAAGCCATCGAACAGGCCCAATCCCACGTCCTTGCGGAGATCTACACCGAGCTATTCCCCGATCGCCAGGCCCCCGACGCGACGGAACCGGCCCGTTCGCCTCTGGTCAGATACATCGTTGACCACATCCGCCAGGGGATCGAGCCGGAGGAGATCGTCGATCTCTGGAATGTGATCTATCCCGAAGATCGCAATGTGTGGTTCGACGAGGAGGACAGGGTCGTCCGCTACAACGAGCTCGAACTGAGGTACGATGACTGAGCCGGAGTCGGTCGTCCCGTATTTCCTTCGGGCGGAGCATGTCGTGCCAGCCACGGCTGTCCAGCACTTTCAGGAAGATATCCTGGGAGCCTGGGAGCCAAGACGATCACCGCGCACGCAGTTCCGCTCCGGTGTGGGACCGTCGAGGAGAAGCTCCTCCGCTCCGACTTGTTTCGCAGCGCCTGGATGTTCGCCGTCGGGACTATTCCTCGTGTCTGACACCGACTTTTTCCTGACACCGACTTTTCCCGACATGGAAACGGCTTTCGATCTTTCCCTCGGACAGGTATCCTGAACAAAGAGGAGGAGGGCAACGAATCATGCCGGAACCCTTGCCACTGGATCACGAGACCACCATGGTCGTGGAACTGTTCCGGGTCGCACCGGTCGATTCCTTGCCGGCGGCCGACGTGATGTCCATCCTCAACGACGACCTGATGATCGAGGTTGCACCGGATCGACCGACTGGGACGATCCGCGTGAAGCTGGTTTACGCCGGTCGGAGCACGTCTGTCCCGATTGCTGACCCGTGGGCCGAATGACGAGGCCGGTAGACTCGGGAGAAAGAACGGGCCTGGCAGCCGTCGCCAGGCCATCGAGGAAAAGGGGAGTGCGGAGGGATGGCAGCGTTTGCACTGACCGAGTCGGGGGAGCCGCGGACCACGTTCTCCCCATCAGAGGCAGAGCGTGATTACAGTCCCCTCGGCGCCTGGAAAGGTCCCCTGGCCGCATGCGACCTCCAGGACGAGTCGCTCCACTTTTGGCGGTCGAGCGGCGAGGAGGGCGTCCGGTGGCTCATCCATCGTCTGCGAGACGAATTCCACCTCGAGACGCTCCACGGGGTCGCCTCCCTGCTGGCAGACCTCGGCGAGATCATCCTCGCTCCGGTCTTCGAAGAGTTGTCGCGCGGAGCCTCTCGCGACCAGGCGCTCTGCCTGCTCTGGGCCCTGGACTCGTTGAGCGAGTCGAACCCGACCTTGCGAGTGGAAGCCGCTCAGGAGGAGCTCGCCCTCGCGGACCTTCTCCAGGATGAGGATTCCGACGTGCGCGAGGCGGCCGCCGGGGCCATGCGCCTCATCAGACCTGAGCGGGCTGTCCGATGGCTGGAGCACCGTCTGCGCGACGAGACGGACGCCGAGGTGCGGCAGACGATCCAGAGGGAACTCACGCGGCTCCAAGCCGGGCGGTCCTGAGCCGAGGCTGCTCCTCAGAATTGCCAATCGGAGCCGCTGGGTCGCCGACCGAGTCGCGGACGACCCGGGTCACGTTGCCGATGCCGCGACCGACCTCAGGCTCAAACCGTATGAGGACGGTCTGTCGGTGTTTCGCGTCGAGGCCGAGGACGACCCGCGCGAAGCGGCCGTCCGCTTTGCCTTGACCTGCCGCAAGGATCGCCGTCCTGTTGACTACCTCGTGTTTTCCTCGGCGCTGGCCGAAGAATTGGGCTTGGCGGTCGCCCACGTACCGCGCGGATCTGGACCTGTTTCTGGGTGCGCGTCACTATGAGATCCTCGGACTCACACCCGAGTTGACCGTTCGGCTCGCCGCGGCGATCCTGGCCGACGCCAGCCGGCGCATTGGGCGGGTCCCGAAGGACGACCTGGAACCCCTCGGCGCCGAGATCTGCCGCCGCGATCCGGAGTTCCAGAAGCACCTGAAGGGTGACTGGGCGACGAGGCTCGCGCCGCTGCTGGACGATTCCACGTTGGGAGGCTGAATGGGGGCAGCCCATGGAAAACTAGGTGCGGCCCCGTTTCCTGGCCCCGTTTCCTGGCCCACTAGCTTCGTCCCCGTTCCGGGTCGTCCCTGTTCTGGGTCGTTCCCGCTCCCGGTCCTCACCATCGCCGTAGACCGGCTCCGGTCAAGGGGCTCGATGACGAACACTCGCTTGGCCCCAACCGGGGAACGCTGTAAGATGGGATAGGATGGCGAGGAAGACCAAGACTCCGGTTATCTCTCAAAGGGTAAAGGCATAAAGGTATGCAGCCGAGACCGGCAACTATGCGGATCGCGGACAGTCCTCACTACCTCGTGCAAGCTGGCCATCTTGCGTCATGGGTTGAGGCGCAGGGAGAGGGAACCTGGTGGTCCGTTGACGGCGACCCCTTGCTGATGAGTCGGTTGATGTTCCCGTGTCCTCCCGACGAGCTCGCGGGCGAGTTGCGTAAGATCAACAAGCCGCTGCTGGTATCGGACCCCAACGAAGCCGGTCATGGGGAGGAAGTCGTCCCCGACGATCTGTCTCGTCTCGTAGAGCGCGAAGAGCTCGGCGTCCCGGTCTTGTACCTGTCGTGGCAAGGTGACTCGAACGACTGGTTGCTGATCGAAGACGAGCCGCTCGGCGAGTCCTCCGGCGTCGTGTAGGGGCAGCGATCGGGACGAATCCCCACACCCTCGGAGCCTGTAGCCGGATGCCACGAAAACCCGTCGATCTCTCGGCCAAGATCGTCGAGATCCTCGATCATGTCGGCGAGCTGCCCCCCGAGGCCGAGGCGCCGATCAGCCATTATAACCTTTCGTCCAACGCTTCTGTCAGCATGCGGCGATATGTTCTGCGGAAGCTGAAGGCGACCGCGCATTATGCCGCCGTGAGGGACGGGCATTTCGTCGCGCTCAACAACATGGTGCTGGTGAACCTGATCCAATCCTTCGAGCGATTCATCAAGGACCTCGCCGCTGTCTGCGTCGATCACTTGTTCGATCGCACGATCGACGGGCGTTTCGATGAGCCACAAGTGCGCGGCAGCTCGCTCGCGGCGCATTTCGCGGGTTCATCGCCCGGCAAGGCTCTCTGCGAGTCCGGCACATGGCGGGACTGCAAAGGCATCAATGATCGCTTCAAAGACTATCTTCGGCACCCCTCGGATGCCCATTCCGTCTTCCATGTCTTTGTACCCAACAGCGACACGTTCCGGATCATGAACCTGATCTGGCAGCTCCGGCACACGATCGTCCATAACGTCGGAGTGATCACGCGATCCGATGCGACGAGATTAAGACTTCTGGCGAAGAAGCGGCTCTCTTCACCTCGGATCCTGCTCCCGACTTCGGACGATCTGCGATTCCTCCAGGCTCACTTGGATGACCAAGCCAAAGAGATCAACAAAAGAGCAGGCGAACGGTTGGCAGAGGTTCTGACGGCCGTCCATGCATCCGATCCGACGCTTTTCGCTCCTCAGGAGGAGGCCGATGCGGTTTCGAGAAAGTTCGGGTTCCCTCTGACGGTCGCCGGGGCCCTGGGGATTGTGTGAGACCGCCGACCAATCGTCGCGCGGGTTGGCAACAGTCATCATCAACCGAAGTCACGGGTATCAGGAGTTGACCAATGTCACGCCGACGAACTACCGGGCCGACCAGAATGGAAAACTAGCTACGTCCCCGTTTCACCCCCCCCCGTTTCACCCCCCTGTTGGACGCGGATTCCTGATCGCAACGGCGGGCCTCGTCGCCGGTGTCCTCTTCGGCACAGCCAATATGGCGTCGCTAAGCCTCTGGACCGTCGGAGTGGCCGCTGCCTCCGGGGTTGGCTGCATGGTCGGCTCCGCACTGGTGAAGAATGTGGCGCTGGCGGTTATCAGGAGGTAGCCGAACGATCGCAGCCGGTCGCCGAGGCTGCGAAATGCATGGCAGAGACGCTAGGAGTGGAAACCGCGGACGTTGCAGCAGGGGACGGTCGGGCTCGCCGCAGGGTGATAGCCAGCCGGCAACGTGGGCACAGCTCAGGCAGGTGCGTTTGAGTCGAAAGCCGCAATGAATGGCGGAGCCTCGGACCTACGGCGGCCGAACCTGGTAGGGCTTGGAGGCGTCAGATAATCTAGACATACCGCCAGATAGAATGAGCGAATCGTGCTCCAGGGGCATCGCGGAGGTCAAAGATGACGCGGGAAGAATTCGCGGGCAATTCCAGTATCAACGACTGTATCCACGATTGCTTCCAGCACCTGGACGAAGCCGAGGTCTCGAAGATCCGGCGGAAGTTGCGCTCCAATGCCGGTGCCGAACACAAGCAGGAATTCTTCCATACATTCAGGGAGCTGATCCTCGGCTCCTACCTGGCCCGCAACGATTTTCGGGTGCGGGCCTATCAAAAATACGGCGTGCATGATCCCGATTGGTCGGTGCTCGGTCGGCAAGGCGAGCTCGCCGCGCTGATCGAAATCACCAATCTTCATGCCGATGAGAAAACCGAAGCCGCCATCGAAGCGGACATGGCTGCGAAAGGGTGGGCCAGTCCGGACGTTGACGAGGCCGAGCGTCGCTTCGGCTCTATCAGGCCATCTGGAAGAAATGCGGCAAATATAAGGAGTTGGCCAAATCGCTGAATGCCCCTTATGTGGTCGGCTGCTACTGCTTTTTTAACAACCCCGTGGAAGTCTCCACGGTCATGAAAAGCCTGCATGCGTCCGATTCGGGCCTGTTCCGGGCCGGCGACGATGGCTATCCCGACGTCAGCGGCCTCGTGGTCTACGATGAGAAAACGCTTTGGGGTCCGCCCGATACGGTCGCCAATGCATACATCTTCGAGTATTTTCCCAATCCCCACGCGGTCCGGCCATTCGCGTTTCCTGCGGGCCATTATTACCCGCCCATGTCGATCAATAAGCGGCAGCATTACCAGCTCATGGTGCGGTTTTTCTCGGGAGAGATCGGGAAGGACGAATATTTCAGGCTCGTAGACGCATTGCTTGCCAGTGAGCCATCCCCCTGAATTCTCTGGAAACGCTTCAGCGCTCCTAGCTGAACTGACGCTGATCCTGCGGCCGGCACAAGCGAGGCGGCTAAGCGAGGCCACGGTTCGCATCACTTGCCGGCTAAACCCAGCATCAACGCCAATGCCCGGTTCAGGCTCAGTAGGGTTTCATCGTCGGCTGGAAATGAGCGCGTAAAAGGGGCCCACCCCGGGGCAAAATGAGCGCGTAAAAGGGACCCACCGTAACCACCTCCGTTTAGGCTGGATGTCTTTGACGACACCCAGTCTCCCATGGAGGTCAGGATGTGCTTACGGTGGACGATTACGGAGCGATTCGCCGCGCCCGACGCGATGGCCTGTCCATCCGCGAGATCGCGCGCAGGTTTCATCACAGTCGGCGGAAGATTCGTCAGGTCCTGGCCCAGGCCCAACCGCAGCCCTATACCCGGGCCCAGGAGCGACCCGCTCCGGTCCTGGGGACGTTCCGGGCGATCATCGACCAGATCCTCGCCGACGATGAGCAGGCCCCGCCCAAGCAGCGACACACCGCCATGCAGGTGTTCCGCCGCCTCCGCGACGAGCACGACTATCACGGCTGCTATGGCCAGGTGCGACGCTACGTCCGGCGACACCGGGCTCGACATCAAGAAACTTTCATCCCTCTGGGGCATCTCCCCGGCCAACGCCTCGAAGCCGATTTCGGCCACATCCAGGTTGACTTCCCGGACGGCCGCCGCCTGATCCCCTTCCTCGTCACCACCTGGGCCTACTCCAACGCCCCCTTCGTCCTGGCCCTGCCCTTCGAACGCACCGAGGCGATCCTCGAGGGCATGGTCGCGGCCTTCGAGTTCTTCCAACGGGGAACAGAAACGGGGGAACAGAAACGGGGACGCAGCTAGTTTCCCGCTCCACCTGGAACAGAAACGGGGACGGGAACAGAAACGGGGACGCAGCTAGTTTCCCGCTCCAGCCTGGCTGGCTTCGAGCCAAGTTAGCCACATTCCGGGTGGTTCTAGGCTCTGTTCGGCATTGGTCTGACCAGTAGATCTCAAGATCTCCGCATTCGTGGCCGATGCCAGGGGGCATGAGAATACCTGTTTTCTGTACGTTTGACTAACCCGAACGGGGTCTCGGCGACGTAAACGATTGATTGACGCCAGTTTCCTCATACAGGTGACATGCGATGTCGAAGCAAATGTACATCATGAGTGAAGGCGGCGTTCTCGGTCCATTTACCCGAGAAGAGATTGCGGACATGGGCAAGAAAGGCGTCATCACGCCAACAACATCTGTGAGCCTTGATCAAGTTCAGTGGTTCGAGGCTTCGGTTATCAGGAGTCTAGAATTCGGTCAAAGCCAGCAGGGTACGGCGGGGGCTGGCAACCAGAGACCAAGCGTGTTTGAGGAGAAGTCCAAGAAGCAAGACTGGGTAACGCCGAATCGATTCTACATCGCTTTATCATGTGTCTTTGCAGGCTTCTGGGTTCTGGCGTATTGATTTACGTTCTTTCTCCAAAGAAAGGACAATCTCGGACGGCTTTAGGACATGGCCCCAACAAGGGCATCACGGCGAAGAGCCCCGTGCATGCTGGACCTGACGTGGTACAAGGATCAGGCAAGATTAAGCCTCAAGAAGGATCTCGGGAGCGCCCGATCCCTCCGCGAGCCTCGAGTGAACAAGACAGCGGTCCAAGAAGTGATAGCGAACAGAGCGGGGATGACATAATCGAAACCATTATGACAACATTATTTATTCAGAATTCGGATCACTACAATCTTGATTCATTTAAGGATTTTAATTTTTCAAAAGGTTATGATGTATATCGTGATGCTATCAATTCTAACCAAGCCTTCTTGGATGGACGATGGCTTGACGCAAAGAACGCCAGCCTGCTTTTCTCGGAGGGAAAGCTCCAAGGGGTTCAGGTGATACACGTCGCGAGGGACATAGCCGGCTATCTGGATGCAACCAGAGAACTGTTCGGGACAGTCGCGAGCAATCAAATGGAAGAGTACGAAATCCCCGCGGGCAAATATATCGAGTCTGATGCTGTAAATTATACTATAATTAGATATTGTTTTAAGAACACGATAGCATTCGTGGTCATCGGACCGAACGTCGAACCGTTCTCCAGTATCACGGTCCAGGTTTTCAATAAAGATTATTTAGTTAAATTGCTTAAATCATATTTTATGCAAAAGAAGAAGCTCTTCGATGATTTGAAGAAGGTCGTTGATCACTGCGGTGCAGGTGAATTCGACTGGTCTAGCATTCCATTCCCCAAATACGATGGAATGAGAACTGTTATGCTCGAGAATCCACGGTATGAGATCGGGACGACCAGACATTCATACCTCGCCGGGAACCAAAGTCTCGGCGCGCCGGTCATCTTTGCCGACGAGGCCCTAGCGGTGCAGGAGATCGATATCCGGGGATCGAAGAGGCTGGAGGTCAGGATGAGTATGAATCGATTCCCATGGTTTCAGGTAAATGGCCTCCTCACCCCCGTAAAGGATGCCGGGACACAGAGTATTAGCTGCCCCGGCCTCGGGACGCTACAAGAAGACAGTGATCGTGGCAACAGTATTTTGGCTCAACTTTACTTTCCTCCTTTATCCCCTACGATCGAGGTCACTCAGAGGGTAAGATACAGCAGTCCACCTGACCATCCATTAAAGATGTTTCACTCATACAAATGGAAAACCAAAAATGGATGGGATGTCACTGTGACTGAATCAAACACGATCGTACTCGTGAGGAGGCCAAAGGCTGAATTGTAGGTCGTTTCCCAGTTCGGGGCGTAACGGGCCGGGTCGCCCAGGGGATTACTCCCCAGGGCTCCCACAGATCCAGACGTGTGAATGTGTCACATCTGGCTCGTCACGTTGCGGGTTCGCTGTCCCTCGCACGACCCATCCGCTTTGGGAGATTATTGGTGTCAGTTCTTTTTACGGGGAGATTATTGGTGTCAGTTCTTTTTACGGGCCATCAGAGCATAATCGGTATCAGTGAATACGCATCAATTCCTCGGCCGATCCCAATTCTCCTGGGGCGATTTCCTCGGGTGCACCCAGGATGCGACGGGCTTCGCCGGACTGAAAAAAAAGTCGCAGAAGCGTATCCATCGCGCGCTGCTGGATCTGGGACCCGGTCTCCCACCGGGTCAGCGTGAACATCGAGATCCGGAGCAGATCGGCCAGTTTCTGCCGGGTCAAACCCAGGGCCTCACGGTTCTGGCGGATCTCCGCGGGCTTGAGAATGCCGGCCGCCGCGCAGAGCGCGTCATCTAATCGTTCGTTGGCGGAATCCTCCAGGATGATCGCGCCACAGCGCCGGCACTGGAGGACGTGAAAGTCCTCGACGACGACCTTGTACTTACGGCCGTCGTGATCCAACTCCGTGGTATACGAAGGCAGCGTGGTCGGCGCGACAGCTCGCTCGCGGCAGTACATGCATTTTCGTTGCGCGGGTCCGGGCATGAGTCTCCTCCGTCTATCTTCGCTGCGGATGAGCTCCCACCAGCGTCACTTCCGGAAAATCCAGATCGTCGTCACCGGTCAATCTGATCTCGACAAATAACCCATGTTTGAATCCCTGCATGGGGAGGATGATCTTGTAGTAAAAGGCATAGAGGTCTTTCCAATGGTCACGTTTCTCCTGGATTTGTTGCACGACCTGGCCACCCTGTGCCTTCACATAGCGAATCACTTCCGCCCTGATGTATCGGGGGCTGAGGCATTGAAGATCCGAATCGTTGCGAACTCGCTCGGCGCTCTTCTCGTCCCATTCGACGCAACCGCCAAGCCCCTCGGATAGGGCCTTCACAACAAGAGCATGTTCCTTGGGATCGTCCATGACGCGGCGGCCCTGACCGAGAATTCACAACAAACCCATTTTGAGCGCAGCATTGCTGTAAGTCAATCGGAAAGAGCGAAAGGGGTGTTTTCAGAGAACGTGATCGTCGGTTCCTTGACGCGAGAATCGGCATCGCTCATCAACGCCCGCGCGATAGGATCGATGCCGTCAGTGCCCACGAATTGGCGGAGGCCAAGACCGGAACGCATGAATTGGCGGAGGCATTGGCCGCTGAAACCGAATCTGGCGGTATCGGAAGGGACACGACGGATTCTGAGGGCCATGGCAGTGGGGGCCGCGGGCCGGGTAGACCTGGGTGGTTGCCCACCCAGGCCCCCCACAGATCCGGGCGTGCACGTTAAATGCACCCGGTTCGTCACGTTGTGGATCGCTGTCCTTCACACGAGTAGGTCGTCTCGCGGTGACACGCTGGTGAGGCACTGGTCCTCGGCGTGGTTCCAACTCCCCCTCCACAACGCGGCGCCCCCTTCGCTCCACAGGGTCCGGAAGGCCGTTCCCCCGCTTCAACACTACTATGGGGCGCTGCGACTCCTTGCCGTCCATCTCGCCGCACTTCGTTTCCTTCGCTTGGCGATACCATCGTTTCGTCCCTGATTCGTCCCCACAGGCTCGGGACGGGAGCCGTGGATCAACCTGGAGTTGGTAAGCCGGGCTCCGGCCGGCAGCCAACGATGGAGACGGCAAGGTCTCCCAAGTTCCCGGAAAACCCTTTGATCATTCGCCAGGTTCCTCCGACCCCGGTGTGACCTGGCACGCCTCTGGGTCCAGGTGTCGCTAATGCCAGGCTCGGCCCCCGCGATTGACCAAGACGAGGGCTCACGACAAGGAAATTTCGGGGCTCAATCACACAGCGTTTGATCGCGCTGTCTACGCTTCGCAGGGGCAGTCACCCACCCACCACGCAAGACTCGCTTCCGGCTGCTGGCCCGGCTCTGCCGGACGGGATTGGTTACCCGCAGGGTTTCAATGAAAGGTTTCACATTTTGAAATGATTCTCCTTTCCCGAGCAACGTGGCGCAAGGTCAAACTTTGTTTTTTGTTTCTCGGGAGGATCAATAAAACAAGAAACAAAGTTTGACCCCAGGACCCCCATAAAACAAGAAACAAAGTTTGACCCCAGGACCCTCATGACCCCAGGACCCCCATTGAAGCACTTTGGCGACCGTGCGCCAGGAACAGCGAAGTCGCCGGGAAATCACCCGGGCGGAGAGTTTCTCGATCTCGGCCAAGCGGCGAATCTCGGCCCACAAACCCACTTTCATGGCTGGCTCCTTTCCTGGTCAGTCTGTGTCGATGCGATGGCCCGGCGCAGGATATCGCCCAGTTGCATCAGCCCTCCGCCGGGCTCGGACCTGCGGCGCTGACAGGGGGGCAAGGAAAGGACTTGGGTTAACGGCGGTTCATGTGCGATCAGATCGTAGGCCAGCAACTCGTCGCGGGCCTGGAACAAGCTGGGCAGGGGCATCCGCAGCCGAGCGGCCACGGTGCCGTCGCCGTAGAACGACAGACCGTGCTGGTCGCCGACGGCGGCGAGGAAGAAGTACAACACCACGGCCTCGCGCGAGAGGTGGTCCATGTGCTCGCGCACGAAGCGACCGTCGATCCAAGACCAACCCGTCGCGGGAGGCCGTCGCAGTCGGTCGGAAACGAGAATGCGTTTGGGGATCATGCTGGGACTCCTGAGGGTGAACACCAGGATGCCCAGGCTAAACGAGCCTGCCGGAGCGACGCGATAATTGACGACCGGCGCATCGGGGCGGTGTGGTCATGGGGGGGAGGCCCGCGGCGGCCCATCGGCGGCGGTGGTTTGCTGAGGCGGGGATCGGCGCTGACGAGCGGCCCTGTATTCGATGGCCCGCTTCTTCCGGCCATCCAAGGTGCCGCGCGCAGCCACTTACGTTCCCGGTCTCGGACGTTGCCAACGGCCTGGCGGCAGGCGGCGCAGCAAAAGCGTGCCGGGTTGCGCGGCGAGGTCACAGGGGGTTCGTAGCAGCCTGGCCGATCGCAGGAGGGAAGAGGAAAAAATTTTCTGCTGCGTGACCACGCGCAGGCGCAACTTCCGGATTCTCAATGGCTTTGGGCGTGGTCTTGGCGCGCTGTCGGCGTTCCTTTTCAGCCTGGGCATGCTGGGCTTTGACGCGGGCATCCTGGCGACGTTTGGCCTGGCGGCGAGCCGCTTGCCAGCGCTTGACCTCCCGCTGGCATTCCGGGTCCTGGCAGTAGCGCTGGTTCCAGCGTCGTGGCTGATACTTGCGTCGGCACCCTTTGCGCAGGCAGATCCGTGGGCGGGGTCGGCGCCCTCTGGGCAGATGGCCGTGGCATTGCGTACGGTGAAGGGTGCTTACGGGAGCGGTAACTCCCAAGGGAAAAGCTCGGGGAGAATGCGTGACCATTCTCTCCGAGCGCTCTCAAGGTTCGACCCAGACGCTTTCCTACCAGTCTATCGTTGTCTCGAGAACCAGACGAAGAGAGAAACGGTCTCGTCGTCGCGCTGGGAACAAGACACCGGAGCGCTGTCCTTCAAATGATTGTCTGCTCGAGAACCAGACGAAGAGAGAAAACGGTCTCGTCGTCGCGCTGGGAACAAGACACCGGAGGCGCTGCCCTTCAAGTGATCCAAAGCGCTGCCGGATCAGAGATCGGTCCCAGCAGGCTGGATTTCACTGAATTCGTTACGGAGCAGGCCAGGAAGAAGGGTTGGATTACTCCGCCGATAGACGGTTGAAGCGGGTTTCAGCGGCCAGTGTTTGGCCTACCGAACCTAAAGCTCATACCCAGACGCGGGACCGCCGTTGTCAGAGAGGGGCGTCACAGGTGGCACAACTGTTAAAATTGAACAAAACCTAACATAACCACTATTCCCGGACGCGGCCCGGGCGGGCAGCCAACCACGGTCGTCGGTGTTCACGACCCTCGGGGAGCTTGGGTGGCAATCACCGCCATGGCCAGCGCTCGCATGCCCCAGGAGTTTTTCGAGGCCGTCCACCTGCCGCCCGGACAGCGCCCGGCCCGAAGGGCGGCGGGTGATAGCGATGCCGGCCACGGAGCCAGGCGGCTGCGTGGATAGGATACTCCGTCATGAGTTAGCGTGTCGGCCCGCCGGCATGCTTGGCGAGGAAGTAGGATCCCATACCGATCGGGCCGACCACCGCGAGGGCGGCGATCCGCTGGAGCAGGCCGTGGCGATGGTTCAGGAACTCCTGGTAGGCCGGCCATTCGTTCCCTGTCATGACCAGCACCCGCTGGATCAGGCCGCTGAAGATGGGGAAAAGCGCGAGGAGCAGGGCGAAGTTCGCCGCGAACAGCACCTTCATCCACCGTTCATCGGGCAGCTTCCAAAGCGTGGCAGGGATCAGGAACGGCAGGAGGAACCCGCCGATCCCGCCGATGGCGAGCGGGCCCGAGATATGGCGAGGGTCGGGCAGTGGGTGGAGGCCCGCGTTGATGGCGCCGAGCCCGAACGAGATCAGGCCGAGCGAAGTTGCCCAGGCGAGGACCGGATGGACGCGGTTGCACCTCAAGGCGTGCAGGAAGCCATAGGCCGTGAACCCGCAGAGGACACCCGTGACAACCGAGCCGATGTTGAAGAGCTCCGGCCACCGGGAATCGGCCGACCCGAGCGTGCTGGCATCCTGGCTCAGGAAGCTGTAGCCGGGGTAGAAGGTGGCGGCGACGAACTGATTGCCGAAGTAGAGCAGCGGGATCAGCACGCCCGTCCACAGCGCAGCCGTGGCGAGTAGGTCGCGGTTAATACGGTGGTACATCACTTCCTCGGATCGGGCTCGGGATGGCGGCTCCACGATCTTAGTTCGGGATGCGAGCCCAAATATTCGCGCCGCCTGTGATCGCGCTTCCATGTGGTATGGCGACATTTCGATGTGAAGAGGGAGCGTTTGAAGAGCGCGGTGCCACAGCTCGCTGAACCTGCCAAGTCTGTGGTCGAGAATCACCTCAAGTCCATCAAGCGACTCCGCAACACGGTGGGGATTCATAAGAAGATGGAAGCCGTCGCCGCGAAGGTGAAAACCACCATCGAGCAGGGGGAGAAGGTCGTTCTCTTTTGCCACCACCATGCGACGGCACAGGAATTGACGGCACACCTCGCTTCCGTAGTTACCAACCTGACCACGCCGTCATGGCCGAAGCCTATCTGGAAGAATGCTTGGAATCAGATGCTCAAATCCGCGGATGACGGGGACCACGATGAGAGACTGCTCGACACATTCATTGAATGGCTTTGCGCTGACCTAATCTGCGCACAGACGCGGAATTGGCTTCCGTCATCGACATCGGAGGCCAGACTGGCAGACGCGCTGAGAAAGACAAAGGGCCGCCATCCCAAAGGTCCGGAGACGATCGCCGAAGCGGCGCAGTGTCTGTACTGCGCCTTGCACAAGTCCCGGTCGAGTCGTGAGGTACTGAGGAGGGCAGAGGATGACCCCGAACAGCTCCCGGGAGCGAACGGCACCTCACGTGTGTTGGGTGTCTGCGAGCCGAGCGGGAAGGAGAGAGAGGAGGCGCTGTTCATTCACAACCGGCAGCCGGACACCGTCATATCGATCTTCAACAGTCCTTTTGGCCCGGACGTACTTGTCGTCACGGATAATCTCTCCGAAGGCATCGATCTGCATCGTTACTGCCGCCATTTTATACACTACGAGCTCGACCCGAGCCCGATCCGCACCGTGCAGCGTAACGGCCGGCTACGGCGAGTGAACAGTTGGGCCGCTGCAACGGGCCAGCCAATCCGCTATGCCTATCCGGCGTTTGGAGGAACTCGGGACCATCGGCTCGTGCAGATGATGAAGAAGCGGATCGGCAGCTTCTCACTGCTGCTGGGGGGAGTGCAGGACTTCGACGTCGAGGAGGTGGTGGACTCGGAGGAGAAGTGGAGGAACGATGTGATAGTAACCGCGAAGTCGCGCCTCGCCAAGGCCGGTGGGCAACTTAGCGCGAGGAAACCAGGAGAAAACTAAGTCCTTCACAGACGCAAACATACGAAAAGTCGCCATTTGGTCTTCGAGCTCGATCGTGCCATGGCAATGGTCTGGGCACGGGTCTCTCCGCATAACTGGCAGGCATTCTGTCTTCGATCTGCGCGTCCACGATCGGGATGTGCCGATCATGACCGCCACGGTGCGCTTCGACGACGGTTGGAGCGGGCGGCTCTGGCTCTGGATCGATCCGGACGGCCTCTTCGAGGTGGAACGTGATTTCGAGAAGCCCGGGGATTACCAGGGCACGATCGAGGTTCGAGCCGATCCGCTCGAGCCGGTGTCCAAGACATTTCAAATCCGCGTGGTGGCCGCTCGACCTCACCCAGACGTGCCTCAAGCCATTGGCGAAAACACGGTCAAGGCTCATCGGCGTAGCCTCGGACCTTCGCTTCCCGGAGACTCACCCTGAGACGGACTCAGGAAATCCCGGATCGCGTCTTCGAAATCCAAAACCTGCGGCATGATGAATAATGGAGGAGTCTGGAGACTCCGCGTCGAACACCACCGATCTCAGCGCGGCGGGCGCGGGAAACCTGGGGAGTGCGACGATCCGACCCGCGCCGCTTCCCCCTCCGTTCGGGCCAAATTGGTCATTCGAGTAGCCCACCTTTCCGAATTTTTGGATTTTTTCATCTCCCTCTGTGGTCGAGAGTTCCGGAGCCAATCGCCCCGGAATCCGCGATAGGTGCATTAACGGATCATAAAACCTGTGGCATACTGAATAATATGGACCATGTGCGACCGTCACCGACCGGAAACCCAGGCTGCGAGCGACGGGGCTGTGCCGCCCGCGACCGGGCCTGGCACAGCGATTTCGGGACTCGGCCCGAACTCGCTGGGGGCCATGGGGATCGGAGAGGGAGCCGCAGCCAAAAGTGATCACCGAGTGCCAATTTGTGCCACAATTCTCGGCAAGTCCGGCCCTGCTCACAGCCGGCCCCGCCCAGAACCCACGCCGGATCCGGACGTCCCGCCGGTCCGGAGTCGGGCCACTCGGAATGGGTCGAAGCCACCGCCCCCAGTCGGTGCGGTGGTAATCGCCGCGGACTCTCAAAACGAAGCCACGATTACGCGGAATGCATCGACTGCGTAGACTGGGTAAATCTTACGATCGAATGCGCGGACGAGCCCACCAAGAGGCCCCAGGATTGGGCGAAAACGAAGCCACGATGATGGGGAATGTATCGATTGTGCGGACGATCGACACATCGACACCGAAATCGCGCGAACGAACTCACCAACACGCACCCGGGAATCGGCTCGAACGAAGCCACGACAATGCGGAATGCATCGATGGCACCAGCGATCAACAGCTCGGCGTCGATATCGCGCGAACGAACCCCCATCAGGCTGGATCAAACCGCGCGTACTCCGATTCGCGCAATCACGCTCGCGCCGCCATCCTGCGGCGGCCCAAATCCTCGCACTCACACAATCACTTCGAGACCCGCAGGTTCTCGAAGAGATAGAGCCCGCTCTTACCCGGACAGAGGAGGTCGATGTCGCCATCCTTGTCGATGTCGATCGCGGTGATCTGGAGACCGGTGCCTGCGGTATCGGGCGGAAAGTCTTTCTGTGCCAGTCGCTCGCCGGCCTTGGCGGGTGCGTTCTTCGCGGGCTCACCCTGGAAGATGACATGCTTGACCCACTCCTTGGACTGCCGATCGAACTGATACCAGGCGATCACGGAGCCGTCGGTTGCGCCGGGCTCGATCTCATGGGCATAGACCCGCTTGCCGGTCACCAGCTCGTTCGCCTGGCCGTCGCCGTCGATGTCGGCCCAGAGCAGGGTATGCACCGACGCGATCGACTGGTCGATCGATCCCTTGGTCCAGGTCCGCTCGCCGCCGGTGTCCTTCCCCTGGCGGAGCCAATTGAGCCCGTAAGCATGGCCAACGCCGTAGACGACGTCGGAGAGGCCGTCGCCGTCAACGTCTCGTGCGAGGATCTGAATGCCCGTCGCGCCGATCTGCCATTCGGGATGCCAGGCCCACGGCTGGTGCGAGGGATCGGATGGAGCCTCGAACCAGCCCTTGGGGGTGAGCAAGTCGACCCGGCCGTCGCCGTTGACGTCGCCCGACCCCACGCCATGCCCCGCAGCCTTGGCGCCGAAGTCATGCTTCTTCAGCTCGTGCCCCTTGCCGTCCCCTCGCTTGACAACTTCATACCAGACCACCGTATTCACGGTATTGGGCAAGACATCGGGAACCCCGTCACCGGAGAGGTCCACCATCCAGGCCGCCTCGATATTTCCCGGCTTATCGACCTCACGGTAAGTCCAGGGCGAGCCGGCTTTTCCAGGGTTCCCAACCCAGCCCACATCCTGACCGAAGTAGGAGCACGTCACGAAGTCGGTCAACCCGTCGCCGTTGACGTCGAGCGGCAGGGTTGCGAAGTCGTTGTAGTAAGTGCCCTGCCGCTTCACCTCACGGACGGGAAAGCGCTTCCACTCGGGGCCCTGGTACCAGGTATCGCCAGAGATGATGTCGAGCCGGCCGTCATTGTCGACGTCGAAGACGCCCGCAGCCTCGAACTCGCTTCGGCCGTTGATCGTATGTTGCCTCCACTTCGGCTCGTCCGCCCGGAGGGGCCCGGCGAGGACGAAGAGGAACGAGGCGGCCAGGATGGCTCGGGAACCGTTCATGAGGGTGTCTCCGGGTGTCAAGGCTCGACGGGCGGCGGAAGGCCGGTCCACGGGAATCGTTCGGGGATCTCGGAGTGGGGCGGGCGCCGCTTCCCGCCGGAATCAGTCTCCGTCACACTTTCGGCAGGGTCCAGGGCCCTCGGTATTCCTTGGTGAGGTACTGGTTGGCCTCGGGATGGTTGACGATCCGCTCGGCATCGGGGTCCCACTTGAGCTTCTCACCGGTCCAGAGCGAGATGTTGCCCAGGTTGCCGACGGTCGCCAGGCGATGGCCATAGCCAAAGTGGCAGGAGCACTGGGCGCGGGACTTGATGGCGTCGAGCCACTCGCGGTGGTGTCCGACCGATCGCGGCAGCGTCTTGGGCGGCACCTCGATCTTCCGGCCTTTCTCGGGGATGATCCGATAACGGCCATAATCGGCCACGAGAGTCGCCTCGGTCCCCTGAAACATGATGCCCAGGCCCTGGTTCTCGATGCCGTGCGAGTCGGCGTCGGTCTGGCTCCAGACCATCAAGAACTTCTGGTCACCCTTCTCATACTCATAGGCGACCTCGAGCGTGTCGGGCACTTCGGCATTGTCGTCGAGGGCATAACGGCCTCCGACCGCGGAGACCGTTCGGGGCGCCTCGACGTCCATCGCCCAGTGGACCAGATCGACGATGTGGCAGCAGAAGTCAGTGAGGATCCCGCCGCCATAATCCCAGAAGTATCGCC
The DNA here is from genome assembly GCA_963845695.1 of uncultured Isosphaeraceae bacterium. Taxonomy (GTDB): domain Bacteria; phylum Planctomycetota; class Planctomycetia; order Isosphaerales; family Isosphaeraceae; genus CAWJTV01. The sequence goes on along the minus strand of CAWJTQ010000002.1, from coordinate 1,308,365 downwards.
AGTTGAACGTAAACCGATTCGGGTTGAATGCCCGCTCAGGGGCCGGCCCGAGCCAGAAGTTGTAATCGCAGCCCGCGGGCGGAGGGCCGTCCTTGGGACGCCCCAGTCCTCTCCGGTCGGCCGCCATCCAGACCCGCGTCTTGCTGATCTTGCCGAGGACGCCCGAGCGAACGATCTCCACGACCCGGTGGTAGTTCTCCCCGGCGTGCATCAGGTTCCCCATCTGGGTGACCCGTTTGGCCTTTTCGGCCGCGGTGACCATGGCGCGACCCTCCTGGATGCGGTGCGCCAGGGGCTTCTCGCAGTAGACGTCCTTGCCGGCCTGGCAGGCCAGGATGGCAATGATCCCATGCCAGTGGTCGGGAGTGGCGATGACCACGGCGTCGATGTCCCTGCGGTCCAGGACTCTCCGGAAATCGCGATAGGCTTGCGGCGTCCCCCCGGCCTCCGATTGCGCACGGCGCAGGTGGGGCTCGTAAACGTCGCAGACCGCTGCAATCGAGACCTGCGGGAACTTCTTGAAGGTGTTGAGCAGCCCTGTCCCCATCCCGCCAGTGCCGATCAAGCCCAGCACAATCTTCTCATTGGGCGCCACAGGGGCCGGCTTCGGCTTGGCCACATCCTGGGTCGGGCCTGCGTAGATGCGAGAGGGATCCCGGGTCGCGGCGGCCAGGGCCGATACAGCCAGGAATTCGCGACGACTCCAATTTGTCATGGTGATGGATCCAAGAGAATCCGGGCATGCCTCCCCCGTAGTGGGGCAGGTGGCCGAAGACCGCTGGAGGATCTTGGTTTTTCTCACGCTGTGACGGTCGGGCATCTCCCCCCAAAATGGGGGGAGAGGTCCGAGGGATACCGTCCAACCGATTCAGCGGCCGGCCAGTGGGATTCCAAAATCGCCCAGCATGTTCCGCCAGACGGAGTGAATGTGGTTGGCGCCGTTCTGGGTGTTGTTGAATTCGATGAGGAAGGTGGGTCCCTGGATGCGATACGCATGGGGCTGGCTGCGGTCACCCGGCCCGGCCCAGCCGAAGTGGACCGCCTCGAACCCGGCGCGGCGGATCTCGCCCAGCCAGACCCGAGAGACTTCGTCGGGCATGTCCTCGGCATACGACTCGAACAGCGCTCGGAGCATGGACCGTTGATCGCCGGTCAATTCGGCATAAGCGACCCCGACGGCGGCGTCGGTCGGCGGCTGGGGCGTGTTCGCGGCTCGGATTTCGTGGGGTGCTTCCGCCGAGAAGATCGCCGATTTCCGCTGCCCTTCGTCGAGGGCCTGGAGCAGGCGCAGGGCCCGGTCATCACGATCGGCGAGGGTGCGCAACCCCTGTCGCGGTCCCTGGCGGACCTCCGCCGGATTCGAACCGAAGAACGCCGGAGTCGCCGAGACGATCTTACCGTCATCCAGGACGAAGTTCAGCGACAAGTGATGCCCTTCGACCCGCCAGCCCCACTTGCCCTTGTTGGTCGGCGAGCCGAAGATCGTCAGGAAATACAACTCGGGATCGCGGATCGGGCTTCCCGTACGCCCCTTCTCCAGCTCGCGAAGGATCTGCTCGAGACTCATGATCGTGGTGACCTTGAGAAACCCGGAGGCCGCCGTGCCCGACTGGATCAACCCGAAGGCCAGCGACCGTTGCTCGGAACTCATTTCCTTGATGGGCAATCCCTTGCGTGGCCGGGGAATGAAGTGCCAGTCGAGCCGTTCGGGTGCTTCGAACGGATACGTTGCCTTGGCGGCCTGGTCCTTCGATAACGAGGACACGAACCGATCGGCCGCCACCGCCATGTGGCTACCGGTCTGCTCGACGTACGCCCCCGCCCAGAGGGCCATTGCCACCACGGCCATCGAGGCCAACACCAGACTAGCCTTGACACCATGCATGCGTTCAACACCTTTCAGCATCACAAGGAGTGGCATCGCCCCATTCCGATTCCTTACTTCTTCTTCTCCGCCGAAAGGGAAGTCAAGCCCCGCGTCGGTTTTTCCCCGAGATTTCCGGCGCGCCACTCGTGAAGGCAACCCCGCCTGGCGGTCGATATTCTACGGGCCAACGTCGGAACCGGATCTCGCGAGGTGTGACCGAGCCGAACACAAAGTCTTCCCCAAGGATGAGCAAGACGAAGCCCCGACGACGCGACCTCATGTCGAAGAACTCCCGAACTTGTCACGTTTTTTCCGTACATTCGGGCCGGGGGCGAGTTTTCTATCGCTAGTAAGTGTGAGGGATCGGATCTCCGAATTCGATCGTCTATCCCGAGTGTTCCTGATCGCTATCCACAAGCTCATAGGTGTTTTCGGCTCCCGACCGTGTCACGGCGACTCACATACGGTAGCCGACGGTTGGCACCAAGGTTCCGATCATCCGGATGGAAAGAGTTCGAAGCAGGACGTGATATCGCTCCAGGATCTCTCTGCGGATTCGCCCGGGCGGAACCTCTCCAGGTCCTCCGGTCCAAAACGATCGATGGCAGATTGACCCGCGATCTCCGCAAGGGGTATACCAGTCATATGCGCACCAACCTCTGAAAATCGACGCTGGGTTTTCCACCGAAAACCGAACCGAGATTTTTCGGAACATCGTTCGTCATCCATCGGAGTCATACCATGGGACTGAGTCGTGCCCGAACTCGGGTGATTTGCCTGTGCGGATTGAGTGGCGTCTTGGCGCTCGCCCTCGGCGGCTGTGGCGATTCGGAGACGACCGAGGTCAAACCGGTCCAGTCCGCGGAAGCGAAGAAGAAGTCCGAGGACGCGATCAAGAATGCCGCGAAAGACGGCCTGTACGGCCCCTCGGGAACGAAGAAGCAATGATCGAACGACACCATGGATCGGATCCGATCGATCGATGGATGTCCAATTTCGGGAATCCTTCGACTTGAGTGGAATTCCGTGGATCTCGCTCGATTCGAGATGGGACGGCATCTCGCGCTGTCCGATCCCAATTGTCCTCGTCACTTTTTTCATCCGATCGGAAGGAGACTCGCATGTCTCGACGTGGTTTCACCCTGATTGAGTTGTTGGTGGTCATCGCCATCATCGCAGTCCTGATTGCTCTGCTCCTCCCGGCCGTGCAGGCCGCGCGGGAGGCCGCTCGCCGTTCTCAGTGCACTAATAACCTGAAGCAAATCGGCCTGGGGCTCCACAATTACCACTCCTCCAACAATGTCTTCCCCATGGGCGGTTCGGCGAATCAGTACGCCGTCAACACCTACTATGCCTGGAACGGCTGGAGTGCCCATGGCCTGATGCTGAGCTATCTCGAGCAAGCCCCCCTGTACAACGCGATCAACTTCAACTTTTCCCCGTACTGGGGGAACTACGGGGCGTTCAACTCGACCGTCGTCTACACGAAGATCCAGGTCTTCCTCTGCCCGTCGGATAACAACATTGGCAAGCCAAACATCAACAGCTACTATGCATGCTATGGGACGAATGTCAACACCTGCAACTGGCCGTCCCCCGGTAACTTTGCGGGCAATCCCCTGCTGGGCAATGCGAATTTTCAGAGCAATGGCATGTTCGTGCAGTGGAATGCCTACGGCATCAACAACTGCACGGATGGGACATCCAACACGATCGCTTTCTCCGAGGCGCTCGTGGGCGATGGCCAAGGCACCAACAGCGGATATAATCCCCCGAGCCATTATCGGGGCAACATGATCCTGTCCGCGTCGGATGCCGGCGGGGTTGGCGGACTGCAATACGCCCAGCAGAACCAGGCCGGCGTCTTGACGAGCCTCCAGAGCTGCGCCTCGGCCTTCGTGACGACCACCGACATCTGCGACATTCGCGGAATCCTCTGGTCAGACGACGCAACCGGCATCACGCTGTTCAACACGCTCCAGACGCCGAATGGTGGTCAGTACAAGATGAATGGTTGCCGGTTCGGTTGCAGTGCCGACTGCGAGACGAGTTGCGGATTCTCCTATCCGGCCAGCAGCAATCACCCCGGAGGTGTCAACGTGTGTTTCACCGACGGCAGCGTGCGGTTCGTCAAGGACTCGGTCGCGATGGTCACCTGGTGGGGTCTCGGAACCCAGTCCAATGGAGAGGTGATCAGCTCGGATAGCTATTGATCCGATTGGTCGTTCCCAGTTCGGTCCGATCGGGCGAAGACCCGATCGGACCGCGCTTCGATCTCTGAGGTGCGGGTGCTTCGACGCGATCCCCCGTGACTCGTTCCATGGCATTCGACCGCCTGACGGACCGATTCGCATTCTGAGTGTCTCGCCCTTTCCCGCGTGCCGTCAGTCGGGGGAGTCGAATTGCAAGCGGTGGCGCTCTGAGCATCATCGCCGCTGGATTCAGCACATCCAAACGATCAGCTCACGGACCATCTTATGAGCGGGACCCAGTGCAAAGTCGTCGTCGCCGGGGACCTGTGTATCGATTGGCTGTCGATTCCGATCGCGCGAGGCGTGTCGGATTTGGAAAACCCCGAGTTGCAAAACTGGCAACTCCGGGGCGGCCGATACATGCACGCGAGACATGGAGGAGCGTGGCTGACAGCGGATTTCATCAAAGACGCCGTTGGAGACAAGGCGACCGTCTTCAAGCCGGGAACTCCGGGCGACCTGCGTTCGGTCCTCCCCGAACAGGTCATCCATTCCCTGCAAACCCTGGATGCGTTCGAGAGGAAACCGGGCGACGATGGCGCGAAAGTCTGGGCTGTCCGGGCACCTCGAGGGCTTCGCCGGACCTGCCGATGGCGTACTCAGCAAACCAATGGGCATGAGCGAGAATCCCGACGATGCGGATGTCGTCGCACTCGACGACGCGGGCAACGGCTTTCGCGACTTCGAGGACTACCAGGTCTGGCCCTCGGCACTCTTTTCCGACAAAAGGCCGATCATCCTTTTCAAGGTCCGCCGGCCTTTGTTCAAGGGCAAGCTCTGGGATCGCGTGGTCGAGGGCCCGCTTCGCGAACGAACGATCGTGATGCTGAGAGCGGATGAGCTCCGTGCGGAGGGCGCAGTGGATCAGCCGGCATCTCTCCTGGGAACGCACGGTTGCCGAGCTTCTGCTCGCGCTGTGCCACGAGGAGAGCTTCCAACCGCTCACGAAGTGCATGCATCTGATTGTGACGATGGGCCTCGAAGGCGTCGTCCACCTCCACCGTACCTGCGGCAAGCCGTGCGCGCGTCTCTGGTACGTCCCCGATCTCATCGAGGGCGACCTGCTTCACGACCGCCGGCGAGGAGGGATGACCGGATTCTCCTCGGCTTTTGCCGCCGCCGTCGTGGCCGCCGTCGTGAAAGAGTTTGATCGCAGCCCCGAGAAGTCGGTTCCACTCCCTACTGTCGAGGCGATCCAGAATGGCATCAAGGCCGGAATGATCGCCGCACGACACCTGCTGGAGCTCGCCTACGGCACAACGAAAGCTCCTCCGGACTATCCGAGGTCGGGACTGTTCGGTCAGGACTCGCTCAAAGGTTTTGAGATCCATCCAGTGGATATCCCACTGATCCCCGACGACCGTAAGAACACGCGAGAGCTTAACCAGTTTCGCAACTGGCGGATTCTCGACGTGGTGCGAGATCAACCGATCCGCAAGCATGCCCGGACAGTGGCCAAGCGTGGTCTCCAGAAAGCTCTTCCGAAGGTGCCCGTTGCACGATTCGCAGACCTCGAGACCATCGACCGCTGGGAGATCGAGGGCTACCGAAGTATCCGTAACATGTTCCGCGAGTTCCTGAGGAATCCGAAGACGAAGCGTCCGCTCTGCATTGCGGTTTTCGGCCGTCCGGGTTCGGGCAAGTCGTTCGGTGTCACCGAGGTCGCCAGATCCGTGACGGAGAAGGACCCGATCGAAAAGATGGACTTCAACCTCTCGCAGTGGAACTCGGCCAGAGAACTCGTGGAGGCGTTGCATCTGGTCCGCGACCATGGCTTGCGGGGCAGGGTGCCGCTGGTATTCTTCGACGAGTTCGATTCGAAGTTCGACACCGAGCTCGGTTGGCTGAAGTACTTCCTGGCTCCGATGAATGACGGCGTCTTCTCCGACGGTCATTTCACTCACCAGATCGGTCCGGCCATCTTCGTCTTCGCAGGAGGAACCTGCCCCACATTTCAGTCGTTCCGACAGAAGACGGAGGGGACCAGCCCCGACATCAAGGCCAAGGATTTCCTGAGCCGACTTCGCGGGACTGTCGATGTATTCGGGCCCGATCCACTGGCCGACACGCGAATGCTGAGCCGGGCCATGATCCTTCGGCGGGCCTTCATGAAGATGCCGAGTGCGGAAGGGCTCTTCGACGCGGAGAAAAACTTACGAATTCGGGAAAGCGTCCTGGCTGCGTTCCTGAACGTGTCCGAGTATCGTCACGGTGCGCGTTCGATCGAGGCGATCGTGGAGATGAGCCAACTTCAGGATCGGGAGCTATTCGAACCATCGCTCCTTCCTCCACCCTTGCAGATGCGGCTGCACGTTGACCCCGACGAATTCCAGCGCATCCTGCACTGGACGAACTTCGAGGACGACATCGAGGGGATTGCCGAAGAGAATCATAAGCATTTCCTCAGCGGACTGCCCCAAGCCGACACAGATCCGAACAAGAAGAGTCAGTTACCCACCATATCAGGACGACAACCCTGGAACGCGTTAGAGCTCATTTATCAGGAGTCGAACCGTGATCAGGCTCGCGCACATCCCGGCTAAACTCGCGGCGGTAGGTTGTGAAATGGTGCCGATCGCAATCGACGATGTAACGCACGACTTTCCTTTCACGGATCCCGAGGTCGAGACTCTGGCCAAGATGGAACACGAGCGGTGGGTCGCCGAGCGATCGCAAAAGCAGCCCGATCATCCCGACCTGAAGTCCTGGGATCAGCTACCGCAGCCGAGCAAGGAGAAGGATATTCGCCATATCCATGATCTGCCCGAGATCCTACGGACCGGGGGATGGAAGATCGTTCGATCGAGATAGGGGACGACCAGAAAGCAACCAGCCAGGTGCCGTTGACTCCTATCACACCCATGAAGCGAAGCGGCCGCTCGGGACTCGTCACCAGACCCGCGTCCGGCATAGGCCACCTGATTGCTGTTCGCATTCGAAGGAAGTTGGGGCCAAAGCAGGCGATTTGACGCTCTTGTTCCAGAGAAGACTGGGAAGCGTGCGCCCTTCTCGGTCCGTTCGGGGTGCGCCGAGCTGAGATGCCTACCAAGGTCGATCCGAAGGGATTGAGCTGGCCTTTCCGATAAGATCAACCGGGATTTCTCGTAACCTCCGCCAACGGGCGTGCAAGCCTGTCGCCGACGTCATACAATGTTCACTCCGATCCGAGATCCTCTCCCATCTCGGGATGCTAATCGTCCACTGGGGACCACAAACCTGAAGCTTCCCTCAACCTGGAGCCCTCCGGAGACCCGCACCCATGCGTAGACAGTTCAGAATGACCGTCCTGCTCGGCATGATATGCCTGGTACCGACCCTGCCTGTGAAGGCACAGCAACCGCCAGACTCGGCACGGCGAGACCGGCCCTCGTCCGGTGCCGCGACGAAGTCCGAGACGTCGAGCCCCTCGACCGACCCGATCGACCGGATCAAGGAAGAGGGCCTGAAGCGGTCGCAGGTCATGGCGACGTTGAGCTACCTGACCGACGTGATCGGGCCCCGATTGACGGGCTCGCCGAACATGAAGCGTGCGAACGAATGGACGCGCGACCGACTGGCGGCATGGGGTCTTTCCAACGCCCACCTCGAGCCGTGGGGGCCATTCGGTCGGGGCTGGTCGCTGAAGCGGTTCTCGGCGCAGGTGATCGAGCCGCAATGTATTCCCCTGATCGCCTACCCGAAAGCGTGGTCGCCGGGTATCGAGGGGACCTTGTCCGCACCGGTGGTCTACTTCGATGCCAAGTCCGAAGCCGACTTCGCCCGGTTCAAGGGAAGGATCAAAGGGGCGATCGTGCTGACGGCCCCCGCCCGCGAGGTCTCGGCCCATTTCGAAACCCTGGGGCGCCGGAAGACCGACTCCGAATTGCTCGAACTGGCTGACGCTCCGGAGCCTGCCCCGCGCGGGTTCGGCCGACGGGGCCAGGGCCAGCCGGGACAAAACGCACAGGCACGCGGGCAAGGCCACCAGGTGGGAACAACCGACCCGCGGCCGCCGGGCAACCCCGCGCGGGACGGTTCCAGATGACCCCCGAGCGCCGCGCCCAGATGGAGCTCGCCGCGAAGAAGCTTCAATTCCTGTCCGAGAACGGAGCGGCACTGCTCATCGATCCCAGTTCTCGGGGCGACGGTGGTACGCTGTTCGTCCAGTCCGCAAGCATACCGGGCGCCCCGATGCCGGGAATGGGACAAGGCCCAGGGCAAGGCCGACGCGTCTCCGTTTATGACAAGGACGCCCCCAAGATTCCCCCGCAGATCGTCATGGCCCAGGAGCACTACAACCGCCTGGTCCGGATGATCGAGCAGGGTGAGCATCCCAGGATGGTCGTGGATCTCTCCGTCCAGTTCCATGACGACGATCTTATGGCCTATAACACGGTCGCCGAGATCCCCGGCACCGACAAGAAAGACGAGATCGTCATGCTGGGCGGGCACATGGATTCCTGGCACAGCGGCACCGGCGCGACCGACAACGCCGCCGGCGTCTCCGTCGCGATGGAGGCACTGCGTATCCTCAACGCTCTCGACCTGAAGCCCCGCCGGACGATCCGCATCGCGCTGTGGAGCGGTGAGGAGGAGGGACTCCTCGGCTCACGTGCGTTCGTCACTCAGCATTTCGGTCGAAGCCCCGCCAACATGTTCGGAGGCCCGCCCGCGGGGCCTGGTGGCCCGGCCGCGCGCAATGGCAACGGCGCGCCCGCCTCTTCCAGCTCGAGTGACGCCGCACCCAAGCCCGAGTACGCCAAGTTCTCGGCCTACTTCAACCTCGACAATGGCACAGGAAAGATCCGCGGCATCTACCTCCAGGGCAACGAAGCGGCCCGCCCGATCTTCCGCAAATGGCTTCAGCCGTTCCGCGAAATGGGCGCCGCCACCATCTCCCTTTCCAACACCGGCGGGACCGACCACCAGTCCTTCGACGGCATTGGACTCCCCGGATTCCAGTTCATCCAGGATGAGATCGAGTACGACACCCGGACGCACCACTCCAACCAGGACGTCTACGACCGCATCCAGGCCGACGACATGAAGCAGGCCGCCGTGATCATGGCCTCGTTCGTCTACAACGCTGCCATGATGGAGGAGAAACTGCCGCGAAAGCCGGCACCTACCAGCGCCGCCCCGAGTCGGACGGCTGCGAGCCGATGAATCTTTCATCGTAGGTCAGGCTTTTTCCGGAGTAACTCCAAAAGCCTGACCTACTTTGAAGTCCCGAGCCATCGGACGGCGTTGGTGAGGACCTTCAGCGGGAGAGGCTCCTTGTAAATCGAATACGTCTCATGGCCGGGACGGAAGTAGAAGACTTTGCCCCGACCCAGCGTCCAGAGTGCGCCACTACGGAACCACTCACCCGAAGCCCAACGCTCCTCCAGGATCACCTCGTCCGGCTCAGGGACGTGGAACGGCTCGTCGTACATCTCGGTATGGGGCAGCTCGAACTCCACGGGAATCCCCGCCACGATCGGATGGTCCGGCCGCATGACTTTGAGCAGACTCGGCTTTCCATCACCGCGGTAGGCTGGGAAGCAGCAGTAAGGCAGATGGAGCGTAGCCTTCGCCAGATGGCCGGGGAACTTGCGCCACGCAACATAAGGAGTGACTCGTTCGTCAGCTCTTGGGACGGTATATCGTCGCGGCGGTGAGGCCTCCATGATCTCGACGCGATCGTTCCCGGTCCGCGCCTTGAGGGCTTTCTCCGCGTCGATGCGTGCCCGTTCGTTCATGGCCTCGACGAACGGTGTAGACCAGTGGGCCGAATGGAGTCGCGATGAGGGCAAGATCGCCGGCCTTGATCCTTTGAACGATCGACTTACCAGTTTCGGGCGTGATCTCCCCTTGCCGCGCGTGCCCCCACCAGATCAGTACCTGACAGCTCTCGAGCACCTCGTTTGTGATCCCTTGCCCCGGATCATCCAGGCGGACCGACCGGACCGAGATGCCCGACTGCTCGCGGAGGTGGTCGGCGATCTGGTTGCCCAGGAAGTTCGGATAGGCTCCTTTCTGCGCCGGCTGCTGCTCGTCCCAGACGACGACACGGACGGAGGAATTCGAGGTCGGCCGATCGGACTGCTCCGCACCCCGCGCCGACGACCGCTGCCGAGACGATTACGTTGCCAACTGCGGCGGCAGTCGAGACTTTGACGAACTTGCGTCGCGTCGCCTGTAATTTCATGGTTGCTCCTCGATCTGAGAGAGATTCAGCGCACATCCAGTCGCAGGCGGATCGTCTTGATCTCAAAGGGACGAAGGGTGACGGTGACGGCATCCCCCTCGACCTTCAGCTCGCCCTCGGGGTCTTCCAGGAGATTGGCCGTCCGCGCCGAGACGACCCTCGCGTTCAGTTTGATCCTCACGACCGCGGCGGGTTGACCAGCGGCCTCGTAGAGCCGCAGGACCGCGTCTCCGTCCCGCGCGGGCTTCAGCGCCGAGACGACCACGTTGGAATCTGAGACCTCCAGCAGGCCCCATCGGTCGGGCAGGGGACCGGCGTGGGGAATCACCTTTCGGCAGATCAGCGGATGATTGAGTTCCAATCCGTCGCGGAAGACCCGAGCATCGCGCCAATCGCCTGCGTGAGGGACCAGGGCATACCGAACGACCCGCTCCCGGCCCAGTTGGAACCCCGTGTCCGAGGACATGCCTGGCTCGTAACCGCTTCCGAATCCGTAGGCACCCAGCGTATGCGCGGAGCAGCGATATCATCATCGTCCCGCCGCTGACGAGGTTACCGGGAAGACCGATGTTCAGCAGGGTCAGACCGTGATGGCCGTCGCTATGATCCACCCAGTTCTGCGCGGGGAATTCGATCCCTACCGGGCGATCGATCGCCCCGAACGGGATCTCGTGCGTGTTCTTCCCGCCCGACGATCGTGGTCGGGAACAGGACCTGGTAGCGGACGTACTTCTCGTTGTTCACCAGCCGCGTCGTGACTTCGATCCGGCGCAGTGCTTGTGTAGAGGCGGATGGTGGTCGCGAACCGGCCTGTGCCGAAGGGGCGCGATCACCTGGAACTCCGAGAGGACTGGTCCGTTGCGCCAGGTCCCCGGGGCCGACGGGCCTTCATCGCTGAAGACCGCCTCGCCGCGTTTCGGGACCGGCTGCTTGGTCGTCATCGCGATCCGGCTCCCGCCGTCGAGGCCCTTGTAGGGCTCCCAGAGGTCGCCTCGGTCCTGATGCCGGGCCACGATGTTTCCGCGACCCGCAAGCACTTCCCAGTCACCCGCCTTGACCCGCAAGCTGGTCATTGCTCCTGTGGCCGGATCCACGCTGAGTCGGTAAAGGTCGCTCTCGAGCACGCCCTTGGTGTTCGGGTCTGGCGACGCTTGCCGGACGTCGCGACGCGGGGCAATGTGATAGGTCCCATACCCCATGGCCGGGACGTCGAGGGCGACGAACGCCAGCCGCGCCGTCTTCAGGCCACCGTCGGAATACCGGGTCGCATCGAGGATCTGGACGGGCACGGCCTGCCCGCCAGGTCCGGTCGCGTCGACGTCGGCAACTCCACCTTCGCCGAAACCCATCTCGATCTCGGCGATGTCCGAGCGTGGCCAGCCGAGGGGATTGAAGACGACGACCGGCGCACCCGGCCCGCGTGTGTCGATCCGAGACGCCAGGACCTCCCAGCGCGAATCGATCAACTCGTCGGAGCGACGTTTCGCATACTCGTAGCTACGGATCGTGTCCTCATAGACGTGGTCGGTCATGACGCCCGATGCCAAGTCGTGCGTCTGGTTGAAAAGCACGGGCTCCCAGGTGCCCAGGATCGACGCGGGATCGGCGGGCGAACCCAACCAGGCCGCGATCGTGCTGAGTTTCTCGGCCGTGAGCAATTGCCTCTCCATTACCCGCATCCAATTCTTCAGCTCGATTCGACTGCTGTAGATGCCCTGGAAGATCGGGTTGAGCTCTCCCTTGAACACCGGACGGTCGCTGCGCCGGGCGACGACAGCCTCAAAGTCGGCGGGCACCGCCATCTTGATCGCGAACGATGCCCTGGGGTCCTTGTTGAATGTATCCACGAGCGGAACCAGATGCTCCTCCGGTTCGGAGACGTCGGCGCCGGAAAGGCCAACGCGGTCGTGGCTGCCGCGGCTGTTGGGCGTCAAGGCGGCAAATCGCGCCTCGGCGGCCTTATGAAACGCCGTCGCGTCTTTGGGATTGGGATAGAAGAGCCCATAACCATGCGGCAACCAGAACGCGGCGATCCGCGTACCGTCGATCCCCTCCCAGAAGAACTCGGAAGGATGGTCCTGACGGGTCACGCCACGGAAGAACCAGAAGCTCTTGTACCCGCCCAGCGTGAGGAGCTGTGGAATCTGGGCGTGGTGCCCGAAGGTGTCGAGCAGCCAGCCGGTCGTCACATCGATTCCGAGCTTGTCCCGATAGTACCCCTTGCCGTATTGCATCTGCCGGATGAACGTCTCGCCACCGGGCATGTTATCGTCGGGCATGACATCGAGCGCACCGGCAAGCTGCAACCGGCCCTCGGCCAGGAACCGGCGGAAATCGGCCTCCTCGGCAGGGTAGCGTTCCAGGAACGGCCGGACATACGCCACCTGGTCGAGGGTAAACCGGAATCCCGGCTGTTCTCTCAAGAGCCGCATTGCCGTGAGTATGTTCGGCAGACCCATGTCGAGATACTCCTCGCGGGTCTTGAACACCGCACCCTCCCAATGCGTGTGCGGGATGATCCACAAGGTCTCTTTCTTCGGGCTCGCAGCGTCTGGCTCCTCAGCCGAGGACGAAGGAGCGAGCATCAGAAGGCCACAGGTGGCGATCAGGTAAGGTCGAAGGTTCATGGTGTACCCTTTGAGATCGATCGGTGAGGAGAGCGTCTGGAATTCCACCATAGGGCATAGTGAGGAGCCGCTCTACCTCCCTGACGATGAATTCGAACCGCCGAACGTGACGCGCAGCTCAGTTGGCGACGCGATTGTCGCATCCAGCCAGAGGGTGCGGCCATCCCACGCATATTGACCCGACTGGAGCATTCGGCCTGACAGCATAACCCGGGCTTGGCCGCCAGGGACATGGTCGAACTCAAACACCGGATTCACGCACGGTGGACCCGGCTTGATCGTGAACGCAACCGCTCGGCCCTCCACGATGAGCCGGATCGCCCGGCGTTCGGGGACGTAGCCGTCGTATGCGAGCCGGGCGCCTCGCAACGACTCGATCGACGGCGGAGTCGCGAAGCTTCTGGCGCGGTCGCGGAGACGATTGTCCGGTTCGTCGCTCATGCCGATCATCCAGGCCCAGCGCCGCAAGACCATTGGCCGGGACCGACCCAGGGTGTCCAGGGTGACGAGGTTCTGGGTATCCAATGGAGTGGGGCGAGTGCCGGCCCAACTCATGACGCTGTTGTGGCAGGGCGTCAGTGCAACACGGTCATCGATCGTCCGGCCAGTCGAGTTCCCCCGTGCCAGTGGCCAGTGACTCCCCCAGTAGCACGGGGTGACCATCTCGCCGTGGTCGAAGAAGGGGGCAAAAACCACGGGGGGTAGCTTCGTCTCGTTGGGGTTGAAATAGACGGCCGCGAGTTCCTCATCCTTCCTGATCCGCAACCGATAGATCGCTGGCACGCCGCCGGGTTCCGGCTGATTGGCCGCTTTGACTACAGGGTTCGGGAATCGGAACGTGTGCTTCCGGCCGTCGAGGAACAAGGCGTCGACCGGCTCGTCCGGGAGAAGGTCGAACGGGTAAGTTCCCTTGGGTGTCAAGATGATGAATTCGCTCAGCTCGTAATCATTCTTGGGATCGGCCTTGAGGTTCACAACCCTCGTGCCGAATCCGTCGGGATAGAAGTAATAGTCCTCGACAGCGGCGTCGCCCCAGACCTTGTAATTGAAGTCGGTGGACTGATAGGTCCAGCGGACATGGACCCGGGCCGCGGACGATTCGATGATCTCGACGCGACTGTACGCGCAGCTCCTTATCCATGAGCGGCTCGACGCAGTCCACGGCGCCCGCCGGCTGGGAGATGATCTCGGCCCACTCGTAGCAGGCGCCGGTATTATGTTTGCCCGCCCAGAATGGGATGTAGCTCGAACCGCGCCAGAAGACGAACCGAGCCCCGTTCGGGAGCCAGACCACGACGTCCTGAAGTTCGGAATTCCATCCTCTTTCATACGGCATCGTGGAGAAGCTACCGGTCCTGGGATCGCGAACCGAGATGGGGGCATCGTAACGAAGCCGCTCATAGGTGGCACCGAAGATCGGCCGGCGCGGAGGATTGGAGACCATCATGACGTTGATCGTCTTGACCCAGATCGCACGGCCCTGCCCGTCGTCGAGAGTAACGGTCAGTCGATGATGACCCTCAGCAAGTCGAGCCTCTGGGGGTTTGAGCTGAAGCCTGGTCAGGACGCTCTTTCGTAGCGGCATTGGGGCACTTGCGGTCTGTTGCGACGCGGAGTCGGACCCGGCCGTCAAGCGGGCCTGAGGATAATCGCGTTCTCGGCTGATCGCCGTGACGTCGAGCGTCGCGGACTGGCCCGGCCCCAAGAGGAGCCAGTCCGACGGGACCAAGATTGTCCCAAGGTCCACGGGGTTCACGATCGGGTCCGCTCGTGCGATCGCATCGGCCTCCAATTCCGGGATTCGGAGCGACTGTACGACCTGATCGCCATGCCCCTGTTCCTCCGACATCGGGTAGGACAGGATCAGCTCGTCTGCACCGGGCTCGAGCGGTACCCGGATGGAGTAAGGGGGATCACCCGTGAAGTGCACTGGGTGACGACCGATCTCCTTGCCCTGGCTCCTTACCGTAAGGACCTGGTTTGTTGCCAACGGGCGGGCGGGAGTCGTGATGAGGACCATCAGAGGGCGGCCGACACGCTCAAGGCCGAATGGTGGACGCCAGGGATGACCGTGGTCGATGCGAACCTCAATTCCCTGGGCAAAGATCGACGACTCGCCGCCCGCACAGGCCAGGACTATCGCCAGAAACGCCCCGATCAAGCTGCTCGTCCACTGGATCGTCATTGAATCGTTCATCGAGATGCCCCGTGTTGCATCGCCAATCCAGTCGAAGCCAAGAAAGAACGACGATAGCTTTTCCATCTTACGAGTTCATGACTCGGCGCCCGGCCTCGATGATCCGAGCGACATCGGGCCGGTAGGCGTTCTCCAGAACGGGAGTGAACGGCACAGGAACATCGGCCGACGCCACGCGCAGGACCGGCGTCAGAAGGCTTTCTCCGAACCGCTCCATGATTCCCGCGGCGATCTCGGCCCCGACGCCGCCTGTCTTCGGGCCTTCTTCGACAATCACGACATGCCCCGTCTTCTCGACCGAAGCGCCGATCGTCTCATAATCGATCGGGGACAGGCTGCGGACGTCGATGACCTCGGCATCGATGCCTTCGGCCGCGAGTTGCTCGGCCGCCTGGGCGGCGAAGTGGGCCATCAGTAGCCAGGCGAGGATTGTGACGTCCCGCCCGGCGCGACGCACCACCGCGCGGTCGAGTGGTACCGAGTAGTCCTCTTCGGGAACGTCACTGGTGGCGTCCACGGCTCCCGGCTCGGTGCGCGCACCCTTTCGAGCCATAGAGGAGTTTGTGCTCGAAGATCAGCACCGGGTTGTCGTCGCGGACGGCCGACTTGAGGATCCCCTTGGCATCGTAAGCATTGGACACCGCGACCACTTTGATTCCCGGTACGCCGGTGAAGTAGCGTTCCATGTTCTGGGCATGTTGGGCGCCTCGGCCCGTTGCGCCGACGGGTGCGCACATCACCATCGAGACCGCGATCGTGCCGCCAGACATATAGCGCATCTTGGCGGCATTGTTGACGATCTGGTCCATCGCCAGGAACAGGAAGTCGCCGTACTGGACGTCGACGATCGGGCGCATTCCCATGATCGCCGCACCCACGGCCGCGCCGAAGAACCCCAGTTCCGCGATCGGGGTGTTCAGCATCCGGTCGGGGAACTCTTCTTCCAGGCCGAGCGTGACCGTGAACGCGCCGCCCCATCCGCCCGGCACGGCGATATCTTCGCCCATGCAGAACACGGACTCATCCCGCCTCATTTCCTCGGCGATCCCCTCACGCAGAGCTTCGGCGATACTGAGTCGTCTCATGAATCGGGTGTTCCTTGCAGGACGCGGGCTTGCAGTTCGGGGACAGGCACAGAGAATCAGCCCCGATCTTATCAGCAAGGCTGTCGCGTGTCAGGCGAGGACATCGGTCGTCAAGTCAGCGAGTGTGGGCAAAGGCTGGCGCCGGGCGGCCTCGACGGCGGCCTCGAACCTTGCCTGGACCTCCGACCGGACTTGGTTGAGCTCCGTGGGATCGGCCAGCCCGCGATCCTGAAGCCACTGGCTCAGCCGGTCGATCGGGTCGCGGCGGAGCCACTCTTCACGCTCGTCCTTCGGCTGGTAGTTGCAGGCATCGCGACGAGAATGACCGGTTCGCCGGTAGGTGAGCAGCTCGAGCAACACCGGTCCGCGACCGGCCCGGCAGTCGGCCGCCGCCGATCGGGCCGCCTCGTAGACCGCCAGAACGTCGTTGCCATCGACCGTCTCACCCGGGATACCATAGGTCGCCGCGCGATCGGCAATTCGCGCGTTCCGCATCACGCGGTCGACGCGGGTCGAGGCTCCGTAAAGGTTATTCTCGCAGACGAAGATCACTGGCAGGTCCCAGATGGCTGCCAGGTTCACACCTTCATGAAACGCGCCCTCGGCAATAGCACCGTCGCCGAAGAAGCAGGCGACGACCTGGCGCTGTTTCCGCATCTTGAAGGTCAGGGCCATCCCCGTAGCGAGCGGCACACCCCCAGCGACGATCGCGATCCCCGGCACCATCCCCTTGGCCATGTTGCCGACGTGCATCGACCCGCCCTTGCCGCGGCAGCAGCCCGTGACTGCTCCGAAAAGCTCGAACAGCAGCTCTTCGGGCGTGAGCCCTTTCGCCAGCGCATGGCCGTGGCCCCGGAAGGTGGAGGTGATGAAATCGACGTCTTCGAGCGCCGCACAGACCCCCACCGCCGTCGCCTCCTGTCCCTGGCATTGATGGATCGTTCCCGGCATCGACCCTTCGAGAAACAGGAACTTCACGCCCTCCTCGAACTCGCGGATCAAGACCATCCGCCGGTAAAGATCGATCACGAATTCGCGCGGATAATCTGAGCGCACGGTCTTCGCATCGGACGAAGGCGACGACGCCCGAGTCCGCCGGTTCCTCGCGAAGAATGAGCCGCGCTCGCCGCGAGACGGTGCCCCTACCGTGGGACCGGACTGGCCCGCAGAAGCCAGTTCCGCGCGCCCCGGCGCGATCCCCGCCGCACCCGCGATCGGGCCTCGCGAATCGTCGAGGATCGGTGTTTCGTCCGACCCAGCCGCCGGACTGGCTCCGACCACATCGAACGTCGCGATCGGCTGGCCCGGGGCCACTTCCGCGCCGGCTGATACAGTGACGTCGCGGAGTGTCCCCGTCACGGCCGCTTCCACCACGAGAATTGCCTTGTCCGTCTCGACCTCCAGCAGCGGCTCTCCACGCCTGACCATCCGGCCGACCTCGGCCAGCCAGCGCAACAGCTTGACCGTGTCGTCAACGGTTGACAGGTCCGGCATCCTCATCACGACGTCCATCATCGTCCCCTTGAAAACGATCGAGAAACGTGCACCTGGTAACAGGTGGAATAACAGGTGGAGCATCCGTGCACTATATTCATTGGCGGTAATATCGTAAATAATTTATGTTAAGCTTCCCATCTCTATCGCCCTATATATATCTTATTTATGAACAGATCATCTAGATATAAAGTGACATAAATTGGCTAGCCGCTTGCCACAATGGAGTTGGCCGCCATTCCGCAACAGCCGAGGAGGCCAATGCGTTCGAGCACGGCGTCGCGGACCGCGCGGCGGCCGGCGACGAGGGCGTCTTCGGGCCCGCCTAGGCCGAGCACGTGGTGAGGATCCGGGGAACCACCGCCCAACGCCAAGCGGACTGCCTCGATATAGCGTTGCTTGAGATAGGTCCCATAGTTGACCTTGGCGACCCCGAGGGCGATGGCCTGGCGCAAGGCGTCGGCGGCGATGCCCGTGCCACCGTGGAGGACCAAGGGGACGGCAACGCGCCGGCGGATCTCGGCGAGCCGGTCCAGGTCGAGGCCGCGCCGTCCCTGAGTCATGATATGGACGTTCCCGACGCTCACGGCCAAGAGGTTGACCCCGGTCGCCGCGACGAACTCCGCCGCCGAGGCCGGGTCGGTCGCATATCCGCCACTCGGTGGCCCGGCGCTTCGCGCCGTGTGGTAACTCGCCAAGCTCCGCCTCCACGGCGACGCCTCGCTCGTGGGCCAGCCGTGTCAGTTCGCGGACGCGTCGGGCGTAGTCCTCATGCGTTGCGCAGGGATCGGACGGCATGACCAGGTTGAAGCCCGCATCGATCGCCGCGCAGACCCAATCGTCTCGCGGGCATTCGTTGAAGATCAATCCGCAGGGGACTGTCGCCGACTCGGCCGCTGCGCGGCCCAGCGCGGCATACCAGGACAGGCGCTCCGGTGCCAGGCGCGTTGACCGGCTCAAGAAGTCGCCGTTGAATCCGAGGATAATGGGAGAGCGCGTCGCCTCGGCCGCATCAACCACGCCTTGCAGCGACTCGAGGTTCCAGCTCTCAAAGTATCCGATGGCGTAGTTGCCGTCCCGGGCGCGCTGGATCATCGGACCGATCGATTCCAGGGGCATGAAGAGCCCTCCGCTAGAGTTTGGGACCCGCCTCGAGGAGCGATAGATCACTAACCGCGCAGTTCGAGAAGCAAGCAGATTCCCCCGATCAACGCGATCAGCATCGAGAGGCTGCTGGTCACCATCCCCACGACGGCCCACCCACTGCCGATGCGCGAAAAGATCCCCATCGTGATCGCCACGATCCCTCCGACCAGGACCAAGAAGATGGTCCCGACCCAAAGAGTGATGATTAACGCAGAAGAGCTGAGCAGGTACCCGATCATCCATTCCGCTGGGCTGAGCAAGACCAGCGCCAGCACCACCAGGCCCAGGATGCCGCTGAGCTTCGCGACCTTGGGATCACCCTTGCGCAGTGGCGGACCGACGCGTGGACCCGACGGCCACCGCGTTGGGACCGATTCCCTCTCTCCAGCCTCCTCTGGAAGGTACGCTTCAGGCGGGTCCAGTCGCGCCAGCACGGCCAGCACGTCTTCGCGCGTGACCTCCTCGCGCCCTCGCTCCTGGAGCAACTCGAAGACCTGGCCCTCGACCTCCCGGCCGATGGCCAGCCGGTCCTGCCGGGGCACGCGACCCATCAGTAGACGGTCGATCGTGTCGAGCCGGGAGTCCACCAGCGCCTGCAAGGAATCGGAAAGCTCAACCGCGACAGTCGTCATCATTATTGCGCTCCTTCGAGTAACTTGGAAAGGGATCGGGAAATCGTCTTCCAGCTTTCCGCCATCCGGCGGAAGCGCCGCTCTCCATCCGTCGTCAACCGATAATACCGCCTCAACGGGCCGGCCGGTGAGGGCTCGCTACGGATCGCCAGGAATCCATCACGCGCGCAGACGTGTCAGGACCGGGTAGATCGTGCTCTCCGTGAATGCAAGCCCCTCCAGTTTTCCCAGTTCCTCCACGATGCGGTACCCGTAGGTCTCCTGCCGCGCGATCGTCGCCAGCACAGCGAGCTCAACCAAGCCCTTGCGCAATTGCGTCTCCCAGGGATTCATTGAGGTCCTCGCCGACAGGACTACTACGCGTTACAGGGTAGCAAGGAGCATAACCCTGTCAAGCGGAGAAAGGAAGAGGGGAGTCCGGCTCAGGCTCGGCGCAAACGAAAACGGGGCCGGCACGGCTGGGAGCAGTGTCGGCCCCGGAGAGTGGTTCAGATTGTACCAGACGGGATGTCCGATGCGCGGTCGAGCGGCCGCTACGGTCGCTCAGCGGCCGCTTGCTGGAGCGCGGAGTTCAGCTCCCGATCGCCAGGATTGATGAAGATCTCGTTGTCGATCTGGATGGTCGGCATCACTCGCTTGCCGCCATTCAAATCGGCGACGTAACCATTGAGTTCGGGAGACTTGTCGAGGTCTTTGAACTCGTAGAGAATCTCCTGGCTATCCAGGAGATCCAGTGCGCGGGTCGTATCGGCACAGTTGCGCGAACCGTAGACGGAGACATTAGGCTGTTTCATAGTTCCCACTCAGGGGTTGAAGCAAACGGGATTCCATCGCGACGAACGCCCTTCCGAAGCGGTTCACCGCAGGAGCCAGCGCGCTCGTTACGCGACATGGCACGTCGGATGCAGTGTACATTTATCCAGATAGGGCTCCGCCGTTTCCACCGTGTCGCAGACGAGGCTGGCCACGAGGTATTTCAGGGGTACTCGCAATTCTCGGGCTCTCGCTCTCAGACGATTGAGAAGCTCCTCCGAAAGCGTCACCAGGATCTCAGACTTGGTTTTCATGGCTTTACCTCCGACGGGGATTCATTGCAACTGGCGTGCCGCTTCGCCCAGTTTCCCAGCGGTGGCTCGAGAACAATCGGCTCCACGCTGGCGAGCTCGCCAAAGCGATCGAGTCCCACAACTGGAATAGCCTTTGCATTCTGAATCGAGGCCGGAACCGGACCTGTGATCCGTATTGACCGGGCACCGTGTCGCGTGCCTCGAACCAAGATGAGATCGAGCATGAGCGCGGCCGTTGGCATTGAGGAACGTCGGAGCTTTCGATCGGGCGTTCCGGCGCGGCTCGACCGCTTGCCGTGGAGTCGATGGCACTGGATGGTGGTGACCGCGCTCGGGATCACCTGGATCATTGACGGCCTCGAAGTGACGATGATCGCCGCGTTCAGCGCAGTGCTTCAGGAACCACTGAGCCTGCACCTGAGTGGCACACAGATTGGCCTCTTGAACACAGCCTACCTGGCGGGCGCCGTGCTTGGAGCCCTGGTGTTCGGTTACCTGACCGACCGGCTCGGTCGAAAAAAGCTGTTCTCGGTGACGCTGGGCCTGTACCTCGTGTCAGCCTTCTTGACAGCGTTCTCCTGGGACTTCGCGAGCTTCGCCCTGTTCCGGTTTCTCACCGGCGCGGCGATCGGCGGGGAATACTCGGCGATCAACTCGGCCATCGACGAGCTGATCCCCAGTCGGGTCCGAGGCCGAGCCGACCTGGCGATCAACGGGACGTTCTGGGTCGGGGCGGCCGCTGGTTCACTCGCGAGCATCGTCTTGCTGAATCCCTCCATCTTCCGGGCGGACCTGGGCTGGCGGCTGGGTTTCGGCATCGGGGCGGCTCTGGGACTTTCGATCCTTTTTTTGCGCAATCATGTCCCGGAAAGTCCCCGATGGCTCCTGACCCACGGTCAGGCCAAGGAGGCCGAACGGGTCGTCGCCGAGATCGAGCGGGATATCGAAGGTGCCCCGGGCGCGGAGAAACTGCCCTCCGCGCACGGGACCATCACGATCCGGCCGCGCGGGCCAGTTGGCTTCGGCGAGCTCGCCCAGGTGATGCTTCGGACCTATCCGACCCGCACCGTGCTGGGTCTGGCCCTGATCGTTTCGCAGGCGTTCCTTTATAACGGCCTGTACTTCACTTTTCCCCTGGTGCTCAGCAACTTCTACGACGTCCCACCCGATCGAACCGGGCTTTATCTTCTTCCGTTCACTTTCAGCAATTTCCTCGGGCCGCTGCTCCTGGGCCGGTTCTTCGACACGGTCGGCCGCCGGCCGATGATCGGCGGGACCTACACGATCTCCGCACTGCTGCTGGCTCTGTCCGGCTACTGGTTTGCCGCGGATCAGCTCACGCCCACCACTCAGACCCTGCTCTGGGCCGCCATCTTCTTCTTCGCCTCTTCGGCCGCGAGTTCGGCCTACTTGACCGTCAGTGAGATCTTCCCGGTCGAGCTTCGCGGGATGGTGATCGCCCTGTTCTATGCCGTCGGCACGTTGATTGGTGGAACCCTGGCCCCCTGGCTCTTCGGCTACCTGATCGACAGCGGACTACGGCGACACCTCTTCTACGGCGATCTCTTCGCCTCAACCTTGCTGCTGCTCACGGTCCTCGTGGTCTGGCTCTACGGTGTCAAGGCCGAGCGGTCATCGCTCGAGGAGATTGCCGCGCCGCTCTCGGCAACCGACGATGAAGTCCATGAAGAAACGGCGTGACCAGGGAGGACCGTCTTGGCACTCGTTTTGCGTCAACATTCTCTGAGATAACGTTTCTGAACTTCAGAATGAGAGACGATCCATGGCACGATCGCACGCAGGCCAGGAATAGCTTCCCGGAATGGTCGCGCGCCCCTGTTCTGGCAAGGTCTCCCGACCCTGCCACTCGGCCAGCCGAAGGTCTCCAGCCACTGGGCCATCAGGAGACCTTCGGTCTGGCTCACGGCGGGGTCAGGAGAACCGCGCCGAATGAAGCCGTTGAGCGGACCGATCGGAATCCTGCTTCGATCCGGGAATCTGACCCGATCGACCCTCGGCTCTGCGCGAGTTATACCCGGGTGGCATGCCCACATCTTCGCGGGCATGCCGCGCCGGAAATGGTGTCACGATGAAATCAGCACGTGCGGAGATCCTCCGGCTCGTGCTCTCGCATGGCCCGGTTCATCGCGTCGCGGCCGTCACCGGCGGATTGCGGAGGAACAGCCAGATCCAGCCGTGATACTCGGACTCGGCGGGGAGCTGCGATTGGATTTCCTGCATCTTCCGGCTGGTTTCCTGCAATTCCTTGTTGGCCTTGTCGAGTTCCTCCTTGGTCTTCGCACGGTTCGGCCCGAAGAGCTTCTGAACCCGCTCGCTGTAGCGGAGCCGGACTTGCTCGAGCTCCTTGCGGAGCGCGTCGTGCTTGGCCTTCTGCTTGGGAGTCGGCTCGGGGAGGTCTGGCGCCTGCGTGGCGAAGTCACCGAGAAGCAGGTCGAGCCGGCCGTCGCCGTTCCAATCCGCGACGCAGACTTTCGATCGGATGCCCCGCCGCGGGTTCTTGGGGACATCGCCGCCGAAAGCCGACTGGCCGGGCGGGATGAGTTGCTCGGCCGTAGCCAGTTTGGGGGCCTTGGCCGAACCGACGTTGCGGAACAGCGAGACGCTGCCGTCGCCGGCGCCCACCAGGAGATCGAGGTCTCCATCACCGTCCCAGTCGGCCGCGAACGGGCCCGCATCGCCTTCGACATGCACCGATTTTCCATCGTTTCCGCGACCGGACACCAGACGTTCGAGCTGGCCGAGGGGGTTCCCCGTGGCTTGAGCCGAGGGTCCTTCCAGGTCGAGAAGCCGGGGCTTGCCGAACGCAAAAACCTTGGGCGTGCCTTCGTTGGGGATGAAATGGACATCGCCCTGGATGTCACCGACGATGAGGTCGAGATCTCCGTCGCCGTCTCAGTCGGTAGCGTGCACGGCCGAGGCACAACCCGTGGTGTAGATCGGTTCTTCGGGCGTGCTCTTGTCGCGCTTGCCCTTGTACTCGACGAAAGTGCCCTCGGGCGTCGTCTCGAATTTCGTATTGCCGGTGATGAGCAGGCCGCCGCCCGATTGCTTGCGGACTCCGCCGCCGATATTGATGATCTCGCCTTGCTTGTCCTTGATCATCTCCGGTGAGGCAAAGGTTCGGCCAGGCTTGCCGCGGAACCGGAACAGTTCGCCCGGCCAGGAGCCGGAAAGCAGGTCAGTCTGGCCATCACCATCGAGGTCTACCAACTGTGGACCGAAGCCGACGCATCAACCCGTCGGCACGCGGCCGTCCTCGCGACCGTCTTTGAACTTCACCCCGGCCGAAAGATTGGGCTGCGCGGCGGTGCCTTCGTTGCGGTAGATCCACAGGATGCCATCGCCGAACTGGCCGACCAGCAGGTCGGCGACCTTGTCGCCGTCGAAGTCGCCGACGAACGGCGCGGCGTGGCCCACGGCGGTATCGATCGGCTTGCCGGCCGCCTCGATCCGGACCGGTGCCGCCAGCTCACGGTTGGGACCATCGGCCCCAACCACGGCTGGAGCCATTCCAAGGAACGTCATCAGCACAAGCGCCGTCATGGTCTTCTCCTTCTTCGCATTGGAAACCGATATCCAGGACCCGGCTTCAACTTACACGGCTGGATACCGATGCTACAAGGCTTATCGCCACCTCGGTCGGGCGAGGCGGGGCCGGAACGGCGCGGCGGAGCAGCAGATCAAGCGGCGGGAGTTATTTCCGAAGCGGGGTGTGAGGTATCTCGGACCACCAGTGAATAAAGCGAGGGGACCACGAAGAGCGTGGTGACCAGCCCGGCGAGGATGCCGCCAATCACGGCGCGGCCCAGCGGCGCATTCGCTTCGCTGCCTCGTGCCGTGGCCAAAGCCATCGGGATCAGCGCGAAGAAGGCCGCCAGCGCCGTCATGACGACCGGACGCGCCCGGATCGATGCCGCCTTCCGGATCGCCTGGTCTGGCGTCAATCCCTCACCCACGCGGAGGTTCTGGGCGAAGTCGACCAGCAGCACGGTGTTCGACACGACGATGCCGACCATGAAGATCACCCCCAGCAGCGACTGCACGTTGATGGCCGTGTCCGTGAGATAGAGCATCGTCACCACGCCGATCAGTCCGAGCGGCACGGCGAACAGGATGACCAGCGGGGTCAGGTACGACTTGAACAGGGCCGCCATCAGGAAGTAGATCAACATCGTCGCCAGGATCAGTCCGAAGCCGAGGCTGCGGAAGGTCTCCTGCATCCGCGAGTACTCGCCGCTGAGCTCGATCATGGCACCCTTGATCACCTTGCGGTCGGCGGAATGGTCGCCGGGATCGTAAGGGATCCAGGAGCCGTCGGGCTGAGGGACGCCGAAGCGTGCGACGGCGGCGGCGACGTCGTCGGCGACGTGGCCGAGGTCGCGCCGGAGACTCCCATGGTCAGGTCGATCGTCGACTGGAGGTTCGTTGTGGGTGATCTCCGTCGGCACCGTCGAGCGGCGCAGCGTGGCGATGTTCCGCAACGGAATCGGATGATCCTGTCCGATCCCCGTGATCGGCATATCGAGCAGCGTCTCGATCGACTCGATGTCTTCCTCGAAATACTGCACGCCGACGAAGTATTGGTTCTTGCTGACCGGGTCGATCCAGAAGTTCTTCTTGTGGAACTGGATGCTCGAGTTCAGCGCGGCGACGACGTTCTTCATCACCTCGTCCTGGCTCAGCCCGAGGTCGGCGACCTTGGCCCGGTCGACCTCGATGATGTACTCGGGATAGTCGAGCCGCTGGATGATCCGGGCGTCGACGACGCCCTCGATCTGGACGACGTCGCGCTTGATCTGCTCGGCGATCGACCGGGCCTGGCGCAGGTCCTTGCCGGAGAGCCGGATGTTGATCGGCGACGACTTTCCTTCGTTCATCGCCGAGCGGATCATGCCGCCGGCATCGAAGGCGAACTCCAGGTCGCGGAACTCGGGAATCGCTGGGCCAGTCCGGTGCGGAGCCGCTCGACGTACTCCTGGGCCGAGTGCTCGCGCTCGTGCTTGAGCTGGACCTTGATGACCGCGTCCATCGGCCCGGCGTTGGGCGTGTAGGCGGCCGAGAGGTCGGCGACGACACCGAGCTCGGAGATGATGATCTGCAAGTCCTCGCCGATGGCCTCGCGGATGAACTGCTCGACCTTCGCGATCCGCTTCTCGGTCTCCTCGATGCGGGTGCCGCTCGGGGCGCGGGCGTAGATCTCGAAGGCTCCGGAATCGACCTCGGGGAAGAACTCGCGGCGCAGTCGGGTCCCGAGGCCGCCCAGGGTCGCGACCAGGAGGCCGACGGCGACCAGGACGACGGCGAGGCGATGGTCCATCACGCGATGGAGCAACCGGACGTACCAGGCGAAGCCGGCCTCGATCAATGCCTCCCACCGCGCGAAGGCGCGGCGAACCAGCCCGTGAGCTTGCGGCGGGCACGGCGGGCGAGCGGCCGTCGGGCATCGACCACTCAGGATCGCTGCCCCTTCTCATCTCCATGCCGTGCCCGGCGTGCGGTTTGAGCCAATGGCGGATCGCGACGGCACGAAGTCTGCGACAGGAGGTAGGCTGCGATCATCGCGAAGGCGACCGCAGAAGCCATCGGCCGATAGAGGAACTCGCCCAGGCCCGGCATCAGCGCCAGAGGCGACAGGACCAGCAGCGTACATAGGCTCGCCACCAACTGCCGGCATGGCGACTTCGCTCGCCCCCGCAGGAGCCGCCTCCTCAGGCTTGGCCCCCAGACCCAGGTGGCGGTGGGTGTTCTCCAGGCAGATGATCGCGATGTCGACCATCGGCCCGATCGCCAGGGCCAGCCCGGCCAGCGTCATCACGTTGATCGTGTTGCCGGTGGCGTACAGGCCGACGAATGCGCCAGGACCGAGATCGGGATGGTCAACACCGCGATGACCGTCATCCGCCACTCGCCCAGGAACAGCAGGATCACCAGCGAGCAGAGGATCGCCCCCAGCACCCCTTCTTCGACCAGGCTCGTGATCGAGTGGCGGACGTAGACCGACTGGTCCAGGACGACCTTCAGGTCGATCCCGGGCCGGGTCAAGCGGGCCTGGATGTTCTCGATGGCCCCCTTGAGCGTGTTGACCACGTCGAGCGTGCTGGCGCCGAGCTGGCGGAAGACCGGGATGTAGACCTGACGCCTGCCGTTGACCCGCACGACGTTGGTCTGGATGAAGTTGGCGTCCTTGGGGGTCGCCACGTCGCGGAGGAACGTGGTGTTGCCGGGCTCGTTGCGCAGCGGGATCTCCTCCATCTTCGCCCGACAACGTCGAACATCGAGTTGGTGTCGATGGCGTAGTCGGTCGTGCCGAACTTGGCGTTGCCGGTCGGCAGGAAGACGTTGTATTCGTCGACCGCCTTCATCACGTCCATCGGCGAGAGGTGGCGGGCCTGGAGCTTGATGCGGTCGAGGTAGACCATGACCGCGCGGACCTTGCCGCCGTAGACCAGCGGCGCCAGGCGCCCGGCTGCGACATGATCTGCGGCCGAACCTCGTACCGGCCGACGTCGAAGAGGATCGCCTCGTTTTGGGTCTGGCTGTCGAGGGCGACCAGGCAGACCGGGGTCGTGCTGGTCGGGTCGTAAGGCAGGACCACCGGCGGCAAGGTGCCCGGCGGCATTGTCGGGTATTCCCAGCCGGCGTAGCGAGTTGACCTCCGTCAGTGCGCCGCTGGGGTCGACGTTGCTGCGGAAGTAATTGCGGACGATGCTGATGCCGATGATCGACCGCGACTCGAGCCGTGGCCCCCGGTGGCCTGGCCCACGCCCGCGCTCCAGCCGCGCCGTGATGTTCTTCTCGATGCTCGCCGCCGGCATCCCGCCGTAGAAGATCAGGGTCTGCACCGCCGGGCTCTTGAAGACCGGCAGGATGTCGATCGGGGATCGAATAGGCCGACAGGCCGCCGAGCACCACCAGCGCCAGGACCATCACCGTCACGGCGATCGGGTTTTTCAGCGAAGCTTGGATCAGGCCGTTCATTGGCTGGGACCTCCCTCCCTCCACGCACACTCACGAACCGGGATGCTGAATCCCAACGTACCCCACAATTCCGGGCCCAGATCGCTGTCGAAGCCTCAATGAGCGACCGGTGAAGCCACGGAATTACCCGCGGGTTCCTCGACGTCGCGGACGACCAGGGAATAGAGCGACGGGAACGACGAACAGGGTGGTGACCAGCCCGGCAGGATGCCGCCGATACCGCCCGGCCCAGCGGCGCGTTGGCCTCGCTGCCCCGGCCGTGGCCAGGGCCATCGGGATCAGCGCGAAGAAGGCCGCCAGCGCCGTCATCACCACCGGGCGGCGCCGGATCGACGCCGCCTTGCGGATCGCCTGGTCGGGCGTCAGACCCTTCCTGCACGCGCAGGTTCTGGGCGAAGTCGACCAGCAGTACCGTGTTCGAGACGACGATGCCGACCATGAAGATCACGCCGAGCAGCGACTGCACGTTGATCGCCGTGTCGGTCAGGTAGAGCATCGTCACGACGCCGACCAGGCCCAGCGGCACGGCGAACAGGATCACCAGCGGCGTCAGGTACGACTTGAACAGGGCGGCCATCAGGAAGTAGATCAGCATCGTCGCCAGGATCAGGCCGAAGCCGAGGCTGCGGAACGTCTCCTGCATCCGCGAGTACTCGCCGCTGAGCTCGATCATGGCGCCCTTGATCACCTTGCGGTCGGCGGAATGGTCGGCGGGATCGTAAGGGATCCACGACCCGTCGGGCTGCAGGACGCCGAACCGGGCGACCACGCGGGCGACGTCGTCGGCGACGTGGCCCAGGTCGCGCCCGGAGACGCCCATGGTCAGGTCGATCGTCGACTGGAGGTTGTTGTGCGTGATCTCCGTCGGCACGGTCGCCCGGCGCAAGCGTGGCGATGTTCCGCAGCGGGATCGGCTTCTCCTGCCCGGGCCCGGTGATCGGGACGTCGAGCAGGGTCTCGACCGAGTCGATGTCCTCCTCGAAATACTGGACGCCGACGAAGTACTGGTTCTTGCTGACCGGGTCGATCCAGAAGTTCTTCTTGTGGAACTGGATGCTCGAGTTGAGCGCGGCGACGACGTTCTTCATGACCTCGGCCTGGTTCAGCCCGAGGTCGGCCACCTTGGCGCGGTCGACCTCGATGATGAACTCGGGATAGTCGAGCCGCTGGATGATCCGGGCGTCGACCACCCCGTCGATCCGGACGACCTCGCGCTTGATCGCCTCGGCGATCGAGCGGGCCTGGAGCAGGTTCTTGCCCGAGAGGCGGATGTTGATCGGCGACGACTTGCCCTCGTTCATCGCCGAGCGGATCATGCCGCCGGCGTCGAAGGCGAACTCCAGGTCGGGGAACTTCGGGATCCTCGGCGAACCCGGTGCGGAGCAGCTCGACGTACTCCTGGGCCGAGTGCTCGCGCTCGTGCTTGAGCTGGACCTTGACCACGGCGTCCATCGGCCCGGCGTTGGGCGTGTAGGCGGCCGACAGGTCGGCGACCACGCCGAGCTCGGAGATGATCATCTGCAGGTCGTCGCCGATCGTCTCGCGGACGAACTGCTCGACCTTGGCGACCCGCTTCTCGGTCTCCTCGATCCGGGTGCCGCTGGCGGCCCGGGCGTAGATCTCGAAGGCGCCGGCATCGACCTCGGGGAAGAACTCGCGGCGGAGACGGTGCCCAGACCGCCGAGGGTGCCACCAGGAGCCCGACCGCGACCAGGACCACGGCGAGTCGATGGTTCATCACGCGATCGAGCAGCCGGACGTACCAGCGCGATGCCCGCCTCGATCAGGCCTCCCAGCGGGCGAAGGCGCGGCGCAGCAGGCCACGGCGCGCGGCTCGCCGCTCGTCGGCGGCTGCGGGCCGCCGAACGGATCGTGGTCATCGTGCTCGTGTCCGTGACCGTGCCCGTGTCCATGCCCATGCGCCGGCGTGCGGCCTCAGCCAGCTGGCGGATCGCGACGGGACGAACGTCCGCGAGAGCAGGTAGGCGAAGATCATCGCGAAGGCCACGGCCGCCGCCATCGGCCGGTAGAGGAACTCGCCCAGGCCGGGCATCAAGGCCAGCGGGGCGAGCACCAGGAGCGTGCAGAGGCTGGCGACCAGCTCGGGCATCGCCACCTCGCTGGCCCCGAGGAACGCGGCCTCCTCGGGCGTGGCGCCCAGGCCCAGGTGCCGGTGCGTGTTCTCCAGGCAGATGATCGCGCTATCGACCAGCGGCCCGATCGCCAGCGACAGCCCGGCCAGCGTCATGACGTTGATCGTGTTGCCCGTGGCGTAGAGGCCGATCAGCGACGCCAGGACCGCGATCGGGATCGTCAGACGGCGATCACCGTCATCCGCCACTCGCCCAGGAACAGCAGGATCACCAGCGAGCAGAGGACCGCCCCCAGCACCCCTTCTTCCACCAGGCTCTCGATCGACTGGCGGACGTAGACCGACTGGTCCATGACGACCTTCAGGTCGATCCCGGGCCGGGTCAAGCGCGCCTGGATGTTCTCGATCGCCCCCTTGAGCGTGTTGACCACGTCGAGCGTGCTGGAGCCGAGCTGGCGGAAGACCGGGACGTAGACCTGACGCCTGCCGTTGACCCGCACCACGTTGGTCTGGATGAAGTTGGCGTCCTTGGGGGTCGCCACGTCGCGGAGGAACGCGGCGTTGCCCGACTCGTTGCGCAGCGGGATCTCCTCCATCCGGCCGACGACGTCGAACATCGAGTTGCTGTCGATGGCGTAGTCGGTCTTGCCGAACTTGGCGCTGCCGGTGGGGAGGAAGACGTTGTATTCGTCGACCGCCTTCATCACGTCCATCGGCGAGAGGTGGCGGGCCTGGAGCTTGATGCGGTCGAGGTACACCATGATCGCGCGGACCTTGCCGCCGTAGACCAGCGGGGCCAGGGCGCCCGGCTGCGACATGATCTGCGGCCGGACCTCGTACCGGCCGACGTCGAAGAGCGCCGCCTCGCCCTGGGTCTGGCTGTCGAGGGCGACCAGGCAGACCGGCGTCGCGCTCGTCGGGTCGTAGGGCAGGACGACCGGCGGCAGGTGCCCGGCGGCATCGTGGGGTACTCCCAGCCGGCGAGCGAGTTGACCTCGGTCAGCGCACCGCTGCGGTCGACGTTGCTGCGGAAGTAGTCGCGGACGATGCTGATGCCGACGATCGACCGCGACTCGAGCCGCCGGCCCCCCGAGGCCTGGACCACGCCCCGCTCCAGCCGCGCCGTGATGTTCTTCTCGATGCTGGCCGCCGGCATCCCGCTGTAGAAGACCAGGGCCTGCACCGCCGGGCTCTTGAAGACCGGCAGGATGTCGATCGGGATCGAGTAGGCCGACAGGCCGCCCAGCACCACCAGCGCCAGGACCATCACCGTCACGGCGATCGGGTTCTTCAGCGAAGCATGAATCAGGCCGTTCATCGGTCGAGCCGTCCCTCCCAGATGTCCAACGAACGAGGAATACCATTGCGGTTTCGCCGGTGACCGTCTCGCGCGATTCAGCGCGTCGTCCGCATTCGTCGCGGATTTACCGTGCCGACGGTGACGCGCATGCCGTCTTCCAGCGGCGTCCCGGCGGGGAGCACGACGGCGTCGTCCGGGCCGATTCCGGAGAGGATCTCGACCTGGGAGCCGTTGTCGCCGCCCAGCTTGACTTCGGTCCGGCGGGCGATCCCGTCGCGGACGACGAAGACGGCCCCGCCGGCCCGTCCGCTGTGCTCGACGACGCAGGCCGTCGGCACAGCCAGGTTCTTGGCATCCCGCTCCAGAGCGATGGTGGCCTTACCGTACATCCCATCGCAGAGGAGGTTTTCCGGGTTGGGCAGGTCGATCTCGACGCGCATCATCCGTTCGGCATCCTCGGCGTGGGCGATCCGCGCGAGGGTCCCCTTGAACGATCGGCCACCGAGGGCGTCGACGCTGACCACGGCGGAGTCGCCCACCTTGGTCAGGACGACGTCGCGGTCGGGAACCAGCACGACCACGCGCATCACATCGGTACGTTTGACCGTCAGGAGCGGCTGATGCCCACCGGTGGTGGCGGCGTGGATGAGGGCCGACGGGTGGAACGTCCGGTGGGTCACGACGCCGTCGAACGGCGCGACGATCTTGGCATACTGGAGGTTGACCTTCGCCTGTTCCCAGCTTGCCTTGACCACTCCCAGACTCGCTCGCGACTCGACGGCATCGGCCTTGGCCTGTTCGATGGCGGCCTCGGCCGCCAGGAGCTTCGCCTTGGCACTCTGGATCTCCGAGTAGCCGGTCTGCTCGGCAGCGAGGGCCGCTTCGAGGTTCAGTTCCTGTTCGTCGGCGAGCAGGGAGGTAGCCGCCTTCTGCTCAACAAGGCCACGTACCCGCTGTAACTGTTTCTGAGCCAAATTCTTGCGAGCGGCGAGCCGGTAGATCTCGGATTCCGTCACCTTCACCACGGCGGCGGCGGAGTCCCGTCTCGCCATGGCCACCTTGATCCGCGCCTCGGCCTGGAGGATCTGCGCCTCGGTCTGATCGACCAGTGCCGCAGCCTCCTCGACCGCCTTGGCATCCCGCGGCACGTTGATCTCGGCCAGCACTTCGCCCTTCTTGATTCGGGACCCGATGTCCACTTCCTGCCTCTTGAGGTAACCGGAAACCATCGCGTAAAGGTTGACCGACTCAAAAGCATGGATGGACGCGGGCTGCTGGATCGTCCGCGGAATGCCCCCGGCCTTGGGCCGGACCACCTCCACGCTCGGCGCCTCCTCGGGGTCCTGCAACCGGACTCGATGAGATCTCCTTCGAGAGTGCGCGCCCGCCGCGTCAGCCAGAATCCGACCCCGACCGCCGCCATGACCAGCACCACGGCCATCCATCGCCGCCAGGGCAGCTTCCTCCGGGTCGTTGGAATCGCGAGCGACAATGTCATCAACCTCCCATGGATGATGGGACGAACGATCGGTTCCCAAATTCCCCGAACCCCATCTGATCGGTCGGGTACGTCTCACTCTAAATTCTCGCAGGGTTTCCCGTTCTGTCTAGAATCGCTCGGTCGTCACCAACGCCTTGGATTCACGAAATCTTCACAAGCTCTTGTCTGAGAATCGGTTAAGCAATCCTAAGAAATAGTTTATTCGGGATCGTCCCAAACCGCAGATTCCCAACTTGACACTTCTTACGGAGCGTCACCGAGAGGAGATCACTCCGGAACGCAAGCCCGGCGCGCACGGCGGCACGCCCCACGGGATCGACCGGGGTCCGAAGTTCGGGCCAGGCGACCCTCTCCGCCAGGCCGGGCGACTTCTGGCCTCAACGCTCAGCCGGTCAAGCCGCGATCCCCTTGGCTTTGGCTTTGGCCTCGTCGATCGCGGTGCTCAGCTCGTCCTGGAGTAAGCTCCAAAACCGATAGCTGGGCAGGTCCAGTCCCAGGTGCTCGTACGGGCAACGGCCCCGCCGCTTCCCGCCACCAAACTCCCGCGTGTTCCAGTACAGCCGCTTCAGATCCAGCATCCCCTGGTTGAGCGTCCGATGCCGACACTGGTGCATCCGCAGCACGCTATTCATGCACTCCACGGCGCTGCTGGCTCGCACCGCGTGGCCCAGCACCGCCGCCACCCGGCGGTACGATTCCCGCCAGTTCGCGTCGAGCTGCTGACAGAGCACCTGTTGCACCAAAGCGCCACACGGCGATAGCCTCCGAGTGCGGCCGGGTCACCGCCCCGGCGCCGCTGCCGACGCAGCCACCACAAGCGCACCAAGGCCACGAGCAACGCCTCGGCCACCGCCAGTTGACCCAGGGCGCCGTGCAGCCGATCCAGGAACGTGAACCACTCCTCGGCTTGGAGGAACCCACGGACCTTGGACCAGTCGGAACCCGACAGCCCCGGCAGAGCCGCAGCGACCTCCGCCTCCGCCCACGACCGATCGTTCAGTTGACCATCCGGGCGATACAGGCTCAGAGCCCCCTCGGCGCGGTCCCAGGCCGCCTTCCCTTGCTCATACTGTCCAAACGCCGTCTCCACCTTCTTCCAGGCCGCACCGGCCCGCTGGGCCGGGCCCCTGCGGGCATCGCAGCCCTCGCGTTGGCCCGCTCGACGGCTCGGCTGGCCGTCTCAGCCTGCTCCCAGGTCCGTTCCACCCGACTCCAGACGATCCTCAAGACCCGGTGCGCCTCCTGCTTCGTGTGAAAGACGTCCAGGCCCCTCTCCAGCGGACTCCCTCGGTCTGGCGGCGGTGCTGTTGCACCTGGTCGATACCGGCCTGCAGCCCCGTGCCCGCGTCCGAGACCACGTAGCCAAGCGCGATCCAGCGCTGCAAGGCGGCCGACCAGGTCGAGCCCTTGCGATCGGCGGCCTTGGTCCCCAGGAACCAGACCATGCTCCCGGGTTCGACCCCCACCAGCACCGGCCGGCCGCGGAAGAAGATCTCGTCGAGGTAACCGACCAGGACCAAGGTCCTGGCCGCCTGGTCCAGCCGCTTGAGGACGACGCCGGCGGCGGTGCCGGCAGCCTGTACCCAGCGATGCACCGTCGAGCGACCGGAGCGCGGCGGTGCCCAAGAGGAGGGCCAACAAGACCAGGGTCTGGTTGAGGCTCAAGCCCATAGCCAGGGCCGTGACGGCAACTCCTGTTGCTTGGCCAGCGGGAACTCGATGGTCTCGCAGAGCCAGTCCCAGAGTTCGGCGTTTTCGCGGCGGAGAGCGTCGTTCTCCTGGATCAGTTGCTCTCGGGTGGTTCCGCCGCCGTGCTCTGCCTCGACTGCAGTCAGCACCTTCTGGGTATGGTCGTAAGCGCACTGGCGGCTACAGCCGTTCTGTTCGGCGGCGGCGGTGACGTTGCCGTGGGAGCCAGTCCAGCGCGCAGCGGCATTGGCGATCCAACGAGTAAAGGGTATGGTACGCATGGGGATGGGTCCTCTTAGGTGTGGGAGTGTTCACCACCCAAACCCTTGAGGTCCATCCCCCGAAAATCAAGATGGGGTTGGTCGAATCTTGCCAAGTGTCAACTTGGAAATGCCATTTTCAGCCCCATTTGGGACGATGCCGTTTATTCGAATGAGTGTTCAGCCTGGCAGCATCGAGGACGAAATGGGTTACGAAGAGCAGCTCGCCGCGCCTTCTGCGGCACCAGAGCAAGGTCACTCGAATGAACTGGGTTCCAATCGCGTTCCAGAAAGTCAAGTGGAATTCAGCGAAGAAACCGTAATGACCGAATACTCAGGGAAGAGCGAACCGGGGATCCTGCTCTCTCGACGGTCGTTGGAGCCAGGAGGGCTCTTGGCATGGGACGAATCTTGAAAACATGGCAGATGACCGCGCCAGCCTTACTAATGACGCTGGCGGCTAGTCTGGTGTTAGCTCCATTTGCATGGAGCCAATCTGCCATGTCCACACCCGCAACATCGCCCACATCGAAGACGTCGAGTATCGGAGTATCGATTCCGCCTCCTCGACGGTTCGACCAGAATGACCCGTTAGTGCGGCGGATCCGACTGGCCGGAAGCTCGGCGGGCACCGGCCGGCAAGACGGGATGGCCACCTCGTCCCTGCCGACGGCGGTCCCTCTGCCGGGTGAGTCCGAAGCACCCGATTCGGCCGTGAGGCTGGAGAACCCGGCTGCCACGCCGGCACCGCCGCCGCGCCTGCCGGTCGACACCGCGCTGATCCCGGGCCGGCCGGTCGAGCCGATCGACCTGGCCAACGCACTGAAACTGGCCGGAGCCAACGAGCTGGATATCGCGACCGCCCGGCAGCGCATCCTCCAGGCCGCGGCCGAGCTGACCCAGGCGCGCGCATTGTGGCTGCCGTCGCTGTTCTACGGGCCGAGCTGGTATCGGTCCGATGGCCAGATCCAGACGGTCAACGGCCAGGTCCAGACGATCGACCGGAGCGCGTTGTTCGTCGGTGGAACGGCGGCGCTGGCGAATACCATCCAAGGGCCGCCGCCGGGGACCGGCATCCCTTCCGTGAACGGCATGACCTCGGTGCTGCGGATTTCCGACGCGATCTTCGAACCCATGGCGGCGCGGCGCGTCCTCGCCGCGAACCAGGCCGGGCTCCGGACCGCGACCAACGACGCGATGCTTCAGGTCGCCGAGGCCTACTTCGATCTCCAGGGCGCGACCGGGCGACTGGCCATCGCTCGCGAGGCCGCGGCGAACGCCGAGGCCCTCTCGGCGATCACCGCGGCCTACGCCCGCCTGGGACAGGGCCTGGAGGCCGACCATCGCCGCGCCCTGACCGAACTCAAACACCGGCGCCGCGAGGCCAATCGCGCCAGCGGCCAGTTACTTGTCGCCTCGGCCGATCTGGTCCGCCTGCTCGTGCTCGACCCGAAGGTCGTGCTCGCCCCGGTCGAGCCGTCGGAGTGCATCATCCGCCTGATCCCAGATGAAATCCCGCTCGATGACCTGCTCAACCAGGGCCTGCGCTACCGCCCCGAGCTGGCCAGCGCACAGGACCAGATTGAGGCGGCCGCCATCCGGCGGAAGCAGGCGCGGCTCCGCCCGTTTGTCCCGAGCGTGTTCATGACATACGCGGGGGGCGGGTTAGGGGGCGGCGCGAATGCGTTCTTCGGCAACTTCGGACCGTCGGGGCGACGCCGAGGTCGGCCTTTTCTGGGAACTCCAGAACCTCGGCTTTACCGACTTCGCCATCATGCGCCGGCGGGCGGCTGAACTCGAGATCGCCAACCTGGCGAAGTTCCGCACCCAGACCCGGGTCGGCGCCGATGTCGTCGCATCCTTCGAGACCCGCCAGGCCGCCGCCCGCGAGATCGAGGATGCCCGCGAGACGCGTCGTCGAGGCCCTCGACTCGCTCAAGCTCAATTTCGTGAACATCCGCCAGGGCGCGGAATTGCCCCGTGCCACCCGCCCCATCGAGGTCTTGCAGCCCATCCAGGCGCTGGCCCAGGCCCGGCTCGATTATCTCGACTCGGTGCTGGCCTACAACCGCGCCCAGTTCCGCCTCAAACGGGCGATTGGCCAGCAGCCTTGAGCGGCGATCCGGAAAGTCTCGAAGAGACGGAATCGTAAAGCTCGGAGCGTGAGCCCCGAGACGCCAGACGCCACGTATCCTCTCCCCACGCGGCCGCCCCATCGCCCGGCACCGCGGGACGATGGGGCGGCCGCGTGGGGAGGCTATTACGATCATCGGAACTCGGAGCTCACGCCCCGAGCTTTACGATTCCGCCCCATTCGGGGCTCAGTAGTGCCCTTCCGGATAGCCTTTGAGAGGCAAGAGAGGACTGGCCCGACGCCGCTCGATCAGCGATCATGATGGTGGACGGTAACCTCAACGCCCTTCGGGAGACGACCATGAACCTTGCAACCCGTGTCCTGCGCCGGGACCCCGCCGAAGTCGAGCCATGGGCCGAGACCTGCGGCCAGATCCGACCGCTCGTCGAGGAAGCCGATGGGGCCGCCGCCGAAATCCACCACGTTGAGATTCAGGACGCCAAACTGCACTACCATGCTCAGACGGACGAGTTCTACTACATTATTGACGGGACCGGCACGATGGTCCTGGACGACGAGGAGATCGAGCTCCATCAAGGCGTGGTCGTCTACGTGCCTCGAGGCGTGAAGCACAAGGCTGTCGGCCGGTTGACGATCCTCACCGTCTGCATCCCGCCGGGTGTCCTGAACGATATCCATGAGGTGGAATGAGCCTCGGGTTCTTCGGTGATCCCATCGCGGACAAGGTCCCCGCGATCGCAAGCCTGTTGGTAACAGGACGTCCGAGGGTTGTCCATGACCGTAGCGGCCCTCGGGCTGGTCCTCGTCGCGGCTTTCCTCCACGCCACCTGGAACTTGCTGGTCAAGCGGGCGGGCGGCGGTATGGCCGTGGTCTGGCTCTACGGGACCATCTCGGCATTGCTGCTCACGCCCCCAGCCGTTGCCACGATCGTCCTCCAACGTCCCGAGATCGCGTCAATGGGACTGGCTTACACGGTTGCCAGTGCCATCCTGCACGTCGCCTACTTCCTCGTTCTCCAGAAGGGTTATCAACTCGGCGACCTGTCGGTCGTCTACCCGATCGCACGCGGCACCGCTCCCGTGCTGACCACGGTCGCGGCCGTCATCCTGCTGGGCGAGCGACCCTCGGCGGTGGCTCTGCTGGGTGCGGTCCTGGTCGCGGTGGGTGTCTTCGCCCTGGCGAAGCCCGATCGGACGACCGCGGTCCACGCCAGACGCGCCATCGCCTTCGGGCTACTGACCGGCGTCTTGATCTCGTGCTACACCATCTGCGACAAGCGGGCCGTCGCCGATTACCACGTCCCACCCCTGCTCCAGCAATGGGCCTCCAGCCTCGGGCTGGCCGTTCTCCTGGCCCCGGTGGCGATCCGGAGCTGGTACGAAGTGAAAACGCGATCGCTCACAAAATGGCGTGAAATCCTCACCATCGGCGTGCTGGTCCCGACGGCGTATATCCTCGTGCTGGTCGCGATGACGATCAGCCCGGTCAGCTATGTCGCCCCGGCGCGGGAGATCAGCATCCTCTTCGCCACGCTGATGGGGACGCATCTCCTGTCTGAGGATCACTCCGGAAAGCTGCTCGCTGCGGCCACGATGGTAATCGGGGTCGTCGCGCTGGCGCTCGGGTAGCCGAATCCATCACGAAACCGGCCGGCGACACACCGACTATTCAGGATGATTCTGCCTTCTCCATTCTGACCCGAGAGACAGTCCGGATGGAAGGATCGGCTCTATTTCCTACTCCGTCGAAGATAGACGGGAGTGAACAGGCTCCCGGACCACTCCGAACTTCGAGCGTTCCGCCGACAGCGGCTACGATTCGATGCGCTCCACCAGGTCTCAGATGACGGTCTTGGTTTCGTTGGACCTCCTCGTCACGTGGTCCCGACTGCTCACGATGAACCAGTTGTCGCTTTGTACGAGCGGTCCTGGAATCGGGTGGTGGATCGGGCTGAGGTCGTGGATCGGGCTGGGGTGGAGCGGAAGCCTAAAGTTCGGGTGCGCGAGAGCAGTGGGGACGCTGTCGATCTGGGCGAACAGACCGTACCGGTCCGAGAGCGTATTCATGTTGCTGTCGGTCTGGATGGTGTGGCGGTTTAACGCATCGCGATGGTCAGGCTTCACGCCATTGGAGATCCTCGTGATCCGATGGGCGTAGGATTGGCCTGACGCCCACTCGGCCAGGATGGCTTCCAGGGCCGCTTGATGGACGCTGCTATCGCTGTCGTACTCCGTCCTGCCGCTGACCAGGATGTCGTTGCCGTCACCGACCAAGGTATCGCCCCCAATGCCGCCTCCGATCAGGATGTTTCGGCCGGTGCCGGTATCGGTCAGCGTGGTGTCGGCCGCGTCGCCGAAAGCTGGGAAAAGGGATCCCGCGATCAAGACGTCGTTGCCGGAGCCGGTCGCCGTCAGGGCGCCGCCGTTGCCTTCGCCGCCGTAGAGGATCGCATCGACAGTCCCGGCGGCGGTCAGGTCCGTCGCCCCGGAAAAGGTGCTGGCATCGATGATCAAGAAGGGACGGCCGGTCGCGGCGGTCACGGTCAGGTTGGCGAACGTGATCCCCTCCAAGTTCATCGACATGCTTCCGGACGTCAATGAGGAGTTGGTCAGAGTGATATCGGCGCTCTCGCTCGCCGTCACGCTGGCGAGGTTGTTGCCGATCAGAGTACCCTGGTGAGTCCAGCCGCTGACGTTGAACGTATAGGCGCCAGAGCTCGGGCTACCGTCGGAATCTTCGATGAGGTTGCCCGTGGTGAAGCCGCTCAAGGCTAAGTACATGACGTCGTCTGTGACGAAGGAGTCGGTCAAGGTGATGGAACTGTCGGTGGCGAACACGTTGAGGACACCCGACGTGGCGGAGAGCGATCCGAGCCCGGCCCAATTCATGATGCTGAACACATTGGCGTGTCCCGTGCCTGTCAGGTTGACGTTATTGATGCCGCTCAGACTCAGCGACATGCCATCGCTGGTTTGCAGCGATGACTTGGTCAAGGTGAGATCGGCGTTCTTGCTCGCTATCACCGTGCCGATGCCCGGCGGGGCGGTCAGCGACCCGGTCCCGATCCAAGCGCTGACGTTGAAGGTGCTGGGACTACTGCTGCCGGTCAAGTTAGCGACACCAATGAAGTCGAGATAGTCGGTGAAGATGTAGTCGGCGGGGCTGGTGAAGCTTCCATTCGTGCCATCCACTTGCGCTTCGGTGACTTGAGGATCGTCGTCAATCAACGTGTAGTACGAGGCGATCGATTCCACCACGCTGTCGCCGGCTCCGGTACCCGCCAGGTAGTTGATACCCGGCCCGCCCGTGAGAGCCACGCCCGGCACGGTGCCGGCGTTCAGGTTGTCGTTGAATGCGCTGCCGATGACGGCCGTGATGCCCGACACGGTACCGCTGACCCCCGTGGCCGTTCCGTCGGTCCCGTTCTTGAGATCGACGTCCACGCCGTCGGTAAAGTTGGTTACGGGGTAGACTGAATAGTTCAGCGTGGTCGCTCCGCCGCCTTGAATGTTGCCCAGGGCCTTCGAGCCCGCGCCGCCGCTGACAGGAACGAAGAAGAACTGGTTGGTGCCGGAGTCGCCCGCCAGCGTTCCGGATGGTCCGCTGACACCGGCGCCGTCGATATAGAACGTGTTGGTTGACCCCTGCGCTGTCACGTCACGGGTCATGCCGGTCCCGATGAAATTGATCGTCGTAAGATTCAGATGATCCGCGGAGTTGAAGAATTCGACCGCCGTGTCCCTCACCGCGAGCAAGTCGTTCGAGGGGGCCGTCTCACCCTTGATGCCGATGGTCCCGCCGTTGCCGGCGAACCCGAGCGTGTCGCCGCCCGGGATGGTCCCCAGGAGGAGGGGCGGGATGGTCACCCCGTTGATGACGCCACCGAACGTGGTGACGTCCAGCTCGGTATTGCCGCTATTGGGGCTCACGACGTAGTTATCGCCGGCCGTGGTGCTGAAGACGAGGTAATCGTAGGGATTGAGGTTCGCGTCGCCCAGCCAGGGGTTGAAATCGACGTTGCCGTCACTGGCCGAGCCGGTGCCGCCGGGGTTGGCGGTCGTGGTCGGGCCGCTGGTGCTGCCCCACCAGTTGAGCGTGGCGTCGACCGATCCGCTCGTTTGGAGGTTCGATACGCCGGCGCCGACGCCGGCCAGGTTGTTGTTATGGGCCGTCAGGGTGCTGGTGTCGCTCGCAGAGGAGCCCACGAGGATGCCGAAGTTGTTGCTCGAGATCGTACTATCGCTGATCGTGGCGGCCGCGTGGTCCTGGACCGCAACGCTGGTGGTGAAACCGGCGACCGCGATTTCCGTGGCCGTGAACGTGCCACCCTCGTCCGCGATGCCGGTCCCGGTGTTAGCGCCGTTGGTGACGGACAAGCCGGACATCCCGACGGTGGCGCCGCTCGCGATCGCGAACTCGTCACTGCTGGCGAAGAAGTTGACCGGGGCCTGGATCTTGGTGACAGAAGCCCCCGCACCGTCGAGCGTCACGCTCTGGCTGATGGTAACCTGCTCGGTGTAGATCCCCGCCGCGATGTCGACGGTTCCGCCCGAGGCCACCGCCGTGACGCCCGCTGGCACGGTGCTGAAGGCATCGTAGCCGACGAAGTGCGTGCTCCCGTCAGTCTCGGTGACCGCCATGCCGAGCGGGTCGCTGGCATAAGCCGCGTTGACGTACACGACGCTCGGGGCGGCGAGCACCTGGAACATCACGGCGCTCGAGGTCCCGCCGCCCGGTGTGGGATTGACCACGGTGATGGGGAAGCTGCCCATGGTCGCGAAGTCGCTCGCGGGGATCGTCGCTGTCAGGTTGCTCCCGGACGTCTCGGTTGTCGCCAGCGCGGTCGAGTTCCATTCGACGACCGACCCGATGACGAAATCCGAGCCACTCACTTGCAAGGTGATGGGGAGGGCATAACCGACTGCGATTCGGTTGGGGACGATCCCATTCACAACGGGCACGGGATTGGTGGCGGCGCCCTGGAGTTCGAAGGCCCCGATGTCGACGGTGCCGTCAGGCACTTCTGCGCGAAGCCGGTGCCGCGCTGGTCGGTCGCCAGATCGGCGGCCAAGGTTGCGTTGCCCACGTTGATGGCCGGGCTGCCGGGCAAGAGTGCGATGGTCTGGGTCGGGCCGCCGTTGGGAGCCAGTGCACCCAGCCCCGGGTCGACCACACCAACCAGGTTGCCGTTGCTGCCATTGGTCAGGCCGCCGGATCCCCCAGTGCCAATCAGGTTGGACGCGCTGGATGAGGAGACCGTGCCGCCGAGGTCGTCCGCCGTGGTACCGCCGGTTCCCGCAGTGTTCGTCGCGACGATCGTGTTGTCCAGCACGGCCGTACCGAAGTCGGAGACATCCACCCCACCGCCCGAGCCGCCGGTCGGGACCGAATTGCCCGCGACGGTCGCGTTGAGCGTCGACACAAAGCCGCCCTCGTCGTCGATGCCGCCGCCATCCCGGCCGGCCAAGTTGCCCGAGAGCGTGGAATTCGTGAGCGTCGTTCTACCATCGCTCTGATTCTCGATGCCGCCGCCGTCTCCGGCCGTGTTACCCGAGAGGGTGGAATCCGCGACCGTCACTTTGCCAGAAGAGACGTAGATCCCGCCGCCAGAGGTGCCCGAGTTGGCCGAGAGGGTGCTGCTGGAGATCGTCGCCGTGCCGCTATTGTAGAGACCGCCGCCGCCCGCATTGCTGGCCGTGGAGTCCGCTTGGAGGGCTGAGTTATTCGTGATGGTGCTGTCCGTGACCGTCAGCGTCCCGTTGTTGTCGATGCCGCCGCCCTCTCCGTTCCTGCCGACCGTGTTTCCCTCGATCGTACTGCCCGTGACCGTGAGCTGGGCGAAGTTCACGATACCACCGCCGAAATTGGCGGCCGAGTTGCCCGAGAGAGTGCTGCCCGTGATCGTCAGCGGGCCCCCGCTGTCGATGCCACCGCCTGCGGTGGTGGCCGAGTTGCCCGAGAGGGTGCAATCGGTGAGGGTCATCGTGCCCAAGTTGTCGATACCGCCGCCGAAGTTGTTCGTGTTGTGGTCGATCGTGGAGTTGGTGACCGTCATCATGCCCACGTTGTCGATGCCGCTGTCAAAGTTGTTGTCGATGGTGGAGTTGGTAACCGTCAGCGTGCCCGCGTTGTCGATGCCGCTGTCGTCGCCGCCCGAGATGGTCAAGCCGGCGAGGCTGGCCGTCGCGGTGCTCGTGACGTCGAACACCGCGCCGCCGTCGTCGTTGCCGCTGACCGTGACGATACTCGCGCCGGGGCCCTCGATCATCTCCGGTCCGGACGGTGGGTTCAACTCCAGCGGTCTGGACAGGTTGATCGTCTGTGGCGTGGCCGTGCTGAAGACGGTCGGGTCGAACTCGATCTCGCTGCCGGCGAGGTTCGTATTGGCGTTGGCCTGGGTGACGCAGTAGAGGATGTCGCCTTCGTTCGCGCTCGTGCTCGCGCCGGTATCACTGGTGAGGTTGACGATGTAGACCGTGGGGCTGGACGTGACGACGGGTCGCTCGAAGGCGCCGATATCGACGGTCCCGTTCACGACCCGCGGGAATCCGGTGCCGCGCTGGTCGGTGGTCAGGGGGTTGCCTTGCGGGTCGACGGCCAAGCTGTTCTTGCCGGCGTCGATGGCCGGGCTGCCGGCCAGGAGGGCGATGGTCTGGGTCGGGCCGCCGTTGTCGGCCAGCGTGCCGAGCCCCGGGTCGGCGACGCCCACCTGGTTGCCGTTGCTGCCGTTGGTCAGCCCGCTGTTGCCGCCACCGGCGCCGATCAGGTTGAATGCGCTGGCCGATGACACCGTGCCGCCGCCGTCAATGTAGAGGTTGTCCGGCACTGCATCGGCGCCGGTTCCGTCGGTGTTCAGTGCGATGATTGTGTTGTCCAGGGTGGCCGTGCCCTGGTCGATATTGAGCCCGCCGCCAAGTCCGTCGCCACCGCTGGGCTCGGTGTTGTCGGCGATGGTGCAGTTGACGGACGTCAGTGTTCCGGCGTTTTCGTCGATGCCGGCGCCGACTCCGCCGGTCGAGTTGCCTGCGATCGTGCTGTTGGTGACGGTCAGCGTGCCACCGTTTTCGTACAGACCGCCACCGGGCTCGAAGGAGTCTGTAACGGAATTGCCTGAGAGGGCGCTGTCCATGATCGTCAGTGCGCCGGCGTTGGAAAAGATGCCGCCGCCGCCGCGGGTGGCCGTGTTTCCCGAAAAGGTGCTGCCGGAGATGGAAACCGTAGCACCTCTGGCGTAGAGACCGCCGCCGCCGGAGGAGCTGGAACTGCCGTCGGCGGAATTGTCCGAGAGGGTGCTGTTCGCGAGCGTCAGCTTGTTATCGCCATCGTGGCCGTCGCCTTCGTCGTAGATGCCGCCGCCGGAGTCGGCCGTGTTCGACGAGAGGGTGCAATCGGTGACGGTCATCGGGCTCGTTCCCTGGTAGAAAATGCCGCCGCCACTGCTGAAGGCCGAATTTGACGTGAAGGTGGTACTGGTGATCGTGGCCGTGCCGCCATCCTCATTGTCGATGCCGCCGCCAGCGCTATCGGTGGCCGTATTGCTCTCGAGCGTGGAGCCGGTGACCGTCAGTGTACCCTCATTCTCGATGGCGCCGCCGATTGCGGCCGAATTGTCCTCGAAGGTGGAGTTGGTGATCGTCAGCGTCCCGTCATTGGCAATGCCGCCACCAACGTCGTCACTGCTCGTATTGCTGAGGAAGGCGCAGCTCGTGACCGTCAGCGTGCCTTGGTTGTTGATGCCGCCGCCGCTCTGGTTGGTCATGCCGCCCCAGATGGTCAGGCCCGAGAGGGAGGCCGTTGTGTCGTTCGAGACCGAAAACACCTCGACGGTGTCGTTGCCGGTGATCTTCAGGTCGCTCGCGCCGGGGCCGTCGAGCACTTCCGGACCGGCCGTTTCCGACAGAACCAAGGTGGCGGACAGGGTGATCGACTGCTGCGTGCCCACCTGGAAGACGGCCGGGTCGAATTCGATCTCGCTGCCCGCGGTATTCGGGTTGGCGTTGGCCTGAGTGATGCAGTAGAGCAGGTCGCCCGTGTTGTCCGACCCCGTTCCGGTCTCGCTGGTGAGATCGACGGTGTAGATCGTCGGGGGGCCGGAGAGGAGGGTCCGGTTCTCAAGCCCCTCCAGCACCCAGTGTCGGCGGCGGTGCCGCGCGCGGCGCCGCCCGAGCCGGTCGCCGACTGCTTTTTCAAACCGCGCATCCGGTGGCGAAACATGGGAGGACTCCTCAGGCGAGAAGGTAGGAATTGCTCCGTTGATCACTTCCTCGACCTGAGGGCTTGGGTTAGAC
Organism: uncultured Isosphaeraceae bacterium; assembly: GCA_963845695.1. Taxonomy (GTDB): domain Bacteria; phylum Planctomycetota; class Planctomycetia; order Isosphaerales; family Isosphaeraceae; genus CAWJTV01. The sequence goes on along the minus strand of CAWJTQ010000002.1, from coordinate 1,263,604 downwards.
TTCCCATTGAGCGAGTTGGTCTGCGCCGCCGGTCGAGGTTGGGGCGTCCCGCTCCCCTGTCACCTCCTTCTACTGGGGGTGTGACCGGCCGGGCTCGGAATTTTCTCGAGCTCGGCCCCAACCGACCATCGGCTCGCCCGCGACGGAACCGATCGGATGGAGCGCGACGAGCTGGACCAGCACCTCAGTCGGATTTCGACGCAGTGGACCATGGTCCTGGAGGCACATGGCGGCGAGGCCGACGTAGCCCATGCAGCCCTGGCCGGGCTGGCGCAGCGCGATTTGGGGGTGGTCTACCGTTACTTGCTTGGCGCCGTCGGCGACCCCGACGCAGCCGCCGAGCTCGCGCAAGAGCTCGCGCTGCGCATCCTCCGGGGCGGCTTCCGCCATGCCGATCCGCGCCGCGGCCGGTTCCGCGACTACCTCAAGACCGCCTTGATCCACCTGGTCGATGATTACAAGGCGGCGCAGCGGTCCCGGCCCCGGCCGCTGCCGCCCGACGTGCCGGCCCACCCCACGCCGCCGATCGCGGAACGGGAAGCGGAATTCCTCGAGAGCTGGCGCGCGGAGCTGCTCAACCGGACCTGGACGGCGCTGGCGGCCGCCCAGCCGTTGTATCACGCCGTCTTGCTGTTCCGCGTCGAGAATCCCGAGGTGCCCTCGCCGCAGATGGCCGACGAACTCGCCGCGCGGCTGGGCAGGCCGATGCGGCCCGATCAGGTCCGCAAGGCCCTCCAGCGGTCGCATGCCAAGTTCGCCGAATTGCTGATCGACGAGGTCGCGACCTCGCTGGGCAACCCATCCCGCGAGGAGCTGGCCGAGGAGGTGCGCGAGCTGGACCTGCTGAAATACTGCCGCTCCGCCCTGGAGCGGCGGACCTGATCAGGCCAGGGACGTCGACGACCGCCTACTTCTCCCGCGGGTCGGCCGTGGCCAGGACCCGGGCCAGGAGTTGCCGGAAGGCATCGCGCGATCGCAACGGGTCGAGGATCTTGTCGGACTTCAAGAGTTTGAGGCCATCCGGAGTGCGAAAGTAGCCGGACTTCTCGGCGGCCTCGAGCATGCTGAGGGCATGGCCGGCGCACGCTGCGGTGAACATCTTGCCGTTGACTGGGGCGGCCTCTGTCCCGTCGGGGATCACACTCGCCGGAAAGGTCAGGTAGATCGCGACTGCGTCGGAGTAATATCCGCTGGACTCCGGGTGCTCGCGGATCAGCCGCTCCTCGATCTCCCGAGCGGACCGGCGAGTGGCTTCAGCCTCGGCCGGCCGGCCGGTCGCGTCGGCGAGGAGGCTCGAGCTGCGGAGGTTCAGCGCCAGGTTGTATCGATAAACCCAGGTCTCGGGATGCTCGCGGGCCACCGCCTCGAACATCTCCCGGGACCGGAGCCAGGCTGCGGCGGCACGGGCGATCTGGCCATCGGCTTGATGCAGGAGGCCCAGCTCGTAGTGAGTCTTGGCCAGGATATGTCGGTAGATGGCCCGGCCGGGCTGCTCGCGGACCAGCCGGTCCAGATGCTCGAGTGCCTGCTGGAAGGTCTCGGCCGCCGAGGCGGATCGGCCGCCGGCCCGAAGAAGTTTCGCCAGGTTATGGTAAGCGAGCGCGAGGTCGTAGCGGATGCGGGCGGGGTCCAGGGCAAACGGCGTAACCGGGAGATCGGTCCGGGGACGGCTGACACTCGGGGCTTCTCGAGCCAGGCGGTCGAATATCGTCAGTGCGCGGCGATATGACGCCTCGGCCCGATCAACCTGACCTTCGTCGCTATACCAGTTGCCCAAGTTGAGGAGGCTCTGGCCCAGGTCGCGGCGGTCGAGGAAGTCGTCGGGATGCTCCTGCACCAGTTGCTCTCGGAGGACCAAGGCGCGCTCCCAGTCCTTGCCACCCAATTCGTTTTGACTGTTTCGGCGGTGCATAATGCCCAGGTTGTTGTAGCTCCGGGCGAGGTCGCTCCGGTACTCCGGCAGGCCCGGATAGAGATGAACGAGTTGCTCCTGGATGGTCATAGGCTGGCCCAACAGGCGGATCCCCTCGGGGATCGAACGGGCGTCGGACACGATCACTGCCAGCCGCCAGCCGGCCCGCGCCAGCTCGGCCTGGACGTCGGGGTCGTTGGGCCGCTCGAGGGCGATTTGCTGGTAAAAGTCGCGAGCGCGCTCGAGCAGTTCGATCCGCAACGGGCCCATGGTGGGGACGTTCAGGAGCCTGTTCTCGCTCACCTCGGTGTAGAAGCGCTTGGCCGCATCGAGGGCCAGTCGGAAGTCGGCCTCGGCCCGCGCCTGTGCGGCCCTGGCCGCGTCCCGCTGGGCGTCGGCGTTGGCGCGCTCGCGGCGCAACCGCTCGTTGTAAGCCAGCCCCATCGCGACCAGGGCAACCGCGGCCGTCACGCTGACGCCGATCAGCACCGCGATGGCCGGCCGGCGCCGCATCCACTTCCCGACCCGCTCCCAGGCGGGGGTGGGGCGGGCCCGGATCGGCTTCTGGTCCAGGAAGCGCCGCAGGTCGTCGGCCAGAGCGCCGGCGCCGCCATAACGCCGCGCGGGCTCCTTCTGGAGGCACTTCAGGCAGATCGTCTCCAGGTCACGGGGGACTTTGGGCTGGAGCCGGGAGGGCGGCAGAGGTTCCTCCGTCAGCAACTGCTGTACCGTCTCCTGCGACGTGGCGGCCAGGAACGGAGGCCGGCCCGTCACCATTTCGTACAGGATCGCACCCAGGGCATACACATCGGTGGCCGGCCCGACCAGCCCGGAATGTCCCTGGGCTTGCTCCGGCGCCATGTAGCTCGGCGTGCCCAGGACCGCTCCGCTCTGCGTCTGCTGGCCCGATGGGGCATCGAGCCACTTCGCCAGCCCGAAATCGGTGATCTTGGGGATGCCGTCAGCCGTCAGGAGCACGTTGGCCGGCTTGAGGTCGCGGTGCACGACGCCGTGTTTATGAACATAGTCCATGGCCCGAGCCAACGTCTCGGCCATCTCGGCCGCCTGGACGGGGGCCAAGGGTCGGACGGCCATCGTCTGTGCCAGGCTGCCCCCCTCGACGAACTCCAGCGCCAGATAGGGGAGCTGGCCCTGCTCGCCGATCTCGTAGATCGGGACGATGTGGGGATGTTTCAATCGGGCCGCCGTTTCGGCCTCGACGCGAAAGCGCGAGCGCTCGCTCCACCCGGCATGCGCTCCGGCCAGGATGATCTTTAGCGCCACTTCGCGGCCCAGGCTCGCTTGTCGCGCATGGTAGACCACCCCCATGCCGCCCCGGCCTAGCTCGCTCAGGATCTCATAGCCGGCGATCGACGGCGGATCGATCGAGGCCGCGACGCAAACCTCCCGGCGCCCGGAATGTGATGGCGAGATCGGGCACTACGTCGTCCGCCGCCCGACGAGGCGGAGGAGGGGGCAGTTCATCGAAGAATTCCGCGACTAATCCGATCTCCGAGGAGATCCCTAGTCGAACTCGGAGCACCACAAACGGGACAGACCTCCGAGCGGCCGGTGTCGCCGAGCGACTCCGTCTCGACGTCCCAAGCATGCCCCTGGGGACATTCGAAGTGGATGGTTTGGGGCATCGGACCGTCCCCCCATCGTGTCAGCCTCGTCCACAAATCCGCCGACCGAATCCGCGCGCGGGTTGTGCCCCGGCGAATCCTTCTGGTCATTGTAATTTGCCGTGGCATGCGCCTTCGAGGGTCATGTCATCCGCGCCGTGCCTTCCAAAGCTGGTTGTTGGTCCCGAGCCTGGTCGATGGTCCACCCCTCCTGGGGCAGGTGCAGGATGAACAGGCTCCCAGCTCCGGGCTCACTCCGAACTTCGAGCGTCCCGCCAAAGGTGGCGGCGATCCGGTGCGCTACGGCCAGGCCCAGGCCGACCCCGGCATGACCGTCGCGACGAATCTGGTCGCCGCGAAAGAACGGCTCGAAGACCCGGGATGCGTCCTCAGCGGAGAGGCCGCTGCCCCGATCCTCCACGCTGATCGCGATGGATTCGCCCTCCCGCCGTGCCCGAACGGTGATCGGTGTCGCCGGCGCGCTGTACTTGCAGGCGTTCTCCAGCAGGTTGTCGACGAGCTGGGCCAACAACGGCGAGTGAATCCGTACGACCAGCGGAGATTCGTTGGCAACCTCCACGGCGAAGTCGCCGGCTCGGGCGTGTTCCGACCATCGGCCCAGGTGGTCGGGCAGCCAATGAGTGAGGTCCACCACCTCGGGCTCGGACTGGCCCGCTTCGGGCCGGGCCAGCATGAGCAGCGACTCGACGATCTGCCGCAAGCGGGTTCCCTCGTCGCGAACCCGCTCGAGAACCCGCCGGTATTCCTCGGACGTCCTATCGCGACGGAGAGCCACCTGGACCTGGCCGAGCAGGGCGGCCAGCGGCGTGCGGAGCTGGTGGGAGGCGTCGCCCGCGAACCGTTGCTGCTGGTCGTGTGCCTCGTGGATGTGGAGGAACGCCACGTGCAAACGATCGAGGAGGTCGTTGAAGGCCCGTCCCAGCTCGTCGAGTTCATCGTGGGTGCCAGGTGAGGGCAACCGATGGCCCAGGTCGGTTTCGGTCATCCCGGTCGCCGCCCGGGCCATCCGCGTCAACGGCGACAGCGCACGGAGACACAGTCGCCGGCCCACGACCGCCGCCACGGCCCAGATGCCGGTCGAGAGCATGGCCAGAGTCACTCCCAGCCGGGTCAGCGTTGCCTCCACGGGCGCCGGTGCCAAGCCGACGACCAGAATCAGGACCGGATATTGCACTTCATACCCTGGCTCGTCGTCCGGGTGGCCGCGTCCGCGACGAAGCAGCTCGCCCAGTTCCAGGCGGCGCGCTGCCAGCCGCCACCCGGTGATCGCTCCGAAGACCGTGCCGTCGGGAGGGTTGGACGGCCAGGCCGGAGGCATCCACGAAGAGGAGAAATCCTCAGTACCCGCATTGGCCGAGTGGTCGACCAGATTGCCTTTGCTGTCGCGCACGGTCCACCGCACGGCGCTGATCCCACGATCCACCCCCAGCGTCATCTGGCGGTCCGCAGGCTCCCATTCGAGGCCGCCCGGCTCGATGTCCACCGAGGCCTCCAGTGTATCTAGCGACCGTTGTAACCGCTCGTCAAGCTCCCGGACCAGGTGCGTCCGCGCCAGGACGTAGAGGGTCCCCGAGAATCCCGCCAGGACCATCGCGAGTGCGATCAGGAAGAACGCTGAGAGACGCGTCGCCAGGTTCATCCGCCCACCTCCTCATCTACGGGCGGCATCGTGCCGAAACCGTAACCTCGGCCCCGCACGGTGTGAATGACGCGCGGACCCAGAGCCTCGAGCTTGCGACGCAGCTCCATGACGTGGACCCCCAGTGTATTGGATTCCATGTCGAATGGTTCTTGCCAGACCTGTTCGTAGATCTCCGACCGTTTGAGCACGCGCCCGGGATTCCGGAGGAAGAAGATCAACAGGGCGAGCTCCTTGGACGACAGATCGAGCGGCCGGCCGGCCCGCTCCGCCCGCTGGACGGCCAGGTCGACGCTCAAGTCCCCGTAGACCAACACGGTCTCCGGTTGTTCCTCGCGACGACGGATCAAGGCCCGGACCCGGGCGAGTAGCTCGTCGAAGTCGAACGGCTTGCAAAGGTAGTCATCGGCGCCGCTGTCCAGGCCGAGCACGCGATCGACCACCTGGTCACGGGCGGTGAGAAAGAGCACGGGAGTTCGGCGATCTCGCTCCCGCAGACGGCGGAGCAGTGCGAGGCCGTCTTCTCCCGGAAGCCACCAGTCGAGCAGGACGAGGTCCCACGACCGGGACTCCAGGAAGCGCCGGCCGGTGTCGCCGTCGGCGGCATGCTCGACGGTATACCCCTCTTCGCGCAGCCCGGTCACCAGGTAGTCTGCGATGTTCGCTTCGTCCTCGACCAACAGGATCCGGCGATTCATGGTTCCCAATCACTCCGAGTCGCCTCGGGCTTTCGAACGCGACGCCCTTCGAGACATTCTACCGGCTCGGCAGTTCCCGACCCTCATCCACTTTTTCAGAACAACCCACGACCTTCCGAACCGAGGTCATTCCCGAAGCGTATCGTGGATAAGCTCAGGTTGGTCAAGACGTGGTGCGTGGAACAGGAGGCGCGACCCACCGAACCGCATTGTGCCGCCGGTAGCGGGCTGAGCGATCCTGCCCGCCGGTTCCCACCCGAACTCCGACGTTCGCCGGCGCCTCCCCCGCATGGCTCGACGTGTGTACCATGAGGGCGAACTCCACAGATACCCGGCATGAGAGGGGTCCAACCCGGGAGATAATCCTGCGCACGCATTTGCCGCTCGTTCGACTCGGCGTCGCGTATCACGCGTCTGACGTCACTCCGAACAGGACGTGCTACAGTCTTAGGTGAAAGAGAGGTAGATCATGGTCGCAGCCTTCCTCCTGTGTTGTGCAATGGTCGGCCAGGATCCGAGGCCAGCGCCCGCTGCGCCGGCCGTTCTCGAAGTCTACAAGACAGCCAAGAATCAGGTGGGCCACGACGCGAAAGCCCACGTTCAACTGGCCCTCTGGTGCGAGGCCCATGGCCTGACGAGCGAGCGGATCGAGCAACTGGCACAGGCGGTCATGCGCGATCCACACAACGCGGTGGCGCGCGGACTGCTGGGATTGGTCTCCTATCAAGGGAAGTGGCAGCCGGCGGTCGATGTGGAGCATCAAGTCCAGAAAGATCCGTCCTACCAGGACGTGATCCGCGACTACCTCGACCGTCGCGCACACACACCCGAGAAGGCCGACGCGCAGTTGAAGCTGGCAACCTGGTGCCGCGATAAAGGGCTGAAGGAACAGGCGCGAGCGCACTACAGTTCCGTAGTTCGCCTCGATCCATCCCGGGAAATCGCCTGGAAACACCTGGGTTACAAGAAACACGGCAACCGCTGGATCAAACCCGAAGACGCCGCGTCCGAGCGGCACGAGGCGGAGGCCCAGAAGCGCGCCAATCTCCACTGGAAGCCGCTCCTCGAAAAGCTGCATGTTGGTTTGCAGAGCGCGAATGCGGCGCGACGCGAGCAGGCCGAGGACGGTCTGGCCGAGGTCACGGATTCGCGGGCCGTTCCGATGGTCTGGAAGGTACTCGCCACGGGCGGCGAGCGGTCGCAGCTCGCGGCCGTCAGCGTGCTGGGACAGATCGACGGCGCGCCGGCCTCGAATTGCCTGGCTGCGCTGGCGGTTTTCAGCCCGTATCCGAAGGTTCGTCAGATCGCGAGCCGCTCGCTGGTCTCGCGCGACCCACGCGACGTGGTCGGCCACTTGATCAACCTGATTCGCCGACCGTTCAACTATCAGGGTGCGCCCGGCCACTGGACCAGGAACGACGGGCGAGTTACTCGTAGACGGAGAACGGTTCGATTTCCACCGGCTCTATCAACTCCCGGCGCTCGACGTGCGCTTCGTCCCGCGCACGAGCTCCCCGGTCGACCTGGCCCAGGCGACCCTGGCCAACGGCATGAGTAGCGCGTTTTTCCCCAATAATCGTACCAGTGCGTTCTTAAGCACGGGCGCGCAGGGTCTCTCAGGAAGACCAGCAGCGGATCCGGACGGCCGAATTGGAGACCTTTCAGCGCGACCTCGGCGTGATCCAGACCATGAACCAGGACATTCAGTCCGTACAGGCCGCCAACAATCAGATCAATCAGGTCAATGGCCGCGTGCTCCCGATCCTGGAGACGCTGACTGGCAAGAATCTCGGCGCGGAGCCACAATCCTGGAAAAAGTGGTGGTCCGACCAGCTCGGATACGTCTACCAGTCGAGTCAGTCGACGACCAAGCCAACCTACACGGATGTCGTTTACCAGCCGAATACCCAGCTCGCCGTGCCCCTTGGTGATACCCCGCTCGGCGTGCCCCTTACCGCGCGGGCTCATCATTCCTGTTTCGCGGTCGGCACACTGGTCCATACCATCGATGGCCCACGTGCCATCGAGTCGATCCGGGTAGGCGACCGCGTGCTCGCGCAGAACACGACGACCGGTCAGCTCGCATTCGAGCCCGTGGTGGCCACTCATCTCAACGATCCCTCGCCAACGCTCCGGATCAGCATCGACGGCGATACCATCGTCGCGACCGGAATCCACCGCTTCTGGAAGGCGGGAAAGGGGTGGGTCATGGCCCGAGAGCTCAAGGCTGGGGATCGTCTGCGGATGATCGGCGGCGTGGTCGAGATCGCCGCGATCGAGACCGACAAGATCCAGCCGGTTTACAACCTCGACGTCGCCGATTACCGCGACTACTTCGTGGGGAACAAGGGCCTGCTGGTCCACGACTTCACCTTCGTCCAGCCGGTCTCCGAGCCGTTTGACCGGCTGCCCGACCTCGCGGGGCCGTCGGTGTCGGTACTGGCTCACTGATCGGGACGGTCCGGTATTCGTAGTACGAGTCCACGGCGGGCTGCCCCGTGTAGTTCGGCCCCGCCTGATCGTCGGCACCCAGGTAGCGATAGGGAAGATCGACCGTCCGCTTGCCGCGGCAGGTGAGCCGTCGCCTCCGGCTGTCGAAGGACAGGCCATTCCGACCTAGGTCGGAGAGAAAACGTCGGCGGGCCGGTCTCCCATCGGAGAGTTTGAGACTCGCGTGATCGAGGTTGGCCGCAAAGAGGCCGTCGTTCGTAAGCCATGCCCCAGCGCGGGCGATCAAGGCCAGTTTGTCGCCGATATAGTGGAGGCCGTGCACGCAAGTGATCAGGTCATAGGGTCGATCGGGTTGCCAGTTGCTCAGGGACGCTTCCACGAGCATCAGGTTGTGCATTCTCGATTCGGCCCGGTGGAAGACCCCGACGAGATCCACGCCCGTGATCGAAATTCGCGACTCCAGCCCCGCGTCGTGGATCATTCGTTCAGCCTGGATCAGGGCATGCGCTGTCCCACAGCACAGGTCAAGCCAGGCTGCACGATCCTGGTGAGCGAGCCGCTCCTTGAGGAAGTCCAGGGGATTGAATCCGAGCTCTCGATCGTAGCCGTTGGAGCCGAGGAGGTCTCGCTCCCGGTTCATCCGGCAGTTGGCGACGACCGGGGATCGTTCGAGGATTTCATTGGAGAGGAGGTTCATGCCTTGTATCACGACTCCTCATTCCCTGGTCCAGCCGAGGGAGATATCCATTCACTCTGTTCCGATCACTTCAATCCCAGACTCTCCATCAGAAAGGGAAGGTCGATTTCGGGATAGACCGGATACGAGGCCAGCAAGGCATCGACGCGGGCACGCGCCTGGTCGTGCGCGGCGTCGTCCAGGGTGTACTTCGCCTTGTCGCGGGCGCCCGACTTGGTCGTCGACGGCTGGATGTTCTTCAATACCAGGGCGACGACCGCGGCGATTTCCTCCATCTCGGCCTGACCCATGCCCAGGGTGGTGACCGCGGGCGTGCCGAACCGCAGGCCGCTGGTGTACCACGGGCCATTGGCATCAAACGGGACGGGGTTGCGGTTGAGGGTGATGCCGCAGCGGCGGACGGCGTCCTCGGCCTGCCGGCCCGTGATCCCGTGGGTCCTGGCGACGTCGACGACCATCAGGTGGTTATCGGTCCCCCCGGTGACGACCGAGAGCCCCTGGCGGCCGAACGCCTCGGCCAGCGCTCGAGAGTTGTCGACGATCTTCTGTGCATACGCCGCGAACTCGGGGCGAAGGGCCTCGGTGAACGCCACGGCCTTGGCGGCCATCACATGGGGCAGGGGACCTCCCAGCACCAGCGGGCAGCCGCGGTCGACGGCGTCGGAGAACTCGGGGGTTGTCAGGACGAGCCCCCCGCGCGGGCCGCGCAGAGTCTTGTGGGTCGTTGTCGTCACGACGTGGCCATAGGCGATCGGATTGAACTCGTCTTTGAGGACCTTGCCGGCCACCAGTCCGGCGAAGTGGGCCATGTTGACCATCAGCACCGCCCCGACCTTGTCGGCGATCTCGCGCATCCGAGCATAGTTAATGTTGCGCGAGTAGGCGCTGAAGCCGGCCAGGAGGATCAGCGGCTTGACCTCTCGTGCCTGGCGCTCGATGGCGTCGTAGTCGAGCAGGAACGTCTCGCGGTCGACCGTGTAGCCGTGGGACTCGAACATCTTTCCCGAGGAATTGAGTCGGTACCCGTGGGTCAGGTGGCCGCCCGAAGCGAGGTCCAGTCCGAGCAGGCGCTGATTGCCCAGGGCCTGGCGCACGACTCCCCATTGCTCCGAATTCAGCTTGTACCAGTCGCCGGCGGCGAGTTCGTCCGGGCTCTTGACGCCCAGGAGCCTGGTCATCTCGACCAGCTCGACCCTGGCCCGCAGGATCGCCCAGAAGGCGACGAGGTTGGCATCTGCTCCGCTGTGCGGTTGAGCATAGGCATGAGCCGCGCCGAAGAGCTCTTTGGCCCGGTTGTTGGCCAGATCCTCGATCGAGTTGACGTTGTCGCACCCTGCGTAAAAGCGGTGATGGGGGATTCCCTCGGCGTACTTGTCCGTCAGGAGGTTGCCCATGGCGCACTGCGTCGCCAGTGACGAGTAGTTCTCGCTGGCGATCAGCTTGATGTTGCTCCGCTGGTCGGCCAGCTCCTGAACGATCGATCGCGCCACTTCGGGGGCCACCTGGGCGACGCACTCGAGATTCGCCAGGTAGGCCAGAAATCCCGGGGGGATTGTCGCGGGATCTTTGGTCTGGAAGTAGCTCGCGATCAGGGAATTTGCCATGAGTGGTCTCGCGTGATGAGGGGGATGGTGGCGATGGGTCGGCCGATCCGGCCCGCCGGGGCACCATGCCTGCATTCTCCGGCTGGCGGGTTGTTCGCTGTGCAGCGCGTGCCGTCCGGTTATAATGTGGCCCGCCAACGACTCGAAATTGTAACGGCCGGGGACGACCCTGCTCAAGTGAGGCTGTGGAGGGGAGGGCCTGCGATGACACTGGAACTTGCACCCGGAAAGACCCGGATCGGTTGGATCGGCACGGGGGTGATGGGCTCGTCGATGTGCGGGCACCTGATGGCGGCCGGATACTCGGCCACAGTCTTCAACCGGACGGCGGAAAAGGCCCGGCCGCTTCTTGACAAGGGAGCGAAGCTTGCGGACTCGCCCCGGGCGGTCGCGGCAGCCTCCGACGTCGTTTTCACGATCGTCGGCTATCCCCGGGACGTTCGCGACGTGACACTCGGCGAGAACGGCACACTCGCCGGGGCGAAGCCCGGGACAGTGCTCGTGGACATGACCACGAGCGAGCCGGCCCTGGCCGTCGAGATCGATCGGGCTGCTCGGGCCAAGGGGGTTCATGCTGTCGACGCTCCGGTCTCGGGGGGGGATGTCGGTGCGCGCGAGGCGCGGCTCTCGATCATGATCGGCGGCGAGAAGGAGGTCGTCGAGGCACTCCGGCCGCTCTTCGAGCTCATGGGCAAGACGATCGTGTACCAGGGGGCCGCTGGCGCGGGGCAGCATACCAAGATGGTCAACCAGGTCCTGATCGCCACCAACATGATCGGCGTCTGCGAGGCGCTGCTCTACGGCTACAAGGCCGGACTCGACCTCGACGTCGTACTCCAGAGCGTCGGCAGCGGCGCGGCGGGTTCGTGGAGCCTGAACAACCTCGGACCGCGGATGATCGCCGGCAATTTCGAGCCGGGATTCTATGTCGAGCACTTCCTCAAGGACATGCGCATCGCCCTGGCCGAGTCGCAGCGGATGGGGCTCAGCCTTCCCGGACTGGCACTCGCCGAGCAGCTCTACCGGGCCGTGGCCGCCCAGGGATACGCACGCAAGGGGACACACGCCTTGATGCTCGCGCTGGCTCACCTGTCGGCGATCGACTGGTCGAAACGGCCGAACTGACAGCCTGGGAGTGACGTCTACCGGCAGACCGGACCTGGCCCGATCCGTGCTGGACCTGGGTCTCAACCCCTGCACTTGCGGTTGACCGCTGCCGGGATCTGGCATACGATCCGCTCGCAACTCGCTGACGGCCCTCGACCGTCGGAACTCCCGTTCGGCTTGCAGGCATCCTGCTTGCTCCTCGTACCAGACCCACAAGTGCGTGCGTCCCTCTAGCGAGTGCGCGCCCACTTCGAGTCGTCTTTCTGAATGAACGGGCGACGACCGGCGATCCGCGATCGGGGGACGGAGCCCCCGAGACATCGTCCATTATCTCCAAGGAGGGAGGCCCACGGCGATGCGAATCGGCCGGCGCGTGGCGAAGGTGCTGATCTATTCGTTCGGGTTATGCCTGGCGATCCTCGGCGGGGGGCTCTGGTGCGCGTACTCCTACGTGACCGACAGCGAAACCGCGGCGCGGTTGATCAAGCAATATGCGGCGCGGTACCTGCCCCGGTCCGATATCGACCCGGGTCGGGTGCGGTTGCGGCCGTTGATCGGCGAGTTGACGCTCAACAATCTCCAGATCTATCAACGGATCGAAGACCGGCCGTTCCAGGCCTTGCGCATCCCCTGGCTGAGAATCGGGATCAATCCCAAGAAGATGTTGAAGGGCCAGTTGGACTTTCGCCAGATATCCGTCGTACAGCCGACCCTTCGTCTCTGCCACCGTCGGGACGGCACCCTGAACCTCCAGGGGTTGCTCGCCGACCCCTGGCCCGGTCCGTGGCTCGACAAGACACCTCCGATCCTCATCGAAAACGGCACACTCGAGGTGGTCCCCGAGGAGGAGGACCCTCCGGCCGCGGAACCTCCGCGATCTCCATCGCTCAGGCCGGGACCCGCGGCCGGGATCATGGTCCTCCGCAATGTGAGCCTCAGGATCGAGCAGGTGAACAAGCTTCTTTTTCGGTTCGAGGGTTCGGCACAAGGCGACAGCCTGGACCAACTGCATCTCGAGCGGAACGGTTGACCTGGAGACCGGGAGCACCAGCCTGAGCGGCAAACTGACCGGACTGACGCTGTCCGACGCCCTCCGGCGTCGCATTCCACGCGAAGCTCGCCCGATGATGAAAGACCTGGCTCTGACCGGCGGCGTGGTCGACATCGAGCTGAAGCGAGCCAGTTACAACGCCAGGGCGGCGGCCGGTGACCGGCTGCACTACGCGATGTCGGCCTGGCTCCGTGAAGGGGTCTGGGAATGCCCGCGGTTGCCCTTCTCGGTCAACAAGCTCTCGGCGATCATCGGCGCGGAGGACGGGTTGATCACCATCGTTCATGCCGAAGGATTCAATGGCGGCACGACCCTCCGCGCCAAGGGAACGCATGCAGGTGGGCGACCCCCGCCGCGAGCCGCTGGATCTGCACGTCGAGCTGGTCGACCTGGAGCTCGACTGGCGACCTGGCAGCCGGCTCCGAAGCCGGACGCCCGCCGAATACGATGAGCTCTGGGACGTGTTCCAGCCGCACGGACGCGTCGACGCCCAGATCGATCTGGTGCGCACGATGCCGGGCGGCCCGGTGGATCTCGGCGCCAAGGTCACTTGCAAAGACGTCTCCGCAAAGTACCGCCATTTCGCCTACCAGCTCGACCATCTTCGAGGTGAGCTCGAGTTGACTCAAGAAACTGCTGACGGTTGACGTGCAGACGCTCAGCGTCGGCGGCCGCCCGCTTCGCCTGAAGGGGACCATCAAGAACCCCGGAGTCGAGGCCATCGTCGCCCTCGAGCTCTGGGCCGAGTCCGTACCGATCGAGGAGCCGCTGCTCAAGGCGTTCAAGCCCGAAGTCCAGAAAGTCGTCGGGCAGTTCGAGCCCAAGGGCACGGTTCGAGCCCACGCGACGGTCGCTCGCGAACCCATGGCCGGACACCCCGAAGGACATCTCACCATCGACGCTGAGATCGACCTGAGCGAGCGATGCGAGATCCGCTGGGCCAAACTGCCTTACCCGATCCGGAACCTGACCGGCCGGCTCGAGCTACACCCAGACCTCTGGATCTTCCGCAACATGCGTGGGGAGAATGGTCAGGCGAAGATCACGGCCAGCGGAAGGGTCGAGAAGCTGCCGGGGGACAAGTTGCCCAACGGCGACGAGCCGCTGAAGGTTCACGTTGACCTTCAAGCCAAGAACCTCCCGTTCAGCCAGGAACTTCGGACGGCGCTTCCCCGCGCCTGGGACAAGACGTGGAAGACGATCAATCCCTCGGGGGCCAGCGACGTCGAGGCCACCGTCGAAGTCGAACCGCACAAGCCGGACCGCACGCACATCGTGATCGTGCCGCTTCCGGAGTCGAGCGTCCGGCTGGAGATCGCTCGGGCTCCTCAGCCAAAACACTTCGACCCCGGCGGGATGGTCGAGTTGCGGATGGATGATGTCCGGGGCCGTTTCGTCTTCGACAACGGGACGGTGACCATGAGCGACGTCAGCGTCCAGTTCCGGGGTGCGCCGGTACGATGCGATCATGGGACGGTCTTTGTCGAGGATTCGGGCCGATTCGACCTGAGTGTCACCGACCTCTGGGTCAAAGACATCCGTCTCGATCTCGACCTGCGCAAGAAGATGCCCCCGCTGATGGCGCAGTTCGCGCAGCGGCTGGACGACGGGCGGACCTTCACCGCCCGGGGGAACTTGAAGATCGGCTGGTCGGGCATCGAAAGCCAGCCCGCCTGGTGCCAGTGGGACAAGACGCTGGTGGTCTTCAACGACAACCGACTCTCAACGGGGATCCCGCTGGAGCACATCCAGGGCGAGCTCAACAATGTGAGCGGCTTTTCCAACGGTCTGACGGTCACTGTCGAGGGCATCATCAAGCTGGAGAGCGTCGTCATGATGGGCCAGCAGATCACCAAGGTGGAGTCGCCGTTTCGCGTCCGAGACGGAGTGGCGGAGCTGGTGGACATGCGCGGGGACTCCTGGGCGGCGACCTGTGGGGCAAGAGCTGGGTCAGTCTGGATGCGACTCCTAGCTACTCGGCGACGCTGTCGATCCATGGCGCCCGGCTCGAGGAGTACGCGCGGACGATCGGCGGACGCCGGACCTTCCGGGGCAACATCGACGCCCGGCTCGAATGCAGTGGCCTGGGCAGCGACCTCCGCACGCTCCAAGGGCAAGGGGAAGCTCACATCACCCAGGGCGACCTGGGTAAGCTGCCGGTCCTGTTGCGGATCGCATCGTTGCTCAATCCCACCCGGACCCTGTCCGACGCTCCGAGAGTGGGCATCAAGACGGCCTTCGACTCCGCCGATGTTGCCTTCACCATCTCGCACGGACTCTCCACCTTGGACCCGATCAAGTTCACCGGCAACACATTCAGCCTCCAGGGACGAGGTACTCTCGACCCCCAGGCCGACCTGGATCTCCGCCTCCGTGTCCTCCTCGGGCGGGATCGCTTCCCCATCCCGATCCTGAGCGACATCATCCGCGAGGCCGGCGGCCAGTTTCTGATCGTCCACGTCACCGGCACTCCCGCGTATCCCGAGTTCAAGCTCGAACCGCTCCCGCAGCTCAAGCGGGACCCGAACCGCGGCGAGACGATCGCTCCCTGAAGTCTTCGGCCCGACGAGCCGGGAACCTCACGAGAAGAACTGGGAGATCAGCCGGTAGATCTCCGGTTGAAAGACATCCGAGTGGTGTCCGGACAGAGCTCCCGACACGGGCTCTACCGTGTAGCCGTCATGAGTGTGCAGCGGCGTCAGGTCGGCGACGACCAGACGGGCGTCGAGTCCCGGCGCAGTGATGAAGCTAACGTCCACCGAGACATTCTGGGCTCCCCCGAACCGGGCCTTCAGAGCATCGGTCGGTCCCGCATAGCCGAGTGCCTGCTGGGGAGCAGAGAAGAGCTTCAAGGCCCCTGCCGCGACGTAGGCGACTTTCAACGCCGTGTCCAGGTCGGAGTGGCTCACCAGCAGCCGGATATTGGGAATGTCCGGGACATCCCCATACGTTTTTCCGGAATCCAGCTCGTTACAGTCAAATGCCGCCTCGAGCAAGACCACGTCGATGGCGACGTCGGTCAGGAGGCTCGCCGATTCTTTCGCCATTTGCTGCAATGCGGCGCACACCACCTTGCAACCGAAGCTGTGGCCGAGCAGGCGGAGTCGAGGGGCAGAAACGCCCGCCGCTTTTCGTGCCTCGAGGAGCAGACGTAACGTGGCGTATCCCCCCTCCTCGCCGACGTCGTCGGCCATCATGGCGCGGTTGTAGAAGGAGAGGGGCTGGAAGATGTTCACCAGGGCATTCTGTTGCTCGCTGATCATCGCCGGCCAGTGGATGCCGATCCCGAGTGCCGAGATCTGCTCCGAGGCTATGGTCGAACAGAATGACCCCCGCGAGCCCGATTGAGAACCGTGAGTAGTCGTTCATGGCAAGGTCCGCCGTTGTCCACCACCCGTGTGAGTACAAGTAGATGTCCGTGAACGCGAACGGACCGTTCATCGCGGCACCCAGGCTCTGGGCGATGCTGGGATCGGTGTAAGCGCCCTGGGCGGTCAGCGGTACCATGACAAAGTGATCGTGCGTCATCACCGGTCCTCCTGGAATCCGGTCCGATGGTGGAGCGGAGTGGTCGTGGAACTATCGATGCGGATTCTAGTCGATGGGCCGCGGGGAGAAAAGATAGCGGTCAAGACGGAGTCGTCGCGTCAGGGACGAGTCGGATCGGCCGGCGGGGATCGACGAACAGCCAGCACGCCGCGCCCGCTATGTAGAGGGCGCCCGCTATGTAGAGGGGAGTCGCCCAATCCTCGGCGCCTTTCTTGAGGAAGTAGGGGAGTATGATCGGGCTGAGGACGGCACCGAGTTGCCCGGCGCTGTTCATGGTCCCGGTGACGAGGCCTGCATGGGGCCCCGCGATATCGAGGCAGGTGCCCCAGGCCGCGCCGAGCAGGAAACTGTCGGCGGCGCCGGCCACGGCGATCAGCAAGGCGCAAGCAGGGCGTCTTTCGCGCCGGCCCCGGCGATCAAGCCCATCCCGGCCGTCAGCAGGGCCATCCCTCCGATCCAGCACCGGCCGGCTCTCAAGCCGTGTCGCCGCGTCAGGCGATCAGTGGCCAGGCCACCCAGCAGGTCGGCCACCGCGCTCAGGATCAGTGGCAGACCGGCCAGTACATTCAATTTCCATCCCGAGAAGCCACGTGCCTCCTTCAGGTAGGTCGGGAGCCAGGTGATGTTGAAGTAGAAGCCGTAGGCCTGGGTGAAGTACATCAAACAGAGCAGAATCACATTCCGGTCGGCCAGGATCCGGACCAGCACTGCGGTGTCGAGTCGATGAGACTGCATCGGTTCTCGGCCCGATTTGATGGTGATTCGTTCCGATTCGCTGACGGCGGGATGATCGTCCGGCTCGTCCCGGAACCAGGAGAACCAGGCTGCCGCCCAGACGAAGCCGACCGTTCCGAACAGCACGAAAATCACGCGCCAGGGCAAGAGAGTCAGCAGGGCACCGACCAGAATCGGGGTCAACCCGCCGCCCAGATGGGCTCCCGCGAAGAAGATTCCCTGGGCCGTACCGCGCTCGGAGGCAGGAAACCACCGTGAGATGGTCCGGGAAGAGTTGGGGAACGCACCGGCCTCTCCCATCCCGAACAGGAAGCGGACGGCCAGAAGCGAGGCGTAGTTGAACGCCGCGGCCGTCGCAATCGTGAAGCTCGACCACCAGACCACGATCCGCGTCAGCACGCGCCGTGCGCCGATCCGATCGCCCCAGGCCCCGCTCGGGATCTCGAACAGCGCATAGGCCATCGTGAACGCGCTGAAGACATAGCCCATTTGCACCGGCGAGAGCCCCAGGTCGCGCCTCACCTCCGCCTCCGCACGCGAGATGCAGACGCGGTCCAGGTAGGTCAACGCCGCCAGGGCGACGGTAAATGCCAGAACCTGGTATCGGACCCGAGTGGTCGGTTTGATTCCGAATGGAGGTTCAATCATGAGGGTGACTGCTGGCTGGCGGTCTCGAGGAAGTTATAGTGTCATGGGGTTTAACGAGAGTGGCTAGTAAACGCGAGGTTGGCCGCGATTACCAGCCACCACCCCCCGCCTCTCATCCGAAAGGGGTCCGCCCATGAACTCAACGCACAGCGATCGAGGGGTTGCGAGCCGTCGTTCCGTGCTGGCCGGTGCCTTCGGGGTACTGGGCTGGTCGGCGTTCGATGAGGCCGAGGCCCAGGCTCAAGAGCGTGTCGGTCGCGATGCGCCCGTCGCCGCTCGGGAGCGCATCAAGATCACCAAGCTGGAGACCCTGCTGGTCAAGCCGCGCTGGCTTTTCTTGAAAGTGCATACCGATGCGGGGATCGTGGGCCTCGGCGAGCCGATCGTGGAGGGACGCGCTCTGACCGTGGCCGAGGCCATCAAGGAAATCGAGCCGTACCTGATCGGCAAGGATCCGCGACGAGTGGTCCACCACTGGCAGGCCATTTACCGGCACGCGTTCTATCGCGGCGGCCCGATCCTCACCAGCGCGCTGAGCGGGATCGACATGGCGCTCTGGGACATCAAGGGAAAAGCCCTGGGCGTTCCGGTCTACGAGCTGCTGGGCGGGCCGACACGCAATCGGATCCGCGTTTACGCGCATGCCGGGACTCCGGAACGCATCCAGCGCGACCGCGACCGCGGCTTCACGGCGTTCAAGACGAACCCGGCGAAACGGAGGCCCTCGCGATACGTCGAAACCCCGGCCGAGGTCCACTACGCCGCCGAGAAGTTCGCCGAACTCCGAAAGGCCGCCGGTGACGACGTTGACATCGCCATCGACTTCCACGGCGCGATCAGTCCGGCCACTGCCAAGCTCCTGATCAAGGCGATCGAGCCGTATCAGCCGATGTTCGTCGAGGAGCCCTGTCAGGCCCAGAACCACGACGTGATGGCGGAGATCGCCCGCGGTACCCATCTGCCGATCGCCACCGGCGAGCGCGTGTTCACCAAGTGGGGGTTCCGTGAAGTGCTGGAGAAACGGGCGGCCACGATCCTCCAGCCCGACCTGTGCCATGCCGGCGGGATCACCGAGGTCCGGCTGATCGCCGGCATGGCCGAGGCCTACTACGCCGCCATCGCTCCCCACAACCCTCTGGGGCCGATCTCACTGGCCGCCGGTATTCAGATCGCCGCGTCGATTCCCAACTTCCTCTGCCAGGAGCAAGTCAGCCTGGGTGTGGGCTACCTCAAGACGCCGTTCACGCTGCGCCAGGGTTATCTCGACCTCCCCACCGGCCCGGGACTTGGCGTCGAGCTCGACGAGAACGCGATGGCCGACAAGATCGGGCACGACTGGAAGAACCGGGAGTCCTACGACGCCGACGATGGTTCGGTGGTCGATTGGTAGATCACGTCGGTCGGGCTGCTTGGCCAGTCTGGTACTTTCTTCCCATGCATCCCGCGACCCGCAAGATGGCGTGGCACAACTCGATCGGCTTTGTGCATAAGATCCATGGGGGATGACGCGCGGTGGCTGGGACCGGTCCGGACACCCAGGGAGCCCCGGTCACCGAAAGGGGCCGGCGACGACTCGAAAGTCGAGGGAGACTCCTGTGACGGAATGTACGATCAAACGAGTGTTCTACTGGACACCCAGAGTCCTCCGGATGCCGACATCGAGGTGACCGTGGAACCTTGTTACGAATGGAGCCGGATTGTCCGGGTCGGCCGACGACGTGCGCTGACCGGCATCGCTGACCGGGGCGATGACGCACTTGACGTCCAGTCGCTCGTGAGGATCATCAAGCAGACCGAAGACGACCGATTTCCCCAAGGCTGGAACCTGTTCGGGAAGCTACAGATCGTTTCGGGCACGCTACTCATTGCCGACCCGATGGACTTCTCCGATGCCGTGAGGATCGAGGGGATCCCGCCTGCTCTCGATTACGTGTGGAACGCGCTCGCCATCGATGCCTACGGACTCGTCGTCGGGTTGGATGAGGCCGTCGCTAACCTCCCGATCCAAGGGCCCAGACCATGAGCGCTCCCAAAGCCCTAGCCGTGCTGGTCACCGGAAGCTCCGGGTTCATCGGCGGCCATCTGTTTGAACGCTTCCGCCAAATCGGCTGGCAAGTGGCCGGGATCGGAAGGCGAAGCCTGGACCTGCCCGGTTACTTCGTCCACGACCTCGCCGGGCCGCTGCCCGACTCTTTCAATCCGCCCTGCGATGTCGTCGTTCATGCCGCCGCCCGCTCGGCGCCCTGGGGCCGTCGTCGCGATTTCCTGCGTCAGAATGTGTGGGCCACGCGGCACGTCATCGACTTCTGCCTCCGCCATGGCCGGCCGCGGCTAATCTTCCTCTCGTCCTCCAGCGTTTATTACCGACCGGGTCATCAGTTCCAGATCACCGAAGAAACGCCCATGCCGGACCGGCCGGTCAACGACTACGCGCGGACCAAACGAGCGGCGGAAAGGCTCGTCCAGCAATACCCGGGCGATTGGGTCATCCTTCGGCCGCGCGCGGTGTTCGGCCCGGGCGACACCGTCCTGCTGCCCCGGATCCTCCAGGCCGCCCGCGCCGGACGATTGCCGATGCTAACCACGCGTGATGGGACGGCCGTCGGCGATCTGATCTACATCGACAACCTGGTCGATTACATCGTTCGCGCGGCCGGCGACGCCCGGATCCACGGCTGCTTCAATCTCACCAACAATGAGCCCATCGCAATCCGTGATTTCCTGCTCGACGTGTTCCGCCGTCTGGACATCCCGCCGCCGCAACGGTTCGTCTCGGTCCGCACGGCGATGCTGACCGCGGGCTTGCTCGAAAGGCTGTACGCGCTCGGCTGGCAGGATCGCGAGCCGCCGTTGACGCGGTTCGGCGTTCACGTCTTCGCCTACTCCAAGACATTTGACGTATCGAAGATGCTCGGGACCATGGGCCCGCCGCGCGTGTCGCTTCGTGAAGGAGTGGATCGAACCATTTCGTGGATCAAGGGAGCTGAGCCATGCTCGACAACGCCGCTGGGCTGCTGAGCACGGTCGGTGACGGCGCGCTCGCCGCCTACCTCGGCATCCTGGGCGTCCGGTACTTCTTGAGTCGCCGTTACGCGGTGACGCACCGCGAGGAATGCCTGGACGAGGGGCCCGTCACCGTGCTTCAGCCGATCCTAAGCGGTGACTCGTTGCTGGAGGAGACCCTGCGCGGCAACCTCCGGCAAGCGCCGCCCTGGGCACGCTTCCTCTGGCTGATCGATGAGGACGATGAAGAAGCACAACGGCTGACGGCACGGCTGCGCGACGAGTCCTCCGGACGGGCCGACATCCTGGTCTGTCCGCCGGCAGTCAGTGGCTCGAACCCGAAGACGGTCAAACTCCAGTACGGCCTGGAGGAGGTCGCCACGCCGTATCTCGCGGTCCTCGACGACGACACCCTTCTGTCGGACAATAGCCTCGGCAAGGCGGTCGTTGGCCTGCGATCGTGCGACCTCTACACCGGGTTGCCCTGCTATTTGCCGGGCAGCAGTTTCTGGTCGGCGCTGGTGGCGTACTTCGTGAACAACAACAGCATCCTGACCTACCTGCCGCTCTTGCCCCTGGTGGGACCCTTGTCGATTAATGGGATGTTTTATGTGATGCGGACGCAGACGGTCCGGGACATCGGTGGGTTCACGCCGATCCTCGATCAGCTCTGCGATGATTACGCCCTCGCGAGGCACGTCCGCGCCCATGGCGGAGTGATCCGGCAGTCCACCGCACCGCATCGCCTGCGGACGACCGTCACCGGTCCCGGGGCGTACTTCCGGCTGATGCATCGCTGGTTCGTTTTTGCCCGCGTACTGGTCTGCGATCAACCCGCCCAGGTGGTGCTGCTGCTCCTCGTGTTCCTGGTGCTGCCGCCCTTATTGCTCTGGATAGGACTGCTGAGCCTGTTCGGCGGCCTGGCGTCCGGGCTGTTGCTGGCGGCCACCCTGATCGTACGCCACCTGCGCCCTGAGGAGTCTCCATCGGACGGTCCTCGGCGGACTCTCTCCCTTTTCTCCCGTGATGTCGATCCTGGCGGAACTGCTTCAGCCCCTGCATGGTCTGCATGCCTGTCTACGATCCGAACTGAGCTGGCGCACGCGGCGCATCCGGCTGGGGCGCGGCGGTACGTTCTCTTACCTCCCCGGGCGGAACTCATGATGGTCTTCCGGTCGCCACGGAGTCACCCCGTCACGCCCATCAAGGTCGTGCTGCTCAGCGGTCTGAGCGATCCCGCGACGTGCGCGCTCAGTCCGACACAGGCGCAGTTCCTGGGGGCGCTGGAGGTGCCCGAAACGTGTAAGGTCTACTGGAACTTCCCGTATATTCCCTGTCCGGACCGACCGCGCCGGGAGCCGCCGCTGTGGCTGGCGAGCCTCCGCAACGCGCGTCAGTTCCTGCTGGCCTCCCGGCGAGCTTATCGGGGCGCGGCCCGTTGTCACTGGCAGGCGCTGACGGCGTCCGCCGAGGAGGTGGTCGTCATCACACTGAGCTGCGGCCTGGAAATCCTGAACAACTGCCTGGACACCGGCCCGGTTCCGCGGATCCGCTCGTTCGCCCTCGGACCCGTCGCCTGGCAGCGCCCGCGCGTACCGTGTACTCTGGTGCAAGGCGACTGCGACTTCGTCTCCCGGTCGTTCTTCAAGGACGGCGATGTCATCGTGCCCGGCGTCGGGCACATGGGGTATCTGCGGGATCACCGCGTCCTTTCTCTCATCAACGATTGCCTATGATACAACACTTCACGATCATCGGCACCGGCCTGTACCTACCGCGGCGGCAATTGACTGCCGAGGAGGTCGACCGGCGTGCCGGCTTACCCGACGGCTGGACACGTTCACATGCCAAAGTGTTGATTCGTCACGAATGTGTGCCGCCGGAGACGCTTGCCAGCATGGCGCTGGACGCCATCGGTATGGCGCCTGAACGAGGCCGAGCTGGACTGGAGCGACCTCGATCTCCTCATCGACGGCAGCACGTGCCGCCACCAGCCGATCCCGTGCAACGCGGCCTACCTCCAGCATCGGCTGGGCGACCCCGTCGCGGGGGTGCCCTGCATGGACATCCAGAGCACCTGCCTGGGTTTCATCCTGGCCCTGCACGTGGCGAATGCCCTGATGGCGACGGGATCGTATCGGCACATCATGATCGTGTGCTCGGAGACGGCTCTGATGGGCGTCAACTGGCGGGAACCGGAGAGCGCTTGCGTGATGGGCGATGGCGCCGCTGCCGTCTTGCTCCGACGCGCCGAGCCCCGCCCCACCTTTTTCTTCGCGCACCAGACCATGCCCCAGCACCTGGATGCCTGCCAGGTTCGCGGAGGCGGTTTCGTCCTGCCGCCGACCGCCTGCACGGCCGAGAGCGAACACGAGTTCCGCTTTCACATGGACGGGCCGCGCCTCTTGCACATCGCTTGCCGCCATCTACCGCCGATGACGGCCCGGTTGGTCCAGGATGCCGGCCTGCCCGGCGATGAGCTGCACGTCATCCCCCATCAGGCCGCACCGAGGGCACTCGCCATCATCCGACGGCTACTCCGGTTCCCGCCGGAGCGGTTCCACGACCGCGCGGCGCAGCTCGGCAACCTGATCGCGGCGAGCATCCCGGCGGTGTTCCACCTGTGCCTCCGGGACGGCGTCATCGACCGCGGCGCGCCCATCATGCTGCTCGGAACGTCCGCGGGCTATTCCCAGGCCGGTTTGATCTTCAGGTACTGAGCCATGCCTTTCGACCGCGTCCGTTTGCTGAACTCGGGTTACTGCACGCAGCTCGGCTGTCTCGCCGGTCGGTCGAGGTGGGGCCCGACGCCCTTTCATGCCGTGTTCGTTTACCTGGAGCATCCCCAGCACGGCATCAGCATCATCGACACGGGTTACAGCCCGTTTTTCCTCTCGGCCACGCGGTCCTTTCCGGAACGACTCTACCGCTGGGCCACGCCCATGCACCTCGATCCCCGTGGCGATGCCCGATCCATCCTCGTTGCCGGCGGATTTGAGCCGGACCGGGCGGCGCGGCTGTTCGTGTCGCACTTCCACGCCGACCATATCGCCGGCTTGCGCCATTTCGATCGAACCCCGTTCGTTTACCGTCGGGCTGCCCTCGAGCACCTCTTGAAAGAGACGGTCGGGAAGCAGGTTCACCATGGCTTCCTCGCCCGGCTGCTCCCTGAGGACTTCCAAGCCCGCGGCCTACCGATCGAGGAGGAAAGATTTGTTCAGGGCTCGGGAGAGTTCGGCGACTTCCGCATTCACGACTACTGGGGGGACGGCGACCTGTTGCTAGTGGATCTGCCCGGTCACGCGATCGGCCATACCGGTTACGTGATCCGGACGGAGACCGAGCGGATCTTCTACGTGGTCGACGCGTGCTGGGACCGCGATGCCATGCTCCAGGGCCGGCCGTTGCCGCGGCCCGCGCGCCGGCTCCAGTTTTCGTACAGAGACTATGTCCAGACCCAGGAGAAGCTGCGCGGCTTCGCAGCACGGCGCGAATGCCTCCTGCTGGCGTGTCACTGCCTCCGGACGCAAGATCATGTCTGGAAAAGTTAAGATTGACCTGGTCGCCCCGCCGTTCGCCGGGCACCTGTTCCCCTTGCTCGACCTGGCCGGCTCGCTGAAACGCGAGGGGCTGTGCAGCGTGCGCGTCCTGAGCACCCGCGATGCCGACGAGGCGATCCGGCTCTGCGGCCTGACGGCCGTGGAGCTGCTGCCCGGCGGCGAGCATCGAGTCAATCGGATCGCCAACACGGGCGAGCGAGTCGGCTTTCATCCGTTGCGCCTTTACCGGCAGTTCCGCATGAACCTGGCCCTCATGGCCGAGCTGCGCGACCAAATGCGGGCGGCTCTGGCAGGAGCACCGCCCCGATCTGGTGATCGCGGACTACAGCGTCCCGATCGCCGGGCTGCTGGCGCGCAGCCTGGGAATCGCCTGGTGGACGTCGATGCCCAGCCCGTGCGTCCTGGAGACGACGACGGCGACGCCCGCATACCTGGGCGGCTGGGCGCCGCGAGGCGACCTCGTCGGCCGCGTCCGCGATGCCCTGGGACGTCGACTGATCCGCGAGTTCAAGCGGGGCGTGGCGGCCCTCTTCGCCCGGGACCTGAAGGCGCTGGACTTCCCCGGCGTCTACCGGGCCGACGGCAGCGAGGCCATCTACTCGCCGGAATGCATCCTGGGACTGGGGATGCGCGAGTTCGAGTTCGAGCGCGATTGGCCCCGGCCCTTCGCGTTCGTCGGGCCGCTCACGGGCGTGCCCCCTTTTCGGCACACGGCCCCGCTCTTTGCCCCCGGGCGACCCTGCATCCTCGTGACCCTCGGCACCCATCTGCCGTGGGCGCGTGGCGCGCGGCCGGCCTGATCGAGCAGGTCGCCGGCGAAATGCCCGATTGTGACTTCCATTTCGCACTCGGCCAACCGGGATCGATCGCTCGCGAGGAGCGGGGTAACGTGCATTATTACGGGTTCATCCCCTATGATGAGTACCTGCCGCGGTACGCCGCCGCCGTGATCCACGGGGGCACGGGCATCTCCTATAGCTGCATTCAGGCGGCGACCCCAATGCTGGTCTGGCCGCACGATTACGATCAGTACGACCATGCGGCGCGCATCGTCGGGCGCGGCCTGGGCGTGCGGCTGCGGCCGAATTGTGCCGAGGTGGTCCGGGGTCTGCGCCGGCTGTTGGAAGACGAGACGCTACGGACACGGGTTCGGGAGTTTCAGGGGTTGTCGAGGGCGTATGACGCCGGACGATGGGTTTCGGCTGCTCTGCGGGAGCGGATCCGGCCGGCCTGAGCTGAGGCGGGCGCAGGAGAATGGGAGGGATGGTCGTGTCCGGACCGTGGACGTTGCTCCGTAGCTACCTGGGTGCCCTCCGGCGGTTTCAGCGGCTCCGGGGCACCGACCTCGCACGCTACCAGGACGACCGGGCGCGGGCGGTGGTCGCTTACGCGATGCGTCGGTCCCCCTTCTATCGGGGCCACTTCGCCGGCCGGGATCCGCGGGACTGGCGGACGCTGCCGCCGGTGGACAAGGCCATGATGATGGGCGATTTCGACACGTTCAACATGCGCGGCGTTTGTCTGGCCGATGCGATGCGGGTGGCGGTTGCGGCCGAAAGCCGTCGCGATGACTCGCCCAGGATTGACGGGCTGACCGTCGGCCTCTCGTCCGGCACCTCCGGGCACCGCGGCGTCTTCCTCGTCAGCGAGGACGAGCGATGGAAATGGGCCGGCATCATCCTGGCGCACGGGCTGGGCGGCTTGCTCGGGCGCCGTCGCCGCATCGCGCTTTTCCTGCGATCGAACAGCCATCTGTACGAGAGCCTCGGCGGCCGCTGGATCGACTTTCGCTACTTCGACCTGATGATGCCGCTCGGGGACGCCGTCCGGGCCTTGAATCCGTACCAGCCTCACCTGCTGGTGGGACCGCCGTCGCTCCTGAGCATGCTCGCCGACGCCCAGGTGCGCGGCGATCTGTGCATCCGCCCCGAGCAGGTCGTCTCGGTGGCCGAGGTCCTCGAGCCCCAGGATGAAGCCCGGCTGGCCGGCATCTTCGACGTCCCCGTCCATCAAGTCTATCAGTGTACCGAGGGCCTACTGGCCTTGAGCTGCGCGCACGGCTCGCTGCACATCCAGGAGGACATCGTCGCCCTCCAGCTCGAGCCGGCGGCGCAAGACGGTACGAGCCCTCCGGCCGACCGAACCGGAGCGGCGCTGGTCGCCCATCATCACCGACCTCTGGCGACGGACCCAGCCGATCATCCGCTACCGGCTGAATGACGTGCTGACCCTGGCGCCGGCCGCCTGTCCCTGCGGGTCCGCGTTCCGGGTCATCGCCCGGATCGAGGGGCGTTGCGACGACATCTGCTACCTGATCGCCCGGAGCGGCGAGCCGCGGCCGTTCTTCCCCGACGAGATCCGCCGAATGGTCCTGCTGGCCCATGCGGGCATCGAGGACTACCAGGTCTTTCAAGACCGGGCCGGCCAGCTCCGGGTCCACGTGCAGGTCGCCGCCGCGTCGGATTTCGATGAAGTTACCGATGCGATGGCCAGGACCGTGGAGGAGAGCGTAACACGTCATGGCTGTCGGATGCCTGTCGTGCAATTCGAGCGCGGTCTTGCCGGGAGGCTTCCCGGCGATAAGCTGCGACGTGTCCGCCGCCTCGGATAGGAACGAGGGCAGGCGGCTCGATGACGACTTCGGCAACATCTCGAGAGGCTCGAGGCCCTCAACGGTCTTGCGGATGCCCCGAGGAAAAGCATCCTTCACGGGACGACCCGTTACATCGCGAACAGCAGAACGGCATAATACCTGGATCCCAGGCGTCCACAGCAAACCGGAGTGAACTCCCCGAATTCGATCGAGGTTCATTCCTCGAGGAAGGACACAGACCGTGAAACACGTCTCGCTACCGTTCATCGCGCTCGCACTCTGGACCGAGTGTCAGGCGCAGGACGTCAGGCGCAACATCCCTTACGCGGCGCCGGCGCACGAGCGGCAGATGCTCGACGTTTATTCACCGCCCCATGCGAAAGACCTGCCGGTCGTCTTCTGGATTCACGGCGGCGGCTGGCAGGCGGGCGAAAAGACGGACGTCAAGCTCAAGCCGATGGCGTTCAAGGACAAAGGATTCGTTTTCGTCTCCACCAATTATCGGCTCCTGCCGCACGTCGATATGGGGACCATCGTGCCGCGACATCGCCCGGTCGATCCACTGGGTGCATGAGCATATCGCCGAGTATGGGGGTGATCCGCAGCGTCTTTTCATCATGGGCCATTCCGCCGGCGCGCAACTCGCCGCGCTGATCTGCACCGATGATCGCTACTTGAAGGCGGAGGGGCTGTCGCTGTCGATCATCAAAGGCTGCGTGCCCGTCGATGGGGACACCTACGACGTGCCGGCCATCATCGAAACGGCGGAGACGCGGAATCGGGTTCATGGGCTGCCACAACCGAAGTTTGGCCACCGCGAGAAGTTCGGCAACGATCCGGAGAAGCATCGCGACCTCTCCGCCGTGACGCATGTGGACAAGGATAAAGGGATTCCCCCGTTCTTGATCATGCACGTTGCGGAGCATTCCGACACCCGCGCCGAGGCGCAACGGCTCGCGAACGTACTCAAGGGCGCGGGCGTAACCGTCCGGGTCTACGGCGCCCCGGAGTCCACCCACAACAAGCTCAATGACGACATCGGCTTGCCCGACGATCCCGGTACGAAGGCACTCTTCGAGTTCGTGGGCGAAGCGCTGAAGCATTGATGGCAAGCCGAACGCCACGGCGCGTTCCAGCGAAGCAAGGTGAAAGTCGTGGGCAGAACGCAGGAGCGCGGCGGTGGTCCCATGTGTTCTCCCCCGGCTTTCTCGGCTCACCGCCTCGATTCTTTGGGCACACGGCCGAAAATTCGGGTCGACAGGATGGGAACCTGCGACTTCACGGGCTCGAACCAATCATCCGTGTCCGAGGCCGTCTCGGTCGTGCGAGCGTTTCGAGAACGGATCCCCATCGCGTGTACGCGCGGGCCCGAACTCAGCCCTTGACGGTGATCGACTTGCACTGCACGGCATTGAGCCCGGACCGTTGCGAGAAGGGCCGAGGATCGGGTTGCGCGAAGCCGTTCTTGTCGATCGTGCGGACTCGAAACTCGTAGCTCCCGGGCTTCAATCCGTCTAACGACACCGACCACAAGGCGATGCTGAACCGCATGGGCCACTCCTTGGGCCGGCCATCCGGGGCGAACCCCCAAACCTGTCTCGGTTGGACGTCCGGCGGCAGTTCGGCTCCCCAATCGTTCGGAGGTGGGTCGATCGTGCAGGGACGCCACTGCGCAGTGCGCCAGGCCGGGTCGTCGTCGCGAAGTTCGACGAGGGGGCCGGGTGCGAGACGAAGCCAGTATTCGACCCGTTCCAACCCCGGCCAGCCCACCATCGCCGTTCCCCGGATCGCCAAGGGCTTGCCGGCCGGATAGGTCCCAGGCTCCGGATCATCGAGATACGCGGCCGTCTTCAGATACGACTCGGGATCGTTGTTCGCGAGGGCATAGGTGTCATTCGCCTGGTAGTCGTTCGTCAGGACGATTCGCTGGAGCCATTTGATCGACTTGAAGCCGTGAGCCCAAGGAACGACCATGCGCACCGGCCCGCCCCGCTCCAGCGGGATCGGCTGACCGTTCAGCCGGTAGGCGACGAACGGCGGCAGCTCGCCGGGTGGCGTGTCGAGCACCTGGTTGATCGCCAGCGACGAGCGGAACATTTGTTTGGGATCGTTGTTGTGGAATCCCCAGTAGTAAACCCTTCGGACGTCCTTCATCTTACCCGTCGCGCGGAGGACGTTGCGCAGCGGCACGCCCTCCCATAACCCCTGACCCAATGGCTGGGCGATGTTGTTGCACTGCATGGCCTTGAGGAATTTGACGCCTGCGCGTCTTGCCGAGCGCGAGGAGGCCAGGGAAGTTGAGCGCGGTGCCGTCTTCGATCCGGATCGGCCGCTCGACCGCCGCCTTTCCCTCGGCGGCGACCTCCAGCCGCCAGGTCTCGGGAGTCAGCCGAGCCTGGACCAGGGCCTGGCCCTCGAGAGTGTGTGGAATCGGGTTACCGCGGCTGACGTCCCGGAAATCGTCGCCCGGGGTCAGGAATGGGCGGACCGGGGGGCCAGCCGGCTCATCGGGTTGTGCCGGAGACGTCGAGGCGCGACCGGGCACCGCCGCGAAGGCAAGACCGGCGACGCCCAGGCGCAAAGTGTCGCGACGCGAGAACGGTTCTTTCATGGGTCTTCCTCTGTGAGCGAGCGCTCGGCGAGAAGGCGAATGAGTCGTCTTCGCTCCCCGTGCATGCCCACAGCGTCAGGCCCTTGGACTGGTACCGATTCGCAGGGAGGCGAAGCTCAGCCTTTCTCGCCAGCTTGCCATCATACGATCGGTTGAGCTCGCTCAGGAGGGGCAAGATACGGACTGAACGGCTTCGGAAGACATCGGGATGGGATTCGCCCGGGCCTCAGCCGGCATGACCTGGTTCCTCCCCCCCGCCTGGGCGCGGCACCAGGGCGTCGTCGGCTGCGTCCAGGAGCGAGTACGCGTTCCGGGCATCGCCAGGAAACTCGGCGACCCCGATCGAGACCGTTGCGCAGCCCAGCTCGACGACATTCCGGGTTTTCTCGGCGACCGAGCGACAGATCATCTGGGCGACGTGGAGTGCACTGCGGCAGCGGGCGCGGATCAGCAGAACCACGATGCGATCGTCGTCGAGCCGGGCCACGATGTCGCTGGAGCGGATCGAGGTGCCGACGACCTGACAGACTTCCTGAACCAGGCAATCGGAAGCCTCGGAGCCCAGCAAGTCCTGGATCGCTCCCAGCCGGTCGATCGCCAGGCAGAGTAGCGAGAGCGGTTCGTGGTGCCGCTTGGCCTGGCCCAAGGCGAAAGGTAAGACGGCATTCAAGAACGTCGCGTCACGGATCACCGCCGCAGGATGACTTTCGTTGGGGCGGGATTGGCTGTCGTCCCTCGGCTCGTCGACGCCCTTCCAAGCCCAATCAGAGTGCTGGCGCAGGTTCTCCAGGGCGCAGGCAGCCATCGTACAGGCGATCGCCAACCGCCGGAGGGCCTTTGGTCGAGGTCCCGAGTCTCCCCGTTTCGTCGTGAGAACCTGGAGCCGGCCGTGGGTGGCGACGCCGCAACGCAACGGGACCTCGGTAATCGTACCACAACGCCAAGTTCCCCGAGCGCTCACAGGAGGGTCTACCTGCCCGCCGAGTTCGTCGGAGGCCAAACCGGCGACCGGGCGATCGGCGAACTCCTCCGGCCTTCGGAGAAGCGAGACCTGCCTCTTGGGCATCATCTCCCGAGCCAGCCGGAGCAGGCCCGCATCGATGTCGGCTGCGCTCCTGGCCCCACCCAGCTTTCTGGCGAACTCGTGGAGGGACTCCTCGAACCGGATTCGGCCTCCTCCGAAAAACCCGGCCCAGGCCGCCCAGGTCTTGCACACCGCCGAAACCCACCAGAGGCGGAGCCCCGTCCCTGCCGCGACCGGCTCCCCGTCGGAGCCGCCCAATCCCTCCCCCTCGTCCTGCGAAAGCCGGGAACCCCGCTCCCGACTCGTCCCCCCATCCGCGACGCAGTCGTCCTCCCCGAGATCGATCCGCCATGCTCGTTTGCTCATGCTTTGGTTCCGGCAGGGTGTTCGAAACAGTGTGATAAACATTCTCGAGTGCTCGATCTTAGATGGAATGATGAGATCTCCTAAAGCTTCGCGGTCCCTGTCCCATCACGTGAGGCCAGGGTCTGTCTCCCGAGTTCGATCCTGGCGCCACTCTCACCAACCGGCCAGGTTTCCCTCAATGTGGCGAGGACGCCAGGATAAGCCGCATCAACCCGACCGTGATGGCAACGGACGATGACTTCTTCCATCCAATTTATAAGACGATACCGAGGAGTCGTCGGCTCTCGGCTCACCGAAATGACGGGGAGGCCGTCTCTATGCACATTTTGCGCCAAACTCACGACAATCGGTTTTGAGAATCACCGGGATAAGTGGAGTCACAACGATTGTATCGGGCATTTGTGCACTCGAGGCACTCTTGATGGGGCCGATCAGGGAGCTCGCCAGCCAATCGCGCTCAGCGGTTCGTTGTCACGATCACCCACATCCGGCTGGAAGGATGGTCGCCTCCCTTACCAAAACGTAGGTCATGCTTCCCCGTTCATTGAGAAACGGACTTGCCACTCTGGACAAAAACGATGAGGATAGGGCATCAAATGGCCGATCCATGTAGATAATCGGCAACACGTCTCCATTCGCGGCCTCGCCGCAACTCCCGGATTGGGGGACGGAGCCCCATGCGAAGCCAAAGGATCACTGCGCTAGCCGTCCGGCTGGGGATTCTCGCCAGCTTGATGGCCGTTCAGAGCGGATGCAGTTCACTGCCGTTGACGTGGAGTGCACCGACCTTCGCCTCGCTCTTCGAAGAGCGAAAACCTCTTGCCAACCCCATGAAGGTTCCGTCGGTGGATTTCGAGACCGTCTGGAACAAGAGCGTGGCTGTGGTGGGCAAGTATTTTCCGATCGCCTCCGAGAATCGACTGGCGGGCACCATCCGGACGGATAGCCAGATGACGGGTACGCTGGTCGAGCCGTGGAGTGCGGACTCGGCGACCTTGCGGGATCGTCTCGAGGCGACTCTCCAAACATACCGCAAGTTCGCCCTCGTCCAGATCGAGCCGGCATCCACCGGCGGTTTTCTGGTCAGGGTGGAAGTGATGAAGGAATTGGAAGACGTGGCCAAGCCCGTAAGTCAACCCGCCGGCCGTGCGGTTTTCTACAACGATTTTCCGGTCAACCGCACTCGCGAGATCGTCGGGCCGGTTCCCGCACCGATCGGATGGATCCCCCAAGGGCGCGATGCCAATATGGAACAGCTCATCCTTTCGGGAATCCGCAGCGCGTTGTTGCTCTGATCGAGAGCGCCCTCACTCATGGGCCTGCGCACGCGATGACCGGATCGATCGACCACCGCATCGGACCGGATCTCGGCTGGTCTGATCGACTTCCTTCCTGATGTCAGGCGAGAAAAAGAGGCTCGAACCCCGTCCCCAGGTTCGAAACCCCTTCGACTTAGAGTCTCGGAGAGCATCCGCGATCAGCAGAACAGCCGATGTCGTCCGGCGCGGTGCGCGTCTCAAAGGCGAGTCCCTACAGGCTCGCCTCGACACGGTACTCACCAGCGTCGGTTGGGCCGACAGTCGTTCTGAGCACGTTCCGGAACCCTGTCCGATCGGGTTCCACATCGACGCCGAGCGTCCGCACGACCCACCCGATCTCCGGTAGACGACTGATCTTCGACGCTACGGCCAGCGGGTCGTCGGTGCGATCGGCGCTCTCTGTCGAGATCCTCGAGTACGGCGTCGAGGCGTCGAGTTTTCAATTCGCGTTGAAGGTCCAGTACGCGCCCAGTCCGGCGATTCCGATCCATCGAATGGTGGGATCTAGCAAAGCCGCCCGGTGGGCCGGCGACGCCATCCACATCGATTCCACGCCGGGAAACCCGCCCATGGCCGAGTTCTGCCGTGTGGCCGGCCCCATCACGAAATGACCGATCCCGCGCGATGCTTGGTGGTTGTTATTCATCGCCGCCCAGCTCGACAGGTTCGGGTCGTAACCCACCGCAGGCAAGCCATAGGCCGCCCGCGTCGCGTTCAGCCAGTTCGTGAAGCCATACGGATCACCCGCGGGTGCCGTCGCCTCCGTCGCCGGCACGGTTGCATCGCTCGCAACCGATGTCTGGGTGACTGGCACCGTCGTCGTGGCCGCTGGAGCAGAATAGGCGGTTTGAGTTGCAGGCTGGCTGTACGCCGTTTGATAATACTGAGGCGTATAAGTGACTTGGTAGACCGGAGATGAATAGGTAGGTTGGTAATACTGGCCTGGATAACGATACCAGACGGTTTGCGGCCGATAGCCTGCGGATGAGTAGTAGACCGGGGTGGTCGAAGTCGGGTAGTAGTAATAAGTTTGGGCATGAGCGCCCGTCGTTGCACCCGCGAACGCGGCGCACCCGATCAGGGCTCGAAGTAGCGTGCTCCTCCACAAGTTGCGCGTTGTCGTTGGCAATGGACCAATCTCCACCAGAGAGGAACATGGGCAGGAACCCCACCATGAGGCTCCAATCCTCACCACGAGACGACCCGAATCCGGGAAAGAGGAGTTCGAGTCTCCCTCGGCACCCACGCGAATCGACAAAGGTGGGATGTTTTTCCCCGAAATGCAACCCTTTTCTGGGATGTTGAAAAAAAACCACGTCAAGCTGACTGCTATTGCATTGTAATATCTATTTATTATAAGCTAAATATTATAGAATCGTGATGTTCCATCGATCTACTTTAGGTTCGGTGTGCAACCTCTTGATGACGCCTAGGTAAGCCCGAAATGAGCGAGCCTGATTGGCGATGTCGAGAGCGATGTGATATCGTTTGCGGCTCGAACGGCTGGATCGGCTGGGGATTTCGAGAGACTGTCAAATTAATAAATATTCACTAGATGATTATCCCGCGGCAGGAGGCGATCGATCCATACCTGGCTGACCTCGGCTTTTTGGGAAGTGCAGTGACCGGACGAGGACGCGAGCAGACCCAGGGGATCGAGGGGTCCCGTCTGAATCCCTGCTGAGAAATCGGGAGGGCCGGCGTGATTGGGGGATCGGCAGAACTTCGTGCGATGATAACGGTCAGAGTGTCTGGGCCCTGAAGATCACTGGTTTTTCGAGACTTGTCGCCGAACGCCATGACTCAGCCCCCGTCACCCGGCCTTCGGCCGACCGTTACCCAAGGGGCGAGGTGGAGAAGGGGCCCCGGTGATGGCGTTTGCCGAGGAGTGTCGGTTTTTCCCTACCAGAGCCCGGTCAGAAGTCGTCATCGAACAGGCTCGTGTAGAGCGTACACGTTCACGTTGACTCCGCTGGCGAAGTGGGCCAGAGGGGCTGTATTCGGGCGGGGAATTCCGGTCGCTGCCAGCAGGTTCTCGTTCAGCGATAAGATCGTTGCGGATTGCAAAGGGTATGGGAGATGATGAACCTGCCCCTGGTACAGCCGGTCATGCGCGACTGCATACAGGACGTAACGTTCGACGAGAAAGTGTTCGAGGGTGCCAGGCTGCGCGGGGAGGACAGGGCCAGCGGGGATCGCTCGAATGAGATAGGAGGCGGGCAGGGGATCTGGGCGGCGCCGGACGCCTGCGTAGACGATCGGTCGGGCAACCTCCGGCGAGTCACTGGCTTCGCGCTCCAGGAACATTCGCGCGTGATAGTAGGGGAGATGGTACAAGGTCCGGGCCAGATAGACCGCCAGCCGGTTCGCCGCATCAAGGCTGAAGAACCAGACGCCGGGGTCGCGGCCCTCGTGATGGACATACGTTCTGACATTGGTCTCGTGGAAGCTCGAGACTCCCCAGATAGGAGGAACGCCCACGGGCCGAACGCCCGTCATCGTGAACGGCACCAGTCCGATATAAGCCGTTCCTTCGAACAGGTCGATGTCGAGATGGGACGGCACGAGAGGCGCAGCTCCTCGGGACGGATCGGCCAGTGGAGGAAGAGAAGCTCCCGCCAACTCTGCCGCATCACCGGCCAGCGCCTGGGTTCTCTCGTGGGAGCGATGCGATCGATGGCTGTGCAGCGGTCTAGCCCGGGCTGGGACGATTGCTGCGCGTCGAGGGGCAGTTTGTCGTTCGTCACGAGGAGGCTCTTGAGACGTGGCTCGGTCCGCGGCTCCGATCGCGCGATGGTTTGAACCATCAGTAGGCAGTATCGCCGCACGTCAGATCGCCTGACGACGCGGTGCTTATCTGCCGCCAGGTTTGAAGATTGATCGAATTCTTGGTGAAGTGGACGG
This sequence comes from uncultured Isosphaeraceae bacterium, assembly GCA_963845695.1. Taxonomy (GTDB): domain Bacteria; phylum Planctomycetota; class Planctomycetia; order Isosphaerales; family Isosphaeraceae; genus CAWJTV01. The sequence goes on along the minus strand of CAWJTQ010000002.1, from coordinate 1,228,487 downwards.
AACCATCGGCCGTGGTCATATTGACGCCCCCGAGGTGCCGGCTTCGCGCCGCGTACATCTCGGGAAGGGCCGTGGTCGCGGAGGTGCACGGTGGGTTCGGCGACTGATTAATGCAATAGATCGGGCTGAACAACACATCGGGGAACGGGCTGTTGGGGGTCGAGAATGCTTCGTAGGTCGCGGCGTCGCCCCACCACGAGAACCCGCGCAGATCCTGTCCCTGGCCCACGACGACCTCGGAGAGAAGCATCGTGTTGCTGGTCCCATCGGTGATCGCATTGAAACCGACGGTCGCGCGCGCGGCTGATCGTAATCGCCCAGAGGAGAACCGATGTCTACAAAGGGCGCGCCTCCAAAGGTGATGCCCTGGAAATCGGTCTGGAGTACGGTGGTGTTGCCGAAGTTGGCGGCATAGTTCTGGGACGTACAGGCGTAGGTCTTGCCGTTAATGGCGGCGGTGATCGGAGCGTTGGTCAGGTCGCTGGGGCAGAGATAGATTGCCACCCGGGTCGAAGTGACCGTCACGTTGGCCGCGCCGAAGTACCTCAGCTCGAGGTCGTAGTTCGCCGGCACACCCGGCGAATTGATGCCGCAGGAATTCCAGTTGTTGAACAGGGCCTGCTGCTCGACGAACGGCAAGGTGTAGACCAGCCAGGTCCCCCAGCAGCAGCCCTTTTTCCCCGGCGGCAAGACCGAATAGATGGTGTGATACTGGTGCATCGCCAGGGCGATCTGTTTCAGGTTGCTCAGGCACTGCGTGCGCCGCGAGGCCTCGCGGGCTGACTGGACTGCCGGCACCAGCAGGGCCATGAGCACGCCGATGATCGCGATGACGACCAGGAGTTCGATCAAGGTAAAGCCGCGCGGCCGGGTTTCCATCGAGGTGGCCCTCCGGGAAGGCGATGCGTCCGTCGGGACGAGCTGCGACGAATCCGAGGAATGTCGAATCATTCCACCCCACCGGAATTGAGATCAAACCGGAACTGATTTGCGGCGTGCGCGGTGACGTTCGCGCGCAACTCAGACCGGGTATTGTAGGCGGCGGGGAGACGTTCGACCATGGGGCGCCGCGTTCGATCCGTCTGGCCCTTACCTGGCGGGGCCTGTACGCCCGAGCTGGCATAAATCCGCACCTGGTATAAGCCCGGCACCGGCCCCTGGTCACGGGGTATCGCGAACGTCCCGCGGCGGATCGTCGTACCGACGGCCGTGCCCTGCTGATTCGTTGCGGGTTCCAGGAGGATGGCGCCGTCGCTCACGGGCTGGCCGTCCAGGTTAACAATCCCCGAGATTGCTTGCCGGTCCAGGCCGTCGCGCGAGCCGCAGCCACTCGCAAGATACGCGAGCAGCACGAACCCGAGTCCGCGAATCCTGGTGAAACACAGACCGCGGTCCATCCGTCGCGATCGGTCGGTCTGGAGCATGCGAGCGTTCCCCGAGTTGCCGACCTCCTATAATAGAGGATCGGGCACTCACCTGACCATGCAGATTGCGGTCCACGTGCTCCGAGATCCACGAGCCCGCTCGACCTCCGGGGAGTTTGGATCGCGCCCGGGGACGATTCTCGGCCGCTCGAAAAAAAAGTTGAACCCGATTCTCCATCCGGGTGCAGTTAGTTGAGTAGATGAACAGCACAAGAATCCACGACTCGTCCGCCGCCTGGGGAGAGGGAGAATGATGATCCGGAGTGCTGGTTGGACGGACAGGGAGTTGCTGGATAACTTCGTACATGATCACGACCCGGTCGCGTTCCAGAATCTGGTCTCGCGCCATGGGGCAGCCGTGCACCAGGTGTGTCGGGGGGTGCTGGGAGATCTTCACGAGGCCGAGGACGCGTTTCAGGCGACATTTCTGGTGCTGGCTCGCAAGGCGCCGGGGATCCGGGAACCGGACGCGCTCGGAGGTTGGCTGCGGGGCGTGGCTTATCGCGTGGCGGTGCGGGCGCGTCGCCGAGCCGTTCGGCGACGGGAGACAGAGAAGGTTCGAGCCGAGATGTCCCGGGATCACGCGGGAGGAAGCGTGCCAGGAGACTCCGTGGAACTCCGCGAGCTGGTCGGCAAGGAGCTGGAGCGCCTGCCCGATTCCTATCGTCAGCCCTTGATCCTGTGTTATCTCGACGGGCTCACGCACCAGGAGGCTGCGCGGAAGCTCGGCTGGCCCGTCGGGACGGTCAAGGTTCGTCTCGTGCGGGGACGCCGGATGCTCCGCGACCGTCTCCGTGGCCGGAAAATCGCCTTCGGCGCCGGGCTGCTGCTCCTGTTGCCGAGGAGCCGGAGAGCGCTCGCGGTCACCGAGCCGCTGGTGGAATCGACGGTGAGAGCCGCCTCTCTGGCCGCGGGCGGCCGGCGCTCCACGCTCGAATCCGAGTTTCCGCGCGTCCAGGAGATGGCTGATTCGTTCTCCAGAATCGGCCCGATCCCAGGTTCTCCCTGGCACTGGGCGGCACTGGTCCTCATGACCTACTCTCTGCTCCTGTCCGTACCTTTGGCCAGAGCGTACAGCCGACCACCGGTGCCCGAGGTCGATGCCTCGGACCTGCCGGCCAACCTGACTGATGTGCTGAACGTCGAGTGCCGCTGAGTCATTCACCTCGTCGGGTGATCTTTCGCGATCGGTTGAGTCGGGGTCGTGGCGTTCTCGCCAGGACCTCGGGAGTCGGCCTGCGCGAACGACGGGCCAGCGCGCCGGGAGCCATTGCCTTCGAGAAACCAGTCGGGCCGGTCGATCAGTCATCCATACGTCCTCTCCTGGCCGGTTTTCTCGAAGCGATCGGGCTCCCGGGCGACTTTTTTTGTGAAAACGTGTTCATGTTATAACCAAAAGGAGTCAGATCGATGGATTCTCCTCTCAGTTCGGCGATGAAGGACAGTGCGTTCGGTACCGGCTGGCGACCGGAGGTGGCGAGAGTGGAAGCCGGCCGGCCCAGAACGGGTCGGCGGTCGTTCCTCGGGCGAGGGGCCGCGGCGGCGGTTGGGGCGATGGCGGTGCTCGTGGGCCGCGAGACCCGGGCGGGCAACCCGAACTACCTGCCGAGTTTGTACCCGAACGAGAACGTTTCGGAGTTCAAGGCGATCCAGACCCACGAGAACGCCCACGTCCAGTACCTCATCACCGCGATTCAAGACGCGGGGGGCACGCCCCGGCCCGAACCCAGCTTCGTGGACCTGACGCAGGCCAATCTGCTGGCCTTCGCGCAGACCTCGCAAGCCCTGGAGAACACGGGAGTCGGGGCCTATCTCGGGGCGGCCCCGTACATCCTGGGCGGAGCCTACGTCGGCGCGGCCGGCTCGATCCTGGCCATCGAGGCGCGGCACGCTGGGTACCTGAATGTGCTCCTCGATCAGGTCATGACATACAACGTCTCCAAGAAGACGCCCAGCTTCGAGATGCCGCTGACGGCGGATGAGGTCGTCGCCCTGGCCGGGCCGTTCGTCACTTCTCTCAACGGCGGTCCTCCCTTGACGTACTCGACGACCCCATCGGATGACAACGACATCGCGATCTTGAACTTCGCGCCGTGCGCTGGAGTACCTGGAGGCGAGCTTCTACAACATCAACGTGCCCATTTTCACCTGAGACCGCGAGCCATCTCGGGTCGACCCCAGCGCGGGGGGCGGGAAAACGACGTGCCGTGACCGCCCCGATCCAATGGCCGCGGGCGGTCATGTCCGATCCGATTCTGCACCCCCGCCAGCAGGGGTCACTCGAGAGACCATTCGATCACAAGGAGCGACATTCATGCCACGTCCTCAACGATTTCGGGGTTGGCTCGCGGCGATCCTGGCCTTCACGTCGCTGGGCTCGGAAGCGGTCCACGCCCAGACGCCCGTCTCCGCGACGCAGCTCGAGCAGTTCCTCGGATTGCAGCAACCCAGCGGCTTTGTTTCCGGCGGTCTCGACATTAACGGGCCGGCGATGAGCGGATCGGCCATCATGCAGACGGTCACTGTCACGGGCGGAACGACCCTGACGTTCAACTTCGACTTCCTGACCAACGCGCCCCCGGTCGGCGCCAACCCGCTCGGCGCGATCGACCCGTTTGCCTTCGTCACGTCCCCAACATTGCTCGATATCGGCGACAACTTCTCGAATTACACTTCGGGCCTTACCGGACTGATCGCCGCACCACCACAAACTGGGTACGCCTATCAGACCGGTTACCAAACCGAATCGATTCTCTTCACGACAGCGGGGACGTACAACATCGGTCTCGGGGTCGTGAACGTCACCACGGACGCCTATAGCTCGGCCCTGCTGCTTGACAATTTGACGCTGTCCTCGGGGAGTCTCACCAATGGGACATTCGGGACGGGAGACTTCACCGGGTTCTCGACGATCGGTGAGACGAGCATCCAGACGAGTTCGTTTGGGATGAGTCCGATGAGCGGTAATACCTACCAGGCCCTTCTGCAAACAGCCAGCATCCCCGAGCCGTCGTCGATCGTGATGCTGGTCATGGGCGGCATCGGCGTGGCAGTCGGCGTCTCTAGGATCAAACCGAAGGCCACCCCCAACCCCCGGGGAACCTAACTCACCGACCCGGGGGGACGATCGAGTTCGCCAGGACCCGGATTCACGGCCGGCAACCCCTTCGGGGCTGCCGGCCGTTTTCGTGGCGCGGGGCGACCTTGCGGCTGGGGCCGCGGACCGGTAAGTTCGTTCGAGGAATCTGAACCGACGTCATCACGTGTCTCGAGGCTTCCCGACTATAATGATCCAGTATGATCCTCACCGCTGGTTCGACCATCTCTTCGACTTCAGGGGATCCCTGATCCCCGAGATCACGCTGAGGGTCTTGTCGTGCGTCGTCTGGGCGATCGGGGTCGTCGCGTTCCATCACTGGGTCAGAGCGGTGGACATCCCGGCGACGGTCCACACGCTGGTGGGAACCGCCTTGGGGCTGCTCCTGGTTTTCCGAACCAACTCCTCTTATGACCGGTTCTGGGAAGGGCGACAGTTGTGGGGTAACCTGGTCAACGAGTCCCGGAACTTGGCCCGCGGCGCCGCGGTGCACCTTCGCGGCGACCCGGTGCTGATGGACCATGTGATCCGATGGACCGGCGCATTCCCCTACGCGGTCAAGAACGTGTTGCGGGGCACCGAGGGACTGGGTCCCATCGCCGACGAGCTGCCCCGGGCCGAGCTCCAATGGGTCCTGCGTTCCGAGCATCCGCCGCTGTCCATCGCCACGCGAATCTCCGCTCGCCTGGTGAAGGCGCGCGATAAGGGGTTGATTTCCGATATCGTCCTGGCCGCGCTGGACCAGAACGTGCAGCTCCTGGTTGACTATCTCGGCGGCTGCGAGCGGATCAATTCGACGCCACTCCCTTTTGCCTACATGGTTCACCTCCGGCGCGTACTCATTCTCTACTGCTTCACGTTGCCGTTTGCCCTGGTCGAGCCGTTCGGCTGGCTTGCGGTGCTCGACACTCTGGGCGTGGCCTACACCTTTTTCGGGATCGAGGAGATCGGCGTCGAGATCGAGAATCCCTTCGGGTATGATCTCAATGACCTGGCTCTGGAGGACCTCTGTGCCAAGATCGCCAAGAACCTGCTGGCCTTGAGCGGGCGGCACGAGGAAGCTGAGGCCCATGACATCACGACTGGCGAGGTGATCAAGATCGGAGTCGAATAGATCGGTCCCGAGTCGCGCCCGGTCCGTGGACAGAGCCCTGCCATTCGAGACCTGTCATGAGGCGAGGGCGCCTTCCGACGCATTCGATTCAGGATTGTTGACTCAGGAACCTGTTGCTTCGCAAGGTGGTTTTAGGCACATTGATCGCAACGTTGATCAGGCCGCGTGACTCCATCGCAGGTGAAGAATCAACGTCCCACCGCTGCCAAGACGAGGAGCGAACCCGACATGCCCTATGCCCCGAATCCCGCTCTCGACGCCGAGACGATCCGGCGGATGGCGGCCCAAGAGGTGCCTATCGCGCTGACTCCTGCCGAGGTCGAACGCGCTGGTTCCTCTGCTCAATTCGCTCCTGGAGGAGATCCGGGCCATCGCGACCAGTGACCGGGCCGGAGCCGAGCCCGAGACAACGATCATGGTGGAGGAGTGGCCCCGATGATCGACCTGACCACGATGACGGCCCGGAAGATTGCCGAGGCAGTAAGACGTCGGGAACTCACGGCGGTCGAGGTCGCCCAGACAGCCCTGGCCCGGATCGACCAGCTCAATGGGACTCTTCGCGCCTTCATCACGGTAATCGCCGACGAAGCAATCGCCACGGCCAAGCGGGTGGACCAGGAGATTGCCGCTGGCCGAGGGAACGACCTGTCATTGGCGGGCGTGCCGATGGCGATCAAGGACAGCTTCTGGACCAAGGGAGTGAGAACAACCGGCGGTACGAAAGTGCTGGCGGACTTCGTCCCGACCGAGGACGCCACAGCCGTGGCCCGGCTCAAGGCGGCCGGCTGCGTGCTGGTCGGCAAGTCGTCGATGCACGAGATGGCCTACGGATTCACCAGCCGCAACCCGCACCACGGCGATTGCCGCAATCCCTGGGACCCGACTCGCATTCCCGGCGGGAGTAGCGGCGGCAACGCGGTTGCACTGGCGACCGCCATGGCGTTTGCGGCCGTCGGCGGTGATACCGGCGGCTCGAACCGACAGCCCGCGGCGCTCTGCGGCGTGGTCGGCGTTAAGGTCACCTACGGACGCGTGAGCCGGCACGGTGGCATCCCGTTGAGCTGGTCGATGGACACCGTCGGCCCGATGGCCCGCACCGTCGGCGATGCCGCGACGCTATTGCAAGTCATGGCCGGATTCGATCCTAAAGACCCAACCACCCGCCGCGATTCGCTGCCCGATTACCTCGGTGCGGCGAGCGACGGCTTGAAGGGGATCCGGATCGGCGTTCCGCACGACCACTTCATGGCCCAGATGGAACCCGACGTCGGCGCCGCGATCCAGGACGCACTCGGGGTCTTGAAGCAGGCTGGCGCGATGCTCGTCGACGTCCGCTTCCCACCTCTCGAACCGGTGGTCGGTGCCCATCGCGCGATCATCTTTTCCGAAGCCGCGGCGGCCCATGAAGAGATGATCCGCACCCGCGCAGCGGATATCTCCGATGAAGTCCGTCCCCTCCTGCAATCGGGCCTGTTCCTTACTGCGACCCAGTACCTCGCCGCGCAGCAGGCTCGCAAGAAAACGATCGCCACCTATCGCAATCTCTGGCGATCGTTCGATGTGCTGGTCACTCCCACCAGCCCGATCGCCGCGCCCGCCATCGGTGCCACCACGGCCCGATTCGGCGACAAGGAGGTCCCGCTCGTCCGGGCCTTCCTCGACCTGACCCTCCCGTTCAACCTGACCGGTCAGCCGGCGATCTCGGTACCGTGCGGGTTCACGAAAGCCGGCTTACCGATCGGCCTCCAGCTCGTCGGCCGGCCATTCGATGAGGTCACCCTCTTCCGTGCCGCAGCGGGCTATGAGTCGGCCACCGACTGGCACACCCGCACGCCACCGATCGCCAAGAGTGCGAAATAGCGGAGCGAGGTCAGTCTCGGACCTTGCGCCCGATCGCCTCCCCGCTTGAGGCGATCCGTGGTACAATCCGAGTGATTCGATAGAGACTCCACCAGCTCGATCGAGGGAGGTTTTGGCCATGAGCACTGCCGTCGCGACCGAGACGCTCTATACGCCCGAAGATCTGCTGGCCATGCCGGATGGCAAGGACTACGAGTTGGTCGGCGGGAAACTGGTGGAGAGGAAGATGGGAGTCAAGTTTGACTGGGTGGCAGGTCGATTACACTCGCGACTCGACCGATTCTGTGAGGAACACGAGGTCGGCTGGGCCTTGCAGTCGGAATGCGGCTACCAGTGCTTTCCTCACGAGCCCGGACGGGTCCGCAAGCCGGATGTTTCCTTCATCCGGTATGGCCGCCTCCCTGGTGGCGTGCTGCCGGAAGGTTGGGCCAAGATCCCTCCCGACCTCGCCGTGGAGGTCCTCTCACCCCACGACACCGCTTACGAACTGGACGAGAAGCTGGAGGACTACCGGAAAGTCGGCGTTCCCTTGGTCTGGGTGATCAACCCCAAGTCCCGGACAGTGCGTGTCCATCGCAAAGACGGCTCGGGTAGCGACCTCCATGAGGCCGACGAGCTCTCCGGCGAGGAGGTCATCCCCGGCTTCCGTTGCCCGGTGCGCGAGATCCTGCCGCGGAGCGAGCCCTCGACAGATGCACCATCAAGCTCGAACGGGCCAAACGGACCGGGATAGCCGAGTCGGCCGGCGAACGGGGAGTCAGGCTCGCGTGGGATGGAGATTGCTACCGGGTCGGACAATCCGCCGTTCCTGATCGCTCTCTTTGGCCTTCTCGTGCTCCCAGAGCGACTTCTTGCGCTGCTCATCGGCGCGGGTGTTCTCGACTGCTTCTCGAAGCTCCTTGAGCATCTTGGGCTTGGTATACTCGACCAGCACTTTCCGGCGACTCTTCGCTTGCTCGATCTGAAACTCAGCCATCTCGAGTACGAGTTCGGGACCACGGGTCGGGATCAGGAGGAGATATCCTCGATCGACAATCTTCCTGGCCCATTCGGCTTCCTTCTTTGCTGGCTCGAGGCTCGTTTGTGCCCGCTTCAGTTCGGCTTCGATCGTCGCCAGCTCTTGCGGAAAACCGACTTCGACATACTCCTCGACCGCGATCTCGGCGAGCTCCCGTTTCACTCGGGCGGCATGGTAGGCAGCCTCGGCCCGCAGCGTGGCCTTTCGCCGTGCGAACCGCCGATCATTTTGCTGGATCGCTTGGACTGCGGGGCGTTCGCCCTTTTGCGCGGGCCTCGTCTCTCGAAGTGGCTCAACCAGCTTGGCTTCCTTGGCCTTTTCCAGTTCCCAGGCCGCCTGTTTGGCCAGTTCTTCGGATTTGGCCTTTTCGACCTGGCTTACCAGCTCCTTGGTGGTCTTGCCCTTCGTATAACGGGTCAGCACCTCCAGCTTGCTCTGCGCTGCTCCAGGGCAAACTGGGCCTTCTTGACGATCAGTTCTGCGGAGACCTTCGTGGCCATCGTCACCAAGTGCTTGTCGAACATCCTCTTGGCCCATTCGAACTGATCATGGGACCGCTCCAGGTCCGACGCCGCGAGCTTGACCTCACCCGCGACCGTGGCCAGATCCTGGAGATAGCTCCTTTGCGCATACTCCTCGACGGCGATCTCGGCGAGCTCGCGCGTGGCCTTGGCGATCTCAAAGACGGCCTTGGCCTTTCGCGTGGCCCATCGCTGGGCGCGTAGTCTTGATTGGGGCGTGGAAGTGGCAGGCTGTCCGGCAGCATGGTCTCCCACCGGTGTCGTCCCCTTTGCCGGGGGCGCCGGGGCCTGGGCGTGGACGACCCAACACTCAAGACCCAGACCGAAGGCGCCGGCCATGAGCAATAGGCGGACGCCGAGACGATTCGAGTTCGAGCCGCACCTCATGAACATGGCTCCTGGTGACAGGCCATGGGATGGAGCATGGCGCGTCCCTGCGCAGAATCTCCTTCCGATGGGGAGTCATGCTCCTTGTCTCGCGAAGGCGGAGGCACGTCTGGCCGGGCCAATCTCCGGCCAAGGTGCGCCGTTACTGGGTTTATGCGTCAAACACCGTCGGTTGGGAACCGAATTCCCGGAATCGGATCGGATCGTGCTGCTGGCCTCACGCAATTCCAGGCGATCCGTTGACCTCGACCGGCTTGGATCGGGGTGCGAACCAGGGATAGATCGACGGCAGGACGAGTGTGTTCAAGAGCGTCGAGGTGATGATGCCGCCGATGACGACGGTGGCCAGGGGCCGCTGGATCTCGGCGCCTGGGGTGGTGGAGACGGCCATCGGGATGAAGCCCAGTCCGGCGACCAGGGCTGTCATGAGGATCGGTCGCAGACGAGCGACGGCCGCCTCGCGTGCCGCTTCGTGAGGCTCGACCCCCTCCTGCCGTAGGTGCTCAACGGCGCTGACCCAGACCAGGCCGTTGAGTACCGCGACGCCGAACAGTGCGATGAATCCGACTCCAGCCGAGACCGAGAAGGGCAGACCGCGCAGGGCCAGAGCGAATACGCCGCCGGTCGCCGCCATGGGCACCGCGGTGTAGATCAGCATCGCCAGCCGCATCGAGTGGAACGTGCTGTAGAGCAAGAGGAAGATCAGGAGCATGGCGACCGGCACGACGATCATCAGCCGGCGGGAGGCCGTCTGGAGGTGCTCGAACTGACCGCCCCAGCGCAGGACGTAGCCCCCGGACTTGGGGAGCTTGACCTTGGCATCGATGGCGGCCTGGGCTTCCGCGACGAAGCTGGCAATGTCGCGGCCCCGGACGTTGACACCCACAACCGCCCGGCGCTGGACGTTGTCCCGCTCGATCTCGCTGAAGCCTTCTTCGGGGGCGATCTCGCAAAGGTCCTTCAACGGGATCGCGCGCCCTTCGGATCCCTGATCTGGATCAAGCCGATCCGGTCGGCATCACTGCGCCACGACTCGGGGAGCCGGACGCGTAGTGGGTGCCGGGCGGAAAGTCGGATCCGCATCGACTCTCGCTTGGGATCCTCGAAGACCGTGCCGACCGTGATGCCCCCCAGCGCGGCGACCGCATCCAGGACGTCGGACGCCTTGATTCCGAACTGCGCCAACTGGTCGCGTCGGACCTCGATCCGCAACATCGGCAGCCGGCCGGCCGTCGGCGTCTTGACGTCGTGCGCCCGGGGATTGCCGTGAGCACCCGCTCGACTTCCAGTGACAGCCGGCGCAGCTCGTCGAGGTCGGGTCCATAGATGATCGCCGCCACGTCGCTCTTGACCCCGGCGACCAGTTCGTTGACCCGCATCTCGATCGGCTGGCTGAATCCAAATTTGACCCCCGGCACGTTTTCATTCAAGAGCTCGTCCATCTCCTTGATCAGGTCGTCGCGAGTCAGGCCCGGGCGCCACTCCTCTTGGGGCTTGAGCATGGTCCAGGCGTCGGTCTGATGCACGCCCATGACATCGTTGGCGATTTCGGGCCGGCCCGTCTTGCAGTAGACCAGCCGCACCTCAGGGATCGTCCTGAGCAGTTTCTCGATCTGCGTCGAACGCCGCGACGGCCCCCTCCAGCGACGCCGAGGGGATCCGCACCGCCTCGACCAGCAGATCCCCCTCGTTCAGGCGAGGCATGAACTCGCCGCCGAGCTGCATGCCGACCGGTACACTGGCACCGACCAGCCCCAGTGCCAGGATCGCCGCCCAGAGGGGGTGGGCGACGAACGCATCGAGCGCCGGTCGATAGGCGTGCTTGATCCAGCGGATCAGCCAGATCTCTTTCTCCTGGGGCCGGTCGCTGAGCCCCATCGCGGCGAGCACGGGCATCAGGGTCAGTGACAGGAGGAGCGAGCCCAGCAGGGCGAAAATCACGGTCAGCGCCATGGGACGGAACAGTTTTCCTTCGGTCCCTTGCAAGGCCAGGATCGGCAGATACACGATTGTGATGATGAGCTCGCCGAACATCGTGGGCTTGCGCACCTCGATGGCGGCGTCCCGAACGATCTCGAACTTGGGCCGTGTCCCCCCCTCGTGCCCCAGCCGCCGCACGCAGTTCTCGATCATGATCACGCTCGAGTCGACCATCAGCCCGAAGTCGATCGCGCCCAGGCTCATCAGGCTCGCCGAGATCCCACTGGCCAGCATGATGTTGGCGGCAAACAGCATCGATAGCGGGATCGCCAGCGCTACGATCAGCCCGCCCCGCAGGTTACCCAGCAGCACAAGCAGAACCGCCATCACCAGGAACCCGCCGGCAATCAGATTGTGCCGCACGGTATTCAGCGTCTGATTGATCAGGTGCGTGCGGTCATAGAGTGGTTCGATGGTGACTCCGGGCGGCAAGCTCTTCTGAAGCTGTTCGATCTCGGCCTTGACCCTCTCCACGACCTCGCGGCCGTTCTGACCGATGAGCATCATGACCAGCCCCGTGACGATCTCTCCCTGGCCGTCGCGGGTCGCCAGCCCCGCACGGATCATCGGCGCGGTCACGACCCTGGCCACGTGCGCGACCTTCACCGGGACGCCCTTGCGTTCGTCGATGACGATCGCGGCAATATCCTCAATGTTATGGGCCTGGCTAACCCCGCGGATGTAACGCGCCTCGCCATGGTGGACAAGATAGCCACCACCGACGTTGGCGTTGTTCGATCTCAGCGCGTCGAACAGGTCCGCCATCGACAGACCTCGGATCGCGAGTTTGTCAGGATCGACCTGAACCTCATAGGTTTTCATCTCGCCGCCATGCGCGTTGATCTCGGTCACTCCTTCGACCCGGCGCAATTGATAGGCGACGAACCAGTCGAGGAGTGTCCGCAATTCCATCGGCGAGACCCCTGATTCCGGTGTCGCCTTGACCTGAAACTGGAAGATTTCGCCCAGGGCCGTGGAGATGGGGCCGAGCATCGGCGTGCCATAACCCGGCGGGATCGCCTCCGTCGCCCTCGGGATTCGCTCGCCCACCAACTGCCGTGCCCGGTAGATATCCGTCCCTTCCTTGAAGACGATCGTCACCACCGAGACTCCGAACTTGGAGATCGACCGGATCTCCTCGACGTTCGGCAGCCCGCTCATCGCGCCCTCCACGGGGAACGACAGCAGCGATTCCACCTCAAGTGGCGACAGCGCCGGCGCTTCCGTGATGACTTGCACCTGCACGTTCGTCAAGTCGGGCACCGCGTCGATCGGCAGGTGAATCGCCGAGTAAACGCCCAGACCTGCGATCAGCGCGGTCCCCATCAATACGAAGAACCGGTTGTTCAGTGAGGATTCGATGATGGCGTTGAGCATGTCGTTACCCTATGCTGCGGTATCCCGATCGGTCGTAGGGTGGTGTCGAACGATGCGGAGCATCGTGAAGCCCACCGATCATCTGCCCGCTCGGTGGGCCTCGTCGCGAGGAATCGCGACTCGACCCACCCTACTCCAACACCACTATTCCTCATCCGGTTCGTTCTGGAGGATCAGCTCACTCTTGAGGAAGAAGGCGCCGGAGGCCACGACGGTATCGCCAGGACTGATGCCGGCCTTGATGACCAGGCGGTCGCCGACCAGGCGGCCGACCTCAACGGGCCTGAGAGTAAACGTCCGCGGGGGGGCGTTCTTGCCCGCGGGAGCGAAGACGAACTTGAGGGTATCGATCTCGACCACTGCACCGGCGGGGACGGTCAGGGCCTCCTCGCTGGCGGTACTATCCAGAAGGATTCGGAGAAACATCCCTGGCCTGAGCAAGCCTTCGGGATTTTCGGTTCCCGCCAGGAGGGGGACGGTCCGGGTCTGGGAATCGAAGACGGACCCGATGGATAAGAGTCGGGCTGTGAACTCACGGCCAGGGTAGGACTCCGCTCTGAAGTGGATTGTTCCACCCTGAAGCCTGGGCAGCTTGGCGACATCCGACTCGGGGACGTTGGCGGTGACCCAGACGGAGCGCAGGTCGGCCAGGACGAACAGGACGTGGTTGATGTCGGCCTTCTGGCTGGGCACGGCGTCTCTCTTGACGATCTTGCCGTCGAAAGGGGCGACGATCCGGTAGAAGGTGACATCCTCGCTCAGTGCCAGGGTGTTCCCCTGCTCGGGATGCTTCAAGAGGTCGGGGATGTCCTCCGAAACGCCGAGGATCCACAGTCGCTTGGCCGCGTCGACAACGGCCGCCTCGGCATCGCGCAACGCCTGGTTGGCCATGCGGTTCGCCTGGGCGGCCTCCCAGGCGACCTGCTCGATGGCGCCCTCGAGTTCGCCCTGCATGCCCTGGCGGGTGTGCCGCGCGACCAGCACCGGGTGCTCGCCGAGATAATTCTCATCCTTGAGTTTCGTGGTCTTCTCCTCCTCATGAGCGGCGATGTCATACTTGGCCAAGGCTTGCAAGAGGGTGCCGCGGTAGGACCCGAGTTGCTTGTCGGCAAATTGCCTCTCGATCGTCGCGGCGTCGTCCCTGGCGTGTTCCTCAGGGTGCGCGGCGGCTTTGTCGTGATTGTCGGCGAGATCGGCACTGCGAATCTTGATCCCCTTGCGCAACTGAGGGATCAGCTCGGCCACGTTCCTGGCGATCTCGGATTTCCAGGCGGCCTCGAACCGAGCCGTGACCAGCTCGCGCTGCTTCTGCCGGAGATTCAGCCGCGCGGTACCGATGTCGGGGCTGTCGAGGATGACCAGCGCATCACCACGTTTGACGTCCTGACCCAGGACCGCATGAACCTCCCGAACGATTCCCAGGGTCCAGGGACGGATCTCGACCTGCCGGTCGGCGTTGGCCTGGATCAGTCCCGGAACGCCGAATTCGAGGGCGATCCGGTCCGACCGCGCTCGCTCGGTGCCGATCTTGGCTTCCTGCAACTTGGACTCAGAGAGTGAGATGCTCGACGGAGTGGCCGGGGCTGTCTGTTTTTCCTCCACGACCAACTGGGACTCAGGCGCCGACTGCGGAGCCCTCGGCGCCGCATGAAGCCTTGTCGATCCGAACACGTCATAAGCGACATGGGCGGTCATGAGAACGAGGCATAACCCCATTCCCGCCCACGGTAACACCTGGCGGGCCGACCACGAGGCCGACCGCTTGGGCGTGATTGCAACCGACATGGAACACCCTCCCGTCTGATGCGGTGAACCGTTTCGAAATCGAAGAATCCGCGGGATGGGTGGGAATCCGCCAGGACCTGGGCCGAGTCGTGATGACTCGGCCGACCAGACTCAAGGCCGATCCCGATCGGCCTGCTGATTCCGCACCGAAGCATGACTGGATCGCGGGCGACGAACCGGCAGAACCGGTCGTGCCGCGCGGGTCCGACGCGCGGAAGGCCGCGGACGGACGATCCACGGTTTCGCCGAATCAGCAATTCCAGCGCTGGAGGAGTGAGATGCGCGCGGCGCGCAATCCCGCCGCGTCGAACGGGTGGGCAGGCGGAGAATACCCCCGTTCGGGGGTCATCGGTTGCGGAGAGGATCGAGGCATATCCCGAACCCGCCCCCGAATGTCCGAGGGCCAGAAGGTTGAGGAGCCGCCCGCGGCTATCCGGGCGGATCACCGGCGTACTGGTCCAGTCCGGTTCCGGCCAATCGCCGAGGTGGGCATGCAGCGCAGGACCGGAACGGGGGGAACCGTGTTCGTCATCACCGCCGGGGTCTTGCGCATCCGGGGTGACCAGCGGAAGGAACCAATGCCAGTGAAGCAGCGCGACGTCGTCGTTGGAACTGGCGTGGGGATGCCATCGCAGGAGATGGTCGTGATAGAGGCAGACTTCTCCGGGCGCGTCGTGGTGACGTATGTTGTGATAGTCAGCCTGTGGTAACGGGATGCGGATCGTGCTGAGGATCAGCATTCCGATCCCCAGTGATCTCAAACCGCACCATTTTGACGGCCGCCAAGAGGACACGATACAGCCCCGTTCACGCATACTGGGTGGGGACCGGGCCGGGAACGTTGAATGCAATCAGTCGGAGTGCCCCCCGCGATCCGGCGGGCACGAATCCAACCTTCTTATTATGAATGCGACGAGAAACCAGGTCAAGCTGCGGCTCGGTCAACTTTCCGAAGGAGCCAGCCAATGGCCCCCTCAATACGCCCTTGACAATCTCCGGCAGAACGGGAAACTGAACCGCCTCGATTCCAGTGAAGGAACGAGCACAATCCGATTGCGGGGAGCGCGTGGTGCCATGGTGGGCAGAAAGAGCGTGGGAGTGCGCCGCAACGCGTTGGCTCTGGCGATCGTCGTTTTCCTCGTGTCCGTGCTGGTCGGGATCGCGGGCGGCCGCCTCGATGCGGGTGACGAGGAACGAAAACCCGCTTCAACTCCGGAACGAAGCCGTGACGAGGAACCGGCACCGCCGCATCTCAAGGTCCGCCGTTTCGAGATCGGGCAGGGGCCGCGCTCCTACTGGCTGTTCGAGCCGGATCAGCCCCGACCGGAACGGGCGCCGGTGGTCGTCTTCCTCCACGGCTGGTTCGCGGTCAATCCGGGGTTCTACGGTGCCTGGATCGACCACCTCGTTCGCGACGGTCGGATCGTCATCTTTCCACGCTACCAGAACGATGTGGGGACCATGCCGCAGGACTTCCTGCCGAACGTGGTGGCCGCCCTGAACGATGCCCTGGGGGTCTTGCACGTCGGTGTTGAACATGTCCGGCCGGATCTGACGCGGTTCGCTCTGATCGGCCATTCCGCAGGTGGAAACCTTGCGGCTCAGATCGCCGCACTGGCCACGGATCCTCACTCGGGACTACCGATCCCCAAGGCGCTGGTTGCCGTGATGCCCGGCGAGGTGATCCCGATGCGACGGCCCACCCTGGACCGCATCGCAGAGTCGACCTTGATGATCGTCATCGTCGGCGAGGAAGACATCGTTGTCGGCGACCTACGCGGCCGGCAGATCTTCACCGAAGCGACCGCGATTCCCCCCGCCCGGAAGCGTTTCATCTTCTTTCGATCCGATCGTCATGGACACCCGCCCCTGATCGCCGATCATGCGGCACCCACCGGCGCTCACCCCAAGCTCGACAACGGTGAAGGTCTCTTCCGTTCCCTTCAGTTGAGCTTCAGCGATGTCAATGCCCTGGATCACGCGGGCTTCTGGCGAATGGCCGACGTCACCCTGGGTGCGGCCTTTGCCGGCAAGAGCCTCGATGATGTCGCACACGACGCCGAACGATTCCGACACCTCGGCTACTGGAGCGACGGCCGTCGCGTCACTCCCCCGGTCGTTGGCACGGACCTCAAGGGCATGCCCCGCGTCATCCCGGCCAACGGGCTGAAGATCTTCCCCTGGTCACTGAACCCGAAGCCGAAAGTCGCCCTCGACTCGGACCGGTCCCAGTGATCGCGTCTGGATTGACAGGGCGCGTCGGCGGTGCCTATTTGGACCGTTTGAGGGGAAGCCTCCGATCCCGCAGGGCGATCAGGGCCGGCAAAGCTACCTGGTCGGGTGTCGGCGGCAAATGGGGTAGGATGACCCGACGGGAATCATGCGGCGCACGTCGGTCGCGACGCCTCCCGATCGATCAACCCGGTAGGTTGCGCGCGCCGACGCGATCCCGCAGATGCCGGACTCATTCCCCATGACCAGCCGGTCGATACGATGAGATGGTCGAGTCGGCTACGGAAAGACCAGGTGCAGTCGCGCGGCCAGGGAGGGCTGAGGGATCGATGGCGACCACACAGAAGAATCGGGCCACCGCCTCCACGCTGACATCCGCGGCCGATTCGGCCCCGGCTGCGGGCGGAACGTCGAGACGCGCAGAGGGATTGCCGAGCATCCTGACAGAAACCCCCGAGGCCGCGGCGATCGAATCCCTGAAGCGGCAGGTCATCGCGCTCCAGCGCATCAGCAGTCTGGGCGTCCTGGCTGGCGGGGTGTTCCACGAGTTGAACAATGCACTGACTCCCATCTTGAACTACGCCAAGCTGGGCCTGCGGAATCCCGACCCGGCCTATCGCGAGCGAGCGCTGACGCAGATCGTGGAGGCCGCGCAACGGGCGGGGATGATTACCCGGGGCATGCTCGGCCTGACCCGGCCGGGAGGAAGTCTCGACCACCGCGAGCCGACCGACCTGGTCCGGCTGGTCCAGGAGGTGATCGTCCTGGTCGAGAAGGATCTGATGCGGCACCGCGTCCGACTGGACGTGAAACTGACCGGTCAGCCTTATGCGCGAGTGAACCCGGCCCAGATCCAGCAGGTCTTGCTCAATCTGTTGATCAACGCCCGCCAGGCGATGCCCGAGGGGGGAATGGTGCGCGTCCGACTCGGCCTGGACGCCGCCGGCCGTCGGGCCGAGCTGAGCGTCGCTGACGCCGGGGTGGGGATCGCGCCGGCCGATCTGCGCCGCATCTTCGAGCCGTTCTATTCGACCAAGAGCGGTCCCGACGCTACGGGGCAGGGGGGTACGGGACTGGGACTGGCCGTCTGCCGCGACATCGTCGAGGCCCACCACGGACGCCTCCGCGCCGAGAGCCGTCTGGGACAGGGCTCGACCTTCACACTCATCCTCCCGGCCTGCCCGCCCGCCGACGCCGCCGCCGGAAAGCAAGGAGCGGCGTGATGCATATTTGCGACGAAGATCGCCGAATGGGTGGAGACAAAGACCATTCGATCTAGTCCACCAGATCCGAAATGACCATCCACCACAACAGGAAGCGATGGGATCACTCGGGTCTTGTTCTCACAATTCCCTGTTTTTTTCGTGTGTTTCGTGTATTTCGTGTTCAAATCTCGGGTCTCCGTACCGCTGCGATGGTCCTCTCGATCGGCGAACGGTGAACTCGTGCGGCCTATGGGCGGTTGTTTGCGATTTCGTGGACTAGAAACCTTGAAGCGCGAGAGTCGCCAGGTCCGTGAGTTTTGCACGTTCATCGAGAAGAGCTTACTGCCCAGGCCCGAACCCGAACCGGTCACAGCGGCCGACTGGTTCTAAACTCAACCCCATACCGGGTTTCGATCTTCCCCGCCAGCCAGTCGAGCACCAGAACGCTTCATCGCTCCTCCCCGGAGTTTTCTGACTCGCTATCTTTTTTCTTCACGTCTTCCCCCGCTCCCACAAGAATCACGGATAGCCTGGCTCGGCTCCAGGCATTCCTTGTAGAGACCTCGATCGAGAAGACGGGAGCCCAGGATGGCCGGGGTGACATCCGCCGCGCTGTTGCGCGACATCCAGACGCTGTTCGACGCCGGGACGGCCGCCGGGCTGTCCGACCGTCAACTCCTCGAGCGATTCGCGTCATCTCGCGACGCAACGGCCGAGGCGGCGTTCGAAGTCTTGGTGCTGCGACACGGTCCGATGGTCCTACGCGTCTGCGCGCAACGTGCTGCATGATCCGAACGACGTCCAGGACGCCTTCCAGGCCACCTTTCTGGTGTTGGTCCGGCGCTGGGGGGCCGTCCGCGATCTCGAGTCTCTCGGCGGCTGGCTTTATGGGGTTGCCAATCGGGTGGCGGCCCGGGCCCGGGTCGAGGTAGCGCGGCGCCGGGCGGTCGAAGGACGTGCGGCCTTGCGGGTCGTCGAGGCGTTCGAGCCGGACGTTTCCGCCGAAATGGATTCTCAAGAATTTGGCCCGATCGTGCAGGAAGAAGTCCGCCGATTGCCCGAGAAATACCGTGCAGTCGTGGTGCTTTGCTACTGGGAGGGCCTGGCACAGGAGCAGGCGGCGATTCACCTTGGCATCCCGCTGGGCACCGTGCGGAGCCGGATCGCCCGGGCGCGGGATCTGTTGCGCCGACGATTGACCCGGCGCGGGCTGGCCCCGATGGCCGGAGTCATGGCGGCACTCGATGGCACTTCGGCCTCGGTCCTGCGTCTCACGGCGGTCCCGGCCGAACTGGTGCAAATGACGATCCGAGCTGCGGCGCGAGTCGCTGCCGGGCCGTTGACGAATCCGGTGGTCTCCGGCGTGGTCGCCTCATTGGTCCAACATGTGATCTGGAGCATGACGATGATCAGAATCAGCGGCATCGTGGCGGGCGTGGTCCTGATGGGATTGGCCGGATATGGAGTCAGAGTCGTCGGACAACAAGCAGGGCCGGATCGTACGTCTCAACCGACACCTGCGCCAGGCAAGAATCAGAAATCCGCCCGTCGTGATGCCGAGCGGAAAGCCAGACCATTCGAGGGAATCTATTCACAGATCAAGGGCCAAACCACCATCATCACGATCCTGCCCGATGGGGCCGTGGTAAAGAAGGGTGACGTCGTTTGCGAGCTGGATTCGGCAGCGCTGCGCGATCAACTGGTCAATCAACAGATCACGACCAGGAGCGCCAAAGCCAACTTCCAGAATGCCAAACTGGAGCGAGAGGAGGCCGAAATCGCCGCTCATTGGTTTCGGAACGAGCTCTACCCTCGCGAGCTGCGGGAGGTCGTAGGGGAAGTCAAGTTGGCTGAGTCCGAACTCGCTTTGGCCGAGGAAGAGTTGAAGGTGGTCAAGTCCAACGGCGGGAACAATACCCAACTGGTCTCCAAGCGGGCCGAGGTGGCCATCGCTCGCTCCAACCTCGCCTTGGAGAAAGCGAAGAATCGTTACCACATCTTGACTCATTACACCAAAGACCATCGGAACAAGGAGCTGGTCACCGAGATGGAGAAGACCAGATCCAACGAGCTGGCCAAACAGGCGGCCTGGGAACTGGAGAAATCCAAGGAGGCGAAGCTGGAACGGCAGCTCGCCGCTTGCACGATCACCGCCCCGATCGACGGCACCGTGGTCTATGCCGACTTCGTTCGTCAGGATGCGGCAGCGGGAAGCCAGCCGCGGCTCTTTCACATCGAGGTCGGGGCGACCGTGCGCGAGCGCCAGCTCATCCTGCGGATTGTCCCCCCTCCCACGGTCGCCCCCGATCAGCGGTAAGATACGTGGATCGAAAATCAGGGATAGCAGGGCCCCGCTGCGGGGACTACTGGTAGAAACCCTGATCGAGTCCACGGGAGTTCCGCATGGCCGGGGGTACATCCGTCGAGCTGTCGCGCGACATCCAGATCCTCTTCGACACGGGGACCGCATCTGGGCTGTCCGATGGGCAACTGTTGGAGCGGTTCACGAGCCGTCGTGATTCGGCTGCATTCGAGGTGCTGGTTTTGCGCCACGGGCCGATGGTGCTGCGCGTTTGCCGGAACCTCCTTCATGACCCGAACGACGCCCAGGATGCGTTCCAGGCGACTTTCTTGATCCTGGTGCGGCGGTCCGGCTCGATCCGTCGGCTGGATTCTGTCGGCAGCTGGCTCTACGGTGTGGCCAGCCGGGTCGCGGCTCGGCGCAGGTTGGGGCGGCACGCCGCCGCTCGGCCGAGGAGCGCGCCGCCAGCAGGGTCCTGGAAGCGATCGAGCCGTCAGAAATCTGCGACCCGGACCGCGCGGAATTCGGTCCGATCGTGCAGGAGGAAGTCCGTCGACTTCCGGAAAAATACCGCGCGGTGGTGGTGCTCTGTTACTGGGAGGGCCTGACTCAAGAACAGGCCGCCGTTCAACTCGGCATCCCGCTGGGCACCATACGAAGCCGGATCGCCCGGGCGCGGGATTTGTTGCGCCGACGGCTGACCCGGCGTGGTTCGGTGCCGGTTGCTGGTCTCGTCGCAACGGGATTCGACACGGCTCACCGTTCACTCCGGCGACTCCCGCCGATCTCGTCCGAGCTGACCCATCCGACAGTCCAGGCTGCATCTCGAGTCGCCGCCGGCCAGGCGACGATCCAGGTGGTTTCCCGATCGACCGCTTTGTTGGTCCGACGCATTCTCTGGAGCATGACCATGATCAAGCTTTGCAAACTGGCGACGGGTTTGTCGGTTCTTGCCTTCACCATCTGGGGAGTGAGTCTCTGGGCTCAGCAACCCGAGGCGCGGCGTCCCAGAACTCGTCCCGAAAACCGTCCGGAGCACACGACACCCATCCATGGCAAGCCGGCACCGTCTCTCAAGGATGGGCCGGCCCCCGTGATCGAGCCCCCCGACCTTGTCCTGATCGAGGTCCTGGAAGCGTTGCCCGGTCAACCCATCTCGGGCGAGCGTCTCGTCCGGCCTGACGGTACGATCAGCCTGGGATTCTATGGAGATATCCATCTCGCCGGACTGACCCTCCCCGAGGCCAAAGTGAAGATCGTCCAGCACATGCGGAAGTTTCTTCCGGATGACACGCTGGGACTCGTTCACATCAATCCCGACACGGGTGAGCCTGCAATCGACCCCAAGACCAACACGGTCAAGAGAATCGATCCCAAGGATACCGACCGGGTCTTCGTCGACATCACCGCTTACAACAGCAGGAACTATTACATTGAAGGTGAAGTCTGGTCTCCCGGGAGAATGCCCTTCACGGGACGAGAGACCGTCCTCGATGTCCTCCATTTCGCCGACGGTCTCGCTCCTGCGGCCGACCGTTCCCGGATCCGTCTGATACGCAGCTATCCGATCGGATCGCCCGTTCAGGTCTTGCCGATCGACTACGAGGAAATCACCATGGGGACCGACTCGTTCAACCAATTATCAGATCCTGCCGGGCGATCGACTCGTCATTCCCCGCGACCCCAGTTACTCCCCTCCCGGCCCCACGCCGATCCGTTCTCAACAAAGAGCTCCGCAACCTCCGAAATTGCCGGAGGACCCTAGCAGGTATTATTTCCCGTCGATTAGTGGCGACAACCCGGCCGACAAACAACTCGAATCGCTCCGTTCCCTGGAGCGTCATGTGACCGAGCTCGAGCGGAAGCTTGATAAGATCATCGAGAAGCTGGATCGCGGGGCAGAGAAGGCGGAAGCAGGGTCCTCCGAAAAGCCGAGATCGCGGCGCGGCCCCGCGCCGGTGCGGCGCGAAGAGTCTCCGCCCGAAGAGTAGCGTGCTTGCTCCCGATGATGGGAGATCGAATGCGGTCCCGCACGAGAGGAACGGCGGGCAGAGCCGCCGCTGACGACTTCGTCCGACCACCGGACGCAAACTGACCCGGTTTTTCGAGACGCCTCGTCGACCACCACCGATCACAGCGCGGCGGGTGCGGGATACCTGGGGAGGGCGACGATCCGACCCGCGCCGCTTCCCCCTCCGTTCGGGCCAATTTGGTCATTCTCGTAACCCAGTCTTCCGAATTTTTGGATTTTTTTATCTCCCTCTGTGGTCCCGAGTTCCGGAGCGAATCGCCCCGGAATCCGCGATAGGTGCATTAACGGATCCGCAAACCTGCGGTATACTTAATAATAGAGACCATGTGTGACCGTCACCGACCGAAAACTATGGCTGCGAGCCACGGGGCTGTGCCGCGTGCGGCCGGGCCCGGCACAGCGATTTGGGGACTCGGCCCGAACTCGCTGGGGGCCATGGGGATCGGAGAAGGAGCCGCGGCCAAAAGGTGACAAGGAGTGCCAATCTGTGCCACAATTCTCGGCAAGTCAGGCCCACCTCACATCCGGGCCCGCCCAGAACTCCCGCCGGATCCGGACGTCCCGCCGGTCCTGAGTCGGGACTCCCCTCTTGCTTCGTTTCCTTGGTGACCTTCTGTTCGGGATCCGGACGTCCCGCCGGTCCTGAGTCGGGACTCTCGCAAGGGGTCAAAGCCACCGCCCCCAGACGGTGCGGTGGTGATCGCGACGACTCTCGGTTTTTCTCAAGACCTCCTCTCTTTTCGCAAAGTTGTGGATAGGCTGGCAGCAGTCCTGGCACTACTCACAGATTTCGACAAGGCGGATCGAGTTTGGGGGAGCCCGAGATGTCCGGCGGTCCTTCCGTTTCCTTACTGCGTGACATTCAGACGCTCTTCGACGTGGGGACAGCCGCCGGGTTGTCCGACCGGCAACTGCTGGAGCAGTTTACGACCTGTCGGGATGCTGCGGGCGAGGCGGCGTTTGAGGTGATGGTGATGCGACACGGTCCGATGGTCCTGCGCGTCTGTCGCAGCGTGTTGGCCGACCCGCATGACGCCCAGGATGCCTTCCAGGCGACCTTCTTGGTCCTGGTCCGGCATTGTCGATCCATCCGCAACTTCGAGTCGCTCGGGAGCTGGCTCTTCGGCGTGGCCAGCCGCGTGGCGTTACGGGCGCGGGTGGATGCCGCTCGTCGTCGCGTGGCCGAACGGCGCGGTGCGTTGAGGGTCATCACGGCGGTCGATTCTCTGAAGGACGGCGAACCGGACCTTTCGGATTTCGGGCCGATCGTGCTGGAAGCAGTCCACCAGCTTCCGGAGAAATACCGCGCCGTGGTGGTTCTCTGTTACTGGGAGGGCCTGACCCAAGACCGGGCCGCCGTGCAGCTCGGAATCCCCCTGGGTACGGTGCGGAGCCGGCTGGCTCGCGCGGGACATGCTGCGCCGTCGGCTGACCAGGCGCGGGCTGGCGCCCGTCGGGAGTCTGTCGGTTCCAGCGCTCCAGGTCGCGTTCACCTCCGCGGCCCCGCCGATCCCCAATAGTTTGCTCGGTTTGACGATCAAGGCCGGCGCGAACCTCGCAGCGGGGCGGACGGTAACCGAGGTGACGTCCGCGTCCATCGCCGCGCTGGTCCATTTTGTTCTCAGGAGGATGGTGATGATGAAACTCAAGACATTGGCGTTGTGCCTGGTGTTCATCGGCATCGGGGCGTATGGTGCGATTCTCGCGGCGCCTCAGGCCGGCTCGAATCGGTCCGATCCGGGAAGCGGCCGGGGCGAGCGCCCTATTGGTAGCAAGGCCCAGCCGGCCCTCAAGACACTCGGACCCTACGCTGTCGAGCCACCGGACATGCTACTTGTGGAGGTTCTGGAAGCTCTACCCGGACGTCCCATCTCCGGCCAACGGCTGGTCAGGCCCGACGGCAAGATCTCTCTGGGCTTCTACGGCGACGTCTACGTCGCGGGCCTGACTCCGATCGAGGTGAAGGAGAAGGTCGTGCTTCACTTGCGGACTTTCCTCACCGATGACATGCTGGGACTCGTCGAAACCGATCGGAAGACGGGCGGGCGGATAGCCGATCGCGAGACCGGAGGGCCCAAGAGAATCGCCCCCAAAGACAGCGACCGCGTTTTCGTCGATGTCGCCGCTTACAACAGCAAGTTTTACTATGTCCAGGGAGCCGTTCTTGTACCCGGTCGAATGCCAGTGAAGGGCCACGAAACGATCCTCGATGCCATCAACCTGGCGAATGGCCTGACTCCCCAGGCGGACCACGCAAACGTCGTGCTCTACCGGCCGGACCGAGGGCGTCACCGGACCCTCCCAGTCGACATCGATCAGATCATGATGGGGGACGATCTGTTGACCAACTATCAGCTCGAGCCTGGTGACCGGTTGGTCGTCCCCCAGCTTCGGAAGACCGAGCTCGAGGAAGCGGAGGCGACACCCGAGCGGCCATCGGCCGAACCGCGGCGGCGGACCGGCGTAGCACGTCAACTTGACCGGCGCCCCATCCCGTCCGAAAGATCCCCCGACGATGATGCCCCACAGCCCTCGGAACCGGCCACCGATCGCGCCGGCCTGCGCGGCGTAGAAGGCGCCTGGACGAGGTCGAGCGGAAACTCGACATGATCCTCGAGATCCTCAAGTCGCCGCGGGAATGAAGCGTACCTGCCAAATCCCACCCAGGGGTGACCGAATCGTCACGTCCGACTCCGGGTGGTCGCTCCGGAGAAGCGCGTCGCATCCCTGGGAGGCGCCCGAGTACAATCGGGGCCTGGGACCGGCCAGTGCATCGGCGACGGCCTGAGTCCTCTCCGACTGGTTATACCCCTCTCCACCGCCTTCTCGGGAGCACGGCCATGTTCAGGCTCAGTAAGATGGCTGTCGTGTTGGTCATGTTCGCCCTCACTCTCGTTGGGGCGAGTTTGTGGGCGCAGCCGCCGGACCGGTCCCGTCCCCGGCGCCGAGCCCGGCCTCGGCCGGAGAGCGCCGCACCGAAGTCGACGGAAACCACCCGAGTGGACGGCGCGTCGGAGGTAGCCTCAGTCACCTTGCCAGCCCTGCCCGCACCGCCCATCAAGTATCTGGAAACCGGCACGAGACTCTTTAACACTGCTCAATTCGCGCCGGCCTCCAAATACCTGGAGGCCGCCAATCGGTACCGGGATCAACTTCAGGAGGACGAGCGTTCCGTGCTCGACGCATACCTCAAAGAACTGGCCAAGGTCCAACAGCCCGCGAAGGTAGAAGCCCCCATTGACAATGCAGTCGCTACGACATCTTCGCCAACAAAGGCCACTACGACGAGACTTGATCGGCCGGCCTACGTCGTCGAGCCCCCAGATCTCGTGCTCGTTGAGGTCCTCGAAGCCTTACCTGGCCGCCCGATCTCGGGTGAGCGACTGGTCAGACCCGATGGGAAGATCTCGCTGGGTTTCTACGGGGAGATCGATGTCGCCGGGCTGACCATCCCCGAGATCAAGGAAAAGATCGTCCTCCACCTGCAAAGATTCATGTCAGACGAGGTCTTGGGGCTTGTGGAAATGGATTCCGATACCGGCGAGCCGACGATCGATGCCAAGACCCAGAAAGTCAAACGAATCGGCCCGAAGGATACCGACCGGGTCTTCGTTGACGTGACGGCTTATAACAGCTCATTCAGTTACGTGGAGGGCGAGGTGATGTCGCCCGGGCGGATTCCCTACACCGGCGGAGACACGGTCCTGGACTTGATCCATCATGGCGGCGGGCTACTCCCGACCTCCGACCCCTCCAGGATCCGGCTGATCCGCAGCTACCCCAAGGGGTCTCCGGCCCGGGTCCTTCCAGTGGACTACGAGCAGATCACCATGGGAAGCGATTCCTCGACCAACTACCCGATCTTGCCCAACGATCGGCTGGTTGTTCCCCGCGACCCCTCCCAAACCTCAGACCCGGTTTCCGGACGCCGGTTATCATCTCGAGCCGAGAGACGACGTGCCGAATACCTCGCCAGAGACTCATACCGCGATCGCAACACGGCGGCCCCGCTGTACTTCGGGCGGAGGCTCGAGCCGCCGCTGGAGACCGAGGAACAGAGCGAGTTGGAGCGCCGCATCGGCGAGATCGAACAGAAGCTGGACAGGTTGCTCGCGGCATCGGAACGAGCTGGAGAAATGCCAGACGGCGAACCGGGTTTAAAGGGCTTCGCGGAACCGGAGGAACGAGCAGGCTCAGCGATTGAACAGCCAGATGTCAGGAGCCTGGAATCCCCATCAATGCGGAGGCGGGGATCGACCGCGCCGAATCCGCGCTCGTCGCCCCGAGGCAGGCGGCCCGAGTTGGTCCGTCCGTCCCCTGGCGAGCCACCGGCTCCGGAGGCGAAGCGAGCCCCCAATCAGACCAAGCGGAAAGCCCCCGTAGAGAACCGGTCGCCCTTCGAGTTGATGCCGCCGGCCGATTCACCCAATGTCCCCGAAGGACGATCTCCGTTCGATGATGATGCACCGTCTCCTCCACCTGGCCAGCCTCAGCAGTAGGACCGCAGGTGTAACGATCGTTCGCCTGGTTGGAGGACCGGGCCGTACAGGTCGCCTCTCTCGTCATCAGACAGGGTACGCGTTACATTAGATCGAGCCGAGGCGATGTCGGGATCTTGTCTCGAGCCATCGCTGTACTGCCGAACCGATTCGATCCAAACCGTCCTTGGGAGGATGGCTTACGATGCGCTGGGTGACCGTGGCAACGGAGGAAGGGCCGAGGGCCTGCGGGGTGTATCAGGGCGAATATGTGGACGTCAATGCGGCCGATCCCGAGCTGCCATCAACGGTTCGAGGGCTGCTCGAGCTGGGGACGGAGTGGCAGCGCCGAGCCATGGCAGCCTTGCCACGGGGCGTCGTCCGGCATGACCGGGCCAATGTCCAGTTGCTGGCGCCGATCCCCGATCCCCGCAAGATCGTCTGCATCGGACTGAACTATCGCGACCATGCCGCCGAAAGCGGCGTGCCGGCGCCCGAGGAACCTGTGCTCTTCAGCAAGTATCCGACCGCATTGACCGGCCACCTCGCGCCAATCGTCTTGCCTCGGGTGAGCACCGAGGTCGACTACGAGGCCGAGCTGGTAGTGGTCATCGGCCGTGGCGGGCGACACATTCCTCGCCAGCGAGCCTTGGAGCATGTCGGGGGATACACTGTCGGCCACGACGTCTCGGCCCGCGACTGGCAGCTCAACAAGCCCGGCAAGCAGTGGATGGCCGGCAAGACGTTCGATACCTTCGCCCCGGTCGGACCCGAACTCGTGACGCCGGACGAAGTCCCCGACCCCCACAAGTTGGGCATCCGGCTCCGACTCAACGGCCAGACGATGCAGGACTCGAACACGAATCAGCTCATCTTCGGCGTCAACGAGCTGATCGCTTATCTGTCGCAGGTCTTCACGCTCGAGCCAGGCGACCTCATTTTCACCGGCACGCCTCCCGGCGTCGGCATGGCGCAAGCCCCCCATCTGGCTCAAGCCGGGCGATGGGGTCGAAGTCGAGATCGACCACCTAGGCACACTCAAGAATCCCGTCATCGCCGAAGTGGGCCGGCCCTGAACGGCCGAAACTCGAGGGCTGCCGACCTCGGCCAAGAGTCACGGATCGGAGACCAGAATGATCATCGAGTGATCGCGGACCGCGTAGGACTGGAGGACCGGAATCCGGGGACCGTGATCCTCGGCGACGATGTCGTCGGGTGAGGGCAGGGCCGTGTCCACGACCCGACGCCAGGGACGACCTGACGGCGCCGCGGGGATCCGGAACTCGATCGATTCGTGGTAGGCGTTCATGGCGACGTAAATGTCGCGGTCGACCAGATTGGCACGATCGGATCGTCGGCCGTCGAGTGCGAAGGCCAGCGTGTGGCTCGGATTGCTGAAATCCGGACGAGAGGGCACCACGCCATGCCAGAGGATTTCCGGCGGCTGTCCCCCCCGGGCACTGGAGAAGAATGTCCGTCGTCGCAGAATCGGATGGGCCTGCCTCAAGGCGATGATTCGCCGCATGAACCGGAGGAAATCGGCGTTTCGCTCCCGGAGCGACCAGTCCACCCAGCTCAGCGAATTGTCCTGGCACCAGGCATTGTTGTTGCCGTGCTGGGTGCGCAGGAACTCATCCCCGCCGAGGATCATGGGCACCCCCTGACTGATCATCAAGGTGGCCATCAGGTTGCGGGCCTGGCGCTGGCGAAGCCGAAGGACCTCCGGGTCGTCGGTCGGCCCTTCGACGCCGCAGTTCCAGCTCCAGTTGGAGTCGTTGCCGTCGCGGTTTCCCTCTCCGTTGGCCTCATTGTGCTTGTGGTCATAAGTCACCAGGTCATTGAGCGTGAATCCATCGTGACAACAGATGAAATTGATCGAGTGGAGCGGCCCGCGTCCCTGGTAGAGGTCGTCACTGCCGCAGATTCGCGTGGCCAGTGCCGAGGTCATACCCGCGTCGCCGCGCCAGAACCTCCGGACGTCGTCGCGGAACCGCCCGTTCCAGTCGGACCACCGCCCCTCGCCGGGAAATGTGCCAACCTGGTAGAGACCCGCCGCGTCCCACGGCTCGGCGATCAGCTTGGTATCGCGGAGCAGTGAATCCTCAGAGATTCGCTTGATCACCGGTGGCTCAACGAGCACGTTTCCATGTCGGTCGCGCCCCAGGACCGAGGCCAGATCGAATCGGAAGCCGTCGACCCCGCCCTCGGCGACCCAACTGCGCAGGCAGTCCAGCAGGTAGTTCCGCACCACCGGGTGGTCGCTGCTGAACGTATTGCCACACCCGCTGTAATTCAGATAGCGGCCCCGTTCGTCGAGCATGTAGAACAGGGTGTTGTCCACGCCGCGAAAGTTGTGGGTCGGACCATCGTCGCCGCCCTCGGCGGTGTGGTTGAAGACCACATCGAGGTATACTTCGATACCGTCGTCATGGAACGCCTCGACCATCCGGCAAAACTCCCGCCAGGGTTCGCCTCGCTCCGGTTGATGGGCATAAGCCGCCTTCGGGGCGCAGAAGGCGATCGTGTTGTATCCCCAGAGGTTCTTCAGGGGTTCGCCGGTCAAGGGATTGACGAAAGGACAGTCGTTCTCGTCGAACTCGTTGACCGGCAGCAGTTCGACGGCGGTGATCCCCAGGTTCTTCAGCTCCTCGATCTTCTCGGTGAGGCCGAGATACGTCCCAGGGTGCCGGTTGCCGGAACTCGGGTCGATCGTATAGCCTCGGACATGGAGCTCGTAGATGATCGTATCTTCCAGCGGGGTTCGCGGATTGACTTGACGCTCGGGTTCCGGCGAGGACTCGGTCATCAGGCTGCGCCGCGGCAACCCGTCGCCGGTCCCCCACGGGCGTCCGCAGGAAAGAGCACGCGCATAGGGGTCGAGCAAGATGATCCGCGGGTCATAACGATGGCCATGGTCTTTGGGACCGTCGACACGATAGCCGTAGCAGAACTCATCAGGTAGCCCGTCAACCTGCACGTGCCAGTGGTCGCCCGTCCGATTGAGCCGGGGATCGAGCGGAATCTCGGCATAGATCTCGCCACTGCAAGGCTCTGAGAGAATCAGCCAGACAGTCGTTCCGTGCCGGCACAGCAGGACGAAATTGATCCCGCTGGGGGTCGGTGTCGCCCCGGCGGGGAGCGGGCTACCGCGCGTGACCAGCAGCATGCGATCGCGATAGGTGTACTCGATCCCCAGAATCGGCTGAGGCTGGGCGATGGTAGTTGGCATGACCTCTTTGTCCGGATCGAGGGAGAAAACGGGCACGACCGGGAAGGGGTCGTGGCGGATCGAGACGATTCTCGGTTGGATCGGGATTTGAAACAACGGGAAATCCGCGATATCCTGGATCTGATGGACTCGAACCGGCGCGGGAGCATCCTTCCGCGACTGGTCGCATGGCGCCAACCCTCCCCATGACCCGCCTCGATGGTCCCGTCCACCGGCCGATTCCAGCGGAGGGATATGCCCCCGGCGCGGTGGCCGGACGGAGCAGGAGCCGATATGATGAGATCCCTTCGACCGACGGCTTGCCTCCTGGCGACGATCGCGATGATCGTGGCGAACTCCGATCATGCCGCCGCCGGCCCAGAGCAAGTCGATTTCAACCGCGACATCCGGCCGATCCTTTCCGAGACGTGTTATCAGTGCCACGGTCCGGATCACAACAAACTCAAGGCCAATTTGCGACTCGACACCCGTGCTGGCCTGTTCCGGTCGGCTGAAGACACGACTGTCGTCGTCCCCGGCAAACCCGATGAGAGCGAATTACTGCTCCGGATCACGGCCGAGGACGACGAGTCTGTCATGCCGCCTCCCAAAGCCGCCAAGCGGCTGACCTCCGGTCAGATCGACCGAATCCGGAGTTGGATTCAACAGGGGGCGGTCTGGAAGGGCCACTGGGCCTATATCTCCCCGACCCGGCCGGATATTTCCGGTCTCCCGGACGCAGCCAATCCCATCGACCGGTTCCTCCGCGCCCGGCTGGCTGCCGAGGGGCTCGAGTCCGCGCCAGAGGCGGATCGTCCCACCCTGATCCGCCGACTCAGTCTCGACCTGATCGGGTTGCCGCCACCTCCTGAGGAGGTAGACGCATTCGTTCAAGACCGCCGCCCTGACGCTTACGAGCAGCTTGTCGACCGCCTTCTGACCTCGCCTCACTACGGCGAGCGGATGGCCATCTTCTGGCTCGATCTGGTCCGGTTCGCCGACACTCAGGGCTATCACAGCGATAACCACATGGACATCTGGCTGTTCCGCGACTATGTGATCCGCTCGTTCAACGCCAACAAGCCCTTTGATCGCTTAACAATCGAACAGCTTGCCGGCGATCTGGTTCCGTCCCCGACCGACGAGACGCGCATCGCCTCGGGTTATAACCGGTTGCTCCAGACCACACAGGAGGGCGGGGCGCAAGCGAAGGAGTACATGGCGAAGTACGCGGCGGACCGGGTGCGGAACGTCTCGACGGTCTGGCTGGGCGCGACTCTGGGTTGCGCCGAGTGCCACGACCACAAGTACGACCCGTTCACGACTCGCGAGTTCTACAGCCTGGCCGCGTTCTTCGCCGACGTGAAGGAAACCATCGTGGGTGCCCAGGAGCCCACTCGCTTCCCAGCTCCCGAGCAGGGCGCCGCTCTTCAGCCGCTGGAGGATCGTCAGGCGGCGCTGAAGTTGGTCAAGGCCCCGTCACCCGACCAGAAGAAGGAACTCGCCGAGCTGGATCGCCAGATCTCCGAGCTCATCCGCAAGATCCCGAGCACGCTCGTCTCAACATCGATTCCTCCTCGGGTCATGCGCGTTCTGCCGCGAGGCAACTGGATGGACGATTCGGGTCCGGTCGTGGCTCCGGGCGTTCCGGCCTCCTTGTCGCCGTTAGGGGTCAAGGACCGACGCGCGTCCCGGCTCGATCTGGCCCGCTGGCTGGTCTCGGGCCGCAATCCGCTGGTGGCCCGTGTGATGGTGAATCGACTCTGGAAGCTGGCCTTCGGTCAGGGACTGGTGGCGACGGCCGACGACTTCGGCTCGCAAGGGACCTGGCCGACCCACCCCGAGCTGCTCGACTGGCTCGCCTGCGAATTCGTGGACAGCGGCTGGGACGTGCGGGCGATGCTCAAGCGAATCGTGCTGTCCGAGGCCTACCGCCAAAGCTCGCGACCGCGCCTCGAGGCCCAGAAGCGCGATCCCGGCAACCGCTGGGTCGCGCACCAGAACGCCTTCCGGCTCGACGCCGAACTGGTCCGCGATAACGCCCTGGCCATCAGCGGCCTGCTTTCCGAGCAGATTGGCGGGCCCAGCGTCAAGCCGTATCAGCCGCCAGGATACTGGGTGTTCCTCAATTTCCCGAGGCGTGAATATCATGCCGACCACGGATCGAGCGAATATCGGCGCGGGCTCTATACCTACTGGCAGCGGACGTTCCTTCACCCCAGCCTGCTGGCTTTCGACGCCTCGACCCGCGAGGAATGTGTCGTTCAGCGTCCGAGGTCGAACACCCCGCTCCAGGCGCTGGTCTTGCTGAACGACCCAACCTACGTCGAGGCAGCGCGGGTCCTGGCGGCCCGTTTGATCCGGGAGGCGGGCACCGACCCATCAGCCCGCCTTGACCGCGCATTCCGACTGGCGCTGGCACGTCCTCCGCGTCCCGACGAGACCACAATCCTGACCGGGCTCTTGCTCAAGCACCAGCGGCAGTATCAGCACGATCCCGCCGCGGCCCGTGCCCTGCTCGGCATCGGCGATGAGCCGGTCCCCACGGGCCTCAACCCGGCTGAGCTGGCCGCCTGGACCTCCGTGACTCGCGTTCTGCTGAACCTCCACGAGACCATCACACGGAACTGACCCATGCATTCCCTCTCCGACGACCTGAAAAATCGCATCCATCGCCGGGCGTTCCTGGGCCGATCGACGACGGGAATTGGCACCGTGGCGTTGGCCTCACTCCTCGATCCGGGCCTGTTAAAGGCGGCCGACCGGACTCCCCAGCGCGACCAGTGGACCGGCGTGGTCCATCCGCTCCACCTGGCCCCCAGGGCCAAGCGAATCATCTATCTCTACATGGCTGGCGGACCGTCGCACCTGGAGACCTTCGACTCCAAGCCTGAGCTAGCCCGCATGCACGGTAAGCCGATGCCCGAGTCGTTCACCAAGGGCATGCCGATCGCCCAGCTCCAAGGCCACAAGCTGGTCTGCTTCGCGCCCCAGCACCCTTTTCGACGGTACGGTGCGAGCGGTCAGGAGATCAGTGCGATCTTTCCCCATGTCGCTACCATCGCCGACGAGATCTGCATTATCCGCTCGATGGTGACCGAGGCGATCAACCACGACCCCGCACACACGTTCATGAACACCGGGACGTCGATCTCGGGCCGGCCAGCGATGGGATCCTGGCTGACTTACGGGCTCGGCAGCGAGAGCGAGGACCTTCCTGGGTTCGTGGTGCTGACCTCGACCGGTCGTTTCGGCCAGGCGCAACCGATCTCCACACGGCAATGGCATAGCGGCTTCTTGCCCAGCCGGTTCCAGGGCGTCCGGTTCTACTCCCAGGGAGATCCTGTCCTCTACCTGGGACGGCCTAGGGGAACCACCGTGGAGCGCCAGCGCGAAGTCGTCGACGCGGTCCAGCACCTCAATCAGCTCGAGCACGAGCGGACCGAGGACCCCGAGATCGCCACGCGGATCACCGCGTACGAGACGGCTTTCCGGATGCAGGCGAGCGTTCCCGAGCTGACCGATCTCTCCAGCGAGCCGAGACACGTTCTCGACCTCTACGGCACGTCGGGGGCAGACGGCTCATTCGCCGCCAATTGCTTGCTGGCCCGCCGGCTCGCTGAGCGAGGCGTCCGGTTTATCCAGCTCTACCACCGCGACTGGGACCATCACGGCGCGATCAAGGAGCATGTCGCCGGCACGGCTCGAGAGGTTGACCAAGGCGCCGCCGCCCTGATCAAGGACCTCAAGCAGCGCGGGATGCTCGACGAGACCCTCGTCGTCTGGGGCGGCGAGTTCGGTCGCACGCCCATGGCCCAGGGCAACGGACGTGACCACCACATCAAGGGCTTCTCCATCTGGCTCGCGGGAGGAGGAATCAAAGGGGGCATCACCCATGGCGCCACCGACGAATTCGGCTACTCGGCCGTCCACGACGTGGTCTCGGTCCATGACTTGCACGCCACTCTACTGGCTCTGTTCGGGATCGACCACCGTCGGCTGGTCTATCGCTTCCAGGGCCGAGACTTCCGTCTCACCGACGTCTCCGGCCAGGTCGTCAAGCCTTTGCTCGCGTGAGGAAATCGTGATAGCTTCGAAATGAATGAAGCCGAACCTCTCCTCCCTTGAATACTCAAGGAGAACAGGTTCGGCTCTCGGGTCTCTCTCGTTCCAGATCCGTTTTTCAGCGACTGATGAGAGGATTCGCGAAACGAGCGATCAACGCGATGGGAATGGAAGCGTTGGAAACTGATCCGTCAACGCTCGCCGGCGCTGCGGTCACTGATTCGGCCACCACGGCTAGAGTTGGCATAGGCTGCGGTGAGCATACCCAGAAGTGCGGCGCGACGGCCCGCGCGATTCGACCGGACGCCCCGGCGAACGCGAGCGACGGCACCCGCCCATTCAAATCCATCATGCACAGGTGTATTCTTCTTGGACTTCGATTCGTTCATCGAACAAAACCCCCACGAGTAGAAACGCGGCCCAGACAGCAGGTCCACGCTCCACATTCCCTTGGGCCGCGAAGAACCCGAATTCTTCCCGGCGGCGGCCGTCCTGGCATCGGTGGCTGAATGTCGCTACGGGTCATCACCCTTCGCCGAACATCTCGCGATGATCCGGGAATCTTCGAGAACCCCGCGCCGCGAATTTGCACCTACGCGGCGATCCGATCGAGTCGATCGAGACCGCTCGGAGCCATTCGAAATCGTCTGAACCCGGTCCCTATCTCATCGGCCTCTTTCACCTTTGACTTTCGACTCGTGCCTTCTGGCATCCCATACTCGCCGAATGAGATCGTTTGGCCCGCGAATTCGATAGCATCCCCCTCAAGAGACACACGCACGACTTTAGAAATGTAACAGCACGGCCATCGTTCGTCTAGCAAAAAGTGAATCGGAATTGATGTTTTGCCTCAATCGGGCCGCAGATCCACATCTCAGGTCCGAGCATTGACTTTTTCAACAGGCGCACTCCGCTCGATAGCCGGTGGGGGAACCTTCCTGTCTCCCGCCGCAGGCCCTCCGATCAACAACGCGTAGATTAAAGCCAGAGTGCTGGAAGCATTGAATACGGCGTGCATGCAGATCACTGCGATCAGGCTACCCGTCCGGTAGTAGATGAGCCCCAGCCCGAGTGCCAGGACGAAAATGGGTATCGGTGCCGGCCACTGACCGGCATGGAGAGCTGGCGAAGATCAAGGAGGTGAGGACAATTGCAGCCCCTGCGGAATTGGCGAATGAAACCGGTCTGGGGCAGGCGTCTGGCTTTGGGAGGACAACACCCCGATCGTCGGCCGACCAATACTCCGCCGGCCATTCCTGGCTCACCGGATCGAGGCCGGCTTTCTGCCCAGAGGAACCTGCGATCCAATCGGTGACTTCGGTTTCTACGACGGTTTCAGGATACAGGGTCGCATGCCGCGGACTCAGCGGGAGGAACACGCCTTCGCTCGAGTCCAGCGTCTCGATCGGTCTGGTCTCGAGACCGACTCGAAATCGATGCAGGAATACGATGAGCCAGCTCTGGAAGATGCCCCGGAACATCAATTCCTCGAAGATGAGGAGCCAGCACGACCGCGGTGAGGAAGGCCAGTCCGGCTGCCACACCCGTGAATTGTTCCCGAAGCATCCTCTCGACCGGATGGCGGAACTGCTCATCCAACGGCCCCAGCAAACGAAAGGCACACCACTGGGTCCCGAGAATGATGGGCATCAGGAACAGAATCGCGACGACGCCGATGGTGGCCTGGCGGCCCCATTGGTCGAGGCTCAACCCGAGATCGTTCAGCTTGGCCCCCGACGTGCGTTTGAGGACCATCGGCAGAAGGACAAGTAGGAGAGTGTTGACCACCGCTTGGATGGACATCAACTCGAGAAGAGAGAACTCCCTAGTGTCTTTCTTGGCCTCGCGGGCCGGGGACCGGGATTGCGAGTCGTGGATCGGACCTGGCGGCATGATCGGCCGCCACCGACTTGGCGGCGAGCTTGCTCTGGATCCCGGGAATCCGGGTTTCTCGACGGGAGCTGCGGCCGGTGCGACCGGTGGTTCGTTGCCCCCCTTCCCGCGGGTCACCCGGAGGTAACCCTGGAACATCACGAAGAGCGCCGCGATGTAGAGAACGAAGACGAGGAGAACGCTACCAGAGCCCCAGGGCGTCTTGCGATGTGGCACCAGGGGCCGCTCGGGAAGCAGAGGGTGTCGGTTCAGGAGACTCCAGAGTACCCAGCACCAACTCGCGCCGATCCCGATAAAGGATCGACAACATGATCAGCTCGATGATGTAGAGGAGGATCAGTCTTGGCTCAAGCACCACCATGGATTGCATCCACTTCCGATCTGGCCTGGTCTCGGTCTCGATCTTATGTAAGATCGTACCGCTGAGCGGGCGGCTGACCAGGGGTTAACCACCCAATACCCGGCCGAAGCGTCGTGGACGGTGGGAATTCCCGGACCCCAGCGTGTTGCCGCCCGGGCACATCGCCTCGACAGCGCACCGGCCGGTCTTTACGAGCCGTTCCGGAATTGCCACCATGAATCACGCTGATGAGGGAATCTTGGGCTCGTTGTCGTGCGCCAGAATCGAGACAGCCAGGGAGTAACCATGAGGGATCTTGCCGAACAACTTCGGATCCTCAAACGCGGTGTGGAGCAGATCGTCCCGGAGCCCGAATTCCTCAAGAAGCTCGAGCGATCCGTCCACGAGGATCGTCCACTGCGCGTCAAGTACGGCATCGATCCCACCGGGATCGACGTTCATCTCGGACACACGGTCCCGTTGCGGAACTGCGCCAGTTCCAGGAATTGGGTCACACGGCTGTCATCATCATCGGCAATTACACTGCCCTGGTGGGCGATCCGTCCGGGCGGGACAAGACACGGGACAAGCTAACCCAGCAACAGGTCGAATCCAATGCCCGGGATTATCTCGCCCAGGTGGGACGAATCATCGACCTGAACCGGGCCGAGGTGCACCATAACGGCGACTGGTTCTCGAAGTGGTCCTTCCTGGAAGTCCTCGACTTGACCCGGCGCATGACGCTGGGCCAGATCACCGCGCGGGAAGACTTCGCCAACCGGATCGCGGCCGAGAAACCGGTCTATCTCCACGAATGCCTGTATCCCCTGATGCAGGGCTGGGACTCGGTCGAGATCCACGCGGACGTCGAGCTCGGAGGCACCGAGCAACTTTTCAGCTTACTGGTGGCACGAGACCTCCAGGTGTCGCAGGGTCAGGAACCGCAGGTGGCCATGACGATGCCGATTCTGGTGGGGACCGACGGCATCCGGCGGATGGGGAAAAGCCTGGGAAATTATATTGGAGTGGCTGAGTCGGCTGAGAACCAGTTCGGCAAGGTCATGAGCGTCCCGGATGAGCCGATGCGGCAGTATTTTACGTTGCTCACCGAGCTGCCCATGGAGGAAGTGGATCGCCTGCTCGGCCCGGGAATCAACCCGAGAGACGCCAAGGAGGTCCTGGGGAAAGCCATCGTGACCCAGTACAACGGGGCGGAGGCCGCCGATCGGGCCGCCGCCGAATTCCGTCGCCGTGCCTCCGGTGAGGATCCCGCCGAGATCCCCGAGGTCACACTGGCCGCCGACCGGCTCGACGCCCAGGGACGGATCGCCGCCCCGTTGCTGCTCAAGGAACTCGGGCTCGAAGATAGCACCTCGAACGCCCGACGCGTCATCGAACAGGGCGGATTCAAGATCGGCCCGGACCGCCAAGCGATCGCCGATCCCAAGTCCTCGATCGCGGTCTCAGACGGCTTGATCGTCCGCGTAGGCAAGCGCAAGATCGTGCGAGTACGGTTGACGCAGGACGGGCCGCGGTAGGGGTCGGTATGGGAATCGACTTCCACGTTAGGCCGGCTATCAGTGCAAGGCGGATCCAGCATGGCACAGCATGGTTTCGGCATCATCGGCTGCGGGATGATCGCGGAGTTCCACACCCGGGCGATCAACGAGATCGAGAACGCCCGTGTCGTCGCCGCCTGGAGCCGCAATCCTGCCAACGGCGAGAAAATCGCCAATCTGGCCACAGGAGGTTGCGCGATCTTCGACGACCTGGATGCGATGCTCGCGCAACCGGGGCTGGACGTGGTCTGCGTCTGCACGCCCAGCGGCGCCCACATGGAGCCGGCCGTGAAAGCGGCGCAGGCGGGGAAGCATGTCGTCGTCGAGAAGCCTCTGGAGATCACGCTGCCGCGCTGCGACGCGATCATCGCCGCGTGCGACAGCGCGGGCGTCCGGCTCTGCACGATCTTCCCTTCGCGATTCACCGCAGCCAACCTCCGGCTCAAGGAGGCGATCGATATCGGCCGGTTCGGACGGCTCACCCTGGGCGATACCTATGTAAAATGGTGGCGGACCCAACAATACTATGACTCCGGCGGCTGGCGCGGTACCTGGGACCTCGATGGCGGCGGTGCCCTGATGAACCAGGCGATTCACAACGTCGACCTTCTCTACTGGCTGATGGGTGACGTCGCCGCGATCACGGCGATGACCGCCACATTGGCCCACGAGCGGATCGAGGTCGAGGACACCGCCGTGGCCTCCCTGCGGTTCAAGAACGGGGCCCTTGGTGTGATCGAGGCCGCGACCAGCGCGTACCCCGGTCTCTTGAAGCGGACCGAAATCCACGGCGACCGTGGCGCGGCGCGGGTCGAGCAGGACGACATCACCCTCTGGGAATTTCAGGAGAAGGTCCCCAGCGACAACGAAGTCTTCGCCGCCATGGCCGGTCAGACCGGCTTCAAGGCTGGCGCCAGCGACCCCCGCGGCATCACCCACATCGGTCACCGCGACCAGTTGGTGGATTTTCTCCAGGCGATTGATGAGGGACGCGAACCGCTGGTCGATGGCCGAGAAGGCCGCAAGTCAGTCGAGATCATCCGTGCCATCTACCGATCGGGCGAGACCGGGGCCCAGGTTGCTCTGCCGCTGGATGATTGACCAGTCGAACTCGCGGCAAAGGTTCAATATCCCCTGATCGGAGGCGAAATCTCCATCGTGGCGTGGATTACAGTTTCGAGCGTTGAGGCGATCCGCCGTGCCCGAGAAACAACGAATTGGCGAGAATCGCAGGATCGAAATCGACCGGCATCAGGGCTGCCGGATTGTCATCCGCCGCCCGGCTGATCCTGAGGGATGCTGGCACGGCTTCTGGATGGTGATCCTGTGGCTGTTCGGAGAGCTGGTCGGCATCTGTGCGCTTCTCACGAAGCTGAGCCGCCAGACGCTGCCGGGGGCTCCTTCGTTTTCCCTGGTCCTTGCCCTCATGATCGGCTGGACACTCCTGGGCTGGGTGGTCCTCCACGGGGTCCGGTTGACGCTACCGGCCGAGGAAGTCCTGGCGATTCAGAAAGACACCTTCGTCGTCACCCGGACCGGCCTCATGGTCGACGATGTTCGGTCTTATCCTCTTGCCATGATCCGGGACTTGCGGTATTCACCGCTCTGGGACGAGGTCACGTTCAGCGATCGCAACGGCCCCCGAGAGCTCGGGAATATCCGCTTCGATGTTGGCGATGAGCCCCATTACTTCGGCGCCGGCCTGACGGCCCGGGATTGTCGGCGGTTGATCGAAGTCCTTGAGAAAGAATTCGGAATGCCCGGCGCCGAGGTGTGAATACGGGTGAGGTCGGAGACGGAGCCGCGGGTAAAACGGAATTCGATGTCAACGGAGTGACATACATGCCTCGGCACAAGATTCGCCGTCCCTGGCTCGACTATCTGGTCTATCTGTTCGTGCGCCTGGTGGTCGCGTTCGCGCAGATGCTGACCATCGAGCAGTCGTACGCCCTCGCGAGCTTCATGGCCTGGATCCTTTATCAGGTCGATGCTCGGCATCGCAAGGTCGGGCACGAGAACCTGGCGATGGCCTTCGGTGACCGGTATAACGACGCCCAGCGCGACCAGATCGTTCGCGGTGTGTATCGGCATTTCTGCCAGATGCTCATGGAGATCCTCCACACCCCGCGCAAGCTCCATCTGACCAACTGGCGAGACCGCGTGGTGTTGGTCGGGCATGAGCCGATCATGGACCAGCTCATTACTGGCGGCCGTTCGATGATCTTCCTGACCGGCCACTACGGCAACTGGGAGCTGGCTGGCTACGTCTTCGGCCTGTTCGGGTTCCCGACGGTCTCGGTCGCGCGGGCGCTGGATAATCCCTATCTGGACCGCTATCTCCGATCGTTCCGCGAGCGGACCGGCCAATCGCTCATCCCCAAGACCGGAGGCTTCGACCAGATGGTCGAGGTGCTCCAGAACGGCCGGGTCCTCTCGTTTCTGGCCGACCAGGACGCCGGCCAGCGCGGTCTCTATGTCGACTTCTTCGGCCGGCCCGCCTCGACTCACAAGGCCATCGCGCTGCTGGCCATCGATCATAAGGCGCCGGTGGTGGTCGGCGTCGCGCGCCGGATCGGGCCTGGCTTCCGCTACGAGATCCGCTGCGAGGACGTCATCGACCCCTCCGAGCTGGAGGGCACTGCGGATGACGTTCGCGCACTCACTCAACGCTTCACCTCGGCCCTCGAACGACTCATCCTCCAGGACCCGACCCAATATCTCTGGCTGCATCGCCGCTGGAAGCATCAGCCTCAACCCAGGAAAACCCGCATGAAGACCGAGGGAGTACCAGCCTGAACGCTTGGACTCACGCGAGTGCGCACGTCTCTCCGGTCTCGCCATGGGAGCTCAGGGCAACAGCAGGTACCAGATCGGGACCGACCGGCCTTCGAGATGGAATCGTTCTGGCCGGGGAACCGCTGCGGGTCTCCGTGCCGACGCCCTCCATCAGCTACCGCGACTCAAATCGCCGCTTCGGCCCGTCCTCACCGAGCTGGACCGTGAAGCTCGACCCGTCCGGCTGGACGAACACACGGATGATCTGGCCACCCGCCTGGTCTCTATTGGCGATCAGCGCTGCCTCCGTGTTCTCCGCGTCCGTGGTGGCCACGTTGCGGTGGAGCTGATAGGCCGCCTCGATCGACGAGATCGCCCGCAATCGCTTGACCGTTGCCGGAGCGCCTCCTTGCGCGGACCATTGTTCATAATGGCAACCGTGGGTGCGATCGTCTTCAAGAGCGTCGGATGGTTCGAGATGTCCATCCCGTGGTGCGTTACCTGGTAGAGATCAACCTTGCCGATCAGGTCGATCGGGCAGACCAGCTTCTTCTCGACGTTCCAGGTCAGGTCACCGGCGTCGAAGAACTGGAATCGTCCGATGCTGAATAAGAGAGCCAGGCTTCGGGCGTTATCGGAGGTATCGACCGGCTGGTCAGGAGGGGCGTCCGCGCACGAGGCGTTCTGCGAGCGTTCGCCGGTCTCGCCAAACCGTCGGACCAATTCGATCACCTCGCCTCCCGAGGCGAGGACCAGGGCGCTCGACACGCTTGAGCGGCAGCGTGTCGCCTGCCCTGAGAGCCTTGCGCTTGCCCTGGCTCGCCGCGCGGTAGGCCCGTCCGAGCGCATCGTCGGGCTTCGGGCCGTCCGGGAAATCGAGTTGACCGTCTCCGTCCTCCGGCAGCCCTCGGTCCCAGAAGTGGTCGATGCGAATCCGACGGGCCAGGCCCTCGACACCACCAAAGTGGTCCCGATGCCAGTGAGTCGTGACCAGGTGATCGAGATGGTCGCAGCCCGCCAGGTCCTTCAAGACGTGGACGATCCGCTTCGGGTCGCGGTCGTCCACGCCCGGCCAGCCCGAGTCGATCAGAATCGACTCGTGGTCCGGAGTCACCACCAAGGTCGCCGCACCCCCCATCACGTCGATGAAGTCGATCTCCAACCCAGGTCGCGAGGTTGCCGATTGGGCGGACGCGACTCCTCCCCATCCCACAAGAATCGCAAGAATCAGGCTGCGCACACGGATTTGTGAGACCATGGCTGTTGACCCTCTGGGTGGAAACATTCGCGGTCCAGCGCTTGTCACCAAGCGTCCAAGTAACCAAAGCCGCCTCCGACCTCACTCGGATCTGAACATTCGTATCAATGAGCCCCGCGGACCTTCTCTCGTATCGTCACAATCTTAAGAGCCGAGCCCTCGAAGATGACCGTATGTCTCGGAGTCCGAGTGACTTCGTTGTAAATTCGCGTTGGAGCTTTAATTTT
The DNA here is from genome assembly GCA_963845695.1 of uncultured Isosphaeraceae bacterium. Classification (GTDB taxonomy): domain Bacteria; phylum Planctomycetota; class Planctomycetia; order Isosphaerales; family Isosphaeraceae; genus CAWJTV01. The sequence continues at coordinate 1,186,350 of CAWJTQ010000002.1, read as the reverse complement.
TTTCTCGATATGTAAGTCAAAGTTTCTTCGGGAGTTAACGGCATAACTTCGCAGAATCTACTTCGGGGAGATGCCAAAATCGAAAAAAGTTTGTAGAATGGTGTTGAGTGAGCAAGCAACTGGAGCACACCAGCGAGGCAGGCTCCCGGTTGCTTCTCCCCTTCTTAAGCTTGATCAATGATCCTTGATCGATGTCGTCGCCGTCTCGATTCCGGGTCGTCGATCGTGCGTCAACCGATCACCCCTGACGGGTTGATCCTCTCACCGTCCCTGTAAGAACGCATGGATTTGCTCTTTCTCCACAGGGAGTCTATCAAGCATGACCGCCTGCACCATTATCACGATCACGGGCGACGAGCAACTGCTGAGACTTCTTCAGAAGGGGCTTCACGATCAAAACGGCGGAGGAAGCCGGATGATCGTGGCGGCCACCATGGATGAAGCGTGTTCCTTGCTGACGATGGCCAAGCCACGGCTCATTGTCGTGCATTGGAATCGCCATGGTAGTCATTATGAAGAGCTGAATCGGCTCCTCTGGGCAACGACTGTCCTGGCGCGGCGCAGTCCCTGTACTCATCATCGCCGATCGATACCGCATCGACCAGGCGACCACACTGTATCGCATGGGCGTGACAGAGTACATCAGCCGCACCCATCATGGGGACCAGTTCGGAAAGATTCTGGAGTCGTACCTTCACTCTGCTCCGGGCGTCGAGCCTGCAAAAGACGGAATCGTCGGATGATCTCGTCGAGGCCGTCAAGGGATGGTCCTCGATGCCAACATCTGTCAAGGCACAGGTCATCTGACGCCAGATGAGTACGGCTTCGGTTCCACCGAATTGTGACGATCGCTCTTCGCCGCATCAAGACAGCTCATCGGCTGCCTGACAGTCGCGGGTCCCGTCGGATCTCGCGGACCCCGACTGTCAGGAAACATGATCATTCCTCCCGCTCGCGGTTCGGTTTGGGGCTTCGACATTCGCCCACCGACTCCTCGGCTCGGTTCATCGATGGCTGACGTCGCGGCCGGATGTCGGCTCGATTCCTAGCCGTGCGCGACCAGTGCGGACTTCCTCGAGGCGGCGGCGGTACTTGGCATAGAGCTGGGTGTGGCGACTCTCGGGCCGGATAGGCTCGCCGTCGATGAACAGGGCGAGAACGTTCGTGGTCGGCTGGAGCAGGTGTCCCGCTGTGACCACCAGGTTGGCTCGCTTCCCGGCCTCGATCGAGCCGACCTGATCGGCGATACCGAGGATTCGCGCCGGGGCGATGGTGACGGCTTGAATGGCCGTGTCTTCGGGGAGTCCGAAAGCGACGGCAGACGCGGCTTCGTAGGGGAGGTTGCGGAGAGCGGTCGCCGCACTGGGTCCACCGCCCTGAGAGCGGATGGCGAAGGTCACTCCCGCTTCGTGCAGCTTCGCGGGGGTGGCATAGACCGCATCATACGGATCGTAGTCGTGCCGCGGCAGGTGCAGCGTTCCGCCGATCAGCACGGGTACCTTGGCTTTCTTGAGGGCCTCGACCACCTTCCAGGCCTCCGCCGCGCCCGAGATCACAGCCTTGAGCTTCAGCTCCCGAGCAAGGTCCAGGGCGTCGAGGATCTCAACCTGGTTCTCGGCGTGAAAGATCACGGGCTTCTCTCCGCGGGCGTAGGGGGCCATTGCTTCCAGACGTGGATCGGGCTCCGGCGGTATATCGCCGTGCTGGCGAGCACCTCGGACCACGGCATCATAGGCGAGGGCCTTGTGGAAGAACTCCTTGATCCGGTCGAGCTGCCCCTTCCGGCGTGCATTCGGGTCGTTGGCACCAGCACCAGCGCCGGTCCCAGGGCCGATCCCCGGTCGCCCGGGCCGAACCGACGCCCCTCGGGATTGCGCACGATATAGGTCGGGATTGTCACGTTCAGGCCCGCCAGATCGGCAACCACCAGCTCCCGCGGTACCCAGCCGCGCAGGTCGATCACGCAGCCCTGACCCGAGATCACGCCGCCGGACGGCTGGACGAACGAGGTCAAGATCCCGTTGGCTCGAGTCACGGGAATATGCTCGCTGTCCGCTCGCAACGCCACGCTACTGCGCAGCTCGGGCTGGAACTGCGCCGCGTCGGCGAAGTCCTGGGTCTCGCCCAGGCTGCCGACTTCGAAGAGGCCGAGCGTCGAGCCGGCGTCCACCATCCCCGGCCAGACGTCCAGGCCGCTGAGCTCGATGGTTTGGGCCTCGGGCGGAATCCGGGTGCCGGCCGGGCCGACCGCCGCGATCTTGCCATCAGCGACGACCACGGTCCCTCCCTTGATCTCGGGACCGACGACCGGATGAAGATTCGCCCCGACCAACGCGAAGATCGCCTTCGGCTGTGCGGCGATCTCGATTGTCCGGTTGCGGAGTGACTCAGGTGCCACGGGCATGGCCGCATGATCCCCGGGCCGGGCAACCAGCTTGCCTCCCGGCTCGCGGCGCTGGAAATAGGCCTCGCCGTCGATCAACGAGAGCTCACATCGGGAGAAGGCGTCGAAGGGGTGGGCATTGAACAGGACGATGTCCGCGTCCTTGCCCACCTCGATCGACCCCAGCCGATTGTCGATCCCCAGCTCGCGCGCCGGGTTGATCGTGATCATCGCCAGCGCCTGCGCCTCGGAGACCCCGCCGTACTTCACCATCTTGGCCGCCTCGAGGTTGAGGTGCCGCATCAGCTCGGCGTCGTCGCTCTTGATGCAGACATTGGCGCCGGCCTCGGTCAGGAGCGCGGCGTTGAAGGGGATCGCATCAAATGCCTCGACCTTGTACGCCCACCAATCGGAGAAGGTCGAGGCGCTCGCCCCGTGGGCAGCGATCTCGGCGGCCACCTTGTAACCCTCCAGGACGTGTTGAAGGGACTGCACCCGTACGCCGTACTTCTGGGCCGTATTGAGCAACATCAGGATCTCGTCGCTACGGTAGCAGTGGCTATGGATCCGGATCGAGCCGTCGAGAATGCCGGCCAGGGCCTCGAGTCGCAGATCCACTCGCGGGGGCGGCAGGGGTCGGCGTCCCTTCGAGTCCTTGGCATTACCGGCCTTCTTGTAGGCGTCCCACATGGCGCGATAGGCCATCGCCTCCTCGAAGGCTCTCTCGATGACGGCCTCGACCCCCATCCGTGTGTTGGGGAACCGTGCCGGGCCGTCGCCCTGACCGCGGCGGGCGGACCGCGTGACGTTTTCGCCCAACGCGAACTTCACGCCTTGAGGCGAGTCGCGGACGATCATCTCGCGGCCCGGTTTACCGTAGCGCAGCTTGGCCACGGCGTCCTGGCCGCCAATCGTGTTGGCCGACCCGTGCAACAGCCGCGCTGTCGTCGTGCCGCCCGCGAGGGCCCGGTAGATGGCGATGTCGTCGCCTGTGACCACGTCCTTGACCCGGACCTCCGGCACGACCGACAGGCTCCCCTCGTTGACACCTCCCTGCACGGCGATGTGCGAGTGGGTGTCGATGATCCCGGGCATCGCCACCATTCCCTTCGCGTCGATGACCAACACGCCCGCGGGGGCTGTCACGTCCTTGCCGACGGCCTTGATCTTCCCTTTCTCGACCAGGATCGAGCCCCTGGGGATCGTCCCCTTGGTCACGGTCAGGATCGTGGCGTCCTTGATCAGCACATCGCCGCCAGTATGGATCGTCGGCTTGCGATCCTCGTCGAGCTCGCTCGCGACATCCACGAAGGGAGCCGCTTGCGGTCTGGGCGTCTCGGGTCTGGGCGCAGCCTTCTTCTCGGCCTCGGGCCTTGGGGAATCGGCCTTCGAGACGGCTTTCCTCTGGGCTTCGGGCTTGGAGATCGCTTCCCCCTTCTTCTGGACCTCTTGCGCTGACCCCTCGATTTGTTTCCTCATCTCCTCGATATCTTGATGATCCTTCGCGTTGACAGCCTCGAGCCGGGCGATTCTCTTGGATAATTCCTGAATGTCTCGTCCCTTCTTCGCGATCTCCGGCCGGACGGGCTTGGCCTTTGCCGGCTCGCCGGGCTGATCCGTCGTGTCCTTACGCTCGGCGAGAGGGCGTCCTGCCTTTTTCTTGGGTTCGGGTGCCAGCTCGTCGCCTTCCTCGTCCGGTTCGCTCCTCTCGGCGACGTTGCCGCGACCGCCGGGGCGAGTGCGACCTCCGCCGCCTTTCGCCTTGGCCCGGTCGGAATCCTCGGGCTTGATCTCGAACTTCAGCCCGTCGATCAGGACGAGCTTGACCTTCGCCTTCTCGTCGGAGAACGCGCCGGTCATGGCAACGACGTGCCCAAGCTTGCCAACCTCAAGACTGCCGAGACGGCGGTCGACACCCGCGATCAGCGCGGCGTTCTTTGTCAGCGCCGTCAGGGCATCATCGGCTTTCAGTCCGGCGGCGATCACGTGGCGCAGGTTGGCCGGGACGGTATCGAGCCGGTCGATTCCGTCGGTGGCGAAGGCGAAGGGAATCCCGGCTTTGGCCAGTACGGCCGCTGTAGCCAGTTGTTCGTTCCACTTGGACTTGCGGTGAGCCAGCACGCGGAGCGGCTCGTCGCGCTCGGCGGCCGCCTTCTTGCGATATTCTTGCTCGGAAGGGACTTTCGGCTCCTCGGGCACGTTCAATCGCAGGACGACAGAGACCTTGGCCGCCTTGAGGCGGTCCACGACCTTGGACGCCTCGCGCCCACCGACGATCACAGCCGTCGTACCGAACTCCTCCGCAAGGTCGAGAGCCCGGTGGATCTCGTCGCGAGAGTTCGCTTCCCACCAGACTGCCAGTTTCTTCGACCGCGCGGACTGGAGGGCCCTGAGAGCCGGGTCCAACGGTGGTCGCAACCCGCCGTGTTGCTCGTAGTAGGCGTCGAGCTTCCGGAGATGGTCGGCGTCGAGCATGGCCTGGCGGAAGTGGGCGATCGAGCCCATCAGCACGCGAGGATAGGGATTCTCGATCGGCTTGGCCTGTTCGCTCATCCGCCGACGGCCCTGACCGGGACCGGGAGTCGGCTGGGGCGTCTCGGTGCGGGGCCCCGCCGCCGCGCCCGGCTCGGATGGCGGCGCGAGGTTCACGTGCAGCGCCACAGGCGCGTCGATGACCGCCTCCCGCCGCGGCAGGCCACTCAGGCTCACCAGCGCACTCTGACCAGTCGCGATCGCGCCTCCCGGAGCCGAGAGTAGGTCGGTGAAACCCAGCCGTCGCCTCGGCTCGACCAGAGCGTCGTTCAGATCCAGCACGCCGGCGGCCTCGAACTCGGGGGTCAGGCCGCGACGATTATCAGCCGGTGTGACGATCAAGGGCGCATCCGCCACGTCGACCGGCTTGCCGCGGCCGGTCGCCGACCGCTCCACTCCGGCGCGCTGGCCGATCGTTGTGTAGAGATCGATGAATCCCGGATAGACCACCAGCCCCTTGCCCTCGATCGTTTCCGCGTCATAGGGGATCACGACGTCCTTGTCCGGCCCGATCGCTTCGATCACTCCCCGCCGGACCACGATCGTGCCGGGCTCGAACACCTTGCCCGGCGCGGCCACGACCTTTGCGCTCTTGATCGCATACGCCGCGGGGTAAACTCCGGAGCCGAGCCCCGCGAGCTCGTCGGCCGCCACCAGCGACCGCAACGCTGCAAGACTCAGTCCCACCGTGCACAGCACGCCCAGTCTGACCGCCAGGCTACGCCAGCCAAGCTCCGCCAGTTGTGACCGCCTCATGATTTGCGTCCTCGAGATGTCTGTTGCTCGGAAGAACTGCTGTGGAAACATGCGCCGGCGTCTGTGGGAGGGAGGCGGCTGTCGCGAACAACGACCGCCACGTCCAGCCGATCCTTTGAAAAATCCCGCCGATTATAAATGCGTCGCCCGTTGAAATCACGGCCCTACCGGGTTTTCAACCGCAAAGTGGAATTCGAGCATGCATTTCTTATCCACGGCCCGACCCAAAGCGAGAGCTTCTGAGCGGGAGACGAAGCCCTTTCCTTCCTTCTGCCTGCGGCGGAGCCGCAACCGGACCTGAGGAGACGGCTTTGTCTACACCTGTTTTCCGCAGGGATCCGGGGTCAGCGGCCAGGGGTCAGTCAAGACAAAGACCGCCCACTCCGGAATTGGATTCCATGGCAGTGTGCCACGGCGAGACACGTCCACCGCCATGACGTAAGATCCATTTGGAAAAGGAGTTATGGCTGCAAACCGGTCGCAATCGATGGCACTGAATGGCAGCTTTTTCGGCGGGTCTCCGGTGCCCGGCCCACGGTTTTCGACCTGATGCGGGGTCGGTCGGCACAAGATGACTGGTTTGTGGAGATGGGAGGAGAGCCTAGCTGGGATGGGAACATCATGCCGAGCGATCTCGGACTGGCCGCGCGCACTTAACCCCTCCCTATTAGTATACCACAGCTTTGGGAATCCGTTAATGCACCTATCGTGGAATTCGCGCGTTTTCTCGGCGCAACCCTGGAATCGACTGAGACATAAAATTTTTCCATTTTTTTTATGGAAAAAATGCAGCTCCTGGGCCCGGATCGGGAAGTGCCATCAGGAAACCTCTGATCCCCAACCGAATCGTCGGGGCTTGGGAAAACCGCGAGACCTGGTTCCTGGCCCCATTATTTAGAGGAGAGGACAGGACGCCAATTGACCTTTTTATCGCAGGTGTTCGGGCCTGGGAAGCCGATCTGCGGCGGCCGGTGGAAAGCGGCTACACCTGCCAACCCGCACAACCGTGCGGAAGCTCCCCGACGCGTCCTCAACTTCCCCGGCCAGCCATGTAGCGGCCCGGCGAGATGCCCACAACCTTTCGGAACATCGTCACGAAACTGCCAACACTTTCATATCCGAGGTCGCTGGCGACCTGTTGGACGGACGCCCCCTCCGCCATCCACTGGATCGCGAGAATGATGCCGAGCTGCGTGCGCCAGCGGCCGAAACTCATGCCCGTTTCGGTAACAATCAGACGGGCGAAGGTGCGCTCGCTCATCGCGTGCCGCTTGGCCCAGGCCGTCAGCGTCCCACGGTCGGCCGGGCTTTCCATGAGACTCTGAAAGATCGCCCGCAAACGGCGGTCCTTCGGCATCGGCAGATGCAACTGCCCCAAATCGGCAATCGCGATTTCTTCGAGCAATAGGGACGACACTCGTGACTCCATTCCTCCATCGGCAACCTCGGCTGGGTATTGGGCGGTTCGGATCAGGAGCTCGCGAAGCAGCGGGGTCACGGCGATCGTGCAGCACTCGGAAGGTAATCCCCGCGCCGCGGCGGGCTCGACGAACGCGTTGTAGCCTTCGACGCTGCCCGCCAGGGTGATGCGGTGCTCGATACTGGGGGGAATCCAGATGGCGGTCTGCGGCGGGACGATCCAGATACCGCCTTCCGCCTCGCACGTCAGAGCGCCGGACACCGCCATCACAAACTGAGCCTTGCGATGGCGATGGAATCCCGTCTCGTACTTGCGAGTGACCATCTTCAGGCCCATCGTCACCACGTCGCGTTGGATGACATCGACGTCAACCTTGATGTCGGTGCTCTTCAATACAGGCATTCGTACACCCCAAGCAGAATGGCAGGATCTGCGAATATCTTGGCCGAATTCCGCATTGTGGTCAACAAGCGATTCAGTTAAGAACAGTGCATTCCACGCCCACAAGCCAAAGGAGGACGCCTTGGTGTACGACGTAATCATCGCGGGGGCGGGTCCGGTCGGCCTGTTCTTGGCCTGCGAACTGCGGCTAGCGAAGCTCTCGGTACTTGTACTCGAACAGTTGGAAAACCCGCTCTCGCCCCTGAAGCGGCTTCCATTTGGGATGAGAGGACTCTGGGGCCCAAGCATCGAAGCCTTCTACCGCCGCGGACTGCTGGAACAAATTGCCGTGCAGCCTCGGACCGACAGCCAACCACTGCCGGGCTCTATGGCTACCGGTTCGCAGTTTCGCGGACCAGCCGGTCACTTCGCGGGAATCCAGTTCGACTACGCCAACATAGACTCCGCGCGGTGGACATACAGGCTGCCGGGACCGGCCGACGCCCAATTCGGGGCTGAAATGGAGCATCTTGAGCACGTCCTCGCCGCTCACGCGCTTTCCGTTGGAATCGAGATTCGTCGCGGCCAGGGTGTCGAAGGGTTCGAGGCTTCGGACGAGCAAGTCACCGTTTATGCCGGCGGGCAGCGTTTTCGCTCGCGCTTTCTCGTGGGTTGCGACGGCGGGCGCAGCACTGTCCGCAATCAAGGCGGCTTCGCGTTCGTGGGCACCGAACCCGAGTTCACGGGATACTCGGTCGAAGTCGAAATAGCCGATCCGCAGAAACTCCCTCTAGGGCGCCATTACACGCCAGGCGGTATGTACACGCAGTGGCAGCTCGGCGTGATCGCGATTGCTGACTTCGATGGCGGCGCATTCCATCGCAGTCAGCCGATTACGCTCGAACACGTGCAAGCGGTCTTGCGGCGCGTGTCCGGCACCGACTTGACCCTCAAAGCGTTGAACCTGGCTTCGACATGGACCGACCGATCGAAGCAAGCCACGACCTACCGCAAGGGGCGCGTGCTGCTGGCGGGTGACGCCGCACATATTCATTCACCGCTCGGCGGACAAGGCTTGAATCTCGGGCTCGGCGACGCCATGAATCTCGGGTGGAAACTCGCGGCCACTATCCGAGGCGAAGCCACCGAGGGCCTGCTCGACAGCTACACCACGGAACGGTACCCGGTCGGAGCACGGATTCTCGAATGGACTCGAGCACAAGTCGCATTGATGCGACCGAGTTCCCACGCGCTCCAAGCCATCGTCCGCGACCTGATCGCCACGCGCGATGGCGCGACCTACTTCGCCGAACGGGTCTGGGGCGTGTCACTCCGCTACGATCTAGGCGATTCCCATCCTTTGGTGGGCCGCAGTTGTCCGGACTTCGAGTTCCTCGATGGAACGAGGCTCGGCAGGCTGCTTCGGGACGGCACCGGTTTACTGTTGGAGTTCGGGCGGTCGGCGTCGCTCCAGGCGTTGGATGGCCTTTGGGGCGACCGTGTCCGATACGTGGCAAGCGACACCAAGGATCGCCTGGGATTGAGCGCGTTGCTCGTGCGCCCCTGACGGGTTCGTCGCCTGGGCGAGCGATACGACTCCCAGTCCCGGGCACGTCACACGAGCCGCGGCGAAGTGGTTCGCGAACCGTAAAGATCACACCATCAGTCGGTGACAAAGACAAAAACGCTGGGGACGGTCGCAAGCCAACGCAGTCGCAGCGAAAATGGCGACGGGATTTGAACCGCGTAAACAACTATTCGAGCAGAAGTTGCGGCAGTCGGACGTCCATACGCTACTATTAAGCCGACGCGTTTGAATCTCAAAATCAAAGTAATCCAAGCCGAATTGCACGAAATCCAAAATCCAGCGGAGGAGGTGGGATTCGAACCCATGCATGGAAAACGGTGTCTGGAAAACGGCATGGAAAACGGTGTCCATGGAAAACGGTGTCAGTTCTTTTTTCTCCCCACATGGAAAACGGTGTCAGTTCTTTTTTCTCCCCACAGATGGAAAACGGTGTCAGTTCTTTTTTCTCCCCAGATGGAAAACGGTGTCATGGAAAACGGGATGGAAAACGGTGTCAGTTCTTTTTTCTCCCCAGATGGAAAACGGCATGGGATGGAAAACGGTGTCAGTTCTTTTTTCTCCCCAGATGGAAAACGGCATGGGATGGAAAACGGTGTCAGTTCTTTTTTCCCCCCTGGGAAAATGGTGTCGGTTCTTTTTTCCCCCAAAAAAAGAACCGACACCATTTATTCCCCGAAAAAAGAACTGACACCATTTATTCCCGACACCATTTATTCCCCCATTTATTCCCCTTGACACCATTTATTCCCCCGATCGGATGGGTTGCGGCGTGGCTGGAAAGGCGCCGCGGTTGGGACATCGCGGCATTCCTTCGTGGGGCGCTCATCGGGCTCGTGATTTCCAGTCTCTTGTCGATTGTCGCTCACGCCGCGTGGGGAGGGGCGGAGCCCTGGTTCGTTCGATGGATTGAGACGGTCGTCTCGTGGGTCGGTCTGATCCTGGGCGGCTTGTTTGGGTTATCCAGGCTGAAGTCAAGGAGACCTGGCCGAGAGGGTCTCAACGAATAAACCGCGCGATGTCAACAAACGCCTCAAGTCGAGGCGGTGGACTATGAGCCGAACGACATCGAGGACAACCCAGGGTTGCTGTCGAGCTGCTTCCGCCAATCGGAACTCCCATTCCCCCCTGACATGAATCAACTAAGACGCTATAATTTCCTATGTCATGGATTTCCAGGTACTCAATTGATTGAGCAGTCTGGCCCGGCGCGGGCCATCTGCACGAACGAACCCGGGACATGGAGCCCCGCACATGAATGGACCGATCAACACGGCCTCGCCCACCCGGCTCGGCCCGGAGGAGTTCGGAGCGGAGGACAGCACTTATTCTGGATCGACCTTCCGGGAGGTCCGCGACGCCCTGTTCGCCAACCCGTACTACGCGGTCTGGGGCGGGGCGGGAGAGCCCGCGCTCCCGGAATATCAGGTCACGCTGTGGTCGCTCTTCGCGGGATTCCTCCCGTTCGGCCGGCGACCCCAATTCCTTGCGGCCTCAAAGCGCACGGTGGATTCGCATGCAGACCTGCGTTGGGGGACGGACGGCCTCGGATACCGGCGATTGCTCCACCCGAACGGCGTGTGTCTGACCGGGGATTGGATGATCACCGAGCCGACGGAGTACTCGGGCTACTTTCGCCAGGGCAGCCGCGGGCTTGTGATCGGACGGTATTCCGTCGGTGGACCCAACCGCCGGGGACCTGCCCGATCCAGAGCATTGGTCGCCAAGCTCTACCCCACCACGGATCCCCAAAGCCAGGATCGATTGCGGCCCGCGGGGCTCATCACCCAACAAGACTTTGGGGGTGGGTTCGAAGACTACATCAACGATGTCGAGCTACGTAACGCCCCGGACACCCACGCTTGGCGGAGGGGCCTGGTCAACCTGGTCATCCTGACGGTGACCAGCATCACCTTCACGATCGCCAACCTGAAGCCGACGATCCGTCAGCTCTACGAGATCGCTGAGCTCGGTAAGTCCGACGGCGAGGCGACGCGTTCTCCCGAGTTCCTCCGCTTGCTGGTCAATGAGGCCCAGCCCCGGATTGCCGGAGAAGGTCTCGACTTTCGGGACGAGATCATGGCACAAATCTACGACCGGGGTAACCCGGAGCCGAAGCGGGAATTGGTCTTCCACGTCGAAGTGTCCGACGACGGAGAGACGCACGGCGCCGGGATCTACCAGAAGCGTACGATCCGGAACTGGAAACGGATCGGACGGCTGACGTTTCGGGAGGCGGTCGTCTCGTATAACGGCGACTGCGTCGTCCACTTCCACCATCCAGGCTGGCGGCTCGACCGGAACGACCCCTCGACCGCCCTCCGGAAAAATGCGCATCGGGTCGGCTAACGCCGTAGCGGGTACTCGTGATCCTGTGAGATTCCGCCGGAGAACCCTTCATGACCGCAAAAGAGATCGTTGAAGAACTCAAGGCGCTCGGGTCGGAAAGCATCAAGAAGGTGCTTCGCAACCTCGACGTGCAGGAGCCGTTCTTTGGCGTGAAGATCGGTGACATGAAACCGATCCAGAAGCGCAGGGAAAATGGTGTCAGTTCTTTTTTCGCCCCGAAAAAACAGGGAAAATGGTGTCAGTTCTTTTTTCGCCCCGAAAAAAGAACTGACACCATTCATTCCCCCGAAAAAAGAACTGACACCATTCATTCCCCTTGATTCGCTGCATCATTCGCCGCCCAAGTTTCGAGACTTCTCGCCCAACACCACCGGGCTCGGGCCCACCTTGGGCGGATCTTTGCCCCGAAGGGGCCGAAACATACCAGCCCGGGGCACCGCCCCGGGACTCGGTCGCCCACCCCGAGCCGAGCCCTGAAAGGGCGACACACGGCTGGCCAGGGGACCCGTCCTTGTGCCGCCCTTTCAGGGCGCTTTCTGGGAGGTTTCTCGGTTCCCGGGGCGTTGCCCCGGGCTGGTTTGTGTAACGCCTTCGGCGTAAGGAGTGGTGGAATCGCGATCCCACCGACTCGGTGGGGTCTTCCGAGCCAGCGATCACTTCTGGGACAGACTCTGGGTCTTCTACCATACATGCGGAGACTCTGGCTCTCCACGTCTCGCAGCCCGTCTATGGGTGAGGTGCGTTCCCGGCCGCCTGTATCAGCCATCGGGCGGCAGCTTCCGCGACGGTATCATTGCCGTGGGACAAGTCCATGGCGCTGCACCTCACCTCGACATCCGGTTTCAGCCCACGACCTTCGATCGGCTCGCCGAGGAACCGTGCATCCGCCTTAGTGGGGATCGCGACCCGGTACAGACCGTTGCTGAGCGTGTACGTCTCCTCGCCCCGAGACAAGATCCCGGCCGATGTCGTGCCGAAGACGCGGGCTCGCTTCCGGGCGACGAACCACGAAGCCCATTCCTCACCGGCGCCGATGGTCTGCTCGTCGATCAGGATCGCGATTGGTCCCTTGTAGCATGGCGGACGCGGGCCGGCCAGGTCGCCGGGCGCCAGGTCGAAGCTTCGGAACGCCGTCTTCGCGTGGAACTCGCCGCCTTGGTTGCCCCTCACGTCGAGGATCAGGCCCTTCGCGTCACCCAGGCTGTCCACCGCCTGGCCCAGCAAGGCTTCAAAGCCTGTCCGGAGGACGCGGATGGAGATGAACCCGATCCGGCCCTCGAGCATGAGCCAGGATACCTCACCTCCCTCTTCATCGACCCCCGGTTTCGGCACGGGCAGCCGCGGGATCCAGTACGCGCCGGAAGTTGGTATCGGCCGTCAGGTCAACCGCTTTCCTTTGCCCGTCGACATTCTCCAGCACCAGGGCCACTTTCGCTTCTCTCTCGTCCTGCTGGAGGAATTTCCTGACCGCGTTCGACCGGAGCCACCGCTCGCTGGAATAGCCGTGGAACCGTTGCTCGCGGTGCATCCACCGGGTGATTGCAGCCTCCGCGGGCTCGCCGTTGACCGAGACGACCGTCATTCCCGGTCGCAGCCCGGCATGCTCCGGGACGATCCATCCCGCGTCATACACCACCGGCCGTCCCCGGTCGTCGATCAGGCAGGCCAGCGCGGGGCCCCACTCCGGCAGCCGCGGGTCCGGACTCGGTGCGGTCTCGCCCCGGACCGACGCGCCACTGTCTTCCAACCGCGCCACGAGCTCCATCACCAGGAGCCCGAACTGTTCCTCCGTCTCCACGGCCTCGGCGCGAGGCAGGAGCTCGCGACCGACCTGGTCCCAGTCGATCCGTTTCAACCGGAAGTCGGGGTAGACCCGCCCCAGGTGCTCGTGCAGATCCCGGAGCGCCTTCCGATACCCTTTCCGCACCGCGGGATCACTCTTCTCGCCAGGCGGGGCATGATCGGTCAGGTCGCTGTAGATCGCGCGGGAAGCCCGGGCGATGAGAGGATCCGCGCTGCGCAACGACTCGTCCAGAGCCATTGTCGCCAGATCGCGGTCATCGTGAACGGCCCAGCGGATCGTCTTGAGCAGTTCCGGTCTCTCGTCCCGGAGGGCGATCGATACGAGCCGGCGGACGACCTCCTTCCGCCTGCGCCGTGGCGGTGGCGGCCAAGTCTGAGCCAGAATACTCCGCGCCGACTCCACGGCGGCGTCGCGGACGTCGCGGTCCTGGTCGTTCAGAACGGTGACCAGGAGGCCGATCAACTCGTCGCCCGGCGCGCGATCGATCCCGAACCAAAGAACGTTCAAGGTACGCGCGACCGCACGGCGCACGGCGACGTCTGGGTCGTCCCCGCACGCCCGATACGCGGCGATGAAGGACTCGTCGAGGATGAGACCAATCGACTGGCGAGAGATCCGCTCCAGGGCGTCAAGCCGCTCTCGGGAACCGCCCCTCATGAGCACGTTCTTGAACTCAGGGAGCCGGTCCCCGTACTTCGTGCGCACGGATTTCTCGAACCATTCCGCCATCGCCTTGTAACGGACCTCCACGCTGTCAAAGACCTTCACGAGCAGGGCCGCCTTCTCGCGAGTGGCCTCGTCCCGGGCGGCCAGGTAGGGCTTCAGGTAGGAGAGGACCTCCGTCCGTTGCGACCGCGTGCCCCAGGCGATCCGGTCCCAGTCTTCGCGGTCATTCACCTGCATGCAGAGGTTGACCAGGGTGCGCAAGACCGCGGGCGGCTTGGGCTGGACCATGGCGAGGCCGTCGTGCACGGCGCCCTTGCGCGCCCGGTAGGGGTCGGCGTCCTTGCCCCGGAAATCCGATGCATGGTAGACGATCTCGATGGCGTCTGGGTTCTGTGGCGACGCAAACCAGATGAACCGGTCGCCGATCCATTCGAGGACCTCCGTCCGGTTGGATTCCGTCCGGCGCAGTCCCTGACGCACAGTTCGGAGGACCTCCGCGTCGGGGCGATCGTCCTTCTTCTCATCGTTCCAGAGTGCGTCCAGCTTCGTTCCCCCGACGGGATCGTCGGGGAAGAAACGTTCGAAGTCGGGCGGCTGATACGGGTCCGCGCGGCGCCACGCATACGAGGCGGCCCCATCGGTGCGCGGGGTGGCTTGGGGTTCATCCTGGATCGCCGGTTCGGTCGGTGGCCCTCCCCGAGGACCAGGCTGGGCGAGCGAGCCCGCACCCGTCGTGAGGACGGCCATCGCCATCGCGGTCCCGATGGCCATCTTCAACGACGCGGCTCTCAGGCTCTTCCAGAACAGGGACCTCAGCACTTGCTGGGCCAGCGCGGACGCGGTAGCCGAGGCCGGCCCTGCGCCGGGCGCGGCGTGACGGGTCGCGATCCGCACTGCGGCCACGGTGAAGGTCGCCGACGCCGCACGCGCCGGATTGGCGATCGCCGCACCCAGTACGACAACGCCCGGCGCCAGGCCGCGACGGGTCAGCCGTCGGCGTAACCGTCCGCGGCCTCGGGCCAGCCGGCTCTTGACCGTGCCGACGGGGCATCCCATGTGCCGCGCCGCCTCCTCGTAGGTGCGGCCTTCCAGGTCGCAGAGCACCAGTGGTACGCGGCACCAGTCCGGTAGCCGATCCAGCTCTTCGTGGAGCACGTTCGCCAGGTCGTCCCGGACGGGGTCCTCCACGAGCAGGCCCGATCGCTCGGCCGCCCGGCGTTCGGCCGTCCGCCGCCGCCGTGCGTCGCGATCGGCGCGGACCGCCGCGCGATAGGCGACCCGGTGCAGCCACGGGCCCACCGAGTCCCGCACCCAGAGCGCGCCACCCCGACGTGCCAGGATCAGAAACGTCGCCTGGAACGCGTCCTGGGCCTCATTCTCGTCGTGCAGGACCGCCCGACAGGTGCGCAGAACCATCGGGCCGTGCCGTTCGAACAGGGCTGTGAATGCGAGCTGGGACGACGCCTCGTCCCGAGTCGCGAACTGCTCCAGTAATTGACCATCCGTCCAGCCGGCGGCCGTCCCCGCGTCGAAAAGACCGCGAAGACCTTGCAGTCCGGCCCCGCCTCGCCGAGCTATCACGAAACCCGCCTCCCCGGTTGCGTCAGGTGCTTCCTATCCCAGTAAAGACGCCGCGGAGGCCGGTTGTTCCCACTTTTTCGGAAGCGACCCGGGCCGGGGTTCGATTCTCGCGTCAGTCCGGCGCAGTGGGAGACCTTACGTTTCTGATCCAGGATGGCCCAGGACAGCACGCCTCCCTTGGCCATGCTCGTCAGCACCGCCAGGCTGAAGAGCAGCAGGCCGATCGCGATGTCGTCGGGAGGAGCAAACAGGAGGAGCAAACAGGGACGCAGCTAGATTTTGCGTTCAGCCCGCCGTGGTTGTCCCTGTGCACAGAAGGCCTCTCGTGCGGATGATCAACGGCACCATGTTGATCGCCTAAGTGCGATTGCAGTCATATTGGGTAAGGGTTTGGGCACGCCGATCCGACAACACCCACGCACCCTCCGAGGTTGCCTCTGGGCCCATCTCGGCTGGATCGGCCTTCATCCTGCCGCACCTTGTTCGCTGCTGAACGACTGTCACCCTCGGCCCGTGAACGCGTACTCGTGAGAAGGGGAGATTCTAGCTGTGACATTTGTCATAACCACAAGGTCCCCTCCCCGATTCCCCGCTCATCGCGGGGGCCACCACCCCACCGGCACGTTAATCGCTTGATCGGGCGCTCGAACGATCGGTAGTTGCGCACCGTCGATGTCCGCATAGAGCACGACGTCCAAAACGAGCTGCGCCACACTCGTGGATGGATGAACGATCCCGTACCAGGTATCGACATCGGCTCCCAGCCGTTTCGCGAGTTCCGGCAGTGTAATGTCCTGGTCAGAACGGGTTGCCGACGTGGGTTCGCTGGCGAGTTGCACGCTGGCGGCGAGCACGACCGGGAGGTCGCTCCACAACGCGTGGCCGCCATTCGAGGGGGCGCCGATCTGATAGCGGTAGTTCAACGCCACCCTGAGGAGACGCGTCTTTCCCGTCGCGCTTCCCGCGGTGGCGAAGAGTTCCAGCGCGATCTCCAGCGTCTCCGCCAACGTCTTCCTGGCGGGGATGGATTGTGCCTTCACGACAAGCGTTGGCACCACCGGCGACGCGAACGACACCTTTGCCGTCTGATAGATCAGAACCGGATTCGTCTTCACGTCCGGCGTGGCGGAGAGGTTGGCGTTGCGCACGATCCACCACGCCGAGCTTCCCGTCTGGCGGCTCACGACCTCGAGTTTCGGCCAGGTGATCTCGAGCTTGCCGGCCACGGGATCGGGCACATAGGTGTAGCAGGCGGTGTACCAGCAGCCGGTGTCGTCCGGCGCATCGGCGCCCGCGGGTGTCGGCGTTCCGTGGGCCTGACGATTGATCAGCGGCCAGACAATCCCGGTCTCGTCACACCCGTCGCCTGTCTTTTTTGCCTGGGCAAACACGTGCAGCACGTTCTGATCGAATGCGTGCGCGAAGTTCACGACGTAGGCGTCGCTCACCGGGGGTGGCGGGATCGCGACCGCCGAGGGGTACAGGAGCTTTCCGGCACGGTCCGTGATGCCGCGCAGCGCCCCCAGTTGCTCGAGACCTTCTGCACCTGATCGAGGAGCGCCGCGACAACCTGAGCCGGACTTGGACCGCCGCCGGCTGATGAGGGATTTGGGAGTGAGAGAACGTACGGCCTCAGCACCGCCCACGCCGTCGTGAAGGAGGCCAGCGCATCGAACACCGCCTCGATGGTCCCAGGCGAAGCCGCCTGACGGAGCGCCTTCGTTCTGGACCCCTGAAGAGGCAGATTGTAGGTGGCGTTCATCCAGAGCTCGTCCTGCGCTTTCTGCTCGGTGAGTCCCAAGTTTGTGGTATAGTTCCAACCCAGCAGAGGGTCGGTGCCGACGGCAACGCGACTGGCTGATACCTGCTCGGCGCGCTGAAACTGAAGCACCGGCGACGCGGGGAACGCGCGGATCGGCACGGGCGCGTTCACCATGCCAAGCGGCATGGTGAGCGGGTCCTTGGGCAGATCGAGTACGAAACGCAGCCATTCCGACGGGATGTAGCCGAACGAGGACTCCGAGCTGTCAAGGAGATGCTCGACGAAGCGGGCCTTGTACTGAAGGTCGAGCGACAGGCCGGTCGTCCGCTCCGGTTGCAACACGGTCACGAGGAACGTGAGGAACCCAGGGCTCTGCTCCGTCGTCGCCTGGATCGGGAGCTTTGCACCCGAGATCGTGTATTCGCGCGCCTGCTCCTGCACGGAATTGCGCAGACCGATGCTGCCGAAGAATCGCGGGGTGGCCGTTCCGGGCTCCGCCGTCCCGGCGACGGCGACGTCAGCCTGTACTTGAACAATCGACGAGACGGCATATGCGGTGGAAAGCGAGGAAAGCACACTCTGTTCGAACTGGTCTTGCGCTTTCCTGAGATCTCCCCCTTGCACCGAGGGGAAGACCGGCACGACACTCTTCCCCAAGGCCTGCGCCAATTGCGACTTCGCCTCCATCAGCCCCGAGTACGATGTCTCGTTCAAGGCGGCGATGGCGACAGCGATCGCGGGGGAGAGCACCTCGTCCATCGCCAAAAGGAATGCTTGGGCCCAGGCGTCGATGTCTACCCCGGTGAACGTCTGGTCGGAGTAGGTGGGAATCCATGTGGTCGAGTTGTAGGTCGGCACCGGCGCCGTGCGATTCATCAACTGGTTGTTCAGCGGCTTGATTGTATAATAGTAAGTGGCGGAAGTCAGAACGAACCCGGCGTGGATGCCGTGTGTCGCACTCCAGCGTACACCCCAGAGCGACGGGTTCCCCTGGGCGCGGAGAGGTTGGCGACGTCCGAACGTACGGTCAATCGTGCCGTGCCGTCGGCGCCGTCGAAACCGGTGAAGGCCGCCTCGAACTGGGTTGCGAAGTCGGTCAGCCCCACGTCGGCCGGTGGCGGATCGCCCGTCGCCGCGGCCCGAAGCTGTGCCCGACGGGTGCCCTGGGGAGGTGGGTCGAGGTCCGCGGCAATCGCCATGACCGCGGCGACGGCACGAGGCATGCCGGCGCGCGCCTGGGGATCGACCAGTTCCGGCGGCCGTGAGAGCGTCAACGAGACCGTCACGGAGAAGATGTTGTCCTTACGGTTCGCAAGGTCGGCTTTCTGGAGCGGAACGGCCAACAGCAGGGGCACTTTCGCAGGTTGGCCGCCGTCGATCGCGAGTTGGAGCTGCTCGATGACTTGATCGACGAACCTCCCCAGCGTCGCCTTGATGGCCGCGCCGTCTCCCACCACGCCGCCATTGGCCGGGAGGACGGACTGAGTCAAGGACAGGCTCGTGTTCGGATCGGCGAGCTGCGCGGCGACTGTGGCGTACTTGGAAAGTGCCACCTCAGCCTGTTGCTTCACCTTGGCTTCGTCCGTGGGCTCCGTGCCTTCCGGTAGGCCGTGCACCCGCAACATCGCCATCGCCGCACCGCCGCGGATCACCAGAGAGGGGTCGAACAGCAAAGAGATCTCGAGCGAGGCCGCGCCGTTGAGGTCAGGTCCAATGCGATATGCGGTCGCCACGCCGGGCCATTCCGTCGGCAGGATGAGCGGGTCGTTGTACAGGACGGCGAAATCGGTCGCGAACGTGTCGTCGTCCAGCGCGTTGCCGAACACGTCGTTGAGTTTGAAGAGCAGGTTCGGGCGCCCACCGACGGCTGAGTAGAGGCTCGGGTCCTTGCCTGCTCCGAGTACGGAGCGATAGACCGGGACGACCTGCCGGTAGGTCTGCTGCTCTGGGTCGAACCCCTCGGGACGGTCGAGGTCGGAGCTCACCGGGCCGGAGCTGTCGGTCGAGGGACTGAGCGCCAGGCTCCAGAGTGATTGGCCGAACAGCGGCGTGCTTCCCTGCTTCTGACCGCTCACCTGGAACTGCATGAGGTGGTAAAGCGCCGCCACCCAATCCTCGTCGAACAGACTGCTGCTGTCCCGTGTGAGAAGGTGAGCGAGGGCCCAGTTGGCCTCGAACCCGACGCACCCCGGCGGGTAGGATGGCTGAAACACCTGGAGTGCGGTTCCCGACGCGTCGGCCACACCGAGATAGATGGTCCCCTCCATCTTGTCCTTCGAGAAAGTGAACGCATTATGCCAGCGCTCGAACCGGTTGGACGAGGGGAACGTCACGACGAGCGTCAGGGTCGCCGTGTCGCCCGACGGGATGCCGTCGGTGGGATCGGGTTGCCCTTTGGGGGTAAAGATGCGCACCGGAAGCGGCTTGCCATCCCGATCCGCGTACCGCAAGAAGAAGCCGCCCGAGCGGACGACGCTGACCTCCCAGATCAGTTGCAGCAGGTTGGTGAGCCTCCGTAGGCTCTCCGGGCTCCTGGGGTCCGACGGGTCTGGGAAGAGGGTGGACGTGGGTCCAAGCTGAACCTCGCCGAGCGGCCCCGGGCCGCGAAGCAGGCGCAGCGCGAGGTTGGCCAGACCCGGCTGACTGCTCGTCAACAGATTGGTCTTGGCGAGCACGATGGGCTGCTTGGCAACGTCGACCGGGTCCGAATCGAAGCCCGTGGTGGTCGCGTTGTAAAGCAGCGAAACGGTGGCGCCCGACAAGGCTTTCTGCGCAGCGCGGCGTGAATCCGCTCCCGCGTTTCGTCGTCAGTCCCATCGATCCGATAGACGTGCGAGAGGTATGGACTCACCGGCCCGCCGCTGGGGTCCACGTTCACGCCGCGGACCTGGTTCACGAGGTGAATGGGGATCTGAATCATCAGCGCGGGCGACACCGTCAACTTGTCGGGAGGGTCTGAGGTGTTCGGCCGACCGGTTTGCACGGTGAGGGTCAACGGCTGGACCGCCGACTCGCCGAGCACGGATGGCGGCAGTGGGACCACGAATTGCATCCCGGCCGGTCCGATCCAAGGGAGTCGGTCGCGCGCCGCGTACCAGACTGGCTCCGCGTGCGACGGCGGAATGGTGGACACGGTGATACTGGCGGACGACGCAGCCAAGCGTCCCGCCCGCGTCCAGGTGGGACTGGGCGGAGGGGGGACCGGTTGGATCGGCATATTCGAGCTGACGCTCGTCCCGCCGCCGGCGAAGTGGATGGACGGCGCCCCCGGCCCAGGCGTGGCGGCCAGTGAGAGTGTCGCCGTCAACGGAGTCGGCGGATCGTTCGCATTCACTGTCACCGAAAACTGCTGCCCGCTCAGCCCATAGCCGGGACCGATGTCCAGCTTGGCGAGGTTGACGTCCTTGAAAATGGGCGGTGTCGTGGCAGGGTCGGGTATCCGCATTCCGTTCATCAGATAACGCGAGGTGAGGCCGCCCAGCGTGCGGACCAGGGCGACGTCCGGCATCACTCCCGGACGTTTTGTCTGCTTCTCCTGGTCGGCCAGGCTCTTGGCCATCTGCCGGGCCAGGGTGAGGAAGTAGTCGTCGAAGATGAAGGACGTCAGTGACGGCCCGGTTGGCGGCCCGTCTCCCGGTGCCGCCAGCCTACCGAACCGGTGCTGACCGCGTGCGTCCGGGTTGGCCGTGAGCGCGTTGAGCGACAGTGTGGCGAAATAGGCCTCGACGACCAGCGGGTAGTCGGGATAGGTACGAGCCGTGTCCGCGAAAACAACCGGCTGATCGTGTCCCGTCCAGCTCATCTGGAGGGCATCGAACATCGGGAACAGGGCCCAATCGCTGGCATCTCCGTCTTGGGTGAGGTCCACCGGATTGATGGTGAACTCCACGTCCGAAGCCAGGAAGTCGCCGAGCTTGTCCGACCACCCCGGCGGCGTAGTGGCGCGCCCCTGGCCGAGATTGACGAGGACGCGCGCCAGGTGCCTTGCCCGTCCGACCAGGTACGCAGCATCCACGAGGCCAACGCGGTGACCAGCTTCTCGAGGTCCGTGGGCGCGGGATCGTTCAAGGCGCCGGCGGCGGTCGGCGCCGCGACGATCAGTGAAGCGACCGCGACCAGAGTCCCGTCGGCGCCCACATACACGGCCGATGGCTGCAAGAGAAAGGAGATCGCCACCGCGACGGGTTCGGTGGCGCCGGCGGAAGTGCCGTGAACACAGCGCGTGGAACCTGGGCCGCCCGCAGGTTGTGCTGGTGCGCGAGCAGCCGTTGCTCGAATCGCTCGAGGCCCTCCGCCGCCCAGTCGTTCATTCCATGGAAGGCGGGGTTCTTGGGGCCGTTGATGCTGGCGGGATCGCCGCCGGTGATCTGGAACTCCGCCGAGATCGTCGTGTGAAATCCCACCGAGATGGTGATGAACAGGATCTTGAGCTTCGCCTCCACGTCGATTCGCGCGGTCGCGACGATCAACGAGCCGTAACCGGTCTCGAAGGCGATTCCGGCAACCAGCGAGATCCGTGCGAGCACGGAGAGCTTGACGACGGAGAGGTTGACTTCGCCTTGAAGCTGGCCGACGATCCCGACGGTCGCGGCGAACCAGAAATAGTCGGGCTCCCTCGACAGGCTCCCGCCTCCCTTGGCGTCCTCCCAGGCGAGGATTCCCTGGAAGGTCCCCTGCGCCGTGAGCGAGAGGGACGCGGAGAATGGCCCCGATTTGATCGATCGCCCCAGCCCGAACCAGAGTCCCAGCCCGAAGATCACGATCGGGTTGTAGGACTTCACGTCGATCGTCGCGGGCGACCCGCGCGCGAGTAGTTCCTTGGCCCTGCTTTCAGGGTTGTCCCCACTCCGCAGCTTGCCGAAATAGAAGGCTGCGCCCCCCGTGAACACGTAGACCTGCAAGCCGATCGAATTCTCGCCGAGCGGCCAGCCGACGCTCACCTTGAAGTCGCCGTTGGTGTAGATCCAGATCTTGAACGAGGGCAGTGTCAGCGCGACCGCGCCCAGGTTAATCTGCCGGAATTGCTCCGGCATGGTGAGTGCACCGTAGTACACTCCGAGATGCGGGCCGAGCTTCTGATACAAGATCTCCAAAAGGAGACCCTTGAACTGGTCAACTGAGCAGGTCACCTCGAGCCCGTATAGAACGGGGTCGTTGAATACCGCCCGGATCTCCCAACCGCGCACGAGAAGGTGCGCGGCGATGAACCAATTCCGCGCAGGATCGTAGTATTTTCCGAGTTCATTGAGGAGCTTCTTCGGATCGTTGGTGGTGAACGTCGTCTCGAGTTCTTCAAACATCTCGGCGATCGGGTCGGGCGCTTGCACGTTCAACCGTCGGCCCGAAACGCTGTCCGAGTCCGAAGTACTTGACCTCAAAGTTGCTGCTGCCTTGTGACGGAAGGGGGAACGGATACTTGACGACCGAAGTCTTGCCGTCCGGGTCGTCGCCGAAGTGGCCCGGAGCCGCCCGACGTTTGAGCTTGGTCTTTTTCTGATCCTCGAACGTCACCCTGCGCTGACGTCGAGTCCACCCTTCGCCTTCTCGTAGCCGACGATCAGATCGTAAACGGTGAAATTGGGCTCGACGGTGATCGGTCCGTAGGTGCCGCCCAGAGAGATGCCGTAGACCCCGCCCTTGTAGAGCTTCACCAGGAGCTGCACCGCGGGAGCATCGCCGACGGCGACCATCAAGTAAGGGGCGATCTCGACCTCGAAGATCCGTTTCCATGGCTCCGTTGACGTCAAATCAGCGACCTGGGCGACGGCGTCGATCTTCAGCATCTTCGCGATCTGAAGGACGATCGCGCCCAGGCTCAAAGGAGGTTGCTTGGGGCTTGGTCCCAGAATGAACTGTGTGGGACCGTCGCCCGTCGCGAACACCAATTGCAGGCCATACGTTTGACCGGAATCGCCAAGCACCGATGCTTCCCGCGCGAGCGGATCGGTCGCGGGAAGGATCAGGCTGGCCTGCACGCCGAGGGTGAAGCGCGACATCAGTAGTTTCGACTCAAGGCGGATTGTTTCGGAGGTTCGTTGGATACGCCGAAGACGGCTCCGTCGATCGTAAGTACGCCGGGGATGAGCGGGATTCCTTCCCCCGACGTCCAGAAGGCGGACATGGCGAGCGTATAGTATTTGTTCTGATCCGTGTCCGCCGTGCCGGGGATTTTGATATGAAATTGATCCACGCGCACATTGAGACTTGTCAACAGACCAATGATCTTATCCAAGGGAGGTGGAAGGTCGTTTGCTGAGGGGATAGCGACCCCGAACTGGTTGTTGAACCAAGCCACAAAATCATCGAGCGTTCCCAGGTCGACCGCTTGCGGCAACCTGAACTCGATCCCGTTCTTCGCGGCATCGGCGACGTCGTCTGTGGAAATCGGCACCTGGGTGCCGTGAAGGTTGAAGGTCACGCCGAAGACGAGCTTGGTCGTCGGCTCATCGGTTGCGACGAGAGGGGCGGGCACACTCGCGTGCTCTTCGGGTCTTCGTTTTGACATGGACAGCTCTCCTTGAGTGGTTTCGAACGGAGGGAGTTGGGACGGAACTCAGCGTGGATTGCAGCGCGGCGAGTACTTTGGCATAGACTGTCCCGGAAGGTAGGTTCGCGGACACCCCGTAGGGTTCGGTGGCGGTTGCGAGGTAGAGAACGCCGGTCTTGGGATCCTTCGTGACGGTGATGGCGATAGACCAAAGTTCCCCCAGTGGAGTGTGAGCGGGAAAGGACTCGGGGAGTTTCCAATGGTAGACCTCGTTCAGAGCGACCATGAGGGCTGAGACGCTCTTGGCGTTCACGATCGGATCGGCGCTTTTCATGATGCTTGTGTGGAGGCCAGGCTCCACCCCAGGTTGCTTCCTGCCGGATTCTTGGCAGCGGCGAAGAGGATGAAATCCGTGATCACCTTGGGCGGGAGAGTGATCCCCAGCACGCTCAGGGCGACGTTGTTGAAAAGGAGCACGTAGGCGGGACCGGACTTGGCCATCACCAACCCGAGATTGGCGTCGCCGAAGGTCGTCTTGAGCAGGCCCTGAAGGTTGAATCCGAACGCCCCCGCCGACACCTGAGGGAGTTGGATGAAGAGCGCCGCGCCATCGTTCTCGGGAGTGTAAGTGCTCGGGCCCCAGGCCACGATCAGAGCAGCATCGAGAGACGCGTGCACATCCGCGAGGGCGCCGAGGGTGCCCAGTGACAGCGAGAACTGCAAGGCGTAGTGCGGCTTCGAGGTCACGTAAGCCACCTGGCTCGTTACCGTTTCATCCTCTTTCGCGGTCGGGATTTTGACGACAACGCTCATCAGATCAGGAATGTTCACCGCCATTCCGCCCAGCGCCTTCGGGTCGAGGCCGTTCGGGTTATGCAAGATCGCGTTGAGCTTTAAAGGCAGCATGCGAACGAGCGCCTCCGTGCGCTGGGCCTTGGGGTTGTCCGACGCGAGAACCGCCGAGAGATCCGGCTCGATCTTCGGTTTGCCGACGCGCTGGCCCGACGCGTTGAGATCGAATGAGATGGCGAACGACAGACCGGAGAGGTTCAGCCCCTCCGGCGGAGTGGCGTCTGGCCCAGGAGTGGCGTCCGTCCCATAGGAATAGAGGTCGAGGCCTTCGACCCCAGGGAAGGGATCGGCCGCGAACGCGAGCGTGCCTGCCAAGGTGAAGCGCGAGGACACCGTTGACTTGACGTCTGGGTTCGTACTTTTCTGATGTGACGCCACGGGAACCAGCGACGCGCCGCTGACGCGGAACGACTTGAGCACTCTGATCCGCGAGCCATCCGGATTGAAAAGAAACTGACCTTTCCGGGACGCATGGAACGTGACGGTTCCGACGCCTCCGTGCTTTTGATACTGACCGGATACGATGACGCGATTTGAGGGAGGGTCGTTGGAGCCCTGCCCATCAAGGATCACGTCTCGGCCGAAGAGCTTGTTGATGGTCATCCCCACCTGGCAGTGGAATTGAGTGATCGAGGAGTTCTTGATGGCGATCGCCAGCTCCTCGACGATGAATGCATAATCGTCCGGAGGATCGGTGGCCTCGATCGCCTCAACAGCGCGGGGAGCGGAGAGGCGGGTGGGTGGTTTTTGATAGTAGATGACTCCGAAGAGCGAGCTCTCGGTGATCTCCGGTACCGGCGTGGTATCCGTACTGTCGTGGAGACGGTTGATCTGCACGCCGAAATGGTGCGCCTTGAGGGGTCCGTCGATTCCCGCGAAGAGCATCTGGAGATCGGTCGGCATTCCGTTGCCGTTAATCGGCGCATTGAAGGCGATCAACCCGGTCCACGTGGGATCGGTCGCGAGGCGGCGGAAGTCAACGAACGGATCATCATCGGGATTCGGAACATTGGGGAAGTCAACGAACGGAACATCGGGATTCGGAACATCGGCAGCCTTTAGTGCTTTTTTCAGCGTTTCCTGAGCAGCGGCGACGGACGAAGCGCCGCCGACGAAGTAGTCCTTCTCGGCCCAATACTCGGTCGCGTCGATCAATTGGGCGAGGCTGAGCGTGGTGGAGTACTTGAAGACCAGCACCGTGGACCGTGCGTCGGGGTCGTTTGGGTCAGGAGCGACCTCGAAGTTAAAGCCCTCGACGGTGAGCCGTCGCTGGATGTTGGGGAAGTGTGACCAATCATTCAGCACCAGAAAGAGTTGCTCGCGCATGAGGGCACTTGCGAGCTTTGCGTCAACGACGCCTGTGGAGTCGGCCTCGAAGGAGAGGTGCTGTTCGCCGCTCCGCGCCAGGATCAGCGACTTCCAGGTTCCGGCGGGTGGACCAGCGACGCCGCTCCTTCCGATTGCCGGTTTCGGTGTGTCGTTGAGTTGCACGAGCAGCCCTTGGGGGGTGGCGGCTCGAGTTCCGGACAAGGGCGTGCCGGATTCGCTGGTAAACACCGGTTCGGAGGGCGCGGCTCCGCGGATCCGGCCGCCGCGTACCGTGACGAGTACCTGTTTCTCGAAAGCCGTCAGCGCGGTCCCGTCTTGTGGAGTTCCGTCGGCCAGCGCGAATACGTCACCATAGGGTACCAGGGGAAACACCGGCGGAGGTCCATTTTCCACAGAAGGCGCGAGGCTGGAAACGAACGACGACACCGCCGCCGGATAATTCGTCTTCTGCGGCAACGTGCCGCGACCGTAGCTCACCGAAGCGTTCGGCTGCGCGTAATAACTGGGCAAGGCATTGTGGCCACTGGGCTGGAACCGAACCCACGAGGTGTTGAACGTGGCATCAAGAGTCGGTAGCTCGGGGCCGGACGCGCGCACACCCGAGGTTGGAGTGAACGACGCGGAGAATGCGGGCTGGCTGGGTACGAACTCGAGGACGTCACCGTTGACCACGCTCAGGAATTCGATGCCAGCGAGGCCGCACATCATTTTGGCCGAGCCGCCGGGCAAGGTGAGCTTGAACGGTCCCAGCGGCGCGAGGTACGCAGCAGGGCCGCCAGGACCGGGGCCGGGGCGAGCGGCTGGATAAAGACCCGCGCGACGGGCCACCCACTTCGACAAGAGGAGTGAGCGTGATCGGATCCCCGGAGACCGTGCGCCCGAACGGGCGAGGCCAAGCGGCTCACGTCTTCTGGTTGCTGAAAGACGAAACGCGTGCGAGTGCCGTCAAAGGGGGCGAGAGGCGCCATCTCACAGTCGAATCCGATTGCGGGGGGCCAGACCTCGGACGGATACGCTGGGAGTACCGGGTAGCGGAGTTGCGTGTAACCGGACGTTCCCTGCGGCGCGTGGAAATACCGGAGCTCACCGCCCGGTCGTCCCTCCACCAACGGGTCATCGGCAAAGAGCCCGAACAGATTGTAGGGTATCCCAATTCGCAGTGAAGGTGTAGCCGCCTGGAGACGACGGATCAAACGACAGGATCACTTGAAAGTCATCCGGCTGAACCGGCGTCCCTTGGCCGTCATTTCGCTGCAAATGGATGCCGCTGCCGGTGAATACCGCAGCCGGCGGAGATGGTGTGAAACCGACCGTCGTCTGCGATGGCAAAAGAAGTTGGATGTTTCCGAATGGCAGCACACCGTCGGAAGGACCGACTTGCCCGATCTTCTCCGACATCCACAGCAGCCGGACAATCGTAAACGTAAGAGACGCGATGGATTCCAAGGTGATCCAAGCGATACCGTGTGTCGTGTCGTGGGGTGGCGTCAAACCGAGGTGCTGCGCGAGTGTGGACGGGGTTCCCGTCAGTGGCTGCAACGAGAAGAGGAAGACGCCCGGCTGCTTCCAGGCGTCGAGAAACCCCAGTGTGGGAGGGGGCGTTTCCTCACCGCCTGGCAGCATCAGGAAGGAGAGGAATGCCGGGGCTCCCGGCGCCCGGCGGTCTGAGCCGTGTAGAGCGCGAACCCTTGTTCCTGCCGGCCCAGCTCGAAGATCAAATCGGGCATTCCCAGCTCGAAGTTTGGATCTGGCATTCAGGCCTCCGGCCGCCATGATCCTCCAGCGCACCAGAGACGCGCGTTATGCCATGATCGAGACGTTGCGGCATGCTGAGCGATCGCCTGGCTCCCGAAAACCGCGAAACGGAACCACCACCGGCTGGAAGCCGGTGGGTTCGGCAGTCGGCGGAAAGCCCGACCGCAGACGGAACGGACAAGACGCGGAGGCGGTCGCCCCAGTTCTCATGATGATCGACGAGCGTCGGGGCAGTCCCTGAACGCTGAGCCGATTCCCATGTACTGGAAGTGGTCGCCTGAAGGCGAGGGATTCTCGATCCCAGAACTCGGACATCAGGCACTAGTGACCGTGTTTCTCCGCTGCTTCCATCTGCTCCGCCGTCATCGTGGAGATGACATCGAATTCCTGGAGCACAACACCGCGAGCGCTGAGGAGGATGGCTCGGTTCTGTGTCAGATAGAGGATCAAATCGTCGAGGAGGCTGATGCTCGGATCGATGTAGACTATGGTTTCCCCCGTGCGACTGCTCCACGGGAAGGCCATGGGGTTGTTGCCGTATGCAAATGCGACCTTTCCCGGCGGATCAACCGGGAACCTCGAGCGCGGGACGATGAGGGCATTTGGTGTATACTTCGGGGGAGCGGGGCCCTCCGACCATCCGGCGATGTTCCCCGCCACCCTCTTGAGGACCAACATGTCGGTGATGGGCTCGTTGTAGCTGTTGAAGACGATCACTGATTGTGCCATGAGGCACCTCCGGTTCTTGGTCAAGGTGGACAGCCCGAAACGCAACAAGGTCCGGTGATGATTACCCGCCGCTCACATCACAGCGGATCTCCGGATTCGGCGGGAGCAGAACGCCGCGCTTCGTCATCAGGAGCACGCAGTTCCTGAAGACGTAAAGGATGAAGTCGTCGAGGAGCGACGACTCCTGCGGAATCTGGATTCGATAGCATGTCACTGGCTTTTCGGGAGGGATCGTGTCTTTGAAGTCAACGGAGAAGTCGTTCAAACCGAGGCCGAACTTACCCCCCTCCGGATACCTCGTCCGGTTGACGAACACGAAATACGGCGTGTAGGTCTTTGAATCCCACGGTCGCCCCGGCGTCCCGATCTGAGCGTGGTTGAGCACGTAGGAGGTCGATGACGGGCCGACGTTGGCGATGTAGACTTTACCTGCCATACTCAAGTTCTCCGATGGAACCCTCAGTACGGAGAGCCCGTTGTTTTACGACGCCTCGGCACCAATTCCTGTTTTGAAAAGCGCCTGTTGGAAGGGAATCTTCCCTGGTCCCCATCTGTCGGCGCCGGTGGTGATGTCAAATTTGCCGCTCGGCAACACTCGAAGATTTCCGAGGCCGCGATCATCAATCTTGATCGAAACGGCATTGACTCGGATCGGTCCCGCGCCACTCGTATATGAGGTGAATATGGGACTTCTCGGTCCCATAGTACCAAGCTCCCCCTGCTCCCTTGTCGAACTCATTCGCCTTCAACGTTTGTTCGGTTACGATGACAGCCATCGTGCTTCCTCGCCTGGCTGAAACGGGATGCTGGTGAACACGGTTTCCGCTGAGGGCTCATGTTATGTGGAACAAGATGGCGATTTCCATAAAAAAAACCCAAAAATTTCTTGTTAATCCGCATCCATGATAGTCCGAAGAGAATCGAGAGATCTGGCGTGTGTCGTTCGAACGCTTCATGGGCATGACATCCCGAGTGTCAGCGTCCGAGAAGGCGGTATCCCGCCATGAAGGTCGTGTCGCGCGTCGGTTGGACCTCGAAGCCCCCAAGGGGGGCCCACTCGGAAATGGCCCTCTCGGGGGCTCACAGGGGTAGGTATTTCTCGAAGGCGTCGCGTAACCCCTGCCACACGTGTCCGGTCTCAACAAATGATACCGGGCCCGGCACCCACCAGCGACGCGAGCTCTCCGAACAGCACGAAGATCGTCGTGATGTAGAGGATTCCGGTCGCCGATTGAGTCGAACGGATCTCGGCCGTGCGGCGGGCCAGGTAGACAGACACGGCGACACCGGCGAATCCCATCCCCCAGCGCATGGCCAGAAAGGTCGCATCCGGCGGCCGATCGGGGAATCCGGAGCCCAGCCGCCCGGCGTGCGTCACCCAGACCGCGATCCCTGCGAGCAGACAACGCGCGACGAGTCCCACCACGATCACGTTGAGCGATCGTTTCAAGGGCTCGGTCGTCATCGAGGGCGCGATCAGATAATAGTGGCCCAGGAGCATGGCCGTGAGCGTCGCGCCCATCAGCCAGCCCGAGCTGATCCGGCTCAAGGCATTGAGCGTCCACAAGACGGAATGCGTGGATCGGGAGGCATCGACCATCCATGCTGTGGTGGTCGCCGCGGCGAGGACGCCCGTGGTGATTCCGACCTGCGGCAAGCCGAGTCCCCACGAAACCGTGGACAGATAGGACAGGATCACGGCCGCGATGATGAGTCCGAGGGGGAGCGACGGACGGCTCGATCGCGCTTGTTCCAGCGCAGCGAGGACCAGAGTTCCCAGGATCACCTGGTTTTGGATCCGGAAGAACCGGATCGGGACCGCGCGCGAGGAGGTCAGGAGCAACGTCAGGATCAACCCGAACGCTAAGCGGACCAAGCAGTCAGCCAGTAAAGGTACAGAAAGCATCGCGAGACCCTATTGTTCCGTTTCTGTCAGCCTGACTCGGGGAGCTGGGGCCGTTCTGGAGACCGCCGCCGACCGAAGCCATCCGGTTCCTGGGATCGGTCGCGAATGGCGACCGGTTCCCTTTGGTTCCTCGATCATGATACGATCACCCGTCGCGGGACAACACGATTCACCCGGGACTGTAAGCCGCGACTGTCCCCTGGAATCCCTCAAGTGGTTCGCCTTTTGAGACTTGGCCAACGAATCACTGGCGGAATCCGGCAAGTGGCAGTACCATATTTCCACGATGGTTCTCGCTCGAACAACAGGTACCACGCATCCGAAAACTGGGGGTCTCCTATGGGAAAGATGATCAGGGTCACGTGTTCCGTGGCGATTGTGGCTGGCTGGGTCGCCTTGGCGGGTCCGGCTCGAGGAGCGGAACGCTCGGCCGACGAAATCCTGAAGGCCCTCGATGCGTCGAAGATGCCTGTGGTCAACAGGTCCAAGACTTCAGACCCGACTTACGTGCGGCAACTTCAAAAGGAAATGAAGGAGGTTTCCGCCAGACGCGATTCCCTCATCATGGAGTTGTACCAGACCGATCCGGACCATGCCAAGCTGCCGTCCCTGATGGCCGAGCGTTGGCTTCGTATGCCACCGGCGGGCCCCGGAAGCGCGGCGCGGGAAAAGGATATCAAGGCGGTGCTCGAACACGCCAAGAATCCGCAGCTCCGACTGGAAGCCACGTTTGCCCAGGCGGTGTCGGGAGTCCTGAAAGCGCGGACCACCGGGAAATCGGACCTCGCCGCTCTCGACGCGTTTATCAAGCTGGCTCCCAAGGATTCGCGAGGCGCTGAGCTCCTCTACATTACGATGATGCTCGCTCAAGACGAGAAGGCCAAGACCGCGACCGAAGAGCGGCTCCTCCGGGAGTTTCCCGACTCGAAATTCGCCGGAATGATTCAGGGAACGCGCCGTCAGAAGGAGGCGATCGGCAAGCCCTTCGAGCTCGAGTTCACGGATGCCATCACCGGGTCGGCCGTGTCGATGAAGAACCTCAGGGGCAAAGTGGTCGTCGTCGACTTCTGGGCCACCTGGTGCGGCCCGTGCGTGGCCGAAATGCCCCGCATGAAAGAGATTTACACCCAGTATCACAACCGTGGGGTCGAATTCATCGGCATCAGTCTGGATCGACCGAAGGACGAAGGCGGGCTCGATCGCCTCAAGAAGTTCGTCAAGGATCACGAGATTCCCTGGCCGCAGTACTATCAGGGCAACGGCTGGGAAAGCGAGTTCTCTCAGGGATGGGGGATCACCGGAATCCCGGCGATGTTCGTCGTCGCCCCTGACGGGACACTCTTCTCGGTCGAGGCACGCGACCAGCTCGATACCATGATTTCCAAACTGCTCAAGAAGAAACCCGCAGGTGCCGGAGCTTCTGCGGGCGGTGCGCCCTGATCCATCGGGTCCGTGCAGTCGTTCGCCAGGAATCACCAACCCCGGCCCTGCGGCCGGGGTTGCCTGCACTCGGAACTGGTGAACCGGGTCTCAACTCCCAGGAGCCGACGGGTCGGTCAACTCCGCGACCCGAAGATGAGCGACATCACCTCGGTCCGGGTGGCCAGCCGTTCCCTGAAGACGCCCCTCATGGCGCTGGTGACGAACGAGCTGTCAGGCTTGTTGACACCTCGGATCGTCATGCAGCTATGGGTCCCTTCAATCACGACGGCAACACCCTTGGCGTCGAGCTCCTTCATCAAGAGGTCCGCCAGGTCTTCCGTCAGGCGTTCCTGCATCTGGGGGCGCTTGGCGAGCACGTCCACGACGCGCGGGATCTTGGACAGCCCGATGACTTTCCCGTTGGGGATGTAGGCGACGTGGGCCTGGCCGATCACCGGGAGGAGATGGTGTTCGCAGAAGCTGACCAGCCGGATGTCCCGGATCAGGAGGATCTCATCGCATTTCTGGGTGAACAGCTTACGAAGATGGACTCGCGGATCCTGGTGCAGGCCCTGGAAGACCTCGGCGTACATCCGGGCGACGCGATCGGGAGTCTCCCGCAGTCCCTCGCGGTCGGGATCTTCGCCGACAGCCAGAAGGATCTCGCGCACGGCGCGTTGGATCCGGTCCAGGTCGATCTTCGGCCGCGACTCGCGCGCGCCGCGCCGGTCCGATCGTCGTCGTCATCGCCACAGCCGTGAAGGGAACCGTTGGAAGGCATCGTGGGCCGCCTGTTGTAACCATCGATCAATCTTCGACTTCTGGAAAAAGTCGGTTTCATTTTATGGCGCCGTCGCGGAGAAATCAAGCGGTCGACTCGCCCGCTCAATTGAGACTGAAGGGCGGGGGAAAGCGGCGAGAGGGCACCGACTGCGAGAGCGACTCCCGGAGCACGGTCCTGAGCGTGCGGATGCGATGATCCACGCGGGTCTCGTCGAGCAGAGATTGCTTGAGGGACGCAGGGAGGTCAAGCGCATGTCGCGATGATGTCGCTCAGGACGCCCAGCGGTATGTCCGAGTTCAGCATCCGCGAGAGGTCGGGATCGAGATCATGGTTCTGCTGGAAGACCTGGAGGAACAGGCGCAGCAACACCTCGCGGTGCGCGTCCAGGTTCTCCTCGAGCTCCTGGTCTTCGAGGATCGTCGCCTCCGCGATGCGATAGAGCTTAGGGCTCGGGAGTTCCCGGACCAGGCGGACCCGCTTGCAGCCGAGAAGCAGCAGATGGAATCGTCCGTCGGCGAGACGCTCGTGCTGGACGACCCTGCCGAGGCAGCCGACTTCCATGATCGGCGTCGGTTCGATCCATTGAGTACCCGGTGCCATCGGCCGGATCTGGACAATGGTCACCTGTTGATCGCCGGCCAGCGCATCTTCGGTCATCTGGCGGTAGCGGGGCTCGAAGACGTGCAAAGGAAGGATCGCGTGGGGGAAGAGGACGAGGTTCGGCAGCGGGAACAGCCGGCACAGCGTCGAGGAACCAGGCAATTCCATCGGATCGTCCATCATTTCGTCCACGATTTGCCATCGACGCGTCGGGGTTGACACGAGGCGTGGAGGTCCGTCAATGCGCTTGACATCACAAGGCGGACGTCGCGGAGAATAGCAATCGCGGCGAGAGTGAGTTCGGCTATTGCTGTGATCGTCCGCTCGCCGGTCTCATTGTAGTTTCGATCGGGTTATCGGCAAGCCGGAGCCGCGCTGGAACGGCTGAGGCAAGCCGGACGAGGGGCTCGGGCGCCCCGACGGGAACCATCCCAGGAGGAGAGGAGAAACCATGTCCCCGCCTCGACGCGCCGCGGTCAAGCCCAAGAGCCAGGCCCGACGAGTCCTGGACGCGCTCAGGAGCGCCTATCCCGACGCGGTATGCGCCCTCGTCCACTCCGACCCGTATCAGCTCCTGGTCGCGACCATTCTGTCAGCACAGTGCACCGATGTGCGGGTCAATCAGGTCACGCCCGCGCTGTTCCGTCGATACCCGGATCCCTCCCGGCTGGCGAAGGCCGATTCGTCGGAGCTGGAGGGCCTGATCCATTCGACCGGGTTCTTCCGGGCCAAGACCCGCAGCCTCCTGGCGATGGCGAAGCAGGTCGTCGAGCGGCACGGGGGCCAGATCCCGGTGGACCTGGGGTCCTTGACGGCCCTGAGCGGCGTCGGCCGGAAGACGGCCAACGTCGTCCTGGGCACGGCCTTCGGCGTGGCCGAGGGTATCGTGGTGGACACCCATGTCAAGCGGCTGACGCGTCGCCTGGGCCTGACGACTGCCAAGACGCCCGAGCAGATCGAGCGCGATCTGATGAAAGTAATCCCCAGGTCGGAGTGGGTGGACCTGAGTCACCGCCTGATCCATCATGGGCGGAAGGTCTGCCTGGCGCGGCGGCCCAAGTGTGATATCTGCACCCTCGCCGGATTCTGCCCCAAGGTTGGTGTCACTCCTCGTAGTCAATGACGGAAGTGGCGGGGAAGCCTCGCGAGTGGCAAGTAAAGACAAGTGCATTTCTTCTCTTGCGACTTGGCTATAATCGTAAGTGGACCGTCGATTCCATCCAAGGTCTCGGTGCGAGCTGTCATGCACGAGTTCCATCCTGCAACCCGGTTGAGTGAAGTGGCTGTGGCCTTCGACGCCCAACCGCTCGAGGCCGGTGATCCACGATACGTAAATATTACAGCGGGTCGTGGCTCCGACCAGCTCAACCATCTTCGCCGTTGCCTCCTCGAGTACGATGAACGAGACAACCGGTTTGCGAAGATTGCGCTCACAGGCCACCGTGGCGGTGGGAAGTCGACCGAGTTGCTTCGCCTTGAGCACGAATTGAAGGATCGGTTCACGTCGTTGCACCTGTACGCCGAAGACAACTTCCGGCGCGACTACGATTACACTTACCTTTTCTTGTGGCTGGTGGAAGAACTGGTAGGCAAGTTCGTGAGCGAAAAGATGCCATTGGAGACCAAGCTCGTTGACGCCGTCGCGAACTGGTTCGGCGAGGTCTCCCTACATCAGGAGGAATGGGTCAAGGAGCAAGCTGCCCTCGAGACAGAAGCATCGGCCGAGGGCAAGACTGGGCTCCCGTGGTGGCTAAGCTTGAGGATATTCGCTCGACTGACATCGATACTCCAGGGCAGCGTCGAGCACCGCAAGGAAATCCGGCTCCGACTCCAAAACCGCTCCAGGGAACTCGTCAACCGCGTCAATCTCCTCCTGGACGACGCCCGCCGAGTCTTGAAGGAAGCGGGTCGTCCTTCGAACCTCCTTGTCGTCGTCGATAACCTCGATCGGCTCGAGCCGGAAGCCATCGAGCCGCTCTTTTTCCGCAACGGCGATTTTCTCAAGGAACCAAGGGCCCATGTGGTCTACACGGTGCCCATCGCCACCGTCGTTGCGCCGAATCGGATCTCCATGGTGTTCGAACAGAACTTCACTTTTCCGATGGTTAGGGTCCGCACTCCAGGCAACAAACGCTTTACGCGCGGGATTGAGGTCATGGTGACGCTCATTCAGCATCGAGCGGAGATCGATGCCGTCTTTCAATCACGAAAGGTGGCGGATGAACTTGCGAAACTCTCGGGGGGCAGCGTACGGGACTTGATGCGGTTGGTTCAGTCTGCAAGCCGAGTGGCGCTGGCAGGAAGCAAGTCGAAGATCGACAAGGCGAGCGTGATGCAGGCGGCGAGGGACCTCCAGCAGGAATTCGCGCATGCTCATCCCCGGAGGTGTTTATTATCCCCTGCTCGCGCGAGTCTACCTGACGAAGCAGGACCCGTTCAGCACCGTTGACGATGTCGATCCCGAAAAGGTCGAAGCGTACCGCAGGTTCTTCAGCGAATTGCTTCTCAATGGTTCGGTCCTGGAATACGATGGCGGTCAGAATTGGTATGACGTCCATCCTTTGATCCAGAATATCAAGGCATTTCAGAAGGCACTCCAAAATGCCCAAGGCCCGACCGAAATCCCTGAAGCGCGCGGATGAGGAGAACTGCG
Organism: uncultured Isosphaeraceae bacterium; assembly: GCA_963845695.1. GTDB lineage: Bacteria > Planctomycetota > Planctomycetia > Isosphaerales > Isosphaeraceae > CAWJTV01. Next base: position 1,150,614 of record CAWJTQ010000002.1, on the reverse strand, counting down.
CGAAACCTCCGTAAACTGGAACTGTTCCTCGAGGAGGCTCCGGGATTCCGCCTCGGTCTGGCCGTCTACGATGTCCCCGAAACCCGCGAGAGATTCCTGAGAGACGTGGGAGACGCCGTCGCGGACCGTCCGGTTCATCTGACCAGGCTCGACCTGAGTCGGTCGTCGCAGGAAGAACTCCTCCTCCGCCGACTCCAAGCCCACCTCCAGGCCAATCCTGCGCCCGACGGGAAACACTCGGCCGTGATGGTCACCGGCCTGGAAGCGACGATCGACTTTCATACCAAGGGACCACTGGAAATCTTTGTCGGCGGTCCCCTGCTGGGCAACGCCAACATGCAACGCGATGCGTTCCCTCGGCTCTGCCCGGTCCCGCTCGTAATCTGGCTGAATTCCTGGGGTTCCAGGGCTTTCGCTCACGCCGCCCCTGACCTCTGGCATTGGCGAACGGGGATTTTTGAGTTCACAGGTCCGCCCGGAGCCAAGATCCACTTGATTACGACGCCTGCTGACATCGGTGACCGACGTCCGCCCCAAGCGACGGGCGAGCGAATCGCGATGCTCCGAGACTTGATTCGCGTTCTGGAAAACGCTGAGGATCGCGAGACGGCGGGGAACAAGGCGCGGCGGGCGCGATTGTTTCTGGAGGTGGGAAGGACACACCGTCTTTCAAGCCAGCTTCGAGAAGCCATCGCGAATTACGAGGAGGCTCTGGACCACTTTCGCGCAATCGGCGATCGTGCGGGTGAGGGAACCGCCTTGCACGACCTGGCTCAAACCTACGAAGCCATGGGCCAGGCGAAGCGGGCCGTTTCTTGCGGGGAACAGGCGCTGGCCATCGCGCGAGAGCTCGGCGATCGGCGGAACGAGGCCGCCGTCCTGAGCAATCTGGGAAATGCCTACGGCCTCCTAGGGCAGACCGAGCGGGCCATACCGTATTACGAGCAGGCGTTGGCGATCGATCGCCAACTCGGCGATCGCCAAGGTGAGGTCGTCAGCCTCTTGGGACTCGGGAATGCCTATGCTGCATTGAGACAGGTCGATAAAGCGATATCTCACTATGAGAAAGCCCTGGAGATTGCTCGGGAGATCCGCGCCACTCGATTTCGAAGGAGCTGCCCTGGGAAACCTGGGGACTGCTTATCGTAACCTCGGTCAACTGCCACAAGCGGCCGACAGCTATGAACGATACCTTGCTATCGCTCGCGAGATCGGCGACCGATTCTCGGAAGGAGTGGCTTTATCGAACCTCGGGGAAGTGCTATTCCAGATGGGAAGCCTCGATCGGGCGATCCAGTCCTTCGAAGCCTCACTGGAAATTGCAAAGGAAATCCACGAGCCAAAGCTCATCGAGTTCGCCTCGTCGCGGCTCGCCCAGATAGGCGTCGAGGCGATCACAACGAACTCGATCACGACATGAGCCTCTCCCTTTCGAATCACGTTCGACTGTCATCAAGTGATCAATTGTCGCATCGTCTTGATATACTTGGGGATCGCCTTCATCGGGTCCTCGGCGGCCTCATATTCGAGGACCACGTAGCCCGAGTAGCGGGCTTCGCGCAGGACGCCGATGACTCGGGCGAGGTCGGCCTCTTCGGTACGGCGCGGGCCTGTGCTATGGAGCTCGGTCTTGACCTGAACGTTGAAGGCGTAGGGGGCCAGTTTCGCGAACTGGTCGTACTGGTCGCTGCCGTGGAAGTTGCCGGTATCCAGGTTCACGCCGAAGTTGGGCGCGTCGATGGCTTTGACCAGCTTGAGGATTTGATCGGGAGTGCCGGTGATCCCGCCGTGATTCTCCAGCGCCAGGACGATCCCCTTCTCGGCGGCGTGGGGCAGGACGGCGTTGATCCCCTCGATGGCCCAGCCGGCGGCCTGTTCCTCGGACGCCCCCCTGGGGACGTTGCCGGCGAAGATCCGGATGACCGGTGCGTCGAGCTCGGCGGCTCGGTCAATCCATCGCCGGACCAGCTCGATCTGTTCGTCGCGTCGCGGGCCGGGCGGGAGGCAGAAATTGTTGCCGACCGCCGTGCCGGAGATGTCCAGTCCCAGCTTGAACGCGTGGAGCTTGAGCCGATTCAAGTAATCGGACGTGACCTCGGGCGGGAAGTAGTACGACGTGGGCTCGACGCCGTCGAGGGCCATGTCGGCGGCCAGGTTGACGAAGTCGAACAGGTCGAGTCTTGGGCGGCTTCCCCGTGAGATACTGTCGATAGGAATACGCGGCGATGCTGAGCTTGAGATGGCTGGGACGGGTCCGGCCGATGGGCGGAACCGCCCGCGCGGGTTGACCGGCCGCCACGACGACGCCTCCGGCGGTCAGCGTCAGGGCGGCTTGGTGGAGCAGGTCACGTCTCGAGAGTCGTTGCATGGTCGAATTCTCCCGATCGGGACGGTCGCTCACGATCCGCCCGCCCCAATTCCTGATGTTCGTCGATTTCCACCCGACTCCTCCGATCTTACAAGGCTTTGGCGCGCGACTCCACGGCCAACTCGGATGAGTCGTTCTTCGATTGAACGAGTCACGAGCCAAGGCGGAACACCGAAATCAGACGTCCAGGTCGGCCAGCAACTCGTTGACCTCGTGGTTGATGAACCGAAGGGAGGGATCTGCTCCGCCGGCGTGTGCGGGAACGCGCCGTTCGGCCGTGATTCCGATCTGGTCCGTATCGACGAACTCGTGGGCCTGATCGAGCCCGTCCGACGACGAGCGACTCCCCGGCTCGACTTGCTTGCGGGAGCGCATGTAGAGCTTGATCGGGATATCGCGGAACGGGAGCTTCTGGCGAAAGATATTGAGGAGATAGCGCTGGTAGGTCTGGTCGAACAGCCGGGTACTATTGACGAACAGCACGATCGTCGGCGGCGCCACGTTCAACCTGGGTCGCGTAGTAGATCCGCGGGGTGCGATTCTCACGGGAGGCGGGTGGATGGGCCTCGACGGCCTCGCGCAAGACCCGGTTGAGCGTCCCGGTACTCACTCGCTTGAGCGATTGCTTGTACAGCGACTGCGAGAGGTTCAACAGGGCTTTCACGTTCTTGCCGGTCTTGGCGGTGATGAACGCCATCGGCATGTAGGTCATGGTGCGAAACGAGTGCTGGACGAGGTAGGCGAACCGGCTGGTAGCTCCCTGCGACGGGTCGGAGGGAACGCCCAGCATGGTGTCCCACTTGTTGATCGTGAAGATGCAGGGCTTGTATTGCTGGGCGACATAATCAGCCAGTTGCTTGTCGAGCTTGGTGATCCCCTGAGTGGGGTCGAGGAACATCAGGACGACGTCGGCCCGGCGGATCGAGCGTTCGGCGCGGTGGATCGAGTAGAAGTCGAGGCTGTCGCGGATCCGTGCCTTGCGCTTGACGCCAGCCGTGTCGATGGCCAGGAACGGCACCCCGTCGAGCTCGAAGCGGACGTCGACCGAGTCGCGGGTGGTGCCGGGCCGCTCGGACACGATCATTCGCTCGGTCCGCGCCAGGGTGTTGATCAGGGTCGACTTGCCGGTATTGGGCCGGCCGACCACGGCGATCTTCATCTCGCTATCGGCCGGTCGGGTCGCGTCGGGCGGCGGCAGCATCTCTTCGATCCACTGCAATAACTGCTTCTTGTTGCGATTCTGCTGGGCCGAGACGGCGATTGGCTTGCCCCGGCCCAGCTTGTAGAACTCGGCGCCGCGATGGTCCAGGCCGGGGTAGTCGGCCTTGTTCATCACCAGGATCACGGGTGTCTTGAGATAGCGGAGGCGATGGGCCACCTCCTCATCCAGCGGCATCAGCTCGTCGCGGATGTCGACGGCGAAGAGGATCAGATCGGCTTCGCCCATGGCGGTGTCGATCTGGCGCTCGACATCCTCGCTGAGGTCGTCGCGGTTGACCATGCCGATCCCGCCAGTGTCGATCAGCTCGATGAACCGCGGATCCGTGTCATCTCCGAGTTGCACCAGCGCTCCAACTCGGTCGCGGGTGACCCCGGCCATGTCGTCCACAATGGCGATCTTTCGACCCGCCAGCCAGTTGAACAGCGAAGACTTGCCGACGTTGGGTCGGCCCACGATCACGACCTTGGGGAGTGCCATCGCGATATTCCACCCGTTAGGGTCTAGTCGCGGACCAGTCGGCGGAGGGTATGAATGATACAGGTCTACCGGGATGAGGACCGCTCGATCACCCATCGCCAGCGCCATTCTGTGCCGACGTCCACGACCGCTCGAGACCAGGAGAAGATTCGGATTCAGTTTATTATACGATCGACAACCGGGCGCCGGCAAATCGAGGGGATCGGATCCCGTGGTGAAAACTTGATCGCCTGGCCTAGAATGACGAGATCCGGGCCGCGCCGCGGCGGTGAGATCCGGACGAGAGCACTCACGAGGGCACGCTCGCATGGAACGAATCGATACCGGGGGCGGATTCAGCGTCCTCGACGGCGCGGCCCTGGTGATGGGTTCGGCGATCGCGTCGATCCACACACTGAGGGTGATGCGAAGCGACCTCACTGGGGCGGGGTGGATCATGATCTGGCTGACCTTCGCCTGGGTGGGCGTGACCGCCGCGGGGCCGTTCCTGTTCCTGGCACGTCGGTTTGGCCGCCGTCTGCCGGATTATCCGAAGATTGGTGATCGGCTCTGGGCGTTGCTGGGCCTGCCCTGGCTGGTGACGGCCGTTCTGCAATCGGGGGCTCCTGGGAGCGAGCCGCGTCAGAACTCCTTGTTCACCATGACGTTGAGCGTCGGTCTAGCCCTCACCTGTTTGATCGCGCTCGAGCGTGATCTGGAGCACCTGGGTTATGGTTCCCCCGGACCAGGCCGCTCGCGTCGAGGCGGCCCCATGGACCAACCGCGTCGGTCTGATCCTGGCCATTGCCTGGCCAATCCAATGTGGGTTGGGGATGGTTGTGCTGAGCTGACGCCCTCACCCGGACGAAAGACCGGAGCATCTGCTCTCCCGGCGGCTCATCGAGGCGAGTCATGACCCTCAGAACCATCGAGCCGGCTCCTCAACCCCAACCCCGGTTCCAGCTCCAGGACATCCTGGCCGTGGTGATCGGCTACGGGATGGCGGCGCTGTTCTTCCGCGCCTTCTGGCCGGCAAACGGACTGTCTACCAGCCTTGGCCCGCCGGCATTGGGACTCTACCTTTGGCTCGGGTTGGCTTTGAGTGGGCCAATGATCCTGATCCGGCGCCGAGCCGCTCGTCGACGGCCCACTCCGGAATCACCGCCGGCCGACTCGCTCACCTGGGCCGAGTGGGCCTGGCTGTTTGTGGGCATCTACTGGATCGTCCTGGGGCTCTTCGTCATCCCCGCACGCCTGCACGGATTTCGGCTGAACGACGTGCTGCTCTTCGGCCTCGTCCCCATCCTCGTGGCAATCGTACTCCGCCTGTTGGGGCCCAAGGCACCGCCCGAACGATCGACGTCCATCTGGACGCATTTCGCGGGAGTCGGTCTCCTGGCGAGCTGGCCGGTTGCCTGGGCATGTATCATCATCTTGGGCAGGCGCTTGCATTGAAGCCCGAGCTGGGCCGGATTGCGCGATGTTGGGGCCCGGCGCGGGTACCTGGAGCCTGTACGCATTATCGGTCATGAGTCGATCTTCGCCATGACCACCCGTTCGCGATCGAGCCTGTCGAGTGGCTGATGGAAACCAGTGCGGTCGACGTGGGCACGAGGATCGGAAAAAGATCGCGCCGACCGCAGACGTGCGGAACCAATCCCGCCGATTCGACGCTGAGAACTGTTAGATCCCCTGACGACCCGGAATTCGTCACGACCTGCCCTGACCCTGAGGTCACGAATGAGTGACTCCGAAATCCATGTGATCCGCGAGGGTGCTGTTTTTCGAATCATCGAGGCGAATGCCATCCTGCATTGCGTTATGATGGATAAGCCGGTTTGTGGACCCAGAGTGTGACCCGGGACACGGTCTCTTGCAATCGAGCCTCTCGCTTGTAGAATAGCGTGACCGCGATGGCGGCAAGCACGTCAGAATGCCAAACTCTTGGAAAAGACGGCTTCTCGATCGGGATTCATCGGTGAAGTCTCACCGAGGCTTCCATCTGTGATGACGGTACAGGATGGTGGTCGGTATTTGGAATACCACAACTGTGTTCTCCGTCCGATCGTTTCAGGGTCACGCTCAAGAGCGGTCGCGTTGAAGCTTGCGCCGCGGGTGACAATGAGGCGTATCGATCGGTCCTCGCGAATGCCACTGCCACACCGCCGGAGGAGGCCATCGTTCATGGCGGAAAAGACCTCGGAGTCTCCTGTCCGGATCATCGGCAGTCGAGAGTTACACCAGAATCTGCCCGGAATCCTCAGAGACCTGGAGAACGATAGTGTTCGATATGTCCTGACAGTCCACGGTAAACCGCGGGCTGTGCTGGTCGGGGCCGAGCCTTACCTCAGCATGATCACGGATGGGACGGGCTCCAGCGAAGTCCTGGTCGGACTTCAGCTCTCGGCCCTCCTGGGCGGCAGCTTCGATGCGGTCTCCCTGGATGCCCTTCAAAAAGCTCTTGACGTCAAGGAAAGTTAGCTCCTCTGCCCGCCCTGGAAATGCCGCTTCCCGGATACTCCAGTTCCAAGCCGGATCCTTCCTTGATGCCGATCAGATCTCTGGATTCGAGGAACTCGTGCGGTGGAGTCGCAGGCGAACGGCCTCGATGATGGGGGGCACGACCGAGATCCCGATGATCACGAAAACGACCAGGTGGAAGTTCTTTTGAACCACTTCCTTCCCCCCGAACCACCAACCGGCGCCCAGGAACAAGACGACCCAGACTGCTCCGCCTGTCACGTTATAGATCGCGAATCGGAAGTAGTTCATCTTGCCGATTCCCGCGACGAATGGGGCGAAGGTACGGATAATCGGGATGAACCGCGCCAGGATGATGGTGAGGCCGCCATATTTCTCGTAGAATTCGTGGGCTCGCAGTAAATGCTTCTTGTTCAGGAGCCGTGAGTCCTCCCGTGTGAAGACGTGGGGGCCGACGTGGTAGCCGATGCTGTAATTGATCGCATCGCCCAGGACCGCGGCCACGATCAGAAGCAAGGTCACCCACGTCAACTGGATCGGCGAACTGGGATGTGCCGTCACGGCGCCGACGGCGAAGAGCAGCGAATCGCCCGGCAAGAACGGAGTGACGACCAGACCGGTCTCGGCGAAGATGATCAGGAAGAGGGCCGCGTAAGAGAATCCCGGCCCCACGGCCAGGACGAACTCGTTGATTTTCTCGGGGCTGAAGTGGATCAACGTATCGAAGAGCTTCTGGATCAATTCCATTCTACGCTCCAAGAGGACCTATTCCGAAGGGGGAGCAGAAACGAGTGGTCACGGGGCCGATGACCGGGGTGATTTCTCATCGCGAGAGCGGACAGGGAGGCGCACATTCCGAATTCCGGCCTCGTCACAAGCCGAGAGCACGTCGGCGAGGTCCTGGTAGACGAGTGACGCATCGGCCCGGATCACGACACCCTGATTCACGTACCGGCCCCTGGCCTCGCGAAGCATCTCAATAAGCCCGTCCAGCTCATAAGTGGATTCGCCGACCGCGACGACCCCGCGCTGGACCACGGTGAGCATCAGGTCATCTGGGGCCGCCGTCAGGGCGCAGCCTCGACGACTTCCGGGACATTGACCACAAACTCGTTCTCGTCCCAGTCGTAGAGCCGGGTGGCGGCCATGAAGAAGACGAGCAGGCAGAGGATCACGTCGACCATCGGCGTCATGTTGATCACCGGCAGCTCGTCGGCCTGTGCCCGGCTGGCAAGCATGGGAGCGGTCCTTCCGATCCACGATCTTCGGCCGTGAACCGTTGAGGATTCACGATTCGAGATTCAGGATTCGAGATTCAGAGCACCCGGGACTCCTGACGGTGCGGCTCGGGTGGTGTCAGCGGGAGATGCCGTCGATCCTGGGACACGAGTCGTTGGGCTTCGGCGGAAACCAGCTCGATGACTTGTCGCGCGCGGTCATCCAGCTCGCGAATCAAGATGTCCACCCGATTGAGGAAGACGTAATAGAACGCGACCGAGACCACGGCGACGACCAGACCGATTGCAGTGGCGACCAGGGCCAGGCTGATTCCGTGGGCCAGCGCCTCGCCTCGGGCCGGGCCTACCCGGCCGCCCAGAGCATCGAACGACTGGATGATCCCCACGACAGTCCCCAACAGGCCGAGCAGTGGCCCGAGCGTTGCCATGGCGCTCGAGGACCCGGAGATTTCGCCGCAGCTCGACAACCTCGCCCGCGGCGTCGTAACTGAGGATCTGGCGGATCGTCGCACCTGGCTGGCCCCAGGCATTGACCACCATCGCGAACACGCGCGCGGCTGGCGAATCGTGGGCCCGGCAGAGCTCCAGAGCACGCTCTCGGTCGAGCTTCCCACTGGAGAGCCGCTCGAGGAACCGTTCCGCGAATTCCCGAGGGATCACCCGCTCGCGGCGCAACGCCACGGACCGTTCCAGGACGTAGCCCATCGTGATGATCGAACAGGCCACCAGCGGCCAGAGCATCGGGTTGGCCTGAAGCACCAGACGGACGATGCTCGACCGATCCACGCCCGGGCGCGGTTCGGTCGCCGGTCGGCTGCCCGTCGAATCCCCGGCAACGCCTCGCTCGCTCGCTCCGCCTACTTTTTCGGCTCGGGCCGCCGCCTTCAACTCGACGTCGCCCGATGGCGATTGGGCGCGCAACCCGTTCAGTCCCAGCATCACAAAGGCTGCGATCACGCACGCAATCGAGGAAAGGCAAGCGCAGGGTTTTCCAGTCATGATCGGTCGGCTCCGGTTTCGCGACCGATGCATCTTAGCCCATGCCATGCGTTTTTCCCAGCACGAGTCGAGGGAGCCCGCGCGTGAGTGGGTCTCAGGCATCCTTGGCGTCGATCCAGGGCATCAGGCTGCGAAGCCGCTTGCCGACCTGTTCGACGGGATGTTCGCGCTCGAGCCGCTTGGTGGCGTTGAAGACCGGGCGATTGGCGCGGTTCTCGAGGATCCATTCGCGGGCGAACTGGCCGGTCTGGATCTCTTTGAGGATCTTCTGCATCTCGGCGCGGGTTTGCTCGTTGACGATGCGGGGTCCGCGGGTGTAGTCGCCGTACTCGGCGGTGTTGGAGATGCTGTAGCGCATGTAGTTGAGGCCGCCCTGATACATCAGGTCGACGATCAGCTTAAGCTCGTGCAGGCACTCGAAATAGGCACTCTCGGGCTGGTAGCCAGCCTCGATCAGGGTCTCGAACGCCATTTTCACCAGGGCGCTGACGCCACCGCAGAGGACGACCTGTTCGCCGAAGAGGTCGGTCTCGGTCTCCTCAGCGAAAGTGGTTTGAAGCACGCCAGCGCGCGTGCCGCCGATTCCCTTGGCATAGGCGAGTGCCAGGGCCTTGCCGGCGGGCGAGCAGTTTTCTGCGGTGGCGATCAGGCAAGGGACGCCGCCGCCCTTGACGAACTCGCTCCGTACCAGGTGGCCAGGCCCCTTGGGAGCGACGAGTGCGCGAGTCGACGCCCTCAGGCGGGACGACCTGCCCGAAGTGGATGTTGAAGCCGTGCGAACAAAGGAGCAAATCGCCCGACCGGAGGTGCGGCTTGATCTCGCGCGTGTAGATGTCCGCCTGGACTTCGTCCGGCAGCAGGATGTTGACCAGGTCGCCGGCCTCGGCGGCCTCGGCGGCGGAGACCGGCTTGAACCCGTCGCGCACGGCAGCGGCGTGGTTCGGCGATCCGGGCCGCTGACCCACGACCACGTCGCAGCCGGAGTCTCGTAGGTTCTGGGCCTGCGCGTGGCCCTGGCTGCCGTAGCCGATCACCGCGATGGTCTTTCCCTTGAGGAGCGATAGGTCGGCATCCTGGTCGTAATACATCTTCGCAGGCATCGGTGTGTCCTCTATCCAGTCGTCGGGTGCTCTGTGAGCACCGGAAGTGCCAGAGCCCTGAGAAACGGTGCTCACAGAGCACCCTACGAAATCCGTTCGAGACATCTTCTCAGAGCTCGGAATGTCCCGTCACCTCGGGCTCCGCGTCGACGGCAACCCCCGTGGGCAGGTCGGAGTCGTCACCACGCTCCCCTTCGAGCGCCGGTCCCCGCGCACCAGAGCGATCCGTCCCGTGCGGGCGACTTCGCGGATGCCGTACGGCCGGACCTGCTCGATGAATGCCTCGATCTTCTTTTCCTGTCCCGAGATTTCGATCATCAACTGGTCCGGGCTGACGTTGACGATCCGGCCACGGAAGATCTGGATCAGGGCCTGAATCTCGGGACGGAGTCCCGCGGGTGCTTGAATCTTGATCAGCATCAAGTCCCGCTCGACGTAGTCTTCGCTCGAAATGTCGTGTACTTTCACGACGGTCACGATCTTCTCGAGCTGCTTGCGCACCTGCTCAAGGTGCCGGTCGTCTCCCATGACGACCACGGTGATCCGGGAGAGATTGGGGTCTTCGGTTTCTCCGACCGCCAAGCTTTCGATGTTGAATCCCCGCGAGGCGAACATCCCCGAGACGTGCGCCAGCACGCCGGGCCGGTTCTGCACCAGCGCCGAGAGCAAGTGACGCCTTCGTCCCGAATCGGACTGGACCGACATACCCCTTCCTCCCGAATCCGCGGCGAAGCGCTAACCCAACGGGACTGGATCTGAGTCCGCGTGTTGGCTGTACCCGCTGGATTAGCGACTCTTCGAGTCTGTCCCGGAAGCCTCAATGGCGGTCTTGTAGGGTGCTCTGTGAGCACCGAATTCGGCAAAGTCCGCCGGATCGGTGCTCACAGAGCACCCTACCAAGACAGACTCTTAGGCCTACAGAATACTCTATGGGTGATCCTGCGGGAACGGATTCAGGCCGGGAATCCCCATCGGTGGCGTCGAGCCACCCGCGGGTCCCTTGGGCTTCAGGAGCATCGACGAATCCAGATTGATCTGGACGAAACTCTCGCCGGTCGTGACGTAATACCAGGGGCCGAACCGCTCAGTGAGGTCCTTGACGCGCTTCTGGCCGTCGGCGATTTTCTTCTCGTAGTCGGCCTGGTCGCGTTTGGCCTTTTCCTCGGCGGCCTTCTGCTCGGCCAGGTACTTGGGGTCTTTCGGATCCGGTGCGAAGGGATCGTCGGGGATCACGTTGGGATCGACGGGCTTGGCCGAAGCCTTCGCGCCTTCCTTCTCAGGCTTGGGGATGAATGTCGGGTCGAAGGCGACCCTGACCATCAAGTACCGGCTCTCCTGCGTTCCCTCGGATTTCTTGGTGGCGTCCTTCTTCGCCTCCGCTTTCTTCTTGGCGGTGTCGGGTTCTCCGGCGGTCAGCTCGTCTCCCGTGGCAAAGACGGGCCCGCCATACCGGAGGGTGTAGACTACGCCTTCGTCGGTCGTGACGACCACGTCTCCCTGGTCGGAATAGAGACCATCGCGGAGGAGGTAGAATCCCTTGTTGCGGAGCGAGTTGATGGTCTGCTCGAGGAGTTCGATGTGCTCGCGGCGCTCGCTCGACAGCGAATTCGGATTCTGTTTGAGGAGTCGAATTTGCTCGAGCAGCTCGAGCCCGGGGTCATTGGGATCCTTGAAGCCGGGTGGCTTGGGCCGAACGCCGACGATCTTGAGGTCCCCGAGCGCTTCGGTGAGCGTGCGCAGTTTTTCCTCGTTGACTTCTTGATCCGGGGGCATTTCCGAGGTGGTCCATGTGCCCTTCTGGTCCTGGCGCTCGATCGCCACCTTCGACCAGGGGCCGCTCGAGTCTTTTCGTTCGAGGGTTGTCTTGTCTCCGCGCGAGAGTTTCAAGAACGGGCCGCGCGCGTCTCGATCTTCCATGAGCCGATAATTGTCGAAGACGATCCGGCGGATCCGGCCGGTCTCGAGTTTGAGCAGATTCGTCTCGATCCAGTCGGCGAACTTCGTCGAGAGGTCGGCCTTGACGACGACGCCATAAGTCCGCTTCTGGTCGGGCACGCGCACATAGTGCTGCGCACCGCCTTCCTTCCGCTCCGTCCCCTTGATCTCGCTGCCGATGATGAAGTCGGCCAGGACTTCGTCCGTCGCATCGCGAAGCGTCACACGCTTGCCACGCCCCTGGAGCGCCGTGGTCTTGACGTCGAGGGGGTCGAGGACACCCATCTCCTGCTGATCCTCGACCTTGTCACTGAGGATCGTGTCCTTGGTCAAGTCCATGACGTCGCCGGCCGTCTTCGAGAGCCGGTCGCGGGCATCGGCCGGGTAATCGTAGTGCGACGGGATCACCCACTTATTGTTCTTGAACATCACCCGGAACCGCGACGCGGTCGCCGTCGAGGGATCGAAGCTGACGACCTCCAGGTCGGTGCAAGCCAGCGTGTCCTTGAAATCGGGGAAGAACGGTTTCCCCTGGTCGTTGAACAGCTCGCCTCTACGTGTCCGGTCCCGCGTGCTCACGAATGCCGCGCCGGTTAATACCAGGGCCACGACGATGAAGGTCAAGGTCTTTAGCAACTCGCTCATACGCTCGTTCCTCTCGCTGAGTGTTCGGTGTTCGGTTCTCAATGTTCAGTAAAACCAGGAACAGCGCGCCGTTCGATCGGGCGTATCAGTGGCGGCGAAGAGGATGAGGGCGCCCGAGAGTCTGGATTCGGAGGCTGGTTCATCCAGGTTCTGAGCGGAACACGGAAAACCGAACACGGAAACCTACAAACTAAGCCAGCCTCTTCGGGTTGGCGCCGAGGTTTTCTCGGCGGGCCCGGACGATCCAGACAACCAGGCCCAGAACCAGAGGCGGCAACGGGGGCAAGGCCGCGGCCTTGAAGCGCACATCATTCTGGATCCGGCGGATATTCCGCTCGGTCTCGGCCTTGCTCTCGCGGACCTTGGCTTCCTTCTCGTCCTCGATGACGGCCTTCTTGACATCAAGACGTCGCTGGGCGACGCCCTGGAGGTTCGCGAGCTGGATCTCCTTGGTCCGTTCGTCCAGGTCCGTGCGGGTCTGGACCTGATCGACTTGCTTGTTGAAGGCTCGCTGCGCCTCCTCCAGCTCGATCTTGGCCTCGTCCTCGGCCTCCTTGGTCTCTTTCAGGAGTTCCTTCTTGAAATCATTGGCCTGCTCCTCCACCTTGATCAAGGTGCGGTGTTTGAGGCGCTTCTTCCTGAGGCTCACGAACGACTCGTCGCCGGCCAGAACGTCCACACAGTTGAGCACGAAGGGGATGTTATCGAAGTCGAGGTTCTCGACCTTTTGTCGCCGCAACTGGAAGAATTGCTCGCCGATCATGTCCAGGTCGGCGATAGCGATGACATTGAGCTTGGCCCCAGGCTTCTCGTCCTTTTTCTTCTCCGTATCCTTCTTGGCGGCGTCCTTGGCCTTGGCTGGTTCCGACTTCGGTCGGGGCCGGACCGGTGATCCGGGCGGCCAGGGTGTAGGCCTCACCGGATTGGATGTAGCGGCGGCGCGGGTTCAGTCCGGAGAAGCCCATGAAGCTCTGCTGGGCGATGTCGTTCCAGTAGAGGACGCCGCCCGAACGGCTGGTACGCAGCAACGGGATGAACTCGGGGCCGGACCCGCCGGCCCTGGAGCGGAGCAGGCCGGGGAAGATCGTGACGATCTCCTGGAGCCCCGCACTGGCGATCTGATCGGGATTGAATGCGATCGGCCTCGCCACTCCCCTTGCGGATGAAGACGATCTCGCGGGGCAGCTCGAGCTGGGGATGAGGATTGTACGCGTTCCAGACGATCTCGGTCGTTGGCCATTCGATTCCGATCAGGTCGAGGAGCGGCCGGAGGTTCCCCTTGGGCTCCGGCGGCGGCTCGGCCGCCGAAGGGACCTCCCGGCGGCATCTTGGGCAGTTCGGGCGAGCTGCATCGTCTGCGGTTATCGGCTGGGAACGGGTCGACGAACAGCAAGGTCGCCCCGCCTTTTTTCACGTAATCGGTCAGGTTGTCGATCTGCTTCTGGGTCATCGAGGAGGGCTGGGCGACCAGCAGGACATCGATATCCCTGGCGATCGGCCCGTCCAGCGAGACCGAGCTGACGTCAAACTGCTTCTTCAGCTCGGTGACGATCGACCACTCCGGATTCTGGTTGAAGCTCCGCATGTCGAACCCGCCCAGCATCTTGGCGTCGGTAGCTGAGGATGCCGACTTTCTTGCGTCCGCTCCGCGAGACGACGCGGATCGATCGGGTCAGCTCGTATTCCACCGGCAACCCACGGTCGAAGAACGGGATGACGACCTCCTCCAGGCCGGAGGTGAACGCCACACCGAGGAAGATCTCCGTTGACATCTGCTTGCCTTGGTCGGCTGTGAAAACGCGGCGGGACTGGATACCGAATTGCTTCTCCGCCTCGCGGGCCTCGTCCGAATAGAGCACGGTGGGAACGAGGTTCAACTGGATCTTGCCGCCGCTGTACGCGGCATATTCCTTCAGAAGTCCGAGCACATCGGCCTTGGTCTCGACAAACTCGCGCGGGACTTCCGGAGCTGTAGTAGGCCTGAATGAGCACGAGCCGATCGCTCGGGGATCTGCTTGACCAGGTCCAGCGACTCGCGCGACAGGGTGTGAACGCCGCTCGGCACTCGCGTCGGCGCGGAGGGGGCCGACCAGGGGGAGGTTCACTTGCTCTAACAGGATATTGAGACTGAACAGCGCGAGGATCACGGCCGCGAACCGGATCACCGAATGGAGCCAACGTCCGCGGCTGGCCTCGCCACCGGCCCAGTGCCGGCGGCCCAGGAGCATCATGTTCAGATACAGCATCGCCGCCGCCACTCCAGCGAAATAGAGCAGCCCCGAGACGGTGACCACGCCGGTGCCGAACTCCTGGAACTGCGACGGGACCGACCAGCCTTCGACCAACCGGCCCACCTCGTCTCCCGCCTCCGGGCCCGAGGCCCCCAGGAACGTCGTCGCCACGAATTTCAGGCCGCCGTGCCTGAGGATGGACTCCACCGTGGGCGAGCCCATCATGCCCAGGAAGATCGGTATCGCGCAGAACACGGCGCCCAGGATAAAGGCCACAGTCACGTTCGAGGACAACAGCGAGGCGACCATCCCGACCGCGATCAGCAGGACGCCCATCAGCCAGTAGCCCAGGTAGGTCGCGAACAACACGCCGTAATCGGGCTCGCCCAGCGATCGAAGAATCACGACGTGCGACAGGCAGAAGAACAAGGCCACCGAGTAGATGCCCAGGGCCGCCAGGTACTTGCCGAGGACGACGTCCAGGTCGTGCGCGGGGAGCGTCAGGAGCAACTCATCCGTCCCCTGGCGGCGCTCATCGGCCCACGAGCTCATGGTGATCGCCGGGATGAAGAACAGCAGCAGGTACGGCATGTACCGATTGAGCTGATCGAGGTTCGCCAGGTTGTTCGTGAAGAACACATCCTGCCAGAAGGCCACGCACGAGCTGATGAAAACGAACAGGGTGATGAAGACGTAGCCGGCCGGATTGCTGAAGTAGCTCAGGAAGTTCCGCTTGAAGACCGCCCAGATCACGTGAGGGCGGAACGGCTGCGGCCGGTCGGCGCGGGGACTGGAGGAAGCCCGCTCTTTGCTGGTCGGTTGGGTTTCAAGCGTGGTCACCGCAGATCATCCTCTCTTGGAGCAATGTTCAGTGTTCCGTGCTCAGTTGCCCGCTGAAGGGACTGGCACACGGATGCTGAAAACGGAAGTGTTCAGCAGCTCGCAATACCGATTTACGATCCCGACGCCGGGGTCACCGGGCGCGCTCAGACCGGCTGCTCCGTCAATTTGTAAAACGCTTGCTCGAGATTCCCGTTCTGGTGAGCCATTTCGCCGGGCTGGCCGTCGAACACGATCTTCCCGTCGTGGATGAACAGGACACGATCGGCGACCGGCTCGACCTCCTGAAGGATGTGGGTCGAGACCAGCACGGTCTTCGACTGGCCGAGGTCCCGGATCAACTGGCGGACGCCGCGAATCTGGTTGGGATCCAGACCGCTGGTCGGCTCGTCCATGATCAGGACCTGAGGATCGTGCAGCAGCGCCTGCGCCATCGAGACCCGCTGGCGATACCCCTTGGAGAGTTTGCCGATGGGTTTGTGGGCGACGGACGCCAGAGCACACTGCCCGATCACCGCGTCGATGCGACTGCGGAGCCGGTCGTGCGACATCCCGCGCGCGGCCCCGAAGAAACGGAGCAAGGCCATCGGGGTCATGTCGGAGTAGAGCGGCCCGTTCTCGGGCAGGTAGCCGAGGTGCTGGGCGGCACCGATCCGATCGTCCTGGACGTCGATGCCGGCGATGCGGGCCGTGCCGTGCGTCGGCGCGACGAAACCGGTCAGCAGCCGCATGGTCGTGGTCTTCCCGGCGCCGTTGGGCCCGAGGAAGGCGACGACTTGCCCCTTGGGAATCGTGAATGAGACGTCCCGAACAGCCAGAAACGACCCGAACTGTTTGCAGAGCCCATCGGCTTCGATCATGACGGGCGTGGACATACCGGCGCGATCCTCCGCTGTTTCCCTGACGATGGTCCCGTGCCCGAGGTTCCGGTCCCCGGCGTGCATCCGAGTCTCTATGGCACGATGGAGGCGGGGACCACCGAGCGATACGGCGTAACCCCACCTCTGACGGCAAGGCGCGCAGCCCTCTCACTTTCTCTACGAAGGCTGGCCGAATGTGTTCATTATGCGCAGACGCTCCCGGCGACGCAACCGTCTGGAATCCGTAGTCAGCGGTCAACGATCGGTGGTCACTTGATCGGGACCCCAATCTCGTCTCTGATCGCACGGGGTGCCGACTTCCGTCATTCTCATCAACCCCCGATCCGAAAGAGGAAAGGCCATGCGAGGCTCGGCGTCTCCGTTGCGAGGGGCGATGGTCGGCTGCGGGTATGTCTCCCAGTTCCATCTGAAGGCCTGGTCGTGCGTGCCTCATGCGCAACTCGTCGCTCTGTGCGACAGGGACCCTCAGCGCCTGGAGCGAGCCGGTAGGCAGGTGCCCGGGCGCGATGCTACACCGAGGCGGCCGAGTTGTTCGACCGGGAAGATGAGCTCGACTTCGTCGAGATCACGACGCCGCCGGAGTCGCACCCCGAGTTGGTGGATCTCGCGGCCCGGCACGGTGCCCACATCCTCTGCCAGAAGCCCTCGGCGCTGGTTCGCTCGGACCTTGACGTCGATGATCGAGTCCTGCGATGCAGCCGGGGTGCGGCTGATGATCCATGAAAACTGGCGGTTCCGCCCCTGGTATCGTGCGCTTCGCACGGAGATCGACTCGGGACTGATCGGCCGACCGATCCGACTGAGGATCGTCCACCACGACACGCGGGCGCTCCGTCCCGACGGTTTCGTGGACCAGCCGTACCTGGCGGCGATGCCCCGATTGATCCTGATGGACATGGGCTGTCACCTGGTGGACACGGCGCGATACTTGATGGGGGAGATCGAGACCGTCGCGGCGACGATCGGGCGGTTCGGGCAACGGACCGTCGGCGAAGACCTGGCGATGCTCACGGTCACCTTCGCCAGCGGAGCCCTGGGATTCTTCGATATGAGTTGGTGCACGGCCCCGGACCAGTCGCGGCCGGAATGGGCACTCAACCCGACCGTGGTCGAGGGGACTGAGGGGACCTTGCGGCTTCTCGATCGACGGCTCGCTTCAGTGGATAAGCCCCAGCGGGAACGGGGAGCGCCGTCCCGTACCCCTGCCGCCGGACGACCAGGTTTATGTCGACGGCTATGCCGCCACCCAGCGACACTTCATCGACGGTCTCCTCTCCGGCGCCGAGCACGAGACCCGGGCCTCCGAGAACCTGAAGACCATGGACATCATCTGGACGGCCTACCGCGCGGCCGAGGAAGGTCGCAGGCTCTCCATCTGATTCGGTGAGGAACCGCGTGCTTGCCCGCTGCGCGGTCTTAGACGTTACGATGATCCACAGAATGGCTCGTCCGACCCGCACCCGTAGCTCAACTGGATAGAGCATCGGTCTACGGAACCGAAGGTTACAGGTTCGAATCCTGTCGGGTGTACTTCCGTCAGTAGCCGAATCACTCCGGCAGTTTGCGGCAACTCTCTTCTCCGCCAACGAGTTCCGACTCATCGTCGATTGAGAGTCTGAGCCCATCATCACGCCAGTTTCCGGCGGTTTCCGACAGTTTCCGGGCTCTCCGGTGGCCAAATGGTGGCCAAAGCGTTTGCTTATGGGTTGCCGTTCCGGGCTGGAATTCTCGGCATCGAGGGCGGCCGAGCCGGGCGGGGCCAGGTTGTACCGCATCTTGGCCACCTTGACCTCCACGAAATCCGCGGGATCTTCATAGGGCGGGCCTGAACTCGCGGTCAGGGCCTCGAGTAAGACTGCTTCGACCGTCTCGTGATGATGCCGGTCGGCTTCCTTCAAGACCGTCTCCAGGGCCGCCGGGTCACCATTCCAGGCACGTTCGGCCTGTTCTTCGCTCTGAGTGACCGGGACGGCTCCCTTCGAGTATCTCTCGGGCTCGATCGTCAGCATGGGCTTTCGCGTCCGTCGCTATTGGCCTCGGTCGTGTCGGTGGAATGCCAGGTCAATCAGGATCACCTCAGCGTCGTTGTCAACCCGCCGGAAGTATTCGGCCATGGTGCGGTCGAGGGAATCGAGGCCGTGGCGGAAGTCCCTGCGCTCTCGGTTGGCGGCCTGACGTGCGTCCGACCGCTCGCGCGGTTCCGCCTTGCCTCGCATCCGCTCGGATCGACGTTTCTCCCTATCAGGCGGTCCGCCGCGACCATTAACTGGGCATACCTTCGGAGAGAGCTGGACCCTAGGATTGCGAAGTCACCCGGCCTCCCCGTCGGATGAAGTGTGTGAAATACAGGTGTCCGCTGACGTGAACGATGGCCATCGCAAGCCCCCACGGATTTTGACAACGGGCTGCGATCTATCGACTAATTTTTTCGGTCGTTCGACCCGGGGATTTGCCTGGGGGGGGTGGGATCGAGTCTTTCGCTTCGTCTAGGGTCTTACGGGCCTGCTGGGCCTGCTCTTGAGCCTGCTGAGCCTGCGCTTGAGCCCTCTGAGCCCGTGCAAGGGCCTCCTGGGCCTGCGCAACGGCCATATGCTGGTTCAATGCGGCCCGTTGTTCTGAGAGCAGCCGCTTTCGGCGCTCGACGACCAAGGCTAACGCGAGGGCCATGATGATGACGAGCAGCATCAGCGTGCTAATGCGTATTCGCCAGCGGGGACGGTCGTGCTCCTTCATGGGGACTCCTACGCCGTTTGCGGGAAGGTTTCATCCCTCGACGAACCGGTGAGATTCCTTGCTTCCTCGCCAACATGACTCCATCGTAACGCATCGCGGCTTGGTTTTTTACTCCATCGCGACTCGAGGTGATCAACTGCGCCGGTTCCTCCCTCGCACGATTGTTCATGGGGCCGGCCGGCGCTTCCAGGCGAGAACCGTACCAAGGCGTCCCGAGGCAGGGGTTCGGCAAACTACGATCCGGCAGCGTCGCGACTCCGTCGTCGACGGCTCGGCTCAGCAGCGTCAGCGTTCAAGAACCTGACCCTTTTGAGCTGACCCTGAGGCTATGGCCCCTTTTCTGGCTCAGGCATGCTTGAGCGTTACCGTCAAGGTGATCGAGAACGCACGCGTTCCGAGGTTAAGGCTCCCTGACGCAGACAGCTTCCCGGCTGCCCCGGCGTACAGACCCGTACCGCCCGTCACGGGGCCTTTCACCTTGAAGGTGTCGATCCCCGCGTTCGTGGCTTTGCCGGATCCTTTGAACGAAGCGGTGATCGTGTCGCCGCTGCTATCGGAAAGGGTCGCGGCGCCGTTGGTGTATTTGACCTTGCGGCTCCGGGTCACCGAGTAACTGTCACCTGAGGCAAGTGCGGCCTCTCCAAGAATCGTCAAGGATCCGGTGGCGATGAAACGCGCAGTCCCTGTCGAGATGCTGACCGGCACAAGGAACCCCGTTCCACTCATGGAACCCTTGATGATCTGGCGATGGACGTTTGCAAACGAAGACACGTCCGCGACTCGATGAGCCGGATGGGCAAACGTGCTCAAGAGCTCGCGGGACTCCAGGGACTCGAGCCGGCACGTCCGCTGGCGGCGCTGTTTGTGACTCAGGTAACTCATGGTGTCGTCTCGCGAAAACAGCGCGTTGGATATGATCTGTGGAATGCGTAAAGAAATTACGACACTTGATATGGATCGTCAAGCGTGTAACCGGTCCCGTTCCACGATTGCGATCAGCGGAGCCATGGGGACAGACCTAGATTCACGAGAAAGGCGCGGGGCGCCCGAGTCCCGGGGTCCCACCCACATCGACTGATTTTGGATTGGGCCTCGCCTTGACTGTGCGTGTCTTGGCTCGTTTTCCTGAATATACTCCGCGCGGGGTGAAGAGCGACGTCTTTCGCGGGAGGGCGAGCCTCCGTGCGAGCCGCATGGGCCAAGGGAGGCTCGGACGGAGCCTCGCCCTCCCCAATGGCTCGATTCGGACCGCGCGAGGGATAGCTCCGCGCCGACCGGGAGAAGTAAAGCCCGATCAGTTACGCAGGACACAATGCGAACCCACCGGGTCCATGGGTGCGCAATGGGATTCGGGTTGCTGATTGGGTCATGATTGCAGCCGCCACGCGCGTGAGCAGAGTCGTGGCAGGCAAAGGAGCGAAGAGTCGAGGGGCATTCAGAAACGAGGTGTTTCCCGAGGGAGCCGGTGATGATGCTGGAGATGACGATGCGGATGTGGATGTGGATGATGGCCGTGACGGTCGTTGGAATGGGTCGCTAGATGTGTCGAGTTCGCGAACGACAGAGGCTCTGCCGCGCGGCGATTGACTTCCACGCACCTAAACAAGAAAAACGATCTCTGGCCGGGAGTATTCGCCCACCACGTTATGGAGTGCCCGGAAACCCATGGGCCTCAATGGCGGACGAGGCAAAACGCCAAATGCGCGCGCGACTCTCGCCCCGCTTCCGCCGCGAAAAAGGTCCGTTACCTCCCCGACGCCGCCGACCTCGCCGGTATTGAAGCAAAACTCCGAACGAGCGGCCGGGCGAATCAGGGAGGCCCTTCCTTCCGGATGATCCACCCGACCCGCCTGGACCGTGTTGATTGGGAACTCTATCTCTGGACAGGTTTCAGCACTTCGTCGGCGCCTACCGGATACGACGAGTGGGCGCGGTCAGGAGACCCGCGCCGAAGCTGAAGAAACAGCCCTTTTTCCTGGACGTCTGGAACGTCGTAGCCTGGATCGATCAATAGCGACCGCCGCCATGACCACCACGACCACGACCACCGCCGCCACCGCCGCCGTAGCCACCGCCGCCACCGCCGCCGTAGCCACCACCACCGCCACTCCTGGGTTCGCGAGGCCGGGCCTCGTTGACCGTGAGTCGGCGGCCATTAACCTCTTGATCGTGGAGTCCCTGAATGGCCGCCTGGGCCTCGGCATCACTGCCCATCTCCACGAAGCCGAAGCCTTTGCTACGGCCCGTATCGCGGTCCTGAATCACTTGGCGCTCTGCACGCTCCCGAACTCGGAGAACAACTGCTCCAGATCGGCATCGCCCACCTGGTAGGCCAGGTTCCCGACATACAGTTTCTTGCCCACCGTCCGCTCCAAGATGAGGTTGGTGACCCTTCTCGCGTTTCTGGGGTCTGATCAAATCGGGGCCGACGCGGGCGGCCCTGCCGGCGGGAAGGCGAGTGAGGCAGGCGAGAGTAGAGTCCCGAAGGATCGACGTCGCAGGCTCCTTCGTATTCCGACGGGTATAGTATACTCAATTTTCCTCGTCGGGCGATAGGGCCTTCCCCCCATATCCGCGATGTTTTTTGATCCCACGAACACCGCCCGTGCATCCTCCGCCTCGTGCGAGGAACGGATCGACGGCTCGTCGGGACACCCGGACCGAGGAAGCACCTTTGGCGAAGTTCAAAGCGGGTTCAGGCGATCAGTTACTGGAGCTCGGCATCGGCGAGAGCAGACCGCCGCTGATTCCAAGACTGCCGGGCAACGGTCTGACCAGACTCGTGGTGCCGGGCTTGAACATCGGGGCGCCGCCCTGTGGGTTCAGGGGATTACCCGGGACCGACCCGGCGGAGGTTCCCATCGGGGAGCCGGGGATCACCTGACCTAGTGGGGGCAGGGCCGGCACAGGGGCCGACGCCGTGGGATAGATCTGGTTGGCAGGAAGGACGGGTGTTCCCGAGCCCGCGGTCGTTGGCATTCCGATATACGCCATGATCGGGGCGTTCCTGCCGCCATCGGCGGGATTCGTGTGCGATGCAGCGGGAGTCGTGGACACCGATCCGCCCGCCTGGTCAGAACCCGAGCCAACCTGAATCGTCAGGCCCAATCCACCGGACGTTCCTCCCGCCACTCCGCCGCCGATGGCCGGATTGCCGGTGAAATTCCCCGGCATGAAGGTCGAGATCCCGCGATTCCCCGTGATATAAAAGCTGGTCGGAACCGCCGCACCGCTTACACTCGCCGCGGAAGAACTGCCCGTGCTGCTGGCGCCGAGTGAACCCGAGGCGGAGTTCGACGCACCCGGAAACGGAGTCACCAGCGAGTATCCATTACTCGTCAGCACAATCGTCCCCAGATTGTTGAGCGGTCGCCGGCACAATCCGCCGTTCCAGCAAACATTCCAGCAAATTGGGTTTCAGCGACCAGTCCCGTTTCATCGGTGCCCTCTCCAGACGTGCCCTCGACACCTGCTCAAATCGTCTCCAGAACCACTGACTGACCAGTCAGTCCGCTCGCTCGCAATAATACTAATGGTTATCCTTGCGACCGACAAGGACTCTTTGGCCAGATTTTCACAGGTTTTTGGGAAAGTTGACGCTGAAATCATCCATGATCAATTGCGTGTGCGAGTCGGCAGGCCGAATTGAAGTTGATGGCTGCCCCTAACCCGGTTGAGTCGGAGGGCACGGTCGTTGAGAACCACTGGACTCTTGTGTTTTTCAATTCTGTCTGTTAATCCAGTTAAGCCCGTCAAAATAGGGACGACCTCATTTCCATTGGGCAGGCTCCCGCGCGGTTCGGATCTTTCGAGGTTCGACAGGCTGACAACGTCAAGTCGGCGACCGGGACGCCAAGGGGCGGCTTGGTGCGGAATGATCCGGGTCGGACCAAACATACTCATGTTGTGAGGAGATGAAGATGACTCTTTTGGGAAAGCTGATCGTCGAGTTCATCGGGACGTTTTTCCTGGTTTTCACCGTCGGACAGACAGTCGTGGGGGCGCAGGCCGGATCGGCAGCAGCAGCCCTGGCGCCGCTGGCGATCGGGTCGGCACTGATGATTATGGTTTATGCAGGTGGGCATTATTCGGGGGGGCATTACAATCCCGCGGTCACACTCGGGGTCACGCTACGTGGCAAACTGCCCTGGCTCGAGGCCGTGCCCTATATGGTCGCGCAGGCGATCGCGGCGATCGTGGCGGGTCAGTTGGTCCTTTATCTCAAAGGGGCGACGGCAATACCCGGCGCATCGAGTTACACGATCCCTCAGAGAGTGCTGGTAGAATTCCTCTTTACCTTCGCACTGGTTTATGTCGTTTTGAACTCGGCGACGGCGAAAGGGACGGCAGGAAACTCATTTTATGGGCTAGCGATCGGCTTCACCGTCGTGGTCGGAGCCTTTGCGGTGGGGCCGGTTTCCGGTGGAGCGTTTAACCCGGCGGTTGCCGTCGGAATCACCAGCATGGGTCTCTCGACGATCCGGGATCTCTGGATCTTTCTTGTCGGCGATTTCGGAGGTGGGATTGTCGCGGCGCTGACCTTTCTCGTGCTGGATATGGGAGGCGACCGGAAGCTCGCGTAACGATTCCTCGCAAGGGAACTCGAGAGGCGCATCCAACCTTCGTAGCGGGTTCACGATGGAGCTCCTCTGGGGCTCGAGCTGTTGGGCCGGGGAAAGGTTGCGTTCTGCCAGTAGGCCAGGGTCGAATGCGAAATCCGGCCCTCGCCGTTCTGGTTGAGCAATTCCAGGCTGGAGAAGAGCTGTCGCCCTTGCTCCTCCAGGCCCAGGATCCTGAGGCAATGCAGGACGCGAGTGATCCGGAGCCAGTTGTGATTCGGGCTCGTCCAGACTTCGCGTTTCTGGTCGAACGCCGGGCCCGGCTCGATGCGATCCTCCCGTCGCACCAGGCCGACGAACTCCAGGAAACGGTCGAGCGAGCGCAGCAGGTGGTCGCGTAATGTTGCCTCGTCGCGGAACGCTGCCACGTCCGCGTTGGTCAACAAGGGGGCGTTGGGGTTGTACTGGCTGGGCTCAAGGAGCGGGAAGAGCCACTGGATGAAGTCGTGGTAATCCTCCATCTCCTCATCGCTGAAGTGCCAGATCTGGGCGAGGGTTCGGCCTTGGCTATCGGGCGCCGTTCCTCGGTAGAATTCGATCAGGCGCGACATGACAATACCGCTGTCTCTTTGGGGAGGGATCGATGGTCCACGGTCGCGGAGTCGGCTCGGGTTGGGCTGTGCCCTCATGGTAACACCAGAAGGCCGGTTGTGCTCGGAAACCCCGGAGGATGTCGATCCTGAGGTCGCCATCGGATCCCCGTTCGACCGCCAGATGATGGGTCGTGCGATGGAGCTGGCGAGGGAGGCGCGGAACCTGGGCGAGGTCCCTGTGGGTGCCGTGATAGTGCGGGGAGGTCGGATCATCGCCCAGGCGTACAATCTGCGCGAGACCCTTGAGGATCCCACTGCCCACGCCGAGCGGTTGGCGCTGACCTGGGCCGGTCGTGCGCTGGGAACCTGGCGGCTGGATGACTGCGTGCTCTATGTGACTCTCGAGCCCTGTGCGATGTGCGCCGGGGCGATCGTCCTGAGCCGCCTGACGCGATTGGTTTACGGCGCGACCGACGCCAAGGCGGGTGCCTGTTCGAGCTTATATCAAATCGTGTCCGACCCGCGACTCAACCACCGGGTCGACGTCACCGCCGGAGTCCTCGCCGAAGATTGCGGCGAAATCCTCACAGAATTCTTCCAGGAACGGCGGAGACTTCGTAAACTCGATACGGTTGAAACGTCGGTCAGCCTTTCCAGCCTGACGGTGCTCATGCATCAGGCTGGAAAGCCTGACCGACAATCGGAGGGGTGCCTGAGTGGTTGATAGGGCCGGTCTCGAAAACCGGTGTACCGCTTCGCGGTACCGTGGGTTCGAATCCCACCTCCTCCGCTTGTATTGCGTTGACATTGCGTTCACGTTGCAGTTGTGTTGTTTTGGCCGGCTTGACGGACAGCCTGGATACATACGCGCCAAGTAAGGACTTCAGCGAGGAAGGGGTGGGCCGTGGCAAAGTACTACGATTTCGTAATCGCGGCTTGGTTGCGTTTTGCGGGATCGCGGCCCGCGCAGGAATTGTTGGAGGAATTGCGTGAGTATCTCGAAGCCGAGTATCAGATCATCAAGCTTGAAGCTGTCGAAGAGTCGGAATCTGGCGAGGTAAGTGAGCCGGAGTTTTCATTGCAGCCTGCAGGTCACTTTCAATGAGTTGCAAATAGACGGGGATGATCCCACCGAGAAAGCGCTCGATGAGTTGGACGGCGAACTGCGAGCTTATCTTGAAGCCAGTTATCCGGTGAGCCATCTGGAAATACTTGATGACGCCCTGACATCTTACATGCTCGCCGAATGGGACGAAGCTGAAGAGCGGAAGTACCCCGAGCCAAAGCAGCGTGACCTGGCCGCGGAGGAAAAGTCGCAGTTGCGGGCGCGGATTGAATCGGGCGACGCCGACGTCTATCTGCTCGCTCGGGAGTTCGGGTGCAGCGCATCGCAGGTAGCTGGCATCAAGGCAGCCATGCATCGTTGAGGTGGTCCGGCCGAACGAGTCGTTGTAGCAGACGAGGCGAGCATGACGGCTTCTCTTGGTACGAAGTCATTGCAGCCGGCCCCGCTGCTGAACTTGGTCGTTCGCCTCTGATTTCCTGAAGGGGTGGTTGTCGATATGGCGGTCAAGCCTTTTCCCCAAAGCTTCTGGATCCACGAGAACCTCCTGTGCGCCGGCTGTTACCCCGGTGACCAGGATCCTGCGACGCTTGATGCCAAGCTCCGCGGCCTGCTCGATTGCGGCATTCGCCGAGTCCTGAGCCTCATGGAGGCAACCGAAAGAAGCCGCGGCGATCGCCCTTTTGAGCCCTATGTGCCGCGGCTAAAGGAGTTGGCCCTCGAGCGCAAGATTGTCGTCGAGTGCCTGCCCGTGCCGCTGCCCGATGCTCGCGCCCCTGCTGGGCCGGCCCTGGAAAAAGTGCTCGAGATGATCGACGTGGGGCTGCGAGAGCAGTCGCCGACATATCTGCATTGCTGAGGTGGCCACGGCCGGACGGGTACGGTCATTGCCTGCCACCTGATCCTTAAGGGTCACACGGCGCAACAAGCGATTGACGCGCTGCTCCGCCTCCGCGCGGACCTGCCCAAGAACCAGTACCCCTTTGAAGGCGATCAGGAGCGGTTTGTTCGGTCCTGGGCTCGTGGTCAGCATTAATTCCAGGAACGATCCCATGATCGAACTCTTGCTAGAGCAGGCCGGTCACCCGAACCTGGAACAGCAATTCCTGCAAGAACTCTCGGCCCACGTTGCCGCCGTCAAGGCCTTAGCCGGCGCTGGTGATCGCCGTCAGGTGGCCCGAATCGAGGCCATAGTGCAAGCCCACCCCGAGACCTCGTTTCATTTCGACGCGGCGGGCACCGGCACGTTGCGAACCAGGGACGCCGACATTCCCGCAGGCCGCTTCGAAACCCCCTCGATTGGCGCGCTCCGAAAACAGGTCGCCGCGGTCCGGACAGGCGGCGCGCGCGGTCGGGTGCGCCTCTGGGTGCTCGACGGAGCATCGCCCGCCACGGATATCGGCAGTCTCCAGGCCGCCACCGGGCCGGGGACACTGTTCCAGGTCGCCTCACAGTTCAACTGTCTGGAGTCGCCCGGCCCCTACCTTACGCCGGTCGCAAATTACTTCAGCGACCCGACCCAGGGGCCGCGGGCTTCGATTTCCGCGTTCCCGGGGACCCTGTTGCGGCATTACGCGGCCCCTGACGACGACGATCGACGCTTCGTTCAGACGAGCGATGGCCCGCAACTCAACCTGCTCCAGGCGGTCTGTTCGCCGGGGGTCGCGGAGGTGCGCAGCGGCTACCTCACCTCTTCGGGCATCGCGGACCGGTCGGCCCTTGCCGCAGATCTCGAAAGACGCTTCGAGGACATCCGCGTCGGCGTCCACGATGACGTTCCCGTGGTCTTGGGCTACAACTGGGATGGCGCCGTGGCGGGCAACCGCCGCATCGGCCAGGTGTTCACCTCGACTTTCGCGGGCGGCGGGTACAGCGGTGCGAGCGCGGGCGATTCGAACTATCGTCCGATCTGCACTGCCCTTCTTCGTGCCGCATACCTGGGAACGCTCCTGGCTGCGGCGGCGTTAGGGCGGCCCAAGGTGGTGCTGACCCTGATCGGAGGCGGCGTATTCGGAAACCCCATCCCGCTGATTTGGGAATCGATTTGCTGGGCAATCAACGAGGTGGAACTGTCGGTGTCGGCAGCAATGGACGTGGTGGTGAACGGTCGAAACCTGGGCGACCACATCCGTGCTGAGGACATTCTCCCGGCAGTGCGTGCGCGCGGTGGAGTCGTTGTTGTGTTCGCTTCCACCGGGGTTTCCGTACGACGCTGATCGATATTGGTCTCGCCGCCGAACCCTCATAGTGCGGCAGGCCAGCCGCCTGTAGGCTGAACCAAAGCGCGAGAGGGCCCGGCGAAACAACGGCTGAAGCTGACCGGGCCGCCATATTGGTTTTCCAAGACACAGCGCACTTGCAGGCGGCCCGGCAGGTGAGCTGTGTCGTTATGCGGCAGAGCAGGCAATCGAACATGAGCGAAGAGCTTCTAGACCGGTGGGAGCAAGATTTTCGGACTGCGGCGCGGGCCGATGACTGTGCCATGTTTCGGGAACACCTCGAGCGGCTATCACCGCAGGAACATCTGGGACAGCTATTGCGCGCCGACGAACCACAGTTGATGCTAGAAGCCACCATCCGCATCGTGCGGATGTGTTCAGCGTACGCGACCGTGGACGACCGTGCCGAGGAGTTTGGCCGGTTTCTCAACATGCAGAAGTACAATCCTTCCGAGGCGACCGATGCGCGTTATGTATTCACCTTCGATCTTTGGGGGAAAGCCTTCGCGCGTGTCCTCGTCGAAACGAAGGTGCAGACTCTTGACTTGGCCGATCTTTACGGCAGCCCTTGGTCGGATTACGAGGTGGTTGGGTTCCACCATCTCTGGATCTCCCATCCTGATTGGACCAACTTGACGAAGGACGAACTGCTGCATCTTGAGGATGAGGTCACGAACGACTTACGCTTCGACTATGCAGAAGATGAACTTGACTTTTGGTTCGATGATAGTCTTGACGAGAACTATCTTTTCGTTACGGTTCAAGACGTTTACGAGTCGGAGGATGAAAGTGATGATTAAGCGCTGGCCGGGCCGAATCAGCCGTTGCAGCAGACGGGGCCGGCATTACGGTTTTCCAAACTATGAAGTCTCTCCAGCCGGCCCCACTGCTGAACGAGGTCGTTCGTGCGGTCACTTCCCATCCGCCGAAGCATCGAGGATTCGCCGCAATCCATCATCCCAGCCCCGGACCCCGGCGATAAAAAGTTCAATTGCCGTCCTGTTCTCTCCGCTAAGAAACCGGGGCAAGGACCATCTCTCGCCTTTTTCCCAGGCCCGACATCGATTGGGGATCAGAGGGTTGGCGCCTGATCAGGAGACGAGCGGTCCAGGGGACGGCGGAGTCTAAGACGGTCACTCACATCAACGAAACGCGACGCGTTGTCCACCGCCTTTGGAGACGCTCACCAAGCCTTCTCGAGCTTTCCGCCGGGCGCCGCTTTCGCCGTCCACCGGATCCATTACAATGAAAGATTGAGCCTGGCCAGAAATCATGCCGGGCCGATTTGGCGAGATCGATCGAGTCGGTGGACGGGCTGGCAATATGGAACTGACATTCTCGTGTCCGACCTGCGGGACGGTCGGCCAGGTTTCTCCACTGGAGACGGTGGACCGGGCGGTCTGTCGACGTTGCGGTACGGAACGGGCCCTTCACCCTGAGGTGATCGATCACTCGGAACTGGACGCCTGCCCCTGGTGCCTCACGACCGATCTCTATACGCAGAAAGACTTTCCCCAGGCACTGGGCCTGATGATCGTGATGTTCCAGATCGGGATCAGCACGGTCTTCTGGTACTACGAGAAGCCGATCGAGACCTTCGCCGTCTTGCTGACATTTACCCTCCTGGACTGGGCTCTGTATCCCCGCGTGCCGGACGTGACGATCTGCTATCGGTGCTTTTGCCAGGTGCGGGGCTTGGGCTCCAATGTTGACGGCCGATTCCCGCCCTTTGACCTGGCGATCGGGGAACGATACCGCCAGGAGCGGATTCGTGCCCAGGAGTTGCGCGAGCGGGGCGCATTGGCCGATTGAGCGACGGATGAGCGCGAGGCGTGTCGAACGAATCCGTGACGAGGGAGTCGGGCCTGGCGAGCCGGGACGACTTCCCGGTTCATGGCAGGTTGCCTGACCCCGGACAAGGGTCTCCCGATGCTGTGGAGATGACGTTTCTCACTCACAATCAACGTTGAGGTTCGGTCACCACTGTGGACGAGCGGCGGGCTCGGATTTATGACGACCTCCGGGGAGTCATCGACGGGGAGCTCTATTTTGAGCCCCTGGATCGTGCCCCCTACGCCCACGATGCCAGCGTGTATGAGATCGATCCCCTGGGCGTCGTGGTTCCGAGGAGCGAGGACGATGTCGTCCTGGTCGCGCGGTACGCGATGGAGAATCGGATCCCCGTGCACGCCCGGGGCGCTGGGACGGATGCCGGCGGGGGAGCCCTGGGCGACGGGCTGGTCGTCGATCTGAGCCAGCACTTCCGCCGCATCATCACGACCGGCGCCGAGCATGTGGTCGTGGAAGCGGGCGTGGTCCCCGATCTGCTCAACGCCCAGTTGGCTCCCCTGGGCCGCCGGCTCGAACCGATTCCCCAGGAATCGGACGTGACCACGATCGGGGGCCTGATTGCCGTCGATGCCGCAGGGGGCCGGTCCTTGCGTTACGGTTCGACCGGCGACCAGGTCGATCGTCTCCGGGTCGTCTTTGCCGACGGTGAGGTGGCGGACCTGGGCTACGAGCCGTGGCCGGCGTTCGACGCGGAACCGGTCGATCTCAAGGATCGGATCGTCCGCAAGCTTCAGACGCTCTATCGTCGAGGTGCCGATCGCCTCCAGCGTGCGCGGTCAGGCGCGCTGCGCGACCGCGCAGGCTACGCACTGGATGGCGCCTCGGACGAGTCGGGCATCCATCTCGGCCGGCTGGTCGCCGGTTCCGAGGGGACGCTGGCCCTGGTGACCCAGGCGATGCTCCGCACGGTTCCCTTGCCCACGGCTCAGGCGGTCGTGCTGCTTCCATTCCTGGGACTCTCCCAGGCCGCGGATTTCGTCCCGATGTTGCTCGATTCGACGCTGGCGCCGTCATCCTGCGACCTCCTCGATCGTCGCTCGCTCCACCTGGCCCGCGACGCCGATCCGCTCTTCCGCAACGCCATCGACGAGACGGCGGAATCGATCCTGCTGGTCGAGTTCGAGGGCCACGATGCGGCGGAGGTCTCCGCAAAAGTCCACCTCGTGACCGAACGGGCTTCGCGAACGGGCCGGCTGGCTTCCGAGCCCTCGGCGCACGCCAAGCGCGCCGATTGCGAGCGGATCGTGAGCTGGCGGCGGCTCGTCGAGTCCCTCTTGATGCGGTTTCGCGGACCCAGTTCGACCGGTCTCG
Organism: uncultured Isosphaeraceae bacterium; assembly: GCA_963845695.1. GTDB lineage: Bacteria > Planctomycetota > Planctomycetia > Isosphaerales > Isosphaeraceae > CAWJTV01. The sequence goes on along the minus strand of CAWJTQ010000002.1, from coordinate 1,119,889 downwards.
ATCTTCGACGACATCGCGGTGCCACCCGATCGGCTCGGGTTCGTGCTCCAGCGGCTCCAAGCCTTGCTCCAGCACCAGAATCTCACTTGGGCCCTCGACGCCTATGCCGGCGAGGGCCGGCTTCGACTCCGGCCGTTCCTGGACCTCTCGAATCCGGACGACCGCGATGCGCTGGAGCCGCTGGCGGCTCGGGTTTACGAGATCGTGCTCGATTCCAGGGGCACGATCTCCAGTTCCCAGGCCTGCGGCCTGCTCCGCACCCAGTTCCTGCGCAACCAGTATGGCGAGCTGGTGCAGATGTTCCGGGAGATCAAGGACGCCTTCGATCCTTTGTGCCAGCTCAATCCGGGAAAGGTCATTGGGGACGATCCGCACCTGATGGTCCGGAACCTTCGGAAGCTGCCCAGGCTCGGAGAGTCTGTGGAAGCCGATCCCCCTGCAACGGCGTCTCCCGCCTCCGCGGCCAACCCGGAGCATCACTCGCCCGAGTTTGATCCCGCAACGGCCGAAGACCCTTCCACCCTCGACGGGCCCATCTCTCCCCGGTCGACCGCGTTGCAGCCTGTCTTGATTTGGCCCGATCTTCAAATGCTGGAAATGGCGAGCGCCTGCCATGGCTGTGGCGCCTGCCGGACGCTCGACCCGGCGCTGCGAATGTGCCCCAGCTTCCGGGCATTGCGGCACGAAGCGGCCACACCGCGATCGCAGGCCAACCTGATCCGTCAGGTGGCAACCGGTGCCGTCGATCCCCGGCTCTGGGGCACCGACGAGATGAAGGCGCATGCCGACCTCTGTATCCATTGCAAGCTCTGCCAATCCGAATGTCCGTCTGGGGTGGATGTTTCCAGCTTGATGCTCGAAGCCAAGGCGGCTTATGTCGAGCGTCATGGCCTCTCTCCGAGCGATTGGATCTTCTCTCGTCTGGAGTTATGGGCTCGGCTGGGTACCCGGTTCCCGATCCTCACGAATTTCCTCCTGACCCGCCGCCGGTCCCGCGCCTTACTGGAGCGACTGCTGGGTGTGTCGCGACATCGCGTGCTGCCGCGCGTCCGGCGCACCGCGTTCACGCGCTGGGCTGCTCGTCGCGGCCTCCACAAACCTCGGCCCCAGCAACCCGGTCCCCGGGTCGTGTATTTCGTTGACGTCTTCGCCAACTATTACGATCAGGAACTCGCCGAGGCGGTCGTCGCGGTCCTCCATCACGCCGGGGTCAATGTCTTCGTTCCCTTGCAGCAGCGCGGTTCAGGGATGGCGGCCCTTGTCGTCGGCGATATCGATGAGGCGCGCGAACAGGCGCTGGTCAATCTGCGCGTCCTGGCCAACGCCGTGCGCGATGGATACACCGTTGTCTGCTCCGAACCGACCGCCGCACTGATGCTCCGCAACGAATACGTCAAGCTGACTGAGGACCTCGACGCCGATCTAGTCGCCGTGCATACACTCGATCTCGGCCAGTACCTGCTGGGACTCTCCGCTCGTGGACAGTTACCGCTTCCTCACGAGCCACTGCATGCACGTGTCGGATACCACCAGCCGTGCCATCTCCGCGCGCTCGGGGTTGGCACGCCGGGCCTGGAACTCCTTCGCAAGGTCCCCGAGCTCGATGTCGAGTTCATCGATCGCGGCTGTTCCGGAATGGGAGGGACCTACGGACTGGCGCACGACCGGTTCCGGAATTCGCTGCGCCGGTCGCGGGCTGATCAAGCGACTCCGCGACGACGATATCGACATCGGCGCGACCGAATGCGGCGCCTGTCGGATCCAGATGGAGCAGGGCTCACCCAAACGAACGCTCCATCCCATGAAACTCCTGAGCCTGGCCTACGGCCTGAACCCGTTGCTCCGTCAGCACTTCAAAGACCCGAAGCCGCGACACACCATGGCGTGAGGGGGTCGCCCTCCGACCCCGCCTTCCGTTCGAGCCGAATGGGAGTGAGTGTTTCCCCGCGCGTGCAACGAATGGGGCCGGGTCGCCCACGGATCGCTCCACCAGCAAAGAATTCGTGTCAGGAAAGCGTTGGTGTCCTTTCAATTCTTCGCCTGGTATTCACCCACTCGTAAAAGAAAGCATGTCAATACGCTCAACAAAAAAACCCCTCACCTGGAAGCGACGTGCCCGGTTCTTGCGGGCACGTCGGGGTTGGCGAAACGCCCGTGTCAGACGAATGAGCCAGGACGGCGTCCTTTCAGGCGCCGTTCGGCCGGACATCGAGGCCGTCGAGCCGCGAGGTCGTCCCGACCGATGCGACCGTCGGGGGCGGCGCCCCGTTGCCGCGGAGGTCGCCCGGCCCGGCGCCAAGGGTGCCGACGGCCTGCTGGATCGAGTCCATGGCCTGGCGGGTCACCTGTTCCGTGAACGTACTGAGATCCGATCCCGTCGGGTGCTCGGCGAGTTGGAAGCCGGACTTCTCGGCGACCAGGAGGCTCAGGAGCAACCCCATCAGCCCGCTGCCGGCGACCGCGCCCCCGCCGGTCAGCATGTTCTCGCCGCCCGTGCCACTACTGCCAGCGCCTCCGGCGATGAAGACTCGCTCGGGAACCAGTGGCTGTGTGCACTTGGCCAGGTTCTGGGCCACGATGGACAAGGCGTAGAGTCGCGGGTCCGAGAACGACTGGATCTTCTGGACCAACACCGACGCCTCCGACAATCCCTCCTGGAGGATCCGCGCGCCTTCGCCACGACCGGCGAGGATCCGCTGCTGACTCTCGGCATGGGCCGTCACGACCACCTGCTCGGCCTGCTTGCGCGCCCGGGCGAGCTGGGCCTCGGCTTCGTTCTCGGCGATGCGGATCTGCACCATTGAGTTGGAGAGTTGCGTCTGCATTTGCGCCTGGGCCTGGGCCTCGTTCAGCACGCGGAGGTTCTGGGCCGCCGTCACCTGCTTCGAGTAGGTCTCGACCTGCTCCAGCGACAGTTGGCGGAGCCGCAACTGCTCCAGCAGGGTCTCGATCTTGCCCCCGGCCTGCTCGGTGTCTGGCTTACCGATCAGCACGTCGACACACTCGATGTCGAAGTTGTGGAACTTCCGCCCCAGCTCACTGCTGGACTCGTGCTGGATCGAGTCGCGGTCCTGGAGCAGTTCGAGCATCGTCCGCTTGTGTGCGACGTCGCGGAAATAGGCGCTGAGCATCGGGTCGAGCGTCTGCGTGATCAGCTTCTTGACGTCACCGAATCGCTGGATCACATTGGGAGCCTTCTGATAGTCGATGTGCACCACGACCGACAACGGTAGTGTCGGCTCGTAGGCATCCTTGGTCACCAGGTCGATCGATCGCAGGCTCTCGTCGTAGCGATGCGACTCGGTCCGGCCGGTGACCCAGTGGAGGACGAAGTTCGTCGTCGGCACCAGGACGATATTCCCCGCATAAGTGTTGAAGGCATACTTGCCCGGTCCGAGCGGTTTCTCCAGGACACCGCGCTCGCCTTCAGCCACCCGCTCTCCATGACGGAACGCCTGGCCCGAGAGGTCCTGGCCGCTCCGGCCGTAATAGCTGACCACCACACCGACGTAACCGATCGGGACGATGGTCTTGGGGATCGATTCGATACTTGCGAACCAACGGTTGATGAAGTAGGTCCCGTCGGTCAGCGGGACGTACTGTAACCCTCGTCGGCCCCCGGCGCGAAGGAAGGCCTCGGGATCCTGGAAATTGTTGTGGAAGTCCTTGTCATTGCGGTCATAGCCCACCGCCGGCGCGATGATCTCACCGGGCGGCAGCGAAGGACCGTCGTGGATCGTCACGATCCCCATGCTGTCAACCATCGTGGTCCGGCCGGGATTCAGCGGGTCGGGCGACTCGATAGGACCGCCGATGATCACCGGGCTGAACCCGTCGACCTCGCTCAACTCGTTCTGCCAGTTGACCAGCGCCTTGAGCTCCTTGGAACCGCCGGTCTCGAGGCGATAGACGGTGTCTTCGGTGATCACCATGAACAGCGCGAGGTTGATGGCATAGACGCCCTCGCGGAGGATCGCTCGCTGCCGTCCCCGCTGACCGACCACCCGCTCCTGCTCGGGGCCGGTGGTCTCACCGCCCAGGAACCGGCGCGCGTCCTGGAAATGGTTGCAGGGGATGACTTTGCCGAGCGTCTGGCTCGGCAGCAGGGCCTCGCCGTCCCTGGCGTAGAGATAGCCGATCTTGCCTTGAGGCACCGTGACCAGCGGCAGCTTGTGGATCCGGTACTGCCAGCGCCAGAGGCCGAGATGGATGCCGCCGCGGAGCACCTCCGCCTGGAATCCCGCCTCTCCTTCGAGGGCGATGATCCCCCCTTCCGGCACCGACCCTTTGACAGACCAGAGCTTCTCGACAATCCCAACACGGTTGTTCGCGATGTAACGGACGCCGGCCAGCTCGCAAACCACAATGACCAGGGCGACCACGCCGAGCAGCCAGAACAAGCTCACCGTCAACGGCGACATCGCGGCGAACAACGACGGCGAGCCCCACGTGACGGTCCCCGACAACAGAGATGCGACGCGCTCAACCAGTGGCGACCCCACGGTTCGACTCCTCACAGAACGAAGAGGCGATGACCGCTCTCACCGGAACATCCCGGAGGGAGCCTCGGTCCCTCGCAGCTTACCCGCCCATGCGGGTCTCCGGAGTCGTTCAATCCCCCCGGAGTTGACGGTTATTCGTCCTCGGCGTGGAATATTGGGGAAAACCGCCCGCGGTTCGCATCAGGCCGGCACAGGAGTCGGTCAGGCTTTCCAGCCCGACTCCCCGAATGCGTCAGGCGAGAAAGCCTGACCGACGTCTGGGTCCTTGAGCAGGATCTCGCGATGCCCCGTACCCTGACCTTGTCGTTCGAGTTGCTGGAGGCGTTCGTCGCGCTGATCCGGTCTGGCGGCGACGCCGCCCAGGCGATGCGCACGCTGCGGATCAACCAGCCGACGATGTCCAAACGGCTGCGTTACGTGCAGCACGCCGGGCCGCTCCTGGACCGGCCCTGGATCGTCCGGCGAGGGAAGACCTGGGAGCTTACCGACGAGGGCAAGCGGGTCTGGCCGGCCGTCCTGGAGCTGGTGGAGCGGTACGAGAACTTGCAGGGATTCCTCGGAAGAGCCGGGGAGGCGACGGGCCCGACGGCGGTCCATTTCGCCTGCGGCCAGCAGATGGTTGCGGGGCCGGTGCGCCAGGCGCTCCAGTCGTTTCGCAAAGAGCATCCCCAGGCGGTTTTGTGGATCACGACCCTCAGGGGTCGAGCGCGAATCGAAGGGGTCTCCAACGGCGCGCTCGACCTGGCGATCGTCACTCATAACGAGCCATCGATCCAGGAGATCGCCCGCCGGCCCCTGCATGTCGAGTCCCTGGCTTCGCATCGCCTCGTCCTGGTCGGTGCCATCGATTCTCCCTGGCATGGCAGGCTCCGAGCTCTGCCCAGGGACGGCGTGCCGCCCGAGGCCCTCGCACGGTTCCCCTTGATCCTGCCTGAGCCGGACGCCGGAATCCGCAAGGAACTCGACGCGATTCTGCGTCGCCATGACGTCCTGGGACGATTGACGATCGCGCTCGAGATTGGTGGCTGGAGCCCCATCCTGACCTACGTGCGCGATGGGTTTGGAGTCGGCATCGTCAGTGAAGCCGTCCTGGCCGATGAGAAGGACCTGATCGTCCGACCGCTCGACCCGGCCGTCTTCCCTCCCATCGCATCCAAACTGATCTGTCGCCGAGCCGCCGGAATCAAGAATGGCGTCGATCTGTCCGAGGATGGAGCCGCATGGCGCGATGCAATTCTCCACGCATTCAAGGTCGGGCCGGGTTCGTGAAGGGTGACGAAAGACGGGAGACGCGGGATCAACGATAAATATCGTTCTTTTCCCCGGGATGGAGCGTATAATAGACGCGCCAATCCAGAACCATGTCCGATCCCACTCGAGGAGCAGGCGTCATGACCCTGGGGACGCAGACGCAACCGCAAGGCAAGCTACTGGATTACGAGCAATTCATCGACCATCAGCTTCAGCGCACCCGGAAGCGAATCAAGTTCACCGACATTTCGACGGCATGTTTGACGCTCCTGGTGGGCTTCCTGGCGGTCTTGTTCCTGGAAGTGGTGTTCGACCACGTCTTTGGCATGCCGTTCTGGCTGCGCTGGATCATCCTCACCTCCGGATTGATGGCGATCGTCGTTTATTCCGCGTTCCGCATCGTGACGCCTCTAGTGCGGCGCATCAACGCGCTCTACGCGGCCAAGACCATCGAGGGATCGGAGCCGGCATTCAAGAACAGCCTGATCAATTACCTCGAGCTCCGGCGCAATCGCGGGCAGATGTCGAAGGCCGTGCTGGCGACGCTCGAGTCTCGCGCCGTCAACGACTTGACCCTGGTGGATGTTGAGGCCGCGGTCAATCAGCAGCGGATGACGCATACGTTCTATCTGCTGACGGCGGTGATCGTGGCCTTCGCCCTGTACTGGGCATTCGCGCCCAAGAATCCGTACGATTCGATCCGTCGCGCGTTCCTGTCTGATATTGCCCGGCCCACCAATACCCGACTGGTCAACATCAAGCCGGGTAACGATCCGGACCTGGCCAAGAAAGTCGCCGGCTACCCTGTCAATTTCGAGGTCGACGTCCAGGGCACCCGGCCTGAGAAGGTGCTGTTGCACCACAGCAACGACGGGGGCAAGTTCTTCGCGATCAAAGAATTCGCCCCGGGGAAGAACGAATACGACTCCTGGCAGTTCACGATGACGAACGTCCAGCAGAGCATGGATTACTACCTGACCGGCGGCGATGCCGAGTCACCGCATTATCACCTGGACGTCATCGCGGCCCCGACGGTCACGGAGATCTCGCACGACCTCATCTTCCCCCCTTATACCAAGATCGAGCCGCGCATGGGCGCTGAGGGAGGCCAGATCGAGGCGATTGAGGGGACCAAGGTCATCGTTCATGCCCGGACCAACATGCCGGTCGATCGGGCGGTGATCAACCTCTCCTATGCGGAGACTTCGGCTGTGATGGAGGTCGCTCGTGACGACCCGACCGTGTTGGGGGGCACATTCGAGGTCACGAAGTCGGGGACGTACAAGATCGATTTCCGCACCACCGGAAATCAAGTCAATCCGAGCCCCGTCAATTACGACATCTTCGCTCTGCCCGATCGCCCCCCGACCGCACGGTTCGTCCAGCCCGCACAGCCGGCGATCAAGGTCCCCGCGAATGTCAAGGTCGAGCTGGCTGCGAGTGGCAACGATGACCACGCTGTCAAGGACGCAACACTTCACGTCCGGCTACGGAATGAGGAACTGATCTCCGAGAACTTGCTGGAGAACCAGGAGCCGCTTCCCGAGTTTCGTGCGACCAAAACGATCGACCTGGCGCAGCTCCGGGTCAAGCCGGGAGACGTACTGACCTACTGGCTTACGGTGAGAGACAACAAGGAGCCGGTCTCCAACCGGATGGATACCGCCCGCCAGGTCATCGAGGTGACGGCCCCCGTGGCGCCTGAGGCGAAGAAGCAGTTCGAAGCGAAGCAGAAGAAGGACGCCGAGCAAGATCAGCTCCCACCCTCCAAACCGGATGATCTTGCGCCGGGTGAGAATCCATCCGATCCCCCCCCTCCGCCAGACCAGACGAACCCTCCCCCCACCCCGCCGGAGCCCAAGCCCGATTCCGGCCCGCAGAACCCCGGCGCGAACCCGGAAACCCAGGACGGTGGCGTAAGGGATGAGAATAATCCTCCCAAGCCAGGCCCTGAGCAGGACGACCAACGCCCCACGACGCCCGAGGAGATGCGAAAGATCGACCAGGCCCTAAAGAACCTCAACCCCCAGCAGACCCAGACGGGGAGGCGGAGTAATCCCTCGGGCGCTCGACAGCCGGGCACGAATCCGCCCAGTGGCGCAAACAATCCCCAAACGTCCCCGGCCCAATCCGGCCAGAATCCCTCGAACAACGGGACGAATGCCCGTGACACGACTCCCGGTACCCCACAACGAACTCCACAGCAGCCTGGGGGAGCGGGCCCGCAGACCAATGGCCAGAATACTCAACCCAATGGAAACCCGGCCGACGGGTCCGAGGTCCAGCCGGGAATCCGCGAGAACGGTCTACCTCCCCAAACCGGCCAGGAAGTTGGGAATAACCCGAACACCGGATCCCGCCCACAAAGTGGAGCCGAGCCGGTGAGCCGGGGACAGGTTAATAACAATCGCCAGCAGGGAAACTCACAGCCGGGCAATCCTCCACAGGGAAACAACACCCCGCAGGGGAATAACACTCCGCAGAGAAACAACACCCCGCAGGGAAACCCACAGCCGGGCAATCCTCCGCAGGGAAACAACACCCCGCAGGGGAATAACACCCCGCAGGGAAACAACACCCCGCAGGGAAACCCACAGCCGGCAATCCTCCACAAGGAAATAACACCCCGCAGGGAAATAACACCCCGCAGGGGAATAACACCCCGCGGGGAAACAACGCGCCGCAGGGAAACCCACAGCCAGGCAATCCTCCACAGGGAAACAACACCCCGCAGGGGATGAAGCCCTCTGGGAATCCTCAACAGGGAAATAACACCCCGCAGGGAAATAACACCCCGCAGGGAAACCCACAGCCGGGCAATCCTCCGCAGGGAAACAACACCCCGCAGGGGAATAACACCCCGCAGGGAAACCCACAGCCAGGCAATCCTCCACAGGGAAATAACACCCCGCAGGGGAATAACACTCCGCAGGGAAACAACACCCCGCAGGGAAACCCACAGCCAGGCAATCCTCCACAAGGAAATAACACCCCGCAGGGAAACCCACAGCCGGGCAATCCTCCGCAGGGAAATAACACCCCGCAGGGAAACCCACAGCCGGGCAATCCTCCACAAGGAAATAACACCCCGCAGGGAAATAACACCCCGCAGGGAAACCCACAGCCAGGCAATCCTCCACAGGGAAACAACACCCCGCAGGGGAATAACACCCCGCAGGGAAACAACACCCCGCAGGGAAACCCACAGCCAGGCAATCCTCCACAGGGAAATAACACCCCGCAGGGGAATAACACTCCGCAGGGAAACAACACCCCGCAGGGAAACCCACAGCCAGGCAATCCTCCACAGGGAAACAACACCCCGCAGGGGATGAAGCCCTCTGGGAATCCTCAACAGGGAAATAACACCCCGCAGGGAAATAACACCCCGCAGGGAAACCCACAGCCGGGCAATCCTCCACAGGGAAACAACACCCCGCAGGGGAATAACACCCCGCAGGGAAACCCACAGCCAGGCAATCCCCACAGGACAATCCCCACAGGGAAACAACACCCCGCAGGGGAATAACACCCCGCAGGGAAACCCACAGCCAGGCAATCCTCCACAGGGAAACAACACCCCGCAGGGGAATAACACCCCGCAGGGAAACCCACAGCCAGGCAATCCTCCACAGGGAAACAACACCCCGCAGGGGAATAACACCCCGCAGGGAAACCCACAGCCGGGCAATCCTCCACAGGGAAACAACACCCCGCAGGGGAATAACACCCCGCAGGGAAACCCACAGCCAGGCAATCCTCCACAAGGAAACAACACCCCGCAGGGGATGAAGCCCTCTGGGAATCCTCAACAGGGAAATAACACCCCGCAGGGAAATAACACCCCGCAGGGAAATAACACCCCGCAGGGAAACCCACAGCCAGGCAATCCTCCACAAGGAAATAACACCCCGCAGGGAAATAACACCCCGCAGGGGAATAACACCCCGCGAGGAAACAACACCCCGCAGGGAAACCCACAGCCAGGCAATCCTCCGCAGGGAAACAACACCCCGCAGGGGAATAACACCCCGCAGGGAAACCCACAGCCAGGCAATCCTCCGCAGGGAAACAACACCCCGCAGGGGAATAACACCCCGCAGGGAAACCCACAGCCAGGCAATCCTCCGCAGGGAAACAACACCCCGCAGGGGAATAACACCCCGCAGAGAAACCCACAGCCAGGCAATCCTCCACAGGGAAATAACACCCCGCAGGGGAATAACACCCCGCAGGGAAACCCACAGCCAGGCAATCCTCCGCAGGGAAATAACACTCCGCAGGGGAATAACACCCCGCAGGGAAACCCACAGCCAGGCAATCCTCCACAGGGAAATAACACCCCGCAGGGGAATAACACCCCGCAGGGAAACCCACAGCCAGGCAATCCTCCACAGGGAAACAACACCCCGCAGGGGAACAACACCCCGCAGGGAAACCCACAGCCGGGCAATCCTCCACAGGGAAACAACACCCCGCAGGGGAATAACACCCCGCAGGGAAACCCACAGCCAGGCAATCCTCCGCAGGGAAATAACACCCCGCAGGGAAACAACACCCCGCAGGGAAACCCACAGCCGGGCAATCCTCCACAAGGAAATAACACCCCGCAGGGGAATAACACCCCGCAGGGAAACCCACAGCCAGGCAATCCTCCGCAGGGAAACAACACCCCGCAGGGGAATAACACCCCGCAGGGGATGAAGCAGGCTGGAACTACGCAACAGAGACCCGGCAGCGCCGATCCAAAACGGCAACCCATCGAGACCAATCCCCAGCAAGCGGAATCACAGGCCCAAGACACCAACCCCGATCCCAAGAATCCCCACAGACCCGAGGTGCAGAGGCCCGATATGCCGAGGGAAGGGCAGCCTGGAGCAGAACTCCAGGATCCGACCGCGGCCCCAGCCTCCAGTCAGACCCCTCGAGAAGGGCAGACGCCACCGAAGGCCGAACGTCAGATCGGGCCGGGCGGTCAGAAGACGGAGGAGAACTCCCAGAAGTCCGGGGGAGACACTCAGAAGACCGGCGAGAATGCCCAGAAGACCGGAGGGAACACTCAGAAGGCATCTCGGGAATCGGCGCAAACCAAGAAGGCCGCGCAGCGTAGGGCTCGCACGAGCGAGGAAGTGCGGAAGGATCAGAAGCCAGAAGAGACCAAGCAAGAGAATCCGGACAAGTACGGCAAGCCGACTCCCAAGACGACCAAGAAATACACAGAGCCAGAGAAGAAGGCCCTACCCAAAGAGGAGGCATTTCCTCCCGAACAGCAACCCCCACCTCCGCCGCCGCAGCAGCCCCAGCCCCAACCTTCTCCCTCTGCGGCGAGTCAGGGCCAGCCCGGAGAAGGGCAAGGCCAGCAGGGCGGCGGTGCGGGACAACAGGGCAACACGCCAGGACAGGGCAATACACCGGGGCAGGGCAATACCCCAGGGCAAGGAAATGCTCCAGGACAGGGCAATACCCCAGGGCAAGGAAATACCCCAGGACAGGGCAACACTCCAGGACAGGGCAATACCCCAGGACAGGGCAACACTGCGGGGCAGCAGGCCGCCGGCACAAGCTCAGGTGGCAGTTCCGGGTCGAACCCTGGCCAGGCCAATGGAACGAGTGGAAACCCACCCTCCGACGGCCAGGCGCCTGGGAGCAAGACGGGTGCCGGCTCCTCTCAGCCGGGTTCAGGCTCGGGCGGCGGCTCGGGTTCGAGTACGAGCCAGGACGCATCCCACTCGGTGAATAGTTCGGCCGAGCGAGGCGGCTCCTCCGGTCAAGGGCAGAGCGGTCAAACCGGGCAACCCTCTTCCGGTGGCCAGGGAACCGGGTCGAGGCAGGGGCGAGGGACCGGTCAGAATCCGGGCGGAGGCAATCGCAGTCTCATCGGCGGTGGTGGCCCCGGGTCGTCGACCGGCCCGACCAGTGGCGACCAGGCGAAGGACGAGTCGACGCCGTCACCCCGGTCCAAGGAACCCGATAACCCGTTCGCCACTGACGACGTGGCACCGCAGGGCCAACCCCAGAGCGAGCTGTTCATCCGGAAGCTCCACGATGCCCTCCAGGATGACAAGACCGCCAAGCTCCTCGAACAGGAGACAGGCATCTCGCGCGAGCGGCTCGAACACCTGGCCAGACCCTACGAAAAGGTGAAGACCGGACCGGCCGGACCGGGCCGAAAAATTGAGGTGAAGCCGCGCGAGCAGGCGCCGGCAAAAGCCAATACGAACCTGCCAGGATTCGGGAAGACCCAACGGGTCAACTCCACAAGCATCCGCGGGCGGGGCACGTTGCCTAAAGATCCCCTCGGGGGGCTCAGGCAATTTGTCCGGGACGAGCCACCACCCGAATTGCGGAGCAAGGTCGAGGGTTACAAGAGCCGGCTCAATCGATCCCTTGTGACGCCGAACCGACGTCGTGCCCAGCCGAAGCCTGCGGGCAACCCGTAAGCGGCTGTCCGAAAAGACCGTATTGACCGCCGGAAGAGAGACTCTCCGGGCAGCCTCCTGAGAGCACGGGAAGCTGCCCTGAGAGGGTTCCCTACCAGGACCGACCAATCGCTGGACTACCGAATCCACCAGCACCATGGACAGATCGCATCCGATCCCGACCCCTCGCCGCTACCTCGTGGGATTCGATCCCCGGGAACTGCCGCACCACTTCACCGATGTCCTGATCATCGGCGGGGGGATCGCAGGCTTCCGGACGGCGCTGGGGATCCCCGATCGCTATCGCGTCTTGGTCGTGACCAAAGATGAAGTGCGCGAGAGCAACAGCCAGTACGCCCAGGGGGGTATCGCGGGAGTCCTCGACCCCGAGGATCGCTTCGACAACCACATCGCCGACACTCTGACTGCGGGCAAGGGGCTCTGCGATCCCGAAGTCGTCGAGATGGTGGTCCGCGAGGCGCCGATCCGGATCGGCGAGCTCATCGAGTGGGGCACCCACTTCGACGAGGTCAACGGCCATGTCGCCCTGGGTCGTGAAGGGGGGCATTCGCACGCCCGGATCGTCCACGCCCTCGGCGACGAGACTGGTCGCGAAATGATGCGCGCGATCATCCAGCGCGTCCGGACCCGTCCCAACGTTCGGTTGTGGGCCAACTGCTTCACGATCGACCTCTTGACCCACGAGGGCCGGTGCAGGGGCGTGCTGATCCGGGACCGCAAGCGCGGTCGGGCGCTGGTCTGGGCCCGGGCGGTCGTCCTGGCCACCGGCGGCGCCGGTCAGCTCTTCCGCGAGACGACCAACCCGCTGATCGCCACGGCCGACGGTCACGCCATGGCCTACCGCGCCGGGGCCGAGCTGCGGGACATGGAATTCATGCAGTTTCATCCGACCGTCCTCTACATGGCCGGTTCGACCCGCCACCTCTTGACGGAAGCCTTGCGCGGAGAAGGGGCCTATTTACGTGATTGCCACGGTGAGCGGTTCATGCCGGCCTATCATCCCCTCGCCGAACTGGCCCCGCGCGACGACGTCTCACTGGCCATCGCGGCCCAGATGGCCAAGAGTCAGCACCCGAGCGTCTATCTCGACCTCTCGCACCTTGACGCTGACCGGATCCGTCGTCGCTTCCCCGGGATCGACCGGCTCTGCCGGAACTTCGACCTGGACATCACGCCGCGACCCGATCCCAGTCTGTCCGGGCGCTCATTACATGATCGGCGGGGCAACGGTGGACCTGCACGGTCGGACCACGCTCCCCGGCCTCTGGGCGGCGGGCGAGGTCACCAGCTCCGGCCTCCACGGGGCCAATCGGCTCGCCTCGAATAGCCTGATCGAGGGCCTGGTCTATGGCGCGCGTGCGGCCGAGGACATCGTCGCCAGCCTCGACGAGGACGGCCCGCGTCCCCTCGAAATACCTCCCATCGCCGCAGCGACGGTCAAGGACGGCCAGGAGCGGATCGACGTCGGCGACGTCCGCGAGTCGCTCCGCGCCCTCTTGTGGCGACGGCTGGGGATCACCCGCGACGCCAACGGTCTGGCCGAGGCCGCCGATCGCGTCGACCACTGGGGCCGCTACATCCTTCCGCTGGAATTCGAGGATCCGACGGGCTGGACCCTCCAGAACATGCTGATCGTCGCCCGGCTCATGATCGCCTCCGCCGCCGCCCGCCGCGAGTCGCGCGGCGTCCATTTCCGCCGCGACTATCCGAATCCCGACCCGGCCCTGAATCACCATATCGACCTGCTCGCCCCGATGCCTCGCGAGAGCCAGCCCCAGGAATCGGGCCGTGAGCTGGAGACGGTGCCCGGATGACCGATCACGGTTGCCCGCGGCCTTCGAGGATGGAGAGTCTCTCGACGGACTGCCCCGACCGGACGAGCGGATCAAGCCATCTGGCCTTGGGCACGATCCGAGGGGAGTATCCCTCGATTGATTCGGGACGGAAGTGTCGGATCGCGTCGAGCGTCCGGTCGATTGCGGGGCCGTGGGCGGCGTCCAGCTTGGCCAGAACCTGGTCGTCCTCGGTCATCAAGTCGTCGAGTTGCAGGACGCCAAGCCGCATCCCTTCGCGGAGTGCCTCGGCGAATTCGTTGTAAATGAAGGCTTCCGTCGGGCTGGCCCACCAGTCCCGGTTCATGGCTTCGAACAGGACGACCACTTCACGAGCCACGACGGCGTCGGTCAAGACGATCCGATCATCCTGCACGGCGACGTGGTCCAGAATGCGGAATGCGGCGCCCGGCGTCACCACGCCACACGCCAGGCCGTCGCGGAGGAAGTAATCCAGCCGGTCGGCGCACAGCGAGGGCAGCGGCTGCTCGAGCCGGGGATAAATCGAATCGTCGAAGAACTGAAGCGGGGAATAGCCCAGTCGCCCTAACGCCTCGACCAGGTCGGGACGCGCGAGCATCATCGGCTTGAGCTGTTCGTGATGATCCTGTTCCTGTGAGGAGATCACGAAATCGACCGCATGGGAAAACGCCGTATGAGAGATGTCATGCAGCAAGCCGGCCACCTGTTCGCGGAGATCGGCACCCAGTCGGCGCAGCAGGAGGAAGACGCCGAGACTATGCTCGTACCGCGTGACTGTCTTGAACGGGAAGGCCAGGGCCGATGGGCCGGCTTGTCGGATTCCCTTCAACCGTTGAAACGTCGGACATCCGATCAGATCGAGGATTCCCGGCTCCTCGATCGCGACGTCCCCATAAACCCGGTCTTGCCATTGCATCGAGCCTCGTCTCCTCCTCCATCGTCGAGAAATCCCAAGAATCCGACCCATCCAAAATCGTCGGAATTGCCGACGAGGATTTCAAGGTCTCACGAAACCGGCGAGTCGTTTCTCGTGAATTCTCTATCGGTTATGATAACAGACCGTGCACCGCATTTCGGCTATACCGCTTGGGAGACCATTTCGTGCGTACCACCTTAGCCCGCCGGATCCCGGCGCGTTTCTTCCTGGTTTCGATCCTGGCTTGCACCGGTTGTGGGGACGGCTCGCCGGAGGGCTCTGCCGGCCCCGGTTCGGGAGGTACGAGCAGTTCGTCTGCGTCCGGTGGTGGTCCGCGCTTGAGATTCGTCACGAATGGGACCTCCGACTGGTGGAACGCCGTCGAGAAGGGGATGAACGACGGCGCCGCCGAGTTCAAGGCCCAGGTCGAGATGCACCGCAATCAGGATTCCACGGTGGCTGGTCAGATCCAGCTCCTCGAGAATGTCTTGAGCCGGCCCGATATCCAGGGCGTGGCCGTCTCGGTACAGGAAGCCGACTCGCCGGGGATCGCGGACAAGATGAGAGAGCTCCAGAAAGCGGGCAAGCTGGTGATCACCATCGACTCGGATGGGCAGAAGGACGCACGTCGGGCTTATATCGGAACCAATAACGAGAAGGCCGGCGAGGTGGCTGGTCGTGTGGCCAAGACGCTCCGGCCGCAAGGCGGCAAGACCGTTGCCTTCGTCGGCATGGCCGCCGCCGCCAACGCACGCGAGCGCCGCGACGGCTTCTTCGCCGGCGCAGGCGACCTGTTCCGGGTTGATTCCCAGCATGACGCCCTCGAGGTTCTCGAAGACAATGCCGACCCCGCCCGTGCCCAGATCAACGTCCAGACGGCCATCAGCAAGTATCGCGATGCTGGCGTCTACCTGGGCCTCTGGTCCTACAACGCCCATAACATCGCCGAGGAGGTCGGCAAGTTCCCCGACCTGCGGAAAAAGACGACCATCGTCACCTTCGACCTGGACGAACTGGCCGGCCAGGATGTGGCTCAGGGCAAGATCGATGCCACGGTCTGCCAGAACCCTTACGAGATGGGATACCGCGCCGTCCGGCTCCTGAAAGCGTTCATCGAGAAGGACCAGAAGACGATCGACGAAATGCTCCCGGGCGGTACCGATTCGATTGACACCGGCGTGCGGATCGTCGTCCCGCGAAAGGATTCTCCGGTCAAGGGCGACAACGTCATCGATATCGAGGAGATGAAATCCTGGCTGGCCAGTAAAGGATTGCGATCGACCTGACTGGTTGGTCTTGCTCAAGGAGCGCACATCGGCCATCATCGTCGCTGACCCTGGCTCGGCGCACCGGTGTGGCAAGGTCTCCTGACTTGACACGGGGCCGACCGAAGGTCTCCGATCCCGAGCCCGGGGGGAGGCCTACGGTCCGGCCGACGGCGGCGACCCTTCGGGTGCCCGGAGACCCGCACCGAGCCACGCGATGCCACCAGCCACCAGGAGCCGAAATGGACTTCGCCTTCTCAGAATCTCAGCAGCACTGGCACGATGCGGCGGTCCGGTTTGCCCGAGAGGAGCTCGTCGAGCCGGAGGCCGGCACGCGTGACCGCGCCGCCGAGTTTTGGCGTGAGGGATATGCTCGTTGCGCGCGATTCGGCTTCCCGGGCTTGCCGGTCCCGACCGAATACGGCGGCAAAGGGCAGGACCTACTCACGACCGTCGCCGCCATGGAGGGCCTGGGCTACGGCTGCCCGGACTCGGGCCTGATCTTCGCCATGAACGCCGCGCTCTGGACGGTCACGATGCCGATCGTGGCCTTCGGCAACGAGTCTCAGAAACGGCGCTATTTGCCGGCCCTGTCCCAGGGGCGACTACTCGGGGCCAATGGCGCCAGCGAGCCTGATGCCGGCTCGGATATCTTCGGGATGCGGACCCGCGCCGAGCGCCGTGGCGATCGCTGGATCCTGAACGGGCGCAAGACCTGGATCACTGCCGGCCCGATCGCTGACCTGTTCCTCTGCTTCGCGACCACCGACCCCTCCAAGGGCATCCTGGGTATCTCCGCGTTCCTGGTCGAGCGCGACGCACCGGGATTCCATGTGATCCGCGAGATTCCCAAGCTGGGGATGAGGACGGTCCCGATGGGCGAGCTTGCGTTCGAGGACTGCATCTTGCCCCCGGAAAGCCTGCTGGGACGCGAAGGCCGCGGCGCGCCGATCTTCAACGCCGGCCTTGAGCTCGAGCGGGGTGCCATCCTGGCCGCGGCGCTGGGTACGATGCGCCGACAGCTCGAACGTTGCACGGACCACGCCCGTACGAGAAAGCAGTTCGGTCAGCCAATCGGCAAGTTCCAGTCCGTGTCGAACCGGATCGTCAACATGGCCCTCCGGTTGGAGACCAGCCGGCTGCTGGTCTACCGGTTCGCCTGCTTGAAATCCCGTGGAATGGACGCGACCGGGGCCGCATCGATGGCCAAGCTCCATGTCTCCGAATCCTTCGTACAAAGCAGCCTGGACGCGGTCCGCATCTTCGGCGCAGCGGGCTATGCTGAAGCGACCGGACTCGAGCGCGACCTCCGCGACAGCGTCGGCGGTGTGATCTTCTCGGGCACCAACGATATCCAGCGCAACATCATCGCCCAGCAGCTCCGCCTGGGCTGACGGGAGACGCACCACCTGGGCTGCGATGATGGGCCCTCTCGCCCCCTCTTTCGGCTGGTCTATCGGGTCCTGAAGCGCTCCCGTGTTGAAACGCCGCGCGGCTCTTTCGACTTCGGTCCGATCGCGGTAACATCGGTTGCCCGTGCGCACGAACGAATCCGATTCGACGACAGCCCGGCCGCCCGCGAGGCCGGCCGGGCATCCTCTGGCCGCGCTCCCGTGCTCCATGAACACCGTCAACGATCTCGATCGCCCTGCCCGTCGGTTCGACCCGGTGATCCGCGTCTTCAAAGCCCCGGAATGGGGACAGCTCGCGGCCATCCTGGCCGTGCTCGTCCTGATCCACTTTCTCGACAAGGACCACAACTTCTTTCAGGCGTACACCATCAAGAATCTGATTCACAGCGTCTCCCGCTTCGGGGTCCTGGCCGTGGGTGCGGCCCTGGTGATCATCGCCGGGGGAATCGACCTCTCCACGGGCGCCGTTGTCTCGTTGGCCTCGGTCGTCAGCGCCAAGCTCCTGACGGACTGGTTGCGCAGGGGAGCACCGGCCGGGCAGCTCCCTTCGGTCGGCTTGATTGCGTTGGCCATCGGCCTCACGCTGCTGATGGGGCTGGCGATCGGCCTGTTGCATGCTTTCATGATCAATCAGCTCCGGCTTCCCCCTTTCATCGCGACGCTGGCGACGATGGCCGGGTTGCGCAGCCTGGCAAACGTGCTGTCCGAGAGCCGGACGATCACCCTCGATCTCGCGCCCGGATCCTCAATCCCGAAACGAGGATCGCGGAGCGCGGCATCGACTGGTATCGAATCTGGGGAAGTGAATTCTGGGTGACGCTCTCGATCTTTGCCGCCGTCGCCCTGTTCCTGAGCGTAATCATGGGTTGCACGGTACTGGGCCGTCACCTCTACGCCCTGGGAGGCAACGAGGCCGCGGCACGGCTAAGCGGCCTGCGCACCAGGCGGCTCAAGGCGATCGCCTACGGGTTGTCCGGCACTCTCTCGGCGATGGGTGGCATCCTGTTCGCGGGCATGAGCGGGCAGGGCGACCCCCGTCTCGGCATCAGCTATGAGCTCACCGCGATCACGGCCGCCGTCGTGGGGGGTTGCAGCCTCTCGGGGGGCGTTGGCTCGATCCGAGGCGCGGTGCTCGGGCTGTTGCTCACCCAGATCGTGATCAAAGGGACGGGGATCGTGGTGCAAGGCATCGACCCCACCCAGATCGAGGGCCTCGTCCTCGGCACGGTCGTCGTCCTGGCGGTATCGTTCAATCAAGGGGCCTTCCGCCAGGGGTTGAGGTTCGTCCTCAGAATCCTTCGAATCGTGAAGGGGTGAGGCTGATTGGCATCGCGGGCGGGGACCTGACGCGTCGGCCCTCCCTAGCGAATTCTCCGTCCCCTGGTCGAATCTCCCGAGCGAACGTGGCATCCGAACCGACAAAAACCGCGATTCCCCCCCTCTGGCGGCGCCGAGCGGTCCGAAGGATCCTCTTCGGATTGGCCGCAATCCAGGTGGTGACTATCTACGGAGTCCTCGGATATTTGGTGATCGGCTGGAACGTCTTCGATGCTTTTTATCAGGTCGTGATCCTCATCTCGGGCGTGGGATTGGGGGAAGTTGAACCTCTGGACTCGACACTGGAGCGGCTTCATACGATCATCTTGATCGGGCTGGGGATCAGCTCGGTCGCCTTCACATTGGCCTCCCTGATTCAGTACATCGCAGAGAGCGACCTGGTGAGTCATTTCGGGCGTCATCGCATGATGAAACAGATCGAGACGCTCTCCGGCCACACGATCGTCGCGGGCTATGGCCGCGTGGGGGCCCTTGTCTGCACGGAGCTCGCAGCCGCCGAACAGCCTTTTGTGGTCGTCGAGCTCGAACCCGGGACTGCCGAGGAGATCGAGTCGCGGGGGTTCTTCTGTGTGACTGGTGATGCGACCGAGGAGAAGGTCTTGAAAGATGCGGGTATCGCGCGTGCCCGGGTCCTGATCAGCGCGATGCCCAACGATGCCGAGAACGTCTTCATCACCCTGACGGGTCGTCAGCTCTGTCCGTACTTGATGATCATTGCACGGGCCGAACAGGCCAGCACCGTGAGGAAGTTGAAGCATGCCGGCGCGAATCACGTTGTCATGCCCGCCGCGATCGGGGCACACCGGATCGTCTCCCTGGTGACGAACCCGGCCGCCGTCCAGTTCGCCGAACTGGTCACCCAGCGCACCAGTCTGGCGATCGAGATGGACGAGATGCTGCTCCAGCCCACCCATGCGCTGGCGGGCCGCAGTCTCCGCGACGCCGACATCAAGCGGCGCACCGGCGTCATCATCGTGGCGATCAAGCGGTCCGACGGCCAGCTCGAATTTCCCCCTTCCGGTGACGAGATCCTCGCGCCCGGCGACAGCGTCGTGGTCCTGGGCCGCCGCGACAACCTCGATCAGTTCCGCCAGCAATTCCTCAAGGCGTAGGGAGCTCGCCGTGTGATCCGACCCGATCTGATCCGATCAGGTAACGGGTCGGCTGCTGGCCCACGGGGATCACCGCTTCGAGAACTGGAAGCTCTTGCGGGCCTTCTTGTGGCCGAACTTCTTGCGTTCGACCATGCGCGAATCGCGGGTCAAGAAGCCGCCGTCGCGGAGGGTCGTGTCGAGGTCGGGGCGGAACTCCTTGAGCGCCCGGGCCAGGCCCAGCATCACGGCGCCGGACTGGCTGAGCTTGCCGCTGCCCCGCACGTTGACGAAGACGTCGACACGACCGCCCATGTCGGTCGAGGAAAGCGGGGCGCGGACGTCCATCTGCTGGACTTCCAGCGGGAAGTAGACTTTCATCTCCAGTCCATTGACAATGAACTGGCCAGTTCCCTCGCGAATCCGGACGCGGGCGACGGCCGTCTTCCGCCGCCCCGTCCCCCATGTGTACGGATCTTGTGCTGTTGCCGTCATGACCGCGTCTTTCCCTCGATGATCGCTCCCTCACCGGCGGGCCGCCGCAGGCTCAGGTTTGATTCGACTCGATCTCGATGTGGAGGCTTCACTGCTGATGTTGTGTTGGGCTGGCCTGGAGCCGCCAGCCGGCTCGATCGTGGACCACCGATTGGATATCAGGATTCGTTCGACTCGGACGCGACCGCAGGGGCCTCCGGTTCGGCGGCTGCCGCGGGTGGAGGGGGCAGGGCCGCTTCAGGTGCCGGTGAGGGCAGCGATGCCTCGACGGGCGGCGATTCGACAGCCGGAGTGGTCTGCGTCGTGCTCGTGGGAGACCCCGCACTTTCCGGGGCGGTTTTGGAGCGAGCCCCATTCGCCTTCGGGGCCGTCGGCGTCACAAAAATGGCACCCGCGGGGGCAGGACGACCCGAGAGGGGCTCGAGCACGGTCGGCTGCTGCGCCTGGTGCGGATGGTTCGGGCCCACGCACAACTTCAGCTTCGCGAGCATGTGCCGCCCGATTTTGTTCTTCGGCATCATCCGCTGAATCGCCAGCTCCAGGATCCGCTCGGGCCGACGCTCGAACAGCTTCCAGGCTGCCTCTTCCCGCTGTCCGCCCGGATATCCTGTATACCGCTGATACGACTTCTGCCGCCACTTCTCGCCCGTGAACACGACCTTATCGACGTTGGTCACGATCACGTAGTCGCCCGTGTCGATGTGGGGAGTGTACGTGGGCCGGTGCTTCCCCATCAAAATTGGCGCGATCTGCGCAGCCAGACGTCCGACGACCATCCCCTCGGCGTCGATGACAAACCACTGCTTCGCCAATTCCCCGGCTTTCGCTTGATAGCACTTCATGGAGCAATTTGCCTGACTGTCAAAGTCAACAACATCCCCTTGTTCGCCGCTGGGGCGAAAATTTGATCGTACCACGAACCACGCCCACGTCAAGATCGGTTCGTCTTGACAGCCAAGACTCCGACGTAGGTTCAGAGGCTTGTCGAGGCCGCCACGCGATGGCCTGCCGGCCATTCGATGACGCCCATTGCGGGATTCGCGGTCTGGCGTTTCTACCGCTTCGCGTCATCGAGCTTTTGGCAAATCGCCTCTCCGCTCGGCAGCTCGACCAGGAGGGTTTTTTTCCAATCAGGCTCCAACTCAACCAGGAAGACCCACTTCGAGCAGCCCTCGCATGTGCCCAGCAGGCGGCAGGGGTCGTGCTCGTCCGGTTGGAGCAGGTTGAGGGGAGTCTGGCAATCTGGACAGCAGAGCAACGCCGTGCCCTGGCCCATGGTAATTGTATGTACGACGAATCCAACGCTGGCCGGCTTCGGCCCTGGTGCGGCGGGCCTGGAGGATGGCAAGGCAATCTCCTGCGGACTGGGGGCGTGAGAAGACGGCGAGAGGACTCGAGGCGTTGAGTCTAGGCAGGCTGCATGCTTCTCCACCGTCATCAATTCAATTTCTCGCTATCATAAACTACTTCTCGAGTAACGCAAGGCATTTTCCAGAAAACCGAGCAAATGGATCGGATATCTGACGTGGAAATCGTGTCGCGCAGGTCGGTTTGAGCAGGCATACCGTGGGCAGGTCGAGAGACTGGGAAAAACCGAGAAACCTTAAGCCGCGTAAAGATCTAGGGCGACCGGATTCTGATCTTCACAAAGCGGATCGGGGTCGTCACAATCGGCGGCCTTTTGGAATCAGGAAGTACCCATTTCGCATTCGATGGAAGGACGACCGGCTCTTGCGGGTTGTCGGCTCGCAGGGAGGGGAGTGACTGTGAAGAATTGCAAGCACGTCTTGACCTTGGTGTTTTTCGGGTGCAGCCTGGTGATTCCAGGCGGAATGGTCCGCGGCCAGACGGAGGAGCGGGACACGACCATCACGGGACCGCGTGGCCGAACGATCCAGCGACAGGTTGAAGTCCAGCGGGGCCCTGGAACGATCGATCGGTCCGTCCAGATCAAGCGGCCCGGCGGGACCTTCGATCGGCAGGTCCAGGTCCAGCGTTCGCCGGTGATGAGGCGCGGATTCGTGCCCGGCCCATGGGGGCGACCACCGTGGTTCGGACCGAGGCCCCTCGTGATCGGGCAGCCGGCGCCGGCACTCGGAGTTGGGCTGGTCGCTGCCCCGTTCATGAACTTCTCGTTCGGCGGGGGTGGTTTCGGGGGAGGGATGGGCGGCGGTTTCGGAGGAGGGCCGGGCGGTTTCGGAGGAGGGATGGGCGGTGGTATGCCGGGTGGCCCGGGTGGGCAGCCCGCCCCACCACCCGATCAGGTCGCCCTGATGTGCCACCAGCTCCAGGGCTTCAGTATTGGCGGCCGTAAGGAGGCTGCCTACACGCTCGGCCGGCTGGGCGACCCTCGGGCCGTCCCATCGCTCGTTCACGTCCTGAAACATGACAATTTCAAGGACGTCCGCGTCGCCTCCGCGATCGCGCTGGGCGAGATCGGCGGCTCGGACGCCGCGGTGGCCCTCGAGCGCGCCGCCGTCTACGACCATCGTGAGGACGTCAAGAAGGCGGCTTCGACGGCCCTCGAGCGCTTGAACGCCAAGGCCAGGGCCGTCGCGGCATTGCCGCCTCCCCCCGCCGCACGACCCCCTGTCACCCAGCCGTCGCCACCCGCCAGCTCGACGCCTTCGCCATTCCGCGATGCACCCGCGACCGGCGGGGCGGCCTCGGAAGCCGGCGACGCCACGCCGGAGTCGTCACAACCCCCACGTGAGCTCACCCCACCGCCACCACCGACGCCGGTGACGTCCGGCTCCAATCCCGGTGAGAATCCTTGAGCCGAGTAGCGAATCGCGAGCCGAACCAGCAACCAATCGCCTTGTGCTCGAACGGTGATCGGAACCAGTTGACCACGGATTACAAGAGTCACCGATCAGAAATCCCGATTCACGATTCTCTGACCATGACGGTTCTTGCGAGTCATACCTGCCCCCAGTCTCAACCACGACACACGCGGACAAACACGGAAAAGAGACCTTACTTCTTCCTTCCGTGTCGGTCCATGTGTGCCGTGGTTGAATCCCTATCTGAACCATAGGTTGTGGCGAACGAACCCCGCAAATCGGTCAGTCTGATTCGTGTCCTCTTCTCGCGGCAGTTCGTGACGGATTCTTCTCTCAGCGTGTTTCATCCGAGGTCGAAGAGCGGACCGCGGTCTTCTCGGGGGATCGTTCGACGAGGCCGGTCCGACGGTCGGAACGGCAGGTTCTGTTGATAATTGGCGATGCCGTGGTAGTCGTGACAGACCGCGATATCCCACGCCCCCACGATCACGCCTCGCTCACGCACCGTGATCCGTTCGATCGGCTGCTCGAGCCGGCCGATGACTTGTTTGTGATAGAGGATCGTGGCGTAATTCGGCGGCATGTTCGCGTCTTCGACCACCAGGAAGGATCGCCCCGCAAAGGCCGAGGGATCGTGCCGTGGGTTGGGATGCCAGAGGTCATGCTGATTGACAGGGCGGGGGGTCATGCCGTAATTCCAGCTCAAGCAATACGTCTCGGGCTGGCCCGGAAGATAGAAGGACAGGGTTGAGGTCAGCGCATAGGTCGGAGTCACGACGAACGGTTTGACCCCCTTCAATTCGAGCGCCTCCATTTGACGCTGAACGGCCTTCGCCAGTTCCTGGTGGCCGCGCATCCGTGCCGTCACGTCGTACAATCGCAAGGGAGCCGCGAACCGCTTCGTGGGAGCGGGCACCCAGCGGGCGAGTGCCGGGTAGAACCACTCGGTGTGATGAATAACGGCGATCGCCGCGATGCAGAAGCACCATGCCGCAACGTAGCTCCGGGCTTTCGCTCCGCCCCGAACGAGCACCTCACCGACCCGCCGGCCCATCAGAACGACCACCGCAACGTACCCCGGCGCCATCCAGTTGGCCTCGGTCTCGCCCAGGATGCTCGCCGCCAGGCATGCGCACCAGATGACACCCCAGAGGCAGAGGAGATACAACGTGCCGGCGGGATCGGCGCTCTTGGGGTCGTCGATCGGCGAACCGGCCGAACTTGTCCGCGTGAGGGTCGGGATAACGGTTCGCAGAGCCGCGACGATCGCCGCCACGCCTATGGCCCACCAGACCCCGCCCAGTACGGCGGCTTCACCGCCCAGGAAGCCAAGCACCGGCCAGATGCCCCCCCAGGACGCCCGGTCGGAGAGTCCCACCCGATCGGCCAGTTGCGAGGCGCCGGCCCATCCGTGCTGGAGGTTCCAGATCAGGATCGGGGTGAGTCCCAGACCGACCGTCAGCGCGGACATGACCCAGAATCCGGGCCGACGCAGTTGGCGACGATCCACCGGGCTGAGCGCGAGGAACAGTCCGATCGAGGCCGGCAAGGCCAGGACGGAATACTTGGCCATCACGCCCAGGGCCGCCAGGAGCCCGGCGACGACCCAGGCGCGAAGGTCGTCGTTCTGAACCGCCCGAAACGCCCACACCGCCGCCCAGGTCCAGCAGCAGACCAGCGGGGTATCGGACGTGATCACCACGCCACCGATCGCGAAGACCGGGATCGCCGGCAGGAGAACGGCCGCGAACATCCCCGACCGCCGCGAGTTCAGCGTCAGCGTCGCGAGACGGAAGATCCCCCAGGCGGTCAACCCACCCAGCAAGACGGCCGGCAGCCGGGCCGCGAACATCAGCGAACCCGTCAATTTCAGGCTCAACCCCCCGAACGCCATGGTCGCTAGCCGAATCAACCAGGCGATCAGCGGACCGCGGGAATAGTAGCTCCAGTCCAGGTGCCGCGACCACGCCCAGTACTCCGCCTCGTCCCCCGAGAAGTCCCAGTCACAGCCGACCAGCAAGAAGAGGACCTGGCAGGCCATCACGGTCAGGACCGCCCCGAGCGTCCAACGCCCGTAAGCCTCGGTGTTTTCGCCGCGGGACAGGGTCGGCTCGTGACGTCGTGCAACGACGCCCGTTTCGCGTTGGGCTAACTGTGACATGACTTTGCGATTCCCATATCGTCGCCGATCAAGCGAACACCAACCCAGCCGGACCGAATCGTGAACTCCGACCGACCACCTCGTCGCGCGAGGGATTGGCTGCGTCAATCGGCCGATAGAATCGTTATCGGCAGCCCATTTCGTCAACTCGAAAAAATCAGCAATCCGTGTTCGGTTGTGAGCGGATGCTAGCAATCGGCGATGGTAAACTGGGCGGAGTCGTGCCTCCCGGTTCGCCGGGGTCCCTACCGACTCGTCGTCACCGCTCCTGGGTCAACAGAAGGATCGTCCTGATGAGACCGCCGCAGACGACTCTCACACTCGTCGCCAGCTTACTCCTCGTGCCATTCCCGACGATCGGCGACTCAGCCCCTGCCGAGGAGAAGGCTCGCAACCACGACCTCCTCCAACTCGTCGCGGAGGTGCTCAAGGCGCTCGACGAATCGGAGAACAAGCCCCATTACTATCACCGGACGTTGAGGATTGCTGCCGAGGTCCAGGCGAAGCTTGGGGATCGGGACGCAGCCAAGGCGACCTTGCGTCGGGCGTCTCAGGTTGCGGCCGCGGCCAAACAGGCGGTGGGCCGACAAGGGGATTCCGTCTCTTATGGACTCTCGAGTGCGTGGCAACTCTGGGAAATCGGCCATTCCCAAGTCGAGCTAGGCGACAAGGAGGGCGCTCGGGAGGCCCTCATCCGGCGGCTCCAGGCCAAGGATGAACAGAATACCAGTTCCCTCCGGATCCGAACGCTGGTCCTGATCGCCAGGGAGTTCACGGCGCTCGGGCGCCCACGACGAAGCGCTCCAGGCCGCCGGACTAGCGGACATCAACTACGCGGCCGATGGCGGTCGGCATGCGCGAATCTATTGCCCGATGTCGTCGCGGCCCATGCCGCGGCCGGCGACATCGATCGGGCCTTCGCGATGCTGGACGAGATCGCAAATCGTAGGGGAGATCCTGTGACCAGGCAGTCCATCATCACCCATTCCCTTGGCAAGATCGCCGAGGCCGTCGAGACGGCCGATCGCGCCACGGCTCAGGCGGTACTCGATCGGGTACGCCTTGGGCTCGAGAACGCACCGAAGGCGGATGCTCTAACCAAACTCGCTTTCGCGAAGGCCGAGATCGGTGACATTGATGGATCGCTCCAGGCCGCGCGACTCATTGGCGGCGACCTCGGCATGGACTTCAGGGCCTACGCCCTGACCACGATTTCGTCCTACCAGCGCAAATCGGGCGACCGGGAACGAGTGCGCCAGACTTTGCATGAAGCCTATGAGACGGCCAAGCTCGTCCCCGAGTCACAAGGGAAATCCGGTCGATTAAGCGAGATTGCGGGGGGGATGATCGCCGTGGAGGACACGGATGGCGCCTGCGCTGCGTCGCGGACATGCTCCCCGGTCGGCGCTCGGAGACCCTGGCGACGATCGCCGCGGCCCAGAAGAAGCACGGCGACGCCGAAGCCGCGCTGCGCGACGTTCCGCCGCGCCCTGGAGGATGCCGAATCGGGCCGCGAGCACCGCCCCCGACCGGGAATCGATCGACCCGCCATCCCGGCGGATCGCGGACCCGATCAGGACCAGTGGGACGCTCAGGTCACGCGAGGAGTCGCCAAGATCCAGGCGATGATGGGCGACTACGCCGCCGCTCGCAAGACCGCCGGCAGTATCACGATCCCGGTCTGGCGAGCGTTTGCCCTGGGAGAAGTCGCTCGCGTCCAGGCCGCGGCCGGCGACGCCCGAGGCGCGCTGGAATGGTGCCGGCAGTACAAGCCGTCGCCGAAAACCCAGAACCCCTTGGAGGACGTCATCTGGGGTATCGGCGAGTTCGTCGACGACCAGGCCAAACGGGCGCCTAGAAGGACTTAGCTCAGACTTTCCAGGCTGACCGAATCAGACGTCAGGCTGGAAAGCCTGACCTACGACTTTTCCAGCCGGTGAAGCGGATTGAGCACCAACCCAGTCAGCAGCTTGGGATAGAAGTAGGTGCTCTTGGGCGGCATGGTTTCGAGGCCCGAGGCGATAGCCTCGACGTGCTCCATCCGCGCGGGGGGAACCAGGCAAGCCAGGTCGCAGCCGCGTGCGGCGACGTCGTCGAGGACCTCTCCCAGGAGGTGGACATATCGGCAAGAGGGCGCCCCTAGCGGTTTCAGCAGGGCGTTGAGCACCAAAACGTGCAAGATGCTGACGCCGAGGCTCCGCCAGTCGGGGCTATGCTCGGGGGCGAGGCGGTCCATGGCCTCGTCGGAGCGCAGGCGGGCGACGAGCCATCGGCCGTCGGCCACGGTGCCGAATCCGAGCACATCCTGTTCGCCGCCTTGTGCGATGACGTCCCAGGCGGCGCGACAGCCGGCCTCACCTTGGCCGGTCACGCTGACCTCGAAATCGGGCTGAAGACGCGCGGTAAGCTCTTCGGCAGTGAGGCCGGGAAAGCCCGAGACCAGCCGGTGCGTGGGCAGGATTAACAGGCCGGGGTCGCTCATCCCGACCAACATCATGAGACAGAAGTTCGACGGGTCATCGTCACCGAACGAGGCGCCGGCCTGCACCCGTTCGTCGCGGTATTTCAGACCGGTCTCGTACCGATGATGGCCATCGGCGATAAAGACCGGCTTGGCGGCCATGAGGCCGCGGATCGCGGTATGAGTCTGAGGATCGTTGACGATCCAGAGCCGGTTCTCGACCCCAAGATGATCGGTCGCGACCATCGGCGTGCGGTCGCGCACGCCTGTTTCGATGGCGCGAAGCACTTCGCCCTCGGCGTCGGGATAGAGCCCGAAGATCGGGCTGAGGTTGAACCCGGTCGCGTGGTAGAGAGCCAGCCGGTCGGCCTTGGGGCCGGAGAGCGTCTGCTCGTGCGGGTAGATCTTGCCATGGCCGAACGGCTCGAGCCGCACTCGCGCCAGGAAGCCCCGGCGCGTGTGAGTCTGGCCCTCGACCTGGAAGGTCTGCTCGTAGACGTACAGCGCGACGTGGTCCTCCTCGCGGAGCACGCCCTGCCGCAGCCAATCCTTCAGGAACCGGGCGGCCCGGGTATAACGGCCCTGCGCCTCCGTGTCGCCGGGCTCTTCGCGGTTCAGCTCCAGCCGGATCACGTTGTACGCGCTGGCCTGATAGAGACGATCCTGCAAGGCCGGATCGATGACATCATAGGGTGGGGCCACCACGTCGGATAACGCCCCCACCTGAGCGACGTCGTAGCGGACACCGCGAAACGGACTCACATCGGGCATGGTTCTTCCGTTCTCCTGGGGTCAATTGTAGGGTGGGTGCAACCCACCGACGTAAGGCTTTGTCTTTCGGCGGGTTCCAACCACCCTACAAAGACGATAGATCAGGTCCCCATCTCCCAGCTTGCCAGATACTTCTTCTGCTCGGCGGTCAGGACGTCGATCGAGATGCCCATCGTCTGGAGCTTCAACGACGCGACGAACTGATCGACTTCCTTGGGAACCTCGTGGACCTTGTGCTCGAGGTTGTCCTTGTTCTTGATCGACCACTCGGTCGCCAGCGCCTGGGCGGCGAAGCTCATGTCCATGACGCTAGCCGGGTGCCCGTGGGCCGCGGCCAGGTTGATCAGCCGGCCCTCACCGAGGACATACAGCCGTTTCCCGCCCTTGACCACGTATTCATCGACGAATTCCCGGACGTCCTTGTTGATCTTGGTTGCGAGCTTGGCCAGGTCATCGAGGGCCAGCTCGACGTTGAAGTGTCCGGAATTGCAGATCATGGCGCCGTCCTTCATGACGGCGAAGTGCTCGGAGCGGATGACGTGGATGTCGCCGGTCACGGTGATGAACAGATCGCCCAGCGCCGCCGCTTCGGCCATCGGCTTGACCTGGAACCCGTCCATGGCCGCCTCAAGGCGCGGATCGGATCGATCTCGGTGACCATGACGTGCGAGCCCATGCCGCGGGCCCGGAGCGCGACCCCTTTGCCGCACCATCCATACCCGCAGACGACGACCTGGCGGCCCGCCAGTAGCGTGTCGGTGGCCCGGATCACGCCATCGATCGTGCTCTGGCCCGTGCCATATCGATTGTCGAAGAAGTGCTTCGTCTGGGCATCGTTCACGGCGATGACCGGCAACTTCAGCACGCCGTCCTTCTCCATCGCTCGCAACCGGATCACGCCCGTCGTCGTCTCCTCCATACTGGCGACAACGTTGCCCACCAGCGCCTTGCGCTCCGAACCATTGAGCTTCGCAGCCCAGGTTCGGACCTCGTTGTGCAAATCGTCCAGCCGGTCCAGGGCGATGAAGATCATCGCGCTGACCAGATCGGCACCGTCGTCCATCGTGACGTTGGGCCGATGCTCCAGCGCGGCGGCGATGTGACGGTAATAACTGTGCTCATCCTCGCCCTTGATGGCGTAGGTGGCGATGCCGAAGTCCTTCACGAGGCTGGCGGCAACGTCGTCCTGGGTTGACAGCGGGTTCGAGGCGCAGAGGACCAGGTCGGCCCCGCCGGCCTTCAGGGTCCTCGCGAGGTTTGCGGTCTCGGCCGTCACGTGCAGGCAGGCCGACATCCGCATCCCGGCCAGCGGCTTCTCCTTCGCGAACCGCTCGCGAATCGCCCGCAGCACCGGCATGTCCCGCTCGGCCCATTCCACGCGTTTCCGGCCGCCCTCGGCCAGCGACAGATCTTTGACGTCCCCCTGCACGGGGGCAGCAGCCACGGTTGCCAATTCAGGTACTCCTCTGCAAGACAGGGTCAGTGGTCAGTTCATAAAGAACGTAGGACAGGCTTTCCAGCCTGGCATGGATATCGTGTCAGGCCGGAAAGCCTGACCTACACTACGGATCCCGGGTATTACCGGTGGTCAGTAATCGCTACGCCATCTCTCAGGCGTGCTCCGAGACAGGAGGAGGCGGAGCGTCTTGCGATGCTCCCAGTCCATCCAGTCCCGCGGTCCGGGCTCGGGATGAGGTACCGAGGCCGAATTTAACAAGTCGGATAAGGCCAGCCCGTAGGCACGGGCCTGTGTCGGAGCCACGGGAGCGTAACGTTCCACCAATGCGGTAAATCGCTCCCAATCCGATTCCGACATCGCCACCCGAAGAGCCTTGCTGATCCATTCCTCGGGCAACGGGGGGTGCAACGGCCGCAACCCACGCTCCTGATCAGGACTCCGACGACGACCCAGGCGATCGCGTTCCATGGCTGTAGAGGCCTCCTCATTCTGAGGATGCTGGATCTCGTTTCCATCCACGTCGGAAAGGCAGCCTAACACACGCGTACGCGTGTGTCAACAAGGCGTTGTCACGAATGATCCTTGATCCGCCCACCCGGATAATCCTCCTCAAGGCGATCTGTGAAGACGGGTCGATTCAGCCGGCGTTCCGGAGTGTCGCGCGTCCCGACGGCGAGCTGGCCCGTTTCGGCGCTCGCGGTGACTTTCAGATGGATCGTCATGGCACTCCCGGCGCGGCAGACCAGGATCTGACGAGCCAGATCGCGATACCAGGTCGCGCCGCTTCCCTCGATCTCGACGATCGTACCGGCCGGGAACAGTGCGTTAGGGACGAAGATCTCGGTCTCGCCACGCTCGGGGTCGTGATTCCAGTCGAATTCGAACCCGCGCGGGTGGCAGGCAGACCCGGAGGCCGCGTAGCAGAATCGCAATGGCGTGCCGGCCGTCGCACGCGGGTAAGGACGGGGGCGGAAGTTGGGCCGCAGCGTCCCGGAGGGGTCGAGGATGTTGAAATCCTCAGCGTTCCAGCCGTCCTTGGTCTGAGCATTCCAGCGCGGGGTGTAGTTCCACTGGGCGCCGGAGGCCAGGCAGGCGTCGAGGCGGTCGTAGATCGCACTCACGTAATCCCCGGCGCGGACCGATTCGGCACAGACGCCGAATTCTCCCAGGAACAGCGGCGTATCCCAGGTCTGGGCCGTGCGGGTCATGTTGGCGAAGGCTCGATTCATCCCCAAGGTGGCGCCGTGCCACCGACCCAGGACCACCGTGATGGGACGGTAATAGTGGGGAGCATAAGCGACCGGTCCGAATTCCGGCCGGGGCAAGCGGGTCGAGAGCCCACAATTGGTCGAGAGGTGCCCTTGGAGGAACAGGATCGCGGAGGGGTGCGCCCATGAATGACTCGGGCCGCATCGCGGTAGAGCGGGGCGAGCTCGGTGCGCTCATCGCCCCACGGCTCGTTCATGAGGTCGTATCCGATCACGCCGGGCTCACCGGCGAACTCGGCCGCCACTCGGCCGACCATCGCCAGGTAGCGCGTCCGGACTCCGTATCGGTCCGTGAAGAAGTCGTCAAATGACTTGTGGGTCGTCGGGTCAGTCGCCATCAGAACCGCCCAGTTCTTGCAGGCCGGACCGTTGTCGGGGTTCGAGGCCCGCCCCCGGGGTGAGACCGCCCAGCGCGGGAAGCCATCGCCGGCCCCTCGGGATGCGAATCGGGAGAAGCCGTCCTGGTGAAAGTCGATGACGATCGAGATGCCCCGCTCCCGCGCGGCCGCGACGACCGCACACAAGTCGTTCACATAGCGGTCGTTGTACACGCCGGGCGACGGCTCGTAAGCTTCCCAGAGGAACAGCAAGCGGATCACATTGAAGCCCAGGTCGTGGAGAAGATCGAGGTCAGCCGGACTGGCGGCTGTCGAAAACGGAGGCACCTTGGAATCGCCCGCGACATTGACGCCGCGAAGGATGACCACGCGACCTTGATTGTCGACGAAATGTCGACCGGCCACACGGAGCAGGGGGGGGTGGCCAGTCCGCATCTCCGTCGCTGGAGATGAATCGACGAAGGTCGGCAAAGAGGTCTCCTGAACGGATCGTTCCGGGATACCGGCGCATCCCGTCGTACCGAGCCAGAGCGTCAGTCCCGCGACGAACCGCAAAATCAGCCGGACCGTTCCCACCTTGCCACGCCGGAGAGATTCGCTATACTCCCGCACGGCAAACCGTCGGCCGGCTGGATTTCCCGGTGAGGAGAGGATGCCTGTGCCTGCCGAACATCGGGTTTCGCCATCACGGAAGGCCGGGGGGGATCGGCGCGTTCCGAGATCGGGCGCCGCCGTGGAGCGAGGTAGCGGATGGATGGCGGTCACGGGAGATCTCCATTCCTCTGCGGAGGGATGTCGATAACGGAGGGAGTGGCCGACCTGCCGTCGTTGGCGGTTGACCGGGGGCCTGATGACGGGCCCCGCGTGGTTTCGATCCGGACAGTATCTGGGAAAAGGGCTCGACGCCGTGCCACAGAATCCCGATTTGGCCTCGCCCGATGCGGATGCGACCGTGCCTCGGGACGAGGGATCTGTCACGCAATGGATTGACGGACTGAAGCTAGGCGACCCGCACGCAGCTCAGGCGCTCTGGGAGCGTTATTTCGGGCGGTTGGTCCGGCTGGCGCGGGCGCGACTGGCGCTTTGTGCCGGTGCCGACGAGGACGAGGAAGATGCGGCCCTGAGCGCCTTTGACAGCTTTTGCGCAGGGCTGGCCCGCGGACGGTTCCCCGTGCTGGCGGACCGCGAGGACCTCTGGCGGTTGCTGGTCGTGATCACCGCGCGGAAGGCTTCGGCGCAGGTCGATCGGCGCCGGGCCTGGAAGCGCGGGGGCATGAGGTTGCGAGTCGATCGCGGCGCCCCCGCACACAACTGGAACGACCGCGACGGTGACCCGCTCGCCGAGCTGGTCGGCCCGGAGCCCACACCGGAATTCGCCGCGATGATGGCCGAGGAGTTCCGCCGGCTCCTGGACCGACTGGGCGACGACCAGCTCCGCCGGATCGCTCTGGAGCGGATGGAAGGATATACCTCCGACGAGATCGCCGATCGGCTCGGTTGCGCGCGCCGGACCGTCGCCCGCCGGCTCGAGCTCATCCGCCAGCTCTGGGACGAGGAGGAAGCGGTATGAACGACGTGACGCGAATCGCCGCGCCGACGAACCGGGCGCGACGGCCCCCGGCCGCCGACGCGGTTCGCATCGACGACGTGTGCTGCCGCTTCGAATCGGCCTGGCGCGCCGGCGGTGCCCCGCGAATCGAGTCCTTTCTGGACGCCGTCAGTGGCCTGACTCGCCCGATCCTTCTATTCGAACTCCTCTCACTAGAACTGGAGCTGAGAAGCGACTCCGGTGACGAGCCGCTCGTGACCGATTACCGCGACCGCTTCCCCGAGAGTCTCGAGATTGTCGAGGACGCGTTCGGCTTGTGGTTTCGCCAGGGGCGCACCGTCACGATTGGCAGCCTCGCGCGATTCGGACATGCGATCCTCCGCCGTCCCCGACCTCGGTCGGGTCCGGCGAGTCGGAGACTACGAACTCGTCGAGGAGCTGGCCCGCGGTGGGATGGGAGTGGTTTACAAGGCACGTCACCTCAGCCTGAACAGGATCGTGGCGCTGAAGATGATCCTCGCCGGGCCGTTCGCGTCCGAGGCCGAGGTCCGCCGGTTTCGCGTCGAGGCGGAAGCGGCCGCACGGCTCGACCATCCGCACATCGTCACGATCTACGAAGTGGGCCGACACCAGGGTCATGCGTTCTACACGATGAAGCTGATCGAGGGAAAGGACCTCGGGCGGCACTTGGGCCGGTTCGTTGGGGACCCGAGGAGCTCCGCGGCGTTAATGGTCTCGATCGCGCAGGCGGTCCATCATGCGCATCGTCGCGGGCTGATCCATCGCGACCTCAAACCTTCGAATATCCTGATCGATCCGGCGGGTCGGCCCCACATCACCGACTTCGGGCTGGCCAAGCGGGCCGAGGAGGGGGCCAGCAACCTGACGGCCTCCGGCGCCGTGCTGGGCACGCCGTCCTACATGGCACCCGAGCAAGCCGTCGGCGGCCGGATCGGCCCGGCGGCCGACATCTATAGTCTCGGTGCGATCCTGTATCAGCTCCTGACCGGCCGGCCCCCGTTCCGCGCCGCGACGGTCGACGAGACCCTCGCTCAGCTCATCGAGCAGGAGCCGACCCCGCCGCGGCGGATCCGCCCAGAGGCCCCCATGGACCTGGAGTGCATCTGCCTGAAGTGCCTCGAAAAGAGGGCCGAGCACCGGTATCCCTCGGCCGCCGACCTGACCGCCGACCTCGAACGATTCCTCCGTGGTGACGGGATCCACGCCCGACGCTCCGGACCGCTCCGACGCCTCTGGCGCTGGGCTCGCCGCGAGCCGGGGTTCGCCTGCCGGCTTGTCGGTCAATCGCTGATCCTCGCCCTGACCCAGCTCGATTTCCTCATGCACCCCGCCGCCGAATGCGCGCATCCACTGGGGCGTCTCGATCGTCGAGGGGTTGTGGGCCTCCGCCCTGGTCCTCCGACGCGTCGCTCGAAGCGAGCAAGACTCCGACAGCGTGCGCATGGCCTGGATGACGATCGACGTCGCGCTCTTGACCGCCATCCTCGGGCTGCTCGGCGCCGTCAACAGCTCGCTGGTCCTCGGCTACGCCCTGTTGATCGCCGCCTCGGGTTTGTGGAATCGCATCCGTGTTGTCTGGTTCACGACGGCGATCTCGATGCTGGGCTACGGCGCACTCGCCTTCGATACCTGGCGTCGCGGTGGCCTGACCGACAGCAACCACTACCCCAACGTCATCCTGCCGGTGCTGGTCGTCCTGGGCTTCCTCAATGGTCAGCAAGTCCGTCGCATCCGAGCCCTCTCGCCGGTTAAGCCGCCGGACGATCCCGACTCGGTCTGAAGAAGCGACCTGGGGTTCCAGCCGTGCGGGGGCTTTCCGTTCACTTCCAGCGCCCTTGGCAACTTTGGCCCACTTGGAGCGGTTGGCCGAGGGTCTCGATCACCAAGTCGTATTCGGGATGAGTGATCTTTTTTTCATTGTAGACCGTCACGCTGTACGGCGAAACGCTCTGGATTTCTGCCAGCGGGATCGACCTCCCCTTGCGCTCGAGCAGGTCGACCCGGGAATTAGTGGCCCGGTAGGGGTGGCTGTCCTCGATGACCAGTCTCACGGCGTTCCGCTTAATCCTGAGGGTCTAGACGGGTGGGTTGATGGGCGTTGCTCCTGACGAAATCCTTGCCGAGATCGTACCTTGCCGCCTTGATTCGGAAAAAGGACCACCGCTGATGCGACAGTCTCCGAAAAAAAATGAGATTCTCTTGTGAGTTGCCTGCATGGCTGCGATAGGATGATGGGCAAGCTGATCGGGGAGACGGGAAAACATGATGAGCGACGACACCACGGTGAACCTGGGTGACCTGATCGAACGGCTCCATCAGGGCGACGACTCGGCACGAAGAGCTCTGCTCGATCGCGTCTACATTCGGCTGCGCCGCATCGCGGCCGCCACGATGCACGGCTTCCCTCGCCTCCGCGACCGCCACGACCTCGACAGCGTCGTTGATGAGACCTGGGCCCAGTTGATGAAGGCCCTCGAGTCGACCCGACCCGCCACTCCCGAAGCGTTCTATCGGCTGGTCTTCCGAAAGGTCCGTCACGTCCTCCTCGATATGGCACGACGTCAGCGCCGGGAGGATGCGCGGCGGCAGGAAGAACCTCCTCACCCGAGCGGATCCGACTTCCGGTCACCCTTCGACATTGGCGAGACCACCTACGAGCCGTCTCGACTGGCGTTCTGGACCGAGATCCATCGCGAGGTCGGCAGGCTGCCCGGGGACCAGCGGTCCGTCTTCCGTTTCCATTACTTCGCTGAGATCCCTCAATCCGAGATCGCTCGGCTCCTCGATCTCTCGCCCCGGAAGGTCAGCCGGCTCTGGCTGGCCGCCACCATGCGGCTGGCCCATCGGCTCGAGGGGCTCGACGAGCTGATCTCTTGACCGTGAGGTGGACGCGATGTGCGGCCATGACCCTCAGCCCGATTCGGAGACCGCCGGCACCCCGATCTCCGACCACTCAACGACCGACCAGGCTGGACAGAAACCCGAGCCGTCCGCCGACGAGCACGACCCCTTCCTCGACGCGATGGCACAGTGGGAGGAGTCCTACCGTCGCGGCCAGGACGTGCCGCCGGAGGCGCTCGGCGTCACCGACCCCGTGCTCCTCGAGGCCCTGCGACGTCGATCCGCGACCAGAAACGGCTCTATGCCCGTCTGGATCTGGCCAAGACGCCCGCCCAGGAGACCACGGTCTCTAGCGAGTCTCCGCCGTCGTTCCCGGGCCACGACGTCATCGCCGAGACCGGCCGGGGCGGCATGGGCGTCGTCTACAAGGCCCGCGACCGCAACCTGGGACGGATCGTGGCGATCAAGACGATGGCCGAGGGCCGGCATGCCACTCCCGATCAGCGCGAGCGGTTCCAGGCCGAGGCTCACGCCATCGCCCGGCTCCGCCATTCCAACATCATCGCCATCCACGCCATCGGCGACCACGACCACCGCCCCTATCTCTCGCTCGAATTCGCCGAGGGTGGCAGCCTCGCCCACCGGCTGGCCGAGAAACCCATGGCCCCGCGCGAGGCCGCCGAGCTGGTCGAGACCCTCGCCCGCGCCGTGCACGCCGCCCACCAGGCCGGGGTCGTCCATCGCGACCTCAAGCCCAGCAACATCCTCCTGACCGCCGACGGCGTCCCCAAGGTCAGCGACTTCGGCCTGGCCAAGCTGCTGGACTCCGGCTCGGGGGGGACCGTCACCGGCCAGGTGATGGGCTCGCCCAGCTACATGTCCCCCGAACAGGCCGAGGGCCACTCCAAGGAAGTCGGT
Organism: uncultured Isosphaeraceae bacterium; assembly: GCA_963845695.1. Taxonomy (GTDB): domain Bacteria; phylum Planctomycetota; class Planctomycetia; order Isosphaerales; family Isosphaeraceae; genus CAWJTV01. Next base: position 1,082,795 of record CAWJTQ010000002.1, on the reverse strand, counting down.
CCCGCTGCCGACATCTACGCGCTCGGGGCGATCCTGTACCAGGCGTTGACCGGCCGGCCGCCGTTCCTGGGCGAATCCAAGCTCGAGACGCTCAAGCTGGTGACGACGGCCGAGGTGGTGCCCCCGCGCCGGCTCCGTCCCGACGTCCCACGCGACCTGGAAACGATCTGCCTGAAATGCCTGGAGAAGGGGCCGATGAAGCGCTACGCCAGTGCCGAGGCGCTGGCGGAGGACTTGCGGCGGTTCCTCGACAACCGCCCCATCGTGGCGCGGCCGGTGGGACCGGCGGGGCGGTTCGGCCGCTGGTGCCGTCGAAACCCGGGGGTGGCGGGTCTCTCCGCGGCCGTCTTCGTGAGTCTGATCCTGGGCACGGTGGTCAGCACCACGATGGCCGTCCGGGCGATCCGGGCCGAGGCGGCGACCAGCACCCAGCGGGACCGTGCCCAGGTCGAAGCGGACCGGTTCAAGGCCGTTATTGAGTTCCTTCGAAAAGACATGCTCGCCCAGGCCAGCGTAAGCAACCAACTCACGCGTGAAGCGAGGCCCGACCCCGACTTGAAGGTCCGTACGGCGCTGGATCGCGCAGCCGCCGCGATCGGCGACCGATTCGCGGACCAACCGCTAGTGGAAGCGTCGATTCGACAGACGATCGGTGATACCTATTACCTGCTTGGCCTCTTTTCCCAGGCGCGGCCCCACCTCGAGCGAGCGATCGAGCTGCACCGAGGTCCACTGGGCGACGAGGATCCCGAGACTTTCAGCGCGATGCAGAGTCTGGGGAATCTGCTCCACGACGACGGCAGATGGACCGAAGCCGAGCAGTACCTGGTCCCGGCGCTGGAAGGGTTCCGGAAGACCAAGGGGGCGGAAGATCCCATGACCCTCGAGGCGATGGTGAATGTCGGGGTTCTCTATAGCCAACTGAAGAAGAGTCAAGATGCCGAGATGCTGCTGTCTCAAGCCGTGGACGGGCTTCAACGGACGCGTGGCGACCACGACGTCCTCACACTGGCCGCGAGAGACAACCTCGCGATGGCCTACCTGGGCCAGAACAAACCGGTGCAGGCGGAACAACTGGAAAAGGAGGTCGTCGGAAGATTGCAAGAAGACGTCGGGCCGGATAGCCCCCACACCCTGCACGCACTGTGCGACCTGGCGAGGATTCTCGCGGCGAATAACAAGTTAGCGGAGGCGGAACAGCTCTGGAAGAACGTCCTCCAGGACATGCGGCGAGTCATGGGAGCCAAGCATCCCGACCGATTATTCACACTCGTTCTGCTCGCAGAGCATTATATGAACCAGCGCAGGATGGACGAAGTGGAGGAATACGCTGGCGAGGCGCTGGAGGGGGCTCGTACCGCGCTCAACGACAAGCATCAAGTCCGAGCGGCTGCCCTGGGCTTTCTGGCAGTCGTGTATAGTACCCGCGCCGACTTGAAGAAGCCCGAATCGATGAAGAAGTTAGGCACGGTGTTGATCGAGTCGGTGGAACTCGCGCGCTTCCGGTGGGGCATTGACAGCGATGTCACCGCGAGAGGGAACCAAACTGTCGGGATGTTTTTCTTCGTCCAGCAAGAATATGCCAAGGCGGAGCCTTACTTCCACGAATGCTTGGATTACTTGATCAAGACCAATCCCGGTCATTGGACTCGCTTTTTCAACGAACTCCAGTACGGCGTCTGCTTCCTCTCCCAGAGGAACTACACGGAGTCCAAGTCTCACCTCCTGATTGGGTATAACGGGATGAGGACGGATCGGGAGGATACCCCTCCGCTGGAAACGGCCGACCTCGGCTGGCTCATCGAAAAGGTCAGCCAGCTTCGCGATCCCAAAGGACAACGATTGACCGGCACGACTACGCTGTCGGTACTCCATAAAGATCCCGCGCTCCAGGCCATCATCTTCGACCTCCAGTTCCCTGGCGATGTGTTTGCTCCGCCTTGATCCATTCGAGCGGCTCACGTCCCCGGCTGTCCACGCTTGGAGTGGGGCTGGTCCCTCATCTCCACGCTCTGGAAAAGCGAGTACGATCATCAAATCAAGAGGTCCCTATGATGGACAGAACGGATACCAACGATCCGCTCCTTGATCTCCTGGGGCGTTGGGATGAGCGTTACCGCCGCGGGGATGACGTGACGCCGGAGGCGCTCGGGGTCACCGATCCCGGGCTCCTCGACGCTCTGCGCGCGTCGATCGGCAACCTGAAGCGGCTCTATGCCCGTCTGGATCTGGCCAAGACGCCCGTGCCGGAAACCATGGCCTCCAGCGAGTTTCTACCCGAGTTCCCGGGTCACGAGGTCATCGCCGAGACCGGCCGGGGCGGCATGGGCGTCGTCTACAAGGCCCGCGACCGCAACCTGGGCCGGATCGTGGCGATCAAGACGATGGCCGAGGGCCGGCATGCCACTCCGGATCAGCGCGAGCGGTTCCAGGCCGAGGCTCACGCCATTGCCCGGCTCCGCCATTCCAACATCATCGCCATCCACGCCATCGGCGACCACGACCACCGCCCCTATCTCTCGCTCGAATTCGCCGAGGGTGGCAGCCTCGCGCACCGGCTGGCCGAGAAACCCATGGCCCCGCGCGAGGCCGCCGAGCTGATCGAGACCCTCGCCCGCGCCGTGCACGCCGCCCACCAGGCCGGGGTCGTCCATCGCGACCTCAAGCCCAGCAACATCCTCCTGACCGCCGACGGCGTCCCCAAGGTCAGCGACTTCGGCCTGGCCAAGCTGCTGGACTCCGGCTCGGGGGGAACCGTGACCGGCCAGGTCATGGGCTCGCCCAGCTACATGGCCCCCGAACAGGCCGAGGGCCACTCCAAGGAGGTCGGTCCCGCCGCCGACATCTACGCGCTGGGGGCGATCCTGTACCAGGCGTTGACCGGCCGGCCGCCGTTCCTGGGCGAATCCAAGCTCGAGACGCTCAAGCTGGTGACGACGGCCGAGGTGGTGCCCCCGCGCCGGCTCCGTCCCGACGTCCCACGCGACCTGGAAACGATCTGCCTGAAATGCCTGGAGAAGGGATCGCTGAAGCGCTACGCCAGTGCCGAGGCGCTGGCGGAGGACTTGCGGCGGTTCCTCGACAACCGCCCCATCGTGGCGCGGCCGGTGGGGCCGGCGGGGCGGTTTGGCCGCTGGTGCCGTCGGAACCCGGGGGTGGCCGGTCTCTCCGCGGCGGTCTTTGTGAGTCTGGTCCTGGGTACCGTGATCAGCACCACGATGGCCGTCCGGGCGATCCGGGCCGAGGCGGCCACCAGCACCCAGCTCGGTCGTGCCGAGCGCGCCCGCGACCAGGCCGTCAGTGCAATCAATGCGATCATTCTGACCGATCGAGATCCCATGCTCTCGGAGGAGTTGCGCTCCTATCGTGAAATGTTGGATGATGAAGGTCTACGTTTGTCGAATGCGATGCTCCAGGAACCAGAGGACGATCCCAGGGGGCAACGTCTCCATGCCGAAGCTCTGATGATGAAAGCCAAGCTATTGGCCGAAAAAGGAGAACGCGTCCAGGCTTACGAATACGGCAAGCGGGCGGTCGGACTACTTGAAGAATTGCTGGCCCGGAATCGGGCTGATACCCAGAATCGGGACGCCGTCGCCCAATTCTTGCATCTCCTCGGCACACTCACGATCGACCGGGAAACAGCCCGATCGAACACTCTTCGATCGAATGAGATCTACAAGTCTCTCTTGCGAGACAACCCCCAATCCGAACAGAAAACCGAATGGGCTGGCCACATCGCGCTCAATCTACACAACATCGGCCACGCCTTTTTTGAGGAAGGCCAGTCGACTGTCGGCCAATCGCGAGTCGACCAATTAACGAACGCAATCGAAGCGTTTGGGGAAGGTGAACATTTCTGCGAGGAACAGTTGAAAGGCGAGGATCAACCGGACCGGTTTCTGTTCCCGTTGGCCTATAACGAACGATATTTATGCCGAGCCTACCGATCTCTCGCCAGCCAGATCAAAGATCCGGTCGAGAGGACCGCCAATGTCAAGAAAGCGATCGAATACGGCCTGAAAGCGATCTCCCATTTCCAGATTCTGGCCGAGCGGAATCCTGTGCATTATCAGCACTCATGGGAGTTGCATATCGCACAGCGCGAACTTGGGGAACTTTTTATCGATACCGGACAAGGAAATGCTCCGGCGGCCGCGATCCCGTACTACGAGAAGGCCCGAGAGACCCTCAAGACCATGGCCTCCAAGCACGGGAAACTGGTTTCGCGCATGGCGGACATCCAGGAGGCGCTGGCTGTGGTGGATTACAATATGTCGATGGCATACGACAACTCCGACCCGGTTCGATACTTCAGCGGGCCTCGACGCGTGGTCCTCACCGAGATTTATCACATCTGCGATAAACTCAGCCTGTTCAAACCACTTTCCCGGAACCTCCGCAGGGCCTACGCCCATTCTTGTCTCGACATGGTCAATTACCAAGAGGAGGATGGCGAAAGACCCCGCCTCGACGTGCTCGTCACGGGCGAACAGCTTTGGGCGGAGATCCTCCGTGAAGACCCCAAGAACAACGAGGCTCGGGCAATGCTCGTCTCGGCTCAGCGCGGGCTCGCCGATGAGCTGGATGCTCGGGGTCGAAGTGACGAGGCAACGCCCTGGCGCAGCCGATCCCTGGCCACCACGCAGGGAAATCCCGAACTGCGCTACCTGATCGCCACCCTCTACGCTTTTAACAGCAAGCTTGTCGGCAAATGGCCGACGAAGCTCAGCCCAGTACAGCTCGAGAATCGGCGCCGAGGATATGAGAAGGAGGCCGTCACAATGCTTCGTGAGGCGGTCGCCGACGGCTTCAAGGATCTCAATCGCCTCCTCAGGCAACCGGAGTTCGCCTCCCTTCACTCCGATCCCGCCTTCCGAGCCATCGTGCTTGACCTTCAGTTCCCCGCCGATCCGTTCGCGAGGTTGTGAACTGAAGTTCAGATGAACGGCAATCGTATCGCGGTGCCATCCCATGAGGCTGATCGTATTTCCGCAGAAACGCCGCGAAGGGGGGGCGGGCTGGTCTTCACGGACATCCTCATCGGCACGACTCACCGGATCGCGCCCCTGAATCGACGCGGAAGCAAGCGAGGCAGCCTCCCCCACATATCGTCCCGAGTCCGGCGACTTCGAAGCCACCGCTATCGTTACGCGAACCTGACCTCGATCGGGTACCACGTCCCCGGCTTGAAGGGATGAGCAACCCGGACGGCGGTCATAAGCCGGCACGGGGCGACGTGCGCCGCCCAATCGGATCCACGGTCGAGACCAGTCGATGTCGCGCGTGGAGTGGGTCACACTGCGTCCCGCCGTGTCGCGGAACTCGATGGTCAGCATCCACCGCCGCACCTGGGTTCCTGGGAGAGCCATCGCGTCATGAGGCACGAAGAAGATGTGTTGCCGAGGGGTGTAGCCGTGACTGGACGGCGTCCGCACGGAGGGGGCGAGAATGCCGCCCGGGGTCGGGTGATGGGCGATGCAATAATTGCGGATGAGATCGGCCAGCATCGCGGTCCGGTGGTAGTCTTTCGAGGACGGGTTGAGCAATTCGTAAGGCCGGTGGCCGAACGTCTGACGGGCGACGGGATCTTCCACGTCAACCACCCGCGGCGCGGTCCCCAGCGTGAAGTACCAGAGGAGATGGTCGGACCGGAGTGGGAGACCAGGGGATTCACGCGGTGATCCGGTCAGTGGTCCGCCGCCGATCGACTTCTGAAGATCCACGGCGACGTGGAATGCATATTCCGCGATGCTGACGAGAGGATCCTCGGAGGCATACACCGTCTTCTGATGGATCCGATTGTATCGACCGCCGCTCGAGAAATAGGCGCCTGCCCCGGACAGCACGTCTGGCCACGCCCGGCGTTCCTGAGTCACGCGATAGAAGAGGGTACTGGGATCGGGAGTATGGAGCATGAGGAGGCTGCCGCCGAGAGGAGAGACTCAGGATTCGGCGCGGTCGGCCTCAGCCTGGAACGTGATCAAGTAGCTGATGAGGGCGTCGAATGGATCGGTCCATCCCCCGTGGAGGCGGTTCGACCCAAACGTCCGAGGCCTTTCCATTCCGCCTGGCATGAGGGCGATGGATCGCGCGTTTCGGCCCAGTCGCGTGGGAGGTCTCCGGTAGCTGGATGGCCGCGGACGCGCGAATCCACTCCACCAACTCGCGCGGTCATTGTGGTGGAGCGAATCGAGACGAATGAGCAACCCCTCGAGCCCCAGGGCATTATCCGCCCAGTCAGGACTCTCGACGATCGTTTTCAGATCGTCGTCCTTCCGCCGCGCCGCCTGTCGCGCCGACAGGCCGATCATCCGGAGAAGACGGACCCTGTCGATCCCGAGGGCCTCTTGCCACCATTCCAGCCGCGCGGCAAGTCCTTCCGGGTAAGGCTTCTCGGATCGCCGGGCCTTTCGCGGTTTTTTCTGGGAAATCGTCATCAACCGTCACCTCAAGGCCTCAAGCCTGTCATCAAACGAGTCCTTCCCTCCTTCCAATTATCCGATCTTTCTCAGGGAAAATCCATCTCGGCTCTCCCGCTTCGCTCGAAGCCGGAACCCGTGAGATCGGCTCGGCGGCACGGGCGGGCCTGGGGTGGTCCGTCCGGTGAGTCGGGGGATGGGATGCGATCGAAGGCTCAGGGCGCGAACGGATCGGCCGGGAAGACCGGGTCGTAGAGGATCACCGCCTCGGCCTCGCTGCGGAGGAGGCGGATTTCCAGTTCGTTCCAGAACTGGTTGGGATCGGTGCTCGGCCGGCGGTTGCGGAGCCGGTCGAGCCAGCGGCGGGCTTCGTCGCGATGCCCGAGGCAGTGGTGAGCCATCGCCAGGAAGGGCCAGTCGAGGGGCTCTTCTGTCCCTTTCCGAAGCTGGATTCCTTCTTCCAGCCGTCGGATCACGTCTTCGTACCGTCCGGCGCGGTAGAGGGCAGCACCGAGTGTGTTGAGGGCAAGATGCTTCTGCCCAGTAGGGAAGCCGTTCATGGCAACCTCGGCAAGTCGCAGAGGAGCCGCCTTATCAGTGACCATGCCGGGGGCCAGCGCCAAAGACCAGGCGACAGTGTTGGCGGTGTAGGAGTTGGTTGTACGGTGGAAGCGGTCGAGCAGATCGGAACTCGCCTGACGCAACTCATCCCGATCTCCAGCAGCCAGCAGAGTCAGGATCTGGTGATAGCGACTCTGATAGTCGTCGGTACCGTGCTGAAAGGCGCCTCGGTAGGCAGCTCGTGGCCCGTGCCCATTGCCCCAGCCTGGAAAGGTGCTCACCGCGGTCGAACCAAAGCCTCACTGAACGCTTGGTTGCAATAGCAGGCAACAGCGCAAGAACGCGATCGAAGGCCGTATCACTGGCAACGATGTCGGCCTGAAGCTTCGAGTCTAGGTCCCCAAGAGCCAGAGCTTGGACGAAGTCGGCTGCGGCTTTCTCGGTTTCCGATCGCTCGATGTAAAAACGACCTCGCTCGGTCCAGGCCGACGCGCGAAGGGGCCGTGCGCGAATCACGTCGGAGAAAGCAGCCTCGGCCTCATCCCAGCATTTTCGTTCCATCCAGGCTCGGGCGCGGGCGGTCGGGTCAGGACCATAGAGAATGGAGTCGAAAAGCCAGCCAGAATCCGTCTTAGGCGGCCCACCGAGTTGGCGGAGCCGTTCGCCTCGTTCCTGCCAGACCTCCGTTTCGAGAGCATTGATATTCCCCTTGTCATCCACCCCTAGACCGGTCATCGTTTCGACCCAGACCTTAATGCGGGGAAGATCGTCATCCACGAGGCTGGGGAGACGCCACAGTTGCGCCGTGCTCTCGGCGTTGAGCATCCTTCTCGCATATGAGTCGCCCCTGAGTGAGTCGTTGTTACTCGCGGTGACGATGGTCTTGCCGTCAGGGCTAAACGCCACGGAATAGACCCGGCCTTCATGCTCCAGTGCCGGACCGATGGGCTGGTTGGTGGCGGCATCCCACAGCTGCGCCTCCCTTGTCGGAGTTTGCGGCTAAGACGGTCTTGTTGTCCGGGCTGAACGTCACCGTATGCATGCCGGGCTGGAGAATTATAGGTTTACCGATGGGCTGGGTGGAGGCAGCGTCCCAGAGCCTCATCATTTCATTTGCCCTCGTGCGAATCGTTTTACCATCAGGACTAAACTCCACCGAGTGCACTGTACCTGAATGCAGCATGGGCTGACCGATGGGCTTTCTGGAGGCGGTGTTCCACAATCGCGCGGTCCGGTCGTCGCTTCCAGCGAGAACGGTCCTTCCGTCGGGGCTGAACGCCACGGACCAGACAGTGCCTTTGTGCTCCAAAGGCGCGCCGATGAGCCGGCCCTTGGAGGTATCCCACAATCGAGCCGTCTTGTCGTTGCCCCCGGTGAAAAGGAATTTGCCATCAGGGCTAAACGCTGCGGAAATGACATCGGTTTGATCCATTATCGGTAGGCCGGAGCCGGCATTCCATAGCCGCGCCTTCCTTTTCTCGGTCGCGGTGAGGATTGTCTTTCCGTCGGGGCTGACGATCACGAAACGAGACGCTTGGACTACCCGAAACGGTGGTAGATCGACGGCCTCGCCCGTGGTGGTGTTTCCCAACGTTATTGGCTGACCGATGGGCAATCCGGTGGCGGCGTCCCAAAGCCGCGCCTTACTGCTCTGGCTCACGGTAAGGATGGTTTTTCCGTCAAGGATGAACGCCGCAGAGCTAAGAGAGTCAGGATCTCCCATGGGCTGACCGACAGGCAAAACAGTGGCGGTGTGCCAGAGGCGTACGTTCTCGCCTGCTCCCTGGCCTATGGTGAGGATCTTATTCCCATCCGGGCTGAACGCTGCGGAATCGGCTCGATCTAACAATTGGAGAGGCTCTCCCATGGGCAGTCCGGTGACGAGACTCCACAACCGTGCTGTATTGTCGGTACTGCCGGTCAAGAGGGCTCCGCCATCGGGGCTGAAGACCAGCGCATCGACGTTTCCCTGATGAACCATGGGCTGACCGATGGGCAAACCGGTGGCGGCGTCCCAGAGTCGTGCCCTGTCCAGGCTCCCGGTTACGATCGTCTTACCATCAGGGCTGAAGGCCACAGCCGCAACGTCGCCTTTGTGCTCGAGAGGTTTTCCAATCGGCAAACCGGTGGCGGCATTCCCCAAGCGTACCCTGTTGTCTCGAAAGCACCGAACCAGAAGAGTCTTGCCGTCAGGACTGAACGTGACGTAGGTTAGCGTCCTGGACTTGACCAGGCCATCGTAGTTTAGCGGGGGGCCGATGGGCCGTCCGCTGGAGGCGTCCCACAGCCGCGCCGACATGTCAAAGCTCCCGGTGGCGATAGTCTTGCCGTCGGGGCTGAACTCTGCCGACACGACGAAAGCTTCATGCATCATCGGATTGCCGATGGGCAAACCGCTGGCGACATTCCACAGGCGTGCCCTTTTATCCCTGCCTCCCGTGAGGACGCTCTTCCCGTCGGGACTGAACGCCGCGACATTGACCCCTCCCTGAGGCTCGAGTGGATTGCCAATGGGCTGACCGGAGGTTGCTCTCCAGAGCCGCGCCGTCTTGCGACTGTCTACCGTGAGGATGGCCTTGCCGTCCGAGCTAATGGCCACGGAAATGACGTGGTCGTGATGAACCATCGCCCGACCGATTGGAAGTCCAGTACCGGCACTCCAGAGCCGCGACGTCCTATCATAGCTCCCTGTGATGACGATCTTGCCGTCAGGACTGTACAGCACCGACGTGACGAAGTCTTGATGCACCATGGGCTGGCCGATGGGCCGTCCGGTAGCCGTATCCCAGAGCCGCGCCATATTATCTTGACCTCCCGTGAGGATGGTCTTCCCGTCAGGGCTGTACGCCACGGCTCTCAAATAATCTTGATGCATTATGGGCTGGCCGATGGGCCGCCCGGTGGTGGCATCCCACAGTCGTACCATCTTGCCTTCGTCACCGGTGAGGATGGTCTTGCCGTCGGGACTGAAGGCAACGTGATTGACCGTAGCGCGATGGGAAAAAACCCCCTTGATCTGAGGGCACTTGAATCGCCAGAAGGAGAGACTTTCCCGGGCGAGTTGTTGCCAGGCACGATCGTCTGCTTCGGCGGCATAGCGCCAACATTCGACCAGCCAGAGCAGACCGTGATTCACCTGGCCGCTGTCGAAGGCGCGCTGTGCGCGCTCAAAGAAGAGCATCGCCACACGGCGGTTCGAGTCGGCGAGTGAGGTCTTGAGGTTCTGCCCCTGCGTCTCCAAATCCTTCGCCTGAGCCGAGATCTTCGCCGCGTCCTCAGCCAGCTCTTCAGCGTGCCGAGTAAGTTCGTTGGTACGAAGTTTTTCGGTGGTCGCGAGCCGGGACTTCCGGTCGGCGTAGAGTAGCGATAGCACGGCCACCGCCACCAGCGATGCTGCCACCAATCCAGCCGCCCCGGCCACGATCGGATTGCGTCGGCACCACATCAAGAACCGCGCTGCGTTCCCGACCGGCCGCGCCGCGATCGGCTCGCCGGCCAGTAGGCGATTCAAGTCCTCTGCCAGCGCATCGGCGCTGGCGTAGCGCCGGTGCGGATCCTTCTCCAGGCACTTCAGGCAGATGACTTCAAGGTCTGCGCGGCACCCGCGCGTTGAGTTTCCGCGGCGGCTCGGGAGGCCGCTCGCGCACCTGCTCCAGCGTATCGAGAACCGTCGTCCCACCGAACGGCGCCCGGCCAGTGAGCAAGGCGTAGAGGATCGCTCCCAAACCGTGGACGTCGGTCGCCGTCGTAACCACCCCGCCTTGGCCGACGCTTGCTCGGGGGCCATGTAGGCGGGCGTGCCGACGATCGCGCCGGAGCGGGTTAGCTCGCTGTCGCCTTCGACCCGCTTGGCCAGGCCGAAGTCGGTGACATGAGGGTGCTCCTGGGTATCCACCAGGATGTTCGCCGGTTTCAGGTCGCGGTGGAGGATGCCGCGCTGGTGCGCGTGGTGGATCGCGACGGCGATCGTCGCCACCAAGCGGGCGGCGCGGCGCGGGTCGGTGAGGAAGTCCTTCAACCGCTTGTCGAGGCTCTCCCCGGCGATCAGCCTCATGCTGAAGTAGTGGTGGTCCTCGAACTGGCCGACTTCGAAGATCGGCACGATGTTCGGGTGGTCGAGCCGGGCGACGGCCTCGGCCTCGTTCTGGAACCGGCGGACCTCGTCGGTCGAGGCGAACCTGGCGACCTTGATCATCTTCAAGGCCACCGGGCGGTTGAGGCTGAGCTGCCGGGCCTTGTAGACGATCCCCATGCCCCCTTCGCCCAGGACGCGTTGCAGCTCGTAGTCGCCGAAGTAGCCGACGCGGGTCCCGGCCGGGAGAGCAGGATCAACCGAGCCGTCCCGGTCGGCGGTGTGCGAGTCGTCGGAGAGCACGGCAGATGCGTCCGAGGTCGGAGGATCAAGGGTTGGCTCATCATGGGTCCCTGTCTCGGGCTGAGTCCCACCCAGTGCCGATGCCTCCGTTCCGGCTTGAGCGCCTCGCAGCCGGTCGAGGAAACTGTCGGGCGCCATCTCGGCCACCTGGCGGCGGCAATCGGCGCACCCTTCCAGGTGTTGGTTGACCGCCTCGGCCGAGGCGCCGTCGAGCTTGCCCAGGCTGTAGGCTTGCAAGGTCTGAGAAGTCGGATGGAGGGGATTGGAGGCGTCCATAGTCATGGAGAACTCCCGATCGGGGGTCGCCCCGGACTTCGATAGGCCGGTGTCTATAATACGGAAAGGCTGGAGAGAAGACCGACCTGCCGCGAAAATGAAAAAACCGACGGAAAAACTGAGACGCCTCGTCGAACACCACCCATCTCAGCGCGGCGGCTGCGGGATACCTGGGGAGTGCGACGATCCGACCCGCGCCGCTTCCCCCTCAGTTCGGGCCAAATTGGTCATTCGAGTAACCCAGTCTTCCGAATTTTTGGATTTTTTTATCTCCCTCTGTGGTCCAGAGTTCCGGAGCCAATCGCCCCGGATTCCGCGATAGGTGCATTAACGGATCATCAAACCTGTGGCATACTGAATAATATGGACCATGTGCGACCGTCACCGACCGGAAACTATGGCTGCGAGCCACGGGGCTGTGCCGCCTGCGGCCGGGCCCGGCACAGCGATTTGGGGACTCGGCCCGAACTCGCTGGGGGCCATGGGGATCGGAGAGGGAGCCGCGGCCAAAAGTGATCACCGAGTGCCAATTTGTGCCACAATTCTCGGCAAGTCCGGCCCTGCTCAGAGCCGGCCCCGCCCAGAACCCACGCCGGATCCGGACGTCCCGCCGGTCCTGAGTAGGGACTCCCCTCTTCCTTCGTTTCCTTGGTGACCTTCTGTTCGGGATCCGGACGTCCCGCCGGTCATAGGTAGAGACTCTCGGAATGGGTCAAAGCCACCGTCCCCAGACAGTGCGGTGGTGATCGCCGAGAACTCTCGAAAAACTCGCCGAAGTGCATGTTGGGGATGCGAGATCACGTGCACAAGATGATCCAAACCAATCATCATGGATGCTGGGCATGAGAATTTCATGTCACAACACATTCTCGCACGCAATCATCGTCGTCTTCGAGCGTATCCCGGCAGAATGATTGAGCAGGTGGGTGCAATCAACCAGATTCCGCATCGCCCTGATCACCGACCCAATACTGAGTGAACGAAGCCAAGACGAAGGCCAACCACGCTCAGAATCGTCGCGAACGAAGCCAAGAACGGGGCATTTCGCATCCAAAACGCGAAAACGAAGCCAGAGGTCAGACCACTTGACCCCGAATTCGCGCGTGATGACACCCATCCAACAGGATACTCACCATCAGCGGCAGGTGGACGCTCCGTTGACCAAGGTAGGGCCCGCCCACAAGAATGTGGTGGCGAAATCGCGCGAACGAACCCATCGACCAGCAGGGGAGTCTTGCGGGCCTCTCTAGACTCCAGGCAACATACAATCCATAGACCCTTGCATGCATCTAGCTAATGCGATCCGTATTCAAGGACCAAGATGACCTCAGCAACCATTGCCGATCCAACCTCGAAAGTGACTCCCCGCATCGTCTCTGACCTGATCGCCGTCGTCGGTGAGGAGAACGTCCTGCACCGTCGGGAGGAGATGCTGGTCTACGAGTGCGACGGCTACGTCGTCGAGAAGAGCATTCCGGACGTGGTCCTGTTCCCCACCTCGACGGAGCAGGTCGTGGAGGTGGTGAAACTCTGCCACCACCACCAGATCCCGTTCGTTCCGCGAGGGGCCGGGACCAGCCTGGCCGGTGGCACGCTGACCGTCGGCGGCGGGATCATGATCTGCCTGACCCGGATGAAGCGCATCCTGGAGGTCAACCTTCGCGACCGGTACGCGATCGTCGAGTCGGGCGTGGTCAACCTCTGGCTGACCCGGTCGCTGGCCGGCACCGGGTTCCACTACGCTCCCGACCCGTCGAGCCAGGGGGCCTGCACGATCGGCGGCAACGTCGCGACCAACTCGGGCGGTCCCCATACGCTCAAGTACGGCGTGACCGTCAACCATATCAAGGGGGCGACGCTCGTCATGCCCGACGGGACGCTCGTCGAGACCGGCGGTGTCACCGAGGATAACCCCGGCTACGACCTGACCGGCCTGGTCGTCGGCAACGAGGGGACCTTCGGCATCGTCACCAAAGCGGTCGTCAACCTGACCCGCGACCCCGAGGCCGGCCGTACCTTCCTCGCGGTGTTTGACTCGGTCGACTCCGCCACGGAGACCGTCAGTGGGATCATCGCCGCGGGGATCGTCCCGGCCGCGCTCGAGATGCTCGATAACCTGATGATCCGCGCGGTCGAAGAAGCCTTCCACTTCGGCTTCCCCACCGAGGCCGGCGCCGTGCTGATCATCGAGGTCGACGGCCTTGATGCCGGGCTCAACCGAGAGGCCCAGGCGATCTCCGAGATCGTCCGGGCCCACAACGGCTCCATCGAGAAGCTGATCACCTGGAAGACACGCAAGGAGCCCGAATACGTCGCCATCTGGAAGAGCCGGAAGTCGGCCTTCGGCGCGATCGGCCGCCTCAGCCCGACCTATTGCACGCAGGACGGCGTCGTGCCCCGCACCAAGCTGCCCCACATCCTCCGGTTCATCACGGCAGTCGGTCAGCGGCACAACCTCCGGATCGCCAACGTCTTCCACGCCGGCGACGGAAACATCCACCCGATCCTCCTCTTCGACGAGCGCGATACCGAGCAAGTGAAGCGCGTCTTCCTGGCCAGCCACGAGATCCTCGACGAGTGCATCGCCGTTGGCGGGAGTGTCACCGGCGAACATGGAATCGGGGTCGAGAAGATGGAATTCATGCCCAAGCTCTTCTCACCCGCGGACCTGGCAGCGATGGTCGCCTTGAGGAACACCTTCAACCCGGACGGCCGCTGCAACCCGTTCAAGATGCTGCCCGGCGGGGCCGGCTGCATCGAGCGCAAGAGCCCGGGGCATGCCGCTCCGGCATGAGGAAGCGAAAAGGATGAAGGAAGAATCAGAACTCGGTCAGACTTGATTCAGCCTTCAGCCTTTCCCTGATGCCTTTCCCCCAAAAGGGGGGAAGGGCTATCCTGGACGTCAGCGTCAGCATCGATGGCCTGGAAACCGTTGTCCTCTCTGTGGAGCCAACCCACCGTGGCCAAGCGGCCTCGATTCTCGCGATGGCGACGGCTTCCCCCGGTCTTCCGGTCTGGCGAACATCGCCCGATCGGCTCGGGGAACGAGCAGGACCGGATCATCCTCTACCTGCCCAGCCGGCTCCTCGACCTGGCCGAAGCGCTCGCCGAGAAGGCGGGAGTCGCGGCCGTGCAGGACTACTGCTCGCGGTTGCTGGCGCGAGCCCTCGAGGCCGAGCAGGTCCGGCAGAAGGTGGCCCAGGTCGAAGCCCGGCGGGGAGGGCCCCTGGAGGGCCTCAATGAGATCGCCGAGGATGCGGACTATCTCGCGGAGTGGCAGGCGCAATCCGACGTGAAGCCTCTACCTGCGCCGGCCGGTGGCATCGGCGGCCATGCCCCTTATCCCAGCCCGGCCTTGCCTCACGCGGGAGAGACCATCACAGTCGACCTCGTCCTGGCCGATGGAGACGACACCTCGATGGAATCACCAATCGAAAGGGTTGCGAGCGACAAGGGCGAGGACGGAACCGACGAGGATCGGGTTGGGCCGCCACCGGAGCCCGACGCCGGCGCCGTGCCGGCCCCGATCCCCATCCCGACGTCCCTCAAGCCAACGGTCCGCGTGCTGACCGATCGGGCGGCCCTCGAGGTTCTCTGGCGGCACGTCGGCCGGGGCGGGGATGATGGGGCGTTTCTGCCGTCCCTGCGCCGGGGAGTCCCGGTCGCCGAACGGAAGATGACGGAGCTGATTCGCGCCCTCAACCAGCTCGAGCGGGAGTATCGCGGCGCCGAGATGCTCGACCGCCGCGTGGCGCATGCCTTGCACCGCCTGGCCCTCGAGTCGCAGGTCCTGCTCACCGACGCCTGGCCCGGTGTCTTCGACGGTCGGATGATCGCCGCCATACGGTCCGTGCAGGAGGCCGTTGAACGCATCCTGTCGGATGAAGATATCCGCTACTATCCTGCTTCCTCCCAGCCGTGATCGGAGCAACCGTCTTGACAGCGACCGTGCCAGCGACGTGGCCCGATTCCCCGGCGGCCGGGGTAATCGGCGATGGGCGAGCCGCCCTGGCGGACTATCGACCCACAGACGTCGATCCGCTCTGCCAGTTAGTCCGCGACCAGGTGGGCCTGGGCCACGCCATCTACCCGCAAGGCGGCGGCACGGCACTCGAATACGGCGGCATTCCCCGTCGACCGGGCGTGATCGTTCACACGGTTGGCCTCAATCGACTGATCGATTACCCTTTCGCCGATATGACGATCACCGTTCAAGCCGGTATGACCCTTTCGGCCCTCCGCGCCATCCTGGCCGAGAAGCATCAGCGGGTGCTGGTCGATGCACCGGATCCCGATCGAGCCACGCTCGGCGGCATCTATGCGACGAATACGACAGGCCCTCGACGCTACGGAGCCGGCCGTCCTCGCGATCAGATCATCGGCGTCAGCTTCGTCACCTCGGAGGGGGTGATTGTCAAAGGAGGCGGACGTGTCGTCAAGAACGTCGCTGGCTACGACTTTCCCAAGC
The DNA here is from genome assembly GCA_963845695.1 of uncultured Isosphaeraceae bacterium. GTDB lineage: Bacteria > Planctomycetota > Planctomycetia > Isosphaerales > Isosphaeraceae > CAWJTV01. The sequence continues at coordinate 1,066,693 of CAWJTQ010000002.1, read as the reverse complement.
TCCTGACCGGCTCGATGGGCACGCTCGGCATCATCACCCAGCTCACGGTCAAGGTTCGCCCGATCCCCGAAGCTTCCACGATCGCCTGGATCCCGTTCACCGACCCAGATCGCCTCGCCTCCGCGATCGACGGATTCAACCTGTCCGGGACCCGGCCGGTCGCCGTGGAGCTGCTCAACCGAACGGCTGCGCGAACCGTGGGCCAATCGCTGGGATTACCGACGGATCAGGCCGTCCTGGCCATTGGTCTCGAGGACAATGCAGAGTCGGTTCGCTGGCAGGTCGACCGACTGAAGACCGAGCTGGGGCGGATCGAATTCCTGGTCGTCGAGGGCGAACGGGTCGCATCCCTCTGGGCAAGTCTCACCGAGTTCCAGGCTTCCTCATTCGGGCCGATCAGCTTCGTTGCCAACCTCCGGCCTTCGTCGGTCGCGGCGTTCGTCGCGGGGCTGGATCCGGATCGATGGTCGGTCCAGTCACATGCCGGCAACGGGATCGTCCGCGCTCACGGGCTGGACGAATGGTCTCGGGACGACGCGGCCCGTCAGATCGACCCCCTGCGCCGGCGAGCCGTGGACGACGGCGGCAATCTGATCGTCTCCCGATGCCCGACCGAGTGGAAAGAGAGCCTGCGCGTCTGGGGCGAGCCTCGTGCTGACTGGGCCATCGCCGAACGCGTCCGGGCCGCCCTCGATCCCCAGGGGGCGATGAACCCGGGACGGTTCGTGGTGGGATAGCCCGCACCACCGCGGTTCGCGGTTTTGGGGTTGATGGGGGCGAACGACCCGGATTATAACCGGATTCGCCTTGGCTGGAGATCAATAGGGCGCAATACACGGGATGTCACAACTATGGCCGATGGGGCGAGTGGCACGGCGGCGGGGTGCCGCGTCGATCTGACGGGTCGGGTGGCGCTGGTGACGGGGGCGTCACGCGGCATCGGGCGGGCGATCGCCGTGAGGCTGGCGGCCTGCGGTGCGGCCGTTGCGGGCGTCGCACGGACCCTCGAGGGACTGCAAACGACCCTCCAGACCATCCGCGAGGCCGGGGGAACCGCCGAGGGTTATGCCGCCAATGTCGCCGTATCGGACGATGTTCAACGCGTCGTCGATGAAATCGAGGCGAAATTCCAGCGGATTGATGTCCTGGTCAACAATGCCGGAGTGACGCGCGACGGCTTGATGCTTCGCATGGACGACAGCGCCTGGCAAGACGTTATCGACACCAACCTCAAAGGGACGTTCCTCTTCTCAAGAGCGGTTGGCGTCTGTATGATGCGCGCACGGTACGGGCGGATCATCAACATCAGCAGCGTCGCCGGCTTGACCGGCAACCCGGGCCAGGCCAATTATGCGGCGAGCAAGGCCGGTGTCATCGGCTTCAGCAAGACGGTGGCCCGTGAGCTGGGGTCGCGGGATCACGGTCAACGTGGTGGCCCCTGGGTTCGTCACGACCGACATGACCGATGTGCTGCCGGAGAAGATCAAAACTGAGGTGAAGGAGCGCGTCCCCGTACGACGGTTCGGGACGCCGGAGGACATTGCCGACCTGGTCTGCTATCTGGCCGGCCCTGGCGCCAGTTACCTCACGGGGCAAGTGATCGCCGTCGATGGCGGCCTGACCGCGTGAACAGATGCCCGACCTCGAGAGTCCGTCAACCGATCCTGTTCCGTCGAGTTGCCTCGTACACAATCGGCCCGGCCTCGCTGGGACGGGCGTCCGATGGACATCTGGGGCAAGGTATGCTAAGTTGAGCCTTGGTCGCGGTTTCGACCGATCCGTCATTATCGGGATCGAAAGTCCGTGGTTGACGCGACCAATCCATCGATACAAGGATTGAAAAAACCAGTGCCAGCAGGAGGTTCGCCCGTGTCCGTGGAAGAGCGCGTTATCGAAATCGTCAGCGAGCAGATGGGAGTCTCCAAGGACCAGGTCACCCGGGAGACCTCCTTCGTCAACGACCTCGGCGCCGACTCGCTCGACACCGTCGAGCTGGTGATGGAGTTCGAAGAAGAGTTCGACATCACCATCCCCGACGAGGAGGCCGAGAAGATCCAGACCGTCGGCCAGGCGATCGACTACATCGAGCAGCACGCGCACTCCCGGTAACGCAGCCCGTTCCGAGTCTGGATCGGACGGGCGACCGCGTCCGGGCGCGGACCCGGGCCGGGTTCGCCTCGGTGCGCATCGCGGTTCCTCGAATCCCACCCCCGACGATGGTTTAACCAGCAGAAGCATCATGGGACATCCACGCCGCGTTGTCATCACCGGAATGGGGGTGGTCACGTCGCTGGGCGAAAGCCTGGATCGGTTCTGGTCGGCCCTGTGTACCGGGCAGAGTGGCATAGGGCCGCTAACCCTGTTCGACACCTCCGAGTTCAAGGTCCGGTTCGGCGGACAGGTCCCCGACTGGGACCCGGCCGCCCGGTTCGGGGTGAAGGAGGCACGCCACCTGGATCGCTTCGCGCAGTTCGCCCTGGCGGCCTCCATCGCGGCCGTCGAGGACTCTGGGATCGACTTCTCCCGGCTGCCGGCGGATCAGTGCGGCGTGATGATCGGGTCGGGGATCGGCGGGCTCAGCGAGTTCGAGAGCCAGCATACGGTCATGATGCAGAAGGGACCGTCACGGATCAGCCCATTTACCATCCCCAAACTGATGGTCAACGCCGGCAGCGGCCAGGTCTCGATCCGATGGGGGCTACAAGGGCCGTGCTCGGCGGTTGCGACGGCCTGCGCCTCGGCGGCCAACGCGATCGGCGATGCCTACAAGTGGATTCAAGCCGGCTGGGCCGACGTGATGATCACCGGCGGCAGCGAGGCCGCCATCACGCACATGGGCCTGGGCGGATTCGCCTCGATGCGCGCCCTCTCCACCCGCAATGACGACCCGACCCGTGCCAGCCGCCCGTTCGACCGTGACCGCGACGGGTTCGTCCTGGCCGAAGGGGCCGGCGTGCTGATCTTCGAAGCCGAAGAGGTGGCCCGACGACGCGGGGCACGGATCTACGCCGAATTCCTGGGCTATGGCATGTCGGCCGACGGCTGGCACATCACCGCCCCCGACGAGGAAGGCCGAGGCGCCGCCCGCGCCATGAAGCGCTGCCTCGCCGACGCCCAGATCGGTCCCGAGGCCGTCGATTACATCAACGCGCACGGGACGAGCACCCCGCTGGGCGACCTGGCCGAAACCCGCGCGATGAAGCAGGTCTTCGGCAACCACGTGGGCCGACTCCAGATCTCCAGCACCAAGAGCCAGCTCGGTCACCTCCTCGGCGCCTCGGGTGGAGTCGAGCTCGTCGCCTCCGCTCTGGCCATCCACACGGGAGTGCTTCCCCCGACCATCAATCTCGACCACGCCGGCGAAGGCTGCGACCTGGACTATATCCCCAACGTGGCGCGCGAGGTGCGCGTCGACCGTGTCATGTCCAACAGCTTTGGATTCGGCGGACATAACGCCAGCTTGCTGATCGGACGGTATGTTCCCTCGGGCAGTACCGCGCAATGATGCTCGGAATCCCCGGATCGCGTGTTCCTCCCCACGAGGTCTCCATCGGCAAGGCAAACCTCGGATGAATCTACCGGATTGGCGCGAGATGGCCCTCGAGGCCGGAGTCCTGCGTGAACCCGTCTCGGACGGCGGCCGTATCGTCCTGTGGTTGCCCGGGGAGCGGGACGGGGCGTTCCAGCGCTGGGAACGCGTCGGCACCGTGGCGCGTGCCGAGGTCATCGAGGAACAAGGGCTCTGCGCCACCGCGGCGACCTTGATTCCGGCCAGGCAGCGGATCAAGGGGGTCCTGGGCAAACTCCTGGGACGCCTCCACGAAGCCAAGGGAAGTCGGGCCCTCGTCCTCCCGAACGGCGAGTCGGCCGAGCAAGCCGGCGACCGCGCCGCGGATCTCCTGCTCGTCTGGAGCGAGGCGGTTGCGAGCCCGCTCGATGAGGCTCGGATCCAATCCCGATGGCCCGAAGCCCGGCGGTACCAGCGACTCGGCCCGAACCTCTTCCTCGTCGGCGGACTGGGGGCCAAGAACGCACCGACCCTCGCGGCGCCCCCGCCGACGCTCCCGCCCAGCGGATGCGAGTCCTCGACGACTTGCCGAACAATTACTGGCCGCCGCACGTGGAAGTGGCGACCGCCTCAAAGAGGTCACGGCGCTCACCGACCTGGCCATCGTCATCCTGAGCGAAGGCGACCCCCGCGCCGCCATCACCTTGTTCGAACAGGCGCTCCCCCTGGCCCGCCAGCTCGGCGACGCCGTCAAGGAGAGCGACATCATGGGCAACCTGGGGATGGCTCTGTTGTATGCCCAGCAGCCGGGGCGCGCCCGCCAGCTCTTCGAACACGGACCTGGCCCACGCCCGCTCGAGCGGCGATCGCCTGGCCGAGAAGGTCGCGCTGGAACGGCTGGGACTGGCCGCCTCGAACGTGGGCGATTCCCACAAGGCCCTAGCCTTTTACGAGCAGGCGCTGGAGTTGGCCCGCCAGGTTGGCGACCGGCATCAGGAAGCCAACTTGCTCTGGTATCAGGGGATTCAGCTCGCGGAACTCGGTCAGCGCGACGCCGCGATTGCCACCGCCCAGAACGCGATCACCCTCTTCAGCACGCTGGGCAAGCCCCAGGCCGGCTGGTACGGAGCATATCTTCAGAAGTATCGGATGGGCCTGTACGATACCTGGCCGGCCCCTGCACCCTCGGGCGTGGCAGCCGGGCCGCAAGCCTTCCTGGGCGGGTCGCTCATGGCCGGTGTCATGGCCGGTCCGCCGAGCGGGCAATCGACCACGCCTAAGTCCACCAACGGGCCCGGACTCCTCCGCATGGCCCTCTCCGCCACCAAATCCATGGCGCAGTTCGCTGGCTCTGGGTTCAAGACCACCTCGCCTGAAGTCCAGCGCCAGCGGCTCCAGACCTGTGCATCCTGCGAACATCACACCGGCTTGCGCTGCAAGATCTGCGGCTGCTTCACCTCCGCCAAGAGCAAGATCCTCCACGAGTCGTGCCCTATCAGCAAGTGGCCGGCCTGACAGGCAAAGGCGGATCTCGTAAACCGATCAATCACGGGGAACCCCGGAATGGACGAGCGGTTTCATCCGGCACAAGCGGCTCTCGCCGTCGGCGATATCGAGCGCCTGACCGCACTGTTGAACGCCGACCCGGGACTGGCCACGGCGCGATCCCAGCGCAGCCATCCCACGCTCCTCCAATGCCTGGTCCTCACCATGCCACCCGTTCAACGCCCTGGAAGACCTGATCGATCTCCTGGCAGCCCGAGGTGCCGAGCTGACCGATCCGCTGATCGCTGCCAGCGGGATCGACAACGTCCGAGCGATCGAGAAACTGCTGGGCCTGGGCGCCCGGATCGAGGGCAACGGTCGCTGGTCACCCCTGGAGGAGGCACTTTATTTTGGAAACGAGGCATCGGTGTCGCTGCTGATCGAACGCGGCGCCGCCGTCGAAAACCTCCGCGCGGCCGCGGCGCTGGGTGACATGGAGGCGATCAATCGCTGCTTCGATGACCGGGGCGACCTGTCGGCCGATGCCGGCGAGATCGCCTGGCCATTTCGCGGACCGATTCCAGAGGCCGTGCGACGCGATCGTCAACAACGCCTCGGAAATGCCCTGGTCTACGCGGCGGCATGGGGGCAAGCCGAGGCCGTAGAGCTGCTGATCGCCCATGCGCGCGCCGGTCAACCTCATCCCCGCCGGTTTTGATTACTCCGGCACGGCTCTCCACTACGCGGCGCACCGTGGCCAACGCAAGATGGTCGATCAGCTACTCAGCGAGGGCGCCGATCCCGCGATCCGAGACACCAAGATCGACAAGCTCCCCGAGGATTGGGCCGAACACGGCGGACACACCGACCTTGCGGAGCACCTCCGTTGGACGCGCGAGCACACCAGATGATACCCCGCCACGAGAGGGTGAAGAGGCGGTTTCCGGACGCTCCCGGGGCCAACGCGATATAATGAGTCGTCGCCGAGTGCGATTCGGCCAGTCGGAGACCGGTCGATGAAGGGCAAAGAATCGTTTCTCATTCGCTAGCAGAAACTTATGATCATCCCCGACCTGATAGGCGATCGTGCGTCGTCCGTCGCCATGACCCCCGCCGAAATCCAGCGATATGCACGGCACCTGATCATGCCCGAGGTGGCGATGGCCGGGCAGAAGCGGTTGAAGGCCGCGCAGGTGCTGTGCATCGGCACCGGCGGACTGGGCTCGCCTCTATCGCTCTACCTGGCCGCGGCGGGTGTTGGCACGCTGGGCCTGGCCGATTTCGACGTCGTCGATGTCTCCAACCTTCAGCGCCAGGTGATCCACTTCACCTCCGACGTGGGCCGCCCCAAGATCGACAGTGCCGAGGAGAAGCTCCGAGCCATCAACCCGGACCTGGTCACCCGCCGCCACGAGCAACCGATCGACAGCTCTAACGCGCTGGAGATCTTCGCCGGTTATGACGTCATCGTGGACGGCACGGATAACTTCCCGACCCGATACCTGGTCAACGACGCCTGCGTCTTGCTGGGAAAGCCCAATGTTTACGGCTCGATCTTCCGCTTCGACGGCCAGGCGACGGTCTTCTACCCGCCACACGGTCCGTGCTACCGATGCCTCTACCCGGAGCCGCCGCCGCCGGACCTGGTGCCCAACTGCGCCGAGGGAGGCGTGCTCGGGATCTTGCCGGGATTGATCGGAGTGGTCCAGGCGACCGAAACCGTCAAGCTGATCCTGGGAACGGGAACACCGCTGATCGGTCGGCTCCTGCTCTACGATGCTTTGGAGATGACCTTCCGCGAGATGAAAGTCCGCAAGAACCCGCGGTGTCCCATTTGCGGGCCTAATCCCACCATACGCGAGCTCATCGACTATCAGGAGTTCTGTGGCGTGCGCGGAGCCGAATCCCCGGCGAGCGTCGGCACGTCCGAAGACGAGATCACGCCGAGCGAACTCAAGGCCCTCCAGGATCGCGGGCAGCGAACGATGATCCTGGACGTGCGCAACCCGGAGGAGATCGTCATCTGCCGGATCGAGGGCTCGACCGTCATCCCCTTACCCGAGCTCCCGGGTCGCCTCGGCGAACTGGACCCGAGCATTCCCATGGTCGTGCACTGCAAAAGCGGCGTCCGCAGTGCCAAGGCGATCGCCCTCCTCCAGACCGCGGGCTTTTCCAGGCTCAAGAATCTCAAGGGCGGAATCCTCGCCTGGATCGAGGAGGTTGATCCGAGCCTGCCAAGGTATTGATCCTTGCGTTCTCCTTCGACCGGGGCGATGAGACTCAGGTCGGATTGATGCGGGTCGTGTTCTTATCCTGTTCCAGCCGCATATGGTGCCAGATCAGGTCCATGACGCGCCGAGGTCCTTCGATTCCCAAGAGGTGGGCCTTCGGAAGGGTCCGCTCGGAGGTAATCACGATCACATTCCCGATGCCAAGCCAGTCCCCGATCATGCTCACCTGGATGTAGACATCTTTGACGCGGATCAGCTCGAGCTGATCCACCCGGCGGTGAAAGAATCCGGTCGTGACGAAGAGGCGCCGGGTCGTAAGCCGATAGTGATGACCACGATAGGCCCGGAGATAGCGATACCCGAGGTTCAACCAGTAAAGCAGTACACAGATGCCGAGGACAGTCGTCCAGAAGAACCAGCCGCTTTGACTGGGCGCGGCCCAAGTTCGGAGGGCCAGGGTGAGCCAGACAAGAACGAGCAATCCGCCGAGGACCATCCGCCCCAGGAAATTCTTGCCGGAGTAGTGGCCTTCGCAAACCGTCTCCTCGCCGTCAATGCCGGGTTCGGCGGCCTCCGAGTGCATGGGCCTGACCGTTTCCCGTAGCGACCGACTGAACGATACCATCGGGCGAGCCGGGCGAAGCAATCACGGGTCCGTCCAGGACGGGTTCAGGCAGCGTGGGGGTTTCTGTCATCGGTTCATCGGTTAACATCGGTGTGTGCTCCATCGTCTTCGAGACCGCAGACCGAGCTGAGGCTCCCAGGGAGTGCTCGTTCGTCATGGTGCAGGAGATGTGCAAATCCGGGGCCAGTCGCAGTGGATCTGGTGAAGGCAATGCCTGGGAAAGCGAGCAGCCAGTCGTCTTGGCGTTCCGACCGTCATCGGAGATACTAAGCTACCTTTAGAGTGGGCGATTGCCGGGCGTCAGTCCCGGTGTAGCGGGCGAGGGGGGCTTCCGAGCCGGTCGGGGCCCTGGCCCTGCGAATCGACGAACGCCGGGAGTGTGACGATGGTCGGTCGGACGCAGTTGATCGACAAGCTTCGTGAGCTGGCACGGAACCTGTGGTGGACCTGGCAGCCGAACGTCATCACTTTGTTTCGTGAACTGGACCCGGCGTTGTGGCGGAAAGTGGACCACAATCCGGTGGAGTTCCTCAAGCGGTTGCCGGCCGATCAACTCGAGCGTCGGGCCGCGGAGATGGCCCTCGACTCGCGGATCGACTACGCGTTCCGCCGGCTGAGCGAATATCTGAAAGACACGGACAGTTGGGGGGTAGTGCACGCCTCGATCCTGCGAGCCAGGCCTGTCGCCTACTTTTCCGCGGAGTTCGGGCTGCACGAGAGCTTGCCGATCTATTCCGGCGGTCTGGGCGTGCTGGCTGGCGACCATCTCAAGAGCGCCAGCGACCTGGGGATTCCCTTGATCGCGATCGGCCTATTGTACGCCCAGGGTTACTTCCGCCAGGCGCTGGACGCCAACGGCTGGCAGCAAGAGCAATACTTGAACGTCGATACCGAGTTGCTGCCGATCGAGAGCGTGGCCGATCTGACTGGCAAGCCACTCCTGGTCGGTGTCGAGACCGCCACCGGCGTGCTGCACGCGCGGGTCTGGCGTGTGGGGGTCGGGCGGACGACGCTCTTGCTCCTGGACGCGAACGTACCCGAGAACTCGGACTCGGACCGGGAGCTGACGGCCCGGCTTTATGGCGGCGACGCCCGGGTCCGGATCCGCCAGGAGCTGCTACTGGGGGTCGGGGGAGTCCGGGTGCTGCACGCGCTGGGGATTCACCCCTCGGTCCTGCACCTCAACGAGGGACACAGCGCCTTCGCCACTCTGGAGATGACTCGATCGGTGATGGAGGCTAGCGGACAGCCGTTCAGCGAGGTCGTGCGCGACATCTCGGGGATGACCGTTTTCACGACCCACACCCCGGTGGCCGCCGGCCACGACCGGTTCCCCGCGCCGCTGGTCGAGGAACACCTGGGGAAGATCCGCGAGGCTCTGCACCTGTCCTACGAGGACTTCATGGGGCTGGGCCGCGTCTACTCGGCCGATCACAACGAGCCGTTCTGCATGACTGTGCTGGCCTTGAAGTTGTCTCGCTACGCTAACGGCGTCAGCGCACTGCACGGCACGATCTCGCGGCGGATGTGGCAGCCACTGTATGTCAACACGCCCGAGGAGAACGTGCCGATCGGCCACATCACCAACGGCGTCCACGCCCAGAGCTGGGTGTCCCCCCAGATGCACCTGCTCTTCGACCGGCACCTGGGGACCGACTGGCCGAGACATCAGCGCTTGCCCGAGACCTGGGAGGGCATCGAGACCGTCGAGGACGCCGAACTGTTCGAGACGCAGCAGGTGCTCAAGGCCCGGATGATCAACTTCCTGCGTAACCGGCTGGCGAACCAGGCTCGAAGGCGGCATGAGCCCGACTCGGCCGTCGAGCAGGCCATGGAGGCGCTGGACCTCAACGCTCTCACCATCGGCTTCGCCCGTCGGTTCGCCACGTACAAGCGCGCCGGGCTGGTCCTCCAGGACGTGGAACGGCTGATCGAGATGGTCGACTCCGCCGACCGGCCGATCCAGTTCATCTTCGGCGGCAAGGCGCACCCCGAAGATCGCATGGGTAAGGAGTTGATCCAGAACATCGCCCGGCTAACCCACCAGGAGCGGTTCGCGCCGCGGATCGTCTTCGTCGAGGACTACGACATGAACGTGGCGCGGCAGCTCGTCCAGGGCGTGGACGTCTGGCTGAACAACCCGCGGCGGCCGCAGGAGGCCAGCGGCACCTCGGGGGAGAAAGCCGCCCTCAACGGTACGCTGAATTTCTCGATCCTCGACGGATGGTGGGCCGAGGCGTATGATGGCACCAATGGCTTCGCCATCGGACTCGGCCAGACCCATGCGATTCCGTCGGTCCAGGATGAGCGGGACCACCAGGCGCTGGTCAACACGCTGACCCAACAGGTGATCCCCCTCTATTACAAGCGGGATGCCTCGGGGCTGCCCCGCGAGTGGATCGCTCGGCAGAAGAACGCGTTCCGGACGCTGGCCTGGCGGTTTAACGCCGACCGGATGGTGATGGACTACGTCCAGCACGGCTACCTACCGGCGGCCGGCGGCGTATCATGCAAGATGCCCCGATCGTGATCGCGGCGAGCCGGGCCGGGCCGGGTCGGGTCGGCTCGGGGCAGACCCCCGGCGGAATCGATTCGTCACGCGGTGATCGCGACCATGAGTCAGTTTCAGGCGTTGATTGGCGAGAAGCTCGGATCGTACCGAATCGAATCGGTGCTGGGCTCCGGCGCCATGGGGGTCGTCTACCGGGCGACCGACGAGAAGCGCGGGCGCCTCGCCGCCGTCAAGGTCGTCCATGGTGAGATCTCCCAGGGGAACAAGGTCCAGCAGCGGTTCAAGCGCGAATACGAAATCCTCAACAAGTTCCGCCATCCCGCAATTGTCCGGAACCTGGCCTGGGGCAAGTTCCGCGGCACCTGGTATATCGCGATGGAGTTCGTCCAGGGCGTGACCCTGGATACGATCCTCCAGGAGCGCGGGGCTCTGCCCTGGCGCGAGGTGGTCAACCTGGCCATCCAGGTCTGTAACGCGCTGCACTACGCGCACGAGCGCGGCGTGGTCCATCGCGACCTGAAACCGTCGAACTTGATGATCACGACTGACGGCAAGGTCAAACTGACCGACTTCGGGATCGCCAAGGACCTGGACAAGACGGCGCTGACGGCCACGGGCCGAACCCTGGGCACGGCGGCGTATATGGCTCCCGAGCAAATCAAAGGGACGCCGCCGGTCAGCCACAAGACCGACCTCTATGCGCTGGGGATCGTCCTCTACCAGATGCTGGTGGGCAATCCCCCATTCGAGGGGACCTCGGCGATCGTGCTGATGCATTGTCACATCAACGAAGCGCCACGGCGTCCTAGCGATAAGGTGCAGGAGATCCCCAGAGCGTTGGACGACCTCGTGGTGGCCCTGATGGCCAAGGAGCCCGTCGATCGCCCCTTCGACGCCGCGGCCGTCGAGCATGCCCTGACCGAGCTGCGCGACAAGGCGGAGCGCGGTGCCGCCATTGCCATGGTCTGGCCCACACCCGGATCGGCCGCGGCCAACCCGCCACGGGCTGGTGCTCCGACCGGCGCCGGCGGCGGCCGACCCGACTCGACTGTCACAGATCGCCCCAAACGAAAGCCCCGCAAGACCGGCCCCCTCTCGATACTGACGAGCACGCTCTTCGCCAGCCGGTCCCGATCCGGGACGGACGAATCCGGGGCAACCCGGCTGTCCCGTGGGATCCTCGAAATCGTGGGGTTGCTCCTGGCCCTGGTAGCTGTCGGCGGATTGATCGTCTACCTGGTCTGGCCCCTCGGACAAGAAGCGCTCTACCACAAGGCTGAGGCCCTCATGGCCTCGACCCACCGCGCCGACTGGTTGACGGCCGTCGAAGACTGTCTTGACCCACTCGATCGACGGTTCCCCGACAACCCCTATCACGAGCAGACCCAGAAATGGCGCGATCAGATCCTGCTGGATGAGGTGGAGGGTCGTGCTGCCTATCTCGCCTCGCCCGTCGAAACACGTTTCAGCGAACCCAAGAATAAGGCCGAGAACCTGTTCGTCGTTGCTCACAAAGGCGCGGCCGCTGCATCGAAACAGCACGACGATCCGGCAGCCGTGGAACAATGGAAGAAACTGGCTGGCCAGCTGAACCGTGATGACCCCGAGGAACGCAAGTGGTACTTGCTGGCCCTCCATCGCGCCGAGCAGGTCGAGAATGCCATCGAAAACCGTCGCCAGCTCGTCAAGAATCAAGTTCAGATGGCCGACGAGGCGTTCATCTCTGGGCATCCGGAGCAGGCCCGCGCAATCCGCAAGGAACTGGCCGAGCAATACGCGGACTATACCTATCTGAAGGATTTGCTCCCGACGGTTCCGTCCTCGGCGCCGCCCCCGGTACCTGGTTCGCCCGAACCGGCTCCGCCGCCGTCCGAGGCGCCGGCACCGAGCTCACCCTCGGTCAAGCCGAGCGCCGTAGCCAAACCCGTAGAACCCGCGCCGGCTACATCGGCCGATCCGGCCAAGACCCGCGATTCTCCGACTCCGATAGAAGTTGACCAACAGTCCTTTAGCGAATTCCGTAGTTAACGATTGGACTCTGATTGACGGGCCAACGCCCGTCCGCTAAGGTAAATCTTCCCCTTCGTGCATCGAGGCGGCTCCTGTCTGTTCGCCTCGATTGTCCCATGTTCCCGGCCGTTCCCGGCCCCGAGGATTCTGATGCCTCAGTCTCAGTCCCGTGTTCGCTTCATAGGTAGTCGTGAACTTCACCGAGATCTCCCGAAAGTGCTCGAGACTCTGGAAAACCCGGATGCCCGTTTTGTCTTGACCATTCACAGCAAGCCCAAGGCGGTAATCATCGGAGCCGAAGCCTTTCTGGACATTCTGCGCTGCCCCGGTGCGGAAGACCGTCTCCTGGCCTTACAGCTCGGTGCCCTTGTTCAAGGGCTCGAAGCCTCGTCCTCCGCAGTCGATAGCGCCGAAATCGATGTCCATCAGGAGGAATTGGTCGGGGTTTGATCCCTCAAGATCTTTCCCCTCCTCTCAATCCTCCCCACCCGTGGCACAACAGATCGCATGCATGCCCCCAGGATCCATCAGGAACTTGGGGGTATCGTGTTTCACGAGCCAAATCGCTCACCTGATGAATCTGGTGCTGATCTGGAATCTCGGGTCGCTTGGGGTCCTCGCAAGCGTCGCCGCGCCCCGAGCCATTCCGCGATCCGGTTCCCGAACCACGCAGCCGCTTCACGATCCGATCGAAATCGGCTCGAGCGTCGCCAGGGTGGCAGCATGGCGAGTCATCTCATCCAGGATCGTCCGCCGGCCCTGTGTGTCGCTGAAGGTCCCGTGCGTCTCGACCACGTCGGTCCGATAGGTCTCGTGAACTCGCTTGAGGAGCTCGTGGAGAGGGCGGAGGTGATAGTGTGGAACGGCGGGGAAGAGGTGATGTGGGATGTGCATATCCTGTCCGTACACGAACACAGCCCATCGCGTGAACGGATCCGTGAAGAAAACGCGCGAGTTGGTCAGCCGGCCAGCATCCGCGTTTGAGTGCTGGTAGACATCCCGCAAGAACATGAAGAACATGAACGACGTATTCAGCGGGACGAGCCACAGGAGGATGAAATAGATGGCCGAGACCCCGCCGGTCGCCCACCGCAGGTGAGCCAGGACTTCCAGTAACAACGTGAAGTAACCCAGGCGAATCACGCCGTTGAACCGGCTGGAGTAGGCCTGCCGGAATGGGGAACGAAACACGGCCCAATCGGGTAGCAGATAAGTCACACCAGTCGCCAAACCCATCCCCAAGAACCCGGCCGGAATCATCCAGCCGGGCTTCTGGGACATCGTCAAAATCCATGTGAGCATATTCAGGCTGAGGAGATAGGCGAACCCCAGCACTGTTCCCAGACGCGGCCAGACCCGACTGTGCTTGGAATCGGAGTCGGGCCCATCGACGTAGACATTCTTTCCCTGGCCGAGCGTGTTGACCTGGAAATAGGCCCATTGATAGCTCAACACCCGAAACGGAGCCACGAAGAGCGCGAGATAGACCACGCGGATGAACCGGCCTCGAGCCATCGGGAACTCGCGAGATCGCTTGCCGTAGCCGAGATTCTGTAGATCCGGGTCGCGTTGCGGATCGTTGGTGAATTGATGATGGGCCATGTGGAAAAGTCGATAGAAGTGCACCGTTGTCATGAGAGGAAACATGCAAAGCATGTCAGGGATGAAGTCGTTCAAGAAACGATTCTTCATAAAGCAATAATGCGACGCCTCATGGCCGAGCCCAGCGAGCCGATGCTGGATCGCCCCGACCAGGGTGATCGCGATGGCAAACACGGGAACGCTCCAGAACCATGAGTGCCCGGAAGCTCGGCTGAACTCGGCGAAGAGAATGGCCCCGCCGATCACCAGTAATAGGCTCGAATACTCCATCGCCAGATACATAAGGTTCGTGATATTATCCACCCGACGAAGCCGCATGATCTCACGCTGTAATGCCGGATTGTCGAATGTTGGTCGCGTGCTTTGCGAACTCATCCTACCTTACCCCTTCGACCTCATTTAGCCCACTCGGCGACTTGGCCTCCCGTTACTCAGGAGGATCAAATCCCATCGACTTTGAAAGGATTACCTCGTCTCAGCTTTCCCGAGTATCCCTGGACTCCCCAATTTAACATTTCCAGGATAGGGATGCGAGGGCTTGCCGGTTTCTAGGGATATCGTCAAACAGGCAAGGTAGACATGAGCCTGATGGGGACTCGGATGCGACGAGGATTCCGATGGGCCTCACGCTGCGGTGTAGTGTTCGACCCAGGCCACGACCTTTTCGTACACCCTTTGAGACCATCAGGGCGTTCGTGGTCCTCGCTGGTTGCGACGAGGTCAAGGCGGGCGGACCAGTCCATTGCGGCTTGGGGCGATCCTTCTCATCAGTTAAGATGAAGCGAGAAATGAGAGGCGAGTTCCAAAGCGTGGACGACACGAAGGAGCGCCCCCAAGAGGGGATCAATCGAGCCTGAGGAAGGGGCACACGTGTGAGCGGAACGGGGACGAGGATTACGAGCATCTCCGGGCTGCGGGGCGTTGTCGGCGATGGCCTGGACCCGGCGACAGCCGTGGAATTCGCGGCCGCGTACGCGAGTCAATGCGAGCCCGGCCCGATCGTCGTGGGCCATGACGGTCGTGTGTCATCGGGTGTCTTCGCGGCGGCGGTCGAGGCCGGCGTGACCGCGACGGGCCACGATGTCCTGTTCGCCGGCCCGGCGGCGACGCCAACCCTGGGCTGGCTAGTCCGTGAGAGAAGATCAGCGGGGGGAATTCAGATCTCGGCATCTCACAACCCACCGCGGTATAATGGGCTCAAATTCTTCCAGCCAGGAGGCATGGTCCTGGGCGCGGAGCGTGGCCGCGTCCTGCTCGACCGCTGGCAACGCCGCGAGTTTGGATGGGCGAGCTGGAATGCCCTGGGCCGGTCGCACCGGCTTGATGATCCGGACTCAGGACATCTCTCCCGCGTGCTCGAGACGGTGGATGTCGCGGCGATCCGGCACCGCGGTTTCAAGGTCGTCCTTGACGCCTGTCATGGTGCGGGTGGACGGCCAGGGCGCTCGCTCCTGGAAGCCCTTGGCACCCGGGCTTTGGTCCTGGGTGGAGAGCCCGACGGACGATATGATCACGCCCCCGAACCCACGGAGGTGAACCTCCAGGAGTTCTCCGCAATCGTATCCGCCGTGGGCGCCGCGATCGGATTCGCCCAAGACCCGGATGCCGACCGCCTGGCGATCGTGGATGAGACAGGCCGCTATATCGGCGAGGAGCTCACCCTGGCCCTGGCCGCCTGGCGCCGTCTGGACCAGGCGAAGGGGCCGGTTGTCATGAATCTGTCCACCTCTCGTGTGACGGAGGACCTGGCCCGGCACCGAGATTGCCCGGTCTTCCGCACTCCGGTCGGCGAGATCAACGTCGTGGAATGCATGATCGCCGAGAACGCCCGGTTCGGCGGCGAAGGCAACGGCGGCGTGATCGACCCGAGGATCGGCTACGTTCGCGACAGTTTCGCAGCCATGGCGCAAGTCCTCGACCTGATGGCGGCGTCCGGCGAGTCGGTTTCTCGATTGGTCGCGGGGCTTCCGCGCTATACGATGATCAAAGAGCAGTATCCGATCCGCCTGGCAGGAGCCGCCGCGGAGACCGGCGGGTCGGCCGATGTGTCGGTCCTCTGGGATCGGCTCGCGTCCGGGTTCCCCGACGCTCGAGTGGATCGTCGCGACGGACTTCGACTCGAGTGGGATGATCGTTGGGTCCACATCCGAGCCAGCAACACCGAGCCGATCGTTCGCGTGATCGCCGAATCGGTCGAACCGGCCGACGCGCGCGACCTGACCCGCCGTATCGGCCACTGGGTCAGCGCAGCCCAGGAGTCATCGACATGACCTCGTCGGAATGGCCTCAGTTTGAGAAGCCGCCCTCCGTCGCATTCGTCGACGTGGACGGGACCCTCCTGGCGCAGACCACCACGTTCCTCTTTGCGCGGATCCTCTATCGAAAAGGATGGATCCGCCGTTCGTTCTTCCTCCGTGCGCTCCATCATGGTTTGCAGCATCGATTCGGCAGGCTCGACTATGGGCGGTTGATCGAGATTGGATTGTCCTATATCTCCCGCATCCCTGTCATCGAGCTCGAGCGGATCGCCTACGAGAATTTCGTGGAGTTCGTCCGGCCGCGACTCTATGAAGGGGTCGTCGAGCATCTCTCGTCGTTGCGACGAGCCGGGACACCGATCGTCCTGGTCTCGTCATCGCCGGGCCTTGTAATCGAGCCGCTCGGCATCTACCTGGGGTGTAGCGCCCTGTTGACGACCCCGGTGGTCATCGACCGCGGTCGGCTCGCCGGGATAGGAACCGGCCCCGCTTGCTACGGCGAGGGAAAGCTCTACTATGCCGAAGACTGGGCGAGTGAACACCAAATCGACATCGGTCACGCTGTGGCTTACGCCGATAACTGGAGCGATCGAGCCCTCCTGGAACGTGTCGGCCGCGCCGTGGTCGTTCATCCCCGGGGACGACTGCTCCGCCTGGCCCGCTCCCGGAATTGGGACATCGTGCGGCCGCGCCGGCCCAGCCGTTCCCAGTTGCGTCGCGATCTGGCATCGAGTCGAGAGCGCGACGGCCGGAACTGAGCCGTCCGGCCTCGAAATCGGAAACCTTCCCTATGGAGACATACGATTACCAGTCGTTGTGGCGACAGGTCAATGGTCTCCAGGCCTGGCAGATCATCGCACTGGGTGCTGTCGGTGCCGAGAAGGTCGCGCCGATCATCCGCTTTCTGGCGCTACCTGACACCTGGTCGCTCGCCGAGATCTGCATCGAGACTTCCTGGTCGGCCGCCCTGGAACCCGATTCGGAGAGGGAGAAGTGCGCACGCCTGGCCCAGGCGTTAGGTTCGGTGCCTGAGTGGACTTGCGAGTATCCCGATACTGTGATCTTCAACGTCGCACGGGTTCTCGGTTTTGTTCAAGGTGCTCTGGCAACGGTCACATCCCCATCAATTTCTGAGAAAGCCAAATACGTGAGTTTCTCCCTGATGCTTGAGGTTGCCGAAACGTTCGACTTGTCGATGGACAGATATCCAGAGCTTCTTTCGTCGGATCATAGGATCGTGCCAGAGGAGAAAAAGTCTCAACAATGGTTGATTCAGCAATTCAAGGAGCAGGACCGACCTTCCCCAGAAATAATCCGTTCGTTACGTCAAGAGACCAGGAGAATCTCCGACCTGTTCGAGAACGCGCTACCGACTTTTTGCTATGAATTCGCATCGAGCTTGATTCGCGTGTCTCGGTTACGCGAAGCCAGTCGGGCTGAGAAAACGGGGAGGCCCACCACCGATCGATAAGCAACCGCTGACCCCGAGGACACGCGAGCATGAGCACGAGGGAGTCCGCTTCGTCTCATCAACACAGTGATTCGCCTGATACGACGAATCCCGAGAGTCTTGTTCCCGGATCAGAATTCTGCAACTCATTGTACGACCTGACCTTGAACCTGGTCACAGTCGCCGCGTCAGCCCCCTTGGGGATGTGTCCGACGGCCTGGTGACGGTCTCGGAAGGTCTTTGTAGGGGGCTCTGTGAGCACCGATCCGGAGGACATTGTTGAATCCCGCGCACATTCAACACCCTACGATACGGGCTTTGAGGCTTCCGGGACAGACTCTCACCCTGCGTTTGAGGCTCATCCCCCCCTGACGTGCGGAGAAACCATTCGCCTTTTCCCAGCGTATTCGATATACTTCACCTTCAGAGTTTAGCGAGACTTGAAGTGGTCGCGGTCCGTTGAAAGATAGGAGACGGATTGGGAACGACTGTGTGCATGAAGCGAGATTCAGCGGTTATGAAGAACAGTGATAGCCCCCAGGAAACGGAAGGCACAACCCCAAACCCACCGGGCGCCTGTGATTCGCCGGCGTTCCGCAGTCGTAAAGTGGGTCCGACCGCCGTCGCGTTCGTGATCGGGTTAGCTGCGTTGTCGGCCCAGGCGTCGGAGACGGACCTGGTCCGAGATATCCAACGTTACTGCACCGTCTGCTGGCGAAACGCGCGGCTGGACCCAAGGCTCTGGGATGATTGCACCCAGGAGGTCTGCTGCCGCCTCTTGACGAAGGCGCGCGATGGTCAGCTCGACCTGACCCTCGTCCTGGCAGAGGATAGGCCGGAACGTCGCGAGTTGGTTCGTGCCATCGACATGGTGCGGAAGCGAGTGCAGCGGGCCAAGCGATTCCAGTCGTTGGACGGATTCACCACGCCGGCTTCCGACCTGGACCAGCGCGAGCGGGATCAGATTGAACTGGGCGAGATCCTCGAATCGGCCCGCCAGGCCGTGCTGAGCCCGCGCCAGAATCGCATCATCGAACTCTGGATGCGCGGATCTTCCGTCCCGGAAATTGGAGCCGAGCTCAATCTCCCCCTCACGCGGGTCAGCGACGAGAAGTACAAGGCGCTGCGGAAGCTGGAGCAGCACCTCCGCAGCCGTCGCGATGTCCTGG
Organism: uncultured Isosphaeraceae bacterium; assembly: GCA_963845695.1. Classification (GTDB taxonomy): domain Bacteria; phylum Planctomycetota; class Planctomycetia; order Isosphaerales; family Isosphaeraceae; genus CAWJTV01. The sequence goes on along the minus strand of CAWJTQ010000002.1, from coordinate 1,047,843 downwards.
AATTCGGTCTTCCCTCCTCGGTGGTTGGCTGACGAGAACCTCGAACTCACCCAGGCCGGCACCCGGCCGGGCCCTGGGTCAGGGTATCGGGATCGGCGTCATCGGCAGCCATCGAGGGCCTTCAGGACGGCCTGACTGTGCCCGTCCACTTTGACGCGTGGGAACACCGCGCGAACGATCCCGTTCGCGTCCAGGACGAAGGTCGTCCGCTCCACACCCATGGACTTGCGGCCGTATAGGTTCTTCTCCTTCCACACTCCGTATTCTTCGCATACACGATGTCCCGCGTCGGCCAGGAGCGTGAAAGGTAGGCTGAACTTCTGCACGAACTGGGCGTGGGATTCCGAGTCATCCGGGCTGACGCCGAGGATCCTCGTACCCCGCACCTGGTATTCGGCAAAGGCATCTCGGAAACCGCAAGCCTCCTTGGTACAACCTGGCGTATCATCCTTGGGATAGAAGTAGAGGACGATCAGAGATCCCCTCAAGCCAGAGAGACTCACGGCGCTTCCCGACTGGTCGGGAAGAGTAAACTCTGGCGCGGGCTGGCCCACTTCCACCATGTCGAAGTTCCTCCAAATAGACTCTCGTGATTCCGGGAGAACGAGGATTCTACCATGGGATTCGCCGAAACGTTCGACCATACGGCCGACCTGGGGCTGAGAATCGTTGGGCGCGACTTGTCGGATCTATTCGAAACGGCCGCGGCTGGGCTCTTCGACGTGATTGTGGCCAACCAATCCGATGTCCGGGCGGAGACGCCGGAGTCGGTATCCCTGGTTGCCGATTCGACCGCGGACCTGATGCTCGCCTGGCTCAACGAGCTGATCTTCCGCTGCGAGACCGGGCATCGATTGTATAGCCGATTCGTCGTCGCAGTGAATGAGGGCGGCCAGGGCCTCCACGCCACGATCGCCGGCGAGCCGATCGATCGGGCTCGGCATGAGCTGGACCACGAAGTCAAGGCGGCCACTCACCACGGGCTCGTGGTACGTCCGGAGGGACAGGGGTGGCTAGCCGAGGTGATCCTGGACATCTGAACGTTGGCACTGGGATCATCCGATCGGCTCGACAGCGAGCTCATGCCGGGTGAGGAACGTCTCGGCCTCCGGCGCGAAGAGACGCCTTCGGTCGTGCCTACGGCACGGACGCAGCTTGCGCCCACGGCGCTAGCGAGCTTGAGGCAGTCGATTTCGGATCGATGCTCCAGGAGGCCCAGGACATATCCGGCATTGAAGGCATCGCCTCCCCCTGAACCATCGACGTAGGGAACCGGATAGACACCCAGCCGGAGCTGCGACTCTTCGGAGACCGAGATCACTCCACGCTCGCCCATGGTGATCACGACCCGGCGAGCACCCAGGTCGCGAAAAGCCCGGGCCTGGCGTACGGGATCAGATTCGCCCAGGATCAGCTCAGCCTCGTCCGTGTTGGGGACAAAGATGTCGGTGTGCGGCAGTACGACCGCCAGCCGATCGAGATATTGCCCTGGTCCAGGGGTCGCCACATCGAGCAGGGTGAGGGTTCCCGCGGTTCGGGCTCGTCGAAACCGCTCGGCCAGCTCGTCGGCATCGAGGTTGGGAAGGATCAAGAAATACCCGATGTGCAGGACGCGCGGCCGATGCGCCAGGACGCCGTCGAGATCGGAGGCCACGAACCCCGTATTGGCGCCCACCGAGTGAATGAATCGCCGATCCTCCCCCCTGACATTGACGATCAGGGTCTGACTGGTCGGCAAACTGGGATCGGTCTTCAGCGCCGCGCAGTCGATCCCTCGTCCCAGCAGGGTCTCGGTGGCGAACCGGCCGAAAGCATCATCCCCAACGCGGGCGCAGATCGCTGCCGAGACACCCAGCCTCGCCAGGTCCATGGCCGTATTGGCGGCCCCGCCGCCGATGTTCAACACCAGGTTGTCCACCGCGATCAACTCGCCGGCTCTGGGCAAGTGGTCGAGCGGTGGCGTGACATGGTCGGCCACCACCAACCCGGCGCATACGACCGGAGGTCCGGACGGTGACTGAGTTGACGATGACACGGCCAAGAATCTCCCACAGCGTTCAGAGATGGCGCTCGTCAACGGACAACTGAACACGGAAAACCGGAAACTGAAAACTCAGGACGGAGCATCGATGGATGCCACGACCTCGTCCTTGTGAATCGGGACGACCTCCGCGTCCTCTTCATCGATCACCCGTTTGCCCACGAGCTCTTCGATCTCACTCTCGGTCAACACCTCACGCTCGATCAGGGCTTCGGTCACGCGTTCCAGCTCGTCGCGGTGTTCTTCCAAGAGGCGATAAGCCCGCGAATCGGACTCGCGGAGGATCCGGGCGACTTCTTCGTCGATCACCTGGGCTGTGTGCTCCGAGTGGTCGCGGAGCTCACTCATCTCTCGTCCCAGGAAGGGGTGCTCCTCAGAAGCGCGGAAGAACACCGGGCCGACGCGCTCGCTCATCCCCCACTGGGTCACCATCAATCGGGCCAGCCGGGTGGCCTCCTTGAGATCCCCGGCCGCGCCGGCGCTCAGATCGCCGTAGATCAGTCGCTCGGCTGACCGGCCACCCATGATGGCATCGAGCCGCGCCAGCACCTGGCTCTCGTTGAAGCTGACCCGGTCCTCCTCGGGCAGGTACTGGGTCACGCCGAGAGTCCGGCCGCGCGGGATGATCGTCACCTTGTGGACCGGGTCGGACCTGGGTGTCAGCCAGCCGACCAAGGCGTGCCCGGCCTCGTGGAACGCGGTAGCTCGCTTGTCTTTCTGAGTGATGACTTCCTCTCGCTTGGCGCCGAGGATCACCTTATCGAGGGCCGAGTCGAGATCCTTGGAGTTGACTGCGGTCTTGTTCTCGCGGGTCGCCAGCAGAGCCGCTTCATTGACCAGGTTGGCCAGATCGGCACCGCTCATGCCGACGGTGCTCCGCGCGATCCGCTCCAGGTTGACATCCGAAGCCAGCGGGACATTGCGGATATGAACCTTGAGGATCTCGAGCCGGCCCTTCTTGGTTGGCCGATCCACAGTCACGTGGCGGTCGAACCGGCCGGGCCGCAAGAGCGCCGGGTCGAGCACATCGGGCCGATTGGTCGCCGCCAGCACGATCACGCTCTCACTCGGCGCGAAGCCGTCCATCTCGGTCAGGATCTGGTTGAGCGTCTGTTCGCGTTCGTCGTGCCCGCCGCCCAGTCCTGCGCCACGGACGCGTCCGACCGCGTCAATCTCATCAATGAACAGGATACACGGGCTGTTTTCCTTGGCCGTCTTGAACATGTCGCGGACACGACTGGCCCCGACGCCGACGAACATCTGGATGAATTCGGAGCCCGAAATCGAATAGAACGGGACCCCGGCCTCGCCGGCAACCGCCCGGGCCAGCAGGGTCTTGCCCGAACCGGGTGGACCGACGAGCAGTACTCCCTTGGGGATCCGACCGCCGAGACGCTGGAATTTCTCCGGACTCTTGAGGAACTCCACGATCTCCTGGAGCTCCGACTTGGCATTCTCCAGGCCGGCGACTTCATCGAACGTCGTGCGCTGCTTCGACTTGTCGTGACGTTTCGCGGGACTTTTCACGAAGCTGCCGAGAATCCCGCCATCGAATTGATCCGCGCCCGCCGCATCATGAGCCAGATCAGACCGAGGATCACAAACGTCGGCAGCAGAAGGATGATCCAGGCTAATCCAGTGGCCTGGTTCTGGGGATTTCCTTCGATCCGGACGACCTCGGGGCTATTCTCACCGTTGCGCGTCAGCCGCTCGCACAGCGGCGCGATCAACTCCTCCGAGGGGATGTAGGTGTAGAACTTCTTGACCAGGACTTGCGTGCTCGAGCCGGGCGATGGGGTGTATGGGGTCTCTTTGCGCAATTCCCCTTTGAGCTCGTTGCCTTGAATCGAGAGACTTTTCACATTATCGTGCTGCACCTGGTCCATGAACCAAGGCTGGTAGATGACCTGGACCTCCGGCTTCGGCACGAATTGCCAGAAGATCAGAGCCAGCAGCCCAATCACGATCAGCCAGAGCCAGGGGGGGGTCGGTGACCCGCCGGACCCATTGGTCTTGCGCCGGGCTCGGGGGCCGGCGCGGGGTCTCCTGTTGCGGCGGTCGATTCTCCATGCGTTCTCACCAATTTCGATGCAATGAATGATGGACGTCGGCCCTCGGCTCGACGCGTACGGCGCTCACTCTCCCACGACCGCCGCAAATCAATTGTAGCGAAGATCCTCCAAAAGTTCAGGGGGATTGTCCTCTCCCAGATGGATCGAAGCGATCCCGAGCCCGTCTCATCATGAGGTAGATCAGCCCCAGGATCACGAAAGTCGGCAGTAGTAAGACGATCCAGGCCAATCCGTTGGAATTGGGGGGGTGGGCCTCGATCTGGACCGGCGGCAACGCCGGGTCTCGAGTGCGAGCGAGCTTCTGAACAATCGGTTCGATCGAAGCTTCCGATGGGAAGTAGGTGTAAAACCTTCGGACCGGGACGGGTGTTTTTGACGTAGGTCCTTGATAGGGCTGCTCTTTCCGCAAGACACCCCGGACCTCGACCCCCTGGATGGAGAGGCTCTCGATATTGTCGGCCTCGATCTGCTCGAGAAACCAGGGAGCATACAGAACCTGGACTTCCGCCTTCGGCACGAACTGCCAGAAGATCAGGCCCAGCAACCCGAGCACGAGCAGCCAGAGCCACGCGGGAGTCGAAACGCAGATCGCTGTCACTTCGGGATCACTGCCGCCACGCCCCTTCCCCGGACCCACATCCGGGGACCAGCTCAGGTCTTGTGGTTGAGAGGGTTGATTCTCCATGACGAATCCTCCCGATGGCAACCGGGTGGTTATGGGGGCATCTAATGAAAGTTCGCCCCTGCGCCGACCGCCTCTAGCCATTTCTCCGAGTCCATCGCTGCGGCACAACCGGAGCCCGCCGCGGTGATGGCCTGTCGATAGTGGGTGTCGACAACATCACCACAGCCGAAAACGCCTTCGACGCTGGTGGCGGTCCCGTAATTCGGCATCGTCTCCAGCAGGCCAGCCGGAGACTCCACCCCCTGCCAGGCCAGTGCGGTCCGAGTCAGGAGATAGCCTTCGGGCGTCGTGGCGAGCTGCTCCTGGAAAATCGCCGTGTTCGGGACATGACCGATGGCCAGGAACAGTCCATCGACCTTGAGGTCGCGCAGAGAACTGTCCTTGGTCGAGCGCAGCTTGAGGTTCGTGAGAACCTGGTGCCCGTCCTGCTTCTCCCCCTCGACCGCCTCCACGACCGAATTCCAGGCGTACTCGATCTTGGGATTCTGGAACATCCGATCCTGCATGATCTTGGATGCACGCAACGCGTCACGGCGATGGATCACGGTGACCTTGGTGGCGAACCGGGTGAGGAACGTGGCCTCCTCGGCCGCGGAATCTCCGCCGCCGACGACAGCGATGGCCTTGCCTCGATAGAAGTGGCCGTCACAGGTGGCGCAGGTGCTGACACCGTTGCCCCGATAGGGTCCCTCGTTCCCTAGCCAGCGCGCCGAGGCACCAGTGGCCACGATCAGCGCATCGCAAGTGTAGTCCCGGAGCGTGCCGCTGGCCGGATCCCCACTGGGATCATCCGTCGTGCGGACCCGGAACGGACGACGAGACAGATCAACCTCGAAGACGGTCTGCCACTCGCAGACCGCGCCGAACCGCTGGGCCTGCTTGCGCATCAGGTCCATCAAGTCCGGACCATTGATCCCTTCCGGAAAGCCCGGGAAGTTATCGACCGCGGTCGTCAGCGTTAACTGGCCGCCCGGTTCCTTGCCCTCGAACACCAGCGGGGCGAGATTGGCCCGAGCCGAGTAGAGTGCGGCGGTCAATCCGGCCGATCCCGAGCCGACGATGATCACTGCGGCGTGTGACTGAGAAGACATCATACCCTCACGATCAACCAGCAAGACACGACCAGGTGCCAATGGCTCTGGTTGGCCTCCTTAAGGTCGCCAGTACGCGGCAGACCCGTCTCCGAGGCCGATGGTCCTTATGCTCCCATAATATCGCGCCGAGTCCAGAAGCAACCGGGACCGCGAGGCCCGATCGGTGGTAAGACCCCGCGCACCGACCTGGCCGGAACGAGCCAGTCGTGGTCCGGAGTCCAGTCGATCGTCGCCAGGGAATTGAGCGGAGTGGCCGACCGTCCCAAGATGTGACCTAGAGTGCTATTGAGCCTCATCGCCCGCCGCGTTGAAGACGCACGCGAGGAAACATCCTGAGCTCGTTGAAAAGTGACACGTCGAGGGCACTGAAAAGGAGGCGCCTCATGCTCGTGCTGACCCGGAAGCTGATGGAGAAGCTCTTCATCGGCGAAGACATCTGCGTGACGGTGGTTCGACTCGAAGGAGGCCAGGTGCGGCTGGGAATTGACGCACCGCGCGAGGTCGCCGTTGTCCGAGCGGAGTTGGTGCCCGATCGACAGGTCCCGCGACCTCACGCGGCCCCACATCGAAAACCGGTCCCCGCTCGCCCGGATCTCACACATTCACCGTCCGAGGCTCGTGGAAGCGATAGCCGACGCCGCGGACGGTTTCGATGAGCTCGCCCGCGTCACCCAGCTTCTTCCGGAGACTCTTGATGTGAACGTCGATCGTTCGTTCGAGCACGATCGCATCCTCACCGATCGCTGCATCCATTAACTCGTACCGTGTGAACGCCCGGCCCGCCTGTCGGATGAGCACCTCCAGGAGACGGAACTCCGTGGGAGTCAAAGGCAGCTCCTGATCGCCATAGAGCGCGCGATGGCTGTGCCGGTCGATCACGATCCCCTGACTCTCAATCACCTTCCCCGCGGTGGGCTCTTCTTTCAATTGGCGTCGCCGTAACTCTTTCTTGATGCGCTGGATCAGGATCTTCATGCTGTACGGCTTCGAGACGTAGTCGTCAGCGCCAGTCGCGAATCCGACCAGTTCGTCCGATTCCTCCACCTTCGCCGTCACCATGATGATCGGGATGTCGCGCGTCCGAGCACCCAGCCGCAGCTCGCGACACACTTCCAGGCCGGGCTTGTTGGGGAGCATCAAATCCAGCACGATCAGGTCCGGTAGTTTCAACTGGGCCTGCCGGAGGCCTTCCTGGCCGTCGAACGCCTGGAGCACCTCGAATCCTTCGCGCTCCAGGTTGCAGCTCAGCACTTCGACCAGCGATCGTTCGTCTTCGATGACCAGAATCTTGGGCTTGGGCATGGCAGCAAGGCCGATCTCGATGGAAGGTTGTCCAATGGGTGATGACCTGTTCCATCCTAACGATTGCGATGACAAATCGATGTCCAGTTCGTTAAGAAACGATGAATGCTCGGCCGATCGAACTCAGTTTGCCGAGGAGTGGGATGAGGTGGCCGCCGGTTCTGTCATGGCGATCATCCGTCGCACGACCTCGGCGAGATTGTTGGTCTCCTCGAAGATCTTGAGCTGCCTCATCGAGCCGGTCGGCTGCTCGGCGAGCTCGCGCATAACTTGGAGGTAAGGGACGCAGCCGAGCTCCTCGCCTCGTCCCTCGAGCCGGTCGATCAAGCTGTGAACGACCTGCCGCGCCGGGATCGCCTGGTAGGTGAGAGGGTCGACCAGCTTGGCGTCCATCCCATACCGGCAGGCCCGCCACTTGTTCTGGCGGACCATGAAGGGATGGCAGTCATACTGGTAGGTGCCGTGATCGATCTCCTGCGAGAGGTCGTAGACCAGGCACTGGATCAGGGAAGTCAGGCCGAGGACGTGTTCGAGCGTCGGGGGCATGTCACAGATGCGGACCTCGACCGTGCCGAAGTTGTGATGAGGCCGGACGTCCCACCAGATCTCGCGGATCGTCTTGATGAAGCCGGTCTGGACCATATGGTTGAGGAGCCAGGTGTATTCGGACCAGTTCCGCATCAGCGGAGGAAGTCCCGCTGTGGGCAGGGTTTCCATCACCTTGACCCGCTGGGAGTGGAGGCCCGTATTCCGCCCCTGCCAGAACGGACTGTTGACCGAGAGCGCCAGCAAGGTGGGAAGGTGTTGCATGATCCGGTCGCAGATCATGATCGCCTTGTCACCCGAGTCCACCCCGACGTGGACATGCAGGCCGAAGGTGACCAGGCGGCGTGCGGTCTCCTGGAGCAAGTCGATGAGGCTGTGATAGCGTTCGTTGGGCGAGACCGCCTGGTCCTGCCAGAGGGAGAACGGGTGGGTCGGCGCTCCAGAAGAGCCAGAGGTTATGGCGAGCGGCTGCCTCTCGGACCACGCGGAGCTTCTCCTCCAGGTCGTGCTTGACCTCATCGACATCCTGGCAGACCTTGGTATTGATCTCCAGGTAGCACTGGAGCAGCTCGGGCTTGACCGCGCCTTCCAGCTCCGTGGGGATCTCGGCCAGTACCTCGGTGATCGCGCTGCGGAGTGCCATGGTGTGGCGGTCGACGAGGTTCAACTCGATCTCGACCCCGAGAGAAGGTCGCTCATTGGCGACGAACTTGAAGAGGCTCACGAGTGCCGGCTCCTGGTCGAAGTGGACAGGAGAACCGCGGCTATCCGCCAGGACCTTGGCGCCGAGGGTCAACGCGGCCTCGTCGATGTCGAAATGAGGGGAGTGAAGGGCATGACGGGGGCGGTCGAGGGATGCCACGCCCAGTCGCAACAAGCAACCAGGGACGTGCTTCAGGTAACCGGAGAAATCCTCGCCGCCCATGCTGGGCAGCCGGATCTCCTCGACGTTCGACCGCGCCGACGACCTCTTCTGCGGCGCGAACGCAGATCGCCGTGACCTCGGGATCATTGAACACAGCCTCGGTCCCGCGTCGGAACGAGACGTCGATGGTCGCCCGCGTCGCCGCGGAGAGTCCGCGAGCGACCTGGGTGATCCGTTCCTCGACCTGGGCGGCCGCGCGATCGCTCAGCGTGCGGATCGTCCCCAGCAACTCCACCTCGTCCGGGATCACGTTGGCGCCGGCACCCCCTCGGATACATCCAAAGGTCAAGACGCTGGGGTCGCGCGAATCCACCGATCGGGGCACGAACTGGTAGAGCGTTCGACACGAGCTGGGCGGCCACCGCGATCGGGTCGACGGCCAGGTGCGGTCGAGCGGCGTGACCACCCACGCCGCGAATCACGATTTGTAGCTCCTGGCAACATGCGGTCAACACACCGCTGCGCTGGGCGATCCGGCCCACGCTCAGCTCCGGATCGACGTGCAGGGCCACGATCGCCCGGACGTTCTCGACCGCGCCGGCCTCGACCATCTCCAGCGCCCCCTCGCTGACTTCCTCCGCCGGCTGGAAGATCGCCCGCCACGAAACCTCGTCAGGGAGCACGTCGCGGCAGTTCCAAGAGCGCCAGCGCGGCCGTCAGGGCCATGGTGGCGTGGGCGTCGTGGCCGCAGGCGTGCATCACACCCTCGCGACTCGAGCGATAAGGGACGGTCTTGGCGTCGGCGATCCGGAGCGCATCGAGATCCGCGCGGATCGCCGCGCGAGGCCGATCGTCCTGGCCCTCGGGCTCGGCGACCAACCCCCGACCGGACGAGACGATCCGCACGTGCAGGCCGGACTCGCCGAGCTGCCCGGCCAGAAACCGGGTCGTGTCGTATTCTTCACGGCTAGGCTCTGGATGAGTGTGCAGGTAGCGTCGCACCGAACACCAACGTTCCGCGTGCGAATCAATGTACGAATCGACGGCATCTCGCCAAGGTTTCATGACCGTTCCTGCGCCCGATGATCCGTTCCACCACGTCTTCGTGGATTCTAACCCATCCGGTCGCCCGGCACCACGACGGGCCATCATCGCGCATCGAGCTGCGATCGGTGCTCGCAGAGCACCCTACGTCCCGCCCGCAACTCCGTGTAGTAGGGTGCTCTGCGAGCACCAAGTCTTCGAGGGGGGTGCGCCCGTGCTCATTCCGATCGTTGGGCGCTCGAATCACCGCCGCCCTTTCCAAGCGAGCCAGAAAAACCGGGCTTCCTCGTCAATTTGTCCGAACGCTCTTACGGTCCGTCGCCTGCGACTCGAGAAGAAGCTTGCGGATGATTTCCAGCTTGTATGCTCGCAAAACCGGGTGCGGAATGGTGCGATCATCGAGGAGAACTTTCCCCTCGGGCGATATCAGGATGTAGTCCGGATAGCCGCTGGGGACGCCGTGCTCTTCGAACCGGGCAATCGTTCGGCCGTCGGGATGATCGACGGCCACGGGAAAGGGCAAACCGATCTTGGCGACGTGTTCCCGCACCGCCTCGGCCGTATTGGAATTGTTGTGGACTCCAATCACCACCACGCCTTTGTCCTTGTACAATTCATGGACCAGCTTGACCGACGGAAAATCCCCGTGGCAGGGACCGCAGCCGATGAACCAAAAATCGAGCAGGACGTACTTTCCGTGCAGGTCGGCGAGCTTGAGGTTTCGATCGTTGGTATTCAGCCACAAGACACTGTCGATCTCGGGAGGAGTCCGGCCGCGCAAGGAGAAGGCCGCCATCTTGGTGGACTCATCGGGGGGCAGGATGCCACGCTCCCAGTCAGTCAGCTCGGACGAAAATGCGGACAGTGGCCAGTCAGGCTCGTGAGGCTCGAGTTTGAGCACGACCTTCTTCGGTTGGTCGAGCCGTACCTCGGCCTTCGCCGCCAGTGGGCGGTACGGATCGAACGCGACCACGGTCTGGACGTAGGCGGGCTTTCCTGTGTCCGGGTCGGAGGGGAATCCATCGAGGCCTAAGCTCGAATCGACCGGAGTCATTCGTCAATACGGGCTGGTCCACTCTCACGGACAGTCCGCGAAGCCGGACGACAGCGCGGGGGGCCGGTGTGCCGTCGGGATTCTGCACGACACCAACAATCTTCTGCACCGCACGAACTTTGATATCCGGGATCACGGTCGAGCCGTCGGCGGCGATGGATACTTCGTAGTCACTCTGCTCTGCAACGAAATGGCTTCCCTGAAAAGAGACCCGGGCGAGCCCGGCAGCGAGATCGATCGTGTATCGCCCCTGCGCATCGGTTTCGGCCCATCCGGCAAAGCTCCATTTGCCCGAGGGCGGATCGGTCCATCCCTGCGGCGTACCGTGGGCGAGGTCTCCCATCACCGACATAGCACGCAGCGGCTTTCCGGTGTCGGCGTCGACGACCCGGCCTCGAACCGCAACCTTCCGGTGCACGTCGATGTGCAGGTCCTGATTCCGCCCGGGCTCGATCCGTAGCCAGGTCTTTTTCTGATAATTCGCGGAATAGGCCGGGGTCAAGAAGAAATTCTCGTGCTGAAGCAGCAGCCACGAGTAATTCCCCGGCGCGACGCAAAGTTGAGCCGTCCCCTTCTGATCAAATTCCACCTCGCAATCAAGGATCGTCGACGGGTCGTCGAACGGCTCGTACCGCAGGTCCAGGACGGCACTCGCGATTCGCTTGGCCGGAGGATCGACCGGGACGTGCAGTGTGACGACGACGCCAGGTTGCATTTTCACCCGGGCCGTGGCACCGGAGGCCGCCGTCAGCTCGCCAGTACTGGCCGGCGCGAGTCGGGGATGGTCGATGGTCGCCTTGATCGTCTCCCCGGACGGCAGTGGCGGCAGTCGCAGGTTCCCCTCCGCGTCGCTGATTGGGATCGAGACGCCGAGCGAGCGCAACCAAAGTTGCCGGAGACTGCACTCTCCGTTCACCCCACGCTGGGTGATCTGTCGGACCCGGGCTCCAGCAACCGGCTTGCCGTCCTGATCTTCGACGTGGATCACGAGCGACACGGGAGGCTTCAGCACGACGTCAACGTGCTGCAACGCATGGCCTTCAATGTTCGCAGCGCGAAACGTTCGAGGGAACCCGGCTCCTTCGACCGACAACATGAAGTAACCGACTTCCAGACCCGGGAACTGGTAGGTTCCCGTCTTATCGGTCGTGGCAGCCGGGCTCGCGATCTTGAAACGTCCCCAACGACCATTCAACGATTCCAGGCGATACAGGGTGACCTGCGCCCGGCAATGGCAGCCGCCGATGCGTTCGACGATCTTCCCAGAGATCGCCGCTGGGCCGCCAGATTTCGCCGGCGCCGTGACGGCGCGAGCCTCGGGGATCGGAATCTGGCAGGCTCCAGCAATCAAGAGCAGCACGGTGAGAGCCGGACGTGGACTGCACATCGGAAACCTCCCGATCAGGCGGTACTTGGCGTGCGGGCATCGCGCGGTGCGCCGTCGCCACAGGTCCCTGAAGCCCGGTATGACAGATGTCGGATTATAAGCGCGTGCGGGACACAAGGTCAATCGCGCACCGGCCTTGACGGAGCCAACCGTCCGGCGTTGGTGACGAGGAATGAGGGATGAGCAGCCGTTTATTCTGCCAGTTTTCCGACACTCCTCGCTCAAGACCACCGTATCGATCCGGAGTGATGGCGGGATCCCCGGTTCGGACCCTCATCCGTTCCGCGGGCACCCTGGGCCAAGGCGTCTCCGGGTGGGCTCCCGGAATCCCGAGAATCCGCGGCGATCCCCAGGGCGTCAGGGGGATGGTGGGACCGCCGCCGGGTGGCGCCGATCGTGGCACAAAGTGGCACACTATGTAACAAATCGGGAAGGTCCCCATCCCCGATCTCATTGGCCTGAAATGAGTTCGGGACCGGCGCTTGCCGGGTCGGTCCGGTCGGCTCCGGTGACCGGCCGACGGCCGAAGGTGACGAGTTCCGGGATCACCTGACATGGGTGTGATGACGACTCGGACGCGACGGGGAACGGATCGTGCGAGCCCTCTGATGAGCCCTCTACGATTAGTATGCCTCAACTTTGGGATTTCGTTAATGCACCTATGCGCAGTGACAAGTTTTCGCGTCCGAACTCTCAACAGGAGAGGGAGATCGAGAATTTTTCCACAAAAAAAGCGCTGTGGATCGCGCCGGGGCGTCGGGCGGGAACGGGGCAGACGACGAGAGACGTAAGTCCAAAAATTGCATGGGTTTGCGTCATATCCTGACGATTGAGCCGAGTGCCACGTCTGGAACCCTTGCCGACAGCCACGCGTCGCTTCAAGAACACGCGTACATCCGTCAGCGGATCCGGGTGTGGGGCGGCTCCTCCCGCCGGGCAACTTAGCGTCCTGCCTTCATCGCGTGCGCGTACTTCTCGAGCAATCCGTATTTCGACGACCAGGTGGTGTACATGAAGCCGATGACATCCTTGATGCCTCGCGCAGCCGCGTCCCAGGTCTGGAAGTTGGACAGATCGTCAACGTCGTAGTATCCGGCAATCACCTGGCGATGGCCCCGACCGGCGAAGAAGCCAAGGCTCTCCTTCGCCTTACCGCTGTTCCAGTTGGCGATGATCACATCGCGCGGCAAGCCCTCCCACGATCCCTTGAGCGAGCCGTTGACCAGGTAGTACGAGTCGACCGCATTATGGTGCGGGTCGAACATGTCCGACCAGACGAAGAGGCGCGCTCGCGGGTTGATGGATTTCAGGATCGCCGTGCAATTCCGCACATTGTCCGCCAGGAGCTGACCGGGGGTCAGCTTCCGGTCCCGACAGGCCTTGCACCAGTTGGCGACCCGGATCTCATCGTGCGACATGAAGAAGGTCTGGGGATGGAACAGCTCGTTCACTCGCCGCGCCTGGTCGCGGAGGATCTCGTTTAGCTTCGGCTCGGAGAAACAGCACATGACCTGCGAGCTGAGCGTGACCACCGGGTGATACCAACTTACGAGCAACCGATCACCGGCCTTGATGCGTGATCCCGGCTTGATCCGGAGCTTGGCGCCGGGATGGTCGAATTCATACTCGCCGGCGAAGGGGACACTCCCGAGCTTGGGATCGACCACCGGTTCGAAGTCGCGGCCTTCCACGTAGGTCGTCCGGCCGTCGGCCGACTTGACCGCCAGCGGACACCCTTTGCGCCGCAGGACATTGACCAGCGACAGTTCCTCGATCGCCAGGTCGTCGACCCAGAGCGTACCCGGGCCCTCGCCCCAGATGCCGACGTAGAGGTTCGCTTCCTTCTGATCCAGGCTATTGAAGACCACCTCGATCCGCTTCCAGTCCTGGGTCGACTCGAGGCCTCCCTCGTGGAAGGTCAGCGTGCGTCCGGGCTGGCTGGCGCCGAGCGCGAGCAGGTGAAAAGCACCCACGGGGCCGAGGTCGCGGGTCTTCGCCCAGCAGGAGAACCGATAGGGCGTATTCGGGCGCAGCCTGACGTGCTGCACCAGGCGAACGTTCGGTGCCGTGCGGTCCGTCCCCTTGATCCCCGGCTCGAGGCGGCAAGAACCGCGACCGCTATGGACGACCCGGCTGTCCGCGAACGTCGTGATGCCCGGATCGTCCTGGAAGGAGAACTCGCTGAACCGATCACCCCGCGTCTGCTCGAGATTGCCGTTGCGGTACTCGGCAATTCCGCGAGTGCCCGTCAGCACGGCCTCGAGATCCTTCCGGACCACGAAGGATTGGTCGACTACGGGCAGTCCCTCGGCGAGGTTCGGGTCGTGCGCCAGGTGCCCATTGCTGTAACCGATGGAGAAGACGGCGGGGATCAGCTCGAGATTCGCTTTCGCAGCCGCCGCCTTGACACGTGCCGCATTGTGAAAGTAGCGGTCGATCACGCGGTCGAGGATTTGCAGCTTGTAATCGGTGAACAGAACCGCGGTGTATCCGGCTCGACCGGCGCGTTCGATGATCGCGACGGCATCGTCGGTGGACTTGTCGACCTGGAGGTTGGCGCCGCAGTAGACCCAGCGCTCGCGATACGGTGCCGCGCCCTTCTCCGCGGCCTGCAAGGCACTCGACCCGAGGATCAGCACAGAGGCGACCAGGGCCCCCAAGGAACGGAGTGGAGTTCGCGAGTCGGTCATGGCGGGGACCTCGTGGGGAGGAGCGAGCATCGTCAACCGATGCGGCCAGTAATATAAGCCTCGGTGCGCTTATCCTTGGGATTGGTGAAGAGGAGATCGGTGGAGCTGAACTCGGCGAGGATCCCGATGCGATGCCCTTCCGTGGACGTTTCATCGAGCATCAGGCAGGCGGTCAGGTCGCTGACGCGTCGGGCCTGCTGCATGTTGTGGGTGACGATGACGATCGTATAATCATTCTTAAGGTCGTCCATAAGGTCTTCAACTCGGGCCGTCGAGATCGGGTCGAGGGCCGAGCAGGGCTCGTCCATCAGGATGACCTCGGGCTCGACGGCGAGGGTCCGGGCGATGCAAAGCCGTTGTTGCTGACCGCCAGAAAGTTCGAGTCCCGAGCGGTTCAGTTTGGTCTTGACCTCATCCCACAATGCCGCACGTCGAAGCGATCGCTCGACCAACTCGTCCATATCGCCGCGATAACCATTGATCCGCGCCCCCCAGGCCACATTGTTGTAGATGCTCTTGGGAAAAGGGTTCGGCTTCTGGAAGACCATGCCGATCCGCCGTCGCAGGACGACCGAATCGATCTTGGGATCGGAGATCAGCTCGCCGTCGAAACGGATCTCGCCATCCATGCGCGCGCCGGTGATCAGGTCGTTCATCCGGTTGAAGCAGCGTAGAAGGGTACTCTTGCCGCAGCCGGAGGGGCCGATCATCGCGGTGATCTTGTTGCGGGGAATATGGATCGTGATGTCTTTGAGCGCCAGGGACGAGCCGTACCAGACCGAGAGTTGATGGGTGGACAACACGATGGGGTCGCTTACACGAGCGGAGTTGGCGGCTGGGGATGGGATCGCGGCCGTTGGACCGGCGACGCTCCGATCGACACGTGTTTCGGAGACGCTCATCAAGGGTTCCATCGGGTTGGAGGGGCTCGGGTCCATTCGCGAGGTTATTGATAACGACGATATCGGTTTCGAATCACGATGGCGATCGCATTCATCGAAAGCAACATCGCCATCAGGATGAGGATACCACCGGCAGCCACGACCTGGAATCCGCGGTCGGGCATTCGTGCGTAATTATAGATTTCCACCGGAAGCGCCGAGTAGCGATCGAGCGGCCCTCGGGGTGTACGGAGGATCGAGCCGGCCGCGCCGACCATGATCAACGGCGGCCGTCTCGCCGATCGCCCGCGAGAGTCCGAGGATGGTGCCGGTGAGGATCCCCGGCAGGGCGGAGGGGAGCACATGATCGCGCACGACCTGCCAGCGGGTCGCTCCGAGTGCCAGCGCGGCCTGGCGGAGCGACTGCGGGACCGCGCGCAGCGCCTCCTGCGTTGTGATCACGATGATCGGCAGGATCAGCAGGCTGAGCGTCAGCACGCCGGCCAGCAAGGTCGGACCCAGCGCCAGGGCCTTGATCCCAAAGGCACGCACGAACAACGCCAGTCCCAGAATGCCGTAGACGATCGACGGCACCCCCGCCAGGTTGGCGATGTTCATCTGGATCAGCCGGCGCAGCCGACCCGGCAGCGCGTATTCTTCCAGGTAGACCCCCGCCCCGATCCCGACCGGAATGCCGATCACCGCGACCAATCCCAGCAGCCACAGGGTGCCCGCGATCCCGACCTGGAAGCCCGCATCCTCGGGAGACGACGCCTGGTTCTGCCTCGCCAGCTTCTGGAGCAGAGCGGGAAACCCGTTCAGATTCGATCCCAAGGAATGCCCGGGATCCTCGGGTGGGCCCTGAAGCGCCGCGATCAGGATCGAGCCCAGGAGCAGGAGCAAGACCGCGGCCCCTATGGCCGTCGCGATCAGGCACGCCACGCCGAACAACGGATTCAGCAGCCGGCGCAGCCAGCGGTGGGGATGGAACCGGGTCGAGGCGTCCGGCGTCATTGGTACTCCTCGCGGAAATGGCGGAGGACGAACCCGGAGAGGATGTTCAACGTCAACGTGACGGCGAACAGGGTCAAACCGACGGCGAACAGCGAGAGGTACTTGGGCGAGCCGGGCGAGGCCTCGCCGCTGATGACCTGCACGATATACGTGGTCATGGTCTCGATGGACGTCAGCGGGTTGAGTGTGATCTGGGGCCGCATCCCCGCAGCCAGCACGACGGCCATCGTCTCGCCGATCGCCCGGCTGACGGCCAGGATGAACGAGGCGAAGACTCCCGAAAGGGCCGCGGGGAGCACGATCCGCGTCGAGACCTCGAACTTGGTCGCCCCCAGTCCGAACGCCGCCTCGCGCAACCCGCGCGGGACCGCCGAGAGCACGTCCTCGCTCAGCGACGAGACCAGCGGGATGATCATCACGCCGACCACGATGCAGGCACTCAGCGCATTGAACGTCTCGACCCGAAAGCCCAGCGGCTCGATGAGTCGCTTCAAAACCGGCGTCACCAGCAAGAGCGGCGAGGTAGCCGTAGACGATCGTCGGGATGCCCGCCAGCAGCTCCAGGGCGGGCTTCAACCCCAACCGCACGCGTCGCGGGGCGTATTCGCTCAGGTAGATGGCGCTCATCAGGCCGATCGGCAGGGCGATCGCCGACGATCCCACGGCGACCAGGAAGGTCCCCCAGATCAGCGGGACGATCCCGAATTTCGGCGGCTCCTCGTCCGGCTTCAGCGCCGTGCCGAAAAGGAATTCCGGGACGCTCACCTTCGCGTCGCGGAAGAACGAGAAACTCTCGGCGCTCAGCACGACGATGATACCCAGCGTGGTCAGCACGGTGATGACCGTGCAGAGGACCAAGCCGATGGTCACGGCCGCTTCCCAGAAGGCGAGAAACCGCGAGTGGCCCGCCCAGAGGTCATCCCCGATGGGCTCGGCCGCGCAATCGGGGCCTGTCAACGACGTTGAGGACAAGAGGGCGAGCATTCCTTACTCGGCCTTCGGTGGAAGGGACTTCGCCTCACCGCCGCCGGAGAGCAACTTCTCGAGTGTCGCCAGGTTGGCGGCCATCTCATCGGCCGTCGGCGGATCATACTTCGCCTTGACGGCGAGCTTGTCGACATTCTCGAGATAGTATTTGAGGAATTCCGAGACTTCGGCTCGTCGGGCGGCCGAGTTCTTCACATAGATGAACAGCGGCCGAGACAGCGGGGCATAGCTCTTGTCGGCGATCGTCGCGGGGCTGGGGACCACGGGTGAGGCCCCGGCACCCCTGGCCACGCCCACCGCCCTGAGTTTATCCGGATTGGCGGCATAGTAGGCATACCCGAAGTAGCCGAACCCGTCCGGGTCGCCCGCCACGCCGTTGACCAGCGTGTTATCGTCGGCGCTCGGCTGGACGTCGTCGCGCTGACTCTTCGCCTTGCCCGTGATCGCCTCCGTGAAGAACTCGAAGGTCCCGGAGTCATTGTCGGGCGAGTAGAAGATGATCTTGCGATCGGGCCACGAGGCATCCACGTCCTTCCAGGTCTTGATCTTGCTCCGCGGCTCCCAGATCGCCTTCAACTGCTCGACGGTCAGCGCCTTGACGAATTCGTTCTTCGGGTTCACGACCAGGGTGATCCCGTCGTAACCGATGAGGAACCGGGTCCAGTCGATCCCCTGCTGCTTGGCCTTGGCTTCCTCGTCGGGCTTGGCGGCGCGCGAGGCGTCAACGATATCCACCTCGCCGCGGAGATAGCGGCCGAAGCCGCCGCCGGTCCCGTGATTGTCCACGACCACGGTGACGTGCGGGATTCACGCGATTGAACCCTTCCTGGGCTGCCTTGCTGATGCGAAACACGGTGCTAGAACCATCGACGAGGATCGTGCCGGACGCCTTGGTGGCTCCGGGCTGGCCACCCGCCTCTTCGTCCGACCCGCCGCAGCCGGCAGCGAAGTTCAAGAGGACCAACAGACCCATCGTCCCAACTGCGCCGCGAACGTAACTCATTCGTTGCCTTCCCTTTAATCGGACACTCGCCGAGCCCGAGCAGCACCTGCGCCTCAAAAGCGGCGTCAGGCTCGACATAGGATCGGCCCAGCCGGACTCACTCGCACGCCCTCAGAACTTTGGACCGAAAGTGTTGTCCTCGACGACACTACTGGGCCACCAGTGTAACCAGAAAACATGAAGGTTTCGTGAATTCCCAATGAGGTTCGATCGAGAGTCCGAGTCGCAGCGATTTCCTGCGGCTGGCCACAGGCGGTCGTTACGCGCCAGATTCCCTCCAGCCTACGGGCCAATGCAACCAACCTTGCCCAAAGCCAGAGCGAGGGTTGACCCCACACTCCACGCATAGGCCGATTGACATTTCCTGCCGTTTCGGCAGGTGGGTTTGTTTTGCGAGTTTCACGAATCGCCATCGTCATACCTCTCTTTCTGTCATTTCGGCAGGTGGCTTCGTTTTACAAGTTCGTGTGATTGGGCTTTTCCGTCTGGATTATGCCATTTCGGCAGGTGGCTTCGTTTTGAGGATTCTGATTCTGCGCGGACGACTGGGCTCACCTGTCATTTCGGCAGGTGGGTAGCGGGCGACGGGATCGTCGATCAGAACGACTGGAATGAGATCGCCGCGAGCATCGGCCAGACATCGCAGCTGGGCTGGACGCCCGTTAGCGCCGACGTCAACGCCGATGGCTCGGTGTCGGCGCTCGACCTGCTACTGGCCACTCGCTCGAAGAACCGAAAACTGGAATCCGGTCTTTCCCTGGGGTGAGTCGGCGCCGGCCGTTTCCTTGGGAGTCCTGGTCGCTCGGGTGCACCCTCTGGCATGACAAAAGGAAATGTTGAGCTTGCCCGATTCTCGGACTTGGGGTAAATCGACGGCGTATCCCTGATGGTTGGGTCAGGGACATGTCTCCCCGCGGGTCAGCGGGTCGGTCAACATGAATCAGAGGTCGTCCGAATGCCGCACGATCGCCGGACCCGGCGGACTTGCCTGATCCTGATTGGCGTGGTCTGTTCGACCGTTCCGATCGGTTGTCTCCGATCGTCGAACCTTCGCCCAGCCAGTGGCCCGTTGCCGGAACTCACTCCGGCCGGCGACGTGCAACCCGATGCGCGTTCGAGCACTCCTTCGACTCCTGGCCAGGGGCCGGCCAGCGCGTCGCCTACGGGCGCGTCCCCGACGCTCCCGATCTCCGTGCAGCCTCCAGGCCCGACCCTATCCGGCGCGTCGCGGCCCTACCCGACGGATCCCACCGCCCTTCAGACCGGATCGCCGCCTTCCACCTTGTCGCCGCCCGCGGCCGGCGAGGCCGCGAACCAGCCCGCGCCCCCAACGATTCCGTTGCCAGGCGCCGGCTGACGCACCTCCCAAGACCGACACGCCGCCGGTGTCGACTCCCCTCCTCGATGCCGAGATCCAGCGCGTCGAGACCGTGACTCGTCAGCACTCCGAATCTCTGAACTCGAGCGATACCGCCGAACCCTCGCCCGGGGCATCCATGGTGTTACCGGATCGCTCGATGATCGATCTGGACCAGTTGATTCCCATCAAGCCCGTCTCAAAGGCTGCCGACACCACGCCCAAGGTCGCTCCGGTCGAGCCGAGCCTTGCGGAACCCGCGCCGTTGAACATCCTCGTCCCGCCGGCGCCGGAAGATCCGTCAGTTCCAGGATTGACGGGGTCCGCACCGATCCCCGGAGATGGCAAGAGTTCACCTGACGCGGCGGAGCTGCAACCGAGTCGGGATTCCGGATTCCAGATCCCAGATCCCAGATCCCTGAGCGAACTGATTGGGGACCTGGATTCTGGGATCAGCGATCCCCAGATGCGCGCACCGCGCAGCGATCTTACGGCGGAAGGTTCGATAGCTCGATCGGAAGCACGAGAGACGGCCGGGGACACCCGGCCCGCGATTTCGAGCGACGACGTTCCGGTGCCGAAGCAGGACGACGCCATCGAGCGAGAGGGGATCCGCCCCGGCTCGAGCCGATGGAACCAGTCGCCGCCCGGAGTGCGGAAGAATGCCCGCCCATGCGAATCGCCGAGCTGAGGCTCTGCGGCAAGGTGCACGGGTTCGGGTCGTTTGAGCTTCTCGACGCAACCCGGCTCAAGCCCGGCCAACCGGTCCTGCTTTATTGCGAGATGGCCGGTCTGGAGTATCAATCTCGCGGAGATCAGTTCGTGTCGCGGCTGTCGTCACACCTCGAGCTTCGATCCGAAGGTGGCGGCCCGATCGTCTGGGAACAGGCACCGCCAACCGCCGAGGATAACTGCCGCCGCCGTCGCCGCGATTACTACGTGTGGTACCGCATCGAGCTGCCTCGTTCGCTCGAACCCGGCCCTTATCGCTTGCGGCTGATCGAGACCGACCTCATCGCCGAACGTACTACCTCGGCCGAGCTTCCGTTGACCATTGCACCCTGAACGTCGCCTGGAGGCCTCCGTCACCCACCAGGATTCGAGGCGGCGCGTCGCGTCATAACCCGTTGTCGCTATTCGAATTTAATCGGACAGCCGAGATTCCGGCTTTGGGAATCTGGATTCCCGATCACAGCCAGGGGAACTCGGATCGTCGAAATAGTGCCGCTCCTTCGCCGAATCCCTTGACGAGAGGTGTGGTTGCAGCCAGGATCAGGCCGCGACGACGACACACCGTTGCCGCGAGAGGTCGGGGATGTTCCCCGCTCCACGGCTGAGCAGGACATCGGGAGTCGATAGCGATGTTGATCACGGGTTTGTCCGGAAACGAAATCTACTGCCTGGCCCAGAAGGGGTTTGACCCGGGGAACATCGTGGTCGGCAACAGCGTCCACTCGCTCGGGTTGGTGCGGGGGATCACCAGCGGCCTCAAGACGCTCTCGGGTGGCGAGATTGGCAGCATCACCCAGCTCATCGTCGATGGCCGTCACGCCGCCATCAGCCGGCTGGAGCAAGAAGCTCAGAACGAGGGGGATCGGGGGTTGACTGGCGTTGCCTCCGAACTGAGAAAGCTCGGCAACCTGATGGAGTTCCTCGCCATCGGCTCATCGGTGAAGAGCGCCTCGGGCTCTGGCCCCTTCTTTTCGACGGCCTGCTCGGGTCAGGACCTGTTCTGCCAGATCGATTCGGGCTACGAGCCCCGGCATTTCGTGATCGGCAACGTCGCCTACGCCCTGGGGGTCGCGCGAGGGATCGCAGGCGGGCTGAAGATCTTCGCACGGCGCGGCGAGGTCAAGGAGTTCTCGGACATGTACAACCACACGCGCCACCTCGCCCTGGAGCGGCTGGAGGCCGAGGCGGCCGAGCGCGGTTGCAACGCGGTGGTCGATGTCATCACCCGGATCATCCCCTTCGGGCCGGGAGTCCGGGAAATGCTCATGGTCGGAACCGGCTCTCATAATCCGGCGCTGGGGCAGCCGACGACGCCGTACACCTCCGAGCTGACCGGTGAGGAGCTCTGGAACCTGACCCAGTTGGGTTATGCGCCACTCCGGCTCTTGCTGGGAACGAGCGTCTATGCACTGGGGCTTGCGGGCGGCATCTCGGCGTTCTTCCAATCGTTCGGCCGCGGTGAGATCGATGAAGTCACCCGGCTGGTCTACGACGCCCGGGAGAATTGCCTCGACCACATCCGCCTCGAGGCCGAGGCGTTGAAGGCCGACGCCGTTATTGGCGTCAAGCTGTTCATCAACGAGCTGGGGTCCGGGCTCGTCGAGGTCATGGCCATTGGCACGGGAATCCGCAAGCACGCAGGGGTCTCGACCCAGAGCGACCAGCTCATCCCCCAGGCCATCACCCGCGACCGCGACACCTTCTTCGACCAGGCCCCCGCCGTCCCGGGCATGCCTCAACCGCGCAACCTCGAACGGACCTGACCCGAAGGAAACGCGAGGTCGATCGTAGTGCGACCAGAGGCGTCATGAGAGTGCGCTGAAATCTCGGCAGGCTCTGGGCCAGGGTCTTTTGCGTTGCGGACGACTGATACGAGCCCGAAGCGACAGCGAGTGGATTGAGGATCCCCACCGGAATTCACTGGCTGGCGCTTCGGGCTCGTATCGATTCGATGCGGTTATTGTGAGCTAACCAAGCGTTAGGCGCTTTAGGGCGTCTTGCGCGGCGGTCTTGAACGCGTTCGCACCGCAGAGGAACCAGCCGTCGCCACCACACCCCGCTCCGATGACCGCGTGATGGGCTCGAGCGCGACGCCTCCTCCATGGCTTCGGACTGTCGTTCGGAGTATGGTGATCCTGGGTCGATTCGCAACGGGTTCCAGGCCGGGGAGATCCGCCGGTTGGACAGTCCTCGCCCCGCACGGAGCTCACTCACGGGAGGTCTCGCCGATGCGCAAGGAATCCGCCTTTACCATGGACACCTCCAGCATCAAATACGGCCGCGGCGCGACCCGCGAGATCGGGCACGACGTGGGTCGGTGGGGGGCGCGGCGTGTCATGGTCGTGACCGACCCGAACCTGACGGGTACCGAGCCCGTCTCGCTGGTGCTGGAAGTGCTGCGGGAGGCGGGGATCGATGCGGCGCTGTTCGATCAGGTTGAGGTTGAGCCCACCGACCGGTCGTTTCAGGTCGCGATCGCCTTCGCGGTCGAGGGCGGTTTCGACGGTTACGTGGCCGTCGGCGGCGGATCGAGCATCGACACGGCCAAGGCCGCCAACCTGTACGCGACCTATCCGGCGGAACTGCTGGACTATGTCAATCCGCCGGTGGGGCAGGGACTTCCCGTCCCAGGGCTACTGAAACCGCTCGTCGCGGTCCCCACCACGGCGGGGACGGGCAGCGAGACGACTGGTGTGGCCATCTTCGACTACACGCCGCTGCACGCCAAGACGGGCATCGCGCACCGCGCACTGCGGCCGGTCCTGGGAGTGGTTGATCCGAACAATACCCGAGGCGTGCCCCCGCAGGTCGCCGCGTGCGCGGGACTGGACGTCCTGAGCCATGCCGTCGAATCTTTGACGGCTTTGCCGTTTTCCCAGCGGCTCGCCCCGGACAGTCCCGCCCAACGGCCGGCGTACCAGGGGGCCAATCCGATCAGCGACATCTGGGCCAGGCGGGCGATCGAGATGGTCGCGCACTACCTGGTCCGGTCTATCACCGATCCGTCAGATGACGAAGCCCGCGGAGCGATGCTCCTGGCGGCGACTTTCGCCGGCATTGGATTCGGCAATGCGGGCGTGCATCTGCCTCACGGCATGTCGTACCCGGTCTCGGGGATGGTCCGGGACTTCATCCCGGCGGGCTACGGCACCCGTCGGCCGCTGATCCCGCATGGGATGTCGGTGATCCTGAACTCCCCCGCGGTTTTCCGCTTCACAGGGCAGGCCGATCCCGATCGGCACCTGGAGGCCGCCCGGCTGATGGGGGCGGACGTTGCCGGAGCGCGTCCGGAAGACGCGGGTGAAGTCCTGGCCGGCGCGATCATCGCCCTCATGCGGCAGACCGGCATGCCCAACGGGCTGAAGGCCGTGGGGTATTCGCCCGAAGACGCCGATGCCCTGGTCGCCGGCACGATCGTACAACACCGGGTGACCAAGCTTTCACCTCGTCCTGCCAGTGAAGCGGAGCTGAAGCAGCTCTTCCTGAATTCGATGACCATCTGGTGAGGTCACTTTCGACGGCTCTTGACTTTGAACGGTACAACTTTTTCTGACCTGACCCCTTCTCCGACCCCAAGCGGAATTCGAGATTCCAGATTCGAGATTCCGGAACAGCCCCATCTGGAATGTCGGCTCAGGAATTGCCAAGATGCGCGCATGGCCCAGAGATCACACGGACGTAGACTCTACCGTTAATGTGATGGATCCGAAGACCCATGAGGATGACCGACCATGCCGCGCAGACGCCTCGGATGGATGCTCTGGATGCTGGTGATTCCTGGGTCGCTTGCTTTCGGTCAGGAGCCTCGGCGCGAGCCTTATGACGTCGTGATCCGAGGCGGCAGGATCGTGGACGGGACCGGGAATCCCTGGTTCGAGGGTGACCTCGCGATCCGGGGCGATCGGATCGCCGCGATCGGTCATCTCGGGGCCGAGGTCCCAGCACGCCGGGTCATCGATGCACGAGGCCTGATCGTTGCGCCGGGATTCATCGACATGCATTCGCACTCGGATCGAGTACTACTCACCGACGGCGATGCCAACAGCAAGATCCGCGACGGCGTGACCACGGAGATCCTGGGCGAGGACACGTCGGCGGGGCCGGTCAAAGGGAAGCTCAAGCCCCGGGGCGACGCTCGCCCGAGCTGGACGACCTTGGGAGGCTACTTCGATACCCTCGAGTCGAAGGGGATCTCGGTGAACGTGGCGAGCTACACGGGGCTCGGGACCCTCCTGGGTTGCGTGCTCGGCGACTCCCTCAGCCGGCCCGATGCCACTCAGCTCGAAGCGATGAAGGAGCTCCTGGACGAAGCGATGCGCGATGGGGCGATCGGGCTGT
Source organism: uncultured Isosphaeraceae bacterium (assembly GCA_963845695.1). Classification (GTDB taxonomy): domain Bacteria; phylum Planctomycetota; class Planctomycetia; order Isosphaerales; family Isosphaeraceae; genus CAWJTV01. The sequence goes on along the minus strand of CAWJTQ010000002.1, from coordinate 1,022,751 downwards.
TCACCATGCTCGCGAGTCCGCGCGAGCTCGCCGTCACCACCGATGACATCGTCGCCCTCGCCGCGGTGGTCAAGCGGCACGGGGGCCTTTATTCGTCACACATCCGCAATGAGGGCACCGCGGTCTTCGCGGCCGACAAGGAGGCGATCGAGATCGGCCGACGCGCCGGGATTCCAGTCGACATCATCCATATCAAGATCGCCGACCAGACGCTCTGGCACCGCATGAACGAGATCGTCGCGCTGATCGACGCGGCGCGGAGGGAGGGAGTGAACGTCCAGGCCAATGTCTATCCGTATACACGCGGCAATAATGACCTGGTCAGCATCATACCCCCCTGGGCGCATGAGGGTGGGACGGGACAACTGATCGCGCGGCTGAAGGATCCCCAGGTCCGCGACCGGCTCAAGCACGACATCCGCGCGGGGTTGCCCGGCTGGTATAACCACTATACAGCCGTCGGCGGCGACTGGGGGCGGATGCTCATCAGTGCCCGGCTATCTGCGGCGAACCGATCGTTCCAGGGACAGACCATGGATCGGATCATCGCGGCGAAATCCGCAGGCAAGAGCCCAGCGCCCGATCCGCTCGACGTCCTCTTCGATTTCTTGATCGAGGAAAACGGCTCAATCGGAACCATCTACGCTCACCACACCGAGGAGGACATGAACCTGGTGGTGAGTCAACCCTGGTGCTCGATTGGATCCGATGGTTCGGCCCTGGCGATCGAGGGTCCGCTCCGGACCGGTCATCCTCACCCGCGCAGCTTCGGGACATTCGCGCGGGTTCTGGGCGAATATGTGAGGAATCGCCGGCTGTTGCGCCTGGAGGACGCCGTTCGGAAGATGACTTCGATGAACGCGGCGAAGGCCGGCCTCGTCGATCGCGGCATTCTGAGATCGGGACTAATGGCCGACGTGACGATCTTCAACCCCACCACGATCATCGACCATGCCACCTACCTGGAGCCCTTCCAGTACAGCACAGGAATTCGCTTCGTCATGGTGAATGGCCACATCGTGCTCGACGACGGCCAACACACCAGGGCGCACCCCGGTCGCGCTCTGCGACATGGCCGCTGAAAACCAACCGAGCCGATGTTTCATGAGGCAAGCATGGTAAATGCACAGCAAGGTGGGCCTCCCATCGAATCCCTCAGAGGAAGTGGCAACTGCCGTTCAACCATCACGCCGTGCGGAATCTCAAGTCTGTGAACACATCGGCGGTTGAAAAAAAAACCGGCCAACGAGCAAGTTCCGCACGAGGACCTCTCCCCTCCTCGTACAAAACCCAATCGACTGGCCGGTTAGAAGCAGGCCCTCGGCTCATCGCAACACCATGAGCCGAAGGCCACTGGCTTGAGAAAGGGCGAGCGGGGGGTCGTGCGAGGCGTCCCGCTCGCCCTTTGGCGGGGAGCCGATCCATGGATATGAACCGGCGACGCCTTTGGGGTGGATGCTTAAAAGTTAATCAACAGGGTTTTCATCCCCATCACTCTTTGTGACACTCTTGTCTTTGCGTTACGGAAGGGTAGAAAGCAAAGGCAATGCCAGTTTCATTTTTGACGGGCAAAAACCTGGTGAGGCCGGCTCGGAAGGCCGCCGATTGTTCGTCGTATGTCCCGATTTTCTCAAGTCCCTACGTCGTTCCGTCGGATCTTGAGAACCGGGAGTCCCTGATTCGCCGGTGCTGAGCCAGCCGGTCGCCGCTCGTATATTTTGTGGGCACACTGGCCCAAGAAGAATGCATCTCCCTGGGTTATCGAGAATCCCGATGAGCCGAGAGGCAGAAAATGCGAACACGGACCTGGAAAACCTGGCGCGGGCTGTGGAGGTCTGGGTGGGAGACCGCGATGGGAAGGCGCTGACACGCTGGTTGTGTCGGGAGCTGGATCCGGGGGGGGCTCCGGTCCGGCTGTCGATCGGCCAGTTGCTCAAGTGCCTCGAGATCCTTGCCGAGGTCAAACGCGAGGGGAGACCGTGGCCGGAGGGTTGCGATTCCCAGATCACCGGGCTGATGCTGACGGTGTTGCGGTTCGCCCGGCCCAACGGGGGCCCTTCGATGTGTTTCGACCCACCGGGACTCCACACGACACTGGCCGCAACGGCGGAGGATTGGGCCGATTGGTACCGGGGCACAGGCATCGCGCGGGTGCTTCGGTGGTGGTTCGACCCGGGCCACAAGGAACACGCGCCCCCTCCACTGCCCGCCTGGTCGGCCCCGAATCGAGTCCTGGCCGTGCTCCGGCCCGATTGGCTGGCCACGGGGGATTTTCTGGCCATCGACCACCGAGACACGCGAAGCCGCTGCCGGTTCGAGCTCTTTGGCGCGGGTCGTTCCTGGTTGGGACCGCAATGGAGCGTACCCGGCGCCGACACGCCAGGCTCGCGACCCAAGCCTCGAGTATGGCTCACCGGCTCCTCGGCGGACCTCGCCGAGTGGTCGTGCCGCGCCGGGGCAATTCGGATCACCCGAACCGCGATGCTGCTGCGCGGCCGACGGCTGGCTTTGCTGTCGATCCTCGTCGAAGGCCCAGATGTCCCGGCGGGCCCGGGCTGGTCGATGCGACTCTCGCTTCCGCCTGCGATCGCCGCCGCACCGCTGGAGGGTTGCCGCGCCCTGAGCCTCTCGGAATCGAAGCGTCGAGGCTCCGCGCTCGTGCTGCCGATCGGCCTGCCTTGCCTGCCTTATCCCACGGATCGTGGCACGTTCCAGGCCGAGCACCAGGAGCTGACCTTGAACCAGTCGCCCAAAGGCCGGCGATGCTGGCTCCCGCTGCTCGTCTCCTGGGACCCGGCCCGGAATCGCAAAACCTTGAATTGGCGCATCTTGACCGTCTCCGAACGATCGAAAGCCGTTCCCTCCGACCGGGCCTTCGCCGCACGCGTGAGCTGGGGGCGAGACGAGTCCTATGTCATCTATCGCAGCCTGACGGCCCCCGCGGCTCGTGCCTTCCTCGGGTTTCAGACCCATGCCCGATTTCTGGTCGGGCAGTTCACGGACGATGGCGAGGTCAAACCCATCCTGAGCGTCAACTGATCCGGGGGACTTTCCCGATTCGCGATTCGCGATTCCGGACATCGGGCCTGTTCGGAATCAGGGGCCGAAGCCGTTCACGGCGTACCGCGCTTGGGCGAGGAGGCAATGACCGCCAGGGACCACCCGATATAAATCAGGGTGACGCCGACCGTGAGATACCCAGAATGCTGATGGGCCTTCTGCAACGACGCCTGTCCCTGGACGATCAACTGCCCCATGACGAGCTGGGCGATGATCAAGATAGCGGCCAGGAAGCCCGTGATCATGAGAAATGGTTTCATTGTGGGATCGAATCCTTCAGAATAGAAAAGTCGGTCAGGCTTTCCGGCCTGACGCTCCATACCGTCAGGCCGGAAAGCCTGACCTACGTACGGGCTATCATGAACGCAGACCGAATCCGAGAGAACCTCGAGAACGTCCAGGGCCGGATCGCGGCGGCGGCACGGCGGTCCGGACGCTCCGCTCAGGCCGTCCGCTTGGTCGCCGTGACTAAACGAAGCGCTCCGGAATGGATCCGGCCGCTGGTTGGCTGTGGGGTACGCGACCTGGGCGAAAACTATCCCCAGGAACTTTGGAGGAAGACGGAAGCGCTCGCCGACCTCGGGGATTCGGTACGCTGGCACTTGATTGGACACTTGCAATCCAACAAGGTCAAGAAAACTCTGCCGATGGTCGTCATGGTCCACGCAGTGGACTCGTTGAAACTCCTCCAAACCCTCAACGAGTCGGCGATGAGTCTCCGTAACCCTCCCGTCGTCGGCTTGCAGGTCAATACGTCAGGTGAGACGAGCAAGCATGGTTGGACGCCGGATCAGGTCCTTGACGACGGTGAGTCGATTGCAGCGTGCCAAGCGATCCCGATCGTCGGCCTGATGACGATGGCCGCACTGGGGACGACTCCGGAGTCGGCACGCGCGTCGTTCGTCGGGCTCCGCAATCTGCGCGACGCCCTGCGAGAGCGGACGGGCTTGCACCTGAATGAGCTATCGATGGGAATGTCAAACGATTTCGAGACGGCCATCGAGGAGGGGGCGACGTTGGTCCGGATCGGCTCGGCACTGTTCGAGGGAGTCGAGCCGTGATCGCGATCGTTCGTCATGCCGAGGGTGCGATCGTTTCGGTCGTAGCCCAACCGGGTTCGAAACTCAACGGGGTCCTCGGCGAGCCGCCGGGGCGCTTCGGATCGCCGTGACGGCCCCACCGGACAAGGGGAAAGCCAACGCGGCCATTCAGTCGGTGCTCGCCAAGAGTCTGGGCTGCAAGACCGCGCAGGTCTCGCTGATCTCCGGTGCCGCCTCGCGGCAGAAACGATTCCTCATTCGAGGACTCGATGTCGAAGAGCTCCGGAAACGGCTCTCAGAGAATTCGGTGCTCACAGTGCACCCGACTCATGATCCATGAACAATCAATACCCAAAAGAGATGCCGATCAAACTCTGGACGGGCGCGCCGCCGCGGTCGGTTGTCCGTGTCCCCGGCTCGAAGAGCCTGACCAACCGGGCGCTGATCGTCGCCGCGATGGCTGACGGGCCAAGCGTTCTGACGGGTGTCCTCGATTGCGAGGATACGCGGGTGATGGTCGAGGCGATCCGGACTCTCGGCATCGAGGTCGAGCATGAGCCCGCCTCGTCACGAATCCGGGTCAGCGGTTGCGGCGGCAGCATTCCCGCGCACGGCCGCGTTGAAGGTGGCCAACTCGGGCACGAGCCTCCGATTCCTGACGGCGATGCTGGCGACTGGTCAGGGGACTTTCCACCTCGACGGCACGCCCCGGATGCGTCAGCGGCCCGTCGCCGACCTCCTCACGGCCATCAACGGTCTGGGCGCCGGCGCACGATCGGACCTCGGAACCGGTTGTCCACCGTTGACCATCCAGGCCAGCGGCCTGGACGGTGGTTATGCCTTCGTGAAGGGAGATGTCTCCAGCCAGTTCCTGAGCGGCCTGCTCATGGCGCTGCCGTATTCTCGGGACGTGACCACCGTCGAGGTCCAGGGCACGCTGGTCTCGCAGCCCTACGTGGCCATGACGTTGGCGGTGATGGAATCCTTCGACGTGATGGTAGATAACCGCAAGTTCCGCCGCTTCGACGTACGTCCCGCACACTACCATGGTCACGATTTCGCGATCGAGCCGGATGCCTCGGCCGCCAGTTACTTCTTCGCGCTGGCGGCGATCACCGGCGGCACCATCACTGTCGAGGGCCTCGGAAGCACGAGCCTTCAGGGCGACATGGCATTCGTGGACATCCTCGAGTATATGGGCTGCTCGGTCACACGCGAGCCGGAACGGACGACCGTGAGTGGCGGTCGGCTTCGCGCCGTCAACGTCGACATGAACGCACTCTCAGACACGGTGATGACGCTGGCCGTGATCGCCCTGTTCGCCGATGGTGTCTCGCGCATCCGCAACGTGGCCCACATCCGCCATAAGGAGAGCGATCGGATCGCCGCCCTGGCCAACGAGCTCCGCAAACTGGGCGCCGAGGTCGACGAACTCCCTGACGGTCTGGTCATCAACCCTCCACCACGCGATCATCTCCAGGGGGCGTCGATCGCCACTTATGACGATCACCGCATGGCCATGTCGTTCGCCATCGCGGGGTTGCGCATCCCTGGTGTCACGATTCTCGACCCCGGCTGCGTGGCCAAGACCTACCCGGGTTTCTGGGATGACCTGGACCGAATCCGGAATGATGCCGGCGGGTGAGCCATCCCCTCGAACACGACTGGCTGTCCCCACGACGGCGCCTGGCTGCGAGGACGATTGAGTCGAACGCTTCACCCAACTCATTGGTTCTGGACGCTCCTGAGACCGCGACTGTTAAGAATCGTTAACGCGGGGACTGGCCACTACTTCCGGGTGACATTGGGGTTCATAATGTGTGGACTCAGCCGGGATTTGGGGCTGCACCTGGTCGCCCTTCCGTGCGGGAGGGCACGCAACCCCTGGCTGGACATCGCCTCATGAGTATCGAGGAGGAGAATCTCCCATGCGAACGCGCCGAGGATTCCTGCTCACGCTCGTCACTGGTTTCGTGGCCCTGACATTCGTCGGAGCGGTCATCGCCGACGAGCTGCTCGGGGTGATCAGCAAGGTCGACGTCGAGGGCAAGAAGATCACCGTCATCGAGAAGGACACCGAGAAGGAGATTGTGGTCAAGATCACCGACAAGACCGAGCAGGTGGTGAAGAAGAAGGGTGAGAGCGAGCCGTCGCTCGTGAAAGTCGATCTGGAGAAGCTGGAAACCAAGTTCAAGAAGTACGAGGACCAGGGGAAGAAGATCAGTGTGAAGGTGACCCACGAGAAGCACGTCGCTTCGAAGCTCGAGTTCCCGAGGAAGAAGAAGAACCAGTAGTCCGGTCTGCTGGGATCCTGGTGACCCAGTCAAGACATCGGAATTCGCTGCCGCTCGCAGCGTATTCGTGGAATCCAACCGTGCAGGTCACTCGTTTGTCCTCGCCGGGGAAGGTTCGCCCCATGGTGGTCGGACCGCCCCGGTTTTCTTGCGCACTCAGCAAACATCGCGACCTGTACGAGATGATCCTTTCGAGCCGGCGTCGCAGGAACCGGTCGAGTTGATCGGGGCGGGTTCGGTTCGCCGTCGCTCAAGCCAGGCTGATCTGGCCTTTCTGGAATTCCGCGGCGGGGATCTGATTCCGTGTAGGGGTCGAATTGATTGTATGATCCGCGAGACGCAAATTCTCATCAACGCGACTGTCAGCCAGCACGTTTCGTTGCCTCCCCAGAACGAACCTTCGGCACGTCCTTGAACCGGGCAGACTCGAAAGTCTTGATGCCTTCGGGGGTCAGGCGTCGGAAAATCGCGGCGGCGCCGGGGGTGTCGTCGACCAGTTTGAGGCCGCAGTCGGGTCCGAGGAGATAGGCGGTCGTCTCGAGGGCGTCGGCGGTGGCACCATCGGGGGCGATGACGGTGACGGCGGCGCGGTCCTCGTGGCCCAGGCCGGTCGCCGGGTTGATGATGTGAGAATAGCGGTGTCCGTCGATGATGACGAAGCGCTCGGCGTCGCCGGCCGTCGAGACAGCGGCGTTCTTGAGCAGCAGGGTCGGGGGATGGTCGCCGAGCGTGGGGTCCAGCGGCGCAATGGCGATCTTCCAGCCCTCGGCGCCCGGGGGCGGGTCGCCGACCACAATGTCGCCAGCTCCGGCGACCAGCGCGTGGGTGATCCCCTTGGATTTGAGCACGTCGAGCCCGGCCTGGGCCGCGTAGCCCTTGGCGATCCCGCCAACGTCGAGCTTCATTCCCTGCTTCAGGAGCTGGACGGTCCGGGCCGCCGGGTGAGCACCATCTTGTCCGAGCCGACGAGCTGCCGTGCCGCGGCGATCCGCGCCGGGTCCGGCAGCTTCCGGTCGCGGCGTGCGCGCCGCCAGAGCCGGCCGACCGGCGCGATCGTGACGTCGAATGCCCCGCCCGATCGCTCGTACATTCGCTTCGATCGCGCCAGCACGTCGAACAGGTCGGCGCTGACCTTCACCGGTGGACCGCCGGCCGATCGCGACAACCTCGAGAGCTCGCTCTCCGTGTCGTAATCGCTCAACACGCCGTTGAGCGCCTCGATCCGATCGAAGGCCGCCCGGGAGGCGCGTCTGGCGGTCGCGTCGTCGGTCGAGTATAAAACAAGATGAAATGGGCTGGCCATGTGCGTTTCCTCGAACTCGAAACGCGACAGGCGCCCGCCCGATTCACGATCCTGCCCAGGACCGGCTGATAACGACAACAAGGAAACCACCAGCCACGCGGTCAACGTCGCACCCATGAAGACCTCCGGGTCGCGATCTCGAGTCTCGCCCAAGAGACAGCTTTGGAACTATCGACCTCGATCACTTGGAGCATAGCAAACGTGAGCCGTTTCTCGCATACCGTCGGTCTGGCGGCCGCCATCTCGGGGCTCTGGCTCGGGCCGGCCCCGATGGCATGGTCCGCGCCCCAAGAGCCGCCAGCGGAATCCGCCGGCACGATGAAGCCCTACGTGGAGTCCATCTCCGGGACCGACGTCAAATTCGAGATGATCCCGATCCCCGGCGGGACTTTTACAATGGGCAGCCCCGCGGATGAGGCCAAGCTCGACAAGCACGACGACCCGTATATCGAGGTCGCGCCGGTCCGCAGCACCCGGTGCAGATCGCCGCGTTCTGGATGGGCAAGTGCGAAGTCACCTGGGACGAGTATGACCAGTTCGCGTTCTCACTCGACTTGAAAAAGAAGCAGCGCGAGGAAGTCGACCCGACCAAGCAGGCGGCGACCGAGAAGAACGCCGACGCCGTGACCCGTCCGACCCCTCCCTACGCCGATATGACGTTCGGCTTCGGGCGAGACGGGCAACCGGCCATTTGTATGACCCACCACGCGGCGATGGAATACTGCCGATGGCTCTCGGCCAAGACCGGGAAACTCTACCGGCTGCCGACCGAAGCCGAATGGGAATATGCCTGCCGCGCCGGGACCAAGACCGCCTATTCCTGGGGCGATGATCCGGAAAAGCTCGATGAATACGCCTGGGACGTCAACAACACCGAGAAACCCATGCGCGTCGGCAAGAAGAAGCCGAATCCGTGGGGCCTCTACGACATGCACGGTAACGTCGCCGAGTGGTGCCTCGACCATTTCTCGCTGGACGCCTACAAGACGTACTCCGCCGACAAGCCGACCGTGGGCCCAGTCATCCTGCCGGATGCCAAGGAGTACTCGTATGTCGTCCGGGGCGGCTCGTGGGACGACGACCCGGACAAGCTCCGCGGTGCCGCTCGGAAAGGCTCGAACAAGGAGTGGAGCACCCAGGACCCGCAACGTCCCCAGAGCATTTGGTGGCACACCGACGCCACCTTCGCGGGGTTCCGGATCGTCCGGCCCTTGAACGAGCAAACCAACCTCAAGGGTCTCAAGTCGCTGGTCGTCAAGGGCAAGGGCACCCGCTGATCCGGTGGGGACCCAGCCGAGTGGAGTTGAGTCGATTCGAGTCCCTTCGAATCGCTGGGAATCGATCGGTCGAGGTGTGAGAGTGTCCGGGAGCGAGGGCCGCGTGGTCCTCCGAGTGGTTGACATCCCAACGAGCACCAGGAGAACAACGATGACCGAGCCAACTTGTTCGAAGATCTCCTCCCCTTCGCGGCGTGATTTCTTGAAGACTTCGACCGCCGCCGCGGTCGGCCTGGGCGCGTTGAGCAACGCCCATGCCGCCGGCAGCGATGTCATCAAGGTGGGACTGATCGGCTGCGGCGGCCGAGGCCGGGGCGCGGCGGACAATATCTGCGAGGCGGCTGGGAGCACCTACAATATCAAGCTGCACGCGCTGGGCGACGTGTTTGCCGACCACCTCAAGGACTGCCGCGAGGATCTCCGCAAGAGCGACAATTCCAAGGACAAACTCGACATCTCCGACGACCGGTGCTTCGTCGGGTTTGACGCTTACCAGAAAGTGATCGACTGCTGCGACCTCGTGATGCTGGCCACGCCGCCAGGCTTCCGGCCGCTACACATCGAGGCAACCATCAAGGCCGGCAAGCAGCTCTTCACCGAGAAGCCGGTCGCCGTTGACGGCACGGGCATCCGCAAGGTCCTGGCCGCTTACGAGGAGGCCAAGAGCAAGGGGCTGTCGGTTGTGGCCGGCACTCAGCGCCGCCATCAGGCCGGCTACCTCGAGTGCATGAAGCGAATCCATGATGGAGTGCTAGGCAATCTGATCACGGCCCGCGTCTACTGGAACCAACCCGACATCTGGGTCCATCCCCGCCAGAAAGGCTGGACTGATACCGAGTATCAGATCCGCAACTGGTACCACTTCCTCTGGCTCTGCGGCGACCACATTGTCGAACAGCATGTGCACAACCTCGACGTGGCGATCTGGGCACTGGGCGCTCATCCAGTCAGTGCGGTCGGGATGGGTGGCCGCCAGGCCCACAGCGAACCGGCCTTCGGCCAGAGCTACGACCACTTCGCCGTCGATTATGAATTCCCCGAGGGCGTCCACATCCTGAGCATGGCCCGACAGATCAACGGCTGCGCCGATAACGTCTCGGAGACGATCGTCGGTACCAAGGGTCGGTGGCACAGCCACGGTTCGCCGGAGAGTCCTCGTTTTCATTCGTTCATCGGCGAGACCAACGACCACGTCCGGATCCGGGGCGAGGTGAATCCTTATGTCCAGGAACACATCGACCTGCTTCAGAGCATCACGTCGCACAGGCCGATCAACGAGCTGAAGCAGGTGGCCGAGAGCACGCTCACGGCGATCATGGGTCGCGATTCGGCGTATAGCGGCAAGAAGCTCTCCTGGGATGATGCCCTCAACTCGAAGCTCGACACGTTCCCGAAGGCGCCACTGACCTGGGGCCCGATGAAAGAGGGCCCGGTGCCCCGTCCGGGCGTCGATCTGGTCTGATCCTGTGGGATCCGGCTCCGTCCGACGTTCTGAGCGACGATCGTGGGACGGAGCCTCTCCGTGAATCGCACAATCTTCCCCGCGAATCCACGAGGACATCTCCGATGAGGAAGCTGCATGCGTCTGCGCTCGCAACACTCGTGATAGCTTGGTCGGTCTGTGCCACCGTAGCCGCGCAGGCCGCCGACACGGCCAAAGTCGTTCTGGTGGCCGGCCGGCCCAGCCACGGACCGGGCGACCATGAGTTCAATGCCGGCTGCAAGCTGCTGGCCAAGTGCCTGGCGCAGGTGCCCGGGATCGAGCCCGTCGTCGTCACTGGCGGCTGGCCCAAGGACGAGTCGGTCTTCGATGGTGCCCGGACGCTCGTCTTCTTCATGGACGGCGGCGGCGGACACCCCATGATCAAGGGAAACCACCTGGAGACGCTTCAGAAGCTCATGGATAAGGGTGTGGGCCTGGTCTGTCTGCACTACGCCGTTGAAGTCCCCAACGGAGAGCCGGGCGACAAGTTCCTGGACTGGATCGGCGGCTATTATGAGAGCGGCTACTCGACCAACCCGCACTGGACGGCGGATATCCAGAGCCTGCCGCGGCATTCGATCACCCGGGGGGTCAAGCCGTTCGCCGTCCGGGATGAGTGGTACTTCAACATCCGTTTTCGTCCGAGCCTGAAGGGCGTCGTGCCCATCGTCGTGGCCAAGCCCGACGATCAAGACGCGCCAGGGCGTATCCGCCTCGCCGCGCGGGCCTTACCAGCACATCGTCGCGGCCAAGGGCCGCGACGAGGTGCTTGCCTGGGCCGTAGAACGTCCCGACGGCGGCCGGGGCTTCGGCTTCACCGGCGCCCACGCCCACAAGAACTGGGGCGACCCGAACTTTCGCAAGCTGGTGCTCAATGCCATCTTCTGGACCGCCAAGCTCGACGTTCCTCCCGATGGGGTCGAATCGTCGGTCACCAGCGAGGAGCTGAAACAGAACCTCGATCCCAAGAGATGAAAGGCTGGTATCAACAGCCCCAGCGGGGACGAAATCGTGGAGGCTTCTCGGGGCTGACACTCCACGTTCGCGAAGCCGTCCCCACTCCGGTCTCAAAATCCTCCAGACGACTACGATCCGCCCTCATCGCCGCCGGCCTCACGGATCGCGCGCGCGATCCGATTCCGGGCCTCCGTGGAGAGGACATGGTCGTTCGGGTCACCTTCGACTAGGAACTGATCGCGGCTGCGGAGGGCCTGATGGATGAGGCCAATCTGACTGCGATACCGGCGGCAGGATTTGCAGATCAACACATGGCACCAAAGCGCCACCCGTTCGAGGCGTGGCAGAGCCTCGTCCAGCTCGCCCGACGCCAGCGCCGAGGCGGCATCGCAATGGAGTGTCAGGATCTGTAGAAGGCGGCTCGACCAACTCATGGGGTCCTCCTCGACCCGTGGCGTTCAGCGCCGAACCAGTGTTTCTCCAGGCATTCCCGGAGGAGCAGGCGGGCGCGGTGCAATCGCACGCGCAGATTACCATCACTGAGGGCGAGGTCGCGGCGGAGTGCCGCCATATCGAGACCTTCGAGCTCGCGCAAGACGAAGACGGAGGACAGGGATCGCGGCAGTCGCCCCAGGCAGCGGTCGAGCACGTCCCAGAACTCGCGATCCTCGAGAGCCTGGTCCGGTGCCTTCCAGGAGGCCACAGCGGTTTTCCAGAGACCCTTGGGGCTGAAGTAGCGCTCGCGAACCGCGTCGGGCCGCCCGATCGGGTCGGCGGCTGACACTGGCCCGGCCGTGCGCCGATAATGATCTACGATCTTATGGCGAAGGATCGATAGCAGCCACGTCCGGACGGCCGCACGGCCTTGGAATCGGTCTTGCGACTGGAGCGCCGCGAGAAAAACCTCCTGCACCAGGTCTTCGGCCAGTTCCCGGTTGCCGATCCGAGAGCGTGCATACCGGTACAAGGCATCCCCATGCTCGTCCAGCCACGCCGCGGCATCCCCGGCAGTTGAGAGCGCATCCGAATCATCGGCCTGCGGAGTCTGACGGGCGTTCATGATTCCTTGCCGAGCCATCTCCTCTCGCCGGTCTGCTCACTCTGATGTCCCCGTCTCATGTTACATCGGTCGCCGTCTTGGACAAGTCCCCGTGGAAAGATGAGTGCCACGAACGTCGTGGAAGAGGGATCGATCCCAGGACGACGCCGACCTTTTTCCGCGAACGGCTGTAACGCCGGAGCGATCTCGGCGACTAACCGCGAGTGGACGATCGGTCCGCGGTTGCAAGGTGTCTTGTCTTTACATCCAGGAATGGAGTTCGCTCGTGATGCGCACGGTTTTTCCACAGGTTTTGCTCCGCGTCGGTGCGACGGTAGCTGCCATTTTGATAGCATCCACGGCGCCGGCTAGCGAGATCCAGATCACGGTGACCAACAATCAGCCGGGCGGCGGCTTCGCACTGGCTCCCGTGTGGTTCGGCATCCAGAATGGTACGTTCAATGCGTTCACGCCGGGCAGTACCGCCAGTTCTCAGATCGCAACTTTGGCTCAGTTCGGCAATACCAGCCCGCTCTCGACCCTTTTCCAGTCGGAGAATGTTGGTGTTGACACGACTCTGACTTCTGGAGGCAGCTTGCCACAATTCCTGCCGGGGCAGTCGGCCTCGACGACCCTCACCGTCAGCAGTCCGAATGTCGACCAATACCTGAGCTTCGCCGGCATGGTGGTCCCCTCGAACGATTTCTTCATGGGGAACGCCACCCCGCTCCAGATCTTCAACTCGAACGGCAGCTTCATCGGCCCGATGACGATCAGCATCTACGGATCCGACATCTGGGATTCGGACACCGAGGCCCAGAGCACCACGACGGCCCTCACCTTCATAGTGGGCCAGACTCCCGGGACCGGGACTCAGATCACCAATGGTGCGATCACCACGGTGTTGCCGAATTCGGCGAACTTCCTGAACAGTATCGACGGCCTGACCACGGTAGCCGGCTATACGATTAGCAACATCCCCACCAGCGGCCAATTGATCGCCACGATTCAGATCGGTTCCGTACCCGAGCCGGCGTCGATCGCGCTCCTGGGAATGGGGTTGGTCGGCATGATCGTGGGATGCCGGACTCTCCGATCGCAAAAAGCCGGCAAGAACGGATGAGCGATCGATTCGTTTGGGAATCCCGGAAATCTCGCGGCCGGGCGCCACGTTGATCGTTTATCGTCATCTTGATGACGTGGCGCCCGGCCAATCCGTAACCTCGACTCCGCGATGGAGGCATTCTATGGCCCGTCGTGCGAACTCTTCTTCTCCTCGAACGGATCAGAGATCGGTTCGTCTTCGGTGTGGCGAGATGAGAAGGCAATCAACCGCTCGCCGAGTACGTAATAGACAGGGATGACGAACCGGCCGAGGATCGTGCTGACGAGGATGCCGAAGGCGATGACGACTCCCAGAGAGTTCCGACTGTAGGCTCCTGCGCCGGTGGCGCGCGCCATGGGCAACACGCCCATCACAAACGCGAACGAGGTCATCAAGATCGGCCGCAGCCGCTGGCGCGCGGCCTCCTTGGCCGAATCGATGATGTTCATCCCTTGCTTCTCCTGGAGCTCGACCCCGAACTCGACGATCAGGATCGCATTCTTCGTCTCCAAGCCGATGAGCATCACGAGCCCGATCTGCCCGAAAACGTCCAGCGGCATATTGTAGAGCCATAGGCCCACCACCGCGCCGAACATCGCCAGGGGAACCGTGAAGATGATTACCAGCGGCCGGACCCAGCTCTCGTAGAGGGCCGCCATGAACAGGAAGACGCAAACGATCGAGAGCGCGAAGATCCAGCCCGCGACGTTGCCGGTCTTCTGCTCCTGGAAGGTGGTCCCGGTCCACTCATACGAGAAGCCTTCCGGCAGAGTCTGGTCGGCGACCTCTTCCATGGCCTTGATGGCCTGTCCGGAGCTAGATCCCGGCGCGGGCTGACCGTTGATCTTGGCCGCGTTGTACAGGTTATAGTGGGGCACGTCGATGGGGCCAAGGGTGTACTTCACATCCCCCAGCGAGTTCAACGGCACCTTCTTCCTTTGCCGGTTGAGCACGTAGAGACCGCCAATGTCGGCGGGCTTGGCTCTGTGATTACCCTCGGCCTGAATGAAGACTTTCCAGACCTTGCCGTACAGGTTGAAGTCGTTGACATAGTAGCCGCCGAGGTTGGTCTGGAGCACATTGAAGACGTCGGCGACGGCGACGTCGAGGCGCTCGGCCTTGGTACGATCGAAGTCGAAGCGGAGCTGAGGCACCCGGGCTGAGAAGGAGGTGAAAAGGCCGGCTAGCTCGGGACGCTTGCGAGCGGCATCAAGGAACTGGTCGGTGATCTGGGCCAGGGCCTCAACGCCTTTGCCGTCACGGTCCTCGATCATGAACTCGAATCCGCCCGTCTGGCTCAGGCCGCGGATGGGCGGCGGCTCCAGGACCAGGGCGACCGCACCGGGAACCTCGGCCAGCAGCGCAGCCTGGAGCTTCTTCGCCAGCGCATTCGCCCGCAGCTCGGGTGTCTTCCGCTCGGACCACTCCTTGAGCGTGACGAACGCCACAGCGGAATTCGTCTGGTTCGTGGAACTGAGGACGTTGAAACCATCCAGCAGCACCACCTCGCTGACCCCCTCCATCTTCATCGCGATGCGGCTGACGTCCTGCGCGATCCGGGAGGTCACCTGCCGTCCAGTGCCGTCCGGTGTCTGAATCGCCGCGATCAGATAACCCTGGTCCTCGGTCGGGATGAACGCCTTGGGCCGCTCGATCAGCATGGAATACGTCAGGGCCAAGAGCACCAGCGACGGGAGAACAATCGTCCACCAGTGGTGGGCTGTGACTTCGAGGAACGCGTCATACGAGTTCTCCAGCCAGCGCATCCCGTGGTTGAACCATCGGAAGAGGATGAACTTCGACTCGCCGTGTCTGGGCCGGAGGAAAACCCGCGACATCGCCGGGCTGAACGTCAAGGAGTTGACCGCGGAGAAGAGGAACGAGAAAACAATCGTCAGGGCGAATTGTTTGTAGAGGTTGCCGGTCAGGCCGGGGATGAAGGCCACCGGGACGAAAACCGCCGCCAGCACGAGCGTGATCGTGACAATCGGCGCGGTGATCTCGGCCATTGCCGACCGGACCGCCTGGATCGGTCGATCGCCCCGCTCCAGGAACTTCTCGACGTTCTCCACGACGATGATCGCGTCGTTGACCACCAGGCCGATGGCGAGGATCAGACCGCAGAGTGTGAGCGTGTTGATCGAGAAGCCGAACGCGGCCATCATCGCGAAGGTCGCCACCAGAGCCACCGGGATGGCCAGCATCGGAATGATCGTCGCCCGCACGCCTTGAAGGAACACGAAGACGACCAGGAGAACGAGAAGGAAGGCTTCGAAGAGAGTTTCCTGGACCTCGACAATGTTCTCGTGGACGTACTTGGTCGTGTCGTAGGCAATGGTGTATTTCAGCCCGGACGGGAAGTTCCTGGCTAGCCGGTCCATGCTCGCGCGGACCTGCTTGACGATGTCCAGGCCATTGGCGTCCGAATACTGATAGATCGGGAGCGTGCCAGCCGGTTTGCCGCTGAGCCAGCCGGAGGTCTCGTAATTCTCCGAATCCAGCTCGACGCGCGCCACGTCGCTGAGCCGGACGATCGAGCCGTCGTCCCGACGTCGGACGATGATCTCCTCGAACTCCGAAACCTTCGAGAGCCGGCCCTTGGTGAGGATCGGATATTCGAAGATAAGCCCCGGTGGCCCCGGCTGGCCGCCGATCTTGCCCGCGGCCGCCTGGCGGTTCTCCGATTGGATCGCCTCGACGATCTCGCTGGGCTCGATGAGCTGCGCGGCCATGCGGTCCGGATCGAGCCAGATGCGCATGGCGTATTTGCGCCGAACGCGTTGACATCGCTCACGCCGGGGATCCGCTTCAGGACGTCGAGCACGTAGATCTGCGCGTAATTGTCCAGGAAGGTGGAGTCGTAACGGCCGTCGGGCGAGACCAGGTTGACCACACAGACCATGTCCGTCGAGGTCTTCTTGATGGTCACTCCGAACTGCTTGACTTCCGGCGGCAGCACGGCCTCGGCCGTCTGGACCCGGTTCTGGATGTTAACCGCGGCAATGTCCTGCGAATAGCCGACGTCGAAGGTCGCGACGATGTTCGAGAGGCCATTGCTGGTGCTGTCGGAGCTGAAGTAGATCATCCCCTTGACGCCGTTGATCTGTTGCTCGATCGGCGTGCTGACGGTCTCAGCCACGGTCTTGGCATCGGCGCCGGTGTAGGTCGTGGTGACCTGGACCTGCGCGGGCGTGACCTGGGGATACTGCGAGATGGGTAGAATGAACAGGCAAATGCCGCCGATCAGGAGCATGAGCAAGGCCAGCACGGTCGCGAAGATCGGCCGCCCGATGAAGAAGTTGACCATGCTGTGGCTCACCTCGCTCGCGATGGGGAAGTGGAGAGTGGAAGGAGGGAAGCGTAGAGAGCAGCGCTTTTCGCCGCACTCCCCACACCTCACGGCTCTTGATCGGCTTTAGTCTTGGAATCGGGTGCCGGCCCCTTTGTGGCGGGACTCGACGGCTGTGGACTGGGCTCGGGCTCCAACCCGGGCACGCGTGAGACGCGGCTGTTGAACCGACGGTTGCCGCCAGCGATCGACGTCTCGGTCCGGACGAATGTCTCCAGGGGTGTGTCGACGGTCTGGACCAACTGGTCGGGCCGGACGAGCTGGATTCCTTCGACGATCACTTTCTGGCCGGGCTCGAGCCCAGATTCGAGAACGCGGAGGCCCTGGTAGACATCCACAGCCTCGACCTTGGTGACGTGGACCTTGCTATCCGGGCCGACGACGAAGACTCGCTGGCCTTCCTGCCCTTCGACCACGGATTGCTCCGGCACGACCACGGCGTCCGCGTACTCGCCGACGATCATGCCGGCCCGAACATACTCGCCCGGCAAGAGGGCGCCATCCGGGTTCGGCACCGCGGCGCGCACCAGGAACGTCGACGTGGTGGTATCAACGACGTTGTCGATGAAGATCGCCTTGCCGACATGGGGGTGCATCCGCTCGCCCTCGACGGTCAAGCTGACCTTCAAGCCCGTACTGAGCAACGCCGTCGCCACGGGGAGATAGCGGGCGGGCGGGCGGAAGTCCAATCCCATCGGGTCGAGTTGCTGGATAATGACCAGCTCGGTCGCCTGACCATCTCCGACCAGGTTGCCGACCTTGACCTTCAGTTCGCCGATCCGCCCGGCGATCGGGGCGACCATCTTGCAGTAGCCCAGGTTGATCCGGGCATCCTCGACGGCGGCCTTGGCCCTGGCCACCTCGGCCTTGGCCGTCTCGATATTAATCCGATAGTCGGCCTCCGACTGCTCCAGGTTGGCGCGATCGGCTTCGACCTGCGCAGCGGACTTCTTGAGCTGAGCCTCAGCCTTGTCGTAATCGTCCTGAGACGCGGCCTTGCGCGACAGGAGGCTGCGCTTCCGCCGCTCCTCGACCTTGTCGAGAAGTAACTGCGCCTGGTCCAGGTCGAGTTGGGCCTTGGAGACCTGAGGTGACCGCGAGGCTTCGGCCTTCTTCAACGCCGCCTCGGCCGACTCGAGCTGCGCATCGGCCTGCGCGAGCTGGAGCTTGAACGGCTTCTCGTCGATCACCAGCAGGAGTTGATCCTTCTTGACGTTGCCACCCTCATCGAAGTGCTTCTCAGTGAGGAACCCCTTGACGCGAGCACGGATCGTCACGTCCTGAAGTGCCCGGGTCGTGCCGATCGGGTTGACCACGATGGGCAGCGTCCTTCTCTGCGATTCGGTCACCGTCACGACCGGCGGGGGCGGGACGCGCTCGGCCGGGCCCGTCGCGCGGCAACCGGCAAGCCCGATGGTGATCGTTATCGCCGTGCCGGCCAGCAGAAGGAGAAGCCTCGATGAGTACGACGGAGCCGGCCCGGGCGGTGGAATCATGTTGGTTGTCCGATGTCCCTGGCCCGTTCCGAATCCGCCTCAGCGCAGAGCGCGATGACTCGGCGAAGGGAAGACCAGGCCGCAGAGATGATACACGGTCTCAGTGCTGGATACTAGGGACTGGCGGTGGACTTCACCCTCGCCACGTCCCAGCCGGGAAGAGTCACGGGCTCCTGGCCAGGGGGCAACGGCTCAACCAATTTACGGTAGAGTTCGGGGCGACGCGCCCGCAGATAGCGCCGGCCCGAGGACTGTTCGAGCTTCTCCTGCGTCAGAAGGGCCACGACGACCTCGTCTCCCAGTGCCCGGCTCTCGGCCAGGACCTCACCGAACGGGTCGAGGATCATGGCCAGGCCCGGCTTGACCGTGTCGTCGTCGAGGCCGATCGGGTTGCTGAAGACGGCGTAAACACCGTTCTCCCAGGCCCGCGCCGGCAGCCACCTCATCAGCCAGCCTCGACCTTTCGGACCCTGAAACTCGAGTCGCAGCCGCACCGGGTCGCGCTCCCGATTGTCCCACAAGGCCCGATCGACGATCCCGCGCCCGGGCATGGCCGAGGGGAGGCAGCCGGTCACGTGGGGCATGAAGATCACCTCCGCGCCCATCATCGTCGTGATGCGTACGTTCTCCGGCAAGTTGTTGTCGTAGCAGATCAGGAACCCGGCCTTGATGCC
Source organism: uncultured Isosphaeraceae bacterium (assembly GCA_963845695.1). Classification (GTDB taxonomy): domain Bacteria; phylum Planctomycetota; class Planctomycetia; order Isosphaerales; family Isosphaeraceae; genus CAWJTV01. Next base: position 1,003,674 of record CAWJTQ010000002.1, on the reverse strand, counting down.
TCGGATTTCGACAACGTTGTACGAGTCCCCGGGAGTCAGGGCGGGATTGATGAACGCGTGCAGCTTGCGATATCTGGTGATGAATCCCTCCGGGCCAACGGTTACGTAGCAGTTGTGGAGCGTCCCTGATGCGTCCGACTCAATGAGTCCGGCCATCACCACGGCATCATACCGCCGCGCGATCGCTTCCAACGCACGGACCGACGGACCACCCGGGACTGGCTCTGCCACCGCGGCGAGCTCGGCGCGGTTCAGATGCTGGAGATAGGTATAACCGGAGATCGCGCATTCGTGGAAACTGACGATCTCAGCGCCGAGTTCCACGGCCTGCTGAGTCAACACCTCGATCCGGGAGATGTTATAGGCTTTATCGCTGTTGCGATGTTCGAACTGGGCCGCGGCCACTCGGATGTCTCGCACGGGAACGTCCTTCTCAATCAGTTCGGCAAATGGGTGTCTCCGATGGGTCGATCCCGGATGCTTCGTCCTGATGCGGGACCGGCCAGGATGCCGATTCTAACATGATGGATCCGCTGGTGTGCGATGAGGGCGTCCCGATTCCGGATGCCGGGGGAGGAGCGATGCAGGAGTACGACAAATGCGGCAAGTACCTGATCCAGAACCGCGGCGATTCGATCCTGCGCATGGCTGGCGTGAACGATATTGCCATTTGGACGCCGCGCCAGGCCGAGCCGGTCCAGCACCGCCAACTGCCCGACGGCGTGCTCGAGGTCTGGAGTCCGGGCCAGGCCCAGCCCGACATCTTCATCCTGGAGATCGCCACAGACCCGGACGCACGGGTACCGTCGCAGGCGGTCCATGACGCAGCGGTGATCTACCTCGAACGCGGCATCCTGCCGGAGGTGCTCGTCCTGTACCTCCGCGAGAAAGGAAGCGTCCCGGCCGCCGACTTGGTCGAGCTGCACAGCCGAAGAGGATTTACGAAGCTGAATCTTTCCTGGAAGGCCATCAAGCTCTGGGAAGTCCCGGCCGAAGAACTGCTGGCAATGGACGATGTCGGTCTGCTCCCCTGGGTGCCGCTGACCAAGTTCAAGAGCTCGCCGGAACAGATCGTCCGCCGGTGCCGCGCCCGGATCGACGAGGCTGCCCCACGACTCAAGCACGGCGAGTACGAAAACTTGCTGGTCGTGACCCAACTCCTGCTGCCATTACGTTACAATGAGGATAAGATGTTGTTGCAGCGATTGCGTGCATTATTGGGAGGGCGCGAAGTCATGATCCAATCACCGCTGTACCAGGAAATTGTCGCGGAATCCGAGCTCAAGGGCGCGACGGAAACGAGGCAGGCGTATATCCTCAAAGTCCTCAGGAACCGCTTTGGGGATGCAGCCAAGGATCTGGACGTGGAGTTGAAGGCGGTCGAATACGAGCGGCTCGACGTCTTGTTCGATTGGGCGTCGACTGCCCCGACCTCGAGTCGTTCCGCAAAGACCTCTTGTCATGAACCGAACGGTCGCAGGTCCATGATGGAATCACCGCTTTTCTAGGTAAGTCATGCGCGATCGGCCTGCGGTTTGCGCGGGTTGCTTGCATGAGAACTCCAGGCCCACCGATCGTACTGGAGTACCATCGTCGGCTCGACATCCAGCGAATCCACGAGGGTTACTCCATCGAGGCGGTCGCCGACTTCCTCGGCGTGGATCCCAGTAGCGTCCGCCGCTGGGTTGCCACCTTCCGACGTCAGGGTGCTGATGGCTTGACGGCGCGGCCCGTGCCGGAGGCGGCCGCCCAAGCTGACCACCACCCAGGAGAAGATCGTCTGTCGATGGCTGGCCGACAATCCCATCGAGCATGGCTGCGTCACCGAGTTGTGGACAGCCGACGATCTCGTCCGGCTCATCGAGCAGGAGTGGAGTGTCCATTTGAACTCGGACTATCTAACCACTTGGCTTCGCCGCCGCGGCGACACGCCCCAGAAGAGCCGCGGCGGAAAGCCCGCGACCGCGACGACGAGGCCATCGCCCGATGGCTGAAGGAGGACTGGCCGCGCATCAAAAAGGCGCGGCGGCGGAGCGCGAACCTGCTGCTGATGGACGAGAGCGGGTTGCTGATGGCGCCGCTGGTGCGACGGAGTTGGGCCCTGAAGGGCCATCCGCCGGTGATCAAACAGCAGGGCTCGGGCCCGGCAAACACATCCTGCTGCCCACTCGGGGAAAGCTCCCTTACAAGAACGTCCTCTTCTATGGGGTGGGCGAACTGTGGGACCTCCGTTACTCCACGATCCGCGGCTTCGCAGTTCAGGCGATGAAGGAACGCGCGACAGCGGACGTCGAGCAGGAATCCGTCGCGATGACGATGCATGGAGTCGTGTGCGGTCTCGATGAACGGGAGGCGTTTACCGCACAAGTGGCGGGCCTGCTGGATTACCTTACCTCGGCCACTTCACCCGGCGGCCTGCGGCGGATCATGATCGTGGAGAGGGACACCCACCGGTTTCAGAGGATCAAGACTCTCCTTCAGCAGGTATTGCTCGAGGCCGGATTCACTCGACCGAGGCCATCGTCTGGCGAACCGCCAGCCAGGTTGCCGGACGCGGGAGTCCGATCCGATCTGAAGAAGCACGTTTTCGTTGCCATGCCCTACGACGATGACATGGAGGACATTTACGAGTTCGGGATCCGTGAACCGGTGAATGAGGCGGGATACCTTTGTGAAAGGTGCGATCGCGACATATTTACTGGTGACATCTTGGAGCGGATCAAGGGTCGGGTTGCTATGCGAGCGTGGTTATCGCCGACGTAACAGGTTCGAATCCGAACGTGTATCTTGAGGTTGGCTACGCGTGGGGAAGGGACATCCCGACGCTTCTTGTCGCCCGTGCGGGCGAGGCGCTCAAATTCGATGTCAAGACGCAGAAGTGCATCTACTACAAGAACATTACTCACCTTCGCAAGCAGTTGGCGCAGGGTATGTTGAGCTTATTGGTAGACGCCTAATCCCACGTTGCGGCGGAACCATGCCCACCTCGGCGCATCTGAGGGAAAGGCCGTTTCAGGAATTGGTGGTGAAGCTGGAGGCCGTCGAACACGACCGACTCGACGGCTGATTCGAGCGTACGGTTGGCTGTCCCGACCGCGCGTCAGGATGGAAACAGCTTCTCTACAGGATCCGGAGCTTGCGGGGCTCGATGGAATCGTGGACATGTTAGGGGGATCGCTACGCCTCGGCTGTCTCTTGCGGGGCTGCTGGGGAAGGAGGAGCTGATTCCCATCCCGGTTGCCACCAGCGTCCCAGGAGCCAGGCGATCCATTTCGGGACCGCACCCGGCCAGATGCCGGCTTTCCTCATGCTGATCGCCATCGCGACCAGGAAGAAGATCATCCCCCAGACGATCTGATCGAGGCCGACGACGATCTTGCGGAGGTGGTCGTAAGCCCCCCAGCCGGAGTGAGCCATCCACCCGGCCAGGCTGATCACTCCGCTCCCCAGGTACAGCCGGTCACGCACCAGGAAGCTGTACGACCAGGCTGAGACGGCGATCAGTAGGGGATAGACGGCAATCAGCCCCGGCGACATCGTGGGCCAGATTCGCGGATGTCCCGTCGCCGCGTCCAGCCCGAGGAGAAGGAGCGCCAGGGCACCGGAGCGCCTGGCCAGCCGGCCCAGTCCGTCGTCGAAGAACGCACCGAGGACCAGGAGCGACCCGATGCCCAGATGAAGCCCGATCGGCCAGAGCTCGGCGATCGGCCAGAGCTCGCCCGCGCCGCGGGTGATCGCGCTGACCAGGCATCCGGCCGCCACCGCCGCCCGCCGAGAGTCTCGGTTCCGCCAGGCCGCGACCGCCAGCACCAATCCTGCTCCCCCCATCGGCAGCGCGCGGGGTGCGACCAGCCAGGCGAGATCGATCGTCCGCGGGCCGACGACGGCCAGGCCCGCCAGAGCCGATCGCCAGCAGGTCCCAGGCCCTGGGCACGCGTCGGGCGATCGCCATACACCTGGAACAGCGTGGCTGCCAAGAGTGCCAGGTAGGCCGGCGAGCCTCCGAGGGTCTGGATGAATCTGTCCAGGAACGTGCGGTAGACCAGGTCGCCATGATGTCCGGTCATCGCCAGAAACGCCAGGCCCAGCGGGAGGGCCGAGGCCATGATCATGATGCGCCGGCGACCCGAAGCTGATCCCGATCTCGAGCCAGACCAGGCTGACCGCCAGCCCGATCGGCACCAGGAAGTACGGCCCGAAGATGGTACGGCTCCCTTCCACGTAGTGGAACGAGACGCAGAGCGACGAGCACCGTACCGACAGGCCTCCTACCAGTAGGAAGAAGAGCGTCCAGGGATACAACGGCCAGCGCCAGGGACTACCGTTCTTCTCCAGATACAACCGCCCGCGACGGGCCGCCGGCACCAGCGTCGCCACGGCCAGGCCCGCCATCGGCGAGAAGCCGAAGAGCGCCCATTGCAAGGTCGGATTCTCCGGGTCGCCCAGGAGCGGAGTGAGGGCGACCGGATAAAGGAACACCAGGGCCAGGATCACATAATACGAGAGTCGATACCAGCCTGGCAGCCGGAGCCGGATCGTGTGTAGCACCCCTTCGGTGACGACAACGGCGAAGAGGAACCCGCCGAGATAACCCAGGGCCCCTTTGCTCGGGTTATCCGCCATCGTGTCGTCACAGCTCATCGCGATCGCCAGGAACATCATCACGACCAGGACCAGCAGGCTCCGCAAGTCGTCCCACAGCCGGCCGACCCGGATCAGCACGCAGGCGGTCGTGGCTAGCAGCAGCGTATATCCCGCCAGGCTCATCGCCAGCGCCCAGGACTGCGCGGCCGGTCCGCCAGCCCCGAACGACATCCGCAAACCGACGAACACCAGGTCCGCACTCAGGATATAGAACGGGTTGCTCGTGTACAGGAACCGAACCAGGCTCCGAGCCGGTCGGGCCAGCGCGACTCCACCCGAACCGCGCGAGGCCCTCCGCGGCCCGACGTCCGCCGGTCGAGCCTCCACTGCCTCAGTCGAGCCGCTCTCGCCGAACCCTTTCCGAGGATCGCCCGAAGCATCCATGGTTCACCCCCTCGACGCTCGCCTCACGATGCCGCGATGCGGCGCAGGTCATGATGTGGAGAACGCCACTCCGCCCCGCACAGGATCGCCCGACGTTCAAGAAAGGATCGGGCCACGACGCGAAGTCTCCCGTCATTCTGCCATCCTGGGACATTTGTCGCAAGACGGTGGATCAGATTCTCGCTGGTGGATGAGGCGTGGATGCGGCCTACTCTCGAGGGGTCAGCGCCTTGCGATAACGCTCGAACAACTCCCTGTACATCTCCTTGGGCGGCAGTTTCTCGTGTGGGAAGGTCAGTTGGCTCGGGTTTTCCCAGCCGATCGTGATCCCGAGGGATTGGAGCCAGGAGCGGAGTTCACCGAACCCTGAATGGCCATAGCTTTTTTCCAGGACGGCCTCGGCGAAGCTGGCGCCGATACACAGATGGAACTGCCCTTCGCCGTCGAAGACGACCAGCGGCGAGCTCGCCACAGTGCGACGGGTCGGGCTGCGCCAGTAGCCGAAGTATCGCCCCTTTTGCTCGGCGACGAACGCGATGAATCGGCAGACCTCATGGAGGGCCCGGTATTTCGCGATGATGTCAGGGTCTCGGTGGTCGCCCTGGCTCAGATCGCTCGTATCCAGCCAGGGAGCCCATCCCTCGGCCCACTCCAGGCGGATACCGGTCTTCGCCGCCAGTTCGTCGCGATAGGGCAGCAGGATCTTCAGGTCGTCCGGCACGGGTTCCCCATCGAGCCGGTTGCTGGAAAACTGCGAGAGAATCTCCGTCGAGTTCATGAACGCGTCCTCCGCCGTCGCCTGGCCCGCTCCGGCCGACCCAAGGGTGAGGTCGACGGCGAGGCGAGCACCCGTTGCTCACGAGGCAAGGCTCCCGTTCAGGATTGTACGGTATTCGATCCCGGAATCGAACAAGGAACTTCGAATTCCTCCGGGGATCCCAAACCACTGCTGATTCTCATCGACAACACCTCGCCCGTCGTTCCTCGGCATTCCGGTCCGGGGAACCATCCGCTACCTGAAGAAGTGGCGGCGAACCCTTCATGCAGATCGCCGGGGCGCGGTATCTTGATATCGAGCTGGGAGTGTCCACGATGGGCTTTGATGTGAAGGGCTCCTTCCCCCGAGGCAGGACGCCGGACAGAGCCAACTCCCAGAAGTCCTCGTTCCAGGAAAACGGAGCAACCCACCATGGCAAGCCGGGCAGCGACGGAGTGGCGATACGAGAAGCTCACCTGGCCCGAGATCAACGACGCGGTCGAGCTGGGCAAGGTTTGCGTGCTGCCGTGCAGCGCGGTGGAGCAACATGGCCCGCACCTGCCGCTCGACGTAGACGTCATCTGCCCCACGGAGATCGCTCGCGGTGCCGGGCGGACCATCCCCGAGAAAATGTTGCTGCTCCCCACCCACTGTTACGGCTACACAGGTCACGTGATGGATTTTCCCGGGACGATCAACACCCACTTCGAACACTTCATCGACGGCGTCCTCGACATCACCAAGAGTCTCGCCTACCACGGGTTCAAGAAGATCATCCTGCTGAACGGGCATGGCTCGAACTGGCCTAACCTCGACCTGGCCGCTCGGCGGACCAACCTGGAAACCGATGCGGAGTGCGTTCCGATCTGCTGGTGGGGCCTGCTGACGGTTGACAAGGAGTTCATGCCCCGATGGCGCGAGAGCAAGTTCCCCGGCGGTTGTTCGCACGCCTGTGAACTTGAGACCTCGCTGTATCTGTACCTCGACGGTGACAACGTTCGCAAGGACCAGGTCAAGAGTGGCACAATCTCGTTCAACGAGGAAGACAGCCCGTTCATGTGGGTCGACCTGCTGGGCACGGGCCGGCCTCGCTGATCTCGTGGACCAGCAGCTATTCGGAGACCGGTGTCCTTGGCGACGCCGAGCTGGCCACAGCCGAGAAAGGACGCGTCGCTTACGAGGAGTCGGTCAAGCAACTTGTCCGGTTCATCTCGTGGTTCAAGGACCGTCCCAAGGATGTCCGCCGCGATCGGCATCGCACCCCACCCACGATGCCGATCCCCTGGGGCCAGCAGCCGATCGGGTGACGAATGGCGAAGTCTCAGTTTCCCGGAACGTTCGTGTTCCCGAAGAAGCGATGAAGGAAGTGCTTGCGTGTCTGGGCTTGCGCCTCATCGGGATACTGCTCGACCTCGCCGCGCGAACTCATGCGGTAGGGCCCGTGGCCAAAGACGAAGTGATCCCGGACACCTTGCGCGTTGAGGAACGTGCCGGATTCCCAAACGAGCCGCCCTGTCTTCGCGTCGTACGCGTAGAGCGCCGCCTTGACCACCGCGTCTTGCCGGTTGGTCTGCGAGAAGTTCAGCGACGAACCGCTTCCACTGGTGATGGCTGGTCCCGTGAGCGATGCGCCCAGGCCCAGTCCCGGCAGGCCAGTCGTGGTGTCGCGCTGGTCGGTCCCCCATGCGCCAAATGCGGGCTCCAGAATCACCTGGGCCTTGTCTTTGGTGTTCTCCAGTAACACGCCTTGCTCGGCCATCGTGCGCCGGATGCTGGAGATGATCCATTCCTTGTCCGCGTTGGCGACAAACTGGGTGTCGACGAAAACCTTGGTTCCCGCCAGCGGCTGGAAATTCACCCGGCAGAGGGCATCGTCCCACGTACCGGTGAGAAGGAGCTGCTCGGTCCCGGTGCGTGCCGTCCCCGTCACCTTCACACTGGTGCAGCCGCCGGCCCACGCGAGCACTAACACGGCCACCACGAACGCGGGTCGCTGGTTCAGTCCGTTCCGTTGCATGATCGACCGCCATCGTTAACCAGGAAACCGGTGACGGCGGATCCTGAGATAATACTGTGATTTGTGCTGAGACGGATCCCCCGTCTCCGCGGTACCGTTCCCGATCGTCCGGTGAGCCATCCCCGTGAGGCGGCACAGTATAGCTCCGCCCCCGATCTCAGGCAACGCCAGGTCTCCAGCCACTTCACGGAGCACTTCAAAGGGATCCCCGCATCGAGATTCACGATCCCTGAGGTCTCCTGATCGAGCATTGGGAATCGGCTCGAGAGATCCGCAAATCCGCACGCCCCGGCGGGATGACGGAAGCCGTCATGACCGGGGTGTCGGCGCATTCGCGGGCGCGCCACCAACGGGCCGGGGATTGGCCGGAAGCACGACCTTGACCTGAGTGCGGTCCGGGCATTCCTTGGCCTGGTTCATCGCCTCGAGGGTCATCAGGGGTCCCATGGGTGCGATGACGAGGATGGTGTCGCCGGGCTCCAGCGGGATGTGCGGGTCGGGGTTGACGTGGACCGCGCCATCGCTCTGGTGCATCACGACGTTGATTTGCTTGTCGGACTGGAGATCTCCCACGGTCCGCCCGACCAGCCGGCCGGTTGGGCAGATCGTGATGTCGGTCAGGTGCACTTGCTGGCCGGCGAGCTGGAATCCCTGGTAGATCTTGCGGCCGGTCGCCGCCGCGATGAACGCGGGCGCCGCGACTTGCGAGGTCGAGATCGTCGGCATGGCGAAGGCGCCGGCGACCTTGGTCGCGAGAGTCTCGTCGAACAAGCGGATCACGATCTTCGCATCCGGGTTCAAATCGCGGGCCGTGATCGCGGCGTCGAGATTGGTCAGGTCGTCGCTGGTCGTGATGATCACGGCCCGAGCCTGGCGGACACCCGCCTGCTCCAGGACCGAGGCCATCCGGGCATTCCCCTGGACGACCGGTACGCCCTGGTCGAACAGCTCGCCCAGGAGCGGTGCGCCCGAGGCCATCTCGATCGCCACCAGAGTCTCGCGCATCTCGAGCAGTCCCTTGATGACCTGGTACCCGACCTTGCCAACTCCGATCACCACGAAATGATTGCGGCAGAGTGAGGCGAGCATACGATTCCACTCCGGGAGGTTCTGCTTTCTCGTGAAGATCAGGAAGGCCAGTCGGATCACCGAGTCGGCAATCGCTCCCAGCCCCAGCACCGGGAACAGGAAGAACAGCGGCTGCAAGTACCACTCGTCGGGAAAGTCGAGCGACGACTCCAGGAAGATCATCAAGAAGACAGCGTGGCAGGCGCGGGCGAACGATAACTCCCCGTGATTGTAGCACCGATGGAGGATGAAGCCCCCACCGACGACGAGAATCGTAAAGACGATCAGCGGCCACCGGAATTCCCAGAGCACGTACCTCATGAAGCGGAGGTACATCAAGAGCCGCACAGGTGCCCGGACGCGAGGGATCATCGGTCTCACCACGGTCGACCTACCTCAACTCTCGAGCTTCGTGTCGCCGTCCAGGTTCAGCTCACCGAGGACCTCGCCGAGGCTGCGGTCGAGGATTGCGACCATCTCGTCAACCTGCTCGTCGGTGACAATCAGCGGCGGCCCGAAAGCGATCCAGTGAGGGTCGAACCGGCAGAGCAGTCCGTGGTCCAGGGCCCGGCGGCCAACCTTGACGCCCAGCGCCACCGATTCGGGGAAGCGCCGCTTCGTCGCGCGGTCGCTCACGAACTCGATCGCCTGGAATAACCCCTTGCCCCGGATGTCGCCAATGATCGGGTATTTCCCCTGAAGCTCCTCGAAACGGGTGCGAAGACGACGGCCGCGCGCCTGGGCATTGCCGAGCAGGTCGCGCTCGAGGATCTCCCGGAGCACGGCGATCCCGGCGGCACACGAGATCGGGTTCCCCTCGAATGTATGCCCTTCGACGAAGCCCGGGTTCTCCGCGATCGGTCCCCAGAACGCATCGGCGATCGGCTTTCGACAGATCATCGCCGAGAGCGGCGCGTAGCCGCCGGAGAGTCCCTTGGCGATGAGCAAGACATCCGGCGTGACGCCGAAGGTCTCGGCGGCGAACATCCGACCCGTGCGGCCAATCCCCGTGATGATCTCGTCAAAGATCAAGAGGACGTTGTGCCGGTCGCAGACCTCGCGGAGGATCGGCAAGTACTCCTCGGGGGGGTCGATGACGCCGCCCGTATGACCGATCGGCTCGACCAGGACCGCAGCGACCGTCGCGGGGTCCTCCATCTCGATGACGTCGCCGACGATCGTTGCGCAGGTGATCCCGCAGTCGGAATACGTCTTGCCGAATGGGCATCGATAGCACGTCGGTGGGAAGACATGGATGAACCCCGGGGCCATCGGCTCGTTGACTGTCCGCCGCGATTTCAGGCCCGAAGCCGACAGTGCGCCCAGCGTCGAACCGTGCCATGACTGGTAACGGCTGATGATTTTGTACTTGCCGGGCGATCCCGTCAGCTTGTGGTATTGCCGCGCCAGCTTGATCGCCGCCTCGACGACTTCCGCTCCACCGCACTGGAACTTCACGGTCGACAGATCCCCGGGCGCCAGCTCCGCCAGCAGGTTGGCCAATTGCACCGCGAGCGGGTTCGTGCCGTGCATCGGCGGCGAGAACGTCAGGACGTCGAGCTGACGCTTGATCGCCTCGATGACCCGCTGGTTGTTGTGCCCGACCGAGGCGACGTAGATCCCCGAAATCCCGTCGTAATAGCGCCGATCGTTTACATCCCAGTAGAACACCCCGTCCGCCCGCGACATCACGAGCGGCTGCTTCGACCACTCGGCCATCTGGTCGCGGACGAAGATCTGGCGCAGGAAGCCCTCTTCGGTCGTCTGATCCTCGGAGATCAATCTGGGCAAAGCATAGGTCATGGCCGTCGTCATCGCAGGTCCTCGATCACTACAAGACACCGTGAGATTCTGAACACGAAATACAGGAAATACACGAAAAATAGAAACACGGAAAACATCTAAGAATCAGACCCAAGTTTAGATCCTTCTTCGTATTCCCTTTCGTGTCTTTCGTGTATTTCGTGTTCCAAATCTTCTTCTGATTCGTGTTTACGGCGTGCAGAATCATGGGTCATGGCCGTCGTCATCGCAGATCCTCGATCATTACAAGACACCATCAGATTCTGAACACGAAATACACGAAATACACGAAAAATAGAAACACGGAAAATATCTAAGAATCAGACCCAAGTTTAGATCCTTCTTCGTATTCCCTTTCGTGGCTTTCGTGTATTTCGTGTTCCAAATCTTCTTCTGATTCGTGTTTACGGCGTACAGAATCATGGGTCATGGCCATCGTCATCGCAGGTCCTCGATCACTACAAGACACCGTCAGATTTTGAACACGAAATACACGAAATACACGAAAAATAGAAACACGGAAAATATCTAAGAATCAGACCCAAGTTTAGATCCTTCTTCGTATTCCCTTTCGTGGCTTTCGTGTATTTCGTGTTCCAAATCTTCTTCTGATTCGTGTTTACGGCGTGCAGAATCCCACCGCGGTAGCCGCGTAGAGCAGGGCGACGCGGACGAGGTCGTCGATCTCGACCCATTCGGAGACGGTGTGCTGCCCCCCGGCGCAGGGTCCGTGGGTGATAGCCGGGATGCCTCCGAGCGCGCTGAAGCTATTGCCATCGTCGACGAACGGCTTGGGGCCGGTCGGCAGGGGTGTGCCCGAGATGGTCTCGTAGCAGCGCTGGAATACGGCAACCAACGGGTCGGCCGGGTCGAGTGCGAAGGCGTCGCGGATCAGCATCCAGCGGACGTCGACGGCGGTCCGGGTCTCCGCGGCGAGCCGGTCGATCCGATCGCGGAAGTCGCGCTCGACGGCGACCGGATCGGTCCCCGGCAGCCAGCGACGGGTCCCTTCCAGCCACGCCACCTGGGGATACTGGTTGTAAATCTCGCCCGAGTGGACCTGACCGATGAAGACGCTCGCCGGCCCGCAGACCGGATGAGGAGATGCACGGAGCTCGTCGTCGAGCCGGCCGAGGCGAGCGACCACTTCGGCGGCGGCGGCGATCACGCTGGGCTCGCCGGGCAGGCCGCATGACCTCGTGGACCGGCGGCCCGCCGCGGTGGATTTCCAGCCTCCAGGTGGCGTTGCCCCGACCGGCGATCGGCAGCACGTCGCGGAGCGGCTCGGGAATCAACACGGCGTCGCCCTTATGGCCGTCGCGGATCATCCGGTCGAGCTGTCGGCCGTCGCCCCAGGGCGGCTTCGTGCAAGTCGTGCGCTGTGAGTAGGACCGAGCCGGCCTCCAGCGCCCCGGCGTCGCGGAGCGCGCGGACGGCCTCCACCGCGGCGGCGATCCCCGCTTTCATGTCCGACGCGCCGCTGCCGGTGATCCGGCCTTCCCCGACCTTCGGCGGGATGAATGGCAGATGCACGGTATCGAGATGTCCGTCAAATTGGAGCGTTGGCCCCGACCGTCCGGTCTCGAGACGGATCGAGACGGCCGGCGCGATGGGATGACCGGCGTCGATCCTCTGCACCTTGAAACCGTCGGCCGCGAGGATCTCCGCCAGGCGGTCGCTCGCCGCCCCTGCATCGCCGGTAGGACTCGGTACCTCGACGAGCCGTCGCGCCGTCTCGACGAGCCGCGGGCGATTCACATGGGCTTTCAAGCGTTCGATGATCGCGGATGTCGGATTCATGAGGAGGCATTATAACCGACAAGCCGCCACGGCTCCACAAGCCGGAGGGGCCCGCGTGCATTCGCGTTTCTGCGGTTGGGGCGCGGGGTTCTCTAGGTCGGTGGCCGAGCGCGCTTTGGGGTCAGACCACGCGCTTTGGGGTGCGCGCTGCGCTTTGGTGGCCGCGCTTTGGGGTCAGACCAGGTTTCGGGTTTTTTCTCTCGCGCTTTAGGGTCCGCGCTTTAGGGCGCTTTAGAGGCGCTTTGGGGTCAGACCAGGTTTCGGGTTTTTTCTCTCGCGCCGACTCTGAAAAAACCCGGGCGCTTTGGGGTCCGGGCGCTTTGGGGGGCGCTTTGGGGTCAGACCAGCGCTTTGGGGTCAGACCAAGACCAGCGCTTTGGGGTCAGACCAGGTTTCAGCGCTTTGGGGTCAGACCAGGTTTCAGCGCTTTGTGAGCGCTTTGGGGTCAGACCATGAGCGCTTTGGGGTCAGACCAGGTTTCGGGTTTTTTCTCTCGCGCCGACTCTGAAAAAACCCGAAACCTGGTCTGACCCCGACCTCCTCTGTGGTCTGACCTCGACCTCCTCTGTGGTCTGACCCCGACCTCCTCTGGTCTGACCCCGACCTCCTCCTGGTCTGACCCCGACCTCCTCCGACCTCCTGCGTGGTCTGACCCCGACCTCCTGTGGTCTGACCCCGACCTCCTGGTCCGACCTCCTCTGGGTCTGACCCCGACCTCCTCTGTTCGCCGGCTGCGGCTGCAACGTCCGATGAAAATATATATATTATATGAATTCATGTTGTATCATCTGTCCCGGTCGTAGGGCCGGACCCAGTGCGATTTGCCGGCGTGGGACGCAAGGGCGAGTGCGTTGACTCCTTCTCGGGAAGTCACATCGAGCCGTCCAGCTTGACTTCGAGCTCCACCAACTCGATCTTCTTCCGGTTCAAGTCCGTAGTCAGCCGAACGAATTCTTCCTTCTTGGTGTTGAGGGACGTCCGGTTCTCGCTGGCCTTTGCCGTCGCGTTTTCCAGTTCCTTCTGCAACTCGGCGCGATCGGCCTGGGCCTTCTGGTCGAACTCGGCGGCTTTGCCGACACTCTCCGCTCCCATCCTCATGTAAGAGGCGGCGACCTGGGTTTGATCGAGGTCTCCCGTGATCTCCGCGTTCGCCTTCTCCACTCCCTGGAGGCGGTCGGAGAGCGTTGCCTTGATCGCGTCGTGTTGGAGCTGGAGGAGCTCCACCTCGGCGCGGAGCTTGGCCACGCGAGCATGCAGACTGGCTCGGTCGGCTTGGCCGCCGTCGCAGGCTTGATCCCCCGGGGGGATGGTTCGGCTCGACGGTGGTTGAGACCTGTCGGGGCCCGGCTGAGCCACTGCGATGGTCACGGCTCCGAGACCGAGAACGGCCGCAGCCGTGATGAAATGCCTCTTCATGGCCGTCTCCGTAAGGTGAGGGCGATCCTCCTTCTCGCGCACGACTGGACCGGAACCATACCCAACGGCTCGAACTCCGTGAACCCCAAGATCGGGGGACGGGACCTCAAACCTGACGGAACTGGATTCCAATCCCCCCGAGGACGGCGGCCATTTCCCGCTGGAGACGCTCGGAGTCGTCGAGCCGCCGCCTCAAGCGTTCGACCTCGACACGTACGGTTTGGAGTTCGTGGGCAGAAGCCGAGCACGGCGCGGCCGAAGTGGTAGGCTGAGCTGCCGAAGGGTCGGCGTAATCGGCGATTTCCCACGTCCCGGCTAACTTTACGTGGGGCCGGTCGGTTGGCTCGATCCGCGTCGAGGACTCCGGGGCCATTGGTGATGTGGAGTCGGCCTGGAGCTGGGACAGCTCATGAAGGAGGCCCTGGTTTCGAGCCTCGTACGCCTCGCACAACCGCTGGGTTGCCGCGCTTCGGTCCTGGAGCTCCCGGTTCCGGTCGGCGAGCGCGATCAGTTCGGCTCCGACGCGGGCCAGTTCGTCACGGTCGCTACGCTGGGCCTGCTCGATGGCCTGTTGGAGGTCCTCGACGCCTGACCGGAGCCGATCGCTCTCGGCCCGGAGCTGATTGCCTTCAGCCCGGAGCTGATCGCACTCGCCGCGGAGAGCCTCCGCATGTTGCACTTCCTCCCCGGCTTTTCGGAGTTGCTCGTCGAGTTGGGACCGTTCCTCGCGTTGAGTTCGTCCGGTTTCCTCGAGGGCCCTGCGGAGTTCCTCAATCTCCGAGCGGAGTCGCCCCTCCTCGACGTGCAGCCGATCCGCCTCGGCTCGGAGTTGAACGTTCTCGTCCTGGATGACCGACGCGCGGCTCGTCGAGCGTCGTCCGAAGCCGCTCGACCTCGAGCACGGCCTCTTGTCGGTCGATTTCCAGACGATCTTTTTCGGCAATCGCCGCGTCGCGATCCGTATCGCGTTGCAGGAGTAGCCCGGCGAGCCGGTCGATTTCGGCGCGGGCGGCTTCGAGATCGGCGTTCCGTTGGTGCTCCCGCACGGCGACCGCACGATCGGCGGCAGACTGTTCATTGCGGAGGGTTTCGAGTTCATTTCGGCGCCGCTCGACCTCGGCGTGCAGTGAGGAACATTCGTCCGCCAAGGATCGAACCTTGGCCGGCGCGAGTCCGCCCAGTTCGGCGCGGATCGACTCCAGCTCGCTCGTGGTACGGTTGAGTTGCCCCTGGATACGCTCGGAAGAGATCTTCATCCGGCCGTGCTCGACCTGTAGCTCGTCGTATTCTGTGAGAGTCTGCTGATTCTCGCAGACGATTCGAGCGAGGTCGGTCTGGAGCTCCCGGTGGGCGAACTGAAGTTGTTCGTGCTCGGCGTGATGACGTTGATTTTCGGCCAATAGCCGTTCGTACTCAAGATGGATCGTCTCGGATGCGACCCCCGTCCCGGGTTGCTCGCACTCTCCGTTGCGATGATGGAGGTCTGTCGACGGAGTGCTTCGAGGCCCGACGCCGTTGGAATCTGCCGAAGTATCCTCGGGAGGCGAGACGAGAAAGGTCCGCTCGCATTCCTTGCAGATCACATGGTTTCCGACGTAACGGCGACGGACCTTCAGAGCGGCCTGACAGCTCGGACAGTTCACGAGAATACGTTCCTCGTGGGGGGAAGTCGGGAACGGTGCGCCGGCGCCGCCCTCCCCAAAGCCTATCGTGCTCTGTCCGTTCCCCTCCTCGCCCAGGAACGTCTCGCTGCATTGCTTGCAGACGACCTGTTGGCCAAGGTAAACGCGCCGAACCTTCAAGCCGGTCGAGCAGTTAGGACAAACGGTGACGAAGTGAGTCTGAGTCGCGTTCATGCAAGCAAGTTCCCCTGCATCAAGTCTAACCACCATCAAATCTCGTATCGATTATGATTACCGTGTGAAGACGTGCCGCATCTTTCGATCTTTCCACGATTGGGTTTCGATTTCAAGAATGAAGTCGGCCCGCGGCGGCGGATAGACGCCGAACTCTTCCGAGGAGTTCGTTCGCTCGGGAAGTGAGGCCAACCAGGGCCCAATCGTATGAGTGGTTCGGGCATCCGCCTTCGGTTGCCAGCGCTCGATTCCCGGCGATGCAGGGGGCCTCGGACTGCGGCCGAGAGGGCTGACACCCTGGGTGGGACTCACGACACCTCCCGTTGTTCGAGCGACCCTCTTCGCCTGTGCACCTCAAGGTCCCGATGACTGGCACTCAAACCTCTCGGTAGCGGATTCCGATCCCCGCCAGGATCTCCGCCATCTCGTGCTGAATTCGCTCGGACGCGATGAGCTTTTGCTTCAAGAACTCGATCTCGGCACGGGCGGCTGGTAGCCCCTCGTTTGATTCCGGGGTCGGCGACGAGGATTGGAGCCGATCGAGATCCGCGCGAAGCTCCTGGTTACGTTCCTGGTGTTCCTTGCACGACAGTTCGGCGGCTTCATGTTGTTCGTGAAGCTGCCGGTGTTTCTCCGCCAACTCGGCGAGGTGGGCCTCGATGTGGGCGATCCCTTCTCGGCGGCCCTGTTCCGCGTCAGCCAGGTCTCGGCGGAGGCTTTCGACCTCGTCTCGGAGTTGATCCCCCTCGATCCGGAGCTGATCCGTCTCACCACGCAGCCGATCGCCTTCACCCTGGATGACCTGCTCGCGCTCGGCGAGCGCGGCCCGGAGTTGGTCGGTCTCATCCAGGACACGTTGTCGGTCCATGGCCAGTCGGTCGTGCTCGGCGTGGGCTGAGTCCAGGTCCTGTTCGTGCTGCCGGAGCAAGGCCGCAATCCGCTCGGCCTCGATACGAGCGGCGCTGAGGTCGGCGCTCCACTGTCGCTCCCGTTCGCCAAGAGTGCGATCGCGAGCCGTCAGTTCGTCCTGCATGACCTGGATCTGGCCGCGGAGCCGGTCGCCCTCGGCGGTCAACACGGCGCGTTCCTCTGCGAGGGGTTGGACCTCCGCCGAGGCGATCCCGCCCAGGTCAGTGCGGATCGCTTCCAGTTCGTTCGTCGCGTTCTTGAGCTCGTGGACGAGACGGTTGTTCTCGATCCTGACCTGGTCGAGTTCTACCAGGAATTGCTGGTTCTCGGTCGAGATCGGCTCGTGACGGTTGTGTAGCTGGTCGTGTTCGTCGCGGATGCGACGGCACTCGGAAGCGAGCCGGTCAACCTCGCCCTGGAGCTGGTCATTCGCGGCTTTGAGTTGCTGGTTCTCGGACGAATGCTCGTCAAGCTTGGCCTCGACGGACCTGGCCCGATCGATCTCGGCCTGGAGCTGGTCGGCGCAAGCTTGAGCTCCTGGTTGAGGTGGCTGATCTCGAGCTGGAGCGACTCGAGTCGGCCATCGGTTTCGAACCGATCGGGCTGGGTGCTTGGGGATGGCAAGTCTCCTGGGGTCGGATCCGAGACGAGGAACGTGTCGTCGCATTGCTTGCAACGGACCTGGCGCCCGATATAGATTCGCCGGACGCTCAAGGTGGTCTGGCAAGTCGGACATGTCACCACGATCCGTTCGCCGGTCGACGGTGTCTGGACCGGATGTGCGGCGGCCTCGCCGGTCTCCACCGTGCCGGGAAGGCCCGCGTCTTCGGCCACGAACGCCTTTTCGCAGTGCTTGCACTGCACCTGCTGGCCGACAAACACGCGGCGGATCTTCAAAGCCGTCGAGCAGTGGGGGCAGACGGCGACGAAGTGCGTCTGGGTATCGTTCATGGGAAGTGGTCCCGTGCATCTGGGCCGATCGCCATTCAAGCCCATGCTCACGTGTCAGGGCTGCGTGAGGAATTGCCTCGCCAATCAATCTTTCCAGGACCATGGGCCGTTTTCAAGCGCCGCGACCCTGTCGTCGGGCTGGATCAGGGGCCGGGGCCTGGTCGCACAATGGTCTTGATCCGGCGTGGGAACCAATCCCATCATGTCTTGAGTGTACCTGACGTTCGGCGAATCGGCGCACCGCCGGTTCGCGTGGACTGACGCCGATCACGGCCTCGAGCAGCGAAACGAGGGATGACCATGACGCATCCGACCGCGGGCGGATCCCCGGGGCTGAGACGGCAGATGGAGATCTACCAGGCGGGGCTGGCGGGCAAGCGAACCGAGCAGCCGGTATCGGTCGAAGAGCTGGAGAACGAGGCGAAGTCCGCGCTGAGCGTTGAGGCATTCGACTACGTCGCCGGGGGGGCCGGTTCGGAAGAGACCGTGCGCGCGCAACCTCGAGGCCTTTCGCCGCTGGCGGCTCGTCCCGAGATTCCTCCGCGACGTGTCCAATCGGGATCTCGGCGTGGAGATCCTGGGACAACGGCTGCCTGCGCCGATCTTGCTGGCTCCGATCGGCGTGCTGTCGATCCTCCACAAGGAGGCCGACCTGGCCGTGGCGCGGGCGGCCGCCGCGCTCGGGGTCCCGATGATCGTGAGCACCGCGTCCTCCACCACGATCGAACAGGTGGCCCAGGTGATGGGAGACGCCCCACGATGGTTCCAGCTCTACTGGCCAGGGAACGACGAACTGGCCGCCAGCCTCGTGCAGCGAGCCGAGCGGTCCGGCTTCGGCGCCGTCGTCGTCACGGTCGATACCTTCTTCCTGGGCTGGCGCGAGCGAGACCTCCGCAACGCTTACCTCCCGTTCGTGCACGGCGACGGACTGGCCAATTTCTTGAGCGATCCGATATTCTGCCGAGCAGTTGGCGGCGACCCGCGCCAGGACCCGGCGCGCACGTTCGCGTACTTCGCCCAGGTCTTCTCCGACCCATCGCGCACCTGGTCCGACCTGGAACGCCTCCGCCAGGCGACCCGGCTGCCGATCCTCATCAAGGGCGTGCTCCATCCCGACGACGCACGTAAGGCCGTCGACCACGGTGCCTCGGGTGTGATCGTCTCCAACCACGGCGGCCGGCAGGTCGACGGCGCGCTGGCAGCCCTCGACGCCCTGCCGCGCGTGGCCGACGCGGTCGGCAACCAGACCACGCTCCTGTTCGACAGTGGCATTCGCCGCGGCTCCGACATCCTCAAGGCCATGGCCTTGGGAGCCCGATCCGTCCTGCTGGGCAGGCCGTATGCCTACGGCCTGGCCGTCGCGGGAGAGCACGGCGTCCGGGACGTCATCCTCAACCTCATCGCCGACCTCGACCTCACCCTCGGTTTAACCGGCTGTGCCTCGTTCGCCGAGTTGGGGCGGGATTGCCTGGTCCACGCCGAAGACACACCCTGAGTTCTGGTGGCACGCGGCAACCCCTTTTGAGCATAGATTCGTGACACGAGCGTGAGGCACGCGCCTCTCCAGTAGCCACATCAATGCAGGAGTGCGTAAAATGGGCTGGGCCGACTTACTCTTCAACTTTGTCCTGTGTCTTGGCGATCTGCTGAGTTTTGCGATGGCTTGCCACGACGTGAGCAAACGGGCCTAACACGCCAGTCCGGGACCACTCGCGGAGACCGAGGCTGAATCCGGCCGATCGCCCGGTTTCGATGCGACAGTCTCCCGTCGAATCGAATTCCCGGCACAACGTCGAGGCGATTCCGTATGAATAGATCAGGCAAGGGCGAGGTGGCCGATGTGTCCACTCGCGACATCCTCTGGGGGGCTTGCGATAGCGTCGGGCGAGTTGATCTTTGAGCTGATCGTAAACATGTTGGCGTGCTCCGCAGACGTGTTTGCCTGGTACGGTGGTGATCACCCTTCGAACGTCCGGGGACAAACGTCCTGTCCGCCACCCTGGCCGGACGTCCCTCCAGACGACTGGAGATGCCCAGACGCAACGGAGGTCGCGAGAGTTCTCGGCTCCCCCCCGTTTTCGACAACGCAACCACTCCTACAGTCATCGCCCGATCGACAGAACCCGTTGTGGGATCGAGACCTGGACGGTTGAGCCGCAGAGCCATCGAGTCTCTCGCCGTCCTACTGCGACTCACTGGCTCTTCGGCGCCGCTCTTTCCCATTCTTTGTGGGAGGCTTCCTGAAGCGGATGGGTGCCCTCGGTCAGGCGGTCGGCGTGGATTTGCCAGAAGAAGACGCCGCGGAATCCTTGCTTCATGGCCCAGTCCGTCTTGATCGCCACCGATTCGGCATCGTCGTAGCCGATGACGACTGGCCCCTTGGCGGAGATCAGCCACGGGTTCTTGGTCTCGTCGTCCCACTTGCGGACCCAGCCCTCCTGGCTCGCGAGTTTGTGGATATTCCTGTAGTCACCCCCCGGGACGCGACTCTTCGGCGCACCCTTTGTGGACCCATAAGGCTCGGCGACATTGAAGCCGCGACCATATAGAGGAATGCCCACGGCCAGCCGGTTCGCGGGCAGGCCCCGGGCTTCCACCAGGTATTTCATGGTCAACTCGGTAGAGCGCGGATTTCCGCCCGGCTGTTTCGACGAGGCGTGCAGCGGCGAGTGGTGACCGGCGTAGTTCGTCCAGTCCCCGGTGTAGTCGTAGGTCATCACGTTGATCCAGTCCATGGTCTCGAGCAGGAACGCCTTGTCGAGCCATCGGATCGTCCCGGGATTCGCCGAGAGAGCCATCGTGACTTGCATCGACCGCCCTTTCTTCCGGCCCAGCTCATCGAGTTCTTTGCGGAAGCGGCGCGTCAGCCGCTCGAATCCGGCGACTTCCTCCTTGGTATCGGGATACTCCCAGTCGAAATCGATCCCGTCGTAGTTGAACTGGTCCACGATCTCCATCACCGACCGGGCATAGCGCTCTTCCGCCTCGGGCTTGGAAACGATGGAGGCGAATTGCTTATCCCACCCCCAGCCGCCGAGGGAGAGAATCACCCGGACGCCCGCCTTGTGGGCGTCGTCGGTGAGCTGGCGATTGGGCACTCGACGTCCTTTCTGCACGTGTCCCTCGCCATCGGCTACCAGGAATGCGTGGCAGAGGTGGGTATAGAGGCGGAAGTCGATGTTGCTCGACTGGCCGAAGAGATAGCCCACGAAGACCTTGTCCCCGTCCTTCGCGCCGGGCGCCGCCGGGGCGGAGCCGTTCACGGAGGAAACCGATGTCGCCTCGAGGACAATCACCTCGTCGCGCACCGCGATGCGCAGGCCCAGCGGTCCGACCAACCTCCCGAGGGCCTCGCCCATGGGAACGTCGTGGCCCGAGCCGGTGATCGGTGTCGCGGGGTCGATCCTTCCGTTCATCCGCCCACGCGGGTCGAGCACGACGTTCTCGCTGCTCTCCCGCTCGAAGAACGCCGCGACCTTCGCCAGCGGCGTTTTGTCGAAGTCGTAGGTGAACTTCGACTCCCTCAGCGTCCGCTCGATCCGTTCGGCACAACGCATTTGCGGAGCAGTGAGCGTCGCCGGAGAACGCGAATCCGTGGCAGACCTGCTCGTGATGACGTATCCCTTTGGCCCGAACTTGTAGGTCAGGTTGAGGGGATCGAGCAGCAGATCCAGGGCGCTGCGGAGCGAGATTCGCCCTGAGATAGTGAGAGGGACCTTGGTCTTGCCGTTGATACCGAGAGGGCTGAGTGCTTCTTGATCGAGCTCGAAGTCCTTATGCGACATGAAGCTCAGATACTTCAGCGCCATTTCGAGCGTCCCATCGAAGTTCACGGTCACATCGCGATCGAGCTGGCGCGGCAGCGCGATCGCCAGCGGGACCGGCTTGAGCTTCGCTGCGAATTCCTGCGGCTGGACCTCGTCGACGAGCTTCCCCTCGGGGTCAAAGAGGAGGGTCGTCGGCCAGTGCTGGACGCCGAAGGTGTCCCGGATCGTGCCATCCGCGTCGAGCAGGATCGGGAACGGCATCATCCGGCCGCCCCAGGTGTCCCTGATGATCGGTTTCAGCTTCTCGTCCAGCTCCTCAAAGCTCTTGCCGTCGGGCGCGTGCACGCTCAACACGACGAACTTGTCGCGCTCGTCCTGATGGTCGTCGTTGATCGCCATCATCTCGGGAATCGCCCGAGCGATGCACGGACCACACCAGTGGCCCCAGAATTCGAGCACGACCCATTTCCCTTTGTAATCCGCGATCTGAACATTCTTGTTCACCCCACGCGCAGTCGGTCGGGTGCAGGGATGGTGCCGGCTTCCCCTTTAGTTTCGCGACCGCGGAGGCGGCGAGGTCGATTTCACCAAGGTCGAGATCGAGCTTGTCAGGCGTCAGCGTCAGGTCTCGGCGAATCTGCTCGACGACGCTGGACTGGCCGTATCCCTGAAGGCGATAGCGGCCCGGGGGCAGCAACACCGAGAACTCCGATTTTTTCGACGCATGTTCGGAGAATCTTGTATTGTCGGGCATCGAGAAAAACATGCTGTTCGTCCAGCCCACGGGTTTCGCCAGCTCCTTGCAGGTGTACTTGCCGTGGACGTGAACGAGGGGACCCGCCTTGATCGTGACCGGCGCGTCGGGAGACTTCGGGCTGGCGACGACGAGACCCCCAATCCTTCGGTCAGCGTCCAAAGCATACAGGGAATGTGATCGCCCGTAATAAAAGGTCAGCTCGACCCGAAAATCGCCATGATCGTCCGTCTTGACGATATCCGCGGCAGCACGGACGGGTTCCTCATCCCTCCGATACCAGTACCTCGACACGGTGATCCCCGCCACCGGCTTACCGGCCTCGTCCACTACTCGGCCCCGGATCAGCTTCGTGACCGGCGTCTGTGAAGCGGGGTCTTCCTCTTTGTTCGTCTGGTCCTGAGCCAGTACCGGCGCGACCCATGCCGCCAGAACGATCAAGATCCATCCCTGACGCCGCATCAAATCGCTCATGGTGGAATTCCCCCGTCTGCGTGGACATCGGATGGCTCGCACCCCACGCCCCCACAATGACAGATGTCAGGACGAGAATCAACAGGCGAACTGGGGCGCACGAATCGTGGAAAGGGCTCGTCCGGAGATCGGCTACCCGCCGCCCCACTTCTTGCGATGTTGGTCCCGGATCGAGGCGATGGCGCGCTGAAGCTCACTGCCGCTGCCGTCGTCTTTGGCCTTGGCCTTTTCGAGCATTTTTCCCCAGGCTAGCAGGTCGGCCGAACTGACCTTGCGGACCGTGCCATCCTTGGACCACTCGGCGCCGATCTCTTTCCCCAATTCATTGATGATTGAGCGAAGTTTCTTCTGTTCCAACTCCAGTTTGACGACGGTCACGAGCCCTTTCGACCGATCGGTCCAACCGGCGGAGATGAGGTTCCCTTCGTAGAAGACCTTCACCCAACTCCAGTATTGTTCCCACGTCTGTTTCTCGACGTTGGCTGTGTCCTGGTCGTAGAGTGGGCGGAAATCCTCTGGGAGGGGCGAGTACCAACGCTCGTCCGCGTCAGGGCTGGTCGCGCCGATGGGCACAGTGGGAACGGTCGCGGGACCCAGCCGTACGGTCAGTCCGAGCAACAGGATCACCAGGGAGAGGCTGAAGAGTCGCATGCCGAGACCGTTCTGGGGAGAGGAAGACACGATCTGGGGGCCCGCCGGGGTTCGAGGAGCGGTGAATTCACACAACCAATCACGAACGCAGGGACTGGCGGCGATCAGGGATCTCGGGGAGCGACGAAGGTTGGGATCGGCTCATCATGGATTCACCTTGAGGGCGGCGAGCGCCTTCTCTGCGGCGATTCTCACTTCCCTATTCGGCGCCAGCTCCAATTCCTTGAGGCGAGGGCTCGCGACGGCGGCTTTCTGACCAAACCGGGAGAGCGCCTCAATGATTTCGGGGGTACCTTGTAAATCGGGACCCATGCCGAGCGACTCGACCAGGGCAGCGATGGCTCGGTCATCCTGAGGGGTACCCGGCGCGATCTGGCCCAGGGCCTTGGCGGCTGGAATTCGCGCGAGCAGGGGCCCTTGTGTCAGGAGCTCGATCAGGCTGGGGACAGCCTCTGCCGCGGCGGGACCGAAATCGCCCAGGGCTTCCGCGGCCTTGAAGCGGAGGAAACCGTTGCCCGGAGCGTTTCTCAAGAATCCCAGGAGGAACACGAGCGCCTCGCGGGAGGACGGATCGTCGGGGGCGACCCGGCCGAGAGTCGCGGCGCTCCACACGGCCAGCCAGGCTTTTCGATCGGCGATGGCTTGCCTGAGTGCCTGGAGGAGCGCGGGGACAGCCGGCGCGGCGTCGCGGCCAATCTCGCTCAGCGCGGCGAGGGCCGCGGTGCTCACGTCGCTCTCCTCGGGCTTCAAGACCTCAAGCAAGACTGCGACGGACTCCCGGACCATCGCGCTGCCTGGCGCCAGGCGTCCCAGCGCCTCGATGGTCCAGTACTGCTGGTCCGCCCGGCGATCCTTCCTCGGGCTGGAAATGAGGTGGGTCCCCGGGATCTGGGCAGTCATCGGATCGAGGCCCCTCGCTCGGACCTGTGCCTGAAGTGGCCCCTCGGTGGTAGCGGCGGGCTCCCGGATGGCCCGGATCAGCGCGGGGATGGCCGCCTGCGCCGGCGGGCCCAGGCGCTCGAGGACGATGGCCGCTGCAATACGCACGTTGGCGACCCGGCTATCCAAGGCGGCGATCAGGTGCGGAACGGCCGCCGTCGTGATCGCGGGCGGTCCGAGTTCTTGGAGAGCCACCACGCAAGCCTCGCGGACGCGCGCCTGGGGGTCTTTCTCGGCATGCCGCACCATCGCCGGGATGAACGAGTCGATCCCCAGCCCGACGTGGGCCAGGGCCCCGGCTGCGCCGGCCCGCACGTCCGGGGATTCATCATCCAGGGCTGCCGCAAGGACCTTCGGCGCGGCGATCGGCGATTTCAGGCCGATGTCGCCGAGGACGCGGATGGAGGCCACCCGGACGGACTCATCGCGATCCTGGATCGAGTTCGTCACAGCGGCCCGCACGGCCTCATCCGGTCGGAAGTCCACCAGAGCGGCGATCGCCGCGGCGCGGCGACCGGGGTCGCCGGACCGCACGAGCTTCAACACTGCGGTGACCGCTTCCTCGGCTCGAGGTGACGCGGGCGCCAGACCGGCCCAGCGCCCCGATCACGGCGATCAACGGGTCCCAGGCCGGTGCCGGAGTCGTCGTTGGGCCAACGCGATCGACCCCCTCTTCGGCCTTCAGCATCGCCAGCAAGGCAGGCACGGTCTTGCTGGCCGCACTCCCGAAAGCCCCCAGCGCCGCCGCGGCCTTGTATCGGACCTCCGCATCGCGGCTGCCCAGGGCCGCCTCGAGAGCCGGGACGGCGTCTGCCGAGAAGGCAGGCGGCCGGATCTCTCCCAGGAGCCCTGCGTAGCCCGTGCGAAACTCCGGTCGGGCTTGCTCCAGGGATTTGACCAGCGAGGGGATCAACCGGATGATCTCACGAGGGAAACGAGCGAGGTATTCCCCGGCCACCTTTCGATTCTTCTCCGACTCGTCCTCCAGGGCGGCGATCAGCGCCGGCGGCGCTTCGCTGGAGATCCTCGGGCCGATCACCCCGAGCCCGCAGATGGCCGCCAGCCGGACTCCCGCGTCGGGATCGGCGGCAACCTGTTCCAGAGCGTCGTCGATCGCAGCGATGTCCATCACGCGTATCGGGCCCTGCCACGCTACGACGATCATCCAGAGCGCTTGCGCCGCTACGATGCGCACTCCCGGCTCGGGATCCTTCAGGCACTCGAGCAGGGCCTTGAGCGCATCACGGACCTCGACCCCACCCAATTCCGTCCTCGCGGCATTGTTGACGACCGTCACCAGGGCCCCGACCGCTGCGGTCCGGACCCCTACGTGCGAATCCGATAGGCCCGTGATCAGCGCGGGGATCGCGACTTCGGGGTCCTCGGCCCCGAGGCGCTCCAGCTCATGGATCGCCTTCAGTCGCCCCGCCACTTCCGCCTTCCGCATGCCCCGCGCCGCGGCCGCCGCCGGATGGTTCCGCTCCCACAGGCCCAGCCACACCAGGAACAAGACCACGCCGCTCACGATCAACGCGACCAGACCCGGCACCCCCGACCAGGACCGGGAGAACCTGCGGTCGGCACCCTCGGCCTCCCCATCGAATTCGGGCGTCATCGGATCCGACGGGCGGTTCCCGCCGAACTTTTTGCTCATGCGACTACCCCCCTCCTCACTCGATTCTACCTCGTCAGGATCCTAAAGAGAAACTCTCAATCCTCTGACTTGAGCCAGTCCGCTCCGGAAACGGCCACCCGGCCTGCCCATCGGTGACGGGAAAGACCGAGGCGTTCCGATCCTGGTCGGCACCGGCTCCGTCCTGTGAATCCAAAAGATTGTGAATATATAGAATTAATATAAGTTATAGTCTTCAATTTTCATACCGACCAGCAGGACCTGCCCGCATGCTGGATATCAAAACGCGGGATGCCACACCAACGCCGATGGCGTTCCGCAGGCACCATGTTGCGTTTCGCCCACTGGGTAAGCGCATCGCCGGATTTGTGGAAAGCCGCCGGGTTTCGCCGGTGGACCCGGAAAACCGGAAAAGCCCGGTTTTCCGGCGTTCCCGGAGCGAGCTGCGCAACCCCGAACCTGAGTGTGTACGCCTGCCGAGTTAGGAGATGCCAATCGCCCGACGGGGCGGCGCGGTGGCTGAGATCGAAGGCCTCGCTCCGTTGCCACAAACCCGTTCGTCGAACCGGATCTGAGGGGAGCTCGATGGACAACCAGCCAGATCAACCCGGCCCCAGCCCCTCGCCGAGGAAGCGCGTGCCGCCGTCGGCTCGCTCAACAGGCGGAGACCCACACGGCTTTTCCGGACTTTCCCGTGAAATATGATGGACCTTCCAGCAAATATCGCGGCTGTCCTGGGAAATGCCACGGTTACAGGCAGGTCCAGTCTGATTCGTCGGGAACGGAGCACGGAATCCGCCCGGATACGGCGCTGTTTTCGCCGCGGCGTCAGATCTGCGAAAGAGGGGCGAAAGTGAGTGGGCAAGTAGACCAACCACGTCCCCGGTCCGGGTGACGTGAAGATGGGACTCCCGAGTTCCGGTTGACCGCACTCCACGGTTCCGCCCGGACGTTCGTGGTGCCGGAGGCGTGCCGACATCGCCATGGAGAGGCGTTCACAATCCAGAACCTGAACGACCTCATTTCTCAGGGCGATCGATCTCGAGCCGACCCGAACGGCGATTCAGTGAATCCGTTTCGGCGAGGTAGAGGATCGTCACCCGGGAAGGGTCATCATCCCAGTCGATTTTATGGAAAAATAACGGAGTATGTGAGTTTACCAATGATGCAGCGATTTCTTGACCAGTCGGAGATGAACCTCATCACTCCGCGATCCATGGAGTATCGAATGTCCGGAGCGAACGTGCCGAAGCGGCGCCAGGGATTCACGTTGATCGAGCTCTTGGTCGTGATTGCCATCATCGCCGTCTTGATTGCCTTGCTGTTGCCCGCGGTCCAAGCGGCCCGCGAGGCGGCGCGTCGAGCCCAGTGCACCAACAACCTCACGCAGATCGGCCTGGGGATGCACAACTACCTTTCGGCCGTCGGCACTTTCCCGCTCGGTGTTGCCCAATATAGCATTCCGGGTCATCCGGCGACTGGCTACAATTGGGACGCTTGGAGCGGTCACGCCATGATGCTCAGCCAGATCGAGCAGGCCGCGATGTACAATACGATCAACTTCTCGCTCGGAAACAATATGCCGAACAGTTACGGCTACTACACCAACTCGACAGTTACCGGGTAGCGGGTGTCGGTGTTCCTGTGCCCGTCCGACTCGAACGCCGGCACCTTGTCGGTCCTCCGGACACAACCACGGCCGCCCCCGGAGACGACGGGGCCCGCAAGCCCGACCCGAACGCCTGGACCGTCCTTCTGCAACGCTCCCTTGAAAGAAAGCCGCCACGGTCCATGCTTGTGGGCCAAGGACGCCCTCACCGTCAAGGCCCGGATCAGGTGATATCTCAACGGTTCATCCAGATCTCTTTACGCACCACCTCCGACGTCTTGCTCGCCAGCGTGTCCATCCCCAGCCTATCTTGCTCGATGGCAAATCCGACACTTCTCGCTGAACGCCACCACATTCTCACGCGACTCGACGAGGTTCTTGCACGGTTGGGCTTGCGCTTCGCGGCGTTGGCCAACCTTGGGAGATTTCGATGGCCTGGCCTCGGGCGTCACCCAATGGCTCCAGATGTCATCCAGCCGCAACACCACGAAGCGGACCAGGGTCTTTCTCCGCCCCCACTTATACTTCACCTTCTCCCAGAACCGAACCATCCGGTTGGTCCGCTCCACATGGTTGTTGGTCCGCACCCGCTGGCTCACCGGGTTGTTCAGGTAGGCCATGATCTTGGGGACCTTCTCGTGACTCAATTGCTCCAAGGCTTGGTTCAATTCGGGCACGGCCCGAAAGGCCGGATCGCGGACAATCACAGCCCGGCGGCAGCTCGCCTGGTGGTAGTCCTTGGGCGTGTCGAAGAGCCAGTAGATCCGCTCGGCAAACCGCCGCAGGGTCACCAACTCGGGTAGGTGCTCCAGCATCCGTCTCAGGTCGTCGCGCTGCGACTCGGTGAGGTTCTCGGGGCGCGTCACGATCAGATGCCGGTGCTGGAACACGAAGGCCGATTTCGAGACTCTTCGTCGAACACCACCGATCACAGCGCGGCGGGTGCGGGATACCTGGGGAGTGCGACGATCCGACCCGCGCCTCTTCCCCCTCAGTTCGGGCCAATTTGGTCGTTCTCGTAACCCAGTCTTCCGAATTTTTGGATTTTTTTATCTCCCTCTGTGGTCCAGAGTTCCGGAGCGAATCGCCCCGGAATCCGCGATAGGTGCATTAACGGATCATCAAACCTGCGGTATACTGAATAATAGAGACCATGTGTGACCGTCACCGACCGGAAACTATGGCTGCGAGCCACGGGGCTGTGCCGCGTGCGGCCGGGCCCGGCACAGCGATTTGGGGACTCGGCCCGAACTCGCTGGGGGCCATGGGGATCGGAGAGGGCGCCGCGGCCAAAAGTGATCACCGAGTGCCACTTTGTGCCACAATTCTCGGCAAGTCCGGCCCTGCTCACAGCCGGCCCAGCCCAGAACCCACGCCGGATCCGGACGTCCCGCCGGTCCCGAGTCGGGACTCTCGGAAGGGGTCAAAGCCACCGCCCCCAGACGGTGCGGTGGTGATGTGTTTCGCTCGGCGCAACCCACCAGTTGAGTGGGCTTTGCATCGGTGGGTTCCGGCGCGGAGGCCGGCTCAACCCACAGTACGGGCCGGAGAATCCGGCTTTCTGGAGATCTTCTCCGAGATCGCGAAGCCGCAACGGAAGAGAAGCGGACCCATCGGCTTCGGCGCCGGTGCAACCCCACGCGAAAGCCGTTCTCGCGCACTTTGACTTGTGCGTCAACTTCCGTTCAGACCTGGACCGCCGGTTAGTGGTTGATGATCTCCAGAGTTGTGGAATAGGAAGTTGTACCGTCTTCTCATGAGCCGGTGTGGGACTGGCCGATCGCGGTGTGCACGCGTGGTCAGTAGCGATCCGCCCTCCTCTTGACCATGAGGAATTCGATCTTCTCGATATCGAACAAGGGGAGCAGGGTCTCTCGGCCGTATTTGGGGACGAGCAGCTCCTTGACCCGCGCGGGCGTGAAGTTCGCGAACGGCAGGATGTCTTCGCTGCCCAGGAGACCGAGCACCGCCCCGTTCCTGGGGTGAAGCTTGAACCGCGAGACCCGCTGGGCGGTGCCGGACGGGCTGCGCAGGAACCGGAGCTCCTGCCGATCCATCTCGGCCCTGATGGCTTCCCGGAGCTGCTCCTTGCGATCCTCGAGCTGGCGCTCCTGCTCCAAGATCGAACAGTACTCTCGAATCAAGGAATTGAGATCGGACATAATGATCGGGCTCCGTTGGCGAATCCTCATGCAGCGTGAGTGCCTCCCCCAGCTCAATCATAAGCCACCCGGGGGAATTATGGGAACGATTGGGGTGTCCCGATCCCATCGAATTCCGACACTTGTCGTTGCCGGGAGGGCTGGCAACGGGTAATGTGGTTTCGCCATGGCGGCGGAGACTTTCGCCCATGGCGGTGCGGCCGGTGATACTGGCGGGGCGCGTGTGGCGGCCGGTGATTTCAACTCGAGTCCGAAGACCAGGAGGAGCATCCATGACGGCGCGACGGGGCAAGGCGTTTCGACTCGCGGTAACGGCGGGCCTGATGGCAGGTCTGGCGGCGTGGCCAGCGGTTCCGGTCCGTGGGGACGAGCCGCCCGGCCAGGCGAAGGGCACCCCCGCCAAGGGTGAGAAGGAGGGTGCGAAGCCAGCTCCTCCCAAGCCGAAGATCGCGGTCTTCCGTCTGGCGGGGGACGTCACGGAGCTGCCGCCTGATGAGACGTTCTCCTTCGGCGCGATCGGCGGCACGTCGCTGCGCGAGCTGCTCGACCGGATCAAGAAGGCCGGGGAGGACCCGACCGTCAAGGCCGTGGTGTTCCTGCACGAAGGGGGATCGGTCGGGATGGGCCAGGCCGAGGAGCTGCGCGGGGCCATGGCGAAGGTCCGGGCCGCACGCAAGGAGATCTACGCACACGCCGACTCGCTGTCGATGCGGGAATACGTGTTGCTCTCCGGCGCCACGCGGCTCAGCGTGGTCCCGACCGCCGACCTCTGGATCGTCGGGCTCTTTGGTGAGTCGCCCTACCTGCGCGGCCTGCTCGACAAGCTCGGCGTCAAGCCGGAGTTCCTCACCTGCGGGTCCTACAAGAGCGCCGCGGAGATCTTCCTCCGAGACGGACCGAGTCCCGAGGCCGAGGCGATGCAGAACTGGTTGCTCGACGGCATGTTCGAGACATCGATTGCGCTCATCGCGCGCGGTCGGAGCGTCGCAGCGGCCCATGTGCGCAAGTGGATCGACGGCGGGCCATATACCGCCGAGAAGGCACGGACGGCCGGGCTCATCGACGCCGTCGAGCACCGGCAGGACTTCGAAGCCCTGTTAAAATTGAAGTACGGTGAGGACGTCGTCTTCGACAAGAAGTACGGGCAGAAGTCGCAACCCACCCTCGACCTCTCCTCACCCTTCGCGATGTTCAAGCTCTGGGGCGACCTCCTCGGCCAGGCCCAGAAGAAGGGGCCCGGCAAGAATGCGGTTGGGATCGTCCATGTCGAGGGACCGATCACCCTCGGCGGCGGGCAAGCCTCGCTCCTCGGCGATACTTCGGCGACCGCCTCCAAGGTCCGCAAGGCGCTCGATGAGGCGGCTCGGGATTCCTCCATCAAAGCGGTCGTCCTGCGGGTGAATTCTCCGGGCGGGTCGGCTGTCGCCAGCGAGATCATCCTCGACGCCACCAAACGCGTGAAGGCCAAGAAGCCATTCGTGGTCTCCATGGGGGACGTCGCGGGAAGCGGCGGCTATTATGTCGCCTGCGCTTCGGATCTGATTTTCGCCGATGAGACCACGATCACCGCCTCGATCGGCGTCGTGGGCGGCAAGCTCGCCACCACCGATATGTGGAAGAAGATCGGCGTGACGTTCAAGAGCTACAAGCGCGGCGAAAACTCCGGCTTGCTGACCTCCGGCGAACCGTTCACGGATTCGGAACGCCAGCGGGTCCAGGCCTGGATGAACGAGGTCTACGACGTATTCAAGGGCCACGTGCGGTCGATCCGGGGAAGCCGGCTGAAGAAACCGCTTGACGAACTGGCCGGCGGCCGTGTTTTTACCGGCAGGCAGGCCCTGGACCTCGGGCTGGTTGACAAGATCGGTGGCCTCAGCGACGCGATCGCCCACGTGGCCGGCGAGGCGAAGCTGACCGACTATGACGTCCGGATTGTCCCCGCACCCAAGAACTTCCTCGAGCAACTGATCGAAGATGCGTCGGGGGCCAAGGACGACGCACCTGGGATCGCCATGCCCGGATTCCCGCCGAACCGGAGCGGGGCAGCCTCGCTGGTGGATCTGGCGATGCCGTACCTTCGCCACCTCGACCCACGTCGCGTCGCCGCGATCCAGGAGGCGCTCCAGCACCTCCAACTGCTGCAACGTGAGGGCGTCCTGCTGATGATGCCCGAGACCGCGATCCCTCGATGAAGGTCAAGGGTGCACTGGAGAAGTGGGCGTCCATCCGGAACGTCTCGAAGAGACGGAATCGTATAGCTCTGGGCGTGAGCCCCGAGACGACAACCGCCCCAACGCTCGGCGGTACTGGGCGTTGGGGCGGCTGGGCGCGGAGATTATTTCGATCGTCGGAACTCGGGGCTCACGCCCCGAGCTTTGCGATCCCGCCCCACTCGGGACTCAGAAATGCCTTTCCAGATCGCCTCTCACTGAGACAGTGCCTGGAGCAGCTTCTCCCCATCGGCGACGCCCCATCCGGAGCAGGGATCCCAGCCCGCGCTGGCGGAGTAATCGCCGTTGCTGCCGGTGGTGATATCTCGGAAGGCACCATTCCGAGAGGTCGTGTCATAGAGCATTGGGTTGAGGAACCCCACGGGATGTCCGAGCGATTGGTTGAGCAGCGCGATCAGACCGGCCCACAACGGGGCCACGGCGCTGGTCCCCCCGATCACGGTATCGTCGCCGTCGACTCGGACAGTGTAGCCGGTGTTCGGGTCCGCATCGCCAGCGACGTCGGGCAGGCCACGGCCGGCCTTGCCGGTGCCGAACGCGGGTGGAACGCCGGCGTTTTGCTGATAGCCCGGCAGGGGAAACTCGGCGCTGATTCCACCACCGGTGGCGCCTCCGTTGGCACCATCGTTCCAGACGACCTCGCTATCGATCGACGAGGCCGTGGCATTGAGCGTCGTACCGCCGCAGGCCAGCACGTTCGGGCTCGAGGCGGGGAAATCGACATGGGCCGCACCGTCATCGACTCCGTCGCTGGATCCATTGTCCCCGGCGGCGACGCAGACGGTAATGCCCATGGCGGCGGCGGCCTGGAACGCCTGATCGAACTGCTGCATGGCCTGTTCCGTCCAGTTGGACTCGGCCCCGCCCCAACTGATCGAGATCACCGAGGGCTTGTTAACCGTGTCGTGGATGGCTTTGGTGATCGCGTCCAGGAACCCCTGGTCGGTATTCGGGGTGAAATAGACGACGATCTTCGCCTTGGGCACGACAGCGGCGGCGACCTCGATGTCGAGCATCACCTCGCCATCGGGCCCGTTGGGATCGTTGGTTGGCTGGTTCTTGCCGTGGTCGACCGACACGCTCGACACGCTGGGCATGGGCAGCCCGAGCGAAGAGAAGTACGTCTCCAGGTCGGCTGTGGAAAACCCGCCACCCAGCTCGATGATCGCGATGCACTGCCCGGACCCGTCCACGTTTGTGGGGAAGTCGTAGAGCTGAGAAATCTGGGGCGGGGTGAACTGGGTCAGGTCGCCGCCGGTTGCTCTCGACCGTAGCGCAGACTTGCGGAGTCGGAAATGCGGTCGCGCCTGGGGACGATTGTCCAGACCGAAGACGCCCACCATGATGCTCTCGAGATCCGCCGGGATCATGATCGGTCCCGTACGCCCTCGGTAGGTGCCCGCTGCGGCATGAGAATACTCTTCCAGCGTGACGCCGAACGCGGTGCTGATGTCAGCGGCGCGGCCTGAAAGGATCATGCTGCGCCGGGGCACGCTCGTTTCCACGACCACCAGCTTGTGGGCCTTGGCGAACGCCTCGACCCGGGCGATGTCTTCGGCGGTGGCACCGTGGGCATCGGCCAGTTGCTCTCGGGTCATGTACTGGCGCTTCTTCGGTGATTTGGCCGCCATCGTCGTGGCCTGGACGGTCGCCGAGAGCGGCGCCCTCGGCCGGAGCCGGACCGTCACCTCGACTCGTTCGTCCGGATGCACCGGACCGAGTCGCTTGGACTTCGGCATGGCAGGGCGATGACTCCCTGCGAGTTGCACTTTCTTCGGCTGAGATGACATGGAGAGTCTCCTGGAGAAATGGTGCGAAGGTGAACGCCTTCGCGATCGTTCGACAGCTTCCTCATCCACCGCGGCGTGGCTGGTGGAACCTTGTCCGTTCGAGATTCATCACCACCGGACTGCTCGCC
Source organism: uncultured Isosphaeraceae bacterium (assembly GCA_963845695.1). GTDB lineage: Bacteria > Planctomycetota > Planctomycetia > Isosphaerales > Isosphaeraceae > CAWJTV01. The sequence goes on along the minus strand of CAWJTQ010000002.1, from coordinate 969,931 downwards.
CCTTCATCCCGTTTCCGGTTCCGCATGATTGTGACGCGCCTCGATCGCAATGGCGCCGGCTTGGAGCACGCTCCGTGGTGTCTCCAGGCCGCAATGCCGGATTCGCCATACACGGTCATTATCACGATCCTGCCGACAAAAGCGCAATCGAAAAACGCGCAATTGGAGCGTCGTCCTTAAAGCGGCCTACGCCGCGATTCAAATACCAAGTTAAGCCGCCGCGCTGGGACTGCTTCCCGCTTCACCGTCGAGGATTGAGGGGATTGGGGGGACCTGGGTCGGCGCCGGTACAGCCAGCTTGCCCCCAGCGACACTCGAGGGGGTCCTGGAGCCCATGACCGTCATTACGGACCTGCCAACCACCATGAATTCAGCCGCGCCAGCAGGTCGGAGACCTTCTGTGGTTGTTCCGTTGCGAGATTGCGGGTCTCACCCGGATCGTGAGCCACGTCATAGAGTTCGACGAGGCCATCAGGGACGTGGCGGCGGTCGGGGACGATCAGCTTCCAGTCACCCGCGACGGTCCAGCGATACCGAAGACTCGAGGCGGGATCGTGGATATTCACCGCATTATGGGTGAAGATCTCGCCAAAGATCGCCTGTCGGCCGGAGACGGCTTTGTCGTCGAGAAGGTTGATGCCCTCGGTGCCGGCCGAGGGCTCGAGTCCTGCCGCCTTGAGGACCGTGGGCGCGATGTCGATCGCGCTGACGGGAATGTCGCAGGTCCGGGGCGTGACCTTGCCGGGCCATCGGACCAGGATCGGGGTCCGGAGCCCACCCTCGTTCGGCGACTGCTTCGACCGGGGCGCATACCGGTCCGCCTGCGGGTCCTGGATCCAGCCATTGTCGGCCAGGAAGATCACGAGCGTGTTGTCGGCGAGCTGCTGGGCGTCGAGGAAGTCGAACAACTGCCCGCAGGTCTCGTCGAACCACTCGCACATCGCCCAGTATTTCGCGACCTCCAGCGACGGGGTCTGATCGCGGTAATGGGCGAGGAGCCGCTCGGGCGGATTGTGCGGCTGGTGAGGCATCATCGGCGCGTACCAGATGAAGAACGGGACCTTACGTCCCTGGGCCATCTCCATGAAAAGCGACAGGGGTTTCATCTCCCGACGGCCGATCGCCAGGCCGGCGTCGCCGTGCCGGCCGCCGCGATCGGGGTCGCCGTTCGTCATTCCGTTGGTGAACCCGCCCCGCTTGTAGGACCCACCCCACCACTTGCCCGACTGAAAGCTGAGGTACCCCTGTGGGGCCAGCAGGCGCGGAATGGCCGGCATGTCGTCGAACAACTTGATCATCTCCTGGCGACTCTGAAGAAATGCCGGGTCCCGCTGGGCCAATCGCGCGTCCACTCCGGGGGGCAGGGGAGGGTCGTTGCTGGTGATCTTGTGCTGGTGAGGATACCGGCCCGTGAGGATGCTCGCCAGGCTGGGTGAGCAGAGGCTGGACGTCACATACCCGCGGCGGAACAAAAGGCTCTGGCTCGCCAGCCGATCGAGCCGGGGCGTGCGGATCTGGGGATGCCCCATGAAGCCGTAGTCGGTCCAGGCCATGTCGTCGGCAATGATCAGGACGACGTTGGGTGGCGCGACGGGCTTCTGACCTCCGTCGTCGGCTACGATCTTGCTTGGGTCGGCCCCAATCGCATCGAAGCCCATCGTGGCGAAGGAGACGACCGCCCACAGCAGAATCGAACCCCGCATCTTCGACTCCTCGTTATCGAACCTTCAACCCCCCATCAACGATCGGAGCAGTTGCCACGACCACCATGCGACTGTAACTAGCCCGACCAGGAACGTCGTGGCGATTAACACCGTTGGCAGGAGGCAGGCCACGAGCCCTACGAGTGCGGGTTCCTGCCGGATCGGCTGGGTCGGGAGCAACGGTTCGTCGGCCAGGATAACCTCGATCGCACGGAGATCCTCTCTCTCTAATTCGGCATTAGGGTCCGCGAGGTGCACCCCGTCGAATAGGGTCAAGGTCTCGGCCTCGAGCGACTGGTGGACGATCTCCAGGCCCAGCCGGATCATTCCCATCCGGGTCGCCAGGCCCCGGACGACGACCCCCGCACTGGCGCCGGGGACTCGCTCCAGCCGCAGCATCGGCCCTTGGCCCTTGCCTCGCGTCGTCCGTTCCAGGTCCTGGAGGATCATCCGGATTCGTTTCGCTTCATATTCATTGAGCGAAGGCATGACAAGGACTCTGCGCAGCCGTGATGGGAAGCACTACCTGACCTTGTCGGATTTGATCTCCTTCAGGAGCGCCTTGGCCTCGGGATGCTCGGGGTCTACCTTGAGGATGCCCTCAAGCGTGGCCCTGGCGGCATCCCGGTCGCCCCTGCCCAGTTGGGCTTTGGCCAGCTTGACTTTCACGTCGTTGGGCTTCTTGATCTTCAGCTCCAGGGCGGTGTCATATTCCTCGATGGCGTCGGCGAACTTATTGCCGGCGGCCTGGGCGTCGGCCAGCAAGACATGCACGGTCGGATCGTAGACGTCGATGTAAAGGCACTCATTGGCCCATTTGGCGGCGGCGGCGGCGTGTCCCTCCGCCAGGTGGCGTTCGGCCAGAGCCTTGCGCACCGCGAGGTCGTCGGCGTCATTGGCGGCGAGCATCGCCAGGTCGTCGAGCAGGGCGTCCTTGCGCTTCTGGCGGATGTGGACGCGGCCAGGCCAGCGATCCACTTGCTGTGGTAGGGGTCGTCCTTCCGTGCTAGCTCGTAGAGCTTCTCCGCTTCGTCGAGCTGACCGGCCTTCATCTTCAATTCGGCCAGGAGGTCGATCACCCGCTCGTTGGGCTTCTTGGGGTCGTGCGCGGCCTCGAGCGCCGCGAGCGCCCCTTCGTTCTCACCGATCGACTGGAGAAGCCGGGCCTTGACGTAGCTGGCCAGCGGATGGTGCGGCTTCAATTCCAGCGCCTTGTCGGCGAACGGTCGCGCTTCCGAGTAGCTGCGGCGCGCGAAGTACTCGTAGGCCATCCGCGCGTTCAGGTCGGGATCCTCCGGCTTCTCCTTGAGCTGACGCTCGAGCTGCGAGAATTTGACCGGTTGCTCTTCGTTGACCCGGGTGCGGATCGTCTTGACCACCTCGTCGAGGAAAGACAGGTAGCCCTTCTCGAAGTCGGCTTTCTCGACGTGGAAGCATTCGGTGATCGCGCGGTCGGTCGTGCGTCCTCGACGGTAGGCCATGAGCAACTTGATCAACGCGTCGTCGCCAAATCGCTTGAGCATGTAATGAGCATAAAGCTGCGCCTGGCAATAGGCCAACTGGCGATCTTCCGGCTCCTTGGGGCGGATGAATCCCAGGTTGATGGTGTCGAGGTTCAGGAGCTTGCGGGTCGGTACGCGCACCAGGAGCATCTTGTTCCATTCCTGGGGTCGCGGGAATCCCTCGCTCTCGACGGCCAGGGCCTCGGTATACCAGTGGGGGATATTGAACTCGGTCTGTTGCAAGGTGATGACGTGAGTGACCTCGTGGGTGAGCACGCGGGCCCAGTTGAAGGGGACGCGGGTAGCCCGGGGGCTGGCCAGAGCGACGACCCGACCAGTGCAGGCCCCGACCGTGGGGACGAACGGCAGACCGATCGTCCGGCGCTGAACCACTTGTGGTCCTTGAGGATCTCGATCTTGGTCTTGCTCGGGGGGATGTAGCCGAATCGCGAGGTCAGGTTCGCGTAGATCGATTCGAGGTAGCGCGACATGTACCGGCCCAGCAGCTCATCCTGGGTCGGGTCGATCAGTACGCTGTAGTGTTTGGACTCGACGTTGGTATAGGGGGCCATGTGCCGCAGGACCTCGATCATGTTATTGGCCCGGACATTGAAGGGGTCGGCGGCGAAGGCGGTGTCGAAGAGGCTCTTGGCCTCGGTCTCGCGGCCAACTTGCATGTAGAGCATTCCCAGTCCGATGGGAGCGTCGGCGCGGGTGGAGTCGGCGGCTGCGCCGAGGAGGAAGGCGCGTTCGGCGGAGTGATACTTGCGGCGGTCGGCCAGCCGTTCGCCCAGGGCCGCATAAAAGGTAGCGGGCCGGGGGTTGTAGCCCAGGGCGGCCAGCTCCGCGGCGGCCGCGCCGACGGGGTTGACAAGCAGCCGGCACGCCGCCGCCAGGCGCCCGAGAGCCTCCTCGTCGCGCGGGTTCTCGGCTACCGCCTTCCGCGCCGCGGCGTGGGCGTCCACGAACCGCTCGTCGGAGATGTTCAGATCGGCCAGCAGGACGTGGGCCGGTGCGAAGTGGGGATTCGTGGAGAGGGCCCGCTCCGCCTTGGCCCGGCCCGATGCCAGACGATAGGACTGCAAATCGGACTGGCCGAGGGTAACGAGCACCTCGGGTGAAAACGGGTTGATCTGCTGGGCTCGGGCCAGCTCGCGTGCGGCGGCCCGCTCATTATAGCCCAGGAGGAACAGCCGGCCCTCCAGCCAGGGGTGCGCCAGCAATTGGGGTTGACGTGCAGGGCAGCATCGTAGATCTCGTTGATCACGTCATTGAGGGCGTCGCTAAGCTCCTCGCCGCGGGCGTTGGCGCGGTAGTAGCGTTCGCAAGCCTGGCCGACCAGGAGCAGGGCAGCGGCGTCCTTGATGATCTCCGCGCGGCGATCGTTGTAGCGGTTGACGAACCATTTGCAGGCGGCGACCGCCTTGTCGAGGTCGCCCCGGAGGTCGTACAGCCGAGCCTCGACCCAGCGCGCAGCAGGTGATCGGGGTCGATCTTCTCGGCGCGGCGCATCGCCGCATCGGCGGCTTCCCAGTCGCCGCGCGTCAGGTACAGTTCGGCCAGCCGCGCCGGCAGGTCGGCGTTCTTGGACTCCTCGGCTTCGGTCGCCTTGAGCCGTTCGATCGCCTTGGCGTATTCCCCCTGGCTGGCCTGGCACTCGGCCAGGTCCAGGACGATCGCGACTTTCCGCGCAGGAGTGAGCCGCGCAGGATCCTTCTTGGCGTCGGCCAGGATCGCCGTGAGGGCTTCCTCCGCCTCGGCGTATCGGCCGTTCTGCAAGAACCGCCGCGCTTCCTTGAGCTCCTGATCCGCTGCCGGTGCCTTCTCCTGGGCCTTCGGCGCCGGGGCCGGCGCCTGGGCGACAACCGCCGCCACGACGAACACGATGCGGTATCCCATGCCTGCAACCTCCTCGGCTAGATCCTTATTAAGTTACCAAAGGACCGGGCGGAATAACACATCCCGCGAACCAAGTTGCGACCGATTTGGGAGAGACCTCGGCGAGCACCACCGCACCGTCTGGGGACGGTGGCTTTGACCCCTTCCGAGAGTCCCGACTCAGGACCGGCGGGACGTCCGGATCCCGAACAGAAGGTCACCAAGGAAACGAAGGACGAGGGGAGTCCCTACTCAGGATCGGCGGGACGTCCGGATCCCGAACAGAAGGTCACGAAGGGAACGAAGCAAGAGGGGAGTCTCTACTCAGGTCCGGCGGGACGTCCGGATCCGGCGTGGGTTCTGGGTTGGACCGGCTGTGCGGAGACCATGACTTGCCGAGAATTGTGGCACGAATTGGCACTCGGTGATCACTTTTGGCCGCGGCGCCCTCTCCGATCCCTATGGCCCCCAGCGAGTTCGGGCCGAGTCCCCAAATCGCTGTGCCGAGCCCGGCCGCACGCGGCACAGCCCCGTGGCTCGCAGCCATAGTTTCCGGTCGGTGACGGTCGCACATGGTCCATATTATTCAGTATGCCACAGGTTTGATGATCCGTTAATGCACCTATCGCGGAATCCGGGGCGATTCGCTCCGGAACTCTGGACCACAGAGGGAGATAAAAAAATCCAAAAATTCGGAAGACTGGGTTGCGAGAACGACCAAATTGGCCCGAACTGAGGGGGAAGAGGCGCGGGTCGGATCGTCGCACTCCTCAGGTATCCCGCACCCGCCGCGCTGTGATCGGTGGTGGTCGACGCAGGAGTCTCCGATTTGGCCTGGCCCTAGGCCCGCGCGTTTCCGACAATCCGCAGGTCCCCTGCGATCCCGGGGCGGTCTGTGTCCGATCGCTCGATCGCCCCACGACGGAGTCCCCGACATGGACGTGAGGCCGGATTCGATCTCAGGCCAGTCCGACCAGTTGGAACGCGACGGATATGCGATTCTGGACCGCATCCTGTCACCCACGACCGTGGCGGAACTGATCGAGGCGACCCGGACCTACGCGACGGGCGGCCACGACGGGCTGCTCGACCGTCGCGGCGAGGTCTACGGTGGCCGCGACCTGCTCTGGCGGATCGACGAGGTTAGCCGCCTGGCCCGATCACTCGCATTGACGACCATCGCCGAGACGATCCTCGGACCGGGGACGTTCGCAGTGCGTGGGCTGTTCTTCGACAAGACCCCGACCGCGAACTGGAACCTTCCCTGGCATCAAGACCTGACGATCGCCGTTCGTGCCCGGCGGGCGGTACCCGGCTTCGGTCCCTGGACCCTCAAGGGCGGGATTCCGCACGTCCATGCCCCTGCGGAACTGCTGGCGCGGATGGTGACGATCCGGCTCCATCTCGACGATTGCGGTCCGGAGAGCGGACCCCTGCGGGTCCTGCCTGGTTCGCATGCCGCGGGCAAGCTCGATCCCGGGGCGATCGCGATGTGGTCCTCTCGCGCGGGCACGATGGCCGTCGACTGCCACGTCCCGGCGGGAGGGGCCGTCGTCATGCGGCCGATGCTGTTGCACGCCTCGGCGTCCGGGACTGGTCCGGGACATCGCCGCGTGATCCATCTGGAATACGCCGCGGAGGACCTCCCCGGCGGCTTGGAGTGGTACCAGCCCGGGAATGCGATCAGTTCGACCGGGTCCGTAGAGCCGGCAATGTCGGACTGGAGAGTCGGGGCTATGGATTCTCCCTCCATCGTTCGGCGCTCGATCGCTTCGCGCAGTCGGGCCAAACCCTCGTCTCGGGTGATGCCCACGCCGTCGATCGTGAGCGGAGGACGTACGGTGGGACGAGGCTCGTCGGGCGTGGTCGAGCGCAACCAGATGGGAATCCTCATGGTGTCTTGTCCCGAATGGAAAGGGTTGCGGAGGGATTGGGGCCGGCTCGTCCAAGCCCGCCTCTCGCGATCTGAGGCGTCAGAGGGACCGGTCCTCCAGAACCAGGCCGGGAACGCGGCTGAAGTCACGGGTGTTTCGCGTGACGAGGGTACCACCATGCTCCAGCACGATTGCCGCGATTCGCAGGTCCATCCGACGGACATTCAACCGTAGGCGAAGCAACTGTTCGTATCGCGCGATGGCCGCAGTCGGGAAGGGGAGAATCGTAAATCGAGCCAGTACGTGAACCGTGTCCGCAAGTCGCTCGTACGCCTGGGCCAATTCATCGGGACGCCGGGCTGTTCGGAGCGCGGCCTGCCGACCGGAGAGCTGCTCCTCCACGGTGATGACTGTGATCCCAAGATCAGAGGGTGGCCGTGCCTGGAACGGTTGACGCACCTTAGGATGGCCCTGTTCGAGTAACGACAGGATATCCGTATCGAGGATGTATGGCCTCATGGGAGCCAGGGATCTCCCTCCTCATCGACCTTGCGACGATATTCCTCGATCGCCGCCTGCCACTCATCGAAGAGTGGATCGTCCCGAAATACCCCAACCATCGCGAGCAAAGGGTTTTCCTCGGTTGTGACGACGTCCAAAGGCATGATGACCGCCCCCTCCGCCATGCGACGATCGATCTCCTCGCGCAGCCGGGCCAGGGCTTCGTCGCGAGTCGCCCCCTCAGCCGAGATCGAGAAAGGGGGTCCACTCGTTGCTCGAAATCCGTCGTTCTCTATCGGTTCGACCAGAATCGGGATCTTCATGGCTACCGATTCTCTGTTTGAAAATTGTCCGGGCGCGGCGAGGGAGTCGGACTCAACCCCTTCTCAATCATACGATTGAGGTTCACCAGCGTGAACCCGAGACCCCGGCCTCGATCGGCCTGGCCCCGGGCGACTCTGCGAGAGCTCGCGTGCATGCCCCGAAACCGCGTCTATTCCGGTTTGTCTGGATCCGGCGGCGTCCCTTGCCGCACCTCGCCCAGCAGATATGTGGTCTTTCCCTGCGACTCGTAATAGGTCCGCATGTTGACCTCGGACTGGATGCCCTGGAGGATGCACATACCGCCAGCCAGGAAGAACATGATCACCAGCAAGGGCAGGGGAGTCTCGACGAACGGTTTCCCCTTGAGCTGGGGATCGGTGCCCCACAAAAGAGCAGGCCAGGGGAAGACATATTTGAAATAGAGCATGGCCGCGAAGCAGAGGAAGCTCAATCCGAACGACCAGAGCCCGAACTGGCCGAAGAAATGAAGGGGACGCTGGGAGTAGCGCTGAAGGAAGCGGATGAGAATGAGATCGAGGACAACGTGAAAGGTCCGGCCGATTCCGTACTTGGTCTTGCCGGCGGTGCGCGGGCGGTGATTGACGACCAGCTCGGTGACCCGCGCACCTTGCCAACTGGCGAAGATCGGGATGAACCGATGCATCTCGCCGTAGAGCCGGACGCCTTCGAGCATGCTGCGTCGATAGGCTTTCATCGTGCAGCCGAAGTCGTGCAACGGCACTCCGGAGAGTCGCGCGACCAGGCGGTTGGCCAGCCACGAGGGGACCTTTCGCGAGATCAAGGCGTCCTGGCGGTCCTTCCGCCAGCCGGAGACCACGTCGTAACCCGCACCGAGCGCGTCCAAGAGGCGGGGGATGTCAGTCGGGTCGTTCTGACGGTCGCCGTCCATCGGGATGAGGATGTCGCCTCGCGCCAGGTCGAGCGCGGCCGACAGGGCCGCGGTCTGGCCGCAGTTCCGCCGCAGGAACGCGACCCGCACGTGCGCGGGATCGCGTCGCTGGATCGCCTCGAGCCGCACGGCCGTGCCGTCGGTCGAACCGTCGTTGACGAAGATCAGCTCGTAGCGGATCGGCCGATCGCACAGGACCGCGTCCAGCTCGTCGTGCAACGGTTCGACGTTGTCAACCTCATTGTAGACCGGGATCAGCACCGAAAGGTCGAGCTCCCGATCCTCGTCCACTGCCGCCGATCCCTCCGCTTTTGAAATCACTTCCGCTTGCTCCCCGTTGAGAGTCGGTCCCAGAAGCCCCGGAGGGGCGTCAGCACGTTGCCAGGGGCGTGAGCGCCTGGGGTGAGAATCGCCAAATCAACCGCCGCCTTCTTCACCACGGCGCCCGACCCAAGTCCGGGCATCGACCGGACTTGGGTCGGGCGCCGTGGTGGGTTCGGCGGTCTGGACCGGTCCAGGGGGCTCACGCCCCTGGCTACGTTCTGACGTCCCCATTCGTGGGCTCAAAACTGAACATTGAAAACTGGAGCGAAGCGACTAGCCACTGCCATACTGGAGCAGGTATCGCCGACTGATCAGGAGCGAGTCGAGCCGCGACTCGAGCGAGCCCTCGAAGGCACGGTCTTCGACCTCGATGGCGACGTGCCCCGTGTAACCGATGTCGCTCAAGGCGCCGAAAAAGGCGCCCCAGCGGACGTCGCCCAGGCCGGGGATCTTGGGCGTGTGCCAGAGCTTGGGATAGGCCAGGACCCCATGCTGATCGAGGGCCGCCTGGTCGAGCCGGGCATCCTTGGCGTGGACGTGGAAGATCCGGTCGTGGAATTCGGCCAGCGGAGCCAGGTAATCCATCTGCTGCCAGACGAAGTGCGAGGGGTCGAAGTTCAGGCCGAAATTCGGGCTGGGGATGTCCTGGAACATCCGCCTCCAGATCGACGGAGAGGTCGCCAGGTTCTTGCCGCCGGGCCATTCGTCCCTCGTGAAGAACATCGGGCAGTTCTCGATGCCAACCCGGACGTTCCGGCTCTCGGCGTGGGCGATCAGGGGCCGCCAGACCTCCAGGAACCGTGGCCAGTTCTCCTCGATCGACAACGACGGATCGCGGCCGACGAAGCTGTTGACGACGCCCACTCCCAGGGCCGCGGCGGCGTCGATCACCTGCCGCAAGTGCGTCACGGCCACCTCGGATTCGGCTCGGTCGGCCGACAAGGGGTTCGGATAGTACCCTAGCCCCGAGATCGCCACCTGCTGGATCGTCATCAGATCCTGGATCTTCGCAATCGCATCCATCGAGAGGTTGGTGACGTCGATGTGCGTGACTCCGGCGTATCGGCGCTCGGACTTGCCGGGCGGCCAGCACATCAGCTCGACGCTCGAGAAGCCCGAGTCGTGAGCGAAGCGAAAGACTTGCTCCAGCGTGTAATCCGGCAAGATCGCCGAGACGAATCCGAGCTTCATGATCGTCAGCCCCCGTCCTTTGCGGATCCCGAATCCCCGGTCCCTGACCTCGCGATGGAGGCACCCGGTGGGGGAGTATCCTGTGTGTGGAGAATCACGTCACTCATGGAGACCCATCGCATTTCGGCGGCGCTGCGGGCGATCGCCTCGCAGAGTCCGACCTCCCAGTGTCCATCGGCGAACGTGGGAAACGTGGGCTTCCGACCGGCGTTGCGGCCTTCGACGATCCAACTGTAGACGTCGACGTAAAGCTGTTTGAAGGTATCCGGAAACCCTTCGGCATGACCGCCGGGATAGTGGCTGATCGCTGCGGCGGCCGGGCTGAGGAGTGCAGGGTCGCGTTCCAGGAGCTGATTGGGTCCGCGCCGCGACCCGATCCAGAGCTGGTTGGGCGATTCGCTGTCCCAGGCGACGGCCCCCTCGGTGGCGGCGATCTCGATCGTGAGCCGGTTCTTGCGGCCGGCAGTGACCTGGGAGACATGGAACGCCCCTCGCACGCCCGCGTCGAACCGGAGGAGCACCGCGCCATGGTCGTCGGTCCGGACCTCGACGGCCTGGGTGGGTCGAGGACCGGAGCTCGCGGTCGCGCCGCTGAACGTATCGGTCGGCCCGACCGGCTGGAACCGTCGGGGATGGAACGTGGCCAGGTCGGCATTGACCGCGCGAATCGGCATGCCGATCAGGAACTGGGCCAGGTCCATCCAGTGGGTGCCGATGTCGGCGACGGCGCGGAGGTTCGTCCAGCCGTCGGGCTCGACGCGCCAGTTGAAGTCTTCGGGGTAGAGCAGCCAGTCCTGGACGTACGAGCCGGTGACGCTGAGTACCCGACCCAGGACGCCGCTGGCGATCCGGTCGCGGATCTCGTGGCAGAGAGGATAGTAGCGGACGTTGTAATTGACCGCGGCCGCTTGCGCCGGCCGGGAGTCCGCCAGGGCCCGCAACTCCGCCGTCTCCTCGCTCGAGGTCGCCAGCGGCTTCTCGCAGATCACGTGGCGTCCCGATTCGAGGACCCGCCGCGCCTGCTCGAAGTGGCAAGCGTTGGGTGACGCGATGTGCACCACTTCCGCCCGCTCATCGTTCAGGAGCTCGTCCAGGTCGCGGTAAACGTGGCCGATCCCCAGCCGACCGGCCATCTCGGCGGCGCGCTCGAGCCGACCGGCCCAGGAGGCCGACGACCTCAACGCCGATCCGGCGCAACGCCTCGACGTGGACCGGGCCGATGAAGCCCCCACCGATCACGGCGGCCCCCGGCGCACTCTGCAATCATCCGCGGCGATCCCATGAATCCGTCCTCGTCTCCCGGGCCTCTCGACCGAGCTAATAACGGAGTACGCCCAGCGTCACGCCCACGACTAATCCCATCACGTGCGCCGCGTTCGCGACATCGGTCCGACCACGCCAGTCATGCAGATCACCAGCCACAACATCATGATGTTCACGGTATTGGGATGTACGGCCATCCCCTGTTCGGGTTCGTGGAGCCCTTTCATCCAGATGTAGCCGAAGAGGGCGTAGACGACTCCCGAAAAACCCAGGAAGCGGGCGGCATGCCCGAACGCCCGGAGTTCGTAGAAATACTCGCCGAGGTTGGAGATGACCGCGGAAACCAGGACCAATCCGGCCAGCCGGAGCGTCCCCCGTCGGACCTCAATCATCGTCCCCAGTGTGCTGAGCCACCACATATTGAACAGGATATGGAGAGGACTCTCAGCGCTATGCATGAAGATCGGCGTCACCAGCCGCCAGACCTCGCCGTGGAGGATGGGGTCGAGGCCGTGGTCGTGAAGTCCTCCGTCGAGGTCTCTTGTAATAGGTCGTGAACAACAGCTCATTCTTCCAGCCGATGCGTCCCGATGACGATCGCTGGAGGAGGTAGACGATCACGCAGATGGCCATGAGGGCGACGGTCAGAGGGCGGCGGCGCAGAGCCGGGTGCGGCCCAGAGGTCGCTGACCTCGCGGAAATTCTTGCGGAATTGCTTGTTGAGGTGCTGCTCCTTGCGACGGACCGCCGCGGCGGCCGGGACCGCAGTTGCGAAATCGCGGGTCGTCAGGATGGTCAGATAGACTTGGAGCTCCTCGCGGGCCCGGGCGACATGGTCCTCATTGTAGATCCAGACCTCCCAGCCCTCGGGCCGCTCGTCGATCCGAGCTTTGATGCCGAGGGACAGGAGATGGTCGGCAAAGACTTTCGCGTCCAGGCCCTTGGGCAACGTTCCGATCTGGCGCAACGGTCGATCCCTTACGAAGTTGAGGGCGAAGCGCCGGCGGACTCAACCCAGCCGGCTTCTGGGGTCAGCCTCTCGAATTCGAGTCCTCCCTCAGCGTACCACAAGACAGCCGACGGTAAACCCACTCGCCCGTTTCGAGCCCATTCCCAGCTTCAGCCCGAGGCGCATAGCCCAATGATCGGCCGAAAGCCTTCTCGTTGCTCGACTTTCCGTTGACGATTGGCTCTCCGCGACAGTCGTGGTAGGATGGTTTCGGGCCCCATGTCCCAGTCCCTGAAGGGTCTCCGCCATGACCGCCCCCGGTATCGTCAGGAAGCCGCCGCGCAAGGTCTGGACCGTCGCCGACCTGTACCGACGGTTCGGCCCGATCCCTTTCGAACGCATCCGTCAGGACCCGCCTCCGGGATGTGGGACTGTCGATGACGTCATCCGGCTCAATGACTCATGAAGACCGGCTCTACGAGTTGGTCGATGGTATCTTGGTGAGGAAGACCGTGGGGCTACGAGGAATCGCTCATCGCCGTCCGGATCGCCACGTCCCTCAATCACTTCGTCCCGCCGCGAGAGCTGGGATTCGTGGTCGGCGAAGGGGGAATGATCCAGCTCGACATCAACTTGGTGCGGATTCCCGATGTCGTCCTTCATCTCCTGGGATCGCGTGCCGGGAGACGAGTTCCCCAAGGACCCGGTCCCGCTGCTCGTCCCCGACCTGGCTGTGGAGGTCATCAGCCGGGGCAACACCCCCAAGGAGATGGAGGACAAGCTCCAGGAGTATTTCGAGAAAGGAGTCCGCCTGGTCTGGTATCGTGCGTCCCAAGAGCCGGGTCGTCAACGTCTACACGTCGCCGGACCACTTCACCCGGCTGACCGCCTCGATGCCGCTCGATGGCGGCGACGTGCTGCCGGGTTTCTCGGTCCAGGTCGGCGAGTTGTTCCGGTTGCCGAAGCGGCCCGGAGTTAAAGGGGAACCGAAGAAGAACGGGCCGCGGCCCGGGAAGAAGAATGGCCCGAAGCGCGGTCGTTGATTGTGGTCTGAACTGCCAGCGCTGCCTGGTGGAGTTCACACCGATCATGCCCACGACGCCGGCCCGCTACCGCCTGGTGATCTTCCAGGCGATCGAGGAGCTCCAGCAGGCCCGCGACCTGGTCTGCCGGGTGACGGGGATGCACCCGACCGACGCGGCCCAGTGGCTGGCCCGTGCCGCCGGGGACCTGGCCCCGCCTCCTGGAGGAGAAGGAGGTCCGCGAGCTGCTGGACGGGCTGTTCGAGCTGCGGATCGCCGCGGAAGCCTGGCGGACCGACCTGTTCCCGGAGCTGAGTCCGGCGCGGACGGTCCATCGCGCCGCCTGCATGGCCGAGGGGTTCCGGATCGAAGGCATTCGCGGCGGAGCCGACTCACTGGGTGCCGTGGGACCGGATCGAGCTGATCTGCGCCGGGCGGATCGGCGCCGAGGATGAGTATCGGCACGTCCAGCCCCCCCGCTGGCCGTCGGCGGTGGTGTCCGGTTTCCGGGCCCTGGCCCTGATGAAGCCCCAGCCGTCCAGCCGCCGTGCCCGCGCGACCCGGATCCCCCGCGACCCGATCGGCGAGGTCGTGATCGTCCGACGTGACCCGCGAATCGCCTTCCGCATCGTCGAGAACCAGATGAATTACGCCTATCTGGGCCAGCGGCTCACCCAGTCGGCCGCGGAGAACTTCCCGATCTTTCTTGCCGACCTCTGTGCTCGTGCCGAGGCGGCCTACATCACCACCTCGACTCTCTCGATGCTGGAACACAGCGACCCTGGCGAGTACGAATTCCCCAGCTCGCAAGCCCTTCTGGAATATGCAACCCACCGCCTGCTCTGGAGCTGGTACCGGCGCGATCGCGAGGCCCAGGGCCAGTCGGCCCCCTGGGATCCGGACCAGGAAACCCACACCGACTCTGATCCCGAGGACGACGATCCCGATGGAGTCGTAGCACCGCCGCGGCCCGGGCATGTTGACCGGCGGCGACGCGCGGACACACCAATTCTTCCCATCCTGGGGCGGTCTTGCTAAACTCAGGATCATGACGATGGTCGTCCGGGAGGGCCAAACCCACCCGTCAGACCAGAATTCCGCCCTCTCCCTCATGGGCCCGGGACATCGAAGATCGCCCGCGAGGAGACCTCTTTTCCGTGTCGCACCACGATCGCTACCTGTTCACGAGTGAATCCGTCTCGATGGGCCATCCCGACAAGATGGCCGACCAGATCTCCGACGGCATTCTGGATGCCATCCTGGCACAGGATCCCTATGCCCGGGTCGCCTGCGAGAGCTTGCTGACTACGGGCCTGGTCTGCCTGGCCGGTGAGATCACGACCAAGGCCATGGTGGATTACCCGTCGATCGTCCGCCAGGTCGTGCGCGAGATCGGCTACACGTCCAGCGAAATGGGTTTCGACGCCACGACCTGCGCCGTGATGGTCGCCCTGGGCAAGCAATCGCCCGACATCGCCATGGGCGTCGATGAAGACTCCGATCGGGGCAAGGACATCGGAGCCGGCGACCAGGGGATGATGTTCGGCTTCGCTTGCAACGATACCCCCGAGCTGATGCCGCTGCCGATCGCACTGGCGCACCGGATCATCAATCGAATCACCGACTTGCGGAAGGACGGCACGATTCCCTGGCTGCGGCCCGACGCCAAGAGCCAGGTGACCGATCGAATACGACGGACTCACGCCGGTCCGGGTCGATACGGTGGTCGTCTCGACTCAGCACGACCCGGATGTCTCGCATTCGCAGATCGTGAAGACGGTCCGGGAGCAGGTGATCGAGCCGATCCTGCCCCAGGAGCTGGTCAACGGCTCGGTGACCTTCCACATCAACCCGACGGGGAAATTCGTGATCGGCGGCCCGCACGGCGACTCCGGCGTCACTGGCCGCAAGATCATCGTCGATACCTACGGC
Organism: uncultured Isosphaeraceae bacterium; assembly: GCA_963845695.1. Taxonomy (GTDB): domain Bacteria; phylum Planctomycetota; class Planctomycetia; order Isosphaerales; family Isosphaeraceae; genus CAWJTV01. Next base: position 954,558 of record CAWJTQ010000002.1, on the reverse strand, counting down.
GGCATGGGCCGGCACGGCGGCGGCGCGTTCAGCGGCAAGGACCCCACCAAGGTTGACCGCTCGGCCGCTTACATGGCCCGGTACGTCGCCAAGAACGTCGTGGCCTCGGGCCTGGCGGATCGGTGCGAGCTTCAACTGGCCTACGCGATCGGCGTCTCGGAGCCGGTCAGCGTGCACGTTGACACCCAGGGGACCGGCCAGGTGCCTGATGCGATGATCGCCGAACTGGTGCGCCAACACTTTCCGCTGACCCCGTCGGGAATCATCAAGCACCTCGACCTGCGCCGGCCGATCTACCGCAAAACGGCCAGCGGCGGACACTTCGGTCGCTCGGAACCCGAGTTCACCTGGGAGAAGACCGAGAAGGCCCACCTCCTGCGCGACGCGGTCAACGCCGGATCGAGCGCCGGCCATCGTCTGAAGCGTTTCAGGCAGGAAAGTCGCTCAGGCTTTCCTGCTTGACGCCCCGTCCCGTAAGGCTGGAAAGCCTGGCCTACGCTACACAAAAGTTTCACGCAGAGGACGCGAAGGAAATCCGAGAACACCGACGATCCTGTTTCTCTTCGTCCTCTGCGTGAAATCTCCGGGGCCCATTCATGCCCGCCGCGTGGGAAATCCTGTTGCCCCGAGCCCGAGCGGCGTTCGCAGCCCGGTTCCACGGCGAGCCGGACGGTGCTGGGCTGGGCTCCCGGTCGGGTGGAGCTCCTGGGAAACCACACGGATTACAACGGCGGCCTGGTCATGGCCGCGGCCATCGATCGGTCCACGATCGTCCTGGGCCGTCGGGCCGAAGGCCGGGAGTCCCGGTTCTTCTCGGTCAACTTCGATCAGGCCGATACCTGCCCGCTTGATGCGATCGAGCGTACGGAGGCCGGGACCTGGCCTCGCTATGCCCGCGGCGTCTGCTGGGCCCTGACCGAGTGGTGCGGCTCGTTGGAATCGGGCTTCGAAGCCGTCCATCTTCGGCGACGTCCCGCTCGGCGCGGGATTGTCCAGCTCCGCCAGCCTCCAGGTCGCGGTCGCCTGGTTCCTGATCCAGCTCGGAGTCGTCCCGGGCCGATCCAGCCGTGAGTTCACGCACGACACCGGCGACCTGCATCGCATGCAACTGGCGATGACCCTCCGGCGCTCCGAGAACGAGTTCGTGGGTGTCGGCTCCGGCCTGCTCGACCAGTTCTCCAGCCTCTTCGGACGGGCCGATCACGCCCTGTTCCTCGATTGCGGCACCCGGGTGCATGACCGCTTGCCCCTGGGCGATCCGGCACCGGCGATCGTGATTTGCGATTCCCGGACCTCCCGCCGACTGGCCGACGGGATGTACAACCAGAGGCGCAGTGAGTGCGAGCGCATCGTCGCGGCGTTCCGCGACCGGATCCCTCATCGCGGGGAATTCCGGCTGTCGTGGGTATCGCTGGAGCAGCTCGAAGCCGCCTGGAACCGCCTCGACCCGGTCGGGCGCAAGCGGGCCCGTCATGTGCTGAGCGAGAACGAGCGGGTGCGCGCAGGGGTCGAGGCCCTGAAGTCGAGCGACATCCTGGCGTTCGGCCGGCTGATGTCGGCATCGCACGCCTCCAGCCGCGACGACTTCGAGAACAGCTCGCCGGCGCTCGACGCCCTGATCGAGGCGGCCGAAGCCGCCCCAGGCTTCCTCGGCGGGAAGCTCTCCGGCGCCGGCTGGGCCGGCTGCACGGTGAACCTGGTCCGTGGCGAGCGGGCCGGCGATTTCGCCGAAGCCGTCCGGACGGCCTATGCCCGAGAGACCGGCATCACTCCCGAGATCCACATCTGCCGCGCCGCCGACGGGGCATTCGGGCGGGATGTTCATCCGGCCGCGTCTTGATCGCCGATGGCGGTTCATCGCAAACTGGGCGACGAGACCACGTCTCTGAGGAGACCATCCATGCCCTGGGCCAAACTGCTCGCGGACCTGATCGTCGTGTTCCATGCCGCTTATGTCAGTTTCGTCGTCTTCGGCCTGGTGGCGATCCTGATCGGAGCCGCACTCCGCTGGGAATGGGTCCGCAACTTCTGGTTCCGTGCGAGCCATCTCACCATGATCGGGATCGTGGTCCTCGAGGCACTTTTCGGGATTACCTGCCCGCTGACCGCACTGGGAGAAACTGCTCCGCCTGAAAGCCGGGGAGGCCGCGCTATTCGGGCGACTTCATCGGCAACTGGGTCCATTGGTTGATCTTCTACGATTTCCGAGCCGTGGGTCTTCACCGTGATCCACATCCTGTTCGGCCTGGCCGTCCTGGGCGCGTTCATCCTGGCACCCCCGCGCCGGCCGTGGCAGCTCCGACTACCGACCCCGGCGGAATCGATGGAACACGAGCCCAGCCAGGTCAACTCATGACGCGTTTTGATTGACCGCAAGTAGGACGCTCACTACGAGGAGGACGAACGATGGCACCGTTGTCGAGGAATCACCGAGGTCGAGCCCTGGGCCTGGCCCTGTTCACGATCGCTTTGGCCGCAGTGATCCCACAGCACCGGATTTCGGCCGAGACCTGCCTGTCACCGTTCGTCAAACGGCTGGATCGCCCCGAGAAATACCTCTATGTGTTCTGCGTCAACGCGGATGCGAAGGACAATGATTTCATCACGGTCATCGACGTGAACCCGGACAGCGCGACGTTCGGCACGATCCTGCACCGACTGGACCTGGGCACCAAGGGGAACGAGACGCACCACTGGGGCTACACCGACGACCGGACGAAGATCTGGGCGGGCGGGCTGTTCTCGAGCCGGATCTGGATCCTGGATGTCGCGACCGACCCGGCCAAGCCTCGGGTCGAGAAGGTGCTGGAGAACGTCCCCGAGTTATCCGGCTTGTCCGGCCCTCACAGCTACTACGCGCTGCCAGGCCGGATGCTGATCAGCTTCCTCGGCTCATCCAGCGGCGGCTTGCCGGCGGGCCTGGCCGAGTTCACCAACGACGGCAAGTTCATCCGCCGGATCGAGCAGCCCGAGAAGGCACCCTATGGCTACGACGTGGCGATCAAACCGGCCCTGAACCGCATGGTAACCAGCAGTTTCACGCCGCTGCGCAACTACAAGAAGCCGCTGGCCCAGATGGACCTGAAGGACTTCGGCAGCGAGCTGATCGTCTGGGACTTCAAGAACCGCCGGCCCCTCCAGGTCGGCAAGGCCGGCCTGGCGCCGCTTGGAAGTGCGCTGGAGCCTCAAGCCGGAGAACAACTACGGCTTCACCAACTGCGCCCTGGACAACTCGATCTGGCTGTTCAAGGGGAACGGATCGAGTTCGTACGAGTTCAAGAAGGTCGCCGACACCGGGGCCCTGCCGGCCGACCTGCGCCAGAGCCCCGACGACAAGTACCTCTATGTGAGCTGCTTCGGCGACAACACGATCCAGCAGTGGGACGTCTCCGACCCCGAGCATCCCCGGCTCTTCAGCACCGTCGCCCCGTGCGTCCAGCCCAACATGATGCACGTGACCGGCGACGGCAAGCGGATGTATGTCAGTAACTCGCTGCTGTCGACGCTTGACCACTCGGGGCGGTTCTACGTCCGGCTGAGTCCACGTCGGCCCCGACGGCATGAAGGTGGACCCATTCTTCAACATCGATCTGAACACCTTCCCGACCGGCCCGCGCGGGGACATGATATGCTGTTGAATTGAGAGATTTCACCACGGAGACGGAGGAACATCCTGGAAAACTGAATTGACACCGATGAACGTCCTGCCGCCGACCGTCGATGCCGACCACGACCAGCGGCTCGAGGTTGCTGCTCAAGGAGTCCTTACGATGCGCTGTTCCTCTGCTTCTTCCCCGCCTGGGCGGACCGGTTCGAGTTCGCCGACCCCCGCTGGAGCGGGCGGCGGAGGTCAGCAGGCTTGTCGGCGAGGAGCAAGATCCCTGCTGCTCGAGGCTGGCTGCGAGCTGCGATTCTCCTGGGTCGCCGGCCAGGCGAGCAGGGAGGCTTCCCCGCACCGGCAAGGGCTCCCCCGAGGGGAGCATTCACCAATTCGGAGCGAGCAATCATGCCTCTACGCGACCACTTCCGCCCGCCGCTGGACAACATCACCTCGTGGGAGAGCCTTCACCACCAGTGGCCAGCCATGATTGTGATCGCCCTGAACCGTCGGCTCCCAGCACGCTTCCGGGCCGAGCCCGGTGTTCACCAGGGCGCCTCTTCGAGGTCGATGTGTCTACCTACGACACCGATAGCAGCGGCGAGCCTTATGCCGGGAGTACCGGCGGGGAGATGACCGGCGGGGTCGTCGTCGCAACCCGGCCCGCGGTCTGGGCACCACCCCGGCCTACCTTTCAGGCAGCAACCGATCTGCCGGACCAGGACGAGTTCGCGGTGCTCATCTACGATAGCCGGAGGCAGCGGCGGCTGGTGGCCGCCATCGAGATCATCAGCCCTGCTAACAAGGATCGGCCCGAGACTCGGCGGCTGTTCGTGGCGAAGTGCGCTGCACTGGTACAGCGAAGGGTATCGGTCGTCATCGTGGACCTGGTCACCACCCGGCACTTCAACCTGTATGGCGAGCTGCTCGAGCTCCTGGAGCAGTCGGACCCGGCGCTCGCGCCGAGCCGCCCGGGACCTACGCCGTGGCTTGCCGCTGGACGCACCCGGGCACTCCCTTAGGTCCGGCCGGCTGGCGGCTCCAAGCCTGGAATCATAGCCTGGCCATCGGGCAGCCGCTGCCCACTCTGCCCCTGTGGCTGACGGATGACTTCGCCGTCCCGCTGGAGCTGGAGGCCAGCTACGAGGACACCTGCGGCGTGCTGCGGCTGGGCGAGCCGAGGTGAATGTCCACGCGGAAAAAACGGGGACGTCGCGCATTGTCCACGGTTGGCGGAGTGAACCACGGGACGACCGTCCCCGTTTGAGGTCGCATCCGTCGGATTCGCCCGTATCTCCCGCCCGCCGACCGGTCCGGATCGGGCCCGGCCGATGCGGACCGGACCCGCATCACCCGCCCGGCCGCCCTCGGCGAGGCGGCGCTCCGGGCAGGGGTTCGCTACGTCGGGGAGATGGGGCTGGGGGGTAACTACCGGGGGTAACAATTCCCCTGTTACATAGTGGGATCGCAAGGGACGTCGAGTGACCGCCAGTTGCGCCGCAAATAAACTACGCGGCACGGAGTTACGTCATAACCATGCGCCGAGGGCAGGAGTTGCGAAAACCACCGTTGCTACACGATGCACGTGACCGGCGACGGCAAGCGGATGTACGTCTCGAACTCGCTACTCTCGACGCTCGACCACGCCGGCCGGTTCTATGTCCGCCTGATCCACATCGGCCCCGACGGCATGAAAGTGGACCCGCTCTTCAACATCGATCTGAACAAGTTCCCGACCGGCCCGGCACGCGGGCATGACATGCTGATGAATTGAGATAGTTCACCGTGAAGATCACGGAGCCACCCAACGTCGTATCCTACTGTGTGGGTTAGTCGCAACCGGAAGACTCAGCTTCTGCCGTGGACAACCGAATTGACACCGAGGAACGCCGACACCGAGCAACGCCTGGAAAACAGAACTGACACCGAGCAACGCCTGGAAAACAGAACTGACACCGAGCAACGCCTTGGTCACCTGGGGCGCCCCCACTTGTTGTGGACATGTTCTGATCGGAGCTGCTTGACCCTATTTCTGGACTGCGGCCACGCGGAACCCGAGGTTGAAGTTCAGGCTCGCCGGCGCGTTCCTGCCGCGCATCGTCGGCCGGCAGACCCACGGGCTGCTGCCCCAGCACCCGCCCCGGAACACCCGGGCCGCGGCCCCGGACGGTCCGCGCGGATCGTCCTTCGGCGATGATTGATAGAACTGCGCATCATACCCGTCGTCGCACCATTCCCAGACGTTGCCAATCATATCGTACAGATGCCAGGCATTCGGCTCGAACGAGCCCACGGGCGATGTGTACACGAACCCATCGTTGCCCCGAATGCAAGGGGAATTGGGGAACGGCTTCTGGTACGACGCATCAGCAACGTTGGCGATGCGAACCAGGCTTTCGGGGTCGTCGCTACCCCCATAAATGCCCCCCGTGCCGGCCCGGCACGCATACTCCCACTGGGCCTCGGTTGGCAAGCCGTAGCTGCGTCCTGACCGCTTTTCCTGCTCGTTTAGCCACGCAAGGAATGCCACAGCATCATTGTAGCTCACGAAGACGACCGGATGATCGTCCTTCTGATCAAAACCGGGATTCTTCCAGTTGCTTTGACCACCGGCTTTCTCAGCCTCAGTCGGGTAGCCACTACTCTCGACAAACCGGCGGAACTGCCCCACCGTGACCAGATGCGCTGCCAGGTAAAACGGCCGGGTAATCTTGACCGGATGCTGCGGTTGCTCGTTGTCGAACAAATCGCTACAGAAGCCGGGGAACTGCTTCATCAGCATGCCCATCTGTTCCTTGGTCGAGCCCATGAGGAACTCGCCGGGCTCGATGCGTTGCATTGTCATACTCAGGAGATTGGTGAACTGGGGCGAGGTAACGTCAATGGGCATTTCGACTGACCTCTATTCCTCAGCCGCGAGTGCCTGCCGGCGGCGGTCCGCGACGTCGCGAGCCTTCCCTTGGTTCATCCACTCGAATACGGCGTCGAAGACATCTTCGATCTCAGGGATGGCCGAGAAAGACCGGACCTTGACCCGGGTGCCGCAGCGCGGGCATTGGATATCGAAATCAAAAGGATCGGCGGTGATCCGAGCCCCGCAGTGCTCGATCTCTCGACGCACTGGGAAAGCTCGAATCGCTTCGATCAGGTCGCTGCCGATTTCGAGACCGTCTTGATTCTCCATCAGGCGCCTCGGAGTCTGCCCCAGAAGGGGCAGGTCCGGGCGAGCGGGGGGCGTCAGCCCTCTGTCCGGTAAGCGACGGCCCTCGAAGACAGGGGCCTGACGCCCCCCGCTCGCCCGTCCGGAACAGACTCTCAGATCCGCTTCTTCTCGAGCTGCATGTTGAGCCCGAGCCCGCGGATCTCGTTCGTCAGCACGTCGAAGCTGGCGGGGGTGCCGGCTTCGAGGGTGTTCTCGCCCTTGACCATGCTCTCGTAGATCTTGGTGCGGCCCTCGACGTCGTCGGACTTGACGGTCAACAGCTCCTGGAGGATGTAGGCCGCGCCATACGCTTCGAGCGCCCAGACTTCCATCTCGCCGAACCGCTGGCCGCCGAAGCGGGCCTTGCCGCCCAGGGGTTGCTGGGTGATCAGCGAGTACGGGCCGGTGGCGCGGGCGTGGATCTTGTCGTTGACCAAGTGGTGGAGCTTGAGCATGTAGATGTAGCCCACCGTCACGCGCTGGTCGAACTTCTCGCCGGTGCGGCCGTCGTAGAGCTCGGCCTTGCCGTTCTCGGGCAGGCCGGCGTCCTTGAGGCACTGGCGGATGGTGTCCTCGCTGGCGCCGTCGAAAACCGGGCAGATCGCCTGGAACCCGAGCTTGGCGGCGGCCCAGCCCAGGTGCGTTTCCAGGATCTGACCGACGTTCATACGACTGGGAACGCCGAGCGGGTTCAGCAGGATCTCGACGGCGGTGCCGTCGGCGAGGAACGGCATGTCCTCCTCGGGGAGGATCTTGGCGATGACGCCCTTGTTGCCGTGACGGCCGGCCATCTTGTCGCCGACCGAGATCACCCGCTTGGTGGCGATGTAGACCTTGACCATCTGGAGCACGCCTGAGGGGAGCTCGTCGCCGCGCTTCAGGCTGTTGATCCGCCGCTCCTTCTCGTCCTTCAGGGCCTCGATCCGGGGGGCGTACTGGCGGACGGCTTCGCGGGCTGTCGCCACCGCCTCGGGGCTGCGGATGTCCAGCGCATCGAGCTTGAACCGGTCGCTCTCCTCGACCAGGTCCTTGGGGTCCTTGGCGCGGCCCAGCGGCTTGCCAGTCGCTGGGTCGGTCACCGGGGCGCCCAGCGCCTCCTCGATCACCTTGATCATCTGCTTGTACTCGTCGGCGATCCGGACGTTCTCGGCGGACTCCGTGTCCTTGAGCTCCTTCTCGAACGCCTTGCGTTCGTCTTCGTTGAGGCTCATCCGACGGCTGAACCGCTGGGTGTTGATCACAATCCCCTCGACGCCGGAGGGGACCTCGAGCGAGTCGTTCTTGACGTCCTCGCCGGCGCGGCCGAAGATCGCGTGCAGCAGTTTCTCCTCGGGCGTCAGCTCGCTCTTGCTCTTCGGCGCCACCTTGCCGACGAGGATGTCCCCCGGCTTGACGTAGGTGCCGATCAGGACCACCCCGTTGTCGTCGAGGTTGCGCAGGGCCTTCTCCGAGACGTTGGGGATATCCCGGGTGAACTCCTCGCGGCCGAGCTTGGTCTCGCGGATCTCGATCTCGAACTCCTCGATGTGGATCGACGTGTAGACGTCATCCCGCACGAGTTTCTCGCTGATGATGATCGCGTCCTCGAAGTTGTAGCCGTCCCAGGCCTGGAACGCGACCAGGACGTTGCGGCCCAGCGCGAGCTCACCGCGATACGTCGAGGCGCCGTCGGCCAGGATCTCGCCCTTCTTGACCTGCTGGCCGATCTGGACGATCGGCTTCTGGTTCAGGCAGGTCCGCTCGTTGAGCCCGACGTACTTCCGCAGCTTGTAGATCTGATTATGGTTGAGGATCACCCGGCTGGAGTCGACATAGGTGACCGTGCCGTCCAGGCCGGCCTTGACGACCATGCCCGAGTTGATGGCGACGGCGTGCTCCAGGCCGGTGGCGACGATCGGCGGCTCGGAGACCAGGAGCGGCACCGCCTGGCGCTGCATGTTCGAGCCCATCAGCGCGCGGTTGGCGTCGTCGTGCTCGAGGAACGGGATCAGACCCGCCGAGACGCCGACCATCTGCTTGGGCGAGATGTCCATGTACTGGATGTGGTCGATCGGGGCGGTGACGAAGTCGGTCTGGTACCGCGCCGTGATGATCGAGCCCTTGAGCTTGCCGTGTTCGTCGACCGGGGTGTCGGCCGGGGCGAGGTAGGCCTCGCTCTCCTCGTCGGCTCGCATCCAGACGACGTTCTCGGTCATCTTGGCGTGCGTGATCTGGCGGTAGGGCGTGATCAGGAAGCCGTACTCGTCCACGCCACCGTAGATGCCCAGCGAGCTGATGAGGCCGATGTTGGTCCCTTCCGGCGTCTCGATCGGGCAGATGCGGCCGTAGTGGGAGATATGGACGTCGCGGACCTCGAAGCCGGCGCGCTTGCGATTGAGCCCGCCCGGGCCCAGGGCGCTGAGCCGCCGCTCGTGGGTCAATTGCGCCAGCGGGTTGGTCTGGTCGACGACCTGCGACAGCTCGCCGCGGCCGAAGAAGTATTCGATCGCCGCGCTGATGCTCTTGGGGTTGATCAGCGAGCGCGGGGTCATGTCCTCGGCGTCCTTGAGGCTCATCCGCTCCTGCACGGTGCGCCGGAGCTTGAGGAACCCCTTGCGCAGCTCGTCGGAGGCCAGCTCGTCGATGGTGCGCAGGCGGCGGTTGCCCAGGTGGTCGATGTCGTCGACGTGCCCCTTGTTCTTCCTCAGGTTGAGGATGTACCGGATCGCGTTGACGTAGTCCTCGGGATCGAGGGTCATCCGGTCTTCGGGGATGTCCTGGTTGAACTTGCGGTTGATCCGGAACCGGCCGACTTTCCCGAGTCGGTAGCGATTGGTGTCGAAGAACTTCTCGTGGAACAGCTCGCGGGCCTTCTCGAGTTGCGGAGGATTGCCCGGCCGCAGCCGCTGATAGATCCGCAACAGCGCGCTCTCGTGGTCGGAGGTCGGGTCTTCCTGGAGCGACTGGAGGATCAGCGGATCGCGTGCGTCCTTGAGGACGGTGATGGCGCCGAGGTTGCCGGCGTCGGCCAGCACCTGCGCCGAGGCCTTGGAGATCGTGTTGCCGCTGTCGATCAGGACCTCGCCGGTGGTCGGGTTGACCACGTCGCCGCAGGCGATGCGGCCCTCGAGACGGCTGGCCGCCTTGGGATCGGCCGTATCGACCTCCTCGACCTCGTAGAAGGCCTGGAGCAGCGACTCGTCGCTCGAATACTGGGGGCTCATGGCGCGGAGGAGCGTCATGGACGAGAACTTGCCCGACTGGTCGATCCGCACCCCCAGGGTGTCCTTCTTGGTGACCTGGAGCTCGATCCAGCTTCCGCGCTCGGGGATGACGCGGCAGGCGTGCAACTTCTTGTCGTTCGATTCGATCTCGACGACGAAATCCACGCCCGGAGAGCGGTGGAGCTGGCTGACGACGACGCGCTCGGCACCGTTGATGATGAACTCGCCGCCGCCGATCATGATCGGCATGTCGCCCAGGTAGACCGACTCCTCCAGCGTCGTTTCCCCCTTGTTGAGCCGGAGCCAGACGTGCAAGCGGACGGCCGTAGGTCAGGCGGAGCTGGCGGCACTCGTCGGGGTCGTAGCGGGGCTTGCCCAGGTCGTAGTGCAGGTATTCGAGCTTGAGGGTCTTGTCGTAGCTCTCGATCGGGAAGATCTCGCGAAAGACGCCTTCGAGCCCCGAATCGGCCCGCTCGGCGTTCGCGAGGTCGGCCTGGAGGAAGCGCTCGTAGCTACGGGTCTGAATCACCGTGAGGTCGGGGACGGAGAACTCGTCGGAGATCTTGCCGAAGTTCCGTCTCTTGCCAGGAATGATTCGTCGCACCGAGGTCGAGGTGGGCATGGGGGTCGCGCTCCAGAGGGGAAAGAGGGGAGCAGAGGTTTCGGGCGATTGCCGTCCCTGGATCGCCCTTTTTGTCAATGGTCAATGGTCATTGGTTCTGAGTGACTTTGCCGGAATCTCAAGCAGGTTGGGCCAGCCCAGCCTGATGCCAGGCTCAGGACCAGCGGCCCGACCCGGCCTGGCGTGGACTACACCAATGACTCATGACCAATGACCGATTACTTGATCTTGACGGTGGCGCCGGCGTCCTCGAGCTCCTTCTTCAGCTTCGCGGCATCTTCCTTGGAGAGCCCGGTCTTGATCTCCTTGGGCGCCGACTCGACCAGGTCCTTCGCCTCCTTGAGGCCCAGGGCCGTGGCCGCGCGAACCACCTTGATGACGTTGATCTTGTTGGCGCCGATTACCTCGAGCACCACGTCGAACTCGGTCTGGACGGCGACGGGCTCGGCCGGGCCAGTACTCGTCGCCGCGCTGACCATCATCGCCGGCGCCGCGGCGGCCTCCAGGCCGTAGGCTTCCTTCAGGTACTTCGTCAGTTGAAGGACCTCGAGGACTTTCATGTTGACCAGGGAGTCGCCCAGGTTCTTGATGCTATCGGCGAACGGAGTCGCTTCCGCAGTGGACATCGGAGGATCGATCCTTTCATCGAGAAAAAAAACGGGAAACGTGAGGGTATCGATCGATCAACCGCGTGATTTCGTCGTCCCATCGGTCCCGGCGAAGGGGCAAACGGGGGGTGTTCCAAGCGAGACATTCGGGATTCAAGATTCCGGATTCAAGATTCCCGCTTTCCGATGGAAACACGCTACGGAATCTGACTGCTGGAATCTGGAATCTGGAATCGAGACGAAGATCAGCCGGGAGTGGGAGCCGCGGCTCCGGCATCCTCTGGGCTTCCAGCCTCGGCTGGGCTCTCGCCCTCGGCTGGGCTCTCGCCCTCGGCTGGGCTCTCGCCCTCGCCCTGCTGCTTCTTGACGAAGGCTTCGAGCTGGCCGATCAGGGTGCTGGACGGGGAGGAGACCAGCGCCAGGGCTTCGCGGGCCGGGCTGAGCAAGAGGCCCAGCACCTGCCCGATCAGGACCTCACGGCTGGGCAGCTTGGTGATGTCCTCGACCTGGTCCGGGCCGACGACCACGCCGTCAACTGCTCCCCCCTTGATGGCGGGCTTCTTGAGGGTCTTGACCTGGGTGGAGATCTCCTTGGCCAGCTCGGCGATGCCGTCGCCGCCCCAGGCCAGGACCGAAGGCCCCTCGAGGTATTTGGATAGCCCTTCCATCCCCATGTCGGTGAAGACGCGACGGGCCAGGGAGTTCTTCAGGACCCGGAGGCGGATCGACTTCTTCCGCAGGTCGCGGCGGAGGCCGTGCTCGGCGATGGCGTCCAGCCCCTTGAGGTCCAGGATCAGTACCGATCGGGCCCCATCGAGGTCCGTCCGGAGCTGATCCATCATCAGTTCCTTAACATATTTGCTCATGACGGCAGATTACTTTCCCACGCGGCGTTGGGATGGTGTCCGAGGTCGGTCAGCGTCGATCGCCCCGTCGGATCGGATTGCGGCTCAGGCCGAGACCCGGATGCCCGGGCTCATGGTGGCCGAGACGGTGACCGATCGGATGTAGGTCCCCTTGGCGGCGGCCGGCTTGAGCGACCTCAAGTAGTTCAAGAACGCGTTGATGTTGTCGGCCAACTGTTCTTCGGAGAAGGCAAGCTTGCCGACGGCGACCGCGACGTTGCCCCCCTTGTCGTTGCGGAACTCGATCTTGCCGGCCTTGAATTCGCGGACGGCGGAGGTGATGTCGGTCGTGACGGTCCCGGATCGGGGTGAGGGCATCAGGCCGCGGGGGCCGAGCACGCGACCCAGGGGGCCGACGATCGCCCATCATGTCGGGCGTGGCCAGGGCCACGTCGAAATCCATCGTCCCCCCCTTGATCTGCTGCGCCAGGTCGTCGGCTCCCACGATGTCCGCGCCGGCGGCCCGGGCCTTCTCCGCGTTCTCGCCCTGGGCGAACACGGCCACCCGCACGCTCTTGCCGATCCCGTGCGGCAGGGCCACCGAGCCGCGCACGTTCTGATCGGTCTGCTTCGGGTCGATCCCCAGGTGTGTCGACACCTCGACCGTCTGATTGAACTTCGTCGTGTTGAATGTCTTCAGGAGCCGGAGCGCCTCCGGCAGCGGGACCGGTGCGGCCGTCTTGACTTTCTCTCGCAGCGCGCGATAGCGCTTCGATTGCTTGGCCATTCGATTCGCTCCTTTCGATTGAGGAATCGACAGAGCTGCCGCCGTATTACACGTCTGATACTCCCCGGCGGGCGGTCGCACCGGGCTCGTCTCGTCTCTAGCTCTCGTCGGTGGGCCTCCTCGATGAATCGAGAACTCGACACCGACCACTGACATCTATCCCTTGATCTCCACTCCCATGCTCCGGGCGGTGCCGGCGATGATCCGGCAGGCGTGCTCGAGGTCGCGGGCGTTGAGGTCATTGATCTTGGTTTCGGCGATCTTCTTGACCTGGTCGGCCGTGACCGCGCCGACCTTGGTCTTGTGGGGTTCGGCGGAGCCGGAGGCGATGCCCGCGGCCTGTTTCAGGAGGATGGCGGCGGGCGGACTCTTGGTGATGAACTCGAACGTCCGGTCGGAGTAGATGGTGATCTCGACCGGGATGATGGTCCCCTTCATCTCCTTGGTGCGTTCGTTGAATTGCATCACGAACTGACCGATATTCACGCCGTGCTGGCCCAGGGCCGGGCCGACGGGCGGGGCCGGTGTCGCCTGACCGCCGGGGCACTGGAGCTTCACTTTCGCCGTCATCACTTTGGCCATCGTGTTCGCTCGCTTCGCTCGCTCAGTGGAGTGGCAAGTGGCGAGTGAGAAAGACACCCGGTCTTCACTCGTCCCTCGCCACCTGCACTCGATTCAGATTCGTTCCACTTGCCAGTATTCCAGATCGACCGGCGTGGGCCGGTTGAAGATGATGAGCATGACCTTGACGAGGCCGCGGCCCAGGATGACCTCCTCGACGGTCCCCTCGAAGTTCTCGAAGGGGCCATCCTTGATCTTGACGCGGTCTCCGCGTTCGACGTCGATGCGGACCATCGGCGTCTCGGCGGTGGACTTCTCCTCCTCCTGATGGAGCATCTGGTTGACCTCGGCGTCGGTCATCTTGGTGGGGGTGCCGTGGGCCCCCACGAAGTCGCCCACGCCGGGGGTCTCGCGGACCAGGAACCAGGTCTTCTCGTTGAGCTCCATCTGGACCATGATGTAACCGGGATACGTCTTGCGCTCCACGACGCGTTTCTTGTTATTGCGGATCTCGGTGATCTTCTCGGTGGGGACGACGATCTGCCCGAAGAATCGCTGGAGGCCCTGGATCTTGACCCGGCGCTGCAAGGCGTCGCGGATGGTGTCCTCGCGCGAGCTCTGGACCTTGAGCACGTACCAGACGAGTTCGGGCGGGGGCTCGTCGTCGTCGAGCAGACCGGGGGCCTCGGGCGTCGTTGCGGTGGGGCCTGGCTCGGCAACCGGAGCCGCGGGGCCGCGGCCGCGGCGGCGTCCCTGGAAGCGGGCCGTCCGCCGTCGGGCGTCTGTTCGTCGACCTCGACGCCGGAGGGGTCGAGGGGATGCGGTTCCTCCGCCGCCGTCGGGTCGGTTGGCTCGGTGGGGGTGGATGCGGGAGGCTCGTGGTTTGATCGGCTCATAGGTGAAGTCACTTCGGTCATTGGTCATTGAGTCATGGGTCGTAGGTCATCGGTCCTCGGCGTCGCCCAGGCCTGGTCCGGCTTGGTCGTCGGCCTGGCATTCCCGACCCGCTCGAGAATCATGCAGGAGCTCACCTATGACTGATGGACTCGATGACGAACGCAGTTCAGGCCGTCGAGCCGAATCCGCCGCCCCCGCTGAACTGGAGCACGCCGATCTTCCACAGGATGAACGTCCAGAGCCAGTCGACCACGAACAGGATACACCGCCATCAGCAGCACCGTCGCCAGCACCACCGTCGTCGCGCGGATCAGGTCCTCCTTGTTGGTCCACGAGACCTTGTTCATCTCGGCCTCGGTGGCGATCAAGAACTCGGCGAACGGCGGGAAATGGACGATCCGGAAGATGATCCAGCCCAGGACGACGGCGAAGGCCGCGGGCAACGCGAGGCGCCAGAGCGGGGAATACTCGTAGGCGCCTCGTAGACCTTCCACGAGCCGGCCGCCACGAGGATGCCCAGCGCCAGCCCCGTATAGACCCGGGCGTACCACCCCTGCATGGGCTTGTAGAGATGGCTACGGGTCAGGTTGACGAGGAACTGGGCGAGGAGACCGCTCGGTGCGCTGCCGGGCTTCCCCTTGACGGGCTTCGAAGATTTCGCCGCCGGGACTTCGTCTCGAACTTTTCCCATGGCACCGCTCTCACTTGCTGGGACTTCGTCGCTGCACTCGGTAGACGCGATCCCCGGAGGCACGTTCGAATCGTACATTGGACACGGAACCGAGCCCCGGTCTGCGACACACCAACGCCACCGGCACCGCCGCGAGACAGCACGAGCGGAGGGAATCGAACCCCCAACCGCCGGTTTTGGAGACCGGTGCTCTACCAATTGAGCTACGCTCGTTTGCAATCCGTGTGTTTTGGTGGAACTCGCCCACTGGACTAGGGGAGACCGGTGCTCCACCAATTGAGCTACGCTCGTTTTCAATCCTTGTCTTGAAGGATTTGCCTCACTCGAACATCGGCTTTACTTCTTGCGCGATTCCTTGTGGGCCGTATGCTTCCGCTCGCGCCGGCAGTATTTCTTGAGCTCGAGACGATTGGCGCCTCGGGTTTCTTTCTGGACGCGGTAATTGCGTTCCCCGCATCCGGTGCATTCGAGCCAGACATATTCCCGCATGATCTTGCTCCTGCCCTGTGCCGGGAGGCTGGTGATGGCGACCAGCGGATGAACTCGACTCGGGTCAGGTCCACCAATCCATCCGTCCGGCTTCTGCTCGACTCACCGGCCCATGAGAATGCGGCCACTCGAGCCCCCGGTGTGGGCGAGCGGCCGCTTGCTGGCGATCCCAGGTCTTCGTGAGAGTTCGATCTCGCGGAGTGCCCGGCTTACTCCAGGATCTTGGTGACGACACCGGCACCGACGGTCTTGCCGCCTTCGCGGATCGCGAACCGGAGGCTCTCCTCCATGGCGATCGGCGTGTGCAGCTCGACGGTCATCTTGATATTGTCGCCCGGCATGCACATCTCGGCCTCGCTGTTATCCTCGGACAGCAGGTTGAGGACCGAGCCGGTCACGTCGGTGGTGCGGAAGTAGAACTGCGGGCGGTAACCCTTGAAGAACGGCGTGTGTCGTCCCCCTTCCTCCTTGCTCAGGACGTAGACCTCGGCCTCGAACTTGGTGTGTGGCGTGATCGACCCGGGCTTGCAGACGACCTGCCCGCGCTCGAGTTCGGTTTTCTCAACCCCTCGCAGCAGGACGCCGACGTTGTCGCCGGCCATTCCCTCGTCGAGGGTCTTCTGGAACGCCTCGACGCCGGTGATGGTGGACGTCTTCTTGGTGCCGAAGCCGATGATCTCGACCGGGTCGCCGACCTTGACCTTACCGCGCTCGATCCGGCCGGTGCCGACCGTGCCGCGTCCCTTGATCGAGAACACGTCTTCGATGGGCATCAGGAACGGCTTGTCGATCTCGCGGACCGGCTCGGGGATGTAGGCGTCCATCGCCGAGACCAGGTCGAGGATCGGCTGGGCGGCCTTGGGATCGCTGGGGTTGTCCAGGGCGGGCCGGCTGCTGCCGCGGATGATCGGGATCTCGTCGCCGGGGAACTTGTAGTGGGTCAGGAGCTCGCGAAGCTCGAGCTCGACGAGCTCCAGCAGTTCCTCGTCGTTGACCAGGTCGATCTTGTTGAGGAACACGACCAGGGCCGGGACGCCGACCTGGCGGGCCAGCAGGATGTGCTCGCGGGTCTGGGGCATCGGGCCGTCGGCCGCCGAGACCACCAGGATGGCGCCGTCCATCTGGGCCGCGCCGGTGATCATGTTCTTGATGTAGTCGGCGTGGCCCGGGCAATCGATGTGGGCGTAGTGGCGCTTCTCGCTCTCGTACTCCACGTGCGAGACGGCGATGGTCACCGTCTTGGTCGCGTCGCGGACCGTACCGCCCTTGGCGATATCGGCGTACGACTTCGTCTTGGCACGGCCCTTCTCGGCCAGGACCGCCAGGATGGCGGCCGTCAGCGTCGTCTTGCCGTGGTCAATGTGCCCGATCGTGCCCACGTTGACGTGTGGCTTGGTTCTGGTGAACGTTTCCTTGGCCATTTGCTCAACGCCTTTCGGCATCATTTTGCCTGATGCTCATCCTTGCTGGGAACTCACGCCATGTCCGGCCCCACGACGTCGAACTGCTGGGCTCACCTTTCGGACGACCATGCCAACGGCCTTGGGCGGCATCGACGGATGGGCCAAACGTTCAGTCATCGCACCGAATCGTGGACTCAAGACCCAAAAACCCAAGAGCTGCCTCTGGGATTTGAACCCAGGACCTCGTCCTTACCAAGGACGCGCTCTACCGACTGAGCCAAGGCAGCACGTTGTTCGTCCTAGTTCCTTTCGCTCCGACCCGGCGTGGCCAGGGCCGCCTCGTCGACCTTCAGCGACACCGCCGATGTTCGGTTGCATCCCTGCCCCGACCCGGTTCTCCACGACGAGGGAGAGCGGGTGATGGGAATCGAACCCACGTAGCCTGCTTGGAAGGCAGGTACTCTACCATTGAGTTACACCCGCGGTTGGTTTCCACTCGGCTCCCGGCACCTCCCTGTCTTTCCGAGTCCGGGAGGCACGTCGGTGGTTCGGGCAGGGGTTCGCATTTTCGACCGTCCCGCCAGGACCTCGCATCAGGTTCCAATCCGTTCCATACCCATCGGGTCGGACCTGGGTGGAGCAGGATTCGAACCTGCGAAGGCAATGCCACCAGATTTACAGTCTGGCCCCTTTGGCCGCTTGGGTATCCACCCGTCGTTTTCGGTTGTTTCGTTTCCATCCGATCCCAGTAGCATGTCTCGACTCCCAGTCCGGGGGCATTCTCAACTCGGTTGGGCCGGCTTAGGGCAGAGCTGGCGGTGAGACTCGAACTCACAACCCTCGGTTTACAAAACCGATGCTCTGCCGGTTGAGCTACGCCAGCAAGCCGATTGCAATCCCACTCCCGGCACTGGACCAGGTCAAACCCATCTGGGCCGTGAAATCGTCTAGTATACCCGCACGATACGACATTGCAACACTTTTCCCGGACTCGCGGGGAAAACACTCCCCACGACCCCGGATCGGGCGCACTACCGGCGCATTGATGTCATCTATCATACGATCGGCTCGGGGCTCGCGGCAAGGGGGTGTGTGCCAGACCGAGGCGAGGACGAATAGTGGTCTCGAGGCGGCATTGCCTCGACGAAAGTCGTCCCAGCGGGCGCCGACGAGTCGCGGGGCTGGTCGTCACGGGCCGAGGGTCTCCGCGACGGCTTCGATGGTGGACGGCGCATGGCCTTCCAGGCGATTGTTCACGAAGACGAAAGCACGGCTTTCCCGGCCTGGCGCGACTGCTCGGCGATCTCATGGAGGCCGTCGCGCGTCGATGGGTCGGGTTCCTGGAGCGTGCGATAGGGCTCGAAGCGGGTCACGGCCTGCTCGTAGCCCTGGCCGTGGCGGAGCAGAGCGCGGACGACCGTGAAATCGGCGGTGAAGGCTCCGGGCAGTTCGGCCTGCGCGGGGAGCTCGGGCATCCGGGTCCAGGCGTTGAAGACGTGGGCGACGCCGTGGGCAGCGAGCATCGCGAAGTATCCGGGCCCGAGGTACTCGGGGTTGCGGATCTCGACCGCGTAGCGGAATCCCCCGGGCAGGGCGCCGAGGAAGGCGTCGAGCCGCGCGAGGAACTCGGCGGCCGAGAGGGTCGATTTCGGGATCGTCCCGAACTCGAAGATCAGGGCGGCGACCCGGTCGCGATAGGGCTCCAGCGGCCGGGCGAACTCACCGTCGAACACGCGGGCATCGAGGAACGATGCGTTGGCCCGTCCGGCCCGGGGGCCGTAACGGGCATGGCCCGGCCAGGTTGCGACGGTGATCTCCTCGGGGACCTTGAACGCGAACTGGAGCGAACGGGCGTGCTCTCCGAAGAGCTCTCGCCAGAAGTCCGGCGTGGGGAACTGGTAGAAGCTGAAGTCGCCGCAGACCGCGGGGAAGACCTCGGCGTACTCGGCCAGGCAATCGGCCTCGAACTTCCGCCGCGAGAACTTGCCCCGGACGGTGTAGCGACCCGGCGTGTAGATCGATCCCAGCCAGCCCTCGTATTTCCAGGAGCTCGTGCCGAAGTAGATCCCCTGATCGGCCAGGGCGCGGAGTCGAGGTGCCAGCCGCGCCGCCTGCGGAGGACGGTCGTCGTCGAAAGAGCGTGAGCTGGGCCATGGGTCGTCGAGGGGAAAGTTGAGCAGGCGTGCCGGAAGGCGCCGGGACCTCAGTCATTGTCCACGTTGAAGACGTCCTGCACGGGAGTCGGAATCCCGGCAGCACGTCGCCACCGTCCAGGACGTCGCCGAGGCGCCAGCACGACCCATTCCTTGGGAGCGGTATGGACGCGGACGGTCTGCGTCTTCGGGTCCACGACCCATGCCAGATCGCGTGCCGGCGGCGAAGTATTCGTCCATCTTCCGGGCGATCTCGGCCTTGGTGTTGCTTCCGGCTGATGACCTCGACGGCCAGGTCGGCGGCAAGCGAGGGAACGCGCTGGTTGCGATGAGTCTTCCGCGAGAGCTTGCCGCGGGCCAGGAACGAGACGTCCGGGAGCTCGAACGCAGCCCGGGAACCAGCCGCAGCATGCCATCGGCCCCCAGCACGGTGCCGAGTTTTCGTGGCCTGACGAAATTCAGCAGTAGCCTGGATGATCAAGCCCGCGATCGCCGATTCTTCCCATCGCACCGGTTTCTCCACCAGGGTGCCGTCCACCAGCTCGCAGATGGCGGTCCGGAACTGGCTCTCGTTGTTGCGGATCAGGTCTTCTTCGGTGGCGGTGCCCGGCGGAGGATGGAGGCGGACGCGATCAGGCCGGGATGTTCCCCAGCCGGCGGAGCAGGTCGGCGAGGGTCTCCGGCCGCTCTGCGACAGTCCGGGGTTTACGACGTGCGGTCGCGGTCGCCATGACGAAAGACCTCACGAGGCCAGAAGATGTCCAGACACCATGATTCTACTATCAGGCGGCTGCACCGCGCCAGTGCTCGGAGCTTCCCGAAAATTCACCAGCTCGGCCGCTGACCCAACATCGGACACGCACGATGTTGGGTCAGCGGCCGAGCTTGGGAGGGTGACTTCATCGAATCCTGGGTCTCATACCCAAGGCTATATTATGCCGCCCCTTGGGGGCGATTGGGAACGACTCTCAGAGCATCGGCAGATCGAGCTTCTCCTCGCTGGCGATCTTGCGGAGCTTGTCCTGGGCGCGGGACTCGATCTGGCGGACGCGTTCCTTGGTGATGCCCAGCTCGCGGCCGAGCTGCTCGAGGGTCTGCTCGCTGGCACCGCCCAGGCCGAAGCGGCTGATGATGATCTTCCGCTCGCGCTCGTCGAGCCGGCCGAGCATCCCCTTGACGGCCTCCTGCATCCGCTTGAGGGCGCTCTCGTATTCGTGCTCGTCGGTCCGGTTGTCGGCGGCGGCCTCGAACATCTCCTCGTGGCCGGTGACGAACCGGTCGCGGCGATAGTTCTCCTCGGGGATGGTGCGGGCGAAGTTCTTCATGATGGCCCAGGAGGCATAGGTGCTGAACTTGTTGCCGCGCGAGAAGTCGAACTTCTCGACGGCGCGGATCAGCGACATGTTGCCGTCGGAGACCAGCTCGAAGAAGTTGTTCGAGGGGCCGACGTGCCGCTTGGCGATCGAGACGACCAGCCGGAGATTGGCCCGGATGATCTGGTTCTTGACGGCCAGGGCCTCTTCCTGGAGCCGCTCGATCTCGTCCAGGTCGGCAGGTCCGAGCGCGGGCCGGATCGACCTTGAGCCGGAGCTGGTGGGCCTGGTACTTGAGGTAATTCATCTTTCGGAACAGGTGCATCTCCTGCTCGCGGTCCAGAAGCGGGACCTCGTAGAGGCTGGCCAGGTAAGGAGGCAGTCCCTTGGGGGCCTTGGGCCGTCGAGGGGCCTTGCCGTCGGCCGGCTCGGGCATGGGCGCCGAGGATCATCGCGGCGCTCTCCGGGCTCGCGGAAGTTCGCATTGTCGATGAATTCGAGCTTGGTCCCGAGGATCCGTCGGGCACGCATCTCGTTGATGACTCCGTAAACGCTCGAGCGCGTCCGGCCGTACTGGCGGGCCAAGACCTCGACCGAGACGCCCATGCGGAACCGCCGGTAGATCTGCGCCTTGGCGTCTTCGTCCAGGGACGGCACCGAGGACGGGAAGATCGCCCGGTCGGGGTGATCGCGGTCGTAGGCTTTCAGGGTCAATCGAACCGTTTCTGTTGAGCGTGACATCTTGCGTGCGATCCTCCGGGCGATCTCGACCAGGCCGGCCTGCCCTGGGCGGACGAGCGCCATGCGACGGGCGCGACGAATGATCTCGTCCCGCTCCGCCTCGGTCAGTTGCCGAAACCGTGAGCCCCGTTCGACTTGCGTGCGATGGGCCGTGACAAATCGCTGCAAGCTCGACTCGAGGAACCCCACTTTGGTGCGGCCGCCGATGACGAATCGACGCGCCACCAACCCCTGTCGACGCCATCGTGTCACCGTGCGTGGCTGACACGCTATACCGCCGACCCACCTCGTCAACCGTCAAAACCGGTTCGGCCACTTGTTCGACGGCCTGGCGAGCCGTCGCCGAGACATCCTCGACGAACAGCCGCAAATCATGCTGAACATCCCCCCCTTCCAGCACCAGTGCCGGCCAACCCTCGGGGCGAAACCCCGTGATCCGGTAGCACAGATACTCGTAGGGATAACGCTTGGCATCCTCGATCTCATTCAGGAGTTGCTCGGCCCGGTCGATCTGCTCCAGCCGGCGTTCCCTCGGCGCGTACCGCGTCTGCTGGTCCTTCAATTGTTTCATCGCGGGATGGCGATACATCTTGCCCATCCTGGAGTCCCCTTGCGTGATCTGCGAGCTCGCAGCTTCCTGACTGTGCGAGCAACCGCGGCCGATCCTGATGTCGATCATTCACCCATTCCTACTGATCGCATTCCGGGCTCTCCACACGACGAATTCGTTCGGACATTCTGCCCGGTCCCACTGACCTTTCCAGCTCGTACCCTTCCAGCAATTCGCTACTCCCCGATGTTTTCTTCGCGTCGGTATCGCCAAGGACCCGGACAGTGAGGCCGATCCGAACCGAGGATGTCTCCCGTTCCCCGGCACGCCCATTATACTACGCACCACCTGACTCGTTGGATCGTCCGATCCCGTGACATTTGGAAAAGACCTCTGACTGCCCCGCCAGGTAAGACACCTGAGAAGGTCAGGTTTCCCATCTGACTCGACGAGCTGACCTGATAAAGATCCCTCTCGCGTCATTCGGGTTCTCGATCCGTTGAAGATAACCCTTCGACATCTCAACCAATCGCTGATGTTGCCGACCACTTATGCAAACCTTGTACCAAGTTTCCCACCTTTCCTGCGGCCACGAGTACCACGATTGGCCATCGCTCCGACGGGCGTCCCTGGAGCCTCGCTCCATCGAACATCTGTTTTAAACAGACGTTTGAATCGACCTTTTGGTTCGATCCTATCTCTTAATTATGGGACATCCGAATCGGTGCAACTGGCTTGACGGAAGACCGCTGAGGGATCTCGAAAGGGTCTGACAGAATCGACTTTACCATCAGTCTGCATTGAAGTTATGGCGATTCCACCACATGACTCACCGGCTGACGCCGAGGTCCACGAATTTTCAGAAAAAGTGAAGTCGGGTCTCGGCATCGAGTTGGAGAAAAGGGGCTCATGAACACAAGGGTATCACATTGGATGATCGCATTCAATCGGAGAAAGTCAGACCAAATTGACGAGTTGGGGCGACTTAACATAATGTGTGGGGCGTGTGGGGTCGGCGGTGCCAGGAGGCGGCTGGAGCAAGGAGCCAGGGATGGCCGAGCGGAACGGACCAGGTGATGGGGAGCTGTCGAACTGGAGTCGTGGGGTGGTGCTGGGCTGGCGATGGTGTCGGTCGTGTCGTGGCCTTCCCGGACGGTGAGTGGTCAATCCGGGACCAGCGTGGTGCTGCACGAGGCGGTAGGTCGCGGGAGCACGTCGCGGGTTCGGATCGAGCTGAAGGCCCAGGGGCTGTACAAGCCGGGCCTGCCGCCGGGGAAGGTTGCGGCCGAGGCCCGGCTTCCCAAGCCGCGGCGCTGGACGTCGCGACCCGGCTGATCTTCTGCGAGCGCGTCCTCGACCTGGAGGACGATGCAGACGATCGGAGTGGAAAGGAATGACAGGAGCGATGGAGGCGAGTCGGGGCCAGCCGAGAAAGGTGGTGCGGCACGTGCTCCAGGCGGCCGCGGCGATCAATGGCGAAGTCCGCCCATTCGCGACGATCCTCCGTCCGGAAGTCGCCATGCTGGTCGCCGAGCGGCGGCGGCAGGAGGGGCCGGTGGTGGTGGTCAGCCCGGCCGGCCCGTTGACGCGGTCCGAACTTGAGGTGGTGCAAGCCATCGGCGATCCTCTGGCGCTGTCCGATGTCCTGCCGGGTGGCGCGGTGGGACTCGGACGGCACTGGCGGGTGGGCCCGTTCGCCGCTCAGACGCTGAGCGGCTACGACGTCATCACGGCCAACGAGCTGGACGCCTCGCTCGAATCCGTTGATCGTACCAAGGCGCGGATTCAGATCCGCGGCCGGATCGAGGGCTCGGCCAACGGCGGGAAGGGCCTGATCACGTGCGAGGGAAGCGTGACCTTCGATCGCCAGATGGGCTGGATCGACCGGCTCGAGGTGAACCGCGCGGAGACCCGGAGTCCCGGTCCGGTCGAGATGGGCCTGGACGTGAAGAGCACGCTCACCATGACCCGGCATGCCGATCAGCCCCCGGCGACGCTTTCCGACGCGGCCCTGGCCCAGCTCCACCTGGAAATCACTCCGGAGAGCCAGCGGCTGCTGCTGCTTGCACCCGACGGCAAGTCCACTCTGCTCCACGACCGGCAATGGCACAGCTTCTGGGACGACCCCAAGCTGAGCGTCCTGAAACGGTTGGAAGGCGGACAGGTGGTCGCCCAGTGCAACCTTTCGGTCGGGCCTGCCGCGGGTCGGGGGCGGCACCAGGATCCGACCCAGTTCCGCGATGATGTCCGTCGCGCCCTCAAAGAGCGGTTCGTGCAGTTCCTGGGCGCGGGCGAAGTCGGCGGCGACCCGGCTGGGGGGTTCCGCTTACAAAGTGGGCATCCAGGGACGAGAAGGAGACCTTGGCGTCGTCTGGTACTATTACCTCGTCGCCAGTCCCGAAGGGGATCAGCTCGTCGCGATCTTTACCCTGGCCGATTCGTACGCCAAGGCATTTGGCGATCAGGACGTCGCGATGATCGGCACGCTCCGGTGGAACCGGCCGCGGCAGACGGCGTCCCACTGAGTCCCGTCATTCCGCCCGCGAGGGATTTGCCGAGCGGGTTCGCGGTCCTCAGGATTTCTTTCCAAATCGGCGGTACCGGCCGCCGAGCGGGATATGGTTTAATAGATCCCAGGTCCTGATGGTCTTGACGACGTGTGCGCATCCTTGCCGGTTCGAGATTCCGAATGCCCGGTGAGAGTGGTTCGGGACCGGGAGCATCTGGAATCTGCAATCTGGAATCCGGAATCCCTCCTGGTTTGCCGCGCCGTTGTGACAGGATCCTCCGGCTAGACGATCGAGTGGGAACAAGCGGCTGGGATTCAGGTCGGCGACAGAATTGAGGTCCCAAGGCGGTGTACCATGAACGAGAACCGATGCCGTGGGGTTGGTCGGATGAGGAGACGTGGCGGTGGGACATCGAGCCGTGACGGGAAGGCACCGTGGCGGAATTCCGGTGGCTCCGGCCGTGGTTCGATCGGGTTCCTGGCGATGCTGGTCGTCCTGGGTGCCGGTTTGATCCAGCCCGGCCGATCGCATGCGCAGGCGGCCCCGGGCGGTGTCGAGACGCCGAAAGAAGCCGCCCCGGCTCCGGCTCGGGACGCCGTCGAGCCCCTGGGCGTGAAGTATCGGTTCATCGAGACCTACGGCGTGGCCGAGACCGCCGACAAGCCCTTTCTGATCACCGAGTACCAGGTCGGGTTGAGAGATACGATTCGGAAAGAGTTGGAGAAGGCGCAGGGTGCGCCGGATCGTGCCGAGGGCACCATCCTCCTCAAATATACGGAGCGGCCG
This sequence comes from uncultured Isosphaeraceae bacterium, assembly GCA_963845695.1. Classification (GTDB taxonomy): domain Bacteria; phylum Planctomycetota; class Planctomycetia; order Isosphaerales; family Isosphaeraceae; genus CAWJTV01. The sequence continues at coordinate 929,599 of CAWJTQ010000002.1, read as the reverse complement.
GCGAAGGTCACCAAGTTGGGCGAAACGACCGATGCCGTCCGGCGCTACGATCGCGTACGCACCGAGGGGATACTCAAGGCTCCTGTCGCCAGTCCTTCCATGCTTGAAGGCTTGAACATCTGGTATCGTGCCCGCAAGGGCGAGTTTCCCGAGTTCATCATCTTGGACGAGGGGCGAACGCTCCGTGAATGGGAGCGCTACGCGATGGTCGACCAGGTCTTCGTGCCCTCGCTCTCGGTCATCCTCCCTGCGACGCCGAAGCGAGTCGGCGACTCGTGGGACATCGCGCGCCAGGCGAGCCGATCGCTTCTGGGCAGGTCCGTGCCCGATGAGGGCGAGTTTCAACTCACGGCGACTCTGGTGGAGGTTCGCAAGGCGGCTGCGGGGACCGCGCTCACCGCGGTGTTCGATCTCTCCGGGGAGCTGGCGCTGGAGAAGGGCCAGGGTGCGGTGAGGGCGCGGATCGAGTTCTCGTTCGAGCCGCCTGCCCCCGCATCCACGGAACGCGCCAAGTCCGGCGTCAACCGGGGAGTCATCGAGGCACGGGGTCGGATTTCCAGCGTAAGGATGGGTCGAGTGCTCTGGTTCCCGCTCGCTCCCAATAGCCGGCTCAAGCAGACCGTCTACCGGGATCTCGTCCTGGAGCGGAGGCCGTCGACCACACCGTTAAGCCTCCCGAGTTCGCCTCCGACCGCCGATAAGGCCAACTCCTGGGTGCTCTACGACGATCCCGAAGGACGCTTCCATTTGATCCATCCCCAGTACTTGGTCCCGAAACCCGGCGAACCTCTTAATCCGAACGGGGTCGATCTCGTCGATCAAGACCTGGCAAGAGGCGAGGACGCGATCCGCATCATGTTGCCTCCCAAGGGTGGGGATCCTCAGTCCACGCTGGATTACCGCAACGCCGACGCCATGGTCCGCAAGATCAACGACTACTTGAATGAAGTCGGATCTCCCATCGTACGCGGGCACTCGGGTTGGCTCCCCGAGGCCGATTGGGCAGAATCAGGGCGCAAGGTCTACCATCACGAGGTTGCGCTGAAGCTGCAAGCTCAGGAGGATGGAAGAGATCATCGTCTCTATCTGGACTACTATCTGGTCCTTTTCCGACGTAACGTCGGCATCCGCATTGACGTCATGACGAAACGCGACGACCACGTCGCATTCCGCCGACAGGCCCAGGAACTGATCCGAAGTCTCGCTCTCGAACCATCCAAGGGTTCGGCTGCGGCTACGGCGCCGGTCACCGGTGGTGTATCGCGGCCGAACCCGGGCCAGGCTCCAGCCGCCGGAGGCCCACCGCCTGCGGGCGCAAGCACGCCCCCGGCGGGACGTGCTGCCCCGCCGGTGCCACCGAGCCCCCCGCGGTGATCGATGGAGGGACCTCGCCTCGCGATTTATCCGGTTGAGTCACCGAGGCGTGGCGAGTTCCACGGCGACTTCTCCGGCCAGACGCGCGTTGGCGGCCAGGAGGCGCAGTTGGCACGGAGGCTGCGCCCGGCCGTGGCGTGGCGGATGGCATCGAGCAAGAAGGGGGTCAGCGGCTTGCCCGCGATGCCGCGGCTTCGCGAATCGGCCAGCGCAGCATCGAGGGAATCCCGTAGCGATTCGGGATCGAGGGCGTCAGCATCGGGAACCGGCTGGGCCAGAACGATCGCGCCGGGCAGACCCAGGCTTCGGTGGACGCGGATCAGCTCGGCGGCCTCGGTTGGCGACTCGACCCGGTGCTCCAGGGGCAACCCGGCGGATCGGGTCAGGAAGCCGGGTAACTCGCTGGTGCGATAACCGACGACCAAGACTCCCCGGGTCTCCAGCGATTCGAGGGTTGCAGGCAGATCGAGGATCGATTTCATCCCGGAGCAGACGACGACGGCGCCGTCGGCCTGCGCCAGCTCGTCGAGATCGGTGGAGATATCGAAGCTGCTGGCTGCGTCGCGGTGCACGCCGCCCAGGCCGCCGGTAGCCATGACGCGGGGCTCGAGCGCGAACCGTCGGACGACCCAGAGCGTCGCCGAGACCGTGGTCGCGGCGTGCCCGCCAGCGGCGATGATCGGCGCCAGATCGCGGCGATTGGCCTTGGCCCAGGATCGTCGGGCGCCGGCAGTCTCCACCCGGCTTCGTGCGATCACCTCATCCACCGCCGTCGCGTCCTCCACCGGTTCCGGTTCGGATCCCGGCCTCAGTCGCTGCGGATCGGGAGAGTTCGACCAATTCCGGATCGCTCAGGCCGATCCGGAGGATGCCTCCCAGGACGGCGATCGTCGCCGGCTCTGCCCCCGCATCGCGCACAGTCGCTTCCGCCGCCCGCGCCGTGCTCGAGGTTCTCCGGCCAGGGGAGCCCCTGCACGATCACGCTCGATTCCAGAGCCACAATCGAGCGACGTTGTGCCATCGCGTCGATCATCGCGGACGTCCAAGCAACTTTCTCGGCAATCATGGATCAATCCTCGTCCCGATACGGCCCAGACTCGATGTCATTTTTTTCGACCGAACTCTTGAAAACGGCATAGACTCTCTTATGAGGAACGGTTGACACCTGAGCCAGGTCCGACTCGCCGGTCGCCTGGGAACCAGCGAGCCGATTCTGTGAGGGAATTCGTGGCCACCGAGGGATCAATGTAGGGGTAACTGTCGGCAGAAGGAACGAGAAGGTGTATGGAACGCAACACAAGCCCACCATTCCTCGACGCTGAGATTGACCCCCGAAATGGTGCATCGGCTCCTTTTTCTTCTGGGGGCGCCGTCCCAAGTTCCAGCATCTCCCAGAGTTGGGACGGCGATGGGGTTGAAGTGAGATGGTGTGAGCGGACGGCGATGCCGCCCTCTCTGTGGGCGCTCAAGAGGACATTTCAGGGAAACTCGCTCGAATTCCTGCCGAGTGTGCATCGCATCCTGCTCGACCCGATCCTCCTTCCATCGAGACAGAGCGACGAGGAATCACACGCGCTGCCTCACATGCATGGCAAGGATGAATAAATTTGTGTGTAACTTCGTTATTGTCGATCCAGGGGCGCCGACAACGGGGGGAGCACTTGCGTATAATGATAAGTTCCCCTTCCGTTCTCCGTTGCTCCGGAGTGTCCCTGGCCGACCGAGTCGCCGATCCTCTCGCATGACCATTGCTTGTGTGGAGGAGTCCTCCGAGACGTTTTTTGGTGGATTTTGGCCGCCGCGGGCTACACGAATGGCACTCGCTTCGTAGAACTTCAGGGGGATCATCACGTGCTATCGGAGAATCCCAGTCCGATGCTCAGAGAATCAGGGTCGCTTGGCGCCGGATGATACGCAGGTGTCGCGACACCGAGCGAGCGACCACCGATGGAGCCCTTGGGGCCTATTAATGCGTGTGATACTGGATGTGGTGCAAGGCCCCCTCAAGGGTCGCCAGTTCGTCCTCGACCGGCAGGAGACCTACGTGGTGGGTCGGTCGCGGTTCGTGCAGTGCCCGATGCCGGAGGATCTGGCGTTGTCGCGCGACCACTTCATGATCGAGCTCAATCCGCCCGAGTGTGAGCTGCGCGATCTGGGCAGCACGAATGGGACGTATGTGAACAACCAGCGGGTCGCGCATCGGGTGCGACTGGGGTCAGGAGACGTCATCGCGGCGGGCCAGAGCATCATCCGGCTCCGCGTCGAGGCGGCTTCGGATCTGTCCTCGGGGGATGACCTGCCGGAGGCCACGCTGCGCACCCAGTCGCTGAACCACAGTCCGGTCTGTTGTGCCGGTTGTGGGACGCAGGCGCCCCGGAACCTGACGATCGCCGGACCGTCGGGTGCCGCGCCGGGTGAGGCGATCGAGTGGTGGTGCTCGGCGTGCCGTTCGGAGGCTGCGAACCTACCGCAGCCGGTTCCCTACTACACGACCCTACGCGAGCTGGGTCGTGGCGCCATGGGCGTGGTCTACCAGGCCCGGCACAACCTGACCGGCCAGATCGTCGCCCTCAAGTTGATCATGCCCGAGACGGCCACCACCCGCTCGGCGATCGACCGCTTCCAGCGCGAGATGTCGGTCATCAGTCAGCTCCGCCATCCGAATATCGTCGAATGCTATGAACAGGGGATGACCCGCGGCCAGTTCTGGTTCGCCATGGAGTACGTCGCGGGCACGAACCTCGAGACCCTGGCCAAGTCGCAGGCCGGTCAGCTATCCCGTCGAGCAGGGCTGCCGCCTGGCCTGCCAGATCCTCAAGGGGCTCGAGCAGGCCCATCAGCTCGGGTTCGTACATCGCGATATCAAGCCCGAGAACATCTTGATCGCCGAGCTGCCCGAGGGACTCGCCGTCAAGATCTCCGACTTCGGCCTGGCCAAGAGCTTCCGCGGCGTCGGTCTCTCGGGCCTGACGTTCTCCGGCGAGATGCGCGGCACCATCCCGTTCATGCCCCCCGAACAGATGCTCGACTTCAAGACCGTTACGCCCCTGGCCGACCTGTATGCCACCGCGGCCACGCTTTATTATCTCTTGACCTGTCAGTATATCTATGACGAGCCGGCCGGTGGCGACTTGATCCACATGCTCCTGGAAGAGGCCCCCATTCCGATCCATGTCCGCCGGCCCGATATCCCCAAGGCGCTCGACACGGTCATCCAGAAGTGCCTGGCTCGCGACCCCAAGGCGCGCTACCCGGATGCGACCTCGATGCGCCGGGCCTTGAAGGCGTTCTGCTAGGGAACGCAGTGGTCAGCGGTCAGAAAGAAGTCCGCGGACGTCTTTCAGGACGTCCGCGGGCTTCAAGAATTCGAGGCTATAGATCTCGCGCTGGTGCCCCTGGGTATCGAGCAGGAAGACGCGTGAGGGGTGGTCGATTGCGCCGGTGGGGAGGGTCTTGACCCACATGCCCCAATCGGTGATGACCGATTGGACCTTCTCGGGAGGGCCGGTCAGGAAGTGCCAGGCGGAGGGGTCGGCCCGGAAGAGCCGGGCATACTGGCGGAGGACCTCGGGAGTGTCGCGCTTGGGGTCGAGGGTGATCGAGACGAACTCCACCGACTGACCCCAAAGTTTCGCCTCCTTGAGCGTGTTCTGGATGCGTACGATCGCCTGGGTCGTCCCCGGGCAAACGCCGGTGCACGTCGTATACACGAACGACACGAGCACGACCTTGCCCTTCCGGGATGCCAGGTCGAAGGGCTTGCCGTTCTCGTCGATCAACACGGTCCGCGGGGCGGGTCCGATGTCGGCCAGCGGGCTGGAGTGAGGATCGGTACCGAGGAACGGGGCGGCGAGAAGGAACGAGATCAACACGGTCGGCTCCTCAGCGATCGCACCCAACGGCGCCGACCTGGCTCCTCGAGCACGGCTCAGGGATGGGTCGGCTTCGTGGGTGACGTGCCCTCGATGGTCAACAGGACGCCGAGAGCATTATATAGGTCGCCCGGTTCGGCGACGACCTCGGCGACTCTGCCATCCAGGGGGGAACGGAGCGTGAATCGGGCCCGGCTCTCGCCTTGCTCGCTCGGGATGTTCTTGATCTCGACTTCCGTCAGCCCGTAGAGCAAGAGCTTGTCCTTGGCGAGCTTCAACCTGAGGCGGCTCTGGGCCTCCGCATTAATGGGCTCGGCCAGATCCTTCGAGGGAACGGTCATATCTCGGGCTGCCGGCATCTTGAGATCGAGGATCTTCTGATCCTGAGTCCATTCGGTGAGGGCCGTTTCGTAATCGTTCTTGGTTTCGGCGAGCTGCTTGCTGAAAAGACCGAGCAGTGGATCACGTTTCTTGACGGTTTGTCCGACCTTGACGAGAACCTTCTGGACGAGGCAGTCGAAGGGCGGCCGGACGGGAGTGGTCGCTCCAGCCCGACTCCACTCGTTCGACCATCTTCTTCCACACTTCCGCTACTGTTCGGTCAGATTCAGCCGCTTTCGCGGTTTTCGAAAGGCGTTCCACAGTGAAACGTTCAAAGCCAGACGTGGCTGGTGCTCGCCGGCCGCGGCTTCGGGTTTTCGAAAGGCGTTCCACAGTGAAACGTTCAAAGCCAGCGTGACCGGCCGTGTTCAAGACGAACTTGGCAAGGTGGGATGGGGCACCCGCGGCCTCGAAAACATTCAGCTCATCACGACCAGTCTCCCTTCGGGCGAATCCCAATTGTTCCACCAGCGCTTTCTCTTCCGCCGCGACCGGTTCGCCCTGAATCGTGATGGCGCCGCGGCTATCGATTTCGACGCGAATCCCTCCTGCGGATTCCGCCTTTGCGTCGCCCGGCCTCGAACTCACGGACGGGACCGGATCGAGCGATCGAGGCGGTTCGATCTTCGGAACAGGGTTTGCCTGGTGGCAGATGGCGCAGTTCACGGCTGTGGCTTGGGTGCGTCGAGCCGCGCCACGTGTCTCTCTCACCGAGTTCCCAGGCGCATCCCGTTCGGCGGTGGTCCCCACGGCCGGACAGCCGACACTGGCACTCCAACTCGCGTGCGACGCCACGCATTGCCATCGGCCCTGCCGCTTGACGAACACGTGTGTCATCCGGCCCCATTTCGGAACATTCGTGAGCCAGAACCGGCCGGTGACCACGGCGGTCTCGCCGAAGGTCCGAGTCTTGATGTCGCTGACCTCGACCCGCTGATTCTGGAAAACGCCTTTCTCGACGTCGGGTAGATAGGTCGCCCGGGTAAAGAGGCTCCCGGATGGATCGATGCCCTCAAAGTCGTCAGCGAGGATCCGGCTGACGATCGAGGCGTCACTCCGCCCCATCGCCTCGGCCCAGGCGCTCTCGATCAGCCGGAGATCGAGTTCATCACCGCTCCGTGTGGCATGGGCCGTCTTCACGGTTGTCGTGCCGATTTCTCCGGAGCCAGTTGGCCTTGGCCCGGCTGCCTGGCCGATCACGACGGCCGAGCCACTCATGATCACGAGCGTAGCGGCAATCGCCAGTTTGAGCTTGGTCCAGTACATCGTCCGTAACACTCCTTGAGTCAAAGTAGCCACGGAGGCCGAGACGACCGTGGCGGTCGTCAGCCGGCCCGCGATCAGCGATTGAGCGGCCCGCGTCGTCGTTTCGACCAGGCTGTGTGGCAAGCTTACGGGGAGCAGGGGAATGGTGATCACGAGGTCGGACGAGGTCAGGCCGCGTCGGGTCAAGCGGTCTCGCAGGCGAGCCCGTGCCCGCGACAGCCGGCTCTTGACCGTCCCGACCGGCCAGCCGAGCCGTCGCGCCGCTTCGAGGTCGCTCCAGCCCTCCAGATCGCAGAGGATCACGGGGGCCTGGAGACGATCGGGGAGCCGGGCGATCTCCTGGGCCAGGATCGATTGAAGGTCAGACCGGTCGAGGGCGGATAGTGGCCCTTCCTGGGCCACGATGTCGAGACGATCGAGGCCGGTGTGCTCGCGACCGCGCCGGCGACGGAGATCGGCCCTGGACCGCGACGCCACGCGGGTGGCCACGCCGAACAGCCAGCGCCCGATCGAGCCATCCACCCGGACCGAGGCCGCCTTGCGGACCAGGACCAGGAATGTCGCCTGGAAGGCGTCCTCGGCATCGTGCGGATCGGCCAGGATGCGGCGGCAGACCCCCAGCACCATCGGACCATGCCGCTCGACCAGCACCGAAAAGGCGAGCTCGGAAACCTCATTGTGACCCGTCAGGAACCGTTCCAGGAGCTGACCGTCGGAGAGACCGCTGAACGTGCCTGCCGACAGCAGCGAGTTGATCTGCCGCAGGATGATCCCCGAGTTGCGCCTGACCATCGGCCGTTCCCCCTTCACTCATGCCACTCTTCCCTTACTATGCCGTCAAGGGGATGAGGCGTTCCCATTTTCTGGATCGTCGGTCAGGCTTTCGTGATCTACACGGAGTCCGGCTGGAAAGCCCGACCTACATCAATGCGAGCCCTCCATCGCGCCGGCCCAGGATTGGCTCGGGGTTAACGGCCAGCCAGCGGCGGAGCAAGGTGGCGTAGACGTCGCGGAAGTCGGTGGTGAAGCGGGGATCGCCGCCGTCGTCGAGGCGGGCCAGGTCGGGCGGCGGGCCAATCCGTCCGCCCTTGACCGGCTTGCCGGCGAGGAGCACGGGTGCCGACGTGCCGTGGTCGGTCCCGCCCGAGGCGTTTTCCTTGAGCCGGCGGCCGAACTCGGAGTACATCAGGACCACGACCCGCTCGTCGAGCCGGCTGGGCTTCAGATTCTTGAGGAACCCGGCGACACCCTGCGAGACCTTGCGCAGGAGATCCTGGTGGGTGTAATCGCTGGGCGGCGTGGGTGTCGAAGCCCTCCTGGGCCGTGTAATAGATCCGGAATCCGGAATCGGCCTCGATGAGGCGGCGGATCGTCTCCAGCCGGCCTTCGAGCGTGTCGGGCGACGGGTTGGATGGCCCCGAGGCCGCGGGGATGGCCGCGATCCGGGCTCGAGAGCTCGCGCGCCGCGGTGAACTGCCGACGCACCTGCTCCAGTACGGGATCACCGGAATGGTCCGCGCTCGGAGAGATCGATCAGGCCGGCGCCGGGCGCGAGGCGGTAATCCGCCGGGCTGGCCAGCGTGCTGGGCACGGCCTTGCGGCCCCGGACCGCCAGCGGCACCGATTGCGGGCCGACGTGGCAGAGCCGCAGTGTGGGGTTGCCGTCGGCGGCGCGGCCCAGCCAGCCCGCGGGGGGCGCGGGGCCGAGGAGTTCCCGTCTGCCAGATCTCCATCGAGCGGAAGTGCGACCGGTTCGGGTTCGGATATCCGACCCCCTGGACCACGGCCAGGTCGCCCGAATCCCAGAGCGCGTGCAGGTCCTTCATGGCCGGGTGCAGCCCGACGCGGTCATCCAGCTTGAGGACCTTGTCCGGCTCGATCCGGAGCGTCGGCCGGCTCTTGTGGTAGACGTCGTCGGCGTGCGGGATCACCGTGTTGAGTCCATCATTGCCGCCGGTCAGCTCGACGACCACCAGGATCGGCAAGTCGGCGCGGGGCTCGGCGGCCGTCGCCGCCTGTTGCCACAGTGCCCGGCAGGGGAACGCCGAGCGACAAGGCTCCGGTCCCCAGTCCGACCGAATCTCATCAGGAAATCACGGCGCGAGAGCATGTTCGAGTCTCCTTTCATCCGACCTGGGCCTCGGGGAGCGAGAGCAATTGCCGCGTCATCCGACAGCGATCGGGAGATCGGTGCTCGCAGAGCACCCGACTCGCGGAGCGAGACAGCGGCGTGGGGAGGAGCAAGGTTGTCATGGCGTCGAGCCAATCCAGTGGCGTCTTCAGGCCGTTGCGCCGCATCGGCAAAGAGATCGTGCCGACGAGTAGGGTGCCTTTCCGCACCGGAGTCGATGGCTCCGTGAGCCAGGCCGCGAAGTTGGCCCGCGCGACCACGGCCTGGCCATCGAGCCAGGCCAGGCCGCCCGGCCAGCCCGCGACGTTCGGCGGGAAGAATAGCCGCTGGCCCATCCGGGTCAGGTGGATCTCCAGGTCGACCAGGTCGGGCGGAGGTTTGAACAGCTCGAGGGCTCGGATGGCCCCGATCGCGTAGACGACCGGGCTCTTCACGTGCCGCCCGCGGCACTCCTCCGAGTGGAACAGCCGGGAGCGGAGGATGCATTCGATTCCCCTGGCGACGTCGACGTCTCCCTCGGTCCGCATGGCGTTGGCCAGGGGTGCCAGCAGCTCGGGCGAGGGTTCGTCGATGTCGGAGAGGAACGTCCGGTAGAGCCGGCGGGCGATGTGAGTCGCGGCGGCGGCTTGCTTGGCAGACGATCCGGACCACGTCGTCGAGGCCCCAGGGTCCCGTCTCGCCCAGGATCGTCTTGGGGCCGGCGTCGAAGTCGCCCGGGTCGAACGGATCGTCGCGGTTCGGGTCGTCGGCCGCGCGCCAGCCGGTGAGCGCCCGCGCGACCTCGCGGACGTCGCGCTCGGGGTAGTGGCCGAGCCCCAGGGCGAAGAGTTCGAGGAACTCGCGCGGCAGGTTCTCGTTGGGCTGGGCCTTGGTGCTATTGAGGCCGTCGAGCCATCGCCGCATGGCACCGTCGGAAAGCATCCGGCGGTGGAGCTGGCCGATCGGCGCACGCCACAACTGCGCGCTGGGATTGGTTCTGCGTCAGCATCCGCTCGGGAGCGTTGACCTTGGCCTGGCTGGTGGCATAGTGGCCGTGCCAGGCCAGAGTCATCACTTCCCTGAGAGGAAACGGCGTGAAGATCAGCCGGTAGAGCCAGAGCAACTGGACGCGTTCCATCGAAGGCCGGCGCCGGGCGGATTCCTCCATGGCGACGGCGATCTCGTCGAACTCGGCCGACCGGCTGGCCGCCCGGCCCGCGGTCGTCGCCGTCGAGGATGCGACGGATGGAGGGCTCGAACCCTTCGCGGACATCACGTTGGAGCTGACCCCAAGTCGCTCCGAGGCCGGCGCGACGGTGCAGATGAGCCACTCGCGACGCATCCCAGGGCGCGTCGGGGCCGGGCCGATACGGCTCCCAGGCGGAGCGGGGGTCATCAAAGAGCGTTTTCTCACTCTTACGCATGCTCATGATTGACGCTCCTTCAACACGATGGGCTTGACCGCACCCAGGTCGCGGACCTCGCCCGGCCGGAGCGGCTCAAGCGGGACGTAATGAACTTCGGCGCTGGACAGCAGACGGAAAGCGATGTAATGTCTTACGCCCGCCACCAGATCGTCGGCTTCGAACTCGCCGTTGTCGTTGGTCTTCGTGAGCCAGAGGCCACCGCGTCGAGCCGCCCGACCGTAGTCCAGCACGCGGGCTTCCCTAAGGAAATCCATCGGGTGCAGCTCCACCTCGTCGCGACCCAAGAGGTAGTAGACGGAGACTCCTTGCTGACGATCGGGTGTACCGTCCGGCCTCAGGAGCTTGCCTCGAACCCGGGCCGTTTCTCGCAGTGTCACATTCACCGGCTCGGATGGCTCGGTCCTGGCCGCCAGGTCGGCGAAACCGGCCAGGTGGCGCTCGTTCTGGATGAAGAAGAGCCGGTAGGTTCGTCCCGCCTCGAAGCTCGCCGCGCGGAACAATCCGAGGGAACAGTGTCCGGATCCCGCACCCGGGTAGGTGGACCAGACGAAGGCGGATTCCCCGCTCGCCCAGACGTCCCGGAGCGGTTGGCCATCGGGATCAACGGCCTGCGCGGCGATCGTGGCACCCTTCTTCAGCGCGATCTCCACGGGTGCAATGGTCCCGTCCGGAGTCACGGTGATCCGAGCATAGCCATGGGGGTGGTAGAACGCGTCCTCGCCCTTGACCTCGCTACGGGGAACGGTCAAGCGCTGGTAGTCGGGCGTCGGTCCTTCCACGAACAGCGAACGGTAAGCCGGGTCGATCCAGAGCGAGAAGTTCCCCTCTGCGTCGGTGATGGCCTTCTGGGCGATGATGTTCCCGGTCACCTGCGCGCCTGGGATGGACTTCTTCGTGCCGGCATCGATGACCCGTCCCCGGACGAGACTCCCTTTGTTGGCGGTGAGATTCCAGCGCAGCTCCGTGGCGCCGGCCGGCCATCCCTTCCGATTGTCCTGGGCGGGGAGATAACCGGACCCGGCGTCGGGGATCAGTTGAGCGAACAGTCCGTTGGGATCGTCCCAGGCGACTCCCGTGACGCGATACCGGCCCTGGGCGTCGGTCGTGGCGGTCAGGGCGTTGGGCAAGGTCGGTCCCCCGTTCATGCTCCCGATCTCGACGTGGACGCCGGCCAGCGGCCGGCCGCTGGCCCCGTCGGTGACGATCCCCTCGATCGGTCGCGCCGACTCCACGACATGCGTAAACCGAGGGGGAGTCGGCTTGATCCGCCAGTTCTTGCGATAACCGCTCAACTCGGAGTCCGTACTGATGATGAGTTGCTCCTGGACGTATCGATCATGGACGAGTTCGACGCGAGCCACCGCCTTCTCGGAGGAACCGTCGAGCCGGAATCGCCCCTGCGCGTCGGTCACGACCGGCGCCGGCCAGTAGGGCGTGGGGACCAGGCGAGCTTCGCTGTCCTTGGACGTGAACAGGGCGAAGCCGTCGTGGAGCGACGGATCTGCCGGGTCCAGTTCCAGGGCGGTCAAGGCGACTGACGCACCCGAGACCGGGGTGCCTTCCTGCGAAAGGAGTTGACCTTCGATCGGGAGATTGGGCCGGAGCGTCAGCTCGATGGGACGGTCGTCCAGGGGCTCGGAGAACATCTGTCCGCTCGGGTGGGGTCTGCGCGCTGAAGTTCCGTCCCGACAGTCCCATGCCGTTCGATCGCGCGATCACATCAACGTCGAGCACCGCCGGGTCGAGCGCCAGATCGAGGACAAACCGGCCATCGCTGTCGGAGGCGACCTGGCCCAGGATATGGCTCTCGTCACCCTGATGCGTGAAGTACCAGCCGTTCGCTCGCTCCCTGTGTTCGTGCTGTCCCACGACGAAGATCGAGGCGCCGGCAACCGGTTTCCCCGAGGTGTCGCGGACCGTCCCCCGGATCACGCGGGGTCGCGCCGGATCTCCTGGCGAGGTCCGTGGCGCCGCCTGCGGTTCCTGGACGCGGGTCATCTTGGGCTCATCGGGCGGGGAGGATCCTTCGCGTGCCTGGGCCAGGGCGAGGACCGAGGCGGCCAGGACGATCGCCGCGGCACTCAGGATCGTCCAGCGGGTGCCGACGACGGGGTTGATCGGACGCTCATCCAGGATATGCCGGATGCGCCCGACCAGCCCGTGACAGCTCGACACCGCCGCCAGGGCCGGCGCCCGCGGCGCTGCGGCATCAGCCCCAGGAGCGTCTCGGCATAGTCCGTCGCTTCCAGACCCGTCGAGAGCGCCCAGTCGTCGCAGGCCAGCTCGCTCAGTTGACTCAAGCTCTGGCTGGCCCACCACGCCAGCGGATGCCAGGGGAGCAGGCAGGTGAGGAGTTCGGCGATCAAGCTCGAGACGTGATCTCGGCGCACCCAGTGGGCCAGCTCGTGGCAGAAGACGCCGACCTGATCGACCGGAGAAGCCCCGACCGTGTTCCGGCAGGAGGATGACGGGCCGCCAGGCCCAGCACCAGATCGCCGGGCATCGCACTTCCGCCGACGAGGCTCGCAGCTCAGGGCACGAACCTCATGCCCAGCCGCCCCGCAGCCGAGGCCGCCGCGGCGATGAGCGTCTCGTTATCCAGGCGATGCGCCCGGTGCACCACCCGAAGTCCGATGGACAGTGACACGATCAACCGCGTCACGGCCAGGCCCGCCAGGATCGAGCCAGGCGCCCGAGAGCCAGGGACCTCCACGCGACGGTCGGGAGCCAACCGCCGGCAGGCCGGATGAGGTCGGTCGCGGTGCGCCGGTGGGCTGGCCAGCCTCGGCTCGGCGGCCTCCTGCGAGAAGGTCAAGTCGATGCGGGCCGACGGAGGGTTTCGTAAGCAGAGGAGGCCACGCGAGCGAGCTCGAGCGGGCTCTCATCGATCTCGGAACCCATGGCGTCGCTCGGACCGGCCGACGGCTGTTCCACCCGCTGAGCCGTGAGAATCCCCAACCCCCGCGCCGCGCCGCCTGGGCCATCACCGGCGTGATCAGGCGCGGCCAGGACTGGCGAGAAGTAAGCAGGCGATGTGCCCGTGCCGGACGACGGCTCAGCACGAGGCTCGCCCCCAGGCCCAGGCCGAGGAAGAGCGTCGATTGCCAGAGGTAATCCCAGGCCACACGGCACCGAGCATAAAGGGCTTCAAACATCAGCAGGTCTCCCTTCGACGCAGAATGTCGATTGAGCTCGAGCCTTGTGGTGAAATGGCCGGGGTTACTCAGCTCTGAGCACGATGGGCTTGACCGCGCCCAGGTCGCGGACCTCGCCCGGTCGGAGCGGCTCGATCGGGATGTACTCGGCCCGGTTACTCGAGATGATGAGAGCGAGGTAATTGGTCACGCCGGCCATCAGGTCGCGGACTTCGAACTCCCCCTGGTCGTTGGTCTTCAACGCATAAAAGTTCCCGCTCTGACCAGCGACACTGTAGGACAATGTATGGTCCTGCACCAGGAATCCATGTGTCGAGCTTGACCGGGTCGTGGCTCATGAGCAGATGGAGCGCTGATTCCTCGGCCGCGATCGGGCGAGCCATCGGGCTTGAGCAGCTTGCCCTTGACGATCGCGGTCGGCTTGAGCGTGACCTTGACGGGCTCGATCGATTCGGACCTGGCCTCGAGGTCGGCGAAGCCGGCAGAGATGCCGGTCGTTCTGAATGAAAAAGATGCGATAGGTCTTCCCTGGCACGAAGCTCGACATGCGGAATAGGCCGGTGGAGAAGTGCCCGGCGGTCTTACCGGTTCGATCCAGCTAGGCGTAGAGGCTCAGGCCCGAGATCCAGACGTCGGGCAGTGGCTTGCCGTCGGAATCGACGGCCTGTGCGGCGATGGTCGCACCTTTCTTGATCGCGATCTCCAGGGGGGCCATGTTCCCCTCCGGGGCACCTCGATCCGGGCGTATCCATGCGGGTAATAGGTGTAATAACCGTCGGCCATCACCCGCGGAACGGTCACTCGCTGATAGTCCGGCGTCGGCCCTTCCACGAACACCGAACGAGGGCCCGGGAACGTCGAGAGCGTGAAGCCCCCTGGCGCGTCGGTCAGGACCGTGCTCCCGGCTTCACCTGGGCGCCGGCGATGGGTTGTTTGGTGTCCGCATCGATGACCTTGCCCTCGGATGAACCTCCCTTTCTTGAGAGCGAAGTCCCAGCGCAAGTCCTTGGCTCCCTCCGGCCATTGCTCGCGGTGCCGCTGCAGGTGCAAGTAACCCGACGAGGCGGGCGGATTCACGTTGGTGTAGAGATCTCGTGGGAGGTTCCAGGCGACCCCGACGACGCGATAGCGGCCCTGGTCGTCGGTCTTGGCGTGGAAACCGGAACCGCCACGTGGGAGGCACGGCTCACGGCCATCTCGATGTCCACGCCGGCGATCGGCTGGCCGGTATCCTGGTCGGTTACGACCCCCGCGATCGGTCGCGCCGGCTCGAGGACGTGGCTGAACCGCGGTGCGACCGGCGGGATATTCCATAGCTTGTGCCAGTCGCTCAGCTCCGCCTTCGTGCTGATCGGTCAGCGCATTCGTGGACGTAGTCGTCGTGGCGGATCGAGAGCTCGGCCTGGGCCAGGGCGGAGAAGCCGTCGATCCGGAATCGCCCTTGAGCGTCGGTCACCGCCGGTCCCGGCCAGTACGGTGCACCGTGCAGGCTGGCCGTCGTCTTGCTCGGGTGCATGCAGGTAGAACCAGCTCGCGCCGGTCCTTGTCGACGACTCAACGAGTCCAGAACTGACCCTGACACCCGAGACGGGACTGCCGGCGGGTGAGAGGAGCCTCCCTTCGATCGGGACGATTCGGTGGCGATGGTCAGCTCCACCGTCCCGCTCGCTCAAGAGTCGAATCGGCATCCGCCCGTTCGGGCATCGGCCCGGATGCTGAATTCCGACCGACCAGTCCCATCCCGGTCGACCGGGCGATCACGTTGAGGTTCAGGACGGCGGGATCGAGCGCGAGATCCAGGTGAATTTCCCGTCACGGTCGGAAGACGCCCGCGTCAGTACCTTCTCCCTCTCGTCAGTGTACTGGAGCCGTCCGTCGACCATTTGCGGTTGGGGCTCGAGCTGGCCGACTGCGAAGATCGACGCATCGGCGATCAGCTTACCCGACGCATCGCGGACGGTCCCCCGGACCGCACGGTGTGCGGCAGTGTCTCTCGGGATCTCCTGCGCCACGGGTGGTTGGCCCTGGTCGCGTGTCGTCGAGCCCCCGTCGGGTCGGGCGCGGCCCTCACGGGCCTGAGCCAGTGCGACGATTGGAATCATGCCCATGGCGACGACGGCCACTTGCAGCACTCCAGCACCGGCCGGCCCTGGGTTCGACGGTGCCGTCGGTCTCGATGATGTGGGCCACGCGGCCGGCCAGCCCACCACGCCGGCTCACCGCCGCCATCGCCGTTGTCATCCGACGCCGGGGCACCAGGTTCAACAGCGTCTCGGCGTAAGCGACAGGCTCCCGCCCGCTGGCGATCGCCCAGTCGTCGCAGGCCAGCTCGCTCAGTTGATTCAAGCGATGCCTGGCCCACCACGCCAGCGGGTGCCAGGGGAGCAGGCAGGTGAGGAGTTCGGCAATCACGCTCGCGACGTGATCCCGGCGCACCCAGTGAGCCAACTCGTGGCAAAAGACGCCGACCCAATCGACGGGAGACTCCCCGGCCGTCTCCGGCAGGAGGATGAGGGGCCGACGCCCCCAGCACCAGATCGGCCGGGCAGGTCGCGCGATCCGACGCAAGAAGGTCGGGACGCACGCGCAGCCCCAGGTGCGTCGAAGCGGCGGCGGCATCATTCCTGGAGCGATCCGTGTACGATGGCCGGGCTCGGCTCACGATCTGTCGTCCCACGATCATCGAGACGATCAGCCGCGCCAGGCAGATCCCACTGAACACTCCCCACATGCCCAGCAAGACGCTTCGAAGCGGGATCGAGGCGGCTGTTGACGAACTGGAGGATTGCGGCAACGCGGTCGCCCGCTCGATCGGCCGGCTTGCGCCGAGACTCGGCTCAAGAGGACTGGCCGCCTGTTGAAACGAGCCCATGAGAGGCGAGATTGCGAACTCCGCAGGATGACGGCTTCGAAGCCGTCGCCGGAATCGGCAGTCGTGGAGCTTCGCGCGTGCGCGACTCCACAACCCCCAGCCTTCACGGCGAACCAGTTGGCTACCCACGGGCGTGACAACGGCACCGAGGATCGCCAGGAGCAGGACCCGGTGCAGCCTGCGCCGGTCGACGGCGGAGGGCCAGGCTCGCAACCAGGCCCATCATCAGGAACAACCCCGACTGCCAGAGGACGTCAACGAACCACAAGTCGCCGTGCTGCAACATCAAGAAGTCAACCATTGTGCCGCTCCTTTCCTTTGTCCTTGTTCTTGCGCCGCCGATCGATCATGGTCTTGAGGGCCTTGAGGTCCTCATCGCTCAGGTCTTCGTCCTCCAGCAGGTGCTGGAACAACAGCAGCGGGTCGCCACGGAAGACCCGCTCGACGAACGTACGCAATGAACTCGCGCCGGCTTCCTCGCGGCTCCGGACCGGCCGATACAGGTAGCTCCGCCCCTCGGCGCTGTGCGACAGCCAGCCGGCCTTCTCAAGTTTCTGCATCACCGAGAGTATGGTTGTATAGGCCGGCAGCGGCTCCCGTCCCAGGCGGTCGCGCACCTGCTGCACCGTCGCCTCGCCCAGATCCCAGACGGCCTCCATCACCGACTTCTGCAATGCGCCCAGCTTGTCTATCGATCCGCGAGCCATCAGCCCGGCCTCCGAGATGCCTGTGTTCGACAATCGTAATACTACGAACAATAGTACGTCGGTCCATAGTAACTCGTACTCGGGCGATGTCAAGAGGTCGCAATTCTTTTTGAGACTTGGGGCATGTCGAGCCGGGAGGGCGCCGCGGCCCCCTTTCGCCCCGGACATTTCTCGCTAGAATAGGCAACGTGAGGAGGGCCAACCATGAGTTACTTGAGTCTTCCGCGGCTGATCTTTGCCGGTCAATTCCGGGCCGACCCGTTGACGATTAACAATGATCCGGAGCATTTCGACTCCGCGGATTTTCAGTCGAATTACCAGGTGCCGGGCCCTGGGGCGACGAACGGCTGGTGGAACCCTAAGGGCACGGGGGCCTGGGGATTCCGCGGCTGCACGGTGCAGCGGGTGATCTATCGCGATGGGTCATCCAGCGACGATCCGAACGTCGACCCGATCGTGGGCGCGGCGGTCAACGGGGCTGATCGGTCGGTTGAGGGGAAGCTCGTTCAACCTCGATCCCGAGCAGCAAATGGTGTCGGAGATCTGGGGGTTCCAGGTGCTGGTTGGCCAGCCCAGCCGTGGCTTCGGTTTCCGGAGCGATTTCGCGGTGGCCGCATTCGCCGACATCTGGGTTCGCTATCCCCAGGGACAACCCGACTCGTTCTTCGGGACGTTCTACCAGAGCGTGTTGGAGCTTGGCGAGAAGGGGTGGGCCGGCGCGGGCGGATCGCGGTTCCTTCAGGAGCTTTCTGCCGCCGGGGTGCCGAAGCGGTTGAGCGTCCGGTTCAACGTCGATGGGTATGACGACGTGTCCACTTCACCGACATTCACATTCGGGCGAGTCGTCGGCGCAATCGGTCCCTGTCAATCGGGTGAACCGACTCATCTCCTGGCTGGCCGCGCGCTTCAACCCGTGCCACAGTCTCCCCTGAACACCGCCTATGCCCAGATCGATGGCGAGATACTGACAATGGACCTCGGCAACAGCTTGCCCACGCAATCGGCTGGCGGGCCGCTGGCCGACTCAGGGAAGCTTTACGCGGCGGTCCTCCCAGCTAACGGGCCACCGCTCTTGTTGGCTGAGATCGACTATCGGGCTCCCCATTGGTACGAGCAAACGGGCGGTATCGTCGCGTTCCGGCTCGATCCCGCCCGACTGGGCCAGGCCGCGCAGACCGCGCTGGGCGTGATTCAATCCGGGGCCACGGGATTCCAGCCGTTGCTCGCCGAGGATTCCGGCGGCGCCTGGCTGCGCCGACTCGTTCGTTTTCCGGCTCAATCCGGGCGAATCGGCCAAGGCGCGGTTCTACGCCACGACCTTCGGCCGGCCCGCGGCGAGTCAGAAGATCAGCCTGGGCTACGACCCGAGCATCATGGCCGGCCAGACCGACCAGGGTCCGATCCCTGGGCCACCGGTGGTCGGCCAGCCCCAGTCGGCACTGACCTACCCGCTCTCGATCACGACGGGGGCCGACGGGATTGCGGAGCTCACGCTCACGGCGGCCGACCCGGGACACCCGCGCGAGTACATCGACGGGCAGGTTTACGGGGTCGTCTATGCGGCTGGCGACAAGCCGCCTCCGGTCGGGAGCGTCCAGAATTCCAGCCAGATCCTCAGCGCCTTGGTGTTCTCGGGCTACGAGGTTCCCAAGGAACCCACCTGGCTGGGCGACGTCCGGCCGATCTTGCAGCAGTATGCGAACCTCTACCCCGTGATGCGGCCGATCATCCGCCTGGACGATTTCGCAGACCTCTTGAGCAAGCGGGCCATCTTGAAATCCGTCTTCGCCGCGCCGATCAGCGATCCGAACTCCATGCCGGTGACGCGCGACCTGTCGGCGAATAAGCGCGCGATGATCCTCGCATGGCTCGACCGGCCCGTCTACATGCGGCTCGACTCCGCCGAAGACCTGATGACCGCGTTGCAACAGGCGGTCGAACTGGAGCACTCGACCATTCCCCCGTACTTGTGCGCCCTGTACAGCCTCAAAGCGGGGGCCAACGAGCCGGTCGCCCGGTTGATTCGCAGCATCGTGGTCCAGGAGATGCTGCACATGGCCCTGGCCTCGAACCTGCTGATCTCGATCGGTGGCAGTCCGCGAATCGGCCACCCCGGCTTCGTCCCGCGCTATCCGGGTCCGCTTCCTGGCGGTCTTCGAGCCGGCTTGACGGTGCGACTCCGCCGCTGCTCGATCGCGCAGATCCGCGACGTGTTCCTCTCCATCGAGGAACCCGAGGAGACCAAGGAACCGGTCCAAGACCAGATCGATCCCAGCGATCCGACGCAATTCCATCGCTATACGATCGGCTGGTTCTACCGGGAGGTCGAGCGCACTCTGGTGAACCTCAGCCAGAGCGGGCAGATTACCTTCGGGCATGTCGATCGACAGGTCTCGAAATGGCCGATGCCGGGCAAGCTTCACACGATCGCGAGTCTCGATGAGGCCCGTGCTGCCATCCGCGAAATCAAGGAACAGGGCGAGGGCGCCAGTCCCCTCGATCCCGACGATGCCAGCCGGGAGCTGTCACATTACTACAAGTTCGCTGAGATCGTGTTCGGGCGCCGATTGGTCATGACTCCCCAGGGCTACGCGTACGATGGCGAGCCCATCCCCTTTGACCCGGACGGCGTCTGGCCCATGATGGACGATCCCGACAGGGCGCTCCTGCCGCCGGGCTCGCGCGCCAGCGTCCTGGCCGGTCAGTTCGCGCGGACCTACCAGGCGTTGCTCAACGGCCTGCACCGCACCTTCAACGGTGAGCCGGAGTACCTGTCCCAGGCGATCGGCCTGATGTACTCGCTCGACCTGGCGGCGCGGCAGCTCATGCAAACCCCCTCGGGGCTCAACGATGGCACCACGGCCGGACCGTCGTTCCAGCTCCCGTCGCCGGATTGAGCGGCCTCGAATTCCGAGAAGGCTCAGGGCAAGAGGATGAGGCCCTGCTGGGGTGGAGGGAGCAGTTGGAATTCCGCCTAGTGGGTCTGGAAGAACTCGAGTCCAAGCAGTACTGGCACGGGATCACCGGGAGGATCGGTCTGGGGGAACTTGGCCAACAAAGGGAAGGGTCCGCGCACATGGGGCGGCTGGTCGGTGGGCAGCCAGATGTCGATCCGGCCTACATCGCATCGTTGGCCGGCCCAACTGGCCCGGACCCCGGGGAGAGTTTGCCAGCGCAGACCTTGTTGCTGAACGCAAAATGGAATGACCGACAGCGGCGCCCCGGTATCCAGCCAGGCCATTTGCCACAGACTCGGCGTCCCACCCGGATCCGTGGCGAAGTACAGGGGAACTTGCAGGCGCGCCACCGAGAAGGTCAGGCCGCTTACACTGATCGGTTGGATCACCCATTCCACGACCGATGTGGTCCGTGCCGAGGAAGACGTCATGTCTATTTCCGGTGGTGTTGATCGCTCAATGAGGGATTTCCCAAAGGCCGGGGCGCGGCACGATCACGCTGACGAGTTCATGCTGGGGGACGCCCGCCTTCTCGGCCGCCTCTATGAGCAAAACTTGGCTGTCCTTGCCCACCGCCAGGATCCGTTTATCATAAACGACGACGAACTTCCCGTAGTGTTCCGGGTTTTCCTGCACCTCGGGCGCATGCCCGGCCCAATTGAGGTCGGCGAACATCCGCTGTTCCAATTCGGTCATTTCGCGCGTCTGCATGAGGATTCCTCCATCGAGCGATCAACGAGCCGACTCAATGATACCACCAAAGCGCGAAAGGAAAAGATGGTATGCTCGCGGAGCTGAGACCGCCGCAGAGCGGGGAGCCGCGCCGGCGCGGCCGATGGCGCCCACTCGGTGGGCCGGGTCATTTCCCGAGGCGCGGTGCGTCGAGCAGGGCGTTGATTCGTTCGTCCAATTCTTCGGGACTGCCGCCGTCCCACCGGAGGATTCCCTGGCGATCGATGAGGAGCAACCGCGGATACCTTGGAAATCCCGGACCCTCCCGCCAGAGGCGTCGCGTGCGGTCATCGGCCGGCACATAGACTTGCGGCCAGGGCAACGCCAGCGCCTGGACCAGTCGTTTTCCGCTGGCGTCACTGTCGAAGTTCAAGCCGATCACCTCGAACTCATCGGCACGACGGCGCTCGTAAAGGGTCTTGAGACGGGGCATCTTTTCCGTGCATGTCCCGTTCCAGGAGGCCCAGCAATCGATCAGCACGACCTTGCCCTTCAGTGCGTCGGAGCGCTGGACCTTGCCGTCGGCCGCAGTCAGTGAGAATTCGTAGGGCTTGCCGATCTGGGGACGCGGCAGGAGCTCGATCCGCAACGCGCGGGCCTCCTGGAACGCCCGTTCCTTGGCGGCGTCAGCTTCCGCCCGGAGCACCTCGGCCAGGACCACCTCAATGCCCAGCCGTTTCACGTGATCGAAGGGGAGCACGTTCGGGTCGAGCCGGTATTCGTGCATGACGAGCAAGATTTCACGAAACGGGTTGGTCCCCGCGGACCCTCCCGCGACGGACTCGAGAAGGTAACGGGTTTTCTTGTCGTCGAATGCGACCGGGCGATATTCTCGGTTGGGTTCCCCGCCGTCCGACTTCGCCACATAGGCGAGTGTCAGGACCAAAGCCCCTTGGGGATCCTTCTTGATGATCAGTTGGATGCCGCCGCTTGTGGCCATCGATGTCGTCAGCCGCCCCTCCATCGGATCGATGGCCCAGTAGCAGCCCGGAGCGTTCGGGTATTCCGGAGCGAGAGTCGTCGGCGTCCGGCTCTCCCTCTGGAAAACCGTCTGGAACTGAGTCGGTCCTCCCTGGAACTCCGTCGGCCGCTGCTCAATTCCCTCGCAGACCGTCAGGGTACCCGCTTCGAGCTTGTAGATGCCATGGGTCGTGACGCCGGTATTGAGCTGTGTGAGGTCGATGGTCTTCGGCGTGCGATCCGGATCGAGTGTGAAGCGGTAGGTGTGCTCGGCGAATCCGTCCTCGCCGGAGGTCGTGATCGTATCGCGGTCGATCGACCAGATCGACTTGAACGGTTTCGGAGGTTGGGGTACGCCGCCGTTCATCCGATTCTCGAGCTTCTGCATGCTCGTCCAGGTTCCCTTGAGCTGGAGCATTTCTCGACGGTTGGCTTCCCTTGCGGATGGCGGCGCGGGCTGGGCCTGGATCTTTTCCTGAGAAGATTGGGCTCCGTTCATCATCAAACCCAGGCCGGTCGCGAAGGTTCCGTTCAACACGAACAGCCCGACAGCCATCTTCCAGGAGGAGAGCGCAACCACCCGAGAGGTTCCTTCGACCCAGACCGAGACGTGGGCGGAGGCTACGCCTGCGACCGCCTGACCTGCTGCGACCTGGACGACAGACTGGATCGTCGCATCGCGCAGCGCGGCCGGGACGGCGGCCCTGGCTGGTTGCGCGAGGGATTCGATTGCGGCCAGGGCCGCGGTCGCCGTGACGCCGCGCCGGGTCAATCGTATTCGCAACAGGTCGCGCGCCCGCGACAGCCGGCCCCGGACCGTGCCGACCGGCCAGCCGAGCTGATCGGCCGCCCCTTCGTGGGTCAGGCCCTCCAGGTAACAGAGGACGATCGGAGCCCGGTACTTCTCCGGCAGCCGATTCAGCTCCTCGTGGATGAGCGTCTCGCTGTCCAGTCGATCCGGATCGGCATTCGACCCGCCCGACGGCCGGCTGCCTCGGGCCTCGATCCGGCGACGTCGGGCCGCCTCGACTTTCGCCCGCGCGGCGACCCGCATCGCCACGCCATGCAGCCAACTGGCGAGCGAGTCCCGATTCCGGACCGATCGCGCCCGGCGGAGCAAGACCAGGAACGTTGCCTGGAAGGCGTCCTCGGCATCATTGGGATCCTCGAGCACGCGCCGGCAGACGCGCAGGACCATCGGTCCGTGCCGCTCGACGAGCACCTGGAATGCCGGCTCGACCGACTCACTCGACCCGGTCACGAATCGGTCGAGCAACTGTCCGTCGGAGAGTCCTCCGACGACGCCCATGTCCCAAGAGTGCCCGGAGCGGGCGGGCGAGCGCGCTGACTGTTCCACCGGCCATGAGTTGAATCCCTCTCGCGTTTGAGACCGCTATGGGCCTTCGAGGCGATCAATCTGACGATAGTGCCTCGAGAGAGGGTCCGCCAATACAACTTTTTTCGGGATTCCTCACCGAACGCGACGCGGCCGGTCGGAGAACGGCCCCGTCAGAGTCCGAGCATGAGCAGTAGCCGGACCGGGACCATCACCCAGCCGAGCTGGGGGAGGAACACCCACACGTACTGTGAGTTTCCACCCCCATTCCCCCCGCCCCTGTTCCCGTAACCCGAGCCGTACCCGCCGTTTCCGTAACCGTATCCGCTATTGCCGTAACCGTATCCGCTATTGCCATTGCCCCAACCGGAGAATCCCAAGCCGTACCCGCCGTTGCTGTAACCAGATCCATTGATGCCGTTTCCCCAGCCGGTGAACCCGGATCCGTAGCCGGTAGACCGGTTCGTCCCGGAAGCATTGCCGAGCATGGAGGATCGGCGTGTGTTCGCCAGGTGGTTGAGATTCTGTCCGGAGTTCGCGGCACCGTTGCGGGTCAGCCCGGTGCCGGGCGTCTGCGTGACGCGCAGAGGCTGACGGGAGGGGCGCATGGCGGCCGTCGCGCGTGGTACTGCGGCGTTGCGAGCGGCGGTGCCACGGTAGACCATGGGAGAACTACGGGCCGCGGCTCCTCGATAGGCCATACCGACGCGAGGCATGGCTGGTCGTCGAACGGCCATACCGACGCGAGGGGCGGCGGGTCGTCGAACAGCCATACCGCCATGATGGACGGCCCCACCCCCATGATGGACGGCTCCGCCCCCGCCGTGTCCGCCTCCGCCATGTCCGCCCCCGCCGTGTCCGCCCCCGCCATGTCCGCCCCCGCCATGTCCGCCCCCGTGCCCGCCTTTGGCGAGGGCCGGAATGGCCGCCATGGTCAGGATCGCCAGGACCAGGGCTGAAGCCCGGATCATCCGCGCCATCGAGCTTTCCAGTGATCGCATCGCCGCTCTCCTTCGCAAGGGGTCGACTCCCGGAGATTGTCGGAGAGACTCCGAATCAAGGTTTCTACGGCCGCCGGACCCGGAGAGTTCTGGTGCGATCGACTTATCTGGATTTTTCTCGAGAGACGACGAACGGCGAGCGATAATCGTCCCCCCTTGGAGGAAAATCGGTCCGAGTGTATCATGCGCAAGGGAAGAGCGACCCCATGATCTGGAATGGGCCCAGAGGGCCTCAACGTCATGGAAGTGGATCCCTCATCGGGACTGGGCCCGACATCGATCACCAATGTATGACCAAGATCGGATCGGGAGTCACGGCGAGTTCCTGTTCCAATCGCTCATCAGCCGGATGTGCTACAATCGCTTCTTCTTCCATCCCATACCCATGGGCGAGAAGCATCCGACGACCGATATGGTTGTCGAGCTGGTCGAGCCGTCTGATTATCGCTCAGTGTTCTACGTTCAGGTGAAGGCGACCTCCCGAGGCTATGCTGGGAAAGGCCACCACAGGAGATTGAGGATTCACCTCACGCGGTCGGATGTCGAGAAGTTGAAAAGGTATCCGGGACCGACCTATCTGGCAGGCATGGACGTCATCAACGGACGAGGATACATCGGGGGCATCGTCCCGGGATTGACCGGTCCACTTCATGGCCTACCTGTCCTCCATCCGATCATTTGCCGCAATCTTCGAGCCCTTTGGTCGGAAGTGGATGCTTACTGGAATTCGAACGTCCGGTCCATCCCAATGGCCAGTACCCGATTCGCCATCTAGGGGGGGTTATCATGTCGAGTCCCGAGGTTTCCTTTCTCGAACAGCGAGCTCGGATACTCGCGATGGTCCAGTTTACCAGTCGCTCGGACCTGCAGGTCTCGAGTCTCGATGAAGACAGCGGACTCGATCTGCTGGTCCGCATCGCTTCGGATCGCGAAGGCCATCAAGACCTCTTCGGCGTCATCCTCGAGGGAACCACGGAGGTCCTGGCCAATAGGGATGCGGCAACTCGACACCTCGAAACACTTTTCCGGAAACGAGATGATAAGACCGCGCCGACGTATTCCTTTCCTGTCGTCGTCCTGCTTTTCTCAATGCCTAACGACAAAGGGTTCTACGCTTGGCGAATCGAGCCGACGCTCAAAGGCATGAGGGAGCCTCGTCTGAAAGTCCACGGCCGGCTATCCTGCGACACCTTCGATCGAAAGTCGCTCGACAAGATCGTCAAGAAGGTCGCCGAGTGGCATGAGCGGCTCTTCACGCTGCTCGCCGAGGTCTAGACGATCGTGCCGTAAATCGCCCCGGTCAACGCCCGGGGATGACCAGATCCGGCACCGCGATCGGTTTCGGATCCTGGACCGGAAACCTCTGGTAGACCGAGTGGCTGACCGAGGAAGGATCGTCGCGCAGCAGGACCGAGACCTCGTACTGGGCGTTGACGACCAGGCCCTGGAAACGGTAGCGTCCCTCGGCATCGGTCCAGGTCTGGTCGAAGTGAGCCGTCCTGGTGTACGGAAAGATGGATTGGAGTGCTCGGAGTTCGACGCGACGTCCGACCTGGGGCTGACCATGCCGATCGACGACGCGGCCGGAAGCGCGGGCGGCATCGCGGAGGTAGACCACGAGCTCTCCTTGTCGTTCGAGCACCGCAAACCCCGCACGCAAGCCATCGCGGCTCCGGGCGTACGGGAAGGGCTGCCGAACTGGAAAGGACCCTGCGCCGCAGTGCGAATCGCCCCTCCGCATCAGTCAGGACTTGCTCATGCGGGCCGGTCTCGACTCCCGGGACTCGTACGAGGGCATCGGCGACCGCTACGGCATCGAGGTATCTCCCGTCGAGCACGCGCCCCCTCAAGGTGAAATCCCGACGCTGAGCGACATCGCCGAGCGGGAAGTCGATGGTGATGACCTTGTCGCTCGGGACTCGCATGATGTTGGTTACGCCGCCCGGCGATTGCAATCGATAGAGGCCCGGCCCGACGCGGAAGAGATAGCGTCCACTCGCGTCGGTCCGCGTCTCGCGGTCCAGGAACTCCCGGTCTCGGACGCCCAGGTCCACAGGATTGGGGATCACCTTCCTGAGCGGTTTGCCCAGTTCCTGAAGGGAAACGCGCTGATTG
This sequence comes from uncultured Isosphaeraceae bacterium, assembly GCA_963845695.1. GTDB lineage: Bacteria > Planctomycetota > Planctomycetia > Isosphaerales > Isosphaeraceae > CAWJTV01. The sequence continues at coordinate 903,334 of CAWJTQ010000002.1, read as the reverse complement.
GCGGCGGGCCAGTTGCGCGGCCCGATCGTGACGTGGCCCCGGATGACGGTCCCCTTGATCAACCGTAGCTCGGCCACGTCGCGCGGTTGTCCCTCGACGGTCATGCCGACGTCCGTCTGGCTCAACGCGGCCCAGGTCTGGTCGATCACCGCGACGCGGTAAGAATGGTTCGGCGGGACCGCGATCTCATATGTCCCATCGGGCCTGGTCCGGGTATCGGCCTGGAAGGGATCCTGCGAGGTCTCCCACACACTCGAAACGCGGACCAGGATGTTGGCCGCCGGCCGACCATCCTCGTGAACGACCTGGCCGCGCAGCCGGGCATTGCGAGCCAGTGGAATCTTCGATTCGAGCGGTTCCCGGTGAGGTTTGAGCACAATCGGCTGCGTCGTCGCGTAGAACGCCACAGACGGCACGTCGAGGATCACCTCATCGCCGACGTCCACGGGCAGCCAGTCCAGGACCGCAACGCCCTCGGCATCCGTTCTGACCCGAGTCGCCCGAGAGCCGGCGAGCAGGGTCTCGGATAACTTGCCGTGCTTGTGAAAGCGGGTGATCGAGAGATCCACGCCCGCTACCGGCCGGCCCTGTGTGTCGATCGTCCGGATCCGAGACGTCCTCGCACCATTTAACGACAACGCGACCCTCTCAGGGAGTCTTGGACGGCCGATCCCGGGCCAGGTTCGATAGTTCTCGAAGTAATCGAACCCCATACCCGGCTTCAGGGCGATGACCCGTTCGACTACAGTATCCTCGGGATAGTGCAGCAGGGCGCGGCCGGCTGCGTCGGTCCGGCCCATCGCGAGCGAGCCGTTCGTGGATATCACCTCGACCGCTGCACCCGCAACGGGAGCTCTCTTGCCGTCGGTCACGGCCACCTCGATGGACCAGCCGGGTTTCAGCTTGATCCTGACTCGGTTCGATACGCTCTGAGAATCCAGGGGCTCCTCGAAGGTCCCCATCCCATGAAGACGACCGTCCGCGCTGGTCGCAATTACGTCCACTTTTGGAAGGAGTGGGCCGCTGGTCTCGATGGCGAACGAGCCGTCTGGGCCCGTCGTGACACTCCCAGGAACCCTCTCATCGCGCAACAATCGCACGATCGCTCCTGCGATGGGTTCATCCCAGGCGTCGTCGATGACGACGCCTTCGATTCGACGTCCTTGAGCGGTGCGGTGAGGCGCGGACGACGATCCATCGGCAGCAGCCACCTCTGGTCCACTTGGTCCCGATGGTCCGGACTGCTCCCAGCGCACGCCCGCTACGGCAACGCCTACGGCGACGAGCATCACGGCTGCCACGATCGCGATCCAGGAATGGGCAAGTTTCATGAGTTTCCTCCTTGGGTTGAGAATGCCGGCCACGCGATCCTCCAACTTCCATCCGGAGCTCAAGAGGGCCGGCGCTCCGTGAGTGCGGCGTGCTGTCTCGAACCGCTGGGCGAGGGTGAGCAGTGTCCTTGCATAGTCGATCGGGTCGGCTCGCGACAGGACGACGTCGTCGCAAGCCTCCTCACGTGCCCGCGACAGCCGCCGATTCAGGACGTGCACCAGCGGGTGCGGCCAGTAGACCAGCTCGGCCAGGCGCTGGAGCAGGCCGATCAGCGGGTCGCGGCGTGCGATGTGGGCGCATTCGTGGATCAGGATGTCGCGGAGGGCGGCGTGAGGAATGCTCCCGACCAACCCTTCGGGCAGGATGACCGCCGGCCTGAGCACGCCGGTAGCGACCGGGCCGGCGACGCGCGGGGACTCGAGGATCGCCGGAAGCCGGGCCGTTCTCAGGCCCGCGCGGACCTCGTCCCGGACGGTGCGAAGGGCTTCCGCGTCGACCGGCCGGGCCGATCGACGCAAGGCCGCGAGCACGATCAGGCCGCGCACCAACCGGACCAGGAGCACACCCATTCCGATCAGCCAGGCTACGACGATCCCTCCCTCGATCGCGCGGCGAATCGAGACCGCGTCGCGAACCGATGCGAGCGTCAAAGGCTCCAGCCGCTCCGAGACGATCGCACGCGGCGGTCGCAGCTCGTTCACAGGTTCGAGCCATGCGAGGCCGGATTCGGTTGAACGAGTCGTCGAGCTCCAGGACCGCCGGGCGGCTCGCCGAAGTCAACTGCGGCGGAGCGGTCCGATCGGTTGAGTCGAACCCGATCGAGGACGAATCGGTCGTCGAGGCGACCAGGTCGATTCCCGTGGGAGTGCCTTCGAAGTGCTCCGACGAGGTCCAGGAAATGGTGGCCAGGGCGACCCCTGTCCGGAGCGAGGCCAGGACGATCGCGGGGCCGGCCAAAGTGATCAGCAAGGTGCAGAGCCAGACCGCATGCCGCGACGACGCAGGCCGACGCGATAGGAGACGATCCAACCCGATCGCGATCAGCACGACCAGCGTGATCTGGACGAGGACGTGAACCGTCAGGAGGATCGCGGCGTTGTCGGGTGCCCATCGCGCGAGTTGGCTCATCGCTTGTCTCCTTTCCCCTTCGTTCGGGCGGCTTCCGCTCGCTCGATGAGCGTGTGGATTCGCTCCGCCTCCCCCGGTGCCAGTCCGCGGCCGTCGAGCAAGGCCAGAACCAGGCCCTCGGCCGAACCGCCGAAGGCGGAGTCCAGCAGCCGGCGCACCATCATCCCTTGAACCGCCTCACGCGGGACCGCCGGGCGGTATCGGAAAGCATGTTCCCCGGTCTCACAGTGCAGCCAGCCCCGCTCTTGCAGCCGCACGATCGTCGTCAGCACCGTGTTCCGCGCCACCTTTCGCCGGCCCGAGAGGGCCTTCCAGACCTCACCCACGGTCACCTCCCCGCGGTCCCAGACCAGGTTCATGATCTCCATCTGGGCCTCCGACAGCGGAGGCAGCTCGGGTTGATCGGCCATCACACGTCCCCTCCTCAACGTCGGGATCCTCATTACCGCCGCCCGGCAAGCGGAGGATCAGAACGGCCCGAATGCCTACGGTTGTCGGCAATCTTACCGACGGTTGTCGGCAGTTGCAAGAGGAGGGACCTGGCACGCGCCAGCGGTGGAGGCGACCGAGCCAAACGTCTCCTGGTGCGGCCGGGGCATCGAATCGGGAATCCGATCGCCCCGAGAGATGTGCGCACGCTTCGATGATGCTGCGGACGTAGGACCCATTACGCAGACGATTTCTCAACGTGACGACGCGAACCGCGGATTCATCACCGCGTTGTGAGACCTCCACGTGCCGTATCCATTTTTATCCACATCCCGTCACGTCTGCCGGCGTACTGCTAACAATCATGTAGGCGGGCGCTCGACCGTTCACGTGGCCTGCTGAATTCATGTGACCCTCCGAGTTGCTCCGGGAAACCGATGGACCTTGGTCACTCACCGAACCCACCTTGAAGGAATCGACTCGTTCCATGGGAGCCCTGATGCGTCCGAAAGCCATTCTGACGGTGTTTGCCTTGTTAGTGGTCATGATCCGGTCCGCCGAGGCGGGGCAGATCACCGACCTGCAACTCTTCGATGGGACATCCGGCGCACCGACTGTCACGATCTCTTACACCAATGCCGACGGCACTGGTCAGAACTCGGCCTACGTCTACGCCGATCCCCAGGTGAGCTATGGCACAACCAACCCGTTGTACTACTGCGTGGACCTCTGGCACGATAATGACCTGGGATCGACCTACACAATCAACTCGGTCTCGAGCATGGCGTTCAGCACCAGTACCTTCTCCGACGTGGACAACCGGATCGGCTGGCTGTTGACTCAGGATCAGAGCACGCCCGATGCTCGGGCCGCCGTTCAATTGGCGATCTGGTACACGGTGGACAATGTCCAGAACAATCAACTCGCCGGCTTCTCATTCGAGACCAGTGATTCCACCATCACGAACGACTATGACAGGCTCATCAGCTTCGCCGGCTACAACTCCGATGTCTCCTACTCCGCTGTTTTCTGGCAGGCGACCCACGACCCTTCCAACACGCTGTACCAGAACCTGGTCAGCGACCCCTGCGGCATCAACACGGCCTCGGTCCCCGAGCCCGGCAGTCTCGTCCTGACCGGCATCGGGCTGCTGTCCCTGGCCGGCGCCCACCGTTGGCGGCGCAGGGGTCATACCCTTCGAGGCGTGAACAACGAGGTTTTCCCAGGGAAGGCGAGGTTGGCGCGGTGAGAATCTGGGCTTGACCGGGTTGTCAGCGGCCGGCTGACCTCCCGTCGCATCATGTCGTCCGGGTCGATCGGGGTTTGTTCCGTTGGAGCGGTTATGCTGGTTAAGAGCGGCCGGACCGGTTGAGTTTGGCCGCTCTGTCCGCGCTATGTCTGAAAGAGAGACCCATCGACTCCCATGGGGCCCGAGCATGGCCAGAAAGCCCAAGGATAGCAGGCGCCTCGAAGCGAAGAAGAAGAGACGGCTCAAACGACTGCAACGCAAGAGTGACGGAGACTTCTCCGGAGGCGAAAGTTATTCGTCAATGCCCCTCGGACTCGAGAGGATGTCCGATGTCCTCAACGAATTCGTCAAACCTTTCCTGTTGCAGGCGAACAGTGCCGACGAGATGCAGATGTTTTTCTCGTTGGGGGTGATGGCCTGGAATACGACCCTTCTTCCCGAGCCAGAACAGGAAGCGGCCATCGATGACATTATTCAGAAGATGGGCCCAGCGAGCGGTACCGAACGCTCTGCCCTCCGGCTTCTCCTGACTGAATTGACTCTCCGCAAGAAAAAATACTTCGCGAGCAACCGACGGGTGATCGCGGGATTCGACTTCAGAGAGACCCCGGACGGCTACCATCTCAACGTCGTATCGAGCCTCGATCTGCCGGAGCGTCCGTAATCCTGGCTCGTGACACCGGTTCGCTGGAGGTGCTCGCGTGCCGAGCGACGATCCTACCGGCCCACGGCCGCCTGATCGCCGTTCAGGATGACCGGTTGCGACGGGCGACGAGGACCTCGACCAGGAGATCGTTGGCGCTTTGCCAGCGGTAATGGGCGGCGATGGCTCGCCCCAGCATCGCCCGGCGGGTTCGCTCGGTGGAGTCATCGAGCAAGCGGCGCAGGCAACCGGCGATCGCGTCCTCGGAATTGGGGTTGAAATACCAGGCCGCTTCTCCGCCGATCTCGGGCAGGGCCGTCGAGTCGGCCAGCGCGACGGGGAGGCCCTGCGCCATCGCCTCGACCGCGGGGATGCCGAAGCTCTCGCAGAGTGAGGGGAAGACCAAGGCGGTGGCCTCGGCATAGATGGCGCGGAGGACCCGGCCCTGTCGGTAGCCTGGCATGCGAATGAGAGCCCGGCGCCCGACCTCGACGGCCGCCTCTCGCAACGGACGAGCCTCCGCCTCAGCGCCAGTGCCGATGAGCACCAGCGCCAGTTCGCCGGCCGCCACTTCGGGGAGTCGGGCAGTGGCCTGGATCAGGCGCACGAGGTTCTTCCGCGGCTGGAAGTTTGCCACGGAGAGCAGATAGGGGACCTTGGGAGGCAGCCCCAGATCCTCGCGGACCCGTTCGCGCTCATGGTTCGGCGCCGGTTCGAAAAACAGGTCGTCGGCTGCGTTGGGGACATAGGCCACACGCCCCCGGCATCCCGGGAACGCTTCGAGCAGCCGCTCGCTATTGAATCGCGAGACCGATAGGATGAGATCGGCCTGTCCGAAGACCCTGGCCAGGTGGTCTCGCTTCCGAGGAGAATCGAACCGGAGGGTCTGCAAGACGTCGTGGCTGGTCACCGCCCGCTGGGCCTGCCGGGTGGGCACGAAGAACTCGGCCGGGCAATAGACCCAGTCGATAGGACCCGTCCACCACTCGATCGGCGGCCAGGGTTTGATTCGCCACCATCGCAGCAGGTCGCGGGTGCGGAACGGCAGCTCCCGCCGCGAAATGAGATCGAGCGATTCCCAGTAGGCCAGACCATCCGGGTGCGTCATCCGCCCGGTCAGCAGGCGGAACGAGATCCCGGGCCGGCGGGCTAGTCGCTCGAGTTGCGCCAGGGCGTGCCGGGTCACCCCGGTCGGGGTGTGGCAGGCGTCCATGTCGAAAAGGAGGGTGACCCGCAGGTCCGGCGTCGCCTGCACGGGGGTCGCCCGGTCGGTCGTCCTGAAGCTGATCTGCGCGTCTCCTGTCGCCATCCCTGCCCCCCGGCTTCCACACCTGGTCATGGTGATCCACTTCGAGGCTTGATCGTAGGACAGCCCGGTTCGACTGTCAATTCCGGCGTTCGACGGCGACCGAGGGCCGCGGCGAACGCTCATCGTTCCAGAATCGTCCCGGCGCGAAGCTTGAAACCCGGCGAGCCGAGATCAACAATGGAAATCGTTCGAAACCGAGGAGCCGCCGATGAGCGGGTGCTCACCCGCCCCGATGGACGCGAGAGCGGCCGTCCGCAGCCCGTTCACGAAGGAGGCGGAGCATGGGAATGAGTCGCGACGAGAGTCAAGACGTGAGTCGGCCAGCCGGACCAGCCTCTTCGTTCTACGGCCGCCACGCCCTTCGCGACCAGGACGTTCTCTGGACCGAGTTCCTGGTGCTGGCCCGAACGGTCGTAGACTCGCTGGCCAAGAGCATCGACGCCCTCTGTGACGGCCGCCTCGATTTGATCCCCGAAATCAAGAGCGTGGAAGAGGAGTCCGATCGCGAAGAGGTGCGGATCGAGCAGGAGTGCCTGAGGATCCTGGCCCTCTACGAGCCGGTCGCCTCGGACCTGCGGCGGCTCGCGACCATTTTGAAGGTCAATCACGACTGGGAGCGGATCGCGGACCTGGCAGCCCGGATCGCCCGACGAGCCCGCAAGCTGGCCAGGAAAGCCGCGGGCGTCCCGATCCCCGACCCTCTCAAGGCGCTGGCACGTGACGTACTCGCCCAGGTCCGTGCCAGCTACGACGCCTTGGCGGGACGCGACGCCGACCGCGCCCGGGCCGTCGTTGAAGGTGATCGTTCGATCAACCGGCAATACCGACGGATCCGCAAGACGCTCAAGGAGGACCTCTGTCTCCATGCCGGCCAGCTCAACGTTTGGCTCCAGTTGATGAGCACCGCGCGAAACCTCGAGCGGATCGCCGACCACGCCACCGACATCGCTGAGACCATCGTCTATCTCCAGGAGGGGATCATCATCCGGCACAAGAACGACAACCCCCCCTCGGACTCATGATCTCATGGGAAAGGTGACGAGCGATCGGTGGTGCGTGCCGGGCAGAGACCGGCTTGGCGATCCTGTGATCTCGATCCGCCGTGCATTCTCGACTTGTTCGTTTTCAGGAGATACTTCCCGATGCAACGAATCCACCGATTCCACTCCAGTGGTCTGAGCGCGAGCCTTGCCCTTGTGATCCTCGGTCTCGTTGCCGCCGTGCCAGCAGAAACGAGGACGACCGCGGTTGCACAGCCCACCGCCCCTTCCGGATCTTCTGCGCTGCTGGAAATCGGTGGCGAGGTGGCTCATCCGCTGTCCTGGACCGTGGCGGAATTCGCCAAGCTGCCGAGACAGACGATACGCACGAAGGGCCACGACGGCGTCGAGTCGCCGTTTCAAGGCGTGCCCTTGATCGAAGTCCTGGCGAAGGCCGGTGTCCCGTCGGGAAAAGAGTTGCGCGGTCAGGCGCTGAGCCTCTTCGTCGTCGTCGAGGCGGCCGACGGCTACCGTGCGGTCTTCTCCCTCGCCGAGCTGGACCGGGAGTTCACAGACCGGGTCATCTTGCTGGCCGATCGCCGCGATGACAAGCCGCTTCCTGCGCAGGCCGGGCCGCTTCAGGTCATCGTGCCGGGCGAGAAGAAACACGCGCGCTGGGTCCGCCAGGTGATCCGGATCAAGGTCGGCCGAGCGTGACTCGCCTCGACGCGTTGATTACCGGCATCACTCGCTTGTGGAGGGTCGATTCCACCGCTCTGATGTCATCCGCGCTTGATCGACTTTAGTCGTGCAAGTCGGTCGAACTGCGCAATCAGGAAAACCCTCTGGTTATGGCCGAGCGACGATAGGCGCTACCCGACGACCCAGTGGAGCCGCGTTGCGGGCGACGATCGAGATTCGCCCGGTTCGTGTGCCGAACGGGCCGAATGGTGCCGGGCGTACTGGTACCTGCTCCATGCACTGATCCGAGCCCGTGATGATTCCCCCGATGAGGCCGCCGACCTGACCCAGGACTTCTTTTGGGCGCCTTCGGGAAGGTAGCTTGCCGGAGGCCGCCGATCGGAGCAAGGGGCGGTTCCGCGACCTGGAGGAATTGATTATTCGATATGTTCGACGGTCCACCCTCGCGTCGCGACCAGGTAGTCGGCGATGATCTGCCGGTGGCACTCGGCCACCCGCTTCTCGGCGCACAACAGACAGAAGGGCTCCGGCAGCGCCTCGAGGCGGCCGACCAGCAAGTCACCGGAGCGCTCGAAGAGTGCGCGATACGCAGGCCGCCAATCGTCAAGATCCCGGAACAGGTTGCCCAGCTCGAGGATCGAGTGATACGCGATTCCCCGGTCGCTGAGTAGCTTCTGGATCCCCTTGTTGGCGGTTCGCGCCTTGACGTAGGCGCCCATGCTGGCGCTTTCCGGTCGAATCCGAACGTCGGCGACCGCGCGAACGCCGTGGCCGACCAGAAGGTCCGTGAACTCTTCCGGCCGACGCCCGCCATAGCCGATGGTGTAGAACGTCATCGGGAAACCTCCAGCTCCCATCATTGCGGCTCGACAGTCACCTCGGTCTTCACCGAGCTGGCGATGAAGCAGGCGTGGTGGGCCTGATCGTGGAGCTGTCGAACCTCCTCGAGTGTGGGCGCCCGTCCACCCGAAAACCGGACCTCGGGACGTAACGTCACCCGGGTGATGGCCAGGTGACCCGACGAGTTCTTCTCGAGGACACCGACCGCCTGGTCGTGGTAACTCTCCACGTTGAAACGCTTCTTGCAGGCGATGGCCAGGAATGTCAGCATATGACAGCTTGACAGGCTGGCGACGAACGCCTCCTCGGGATCGACGCACGACTCGCTGCCCAGGTAAGCCGGGGTGGCCGACGCCCGGACCCGGATGCCCGCGTCGAAGATCCAGTCGTGATCGCGGTTGTAGGTTTCGTAGGCGAAGTCGGCGGTCTCCCGCTTCCATTCGACCGTGGCCTTGTGCTCGGACATTGGCTTGTCTCCTCTCGAAAATCAGCCGTCTGCTAACCCAATGTGTACAACGAACGCGTCAGTGGATCAACAGGTCAGGCTCACGAGCCGGGCCGGTCGCGAGGTTGTTCTCGTCGAGGTTGTCGCCGGATCCGATGAGCCGATCGTCTCGTACAGGAAGGCTGCCCGATGGCCGATCTCATCGCGCCGGGATATCCTGGAATCAGATCGATGGGTTCACTCCGAAGGTTGACCGCGAATTCCGCGAGGAGAATCCGGTGGCATCCGCAATCCTGGAGCCGCTCGACCAGGCGCTCCGCCAGATCGACCGGCCCGGAACGTTCTACGTCAGCGGCAGCGTGCCCGCCGTCTTGCCAGGCCTGGAGGTCAAAGGCTTGGGCCCAGTGGGGCTGCCTCTGACTCCCGCGCACGGCGAAGGAACTGCTCGCGCATTGTCATCAAGCCCCCTACGGTAAAGGGGAGAAGACCCTGGTCGATACGAGCGTCCGGCGCGTCTGGCGGATCGAGCCGGACCGCTTCGCGCTCGAGAACCCCGAGTGGGAGCGAGTCATCAAGGGCATCGTTACCAAGGTCCAGGAGGACCTCGGACTGGAGAGCCAGAAGCTCGAGAGCCACCTCTACGACCTGTTGCTCTACGAGCCGGGGAGCTTCTTCCTCCCCCACCGCGATAGCGAGAAACGCGATCGAATGGTCGCGACGCTTGTCGTCGGTTTGCCCTCGTCGCACAAAGGGGGCGAGCTGATCGTCCGGCACGAGGGACAGGAGCGGACGATCGATTTCGGCGGCCCCGACGGCGATCTCTTCCGGATCCACTACGCCGCGTTCTACGCAGATTGCGAGCATGAGGTCCGGCCGTTGAAGCAGGGCTATCGCCTCTGTCTGGTCTACAACCTGACACTGGCACGATCGAACGAGACGCTCTCGGCCCCAAGCGACTCGGAGCACATCGAGAGGATCGCTCCCCTCATCCAGCAATGGGCGGAGAACGAGGAGTCGACCGAGAAGCTGGCCATCACCCTGGACCACCGATATACCCAGGAGGGCCTTTCGTGGGACGCGCTCAAGGGCACGGATCGCGTCAAAGCGCGCGTCCTCGCCGAGGCGGCAAAGCGGGTGGGATGCAAGGCGTATCGGGCGTCCTGACCCTCCATCAATCGGGGTACGGGGAGGACGACGAATATGGATCTGGACCTGGCCGCTGGTACGACCGCGACGACGAAGACGATGAAGAAGCCGAGGACGAGTATGAAGCTGAAGGCGGTGGCGAATACAGCATGGTGGAGGTCTACGAGACCTCGCTCACAGTGGATCACTGGAGCGACTCCGAGGGCAACCGACTCCCGATCGGCGAACTGAAAGTCGAAGAGGACGAGGTCCTCGATCCGGAATTGCTCACGAAAGTCAAGCCCGAAGAGGAATACGAGGGCTACACCGGCAACGAAGGGAACTCGCTCGATCGCTGGTATCGGCATGCCGCGATCGTCATCTGGCCCGAGAAGCGCCATTTCGCGATCATGTGCAGCCGCGACAGCCGCGGCGCCGTTTCCGAGCTGGTCCGGATGATCGGGCGCCGGAAGCCGGCCGGCGCCAAGGGACGAGCCGCCCTTGAGGAGCAGTGTCGCGAACTCGCCGCCGCGATCGTCGCCAGATGGCCCGAGCAGCGCCACGCCGGAATCGACACCGAGACCCAGGAATCCCCGGCGGTCGGCCTGCTGGAATGCCTCTCCGCGCTCGATGCCCCGCAGTTGATCGGCGACTTGCTCGGCTCCGCGCTGATCAAGGACGTCTCAGCCGATCCCGGCCCGATGATCGTAGTGGTCGGCGGGAAGTATGGCTGGCCAACCTTCCAGCCGCAGCTCGTGTCGGTGATGACGGAAACCACCATCGAGACGATTCCACGGAATGTCCGGTTACTGGAGTGGATCGCCACGGCAAAGCCGCGGAAGAAGGAGGGATGGGAAGAGCTCTGCGCGGCCCTCGGACGGGAGCTGATCTCGGCCATCGAATCCCTGGACCGTAAGCAGGCCCCGGCCGGATTCCCCCATGGGGATTGGTATCCGCAGAAAGTGGACCGCGCGGAGGTGCTCGCCAGTCTGGCCCGATCACTGATCGTGACCGGCCAGTCCGAACTGATGTCGCGACTCATCGACCATGCCTTCGCCACGCCAAGGAAATATCCGCTGACGACCGCGCACATCAAGGCCATCGTCAGCCTGAGCCCCTGGCTCAAGAAGCATGTCAAGGAGCCGCTCCCCGCCTTGACGAACTGGGTGGGTTCAGTCCGCGAACAGTTCGAGACACTGACGGCCCGAGAACCCCAGGAGCCGACCGACTTTCGACGCGCGGCCCCGATCACCTGCACGTGCGCGGACTGCGCCGAGTTGAAGCAATTCCTCAGAGACCCGCACGAACCGGTCCATCGTTTCCGAACCAACGAGGCTCGCCGCAAACACCTCGAGCAGGAGATCCGAAATCACCAGTGTGACCTGGACGTGACGACCGAACGGCGCGGGTCCCCGTATACCCTCGTCTGCACCAAGAACAAGGCCTCGTACCACACTGGCGTGAAAACGTATCACGAGAATCAACAACACCTGGCGACGATCCCGGCGATCCAGGCAGGCTTGCCGAAATGAGACGACGCCAGCAGGCGATCGACCAGCCGCTCATATGCGTCCGGCGCGGGGTCGTCCACGAGGATCTTCTGCTCGAAAAACGCGACGCCCTCTGGCGGCGGGCTGGCAATGGTCGCCGTGGATCCCGCGACCATCCAGGCCGCCAGACACCCACACGATCCGGATCTCACGGCCCTGCGCATGAGGATACCCGTTCGGTAGGGCGGATCGGTCGCAGAATGCAGACGACGGCGGGATCAGGGGCTGGCTCCAAGCGATCCGAACAGCATACCCGTTGCGAGATTCCGAATTGAATCTGATCGTGGCTCGAAACCCGGCCCTGTCCGTATAATGACAAGAAGGAGCGCGGCTTGTCTTCCCCGCTTCGCCCTCGTACTCGACGGAGCCTGCCATGTCGAAAGGATCGACCGTCTCGCCGAGCGAACTGGAAACCTTGGACCGCTTCTACCGCGAAGGTGGACTCCGCACCATGGCGTCGCCGCACGTCCATTACGACGAACCGTCCTGCCCCCATCCCGGCTGTACCCACACGATGGAGTGGATCGATTTCAAGCTCGAACTTCATGGCGATCCCGAGGGGATTGATAAGCCACTGGTCCGCGCCTGGTGGGAAGGCCGTGGGTTCGTTGGCCGGTGTCCAAGCTGCCAGAACTGGGTCCGGTTCACGACGCTCAACATGGAGGCCGTGGACGAGGATCAGGCGAGTCGGTATCTCCAACTCCCTGAGAACTGGCATACGGTGGCTCAGATTGCCTGACCTGCGAAGGGAATCTCGGCTGTGCGGCTTGTGAGCCCGTGGAGTGCCCGATGTGGTTCGACTCCTGGAGTGGATCCCTGCCGTCGCCCGCTGGTCATCGGATCGTTACTTCGAACGACTGACCGGTCGGCGCTTGCCGTCACACATCAAGGAAGCGCGAATCGACCGGTCAACCGGGGTCATCCTCTTCCGCTACGATCCGCCGGCGGATCAGGGGGAATGGCTCGACGGCTGGGAATCGAGCGCGACCTCCGGTTTCTTCGTCGGTATGGCGAGGGTTCTCTACCCCGAGTGGTGCGTGCCGACCCGAGCCTTTCACCATATCGCCCCCGGGTCCCTCTTGACTCTGTGGGTCTTGGTTGAGGAGGAAAAGGGACGAGGGATTGTCCACGTCGCTTAACTTCGCTGTCCAACGCACCGTCGCGCTCGTGGTGCTTTCTGGTATAATCCACACGCGTGCACGATAGCCCGGCTCGCTGCGTGAGAACGTCTGATTGGGGACTACGACCATGGCACGACCTGGGGATCGCCCTCGACAGAAAGGACCGGTCAGCTTCGAGATAGTGCGTCAACGGGCGTGGCTCCTTCCCGGGGTCGAGGAGGGCACGTCCTACGGCACGCCGGCGTTCAAAGTCCGTGGAAAGCTGTTTGTTCGACTCCATCAAGACGGAGACTCGCTCGTGGTCCGGATCGATGAAAACGAGCGGGCGATGCGGATGCGGGCCGATCCGGAGACTTTCTACATCACGGACCATTACGTTGACTATCCTTGGATGCTCGTTCGCCTGTCCTCGGTCAACCTGGAGGATCTGGACGAGCTCCTGGAGGGTGCGTGGCGCGCGCAGCGCTCCCGCGCGGTTGGTCGCCGACTACGACAAGCGCTGACCGCGCGATCCGGCGGGCCACACGGTGAGGTACCCGGTTCCATCACCTCGGAACTCTGCTGCCAGGCAGGAGGTCTTCATGAAAATTGTTCTCGCAGCCGTCGAAACCGATCTGGCGGACGCCTGGGAACACCACTGTGGCGACCTGGAAGGTGTGTCAGTTCATCGAGGGTCGATCCTCGACGTCGCCTGCGACGCCGTCGTGAGCCCGGCCAACAGCTTCGGTTTCATGGACGGCGGTATCGATCTTCTCTATGCTCACCACTTCGGCTGGGCGGTCCAGGATCGGTTGCAGGAGCTGATCCGCTCACGACACCACGGCGAGCTCCTGGTCGGTTCGGCCGAACTGGTCGAGACCGGCCATGCACGGATCCCTTACCTGATCGCAGCCCCGACCATGAGAGTGCCGATGATCCTCCGCGACACGGTCAATCCGTACCTCGCTGCGCACCGCCGTCTTCCGACTCATCCGACACGGCGTCGTTCCGTCGGGAACTCATGCCGAATTGCCTGTGGCCTCGATCATTGCGACCGTCGCCTTCCCCGGCCTGGGCACGGGCGTGGGTCAGGTCAACCCGGACACCTGCGCGCGCCAGGTGCGAACGGCCATCGAGGATCTCGTCCTCGGCGCCCACCGGTTCCCACGCACCTGGGCCGAGGCTCAGCGAAAACACCAGTTGCTCTACACCGATCGCGTCCGGGACCTCCAGCGGGACTGATGTCGCATCATTCCGTACTCGATAGATTGATCGCCGAGGTCAAAACCGCTGTGGTCTCCACAAGGAGAGGCGAGAACGATGCAGGAGCCATCGACGTGTTCCGTCACACACCCTCAGTTCGCTCGGGGAACTTGCCCCCACTGCGGCCTGCTGGTCGCTGGAGAACCGATTGCGTCAGAAGCAGGCACAGGGACTTCACGCGTGCGCTGGAACATCGCGAGGTTGCTTGAGGATCTCGACCGAGACGACGAGGCGACTCGTCTGACGACCATCTCCAACCTTTCCGATCACCTTCCTCCGCCCGATCGTATTCATCCTATTCTTCACCTTGACGAGGAGGAGCCATCTCCTCCTGCGCTGGGCGCGGGTCTCCAAACCCCGCCCGGTGCATGACCGAAGGTCTCCTCCCCTCCCTGACCGCCGCGGCTGGACGCAGTATTCTAGAGCAGCTAACGATTGGGTTGCGGACGCCTGATACGAGCCCGAAGCGCGAGCGAGTGGATTCCTGGTCCCCGCCGGAATCCACTCGCTCGCGCTTCGGGCTCGTTTCGGATTCCGGCGGTCATTACGTGCGCCACCCATGAGTTAGGCGCTCTAACCCCGCCTGGGTGGATGACCGAAAGCCAGTTACCCCAGGCGGCCTCGTGCCAGCGACCACTCGTCACAGGAATTGTTTGAAAATCTTCGCGAACTGAAGGAGCCAGTAGCCGATCAGGGTGAATGAGAGGCCCACACCGATGGCGGTCACAACGGTCGAGGCTTTTTCTGGCAGCCCCTTCTTCCAACCCAGCAGAGTGGTCACGATCATGCCCCCATTAAACGGGGCTAGCGGCAACAAGTTGAACGCGGCGAACCGGACCGCCAGCACACCGAGTGCGACCTGGAACGGTCCATGCCGGCACAGCGACACAAAGCGACCGGCCAGCTCCTTCCCTCCAGGAACCCACGATGGAGTCCATGGGGCGAACGGGATGACCTGAACGAACCCGTGACCCAGGCTACGGACCGAAGCCCACGGGCCCAGACACACCGCGGCCACCAGGATCAGCGCCGCACACCCGGAGGCGGCGGTGACGACTCGCTTCAGCGGGTGAAGGTCACCGAAGGCGGGCGGCTCCGCGTCGGCCGCGAACAGGGTTTCCTCCGTACTCTTGGGCTCGTCCCGATCGCCCTTGAACTTGACGTAACCTCCCATCGGAATGACACCGATCCGGTAACTCACCCCTCGGTACCGAAACCGGATCGGTACCGGACCGACAAAGATTCCAACCTCTTCGACGGTTGCGCCCACCCGCCACCCGACCAACGCCATCGTGGCGGTGTGGACGACGACACAAAGGGTATATGCTGCAAAGAAGGGGAGTGCAGGGCTCATGGCGACAGGTCACTCAGGTCGAAGCCATGGTCGGGAACACGCGGTTCTTTTGGTTTGGCTCGAGGGCAGTCCTATAATTCCTGAGCAACGGGATCACCGACGAACCCGTCCGCCTAGATGACGCCAGAGGCTAATAGCATGCGTGTCCCCAAACAAGAGCTTCCCGATATGGAATCGATCCGGGAGCGGGCCGGCTGGAACCTCCCCACCCATTATCGGCTGAGGGATGTTCGTTGCGAATATGGTTCGATGGCCTTACCGGGTGTTCCCGACGATTTCCAGATCGTGATCGAGTACGAGAACCTTCTCGAAGAGCCTTACCAGGGGGGCAACGACATCGAGGCTCACCAGGCCTGGGCGGAACCGCTCGTCGCCAAGATCCGCGAGGAATGGCCGGCCTCGACCTTGCGCATCCTGTTGCACGAGACTGTAGACGCCGCTGATGATGTCACGTAGACCAATACTCAAGGAGAACACGCCGCCTGGGAAGAATTCGCCAACCGCATCACCTGCTTCCGGATCTGGCCTGCTCCTATTGGTCCGCGAAAGGCGGATCCGGAAAGACCATATTTTCCCGTCCCCGGGATCAAGGACCCGTGCTGACTTGAATGGTTGAATCGGCCCGGAGGAGACCGGCGAGAGGGCCGGAGTCGAACCGTGCAGATAGCGAAACGGGTCCGGCCGGCTGAGACGAAGGCACTCGCACGGAGGCCAAACAGAAGGTGCCTCAGGCGAAGCCGGAGTGAGCGGTGGCGAGAGTGCGGCCGTCGCCGGTGACCAGCGCGATCGTCGCGCCGGCGCCGGAATCGCCCGCGGGGCTTGCCGGTATGCCCCGATAACAGGTGACGATCAAAAGGCCGTCGCCGGTAAAAAGCTGCGGCTGAACCTTAAAGTCCTCATCGGGGTGCGGCGGCCCCTGGCCTTCGATAGCCGTCTTGAATTCGAGAACGCCAATCGGATCGATCGCGGCCGTGTCGCCCTGTTCGACCTTGTACCAACGGGCTTCACCTTGGCGGCCGATATCGGAGAATACGAAGTTCCAGCGCGGTCCCCCTCGAGCATCTTCGAAGGCACAGGTGACGGTGCCCAGCCGGTATTCTCCGATCGGCAGCGTAGCCTCTGCCCGCTCACCGATCAGGCCGACCGCCGCGCCGTCTCGACCGATGAGCGTCGCCGTGAGCTCGACCGCGGCCGGAAGCCCCTGGCGCCGGGCACGGGCGAGACGGACCGTGCCGATACCCTTCGAGCGCCTCGACCGAGAGACGCTGCCCGAACGGGTCGGAACGGACGGCGTACCGGGCATCCCCGATCGTGATGATCGACGCGAACAGGAACAGCTCGGACGACGAGTCCCAGCGGCCGTCGTCATTCCGGTCGATCCAGAGGCGGTCCTGGGGGTCGGTGAAGAGCCCGTTGCCGTCGCCGTCCATGCGCCTGACGGCGTGCTGGCGGCCGGCGAATTCGACCTCGCCTTCGAGATAACCCGCCGCGGCGTGGCTGAAGGTGATCCCGGTGGCCCCGAGGCGAAAGAGGGCCGCCCGCCGCTCATAACGAGTGATATCGCCTTCGACGATTGCCACGTCGAGAGGGAGGTGCCAGGTCCGGTTCTCGCCGTCGACGCGATCCGCCGCCTCGATCCGGCGGTTGCGATTGGCGTCGACGTAGAGGTCGGCCGCGCCGCGGCCGATCTCGTCGAGCACGATGGTCACGCGCACCGAGCTCGGGCTCCCGTAACGGAGCTGCGCATAGCGCTGGCGGCTCCCGCGGAAGGCCACTTTCACATGGACGTCGTCGGGCTTCTCGGTCGAGAGACCGATCGAGCGCAGCGGAGGACTCACGAAGGCGTCGCCCGGCGGCGGCACGACGTAACGCCAGGCCGCGGGAGCAGGCCCAGCATCCGCGGAGGCGGCCAGGCCCAGGGCGGTCACCAGTCCAGCGATGATCATATCCATGACTCCGGAGATCGCACAGGCTCGGTGCCTGCCTCAATCGTAAGGATCGTTGTCCTCAATGTCCGGTACCCAAAGGCCCAGAAAGGAATACTGGAGGTTCCGGGACCGCTGGTCGCCCACCCGGCCCAGCAGGTTGGCGACGGCTAGTCGGGCGGAATTCTTGGGACCTTGGATCTTCAAGTCGGGATCGTCGGGCAGCGCTTCGACGAGCGCGACGGCCCATTTCGGGTCGATCACTGCGGCCGCCGCGTAGAGCTCACCCCGATACGAGAAATAAACTGCGGCCTGCCTGCCTCCCTGGGCGAACGGCTCGATCAGGGAGCGGGCGATGGCCCGGTCGTAGCGGGCCAGCATCATCGCCAGTTGCACGTCGGCCTCCGCGTGCCGGCCACGGGGCATGGTCTCCCAGGGGTTGGGCTGTCGCATCGCCAGGCTGCGCCAGAGGTATTCCTCGACGAGCCCAGGGTCGATCCGCTCGGCGACCGGCAGCAGGACTCCCGCGATGGAGGTAATGTCGTAGATGCTGTTGGATTTCTCCCGGCTGATCCGGGACGATCGCTCGAGCGATTCGAAGGCGCTTTCGAGCACCGCCGACGCCGAGTCCTTGCCGGCCTCGACCAGGCGGAGGGCCATCATCCCCAGGCGCGAAACCCTTGAGGCCGTCGTCGCCGATCGCTTCCGCCAGGCGGCGGGCACGGGCGAGGTCCAGCGGGGCCATGCGATAGACGACCCGCACGGCGTACAGGTCGCGCTGCCATTGATCCTTGACCATCGCCAGCACGCGCTCGGCCTGGACCGGATCGCGGCCCGCCAGCTCGTGGGCGATGTTGCCGTGGTGTCGGTCGAATGGCCCGGCATCAGCGAGATCCTTCGTGAGTGCCAGCGCGGCCTCGAGATCGATCTGCGCCAGCTCCTCGGCGAACGCGCCGCGCGCGTAGCCCGCGAAGCCCGCCCTGGGAAGCTGCTTCGCCAGGCCTTCCCCCTCGCGCAGGAGCGCGCGGCCGCGCTCGGCCTGGCCGAGGTCGAGGAACTGCTCGGCGACCTTCCCCATCAGCACCAGTCTGCATGCCGTCGGGCTCCTTCGCCGCCCGGGCATTCAGGAGAGCCCGGTCGAGCACCTCGAGCGCCCGGGCACGGTCTTCGGCGCCCAGCTTGTTGCTCGCGTCGATGAACCCGATCGCCTTCGCCGCAGGATCTTCCAGCCCCTCCAGCACCGCCAGCGCCTCGTCGATGCTCTCGTCCATCAAGCCGATGGCCACTTGCAGGCCGATCATGCCGTTGAAGAACGGGACCTGGAACACCTTCTTCTGCTGGATCAGCTCCAGCACGCGCTCGGGCTCGATGCGCGCGAGGGCTTCGAGCGTGCGCACCTTCTCCGGCTCGCCCCCCTGTTTGAGCGCAAGCTCCGCGTAGGGGTCGAGCAGACGGCGCGCCAGCGCGACGTCTTCCGGGTGGGGCAACGGGGGCGGGAGCGTTTTCCGCACGAGCCGGGGCGGCTCGTCCACCTTGTGGATCGCGAGCGTCACGTCATGCGACTCGGGCGCGATGGCCAGGCCGCCGAAGCGGTAACCCGGCTTCCGTACGAACAGGAACGTCGGCCGCGCGACGACCCCGCTCAAGGTGAATCGCCCATCCGCGCCGGTCACGGCTTCGGTTCGAGCCGGGGAATCGCCGGACTGGAACACGGTCGGCGCCGGCGACGGGCTGGCCTGCGCGATCGACCACCCGGCCCGCCACCGTCCGCTCGCGCGGCGGGCCCTCCATCGGGATCGTGACCTCGGTGGTCTTGCCTGGCTCGATCGTGAGGCCGGAGGGAAGCTTGGGTCGAAGCTTCGATGCCCTCGGCGGGCAGCACGTTGAGCGCGAGCTCGCCGGCGGCGAGGGCCGGGATCTCGAAGCGGCCTTCGGCATCGGTGGTCGCTGCGGCCCTCGCCCGACGTTTGTGGGCCGACCGATGTCCGCGGCCAGCGTCATGGCGATGACCTCCAACCCCCGCACCGCGGACGGGATCGTCGACCTGAACGCGGCCGGTCAGCCGGCCGGCGGGCTTCAGAGTGATCGCACGGACGCCACCGACAGCCGGGCCGAGCTCGCTCCCCTGGAGACCGAACCCGGCGGCTTCGACCCAGACCGCCTCGATGTCCTCGGCTCGACAGCCTTGGATTTGCCCCTTGCCGTCGGCGTCGGTCGTGGCCGCGAGCAAGTCGGCGAGCGAGTCGGGCGGCGAGAACGTCGACCTGGGCAGAACCCCTCCGGTCACGCGCACCGACACCGGTGTCACCCGCGCGCCGGCCACGGGCTTCCCGTCAGGCCCCACCACGCGAACCGCCGTGTGCACCGGACCGCCCAGCTTCAGTTGCACCGAGCCCGCCACCGGAAGCGCTGACGGCGAGAACGCCTGGCCGGCGAGCCCCAGCATCCGGAGCGTAAGCCCAGAGGGTCAAACGAGAATGTGCCCACCGGGGATCCTTTTCAGCGGGGACGTCGATCCGGAACCGCCCGTCGCGATCGGACTTCGTCCGCGCAAAGCACCGGTCGTCCCTGGGTGGCACGTCGCAGCGTTGAGAGCAGCACCTCGAGGCCGGCCGCGGGCCGGCCCTCGGCATCCACCACGCGGCCCGAGAGGGTCGCTGAGCTGGCCGGGGCTTGCGCCAGCGCCATAATGACAAGGGCATCGAAGATCATGGAAAGCTCCCGAGTCCCATTCGCCTGACTTCTGCTTTGCGAGCCTTCCGGCCGGCCTCCGCCGCTCAGCCGGAAACCAAACCCCATTGCGATCACCGATCGTACCACAACTGTCCTTGGTCCGCGCAAAAGAACGAGCGCGAGTTTCCTACTTGGCTTGAAGCCGCTTTCTCTCTTCTTTGGCACCAATGGCCTGCGCAGGCACTCCTGACCCTAACTCCTGGTGTTCCTCGCGCTCGAGGCCCAGGATCTCGATCAATCGCTGCTGCCTCGGCGACAGCCGAGATCGTAGGGTGGGTCGAACGCCGCACCGCGGCGAGAGGCCCACCGAAATCCTGCCTCGGCGACAGCCGAGATCGTAGGGTGGGTCGAACGCCGCACCGCGGCGAGAGGCCCACCGAAATCCTGCCTCGGCGACAGCCGAGATCGTAGGGTGGGTCGAACGCCGCACCGCGGCGAGAGGCCCACCGAAATCCTGCCTCGGCGACAGCCGAGATCGTAGGGTGGGTCGAACGCCGCACCGCGGCGAGAGGCCCACCGAAATCCTCGGCGAATCTGGTGGGCCTCGCCTCGATGAATCGAGGTTCGACCCACCCTACAACCATTCGGAGGGCTTCTCGTAGAACCGCTGAGCCCCGGATGGGTGCGGAAGCACGTAGCAGGGGCGTTAGCCTGAGATGGTGGACGCCGCCGATGACATGATGTAGTCCAATACGGATCAAGGCGTTGTCAGGTCGGATTGATGATGGACCGCTCGATGCTGGCGAAGTCCTGGGCGCGCGTCCCATGGCGGATTGCGCCGTCGAGAGCGTCGCGGAGCGATTCGCCCAACCCGCGCTGCCGGATCGCGGCGAGCCGGTCGCGGCAGCGGAAGTAGGCGTCGATCACCACGGGGTCCCACTGGGTCCCGGCTCCCTGGCGAAGGATCTCATCGATGCGTTCGGGCGGCAGCGCATTGCGGTAGGGGCGTGAGGTGTTCATGGCGTCGAAGCTGTCGGCGACCGCAAGAATGCGCGGGAGCATCGGGATGGCTTCTCCCTTCAATCCCTTCGGGATAGCCGCCGCCATCGTAGCGTTCGTGGTGATACAGGACTCCCGGGAGCAGATGGGCGATCGCGTGGAGGTCGGCGAGGATGCCGTGGCCGATGACCACGTGCTGCTGGATATGCTGGAGCTCGTCGGGCGTCAGCGGGCCGCTCTTGGTGAGGACGTCGTCGCGGATGCCGATCTTGCCGATGTCGTGCAGGAGGCCGGCCAGGTAGATGTCGCTCAATTCGTCCTCGGGCAAGCCGAGCGCGCGACCCAGCTCGACGGCGGCGCGGGCCACGCGCTCGCTGTGGCCGTACGTGTAGGCATCCTTGGCGTCGATCGCCGCGGTCAGCGAACGGGTCAGACCGACCAGAAGTTCCTTGATGTGATGGTAGCGCTGGGAGGCCTGAGCATGGAAGCCGAGGAGAGAGGCGAACGGCATGAGCAGGGCCGTGTCCTAGCGGCGGAATGGTACGATCGGTGAGGTTGCCGATCCGGGCTCGTCAGGCGCCGGGCTCGAGACGATCCGCACGTCTCGGCGACTCGGTCCGCGGGCGGCTACGCGGCCGTTTGTTCAATGCCAGGACCCATCCTGGCCGCTTCTTCTCGCGACCGGCACCGCCAGGAGGTTCAGGACACGCGGGAAACGCACCCCCCAGCTCGTCTCTCGAACGTCATTGACAATCACATAACCCGACTCCGCCAAACGGGCCTGATCGGCCAGGATGGTGTCGAGCTGGACGCAGTCCCAGGAAGTCAGGAGCGGTTCGCCCTGGAAGACCACTTCGTCATCCTGCTGGGTCGGGACCCACACGAACGACTCCGCGTTCACCAGCTCGCCGGCGGCGCGGAGGATGCGTCTTCGCTCCCGGGCGGGCTCCTTGTGGATCCTCGCGGCACGGTGCAGCCGCTCGAGGCTCATGATCGCCTCCCAGGCGATCATCGACTGGCGGTTCGGCTCGGCGTTCGTCGAGCTACTGATGACGGTGGAGATGCATGGGATTTCAGACTCCGCTAAGGATTGCTGGTTTCACATGATGGTGACTAATGCTGCACCGACGTGAGGCTGCCCCCGAACCTTGGCTTCGGCCGGCCAGGCGCCGGAACCGGGGCAGCCGGCGGATCGCGACGAGATCGGGGTCCTCGGCCGCCTGGCGAGGTCGGCGCCCTCGGCCAGGGCCCGCTCGAGGAGGTCGAGCGACTGGCCGGCGGTCGCGGTGGTGCCGAAGACGCCGAAGGCCCTGGCGACGACGCAGGCGGCGGCGTAGAGCGTCGCCGAAGACCGGGGCTCGCGTTGAAGGCATCGGTTGATCTCGCAGAGTCGCCGATTTCCAGTCGCCCTGGCGGGCCAGCAGGATCGCGCGGTAGCGACGGGCTTCGTTGCGGCCGGGGTCGGCCTCGATCGCGCGGTCGAAGTCCCGGAGCGCTCCGGCATCCTCCCCCCGGCCCATGGCGATCATGGCACGCCCGTAGAAGGCCTGGGCGTTGCGGGGGTCGAACCGCAGGGCATCGTCGAAGGCCTTGCGGGCCCTGTCGGCATCCCGGGCGGAGATGGCGAAGCCGTAGGCCCATGCCAGCCGCGCACGGGTCGGGGCCGGCAGGCGGTCGGCCTCCGCGCGCGAACGCCTGGGCGAAGGCCGCATCGGCCTCGTCGTGCCGCCCCAGGCCCTCCAGGGCGATGCCGCGCCCGGCGGAGACGATCGCATCGTTCGCACCCAGGGCCCGCGCCCGATCGAAGTCCTCCAGGGCCGCGGCATGCTGCTTCAATTCCAGCCGGGCGAGCCCGCGATTGACGTATGCCGGGACGAGGCCGGGATCCCGCTCGAGGGCGGCTGTGTAGTCCAGAATGGCCGCGGCCTTGCTGCCGGCCCGGTCGAGCACGCAGCCGCGGTTGAAATAGCCCCAGGCGAATTCCGGCCAGATGCCCGTGCACTGGCCGAAGTCGCCCGCGGCCTCGATGAGCTCTCCCCGATCCAGGTGGCAGATTCCCGCGCTGGATCAGCGACCAGTAATGGCGGGGGTTCAGCCGCAGGGCCTCGTCCAGCTCGGCGATGGCGGCCCGGAGCTGTCTCCGGACCGCCTTGCCGGACCAGCGAAGCCGCGATCAGGTAGTGGTCCCGCGCGGTGGTGGCGGGTGTCTGATTCGGCGCGCCGGCGGGCCATGGAGGCCAGTTCCGCCTCGCCCCTCAACGACCAGTATCCGGCCCGGTCGAGCCAGAGGGCCCGGGACGGAGCAAGCCGGGGATCGATTCGGCCCGATCGAGGAGTCTCAGCGCCTGCGACGGCGGATTCCTTCGCCTCGGCGGCCTGGCGGACGCGGGCGTCGGCGAGGAGCAGGAGCAGCTCGCGACGATCTTCGGCGACCCGACGGCGCTCTTCCGGTCCGAGCCGGAGCCAGGCCGGAGTTCCGCTCCCAATCCGGATCCTCGGGCGCGCCGAAAAGGGCGAGGGTCCGCTCGCAGGCGATGATCCCCTCGCGCAGATGGTCCTGCATCTCCAGCCGCGTGTTGACCAGGCAGAGTGCCTTCAGGACGCCCGCGTCGTGGTCGCGGAGCAGGTCGCGCGACCGGGCGTCGGCCAGTTGAGAACGGCGCGGCCGCCAGGGCCGAGCCGACCGCCAGCAAGACCAGGACCGCCGCCACGGCGACGCGTGGCCGAGGAGGCCAGGCGCGGGTGCCGGCGGGCGAACTTCCGCGCTTGCTCCACGCGGCTCAGCTCGGGTGCGTACTTCAGAGGGCGGTCCTCCAGCAGCCGGCGCAGGTCGTCGGCCAGGTGGCCGGCCTGCTGGTACCGCCGTGACGGGTCGGCTGCCAGGCACTTCCGGACGATGCTCTCCAGGCCCCAGGAGAGATCCGGGCGATCCCGACGGATCGAGGGGTCCGTCTGGCTCCGTTCCACGGCCATGGCCTTGATCTGCACGGGGAGTACGGAGTAGCTCCCGCTCTGCTCGAACGGGCGGTGGCCCGTGAGCATTTCGGCCAGGACCATCCCCAGCGAATAGATGTCCGAACGGCTATCCACCTGGCGGATCAGCGCCGGCGTGCGGCCGGCCAGGGCGCGGAGGTGCTCCGGGGCCATGTAGGCCACGGTCCCGCCGATCGTGGCGTGTGCCGGGTCGTCATCCTGAGTCCTGGGCGAGGTTGAAGTCCAGGAGCAGCGGCTGCCCCTCGGCGCTGATGAGGATGTTCGACGGCTTGATGTCGCGGTGGAGGATTCCCCGCTGATGGGCGTGGTGCAGCCCCTCGGCGAGCTGTGCCACGATCCAGGCCGCCGCGCGCTCATAGCTCATCGTCCGCAGGAGGGCCAGCGGAATCGCCCGGTCCTCTCGTAGGGGCGACGGCGAGAGTCGTCGGACGGGGAGCGAACTCTGTCGATGTGCCGCTCGCCACGGCTGTGGCCCGCGGCCTCCCGCTCCTGGCCCTGCCACATCGCCTCGGTCCCTCGCGACTTGCCCCTCGTCCCGCGTCCTCGGACGGTCTGGCGACTCGACCGACTCCAGGGCGCGCACGAACGCTTCGCCGAAGACCGGCCGCGGTGAATCGGCCCAGAGCCTGGCCAGGACCGCGGAGAGGCTCGCCCCACCCAGGTAGGGCATGCAGACGGCCCGCAGGCCCGCGGGGCGATCCTCGTGGAGGGAATAGATGGGGACGATGTTCGTGTGCAGCAACTGGGCGAGGGTCTGTGGCTCGGTCCCTTCGATGTCGCTAGATCTTCAGGACGACCGGCCGGCCCGCCAGGTCGGCCTGCTCCGCCAGGAACACCCGGGCGAATGCACCTTCTCCGAGGGCCGGCACAGGCGGAATCCGAAGACCTCGTCCCCCACGTCGGGCAGGCGGAGGGGGAATCGCCGAGCCCTCGCTCTGGCGGCCCATCGAGCGGAGCACGGTCTCTTGCGCCAGGAGGCCTCTCGAACGTCTTCGACTGCTCGGGGAATCGTTCGCTGGTAATCCGACAGGCTGGCATCCTGGCCCCGACGCCGCCTCTGGAGGTAGTCCTCCAGGAGCAGGCTGGCGATGTCCGGGTCGCTGTCGGGGTCGGTGGGCCATCGGCTCGAGAAACTCCTCGGGCTGGGCCGGCCGGCCTTCGACCCAGCCGGATCGCTGCTCGTCGAGAATTCCCGCTTGCGAGCCCTCAGCATCGAGAAGCTCGCCGTCGGGAGCCGTCGGGAATCGCAGCGAATCTTCGGCTCTGGTCGTCGAATCCGAAGCCCATCGCCTTGCTCCGGTCTCATCGTCAGGGGCGTGACGATCCGGCAGCCTTCGTCTCTGCGACGGGATCGGCCCGGGACAGGGATCGGCGAGACGCGTCGCGACCGGCCTCAGGCGACGGTCGTGCCGAGCATGCGGACGATTGAGGCATCGATCGATTCCCTCCGATCGAATCTCCTCCCGCCACGCCCTCTTCCTCCACTCTAGGCCACGAACGGCCGCTCGCACCCGATTAGCGGCCGTGAGGATCGCCCCCGTGATCACCAACCGCAACACCCAGGTCCCGGCCTGAGTGCTTCCGTTCGTCCCGGTCGACGGCCGCGGTCGCATCCGTCGCGGAGCTCGGGACCTGGGGCAAACGCCTCCCGCGCTGCGAGCGGAATCCTCGAGCCCGGCGGCTTCGGCCAGATCGGCCAGGAGCTCCCGGCCGGGCGTGGGCCGATCGCTCGTCGATCGGCGATGGCTCCGCGGCCAGGAGATCCACAGCCGACTCGGATTCGGCCTCGCCGCCGTCGCCGGATCGTGCGACGGCCGGCGTCCACGGGCTGGTCGATCGCTGCTCGGCGACGAGTTGGTCGAGCGGCTGCGTCGGCTCGATCCCCTCGCCTTCGCGATCGAACGAGATCATCTGGGTCAGCGTGACCAGGCTGAGAGCCGAGTCGATCGAAAACCGGCGAGGTGGGCAAGTCCCAGGGCGACCTGGACCGGCTGCCGCCGTCGCCGGACTCGGCTTCGCCGCCACTCGACCCCGCCGAGCGGGCCCATGCCCAGGACCGTCAAGCTGCTCGCGGACGGAACTGCGCCAGGGTCAATGCGGCCGGGCCCGTCGGGAGAATCGGCGAGAGAGCCACTGCCACCGGAACCGCCCGAGGCTGGAACCGCTCGCTCCGGCTCCGCCGGAAAACGGGCCCATCACGCTGGGACCGCTGAAGACGGTCGAGCCTGCACCGCTGGCAACGCCTTCCAGTTGGATCTGCAGGGCGGGGGCCGGACCGTCCACCAGCGGCGGAGCATTGTCCTGCTCCCCGAAGAGACTGAAGGTCAACTGGTAGGACAGACTCGCGGACTGGGTGGGGGACCATCCTCCGACGATGACCGTATAAGTCCCCGCCATCGAGCGGGGCGAAGAAGACGAGTTGGTTGAACGAGGGCGACAGGTCGATGATCTGCCCCGACGCCGTCTCCACGGTCACCTGGATTCCCGCCGGCAGATCGTTGCCGCTCAACGTGAACGAGTAGGTCTGGTTCTGAAGGACTTGAATCACGTACTCGTCCTGCGGGGAATCGGGCTGCGGAACTCGCGGCCGGCTCCGGCCCGCGCGTGATGGTCACCCCGGCCTGAAGCTCGTCGGGGAAGAGGACCCCGATCGTGCTGGGGATTGGTTTGGCCGACTTGCGATGCGATCGCGTATCCGTCGGTCATGTTGCCCGAGATCCCGCGATCGGGGCCCTCCACGATGAACGGGATCACGTAGTCGCCGCTCGGATCGTTGGCCGACCAGCGGGTTGCCGCCGAGGTCCGTCAATCCGCCCGGCCCCGAGAGATGCAGGGTGTACGAGCCATTCGCCAGGCCGTCGAGCATCTGGAATGTGGCCGTCGTTCGTGGCGGTGTCGAATGACAGGAATCGCGGGTAGTACGTGGTCCCGTCGGATCCCTCGACGAAGACCTCGGGAAGCGTCTCCTGATCGGTCATCTCGAACGCCTGGAATGCGAGCTGCTGGATGTTGATGGCCTCCGAGAATTGCACGGTGAGTCTGCGTGGGGGCCTGATCGAGAACCTGTCCGATGGCCGGCGAGGAAGCCACGACCCGTCGGCGGAGTCGTGGCCGGCTGCACGAGGAGATTCAGGACATAAGGGCCGGTGCTCCAGCCGAACTGGGCGCTGTCACTCTGGTTGGGATCGAAGAGGCCGGGACTGCCGGGCATCTGGCCCTCGATCGGAGAGGGTGTGTTGGAGCCGTCGGCCACGGCGAGGTAGTAGTTTCCGGCCGTCAGGCCCACGGTCAATTCGGAGTCGGTGAACAGGGGAATCGAACCGTCGGTGCCCTGCGTGGGGTTGAGCGTATTGTTATTGCCGGCGAGGAAGACGAGCTGACCGTCGCTGGGATCGAGCTCCCAGAGGCTGATGCCGGGATCCAGAGGCGAGCCGATCCGGCCCGCGAAGACCTCGGCGAGCATCGCGTATCGCCCGGGCCCGGTGATCTGGAAGTGATAGAGGTCCACCTGGTTGGCCGGGTACGAATTGCGGCTCGGGATTCGTCGGGTCGTCCGAAGTTCCGGGTTATAAGACGGATCGACGCCGATGGCGCCGCTGACCTGCACGAGCCCGGCGCCGATCAACATCGCCCAGGTCGCGAGCGGTGGCCGCCGTGTCATCCGACGTGGTCGCGCCCGCGACGCCATCGATGCCGGCGACCTGGAACGTGATGGACTCATCGGCGCCGGCCGGCTGCTGTGCGTCCTCGCCGAGTGGGATGCCGTTCGGATCGGCCAGCACGGGCTGGGCCGTGCTCGAATTGCCGGAGAGCTGCACCACGTAATTGCCGGGCGCCAGGGGCGCTACCGGGAAGAGCTGGAGCTCGTCGGCCGCGGCGGAGAAATTCACCGAGGCCAGCGCGACCGGACTGCCCGGATCCGTCGCCGAGCTGGCTATCCGGATTCTAGAGGAGCTGGACGGTCTGCCCGGGGATGATCGTGTTGGGATCGAGCGGATCGCTCATCTCCAGGCGGATCGCCAGCGGAGAGCTGTCGAGGACCGAACCGTCCGCGGGATCGGACGAGAGGACCGTGGGACCGTCTCCGGAGAGGCCCAGGTCGGTCGCGCGAATCGTCAGCTCATAATTCCCGGTCGCACCGTCGTATCCGCTCCCCGCGATCACCGGGGAGAAGTCCAGGTTCCCCGCGCCGCTGATGGCGACAAAATAATCGCCCGGTCCGAGGTCCTGCGTCATCATCGGCGACTCCCACCGACGGGTTCGCCTGCGACCTGGGCCAGCAGACGATAGCCATCCAGGTCATACGGGTCGCCGAAGTCCTGGGGATCGTTGTTGAACAGGCTGAGGACGCTGGCGAACGGCGGACTCCCCGCGGGTGTGGTCACCTCCAAATCGACCTGGCTGGCATCGTCCAGGTGGAAATGAAACCAGGTGACGTCCGCGGCCCCGTCCGGACCGTTGCCGATCGAGCCCAGTGCACGCCACCGGCTGGGTCAGCGTACCGAGATCCTGGGCCAGGTCGATGGTCTCGTTGGGCTCGACCGTCAGCATCGGAGAGAGCGGTGTCGAGGCATTCAACATCGCACGGGCTTCGAGAAACTCGACGGACAGCCCGGCCATGAGGCCGCTGCCGATTCCTCCGCCGCGGGCGAAGCGGGACGGTCCTCAGGGTTCGTCTTGTTTCGATTGTTGATGTTGACATGCGATTGGCTCATGAGATCCCCTGACAAAACGGGGACGGGCTCCGAGTCTTCAGTGTTCGGTGTTCGGTTAATGATCGGTTGACTCACTGAAAACTGGAGCGGAGCGACAAAGTCCTCCGAGGGCGACTTCATGCGTTCACGGTCAACGCGTCCCGATAGGAGGCTCGTGTAGCCGGCGCTATTCGTGGCCTCCACCATGATGCTGTTTTGCCCTTCGACAGCGTGGGCGTGAACTGCCAGTCGCCGGATGCGTTGGCCGCCACGACGCCCAGGATGACATCGCCATCGACGATGGTGACCAGGCTGCCGGGGGTCGCCTGGCCCGAGAGGGTCCCGGAGGCATACCGGGGCGTCGCCGCCGTCGGGGCCTTGGAACCGCCGACCTGAAGCTGGAGTGACCGGCGTCGGCGTGCTGACGTTCCCCGACCCGTCCGTCGTGACCGCCGAGAAGGCGTAGATCCCGTTCGCGACCGTGGACGACGAGGGCACATAGCTGTAAGTCCAGTTCCCCTGCCCGTTCACGCTCGGCTGTTCCCACCGAGCTGCCATTGAGGAAGACCTGCACGCTCTCGTTCGGGGTAGCCGTGCCGATGACCGACAGCGACTGCTGGCTCGGAACGAGGACAATGCCGAGGAGGCTGAGCCCGGGGCTGGTGGTCAGACTCACCCCGGCGATGGCTGGCTGATACATGGTCTCGATCGTCGCGTTGTACGGCGACGAGACGGCGCTCACATTTCCCGCGACGTCCATCGCCTGCGCCGTGATGGTGTAGTTCCCGTCGGGCAGAGTGACCGCGGTATCATTGAACGTCCAGGCGCCGTTCGTCCCTGCCAT
Organism: uncultured Isosphaeraceae bacterium; assembly: GCA_963845695.1. Lineage (GTDB taxonomy): Bacteria > Planctomycetota > Planctomycetia > Isosphaerales > Isosphaeraceae > CAWJTV01. The sequence continues at coordinate 873,756 of CAWJTQ010000002.1, read as the reverse complement.
CGAGGTGCCGAGGAACTGACCGTTGAGCGCGACGCCGATCAGGTCGCCCGCCTCAGCCGTCCCGTTAGAAGATCAAGTTGTGTGCCGTGGTGAAGCCGTCCTTGTTGCTGCTGGTGTCGGGACTGATGCCGGTGATCACGGGTGCCGGCGGGGGTTGCGTGTCGATGACGACCGTCAGGGTCGACGACGACGCGCTGCGTGGTGCCGGCGATGTCCATGGCGGTCGCCGTCACGTTGTACGTTCCGTCGGGCAATCCCGGAGAGGGGGAGACCGTGTTATCCAGCAGGCCGACGACGGCACCCAGCAGCGAACCGACAGCCCCGAGGAGTCCCCCACCCGAATTCGACGACTGACCCGAATTCGAGGACTGACTCGAATTCGACGACTGACGTCGATTGACCGACCGTGTAGGACCAGAAGCCGTTGATGTCGGCTTCCGTCGTCGCGAACGGCTGACTGCTGCCGTTGCTGTACAGGTTGATGACGTCGAACGGCTCGGACGAGCCGGAGAACGTGGGGGTATTCACGTCGGTGATGCCGTCCGTACTGCTGAGGCCCGTGTCCGGCGTGATGTCGTTCAGGACGGGCGGTTGCGGCACGTGGGTGTCGATCGTCACCTCATAAGGATAGGAGAGCGGTGTCGTATACCCGGACGGGTCGGTCGCCATCGCCGTGAAGAAGTAGATGCCGTCGCTCAGCGTGGTCGCCGTGTTATTGTAGGTCCAGGTGTCGGTGAGCAGGGCCTTGGTCGTTCCGATCACATTGCCGTCGCAGTAGAGCGTGATGATGTCATTGGACGGCGCCGATCCGAAGAGGGAGATGTTCGGGACGTTCGTGATGCCGTCCTGGCTGCTGACGCCGTTGTCGGGCGTGATCCCCGAGATGACCGGGCTGGCGATGCCGTACTCGAAGCTGCCCGAGTTGTCGGCCTGGCCGCCACCGGTGTGCTCCGGATTCCCGTCGGGTTCCGCCACGATGGGCGACGCCTCCGTGGGCGGCGTGGTCCCCTTGAAATTGAGGCCCAACGCATAGTTGCCCGTGCCCATCTGCGTCGTGTCCGCCCCCTGCACCAGGACGTAGAATTTCTCGCCCGCGGTCACGCTCGAGACGCTCACGGTGAGCGTCGTGCCGTACTGGCCCTTCGCCGTTGGCGGTGGCCAGCACGGTCGAGCCGTTCGAAGCGTAAACCGTCAGCTTCGGCGACAGCAGGCTCAGGCCGCTGCTCTGCATGTCGAGCTCGAGGGTGCTTCCCGCTCCTGACGGAGCCGTGAACGCGAAATACTCCGATTGGCCGGCGGTCGAGATGTCGAGGTTCGGCACGAGCGCCGTCAAGCTCGACGTGTTGATCTGCGAGTTGATCGACGCGGCGGTGCTCAACGTGCCGTTGGAAGCACCACCGGTGTTATACGCGTCGGCCGTGCGCGGGCCGTTCGCACTGTAGATGGCGCGGATGCCGGAGATGTCGTCGCTGGCCAGGGCGGTCTTCCGGCCGGTGTACGTGCCGTACATCACCGCGTTGCTGACGCTGCTCTCGTTCAGCCCGAGCGCGTGGCCGAACTCGTGCATCGCCACGGTGAACAGGTCGTACGTCGAGCCGATGTTGAACGACTGGCCCGTGTTGAAGGTCATGTCGCCGGCGATCGAGAAGTTGTTGGCCTGCGGCGGCTGATAGGTCAGCGCCAGCGTGGAGCAGTTGAAGTTGTAACCCCCGATCCGGATATCACCGAACCCGGGATCGCCTTGCTCGTCCGGGCCCGATCCCGCCGGGGCGCCGTCGTCCGGAACGACCTCGAAGTTGATGTTGGTCTGCTGGGCCCAGACCTGCGCGGCCTGGAGGATGACGTTCTCCCACTTCCCATCCAGGCTCGATTTGCTGTTGAAGGTCGAGAACAGGTTGCTCGTGACGCCGCCGCCCAGATTGGTCCCATCCGGCATGAAGCTGATCGTGATGAGGTGAGGATTGGGCCAGGCACTGCCGGTGGCCGAATAGAGGACTACGCGAGATTCGAGTCCCTCCGAGAACAGGCAAGACCCTGTTCCGCCGCCGGCGGGGCGTACGAGCTTTCCCGTCCCCGCGGAACCATCGTCGAAGTATGGTCATGATCTGATTTTTCCGAGCGAATTTGAATTGATGCGTTTAGAGAAATCAAGAACCTTCGATCAACCAAGTGAAGTCTTCCGAGTCCAACCGGTCTGTTGTGGGACCGCGGCCGTGAGAGATGGGCCGATCATCCCTTTCAGTTCTCATAGCTCACCAGAAGGCGCTCGTCTGGTTTTGTTGATCGATCGCAACAGCATGGTGATGAGGCGCCTCACGCGTTCCACTGCGGCATGATGCAGCCGATCGCTGCTCAGGATACTCGACACTCTGGTCAAGATCCGCCGCGCCGGGGCAAAGCCGCAATCGGCCTTTTCCGAGACTGCGTTCGGGGTCTCGTCGACCAACGGTCCGCCGTCTAGGTGGACCTTGGCGCCCCTCGCCGAACGGATGAACGGATCCCCTCGAATAACCGGCATGAGTCGCCACGATGTTCTATAATCTATGCTGGGTGTTTGCGCATCGGGCGATCGCGGCTGTGTTCGACTTCCCTCAGGTCGCGAAGCCATCCTCATTTCAAGAAACGACCCATCGATAATAAAGATGCAACTGAGCCAGCCTTCCTCGGGATCATAAGCTCCCGCCCATCCCACAAAGCGTTCCACAATTCGATGGATGCACCATTCACCCGCGAATACCAGACGAGAGCCGAGCCTCTGACTCGAACTCAACAAACGAACCCACCCGCAGGCGGTTCAAATTCGCGAAACGAACCCAGACATCGCGTGCCAGCCAGGCCCTCATCCCAGAATCCAGCGAACGAACCCCGTACGCTGCATGATATGAGTAGCCTGAAAGACAATGAACAGAATTCAGCAAACGAACCCATCGGCAACCTGGGAAAGATAGGTTGGCTTGCCTATTGACTCTTAGGCAGCGAGGGCCATCTTGAGAATCGCCAAAACGAACCCAGCGGCAATCTAGAGGAAATAGCCTAAATGCACTGAATGCATAGAGAGCGATGACAAATCCCCGGGGACTTGGTGCGGAGATGGAGCCACGAGCCTGGATGCATCAATGGCCAGGCAGTTGGGACTGAGCCGGGTTTCGGGCGGGCCGGGTTTAATTCTTGGAAAAAATGCCAGGGTCAAGAAGAATTTTCTTGGAAATGGTTCAAGTCTTGCGTAGGATGATAAGATGCGACTTTATCGGAAGGCGAGCTGGGAAGATGGGGGCAGCCAGGTTGCCGCCGCTGTCGCGCTTCTGACGCTGGGAACGGGAAAGACATCCGGGAGCCCGGTCAAGGAGGATGCCGGTGGGACGATTGGGTCTGGGACGACCTGTTTCTCAACCGCGACGGTCCTCATGGCGTGTCCGGAGGATCGGCCCGCGGCCTTTTTTCGTCGACATCGTGCGGACCGGCGCGGGATCGACCCGCGATCGGCTGACGCAACCGGACGCAGTGATGACGCAACGTGACGTGAGCGGACACCCCGGGCGGCCGTCCTGATTCCATCGGGATGGGAAAGACCGCCGCTTTCACCCACCAACCACCCCCCACTTCGGCACGGCCAGGAACGTGCAGAGGAGAGTGTCTCGTGAGCATGGGCGAAAGTGCCTACGATCGTATCAACGACTATGGCGCCGTCAAGATCGGGCTGGCCAGTCCGTATGACATCCGGAGCTGGTCCTTCGGAGAGGTCAAGAAGCCCGAGACGATCAACTACCGGACCTACCGTCCCGAAAAGGATGGACTGTTCTGCGAGCGCATCTTCGGTCCGGAGAAGGACTGGGAATGCGCCTGCGGCAAATACCGCGGGATGAAGTACAAGGGAATGATCTGCGACCGCTGCGGGGTCAAGGTGACCCACTCCCGCGTGCGGCGCAAGCGCATGGGCCACATCGAGTTGGCCGCGCCGGTCGTGCACATCTGGTTCTTCAAGGCGATGCCCAGCCGGCTGGGCACGCTGCTGGACATGCGCACGACTAGCCTGGAACGGATCATCTACTTTCAGGATTACGTGGTCGTCGAGAAGGGCGATACCCCGCTCAACGAGCGGCACCTCCTGACCGAAGAGGAATTCCGGAAGGCCAAGGAGCAGTACGGTGAGGGCTTCCAGGCCGACATGGGCGCCGAGGCCGTCCGCAAACTCTTGATGCGGCTGGACCTGGTCGCGCTGTCCAAGGAGCTGCGCCAGCAGCTTGTCGATACCTCGAGCAAGCAGAAGATCAAGGACCTGACCAAGCGGCTGAAGGTCGTCGAGGCCCTGCGCGACAGCGACAACCGTCCCGAGTGGATGGTCCTGGAATGCATCCCGGTCATCCCACCGGACCTCCGCCCGCTCGTGCTGCTCGATTCGGGCAACTTCGCGACCAGCGACCTGAACGACCTGTACCGACGCATCATCAACCGCAACAACCGGCTCAAGAAGCTGGTCGACCTCAATGCGCCGGAAGTCATCATCCGCAACGAGAAGCGGATGCTCCAGCAGGCCGTCGACGCCCTGTTCGATAACAACCGATGCAAGCGGCCGGTGCTGGGCAGCTCGAACCGCCCGCTCAAGTCGCTGACCGACATGATCAAGGGCAAGCAGGGCCGGTTCCGCGAGAACCTCCTGGGCAAGCGCGTCGATTACTCGGCACGCTCGGTGATCGTGGTTGGGCCTGACCTGAAGCTCCACCAGTGCGGCCTGCCCAAGAAGATCGCGCTGGAGCTGTTCCAGCCGTTCATCATCCGCCGGCTCAAGGAGCTGGGACACGCCGACACGATCAAGTCGGCCAAGAAGATGCTCGAGCGGCGAAGTGAGGAGGTCTGGGACATCCTCGAGGAAGTGATCCGCAACCACCCGGTGCTCCTGAACCGGGCCCCGACCCTGCACCGCATGGGCATCCAGGCGTTCGAGCCGGTCCTGGTCGAAGGGAACGCCATCCGCATCCACCCACTGGTCTGCAAGGGGTTCAACGCCGACTTCGACGGCGACCAGATGGCCGTGCACCTGCCGCTGTCGATCGAGGCCCAGGTCGAGGCGATGACGCTGATGATGGCGACCAACAACATCTTCAGCCCGGCCAACGGCAACCCGATCATCAGCCCGACGCAGGACATCGTCATGGGAGCGTACTACCTGACCGTCAAACGCCCCAACGAGAAGGGCGAGTACCGCAAGGATGGGAGCGTCGAGAGCGGCGTCTACGCGACCCCCAATGAGGTCTTCCTGGCCCACAGCCAGGGGAAGGTGGCGCTGCACGCGATGATCAAGCTCCGCCTGCCGGGCCACAAGCGGCTCCGGGGCGACGGCGAGAAGGAGTTCAAGCCGGGCATGATCATCGAGACCACCGTCGGCCGGGTCGTCTTCAACGACATCCTCCACCCCCGGATGCCGTTCTACAACCAGACCCTCGGTCAGAAGCAGCTCCAGGCGATCATCGCCGACTGCTACCAGATCCTGGGCCGTCGCGAGACCATCGCGCTCCTGGACCGGATGAAGGACCTGGGCTTCCGCGAGTCAACCCGCTCGGGGCTCTCGTTCGCCACCGACGACCTCAAGACGCCGACCTCCAAGGACGCGATCATCGCCGAGGCCGAGAAGGACGTCTCCAAGCACAACAAGCACTATCAGCGCGGGATCATCACCGACCAGGAGCGGTACAACAAGGTGCTCGACGCCTGGACGCACGCTCGCGAACGGATCACCGCCGAGATGATGGACGCCCTCCGCAACGACGTCCGCGAGGGCCAGACCTACTTGAACCCGATCTTCCTGATGGCCGAGTCCGGCGCCCGCGGCGGCGTCGAGCAGATCCGCCAGTTGGCCGGCATGCGGGGCCTGATGGCCAAGCCCTCGGGCAAGATCATCGAGACCCCGATCAAGGCGAACTTCCGCGAGGGCCTCTCGGTGCTCGAGTACTTCAGCTCGACGCACGGCGCGCGGAAGGGACTGGCCGACACGGCGCTCAAGACGGCCGATAGCGGTTACCTGACCCGCAAGCTGGCCGACGTCGCCCAGAACGTCGTCATCACCATGCAGGACTGCGGGACCTCGCAGGGGATCACCAAGGGGGTCATCTACAAGGGGGAGAAGGTCGAGGTCAGCCTGGTGCAGTCGATCCGCGGCCGGGTCAGCCGGGTCAATATCGTCGACCCGATCAGCGACGAGGTGGTGGTCCGGGAGAACGAGATGATCACCCTGGCCGCGGCCAAGAAGCTGGAGGACATGCAGATCGAGAAGATCCAGGTCCGCAGCCCGATGACCTGCGAGGCCTCGCTGGGCGTCTGCCGGCAGTGCTACGGCATGGACCTGGCGACCGGCCAGCTCGTCGAGGCGGGGATGGCCGTCGGAATCATCGCCGCGCAGTCGATCGGCGAGCCCGGCACCCAGCTCACCATGCGGACCTTCCACATCGGCGGCGTGGCCACCCGCGGTGTGGAAGAGAAGGACGTCAAGTCCAAGCGCGAGGGCAAGGTCAAGTTCGTCAGCCTCAACATCGTGATCAACGACGAGGGGAAGAGCATCGCCCTCTCGCGCAACGGCGAGATCCAGATCCTCGACGCCAAGGGGCGCGAGCTGGAGAAGTACGACGTCCCCGACGGCGCGGTGATCATGGTCGAGAACGAGCAGCAGATCAACCGCGGCCAGATGCTCTGCGAATGGGACCCGCACAACATCCCGATCCTCGCCGAGGTCGGCGGCCAGGTCAAGTTCGACGACATCGTCGAGGGCGAGACGATGAAGGTCGAGCCCGACCCCTCCGGCCACGTCCGGCGGACGATCATCGAGCATAAGGGGGACCTGCACCCGCAGGTCGTCATCGTCGACGCCGAGGGGAAGACGCTCGACTACAAGTACATCCCCGAACGGGCCTCGATCGAGGTCGCCGACGGCCAGATGATCTCGGCCGGCACCCTGCTGGCCAAGACCCCGCGCGAGGTGGGCGGGACCCAGGACATCACCGGCGGTCTGCCGCGGGTCACCGAGCTGTTCGAGGCCCGGCGGCCCAAGGAACCGGCGGTCATCGCCGAGATCGACGGCCGCGTCGAGCTCCTGGAAGAGAAGCGCCGCGGCAAGCGGACGATCATCGTCCGCAACGAGAGCGGCATCGAACGCGAGCACCTCGTGCCCCACGGCAAGTACCTCCGCGTCCACGGCGGCGACCGCGTCCGGGCCGGCGACGCGCTGGTCGAGGGGCCGCTGGTGCCACACGACATCCTGCGGATCTCCGGCGAGGAAGCTGTCCAGCGCTACCTCCTCCGCGAGATCCAGAACGTCTATCGTTCGCAGCGCGTCGAGATCGACGACAAGCACCTGGAGATCATCATCGCCCAGATGCTCCGCAAGGTGCGGGTCGACAGCGTCGGCGACACCCCGCTGTTGCCCGGCTCGGTCATCGATAAGTTCGAGTTCCGCCGCGTCAACAACGAGCTGATGAACTGCGTGAAGATCAAGGACCCCGGCGACACCGAGTTCCGCATCGGCGACATCGTCCCGCGCGACCACTTCGACCAGGAAAACCTCCGCGTCGAGTCCGGCGACGGGCGTAAGGCCGAGTGGATCCGCCCCAAGCCAGCGGCGGCCAGCACCCAGCTCCTGGGGATCACCAAGGCGGCCGTGCAGTCCGAGAGCTTCATCTCCGCCGCCAGCTTCCAGGAGACGACCAAGGTTCTCACCGAGGCCGCGCTGGCGGGCAAAGTCGACTACCTGGTCGGCCTCAAGGAGAACGTCATCCTCGGCCACCTCGTGCCGGCCGGCACTGGGTTCAAGGCCCATCTCGATGCCGAGGTCCGCATCCGGCCCGAGGCCCTCGAGGCCCTCGCCGACAAGGGACCGGCCTACGCCCGCTATCGCGATGAGCCCACGGTCGCTGGCTCCAAGCATTGATCCGCCTTGCGGACAACTCGTGAGTTCACTCTCGACCGGCCTGGCTCCTCTCCGGGAGCGCGGGCCGGTCTGCTTTCGCCGTCACCCGCTCGAAGAACTCCTTGAGCGGCGGGATGCAGACCTCGAGGCTGTAGGACTCTTCGATGGTGCGGCGGGCGGCCTCGCGCAGGGGGGCGAATTCGGCCGGGTCGTCGAGGACGCGCAGGGCCATCTCGGTCAGACGCTCGACGTCGAACAAGGGCTCAACCAGCCCGTTTTCGCCCGGACGGATCACCTCACGGACCGGTGGCACGTCGGAACCCAGCACCACGCAGCCGCAGGCCATCGCATTCAAGAGCGACCACGAGAGCACGAACGGAGCGGTCAGATAGATATGCAGATCGCTGATTCGCAGGATGTCGGCCAGTTGCTCGGGGAGGATGCGTCCCAGGAAGACGAACCGCGACAGGTCGTAGCTCCCCCGGCTCAGGACCCACTGCTTAAAGCTGGGTGCTCCCGTGTGGAGCTTGTCCCATCCGTAATGGATCTCTTCGCCGCCGACGACGACGAACAGCACGTCCGGGCGCGCCCGGGCGATCCGATCGGCGACCTTCATGAACACGTCGAACCCCCGAATCGACTCCAGTCCCCGCGAGACGAACGTGACCACGCGCGTGCCTGTCGGGATCGATGCCGTCCCGATCCGTCGCGGTGCCGGCCCGGGATGGTAGAGCTCCAGCTCGATCCCATCGAAGTGGACCTCGATCTTGGACTGAAACTTTGCGGGGAACGAGGACCTCTGCCATTGCGTCGCCGAATAGCCAGCGTCGCAATCGACCAGGGTCGCCAGGGTCGGCGCAGTTGATGCAGCGCGGGAAGAACGGGGCCGGCTCGGCCGGCGGCAAGTCGATCCGGTACGAGATGTCGCGATGGCTGTTCGCGAAGTAATATTCGCAATAATTGATGATCGGGCAGTCGAGTAGCTCGCGGAGGAACAGCGTGGCGCGCGCCCGGCCGCCGTGGGCGACGACCAGCTCGGGGCGGAGCTGGGGCTTGGCCTTGATCGCGTCGTGGACCGAGCGACATTGTTCGAGGTATTGCCCGTAGATCTGGGGCCAGGGGATGCCTTCGCCGGTCTTGTGTTCGGCCGTCAGGGGCATCTGGTGCAGCTCGAGCACGCGGAGCATCTCGGGTGTCGGCGTTGGACAGCTCGACAGGCTCTGCACCAGGAACCGGCATTTCCAGCCGTGCTGGCGGGTCAGCTCGAGCCCGAGCCGTCCGAACTGGGCAGGAAAGGCGTCGTGGATGAACAGGACATCCATCACCAACCTCCCGAAGCTGCCGCCAGGCGGCCAAGCTGGTCGGCGAGTTGCGGCAGGCACACATCCTGGCTGTATCGCTGTCGGATGAGTTCCGCCGCGGCATCGCCGAGCGGCCGGTGGGCGGCCGGGTCATCCAGCACGGCCAGGGCCCACCGCGCCAGGCTGTCGGCGTCCCGAGCGTCGACCAGCAGGCCGGTCTCCCCAGGTCGGATCACCTGGCGGTGCGGCTCCGTGTCCGAGGCCAGCACGACGCAGCCGGCGGCCATCGCCTCGAGCAGCGAGCGCGCGACCGGATAAACCCGCCCCGGCGCGATGTGCAGATCGCTGGCCGCCAGGACCTCAGCGACCGTCTGAGGGGTCGAGGCACCCAGGAACCAGAGCCGTTGCGGGTCCGTAACCGGGTGCTGGGCCAACAGATGTGCGGGGTAATCCTTGTTATGGAACGCCACGTCCAGACCTCGGCGGACGATCGGGTCGCCGACCACGACAATCAGGGCGTCGGGCCGGGCGCGGAGCACCGCGTCGGCGACCGTCAGGAACCGATCGAACCCCCGGAGCCGGTCCAGCGACCGGGCCACGAAGCTGATAACCCGCGTGGACTCGGGGATGACACGGCCAGCGACGATACGAAGGCCGGTCCTCGTGGCATGCCAGGACGAACGCACGAATCGACGGGTGTCGACTCCATCGTGCAGGACCAGGAGCCCGTCGCGGTATTCGGCCGGGAACAACTCGCGCTGCCAGTCGGTCGGAGTCCAGCCCAGAGTGGTCTGTTCCAGGTCGAGCAGCTCGATCGCGGCCATCGATCGCCGCCAGTGGAAGTAAGCCGGCGGGGTCTCGGGGCCTGCCTCGTCGGCCAGGTCGTTTCGGTGGGCGTGATAGTAATAATCCAGGAAGTTGACTACAGGCGCAGCGGGCCAGTAGACCGGCGCGAACAGGGACGAGCCCAACCCGGCGGAACGGCCGACGATCAGATCAATCGGCCGGGGCCGGCGCTGTTCCAGGACCTCCCAGCAGCCATAGGCATAGCACAGGCTGCGTTCCAGTGCCCGGGACCACGTCACGGCCGATTCGCGCCACCCCCCCCACGCCGAAGACCTGAACTTCCAGCCCTTGGCCGACTGAGGCCGGCCAGGATTCGCGAGGATCGAGCGTGTGGCAGTAGAACCACGATCGATAGCCCCGGCGACGCACGAGCCAGTCGGCCGCCGCACCCAGCCGGCCGGGAAACGTGGGCTCTACCCAGAGCACGTTGAGCGGGTCTTGAGCCATGAGGGCGGCAGGGGTTTGTGGCCCGATCGTTGAGTGCTTCGCCTGAGCGGTTGGTCGCCCTCACCACGCGAAGTGAGCGAACGCCTTGTTCGCATCGGCCATGCGATGGACGTTCTCGCGGCGAGTGATCGCCGCCCCTTCGCGATTGTACGCGGCCACCAGTTCGTCGGCGAGCTTGGTAGCCATCGGCCGCCCCTTCTTCTCGCGCGCGGCCATCAGGAGCCATCGAATCGACAAGGTCTGCTGCCGGGTCTTGTTGACCTGCATCGGAACCTGATAGGTCGCCCCGCCGACTCGCTTGGAGCGGACCTCGATCAGCGGCTTGACGTTCTCCACCGCGCGGGTGAAGACATCAATGGGGTTCTCATTCGGTAGCCGCTTGTGGATCAGCTCCATCGCGTCATAAAAGATCTTCTGTGCCACGCTCTTCTTGCCGTCGTGCATGACGCAGTTGATGAACTTGCCCGCCAGTTTCGAGCCGAACCGGGGATCCGGGCGGAGGTGGGTCTTGCTGGCGGTGAACTTCCGGGCCATAAGGGTCGGTCCCTCTCAGCTTGGGATTCCAATATTGCAGATTCCAGCTTCCGAAGCCCAAAGACCAGAATCGGAGGGATCGTATCTCCATCTGAAATCTGGACTCTGCAATTTGGAATCTGAAATCAATGAACGTTATTTCTTCTTGGCAGCACCAGGAGCGGCGGCCTTCTTGCGGGGGGCCCCGTACTTGGAACGCGCCTGCTTCCGCTCGCTCACGCCCTGGCAGTCGAGCACACCGCGGACGATGTGATAGCGCACACCCGGCAAGTCGCGGACGCGACCACCCCGCACGAGGACGATCGAGTGTTCCTGGAGGTTGTGGCCTTCGCCGCCGATGTAGGCGGTGATCTCCTTGCCGTTGGAGAGCCGGACTCGCGCCACTTTCCGCAGCGCCGAGTTGGGCTTCTTGGGCGTCATCGTCTTGACCTGGAGGCACACGCCCCGCTTGAACGGCGAGGCTTCCAGTACGGGCGCCTTGGTCTTGTACTTGACGGGCCGGCGCGGCTTTCGGACTAGCTGGTTAATAGTGGGCATGAATCCGTCGTTCCGTTCCCTTTACCTCGCGACTGCGACCCCAAGGCCCCGATCCGATCGAGCCGGTCTGGTAACGCATCGCATCCAGATTCAAAGAGCTTCCGCCCGAGGGTAGCGGGATCGTCGCTTGGCAATACCGCCGCCGCCCATCGGACCCGATCGACCGTGAGACAGCCCAGCCGTCGGACCGCGATTGACCGCGCCGGCGTCTTGACTCGATGTACGGCCTGTCCATCCGACCCGGCCGCACGCATTCCCTGGTCTGTCACGGCAGCGCAGCGAGATTGATTTCCCAGGTGCCAAAGTTCTTAAGATACCGAGAACCCGGATTTTGTCAAGCGGTGTCGCACCGGTCAAACGCGGCGTCTCCGCCTCCCCCACAGCAGTCCGGCCCAGGACAGGGTCAGCACCGCGGCGCCCGTACCGGCCACTTGCAGATAGGTGTTCAGGAGCGTCGTCTGTGTCTGCTGGGTATTGTCTTCCAGCGGGCAGACGACCTCCAGGACGCCCCGGATGTCGCCGACCTTCCAGTCCGTCTTGCGGAACTCGTCGAGTTCATAGAGCTTGGGATCGTTGTGACATTTCAGGCAACGCTCCTCCATGACCAGTGGCGTGGCGTAGCGGAGGACCCTCGCGCCGGCGCGGGTCTTCTCGATCCGGTCGAAGGCGAGCCCCTTGTTCCCCGCGTCCCGATAGAACGCCAGGGCGTCCTTGCCGAACTGGTATTTCGGCGGGCTGTCGTTCCGGCGCCGGAACGGATGCTCGCTGTAGAGCCTCAGTTGGAGGAAGCTCTGGTCCAGCCCCCGGCCGTGATCGTCGCTCTCGGCGCGGCTCTGCATCCGCTGGCCCAGCTCGATGGTGAATTTCGCCGGGATCGGGATCGAGCCTTCCAGCTCGGGATACTTGTGACTCACCACGACGCCCGCGTTCTTGGCCCGCGCCGCCACGTCGGTATACAGCGAATTGACGACCTTGATCAGCTCGGTCTGCTGGGCCGCGCTCTCCTTGGTGGTCGACTCCACCATCTGGTCGGCGAGGCGGTGCAGGCTCCACTGCCCGAATAACAGGACCGAGGAGATGGTCAGCAGCAGGGTGGAGGGGACCGGGTTCTTGAGCGACCAGTTCCACAACCGCTCGACGGGCCCCGGCGGGCGAGCCCGGACCGGCTCGCCTTCGAGGAAGGAGCCGAGGTCGTCGGCGAGCAACTGGGCGGTGGGGTAGCGCTGGCGGGGATCTTTCTCCAGGCAACGCCGGCAGATCGCCTCCAGGTCGCGGGGCAGCTCCCGCCTGAGCTGGCGCGGCGGGACCGGGGGATCGGAGAGGACCTGCCTCAGGACGTCGACGGCCGACGAGGAGATGAACGGCGGGCGCCCCGTCAGCATCTCGTAGAGGATGACGCCCAGGGAGTAGATGTCGGCGGCCGGGCCGATCTCCTCCGGCTGCCCCTTGGCCTGTTCCGGGGCCATGTACAGGGGCGTGCCGACGATGCCGCCGTAGCGGCCCGGGGCCTCACCCTCATCGATCCGGGTGGCCACTCCGAAATCGCTGACCTTGGGCACCCCGTACACCTGGTTGGCTTCGATCGCGCCCGCCGACGCGGCGTACCAGTTCTCGGTCGGCGGCGTCGGCTGCAGCAGGATATTGGCCGGCTTGAGGTCGCGATGGACGATGCCGCGCTGGTGGGCCGCGTGGACGGCCCGGGCGAGCTGCTGGACCAGTTGCACGGCCGCCCGGATGGGCTGCGGCCGGCCGTCCAGCCGGTTCCTCAGCGTCCCCCCCGTCACGATATTCGAGGGCGAGGTAGGGCGATCCGTCCTGCTCACCGACCTCGAAGATCTGGACGATATTGGGGTGATGCAGTCGGGCGACCGCCTCGGCCTCGGCCTGGAACCGCACCAGGTCCTGGGCAGTCGTCCTGCGGGTGGATCGAAGACCATCTTCAAGGCGACGATCCGCTTCAGCTTCTCGTGCTTCGCCTTGTAGACCACTCCCATCCCGCCCCGGCCCAGTTCGCTCAAGAGGACGTAGCCAGCGACGATCGGCAGCCCCGCGGCCTGGGTGCCGGAGGGGGTCGAGCGGGGTGTCGGCGACGGCACCGGGGTGGACGGACCGCCCTCAGGCCCCTGGGCCACCGCGAACGTGCTGTCCCACCCTCGATCGGGCCGGAGCGTCGGGGACGGTCGGAGGATCGGCAGGCCGGGATGGGGAGATGCCGGCCCGGCTCGGGCGTACGCGAAGGAGCCGGGTCGTGGCGTCTCCCCGGAGCCGGCGGAGCAGGGGCCGGTTCGTGCCGCTCGGTCCGCTCGGGCGCTGATGGCGAGGCAGCCTTCCCCCCCAGGGGCTCCACAAGCGTTTGCGCCCCGCAACGGGGGCAGCGGACGACCGTCGTCCCGAGCCGGAGCGGTTTCCTGGACTTGATCGCCTTGGAGCACTGGCTGCACTGGAACTGGGTGACGAACGTGTCGAGGAACTGACGGAGTGCGTCGGCCAGCAGCCCGGCGTCGGCGAGGCGGCGGGCGGGGTCGGGTTCGAGGCAAGCCAGGCAGATCGCCTCGAGGTCCTTCGGCACCTTGGGATTCCGCGCGCTCGGCGAGGCGGCTCCCCGATCGATCGACTCCGCATCCTGCGGCGGCTGGCCCGTGAGCAGCTCGAACAGGATCGACCCGAGCCCGAAGACGTCCGCCGCGACCGGCGAGTCCGAGTCCCGCCCCGCTGCCCGCGGCCGACGGCCATGCCGAATCCTGTGATCCTGGGGATCAGCTCGCGACCATTCTCCTCGCAGAGATGGCCCAGGTCGCGGTCCACGAACCGGGGGGGATGCGACGGTGCAAGCAGGACCCGGGCGGCGGTGAGGTCCCCGTGGCGGAAGCCCAGCCGGTGCGCCTCGTGGACGGCGCGGGCGAGTGTCTCGACGACCTCGGCCGCCGTCAGGACGGGAAGCGGCGCCGCCTTCGAGGTATTCGGAGAGCATCTCTCCCTTCACGAACTCGGAGGCCAGGAATTCGGCTCCCGTCATGACGACCGGTCGAGAGGACGGGGACGATGTTCGGGTGTTGCAGCCGCGTCGCACTGGCGTCGAGGTGGACGTGGCGATCGTCTCCGGAGGTCCCCATTCCGGCCTCGATTCGATCACCTCCAGGGCGACGCGACGATCCCGCGCCAGCTCACGGGCCTCGTAGACCACGCCTGCCCGCCCGCGTCCCAGGACGCCGAGGATCGCGTACCCCGGGATCGCGGGAAACGTCGGGTTCGCCGGAGTCGGGTTCGAGCGGTCGCTCGCTGGCGCCCCGGCGGGCTCTCTCGCCCCGCCGATCGGCCGATCGGCGGCCAGGGCTTCGCCGCCGCAGATGGGACATCGCAGCTTCTCAGCCTCGGACCGGTCCGCGGAGTGGTCGTCGATCCGCCAGTGGTGGCCGTTGCGGACAGACGAATTCACGGGGAATCCCAACCGTCATCGCTAAGTCCTTCCTCAAGACGATGATACCCGCGGCCCACGCCTTCAGAATACATGACTCTACGGTCCCACAAACGGATAAAATCCAGGAAACTCTGAGTTTTCATAAGTGGTTGACAGCCCCGATCCACTCGGGATCAAACGGAGTAACCCCTTTCCACACAAATCCTTGCAGCCTCGCCGAAAACACCAGGCAGGGGATTGCCTCGGTGCAACGCGAGCCGTCGTCGAGTCCCTTGCCAGATCGGTGGCGGGCGGAGCCCGCCTATTGGTGAATCGATATTCCCGATCCGAGCCGGTCATCCACGCGGCGGAATCTACTCAATTCAACCAACCGATTCGCACCGGAATCCTTGTCGCGAGCGCCATACTCCGGAGAAGGCTCTTTCAAGTCTGGCTTTCCAGACGGAATGCGATGACTCGTCAGGCTAGGGACCTCGGCCGGGCGCGCCCCTCTGCCCACTGCGCGAGGCGATCGCGCCGCACGTCGCCCACCTCCACGAAGCGATCGAGTACGCGCCCACCTGGGTCATTGTCGGCGTGGCGCTGGTCCTGGGTGTCGGCACGATGATCGGGTACCAGCGGATCGTGGTCACGGTGGCCGAGAAGATCGGCAAGGCGCACTTGACCTACGCCCAAGGGGCGGCGGCAGTGGTCGCCGCGGTCACGATCGGTTTGGCCGACGTCTTGCACATGCCGGTCAGCACCACCCATGTCCTGTCGTCCGGCGTGGCCGGCACCATGTGGGCCAACCGCTCGGGAATCCAGGGGGAGACGGTGCGTAAGATCGGCCTGGCCTGGGTATTTACCCTGCCGGCGGCGACTGTGCTCTCGGCCGCCTTGTTCAGCATCGGGGGCTTCCTCATCCCCGACGCTGGTCCTCGCTCCATGCCGGGGACCCAGACGACGGAAACTCCGACAATCGCCACGGCGTCTCAGGTCTCCCACCGGGACCGCATCCCGGACCGCCCGGCGGCAACGGACTCCGAAGCTCGCGGCGGCCGTGATGCCGAGAACCTTCCGGCGGAGCCCGCTCGGTCCACCCCTCAAGGAATACGACCCGGCCGGCCGCCGACAGGGACGGCCCCGACGCCGGACCGCTCTTGATTCGGAGGTGAGGGTCGTGGCTCGGTCGGGCGAAACGTGCCAATGAAGAGATTGTCATGGCGGCGGGCGACGGCGAAGAACCCCCGCCGGCTGGCCAACCCCCAGTACCCCTCCAGCTCGTCGTGTGCCGGAAAGGTCAGCCGGCGCACGCGCACCCCCGGCCCATCGGCGCGGCCGTCGGCGACGGCGCGGGCCAGGTCCAGCTCGTCGAGCTGCCAGCCGCGCCCCGCGATGACGTTCTGCACGCAGATCAAATGCCCGGACTCGGCTGTCCCAGTGCAGGTTCTGGTTGAACGGCCCGCACAGCACGCGGTGGACCACGACGCCCGGCGCGCTCGTCCGGCCGGCCGCCAGCAGGGCCGAAGGGTCGTAGAGGCGGATCTCGGGGCGGATATCGCCGTAGTCGGCCGTCGCCAGCAGGGCGCGGCCGCCGACCGCGACGAACTCGGGGCGGCCGCCGTTGATCGCCGCATCGTCCTCGATGACCGCCAGGACGGCTTCATCAAGGTCTGCCGTCCTTCCAGGCTCGCTCCCAATCCAGTCGATAGATCACGGACCGCGACCGGTTCGGGTCGGCGGACTTGATCGTATCGCCCAGGAACGTCCCCCAGCTGGTCGTGCCAGGTCAGGCCGGTAGGGTGCACCAGCAGCGGCTTGCCGCCGCGACGCAGCCAGACGACCCGCCCAGTCGGCTCCAGCTCTTTGGTGTACTCGCGAATGACGCCGACGCGCGGCTTGGCTTGAAACACGTCGCCGTAGGCATAGACCTTCCGATCGCGGACGACCACCCCCTGGACCGCCCCGAGACCCAGATCGGTGATCGACCGCTCCACGTCCAGGGTCGCATCGGCCATCCAGGTGGCGTCAGGCGGGAGCTGCTGGCCCTCCGCCGGCACGATCAGGGCCGACCAGACGACCAGCCAGGTGGCGATGCCCGGGGCGGGCATCGGCGAACGCGAATGAGATCCGTCGCGTGATTCATCGATCGTTGACTCCCCGGCCCAAAGCCCTCGAAAGCTCCCCGTTGGACGACAGACCGGCCCGATTATTAGCCCAGTCCGCCGGCAAGTCGAGTGAATATTCCGTGTAGCCATGGAACGGTTATGGAGTTGACTGTCTAATAGCTCTTGGGTGGCCATCCTGCTTATGCGGCTTATATCCGGGGCGGATTTCGGCACCTGACCAGTAGGGATGCCACTCCCGTGTCGAGAGTTGACAATTTCTCAAAGGCGAGCCCGATCTCGCGTGCCCGCTGCGCACGCCGTCTCCCCTACATCGACAGAGGCCGAGATGCCATATTGGGGATCCAAACCGGACGATAGCGACTTCGCCTTCGACGCGATCGGCGCGTACATCTACATCATCAAAGAACGCATGACGAAGGACATCGCGACGGTGCTGGAGAAGTCGTATCCAGAGCAGAGCATGGTCGCCTCACTGATCTGCCTGCGCCTGCTCGGAGAGCAGTTCCCCAAGTGTCTCACCGTCCACTTTCACAAGAGCGACTTCGCTTTCGTCGTTAACGCGTTCAACGAGTGGGTCGCGAAGGTCGGTCGGGAGTTGCCCGACAAGCACCGGGACGCAATCGTTGCCGAGGCTAGAGCCGAGTTCGCTCTATGGGAGGATCGGGTTTTCAAGTCATCGGGTTAGTGCGCCTAATGGATGCTTTGCACACACAATGACAGCCCATCTCCGGTGACCCTTCATGTCGCGGAAGGACGTCCACACCTTCGGCCCCAACAGCACTCCCTTACCGGGTCATACAACGTCCAAGAGGCGATCCGGAGAGCCGAATTCGTAGGGTGGGTGGATCTGAGCTCGGCTCAGCGCAACCCACCAATAGCGCGAGCTTTGCATCGGTGGGTTGCGGCGGGCCGAGCCGCCTTCACCCAACCTACGGACCAGTAAACCCGGCTTCTCTGAAAGGTTGTGCAAAACGGGTCGTAGGGTGGGTCGAACGCCGCAATGCGGCGAGAGGCCCACCGAAAGCTTCGGCGAAGCTACAAGACACCATCCGAAGGACTTCTCGGAGACCCTCTGAACCCCGCATCTCAATCTCAGGGCGAATCCTAGCGACAGTCTCGCTCATCGCGATCGATTGGAAGCTCAATCTTATCCCGCGACTGTGAAGAAATGATGTGCCGCGCCTCGGTGGACGGCGGCCCTCGCATCAGGTAGGCCTGCGAATCGCAACAGAAAACCACCGCTGGAATGCCTTGGCCCAGGCCAGGGTCCCGAAGATGGCCCGGTTGGTCACGGAGGGGCAGATTCCCCTGTCGAGACGCTCGAAGCGGGTCGGATCAAGCCGTGACAGCGGCTTCGGGCGACCAGCCGACTTTCGGCGTTCTCATCAGACCCCAAACACCCGCAGGGGTTAAGTCGGGGTAGGCGAGTTGGATGCGACCAAAGCCGGTGGCGACCCCCGCGATCAAGATCATGCCGTCGGCAATCCCGAGCTGCCGGGGCTGCTCGTCCATGGCGTACCCTCCTGGAAAGCTCGGGGACAGACCTTGGAAAGCTCGAGGTCCGATTGTGTTTCCGAAAACCAGAAGAGAGGAGTGCCCCCTCGCTCCGTGAATGCCCGGTCGGCAAAGCGGAACATGAGGTGAATCAGCGGGGGCCGACGTCCCATCGGACACAATACGGCTTGGTCGGGTTGCCGTCGTCCTTGTCGGCCGGCACTCCCAGACG
The DNA here is from genome assembly GCA_963845695.1 of uncultured Isosphaeraceae bacterium. Classification (GTDB taxonomy): domain Bacteria; phylum Planctomycetota; class Planctomycetia; order Isosphaerales; family Isosphaeraceae; genus CAWJTV01. The sequence goes on along the minus strand of CAWJTQ010000002.1, from coordinate 854,945 downwards.
ACCCGGTCGCGGTGCTTCGCGACGAGGCTGCGGTTCGACATTCGGGCGTTAGCGTAGTGCCAGGCAGGGACTCCTTTGTCGGGCCGGTCCTCGATCATCAGCAGGACTTCCGGGTCGGTTGTCAGGACGAAGGCGAAGAGCGCCCCGTCGGCCTTCGACTCGTATCGGAAGACGGGCTGAGAAAGCAGGCGGAGGTCGCTGCCCCCTTTCTCGAGGTCCACGGCCGCCTTGAACTCGCGCGCCAGGGCACGCATCTGGCGGAGGCGCTCGGTGGGCGTCAACGCCGGCCGGGGGGCTCCCGGGAGGGGCCTCGGGGTCACGCCTCGGACCCGGGGCGCCGACACGGTCCGCCCGCCGCGAGTCGTGGTCAGGGGGACGGGGGCTAACGAGTGGAACTCGTGGGCCTCGGTGGGCCGCCCCTCGAACCGGACCCGGTAGAAACCGGCGACGGCCTCCGGCCGGCCCCCGGAGAGCCAGAGCATGACCAGGCCGTCGTCGGTATCGCGGACCGGGTTGGTCCAGCAAGACCGCCCGATCCGAATCCGACGTGGCCGTGCTCCGCTTCCGCGCAAGAACTGGCCGGTGACGGTCAACCAACGCGGCCGGGCCGCTCGCCGCTCCCTACTTCGGAAAATCCCCCGCGCGGATGACAACCAGCCGTTGCGGATCGATGTACTTGCGGAAAGCGTCGGCGACCTTGGCGGGTGTGAGGGCGAGGATGGCCTTTTCCTGGTCGGCGTCGAAGGCGAACGTCCGGCCCGTGTTCAGGTTCGAACCGATTTGCGCGGCGATCGCCGCATCGCGAGTGCGGCCGACTTTCTGGGCTTCGACGAACGCCTGTTTCGCGTCCGCGAGTTCCTGGTCGATCGGGCCGTCCTTGAGGAACCGCTGGAGCTCCTCCATGACCGCGGCCGTGACTTTGCCGATGTTCGCCGGGTTGGTGCTGACGGTCACCGTCAGCGTGGCCACCGGATCGCGGGACGAAGCCGTGAACGACGAGGTGGCGCCGTACGACAGTCCGTCCTTCTGGCGAATCCGGTCGCCGATCCGCGAAGCGAGCGTGCTGCCGCCGAAGATGAAGTTACCGATCCGGAGCGCCGGGTAGTCCGGGTCGCTGTCCGAAAGCGCGAACGACAGCCCTGCCAGGTATTCCGCGTTCGACTTGTCTGGCGTGACGATGTCCTCCTGCAATCCCGTCTTGTTGTCGCCGACCTTGTGGTCGATCCGCTCGAACGGCGCCTTCAAGTCCCAGCCGGATAGCATCTGCTTCACCAACCGGAGTGTGCTCTCCGGGTCGAAGTCGCCGACGACCCCCAGCTCGGCGTGCGAGCCGCCGACCTGCATGTGGTAAAGCGACTCGACCTGCTCGAGCGTGACCTCCCGGCGCGGTCGATCGTCTCCTCGAGCGTCGGGACGTAACGCACGTCATCCTTCCCGTACGGCGACAGGGCGCGGCTGAGCTTGTTCCGGGCCAGGGCGCCCGGCTCGGTGCGACCGGCGGAGAGCATCGAGGCCATGCGGAGTTTCGCCGTTTCGAACTCTTCCACGGGGAGTGCGGGTTCGCGGAGGATCTCGCCGAGCAGCTCAAGGGCCCGCGGGAGCGTGTCGCGCTTGGCTTCGATGGAGAAGGTCAGTTGCCCCGGGGTACCACCGCCCCCTCCGCCACCGCGACCTCCGCGACCTCCTCGGCCACGACCACCGCCACCCGATGAGATGCGAATGCCCAGCGAATCCATTTCCTCGCGCAAGGCCTGGCGATCGTGCTGCTTCGTACCGGCCATCATCAGGCCGGGGAGCATCCCGGCCGCGGCCGTCTGGCCCTTGAGAGATTCGGCGTTGCCGTAGTGCAGCGTCAGCACCAGCGAGACCGTCTCGCCGCGATTCTTCTTGTGCAACAACCCGGCCTTCAGGCTCCCGTCATTCACGATCTTGATCCGGGAATCCAGATTGGCCGGCGAGGGGTCGAAGGCTTCACCCGCCGCCGCCACGGTGCCGCCCTTGTAATCCTTCACGACCAGGTCGATGAGGGGGGCGGCGGGCACCGCCAGCCGCATCGATTCCTTGGCCGGGATGTAGACGCCGACCGTGCGGTTGGGCTTGCGGAAATAGGTCTTCGCCACGCGGTTGACGTCGGCCGCGGTCACGGCGGCGACTCGATCGCGCTGGATGAACAGCAACCGCCAATCACCGTGGCTCGACGACGCGCTCAGTGCCTGCGACATCGCCTGGCTATTCGATTGCAGCATCTCGGCGTTCCGCTTGCTGCGGACTTTCGCCTTGCTTACCTCGTCGTCGGTGAAGGGCACATCGCCGAGCGTTTCGAGCACCTTCACCAGGGCGTCGCGCACCGCGTCCACCTTCTCCGGGTCGCAGGACGCCGAGGCGAAGAACAGGCCCGGATCGTGCGAGTTCTCCGATCGGGCAGACGCGCTGGTCGCCAGCTTCGATTCGACCAGGGCCTTGTACAGCCGGCCGTTCGGCGATTGCGAGATGATGCCGCCCAGCAAGCTCAGCGGCGCCCAGTCGGCTTGCGAGGCCGACGGGACGTGATACGCCAGGCCCACCGAGCCGACGGCGCCGACCCGGCGCAGCGTCACCGTACGCTCGCCGTCCTGCGGCGGCTCCTCGGTGTAGGTGGCATTCAGCTTGCGCGTCGGCTTCGGGATCGACCCGAGGTATTTTTCCACCAGGGCGAGGGCCTTCGCCTCCTCGAATTTGCCCGCCACGATCAGCACGACGTTATCCGGCTGATAGTACATCTTGTAGAAGGCTTGCAAGTTCTCGATGGGCACGCGTTCGATGTCGGCACGGCTGCCGATCGTGGACTTGCCGTAATTGTGCCATTCGTAGGCCGCGGCGGAGATCCGCTCGCTGAGGACCGAGGCCGGGCTGTTCTCGCCGCGTTCGAACTCGTTGCGGACGACCGTCATCTCCGACAGCAGGTCCTCACCCTTGACGAAACTGTTGACGAGCCGATCGCATTCCAGGGCGATGCCGAACTCGAGGTTCTCGTCGGTGGCAGGCATGGTCTCGAAGTAATTGGTGCGGTCGCTATTGGTGGACCCGTTGAAGCTAGCCCCGTGATCGCGAAGCGCCTTGGGGATCTGCGGGTGGTAGGGCGTGCCCTTGAAGACCATATGCTCGAGCAGGTGTGCCATGCCGGATTCGCCATAGCCTTCGTGGCGACTGCCGACGAGCACTGTCAGGTTCACGGTCACGGTCGGCCGCGACGCTTCCGGGAAGAGCAGCACTCGTGCCCCATTGGCGAGCCGGTACTCCGTCACCCCCTCGATCGAGGCGACTTTGACAGGAGGCTCCGCCATCGCGGCAGCCCCGCTCAGGAAGATCCAACCGAACATGAGCCAGCGTCGCATGGCAATTGCCTCCTGGAGGTTGTGATGGTTTCGGGATTATAGTCAGGCACGACGCTCGCCGCCAGTATGCAGAGGGCATTGAGATCCTCAGATCCTGCGAGCCTCTGTCCGGACCCGACCGACGATCGTCTCATGCAGCGGCGTCAGGCATTCCCCGCCTCGTTCGTGCGATTCGCAAGGTTTCTCGGTCCGAATCCGGGAAGAGTCATCGTCTGGTTCAATCGAATAGACACATCAGAGGTCGTCCGCGCCGGGCTGGTCGGAAACGCGAAGCCACAGCGATGTGAAACGACAGCCCCGATCCGGGAACTCGTCGCCAACGCCCTGATGTATCAGGATTTCATAGCCAGAGGAGCCGGACCGATGGTCGAGATCTTCACAGACCGGATCGAGATCTCGAACTCCGGCGAACCTTTGGTGGACACACTCCGCTTCATCGACACGTCGCCGATACCCGGAATGAGGATCTGGCGGCCCTCATGAAGAGGATGAACATCTGCGAGGAGGCCGGCACCGGCATCGACAAGGCGGTCTCGACGATCGAGGCGTTCCAGCTACCCGCCCCGGATTTCAAAGCCGTCCTCGGATTCACAAAAGCGTTCCTCTACGCGCACAGAAGCTCTCGGAGATGGAATCGAAGGACCGCATCCGCGCCTGTTACCAGCATGCCTGTCTATGCTTCGTCACGGGGAAGCGAATGACCAACGCCTCGATACAGCAGCGATTCGGGATCAAGCCCAATAACGCTGCCCAGGCGCCCCCCATGATCCAGACCGCGGTAAAGGACGGGGCCATCAGGCTTTTCGACCCCGAGTCGCGGGACCGGGATCGGAGTTACGTCCCCTTCTGGGCCTGATTCAAGTTGACGACAAGTTGACTGGAAGGTGCGGAGGGACTGGACAGGGACGAGGGCAATTGAGGGAAGTGTAGGCATAGCAAGAACTTCGGTGATTTGTCGTTTTCCATCTCAACTAGACGGCAATTTGACGCGCAGGTCAGCGCGAAAGGGACGAAACGAGCGCTATCGAAAGAGGAAGCACCGTCGCGCCATACCTGTCGATCACACAGAAAAAGGTTTCGAGCAGGCCGTTGTGCCTCGCCTCCTCGCCCACTGCTACGAGCAGGCTGCTCCCTTGTGCTTCCATGCCGGGCTGACCTTCGACCCGAGTACGCAGGTCCGTTTCCTGAAGGGCGCCCAGCCGCAGGAGTGGGCGAGGCTCGCCAGCATTCGCCTGCTGTGATGGAACTGTCGTTTCCTCGATCGGATCAAGAGCACTACGTCCCCCTTGTCGCCGCCAACGCTTCACGCCTCACGCGCAGGATCTGGGCGACGGCTTCCGCGGCGGCATCGCGAACGCGACGACCCTCGTGGTCGGTGCCATCATCCGACTGTGACGCCTGACGAAGAGCCGACACCGCAGTGTGATCCCCGATCTCACCCAGGGCGTGAGCGGCCATCAATCGAACGTCGCCCTCGGGGTCGCTGAGCAACACCTGCACAAGCCGCGGAATCGCTCGCCGATCGCCGAAATCGTGGAGCAATCCACAGGTATTCCATCGCACGGCGCTCACAGGGTCCGTCAGGAGAAGCAGAACCCGATCGATCGTCCGGTCGGCGTCGATGAGCAGCAGGGCTTCCGAAGCATCGGAACGGGACTCCGGATCGCGACTGTTGAGGAGGCCGCCCAATTCACAAATCACCGCTTCCCGATCGAGAGCCCTCAGCGTCGCGATCGCCTCCTCCCGCGCGCCGGTTCAAAATGACTGCGGAGCGCGGCCGACAGGCTCGTGACACGTCGTGTGCCGATCGACTCCCGCGTGGTATCCCTTGCTGAAGAAGCCATGATCGGGATCCACCATCAGGTTAGCGGATCAACGTGGAATCCCAGTAGACGTCCCCAAAACCTTGCTGCGTGAAGTACGACCGACAGTCCGGGCATGGGCCCCCTGCATGGGAGATTCCGATCGCCTCGAATCCCTCTGCGCTGGCATACTCGGCATGGAGAAAGTCATCGGGGTGTGAATAGTCACCACCGGCCTGTCGGAAAATGCCTGCCTGTTGCTCGACGGCTCGTCTCAGCGTTTCCACGGCTTCAGGAGGAGCCTGCGCGTTCACAGAAACGACTTCTCGCCACGCACCATTGATTCTAACTCGGGTCACGCCGATTGGTGTCGTCCGTTTCTCCGCGGCGGTTAATGGGCGATAGAGTTCCTTCGCCCGCGCAGCCAACATGTTCCCAACGGCCTGTGTCGCGGCACGAGCACTGGGCAGGGCACGGATCATGACCTTTCCTTCGGAGCGACTGACAATCAATTCGGAGCGGAGCCGATCCGCAGACCCGCCGGACCGCGCCAGCGTGAGGTCCCGCGGGCCGATGAGTGGTCCAGGGAACCGGGGCGTAACAGACAACCGCCCGGAGTCTTCGCCTGGGGCTACCAACACCGGGCGGTCGAAGGTAACGATTTGTCCGACGTCGCGACGCCGGAACCGGAGGGCGATCGGTTCAATCCGGCGCGGAGTCCACCGCGCCCGTTGAGCTTGGGCGACGCGGAAGCCCAGGTTGTTGTTCCGGTTCTCCGGAGTGTTCCTGTTCCGGTACGCCGACCGCGCGTTCTGCGGGTCGTTGTTCCAGCTCCCGCCCCGGGGCACCACGGGCCACCACGTCCCGCGATTCCGGGATTTCTCCGGCATTGGCCGGCTGGGCTCCGCCCTGCGGCTCCGCCGCACCGCCGACCATGCCTGCGCAATCCCGGAATCGCTCCCGTCACATCACTCCCAATCAGTTACCTGAACTCAACCACTGGACTGAACTCGGGCGACGCGGAAGCCCAGGCCGATGAACCGGAACTCCGGAGTGTCCCAGTCCCGGAACGCCGACCGCGCGTACCGCGGGTCGATGCCCCAGCCCCCGCCCCGGATCACCCGGCCCGCGGCCCGCAATGGCCCACGCGGATCGTCCGCAGGCGATTGCTTGTAATAATCGGCATCATACCCGTCCCAGCACCACTCCCAGACATTTCCGTGCATGTCGTGGAAACCCCAGGCGTTCGGCTTCTTCTCCCCAACTGGGTGCGTCTGGCCGTTGGAATTCGCGCTGTACCATGCATATTGATCCAACAAGTCTTGACTGTCACCGAGCGAATAACGCGTCGTCGTCCCGGCCCGGCAGGCATATTCCCATTCAGCTTCAGTCGGCAACTTGTACTTCTGGCCCTCTTGCTTGCCGAGCCAGTCGCAAAATGCCAGGGAATCGTTCCAGCTCACATTGACGACCGGATGGTCGTCGGTCTGGTTGAAACCCGACGACCTCCACGTGAACTTCGGGTCCTGGACCAATTTGCTGGAAGAGTGGTCCCAACCCCAGCCACCCTTCCCATCCTGCTCGGCCTCGGTCTGGTAACGCGTCGCTTCGATAAACCGTCCGAACTGACCGCGCGTCACCTGGTGTATGCCCAGGTAATACGGCTGTGTGATGCGAACACGATGCTGGGGCTTCTCGTTGCCGCCGGCGTCCTTGTCGCTGTCGGGCGACCCCATGAGGAACTCCCCGGCCGGGATCCGCTTCAGTTTCATGCCGATCGCGTTGACGATCTCCTTCGGAGGCTCGGAGCCCTTCACCGGCTCGGGATCTCTGTTCGGCGCGGGTCTCCTGACCCCGCCGTCTGCTGGACCGGAGGTCTCCCTCTCCTGCTTTACCTGGGATTGGAGACCTTCGGTCGGGGGTGCGGCGGGGTCGGGAGACCCGCGCGAACCGGCTCCTTGACCTCGACGACCGGCGGTTTGAGGAGCGCCGCGAGCTTCTCGGCCAGGACCCCCGCATCGGCCGGCCGATCCTCCTGTTCCTCGAAGCAGGAGCCCAGCAGCTCGAGCAGGGCGACCGACATGCCCTGGTCGAGGAACCGTCGGCGCCAGCCCTGGCCGACGGAAGGCCCCCGGGTCAGGTTGCCGGTCATCATCTGATACCAGATGACACCGAGGGCATGGACGTCATCGCGCGGGTCGGGGTCGCGTCCCTCGAATTGCTCCGGCGAGGCGTACAGATAACTTCCCGAGCCGCGTACCGCCGTGGCCAGGAACTGACTGGGGCTGGTGACCTGCCGGCTCGTCTGGATCGCCTTCGAAGCTGCGATCCCACCGATGCCGAAGTCCGTGATCTTGAACGCGAGCTCGCCCTGAGTCGAGCGCGGAACCAGGATGTTGGCCGGCTTGAGATCGCGATGGACGATCGGCGGATCCAGCCGGTGGGCGAAGGCCACGATCTCGGTAAGCTGGAGCATGGCTCTCGCGATTTGATCGGTAGAGATCCTCTGCGCTTGCCGATGCCAGTCACCAATGAGCCCACCCAGGTCGCCGCCCTCGACATAGTCGTATTGCAGATACGGCGGCTCGCTATCGAGATTGGCATCCTGCAACGTGACGATCCCGCGATGCAGGCCCAGTTGCTGGGCCTGGAGCATGACCCGATCGATCACCTTGGCCTCGTGCCGCAACTCGCGCCGAGCCTGAGGGTCGGTGCAAAACTTCGAGCGCCACGGGGGCTCGGGATTGGAGGTGGGCGTGACTCGCCTTCCAGACCTCGCCGAAGCCGCCGATGCCGAGTAACTCGACCAGCACCCACGGGACGCCCGGCAGCGGACGATCTCCCGCCTGGAATCGGGGAAGCTGGTCGGGGATGAACGGAATCAAGTCGTCCGGACGGCTCACGACGAACCCCGGACGAATCGTCCGGCCGGTGGGATCGGCCGGACGGCGCTGGGACTGGCGGATCCGGCTCGGGACCTGTTTCAAGAAGGTTGCCAGTTTCCTTCGGACCGGTTCCGGTTCACCCGCGGCCAGCTCCGCGGCCACATGCTCGGCCGCTCGCGCGACGTCCTCGTCATCCGCCCGGACGACGGCCTCCAGCTCCTCCAGACGTTCCTCCGGGCTCTTCTTCCAGTCTTCCCAGGCCGCCCTGGCGATCTCGACGGCATCACCGACCAGGCCGACCCCGGCAAGGTTCAAGGCCGCTTTGCCAATCGCCACCATCAAGTTCACGGGCATACGCATGGATGCAACCCAACCCGACGAGATCACGCGGTGAGCCTGCCTCAGATAGTATCATTCGTCGTGGCGGAAGAATTCTTCGAGATCGGATCAATGGGGGCAGGAGCCGATTCCGGGGAGATCAAAGCCCCTTTCAATATCCTCTCATAATGCTCGCTCTCCACACCGATAAACCGAAATTCCCGGGCCTTTCCGGTGTGATAGCTTTTGTTCGCATATTCGAGAATCCCAGCCTCTAGCAGCCTCTGAACCGCCCCAGATACGACGATCTTCCTCTGTTGGAGGATCGCGCGAATCTGGTCGATCGGTAACAGGATTGGATCGCGCTCCTGGTGCCTCTGGAGGTGATAGGCCATTCCCGCAATGGCAGTGGGGACCCGTTTGCCCGCTAGCTCGGGGGCGAGGAGCCGGATGGGTTCCTTGCGACATAAATGCCACGCTAGGTCTAGGGCCGTCCACCCGAATGGGACTCGCGCCCTGCCTTTGACGGCCTGCAAGGTCGAATCGAAATCGTCGGCCTCGTACTTTCTGGCCTCACAGATTCCCGCTTTCACCTCGTGGGCCACACTCTCACTAAGAGCAGTATCGCCCCACTCAACGGCACACCGCCACGCGAGCCGCCAATAGTTCAGCGCATCGGAACTGAGGCTGAATTCGTCTCGTCCTTCTGGGTCGGCGATTGCCTTTGCAGATACCTGCTCATCCGTGGCACGTAGAATGGCTTCGACGAGGTCCGATGGTCTGGTTGCGACCAATCGAGCGGCGAGTTCGAGATGCGGCATTGGGGCTTGTTCTTTGCCCGCCACGTTGCTTCCTCGCGAGCAGGAGAATTTTCGCAAAATTCAGAGAATTTGTCGGTGCTCCTGGATTATCCGGCTACATCCTGATTCTATCCTGAGCGCTCTTGGGACGTCTAGAGCGTCTTGCTCAATCTTGTGGTTCCGAGTAACAAAATCTCGGCATACGAGAGAGGCGACGGTGCTCATCGTCCAATTGCTCGCCCCGCCTTTTCGTTCGATAATCCTCATCAGCGGCGGTTTCTCGCATCCGGCCACACCAGGCCGGTAAAGGCCGGTAGCGGCTTTTGCCGTAGCCCCGCGGGAGAACGAACGCTTAAGAGTCGCTTGGTGGCTCCTCGACGGCATGGCCGGCAGGCATGTCTATCCGCGGGAAGTCGGAAAGCCGAGTTGCTCCGAGCCCTGCCCACAATATGGAGACAGACAACCCCCTGGCGCTACCCCAGGGGGTTTCTCATTTTAGCCAGCGTGTTACGATCGATCTTCGTTGGCCAATGGGGCGTGGTGTATCGAGGCACAACATTGATGTTTCGGGTAGGCAATGAGGCCGAAGCGAGTCTATTTGCTCCACCCTGGTCCCCAGCAAAATCCCGCCATCGCCGGCTGGATCGCCGAAGTCGAGGAGTTGATCCGGACCACAACCGATTGGGATGAATGGGATCTACATTGCATCCAATACAATGAGCGGAACGGCTTCGATGTCCAGCCGCTGTTCGTGCGCGTCTTGAATAAACCGGGGCCGGTCATCCTGTTCGAGGGCGTGCAGCGGCGGCCACTGGCCGACATCCGAGCGAAGCTGGGCATCCATGCCGTGGTGCTCGTCAGGTCGCCCGGCGATTCCACCGAACTCTGGGCGATCGTGGACGATGCCCGCCAGCGACATATCAATGGGGAGCCGCTGCTGCCCCGCAAGTTCGTGGTAGCCGTCCTCATCGTGAGGAAGCTGCGCCATCGTAACTATTGGGGCGGCAACGCCAAGGGCTATCTCTGGCGTTACGAACTCGCCAAGGGTCGGGGCGTCGACGAACGGTTCGCCGATATCGTCGATGAGGTGGCCAACGACCTCTTGCTGCACAAAATCCTGATCCAGAAGACGAGCCAGGCCTTGAAGAAATACGCTCTCAATCCGGAGCGGAGGACGGAGATCCACGCGATCGCCGACGACGGTCTGTTCCGCGACAAGCACCTGGAGCGTATCCTCTTGAGGGACCGCCGCCAGGAATCCGCCTCCTACCTCCACCGACCGCACTCGGCGCAGGCTTTCACGATCCTGGCGAGTGGCGAGAAGCCGCATCGATGCGACACTGCGAGCGCTGCCGTCGCGCAGTGCAGAGGTTTGCGCCGATGGCGGGCGCTTCGAGGCACGGGTGCACTTCGACAACGGCCACACGTTGGTCGAGGTCTTCGTGGAGCGGCGCATCCTCGTGCAATTCTTCGAAGCATTCCTCTGATCGATCGCCGCCCGTGGCGGGTTTTCATTGCGCCGATGAGCGATGAGCGGAGCGGACAAAGGGACAAAGGGGAGGGACGAAGGGAACGAATATCGACAAACGTACGAGACAGCAATGCCTCCTCGGACAATCGTCGATATTCGTCATAACCCATTTTTCCCACGGGCATACGCATGGATGTAACCCAATCCGACGAGATCACGCGGTGAGCCTGCCTCAGATAGTATCATTCGTCGTGGCGGAAGAATTCTTCGAGATCGACTCGGCTCGGGGTGAATCGCGACGTTGTCCCCGTCGCCGCCAACCGCAAGAAAGCGTATTCACCGCGGAAATCACAGACCCACACGGAAAAAACCTTCGCGCCGTTGTGAGAATCCGAGTGCCATCCGCTCCAGATCACTGTCTTCACTCAATGAGCGAACGAAATCGCAAAGGCGAGGGCGAACACAATCGCGGTCTTGAGGATGGTGATTGCAAAAATGTCGATGTAGGACTCACGATGGGTCAAGCCGGTGATCGCCAGCAGCGTGATGACGGCGCCGTTGTGGGGCAACGTATCCATTCCTCCCGAGGCCATCGAGGCGATCCGGTGCAGGAACTCGGGGCTGATCCCTTGCTCCTGGGCCAGCTTCAGGAAATGCTGGCTCATCACGTCCAGCGCGATCGACAGGCCGCCCGACGCCGACCCGGTAATCCCGGCCAGAACGTTGACCGCCACCGCCTCCGACACCAGGGCGTACCGGCTCACGCCGAAGACCCAGTTCTGGATCACCTGAAAGCCCGGCATCGTCTTGATCACGTTCCCGAACCCCACCTCCGACGCGGTGTTGAAGATCGCCAGCAAGGCGCCGGCCACCGCCGCCGAGAGCGACCCCGAGAGCGTGACCGTGACCCGTCGCCAGTGAATCGTGAGCGTGGTCAGGATCCCCAGCGTCAGCGCCACGATCAAAGACCAGGTCGAAACCACGGCCTTCACATCGATGGAAGGAAAGGACCGCCTCAGCGTGGCTTCCGAGTACCATCCCGCTACCGACCAGGAAGTTCGACTCAGGACCAGGTTCGCGACCAGAACCAGGAGGAGCGGTAGGATCGAGAGCACGATGTGCGGTCGACCCTGGCGGTGGGCTGAGCCATCGTCGGGCTCATGATGGTCGCCGTACCCCTCTCCGGCTGTGATCGCCCGCGCTCGGCGGAACTCGAGCCAGGACAACCCGCCGATCAAGATCCCCGCGCCGCCGACCAGGCCAACGAATGGGGCGGCATAGGCATCAGTCCCAAAGTAGCGGGTGGGGATCAAGTTCTGGATCTGTGGCGAGCCCGGAAGTGCATCCATCGTGAACGTGAACGCGCCCAGGGCGATCGCACCCGGGATCAGCCGCTTGGGGATCGCGGCCTCACGAAAGATCACCCGGGCCAAGGGATAGACGGAGAACGCGACCACGAAGAGCGAGACCCCGCCGTAGGTCAGAACGCCACAGGACAGGACAACCGCCACGATCGCGCGGCGGGCACCCAGTGCCCACACGATCGTCTCGGCGATCGAGCCGGCCGCGCCGCTGGTTTCCATCAGTTTGCCGAAGATCGCACCCAGAAGAAACAGCGGGAAGAAGGACTTGATATAGCTGGCCGCATGACCCATGAACAACTCGGTGAAGCTGGGCAAGAGCGGCTGTCGGGAAAGCGCAACCGCGAGGAGCGCCAGCAGGGGTGCGAACACGATGACCGGCAGTCCGCGGTAGGCCAGTACCATCAACAGGCCCAGCGACAGCACGATCGCAGTCAGTTCCAGTCCCATGACTCGGATCCTCTGCCCTGCTTCAGCGGTGCAGGGGACATTGCGCATCTGGCCCGTTCTCGTCGCGATGGAACGATCCGTGCGACTGGGCCGTCGTCGTGTCGTGGCTCAAGCCGTGGGCTCGGGCTCGTCCGCCGGGTCCCACGGCTCGGGGGGTCGGGGGATCGCCCGCAGCTCGGCCGCGAAGTGCTCCAGGTCCGGGCTGAACGCCGCCAACTCAAGCGCGGCGTCCAAAACCGACTAATCAAGGATCGATCTCACCTCGGCTTCCAGCTCGGGCGGGTCGGGACCGAAACGCGTCACGAGGAACTTCAGGATGTGCTTGTGGGTCTTTTCAGCGACAGTCTCTCGGATCAATGGCGACTCGATCATGGCGTTCTTGGCTCCCAGGATGGAACGTAAGTTAGGGTCCTTGTATCGCAGCCGCGTAAAGACCTGCGTGACTGTGATGAGCCGGTCAGGCTCGTCGTCCGTCGCACGCTGATCGATGACCTCGCGGCACCGCCGCACCACGACCTCCGGCGGTTCGGTCGCCTTCATCAGCGGCACCCACGGCATCATCCCCGGGTCCGCCGCCGCCAGCACCGGTTCGGCGGGAACCGTCCACAGCTCGACGACCCGCCACCGGCCTCTCAGCTCCGTCACCCCGTCCGGACTGGACCGTTGTGCGTGGTCGGCAACATGGAGTATGTCCTTTCGGGCGGAGTACCAGCACGAGGACGTTGGGGACCTCCCCGCAGACCAGGTAGACCAGCAGGTCGCGCACGGCCTGCTCGACGGCGCGTTGATCGGGATAGGTCGCGATCTCGATCACATGCGGCTCGGCGCGATTGCGGCCGGCGCGCCAGGCGAAGAGGAGGCCATCCGGAAGCTTCGCGGGCAGAACCAGGTCGGCCGGCGCGGCTTGCCAGCGGTCCAGGTCGGTGACGCCGCCAAGGCGGCAGAATGGCATCGCCATGGTGCGCGATGAGCCACTTGGCGTTTTTATCCTTCTCTTTCTCCCGGATCGGTTCGGGCATGGTCCACCGTCCTTCCGAATCGAAGGCGGATCCGTCATCCCGGCGAAGTCTGTTCCGACGTCGCCCAAGCCGTCATCTCGACATGATACCGGATCCCGTTCCAGCCCGGAACGAATGCCCGCCGGTGGAACGGCCGACGAAGGCTCTCCATAACGAACCCCCGAAACCGCCAAAAAACTGTTTTTTTAGAAAAATCTGGCAATCCGTTTCGGCCCTTGATTACAACACACGTTCCGATCCGACCAAGCCGATCTCTCCCCTGGTGGTTTGGATTCCAATCACCCGGTTTTTCGCGGCGATCGCCCCAGGCCCTTTCGGATCACGACCGACTCGGCCACCGTGTCGTGCTCACCATCGATCGCGTTGTCCTCCGGCGTGGAAGAACCGCGCCATGGCTCGCCGCCAGTCCCGCCCCGGAGAGAGTGGACTCGCCGCCGGGGATCTTCTTGCCCCCTCCTTGCCCCGGGCTAAGCCGTCTCTCCTGGCCTTCCTGGTTCGCCAGGTGATTGAGGAATGTCCCCGTTCCGTTCCGCGGTCTTGCTCCCTGATCCGGATCCTTCGGCATGCGGGAGCAACTTATTCCAGGCAAACCAATTGCGACGCCCATCGAGGTTGTTGATACTCAGCCAACATGAGCGAGGTGACGCAAATCCTGGCGGCCATCGAGCAGGGCGACCCGCAAGCCACGGCGCAGCTTTTTCCCGTCGTCTATGCGGAGTTGCGTAAACTGGCGGCACAAAAACTCGCACAGGAATCACCCGGTCAGACATTGCAGGCAACGGCGCTGGTCCACGAAGCCTACATCCGGCTCGTGGGGACCGAAGGGGATGCATCCGGTGCGAGGCAAACCTGGGAAAGCCGCAGGCATTTCTTCGCTGCGGCCGCAGAGGCCATGCGTCGCATCTTGCTTGACCACGCGCGCGGCAAACGCCGACTCAAGCGGGCGGGCGGTTGGCGACGCCTCCAACTCGATCACATCGATCTCCCGGTTGACGAGCTTCCCGAAGACCTCCTCGACCTGGACGAGGCCCTGCGGAAACTCGCGCAAGAGGACGCGCTCTGTGCCGAGCTGGTCGAGCTTCGTTTCTTCGCAGGGCTGACCCTGGAGGAGGCGGCCAGCGCCCTGGGCATTGCCCGGCGAACCGCCGACCGCTACTGGGTGTTCGCCCGATCCTGGCTTTACGACGAGCTGCGCACTCGTGACGAAGCCGAAAAAACCTGATCGCGGAAGAATCTCGCGGAGAGTTGGCGCAGCCTCGCGTCCAACGGAGCATGGAAAGGAAGAGCTGTTCTTCCAAGGAGCCGTTTCATGGCCGGTTTCCAAGCTCAGGTTCGAGGTGTCTTCTGCGAAGCCATCGGCAGCAAGACTCCGGAGGAGCAGTCGGAATACCTGGACAGGGCCTGCCAGGGACAGCCCGAATTGCGCGCCCGGGTCGATGCGCTTTGCGCGCCGAACAGGAGGTCGGCGCCTTTCTGCATGACCCTTCCGCCCCGGCGCCCGACACACTGCTCGAGGTGGGGCCCGGCAAGATGATCGGCTCCTACAAGCTGCTCGAGGAGATCGGCGAAGGGGGCTTCGGCCTGGTTTTCCTCGCCGAGCAACAACAGCCGGTGCGCAGGAAAGTGGCAATCAAGGTCCTCAAGCCAGGGATGGACAGCCGGCAGGTCATCGCCCGCTTCGAAGCCGAGCGGCAAGCGCTGGCCCTCATGGACCACCCGAATATCGCCCGAGTGCTCGACGCCGGCCAGACCGCCTCCGGCCTCCCCCACTTCGTCATGGAACTGGCGCGTGGGGTGCCCATCACCGACTACTGCGACCAGAATGGGCTGCACACGCGGCAACGTCTGGAAATGTTCGCGACCGTCTGCGACGCCGTTCAGCACGCTCATCAGAAGGGGATCATTCACCGCGACCTCAAGCCGTCCAACGTGCTGGTGACGCTACGCGATGGCGTTCCCGTGGTGAAAGTCATCGACTTTGGCATCGCCAAGGCGATCGGGCAGGCATTGACGGACAAGACGCTGCACACAGACGTCGCGCAAATGATCGGCACGCCGCTTTACATGAGTCCGGAGCAGGTCCAGTTGGGCGCCCTGGACATCGATACGCGCACCGACGTCTATTCGCTGGGCGTCCTGCTCTATGAGCTATTGACCGGAACCACTCCTTTTGCGCAGGAACGATTGCATGAGGCCGGTTATGACGAGATGCGGCGGATCATTCGCGAGGAGGATCCCACCCGGCCCAGCATCCGCCTGACCGCGCTGGCTCAGGCAACGACCGCGAAAACGGCCCGGCAAAGCGACCCGCAGGCGCTGAGCCGGCTGATCCGTGGCGACCTGGACTGGATCGCGATGAAGGCGCTGGAAAAGGATCGCACCCGCCGTTACGCGACCGCCGGCGCCGTCGCGGCCGACGTGCAACACTACTTGCACGACGAACCCGTGACGGCCCGTCCGCCGTCGGCAAGGTATCTCTTCGGCAAATTCGCCCGGCGCCGGCGCGCGGCGCTCTCGATCGCCGCCGTCGTCACGGCGGCGCTGGCGATGGCAGTCGCCAGCCTCGGTTGGGTCGTTCGTGACCGAGCGGCGCGGCGCGTGATCGTGGCGGAACGCGACCTGGCCGTCAAAAGCAAAGAAAGGGCCGAGCAAGCCGAAGGACGTGCGCGCAAGGCCGAACGCGAAAACGAGATTCGCTCCCACCTGGGGCAAGCCGCCGCACTGCGGCTCAGCCGCGAGCCGGCGCATTGCGCACGGGCACTCGCCGAGATTCGCTCCGCTATGGCCTTGGGCCCTTCTGCCCCGCTCCGCCATGAATTGCGAAACGAGGCCATTGCCTGCCTGGCCATCTCGCTCGATCTGAGCCCGGGCAAGGTCTGGCCAGGTTTTCCGTCCGGCGCGCGCAGGGTTGCTTTTGACGGAAAACTGGAGCGGTATGCCCGATCGGATCACCAGGGCAGTGTGAGCATCCGGCGCGTGGCGGATGACGCGGAGATTGGCCGGCTTCCCGGGAGAGGCAGAAAAACCTACCTCGACTTCAGCTTCGACGGGAAGTTCCTGTTGACCGGTGATGCCTCATCGCCAGCCGAAGCTTGGAAAGTGGATGGCGATTCGCCATCGCTCGTTTTCCGGCGCAAGACCGGTTCTTTCGACTTTCACCCGGATCAGTCAATCGTCGCCATCGTGCTGGAAAACAAGGAGCTCGAAGTGTTCGATTTGATCGCCCAGAGAGGTCGCGTGTATCCGACCGGCACCCGCATGACCGCGATGGCCTGGCGTCCGGCGCCAACCAGATCGCTGTCTCTCAACCGACGGGCGTGAAGGTCTATGACCTCGACACGGAACGATGGACCGCAAGCCTGGAAATCCCAGTGCGCTCTTCGTACCCGAACCTCGCCTGGCATCCGGGAGGCCGGATCCTGGCAATTACCTGCGAAGATAGAACCATCAAGCTCTGGAACCTCGACCAGGGGAACGAAAGCCAACTCCTCAGGTTGGAACGAACCGTTGACATGGGCTCGAACATGGCCTTTAACCACCGGGGGGATCGGTTGGCCACGGCGGCCTGGGATGGGGTCTTCAGGCTGTGGGATCCGCGCACGGGCAGCCAGTTGAGAACCCTCGACTGGAGGGGCCCAGTCCCACGCTTCAGCCCCGATGACCGCCTGGTTGCCGCCAGTACCAAGGAAAACTCGATTCAGTTGTGGGAAATCACCGCTGGCGAGGAATGTCGCGCTTTTGTTCGAGGAGCGGATCGCGGACACACGTTCTATGGCGAATCCATCGACACGGAGGGAAGGTTACTGGCCGTCGGCATGGACGATGGCGTGGGCCTCTGGGACCTCAAGACCGCGGACTTTCTGTTCCATCTCCCCATCGGTGAAACTCACGGTGTTGCGTTCGATCACTCCGTGCCCGGGGCACTGCTCACCAACGGGCTCGAGGGCGTCTACCGCTGGCCGGTACAGGCTGAACCCAAATCCGCCCGCATGCGCATCGGACCACCGAAGACGCTCCCGTTGCCTGGGAACTTCTACCAGATTGCCGTCAGCCGGGATGGCCAGTTCGTCGCCCAGCCGGCTGGCCAGGCGGCGCACGGGTGCTCTGGCAAGAAACGGGCAAGGTGGTTCGTTTGGCTCCGCACCGGGATGCGCGTTACGTCGCCGTCAGTCGCGATGGCCGCTGGGTCGCCACCGGTACGCACAACGGATTTGGCACTCGCATCTGGGAAGCGCACACCGGCAAGTTCGTGCGAGAGTTGATGCCCGACGCCCCTTGCATCGTTGTGGGCTTCAGCGCAGATGGGCGATGGCTTGCGACGCGATGTCCGTTCCCCCAACTCTGGAACGTCGAATCCTGGGAGAAAGCCGCGACACCCCAGGGCTACACATGCGCTTTCGCGCCCGATGGGAGAATGTTTGCCATGGAGACCGGCGACGGCGTCGTGCGCTTACTGGACCTCGTTGGCGGGAGCGAATTCGCCCGGCTAGAGAATCCACACCACGAGAAGGCCAACAGCATCTTCTTCAGTCAGGATGGCGCCTTCCTGGTGACCCCTGGTGGGGAATTCGATCCGATCCATGTTTGGGATCTCAGGAAGATTCGTCACAATCTGGCGGCGATGGGTCTGGACTGGGAACTACCCTCCTATCTGCCGGAGAGCCCAGCCTGGTCATCCGGTCCGGTGCAGCTTCAGATCGATTTAGGAGCTTTCGCGTCCCGAGCACCCTTGAACGACTTGAAGCGGATACCGTCGGCCCCCCATCGTGAACGCGTCGATCATCGGCCGGTCTTGATAATCTCCTCGCCAAAGCATTTTCCACAAATCTCTCGAATCGGTGGCGCAACTCGGCTCGAAAGGGAGCATAGGTAATAGCCTGGACCGTATACAGGCTCGTACCCAATCCTGCGAATCCAGATCGAGATCCGAGCGTGGCATTCTGTTTCAAAAGGACGCCTCATGGGCAGAGGTGCGCGAGCGGTCTGCGCCCTCTTCCCATCGGCACGATTTGTCGCGACCTCGGTCAAGCCCACGCCAGATTCTCATCCCAGAGGAGACCGAACCGTGGACGCCCCGAAAGACCAGTCAGCCGCCCGTGGCTTCTGCGCAAGCGGAATGCGGTTTGTGCAACGGAACTCGGTCGGTGCTCTGTTGGTCGGCACGGCGGCTCTCTTCTGGTGGGTCGGCGGTGAATATGCGCAGCGCTTCGGCCAGGATCGCATCGAATCAAGACCCGGGAACTCTCCACCCTCGGAAAGCATCCGCAAGCCTTCGCGCGCCGTCGCGAACAACAATAAGGCGGCCGAACGAAAGCTTCACGTCAACCTTGAGGGCACCGCCGTCGTATATCCCGAGGAGGTTGACGCTCTCGCGGCCGCTGACGGGAGTTTCCGCACCGAGCTGTCGCTCAACGAGATGGCGAGTGCACTGAGGATCGATCCGAAATCCATCGCAAATCCGCGATCGAGGCACGAGATCGACCCGGCGGCCGTGCTGTTCAAGGCCGTAACCGGCCGGCTGACCGACCAAACCAAAGTCCAGTCACGCCGGATGAGAGAGATCGAATTGCGCGGGGGCCCGGCAGCCTCGACCGCGGGTTGGGAATGGGTGACGGTTGAGTTTCCGTTCTCCCTGAACGCTCTCAAACACCCGAATCGCGAACAGAAGGTGGTCCTCGACGCCATCAGCCAATCGGCGCGCGGTCTCGAGCGACAACCGGGAGCGAAAACCAACGCCGTTCCACTCCCGTCGATCCCCGAGGGAGGCCGGCCTGAACCATTCGAGTTCGCCGGAGGACATCTGCCTCTCGAACCGCGACTCGGCGGACGAGCCGTCCCGGCGGTTGTCGATTGCGGATCGGCCGAAAACCCTACTCCCGAGGATCTATGAACTGCCTGGCGACGACCGTGCTCCAAACGCACATTGGCCTGCTGCCCAAGACCTAGTCCAGTCTTGATGGGAATCCCCGCGCGGCGACTAGCCGGGCAGGTCGTCGCTGACGCCTGGTTCAGGGACCACCAGCTCGGCTCCGCTGCTCGCCGCAAAGGGCCTGCGCCCATGGTCGCCCTGCCGTTACCCGATCACTTGACGCCGATCGCGCAGATCGTGCCGGAGGCCGAAGAGGTCGAGCCGTGGGTCGAGACGATCGTTCGCCTGTGGGACGATCGGGCGTTGTACGAGCAGCAGAGCCGGTTGGCCCGCCGGGAAGCCCAGCGCTGGCATCCGGACCGGATCCGACCGCGGTATGCCGCGTTCTTCCGAGACGTGTGGCGCCGGTACGAGCGGCCGCTGGAACCCAAGCTCGATCTCGGATGACACAGACCCGGACCGCGCCGGCGGCGCGCCCCGGCCGCACTCCCGCATTGGGGCAGGTCCAGGATCGTCCCAGGGTCCCCGATTCGGAGGTTGATGGCTCCAGGGGCCGATGGCTCCGATACCAGCCCGACGCGTCCGCGAGTGCATGGTCTGAGGCGGATTGCATTCTTGGGCGCGGCCGGATCGCCGTACGGCGTCGCCCCAACTCCTCATCTTCACCTCGCGGCCATCGGCCTCGACCTGCCGCTCGAGAACCCTCCGCCATCAGGAATTCCCCGCTCGTATGCGCACCGCCGTCAAAAAGTTTCTATAATCAAGGATGTCGGGTCGTCCGGAAGGCGTTCGGGGTGCGCAATCGAGTGGCGACGGAAACAATAACTGAGTTCGGGAGCATACCACACTGAACGCCGAATCCACGAAACGAACCCAGTTATGGAGTCCGGCCAATACGAAATGCGCCGAACGAACCCAAGAAGGCGGCGGCCGATGACCGAAAATCTGCGGAACGAAGCCAACTCCGAGTGCATGGATGCGATAAACATCCGAACCAAGATCCCGATTCTGACAAAACGAAGCCAAAACCGGGAGGTTTGAGCAAAATATACCATTTGATAGCCCGTGACGTCGGTCTACTACCCTCTTGAGAAAACCTGACAAACGAACCCAGCGGTAATCTAGCGAAACTACCTATGATCTTGACGATGATCTCGCTCAGATCGATTCTGCCGTTTTCGCCGCTTCCAGGCTTGTTGGTGCGGACCCGGACGGCGGGCCGTCCTTTGACGCCAATACCTTTGGTCGAGTCGACGGTTGCAACCTTTTCCAGGAGACGGGACTGCACGTGTCATCATCCTCTCATGATGGAATTGCCCACCACCAAGTCAGGCCAGGCGCGTTGCTGGTCACTTCCCTGCGCCGCTATAATGGGGGTCGAGAGCGATTCAACCGTTGTTCAGCGTCTGACCTGGCGTTCTCTCCCTCCTTGGGTCATTCGTGAGCCCCCCGATCCACATCGCGGTGATGAACCAACGGACTGAACTCGAATACCAATGACTGATGACTGAGGGGGCACGATGAGCCTGACGAGTCTTTGGTCCCACTATCGCGACGAACTGACGAGCGACCCCTTTCTGATTCTGGGGCTCTCGGCAGCGCTGGTGGCGCTGGCGACGACACCCATCGCGTTCGCGGTCCTGGGGCGGCTGGATTGGTTCAAAGCCCGTCGCGGGCGGATCTTGCAGCGACCCGAGTTCTCGTCGATCGTCGTGGGGATGATCCTGGTGATGAGCATCCCGGCGATCTTCGCGGCGCTGGTGCTCAAGAGCCGGTCGTTCGACAAGGACCGGTATGAGTTCGATCCGAACTGGACCTGGTCCGTGCTGGAGCAAGGGAGGGAGTTCAAGGATCTCAAGGCGGCTGATGCTGCCGTGAAGAAGGAGATGCAATACCTGGCAGGGGTGAAGAAGAACCTGGTGGACAACGTCAAGAAGCTGGATGAGTCGATGCTGGCCCTGCGGGCCGTGGCAGGGACCTCGCAGGCGGTGGCTCAGCGGATCCCGAATGTGTTGCAATCGCTGGCCGGTGTGCGGCAGAGCGTCGGGCTGGACGGCCCCCAACAACTGCTCGATTACACCGCGCCGCCGGTCGATCTGCGTGCGATGGCCGCCAACATGCCCGTCGTCAGCCCGACCGTCGTGACCGCACCGGCGGCCGTCGCGACCACGAACGCCCCAGCCCCGGCACCAGCGGCCGGCAATGGACTGAGCCCGGCGGAGGTCGAGGCTGAGCTGGCCGCCGTCCCCGAGCCCCAGCGCACGATCGCCGCTATGATGCCCCTCACGGGTCTGCCGGCGGAATGGACCATCGGAAAGTCGGGCGCACATTACATCGAATCCTTCAACGCCGACAACCTCTACGAGAAGATCGACGGCCGCGCCGAGAGCTTCCTTCAGTATGGCGTCAAGGGGATGGCCTACACCTTCTACCACCCGGCCGGCGACGCATCCAACGAGATCCAGCTCTACATCTTTGAGATGCCCGACTCCCTCAAGGCCCTGGGCAAGTACGGCTCGGAGAAGCCCGACGAGGCCCAGTCGGCCGCCGTCGGCGACCAGGGCTATACCTCTGCCGGCAGCATCCTCTTCTACGCAGGGAAGTATTACACGCAGATCGTCTCGACCACGGACGACGCCAAGTTCGCCGCCTTCGCGCTGGAGCTGGCCAAGAAAGTCGTCGCCCGCCAGAAGCCGGGCGCTGACCGCACCGGCGGGTTCCCAGGTGTTCGCGACGACCCCGGCCGGGACGACGGCTTCGACCGGGACCGTCGCCCCAGCGACGGTCAAGCCCACCGAATCGCCTGCCCCCGCGGTCACGCCCGCCGCCGCGGAAGTCACCCCCGCCACCCTCTTCGCCCTCCTACCGGCCCAGAAGCGGGAGGGAGAGCCCAAGTATGTCGCCCAGGACGTCTTCGGTTATAGCTTCCTCTCCGACGTCTTCATGGCCGATTACAAGGATGGCGACGTCACCTGGCAGGGCTTCCTCCGACCCTACCGCGATGCCGAGGAGGCCAAAGCCGTGTTCCAGAAGTACATCGCCGGTGTCAAGAAAGACGGTGCCGAGATCAAGACGACCACGGCCGACGGCGCCGATGAGATCGTCATCAGCAACAACATCGGCCTGGTCGACGTCGTCTTCCGCAAGGGAAACACCCTGGCCGGTGCCAACGGCGGCACCAGCGCCGCGCCGGCCGAGGCGTTTGCTCGCGCTCTGGCCAAGAGTCTGCCGGCAACCGTCCCCACCATTGGAAGCAGCAAGTGAGCCCGCTCTGACCACGAAAGCCCCAAACTTCCTTTAATCCCGAACCGAGGTCGATCATGGGCGAGAAACTGACCCGGACCCAACAAAAGAACCTGGAGAAGTTCGGCGGGGTGAACCCGGCGGACGAGTCCTTCTCGCGCCGGCAGTTTGCCGCGCAGGTCGGCGGCTTCGCGCTGGTGGCCGGAGGGGCCGTCGGCGCGGGTCTATTGCTCCGCGACCGATGGGGTATGGAGGGGGTCAAGCCGCCGCCGCCGGTGCGGCTGAAGAACTATGCGGTCACGCTGCCGGTCGGCCGGCCCAGCCTGGTTGTCGTCCGCTCCCGGCCCGTGCGCTCCGAGGACCACACCTCGAAAGAGGAGGAGCTGAAGGCTCGCGAAGAGCAGGCCTTTTCGATGGTCAAGGCGGCGCTCGACACGATGGGGGGCGTCAACCACTTCATCGAGAAGGGGGACGTCGTCGTCATCAAGCCGAACGTCGCCTTTGACAAGAACCCCGATCTCGCCGCCACGACCCAGCCCGACACGGTCGCCGCCGTGACCAAACTCTGCCTGGGTGCCGGGGCGCGCAAGGTCATCGTCGCGGACAACCCGATCAACAATCCCGAGAGCTGCTTCTACAAGACGAAGGTCGGCGAGGCCGCTGTCCGCGCCGGCGCCGAGCTGATGTTGCCGAAGGACAGCTACTTCGAGACGCTCTACGTCGGCGGCGAGACGATCACCAACACCTGGCGGATGTTCTACCGCCCCTTCCGTGAGGCCACCAAGGTCATCGGTATCTCGCCGGTCAAGGACCACAACCTCTGCAAGGCGACCGTCACGATGAAGAACTGGTACGGCCTGCTGGGCAACCCCCGCAACCAGTTCCACCAGAACATCCACGGGATCATCTCCGACTTCGCCCTGATGATGAAGCCCACGCTGGTGATCGCTGACGGCCGGAAGCTCCTGATGCGCAACGGGCCGACCGGCGGCAGCCTCAACGACGTCAAGCGGGGCGACACGATGGTCATCGGCACCGACCATACCTCGGTCGATAGCTGGTGCGTCACCAAGCTCCTGGAGAAGCCCCGCGACCAGATCATCTACCTCGACAAGGTCATCAAACGCGGCCTCGGCCAGGACTGGCGGCCCAACTGGACGCAGGAGATCACGGTATGAGCCAGTCGGTGCGAGATCGAGCATCGCGCGGGACCAGCCGTCGACGACGAGATGCGATACCG
The DNA here is from genome assembly GCA_963845695.1 of uncultured Isosphaeraceae bacterium. Taxonomy (GTDB): domain Bacteria; phylum Planctomycetota; class Planctomycetia; order Isosphaerales; family Isosphaeraceae; genus CAWJTV01. The sequence continues at coordinate 831,113 of CAWJTQ010000002.1, read as the reverse complement.
CTCGTCGTACCGAAGGGTCTGCGCGTTTCCGATCGCGCGTTCTGGCGGCTCTGTCAGGCCAATCGCGATCTGCGGCTGGAGCGTAACGCGAACGGAGAGTTGATCGTCATGCCACCCGCCGCGGCGGATAGCAGTAATCGTAACATGAGCATCAGTGGTCAGCTCTGGCACTGGAACCAGCAAGCGGGATTGGGCGTTGGTTTCGACTCGTCGGCAGGCTTTACGCTCCCCAACACGGCGATCCGCGGGCCCGACGCCTCGTGGATGACCAAAGACCGCTGGGACGCCCTGCCCAAGGTTGAACGAGAACGGTTCGCACACATCTGCCCCGATTTCGTCGTCGAGCTGAGGTCCAAAAGCGATGACATGAGCACACTGGGGAAAAAGATGGAAGAGTATCTCGCCCAGGGTGTCCGGCTCGGCTGGCTCATCGATCCCAGGAGCGGAACCGTCGAGATCTACCGCCCCGGCCGCCCCGTCGAAAAGCTCGACAAGCCGGCGACCCTCTCCGGCGAGGATGTCTTGCCGGGATTCGTCCTCGACCTGAAGGGGATTCTGTTCGATTGATCGGGACTCGGAACTCCAACAATGCCCTCTACAGCCCAAAAGCCTTACTGGGTCGACGAGGATTTGAAAAAGCACGAGGCCTACTTCTACGGAGAATCCGCGTCCGACTCTCGGCCAATCTCATTGGACGTTCGGGGCCATTCGCTGACGCTGATCGCGCCCCTCTATGTCCCGGAGTTCGAGGTTCGAGAAGCACGCGTCAGTGGCGAATACCTGTTTATCATCGGTAAACAGATCGAAGACGAGGATGACGATGTCGATGACGAAGGCTATGGCATCATCCTGGTTGCGAAGCGTTGCCCCGACCGAGACTCGACGTATTGGACGCTGATTGCTCATGATCTTTATCCCAAGACTCTTGAGTACATGACAAGCCTGCCACCCCGCCGAATTTCAACGCCCCCCGCCGGAGGGACCGATGGTTAAGATCCGCCGCGCTTATGAAGTCCTGTTCCTGGGACTCTTCCTGTTCTTCCTGGTCATCACCGACCTGCGCTACCTCAAGGGGTGGCCGGTGTCGTTATTCCTGGAAGCCACGCCGCTGGTGGCGGTCGCCACGGCGCTGACGACCCATACGATCTACCGCAACCTGGTCTGGGGCCTGGTGATCATCGCGGTGACCATGATGCTGGGCCGGGTCTGGTGCAACTGGATGTGCCCGTTCGGCATCTTGCACCACTTCTTCGGCTGGATCGGCAACCGGCGCAATACCAAGCAGATGATCGAGGTGAACCGTTATCGTAAGATATACGCGCTCAAATATTATATTCTGGCAGTGATGATCGCGATGGCGTCGCTCTGGATCATCCCGACGACCCTCTCCGCGCCGGGCGAGATCTGGCACGCCTACCGCGGGGCGGAATTGCGGCAGAGCGGAGTGTCGCGCGTCTTCGTGGCGATCGAGACGGGGATCGCCCGCGCCACCGAGGAGCACAAGCGGGGCAATAGCTCGCTCCAGATCGGCCTCCTGGACCCGATCGCGCTGACGGTCCGCTCGATGACGACGAGCGTCCTGCCGACGGTGCACAACGTAACCGAGAGCATCTACACCGAGCCGCGCGAATACTGGCAGGCCTGGATCGTCGGGCTGATCTTCATCGGCTTCCTGGTGGCCAACTGGTGGATTCCTCGGTTCTTCTGCCGCGCGGTCTGCCCGCTGGGGGCGTTGCTGGGGATCTTCAGCCGGTTCGCGCTCTGGCGGATCGACCGCGACCCGGTGCGCTGCACCGACTGCGACCTGTGCCTCAAGAGCTGCGAAGGAGCGTCCGACCCGCAGGCCGACTTGCGCAAGAGCGAGTGCTTCGTCTGCCTCAACTGCATCGAGGACTGCCCGCACGACGCGCTGTCGTTCCGGTTCCTGCCCCGCAAGGCCAGCGAGGTGCCGTATCCAGCCGTCGGACGTCGCCAACTGGTACTCGCGGGCCTGTTCGGGCTGCTGTTCTTCCCGATGGCCCGGCTCTCGGGTGGGGTGAGCAAGAACTTCAACCGCGCCGTGATCCGACCCCCTGGCTCGGTCGCTGAGGACGAGTTCCTCCGTCGTTGCATCAAGTGTGACCAGTGCATCCGCGTCTGCCCGACCAACGTCCTCCAGCCCGCCCTGTTCGAGGCGGGCCTCGAGGGTCTCTGGACCCCGATCATGATCTCGAAGATGGGCTGGTGCGAGCTGAACTGCACCCTATGCAGCCAGGTCTGCCCCACGGGCGCCATCCGGGAAATCTCGATCGCCGAGAAGCTCGGCAATGGGCCGTTCGAAGGCAAAGGCCCGATCAAGACCGGCACGGCATTCTACAATCGGGGCCGCTGCCTCCCCTGGGCGATGGACACCAGTTGCGTGGTCTGCGAGGAGGTCTGCCCGGTCAGCCCCAAGGCGATCTTCACCCGCAACGTCGAAACCGTCAACCGCTGGGGCGCCACCATCGAGCTCAAGCAGCCGTACATCGACGCAGATAAATGCATTGGCTGCGGGATCTGTGAACACGAATGCCCCGTCAAGGACGACCCCGCTGTTTATGTCACCGCCATCGGCGAGAGTCGCGACAAGAACCGCTCGCTCCTCCTCTCGCTGGTCGACGGCCAGGGACAGGACCTCGTGTCGGTCTGAATGAGGGGATAGACGATCCCTGAATTGCACTTCAAGGAATGGACCGGCTGGTTGGGAGTCGCTGCCCTCCTTCTCATCGTCTGTGGTTGTGATGAGACGGGTCCGCCGGCTAATGCGAACCAAGCGAAGGAGGCAGTTCGAGGAAGAACAGGGCTGGCGCCCAAGAGTTATTGGGAGGCTTGCGCTGGTATCAACAAGCAATTCATCGTTGACAAGTCGGAAATCTGGTTCGCGGAGTTTCGGCCGAGTGCGGTCGAAACCGCATGCTGTGAAGCGGCGAAGCGCCTTCGTGAGATTGACAACAGAAGCGTGGATCCGCGAGTTATCGATCATGTCAATCGAACCATTCGTGGATTCGAGGAAATCGGCGCGATCGCGAGGGTGAAAGGGCAAGAATCGCTCTGGAGAGACGCCGGGGACGTCCTCGAGTTCGTCTTCAAGACATTGGCATCGAGGAGGCGGGGGATTCCGTCCACGACTGTGGGTGCGACCCCCGACAGAGCGGTTGGCTCCCGATGGGAATCGGCCGCTTTGCTGGAGGGCGAAAGGCCGCAACCGAGGGCCAGAGGAAGACGACATCGATCGTATCCGACTTGATCGAGTCCGAGGAGGCCGTGATCCGGTACGTCAGGACGGCGTACGGCATCGAATTGAAGCCATGGTGAGTCAAGGTCTCGGGGGAGGCGGTAAGATCCTTGACGAATTCGACCCGATTCTGGAAGTTACCGAGCGTCCACGATGAGCAAGATGTCCAAGATGTTGGATCGCGTCCTCCGCGGGACGTCAGACGCAAACATCGGCTTCAACGATCTTCGCGGCTTGCTCAAGCATCTTGGTTTTGAGGAACGTATCCGCGGTGATCACCACATCTTTACCCGAGACGACGTCCCGGAGATCTTGAATCTCCAGCCACGCGGCCACCAGGCCAAGCCTTATCAAGTCAAGCAGGTCCGTGGGGTTCTCGTGGCATACAGAGTGATACCAGCGCCGGAAGAGCCCTCCGAAGAACGACAGGGAGAAGGATCGAGTTCTTCGCAGGAGGAATCAATCGATCACACACCGAGAGAGGGTTCGAGTTCGTCTGCAGAGGAGCATAAGAGCGCCTAAAATATGGCAGGGATCGGGAGGGCGAGGCTCCGTCCGAGCCGCGTTTTCCCCGCGTTTTTCCAGGCTCGGACGGAGCCTCGCTCTCCCGGACATCTCGTTGTTGTAGGGACTCTAAAGATGAATGACATTCGTTATGAAATCATCCTATACTGGAGCAAAGAGGATCAGGCATTCATCGCCGAGGTGCCGGAGCTACCCGGCTGTGCGGCCGATGGGGCCAGCTATCAGGAAACCGTGGCGAACGTCGAGGTTGTGATCCGGGAATGGATCGAGACAGCACGCGAGATGGGTCGACCGATTCCCGAGCCACGTGGTCGACTGATTTATGCCTAGCCGGTCTCGAGGGCGAGTCCCTGCCGTGTTCCCACGCCGGCTCGTTGCCCGCGCATTCACGCCCCGACGTGAACCTCGAAACCCAGCAGGAGCCGCAGGCCATAGGCGACGACGGCCGCCGTGGCCACGCAGCTCACGGCCATCAGGCCGCGGCCCAGGCCCGGACGCCGGCGCTCGGCCACCTCGCCAACGACGATCACGCCACCGATGACCCCGAACTTGAACAGCGTCATCCCGGCGATGTTCCAGCGCTGAAAGACCCATTGTGCGAACGGGTTCGACTCGTAGAACGAGGGGCCTTGCCGGAGCAGGGCATAGGTCACCAGCAGATCGGCCGCGCTCAGGGCGACGAGCAGGAGGATCTCCTGCTCGAGAAAGCTCGATTCCACGGCGTAGTCGCGCAGCAGTCGCCGCCATCGGCCGGCGCGCGGCTGGCGAGACGCCGCCCCCGTTGATCCCGAGCGGTCTCCGACAACGGGAGCGATCGGAGCAGCCGCCGGCATCGGGTTCGCCATCGGCGCGACTTCAACCATCGGGTAAACGTCCTGGCCAGGCCCGAGCCGGAACTCCGTCGAAGGTTCGGAGGGCACCGGGATGCTCTGGACCAAGCCGCAGCCGTGGCAACGTGCCTTCCGGCCGGCAAGCTGGTCGGGCACGGAATAAGCCTTGCCGCACCGCGTGCAACGGAAGGACAGGCTCATGGGTCCCTCCCTTCGATCTCGGCCAGCAGGGATCTCCGGATCGCGTCATCCGGAGTTGGAGAGATCTTCCTCGGAGGCTTCTCGTCGTAGGTCTGGCCGTCGAGCGAGCGGCCGGCCTTCCCTTTGCGCGTCCCGCCCCACTGCTTGAAGAAGAAGGGCACGCCGGCCGTCCGGCACTGGTCGCGGATCGACAAGACCCAATCCGGATTCATCGGTCGGGCACCGGGGCCGCTTTCGCCTCCCACAATGACCCAGTGGATCCCGGTCAGGTCGATTAGTCCAAGGTCTTCGAGCAGCGGCTCGACGGAGAGGAACCGGATCCGCGCCGGCGCCATACGGAGGTCGTCGATCCGCGGCAGGCCGTCGCGACGGTTCTCGACGCTCACGCCCCACCAGATCTGCGTCGCCTCGGCAGCATCGCGGAGGCGGGTCCCCAGCAGTTCGCGCATCCGCGCCGAGCGCTTGGTCAGGACCTGATAGGTGTGCCAGTCGGCCAGGAGCATCACCCGGACGACCTTCCGGATGTAATCGTCGGACACCTCTTGGTGGAACAGGTCGCTCATCGAGTTGACGAACACCATCCGCGGTGCACGCCAACGCAACGGATCGGCCAGTTTTTCCGGGATTATCCGCAGGTCGAAGCCCTGTTCATAGGGATGGCCGGAAACCCCCCGGAACCGCTCGGCGAAGGTCTCGGCATAACAATGAGTGCACCCGGGGCTGATCTTCGTGCAGCCCCGAATCGGGTTCCAGGTTGCGTCGGTCCACTCGATGCGGGTCTGGTTGCTCATTCTGAGTCCCGGTTCTCCCTGATCCCTTCGTACTCACGGCGATGCCGGGAAGAGACCAGGGACCAGATACCGGCAGCTTACAACGGACCATAGACCCTTGACAACGGACAAGGCGATCCCGACTCCTCGAGCCCCGAACGGGCTGGCCATTCACCAGGCCATGACCGGTTGCTCGGGTTGGTACGCTTCGACCTCGGCTTCGTGATCCGGGAGGGGATCGACGTACATCGGTTTGGTGCTGATTGGCCTGTGGCCAACGTGGTAACCACCACACCGGCGGCACCGGCAGACCACCAGCCGATAGCCTTCGCGAACACGACCCGTGGCCCGGTTCCAAACTTCGAGCGCGATACGGTGCCCGTCGGCGGTATGACGATCGCGGTAGAACATCTTCCCACAGGCCGAATCGGCCTGGGGCAAAATCAAGGAAGGGTGTGCCATGGGATTCAGGCCTCCTTCCCGCTCGTCGCGGATGGGCGACGGCTCAAGAGAAGCTCGCCGTGTCGATCGCCGGAAGTGCGTCGCAGCATCATCGTTTCATAGGTCCGCAGAGAAGAGATGGTGTTTCGAGCGGCCCGATCCGACCGCCTGTCCGTCCTCTCATTAAACGCGCCGCCATGCAGGAGGTGACGCATTCGAGCGCCCAGAAACCCCAGGTGTCGCTTTGGGGCAACACCAAATGTGGGCGGCGGATCGATCCCGAGGGATCGATTCGGGTTGAAGCGGGGCAAGGATCGAAAGAACCGGAGCCGAGGGGTTCACCTCGCCGACGTCAGGAGCAGGGCCGGGATGAAGAAGGTGGGGATCTCGTCGTGTGGCAGATGGGTGCGGAGGAACAAAGCGCCCGAGGTCCTGAGCGCGGGCGCGACCTCCTTCTCGAAATTGGCGGGTGAGTGGTCCACGACCAGCGACCTGGGCTCGACACCGAGGATTCGTGCGATTTCGCTGCGCAGGGCGTCGGCGATGGTCTCGGTCTGGGTGCCGCGGCCGGTAGATGCAGACGAAGCGGGCCGCTTCGCGTCGGCCGCCAGCCAGCCGGTTCGAAGCCTTCCACCGCTCGCAGAACCGGACGAACCTCGCGATCTTCGACCAGTACGTGCAGTCGAATAGCCAGAGGTCGGCCGCAGTGCCGTGATCTGGCAGGATCAGCGCCGAGCCGGCGGCCTCCTCCAGCGGCAGACCCGCGCCGGAATGACCGCAGAGGTAGACACGGTCCAGAGCTGGTCGAGGCGCGGGACCGGGCTCGGCGGTGGGACGGGTGCGGAACCCGGCGAAGCCCTCCGGAAGATACGTGCGGCCGTCGTGACGGCGGAGGCAAGCCAGGTGCTCCAACGAGTCGGCCACCAGGCTTCCGAGCCGCGCAGGGTCGGCATACTGGCCGGCCGGCTCCTTCGCCCAGAACGAGCCGGTGGCGAGCGTGCTGTCCTCCGGGACGATCACGATGGGCTCCTGGCCCGCGAGTCGTGCTCCCAGCCGGTCCAGTCCATAGACCAGGGGGGCTGCCCGCTTGGCCGACGCACCTTTGCGGGCAGACTCGTCGCGGGCGGCCCAGTCCGGCATGCGGGATCGTCCCGCCGCATCGACGGTGACATACCCGTTATGCCCGTGAAGGTAGATCAGAACCGACCGCTCCGGCCGACCCGGCACGTGAGCCCAGACCGCCCGCGCGTCTCGCAGACCGTCGGCCGGCACCAGCGGAGCTTCTCCGCAGAACAACTGGGCCGTCGCGTCGTCGATGGCCAGGTCGCCGCGGCAGAGATCCGGGGCCGCTCCAACGCCACCGGCCGAGGAGAAGGCAGCGGATACGCCACCGACCCCGAGCACGGCGGCCCCGAGGACTTGCCGGCGGGTCAGCCGCACTCCTGCGAACCGGTCCAACCGGCGGCCGTTGACGGCGTCGAACTCAGCTTGCCTGCTTTTCCACACGCTCATGATCACTCATCAAGCCAGCGGTCCCAGAGGGGATGATGTTCGGGTCTGACTTGCTGCCTGGGTGTGGTCCGTCTGGCGACCGTATTGGGGGACCGATTGACACCAGGCTCCTCGTACCTCCGGTTCACGCTAACATACCAGAAAACCAGGGGCATGCAGAGGCCATAGACGATGCCGGACGGCAGGCCGACGACCGGCGCCATGGTGCCCAATACGCAAGCACCACCGATCATCATGGTCACGGCCATCCAGGGCACGAGTCGCGGAATGGACGATCGCATGTGAGGTCACCTCCGCTCGTTGACCTGGAAGTAGCCCCAGAGCTCGACGGACTGGCCGTCTTCGAGAGTCGCGTTGACGCGGTAGCTGACTGGAGCCGGCCGATCGAAGGTGCCGATCGGCAACTCATCCAGCGGCTTACCGATGGCGTGGGTCGGCACGGTCTTCCACGGTCGGTTGAGCTCGGTCTGCACGCGGATCTTGATCTCGCGGAGCCGTGCATCATCAGGCCAGGTGAACCGGAGATTCACCGGCTGCCCCACGCTGGGGACGATCGGCCGCTGGATTGCGATAAATGCAGTGAACAGGTCCTTGGTTCGCTCGGGGGAAGAGCGCTTGCGCCGGGTCCCACTCCCGTCATCGATCCAGCCGAGGGCCTTCTTCTGAGAGGGATTGACCCAGGTCTGGTTGATCCAGAATTCGTACTGAGCCGTACCCATCACCGAATTGTCGATCGGCTCGGGATGGGGCAGACCGATGGGGTGGCCGATTCCCTCGTGATAGACGACGCAGTCCGACCCGCTATAGGGAACGCGCCAGCCGTCGGCACTGACGAGGCCCATGCCCAATCCCTCGTCCGCCAGGTAGACCGCCCGCGCACCGCCCGACTCGGCACCGGGAAAATGTCGGCCGTCCTGGGCCACGTTCCCCTCGTGAGTGGACACACCGTTGACGATGCGGGTGCGATGGAAATCGTCCAGTTCGCGCCAGTTGATCTCACTGAGGACCAGGAGGATCGGGAAGCCGTTTCGCGGCTCCTTTGGCCAGTTCAGGGCCGAGCGCGCCTCCCGGGTCGAATGATCGAACGTCTGGTTCGGGTCCGTGCCCCGGATCTCCCGGGCCGTCTTCTGAACGATCAGCGGCCGGGGATGCACCTGGATGACCAGCCGCGATTTCCCAGCCGACTCGCGGCGATGGAACGCCTCGATGCGATTCCGGAAATAATCGACGCGATCGCGCCAGTCGGTCAACGGCGTCCGATCCTTTGGCACGAGGTAGACCACCGTCAAGTCGATCGTTCCGATCGCGTGTTTGCCGTCGAAAGTGTGGGGACCATCGGCGGCCTTGGCGATCGGAGATTCCAACCCAAAGGCGACAACCGCCAGAACGACGAGGATCCTGCCTACTCGGCACCGAGGAACGACCATGACCGTCTCCGTCTTCCACGAGTCCACCAGATCCGAAATGACCATCGACCCGAACAGGAAGCTGCCGGCTCTCTCGGGTCTGGTTCTCACGATACCCGAATGTTTTCGTGGATTTCGTGGACTTCGTGTTCCATTCTCTGGTCTCCGGACCGCTTCCGTGGTCCTGTCGATCAGCGAGCTTGAACTCGTTCGGCCCATGAGCGGTTGTTTGTGATTTCGTGGACTAGTGTTGCCGTCGGCAACCCAGATGATCGTAACCGAGAACAACCGGCGCATCGAGGCGTGGCCCGGCCGGACACCCCGGATCATATTGGAAGTCTCGTTCGTCACGCACCGATTCCACGGGTGGAGGATGAACCCGAGGCACCGATCGCAGGTCTGCTTCGATGAGAACCGCTGATTCAGCCATCCAGCTCACAATCCCAGAGAGGGCCCCAGCTTTCGGGAATCGGGAGGCCAAGTTTGTTCATGGAGAGATGGTCTTCGCGGTACTCGGCCAATTCCCTGAGGTGCAGAATCACGCGGCGGACTTCTTCGTCCTTGAGGGGAGAATAATCCTCCAGAACAACCTCGGCGTGGTGTTCGCTGATCGACCTTGCAGACGGGCTTTCACACTTGGGACAAACCAAGAGGTTGGTCTCCACGCACCCCACTCTCATCGGATCGCCACAGCCCGCGCAGGCCATTGTCCCAATGTCGATCGGGACCGGCACGTATCGCGACCTCGACTTCGCCAAGATACTGGAGACTCTCTCGCAGGTTTCGAAAAGCAAGGGTGATCGCGAAATCACCTGAAGCGCCTGCTGGTTGACCCTGACGCCCAGTTCGGAGGCGCTGAAAAGCAGCGGCGATCGGGTCAGTTCCGAGGCGTTTTCGGAAACCCAGCGCAGCCAGGAACTCCGGCTAAGTCGACGTGACACGTAGAGCTCGACGAAGCATCTGGGGCAGAAGTAGCACCGATAGGTTTCGGGCGTCTGGAAATCGATGGGGCCACAATGGATCCACCAGCGCAGATCATCCCATTGGTGAGCGCAATTGAGGCAGTAACCGCGAAAACGAGAGGGCATCGAATCAGCTCCTAACCGCGGGATTCCGGGCGCACTGCGCTTGCCCCAATGTCAATTCTCGTTGCTGGATCATCCGTTCCGCGTCCCGACATTGTCTCAAGCCCGAGTGTCCGCGCCAAATAGGAATCGGCCGTAACCGATTAGCTGGTCTCCTTCCCCTCGATAACCTGCGCGGAGCATGAACGTGTCAAACGTCGCCGTCTTGCCATGCGACTCGGTGCGCCGGTGGCGGTCAAGGTCGGGTAGCCAAGATCCTTGGGCCTTGTGTTACAATCTTGTTTAACGCCAACGCATTGCACAAGCTAGGGGCAGCCCCGCGGCGATCAAGGACCGAAATGGAAGTGGCGAGGCTCGGTTCGAGGTGGCATCGCCTCGGCAGCTCTGTCGAGAACGGATCCGAAGTGTGAAGGAGGGCCCGCGCGAATGAGGCGATCGAACTTCGACGACGGGATCGAGGAGCGTGGGAATCCGGCGAGCTCATCCGGCATCGGGCGTTGCCTATCGTTCGCGCTGGTGCTGCTGACGATCCTTTCAAAGGCCGCTTCAGCCGATGACGCGACCGGGATTGCCTTCTTCGAGAGCAAGATCCGCCCTGTGCTGGTCGAGCGGTGCCAGGAGTGTCATGCTGGTTCGCTGGCGAAGCCCAAGGGGCACTTGCGCCTGGACACGCGCGAGGGGATTCGGAAGGGCGGCACGTCGGGGCCGGCCGTCGTGCCGGGCGATACGGAGGCGAGCATCCTGTTCCAGGCGATCGCGGGCGCCGACGGCTACGAGGCCATGCCGCCCAAGGCAAAGCTCCCCGCCGCGGTCATCGCCGACTTCCGCCGATGGATCGAGATGGGTGCGCCCGACCCTCGCCACGGGACGGGCAAGCCGACGACGAAGCCTGTTCAACGCGCACGATTGGTGGTCGCTCCAACCGATCCAGTGGCCGGTCATCCCGCGAGTCGAGCCCGCGATGGCCGGCTGGGCGCGCACCCCGATCGACCACTTCATCCTGGCCAAGCTGGCGGAGAAGGGCCTGCGGCCCTCGCGCGAGGCCAGCCGACGCACCTTGATCCGCCGGCTCACCTTTGACCTGATCGGGCTGCCCCCCACTCCAGAGGAGGTCGCGAAGTTCCTCGACGATCCGGCGCCCGACGCCTACGAGCGACTCGTCGATCGCCTGCTCGCGAGCCCTCATTACGGCGAGCGATGGGCGCGGCATTGGATGGACGCAGTCCATTTCGCCGAGACCCATGGACACGACCAGGACCGTGTCCGGCCGAATGCCTGGCCCTATCGTGACTACCTGATCGCGGCCTTCAACCACGACACACCTTATCCGCGATTCGTCCAGGAGCAGGTCGCCGCCGACGTTCTGTTCCCCGACGAGCCGGGGCTCGTTGTCGCCCTGGGTATGATCGCCGCCGGCCCCTGGGACGAGAGCTCGCTCCGCGACATCCGCGACGACAGCATCGATCGCCAGGTCGGCTACTACATCGACCGCGACGACATGGTGAGCAACGTGATGTTGACATTCGTCAGCGCCACGGTTCACTGCGCCCGATGCCACGATCACAAGTTCGACCCGATCACGCAGGAGGACTACTACAGCATTCAGGCGGTGTTCGCCGGGGTTGACAAGGCAGAGCGGGGCTACGACGCCGACCGGGCCGTCGCGCGGCTCCGTCAGACACTGACCTCGGAACTCAAACAGTCGCAAGGACGCGATCCCACACTGGCAGCCTGGCTGGGAGCCGAGCTGTCGTCACTGCCGCCTCAGCAGTTGGTCTTTGCCGCGGCGAGCGAGTTTGCGCCTGACCAGCGACACGTCTCGCCAGGTGGTCCCCGCCCGGTCCATGTGCTACGACGGGGCGATATCCACCAGCCAGGCGCGCCCGCCGTACCGGGCACTCTGAGCTGCGTCGCCGATCTGCCCTCGCGATTCCCGGCGGCAACCGGGCGCGATGAATCCGCCCGCCGTGCCGCGCTGGCGCAATGGCTCACCAACGCGACGAACCCGCTAACCTGGCGGTCAATCGTCAACCGGGTCTGGCACGATCACTTCGACCGCGGGATCGTGGCGACGCCTAACGACTTCGGCCGGATGGGAGATATTCCGTCCCATCCTGAGCTGCTGGACTGGCTGGCCGCGACGGTTCGCGATTCCGGCGGCTCGCTCAAGTTACTGCACCGGCTGATCGTCACCTCGGCGGTCTACCGGCAGGAAACCCGGAATGACTCGTCGGCCGCGGCCGTCGATGCCGATGACCGGCTACTCTGGCGCCAGCACCGCCGCCGGCTCGACGCCGAATCGGTCCACGACGCGATCCTCCGCGTCGCCGGCCACCTCGACACCACGATGGGCGGCCCGTCCGTGCAGCAGTTCACGCTCAGCCCTGGCGTGCACGTCACACCTGTGGTCGATTACTCCCGGTACGACTGGGACAGCCCCGGCGCGTCGCGACGGAGCGTCTACCGCTTCCTCTTCCGGACGCTACCCGACCCGTTCTTCGATGCCCTCGACGCCGCCGATGCCTCTCAATTGACCGCCGTACGCAACGAGTTCGACCACGCCGCTCCAGGCCCTCGAACTGCTGAACAACCCGTTCGTCCTCCGCGAGTGCGAGCACTTCGCCCAACGGCTGGAGGCGCTGGCGCCGGACCTCCCGGGCCGCATCAAGGCCGCGTTCGAGCTGGCCTATTGCCGCGAGCCCACGTCCGAGGAGATCGCCCTCCTGTCGGACTACGCGGCACAATACGGCCTGGTCAATCTCTGCCGGATTCTCGTGAATAGTAATGAATTCCTGTTCGTCAATTGACCATGCCAGGGGACCTTCCCATGCTCCATCGCACGCCGCGACGCGATTTCCTCTGGCAAATCGGCAGTGGCCTGGGAGGCATCGCGCTGGCCGAGTTGCTGGGCCGCGATGGCTTGATCGCCGGAACGGATACGGCCCGCCCCAGGCCGATCGCCGACCTCAACGGCGGGCTGCATCATCGCGCCAAAGTTCGCCGGGTCATCCAGCTCTTCCTGAACGGCGGCGCCAGCCAGATGGATACGTTCGACTACAAGCCCGAGCTGAACCGGCGGCACGGTCAACGGTTCGACCCGGGGAGCCACGTCGAGGCTCCGACGAGCGCGCCGGGAAATCTGATGAAGAGCCCGTTCACGTTCCAGCAGTACGGCGAATCGGGCCGGTGGGTGAGCAGCGTCTTTCCCGAGATTGCCACATGTGTCGATGACCTGGCTTTCTTGATGGCGCTCTCGTCGAAGACGAACGTGCACGGGCCGGCCAGCTACATGATGAACTGCGGGTTCTTGATGCCCGGGTTCCCGTGCCTCGGGGCGTGGTTGTCGTACGGCCTGGGCTCCTTGAGCGACAACCTGCCGACGTTCGTGGTGCTGCCGGACCCTCGGGGATTACCCTACAACGCCAAGGGGAATTTCACGTCGGGGTTCCTGCCCCAATCGCATCAGGGGACGATCCTCGACGCCGGCGCGCCCGGCCGATCCCCGACCTGTTCCCGCCGGCCTCGGCCGGCTTCATCACGGCGGAGAGCCAGCGCGACGGCCTGGCGGTGCTGGAACGGCTCAACCGGGGTCATGCCGCGGCCAACGAAGGGGATACGCGCCTGGAGTCGCGGATCGCCGCGTATGAGCTGGCCGCGCGAATGCAGCACACCGCGCCCGAGGCCCTCGAACTGGCCGGAGAAACCGCGGCGACCCGAACCCTCTACGGGATCGACGAGCCCGCCACCGCCGACTTCGGCCGCCGATGCCTGCTCGCCCGCCGACTGGTGGAGCGTGGGGTGCGGTTCGTCCAGGTCTGGAGTGGGGCAGGGGGGGCAACGAACAACTGGGACAACCACAGCAACATTCCGAAGGAGTTGCCGTCCATCGCCCGGACGGTCGATCGGCCGGCCGCGGCTCTACTACGCGATCTCAAGGCCCGCGGCCTGTTCGAGGACACCCTGGTCCTCTTCAGCACCGAGTTCGGCCGCCAGCCGTTCACCCAGGGCGCCGCCGGGCGCGACCACAACGGCGGGACCTCCATCGCCTGGCTGGCCGGCGCGGGGATCAAGGGAGGATCGGCTCACGGCGAGAGCGACCCCTGGGCCTGGAAGGCGGCGACCGGCCAGACCTATTGCTACGACCTGCACGCCACGATCCTGCACCTCATGGGGATCGACCACACGCGGCTCACGTTCCGCCACAACGGCATCGACCGCCGGATCACGGACGTCCACGGACACGTCGTTCCTGAGATCCTGATCTGACCTATACGCGATGGGCCGACGATCTCCGTCACTCCGCGGGAACCACTGCCGAATTCAGCGCGGCGAAAAACCCGCATGGTCGCCAATCAATCAGGTTCGTGTTTCATCGGTTACTTGGCGCAGGGGGGCCTCTGGAATAATCTCAGGCAGGGCGATTCGTCTGTTCTTATGGATAAGAAGCTTAGGGATCGCGAGCATGCACTTGGAGTTCGTAGTCCGCGGGCCACCTATCTCAAACCAGTCTCCGGGCACCAACCTTGACCACTGGCGAGCAACTGTCGAAGCCGAGGCACAGAAGCAGTAGAACAAAGCCGTTCTTAGCGGTAATCTTAAGGCGATCATCATCAATTTCTTCTCGGATAGTAAACCTTCTGTTGATATAGACAATATGTCAAAGCCAATCTGAGACCTGATGCAAGGAATCGTCTACGACGATGATCGCCAGATCAGGCAAGCGGAAATCTCGCACGTGCGTATCGACGCTCCGTTCGTGATCGTCGGGGTATCCAAGATCCTCGTAACGGCCCGACAGGCGGGGCATCAGTTCGTGTCCGTGCGGATTGAAGACCCTGTGGACCCATTTCCCCTTCCGAAGTGACATCATGGACTTCGATCAAGAACTGAAGCGGTTGGCGGATACCTACGAGAACCGGGGGTATCAGGTCACGATTCGGCCCAAACCGGAAGCGCTCCCATCCTTCGCAAAGGATTTCCAGATCGAAATCCTCGGGACGCGTGGGAATGAAGGCGTCCTCGTCGCAGTCAAGAAGGACCTGGATGAAGCGGCGGCAGACTCGAACCTGCCCCGGTACGCCGAGATCACCGGCTTGCAGAAGAGGTGGAGGTTCGACCTCGCCGTCGTAGAGGCAGCGAACCCAACCTCCAGGGAGATCGATGGGGCGAGAGAATTCTCGGAAGAAGACATCGAAGAATCCTTCAACCAGTCATTGAACTTGGTTCAGCTCGGGTTCCTTCGTCCTGCGGTGATTACCGCTTGGGCCGGTTTCGAAGCCGCGATGCGTCTGAGGCTCCGCGCTGCGGGAGAACGGGCAGGCTGGGGGTCGTCACCACGGAGTATGCTGAACGAACTTTACTCGAACGGGATTATCAACGTTGAGGAGTTTCCCAAACTAGAAACGTTGTCTCGCCTACGGAATCAGGTCGTTCACGGATTCAACTCGCCCCTTGCTTCCGAAAGCGGAGCAGTGCAGTTCCTTTGCGATCTTGGGCGTCGTTTGATCGAAGAGTCTCAAAATGTGAGCTTGCAACCTAACTGAATCTGACTTGTCCCTCGGTTCATCATTTTCATGGAAGAACGACCTGCTAGAGCACGTAACAGTTGGCTTGCACACGCTCGAAGTCCTTCCCCGAAGAACCCCCCCACCCCCCCTCTGTAAGGGGGGAACAAGAACGGGCCGGTTCGCCTCAATTGTCCCCCCCTTACGAAGGGGGGGCGACGCCGGCAGGCGTCGGGGGGGTTCTTCGCATCGGCCCTGGGACGTACGCAAGCCAACGGTTAGGCGCTCTAGCAGTCAGGTTGACACCAGTCAAGAGTTTCAGATCACGTAGTGGAATTCCCACATGGCAGAATTGTACCTAAAAGCCGCCGATGATGTGTAACTCGGGTGCCATAGCGAAAGGGGCCTACTTTCCTTTCTCATGCCTGGAAGTCGATCCGCGCGTCGGCCCGCTCACGGCCGGGCGAAGACGTCGGCGGGCAGATCGGGCAGGCGCAGCTTGGCCTTCCACACGGTGGCCTGCTCGGCCTTGCCCCAGTCCTCGTACAGCCGGACCACCCGCTCGGCCGCCTCGCGCAGCCGAGACCGATCGGCCATGGCGATCTTCGCCTGACGTTCCGTCATCCCTTCGTAGCCGGGCACAATCAGCGGCTCGGCCTCGGTGTAGCGGCCCTGACCCAGAAGCGCCCCGCCCAGCAGGCTCATGGCATCGTAGTGCGCCGAGTCATCGGGCGCCGCCTGACCACGGATCGCCAGGCATTCGCGCAACAGCGGCTCAGCCTCGGACCCTTTGTTCTGGGCGAGGAGGTTGCGGCCGAGGTCGGCGAGTTCGTCGGCCAGCAAGGGGCTGTCGGGCTTGGCGGTCTGGCGGCGGACGGCCAACGCGTCGCGGCGCCGCGGCTCGGCGTCGGCCCAGCGGCCGAGCGACTCGTAGGCGTTGATGAGGCCGGTGCGGCTCTTGAGGGTGTCGGGATGGTCGGGGCCCAGCTTCGTTGCGCAGGCGCTCGAGGGATTGCTCGCGGAGCGTGACCGCCTGCCGGCGGAGCGTGATCGCCTCGGCCGATTGGCCGGACTCGGCCAGCAAGCGGCTCAGGTCCTCGTGGAGCTCGACTTGCAGCTCGGCGTGATGCGGCACCTCCGGATGGGCCGCGACGAGTCGCGCGGCGACCTCCATCGCGCGCCGATAGGCGGCAATGGCTCCGCCGATTCGACCGGACTTCCGGTCAACCTTCCCCAGCTCGTCCAGCGTCCAGAGGAGATTCCCCGTCGAACCGGAGCCCGCAGACAACTGCTCGGAGATCCGCCCGAGCCAGATCGCCAGGGCACGCTCCAGGGCCTGTTCCGCCTCGGAAAGGGAGTCCATTTCGCGCAAGCACATGCCGAAGTCGGTGAGGATCCAGGCCAGGATGTTCTTGTAGACGGCCATCTCGGGACGCCTCTTGACCAGGTCCTCCTGGATCGTCACGGCCCGCCGATAGGGGTCCAGGGCCTCCTGATGCCGACCCGCGTCGCGCTGGGCCCGGGCGACCGCCTTGTAGGCCATTGCGAGGTTGGCGGCCCGTTGGAGGGTGCGCGAGTCCCCCGGTCCGAGCGGCGACTGGACCTTCCTGAACTCTTTCTCGTTCAGGGCGATCACATCGGCCAGGCGGCCAGCAGCAAGGTAGAACGTCGTGAGGTTGTTGCGGCACTGGAGTGTGGCGGCGTGGTCGGAGCCCAGTTTGGCCTCGTGCAACTTGAGCGTCGGCTCGAGGAGTGCGATCGCCTCGGGCAGCCGGCCGGCGCGATTGTAGGCGACGGCCTGGTTGTTGCGTACGACGAGCGTTTCGGGGTGATCGCGGCCCAGCCTGGCGTCGAACCGCTTGAGCGCCGACTCGAAGAGTGCGAGCGCCTCGGTCGTCCGCCCTTCGGCCGAGTAGGCGGAGGCAAGTAAGCCGCGGTTCCTGAATATGTCCGGGTGGTCGGGACCCAGCTTGGCCTCGAACAGCTCGAGTGTCGCCTGTAGGAGCGCGATCGCTTCCGCCATCCGGTTGGCTTCGTGGTAGGCCTTGGCCAGGAGGTTGCGGCACTTAAGGGTGTCGGGGTGATCGAGACCCAGCCTTGTCTCGCGAAGCCTGAGCGTCTCCTCGTAGAGCGGGATGGCCTCGGTTAACCGGTCGGCGCGCACATAGGCTGTGGCTAGGTTGTCGCGGCTATCGAGGGTACGGGGGTGGTCGGAGCCCAGTGCCGCCTCGCGCTCGGCGCGCTCTCGGGTGTGCAGGCTCACGGCCTCGTCGAACAGCCCCAGGCCATAGTAGGTCCGGGCCAGGGCTTCCAAGAGCGCCACCTTGGTCGCCCGCGACCCGGCGAACTCCTTGTCGAGCTGGGCGCTGGCCCGGTCCAGTACATCCGCCACCTTGACCTCCCGGCCGGTGTATTCGGGGTCCGGACTGCGGAACGCGTTGACGAGGAACGTGCTGACCGCCTCGGCCTGCCGCCGCGACTCCTCCGACTGCGCCAGGGCTGCGTCGGTCGCTTGCGTGGCCTCCTTGGCCTCGCCGAGAGCCTGTTGCGTGGCGTCGTTGGCCTTTCTGAGAGCGTTGTTGGCCCGGGCCTGGACGCCGGCCACGGCGCCCAGCCCGACCACGCCGGCCACCAACGCCACCAACGCCGCCGCCACCGCCGTGCGGTTGCGCCGCGCCCACCGCCGCGCCCGCCGGGAGAAGGGCTCGCGCCAGGCCGAGACCGGCTCGTCGGCCATCCACCGCTCGATGTCCTCGGCCAGGGCCCGGCACGAGCCATACCGGTCCTCGGGCTTCAAGGCCATGGCCTTGAGGCAGACCGCCTCCAGCGCCCGGTCGATCGCGGGGTCGATCGTGCGGGGCGGGCGAACGTCGCCCTGCTGCACGTCGCGCAGGATGGCGCCGACGTCGTCGCCCTCGAAGGGCGGCCGGCCGGTGAGCAAGCAGTAGAGTGTCGATCCCAGGCTGTAGACGTCCGAGTGTGGCCCGAGCCGGTCCAGGTCGCCCCCGGCCTGCTCCGGGCTCATGTAGGCCGGGGTGCCCAGCGCGCTGCCCGGCAGCGTCTCGGCACTGCCGCTGGCCGTGCTGGGCCGAAGCGTCCGCTCGCCCGAGCGCGCATCGGATTGGCCCGTGGGCTTGGCCAGACCCCAGTCCATGATCAGCGTCTCGCCGTGTTTGCCCACCAGCACATTGCCCGGCTTGATGTCGCGATGCAGCACGCCGCGACAGTGCGCGTAGTCAATGGCATTGCAGACGTCGATGAACCGCCGGAGCAGCTTGTGCAACTCCAGCGACCGCCGGCCGGGGTCGGTCTGCAACGCCGGGTCGGCGTGGAAGTGTTCGATCGCTTCCTTGAGGCTGTCGCCGCGGATAAACCGCATGGTGTAATAGGGCCGGCCGTCACCGTAGGTCCCCAGGCCGTAGACCGGCACGATCCCGGGATGCTCCAGTCCGCCAGTGACCTCGGCCTCCAGCAAGAACCGCTGGCGGCTGGTCGGGTCGTCGGCGTGATCGTCGAGGATCTGCTTCAGCGCCACCTCGCGATGCAGCTCGGTGTCCAGCGCCACGAAGACGGCACCGAGTCCGCCTCTGGCGTGGGGGCGGAGGACCCGAAACCGCTGGCCGTCTGAGGTCGCTGTGCCGACGGCGTAGCTGGGGGTGCGGTCAAAGTCGTCATCGGTCTCGGTGGAACCGGAGCCGGAGCCGACGCGGGCCAGGGAGGCGTCAATCTGCGGGTCGCCGAGTCCGGCCAGCTTCTCGCGGGTGGCGCGGCCGACGGGGATCGCCGCCAAGCTGTGCTCGGCGTCGCCACCATGCTTCTTCCGGTGCAGCGCGACCATCGCCTCGACACCGGCTCGCTGCTCGGCGTCGAGGTCGCCACGACCGACGAGGTGAACCGCCAGAGGTCGGCTCTTATCGCGGGTCCACGATTGAAAGGCGGCCACGAGCTGCACTTGATCGATCAGGCCGTTCTGAAGCGCGAGCAGGCCGAAGAGCAGGTCGCTCGAGGGGTCGATAGGACGGGGCATGATCGTCGGCTCCCCAGACTGCTGTCTTTGACGAAGAAGGCCGGCAAGGTCCAGCACAGGCTTCAGAGGAGGGTGGTGGCGGCGCGTGGCTGCAATTATAACGAGGTGCCTGCCCGATTGCTCGGGCTCCCTCTCGACCCGGACGACCAGGTCCGGGCCGTCGTCCGGCTCATCTTCGACAAGTTCAACGAGCTGGGGACCGCCCATGCCGTCACGCGCTAGTCGAGGCAGAATCACATCCGCCTCGGCATCCGCCCCCGCGACGGACCGAATCGGGGGAACCGGGAATGGCGCCCGGCCCTGGTGAACACCGTCTACCGGATCCTCACCCATCCGGCCTACGCCGGGACGTATGCCTACGGGCGCACGCCGATCGAACCGAAACACCGCCGCCGCAACGGTCAGACGGGCATCCGCCGAGCCCCCCGGTGTGGGGAACGGACCGTAACCCAGCGAGGCAGCGAGGGTTCGCGTGTTCGACCCTGGTGCGACGGACGTCGCGGCGCGGTATCCTAGGAAGCTGGCGAGCGTCCGAATCATGGACGTCTGACAACCCCTGGATGCCTGACTTGCAAATGTCCGATGTGTAAAGGGTGAATATCCCCCTCGCATCAACGGAATCCGAGGTGTCGCGCAAGGACTTACGTCAAATTCCCGGTGTAAAGCCTGGATTAGTAACGAGACTTGACAGCCAATCGTAAGGTAAGCCGGACCCTGACATGCGAACACCCGACTTTCGCTCGACGATTCGTCAGACCATGTGGTGGGTGATCGTCGCGGCCGTCTCGTGTGCTGTTTGGGCCTACTTCCAGAGATGGGAAGCGCGTCGGACCATTATGTATCAGCAACGGGACGTAACGCGGTCAATTATGCTGGAGGCGAAGCAAGACATCGTTGCGGCCGGCCACTCGGCCTCAGAGATTCGCATTGAGAGGCCCCTGGGAACGTACACGGCCGAGTGGACGGAATGGTTCGAAGCCTGGGAGAACCGTGGCGGGCAGAAGCTGTCCCTGATTCGCGCGACCGTGTCTGGCGACACCGGCCGGGTCTCGCTTCAGCCGATCATCGTTGAGACGTACGGATCTAAGCTGGACGCCGCCTGGCTCGACCGACTGCTTCGGACCTATCGTGAGAAGGGGTGGCGATACAGGGTCATCCAAGCTGCGGGGAGTGAATACTCTCGAAAGCACCAGGAATGGATTAGGAACGAGAAGACCGGCGTTCTTTCCGAACGAGCACCCTGAGAGTCGTGACCGGATGCGATCGTTCACAGGGCCAGCGGCGCAGCACGATATCGGGCGTGTAACGCCTGAGCTAGAGTTGACCCGGACGATGGGGCGCCAGATGATGCGGGATGCTGTACATGGGTTGCCTCAGAATCTTCAGAGGTCCGATACGAATCCTGGCCGGTCTGTATGCGCTCCTGTTCTGGTATGGGTATTCGACAATGATCGACCCTTCACTACCGGATACTGAGTGGTGGGCGGAGTGGAAAGGGAAGGCATTCGCTGGCGAGCGGCTCATCGCATTGACTCTCGGCATCGGCTTGGTTTGCTATGGGTGCTGGCTATTGGGCCGCGGCATGGGGCGCAACGGGTGATCCATAGTTGTGCGCGACGGTCGGGCGCAGGACGATGCGGGAACCTGGAACGAGTGATCTAGAAGCCACTCTTATCAGTCGAGCCGGCCGAAGGGCCGGCGATGAGGCCCCCGACGTGATGTTTCAGTACCGGATCAGCAAATACGATCCTTCGTTCCGCGATGCCGAGGGGAGGTACACGCGGGACGAATGGATAATGGCCGGGCAGATCGGTGAATCCTTCGACGGGGTCGTCTTGACCCGTGAGGAATACCAACGGGTCGAAGACGCCTACGTCACCGTAGCGCGGGGCTTTCTCCGGGAGTCCGGGGTGGCGTCACTGACGGTCATGGGCCTCGAAAACTGCGCTCCCGACCGATCGCGTTCGGCGAAGGAAGCGCACTGGACCTGGAGCGACTGGTCGAGGTGATCCGGCGATTGCTCCGCGAGGATTTCTGGTGCCGTCTGGAAGGAGATGATGGCTTCCTCCACTTCGGCTGGGACTATTACATGTATGTGGGAGTGCCGTGCCCTTGCCCGAAGTCGCAAAAGTTGGCGCGCCGATCGGGGCTGTTTGTCGAGGAACTCCGTTCGCCGTACCTTGACCACTTAGCCGGGGATGACATTACGGGTCAACTCGTGATGAAACGGACAGGTCAGGGGCGGATGGGGCCGAGACGTAGAACGGGTGGACTAGATTTCGGCCGTCCAATGTAATGTTGGCCGGCGGAGGGCGACGCAGCGTGACGGCCTACATGCCGCGAATGCTCCGCAAGGAGGTCGAAGAATTGACCGCCAAACTCCGTGACGACCCCGAATGGGACGACCTGCGACAGGTGCTCCGCCGCCGTCGCATCCGCCCGGCCGAGGTACTCATGGCATCGCTCGTTGAGGACGGGGACGGGATCGAGTTCGGCGTGCTGGTCACCGGCGACCGCCGGGTGATCGACTATCGACGGCGGATCGCACTGCACTGTCAAGGGCCGAGGGTGCTGGCATGGCGGGATCGCACCGACGACCCTGGGGTAATCGCCGACTTCCCTCAGGTCGCCATCGCACTGGAGATGCTCGACGCCTAACGCCACTCTGCCAACGGACCCAGCCCGACACGAAAAGTGGAAACGGTGATCCGTTGTTGAGACTTAACGGCCGGTCCTCGCCGCGTCTGAAACGCGAAAATGGTGAACCCGCAATATCCACGCACCCTGCCGAAGGTATGGCGAATAGAATGATCCACCCGCTTGGCCGTTGGCCGACGCCACCAACTGCGGCTGATTTGGATCAGTGGATTTGAGTGTATTGGACATCGTACGGCCAGATGCTCTTGAGGGATTGAGAGCGTCAGTCTGGTGAGTTTTGAGATTTGGACGAGGCACAGCGCAAGGACGGGGCTCGGGAGCTGGCGCGTTGAATCACCGCGAGAATTTCGAAATCCTGGGCTCCTGATTGAGGTGTTCGCACTATGGCATTCGCCTGCATACAATCAGACACGTCGTGTGAGTGACGTCCATGCCTTCCGGAACTGCATCACTCACGAACACAAAGCCTCGACCCCGCCAAGCATGCGCCCATTTCTGACGAATCGACATCATCGCGGAATCGCCCGATGGCAACACGCGGAATTCGTCGATCAGCGTCTTCTCATGGAGATCGAGCTTCGCACCGAGTCTGTCGCGAATGAGCTCCTTCGCTTCCGCACAATCTGCGTCAATCCAGTCAGCGGAAGCCAGCAGTTGCCAGCGATTCTGCAATAAGTCGATCGAATCGAGCGCGAATAGGGTGAAAGGGCCATGTTCACTCGCGATTTCGGACTGCACTTCGACGGCTTTGTCTACGACGGTCTTCAAAAGATCCTGCTGAACTTGCAGATGCCGATCCACGAGAAACTCCGATCGTCGATATGGGAAACGCCCCGGAAAGGCCACTACACCTTTGCGGGGCGTAATGCTGACGCCAGGGCGCCAGCTTACCCGGTTTGCGTGGTAATGGGCACGCTGTCGGCGATCAGAATATCGCGCGAATACGCCTGGCGTCCACGAGTCAGGCTGTTTTTGAAGACGGTCAAACGCTTTCGCAAAAAACCGCTCCGTTCGCTCTCCAAGTTCGGGATTCTTGCAGCCGTTCGCGGTGCCGTCTGTGATCTCCACATGCGTCCATACCTATGGAATCAGACTTTTCGCATTATAGACTGAAAGATAAATAAAAAAGATTATCACTTCGTCCATGGCTGCCTGTCGAGCCCTCCGCACCTCCGCCACGAGCGCATCGGCTGAATGATAGTTGACCCCGACAGGCGGAGGCTGGAAATGGTAGTCTGAGCCGTGCGGGCAGCACTTTCTTCACAAGGAGGCCCAAATGTTGAGCAGAAGCATACGAGGAGTCGCACTTCTGGTGCTCATGACATCTTTCCCCTCGCTGGCAATCGCCCAGAAGGCGCAACCTCGCAGGAAAGACACCCGTCTCCCACAGTCCAAGCAAGCCCGGCTGACAACGTATGCTAGAGAGTAGAGTTCGGCCTGGAGAGCCTTGCTCTGATCCCGCTCGCGGCGACGGCCGTCGCCGAAGAGCGATTCGGCGCCGTCGAGGAGTTGCTTCTTCCACTGGCGGATCTGGACCGGATGGACCTGAAAGGCCTTGGACAGCTCGGCCAGGGTCCGGGTCTGCTGGGCGGCCTCCAGGGCGACCCGTGACTTGAAGGCGGCGGAATACCGCTTTCGTGTCCCCGTCAGGACGCGCCTCGGGATGGAACAGTGAACTCCGATCAGTTTAACATCCCGAGTGGTCCAGTTTCATGGAGTCTCCTCGCTCAACACCACCGGAGTCGGGGCCAGGCGCGGCGAATTCCCGCCCCAAAGGGGCCGAAACAGACCAGCCCGGGGCAACGCCCCGGGAGAGCGATCACGCCCCCCAGCCGAGCCCTGAACGGGCGTTACAAGCCGGGTCGAGGCGATCGCCTGTGCCGCCCTTTCAGGGCTCTTTCGTGGCGGTTCCTCGGTTCCCGGAGCGTTGCCCCGGGCTGATTTGTCTCGCCCCCTTCGGGGCAAATCCCGGTGGTGTTCGGCGAGAAGTCTCGTTTCATGGGTCCACTTCAGTCGATGACGACGACCCCGCGCAGGGGCGCCTCATCCTCGAGACCGTATCCCTGAGCGTTCCGCGCGAACGAGTGATCGACTCGGGTTCGGATTTCCCCAATTCCGGCCGGCGAGCCGTCGGTCAATTGAGATTCTTGTCCGCCTGGCTCTGGGCGCCGGAGTAGTTGAGCAGGCCGTGCAGGACGATGACGACCGTCCCGGAACCGAGGCTCCCCGCCTGGGGGTGTTTATCCGGGACGTATTGGAGGGTCATATCTCCGAGACCCAGGCTCCAGTTATCGACGCTGGTCGGCGCCAGGCCCTGGCTGAGTGGGCTGACGGGCACGCCCTGGGCATTGAAGTAATTCGAGGGGAAGTTCAGGTAGGCCGGCAGCGCCTGTCCGGTCCCTGCGAATGCCGTGCTGCTGGCGGAGTCATAGGCCCAGTAAAGATGCGTCGGCAGGCCGTTCACTTCGGTGCCAGTCGGACCGGCGATGTCGAGGATCAGGTCGGCACCATTCTGAAGATAATTGCCGCCGACGAAGTTGATGGCGCCGGTTACGGCCTGCTGGGACGAAGAGGCCGACGGCTCGGAGATCAAGAACTGGAAGTGAAACCGACGCGACAGGTTGCTGGTAGCCGGCTTGCCGTAGCCGTGGATGCTGATGGACTGGTCGCTGAAGCCGGCCGGGCCGATCGTATAGTGCCCGGTCCCCTTGACGACGAAGGATTCGCGCTGGATCTCGGCCGCCGTCGGTTGCGGAGTGCCGGGCGGGTAGAGGATCGATACGAATTGCTGGACGTCGGGCGCGGGATAGTGCTTTCCGGGTAGAGCCGGCCCCAGGGGATGCGATGCAGGGAGGTCGCGGGATTCGAGCGTTTCGATCAACGGCCGCCATCGCCGCTGCGGTGCGCCCCGTGCGTGAGAGGTTTTCGGATTCATCGGTCCTCTTCTCCTCTCGTCCCGTCAGAGGCCCCCGGATTTCTGCCGGGGCTGGGCTCCCGCGGCCCTTCAGGCCGCCGGAGATGGGTACGTTGCCGAAGCCCCCGGGATTCACCCGGGCTATGTTCCTGCGGCCTTTCAGGCCGCTTCAGCCCGATCGGATAAGCCCCGTCCTACGAGATGAACTTGGAAACGCCGCTGACGATCTGGCTGGTGTTAATCAGTCCCTGGAACGTGACGACGACCTCGCCCGAACCCCGGGTACCCGGGAGTGGATGAGCGTCGGGAATCCAGTGGAGTTGTACGATCCCGGTGCCCTGAGTGAATCCCGAACCGGGTAAGATTCCCGCCGGAGCGGCATACGGCCCTGCGCTGGTGTTCCAGTCGTAGGTCCAGGTCAGTTCTGTCGGCAGTGCGGCCGGATCGGACCCGGGGGCCGGCTGGCCGTTGAGGTTGAGCACCAGGGAGCTACCCGACTGGAGATAATTCTGACCGAACAGGTCGGCCACGCCCGTGATCTGGTTGGCGTAGGGATTGCCGGGCGTGGGCGTTGCGCCGGGGTTGGCCGGCGGGAACAAGGCGATCTGGAACTTGCCCTTGAGAAACTGGTTGGAGCCGCCGCTGACACCGTACAGGTGAATCGTGCTGGCGCGGTCCGAAAACCGGGGCGGGCCAATCGTATACTGGCCGATCCACTGTGCCGTGACCGTTTCGCGACGGATCTCGCGCTGGGTCGGCGTCCCCGGCTGTCTACTGGTGGAATAGAGTGCGTCCGCGGCTTGACGAAGGATTCTCGAGTCCGCCGCGGCGGAGGCTCGCGTCCCCGATGCGGTGGCCGCGGCCGACAGCAGTGCTCGGGTCTCGAGCCCTTCGACGATCGGATTCGATCGACGGGGCCGTCTTGGCCGGTGTTTGCGGGAGTTGTACGGATGCATCGGGCCACTCCCTTTCAGTTGATGCCTGCGTAGAGCGGGTTGGCCACACCCGTGGTGTTGATCAGCCCCTGCATCCGCACGATGACCGTACCCGATTGCGACGCGCCGGCACGAAGATGATTGGTCGGGATGTACTTGATATCGATCACCCCACCCCCCTGGTTGAAAGCGACCGCCCCTCCCGAGCCGCCCTGAAGCAGGCTGGGCTGACCCACGGTGTAGTAAGCGGGCGTCGAATACAGCCCACCGGATACGCCGCCCGGGTCGATGAGGAACTGCATCTGCGAAGGCAACCCATGGTCGAGCGTGCTCGGATCGTCGCTGGCGACGCCGGGCAAATTGGTGATCTGGGCGAAGAGCGAGGTGCCCGATTGAAGGGCGTTGGCCGTGAAGAAGCTGAACAGGCCCGCGAGCCGGCCGGCCATGGGGTCCAGAGTCGTGGGCGTGGCGGTCGGGTCGGCCGGTGGGAAGAGGAGGATCTGGGCCCGCGCGTTGAGGGACTGGTTCGAGGTCACGTTCCGCCCGTCGCTGTAGATGTGAATCGTAGCCGACTGATTCGAGAACCGAGGGGCTCCCACCGAGTAATGGCCAACGAACTCGGCCCAGACCGTCTCTCGCTTGATCTCGGCCGGTGTCGGCTGCGGGACCGAATAGGTGCCTGGCGGATAGGTCTGGCCGCTCACCGTGACCGGCGTGGTGGTGGTGATGGGCGCGTCGAGCGACTGGGCCAGTTCCTGGAGCAAGCTCTCGTTCACCCAGGCCGGGGTCGCGGAGGCCTGGCCAGCGGAGGAGGAAGCGCGTTCGGCGGTGCCGGCGCTCGAGTCTTTGTCTTTCTGGACGATCAGGTTAAGGTAAGGACCCTTGGCTCCGCCCTGGCCCTGGACCGGTCCCACGGCGTGCAAGGTTGACGGCAGCTCGCGCGTCTCCGAGCCCCTCGAGGCAAGGGCTGCATCGCCTTGAACGTTGGTCCCTGGTCATCTCTTCCTTTGTCCTTTGTCTTTAGTCATTGGTCATTCGTGCCATGGCCCCATGCCCCAGTTTCGGGTCCGCGAGTTTTCGAGGGCCTCGACTCCTGGAGATGCCTCCACAGACCGCTCGCCAACCCATGACCCATGACCGGTAACGATTCAAGGCAACACCCGTTCGCCGACGGCGGTATTAAGATCCAGCATCGCCCGGCGATGCCGCACGAGCGAGTCGCGATACTGCTTGACGACTTCGTTGAAGGCCAGTTGGGCTTCGAGGTAGTCCAGTACGCTCGTCTCACCTTTCTCGTAGAGGGTGCGTGCCGCATTTCGCATCTTTTCCGAGGCCGGAATGATCTCGCGCCGGAACTCCACGACGCTGATATAGCTCTGCTGGAGCTCCTGGGTGGCGTCCAGAACGTCGCTGACGACCTGCCGCTCCTGGCTGGTAGACTGGAGTTTGGTTTGATCCACGTTGATCTTGGCCCGCGTGATGTTCCCCTGGTTCCGGTTATAGAACGGGATCGCGGCCGTCACGCCCAGGGTCCACGAATAGGCACTGGGTACGCCGAGGTAGGTATTGTTCTGGAACGTGTAAGGCTGATAGAGCACGTAGATATCCTGGTACGCGTTGGCCTTGGCGAGGCGGACATCGGCGTTGGCGCGAACGACGCCGAGCCTGATGGCGAGCAGGTCCGGCCGGCCGGCCAGGGCTTTGGAGACCAGGTCGTCCCGGGAGACGGGGAGATCGCGGAGCTGACCGATCGGGTCGAGCACCTCGAGGTTCTCCGCCTGGCTGAGTGGCAGATTGAGGATCAAGGTGACGGCCCGATTGGCCTTGATCTTCGCCTGCTTCGACTCGCGGACCTGGAGCTCGGCCATTTCCAGTTTCGCCCGAACCGCCAGGACTTCGGCCTCCCTGATCACGCCCCGATCGAAGAGCCGCTCGGTCCGCACCAGGAGCTGCCGGATGCCCCTGGCGTAGGTCTCGCTGAACTTCACGGTCAAGGCCGCGGCGACGGCATCCACATAGACCGTGTAGAGGTTATCGATCGAGTTGCGAATGAAGTCCTGAAGCTGGGCCTCGGTGACTCTCCGCGCCGCCCGCTGTGAACGGGTGCGCGCCAGACGTTTGAAGCTCACGTCCAGCGGGTAGTTGATGTTGATGTCGCTCTGCGGAGGACCGCCCGGCCGCAGGAACGAGTAGTGGCCGTAAGGGATGAGCTGAGTGTCGGCGTAGAAAATCGGGTTGGCGCGGAGATTGGCGGTGAGGATGTCGGCATCCGCCATCGGGATCTCCAGGCGAGTACGCCTCCAGGTCGAGGTTCTGCTTGATGAGCAACTCGATCGCCGAGTCGATGGTCATGCCGCCGGAAGGCCCTTCCATCTCCTCGGGGAGATCGAGATCGCCGTAGGCCGGGACATTCTGCTCCTGGATGGGCTGGACGGCGAACCGGCTCCGGCTCGAGGTCCGGAACACCGGTGGCGCTCGGTGCCGAGAGCGAGCTGGCCGGGACGTGGCTTCCCGCAGGCCCGGGCTTGCCGCTGAAGGGTGCGATTGAGGGCGTCCCGAAATCGGGGAAGTCGGCCGAGCCCAGTGGCTGGCCGACCGTGCTGGCACCTCCGGCGGCTCCCGGCGGTGCGCCCACGTCGAATTGCGGTCCCTGCGCGCGACCGTTGCCGTGGCCGTCAAGAAGATCAAGACCGCACACGCAGTCCCGACCCGCGCGGAGCGGTGCGCGTGCCGAGCTCCCTGGATCACGGTCCATTCCGATCGACCTCCTGTCGTCGGACGACTCTCGACGCCGGTGCCGTCTCGGGGCAGGCTTCCTGCCCACCCCGCCTGCCAGAAGCCATCCCGGGATTTCGTGGGACCGCTTCGCTACGAGCCCACTCCCCGGATCCGCCGGCCGGGCGGCGCGACGTCTCGATTCCGCTACGCTCGGGATAGAGAAATCCCCTCAGACGTGTCGTCGCGGCTACCCTAACGAAAGGGCGTCGATCGGGGAAGCTCAATTGTCAGGATTCGGGAACGGCGTGCCGAAACCCACGGTCGAGATCCCGAGGAGGATCAAGTGGGTCTCGACGCGCGCGTCGGGTCCGGAGACCGGCGGGGCGAGGATGGCGGCGTCGCCACCGGTCCAGACGACCCAGGGATCGCCGTCGAGGTCATCGCGCTGGCGGACCAGCAGCTCGCGGACCGCACCGACGATCCCCCAGAAGATGCCCGCCTCCAGCGATTGCTCCGTACCCCGGCCCCAGGCCGGTGGGGCCTTGGTCACCTGGATCATCGGGAGTTGTGCGGTCATCAGGTGCAATGCCCGCGCGGTCAGGCCCAGGCCCGGGGCGATCGCGCCCCCCTGCCAGACCCCCGCGGCCGTGAGCCGCTCCACGGTGATCGCCGTACCGCACATGACCACCAGGCCCGGCCGGCCCGCCGGCATGATCCGACTCGCGGCGAACACCGCCAGGGCACGGTCGGAACCACCGGTATCGGCCCCCTCCACGTCCTTGGCCACGGGCACTTCCGCCGCCGATCGGATCCAGGTCACCCGGCCGACCTTCTGCTCCTGAAGGAACGCTTCGAGCCGATCCGCGACCGGCGGGTTGACCGTCGAGACGGCCCACCAGGCGTTACCCGGTTCGAGTCGATCCCAGTCCGCCCACGCCGAAGCCCAGGCCGACGGGTCGTCCAGCGGCAGCGCGATCACGTCGACCAGCCGCCCGGATTCGTCGAGGCGGCCCCACTTGAGCCGCGTGTTTCCCAGGTCCGCCACGATGCGCAGCATGGCCTAAACGCCTGTAAGCGGTGTGGGGACCGGCGCGGGAGCGGGCTCCGGCCGCCGCCGAGGCCGCAGCCGGTGGCTCGGAGGGGTCCGTCATCGGTGCGCTCCTCGGCCCGTCCGGCGATTTCGGCTGTTCCCGCAGCCGCTCGACGATTCGATGGAGAAGCTGGGGAATTCCCTGACCGGTGACGGCCGAGATCCCCGGCACGTCCCGGTTCAGCTCGCGCTCGATCCTCCGTCGGGCCTCATCGGCGCCGGTGACGTCCATCTTGGTGACGACCAGCAACTCGGGCCGCTCGGCCAAGGTCTTGCTGTACTGAGCCAGCTCGTTCCGGATGGTCTGGTAATTGTGGAGCGGGTCGGAACCATCCAGCGGCACCGCCTCCACGAGGTGCACGAGGAGATAGGTCCGCTCGACGTGACGGAGGAACTCGTGGCCCAGTCCGTGACCGGAGTGTGCCCCCTCGATCAAACCGGGAATATCGGCCACGACGAAATTCTGGTCTTCCGCGACCACGGTTCCCAGGTTGGGGTACTTGGTCGTGAACGGATAGTCGGCGATCTCGGGATGTGCGCGGGAGATGCGGGACAGCAGGGTGGATTTGCCCGCGTTGGGCAGTCCGATCAAACCGACGTCGGCGATGACCTTCAACTCCAGGATGATCCAGTGCTCTTCGCCGGGATGTCCCTTCTCGCACTGTCGAGGAGCCCGGTTGGTCGACGACTTGAAGTGAGCGTTGCCGTGACCTCCACGGCCACCCCGCCCCACGATCACTTCATCGCCCGGAGCCTTGAGGTCGCGGAGTACGTGACCACGGTCGCGGTCGCGGATCAAGGTTCCCGCGGGGACTTCGATCACGAGATCCTCGCCCCCGCGACCGAATCGATCGGAACCCTCGCCGTGGTCGCCCCGAGGCGCCCGCCAGTGCCGCTGATGGGAAAGGTGCGCAAGGTTGGTGTGACCCTCTGTCGCCCGGATCACCACGTGACCGCCTCGGCCGCCGTCGCCGCCATTCGGCCCGCCCCGAGGCGCATACTTCTCCCGACGGAAGCTCATGCAGCCGTCGCCTCCGGCTCCCCCGCAAACATAAATGGTCACTCGGTTGACGAACATGCCGTTAGTTCTGGAGCGGCAGGACGTTGATCCGCCGTCCGTTCTGATCGAACGTGACGGTCCCCTCGATCAGCGAGTAGATGGTCCAGTCGCGGCCGACGCCGACGTTCTTGCCCGGGTGCCACTTGGTGCCGTTCTGCCGGCAGAGGATGCTGCCGGGCTTGGCTCTCTGGCCTCCGAAAAGCTTGATTCCCAGCATCTTGGGGTTCGAGTCGCGACCGTTGCGGCTCGAGCCTTGTCCTTTTTTGTGAGCCATGAATCTCGGTCCTGATGACTGCGAAAGAGGAAGTCCAGCGGTCCGGTCCGCGGCGAGGATCCGGGTTGGACTCGCTCCGGGCACGCCACAGGTTGTCAATTCGATTCTCATTGACGAGGATAGCGGAACTTCGGAAGCTTCGGCAAGACCGGTTCCGTCGCGGTGACGGGACCGCCGATCGGGCTGGTCGATCCCGGCTGTTGCCAGAGGACCCGCGATGACGGAAGCGGCCCCTGCGGTCGTCCTCCTGAGTGGAGGACTGGATAGCGCCACGGCGCTGGCCGAGGCCAGGGCTGCCGGCTATGTGCTCAACGCCCTGACGGTGCGATATGGACAGCGCCACGCGATCGAGCTGGAAGCCGTGCGCGAAGTCGGCGCGCGCCCTCGGCGTCGTGCGCCACGTCGAGCTCGAAATCGACCTGCGCAGTTTTGGCGGTAGCGCCCTCACCGCGAATCTGGATGTCCCGAAGGACCGTTCAGAAGAAACGATCGCCCAAGGAATCCCGATGACTTATGTACCCGCTCGCAACACGGTCTTCCTCTCCCTGGCCCTGGCCTGGGCCGAGACTCTCGGCGCATTCGACATCTTCATCGGGGTAAACTGCGTCGACTATTCGGGTTATCCCGACTGCCGGCCGGACTTCCTCCGGTCCTTCGAGGCCCTGGCGAACCTGGCCACCCGGGCGGGGGTCGAAGGCACGGGTTGCTTCCGCATCCACGCGCCCCTGTTGACCCTCACCAAGGAGCAGATCATCGAGCGCGGGCGGATTCTGGGCGTCGATTATGGCTTGACCCACAGTTGCTACGATCCGACCCCCGATGGCCTGGCCTGCGGGCGTTGCGACGCCTGCCGGATTCGCCTCACCGCCTTCGAACGACTCGGACTCGTGGATCCGATCCGCTACTCGAATCGTCGTGGCCAGTGACACATGGCAACCCAAGAAGAATGCCTTTGTATTGAGACTCCGCGTTGACCACCACCGATCTCAGCGCGGCGGGTGCGGGATACCTGGGGAGTGCGACGATCCGACCCGCGCCGCTTCCCCCTCAGTTCGGGCCAAATTGGTCATTCGAGCAACCCAGTCTTCCGAATTTTTGGATTTTTTCATCTCCCTCTGTGGTCGAGAGTTCCGGAGCCAATCGCCCCGGAATCCGCGATAGGTGCATTAACGGATCATAAAACCTGTGGCATACTGAATAATATGGACCATGTGTGACCGTCACCGACCGGAAACTATGGCTGCGAGCCACGGGGCTGTGCCGCGTGCGGCCGGGCCCGGAACAGCGATTTGGGGACTCGGCCCGAACTCGCTGGGGGCCATGGGGATCGAAGAGGGAGCCGCGGCCAAAAGTTGACAACGAGTGCCAAATCGTGCCACGCTTCTCGGCAAGTGCAGCCCTGCTCACAGCCGGCCCCGCCCAGAACCCAGGCCGGATCCGGACGTCCCGCCAGTCCGGAGTCGGGACTCTGGGAAGGGGTCAAAGCCACCGCCCCCAGACGGTGCGGTGGTGATCGCCGAGGTCTCTTTGTATTCTCTTGCCACTTGCCACCAACTCGTTCACCAGTACACCCACTCATAACGAGGGTTATCCAGCTCGATCTCGTGCTCGCTGAGGTTGAACTCGTCGCCACGACGAATGAAATCGATCCTCAGAGTCTTGTAACGTGCGACTGGCTTGCCGCCGCTCTCGGAGGGAACTTCCTTGTACCCGTCGGAGAGACCTCGGACATAGATGCTGAAGCGATCGGCCTTAGGATCCCATTTTTCCCAGACCGCCACGCCGAAGACGACATCATCGACGTTGCGCTTGGTGCTCGGAGGGATCATGCCAACGACATCGACGGCACCCAGCACGGGGATCGCCTCATCCTCGCGGGACCGGATCACGGGGATCGCCTGGGGCACGACGTTGTCCTCGAACTTCTGGCCCGTCTTCGTGTTCACCATGATGAACTGGGGGACGAACATCTGCGGTTTGCCCGTGCGGTTGATCACTTTGTAGTACAGGTAATGGACCTGTTCGACGACCCTTGCCCGGAATGTCAACCGTGACGATTCGGAGCTTCTTGAACGCGAAATCCAGCACCCAGATCCCTTGCTTGTCCCTGGGCAGTAACGACGCGTTGACCATCTCCACGTTGTACGCCGGACGGTCGTGGGCCACCGGGACCGTGGTCAAGATTCGATCAAGCTTGAATTCGGGAACCGGGCCCGGCCGATCCGCGTCCTGCGGTTTAGCGAACTTGTTCGGGGCATCCTGAGCCATGCACGCATGCGCGGCCAAGCTGAGCCCCACGACAGCCGAGAGAACCGATCGAGTGAGAATTGCGGTGGGCCGGAAACCCACCTCCCAGATAGATCTGGACACTGGAACATCTCCCCACGCTTGGGTGAGCGGATGAGTTGGGTGGTCGGACAATGAGCCGAGAAGCCGAAAGTGATAAGAGGTGAGGAACGATTTCGGCTCTACCTCTTCATTATTAGTCGGGATGTGCCGGAATCGTCAAGCCGAGAATCATTTCCCCCCAGTCCTGGGGGCTTGACCGGTGTTCTCGACCCCCTCTGAGTCCATCACTCGTTCCATTTTACCTCGGCATACGACGCCGAGGCGATAAACAAATTGGGCCGGTCGGGTGAGATGGTGGTGAGAACGTGAGAGCCAGGGTTGAAAGGAATGAAACGGTTTTTACAATGGAGGGGATTGCACACGAAGCTGGGGACCGTGTCTCGCCTGAGCCGGAAGGATGGGCTTGTACGTGCGTACATTTTGCAACGTTGCAGCGATTGGCGTCTTGGGCCTACTGGCGAGCCGGATCGCGGTCGCGGCGGGTTTTGAGACGGTGTTTCTCAAGGACGGGCAGCGCGTCACCGGCGAGGTCGTCGCCGAGAAGGCAACCGCCCTGTACGTCGATCTGGGATATGATCTGCTACGGATCCCGCGGGATCAAGTGCTCCGTCGCGCCAAGATCGAGGAGGCGGATTCGGGGTCCCGGGGGCCGGCGCGGATCGCCGAGGTCGATTCCTCCGGCTTCTACACGACAGGAGTCTTGAAACCCGCCAGCGTCCGGGACCTGGTGAACAAATACGGCGAGGCCGTGATCGCGATCGAGACGCCTTCCGGCAAGGGCTCCGGTTTCCTCATCAACAAGGACGGATTCGCCATCACCAATGTGCACGTCATCCAGGGGGAGACTCGGGTCTCGGCGATCCTGTACATGAACGCGCAGGACGGGCTGGCGCGGCGGCGTATCGAGGACGTCGAGATCATCGCCTTGAACCCCTTCTTCGATCTGGCGCTCCTGAAGCTCCCGCTGCCCTCTGACCTGAAACCCACGCATGTCGTCCTGGGTAATGATAACGACGTCAACGTCGGCGATTCAGTCTTTGCGGTCGGCAACCCCTTGGGACTGGAGCGGACGGTCACCCAGGGGGGAGTGAGCAATCGGAGCCGGGATATCGAGGGCCAGATCTTCCTTCAGACCGACGCGGCGATCAACCCGGGGAACTCGGGCGGCCCGCTGTTCAATCACCGGGGCGAAGTGGTTGGTGTCAACAGTCGCGGGGCTCATGCATCCATGGCCGATAACCTGGGCTTCGCGATCCCGGTCACTTACGTCAAGCAATTCCTCCGTCATCGCGAGGCATTCTCGTTCGACAAAGCCAACCCCAATAGCGGCTATCGGTATGTTCGACCCACCGCGCCGGCTCGTTGCGAGCCAGCCCCAGGGCCTGAAGGATCGCCCCGGCCGCACCCAGTCGCCGACGAAGCCCGCCGGTGAGTCGTCCCGGAAGGACGGCCGAAACGAGGCGGTTCGCTAGCCGTCTCGGACCTCGCTTCCAGACGCAGTTTCGGTTGAGGGATCGCAAGGCATGCCGGTCACCGCCGGCGATGAGCCAGGCTCGGAGCTTGGTGTCAGGTGAGCAGCCCCGGCCAGGGAGTCGGTGGCCAGATTAATCCGTCCCTCCGCCGGTGAGCTGAGGGTGCCTCGAACCCATGGAGTGTCCTCTGATGGATACGGCGAAGCGGGCGATTCGTCGCCTGGCCCTGATCGGATGGCTGGGACTGTTCGGCGGGACGGCCCTGCCGCCCCCAACCGCACAGGCGGCCGCACCCCCGGAACGCGTCTTGCCCGAATCCACGGTTTTTTTGCTCAAGTTGAATGACGTCAAGAGCCTCCGCGAATCGTTCCGCGGCAGCCACTACGGTCAGCTCTGGAACGACCCGGCCATGAAGGACTTCAAGGACGACTTGGTCCAGAAGATCGAGGATGCGACCAAGGCGCTCAAAGAGCGCGTGGGTCTGTCCCTGAAGGAACTCCTGGAACTGCCGCAAGGCTCGGTGGCGATCGCCGCCCTGACGCGCGACGATCCCAAACTGCCCATCGCCCTGGCGGTCCTTGCCGACGCGGGTGACAACAAGGATAAGATGGCCGACGTCCTGACCCGGGCGACCAAGCAGGCCGAGGAGTCCGGGGTCAAGGTCTCTCAGGAGGCCTTCAACGGATTGACGCTGCATGTGCTCCAGGTCCCCCAGAAGGAGGAGAAGGAGAAGGAAAAAGAGAAGAATGAGGACAAGTCACCGCCGCGTCCCCCGGTGGTCTGGACCCAGTCCGAGGGCCTCTTTTTCTTCGGCAGCGACGTTGAGGTTGTCAAGGACTTGACCGCGCATCGCGAAGGACGCGACAACTCGCTGGCCGCCAACGAAGCTTTTGCCAAGACCCAGGCCAAGACCGATTCCGCCAAGAGCCAGGTGATCTGGTTCCTCGACCTCTCGAAGCTCGTCCAGTTGCTGATCAAGGCCAGCGCGCGGGGGAACGACGGCCAAGCCCAGCAAAGCGAGGTTCTGGTCGAGACGCTCGGCCTCAAGGGCCTCAAGTCGATCGGTGGCTGCTTCACGCTGGACACCGGGAACTACGACAGCCTCAGCAAGACCTTCTTCCTCGCACCCAAACCGGTTCAGGGTTTGCTCAAGATCTTCTCGTTCCCTCCGGCGGCGCTGCGGCCCGAGGCCTGGGTCCCCGCGACCGTTGCCTCCTACCAGACCATGAGCTGGGACCTCGACAACGCCTTCGAAGCGATCAACGAAGTCGTCAACAACTTCCAGCCCGGGATGCTCAACATCCTCCAGCAACAGTTGGTCGGTCCCAACGGCGGCCAACCACTCGACTTCCAGAAAGATTTCTTCGGACCGCTCGGCAATCGAATCACCCTGGTCAGCGACTTCAAGAAGCCGATCAAGGAGGACAGCCAGCGTATGCTCCTGGGTATCGCCCTGGAGGATGCCAAGGCGTTCCAGAACACGGTCAACCGGCTCTTCCAGATCGCGCAGGCCGCCCCTCACAAGCGGGAGTTCCAGGGCACCACGATCTACGACATCGATATGCCGAATATGCCCAACCCCAACGGTGGCAACGCGCAGATCAAGTCGATCAGCTTCGCGGTCGCCAAGGACACGTTCTTCGTGACCAGCGATACGACCTTGCTCGAGCAGGTGCTCCGGCCGGGCAACGCGACCCTGATCGATAACGCCGGGTTCCAATCGATCGTCAAAGAGGTTCCCGAGCGCGTCAGCGGGATGACGTTCGTCCGGTACGATGAGTCCGCTCGGCTTACCTATGAACTCGTCAAGAGCGGTCAATTCGACAAGGCGCTCCGACAGGCGCTGGGCGGTCCCGGTGGACCACGGCGACAACAGCTGCCCCCTGTCGGAAAGGTCTTCGCAACCGAGAAACTCCCCGAGTTCTCCGTGATTGCCAAGTACCTGTCAGTAGCCGGCAGCTATAGCCTCATGGATGATGACGGTTTCCTCATGACCGGCTTCACGCTGCGGCGATCCGGTCCTTGAACGGCCAGTGAGTGGCGAGTGGCGTCGTCGTGGCCAGTGGCAAGAGGAGAGATGCATTTGTCTTGTCTTGCCACTCGCCACTCGCCACTCGCCACTCGCCACATGAGGCTTCGTGGGCTTCGCACTCACAACCTCAAGGGGATCGACCTCGATCTGCCTTTG
Organism: uncultured Isosphaeraceae bacterium; assembly: GCA_963845695.1. Classification (GTDB taxonomy): domain Bacteria; phylum Planctomycetota; class Planctomycetia; order Isosphaerales; family Isosphaeraceae; genus CAWJTV01. The sequence goes on along the minus strand of CAWJTQ010000002.1, from coordinate 793,901 downwards.
AATCGTTGGATCGTCGTGACGGGTGTCAGCGGCTCCGGCAAGAGTTCGTTGGCGATCGACACGATCTACGCGGAGGGACAACGTCGCTACGTCGAGACGTTCTCGGCTTATACGCGACAGTTCCTCGAGAAGCTGGACAAGCCGGATGCGGACCGGATCGAGGGGATCCCTCCGGCCATTGCGGTGGTGCCGTCCCATGGACGGCATTCCGGCCGCAGCACGGTTGGCACCATCACCGAAATCCACGACGCACTCGGGCTCCTCTACGCACGAGCCGGGGACGTGGTCTGCCGACGATGCGGCGAGCCGGTGAGCCCGGCCACGCCGTCGACCGTCTCGCGAGCCATAGACGCGATGCCCGATGGGACGCGCTACGAGATCGCCTTTCCGCTCGATCTCCGTCCGGAGACCGATCGCACGGTGCTCGGGCAATCGCTCCGCGCTCAGGGGTTCGCACGCGTGACCTGGGCCGGGCAGGTCGTCCGACTCGATGATCCAAACGTGACGCTCCCTGAGGACTCCTCAGTTGACGTGATCGTGGATCGGCTGGTTCGGGGGAAGGACCCGCCCGAGCGCCGCACCGATTCGATCGAATCCGCCTTCGTCAAAGGGCTGGGCCGTTGCCGAGTCCTCGTCGGCGGTCAAGCGTTCGACCTACCTCCGCGGCTGGCGTTGCAGCCGATGCGGGACCGACCATCTCGAACCGCAACCGAACCTGTTCCGGTTCAACGGCTCGCTGGGAGCTTGCCGGATCTGTGAGGGACTGGGCCAGACGACCGAGCTCGACCTGGCCCGGATCGTGCCGGACGATTCGAAGACGATTCGCGAGGGCGCGATCGCGCCCTGGTCGACGCCCGGTTATCGGGGCTATCTCCAGGAATTGCTCGACGCCGAGCCCCGGATCGACATCCCGGTTGACGTCCCCTTTCGACAGCTTGCGCCCGAATCACTTCGGAGGCTCGTCGAGGGAGTCCCGGAGACGGGGTTCACAGGACTGAAGGGCTTCGCGCGAGCACTCGAGCGCCAGGCGTATAAGCCGCACGTCCGGGTCTTTCTTAGCCGGTGGAGGCGATCTCAGAGGTGTCCGGCCTGCCATGGGGCGCGGCTGCGTCCCGAGGCACTGGCCGTCCGGCTCGCGGGCCGGAACATCGCTGAGCTGTCGGCGATGACGATCCGCGAAACCCGAGCCTTTCTGTCCGGCCTCGATGCGATGCGACGTCAGCCGGTGGCCGCCGGGCTTCTCGTCCAGGTCGAGAATCGCCTGGACTACCTCGCGGAGATCGGGCTGGATTACCTGACCCTCGACCGTGCGGCGCGCAGCCTTTCCGGGGGGAGCTCCAGCGGGTCGTCCTGACCAAGGCGCTGGGCTCGGGACTGGTCAACACGCTCTACGTACTCGACGAGCCCACGATCGGACTCCATCCCCACGAGATCGGCCGCCTGACATCGGCTCTTCAACGGCTTCGCGACCGCGGCAATACGTTGGTGGTCGTCGAGCATGACGCCGAGGTGATCCGCGCGTCGGATCATGTGGTGGACCTGGGACCCGGGGCCGGCGAGTCCGGGGGCCGTCTGGTTTTCTCCGGCCCGATCACGAACTTCGCGAGCGCGGAGGGATCGGCGACCGCCGACTTCCTGAGCGATCGGAAGCGGTCGCCCATCCCCGTATCCCGGCGCCCGATCACACGACGAGCGGTCACGCTGACCGGTGCCCGCGGCAACAACCTCCAGTCGATCGACGTGACCTTCCCGCTGGGTGTCCTCTGCACCGTGACCGGCGTCAGCGGAGCGGGCAAGAGCACGCTCATCGCGGAGACGCTGTACCCTGCGCTCCGAGATAAGATGACCGGCGAGGCGGGGATCGCGGGGCCCTACGACGACTTGACCGGAACCGAGCATCTCGCCGAGGCCGTCTTCCTGGATCAATCACCGCTGGCGCGGTCCGCCCGGTCGAACCCGGTGACGTCCCTCAAGATCTTCGACGAGATCCGCAAGACCTTCGCCGCGACCCACGAAGCGAAGCTGCGGAACTACGATGCGGGGAAGTTCAGCTTCAACGTCGAAGGAGGACGCTGTAACGCGTGCCAGGGTGATGGTTTCCAGACCATCGACATGCAGTTCCTCCCCGACGTAATGATCCGATGCCCGGAATGTCGGGGCACGCGCTATCGTCCCGAGATCCTCGAGGTCACCTACCGCGGCCGGAATATCGCCGAGGTCCTCGACCTGACGGCGCGGGAGGCGTTTGCGTTCTTCCGACATCGGCCGAGGATCCAGGCCCGGCTCCGTCCGATGCTCGACATCGGACTGGATTACCTGAAGCTGGGCCAGCCAGCGTCGACGCTCTCGGGAGGCGAGGCGCAGCGGCTGAAGCTGGCGAGCTTCCTGGGCCGATCACTGGCCGCGCTCCGCCGTGCTTCGGCGGCCCCGCACACCCTCTTCCTCCTCGACGAGCCAACCGCCGGCCTACACCCCCTCGATATCCTGAAGCTGCTCGAGGCCCTGAACGCTCTGGTCGATCGCGGCCATTCGGTGATCGCGATCACGCATAGCTCGGCGCTCATGCTCTTCGCCGATTGGATCATCGACCTCGGACTGGGCTCGGGAGCAGATGGCGGCCGGGTCGTCGCGGAGGGAACGCCGGAAGACGTCGCCCGGTCTGCCACGCCGACAGGACAGGTGCTGGCCCGGGCGCTGAGTAACGTCGCGCCGACGGGGTAAACCGGTCGGCCCCGGTGTCGTTGGTCACTTCACATCAACATATGTTGATAAACCGGCCACGTTGTGCGACGTGTCGAGAGCGTCCCCGAACGCCGAGACCTCGCCAGCATCCTCGCGTAAGGATACGAACACGTGATACGTACCGGCAGGTACGCGGAATGGCACCCGCTCGTCGAGCGCTGGCCGGGCCTCGACGCCCTTGCGGGCGCGGGTTGTATGCCGCTGGTCCCAGTATTCCTCGCGGAACGCCACACCGGCTTCTCCGACATCGCCGATGCGAGTCACGACGACCCGCCAGCCGAGGACCGGGTTGCGGAAGGGATGAGTCACGGTGCCAGCGGCCTGGAAGGCGATCACGCCAGACGCAGGCGAGCTGGCCTTCACGCTCAGGCTCGGGGTCAGGTCAGGGGCCTTTCGCCAATTGGGGGTGGTGCGGTGTCGCTTCGCCGCCCAGCCGCCGGCCACGGTAATCAAGCCCAGCAACAGCACCATGCCGACAACCCACTTCCTCGCCAGCTTCGCACGCATGATTGGCTCCCCTCGTTAGGGATTGGTAATCGTGACGTAATGATTAGAATCGACAATCTGAGTCCCGCAAACGCTATTGCCCCAGACGATGTGTTCGAGGTCGTAGTACCCCGCGGGCCAATAGAGTAGGTCAAGATAACCCACGGTGAAGGGCACTGTCGCACCGCACTGTGGTTGCCACGACGCACCTCCACTGAGGGACCAAGTCCATCCCTGGACCCAGACCGTGCCGTTCCACTGCCACCAAATCGCCGAGGGGCATGCGTGGCAGATGTTCGGGTAGTTCGTACCGCTTGAGCACGCGAGGGTTTCAGTCCATTTCCATTGGACATCCTGCACATAGGCGTTATTTTGGGAATACCAGACACTTTCGACGGACGTGTCCTGCGACACCAGGCAGGAACCTCCCAACGCGGTCGCTGCAATCAGGCCGACGACCAGCGCGCGGCAGCGGCTTGGATCCCTCGTATTCTATCGGTTGTCATCGCGCTTCCCTCCCGGCGGTATTAGGATCAGGTGCGAAACTACCTCCCTATTTGGGAGCGGCTCTGGTTGCCGCTGGTCGAATTCGACCAGTGCGATCCGAGAAGAATGTCGGTAGGAGTCAGCCACCAGACTATGGCGACGACGCGGGAAGCACCGAGAAATGTCGATGCAATGCGCATAGCGTGGCGCCATGAGCCAGGTCCCTTATGCAGGGCGACCCGACGATCAGGAATCGTGACAGCTTTGGCATCCGCAGCCTAATATCGACACTCTTGTTAAGATGTGAGGCAACTCACGTCCTGTCAAGAAAAAAAATCGTCAGATCAAGAAAGGACAAAAAATGCAAGAGCCGGGATGGACTCATCTCTCAATGGTCGGCGACCCAAGCGACATCCATTATAGCCGTTGACGAAGGTCCCTCTGGCGCTGCGGGGCCAGCCTCGGGGACTTGGGAAGATCTTCTCGCTATCCGAAACCGGGGGTTCATTCGATCTCGTAGATTGCGCCGCTTGGATCGCGGGGGATGACCTTCTGGGTCACGCAATCGACCAGCAGGTCGAGGTCCTCGAGCACGATCGCTCCCACGAGCGCGCTTCTCGCGTTTCGGTTCTCTGATGGCCGTGAACACGCCGTCGCGTCCCAGGAGCTGGACGGAGACCCCCGTGACCCTCCGGCGGCGGGCCTTGCGGCCGTCGGCATAGCGAACCTGGACTGGTTCGCCCAGAGTCAGGCCCAGCCGTTTCACGACGGCCTCGGGCAGCACCAATTGCATCGCCCCGGTATCGACCATGCCCTGGATCTTCTCACGGCGAACCTGGTCCGGCGGCATCAAGCCGCGCTGGGTGAGGGCCAAGTCCCCGTAGTTGGCAACCTCAAGCTCGACGTGGAATCGTCCCACTCCGATGACTCCTCGGGCTGGCATGACTGTGCTCCTTCCGAAAAGGCTCGGATGGTTTCCAGGATCATTGCATGATAGTTGCTTCTCCAAGACCCGGCAAGGACACCGCCTCCTGATCCGTGAACCCGTGCCCGCGCTTTGGTGTTGCGCTCTGGTTATCATGGGAAGAAACCTCGAGCGACGTGCCGGACCCAGTCAGGAGTCGAAACCGATGAGTCAAAAGGGTGGATACACCGGGCCGCTGGAACCAGTCGGCCCGTGTCAGTGGCGAATCCCGAAGAGTTATCGCCCGGACATGCGGGTTGACGGCATCATCTTCGCCGACGAGACCCTGATCGAGCAGATCAAGAAGGACCAGGGGCCCGAACAGGTTGCGAACGTGGCCACGCTCCCAGGCATCCAGATGGCCAGCCTCGCCATGCCGGACATTCACTGGGGATACGGCTTCTGCATCGGCGGCGTGGCGGCGACCGACCCGGAGGAAGGGGGAGTCATCTCGCCGGGCGGGGTCGGCTACGACATCAACTGCGGCGTCCGGCTGCTGCGGACCGAGCTTCAGTGGAGCGAGGCGAAGGACCGCATCAGGCCACTGGTGGAACAGCTCTTCCGCGACATCCCCACCGGCGTGGGTCAGAGTGGGAAGTACCTCTTCGACAAGCCCAAGCTGACCCGGCTGATGGAGCAGGGATCGGCCTATGTGGTGAGTGAGGGTTATGGCACCGAGCGCGACCTTGATTTCACCGAGGCCGGCGGCCGTCTCGACGGCGCCGATCCGTCGCGGGTCAGCGATCGCGCCATCACACGAGGCTACGATCAGTGTGGGACGCTCGGCTCAGGCAACCATTTCCTCGAGGTCCAGGTCGTTGATCGCGTGCTCGACCCGGTCGCCGCCGCGGTGATGGGCCTGCGCGAAGGGCAGATCACGGTGTTGATCCACTCCGGCTCTCGTGGGCTGGGATACCAGGTCTGCGACGACTACCTGGGGACGTTCAAGAATGCCCCGAAGCGGTATGGCTTCGAGCTACCCGACTGGCAGCTCGCCTGCGCACCGGTGCGGAGCCCCGAGGGTCAGACGTACCTGGGTGCGATGTGCGCGGCGGCTAACTTCGCCTGGTGCAACCGGCAGCTCCTGGCTCACCAGGCGCGCGAGGTCTTCGCGCAGGTCTTCGGCAAATCCTGGGAAGAGCTGGGCATGGAGCTGGTCTATGACGTCGCCCACAACATCGCCAAGTTCGAGGAGCACGCCGTCGGCCACGGAGTGTCGAAGCAGGTCTGCGTCCATCGCAAAGGGGCGACGCGGGCATTCCCTCCGGGCCATCCCGAGGTCCCGCTGCCCTACAAAGCGATCGGTCAGCCGGTCATCATCCCCGGAAGCATGGGCACGGCGAGTTGGGTGCTGGTCGGCCAGCAGGGCAGTATGGAACACTCGTTTGGCACGACCTGCCACGGCGCCGGGCGGTTGATGAGCCGCACCGCGGCGGTCAAGCTGGCGGCGGGGCGGCGGATCGACCGGGAACTCGACGCCATCGGCATCATCGCCCGCGCCCGAGGCCACAAGGGTCTTGCTGAGGAACAGCCCGCCGCTTACAAGGATGTCGATCATGTGGTGGATGTCGTGGACAAGGTCGGCATCTCCAAGAAGGTCGCCCGGCTCCGGCCCGTGGGCGTGATCAAGGGCTAGACGCTTCACGAATGACTTACACACCACGGCGCTGGTGTGGCGCAGGCACGAACCCAGCGTGAAACGCTCGAGGGCCGTGCACCTGCTAACAGGTGAAGGAACAGGTGTGTCAACCGAATCTTCGATTCATCGTCGTCAATATAATAAATAAAATATTTAGCTATTTATACTTCTGGTTATTCTGTGTAACTGCCCACAACTTAAGGGTGACAAACGTATAGAATGGCATCGAGCCGCGAGTATACTTCGTAGGTGCGTCGGTCGATCAGAGCGAAGCGGCGCAACGCGGCATGGCGCGTGCGAACTCTACGCCGGATGACCTATCGCGACGGGCCGGCCCCCTCTCGCGGTGATCAGGCGACGTTGTTAAAATATCGCTCCATGGTGATTCCGAGCCCGAGGCAACCGTGCGTGCGGACTCCTCTCCGCGACTTCCCAGGCGCGCACGTCTGGGCCAGCGATCGGCGTGAAAGGATGCCCCAGGACGCGCGGAGGGGCTGCGCGGCACCCGACAGGCCAGCCCGACGCCGATGAGTTTTCGGGCGATCTCGCCGTGCCGTCGGCCCTAATCGCTTGAGGTTCCGCCCTCGACGCACTGAAGCCGGGGAGGAACCGCGCCGATTCGTCCGGAGGATCTCCTCATGAGCATCCCATCGACGCACCTGTCGTTGCTCCAGGCCCTGGGCGAAGAGGGCCGCCGCGAGGATGCCTGGGCCGTGTTCCAGGCCGGCTACCGGGACGTGATCCTTGGCTGGGGCCGGCGCTACGGCCTCGACCTCCATGCCGCCGAGGACCTGACCCAGGAGATCCTGATCAAGTTGCTCGAGGCCTTGCCACGCCACGAGCACAAACCGGATCGCGGGCGATTTCGGAGCTGGCTGAAGACGGTGGTTCGTCACGTCCTGGCCGACCGCCGGCGGCGCCAGCGGCGCCGACCCGAGCCCGGGGGGGTGGGCGGCTCGACCGCCCTGGAGCGGTTGGGTGACCTCCCGGGCCCCGAGGCCGTGGAGGAGCTGAGCGTCGCCGTCGAGCGCCGGACGGCGGCGTGGGAGGCCGAAGTGCTCGAACGGGTCCGCGCCAGGGTGGAGCCGGCGAGCTGGGCCGCCTTCTGCCAGCGGATGCTCGAGCGGCGGCCGGCCGCGGAAGTCGCCACGGAGCTGGGCCTCACCGTCGGCGCGGTTTACAAGGCGGCCGATCGCATCAAGCGGATGGTGATCCAGGAGTGCCGCGATGACGCTTCCCCAAGCCTGCCCAGATGAATCGGCCCTGCGGGACTTCCTTCAGGACCGGCTCGCCGGCGCGGACGCCGAGCGGATCGACGATCATATCGGCGGCTGCCCGGCCTGCCAGCGGGCGCTGGACCGCCTGCTCGGCAGCCTGCCGGGTCGTTGGCTCCCGGATACCGACGGAGCCCAGGGGGATGCCGTGGTCACGCGGGCCGCGACCGCATCGCTGGACGTGATACCCCGGGTCGTGGTAAGCACCATCGAGCCAGGAGGCCCGGACGGGCCGATGGCCTGGCCGGGCTCGCCCGGCATGACCGCGGTCGACGATGCACCGGTGCGGCTCCATCTGTTCGGCGAGATCGCCCGCGGGGGCATGGGGTCATCCTCAAGGGGCGCGACGTCGCCCTGGGCCGCGACCTGGCCGTCAAGGTGCTCCTCAAGCGGAGGTGAATCGACGCTCGGATGTGTTCGGCCTGGGGGCCATCCTGTGCGAGATCCTGACCGGCCGGCCGCCCTTTATCGGCCCGGACTCGATGTCGGGCCGGCTCCGGGCGATCGAGGGCCGCCTGGAGGAGGTCACCGGCTGGAGGGCTGCGGGGCGGATTCGGGGCTGATCCGACTGGCCCTGAAGTGCCTGGCGCCAGAGCGTGCGGACCGCCCGGTGGACGGCGGCGATGTGGCCGCGGCGGTAGCGGGGTATCTTGCCGGCGTCCAGGAGCGGCTACAGCAGGAGCGCCTGGCCCGCGAACGCCAGGAGGTCCGGGCCGCCGAGAGGCGCCGTCGTCATCGCGTCCTGGTGGCGGCGGCCCTGGCGGTCTTCCTGGCGCTGTCGTTGGGCGTCGCGGCGTCGACGATCTTCGCCCTCGGCGAGCGCGCCGCCCGCCAGGACGCCACGCAGCAGGCCCTCGTGGCCAGAGAGTCGCGATTGTTCTTGGAGGAAGCCCTCACCCAGGCGACCCCGACGGGCCAATCGAATCACGAAATCACGCTTCGTGAGGCGGTGGATCGCATGGCCGAGAAGCTCAACAAGGGGGAGCTGAGGGATCAAATCAAGACCCCGGAGGCCAACGCTCGCGTACACATCACGCTCGGGGATGTTTACTTCAATCTCGGGAACTACGGGCGGAGCCGCGACCTCTTCGCCGAGGCTCATCGGATCGCACTCGCAGAACTGGGGGAAGTCCACCCGACCGCCATGACGTCGCTCGATCAACTGGGCAAGGTCTACATACACCTGGAGGAATTCGCGAACGCGGAGCGGGCGCTCATCAACGCCTACAAGCTGCAACAGAAGGTCCTCGGGCCGGAACATGAGGACACCGTTCACACTTACTCCAAGCTCGGAACCCTTTACCGGCACATGGGGAATCTCGATCAAGCCCTGGAGATTGAAGAAAATGTGCTGAGATTGCGGCGGAAACTCTGGGGGGACGAGTACAAGTTCACGCAGGTGTCGCTGAATAACCTCGGGTTGCTGTATCGAGACTTGGGCCGGTCGGCGCAATCGCTGCCGCTCTTCGAGGAGCCCGAGCGGATCGCGGGGCAGACCGTCTGATAATATGATCCTTATATTCTTACATATAAACATAATCATGCATTGGCCTGCGCGGACCTGGGGCGCCGGGAGGAGGCGCTGGGCCGCTTTTCCGAGTGCCTGGATCGGCGGCGGAAGGTCCTGGGAGCCAACCACATTTCGACGCTCCAGACGGAACACCAGGTCGCGGCCGTCCTGTTCAGCCTCGGCCTGTATGAGGAATCACGAAAACGCTCCGAAGCGATCCTGAGCCGGCTGGAGACGAGCCTGGCCGGAGACCATTCGTTCCGCGGGAATGTCCTCGTGAACCTCGGGAAGTGCCTCACCGCAACGGGGAAGTATCCCGAGGCGGAACGGGCGCTGCGCGAGGGGCAGGCGATCCTGTTGAAGAAGCTCGGCCCCGGGCACCGATCCTGTCGCGAGGCCGTGAAAGCCCTCGAAGAACTCCTCGAGCGGAAGACGCGCACGCAGACGGAGGGTAAGCGCCCGGTCGTACCGTCGCTCGGTGGCGGCCGGCCAGGCCCGGTCCCCCGTAACCCTCCCGGCGCACGGTACCCTCGCCGACCCGATCGGTCCCCGCCCGTCGTCACCGGAAGGGTGCCCGACGCTTTGACGACGTTCCTACGTTCTCGAGCCGAGGTCGAGGGTTTCCCAACGTAGCCCCAGGCACAGGGGACCTTTTTCCTCATGCGTGTCGGATGGCAGCCCGGCCGCCCCGCTCTGGCGAAGCTGATTAACGCTGGTTATGACAACGAGGTATCGTGTCCCCAGAACCTCGGCAAACGGATGCTATTCTGCGTGGGTTTTGAGTTTTCCAATCACCTCGCCGGGGGAACGAAACTCGTATCCCACCTTCTCGCCGTCGCGAACCTGTCGGATCCCCTCGAGAACGATCCTGTCAACCACACCGACTCCTCTCTTGATGACATAGATGTCATCCATTTCGTGCTGGACGACGATCTCGCGCCGATGCACCACGTCATCTTTGTTGACGACATAGACGTACCGCTTGCCCATCATCTCGTAAGTCGCCCGCAACGGGATGACAATGGCGTCATGCAACTGTCGGTGGATCAGGATGGTGCCGGTCTGACCGTGACGCAGGAGGCCGTCCGGGTTCGGAAAATCTGCACGGAAGGCGATGGTCCCATTCTCGTTGTTGAATTGGCCGTCGATCGTACCGTCGCCGTTGCCGAACTTGCCAGGATACGGAAACTTGTCCTGGTCCGCCAGCACGAGTTCGATCCTGTCCTCCTGCTCACGCTGCTTCCGGTGGGCCATGTATTCGAGGTAGTCGCGCTCGGGTACGTTGAAATAAACCCACATCACTCTGTTATCGGACAAGGTCGTGAGGATGTCGCCCTTGATCAGGCTGCCCACTTGCTCGTGCAGGCGGTCGACGATGCCGTCGAACGGTGCTCTGACGTTGGTAAAGTTCAATTCGGCCTCCGCCAGTTTCAGCATGGCCTGGGCCTCGGCCAGTTTGGCCTGGAACAGTAGCACCTCATTCGGAGAAACGACCGCCGTTTTTTGCTTGGACAAGCTCTCGGCGTTATTGAACTCCCGTTGCGCGAGCAGGGCCTTGGCCTTCTCGGCTTCGCACTTTGCCTCGTAAAGAACTGGTAGGATCTTGAACATCGACTGGCCCTTCTTCACCGCCTGGCCCTCCCTGATGGAGATCTCCTGGAGATACCCGGTGTCCAAGGCACGGACGTTGATGTGGCGCTGCGAGTGGATCCGGCAGACATATCGCTGGGTGATGGCGACGTCCATGGCCTTAGGGCTGGTGAGCACGATCTTACGGTGCTCCTGGTCGTTCTCAGATCGGGAGGAATGCGCACCCGAGGGGTTCGCTACGATCTGATTCGGGCTTGACGGACCGACAATCTCCATGGGTCGGTTTGCGGCAACTCTTGCCGGAGAACGGCCTGTTTTCTCGGCCGTGACCTCGGCTCGGATGTCCCCGTCACGTCTTTCCGCGACAGTCTGGCGGTCGGGCTCGCCGTCGCGGTTGGGCTGAAAGAGAATGAGTGCGCCGGGTGCGTCGACGCGTATCGGTGTGTCGCCGGTCAGCGCGACGACCGCCACCTTGCGCGGCGGCTCGCCGTCGCGAGATACCAGAATGTGGTAGGTCCAGCTCGGCGAGCCGACGTGCTGAGGCTTGCCGGTCCCATCCTTGGGTCTACCGATTCCCGATTGGGCGAGAGCGACGGCACCGGCCGCGAGGGCTGCCACGACCGCTGCGGCCGTCATCACGAGTTTGACCTTGCTTGGGAACATGGATATCAGGACTCCTTCGGTAATGACAGCGATCGATGTGGGAACGGCGCCCGCCGTTGCCGCGTAAACGACCGTTGACATCTGCCAAACCTGTCGGCACAGCCGCTCGAGCGGCGCCGCCGGCGGATGCGGCCGCCAGCGCAGCCGCCGGTGCCACGCCCCGACGCACGGTCCGCCGTGCGCAGCCTTTTCCTTCCCCGGGCGAGGCGGCTCTTGACCGTTCCGACCGCGCATCCCAGATGACGCGCGGCTTGCTCGTGGGTGCGGCCCTCGAGATCACAGAGCACCACCGCAACTCGGAAGCGACCCGGCAGGCGGTCGATCCCGGTGTTACCGCTGGTGCTGAACCGAGACACCGAGGTTACTGCTATTCTTGCGCGGCCGACGATGTGGAAGCCAGATGCTCGCGCTCCGAATGCGCTGGACCCTCAGGATGAGGACCGATCCGGCAATGTCGGATTGTCGGCCGTGATCGTCAGTCTGGCCGGGTTGACCGTCAGGTGAACGTTGACATCAGGGATCGCGTCGTGACCAAGGCCTTTGTCGACTGCTGCGCGGGGCGTAGTCGCATCGCGTCAGCCAGCCACGGACGCCGAGATCGCCATTCCGCGCTGGACAAGATTACCCGGGGAACCGGGTGGCCATTGACCAATCCCTGGGTGGTGAACTCGGTGCCCGTGCTGGCCGGTGTCTGGCCAGGGGTCTTGCCGTTGAGGTCGGCCGGGAGCGCCTGCGCTGCCGATCGGACCGTGAGCGTCCCCGGCTTGACCGTGCCCGAGACGGTGACGGAGGCCGTGCCGTCAGTGATCGTGTGATTGGTCAGGCCCGAGGAGCCCTGCTGGCTCGCGGTGTTGGTCAAGGTGAACGACGCGGGCGCGGCGGCGCCCGCGGCCGAGGCGGTGACGCTATAGGTACCGGCCGTGTTGTTGGCGGTGGCATTGACCGAGGCCACGCCGTTGGACCCGATCTTGGCCGTGGCGCCGGAGAGTTTGGCCGTGGCACCGCTGGACGGGGCAGCGAACGCGATCACGCCCCCGGCGACCGGCTCCAGGGAATCCTTGGCCGTGACGGTGACCCCCAGCGCGTTGGCGAAGGCGGTGTCGATCAATGCAGACTGGGGCGTGCTGCCACTGATCGGAGTCAGGGTGAATCCCTGGCTCTGGAAGGCGCCGATGTCGACGCCCGTGCTGGGACGCGTGACGCCGCGCTGATCGGTGGTGACTCCGCTGACGGCGATGCCCGTTCCGATGGCCGGGCTGCCGGGGAGCAGGGCTATGGTCTGGGTCGGCCCGCCGTACTTGCCCAGGGCGGCCAGCAGGGCGTTGAGCGGCTGGGCCACGGTGCCGGTAAGGTCGGAGCTGACCCATCCGCTACTGCCGTCGGTCTCAGCGACCAGGTTATGCCCGGCGGATGTCACCGAGTTGCAGAACTCCGGTCCGGTGCTCGCCGAGTCCCCGGCCAGAATCGTGTCCTCCAGGGTCACCGCGTATCGACCGAAATTGTTGTCGATGGCCCCGCCGTAAATCGACTGATTGCCGGAAAAGGTGCTGAAGGTGACCGTGACTGTGCCCTGGGCTTCGATGCCGCCACCGGACTCGCTCGCGGAGTTGGCGGCGATGGTGCAGTTGGTGAGCGTCGCCTTGCCCAGATCGAACAGGGCGCCGCCGGAAGAGTAACCGCCGTCCTGGGCCGCGGTGTTGTTGTTGAGGGTGGAGTCGTTGAGCGTCGCCGTCCCTGTGCCCACGTTATACACCCCGCCGCCGATGAGTGCGGAGTTGCCGCTGATCGCGCAGTTGGTGAGCGTCGCCGTGCCGAAGATCTCCATCCCGCCACCGGTCTGTGCGGTGTTTCCGCTGAGGGCGCAGTTGGTGAGCGTCGTCGTCGCCTTGGCACCGATGTTTACCCCGCCGCCGAAGGATGCGGAGTTTCCGCTGATAATGCAGCCGGTGAGCGTCGCCGTCCCCGTGCCACCGTTGTTCACCCCGCCGCCGCCGTTGAACGCGGAGTTTCCGTTGAGAGTGCAGTTGGTGAACGTCGCCTTGCCCGTGTTCTGCACCCCGCCGCCGAAGGATGCGGAGTTTCCTTTGACGGTGCAGTTGGTGAGTGTCGCCGTGCCGACGCTGTACACCCCGCCGCCGACGGAGGTTGCGGAGTTGCCGCTGATGGTGCAGTTGGTGAGTGTCGCCGTCCCCGTGCCACCGTTGTACACTCCGCCGCCGCTGAATGCGGAGTTTCCGCTGAGGGTGCAGCCATTGGCCGTCAAGGAGCCGCCGAAGTTGGACGCGCCGCCGCCATCGGTGGCCGTGTTACTGGAGAAGGTGCAGTCGGTCAGCGTGGTTGTGCCGTGGTAGTTTTCCAGGCCGCCGCCGAAGTAGACGGCGGAGTGATTCGCCTCGAATTTGCTGTTAGTGACGCTCAGCGAAGCTTCGTTGAAGATCCCGCCGCCGCTGCCGGTGTCGCCAGAGGCCGTGTTGCCCGAGATGGTGCAGCCATCGATCGTGATCGAGCCCGAGGCCGTGTTGAACATGCCGCCGCCGGTGTAAGCCGTGTTACTGGAGACGGTGCCGCCGGTCAGCGTGATCTTGCCAGCATTAGCGTACAGGCCGCCGCCTTCGAATGCGGAGTTTCCGCTGAGGGTGCAGTCGGTGAGCGTCGCGGTGCCACCGTTGTACGCCCCGCCGAAGTTGTTCAACCCGCCGCCGAAGCGGGCCGAGTTTCCGCTGAGGGTGCAGTCGGTGAGCGTGGTCGTGCCGTAGTTGAACAGCCCGCCGCCGGAGGTGGCCGAGTTTCCGCTGAGGGTGCAGTTGGTGAGCGCCGCCGTGCCCCCTGTGTTGTCCACCCCGCCGCCGCGTGCGCTTGCGGAATTTCCACTGATCGTGCAGTGGGTGAGCGTCGCCGTGCCAATGTTCTCCACTCCGCCGTCGTCGTTTGCGGAGTTACCCCTGATGGTGCAGTAGCTGAGCGTCAACGTGCCACCGTTGGCCACCCCACCGCCGATGTTAGCGGAGTTACCGGTGATGGTGCAGTGGGTGAGTGTCGCCGTGCCAACGTTGTTCACCCCGCCGCCGTTGACCGCGGAGCCACCAGTGATGGTCAGGCCCGAGAGGATCGCGGTGGCGCCGGCATTGACCAGGAAGACCCCGCTCGTGCCGCCGCCGCTGATCGTCACCCCCGCGGCGGGGCCCGTGATCGTCTGCGTCCCGCCGGTGTCGCTCAGCTCGAGCGGGCCCGCCGTCAACCGGATCGTTTGGGCGGTGGCGAAGACGGTCGGGTCGAACGTGATCGTCTGGGCTCCCGTCAGGACATTGGCCAGGTTGACCGCGTCGCGCAAGCTCAGTTCATCCGAAGGCACACTGTTGCCGTCGATCGTGGTATTGACCACCAGGCCGTGTTTGATCTGGAAGGCGCCGATGTCCGGATTGGGGGAGTCGGGCGGGAAGCCGCGCTGGTCGGTGGTGACGCCGCTGACGGCGATGCCCTTGCCGATGGCCGCGCTGCCGGGGAGCAGGGCCATGGTCTGGGTTGGGCCCCCGTAGAAGCCCAGCGGAGCCAGTCCCAGGCCGCTCAGACTGGTCAAGACGATGTTGCCGTTTTGCCCGTTGGTGAGCCCGCCCGAGCCGCCGGTGCCGATCAGGTTATGACTCCCCGTGACCGTACCAGCGATGTCGCTGGCCGCCGATGTGGGCCCGGTATTGCCGCCGACGATCGTGTCAGTGAGCGTCGCGGTAACATCGTTGTTCACCCCGCCGCCGTCGCTTGCTTGGTTTCCGCTGACGGTGCAGTTGGTGAGCGTGGCTGTGCCATAGTTTTCCATCCCGCCGCCTGCGTTTGCGGAGTTTCCGCTGAGGGTGCAGTTGGTGAGCGTGGCCGTGCTGGACAAAGAGTCGTCCATCCCGCCGCCCCCCAGTGCGGAGTTTCCGCTGAGCGTGCAGTTGGTGAGCGTCAACGTGCTGGAAATGAAGTTGTTCACCCCGCCGCCCCAGTTTGCAGAGTTTCCGCTGATGGTGCAGTTAGTGAGGGTCGCAGTGCCCTCGTTGTACACCCCGCCGCCGCGGGTGCTGAACCCGTCGGTGATGGTCAGGCCCGAGAAGGTCGCGGTGACGCCCCGGTTCACCTGGAACACACCGCCGTGGCCCCCACCGCTGATCGTCACCCCCGCCTGAGAGCCCGTGATCGACTCCTGGCCGCTGGTTTGGCTCAGCTCGAGCGGGCCCGCCGTCAACCGGATCGTTTGGGGGGTGGCGAAGACGGTCGGGTCGAACGTGATCGTCTGAGCTTTCGTCAGGACATTGGCCAGGTCGATGGCCCCGCGGAGATCGAACTCCCCGACCGGCGCCGCCGCTGTCGCTGGTGGTCTTCACGACCAGCGAGTAGCTGGAATGAAACTCGAAGGCGCCGATGTCGATTGGGCTATCCAGCGCGAAGCCACGCTGATCGGTGGTGACGCCGCTGACGGCGATGCCGTTGCCGATGGCCGCGCTGCCGGGGAGCAGGGCCATGGTCTGGGTCGGTCCGCCGTAGTTGCCCAGCGGAGCCAGTCCCAGGCCGCTCAGGCTGGTCAAGACGATGTTGCCGTTTTGCCCGTTGGTGAGCCCGCTCGAGCCGCCGGTGCCGATCAGGTTATGGCTCCCCGTGACACTGCCAGTACCAACGATGTCGCTGGCCGCCGATGAGGGCTCGGTATTGCCGGCGACGATCGTGTCGGTGAGCGTCGCCGTGCCAAGGTTGTTCACCCCGGCGCCGAGGTTTGCGGAGTTTCCGCTGATGGTGCAGTTGGTGATAATCGCCGTGCCATCGTTGTCCATCCCGCCGCCGTAAAAGTTTACGGAGTTTCCGCTGATGGTGCAGTTGGTGAGCGTCACCGTACCAACTGCGTTTCCACCCCGCCGCCTGCGTCTGCGGAGTTTCCGCTGATGGTGCAGTTGGTGAGCGTCACCTCAATGCCATAGTTGTCCACCCCGCTGCCGACGTACTGTGCGGAGTTTCCGCTGATGGTGCAGTTGGTGAGTGTCGCCGTGCTATGGTTGAACACCCCACTGCCGTGGACTGCTTGGTTTCCGCTGATGGTGCAGTTGGTGAGCGTCGTCGTGCCAATATAGTTGTCTACCCCGCCGCCTGCTGTTGCGGAGTTTCCGCTGATGGTGCAGTTGGTGAGCGTCATTTTGTTGCCATAGTTCACCACCCCGCCGCCAATGGAGGTCGCGGAGTTTCCGGCTATGGTGCAGTTGGTGACCGTCGCCGTCCCCGCGCCAGTGTTTTGCATCCCTCCGTCGTAGTATGCGGAGTTTCCGGTGATGGTGCAGTAGGTGATAATCGCCGTGCCTGAGTTGCGAACCCCACCACCGGTGGAGGTTGCAGAGTTTCCGGTGATGGTACAGTTGGTGAGCGTCGCCGTGCCTAAATTATATAGGCCCGCACCGTAGACCGCGGAGCCGCGGGTGATGGTCAGGCCCGAGAGGGTCGCGGTGACGCCACCGTTCATCTGGAACACACCGCTGTGGCCCCCGGCGCTGATCGTCACCCCCGCCGCGGGGCCTGTGATCGTCTGCATCCCGCCGGTATCGCTCAGATCGAGCGCACTGCCACCCAGGGTGATCGTCTGCGGCGTGTTCCAGATCGAGCCCTGGAAGGTGATGGAGTTCGCCTGGTCGTTGCCGTTGGCAGTGGCGATCGCCGCCGCCAGCGAGCCGGAGCCGGACGCATTGGTGTTGGTCACCGCGAGGGACGCGAGTAACCGGCGATCCTCCAGCGCCAGCACGACGGGCCTCAGACCGTGGCGAGTTCGGCGATCCGGACCGCCCGGGAGCCCCCGTAACCAACCCCGTCGCCGATTCTGCATCATGACGTGATTCATGGTTTCTCTCCCTTGTAGATGTTCACTCACGCGACCACATCGGTCACGTCGGCGCTGGTCGGCATGCCATCCGCACTCGGAAGTCCCGCGTTTACCGTCACCTGCACCGGTCCTTTGTAGCGCTTGGCCAGGTTGATCGTCACCGTGTGAGTTGCGGGGTTAGAAGGTGGTACGCCGGGAGTTGGACGCGAATCCGTCGGCGACCCCCGAGTCGCGATCGGTTCGACCTCGGCCGGCAACGCCACCGGTCCGCGCCGGCGACGGCGATCCGCTCGCGGAGGAACGATGTCACCGGCGGCCTGAGCGGTCGAGGAATCCGGTGGGGACCGTCTCTCTCGGCCGCTGGCCGCTCGGTGGGGTCTTTACCGACCATCGATGACGGGTCAAGGGCTGCCGGCGTCTCAAAGTCCCGTGCCGCCGGCATTCCCCGTGACCGACCGGGGAGAACCGAGGGCCGGCTTGCGGCCACGCTGATGTGCCCGAGGACGCGCACCTCAGATCGAGACGGCAGACGCCACGCTGCCCGACTCGTGTGCGGGGCGCCCGTTGACTCCCCGGGGGCCGTGGCGGTCGTCAACGCGACCGACGCGACACTCTCCGGTCTGGAGCCCAAGTGCGAGCTGCCCGGTGGTGGGCGGGTGGTCACGCTCCCCCAGCTCGGTGCGCCGAGGTCCTCGGCGACCAGAATCCACGCCGCGGATTCCCTCACGAGCCGGCATGAGGATTGGCTCGGACTGAGGCGCGCCCTCCCGGAGGCGCGGGCAACGCCCGGACCTCACGTCGCCCCTCTCCACCCGCCTGCGTACTATTTGTTCCTCTTCATGGACTGAAAGTCCTTGACCTTGTAGTTCTGCGCCCAGTCGATCAGCTTCCGGTCCTCCGTCTTAGCGCGCTGGTACCAGTGGATCGTCACGTCCGCCATATCGAGGATGCCCAGCGCCTTGAGCCGGGCCTCGATCGCGCTGCCCACGCCTTCGTACTCTTCCTTGAATTTCATGTCGTCCTTTGCGGTCGTGTACCAGCGGCCTTTTTTCAGCGAGGGCATCCATTTGGCCCAGATGCCCCGCTCCAGCTCGTCGGTCATCTCCTGGTTCGACGGGAGGTCATCCTTGCCGGCCATGGTGTCCATTTGCCTCAGCCAGGTGTCGAACTCGGCCCCCTGGGCCTTCTCATCGTAGCCATTCCACCACTGGAGAGGCCACTTCGCCCACTCGAGCTTGATCGCGGCGAATCTGTCATAGACCTTGATGATCGCCTCGCTGACGGCGTTCTCCCGATCGTTCTGGAATTTCTGCGGATTGATGCTCACCGACTGGTTCGTTTGGGAGAAGACGATCGGGCCCAGGGCGCTGAACCCCTCGCCGATGCCGGCTTCGGCGGCGCCTTCCATTGCGCCGACGATCGCTCTGCGCTCCGGGTATTCCTCGGCCAACGCGAGGCCCGAACTGACCCAGGAAAAGGCGCCCGACGTGGCCACGGTCAGCACCGAGAAGATGGCCTGGGTCTCCAGGGCGTCGATTGCGTCTTGCTTGGCCATGGCTTCGTTATAGCACTTGGCCGCCCCGGCGTAGGCCGAGCCGATGTTGCGGGCGGCAATCTCCCAACTGTGACATCGGGCCAGGACCTTGTCCTGGAAAGCGCTCAGGCGCAGGTCGGCCAGATGGCGGACCTCCGTCCATGCGTTTATCTGGCTTTGCGTCGGCTGGTTCTTTTGGACCCGTTTCCACCAATTCGGATCGGGCTTGGGCCCGGGATCAACCGGAATCGGCTTGGCCATGGGCTTCGGAATGTTGTAGGGGGGAGCCATCGTTCAATCTCCAAGGGGTTCAGGAGGGTCAACTGATGATCTCCGGCAATCGGCCGGAGTCGTTTCCAACTCGCCAATCCTGTGGGGACCGTCTCTCTCGGCCGCTGGCCGCTCGGGCGGCGTCTTCACCGACCATCGATGACCGGTCAAGGGGCACCGGCGTCTCAAAATCCCGTGCCGCCAGCATTCCCCGTGACCGACCGGGGAGAGCCGAAGGCCGTCTTCGCGCCCACCACGCCGCCGGTGAGCCGGTGGGGGGTGGAGTGAATTGTCCCCGAGGGGTCGGCGTCGTTGCTGAAGGCGGCCAGCTCGGTCAGCTCGTCGATGGCCCTGTCAAAGGTGTTCCCATCAGCCGTCCCGGTGCCGATGCTCTGCTGATCGAAGTTTTGCGAGATAAACGACCCGTTCGCCCAGAACAGACCGTATTTCGTGCCGGTGACGCCGGGGGGCGCCGCCCACCCCAAAGAGTTGTCGCCCCACGGGTTGAACATCTGAAACTGAGGGCCGTTCGACGCGTTGTAGCCGACGACGGCGTAGCAATGGTTGCCCACAATGTCGGAACTGGGCGGATTATTGGGCGTGCAAAGCACGATGAGACAGCCCGCGTTCCAGTCGGTGGCGAGTTTAGTGGGGTTGATGCTGGAGTCGCTCGCGGGATTGCAGGTAATGGCCTGCAACGCCCATGCCGGGTCGCCCTCGTTCATGGCGTCGTAGGAGTCCTGGCCTCCCGCACTGGTGATCACAAGGTTGAGGGTGTTGGCCTCAGCGTAGGCTTTCTCGGCCAGGGCGACCCACAGGGCCTGGGTGCCCCGGTCGTTCTCGAGGTGGTCGTAGTAGTTGCCAGCGGACGGAAGTTCGGTGTCCACCTCCACGTAGAAGGGGACCTCCGTCGGGGTGAACAACAGGACCGAGTAGAGGCCGACTGTGGACCCGTTCACGACCGTGGTTCCGTCGGAGACGAACATGTTCTGGATGACCTGCGGGGCGCGGTCAGCGACCTCCGCCAGGCTTGCCAGGAGCCAGCAATCCCCCACCACCCCCTGTTCCACGTCGAGGTAGGACGGCCCGCCGCTGTTGAAGAGCGTGACGTTGGTCGGGGCGGGGGAGTAAGCCACATCCGACGTCGGATCGGTGATCAGGTTTGTCCAGTTGGTGCCCGACCCCAGGTATTCCCAGAGCTGGTTGATACTGCCGTTGCTACCGAGCATGAAGAGCTCGGCCGAGGAAACGCCGATCTGCGCGACGCTCGTATTGGTGCCGGTCACGGCGGTCCAGTTGGTGCCCGACCCGTCGTATTCCCAAACCTGGTAGCCGCCGCCGTTGTTGCCGAGCATGAAGAGCGTGTTGCCGGTCGACACGATCTGCGCGACGCTCGTGTTGGTCCCAGTCACGGCGGTCCAGTTGGCCCGAACCTCCGTATTCCCAGACCTGGTTGGCGCCGCCGTTGTTGGCGAGCATGAAGAGTCCGGTCCCGGTCCCGGCGATCGTGCTGACGCTCGTGTTGGTGCCGGTTACGGCGGTCCAGTTGGTGCCCGACCCTCCGTATTCCCAGACCTGGTTGTGGCTGCCGTTGCCGCCGAGCATGAAGAGGCCGGCGCCGGCCTCGGCGATCGCGCGACGCTCGTGTTGGTGCCGGTCACGGCGGTCCAGTTGGTGCCCGACCCTTCGTATTCCCAAACCCAGTAGCCGTTGCCGTTGTTGTCGCCGAGCATGTAGAGTGAGTTGCCGGTCAACACGATCTGGGCGACGCTCGTGTTGGTGCCGGTCACGGCGGTCCAGTTGGTGCCCGACCCTCCGTATTCCCAGACCTGGTTGGCGCCGCCGTTGTTGGCGAGCATGAAGAGCTCGGTCCCGGTCCCGGCTATCTCGCTCACACTCGTGTTCGTGCCGGTGACCGGTAGTCGGTTCAAGCCGGTGACGTTCATGACCTGGTTGGCGTCGCCGTTGATGCGGAGATCGTACGTCGAGCTGCCCACCGTCACGATCTGGGACAAGACCTCGCGCTGTTCCAGACGTTCGAGGAGCGGTCGGCGAGACCGCCGCTGCCACCGTCGCGAGCCCGACTGCCGACGACCCTGACCGCCAAAAAGTCCACGGAGTAACATCGGACCTCTCCTTTTGCTCGACGGTGTGAAAACAAGGTCATTGGTGCCGAGGGCGAAGACCACGTTATGTCCGATGCCCGCACATCTCGGAGATGGCCGCGAGGCCACCGCGACCTCGCTCAGGAGGTAGTACGCAGAGATTGGACGCGAAACCGTCGGCGACGCCTGGGTCGCGCTCCGCTCAACGTCGAGGCCGCAACGGCACCGATCCGTGCCGGCGACGGCATAGGGCGTTGCGTCGATGGCAGACCTGGGTGCGCCTTCCGCGTCGAGAGGCACAGCCGACTGAACGGAAGCCTCGGCTGACACCGTGGTCAACTCGACGAAATCCTCGGCAGTCAAGCCTCGGTCCGGCGGCGCACGACGCTTCGGCATCGGCGGGAGGGCGCGATTACTGCGCTTCCCCAGACCAGGGGCGCGCAACATCCTCGGAGAGCCGATCACAGAAGATCGTAAGTCCCTTGTCCGTCGGCTCTTGGAAGGCCAAGAAGCTTTCACCAACGGTTACGCCGTCGGACGTGCACCCGAGGCGGTCCCGGCCAGAGGACGCGATGTGACCTGTCTGAAAGTCCCCTGATCTCACCAAGCGAACGGGTCTTCCGGCATGGCGAGGTCCATCATCAGGAGCTGGAAATCGCTGAGGGGTCGGAGCGATACCAGGGCGGGATCGTCACCGAGCCGCTTGAGATCATGGAATCCGGCCCGGTTCGCCGCGCGGAGAGCGACGATGGCGCGGTCGGCATACCGGCGCCACGAGCCTTCGCGCTCGAGGGCCGGCCGATCCCCACGCGTGCGGGCATCCGCCGCGCAAAGCGATAGGCCGCAGGCGATCTGATACAGGGCATCCGGCTCGCCCACCAGTTCCGCGCCAGACTGTCGAGCATGTCGGCCGCCTCGTCGAGCCGGCCCCCTGTACGGAGTATCCGGGACAGGCCAAATGTCCACTGTGCGACGAGCCCTTCGTCATGACCGATGCCACCGCTGAAGATGGACCGCATCATCGTGATCGCTTGGCGATAGAGCCCGGCGGCCTCGTCGATCAGGCCGAGCCTCTCCGAGATGTCCGCGAGCCCCCCATAGGCGTCGGCCAGCTCGCCGCGATGGACGAGGTTGTCCGGGGTCTTGCGGGCCACCTGCTCGAGCAGTTCGCAGGCCCGGCGGCGGTTCGCGTGGGCTTCGACGTACTGCCGGTCCTGCGACTGGATCGTGGCGAGGTGCTGGAGGCAGAAGGCGTAGTACAATACCGTTGTCGCCGGAGTGTCTTCTCGCCAGGTACTCTGGAAACCTTGGATGGCGTTCCGCAACGCCGCGGCACCGCGATCCCGCTGGCCCAGTTCGACCAAGTAGCACTTCGCCAGATCCCTATCGGTCATGGCTAACGCCTGCCGCAGGCTGAAGACGTCCGGGTTGTCGCGGACGAGGTCGGCGAGTTCGGTCCGGGCCTGCTCCTGGTAGCGTGCGAAATCGGCCCACCGGCCCGACCTCGACTCGAGATGGCCCAGGTCGCGCAGGGCCATGGCGTGTCCATAGCGGTACTTGTAGGCCCGGGGATGGTCGCGCATCAGCCCCTCGTAGAGACCGATCGCCTTGAGGCAAGCGTCCTTCCCCTGCGCGGCCCGCCCGGTGTTCGCCAGGCTGCTGGACATCCTGTAGGCGTAGAAGGCCAACGAGGCTCGCTCCCCTTCCGCGCCCCCGCTCTGGGCCACGACCTCCTCCTGGAGCGAGGCGGCGCGCTCGTAGAGGGCAGCGGCCTCTCTGATTCGCTCGTCGGCATGTTTGATCTGGGCCTTGGTGAAGACTGCCGATGCGAGGTTGTGCCCCGATCGCACATCCGCGGGCCGATCCGCGACCAGCGCCTCCAGTAGCCCGATGGCCCCGTCGCAGTTCTCGAGCGCCTCGCGCTGCCGGCTGAGCACGTTCTGGACTTCCGCCATGCGCAGATAGCACTCGGCTAAGGCGTTGCGCATCTCGGGGTCACCGGGGCGGCGGGCGTCGAGTTCCCGGTGGAGGCGAATCGCCGCCTCGTAGCCGCGAATCGACTCGGCCAAGCCGCCGAGCTCCTTGCTGACGTTCGCCAGGGCGGCCTGGCTGCGGGCGAGGTCCACAATGGCGTCCGGGTCGTTGGCTCGCCGTTCGATGAAGCGCCGGTGGTAGGCCAGGGCCGACTGCAAGAGTCGCTGCCTCAGCGGCTGCATCCCGGGCTCATCGAGGAGGGCCTCTTCGCTGACCGATGTCAGGTAGTCGAAGACGGCTCCGCGGGCATCGCGATAGTTCGCCTCCGCCATGCGGCGTGCCAGGTCGGTCCGACCTTGCTCGATGCGCACGGCCACGACCAGGGCGGTGAGCAGCGCCACGGCGGTGACCAGCGAGAGGGCCGTGGCGGCGACCAGCGTACGGTGTCGCCGTCCCCATCGCGACAGCCGACCGGGCAGCGGCTCGCGGTAGGCCGACACCGGCTCATCGGCGATCCACCGCTCGACGTCATCGGCCAGAGCACGCGTCGAGAGATAGCGGTCCCCCGGCTTCAGGGACATCGCCCTGAGGCAGACCGCTTCGAGCGCCCGATCGATCGTCGGATCGAGCTGGCGAGGCGGCCGGAAGTCGCCCTTCTGCACGGAACACAGCACGGCGCTGATGTCGCCGTCCGGGACCGGGGGCCGGCCGGTCAGCAGGCTGTAGAGGGTGGCACCGAGGCTGTAGACATCGCTTGACGGACCCATCGCCTCCAGGTCGCCTGCGGCCTGCTCGGGGCTCATGAAGGCCGGGGTGCCCAGGGTCGAGCCAGGCAGCGTCTCGGAGGACCCGCTGGCCGAGCTGGGAATCAGCGGCCGCTCATCCGAGGATTCGGCCCCGTCAGACCGCCCCCGCGCCTTGGCCAGCCCCCAATCCACGACGAGGGTCTCGCCGTGCTTGCCGACGATGATGTTGCCCGGCTTGATGTCCCGGTGGAGCACTCCCCGGCTGTGGGCATATTCGATGGCGTTGCAGACGTCCAGGAACTGGCGCAGGAGCTTGCGCAGCTCCAACGAGCGGCGGCTCGGGTCCTTCTCCGGCGATACGTCGGCGTGGAATCGTTCGATGGCCTGCTTGAGACTGTCGCCGCGGATGAGCCGCATGGCGTAATAAGGTCGACCGTCGCGATAAGTCCCCATGCCATAGACAGGGACGATGCCGGGGTGCTCCAGCCCACCGGTAACCTCAGCCTCCAGGAGGAAGCGAGCCCGGCTGGTGTGATCGTCGGCATGGTGGTCGAGGATTCGCTTGAGAGCGACCTCGCGGTTCAGTTCCGAATCGAGCGCCACGAACACGGCGCCCAGGCCGCCGCGCGCGTGCGGTCGGAGCACGCGGAACCGCTGGCCGTCGCCGGTGGCCGAGCCGACGTGGCCGAGCGTGGTGTTGATCTCCGGGTCGCCGATCTGCGCCAGGCCCTCTCGTATCGCCGGGCCGACGGGAACCGCTTCAAGACTCTTCCCCAGATCGTCACCGTGGACCTCCCTGTGAACCTCGGCCAGCGCCTCCAGCACAGCCCGCCTGGCGCTGCTCAAGTCACCGCGGGCTTCCAGGTGTTCGGCCAGCCTCTTCGACTTGTCCAGCGTCCAGGCATGGCAGGCGGCCAGGAGCTGGCCCTGGTTGATCATCCCGTTCTGGAGCGCCAGCAGTCCGAAGAGGAGATGGGGTTCGGCAGCGGTGGGCGTATCGGGCGAGCCGGGCCGGGCCGCCGGCCCGGCCGGGCCTTCCGGCTCGGTGGAGCGCGTGTGGACCTGGGACATCACGCCCAGCGATGCGTTCACGGCGTGCGTCCCCGGAGCATCCCCCTGGGCCCCATCGGGATCCGGGAGCCATCGACCCGGCAGGCTGCCGATCAGGCGGTCCAGTGCCCGCTGACAGGCCGGGCAGCCGCCGATATGATCGTCGATCCGCTCGGCGTCCGCGCCGGCGAGCTGGTCCTGGAGGAAGTCCCTCAGGATCGATTCATCCGGACAGGCTTGGGGTCGTGTCATGGCGGCACTCCTGGATCACCATCCGCTTGATGCGATCGGCCGCCTTGTAAACCGCGCCGACTGGGTCAGGTCCTCGTCGGTATGGAGGCCGAGGCCGTAGCGCCGGCCCCAGCCGATGTTCACGTCCCGGGAGCCGGCCTGGAACACGGCCCAGGCATCCTCGCGGCGGCCCTCCTCGCCCAGGGCCTTGAGCAGCGACAGGTGGGTCGACGGGAGGCTCATGAAGACATCCTCCGGAAGGCTTCGCGCGGTTTCTCCCCGGCATGACGGGGGCGACGGCCAAGCCTGGAGGGTTGGAGGCCGTCGGCACGGCGAGGTCGCCCGAAGGGTCATCGGCGTCGGGCTGGCTCGTCGGGTGCCACGCAGCCCCTCCGCGCGTCTTGGGCCATCCCTTCACACCGGTCGCGTGCCCCCGACGCCCGCGCACCCGAGACTTCGCGATAGGAGGTCCACACGCCCGGAAGCGGCGAGCTCGGATCCACCATCGAGGGCTATCTTAACAGAGTCGTCCAATCGCCGCGACAGGAGCCCGCCCCGTCGCGATACGTCAACTGGCGGAGAAGGCGCACGCGTCAACTGGCGGCCAGAATCCGTCCGCGGTCGCCCGAGAGATGCCAGGGTTACGGTGGCCTCCCTCTGGATGTTCGCCGCCTCGTCGATGACTCCTGCTTTCTGGGCGTCGAGGACGGCCTTCAGCGGACGGTGCGCCTCAACCTCTGTCGAACACGTCGCCTGATCATCCGAACCAACTGTCGTGTTGCGCGGCGTCGGTCCGACTCACCGACGCGCCCGCCGGGGTTTCCTCTGGCCCTATGGTGGCTGGATCGGCCTTCATGCTGCCGCACCAGGTTCGCTTGTGAACAACTGGCACCCTGGGCCGGTGAACGCGTACTCGCGAACGACGTGCAGGATGTCTTGGTCCCGGAATTGAAGCCCGGCGACGTGGTCATCGGGGACAATCTCGAGCCCCAACAGTCGGAAGCGGCGGTCGAGGCCGTCGAGCGGGCCGGGGCGCGCCTGGTGCCGCTGCCGCCATGGAGTCCGGAGCTGACACCGATCGTGGAGATTGTCTCGAAGGTCAAAGGCGCCATGAGGTCGGCGGCGGCGCGGACGACGGAGACGGTCGATGCGGCGTCCGCTTCGGCCTTTCATGACGTGACTCTCGAAGATTTCGCAGGATGGTTCCGAGACCGTGCGGCGTATGCTATACAATCGCGAGGCGATCGAGTGATGAAACTTACCAGTTGGCTCGGGGGTTCCCGTGTTGAAGCGGATGGTCATCGCGGTATTTGTGGGCACACCACTCGTCATGTTGACAACGGTCGCGGCCTGGGTAGCCGTCGAGGCTTGGGCATTCCATCATCGCCCTGCCGCGGTCTTATCCCGTAACTCCGAGAAGATCAGAACGGGGATGAGGCTCGGAGAGGTCCATGCCCTTCTTGGTAACGCCGGCAAGACGATCGATAAGTCTGAGTTACCGGAGATAGAGGACTGGGATGTACCCGTCGATTCCCCCAGGCGGTCAAAGCCCGTCGTCTCGGGCGAAAGTTTCTACAAGTGGGAGGCTGACGGCGGAGCTTATGTCATCGTCAGTCTCAAGCATGGCGTTGTTCACGAGAAATTCTTCTATGTACCAAGCTTGTAACGCGAGAGCGGGTCTGGCACATCGCTGTATGGGACGCCGACCCTGTGAAGCGTCAGGTTTCGAGTAGAGTTGGCGCGGACAGTCGAGCGCAAGACGATACGTCGATATGGAAAGTGTGATCCAGATGGCGCATCCGGCAAGAATCGTAACAGCCCGTCTCGACTTGGGCTTCCGGGGCTCGGCCAGGACGGCTCATCGCAGTGTCACGGATCTTGGCGGATGCACCATAGTGATCAGAAGTGAGAGCCGGCCTGATTACAACGGACCACCAGCGATGGCCATCGTCTTCGAAGACTGCTTCGCCGGCCGCCGAAGCCGCTTGACCGAAAGGAACTCGGAGGCCCGTCGTAGTAAGGCGCGTGCGTCGCGTGAGATGGGCCGTCGAGCGGAGATGAGCTCGATCAGGCTCCGCGCGATCCGTTCCTCGCCAAGCTCCAGCGCGGCCGCGCGCAACGCCTCCTGCTTGAGATGGATCTTGGGGAACTTCCCGCCCAGTTCGTCGCAGCGGGCCGTGGCCATGTTGAACAGCTCCACGAATGCCTCTCGCGGTCCGTCTCGCCGGTTGAGGAGCAGGTGCACGAAGGCCCACTTCGTCATGTGGCGGTCGTTCGATAGTCCGAGAGCATTTCCAGATGAGGCGTTACCGTCGTCGGCGAGAATCCGATCGATCGTCGGGCGGGAGAGCCCAGTGGCCCTAGCGATCGCGGCGATTTCTCGACCCTCTGACATCAAGCCGCCGGATGACCACGATCTGTTCGACCATAGCCGGATTCTACGGCTTGGGATCGACCCGCCCGAGCGAATACCTCGCTCTCTCGCCGCGGCCTGGCCCGCGAGATTCCTTTCCGCCCGGACCTCGGTCTCGTAGGCCGCAACTCCAGCCAGGATATTCGCCATCAACCGATCCGCCGGTGTGACCAGGTCGAGTGAGCCCGTCGGCCGCCGTCCCAATGATTCTCATCGCCGAACGAGCTCGTGGCGAAATGGACGGATGGATACATTGGATGGGTTCGGACACCACGCCCAAGACCGGCCACCGGGTTCTTTTCGGTTCCCAATGAGCCGGTGATCCGTGCGGCTGGACGCCTCACCGCGCATGACAAGGAGCTCATCTGCCAGAGGCCCGACCTTGACACTGATGCCCACGACCTCCTCGCCACCCGCAGTTCGATCAATCAGTTCCTTGGCACTTCCCAGCTCAATATCTGGCCGCTCCGGCTTGGCAAACGCACACAACCATGGTAATCTAAACCAAAGGAGCATAAACCTTTGACGATCCATTTGACTCCAGATATCGAAAGCACGCTTCAGGCGCGGTCCAGAGCGGCCGGTATGCCTCGCTCGATGACGCTAGGAACGAAGCTGCGTCCCTGATGGTTCAACGCCTAAAGCAGGAGCAAACCCAGGCGAAGCCGCCAGCAACCGCAACCGATGCCTCGCCCGACCCCGCTCCCAGGCGCCTGGTGGTATGCCGCCGATGAGATCGATGAAATCGTTGCCGACGCGATGCGGCACCGACGAGAGGAACCGTGGCGGGCAATCCCCGGTGAATCATTCGCTGCTCGATTCCGACATCCTTTCCGAAATCGGCAAGGCCACCGATCCGATCGTGCCCCGCAACGCCACCGCCTACCGCCAGACGTTTGGCCGCCATCCATTCTGGGCAATTCCTAACAAAGGTACGCAAAGTTCCGCGGAACGGGTCGGGCGTCATTGGTCCGGTACTCCGCGTATCGCAACCGTTCATTTGCGAAACGCTCGAAAAGCGACGTATTTCCCGGCGCCTTCCTGAATTTCAACCCGTATCGAATTCCGTGTACGTCGGATCTTGATGATTTCGATGGTGTGTCACCTGGCCTGGCCTACCTTCCAGGCATACCCGTTGAAGGGGACTCGGCCCGATGGTGTCCGAGACGACGGAGAACGGGCCAAACTGCTGTGTCACAGCGGTTTCCGCGAGCAGTGCGGAACTTTACGTACCTTCGTTGGTTCTTGCCCCATGACCAGGATGACCACCATCGCCGCTCCCCGAGGCCTCGCAAGAGGATGGGACCGATGCCGGGAGGTTCACTGAAGATGGACCGGCTCATCTCTCAGTCCGGGCTCCCCTTGCAGTTGAACCCGGCGTCGCTGCCGTTCTTCCTGGCCGCGGCCTTGTCGGCCTGGTTGGTCGTGCTCGCCTGGGAGCGTCGCAACGAGCCTTCGGCCCCTCCCCTGATCTCGCTGCTCCTGTTCGAGGGGCTCTGGGCCTTGTGCGAGGCGATCGATGCGGTCCTACTCGACCCGTCCACACAGGCCGTGGTGTACGGCTTGAAGCTCTCATCCGTGGCCCTCGTGCCGCCTTCGCTCCTGTTCTTCGTGCTGGAGTACACGAATCGAACGGGGGCCGCGCCCCCGCGCTTCAAGGTGCTGATCCTCGCGGTGCCGGCGATCACCATCAGCCTGATCGCGACCTCGGGGGAACACCGGCTGTTCCTCACGGGCATGGAACCGGTCCAGATCCAGGGCTACCGATTGCTGAGTCCCAGGTATGGACCTGCATTCTGGATCCACACCAGCTATTGCTATGCCCTCTTGTGCCTGTCCGCATGGCTGCTCGCCCGCGCGGCTTTGGCGCTGGGCGGGGTCTTGAGGAAGCAGATGCTGTTTTTGTCCGCGTGCTTACTCATCCCCTTGGTCATCAACGTGGCGGACCTGCTGAGGATCATCCCGGAACCCTATAGAGAATATGATCTTACAGCCGCTACGTTCGTGGTGACGGGGGTGCTGGGCCTGGTGCTGTTGCGGCGGTTCCAGCTCATCAACGTCGCTCCGGTCAGCTATTCCCTGGTCGTGCACGAGATGCTCGACGCGATCATCGTGCTCGACGCCCGGGGGCGGATCGCGGGCGTGAACCAGGCTGCCCTTCGCCTCATGGGTCGCCTCGATAAGGACATCGTCGGCCTCCCCGGCGACGTGATCCCCGGATGGTTGCAGATCCCCGAGCACCTCTCGAGGCTAGGAAGCGCCCAGGAACTGTCGTATCGTCTCAGTGCGGACTGGCGGGATCCTGGGTCCACCTACGATGTTCGAGTCTCTCGCTTCCCGCACGGCCGCGAACCGGGATGGCTGGTCATCATCCGCGACATCTCCGCCCAATCGCAGGCGGAGGAGGAGAAGACGGCCCGGATCGCGGCCGAGCAAGCCAATCGGGCCAAGGACGCATTCCTGGCCAAGTTGAGCCACGAGCTGCGTACTCCGCTCACGCCCGTGCTCGCGATCGTCTCTGCGGCCCTCGATCAACGCTCGATCCCTCCGGGATTGCGATCCTCCCTTGAGATCGTGCAGAGGAATGTCCATCTCGAGGCGCGTTTGATCGACGACCTGCTCAATCAGAGCTTGATATCGCTGGGGAAGCTTCGCCTGCGAACAGAGCTCGTCGACTCGCATAAGCTGTTGCAACAGAGCTTGGAGACTTGCGCCGAGTTCCTCAGGGATGCCGACCTGATCGCCCGCCTCGATCTCTCCGCGACGAACAGCCGGATCGCTGCCGATCCCAGCCGACTCCAGCAAGTTTTCTGGAACCTCATCATCAACGCCGCGAGGAACTCGCCCGCTCGCAGTCACCTCACGATCCGCACGCGGAACATCGCGGCAGATGCCCTCACGATCGAATTCCAGGACGAAGGTCGCGGCCTCAAGACGTCGCAGTTGGAAAAGATCTTCGAGCCTTTCATCCAAGGTAGAGCCGACGGTGCCGAACGAGGTCCGGGCTTGGGCCTCGGCCTGTCGATCGGCCGGTGGATCGTCGAAGCCCACGGGGGAACCCTCGTCGCGGAGAGTCCGGGTCCCGGGAGAGGGGCCACTTTCCGCGTCGTCCTCCGCACCGCGGACCTCACCGAGGTTGCGACGCTCGATCGACCGAAGTTGAGAGGCGCGACCGTCGGGGAGCCCGTCGTCGATGAGCCTGAGGGAGCCCCCAAGTCCGGCAGGCCCACGACGATCCTCCTCGTCGAGGACAATCCGGATTCCCTGCGCGCCCTCGCGATGTCGTTGTCCCGGCTCGGCTATGAGGTCCGCCCCGCGAATAGCCTCCGGACGGCCTTGGCCGCCTCCGAAGCTGGAGGATATGATCTGATCCTCAGCGACCTGGAATTGGGTGACGGGACCGGCCTGGATCTGTTGCGTTCGATGGGCCCGCGGCGTTCGGCCCCGGCGATCGCCCTCACCGGTTACGGGTCCGAGGAAGACCGGAAGATGTGCCTGGAGGCGGGCTTCGAGATGCACCTCATCAAGCCGGTCGAGACGAGGCAACTCGGCGAGGCGATCAAGAGTATTATCGAAAAACAATCAATTAATTCCTAATACAAAGACTCACCGGGGTATCCTGAGAACCAGACCCGAGTGAACCAGCAGCTTCCTGTTCTGGTGGATGGTCATTTCGGATCTGACGGAATCGTCAGGACAAGCACTTGCACCCCGGATTCCGGGGAGGGAAGCTCGCTTGGCGAGCAACTGCTTATACCGTATCATGCTTACGCTGGTATTCAGTAACCTTTGGAGACAAGAGCATGAAGTGTCTGATCGTCTACTACGCCAAGGGTCAGTGGTTCGGTGAAGAAGTGGGCTGGAAGCGGTCTGGTAGCGGCTGGTACCGCGAGACCTCGCGGATCGAGATCCCTCAATCCCTGGCCGAGATCAAGGCGTTCGCCGCCGAGAATCGTTACGTCATCGAGTGGCGCGGGGAGATCCCGAGCGAGACGGCCCCGGCCGCTGTCGGGGCGTGAATCCGTGCCGCTTGACTGATGGGGAGAACCACCGAGCGCAAGCTCCACGAATACTTCGAGGCGGGCACGCAACTCATCTGGTATTTCGACCATCGGAAGCGGACGGTGAAAGTCTACACGTCGCCCGATCAATTCACCGTCCTGGACGAGTCGCAGACGCTCGATGGCGGCGACGTGCTCCCCGGTTTGGTGATCCCGCTCCGAGAACTCTTCGAGCGGGCCAGCCGGCGCCGCGGACCTGTGCCTGAGCTGCGCGATGGAACTTCTTCTCAATGATCCACCACCAGGATGCTATCCTTTCCCCAATTCCCGTTGACGCCAGACGATCTGGCAGCGGTTGCCGGCCGGATCCTTGAAGAAACCCGTCTTGATCTCGTCGTTGTTGACCAGGGTCTCCGTCTCGAACGTCATCCCCAGCCGCTCGAGCTCGGCCCGTTTCGCCGAGAAGTCGTCGACCCAGAACGCCAGGTGACAAACCCATCGCTGGTTGACCTCCGGCGAGCCCGACTGCCGACCCAGGACTTCGATCGCCATGCCCTGGTCGTCAGCAAGGAAGTAGCCCGGTGGATCACCACCGCTCTCCACAATCACGTGGAGACCCAGGGCCTGCACGTAGAAGTCCTTGAGGGCCGTGGAGTCGTCGGCATAGACCGCAAAATGCTCGATCCTGGACATTGTTGAGATTCCCAAGGGACGATTCCTGATTCGAGATTCCCGATTCCAGAGGTCTACTTCCTCGCGGATTCGCGTTTCGTCTTCTTGGGTTTCGCCAGTGAAAGAATCGTCTTCCACTGATCAGGCGTCACCGGCTGAACAGAGAGCCGGCTTCCTTTGCGGAGCAGCTCCATCCCGGCCAGTTCGGGAACGCGGCCGAGCGATGGCAGATCGAGAGGCGGGTTGATCGCCCGGACGGCCTGGATCGCGACCTGGTACCACGTCGGGTTTACGCGGTCGCTCTTGGGGTCGTAATGGCTGTCCTTCGGGTCGAAGGCCGTGGGATCGGGATGCCCAGCCCGGACGACCTCCGCAATCCCGACGATCGCCGGCGGCTCGGCGCCGAGTGGTAGAAGAGCACGCCGTCGCCGACCTTCACCTGGTCGCGGAGGAAGTTCCGCGCCTGGTAGTTCCGCACGCCGTCCCACCCCGTCGTCTGATCCGGCTCGGCCTGCAAGTCCGCGAACGAATAGGCTGTCGGCTCCGACTTGAACAACCAGTAGCCCATGGATGATGGAAACTCCAAAGGATGGAACCGAATGAGCCGCCGTTTGCTTATACCAAACCCCGCCCGCGGCAGGCGAGACGGCATAACCCGGTTTCCTCAACCCGAAATTGCGGGTTTTCGGCATGGGGGATAGAATGCGGAGAAATCGAGAGTCGTCGGCGATCACCACCGCACCGTCTGGGGGCGGTGGCTTTGACCCATTCCCATAGTCCGTACTCAGGACCGGCGGGACGTCCTGATCCCGAACAGAAGGTCACCAAGGAAACGAAGGAAGAGGGAAGTCCCTACTCAGGACCGGCGGGACGTCCTGATCCGGCGTGGGTTCTGGGCGGGGCCGGCTTGGAGGTGGGCCTGACTTCCCGAGAATTGTGGCACGAATTGGCACTCGTTGTCACCTTTTGGCCGCGGCTCCCTCTCCGATCCCCATGACCCGAAGCGAGTTCGGGCCGAGTCCCGAAATCGCTGTGCCGGGCCCCGGCCGCAGGCGGCACAGCCCCGTGGCTCGCAGCCTGGGTTTCCTGGCGGTGACGGTCGCACATGGTTCCTATTATTCAGTATGCCACAGGTTTGATGATCCGTTAATGCACCTATCGGGGATTCCGGGGCGATTGGCTCCGGAACTCTCGACCACAGAGGGAGATGAGAAAATCCAGAAATTCGGAAAATTGTGCAAACCGGGGTAACACTTGGCGGCGTAAAGCCCTCGGCTATTTGGCCGGAACACCTTGCCCTGAAATCGGTTGCGGCCGGAACGGTACGGCCGTGCACCGAGAAAAATGTTACCCTGGCTCCCAGCGACGTGAACCAGGCCAAAACTTCGGCCGGGGCTTGGTGCGATTCGAGAACCCCGTGACCAGACAGCCCCATACGATCTCGTGAGGCGCGGTTCGTTAGAGTAGACCCTTGGGAGCCCAGGAAGGGCCACCGATCGCACGCAGGGAGGCACCCGAAGTTGTCTTCGTTCCGGGAAACGCTGGCGTTCGTCCTGGTGCTCGGCGGCTGCGTCACGGCGTTCTTTCATGAGACGCTGATCGGCGGCAAGGTATTGAGTTCGGCGGACGTCTTATTCGTCTCCGCCAGTTTCCAGGGTGAGGCCCCCGGGGATTATGAGCCGGCCAACCGGCTGTTGATGGACCCGGTGCTCCAGTTTCAACCGTGGCTGGAGTTCAATCGGCGGATGATACGGAGCGGCCGGCTGCCGCTCTGGAACAGTTACGCCGGTTGCGGGGCGCCCCATCTGGCGAATGGCCAGAGTGCAGTGTTCGATCCGTTCCACCTGCTGGCCTACTTGGGACCGACGCCGAGGGCCTACGCCTGGATCGCAGCCGGACGGTTGTGGGTCGCCGGGCTGGGAATGTTCCTGCTGGCGCGCTCCTGGGGACTGGGATTCTGGGGGCGATGGTTCGCCGGGTTGGTCTATCCGTTTTGCGGCTTCCTGATCGTCTGGCTCCTCTTTCCCGTGACTGCGGTCGCGATCTGGATGCCCTGGCTCTTCCTGGCCACCGAACGCGTGTTACGGGCGCCCGGGCCGAGGGCGGCGGGTGTCCTCGCCATCGTGACGGCACTGGTCCTGCTGGGCGGACATATCCAGACCAGCGCCCATGTCCTGCTGGCCGTTGGGCTCTATTTCGTCTGGCGATCCTGGGCGGGGCGTGGTGAGGGACTCGTGGCACGGCGCGTCGGGCTGGCTTGGGTGGCTGGGATCGGCCTCGGGATCGCGATGGCGGCCGTTCAGATCCTCCCGCTGGCGGCCTACCTGGCGAAGAGCCCGGTCTGGAGCGATCGCGAGCGCGAGAAGCGGCCTGGTGGACGGTCGTCCCGCCGCGAGTGCTCGACGCGGTTTGTACGGCGATCCCTTACGCCTACGGCAGCCAGCGCCGCGGGCATCCGAACCTGGCGCGTGCCCTGGGCATACATAACCTGAACGAATCGGCCGGGGGCTTCGCCGGGCTGGCGACCGTGTTCTGGCTAGCGCCCCTGGCGTGGGCCGTGCGGCGCCGATCACCGCGGGTTGCATTCCTCGCGGGGATGGTGGCGATCGGAGCGATGGGGGCGTTCCGCCTGCCGCCGGTCGACAACCTGCTCCGAGCGATCCCCGTCCTCGACGTGATCGATAACCGGCGGCTGACCCTCTGGGTCGCCTTCGGGTTGACGATCCTGGGCGGGATCGGGCTGGACCATCTGGGCGATTCGCTCCGGCTCGCGCGAGGCTGGATCGCGATCGGGATCGTCGGAGCGGTCGGCCTCGGGACAACGGCCCTGGCGATCGCGGCACTCGAGCCTTCCCTCCGCAGCCGAGCCTTAACGCATTACCAACGGGCCGCGGTGTTCGACCGCGGGCGCCGACCCGGCCGTTTACCGGCAGCGCGCCGAGCGACAGGTGCGGAGGGCCCTGGAGGTGATGCCGCGCGTCTATGGCCTGGCGGCGGCGGAGCTGGGCATCCTGGCCGCGCTGGCGGTCTTCGTGCGGCGGACGGGTCGATGCCCGGGCTGGATGCCTCCCGCACTGCTCGGTATGACGCTCGTCGAACTGGGGCTCTTCGGATTCGGGCTCAATCCGGCGATCGCTCCGGCGTTGCACGAGTTCGAGCCGCCGGCGATCGCCCGGCTGCGCCAGGGGCTGCCGCCGGAAGGCCGGGCGCTGGGCCTGGGCGAAGAACTGCCGCCCGGCGTGCTCATGCGGTTCGGCCTCTCCGACCCGCGGAATTACGACTCGGTCGAGCTGGCGATCAGCCTGGCGTGGTTCGACCCGATCTACGAGGATTCCGGCTCGGATCGGTCGAGCCGCCGCGACCTCACGTGGGATCGGTCATCCGGGGGCGCGACCGCCTGCGCGAGTCCGGGGTCGGCGCGATCGTCGCGGCGCAACCGCCGCCGGCCGGCGTCTTCGAACGGGTCGAGCAGGTCGGCCGCGTCTGGGTCGCCTGGCTCGACGCCAGACCCTGGGCCGAGGCGGGTTTAAAGGCGACCCAGGTCGCGTGGTCCCGTCGGCCTGGTCAGGCGGAGATCCGGTCTCCGAACCCCCTCGCCCGACCGGATTACCGTCCGCGAGACCTGGGACCCGGGTTGGAAGGCCCGCCTCGACGGCCGGCCCGTGACACCCAGCACGGACCGGGCCCGTTCCTGGCCGTCCAGGTATCCGAAGGTGAGCACGAAATTGTTCTCGAATACGATCCGGCCGAGGTCCGGATCGGCTTGATGATCTCGGCGGCCGCGCTGGCCTGCGCGATTCTCGTCTTGACAGGAATCCGCCGGTTTTGAATTCCTGGAATAACACGAAGAGGGGCTTGGACGGACCCGAGCCCCCGAGTTAGAATCGGGTGAATGACCTCTTCCGGACTCGATGACCGGCTCATCACACTGAGGGATGAATCCCTGATGGTCCACTTCACGTGCGATCTCTGCGGAAAGGACTTGAGCGCTACCGGCGATGGCCGATATGTGGTCAAGATCGAAGCCTACCCGGGCTTCGACCCGACGGAAATCAAGGAGGATGACCTGGACGATGATCCGATGGAGGCGGTTGCTCAAATCCTTCAGCGAGACGAGGCCCTCGTTTCCGAAGACCTCGCCACCCCACTGCACAAAGGGTTCCGTTTCGATCTTTGCTCCTGCTGTCACCACAAGTTCTTGAAGGACCCCCTGGGGAAGGACGCGATCCGATCCTTCGACTTCAGCAAGAACTGAGCGAGCGACTCGTTCCCAATACGTTTTGACTCTCACCACCAGTCCGTTATTCGTTCGGAGATCCCCGAAATTGTCGATTCCACGCTCCAGCGTGGGAAAGGTCCCTGGACGCTCCTCGTCCCCGATGACCGATTCGATTCCCCCGGAATCGACAGCGAGCATTCCCACAAGGGACCGTGGGAATGTGGATGGACGGACGTCTTGATGTGGGAGGTGGAGGATCAAGGATGAAGGCTGAGGGACGAACGATGAGGAATGACCGGTCCGGTTCTGACTCGGTCTCTTGCCTTTCCCCCGTTCTGACTTCGCCCTCGGCCTTTCTGGAAAGGGCGTCTTACTTCACGACCAGGAGAATGACGTTCGTGATCAGCGAGACGGCCAGGATCATTGCCAGGTGGCGATGCTGTGATTGCGATTGTTGACGTAGGACGCCAGCTCAACCATCTGTTCTTCGCTGGCGCCCTGCTGGTGGAACCCGTCGGATTCCCCTTCGGCGAGGGCCTCGAGGGTCTCGGGCTTCTGCCCGGCGATCATGGGGCTCTCGTCCCGCATGAGGCATTTCAGGTCGAGGATCAAGTCATCGGGCGAGTGATAGCGGTGCTCGCGGTTCTTGGCCATCATGGTCTCCACGACCATTCCCAGGCCGCCGGAGAGGTTCGTATTGAGGTG
Source organism: uncultured Isosphaeraceae bacterium (assembly GCA_963845695.1). Lineage (GTDB taxonomy): Bacteria > Planctomycetota > Planctomycetia > Isosphaerales > Isosphaeraceae > CAWJTV01. Next base: position 756,791 of record CAWJTQ010000002.1, on the reverse strand, counting down.
GTCGGGCGGGACGAACGCGACATTGGGATCGACGTGCTTGCGCATCACTTCGTTGGGGGTCTCGCCGCCATAGGGCACCCGGCCAGTCACCATGTGGTAGAGCGTGGCGCCCAGGCTATAGATATCGGCCCGGATGTCGATGTTCGTCTGGCCACGGACCTGCTCCGGACTGATGTAGTATGGCGTGCCGATGGCCATGCCGGCTTCGGAGAGCCCCCACTTCTCGTCGTCAGTGATCCGTGCCAGCCCCAGGTCGGCGAGCTTCACCCCGCCGTCCTTGGTCAGGATGACGTTCTCGGGCTTGATGTCGCGATGGATCAACCCGCGAGTGTGCGCGTGCTTGAGTGCCTCGGCGACGGCCATCACGATCTGGAGGGCTTGCTTCTCCTCGAACGTCTTGTTCTTGTCGAGAAAATCCTTGATGGTGGGGCCCTCGACGTATTCCATGACGAAGTAGAAGTGACCGTCAACCTCGCCGGCGTCGATGGCGTTGACGACATTGTTGTGGGAGAGCCGGGCGGCAATCTTGGCCTCGCGCTCGAACCGCTTGATGAATTCCTTGTTCTGGGCCAGGGAATCGAGCAGGATCTTGATGGCCACGACCCGGTCGACGCTCATTTGCTTGGCCTTGTAGACGACCCCCATCGACCCTTTGCCGATCTTGGAGATGACCTGGTAGCCGGGGATCTGGAATTTCTTGGTGGTCTCGCCGGCCTCCTGCATGAGGCGGACCATCTGGCTGCGGGTGAGGACCTTGGCCTCGACCATGATCTCCAGGAGGCTCTTGGGCGGATCTTCTTTCTCCTTGGTGACCATCTTCTTTCGCTGGGACTTGCAGGCCTCGACCTCCGCGGGGGTCGCCAGCCCGCGGCGAATGATCGACTTCTCGAGCTGGGATTCATCGAGGCCGGAGAATCCCTTCGGATCCTTGGCGGATGTGCTGCTCTCGACCGGAGTGGCCATGAAGCCGTCTCCCTCATTACGGATGCGATATGGTGGAACGATCGATTGGTGCCATCGAGAATCCAGAGGAGCAGGCCACTCGCCGCGTCCACCGGGCTAGACCGGGTCCGCATCTTCCGGCGACAGGCCCACTCCCTTTCCGGTCCAGGTCCATCAAAGTATGTTTCCCACGATCCGATTGTCAACGTAAATCCTGGTAAGGTTGCGAATCGCGTCGAACGGGAGCACTGCCGCGTCCGGATCCGGCGCGGCGGGACGAAGACTTGAGCACGAGCGGTACGCCCGCTATCATAACCGATACGTATCCTCATTCTACGGCGCTGGCCCCTTTCGGTGACAATCCCAGTGGGCTGCCGCTGCGATTTGTACATACGGGGTCGGGATGTCGCGGAGGATGCTTTGATTAAGCTGGGCGTCGTAGCGGGGGATGGGGTCGGGCCGGAAGTGATCGCTGAGAGCCTGGAAGTGCTCGCCGTCGTCGCGCGGCTGGAGGGGATTGGCTACGAGCTGACGCACGTGGACATCGGCGGTGAACGCTACCTCAGGACCGGTGAGGTCCTGCCCGATGAGGCTGTTCGTCAGCTTCGCGACTCGGATGCCATCCTGCTGGGCGCCGTCGGGCACCCGAACGTGCCGCCGGGTGTGCTGGAGAAGGGAATCCTGCTGCGGCTGAGGTTCGACTTCCACCAGTACGTCAACCTCCGGCCGATTCACCTGTTCCCCGGCGTCGAAGGCCCGGTCCGGGGCAAGACCGCCGAGGACGTCGACATGGTCGTCGTCCGGGAGAACAACGAGGACCTGTACGTGGGGGCAGGCGGGTTTCTGAGAAAGGGGACCCCCGAGGAGGTCGCGATCCAGACCTCGATCAATTCCCGCGCCGGGGTCGAGCGGACGCTTCGCTATGCGTTTGACCTGGCACGGAGCCGCGCCGCTGCCGGGGCGTTCCGGGGCCTGGCCGAGGCGGACCGGCGGGCCGGCTTCAGCCGGCAACTCACGCTCGTGGCCAAGACCAACGTGCTGACCTTCGCCCACGACCTCTGGATGCGCACCTTCACCGAAACCGCCCGCGATTACCCGGATATCAAGTGCGACTATCAGCATGTCAACGCCTGCTGTATGCGCATGGTCGCCAGCCCCGAGCGTTTCGACGTGATCGTGACGACCAACATGTTCGGCGACATCATCACCGACCTGGGCGCGGTCCTCCAGGGTGGGATGGGCCTGGCCGCTTCCGGCAACATCAACCCGGATCGCACGGCCCCCAGCATGTTCGAGCCGGTCCACGGCTCGGCGCCCGATATCGCCGGCAAGGGGATCGCCAACCCCCTGGCCGCCATCCTCTCGCTCGCCATGATGCTTGACCACCTCGATCAGCACCGAGCCGCCGACCGGGTCCGCGGCGCCGTCAAGCAGGTCCTGCTCAAACCATCGCCCCGGACCCCCGACCTCGGCGGCCAGAACACCACCGCGGAGGTCGGCCGGGCCGTCCGTTCGCTTCTTGGTTACTCGAGCGCCTAACCGTTGGATTGCGCACGCCCGGGGCCCCCGATTTTCGGGTCTGAGAAACCCCAAAGTAACAGGAGGCTGTGACTTGCGCCCATTTCAACGATATTGGGGCTAAGCCGACCTACGCGAGAGTTCAGTCGTGCGACATTTCGCCCCAGTCCTGTTCATCCCGGCTTGCTTTGTGACCGTGTTCCTGAGCTGCTACGCGCCGGTCTTCTTTGGCGACCGCCAGTTCGGCTATCGCGACGGGGCCCATTATTACTATCCGCTCTATCAGCGCGTGCAGCAGGAATGGGCGGCGGGGCGATGGCCGCTCTGGGAGCCCGAGGAGAACGCGGGGATGCCGCTGTTGGGCAACCCGACGGCGGCCGTGCTTTATCCCGGCAAACTCATCTTTACCGTCTTGCCCTACGCCTGGGGGATGCGGGTCTATGTCGTGGCCCATACCGCGCTGGCGTTCGCGACGATGCTCGGCTTGATGCGGTCCTGGCAAACCAGTTGGGTCGGCGCGACACTCAGCGGGCTGGCGTATGCCTTCGGTGCGCCGATCTTGTTCCAGCATTCGAACGTGATCTACCTGGTGGGCGCGGCCTGGCTGCCGTTGGGGTTTCGCGCGGTCGATCGCTGGGTTCGGCTGGGCCGGCGCTGGGGTCTCCTGGAGCTGGCGATGGTGCTGGCGATGCAGGTGCTCGGGGGGGATCCCCAGTCGGCCTACCTCCTGGGCTGGGCGGCCGGCGGGTATACCGTGGGGATCGCCTGGAGCCGTTCGCGGCGGGCCGGGACTGCCTTGACCGAGGCTGGCGGCCTGCGCCGGGCCCGATTCGGCCTCGGGTGGTCCATCGCGCTCGCCCTGATCGGGCTGCTGATCGTGATCGTCGCCACGGTCGCCCTGGCGAAATGGCTGCCGCGGATGCGCCCGGCCGGTTTCCCGCCAATGCCGCTGCCCTGGATGGCCTGGGTGCCGTCGGGGGTGAGGGCGGCCTGGGGATTGGCCGGCCTGGGGTTCCTCGCCTTCTGGTGCCGCCGCGGCTGGCGGTTCCCGCCGGGCGTCACCGGGCTCGGCCTGGTGCTCTCGGCCGGACTGGCGATCCTGCTCAGTGCCGCCCAGCTCGGGCCGGTCGTCGAGTTCACGAGGCTGACGGCCCGCGCCGTTGGCGGAGGCGGGCACGACCTCTATCCGTTCAGCATCGAACCGTTCCGCCTGGTCGAGCTGGCCTGGCCCCATGTCCTGGGCGTCGAGTTCGATGGGAATACCTACTGGCGCGACGCCTTGAGGTTGCCGTGGGACCGGCACGGTCTCTGGGCGCCGTCACTCTACCTGGGAGGGCTGACCCTGATGCTGGCCGGCGGTGCCCTGGCGACCCGGCGCGGCCCGCCGTGGCGCGTCTGGCTTGCGATGGTCATGGCAGTGAGTCTGGTGGCGAGCCTGGGTCAGTTCACCAGCCCGATCTTCGCCGTGCGGGCTCTGGCCGCGGTCGCGCGCTGGCCGGCGCTGGGGGAGCTCGCCCGCGGCATCGGTCCGCTCGAGCCGCTCCAGACCCCGCCGATCCGCCTCGACGGGTATCTCCGCGACGGCGATGGCAGCCTCTACTGGTGGCTGGCGACGCTCTTACCGGGGTTCGGGCAGTTCCGCTTCCCCGCCAAGCTCTTCACCTTCACCGCGATGGGACTGGCGGCCCTGGCCGGGCTGGGCTGGGACGCACTCCGCGCCGGTCGCACCGGCCGCTGCGCCGCGATGTTCGCGGCGTTCCTGCTCCTGAGCCTTGCCGTTCTGGCCGGGGTCTGGATCCAGCGGCCGGCCATCCTGCATGCGTTGGAACGGCCCGTCGTCCCCTCGATGTTCGGCCCGTTCGATGCCGAGGGTGCCTTGCAGGCGCTCAGCGGCAGCCTGGCCCAGGCCGCGGTCGTCGCCGGCCTCGGGCTGGTGGTGGTTGGCCTGGTGCGGACTCATCCCGGGTGGGCCGGCGCCCTCGCCCTGGCGGTCATGACGGCCGACCTGGCCATGGCCAACGCCCGATACGTCGTGACCGTCCCGCAGGCCGTGCTCGAATCCCATCCGGAGGTGCTACGGATGATCGCCAAGCAAGAGCGCACGCGACCCTCACCGGGTCCGTTCCGCATCCATCGCATGCCGGCCTGGCACCCCACGATCTTCATGACCACTCCCTCAGCCGACCGGGCGCACGAGCTCCTCGCCTGGGAACGCGACGACCCTTCAGCCGAAATTCGGAGTCCCGCTCGGCGTGGAGTACACCCATACCTTCGGAGTTGGCCAACTCTATGACTACGACTGGTTTTTCGACGGGATTCCCCTGCCCATCCGCACGCGCGAGGCCGCCGACCTCCTGGGAGTTCCCCTCGGGCAGGAGATCCTCTACTTCCCCCGCCGGTCCTTCGACCTGTGGAACACCCAGTACTTCGTCCTGCCCACCTATCCGTATGGGTGGCGGGCGCCCTATCGCGCCTATGCCTCATTCTTGCTGGAGACCGACCTGGTTTACCCCCAGCCCGGCGACCCATACAACACGCCGATTGACTTGCAAATCCGGCGCAACCGGAACGCGGCGCCTCGGGCCTGGGTGGTGCACGAGGTGCGCTGGGTTGAGACGACGCCCGAGATCTCGATGGATGCGCGGAATCGCGCCCTGCTGGAAATGGTCTACGCTGGCGACCCGATCTGGCACGATCCCCGGCGGCCGGTCTTCGACCCGCGCATCTTCGCCTGGGCGGACGGCGACGCGGAGAGGGAATTGCGCCCATATCTCTCGGGGCAAGCGCCGCGGCCGACGGAACGCGTCACCGTGACCTATCCGACTCCCCAGCGCGCCGAGCTCGAGGTGGCGCTGGAGTCGCCCGGCCTGGTCATCCTGGCCGATCTCTATTATCCCGGCTGGGAGTTGACGATCGACGGCCGGCCGGCGCCGATCTACAAGGTCAACCGGCTGATGCGGGGGGCGGCCGTCCCGGCGGGGACGCATCGACTGGTCTACTCGTATGCCGCCCGAACGTTCCAGGCCGGGCGGGTGCTGTCAATCGTCGGGATGGTGGTCTTTGCCCTGCTCGCCGTCGCGTGCGTCCTGCGTCCGATCGATCCGGTGGTCGGCGCCGCACGATCCGGTCATCTCGTCGGGTTAGGGGGGTTCTGCGGGAGAGGACTTCATGCGTGTGCAAGCCAAGTGTTCAGCGCTCTAGTCTATGGGCCATGAGGCATTCGCGGCACCGCTCGTCAGCCGGTCATCGAAGAGACTCGGTGGTGTCTCCGGGTCCCGAGATAGAATTGGCCTCCGCGCTGCACCAGGCCCACAGGACTGATGACCGCGGAAGAAAGCTAGCAATGATCGATTGAATTGTGGTACCTTGGAATATTGGAGAGCCGAGACATCGCACAACCGCCTGATGGAGCCCTGAACGAGGGAACTCTGATGTGCCGAGAACCTGAGCATCCACGTCGAAGACCGGCTTTCACTCTGATCGAGTTGCTGGTGGTCATCGCCATCATCGGTGTCCTGGTGGCTCTGATCATGCCGGCCGTCCAGGCTCGCGCGAGGCCGCCAACCGAACGAAATGCCAGAACAACTTAAAGCAGCTCAATCTGGCTTCCCAGGAGTATCACGATGCATTCGGCTCGTTCCCCGCGGGCTGGTATTGCGCAGTGCCCTCCTATGACACGAACGGCAATATGACCGGTGGCGACCCGAATTGTGCCACGACGATGACGCCTTATCAGAATTACATGTGGAGCGGTCTGACGGGCCTGTTCATCAAAATGGAGCAGACCAACCTCTATAATGAGCTCAACTTCAATCTGCCGACGACTTATCCCGACAATGCCACCGCCATTCGCCGGACGATCGATGCGTATGTCTGCCCATCCAACCGCCGGGCGATTACCGTCGCGTCCCAGACCGGTTCCAACCCGACTTCCCAGCTCGGCCCGTCCGACTATCGGGGGAACATGGCCACCGGCTTCATCTCGGGCACCAACTCCAATTGCCCGAGCCTGCTTCCTCCCGCCACCGCGGCCTTGAATGCATATTGCAACGTTTATGACAACGGGCTGATGTACCAGAACTCGACGGTCACCATGGCCGACATCACCGACGGCACGTCCATGACGATCCTGATGGGGGAGAGTATCTACCCTTACGGCGTCTGGTCGCAAGCCACGAGCTGTTGCATTCGGACCCAGATCGATCGAACCATCAATCAGCCGATCTCGCTCAACGGAACCAACTACTGGACTTACTGGGCGAGCAAGCATCCGGGCCAGGTCAACTTCGCGTTTTGCGACGGCACCGTGCGGACCGTGACCTCCCAGATCAACAAGCTCACCCTGAACAAGCTCATGTCGCGCAATGGCGGCGAGACCATTTCGAGCGACGAGATCAAGTAAACGCAGGTACCACGCCAGTTCCTGGGACCGGCTCCCCGGTAAGGCTTTGCGTTTTCGTTCGGAGACTCGGACGGCTTTTCCGAATCGGCTTTGACCGCGACGAGACCAGGCTCGTCGCGCCTTTGCGCTGGTCGGCGATGCGGCCGGACCGTCTTCTATTCCATCGCGTTGACGCACATGCCTTTCCGCCTCCGGCCCTGCCGGTCCGGGTGCAATCGCGTGCGTGTCGGTGCCGATCAAGGGCGAAGGCGACTGGTCCCATCAGCCTGTGGGTGCGGACGCGGCCGAGACCCATCAGGCTCCGCCCGACCGGCTTCGCTCACGGACGCCGCTCGCACGGGCAACCGGGCCTCCGTCCCTCCTCCGTCCCGAACGGCTCCGTCCTGTTCCTGCGACGGTTCAACGGCTGGATCCGGCTCTCGACCGCCGCGCTGCGGATCGGCAGGCCCAACCGGCGGTCACCGGGCACGTCCCTCCGGTACGGATTGTCCTCGACATCCCCAACGCATCAGCCGCGACCGTCTGCGGGTCGTCATCGGAGCCACTTCGTGGCGGCCCCAGGCCGGCGCAGGCCGCCCGCAAGCCTGCCCACTCCTGGCGGACATGACCCGCCCACTCCCCGCTCAGCCACCGTTCGTCTGTGGCCCGTTCACGATCCACGAGGAGGAGGTGCCGATCCTGACGGTTCGCCATTCCGCTCGGCCGACCCTGTGGTATGAGTTGTGAGCATGGTGAATGGCTGCAAACTGAGGCGGATGCTGGCATCGTAGGCGTCGAGAATCCCCTGTATCGACGGCAAGTGCCTCCAGCGGGCAGAGGCGACGGGCACTCTTTACCTTACGGCGGTTGGCATCGGTGGCGACCGCCGAAAACGCCGGAAATCGGCAGGCCGGGACTGTTTACTCGGAATGAGCGTCCTTGCTACCATGACGGCAATGGGAGTAGACGCAACGGTCTGTCCAGTTTTTTTTTCCGTTAGATGGTGAACGCAGCCACATACTTTGTGGACTTACTGGAGGACTGATCCATGCGATTTACGAGGCTGCCAGTCGGCGTGCTGATTCTTCTCCTCGCCGCGTCCCAGGCACAGGCGCAGATCGCCCTGGGGTGGAAATGGAACCAGGGTGAGAAGCTCGCCTCTGTACTTCAGGACAACTACACGAGCAAATCCACAGGGGACCAGGAGTTTTTCGAGCTCACCCAGGACCTGACCCTGGACACGACCTGGCACGTCAAGAGCGTGGGCCCTACGGGTGAGGCAAGCATCGTCGTTACGATCGAGCGCGTGAGATTCCATGCTAATGGCAAGGGAGAGGCCGCGTTCTTCGGCACGATGAGCTTCGACTCGAAGCGTAAGACGGAACCGCAGAGAGAAACAGAGAAGAGCGTATTCAGCGTACTCACGTCACTACTCGGCTCCGAAATTGCACTCGCCGTGAATGCTCAGGGACGCGTCTTAAGGTTCGACCTACCGAAGGTCTTGGTTTCGACCATGGAAGACCAGGTGACCCGTGAATTGGCGGGATTCTTCGGAGATCTTTTCACAGCCGACGGGTTGCGGCATCGCTTGACCAATTGGCTGGTGGCGCTTCCGACCGAACCTGTATCCGAAAAACAATCCTGGAAGGAGGACACGCCTAGCCGTCTCGGCAAGAACTTTCCCTGCCTCTACTCCTACATATTCGCCGCGCGCGTGGAGCGGGACGGGCACACGGTTATCAAAATCGACGTGAAGCCGGAACTCAAGCTGGTCGGCCTTGAGGCGGACAAGGATCGACCAAAGATCACAGAACAGGATGGCAAGGGGATCGTGTACTTCGACAACCGGGCTGGTCGAATTACGGAGTCTGTTGGCAGCCAGCGAGTCGAGATGCAAATGGCAGATTTCACAAAGACAACGGTCAAGCTTGCGACAAAGACAACGGTCAAGCTCGCAACCGAGACCAGCAGATAGAACATCGACACGGTCTATGCGTCTTCTGCCGATACAGTTCGACGGCTAGAGCCCGCTGCTTGTCATCCTGCTTCGGCCGCCTGTCACCCTTCTGCCTCCTCGTCCTGGCCGCTTCCATCCAGGCCCGCGTTCGTTCTTGGATCACATTCCGCTCGAATTCCGACGCTGGCGTGCGGCAGGTCGGTATTTCAGCACATAGGTGGATACTGGCAGCCCGGGTTTCATTCCGTGGGGCAAATGATCTTGAATTCTAGGCCGTACTTGGAGGCCAGTCATGCAAGAGGACCAAATTCGTGATGCGCTCAACGCGCACTGGCACGCTTCGGCGATCAGAGATGCGGACGCGGAACACGATATCTACGCAGACGATGCCGTCTGTGAATATCCTCAGTCGGGTGAACGAATCGTCGGGCGATTGAATTTGCAGGCGTTACGAAGCCACCATCCAGGCAAACCTTCAGGTTTCAACGTCAGGAGAATCCTCGGAAACGGTGATCTCTGGATCACCGAATACATCATCACCTACCAGGGGCGACCAACATATACGGTGAGCATTATGGAGTTTCGCGACGGTAAGGTCATCCACGAGACACAGTATTTCGCGGACCCTTTCGAGGCTCCCGACTGGCGGAGCCAATGGGTCCAGCAGATATCATGACGCCTCACCATTGCCGCAATGGCGAAATCGCCGATCAGCTTGTCAGCAGCGGTCAGGAGTTGAGCCACTTTCGCGGCCAGGGAGGGCCCCCCCTAGGGTGGGGTTGCGCCCTTGTGCCTCGCCCCAAGTGCCCTCAGCTTCAGATGAGGGGCACTTGGGGCGAGGCGCAAGTCGAGTCTCAGGGTGGCTCAACTCTCGACGCGATTTTGGCTCAGTTTCTGACCGCAGTTCAACAATATATATATACACCGAGTTTTCTCCTGCGGAAAAGGTGATCTGACACCTGACACCGAGTTTTCTCTCTGCGGAAAAGGTGATCTGACACCGAGTTTTCTCTCATTTTGAGATGATTCTCCTTTCCCGAGCTTCTTGGGGCAAGGTCAGAATTAGTGTCGCCTGACAAGGATGCCTCCCTGGCCACTGCGCCACCACCGCTGGCCAGGGCACGGCGGGTCACGCCGGCGGGAAGACAGGCGCACAACGGATCGAGGCGAATGGAGGTCACCGACCCCACACAACCCGGCGGCCCGACCGCAGAAACGCGACTGCACCCGGCCGGTCAGGGCCATTCACAGTTTCAAGTTGGGGGGACTTCTCGCGGGCAGTGGCTCTACGTGAATCTTCAATGCCGTAACGAGTTGCGTCCAGCCGAGTCGGGCATCTAGACCCCGCATCTTGAAACTGTGAATGGCCCTGTGCCGGTCCTCCGCCTTGACGGGTGGTCGGTCCACTCATTAAACTACTGTTAAACATTCCTCTTGCCTTCCGGACTTGTGTGACCGATCGATCTCGATGAGCTTCTGACCCCGGCGCGAACTGGACCGGGGCGGTCGGCGGAAGGAGACGATGATGCTGTTCCACGATCGCCCGCATCCAACAGAGCCGTCTCCCCGAATGGGCCCCGCCAAGAAGGGGGTTCGTGGCGAGTCATCGAGGCGCACACACGCTCACAGGTTGGCGCCGTTCCTGATCGGCACTCTGGCGGCGATCGGTCTCCTGGGCGGCTTCGGTACCGTTGTCGCCCGCGGTGACGCGTCGTCGCCCTGTCTGGGCATCGTACCGGCAACCGTCGTCCTCTCGAGTGCGGATGCCCGCCAGCAGCTCGCTGTGACCTTGTTGCTAGAAGACGGATCGCTCCGCGACGTGACTCGCGACTGCCGATTCGTCGTGGAGCCGGCGAAATTGGCTTCGATCACTCCCGCGGGCGTCCTGCGACCCGCGGCCGACGGACGCGGATGGATTCGTGCAACGATCAGGGGTCTGTCGGTCTCCGCCGAGCTGCACGTCGATCAGGCCACGAACCGCCGACCGGCGAGTTTTCGCAGGGACGTCGTCCCGCTCCTATCGAAGGGCGGCTGCAACATGGGTGCGTGCCATGGCAACCTGAGCGGCAAGGGAGGATTCCGGCTCAGCCTCCGCGGCGACGATCCGGACTTCGATTTCGCCTCGCTGAGCCACGACCAGTTCGGCCGACGCTTGAATCGTCTGGCACCCGAGCGGAGCCTGGCCTTTCTGAAGCCGACGACCGGCGTACCGCACGAGGGCGGTCTGCGGTTTCCCCGGGGATCGGTCGAGGCCGGGGCCCTCCTGCGCTGGATCGGCTCGGGTGGCCGCGATGATCGGGGCATCGCACCTCGGGTCCGGTCGCTTCGGGTCTTCCCGGCCGAGCGGGTCGAGGCGCCCGGTGCGCGGGATCAGCAGCTCGTGGTGACTGCCGAGTTCGACGACGGCACCACGCGGGACGTCACCCGCCAGGCCGCCTACGACCTGAGCGATCCCACCAAGGTCGAGGTCTCGATCGATGGCCTGGTCCACATTCGCGGGCCGGGCGAGACCACGGTCGCGGTCCGCTATGTGAATGGCCGCGCGGTCAGCCGGCTGGCGTTCCCCGCCGACCGGCCCCATTTTGTCTGGCGCGGTACGCCCGCCGAGCATCCGATCGATCGCGATGTCTACGCCAAGCTTCGGGCGCTTTCGAATCAATCCGTCGGCCCCGAGCGTCGATTCCGTCTTCATCCGCCGGGCCTATCTCGACGCGATTGGCCGGCTCCCCGACCCCGCCGAGACCCGCGCCTTCCTGGCCGATCGTGATCCCGAGAAGCGCGATAAGCTGGCCGACCGCCTGGTCGAGCGACCGGAGTTCGCTGACTTCTGGGCGCTCAAGTGGGCCGATCTGCTGCGGAACGAGGAGAAGACGATGGGCGAGAAAGGCGCCTGGGTCTTCCAGCGCTGGCTCCGCGATCAGATCGCGCGCGACGTGCCCCTGGATGAGCTGGTCCGACGGATCGTCGGCGGCCTGGGCTCGAACTTCCAGAACCCTCCGTCCAGCTTCTACCGGACCAACCGCGACCCGACCACGGCCGCCGAGAGCGTCGCACAGGTCTTCTTGGGGCTCCGAATCCAGTGCGCGCGGTGCCATAACCACCCGTTCGACGCCTGGACCCAGGACGATTACTACGGACTGGCCGCATTCTTCTCGACCATCGCGCGGAAGCAGCCCGACAACGTCCGCAAGGACAATCTCGACAAACACGAGATCAACGGCGACGAGATCATCTATCTGACCGGTGATGCGCCGCGGATGGTCCAGCCGCGAACGGGTGTCGTCCTCCAACCGACGGTCCTGCGAGGCACGCCGACCGGCGAGCTGGCCGACGGCAACGCGCTCGAGGTGCTGGCCGGCTGGCTGACCCGGGACAATCGCCAGTTCCGACGCAACCTCGCCAACCGGGTCTGGTTCCACCTGCTCGGCCGAGGGATCGTCGAGCCGGTGGATGATTTCCGCGACTCGAACCCGCCCTCCAACCCGGCGCTGCTGGATACGATCACCGGCTACCTCGAGAGCCACGAAATGCGGCTGAAGCCGCTGGTCGCCTGGATCATGAAGTCGCGGACGTACCAGGCCGGCGCCGCGCCAGACTCCACGAACCGGGACGACGAGTCCAATTTCTCCCACGCGGCGGTACGGCTGCTGCCCGCCGAGGTGCTGCTGGATGCCATCAGCCAGGCACTCGATGTGCCCGAGCGGTTCCGTCACGCGCCCGGCTCTTTGCGCGCCGCGCAACTGCCCGGCGCGGCCGGTGAGGTCGCGTTTTTGAAGACGTTCGGCAAGCCCGAGCGGCTCTTGACCTGTGAATGCGAACGGTCCGAGGCGACGACCTTGGCCCAGGCCTTCCAGATGATCAATGGGCCGACGGTCCGTCGCAAGCTGGACACGAGCCACAACCGGATCGGCCGTTTGATCGCAGGCGGCGCCCAGGATCGCGAGATCCTGGCCGAGGTCTACCTCGCCGCGCTTTGTCGTGAACCGAGGCCGGCCGAGCTCGACGCGATGGCCGAGTACCTCCGCCGTGCTCGCGATCGACGAAACGCCTGGGAAGACGTCGTCTGGGCGCTCTTGAACAGCAAGGAATTCCTGCTCCGGCATTGAGATCACGAATCATACCAATGGAGAAATCATGATTTTCAATACGGATTTTGAACACGAAATACACGAAATACACGAAAGGAAATCCAAGGTTGAACAGCAAGGAATTCCTGCTCCGGCATTGAGATCGCGAATCATACCAATGCAGAAATCATGATTTTCAATACGGATTTTGAACACGAAATACACGAAATACACGAAAGGAAATGCAAGGTTGAACAGCAAAGAATTCCTGCTCCGGCATTGAGATCGCGAATCGTGCCAATGCAGAAATCATGATTTTCAATACGGATTTTGAACACGAAATACACGAAATACACGAAAGGAAATCCAAGGTTGAACAGCAAAGAATTCCTGCTCCGGCATTGAGATCGCGAATCATACCAATGCAGAGATCATGATTTTCAATACGGATTTTGAACACGAAATACACGAAAGGAAATCCAAGGCAACGATATTCCGGAATGACCGAAGTTGGAACCAGCGAAGTAGGCCCATCTGAAACTTCTGATTTTTTCGTGTATTTCGTGTATTTCGTGTTCAAAAATCTTCCTGTATTCCCGAGGACTCGTCCATGACGCACGCTTGCCCCGACTATCAGATCACGAGTCGGCTATCGCGTCGGCGGCTGCTTCAGGCGGGCTGCGCCGGGATCGCCGGTTTGAACCTGCCGACGCTGCTCCGGGCTGCCGAGAATTCCGGGCTGCGTGCGCGGGCCAAGCACGTGATCTTCCTGCACCAGTTCGGCGGCCCCTCGCACCTGGACACGTTCGACATGAAGCCCGATGCTCCCTCGGGCATCCGGGGCGAGTTCACTCCGATTGCGACACAGCAGCCGGGGCTCTCCGTTTCCGAGCATCTTCCGCGGTTCGCGACGGTGGTCGACCGCTTCGCGCAGGTGCGGTCGGTCCACCACACGATGAGGAACCACAACTCGGCGACTTATTACAGCCTGACCGGCCATGTCCCGCCGCTCGACGACATCCGCCTGCGCGACACTCAAGAGCTCTACCCCGCCTATGGCAGCACGGTCGCCCGGCTCCGTCCGTCCGACGACCCGGCGGTCCCCTCGTTCATCAGCTTTCCGCACGTCCTCCGCGACGGCAGCGTCACTCCCGGCCAGCACGCCAGCTTCCTGGGCAAGGAGTTCGACCCGTTCTTCATCGGCCAGGACCCGAACCGCTCGAACTTCAAGCTCCCCGAACTGAGCCTCCCGTCGTCGCTTTCGCTCGACCGGCTCGAGGACCGTCGCGGCCTCCAGCGACTGATCGACCAGCAGACCGACCTGCTGGCCTGGTCGGACACGGCGCGGGGGATCGATGCCTTCTACTCGCGGGCCCTGACGATGCTGAGCCGGCCCAAGGTCAAGCAAGCTTTCGACCTCTCGGCCGAGCCCGAGCGGGTTCGCGACGATTACGGCCGGACGACCTACGGCCAGAGTTGCCTGCTGGCTCGCCGATTGATCGAGGCGGGCGTACGGTTCGTCACGGTGTATTACTCCCAGTCGATCGGCGGCGGCAATGGCGGCTGGGACACGCACGGCGACAACTTCAACCAGCTCAAGAAGCGGCTCTTACCCATCACCGACCGGACCGTGCCGACCCTGATCCAGGACCTCCAGGCGCGCGGACTGCTGGACGAAACCCTGATCGTCTGGATGGGCGAATTCGGCCGATCGCCGAAGGTCACGAACACCAAGCAGTTCGGCCCCGACGGCCGCGACCACTGGCCGATGTGTTACACGGTCCTGTTCGCGGGCGGGGGGATCGTCCCGGCGCGATCTACGGTTCGAGCGACCGGATCGGGGGCTATCCCGCCACTGATCCCGTGACGCCCGACGACATCGCCGCGACGATGTTCTGGGCCCTGGGCATCGACCCGACCACCGAGGTGATCGACACACTGGGACGCCCACTTCCCATTGCGGCGGGCCGGCCGATCACACGCATCTTCGCATAGAATCTCGTAGGGCCGGCTTTCGAGAGCGCCGATCACTTGCATTGCGCACGCCGCGGAGCGCTGTGGCAAGGTCTCCCGACCTTGCCACCCGGCCGACCGAAGGTCTCCCCGAGAAGGGCGCAGGCGTCACGGATGGCTGCGATGGCGGGGCGGCACGTCCGGTCGCTCCGATCCACGAAGAGTTGACAGCGCGGGCGAGTGTCTCCTGACCCCAGTGCACGGCGTAGGGTGGCGTCGAGCCTCGATTCATCGAGGCGAGGCCCACCAAGACTGCCGGGCGCTCGGTGGGTCTCACGCCGCTTCGCGGCGTTCGACGCCACCCTACGATTTGAAGGCGCTTGCCATAACATGTTTCCTATCAGCAGAATCGGGTAAGCCTCCCGAGGAGTTCCTCAAGACCTGTCAGGGAATTGGGCACGGCGGCAACTCTCTTGTCGAACCATGAGCGAGCCAAGCCGATCTCCCACGACTGAGCCGGAGCTGGCGGCGGCCCGTGTTGTCGACTGGGGCGCGACCCTGGCGGTGCACGAGCGCTGGCTGCGTCGGGTCGTCGCGTCGCGACTGGGCGAGCCTCAGGCGGTCGACGAGGTGATGCAGGACGTCGCCCTGGCTGCGGTGGCTCAGCGCTCGCCGTTGTTGAATCCGGCGCGGGCGGCTGTCTGGCTGTATCGGCTGGCGGTGCGGCACGTGCTGATCTATCGACGCAAGTCGGGTCGGCGGCGCGGGTTGGTTCAACGATACGCGTCTTGGCGGGCGTCGAGCGACGTTGACACCGCCCCCTCGCCGCTGGCCTGGCTGGTGAGCGAGGAGCGGCAGAAGATCGTTCAGGACGCGCTGCGACGGCTGCCGCCGCGCGACGCCGAGATCCTGGTCCTGAAACACGCAGAGGGGTTCACCGCCCGCGAGCTGGCCGACCGGCTGGGCGTCGCCGTGGCGACCGTCGAGACGCGGCTGCATCGCGCCCGTCATCGGCTTCGTATCGAGCTGGCCGAGTTATCCGACGAATTCGAGGCATCCGACCATGACCGTGACCGACCCTGATTCGACTCCTCCGCTCGTCAACGATGTCATCGACCGGCTCGTCGATGGAGAGCTCAGCCCGACCGAGCTCGGCGCGGCCCTCGATCGGCTCGACCGCGAGCCCGACGGCTGGAAGCGATGCACCCTGGCGTTCCTCGAGGTCCAGTGCTGGCGCGAGTCGTTCCGCGCGCTCGATCCACCGGTCAGCGTTCCGGTCGGGGCTCCATCGCGGCCCATGCGGCTGGCCTCGGCGCAAGAACTCCGGCGGTTTCCCGGTTGGCGGCGCGGGGTCATGGCCGCGGGGATCGCCGCGGTCTCGTTCGCGACGGGGTGGCTCGTCCATCCCGCTGGTCCGTCGTCGCCAGTCCAGAGCGGGACAACACAGATGCCACCCATGATCGCGACTCATGATGAGGATGCTCCGAAACCACCGGTGGAGGGCCCGAGAGTCCTGGAACCTTCCGAGCCGGCCGGCGAGTTCGCGAGACCGCCTCTGAAACCCCGGTTTGTGCCGGATCCTCGCGAATCCGTCCTGACGGTGGCTCACGTGCGGGTCGGCGGTGCCCCGGTGCCGATCCTGGCCGGACCGCAGATCGACGAGCAGTGGATCCGGAATCAGCCGCCCGCTCTCAATGAGTATCAACTGCGCGATGCTAGAACGCCACGGTTATCAGGTCGCCCAGAACCGGCGGATCACGATGGGCACACTGCCCGATGGCCGGCGCGTGGTCGTTCCCATCAACCAGGTGCGGGTCAGTTATACGGGCAACGATCCATTGTGAAGATCGGCCGGTTGGGCGGATCCCGAGAGCGTCTCACCCGATTCGACGATCATTCCTTCTCGATGAAACGGAGACCCCACATGCGGCTTCGAAACCTGTTATGCATGGCGCTTGGGCTCGTCCTGAGCTCGAGCGATTCGGCTCGCTGCTTTGGCCAGCAGGGACAGGGGAACCACGCTCAGCAGGGCAGCAGCCCTCAGCAAGGCAGCAACGCTCAGCAGAGCAACAACCCCCAGCAAGCGCAGCCAGGGCAAGCGCAGGGTCAGCAAGGTCAGAGCCAATACTCAGGGCCGCAAGGCCACGGCCAAGGACAGCCCGGCCAGAACCAGCAGGGTCAGAAAGGGGGACTGAGTTACGGCCAGTGGATCAAGGATGTCACTGCGAGTCCCCATTTCCTCACCTTCGTCGAGGTCGGCAGCCGCAACTCCGGCATGAGCCTCGCGGCCGCGGACGATGCGCTCCGGGCTCAACTGAAGTTTCCCAAGGAAGAGGGCCTGATCGTGACCGCGGTGGAACCCGGCTCTCCCGCCGCCTCGGCGGGGATCGAGCCGAATGACGTCCTGCTCCGGCTGGGCAGTGACGCCCCCAAGGGCATCGCGCTCGGGAAGCCCGAAGACCTCGAAACGGGGCTGAAGCTCGTCGGAGACTCGCCCCAGCTCTTGATCCTGCTCCGCCGGGGTCGAAAACTCGCGATCAAGGTTCAGCCGGAAGTGAAAGTCAGCCTGGGGCCGGTCCATCCCGAGCCGCCTTCCTACTG
Source organism: uncultured Isosphaeraceae bacterium (assembly GCA_963845695.1). GTDB lineage: Bacteria > Planctomycetota > Planctomycetia > Isosphaerales > Isosphaeraceae > CAWJTV01. The sequence goes on along the minus strand of CAWJTQ010000002.1, from coordinate 739,372 downwards.
GATCGGAGTGGGGGTCGGTTCCATCGAGCCGGCCCTCCGCGCACAGCTCCAGCTCCCCGAGAAGTACGGCCTGCTCGCGCTGGATGTCGTCAAGGATAGCCCGGCGGCGACGGCGGGTGTCAGGCCTCACGATCTCCTACTCAAATTGGACGGGGAGGATTTGACCGATCAGGCCAAGCTCATCCAGATCGTCCAGGCTAAAGGAGAGAAAGAAGTCTCCCTACAGATCGTGCGGCGAGGGGAAGATCCACGCGATCCTGATCACGCCACAGCGAAGGAAGTCTCTTCAGGTCTCGTGGAAACGGGATAGACAGAAGCCGGCGTCTTACGAGTGGGTCCACACCGGCGCGATCCTCCCGGGCCAGACGGTCGGCTCAGGCTCGGTTCTCGCAGACATCGACAACGACGGGGAACTCGATCTGGTCGTGACCAGTGGCCCGTTGAGCTACGCGCAGAACGGCAAGACGGCCACCGCGAAGCGGCTCGACGAGCTCTCCGCCCAGATCCAGGAGCTCCGCCAGGCCATCGACGCCCTGACCAGGGCCGCACACGACACGTATCCTCAGCAGGCGGCGAACCCCAACGATCGGCAACCAGGAGTCAACGGCAACAATCCCAACTCAGCGGCGGATGCCAACACTCATCAGCAAGGGATGAACCGAGGCAAAGCTCCGCAGGTGGCGAACCCCAACACTCACCCGCAGGGCTCCAACAGCCCCAATGCTCCGCAGGGGTCGAACCCCGCCAATCCCCATGCAGGGACGAACAGTAATAATGCTCCGCAGGGGACGAACCCCACCAATCCCCAGTAGGGACCAAGGTAATCCCGGTCCGGTCACTCTGTGGGAGGATCGACGGGCCGCGCGACTCCTCCCGCCGTCGATCCCGCCCCTTTGGCGACGACGACGCTCAGCCCGGCTTTCCCCAGCCGGCTGACGATCACCGGCCAGTGCCGGGCCAGGCTGTGCGAGTCCATCGTATGCGTGCAGAGGATCGTCTCGCGGTCCTGGCGGCCGATCACGCGCACGCCCCCCGTGCGCGGTGCAAGGCCCGCCGGACCGCGTTGATGCTCGGTGCCCGCACGTAAAACCGACCGCCCGGATCGGCCTCGCGTTCCGCAAACGCGTCGTTTCTGGTAGGATTCATGGTGAACAATCCATCCTGACTTCAGAGGGGATGCCATGCAGAACAATGACCGAACCCATCAAGCCGAGAGAGCACAGCCGCGCCCACTCGATTCCGTGCGGATGGATAAGACAGTCTTTTCCGTCTTCTCCAGCTTCGAAGAAGCCGATGCCGCCGACAAGGAATACTGGCGGACTCAGAGCCCGCAGGCACGTCTCGAAGCCCTCGAATTGATGCGACAGGTGGCTTATGGCTATGACCCCGCTACTGCCCGACTTGAGAGAATTCTTGAGGTTGTTAAACGACCACCACGTTGAGTACCTGCTGGTCGGCGGCTACGCAGTCTCCTACCACGGTTACGTGCGTAGCACAGCGGACTTGGACATCTGGATCGCAATAAGTCCTGAGAACGCGGAGCGAATGGTTGAACTCCTTCGAGAATTCGGCTTTGGCGAAACCGGCTTGTCTACCGATCTCTTCCTCGATCCTAGCCAGGTCACTCGCATGGGCCGTGAACCTGTACGAATCGAAATCCTTACGAGCGTCTCCGGCCTGGATTTTACCGAGGCGTATGCACGACGGGTTGTTGACTCGATCGATGAAGTTCCCGTCAGCGTCATCAGCCGGGAGGATCTGGAAATCAACAAACGGGCAGCCGGCCGGACGAAAGACCTCGCGGACCTTGATAACTTACCATGACGGCACTCCTGACAACCCCGACACCCGAGCCATCCCATGTCCGACCCTCCCACCAATATCCGGGCGCTCCAGGCTGAGCAAGTCCTCGAAGTGACCTGGCCCGACAATCGCGTTGACCGCCTCCCTTATCGCCTGATCCGCAGCGAATGCCCGTGTGCCTCGTGTCGCAACGAGTGGACCGGCGAGCGGATGCTCGACCCGAATGCCATCCGGCCCGACTTGAAGCTGGTCGGCATGGAGAACATCGGCACCTACGCGATCCAGCCCGCCTGGAACGATGGCCATGCCTCGGGCCTCTTCTCCTGGGAAACCCTGCGTGCGCTCGGCGACAACCCTCACGGATCGAGCTGATCAGATTCAGGATTCCAAATTCAAGATTCCAAATCCAAGGAACATAATCCCAAACACGAATTGGACCAATATCTATCTTCAATCTTGAATTTGTGATTTTGAATCGATTCTTTCACAGCCTCTGAGCCGAGGTCCCGACACGCGTGGCGGATTCTCTTCCCCATCCCGAGCCGATCCTGACCGTCGCCATCCCGACCTGCAACGGCGCCGCTCACCTCGCCGAGACGCTCCACAGTATTATGGGCCAAGAGGGAGTCGCTTTCGAGCTGGTCGTCTCCGATGATCGATCAGACGACGCGACCCTCGACATGGTTCGCGCTGTGGCCGGGAATCGAGCCCGAGTCGCGGTGAATTCCGAGCGACTGGGCCTGGCGGGCAACTGGAACCGCTGCGTCGCGCTGAGCCACACGCCACTGGTCGCGATCTTCCACCAGGATGACTTGATGAAGACCGGCCATCTCGCGGCCCATGTGCGGGCATTCGCGGCCCATGAGTCCATCGGGCTGGTCGCAAGTGCCTCGGATGTGATCGACGAAACAGGCCGTACGATCCCCGATGACGTAGTGGGTCGCGGCGGACTCGGATCGGTGGATCGCATCTTCCCACCGGGCGAACTTGCCGCCGCGATGGTCGAGGGGAACCCGTTGCGGTGCTCGGCGGTCACGCTACGCCGCGACGCCTTCGCGAATTCGGGCGGCTTCGACCCGTCGTATCGATACGTGCTCGACTGGGACCATTGGCTCCGCGTGTCGAGACGGTGGCCGATCGCCTGGCTGGCGGAGACGACCGTACGCGTGCGCTGGCACGCCGCGAGCGAAACGCATCGCTTCAAGACCGGTACCGCCGACCTGGATGAGACCGAGCGGTTGCTCGAACACCTCTTCGCGGTCGATTTGAGAGACCGGCCCGATGTCGAGTCGCTCCGTCGGGCCGCGAAGGGACGTCTGGCGCGCGCGTTCTTGAACCGGGCTCATGAAGCCCTTCAAGCCGGACGGACGGGGCTGGCTCGCGACGCGTTGCGTCGCGGCGTGCGCCTCTCGCCCGGCCTGATCGGGACGATCCTCCGCGATCCTCGGCTGTGCCTCCAGATGGCGGCCCTGGCCGCCGCTCCCCGACTGGCCGGGCGGCTGTTCACGGCGAAGTCTTCCGCGTGCGGAGCGCGCTGATCCGCGCCACGGACCGCTTACCTTCTTCCGTATCGGGAGCCTGCTGAGCGATCTCGCGATACGAGTCGAGTGCGGCGGTGGTCTTGCCCATCTTTTCCAAAGCCTTGGCGATGGGGAACTGGATGCGGGCGCGCTTCGCGGCCCGCCATTTCTGCTCTTCGCGGGCCACGGCCTCCGCGCGTCGGCGCCGCACGACGGATTCCGATTCGGGTTGAGGTTCGCGACGCTTTTCCTTCGCGAGACGGGACTCCAGCTCGGCCGCGAGCACGATTCCCGGTGCCGCCGCCGATGAGGGCGCGACCAGCGATTTCAGGAACGACTCGACCTGGGATCGCTGCTTCGTCGAGAGCCCGAAGAACCGTTTCGCCGACGCCTTGGCCTGCCCCTCATGCAGCGCGACCGCTTCTTCCAGGTTTCGCGCCCGACCGTCGTGCAGGTAGGGGCCCGAGTCGCGGTAGCCCCAGAGTGGCGGGGTCCGCCACTCCCGAGGCGATGGCCCTATGGGCGTATCAGGACCGTTCATCCCGTAGGTGCTGCCGGAATCGCTCAGGCTCTGGCCCATGTTGTGCAGCAGCAGGTCGCTATAGATTCCACCGACCTGGCCGAGCGTCGGGGTGTGGCAGAACACACAGCCGGCCTCGGTAAAGAGGCGGCGACCTTCCCGCATGTCCGGAGTGCCCCGCGGACCATACGGATCGACGACCACCGGCGCGGGCAGGGCCCGGATGTAAGCGGCCAGAGCATCGCAGTCCGCCTCGGTCAGATCGAATCCCTTGGCTTTCTGGTTCGGCGCAACCGGCGAGATCGCTTGCGAATGACCGGGCACTTCCAGCCCAAGCTCGTTGGCACAGGCACCTCGGACGAACTCGTGCAGGCTGGGAAGCTGTGCCTTCCAGCCGAATCGGCCGATCCGGCCCTCCCGGGTGCGGCTGACCCGGCCCCGAACCTCGGAAGGTTGCGAGGCCGCCACCGCGACCAGGACCTCGGACGGGATCTCGTCAATTCGACCCGCGCCGAACAGGGCGGGGGTGTTCCGTTCGACCAGGGTGATATTGAAGCCGCTGATCGACTGCGACACAGGGGACGCGTTCCCGAGCCGACGGCCCGGTGAGGTCAGCTCCTTGAATGCGCGGATGCGACGCACGATGAGGTCTTCGCTCCGGGTCCGAGTCGGGTTCGGCTCTTTGCCGCTCGTGGGGTCGAAAAGACGTCGACGCCACGCATCGTACTCCGGATCCGTCGAATAGCGATGGAGCACGGCGCTGCGGGAGTCGCCCAGGCTGGGGATGGTCTGACCCAGACTGCCGCTGGATCCGCAGCCGTTGGGACTGGCCGTCATCAGGATCACGTTCTTGCTCTCGGGACCGGCCCCGCCGGGGGCACCCAGGCCATGGCAGGCTACGCACGACGTATCGTTGTAGACCGGCCCCAGTCCGTCGCCGCCGTGACTCATGGGATCATCGGGCACCCACTCCTTGGCGAAGAGCATTTCGCCCCGTTCCTGCTCGTCCTGGAGCGCTTGGGCCGATTTCGCCGGAGCCGGGGCCGTGGCGTATTCCGTCTTCGCGTTGGGATTGGTCGAAGCCTGGACGATCTCCACTTCCGTTTTCGCAGTCGCGGTGGAGCGAACCTCTGGGATCGTGTCGGCGACCTTGGCCTCGGCTGTTGTGGCGAGACTGGGAATGGGTGCGGCGGCCAGGAGCGTCGCGGCTGGACGAATCGGGGTCGGAGTCTCGTCCATCGGCCGGTGCCGGGCCGGCTCCGGCTCGGCCGGGTTCCGCCGGGCTGGCGCAGCCTCAATCGGGTTGAGACGGCGAGTTCTCAGGGACGGCGAGATTCCCCGGCGGCGGCGCCCCCTCCGTCGACTGCAACGCCTTCTGGACGGTCGCGGGCAGGACAGTCGCCTCTCGATGCGGGGCAACCCACCCGAGGGTTACGGCGAGGCCGATGGCGATGGCGACACCCATCACCAGCCTCAGCCGGGTCAGAGCCATGGCGCGAAGCACCGCTTCCGTCAGGGGAACAACCGAGGCCGACGCAAATCCGATCGCCGCGGCATTCCCCAGCGTGAACTGCATCGCGGCCCGGACCGTGGAATCGACCAGAACCGACGGCACTCGGGGTGCGGCGTCCTCCGCGCCGAGCATCACACCGATCAGCCCAGCCGTGGGGGTCAAGCCACGTCGCGTCAGCCGCACGCGAAGCCGTTCTCGCGCTCGCCTGAGCCGGATGCCGAGCGTGCCCACCGGACACCGCAACCGTTGCGCCGCCTCCTGGTACGTCAGCCCTTCCAGGTCGCAGAGGACGATGGGGATGCGATACCGCTCGGGCAGGCGCGAGACCTCTTCGTGCAGGGCCTCGAACTCCTCGCGACAGACCACCTCCCGCTCGGGCCGGCCCGCGCGGTCGATCGGCTCCTCGCCGACTCCTTCCATTCTCAGAGACTCGCGCTGTCGCCTGCGATCATCCCGCATCCTCGCCTCCCGCGCCGTGCGCAGGGCCACTCCGTAGAGCCAATGCCCCAGCAGTTCCGGCTGGCGGATCGATCCGGCCCTTCGGGCCAGGATCAGAAATGTGGACTGGAATGCGTCCTCGGCGGTGTGCCGATCGCCGAGGATCTGCTGGCAGACTCGCAATACCATCGGCCCGTGACGGCGGACCAAGGTCGCGAAGGCCATTTCGGCCGGATCGTCACGATGGGCCGTGAATCGCGACAGCAGTTGACCGTCGCTCACCCCCGAGATCGTTCCCGCGTCCAGGAGCCCCTGCGGTGGTTGCCCAACAGCCTCAGATTGTCCATTCCTCATGATCCAGACCTCCCCAAAGGCGTCTCGCCGATCCTCATCATACTACTGGGGGGCCGGGGTCGCATTCTTTCAATTTTCGACGGCCGGGTTGGTTTGCCGGTCCTTCCTGCCGGCCGTATGCCGGGGCGAGATGTCCTCGGCCATCGACGTTGGAGCGCTTCACGCTTGCTTTGCGGACGACTGATACGAGCCCGACGCGCCAGCGAGCGGATTGAGGACCCCCGCCGGAATTCACTCGCTGGCGCTTCGGGCTCGTAACGATGCGATGCGGTGATTGCGTGCAACCCAAGCGTTCAGCGCTCTAGCCGTGACATCGAGGGCGTCGTCCGCTGCATCAACGTGCCTTGAGCCGCTCGATCTCGCGACGGAGGACCTCGACGGTATCCCTCAACTCGGCATTCTCGCGCTCGAGGCGTTCGATATGGTCAGTCGCATTGAGTGGGGCAGGGGATATGGACCGTGGCGATCCGCTCGGACCGCTACGATCGATCACGCGACCCGAGGCCGATTGTTGTTTCTCGAGCTTGGCGCGGTAGTCCAGTTCCAGGGCCACGGCGCGAAGGGCCGCCTCATGTGCCCGAAGCACTTGCTCCCGCTGGCGCGCCATCCAGGCCACAGGCACGAGGAGCAGGGCCAGGATCCCCGTCACGATCAGCAGCGAGCGCAACGAGAATTGGAACCGTCGCAAGACGGCCAATCCTTCCGTCATCGGTTCGGGCCTCCGGGGTGCGTACGGGTCGAATGGAGGTACCGGGCAGACTCGCCGCCGAAGAAGGCGATCAGGAGGCAGAAGGCCGCGTGGCCGATCCTCAGATAAAGTAATGGGCATTGGAGAGTTGCATAGCCCATGTGCCAGCGTTCGCCCTGCGAAAAGTCCGGCAGGTTCCAGATCTGCCAGGGCGTCGGTGCCTGCGGGGCAGTCGGGGGATTGAACCCGGTCATGTAGGTGCGCAGCAGGTACTCCCGCTGGATGATGTGAGGAGCCGCGAGGTCGAGGGCCGTCGTCGTGAGAAGCTGATAACTCGTCTCCGAAGAGAACCACGGTCCCAGCGACACCACGAAGTAGACCCAGCCACAGGTGGCGAACCCGCACCAGAACGCCTGATCTCCGTCTCGGGTGCACACAGCCGCCGGCACGGCGAGCGTAACCCCGGCCAGGGCCATCGAGAACCAGACATTGGCCCAGAAGCGCGACGGAGTTCGAAGCGCCACGAAGGCGACGGCCAGCAGCACGATCGCCAGCATGAGCCCGCGGATCGAGAATCGAGCGCGCGTCATGGCCCAGCTCCTTTCGCTTGGTGGGCAAAACGACGAGGACCGCTCGATTCCAATCTAACCCCTGGATCGGGACGGCGAAAGGCTCTCTTCCTCCAGGCGAGTACGCGGGTTACCGGATCGCGACACGGGCCGATCTCAGGAAATCTGCCCGCGGATCGGCCTGACGAGTCACTCAGGTCGAACCGTGCACGACCAGCTCGAAGAATGCGATGGGACAGGTTTCGATGAAGCCGATCCGAACGAACTTCGTCCCGGACGCGTCCGACGAAATGCCGAGTACCTTGGATTCGACCGGGTCGATCGCAGGGGCCTCGATCTGCAATCCCAGCCAGGCCGGCGTCTCGAGGGGGGGCTCGGTCTCGGTGATGATGGCTGCGCCACCGCCGCTGATATTCAACAGCTCACCCCGGGTCGTCCGCTCGCTGCCATCCTCGAACCAGGTCAGCATGGCCCGGTTCTCGCGGGCGGGATAGCGCTGCCAGAGCCGGCGCTCCTCCTGCTGTCCGAAGATCGGATCCAGCGGGAGCCAGGACAGAAATCGAAGCCGGAGGAATCGTTTACCCGAGGGATGATCCGATATCTCGATCGACCGGGCTTCCACGGCTTCGATCAAGCCCGAGCCGGATTCCAATCGAATCCACAACGGCTGGTCCGGAGCCGGCGCTTGCTCCGAGAGAACGGCCGCACCGCCCCCGCTGACATTCACGACCTGCGCCTCACGGGTGATACGATGTGGACCTTCATCCCAGCTCAGCACCGCCCGCGTCTTGGTGGGGACATGTCGCGTCCATCGGCGTTGCTCCTGGGGTGGCGTTCTCGGCCGATCAGATGTAGAACCGAAAGTTTTTGGATTCGGCTCGCTCATGGTTCGCCATCCTTTGACTGCAATCACTGAACATGAGGCTCTTGTGATTCGGCATGTTTGGCGAGATCGGGCCTGTCTTTCGAGACCGCCATAAGAGAACTCTAGGTGATCCGTCGCATCTTGGCGTGAGAAAACCTGGAAACCGCACCCTCCGCTCATCGCGACGAAGTGCCAGGGTCGAGGTTTCTTCGCCTCGCTTTTTGGAAGTATTCGGGTTCACGCCCCGTTCGGCCTGTCAACGAGGGCAGACGGCCGAGGTCATGCCGCGGTGGATGACGTCCCGGAAGTCGCGGTCGATGAGCTGCCGGAGGTCGTGCCCGTGCCGCTCGTCGAACTGGAGGTCACGGGCGCAACCTGGAACTTGCCAGCAAAGAGTTGCTTGACTCCGTCGAGCACCTGGAGTCGGGAGGTTGCCACCGCGGAATTGACAGCGGCGTCGTAGATCTGGAGGTCGCCTCCCGGAGTGGTCGGCAGGGTGATGGCCAGGAGGACCTGCTTCAGGCTGCTGGACTGGCCGCTGGCGATCTGCTGGTAGACGTATTGCTGGATTGCACCGGTCTGGGGATTCTGGTGGGGCGCAGGCGTACTTCCGGGGCAGGGGGATCGGCAGGTTGTTGAAGTACTGGAGGAGGGTCACGGCCAGTTGGGTCGTGCTGGAGCTGATGTAGCTGGGGAAGATCGCGGCGGCACTATTGGCGGCGGAGACCGGGACGTTGGCCGTGATCACCGCGCCCGGATTCAAGGGGATGAAACTCGATTTCGAAACATCGATGACCAGTTGATTGCCGGAGCTGCCGAGCAGAACGAACGTCCCGACGGGGATGCCGCCGACCACCGCTGTCGCGGTCACGGCGGGGCTGAACGTCCCCGCGGGCCCGAAGACCGAGGCGTCATCGACAACCAGGGTGGGAGAACCGGCCGCGTAGGCTGCGGTCACGGTGGCCGAGACGGAGATCGTATTCGTCGTCGTCTGGTTGAGGGTCGAGACGTAGGATACCTCGACCAGGCGGAATGCGGCGAGGAACCTCGCGTACTGAGTGTTGATCTCCTGGGCCGGCCCCACGCGTTTGGCAGGGGGATCCGCCTTAGCATGGTGACTCACATGCGCGGCCGGGTGCGCGACATGAACGGTGGGATGCAGATGACTGACATCCGCGTTCAATCCGCCGGACAGCAGTTGCCGACGATCCAGGATCATCGCCCGGTCGCCTGCCAGGGACACATCGGGGCGAAATCGGTGATGAAGACGGCAGCGAGCGCGAACCTGATCCATGACAGAGATCTCGCACAATGCGATCCGGCCATTCGTCACGGGTTGGACCGGGATATCATCGACGTTTCGACACACTTTGCCCAGCTTTGGACCCACGGCGATCGGTCGCGAACTACGTCAGCTATTCATTGTAGGGATAGTAAGGAAATGGGGCATAGGGCATGTTGGGTGGATTCGGGAAGTCGCGCGTCGGGATGAATCCCTGCGTGCCACCGGGAAAGTTCATGAGCTGAGGTATGGTCGGCGGGGCCACCTGACCCGGGATTGCCGGCTCCTCGAGGTTCGTGGCCGACTCACCTGGGCGCGGGCGCAGACCTTCGCCCTTGATTTCTTCCGGCGGCTTGGGTGGTGGCGAAGCGGGAATCCCCCGCGACATGATAAACTTCCTTGGCACTGTCGTATCCACGGGTGTATAGACGCGCATCAACGTGCCGAAATTCAGAGCCACGCGGCGGAGAAGATCGCGTGCGAGCTCGTAGTCGCCGACACTCACGTGACCGATCGCGACTTTCACATTAGTCATCGCGTTCTGGGGGGTGATCGTGATCCGGGTAGGGCGGCTGTCGGGGGCGGTCGCCTGGATCAGGCAATCCCCATCCTGTTGACGGATCGGTGGCCCGACGACCTTGAAGCCCAGATCGCCCATCGCTTCCAGCAACGACGATTCCGCCTGGGCCGGCGTGCACGGGTAGAGCTGGGAGGCGGTGTTGCAGAAGAAATAGAATGCGTAGTCGGTGGCGGCAACACCCGGCAGGTTCCCGATCGAGCGATACCATCCCAGCCCGGAGCAGCCGCAGCTCGCCAACAGGGGAATGCCCATCACGACCAGCGGAACAATCCGTCCCATCACGGACTACGCCTCCTGCGCTTCAGGAAACCCGGACTGCGCGGCGGTGCGGGAATTCCGGCCGACAGCGGACACCATCAGCGTTAATCTCGACCGGAAGGCCCGGTTGTCTTGATTCTTTCCGGCACACCGATCCTGCCGGAAACGACGCGCGCGACACGGATCGCATCCGACCTCCATGGGCGGCATGTCCTCAGAGCCTGTGGGTGCTGGCAACCGGGCTGGGCTGCCCGACTTCGTACCGGTCGAAAAGAACGACGAATTGCCGGACGATCTCGATTTCGCGACCTATGCTGCCCGTAGGGCGGGAGATGTCGCGTAGAGAATCCGGATGCCAGGTTGCTGCGCGGGTTCGCAATCCATGCGTCGCTCCGCACCCGTGTTCAGATTTTCCGTGCTCCGTATGTCAACCAGGTATTAGCGGAACACGAAACACGGAAGTGAAGGAGTCGCGAATTCACCATGCAATCGGCGCAGTTTCAGCTTCACGCACGGGTCGAGGAATCTCACTGGTGGTTCACCGGCCGCCGGAAGATCATGCGGGAATTGGTCCGGCAGATCGTCCCACCCGAGCAGCGACCGACCGTGGTTGACGTCGGTTGCGGCACGGGTGCGAACCTCGCCTCAATGGCGAGGGAGTACACCTGTGTCGGGATCGACACGTCGCGCGAGGCGATCGAGCTGGCGCGTTCCCGGTTCCCTGGCGTTCGCTTCATCTCGGGTCGCGCACCCGACGACCTGGGCCGGAGTGATGCAAGAGGCGCGATTGTTCTTGCTCATGGATGTCATCGAGCACGTCCCCGACGATTTCGCGTTCCTCTCGGAGCTGCTGGCCGCCTCGACACCGGGGACTCACTTCTTGATCACGGCGCCGGCGAATCCGTCGTTTTGGTCGAAGCACGACGAGAGCAACGGACACTACCGGCGGTACGAACCGGACCGACTGGGCCGTTTGTGGTCTGGTTTGCCGGTCACGACACGCCTCCTGACGTATTTCAACGCGAGACTCTATCCCATCGCTCGCGCGGTGCGGGGCTGGAACCGATGGCGCGGACGGGCTATGGGCATGGCGGGGACCGACGTGAGACTGCCGGGGCGACCGGTCAATGCCATGCTGGAGTCGATCCTCGCAGGCGAGGGGCGGGTGCTCAGCGACCTCCTGTCCGGCCGACGCCGCCAGGGGTATCCAGTCGGAGTCAGCCTCGTCGCTCTCATCCGGCGCGAGATCGGAGAGATTGCCACCAGGAGCAAGCCGAATGACCTGGCCCCGGATTCTTATGACCCGGCAACGGGCCGACGCCATCCCTTCGCCGGACGAAGCCGGCGATCGCACCAACCCGACGCGACCGTGAGAGCTCCATGGTAGGTGGGGACTCCGTTCTCAGTTCCCGCCGTCTTTCGGGATGCCGGTGGGATTTCTTCCGACTGAATATCAGCCGATTTCCGTTGAGGCCACGATCATGTCACAGGCGATCGTCGTCGTTCCCTGTTACAACGAAGCGATGAGGCTCGACCTACGCGCGTTACGGGAATTCGCCCGGGATCACTCCGGCCCGCGGTTCCTCTTCGTCAACGACGGGAGCACGGACGGAACCCGGGAGATGCTCGAAGAGTTGCATCGCGAGAATTGCGAGCGATTCCTGGTCTGCGCCCTGGGGCAGAATGTCGGTAAGGCCGAGGCGGTCCGCCGGGGTCTCCTCAGAGCCTTCGAGGAGCGGCCCGATTATGTGGGCTACTGGGACGCCGACCTTGCCACGCCGCTGGCGGCCATCCTGACATTTTGCTCGATCCTGGACTTCCGGCCCGACATCGATATGGTGTTCGGCGCACGGGTCTGCCTGCATGGTCGGGCCGTGACGCGCAAACCTGTTCGTCACTATCTCGGGCGGATCTTCGCGACGGGAGCCTCCCTCGCGCTGGGGGTGCAGTTCTATGATACGCAATGTGGGGCCAAGCTCTTTCGCGCAACACCCGAGGTCAAGGCACTTTTCGAGACGCCTTTCCGAACCCGTTGGATCTTCGATGTCGAGATCGTCGCGCGGGCGATCGCCGCCCGCCGGGGGACGAGTCGCCCCGCGATCGAGGAGAGCATCTACGAGTTTCCGCTCCATGAGTGGCACGACGTCGCCGGCTCCAAGCTCAAGTCGCTCGACTGGTTGAAAGCGTTCTTCGGCCTGGCCGCCATCGGCTGGACCTATGGGAGGATCGTCAAGCCGGAACGTCTACGACCCACCCCCCCGCTCCCCGGAAAACCTCACGTCGTCGAGGGATCGACCTCGACGTCCGTCTCGGTCGTCCGGTGATCTCTGTTCCCGTCCATTCCTGACGAGCATCGTGTCGCGCATCTCGGTCGATTGGCCTGCTTCCTTTAGACCCCTGGCATTCGGATGCTGCACCCCATGCGCGAACCTTCGGAAACGACCCAGCCCGATCTGTCCACGAGACGTTCGGCCAAGAAGGTTGAGAGGCATCTCGAAGCCTCGAAGAACGATTCCGTCTTCTTGCGGATGGTCACTCATCGAGGGGCGTTTGGGGCCTTCATGGGGACTGCGTTTGGCCTCGGTGTCCTCCCCGTGTTCCTGGGTCTGCTGAACCACGACGACGCCTGGCTGCTCCACGCCGCCGCTCGAGTGCTGGCCGGCGACACGCTTTACGTGGACGTCGTCGAGACGAATCCGCCGCTGATCGTCTGGCTCAACTTCCTGCCGCTCCTTCTCGCGCGGGCCGTGGGGATCTCGGAGGTCCTTGGGCTGCGTCTGATCGTGCTCGGGCTGATCGCGAGTTCGCTGCTGCTGTCTCAAATGACGCTGTGCCGGGTCTTGCCGGATCGGCCGGCGGGCCGGCGGTTTCTTCTGGTCCTCTCGCTCTTCATCCTGCTGCCGTTGACCGGTTACGTTTTTGGAGAACGCGAACATCTCTTGCTGGCGCTGGTCTTGCCCTACCTGTTGATGGCCGCGGGTCGAGCGATGGAGCGTCCCATGGACGGGGTCTTGCCTTGGGTCGTGGGAGCCATGGCAGCGTTTGGCATCTTGCTCAAGCCCCACTTCGTCCCGCTCTGGTTTGCCGTCGAGCTGTACGTCGCCCGGGTTCGCCGCGATTGGCGAATCTGGCTTCGGCCAGAGGCCCTGATCGTGGCAGCGATGGGCATGACCTATGCGATCGCCATCGTGGCGATCACTCCGGACTATCTGAAACTGGTCATGTGGGCAAGGTCCGTGTATTCCGAATCCAGCCTGGTCTTCGTCTCGTCCTTGATCGGCGAGCCGGCGGCGCTGGTCTCGATGATGGCCTGGCTCGGGTTCATGTTCGTGCGACCCGCGGAATCTATCGAAGGTGCTGCGAGATCATCCTCATCGCCAACCTCTGCCTTCTGAGTGCCGCCTTCATTCAATACAAGGGCTACTACTATCATTTTTACCCATCGTATGCCTCGGCGATGCTGCTCATGGGAGTGCTCGCGCTCGAGTCGGGCGGACGCGATACGATTCGCTCGAAGCTGGCCGGCGTGATCTGTGGGGGCCTCGTCGCGATCCTGGTGGTGCAGGCCACCAGCGATCGGGTCAACGAGATGCGGCTATGGAACGGGAGTCAGGACCGGCCGGACACGCAGCTGGGGCAGATGGTCCGGCTGGCAAAGGAACACGCAAGAGGTGGAAGTATTTTCACGTTCTCGGCTGCCCTGGTGAACTCGTTCCCGTTGGTCACCTACAGTGGTGTAGGCTGGGCGTCGCGCCATCCCTGCCTCTGGTTCTTACCGGCCCTCTATGCCGAGGATTTCCACAAGAGCGCCCTTGCCTATCATCCCATCGAGGCGATGAGTGAGACAGAGCGATCTCTCTTCGAAACAGTGGTCGATGACTTGCTGAAGAACCGCCCCTTGCTGCTTTTCGTCGATGTGTCCGATCCCAAATTCGTATTTAACCGGAAGCATTTCGACTACCTCGAGTACTACTCCCAGGATCCGCGATTCGCCGCCTTCTTGAGGCAGTACGAGCCCTTGACCAGGGTCGAAGTATTTCGCGTCTACCGGCGGAAGCCCAGGACGCTTCACGATTGAGTTGGATACGCTCGGGGAACCCCCAGCCCCCTTCGTAAGGGGGGACAACGGCGCCTGTCGTCTCCCTGAGGAACGGGCCGGAAACACCTTCCCAGAATGGTCGCGACCGCGGCACCCGTTGTGGCAAGGTCTCCCGACCTTGCCACTCGGCTGACCGGAGGTCTCCGCTCGGGAGACCTCCGGTCCGGCTCACGGCGGGGTCTGGAGACCCGCGCCGAACGGTCACCAGCTCGAGATCGGGATGTTGGTCCCGCCCCGTTCCTTAGCCGCTTTCGCACTCGGCTGACCACCCGCCCCTGAGCATTCCGGACAGCGCCGAGGTGGGACCAAGGTGTCGCGAACGGATCATGAAAACCGGGTCGTGCGTCGTCACGCTCTCAGGGCCACTGGGGACTGGCACCGGGGCTCGGCAGCGGGACGCCGTACGAGCCGGCGGACACCTGGACCTCCCAGCGAACCGGGCCCAGGTCCGGCCGAGCGGTATAGACTACCGTATAGTCTGCGGTAGTACAGGTTCCCGATACACTGGTGACTGACACTTGAACGCCGTAAGTGTATTGGGTGCGCCCAGGATTCGACGAATCCGAGGGCGTGCTGTATTGAAGCAACTGGACGGCTTGGGCCAGGGCATTCATCGCACCCTGGTCGCGGATCTGCTGCAAGACCCGGCACGTTTCGATTCTGAGCCGGCTGGAGGTTGTGCGGTAGACCACGCTCCACAAGGCGAAAAGGAGGATCAGAAAGATGAACACGACCGTCAGCGAGTAACCTCTGCGCAGGCAGGTGGGCGTGGGTCCGATCATGATGGAGGTACACCAATGAAGGTATAGGTTGCCGAGAAGTAACGGAAGGCGATCGTGATCTGGATCAAGGCCTGGCTGGAATTGGCCGGGTTCGGGACGACGGAAAAGGCAGTCACGTAGTTGGAGATGGTTGTGGATACGCCAGTCGATGAGTTGGATCGGACGAGCTGGATTCCCCGAGAGCTGATAGGTTATGACGACGACGTCTCCCACGTTCGCCCCCTGGAAGTTCAGCAGGAATACTCCGCTATTGGACAGGTTCCAGTCGACGAATTGATATTGAGCCAGGGTGCCGGTTTGTCCGGGTGCGTCGGGCAGGAAGCCGCCGAGGTCGCAGGCGATCGATTGAGCGGCGAGGATGCCTTCCTGCGCGATCCGGCGCGAGCCTCGACCTCCAGCGCCGGTCGAACCGAAGGCCACCAATGCTGTCGCCAGCAAGCTCATGAGCAAGGTGGACAGCACGGCGGCCACGACCTGCTCGAACAGCGTGAAGCCGCGCCGGCGGCGAACGGAGGATCGATACGGTCGCATCATGTCCTGCTTCGTCGTCGCAGAGAAGGGCCCCTGAGGTCGTCGTCTCGAATCACGGGCCGGAGACATCCACGTAGACGGTCACGTTCTGGCTCCCGGGCGAGGCATCCAGCTCGACGATCGTCACGGTATTCGATGTGCTGACCGATAACGGGTTTACCAGGGACCCCGGATCGCAGGAATTGGTGACGGAGGTCAGGATCTGGCGCGCTGCCGGCGAGCTTCTGCGTCCACGGGTTCTGCCACGGCACGAGATAGTAGGTCTGGCCTTGGCGCTGGTCCGAACCCAGGCCCGTCCACATCGCCTCACCCACACGGCTGTTGAACACCTGCCCCTGCAACTGCTGTTCGAGCCACCGGACCTGCCGGAGTTGCATCACGACGAACGGGCAGATCCCCGCCAGACCGATCCCCAGGACCGCGAAGGCCATCTGGACCTCGAGCAACGAGGAGCCGCGGCGTGGCCGGACAGGAATCGCTCTCACCGGTCTCATTGGAACCCCGGCACGATGGTGACGCTCGAACTCGACTGGACGGTCCCGGAGAAAGTCCCGTCCTGGATGATCGTGTAGCTGCCCGACCACGTCGCAGATCCGGTGCGAGTCGCGGTCGCGGTGAACGCGCTACTGCTGGAGCCGGATACTGCGTAAGTATAGGGCGCGGTCGCCGTGATGAGGGACGGGTCGATTAGATTCGCGGCCAAGAGCGTGGGCAGATCGGGTGAGTAGGTGCGGTTCTCCAGCCAGTAGATCCGTTGGGCCGACCAGATGGCTCGCAGGTTGGCCCCGGCGACGTTCGCGCGCGACTGCTCCAGCGACTGCGCGAACTGGGGGATCCCCATCGAGAGCAGCACCCCAAGCACCAGGATGGTGATGATCAGCTCGACCAGTGAGCTCCCCCGCATCCCGATAGGGGCGGGGCAGCGGGCGCAGCGCGGGCGCTGCGGCCGCGCCGGCTACCACGCGATCCCTCCGTTTCGGCATTCTTTTCGTCATTCTCGGACCTCCGGCGCGGAATCGTTCGATCATGGAACACGCCTGGTTCCACGAGTCGGCCCTGGGCGCTGTCGCACGATCGATCTCATTTCACGCTGCCTGCCATCTCGAACATCGGCATGTAGATCGCCAGCATCATCCCCGCAATCGACGTACCCATGAACATGATCGTCATGGGCTCCAACATTTTCGTGACCTTCAAGATCATGGTCTCCATCTTCTCCTTGTAAAATGGAGCGATCTGCTCCATCACCAAGGGAAGTTGGCCCGATTCCTCGCCGACCTGGACCATGCTGACCAGCATGGGGAGGAACAACCCGGTCTCCTGGAGCGATGCATGGAGTGGCTTGCCCGCCGCGACCCGGGCGGCGACCCGCTTGAGCGCATCGTGGTAGATCGGACTATTCTGGAAGATGCCCTGGACGGTGTTGATCGTCTCCATCATGGGCACGCCGCTCTTGAGTAGCAGCGACAGGTTCGAGGAGAAGCGGTACATCGCCATCTCGACCATCAGTTGGCCCACCGTGGGCAGGACCATCAGCCCGCCCCCGACGTACCGGCGACCGGTCTCGGTCTTGAGGAACCGCTTGAAGCCGAAGATCGCCGCGCCGATTGCAATCACACCATAGATGCCGTACTGGACGACGTAGTTCGAAGCGTTGACCACGAACTGGGTGATGCCGGGGAGCTTGGCGTCCATGTCCTTGAACATCTTGGCGAAGGTCGGCACGACCAGCCAGAGCATGAGGGCCACGGCGATCACCGCCACCGAGATTAGGATCACCGGGTACATCAGGGCGCCTTTGACCTTGCGCTTGGTCTCCCGGGTCTCGCGGATCTGTTTGCTGAGCTCGGTGAGCACCGAAGCCATCTTTCCCGTCACCTCGCCGGTTCGGATTGCCTCGACCCACTGGAACTCGAAGACCTGGGGAAACGCCCCGGCCGCGACGTAGAAGCTGCTGCCGGACGATACCTTCGAGACGATCTGACCCAGGATCTCCCGAAGCTTGATGCTCTCGCATTGTGCGGTTGCGATCTTGAGAGCCTGAAGCAAGGGCGTCCCCGAGCCGACCAGGGTCGAGAGCTGGTGGAAGAAAGTCAGGGTATCTTCCAGCTTCGCCGCCCGGTGCGGTTTCGTCGAAATCTTCGCATGCGAGACGACCCACTCCTCGAATGGCAAATTCCACCTCCTGATGGTCTCGACCGTTGAACGAGCTCTGCGCGATCCGGATGAGGGACCAGCCACCGTCGGCTGAAAACGAGGGATTGACCCCGCGTTCCTTCTGACCGGGAGCTCGAGAGTTGCGTGCTGCCATCGCTTCGCGGGCGTGCGGTCCTTGATGGGATCCGGTTCGCTCCGTCCACGCTTCAAGCCTAGGCCCTTTTTTCGCTCGCGTGCGACCGTGTTGCCACAGATCAACGCAGCAGGCACCGCCCAGAAAAATCTCTGGTCACTGCATCACTCACGGATTTGACGAAGGCTGGATTTGAACTAGCGTTGAGTGTCACCGGCGGGATGTGACCGCAGGGCGACGACGCCTCTCCACATCGGCAGGGCACGCAAATCAAAGAACCGTTGCCCGGAACGATCGAAGGCAGCGCCGGTCTGCCGGGCCTGTCCCCGAGAAATACACCACCCAGCCGCCACGTGATTCTTCCGGCTGAAGCCGGGTCGGCCGGGGTGGGAGCACCTGAAGAACCAGTTTCTGTCGGTTGATTACCTGGATTCGGATCAAGAAACGAGAGAGAGCCACACACCATGCAGAGATTTGCCTCAAGCCAGCGAACCCGTAAAGGGTTCACCCTCGTTGAACTCGCGGTCGTGATCGTCATCATCGGCGTTCTGGCCGCCTTCGGCGTCCCCCGCTTCCTCCAGTCCGTGGAGAAATCGAAGGCGGCGGAATCCTTCAATTACCTCTCGGCCATCCAGGGCTCTGAAGAGCGGTATCTGGCCCAGAACGGCGTCTACGCCAGCGCCATCAGCTCGCTCGACGTCACCCTGCCTACGCCCCAGTATTTCACCGTCCCGACCTCCATCACGGTGACCGCGGACAGTGGCGGGAACCCGGCGTGGTCGCTGATGCTCACCCGCAACGCGAATTCGAGCTACGCTTATACCGTCAACTGGACGCAGAACGGGTTTGACTCATCGTCCACCTCGACGATCATGACCTTCCCGCAGATCTGCCCGGTGACGGTGAGCGCGAGTGGCAGTAGCAGCGGCAGCGGTTCCTGATCGCCGAGCCGCGTGATGGGGCGAATCGGCCCGCGACGTCGTCGCCGGCCCTCCGCGTCCAAATTGTTGTGGACCTGACCTATGGGCGGGCGGCCGGTTACGGTCGCCCGCCTCCATTTGATTGGGTTGGATCGAGTCCGAGCCGGAGGGCCAGGGCAGGAACCAGGGAGCCAACCGACCATGAAGGCACTCTTATCGCGATGCACCCTCCGGCGCTCCATCGGGCTGGTGATCGAGGAACGGCAGATCGCCATTTCCATCGTATCGGTAACGCCGCTGGGCCGCCGGCGCGTCTTCGGCGACGTTCAGGCCTGCGACGGCGAGTCCGCGCAGGGCGTCCTCGAGCGGCTGCTGAGCCCGTGGATCAAGCCGCGACGGGGCCGAAACGGCCGAGGTTGGTCCCTGGGTCCAACTGGGCGTCCCCGAGTCGCAAGTCTTTCAGGCCGTGGTGCCCATCACCCACGCGAACCGCAACGCACCCGCACAGACTTTCTTCCTCGAAGCCGTGCAGGCGACCAACATCCGGTCCGAGGAACGGATCATCGAGCTGCTCAAGCTCGAGCTCAACAAGCAACCCCTGGCCTGCGTGGCGGCTTCCCCGCGGGTGGCGATCGAGTCGTTGATCGGGACGATGAGCAGGTTGGGTACGCGAGTCGGACTGGCCGAGCCCGTCCCCGCCGCCCTCTACCGTGCCGGCGCGTATTACCGCAAACCGCCACGCGGCTCGAAGCTGTGCGTGCGGTTCTTCCTCGGTACACACCAGGCGATCGGCGTGCTGGCCGCGGGATCGCAGCCCCTCTTCTGGCACACCTTCGACCTGCCCACCGGCGAGGAGACGGTCGCGATCCTGGCCGCCTACTCGACCCTCTGGATGCTCTGGCGGAACTGCCGGATCCCTCTGCCGATCGACACCATGATCGTACACGGCCGCCCGGAAATCGTCCTGACGCAGCAACCAGAGGCGTTCCGCCAGCGCACCGGCGCCCGGTTGATTCGCTGCACCGAGCCGAGCTTACGACCCCGCTGCCGTCGCGCTGGGTGTCGCCCTGGCCAACCCCCTCGAAGACGAGATCGGGCCTCGACCTGTCGCGACACCCTCAAGCCAACCCCCACTCTCCGCGACATTTTTCCCTGGGGTGAGCTTGCCGTCCAAGGTGCCCTGCTCGGGGCCGTCTCGCTCTTCCTGACCGGGACGGCGGCCGAGGCCGACGTCGAGCTCAACGAGGTCGGGATCCAGCTGAAAGCGTTCTCCTGGCTCAAGGATTGGGACCAAAACAAGCTCGATGCCGAGAAGAAGGCACTTCAGGAGCGTTCCCAGTCGCTCGAATACGTTTCAGAACAGTCGTATCGCCTGGTCCGTGCCACTCCGGTCCATCGCCGCGGCCGCGCCCGAGAGCACTGTCATTACCTCGCATGTCGGGCACGGCCACCCTGGAGAGCGGCTCCAAGTCAGGCCCGATCAGCTCCAAGAAACAACTGACCATGAACTTCGCAACACCGATGGCCGATGACGGGTCGTTGCCGAGCGAGATCGACGGCTTCCTGGCGTCGTTGCGGAAGCGAGCCGACGCTCAAGCGGAACTTCCCCCTCATCGAGGTCTCCGGCCTCCGCGCCAATCCGGCCAGACAGAAAGGCCGTGCCTTCGCGTCCTACACCGTCATCTGTTTGCCCAGGCGGATCGGCAACCGCCAAGGCCAATGCGCAAGGGCTAGCGTGTAGGACGCCGCCCACCGCATCGGTTCGTGACGCCGGGTGGCTTCTGGAATGCACTACTGCCGTACTGCCGAGGGAATCTGAGGCCATGAGCCAGACGTCCTCGAAGTCCAGCTACAAGCGGATGATCCTGGAGCAGCTCAGCCATCCCCTGAAGCTCCGGGTCTTCCTCTGCATTGCGATCATCGCAGGGTGGTATGTCGGTGTTCTTCATCCCCTTGAGCGAACAGGTGGCCGCCACCACGTCGCGGATCGACACGGGAGCGCAAGCGACTCGCCACCGCGCGCGAGGTCGAGCGGCTCCAGAAGTCCCTGGCTCCCTATCTGGGCCTCATCCTCGGCCGGGGCCGACGTCCAAGAGCTGATGCGGCACGTGATCGACCACCTTCGGTCATCACCGCTGAGGCTGATCGACCTGAAACCCGAAGGTCCAAGGGCCTCGGTCCCTATCGGGCGATCGGCCTTCACCTGAAGCTGGACGGAAGCTTCGCCGACATCGACGCATTTCCTGGGCTGGGTTGAAACCGACCGGCGGCTGTTGCGGATCGACTCGATCCAGCTCGACTCCGAACCAGACGGACCCCAGCCGTCTCAACGTCCAGCTCTCCCTCGTCAGCCTGGCAGAAAAGCCGGCGGCCGCCGCGAAGACCCAGGCGCAGGCTGCCCAGCACTGAGAAAACTCCTGGGAGCTGCTCTCGTAACGGGACCCTCTCCGATGAACACCGCGAACCTGCTGAAGCTGGCACCGACGCTGATCCTGATCGCTTTTCTGGCGTACTCGTCCTACTCGCTCCATGGGAGTCTTCCCACCCGGACGTCGGGCGCGGCCGACTTGACCAAGGGCCTGGACATGATGGTGAAGATATGCTGGCATCCGGCACGGCCGCGGCCGAGCGGCTGATCGGAGAATTCCGCGACCCGTTCCAGGTCAGCCACACGCCGAGCCCGCCGTCCGACGTGTCCAAATCCCAGCCCGTGCCGCCCGCCGACCGCCCCATCCGATCCGCTGGCCGATCTCGTTCGGGGAATGACGCTCGATGCCACGTTTTTCCAGGGCCGCGACCAGATCGCGATCATCGACGGCCGGATCTACTCCAGGGGTCAACATCTTCGATTCAGGAACGACTGCCGAAGAACCCTCCTCGCCGATTGGTCCTGACCGTCGTCCTGCCGTCGAAAGTCATCCTGCGGGGGAACAACCGGAACTACGTGCTGAGTTATCCGGACCAGCTCGGCAAGCGACCCGCCGCACCGAGTCCGGGTCCCGATTGCCGGGTCTCCGCGATGGCGACGATGCTGGATCCCGCCGGCCAGCTCGCCATGTTCCAGAAGCTGCTCAATTCGCCGCTGGGCGCACTGGGTAAGAGCATCATCGGAAAGTCGGCCCTGACCGATTCCTTGTCGGGGAACACCCCAGGTCGCGGGGCCGCCGTTCCCCTCGTCACCCGCCGGCTCCGCGACAATCCCGTCCGGCGATCCCTGACGCGGCCCCGCCGCAGACCAGGAACGATTCCCGATTCCAGTACGGAATGCTCAGAACCTCATCATTTTGAATTTTGAATCCGTGCACGACCCCGGACTCTGCAATCCGGCATCCCGAGATCTGAAATCCCATCCCGAACCCAGCCGGCGATCCTTCATGGCCAGTCGTCTATCGAAGATACGGAAACCCAGCCCCTGGTCCTGGAGCTGCTCGAGCGGCGCAACTGGTTCAAGCCCAAGCAGCTCGAAGAGATCGAGGAGACGCTCCGCAAGGCCGGGGCCGGCACCTTGTCCGAGGTGAGCCCTGATCCGCGCCGGACTACATCTCCGAACAGGAGATCACCAACCTCTACGCCGAGGACCTGTTCCTGCCGGTGATCCGCAACAATCTCGAAGCCGGCGTGATCGATAAGGAGATCGGCGGCCTTCTTCCCGAGAAGCTCTGCATCGATCGGCTGATCTGCCCCATGGCGGTCCGGGACGACGTGCTCGACGTCGCGTTCGTTTCCCCGGAGGAGATGGGGGTCGTCGACGAGCTCCAGCTCATGACCGGGCTGCGGATCAACCCGATGATCGCGCCGTTGTCGGTCGTGCAGACCCAGCTCGACTTCCTCTACCGGACCGATCAGCACACCAAGGGCATCGGCGAGGGGAGCGAGGGCTTCGACGTGATCGAGGGTGATGGAGGGCAACGACAACGAGAACATCCTCAATCTCGACGCCACGCCCACCGCGGACGCCAACGGCCGGATCGTCCGCATGGTCAACCAGATCCTCGAGCAGGCGTTGCGCAACGGCGCCAGCGACATCCACCTCGAGCCGTTCGAGGACGGTTGCAAGTTCCGGCTACGGATCGACGGCGTGCTCCACGAGCTCCCCTCGCCGTCGAAGACCGTCTTCATCATGATCATCTCCCGGCTTGAAGGTCCTGGCGAGGATGGACATCGCCGAGAAGCGCATTCCCCAGGACGGGGCCATCGCGCTGCGGACCGGCGACAAGCGGATCGACCTCCGCGTCAATACGGTCCCGACGGTCCACGGCGAGAAGATGGTCATGCGAATCCTGGACAAGGGGGCGATCCCTCTGAATCTGACCGGCCTGGGTCTCGACGAGCGGCAGTCGACCGACCTGATCGAGTCGATCCACTCGCCGTACGGCCTGGCGCTGGTGACCGGCCCGACCGGCAGCGGCAAGTCGACCACGCTCTATTCCTGCCTCAACCAGCTCAATGACGCGAAGGTCAACATCTGCACGGTCGAGGACCCGGTCGAGTACAAATTCAAGGGCATGAACCAGGTGCAGGTCAAGGCCCAGGTGGGGTTGACCTTCGCAGTCGGCCCTTGCGGGCGTTCCTTCGGCAGGATCCCGACATCATCATGGTCGGCGAGGTCCGCGACCAGGAGACCGCCGAGATCTGCCTTCGCGCCGCGCTGACCGGTCACTTCGTGCTCTCGACGATCCACACCAACGATGCGCTTTCGGCCGTGACCCGGCTCCAGGACATGGGCATCGAACCGTTCCTGCTCGCCTGCTCCCTCCGGGTCCTGGAGGCCCAGCGGCTGGTTCGCCGGCTCTGCAATCCACTGCAAGGAGCCCTACGAGGTCACTGCCGAGCTGGCCGAGCAGCACGGCCTGCCCCTCGGCGAGACGATCTACCGCCCCAAGGGATGCCTCCAGTGCCGGCGCATGGGTTATCGCGGCCGGGTCGGCGTTTTCGAGGTGATCCGCATCACCCCCAGGCTCATCTCTCTGATCCAGAAGCGAACCCCCGTGGACCAGCTCCGCAAGGCCGCCCGCGAGGAAGGGATGAAGATGCTCTTCGACAGCGCGCTGGACAAGGTCCGCACAGGGACACACCAGCCTCGAGGCCGCCCTGAGCGTCACCATGGCCGAAGAAGAATGATCCCTGTTCCTTCAGATCCACAACGTCGCTCGCCGCTGTTGCACTTCATCAACGCGCGGGCTCATGCGATCCCGAGCCTGTAGAACCTGGCCTAAGCTGGAATGAACGGGTGGAAGCGGCGCCGGTCTTACCAGCGTGCCGGCGGCCCACGGAACGTTCGTGTGTCGGGTTTGGTCGCTGGGACACCGCGCCCTCGACTGCGCGCGTGACTTCCCCATATTGCATGAACGAGAATCGAACGGAAGAACCGCGGAGCTGGGAGGATCGTCGCGAGCGCCCCACGACGCCCCTCGATGCGTTCCGCCTTGGTGGCCGCCGCCGCTGGCCCAGGCGAAAGGAAGAACGGCTCGGCGCGTTCTTCGTCGATCGCTTCGATACGGTCATCTTCGTCATGATCGTGGTACTCCTCGGCCTGACGCTCGTCGACGGTCTGCTGACCATCGAGCTGCTCGAGATCAATAGCGAGGAAGGCAATCCGTTCATGCACTACTTGCTGGTGCAAGGACCCATGGCTTTCCTGATGGGCAAGTACGCGATGACCGCGGCAGGCATCCCCTACCTCGTCGTCTACAACAACTATCCCCTGTTCGGCAGCCGATTTCGCGTGAGATACCTGCTCCCCGTGTTTCTCGGCCTGTATCTCGTCCTATTGTCCTATCAATGGGTATTGCTCCACACCGGGCGCAGCGAGCCGTCCGTGGCGGAACGGCCGGCGTACCGGAGTTCGGCACCATCGCGAGTGGTGGGTCAGTGCCGCGCGACCCACTGAGCCAACGGAAATGCCATGACCTTCTCGCATCATGCGGTTCTCGCGCTGCTGTTCCTGGTCGTGGGCGGATGCGTGGGCAGCTTCCTGAACGTGTGTGTGTATCGGATCCCCCGGTCAATGAGTCTGTTTCGTCCGCGGTCGCGCTGTCCGCACTGTCTGACGCCGATCCGAGCTCGCGACAATGTTCCGGTGCTGGGTTGGTTGATCTTGGCAGGCAAATGCCGGCACTGTCGGGGTGGGATTCCTCCGCGATACGCGATCGTGGAACTGACGGTTGGGCTCCTCTTCGCGGCTGTCTATCTGGCGGCTGTGTGCATCACGACCGGCGACCTTTGGGACCGATTAGGGGCCTGGAGAGTGCTGGCCGGGTTGGTGGCAGGCTGGACCGTGACCTGTCTTGTCGTGTTCGCGGCATTACTCAGCTCGGATACGCGACGGGATTCAAGGCCCCGACCGCTGAGGTCGGGCGTTACTGGGCAGGAGGAGGGATAGCCCTGGCGCGAGCAGGTCGTCGTCGTTGAGACGATCCCGGTTCAGTTCGCGGATCTCATCGGCTCTGCGGGCATCGCCCAGTCGATCGCGGGCGATGCTGCGTAGCGTCTCGTAGCGCCGAACCACGTGGACGGGCGACTCGGGACGACGTCCCGCACCAGCCGGTTTCTGAGCGGATCTTGCTGCATCGTTCGCGATCGGGCCGGGATTGCGCCCGCGCGGCCGATCGACCCAACCGACCCGTGCTCCGGGCGACCTCGAAGGTGCAGTCTCTACCGGATTGGCGTGGTCTGCCGGGTCGTGATACGGCGTGGGTACCGCGGGCGATCGATCGCGGTGAACTCGTGCGGAAATCAGCTCTCCGACGGGAGGGACGACGAGCAGATCTCCGACTCTCAGACGATCGGGCCGAGCGATCCTGCCTCGATTGAATTGCCAGAGGACTTCGCCATAACTCTCGGATCCATAGTAGAGCCAGGCGATGCTCGCGAAGCTTTCCCCGGGAGCGACGGTGTGCTGACTGGTCCCGGCGGGTACCGGCCCCGAGCGGAGTCCCGGCGGCTGAGACCGCTCCGTCGTCGGGGATTCGGCCCGGGCTCGAACGGCCCCCTGGTCGCGTGCCGGGCTCGGGGTGGGTTCCGGCTCCCATCGCGCCAGAGACAACATCGAATCCGTCCGGGCGGCGCGAACTGGCGATGCCGCGCCGAGTGGAGACATCCCGGCTGGGTTGATGGCTGGGGCGTCATTGGTCGAAGGAACCCCTTCCGGAATGGCTGGGGCGTCATTGGTCGAAGGAACCCCTTCCTGAGGCGACGCCAGCGGGGCAAGATCACCCTGGGCTGGGGCGGCCTCTCCACCGTCGACTCGGTTGAGTCCGCGCGGGTCCTGAGGTGGTCCGTTCGATCGCGTGCCGGGGCCTGGGGGTTGATCGGGTGTTCGCTCGGGCGACCGTCGCGACAGCCATTGACGAAGGGATGGCCAGGGTCGGTGCCGTCGCGATGATGAGGCTTCTTGATCCGAGCCCGGACTCCGGCTGGCCGCTGCGGGGTCGGACGGTACGACCGGCCTCGAGTCGGTGCCGGCCTGGGCGAGCGTGGGGGATGACTGGAGCAACTCGGATGCGACCTCGCGACTGGCAACCGACGTTGCTGTCTTCAAGGCCGGGTCTGTTGCGCCGGTTGACAATTCGAGGAAGGGGGGTGTCCGCGATCCCGGCGCCGCTCCATCGGCCAATCCCGGCCCATGAGGGGGAGTGGGGGCATGAGCCATCTCCAGGTCGGGCGACCAGATATGGGGCGTCAAGAGCACGACCAGCTCACGCCGTCCCTCGTTCTTCTGCCGGTTGCCGAAGAGATAACCCAGCACCGGGAGGCGGGACAAGCCCGGCAGCCCTTGCAACTGAAAGTCGTCCTCGTCTTCCATCAAGCCGCCGATGACCAGCGTCGCCCCGTCGGGGACCATCACGTTGGTCGTCAGCTCGGCCGTCTGCTGGTTGGGTATGTTGTTGGTGACCGTGCCCGAGCTGCGCTCGGGATGGATCTCCATCCGGACCATCCCGTCGTCCGAGACGAACGGGCGGAGCCGCAGCAGGGTTCCCGTGTTGAGGAACTGGACCTGCTGGATCGTGCTGGTGAAGTTCTGGGACAACGTCTGGAAGCCGAGCCGGGAACCGAGCTGGATCTCGGCGCGTTGCTTGTTCAAGACGAGAATCCGAGGACTGGCCAGGATCTTGGTACTGCCGATCGTCTCCAGGGCCTGGATGAACCCTGTCACGTTGTTGGCGACGAAACCGAACTTGGCCCCGTTGGTCGCCGAGGTGAAGCCCAGGGGGTCCGTGGTCGTAGCCTGGGCGATGGTGCCGGACGTGGTCAGCAACTTGGTCGGCGTGAAGCCGACGTTCCCGTTCAGCGCCGTCCCGGTGCCGATGGTACCCAGCGCCGTGCCCAGGTTGTCGACCACTCCGAAGTTAACCCCGAGCTGCGTCGCGTGCTCGTGGTCCACGCTGATGATGACCGCCTCGATCAAGACCTGGACCGGACGGATGTCGATGCGCTGGATGATCTGGTCAATGATCTCGAGGTTGGATTCATAATCCTGAATGATCAGGTGGTCGAAGTCCGACAGAGAGTTGCCGCCGGTTGGCGGCTGATAGCCGCCGATCGTCGGGCCGCTTCCCGTGGCGGGCGAGCCACCCGGACCGCCCATCGAGCTACCGCCCCCCATCCCACCACCACCACTCCCACCGGACGACATCGCCTGTCCACCGCCGCTGACGAACGTCGCCGACTCGCTGATCCCGAATCGATACGACGGCGTGACCGAGATGCGACGACGACCGACATCCGCGCTCAGGAACGGCCGGATGATACCCAGGATCTCGTCCGCTCGGACATAATTCAGTTTATAGACTCTCGTGCGAATACGTTCTTTCTTGACCATCTCTTCATCATCTTGGAGCTCGTCCTTGGAATAGATGTAGTGGATCGTGCCTTCGTGCCTGTCCACGAGATTGGCCAGCTTGATGATCGCGTTGAGGACTTGCTCGACCGTGACGCCCTCGAAATTGGCGGTGATCGTGCCGGTAACCTTGGGGGAGACGAGGATGTTCATCCGGCTCCGCCGGCTGAGCAGCTCCAGGAGCTGGCGGACGTCGAGCTCGTTGGTATGCATCGTGACGGAGCCGTTGTCGTCGAACTGGATCTGCTGCTCGACATCGGGGCTGGCGGCTCGTGGCGCGGCCTGCCGGTTCCTCGCCGCCGGGGGCTGAGCCGGCGTCTGCCGCGGAGGTGCAGTCGCACCACGGGCCGGCGTGGGACGGTCCGGTGGTTGGGCCTGCTGGCCTGATCCGGGCAGCGGCTGGATCGCCGGAAGCGGCTCACTCGGACTTGTCGGCGCCTGAGAAAAGTAGGCCGCTATCCGCGCGGCGGCGTCCGCTCTCCTCGCTCGCGATGGGATCGCGTTGAGCCTGCCAGGGGGGGGTGTGGAATCGTTGAACGCTGAGGTGTCCAGGAGGGTTGGTGTCGATGCCCCAGGCGCTTGTTGCGCATCCACCCGCCCGGCGGCGCAGTCGATTGCGACGAGCGCGAGGCTCAATACCATTCCTCTGATCCCTGACAACGCCATTCGACGCAAGGGAAATGATCCTCATCGACCGTGAGGTGACCACCAACAGAACCGTTTCTGAGAGTCTGTTTCAGCTTACTCCAGGGGCTGACGCCCCTCCGGGGCTTTTGGAACAGACTCTGAGTCGCTGGAAGACGGATGTGCTGCAATTGAGGAGGAAGAACCGCGTCGCGTCCAATCGTTGGGACGGAATCCGGCGCAGGTTTTTTCCTTCTATTCTCGAGACAGGGCGGACCCCGGAGTTCGTGCGCCGGACCTTGTCAGAAAGGGCGCGGTCTGATCTCCACTCCACCTCTCCCATTCTTCGGAATCGAACACGCCAAACTTAAGGATTACTCCGGATATTCTGGAAGAAGGGAATGGGCAAGATAAAAAGGCGTGTGGTCTCGTCTTGAAGACAACCTGGACACCGGACGATCCATCGGACGCAACCATGCGACTGGCTGTGCGAAGGATCGATGGGCTGATCGGTCAAGAGTTGAAGAGTCCCAGGAAGACCTGTCCCTCGTTGACCGTGGGTCGTTCGGGCCGGCCCTGATGGCGGTAGATGAGCTTGGAGTGATCCACGCCCAGCGCGTGGAGGATCGTGGCGTGGATATCGTGAACGTGGAGCCGATCTTCGATCGCGTGCAGGCCGACCTCATCGGTCTTGCCGACGACGAGGCCGCTCTTCACGCCGCCGCCGGCCATCCACATGGTGAATCCGTACGGGTTGTGATCGCGGCCGTTGCCTTTCTCGGACATGGGGGTACGGCCGAACTCGCCGCCCCAGACGACCAGGGTCTGGTCGAGCAGGCCCCGGCGCTTGAGGTCTTTCAGGAGCCCGGCGACGGGCTGGTCCATGGCGCGGCAGGTCTTGGCGTGGTTGGGCTCGATGTCGCTGTGAGCGTCCCACTTGCTGCCGGCGCCGCAATAGATCTGGATGAACCGGACGCCCCGCTCGACCAGCCGGCGGGCCAGCAGGCAGAGCCGGCCGGTCGGCTCAGTGGCCGGGTCGTCGAAGCCGTAGAGGGACCGGGTCTCGGCGGTCTCGCGCGTCAGGTCGACGGCCTCGGGGGCCTCGGCCTGCATCCGGAACGCCAGCTCGTAGCTGCGAATCCGCGCGTCGAGCTCGGACTGGTCGAACCGGGACTCGAGGTGGCGACGGTTGAGCCGGTCGAGTAGCTCGAGCTTGCCGCGCTGTCGATCGGTGCCGACGTCGGCGGGAGTCCGCAGGTTGGCGATCGGCTCGGCGCCTCCTTCCAGTCGCGTCCCCTGGTAGACGGCCGGCATGAAGCCCGTGCCCCAGTTCCGCGGGCCGCCGGCCACCGTGGAGCGCGGGAAGTCTTGCATCACCAGGAACCCCGGCAGGTTCGCGTTCTCCGTACCCAGGCCGTAGGTCACCCAGCTCCCCAGCGAGGGACGGCCGGCCAGGGTCGAGCCGGTGTTCATCTGGCAGACGCCGCCGACATGGTTCAACCCATTCGACCAGCACGAGCGGATGATCGCCAGGTCGTCGGCGCAGGTGGCGATATGCGGCAGCCAGTCGGAGACCCAGATCCCGCTCTGGCCGTGCTGCTTCCACTTCCGCCGCGAGGCCAGGAGCGGCGAACGGCCCTCGCCCATGGGCGTGATGACCGGCTTGAAGCTCGGCGGCAACGGCTGGCCGGCCAGGCGGTTGACTTCCGGTTTGGGGTCGAACGTGTCGATGTGGCTCGGTCCACCTTCCATGAACAGGAAGATCACGCTCCGGGCCGTCGCGGGCCGCCGCCAGGAGGCGGACGCGACGACCGACGAGGGGGAGGTCGACGCCGATCCGGCCGTCGATTCGGAGGCCAGCAGATCCGTCAGCGCCAGGGCGCCGAACCCGGCGCCTGCGCTGAGCAGCCAGTCGCGACGAGTCAGCGGGGTCACACGATGAGGGATTGGTGAGTTCATGGTCGAGACCTCACAGGACTCCGGCGATCACTATTCCTTGCCGAACGGGCAACACCCATCGCGAATTGTGGCACAGAATGGCACAAATGGGCAACAATTTGGCAGGCCCCCATCGCCGATCTGTCTGAGTCAACACGACTTGGGGACGAGCGAGTCGCCACACGTGCCGGTCGGGTTTCCTGACCAGCGGCGTTCGGAGGGTTGAAGGCACGATGTTCCGCTATCTCCGCTTCATCGATCCTGGACGAGTTCCGGCGGCTCTTCGAGTGGGTCGCGCAGTAGTCTATTATCTAGTATGCCACAACTTTGAAGATCCGTAAATGCACCTAGTCCCAAAGTTGGCGGGCGGGGCTCCCGAACTTCCAACAGCGGCGAGAGATACGAAATTCGCAAAAAAAAAGAGATCGTGCAAGTCGCTCGGAGCCAGGGTAACACTCTTCTCAGTGGCCGGCGGCATCGTGCCGGACGTAACTGGTGATTAAGCAAGGCTTTGTCGCCGAAGCGGCCCCAAGCTTTACCCCGCCAAGTGTTACCCTGGTTTGAACCAGGCCCAATTACAGAGCGCCACCTTCCCCCGTTGAATGGCGGGTAAGGAGAGCGAAGACCAGGCCGCTATGTCCCTCACGAAGGCCGTTTGGTGTTCCGCGAGGAGTCTCTGATATCTCAACCCATTCTACTGCCTCCGATCTTGCACAGGTAGTGACCAGTCGTTGCTCGACTCGGGCCGTGTCGTGATGGTGAACGACCCGCGAACTTCAGTCGTCGCGCCGTTTCATGATTCCGATCTCTTCCTGAAGCAGCTTCTGGACGCGGTTCTTGGCCACGAAGACATGGGCGACGGGCATCTGCAACTGCTCGCCGGCCTGCTGCCCGGAGAGCCCTTCCAGCGCCGTGAGGCGGAAGGCCTCCCAGGTGACGGGCTTGACGCGTTTCTGCACCCGGCGCAGGGCCATCTGGAAGAGGTCGCGATCGAAGAGGCTTTCCAGCTCGCGTTCGAGATCGTCGCGGGCCTCGACCAGGTTGGCGATCGACAGGTCTGGTGCGATCTGGCCGGGCTCCTTGCCGCCGGTCGCCATGGAAGTCACTCAAGGCGTGATGAGTCACGGTCTTGAGCCAGGCGTGGAAGCTCCGCGACGGATCGTATCGGAACGTTCGCATGGCCGTGATCAGCTTGACGAGGACGTCCTGCGCCACGTCGTCGGCGTCCGAGGCTTGCAGGCCCCACTTCACGCACCAGGCGCGGATCATCGGATGATAACGACGGACGAACTCGTCCCAGGCTTCCCCATCGGCGGGAAACTTCTGGACTCTCTCGATCAAGGTGAGCGAGGTCTCTGGTCCGGGCTTGCTGGACATCGCCGCCCCGTTCGCGCAGGCGCGGTGCTCCAGCGATCCCAGGTCACGGCGACCGCGGCGATCGCGGTCGGATTCCGGACCGGGCCGGGAAGACTTCCCACACCCACGCTGGCGTTGACTCTATCAAACGATGTGAGCCCCGTTCCAGGTTGGTGGGGTAGGCGACCGCGTCGTCGCAGGACCGTCGTCGTCGGAGCCAACCGGGCGACCGGCATGCCGGCTGCGCCGACCGCCGCGGACGACACGGCCAGCCCGCACCAGCACCCTCAGCCGGCCAGTCGGCTCGGTCGCGGCCGACACCGGTCGAGATTCCATGGGCGGTTTCCACTCGGCGAGCTCGCTCGGTTGCTGGGCGTCCAGGTCTTCCAGCGCAGCGTCGAAGGCCGCGGTTCTGTTCCCGGCCTCCGAGATCAGGTTGGGCCGGCGCGGGGACTGATCCGCTCGGCCCGGGGGTTGACGGCGGGCCGAGCCGTCGGCTTCGGGATCGCCGCGGCCGGCCGCTGGCTTTCCAGGTCGAGGATCGCCGCCCGCGCCTTCTCCCAGGCCCGTCCCAACCCGATCGAGATCTGCTCCCAGGCCGGCAGCCGATCGAAGACCGGCGGCGATCCCGCCGCGCCCGGCTCCGGCGTCCTCGCTCGGCTCCGCTCCCGAGCCGCTCGAGCCGCCGTTGCCCCTGGGCTGGCCGACCGGCTGGCCGAATCCCGTTGTCCCCGCCGACGCGACCCCGCCGCTCGATCCACTCTCGAACTCGCTCGAGACCACCGACACCGTCAGCAACGTGGCGGCCAGGTCCAGCGTGGTCCCCGAGAGGCTCAAGAGCTGCGAGACCTGCTGCACCGAGCCGCGTGGTCGCCTGGGTCAGCACGGCCGAGGGCGAGGATTCCCCGCTCGAGGCGACACGGCCACGGGCGGACGGCCCGCCTCCGAACCCGCGCCGCCATCGAGGTTGAACGCCAGGTTCATGGCCGCCTCGCGGCCGGCCGTGCTGACGTAGAAGCTCAGTTGCCCGTCGGAGACCCCGGCGAAGCTCAGGCTGGTGGGATTGGGGGCCTCGGCGCTGACCAGCGTTTGCGAGAGCGATAACCCGCCGGACCCGCCCAGCAACAGCGCCAGATGGCCATCGCCGTTGTTGCCCACCACCAGGTCGGTGAATCCGTTGCCGGTGAAGTCGCCCGCGAAGCCGGCCGTCGGCGAGTCGCCGCCGGTCGCGAATGTTTGGGTCAGCGGGTTGGCCGAGCCGAGGCCCGAAATCAACGTGCCGTCGTTCGACCCGGCGTTGAGCGTGGCCAGGCCCTGGCCCAGCCCGTTGAAATCGCCCAGGAACAGCGAGGACGGCGCCTGGCCGACCGGAATCGTCGTGGTCGCCTGGGTCTGATCGTTGAAGAACCCGCCGCCGACGCTGGGGAAGACCTGGACGTTATTGGCCCCGCTGTTGGCCACGGCCAGGTCGGTCTGACCGCCGCCCAGCAGGTCGCCGACGGCCACCGCGACCGGTCCGGCGTCGGTCTGGATCCGCGGGCCCGAAATCATCGTCCAGCTCGACCCGCTCCCTTGTCCCAGCAGCACTGAGACGTCGTTGGATCCGGTGTCCGCGACGAGCAAGTCGGGCTGGCCGTTGAGGTCGGCGACCGCCAGGCCGGTCGGATCGGTGCCGACCGGGAAGCCTTGCGTACCGTTGATCGGTGGTCCGAACTGGCCGTTGCCCAATCCGGGGTAGACCAGCACGTTGTTGGCGCCGCTATTGGCGACGATCAGGTCGGGGATGCCGTCGCGGTTCATGTCGGCCAGCAAGATGGCGCCGGGGGCGAGGATGCCCGTGGCCTGGTTGCCGATGACCTGGGAGTTCGTGGAACTCTGGTCCGGAGAGCCATAAACGACGGTGACCTGGTTGAGCGACTGGTCGGCGTAGACGAAGTCGAGGGCGCCGTTGCCGGTGAGGTCGGCGACGGCCAGGGCGATATCGGCTTTCACCGGCTCCAACGGGCGGAAGGTGCCGTCGCCCTTGCCGACGAGGATCAGCACGTCGCCATAGGCGTCGCTGACCAGGAGGTCGGGCCAGCGGTTGCCGGAGATATCGGCAACGGTCAGGCCGGTGGGATCGCTGCCGGCATTGTAGGTGGTCGGCGGAAGGAAGCCGCCCTTGCCGTTGCCGAGGTAAATGCTCACGCCCTGCGCGGTGAGGACGGCCAGGTCGAAGATCCCGTTGCCGGTGAGGTCGGAAACGCGGACCACTTCGGCGGGAGTCGGGGTATCGATCGTCACGGGATTGGCGATCCGGCCTCCGCCCAGTCCCGCGAGGACGTCCAGGGTGTTCGAACCGGGATTGATGGTTACCAGGGCGGTCGGGCCGCCGGGAACCAGGGGACCACCGGCGACCCCTGCCGTCCCATCCAGGCTGGTCACCTCGGGCGAGCTGTCGAGGTCGATCGCGGACACGCCGGTCCCGGCGCGATAGGGGACTGGGGCTGCAAACGTGTCGTCGCCGTCGTTGTACAGGACGCTCACCTGGCCGGTCAGCTTGTTCGTGACCACCAGGTTGAGGTGGCCATCGGCATTGGTCGCGATCGCCTCGACGTCGGAGACGCCCAGGCCCACGGGGATGGTCACCGGCGGGAGAAATGGCGACGCAAAGCCGCCCGCGAAGCTGCCGAACTGGTTGTTGAAGAACACCGAGAGCGTCCCATCGGCAGCATTGCGGACCACCAGGTCGTCCCAGCCGTTGCCGTTGAGGTCGGCCGCGATGATCTGTGCCGGCAGCCGGCCGGTGGTCAGCGATCCGACGCGGACGAAGCCGCCGTCACGATAGGAGAAGAGCGAGATGGCGTTGTCCTGGGCGTTGACGCTGGCCAAGAGCGGCCCGAGCAAGGTATTCGGCACCCAGGCGATGTCGCGCGACGGGAACGCGGGATTGATGACGACCGGCGGCAGGAACGAGCCGGCCTGATCGGGGATGCCCTGGCGGTAGAGGATGTCGCCCGCCCCGTCGACCACCAGCACATCGTGGGTGCCGGCGCCGTTGACGTCGGCCACGAGGGGATTTGAAGGATGGGTGGTGCTGGCCTGATCGGTCGACGAGAACGTCCCGTCGCCATTGGCCAGCAGGACTGAGGCGCCCTTGCCGTTCACGACGGCCAGATCCGACCGCCCGCTATCGTTGAAGTCCGCCGCGATCAGGGCCCCGCCCTGAGCGGGGAGAGTGATGGCAGGCTGGAACGTGCCGTCGCCGTTGCCCAGCAGGACGGAGACATCGCCATTCGAGCCCTCGACGGCCAGATCGAGCGTCCCATTCCCGGTGAAATCGCCTTTCACCAGATAACCGCCGATTCCCGCCGCGACCGTGATTGGGGGCTGGAATGTCCCGTTACCATTGCCGAGCATGAGCTCGATCCCATCCGCGTCACTGACGGCCAGGTCGAGTCTGCCATTCTCGGTGAAAACACCGGCCACCAGATCTTGCACCGATCCGGAAATGCCCGCCCCGATCGGGATCGCCGGCTGGAAGGTTCCGTCGCCGCTGCCCTGGAGCTCGAACATGCCGCTGTCGGTCTTGAGGACGAGGTCGAGCCGCCCATTTTCGCTGAAATCACCGGCAAGCAGTTTTTCGACATTTCCCGGGATTGCCGTCGCGACCGTGATCGCGGGCTGGAACGTCCCGTCGCCATTGCCCCGAAGCAATGAGATCTGCGTGCTTCCGCTGTAGTTGCTGGTGGCCACGGCCAGGTCGAGCTTGCCGTCGCCGGTGAAGTCCCCGGCCACGATGGGAAATGTGGCGTTGATATAGCCCGCGATGGTCCAATCTGGAACCGGATAATTCACTGCGGGCTGAAAGGTCCCGTCGCCGTTGCCCAGCAGCACGCTCACCCCGCCTTGCTCTCCGCCCTGACCGGAGTAAGTGACGGCCAGGTCGAGCCGCCCATCCCCGTTGAAATCGCCGGCCACCATCGCGTCGGGCAGGACGCCGACCACCAGGGGGACGGGGGCCTGGAACGTCCCATCGCCGTTGCCCGGCAGGATGGAAACCGAGTTCGACCCCGTATTGGCGACGACCAGGTCGAGTTTGCCGTCACCGCTGAAGTCGCCCACCAGGGTTGCGCCGGGGTTGAAGAGGGTGGCGGTGAGCGACTGGAAGGTCCCATCGCCCTTACCCATCAGGATCGACACATTACTCCCGTAGGATCCTGCGAGTGCCAGGTCGAGGCGGCCATCTCCGTTGAAATCGCCCGCCACAGGCGTGACGGGAGACTGTCCAATCGTGACCCAACCCACCCATTTGATGAAGACCCCGGGCGACGAGAAGGTGCCGTCGCCGTTGCCCGCGAGCATCGTGATCACGCCCGAGTTGTTGTTCATGACGGCCAGGTCGATCTCGCCGTCGCCGGTGAAGTCCCCGGCCACCATCGAAGTCGGCTGATAACCGGCGGCATAGTACGCGCGGGGCTGGAAGGTCCCGTCGCCGTTGCCCAGCAGGACCGATACGTCATTGT
Source organism: uncultured Isosphaeraceae bacterium (assembly GCA_963845695.1). Lineage (GTDB taxonomy): Bacteria > Planctomycetota > Planctomycetia > Isosphaerales > Isosphaeraceae > CAWJTV01. The sequence goes on along the minus strand of CAWJTQ010000002.1, from coordinate 703,098 downwards.
TCCGGTCGACGACGGCCAGGTCGAGCTTGCCGTTACCGCCAAAATCCCCGGCGACGATCGACCCGGGTGAGGTTCCCGCCGGGTAGCTCACGGCGGGCCGGAACGTCCCGTCGCCGTTGCCGAGCAGGACCGAGATGGTGTCCGAGCCCGAGTTGGCCACGGCGAGGTCGAGGTTGCCGTCGCCGCGGAAATCCCCGGCCACGATCGAATCGGGCGAGCTCCCCACCGCGTAGTTCCCATCGGGCTGGAACATCCCGTGGCCGTCGCCCAGCAGGATGCTCACCCCGGCCTTGCCGGACCATGAGCCCGTATAGGCCACGGCCAGGTCGAGATCGCCGTCGCCGGTGAAGTCCCCGACTGTGATCGCGACGGGGCCCGAGCCGGTGGCGTATTCCCCGTCGGGCTGGAACGTCCCGTCGCCGTTGCCCAGCAGGATGCTCACGCCGTAGGTACCACCGTCGTAAGCCGAGTCGACGACGGCGAGGTCGAGCTTGCCGTCGCCGGTGAAGTCCCCGACCGCGATCGAGGCGGGCTGGGAGCCGACCGGGTAGCTCACGGCGTTCTGGAACGTCCCGTCGCCGTTGCTCATCAGGATCGAGACGGTGTCCGAGTTCTCATTCGCGACGGCCAGGTCGAGTTTTCCGTCGCCGTTGAAGTCTCCGGTCGCGAGGGCATCGGGATTGTCCCCGACGGGCAGGAGCTTGACGCGCGGTTGCCGAAGGCATCATCATGGCCATCAATGTGAACGACCCGCTGCCGGTGCCCTGGACCTGGAGCGTGTAGGTGCCGGCCGCGATGTAGAGGTCGATCACGTCGGCGGGGACGGCCGTCGACTGGCCGTCGCTCTGCATCAGGACGTGTCCCTCGGCATCGAGCAGCGAGAGGGTCGTGATGGTCCCTACGGCCTGGACGGTCGCCACGATCTCCCCGCTCCCGGCGGCCACGAACGGGTACGTGGCGATGCCTCCCTGGGCCTGCGGGAACGGGACCGACTTGACCGTGAGTATCGTCGTGCCGGTCCCGCCCGGGAACGCGTAGCCCTGGACCACCAGCCCTCGGAGCGTGACATCCGGGCCGACGGTCAAGGGATCGGCATCCCCGGCCCCCTGGCCGGCGACGGCGATGAGCGCCGTGCCGGAGTAGCCCGGCTGCGTAGTGCCGTCGATGAGCAGCGGATTGATGCTCTCCGGCAGGGCCGAGGCCGTGTCGATGGTCCGCACCCCGGTCCCGGGGATGGCGAAGTCGATCGTGTTCGTCCCGCCGGTCGCGACGTTGGAATCCAGGATCGCCTGGCGGAGCGAGCCCGGACCGGCGTCGGCCGTCGTGGTCACGAAGAAGACTCCCGAGGTGATCGTGAACCGGCCCTCGATCATGTTGAGGGCGGAGTAGGCCCGCACGCTCACGGTCGTACTTCCCTCGTAGTCCTGAGGAGTCGTGTAGGTCATGCCGTCGAGGGCGGCGTCGAGCGCCGAGAGGGTGCCGCTGTAGTAGAGGGAGCTCGTGCCATCGCCCGATCCGACCAGGCCGGCGGTGCTCGAGAGCGTCAAGGTGCCCGTCGAGACGGTCAGCGTCAGGATCCAAGGCGGGTTCGACGCGGCGCCGATGGAATCCTGCAAGGCGATGATGTCGCCCGAGGCCGGTCCGACGACGCTCAATGTCTGACCGGGCGCCAATCGGATGACTTCCGATTGAGCCTGGAATCCGCCCGGGAGCCAGGATGAGGCCTCGGAGGTGTTCCCCTGCGGGTCGGTCGCCGTCGCCGTGAGGAACGGCAGACCGGCCGGCGCCGTGGAGGGGACGGCGAACGTCGCCTGTCCGGTCGCGTCGGTCGTGACCTCCAGCGATCCCAGGGGATCCTCCAGCTCGCCGGCCCCGCCCGGCCCGATGCCGGCGCTGGCGTAGACCTGGATCAGGAAGGTCGTATCTGGTTCGCTGTCCGAGAGCGTGCCCACGTATCCGCCACCGGGAGCGGGTGCGATGATCGGGTAGTCCTGGAAGTCGTTCGGGCCCTGGCCGGGTGAGGCGGCGTTCGGGCTGACGCCATCGTCGCCCAGATCGATGGCCTGCCCCGTATTGGCGAAGATCCGGTCGCCCGTGATCGCGTTCCCGATGGACGTATTCCCCGTGACGACGACCCCCGGACCGTCGTTGCCGGTGATGAGGTTGCCGGCGAGCGCCGACGTCCCGCCGATCGTGTTGCCGGGGGAATCCTGATCGATCGCGACGCCCGCCTTCGCGTTGCCGATGACGACGGTGCCGGTGAGGTCCGTCCCGATCAGGTCACCGGCGACGACATTGTCCGCCGACCCCCCGCTGATCTCGATGCCGTTGGTGCCGTTGCCGGAGATGACGTTGCGCTCGGCGGCCAGGTCCGTGCCACCGACTGGGTTGACTCCGATCCAGTTCGACGAGGCCCCGTTCCCCAGCTCGACGCCGTCTTCGAACAGGCCGTCACCCTGCTGGTGGGGCATCGCCGCGGTCCCGTCCGCGACCGTGCCGATGAAGTTCCCCGCGACGATGTTCCCGCTGGTCCCGGCACCCTCGATGTTGACGTTGGTGACGTTGGCCGAGATCACATTGCGCTCGCCGGCATCGTCGAGGCTCGCGCCATGGGTCCCGATCCGGTTGTCGCAGGCTCCTCCCTTGATCATCACACCGGCGCCGGACGCCGACATGCGGACATTCCCCGTACCCGTATCGTAATAGTAATTCGTCGAACCATTCCCCAGGCGCAGTGTCTCCCGTGACCGTGGTGCCGATGAAATTGCCCGCCACCGCGTTGCCGTCGGTCCCCGGGCCTTCGATGAACACGCCCGCGCTCGAGTTGTTGCTGATCAGGTTCCGTTCGGCCGCGTCGTTGACGCCGTCGCCATTGGTCCCGATGAGGTTGTCATGGGCACCGTCGTCGATCTCGACGCCGTAGTTGTTGGCGAAGGTCCAAGATTGCTGGGTCGCCGTGCCGGTCGGGTTGGTGCCCAGGAAGTCGCCGTAGACCCAGACGCCGGTCGCGCCGGTCCCCTCGATGTGGATTCCCGCACCGCTGGAGAAAGCGCTGATGTCGAGCCCTCTCACGGTCACATCCGGGCCGGTGATGGTCAGGCCGTCCACGCTTGCTGGAGAATAGTAGTAACCGGTGGACGAACGAGCAGAGCCGCTCAGCTCGATCGTCGGCGTACCGTCGTAGCCCGGCTGGGACTCGCCGTCGATCAGGACCGGGCCGGTGATCGCCGGCAAGGGCGAGAGCGGGGCGATCGTCTGCACGCCGGAACCGGGGACGTTGAAGTCGATCGTGTTGGTTGAGGCCGTCGCGATGTTGGATTCGAGGATCGCCTGGCGGAGCGAGCCGGGGCCGCTGTCGGCGGTGTCGGTGACCAGGAAGGTCGAGAGCAGAGTGCGGTCTTCCATCCACTCGAGGCGCGGTCTCGACCGGCGCCAGGCTGGGAAGGGGCAATCGGCTCGCAGTCGGTTCTTGCGCGGTCTTTGCGGCTTCAGGATGGTGGTCATGGTCACGCTCCAGGCGGGACAACGGTGCCACGTAGGTCGGGCTGGAAGGAGCATACGAGCCCGACGCGCCAGCGAGTGAATTCCAGTGAGGAGCATGCATTCACTCGCTGGCGCGTCGGGCTCGTATGTGAAACGCGGTTGCTGCGCGGGGCAGTTCGCAGGCGGAGCGGCCGCAACGCGGGGTCGTTGAGGATCTCCGTCCGGCGAGCCGGGTCGGGTTCCTGTTTGAGGGCCTCGTCGAGGAGGTCCAGGGCTCGGTTGCGATACTGGCGATAGAGTGACACGGCCCGTTCACCCTCCCGGCTGACGTCCCGGGCTGCGAACTCGACGGCCTGGGCGTAGATCCTCGCGGCGTTGAAGAGGGCCTGGACCTGCGCCGCGGCCGCGTCCTCGCTGGTCGAGCCGGCATCGGCCGCGTGGACGTGACGGATGCCGGCCTCGGCGTCGGCGACGGCGGTACGCCACTCACCGAGCCGGATGAGAGCCAGGCCCCGGCCGCTGTAGGCGTCGGACTGGTTCGGCTCCAGGCGGAGCGATTCCTCAAAGTCGGTTCGGGCCAACCGAGGTGCGTCGGCGTACTGGTAAGCCCAGCCTCGCCGGTTCAGGAGCCGGCTGCGCTGGGCCGGCTCGGTTTCGGCCGTGAGGTCGAGGGCCCGGGTAAAGTCGGTGATCGCGCCGGCATGGTCCTTGCGCGCCACCCGGGCCAGGCCGCGGATCTCCATGACTTCCACGACCGGCTTGCCCCGGGCGAGGTAGGCGTCGGCCGAGGCGAGCACGTCGTCGAACCGCTTCAGGTCCATCAAGGTCGCGATCCGGACGCGATGGGCTTCGGGATCGAGGGGGACCAAGGCAATTGCAGCGTTGCAGTCGGCGAGGGATTCCGTCGCACGGTGGGCACGGAAGAGGAGACGGGCTCGCGAGACGTGATCGCCGGCCTTCAGGACCGGATCCGGCTCCAGGCGGATCGACTCGGCCAGGTCGTGGAGCGCCGATTCTTGCTGGGCCGGGCTGATTCCCGGCGCGTGGCGTGCAGCAAGGCGCGGCTGCGATAGAGCCCGGCCAGCACGGGCGGTTCGGGACGACAGCCGATCGCGCGGCCGAACGCCGCGAAGGCGTCGTCCAGCCGCTCCTGACGCTGGAAGACCTGAGCCATCGTGGTGTGGGCCTGATAAGCGTCCGGCCGCAGGCGGATCGCGGCGTGCAGGTCGGCCATCGCCTCATCGAGGCGATCCGCCCGCAAGCGGAGCAGGGCGCGGTGGGTCAGCAGTCCATAACGGAGATCGTCGCCGCGCTCCAATCCCAGGGCTTGGCCGAAATCGACCTCGGCGGCCTCGAATGCCTCGATTGCCTTTTGTTTCCAACGCGCGGCGTCCTGGTCGCCCGTCCGGCCCGCGACGATCCGGGCCAGGGCCTGGTTGCCTTCCTCCCCATACGCCGAGGCGCGCAGCAGGTAGAGGCCCACCACGCCCGGATTGGCCCGGACGCAGGCGCTCAGGCTGATGATCGCCTCGCGCAATCGCTTCGGCTGGATGGCGAGGTCGCAGACTGCCAGCAAGAGATGGGCGGACGTCTGATCGGGATCGAGCTGGAGGGCCCGGTCGAGGGACCGGATCGCCTCGTCGAAGTCGCGGCGGACGACCAGCTCCCGGCCGTTCAGGAAGTAATCGAGCGGGGTCGACGGCCGGAGTGTCCGGGCGGCCTGAATCTCGCGGTCCCGGCCCACACGGTCGCCGGCGCGGTCGAGACAGTCGGCGCGGCGGAGGTGATACGATGCGGTCAACTGCGGGTGGAGCTGGACCGCCCGATCGAGGATCCTCAGGCCCTCCGCCGGCGGCGCCGCCTGCGACAGGATCAGCAGCAAGTCGTAGCAACCCTCGCGGAGCCGGGCCAGTTCGGCGGGTGAGATTGCACGCGGCAAGGCATCCGTCAGGGCCCAGTCGGCGTCGGAAGCCCGGGAATCCTGGGCATAAAGGGCCAGCGCCTCATGGGCCGAGGCGCGGAGCTTCTCCGTAGGGTTCGCCGAGAGCTGATCGCCGGTGAGCGTCGCCAGCAACTGGGCGTTCTGTCGCAACTCCAGGAACCTGGCGAACCGGATTCGCTCCCGGCGATCGCGTTCTGCCGCGTCCTCGCGCTCGTTGATGATCCGGAGCTGGTCGAGAACCCAGGCCCGCTTTGCGGCAACCTGTGCCGAAATCAGCTCCAGTTTGGGCTCGTCCTTGACGTCGCGAACGAACGTCGCCGGACTCGACTTCCAAGCCCTTGAGCTGTTCCCGATCGTTCGGCTTGTCGAGCCGAGCCAGCAAGGCCACGCCCCGGTTCTGTTCCTGGACGAGGTGGTCGTTTCTCCGGCCGACGTAGTCAAGGGATCCCCAGATGGAACCGAGCAAGATCAGGAGGCCGATGGCCGCCGCCATCGCCTGGCCGGGCCGCCGTCTCGCCCATTTCCACCCGCGCTCCCAGGCCGGAGTCCGCCGCGCCCTGGATCGTGTCACCGTTGCGATAGCGATCCAGGTCGCCGGCAAGGTCCTGGGCGGAGACGTATCGCTTCTTCGGGTCCTTTTGCAGGCATTTCAGGCAGATGGTCACCAGGTCGCGCGGCACGCGCGGGACCAACCGCGACGGCGGCACCGGGTCGTCGTCGATGGCCTGGCGGACGGTCTCCATCGGCGTCTCGCCCACGAACGGAGGACGCCCGGTCAGGACCTGGTAGAGGATCGCGCCCAGGGCGTAGATATCCGCGGCCGGTCCGACGTCCCTGGTGTGCCCGCGGGCCTGTTCGGGGGCCATGTAGCCGGGCGTACCCATGATCTGGCCGGTCTCGGTCTGCCGGCTGTCCGATTCCAGCCGCTTGGCCAGGCCGAAGTCGGTGATCTTGGGAGTGCCCTCATCGTTGAACAAGATATTGGACGGCTTGAGGTCGCGGTGGATGATCCCGGCCTCATGGGCCGCATGGACGGCCCGGGCCAGCGTGGCCATCAGCTCGGCTCCCGACCGGCCGGGCTGGGGCGTGCCCGCCAGCCGATCGTCGAGGTCCCCGCCCTCGAGCAGCTCCAGCGATACGAACGGCAGGCCGTCGACCTCGCCGATGTCGTAGATCTGCAAGATGTTCGGGTGCCGGAGCCGGGCGACCGCCTCGGCCTCGACGCGGAACCGGGCCAGCAGATCGCTCCGCGCCTGGCTTCCGCCCACGATCATCTTGAGCGCCGACCAGCCGATTCAGGCCCTGCTGTCGGGCCTTGTAGACGATGCCCATCCCCCCCTCGCCGAGCTTCCCGAGGATTTCGTAACCGGGAATCTTCGGTTCGCCGGTACGGGATGGATCCGGACTCACCTGGGCGGGCCAGGGGGTAAGACCGCTCTGCGACAACGTCCGGTCGCCGTTGAGACCACCTTCATCGTCAGTCGCGTCGGCATCAATCCTCCCGGCGCGGATTGGCTCGATTGGGATTCGTGGGATGACGTCCGTGGTAACCCCAGCATCAAGGATCGATTCGGACTTCGCCTCGAGGGTTTTTCCCGGATCGGGCGGCTGCTGGGGATCGGTCTCCGTTCGGGCCGAGGGACGATCGGGACAGTCCCGATCGGTTGGCGTCGGATCGCTCTGGGTTGGCGTCTCAGCGCTCCGGGCGAGATCCACGGTGAGGTCCGGCTCAATGCCTGGTGCCGAATGATGACGAGCGCCGGCGTTCGGATTGTCCTCGGGTCGCCCTGTGTTCGGAGGCAGTCCGCCCGCCGCCGTCTGTACCCCCGGAGATACGAGCCACGAGGGATGCAACTCCGCGTACCTCGTCAGATCATCGAGCCGATCCTGACAGTCTCGCGCAGGATTCGATATGGGCGACGATCTCCACTTCGGCGGCTCCGTCGAGCTCTTCATTCAGAAGGCACTGGAGTCCCTGGTCGCTGGGACACGCGGTCATCATTGGCAACCCCTTGGCCGGCTCCGTCGATGGTCATGCATAGATTTGCGACAAATGGGAAGATGGCTCACGGAATGTACCTCGACTCCTTGCCCAACCTAACACTCATTCTTGTGATTTCGCAGATTGACCTCCCAGGATGTTGAGTCGAATCGGGAGGGACTCGTGGACGGCGTCGGCATCGACTCGAGCGACTAACACTTGCGTGGCAGACGGCTGATACGAGCTCGAAGCGCCAGCGAGTGGATTGCGGATCCCCGCCGGAACTCAGCGCCTGTTCCAAGAGCCCCGGAGGGGCGTCAGGACGTAGCCAGGGGCGTCAGCCCCTGGTGTGAGAATCGCCAAAACAACCTCGGCCTTTTTCACCGCGGCGCCCGACCCAAGTCCGGGCGATGCCCGGACTTGGGTCGGGGCGCCGCGGTGGGTTTGGCGGTCTGGACCGGTCCAGGGGCTCACGCCCCTGGCTACGTCCTGACGCCCCCATTCGGGGGCTCAAATGGCTTCTGGAACAACGGGATCCCAGGGCGTGGCCTGGGCTGATTTGTGGCTGCCCCTTTGATCCGGACATATGTCGTGCTGCTGGGCAACATCTGGTCCGGATCAGCCTTCGGAAACATATGTCCGACCGCGTTTTTTGCGTGCGAATTGAGGGCCTGGGGGTGTATTCGCATCGACCCTTGAGCGGGTTCTACTCAATCGTTCTGCGATCGAGTCCATCGGTCCCGCGATGAGGTCACGTTCGTCAGGGGCGCGCAAAAAAACGAACGCCTCCCCGACCGACACCGGCCGGGGAGGCGTCTTTCCGAGCGTGGCCAGCGAGATCCTCAGACGATCCGATCGGGCACCACGAATGGTTCGCGGTAGGCACGAGTCAGGAGGTGATTGGCCTGGGAGTCGCCGACGAACGACTCGGTCGCCGCGTCGAAGGTGAGCTTGCGGCCGAGGCGATACTTCAGGCCGTCGAGCGCGACCTTATTTTCCCTGAGATGCTCTTCCATGCGGTCGAGCGTCTCGCAAGCCGCCTTGTCATCGCCGAAGGACTGGCTCGACTTGCTGAAGGGGACCTCCTCTCCCAGCCGGTAGGAGATGTTGGCCAGGTGGCAGAGTGCGGCGGAGTAATGCCCTTCGAGGATGTCGGCATTGAGCTCCTCGGCCTTGCGGCTCCGTACCGCGGCGATGAAGTTGCCGAAGTGGCCGCGACCCGGTCCACGCTTGACCTCGACCTTGACGACCTTGGACAGCGGAATCGCCTCGCTCTTCCCCTTGGGATAGAACTTTCCGTCCACGAGGGTGCCGGCTTCGAGGTGGGCGATGTTGCCGACACCATCCTTCATGCCATGGAAGGGGGCGGTCGGCAGTCCGCGGACCTCGAAGATGAGCTGGGTGTCGCCGAAGTCCATGACCGAGATCTGGGTGTTGGGAGTCTGCCCCTGGTCCTTGTAGCCGAACCGGCCGCCGAGACTGAACACGGTCTTGGGGAAGGTTGCGCCGCCGGAGGAGCTGGTCGGGATCAGCCATCGGGCGATGTCCATCTGGTGGACGCCCTGATTGCCGATGTCACCGTTGCCGAAGTCCCAGAACCAGTGCCAGTTGTAATGGACGTAGTTGGCATTGAACGGCTGCCGGGGAGCCGGGCCGAGCCAGATGTTGTAATCGAGGTTCGAGGGCGGCGTGTCGTTGTTCTTGTAGCCGATGCTCTCGCGGGATTTGTAACACAGCGCGCGCGAGACGAGGAGCTTGCCGAGCTGACCCGATTGGATCGCGGCAACGGCCTCAGCCCAGCGGAGACTGGATCGCCCCTGGGTGCCGTGCTGGACGATCCGGTTGTACCGTCGCGCCGCCTCGACGGCGATCCGGCCCTCATGGACGTTGTGGCTGCACGGCTTCTCGACGTAGACATCCTTGCCCGCCTGGCAGGCCCAGATCGTGATCAGCGAATGCCAGTGATTCGGTGTAGCGACCGAGACCGCGTCGACCGACTTGTCCTCGAGCACGCGGCGGATGTCCTTCGCGGTCGCCGGTGGCGTGCCGGCGTTCTTCGTGAGCCGCTCGACCTGCTTGAGTCGCTTGGCGTACGTCTTGGAGTCGGGATCGACCAGGTAGACGATTTGCACGCCCGGCATCGGCGCGAACTCGCCCACGTGGGCCTCCCCTCGACCATTGAGCCCGGCCACGGCGATCCGGACCGTGTCGTTGGCCCCGATGACCCGGCCCGACGACTTGGTCCCGCTGATGGCAAAGCCGGCTCCCACCCCGGCGGCAGCCAGGGACCGGCCCACGAACTGGCGGCGATTCATCTCGGTCTTCGACATCGCTCCGGCTCCTCCCAAGGTTCGTTCTGCACCTCTCGATGCACGATCCCTCCAACGAAAGTTAAACAACCGCCTATTATGCACCACGCGCCGGTCGATTCCCAGGAGGGACCGCCGCCAATCGCTCCGATGATGGAGATTCAGAGATGGGTGATGGAGGGGTGGCACGTCCGAGTTGCGGTGCTGGAGGGGAATCCTACTTGGTAGCCCTTCCGAAGACCATGCCTACGATGCCGGAAAGGATGCCGGATATGATCGGCCACACCTTCTGGGCCTCTTCCGAAGCGGCGCCATGCTTGAGGAGGATGACGAAGCAATAAATACCGATGGCACCGATGAATCCGAAGGCGACCACGTAGGCGAGCAGGTCTTTGACCAGGAACGCGAGGAAGTCCTTGCGACGTCGTAGACGCTTATCCTCTGGTTCTTCTGAGCCCTCGAATTCCAGTTTCTTGAGTTTGACTCCTTTTGTCAGAATCTCACGTAAGTCGAACGGCGACTCGCCTTTGGCACTCATAGCCCGCTCTCCGGCGACCCGAGCCCCACGAACTCTCGATCCAGGTTAGCTGGGTCATCGGTGACACCCACATGCTTCCCTTGTCGCTTGAGGTCGACCACGGTCTTGTAGAGAGCGATTGCCTTCCAGTAGACATCTTCGAGGTCTTGTTGCGTCTCACGCATCAGTTGCTCGAGGGCGGCATAGAACTCCGGCGTGATCTCGAAAGTGACCTCCGCGAGCATCTTCCGTAGAGAGGCATCGGCGGCCTCCTGGCGACGATCCATGGTCTCGGCGTACTGATCTTGAGAGCCCAATGTCGTAGACATGGTCGATACTCCTCGAGTCCCGTTGCACCCGGTTGCCCTCCAATCCAGTCTAGGCTCGAGTGCCCGAGGTGTCCATGTCGGGCACTCGACGCAGGGCGTCTGCTACTTGACGTTGTGAACGGTCACTCCCGGCCAGTCATCGGTACGGAACGGCGTGGCGGGGAGGCCCTGGCCGCTGTAGAGATTGCAAACGGGATTGTCGGCCCAAGCGTAACGGACGGCGACCGGCTCCGCGACCTGGTCGGACCAGACTTCGACCGTGTTCGGACCGGAGACCCGCGCCTTGGCCCAGGCGAACTTGTGGTCGCTCCCGGCGATTGCGAACCCGCGCGCCTCGCCGACATCGAAGGTCTGGAGCCCGCCGCCGACATGGTCGAATGTGAGGACGACCTTGTTCCCGTGCTTCGCCATCGACTTGTACGTCGGGCTCTGATGAGAGATCGGGAACCCGTAGTCGCGGGCCAGGGCCCAGCGCGCCAGGCGATGGGCGACGTCCTGCTTGTTCCTGGGGTGAATGTCCTTGCCTTCGCCCACGTCGATGATGACGGCCTCTCCCGTATGGGGCAGCCGGCTCATGGTCAGGGTCTGGGCTTCGCGAAGCTCGGCCCAGGGCGCTCTCCTGAGGCGTGGGCGTTTCGTTCAGGAAATCCGCGAGCTGGACCCAGTAGAACGGGAAGTCACCCTGGCCCCACTCCTCGCGCCAGCTCTGGATCATCAGCGGGAACAGGTCGCGATACTGATAGGCCCGGCCGGCGTTCGACTCGCCCTGGTACCAGATCACGCCCCGGATGCCGTAGCCGATCGTCGGTTTGAGGACGCCGTTGTAGATGTTGCCGGGCCGGAAGTTGCCGTGCATCTGGCCTTCGAGGTCCTCGGACGACTTCTTGCCCTCGGCCTTGGCCCGCGCGTAGTCCTTCTCGAGCTGCTCCCAGTGCTGGAGCAAGGGGGCATACTTCGGATCGGCGGCCAGCCGGTCGCGGCGGATCCACGCTTCGCACGCCGAGCCGCCCCAGGCGTCGTTGATCAGGCCGACCGGCACGCCGAGGGTCTGGTGCAATTGGCGGCCAAAGAAGTAACCGACCGCGGAGAACCCACCGACGGTATCCGGCCGGCAAGGCACCCATTCACCATTGAAGTCCTTCTGCGGCTCCTGAGTTCCCACATTCGGCACGCTGATCAGCCGGATCCCCGGGTACTTCGCCGCCGGGACCTCGAGCTCCACGTCCTTGGCCCCCCCGACGCCCCACTGCATGTTGGACTGTCCGGAGCAGATCCAGACCTCGCCCACGAGCACGTCGTTGAACGTAACCGTGTTCTTGCCCCGGATCGTCAGGGTGTGCGGTCCTCCGGCCGGCATCGGGTCCAGCACGACGTGCCAGGCACCGTCCGGGCCCGCCTTGGCGGACTTGCTCTGGTTGGCGATCGCGACGGTGACGTCCTCGCCCGGCGCGGCCCAGCCCCAGACCCGATCTTTCTGATCGCGCTGCAAGACCATGTGGGTCCCGAAGATGGCCGGCAGCTTCACATCGGCCCGGGCGCCGGGGGATTGCGCAGCCACGATCACCAAGAGGATCATAGCCAGGCTCGTTCGGACGAAACGCGGAGGAATCCAGTGGCTCTTCATCAAGAAAATCCTCATTCGAAGTTTCCGAGAATCCCGACCTCAGTTCCGGGGAGGATGCGACAGTACGAGCGCACCCCGAAGGCCGGGTGACGAATCTCCGATCATGCCAGATCAGCGGCGGCTCACCAAGACCCGCCCCCGCCGCCGCCGAATCCGCCGCCGGACGAGCCGCCGCCGGAGAAGCCACCGCTGGACCAGCCATAACCGGCTCCGGTCGGGCCGCCGGAACCGGACGACCGCGGCATCGCCGGCAGGGCGCGATTCATGGAGGAGACCGAGCGGTCGAGATCGCTCATCAACTGCCATGTCGTGTAGTTCGCTGCGTTGACAGGCTGGTACCACTCGGGCGGCTGGGTGTAGAGATCGGCGAAGGCCTTGGCCCATCGCGTCGAAAGTCCGAAGATGATCGCATAAGGGAGAAGCCGCTCGAAGATCCCGCGCCGATCCTGGGCCTGGATGTCGTCGACTTCGGCACGGCGGATGTACTCCTCCAGTCCGGTGATTTGCTCCCAGGCGATCCGCCCTTTCCGGGTCTTGCGCGGCATGACGCGACTGGTGACCACCACGACAATGGCCGACAACACGCCGGTGATCGCGATCGGGAGGACGAAGACCCGGCCAATGATCCCTTGCTGAATGAGTGCGGCCGTGCCCAGGACGACCGCCAGGGCGAGCAGGCCGAGGACGAGGAACGCTCCACGGACCGTATTGGGATTCCCGTCGAAGTAACCCGCCCGGCTCAGGCCCTGATAGAGGTCCTTCCGCACCTGAGCGATCACCGGATAGAACTTCGTGGTCAGATTGCTCATGAGGACTTCGTCCTGCCCCTCGAAGAGCTTGTCATAGATCTTCTGCTCGAACGGCTTGAGGTTGCCTGAGACCTTGCCGCGCGTGAACTGGTAATCCACGCCCGACGAGAACCAGGAATTCGAGGGAATCTCCTTGATCGTGAGATACCCTCGTGCGGCCAGGTCGATGACCACGGCGGAGATATCCTTCAGGTCGACCCGCTCGTCGATCAAGGTGCCAACCTCGGCCGGAGAGAGTCCATCGGGCGGCTCGTAGTTCACGACGATCGTGCCCCGGCCCGGGAGATCTCGACCGCGGTAGTACCAGGCGCCAAGGCAAAGGACCAAGGTCGCGGGGAAGATCGCGTAGGGGAAGTTGTTGACCAGCCAATCGCCAGCCTCGTGGAGCCAGCCCGGCCGCGAGACCGCGTCGCTCGGCATCGTCACCTCGACCGTGATCCCTTCGCCGGGCGGGAGTGCGCCGGTCTCGAAGACGATGGTCCGCGCATCGACCCGCCGCTTGGTGAAGTCCTTGTTCTTGGCCCCGTAGTAGCCGGTCCAGGCGTCGGAGACCACCTGGGTGTCGTCGAGGTCGCGAGGCAGCTTGACCGTCACCGTCGCCCGGTGGATGGGCACCCCCCACTCGGTCCCGATCGCATTCCAGCGAAGGACCGCGTGATCGCGATCTCCGTCCGCGCCGCCCCAGGCTCGAGTCCCTTCCCAGAGGACGGCGCGCTCTACGCGGTAACGGATGCGATATCGGACCGGACCTTTGAGCATCTGAGCCGCGTCGCCGATGCGGATCCGAACCCGATTCTCCTCGTGAGTCACCGAGGTTCCATAGTTCAGGCCGGCGCCGTTGTTGACCCCGCGGAGCCGGAACCGCAAGGCATATTGATGCATCCCGACCGCGTATCGGATAGGGATCTCGCGGTAAATGCCGTGCTTGGGGACTTCGAAGTTGGCGTCGATCAGCTCGGTCACTTCGAGCGCCGCGTCGGGCCGTACCTCGATCGCGACGTCAAACGCACTGACCGTCCAGCCGGAATCGCCCCGCGCGGAACCCCAGGCCCATCCGCTGGCCACGATCGCGAAGAGCAGGCAGGTCCAGGCCGGGAATCGCTGTCTGGACAATCGAAGTCGTGGCACGGGCTTTTCCTTCCCACGTGTTTCAGACCGGCCGGCTGGGATCGTTTGGCGAAGACTCAGCGGCCGTGCCGGGTGCCGGCGAGTCGGCGAATGTCACGCGGGGTGTGGCCCGTTCGGCATCGTCGAGCTGGAAATACGCGCGCTCGCCGTAGCCGGCCGCCGCCGCGACCCAGGCCGATGGGATGCTCCCGACCAGGGTGTTCCAGTCCCGCACCACCGCGTTGTAATATCGACGCGCGTACTGGATGTTGTCTTCGACTTCGACGAGGGTCCGGTGCAGGTTCTGGAAGTTCTGGTTGGCTTTCAGATCGGGGTACGCTTCGACCACCGCGAACAGCCGGCTGACGGCTGCCGCGAGGTTATGCTCCTGGGTTCCGCGCTCGGCGATCGACGTGGACTGCACAGCCTGGCCCCTCGCTGCGACGACACGTTCCAGCGTACTCGACTCGTGATGGGCATATCCCTTGACGGTCTCGACCAGGGTCGGCACCAGGTCCCACCGTCGCTTCAGTTGGACGTCGATGTCGCTCCAGGCGGCGTCCGCGCGCTTGCTCAAACCCACAAGCTGGTTGTAGGTCCAGACCAGATAGGCCAGGACCACGACCACGGCGATCCCCACAATCCACCACACCACAAGAAAGCTCCTCGAATCGGTTGACGGCTTCGTCTCGGCGTGAGGCAACCAGTCTAACACGCCCCGTGCCTTCTCCCAAGGGGTGCCAGGGCGAGCCTTGGGGCGAATCCGGTCGCCGGAGGTTGCACCGGACCGCCCGATCCTGGGAAGCCGTGCCGAATGTTCGCAATCCCGAACCACCCTGTTGTCGTCTTCGGGAATCATTTGACGGTGAAGTCGGATGATGCCGGTTGCGAGTCTGGAAAAAACGCGATCGTTCGGTGGACCATCGACCGCGCGGGGATCGTATCGAAGATATCGGGCGGCGTGAGAACCCGACGAGGTCTCCCGGCCGGGGCCTGACATCCGGAGATCAGGGCGATCGGTGCGAAAAGGAGCATGTTGATGCGTTCCTCATTACGGCGCGGCACGCGGCTTCCGTTCCTGGCCCTAGTCCTGGCGCTCGCGGCATGGACCATTCCCGGACCGCCCGCCCTCGCCCACGGTGGCGGTGGTGGTGGCGGAGGGCACGGTGGCGGCGGTGGTCACGGTGGTGGCGGCCACAGCGGCGGCGGCCACAGTGGCGGCGGGCACAGTGGTGGTGGCTACCACTCCGGAGGTACTCATTCGGGTGCCTATCACCACGGCGGGTCCAACTACGGCGGGTACGGCCTTTACAACGGTTTCTGGCCCGTGGGCTACCTCGGGTTTGGCGGTTACGGCTACGGCGGTTATGGCTACGGCTACGGCTCTGGCTACCCGTACTCCAATTATGGGTATGGCTATCCGAACTATACGTATGTCGATCCTGCCTACGGCAATGGTTATGCCGCACAAGGATCGGCCGTACCGGCTCCGGCGCAGGGGCGTTATCTGGGCATCGACGAGCAGGCGGTCATGGACGGCGGGATTCAGGGGATGCAGGTCGTCCAGGTGTATGCGGGTACTCCGGCGGAGCAGGCCGGCCTCCACGTTGGCGACGTGATCCACGCGGCCAACGGCTACAACATCCAGCAGCACGGCCATTTGACCTGGGTCATCGCCAACGCCGCGCCCGATGGCGTGCTCCAGATGACCGTCCATTCCGCAAGCGACGGCGCCTATCACGTGATCACAGCTCGAATCCCTTGAAGGATCGGGCTCGCCCACGGCCCCTTCCGATGGCTCTCGTGGAACCCGAAGTCCCGGCTCATCTCGGACCACAGAGTGGAAGTCATCCCGATCGGGTGATACGCTACCCCTCACCCGGTCGGGATCGCTTCATGGGCGACCCGCTCGTTTCCGAGCGAGTCGCCCGCGATCGTGTCCGACGTTGACGGGACAATGCGTCGCATCGCGCCGGTCGGTTCACGGAGTCCACCGATGAGGGGCATACTTCCACTGACGCTCGTGTTATTCGGGATGGGCGTGGCATCCGAAGCGGCCGACGAACCCGTCGCGGCCCTGCGGAACCCGGGATTCGAATCGCCGTGCTTCCTCGAGGGCTGGGAGGTCGTGACCTATGGGGCCGAGGCGAAGGTTGAGCCGGATCGGAAGGTCGTCCACGAGGGACGGCAAGCCCTGAGAGTCTCGGCTGCGGAACCGTCGGACACCGCATTAGGTCAGGAGGTGGCGCTCCTGCCGGGACAATGGTACCGGTTCCGCGGCTGGGTTCGCACCTGCGGCCTCGACCCGCTCGATGCACCGGTCTGTGGGACGTATCAGATTCAGACCGCAGGGCGAAGGACGATCTCGGCGGGTGCGAGCCACCGAGGCGATACCGACTGGATGGAGGTCGTGCTAGCCTTCCAGGCACCCGCCGACGGCCGCGTGCGGATCGCGCCGTTCCTGGTTGGTTTCGGCAAGGGTCGCGGCACCGCCTGGTTTGACGGCCTGGGTTTCGAGGCGTTCGAGCCCGCTCGGGCGCCGGCGGTCATCACCCGCGAACCCCTGCGGCCCGGCCGGATCGAGCCCGGCCAGTACGGCCAGTTCATCGAGTATCTCTGCGACCTCGTGCCCGGGATGTGGGCCGACAAGCTCTGCGATGGGAATTTCGAGGGCCTGAGCCCCTACACGCTGTTGCATTACCTCGAGGAGACCGACTTCCGGCAGCACCCTTGGTATCCCTGCGGCGCCACCAATCGCGGCCGGTTCGCGCGCGACCCGTCGAACGAAGATCGGTGGCACCGTGTCGTACCGGATCACGGCGGCGGAGGCGGTGCCCTGCACGCTCGGGGTCGCGCAGGATGGGATCGCCGTGCAGCAGGGGGTCGCCTGTACGTTCTCCTGCTACCTCAAGAAGACGGGGACGGCTGGCCCGGTGCGGGTCCGCCTGCATCGCGAGGGAACGGTCTACGCGACGGCCGATCTCGAGCCCACGGCGGAGTGGGCCCGGTATCAGGCCCAGATGGTTCCGACGGCCACGGATGCCTCGACGACGATCTCGATCGAGTTCCACGGACCGGCAACGCTCTGGCTGGACAGCGCCAGCCTAATGCCTGAGGACGCGATCGGCGGCTGGCGGCGCGACGTGGTCGAGGCAGTCCGCGCCATGAAGCCGGGCGTGATCCGGTTCGGCGGCAGCGCGGTGGACGTCGTCAATGCCGGGGATTTCGAGTGGCGCGACACGATCGGCGACCCCGACCGTCGCAAGCCCCTGCGCGCCTGGGGCGGCTTGCAGCCCACCGGGCCGGGGCTGGAGGAAATCGTCCAGTTCTGCCGGCGGGTCGAGGCCGAGCCGCTGATCTGCGTCCGGATCGTCGGCCGGACTCCCCGGGACGCCGCCGATCAGGTCCAGTATTTCAATGGTGATGTCCAGACTCCGATGGGCGCGCGTCGGGCTAAGAACGGGCATCCTGAGCCGTACCGCGTCCGATACTGGCAGGTCGGCAACGAGCAGAGCGGGCCTGATTACGAGAAGCGGCTCCCCGAGTTCTGCCGGGCCATGAAGCAGGCCGACTCGTCGATCGAGCTGCTCTCGTCTTATCCGAAGCCGGGCGTGCTCCGCGGCGCCAGGGACTGGCTCGATTATGTCTCACCCCACCATTATGATTGCGCCAACCTTGCTGGATGCGACGCCGACTTCGAGTCGATCCGCCGGCTGCTTCACGAGCTGGCCCCCGGGCGGAAGATCCGGGTGGGAGTCACCGAATGGAACACGACGGCCGGCGACTCCGGACCGCGACGCGCGCGGCTCTGGACTCTCGAGAACGCCCTGGCTTGCTCGAGATATCAGAACCTGCTCCATCGCCATTGCGACCTCGTGCCGATCGCCAATCGGTCCAACATCGTCAACAGCTTCTGCTCGGGCTTCATTCAGACGGATAACCATCGGCTCTACAAGACGCCGACCTACTACGCGCAGAAGCTCTACGCGACGATGGCCGGCGATCGCCCGCTGAAGATCGAATCGCCTCTGCCGCCGATCTCGGTGCCCGACCTCAGTGCCACGCTCTCGGCCGATGGGAAAGCCGTGATCCTGCTGGCGGTGAATGACCGGCTCGAGGCGGTGACGCGTCCGCTGGACTTCTCCGCATTCGGGCCCGACGGCCAGACGCTGGAGGTCTGGACCCTGGCCGACACGAAGCATGCCGGTGAGCCCGACGTCACCAACAGCTTCGCCGATCCCGACCGCCTGGTCCCGACTCGCTCGACCTTCGCAGCCGCATCGCCGCGGTTCGATTACGCGTTTCCTCCCCTGTCGCTGACCGTTCTGCGGTGGTCGGTTCGGTAGAGCCTTCTCCCATGCGGGGATGGTGTCTTGCGCCAAGGTTTCCGCGAATTCCGGAGCGAAGCCCGGGAAGAACCCCACGCCGGGAGTCCCTTTGAGTTTAGCCGGCACGGATGCGAATCATTTCTTCGGCAAGGAGGAGGGAGTCCCATGAACCTGTCGTGGAGCGTTCTGGCCCTGGCCTTGATCGGCGCGCAGGACCAGCAGCCCAGTCAGTCCAAACCCCCGAGCTCCTCAGTCACAGTCGAGATTGACATCCGCGGCCCGGAGAGGGTCGGGAGCCCGTCGGGAGGCAAGGGGGCGACGGCGATCGTCGGCCAACCTGGCCCCGTCGCGAAGCCGGATTGTCCCAAGCCCGGCATTCTGGCGAAGCTGGCGGGTCTCTGTGCCGAGCGTCTCGTGGTCTATCTGCTCGATGAGCCGAAGGCGGCCGGATGCTCCAAGAGCGACGAGGTCACGGCATGCGACGCGAAAGCCCATTCCGGCGCGAAGCCAGAAGACACGCCCGTGTCGAACGCCCGGCTCCTCTCTTCGACGACGCTTCCGAAGGTCGCGAAGCCCAGGATGGGCGGCGATTCAGAAGCGTTGGAATGCTGGCCGATGACGCTTCAAGAAGCGATTCGCATCGGGCTGGACAATAGCGAGGTGGTGCGCGTCATTGCTTTCGGTGCTCAGGGCATTCCCATCGGCGGTTTTGAGCCGACCCCTTTGAACACCGGGACATCCGTGAAACCGTCCGATGCCAGCTCCGCTCCGATCGTGATTGCCCGGCTCAGCGCCGACGCCGGCGTCTGGCGGTTCAAGGCCGAGGTCATGGCGGAGGTTCGCTCGGTCGAGCAACAATACTGGAACCTGGCTCAGCGCACGTCCAGCTCTGGGCCGCCGATCGGGCCGTCACCTTGGCCCAGGAAGTTCTCAAGCGCGAGCAGGCGGAACTGCAAATCGGCCGCGGGACGGTCGCCGACGTGGCCGAGGCCACCCAGCGCCTCGAACAGTTCAACCTCGACCTGGTCACCCGGACCTCGGACGTGATCACCACCGAACGCCAGTTGCGAAATCTCCTCGGCCTGCCCCCGGCCGACAACCGCCAGATCATCCCGGTGACCCCTCCCAACGAAGAACGCGTGGAGTTTGATTGGGATACGTGCCTGAACGAGATGATGGAGGAGCAGCCGGATATCGTCCAGCAAAAGGTCTTGGTGCGGGTCGCCGAGTTACAGCTCTTGATCGCCCGCAACCAATGGCTGCCGCCCCTGAGCCTGAACGCCCTCGACCAGCTCAACGGTCTGGGCCAGCAGTTCGACGGAAACTATCCCGTCATGATCAGCGGCACCCTCAAGATGCTCGAACTGTTGGCTCGCACGCCGGAAAAAGCCGCATGCTCAGACGCGAATCCCGGCAATGACAACGGTTTCTTGAGCTGGCAGACTGGATTCGTTTACCTGATGCCGATGTCGACGGGGAGGTCGCCACTTGCCAACTCCCGCCAGGCGCAATACATCCTCCTGCGCTCCCACGCCTATCTCCAGCAGATCCTCCACCAGACAACGCATTCCCTGGCACGGTTCTTCCTCGAAGTCGACGCCGACTACAAGCAGTACAGGACCGCGGCCCGGCTCCGTAAGGCCGCCGCCGAGCGGCTCGACGCCCAGCGTGCGTACTACGAGGAAGGCCGGATCACGATCGACCGCTTCCTCGACTCCGTTAGCCAGTACGCCACGGCCGTCGCCACCGAGGCCCAGTACAAGTCGACCTACAACATCGCGCTGGCCGCCCTGGCCGAGGCCAAGGGGACGTTGCTGGCCGATCGGGGGATCAAGGTCGCCGAAGGACCGCATCCGCGGAAGGCATACATCCAGGCCCGTGATATCCAGGCCAGTCAACCTCAACAACCTGTCTCCGCGAGTGGGCCGGTCAAGGCCGATGGGGCGGCCCAACCCGCGAAACCGACCCCGCCGCGATGGGCCGAGGTCACCCAGGTCACCCGCCGCGCCGGCAAGCGGGACCTTCAGGCCATCACGGCCTCGTTCGAGCCTGACAGAATTCCGGGTGTCGAGGTGCCCCGGATCGTATCCAGCTACGTGATTCCGACGTTGCCGTCAGGCAGACCCACCTTTGGATCGATCTCCAAGAGTAGCCAGGTCTATTCCTCCATCCACTTGGTTCCGCCGGCGCCGCGGCTCGTGGTCAGCCAGGCCGACGCGGCCTTCCTCTGCTCCACGTCCTCTGGCTACAGCACCCCAAGCGAGACCGCGACCACGAAGGCCCAGCCTGCCTGCACGAACTCGTCCTGCGCGACAGGTAGCGGCAGCGCCAAGATCGATACAGCCTGCATCACCGCCAAGGCCGAGCAACCCGCCAAGGCCAAGGCCAAGACCTGGACGTTCTCGATCTCGATCGGCGGCACCAATCCCTGGAAAATCCAGGGGACGATCACGCAGACCGAGGCCAACGACCCCTTCCCCACGAAGCCTTGAGACGACGACGGAAACCGGCGGGGGGTGGTCCACGCGATCCACCCCCCGGGCTTTATCTCATTGGGAACCGGTGATCAATCCGAATTACGCGCCCGCAGCCATCTTGAATGTCTACGCGGTGGTTGGGTATCGTAAAACATGGCTGAAAACTCCAAGCCATGATAGACCGTCAACCCGAGTGGCCTCCATGATCCGAGGGCGAGGGAACGATCTCTCGACTTTGCCATTATCCGGATCCTCACACAACTTTCGGTGGCCTGGCTCGGACCGACCGTCGATCGCTACCAGGATGTTTCGTTTCGGAGCTCCCGAAGCTCCTCGCTGCACCATTCATGGTTCTCATGAGGGTCAGCCCTCATCCACCCAACTCTCCCGCGTGGATCTTGAGGGAGAAAAGACGGATCCGGCTCGGCATCGAGTATATTATCTCTAACTGAGCCCAATCACACGGATCTGACACGCTTCCAGGCAGCTCCCTTGCCCCTTATCGCATCGAACGGAACAGGCCCGAGAATTCACCAAGTGAGGGCACCCATGAGTTGGAACCTGCATCTGGGACGCAGCGCGACCCTGGAGAAGAGTCCCACCCGGTCGGACGGCGTCCGCCTCCGGACCCTGATCGACCAGGCGACCAGGGACAGTCTTGACGAGAGCGACGAACATGCCGGATTGCTGAGCGTGATCCGTGAGGAAGTCGTTTGCCCGTTCCCTGCGCGGGTCAACGGCGAGGCGGTCGAATGCGTCCGCCTCGAATGGCCCAAGAAGGGCTACGGCCTGAACGCTGTGTGCAAGGCCGAGGACAAGACGCGGGTCGTCGACATCAGCAGGCTGGAGTGGGTCGAGCCTCGCCCCCATGGCCACGAATGGATCGAAGCCTTCTTCGCCTGGCGCGACCTGCTGAGCTGATCGGCCCTCGGAAGAACCCCGTGACCCGCCCACCCACGGGCTCAGTCGCCCCTTTTCCCTTGTGTAATCCTCGTGACCAGTTGGTCTTTCATAAACGAGTCCGAGTGTCGTGAGACCTGCGGGAGTTCATGGGGTTACGCCGGCTCGGGGGAAGTCCGGGCGGGTCTGCTCACCGGCCGACCGTGCTCGCGCGACATCCGGAAAACGGCGGCGGTCCACGCGGCGAGGCCGGCGAGCGTCGTGACCGCGACCCAGGAGACGGCCCAGCTCGCCGGGTGAATGTGCGGGAATCGCCCGACGTGGCCCGTGAGGATGTTGATATACGACTATCGGGCTCGCCGCCGATCAGATAGGCGAGTGGGATGGTGGTCTATCGAGATCCCGGGCCAGGCCCACTGGACGACATGCGGGACAACCTGAGGCAGGGCGTTCCAGGCGAACAGCAGCCCCAGCGCCGCGAGGAGGGCGACGCGGGGCGAGGGCGCGTAGGCCGAGGCCAGGAGACCCAGCGAGACCGCCAGGAAGTAGCCGGCCCCGACGGCGGCGAGGACGGCGAGACTGGCCAACCAGAGCCGCGGCTCCGTGAAGCCGCCGATCAACCTCCCCACATCGGCCAGCCAGAAGATCACGGCCATCGCGGTGAGCGGGACGGCGGGGCGTAGGTCGCCCTTGAGCTTCGACCAGACGAGGCCGGCCGGGCCAATGCCGGCCAGGAACAGCGGCGCCAGCATGCCGCGGCGACGCTCGTCGGCGATCGCGACGCTCGCCCGTAAGCAGAGTAAGGGCATCCCGGCGATGATCAGCAGGCGCAGGTTATACCCCGAGACATCGGCGAGCTGAGCCCAGAGGCCGCCCACGCCCGGATCTCGCCTCATCACGGCATTGACGACCAGGAGCACCAGGATCAGCAGGCCGCCGATCCGAAGAGTCCGCCGGGCGCCGCGCGATCGGCATGCGCGCCAGTAGACCGGGTCGTCCCAGATGTCCTCGGTCTTGCCAAGTCGTACTCGGAACAGGCCGGGCATCGGCAGGTCCCGGTATCGGACCGGATACCGGGCCAGTCGGATCGCGGCGAGACATGCCAGACCACCCCCGAGCGCCGCGCCCAGCAGAAAGGCCAGGGCGCGCAGCCCGGCGACCTTGACGGTTACCGAGGATGTGGTGAGGTCGTCGAGCAAGCGGAGCGGGTGTCCGACCCTGGCGAACCGGGTGATGGTCGATGCTCTGGCCAGGCCATCCAGCGCGACGAACCATCCCAGGACAATCGCGGCCGCGGCCAGCGCGACCGCATGGACCACGCGGTCGCATACCGCCGAGCAGAGCAGACTCAGACCGGCCGCGCCCATCACGGTGCCGAGGAAGACGACATGGACGCTGACGATGAAGCTCCAAGGCGCCCCCCAGGCAATGCCATAGACCAGGTGAGCGAGGACGAGGAGCAACGCGAGCCGCGCGGCGGGCAGGAGCACGGCCGCCGCCTTGCCGAGCACCAATTCGGTATCCGACAGGGCGCTCATGGCCAGTGCGTCCCACGTCCTCGCCTGCCGTTCCGAGGCGATCGCGGCGGCGGCGGTGATCGTGACGACGACCAGGAGCCCGTACAGCTCCGCATGGCACAGCCCCACGTAACCGGGTGTCACGCGGAGGCCGGTTACCACGTTGGGGTCCGGAGCCAGGCCCCGGGCCGATGCCAGCACCAGGAGCGCGGCGCCGGCCAGGCCGAGGAGGGCTCTGGGGCGGACCGAATACCGCAACGCCCGCGCGACGATGGGATTCAACGGAGACCCTCCTGTCATCCGCACCACTCAGGCTGCGGAACAGCGGCAGCTGTCCCGAAGGCCCCGCCCAGCGCGGGCTCCGCCGGCAATCCCAGCCAGCCTTCGAGCACGGCCGCGTAAACCCGCCGGAAATCGATGCCGACTTTCAGGTCCCCGTCCTCGAGGTCGGTCAGGCTGGGCGTCCGTCCCACCAGGCCGGGGCGGACGCCGGCTCCCGCCAGGAGGACCGGGCCGGCCGTGCCGTGGTCGGTACCGGACGACCCGTTGTCGGCCACCCGCCGGCCGAACTCGCTGAAGCACAGGACCGCCACCCGCTCGGCCAGCCGCGCGGTCGTCAGGTCGTCCAGGAACGCCCCGAGTGCCCCGGACAGCTCTCCCAGGAGGTTGGCGTGGGTGAGGATCTGGCCGGCGTGGGTGTCGTAGCCACCCTGGATCACGTAATAGAACCGCGCTCCGATTCCGGCTTTGATCAGACGGCTGATCTGTTCGAGCCCTCCCGCCAACCGGGTCGCCGGGTAACGGCGGCCCGGGGCGACGCGGGTGATCGTGGCCATCCGATCCGCGGTCGCGTAGGCGTCGAGCGTACTGCGGCGGATGAAGGCGGTCAGCTCGTCGTCGTCACCGGCTTCACGCCGGAGGGAGTGGCGCGCTGCGCCATCTCCGAGGAGGAAATCATCGGTCCGATCCAACGTGATCGCAGCCGACCGGCGGCCGCGCACGGCGACTGGCGATGGGTAGCTGCCGACGAAGATCGCGCCCGGACCGGAGGGAGAGGTCGCCGCTCGTCCGTCCAGCACCCGGCCGATCCAGCCTGAGCCTGCGGCGTCGGCCTTGTCCGGGCGGGCGGTGTGCCAGATCCTCATGCTTTCGAAGTGAGACCGGTTCGGGTTGGGGTAGCCGACGCCCTGCACGATGGCCAGCTTGCCGTCGTTGAGCAGGCGGGCGGCGTCCGACATCGATGGGTGTAGGCCGACCTGGTCGTCGATCTTGATCAGGTCGCTGGTCGCCAGGCGCGTGGCCGAGCGATGTCGCTGATACCCCTCGTCCCGGTAGGGCACGACGGTGTTGATCCCGTCGTTGCCGCCATTGAGCTCGATGACCACCAGGACGCGTTCGTCCGGCGCGGGCTTCGCCGGCTTGCGCCGAGCGTGCCAGGAAGCCCGGGACGGTTGAAGACAGGGCGACGAGGGTCGGAGAGCTCACGGCCCTGCTGAAGAAGGAGCGGCGAGAGAACATGGGACCTCCCAGGAAAGGGGTGGTGCGATCGCTCAGGGTCAGCACTTCTGCGGCCTCGAGTGAGGACAGGACCAGGGTCAGAATACGGCGTGCGGCGTCGGGCTCCGGGAGACCGGACCGGAGTGCGCCTTCGAGCGACGGGTACCGACCCGTTCGCGCATCGACCCCCAGCAGCACGGTGGTGGCGAAGGTGGTCACCGCGCCGAAGTCCCGCCCGAAGCCGTGTCGCTCGGTCAGGGCGAGGACATCCGGCGGGCCGGGCAGGCCGATGTCGCGGCCCCCGGCCAGCGCGGCGGCGTAATTCGTCCGGCCGATCATCGCGCCGGCCGAGATCCAGGACCGACCGCCCGGCCAGCCGCCGACATTGGGGGGATAGAACAGGTCCTGACCCAGGCGGGTCGCCCATTCCGCCAGGAGGAGCGTGCTGGGCGCCGGATCGAACAGCTCGAGCGCCCGCACCGCGCCGACGACGAACTCGACCGGGCTGACGACACGACCGCGCTGGCCGCGTCCCTCGTGGAAGGCACGTGACCGTAACACGGTGCCGACCGCCCAGCCCATGTCGAGATCGCGCTGCCGTAGGCCCGAGGCCAGGAGCCGGATCCCGGCGGCGTCGATGTCCCCTTCACCGAGGAACGTATCGCAGATCCGCCATGCCAGGCGCTCGGCGGTGGCCGGGTGCTCCAGCAGCATCGCCACCAGATCCGTACCCGTCCACCGTCCTCGCTTTCCCAGGACGACCTTCTCGCCGTCGTTGTGCTGGGCGGGGTCCTCGCGGAACGAATCACCCTTGACGGTCCAGCCGGTGAGGGCTCGCGCGGCCTCCTTGACATCGCCCTCGGTATAATGCCCGACGCCGAGGGTGAACAGCTCCATCAGCTCGCGAGCGAGGTTCTCGTTGGGTTTCCCCTTGTGGTTGTCCTGCGCGTCGAGCCAGACCAGCAACGCCGGTTCGCGAACAGTGGCCCGGAGGAGCTCGCCGAACGGTGCTCGGGCATGGCGGCGGAACGTGTCGTTCTGCCGCCGCATCCATCCCAGGTCGTTGACCTTCTCCACGCTGGTGGCGAAATGGTTGTGCCACATGAGCACCAGCCGCTCGGCCAGCGGGTCGGGCCCGAAGAGCATGCGGTAGACCCACCAGGCCTTGAGCTGTCCGGAATCGCCGGTGGCACCGACGGCCAAGGTGGCGGCGTACTTCTCGAAGTGTTCCGGCACGCCCCGGGTGCGCGACGTGCCGGAGAGGAGCCGGCCGATACTGGGCTCGGGGCCATCGGCCAGGTCGCGGCGGATCTCGTCCCAGGTGGCGGCGAAACCGGCGCGGCGGTGGAGGCGGACCACTCGCCCGAGGTCCCAGGGCGCCGCGGCGCCGGGGACATAAGGGGCCCAGGGGTCGCGAGGGTCGGTCATGATTGGGCTCCTCATTCACGACGGGAACCACGCGGGCTCGATCGAGCCCGCTGCGGCCCGCGTCACTTCGACGGGATGAGCTCGATCGTGCGCTCCACGCCGCTCGAGTCGGCGGGCAGGTTGAGCTCGACCAGGGTATCGAGCACTCCTCGGGTCCGCGTTGACCGGGGAGGCGCCGTACCGAGTTGTACAACGGTTTCGCCAGCTTGAACCGATCGACGCCGACGCCCTTGGTGAACCGGTCGGAGTTCGCTGAGGCGGCCAGCAACCCCGGGCCGTCCAGGGCGACGATCGAGAACGAGCCGTCGTCGTCGGTGGGCACCTGGCAAAACGACAGAGACCATCGGAGTTCGTCGTACCTGGGGTTGATGTCGAGCAGGAAGTAATGGACGACTCCCCGCACGGGCCGGCGGCTCACCTGGTCGATGAGCCGGCCCCGGACCGGGATGCCCCGCGTCAAGCTCACGTCGTGCACGATCGGCGCGAGGCCCGGGGTGTCGCCGACGTGCTCCATCCGCTCGAGATAAGGCTGCCCCTCCGGCGGAAAGACGTGGACACCCAGGTCGCGAGACTTCGGGGCGCCGACAAGCCGGAACCGGCCCTGGGCGTCCGCGGTGGCGCTGCCACCGCCGAGGCTACCCCAACCTTCATGGTTTCCGTCGCGCTCGTACACCGCGACTGGCAAGATCACGGCGCCAGGGAGGGGACGGCCCGTCGCGCCATCGCGCACGACGCCCTCGATCGGCTTCGTCGGGCCCACGGCGTGCTCGAAGCGGGCGGGGTATATCATGGGGCCCGCGCTCATCGACGGGCTGTCGGCCAGCGGCAGCTTGGGACGCTCGAACTTCTGCCGGGCCGCCTGGAATTCCAGCCGGGTCATTACGAACATGCCACCGGTCTGGATCGTCGGGCCGGAGACTTCCAGGAACACGGCGCGCTCCCGGCCGATCCCCGTCAGCCGGAACCGGCCCTCACGGTCGGTCGTGAGCGTCGGAGGGAGCCCCGCGATCGATGCCGCCAGGAACTTCGGCGGCACGTCCCCGGCCATCCCCGAATATGAGGGATTTGATGACCGGCGTGAGGTCCTCGCCGGGGGTCGCGATGATCTCGTCGGTGGTGACGGTGGCGCCGGGCACCGGGCGACCCTCCAGGTCGAGGATCCGGCCCTCAATCGGGACGTCATCCTTGACGAGCTGCAGCGTCACGTCGGCTCGGGCCTCGGGCTTGGGCAGAAGGACCCAGCTTGGACCGTACCGGGGCGCCACGGCGGCGACCAGGGGGAAGGTCCGCACGTGCGGACCGAACCTGTTGGGGATCGAGCACACGTCATCCCACTCCGCGCGGTCGAGGAGGATTTCGAACCGGCCGTCGGCCCCACTCGTCGCCGATGGGTTCCGGCCGACGCGGGGGCCGGGGGTGCGGGACCCAGACAAAGGGTGCGGGCCGGATGAAATAGACCGCGGCGCCCGCATGAGGCTTCCCATCCGGGTCGAGCACGCGGCCGCTGAGGAGGACTCGATCGCCGGACTTGGACGTGCCGGTCTGCCCAGCTCCGCGGTCGCCCGGCCGACCGGTCGTCGACCGGTTGCTGTCCTGGCCGGGTTCAGGCTTCGGCGGGGCCGGAAGCGGCTGGCGGCTCCCCAGGCGGTCGAGGTCGAGCGGCTGCTTGTCGTTCCGGGTGATCGCCCGACGGAAGCAGCACCTCATCGAACTTCGCCGGGATGAACAGGACACTGCCGTCGGCCATCTGGGCCACGAAGCTCCCCCGTGGTCCCCCGCCGAGCGCGGGGAGCGGCTTATCGGGGGCGTAGGGCAGGTCCTCGGGCTTGGTCCATGGGACCGCTTCGTCCGCCTCGACGATCAGGATCGTCCGATCCGGGCCGTCGGGGAAGTCCTCCCAGCGAGGTCCACGACCGCCTTCGAACGGGGTCCCCTTGCCGACGAAGATCCGGAAGTGCGTGACGCTCCCCGGCGCCTGTCCCCGACGGGTGAGGCGGAGCGAAGACGTCTGGCATCCTCTCGAGCAATGGCTTGTTGTGGGGGCTGTCCCAGGGCTCGTCGAGCTTGAAGGATTGATACAGCTCGCCCTCAGCCAGATAGGGCAGTATGGCGACGCGCCAGCTCAGGAGCGGCTTGCCGTCCGGCCCCTGGATCGCGGGCGCCGGGAAACGCCCGTGGGCCTCCCGGTAATTGTGCATCGCCAGGCCGACCTGCTTCAGGTTGTTCGCCCTCTGCATCTGGACGGCCGCCGGCTCCGGCTGCGGCCGGATCCAACGGTTGAGCGGCCAGCGGCGGCGACCGGGCGGCGGCCATGCGGCCGCGGCGGCGGCCGGTCCACGACCTGGGGATGGTCCATCCGGCCCCAGGCCATCGCCATCCCCACCGCAGTCGTCGGCGAGGACCAATCCCCCCAGCACCGCGATCTTCAACTTGGTCATCGTCATGGCCCTCAACACCTGTCGAAACAGCTCGGCGGACTCGGCCGAGAGAAACCGCTCCACTCCCTGGCCCGCCGCGAGTTGGGCCGCGGCTCGGGCCGTCCCCTGCGACCCAGGCGGCCGACGGCGCGGCCGAAGCCGTCCGCTGGGCGAGCGTGACACCCAGCATCCCCGCGGTCGTGGTGACGCCCCGACGGGTGAGGCGGTGGCGTAACAGCTCCCTCGCCCGGTACAGACGGCCCTGGACGGTCTTGACCGGGCAGCCCAATCGCCGCGCGGCTTGTTCGTGGGTCAAGCCCTCCAGGTCGCACAGGACGATGGCACTCCGGTGGCGCTCGGACAGCCGGTCGATCTCCTCGAAGAGTTCCGCCCAGGGTTCCCCCGTCACGGCGGTTCGGGACCGCCGGTCATGCTCTCGCGCCGCCATCTCGGCCCTCCGCCTCTCGTGCGCCCGACGTCGGGCCGCCTCGACCCTGGCCCGGGCCGCGACCCGCCGGGCGACCCCGAACAGCCAACTGGCCAGCGCGTTGCGCCGGCGGATCGCGCCGGCCCGCTTGGCGAGCACCAGGAACGTCACCTGGGCGGCGTCCTGGGCATCGTGCGGGTCGTTGAGCACCTCGTTGCAGACGCGGAGGACCATCGGGCCGTGCCGTTCGACCAGGGCCGCGAACGCAACCTCGGCGATCCCGCCGCACCCGGTGATGTACCGCTCCAGCAACTCGGCGTCGGACATCCCGACGAACGAGCCGACCTGGAAAAGCGCCTGGAAATCTCCCAGGCCGGCATTCGGACGACTGGTCGCCATGGAACACACTCCCAATCCCATCGGACTCCCTATAGTGCCTTCAAGGGCTCGAAACTCCTCGATGATTCCGGAGCTCTTCGCCGGCCCCGTCGCCCGGCCTTCCCTTAATCTGCGCGCCGCACCGGGGTCCACTCGAGATGAGTGTCCCCGGTCGAAGTCCGTTTAGGAAGTCCACCACCAATCCCAATCGTTTCCGGACAAGGACTTACGACTCGAAAGGCCGGCGAAAAACTTAGGTAACGGACATCATCGAGTCAGTAGCAGAGGGGCACAGAAGAGGGGCGAGGGCCCGCCGACGAGATGGCGCGATGTGGTTGGCACAGACTCAAGACACATGACATCCTCGGCAAAGCAACGGTTCCCCGAGCCTCGGCGAATTCACGACCGACGGCCCTCGGCTTTGCAAGGAGTATCTTCCCGAGCGGTGCAGGAGCCTCTATATTGACCGGCAGGCACGTAGGTCATCAGGCTTTCTCGTCTGAGGTCCGGTCCTACCAGGCGGGAAAGCCTGACCTACGTGAAGAGATGGCTTGCCGGAGTCATCCGGCTCTCGTGGCTCCCGAGTAGAACTCACACATGGCACAACGCAAACTTCCCAAACGACTCTTCAAGGACAAGGAAGTCGTTCACGTCTACCAGCACGATCGCGAGTCAAAGACCAGCATGAAGCACATGACGCGCGATCACGTGGATGTCTTGCAGAATATCGAATTCGCTCTGGTCTCATGTGCTCGCAAGGATCAGACCATTGACGATCGCACGATTGACGTGGCTCTTCAGAAAGCCATCCAGCAGATTGAGCCGGGCGAAGACACGGGGCCGCAGGTTTGGACGATGTATGATTCGTTGCAAGCGATGCGGGCGATTCGAGAAGAGATCTCAGACGAGATCTGGCGAGCTGCCCTACGCACGGTCCAGGAGTCGGTACGCCGGCACTCGGACCTCAGGCCGGGAGAGAAGGCTTACCTTCAGTTCGTGTCGCAGTATATCAAGTAGCTGGCAGAGCGTGGCGGACGGTCCTGGCATGGGTGTGTCGCCGCTCAATCGATCCGGGGTGGCCGAACTCGTTGCGTCCCGCAGCGACTCTCCGTATGATGGGCCGTTGTTAAACATTCGGATCCGGCGGTCCGATAGATCGATCCGGATCTTCCAGTACGGCCGCGTTTCCAGACGGATCGAGGGCCCAGCCGATGAGGCTCTTTCAACGGTCGCGGGCAGCCGCTTTCGGCTCCGGTCCCATGATATGGGTGATTTTGGGGATCGCGATCCTGGGGCATCCGGCCGGGTCTCCGGGGGATGAGCCCCGCGGCGATGTCCGGGCGGCGCGCGAGCAGTTCTTCGAGAAGCGCGTCCGACCCCTCTTGTCTGAGAACTGCTATTCGTGCCATAGCGCGAAGAAGCAAAAGGGTGGGTTGCGGCTCGACTCGCTCGAAGCGATCTTGAAAGGCGGCGAGTCGGGACCGGCGCTGGTTCCGGGCAAGCCCGGCGAGAGCCTGTTCGTCGAGGCGATCAACTACGACGGCCTCGAGATGCCCCCGACCGGCAAGCTGGCCCCGGAAAAGGTCGCTGTACTCTCGCGATGGGTCTCCCTGGGCGCCCCCTGGCCGGCGCGGGATCGCACCGCGGCGCACGCCACGACGGCCTCCGGCGCGAACCCAGCGCGGACCTCGCTCAACAGCGACCCTCCCTTGTGGTCGCTCCAACCGCTCCGCTGTCCCGCCGTGCCCGAGCTCTCGTCCGACGCGGTCGCCACGTGGTCCGACTGGTCCAGCAACCCCATCGACCGGTTCATCCTCAAGAGCCTGCGCGACCACGGCCTGACGCCCGCCCCCGAGGCCGACAAGGCGACCCTGATCCGCCGCCTGACCTTCGACCTGACCGGCTTACCCCCCTCTCCCGACGAGATCGACGCGTTCCTGGCCGATGACCGGCCAGATGCCTACGAGCTACTCGTGGACCGGCTGCTCGCCTCGCCGCGTACCGGTGAGCGCTGGGCACGCCACTGGCTCGATCTGGTCCGCTACGCCGAATCCGACGGATACCGCCAGGACGCCTATCGGGCTGCCGCCTGGCGTTATCGCGACTACGTGGTCCGCTCGTTCAACGCCGATAAACCTTACGACCGGTTCCTGACCGAGCAGCTCGCGGGCGACGAGCTCGATCCCGACGACCCCGAGCTGAGGGTCGCGACCGGCTACCTCCGGCTGGGTCCCTACGAGTACAACCAGCGCGACGTCCGCGGGCAATGGGCCGACATCCTCAACGAGATCACCGACGTCACCGGCGAGGTCTTCCTCGGGCTGGGCATCGGCTGCGCCCGATGCCACGATCACAAGTTCGACCCGATCCTCCAGAAGGACTATTACCGGCTCCAGGCGTTCTTCACGCCGCTCCTGCCGCGCGAGGACCTGACGACGGCCACCGCGAAGCAATGGCAAGACTACCGATCGCGCCGCGCGACCTGGGAAAAGGCCGCCGCTGGCGTGCTTCGCCAGATAGATGCCATCGCCCGGCCCTATCGAGACAAGGGAGCGGCGGCCGCACTTGCCAAGTTCCCGGACGAGATCAAGGCCGTGCTCGCCAGGCCCGAGGCGGACCGGACTCCGCTGGAGCGTCAGATCGGCGCCCTGGCCTATCGCCAGATCAGCTATGAATACGATCAAGTCCCGGCGATCCTCAAGGGGGCGGACAAGGCGCGCTGGGCCGAGTTGCAGAAAGAGCTCCGGCGGTTCGACGCCCTCAAACCGATCGCGCCGGGGCCGGTGCTTGCGGTGACGGACGTCGGCCCGGTCGCGCCTCCAACGATGATCCCCGGCGACCGAAAGCCCGAGCCGATTGCCCCCGGATTCTTATCGGTCCTCGATCCCGCGGCGGCGCGGATCGAACCGTCACCGGCGGCGCCTCGCTCGACCGGTCGCCGGCTGGCGCTGGCGCGGTGGCTGAGCCGGCCCGACAACCCGCTCTCGACCCGGGTGATCGTCAACCGGATCTGGCAGTATCACTTCGGCCGGGGTCTGGTCGGCACCTCCGGCGACTTCGGCCGGGTGGGCGAGACTCCCAGCCATCCCGAGCTGCTCGACTGGCTGGCGCGCGAGTTCGTCGCGCAAGGCTGGCGATGGAAGCCGATCCACCGCCTGATCCTGACCTCGGCCGCTTACCGACAGGCCGCGCAACGACCGCGACGCGAGATCGCCTCCGCCGCTCGGATCGACCCGGAAAACCGGCTGCTCTGGAAGCAGTCCGTCCGTCGCCTCGACGCCGAGGAGATCCGCGACGCCATGCTCGCCGCCAGCGGCGAGCTCGACCCGACGCTCGGCGGCCCCAGCGCCGAGGTATCTCGCTCCCGGCGCACCATCGAAACCCGACTTCTCCGCAACGCCCACGACCCGCTGCTCGACGCTTTCGACGCCCCCGACGGCACGAACACCACCTCGCGACGCGATACCACCACGACGAGTACCCAGGCCCTCCTTCTCGTCAACGGCGGATGGACCCTGGCCCGCGCCAGAGCCCTCGCCGCGCGGATCGACCACGTCGAGCCCGACTCGACCAACGACGCGGCCCGCATCGTCCTGGCCTACCGCCTGACCCTGGGCCGCCGGCCCGACCCCGAAGAACTCGTCGAGACCTTCACGTTTCTCGATCATCAGGCACGGCTGGCCCAGCCATCGGCTCCGCCAACAAGCCCCTCGGCCAGCCACACCGCTCTCGTCGACTTCTGCCATGTGCTGCTCAATTCCAACGAATTCCTCTACGTCGATTGATTGGAGGAGTCGTGCGAAGCGCAGCAAGCGGGCGACCCGGAAATTTCTTCCCGCGCGTTATTCGCCATCGGGCAGGAGAGAGCTGAAGAATCGGCGGAGCTCAAAGCGCCGGCGCGACCGATGATCGCGGCTATAAACCGGGGCGGCCGGCCCGAGATGACTCGAGACCTGATAGGCGGAGTCGGGCTGGGTTCCAAACCGGTCGAACGTGAGCGAGACCTCCGCGGCCGGGCGACCTCTGCGGACTCGCGACAGGACCATTCGTCGCACAATCTTCGTCTGTTCGTCGATCTCCACGGTCACCGATCGCAGCTTCGGACGTGGGTGTCCGGTGCTGGGCGTGACCCTGATGGATCGTATCCCGGTCGGGCGCGAGTTGATGCACACCCTGCTGGAGCGTGGCGAGCAACCGGCGCCCCTCGAGCATCTCGCAGCCAATCGCCATTCGGCGGCGTCGGACCGTCACGAGGTCCGGCCGTGGAGCGATCAAGAAGCCGCCAATGCGAGCATTCATCATTGGAAATCCCCTTTTCTTCATGACAGAGGCCGAGTGGCCGACCCCACACGCGTGGCGTGCGGATTGCTGCGTCGTGTCGAATCCTCGCGGCCTGAGTGTAGAACACGCGGGGCCGTCACTTCTTATCAGGATGATTCCTGGGGACGGGGGTATCGAGCCGTCAGATACCATGCTGGAAGGCCGTGAACGAAGGGAAGTCGCAGAAGATCAGGCCCCAGACGTCATGTTCCCAATGGTTCCTTTGTCGTGTATTGCAGCGCGGGGGCGCCGTCGAACCGGTCATCAAGACATCGCACTGTGAGGGGCCAGAGGGGGTTCCGAGGTAGAGGACTTCGATCGTGTGCCAACCAATCGTGAAGCGATCGAGAGTCATTGGGGGCAGAGGGATTGAGCCTGGCCGGTCCATGACGAGGTACACGGATTTCGCGTTCTCCCCTGGATTTCGCAGAGTCCTTCCGGTCCAATGGATCACCGCGGGCGACGAATCGGATCGCCGCGAGGGTCGCGATAGAATCCAACGGGAACCCAAAAGCTCAGGTATCCGAGACCTGGCTACTCCCTCGTCGGGAATTGGAGTGATGCGGATGATCGTTCGAAGGCTGAGATTTTCTGTCTTCCTGGTGACTGCGTTTGGTCTCCTGGGCGCGATTGGCGGCGCAGGGGCAGACGGTCGTCGTCACGGCCAAGCCGGTGTCGAAACTGGCCGACGACCTCGAGTATCTGGTCAAGTCGTTAGCTCCCGAGGGCGACCCGAGGGCTCAGGCCGTGCTCGATGGGCTGGACCGGCTCAAGTCGGGTGCGCTGGTCAAGGGCCTGGATCGGAGCCGCGGCTTCGGTCTGGCCGTGACCTTGCCCAAGGATTTTCCTCAAGGTGCCCCCCCAACCGTCGTGGGCGCCGTGCCGATCTCCGACTTCGCGCAATTCATGGATTCGCTGAAAGAGCTGGGACTGGCCGTCGATGATCAGCCGGGCGTCCCCGGGTTCACCCACAAGCTGACCCTGCCCAACGGCTCACCTGCGTTCATCCTGCAATCCAAGGGTTACGCCCTGGTCTCGATGTTTCCAGCCGAAGTCGACCAACTCAAGGCGATCGATCCCTCTTCCTGGACGCCGAAGGGCCGGACCGAACCCGCACTGAGTGTGAAGGTCCGGCTCTCGGAGATCCCGGATGGGCTCAAGGATGTGTTCCTGAATCAAGTCGAAGCCCAGGTCAATCAGCAAAACGAGCGGAAACCCGGCGAGGGGGACGCCGAGTATAAAGGCCGGCTCGCGGGCCAGAAGGTCAGCGTGGACGCCATCAAGGACCTGATCCGAGATGGCGATGCGATCGCACTCGATCTCGATCTGAGCCGCAAGACCAAGGAGATCGCCCTCGAGTTCGCCATGAGCGCGAAGCCGAACACTGCGATGGCGAAGACCCTCCGCGCTCTCAACGGACGCCGGAGCCGTTTCCAGGGACTGAGCAAAGACGCCGCCATGGCCGTCTGGGCCAGCTTCCCGGTGGCCGAGACGTTCCGCGCCATGATGACAGACGCCTTCGACCAAGCCGTAAAGGACGGCTTGAAGAAGGTGGATTCCGAGGAGGATAAGAAACTCTTCACGCGCCTTGCCGAGCTCGTGAAGTCGAACCTCAACGCGCCCGAGATCGATCTGGGTATGGCGATCGAGGGGACTTCGCCGTCGAAACCGGACGCCTCGCGTTTGTTGATCGTCGGCGGAATGAAGGTCCAGCAGGGTCGGGAATTCGATCGGCTCGTTCGCGAGGCGGCGGCCAAGATCAAGCCTAGCGATGACGTCAAAATCACCTTCGACGTCGCCAAGGCGGCCGACGGGACCGCGATCCATCAGATGAGCGGCCCGTTTGACGAGAAAGACGGAGACCTGGCCAAGCATTTCGGCAAGCCCTCCTTGTTCTTCACCTTTCGCGAGGATGCGATCCTGTTCTCGTTCGGCGAGACCGGATTCGCGCCGCTCCAGCGAGCCCTTGACGGATTCTCGGCCCCTCCGCCTGCCGAGCTGGCAGTGCCCATCGCGGGCTTGATCCGGATGTCGCGGGTGAAAGAATTCGCCCAGTTGGATCAGGACAGGTTCCGCGGGCCCGTCGCCGAGGTCTTCAAGGGAGTCGAACACCCAGCACGATCGGGTCCATCTCAGCATGAAGGGAGATGGAGACGAAATCCAGTTCCGCCTGGCGATCGACGTGCCGGCCATCAAGCTGATGATGGCGATCGGCAGTCAGACCAAATAGTTATTCATACTGAGATGTCATGATGTCCGGATGGTCTGCCAGGAGCCGTCTCCATGTCCATGCTCCTTTGGGGCGTGGACATGCCGAAGGCTCCTTTTTGATCTCGGTGCTCATTCGAAGTCAAGCGACACGTTTCTCTTGGTCCCTCGAACCCAGTAGTCATCGTCGCCTACGCTTGTTGCGGTACCTGCTCGATCGCCCAGAAGACGAGATCGGTTGCCGGTTGTTCGATGCCGAACCGCTTGAGCTTGGAGGCGACCTGGCCGCGGTGGTAAGTCGAGTGGTTGACCACGTGTCGCAGGACCGCCCAGGGCGGAAGGACCGCGACCCGGCCACGCCCGCGGAAGGTTCGCGGCGTGGCGAGCTGTTCCGGCGTAAGCGTTGGGAAGACGTCATTGAAGATTTGATAGGCCCGATCCAGAAGGTGTTCAGCGTCATCGACCGTCGGCACATCGGCTTCGGCCGCGACGTTCTCGACCGTCTCGCCCGCGACCATGCGAAGCCAGACCTCCGTCACGACGGCAATGTGGTAGATCGTCGACCGGACGGACGACCAACCGGGGACCGGCTCCGCGACGTACTGCTCGGGCGTCAGCTTGCGGCAAGCGTCCAGGACGCGGCGATTGGCCCAGTGATTGAAGGCATAGAGCGAGGTAAAGTCGTCGTTCATCGGTGTCTCTCCTGGAAAGCGAAGGGCTACGGCCTTCCCCGTACGACAAGAAAAAGGCTTCGGGTCAAAGCGAGTTTCGATCCGATGAGGCGAGGAATCCCGACTGGGACGGAACTCGGTCCGTACCGCGGCCGTATCTTACTCGGATACTGTACGGACTACTACAGGTCGTCGATCGAGGTTCGGCCGCTCGATACTCGTGCCTCTGCCTCCGAGCGGCCGAGGCTCCGAGGCCGCGAGATCAGGGTCAAGCTCTCGACGACGCACGAGATGAACCACAATCGGCGAGGGCCATCAACGTGCGCCGCTCATCGCGGTGATTCGTGCTCGTTGTCGGTCCGCGATGGGATTGGGGTCGGCTGGACTCGCAGTCGTCGCGGTATCCAGCGGAGATAGCGGGCGAGGTCCGAGTCGTCGTCGGTCCAGACCCGAGCGTTGGGGCGAAGCGACAGGCGGCGCCAGCGGACGTCGGAGGCGAGCGTTCCCAGGTCGCTGTCAGTTGCAGCCATCACGGCCCAGATCGACGGCTGCTTGCCGGCGTCCTGTTCCTGCTGGGTCAGCTCCGTGTCGTAGTTGATCCGGCAGACCAGGCCGGCGTCGTGGGACTGACCGCCCATCACGGGGTCGAGGTCCACATAACGAGTCGAGAGGTTGAAAGCCAGTACGCCCCCTTCGGCGAGCTTCGAGCGATAGAGCTGGATCGCCTCGCGGGTCAGCAGGTGGACCGGCAGCGCGTCGGAGCTGAACGCGTCGAGGACGATGAGTTGATAGGCGTGATCGGGCGCGTCGCGGAGGCTGAGCCGCGCATCGCCCGGGACGACGTCCAGCGCCATTGCATCGCAGTCTCGAAGATAGGTGAAAAACCGCGGATCGCGGGCGATCCGCTCGATGGCCGGGTCGATCTCGTAGAACGTCCAGCGCTCGGCGGGCTCGGCGTAGGCGGCGAGCGTGCCCGCACCCAGCCCGATCACGGCGATTCGCGTCCCCGGCCGATCCCGTTTCGGCCCGATCGCCGCGAAGAGCTGACCGATGGGGCCGGAGCTGGTGTAATAGGTCGAGGGTTCCCGGCTCCGGGCCGGGTCGAGGCTCTGCTGGCCGTGCAGCGTGCTGCCGTGGAACAGCCGGTGGACGATCCGCGCTCGATCCTCGGTCACCCGCACCACGCCGAAGAAGTTCCGCTCGATGTGGAGCAGCCGCCCGCTCGGTCCTTGCGCCAGGCCGCCGGCCAGCAGGATGGCACCGACGACGAGCGCGAATCGGATCGGGCGCCGTCGAGCCGTCACGCAGGCCGAGATCCCCAAACCCGAGGCGATCACGATCCCCAGTGCGCCGAACGCTGAGTCCGCCAGGCCCACGCGACTCATCGTCAGGAGTGCCGTCAGCAGGAAGACGATCGCGGGGAGCAGCGCAGTCGTTCGCCATTCCTTGCGAGTCCCTTGCCAGAGCCGTCCATCGCGCCCTGGGGCCACCACGGATGCCAGGATCACAGCCAACGGGTACTCGACCACCCGACTGAAGAGCATCGGCGCGAGCAAGGCATTGAAAACTCCACCGAGCAGCCCCCCCGCGGCGATGATTACATAGTACGTGGAGAGGTATCGCGCCGCCGGACGCTGCCGCGCGAGCACACCATGACAGGCCGTCGCGCCCGCGAAGAATGTCAGCAGATGGAGCGGTACCCAGACGGCGTGGACGAACCCCGCGGTCATCACCAGGACGAGCGGCAGAACCAGGAGTGGCAAGGCGCGCGCGGCGAGCCGCACCAGGCCCGCCGACCAGCCGGAGAAGGCGATAACGAAACTCAGCAGATAGAGCGCCAGTGGGATGACCCAGAGCAGCGGAATCGCCGCCAGGTCGGTGGTCAAGTAGGTGGTGACCCCCATCATCCAGCTCGATGGGATGGAGACCAGGACGAGCCAGCGGAGGCCCGTCCTCATCGATGGCCTCGCAAGCTCGGGGACGGCGTCCGATGCCGGATGATCGCCCGGCGACACGGCCCAGGACCCATGGGTCCGGCTCAGCCGCGCGCGACGGCCCCGCAGGTGATCATCAGGAACCCGAGGATCAAGAAGCCCGCCTGCCACACACGAGCCTGCGCGGGGAGACTCAAACTCGGCTCGATCACGAAGGGATAGGACAACAGCCCCAGCAGACTGCCGGCGTTGCTCGCGGCGTACAGGAAATACGGATCGTGAGCGCGGGGATGTCCCGTTTCCGCGAACCATTGCTGCACGAGCGGGGACGTTGACGCGACCAGCAACAGCGGGAGAGCCGTCGAAATCCAGAGGATTCCGAGCAATCGCCTGGCCGGGCTGCCGTCGGCTACAGGCGGTTCCATGAGGCTGAGCGACAGCCTGACCGGTTGCACCAGATAGCCGAGGATGAGCAAGACGGCGAGTACGGCCAGGAACGGCCGTGAGATGCGTCGACGCTCGATGCCGATGCCGGCCAGGAGATCACCTGAGACTGCGTATCCCAGGAGCAGCATGACCTGGAAGTAGACCAGGCACGAATTCCAGACCGTGGGAGTTCCTCCGAAGAGCGGCAAGACCATCTTGCCGATCATCGGTTCGGCTGAGAACAACAAGATCGCGGCGAGGAACGCGGTCAGGCTGAAGAGAACGACGATTCCCGACTTCATGGATTGCGGGTCCCCTGGGACCGTTTCACTCTACCCGAGTGGTCGCGTTCTTGGCGAGGGACTGTGCAGGGAGGCACAAACGACTCTCGGAGAGGCGAGGAATGGACCGATCCGCTACAATGCCGGAGAGTAAGGCTCGTAGGGTGCTCTGTGAGCACCAATGCGAAAGCCCCGGCCGTCCCGGTGCTCGCAGAGCACCCTACCCGGTTTCCAGAAGATTTGGGGACTCTCCTTGTCAACGATCCATCGACGGATTGCCAGCCGGCTCCGGTTTCGCGAGTACCTGAGGAACTTCCGTGCCAGTTTGAAGAGGACGGACCTCTCACCGCCCGACTCGACGAAGACGGCGCCCAAGCACCGCTCGCTGAGGCAGTTGTACGGCGAGCTGTATCGACTCTTAATCGGGTATCGCTTCACGCTGGCGATGGCGCTCGCGGCGTTATCGCTGGCGACGTTGCTCAAGCTGATCCCTCCCGCGGCGACCAAGGCGGCGATCGATTATGTCATGCTGGGTCATCCGGTACCGGACTGGGTCGTGGCGTGGAGCCCCGTTCCGATCCCCACATCGCCGAGGGGCCGCCTGGTCGCGCTGGTCGGGGTCGTGATGGCCGTCTCGGTGCTCGGCAAGTTCCTGGGCCTCTCGAGCCGATGGCAGGCCACGCGGACGACCAAGCGCGTCCAGGTCGCGGTGCGACGCAAGGTCTACGAACATGCCATGCGCCTACCGCTCCACCGGGTGTATCAGCTCAAGTCCGGGGGCGCGTCGAGCTTGCTGCGAGAAGATGCCGGCGGGGTAGGCGAGCTGATCTTCAGCATGCTCTACAACCCGTGGGCGGCGGTCGTTCAGTTCATCGGTGGGCTGATGGTCATGGCGTGGGTGGACTGGCGGCTGCTGCTGGGCGCGCTGCTCTTGGTGCCCGGCGTGTATTATTCCGACCTGACCTGGAACCGCCGGATTCGCCCGTTGTTCCGCGACGTCCGCAAGGAGCGCCAGGAGATCGACAGCCAGACGACGGAGGTTTTCGGTGGGATGCGGGTGG
Source organism: uncultured Isosphaeraceae bacterium (assembly GCA_963845695.1). Lineage (GTDB taxonomy): Bacteria > Planctomycetota > Planctomycetia > Isosphaerales > Isosphaeraceae > CAWJTV01. The sequence continues at coordinate 662,727 of CAWJTQ010000002.1, read as the reverse complement.
TGCGGGCCTTTGGCCGGCAGCGGAGCGAGTCGGCCCGGTTCATGGGGAACAATCACTTCATGGCCCGGCTGGAGCTTCACGTCTGGTGGCTCTCGCGCCTGATCGAGCTCCTCTGGGAGTTCATCCTACCGATGGCCTCGGTGGCGCTGTTGCTCTACGGTGGCCTCCAGGTGATCGACGGCCGGCTGTCGATGGGCGACCTGATGATGTTCCTGGTCTACCTGGCGATGCTGCTGGAACCGATGGCGGTGCTGGCGACCAGTGTGACTCAGTTCCAGAACAACCTCGCTGGCTTCGACCGGGTGCTGGACCTGTTATCGGAGCGCCGGGAGATGGACGACTGCCCGGGAAATCGCCCGGTTGTCAAGAACGCGGTGGCGGGGCGGATCGCCCTTCGGGACGTCGGCTTCGTGTACCCCGGCACGAGCCGGCCGGTGCTGCGCGAGATCGACCTCGACGTCGAGCCGGGCGAGACGATCGCCCTGGTCGGCCGGAGCGGGTCGGGGAAGACGACTCTTTGCAACCTGGTCGCCCGGTTTTACGATCCGACCAGTGGCACGATCGCACTGGATGGGGTCGACCTCCGCGAGATCGCGGTCGAGAGCTACCGACGACTGCTGGGGATCGTCGAGCAGGACGTGTTCCTCTTCGACGGTACGATCGCCGAGAACATCGCTTACGGCGACCGCTGGGCGACGCGGGCTCGCATCGTGCAGGCCGCCCTGGCGGCCAATGCCGCCGAGTTCATCGAGCGGCTCCCCGAGGGCTACGACACTTTGATCGGCGAGCGCGGAGTGCGCTTGAGCGGCGGCCAACGGCAGCGGCTCGCCATCGCCCGCGCCGTACTGGCAGACCCGCGAATCTTCATCCTCGACGAGGCCACCAGCAACCTCGACAGCGAGAGCGAACGGCTGATCCAGCAGAGCCTCGCCGAGCTCCTCCGCGACCGCACGTCATTCGTCATCGCCCACCGCCTCAGCACAATCCGGCACGCCGACCGCATCCTGGTGCTCGAGGACGGCGCAATCGTCGAGATCGGCAGCCACGGCGAGCTGATGACCGCCAGCGGCCCGTATCGCGATATGGTTGAATTGCAACAAATCGAACAGAGCGACGGAGTGGGCTAGACTCCGATCGCGAGGAAAAACCATGGCGGCCGGGCGTGGAAAGCGCCCGGGCCGCCAGATGCCGCGATAATCCAGTCCCGAGGGGGTTAGCTTCTCAATAGGAATCCGAGCTGACCACCTCACCCATGCCCCGGCTTCCCAGCGCCCACCACGTGATGTAGTTGACCGTGTTCTTGATGAAATGCACGGAACCGTCGCAGAAGCACACATTCACGCCGCCGGGATGCAGGCTGTTGGCCGAAGGCGCGCCATACGCGCCGATGAACCCCACTCCGAGAGACCCGACGTTCCAGTTATCGATCGAGTTCTGGCAGGGAGGCGTATTGGGTGTGGTCCAGTGGACGTAGCTCGACAAGGTGAGATATGCGGGATGTCCACCCATCATTTCGACGCCGATCGATCCGGTATACAAGGCCGGCGTGGTGGCTGGGATGGACTGGCATCCCTTCATGAACAAGACCGCCGGGTTCGATGACATCAGCATGCCGACCCCGACGGAGCTCGGTGCCGCGGGGTACGGCCCCACGAAGATCCCGCGCATGGCGTTCGTCCCGCCCGAGGGATACACAGTCGACGAGGTGCCGTAGGTGTTGTAGGCGAGGAGGCGCTCACTGAACGCGGCTGTGTTGGACGTTCCGTCCGTGATCGACGCCATGCGAACGACCTGGAGCTGGCCTGACGAAGAGCTCGGTGTGCTGGTCGACATCCCTTCGACGTCGTACTCGGGAATGATGACCCCGCTGTACGGCATGATCGCCGCCGGACCGCCATAATTGCCGACGTAATTGGAAACCGCGTAGTAGCCGGAGTAAGCGGTAACGCCGGTCGCACTGACCGGATAGAGCTGCAGGTTCCCCGATTCGTCAGGGCAAAGGAGTGAGCTCACCTTGATCGACGCCGCTGTGATCTGCTGGGGCATCATGGGCCCCACCGAGAAGTTCGTCGCGTTGAAGATGACGGTCTGTTCCAGGAACGGCATGATGGAGTAATACCAGTTGAACCCCCATTGATAGCCGAGCATGTTGCCCGTGGTGTTCGCCGCCATCGTCGGCCAGCTCGTTTGCGGTGGGAACGAACCGTTGGAGGAGTAGTAGTTCTGCGCCGCCAACCCCAATTGCTTCAAGTTGTTCACGCACTGGGCTCGGCGCGGCCTCCCGGGCCGCCTGGACCGCCGGCAACAACAGGGCAATCAGCACGGCGATGATGGCGATCACAACCAAGAGTTCGATCAGCGTAAATCCGCGATGCTTTCGCATTTTGTGGACCTCAAGAGAATGCCAGGGCAACACCACAAACGGCTGCCGCAGACTCTCCACCCAATGGGGAGTCCTATCCTTCAGCGCACACCCTCATCGTCCATCACTTCCGAAGAGCCGCCCTTCGGGGGCCTGGGGAAAGCCTCGGAGGCGAGCGGCTTGGATTCTCTCCGTCGCGCCGCCCCGTCAACCTACCGCCATGGTTCTTCGTCCGCCTTCTCAGGGCGGACTCGTGAGGGAGTGCTGGATGCGCGCGTAAGAATCACACACACAGAGCGAGCACACAGGAACGTTCGCGAGGCGCACCAGCGCATCGTTCGTTCTCTGGCTGGGCTCAGGGGACGGCGATCCGGAGAGTCGCCAGGCCAACCCTCGCACAGGGTCGTAATCAGCCCGGCGGCCGTTCAGCCGCACCCGTGTTTCTTCTTAGCTCGCAGGCGGGTAATCGGGTCGCCCCAATTGCATGCCGGTCTGAGAGTCATCGCTCTCGGTATTTCGGCACCAATCGTGGGTGTCAGACCGAACGAATTCATCAACCAGGATCATACGGGGTCCGAAGAGCCTCGTCCAGTCCCCCGTCCAAAAAAAGCTCTTTTTCTGTAGATACGCCAGGGAGAAGGGTGTCAGGTTATGCAAGAATCTGCAGGCTCAAAGATCCTGACATCAACGTAGTTGAGCGCACGCGTGCGCCGATTCCAAAATACTCTAGCAATTTGTCCCGTCGCCTCTTCGTGTCTCATCGATTCGCACGGACCATGAAAGCGTGCCGCTGCTGGGAAAATCGGCGGAATGACCTGGCCACGGGGATCGGTCGAGTCGCCGGATCCCGTCATCGCAATTGGTCGGGAGAGAGCTGGAGCAATGTATAGGGTTGGAGGGCCAGGATGGAGATGCTGCCGTCATGGGCCTGGCAGATGCCCAGGATGACATGCCGGGTTGTTGTGGTCCCATCGGGCAGTTTAATCAGTCCGCCGTGGGCTGGGAGGAGTTTTCCCGACGCGTCGGTGAAGGTTGTGTAGTCGGGGTTGCGAATCGCCACCGGCCCGAGGTCGTGGGGCGCCGGGTCGCCCGGACGGTAGCGGACGAGATGGAGCCGGTTGCCGACTTCCGGGTGAGCCTCGGTCACGCCGGCCCAGACGACACCCGTCGGACCGACGCAGAGGGCGCGGCAATCCGTGCTGGTTGCACCTGGTATCAGTTTGCCCAGGCTGCGACCGGCCAGTGTCGTTCCGGGCTGGGTCAGGTCGTAGGCGTAGAGCTGATTGGTACTCATGGGCAGCGCATACAAAGTTTTACGATCCGGGCTGATGTCCCAGTTGATCGGGTGGCCCTCGGGATCGGCCAGGTGCGAATCGGCCCGAGGCGGTGCGCCGTCGATGGTCTGCTTCAGACGCTCCAGCTTCTGGTTCTGCGGATCGAAGCGCAGGATGTCGCCGCCGACCATCGGATGGTAGGCCCGGTGCCGGTCGTCGACCACGAGGAAGGCATAGATGTGATGCGTATCGATCAGGTCCTTGTAAGTCCCCCGCGCCAGGTCGAGTACGAGGAAGTGCGCGTTCTCCTGGGGCCCTGGTCGGTGATCCGAGCAGGTGGAGATGTAGGCGACGCCGCGGTCTTCATCGGGCGTGATGCTGCTGATGCCTTCGTGTGGCACTGGGATCGGATAGACCTTCGTCGTACCGGTGGCAGGGTCGTACACCATGGGGTATCCCCCAGGATAATCCTCGCGCCTCTCCCGGAGGTTCGGGTAACCCTGCTTGGACCCGAAATAGATCTTGCCGCTCTTGCCCACGTTGTTGCGAGTGTGGATCTTGGCCTGAGAACCAAAGCCTTTCCTGTCGATCCCGATCGCCTGATGAACGTTGACCACGGCTTTCATCTGCTTCGTAGCCGGGTCGAATTCGACCAGATACGAGTTCACGCCATTGGCGTGGGTGCCGATGTACAGACGATGGTCGTGACCCTCGATGATCGAGAAGTACCCCTCGCCCTCGGGCGCGGTCTCCTTGGGGATGGCATAGGCGGTGGCCTGGAGCCAGCGGGTGGTGGTCTTGGTAGCGGGCGGCTCCTGGGCTGATGAGGCGGCGGTCCCCAGGGCAACCGCCGTCAGGAGGACTCCCAAGCCGGACAAATTCAAGCGGCGAGACGACGGGGCGAGGAGTGGGATGAGGTGCTCCTCGACTTCCTTGAGGTATTGACGGAGCCCGGTTTCTCCGCCGCGATCGCGAAGAAGTTGGATCGGGCTGTGTTTCCAGCAGGTCGCTTCACGGTCGTGGTCTCCTTGGACAAGGTGTCGGAGCACTCGCTTGGCGCTGCGCTTGTCGTGGTCGTGGATCGCGGTGAGTTGATCCGCTTGAATGCAGGGATCGAACCCGAGCTCTTGCTTGATTTCCGCGAGGAGTTTTTGCTCTCTCTCGTCACGAGGTTCGAAGCCGGCCAGGACCCAGCATTCCCGCTTGGTGTGTGCGAGGCCGATGACGATGCGCTCGTGGAGGGATGATGCGGCGCAGTGCCTGCTCCAGGCCACGCCGGCGATCCACCTGACGATCGTCATCCCGAATGAGGAGAATTGCGTCCGTATCCGGCGAAGTCGCTTCGATGTAGACGAGCGCTCTACGAGCTTGCTCGGCATCAAGATCGGCCGGCTGACCCTCGATGAACCCTCGCGGCCGGATTCTCGACTCTTTCGCCAGGGCTTTCACTCGCCTCCACGCGAGATACGGCTCACTTGTCTCGTGCCCATCGTAGCGCCGGTGATGTTCAAGCATCTCCGGCTCGATCCAATCGATGAGATCGCAGAGAACGCGATCGGCGAGTTCGGAAGCCGTCTCGAAATCGGCCCTGGCCTCGCAGACGACCACGAAGGACAGAGCCGACATCACCGGATCTCCTGTCCTTGGCCATTCGCGACCCATTCCTCACCAACGAGGCTCCAGAACTCTCCGGGCCACAACTCCTCCTTCCATCGCTCGAAATCGGGATGGCAATCGAGTCGGCCACACTGAGCTACGCCATTCTCGCCTGCCCAGGTGATTCGCACTTCCTTTGGATTGAGTTCGTCAACGAGGTAAGGTGAGTGGGTCGTCGCGATGAGCTGGAGATCTTGGTTTTCTTGAAGGACCGTGCGAAGAAGGGGGATCGAGCTTGCGCTGAGCCTTCGGGTGTAACCCGAGTTCGATGTCATCGACAAGGATTAGGTTCGGTCGAGATGGACCGAGTAGTCCGGCCATTAGACCGAGGACTAAGATCGTTCCTTCACTCGCGAGATGGGCGGGTATGTCGTCCGCACCCTCGAAATCGAGAATCAACTCGTCGCCCATGTGGGGGCGCCTAGAGTTACTCGGACGCATCTCGGTCGACTTTAATAATCCGGCCTTCACTAAATTGAATAGGCACTCGGTCGAATCGAATTCGTTTCAGCGATGGGATTACAAATCGGACGCTCTGTTGGAACGCCTGGAATTGGTCAGGTCGGTTCAGGGCCATGAAGGCAAGAACACTCGCTAGACCTGTTCCATCTTAGTCGATTAGGTCGTTGGGCGGTCGATATAAGAAGGTTGGGAAAGCCTCCTTGCATCCAGACGGAGTAACGCTGATTCTCGAAACTCGTCCGGAAACGTAGAATTCGACTCCACGTTCTTCCATTCAGAATCTTCGTTCTCAAGCTTCTTCATCTCGAATCTGAATTCGTACCGTGGCGGTCCCGGAAGACCCAAGACTACTCGATCGACGGGGACATTAGACAGCCGTTTGACCTTCAAGCGGAGTGCGTGCTTCGACCCGAAGCAAGCCAATTGCATCTCCTCCTCCGATACTCCTCGGCTGAAAATGAGTCGGGGGTCTCGAGGTCCCTGGAATTGTTGCGTGACAAACGCAGGCGAACCGCGGAGAAGGTAATGAAGCCCCTCCAGAATGCTTGTCTTCCCCGACGCGTTCGGGCCGACGAACACGGTCAGGCGTTCGAACTCGACATCGACATGACGCAGTGATTTGAAATTGCGGAACGAGGCGTTCTGGATCATGGTGAACCCTTCCTTCGGTCTTTCCCTTGATTCTAACTCAAGCGTTCATCTTCGGGATAGGACCATCTTGACCCCCTGCGCCGGCCGGAGGGTCATCGAGGGCAGGGGGGTGACCACGGCATCCGGTGCCAGCGAGAGCCGGTACTTCTGGGCGATCGTCGCCAGGACGAGCGTGGCCTCCATCAGGGCGAAGCTGTTGCCGATGCAGATCCTCGGTCCGCCGCCGAAGGGGAAATAGGCGTATCGCGGAATCCGCTGGATCAGGCCGTCGGCCCAGCGCTCGGGGCGGAACGCGTCGGGGTCGTCGAACCATCGGGCGTCGCGGTGGATCACATAGGCGGTCATGAAGACGGTCGTGCCGGTTGCGATCGGATAGCCGCCGAGCTCGAGCGGCTCGATCGCCTCGCGGCCGAGCATCCAGCCGGGCGGATAGAGACGGAGCGTCTCGTTGACGATGTTCTCGGTATAGCTCAGGCGGGGAAGGTCGGCGAGTGTGGGCGGTCGCCCATCCAGGACGCGCACGAGCTCGTCGTGGAGCCGGGCCTCCACGTCGGGGTGGCCGGAGAGCAGGAACCAGGCCCAGGCCAGCGTGTTGGCCGTCGTTTCATGACCGGCCAGGAAGAGGGTCATGCACTCGTCGCGGAGCTGGCGGTCGGTCATCCGCCGGCCGCTCTCCTCGTCTTCCACGCGGAGGAGCATCGAGAGCAGGTCGCCCCGATCCTCGCCGCTACGTCGCCGCTCGGCGATGATCCCGTAGAGGATCCCCTCCAGCCGGCGCACCGTCCGCGCCACGCGGAGGTTCATCGGCGTGGGGATCCATCGGGGAATGATGATCGGGCTCGCCGTGCTGGCGATGAAGCAGTGCATCAGCGTCTCCATCGCCGCGCTGACGTCGGCCGTCTCCCCGCCCATCTCCGCGTCGAACAGCGTCTTGGCGACGATTTCCAGGGTCAGCTTCATCATGTCGGCCTGGACGTCGCGGACCTGGCGATCGGCCCAGGACTCGATCAATCGTTCGGAATAATCGACCATGATCTGGCCGAAGGCCGCGATTCGATCGCGGTGGAAGGCCGGCTGGGCGAGCTTGCGCTGACCGCGCCAGAAGTCGCCTTCGCTGGTCAACAAGCCGTCGCCCAGCGTCTGCTTGGCCTGCCGCAGGCGGTAGTGCTTGATGAACTTGCGATTCTGGTGGACCAGGACCTCCTCGACGATGTCAGGATGGCTGGCAAAGAGGATCCAGCGCGGGCCGAACCGGGCCGCGACGAGGTCGCCGTATTGCCGGGCCCATCGGGTCAGGGAACCTAGTCGATCCTCGCTGAATTCCCCGAGGTTGCCGAACAACCCACGCCCCGGCGGTCCGGGCGGTCGCTTCGGGCTCGTCGGTACGTTCAGGGTCGCGGTGTGCTGAGTCATCGAGGATCCTCCGAGCACGTAAGACTTGGGGATCTCCGCGCCGGCCACCGGCCGCAGGTTACGGATGCGGCACATCTGGTAGACGTTGATCCGGAAGTCGGGGCAGGTGCTGACCAGGCAGTAGGCATCGATCGGGGAGAAGCCGTGCTCGGAGATCAGCCAATCCATCAGGTGGGTCGTCGCCGTCTCGACCGCGTGGTCGAGCGGCCGGTCCGCATGAATCGCGATCAGGCTGTTCGGCTTCTCTATCCGCATTCCGGGGACGCGGTAGCCCTTCTTCAGTTCGAGCCGCAGTCGAACGGTGGCCTTGGTCTCGGCGGCCGTGCCGGTGAACTCGGTGTCGCCCTGGCTGGCGTGGACATCGCCCAGGTAGAAGCGCGCCCCTTCGTGGAAGATCGGCAAGATGATCCGGTTCCCGGGCGCCACGTCGCGGATGTCGAGGTTGCCGCCCCACTCGCCCTGGCCGTCGATGCTGGTGGTCACCTCGCGGTCGGGTGCGACGCCGAGGGTTCCGACGAATGGCGTGATTGGCCAGGATCGACGGTCGTCAAAATGGAGCGTGCCGTCACGGGTTGTGCCGCTGGGGCCCGACGTGTGGCGGAAGACCTTCGTGGTGTACTCGCCCGACAGGTCGGGCCAGCGGGTGGATTCGCCCAGCGGCCCGCGCCGAGGGCCGATCGCAATCCAGGAATAGTCGTCCACCTCGATCTCGTCAATGGTCACGACCAGGGCATCACCGCGATCGGCCCCCTCGACCCAGATCGGACCGGCGATCGGATTGGCCTGCGGCGGGACCCGGTCGAAGCCCGGCCGGCGCGATGGGATCGCCTTGTCCTGATCGGTCCGGATGTAGCCGTTGCTGGCGTCGAACGTCTCGACCTCGAACGGTTCGCCCGGCTCGACCCGGAGTAGTGTCTCATCACGCCAATCGAAGGCGAATTTGCGGGCCTGTTCACGTGGGATGTGTTTCATGAGACATGGGTCCTGGGGTCGAGCGTGGGGAGACCTTCGGTCCTGCGGTGGACGGGGTCAGGAGACCCGCGCCCAACAGGGAGATTGGTGGGTTGCGCCGAGCTGCGCTCGGCTTCACCCACCCTACGGGACTCGTCTCGGGTCGGACGCCTTGGGAAGGCGACTCAAGAAGGCGACGAGGTCGCGAAACTCCTGGATGGTCATCGTGGTCACGAGGTCATCGGGCATGATCGAGGTCGTTTGAGGCTTGCGGTCGGCGATCTCGTCGGACTTGACCGCGATCCGATGGCCCTGGGAGTCGGCGAAGATGAGGACGCCGTCAGGCGACTGCTCGAGGAGGATGCCGTTGAAGATTGTTCCATCCGTCCGCGCCACGGTCCAGGGGACGAACTGGGGTGCGATCTCCCGGCTCGGCGCGACGATCGACTCGACCAGACGGCGGCGATCGGTGGTGGAGGCCAGCGTCGAGAGGTCCGGCCCGGCGCGTCCGCCGCGGCCGTCAACCGGGTGGCAGCGATAACAGCCTGGTCCTTTGGTGTGGAAGAAGACCCGCTCTCCAGCCGATGCATCAGCCGGCCCTTCCAGGCGGGCCAGCCAGGCGTCGAGGTCCTGGGATGTCTGGCGATCCGGCTGCGATGTCGCGGACTTTCCACCCTCGAGTCGAGCGATCAACGCGAGCGACGCGTCGTCGCCCCGTTTCGCGTTTCGAAGGCGTGCAAGTTCATCGGCCGACAAGGAAACACCCCGCAAGCTTCGGAGTGCTTCATGGCAGAGCACGGGAGACGCGTTCGTCGCCAGCTCGAGTAAGCGTCCGCGCTGGTGGCTCGCGTCGTCGGCCAGTGCGGCGATGGCCTCGGCGCGGACCGGTTCGGGAGACCCGACATCTCCGGCAAGTTTGGCCAGCCGATCGAAGCGGCCGGCGTGCGGGTTCTGGGAGAGGCTGCGCACGGCCTCGATCCGGATCGAGGGATCCTGCGAGTCCAGGAAATGCTCGAGGCGGCTGAGTGTCAGCCAGGGATGGTCGGGCCGGAGCATCCTCAGGCCGCGCCGCTGGACGGCCGACGGTGTGCGTGAGTTCTTCAACAGCGCGACGATATACTCCTCGCCGGAGAGCTCGTCCCGCGAGTCCTTCCGCGGGCCGTCGAGTTGCTCCAGGGCCGCCAGCGTGGCTTCGAACAGTTCCGCGCGTCACCGCCGTCGAGGTCAAGCCGGCCAGCAGTTGGGCGCGGAATGACTCGAGCCGATGCTCGCCAATCCACTGGATGGCCGCGAAGTGAATGGACGGGTCGGGGTCCGCGAGGAACTTCGGCAGGAGTGCCCGGCATTCAGGTTGATCCAGGTCGCGGAGGATCAACAGGATGCCGAGCCGACGGCTCGGTTTAAGATCGGGTGAACCGGCGATGGCGATCAACTCCTTGATGCCGAGTGAATGACGCAACCCCTCGCGGCGCCGCCTGCTGGATGAACGGATCGTCGGATTCGAGCGCCCTCAAGAGAAGGTCCTTGGCGGATGGATTGGCCAGCCGGCGCATTGCCTCGGCGCGGACCAGGGGCGACTCGTCCGAGGCCGCGATTTCTGGGAAGTCGATGTGGCCCCCGGGTGCGATCCGGACGGCCATCGCGCGGACATCGGCGGACTCGTCATGAAGGAAGAAGGCGATCGTCTCACCGCTCAAGGCGCCGGCCCTCGCAGCGGTCGCGAGCACACGGGCGCGAGACTTCGGATCGCCAGGGTTCACGATCGTCAATCTGCCAGGCTTCTTATTGGGTTCCTGGACACTTCTGAGCCGCCAGATCCGCCCCTTACCGTGTAGCGAGTATTCCTTATCGACCCAGTCGCTCATGTAGAGCGACCCATCGGGAGCGACCGCGATACCGACGGGCCGGAAATCATCGCCACCGATGACCACCGGCTTCATGGTCGAGCGAAACGAAGCCCCGCGCAGCTGGAGGTCGTAACGTTCGATGCGATGGTCGCCCCAGGAGGTGACCAGGAGCGCACCACGGTAGTCCGCGGGCAGGTTGTCCGACTCATACGCCACGACACCGCTGGGGGCCTCGCCGGTGCCGGCGACCATCCCCAGCGTGCCCGGCAGCTCGCCATTCCAGGCGGTGAACGGGTGCAGACCCTTGCGGCCGTTGCGGAAGCGGTAGCCGTAGTCGCCGCCATCGACGATCTGGAGCAACCGGCAGGGCGGGCGTGAGTCGGGGTCGTTGTCCACGGCGAAGAGCCGGCCAAACGCGTCGAACGTCATGTGGAACGGGTTCCAGAATCCGGTCGCAACCTTTTCGAGCTTCGTGCCATCGGGCCGGCATTTGTAGATGTTTCCGCCCTCGCCGCCGCCCGAGAGCGTGGTTCCGTCGGAACCGATCAAGCGATAGTCGGCACCCAGGTTCTCGCCCAGGCCGAAGTAGACCCATCCCAGGCTATCGAACGCGAACCCCGAGAGGCCGTTATGCGGATAGTCGCCGGGCGTATCGAGCCGGACGATCGGCGTGGGGACCTTGCCCGCATCGTTGCCGTCGGCGCGGCCGTCGCGATTCTGATCGAAAAGGTGGTAGACCGCCCATCGGGTCGCGACGAAGACCGAGCCATCGCGGTCGACCGCCAGGTTCATCGTGAACCGCGTCCCCTCGAAGAACGTGCCGACGCATTCCGGCCGGCCGTCGTGGTCGCGGTCCTCGAACACGCGGATCCGGTCCGCGGGGGGCCCCTTATAGCCCTTGGGCCGGAAGTGCGTATGACTCTCGATCACCAGGACCCGGCCGCGCGCATCGACCGCCAGACCGGTGGGCGTGACGATCTCCGGCTCCGCCGCGATCCGCTCGAAGACCAGCCGCGGGTCAACCGAGCGCGGAGGTTCGGACGCGGTTGCGGCTCCTCCTGCAAATGTGAAGGATACGGCAATCCAGAGACCTAGGCCGGCGCGGATCATCGTGGTAGGTACTCCTGGCTCAGAAGGCCGAACATCGCTCGCAAAGGCGAGGCGCAGTGACGTCGGCGCGCAGTATAACCTCACGCCGCTTCCGAGGCCAAGGAACAAGGACCAGCCCGTTTCGCCGCGGGGAATCGGCTGCTACGATGAGACGGAGTCACGCCTGACCCCATTCCTGTTCTCGGAGAGCGACGATGGAAGCGGAACGCGGCGCCTTGTCTCGACGGGGATTCCTGGATCGCTCGATGGTCGCGATGGCGGCCGCCGGGCTCCCCTTGTGGTATGCCCGCGAGGTCATCGCGGAGACCCAGGAGCGGGCCGCCGCCGAGGCCAGGCAGAAGAAGCGCGGGCCTAACGACCAGATCGTGATGGCAGCCATCGGGGTCGGAGGGCAGGGGACGGGTATCATGAAGTGGGCGAAGGGCAAGGAAGGGGTGAAGTTCATCGCCGTCTGCGACCTGGACCAGACTCACGCCAAGAAGGCCGCCCAGGAAGTCGGCAAGGATTGCCACGAGTACAAGGACTTCCGCGAGCTGCTCGCCAAGGAGGATCTCGACGCCGTGACCGTCGGCACGGTCAACCACTGGCACGCATTGACTTCGATCGCCGCGATGAAGGCCGGCTGCGACGTCTACTGCGAGAAACCGCTCTCCTTGACCATCGAGGAAGGCAAGGCCATGCTCCGTGCGGCGCGGAAGTACGACCGTGTGTTCCAGACCGGCAGCCAGCAGCGCTCCGACTCGCGCTACCGGTTGGCCTGCGAGCTGGTTCGCAATGGCCGGATCGGCACCGTGCACACCGTCGAAGCCCGGATCGGCGATAACCCGACCGGCGGTCCGTTCCCCGTTGTAGCGGCTCCCAAGGAGCTCGACTGGGAGTTCTGGAAAGGTCCCACGCCGGACGTTCCCTACGTCAAGGAACGCTGCCATTATGAGTTCCGCTGGTGGTACGACTATTCCGGCGGCAAGCTCACCGACTGGGGCGCGCACCACAACGACATCGCGCAATGGGGCCTGGGGATGGATGGCTCCGGCCCGGTCAGCGTGACGGCCTCGGGCGTGGAGCCCTCCAACAAGCCCAACTCGTACAACTGCCACCCCCACTTCGCTGTGACCTACCGATATGCCAGCGGCGCTCACCTGGTCACCAGCAGCGACGGCGAGAACGGCAACCGCTTCATCGGCGACAAGGGGTGGATCTTCGTCAACCGCGAGCGGATCGAAGCCAGTGACCCGAAGCTGCTCGAAGAGCCGCTGCCCAAGGATGCCGTCAAGTTGTATGTCTCCAACGACCACATGGGCAACTTCATCGACGGCATCCGGACGCGGAAGCGGCCGATCTGCGACGTCGAGGTCGGCTACCGCTCGGTGACCGTCTGCCACCTCGGCGCGATTGCGCTGCGGCTGGGCATCCCGCTCGATTGGGACCCTCAGAAGGAATGCTTCGTCGGTCCCCGCGCCGACAAGGGGAACGCGATGATCTCGCGCGAGATGCGATCCCCGTGGCGGCTGGACGTTTGACGGGATGATCAGCAATCTGGTGGGCCTCAGGCCGCGTCGCGGCCTTCGACCCACCCTACAAGGGCATCCGTCGCAGCGCGGCCTTGGCGTCGCAGGTCTCGCGGGCCCCGGCGAGACTACAAGGGCATCCGTCGCAGCGCGGCCTTGGCGTCGCAGGTCTCGCGGGCCCCGGCGAGACCCGTCGCCAGCCGCTCCAGCACCCCTCGTGCTTCGGGCGAGCCGATCTTCTCCAGCACGGAGATCGCCCGCAGGCGCCGCAATGTCTCCCCCTTGGCGATCGGCCCCAGCGACGTGTCCTTCTTCGGGTCGTTCTCCTGGATGGGCTCGAGCTGCTCGGCCAGAAACGGCACGGCCCGCTCGGCGTCCGCCGCCAAGGCCCAGATTAAGCGATGGGCCTTGGCTGCATCGGCACCGGCCAGGTCGGACCAGGTCCGGCCTAAATTCAGTGGTGCGGAAGGCGCAACCGGCGCAATGCGAGCCAGATTCGCGGTGTCCCAGATCAGCACCGTGCCGTCATCACTGGCCGAGGCCAGCCAACGGCCATCGCGCGAGAAGGCGAGCTTGTTGATGTTGTTGCGGTGCCCAACGAGTTTGCAACTCATGACCAGTGCTGACAGGTCCCAGATGCGCACAGAATGATCCATGTTCGATTCGTCCCAACGTCCGCCCGAGGCCAGCCATCGGCCGTCGCCTGAGAAGGCCAGCGCACGGATCGGGCACGGATGCGCCTTCAGCCGTGCAACCTCCTGACCGCTCGCCATTTCCCAGAGCTGGATCGAATTGTCCTGCCCAGGTTCTCCACCATTCGCGATCACGTCGTCGCCGATTCCCAGAAGACGCTCATCCGGGGAAATGGTGATCTCATACTGGTACTGGGGAGGCTTGGCAACGATGCTGAGGAATCGCCCACGGTCGTCGGCATCCCGAGCCTGGACGCCGCTCCAGCTCACGAAGAGCAGGGTCCTACCATCCTCCAGGAATCGCGCGGGGCGTATATAACTCGCTTTGTTCTTTTCGTCTTCGAGCGACGGGTATGTAGTCTGTGTCCCCGTCGCGATATCAAACAGGCTGTGCCCGGTGATCAAGGTTCGGCCGTCGGGTGAGACAGCAACATGGTCCATCCCGCGTTGGTAACCATCGTATCGGCGGACTTCTTTGCCTGCGGCGACATCCCAGAGCCTGCAATCCTGGCCATATGTGACCAACCGCTTGCCATCAGGCATGAAGATCATGTCCTCCACAAAACACTCGCCGACGAGGCGCGGGCGGCCCGTCGCAGGATTCCACTCCCGGATGGCGCCAAAAGAATCGCCGGTCACCAGAGTCTTCGCATCCGGTGAAATCGCCATCGATCGGATCGGGTATCGTGGTGTGTCAGTCGCGAGGAGTTCCGTGCTATCGGCGACGTTCCAGAGGCGGATGGCGTTCTCGAGTCCGCACGATGCGAGCAACTTGCCATCGGGCGAGTAGGCTACATCCCGAACATAATAGGGGTTCCCAGGGACTCGACGAATCAAGGTTCCGGTCTCAACATTCCAGAGGGAGATGGGGAATGGTGCGATGGTAAGAGGTTGGCCACGTTCCGCATCGCTGACGTGTTGTTCACCACCTGATGCAAGCGACGCGCCATCGGGCGAGAACTTCAAGCACAACGGTTTGCTTTTGGTATCGATCCGGCGCAGCTCGCGTCCCGACGTCAGATCGATGAAACGGATCGAGCCGTCGGAGATGCCCACCGCGATCCGACGGCCATCAGGCGAGGCGGCTACAGAGACGACATACACATCCTTGATTGGAAATCGCCGGCGTTCCTGACCCGTGGAGACATCGAACAACGCGACCGAATCCGCCGATTCCGCCTTGACGTTCGGGTCGCCGTCGAACGGCGATACCCCTTCCGGTAACTCTTTCGGCATCACTGCCAGGTAAACCATATCATCGCCCCCGGTGACGAGCGTCCGTCCGTCGGCCGCGAACGCAATCGCATGGGTGTTCGCTCGATGGGCCTGGATTCGCCGGAGCGCCTTCGTTGAACCGAGAGTCCCACAGGATGACTTCTCCTGATCCTCCGTCGTTGTCGTCGATGTAGGAACCGACCGCGATCGTCCGGCCATCGGGTGAGAAAGCCATTGACCAGACGCGGCCCTCGAACCGATCGCTCCGGCTCAACTCACGGCCGGATTCCACGTCGAAAAGGATGATCCTTTCTCCTTCGTTTACCAGACTCTGGCCGGCGGCCATCACCTTACCGTCGGGCGAGAAGGCCATGCTCATGAGGAGATCCCGGGGCTGACCCAGTTGACGGACCTCGCGACCCGTCCTGGGATCCCACAGACGGATTTCTCCATTTCCCGCAGAGGCAAGGAGCTTTCCATCCGGAGCAAAGGCCACATGGTCAACCGGCGCTCCATGATTGAGCCTCAAGGTTCCGAGCCTTGCGACGGCGGCGGCGGGGAGCGGATTGCCCTCGGCGTCGAGACGATCCGAATCGGCTGGTTTCGGAGTTGGCCGGGCGGCCGCGCCGACCGCGGGGATCGGAGGATCTTCAGGAGGAGCGGATTTCCGCAGTGAAAACGTGGCCAGGACCACGCCACCAATTCCCAGTGACACGACGAGGAGGGCCAACACGACTCGGCGCATCCTCGAGGCTAGCAAGCCTCGCGCAATCGACCCGGTCAGCGCGGCGACGGTCGTCGTGACGGAACCCTTCGAAATGGTAGCCGTCACCGCCTCGATCAGCGGGGGTGTCAACATCGCCGCCGAAGACAGCCCCGAATCCAGCACGCTCGTCGCCAATGCAGGCGCGACTCCGCGCCGAACCAGCCGGGACCGCAACAAGTCCCGAGCTCGAGCGAGATAGCCGCGCACCGTGCCGACCGGCCAGTGGAGCGAAGCAGCGGCCCGATCGTGCGTCAAACCTTCGAAATCGCACAGCACGATCGCCGCACGGTACTACTCGGGAAGCCGCGCGACCTCCTCGTGCAAGACCCGATATTCATCGTGATCGAAGGAGGTTGGATGCTCGACTTGGCCGATCGTTGCTGCTCGATCGGCCGCACGGCGTTCTCGTGCCTGGCGGCGTCGTCTGGCAACCCGAGCCTTGTGCGCCGTGCGGCAGGCGACTTGATGGAGCCAGGGACCGAGTGATCCACTCGGATGGGGCGCGATCGACCCGGCGCGACGAGCCAGGACGAGAAAGGTCGCCTGGAAGGCGTCCTGAGCGTCATCGTGGTTACCCAGCAGTCGGCGGCAGACCTCCAGCACCATCGGACCGTGCCGGCGGACGATCGTCTCGAAGGCCAGGTTGGATTCGTCCCGCGCGGTGATGAACCGCGAGAGCAACTGATCGTCGCTCCAGCCGGCGACGGTTCCCTCGGTGTACAAGTGATCGACGTCCCGAATCACCGTCTTCCACAACCCGCGCACCATGGCCGGTCCTCCGCTCGGTTCGAGGCGGTCTTTTTCCCTCCATTGATGACTATGCCCACAGAGGCGGGGATCAATACAAGACTTTGGCGAGTTTCTTTGCGGGGAAAGCCCACGCTACGTGAGACGGGCGGGCTTCTCGTCATCCACGGTCTTCTCGGGATTGATCTGACTCCAGAGGATCATGCCGATCAGGCCGATGGCCACGTAGGCGTAGAGCGACGGGTCCCACTGGTCGCGGCCGGTGTACCCCAAGCTCTTCCTCCAGTCGGCGAAGCGGCCGATGGCGAGCTGGGAGAGCAACCGGCCGATGCCGCCGACCATGTTCATCAACCCGAACATGGCGCCGATGTAACGGCCGCTGACCGGGGTGGCGCTGGCCCACCAGGCCGGGAGTTGGAGCTGGACGCCGAACGCCCCCAGCGCGACGAAGACCGAGGCCATCACGGTCGAGTCGGTCCAGATGCTGGCCAGGATGCCGAGGGCGCCAATCCCGGCGCCGGCGACGGCCTGGGACGTGCGTCCCCATCGCAGGCTGCCCGTCCTCTGGACGAGCCAGTCGGTCAGCCAGCCGCCGAAGAACGTGCCGAGCGCTCCGGCGCCCAGGACCATGCTGGCCAGACGCCCCGACAGGTCGGGCGAGGCCCCCCGCGCCTGTTGCAAATAGGTCGGATACCACGATGAGAGGATCTCGTACGTTGCCGACATCGTCACCATGGCCGCGCTGAGGTACCAGATGTTCGGGCACACGGCAACGCGTTCCCAGGGGATCGGGCCGTGAGCCATCCTCGTGTCGGCCGCCGGTTCGCCAGCCAGCACGTCGTCGTCGGCCTTCAACGGCCGGGCGGCCTTTCGCCCCTCGGCGATCAGGGCGCACTCCGCCTTGTTGGTCGTCGGGTGCTCCGATGGCTCGTCGTGGAACCAGACATAGAAGGCGATCGCCCACGCCACTCCCAGCACGGCGAAGACGACGAACGTCCCTCGCCAGCCGACCCAGTCGATCAGCCATTGCGAGGTCATGGGCGCGGAGGCTCCGCCGATCATCATCGCCGTCGTGACGAATCCCTGCGCACGGCCTCGCGATGATTCCGGAAACCATTCCCTCAAGACCCGGGCCGAATTGGGCAACGCCCCCGCTTCGCCGGCTCCGAACAGGAATCGAATCACGAGCAGCGTCACGAATCCCCCGGCCGCGCCGGTCAATGCCGTGAACAACGACCACCAGAGGACGATCCGCGTGAGAATCCGTCGCGAACCGAAGCGGTCGCCCCACCAACCGGCCGGGATCTCGAAGACGGCATAGGCGATCGTGAACGCGCCGAAGATGAACCCCTTCTGCGTCTCGGTGATCCTCAGCTCATTCTTGATGATCGGTGCCGCTTGGTTGATGCAGGCACGATCCAGGTAGAGAATAAACGTCATCGCCGCCAGGAAGGCGAGGACCACGTAGCGTACCCGTGTGGGTTGCTCGGATGGGCCCTCCAGCGGAAATGTCTCGGCGTCAGCCACTCATGATCTCCCGATGAAGATGTGACGATTGAGGTTGCACTTGCGGGGAACGGTCCTAGGCTCATGTGGGGCATCTGGTGGGAGGGGACCTTCGGTCCGGCACCCGGGCGGGGTCAAGAGATCCGCGCCGCAGCGCATGGGACCACTCTTTTCCCAACATGAACCACGTCCCTACTGGCCGGGCTGCGACCTGGCTCTCGCCATGACGCTCTCGATCGTCACGGGCTTGCCGCCCTGGCGCTTGCTCTCGTCGGCGGCTTCCATGAAGGCGAAGATCTCGATCGTGTCCTCCGCGGCGACGGGCGGTTTGCCGGTCTTGAAGAACTTGACGAGCTCGACCACGAGCGGCTCATAACCCCCGTAGTCGCCCAACGACGCTTGCCCTCTGGTTCCGTATACGGTCCCACCGTACTTGTAAGGACCCTTGCGCAGGCCGCGGAACGTCCCCACCCGGCCGTTTTCCCAGACACCGACGACCAGCTCGGTACTCTCCGTCTGAGTGCGCGAGACGGACCGGCAGCCCGTGCCCATGACCGTGTAAAGGCTCTCGACCCCGTGCACGCCGTACCAGAAGAGGTCGGGGTGATGCTCTTCCAGGGAGCAGGGGCCGAAGGTGTCGCAGCCGAGGACGTCGCCCAACTTGGGGTCGTGCCGCTTCGCGGCGGTTCCGGGACTGAATCGGAGCGATGAGCTCGAGAAACACGGGGTGCCCGACTCCTTGGCCAGCTTGAGGATCATCATCGCGTCAGCCAGTGACCCGGCGAGCGGCTTGTCGATGAAGACTGGCTTGCGCGCCTTGAAGACCGGCCGCGCCTGCTCGAGGTGCGGGCGACCGTCGACGCTCTCTAGCAAGACGACGTCCACCTTCGAGAGCAGCTCTTCGATCGAGCCGACGATCTCGACGCCGAACGCCTTGTGCAGTTTCTCGGTAAAGTCCGCGACGCGATCGCGGCTGGAAGGAATATCCGGGCTCCCTCCAGGATACGCCGCCACGACCCGGACTCCGGCCACCTCGGGCTTCGGACTCGGTGCGTTCAGGAGCTGGGTGAACGCGACCACGTGCGAGGTGTCCAGGCCGATAATGCCGGCTCGGATCGGTTTCGCTGGTGGCGTCTCGTTCGCGGCCGCCGCCTCTCCCGCCGTGGCGCACTCCACCGTCAAAGCCCGGAACACCAGCATCCCGAGGATACCAAGTTCAACAATGCGACCAATCACGAGAAGACCCTCACAAAGCCGGATTCCCGATCCCCAACGCCCGATTCCCGACCATCATCGGCCCTGACAGCCGGTGATGCAACGCCCTGGCTGTCAATCCTCCTGAGAATCCCGCGCGCCCGGATTGTTCGGGAGACTTCTCTCGCTCTAAGATAGTTCCGTCCTCGGGCAATTGTCGCGACGGGGTCTGGACCGGTTTGGGAATCGTGTCGGTATGGAGTCACGACTCATGGTGTGTTGGTCTCGATGGTGGCTGCTCCTCTGGGCTGGACTCCTCCTCGGCGTGCCGGGAGGGCTCCCGGGCGCCAGGGCCGGTGAAGGCCCGATCCTTCAACTCGAGATCGACGCGCGCGACCTGCCGCGGCGGTTGATGCACGCCAGAATCGAGGTCCCATGCCGGCCGGGCAAGCTGGCGCTGTGGTATCCCAAGTGGGTGCCCGGCACTCACGGGCCTTCTGGTCCAGTGCAGGACGTGGCGGGGCTCCGCCTGGAGACGCCCGAGGGCAAGTCGGTCGCCTGGCGTCGCGACGAGACCGATCTCTACCGGGTGGAGTGTGACGTGCCCTCGGGTGTGCATTCGATCACCGTTCGGCTCGATACGATCTGCAACGAGGCCGCCGTCAGTGCTTCCGGCCACCTCACGTTCGGCAACGAGTCGGTCGGGATCATCAACTGGAGCACCTGCTTGATGTATCCCGAAGGCCCCTCCGCCGACGACACGCGCGTGACCCTCAGCTTGCGCCTGCCGTCCACTTGGAGCTACGCCTGCGCCCTCGAGTCCGATTCTGGCGAGAGCGGTACGGCCAAGGGCCAGCCGGTCAAATTCCGGACCGTCTCGCTCTCCGAATTGGTCGATAATCCGATGATCGCTGGCGAGCACGTGCGGACGATCCCGCTCGATGCCGGCAAGTACCCACCGGCCTTTCTGGATCTGGCGTCGGAATCAGCCGCCGCGCTCCAGGTCCGGCCGGAGGTGGTGGCGATCTACAGCAAGGTGGTCAAGGAAGCCGGCGCGATGTTCGGCACCTGCCATTATCCGTCGTTCCACTTCCTGGTGACGTGCAGCGACTCCCTGGGCTACCTGGGTCTGGAGCACCTGGCGTGCAGCATCAACGGAGTTCGCGAGCGCGACCTGATCGACCCGGGGCGGCTCCGCGGCTGGGTCGCCAACCTCCTGCCCCATGAATACGTCCATTCCTGGTGCGGAAAGTTCCGGCGCCCCGCGGGGATGTGCACGCCGAACTTCCAGACGCCTCAGAAGACCCGGTTGCTCTGGGTCTACGAGGGACTGACGGAATACCTCGGCGAGATCCTGATGGTTCGCTCCGGCATGATCGACCCGGCGGAATACCGGCGGACGCTGACGGCGACCATCGGGTCCTTGTCCCATCGCGAAGGCCGTCGGTGGCGCTCGCTCGAAGATACCGCCGTGGCCTCGCACTTGCTCCGCAGTGGAAGCCCCAACTGGATCCAGCTCCGGCGCGAGCAGGATTATTACTTCGAAGGGCGCTGATCTGGCTCGAGGCGGACATCATCATCCGCGAGCGATCCCACGGCAAGAAGAGCCTCGACGACTTTTGCCGGGAGTTCCTGGGCGGACCTCCGACGACCGCCCACGTTTCCCCCTACGAGCTCTCCGACGTGGTCCACGTCTTGCGGGGACTGGCCGATTTCGACTGGGACACGTTCTTCCTCCAGCGCACCACCAAACCCCTGGAGGCGCTGCCGCTGGAGGTGGTGGGCCGTTGCGGGTATCGACTGGGCTATACCACGCACCCCCCGGGAAGCGGCAGCGGTATCAGTCGAAGGGGCGGCGTCGGGGTGTCGGCCCGCGATTCGCTCGGACTGACCTTCGACAGCGAGGGCCGGATCGTCAACGTCGTCCCCGGCATGATCGGCGACCGGTCCGGCCTGGCTCCGGGCATGAAGGTCATCGGCGTGAACAGCAAGACCTTCAGCGCACAGCGGCTCCTCGATGCCCTGGCCGACAGCGTCGCCCTCCGCAAGATCGAATTCCTCATGATCGAGGGGGAGCACTTTCGCACCATCGTCCTGGACTACAGGGACGGCCCGCGCTATCTCGAGCTGGTCCGCGACCCCGCGAAGCCCGACGTCCTTGCGGAGATCCTCAAGCCAATATACGCTCGCTCTGCTCACTGAGTTTTCAGTGTTCCGTTTTCCGTTTTCCGTTTGTAAACCATTCGGGCTGATGTACGGAGGTTGGTTGTATCAGGGGTATCAGCCCTGTCGAGACCGACCTTCACGGGCAAGATGCCCGTGCCACGATCAGGATGCCTCCAATTTCCACAGTAGATCGATACTGGATTCATGTACGGAACCCTGAAAACGGAACACTGAGAACCGGAGCGAGGCGACCGATGACAAGTGCCATGATGACCTGGTGGAGATGGCGTAAGGACGCCGCAGGAGCCGTGCTTCTGCTCGCCGTAGGGACGGTACTAGCAGAGGCCGGGTGGTCCGAATTCGAGGCTGAGGTAGGTGTCTCTCAGCCACCGCCCGCGTCGGCGAAGGGTTCGCTCCCGCCCGCGCCCAAGGGATATGTCTGCTACCGAGCCCACGATCCGATCCAGGTCGACGGCCGGCTCGACGAGGCCGCCTGGCAAGCGGCCCCCTGGACGGATCCGTTCGTCGACATCGAGGGAGACGTCAAGCCGAAGCCGCGATTTCCGACGCGGGCCAAGATGCTCTGGGATGACCAGTTCTTCTACGTCGGCGCCCTGCTGGAGGAGCCGCACGTCTGGGCGACCCTCATCAAGCACGACTCAGTGATCTTCCACGACAACGACTTCGAGATCTTCATCGATCCCGATGGCGATAACCACGAGTACTACGAGATCGAGATCAACGCGCTCAATACCGAATGGGACCTGTTCCTCAAGAAGCCTTACCGGGACGGCGGGCCGGCCATCAACGAATGGGAGATCCCCGGCTTGAAGACCGCCGTCCACGTGACGGGCACGCTGAACAACGCGAGCGACAAGGACACCTCGTGGTCGGTCGAGTTCGCCATCCCCTGGAAGGTGCTCGCGGAGTTCGCGCACCGGCCCGCGCCCCCTCGCGACGGCGACCAGTGGCGCGTGAATTTCTCCCGCGTCGAGTGGCATCACCAGATCGTGGACGGCCGGTACCGGAAGGTCCCGAATACCAAGGAGGACAACTGGGTCTGGTCGCCCCAGGGTGCGATCGACATGCATCGCCCCGAACGTTGGGGATGTGTCCAGTTCTCAACGGCCCCACCCGGACAGGCCACCTACCGGCCCGACTCCGCCGGCCCGATCCGCGACCGCCTGATGCAGATCTATTACGCTCAAAAGCCGTTCCACGACAAGAACAAACGCTGGGCCACGAAGATCGAGGAACTCATGCTCCCCGACTCAAGCGGACTCCCCCAGCATACGACGACTCTCCGGCCGACTGCCGACGGCTACGAGGCGGCCATCACCTTCACGCCAGCCGGCGGAACGCCGAAGACCTGGACGATCCGCCAGGATTCGCGGATCAGCCACTAAGGGACTCGGCCAGCCGGCGATATCCTCCACTGAAATACAGGAGCGGTTCGCCGCCCTGATACTCGCCGGCCACGATCTCGCCGACGAAGATATCGTGATCGCCGCCTGGGAGGATGTCGTGAACCCGGCAGTCGAGGAATGCGAGGCAACCGGGCAGGATCGGAGCGCCAGTGGCCGCCGTGGTGACGTTGAGGTCGGAGAAATCCTTGGGGCCCGGGGTGGCGAACCGCGTCGAGACGTCCTGCTGGTCGAGCCGAAGGATGTTCACCGCGAAGCATCGGTTCTTCTTCAAGTAATCCAGGGTCGCGGCGCGTTTATCGACGGCGACCAGCACGAGGGGCGGGTCGAGCGAGAGCGAGGCCACCGCGTTGGCGGTCAGGCCGTGGCTGCCCGCTTCGCCGTCGGTCGTCACCACGGTGACACCCGTGGCGAACTGGCCCATGATCTTCCGCTGGATCTTCGAGTCGAACGCCATGGAGGGGGCTCGCTTCTTGGCTCGGGTCATCAGGGGAATCGTCATCACGCCTGGATTCGGGGACAGGTCATTGTACGCGATCGCCCTCTCCGGCAAAACCCGCCGAGACCGGCGACACGATCCGAGTGGCCGCGGCCCGGCGCAGCCAGGATGGACTGGCCATCCTCGGTTTCAGCGGGTACGAACCTTGTCCACGACCTGGTGCGCCGCCTTCACGACGATCGACTCGATATCGTCGGCCAGCGGGGCGGGCCAGGTGCTGCCGTAAAACGCTTGGCCCGCTTCGTAGCCGCCTTCCTTGAGCACGCGCACCGACGGGATATAGCCGACCACGTCATTCGCATACGCCGCGACCCAGAGCGTCTTCGCTTCACCGCCAAGCTCCTTCTGAAGCCGAATCGCGTAATCGACGACCACTTCGCCCGACAGGGCCAGGATCGTCAACTGGTCACCCAGCGCGATGGCTTGTGCGGCATAGTACGGGTATTCGGAGCGGATCGGCCGGCCCTGGTCGATGGCCTCGACCATCCGCTGCGCGTGCCGCCTCAGACCCGAGTTGGGGTCCTTCAGGAGCTTCTCGTATGAGGCGCGGTCGGTCGGCCCGCCGAAGCGGATCGTGGTCTCCAGGAAGGCCGAACGCGCGGTACCGCTCAGGTCCTTCTGCCAGGTGGGATGATCGAGGACGAACTTGACGGCCGCGGCTAACTCCTCGCCGTGGTCCTTGGCCATCGCGAGCGTGCCGAACGGGTGAGGATCAGCGTCCCCCGCGCAGCCGGTGACGAACAGGGCGAACGGCGCCGGGGAAATCGGCCTCGATGCGGTCCTGGGCGTATCCCGCGAAATCCGCGGCGATCTTCATCATATCGGGACGGAGGGTCGTGTTGTGGCAGGCGTAGCCGAAGACGATGGCCATCGGCTTGCCGTCGGCTTTCCGCACGCGGAGGATCGGCACGCTCTCATCAACCGGCCCGGCGGGGTACTTCCCGAGCCGGATCCCCCGAGGCGTTGGCTCGCGGCGATTGAGCGCGAAATGCGCGCGGCCGATACCGTACGATAGGCTGACCGGCTCCCGTGTACCGAGCGCCTCGCCGATCGCGCCGACGATCTTGTCCTCCAGCTCGCGGGTGTAGGCAACGTTGTTTTCGAAGCCCTCGCGCGCGGGGCGGTTCGTTGCATCGTGGTCGGGCGGCTCGGCGGGTGCCGGTCCGGCATGATTGTGCGACGCGAACAGCACGATGTTCTCGCGCGGGATGCCGTGCTTGGCCTGGACGCGGTCGCAGACCCGGCTCGTAAAAGGCCGGCGGAATGAGATGATGTCGCAGGTGACGACGACAACTTTGTTACCCTGCGCGTCAGACAGCGCAAGCGCCTTGGCCACGAGGGGGTGGGCCACGCCCTGCGAGGGAGTTGTCCGCGACGCATAGCCCGCCATCCGGACCGGTGCGGTCGGCGTAGTATCCACCCGCGCCACCCCGGCCTTCCAGCCGGTGGATGGCTCGGACGCGCCGAGCGAGCCGAAGCCGATGAGGATGATTCCGATGCTCCAACAGCCCAATACCCTGATCAGACTCGACATCGCCATGCCTCCTGACTTCAACATCCAGATCACCCTTGCAGGACCCGTTCACCACAGAGGAATCGAGTCCGAGATCGGCCTCAAGGGTCCTTCAAGAAAGGGGAACAGGCACCTCGAAGACTCGGAGCCAGTCCCCGTTTCTTGAGGGACTCTCAAGGATCGCCGATGGCGAAACGAAATGCTACTGATGACTTAGAGCGACTTTGAGATCCTATCGCTTCGGATCTCGGAATCGAGTAAAGTGGCTCGCGTCATGAAATGGAACGAGTTCGATGAGCACAAATGTCGAGAAACTCCTGAGCGCCGCACTGGGTCTTGCTGAAGACGACCGGCTTCACCTCATCGAGATCCTGATCGCCTCCTTACAAGCCGACGACGAGCCTCTATTCGATGATTCCTGGCGAGAAGTCATTCAGGGGCGATCCGCGGAATTGCGGTCCGGCCAGGTTTCCCCAATCCCCTGGGCGGATGTGAAACGACCAAACAGGTAAAAGAATGAAAGGCTTCATTTTCTGCAATTCCGCATCCAAAGCCTGATGTTCGCGATCAGAGCGATTGCGTGCGCGCTTGCGCTGTTTCTGTGGCTGGGATTACTTGTCACAATCCTCATCATCGTCGTCCCGTCATGCTTGCTGGTGGAGCGACTCTTCGGCGCGACACCACCTTCGTCACAAACACAACCATCATTCTCCGGCTATATCGCAAATCTCCTCGTATTGATTTATGTGCGATATTATGCTCTCTTGTTTCCTGGTGTGGGACATCAAGTGGGTGGCCGAGAATCCTCTCGCCGATCCCGCTTTTCGCTTTTGTTCCTCTGCCATTCGTGTCAGCCATGGGGGGGTCGCGTCGTTGCTCGGCATCTCGGCATGAGAAGATACCTCCCAGCTCTCGAATCCATGCCCTGGCGATGTGGCAAACTCGCTCGAAGGGTGCGCTGCTCACTGCGCAGTCGTCAGCGTGGCCTGGCGGACCGAGAACGCGTCATCACCGGAGAACACCAGGAACAAGCCCCGACCGTCCGGGCTCATCCACTTCGTGGGGAACGAACAGGTGTCACCGGGGCCGACGTCCCAGTCGTTGGTGAAATAGACGGTCGTCCAGGGACCCCAGGGCTCGGGGGCGTCGTAGACGCCGAATCCTCCTTGAAACCGTGGTCCGCGCGGGTCCCGGCTCTCGGGAAGGACCTGGCACCAGAGGTATCGGCGCAAGGCCGCGTTGTAGGTGATGCCCGATCGGTAACAACGACCGGGATGCGAGAACACGGGGCCCCGTCCGGCGATGTCCCGGGTCCATTGTGGTTGTTCGTGATCATCGAGGCCCACGAAGAACTCGTACGCCCCGCGGTCGGTGAGCCGCTCCTTGGGCACTCGGGCCAGGACCATCCGATCGGCGGGTTCATAGGCGCTATCGGTGTCCGGCGAGTAGACGTAGACGAACTCGTCGCGCGCGCCCGCGTAGTCCTTGCCAAAGTTCAAGAACGTAGGACAGCCGAAACTTGTGGTGAACCGCCAATCGGCCCAGGTCCAGGTTTGGCCACGATCGCGGGACCACGCAAGTTGAGCGTTGGCGGCGTTCCGGACCCAGATGTAGAGAACGCCATCGACCATGAGCAGCCCGCTCGCCTTCTTGCCGCGCGAGCCTTCTCCCGTTTGCTCCAGGCCCGGGGCACGGAGGTTGGAGCCGCGAAACTGGGTCGGGCCGCCCGCGATCGTCGCCAGCCCGAGGCTGAGCTTGGTTGCGGTGAACGGAGTGAAGCCGTTGCCGTCGCCGTAGGCACCGATCAGCGTGTCGTCATCCGCCCAGGTCATCGGCCAGTTGTCGCTGCCTTGGGCTGCGCAGACGATCGTCTCGCGGAGCCCAGGTGATGCCGATGATCGCGGGGCTGGGAGGATAGGGTGCTTTCCCAAGCGACCGGTCCGGTTGTGTCTGGACGGCCTTGATCAGCGGGACCAGCAGGATCTTCGGCGCGGGTCGTGATACTTTTCGAGGACGTCGCCAGTCTTGGGAGCGGGGGTCAGCTCCTGACCGTTGCGGACCATGATCAATTGAAGGCTGGGCACGACGAAGAGGATCTGATCGCCGGCCCCCGCGCCCCAGACCGCATCCCGAGGAATCTCGGGATAGCGACCATCCCCGTTGGTCCACCAGCCCATGCCGCAGTGGCCGGGCAAACCGGCATCGCCCGTGACCTGCCGAACCGCCGCTTCGGAGAGGATCCGCCGGCCGTCCCAATCACCGCGGCGGAGCACCAGCCGGCCAACCCGCGCCAGAGCCCGCGGCGTGATCGACGCCCCGCCCCACGCGGCGATGAGCGGTAAACCGTCCACCGAAAACGTCTGGCCGTAACCGATGGACCACTCCGCGTCGGCGACTCCGATCGGGCGCATGATCCGATCGCGAAGCAACGTCCGCCCGTTGCTCTCGGGCGTCCCCTTCATGGCCGCTGCGACCACATACGACAGCATCCCGATACCCGGGTTGCTGTACTGAAGCCGCGTACCGGGTTCGAAGAGAACGGGGACCTGGTCGCGCGCGATCGTGAACGGGTCGTTCAGAGGGTCGAGCCGCTTCCAGAAGTCGCCCATCCAGCCGGTCAACCGATCATGCGGGAAGCCGTCCGATTCCGCATCGCCCAGGCCGGACGTATGAGAGCCGAGCTGCCGGACGGTGATTCGCGATTTCCGCGGGTCAGTTCCCCACTGGGGCACAAACTTCGAGACCCGGTCGTCGAGGACTACCCTGCCGTCGTTGAGCGCGACGGCCAGTGTCATCCCGCCCACAATCGCTTTGGCCAATGATGCCGTGCCGTGTTTGTCGGTCGCGGAACGGCCCGGGGCGTACCACTCATAGACGATCCGGTCGTTGCGGACGACCAGGAAGCTCGCCGTCTTTCGGCGTGCCAGGTCGTCCTTGAGGGCCTCGAGTCTGGTGGTGGAGATCCCCAGATCATCGGGATGACTCCGTTCCCAACGGAATGCGGAAACCTCCTGTCCGGACGATGTCCCTGTCGCGGCGAGCGTTGACAACACCATGAAGCCGATCGCGATTCTCTGGACGATCATCGCAAGCACCCTCCCGCAACGATCGAAGACAAGCACCAAGAAAGCGAGTCGGTCGCAACGATACCGGGATAACCTATTCCCTGAGCGGATGGCGCGTTCATTTTAGCTTCGGCACCAGCCATATCGGCTGCGTGAAGGCCCCATTGCAAGCGACATCCCAGGCTTCGACGCGGACCCACGTCCGCCCCTTCAGGTCCGGAGTCAGTCGGAGATTTCGACCCTCGAAGGCCCCCGTATGGCTGCAATCGATGCGCTCGCGAAAGACCTGCGAGCCGTCTCCGGAGATGACTTCGACGAACTTCATTGGAAACGTCCAGCTCAGCTCGACGCGCACCTCACCGCGCTTCTCCGGATCCAGGCTCATCGTGGACCCACTCCGCTGCCCGTTCACCGTGAACTCGGTGATCAGGACTTCGCCCGTTGTCGTGAAGAACCGCCCCCCGCGCAGGGCGTCGAGCACCGGTTGCCAGCCTTTGTCGAACTGCGGGAGCCGGTCGGGCTCGAGCCGGACATAGTTAATATTCATGTGGCCGTAGAGCTCATGCGTGCGGTCGATCTTGAAGACGTCGGCCTCGCCGAGCAGGTATTTCTGCTGGCCCCAGTTGGCCATGTCGTCGAGCAGATCGAGGGCCCGGCGGCCCAGGCGGTCGTGGGACAGGTCGGCGGGCATCGCCTTCCAGGCGGCGCCCAGCCAGTGGTCGGACAGATAGAAATCCTCGTGACGGAAGATGTCCGGAGTCCAGCTCGACCCCTTGATTCGCGCGTGTGAGGTCCAGGCGAGGCCGGTCTCGCTGGCGAGGAGTTTCTGCATGTCCGCGCCGTCGCCGACGTGGTAGACCCTTCCGTAATTGGCCAGATCTTCGACGAATGGCTGGCCCTTGGCGCGCTTCATCGTCCAGTAGACCGGCTTCGGGAACAGATAGAGCCAATGCCCGGGCTTGCGTCCCGCATCGGAAAGGCCGAGGTAAATGTTCGCCTCCTCGCCGGGGAGGAATAAGAGTGTGTCGTCTGAAAGGCGCCGGCACTCATCGAACATCGCCTGCATCTCGGCCAGGCGAAGCGGAGCGGGGTCCTGGGGATGACCGTCGCCGTGGAACTCGGCCAGGTGGACGATCTCGACGCCCATCTCCTTGAACATCCGGACGAGGTCGGGCGTCGACCGCGGACCTCCTCTGGCCTTCTCTTGCATCGCCGCTACGGCCGTGGCCATGTGCCAGTGGCTGGTCATCGTGTGATAGCCGGGTCGTTCGGGGAATCGATCGCCGTGGGTGAAACGGAGCGTTTCCTTCAGGGCGTCTTCCGCTTTGCCGCTGGCCAGGAGATAGAAAACACCCAGCCGCTGTTCGGTGCCGGGCGGGGCATTGAACCATGGAACATACGATCCGCCGCCCGTCTCGGACTGGCGAATCCCGAAGCCGAACCGATCGTCGAGACCGCGATGGTCCTTGCCGTACCAGACTGTGCGGAGGTTCTCTGTCAAGTCGCGCGGGGAGAAGAACTGGTGCGGCGGAGGGAAACACGCGATCGACCCGGCGGGCGTCTGTGCGATCAAGCTGCGGTGCCGGACCGCCAGGTGACGATCCGTGGTGTCGGAAGCCGGTTCCTCGCGATGAAGCTGTCCTTCGGTGTCCATCCAGGCGAAGCTAACCGTATGGCTCGGTGCCGAGAACGCCAGGCCGGCGTCGTAGAGGATCGCCCGACGCTCTTCCCCGGTATGGACGACGGTTTCGACGTGCAGCAACGGAGCGAACGGATACACCGTGAATTGCAGCTCGCCCGAGAATGGTCCGACGTGGACCTCACCCATCGCCACCGTGGCGCGGCGCCCATGACTGGTCACGCGGACGCGCTTGAGGTCGATCTTCGACCGGTGGGTTTGAAACGGCCGTCTGGCCGGCGAATCGAAGAAGACGTTGAAGACGCTCATCTCCGGAGGCCGGCCGGCCGGAGCCTGGCGGGTGCCGACGAGCAGATACGTCACCGGATCGACATCCTCCAGCACGGACACCATGGGAGCCCCGGCCTCGGCGGTTCCTATCGAACGGATCAGCGGACGGCCCTGCTGGAGTTCCAGCACCAGATGGCCGCGCGCTTCAGAGCGTGACGCTGGTCCCAGCGGCCACGAAATCCGGAGCTGACCGTCCTGATGCTCGATGGAAACACCGCTGTCGGGGCGATAACCGGAGAGGTCGACCGTCGGCTCGACCGCCGAGAGGGTCGGAGTGGTCGCGGCCATCAAGACAAGGACCACGGAGGTCGTCCGCAATTGCAAGGGGATCATGGACACGCTCCTTCATCGATTAGCCGCGGATCATGCGCGCGATGAACCGGGCGTCGCAGTCATGCAGGTGGGGCCAGATGGCGAGGGTACCGTTGGTCGAGCCGTCCCCGAGTGGATTCGGAAACGGTTGCAAGTGGAACTCGGGGTGATCGGCAAGGAAAGCGTTGACCACGCCGGTCGTCTCGGCCCGGGTCAATGTGGCAACGGTATAGATCAAGGTCCCGCCCGGCCGGACGCGGGAGCTTAGCTTGCCAAGGGCCTCGCGCTGTCGCGCGGCGAACGGTGCGAGATCGTTCAGGCCGACGGTCCAGCGCGCATCGGGATGACGGCGCCAGGTGCCGACGCCCGAGCTCGGTGCGTCGAAGAGCACGCCGTCGAAGCTGGCGGCCTTGCCGACCGGATGATGGCCGTCCCAGACCTTGGTCGTGATGTTGTGAAAATGGCTCTCCCTCAAACGCAAGGCTGTCTGATGGCGCCGGCGCTCGGCCTCGAAGGTGCACACGACGGAACCCCTGCCACTCATAATGGCGGCGAGGTGCCAGGAATAGAGCCCGTTATCGGCCTCGCCGCGGACATCCCACCAACGCTCGCCGGGGTCCGGGTCGCACGCCAGGCCGACGAGTTGTGAGGCCAGGTCCTGCTCGACGAGTCGCCCCGATTGAAACGCCGCCAGGCTGGTCAGGCCGGTATCCGGCGGAAGCTTGGCCGCGCTTGTCAACCGGCGATGAATCCAGGGTTTCCACCCCGCGTCTCGGAGCTCGCCCCAGATCGCCTTCTCATCACCGGCACGCACGCCCACCCAGGTGGGCGCGTGCATCTGGAGCGTGGCGAGGAATTCGAGCCGGCGGGCCTTGGGGGTTTCGTCACCGGGCGGGACGGGGAGCTGATCTCGGATCCAGTCAGGGAAGAGCCGCCAGGGGTCGGCGTTGGCGACTCGGCCTCCCAGCCATCGCTTCAAGCCCTCAGCGCGGGCAGTCCAGCTCGGGGCATCGCCGACCGGCACGAGGCTATCGACGGGCCGCCGGATGCGTTCGGCCCAGACCCGGGCGAAGGCGCCCAGATCGGGAGAGTCGAGCAACGAGGCCAGCAGGAGCTGTTCCTCCGGCCGGTGCAGGTGGAGAGGCTCGATCCAGCCCCACCATCGCAAGAGCGCGCGGAGACTCCGGGTGATCCCCGCGCGGTCCTTGGCGTTGCGGATCTTGTCCCGACCCTCGAGCGCCGCAGCCATGGCCGGGGCCAGCCGGAAGCGATCGTGGACGACGGTGCGCAGGACCATCGGCGCGATCGTGGCGGCCAGCTCGGCAGCCGGCGCGACCGTGGGGCGGATCGTTGGCGCGCGGCGGCTCGGCTTTGGGTTGGGTTGCGGTGGTGCCGACGGCTTTCGGTCGGGCGTAACGCGATGACGGCCTGTCGAGGGAGGATTGCGTCGTTTCATCGGGGCTGCCGCGGGTTCCTGGATGACTTGCGGTGCGGCCGGTAGCCGGGAGCCTTTCCCGGCTCCGTCCGGCCCGCCCGGTCTCGACCGGTTGCTCTGCGATGTCGATTGGTTGGCTGTTTTGGAGAGTCCTCGGCGATCACCACCGCACCGTCTGGGGCGATGGCTTTGACCCATTCTGAGAGTCCCTACTCAGGACCGGCGGGACGTCCGGATCCCGAACAGAAGGTCATGAAGGAAACGAAGGACGAGGGGAGTCCCTACTCAGGACCGGCGGGACGTCCGGATCCGGCGGGGGTTCTGGGCGGGGCCGGCTGGGAGGAGGGCCAGACTTGCCGAGAATTGTGGCACAAATTGGCACTCGGTGATCACTTTTGGCCGCGGCGCCCTCTCCGATCCCCATGGCCCCCAGCGAGTTCGGGCCGAGTCCCGAAATCGCTGTGCCGGGCCCGGCCGCACGCGGCACAGCCCCGTTGCTCGCTGCCTGGGTTTCCTGTCGCTGACGGTCACACATGGTCTCTATTATTATAGGATACCGCAGGTTTGAGGATTCGTTAATGCACCTATCGCGGATTCCGGGGCGATTGGCTCCGGAACTCTCGGTCACAGAGGGAGATAAAAAAATCCAAAAATTCGGAAGACTGGGTTACTCGAATGACCAAATTGGCCCGAACGGAGGGGGAAGAGGCGCGGGTCGGATCGTCGCACTCCCCAGGTTTGCCGCACCCGCCGCGGTGAGATCGGTGGTGTTCGACGAGGGGTCTCCTATTTTGCACGTCGTTCCGTATCGTTCATCGGAGCCGGTCACGGGGCCCGGAATACCCACGGTTATCTCTATCGGCCCTGACGCGATATCACGAGGTTGCATCGCTCCCAGGGCTTGCAGTTATATCCGATTCCGCAGCAAGATGCAGGCGAAGGGCGGCGGAATCGACCTCAGGGCGGCGCAGAGCGTGGTCGCACAGGTCTTCTCCGCATCACCCCGCTTGACGGATGCGGAGGTCCGTACAGGTCATCTGGTAGCTGGCTTCCAGATCGAAGGGCACGGAGAAGTCGGAGGCGATCCATATGGGGAGGGTCGGCAGGGGCTGAGCCAGCGCGAGCGGCGCCGGCCATACCTGAAGTTGTTGCGGCTCCTCCTCACGGCCCACGACTCGGTAGGAAACCGCCGAGAGGCCTGAGACTGGCAGCAAGGCCGCGCTGACATCGACCCCGAGGAGGGACAGGATGGTGCCGTTCAGGTCAGCTCTGTCGCGTGGTGACGGTGTCCACGACCACGACACTACTCCCCTGCTGAAGGTAGCCCACACACTGGACCGCGAAAGCCTGCCGAGCCGCGGGGCGGTCCGTGTTCCGCGGACTGAGCAACTCAATCGCGGCAGCAAGCCGCGGATCGCCGTCGTCGGCAAACACCTGGACCTCGACACCATCGACCGCGGGCAAATCGACGTCGACCGCGAGGGCCGGGGCCGGCGCCACCCACGTCTGCGGCCCGGCCGTACCGCTCGCGGGCACAGGTGCCCCCTGTTCGCGCAGCGCGGCCACGTCGATCTCGATGGGACCGTCGCGATCAACGAGGGGGACGGCGTAATAGCCCGAGGGCAAGACACCCTGGTTGAGCAGTCGGGCCATGGCCGCGGCCCAGGCCCCGTGGAAACTACGCCAGGGGTGCGTTCGGTTCAGAGGCGGGTTGAAGTGGTCCAGCAGTGGCATCGAAGGCCCTTTCTCACTTACGGGGCTCGGCGCGCCGCCCTGGGTTCGCTCCCTTCATTCCCTTGCTCGGCTGGCGACGTGCCGACTTCCGGCCGGGGCGGTCGCGTCGTTGTGTCTGGCATGCGGCCACGATCGTCGAATCCGCGAAAGACCACAATACCATTTTGCTCAAGTTATTGTTTCGTATTGCTTTAGCAATTCACGATGTCGTACACCCGCTCGACCAGCGCCGCCGCGATGGGCGTAACGATCGGGCCCGGCGACATCTTGTTCATCACGTAGGCGACGGTCAGGCGGCGATCCGCGTCGGCGATCACCATTGAGCCGCCCGCGCCGCTGCCGAAACACACCCGGCCTTCCGGGACGAAGGGCAGCACCTCCGGCCAGGGCAGGCCATAACCGACGCCGATCTTGAGCGGTATGCTGAGCACGAGGTCGACCGTGTGGCTTTGCACTTCGAAGATCCGATTGATCGTCCTCGGCGAGAGCAACCGGATGCCATCGACTTCGCCGCCGCAGGCCATCGCCGACTGGATGCGCGCCACCGAGCGGGCGTTGCCGTGGCCGTTGGCCGCGCCGATGTCGGCGCCGCCAGCGCTCGGTCCAGCTCTGTTCGATGTTCCTGTCCAGGGGCGGACCGGTGAAGGTCTTGTACGCCGGGCCGTTGGGGTCGAGCTGGGGCAGGTCGATTGGCTGCGGCGGCCACGAGACCAGGTTGGCGACGCGGTGGAATTCCGAGGGCGCCAGGCCGATGTGGAAGTCGGCGCCCAGCGGCCCCGCAATGTGTGCGGCAAAGAACTCGCCCAGGCGCTGACCGGTGATGCGTCGGATCACTTCGCCGATCAGGTGGCCGAAGGTCATCGCGTGGTAGCCCGAGCCCGTCCCGGGTTCCCACCAGGGCGCCTGCGCGGCCAGCATGGCGGTTGACTTGTCCCAGTCGTACAGGTCTTCGATGGATGACCGGCTGGTCCCAGCCCGAGACGCCCGAGGTGTGCGACAGTAGTTGGCGAACCTTGATCCCCGCCTTGCCCCGGGCCGCGAACTCGGGCCAGTACGCGGCGACGTTCGCGTCGAGGTCCAGCTCGCCGCGGTCGACCAGCACGAGCGCGGCGAGCGAGGTCATCGTCTTGGTGGTGGAGAAGACGCAGGTGATCGTGTTCTCGGCCCACGGCACGGTGCGGGCCTCGTCGGCCCAGCCGCCCCACAGGTCGACCACCACCTCGCCGTCGATATTGACGACGAGCGAGGCGCCGAGGTCTTCACCCGACTCGAGCTTGGCTGCGAACAGCTCGCGCAGGGGGGCGAATCGGGCGCTGCACGTGCCGCCCAGCGCCGTCGGGTGATCGCTCATGAGGCCCCCGTTCAGAAGTCGCAGCCGAAGCCGAAGCCGATGTGGCGCGGCGGGTGGTAACTGACCGTCCTGCTGCCGAACTGGTGATTGGCCTGACCAGCCCGTCAGCATATCAAGGCCCGGTCAGCATATTCAGCCCGGTCAGCATATCGACGCCGTTGCTGGTTTCACAGGCCATAGACGACTCAATCGGCGGCAAGTCGATGGCGCACGATGAGACTTTGGTGTCGGACGCGCTCATAAACTCTTGTTCAGAATGCGCACCATGCGGACAGAGCTGGGCAAGTGGAGCTTGAGCGCCTCCGGGTCGAGCTCGCCCAGGACTTCAAACGACCTCTTACCCTTGGCATAGGCGTTCGAGCACTTCTCTGTCGCATTGACCAACCTGGTCTGAACGTCGTGACGCGCCCGTGATTCGACGTTCACGAGCGGCGGCAGGGCCGACGTTCGCAGTTTCTGGCCGTAGTACCGGGCCAGAGCCGCCCGGTCAACGATAATCCAGGTCTCCATGCATGTCGTCATCAGCAGGGCTTGTGCTTCACTCGCGCCGAGCGGCTGGTCCCAGCCGTCCCGGGCTTTCAGGTGAACCCATGCCGCCTCGATGTCGTCCATTGGGTCTTCACTATCAACGAGAAGCGCCACATACTCGCCGTCGAAAGCGATCTCGTGAGCGGTCTTGAAGTGGTCGAACGCGGCGCCCCGCCCGCCGCAGGCGACAAGGTTCGGCATCCGCCCGGCGAAGCCACATTTCGCCAGGAGCTTGCGGAACCCTTCGCGGCAGCGAATCTTGAGCTGGGAGGAGTCGCCGCCCCCTTCCAGATAGATCGTGCTCACCAGCGGGTTCCCCCCAGTTGGCCGTCCATCCACAGCCGGCCGAGGCGGTATTTCTCCAACCAGACCGCCAGAGCGTCCGCGTCGGGCCGACGCAGCGTCGTTTGCCCCTCGTACTTTTCGCACACGACGACCGCACCCGGCCGCTCCGTGAGGGCGTCCACCAGGATTTCCGAGTGCGTCGTCACGATGAGCTGGGTCCGTTCCGACGCGGCCTTCAGTAAGTCGGCAACTTTCGGCAAGATGTCCGGGTGCAGCCCGAGTTCCGGCTCCTCGATGCCGATCAGCGGCGGCGGCTCCGGGTCGCACAGGATCGCCAGCAGGCACAGATAACGGAGGGTGCCGTCCGACAGCCGCGTCGCCGGGATCGAAAAGTCGCCCTCCGTGAAGAACACCTGGACCGTGCCGCCCTCGACGCTCAGGTCGAAATCGGTCAGCCCTTCGTAGAGGTTCGCCAGGCCGGCGAGCAGGGCCGCCTTCGTCTTCGGCTGTCGCCGCAGGCGGTTGAGGAACATGCCGAGGTTTGAGAAATCCTCATCCAAACGGTCGGTGCGCAAGTCGGACTTCTGCGGCTCACGAAATACCGTGTTCCGGCCGAACGCCCACTCCCGGTACAGCCGAATGCGATCATAGACGGTCGCCAGGCGGGTGATTTCCGGGAAGCTTTCCGGGTCCTGCCGCTGTGCCAAGATGGATGCGTCCGTCGCGACGTCGTCCCGGTTCAATTGCCGTTTCTTGCCGCTGACGGTGTTGATCACCGGCCGGCCGTGGCCATAGTGGTAAAACAGGTACGGCTTACTCTTGCCCTTGGCCGGCCGGTCGTTCTCGATCCGCTCGTCCTCAAGCCGGAACGACTGCTGCTCCTTCCGCAAGGCCACGCTATGCCGCAACGGCGAGCCGTCGGGGCGAGCCACGATCGCTTCCACAGAGGCCGGCTCGTTCGGCCGGCCCTTCCAGATCCACTCGCCGATACCCCCACCGCGGGCGATCACCGGCCGGAATCCCTCACGATTCGGGCATGTGCGGAGCAGCGCAATGGCTTCCAGCAGATTGGACTTCCCGGAGCCATTCGGCCCGATCAGGACGTTGAGGCCATTCAACTCCAACGGCTCGCTATCCGGTCCGAACGACAGGAGGTTGCGCGGCGTGATCGCGTTCAACAGACGGGGGCCGTTCTGGTCTGTCGCTTCCATCGACCTCTCCGCGCGTCTCTCTCCCCAATGGAAAGGCCTGAGAATCCTGCTCGAGGCGATTGCCATCGGCCAGGACGATCGGAAACCGCGGGGTTATGGCTATTCTCGATCAACGATGGCAATGTGTCGATTGCCCATTTTAGTCAACTCGGAACCCACTGCCAATGCTCAGAGCAGAGGTTCCGGATGTTCCGAGGGCCGCAACATCGCGCGCGTCGGTCACATCGACTGACGTTGTGAGGCCGCGTGCTGGCGGAGTCGCCGATCGCCCCGGACGAGCCCGAGGCGTTTGATCGGGCGTTCCTCTGTTGGCTACGGTCGCGGGCTTGAACCGTCGGCTGTCCTTTGCGCTTCTTGTCATGACGGCGCGCGGTCTTGCGCCCCGGTCGGTACTCCTTGCTGGATTCTGGCTTCGGGATCCGGTGGACATACTCGCCGTCGGCTGTCCCATTCGCCTGTCGCCTCCGTGCCTCGATCGCTTGATGCGGCGGATGAGCCAGGATCAGGCAGTCGCACCTGTTGCCGATGAGGTCTCCACGCCCCGCCTTGAGCAGCGCCTCCCGCACCATGAAATAATTCTCGGGCTTGAGGAACTGCATCAATGCCCGCTGCATCTTCCTGTCCTGCAAGCCTTTAGCAACATAGACCTCCTCACCGGTGAAGGGGTCTAACCCGAATGGCACTAGCTTAGGCGCAAATTGTGATCGGACTTGGACTTGTGTAGACGGGTTTTCCTTGCCCCTTGCACTTCATCCTCGGGGTCTCCATCGGAAGTCCTATGTTTCCCGTATAATCAACAAATAATAAAATTAACACAATTTTTAGCTGCCTGCCATAATCCCGGCAGCCAATGACACAAGTAATTTATCAGTAATGCCTTGCGCCTAAGCTAGTGCCATTCGTCGATCCGACCGACGTGCGCAAGAGGGTTGAGATCGCATCCTTGCTACCAGCTTGGATGGGGCCACGTCAAATCCCTGGCGTTTATCTTCGCCGGCCAAGCCGTCGCGATCGGATCGAGAACTTCTGGAGGACCGCCTTTACGTCCCCATCGCGAGATGACACACTGGCCGTCCATGGGTCGCAAACCCGCGCGAGATCGAGAGGAGGGCAGGGACAACTCCATGATCACCACCACGAAGCCGGTCATGAGCCGCTCTGTGGATGGGGGGTGCGATCCTGCCTGAGCGCGAAGGCCGTTTCTGGGTCGTCCTGCGCGGCGAGGACGCCTTGGCGAAGCGTGAGCGCTTCCAGCCGCGCGAGGATAGAGTGCTCGAACCCATCGCCGGCCATCACCTGGGCATGCTCGGTTTGCCTGCTTGATCGACGTGAACTGTCCGCGTCCCTTCCACAGGGCAGGGTCGTCGGTCTTCCGGTGAGGGAGCGACCGAATGGATCAACCCGGGAATGTCGCGGACGGCCACTTGGCTCGGTTGCGGCGCGAGCTGATCCCGCTCTACGCGCTGGCCGCGGCCGTAATGTGTGCTGTCGGAGGCTGGTATTTGCTCAAGGAACTGGCCCCGCTGCTCCGTCCGCTGGTCCTGGCGGTGTTTCTGCTCTATACGATCTTGCCGGTCCATCATCGCGTGAGCCAGTGGGTGCCCTCCAGGCTCGCCGGGCCGTTACTGGCCCTGCTGACGGCGGTCGCGGTCCTCGGGATGGCCGTGCTCCTCTACGGGAATCTCGTCGACCTCAGGGCGGAATTGCCCCGCCTGATCGACCGGGCCAGGGGACTCGTCGAGGGCATCCGCACCTGGGGCCGGGACCACTTGCCTGCCTGGGTCTTCGAGCTGGCCTCGGATGCGGACCGGGCCGGCGCGGATACCGCGGCGCGGCTCAAGACGATTGCCTCCAGCCTGGTCAACGCCGCGGCGGGTTTCCTAGCCGAGGCCCTGGTCGCCGCGCTCTATCTGATCTTCCTGCTGATCGAAGCCCGGCAGTTCCCGAGGCGGGTCCGGGCCGGTTTCGCCCCGGAACAGGCCGATCGCATGCTCGGGATCCTCGAGTCAATCAACCGCGCGATGGTCTCGTACCTGCGGGCCAAGGCGCTCGCCAGCCTCGTGACGGCACTCCCCGTCTGGGCCATCCTCTGGGCGTTCGGGGTGCCGTTCCCCGACATGTGGGGCGTGCTGGCCTTCGTCGGCAACTTCATCCCCTACGTTGGCAGTCTGGTCGCCTTGGTGCTACCGGTCTTGCTGGCGTTCCTTGAGCTGGAGCCGATCTCGCGACCCCTTGCAGTCCTCGGGCTTCTGGTGCTGGTCCAGGCCGTGACGAACAACATCGTCGAGCCGCGGCTGACGGCCCAGGCCGTGGACCTCAGCCCGGTGGTGGTGCTGGTCGCGCTGACCTTCTGGGGCCTGTGCTGGGGCGTGGTCGGGATGGTGCTGGCCGTGCCCTTGACGGTGAT
The DNA here is from genome assembly GCA_963845695.1 of uncultured Isosphaeraceae bacterium. Lineage (GTDB taxonomy): Bacteria > Planctomycetota > Planctomycetia > Isosphaerales > Isosphaeraceae > CAWJTV01. The sequence goes on along the minus strand of CAWJTQ010000002.1, from coordinate 623,474 downwards.
GCTCAAGATCGTGTGGGAGAACATCGCCCTGACCCGCCCCTTGGCTCGGCTGATGGCCCAGAAGTGAAATGAGAATCGGTCAGACCCAGACCGATTCGGTTAGATTCAAGAGGAGCTGATCGGGAACCAACTGGAATTGCTCGTGCCGGGAACGGTTCCGTGATCTGCACCTCGTCCGGAGAGACGGTTTTATGGTTTCACCCCTGGCCGTCCCATGGGTACGAGACGGGAGCTTTTCGGGTGGTGAAAGGACGGGAATGAGTTTCCGGTGGGGAACGGACTGAACCCGGTCCGGAGGTGCGCCCATTCCTACGTTCCGGCTTCGATCCTCGATATCACCGAGCGAAAGCGGCCAGCCGAGGACTCGAGGCAAAATCAGCGCGAATTGCGGGCTCTGACCCAGTGGAGCAACGTCGTATGACCAAAACTATGAACGTATTGGCAGTTGATATCGGCGGGACTGGCGTCAAGATCCTCGTCAGCGGGCAAGGTGAGCGTCGGCGGTTCCCCTCCGGACCGACGATGACGCCCCAGCAGGTGGTCACCGGAGTCAAGGATCTTGCCGCGGATTGGAAGTATGACGTGGTCTCGATTGGCTACCCAGGGCTGGTTCGCCACGGGCGGATTACCTTGGAGCCACATAATCTCGCTCCGGGCTGGGTTGGGTTTGATTTCCAGTCCGCTTTTGGATGCCCGGTGAAAGTCATGAATGATGCGGCCATGCAAGCTCTCGGCAGTCACCAGGGTGGCCTGATGCTCTTCCTTGGGTTGGGAACGGGGCTCGGGTCCGCTCTCATCGCGGACGGTGCAGTGTGGCCGATGGAACTGGCCCATCTCTCCTACAAGAAGGGGACCTTGGAAGACTACTTGGGCCTCCGCGGGCTTGAGCGGCTCGGCAAGAAGAAGTGGAAACGGCACGTCGCGTTCGTCGTGGCTCGTTTGATCGCCGCCCTGCACCCCGACGACGTCGTGCTTGGCGGAGGCGAGGCGAAGAAACTCAAAACGCTGCCCCCGGGGTGCCGAGCAGGCGACAACGCCAATGCGTTCCTCGGCGGCTTTCGCATGTGGGAACGCCCGGAGGCCACTGATCCACTCGTCGCGAAGGAGTGCGTGGAGCAAGGGAGGAGGTCATGAGCGAAGTGCTTGCCATCGTTTACCCGGCCCGGCCGGTGAACGGCGGACGGAACCGGTGAGTTCGAGATTACCCATCAAGTCGGGCCCGCAGTTCCGCCCCCTCCTGGACCAAACGGGGCCGCGAGGCGGCCCCCTCGGATCGGCCGCATGCGACGATGGCGTTGTCCGTCGGTCGCCACCAAGCGATGGGAGGAGTCCGATGGGCCTGGCCTCGGCCGACGGCCGAGTGACATTCGATTCTGGGGGAGAATCGCTGGCACTCGGCCACGGCTGCGTCACTTTGACACCAAGCAGGCATGTGGATTCCGATATTTTGATCCTTGACGCGCCCGGCAGCCTGTGGTAAGAGGGGGCATCAGTCCGGCATCCGTATTGCGGAGCAGCGAGAATGGGCACCTCGGGCATGGATCGCCCGGCCCTTGAAGACTTCAGGGGCGTCACCCCGCGTCGGGGCGAATCCAGGATGGTCAGAGTGCGGGTGAACCGCGAGGCGATGGACCTCCCCGGGTCGTGCAACGATGATATAGACGCCGAGATCGGGCGTGCCCGTCGTGCCCGGGGAAGTCCTCGTTTTCGCCGCCCAGCAACAGGCGGGCGTCCATGGACCATCATGGGGGTCCTGCCATCGAAATGTGACAGGCTTGCGGGGCTGGTTCTACAAATGTAAGGCGAGCAGGGACCGATCTCCGACTTGAGGGTCACCGTTCACAAGTCGAGGGTGACAAACGCACAGATCACGTCGAGCCGCGAAGTCACTTACTGGATGCTTCGGACGATCCGACGAATGGCGCTAGCTTAAGCGAAACCCCATATTCTGTCTAGATTTACGTCGAGAATCACGACCTTGATCGCAAAGTTCGCACAATTGATCAAAATATCATGAATCCGGAATATGCTTTCCTTAAAGCCGAATGTCGTTTGTTACATATCCGCATGCTCTCGGGAGCGGCCGCCGAGGGGGGAGTTATAAGTCGTATGATAGAAAAAGGTTGCGCCCTAAGCTAGTGCCATTCGGGTCTAACCCTGTATGATAAAGTGCCGTGGCGATGCCGCTGGCGAACCACATCAAGAACAATATCATGCTCCGGCGTCGGCCATGGCATGTTTCATCTCGGCGGTCCGAGCCATGTCGAGCGGTGTCACCCCGCGGCGGTCCGCCGCGTGCGGATCGGCCCCGTGTCGAACGAGAAGCCGGACGATCTCAATCTGCCGGCAGTTGACGGCCCGGCGCAATGGTGTCTCCTTCTTGGCGTCGCGCGCGTCAATGGTTGCGCCATGGTCGAGCAATGCCTGCGCGACCGAAACGTAGCCCCGGCGTGCGGCTTGGTGCAACGCCGTCCCCCGCGTGGGACCGCTCGCGACATCAACGGTCGCGCCGGCGGCGAGAAGCACGCGGGCCACTTCCCCCGACGAGGCGCGGTGGAGCGGCGAGTGGCCCTCCGCCTCCCTGGCCTCGGGGTCGGCCCCCGAGCGAATGAGCACCGCTGCCAGCTCGGCCTCGCCGACCATCGCGGCGTCGTGGAGCAAGGTTTGGCCGCGCAAACCCAGCAACCGCACGCACGAGCGGTCGCGCTCGACCTCCGCGATGAACCGGTCGCGTGTCGCCGCCCGCAAGGTCGCGTGGAGGGGCGAATCCGGTCCGATCAACCGAGATACACCGGTGTACGCCTCCATCATCGCCTGAAGGTGGCGAAAGCGATTCAGTTCATTTCCCTCATCGGGGTCGCAGTCGAGGTTGCGGTGCGCGAGCAGACTCTCGATCACGTCGAGCGGTTTCACCTGTTTGGGCCGGCGGCCGAAGCGTCGGTCCGCACGACCCGTCGGATCGAGCCAGTCGGCGAGTGCGTGGCTCACGAGTACCGCATGCGGCACCAAGCGCAGAGGTAGCATGGACCGCAGAAGAGCAAGATCGCCGCGCGAGACTGCGTCGAAGAGGTCCTCGGCCTCCGACATCCGGTTCCACTGTTCCGCCAGCCGCGGGTCGAGACGGTCGGTTCCACCCGGGCAGGGCACCTTCTCTGGCGTCTCGCCCGTGTTTACGAGCGCCCTGGCGCCAAAGTCAAGGTGTGCCAGGAGCAGACCCGCCTCCGCGGCCGGGATTCCCACCTCTTGGACGGCCGCCTTCATGTTGGCAAGCCAGGCGTCACGCGCCCGGGCGTCGATGGCGAACGGCAGGTGCCGGCGGCGGAGCCGGGCGCCACGAAGGTCGTAGACGGGAGGTCCGCCCAACCAGGTTGTCATGAAGGCGGTCAGGGCATGTATCGCGCAGGTGAGCGTCTTGCCGTAGAGCGGGCGGATGACTGGATCACTATCCACACGCGCATAGAATGCGGCGACCAAACGCTCCACCTTTTCGGCGCCAATGCGCTCGTAAAGCGATGCTTCCGCGCGGGCACCGCCTTTGACGCGGCGAACCGCCGGAGAAGTTCTTTTCGTCATTTCGGCTCCCCCAAAGGGTCTACGAAACACGCCCTACCTTCTTGTCGGACTTTTGTTCTCGGCGAGGGAGTTCGGATCTTGCGAAGCGGCTTCACCGTCGCCTCGCATCAAGAGCCGGAATATCAGGACGTGCGTAACAAAGAGCATTGGCACCGCAACGGTCGGGATGAAAAAAGCAGCCCCCAATTGGCCTGGCTTGATCCTGACACCGATCAGACCCTGATAAAAGGCGTAGAGCAGATCCGCAACCCCCCAAAGGTTGAACACCCAGACCAAGCCGATCCCGAACTTACTCGCCAGCCCCGCAAGAGCGACCAGCGCGAGGACCGCGGCGATGAGATCACCGTACGCCGCCGGGCGTGCGAACTCGGCCGGTAAGTCTGGCGAGACTACGCCGGGTACCAGGAAGGCCAAGCCGATGAACCGAAAGCTGTGAACGAGGAGCAGCAACCGCAGGGCGCGGCTCCGTGGCAGGAGGCGAAGTGCCGGCCAGAAGTATTGCGCCGCGATGGTCCCCCAGACGACGAAGCTCAGGACGACACAGATTCCGAATATGGGGAGCAAACGCACAAAGTGCCGCCTTCGCGCAAATAGTTTTAGTTGCCGAACGTCACGTCCCCACTGCTCGGCGATGGCAGCGAACCCTGAGTTGAGTGATCGATCTCTTGTTCGTAAGCGATTCGTGACTCCAGGTCACAGGCCGGGTTTCTTCTTTCGCATTTCTTGCCGCCTCTGGTGTGACTTTCGGCCTGGCCGGTAACCGGTCGATTGCTGGGCAGAGATCTGGTGGACGTACTTACCCTCACCCAACGATTCGTTTGCCTACTCCATCCGCGCACGTAGGGCGGCCTTCGGCGGCTGCATCGGGATCAGGCGGTCACAACCCGTGCCAATCAGGTTCTGTTCGACCGGCTTTGAGTAGGGCCTCCCGCACCATGAAAGAGTTCTCGGGCTTGAAGAACTGCATCAACGCCCGCTGGAGCTTCCGGTCCCTCAGGTGCTTTGCGACGTGGACCTCCTGCCCCGTGAACGGGTCGAGCCCCGTGCGATCCATTGCACGTGGCGATATCACTGATCAACTGCATCAAGAGCAAAATCTAGGAGACACTGCTCCGGATGATCACTATGCCCTCAGCCATCCGAGCTTGCGTCCGTCGGTGATGCTGAATCGCTCATCGAGGTAATAAGCGAGAGCCCCCGCCAGGATTCGCTCAGCGTCCGTCTTGTCGTAATCGAGCTTCCTGCGCAGTTCGAGCCAGCGATCTTGCAGTGTTGCTTGGATCATCACGCTGCAGTCTTCAGCGGCATGGCCTCGCTCATAGGGCCTATTCGTTGAAATGTACGGCCTCAACTGCCGTACCGGGTCCATCTTGGCAAACGGACTCTGGTCGACAACAAGCATCAGGACAGCGTTAAAGAAACCGTCACCGTAACGCGTTTCACGATGTTGGAGCGCAGCGGCCAAGCCCAATCCGAAGCGCTGGATCTCGTTGGACTCGTCGGTCGCGCGAATCTTGCGATCGACAAGAGCGTCGTTCAACTCGGCGTCCCAAAGCTCGATATTATAATCATATATTTGACTCTCCTTGTTGAAGAACTGAAGAGACAACTGCGCAGGCTCGAATCCCAGCGCAGCACGCGGCCGGATTATCTGGACCTTCGCTGCGCCGAACTCCGGCCTTCCTTGATGCACGTCAAGGAGGCGGATGAGCGGATGGCTGTCACGCTCCCTCTTGTCGATCTTGAAGTAGCTATCCAGGTCAGACATGATCCAGCCCCATTCACTCGGTAAGTCCTTTGTCTGCTCTCTGAAGCGCCGCAAGGACGAATCGAACGGCAATCAGGCACGCTTCCGGCCTCTTGGCCTCGATCTCATCGTGTCGTTGGTCATCCGCGAAATCGGAGATCCCTTTCACAATAGCCCATACCGGTTCGGATTTCTTGCTGACTGCCAGCAAGCCGACTCCTTCCATCTCGCCACCTACGTAGCCGCCAGGGCCCTGACCACCCGTGACCGCAACCAACAACTCCCGCCAGTAGAGTTGGCTGAAGATTCGAGAGCCGCCCGACACGATGCCTCCGAAGTGGGTCGTGAACTCGTGATCACCCTCGCTGCGCTCTCGTTTGAACAGGTTGAGAAGCGACTGCTTCGGGAGGAATCGCTTGGTTTCTCGGTAATCGATGACGTAGCGATCAGGCTGGCCTCCTCGACCAGCCACTTGGTCGATCATGCGGTAGTCGTAGGGAAATATCCATCGCGAAACCAGTAAGTCTCCGTGCTTCTGTGCCTTGCGATCGATCCCGAACGCCATACCCACCTGGATAATCGATGTCGCTGAGCTTGCGGCACGTCGGACGATAGCCTGTGAGGCAGATCCCGATGGAAGAAAGGTCCCATACGTGTCCTGACCGCTCGCACACGGTTCGGGCCAATCGTTCCCAGCGTGAAATATGTGCCTACACGCGCGTCGTTTCTTTCCTCGAAGGGAAGCCCGATCTCGGTGGCACCCCTCTCAAGTTGCTCGCGCTCTGTTTGCGTGGCAAAGAAGATCAGAATGTCGCATTTCAGATCATCGACCGCGTTGTCCGTCCTTTGTTCTCCCGACTTCCGAACCAGTCCGCAGATCGTTTGCCATATTGCACCAATTGATCGGAGGAATGCTGTCCTTGTATCGCAGCTAACTCAGGCCTGAACCCCCGCCATTCCGTTGACGCTTCTTGTCCTGACGGCGCGCCAACTTCCGGCCGGGCCGGTAGCCTTGATTCGGCAAGCCCCGCTCGCCGACCGGCTCGCCCTTCGCCGGGTTGGCGATGGAGTGGTAATGGTCGCCTTCGGCTACCGTCCCATTCGCCTGCCGCCTCCGCGCCTCGACCGCTTGACGCGGCGGCTGAGCCGGGATCAGGCAGTCGCACCCGCTTCCGATGAGGTCGCCACGCCCCGCCTTGAGCAAAGCCTCCCGCACCATGAAATAGTTCTCGGGCTTGAAGAACTGCATCAGCGCCCGCTGCATCTTCCTATCCCGCAAGCCTTTTGCGATATAAACCTCTTGCCCTGTGAATGGGTCGAGCCCCGTGTGAAACATGCACGTGGCAATATCAAAAGGCGCCGGGATGAAGTCCTGGACCTGGTCGGGCCGATAGCCGTTCCGCTTGAGGAAGACCGCCAGGTCGATCATCGCGTTCAGGTCGCTGCCCGGGTGCGAGGCGATGAAATACGGCACGACGTACTGTTTCTTGCCCGCCCGCTGGCTGGCCTGCTGGAACGCCTCGGCAAACCCGCGGAAATCGTCCGAGTCGGGCTTCTTCATGAGGCGCAGCACGTTCGGAATCGGTGTGCTCGGGGGCGACTTTGAGATGGCCGCCGACGTGGTGCCGGGCTAGTTCCGCGAGGTATTCCGGCGACCGCTGCGCCAGGTCCATCCGGATCCCCGACGCGACGAGGACCTTGTCGATCCCCGGCACATCGCGGCTCTTCTTCATCAAGTCGATCAGCGGGCCGTGGTCGGTGCCGAGCAGCTTGCAGACCTTGGGGTGAACGCACGACAGCCGCTTGCACCGCGCCTCGACCTCGGGCCGCGTGCAGCGCATCTGGTACATATTCGCCGTCGGGCCGCCGATGTCGGAGACGACCCCCGAGAACTGGGGATCCTGTCCCATCCGATTCAACTCGTCCAGGATCGATTCCTGCGACCGCGACTGGATCGTTCGCCCCTGGTGCGCCGTGATCGAGCAGAACGTGCAGCCACCGAAACACCCGCGCATGATCGTAACCGAGTCCTTCACGACCTCATAGGCGGGGATCTTCTGCGCCTTGTACATCGGATGGGGCTTCCGCGTGTAGGCTAGGCCATAGATCCGGTCCATATCCTCCTGGCTGACCGGCAGCGGCGGCGGGTTGCAGACGACCGCCTGACGGTCGTGATACTGGACCAAGCGGCGGGCATTCAGCGGATTGGTCTCCTGGTGGATGATCTTGGTCGCCAGGGCGAACCGGTGCTTATCCGCCTTCACGTCTTCATAAGTGGGGAGGGTGATCGCATCCTCGGGGACCGATTCGCTGGCACCCAGGGCGTAGGCCACGCCGCGCAGGTCGCGAAGGTCCTTCACCGACTCGCCGGCCGCGAGCCGCCGGGCGATGGTCACGATTTGATGCTCGCCCATGCCGAAGACGACCAGGTCGGCCTTGGCGTCGAGCATGATGCGCGCGCCGGACGGTATCGCTCCAGTAGTCATAATGGGCCAGACGGCGGAGCGAGGCCTCGACACCACCCGCGATGATCGGCACGCCGGGAAAGGCCTCGCGGGCTCGCTGAGAGTAGGGGATGGTGGCACGGTCGGGCCGCAGTCCGATCTGGCCGCCGGGCGAATAGGCGTCGTCGTTGCGGACCTTCTTGTTCGCCGTGTAGTGGTTGATCATGCTGTCCATGTTGCCGGCGCTGATGCCGAAGAACAGCCGGGGGCGGCCGAACTGCCGCCAGGGCTCGGCGCTCCGCCAATCGGGCTGGCTCAGGATCGCGACCCGGAACCCGGCCGCCTCCAGCACCCGGCCGAGGATCCCCATCGCGAACGCCGGATGATCGACGTACGCATCGCCGGTGACGAACACCACATCCAGGGAATCCCAGCCCCGTGCTTCCATCTCGGCCCGGCTGGCCGGCAGGTGTGGACGCTCGGGTGTCACGACCGGCAAGACCGGCAGCATCGTGGGCGCCACGTTGGCTTCAGGGATCGAGGCGGAGCCGAAGGCATTCATCACTTGTGGGACGCTCTCCAAAGGTCGCGCCGAGCGGGGACAATTAGCAAGTTTCATTCTATCGCTTACGGCTGAAGATGGACACATCCCGCTGCTGCGGGATGGGACGAGTCTCGCGCACGAGAAGAAGGCGAACGACTGAAAGAGAAGCCGGTTGTAGTAGGGTGGGTCGAACGCCGCTCAGCGGCGTGAGGCCCACCGAACAGCTCATTCGGTGGGCCTCGCCGCGATCCATCGCGGCTCGACCCACCCTACGACTCCATTATTCGCCCAGGTGATCCGGCCGGCCGCTCAGTGCCTTGACGATCTCGCCCTTGGTCTGATGCGCGTTGCAAACGTCGCGGAATTCCTTGCGCGTGAGAGGTTGCAACCCCGGAACCTCGACTTCGGCAAACTCATCCACGGCGATGAGGTAAAGCGCGTCTTCGAGCTGATGCCGTTCGACCTCCGACCATTCTCCGGCGTTTTCCGCCGGTTTGATCTTCGGCGGCCTGGCATAAGAGACGTCGAGCTTGGCCAGGCGCACGCCGACGGTCGCCCAGAGACGCGTTCGCTGCCTCCGGACGTCAAAGTAGAGCGGGACCGAAACACGGGTGTCGACCTTCAGATCGCCGTCCTGGGCGTACGAGGCCAGCCACGCGGTAGCCTGAGCCTCGCAGGCGGCCCGATCGACGGGCTCGTCGCCACGCAGGAGGGGAGCCATGCCAATGTCTTCCGCGCTCGAGGAGATGGAGCCCGTAGAAGAACTCCCGCATCCATCGGAGCTCTTCGAGCAAGGTCTTGCCGCGTTCTCCGCCCTCTTTCAGGCCGTGCAGCGACGCCAGTTCTTTTTCACCGATGCTCGCGAGCAAGACGTTCAAGAGGAAGTCGTACGACCGGGCCATCCGCAGGAAGTAGGTCGGGCAAGGCTCGACGCGCAGCCGGGGCTTGATGGCGACCGGAGGCAGAAAAGGCTCCGCCGACTTGGCCGCGGCAAGATCTCGGGAGTGTGTCTCCCGCCGCTTGGTGATGAGCGCCGCGAACGCCTCGAGCATCCGCTTCTTGTAGGCCTTGGTCAGCAGAAGCTTCGCGTGTTCCTCTCCCCTTTGCGGCAATAGGAACGTTTCCAGGGCGTAAACCTGGTGGTCGTACCAGCCGCTGTCGGGCCTGGGGGACAGGTTGACCGTCCCATCCCGGATCGCGCGGATCAAGGCGTGCATCAGGTCGGTATCAGGCGCCAGGCCGTTGGGAAACAGCCGGCGGAACAACTCGGTTTCGCGCGACCGCGCGCTCGGAAACAACGCGATGGATTGTGTGCCGTCGACCGATCCCTTCTCGATCACGTCAAGGAGGGTCTGGCCATCGCGCGGGTTGGTCAGCTTGGCATAGAAGGCATGCAACTTCTGATAGTCCGCCAGCAGTTTCGGGTCCGCCTGGATCGCCTGGCCCAGATCGTTGATGACGGCCGGCTCGGTCGAGGAAATCGGCTGCTGGAAGAACCTCACGAAGCGGAAGACGCGCGTCAGCTCGTCGCTCCAGGTATAGAAGCCGAACGGCTTCGAGCCGGTCTGGTCCGATTCGAAGCGATTGAGCCAGAACGCCCTTTGATCGGGCTGGCCGCCCTCGACATCCACGCCGGCGATCCCAAGGCCGGCCTCCAGGTACGATGAGGCTGCCTTTCGAGTCCCGATCCGTTGGTGCAGCCGTTGAATCCAGGCGACGTGGCTTTCCAGGTTGGGTTTCCGCCCCTGGTAATAGGCGAGGTGCAGGGCCGCCACCAGACCATCGTCGAATTGCTTCGCCTTGCCGTCGATGAGGTTGATCGACGGCAAGACCTTCATCGAGGACGGCGCACTGGCGAGGGCCTGGGCATAGGACGGCCGCAGCACGAGCAAAGCGGCGTCGAAGTCCGGCTTGAGCATCGGCGTGTCGAGTCGAAGGACGGCCGAACTGGCATTGATTCGCCAGCCCCCTTCGGGCCTGCGGTCGATCCGGTCGGGGACGAACGCCGGGTTCTTGGTGCTGAGCTCGTCATCAACCAGCTCATCATCCGTGCCGGCCTGGGGCGGCTTGTACTCCGTCACTTCGACGGTCTCGGTGTCGCCCAAGAAGTCGGAAATCACGGCCGGGATGGGAATGGAGCCGGGTCGAAGACTCGCCAGCAAGACCAAACCCAGGCCCAGGGCGATCAGCCCCACCAAAACGCAGGCCACCAGCCGGATGCGCATGATGCCTCCACTCCTTCGGTCTCGATGCTTCGGGCGAAACGCCGATGCTCCGCGCGAGGTGTCGTGGGAAGTCGGGTTGAGACCTGGGTAGGACAAACGTCGATTCTACCACAAAAGTCTCGCGACGTGACGAGCTCAATCGGAGCGAGGATCCCGAATCGACCTCGAGTGAGGCCGCCTCCCCGGATGGAAGTCGCCAGATCGGAAGGTTCACTCGCGGAAGACGGAAAAACCGGAACGAAGCCATGAGTCACGGCGAACGAGCGCACCCCACAGCTTGCAAGGTATCCGTGTGAACTGTTTTAGCGTTGCGCGGCTGACTCCGGATCACGCTGAGCACTGCTGTCCCGGCTGGGCGATCGGGTGCCGCCCTGGCGAGGATTCGACTGCGGACGTGACTTGCGTTTCGGCTTCGGCTTCGGCGTCTCGCTGGACGGCAAGCCGAGCTTTTGTTCCAGGGCCCGAACCGCTCTGCGGGCCGCCGACTGGATGCGCGAATTGGGGCTTTGTTGGGCCTGGCGCAGTGCGGGCAGGCACTTCTCGGTGCCGACGGTTTCCAGCATCTGGCAGGCCGCGACTTGCGCTCGATCGGAGCCGTTCTCCAGCAGGTTTAGCAGTGCTGGCTCCGCTTCGGCCCCGTAGCTTCGAACGGCCGTCCGGACCTCGCCCAGCATCCGGGGCTCCTCGGCCAGGGCCACGATCTTAGCGATGACCTCCGGATCCTTGACCTTGGCCAGGGCCTTGACGGCCTTGGAGCGCACGGCCGGCATTTTGTTGTCGAGGAGCGCGAGGAGCGCGCGGTGGTCGCCCGGCTTGCCCCAGACGTCGAGCACGGCGATGGCATTGTCGCAAATGACCGTGTTCGCATCGGTGAGCAGGGTCATCATCGCGGAAACCACGGTATCCTGGAGGTTCGGGTCCACCGGCTCTTGCGCCAGTCTCTTGAGCGCATTGATGCGCGATCCCGGGGCCAGGGCGCCGTCCTTGGCCGTCTTCACCGCGCGGTCGATCGCCTCGATTCGAGCCTCGTCACGGCCCCGTGCGATCGCGTTGACGATCGCTTTTCGTGTTGCGGGGTCAGCCTGTTCCTGGAGCCGGTCGAGGGCTTCCTTCGCGGGCTTGCTGATCCACACGTTGTCGGACCACGTCGAGACAGCCAGGGCCGGGAGGTTGTCGATCGTCGCCCATCGCACCAGGGCTTGCGCGGCCACGCTCGGCTCTCTCGCCTCGTCCTTGGGCTGTCTCAAGAGCTGTTCCAGGGCCGTGGCAACCTCCGCACGGAGCGGTTCGTCCGCCTCCGGTTCCTGGTCTGCCAGCCAGGTACAGGCCGCCAACCGCTCCGATAGATCACCACCCCGAAGGTTCTTGAGCGCATTGGCCGGGCTGGGCCTGCGAACCTTCTCGGCGCCAGGAGCCGCCGGGGACATGATCGGTGGCGCCTCGGCACCCTTCGTCGCGGCGAGGTTGATCGGCCGGTTCACTCCCTTCGTCTGGGCCCGAAATTGCTGCGCACGTTCCCGGGCTCTTTCGATCGCGGGCAGCAACGTCATGATCATCCCGCCGAGGGCAGCAACCGGCGTAACGAGCCCAAAGGTCATTAGCGCCCACGCCGCGATCGGTGTCCTCGGAACCGTTCGCTCGGACAGGGGGATGCCGATCGCTTCGGCATAGGGGTCTTCGACGACGACCGCGCGCGGCTTCGCCCCCGGCGCGAACGACCGCCGGTACTGCGCCGTCATCGCCAGGACGAACCAGGGGAGTGTGACCAGCGAACCGATGAGCAGAAACAGCATGCCCGAGCCGGCAATCACGGCGATGGCGATGTAGAAGAGCAAGGCCGTGAACCACTCGCGCCGCAGCGTACGGACGCTCGTTTTCAGGGCCGCGATCGCCCCCATCCGGCCGTCCACGATCAGATGGAACGTGAACATCGACAACGAGGCAATGATCAATCCGGGAATGATCAGGAAAAAGCTGCCGATCATCGTCAGAATGATGAATAGGAGCATTCCCTTGAAGAGTCGCTCCGCGTTGCCGGGACCTCCGAGGGAGAAGATGTCGCCGACGCCGATCTCGCCGCCATCGATCTGCTTCAAGGCCATCCGGATGAAGCCCCCGATCAACCATCCCTGGATCCCGGCGTTGAGCAGGACGAACACTGGCAACACCCAGGGGACGGGGTGCGGCCCGAGGAAGTACGTCTCGACGAGGAACAACCCGATCATCATCGCCTGGAGGACGATCCCCAGGCCGGCGATCAGCAGGCCCATCATGAACGTGGCCAGAACCCAGGTGCCGAACTGGTTTCGCAGCAACTGCCAGCCCAACCCGATGGCACCGTACGAGAGGACACGGCCGGATGGACGAGCCGGGATGTCCAGATCCTCGTCCCACACGTCCTCCTGGTGGCTCGTCGGCTTCGACTTCGGCACCGGCCGCAGTGGTGGCTCGGGTTGAGGTTCAGCCTCACGGGCCACTTCAACCGGGAGATTCGTCGGGGCAAGCGGCGGGACGACCAGGGCGGTCCCGCAGAACGGACACTTCCCCGGGCGCCCCGCGGACTCGTCCGTCACCTTGAGTGTCTTCGCACACGATTCGTTCGGGCAACGAAATCGAATCGACATCGTCGTCTCGCATGTTAAGGAAGAGGCGGATATTACCGCACGAATCATCGCATGCTATCGCAAATCCGAGCATCGAGAAAGAGGGTTGCCAGAAAACGACGGAGGATGTCGCAAGATCGGTGGCCGGCAGGGATTGGAGACAATCGTCGGCGCCGGAATCACGTCGCCCACGGGAATCACCCGAAATCCCACTCAGAGTCTGTTACTAACGCGGCCGGGCCGCAACCGCCGTCGTCCCAAACCGGATTTCACGCGGAGACGCGGAGCGACGCGGAGAGATCCCTCATCGATCCCCAGCCGATTCTCGGCCATCGGATTCGGACTCCGCGTTCCTCCGCGTCTCCGCGTGAGACTCTTCGCTCCCGATACATGCGTGCACGGCTCAGAGATCGTACGGAGGTAGACTCTATGACAGGAAATGTGGCACCGGGTGCGGAGTGGACCGGTTGGATCGCCCGTGGAGCGCGATGAACGGATGAACGTCTGTCGCGCTGTTCCGCTCTTGACGCCGATCGCGGAATCGGGATCTTACGAAGGGAACCTTCCACTGCGGGGAGTCATGCGCGCCATGAACGAGTGGCTGAACAAGTTGGGCCTGGATCGTCCGGAGCTCCGGGCCTGGGCGATGTACGACTGGGCGAACTCGGCGATGGTGTGCACGATCATCACGGCCGTGTTTCCGATTTATTATTCGAGCGTGGCCTGCGGCGGCATCATGGACCAACAAGAGGCGACCCGCTGGTTCGCCATCGCGACCACCGTCGGGATGGTCATCATCGCCGTGCTCTCGCCGCTGCTGGGCACCATGGCCGATTTCAACGGCCGGAAGAAACGGATGCTTGGCGGCTTCCTGACGCTGGGAGCAGGATCCGTCGCCGCGATGTTCTTCATCGACCGGGGCGACTGGATCCTGGCCTCAATCCTGTTCATCCTGGCCAATATCGGTGCCAATGGCAGTTTCGTCTTCTATGATTCGCTGTTGCCCCACATCGCCCGGGACGACGAGGTCGACCGGGTCTCGACGGCCGGTTATGCGCTGGGATACCTCGGTGGCGGCGTGCTCCTGGCCCTGAACCTGGCGTGGATCCAGAAACCGCGGTGGTTCGGGCTGCCGGAACAGTCCACGCTCCCCGCGCGGCTGTCGTTCCTCTCGGTGGCGATCTGGTGGGTGGTCTTTTCGATTCCGTTATTTCGTCGCGTGCCGGAGCCCGCGGGGACCGGGTTGCCGCCGGGCTACAAGGACGGGACGATCCTGCCGATCCGGGCCGCCGTCACCCGGCTCATCGAAACAGGCCGCTCCCTCCGCCGTTATCGCCAGGCGTTCATCATGCTCCTGGCCTTCCTGATCTACAACGACGGCATCGGCACCATCATTCGCATGGCCACCATCTACGCGACCGAGCTCAAGATCGACCGGGGCATCACCATCGTGTCGGTTCTGGTTGTGCAATTCGTCGGCATCCCATTCGCTTTCCTTTTCGGGATGCTGGCCGGACGGCTCGGAGCCAAGCTCTCGATCGCGCTAGGGCTGTTCGTCTTCGTGGGGATCTGCGCCGTTGGCTATTTCATGACCAATGGCACCCATTTCCTGATCCTGGCCATCCTGGTCGGCATGGTGCAGGGAGGGACCCAGGCGCTCAGCCGCTCGCTCTTCGCCACGTTGATTCCGCGCGACAAGTCCGGCGAATTCTTTGGGTTCTTCGGGACCGTCGAGAAGTTCGCCGGGATCTTCGGACCCGCGATCTTCATCGTGGTCCCTGGGCGAACGGCCATCCTGACGATCATCGCGTTCTTCGTCGCCGGGGGTGCGTTGCTCGCGATGGTTGACGTCCGAGAAGGCCAGCGCATCGCCCGCCAAGAGGAGGCCCACATCAAACCCGCCAAGACCGATCTCGACCCCGAATGGAGCTAGCTGATCGCCAGGTCACCGATGCTCATCATTCCGGTTGGGGCGGGGTCATCATGCGCCGACGCTTCAACCAGTAACTCACGCTGATCGCCCACGACGCGCCCAGGTATAGTACCGGATAGATCAGCGACACCCAGGCCACCATGAGCGTGGAGGGCTCGCGCTGAGAGAGGGAATCGGGCAGAGTCGCAATGACCCAGAATAGCGCGACGGTAAAGGGGATGCCGAGGATCGACATGAACCGATTGAACTTGCCCGGCAGCGACGGGTACAGGTATCGGGACGGCACGAAGGTCAGGATGGCCAGCACGATCACGATCGCCAGCGAGACCCAGCTCCCGAACGGCAGGGCGTAGAGGTAAAGCGCCACCACGTTCCAGAGCGACGGGAAGCCGAGGAAATAGCCGTCGTCGGTCTTGGCCTGGACCTGGCAGAAGCCGTAGGCACTGGCAACCAGCGGCAGGAAGAGCCAGGGCTCGTACCCCGACGGCAGGATCCCCGCGCGATAGATCAACAGCAAGGGAAGGAACGTGTAGGTCAGGAAGTCGATAATGTCGTCCAGCCGGCGGCCGTCGAAGCTGGGCACGGCCTCCTTGATCCGGACCTTGCGCGCCAGGGTGCCGTCGGTCGCGTTGACCAGCGTGGCGATCACCATCAGCAAGAACGACCCGCGGAACGCACCGGGACCCCCGTGGATCAGCAGCACCGCGATGATCCCAGCGAAGATTAGCCCAAGCCCCGTGTAGGCGTGGACACACCAACCCAGGACCCGCTGGAGCTGCCCCGGCGCCCGCCGTTCGCGCTGCGGTTTCGCCACCTTCCGACGCCTTCGTACTTGCAGCTTGACCATCGACGCCTCCTTGGTGGTCACTCGCCACTCGCCACTGGCCACTGGCCAGTGTCAATCTGACCACTGACCACGGAATAAGCGTGCTCCACCAGAATCCCCGTCTTCCTGCGCTGGACCAATTGATAGTAAACCGCGCCGACCGCGAGCAGGGCCAGAGTCGACAAGGGGGCGGCGAACCGGCCCCAGGGATCTGCTCCGTAAATCTGGATGCGCGGCCAACTGATATTCACAACAATGAAGACGCCCCAGGCGACCGCGAGGGCATTGACCGGCAGGCCAAATCGTCCCATCGAGAAGAGTCTTTGAACATCGCCGCCGGCCTCGGCTTGGGTCGCGACACGTCGGGCCGCGCGCGGCCTTCTCCGCCGGAACCGCGCGACGAGCATCGGGAACGTCACCATCAGGTACGCCAGGTTCACCCAGATGATCGCGACCGCGCACAGGGTCTCAATGACCTGCGGCAGGTTGATGTTCAGGATCAACAGCGTGGCCGCCAGGCCGCCGATCAGCAGCGGCGGCAGAATCGGGGCGTGCGTCCGTTCAGGCACATGGCCGAGCGACCGGGCGAATGGGAGATTGTTGTCCCGAGCCATCGCGAAGACCAGCCGGACCGTTCCGGCATGCACGGCGAGCGCACAGACGAATATGGCGAGGATCACGTTGGCCAGGAACAGAGTCCCGAGGCCGGATCCCAGCACATCTTTGATGAGGAACGAAAGCCCGCCATTGATCTGGCCCAGCTCGGGAAGGCTCGGGTTGCTCACAGCCAGGATGCTGAAGAGGATCAGGAGCGCCGCCGGTCACCGCCGCCGCACCGAGGGCGCGGAGGATCGCCCGCGGCGCACGGTGGCGCGGCCGGTCGGTCTCCTCGGCCAGAGTCCCCGCGGTGTCGAATCCGTACAGGACATAAGAGGCCATCAGCGCCGCGGCCAGGAATGGCCCGAGATAACCCATCGGCTGGCCGTCGCCTCGCCCCTGGGTGTCGAACAGGATCGTCGGACCGCGGACGGCTCGAGCGGCCAGCAGACCGATCAGCAAGACAACTCCCACCAGCTCGGTGAAGACCCCGACGTTGTTGATCCGCGCCATCAGCCGCACGCCGGCTACGTTGATCGCCGTCGTCGCCGCGATCAGCACGCAGCCGAGAATCACGGCGTTGCGGGCGTTGTCTGCCTTGTTCGACGGATCGCCGATCAGGTGGAACGCCGGTGAGATCTGGGGGAGCGTCGCTTGCGGTGCCAGCGCCACTGCGGACAGAGAGATCACCGAACCGCACAGGTAGACCCAGCCGGCCATCCAGCCGACCGCGCGGCCGCCAGTCCGTCGCGACCACTGGTAAATCCCTCCAGACAGCGGGTATTGTGCCGAGAGCTCGGCGAAGCAGAAACCCACGGTCAGTTGCCCCAGAAAAACGGCCGGCCAGGTCCAGAAGAAGGCTGGCCCTCCAGCGCCATAGCCCACGTAGAACATCTGGAACACGCCGGTCAAGATCGAGATATACGAGAACCCGGCGGCGAACGAGGAGAAACTGCCAAGCGTACGGTCGAGCACCGGCTTGTAGCCGAAGGTGGCCAGATCCTGGCTGTCGTCGGTTGGAGTCGGCGGCACAGGCTGGTCTCGGGTGACGGATGGCTGTGAATCGACCGAAGACCCCTCACCCGGCCTTCGGCCACCCTCTCCCGACGGGGCGAGGGATGCGGTGAGGGGGTTTTCATCCCGTTTCGTTTACTTCGTTGCCAGGTAGATCCCCCACTTCATGTCGCCGGCCTGGCAGAAACCGACCTTCATGGCCCAGCGCTCGACCAGGTAGTTCAGGTCGGCTTCCGAGAATGACGCGAGGAACTCGGCACGGTGGTCGGCCAGGCGTCCCATCTCGGCTTGAAGGATCTGGACGAACTTCGCGGTGGCGTCGTCCACCACGACGTCCACGAACCCGGCGGCGCGGAGCCGATCGCCGTATTGCTCCGGCTCGATCACGCTGTAGCCGGTCTTCTCGATGTAGCGCTCGAATTCGGGCGAGCCCGGCGTCTTGCCGCGCGCGTAATCGGTGATCACCAGCCGCCCGCCGGGAGCCATGAGCTGATAAAGCCGGGTGAAGAGCCGGGCCTTATCAGGGATGTGCATGAACGCATCCCGGCTCCAGACGATATCAAACGGCTCGGGGAACGAGGTCTCGAGCACGTCGCCGAGCAGGAAGTTCACCGAGTCGCCCATCCCGAGGTGCTCGGTCTGCTCGACGGCGATGGCGGTCATCTCCTCGGCGAGGTCGATCCCGGTGACCTTCGCCCCATACGCCCGGGCCAGGTGGAACGCGGCGCCGCCGATTCCGCTGCCCACGTCGAGTACGCGAGCCCCCGGCCGTAGCGACGAGCCCAGCCGGGCGCAGAGGTCCTCGGTCGTGGCGTGGCCGCCGGTGCTGATGTAGCCCTCACCGAAGATCTTCTCGTATCTCTGGATCGAGGTGCGGCTGTATTGCCCATTATTGTCGAACTTCGAAGGTGCGGTCGGGGCGGTCTGGAGCGTCGTCATGGGTGGCAGAATTCCCTGGGTTTCCATCCGCTCCCGGCACGAGAGCCGGGAGAATCTTGCTAACGCGAATATTATGTGAAGGTTACGCGATGAATGTAAAGACCGTGTTGGCCGGCTGCATCCCGGGGAGAACTGCGCGGCACGTCGATCCCGGCGCTACGGTCCCAAAGGGCGTACGAGACGCGTGTCGGGTGGGTCGAGCCGCGATTCCTCGCGGCGAGGCCCACCAAAGCCGCGGTGTTCGGTGGGCCTCACGCCGCGTTGCGGCGTTCGACCCACCCTACGACAGGCTTCTCGAAGACAGGCTCGCTCCGTGAGGTCTGCCTGGTTCCGAATCCAGTCGGACCCGGGCGGCACGATACGCTGCGAAGTTCTCTCGGGCGTACCGGCTATAATCGAATGCGATGTCGGAGGACACCGATTGGATGACCGCCCAGAGGGCCTCGCGGAGCAGCGACACGGCCTTGAAGATCCGGAGTTCGGCGAGGTCGCGCGGGGCGACCTCCGCGGTCCCCCGATAGGCCGACAATAAGGCCATCTCCCGCTCCTCGGTCAGCGCGGCGTTGGCCGAGACGTTGGCCAGGTCGAACAGAGGATGTCCAACTCCGGCATATTCCCAGTTGACCAGCCAGAGCCGCCGGCCGTCGTCGATCAGGTTCGCCGGCAGCAGGTCGTTATGGCAAAGGACCGGCCGAAACGGTGCGATCCGCCGCGACAACTGGCGGGCATCCTCGAGCATCGCGGCAATGTCGGAGGGCATCCTTGCTCCGAGACGCACGGCAGTCCGCGCATAGGTGCGGATGGTCTGGAACGGACAGAAATACAGGACCTCGCCGGCCAGCGCGTCCCACGTCTCGTGGAAGCGGCGGAGCAGGGTCGCCAGGCGTTCGAGGACCGCCGGCGCGGAAACGTCGGCCGCCGCCAGCGTCCGCCCCTCGACGAAACGGGTGATCAGCAAACCGTCCTCGTGGTGGATGACCTCGGGCGCAAGTCCCCAGGCGCTGGCCGCCTCCTGACAGACCACCTCGTTGCGGCGGTCGATGCCCAGCAACGGCCGCGGCACACACAGCCGCGCGACATAAGACCGGGCCGAGCGGCCACCGCGAATCGCGTAATTCCGGTTGGTGATCCCACCGGCGACGGGATGGATCGTCGAGTCCTCATGCCACAGGCCCAGCTCGTTCAGCCGGGTGATCAGCGCGCACTCTGGATTTGTGGGATCGTCGTCGATACCGGGCACCACGGTCCTCCTGGGTCCACGCCGGGAAACCTTCGGTCGAACTTTCGGCGGGATCGTGAGCCCCCCGAACAGGAAAAAATCACGGAATCATCTGATACGTCACAAATGCAATCCTGCGACCGTCGGGCGACCAACACGGGACGTTGATCGTCCCCTGGCCGCCGAAGAACTGGCCCAGTACGTTGACTTTCTTGGTCGCGAGGGTCAACTTGCGCAGGCTCACGTCCTTGTTGGCCGGGTGGCCGGTCACGTCCTTCTCATAAGAGAGGAAAACCAGCGAGCGGCCGTCCGGCGACGGGTGGGGGAACCAGTTGTTGAACGCGTCGGCGGTGACCGGCTCCTGCTCGCTGCCGTCGGCCTTCATGCGCCAGATCTGCATCGTCCCGGTACGGACGGAGTTGAAGTAGATGAGGCGGCCGTCGGGGGAATACTCCGGGCCGTCGTCCAGGCCCTTGGCAGTGGTCAAGCGGGTCTCGGCGCCGCCCGCAACGGGAATGGTGTAGATATCGAACTCGCCGCCGCGCTCCCCGCAGAAAGCCAGGGTGCGCCCATCGGGCGACCAGCCGTGCCAGTACGAGGGGCCCGTCGGCGTGACGAGCTGAGGCGTCCCGCCGGCGACCGGCAGCGTATAGATCAGGGACTGACGTTTCCCCTGCGACTGGTCGCTGATGGCCAGCAGCGTGCCATCCGGAGAGATCCCGTGGTCGTTGTTGCAACGGGTGGCGAAGCCGGTGTCAATCACCTTTGGCTCGCCGCCAGCCGCGGGGATGCGGTAGATCCGCCCCCCACTGTTGTAGATCAACGAAAGGCCGTCACTCAGCCAGTTGGGCGCCTCGATCCGGGTGGGGGTGACGTAGACCACCCGCCGATCCGTCGAGGCCATCGTCTGGGTTTCGAGCGTACTGTAGACGACCGGCGGTCTCGATGAGTCGGCGAACGAATGAGTCAGCTCCACGCCCGAAAACGCGGCCTTCTCCGTCACGTCGTCGTTGTGAGCACAGACGCCGAGGCCGACGTAGAACGGCTCCTGGAACGTGATCGGCACCGCGGCGCCCGAGAACTGCGGCGTGCCTCCATTTTCGGAGGACAAATACATCCGCACCGTTTTCCCTCTCTTCTCGAGCCGGAGCCGCTTCGGTGCCGAGACGTTTGCCTGGACCTCATGCGTGGTGGCACCCTGGGCCTCACGGAATTGCAGGGACGTCAGTCCGTTGCCATGCAGCGCGGCATCGACATAAGCCGAGTCGGGATCGAGCGACTGACGGATCATCAGGCACGCCTTGCGATGGGGCTCGGGGCCGGCTCCCAGGATCACGACGTCGGCCGTCAGCGCCAGGTCGCCGGTCGTTTTTTTCCAGAGATAATGGAAGGCGTCGCGGGTCGCCCACATGTTGACGCCGCTGCCGAAGACGGTGAAGCGGTGCGCGGACGCGTCGTAGACGACCGACCCCGGATGTCGCACGGTGCCGACATCCTGGTGTCCTTCGAAAATCCCGATCGCCTCGGCTCCGTCCGGCGCGGCGAAGTCACCGGTGACGCCGTCCTGGGGGAAGGCGGCGTGTACGGCGGCAACGTGCCCAGGAGCGCTTCTTTGACCCACCGCCCGAAATGCGGGGTGGGTGTGTACTTCCAGTTGGAGACCAGTCGTGGACCCGCCGCGGGATGCAGGTCCCAGGCGGTCCAGGCCCACTGGTGGCCCTCGAGAGCTTGCAGCACCTGCCGCACCCACTGTTCGCCCGATACGCCCGGGCGGCCCCGAGTTTCACTGCCGAATTCGCTGACGATCACGGGCAGCGTCTTCGTGGCCGTCTCCATCTTGGCGATCCACTGCTCCACCGTGTCACCCTTGAACGGATAGGCATGATTGGCATAAATCACCCCATTCCCCTTGGGATCACGAAGCTGCCGGCCAGCCAGGATGCCCGCGAGGTCGTACGACCAGTCCAGGCCGCCGACGACCACCACGTTCTCCGCACCGGTGGCGCACACGGCATCCAGCAGGGCCTGCATGCCGACGGCCAGGTACTCCTTCTGACCCGTCCGCCGGTCTCGTTCCGAGACCTTGCCGCCTTTGAGCCAGATGTCCCAACTGACTTGGTGCGGCTCGTTATACAGGTCGAAGAGGACGGCGGGATGGTTCTTGTAGGCCGTCGCCACCTCGGTCCAGAACGGCACGCTGTTGGCGTCGGGCATGACATGCTGGCCGATCTGCTTGCCCCATTCGCCCGCGTCCGACCAGTGCAGGTCCAGAATGATGTAACAACCCTGGCTGGCGCAGAGATCCACAACCTGCTTGACGAGTGCTCGATAGGCTGCACCCTGGTCCTTCTGCTCGGGTCCCTTGCCGAACCAGCGGTCCTGCGCCATCGGCAGGCGGATGTGGTTGACCTTCCAGTCGCGAATGGCGGTCTTGACCGTGTCGAGGATATGGCCCTCGCCATCGCTCGTCCATTCCAGGCACGCGGCGTTGACGCCGCGCAGCTGCACGACCTCGCCTTTGCTATTGAGCACCTGTGTCTTGACGACTTTCAGCGGAAGGGGCATCGACGCCGTCTCCGCCGCCTGGGCATCCCGTGCGGCTGCCGACACCATCTCGAGCGGACCGGTCATCGCCGGTCCGGCGAGCAGGAACGTCGCGGATCCGAAAGCGATCAGGAAGCGTCTCATGGCCTTTTTCCTCACGCGGCTCCCGCCGCAACCGAAGGAGCGATTCCCCATTCCCGATCCCAGATCGTGGTTTCTCGGCACATCCTAACGCCGCTTGCGCCTCAACCGATAGGGGGGATCGCCGATTCCCGATCATGGTTTCTCGGCAGATCCTCATCGCGAATCCGGAATCTCGAATTCGAAATCCGGAATCTCGAGAGAATTGACCTGCGAACTGCAAACGGAGCGGCGGGCAAAGTCGTCACGACGGCGACCACGTTGCCGGAGGCGGGGGCGTACTCGGTGCGCGCTTCTCCTGCGACCGTTGGGCCGAGCGGACCAGCCAGCGCACCACGAACAAGCCGATCGCGATGAAGGGAAGCCAGGGCACCAGCGCGACCAGCACGAAGAGGAGGGATTTGCCGAACGCGGCGAGTGCATGGAGAGAGCCGAAGAAGGTATGGCCGAGCTGGGCCTGGAGCGTCATGGCGACGGGGGGCGTGTAGTCCTTCCACTCGGTCGCGGCGATGGTGACGGTGCTCAGCTCCGCGCGGTTAGCGAGGAAGCGGAGCCGGCCCTGCATCTGCTCGACCTCGCCGCGGACCCGCGCCAGCTCGCGCTCGACGTTCAGGATGTCCTCGAGCTTGCCGGTCGAATCGGCAAGGTGCTTGAGCAGGCGTTTCTCTTCCTCTTGTTTGTTGCGGATGCGAGCCTCGATGTCGTAATACTCCTCCGTCACATCCTGCGAGCCGACGTGATTGGTCCGCACCTCGCCGAGCCGGCTCACGGCACTGACGAACGAATCGAAGCGGTCGACGGGCACGCGGACCCGCCAGGTCGCATCGCGCTGAGTGCCGGTTTGAGCGGCGATGGTGGACTCGGCGAGGAAGCCGCCGTTGTCCTTGATCAGGTCGAGGATAGCTTGCTCGGTGGCGCTCAGGCTCTTGACGAGCAGGTTGACGCGAGCGTCGTAGATGATCTTCCGCGGCAGCACGACAGGGCCGTCGGGCGACTTGGACTTGTCGGTGGTCTGTCTTGCGGGCGCAGCCGTGGTCTCGGCGGGTCTGGCATCCTGGTCGATGGGGGAACGAACGCTCCCATCCGCGAACTGGAGACTGACATCGCTAGACGCTGGTACCGGCCCCGCAGAGTTCGGCGCATTGATCACGGTTGCGCCGGAATTCGGGGCCGCGCTCTCGCTACAGCCGCCGAAGCACGAGGCCAAGAGCATGGTCAGGCTGAGGAACATCGCCGGTTTGATCGCTGGTCGAAAACGTGGATGAGTGCCGATACAGACGGGTTTCATGGGATGGCTCCAGTGCGGCGCGTCTGAGACGGGATGAATGACAATGGTGATAACATCGGGCACGACGGACGGACGCGCGACGCCACGATCGGGCCTTCCGGCATTATCCGCGCTCGACGAGATGATTCAAAGAAGGGAGCGGCTGGCGGTGATACGGCCGACGCTTTGTCAGATCGAGAGACTGGCCTATGCTGGATGCTCAACTGTTGGAATTCAACTCGATGCATCGCCGGGGAGCGGGTGGTCATCCTGAGGTGCCTGTCCCCCTTTCTTGAGGGACTCAAAGCGCTATGTCCCCGTCTTCGATGTCATTCATCTCCCGAACTCCAGCCGTCAGCTATCGGAGCGGCCACCGCGAGGATCCGATCCGGGTGGGACGCGTCTCGGTCTTGAGGACTTTCCTCCCCTCAGGTCATGTCGTAACCGACGAGCATGCTTCCTGGCAACTCGGCAGTGCGGCGGATGAAGCCGATCATCCGATCGATCCTGTCGAGGCAGAACTGTGTGGGTCCGTGGTCCGACCGCTCATAGATGCCCTTGACGAATTCGCAGAAGCGGAAACCGGACCTGTCCAAGAACGCGGCCTCCTCGCTCTTGAGCGCTCCCAGGAAGTGGTCGTTGCACCGGAAAAGCCAGAGTGGGTACGAGCCGTCGGCCTTGATCTCCGGCAGAATCGTCCCGAAACAGAGCTTGCCCACCAGCCAGGCTTCCTCCCGAAGCGGCTCGGGGATCTGGACCATCATCTGGAGGACCTGCGGCTTCGGCAGATCCCTGGCGAGATAGATCGGTATTTGCGGAGCGCCGACTTTCCAAAGCATCGGCGAAGAACACCAGGTTGAGAATGGTGTCGAAGTACCCATCTCCGCTGTTGAACCGGTTGAGGAGCGGCCAGAGCTCTCCGGCGAATTGGGAAAAGGCCGGCCCAGGCGGCCCTGACCGGGAGGCGTCGATCTCAGCCCGGAACGGCTCGTAGGGCATCGGGGGGAGGACTTAGGGGACCGGGTTCTGTGGGTCGTACCCGCAGAAGGAGCGTCCACCCCCTGCAGCGGTGATATCGGCTGAGGAAGGCATCCACCAGCGCGTAGGGCAGGGCGACGATCTCGGCCAGCGACACCAAACGGGCGCGGGCGATCTTCCAGAACGGCGTCTGGGGAAAGCGTTCCCGCCAGAAGACCAGCCAGCGAGCGATGGTCCGGCCGTCGGCGCCGCAGCGTCGCGACAGCTCACGGACCCGGCGTGGCGAGGGCCCCTGCCGCATGGCGCTGATCAGGATGACGATGGCGCCGAGGTAGACCGCTCGGCCCAGGAAGCGGACCGACGGAGGCGTCGCGCGCTTGCGGCAGCCGTCGCGATCGCAGCAGAAGCTCGGTCGGAGGCACTGTGGCTCGGGGAGCTGGAGAGGTGTGCCCCGGGGCTTGCGAAGGTAGTTGGCGGAGTGGAGGCGTCCACCGCAGGGACAACCTCCTTCGCGGGCGGTCTCGGCAAGATCCTGGTCAACGGCGAGAAGGAAGGACCAGAATCTGGCGGTGCGCGGCAAATCGTGATACATGGTCGAGGACTCCGGAGTTGTGATAAACCACGGAGTACCCCCCTCGGAAACCGCGATCAAGTGATCAGGCTATCCGAGGGGATTTTTCTTGGCCGCCTCAGCGACCTCGCTCAGGAATCGCGGATTTCACGTCGACTACCTTGACCACGCACACTCGGGCTCAGACTTAGAGTGGCTCGGCGTCAGACTTTAGAGTGGCTCGGCGTCAGACTTTGTTTCTTGTTCCACCTGAACCAAGGAGTTCACTGGTAAGTAAAAAAAAGAAGATTGACCCCAAGGCTGCTTTGACCCCAAGGTTGCCCTTTTCATCATACCGAGGGTCGCGAAAGCGACCTCAACGACTGACCCCAAAGCTACTTGCCTTCAAAGCCACCCCTTGGACTCCCCGATGCGGTGAAAACCGCGTTTTATCACAACCTCGGGGGATCTCTCGGAGCCGAAGTCTTCCCACAAATCCTGCTGAGGAGGCGACATTCAACGGTACTTCTTTTCTCACCCGTTTTTGGCCCGACAGTTCCACACCGCTTTCCTACAGCGCTTGTGTGTGTAGACAAACACACCAAGCGTGCCAACGAGAAGCAGGCCAGCAGCGGAAGGCTCAGGGACCGAAGCAACGTCCTCGAAGGGCAATGTGACCTTCGCGAGATAGAAGTTTCCAGTTGTTCCTGACAAGCTCGACAAGTCCCACGTGATCGCCGAGTCATTCGCAGATGACGTCGGCAAGTCGGCAAGATCGGTGATCGGCGTAATCTGCGCTGTGTAGGTTGCGTTGCTCACGGTTCCAAAGAACGAGGATTGTTCCAATACCATACCCGGCGGGAGCGATCCAATCCCGCTCCCGCTATCAGCAGCCAATACGTCATATACGTCGATCATAGCGGTTTTAACAGAAGTTCCTGGTACATCAATGACTAGAGGGTAAATATTATATAACGTAATAACAATCGCATTTCCAGTTGGGACTAAGATAGTCTCAGTGTTGGGTACAACGACTGGGTCAAGTGGCATATTAGGATTGAGACTCATGCAACTCTTAGGTCGAAAGTGGGAATCCTTAGTGATGGTCATCGGCGTGACTATTGGAATTGTAACGGAACCCTTGTCTTCCACATCGTAGTCTACGACGATAAAGTCCGGCATGTCGCGATTGCCCAGTCCTGCGGCGAACACTGTGACTGCGATAAACAGAATCCACGGACAGCGAGTGGCAAGACCGGACGGAGTGCCTAGTGCCCCGGTGATATGTCTCCGTGATCGCCAGTTGTGACCGACAAAGGCGACCGTGCCCTGGAGAATCTGAGCGCTCATCTGACTTGCGATCGGCTCGCGTGCATTCATGTCTTCTCTCCTTTCGAAGTGCGGGGCGTTTGTTTGAATGATCCACGAAAGCTTGCGGGCCTGGACTTCTGCTCGTTTGCGTGGTCTCCATGAAACGGGTGGCTCGGGGTCAGAACTAGAGCGCCTAACCGTTGAGTTGCAAGGAGCTCGGGGTCAGACCTAGACCCTAGTTCAAGTAAGCCGCTTCGCGGCAGGAGACGTCGAAGGCCTGCCTGGCCCTGGGCAGGCGGCCGCCAAAACTGGCCCCACCGGCCGTTGATCCCAAAGCTGGCCGCGGGCACTCACAGGATCGCGACGGCCTAAACCGGCGGGGAACCGTTTCCCTAGGTTCGTGCGCCCGCGCGAGGATCCGGCTTTGGTAGGCTCGCGGCGCCGTCACGGGCTTCTTGAACCAGGGACTTGAGTTCGGCTTCGCGAACTCAAATCCTCAATAAGTTTTTCGCTCGAAAGAACGAGAAGCAGTCGGCTCTCCGCTGGCCGCGTCAGTCGAGGTCGAAAAGACCGGTTCGATTAGCATTGGCCACCGACGTCACGGTGGCGGGACACCCAGCCAAACCGGCAAGGGATCGGTTCGGTCAGGTGAACACATGCGTTTTCGGGGTCGCCGTCAGACCCAAGGGGCGTCGTCGGTTCTTTCAGTCGGTTGTCGAATCGAACACCCTGCGGGGATCCTGACCGCGAAGGGAACGGGCGTCCGGGAAAGACGCTCCGCCCGCTGATCCTGGTGCGAAACGAGTAGAAGGGTGCCGGCTCTGAGTCAGGGGTCGCTCAAGTCTCTCCCACACTCCCTACTCAACAAAGCGAGAGTCCCGCCTCGAGGCCGAAACGGAGACAAAAAAAGCTTGCCTTGCTTGCGACTGGCCATCCATCGCGTTAGGATCGTGCTACAAATCAGGCAAAGACGGCGATATCCACCGAGGTCCGACCGAGCGAGAGGTCTAAGCGTTGGCCCGTGACGACACATCCACTCTCATCCAGGGCTGTATCGATCGCCTCCGCACCGGCGATGAATCGGCACGGGCGGAGTTGCTGAGCTGCGCCAGTGACCGGCTGGCGCGGATGGCCCGCAAGATGCTCAAAGGCTACCCGGGCGTCGCGCGGTGGGAAGAGGCGGACGACATCGCCCAGAACGCCCTGATCCGCCTGGACCGGGCCCTGCGCGCGGTCGCCCCTCCGACGGCGCGCGACTTCTTCCGCCTGGCCGCAGCCGAGGTCCGCCGCGAGCTGATCGACCTGGCCCGGCACTACTACGGCCCGCGGGGGCTCGGGGCCCACCACGCTTCCCAGGCGGAGCACGCCGGATCGTCGGGCGATAGGGAGGCGAGGGCCGCTCGGCGCCGGACACGACCAACGATCCGGGCGAGCTGGCCGCCTGGGGGGAATTCCACCGCGCCGTCGACTCCCTGGGCGAATCCGACCGCGAGCTGTTCGACCTGCTGTGGTACCAGGGGTTAACCCAGGCCGAGGCGGCTCGCGTCCTGGGCGTCACCGAACGGACGGTCAACAGTCGATGGCTTGTGGCCCGGGTCCATCTGAGCGACTCTCTTGGCGGTCAACTCCCTTTCTGATCACACCTCCCAGGAGTTCGACGCCGATGCCGACCATGCGTGAACGAAGAACGGCTGGACGAATTGCTGCTCCGCTGGGACGAATTGCGCCGGCAGGGCTGCGACGCGAGTGCCCGCGAGTTATGCACCGATTGCCCCGAGCTTGTCGAGGAACTGTCCCGACGGATCGAAGCGGTGCGCCACCTGGATTCCGTCCTCGATATCGAGGATACCGCGGTCCGCTCGAAACCTTGTAACCAAGACCCCGATCTGCGTGAACGGCAATCGCAGGCTGCCCGATACCTGGCGCGCCGCGGCGGACTATCGGCCACAACGGCACCATGCGCATGGCGGGCTGGGACAAATACTCATCGCTCATCAACAGGAACTCGACCGGCCGGTCGCGCTCAAGCGGATCCGGCCCGACAAGTTCCACGACAAGGCCCGCGACCGGTTCCTCCGCGAGGCCATCATCACCGCCCGGCTGCAACACCCCGGGATCGTGCCGATCTACGGACTCGGCCACGATGACGACGGGCCGTTCTACACCATGCCCTTCATCCAGGGCCGGACGTTACAAGAGGCGATCGAGGGATTTCCACACGACGATCCCTCCCGGCGCGACCCCGGCCGACGGAGCCTGAAGTTCCGCGCCCTGCTCCAGAAGTTCGTCACCGTCTGCAACACGATGGCTTATGCCCACGACCAGGGGATCGTGCACCGCGACCTGAAACCGTCGAACATCATGCTGGGCCCTTACGGCGAAACCCTGGTCATGGACTGGGGCCTGGCCAAACCGTTCCACCGTGAAGGTTCAGTCGACGAGTCGGAGGAGGAGGATGCGCCGTCCGCGAGCCCGTCGCCCCACGGACCTGACGGCCACGGGAATCGTTCTGGGCACGCCGCGATATATGAGCCCGGAGCAAGCCAGGGGCCAGCCCGCCGGCCCCGCCAGCGACATCTTCAGCCTCGGCCTCATCCTCTACGCGATCCTGACCGGGAAGTCGGCATTCGATGACGCGAGCCTCCTAGGCGAGGACGCGCTGAAGGCGGTGCGCGAGGCGGCGGTCGTGCCGCCGCGACGTCGGGACCCGAGCCTGCCTCGGGCCCTGGAGGCGATCTGCCTCAAGGCCCTATCCGCTCGACCCGAGGACCGCTATGGTTCCGCTCGCAGCCTGGCCGAAGACATCGCGAAATGGCTGGCCGATGAACCGGTCTCGGCCTGGCGTGAGCCATGGCCGGTCCGGGGGCGGCGATGGGTGAAGCGGCACCGCACGGCCGTGGCGGCGACGGCCGCGGCCTGTGCCGCCGCGCTGATCCTGGGTGGGATCAGCTTGTACTCGTATCAGGGGCAGGTGAGGCAGGAGACCTTGGCGGCCGAGGCGGCCCTGGCCCGGGCCGACCAAATCCGGAGTGACGCGCGGGCGGCCTGGTCCGAGCGCCTTGACGCCACGGCCTGGGAGCGGGTCGAGGCGCTGGCCGCGGACGCCGCGGACCGAGACAGCGCCCGGTTGCCGGCTGGATTGCGCCGGCAGTTGCAAGTGCTCGCCCGGGGTGCGAAGGCCGAGGCCGAGGACGCGCTGCCGATGCCGCACTCCTGAACGACCTGGCCGCGGTTCGCGCCGCCAGGAACGATCCGCAGTACAACGCGTCCTCGGAGTATGGCCTCGCGTTCTCCAAGCGCGGCCTGCCCGTTGATTTCGGAGATCCCGCCGCGACGGCTGCCACGCTTCGGAACCGGCCCCGACCGTTCGCCGTCCAGATCGCCTCGTATCTCGACGACTGGACTCTGCTCTTGAAGGAGAAGAAAGGCGTCCGTAACCAGGCGGATCGGATCACCGCGCTGGCTCGCACCCTGGACCCGGACCCGTGGCGCAACGCCCTGCGCGACGCCCTGTCGTTCCCGGTCCGGGCGGAGCGGACGCGGGCCGTCCTGCGCCTGGCCGCGGCGCCGGACGTGGCGGCGCAGCCGTCCCCGACCATCGCGCTGCTGGCCGCGGCTCTCCGCGAAGCCGGCGAACCAGGCGAGGCGATCCGGCTCCTGGAACCGGCCCGATTCCGGTACCGCGACGTCTGGATCTACCAGGAGCTTGGCCTCTCTCTGCGCAGGCGCGCGACCTCCCCGCGGCGAGGCCGCGCTGCGGGCGTTCACCGCCGCGACGACGCTCCGGCCGGAGATGGGTTACGAGCTGGCGAGAGCCTTGAGAGAGACAGGTCAGACGGTCGAGGCCATCTCCGTGCTGGAGGAAGTGGCCCGCCGTCAACCCGAGGGGTTGAACTTCTACTGGTTGGGGCTGATGATGTACGAGGTGGGACGCATCACCGACTCTGCGGAAATGTTCAAACGTGCCGTAGCATCAAATCAGAGTCGCGTGAGCAGCGGAACGGACGACTTCGAAACGCACAGGCGGCTTGGCCTGTCCCTGATCGCGCCTTGGGGACTTGGCCGGCGCTGTCCGAGAGCTCCGCGAGGCAGTCCGCCTTGAGCCGGATTCTGCCTCCGCCCATGGCTACCTCGGCACGGCCTTGGGTAACTCGGGTGACGCGGCCGGCGCCATCGCGGAGCTCCGCGAGGCGGTCCGCCTTGAGCCGGATTTTGCCGCCCACCGGATCAACCTCGGTTTGGGTCTATTTGGCACGAAGGATTTGGCCGGCGCCACGACGGAGATCCGCGAGGCGATTCGGCTCAAGCCCGACCTCGCGAGTGGCCATGACGCCCTCGGCTCCGTACTGTACCGGACGGGTGATCAAGCCGGCGCCGTAGCGGCGTGCGCGCGAGGCGATCCGCCTCAAGCCCGATTTTGCTCAAGCCCACTACAACCTCGGTGGCGTCCTGGGCCAGTCAGGGGACTGGGCTGGCGGCATCGCCGAACTCCGGCAGGCGATCCGCCTCAACCCCAAGTACTTCCTCGCCCACGAGAACCTCGGCGATCTCCTCGTCCTGATCGGGGACCGGGCCGGCGCCGTCTCGGCGTTCCGCGAAGTGATCCGCCTCAACCCCAAGGGTCCTGACGCCCATTGCAAACTCGGGCATGTGCTCAGGGACCTTGGGCGCTTTCAGGAGGCCCTCGCCCTCATGGAACGCGGACACGAACTGGGAGTAGGCGTACCCCATTGGAAACAGCCATCGGCGACCTGGGTGAAGGAGTGCCGGCGCGAGGTCGAGCTGGAAGGTAAGCTCGCCAGGATCCTCTCCGGTCAGGGCCAGCCGGCCGACTCCGCCGAGCGGGCCGAACTGGCGTCAATCGCCGGACGCAAAGGACTCACCGCCACCGCCGCTCGATTCTTCGCCGAAGCGTTTACCGAGCGACCGCCGCTGGCGAATGACCTGGCCTCCGGCCGGCGGTACAACGCCGCGCGTTATGCGGCGCTCGCCGGCTGCGGCAAGGGCGTGGACGAGCCCCGGCCGGGTCCGGCCGAGCGAGCCCAGCTCCGGGCCTGGGCCCTCGGCTGGCTCGAGGCCGACCTGGCGGCATGGGCTCGAGCGACCTCAACGGTGACAAGATCCCGGCAGACACCGAGATCGTCGGGCAACTCTCCCGTTGGCGGAACGACGCCGACCTCGCGGGGGTTCGAGCCCCAGAGGAGCTCGCCAAGCTCTCCGAGTCCGAGAGTCAGGAATCGCTGGCTCTCTGGGCCAAGATCGAGGCGCTCTTCCACCAGGCTCCGGAGCGGGCCGCACGGCCGACCCACCCACCCGCGAAGGAGCTGCCGGCCGACCCGTTCGCGCCTTGAGGAAAAGTGGGGAGCGAGAACGGGCATCATAGCGTCAAGGAAATGAGCTAACGAACGAATGTCATAGAATACACCATAAATGAGCAAATTCCAATATTTTATTTATATAATATTAATTAACTAATGTAGTGCACAGTCGCTCCACCTGTTCCTCACCTGTTACCAGGCGGACGCCTCGTGAGCTCCTCACGCTCGGGTCGTGCGCGCGACACACTCGTTCTCGGCGAGACGAACGCCGGAGGCTTGAGCCGGATCCGCACCCCGGCCGAGCCCGTGATCGGCGGCAACGCGGTCCGGCCCGCGCGGCGCCGTGGCGTACCGTGCCGGTCAGCGTGCTCTTCTTGGGAACGGTGCCGATCAGCTCCAACTGCTGGACGTTGCCATCCGGCAACTGGAACAGCTTCATCAGCCCGCCCCGAGTCAACCGGAGGGTCACGAAGTTGCCGGAACCGTCGGTGTAGGTCAGTCGCGTCCCCGTGCCGAAGGTCGCGACGAATGGAGTGCCGATCACCCCATCCGAACCGGCGAGGAGATTGCCATTCGCGTCGGTCAGGCCGTTGTTCAAGAGCGGGTTCGCCGCCCCGTTGATCACGATCCGATCGAGCTGGTTCATTGGGAGCGGTGAGACGGGGATCAGCGTGACCGTCAGGTTCGCGGGATCGTAAAGGGCCGAGCGAATCGGCGTCGAGCCGCTGGCAGCACTGCCGAAGGCGCCGCGGGAACTCGCCGCGATGACGAAGGCTCCGTAGTTGGCCACGTTCTGCGCCTGGGTTGAATCGAGAGGCGCGTTGAAGGAGAATGTGATCGCCGCGATCCCCGCCCCGCTGGTCGAGATCTGCTCGGATGTGACGATCAACGGCTTGTCGATGGTGATGGTCTCCGTGATGGGGTTTCCCAGGACCGCACCGCCAGTCGGGACGCTCAGGCTCACCGCGACCGTCGCGTCGTAAGGATTCGCACTGTTGCTCGTGATCGGCAGGGTGAACGACTCTTGGATCACACCCGGTGCGAACGTCAGTGTGCCAGAAACCGCGGTGAAGTCGACGCCCGGGATCGCACTGATAGCCGTTGATGCGTAGCTCACGCCAACCGTGCCGCTCGATCCACCCACGCGATTGACCGCGATCACCACATTGCCCGCGGATTCGTTCACGGCGACAGCAGCGGCGCTGAAGCTCAACGTCCCGGCCGTGGCCGTGAGGGTCAGGGTCGCCGTGGCCGGAGCACCCAGCGAGGCACCGGTGGGATCGCTCAGCGCCAGGCCGACGGTCCACTCCCCGCCCTGCATCAAGCTTCCCGCCAGCGGCACGGCGAAGGTCGCGACGGTCTGGCCGGGGCTGAAGGAGATCGTGCCGGTCGTGGCCGTGTACTCGACGCCAGGTACGGCCGTGCCCCCGCCGGTGGCATACGCCACCGTGGAACTGCCCGCGGGCGAATTCCGGATCACGGTGAGGATCGCCGAACCGCTCGACTCGTCGACCGTGTAGGCCGACGCACTGAACTGGACGTCGATCGCCCGGGTGTCGACGATCGTCAGCACGGCCGTGCTCGGGGTACCCAGGACCGCACCGCCGGTCGGGCCGCTCAGGCTCAGGTCCACGGTCAGGTCGCTGGATGGTGGCGTATTCGTGTCGAGCC
Organism: uncultured Isosphaeraceae bacterium; assembly: GCA_963845695.1. Lineage (GTDB taxonomy): Bacteria > Planctomycetota > Planctomycetia > Isosphaerales > Isosphaeraceae > CAWJTV01. Next base: position 590,030 of record CAWJTQ010000002.1, on the reverse strand, counting down.
GGATCGTGAAGGTCTGGACGCTCTGGTTGGGAGTGAAGACCAGGGTCCCGTGCGTCGCCGTATAGTTGACTCCCGCCACGGCCGTTCCGCCCCCGGTGGCATATGTGACCGAGACCGTCGCGCCGAGGTTGCCCGTGCGGGTCACGGAGATCGTGGCCGATCCGCTCGACTCGTCGGCCGAGACCGCCGCGGTGGCGAACTGGACGTCGACCGGCGAGGTGAGCGTATCGTTCGAGAACGCTGAGGTGTCGCCGGTGGACAGGTTCGTCGCCGTGGCCGAGACCGCCAGCCCGGACGCGAGGGCAGTGGACAGGGTCAGGTTGATTGTCGCGATTCCGTTCGAGTTGGTCGTCAAAGTGGTCGAACCGATCAGCGTCTGCCCCTGGCCATAACCGGAGGGATCCGCCGTGGCGTTGCTGAAGAACTGGATCAGGAATGACGTTCCGGGCGCGGAGTTCAGGCTCCCTTGGATCAGCGTGGTAGTGACCGAGGGGATGCTCGCTGTGAGGGCCGGGGCCGCTTGCGCATCGTTGCCGGAACCGCTCAGGACGATCCCGAGCTGGGCGTTGGAGAAGATCGCGTTCGAGAGCGCCGAGTTTCCCGTGCCCGAGCTGATGGCGATCCCCGAGCCGCCGTTGAAGGCGATGGTGTTGGCCGTGCCCGTAGTCGTGCCGCCGATCGTGTTGCTCGAGGCGTTGCTATCGATCGTCACGCCGTCTCCGGCGTTGCCGAGCAGGTCCGAACCGCTGGAGTTCGTGCCGATGAGGTTACCCCAGAGGATATTGCCGGTGGTGTCCGAGCCGCTGAGATGCACGCCATCGCCGTTGCCTGCGATGACGTTCCCCGCGCCGGCGGCGGTCCCGCCGATGAGGTTGGCGGGAGCATTCAGGAGTTCGACGCCGTCGGTCGCGTTGCCCAGCGGAGCCGAGCCATTTGAGGTCGTGCCGACCAGGTTGGCCGCGACCAGATTGCCCGTCGCGGCCGAGCCTTCAAGCACGATCCCGGCGCCGTTGTTCGCGATCACGTTCCCCGGCGCCGAAGCCGTTCCGCCCACGGTGTTGTCGCCGGCACCGTAGAGGAAGACGCCGTCGAACTCGTTGGCATTGTCGTCGCTGCCCGAAACCGTGCCGATGAAATTGCCCTCGACGACGTTCGAGCTGGGCGCGGCGTTGGGGATCGCCGTTGTCGGGTTGTCGGCGGCGTCGAGCTGGGTGCCGGTGATCGTCACGCCGTTGCGGCCGTTGTCGACGATCGTATTCTGGGCGGCCGTCGTGTTCCCTCCGACCAGGTTCGCCGACGAGGCGATGAACACGCCGTCCCGGTTCGGGATCACCTCGACCAGGCTGTTGCGGTTGTTGCAACCGATCAGGTTCCCCTGGACGATATTGCCGGTGGCGGCGGTGGTGCCCGTGCTCGTGGGCGTGGGGATGACGATGCTGGGGATCGTGCCATTCACATAGTTCTCGATCACGACACCGTCGCCGCTGTTGCCGGCGATGACATTACCGGAATCGGCGACCTGGCCGCCGACGAGGTTGCCCGGGGCATCCTCGATCAGAACGCCATCGCCGGCATTGGCCCGGGCCGTGGTCCCCAGGATCGGAACGTTCAGGCCGGCCAGGCCGACCTGGGTGCCGATCTCGTTGTTAGCGACGGTATTGCCTTTCGCGGCCGGATCGAGGATGTGAACGCCATTTCTCTGATTCCCCGAGATCAGGTTCCCCGCCCCGGCCAGTGCCTGGCCGCTCGCCTGGCCGACATGGTTGTCCGCCGAGAGAAGCAGCACGCCGTCGCCACCATTGTCGAGGATGAAATCCGACTCGATCGCATTTCCCGTCCCCTGGGAGCCGTAGACGATCACGCCATCGCCCGTGTTCCCCTGGATCAGGTTGCGGTCGGGAGGGCTCGTGCCGCCGATCACGTTGTTCGGGCTGTCGATCAGGATTCCGACGCCGTTGGCGTAGGGGTTGTTGACGGGATTGACAGGGTTGTAGCTCTCGCGAGTTGAACTGGGTCACGCCGATGAAGTTGCCCCAGATCGTGTTGCCGAGCGACCCGCTGATCGTGGTGCTGCCCGGCTCCAGCACGATCCCCGCGCCGCCGAACCCGGTGATGCTCAGCCCATCGATCGTGCAGCCCGGCGCCGCGACGATCAGGCCGTCGGCGGACGTGCTGTTGATCTCCGAGCCGTCGAGCTGGATGAGGATCGTCGCGATGTCCGTTTCCTGGTCGTCGACCGTGTCGGGCGGCAGATACTGGGACGAATCGTTGGTCACCGTGCCGGGCTGACTGTAGCCATCGATGACCAGCGGGGCCGTGATCGCCGGGAGTGCAGATTGCAGCTCGATCGTTTGCAGTCCGCCGGCTGCAATCGAAAACGTGAGGTCGTTGGGCGTCGATGCGCTCAGGCTGGGATTGGCGTTGGCATAGTCGATCGCGTATCGGAGGGTCCCGACCACCGGATCCGCCGGCTGATCGGCCGTGCTCGTGATCAGGAAGGGGTTGATGGCCTCGGTGGCCTCGGAGAACTCGGAGGTATCGCCGGCGGTCAGGCCGTAGGATGAAGGCGTGGGAGCCAGGAAGGTCACGGTCGCGGTGATCCAGTAGCCCGGCGTGACGACGGTCGGCAGGTCCACGGAGAACGTCCCGTTCGAGCTGCCGGTGATCTGGCCGTTCGCGTCGGTCTTGACGGCCGTCGAGCCGATCCAGGTCTGGCCCTCGTAGTTCCCCGAGGGGTCGGCGGCGGCGTTGCTGAAGAACTCGATCAGGAACGTCGAGCTCGGCGCACCGATGTAAGAACCCTGGATCTCGGTCGAGTCGAGCGCCGTGTCGGGGAGTGCGAGAGTCAGAGTCGGTGGCGTGATGGAATCGTTGGCCGTCCCACTCAGCGAGATCCCGATCGCGCCGTTGGAGAAGATGGAGTTCGCGAGGATCGCATCGCCCGTGCCGGAAGCGACCAGCACGCCATCGGTCGTGTTGAAGGCGATCGTGTTGGCGTCGCCGGAACCGGTGCCACCGATCGTGTTATTCGAGGCGCCATTGCTGAGCAACACGCCGTCGATCTCGTTGCCCAGCGCCAGTTGGCCGGTGATGTCGGTGCCGATGTAATCGCCGAGGATCGCATTACCGACTGCCGAGGCGCCGTCGATCTGGATGCCCCAGTCGTTGGCCGAGATGACGTTCCGTTCGGCGGCGGCCGCGCCGCCGATCGTGTTACCGGGCACGTCCTCGATCAAGATACCCTGCTGCGCATTGGGCAGCGGGATGGTACCGGTCTTGTCGGTCCCGATGAGGTTACCCACGATGAAACCGCCCGAGGCGGTGGACCCCTCGACTTCGATCCCGACGGTGTTCCCGGAGATGACTTGCGAGTCGCTGGCGTCGCCCTGGATCGTGACCCCGCCGGCCCCCTGGATGAGCACGCCCTCGAAGGCGTTGCCCAGGTCGAGCTCGCCGGTGGCGTCGGTGCCGATCAGGTTGCCGATGACGGTGATCCCCGTGATCGTCGTGCCCGTGATATTGACACCCACCTGATTGGCTGAGATCACGTTGCCCGGCCCGATCTGGGTCTGCGACGACGACACGACCACCCCGTCGTCGCCGTTCCCCAGCGCCTGGCTGCCGTCGGAGGTCACCCCGATCATGTTGTTCGACACGACGTTGCCGGTCGCCGAGCTGCCGGTGATGGAAACGCCATCGAGCTCGTTGGCCGAGATCGTGTTGCCGGCGCCGGAGGAGCTGCCGCCGATGGTGTTGTCCGCGCCGCCGATGATGTCGACGCCGTCCCCCTGGTTTCCGGGAGGATCACTGCCGAAAACGAAACCGCCCCCGGGGGCCACACCGATGAAGTTGCCGGCAATCTGCACCTGGGTCGCGGCCTGGTCGAGCTGCACGCCATCCCCGTCGTTCCCCGAGACGATATTCCCCGCCCCGACCACCCCGATCAAGTCGCTCGACGACTGGACGAGCACCCCCTCGGCGCCATTCGCGACCGTCCAGTAAACGCCGTAATCCGACGGTCCGACCACGCCGACCTGGTTGCCCAGCACCTGGCTCCCTACCGATCCGCCCTGGAGCCACACGCCCTCGGCCCCGTTCCCCGCGATGACGTTATCATCCTGAGGAGCAGCCCCCCCGATCGTCGAGTTCTCCCCATTGATGAGGACCCCTTGCTGCGAATTGCCCGGGGTTACGAGTTCTTCTCCGTCAGGAGAGGGTAGCGCCTCGCCCGTATCCGGATCGACCGGATACAGGAGATACGCCCCGATGAAATTCCCCTGGATCGAGTCGCCGACATTGTCGGAGTTCGGGATGTCGACGCCCACTCCAAAACCGTCGATGATCAGGCCCCGGATCATCGAGTCGGACGCATCGACTACAAACCCCGAGGCTCCGCCGGTGCCGCTGCCGTCGACGATCACCCGAACCCGTGCGTTGTTACCGTCGATCGCCTGGGTCGTGTTCGGTGTCGAGGTGATCTCGGTGGGCTGGGTCTCATCCGGATAGGAGTAGGGGATCCCAACGTTCGCCTGAGTAAAGCCATCGATGTCGACCGGGGTCGTGATGGTCGGCAGAGCCTCGGTCAGTGCGATCGTCCAGTCTTGAGTTGCCGGGTTGAAGTCGATATCGGGATCACCCGTCACGGCCGCAAGGTCGAAAGCGATCTGGTTCGGACCGGGAGTATCGAGGTTGGACTGGTCGATCGCGTCGCGCAACGATCCGATGCCGCTGTCGTCGGTCGTGGTGACGTAATAGGTGGTCAGCAGTCGGCGCGATTCCAGCAGCTCCAGGCCGATCGCGGCCCGCACCCGACGTGACTTCGCACGCCGGGCATGTTGATCGGTCTCGAGGCAGAGACGAAGCGGGAGGAGCATGGCAGCATCGGTCCTTGAGTGACTCGGCCCCGCGCGTAATGCCCCCCTCCCTGACGCGCCGAGCCGGCCGAGCCGAGTGTCATCCAGCGGGGTTCATCCGACCGGGACAATCGTCCCGACGACGTCATGCGACATCGGAAATATCGTCCCCCAAAGAAAACATAGGACAGGGTTGACACGATTGAGACTGGGTTCAAGAAATCCCCCCGGCCGAGTCGCGTGGGGTAAACTAGCATGAGGGGCTGTGAGTCGGACCGCGGCCACTCCCCCGCGCGACGGCGATTCTCTCCTCGAGGTGCATCCGATGATGGTTCGTCCGCTACTGCGCCGCCGGATGGCGGCGTTTGGTATCGTCTTGGGGTTGGTCCTGGTCTGCTGGCAAACCTGGGCGGAACCGCCACGCCACCCGGAGCCCTCCAAGCCGAAGCCCGATTTTGCGAATCTTCGCTACGGTCCGCACGAGCGGAACGTTTTGGACCTCTGGAAGGCGAAGCCCAAATCCGGGAAGACGGCGGAGCCCACGCCAGTCGTCGTGTTCTTCCATGGTGGAGGGTTCCGGATGGGCGACAAGGCGAGCGTGCCTGGCTGGCTGGTTGCGAACTGTCTCGATGCGGGGATCTCGGTCGCCTCCGCAAACTATCGGCTGTCGAATACGGCCACGTTCCCCGCCCCGATGCTCGATGGGGCGCGCGCCATCCAGTACCTGCGTTCCCGATCGAACGAGCTGGGACTCGACCCCGGCCGGATGGGCGCCTCGGGGAGTTCGGCCGGTGCGGGGATCGCCCTCTGGATCGGGTTCCATGACGACCTCGCTGAACCGCGTAGCCCCGACCCGATCGCCCGCCAGTTGACCCGGCTCACCGGCATCGGCGTCGACGGGGCCCAGACCTCATACGACCCGCGGTTCATCCAGCGGGTCATCGGCGGCCGGGCGCACGAGCATTCCGCGCTCAAGTCGTTCTATGGTCTCTCCGACTCCGAACGCGATACCCCGAAGGCTCACCAGCTCTACGAAGCAGCGTCGCCGATCTGCTACGCGACAGCCGGAGACCCGCCGGTCATCCTCTTCTACATGGAGCCGGACGAACCTCTCCCCGCCGACGCCGAGCCGGGGCAGGGGATCCATCACCCACGATTCGGCGCGGCACTCAAGGCCCAGCTCGACCCGTTGGGCGTCGAATGCACAGTCCGCCACACCAAGGATTTCCCCGACCCGGACGATCCCAACCCGGCCATGTTCCACGAGATGACCGCCTTCTTCGCGCGACATCTGCTGGTCCCGGGCGTCCGGTAAACCCGTTGTGGGGTACCCAGGTCTTCGTTCGAGTCGAGCGGAGAGGTATGAGTCATGGGCTCGAAGCGATTCGACGACGGCCATCCTCCCGAAGAGGAACATGACGGCTTCGATCCGGAGGAAGGCGAAAACGAGGGCTCCGATTTCATTGTACTTGGCCAAGAGCTCGCGAGAGCCAACGCGGAGGAGGAGCTCCGGCTGGCGAAGGGGAACGTGGAAAAGTCCCCCATCCCCGATCAGAAATATGACCGCTGGCGAGGGGAAACCAGCTTGATCCGACCGGTTCCGCTCCCGCTGGACTCGGCCATCGCCGAGGTCTGCAAACGATTCGCGGACGGCGGACGAATCCGACGCGCGAACGCTTACGGTCCGCAATCAGTATGGACCGAGTTCTACACGCTGATCACGTTCGCCGATCGCGCGGCGGTGTTCGCGATCCAGGGAATGGATCTCGATGGGTCGAGCGCGGGATGACCGCGATCGCGATGATCGAATGCAAGCGGGTTGATTACCGCGACATCCTCATGGCCCTGGCCCTGCTTGATCATGCGGCTCGAAGGGTTGGGATGAACGCCGCCAAGGTCTTCCAGCATGCGGCCTCGCAAGCCGAGCCCGAAGTCGCAGAACTGCTCGATCGGCTTTATCCAAGAGATCCGATCAGGATCGGAGACATCCGGTCCGCATGGGGCTACGAGGAGATTCGAGACCGAAGTCGGGAGTCGGCTTCATCAACGTTGGGGATCTCGAGACCTATGAGCCAAGCTATGACCTGAAAGTCGATCGCACTGGCCATCGCGGATTTCCTGGCGACTGACAAGTACGTGCCCAGCTCTGTCGACGTCGCGACGAGTCTCCCGCGTTACTGGTTAGAAACGCGCGACCCAGCCGCGCTCGATCGAGCCATGAAGTCGATCCGGGCGTGTGCCTCGGTCTCGGGCTCGCTCCGACCGGAGGCGAGCCCGGACCACGCCAGCCAGCATTTCATCGTGTTCCTCGCCGAGCTGGCAACCGAATCGGATTCGCAAAGGCTCCTCGAGATCGCCCACCAGAAGAAACCGACGGACTATGGCATGATCCCGCTCGCCGTGGGACCGTTGTTCGGCTTGATCGTGGGCCGATCGTTCATGGACGGGATCGGAGCTTTCGAGACGCAGGAGACCTTGGCCCGATTCGCCCAGCCGATCACCGACATTCTACAACGCCATCTCGCCAATCGTGTCCCTTTCGCCTCATCCGGAGGACCACTCTGGTGGCGCGTCCTCAGTCTCCTTCGAAGACTGGCATCGGCCGTCCGGCGACGTCTCTCAGGATAACCATGACCGGATCGGACACTTCTTGGCATCTCGAGATTGGAGAGAAACCTCATGCCGGAATCACTCATCCCGAGAATCAGGGACCATGTCCTTGCCCTACCGAAACCTCTTGCCTTCCCCCCCGCCTCTGAGGAGAGCCTTCAGGAAGCGGAGCATCGCCTGGGGTACTCGATTCCCGCTTTGCTCAGGTTGTGCTACCTGAACGTGGCCAACGGCGGATTCGGACCAGCTTATGGGATCATCGGCGTGAGCGGAGGATATGAATCACACTTTGGAAATCTTGTGGAAACGTACGAGCAACTCAAGGGTGATTCTGCATTGCAAGGTCTGCAATGGAACGAAGGTCTATTGCCATTCTGCGAGTGGGGCTGTGGGATTTTTTCGTGCGTCGATTGTTGACAGGCTCAACACCCCATCTCCGTATTCGAAGCGGGTCAGGTCTGGCCTCAAGACTATACGCTTCCTCAGTGCTTCGAGATGTGGATGGCCGGGGTCGATATCCTCGCGCATGGGGTGAGGGAGTGGGATACGGTCCAGATCATCAACCCATTCACAGGCAAACCGATTTCCGTCAGACGCCGACGGAGGAAATCCAGGGACCCCTCCGCACCTCAGGATTGTTGAAGGAATCGGTCGAGCGTTCGACAGGCTGGGCACTAGCAGGTAGGCGGTCCCCCGCGAACGGACGAACGGCCGGGGTAGGGGGACCTCGACATCGCCGCTCGGCATCGGAATGCGGAACGTCGGCGATTTCTGCATCGCGGGACTCCCGAACAGGGGGTCTTGCCGGTCGCGCAATTCGCCATCGAAGACCGGGCTGAAGGTGTTGACGTTCATCCAGCGCAAGGCCTGGAGGAATTGCCTCTCGAGGCTGGCGCAGAGGAACAGGCCGATCAGGCCACGGTCGGCCGCGTCATTCTGCCCCGGCACCCACTCGGGGCCATACGACGAGCCCCGCCGCAGCAGGTGTGGCACTCCGCCCGTCACGCGTGCGCTGAGCGGCTGGTCGCGGGGGTTGACGAGGCGGATGTGTGCCGAGAACGGGCAACGCATCCCGTCGGTGTCTGCGGCAAACGAGAAGTTGCTGTCGACCAGAGTCGGGTCCCGTCGATCGGGCGAGAGGACCAGCGGCGTGCCGTCTCGCCACCTCCCCACCAGCTTGGCAGCGAGCAGCTCGCGCGCCTCATCCTGCGAGCGACCCGCGGCAAGGAGATGGGCGTTCGCGTCCAGGTATGCCTCAAATCCGGGCACATCTTGCGACAGCCACCGGAATCCCATGTAGCATCCGTCGCGGAAGAGGTCGCCCGTGACAGCCTGGCTCGGTTTCGACGGGACGTCGGACGTGTCGTAGCCCAGCAGGAAATAGCGGAGGTCGACCTTCCCGGGAGTCGCCGGCGTCGCCGACCAATCGACGTTCGGCTGACCAACCCCATCGACATACCCAAAGTGGACTTTCCCGTCGGAGACGGCCTTGCCGCCCAGGGGCGACCCATCCGGGTTGAGGACGAGTTCCACGACGCCCGAAGTGGCGGCCTGGCTCCGCGCCTCTGCCACGATCGCGTCGAGAGCCGCCGGGGACTGTGTATAGAGGTGGAGCGATGCGTGGATCTCCTCGGTGCGAAATCGGCCGTTCCACCAGTCCCTCACGACGTCCAACGGCGGCAGATCGCCGAGCGACCGGGTACTCGGCGGACTGACGAATTCGTCGGGGAACGGGTTCCGGATCGGCCAGGTGGTCGGCGCGGGGTCGACGACCAGCTTCGAAATCGATCCTGGCCAGGATCGCGGCCAGTCCGATCGCCTTCAGCCCCTCGAATGTGAGGCCGACGTTCAGCAGCGGTTCCGGCTTCTCTCCCGACGGCCACGCCGCTCCGTGAGTGATCAGCGGCCTCGCCCAGGCGAGGAACGACCGACCGGCCTTGCCGTCTGGAAATCTGAGGAACATGTGTCGCGAGTAGGGGTAATTATACCCGCGCAGGATCAACCCCTGGACATTCTCGCGATCGATCGCCATCGGCAAGGCCCCTCGTCAATCCTCGACCGGACGTGTTCGTCACTTCGTCGCCTCGGCCTTGGCCAGGGCTGCCAGGATCTCCTTCACGCTGCGATCACCGTAGGCCGAGAAGACCCAATGGTCCTCGGGATCGTTCGAAATCGACGTCCCGAGTGGCTTGATATCCAGGGACTTCGCGACGTTGAAGAACGTGTCAGGATCCTGAAGCTCGGACCAGGGCGGCGCACCCTCGGCCAGCGCGAACACCTTCTCGAAGACGGTGGGCAATTCCCGGCGGAAGAACTCGGTGTATTCCTCACGATCGCCGTCATACTCGGTCAACACCTGGAGGTACTCGGTCCCGATCAAAACAACACGAGCGAAGTGGAGGATCTCCGACTTCTTCATCGCGGCAGCAATCATCCCCTGGACTTGCGGGAAGAGCTGGACGAATTCCTGCAGCTTCTGCTGGGTCGCTGCGTCCTGACCGATCTTGAGAGTGAGGTTGAGTGAATGGGCCATCGTCGCCTCTCGGGTTGAAGAAATGTTCGCTGGCAGCCGATGTGCTTGATCGCAAGAGCCACCAGGGTGCTGGATCGTGTCGCCCAATGATATTGGACTCTCACTGAAATCGCAAAGGTGTTCAAAAAATTTTCCGCGAAACACGCACGGATTTCCTGGCTCGGAATCGTCCGTGTCGTAGAAATGATCAAGATGAAGGCTTCCCAACCGAAAACCGCGGGGAGAATTGCCGAGAATCTTGATCCCTGATCATCTCTCATGCTTTCGGAAACGGCCTGATGGACGGGGTTTGCTGAACCAAATGCTGGCTCGCGAGGCCCAGGCCGAGACGGAGCGGCGAACGAACTCGGCGGGAATGCAGGGGTGTTTGGAGCGACTGAGGGAGTTGCACAATCAATCAGTCGAACCGGCGCTTTTCTTGAGAATCGGGTGGAACCGTGCACAAAGCTCCCCCGGGCGCCTACACTCAAGAAAGGGGACGGCGAGGCGAGTTGTTCCGAATGCGGAGGTGATCCTGATGGAACCATCGCGGTCTGACCGAGAGGGGGAATATGACCTGGTGGTCGTCGGCGGCGGTATGGGAGGACTGGCGACAGCCGCCCTGGCTCAGCGTTTCGGTCTCCGATCCGCCTTGCTCGAAGCGCATACCAAGCTCGGCGGGTGTGCGGGGTATTTTCGCCGCGGGCCTTACGCATTTGACGCCGGAGCCACGGCGCTGATGGGCTTCGAGCCGAGCGAGCCGATCGGCGACCTGCTCGGCGTGCTGGGGATCGCGTTCCCGACAGTGCCGACGCCCAGCTACCGTGTCCACCTGCCCGACCGCCAGCTCGATATCGTGACCGACCCCGCGCGGTTCGTCGAAGCGGCGATCGCGGCCTTTCCGCAAGCCGCGGGGAACTCAGCGGTCGCACAACGACGGTTCTGGCGGTTGCAGGAGGCGGTCGGACAGGCGCTGTTCGAAGCCGCCGCGAGCGTACCTCGGCTGCCGTTACGCGTTCCCAGCGACCTGACACACAACCTTCGTATCCTGGGCCCGCGCGGGCTGCTGGCCACCGCGACCACCATCCTGACAGTCCAGGACGTGCTGCACCTGCTGGGCCTGGGACGGAATGGTCCCTTCCGGTCTTTGATTGCCATGCTGCTCCAGGATACGGCACAAGCCGGGCCGGAGACTGTGCCATTCGCCAACGCCGCGGTCTGCTTGCAGGCTTACCGACGCGGCATGCGACGCCCAAGCGGCGGGATGGGGGCCCTGGTCGAGGGAATCGGCCGTCGGTTTGCCGAGCTGGGCGGCGATCTGCGGACCGCCACTCTCGTCGATCGTGTCGAGCCGGTTGTCAGGAGCATCCGGAAACACGACGAGCCTGCCGGATTCGTGGTCGTGACCCGGCGTCGCCATCGACTCCGCGCCCGCCAGGTGGCCTTCAACCTACCGCTCGACCTGGCCGCGCGGCTACTGGACCGTCCCCTGTCCCAACGACTCGGCAGACGCGAGCGGAAATCCCGTGCCGCCTGGAGCGCCTTCACCGGCTACCTGGCCATCGATCGCGCCGCCGTGCCCGATGATGGCCCCTTGTTCCATCAAGTCTTGCAGTCGTACGACCGGCCGCTCCACGACGGCAACAACGTGCTGGTCTCCCTGTCTCCGCCCGAGGACGAGGGTTATGGTCCGCCATCGGTCCGCGTCGCCACGATGTCCACGCACACCCGCCCGGCCGACTGGCAAGACCTCGATGCCGATTCCTACCGAGATCAGAAGGCCGAATACCAGGCCCGGCTGCTCACCGCCCTGGGACGCGCACTGCCCGATGCACCGGCCGCGATCGTCCACGCCGAATTTGCCTCGCCCCGGAGCTTCGCACGCTATACGCGTCGCACGAAAGGGGCCGTCGGCGGAGCCCCGGTCTCGCTCGGAAACAGCAATTTCTTCGCCGTCGGTCCCGATGTCCTCGGGCCGGGACTCTGGCTCGTCGGCGATTCCGTCTTCCCCGGACAAGGGACTCTGGCCACCGTGCTCTCGGCCATCCGTGTGATCGAACGAATCACCGGGATTTCCTGGAGCTTCATACGGCAGCAGCCGTACCACGACCCCGACATCGTGCAAGCCCATCGGATCAACCATGCCTCCGCGTGATGGTCGCCTTCACGGCGCGTTGGGCAGGCCGCAACCTAACGACCCGTTTTTGCAGTCGCACCGTCGCAGGACCGGGAAAGAATCGTCTTGACTTGGGGGTGTCAAACCCGAAAATCTTCATGTCATCAGGTTGCTCGCGATGGGCAACCGAACTTGGTGGCCATGTTCGCCCCACCATGCAATTCGGCACTCGACTGGTTTTTTCATATCCTGAATTGGCTGATGATCGGTCACCCAGAATCATTCCTCCCTCGACGCGTGATCCGGTTCCCGCGGCGACGATTGCCGAACGCGAGGCTCGCGAAGGGATTTTCGTTTCCCTCGACTTTGCCCGAAGGATAAACTGAAAATAAATATAATTATTATTAAATAAATTTATAGATTATTATATTAATATTTAAGCATCGACTCCGAGCCTCGGGCGTTCAGGGTCAAATGGCTGGGAATCGCTGGTGATCAGGTCGAATACAAAAACAGCCAATTCAGTGATGATCCACAAAGTGATGTTCGAATTCGCCTGTCGGTTCGAGGTCTCTTGCACCGCAACGGGAACATTGCTTAGGATAGATATGGTGCTCGGTGAATTTGGTGGTTGCTGAGGGCTCTGGTCGATAGTGCCCTGGGTGCTTGCGATGGTCCTTACGCCGCCGGTCCGACTGAGTAGCCCTGGTCTCGTTGCGGCCTTTTTGTGTGTTGTTCTTGCGCTGGCGAATCTTCTAGTGCTCGCGCTCCAGTTGCTCCAGCGGACTCCGCAATTCAGCGTTGTCCGCTTCCAGTTCGGCGATCCGTTTGCGAAGTTGTTCGATGGGGTCGTCCATGACCGCCGTGGTTTGCGCGAAGCCCCCCAGCAAGGGGAAGACGTACTGGTTAAGAGCTACACGCGGGTGCGGGCGGCCGTTCATCAAGGTGAAGTACTGGGTCGGGAATGTCAGTGACCAACTCGGCAAACGACGCCCCCATGGCCGGGAGCCGGCAACGATGGAGGCTGCTGCTCGCCTTTCTCCTGGGAACGGGGCTCGTCGCGGGCGGGTGGGCCGGGTGGAACTATCGGTGCTATCGCAGCGCGATGGACGAGATCGAAGCGGAAATCGTCGCCCATCGATACTCCATCGCCTGCCGTGGCCTTGAAGCACTCTTGTCGTGGACGTCGGACTCGAACGGGAAAATCCTTTACCTCCTGGGATCCTGCGAGCTGGCCCGGGGGCGATACCCGGCGGCAGATAAGGCGTGGGCACGCGTCGTTCCGGGGTGCGCGTTCGCGCAAAAAGCATTCGAGGGCCGGTTCCATCTGTTCGAGGAGTCCGGGCAATTCGCCAAGGCCGAACAACTCGCGAGCGAAGCCGCTCAGGATCCTCGCAACGACGGAACGGCCTTGCTCCTGTTGCTCGTACCGCTCTATCGCGACCAGGGCCGCCTTGATGAAGCCGAGCGTTTGATCGAAGATCGATGGGAACATCTGAACGCTTCAGGAAACGGCGCGCTCGAGCCGGCCAGCAAGCTGGTCCGCGAGCACATCGGCTTGACTTTGAAGCCCACACCGGTTGAGACCACCCGAGCCGCGCTCGCGCGCGCCGCGCGGCTGGCCCCCGACGACGATCGGGTCTGGCTGGGTCGAGCCAACTTGGCACTCGGCACCGGGGCCTACGACGAGGCCGAACGATGGCTGGACGCGTGCCAGAAAAGCCGGCCCGATGACGTGCCGGTCTGGCGAGCCCGCCTGCGTCTCGGCATCGCGACCAAGCGAATCGAGGTTGTCACTCTGGCCATGAACCACTTGCCCGCGAACGAGCGAAACGCCGCTTCGCTCCACCGGACAAACGCCTGGCTTGCCGCCCAGCGCGGCGACTTCGCCGCCGAACGCCGCGAGCTGGAACTCGGGCTCACCGCCAACCCCGCCGACATGACGGCCCTGGCCCGGCTGGCCGACCTCGCGGAAAAGGACCATCAGCCCGATAGAGCCGCCGGACTGGTGCGCACCAGGACGGAATTCGCGCGGCTGCTCGCGCGATACCGGAAGCTCCACGATCGGAATCAGCCCATTCGCGACGCCGAGGAGCTCGCCCGGCTGGCCGAAACGCTCGGTCGAACCGTTCGAATCCCGCGTCTTTCTGACCATCGCGATCTCGGAAGACCCTGCCCGCGCTGATCTCCGCCAGCGCCTCCGTCAGTTGAGCGCAACCCCGGCGACATAGGCCACACGTCGGCATTCGACAACCCCGACCGGGCAAGGCCAACGGCGTCATTTATTGAAGCGCTCAGGCACCAGCGGCCCACCGATGAGACGCTCCAGCTCCTCTCGCATTCGTTGGAGCATGGTTTGCGCCGACGGATCGCCGGCCAGGTTGTGCTCCTCTTTCGGGTCTTCGCGCACATGGAACAACTGCTCGCGGTCATCGCCCGCACGACGGATATAGGACCACTCTGAGTCCTTGACGGCTGCTTGCGGAAAGCGTTGCCTGGGCAAACCCCCGTCATCACGGTTGGGCGGGTCCGGGACCACCTCGGCGAACGAGGGTGAAGCCGATGGGGGCTGGACTATCGCCACCGGCCCGGGCCGCTTCCAGAACCGTGCCAGAGAGACCCCGGGAAATGGCGCGCCGTCCTCCTGACCGGCCACGTCCACGACCGTCGCCGCCAGGTCGCGCAGAGTGACCGCCTCTTTGACGGCCTGCTTGGTCTCGCTGCCCCCCGGCGGAACGATCAGAAGCGGAACGTGCAGCTCGGTATCATACAGACTCATGCCGTGGCAGAAAGATCCAGGGTGTTCACCGAAGCTTTCACCATGGTCTGAGGTGACAATCAGCCACGTCCTCTCCAGGTCCCCGCGCTGGTTCAACTGGTCGATCAGCTTCCCGAGCTGCTCATCAAGGTCTGCGACGCAATCGTCATAAGCGGCGGCGGCAAAAGCCACACCCTCGGGTGAGACGGTCGTCTTGTCGAGCTCCCCCCACTCTCCGATCAGGAAGCGCTGATCAATTTCGGTCGGCTCGATCCCGAAACGATGAGGCCTTCCCGGCGGCAATTCATAGGGATAATGAGCATCGTTGTAGTTCAAGAACGCGAAGAAAGGCCGCTCCGGCTGCGCGGTGTGAGAGCCAGTCCAGAAGCTCGCGATTGACCGCCGCCGCCACCTTGCGATCGGCGTCCAGCGACCGCACGAGGCGGTCCGCATAGGGGAGGAGCCCGGCGGATTTCAGCCAATCTTCCGAAAGATAGACGGTCATGCGCAGGCCTTCCAGCGCCGGCTTACCAGCGCCGCCGTCTTGAGCGCGGTGAGCTCGGGAAAGATGAAATCCTGGTATCGCGTGAAGCCGCGGCCCAGTCCCGTACCGGCCGCACAATACCCCGTATTGGCGACGAACCCAGCGGTCGTGTACCCCCGGTCGCCGAGGAACTCTGCCAGCGTCGGATGAGTCTCGTCTAGCGGCGTCACCCAGCCGACGGAGAGCTCGTGCAACCATCGGCCTGTAAACATGGTCGCATGAGATGGCAGCGTCCATGACGAGGCCGCCCGGGCCGAATCGAAGAGGATGCCGCGCTCGGCGAGCTCGGCCAGGGTTGTGCTGGTCGCCCGGTCGTAGCCATAGAGCTTCAGGTGGCCCGCGGCGACGGTGTCCATCACGATCAAGAGGACGTTCGGCGACCCGGGCGGTGGCAAGGGCCGCTCATTCTCGCGCCTTTGCTTCTTCAGGTCGCCCACCCAGAGCGATGCCCCCAGAATGGCCACGATCACGACGCCCATCGGAAAACTGACCAGGACGAATCGCCGAAAACCTCGACTCGCCCGTTCGAGAAGCGGAACCAGCCGCATGGCCAACCCCAGGGTCACCACAAACCACGCCAGAGTATAGATCCTGGGAAAGGCAACCAAAAAAGTGGGCAGCACGACCAGCGCCGCCGAGCACGCGCGTGAACACCCATCGACCAGGGTGCGGCCAGACCAGGCTGACGCCACAACCGAGCAATCCCAGCGCCAGCAATACGGCGAGGTTCGAGAGCGGGATCACCCAGATGAAGTGCCGGCTGATCCTGGTGATTTGATCCAGATCAAAGAGCTCCTTGCGAACCACGATCGTGGCCACTTCCAGTAAGCCGCCGACTAGACCGGACCAGGCCGACAGGAGCAATAGCGAGACGGCACCGAATGCGTTTGCCCGGTCGGAAGTCGACCGGCCGACCGTTTCGGCCTTCGTGAGGACAGCGGTACGACTTATCATCAGCGTTCAAACGGGTGCGACGAAACGCCCCACCAACTGCGGAGGCAGATGCACGGGATTCGTATGCGGTGCCTCAATACTTGCACCATCTCCCATTTGAAACTAGCACCTCGTCCCGTCTCGAACAAGGTGCCGCCATGCTGAGATTCCGGGCCCGCCGACGAGATTCCATGCGAATGTGCTGTCGATCCGGCGAGCCCGCAATGAGGATCGGCCCGTTGAGCGAGAGGCCGGCAACCGTCGCAGATCGCGCGGGCATACGGTGCCGGAGACTCGAGTTTCAATCCGGCTGGGTATCGAGCTCGGATAGACGTGCAGGCTTCGGGTTCGTGCCGAGAAGGCGATACTCTCTTCTTGGCTGGGCCGAAAGCGACAAACGAGCCCTTCCATCTGCGGAGAATGGAAGGCGTCGGGAGCGAGACTTCGAAACCGCCTCGAAGAGAGTCGGGGCAGGATCAATACTCATCGGAGCTGACGACTTCGCCGCCCATCCTGGTGCCCAGGGCCCACCAGGTCTTCCGGGCGATCGAGTTCTTGATGAACCGTGTGCTCCCATCAGCCATGAGAGCATTGACGCCACCCGGGTGGTTGCTGCTGGCCGGAGAGGTATAGGGCTGGTCCATGTTGCAGCCGGCTGAGCAGGAGACGCGGCTGAGGTGGTCCCCTCAAACTGGACAGCTCGCGGGCCTGGATTTGTTATGGGCCTTCCCCGCGAATCACCTGGCTGAGCCCGGCGCGATAGACGTCGCCCGGGGTACAGTAGTCCAGCGATTGGTGAAGACGCTCCTCGTCCTAGAACTGGAAGTAGGCCGACAGGCCCGCCTCCAAATCTAAAACACGTTCATAATCATTGATATAAATAGCTTCGTATTTCACGCTCGTCCACAATCGTTCCACGAAGACGTTGTCTAACGCACGCCTCCGACCGTCACGGCTCACCGCGACCCCCGCTGCCTCCAGCCGGCCGGTGATACCGATCGGGAAATCAGGGCTCTCCCTCACTTTCGATGAAACACAACCGCCAACTCGCACAGAAGTCCCCATTTTGACGGGATTCTCGGTTGTTCCGGCCCGGTAAGGCAACGTCGCCATCGAAAGTGCGGAAGAGCCGAATGCAGAGCCATCTTCGATCGTCTGGAGGGAGCCACCCGAACTGTCGTCGATCCTGGCGTCTCCTTCTGAAGCGCATGACTAAGACCGTTTCATCCTTTGTCTTGTTCCCAGCAAGGCCATCAGCCGCCGGACCCGCTTGCAGTTGACCACCTCCCCGCGCCGCTCCAAGAACGCCGTCATCCGCCGACTGCCGTAGAACGGCGTCTTCAGGTACTGCTCGTCGATCAGCCGCATCAACCCCAGGTTCTCCTCCGACTCGGTCGCCGGTGGAAGGTAGTACGTCGAGCAGTTCAGACAAACAAGTGCTCATTAACATATAATTTTCGATACTCACGTTATTGTAATCGATGAGCATCCGCTTGATCACCGATTCGATGACGTCGACGCGCCCGCCGCTGGCTCGGTCGTTAAAGGACACCTTGGCCTGGCCCATCCCTTTGTATAGCGGCACCGCCCAGAGCACGCCGTTGACGCCGCGGACCCGATACAGGTTGTCCGCGATCATCGGCTTGACGTCGTCGATGTAGCGGACATTGACGTCCATGACCCAGAGGTCGGCGCCGCTAATGTCCGTGATCTGGGCAGCGGTCCGCAGCATCAGCCCGCAGAAGATCGACCCCTGCTGCGTAATGAGGAGTGCCGCGAACGTCAGGCCCATGACGATCCCGACGAATTTCGCCCGATCTCCGGTCAACATCTTGAGCGCCACCCAGGCCATCTTGGTCATCCCAATCGGACAAACGATCCCGGCGCGAACCGGACAGGGCCACACGAGACCCGGCTCAGGCCGCGCGACGGCCTCGCTGAGGAGATCCGCCCATCATCCCCTCGGCGGGAAAGGCCGGCGCATGAAAAAACCCCGGCCGTGCATCGACTGGCACGACAGGGGCCATCATAGCCGTCGCCACGCCCGTCACGAGCAATGGCACATTTACATGATCGGAATCCGGAGCACGATTCAAGAATCGAACGTGCGAAAAAATGTCTTCGATCCCGGGTCGAGGATCCCACGAACGATCCGGCCGCCAGGCGGATTCCGGCGCTCACCTCTTCGCCTGTCGGACGTACCTGTGGCAATTCACGCAGTTCATCGTCAGGCGGAGATAGGCGAGCGTGGCACCGTCGATGTTCTTGTCCTTGGCCTTCTTGTCCAGTTCGTCAGTCAGGCGCTGGAACTCACCGGTGAAGACATCGTAGTCGCTGGGGTCGGGGATCGTCGGGGCTTCCCACCGGGCGTCCGCGATGAGCTTCTTGAGGGCCTTGGCATTCTTGGAGATGGTCTCGTAATCTTCCAGAGTGAGCCCCTCGAGAACTTTCTTGGAGTATTCGAGTTTCATCCGCATGGATTCCGCCCGCGTGTGGGGGCGTTGCTCCTGAGCTTGGGCCGCCAGGAACGTCGCGGCCAGCGCGAGCCCGGCCAGACCGAGGACGATGCGGGTGCGGTTCGAGAGGTTCATCGGCGTCTTCCCTCCGCGGGGCCAGGCATCGCCGGCGTTCCCTTCGACTCCCGAGAATCCAACCTCGACGCGGCCCGGCCTCGATGCTTCCGATTTGCCAGATGGGAACGGCCATCAAGCATACGGTGCGGCGTCGGGCGGACGCCAGACGGTCGGGTGACCGCGGCGATTCGCAGCCGGGACGATTGCACTGGCGCCGGGCTTCGTCTCAATGGACCGCTGCTCCGCGGTGTTGCCGAGTAGACCCTCGACCAGAAAGGCCCACCAGGGGATGTCACGCCGGCTGCCGACCACGGCCGCGGTGATGGCAAACACGCCATCGGCTCATGGGTCGAGATTGGTTATGACCGATGTCAGCGAATTTGCATGGTGGGTGCAACCCACCATCCGGCCTGGGGTTATGGTGGGTTGCGCCCACCCTAGGCCCGAGATCCTCACCCATCCTGGCCCATGAGCCGGGTTTTCTCCAGCCTCCAGGAGAGCTCATTGGGTTGCCGAGAGCAGCGGAGAAAAAAAGCTCCATGGACATCCAGGCTAGCAGACAAATCGGTCCGGACAGGCGATACTTTCTAGACCGCCGAAGGCTTGGGTTGCACACAATCACCGCATCGAATCGCTACGAGCCCGAAGCGCCAGCGAGTGAATTCCGGCGGGGCTTCTCAATCCACTCGCTGGCGCTTTGGGCTCGTACCAGCCGTCCGCAACGCAAGCGTTGGGCGCTCTCGATCATCCACCCTCTGTTCCGAAGACCCCGTAGCGTCGGAGTCAGGTCAAATGGCGGTCTTGAAGCAGGTGACCGGAGAACTTGCCGGTACGCTGGTTGATTTGAAAAACGACGTGACGGTGATCGGTCGCTTGCCGGAGTGCGACATCATTCTGGCTCCCATCGGAGTGAGCCGTCGGCATGCCGAGATCCGCAAAGTCGGGCCTGCCTTCCACTTGGTCGATCTCGACTCGCGGAACAAAACGCTTGTCAACGACACCGAGTTGAAGGGTGGTGTCGCGCATCTTCTGAAGGAGAACGACCGGATCAGTATCTGCGGCGTCGAGTTCGTCTACTACCCCGTTGAGCCGGCCAAGACGAAGGAGGCAGAACCCGACGCCGACCTCATGGTGGTCACCGAGACCGACGGCGCGGAAAACCCGGACTTCGTCACACTCGAAGCCTCGCGTTCGAGCACGATGGCCAGCGCGGTTCGTCCCGAGGTGAAGCTCAAAGCGATCCTCGAGATCACCCGAAGTCTCTCCAACGAGTTGCGGATCGACGCAGTCGCCCCCAAGATCCTCGACTCCCTGATGGAGATCTTTCCCGGTGCCGAGCGGCTCTTCCTGATGCTGCAAGATCCCGCGAGCAAGCGACTGGTGCGTAAGGCGTTCAAGTACCGCCCCCAGAAGCGTTCGTCGTTCCTTCGAACCGTACCCGAGGACGAGGTCCCCACGAGCATCAGCCGGTCGATCGTTGATTTTGTGCTCGGCCAGAAGAAGGCGGTGCTGAGCCAGGACGCCGGCGAGGACAAGAACCTCCCCAGCAGCGCCTCGATCTCCGACTTGAAAATCCGATCGGTCATGTGCGTTCCGCTGTTGACGCCGGACAACAAGGCGCTGGGTATTCTCCAACTCGACACGAGCGACCGCCGCCAGTTCAACGAGGACGACCTCGACGTCTTGGCAGCCGTCGCGAGCCAGGCGGCGATTTCCATCCAGAACGCTTCGATGCTCGAGTCGCTCCTGGTCCGCGAACGACTCAACCGCGATCTAAGGCTCGCTGAGCAGGTGCAGAAGAAGTTCTTACCGCAAGTCGTGCCGACCATCCAGGGCTACGAGTTCTTCGCTCATTACCAGCCGACCTACGAAGTCGGGGGTGACTATTATGACTTTGTGTCGCTCTCTGCCGACCGAATCGCCATCGCACTCGGCGACGTCTCAGGCAAAGGTGTGGCGGCGGCATTGATGATGGCCAAGTTCTCCGGTGACACGCGGTCCTGCATCCTGACCGAGAACGCCCCGCGCCGACCGCCACTCGTCTGAACGGCCTGCTCTGTGCCGCCGGGATCGAGGATAAGTTTATCACGCTCAGCCTGTGCGTGCTCGATGCTCCCGCACGCAAGCTGACCTTGACATCAGCAGGCCACACGCCCGTGATTATCCGTCGCGCCGACGGCCGAGCGGAGGAGGTCGGCCAGGAGGTCTCCGGGGTACCGCTGGGTATCATGGAGGATTCGGATTACGAGCAGACCGAGGTCCAGTTAAACCAGGGCGACGTCGTCGTGATCTACTCCGACGGTGTGACCGACGCGCGTAGCCCCGCCGATGAGCTCTACGACTCCCAGAGCAACCACCGCCTTCTCAAACGAGTGGCCCAGTCGTCTGGCGGACCGATCGCCGTCGGCCGGGCGATCCTCCAGGATATCCGTGAATTCTCCGCCGGACACTCACAGGCCGACGACATCACCCTGGTGTGCCTGGGGCCGACGACTGGATAGGGAACGGTAAGGACAGAAGGGTAATCCCCTCGATCTCACCCCACCACCGAGATGACGGCGGTAATCTGGAGTCCCTGCCGATGTAGCCTCCAACCGGTTGACGCCGGCGTTTCAGCCCTTCCTCGATCGGGAACCCCACATCACCCTTTCCTCATTCTTATGAATTGTGCGGGTTGTAGGCTATTGATCCTCGCCCATACCGTACCAAATACCGTCGGAGAATCCGAGCCAGTTATCGGCGAACTTTAGTCCCTCAATAAGCGGGGACAGGCTCCGAGTCTTCGAGGTGCCTGTCCCCCTTTTTTGAGGGACTCTTAACAGTCTGGTCCGGCCGATTTCAATTAAAATATGAAAGTCTTATAATTGTTATTATGTTCGGAAGATCCGGTTTTACAGGCGTTGCACGGACCGGCCTCGCCTCATAACGCCTTCCCTGTCAACCTTCTGAATCTTCAGTCCCGCCCGCGCAGCGGCCGGCCGTCGGGAGACGCAACTGTCGAGACTGTCGGTCTGTGCAACGGACGACGGTCGTATCGATCGAGGCGGCGCGGCGGCCATACCGCAGATCGCCGAGCACTGGCCGTGCTAGCTCGCCATGCAACACCCGGCGAAACTGGACAATATGTTCGGTTGCGATCAGATTTACTAGACATATGATCCATAACGGCCCCTCTCCGACTCTATCAGGCACCGCGTCCGAGTACAGTCTTTGGTGGGTGAGTAGAAACGGAACAGCCATGCGGTCGACCACATGTGTGGGGCGTTATCTGGCGCGACCACTCAAGGCACTTCAACACTTGGATACTGCCCGAGGTACTCGATCAGGTCGCCCATTCTCCGCGTCCCCACTCGAACGCTTGACTCGCCCCGATTCGGTGATCATTGCTCGTCTGGCAGATTCCCAACTCCGGCCTTGTCGATGAACCGCCAGGACGCCGCGACCGCGGCGACGAGATGGCCCGACTTGGGGTGGTCCGGCTCGATGTCCACCGGCAAGCCGTGCGCGCGGAGGGCGGCCGAAGTCGTCGGCCCGATCGAGCCGACGACGACGCTGTCCTGCCATCGCGGCGCGGACAGCACTCCTCGATCCCACGGCCGCGGCGACCTGGAGCATGTGCTCGACCTGCTGGGCCGACGTGAAGAGGGCGGCATCGATCCGGCGTTCGGCGACCTCCGTCAAGGCGGCTCGGAGCGGGCCGGTGTCCTCGGGTAACGCCCATCGGTAGACCGGGACGCGGGTCACGACGGCGCCCCGACGTTCCAGGCCGTCGGTCAGCTCGGGGACCGGCTTACCGTACTCCTGGACGGCGACCCGCAAGCCCGCGACCGGCAGCCGGGCGTCGAGTCAGCGCGAGCGTCTCGCGCCAGGTGTTCGGCTCGGGAACCTGGAAGTCGATCGAGGCGCCGAGCTCGCGGAGCGCCGCCGCCGGCTTGGGTCCGCGGGCGACGACCTTCGTCCGGTTCAGGGCTTCGACCCAGCCCGCTCGAGAAAGTCGAGGACCCAGCGACTGGACGAGATACCGCACACCCACGCCGGTCTCGAAGATCACGACGTCGAAGTGCCCGGCCATGGAGGCCATCGGCAAACGACTGGGCATCCGGGTTGTCCCCGAGGGGAACTTCCCTGAGTGCGGGGGCCGCGACGGGAATCCCGCCTTGCCGGGCCACCAGGTCGGCCAGGGCACTCGGCCATGCGGGCCTCGAAGATCACCACGCGCAGACCATCGAACGGGGTCGACGAACGGTGCTCATGATCGGGACGCTCACCTCTCGTGGAAATGCGAGTCGCTCGTGTCGGCTTTCCAGCCTGCGACCGAGGCGAAGGTGAACGAGGCTCAGGCGACAGCCTCAGCCTCGACACGGCGCGAGTGCGAGACGCGAGCGACTTCCACAGCCCGTCCGCCCTCTCCCAAGAAGATACCCTGCCAACCCCGGCTCACGTAAGCCAGGGTCAGCGCCCCGCCGAACCCTCCGGCCATTGCGAAGGCCAGAAAGCCCCCACCGAAGCTGTCGGTCGTCTGCTTGAGGACACCCAGGACGATTGGCAGCACGAAGCCGCCGAACCCACCGGCAGCCCCGACGATCCCTGTCACCACGCCGATCTCGTTGAGGAACCGCTGCGGGATAAGCTGGAACACGCAGCCGTTGGCCATCCCCAGCGCCACCATGACCTCGAACAACAAGGCCGTCCCGACGAACAGTGACGGCAAGGTCGACATGCCCAGCATCGTCGCGCCCACGACCAGGTAAAGTCCGGTCAGAATCCGGACGCCCCCGAACCGGTCGGCGAGATAACCACCAAGCGGCCGAATCGCCGAGCCGGCGATCACGCAGAGCGTCGCGAAGTTGCCCGCCTCGACCCTCGAAAGCCCGTACTGGCTCAGAAAGAACACGTTCAGGAAGCTCGCCAGCCCGACGAACCCGCCGAAGGTGATCGCGTAGAAGAAGCAGAACCACCAGGTGTCGCCGAGCTTGAGCACGGCGGCATAGTCGGTCAAGGGCCGCGGTGGCGGCTGGTCGGGACTGTCCTTGGCGATGATCAGGACCACGGTGAGCGTCGCCAGGAGCGGGATCAGCGCCAGGCCGAACACCGCGTGCCAGCCCCAGGTCATCGGCGAGCCGCGGACCGAAGAACGTGGCCAGGGCCGTACCGCAGTTGCCGGCGCCGGCGATCCCCATCACCAGCCCCTGAAAACGCGGCGGGTACCACCGGCCCGCCAGCGGCAGCGCCGCGGCGAAGCTCGCCCCTGCCACGCCCAGCAGCAGGCCGACCAGCAGCAGGGTGGCGAAGTGATCCGCCCAGAGCCAACCGAGCAACAGAGGCAGCGTTGACAGCGACATCCCCAAGATGGCGGTCCGACGCGCGCCGATCCGGTCGGTCAAGAGCCCCAGCACCAGTCGCAGCACGGCCCCGCCGAGCAAGGGCACCGCCACTAACAAGCCCTTCTGCGCGTCCGATAGGCCGAACTCCAACGCGATCGAGTTCGCCAGTGCCGCCGGGGATCAGCCAGACCATGCAGCTCACGCTGAAATACAGGAAGGCACCGAGCAAGGTCGGCGCATGGCCTGCGCGGCGGAATTCGCTCAAGTTCATCGGATCGAGGCTCCGGGACGTCGGGGTCGAATCATTCGCGCGGTTCGCGAACGGATTGCATAGGCTTATTCTATTAATTTGAATATTAAAATAATTTATGTATTATATTGACGCCGATCGATATAGTGTACAGTCGCTTCACCTGTTATTCCACCTGTTACCAGGTGGGCGGCTCGCGTGCACTTGACGCTCGGGACGTGCCCGCGCCACACGAGCTTCATGGTGTGCGCAGCTCATTCGTGAAGCGTTTTAGACGCAAGCCATGGCGCAGGGCTTGGAGACTCGGGCGCGGCGTTGCAGCTCCTTCACGGGCGGCAGCTCGACATACACGTCGTCCCCCTCGATCCGGACCGGGAAGACCTCGACCTTGTACGACTCGCCGGTCAGGCACTCCCCCGTTTCGAGCGAGAACGTCTTCTTGTGCATGGGGCAGGCGACCTTGGGGACGCCCTGCTGATCGCCGAGGATGCCTCGGGAGAGGATCGCCTCGCGCTTGTGCGGGCAGGTGTTCTGGCTGGCGTACCACTCGCCCCGCGAATCGAACCGGAAGACGGCGATCTCGGCGTCCCCGTGCTTGATCGCGCGGCCGCCGTCGCGGGGGAAGTCGCTGACCGACCCGACACGAACCCATCGGGGTGCGGGCCCGGGCTCGTGCGGCCCGTCCACCCGCTCGACCGACCGCCTTATCCCAATCTGCTCGATGGGGACAAAGTCGGACGGCCAGCCGGCGGGGTGCGTCTGGCCCCGTTCTGACACGAACTCCACGCCCGAGGCCAACTCATCGGTATTGGCGAACTGCTGGAAGAACCGCCGCTTCTCCGGATCGCTCGACGACGGCCTTCCATTCGCACTCGTACGAATCGACGAGCCCCTGCATCTGCTGCTCGAGCTCGGCCGCGATTCCGAGACGGTCGTTGACGATCACGTCGCGAAGGTATTCGATCCCGCCCTCCATGTTCTCGAGCCAGACCGACGTCCGGGTCAGCCGGTCCGCGGTCCGGATATAGTACATGAGGAACCGGTCGAGATACTGCAGCGCGGTCTCCTCGTCGAGGTCGGCCGGCGAGCAGGTCGGCGTGCCGCGGCCGGGCGCCGCCGTTGCCGCAGACGTAGAGGTTATACCCTTTCTCCGTGGCGATCAGGCCGAAGTCCTTGCCCTGAGCCTCGGCGCACTCCCGGACGCACCCCGAGACGGCCCCCTTGAGCTTGTGCGGGGCCCGGAGCCCGCGGTACCGCAACTCGACCCGGATGGCGAACCCAACCGAGTCTTGAACGCCGAAGCCGGCACCAGGTCGAGCCGACGCAGCTCTTGACCGTCCGGACCGCCTTGCCGTAGGCGTGGCCGCTCTCGAAACCTGCCGCGACCAGCTCGGCCCAGATCTCCGGCAGGAGGTGGACCGGCGCCCCGAACAAGTCGATGCGCTGGCCTCCCGTGATCTTGGTGTAAAGTCCGTACTTCCGGGCAACCTGGCCCAGGACGATGAGCTTCTCCGGGGTGATCTCGCCACCGGGTACGCGCGGGACCACCGAGTACAGACCTCCGCGCTGGAGATTGGCCAGGAAGCGGTCGTTCGTGTCCTGGAGCGTCGCGTGGGCCTGGTCGAGGACGCTCTCGTTCCAGAGGCTTGCCAGGATCGAGGCGACGGCCGGCTTGCAGACCTCGCAGCCCTGCCCCTGACCGTGCGAGGCGATCAGCTCATCGAACGTCCGGACTTCCTTGATCTTCGCGATCTGATAGAGTTCCTGGCGGCTGTACGGGAAGTGCTCGCAGAGCCGATTGTCGACGCTGGCGCCCGCCGCCTTGAAGCTCCGCCTTGAGCAGGTCGCTGACCGCGCGGCAGGCAGCCGCCGCAGCCGGTGCCAGCTCGGGTGCACTCCTTGACCTGCGCGACCGTCGTGAGCTTCCCGACCCGGATCGCCTCGCGGATCTGACGCTCGCTGACGTTGTTGCACGAACAGACCTGGGCGTCGCCGTCGTTGCAGCAAGCCGCGCCTTTGCCCCCCGAGAGCAGGTCGCCGGGCGAGATCGGCAGCGGCTTCTCGCTCTTGAAGAGCCCGACCATCGTGCCGAAGTCCGAGGCGTCGCCGACCAGGATGCCGCCCAGCAGGCGGGTGCCTTCGGGGTTGAAGACGAGCTTCTTGTAAACGCCTCCGAACGGATCGTGGTACGTCAGCGCCCGCGCGACCTCGGCCTCGGTGAAGGAGTCGCCGAAGCTGGCGACGTCCACACCCATGAGCTTCAACTTGGTTGACATGTCGAAGCCGAAAAAGGATTTCGGCGCCCCCGCCAGGTTCGCCGCTGCGACTTCGGCCATCGCGTATCCCGGCGCGACCAGGCCGTAGACCATGTCCCGGTGTGCGGCGACCTCGCCCACGGCGAAGATGTCCGGGTCGGAGGTCCGCATGGTGTCGTCCACAACGACTCCGCCGCGCCGACCGATCTCCAGGCCGCTGGCGCGGGCCAGCTCATCGCGAGGCCGGATGCCCGCCGAGATGACGACCATGTCGACCTCGAGCCGCTCGCCGTCGGCGAATGCCAGACCTTCCACCTTACCGTTGCCGACGAACTCCTGCGTGGTCTTGCCCAGGTGGACCCGGACGTTCATCCCCTCGATCATCTCCAGCAGTGTCCGTGCGCCCGCGTCGTCGAGCTGACGGGGCATCAGTCGCGGGGCGAACTCGACGACGTGGGTCTCCAGTCCAAGCTCGCGAACAGCTTTCGCGGCCTCGAGTCCAAGCAGGCCGCCGCCGATCACCGCCGCGGAAGCCGCCTTCCCGGCGTAAGCGAGGATCCCCTCGAGGTCCTCGATAGTCCGGTAAACGAACACCCCCTTCTTGTCAACGCCGGGGACGGCCGGCACGAATGGCGAGGAGCCGGTCGCCAGCACGACTGCGTCGTAGCCGATCTCGCGGCCCGTTCGACGAGACGACCACACGACGCTGGCGGTCGATGGCCGTGGCGCGCTCGCCGACGTGCAGGGTGATCTCGTTGTCGGCGTACCACGTCGCGCAGGCCAGCTTCAGGTGGTCGGCCTCGCGCCGTTCGAAGTATTTCGATAGATTGACGCGATCGTAGGCGGGGCGAGGTTCCTCGCAGAACGTCACGATCTGATAGTTCCGATCGCGGTCGTACTCGACCAGCAACTCGCAGAACCGGTGGCCGACCATCCCGTTGCCCACCACCACCACCGTCTTCCGCTGATGATTCCGGGCTGATCATGAATCTGGGCTCCCCATGACGGTTGGTTGTGAGAACACGGCTCCCGGCGGCGTCCCTGCGGCGGGCTGTTGAGATTCGACCGCCCGGACCCGCACCGCACAGGACTTGTAGGCCGGCTGCCGGGACTCCGGATCGAAGACGGCGTCGGTCAGTCGATTGGTAGATCCGTCGTGCATGGGCAAGAAGAGGTTCCCCGCCGGGACGGTCGGGGTCAGGAACGCCCGGACGCGAGCCTGCCCCCGGCGCGACTCGACGACCACCCACTGGCCGGGCCGCAAGCCAAGGGCCGTGGCGTCACCAGGGTTGATCTCGACGTAGGAGTCCCGGGGATACAGTTTCCGCAGGATGTCGGACCGGGCCGTTCGCGTCTGGGTATGCCACTGGGCGGCGCTGCCCCGACCCGTCAAGAGCTGGAGCGGATACTCGCCGTCCGTCGGCTCGGGCGATCGGTCGGGGTTCCTCGAAGACGAACCGGGCGCGGCCGTCCGGGTGAAAGAACCGGCCGTCGGCGAAGAGACGCCGCTGAGGAGAGCAGTTCGCGGGCCCGGTCGGGAACGGCCACTGGATGCCGCCGGCTTCGTCGAGCATGTGGTAATCCGCGATGCCGGAAATGTCGCAGGGCATGTCCACCGTGAGTTGCTTGAGGATCCGGAAGACCGCCTCGGGCGACTCCCACCGGTCGAACATCGCGCCGCAGCCGTAGTAATGGCGCGACCAAGTTGAAAATGTGAAAATCGGAAAGGGCCTGGCCAGGGCGCGGCGAACCTTCTTAATCAGCCCGATCCGCCGTTCGGAGTTGATGAACGTGCCCTCCTTTTCACCCCACGCGGCGGCCGGCAACACAAGGTCGGCGAGCTGGGCCGTCTCGGTTGAGTGGTACATATCCTGCACTACCAGGAAATCCAGCCGGTCGAGAATGTCGCGGAGCCGGCCCTGGTCGATCCAGGAGTGGGCCGGGTTGGTGGCGATCACCCACAGACCCCTGATCTTGCCGTTGTTGATCCCATCGAGAATCTGGTCGTAGGCCCAGCTCGGGTTTCCGGGAATCCGATCCTCCGGGATGCCGAGCAGGCGGGCGACCTTGGCCCGATGTTCGGGATTGGCAAAATCGTGGCCCCCGAGCAGGTTCGTGGTGTTCGAGAAGAGTCGCGAACCCATCGCGTTGCACTGGCCGGTGATCGAGTTGGCCCCGGTCCCCGGCCGTCCGATCTGACCCGTCATGAGCGCCAGGTTGATGATCGCCTGCGCCGTTCGCACCCCCTGATGGCTCTGGTTGACGCCCATGGTCCACCAGAAGGAGACACGAGAGCGCTCGTGAATCCGCCGTGCCGCATCTTGGATCGCCGCGACGCTCAAGCCGGTCTCGTCGGCCACGCTCTCCACATCGAATGGGTCAACAAAGGCGGCGAATTCGTCGAAGCCGCTCGTGTGAGCGTCGATAAACGGCCGATCGATCCATTGATTGCGGATGAGCACGTTTGCCAGGCCATAGAGGAGCACGAGGTCCGTCTTCGGCCGCACCGGCAGGTGGAGCGAGGCCGCCGTCGCTGTCTCGGTCCGCCGGGGATCGACGACGATGATCTCGGGCGATTTGCGGTTGCGCATCACCCGCTCCCAGAGGATCGGGTGGGCGATGCAGACATTCGCCCCGATGAGGACGATGCAATCCGACTCCTCGAGATCTTCGTAGGAATAAGGCGGGGCATCGAATCCGAAGGCCTGCTTGTAGGCCACGACGGCCGTCGCCATGCACTGGCGGGTATTGCCGTCGCCGTGAACGACGCCCATGCCGAACTTCGTCAAGGCTCCGAGCAGGGCCATTTCCTCGGTGGCGATCTGACCCGTGCTCAGGAAGGCGATGGACTCGTCACCGTGGATCGTCTGGATCGATCGGAAGCAGTCGGTCATAGCCGTCAGAGCGGTGTGCCAGTTGACCGGCCGCTTCTGGCCATCCGCACCCTTCAGCAGGGGCACGGTGGCGCGGTCGGGGGCATCCAGGACACTCAGGGCTTCCCAGCCCTTGGGGCAGGCCAGGCCGCGGTTCACCGAGTACTCGGTCGTCGGTGTGAGGTTCACCGCTTCACCATCGCGGAGGTGGATGGTCAGGCCGCAGCCCGTGGAACAGAAGCCGCAGACCATCCCCGTGGTCGCGTCGGGCGTCTTGCCGGCGGGGACTTGCCCCAGCCCGAACCGGCCCGGCGCCCTGAGCAGCTCGCGGGTCAAGCGGCCGTCCCGGGCGCGAACGAGGTTGAGGGCTCGGTGGAGGAGTGTCGGGCTCCTTCTGGTGGTCGTCACGCCAGCAGCCCTCCCGGCATTTTCGGCCTGACGACCGCGGCAAAGAACAGATAACGCTCGGCGGTCTCCGCACCGATCGATATCGCCATTGCGAGGACTGCGGCCGATGCCGTGATCGAAGGTTCCCCCCAGGCCGCCGACACGATGGCCAGCGCCGGCAGGACGATGCCGCCGGCCACACCGAGGAAATACCGCAAACTGGTCTGTCGCCACAGCGCCTCCATGCATCAGAAGAGCCGTCTTCCGCAGCGTCATCCGTTCGGAACGGGCGAAGCCGCGGACGAGACTGGCCTCGAACCCGAGTTTGGCGGACGTCGTGGCAATCAAGCCGATCACCACGACCCACAAGGGATTCGTTGAGAACGCGTCCATCACGTCAGGCTGTCCGACCCCGTCGATGCCCAGCGCCGCCAGGGCGGTGGCCAGCCCGAGTACGACCGCGGTTCCAGCGAACTTGACTCCACTAATAGACGCTCGCCAGAACTCCCGCCGCACGGCGTGGTAGACCATCACCGAACTGACCAGACCCGCGACTCCCGACACGACGACGGCCCCGACCAGAACCGTTCGCACCTCCGCCGACACCGCGAGCCAGCTCGGCGGTAGCAGCTTCAGCACCACGAAGATCGTCGCCAGCGTGATGAAGAGCCCGAAAGCAAGCACCTCGCGGCTGAGCCACGAATGCCCCAGGCCGATGAGCGCCGCGATAAGCGTACTGCGGCCGGCCCAGGTGGAGGACACTGGACATCAACCCCACCCACCCCAGGCCGAGGCAGATGGCGGTATGGAGGACTGTGCTGACACCTTCGCTTGCGCCGCTCGCGACGGCGGCCAGTTCCACTACGAAGCCGCCGACCGATAGCTGGGTCAACACGAGCATGACGGTCAGCGGCCAGTGGGGGTGCTCGGGCTCGACGCGGTGGTCATCCGCCGGCTGAACGTTCTCGGAACCCCGCAGGTGACTCGACCGGAAACGGGTCGTTGGCATCGTGGAAACCGGGTCCGGCGCACCGGGTAGGAACACGCCGGACCCGGCCCGCGCCACGACCTCCGCGCGGTCCACGAGTCGGATGACGATCGCCTCATGCGGGCAGGCCTGAACGCATCCCGGAGCCTCACCCGCCGCGAGCCGATCGCTGCACATGTCGCATTTGCGGACGATGCCCTTACCCGCGTGGAACTTCGGGGCATCGTAGGGACAGGCCAGCGTGCAATACTGGCAGCCGAAGCACTGATCGTCGAAATGCCGGACGATCCCCGTGACCGGGTCCTTCTCGTAGGCGTCGACCGGGCAGGCGTTCAGGCAGGCCGGGTCGAGGCAATGATGGCACGCGGTCGTCACGTGCTGGAGGATCGGAAGCCCCGGATGGCCACCGAGGACCAGGCCGACCTCGCGCCAGGACTCCCCCTCGTCCAGCCCGTTGAGATTGTGGCAGGCCGCCACGCAGGCCTTGCAGCCGGAACAACGGTCAAGGTCGACCTCGAACGCGTACTGCTGCCCGGGACCTGGCGGTTGAGCCGGCATCAGGGCCGAGTAATACCGGCCCTGGAGCGGTTCGTTCGACGTCTTCGTGAAATTGTGCGAACCGCTCGACGGCACTGAGGTCCCACTGCTCCTCCAGGAATGAACCGATCAGGCCAGCGTCCGGCAGGATGGCCCCGAACGCTGGCTCTTGGTCCAGCACCGGCGTCGTACCGTGCGATCCAACGAATCTCATAAAAACAACGCTCCGGTACCACGTCCGGGGTCCAGACGAGGGATCGCCTTTCGGGCTTCACGGGTATGGCTGGGGGGTGGCCACCAGGCACCGCCGGTGGAGAGAGGTACCGGCTGTCGATGATTCGGGCGGCCGTAAGACGCAGCGCCTGTGCCGGACTCAGGCACGCCGCTGCATCCGAGGCGAATCGCTACGGAAGGACGAAAACGGGGTTCAGCCGGCTTCGGTTTCCCTTCGTCGATCTGCGCAAAACCGAAGCGTCAACCGGACGAGGGCCGATCGAGACCAGCCCAAACTGTAGGCGCGATTGCCGCGGATCCAGGCAAATCCGTGGTGCCAGAGCAAGCCGTCCGCGCCTTTCGCTCCGGCCTGTTCTCTCCGGATCATCGCAGAGACGTACGATTACGGAATGCGTCGAGGATTTCTCCTCTGCGGGCTCTACGGTGAGTCCTTCTCCGGTGAGATTGGCGGCTCGGACGCGGTGGGAACAATGATTCTGGAATAACCCCGACGCGGTGTTCGCCGAGCACCCTACGGAACGGCTTCCCGGATCGTGTCCTGGCTCGGGTCCCGGTCCTGTTCCAATCCGGCCTCGTGGACGACCGTTAGCCGCAGGAGTTCAATCAGCGAGCGGACTCCCAGTTTGCGCATCAGGCTCGATCGCCTCAGCTCGACCGCCCGGGGCGTGATCTGGAGCGAGCTGGCGATCTCCTTATTGGGCCGGCCAGCCTTGATCAGTTCGAGAACCTCACGCTCCTTGTCGGTCAGCCGCTCGAATCGTTGCGCCAGCTTCTCGCGAGCGGCAATCCGAGTGCGGCGCTCGGTGTCGTTCTTGATCGCGCGCTGGACCTTGTCCAGGAGCGTCTGACGGTTGAACGGCTTCTCAACGAACTCGACGGCGCCGGACTTCATGGCTCGGACGGCCATTGGGACGTCGGCGTACGCCGTGATAAAGATGACGGGCATGCCCTCGCCGCGAGCGACGAGTTCCTCGAAGAGATCAAGACCGCTGGTGCCCGGCATCCGCACATCGAGGAGAACGCAACCGGGCTCTTCGGGGGTGAAACCCTGGAGGAACTCGACGGCTGAGGCGAACGTCTGGGTGCGGAGTCCGACGGTCTTCATGAGCCAGCGCAACGAGTCCCGCATGTCCGGGTCATCATCCACGATGTAGACGACTGACTGCTCCATCATCATGTTTTCTGGCCGGAAGCGTGAAGCTGAAGGTCGTATCGACTCCGGGACAGGATGCGACAGCGATCCGCCCCTCGTGGGCCTCGATCAGCGTCCGGCAAATTGCCAACCCCATGCCCAGCCCACCGACACGCGTGCTGAAGTAGGCATCAAAAACGCGGTCTAACGATTCAGGGTCAATACCCTCTCCATTGTCGATCACCGCGAACTCGACGCCGCCGGACTCGGCTCGCGTTTGCATAACCACCATCGGATAAATCGTTTGCGCCGCGAGAGCCTCGAACGCGTTCCGTATCAGATTCACCAGGACCTGCTGGATCTGAACGGGATCGCCCATCAAGTTAGGCAAATCAGGTGCCAGGTCGAGCCGCATGGCGATCCCTCGCTGATCGGCCTCGGAACGGAGGATCTCCTGGACCTCCTCAACGACCCGGTTCGGATGGAACCGCTCGCGCCTCAGCTCATGGCGGGTCACGAACTTGCGGATCCGGTCGATGATCTGGCCAGCACGCAGGGTCGTGGCCAGCAGCCGCTCCAGGGCGGTCCGGACCTCGTCCAGGGCCGGCTGCGGCGCCGCGAGCTCGACCAGACAGCCCTCGGCGTAGTTGACGATGGCTCCCAGCGGCTGGTTGAGCTCGTGGGCCAACCCGCTGGCCATCTCGCCGATCGTCGTCGTCCGTGCGACGTGACTGAACTGTTCAACGAGCGCCTGGTGCCGCTCACTGGCGGACTCCAGCGCTCGGGTCCGTTCCCGGACCCGATCTTCCAGCTCGTCGCGAGCCTGTCTCAGTTCCGAGATCTGACGCCGGATCAGTCCGGCCGCCGGCCGGAGGATGAACAGGCCGATTGCCGCGAGGGTCGCCAGGATCAAGCCTGTGACTGTCCAACCGATCCGGCGAAGATCAGTGACCCTGCCTCTGGCTTCGCTCTCGTAAAGCCCGACGACCTGGTCCATCCGTCGGAGATACTCACCCTCGTTGGCGACGATGATGGCCACTGCCTCGTGGATTATCGCAACGTCGGGCCGATCACCCGCGCCGGCCTCGATCACCCGCTGCGCCGCGTCGCGCATCTTCACGAAGTAGAGATCGAGACCCTTCAGGCCATCGCGAATTTCCGTGCTGTACCGGCCGGCCCCTGATGGGTCCGCCGCGGCTCCGACGAGCTGGGCCTGGGCGGTGCACCAGAGATCAAGCACCTGCATCATCTCCTCGCGATAAGCCTTCGCCCCGCCACCTCGCCCGCCCTCCAGGGCCAGGGCGGCTTTCGCCAGGCGCTGACTGAGCATGCGCTGCCGCCCGGCGAGGTTGATCAACGGGGCGTCGGTCATCAATTGCATCAAGTACGGCTGCACCAACACCTGGTTGCCCAGGACCAGGATCGCGACGATCGCAAGCGCAATCCAGTACCTCTGGCCGAGGGTCTCCGCGATCTGCTCATTCATAATCAAAGCCAAATCTGGCCGCCGAATCCGTTTGCCCGTCCATTCCGACCCACGCCGGTTCCCGGACCGGTGATACCGCTGCTCGAGACCGTGTTCTCACCGGTTCCCAGGATTCACGGCTCGGCTTCTCACTTTACCGGAATTGTTGCCCGGCGACGAAACCGAATCACCGGCTCAGGCATCGGTTCTCGCCGGCTGCTCCTTGATCAAGTCGAGAGATACGGCTTTCAGGAGGGATTCGCTCCGCCAGCGAGGCCGCGTCGTCCGAAGAACCGCTCGCGCTTCCCCTCCTCGTCATGCGCCCACTGCCGAGCCTTGAGTAAATCAATAACACCCAGAATTCCGAGGAGCCGGACGGGATTCTGGGATGAGACCACTGGCAGGCTCCTTTCCCCCGATAGAGCGAGCCGCTCAGCCATCTCGCGGCAGGAGTCGTCCGGAGAAGCCACCATCGGCGAAGAATTCATCGGGTCGTAAGCGATGATCGGGGTAGTGCCGAGCCGATCGGAGTGATCTTATCCTTTGACAGAACTGGAGGGACATCACAGGATGCCACCGCGACAGATCCTGCTCACGGTTCGACAGCTTCGCCGGGGACTGGACGAGAGGTTGCCGGTTACGAGGAAGGTAGGGATCATAGCCAAAGTCAATAGTCGAAGGCGCACGCCCGCGTTCTTTTGAACGGATCGATCTCATGGATCGCCATCGTTATCCGCGGACCGTCTCGTTTGAAGTATCTTGCCATCACCTTCCCATTCCTGTATATTCCATACAGAATTGACAGGATCAACCCCTCGAGGGACAATGCGACTCTCTTTGCAGACGGATTACGCCCTACGCACACTGCTGTTCTTGGCGACACGAACAGGGCGGACGACCGTGGCGGATGTGGCGGAATTCTACGGGATATCCGTGCACCACGTAGGCAAGGTGGTCCATCAACTCGGGAAGCTGGGCTACATCACGAACCATCGCGGACCCAGCGGGGGCATCGCGTTGGCCCGGGAGCCGTGCGCGATCACGGTCGGCCGGGTCGTGCTCGATTTCGAGGGGAACATGCATCTCCTCGATTGTGTCGCCGCTCCGCGACAGTGCGTGATCCAGCCGGGGTGCACCCTCCGTGGGGTGCTGGCCGAGGCCGAGCGACTCCAGATGGACTACCTCAATAGCGTCAGCCTCGAGGCCCTCCTGCCGACTCCCCTGGATCTCACGATCTTCAAGGAATGACCGGGCGTGTTTCCCTGAATGGCAGGGTCTTCGTCCGTCAATCAACCCCGTGGCGCATAGGGAAGGGTGGACATGAGCTTGTTTCAACGGCGGATTGTCGTACTGATCTCGGCGGTGGGTCTGCTGGCGCTGTTGGCCGGCGTGGTGCCGGGAGTGATTCGGGGGCCCGCTGCCCGTGCCGAGTCCGGCTCCCGGGACGAACGCGAGGAGGACCGTGCACTGGAGCGGACGCGCCAGGAAGTCAGAATGCTCGACGATCTGTATAAGAACGCCGTGGTCTCGATCACGAAGCGGTATGTGAGCGATCAGGACGGGGAACCAGCCATCATGGTCGCTCAGGACATCTTCGGTGCGATGAAGAAGCAGGGCTGGCACTCCGCGAAACTGGTGGACGCCACGGGCAAACCGGTGAACGAGGACAACGCGCCCAAGACCGATTTTGAGAAAGAAGCGATGAAAGAGATCAACGCGGGCAAGACCTACTTCGACCGCGTCGTCGGCGAAGGGAACGATCGTCGGCTGCTGGCCGCGACCGTCGTCCCCGTGGTCATGAAGAGATGTGCTGACTGTCACGCCCGTAAGAAGGTAGGTGAGGTCCTGGGCTTCATCCGGTATGACATTCCCATCAAGTAAGACCACACCAGCCCGCTCACCGAGCGATGAGGTGGCTGGTAGGTGACCGGGAAGAGCGGCGATCAGATACACCTGGGGCACATGATCGGCGAGCGAGCGAATCGGCCTCAAGCAATCGACAACACCGATGGCGTGAACGTGGTTGACCCAAGAAACCCTAAAAAAACGAGAGTCGTTGACGATCACCACCGTACCGTCTGAGGGCGGTGGCTTTGACCCATTCCGAGAGTCCCTACTCAGGACCGGCGGGACGTCCGGATCCGGCGTGGGTTCTGGGCGGGGCCGGCTGTGAGCAGGGCCGGACTTGTTGAGAATTGTGGCACAAAGTGGCACTCGGTGATCACTTTTGGCCGCGGCGCCCTCTCCGATCCCCATGGCCCCCAGCGAGTTCGGGCCGAGTCCCGAAATCGCTGCGACGGGCCCGGCCGCACGCGGCACAGCCCCGTTCCTCGTAACCTGGGTTTCCGGTCGGTGACGGTCACACATGGTCCATATTATTCAGTATACCGCAGGTTTGCGAGTTCGTTAATGCACCTATCGCGGATTCCGGGGCGATTGGCTCCGGAACTCTCGACCACAGAGGGAGATGAGAAAATCCAAAAATTCGGAAGACTGGGTTACTCGAATGACCAATTTGGCCCGAACTGAGGGGGAAGCGGCGCGGGTCGGATCGTCGCACTCCCCAGGTATCCCGCAGCCGCCGCGCTGAGATCGGTGGTGTTCGACGCGGAGTGTCGTTTATGTTCGGTCGCGTTGAGCCGAGGCGGATCATTCCGCATGCGAACTGCTCCCGAACCGGGCCGTGAAGCTTCTGCGTCGGGCCAGCGCCGTCCCGGCGCCAAACACTCGACGGCATTGCCTTTTCCCAGGCTCTCTTGAGGCACCCATCTCCCCACTCGACTCATCAAACGTTGGACCCCACACGGCAATCACATCGGACTGAACGGTCGGCGGCGTCTGTGCGGTTTCGGCCGGCATCATCTTGCAACATGCCGACCGGTTCGACTCGAATACGACGGTCGGACGAGCGCCGACGAGGCCGTCCCGGGTGTCGGGCGGCCCACGTCCGGGCCGCTCCGGCTGGAGGCCTTGCGATGACGAGCATACCGAGACGGAGCTTCCTGGGTGTGACCGCCGGTGCCCTCACCTCGACACCCCTGCTGACGGCCAACGCGGGTTCGAGCGGCGCGAACGACCTGCTTGGCGTCGGCCTGATCGGCGTGGGGAGCCGGGGCTCGGTCCTCCTCCGGAGCCTCTTGCAGATCCCGGGCGTGGCCGTCCGTGCCATCTGCGACATCGACGCCGAGCACTTGGAACGCGGGCTCAAGGCCGTCGAGGACGCCGGCCAGAAACGTCCGGCTGGTACCACCGACGGCACCTGGAAGGAACTGCTCGCGAAGGACGGCATCGACGCGATCGTCAGTGCCATCCCGTGCGACCTGCACGCGCGCTGTTATCTCGACATGATTGCGGCCGGGAAGGACCTTTACGGCGAGAAGCCGATGTGCCTGAGCCGGGCCGACCTCGACGCCGTGGTGGCGGCGGCGCGGGCGAGCAAGCAGATCGTCCAGGTCGGCCATCAGCGCCGGGCCGACCCTCATTTCATCGAGCCGATCCGTGCGGTGCACGGCGGCGAGATCGGCGACCTCGTCGAGGGCCGCATCCTCTGGTCGAACTCCTGGGGGCCGTTGCTCGGGTGGTTCGGGCGGCGACGGCGGTCGGGCGACTGGATCGTCGAGCAGGCCGTGCACAACTGGGACGTGCTCAACTGGGCCGTCAACGCCCTACCCGTGCGAGCCGTGGCGATGGGACGCGACGATCTGTTCCGAGACCGCCAGCCCGACCGCGACGTTCACGACTACTACGCGGGCGTGGTCGAGTATCCCGGCAACGTGTTCGTGAACATCATTCATAGCTGGGTGGCGCCGAACAAGTTCAACGAGGAGTACACTCGGCTGATCGGCACCAAGGGCGGGGTCGACTTCAACTCGGGCACCTTCTCCTACCGTCCCGACCTGAAGAAGCCCGACCGAAAACTGGGCGGCCCCGAGACGAACAACACGCTGCTGGCGCTCAGGTCCTTCGTCAACTCGGTGCGCACTCGCAGCGAGCCGGTCTGCACGGTTGACCACGGCCGAGCGGCCGTGCTCACGTGCCTCCTGGTCCGTGCGTCGGTCGATTCCAGGGGCGGTGTGACGATGGACCAGGTCTCGTAGCTGTGGTGTGCCGGCTCGAACCGAATGCTCCCCTTGACCGCTCCGAGAGATTCATCGGACCAGTTCAGGCGTGGGGTGGCGCCCGAGATGGCCTTCTCCGGTTCCAGAGACCCGCGTCTGGGTATCGGGTTTATGTTCGGCGTTGCGCGACCACCACGATGCCCGGGAGTTCCAGCCCACGGATTCCTGCGCGACGATGAGGATCCAGAAGAAATGCCCGGCGAGTTCTCACTCTGATCGAGGTCGGATGGAATTGCGTGTCACTCGGTCCCCTGATTGCCCGACGATCGGGAGGGGAAGTCGAACGGGCGGGCTTTCCCGCAAGGAGTCAGCCCGCGAGGATTTGCCGGACGACATGGCCATAAACGTCGGTGAGGCGGTCGTCGCGGCCGCCGTGCCGGTAGGCCAGCCGTTCGTGATCGAAGCCCATGATGTGCAGGATCCTCGCGTGCAGGTCGTGGTCGTGGACCTTATCCTGCACGGCGTGCCAGCCGAATTCATCGGTGGCCCCGTGGACGTGGCCGGGTCGGACGACCTCCTGACCGGCGTTGGCAGCATGACCGTGGGTGCTCGCTGGAACGCTCCAAAGAGCTTCCCGGCCCTCTACGTGAGCCTCGACCCGCACCCGGCGCTCGACGAAGTCCTCGCCCACTTCCGGTACTACCAGATCCCAATCGAGTCCGCGATGCCGCGGGTCACCGTTTCGTTCAACGTTCACCTCGACCGATCGTCAACCCGGTCGATGGTTTTTTTCTCGCGCGGGGAGTAGTCCGCCCCGCTACGTCATGATTCCATGCGCGACGACGAAGAAAGACTCCTTGGAACACAAGTGGCTTTTCGACCATGAGCCCTCACCCGCGATCCTGAACCTCGGCCATGAACCCTCCCCGGATTCTGATTCGCAGGACGCGATCACGCTGGAGCATGACGGCCGTCCCGGGCACATCGGTCGAGTGGATCATTTATCTGAATAAGTGATTACATTACACTAAAACAACGCAACGCCCGACAATAGAGTTCATGTTCGCTAATGTACAAATGTAATACATTTACTGCTTATGACGGCCATCTCGATACCTCGCATGCCCGGATCACATCGCCGGTCACCCGAGCTGCGCTCGACCAGCGAGGGGCGACTCTTCGCTCAATACCCGGAATGGGGGCGCGAGTAGCATTGGACCAGAAACTGGAATAAGGGCAGCGTCGCCCCGAAGGCGGGGAATCTCATGTCCCCAAACACGGAACGACCTTTATACTAGTTTCTCCTTGTCTGCCGGGGAATCCGCCCGGACCATTGAGGGAATCGCGGGGTCAGTATCAGGAGAACCATCATGGCGAGGCTTTATGAGATCGCGGCGTACATCGGCTCCGAGTGCCTCGACGGCCGGAGCAACCACGGCGCCTGGGGCCACGAGAAGCAGTTCCACGCGACACGCGAGTCGGCTGAGGAGGCGTTCGCGCGGCTGCGTGACGGCGGCCACTGGGGTTGCTCCGAGGCGCCGACCTACGCCATCGTCGAGCGGACGCGTGCCGATTACTCGAACGATGCCATCGGCGAGCAGGAGTGGCGACGGGCCTGCCGGCAGGCCGGTATCTCGCCGGCCGAAGTCGGGGCCTGACCCTCCAGCCGGAGCCGCCATCCGGTAACGGGACTTATGTTCTGTTGGCTTGGCCGGTTGGTCCGGCTCGCCCCAGACCGCTTAATCGGACTTGGAAGACTGAGGAAGCGGTCGACACTGGTCGGCTCTCATCAATCAGGCTCTCCCGGCGAGCGGAAGCCGATCCGCCGCTTCCTTCTCCAAGGCGTCGAGCTTGCGGGCCAGGTCCTCATGGGAGGCCAGCATCCGCCTGAGCCAGATAACTGCCCTCATGGTCTCGATGTTCACCTCGACAGCCCGCTCACTGTGCAGGACGCTCGAGAGCTTCGTCACGCCGTGCTCGGTGAACGCATAGGGCCGCCGCCGCAGGCCCATCCTGGCCGCTGGACTGGAGATCACGATTTGTGTTCTCCATCGTTCCAGCTCTTTGGCCGAGAGCTGGAACATGAGGTCCGGTGGAACCGCGCCATCCGTAGCGGTCACTCCTGCCCTTCGTGGGAGCAAGTTCAAGCCGTCATCCTGGGTCTCGACGCGGAGCGGCGCTCGGACATGTCGATCGCGGCGGCGAATGGCTCGCCGCTGGTGATCGGCGGCGGCCAGGGACGCTTCCACATCCAACTGACCTAGCAGTGTTCCTCCAGCAGCGGCCGCACTCGACTCTCGAAGAAACTGGCCCCGGCCTCGTCCGGCTCGCCGGCCGCGATCGGGTTCGCGCAGACGAGGAGGGATACGACCAGGCATAATCGTTGCCGAAGCGCTCGGCGTCGGAGATCCGGGAGAAGCTGTTGAGGCATCATCGGGCACTTCAGGGAGCCTGAACGATCGGTCAGAATCATCCGTAGGGCTGTTCCAAGTCTATCCTCGAGATGATATCGATGGAATCACAGGGAATTCCGGACGAGCTCTTGAACGAAGGTCGGTTTCGAGCGAAGGAGATTGCAGTGGGTCGCCAACTCTTTGATTTGACGGGACGCGTGGCTCTCGTAACCGGGGGCAGCAAGGGGCTCGGCAGGGCGATGGCCCGAGGTTTCGCGGAGGCCGGCGCCGACGTCGTCATCTCCAGCCGACACGTGGACGAACTCAAGTCCACCGCGGCCGAGATCCGCGCGGACACGGGCGTGAGGGTTGCCCATTTCGTCGCGGACATGACGCGTCGCGAGGACGTTCGGCGACTCGCCGACCGGGCACTCGAGGAGATGGGCCCAGTTGACATCCTGGTCAACAACGCCGGTAGTAATAACCCGCAGCCGATCGACGAGATCCTCGACGAGGACTGGGACCGGCTCGTCGAGCTGAACTTGAACTCGTGCATGTCCCTGACGCGCTCACTGGTCGGGCCGATGAAGGAACGTCATTGGGGGCGGATCATTTACATCTCCTCGATCATGGGATTCACCTCGGCGCCGGGACGAAGCGCGTACTCGGCGACCAAGAGCGCCCTGACCGGCCTGACTCGCGCCGTCGCGAACGACCTGGGCGGTTTCGGCATCACCGTCAACTGCCTGGCCCCCGGACCGTTCCTGACGGACCTTCCCGCCAGCCTCTTGACCGAAGAACAGCGGGCGGCCTTCGCCCAGCGAACGAGCCTGGGCCGGTGGGGACGTCCCGAGGAGCTCGTGGGTCCGGCCTTGTTACTCGCGAGCGAGGCGGGAAGCTACATCACCGGCGCCACGCTGGTCGTGGACGGCGGCGCCCTGGTAAAAGCCTTCTAGAAACGCGGGACTGACAGGATCAGTCGTGAATCCAGTGTGAATCGTGCGGCTTTACATCAATGGACAAATCTGGGATAACCACACGTTGCTTACCTTGGGGTTGAACTCCGCCTGCGACGTGGACGTGGACCCCGACCGCAACGATAACCCACTCTTGGCCCCCCAACCTCCAGGAGACACTCATGCGCCGGGTTGCACCCTCCGCGAGCGTGGCACTCGCTCTCGGCGTCTCGCTCACGGCCGCTGTCGCGGCTGAGGACCTCGTTCCACCAGGGGCCAAGCTGGAGCTGCTCTACACCCGAACTGCCCCGATCCAAGGGGGCCTCACAGAAGGCATCGCCGCCGCCCCGGACGGCACCATGTACTTCTCGGAGATCCCCTTCGGCAACGACAAAGGCATGATCATGCGGTTCGACCCACGCACGAAGACGACCACCGTCTTCGCCCGGGACAGCCACAAGTCGAACGGCCTGATGTTCGACGCCAAGGGCTTTCTCATCGCCTGCGAGGGCTCCGATGGTGGCGGCCGCGGCGTGGTGCGCTGGGACGTGAAGACCGGCGAGCGACGGGTCATCACCGACCGGTTCGAGGGCAAGCGATTCAACGCCTGCAACGACCTTTGCATCGACGAGAAAGGGCGGATCTATTTCACCGACCCGCGCTACCTGGGCTCCGAGCCTCGCGAGTTGAAGTACCACGCCGTCTACCGGATCGACACCGACGGGACCATTGTCGAGGTCACCCATGACGTCGAGAAGCCCAACGGCATCGCGATCAGCCCCGACCAGAAGACACTTTACGTCGCCGATCACAACAATGGCACGGACCGGATCGACCCCACTGCTCCGAAGCCCAAGCTCGGGGCGATGAAGGTCTATGCGTTTCCCCTGGGCTCGGACGGCCTCGTGAACGGCCCGCGGCGCACGCTCATCGACTTCGGTGATGAGGAGGGGAGCGACGGGATGACCGTTGACACCGAGGGTCGAGTTTACCTCGCCTCCCGCAAGCCCAGCCGACCCGGGGTCCTCGTGATCGACCCGACCGGCAAGGAAGTGGCCTTCATCAAGACCGGCGAGCCACAGCAGGCCGCTCGCGAACCGGCGGGCAACCCGAGCAATGTCGATTTTGGCATCGGCGACGATAAGAACGTGCTCTACATCACCGTGGATAAGAGCCTTTACCGCATCCGGCTGAACGCGACCGGATACCACATCCCCTGGGCCAGGTGAGGTTCATGGCATGGGAGTTCGAGTATGGATTCCGTGATAGCCATAGGCGATGAGCTGCGCTTCGAGGCTCGTGAAGGCTGGGGCGTGTTGCCCGATGGGTGGCGTTTCGTCGAGGTTGCTGGGGTCGCGACCGACTCGCACGATCGGGTCTTCGTCTTTAACCGGGGCGATCATCCCATCATCATCTTTGACCGCGAAGGCCGATTCATCGACTCCTGGGGAGAGAACCTCTTCGCGCGACCGCACGGGATCACGATCGGTCCTAACGACACGGTGTATTGCACGGAC
The DNA here is from genome assembly GCA_963845695.1 of uncultured Isosphaeraceae bacterium. Lineage (GTDB taxonomy): Bacteria > Planctomycetota > Planctomycetia > Isosphaerales > Isosphaeraceae > CAWJTV01. The sequence goes on along the minus strand of CAWJTQ010000002.1, from coordinate 546,762 downwards.
GATCTCGACCACACCGTGAAGACGTTCACGCCTGAGGGAAAACCGGTCGGGATGCTGGGCGAGAGCGGATGTCCCTCGGACACGGGCGCCACCAGCATGGACTTCCGGACGATCCGCCAAGCGGGTTTGCCGTTCCATTATCCGACCAATCTGGCGTGTAGTTGCGGACGGTTCGTTGTACATCGCCGATGGATATGGCAATGCGCGCGTCCATCACTATTCGCCGGATGGCACACACCTCTCTTCGTGGGGCGAGGCTGGGGGAGTGCCTGGTGAATTTCGGCTGCCGCACGGAATCGCCGTGGGTCCGGATGGCACGGTCGTGGTGGCCGACCGGGAAAACAGTCGTCTTCAGTTCTTCAGCCCCGAGGGCCAGTTCCTCAAGGAATGGACCGACGTCGCGCGGCCCTGTCAGGTCTTCGTTGACGCAGGCGGTCGCGTGTACGTCGCGGAGCTGGGTTTCCGCGCAGGGATGTGGCCGGGGACGACCGCACCGACCCCAGACGCGACCGGGGGACGGGTCAGCGTCTTCGATCCCGACGGCCGGCTGCTCGCCCGCTGGGGCGGTGGATCAAACCCGTGTGCCCCCGGCGACTTCTACGCGCCCCATGATCTCTGCCTCGATTCGCGGGGCGACCTCTACGTCGGCGAGGTGACCTGGTCGGCGGGGGGCAATCTCGGCGCGGTTCCCGCCGACTGCCACGCGCTCCAGAAATTCGCCCGCCTGGGTTAGGAGTCGATCGTGAAAGCCTGGCGTTTCTACGGTTTCGGCGACATGCGGCTCGACGACGTCCCGGCGCCGGTTTGTCGGCCAGGTCATGTGATCGCCGAACCGATCTGCGTGCAACCCAGCGTCACCGAGGCCCAACTCGCCTTCGGCATCCCGACCCTCGCCTATGAGGCCATCAAGCGCCGGCTCGAGACCGAGGCCCCCGTGCAACTCTTCGGCCATGAGTTTTGCGCCCGAGTTGTCGAAGTTGGAGAAGGCGTCACGCGGGTTCGGCCGGGCGATCGGGTGGCGGCGCGGGCGAAACTGCCCTGCGGCGCCTGCTCTCTCTGCCTCGAGGGCAAGAACCACCTCTGCCGCAAGGGACCGATCATCGGCTTTCAGCTTCCCGGCTGTTTCGCCGAGCGGGCCCTCCTCCCCGAGATCGCGCTGGTGCACGTTGACGATCGAATCTCGAACAGCGAGGCCGCCTGCTTACAATCCCTCAGCGACAGCGTCGCGGCCGTCGAGACCGCCGGCATCGCCATCGGCGATTCCGTCGCGATCTACGGGCAAGGGAGCATGGGTCTGGAGTGTCTCCAGATCGCTCGCTCCAGCGGTGCGGGATTGATCGTCACCGCGGACGTGCGCGAGGAATCCTGCCGGGTCTCTCGAGAACTGGGAGCGGACGTCGCCGTGAATGCCCGGGCCGACGATCCCGTCGCCGCCATCCAGCGGCTGACGGGCGGCCACGGCGCCGATGTCGTCTTCGAATGTGCGGGAGGGAGCCCGAAACAGGGCCTCGCGGGCACCCAATCGTTAATGCAGGCGATCGAGTCGGTCCGCTCCGGGGGGAAGCTTGTCGGCGTCTCCTGGTTTGGCGCTCCGATGCAACTCGACGTCGACCTCCTGCGCGAGCGAAGCCTCCGGTTCCTCTTTCCGGACATCAGCACCCTGGCCCACCTGGAACATACGGTCCGGCTGGTCGCCTCGGGTCGCGTGAGGCTGAAACCGACGATCACGCACGTCCTGACCGGCCTTGAGGCTGTTCCCCAAGCCTTCGAGATCACGGCGAACAAGGGGAAATACCAGGCGATCAACCCCGCGCAGGTGGTTCTATGTCAATAGGCGGATTGGACACATCCACGCCCCACGAGATCCAGAGCCTGCGCGACCTGTCGCCGTACCAGTGGAAGTCGGGGATCGCCGCCTGGCTGGGCTGGCTGTTCGACGGCCTGGACATGCATCTATACGTCCTGGTCGCGGCCCCATTCGTCGCCGAGCTGATCGGAGTGACCGACACGCGGAACGAAGTCGTCGGCTGGTACAGCTCATGGATCCAGGCTGCGTTCCTGGTCGGCTGGGGCTCGGCGGCGGTTTCTTCGGTCGGGTGGGCGACTTGATCGGCCGCAGCCGGACGCTCTGCCTGACGATCCTCACCTACGCACTCTTCACCGGCCTGGCCTTTTTCGCGCAGACCTGGTGGCAACTGCTCATCGTCCGATTCCTGGCCGCGCTCGGCATCGGCGGCGAGTGGGCGGTCGGCGCCTCGTTGCTGTCGGAGACGTGGCCTCGACGCTGGCGTCCCTGGATCGCGGCCGTGCTCCAAAGCGGGGTCAACGTCGGAATCTTGCTGGCCTCGTGCGCGACGTTCCTGCTGGCCGGCCAGAACCCTCGCGTGGTCTTCCTGGTCGGCGTGCTGCCGGCCCTGTTCGTGTTATGGGTCCGCCGTGAGGTCCCCGAGACCGAGGAATGGCGAGCGGCCAAGCGTCGGGCCACGGATGCGAGTCCGGGCATCGTCGACCTGTTCCGCGGCGAGGTCCGACGCACGACCCTTCTCACGATCCTGGTTTGCTCCGTGAGCCTGACGGCCCACTGGGCCTTCATTTTCTGGTACCAGCAACATTTGCGAAACCTGCCGGACGTGATCAACATGGCTACCGCCCGAAAGAACGAACTGGCCAGCGTCGCCAATCTTCTGGTGATGTTGGCCTCCATCTTCGGCAATTTCCTCGCGGCGAAGCTGGCACTGATGATGGGCTACCGGCGGTCGATCGCGCTCTTGTGTCTGGCTTATGGCTTGGCCATGGTCGCGACGTACATCGTGCCGCAGCCACACCACCTTGCTGATCCTTCTTCCCGTTGTGGGCGCAGCTAGCGGCCTGTTTGCACTCTTCACGATGTATCTGCCGCCACTGTTCCCGGTCCTGCTGAGGACGACCGGGTCCGGCTTCTGCTACAACATCGGTCGAATTGCCGCGGCGGCCGGAACCGTCGCCTTCGGACTGTTCTCGAAAGTGGGCAACTACCGGATCGCCCTCATCTGGGCGGGGTTGCTCTTCCTGCCGGCGGCGCTGCTTGCCTTGTGGCTACCCGATCGCCCCGATTAAGACTTCGTTCAAGACGACCGGTGGAACTTGGAAATGATTGCCGATTCGGCATCAACATGATCAGGAGTCCTATTCGTGAAGGACCTCTATTTGTCTGCCGTAGATGACCTGCTCCGGCATCCCGACGACCAGCCCTCGATCGGTATGATCCTGTGTAAGACGAAGAACGATGGGGTCGCCGAGTAAGCGCTCCGCGACCTGGCCAAGCCCGTCGGCATCTCCAGCTACAGGCGCTGGAGGCGGAACTGAGAAGGACCGACATCTCAGAGGGGGAATCATGGACAAGGAACTCGGGACGCGTTTGGCCAAGACGCTCGCCGTGGCCTGCGTGCGCAACACATTCCTCGAGGATCTGCACGCCGGGATCAGCCCCTCGTCGCGGGCGGGCGACCATTCCGACGTGAGGGTGGTGACGCCGTACGGGGAGATCCCTTGGAACAACGTGTCGCGCATCGTCGATGAGGCGATGAAGCTGATGATGAAAGAGGTGGTCAACAAGGTTTACACGGTACCGATGCAGCAAGGTGACAAGCACCAACGCCCTAGAAGGGTTGATACGTGAGTGTTCGGTTTCGGATCACGCACTCGCTACGTCTTCTAGCACAAGTTGATGTGTCAGCCCGTCAGATGGAAGCTCGCTTTTCCCGTGAAATGCGGCGTGCAGACCCGAGAATACTCCGATCGACAAAAGAGCCGTCATGGATGCAACTATGTAGAGTTCGCCGGAAACTGGCAACTTTTCTACGAGGCTCTTCAGCATCACCGGTTCCGGTTGCACCACTCACGGGCCACGAGCGAATCCATGCGATGCGATAGGCCCTTCCGCAACGATAGCTGACCGGGTTCAATGAGATGGCCGTCGCCCCAGGACAACCCCTCTCCCACGATGTGTGTCGGCACGATTGGCCCGGTCCGTCGTGCGTAGACGAACCGGTCGGCCCGTCGCGGTCGCGACGACCGGAGGGCCCCCGGGACCGGCCTGCGTTAGCAGCGGAGCCGGTAGCCGCTTCGGGGAAATCGAATCGCAGAGAGGGGAGATGCTCGCCCATGTTGATCCGGATCGGATTCGAGATGGTGTTCGAGGTTCCCACGCCTGCCGCGATGCTGCTCATGTTGGGGCTCCGGCCCGAGCGCGAGGCATCGATCCGGCGCCCCGGGGGGCTTAGGGTCGAGCCGGAGGTCCCCCTCCAGTGGTACACCGACGGCTTCGGCAACCGTCCGGCGCGACTGCTTGCGCCGGACGGGCGGTTGATCCTCTGGGATGACCTGATCGTCGAAGACGACGGGCAGCCCGACCCCGTCGCCCCTGATGCGAAGCAGATCCCGGTCCAGGACCTGCCTCCCGACGTCCTGGTCTACCTGCTCTCCAGCCGATACTGCGAGGTTGACCGCCTCTCGGACACCGCCTGGCGCCACTTCGGGGGCACGCCCGAGGGCTGGGCCCGCGTCCAGGCGATCTGCGACTGGGTGCAGGGCAACGTCCGGTTCGACTATCAGTCCGTGCGCCCGACCAAGACGGCTCATGACGTTTACGAGGAGCGGGCCGGAGTCTGCCGCGATTTCAGCCACCTGGCGCTGACGTTCTGCCGTTGTCTGAACATCCCGGCCCGGTACGCGACCGGTTACCTCGGCGACATCGGCATCCCGCCCCAGCCCTATCCGATGGACTTCAGCGGCTGGTTCGAGGCCTATCTGGACGGCCGCTGGTTCACCTTCGACGCCCGCCACAACGTCCCCCGAATCGGCCGGGTCCTGATGGCCCACGGTCGCGATGCGGCGGACGTCGCGCTGACCACGACGTTCGGGACGACCCATCTGGAGAAGTTCGCCGTCTGGACCGACGAGGTCTCCGATCGCGAGCTCGGCGGCGTGCAGGAGCGTCGCACCGTGGTCGGCTGGAATGCGACGTCCCAGGTCTGATCGCCTCGCCCCCGGGAGCGGCGATCGGGTATCATTGGGATCTCAGTCGGCCAGGCGGGCCGGCGCCGTGGGTCCCAAATGCGGGTGTCCCGCCCGGCCCGCCGGTTCGGTCCATCCAAAGCGGGCGGGGGCTGTGTCACGATGACGTATTGCCTGGGGATCAAGACGAACGACGGCCTGGTCCTGGCCTCGGACTCTCGATCGAATTCGGGGGCCGACCAGGTGACTGTCTGCCGCAAGATGCACACCTTCGTCCGCCCCGGGGAGCGGCTCTTCATCCTACTGACCAGCGGGAGCCTGTCCTGCTCCCAATCGGTCATCACCCTGCTCGGCGCGACTTCGACCAGGGGCTCGGCCTGGCCTCCGCCGAAACCTTCTACGACGCCGCCCGCGTCGTGGGCGACCGGATTCGCCGCGTGGCCGAACTCGACCGCCCCGCCCTCGAGCAGGACAAGCTCTCGTTCAACGTCCACGTGATCCTCGCCGGCCAGATCTGTGGCCAGGCCCATGATCTCTATTTGATCTACCCCCAGGGCAATCCCTTGCGGGCGACGGAGGACTCCCCATTCCTCCAGATCGGCGAGTGCAAGTACGGGCGACCCATCCTGGACCGGGGAGTCCGGTACGACGGCACGACGCTGGACGACGCGGCCCGCTATGCGCTCATCTCTCTCGACTCGACCATGCGCTCCAACGTGACGGTCGGTCCCCCGATCGACCTGCTGGTCTACTGTCGCGACGCCCTCCGGATCACTCGCCATCGGCGATTCCATGCCAAAGACCCCGATCTCCTTGCGATCCAGACCCACTGGGAACAGGCGCGTACGGAAGGCCGTCCAGGAACTGCCTCCCATCCAGTTCGGGGAGTTCGGCCCATCCGACCGACCCTCGGATATGCTTCGCTGACGCCTCCCCAGTTTCGCCGCTGGTTCCTCAATTCCTCCGTGGAACCGCATGAGCGTTCCGCGTCCCAAATCGAGGGCTGAATTCGAGACTTCTCGCCGAACACCACCGGGATTTGCCCCGAAGGGGGCGAGACAAATCAGCCCGGGGCACCGCCCCGGGAACCGAGGAACCGTCCACGAAAGAGCCCTGAAAGGGCGGCACAGGCGATCGCCCCGACCCGGCTTGTAACGCCCGTTCAGGGCTCGGCTGGGGGTCGTGATCGCTCTCCCGGGGCGTTGCCCCGGGCTGGTCTGTTTCGGCCCCTTTGGGGCGGGAATTCGCCGCGCCTGGCCCCGACTCCGGTGGTGTTGACGAGGAGTCTCCTGAATTCTGGGAATCCACTGAGATTCGCGAACAAGGTCGGAAAGTGATGCGATCCGATTCGTTGAGCCGATCGTTGAAATTACGTTCACTTAAGCGAGTGAAGATAATCGATCAGGTCAGCCGCCTCCTGGGCGGTCAGGTCGGCCAACTGTCCGTCGGGCATCAACGAGGCCCGCGATGGCCGGAGCTCCTCCACGTCTTTGGCCGCAAGGATGCTCTCCTTGCCCTTGCTATCCCGCAGCACCACCCATTTCTCGTCCCGCTTGACCAGCATCCCTGTCAGCAACGTGCCGGTGGCTGTCGCGGCGGCGTAGGTGGCGTACTTCGGCTCGATCCGGCGCGACGGCTCCAGGAGGCTGTCCAGCAAGTCCTCTCGAGAACGAAGCGTCCCGATGGTCGACAGGTCCGGCCCGACCGGCGTGCCCCGGTCGCCGATACGGTGGCAACCGCCGCACTGGATCGGCTGCGACCAGAACAGCATCTCCCCCCGGCGAGGGTCGCCGCGGAGAGCCAAGACGGCCCTGGGTCGCGGGTTCGAGCCGAGCTTCCGCCCCTTCCGCTCGTCCGATGGCAGATAGCCCGCGAACAAGTCGTGGGTCGGGCCGTTCGGGAGCTTGCCTGCCGCGGCCAGCAACGCCCCTCGCTCGGAGGAACCCAGCTCGCCGCGGCCGAGCCTTCGTGCCAGCCGCAACGCCGACTTTGGGCTGGTCAACGAAGGGCCGGGCGGCCCGGTGTCCGGGGCCCGGTCCGCCCTTTCCGTGCCCCCGTCCATCCCGGCGATCCATCGCGCGATGAGGTCCAGGCCCGCTTCGTCCGGTCGTTCGGAACCGAGGTGCGGCATCCGATCGCGGCCGAACTTCGCCATGCGAAAGTACAGGGTGCTCGCCCAGGGATCGCCCGGCTTGATGATGCCGGCATCCGGCAGTGCGAAGTCACCGCGGGATGGACGGACGCCGATGGCCTTCATCTCGGCGTTCGCGACCGAAAACTGGAGCCGCAGATCGACCGACCCACCACCGCCGTCGACATGGCAGTGCCCGCAGTTTGTATGGAGGTACGACCGGGCCCGGGCTTCCAGGGGCTCGCTGACCTCGGCCGGGTCGGTGAGCCGGCGCTCTCGGGAGGCCGATCCCGAGTCGAACGACGGCAGTGGCTTGCCATCCTTCTCAGCCCGGCGGATCAGACCCGATTCCGTGAAGGTGATGAGCTGATTGCGTCCGTCGGGCCCCGGCCGATTCAATTGCTCCGGCCGGAACGCCAAGGCGTACTCCGACCAACTGCTGTGACACGACATGCACTGGCTGCGGCTGTGGAACGGCCAAACCCGCGCCCGCGTCCCATCATGAACCTCCTTCTCGGCGCCATCGGCAGGAACCAGGTCGGCATCGGTTTGGTCGTCTCGCCATGCATAAGTGTAGGCATACCAGTCCACACCGTCGTAGTGCAAGAGTTGCGTCTCCAGCCGCTGGCCAGCCAAGGAGATGGACTTCACCAGGACTGCGTCCTTGGGGAACTTCATACGGAAGCCATGCCAGTCCACCATCCCCGGGATCGGCTTGGCCTGGGTATACAGGGTGGCGAAGGACTCACCCGGGAAGGCGACCCAATGCTCCGCCGTCGCGCCGTCCTGCCATTGCCGGCAATTCACCGCGAACGCCAACACTCCTGCCATCGGGGTCTGGTCCTTGACGTCGCCGAACAGGCCGGTCTGCGAGAGCCGGGTGGGGAATGCGGCGTTCCCGGGCCCCGCGTCATTGCGCTCGATCGTATGGAGCGTCCCGCCCTCGTGGTCCAGGAAGTAGATCTCGCCGTCCTGGTCGTCGCAGAAGGCGACGATCCGTACCGACGGCCGCGCGATCTCGGGCATCTCCGTGGTGCGGTCGCCCTCGAAGCGGGCGGCCCACAGGCGTCGGGTCTCCCAGTCGCCGAAGACGTAGGCGCCGCGCAACTCGGGGAACTTCTTGCCGCGATAGACGAGCCCGCCGGTGACGCTACAGGCGATCGTGTGCGGGAGTTCGATCAGCGCCGGATGGATCGGCGTCGGCCCAACTTGCTCCGACTTGATAGGCTGCGGTCCTTCCCGGGCGGACCAGCCGTAGTTTCCGCCCTTGACGACCCGATGAACCGATTCCCACAACTCCCAGCCGACATCGCCCACGAACAGGTCCCCGGTCTGGCGATCGAAGCTCATTCGCCAGGGATTGCGGAAGCCGTACGCCCAGACCTCCGGACGGGCTCCCTTGGTTGCGACGAAGGGGTTGTCCTTGGGAACGGCGTAGCTCTTCCCCTCGTCCTTCCGGTCCACGTCGATCCGCAGGATGGACGAGAGCACGTCGGAGATGTCTTGCCCCGTGTGGAACGGGTCGGGCGGGTTCGGGTTCGCCGCGTCGCCCGTGGAGATGTAGAGCATGCCGTCGGGGCCGAAGTGAATATCCCCGCCGTTGTGACCACCCTGCAAGTAGGAGAAGACGACCTCCTCGCTCGACGGGTCGATCCGCGGCGGGTCCGTCCGGGTGACCCGGAACCGGGACACGCGCGTGCCATCCGCGAGATTCGGCTGGCGGTGGTCCGAGCCGCGCATGGTATAGCAGACGAAGCACTGGCGGTTCCGCTCGAAGTCCGGGTGAAAAGCCAGCCCGTACACCGCCTCGACGCCCTTCGCCCCCACGAGCCGGTGAATCGTCTGGAGCTGTCCGGGCAGGTCCAGGAAGAGATCGGCCCGGGCGTGCGGGTTGGCTGCGAAAGAATAGAGCATGCCCGACTGCTCGCCGACGATGAAACGGTTCCCCCCGGGATAGCGGGCGATGAGCAGCGGATGGTCGAACTTCAGATTCGGGAACGCGCGAACGACCTTGAAGGGCGGCGGCGGGTCAGGAGTGCCCACGACCCGGGACGCTGTCCAGGGCGTCCGGCCCGACCGGGTTGACTCGGCGTTTCCTGGCTTTTTTCCCTCGTCCGCGGCCGAGCCGAGCCACGTCACGAAGACCGCCGCAAGCATAATCGCCAAGATCGTCGGGAACCGACAACCTCCATCGAGAGCGGATGACGGCATGAGCTTCACTCCGAAACCGGGACTCAGCAGGCGATTTCACTCGAGAGGAGCATTATATTCCGTCTCGGTCCGAAGCCGAGAGCGAATCCTGCAATGGCCCGCCGAAACACAGCCCGAGCTCGCGGGCCAGATCAACCCTCCGGCGTCGGGAGGAGTTGTTGGATGACAGTCTACATTACTTCCTGCCGAGGCCAGCTCGAACCGCGGCCGCGAACTCGATTCACATTTTCGTCCGTGGCCCTGGGTACAAACCGGCCGCGGTTTTATGCAATGGTTGAACAGGCACATGAATTCCGTCAGGAAGCTGTCGGCGACCCGCGTGTCGCCCTGGAGCACAAACATGCTCTCGTCGTTCGTGGTCAACAGTTACAGGACGTAGAGAGTTGATCCCATGGACCGCCGCCATCAGCTCTCCACGTCCGGTTCTCCTTCCCTCCGTTTTTCCATCAGGACGAAATGTCCTCGATCTCAAGCCGATACTCGGTCTTCAATTGCCGGATCGCGTTGGCCACTGCGGACTCATAGTGTTTGGAGTAGGTAAGGGTCAGGTTCAGGCGATCGATTTCGGTCGGACACTGGCACTCCAGAAGCAGGCCGTGGAGCTTGTCCAGCAACTCGCGATCCGGAAACACCAGTTGCACCCGCGTCATACGGGTCAGCGTCACGCGTGGTTTGGGCTCACGCGGCTTCGCTTGGCCGGCCGATCCTTTCGGAAATCGGGTCCACGCGCTTTTGGGCACCGGCGCAAAGGCTTGGTCGCCGTGCTTGATCCTCATCGGCATGAGTTCTTGGCGTTCCAGTTTGTCGAACAGCTTGTCGGGGGAACGGACCAGGCGGATCCCCGCAGCAACGCGCTCGACCGTGAACGGATCGGCCGCTGGTAGCTCCTGGTCCGTTTCCAGCACGGAACAGTTCACGTACAACACGAATTTCTCACCGTGCGCCGACCAGGCGGATAGTTCGTGGACAATGTTCGCCGGCAACTCGCCGCCTACCAGCGCCCGCAACACGCCCGTGGCGTCTAGGTCGGGAGAAGCGGCCTGGGCAGCCGCGACCTTCTGTTTTGTCAGCTTCAAGACGATGGACGTGCCTTGCGACACCATTTCGCAGAGCGGCGCAAGTTGGGCGAGGACGCCCGCCGGGTACGCTTCCGCAATCACATGGACGTCGAAGTTGGGAGACACGGTGACCCGCGGTTCGTCGATGCGCCCGCGAGGGCGCGGCGCAACCGATCGCTGACGCGGAAGGCCTGCAAACAGCCCAGCGAGGGATAAATGGCCCTTGGGGGCTTCCGCGCATACGCCACGTCCACATAGCGGAGCACCAGCGGAATACCCTCCAGGAACCGCTCGACATATCGGCCCTCGACCCGCTCGAACCCGTCCGGATCGCTCTCGTGGATGTCGATCTCGTGCCCCCACGCATCCTTGCTCTCGTGGAAATTGCCGTAGCGGCCGGACCTGGCATCGTGCTCGCTCTTGAACCGTGGTTTCGCGGGAATGAGAAAAGAAGGATGGTGTTTTTTCAGATGTTCGACCAGCGAGGACGTGCTCAGCCACTGGTCGCTGGGGCACTCGGCCAGCAGCCCCAGCAGGATGCGGCGGACCGCGGGGAAATCGAGCGTGGGCATGACGCCGATAGCCGATCCCCAAGAGTTAAACCCATCCAACCGCCCCAGCACGCTCGGGCGATAGAACTCGCTGGCCGAACCCTGTCCCTGGTGGATCAGTAATTCCAGGAGCGTCGATTCTTGCTTCGCGGCCTTCGCCGCGAGGAACTGCTCGTAGGGCTTCGCCCGGAACTCGATGTAGTTGTCCGGAAACGAGCGCTCCTGGCTGGTGTACCCCGCGTATTGGCCCTGGGTATCGTAGTGGATAAAACCGAGCCGAAGAGCAACTTCATCCACGAAGTCGATCCACGGCGAAGATCCCTCTTCGTCCACGTCCTGCACCGCGTCCGGGTCCGACAAGAGCCTGGCAAGTCGTTTCGCATCGGTCTTGCTCAGCGCGTTCCCCCGGTGCGAGCGTTTTACCTCGCGAGCACGGACGAAATCGACAAAGACGTGAAGGTCTCGCCGCAGGTCCGGCAACGCCGTGACAACGTCCAGGGAGGCAACGTCGATGGACTCAAGGTTCACGATGGGCCACCTCCTTGACGACGTGTCCCATCTGGGCCACGAGGCGTTTGACCTCGGCAACCGCCCCGGAGGGAAATGCGAGGAACTCTTCGCCCAGCGGCACGATGCGTCTGCCCAGCGCTTTTTCCAAGGCGACTTTCAAACTCAGGTCGCTGACGCGGGCGACCGACAGATTCTCGTGCAGGATCGTCTTACCGCGGCGTTGCCGTACCGTCTCGAAGGCCTGGTGAAACGCCCCCGCGTTCTTCTGGAGCCAGTCGACCAGGGGGAGCGCCGCGACCGTGTCCGCCGTCCTGCCGAGCTTGACCAGGTTCGGCGTGACCAGCAAGAGCGGCTGCCTTCCGGGAACCGGCCGCTGGTCGGTCGTCAGCACCAGCGTTTCGAGAGCTTCAAAAGGCACTGCGTCCAGATTCACGGCAACGCCCTCGTCGCCCCTGACTGCAAGATACCGATCCGGCGGAGCATCAGCGGCCGCCGAAGGTGGGGCAAGGCGATACCACTTCCGGCCCTCGGCTTCCTGCCTGGCCAGGAAGCCCCAGCGCCAGCCGCTCTCGCACACCGATCCGGCATCGACCCGGGATCCACAAAAGATCTCCAGGGGTACGGCCAGCGCGTCCGCATCGCTCCAGAGGTCGGCATCCAGGCCAGCGAGGATGCGAAGCACAGCCTCGGCAGGCTGCAAGGTGTACTGGTCGGCCTCTTTCCGGGGCTTTGCCGGGTTCGTCTCCGCTTGCCACTGCAGTTTCTGCCATTCCACCACGCGGTCGGCTCGGAACGGCTGACCGCCCCAACACAGCTCGCCGTTGACGATCTCGACAGAGTCGTTCTTGGTTTCGCGGTTGGCCCCCTGGCCGACCGCCGTTCTCAGCTTCTCCCGGGCCACGTCCGTGCGCCAGTCCCCTTCACCGCTCAGGCGTTTGGCGGACTCAACCAGCGGTGGCAGGTGGCGTGCCCATTGCATCGGGAGGGCAAACTGCCACCTTTCCATTTTCGTCTTCTTCGTCAACGATTCCGGGCCGAGCGCGAGTAGGAGGATCCCCCGCGCACGAGCCGGTCTTTCACCCTGGCGAACACCCCTTGAAAGCGCTGCGAGAACGTGCCATGCGACCACCTCTCGCTTCGGGGCGGATCCAGGCGGCTGAAGAAGGAAACGCCCACGGGCTTGTCCTGGCTCCTGAGCAGGTGCAGCAAAGCGATTTCCGTACGATCGAGCGTGCGGATCGCGACCGCCACGCCCGCATCGGAGAGGAACAGGGTTTCGAGCATCGAACGTGAAGACGCAGCCTGGTTCGGCAGTCCTCGGTTCTTGCAAATGGCCCTGACGTCGGCTTCGGCCAGCACCTCATGGCACATTTGGTGAAGCATTTCCGTTTGGTTCACGACACAGCTCCCTTCGTGCAATTGCCTTCTTACAATCCCGAAGTTGAGGAGTGCCCTGTCCAGAGGCCGAACAGGGAATTCACGGCGAGAGAGCTGGCCATCGGCCCTCACTGTCACTACCCCAGTGGTTCGTTGCGATGATACGCAAGGCGATGCCGCGATGCTACTCGCAATGAGGAACGCGCGGCGAGGATTTTGCGCGTCGGTCCGACGACACCGAAGCTGCTCGGGACTCGCGAGTCTCTGAGCGGCTCCAGGTCCTCTCTTCGGGCTGCGGCCGCAAGGCCTGATCATGGATGTTCAGTTGGCTTGCGTTCAAGTGTAGCGGGTGTGCCTCTTGTGGCGACCCTCTCCGGCTGCGGTGGCCCCGCGTCCGGCCATTGACGTTATGTGATGTGCCGTGGAAAGCCACCGTCCCTCACTGGTTGAAAATGCCGGAGAGGCTGTAGGGGGTGGTCCAACCGGACTTCTTGCCGTGCAGCACATGGACATAGCCTTCGTGGTTGCCCGAGCCGGTGACGGCGTCGCCGTCAGAGGCGCCGATGACGTCGCCGATGATGTCGAACCCCGCCAGCGCGTTGCCTGAGGCGTGGGAGTTGTTGCCGGTAGCCAGCGATTGCGCTTCGCCGTCGTTCGCCCACGGGTCCTGGATGACCAGCCCGCAGGTGGTGTAAGGCGACGCGAAGCCGTTCGAAGGAATGCCCGCGACAACCCCTCTACGCGGATGTTCACGCGGGTCTTCTCTTGCTTCCTCACCCAGGCCGCGATTCCCTCGCGAAACTGTTTCTTGATGATGCAATTGACGTGGCCGGCATCCTTGATGTCAACAACCGGCCAGTCCGTCCGGACCTGCTGCAATGGCACCACGTACATTCGCTTCACCGGATCGCGGTCACCGATCAGGATCTCGACGGGGACCTTGATCTTTTTCAATTCCTGTTCCGACATCGCGAGTTTGCTGACACCCCGAATGAACGCCGCCGGAGTGCGACGACCTTCACGGGCGGGCATCCTGTCCCAAAACCCTTGGAGCCGACTCCCTTCGCGCAGCCACCCCATGCCGGCAATTGTCCCGGATAACGAGCGATCGGGGTGCTTGGCCAGAAACTTCAGGGCGACCATGCCGCCCAGAGAGTAGCCGACAAGGTGAGCTTTGTCGATCTTCAGGTGATCGAGCAAGAGCACGACATCCTCGACAACTTGAAGGCCGTAGGCTTCGTCATTCTCGGGCCTGTCCGAGTGTCCGTGCCCCGGCATGTCGAAGGCGATGACCTGGTGATCCTTGGAGAGTTCGGCGACGACACCGGTCATCTTCCAGTTGATTTCGGCGCTCGAATGCAACCCGTGGATCAAGACGACCGGTTCGCCCTTTCCTTCGACAAGGAAATGAATCTTCACTCCCTTGGCATCGAAGCTTCGGGACCTTGTTTCATCGGCAGCCAGGACGGCGTCGGGCTTGGGGAAAAACGCCAGAACGGCGACGATCCAGACCAGACCAGGAAATCGTGACACGAGACCACCTCCACTTTTTGGGGTAAAGCCAACATTTCTACCACCAGCCGCAAACTGACCGTACAAGCGGCTGTTATTCAATGATAAACACCGATTACCCTGGCGGCCTCCTGTATGTCATGTTGAAGTGCACCCCAACCTGACGTCAGTCAAGCGGCTGAAAGCCGTCGATCTGAGGCCAGCTCTGCATTTTTCTGACAGCTTGATGGGGAAGTCTAGACCCTGCCCTGACAGCGTAGCATCAAAGCACAATGGCGGACAAACTGCTCGGGATGGGAACCTAACGCCTGTCCATAAATGCAGACGCCAGACGATGAAGTCGCGCCGGGCGGCTTGGACGGCTCGGGGCTGGATGAAGCTTTCGGTCTACAGGCCGGAGATCCTCTCGATCACTCGCAAGGTCTTCGGCTCGAATCGATGGATCATGGGTTACCAGACCGTTAATCCGTCGCAGCCTGGACCCGTGCCGCCCATCGGGCAATATGGCGAAACCGACCCAAGAGGGGCCAGAGGACCCGCGACGGACTACCGCCCCGAGGGTCTGAGCCGACGGAGAACGAACAGGTGGGCTTAACGACGTTCTATGGGCGTTTGCTACGGGAAGGCCACGGTGAGCGTCGACAACCGATCGATCGGCCCATCAATCGAAACAGGAATGGCTTCCGGGCGGGGTTTCATCCTACAATGGTCGGGGACGGGGACGGGAGGGTCGGTCTTCAGGGGGGCGAGTCCATGATGCGAAGGGCCAGGGTTTCGTCGGGCGTCGGCCTGTTGGCGGCGCTGGGGGTCGTGGCGGCGGCCGCGGTCACGGTGCGGGCTGTCGACGACAAGGACAAGGTCGCGCCGGGCCGGCGCGCCGACCAGGAGGCGCTGAAGGCGTACGCCCCGCTCGTGGGGTCGTGGCGCGGGGTCGGGCAGGTCCAGCGGGGACGGGTGCGCGGGGCCTGGACGGAGTCGGCGGACTGGGCCTGGAAGCTCACCAGCGACTCGGCCGGACTGGAGATAACGGTCAAGAAGGGCAAGTACCTCAAGGCGGGCGTGCTTCGGGCGGGCAAGGCGCCCGGCACGTTCGTCTTCGAGGCGACCCTCGCCGACGGCACGTCCCGCACCTTCGCCGGCGCGGCGGCGGGGGACAGGAAGCCGCTGGTCCTGACGGCCGACGCCAAGGCCCCGGCCGGCGGAGTGCGCCGGGTCTCGATCACCCCGCTGCACGACACCCGCCTGCTCGTCCTGCTGGAGGCCGAGGACCCCGAGCGCCACACCTTCTCCCGGCTCGGCGAGGTCGGTTACACCCGCGAGGGGGTCGCCTTCGCCGCGGGCGAGTCGTACCCGCTCTGCGTCGTTACCGAGGGCCGCGGCACGATCCAGGTCAGCTACAAGGGCCAGACCTACTGGGTCTGCTGCTCCGGCTGCCGCGACCTGTTCAACGACGACCCCGAGTCGGTCCTCGCCGAGGCCGCCGCGCGGGAGAAGGCCAAGGCGAAGGCGAAAGAGTAACGCTGGGGTTCCGATAGCAGCAGAGAACGGACCAAGTCGGCGTCAAGCTAATTCTACCGATCGTCTCGGCTCGAAGGAATAAGGGTATCGCCCAGATCGCTGTTGAGTCGAGGTGAGGCGCAGTGGTCTAGGTCGATGTTTGTTCCACCCTTCCGTCTGCGGGTGCCGTATCATGTCACGCTCCACCAGATGAGAAGTCCCAGAAGCACCAGCCCCGCGATGACCCAGAGGATCGTCCTGACGACCAGACGGTAGTTCCTGTCAATCGGCTTGTATTCATGCCGGTGCTCGTGCGAATGAGCGTGGGCGTGCACGGGATGCACGGCCGGCCCGTCGTGAGACTCATGTCCGTGATCGTGTGCGTGCGCGGGGTGCAGCGACGACCCATTCTGAGATTCCATGGAAATCGTCCCAACCTTTCGCGAAATCGCTCGCCCGACGATGGTCGGCCGTCCGCCTCCTCTCGCGGGGCGCAACAAAAAACCCCGTCGATGCGACACATTCGCACCTCGGGGCCACCCTAGCCGGATTCAATCGTACCCTTCTTGAGTAGTTGAATGAGTTTGAGAATACCATAAGTCGCGTCGAACGGTCAATCCTCCGCTCGACGCGGTCGCGGGAAGAGTCGACGAGAGCCGCGGTCCCCATTGAATCGAAGGACCTTCGATCAGACCAGGATACCCATCTGGTCCATTTTGCCCCTCTCGAGGATCTCATTGAGTCCGAGATTGGCGGCCGCCTTGCCCGCCCCGCGTCGCGGGAGCTGAAAACCATCGTTCAATCGCCCCAGGCCCACCCGCTCCAGCAGTTCGAACGCGGAAGGGGCGTCAAACCGCATCATCCAGAGTTCTTTACCGACCGGGTGGGTCTTTTCTACCTTGATCCCCTCTCCGGTGTCGTTCCCGAAGAACCAGTTCATCGTCTTGGGATAAAGCTGCTCGAACAGCACCCGGTGATGCACATTGACGAAGCAGTTGTAGTCGGTTATGTACTGGCTGAGTGCGGGGAGGGTCAACTGATGCGGCTGCTGGTCCATCCCCGTGAACTGCCGCCCTCCCAGGCCGCCTTGCACGCGCTGCTTCATCCCTTGATTCCGAAGTTCGTGATACCGGCCCCGCTTCAAGAGCATCCTGGCATACTCGTCCAGGGCGCGCGCGGGCCGGAGCAGCTCGGTGAACCCTACGTCCAGCGGCGTTCCAAAGTTGGTGAGAAATCGGTAGGCCAGGTGCCACACCACCCGCGCCGCCTCGTTGATCCCGGGATTATCCAGGCGAACCTGGGTGTTGTGCTTGCCCGGGAATGGGAGGAACACCACGTTCGACTTCCCAGCCTCGCGCACCGTGATCCGCGACAGGTCCTGGGGCGCGAAACCCTTGCGCTGCTCGTCCATGGCGAGAGTGGCGAGGTAATTCCGCACGTTCGGCGGGATGATCCGGGTATCTTCCAGCCGTGTGCCCGCATCTCCTCCCGCCACGGGATCCACGGCGAAGATGTTGATTTCGAGGGGCAGCCCCATCTCATCCAGCCGGTTCGCGATCCGGAGGCAGGTGACGGCACCCCGGCTCCAGCCGATCATGTTGATGCGGTGGATCGTGCTGACCGGTCGAGAGGTGTCACCACTGGGTTGAACCTCCTCGTTCACCCCTTTTTGGAATAAGAGCGCGATCGCCTCCGCGATGTTGTCATCCCATCCGTAGCCGGTCATCGTCCCTTTCGTATCGACGCCAATCCCCCTTTTGGTCTGAGTGTACTCCCGGTGATACTGGGTCTTGACGCCGACGACCCGGCTGTCAGGATCCGCCGGGTTTTCTCTCTTGAACGTGGTGCTTTCTACCGCGTTGTTCAGCCCGAACCCCATGTTGCCCACCGCCTTCTCGGCGAACTTCTGCTGGCCCTTGGGAGTGCGGATGTCGATTCCCTGTTCTCTTTGGATGGCGTCCACCCGCGCGGGGTCGCGCGACAGCCGCTGCGCCTCGGCAACCATTTCCGCCATCGTGGCGTTCTTGTCGGACTTCAACGTCTTGTCGGTCCGAAACGGGTTGTAGGTCCCGGGAATCGGATGGTTCTGGGCACTCAGGGGGCCCGCCACGGTATGCGACAATCGGCCCTGATCATCCTTGGCATCGGGAATGCCCGGCCCGTCGAGGATGTGAAAGTTCCTCTGGGTGTGCTCGCTGAACGTCGTGATGATCTCGTGATCTCTCCGGCTCCGGTGAGACCCCGTCCCATGGCAATAGAAGGTGAAGACCGCCATCAATAGTCTCTCCCCGGCTGTCCCCAATTGTCGTCATCAAGCCGAGCCGACACCCAAATATGGGTCGACTTCCTTGATCCTGCAAATTTCCGGGCAAGACCGTCAGCGAGCGGAGATGCCCGGCCGTTTGCCTCTCCCCAGTAAGTTCGCGCGACCGCTCTCCCGCATCGCGTAGCGTGGGGCCGCGCCGCGGGATCCGAACCCCTTGCATCCTTTGGGTCCCCAGACGATTGATCCCCGCCGAGGATTGGGACTACGATATTCATAGGACTCACCCACGGTCGCCGGATCCGGTATCAGGCCCGATCCGCGACGATCGTCCCCATCGGGAAGGAGAAACGATTGGACGAAGAACCGGCGGATGAAGGACGCTCGCCGAGACGGCGATCCCTCGTCCCGACGATCGTGGTGGCGGGATCGATCCTGCTGTTGGGACTCAGCATCGGCTGGATGGTGTGGAACGCCCATCCGACGGCCGGGCTGACGACTGTGGGCCACGATCGGCGCGAGGGATCGTGGCCGCGGTCGCCGTGGAAGAACGCCGGTCCTGACGTCGCTTACGTGGGGGATGCGGCCTGTGCCCGATGCCATGCGGACATCGCCGTGACGTTCCGTCATCATCCCATGGGCCGGTCGCTGGCTCCGATCGCCTCGGTGACCGTCGGTGGCGATCGGCCGGACGGCTCGACCACCTTCGAGGCCGGCTCCTCGCGGTTCACGATCGATCGGCGCGACGGCCGGGAGTTTCACCGCGAGACCCGCTACGACAAGACGGGACGCGTTCTGGCCCAGGTAGAGGCGGAGGTGAAATACGCGCTGGGGTCGGGCAGCCTCGGCGTCACCTACCTGGTGGAGCACGACGGCCGGTTGTTCCAGTCGCCCATCTCCTGGTATACCCAGAAGAACCGATGGGACCTCTCGCCCGGCTACGAGCAAGACAACCGTCACTTCGACCGGCCGATCGAGCCGACCTGCCTGTTCTGCCATACCAACCGCGTCGCGCCTGTGGATCGATCCATCAATCGGTACGAGGAGCCCGTCTTCCGCGGCCACGCGATCGGCTGCGAGCGGTGCCACGGACCCGGTGACCTCCACGTCAAGGGGCAGCAGGTCGTCGACGGCCGAGACCTGACGATCGTCAATCCGAAGCATCTCGCGCCCGCGCTCCGCGTCGAACGTCTGCGCGCAGTGCCACCTCGTGGGTGAACATCGAGTCGAACGCCTGGACCACGAGCCGTTTGACTATCGGCCGGGCCTTCCCTTGACGGCGTTCTTCACGGTCTTCGACCGCGCCACGACCAGGGGAACAAGGCCGTGGGACACGTCGAGCAGATGAAAGCCAGCCACTGTTTCGGGGCGAGCCGCGGTCGCCTCGATTGCACCTCGTGCCACGACCCTCACCAGGTCCCCGCTCCGGAGGAACGGGTCGCCTATTACCGCGACCAGTGCCTGGCGTGCCACGAGCGAAACGGTTGCACTCTTCCGGATCCGGCACGTCTGGCCCGGAGCCGCGATAACGATTGCACTCAATGCCACATGCCAAAGTCTTCGACCTTCGATATCATGCACGTCGCGACCACCGACCACCGGATCATGAGAGACCCTCAGGCCGCAACGCCCGAGGCAGAACGGGCTGCGAGTGGACTGCCCCTGACCCTGTTGAACAGCGAGGCGGGGGGCCCAAAGGATCCAGACGCCCTGGGACGGGAGCTGGCCATCGCCTTGACGTCCGAATGGCGCGATCGGCCCGATGCCCCGGGAGTCAGGCAGTCGGCCTCGTTGATCCTGGCCCTGCTGGACCAGGCGCTGGCGAAGCGGCCCGACGACCTGGCCGCTCGCCGCATGAAGGCCCAGGCACTGGCCTTGTCGGGTCACCGCACCGATGCGTTGCGTCTCATCGACTCGGTCCTGAGATCGGACCCCACAGACGAGCGCGCACTCGACCAGTACCTCGTGTATGCGATCGAGCAGGGAGACCTCCAGAACGCCCTGGCACCCGCCCGGCGGGCGGTTCACGTCGATCCCTGGTCCGCCACGTTCCACGAGCGGCTGGCCTACCTGTGCGTGGAGAGTCAGAACTGGGGTGAGGCGCTCCAGGAAGCCCGCGAAGCGCTCCGACTCAATCCATTCCTCCGCTTCGCGCGAATGTTCCTGATCCAGTGCCTTCTCCATGACGAGCATATCGAGCACGCCCAGCAGGAATTGACGACCCTGATCGAGTTGAACCCCAGCCGTCGCGAATCTCTGGAACATTGGTTCACCGAACAGCGGTAGGACTCCCGAATGTTGAGGAAGACCCCGCGGTGTTCTGAACACCATTTTCCCCCTCCCCAGCGCGAAAGAATTGGTCTCGAGCCGCCGACACACCCTCAGCACCGAGGGAAATTCTCGACCAAGTTCTTTGACTGGCCGGTTGAAGGTTGTATTTTACCTTCAAGACGTTATGTCGAATCATCCACCGGGCTCAAGTCGCGCGCCTCTTGATTGTCATGCCGGTGTTTGGCTAAAGTGCTGATTCTAAAGCGTGACACCCGTGAGGCTTGTTGGATTCGTTCGGCCACGTCGGAGTGCTTACGCCGAGTCTGTGACCGAGTGGACTTCTGGGTGCACCCATGCGTTTTGTGTTAATTGACCGGATTCTTGAAGTCGAGCCGAACCGTTGCCGGCTTTCTGGGGATCAGACTCTCAAGAATGGACAAGGGCCCCGCCTGGTGGCCGTGAAAAACCTCTCGCTGGCAGAGGAATACCTGAGCGACCATTTCCCAGGGTTCCCGGTGATGCCGGGCGTCTTGATGCTGGAGGCGCTGACGCAGGCAGGGGCCTGGCTGATCCGCGAGCTCGAGGATTTTGCGCATAGCGTTATCATTTTGAAACAGGCCAAGACGATCAAGTACGGCAGTTTCGTCGAGCCTGGCCGCCAGCTTGAGCTGAGAGTCGAGCTGACGTCTTACGACGGTCGCGACTGCACGTTCAAGGGGGTGGGCCTGATCGACAGTCAGGAGATGGTCAAGGGACGGTTCATCTTGACCCGCTACAACTTGCGCGACCGCGATCCGGAACTGCACACCACCGACTCCTTGATCGTTGAAGGCTTTCGCGATCTGTACACGACCTTGCGAAAAGGCTCGGTCGGGCGCGCGCCATCGCGCGCCGGCCCGAGCCGTCGGAATTGCCGAGCACGGTCTGAGCGGCGCGTGTGACGAACGGCGCCGCCCAGAATGATCCCGATCCCAACGCGACGAGGCCGCAATCTCAGAGGAATTCCAGATTCTGTTCTCCGGAATATCCCCTTTGAGAATCGAGACTCCGGAATCTCGAATCTCGAATTCCGGAATTCCCCAAAACACCCCCGATCGGTGCCGACCTTTCCTCCTCCAAGGTCATCCTGCCCCGCCACACTCTTGATGATGTTGCAACGATTTGGCTTTTTGCTCATGATATGAGTCGAATTCCGGCCCCGAGGTCCCGGCGACAGACGTCCCGACGGGCCGCTTCTCGCCATGATCTGCCCTTGAGTCAATCCATACCCTCTGAAGTTCGGACATCGATCTCGCCGACGATTATGTCATGCCGCGTGATCGTCGCCGATTCGGACGCCGGTTGACGACCAGGGGTAGGTGGGCCCTCCCATCTGGATTCTGAGGATCCTATGCCGACATACGAAGAAATCTTCGAGAAAGTCCAGGCCACTCTGGTCGATGCCCTGGGCGTGGATGAGGACGAAGTCACACGAGACGCCACCCTCCAGGGCGACCTGGGTGCCGAGTCGATCGACTTCCTGGACATCGTCTTCCGCCTGGAACGCAATTTCGGAATCAAGATCCCGCGCGGTGAACTGTTCCCCGAGAACCTCATGGCCGACCCCGAATGGGTCGCCGACGGCAAGCTCACCACCAAAGGCGTCGAAGAACTCAAAACCCGCCTCCCCTACGCCGATATCACCAAACTCGAGGACGATCCCTCCGTCGACAAGATCGGAGACCTTTACACCGTCGAGATGCTCGTTCAATATGTGCAGAGCAAACTCGCGGCCTGATTAGCACTTGCATGCTCGCCTGCTATCGCGGGCGAGCTACCGGGATGGGATCCCTCGAGCCGACGGGACTCGGTGCCGGGTGGTTGTGGGCCAGGCGGAATTCCGCCCGGCGGCCCGGTCCCAGTTAAGGTGGCGCGGCGGATCCTGAGATTCGGTCTCTTGGGGCGGGTATTTTCGGCGATGAGATGGATCTGGATCGACAAATTCCTGGAGTTTCGCAGTGGCCAGTTCGCCCGTGCGATCAAGAACCTCACGCTGGCCGAGGAGCATCTCCACGATCATTTCCCGGGTTATCCGGTCATGCCGGCCTCGCTGATCATTGAGGGACTGGCCCAGACTGGGGGCATCCTGGTCGGCGAGGCGGGCGGCTTCACCGAGAAAGTGATCCTGGCGAAGATCCCCCGGGCGGAATTTTTCGGAGTGGCGTGTGCGGGCGATCAGCTCATTTACGAGGTGACCCTGACCGACCTCCGTAGCGAGGGGGCCGTGGTTGACGCCAAGGCGTTCTTGAACGGCGAACTCCTTGCTGACGCCGAGATCGTGTTCGCCCACCTCGATAACTCCCGAGCCAATCAAATCTTCGGACCGAAGAATTTCGTGTTCACTCAGCAGTTGCTGGGCGTGCTCGATCTGGCCAAGGCAAGCGCGAGCCCGCCAGGCCAGTGCCGAGACTGACGGCAGCCCCGAGTCCAACGGACAGCCTCACGAGGCCCATCCGGTGACTTGAAACCTCTTTCGAGGTACGATTTGGCACGGAGACGCCAAGCTGGGCGATTGGGTGTTCTAGAGGATTACGGAAAAAAATGAGTTCTGCGTCAGGTTTGTGCCGCCATCGTTGCGGATCCGGAGCCATAATGGTGAGGTGGTCCGTTTCGTATGGGCGCCTCCGGACCTGACAACGATCGAGCTCGATCCCGGCGGAGATCGACGAGTTTTTCATGCTTGGTTCCGAACGCCGAGTGGTCATAACCGGTTTGGGCCTGGTGACGCCCTTGGGGGATCGTCCAGACGCTGTCTGGACTTCGCTCCTGGAGGGTCGGGGGATGGTGCGCCGGTTGGAGGCCTTTCGCCTCGCCGGTCTACCGAATGATGTGGCGGCGGAGGTCCACGGCTTCGACCTGAAAAAGTATGCTCTACCCAAGTATTCCAAGGAGTTGCGCAAGAGCCGCAAGTACATGGCCCGCGACATCCAACTGGCGGTCGCCGCAGCCCAGTTGGCGGTGGCCGACGCGGGCCTGGTCGATGGCGGTGTGGACCCCACGCGGATCGGGATCGACCTGGGCGCGGGACTGATCTCCAGCGAGCTCGATGAGCTGGCACCGGCGATCTATCATGCGTGCGAACAGAACCGCTCCTTCGACTTTCAGGTCTGGGGCCGGGAATCGATCGGGATGATCGAGCCGATCTGGCTCTTGAAGTACCTGCCCAACATGCTCGCCTGCCATATCTCGATCCTGATGGACTGCCAGGGGCCGAGCAACACGATCACGGAAGCCGACGCCTCGTCGAACCTGGCCATCGCTGAGGCGGCACGGATCATCGGCCGGGGCCGGGCCGACGTGATGATCACCGGAGGGGCCGATTCCAAGATCCATCCCCTGAGCCTGGTCCGGATGGGACTGCTCGAGAACATGTCCGGGTGGAAGGGGGAGCCAAGCCAGGCTTGCCGGCCGTTCGATCGCCGGCGCGACGGCTGGGTGGCCGGTGAAGGCGCGGGGATCATCATCCTTGAGGAGCGCGAGCACGCACTCGCACGGGGAGCGCGAATCTTTGGCGAGGTGCTGGGGAGCGGTTCTGGTTGTGACGCCACTCCTGGCGGCGGCCTGGATCCCGACGGGGATCGGCACCGAGGTGGCCATCTGCGGCGCCCTGGACGAAGCCGGGCTCGAGCCCTCCCAGATCGGCCACGTCAACGCTCATGGGTCGGCCACCCGTGTCTCCGACCTGGCCGAGGCCCGTGCTTTGCAACGTATTTTCGGTCCACAAGGTGTGCCGGTCACTGCGCTCAAGGGCTACATGGGCAACATGGTCTCCGGCAGCGGCGCGGTCGAGTTGATCGTCAGCCTGGTTTCAGCCAACCGCGGCATGATCCCGGCGATCCTCAACTGCGAGCAACCCGACCCGGAGATTGACGCCGATTTGATCTTGAAGTCGCCCCGCCCCAGTGACAACCCGACGTTCGTCAACACGAATCTGACACCTCACGGCCAGGCCGCGGCACTGGTGATCCGGGGCTTCCCGCCGGATCCGGCCCCCGAACCCGAGGCGACCTGAACCGGCGGACTCCACGAAGGGAACGGATCACACGATCCGAGGAAGGCAGACATGCGGCGAGTTGTCGTGACGGGAATGGGGATGGTCACACCCGTCGGGTCCGACCTGGAATCGACCTGGTCAGCACTCCTGGAAGGCAAGAGCGGCGTTGGCCCGATCGGCCTGTTCGACGCACGCACGTTCCCCACGCGCATCGCCGCGGAGGTCAAGGACTTCCGCCTCGGCGACTACCTCGATGACCCCAATCGATGGGCCGAGCATTCGCGCAACAGCCAGTTCGCCCTGGCCGCGGCCAAGATGGCCATGAAGGACTCCGGACTCGATGAGACCAAGCCGGACTTGAACCGGAGGCGGTTCGGGGTTTATCTGGGGTCGGGCGAAGGGCAGCAGGATTTTCCCCGGTTCGTCAAGTTGATCTACCAGACCACCCGCGACGGTCGAGTGGACACTGCCGAGTTTACCCGCCTGGGGATCAAGGAGCTGCATCCGATCCGCGAGGCCGAACAGGAACCCGGCACGCCCTCGGGGCACCTGGCCAGCGTCTTCGGCGCCCAGGGCCCCAATGCCAACTGCCTGACCGCCTGCGCCGCCAGTTCTCAGGCCATCGGCGAGGCATTCGAGCTGATCCGGCGGGGGAGTGCCGACGTGATCCTCTCCGGCGGCACCCACAGCATGATCCACCCCTTCGGCGTCACCGGGTTCATCCTCCTCACCGCACTTTCGACCCGCAATGACGAGCCGACCCGCGCTAGCCGTCCCTTCGATCGGGATCGGGACGGCTTCATCCTGGGCGAAGGCGCCGGCATGCTCGTCCTGGAAGAGCTCGAACACGCCAAAGCCCGCGGGGCCAGGATCTACGGGGAAGTCGTTGGCTACGGCTCGACCGCCGATGCCTTCCGGATCACCGACAGCCACGACGAAGGCCGGGGCGCGATCGCCTGCATGAAAGAGGCCCTGGCCGATGCGCGGCTGGAGCCCGGGGAGATCGATTACATCAACGCCCACGGCACCAGCACGTCCGTCAACGACTCGATCGAGACGCTCGCCATCAAGCGGACCTTCGGAGAGGACGCCTACAAGGTTCCGATTTCCAGCACCAAGAGTATGATGGGGCATTTGATCGCGGCGGCCGGCTCCGTCGAGGCGATTGTCTGCCTGCTCACGATGCGCGATCGCGTCCTGCCGCCGACCATCAATCTGGACCATCCCGACCCCGAATGCGACCTCGATTACATCCCCCATACACCGCGAGAAAAAACCGTCGATGTCGCACTGTCCAACAGTTTCGGGTTCGGCGGCCAGAACATCACGCTCATCTTGCGACGCTTCACTGATTGAGTGGTCTTCCTCGCCGAGTGGTCGCGCTCGGCTCTCTCCCCACTTCGCCGCAGGCCCCCCTGTCCGGGGCCGAGGTGAAGTCCCCGATAGCGCGACCAGGAGTGCATCCGTGATTGGCCTAGTCAGCTCCCATCCGACCCTCACGCTGGCCATGATCCTGCCGGCGCTCTTGGGGATTACGTGGGTGGTCTATCTGACCATCAAATACGCACCGATCATCGGCCAGAAGTTCGAGGAACCCCCGCTGTTCCTACCGCTCCGCGTTGTCCCTCAGGAGAAGGGGGAGCCGGTCGAGTTCTCGACCGATGATGGGCTAAGGCTCTCGGGGAGCTATCTGACGGCCCGGACCCAGGAGCGGACCGGGGTGCTGCTCTTCTGCCACGAGTTCCTCAGCGACCGATGGAGCTTCCGGCCCTACATCGATCAACTCCGCGACCTGGGCTTCGACATCTTCACCTTCGACTTTCGCAATCACGGAAGTAGCCACACCGAAGCGGGCTATTCCCCGATGCATTGGGCCTCGGACCGCGAGGTCCGCGACCTCCGCGCGGCGCTGGCCTACCTGCGATCGCGACCGGATCGCGACCCGGCCGGCTTCGGTCTCTTCGGCGTCAGCCGGGGCGGTTCCACGGCCTTGCTGGTCATGCCGGCGGAACGCGACGTCTGGGGCGTGATCACGGATGGCGCGTTCCCGACCACGGGGACGATGGTGGCCTACATCGTCCGATGGGCCGAACTCTACTTGAGGAGCCGGTTCCTGCGGGCCATGATCCCCCGATGGCTCTATCACGTCCTGGCCTGGTCGGGCCGCCGGCAGTCGGAACGGCGGTTGAACTGCCAGTTCCCGCCCGTGGAGCGGGCTGTGGGACGGTTGGCACCTCGCCCCTGGCTCATGATCCACGGCGCGCGCGACGCCTACATCAGCCCGAAGATCGCCGAGGGACTGTTTCGATGTGCGAGCGGCCCCAAAGAACTGTGGCTGGTCCCGGATGCCAAGCACAACCGCTGCCGCGAGCGCGAGCCCGAAGCCTATGCCGCGCGACTTCTGGACTTCGTAGACCACTTCGCTCCCCGACGGCCCGTCACAGCCCCAACCGCGGCCGCGCCGTTGCTCGCCGCCGTGCCTGTCGAGTTGACCGACGGCTATTCCGCAGTGCTCGAGGCCCCTGAACTCGCGGGCGAAGTCACTCCGGATGTCACCACGCAGTACGCCCTCGGCGGTACCCAGTAAAGCCGCCCGCGCGCTCTTCCCGATTTCGAGGCCCGCGTTCTGCCCCTCGGCCCCGCCTGACGGGGAGCGCGTGCCCACAGGGCGAGTGAGGGCTCTGCCTCGGGGCGCGGGCGCGATTTGAACCGAGAAAGCCATCACGGTCTAAAGTTTTCCATGCAACGTTCAGTAAAGCGAAATTCTTCAGTTCCATCCATCCGGACGACCCTGAAGGATCGGGATCTCTTCGTGTGTTCACGGAATCGACCCATGCACCGAACCTATCTCGCGTTTGGCCTTTGTGGTTTACTGTTCACCGGCCTGACGAATCGCGTTAGCGGCCAACACAACGAGACGGATGAGCTCGCCAGGTATCGACAAGCCGCGCTCCTCGGCGGAGATCCAGCGCGGGGCAAGACCCTGTTTGAGTCGGAAGCCGTGGGTTGCAAGAAGTGCCATGTCTTCCAGGGCGACGAGCGTCGCGCAGGGCCAGACCTGGGCGTCGTCGGCGACAAGTTCGGGCGCGAGCAACTGGTCCAGTCGGTGCTGGAACCGAATGCCACAATCCACCCCGATTACGGCACGATCGTCGTGACGACAAAGGCTGGCAAAGTGCTCACGGGTGTCCTGAGCAAACGAACCGAGTCGGAGCTTCAGTTGCTCGACGCGGAGGGCAAAACGGTACGACTGCCACGCGCCGAGATCGACCAGGAGAGGCAAACTGGCACGTCATTGATGCCCGCGGGACTGCACAAGACTTTGAAAGCCGAGCAGTTCGCGGACCTGATCGCGTATCTTGAGACGTTGAAGCAACCCGAAAATGGGTCCCGGTTCCCGGGCATGCCGAGCGAGATTCCGTCGCTCGAAAAACCCATCCGGCTCGTGCCGATGCACAACGACGCGTTGCGGTTCGACCATCCGGTCTGGATCATCGCGATACCGGGGACCCGGAGTGCGTTTCTCGTTGTCGAACAGAAGACGCGCAAGATCTGGCGCTTCGAACCGGGCGAACGTGAACACCAGAAGGAACTGTTCGCCGACTTCAGCAACGAAGCGAGCACCGGTGAATTCGAGGGCGTGGTGTGTGTCGCGTTCCATCCGCGGTTCCTCGAAAACCGTAAGTACTACGTGAACTACCACGTCCGCAATCAAGGCAGTTTCTTCTCGCCAGTGATCGTCGAGCGGCAAGCGACCCCCGACCTGCGTCGCGACGCGGGCGTCCCGTCCCGGCGATTGTTGCAGATTCCTCAAGACACCGACCTGCACTGGGGAGGCATGTTGGCGTTCGGCCCAGACGGATACCTCTATATTGGTGCGGGTGATGCCGGCCCTCAGGAAGACCCCGAAGGACACAGCCAGGACTTGAGCCGGTTGACCGGAACCATCCTGCGAATCGACGTTGACCGCCAAGAGAGTGGCAAGCCGTACGCGATTCCGGAGTCGAATCCTTATCGAAACGCCGCCCCCCCCATCCGTCCCGAGATCTGGGCCTCCGGTTTTCGCATGCCCTGGCGCTTCAGCTTCGATCCGGTCACAGGCGATCTGTGGGTTGGCGACGTCGGCCAGAATCTGTTCGAAGAAGTCTCGATCGCCCGTGCCGGCGAAAACCACGGCTGGAATGTCTACGAAGGCTTCATGAAGTTCTCGGATCGATACCGCCGACAGGGAGAGACATACACGCCTCCCGTGATGACTTATCGACGTAAGTACGGCGTTTCGGTGACGGGCGGCTACGTGTATCGGGGAAAGCGCAACTCGTCGTATCATGGCACCTACATTTTCGGTGATTTTGAGTCGAAGCGGATCTGGGCCTTGACGCAAGCCAATCGCCAGTTGATCAAGGTTCGACAGATTGGCGAGTCGCCCCAGAAGCTCGCGTCGTTCGGCGTCGACTCCGATGGCGAGTTACTACTGGTCGGTTACGAGGGAACGATTTTCCGGCTGGTGCTCGATGATTCCGACTTTGGTTCGGATCGGCGATGGAAGGCTCACGTGAGGCTACGTCGCAACAACGCACCGGCGGCCGCTCGCGTCAGCATCATCGGCAGTGACAACAAACCGTACGGGCCGGTCAACGCCGCGATCCGCAAGACGAAGCGTGACGAGTCCTACTTCTACGCGGATGATTCCTTCGACGTGGACCTGCCACCGGGACGCGTGCGGATGAACTTCAGCGGCGGACTCGAGACCATCCCACAGACAGTGACCGTCGATGCCGAAACGACCACCGAGCTGACCGTGCCAATTTCACCGTGGATCGACATGGCAGCGCGGGTTGGTATTCGGGCGATTCGCACGTGCACCTTCATACGGGCGGCCCGATCGCGGTGACGGTTGCCAACGCGCTGGTGGCGGCTCGGGCAGAAGGCGTCAACTTTGTCAATCTCTGCGTGTCGAACAACGTCGGTGATGACATCCGCGATGCGGAGTCGATCACCGGCCGACCGTACGCCGCTTCGACGGATCGGCAGCTTATCGTCTTTGGCGAAGAGATGAGAAGCACGATCTACGGACACATGCAGTTTTTTGGAATCGACCGATTGGTCGAGCCGCAGTACACCGGTTTCGATGGCACGCCGAACCATCACGACTTTCCGGCGAATTACGTCATGGCCGCGGAGGCGGTCCGTCAAGGGGGCGTCGTGACTTACGGTCACCCCCTGTTCGCCGGCCAGCCGTTTCCGTTCGAGAAGGATCTGGCGAAAGCCAGCGGTGCGGCGCGGGAGCTGCCGATTGACGCCGTGCTCGGCGTGGTTCACGCAGTTGATCTGATGTCGTACAACAGCGACGAGGACCGCTCGGCCGAACTGTGGTATCGGCTGCTGAATTGCGGATTGAAGCTCTCGGCGTGCGTCGGCACCGACGCGCTGCTGGACCGTTCGACCGATCCACTCGGCGGCGACCGGGTCTATGTAAAGACGGTCGGTCCGCTGACGATGCGAAGCTGGCTCGACGGGTTAAAGAGCGGCCGGAGTTTCGTCTCCAATGGTCCCATCCTGACTCTTGAGGTGAATGGCAAAGGTCCCGGAGAGACGTGCGAACTCGCAGCCGCGGGCAAGGTCCGCGTTGGCGTGACCGTGGAGAGTTACGTGCCGTTCCGCTCGATCGACGTGATCGTGAACGGCAAGGTGGCGGCACACGACCATACTGCCGCGGCTGCGGGCGAGGCGGCTGGGTCGCGGGTCCGACGGTTCGACGTCGCGTTGCCGATCGAGCGGAGTAGCTGGATCGCCCTGAGGGTGCGCGGTCCCGATCATCCCCTCGTCTTCGACGGGCCGGTCTGGGCCCACACGAGTCCGGTCTACGTCAAGGTCGGCGGCCAGGGCATCGAGAGCCGCGACGACGCCGCGTACTTCGTCGTTTGGATCGAGCACATGCTGAAGGCCGTCGCAGCCCGCAACCGCTACGCGAGCGTCGAGAACCGGCGGCAGGTCGAGGCGCTGTTTCGGAGAGCGCAGAGCGAGTTCCGTAAGATGGTGGAGGCGAAGTAGCTGCGGCCTCGTTTCACCCGCGGCCCCGTTTCACCCGCCCGCTTACTCCCGATGAGCCGCTCGGGTTTCGTACTTGATCCTGGTCGAATCGCAGGCCGATCATGACAGAACGGTGCCGCCACGCGCTCAAGAGAGCCGTGACAACACCGCAGCGGAAGAACGAGGAACGATGATGCCTCGAACGAAGAAACGCCAACCGGTCCCGCGATCGAAACCTCAGCCCCCGCGCACGTCCGTCAATCGTCTCTCGGGCGAGGTGCTCACACTGGCGGAGGCAGCCGCATACCTCCGTCTCCCGGAAGCGGAGATTCTGGATCTGGTCCATTCGCAGGGGCTACCGGGTCGTTGCACCGCTGGCGAATGGCGCTTCCTCAAGACCGTCATCCTGGACTGGCTCGCCACCGCGTCGCCCACCTGGGAGACGAGGA
Source organism: uncultured Isosphaeraceae bacterium (assembly GCA_963845695.1). Classification (GTDB taxonomy): domain Bacteria; phylum Planctomycetota; class Planctomycetia; order Isosphaerales; family Isosphaeraceae; genus CAWJTV01. Next base: position 515,871 of record CAWJTQ010000002.1, on the reverse strand, counting down.
AGGCCGCCATCCTGGAACTGGCCGGTAAGTACAAGGATGACCCCGACCTGGAGCGGATCGTTGCGGCGGCCTACCGCCGTCGCGGCCGGCCGAGCATCGAAGGAGGCTCCTCCGATGAACTTCCGTGATTGAGGGCCAGAGGAACCGGGATGTTCATCCTCGATACTGACATGCTCTCCCTCTTGCTCCGCGGTCATGCTCGGGTGACGGAGCGAGTTGCGCAGGCCACGGAGGAAGTGGCCACGACACTGATCAGCCGGATCGAGATCCTCCAGGGGCGGTTCGCCTCCGTGCTCAAGGCGGAGAACCGCGACAAGCTGCTCCAGGCCCAGCGGTGGCTGGCAGAGAGCGAGAAGGATTTGAAACGGTTCACTATCCTCGCTATCGACCCCGCGGCTGCCGCCGAGTTCGACCGACTGCGCCAGAACAAGAAACTGAGGGTCTTCCGCAGAATTCGTGGGTTGACGGTGCCGTCGTGATTGCCCCCAGGGGAGCAGGCCAATCTCCTCTCGCCCTCTGGAACAAGGGGCGTTCCTCCTCCATTTTAAGGCCCCAGCCAGGCTCCGTCATCCTCAAACTCCCGGTGATGATGCTAAAGACTCCACATTCGATGCGCCGGACTGGGCATGGATCGGCTCCGGCATTTTCGCTGGGATGCGCTCCCACGAGCGTCATTTCCGGATAATCCGGATCGTCGTCACGCCCCCCGTGCCGCTGTCCCCGAAGCCCAGTCTTCGACAGTCAGCCCCGGGATGGCTTTCAGGTCGCTGTCTCCCGAGACCACCGTGCAGTTCCCCAGGGCTAAGGCGATGGCGGCGATCTGCACGTCGATCTGTTGCATGGGCCCGCCGATCCGCCGCAGTTCCGCGGCAATCCGGCCGTATTCGAAAGCCGCCTTGTTGTCGAATGGCCAGACCTTCCAGGTCGCCAAAGCTTTGCTCAGCCTCTGCATGTTCCGGTCGCGAGAAACGCTTTGCTCGACGCCGTAGGCGAGCTCAGCCAGGACTGGGACACCGATTCCGACCGGGTTGGACGGCTCACCTCGTGTTGGGCATGTTCGAAGACCCCATGGCGGCGGTTGATGAAATCGCTGGCGATGCCGGTGTCCAGGAGGAAGCGTCTCATTCCCACATGCTCCGAAGCCGGTCGGCGTTCTGGTTGAACTGAGCTTTCTCCCACTCCTTACGGGCCTGGCGGTCGGCCTCGATCGCCGCCTTCTCCTCATCGGTCATCTCGAAAGGTTCGATCTCGTCCATCGCCGCCAAAGTCCGGGCGATCTCGTCGGGGCTCATCGCTCCCTCCTCGTCCTTCGAGGCCGTGAGCCCGACCGGCACGATCTCCACCTCCGTCTCGTCGGGCAGGTTGGCCGGCTCAGTCATGACGACCTGGCCCCTGCGGATAATGCCCCTGATCGCGCTCATAGGTGTTCTCCTACCTCCAAGGAAGGTCAGTGTCAGAAGCTCGGTGTCAGGCCTTCCCGAAACGGCTACTACACGTTGATCATCCCTTCGCCGGTTCGGCCGCAGCCGAGGTCTTGAGATCCCACTCGATCCGCGCGCGAGGGCGCCGGCGTACCGCGACAACGTGGCCAGGGTGGGGTTCGTGTTCACACCGATTTCCAGTTTGTGAATGGCGGCTCGGTCGATCCCCGTTCGTTCGGCTAGGTCGGCGAGGCTCAAGCCCTGGCGCTTGCGCTCGGCCCGCAGGGCCGCGATCAAGTCTCGGAACAGGCGCTGCGGCGGGCCCGCGGCGCGGAGCCGATCGGCTGCCTCGAACGCCTCCCGATCGATCTGGCCGCTCTCGTATAACGACCGAACGCTGGGCTGGCCGGCGTATTGAGCCGCGATCGCGCCGTCGCGGAAGACCCGATCCGTCCTCGGCTCGCTTGGGGCACCAGAGGCCGGCTTTCGAGATTTCGCCATGATTCCCTCCTCAATCCTCGCTCGGCTCGAACGTCGTGATCGGTCGGATGATCGGCACGTCCTCGTCCAGAATCTCAAAGGCGACCGCGATGAACCGGTCGGTCGAGATATAGCCGAAGACCAGACAACTCGCCGGGAACGACCGATTGGGCGTGGCCTCGTAATCGTCACTGAAGTGGACCGATTCGACCTCGTCTTCGCTCAAGTCGTGGACCCATACCTTCTGCCGGTTTCCCCCGGGATGATTCGGATCGTCCCAGATGATCTGGGCATCCGATCGTTTGATCCTGCGGCACGGATCCTTCCTGGCCATCCTCTGTTCTCCCTCTGTAGTAATATATTACTGCGCGCGAGTCGTAGAAGCAAGCCCAACCGTGACATGACCCGCCACATCGGGCGGGACGGACTCAGCCCGCTGAAGACTCAGATGGTGGCGCCGGGTAGGCTGGCCGTGGGCTGGCTTTGTCTCGAGCGATTGGCGGGCCAACGCTGGCGAGCCATATCGCACAGGCGATCATAACCCTGTTGGGGTCTTCTCGGCCGGTTCGGTGAGCGAATAGCTCGTGCTCCGCCCGCCGCGAGCGTCCCTGGTCAGGATCCCTCGCGTGAGCAAGTCGTTGATGTCGCGGCTGGCCGAGTCCTGCGAGCACTTGGTGATCTTCGCCCACTTCGAAGAGGTGAGCTTCCCCTCGAAGCCGTCCAGCAGCCGATTGAGGATGATTTGCTGCCGGGGGTTGAACGGTTCCCCGGCATGGGTCTCCCAGAACCGGGCTTTCCTGAGCACGCTCGCTAGTGTGGTCTCGGCGCCATGGAAAGCGCGGTCCAGGCAGTCGAGGAACCAGTGCATCCAGGCGGTGATTTCCAGGGTGCGCTTCTGGGTGCGCTCCAGGATCTCGTAATAATCGTCGCGTTCCAGCTGGATCAGGGCGGACATGCTGTAGAAACGCCTCGGGCTCTGTTCCGAGCGCGCCAAGGCCAGGTCGGTGATCGCCCTGGCGATCCGTCCGTTGCCATCGTCAAAAGGGTGGATGGTCACGAACCAGAAGTGTGCCTGGGCGGCCATGAGCACGGGATCGGTTGAGACCATCCCGTTGAACCAGTGGAGGAAGCGCGACATCTCCGCCGGTAGCCGATCGGCCGCAGGCGCCTCGAAGTGGACACGTTGCTTGCCGATCGGCCCGGAGACCACCTGCATGGGGCCGGATCGGTCGTCCCTCCAGGCGCCGACCCGGATCCGGTGCATGCCGCTCCGCCCAGTGGGAAACAGGGCCGCGTGCCAGCCGAACAGGCGATCCTCCGTCAGCGGTTCCAGGTACTTCTGGGTGGCGTCGAGCATCATCTCGACGACGCCTTCGACATGACGGTCCGCGGGAGTCAGGGCCCCGATATCCAGCCCAAGGCGGCGAGCGAGGGACGATCGCACCTGGTGGATATCGAGGATCTCCCCCTCGATCTCGCTCGATTTCAGGACGTCCTGGGTCAAGGTGTTGAGAACGGCCTCCTCGCGCAGCCGAAAGCCGAGGGCCTCCATCCGGCCGATCAGTCGGCCTTGGCGGTGACGCACCGCGGCGAGCTGGTTCGTAAGCCCATCCTGATCCCAGTGGAACTGAGGCCAATCCTCTCGCTGGTGGATGTACACGGCTATTCTCCGCATCCTTTGCGGAAATTATCGCCGCAAATCTCCGCAAGGACAAGCGATTTCGCCACAGGATATGCGGAGAACCAGATCTGCCCCCGAGAGACCAGGTCGGATCTTGGCCGCCCTCGGAAGAAAAAACGGGGAGCAGGACCCGGCCGCCCTCGGAAGAAAAAACGGGGAGCAGGCCGTTCCTCCCTTCTCCTGGCTCTCGCTCCCTTTCCTCTCCGCCCGGTTGAGGATCGGGGTCGATCAGAGTTTCTCGACAGTGATATAATAGGGGGCGTTCGGGTTACCGTCCGGCCGGCGGCGAGGGAGGTCCCACACGTCCTTCTTCTTGTAGGTGCCCTTGACGCTGAAGCAGGTCAGCGGCCCCATGGCATAGAACCATTCCGGGCCTTCTTCGCCCTGCCGAGCCTCGAGGAACACACACACCTCCGGGTCCGTGCCGATGACGAACGCGAACAGAGCGCCGTCGATGACCGCCGCCCCTTCTTTACCGTAACGGGCGACCGGGGTGGGCAGCAGACGCAGCTCCGACCAGGACTTGTCCTTGAAATAGTCGGTGGCGCGGAAGTTCTGCATGATGGCCCGCATCTGGCGGGCGCGGAGCGAAGCGGTCGCAGCCGGTTTCGGGACATCGTCGAGCCTGTGGTACTCGAGTCCGGGCCGGCGCGGGACCAGGAAGGGCGTCCGCGGCGGGTGCCCACGAGGGAATCGGTCGAGAGTGAGTTGAACTCGTGAGCCCACATGCCGTTGGGCGCCGTCGCGTTCTTGACCAGGAAGATCTGCAAGGATGCCTCCGGTCGGCCGTCCTCTCTCAACCAGAGGAAGATCGCGCCATCTTCCACGTCATCTGCCGGTTGCTTGCCAAGACGGAATGCGGGTTCCTCCCGGAGTTTCAGGGGCTCCGTGCGGTCGCCTTCCTTCGTGAAACGATAGGCTGCCGCCTCGGCTTTCATGAATTCCCATCGCCGATCGACCTCGGGCGCCTGGCCGATCACGGCGGCGATGATCACGATGGTCGCAATGGGCATGGCCGGTCCCTTCCCGAGGTCAGGGGATGTAATCCCGGTTGAAGAATCGCCGCATGGCGTCGCGTGTCGATCGCTTGGGTCCGCAATCCGAACAGCCACCATCGCGGACGAGAGGCCGACGATCCCAGCCAGTCGGCTGAGCATGGTCTCCTCGTCACCGGAACTACGAAGTGAGTCGTCAGACTACAAATATCGTCGGCTCGCGACGCTTGTCAAGGAGGTAGGAATGAGACGACTTGGGAATAAGCTCCAGACCGTGGCCAGCCCGAAAGGGCACGGAATGAATGATTCACATCGGAGGTGGGTAATTCGTTACGTCCCCTTTCGCCTCTCGGCCGGCGCCGCTCCGGGTGCTGCGGAAGTTCCCCGTGCGGGGGTCTGGCCTCCTCGGCCGGCGCCTCCGCGTCCCGGTCCGTCTGGACGGGGCGGCCTGGCGACGTATCCGGCTACGTCCTTCGCGGCCTTGGTTTCGACGCCGGGCTTCTCGAGGAAGCCGAGGTCTCGGACCCAGTCGATGAAGCGAAACTGCCAGGTGCCGTAGGGGATGTTCTTGCGGTCGGTCAGGCCACCGGACATGCGGCTTCCGTCCGGTAGGGAGTCGCCGGGGTGTCGGCCGTTGCCGTAGAGGTGAATCTCCACATTGGGGACACCCGCCATCAGCATCGCCTGGTAATAGTCGAGAGCCCAGATGGTGTGGACCCGGTCCCCGGCGCTTCCACAGACGAGAAACGCGGGCGGAACGTCTTTGGGGATGGGCGGCGCGGTGCGGTTGCGGGCGAAGGGCGTCGGGCCGGGGTAGATGAGACCGGCGAAGTCCGGACGCGAGGAGATGCCGGCGAACGGGTCGGAGGGATCGTGGTTTTTCTTGTCCCAGTCTTCGTAGAGAACCGCGGCTGGAGCGGCCAGCTCAGCGCCGGCCGAGAAGCCCATCACGCCGATCCGATTGGGATCGATGCCCCATTCTTTGGCGTAGGCACGGACGACGCGGACGGCCTGCTGGGCGTCATGAACCGCGTCAACCTCGGCAATGTAGCCATCGGCACGCAACCGGTTCCGAAGAATGACGGTGTTGATGCCGTAGTTGTAGAAGAAGGGGACGAAGTCGGCACTCTCACCGCCGACGTTCAGGGTTCGATGACCGCCGCCGGCGATGACGATGACTGCCGTGCCGGTGTTAATGGCCTTCTCCACCAGGTGCACTTCGATGGAAGGGTTGTGGATGGAGACGATGCTGGAAATGCGGCCGTGGACCGTCTGGCTCATGTGATAGACCTCAGGCACGTGGATCTTGTCGGCCTTGAGGTAGGGCGAGTTCGGCGCGAATAGTGTCACGACGATGCCGCCGGGCAGAATCGCTTGTGGGGCATAGGGCTGGCCCGTGTCGGCGGCTGGCCTGGGTACGGATTGGGGGGCTGGAACAAGGGGTAGCGGAGCCTTCGCCTGGGCGGTCGCGGCGACACCGATCCAGCCCATGACGATTGTGACGAGAATTCCCACGGATTGTTCCTTCGCGTGCTCGAATGCATAGAACTAAGCCATGATCATAAGAACATTCGCTCCCGCCAGCGAGCTGATATCGGGCTCACGATATCGGAACGGCCCGATCGGGTCCCATTCAGGCCGCCGAGTCCATCATCGGAAGCATCAACCCACACGTACTCGCACGAATCGACGAATGCCTGATGCGGAACGCGCTAGCTCGTTGTGTGAGATGCTACTCCGTTTGCTGATCAAACACCACCAGGTCAGCCGAGCACCAGACATTCCGCAAACTCCCCATCACATTCGATCGCCTGCCCAAGCCCAGCGTGAAGCGAACTCCAGCGCCTGACGCCTGGGTTCCAGACGGCACAATACGAGCCCGAGGCGCCCGCGAGCGAGTGAAGGGATGGTCCCCAGCGGGTTCCACTCGGCGGCGCGCGTCGGGCTCGTAGCCAATCGATGCGGTCGGAGTGTGGACAACCCAGTGCGCAGGCGCTCGAAATTGCCGACTCTCGGTAAACGGCCCCCCAATGCCAGGTTGCCGTCGGATTTTTTATGTCCAAGATACGTGAAGGGTTGCGCCGAGAAAATGGGCCTCTCCCACAATAGGTGCATTACCGGATTTCCAAAGTTGTGGCATCCTAAATAAGTAGGGATCGCGCGGCAGCAACCAGGGTCACTCGGCGCGGTTTGCTTGGCTCGGCACTTCTCCGTCGGCATGTCCTGACACTGACCACGTTCAAGGAGTAGCCTCGCCAAAAAGTGCCAGACAATTCCACCGGTTGTCCGACAGAAGCCCTTACAGCAAAAGATGTTAATTCATGTTCGATAGACTCGGCCGATCGTTGGGCCGTGCGCCCAGGCCAGAGGGCACATCACGCCTCTCGAAAACGCTCCCCATTGAGAGGGCATGGAGGCTTTCATCAGGGGGACGAGGGTGCGAGGGAACCGGCATGAGTCCGCGGCCCGGTCAAGCCCTGAGTTTCCCCGCTTCGGGGCGCGGCTCCGTCCGGGCCCCATTTTTTCCGGGTTATGGGGGCACCTCGTCCTCCCCAAGATGGCTTCGGTGAGACGGTTTTGGGCTGCACTGGCAGCCGGAGGCGAACTATGGTAGGGTCCTCGCCGAAGCCGGTCGGACGGAGACGGCCGTGCTTCGCACCTCACGGATTCCCGCTGGGCTCGAGCCGTTCGCAGGGAGGAAGGTGGCCCATGCCACGAGCAAGACGGATCTTGTTGTCCTCACTCATCGCCATGTGCGCGAGCAATCTCGCGACGGCATTTCCCCAGGACGCGGCGGGCAACCGGGCCCCGGCGGCCCGGACCCGAGCCAACCCACCCGCCAAACAGGCCCAGCCGGTGCCCAATCCGGCCCAGATGGAAAAGCTCCTCAAGGACTGGGAGCGCCAGAGTGCCAAGTTGAAGACCCTCGACGTCTGGATCTACCGCATCGATCGCAGGCCGGACTGGAACGAAGAGATTCATTATGAGGGTCGGGCCGTCTTCAAGAGCCCACAGCTCGCCTACCTCATCTTCAACAAGGTGAAGACCGTGCGCGACGCCAAGGGGAAGATTGCCCCGGTGCCCGATCCCAAGAATCCCAAGAAGCGCGTCACGACGCCCGACGAAGTCATCATCTGCGGCACCAACGAGGTCTGGCAGTATCTTTATCCGACCCGGCAGATTTTCGTGTTTCCACTGGCCAAAGAGCAGCGCCAGCGGGCGCTGGATGAGGGACCGCTGCCGTTCCTCTTCAACATGAAGGCGGAGAGGGCCAAGGCGCGCTACGACATGAAACTCATCCATGAGACCCCAAAATACTACTCGGTGCTGGTCCGCCCCAAACTCCCGGAGGATAAGGACGCGTTCCGGATGGCTCAGATCATCCTGGATAAGGAATTCCTATTGCCGGTCCAGATTGTGCTGGTGTCCCCCGACAGCAAGAGCTTCAAGGACTTTCGGTTCGATCACATCCTCCCGAATGCGGCTGTCAACGACGAGTGGTTCCAGGGACGGCCCTTCAAGAATTGGAAGCTGGAGCGGAACCCGGTTGAGCCGGGGCAGCCGGCGGTGAACGTCGGCGCTGGGTCCGGTCAGCCGGCGCAGCGCCCTTTGCGGCAACGCTGAAGCAGGTCGGTGATCGAGACTTCGGGCTCAACGCGAACCGGACCGTCCGGTGGAATGATCGCCGGGCGTGACCCGGTGACGTCCCGTTGCGTCCGGGGGATGTTTGACCCACCCCGGCGATCCGCTTATAATCACCCGGGTAAACCACGGGATTGACTGTGCCTGCGTTCGGAGCGCACGGCGACTGGCTGGGACCGGCGCGGGTTGCCACAACCGGTCGCATCGGACCCCATCCGATGGCCGGATCCGACCGCTGTGCCGGCGACAGCCAGGACCGGAGTGCGTCCGACTCTCGGAGGGAGTCCGACTGCTATGATTCGCTCCCGCGCTGGACATCCCCACGGGAGGGTGTGGGCCCTGCTCCTAGCCATCCTCGGCACATCGGCCAGCCTGATGGCGATCGCCCAGGAAGCCCCTCCCTCCGCGATCGAGGAGACTCCGGCCCAGTTCTTCACGGTGACCGAGCCGATCACGTCCGAGACCATCGCTCGGATTCGCGAGCAGACCCGGCAACTGGTCGATACCTCCGCATCGGCCGAACAGGGGAAGCGGCCGATCCTCGTCTTCGAGTTCCTGCCGGGCAATGAGGCCCCGGGCACCAGCGAGTTCGGCGTCTGTCTCGACCTCGCCAAGCTGATCTCCAAGGAATTGGCCGGCGCCAAGCTGACGGTGGCCTACATCCCGCAACCGCTCCGGGGATATGCCGTCCTACCCGCGGTTGCCTGCACCGAGATCATCATGGGTTCCTCGGCCACCCTGGGCCCGATCACGCCCGAGGACCAGTCGCCCGATCCCGCATACCGGGAACTGGTTCGGATCCTGGCTATCCGGAAAACCCGCGACCCCGACCTGCTGCTCGGGATGCTCGACCGGGACGCCGACCTCCGTTTGGTCCGAACGGCCGACAAGAGCGTGCATTACGTCCTGGCCGAAAACCTGCCGACGTTCCAGAAGACGCACCAGGTGATCGAGGAGCGACCTGCCTGGGAGGGCGGCCAGCGCGGCGTGCTCGAGGCCAAGCGGGCCCGTGACGAGGGCTTCTGCAAGCGGACAGCCGACTCCCGGGACGAGGTGACGAGCATCTACCACATCGCCGGGAACTCCGCCGTCGACGACCCGACCCTGGGGCACAAGCCACGCCCCGTCTGGATCCCCCTGGAAGGCCCGCTGGACGCCGTCATGGTCTCGTACCTGTCCAAGCGCGTGGATCAGGCGCGGCAAGAGAAGGCCAACCTGCTGATTCTGCAAATCAATAGCCCGGGGGGGAACGACGCGGTCATCGACAGCCTCGCCGACCTGGTCGTCGGGATCAAGGACATGAAGACGGTGGCCTACATCGACGACCGCGCGGTGGGTCTGGCCGCCCTGCTGCCGCTGGCCTGCCGCGACATCGTCTTCAAGAAGGATTCCCGGATGGGCGATGTCCGCCAGGTCATCGGGGCGTCCGACGGCCGGCTCCACGACCTCAGTGAGCCCCAGATCTCAGGTCTGGCCGGTAAGGCCGAGCTCTGGGCTCGGTTGAGGATGCATCCCGAGGCCGTGGCCCGGGCGATGGTCGATCCCGAATCCGAAGTTCTCGAAGCCAAGGACTCCAAGACCGGCGCCACGCGCCTGGTCCTCCGGACCGACCTGGCGAGTGAGCCGGGCCGCTACCAGCCGATCGAGACCCGCAAACAGCCCGGCTCGGTCCTGACCATCAAGGCCGAAGAAGCCGCTTCCTTCGGCCTGGGGCGAGTCGTCAATGACGACGAAGACCTGAAGGGCCTCTATGGCTTGCGGGGCCTGAACATCCGCAAGGAAGGGCCGGGCTGGGTGGATTCGCTGGTCGCCTTCCTGACCAAGCCGGTCGTGAGCTGGCTCCTGCTGTTCCTCGGCGTTTTCATGATGGTCGTCGAGCTGAAGCTCCCCGGCGTCGGCCTGCCCGGGATCATCTCGGCCCTGGCCTTCCTCCTCTTCTTCTGGAGCCATTACCTCAGCGGGACCGCCGACCAGTTGGAGATCATCCTGTTCCTCATCGGGCTGGTCTGTCTGGCCATGGAGCTGTTCGTGTTCCCGGGTATGGGCATCTTCGGCATGAGCGGTGTGCTTCTGATGCTCTGTAGCATCGTGATGGCCAGCCACACCTTCATCTGGCCGACGCACGACTACGAATACCGCGAACTGGGATACACCCTCTTGCAAGTCACCGGGTTGCTCGTCGTCGTGGCCGCCGGAGCCGTGGTGCTGGCGCGGTATTTCCCCTCGATACCGTTGTTCAACCGCCTGATCCTCAAACCAGAGCCCTGGACCGGCTTCGAGGCCGACGAGACCACGGCCCGGCCGGTCGTGGAAGGGTACGAGTCGCTCAGCTTCCTGATCGGCGAGAGCGGGCGGACCACCTCGCCGCTCCGGCCCACCGGCAAGGCCCGCTTCGGCAACCTCCAGATCGATGTCATCGCGACCGGCGGCTTCGTCGAGACCGACACCCTGGTCGAGGTCATCGATGTCCAGGGCACGCGGGTGATCGTGAAGCAGGTCTGACCGACCGACCACGTGCGCCGGGCACAATTCCGATGCCCGCCATTCGGGCACGCTCTTACCGACGTAATCCCCGCTCTTCTTCATGGCGCCTTCTTCAATGCCTCCGCGATCACCTCGCGCAGCGTGTTGAACCGGGATATGGACCGCCCGCAGTCGCCGGTCGGGGCCGAGCAGGAACGCATCAGGAAGGTGCTCGGCGCCGTAGGCCGCGGTGGTCAGGAAATTGGAATCGTCCTGCATCGCATTCACCCACTTGGGGTCACCGAAAAACAGGAACGGCCCGCGCCGATCGCGATCGCCGTAGTCAACCTTCCCCTGGTCCTCCAGGAAGTGGCGCCAGGGATCCCAGGACTCCCCGTCGTCCGTGCAGACGCTCACGATCAGCAGGCGGTCTTCCTGGGCTAGACCTCGTCGGATCGTCTTCAACGTCTCGAACTGTCGCTGGCTGGCCGCGTCATTCATGGACCAGAACGTGAGAAGCACATACCGACCTTGATAATACCTCTGGATGTCGAAGTCTCCGCCGATCGTGGTCGCGACGACGGGCGGAGCGATGGTTCCGACGGCTGGGTCGTCGCCAGCCACGTACCCGTTTTCCTTCAGCCACTGCCACATCACTCTGGCCTTGCTGATTTGCGAACTCAACATCTTCCACTGGGTCCTATCGAAGATTGGCCAGAACACGGCGTCGGGCAATCTGCCAACCTGGTAGAGCACGAACCAGTAGTCATTCCGGCCGAATCGCCGGGGAGGTCGGCTTTCATCGAGGATTCGCTTGACGAACTTTTCTTGCTGTTCGGTGCTCAAGCCCAGGTCGTTCCCCAGCCTCCAGACCACCGCACAGACCGCAGTCCGAAAATGGAAGGAGTTTCGTTCAAGGAGCGCTTTCTGATACCGGGCAATCTGTCCTTCATCCAGGATCTTGCTGAACGTCTTGGCGAAGAACGATTCATCGTCGAACAGGTCCAACCTGAGGGTTTGCTGGAGTAACTGGACTTGCCGGGAGATCTCGCGGGACCTGGCTCCATCGTCCTTGACGAGGTTGATCTGACTGAAGGCTCCGTCCACGCGATCGTAGAACCGCTTGATATCGCCTCGCCCGGCAACCAGCAGTTTTTTCTTCTGGGCTTCGGTCAGACCGCCGGCCCGATCAATATCTCCGATGCGGAGCGCCAGCAGTGAATCGAACCGGTGGCGGCGTGCCGCGCCGGCATCTCCCACATAGTGAAAGACCAGAGCGTCGAACTCGGCTCGCGGCATCATCACGGGACGTTGCGGTGCGACCTCCGGCTTCCCCTCCGCGGGCTCGTCGCCATCCCGCGCAGCTCCGACCAATTCCGCCTCACCAGCCTTCATCGCGGCCATGGCCGCAACTTGATTGGCCAGCCTCTTGGCCGCGAGTCGCTCGTTTGCGGCAACTGCTCTCTTGAGGCGGAGCATCTTCAACTCGGCGTTCTGCGCCTCGTCGAGCCCCACGTCCTTGAGCGGGTCATTCTCGATGGTCATATCCCAATCGAAGAGCGAACGTCTCAGGCGGGTCCGAAGTTTCTGAATGCCCCGCCAAGCCTCCGTCTGGGCAGCGTCCAGGAATGGAGTGACATATTGATCCGGTACAGCAGGAACGCAGGTCTCGCCGAGCTGGATGACCTCGAGCGGCTCACACCACGTGTGGTCCCAGTGCGAGGACAAGGATTCGCCGAGTCGGGCGCGCTGGTCGGCGGACAAGAGCAGTTCGCGGTCGAGGATGGAGACGAGGTAGCGGACGGTGGTCTGCTTGGCTTCGGTGTTCCGTCTCTCGATCTCCGCCTGGTAGCGCGCCTGTTGCTCGGCGGTAAGATGCTTCTTCACCGCAGCGGACACGCCGTCTTGGATCTGCTTGCAAGGATCCGGGGGCGCCGACTGGTCACGAAGCGCGGCCTTTCGACCTTGAGATCGCTGCCAGGCGACATAGTTCGAGGATGCGTTTCGGAGCGTCTCTGCTCCTTCGCGACCGATGGCTTTTCTCTCGTCTTTTGTCAGATTGCAAGTGGTCCGTACCAGGAGCAGTTCCGCTCGCAAGAACGGCAGGAAGTCCCCGGTGAAAGGGGTGGCTTTGGGCTTGCCTGTGGCGGCGCCGCGCGCATTCGCCAGCTCTTGCGGTGGAGGATCCACGGCCTTCGGTACCTGGGAGAAGACGGGAGCGGATGCGAGGACCGTGGCCACCACGCCGCGGATCACCAAGGAGCCGATAAACGACCGGGATCGGTTGTTTCGCATGGCATGAGGACGCCGGCAGGACGCCCCCGTCGGAGGTTGTCAGACGTTCATGATTCGGGCGAGGGTCATCCTCGAGGATACCGCGCCGCAACGTTGATCGCACCACGGTCGAACCCTCGACGACGACGCCACGAAGGGGAAGGGGTTGGCGATTGAGCCGAGCGTTCGATTACACTATAAGGCTGGAACAGGTGGCGGCGCGCCGTCCGCCTGGCCCGCACTCCCCCAGGCTTCGATGCGGGCTGACTCTCCGTCCCCTCTCGGGCGGATGACCTCGCCGGCGCGGTCACCCTATTAGAGGATCCACCATGATCGCCACGCTACTTGCTGAGATCAACCCCTCCCACTGGCCGACTTACGTCCTGATCCTGATCTTGCTGCTGGTCTTCTTCGCGATCATCCTGTGCTTCGTCCTCGCGAAGTATGCCACGCTCTGGCTTCAGGCCAAGATGACCTCGGCCAGCATCAGCATTCTCGACCTGATCGGGATGTCCCTCCGCAAGGTGAACCCGAACATCATCGTCCGCTCGAAGATCATGGCCTACCAGGCGGGCCTCTCGGAGAAGGACGGTCTGACCACCCGGGCTCTCGAAGCCCACTACCTGGCTGGCGGCAACGTGCCGAACGTCGTCCGCGCGCTGATCGCCGCCAATCGGGCCGACATCCCGCTCTCGTACAAGCGGGCCGCGGCAATCGACCTGGCCGGGCGCAACGTCCTGGAGGCCGTCCAGACCAGCGTCAATCCCAAGGTCATCCCGTGCCCCGACCCCAGCTCCGGACGGCAGAGTATCGACGGTGTCGCCAAGAACGGCATCCAGTTGAAGGTCAAGGCGAAGGTGACGGTCCGCACCAACCTCGACCGCCTGGTGGGTGGCGCGACCGACGAGACCATCATCGCGCGGGTCGGCGAGGGGATCGTCAACGCCATCGGCTCGGCCGATACCCACGAGCAGGTTCTCGAGAAACCCGACACGATCTCCAAACGAGTCCTCGAAAAGGGGCTCGACGCCGGCACCGCGTACGAGATCCTTTCCATCGACATCGCTGACGTCGATGTGGGCGACAACATCGGGGCCAATCTCCAGGCCCTTCAAGCCGAGGCCGACACCCGCGTCGCCCGGGCCAAGGCCGAGGAGCGCCGCGCCTTCGCGGTCGCCAAGGAGCAGGAGATGCAGGCCCAGGTCCAGGAGAACCGCGCCAAGGTCGTCGAAGCCGAGGCCGAGGTCCCCCTGGCCATCGCCGAAGCGTTCCGCCAGGGGAACCTGGGGATCGGCGACTATTATCACCTCCGGAACGTCCAGGCGGATACCGACATGCGCAACGCCATCGCCGGCACCGGCAATGCACGACGTGAGAACAGTCCGTCCTAGAGTCTGTCCCGGAAGCTTCGATGGCCGTCTCGTTGGGCGCTCTGTGAGCACCGAATTCCACTGAGTCATTGGTCACGAGTTCGCAAGCGGACTCAGGAACCATCTCAAGGGTCCAGCACCCCCGACGACTCTCACCGATCACGTTGTTGGACCAAGGGCCAAAAAGATGAAAACCGAGCTCCTGCTTCAGTTCATCGTGCCGCTGACGTTCCTGGCGATCTGGGCGCTGACTTCGCTGTTGAACCGGGATGCCCAGCCTCTGCCGCCGCGCCCGGGTCGGGCTCCAGGCACCGGTGGAGGGTCGCGTCCGGGAATGGGCGCTCCCCTGGCGGGCCGGAGCGAGTCGTCAGCACCGTCGCGATCTACGGGGACGTCTCGGCCGCCGGTGCCGGCACCAGTGGAGCGGCCGGCACCGGCTCGATGGTCGGCGCCTCTGGCTCAGAGTCGGCCACTCAGCACCGGGCGAGCGGGCGGACCCGACGACGGGATCGTGATTCTCGAGTCCGAAACCCGGACATCGGTGGGATCGACATCGTCGTTCTCACCGTCGTCGGCGGCGAGTGCCCGATCGGCGCGGGCGGCGACCGCCCGACGCGCGCCCCCCCGCGGACGAGCGCCTCAGGCCGCACCGCCCAAGTCGAGCGAATCGGAGCGGCCCCGCCTCCTCACCGGCTTGGTCAGCCAGCCTCTGAGTTCCAAGAAGAGCCGAACGCTGGAGATCGCCCCCTTATCGACACCGCTCTCGCCCCTCAGCTCCCCTCTGACCCAGGTCTCTCAGCAGTCGATCCCCAACATGCCTCATGCCACGACCAACAAACCCATCCCAACTCTCACCAGCAGCGACCTGCGCACGATGCTCGCCTCACCGGCCAGGCTCCGCGAAATTGCGCTGCTTGGCGAACTGTTGCAGCCACCCCTGGCGCTTCGCAGTCCCCGGCGCCCGCGATGAGGGAGCGCCTCGTCCGCCCCGCAATCTCGACCTCACGGTGAGAAACGGCTCCTCAGCTAACGCCTGGGGCGATCGCGCCGCGGGTGCCGAGGAGTCTGGTCGCACCGCCGGTCCCGACGGTTCGCCCCGGCTTTCGGGTGAAGCGACCACCACGAGCGAGCCGATGTGAAGTCTTGAAATCGACGCCTTGATCCCCACGCCAAAGGTTTGGCCCGCTCGAGCTTGCCGGGTGGCATCTCCATGGATGGAGTGCGCTGCGTTCTGCCGCGCACCTTCAATCCCAACAACACGTGTCCGCCGTCGAACGAGGGAGATGCTCGATGATTCTCCACCCATCGCGCGACCACCGCCAACGTGTCGCCGCTGTTTTGTGGATCGCCGCAGGACTTTTCTGCGCCACCATCCATCGGGGCTCCGCTTTAGGTGCGGAGCCTGAACCGATCTCCTGGCGCGGCGATTATGCCGGAGCCCTGGAGGAAGCCAGGACAGCCAACCGGCTCCTCTGGATCCAGTTCACGGGTCCCTGGTGTCCCAACTGCATGCGGATGGAGCGCGACACGTTCCCGGACCCCGACATCATCCAGCATGCACGGGAATCCTACGTACCGTTGAAGCTCCGATCGGACGTGCACGAACAGCTCGCGCTAGCCTTCAATCTGTCGGGGCTGCCGGCGACGGTCATCGTCACGCCGAGCCGTGAGATCGTTGCGGTTCGCCAGGGTTATCTCGGGCCCGACGAACTGGACACCCTGCTGAGCGACGTCGTGTCCACGTGGCGAGAGCGTGCGGGTGCCACCAAGGCAGAGGACGTGCGATCGGATCCGGCCCGCCCCAAGAGCGAGGCCCAGCTCGCGCTCTCGGGATACTGCCCGGTCAGTCTGATCGCCGACCGGCGGCTGGTCCAGGGGCAGACGGAATACACGATCCAGCATGAAGGGCGGGTCTATCGATTCTCCAGCGCGGTGATGAGCAACCTGTTCCGCAAGGATCCCGACCGCTATGTGCCGATGAACCACGGAGACTGCCCGGTCTCCCAGTTGGACCGCGGCGCCGTTCGACCGGGAAACCCCAGGTGGGGCGTGCTCTACCAGGGCCGGCTGTTCCTCTGCGCCACGGAAGAGGCCCGGCGCCAGTTCCTCAAAGACCCGGAGCATTACGCTCTGGTCGACGTGGCCGAGCAGGGATTCTGCGCCCATTGCCTGACTGCGACCGGCCTCCTGGTGCGCGGCGACCCGAAATACGAACTCTCCCGCGACGGCCGCCGTTTCTGGTTCCCCGACCCCAGCCACCGCGCGGCCTTCCTGGCCGCGACCGACACCAAGACGACCACGGTCCGCCGCTGAGGATCCTGCGCGCCAGAACTTCCGTGATCGTCATGGATGCTCAAGCGACCGCACCCTTCAAGAGTCCGAAGGGATCGGGGCGACCGTGCAGGAGTTGGGGGCACGGGAGTTGGCGTCGGGGAGTCGGGCCGACTCCCCGAGGCAAAAACCTGAGCCGAGTAGGGAAGGGGCGCCCGGCGGGCTCGATCGAGCTTCGGGTTTCCCCTTCCCCCTCTAAAACTCCGTACGGCGGGTTTTCCCCAGTACGGCTTCAAATGGACCGTCCATGGCGACCTTCGACGTCGTCCCAGGGTTTAAGAGTCTGTCCCGGAAGCCTCAACGGCCGTCTCGTAGGGTGCTCTGCGAGCACCAATACTGGGCAAAGACCGCCGGATCGGTGCTCACAGAGCACCCTACAAAGACCTTCCGAGACGCTCACTGAGTGCGCATTGACTCACCGTTTCTGTTACCGAAAATAGCCTGTTGCCTCACCAGAATGTTACCAGCCTCTGGAGGCGCAGGATGGGCACCAAACTCAGCAAGCAGACCAGGCGCGAACTCCTCGAAGCGCTGCGTGAACGCTATCGAAACGCATCAAAGATCGAGAAAACCAAGATTCTCGATGAATTCATCGACATCGCCGGCTGTCACCGCAAGCATGCGATCCGCCTCCTCACAGGAGTCGATCCGGTCATGCCCGATGAACCCAGGCTCGGCCGGACGAATCTATTCCGAGGCGGTCCGCAGAGCACTCGTCGTCCTCTGGGAGGCCGCGGATCGCATCTGTGGCAAACGCCTCAAAGCGATTCTCCCCGGGCTGATCTCGGCCATGGAGCGGCACGGCCATCTGACCCTCGACCCGAATGTCCGTCAACTCCTCCTCGCGGCCAGCCCGGCGACCATCGACCGGTTGCTGGCGCCGATCCGCGGCACAGCGGGTCACCGCAGGAAGCGGAAGGCGACGACGAAGTCCAGCCGGGAGATTCCCGTGCGGACATTCGCGGATTGGAACGAGCCGGCGCCCGGGTTCCTGGAGGTGGACTTCGTCGCCCACGGCGGCGACTCGATGCAGGGGACGTTCTTGTGGAGCCTGGTGGCGACCGACGTGTGTTCGGGGTGGACCGAAGCGGTCCCTCTGGTGGCCCGGGAGCAGTCCCTGGTCGTCGAAGGGCTCGAAGTCATCCGCCGCCAGTTGCCGGTGCCGGTCCTCGGGATCGACTCGGACAATGACAGCGCCTTCATCAACGAGACACTCCAGGGCTACTGCGAGGAGCAGAAGATCGAGTTCACGCGTTCGCGCCCTTACAAGAAGAATGACCAAGCCTGGATCGAGCAGAAGAACGGCTCGGTGATCCGCCGGTTCGTGGGCTACCGCCGGTTCTCCGGCCTGATCGCCGGCCAGTGCCTTGCCCGCCTTTACCGATGGTCCGCTTGTATGTGAATTATTTCCAACCGTCGTTCAAGCTCCTGTCCAAGACGCGGGACGGGGCCAAGATCAAGAAGCGGTATCACAAGCCGGCGACACCTTGCGAACGTCTCCTGGCTCACGCCTCGGTCTCTGACGCGGCCAAGGAAGCCCTCCGGGCGGGACTTGCCCCGCTCGATCCGGCGGAACTCCTGCATCAGATCCGCGAGGGACAAGCCGCTCTTGCTGCGCTCGGCTCGGGCGACCTGAGTCACGGCCCGGAGCGGCAGAGCCTCGATGAGTTCCTCGCCAAGCTCCCGGAGTTGTGGCGAGAGGGGGAAGTCCGTCCGACCCATCGGATGTGAGGCCTCTTCACCGCGAACTTGGCGAACTCGGAAGGACCCGTTCGAGGAGGTCTGGCCGGAGATCCTCTTGTGGCTCCAGCCCGATCCCGACTCGACGGCCAAGTCCTTGATGGAGCGGTTGCAGGAAGTTTACCCCAGCCGGTTCCCGGACGGGCTGCTACGGACCTTGCAGCGCCGCGTCCGAGAGTGGCGTCACGTGATGGCACAATCACTGATTCATATCGTCCAGGATGGGAACGCGGCCGGTGAGAAGCCGGTGGTCGTCGATGCGAAAGAGAAGCAGTAAGGCAGGAGGGCGATCCCTGGTCGACGCGCGTGTGGCGGACTCGACGACGGAGACTGTCACCAAACCCGAAACTGGGAGTCGGCGAACCCGAATCGTTGCGAGCCAGACAGGGTTCGGCATGGCCGTTACCGGACACCCAGAGACGATCAAGGTCTGCACCTGCGAGGCCAGTAGCGTCCCAGGCCGATCGCCCTGATCAACCGTGGCGACCCCGAGGGGCCGCCCACGACCTCAGCCGGGAGCGCAAGGGACTGGAAAGGCCATCGTCAAAGGGCGAGTCAGGCCCGTGTACAGTCGTTGTTTTGTCCAGTAAAACGGCCCGGGAGGGGCCGTTCACGGCGTGGGAGGGGGGATAGATATGGGTTCGATCCGGAGGCCCTGGACGGCCTCGGCTGAGCGAGGGAATTACAGATCATGTTCACTTGATATTTTGTTCAGTTCCGGCGACTCTGGTGGAATCTCGCGACGTCGAAGAGTGGCGAGGTCAGGACTGAGCCGGTTCGAGGGATCTCGGTCGTGAGGGAAACCGAGGGCCGAGAAAGTGGGAACTCATCAGGATTCGGATCGATTGACAAAGACCATGCCCTCAGTGGCAAGACGGCGGCAGAGCACCGCGCTTTGCCTGTCGATCAATTGGTAACATTCTTGGCTGAGGCAACACGAGGAATTCTAATTGTCGCTGATCACAAATCGAGAAAACGAACCCAACACCCGCTCGCTCGCAGATCGAGAAAACGAACCCAACACCCGCTCGCTCGCAAATCAGCCTCCTCGATCTGGAATCTCGCGCTTCTTCGTATCACAATGGCTCCGTGCAGGTTATGGCTTCAATCTTTTCGCCATCCCGGGAATCGCGTTCATGTTCTTCAAAAACCGAGGCCCGATAACAGTAGTGCGGGAGCCTCTGAACCGAAACAGAGCCCGAGCCAACGAATCACGGGCGCATGCAATCCTCGTTCTTCGGTATCCACAACCATCCACACGCGATGAGCGCACAACCATCTCACAAACCACAAATGGATGGATGACAAAGAAAGCCAGAGGAGAGTTTAACTTCGCTGACGGCGGGATTGACGATGCCGAGAAAACTCCGCTTGATGCGGGGGCCGAGAATCTCTATTCTGTCGCCTGCCCGATGCCGGGATACACGGCAATGGATTGCGACCTCGTTGAGGTATCAGGGCAGATGGGATTGCCCCTCTTGAATCAAGCCCCTGCGAATTGGTCCAGGACGGCGACTCGCCGAGCCTTGCACGATGGACCAGACCGCGCACTCCACTGCCTCATGGCGCCGCCCGGCGCCGCGACGCTCAATCTCCCCGGATTTCCACCACCGCCCGCCGATGGTCCGCGCTCTGACCTGGAAGGTCACCGCCGCGGTAGTGCTGCCTCGTCGCGCGGTACGGCGTCTCGAGCCAAAGGAGGAACGCCCGATGACCGTTCGCTGGAAACCTTTGCTGATCCTTTCGGGGCTGTTCGTGGTCGTGGCCCTGATCGGTGTCTGCGCCATCATCATGACGCTCGCGCCGCGATCCTCTCAGGGCACGCTGAAACTCGCGAGGGCAGCCCAGGAAGCCGGTCGCTTCGCGGATGCCGAGATCCTTTTCAAGCAGGCGATCCAGATCGATAGTCGGAACGCCGCGATCTACGAGGAGTTGGCGGGCCTTTACCGCGAGTGGGCGCGGCAGGCTCCCGCCGAGAAGCAAGCCGCCATGCGTAGTGCGGCGCTCGGGAATCTGGCCAGCGCGGTCAAGTTCGACAAGGCCCTGAAGGGCCCCCGCAAGCTGCTCCTCGAGGACGCGATGGTTCAGGATCTGGCGACCGACTCGGTTTACTGGGCCAAGGAACTGCTGAACGTTGAGCCGGAGGACGCCGATGCCCATTACGCCCTGGCCGCGGAGGCGCTGGAGGAGCGCACTCCCAACATTCCGGAAATCAAACGGCATCTCGATGTCCTGAACAAGGTTAAAGCTTCGCCGGTGCGCCGGCTCTGGATTCGCGCGCAAGCTGGCCGACCTGATCGGGGACGATACGGCGCGGATCGCAGCCCTGGCCGAAGCCCGAGCGATGCCGACGGCCGACGATCCGGATCCCGCTGACCGCTTTGCCCGGCTCCGTCTCACGGCGATGGAGATCCGTCGCGAACCCCGATGGGAACAGCTATCCAGCCAGGTTGGCAAGCTCTTGGAGCAGGTCAAGGGATTGGGCAAGCCCGAGGAGATGCCTCCGACGCGCGTAGCCCGCCTCCGGCTGCTGCTGGAGCAAACCCAGAAGGCACTCACGGCGCGGTCGACGAAGCTCCCACCCAAGGGCCAAAAGGCGGTCGACGGCCTGGTCGACGCGATCGAGGTCGATCTGGACTCGGTCTTCCAGCAGGCCCTCGCCGAAGGGCGGCAGCCGGACCTTCAGACCTACTGGTCCTACGCCGACCACCTTCGGTTCCGCCGGCAGCCCGATCGCTGCCTGGAGGTCATCAACCGGGCGTTGCAGACCGTTCAGGCCCAAGGGCCGCGACGCGCGGATCCGCAACTGGTGATGGCGCTGCACACGGTGGCCACCGAGATGATCCTGGCCCAGGTCGAAGACGCCCAGCGATTCGCCAAAGCAGATCCCCACATCCAGGCGCTCCTGGACTGCCAGCTACCACGGTTCCAGGCGTTGGGCCACCTGTTCGCCGGCTCGATCGATCTCGACCGCTCGGGCCTGGTCCGTGAGGCAGCAAGCTCCGACGCGGCCACTCCGGCGGCGCCGGCCACTCCGGCGAAGCTCCGTGTCAGCGCCCTGGCCCATCTCAAGGCCGCGGCCACCGCGCTGCCTGAGCTCGCCGAGGCCCAGGCGCGGTACGGCGTGGCCCTGGTCCTGGCCCAGGAGCCGAACCTCGGCCGCCAGTACCTCCAGAACGCGATGCGCCTCGGCAGTCTCGAACCTCAGTACCAGTTGTGGGCCGCCTGGACGATCCTCCAGGCCGGCTATCCTGAGGAAGCCGAACCCATCGTGCGAGCGCTGCTCCAGCAGGTCGATCAGGGCAACCTCCCACGCGACCTGGAGGGAACCCTCCACCTGCTCCGCGGCGAGCTCTATCAGGCCCGGCGGAGCCCCGACGACCTGAAGAAAGCCGTCGACGAGTTCGACAAGGCGCGTCGCTGCCGGGCAAGCCACAACTCCCACGGCCATCATCAGGCTGGCGCAGATTGACGTCCAGCTCGGCCGATACGACCAGGCCCTGAAGCGGCTCCAGCCGTTGCGCTCTCAAGGCAAGGGGGGTGAAGCCGCCGAGCAACTGGCCATCCTGATCCTCCAGGAGACGGGAAAGAAGACCGAGGCACAAGACCTCCTCCGCCAGGCCCGTTCGAAGTATCCGCGCAGTGCCGAGCTCGCCAGTCTCGAGGCCTCCCTCCGGGTCAAGGACAAGAAGCCCAAGGAAGCCGATCAAATCCTCGAAGATTTCCTCCGCGACCAGCCCGACAGCGTCAAGGTCGTGATCCTGCGTGCCCAGATCCAGGCCGAGGAGCTCAAGGACCTGGACAAGGCCCGCGAGCTGCTTAGAGGGATCGCGGATCGCTCCGACAGCTCCGAACCCTGGGTCCAGCTTGCGGCTCTAGAGCTGGAACTCAACCGGATCGACGAGGCCGCAACGATCGCCGCCCAGATCCGGGCGCGATGGAAAGAAGCCGCGGTTGCCGACATCATCGACGCCCAGATTGCTTTCAAGCGAGGAAAGAACGGCGAGGCCCTCGAACACTTCAATGAGGCCCTGAAGAAGGACCCCGAGAACAAGGTCGTCCAGTTCTGGAAAGCTCAGCTCGACGGCCGCACCGGCGCCGTCGCCGAGGCCGCCAGGGCCCTCGAAGAGATCGTCCGCGACAAGCCGGTCAAGGAGGTCGACACCGGGACCACCCTTCTGGGCGCCGCCCAGTCGGCACTGGCGAACCTCTCGTTTCAGACTCGCGACTTCGACGACGCCATCCGCCGGTTCGAGGAGCTCAAACAGAGCAGCCAGACCGCCACGCTCTCCCGCCGCAACCGCTGGATGCTGATCTCGGCCTACATCAACAAAGGTCAGTGGCCGATGGCCCGGCGTGAGATCGCCGCGATCCTCAACGATCCCAAACAGCCGCCCTCGGCCGAGGAGCGCGTCCGAGGCGCCAGCTACTATCGCCAGCAAGGGGAGACCGGGCCCGCCCTGGCCCAGATCGACTACGTCCTGCGCGTCCAGCCGACCAACCCGTCGGCCGTGGTCACGCGGTCCTTGATCCTGCTCCGTGCCAAGCAGCACGCCGAAGCCGCGGTCATCCTCCACAAGGCGATCGAACTGACACTCAAGGACCCGAAGGACAAGCCACCGGCGGTCTTCTACCTGATGCTGGCCGCGGTCGAGAATGAGACCCCGCCCGCCACCGACGCCCTGAAGCGTGCCCTGAAGGTTCTTGACACGGGCCTGGAAATGCGGCCGACGGCGTATGAGCTGGTCCAGGCCAAATACCTCGCCTTGGTCGCTGCGGGCGATCCCCAAGGTGCGCTGAGGTTCGTCGAGACCAAGGCCAAGGAGGACCCCAAGGGGCCGTTCCGCCGCCTGCTGGTCGAGAAGTACCGCGAGCAAAAGCAGTACGAGCGGGCCGAGCAGCTCCTCACCGAGCTCCACCAGGAGTTCCCGGACGAATCAAACCTGGCGGCGGCGCTGGTCCAGGTCGTTTCGCTGGAGGCCGCCGAGGCCGGCGCGCGGAACCAGGCCGATCGCCAGCAGCAGCTCAATGACCGGGCAACCGCCATGATCGGCGAGTTCCGCACCCGTTATCCCAATGCCCTGGCCTTCCTCCATGCCGAATGCGAAATGGCGGCGCAGAAGGGCGACTTCGCCCGGGCCATCGCCATCACCTACCAGATCGATGAGGCGGCCCAGACGTCGATCCTCGGGCCCTTGTTGCGAGCCCGACTCTTCAGCTCGCGGAACAAGCTCCGCGAGGTCGCCGAAGCTTATGCCCAGGCCCTCGAGCGCGAGCGCGAGCCGCGTCGCCAGCTCGAACTCCGGATCCTGCTCGGGCAGACCCAGCTCAAGAACGACCAGCCCGACGAGGCGCATCCGCCAGGCGAATCTGGTGCTGGACAACGAGAAGAACCGACCTGACGCCCTGTTGCTCTGGGCTCGCGCCATGACCGAGACCGGCGCGACCACCAGCGAGCAGGAGTCTCATCGCCACGAAGCGATCGCCCGGCTCGAGCAGGCGATCAAGGACAACCCCACCTTTGCCGAGGCCTACCATACCCTGGCCGAGATCCACCTGAAGCACCCGAGCGACGCGGCCCCGGGCGGCGCCTCGAAGGGGGATCGAGCCGCCGCGATCGCCGTCCTCAAGGCCGGCCTCCAGGCCATCCCGGATGACGGAGTCGCGGCCGGCCAGCTCGTCCAACTGCTGGCGGAGCGGCCCGCCGGGGGCCCGGCTCCCGCCGAGGCCGACCTGGTCGAGGCCCGCCGCCTTGCCGACGAGGTCCGCCGCCGCGACGCCAAGGGCCGCCTGATCCTCGCCATGGCCATCGGCTTCCACAGGGCCGGTCAGCTCGACCTGGCGCTTCCCCTGGCCCGGGAGGCCGCGGACAAACTCGACACCCCCGCCGCCCACCTCAACCTCGGCGACCTCCTGCTCGCCATCGCCGAGAGTCAGTCCGACCGCGCCAAAGCCCGCGAGACCTTCAAGAACGCCGTCGAGCAATACGTGCGCGTGCTCAAGGTCCAGCCCAATTCCGTCGAGGCCGCCAACAACAAGGCGTGGATCCTCCACACCTACCTCGACCGCAGTCAGGAAGCCCTGGAGCTCGTCATGGACCTGAAAAAACACGTCGCCCCGACCGCCTTGCCCAGCGAGTTCTTCGATACCCTCGGCACCATCCAGGAATCGATCGGACAGACCCTCGACGCCGAGCAGTCCTACCTCGAAGGACTGAAGAAATCCCCGGAAAACCCCGCCCTCAATTTCCACTTCGGAAGGCTGCTCGCAGCCGACCACAACCGTGCCTCCAAGGCGAAGCTGCACCTGAACAAGGCCCTGCTCGCGCGCGAACGCATGAACCCCACCATGGCCCACGAGGCGGAAAGCCTCGTCCAGAATCTCAGCGGAGGTGTCCGTGCGAATTAGCTGGTCAAGGGTCAGGAGTCGTTGGTTTCTGGAGTGCGGATCCAAACCCTGGAGGTCAAGGTCGGCTCAATGTTGATCGCGGGCTGAGCGCGGGTCTCACGACCCCCCTACGACCGGATCGATGGGCGCCTCTTCCTGACCCATGACAAATGACCAGACCAACTCGACAGCGCCACGAGGGGTTTGTTAGAGTCGGCCTCATCTGGACAGTTGATGAACGGGATCAACGGCAGATGCGGTTTCTTTCTTGTGGAGCGATTCTCAGCCATGACAGCAGGACGAACGATGAGACACAGCCTGATCGTCATCATCATGATCCTCGGCCTCGGTGCGAGCCTGACCCTGGGCGCGGGCTCGGCCTTCGCCCAGGCCGACGACAAGCACCCGATCGTGGTGCTGGATACCTCCATGGGCGAGATCACCCTCGAACTGGATCCGGAGAAAGCTCCGAGGACCGTCGAGAACTTCCTGAAGTACGTTAACGACAAATTCTACGACAACTTGATCTTCCATCGCGTGATGCGAGGTTTCATGATCCAGGGCGGCGGGCTCGACGCGAAGATGAATGAAAAGGAAGCGGGCAAGCGGGCACCGATCCGGAACGAGTCGGGCAACGGGCTGAGCAACGTCCGGGGCTCGATCGCCATGGCGCGCACCGACGATCCGAACTCCGCCACTTGCCAGTTCTTCATCAATCACGTCGACAACCGCCCGCTCGACGATTACCGAGGAGGCTATGCGGTCTTCGGCAAGGTGATCAGCGGAATGGATGTGGTCGACAAGATCGCGAACGTGCAGACGGGCGTCGCGCGCCGGAATGAAGAATGTCCCGGTCGAGCCGGTCACCATCAAGACCGCTCGGCGGAAGGCCAAGAGTTCGTAGTCTTTGGGGTGGAAATCGGTCGCCGGGGCGGGACCTTGACCGCCCCGTTTGCGGCCTCTAAGATGGCTAGAGCTCCGGCGAGATTCCTTCGGAGTTCCGCGGTCCCCCGACCGCAGGATTGGGGTTCTTGTCCCGTTGTCCCGTACCGGTCAGACATAAGGAGTCGCGAATGGCTCACATCGTCGCCGAGCCCTGCTTCGACTGCAAATACACCGATTGCGTGGTCGTATGCCCGGTCGATTGTTTCTACGAAGGGGCTCAGATGCTCTACATCCACCCCGACGAGTGCATCGACTGCGAGGCGTGCGTACCCGAGTGTCCCGTCGAGGCGATCTTCCACGAAGACAACCTGCCCGATGAGTGGAAGGACTTCACGGCGCTCAATGCCGAGCAGTCGCCCCTCTGCCCAGTGATCAACGAGAAGAAAGACGCCCTGGAAGGCGAATCGTGCGACAAGAGCCGGAAGAAGAAGTAACGGCCGCGGAGCCCGGCATCGGCCAGCCGAACCACCTGGCTGGGGCGGAGGACCTCCCTGTACGCAAACCCCGGAATCCGAGCCGGGGTTTTTTGTTGCCTTCGACAGCTTCCGGAATCTCGAAAGAAACTGATGAGGATCCACCCTTGGCCGGGCAGTAGAGGAGGAACGGACGTCGACGCGGGGGGGACAGAGCCATGGTAGGCATTCAATCGCGCAGGGGACTTAGGCAGCTTGGGGCACTCTTCACCCATGGCGCGTACGGCCACAGGACGGATGCCGAGCTACTGGACCTCTTCGCGCATCGCGATGACCACGAAGACGCCTTCGAAGCGCTGGTCGTGCGCCATGGGCCCTCGGTACTGCGGGCTTGCCGCCGCGTTCTCTCCGATCCGAACGACGCCGAAGACGCCTTCCAGGCGACCTTCCTGATCCTGGCCCGTCGCGCCGGTTCGGGATCAATCGGACGACCGGAGTCGCTAGGCCCCTGGCTGTACGGGATCGCTTTGAGGGTCGCGCGGAAGGCACGCGTCGCGGCCGCGCGACGACGTCGGCACGAGCAGCAGGTCGCCGGCCGGTTGGACTGGGATGGTGCGGATCGGCACGACATCCAATCGGTCCTCCGCGAAGAGATCGACGGCCTGCCGGAGCCCCTACGGGGGCCGGTGGTCCTGTGCTACCTCGAGGAGATGACCTACCACGCGGCGGCCGGGCTCCTGCGGGTGTCGGAAAGCACGATCCGCGGGCGGCTGGCCAAGGCGCGCAGCCTCCTTCGAGTACGGCTATCCCGCAAGACCGGAGTCGTGCTGGCGCGGCCTCGGAACACTCCGGAGTCCCGACTCCCCGTGAGTGGCGTGCCTCCCGCTTTGATCGCCGCGACGATCCGTTCTGCGATGACGCTCACCCCGGGTGGAGTGGGCTCTCTGGGCATCTCGGCGGCCGTCGCCGAGCTGATGGAAGGAGTCCTGACGATGATGCTCGTGACTCGATGGATGGTCGGAGCGGTGGTGGTCGCGGCGCTCGGCCTCGCCGCGGCCGGAGGCATGGCAATGGCCGCGAAGGACCCGGACGACAAGACCGTCGCAGCTCGAACCTCCGAGAGTGGGACGTCGGCCCCATCGGCCGAGAGTACCAAAGCAATCCATCCGGGAGACAAGATCGATCCAACCGCACCTTCCGTGATGGGTCGTCCCCCAAGCGTGATGACCCTGGAAACCGCGATCGACCTCTTGATGAAGAAGAACCTCCCCATCGTGGCGACTCGACTGGAGATCCCGATCGCGATTGCAGAGCGGCTGACGGCCAACCTCCGCGCCGATCCCCATTACGACGTCAACATCAGCTACCCCCGGGACGTTTCTCACAAGCGGCAGGCACGCATGCGATCGGATCGGGTGGCCAACACTGTCGCCGAGGCCCAGTTGCAGGACAGCATTCGCAATCAGATCGATAACCTCTACACGATGTTCGTCGACCTCCAGGAGTCCCAGGAAATCCTTCAGCGAGCGCGCCAGAACCACCGGGCCTGGGGACGGATCGTCGAAGCGATCCGGGCGCGAGTAAGAGAGGGAACCGGATCGCCGGCCGACCTGATCCTCGGCGAAACGGCCTACGAGGAGGCCGAAAAACAGTCGCATATGGCGCACGAGATCTTGAATCGGAGCTGGCACCGCCTCAGCTTGCTCATCGAGCTTCCCGATGAATCCTTGTTCTACCTCCTCAAAGCCGAAGCGATGCGTACGAGTCGACCGATTCCTCCCCTCGACGATGTGATCCAACTCGCCGAGAGGACCCGTCCGGTCCTGGCTGCGTTACGCCTCGGATGGGACCGATCCCTTTCCGATCTGATCGCCGCGCGACAGCAACTCTTTGAGGAAAAGGTCCGCAGACGCGCGCCAGGGTCAACCGACGGAAGACATCCCCCAGCGAGCCAATGTCGTTCGCGCGGAGCTCAATGCGAAGCAAACTCAGGTACAGATCGCTGAGATGGAGAAACACATCAAGTCGCAGGTCGAGCAATGCCATCGGGAGTGCCGGTCGACTCTCATGGACCCTGCGACGCTCGAGAAGGAGATGCAGGCCGCCTCGCGGTACCGCGAGGCGGCCCAACGCCGCTACGAAGCCGGCGAGATCGGATTGGACGAGGTCTTGGATGCCATGCACAAGTATGACGTGGTCGATCGCCGATGCTTCGCGGCGCTGGTCAAGCATCGGCGGAGCGAGCTCGAGCTGAACACCGCGGTCGGGATGCGAATCCTGCCCTGAAGCGGATACCTCGCACCTGGTCTGATCGCGCACTCCCCGTTCAAATCATCGGCACGCTAGGAGGCAAAGGCGGTCGACAAGGCGTGGCCAGCCACCCGCCGGTTTTCCGATCGAATCCGGCCAGCGGGTCGGAGGACGACCACTCGCCGTGTCCTGCCGAGAGCCGGCTCCGCAGGACCAGCCGACGAACCATCTCGGTCAGATCGCCAACCTCCTCATAGAGGGTCAGTTGACGTTGGGAGCCAGTGGGGCGCGCCGTCATGTCGAAGCCGTGGCCGAGGTGCCGCCGGCAGCCCAGCAATCCGGACAGCTTGCGGAGCCGACGAATCAACTCTTCGGCAACCCGGCGCGCGGGGAGCGATTCCATCGTGTTGGGGTTGACCAGTTCTGCCCCCAGGCCGGATCGGCAGGCTCGCCAGCGATTCTGACGCAACATCAGCGGGTGAGGTTCCGGCACGGTCGTCCCACGGTCGATCTCGTCGGAGAGCGAATGGACGAGGCACTGAATCATCGCCGTCAGGCCCAGCAGATCGGGTAGATCGGCCGGCATGTCGCAGATGCGGATCTCGATCGTGCCGTTCTCGGCGTTGGGCCGCACGTCCCACCACAGCTCCCGATGCGAGTCGATGAACCCTGCCTCAGTCATCTGAGAAACGAGCTCGAGATATTCCGCCCACGACCCCAGCGCCGGCATCAGCCCGCCCGTCGGAAATCCCTCCAGGACCTCGATGCGGTGGGCATGGTGCCCGGTGATCCGCCCATGCCAGAACGGGCTGTTGGCCGACATGGCCAGCAGCACCGGCAAGTACCGCTGAATCCGATGACCGACCCGAATGGCTTTATCGCCCGAATCAACACCCACATGGACATGCAGCCCAAACGTCACGGGACGCACCACGGTCTCTTGCAGCCAGTCGGCCAGTCTGTAGTACCGCTCGTTGGGCGTGATCTCCTGGTCCCGCCACCGCGAGAACGGGTGCGTCGCCGCCCAGAACAGTCGGACCCCGCGCCGGTCGGCGGCATACTCGACGGCCCGGATCTTCCGCGTCAGGTCGGCCTCCACGTCATCAACCGTCCGGCAGACACCCGTGTTGATCTCCACATAGCATTGCATGAACTCGGGCTTGACCGAATCGTGCAGGTCAGGAGGCAACTCGGCCAACACCTCGGCGATAGCGCTCCGCAACGCCAGCGACTCGGCATCCACCAGTTGCAGCTCGACCTCCACACCGAGCGTGGGCCAAGCGTTGCCGTGGAAACTGGGCTCGCATCTCATCCGTGTCTCTTCCGGCATCCCGAGTGCTCTCAAGGTCTAACTGAGCGGCCCTACTTCCTCGAGGACCAGGGCCCAGTCTTCGGCCCGGCGGCCTCGCACGCCGCCGGACTGCCTCATCGGGCCGCCCGTTCCGAGCACGGCCCGCGATCGTGTGTTAAGAATCACCAGCAACTGATGTGCCGATTCTTCATTTTGTGGGGCGTCATGCCCGTGACGGACGATTCCGCCCAGCGACTTCCCTTTCACTGCAAATCAGTCTCGTCGTCCCGACCCGCCGGCTCGGATCACGCAATCACTCTGACCATCACGAAGCTCGGGAACCGACCGCTCCTGGACTGGAGTCTACCAGATTCGCATGGTTCCCACCGAGAAAAATCGTAAAGTCAAAGGATGGAAAGAGGGTTCGAACTCCGGGCTGGTGATCGCTCATCGAGAATATGCGGGCTTGCGCCAGACCGTCACGGGTGGGGCAAAGGGGACGATCCGGGACGAGGACTCCATGGAAACGATCAATGATGCGCTCTCGGCCGCGTGGGACGCCTTTCAGACCGGCGACATCTCTCGGGCCGAGCGGATTTATCGGATGATCGTCCAGCAGCACCCGCCCGTTGCCCACGCATGGTATATGCTGGGCGCGGTCAAGCATCTCCAGGGCCGGCTCCCCGAGGCGGTGGCCAGCTATCGGGAGGCGATCCGGTTGGTGCCGGAGTTCCCCGAGGCCCTCAACAACCTCGGGATCGCGCTTCATGGCATCGGCCGGAGTGACGAGTCCATCGTTTCAATCCGTCGGGCGTTGGTCCTCAAGCCCGATTACGCCGAAGCCCACAACAACCTCGGCAATGCGCTCCACGAGCGTGGCGAGCTCGGTGAGGCCGAGACCTGCTATCGCCAGGCGGTTCGTCTGAAACCGGACTATACCGAGGCCCACAACAACCTGGGCAACTCGCTGCGCAGCCAGCGGCGACTGGCCGAGGCCCTGGAGTGCTATGACCATGCGTTAGGTATTCATCTGGGCCATGCCGACGTCCACCTGAGCCGGGCCCTCGCCTGGCTCGAGCTGGGAGACTTCGAGCGGGGATGGCCCGAGTACGAATGGCGGCTGAAGTGCCGCCAATACGCCATACCGGAGTTCCGCCAGCCGCTGTGGGACGGCCGTCGGCTCGACGGTCGAACGATCCTCCTCTATGCCGACCATGGGCTGGGCGATGCCTTGCAGTTCATCCGATACGCGCCGCTGGTCCATCAGCGGGGCGGCCGAGCGATCGTCACCTGCGGACGGCCGCTGGCCCGACTACTGGCGACCTGTCCCGGCGTCGACCAGGTGGTTGTCGAGGGCGAAGGCTCTCCCGATTTCGAGGTCTACGCTCCGCTGATGAGCCTTCCGCACATCTTCGGCACCACGCTGGCGACCATCCCGGCCGAAGTCCCGTACGTCTTTCCCGATGAGGCACTCCTCCAGCGGTGGCGCGACCCGATGGCTTCCTCCGATGAGCTTCTGGTCGGCATCGCCTGGCAGGGCAATCCTCAGAATACCCGCGATCGCGCGCGATCGTTCCGACTGACTCAGTTCCAGCCGATCGCACGACGGGCCGGAATCCGCCTCTTCAGCCTGCAAAAAGGGTATGGGAGCGAACAGCTCGGCGACATCGCGGGCCGGTTCGCCGTGACCGACCTCAGCGGCGGGCTGGGCGACTTCATGGACACCGCCGCCGCCGTCATGAACCTCGACCTCGTGATCGCCCCGGATACGGCGCTGGCGCATCTGGCCGGCGCTCTGGGCGTACCGGTCTGGGTCGCGCTACCGTTTGCCGCGGACTGGCGATGGATGTCCGGACGGGATGACAGCCCGTGGTATCCCACGATGAAGCTCTTTCGCCAGCAGCGATGGGGAGACTGGGACGAGGTATTCGCGCGGATGGCGGGAGAGTTGGAGAACGACTGGCACGAGGGGGATTCTGTTGAAGAAGCACGATTTTGAACGGCTGGTCGCCAGCATTCGAGGGCCGGTAGTCCAGGGCGAAGTGGCCGATCGTGTGCCAGATCGAGAGTCACGATCGAATCCTGGCGAGGCGGGGACAGCAGTTCGGTCATTGACGCAGACTCTCATTGAAAAAGGATGTATCCGGCCGGCCGGTCTCGTGTGGGAGGATGTTGTTGCCTGTTCCGGATCGCCGGATACAACTCTCTTCATTTTCGCCTCACGTTACTCCCTTCGCCTCCTCACCAGGAGGGGCAGCGTTGTCATACACTTGAGTTGCGGTGGGATCTGTTGCGGTTAACCTGCTCCGCAAGGTATCGAGTTGCTTGATGAAGAGTTCCAGGCTCGGGTTCTTGTCATGAAGCTCAATCACCGTCTTGCGCCTCCGGTAACCGATCGATGCTTTTTCATATGTCCGTGGGAACTTTCTGTCAGCAGAAAGTGCATCTCGGTTCGCTTTTCGTAACGCCTGGTTTGCCGATTCCAGGCATCTCGTGGTCTTCGCGGCCTTCTTGTTATCATAGAGCAAAGGCAGGAGCCAGCACTCGATCGTATCGACTGCGATCGCGAACAGAATTCGGTGCGCGTTGGCCTGATGGAACCCTGTGTCGATGTGCTGCTTGAGTCTGGTAATGACACGATCGACTCGGTCCGACACCGAAAGCTCCCTTCCTTTTTCTCGCCTCGGCACATCGAAACCAGGTTCCTCTTGCACGTCCGTGTCGATGTGGATGATGAGATAATCGTTGTACTGAAGGGCGCCTTCGTAATCCTTTCGCTCCAGGCTCTTGAACACGTGTCCCCAGCCAGCAGGCGTTTCAGTCAAGGGGCGAGGCGGCTGAATGTACCGAATGTCCGGCTCGTCTTCCTGGTCCTCAAAATAGCCAAGGAGTATGTTCTCAATCACCGACTGATCGGTAGTACCTTCGGCGATGATTGCGAACTTGAGCACACTCCACCTCACCGCTGAGGGGTCAGAAGTTCTTCGGCAGACCGCCGATGTAGCCGCGCATGAAGGCTTCTGAGAGGCTCACCGGAAGTTGACCCGCACTTGGCTTCGGCGGGTCCACGCGACGGACGCGGGTATGACCGTTCTTGTTACGATCTACCACGAGCAGCCGCTGTTCTTCGTCGTGGAGGTCGAGACCGTCGAGAACCGCCGGGTTGTGAGTTGTGAGAATCACTTGCTTGTCATACTCTTTCGCAAGCATGGCAAGTTGTTGTAACAGAGCGATGCACAGCTTGGGGTTGAGAGAGGTATCGACGTTGTCGATCGAAAAGAAGGCTGGCGTTTCCGGGCTGATGAAGAGCGTGAGGTAGAAGAGGAGGAAAAGGAACCCCTCATTCGCGCTCCGCTGGTCGAACAGGGCCCCGTCTGAGAGGTAGCGATCTTGAATCCTGATGGTCCGCTCGCCTGGACTGAGATTCTCAGGGATCACGAAGGTCTCAAACCAATCGATCAGCTTCAACGTCTCCCTGATCCTTTCCAGGCGGTCTCTGTGCAACGCCGAGTCAAGGCCCTTCAGGTGAGCGAATAGACCTTCTCCCCGGATTCCGAGGGGGAGGATCTGTCCTTCAGCCTGAAAAGTGCGGAGGGCGGAGTTCTCGGGTGCGTACACGAGGAATCCAGGAAGCGTGCCCGCTGCGCGCGTCCAAAAACGCTCGACGAATTCAGCAATCACATCCTCAAGGAGCCCATGCTTTGTGCCGGCTAAGCCAGTACGCAAACGCTCGAGTAATTGAGCAATCGCACGCTCTTGAATTTCGGTCTGTACTTCAGTATATGGGGCGGGATCCGCAGTTTCCCGAGCGGGCGTGACCTCTTGCATTCGTATCGGAGCCACTTGCTCCCATTTGGGGTAGGACGCCGTCTCGTCCGCGAACAGTTCGCAATCGAATGCGACTTTATCGTCACCCTCAGCCGATATCTTGATGGATGCGCTGGACTTGAGCATCTGCTTGAAGGTCAACTTTGTGTCTTCTCGGAATGACACTTCGATGACTTCGCGATGCGTGGGAAGCCCGTCGAACGCCGAGCGCATGAAGCGCGTCTCGGTCACCCGAATACCTCGAGAAACAAGGAACTCGTTGTCCAATTTGTTCTGCGCAGCGGCGGAGGCGAGCGCGATCGCCTCCAGGATATTACTCTTGCCGCTGCCATTCGCACCGATGAGGACGGTGAGACGTCCGAGATCCAAGGCGAGGCTCGGGATGGACTTGTAGTTTTCGACTCGGACCTTGCGGATCATCTTCAGTCCTCGACAGGCATGAGCGACAACCCCTAGCAGTTTACGACGCACCAGAGTCGGGTCAACCCACTTCGCGACGCGCCGCCGTAACTCTGTTAGGACCCAGGCCTTCCCAGGATGCTGCGCGACCCTGGGCTTGGCTGGGTGATGCCTTCGGCGTATCGACCTTCCTCCTCGAGACGGGCTCTTGGAACAGTCGATTACTTCGCCGCCGGGGTTTCCGCCGGCTTTTTCACCACCGGTTCGGGAACCCCGTCCTTGGGCTCGACGACCTTGTACTCCCGGTCCACCTTGAGGTTCTCCAACCTGGTCACGATGCCCGACGGCCATCGGATCACGACCTTCTTGACCTGATCCACGGGTCCAACGCCGACCAGGACCCGCGGGTCGTTGGTTCCCTGGAGACTGTAACCGCCCTTGCGCTGGCGGTGGATCGTCCGTTCGGGCTTCATCTCCTCTTTCCCGTCCGGTGTGCGGATGACCGCCGGCTCGGCGGTCATGATCTCAAGCTTGGCGCCGATGGCGTCGCGGTTGCTTCTGGTTCCCTGGAGGGAAAATCGAATCCAATGGTTGCCCGACTTGGTGTCGTTGCGGAGCAGGGCCGGGGCGCCGTCCTTGTGGTTGACGACGATGTCGATGTCGCCGTCGTTGTCGAGATCGCCGAAGGCCGCGCCCCGGGCCACGTGCTTGGTGTCGAAGTACGTGCCGGCGTCTCGGGTCGCCAGCCGGAACCGTCGCCCCGACTTCTCCTTGACGTTGCGGAACAGGAGCGGGATCTCCTCGTAATCGACCGGCTGGTCCAGCATCTTGCGGTTGTTGTCCACGTGTCCGTTGGCCACGAAACAATCCGGCCAGCCGTCATTGTCGAAGTCCGCCAAAGCGCAGCCCCAGGCGACCCATGGCATCGAGTCGGCGGCCAGACCGAAGAAGGCCGTATTGTCGAAGAACACCCCCTTGCCGAAGTTCTGGTAGAGCGTGTTGTACTCGTTCGCGAAGTTGGTGACGAACAGCTCCGGGAGGCCGTCGCCGTCGACATCCTCGGCGTCAACTCCCATCCCCGACTGCGCCTGGCCGTTGACGTCGTAGGCCGCTCCCGACGAATCGGTGGCGTCGTCGAAGGTCCCGTCGCCACGGTTCAGGAACAGGAAATTCGGGTTCATGTCGTTGGCGACGTACAGGTCGATCAGCCCATCATCGTTGACGTCGGCCGCCACCACGCCGAACCCATGGCCGTCGTCGCGCTTGAGATTCGGTACGCGTAACTTCTGCTTGTCCTTTTTTGCGGGTTCTTCTACTTCCTCTTCGATGGTGATGACACGCTTGTGAACGTCGGTAAACGTCAGGTTGCCGTTGTTGTGATAGAAGAGGTGCCGGGTCGTCTTGATCGTCCGCGGCGAGGCGTAGAGCCACACCTTCTTCTCCGAATCGCCCACCCGCTGATGGTCTTCGGGGTATTTCCAAGCGCCATAGTTGCTCACGTAGATGTCGAGATATCCATCGTTGTCGTAATCGAGCATCGCGCCCCCGGACGACCAGTTCGGCGCGTCGACCCCGGCGGACTTGCTGATGTCCTTGAAGGTGCCGTCGCCGTTGTTGAGGTACAGGACGTTGCTGCCATAGTTGCAGAGGAAGACGTCCTGGTCGCCGTCGTTGTCGAGGTCCCCAGCGATGATCCCGTGGCAGAAGCCGCGATAGCCCAGCCCGGACGCCTCGGTCATGTCCTTGAAGCGGTCGCTGCCCAGGTTCTTGAACAGCCGGTTCGGGCCCTTCACGGCCGTGCCCAGGGGTAGGAGCGTGGCGGTGGCAAAGTAGATGTCAAGCAGTCCGTCGTTGTCGTAATCGAACACCGCGACGCCAGAGCCGTTGGCCGTGGGGAAGTGTTTCTCCTCGGTCATGCCCGAGAAGTGAACGAAGTCCAACCCGGCTTCCTTGGCGATCTCGGCGAAGCGGAACGGGCTCGACTCCGTCTGCTTGCTCATCACGATCGGAGCGAAAGTCTGGATCCGATCTCCCGCAATCGACGAGCTCTTCTTCCCATCGAGCGGACGGGTGGGCGCCACATCGGTGAGCTTGCCAACCCCCGCCGAAATGGTCTTTTCGGTCGCCGAGACGCCCGGTGACGTCCGGTTCGTCCTCGTTGAGGACGAGAGGTCAGAATCGCAACCCGAGGCCGCGAGCGCTGTCACGACCACCCCCATCGCGCACACCCAGTGGATCGACGCCGTTCGTCGCGTCGCACACCTATGGCACATGAGCGGTTCCTCCTGGTCTGTTCTCAGTTCAGACGATGATTCGATGATTGATAGATCGGACGATCGATGAGTTCGCATGCGATCGGCGCGTGTTCGAGATCCTGAAGGGATGAAACGATTGGCCGACACGGGACTGCCAGCGATTGTAACATGACAAGCCGGCCGCTGTCTTGTGGACCAGCGGCATCGATTATGCACGAAGTACCGTCTGCCCGATTCTCCCAAGTCCCATTGTGATTTTGGGACATGCGAGGAGAATAGCCCAATTCCGAGCGAATCTCGGAATCGGACATCACTTGAAGAGTCTGAGAGGACGATGGAAAGGGAAACCGAGTTGACGGCTTGAGCGACAGCCGGACCACGGAGACGAAGCATGCGACGGATGATGAGGCTGGCAACGGTGTTGGGGATGATCGGGACCGTAGGACTGGTGCTGACGGGCCGGGTTGTGCAAGCGGCGCCCGCGGCGCCGACTTATGTGGGTGTCGAGCGGACGATCGAGTCCATCCGCCAGGCGTGGGCGAAGCCCGGTGCGCCGGTTGAGCCGAATGCCGATGGTTGGAACGCGTTGTTCGACGCCCTGCTCCAGAACCTCCGATCTTATGCCAAGGCCGAGAGTGATCCGGACCGTCTGACGGCGCTGAATCGGGTGTACGAGATCTCGGTCGCGCTGGGGACCGTGTCCTGGGCGCCGGCGGCGAACTTGCGAGAGGAAGTGCGGCAATGGCTGCGGCCGCGGGTCCGCCTGGCCTGGGCTCGTCAGCGATTGAGCGAGACGGTGCAGGCCCTACCCACCTCGACGATTTCGAGCGTTCAGGCGAACCGGTCGCGGTGGTTGGAGTTCGTCCGCAACGACCTGGGCAATGCCTTGCGCGACTATGACGCCGCCGACTCGGTCTCTCAGCGACAGAAAGCCCTCCATCAAATCCACGAGTCGCTCCGCGGGCTGAATCAGCAGAATCAGGGATGGTCGTGGCAGCCGTCGCTGGAGCTATCCGCAGCGGTCAACGACCTGTTCAACCGGCCCAACCTGGACATCGCCGCCGACGTGGCCACGGTCGCACCAGTGTTCGATGCCACCCTGGTTCAGACGGGGCCCGTCACCCGCAAAGGCTATACGTCGATGGTGACCGCCGGTCCCAAGACGGGTTTCGGCCTCTTGCCCAGCGACGACGGCATCGCCTTCTACAATAGCCAGTCGATGGTCAGCGTGACGCCGATCTGGGACTTCCAGCAACAGATCGCCGAAGATCCGCAAGGCCGTCGAGCCGCGAAGCTCTACGAGTTCAGCGCCACGACGTATGACTGGTCCAATCTGACTATTACCACGGTCCTGAGGCCCTCGGGACTCACGCTCATCCCCTCGGCGACCCACAATATCAACGCGGCCGTGGGTTCCGTGCCCGAGGCCGGGGGCGGCTTCGGCCGGATGGTCGCCGGACTGATCGGGATGGACAAGCAGCGGATCACGGACAAGGTCTATGAAGGAGCACTTCCTAAGTTCCAGGAGCAGATCCCTGTTGAGTCCGCGGAAGAGACCCAGGAGCGCATTGCCGCCGAAACCGCGAAGCGGAATGCCGACCTCAAGTCCAAGTACCTGATCGGAAACGACACCGCCGCCATCCGCGATTTTCTGATCACGCACCTCTCGATGCGGTCGCGGCCCGGAGCCGTCTTCGTCGGGGGACTGTTTCAGTGGCGCGGCGCACCGAACCAATTGGGTGCCGACACGCCCCAGCCCCCCAAACTCGCCACGACGATCGATCAGGGCGTCACGGCCGACCTTCACCTGGGCTCGCTCCTGACCAGTGCGGCCAGCGGGTTCTGGCTCCAGGACAAGATCAAATCGGTCGAGAACCTCCTGATCGTTACCAAGGCCGTGCCGCCCGGCACTCCCCCGCACGACGCGGTCTCGGTCACGCAGAACGCCGACTTCGCGACCTACCTCAAAGCCGTGGACGCGGCCCGCAAAGCCAAGGACCCGCGCGTGTCGGCCATCCGGGTCCTTCGCCCGCAGCAACCTCCCGAGTTCAGCTCCGACGCGCGCGGCTTCCTCGTCGCCCTCATCCACGACCTTCAGATCGAGGTCCCCGCGCCCGACGCGAATTCCGGCGGAAACATGATCGGCGTCCAGGCGCAGGTCCTCCGGATCAAGGTGCCCCTCGCCGAGGTCGCTGTCTCGTACCAGCTCGACACCGCGTCGCCGGGCGCCCTGAGAGTCCGCGGCAAGATCGAGGAATTCAGCCCGGGCACCAATGCCGAGGTCATCGCCATCAACGACGACGAAAACAAGGGGACACCCCTGACCCGGTTCACCAGCGCGTTCGTCATGGGAGCCATGGGCGCCAAGATCCGTAGCCAGAAGATCGACGTGGCTCTCGACCAGCTCAAGCTGCCGGGATTTGCGATCCAGGATGTCTCGCCTCTGGATCCCTCGGGATGGATGCGCATCAATCTGGTCCGAACCGCGGCTGGCCCGACCCCGACCGCAAACACCGCATCGGCTGGGAACACCGTGCCGCAGGTCACCAACCTGGGTTCCGTCGAGCCGCGCTGAATCCAGCCAGCGGAGAAGTCGCCGCTGGCAAGGTCAATCGGTTTCCGCCAGCGTTTTCCTGACATCAACCCCGATCCAGCACAGAACCCCCAGGCCGTAGCTGACCGCCAGGATGATGAAGGGTGCGACCAGGTTCTGATCCTCGAAGAACTGGCCGACGATGAGAACCTCGACGGCCGCCATGAAGCTGGCCATCATATTCATGGCGCCGGAGAGGACTCCCGTGTAACGTTCGCCGATGTCCGCGGCGGCCGCCCAGGCCGGTGCCATCGCCAGATCATTGCCGAAGAAGGTGAGAACGAGCAGGAAACCCAGGGCCGGGACATCATCGACAAACGGCACGGCGAGGATCGCCAGGCCCGCCACCGTCAGGCCCGTCGCGCCGACGATCCGACGGCCCCAGCGCTTTCCCCACCGTCGGATGATCGCATCGGAGAACCACCCGCCCACGAAGCACGCGACCACCCCAAAGGCGAAGGGCAACCCCGACAGCCAGCCCATCGTCGTCGAATCGAGGTGACGGTGGATCTTCAAGTAAGTCGGCAGCAGCGCGATATAGAAATTGCCGCTGAAGCCCAGGAAGCCGTACATCCAGCAAAGAGCCCAGACGCTCGGCGACCGCAGCATCCGAGCCCAGGGCACCGGCCCGTGGCCGTGCTCGGCCTGAACGGACCGGCCGGCTGCGATCAACTTCTGCTCCTGCCGATTAACCTGCGGCATCTGCTCCGGGCGGTTGCGGAACCATGGCCAGAATACCAGGCACCAGAGGAGGCCCAAACTGGCCACCAGCACCAGTGAAATCTTCCAGTCACCCATCGCCTTGAACAGCCAGACGATGAGCAGCGGAGCGATGAATCCGCCGAGCCGGCTGGACATCCAGACCGCCCCCTGAGCCGAGCCCCGCTCAGTGGTTGGCATCCAGTCGGCCGTCATCCGTGAGATCACCGGAAACGTCCCCGCCTGGAGGGCTCCAAACAAGAACCGGAGCACCAAGAGGAACGCGAAGATCACGACCACTTCGTTCGGCAGCAGCCCCACGAGAGCCAAAGAGGCGGTGAGTATCGAGCCGCCAAGAATGATCGCGGCCAGGACGTTCCGCACGCCAAACCGATCACCCAGGAAACCCCAGGGCATCTCGAAGATGCCGTAGCCGACCATGAATGCCGCCATCAGTCGGCTAATCTGCGTGTCGCTCAGACCCAGCGGCGTCTTGAGCTCGGCCGCAGCCGTTCCGAATCCAACCCGGTGGATATAAGTAATGACGGCCAGGCTGCACGCTGCCACGAGCACCTGGTAACGGACCCGCGTCGGCTGGCCTTGCTCGAAGTCATCATCCAGGTCGGTGGTCGCGACGGCGAGGTCTTCCGGGAAGTTATCTTTCATCGGCCGCTCGAAGAGGTCGTGCACTCGGGACGCAAAGCATCGAAGATCATAGCCTTGCGGCAGGACGTTGTAAACCGATCGCCGGAATCCTCGGTCGCGGGTCGCGTGCCGGCGGCATCAGGGACCACCCTCGTTCGCCATTGGGCTCGGAGGCCATTGGGACTCGCGCGAGTCTCGATTCAGGGCCCAGGACGGCCCGTGCAACGAAGGATCCTCGCATTCGAGGCGCAAACGCGCTCGAGGTAGAGATTTAGGGAAGAACGATCTAGAAAACCCTGTTAAATTGGCTTGAAGGCCCGACGGACTCGGCTATACTAGGAACAGTCTTCGATTGAGGGTTGGAGGCTTGGGAACTGGGCTGACCTGGGCTGTGGTGAAGGCCGCCTTCCCGGCCAACGTCGTCTCCTCAGGACTCGCATCAGGATGGGGTGAGGTCATCGCGAGGAGCGGCCTGGAGCCATCGAGGGCATCCGGAAGATCGCTCGTACCCCCGGGAGAGAGATTCCAGAGAGTCATCGGTCTCGAGAACGCCTCCCATCGGCAGAGGTCAGCGACGCGTCAGGAGGAGCGAACGTCGGCATGTGTTGATGGTTGGTGGAAAGCTCAGCCATGAGGACAACCTCCGACCGGATCCGACGCTATGGGTTCGCCGTGCTCGTCCTGATCCTGGGGGCGGCGGTGATGGCCATCCCGGAGATCCGGTCCGGGGCGGGGACACCGATTCTCGTCTACTTCTTTGCCGTCCTCCTCTCGGCCTGGTACGGCGGCCTCGGGCCGGGGCTGTTGACCACCGGCGTGATCGTCCTGATGACCTCTCACACATCGTTCCCGTTGTGGCGGGTCGTGCGGTTGGGCCTTGGCATCGCCAGCGGAGTGTCGATCAGCGCCCTGGCCGAGAACCTGCACGCCGCTCGGCGGCGGATCGAGGATAGCCAGCAGCGGCTCACGGCCGTTCTGACCAGCATCGGCGATGCGGTCATCTCCACCGACGCCCGCGGGCGGGTGACTTTCCTCAACCCCGTCGCCGAGCAACTGACGGGCTGGGAATCGGATGAGGCCCTGAGCCGACCCCTGACGGAGATCTTCCGGATCGTCGCCGAGGACACCCGTGAGACGGTCGAGAACCCGGGTGCCCGGGTGCTGCGCGAGGGCACCATCATCGGACTGGCCAACCATACGCTCCTGATCGCCAAGGACGGGACGGAACGGCCGATCGATGACAGCGGTGCCCCGATCAAGGAACAGGGAGGGGCGGTCAGTGGGGTGGTTCTCACGTTCCGCGATGTGACTCAGCACCGCCAGGCCGAGGACCTCCAGTCCCGGCTGGCGGCGATCGTCGAATCCTCCGCCGACGCGATCCTCAGTGAGGACCTCAACGGCCTCATCACCTCCTGGAATGCCGGTGCCGAGCGGATCTTCGGCTACGCAGCCGAGGAGGTTGTCGGTCAGTCGATCGGTCTGATTATCCCACCACATCTCCAGGACGAGAAGCTGGCGATCCTGGAGCGAATCCGGCGCGGCGAACGGATCGAGCAGTACGAATCGGTGCGAATCACCAAGGTGGGCCGTCCGCTCGACGTCTCGGTGACGATCTCGCCGATCCGAAATGGAAGTGGCCGGATCGTCGGGGCCTCGAAAATCGCCCGCGACATCACCGAGCAGAAGCGTGCGGCGGAAGCGCTGGAGCAACGCGTCACGCCTACTGAATCAGGCGTTTGGCCCGATCTTCGTGTGGGAGTTGGAAGGCGGGATCCTCTCCTGGAATGAAGGCGCCCGAAAACTCTACGGTTTCACGGCAGAGGAAGCATTGGGGCGAGCGAGCCACGAGCTCCTGCAGACGGTCTTTCCGGCCGGGCGGGCGGTCTGCGAGGCGGCGCTGCGGCAATATGGCCACTGGGAAGGGGAATTGAGGCACCTCACCAAGCACGGGCGCTGGGTGACGGTCGATAGCCGCATGTCGCTGATCCAACTGGCGGATCGGCCCGAACAAGTGCTGGAGGCCAATCGCGACATCACCGAACGGCGTCGCGCCGAGGAACAGCTCCGCGAGAGGGAGCGGATGCTCCGCCAGTCGGAGAGGATGGCCCATGTCGGGAGTTGGGAGCTGGATGTGGAGGATTCATCCGATCTCCTCCGCAGTACGTTACGATGGTCAGA
Organism: uncultured Isosphaeraceae bacterium; assembly: GCA_963845695.1. Classification (GTDB taxonomy): domain Bacteria; phylum Planctomycetota; class Planctomycetia; order Isosphaerales; family Isosphaeraceae; genus CAWJTV01. Next base: position 473,591 of record CAWJTQ010000002.1, on the reverse strand, counting down.
CGAGTGCTTCCGGATCTTCGGCTACGAGCCGGGCCAGATCGCGGTGACCCACGACTTGTTCCTCCAGGCGGTGCATCCGGACGATCGGGATTCGGTTCTGGCCGCGGTGGCTAAAGCCCTGCGCGAGAACAGCCCTTATGCCATCGAGCATCGCATCGCACGCCCTGACGGCGCGGAACGGGTTGTCCTGGAATCGGGCGTGATCCTCGCGGACTCGAATGGGCATGCGGTTCGCATGCTGGGCTCCTGCCAGGATATCACCGACCGCCAGCGCGCCGAAGCGGCCCTGCAACGGTATGCCAACCGGCTGGAGCATCTTCGGGAGATCGATGGGGCGATCCTGTCGTTGCGCTGCGCCTCGTGAGATCGCCGAGGCTGCCCTGGGACAGCTCGCCCGGCTGGTGCCCTACTGGACAGGAGGCATCGCGGTGTACGACTTCGAGCGGGAGGAAATCGAGGTCATCGCCAGTGCTGGCCTCCTCCGTCAATGGCATCCCCCGGGGACGCGTTTTCACGATGATCTGAAGGATCGACCGGAAATCGATGCTCTCCGCCAAGGCGAGGCCTCGATGGCGGAGGACGTGCTGAAGACGGAAGTCACGAGTCCCTTGATGGATGCACTCCAGACCGCGGGAATGCGATCTTACGTTCTATTCCCGTTGCGGGAGAGCGACCGTCTGGTCGGGTCGCTCTTCCTGGTCTCGGACCGGCCAGCCGCGTTCTCGACCGACCAGCTCGAAGTGGCCCGGGAAGTGGCCGATCACCTGGCCATCGCGATCCGTCAGGCCCTCTTGCTCGATGAGTTACGTGCGGCCAAGGAGCGGCTGGAGGCGTTGTCCCGCCAACTGATCCGCGCCCAGGAAGAAGAACAGCGGCGAATCGCCCGTGAGCTGCACGACGAGGTTGGCCAGTCGCTCACGGCTGTCAAGATCGCGCTCAACCGCCTCGCTCGAGACCCGTCGGGCCCGGACATCGGCTCCCGGCTGAGCGACGCCGCCGCCATGACCGACTGTGCGCTGGAGCAGGTGCGCGACCTGTCGCGGCTCCTGCGCCCGTCGCTGTTGGATGACCTGGGGTTGGCCGAAGCCTTGCGGGCCCTGGCCGAGAACCTCGCCGAGCGGACCGGCCTGGCCGCCGCGGCGGATGTCGACGAGATCGGACCGGTCGATCCGGAGGTGGAGACGGCGTGCTATCGCATTGCCCAGGAGGCGCTGACCAACGCCATCAAGCACGCCGGAGCCACGCGTCTCCACGTCGCGCTGCACCGCGCCGGCGATGAGCTCCAATTGGTCGTCGAGGATGACGGGACGGGCTTCGACGTCGCGGTCGCCACGGCGCGGGCCGTCCGGGGCTCCAGCCTCGGAGTCCTGAGTCTCCAGGAGCGGGCCATGCTGGCGGGCGGCCGAACTGAAATTACGTCGCGGCCCGGGGACGGGACGCGCATCCGCGCGGTGTTTCCGGCGGGTGGCCAGAGGGACCTTCAGGACGCCGGAGAGGGGGGCCAATGATGAGCACGATCCGAGTGGTCCTGGCCGACGATCATACCGTCGTCCGACGCGGCGTCCGCTCGCTGCTGGAGGCGGCGCCGGACATCGAAATTGTCGCCGAGGCCGGCGACGGCCATCAGGCGCTGGCCTTGGTCACGGCTCACCGACCCGATGTGCTGGTGACCGACCTCGCCATGCCGGGGCTGAGCGGCCTAGAGCTCGCCGAGCGCGTCGCCCGCGAGTTCCCCCAGACCCGCGTGCTCGTCCTCTCGATGCATCAGGAAAAGGCCTACGCCACGCGGGCGCTGGCGGCCGGCGCGGCCGGCTACCTGCTCAAGGACGCCGGCGCGGCCGAGTGCGAGGCAGCCGTTCGGGCCGTGGTGCGAGGCGAGAGCTACCTCAGTCCGGCCGTCTCGGGCCATGTCGTCGCCGAGTACGCGCGGCTGGCGCAGGCGGAGGCGGCCGCCGCTGACCCACTCACAGCACGGCAGCGGGAGGTGCTACGGTTGATTGCCGAAGGGCTGCCGACCAAGGCGATCGCCCGCCGACTCGGACTCAGCGCGAAGACTGTCGAGGCCCACCGGGCCCAACTGATGGAGCGGCTGGGGATCCGCGACGTGGCAGGACTGGTCCGATACGCGATCCGCACCCGATTGGTCAAGGCCGATGAATGAACGCGACCAATGCCGCGCCGGCCTTGACCCCTCGCCCGGGCCGGCCCATTGTCAGTCCAGGAGATCGGGCCGCTCACCGCAAATCGGCTAAGGGAGAATCCCAAGTCGTCTCCGGGTAGCTTTCCCTAGAGACGATCTCACGGACAGCGCGAACAATACGAGGTAGCCGGACGACCGAAGGTGACATCCTGTCTCCCTGATCTTCCTCCGGGATACGATGCGGCGACCTCTAAGGGTCACGACGCCGTAACCTGTTTTTCGCTCGGCGGAGAGTTTGAGATTGATCCTACGATTTGACGCAATAGCATATCTTAAAGCCGTCAGGAGGGACCATGCGCCTTCGGCGGATCCTTGTCGTGGACGACAACCCGACCTTCCTCGCCGCCGTCGTATCCCTGCTGCCGGCCACCGAGGGGATTGAGATCGTCGGGACCGCCGACTCGGGCCGCGCAGCCCTCGAACGGACGGCCGTGCTGGAGCCCGACCTCGTGCTGATGGACCTGGCCATGCCCGGCATGAACGGTCTCCAGGCGGTGCGTCACATAGCCGTGCTGTCCCGCCGGCCGCGGGTCGTCCTGATGACGGCCCATGAGGATAAGGCCTACCGCGTGGCTGCCCTCAAGGCCGGCGCGGACGGATTCCTCCACAAATCGGAACTGGACGATCAGCTCCTGCCACTCATTCGAACCCTCCTGGCCGAATGCGACGCGCACGGAGATACGGCGGAGAGCCAGACATGAAGGGACCTCTTCGAGTCGGTCAGGTTTGGACGTACCAACACGCACCCAGTGACCACCGGCGGTCCGTCGACCCGGCACCCCTCCCGCGCATCACCTTCCACGTGGTGCGCCCATGGTGCCGGAACGGCCCCGGCGTATCCCAAGAAATGGCAGAGCCTGCATAATCCGAAAGCAGTGCGAACATGCACGCAGGGGTTCATCGAGTCGGTGCGGAGGGTATTGCCACGAATCTGTGGAGGAGTCATCCCCCTGAAGAATTGGGGCAAGTTCGCCAGATTCGGTTGACCGCCCTGCCAATCGCTGTCCAGGATCTTGAAACGGCATGCGATTTGCTCCAGCCAAGATCAAGAAATGAGGAGTTTCAAGGCGGTAGCAAGGCCTGATGTCCAAAAAGGGAGGAACGATGAAGACGCCACAACCCATTCGTGAGATCGCTCCACCCGCTTGGCAACTGCCCTTGATCGCCACTCAACCCCAAGGACCGCGTGGGAGAACTTGACGCGACGGATCTGTCGGGTAACATGGGCATGGCGATTCCGCCCGTTTCGGCGCGGAAGTCCTGAAAGGTTCGGAGACAACGAGGGCGGCGAGGCGCGGGCATGTCGTCGCTCGAACGACCCAGGCTTCGTCCGCTCACGGCTCGACGGATCGAGCACCAGGGACAGTCTTTCGTCATGTTTCAGGACCCGACGGGGGTTGTCCCTCAACCGGTCCTGGTTCCGTGGGATGGTTATTCCCACGTCGTTCGGCACTTTGACGGCCAATCGACGCTGATTGAGATCCAGGCGCGGGTGCTCCGTGAAACGGGGCAATTCGTGGCGATGAAGGATCTTGAGGATCTGGTCCGGCGATTCGATGAAACGATGATCATCGAGGGACCGGCATTTGCGATGTTCCACCAGCAGTATCGGGAATCGGGCCATCGGGCTCCGGCATTGGCGGGCCGCTCATATGCGGCAACGCTCCGGGCACTCCGTGCCCAGCTCGACCAGTTCTTCGTTGGCGTCCATGGCGCCGGCATCCCGACCGCCGATGGGGTGGAACATAACGCCGGATTCCGCGGTATCTTGAGCCCGCACATCGACTTCCAGCGCGGCGGGCCGGTCTACACCTGGTCGTACCGTGAGCTCGTGGAGCGGTCGCAGGCCGACACGTTCGTCATCCTGGGCGTCGCCCACCAATACTGCCGGCGCCGGTTCGTGTTGACGTGCAAGGACTTCGAGACGCCCCTGGGCGTGGTTCCCACCGACCGATCCTATGTCGATCGGATCGCCTCCCTGGCCGGCCGCGACCTCTTCGATGACGAACTCTCGCATCGGACCGAGCACTCGATTGAGTTCCAGGTGGTCTTCCTCCAGCATGTGCTAGGCGGTCGTCGCGATTTCACCATCGTTCCGATCCTGGTCGGCTCGTTCCACGATCTGATGGAGCGGGCGGTCGACCCGATCGCGGACCCGGCGGTGCACCGGTTCATTGAGGCGCTACGGGTCGCCGAGGCGGCCAGCGGCAAGTCGGTGGCCTACATCGGCGGCATCGACTTGTGCCATGTGGGACCAGAGTTCGGCGACCCGAGCCCCGTTGACCCGATCCTCCAGGAGCAGGTTCGCCAGTTTGACGGCGAAATGCTGGACCGTGCTGCCGCCGGCGATCCCCAGGGTTGGTTCCGCACCGCGGGCGCCGTGGGGAACCGCTGGCGAGTCTGCGGGCTGGCGGCGACCTATACTTTCTTGCACGCCATCGGCCCGGCCCGGGGCCGGGTGCTCCGGTACAACCAGGCCCTGGATGACCGCCGGACCTGCTGCGTGAGCTTCGCGAGCATGGCGTTCCACGCATCCGAGCCTTCGGTGAATCCCCTCCATGCCAATCTCGTCGTCCATACCTGAGGATCACACCGGCGCGGCTGTGACCGCTGCCGATGTCGAAGCTTCAACCGGCCCCGAGGCCGCGCGGCCGCCCTGCCCGGCTCCCGCCGATTTCCGGGCAGAAGTCTTGCGATACGACCTGGCGGCGGCGGTCGCCCGCTGGGACGGCCCGCGATACCGGTTAACCTACCGCATCCTGGGACACGGTCCGCCCCTGTTCCTGATCCCGGGGATTGCCTCGACCTACCGCGTCTATGCGCTGGTGCTCAACCGGCTTGCTGAGCACTTCCGGACGATCGTTTACGACTATCCCGGCGAGCAGGCCAACGACGGTGCCCGGTTGCGGCGAATCACCCACGACCATCTCGTGGACGACCTCTTCGGGTTGATCGACCACCTGAACCTGGGCCGGGCCTTCCTGGTCGGGTTGTCCTTCGGCTCGACGATCGCGCTCAAGACCCTGCACCGGGAGCCGCGGCGATTCCCGCGATCGGCTCTCCAGGGGGGGTTCGCGCACCGCCGGTTCTCGGCGGCGGAGCGATGGGCGCTCCGGCTAGGACGACTCGTCCCCGGGACGGTCTCCCGGCTCCCGATGCAGCGCACGGTGCTGGCCTACAATAGCCGGCTGGAGTTTCCCTCACTCCTGGATGATCGCTGGGAATTCTACATCGAGCAAAACGGATTGACGCCGATCCGGTCCTTGGCCCACCGCGTCGACCTCCTCACGGGCCTGGACCTGCGGCCTATCCTGTCGACGATCCCCGCGGAGATTCTCCTCCTTCAGGGCAACGAAGACCGGATCGTCCCCCATCGCGATTTCGACGTGCTCAAGACCGCGTTGCCCAAAGCCGAAGCGGTCATCATGCCGACTGTCGGCCACCAGCCCCACCTGACCCACGCCGAGGCGATGGCGCAAATGGTCCATCAGTGGCTGCTCCCCTGCGCGGAGGGGCCAGGGGGCTGCACGGAACACGCGGGCTGCGAATGATTGCCGAGAAGGCGATCGATCGCGCAAATCTGCTGTTCAACGGGTTTTTCGGCTGCGGAGCCGACGCAACTCATCCTCCAGCGCCGAGCCCGGGCCTCGGGCCGGCCCGGGCTTGGCTTCGGCGTCGCGCGGCGGGCTTCGTCATCGGCGCGGCGGGCTTCGTCATCGGCGCGGCGGGCTTCGTCATCGGCACGGCGGGACTCGGCCGCCCGGGACCGGCTGACCTCGGTGTAATCACCGATCTCCTCGTTCGTTACCGGATCGATCAACACGACACGGTCGCCACCCGTCTCCGGATCCTTCCTCACGCCGAGCAACAAGTTCACCGGATCCAGAGAGACTCGCCCCTGTTTGTCGGCCGTAACGGCCTGGTAAGCCTTGCCTTTCAACCGGTAGGCGAGCAAGGTGACCCGTCGCCTCTCGCCTTCCTCCTGCGCATCGACGATGACATAATGAGACACCTTCGCCAGGGCATACTCCTTGACCTTGTCCTTGATGTCCGTCACCCGCGTGTTGTCCGAAGTGACCTCGACGATCAACGAAGGCCGCACCTTCTCCGTTTTCACGCGGAATGTCTTCCAGTCTTTGCGCTTCTTGACACCGAAGATCACCGCCAAGTCGGGGCTGTGATGTCGCAGGCCGGGAACATCCCAGTAGATGCCGCAATCGGAAAACACGACCACCGAAGGGTCGGCGGCGCACCGGGCCTTGAGAACGGTTCGGAGATAGGTGCAATCGTCGGTATGAGGATCGCTGGGCAAATGGACGTCTCCTTCCCTCGGGTGGAGCACATCGTCCAGGGTCAAGGGAAGCCGGACCCAGCGATAGCGGCCATCGGGGAGCTTCTTGCGCACGTCGCGATAACCGTAGTCGAATGAGGCCTTCCCAGGGCGTCGCTTCCGCTCCGGCCGCGTCCCAGCATCGGCGGCGGGCTTGTTGCGCCGATCGTGAACCGTGCTCATGATGCGACCCTCCCGGAATCCAGCCATTCCGCTTCCTCCGCCTCAGGATGAGCCTACCACAACCTGGTCCTCCCGGCGAGGCGGACCGGAGCCCCACGGAGCCGGGTGAAATCGCCCGAGCTTCCGAGCGATCCGTTTGACGGCGTTGTGCTGTTGGCTTGTCAGCGGGACGGGGATTACAATGTCCCAACTTGCGGCCACCGCCGTTTAGAATATCAGGGGCATCAAGGCTATCCCGTGCGATAGGGACGGTCACGGTGAGCGACGGCCAATCGAAGCTGGTGATCCTGGGGATTGGCGATGATGGGCTCGCCGGCCTGACCGAGCCCGCGCGCCGGTTGTTGGCGTCCGCCGATCTAATCCTCGGGGCGCCGTCGGTCCTGCCGCTACTGGAAAGCGTGGCAGCGCGGAAGGAACCGCTGGAGGCGGACATGAGCCTGGCGCTGCGGCAAGTCCGCGAAGGGCTGGCGCAGCGGCGACCCGTGCTGGTCTGCGGCGGCGACCCCCTGTTCTACGGGGTGGCCCGCTATCTTTGCGACCGGCTCGGCAAGGATCTCTTCGAGGTCGTGCCTCACGTCAGCAGCATGCAACTGGCGTTCGCCCGGATCAAGGAAAGCTGGGAAGACGCCTACCTGACCAGTCTGGCCGGCCGGCCGATCGAGGCCGTCATCGACCGGATCCGGACCGCGGAGAAGATCGGGCTGTTCTCCAGCGACGAGTGCCCTCCGTCACGGCTGGCCGGGGATCTGTTAGAGCGGGGGATCGACTACTTCCGAGCCTACGTCTGTGAGAACCTGGGCTCGCCGGACGAGCGCGTCACCCAGTGCGAGCTGGCAGAACTGGCGGGGATGGATTTCGACCCGCTCAACGTGCTGATCCTGATCCGCAAGCCCAACCGGCCAGATCGGGCGGGGCGGGCCGGCCGCCACCGGCTCTTCGGCAACCCGGACGATGCCTTCGCGCAGTCGCTGCCCAAGCGAGGATTGATCACCCAGGCCGAGGTGCGCGCCATCGCACTGGCGCAGCTCGATATCCGCGCGACCAGCGTCGTGTGGGACATCGGTGCCGGCTCGGGTTCCGTGACGATCGAGGCCGCCCAGCTCGCTCATCAGGGGATGGTCTACGCCATCGAGCCGGAGCCGGCCGATGTCGCGCTGATCCAGGCCAACGCGGAGGTCTTCGGGGTGCCCAACATCCGCACGGTGGCCGGCCGTGCGCCCGAGGTCCTCTCAGCGCTTCCCGAGCCCGACGCTGTCTTCGTAGGAGGGACCGGCCGGCAAGTTGACCTGGTCCTCAGCACGGCCTACGATCGGCTCTGTCTGGGAGGGACCTTGGCGGTCAACGTCGCCACCATCGAAGGACTGGCGACGGCCTATCAAACCCTCAAGGGGCTGGCTGGCCGCGTGAACGTCTGGAACGTCTCGATCGCGCGGGGGATCGAGCAAATGGACCGGCTGCGGTTCGAGGCGATCGCTCCCACCTTCCTGCTGGCCGTCACCAAGCGGGAGCCGGCCGATGATTGATCGAGTCATCTCCTGGTCGGCGCACCAGCCGGATCGAGGACCCAACCGATCGGGACCACCGCCCTAGCGAGGCTGGCTGCCGGTTGTGAGATGCGGATAAGATGAATACATTGGATCGATGGCGGATCGCATCCGCGATCGGCGAGGTGGACAATCGCATGGCCGAATTGCAGGAGCCGGAGCTCGACCTGATCGCCGTGGGCGCGCACCCCGACGATGTGGAGATCGCCTGTGGCGGAACCCTGGCCCGGTTGGCCCGCAAAGGGTACGCTGTGGGGATCGTCGATCTGACTGATGGCGAGCCGACGCCGCATTCACCCGGACCGGACGTCCGTCTCGCCGAAGCGCAGCAGGCCGCCGAGATCCTGGGGGTCGCGACGCGGATCAACCTCAACCTGCCCAACCGCCGGCTGTTCGACGGTTTCGAGGCCCGGATCGCGCTGGCCAAGGAGTTCCGACGGCACAAACCCAAGGTCGTGATCGGATTCGGCGGCAAGACCGCCCTGGCCTCTCCCGACCATTATCAGGCGATGTTGATCACCGATGCGGCGGTCTTTTACAGCCGACTGACCAAGTGGGATGAATACTTCGACGGACTACCGACCCACACGATCCAAAACCAATTGAGCTTTCCCATCGCGTTGCATGGGTTAGACTTACCAGAGGCATCCGGTTACATTGTTGCGGACATCGGCCCAACGTTGGAGGTCAAGCTTGAGGCGATCCGTTGTTACCAGACGCAATTCCCCGCCAGCAAGGCCGGGATCTTTCGAGCCGTCGAGACGATGAACCGATATCACGGCTTAACGGCGGGCTTCGAGGCAGGCGAGTTGTTCATGACGTATCGCTCCGTCGGTATCGACGACCTGATGCGGTGGGCCAGCCCCGCGCATGCCCGAACCTGAAGGGTTCGATCCGGCAGTGCGAACGCGCCCTCAATCATCCGGCGTCGGCTCGGCTCCGTTCTGGGGACGACGGTGGAAAAGTCGCATCTCCCTGGACCTTCGACGGCCTGGAAGGCATAAAGGCGGTTGCGATGAGCACTCAAGCGGTTTTCGTAGGCTGGTTGAAGGGTCTCTTCCGGAAGGATGAACCTGAGGTGAGCTGGTTTTCGCGATTCAGGAACGGCCTGAAGCTCTTCTTCGTCCGAAAGGACCGGTTCCAGGACGACCCGGAGTCGACCGATGAATACGCCACGCTCTCGTCGTTCACCCTCTTGCCGGGTCAGCTCAAATTGCGGGTCGGGGTCGTCTCGGTGCGAGGAAACTATCGGGAGCATAACGAGGACAATTTCTACGTGCCCGGACGGCGATCGGTCCGGCACGACAGCAACTCGGACAGCCAGAGCGAGATGTCCACGATGACGCTGGAGCCATCCAACCTGTTCATCGTGGCCGACGGCATGGGGGGACAGCAGGCTGGCGAGGAGGCGAGCCGGATGGCCGTCGAGTTGATCCCCAAGGCGGTGGCGCGGCGGCTGGCTTCCGAGGAGCGCGAGCCGAGCCGGATCAAGGAGGCGATCCGCGACGCGGTTGCCGAGGTCAACCAGGAGATCCTGGGAAGCTCCGGCGCCGTGACCGAATTCAGCAACATGGGGACCACCGTGGTCCTGGCCCAGTTTCGCTTCGATCGGGTCTTCGTGGCCGGGATCGGCGACTCGCGCGCCTACCGGCTCCGAGACGGCAAGCTGGAGCGTCTGACCAAGGACCACTCGCTGGCCGATGCCCTGCTTGAGGCGGGCACGATTTCCCCTGAGGAGCTGCCGACCCACAAGTTCAAGAATGTGCTCTATCTCTACCTGGGGAGCAAGGACGCGCGCGGCGGCCCGGAGGACGTTCGGGTCCTCGACGTGCGGCCCGGCGACCGGCTACTGATGGCCAGCGATGGCCTCACCGGGGTCGTGCCCGATCACGATCTCCAGCGGATCCTGGCCACGGTGGACGACCCCCAGCGCGCCGCCGTGACCCTCAAGGACATGGCGCTGGCCAACGATTCCCGGGATAACGTCACCTGCTTGATCATTCACGCCGTCGCCCAGCAGGATGGCGCGGTCCCGTCCGCGTAGTCGCCTGAGGCGCTCAGGCCGTGGCATCACGCTGTGGATGCCCTGGTCGAACTGAGGTAGATGGACCATGCTCCGGCTGGAGGACTTCGCCGCCCATGTCGTCGAGTCGGGACTCGTCCCGGCCGAGGTGCTGGCGCGAGTCCGATCGGAGATCCCGCCCCGGTCCGGAGCGGACGGAGCGGTCGTGCTGGCCCGCCGACTGATCCAGGACAAGCTGCTGACGACGTTCCAGGCCAGGAAGCTCCTCTCGGGCCGGACCAGCGGTTTCCTCCTGGGCGGTTATCGGCTGCTCCGGCCCCTGGGAGAGGGGGGAATGGGCAAGGTCTACCTGGCCGAGGACGACCGTCGGGAACGGGTGGCGATCAAGGTGCTCCCCCCGCGCAAGGCCATGGAGGATGAGAACGCGCTGCTGCGGTTCCGTCGCGAGATGGACCTCTCTCGGCGCTGCTCGCACCCCAACATCGCCCGGACGATCGCCGTGGGCAGCGAGGGAGACGTCCACTTCATGGTCATGGAGTACATTCCCGGCGAGAGCCTCTTCGATATGGTCAAGAGCCAGCGTGTCGGACCGCTCCGCGTCCCCGACGCCGCGCGGCTGTTCCTCAAGCTGCTCGAGGGCCTGAACGCCGCCCACCTGGCCGGGCTGATCCATCGTGACATCAAGCCCTCAAACGTCATGATCACCCCCGACGGTGAGGTGAAGCTGCTCGACCTCGGACTGGCCCGTGCGCTGGACGACGAGCAAGGGCTGACCCGCGCCAACACCGTCCTGGGCACGCTTGACTACGCCAGCCCCGAACAGCTCCGCGACGCCACCCGGGCCGATCGGCGGAGCGATCTCTACAGCGTAGGCTGCACCCTTTACTTCGCGATGGCCGGCCGGGCCCCCTTCGAAGGGGGGGACATGATCAACAAGATCTTCAAGCAGCGCATGGAGGATCCGGATCCGCTGGAGAGCCTGGCGCGGCGTCCCATCGGCGTTCGCCGCGATCGTCCGCAAGCTGATGAGCAAGAAGCCCGAGGAGCGTTACCAGAATTGCCAGGAGCTCAGAGCCGACCTGGTGCGCTGGACCGACCCCGAGCGCGTGCGAGCGATCCTCGGAGCCGAGGCTGAGGCCGCTCGAAGCTTCCGGCCCCCGCCGCCGGAGCTCGACGAGGACGACCTCCGCCTTCTGGACGTCGAGGATTCCGAATCCCGAGACGGGATGTCCCTCCGCAACCTCGGAGCCGCTGAGCCCTCACTAGCCCCACGTCACCATCAACCTCCACCCCCGCTGCCCGCCGTCGTCCGGTCGTCGCATCTGCGCGATTCCCGATCACTCGGCTTCTCGAACCCGCGGTCCAGCGAAAACTCCTGGCTGTTCCAATTTGCCCTGATTGCGATCGCGGTTGGGCTCGTCGCCATCGTGATCATCTCGATCTGGTATCGTTCCTAGACCACTGGCGCGCGATTTGCCATATCATGCTGTTCTGCCACAAAAGCCCGAATTGGACCGATTTGCCCGAGGTTTTTGATGTCAATTGTCGCCTCAAGCCCACTCGCAGCCCCTGCCAGCAGCACGTTTGCCACAAGTGCGGGCAACCACGGAGCCGATGGCGTCGTCGAAATCAACTTGCTCCTGCCATCGCAGTGGGCCCAAGATCTCATTGAGTTATCCAGAGAACGCCAGCAGAGTGTCGGCCAGATCCTTCGCTCAATGATCGGGCAAGCCCTGCACGAAAGCGCCGCGCAATCTTGACAACGCGGTCCCGTTACGAATGACCAACGTCGAAATGGCAGACTCTGCCACTTTGTCGGCTCATTTTCACAATTCGACCAAGGATCCTGGGACGAAGCGTTCTCAGTCAGCGTCTTTTGCGCGGCGCGGTCGCCAAGGCGCCGTCTTTCGCCGCTTGGCCCCGGTTCGCGATAATCGCCGTCTCCAGGCTCCCCGGTCGCTCGAATCCTCATCAACGATGCGTAATTCCGCCGATCCGACTCGAACGTCATCGGGGCTTTCTGGGTTCCAGATCAGCACGATTGGGATGTGGCTTGGGAAGGCGGATCGTCTGCTCTGGTGAGAGGATCCACTCATCGGCCGAACCGATGAGTTTTTTCAATACCTCTTCAGGGGCCTCGACCAAGAGCATCCGACCGGGGGAAGAGTCGATGACCTTGACTCTGGGCGAGGACCGGATGCGTCTTACGGCATCTGGAGGCATATCTCCCCGACCTCGGTATCGCACGATAAAACGGGCCATAGCAATGTTCCTATCTGGGCAGTAGTCCATGGCCTTCGAAGGTAGGCCCGAATCCTAGCTGAATGGCCGCTTTCAGCAGGGCCGAAGCCATGGCATCCGATCGATCCTCATTCCTCGGGAGACTCAAGATCGAGGCATTGGCGGTCTGACTGAGCAGTCGCGCCGCCGCGCCGGTGACTGCGGGGCAGGCCATGGACGTTCCACTCATGAGAGCCTAACCACCAGGGACGGTTGAGATGACGCCCACGCCCGGGCCGGTCAACGCGATTTCCGGCCCGACGTTGGAGAAAGCTGCAATGAAGTTCTTCTTGTCCTTGCCATTGGAGGGAACAGGATATCCCCCTGCTCGACGACGCCATCGGGGAGCGTGTCGGTTCGTCCCATGGCCGAGATGGCGATCGACCGTGAATCGGAGGCGGGGAAGCTGACGGCTTGACGGCCATGATTGCCCGCGGCGACGAGGACCAGAGATCCTTGCGAACGGGCATTCGCGATGGCGGACCGCGTCGCATCGTCGGCAGCACCTCCGCCGAGGCTCATGGTGAACTCGGTCCGGCAGATCTCCTGGCCGCGGAACAGGTCGCAGACCGATTCGATCGCGGCGAGCTGGTAATCGAGGTTGGATTCGAAGTGGAGCTTCATGGCGCGTGGTCTATTCCGGGTGTCCGGCTTTTTCGGGGGCTGTTTCTTCTGGTTCTTGGGCGGGCGCGGCTCGGCGATGTCCTCCAGAGACTTCAGGTTCGTCCGCTCACCTTCAGCCTCGAGCAGCGCCCTGCGGCGAGCGGCGAAGCGCTCATATTCGGCCTCCGCGCGGGCGTCGGCCTCGTCCTTGCTGATCGAGCCGGCGTTGGGGAGCACGGCGCGCTCGTTGAAGACAAGGAATTCCTCCAGCTTGGTCTCCCAGTCCTTCAGGAACACCTGCTTTCGGCGCCGGGCCTGATCCTCGGCGAAGTCGAGCCACATCGTGACGATGCGGTTCAGCTCGCGGATTTCCTCCTCACCCAGGTGTTCTTGGCGACGGTCACGCCGTGCTTGCGAACGACGTCGCCCTTCCAGGTTGTCACCCCCATGTTCGGCAGGGCGTGATTGGCCCGGCGGGCGATCAGTTCCGCGGCAGTCTGACCGGAGGCGGCGAAATGCAGCTTGTTCGGGATGATCTTGAAGAATTCGATGGTTACCTTCCGGGCGAGGTCGTAATCGGCGGCCAGGGCGAAGATCTCCTTGACCCGCAGGTACATCCGCCGCTCGCTGGCGCGGATATCGCGAATCCGCTCCAGCAGTTCGTCGAAGTAATCGGGAACGCCGGCCCCCTCGACGGGCGGGTTCCTGAGCCGCTCGTCGTCCATCGTGAATCCCTTGACGAGATACTCCCGCAACCGCTCCGTCGCCCAACGGCGGAACTGCGTCCCGCGCGGCGAATGGACCCGGTAACCGACCGCGAGGATAGCATCCAAGCTGTAATGCTCGATTTCTCTCGCGACTTTCCGTTTGCCTTCACGGCGAACTATCCGGAATCTCCGGATAGTTGCCGCCTCGGCCAGCTCGTCTTCCTCGTAGATATTCTGCAAATGCTCGTTGATCGTCCGAACGTCCTTCTGGAACAGTTCGGCGATCTGTGCCTGGGTCAACCAGATCGTCTCATGCTCGAAGCGGCAGTCGATGCGCGTCCGACCATCTTCGGTCTGATAGAGAACGATCTCGCCTTCGGGCGGAAACAAGGGCATCGACATGGCGATTGACCTCATGAGTTCCTGGCTACGGGGCCGTGAGAACGGTGCCTCGCCGATTTCGCCGACAGTGTCGGCAGAATCTCCGGTGGGACGCTCGCAGGAATGCCTACACGCTCCTCACGGGGGAAAGCCGGTGTCGGGGAAAGCCGGTGTCAGGGGAAAGCCGGTGTCAGATCATTTTTTTCCCAAGGGGAAAGCCGGTGTCAAAGGGGAAAGCCGGCGTCAGATCAGAATGGCACTCGGATTTTCACAACCTCTTACGTCTCAATCAGTTGTGTCGGTCTTATCCGATTTCATTCGTTGTCCCTCCCGTTGGGCCGCTCCAGGAATCCCCGGGAATCGTGAGAGTCGATCCCGAGGGGAACTCCGGACAAATGCGGCGGCAATCGACGAAAGTAGCCGCTCTGAAATGCTTTGCAAAAATCCGAGTGCCATTCGTGTCAGATCATTTTTTTCCCACGAAATCATGATCTGACACCGACTTTCTTTTCGCGGGAGAAAACCGGTGAAGACGCCCCCAGCAGAACGTTGGACGACGGCTCGCTCAGATCCTCAACAGGACGCCATTCCCCGTGTTCGGCGTGTTCCGGACCAGGGTGAACACCGCGATGGCCGCCAGCACCGGCGCCGCGCTGGCCCCCAGTAAGATGGGCGCGAAGGAATACGTGTCCGTGACCGCTCCGATGGCATACGTCACCGCGATCGTCACGAAGCCCGTGATCGCGCCTGCCAGGCCGCTCACCGTGGCCACGGACCCGCTCTCGAACAGGTCTGTCGGCAGGGTCAGGAAGATCGTGGCGCAGGCCGCGTAGCCGAGGGACGCCAGTCCGAATTCCGCGATGAGCAGCCCGAGCCGAGTGGTGAAAACGGCCGGGATCATCAGCAACATCAGGGGACCGCAGATCAGGAAGATGATCCGCCGCGCCGACCCCACGCTCCACCCCCGATGGATGAAGTAGCTGGACAGGCCCCCGCCCACGAAGTTCCCCAGATCGGCGCAAACGAACGGGATCCAGTAGCCGAGGAGGGTATCCTCCAGCTTGAACCCGCGGCTCACCAGGAAGAGGGCGAACCAATCGGCGACGAGGAACCAGTACGGGTCAAGGATGGCTTTCACCAGGACGACGCCCCAGGTCTGCCGGTACTGCAAGAGCCTCGACAACGGGGCGCGTGTCGGTGCCGGCGTTTCACCCGCGCCCGAGCGTGCCTCGAGGATCAGGGTACGCTCGGAATCGCTGATGCGCGGATGCTCCTCCGGCCGGTGATACATCGCCAACCACGCGAGCAGCCAGAGGAAACCCAGCGCGCCGGTGATCAGGAATGCGGGCCGCCAGTTGTCGAACGTGTGAAACAGCCAGACCACCAGCGCCGGCGCCACGGCCGCTCCGATCGCCGAACCGCTATCGAACAGGGCCACCGCGATGCCGCGCTCCCTGGCCGGGAACCATTCGGAGACGGCCTTGGTCGCGCCGGGCCAGTTGGCCGCCTCGCCGGCGCCCAGCAAGAACCGGAACGTACAGAAGCTCCCGAGGCCGTCGGACAACGAGGTCAGCATGGCGATGACCGAATACCACGCCACCGCGATACCCAGACCGCGCCGCGTGCCGAGTAGATCCACCAGGCGCCCCCCACAAGCTGCACGACGGCATACGAGAGGCGGAACGCGATGACGATCAAGGCGAAGTCGCTGTTGGTCCAGTGGTACTCGGCCTTGAGGTAGGGTGCCAGCACGTTCAGCGTCTGGCGATCGATGTAATTGATGACGGTGGACGCGAAGAGCAACCCCCCGATCCACCAACGCAGGTTCGGGACGGTGAGTCGGGGAGACCAGGAACCAGCCGGTGTGATCATCTTGGTAGTCGATCCGCGATGGTCTCGATGTAGCCCATGTTATGTTAATAAGCCCACTCCGCATGGCGCACCGGCATCTGGTTCAGCCTCTCCCGGTAAAAACGCCATTGGGGCATGTGCCGGTCCATGAGGTTGACGAAGCGGGCATTGTACGTCGGTTCGAGCAGATGAACCAGCTCGTGGACGACGATGTATTCGAGGCATTCGCGCGGCTTCTTGGCGAGGTCCGTGTTCAGGCGGATGGTCGCCCTGCCGGGGTTGCAGCTTCCCCACTGGGTTTTCATGCGCCGGACGAAGAACCGATCCACCTTCACGCCCATCAACGGCTCCCACCTGGCGATCAACGCCGGCGCGGCCTTCTTGACCTGTTCGCGATACCAGTCCTCCACCACGGCCTGCTTCTTCTCCGGGGTTCCGGGCCGCATCCGCAAGACCATCCGGGTGGCCGAAACAGATCAGCCCGGGGCAACGCCCCGGGACGGGGTTGACCACCCCAAAACGAGCCCTGAAAGGGCGGCACAAGTCTGGGCGTACTCTTGGTTTGTGCCGCCCTTTCAGGGCTTGATCCCCGGGTGCGTCTCGGTTCCCGGGGCGTTGCCCCGGGCTGATTTGTTTCGACCCCTTCGGGGCAGGAATGGTCCACGCCTGGGCCCGATTCCGGTGGTGATCGGCGAGAAGTCCCATTTTTTCTTGGGCAGTCTTTGGGGTAGTTTCTTGGGTAGTCTTTGGGGTAGTTTCTCGGGCGGCCCTTCCGTCGCCAAGTTCGGGAAAGGCGAAATCCAGCCACCAGCGATAGCCCAGCTCCTCACGGACCAAGTCGATGACGCGGTCCTGCACGGCGCGATCCAGTTGACCAATGGTTCTCATATCAGGCCGTCACTAACTTGAAGCTGACCTCGTATCGGTAGAAGGCAATGTTCGGCGTCATTTTCAACGCTCTGCGGATTCTCTGATCATCTTCCAGCGCGATAATGACCCCAAGCACCGACTGCTCATCGACGGCCAATCCTTCCTGCACGTAGCCCATGTAACGCAGGATTTGACCGACGACGACGTCGCTGGCACGGCCTTTCTTCAACGCGACGACGAGTAACTGTTTCTTGTCCTTGCTGATCGCCAGGATATCGAGCGGCCCGGTGTCGGTCTCGTATTGCTGGCCGACGCGCTCGCCGTCCTCCTCGTAAATGTCGAATTTCCGACCCAGCTCCGTTTGTGCCCAGTTCTGGACCAGGAACTCCTCGAGATGCTTCTCCATCGCGAAAGCGGACGGGTCTTCCACCGTCGCGTCCGTGGAAAAGAGGTTCGGGGCGGCGACACCACCGAGTAACTTCTCGATCTCGTCGGCGTAACCCGCCCGACTGAGATCGCAGACTGTTCCGACCGACCCCGTCGAGTTTTTTAGACCTTCGCTCATGTCGGCTCGATCGATGACCTCTGGCAGCCATCGCACCGCGCGACGATGAGGCAGCTTCGCGCCGGGAGCGTATTCGTAATCGCCGGTGATCTCTCCGACTCGGTAGCGTCCGGTTCCGTCGGGGCAGAGCACGATCTCGCCCTTTCTGATCCCCTTGGACACGGTCCAGAGCGCCCCACAGGCAAGCCCGGCGCCAATCTTCGTCTTGTCGGGACGATTGGCGAGGAATACGGGTATGAACGGCCTGTTGAAGTCTCGCCATTCTTCGGGGAGCTTGCGGCTCAGGTCTTCGTGGATATCGAAGTCCGTGCCGATGAAGCCCCCCGCGAAGCAATCCGCAGCGTGGACACTCTTGCGGCCGAGCATGACGCGGAAGTAGCGCTTCATACGAGACGAAGCTTTCCGGTGAGGAGTTCCTGCATCGTGCCCTGCTTGAGGCTCCGGGCCTTGGCCAGCTTGGTCTCGAGCGCGGCGATCTCTGAGTCCATGTCGCTCAGGACCGTGGCGATGGCTTCTTGTTCGGTTTTGGCGGGCAAGAAAACCCGAACCCGCGACAATTCCTCTTGGCCGATGTTGGCGCGAACAGCGCCTTGCCCTCGCGCGACAATCTGCTCACGAATAGGAGGCGAACGCAGCGCATCGGATGTGAAGATCGGGTCCATGCTGCCGTCTCGCGGTCTCGCGCGGATGACAAACCCTCCAAACACAACCGCTGCGCTCCCGGTGTAAACCGAGGCCAGACCAACTTCCTCCTGGGTTTCAGATGTTCTGTTGAATAGAACATCCCCACGCTGAACCGCAAAAGTACCAATCGCCTGCAACGGCAGGGAAATCTTCCCAGGAATCCTGGCCTCCGTGACGGTCGGATGGGTAATGACCTCCAGAACATTGACGAATGGGATACCACTCCCATATGCCGATTTGTCGGCATTAACACCGTTCTGGAAGGTGAATAGCGCCGCCATCGGCTTTACCGCCCAATCCTCTGGAATCACCCCCACCTCGGTCTGTTTGTAT
This sequence comes from uncultured Isosphaeraceae bacterium, assembly GCA_963845695.1. Taxonomy (GTDB): domain Bacteria; phylum Planctomycetota; class Planctomycetia; order Isosphaerales; family Isosphaeraceae; genus CAWJTV01. The sequence goes on along the minus strand of CAWJTQ010000002.1, from coordinate 455,037 downwards.
CCAGGCTTGACTTCATGCTCCGGCAGGCGCTTCTTGCCGGTGAGCATTTCCTGCATGGCGCCCTGCTTGATCTGGCGCTTCTTGGCGATGTGCTGCTCCAGCGATTCGATGAGGGCATCCGCATCGCTCAACGCCTCGGCGATGGCTTCTTGTTCGGCTTTCGTGGGCGGTCGGGCGACGGGAATCTCGAGCAGCTTCGTCGGCGATGTGTGCTTCACCTTCGTCCCCGCCGCCGTCTCGCGCATTTTCGGTTCGAAAGGCATTGGAATTGAAGACGCGATATAGAAATCGACGGCTGATTTCAGGGGACGTAACCTTGATCTTGCCGAGTCGTTGGTTGTGGAGATAAGTTCCACCATTCGGAACCATCGCGGCGCTTCCTAACAGGCCATCCGCCTGTTCGGTCATCGCCACGATCAAGTCACCCTCGTTGAGCACGTAGCCGTCTGGCAAGGGCCCATCGTAAAACTTCTGTTTGTTGCCGATATCTCTGAAGCCTCCGGCCTCGTAAAAATGACCTGGCGTGGTCAAGCGGTATTTGCCGAGAGGCTTGAAGTATTGGCTCTGGAATCCAAAGCCATGAAGGACGGTAACCCGCCCCACTAGCGAAGTGACCAGCCATTCCTCCGGAATCACCCCCACCTCGGTATGCTTGTAACTTTTGGGAATCGCTGCCTTCTTCATGCGGATTCCTCCGACTCCGGCAAGGACTCGGGATCCCACATTTTCCGGTAGATCTGGATATATTCGGCCGTGGCGACGGGATCGATGTCCCAGTAGTGCCGGCATAATCTCCGGAAGAGTTCCACAGCGGGGTCATAGCCGCAGAAATCAAGCAAACCGTCGAGGGTCCGTTCGATCAGCTGGACATCGCGGTTGCCCGCGCGAAGGATCGCCTCCACCACGGGCGTATATTCGACGACGGCCCGCTCGCTCAGCTCCTGAATCTGCGCGGCGAGAGCCATGATGGCCGATACGTCGTGCTCGGGGAGATCGCTATCGGAGTCGGTCATGTCAGGAACCCCATCCTTTCGAGATGGCGGGCGACTTTCGCCTCCAGCTCGGCGACCCGGCTGGTGATCTGGGGCATTGAGGGTGACGCCGACCTCGGATTGCTTATAACCGGGCTTCGCTGGCATGTTCATTCCTTGACCTCCGCCAGCGTGAGCTCCAGTTCTCGCCGCAGTTCCTCGCGGTTCGGCAGGTAGAGCTGGTACTTCTGCACGATAAGCTGGCTGTTCATGCCGTAGGTGGCGTACTCGACGAGCAGTTCATCCTTGTGCCGGGTCAGGATGATTCCGATCGGCGGGTTATCCCCCTCGACATTCTCCTCGGCGGCGAAGTAGCCGAGATAGAGGTTCATCTGGCCGATGTCACCGTGCTGGACATCGTCGATCTTGAGGTCGATCAGCACGAAGCAGCGGAGGATGCGGTGGTAAAAAACGAGATCGACGTGGTAGTGAGTGTTGTTGATGGTGACGCGATACTGCCGGCCGACGAAGGTGAAGCCCTTGCCGAGTTCGAGGCGGAACTGCTGGAGGTGATTGCACAGCCGGGTTTCGAGCTCGGTTTCGGAGAGGGCGGCCACTTCGGGAATCTTCAGGAACTCGAAGATGTATGGCTCGCGCAGCAGGTCGATGGGTTGTTCGACGATCTGCCCCTGGGCGGCGAGCTGCAAGCACGCCCGCCTTGTCCTTGCTGGCGGCGAGGCGCAGGAACAGGCCGCTTTCCCTCTGCCGCTGCAACTCCCGAACGGCCCAGCGCTCGATCACCCTCTGCTTCTCATAGAAGGCGCGTTCGAGGGGATCGTCGATCTTGAGGAGTTCGACGACATGGGACCAGCTCAAAAAGCCAGACGGCGTCTGGCTTTTTGGGTAGACGAGGTAGAACTTCCGCATCGCTTTGACATTGCTGAGGCTGAAACCCCTCCCATGGCGGAGCCTTAAATCCTTGGCCAGTCGTGGGATAAGGCCGGCCCCGTATTCGGCTTTGGCCTTGCCGCCCTGTTCAAACTCGACGATCCCGTCCGACCCGCCAGTAGGTTTCGAGGTTGTAGGCGGAGACGGCCCGGACCGCTTGCGCGCGGCCGGTCTCCAGTGTCGTCGCGATCCGCTGGAGGAGTTCGTCGTAGGTATTTGCGGGTGTCAGCTCCATGCGAAACCCATCCTTTCCAGGTGCCCGCTCACCTGGCTCTCCAGCTCGGCGACGCGGGCGGTCAGCGTCGGCAATGGGGATTCGTACCGCATCCGCCAGCTCCTTGACGCGCTGGGTCAGCGCCTGGCTGATGCGGTCCATCTCGCCGTGGATCATCGCATCGAGCGCCGCGAGCCATTTGTCATCCACCGCCAAAGCCTGGACTTCGGCCTCGGTGAGCGTAGGGTATTTCGCGTATGCCCTGGCGTCCAGATCGGCCTCGGCGTCCTTGAGCTTCGTCTTGAGGGTGGCCTCTTCATTGCTGAGCTTCCGCCAGCGGTTGAGCAACGCCGCCTCGTCCTTCGCCTCCTGGTCGGATGCGAAAAGCCCCTCCAGCTCCCGCAGGCGGGCCGTCACGCTGGCCTTGTTCACCTTGTCGAATTCGGAGAAGGCGCCCTCGTCGCCACCGTGTTCCTCCACCAGCTCGGCAATGAGGGCGGTGACGCTTTCCACCTCGGCCTCCAGCTTCGTAGTGGCGTCTTGCTCCTTGGCAAAAAAGCGGGCGACGATGAGGGGCTTGGGTACGAGGTCGCAGGCCCAGCCCTCGGGCCATTCGCAGGCCATTCGGGGTCAGGCCTGGTTTCGGGTTTTCTTCATGCTCCCAACATTCCTGAGATCCGCTCCCGACATCTTCGAGGAATCGCACGGTCTCTCCATGACGACCAGAGGCGGGCTCGACACGGAGAGTGGTCGGTTGACCAGGCGCGGCGTTCGGCCCAAGGCCGTGAACACATCGGCGATGGTATGGACGGTCAGGTTGGACCCGTAGCGCAGCATCTTCGTCACGTAAGCCCGGCTCTTTCCCAGGCGCGAGGCCAGCTCGGCGCGGCTCACGCCCTGGTCATCCATGATCCGCGAGATGACTTCGGTGATCTCCGTCGCCAGGCGCTCGCGCTGGAAGTCCCTCATCCTCTCCGGCGAACCCGCGATTTGATCGATTAGGTCCAAGGAAAAAACTCCTTCAACTGTGCTGAGCAAGGTTCTGGCCATCCAGATCCTCGCAGATAATCCGCTCGGCCCGCTTCTTTTGAACGTTCAGGTTTTCGCCCTTGCGAAAGCCGTGCGTCAGGACCCATTGTCTGCCCTGAAGGTAAGCCATGATTCGTTGGCCACTTCCCGAATGAATCTTGAACTCTGCGATGGGAAAAGTCTGACTTCGATTGCCCACTTTGCAGGTCGCCTCGCCGACGTTGAACCGAAACTTCTCGGTATTGTGGATCTCGCCGCGCTCCGCCATCCAGATGAAGAGCGCGTTGAATTTGTCCTGATCCGAAACTGAGAGACTCTCCAGGAACTCCTTCGCGGGTGACGATCCGTCATTCCGAACCGCGAAAACGACATCGCGAACCGGACCCCCGTGGTGGATCGGTCGTGGCCGCGGTGGCCTTGGAGGGGGAGTCTCGGCTTGACCCCTTCCCCTATGCTTCCCCATGGTTAGTTAACCTCAATGTTAACACGAAATCAAGGGTGGGCCCTCGTCATCGGCTCCTTATTCTCTGGGGCATAGCACCTTTCCCGTGTCATCTCTGGGCATTACGACATCCCCGGAATGGCGGCTGGGTTCGCGATCATGGTGAGTGCAGCGACGCGAGATCAGGACTTCGGACGTCCCACGGCGCGTGAGCGCATCATCGACCCGCAGCGACCGTAATCGCATGCCGATTGCTCACGCGCCAATGAAGCACTCCATCACCCCGTCTCGCGCATCGGGATACATCTGTCACCTGGACCGGTCAATAAATCGCTGGGCACAATTTTCGTGGTCTCGACCTTCGTGTCGAGCACCCGCCGGGGCCGTCGGGATCCCTCCGGGCTGCGCATTCGCCCTCATGCGGGCAACCGCCGAGCATGAGAAACCGGACCACGCCCCGCACTCACGCGACGTTCGCCGATCGATCCAACCCGAGCATAACGGCGAGCTGGGACAGATCCTGTCCAACGTGACCGATGTTCACGTTAAAGGAATCCCCGTCCCATCGATGGCCACCCGGCGGTCGGAGTGGAACGTCGTCGTCACAATCACCCCAACCCGATCCAGAAAATCCGAGACGCCTCGTCGAGCACCACCGATCTCAGCGCGGCGGGTGCGGGAAACCTGGGGAGTGCGACGATCCGACCCGCGCCGCTTCCCCCTCAGTTGGGGCCAATTTGGTCATTCGAGTAGCCCAGTGTTCAGAATTTTTGGATTTTTTTATCTCCCTCTGTGACCGAGAGTTCCGGAGCCAAACGCCCCGGAATCCGCGATAGGTGCATTAACGGATCATCAAACCTGAGGCATACTGAATAATATGGACCATGTGCGACCGTCTGCGGCCGGGCCCGGCACAGCGATTTGGGGACTCGGCCCGAACTCGCTGGGGGCCATGGGGATCGGAGAGGGCGCCGCGGCCAAAAGTGATCACCGAGTGCCACTTTGTGCCACAATTCTCGGCAAGTCCGGCCCGGCTCACAGCCGGCCCCGCCCAGAACCCACGCCGGATCCGGACGTCCCGCCGGTCCGGAGTAGGGACTCTCGGAATCGGTCCAAGCCACCGCCCCCAGACGGTGCGGTGGTGATCGCCGACGACTCTCGATTCTCTTGGCACCCAGTTGCCGGCGCCGGAGTCACCGGGAAGCCTCTGCCGCGCGAATTCGGGAACGCAGCGGTCGGCGACTCCTGGGGAATGCTTCTGGCCACGATCCTTCGCCATGTAAACTCTTGTATAGAGAATCCCTTGCGAGCCGACGATGCGTGAGGGAAAATCGAGTGGTGTGAAACTTCTCGCGGAACACGTCCCCGGTTCCAGAGGTGCCTCTGCCCCATGGATCGAGCCAGCGATTGTGCGGATGATGTGCTCGACCGGTTCCATCCGGCGGTGGCGTCGTGGTTCCGCGAGCAGTTCGGCGAGCCGACGCCTGCGCAGCGGCTGGGCTGGCCGGCGATCGCTTCGGGGCAGAATGCCCTGATTGTGGCGCCGACCGGGTCGGGGAAGACCCTGGCCGCGTTCCTGGCCGCACTCGACCACCTCTGGCGGACTCCTCGGCTGGAGAAAGGCGTCCGCATCCTTTACCTCTCTCCGCTCAAGGCGTTGAATCAGGACGTCTGGCGCAACCTCCAGTTTCCCCTGGAAGGCATCCTGGCCCGGTCGAAGGCGATGGGCACGCCTCTGCCCGCGCTGAGCGTCGCGGTCCGGAGCGGAGATACACCGAGCCCCGAGCGGGCGCGGATGGTCCGCAAACCGCCGGACATCCTGATCACCACGCCCGAATCGCTCCACCTGATGCTGACCAGCCAGGCCAGAAGGATTCTCCGCGGGGTTTCGCACGTGATCGTCGACGAGATCCACGCGGTCTGCGGCAACAAGCGCGGGGTGTTCCTGGCTTTGCTGCTGGAGCGACTCGAGGCCATCAATCCGGCGAGTTTCGTGAGGATCGGCCTGTCGGCGACTCAGCGGCCGCTGGAGGAAGTCGCGCGCTATCTCGGCGGACTCCGGCGAGTTGAGACCATGACGTCGTTCGAACCACGGCCCGTCACCGTCATCGATGCCGGCCGACGGCGCGACCTGGATCTGTCCGTCATCTGGCCGGCCAACCCCGATCGGCTGCCGGGCGCCGGCATGATCTGGCCGGCGATCGAGGACAAGCTGGCGGGACTGGTCCGCGCGCATCGCTCGACGATCATCTTCACCAATAATCGGAGGACGGTCGAAAAGCTGACCAGCCGGCTCAACGAGCTGGCCGTCACCGATGGGGAGGGCGAGGCGGTCCGCGCGTTCCGGGCTCATCATGGGAGCCTGAGCCTGGACGAGCGCCGGGCCACGGAAGAAGCTCTGAAGAACGGCGAGCTCGCGGCGGTGGTGGCGACGGCCTCGCTGGAGCTGGGCATCGACATGGGAGCGGTCGACCTGGTTTGCCAGGTGGAATCGCCGGGGAACGTGTCGCGAGGGCTCCAGCGCGTGGGCCGGGCGGGGCATGTGGTGCACGGCGTGAGCCGGGGGCGGCTGCTCGCCAAGACCCCGGCCGACCTGCTCGAATCGGCGGCCCTGTGCCGCGCCATGCTCCAGGGGGAGATCGAGTACCTGCGTGTGCCGAGGGGATGCCTGGATGTCCTGGCCCAGCAGGTGGTCGCGTGCGTGGCCATGGAGCCGTGGGACGTCCCCGCGCTGTTCGACCTGGTCCGTTGCGCCTATCCATTTCACGACGTCACGGCCGAGGCGTTCGAGAGCGTGCTCCGGCTGATCTCTGGGCGATTCCCGACCCCGGGCCTCCGCGACCTGCGCGCCCGAGTCGCCTGGGACCCGATCCACAACCGGTTAGCGGCGCTGCCAGGAACCGCGCATCTGGCCCTCGTCGGTGGAGGAACGATCCCCGATACCGGTCAGTTCCCGGTGTATCTGGGAGACGGAGGGCCGCGCCTGGGCGAGCTGGACGAGGAATTCGTGTTCGAGCGACGGGTCGGCGAGACGTTCATCCTGGGCAACTCGGCCTGGCGGATCGAGGCCATCGAGGCTCATCGCGTGGTGGTCGGCAAGGCGGAAGGCCATCCGGGCGTGATGCCCTTCTGGCATGGGGAAGCGGCCTCACGCTCGCCCGAGCTGGGCGAGGCGGTTGGGGTGCTCTCCCGCGAGCTGACGGAACGTCTCGACGACCCCGACTTACTCCCCTGGCTGGAGAGCGAATGCCGGCTCGAGGCAACGGCCGCGCGGATGATCCGGCAATTCCTCGCCCGTCAGCAACGGTTGGCGGGCGTCGTGCCCGACGATCGCACGATCCTGATCGAAGCGTTCCCCGACCAGTCCGGTGAGCTCGGACTGGCCGTCCTCACGCCGTTCGGCGGCACGCTGCACCTCGGGTTGAAGCTCGCCCTGCTCGGTCGGATCCGCCGACGGCTCGGTCTGACCCCCGCCTGCCTGCATGGCGACAACGGCCTGCTCTTCCGGCTGCCGAAGCTGGACGAGCCGCCGCTGGACCTCTTCGACGGCTTGACCGCCGAACTGGCCGAGAATCTGATCCGCGAGGAGCTCCCGGACACTGCGTTGTTCGGCTTGCGGTTCCGGCAGAACGCGGCCCGGGCCCTGCTGATGCCTCGACCCGATCCGGCGAAGCGTACGCCGCTCTGGCTCCAGCGCCTTCGCGCCAAGGACCTGTTGCAGGTCGCGCGGCAGTTCCCCGATTTCCCGATCGTGTTGGAGACGTACCGCGAATGCCTCGACGATGACCTCGACCTACCCCGGGTCCGCGCGTTCCTCGACGCGATCCAGAACGGATCGATCCGTGTGGTCCGTTCAACAGGCGGAGATCCCCTCGCCGCTCACCTCCGAGCTGATCTTCGCCTTCACCGCGGCCCACGTGTACGAGTGGGACCAGCCGAAGCGCAGCGATCGGCAGCCGACGACGTCGGTGGTCGACGAGGACCTGCTCGGCCCCTTGCTGCGTGGCGGGGACCTCTCCGACTGGCTGGATCCCCAGGCGATCGGCCGCGTGGACAACCGGCTCCGCCGGCTCGGCCAGCCCCCGCGCACCCCGGAGGAGATGTCCGAGCACCTCCGACGGCTCGGTGACCTGACGGCGGCTGAACTCTCCGGTCCCATGACCGCCTTCCTCGCGGAACTGCAGAACTCCGGCCGGGCCATCCTCATCGAGCTCGTCGGCACGGCCGAGCCATCGCGATGGATTATGACGGAAGAGCTGTCGATTTATCGCGACGCGTTCCCTACCGCGGGCTGGGGCGGACTGTCTCACGGCCCGGACGGAGGTTCGCCCGCGCTGCCGGCCGAGGCCGCCCGCATGACGATCGTCGAGCGGTTTTTGCGCACTCATGCGCTGATCGGCCTGGCCGACCTGACGGCCCGCTATCCCATCTCCCCGTCCGAGGCGACCGAGCTGCTGGAACGCTGGGCCGAGGAGGGGAAGGGGATCCGGTTGGATGGGCCGGACGGGTCGGAGGAATCGCAATGGGCGGAGCGCGACAACCTGGCCGAGATCCGCCGCGCGACCGTCGCGGCGCGACGGCGAGAGAGCCTGGCCGTCTCGCCGGAGACCTTCGCCGACTTCCTGCTCCGATGGCAACACGTTCATCCATCGACCCGTGGCGAGGGCCCGGCGTTCGTCGAGACGGTGCTGCAACAGCTCCAGGGCTACGCCATGCCGGCACGGCTCTGGGAGAGCGAGGTCTTACCCAGGCGGGTCGAGGGCTACCGTCCGGCCTGGCTCGACGAGGTGCTCAACCGGGGGACCTGGCTGTGGCGGGTTGAGGGCGGGGTTGGGAAACCCGGGCCTGGCGCCGAATCTTCGGATGAGCGGAAGCCCGCGACCATCGAGCCGCGAGTGGCCTTCTTCCTCCGAGATTTCCCGGGGCAGATCGAAGGCGCGCACGAACTCGGGGATCTCTCCAGCGACGAGGCTCGGGTTCTGGAGCTGCTGGAGCGGGGAGGTGCGAGCTTCGCAGCCGACCTGACGCGGGTCTCGGGCCTCGAGCCGTCGCGGGTGCGCCGCGCGCTGTCCGGCCTGATGCTTCGAGGCCTGGTGACGAATGACCGGTTCGATCCGGTGCGCCCGGCGCGGATTCCACGCTTCTGGCCTTGACCGAGGCGGCATCACACCTTCGCAGTGGGCGATCGTTACGGATCCGCCCGCGGCGATCGATCGCCAGCCAGCCCGAGGGTCGTTGGTCGCGGCTGGGCGATCCCACGAACGATGCCGAAGGCCGGCTCCTGGCCTGGGCCTCTGTCCTGCTGGAGCGATACGGTGTCCTGACGCGTGAAGTGGCTGCCCTCGATCGCTCAGCGCCGACCTGGGGCGACCTGGCTCCGATCCTGGCCCGCGCCGAGTGGCGTGGCGAGCTCCGGCGTGGATACTTCGTCGAGGGCCTGTCCGGGGTCCAGTATGCGACCGAGGAGGCCGCCGCCGAGTTGGCACGGCTTTCGGCGCAGCCCGCAACGGCGACACCCGTGATCCTGGTATCCACGGTTGATCCGGCGAACCTGTACGGCGCGGCGCACCCCTGGACGTGGAGCTGCTCGACGGCGGAGTCGCTCGCCTGCCGCGCGTGCCGGGAATTCCCTGGCGATCCGCGACGGACGGCCCGTTCTGATCGTCGAAGCGTACGGCAAGCGCCTGACCGGACTCCCCTGGGCTTCCCAGGCCGACATCGATTCCGCACTGAAGCTTCTCACGACCTTAACCGGACCCGCTCGACGCATCCTCAAGGTCGAGTTGTATAATAGCGTGCCCGCAGCGGAGAGCCCGGCGGCCGCCCGGCTGATCGAACTGGGGTTCGTCCGCGATTATCCCGGGATGGCGTACTACGCCGGGTGGCCGCCGGTCCCTGCCGGGGCGACCTGACCGGGAGAGCGACTGGATTCCAGGATCGTGGGGCGGACAACACCGCTTCGTCTGCCTTCTCCCTGTCCGAGATCACCGGAGCCGACCGATGGAGACTCCCCCGAACCCATCCAAGACCAAGGGCGAGCCTTACTACGACTGCATCGTGATCAGCGACCTGCATCTGGGAAGCGACGTCTGCCAGGCCAAGCTGCTCGAAGAATTCCTGACCTGGGCCGTCCAGCACTGTCACGAGCTGGTGATCAACGGGGATATCTTCGACGACCTGAACTTCAAGCGCTTGACGAAGCGACACTTCGCCTGTCTGAAGATCATCCGGCGCAACTCGGATCGCGACGATTTCCGGCTGGTCTGGGTCCGCGGCAACCACGACGGCCCCATCGACATCATCAGCCATATCGTCGGCGTCGAGATCCTGGACGAATACGTCTTCGACAACCAGCAGATCCGGCTCCTGATCCTCCACGGGGACCAGTTCGACACGTTCACGACGGCCTATCCCTGGTTCACCGAGATCGCCTGCGGTATTTTCTACTACATCCAGAAGTACATGCCTCATCGTGCGGCTCGCTGGATCCGGCGGATCTCGAAGCGATGGCAGCGGAATAGCCAGCTCGTCGAGAGCCGGGCCATCGAATACGCCCGGAGCCGGGGATTCCGGTACGTCACTTGCGGGCACACTCACCTGTCGCTGGTCGCCGTCCGCGACGGCGTCCATTATCTGAACAGCGGAAGCTGGATTGATTATCCGCCCTGTCCCTTCGTGGCGGTCCAGGGGAGCGAAGTCCGACTGGAAGGTTGGCCGATGGCTCAGGCCGAGACTGGCACAGAGCCCGTGACCATGGAAGACCCCGAGCTACGGCCCCATCCAGTGCTGCCACCGCCCCTGCCTGCCATGGGCTGATCGGCCACTGGACATGGGTATGGATCAGAAGGCATGTTCCGTTTTAGCCACCAGATGGCCGATGATCCGGTCAAAGGGCGTGTGGAAATCCGATAATCCTGGTAGGATAATTCGGATGGTCTCGGTCTGCGCCGATCGAATGGAACGCGATCGGATTGGCAGACAAGTCGTGTGGAAGGATCAGGTCCCCGCGTCGGCTACCCTCGGGCGAGTGAGCGAATTGCCATGAGTCAAATCCCTGAGAGCCTGCTCGAAGTCGAGCGAATCGACGAAGTGCTCAAGACACCCGATCCGACTCAAGCGGTCGTGGTCGTCCAGTATCGCACGGCCCGGTTGCCCTGGGTGTTGTTGATGGGGGCGATCGTGATCTTCACGCTCATCGGCGGTGTGGTCTATTACCGCATCAGCGAGGGAGTCCGCACCGAAGCCGAGATGGTTGCGAGGGACATGCTGAAGCGATGGGAGGAGCAGAAGCGACTGGAAGCCGATCAACGGGGTCCAATCCGGCCCGAACCTCCCATCACGCCGGCCTCGACTTCGGTGGCGTCCGTCCCGGCGCAAGGGACTGCGGTAGCGGCTCCCGCTCCCTCCGCGGGGCACTCAGGAGTTGACACGCCGAAAGTGGAGGCCATCGCGACGACAACGAAACCGGTCGAAGGGCCCGCGCCGCGGCCAGCCGGCGTCACGTCAACCTCGCCCCTCGCCGCCGGTCCGGCGGTTTCTCCTCCGGTGCCCTCGCCGCGTGAGCTTGAGCCCGTTGCGGTTGTGAAGGCGCCGGCGGATTCGGCGCGGTCTCCGTTTGACGACCCGGATCCGACGACCACGGATCCGGCGGATACGACTTTCGGAGGGACCGCTTCCCGGACGGCCGCGATCGCTCAGTCTTCGCCGGCGGCGACCCGGCCGGCAACGGACCCGCCCCGAGTCGAGACCGCCGCGGCCGGAGTCCAACCGGGCGTCCCATCGGCGCCCTCACCTGCGCCGCCGAGCCCGCCGATCGTGCTCCCCACCGAGCCGCCGCTGCCTTCCCGGGAAGAGTCCGAACGCCAGTTCCGTGAGGAGGCCGCACTAAAGAAGGCCGAGCGCGCTCACCAGATCGAAGAGCAGGAGGCCGAGGACCGTCGGAAGCTGTACGAAGAGCGCGTCCAGTTCCACCAGGAGCTCCAAGAGGCCGTCAACCGATTCGGCAATCAGGCCGGGATGGAGATCGATCAGTTATGCAGGAAGTTCGACTACCAAATGGACCCCGCGAGTTTCGCGCGGGCCCGCAGCAAAGCCTGGATCTACAGCAAAACCGTGGCGTGGCGGGTCCGCGAGGTCCGCAAGCTCGGTTTGCCGGAAACGGTGATCCTCAACTTACTCTCCGACGACCTCCACGCACAGCTTCGTAAGCCGAACGGGCCGCAGAATAGCAACGAAGTCCGAGTGCATGCGGCCCGGTTGCTCCTGAAGTGCGGGTTGCCCTCACCGGAGGAGGCGATCCGTCCGCCGGCCAGGCCAGGCCGGAGTACCTCGCCGACGAATCGACGGCTCGGTACCATGGCGCCGAGGGCGGCCGCTCTTCCTCGATGAGATCCAACCCTCGTCCCGCTCCCCTTCGGTCCTCACTGACAAGGATTTCGAAACATGCCGCCCCTTCCCGGCCTTCATGCTCATCATCCTGATCCTGTTCGCCGCCTTCCCTCTCACGGCGTTGGGCGACGACCAGGATTCGCCCGTCCGTACCGGTGCCAAACTCCTTGCCGAGGGTGATCGTCTGGCCGACCAGGGGCAACTCACCGAGGCCGTGGTTCGCTACAAGCGCGGGTTCGAGCACATCCTCCCCGAGCTGCGCAAGATCCCGTTCCTGCACGAAGTCAAGCGCGACGTCACCAAGCGCGAGAACCTCAAGGCGTTGCTCCTCAAGGAGCTCGAGGAAGACATGACGCCCGAGGAGTTTCGCGCCAACGAGATGGCCATGAAGGCGTTCGGGCTGCTGCCTCGCAGCTTCAACCTCAAGGAGACCCTCGCCCAGGTTTACTCCGAAGAGGTTGCCGCGTTTTACGACCCCAAGACCAAGACGATGCACCTGATCGAGGAGCCCAAGAAACCCGAGGCCAAGAAGTCTCGCTCGTTCCTCGAGCGACTCTTCGGCAAAGCCGAGACGTTCGACAAGGACGAGAACAAGACCGTTATCGCCCACGAGCTGACCCATGCCCTGGCCGATCAACACTATGACCTCGATGCCCTGGACAAGTCCGTCAAGAAGGATGACGACCGTTCCCTGGCGCTCTCCGCGCTGATCGAGGGCGAGGCGACCTTGACCATGTTAGGGGCGGGCATGGAAGACTGGGAGGGCAGAGAGGTCGTGAAAATGCCCGCCGAGAGCCTGGACTGGACCTTCAGCCTGATGTCATCATTCCTCCCGTTCCTCGGAGGCGGCAAGAGTCTGCGCCAGGCCCCGCCGATCATCTCTGAATCGATGCTGTTTCCCTACATGAAGGGCGTGGTCTTCTGTGCGAAGCTGACCAACGACGGCGGCTGGAAGGCGATCGATGAGGCCTATCGGAGCTTACCCCTCTCGACCGAGCAGATCCTCCACCCCGAGAAGTTCCTGACACACCCCGATCGGCCCATGTCGATCGATCTGGGGACCTTGAAGCCGGGCGAGGGGTGGAAAGAGCTAGGCCGCAACGTGCTGGGAGAGATGCAACTGCTGGTACTCCTCCGCAAGCACGGTGGCAAGTCGGCCGCGGCCGGCTGGGACGGCGACCGCTACGCCGTCTTCGAAGGGCCGAAGGATCGGCTGGCCCTCGTCTGGCTCTCGACCTGGGACAGTGAAGATGACGCACGGGAGTTTACCGCCTCTTACATCCGATACCAGACCTCCAAGGTCGACGACCTCCCGCGCCCGAGGCGGGATACCCACGACACCATCTGGCGGAATGCTGGGGACCAGCTCTATGTCGTCCAGCGCCGTGGACTGGATGTCGCCGTCGTCGAAGGCTTCTCGGCCGAGACGACCCCAGCGCTTCTCGAAGCGGCGTTCCGGGCCAAGAAAGTCGAGATGAAGCCTGATATGCCCGCGGCAACTCGCCCCAAGGCTGCTGCTGCCGAGACTCCTCGATGAGGATCGCCGGTCTCAAGCTCTACCACGTGGCGGTCCCCTTGAAGAAGGTGGTGAAGCACGCCTCGTTCGAGCGGTCGGTCAGCGAGAACCTAGTGGTGCGCGTCGAGCTGGCCGACGGCCAGGTCGGCTACGGGGAGGGAGTCCCTCGGCCGTACGTCACGGGTGAGACCGTGGCGTCGACGTTCGGTGTTCTGTCGGCGCACGACTGGGCGCGTGCGATCGGCCAGCCGGTCGATTTTCGCGAGGTGGTGCAGCGCCTCGAGGCGCTCCGGCTGCCGGAGACCGAAGCGGATCCGCGGGGCATGGCGGGCAACGCCTCGCGGTGCGCCCTGGAGCTGGCGGTGCTAGACGCGTTCGGCCGACGGTTCGGCGAGCCGGTGGGCCGTGCAGTCGAGCTGGCCGCGGTCGAGGGGGTTCATCGGTTCGCGACGCCGCAACGCGTGCGCGTACAGCGGGGCCATCACAGCCGAGTCCACTTTCGGCGAATGGCGGACGGCTGTGAAGATCCGGATCTATGGCTTCCATCAGGTGAAGGTGAAGGTGGGCACTCGAGGACAGGATGATCCGCGTCGGCTCCACGCCTTGAGGAGAATCCTCGGACGCCGGATGGACATCCGGCTCGATGCCAACGAGGCGTGGACCGCATCCGAGCTGGTCGAGCGCATCGAGCCCTTGAGGCGTTTCGCACCCACGGCGCTGGAGCAGCCCGTCGCGCACGCCGAGATCGATTGTCTGACCGACCTGCGCGGCCGGCTGGACGTCCCCGTGATGCTCGATGAATCGCTTTGCGGCTACCCCGACGCCGAGGCCGCAGTGGCCCGGAAGACGGCCGATCTGTTCAATGTCCGGCTGTCCAAATGTGGTGGGATTCTTCCCTCGCTGCGGATCATCGCCCTGGCCCAGCGCTCGGGCCTGGGCGTGCAGCTCGGCTGTCACCCGGGCGAGACGGCGCTGCTCTCGGCCGCGGGACGGCACGTCGCCGGCCGGGTCGCCGGCCTGAGATATGTCGAGGGCTCCTACGACCGGCACATCCTTTCGACGAACCTCACCCGCGAGGACCTCACCTTCGGCTATGGCGGCTGGGCGCGGCCGATGGAGGGTCCGGGGCTTGGTGTCGCGGTCGACACCGTCGCACTCGAGGCGATGACCGTTGAGAGCCGGGAGATTCGGTATGACTGAGCCGGTATGCGTCGTCCGGACTTTCACCGCCTCCGATGGCTATCCTTTGCACGTCGCGGTCTGGGACGGGGACCGGCCCGCACGAGGCCAGGTCGTCGTTGTGCACGGCGTCCAGAGCCACTCCGGCTGGTATTTACGGCTGGGGCAGACCCTGGCTTCCTCCGGATACAACGCCGCGTTTCCCGATCGCCGTGGATCGGGAGCCAACCAACGAGATCGGGGCCACACACCATCGGCCAGCCGGCTGATCAAGGACCTCGTCGAGTGGCTCCGGGCCATGCGCCGAGCACCCGGGGCTGCCCACGGTCCTGGCCGGGATCAGTTGGGGGGGAAAGCTCGTGACGATCATCGCGGCCCGGCACCCGGAACTGGTCGACGGTGTCGCCTTGATTTGCCCCGGGTTGCACCCGCGGGTCGGAGTGTCCCGCAAGGAGCGGCTCCAGATCGCGTGGGCCTTTCTCACGAACCGCCGTAAGACCTTCCCGATCCCTCTGTCCGACCCGGCGCTGTTCACGGCCAATCCGGAGGGCCAGTCATTCATCGCCGCCGACCCGCTCAGCCTCCGCGAGGGAACCGCCGGCTTGCTGGCCGCCAGCTTCATCATCGATCGGCTGGTGAGCCGTTGCCACGCCCGGATCCGTCAGCCGGCCCTTTTGATGCTAGCCGGGCAGGACCGGATCGTCGATAATCGGAGAACTCTGGACTACTTCCACAAACTGGCCTCAGCGGACCGACAGGTCATCGAGTATCCCGAGGGGCACCATACCCTGGAATTCGAACCTGACCCGTCGCGATACGCTCTAGATCTTGTCGCCTGGCTCGACCGGCACTTCGCGGAGGGCCACCGGCGATCCGGAGGCGTGGACCATGGAACCCACCAAGCGTGAGCAGCGTCAGAACAAACGGGAGATCAAGCGGGCCGGCACCCAGCGCCGGCGCAGGCAATGGAAGCGCGACCTCCGCGAGAACCCCGAGGAGGCTCCTTACTCCGAGGACGACTTCGGCCGCTATTCCACAGCCGAGCTCAACGGGATCGACCAGGACAAGACGCGGCGGCGGGAGTGACCGCCGTCGCACTCCGCCGCAATCGCCGACTCGACAGGCTGGGCGTTTTTCGTCTCCATGCGACTCCGCAGAAACCACTTGACGAGGGCCTCACGATCTCTCGGAAAACCGGACACCCCTCACCGGTCGCCCCCGGAAGGGGCGGAAGGCGGATTCTCGAGCCAGGGTTGGGCGGCGCAGGTGTACAGGAGGGCGCGTACGGAAACGTTCACCGCGATGGTCCGCGCCTCACCTCAGGAACAGGTGAGCAACAGGTGGCAGGCCCGGGGATCACGACTGTGAACATTTTCGGACACGCGCAATTCATGACGAAATATAAATTAGTATAATTTCAATCATCATTTATCGACGACTCGAAAACCCAAGCTGGATTTCCGGAACGCGCCGTTTCGCCAAGCCCGGCGACGTCAAATCGATTCCGCGGAGTTGCTTAGGCGAAGAAATCCCGATATAAGTCTGCCAGTGACATTCTGAGCGACTTGTAGACTCGAAAACGAGAGTTCTCACCATCAATCAACACCTGTAGATTATTTTCGACTAAAGCCATCAGGCCGAGGAGAGGGAGCCGCGGGTTTGGCTTGCCGATGGGAGCCATGACCCGTACCTGGCGGCTGCGTCCCAGGAGAACGGGCGATCTGGCTGGTGGAGTCCGCGATCTCTCGTAAGGCGTCCGATGAAGCCAGATGTTTGCCCCACACAGATCGTACTTTCTTCCCTCATGGGATTTGTATTTCTCGATCGATTCCAGATGCTCCTTGTGGAGGCCTGCCCAGTGGACCAGATGCCACTCGTCGATCTCGAGGATGCGATTGAAGCCGGTATCGAGGATCGCAGGTAGCGTGATCACACCTTGCGAAAAAGCATATTCCTCGCCGACGAGAGTCAGGCTGATCCCGACGATGATCTTGGGCGGACGAAGATCGATGCGGTCCGATGGGACCTCGATCTCCTTATTGCGGAGGAAGGAACCGCGGAGTATTGTGATCACGGCAGGGCCGAGGTTGGAGTCAAGACGTTAACGGTCGAGTTCATCGTCTTCATCGACGTCCAACGGTGCAATGCTGGTAATAAACAGCTCACCCCGGTCCGTGAAGCCTTTCTTCGCGAGCCTTCTTCGCAGACTGACGGTCCGAGACCCCGAAGGCGACCAGCTCATTCCCCCGGTAGGCAACGAGTTGCCGGTGTCGATTCTCCGCGAGCAGTCGCAGCAGATCGCGCTTGTACGCTTCGATGCCCTGGTGGATGAGTTCTGGCTTGCGTTGAGCGACGATTCGCTCAACCGCGTCTTGGCGCTCTTTGAGGAGTCGAGCAAGCTCGGGGTCATACTTGTAATATGTATAGTACCCGGGCGGAACCGAAACAGCGTCTCCGATCCCCGCATCCGTTTTTTGAGAATCGGTTGCCATCACACCCTCCTCAATCAGTTGCGGCTCGCCATCAGCATCGATTCTAACGCGCCGCGCCGGCATCGCCAACTCGAAAGGCGCGGCGTTCGCGCAACATCAAAGGGCGGCCAATTGTTGGGCCAATGTGCGGAAGGCTTCGATCCGTGCCGCCGGGACGTGAGGGAAATCCTCCCAGAGGAAGGCTTTGAAGGCGGCGTCCCCTCGGTGGTCGAAGAACTGGAACGAGTGGGTCGCGTTGTCGCTGTCGTGCCCGCGCTTCTCGACGGCATAGATCGCGCCGATCTCTTCGTGGAGGATGTGCATGTCGAGCGTGTCGGTCTGGACGTTGAAGAACGGCCCTGTTTCGGAGAACCCGCCGAAGACCCCGACGGACTCGATCACCGCGGCCCGGCTCCGGACGAAGACCCGCATCGTTCCCAGGCCAGGCAGAGCCTCCATCAGCTCGCGGAAGCAATGCTCCCGCAGGGGGATGATCGGCCATTGGCCGATCAGGGTCGCCACGACGGCCTGTTCGGGAACCTCGAACTTGCGAGACGCCATCATCGTCATCCGCGAGGGGTCCTCGCGGAACCAGGCCCGAACGGCTTCGACGCGATCTGCGTCGAGAACCGAGGTGGTATTATCCATGACAGAAGGCTCTTTCAGGCTTGTTTCTCATTGCCCGGTTGGTCGTTTATCCGATCGGTCAACTCGCCCAAGATATCCGGCTCCTGCTGGTTCCAGTCCTCGCCGAGATGCTCCCAAAGGGCCACAAGCCCGAGCAGTTTTGGTCCGGAGTATGCCATGAATTGGTGGGCACTTTTTGGGCACACCATAACATCCAAAATCTGTACGCACTTACATTGTCAGAGTGACAAGTGCATAGTGAGATCGAAGCCCTCGCGGTCCTTAGCATACTCTGCAGAATGGCTAGCCGGCGAGGCCAAACCAGCCGGCGTCAAATGGTAGAACCATTTAGGGAAGAAGGCGCAGGTGTCGCGGCAACCCACGTGACGGATCAGTGCGTCGGTCGATCCGACCGACGCACTCTTCAAACGTTTTCAGCTCGCGCCTCAAGGCAGAACGCGAGTGTGATCGATCATGAGAATGGGGCAACCGACTCGGTCCGTCAAGTGTCACCTTTCCCGTGAGTCCATCGGGGGGTTTAGGATGGTCGTCTGGAGCTGGAGGCCGATACGCGATGGCTCGTTTTGACGACTACCACGGTACGGTTGTTGGCTACCACGGTACCGGACGTTCCGCCGCCCTGCGCCTCATCAATCGCATCGAGGAGTTTACGTGGAGCGAGAAGGACTACGATTGGCTCAGACGGGGCGTCTACTTCTGGGAGTATGCGCCGAAGCGGGCCCTGAACTTCGCGAAGATCCGACAGCGTCAGTACCAGAGGAAGAAGAACCAGACCGCCGAGGACGAGCGACGGGCGAGCGAGTGCTTGCCTGTGGTTGCATGCACGATCAGGCTGGGATTCTGTCTGGACCTGACCGAACCTGAGAACTCGGAAGCGGGATCGGGCGGTTTTCGAGTATGCTTATAAGCTCATTGAGGACTCGGAGCCGAATCTGAAGGTAGACACCGCGCGAGGGATCTACGTTCCGACCAACGGCGCGAAGCGGATCTGGGACGGCAGTTGGATCTCTCGGGACACGCACATTCCGCTTTGCGTCCGCAACTCGGCGAGTCTGCTCGGGACCTGGCTTCACGATCCAACCGGTCTGGGGGTGAACGCTGTCTGTGAAGCGCGACAAGCTGGCCCTGCCCTCGTTGACCCAGAGAATCCAGAAGGCGAAGAAGTCGCTCGAGGCGATGCCGAAATCGAAGCAGATTGATCTGATGGTTAAGGCTGGCGTCATGACCGAGAAGCAAGCCGAGAAGGCGAAGAAGAAACTGGGCGAGGTGCAGGGCTGAGCCCCTGCTCGAATCCAGGAACTCGGTCTGACCCACGGTCTCGCCCGATGTGGTGACAATTCCACGGCCTACGATCCTGGTCGAGAACACCACGATGACCAGCAGCGCCCCGGCCTCAGTTCACAAAGGACTCCAGACGCTCCTTCCTCTGCCTCCAATCGGGCATCGACCGGGTAAGCAGCTTGTAAAATGCGGTACTGTGATTGTGGATCTTCAGATGGCACAACTCATGAACGATCACGTAGTCGATGAACGTGAGCGGGACTTTGACGAGATCGAGATTGAGCGTGATCGTTCCGCGCTTGGTGCAACTCCCCCAGCGGCGAACCATCTTACGAACCGTAACCGTGGGGACTTCCGGCATGGCGAGGGGCCGGCACTCGGAAATCCAATAGCTTACGCGATCAGCAAACAGGGATTTCGCGTGCCGGATATACCAATCTTGGAGCAACCGCGAGACCTCGTCGGGATCATTCGGATCGGGAAGTTGAACGAAGAAGTACCGACCAATCAGCTTCACTTCCGACGGAACACCCTTCGCGACCTTCAGCCGATACTGGCGACCGACGTAGACGTGCATCTCGCCGCTGACGAACCGGCGCTCGGGCTGCCGTGGCTGGAATTGTTCAAAGTACCGCCATTGTTTCACGATCCATCGGGCACGCCGTTCGACCCTAGCGAGAATAAAGTCTAACCCCTTGTCTTTGGGCGCAAGGACTTCGACCCGCATGTCGGGATAGACATGGATTGTGAGCTTCGATCGATCCTTGAGACTCAAGCAAAAGGGAATGGAATACCCGCCGTATCTGAGCAAGTATCCGCCGCCCGCTCGTCCGTTCTCGATCATCCGGAGTACCTCCGCCTGGCGATGTCGAGGCATCGTTCCAGGATGACGTCGATGTCCTCGAAGGTCAGGGTCAATCCCGTTTCCTGCTTGAGGTCGTGGAGATAATCATCGATCTGGTTCTTCATCCGGTTCTGAACATCCGCGTTGTTCGTCCAGTTGACGATCTTCTCCCCTCGGATGATTTCATCGATCCGGATCGCGGCGTCCGCCGACAGTTCCTTTCCCTCCGAGACCTCCAGAGCGTGGCGTCCGAAACACTCGATCAGCACGCCGTAAAGCGCCTTGGCAACATCGTGAGTCCGAAGTTTCTCAGGCAGCGCATCGCCGCTCCGGGTGCGGACCGCCTCGGCGATCTCCATGACCCTGGCCAGATAGTCCCGGTCGGCGAGACGCTTCTCCCGGAACGCCCGGATCGCGTCTTCCAGCATCTCGGAGAACTTGCGGAAAAAGGCCGGGTCCTCGTCCATCCGTTCGTGGATCGTTCGCCGGGTGCGGTGGGCGATCGTGTCGGCCTTGGACGCGAGGCTCTCCAGCTTCTCGACCTCTTTGAGAAACGCATCCTTGTCGAAGATGTTGACCAGGCTCGTGATTTTCTCGACGGCTCCCGTCGTGACATGGGTGTCGATCAGCTTCTGGATCTTCGCTTCGTATTCCTTGAAATCGACCACCTCGGCGTATCGCCTCTTGACCGCCAAGCGAAGCTTCACGAAGAACGCGAGATCGGCCTTGTATTTCTCGACTTTCGCCACGGGTGTCTCGTCCATGAACCGGACCGACGACAGGGCCACGGCCAGATTGCGAGAGTACGCGGAGAGCCGCTCGTAGAACTCCTCCCGCAACTCCGGATCGCCAAGGAGTCGCTCGTACTGCTCCTCGTCCTGCTTGTTCTTGATGCCCTTGAACAGGTCCCACAGGTCGGAATGCCGCTGCGGGAGTTTTTGAATCTCCTCGGCCACGTCGTTGATCGCGCTCTCGAGGTCCGCCTGGTCGAAATCGGCGAGTTTCCCGTACAGGTCGAAGGCGTCGTTGAGGTTCTGGAGGACGCCGCAATAATCGATGATGTAGCCGAACTCCTTGCCCTCGAATAGCCGGTTCACCCGGGCAATGGCCTGGAGCAGCGTATGATCCTTCAGTTGCCGGGTCAGGTAGAGCACGGTGTTGCGCGGAGCATCGAACCCGGTCAGCAGCTTGTCGACGACGATGATGATTTCCGGGCGCTCGCCGTGCTTGAAGCCATTGATGAGGTTCTTGTTGTATTGCTCTTCACTGCCGTGCTTGGCCATCATCTTCTTCCAGAAGGTCACCACGGCCGGTAGGTTCTCCTCCTCGACCTCTTCGTTTCCCTCCCGGTCATCGGGGCCGGAGATCAGCACCTCGGATGACACCAACCCAAACTCGTCCAGATACTTCTTGTAGAGCAAGGCCGTTGACTTGTCCTGGGTCACCAGTTGGGCTTTGTCGGTGTCCCCTGCCAGTTGTCACGGAAGTGCATGCCGATGTCGAAGGCGATCTCCTTCACCTTCTGCTCGGCCTTGTTCAGTTGATTCGTGGTCGCGAACTTCTTCTTGAGGTCGGCTCGTTGCTCGGTCGTCAACCGCGCCGTCAGTTGGTCGAACCACCGATCGATCGTCTTCCGGTCCACCTGCTGTTCGACGTCCCTCCCTTCGTAGAGGAGCGGGACGACGGCCTTGTCCTCCACGGCTTGCCGGATCGTGTAGGTGTCGATCAAGCCGCCAAACCGCCGGATCGTGTCCTTCTCCTTCTTCTTGACCGGGGTTCCCGTGAACCCGATGAAGCAGGCATTGGGGAGGGCCTTTCGCATCCGGGTGTGCATCGCCCCGAACTGACCCCGGTGGCTTTCATCCACGAGCACGAAGACATTGTCGCTCTCGTTCCGCAAGTCGCACTTGACCACCGCGGTCTCGAACTTGTCGATGATCGTGGTGACCACCCGGCTCTTCGCGCCTTCGAGCAGCTTGGCCAGGTGCCGGCCACTCCTGGCCCGATCCGGCTCCATGTCGCAGTGGCGGAACGTCCTGTAGATCTGGTCGTCGAGATCAACCCGGTCAGTGACCAGCACGACCTTGTAATCCGGCAGCTCTTCGCGGACGACGGCCTTGGCCAGCATGACCATCGTCAGCGACTTGCCGCTCCCCTGGGTATGCCAGACGACGCCTCCTTTGCGCCGGCCTTCATCATCGCGCTGGCGAATGCGCTGAAGAATCTTCTTGATGCAGAAGAACTGCTGATACCGGGCCACCTTCTTCTCGCCCGCGTCGAAGAGGATGAAGTTGAACGTCAGGTCGAGGAGCCGCTCCGGCCGGCACAACGAAAACAAGGTGCGATCCTGGGGCGTGATTTCTCGGGGCTGCCGCTCCAGTTGGTCGAAGTACGTCCGCACATACGCGAACCGGTCGGCGAAGAGCCGGTCTTTCTGCGAAGGACTCAGCGGCGTGTTTACCAGCGGACCCAGCGCCGCATCCACGTCCTCTTTCCAGACCGACCAGAACTTGAGGGCCGTGCCCGTGGTGCCGTACCTGGCCTCGTTCTTCGAGACAGCCAGCAAGAGCTGGGAATAGAGGAACAGCTTGGGGATCTCGTCATCCCGCTGGTTTCGCAGGTTCTGGGAAATGGCCTCGTCGATGGGGTCCTTCAGGTCGGGCCGCTTGCACTCGATGACCGCCAGCGGGATGCCGTTGACGAAGAGCACGATATCCGGACGCCGGGTCTCGTGGCTGCCGATCCGTTCGACCTCGAATTCCTCGGTGACATGGAAGACGTTGTTCGTCAGGAACGTCTCGGGGTTCCAGTCGATGTAAACGCATCGGGAAGCTCTTGGTGTCGCCGTCGATGGTCTGCGCCAAACTCTTCCCCAGGACCAGCAAGTCGTAAATCTTCTCGTTGGTCCTCACCAGGCCATCGAACACGACATCCTTGAGCGCCTGGACGGCCGACTGGATATTGCCCTCGCTGAACTCGTACACGTCGCCTTTGAAGCGAACCTTGTTGAGCGCGCGGAGCTGGGGAACCAGCACCCCGTCGAGGATCACGCCCGACCGCTTTCCGCCCCGAAGCGAAACCGACTCCTCGGGAGTCACGTAGTTCCAGCCCAGGTTCTGGAGGAGCTGCAATGCCGGAACCTGAGAGATGTGGTCTTCGAGGAACGAAGGTAGTTCATGGCTCATGGTGTGTGTGATTCCCCGACGCCCAATTGTCGCACAGGCCGTGCGACTCGATCTGCTTGTGGATTTGGGCCGTCATTCCGAGAGTTCTCGGTGAGCACCGCCAAGCTGATTGAGTGGTGAACGAGTGAACAAAGTCGTGATCGCCGGGGAGCGCCCAATTCTGTCACAGCGTGTGACAGAATTGGCCGATCGGCTTGCTTTGGCTGTGGCTTCCGCCCCGATTGCATCGACCTGCACGGGAGCGCGTGGTCCGTCCGGGGCCAATTCCGTCACAGCTTGTGACGGAATCGATGGAGGGATCCGAACTCCATGCAAGCCACATGGTAGGCGAACCATGGAAAGCGGCGCTTGAGGCGCTGGGGCTCGGTAAATCCTTCTTCCCACCCAAAAGGGGCCGCAACATACCAGCCCGGGCAACGCCTCGGGAGACCGAGGCCCCCGGAACAGAAGCCCTGAAAGGGCGAGACGTGTTGATAGCCCGTGGCCGTGTTTGTCGCGCCCTTTCAGGACTGGGCTTGGGGTGGTCGATAGGGCAATGGCGGCGATCATGATGTCGTTCTGCCCCATCGGGCGGCCGATCGTCTTCAGCTCAAAGGCGATCCGGCCGTAGTCGAACGCGGCGGCAGTGTCCACCAGCCAGAGCTTCCACGCGTCCAGCGCCTGGCGGAGGCGCTGGAGATTCCGGTCCCGTTGCGGGCTGCCTTCGGCGCGAAACGCGAGCTCGGCGAGCACCGGTGCGGCAATGCCGACGCGGTTCCCCCTGGCGATTTCGGCCGCGGCCCGCTCGAACACGCCACGCTTGCGGTCGAGAGGCAACGCGGCAATGCCGGTATCGAGGAGGAATCATTTCATGGGAATGCATCCTCCACGCCCTTGTCGGCGTGATCGATGCCGTGCTGGTTCAGCGTTCTTTCCCAGGCATCCAGATCCGCCGCCACATCGTCGGGGATCTCCAGCGGTTGCATTCGCCCCATCGCGGCCAGGACGCGGGCGATCTCCGGGGGCGACATGAGGCCGTCGTCATCGGCGACATCGGTGCCGATGCTCAGAATCACTTCCGTGCCGTCAGGGAGGTCATCGGGCGCGGGCACTTCGATGCGACGGTCGAGGATCACGGTACGAACGGTGGTCACGGCTATGGCTCCTTCCGTTCCTGGAGGGCGCGAGCGGCAAAGGCGCCGAGCTCGGCCCAGGTCGGCGCATCCCGTCGAGCGGTCAAGTGAGTTTTCGCATCGGGATTACCTTCATTTTACCAGACCGAGTTCCCGCAGGTGGTCCATCTCAGCCCGCGTCTTGGACAATTCGGCCTCCAGCCCGTCAATCTCGACTTGCAACGTTGCGATGTCGATCTCTTCTTCCGCCTCCGAAGTCTCCACGTACCGCGGAATGTGGCCGCGACTCCTTCAGGAAACGTGTCCGATCAACGTGGCGAGTTCGTTCCGTACCTCGTCCAGGAACGCGCCCAGTCCATTTTTTGCGCCACGGTCACGTAAGGTCGCCAGAATGGTTTCGCGCCAGCAGCGGCGTTCGCGGTCTGCGTCATCACCGCAGAGCTTACGAAGGACGCGCTTTGGGCTGCGAGTGGCGTTGTCATCCTTGCAAGCGGTCAGTTCGTGACTTCGTACCCGGGGGTCAAAGCCGAGCATCTGCCGCTCCGCCGCCAATCGCGCCGTCTCGAGGTCGTGTTGCGGGTCGAACCCACTGATGACCCAGCTTTCCCGCTCGACGACGGCTAATCCCACGACGACGGGGAGCGGGCCAATCTCTTCTTTCCGTCGGGCCTGGTCCAGACCCACTCGACGCTCGGGTTGATCGTCTTGGTCCCGGATCAGCAGCACAGCAGCCAGGTCGTCCAGGGCATGGCGAAGATAGAGAATCGCTCGGCGGGCGGCTCGGGCATCGGGTTGGGCGGGGTCCCCGTCGAAGAAACCGATCGCGTCGATTCCTGCGTCCCGGGCGAGTTGCTTGACTCGCTTCCAGGTCAACGGCGATCCCCCCGATTCCTGGAGCCACGCCCTCTGGTAATCGAGCTGGTCGTCTTCCAACCAGTCGATGCACTCCACCAAGACGCGATCGGCGAGCTCCGTCGCCGTCTGGAAATCGGCCGGTGCCTCGTAAACCACAGCGAAACCAAGACTCACGTGGCCGCCCCTTTCTCCGCCAGCCATTTCTCGCCGAAGAGGCTCCACATCTCGCCCGGCGCCATCTCCTCTTTCCAGGTGGCGTATTTCGGGTGGTCGGTGAGCCGTCCGCAGCGGGCATGACCGTCCGGGCCGGCCGCCATGATCCGCACCTGCTCGGGGCTCAGGTAATTCAGCAGGTACGGCGAGTGGGCGGTGGCGAGGAGTTGCAAGTCGGGGTTTTTTTGAAGGACTTGCCCGATCACCTCGACCATCTGCTTCTGCGCCAGCGGGTGCAGACCGTGTTCGATGTCGTCGAGCAACACGATTCGCGGTCGAGTGGGACCGAGCATTACGGTCAGTAGCCCGAGCATCAACATCGTCCCCTCGCTGGCGGTGCGGGCCGAGATATTCTCGGCGTTCTCGAAGTCGAACAGGATCAGCTCGCCCTGATACGGACGGCGACTTCTCCGATTCACCGTGTCCCGGCCGAATCGGACGAGCTCGCTCTCGGTCCGGTACACCGTCGCCTTGCGAAAGCGGATGCGCCGGAGCCGGGGTATCAGCGTCCGGGCCACGGCCACCAGGTTCTCGAACCCTTGCGGGTCGTTGAGGGCCATGTAAGCCAACACGGATGCGAGGCCCTTGCCGTCGCACTCGACTCGCGGAGGATCGTGGTCGGAGTAGGAAGCCCTCGCAAGTTGTGCCTGATTGAGTCGGAGGAACACAAGCGAGCGTACCGGACCGAGAACGTCTTGCGGAGCGGGATCGACTTGCACATGGAGATTCCAGTCTCCCTTTCCCAGAAGGTCCGCCGACGGTGGAAACTGCGCCGGCGGCCTTGCTCCGATGCTGAAAGCGCCGCTGGCCGTCTCACAGCGGACGTACAGATCGCCAACCCCGCCTCGCGTGTAAATCCAGTCGCCGTGTCGCTCGTGGGCGAATACCTTCTGTGGGTCGCCTGTAGCCGCCCGGACCGCGTTATGGATTGCCTCCAGAACGCTGGTCTTCCCGCTACCGTTGGCTCCCACGAACACGGTGAACCGTTCCAGCTCGACGCTCACGTCCCGTAATGACTTGAAGTTCTGGATGCGAACCGTCTGAATCATGTTCGATTCCTCCTGGCATCCATTTTATCCGGATTCGTGAGATGAATGTCGTTCAATCGCTCACCCCTGAAGGTTTGGCTATCCTCACATCTTGGGTTCCGACCATGATGCGACATCGGCATCCCCTCAATCGTAGTCGAAGAAGACGCTGGTGCCTCCGAGGGCCGTCGCGCCACGGACCAGAATTCGATCAAGCTTCTGGCAGCGGAGGGATGTCGACCTGTTCGGCGACGGGTATGTGCGAGTTCTTCAGGTCGTAGCGCGCCAACTTCTGCCGAACCGCTTCGCGGACGAGTGGGATGTTGCAGCCGCCGCCGGTCAGGATCAACTCGTCGATTCGGTCGTACTGCTCGATTAGCAGGAAATACTCGGCGAATTCGGCGACTCGATCGGCGAAGTTTCGAATCACATCTTCGATCTTCTTCTTCTCTTGAGCATTCTGTCCGATGATTCCCAGGCCCGTGTTGTAAGCCCGAAGTCTCTGATAAACCTCCTGGTGGAACCGGTCGATCCGAAGCCCATCGACGTCACCTGCCAGGCTGTCGAACGCCTCTCGCTGCGCACTGCTCAGCACGTCGCGGACCTGTTTGTCGAGGTCACAGACCCCGATGGGCTCGGAGTAGTGGCCCAACAGTTTCTTGCCGTCCCGGCTTCCGCTCTGGTCAATCTCGATGTTCTCGAGGTCGAACCCCACCATCGCGAAGTCGGTGGTGTATCCGCCGAGGTCGGCGATCATGACCCAGTAGATCGGCGGTCGCGATTTCCGGGAGGCGAGTTCGAACGAGCGGATGGCCTTGAAGAGGGTCGAGTCGCCCATCATCCTCTTCAGGTTGTAGCACTCGGGCGCATCCGGCTTCGGCGCACGCCAGACCATGTTTCTTCCGCCGGAGAAGGTTCCGATCAGGTTAGCCACGGGTTCGGGCAGGGCGGGCCGTTTCTCCGCTGGCTTCCACCCCGTGTCCTCGAGGATCGTTTCGAGCGTCAGCCGTGCCTGGGCGGAGTTGGCACCGAAGCTGGGCAGGGTGATTCTCACGGGGATTTCGCCCGTTGTGCCGATGCCTTGCAGCTTGCAGAACGGTTCGACGAAAGTCCGCAACCAGGCGAAGTATCCCTTTCCGATCTGCTTGTAGTCGAAGTCCTGATCGACCTGTTCGGGTACAGATTGCCTCTTCACCAAGACGGACCTGACCTCCTTCTCCATCTCGGGGCCGAGTGGCTTCTTCAGAAGCATCTGAAGTTGAATGTCTGTGAAACCCTCCCAGCCGGTTTCCAGCAGGTTCTTTCCAACGGCCCAGGGACGCTCGTCCTCGAGTTGTCTTACCTCTTCAAGAAAGAAACGAGGCTTCCAATTCCGGAAGACCTGAGGAGCGCGCCCTTTGGAGCCCAGCTTGACGTCGGTCCCGAAAAGCCATTGCTCCTTTCCGTTGTTGATAACTCGAGCAGCGACAGTCGGGATGCAGAGATTGTCCTCGTCATACTTGAGGTCGGCCTTGCTGCGCAAGGCCTGCGACGTGGCGTCCTGGCTGCGCCGGATCCCGACCTTCGTGTAGCTGTTGCCAAAGTCGATGTTCAGAGCCGCGGTCATGCGACACCTCTAGGAGGAATGGAGCGCCCAAGCATCAGCCGGTTCGGGAGTAGAAACCGGTGTCTTGGGGACCGCCTGCTCGGCGGGGACGGCTTTCTCACCTTCCGAGTCAGCGATCGGTGTGAGCGATTGGGTCTTCTTGACGACCTTCGCCCGCGCGATCAGGGACGTACCGCGGGCGTTTACAAGTTGCCAGCCCGGGAGGACAACCTCGACGGGTTCGCCCTCGACGACCTCGTCCTCGGTGTGCTGTGAGGTGCCGTCGAACTCGACGATGTCACCGGGCGACCAAGGCGCTCCACGCCGACGTTGAACAAGGCTCGCTCCAGTCCCGCGCGGGTCTCGGGAGTGGCGGCATCCTGCCAGGCAAAGACGAGTTCCTCGCTGAGGTTTTTCTGGAAGTCGATGTGGGCCTCCGAGGTCGGTACGCGCTGCCACTCCGGGAGCCGCGGGCGTTTCGGCTGGCCCTCAGAGACGGCCTCGGTCGGCGAAATTAGGTCGGTCGCGGCCTTGACAAGGATGTCCAGGTCGCTGGTAATCCGCTCCTTCTGCTTCTCGAACCTCTCCCGAGTGATTCTCAGAAACTCGTTAATCGAATCGCTGAGGATTTGTTCCTCGCCAAGCAAATCCTTGAGCCTGGTCTCGATTGAGTCGAACTGGATTTGCGTCGCTTTCAGGCATGCCTGCACGAGACGCCGGTGACTCCAAGGGTCGAGCTCGCCCGCACGTCGGCCGAGAGAACGGAGACAGGACCGGATGACCCGAGTCCGCAACAGCGGGGCGGAGGCGGCGACTAACTCGGGGAATTGCTTGAGCGGAGTCTGGCTCACGAGCGTCGTGAGCCCCTTGTCGGTGATGCGGGCGAACTGTCTGGGTGTCTTCCCTTTTCCCGGAGCCTCGCGGATCAGAAGCAGGGGCTTCTCGCCCTCGATGCACGTCTGGATTGCCTTCTTCGCGGGTCCTTTGCGGTCGGGGAATAGTCCTGTCTCCTCGGGACGTTCGCCCAGGGCGACCAGGTGGAATTCAGTATCCCGCTCGATCGCCGTGCGCAGGGCGTTCAAGACCAGATCGTCGGCCACGTCACACCTCATCCATTACCTCGAGAACTTAGGTCAAGCATAGCTCAGTGTGGCGATAAGTCGCCAGGTTGTCGATGAAAGCCTGACCTACGGACGTCAGGCTGGAAAGTCTGACCTACCGAAGACGAGGGCGGCCGGGTGTCAGACGGGCGGCCGGGTGTCAGACCGAGTTTCCGGCGGCCGGGTGTCAGACCGAGTTTCCAGTTTTTTCCCTGCCCGCTCGATCTGCACGGTCGTCCTGTGGCGGCAGGGCTCGACGACTCCGCATCCCAATAACCGGGCGCGACTCGCGCGGCTCGGGGAGACTCCAGGCCCTCTTGTCGGGCCGCGGCTGCAAGGTCTGATAGGCGCACCTGTGTTACCTCGATTGAGATTGCGCAATCTGTGCCGGTCGCAGGGACAGGGCCAGTGCGATCGACTGTCACAGGAATGGTCTCAGCTACCACCCAGCTTAGCAGGCGACTTGTTGCACCCACTAACCGGCCAGGCCGACTGTCCTGCTTCAGACGGAATGGGAAGACGAGTCGTACGCCTGTGGCGCACAAGTCATTTATCAGAAGCGAGTTGCGGAAGGGCGGCCCTTCTAGCGTCTTGCGTCGTGTTCGGGGGGGCGGCTAGAATCATGGATTGAGGTTCGAGCGTTCGGTTTTCGGCGAAGCGTTGTTGGTCGTGGATGGCGCGGGGGAACCCGATCGTGCCGAAGCGTCTCTTGGCGAGATGCCGGCCGGAATGCATCCGGGAGTTCCGAGCGACGGCTCGCTTGCGTTACGACGACGGGCTCTCCTTTGCCCGGCAAGGGAGGACAACCGGGGCAATCACCATGTGGGGATATTGCGCGGAAATGTCCCTCAAGGCGGCCTACTTCTCCCTGACGCTATCGGATACGACCCCGATCACGTAGGGAGGTCATCTCCAGCTCGCGATTCAACGCGGGCGGACCGTCATGATGATCGCGTGGCCGCACCAAGGGGCGGGCCACAATGTCCGAGCATGGGCCGAGTTGCTGGTTGCCGAACGGGCGGCCACCCCCGGAAGGGCGTACGCCCCCGCAGTCGCCCAGCAGGTGCAGACGTGCGGCCAGCGGATCGGTCAGCTCTGGAACGAGTCGCTGCGGTATCACAATAACCTGGCCTACCAGCACGAAGTCACACGGGTCCGCCTCGCAACGGAATGGCTCTTGGTCACCCTGGGCTCCCTCTGAGGGCAATCCCATGCCGCGAAAAAAAATCGGGGTCCTGTCAGCGATAACCTCGACCGATACCGGCCTGGCCAGGAGGCTGGCCGAGGACCTCAAGAGCGGAAGGGACTACGGGCAACCGCTGGTCTACGAGCAGGAATTCGCCACCAAGAAATCCCGAGTCACGGTCATCTGGGATGAGTGGGCCGACGCCTCCTTGGAGGAGCGATCAGCGATCATCCTGCGGGCTTACGAGCTAGCCGAAGGGGCAGACGCTCGCGAGAAGATTGCGCTCGCGAGCGGGCTTACTGTGCCCGAGGCGACCGCCGCCGGAATGCTGCCGTATCAGATCATCGCCGGCTTGAGGTCGACCGATCCGATCAGCCCCGAGGACGTTCAGTCGGTGATGTTGGAACAGGGGGCTTCCAAGCTGAATGAAGAGGACGGCCTGCAGCTTCGATTCGCCACGCGGGAGGAGGCCGAAGCCTGCCGCCAGCGGCTTATCGAGAAACGACCCGCCAGCGCGCCGATCTGGATCATCAGCCGCGATGTCCACGTTCACGACTACCTGATTATGACCGATTCGGTAAGCGCTGAGGTGAAGTGAGGGCTTGGTCGTTAAATCGCCGCGGCGAATGTCCTTGCTTGCCGCATTGGGATCGGCACGCACGAATGGCTTACTGTTGGAGTTGTGCGGACCAGCGAGTCGCCTTTCTCGCCTCTTGTGCGTTTCGGTCCGACGACACCGACGCGCCCTCCGGGGTCACCGCTGGCCCTATCGCGGCTGGATGGGTTTTCATGCGGCTACACCTTGTTCGCTGCTGAGCGACTGTCACCCTCGGTCCGTGAACGCTTACCAGCATCCTAACTTTCGCCTCTTCCAGTCAGAGGTCGTATCCCTTAACCCGCAAGACGATCAGGCTGGGATTGTCGGTGTTGCCGGCCGCTACGAGACCGGTCTGCGAGCTTGTTTCCCTGTCACAGTTTCTCTGGTTTACTCGATCCACGCTACCTGTCGCCACCTCTTCCCTCCAGCGCATCGAGCTCCGCCAGCAGTCGGTCGCCGACCTCGGGGTGCGCCATTCTCACAAACGCGATCTTGCCGCGGAGCCAGGCGCGGAAGTCGGGGCGGTTCTCGCGGTTCTGGTGATCGAGTCCTTCGGTCCGGGCGCGGTGGAGGATCGCGCGCAAGCGACGGACTTCCTCCCTGCGAACGCCGGGCCGGTCGTTGACCACCAGGCCGGTCACCATCTGCGCGGTGTTCCGGCGCAATACGCGGGTCTTCGATTCGTTGACCGTGAACCCTTCTTCCTGAGCGATGTGACGCACTCGCGCCATCACGTAGCCGACGCGGCTCTCCAGCGCCTCATCGCCCGAGAACGTGAGGTCGTCGGCGTAGCGGGTATACGTCAGGCCGAGCTTCGAAGCGAGCCCGGTCAGGCGTCGGTCGAGCCGGCGCGCGACCTGGTTCGACAGGCCGGGGCTGGTACACGCGCCCTGGGGCAGTCCGCGCGGGGCGGTTGCCACGTGATACGTCGTGCCCTCAAGGATGACCGTCTTTCGCGGGCACTCGGTACAGATGAGTGCCAGGATCGTGGCGACGGCCGGTGAGTAGCCCACCCGCTCGAAGACCTTGCGGACCCGGGGGAAGCCGATGCTGGGGAAGAAGCCTTCGAGGTCCAGGTTCACGACGACCGCGTGGCCGGCGTGGGGCTGAGCGTTGGTCAGGATGCTGCGACCCGGCAGGAACCCGTGGGCCACCGGCTCGGCCGGGAGCTTCGACACGATCTGCTCGAAGATCCAGCGCTGGGCCAGCGACATCGTGCGATGGGGTGCGCTGAGCGTGCGGGTCCCGCCGCTTTTCTTGGGGACGGTGAAGTGGACGTAATGCGTCCGGGTGGCGACCTCGGCGTGGAAGGCGAGCCAGCGGAGCCGAGGGACCGGGAGACCGATGGCTCGCGCCAGCTCGGCCGGAGTGCTCAGCACGGGGAGCCCGGCGCGGATGAGATCGGCGTCGCGGCTGGTGCGTTCGCCGAGCCGGCCCGAGACGCCGCGGCCCAGGAAGACGATGTCGTTGGCCTTGCGCCAGGCGATGGCCTCGGCGCGTTTCTGCTTGCGCTCGGCGGCCTCGGCCTTTTTCTGGGCCTTGATCCGCGCGCGCTCCTCCTTCTCGGCCTGCACGGCCGCCTCGCCAGTCATGGCGGCCTGGTGCGTGATCGAGGCCTCGGTGGGGCGGACGCGGTCCATCTCGGCGCCCACGGCGTGGATCTCAACCAGTTGCTCGGCGCGATCAATCCCTGGGTGACCATCGCCCGGTCGATGAGCTGGGTCCGTGGGTCGTCGGCCGGCGGGATCAGGTCGCGACGGCCGAACCAGGGGTTGCCGAGCAGGTTCCGGCCCTTCGCGGCTTCTTTGATCTCCTCGCGGGCGATCGGCAGATAATCGGCGGCATCGAGGCCAAAAGTGCGCGCGATCTTCTTGGGCGACGGCGGCGGTTCCGGCTCGAACTCCGACATCACGGACGCGGGCTCTGGGCCGGCCGCCGGTTCGATTCGCGGTGGCAAGACCCGCGGCACGGGGGTGGGTGAGCCAAAGAGCCACGCTCGTAGCCGCTCCCACAGAGTCATCTTCATCGCACGGTTCAATCCGTAGTTGTAGGGTGCTCTGTGAGCACCGACACGCCCCATAACGGCAATTCGGTGCTCGCAGAGCACCCTACGATGTCTCTCCCAGCCAATTCGGTGCTCGCAGAGCACCCTACGATGTCTCTCATTTCCACAGTGTCGCGTACCAATCCGCGACGGTCGAACGGTTCGAGGTCGCGGCGTTGGCCGTATCACGGAGGGCTTGCAGGTGGCGGCACGGGCCGCGACGGAGACCGCCGGTGAAGTGGTACGAGCAGGAGCAGCGTCCGCGCAACATCCGGCCATCACCGTCTAGCAGCAGCGAGACCTCGGTCGTCATCACGCGGCCTTCGAGGACGCGCAGGCCGTTGGGCTGAGTCTCGTCGCGGCTGACCTTCACCGTCTTTCCGGCGACCAGTTGCCGCGCGGCCGCCGTCTCGGGATGCTCCGGTCCGACCATCTCGGCCGAGAGCGTCACGGGCATGATCTGCCGCCATCGGTAGAGGCCCGCCGGCAGGTCGTGGATGACCTGGCCGAGCATCGCCAGGCGATTCAGGCCGACGGCGAGGGCCGGAGCCGGAGCGTGGGTCATCGCCTGGAGCCGGTCGAATGAGAGGGCCGGATCGGTGTGGAACGCGCCGGCGATCGCCCTCATCGTGGCCGGGTCGGGATCGGCCGGCGGGGCCAGTTGATCGAGCGCCGCGGCGCCGGACCAGTCGTTCGCCGTCCAGCCCGAGAGGCCCAGGATCAACCGGATCGGCCCCATCTTGATCGACCAGAAGCTGGGTAGCCCGGTGCCCAGCAGATGGACCTCGGCCGATTCCATCAAGGGCAACAGCCGCGCGAGAAGCTGGAGCCGGTCGCGACCCCAAATGCGGATGATTTCGGTTCGCTGACCCGTGTACGGGGAATCTCCCAATCGGACGCGCTGACCCCATGGCTCCAGCACGGCCCAGGGCGCACGGCCCGGTTCGAGCTCGAATCGGATGGCACGCGGACTCTTCGCCGCGCGATGGCGTTTCAGATAAGCCAGGATGTTGTACAGGCCGCCGCGATCGATCGGCACCCGTCGCATCGGTAAGCTCATCGCCGCCTGGAGCTGCAAGAACCCCCGTAGCCAGCTTGATGGCAGGTCGATCTTCTCCTCGCGATAACCGTCGGCTGACCCGGATTGGTGGACCTCGAAGCCGGCGGGATCCACCAGGAACCGCGTCTCGCGATAGGTCCGCATCTGCTGGAAATGCTCGTAGAGCGTCCAGGAGTAATCGACGTTGGTCGTGCCCATGGCGACGTCGCGTTCCCGCTCGAAGGCGCCTCGATCGACGGTCAGGCAGCCGTAACTGCTCTCATCGGCCGAGAAGCACTCGAAGAAGAGGCAGTCGGGTGCGACCGTGATCACCGGGTCGCAGGGGACCAGCAACCGCCAGAGCTCGGGGTCGTGCTTCGACAAGTAGCTGGAATACTCGATCCGCTTCTTCCAGTAGACCGAGCAGAGCCGCTTGTAGCGTTTCTCGAGGTCGGCGGTGTAGGGTTCGGGCAGCTCGGCCATCGACTCGTAGATCGCGGCGCGGGCCTGTTTGGTGACCCGCGTCCGCAGCTCGGTCTCCCGACGCTTTTGCTCGGCATTGTAGGCTTCCAGGGCCGATTTGTCGCGCGGCTTGTAGCGCAGGTCGCTGACCACCACGTCGTGCAAGGCACCGATGGCCTCGCGGAAGTGCAATGGGTCGCGGAGCACGCCCTCGAAGCTGACGCGGTCACGCCTCAGGTTCGGGGCCAGGGCGACGGCCATACCGGCTGGGCTCGATGTCACCGCGCTGCGGCCGCGATAGGCCAGGTTCACGTTCATGGAGTCGGTCTCGGCTCGCAGGTTCCGTCGCTGGTTGCCGGCATCTGAACGATTCACCCTCTCCGATCCGGAGGGCGGGCGGCCCGCTCCCGACTTCGAGGCGTTGACCAAGGGCGTTCACCGAGGCCCCGCAATCCCCGTCGGACGCTGGGGGGAGCGGGACTCCGTCGATTCAGCCAGCCCGCCCAGCGTCCGACGGGGATTGCGGGGCCGGCAAGAACAACGGCCTAGGGGAAGCATTCTCCGGGTCATGTCCGGCCGCGGCGGAGCGCCGCAGCATGGTGGTCTCGAGAGTCAGCCCGACCGCCCTCCGGATCGGATCAGAAGTTCACCAATCATCGCACAGGCTTAGACCCGTTGCAACGTGTTACCGATCCGGGAGGCGGTCGGGCTTTCTCTCGACTTCGAGGCGTCGACCAAGGGCGTTCACCGAAGGCCCCGTGCCCGTGGTACGACGGCGGGGGGACCGGGACCTCGTCGATTCAGCCAGCCCGCCCGCCGTCGTACCACGGGCACGGGGCCGGCAAGAACAACGGCCTTGGGGAAGCAATCTCCGGGTCAAGTTCGGCCACGGCGGAGCGCCGCAGCATGGTGGTCTCGAGAGTCAGCCCGACCGCCCTCCGGATCGGAAGTTCACTGATGATCGCACACGGTCAAACCCGATGCAACTCCGTTTCCGATCCGGAGGGCGGTCGGGCGGCTCTCGACTTCGAGGCGCCGACCAAGGGCGTTCACCGAGGCCCCGCGAACAACTCCGCGACCGGGACCCCGTCGATTCAGCTCAGCCGCGGAGTTGTTCGCGGGGCCGAACAGAACAACGGCCTTGGGGAAGCAGTCTCCGGGTCATGTCCGGCCACGGCGGAGCGCCGCAGCATGGTGGTCTCGAGAGTCAGCCCGACCGCCCTCCGGATCGGTTCGGAAGCTCGGATCATGATCGCAGATGCTCAGGCCCATTGCAACTCGGGAAGCGACTTCTGAACGAGCGGGGCGGCCTCGGGGTGATTCTCGACCAGTCGCACGACCGCGGACAAAGCCGCGCGGCGCTCGGGGAGCCGGAGCGAACGCAAGACCACGCCCAGCAAGGGCAACAAGTGCTCGGCGTCCTCGGGCCGGCGCGCCAGTCGCTGGGCGACCTGCTCGACGACGAGCGGCTTGGCCCGGCCGCCTCTCTGCACGTTCAAGAGCACCGAGGCCCAGAGGAGCCGAAGTCGATACGGATCCAGCGTCCGCGTGAGCAGGAGCGCCCCGTCCGCCTTCACGCCTCTCAGCCTCGCGTCGAGATCGGCCGCCAGCGCCAGCCGGACATCGTCATAGGGCGATTCCAGCAGGCGCTGCCAGAGTGCGACATCATCGTGAGCCCGGGGCTCGGCGCGGAACCAGCTCATCCCCTCGGCACGGGCGTCGGTGTAGCGACTGTCGAGGAATTCGAGCACCCAATCGGAATGAAACTCGGGCGACGCGGCTAATGCCGAGCGCAGCCAGGCCAGGATCTCGGTCCGGAGCGGCTCGGACTGGGCTTCGAGGAGAATCGAACAGGCTCGCGGCGCTCGTCGTCGGAGGCGGGCGTCTTGGTCTTCAGCCAGTTCAGGCCGAGCCGGGCCAGCGGCAAGGGACGGCATGCGGCCAGCCGGGCGGCTGCAGCGAGGGAGACGCGAGTCGGGATCGACCTGCTGGCCCATGATCTCGGCCAGGATCTCCAGGGATTCCGGACTCGCCGTTTCGGCCACGGCCAGCCAGCGCTCGGGGCTCACCGTCGCCAGGTCCGGCGACGCGCGGAGCCAATCGGCCGCGAACGCGACGATCTCGGGATCGGCATGGCCCAGAAGGCCGATGCGATCCTCGACGCCTACCGCCGCGCTGGCAGCGGCCAGATCGCGCCTCAGCATCCTCAAGGCCCATTGCCGCACGGGCCGTGACCGCGCGCCGACCATCAGGTCGAAGAGGGCTCGCGGAGCCGATCGCCAGAGTTCCTCATAAATCGGTGCCGGCTCCAGCTCCGAGAGCGAGCGATCCTCCGCCACCCGCCAGCCGCGAGGGTGCGACTCCAGCACCGGGCTATGGTGGAACAGCGCATGCACCAGGCCCCAGTTGTCGATGAAGGCCACGCCGCTGTCGACGTCGGCGTCTTCATAGAGCATCAAGGCTTCCGAGATCGACGGGGACATAGCGTTCGGGATGAAACTTCCCCAGCTTCCGGAAGTAGCGCCACGCCCGGCGCCTCAAATACTGCCGCGTGGGCAGGGAGAACAAGGCGGAGCCGTCTGGAGTTTCTTGTTTGCCGATTCGGGCGGCAGCGTCCAGCGTTACGGTATTTCCTCGGGTCGAGTTTGAATTTCCACACCCAGTCGGGTGCCTCGATGCCACCAGGCCCGTCCGAAAGGGTCCTTAACCGGCGTGTCCTCGCGGGGCATCGTCGTGCCGCCGAGGGTCGTGATGAACGGCTCGGACCACGATCCCCAGACGTGGTATGGGCCGGTAAACCCCCCAGCCCGTCGACGCAGTGACGGGCGTGGTCGCATCCCTGGGCCTTCCACTGGGCGACCAGACTGTTCGGCCTCCTTGAGACCGTCAACCACACTGGTGCTCGTGATGGTACTTCTTGCGGATGACCCGCCGGATCGAGCGATCGAAGGCGACGAGGAACCGGGCCATGACCGCGTCGTCGCCGGCCGCCTCGGCATGCTTGAACAGTCGCTTGACCAGCGCCTCGTGGCGAAACGCATTGAGGGGCCGTTCCAGGTAGGCCAGCAGCAGCCGGTGCGCGTTCGGAGACGGGTTGGTATACCAACGCTCGGCGAAGGTGCCGAGGGCGTCGGCGTCGGCGATCGCTCGCAGCCGGTTGACGAATTCGGGATCGCCCCGTTCGAGCATTTCCTGCAAGAGCAGCCAGTCGCCGCCGCTGGTCATGGTGGTACCTTCCGGTGACGCGGGTCTGTTCAATCTTTCGGAGAAGCGGGCTTCGCGTCGCTCGACTTCGCCTCGGCCGGGTCCTGAGGATCCGGGTCGGCCGTCTTCGAAGTCCCCGAGTTCCGGGTCGTCTTGGGAGCGTTCTTGGCCTTGGTCTTCAACGTCGTTCGGGTCTTCGCCTTCGCTTTGGTCCGCGAATTCGTCGAAGCCGTTTTCGTCGTCGAGCCTTCGGGCGCCTCGAGCTTGATCGCCAGGGAATTGATGCAATACCGCAAGCCGGTGGGAGCCGCCGGGTTGTCGTCGAAGACGTGGCCGAGGTGGGCACCGCACCGCCGGCACATGACCTCCATGCGCGGTTCGGCGGGATTGCTGTTGTCGATCGCGCTGGCCAGGGACTTCTGCGAAAACGGCCGCCAGAAACTCGGCCAGCCCGTGCCGGAATCGAATTTATGCTGCGAGCTGAATAGCGGCGAATAGGCGTCGGCGGCGGCGCAGGCAGGCACAGATGAAGATACCCCGGAAGTGACGTCCTCGGCGTACTTGCCGGAGAACGCCGGCTCCGTCGCCTTCTCGCGCGTGACCGCGTAGACATAGGGAGGAGGATTTTCCTCCACTGCTGGTCGGTCTTGCGAATGAACTCGGGCTCTTCCTTCTTCTTGTCGGCGGCCTTCGCGCCGGCCTTGCCCGAGGATTCGCGCGTCCGCCTTGTCTGCGGCGGTTTGGAATGGGTCCTGAGACCCTGAACCTGTCGTCGACTTCTCGGTGGTCTGGGATGAGGTTTGCGCCGCAGTCACGATCGACGCGGCCAGCAGGGCGACGGTGGCCGTCGCCGCACACGCCCGGAAAAAGAACCGATGAATCCCCATAATGGATCTTCCTCAAACGAGGGCCCGAGTTCGATCCGATAACACAGTCAGCCCTTGCGGACTGTTCTCTCATCATAGGCGATTCATCCAACCGAGCAAGACCCAGGGCGAAGGTCAGGCTCTCCAGCCGGACAGCCCCCTTTGTCAGGCGAGAAAGCCCGAACGAGGAAAATGCCGTCCTGGCTGACTACTGAACGAAGAGCCAGAGGCCGATCACGGAGAGGATCGCGCCGCAAAGGAGCCCGAGGCGTCGCTGCCAGGTCGGCGCCCCGTCGAGGCCGATCGTGGCGGATTTAACCTTCCAGGCCAGGCAGCCGACCGCGACGAGGACCGCGGCCATCCCCGCGCTGAAAGCAAGCACAAGGCCGACTCCGGCGGCCAGGCGGCCCAGGGCCGCCGCCATCACCAGCAAGCCGACCGCGTCCCAGCAGGGGACCAGGCCGCCGGCCAATCCCAGGCCGATCAGGCCCAGATCACCCCGACTCACCGTGCCGACCGTCTCGATCGCGTGTTCGCCGTAACCGCCCAGATGCCTCCCGAGCCGCCAGAAGCCGGAAGCCGCGATCACGAAGCCCGCGACCTGCGTCAGGCCGTGATGGATCGTCCCTACCCGGCTGGTCCCGGTGTACCAAAGAGCCGCGGCGATCAGGAGGACGCTGCTGATATGGGCCAGGGTCGTGGCCAGGCCCAGCAGCGCCGGCTGGTAGAACCGCGCATCGGGCCCCAGCGCCACCGCCGTGACCAGCGTCTTGCCATGCCCCGGTTGAATCGCATGGGCCGCACCGAGTCCCACGGCGATCAGAACCAGCATCGTCCATGAGAGATGCGCGCGCTCGTCCAGCAAACGCGATACTCCCCACGATCGGCTGTCCTGGACGACCGCCGGAACCGACGGAACCGGCTCGGGGAGGGCCGCCGTTGACGAGCGATTCGGCTCTTTCTCCGGGGCGCGGTAGCGAACCTCGACCTGCTTGGTCCGGCGTTCCTCGGCGTCGCTCAGTTGCCAGACGGGACGGATCGGTACCTGCTCCACCTCGGTCGGACCGTCGTTTCCCTCGATGACGACCCCGTCCCGGCCGCGAATGGCCAGCCGGCTCGTCCCTTCGCTGGACACGAAATTCCGGTCTCGGATCGAGAGTTGTCCCCCAGCCGGGAGCTTCGCCTCGAGATGAAACGTGTAACGCGGATGTTCCTCGACCACGAGGCCGTAGCCGTTCGATGTGATTCCGATCGGTGATCCGTCCACCGTGACCAGGAACCCCTTGGCATTCAACGGACCGGTCACCTGGCCGTAGAGGGCCAGCCACTCCGACCGTTCGGTGCCGGGCTGCGAGCCAATGAGCGAGCGGAGGTCCTGCGTCAGGGTCAGCTCGGTCAAGCTGACTTCATAATCGATCGCCAGCCGGCCAGGGGTCACCGTCGCCTGAATCGACCGATCGACCCGCTGGTTGGGGATGTCGTGGGCCTGCGCCGGTGGCAAAGTGAGGCCTGCGACCGCAAGTAGGCCGGCGAGAGTAAAGGCCGGAGCCGCCCGCATTATCTTCACTGGCTGCTGCCTACGACCCGGTCAGTTGTAATACTTGGCGATCGCCTTGTGCACGACGTAGATCACCACGTGCTTGCTGACCGGCTTGGCCAGCACGCAGAAGGCATGCTCGGACAGAGCCCGGCGCATCAGGTTGTCATCCTGATCGGCGGTGATCAAGATCGCCGGGATCCGACCCCTCATCTGGTGGACCAGTGCCAGGGTCTCCAACCCGGAGAGCCGCGGGAGATGCATATCCATCAAGGCGAGGTGCACCTCATGCTCTCGGACCAGGTCCAGGGCCTCTTCGCCGCTCTCGGCCATCAGCGTGCGATAGCCCTGCGGCGCGACGATCTCACGCAGGGTCTCGCGAGCGACCGGATCGTCGTCGGTGATCAGGATCGAGTATGTTTGACCGAGGGTCATGAGAAACGCGCTCGCATCACCGAAGGCTTGAAGCCACCATCACTTTGGGGATTGCTATGCACGCCCTGCGCCGATTTCGATTCTCCCCACTCCTCCAGTTGAAATCAAACCAGCAACTCTTTGCAAGACCTCAATTTAGAAATCCCGTCCTGGCCGTTCGCCGTGATGATTCGCGGGGACATCCACGGGTTTAGATGCCAATTTGACAGTCATCGCGTCGTGGATTGACGGTTGTTCGAGCTGTCGGTTCCGATGGCGGCCCGGGCAAACCGCGAAAGGAAGCCGCTCGATTCCTGCCAGCGCCGATTCGGGTCGAAGGCCTCGGCCGATGCCAGCTCTGTCGGATTCTCACGCACCTCGTGGTAAACATAACGCTCGTCGAGTTCGCCCGATGGATCTTTGGCAACAGTCATGGATGGCAACATTGTACGCGCGTCGAGGAAGACGGTCCAGGTCTCGCCGGAGGGAGTGCGGCGTGTGAACACGTGGCTGGGCCGATCGAGGCCCGGGGGTTTCTCGATGCCGCGGTAGTCGAGTCGGCCCATCTCCTTCTGATGGGAGCCGTCTTGAGCCTTCTGGAGATTCGCGATGATGGTGTCGAGACCCGCTTCGGCGATGGAGTGACGGCTGTTCTTCATGACCATGGGGCTGTCGACGGGAATCTTCATGGTGGGTAGAGGGATCGCCGACTTCGGCATGTGGACGAAGAGCGAGCGCGGGTCGAGGCCCGTCGAGAAGATGACCTCTCGACCTTGATTCGGACCGTCGGTCCATTCCAGGCGGACCGCCTTGGGGTCGCGTCGGATACTCAGGAGGATCTGTTCCTCCGGCTGAAGGTGGCCGCCGACCCGCTCGGTTCGCGCGATCTTGACCTGGTAGGTGTTGAGGGATCGGAGCTTGGCCTCGCTCCGGGCGAGGATGGCGCCCGCATCGCGGGACGTGGGCCGGGCTTGCCGCTTCGGCGTGGAGGCCGATCGCGTCTCCACCACATCCCGGGAGTCATCGCGGCGAGCCACGGGCGGACGCGGCGCGCCGGGGTGCGGGAGCC
Organism: uncultured Isosphaeraceae bacterium; assembly: GCA_963845695.1. Taxonomy (GTDB): domain Bacteria; phylum Planctomycetota; class Planctomycetia; order Isosphaerales; family Isosphaeraceae; genus CAWJTV01. The sequence goes on along the minus strand of CAWJTQ010000002.1, from coordinate 413,609 downwards.
GGGTCGGCTTCGACGGGCGGTTGCTCCTCGCGCCTCTGGCCCGGGGCCTGCGATGTCGTCCAGGCCAGATCGGCGTCCTGTGTGCCGGCGAGTGCGGGGAGGGGCTCGGGTGGCAGCAGAGTAACCTGGATCGCCTCATCGCGGACCGGGTCGGTTGTCCGGCGCGGGCTGGAACCCGCCGCGTCCCGCGAGCGCGACGCGAGCCGTTCATCATCCGGCTGGTCCGCCGGTGTTTCGTCGTCATCGGGAACCCGACCCGACGAGTCGGCCGACCGTTTGGCCAACGCATCGGCCCGGTCCTTGGCCGCATGCATGTAGCGGGCATAATAGTCGGCTGCCGGGTCGGGTGGGGGGGCTGGGAACGGTCCCAGAAGGCCAGCCAGCCGGGACGATCGGTCCCGACCGAGCGCAGGCCGGTCATCGTCGAGCACCCGAACCCCATCGAGCTGAGAGCCAGCCCCAGGCATGCCAGAATCCGCCGCAACAGCGGGTGGGCGCCCTCCTTGGCTCTGAACATGGCTTCCTGCTCCCCTCCTTGGGGATCATCACCCCAGCCGGCTCGCTTCCGCCTTGGTAGGGTGCGCGGTGAGCACCGATTCGGATTGACCCACCTAAAAGCATGGTGCTCGCAGAGCACCCTCCAAGACGGGAGAGCCCGACCCGATACCGAGCCGTCGAGTTGTCACTTCCTCGCAGGCAATACCAGATCCTCACGATCCCGGCAAGCCGAACTCGTCGTCAGCCGACAGTCTCGCGACGGCGGAAACGGTCGATCTGGCCCAGGTCGGGAATCAGGTGCGGCTGCTTGTATTGTTCGACCGTGCCTCCACTTTTGGCGAGTCGTTGCTTCTGGAATTCGGCCCAGGAGCCTCGTGGAATGGCAAGGATGTGGACTGGGCCGAGTCTGAGGGTATCCCTGCGGTTGGCGTATTCGCCGTTCTGGCGACGCAGCTCCTGTTCCACGGCGGCGGCGAGTCGTTCGACGGCCTCCGGGCCGGGCAGGTCGTCTTCTTCGACGAGCAAGGCATAACCGGGCGGGTCGGCCCAGGAGGGGAGGAGCAGATACGACTTGAGCTGGAGGCCGGCGAGACGCTGGGCAGCTTGCACAGCGGCGATCACCTGGTGCTCGGAAAGCTTTTCGCCGGTCAAGCTTGAGTAGTGCGCACCTTTGTTCAGGAATTCGATCAAGGGCGTCGAGCCGTGGTAGCCGACGCAACGGACGAGGTCGGAGATATTGTAGCGGTAGAGCCCCCCGGCGGTGGTCAGGACGATAAAGTAGCTGCGGCCCTCGATCAGCTCATGCGCCTCGACCGTCTCCGGCTCCGCCTTTTCGGCCTGATCTTCGGGGATGAACTCGAAATAATGATGGCGGATGTCCAGCAGGCCCGCGGGCGTCCCGTCCTCGATCGGGATGGTCATCCGCCCTTCCGACGCGATCAGCCCGACGTCGCGCACCGGCGTCTCGCCGAAAAATTCGGGATAACCGCGGAGGTACGCCTTCATCGTCCCGCCCATCCAGTTCGACAGGAAATCGAGCTTGGGCCAGTAGTCCTTCGGGAGCAGTCGTCCGGTCCGTTCGACGATCCGCTCGAGCCTCCGCGCGGCGAGGGGATGGCGGATCCCTGTCCTCAGCCGCAGCGCCCGGCGGATCTCCGGAGGGATCTCCCATCGAGGATCGATGGTGCCGTCGGCCAGGTCGCGGATGAGCCCGGCTTTCTCGCGGTCGCCCAGCCGGGCCATGGCCAGGATCGTGCTGGGATTGGCGGCGATGATCGTGCCCAGGTTGCGATAGACCGAGAACCGCAGGGCGACGTAATACTTCGACTCGATGTCCTTGATCCGCGACGCTACCGCCGGCATGCAATACGTCGTCCGGACCAGTGGGTTCTGGATGTGGGCCGTCAGCCCGGTGATCGCGCCGCAGGGGATGCCGGCGGGAGTGAGGCTCTCCCGCCAGTCGCTGGCCAATTGGAGGATGGGCCGCAGCCCGTAACGGAGGATCGGGGGATGGGCGTCAAAAGCCATGATGCCCCAGATCGTCCAGCCTTCGCGGTAGTCGCGGAGGGATTCCCGCGTGACGGGGATCGTCTTGGGACGGTTGGTCGTCCCCGACGTCATCGCGAACATCAAGACCTCGGTCCCCGGGCCGAACAGGGCACTCAGGTCGCCATGGCGCACGCGGTCGATGTACGGCTCCATGCGATCGTAAGAGCCGATGGGGACCCGGCGGCGGAAGTCGTCCGGCGTGCGGATCTCGTTAAAGTGATGGTCGCGGCCGAACTGGCTGTCGGTGTGCTGGGCGATCCGGCGCATCAGGAGCTCGCGCTGCACGTCGCCAGCCTGCTTGGTCTGTTCGAGGAACGCTCGGGCCAACCGGCGCGCACGGATCTCGACGGGCGCGCCGAGGAGTCGCATGATGGAAGTATTGATCACTCGAGACGACCTCGGTAGAGACCCGGTATCCCCTGCACGCGATATGGTGCAGCGTCGAACTTCATCTCGCGAAGGATATCACACTGGTCAATGCCACAGGGGACAGACAGGATTCAGGCAACCGAGTCGATCGCGGCCTGATGCAGCCGCTTCAGGCAGGTGGACAGCTTTCGCTTCACGTCCGCTCGGACCGCATCCGAAAGCGGACCGGCCAGCGCCGCGCGGTAGAGATTGGTCGCACGACTCCAGTCGCCGGCTTTCTCGAAGCAGGCGGCGCTGACGCGATGGATGGCCGCCTCGGCGTCGCGGCCAACGGCGTCGAGCAAGGGCGCAAGGCGTTCCTCGTAAGACGCCGCGGAAGCCCACAGGGGTCGGGACGTTTCCTCCAAGCCCATATCGGCAAACGCCTGGGCCTGGGAGAGCACGCGAGACTTCTCGGCCATCAACTCCGTGACCCACTCGGTATAGAGCCTATCCTGGCGTTTCGTCATTGGCCGGTTCCTGAACCCTGTGAAACGAAAAGCGAATCTGGTGACCGTGGGACGAAAACACAGACCACAACATAAACATCCCAGCCGAGCGGATTCCGTAAGGCTTGCGCGATTTTCTGTCGATGACGGCGTCCTAGTTCACCACGGGTTTCAGTCCCGCTCACCTCCAGCATACACGGGATCCGGGTCGAGCGGTAATCCGTACGATCGCCTTAACGGGTCACGTCGAGCTGGCCCAGTGGAAGGAGGTGGTGCGCGATCACCATCGCCAATGCCGTTGCCTCCATTTCCACCAGCGGCTTGGACTGCACGGTGGCTCGCAGGCGTTCCGCCCGCTCCGCCGTTTCGCGCGACCAGGTGACTTCCAGACGAAACTGCTCGGCACCGCTCAACCAGCGAGACTTCACGTTGAAGGAGTCAACGTCCAGGACGGCTGGCGGTCGGCCGTGACCGTGGCTGGACAGCACTGCCGCACAGGCGACGATCTGTTGTTCGAGAAAGAACCAGGGATGCCACCTCACCAGGTCCTCGATGTTGCAATGCAGCGTCGGCGTCGTCCCCATCGGGTTCGTATCCGATCGATTGTGATCTCTCGTTCGGTCACGACCGGAAACGGGGGCTTCGACACAATCTGAAGGAGTCTACCCCACTCCCGAAGCGAATTCCACCGCGGCCGTCCTCGGGCGCCGCGCCCGGCGACGCAAGCGGGTGGTCTCTGCGGCCCTGGGCTGACCGCGCGTCGCGGGTGTGGCAAGTCGTCCTCGCGACTCGACGTGTCATGCTCCCGGAGGGGTCGGAGCTTGTCCCGCCTTCGGTTGCCGGGGCCGATTAATTGATGGGACGAGGTCCCGCGCCCATGGCGAAGAGTCCTGCCAGGAGACACTGCCCACCCATGATTCCGTTTTTTTGAGAGTCCTCGGCGATCACCACCGCACCGTCTGGGGTCGGTGGCTTTGACCCCTTCCCAGAGTCCCTACTCAAGACCGGCGGGACGTCCGGATCCCGAACAGAAGGTCACCAAGGAAACGAAGGAAGAGGGGAGTCCCTACTCAGGATCTGCGGGACGTCCGGATCCGGCGGGGGTTCTGGGCGGGGCCGGATGTGAGGTGGGCCTGACTTCCCGAGAATTGTGGCACGATTTGGCACTCGGTGATCACTTTTGGCCGCGGCTCCCTCTCCGATCCCCATGGCCCCCAGCGAGTTCGGGCCGAGTCCCCAAATCGCTGTGCCGGGCCCGGCCGCAGGCGGCACAGCCCCGTGGCTCGCAGCCATAGTTTCCGGTCGGTGACGGTCGCACATGGTCCATATTATTCAGTATGCCACAGGTTTGATGATCCGTTAATGCACCTATCGCGGATTCCGGGGCGATTGGCTCCGGAACTCTCGACCACAGAGGGAGATAAAAAAATCCAAAAATTCGGAAAGGTGGGCCACTCGAATGACCAATTTGGCCCGAAGTGAGGGGGAAGAGGCGCGGGTCGGATCGTCGCACTCCCCAGGTTTACCGCACCCGCCGCGCTGAGATCGGTGGTGGTCGACGAGGAGTCTCGTTTTTTTTGACACTTTCTTTTTGACACGGCGTATCGGCCTCGATAGAATCGCGCTCCGAAAAACTGACTTAACAAACTCATACGAATGGCTGATTTCTCCTTCCGTTCCGCCTAGCCCCTTAGGGAGCACCAAGGTGAGACGTGGGAACTGGATCGTCTTCCTGCCGTTGCTGGCCGTCGGTTGCTCCGGCGCGAATCCGGAAGCGGATATCTCCGCGATCCTTGCCGATTCCACCGATTCATCGGGGGGGGGGCAAAGGCGGCATTTTGAGGAATATGACTTCGGACCGGTCCTGGCCCGCGGCCAGACCCTGCACCACGACTTCACCTTCACCAACCCGACAAAGCGCCCGATCCGGCTAACCGGTGCAACGGCCACGACCCCTTGCTGTTCGCAGATCGGACCGCTCTCCAAAGAGGCGATCCCACCGGGCGGCCGGTGTCCGATCCCCGTCGTGTTGAAAGTCGCTCCCTCCCTCGAGCCGGAAAAGAAACGCGTCGGGTTCCTGATCCAGACCGACAGTGACGAATGCCCGAATAGGACGTACGCGTTGCGCGTCGCTGCCTACCCCGAGTGGGAAGTCCGAGATACGCCGGAGTCGTCCCGCACACTTCCGATCGGCCGGGCTGGCCGACAGGTGATGCGAAATTATCTCTCGCCGGCTGGCCCAAGAAGGCGATGTTCTTCCCACGAAAGTCGAGGCGGATTCGCCTTTGGTTGTCCGATTCCTCGGGAAGCCCCGTGGGCAGACGGAGTCCGAAGGCGTTATCTCATACGTTCGTGATGTCGAGATCGCACTGCCTCCGTCACCGAAAGCGGGGCCACATCGCGGCTCCCTGCGATTCCGCTGGCCCGAGGGGCGCTCTCGGGAACAGCCAGTCTTCTGGCGGGTTGTCCCCGTCATTCGCGCGAATCCATCGAGGCTGGTCTTGAGACGGTCGGAGCGCGATCTGATGCACACGATCACGATCAGGACGTTCGACAACCGCCCATTCCGTATCAGCGATGCGGGACCATCGCATTTGGTTGCGAGCCGCGAATTCGACCGCGGTGCCCGGCCCGTGCACACGTTGAGGCTTCGGATCGACCCGGAGCTGGCCTCCCACGAGCGCGACCCGCAAGTCACGATTAAGACCGACGTCGAGGATCAACCGATCGTTTCCCTGAGTATCGTGATCCTGCCCCCGGGGGTTTGACGCGATGAGACAGCCCTGGCCTGCCCGTGGTTTCACGCTCATCGAGCTGCTCGTGGTCATGGGGATCCTGTCGATCCTGGCGGCGGTGCTGCTCCCCGCCGTCCAGTCGGCGCGCGAGGCGGCACGGCGAGCACGGTGCGAGAACAACTTGCACCAGATCGGGCTGGCGCTGCACGGATACGAGACCGACCATCAGTGCTATCCGCTTTCGTGGACGGGTTTCGGAGCCGCAGCCGTACTCATCTATGATGGCATGTTTTCGATTCATGTTCGGCTGTTGCCGTACTTCGAGCAACGTGCGATCTACAACTCGGTTAACTTTACGGCAGGCACGGTCGCGACCGACAATTTCGGCGAAGTACCCTGGCCCAAAGCGTCGCGCTGGCCGCAATCAACGCGACGGCGATGAACGTTCGCATTGACACCTTCCTCTGCCCGACCGATAGCGGTCCTTTTTCCGCCACCGGCAACAATTACCGGGGCAATGTAGGATTGGGCCCATCCATTGCGCCATGGGTTGAGACCCGCGATAGCGGGAACGGCCTGTTCATGGAGAACCAGATGACACGTCCGTCCTACGTCACGGACGGCCTGAGCCATACCGCGGCCTTTTCCGAACGGCTGCGTGGCTCGGGCTCTGCGGGCAGCGCCGTCCCCGAGCGCGACTTCTGGGGACTGACCGTTGGCGTCAACACGGCTGATGAATTGTTGATCGGATGCCACGTGGCCGCCCGGCCGGGAGTCAAGGCGTACCCGCTCGCGGGTAACCGCTGGTTCTGGTGTGGCAGGGACCGCACTCTTTACACCCATACGCAATCCCCCAACGGCCGCGTGCCGGATTGCATCTTGCCAAATGCCTTCCCGCCGCCCGGCATGGCAACGGCGCGGAGTTGGCACATGGGCGGCGTGAACGTGCTGATGGGTGACGGGTCGGTCCGATTTGCGCTGGAAGGAATCCAGTTGTCGGTGTGGCGGGGCCTCGGTACCCGCAACGGAGGCGAGCTCGTGGATTGATCGCGCGGTGACGTCTTTTTGCCACGTGGCATTCAAGACGGAGGATACGGATGATTCGCATCAAGAACCTGGTCGGCCATGATCGGATCTCGATCGGGCTACTGGCGGTTGCCTTGGTCTCGTTCCTCGCGGCCCTGACCGTGACGACTACTACGTCCTTCTCGGCCATTCCCGAGCGGCTCCTGGATCGAGTGCGCGGGGCCAGCCCGTCGTGGTTCAGGACAGTTAACCCCACGCTTCCGAATTGCACTGCTTTAATGGTGTTCCAACTGACTTCCGCTGGCTTTACAGTCGTGGCGTGGACCGGGTGCAATGCAGCAAACATCGGAACGACATGCATTCAGTGCGCCAATGTGCCGAACTACCAGCTCAATGCGACGCCGGGAACCCCTCTTGCCTATCCCAAGCCGGTCGAGTCCTCGGAATGCAATGGCGGCTCGGGTAGCAGTTCGGGCACCTGCCAATTGATAGGCGGCAACCCCGCCTGCAACCTCATGAACGGATACGACTGCGACCAGTACGCTTTTTACTACACGCTCGAATAACTGCTACGGTCCCGATTGCCGTCTTCGCTACCCGTTCAGCCCCGGGTGGGGCAGCGCGCCACCATCGCTTGGACGGGCTCTACCCGGAGCGTCGTTCCTGGCCTGCTTGCGAGCCCGCGCTGCAATCTGCCAGACATCGCTGGTGCGAGTCATCGTGCAACGCGCAGTGACGGGCCAGGCATTCCAGATTCAGGAGCTAATCGTGGCCTCAATCATGCTCTCGCTGGCCCTCCTGTCAACGTCTCAGACCGACCCGGCGATGGATGGGGCGACAGTCTTCGCTCTGCTTCAGAGATATCATTCATCATTCCGCGATGTCTCCTTCATCCATGAGGGGAACCTGGAATACACGGGCGCGGGTTCCGGCAAGCCCGATTCCGCACGCGAATTCCAGACATTTTATGCCTATCGAAGCGACGGTGCAACGCTCCTCGATCTTTTCAGCCAACGATCCGGCAAACCCAGGGGTCGCACCATCTTCTCGATCCTGAGCGGCCGCATGGAGATGATGGACGCGACGCCGGATGGTGACACTCCGATCCGAACTCGGAACCCGGAGTCTGGACCCGGCGGGCCCGGGTCGTTGGGGCGTCCCGACAGCCCCGAGCGCCATCTTCCTCGCCTGGTACATGCCGACCCCCGGCGAGCCGGCCGAACACGACTTCAAGGTGCTCGGGTGGGAGGATGTCGGCGGCTGCCGCTGCTTGAAGGTCAGCATGCTCAGACAACCCAAGAAGCTTCTGGAAGGCTGGCACGGCGACCTGCCTTACATTCGCCTGTGGATCGATCCGCAGCGGGATGGCTACCCGGTCCGGTATGAGTATTACAGCGGCGACGCCCTTCAAGTCCGAGGCGAGATTACGCGTATGGAGCGCGTCCAGGTGCCAGAGGGTAGAGCCATCTGGTTCCCGACCCAGGGGAAGGTCTGGGGCTTTGTCGGCCAAGGCAAGCGAGGCGAGATGGTCGTCCGCAAGGAGCCGACTTACATCGATACTCACCGCGTCCTGATTAACACCGTGAAGTTCAATCAAGGGCTGAAGGACCCGTTTTTCTCGGTGAAGAAGCACGCGCTCGTCGCCAGCGATGAGGGTTTGAGGAAGCTTCAGCGCGAAATGGAAAGCGAGGCGGCTAGCAAGGAGAAAGAGATCGTCCACATCGATCCTGAGAGTCATCGCAAATCGCTCGACGAGGCACTCGAGGAGGCTAACCGGCAGGCGCAGCAACTCGAAGCGTCATCCGCGGCGCGGGCGGGCTTGGGGTGGTCGGGGGCCCTCTACGGTAGTTTCGGCGCGGCCGGGGCGCTCACGCTGGCTATCGCCGGATTCTGGTACTGGAGGAGCCGATGAGGCCGCGATGGGCCAGCCTCATCTTATTGGGTGGCGCGATCGCAGTGAGCTGGCCGGGCACGGCCTCCGCCGCTGAGGAACCGCCCAAGGTGGATTCCTGGGATTGCGGCACGGTCGCCCTCTATCAGTTGTTCCGCCTGACGGGGCATTCCGTCGAATTGAGTCGAACTGCGATCCGTGCTTGGCGCCGCCGGTGCTGAGGGCCACTCGTTCCGCCAGCTTCGCGAGGCCGCGGGGCATTTCGGACTTCCTGTCAACGCCGTCGTCCTTCCGAAGCGGCGTTCCGCCATCCAGGGGCCGGTGTTGCTCTTCGCCAAGCTGGGTTGAGAGGGTCATTTCTTCGTGGTCCGCCCCGTCGGCCACACCGGGCATCTGATCCAAATCCTTGATGGCGACCTTCCTCCCGCCGTGATCGATGCCGAGCGGCTCTTCAACTCCCCTGCGTGGACCGGGCTGGCCTTGGTCCCTCACCGATCGAATCACCTTGTCATGGCCGCGTCCGGCCTGGCTCTCGGCTGTGTGGCCGTATTCGCCTCGAGGCTATGGGCACGGGCTCATCGACAGCCTCCCCTCGATGCGCAACGAGCAGCGACTGAGCCCAGCGGGAGTGCAGATCATCCCAACGCCGCCCGAGTTTCATGACGCGCTCCAGCGGGTCCAGTAGCGGTCGCGAGGCGATTCGAGGTTCGTACGGCCGACGCAGGTCGCCAGCGAAAGCCAATGACGTCGATCTTCGCGCTGCTGGATCGGGGTTGACGTGAGGAAGACGCTGGCGGGCGCACGCGATGGAAAACCCGCGGCGTCCCCGATTCCGCTCGCGTCCCAGCTCATCGGCGTGCCGGTCTCTCGAACAGCGAGTACCACGCGAACAGGTCGGTCTTGAGATCGATCGATGATTCGCCTTGATCCCACCCGAGGGCGTGGGCGATCTTACGGATGGTCTCGGAGTCCTCGCGGTCGAATGCGACGACGCGAAAACCCGCGGCTTCCCAAAGGTTCCTGTCGAACGGGCAGCGTCCCTCCGCCCAGTTCTTGTAAGGCTGGCCGGGGAGACTGGGTGCCGGGCAGATGTTGTAGATCAGCATGCGTCCGCCCGGCTTCAGGGCTTCGTGGATCGCCTTGACGAACGCGGCGTCCCCGACGCCCAGGTTGAGGAGTCGCCTGGGCTCGACCGGTCGTTCGGGATGGACGTAACCGCGCTTGAGAGTGTTCTTGGAGATGATGAGGTCGAAACCTCGACCGACGGCCGATCGGATGGCCTCGTCGGCCGGGAAGCGGCCGTCGATCAGCCGGATCCGCCCGTCGCGGCCGCTCGGGTTCTTGACGACGCCTTGATCCTCGGGTGCGCTATAAAGGGCGCTGAGCATCGGATCGACGTCAACGCCGGTGACGTCGGCCCCGAGTCCGGCGAGGAGCCGGATATGGCCGACGGTGCCATAGCCGAAGTCCAGGATCTTCAAGCCCGAGACGCTCTCCAGGCCGGATTGCCCGAGCAGGTCAAGCGGCCGCGCGTAGGCCAGAGGCGAGCCATACTTCGTGGTGTAGTAGAGCGACTCATCGACGGGGAACGGTTGCAGCGTCCGCTTCGCTGTCTCGCTCAAAGAACCGGCGGCAGCCTCGGTCAAGTAGGTCTTCTTCGTCGCGTCGAGAAAGAGCTTGCGCGGGGCGATGACGGGAAGGCGGGGAGTCGCCCTCAAGAAGTCTCCGGCAAGCTGGGAGGTGACCAGCGGCTCGAGTGACCTGGCCTCGCGCTTCAGGACCGCGGTCGCCGTTTCGCCGCCGGGTGGGTCGGTCTCTACAAGTTTGGGTGAGGAGAAACACGAGCCGATTCCCAGGACGAGCAGAAGGAAGTGGATCATGATCGGATCACCCTGGCCACCGTAAATCAGTCCGTTCTTGCGGTACGAGGCACGAAGCAACTCACGTGTCAAATTAATCGGCTCCGCGGGCCTTGTCGAGGAAATTCCGCGCTCGGGACGGGTCTGGCACGTTGACGCTGTTCACTCGGAGTTAAGAACCCTGACCTGCGAGGGTCCAGCTCAATCCCAGCGGCTACCCGCCTCATGCGCTTGCGCCCCACGGATGCGTGCGATCGCGGAACCGGTTCGCTCGGGCTTTGTCGGTTGATTCCGGTCATTGCTTTAAGGGAATTCGTCGCTTCCGGGGTTGCGAGATCAGTTCGACTGGGGTACAAGGTCCGCGCAGGTCATGTCACAGACAGCGGCGCATGGGCCGAGGCGGTGCCGGGCCAGGGATGGCGACGGCGACGGCCGATCAGGAAAGGCCCAGGAAATCCGGCCGCTGGAGCATAGTACCAAAGTAGGGGCGCGGACGTCGCGCCCTCGAGATCGCCGGGGCGATCGCCCTATCCGGGCCAATGCGCGGATGGCTCCCCGGCGGGGTCGGCGGACGGCAAGGACGGCCGGTGCTCATGGGCCGGCGGATCCTCGTCCCGGCTTCGAGGACAACGCCCGTATCGCGGATGACGTCGTCCGGGCGGCTCCCGATCGGTTGGGTCAGGAAACGATCGCTCATGAGATCTGACGTACGCCAGATCCCACCGGCGGCCAGGATGGCTCCCGTGGGTCGAATCCGACGGACGCCCGCCGAGCCGACCGCTCCTGGTGCGGACGCCGGTTTGCCGACGTCGGCCACGGATGCGCCTGCCCCTTCGGCAACGCCGCCGCATGGCCCCATTCCGACCATCGTGCCCGGGCGATTCGGACGGCTGGCCTGCTCGGGGTTGCGGCTCTGCTGCTCTCGACCGCCGGTTCTTCCCGCGCCCTCGCGCAGGCGGAGCGGCTTCCCGAGGGGAACATCGCCGAGATCCGCTTCGAGGGGAACGCCACGATCCCACCCGAGAAGATCCGGCCCAAGCTCCTGAGCCGGGTCGGACAGCCACTCGACATGCAGAAGATCGACGCCGATATCAAGTCGCTGATGCACGAAAAGTGGTTCTCCGATGTCCAGATCTTCTATGAGGAGTCTCCGCCCAAGAGCGGAAAGCTCATCCTGACCTTCGCGGTTCACGAGATGCCCGTCCTGACCCACGTCGAGTTCCGAGGGCGGACAGCCATCCGCCTGAAGGAGCTGGAGGATACCACAGGACTGAAGGTCAAGAACCGCGCCGATCCCATGACCACCCGGCTGGCGCTGGGCCACATCCTCCGCCTCTACCAGGAGAAGGGCTACGACCTCGCCGAGGTCAAGCTGCTCGAAGGGGGCGATCCCGGCGATACCAAGGTCGTGATCCAGATCTTCGAGGGGCCCAAGGTCAAGATCGGCAGCATCCACTTCGTTGGCTGCCAGTTCGCCTCGCCGGCCACCTTGCAGACGCACATCACCACCCGGAAGCCGATCCTGGGGCTCTTCGGCAAGTATCACCGCGATATGCTCGATGATGACCGGCAGAAGCTCGTCGAATACTATCAGCAACAGGGTTTCTTCGAGGCCAGGGTGACGCCGTGGACCAAGGCCGGGAAGGACCTCGGTGAGCTCGATCTGACCTTCGTGATCCACGAAGGCCCTCGGTACTACGTCCGCGACGTGATCCTCGAGGGGAACAGCAAGCTCAAGACGCCCGCGCTGAAGTCCGACCTGGAGCTGCACTCGGGGCGGCCGTTCCTCCAGGCGGTGCGCGACGCCGACAAGAATCGCATGCTGATCAAGTACAACGAGATCGGCTGCATCGACACCCAGATCGCCGTCGAGCCGAAGTTCACCAACCAGTCGGGCGTCGTCGATCTGGTGTACAAGATCGAGGAGGGAGAGCCCTACCTGCTGGGCGAGCTGAAGATCGAGGGGAATGCGCGGACCCGGGACAAGGTGATTCGTCGCGAGGCGGTGATGGCCGGCCTGCTGCCCGGTGAGATCCTGGACCAGAACCGGATCGAGATCTACCGACGGCGGCTGATGGCACTGGGCTACTTCCAGAACAGCCAGGGAGCCCAGCAGAATGGGAAGCCGCCGATCGTGATCAAGATCGTGAACCGGCGGCCCAAGGACAAGCCCTACGGCGAACTGATGCCGGCGCTGATCGGCGAAGCGACGCAGGCGCGGATGCAAGACCCCGGGCCGGGCAGCGACCCCGCACCGGCACCGTTGCCGGTGCCGGACGCCTTGCCGGGCTTCCCGCCCCAAGGGGCCGGCAATGCGCCGGCACCGGGCGCGGGGGGATTGCTCGCGCCCAACCCCTTCGACCCGCAGCCGGATACCATGCCGCCGATCAACGTCCCGTCGCCGCCCCCCGGGCCGCCGCCCGGCATTGGTCAGGGACCCGGGCCCGGCGGCGGCCCGCCCGGCCAGCCCCCCGTCGGGGCCGGCGAGCCCCCAGGCAGCTATCCCAGCATCCCCGGTATGGGCATGACCAACGTCGGACCCGACCGCAACGATCCGTTCCCCAACCGGGCCTTCGCGGACATCCTCACGTCGGTCGAGGAGGGCCCCACCGGCCGGTTCATGGTCGGCGTGGGGGCCAACAGCTTCCAGGGGCTGCTGGGCAGCGTCTCCATCTGGGAGAAGGACTTCGACATCACCAAGTTCCCCCGCTCGCTCAGCGACATCGTCAACGGCACGGCCTTCCGCGGCGGCGGCCAGGAATTGCGGATCAACCTCCAGACGGGGACCTGGATCAACATGATGCAGGTCAGCCTCCGCGAGCCTTACCTCTTCGACTTGCCGATCGGTGCGGGCGTCTCCGGCTACCTCTTCTCCCGGTATTATCCCTATCTCTGGGACGAACGCCGCGGCGGCGGCCGGGTGTCGATCGGCCGCCAGCTCGGCACCAGCACGTACGTCGACGTCGCCGCCTGGGCCGAGGAGGTTGACTTCTTCGGCTACAAGACTCCCGCCCCCGCCGATTATCTGGCCGCCAGCGGCTACACTCAGTTGTACGCGATCCAGCCCAGCCTGCGCTTCGACAATCGGAACAACCCGTTCATGGCCACCAAGGGCCAGTACGCGAACTTCTCGGTCGAGCAGGGGTTCGGCAGCTTCACGTTCAGCAAGTTCGACGCCGAGGGCCGGATGTACATCCCAACCTTCCACCGGCCCGACGGCACGGGCAAGCAGTTCTTCACGTTACGCGGGCACTTCGGGATCGCCACTCAATCGACCCCCGTCTACGAACGGCTGTACGCGGGCAACTTCGGCAGTCTGAGAGGATTTTACTATCGATCGGTCAGCCCGCACGCCTTCGGCGTCTCCACGGGCGGCGTCATGATGGCCGTCGGGTCGGTCGAATACCAGTTCCCCTGGAACGCCAAGGACACCTTCAACCAGATCATCTTCACCGACTTCGGCACCGTCACGCCCAACTACCAGCTCAATGACATGCGGATCTCGGTCGGAACCGGCTTGAAGGTCAACATCCCGATGTTCGGCCCCATGCCGTTCGAGTTCGACCTGGCGTTTCCCGTGATGCATGCCTACGGCGACCGGGTCCAGTACTTCAACTTCACCATGAGCGGCGTCTATTGAGACGTCCCGGAAACGACATCGGGCCGGCTCACAAAGGCCGGCCCGACGATGCAGGTTTCCGATGGCTTCATCAGCTCGAGGCGAGTCATTTCGGCAGTGCAGCCTTGCGGGACGGCCGCAGGTTCACGGCGACACCTGGCGACCACTCGCCGTACTTCAGGCCGAAGACGTACAACCTGTTGCCTTGCATGACCTGGATGTGGTTGGAAGACACTGTGCCACCGGCTTTCGCCTCGCCTTCCAGGTGCAGTACGCCCCACTTCCCCCTCTGAGCGCTGAAGGCATAGAAGTCGTTCCCCGCCTGGTAGAGGGCGGATCCTGGACCGACGATCGGCTGAATCACCCCGTCGACGGGCTTGAGCAGAGGTTGTTCACTCCACTGGCCCGTGTACTTGCTGAAAGCTGCGACATGATCGATGGCCGTTCCCTGGAGGGCCATCGCCAGGATGTCGGGACCGATGATCGGTGTCACCTTGACATCGGGTAGGAAGGACACCTTCGACCAGGTCGGGTTGTGCCCTTCCAGGCTGATGGCCTCCCAGCTCGTGGTGTCCGGAGATTGCACCACGATGATCGACTGCGATTGCAGCATGTGGAGGGAACCGTCGAAAGGTGACCTTCCCATCGCGCCACCCATCCCTCCTCCCATCCGCGTTCCCATCCCCCCAAACTGGCCAGGCAACGCCTCGGAAGAGGACATTCCTCCCCTCACACCAGGCTGGGGTTTCCACGCAGCCCGAGGCGCCCCGGTCGCGGAAGGCCGAGGATTGGCGGATGGTTTCGAGGCAGGAGCGGCCACGGTGGGCTTCGGGGACTCCTTCGCCGGTGCCGGTTGACTGTCTTGAACGGGCGGGCTCGCCGATCCGGACGCACGATACGCCCACGCGCCGATGCCTCCCGTGATCCCGCCAGTCACCAGGACGATGAGTGCGGTCATCTTGAGCTTGTTGAGCAGCATGGTTCTCAGAACTCCTTGGGTCAAGGACAGGACGGAAGTGGAGACCGCGGTGACCGCCCCGAGGCGGAACGCGGCATTGAGGGTGGATTCGATCAAGGGGAGTGTCACCGTGGCCGGTGTCCCGGCCAGCCAGTTCGCCGAGAGCATGGCCGATGAGACGGTCACGCCACGGCGTTCCAGCCGCGACTTGAGGATCTGGCGGCCCCGCGAGAGGCGGCCGCTGACCGTGCCGACCGGCCACGACAGCAGCCGAGCCGCCTCTTCGTGCGTCTTGCCCTCGAGGTGGCACAGCACGATCGGGTCCCGGTATTTGCCCGGGAGGCGATTCAGCTCCTCGTGGAGCAGGGGCCGGACGTCGAGCTGGTACACGTCGTCGGACGAAGGTTCCATGGGCTCCTCGATCGGCTCGACGCCAGCCGGGCGATAGCGTGCGGCGACGGCCCGTGCCCGATGCGCGGTGCGATACGCCACGCCGTAGAGCCAGGGGGCCAGCGAATCGCCCACCCGGATCGAGCGGGCCTTGCGCACCAGGACCAGGAACGTCGCCTGGAACGCGTCGTCCGCGTCGTGCGGATGCCGGAGAATCTGGCGGCAGACCCCCAGCACCATCGACCCATGGCGATGGATCAGCTCCTGGAACGCCGATTCGGCCGTCGCGTCCCGGCCCCGCGCTTCCGCGAATCGGCCCAGGAGCTGGGCATCGTTCAGGCCGGTGAGTGTCCCGGAAGTCCAGAGCTGCTCGAGCTGCCGACTGATCGCATTGGATTTGCTTGAGGTCATCGGCGTCCGTCTCCCGATTGAGCGTTCTACTCTGAGAATGCAGCGAGGCGGCCGAGCCATACAGAATTCCCAAAAAAGCCAGCCGGCAGCCCTGGTCCCTACGCCGAAGGCGCTGAACCGCATCGCTCCGGGTTGTTGCAGGCGCACCCCAGGTACGGCTGGCCAGCGAACGACGATGGGTCAACCCTTGTTCAGCGGCCCGAAGCCCCAGGCCGAAGGCCGGACCCAGAGCCATGGGTTGGCGGGCTCCGGCGGGGGAGTGAAAGGCGGGATCGGCGCAGGCGGCCGGAAGCGATCGCGATCGCGATCGCGCCCGTCCTCGAAGCGGTAGCGGAGATGGGCGATGGAGAGCTCGTCACCCGGATGCAGCCGGCCGGTCTCCACCCGCATGCCGTTGACCCGGATGCCGTTCGTGCTGCCGAGGTCACGGACGACCACTGCGCCTTCCTCCAGAGTCAGGCAGCAGTGATGACGCGAGACACGGAGCGAATCCAGCCGGGTGTCGCAGGCGGGATGGCGGCCCACCACGACCATCGGGTGGTTCAGCAGGATGTCGGGCCCTTCATCGATGGCCACAAGTCGCGCGGGCATGGCGGCGGATCCTCGACCAAAGCCCCTAGCACGAATACAATCATCATCGATCGTCTGCACGAAGTCGTCATCTTAGATCGCGCCGAGTTTACAAGCAATGCCAAGATCTCGCAATTGTCGATTACCCCGCCAGACCGTCGGTCAGGCTTTCCGGCCCGACGCCATGGATTGGTCCGGCGCGAAAGCCCGACCTGCGAGACTTGTCGAGCTACCTCCTCCGGCCTGGCATCCCACCCGCGGTTGAATTCATGGAAACGAACATCTCGACGCCGACCTCCCTTCAGGACCTGGAAACGCAGTGGCGCCTCCGCGAGACGTACTGGCGGCGCAAGCTCGGCCGGCTGCGACTGGGTGTCGAGCCGATCGAGGATCAGCTCGCCCGATACCGCCGCACGACCTGGGCGCTGACCGCCGTGCCCTCCATCGTGGGCTCGATGATCGTCGCCATCTTCACCGTGTTCGGACGCCCCGACATCGGCCTGAAATTCGTGGCGATCATCCTGCTGCCGATCGTGCTGGGCGCCTGGTGGGACTATTCGAGGATGAGCGCGCGGGCCCGGCGCTATCGTAGCGAGGCGGACGAATACCTCCGCGAGCGGGAACGCCTCCAGGCTGGCGGATGACGGTGACAAGACCGAAGGGGAGATCGACCCACGCGGCATGCCTTGTTGAACATGATTCCCTACTTCCTCCGCGCAAGCCAAAAGCCCCGTCGCCTGCGGCGCTTGGTGAACAAGCGCTAAGGACGACGGGGCCGCCTAGACCGTGATCCCCACCCGTCTTGAGCGGGGTCTAAGGGAACCCTAGTTCACAGAAGCGCCTGATGAGAACAAGGCCGCCCGGATTTTTCGAAAAACTCCGTCGGACGTGGGCCGGCTGAGCTCTCGACTCCGCGGAGGCCGCGTTGGTGATGGGAGGATGTCTCCCGCTCGGCCTGTCCGTAAGATGAAAGAGCGAGAAACGGGGCGGGGGTCGGAAGGCGGACAGCGTATACCGGGGACGCGAATGGGGATCACGGACTTTGTTGGAGGGAGGGGCGAGGCAATCGCCTTCGCCCCTCTGACGAGGGCATGCCGGAACGACACAGACTTGCCGTATTCCTGGCCACACTTCCTCGGCGAGAAATGCGAGACGTTTGACTTCCTGGTGGAGCTGGTGGACGCGGGCGAAAAGACGCCCTTCTTTTTCGTCCAGGTGAAAACCACACGCAAGAAGCTTACCAAGAACCAGACACCCCCACGCCTCCGAGTCGAGGTGTCCGAGAAGGACATTCGCCGCATGGTCGCCGACCCGGCCCCGACCTATGTCGTTGGCGTGCACGAAGGCGAAGAGCGATCGTTTATCATCTCGGTCCACGGAAACCTGTCCGAGGCGATTCCGTCCATCACGACCGCCCATGACCTGACCTGCGAAACGTTACGACGGCTCTGGGACGTGGTACGGGAATTCTGGCAGGGCCATGAACTGGCGCAACTGGCGTCGTCTTTCTTGAACTGAGGTGCCATCGTGACGAACGAATCCAAAGATCAACTCATCGGGGAACGGGCGCGGGCGCTCGCCACGATCATCCTGACGCGCCGTAGCGACCTGACCATCGTGGACACGAAGAAGGACACGGGTCTGGACTTCCACGTCTCCATCGAGCGCGAGGACAAGCCGATGCGCCTGTCGTTCGGCATTCTCCTCCGAGGCGTGAGTACGCCTGTCACGGCCGAGCACGCGAACCGGGTTCTCGGCCCCACGATAGGCCAGTTCCAAGGTATGAGGAAATTCACCTACCCCGTCTGCCTGTTCCTCTTCACCTGCGGGATGAGCGCGGTTTCTTCTCCTGGCTCGCGGTGCCCGTCGTGACTGGCGGTGCTCCGAAACTCGTCCACCACAACAAGGTGAACAGCGTCGAGCTGACCGACGAGCTGTTGAACGAGGTCGTCGCCCAGATCGTGGCATGGTACGACACCGTGGAAATGATGCGGATCGTCTGAGAGCGTAAGGAGAGCGAACCCGACAGGAATCCGGCGCGAAGATTGGGACACCTGGAGTCAAACTTTGTGAACGCAGAAAATGGGGCAGGCACGTCGATTCGGGAGGCGGGCGACGGGAAGGATCCACTTCCCCGCCACCCATCCCCAGCCAGGGGAGAAAGTGCTCCACCCGCCACCCGTCACCCGGCCCCGGCGCCGACCAGTTCGGACTCCGACTCGTCGAACTCCTCAATGTCGTGGTCGCGGCGTCCAGGGCCTCGCGGTCCAGAGACTTGAGCCGGCCCAGGGCCTCGCAGAGCGCTCGGCGCGATCCCGGCTGATCGACTGGTCGAGCGGCTCATCGGAGTGCTACGATGCACCCTCGAGGATCCCCAATTCGACACTCTCTGGGTATCCCTGGACCAGCTCGAGGCCGTCCTCGCCGTGCTCGACCGCCACAAGGTTCGCTACTGGGTTGATGGCGATGCGATCTCTCTGGACAACGAACCGTTTGTCACCGTGATCAATTTCGACCGAAGGGCCGAGCCGTCCCGGATTCAGGCGATCCTCGACGAGGCCGGCTGACGGCCGGGCACCGAGCCATGCCCTGGTCCGACGACATCCGCGGCCTCGCCGATCAAGTCTAGAATCGCGTGGATGCGGTGGTCTGCCGCTCATCGCCGCTTCCCGCCCACCGCGTCTCCGTTTCCCATCCCAGTCGTTTGCGTCGCTTGACTGATACTTGGTCCGATGAAAATCGGGGCGGGTTTTGGTAGTCTGGAGTTTGTGCGTGGGTGCCGGGTCCGAGGCGGTTTGGTCATCAGGACTTCGAACCCGCGAGGCGGTCTGACTCGGACATCGCTCCGTACGTTATTGTTGCCCCCGCACGTCGGGAGGGCATGGAACAAAGTGCTTCCACGGCATCGATTGAACCGGCGTGCGGAGGTATGTGCCATCTTCTGGATCCGGCACTGTAGAAGCGCGCTCGCCTGCGAGCGAGTCCATCCCTCCGCATCGCGGGGATGTCGGGGGCTTGTTGCGCCGCCACGCCGAACCACCGCTGGTTTTTCGGAGCCGAAGAACTAACCGACACCAACTCTCTCAATGGTCATTCAACATGAGAATTTGGCAAGTCAACGCGGAGAATCTGGAGCGACTGCAAGGGCACGACCGCGAATTCGCGGAATTGATGAACGATCTACTCGTCAGGCACGCGTGCGATGGCGGCGTTCCACAGTCGTCCCTGCGGCTCACTTTGAATACACATGCACCAGACGGCGGCGTCGATGCAGCGGTCAACCAAGCGATTCGTGCCGCCGCAACCGGTGACTATTGCGACGTTCCGACCTGCTGGCAGTACAGGGCGATCGCTTCCGGAAACCTCAAGGCACCCCGCGGCAAAAAGGGCGGGCAGCGGGCGGCCCTCGCTCACGAGATCAACAACAAGCCGGAAGTTCGGAGGCTGATCGGCCTGGGATATGGATACCGGCTTTGCATCGCCGACGAGATCACGCCCGACCAGATCGCCGAGTGGGAGGGCTGGCTCAATGATGAAGCGGTCA
Organism: uncultured Isosphaeraceae bacterium; assembly: GCA_963845695.1. Lineage (GTDB taxonomy): Bacteria > Planctomycetota > Planctomycetia > Isosphaerales > Isosphaeraceae > CAWJTV01. Next base: position 393,703 of record CAWJTQ010000002.1, on the reverse strand, counting down.
AAATCCGATCCGATGCCCCTCAACCGAGGGTGCTGACGGCCTCCCGCCTCGCGACGTGGATCAACCGCTACCCGGGGTTGATCCGGAGGCTTCGGACCGACTTGAGCCCATTTCGCGACCTCGGTACTTATGGCGACGAGATCCAATACCTCACCAAACACTATCATCCGATAGCCGACTGGGACGACAAACTTCGGACCATCCGCGAATTCGCGGACTTCTCACGAACTCCGCATCGCGCCGTCCTTCCGATCCGGGGCGACGCCGGCGTCGGCAAGAGCCGATGTGTCTACGAGGCCCTTGCCAGCAACCCGGCGAACCGCGCGGTTGTTGTCTATACGACCAGCGAGACGGATGGCGAAGCGCTCGCGAACCAGCTCGCGGGCAACCCCGAAGCGACGGCATTGCTCATCGCTGATGAATGCGGTCAGGGGATTGCTGTGAAGATGGACCGATCGCTTCGCGCTCACGCGAAGCGACTTCGGGTCATCGCTATCGATAACCAGCAGCAGTCCGAGCAGACGAGCATCGGTGAGCTGAGTCTCTCGCGACTCTCCAGCAGCGACGTGGAGAAGATCCTGGAGATCAATTACCCCGGAATTCCGCCCGATCGGTTGAGGGCCTTCGCGTACCTGTCGGCGGGATTCGTGCGGTTGGCGGTGGACCTTTGTGATAATCAACACTTGATACCACCCGATGGCAGCATCCAGGGTCCCCTCACCGAATTCTTCCGGCGACAATACCTGGCGGAACGCCTCAGTGGGGACGACCTTACCGCGGTGTTGATCGTCTCTCTGGTTACCCGAGTGGGATTCGCGAGCGACGTGTCGGAACAACTTGGTCATCTTTGCCGTGTTTGCCGGGCTTCGGCGATCGACGCGGGACGAATCGTCGAGATTGCCCGAAGGCTGAAACAGTCACCCGGCTTCATCGCTCTCGGGGAGCGCTTCCTGTATGTCACCCCGCGATTGATCGCACAGGCGGCTTTCCGCGCCGCGTGGGACCGCTGGGTGGGGCCCGACCCTAATGCATTCTACATCGAGCTCCATCCGGACCTCGTGGAGCCATTTCTGAGACAGCTCCGAGATGCCGGCACGGACGAGATGCGGAGAAACTGTGCGGATTTTTTTATGACGTGGACCAGCAGCCTAGTTGACGGGGACCTGTCTGATGACGCCAAGGTCCGGCGGCTGGTCCGTTTGGCGGATGTCGAACCGAACGCGGTACTGCCCCGATTGCGGCAGCTCATCGAAGCGATTCCCGTCGACACCCTGAAGGCTCTCCACGGCAGCGCGGGGCTCGACCCTTTCGACCTGGAGCTGATCGAGCGAAGATCTCGGGGACAAGCGGCGCGGCGCGAGTTGGTCTGGCTCGCCGAATGCTTCCTCTCGCTGCCGGAACACTTCTCGGACTCCGAGCGGATCCTGTACCGACTGGCACTGGCGGAGACCGAGTCGTATGGCAACAACGCATCCGGAACCTGGCGGCAGATCTTTCAGGTGACCGTCTCGGGTACGCCGGTACCCTACCCGAACCGCATCGAACTGTTAGAGGGCCGGTTTCGCGACGCCAACGAGGAGTCCATAACTTTGCTCATTGGCGCCGTCGAGACCTGCATTTCCGGCTTCCAGGCCGGGATGAGCCGAGTCCTCGGTCCCCCCATCGTCGCCGGGCGTATCCCACCACCCGACTGGCGTCCCATATCCAAGGAAGAACGGCGGGCCTGCTGGACCGCCACTATCCAGTTCCTGCATCGGCTCTCGCAGCAAACGACCAGCCTGGTTCGCGAGAAGGCGCTCGAGCTGACGATCCACCGTCTTCACTCGCTGATCTGGTTGGGCTCGCTGCGCGATGCCCGTGAGATCGTCGATCGCAACACGCCCCTTCCCGACGTCCTGCTTTCGAAGTTGCTCCGCGAGATCGACGGATTCCTCGAACTCTTCTGCGAGCCCGCTTCAAAGCGGGTTTCGGAGGCCGTGGAGACGGAGTTGCGGGCTTGGCGAGAACAGCTCGTGCCCGATTCATTCCATGGGAAGCTGGTGGCTGTGATCGGGGAGGAACCATGGAGACGGTGGGATCGAGGCAAGAGTGGGAAGGACCCGGAACTGGAGAGTATCGCTCGCAGACTCCTGACAAATCACACCGAGCTGGAGCGAGAGTTGCCGTGGCTCCTCTCGGAAGAGGCGAGAAGCGCCTATCCGCTGGGTGTCCGGCTCGGGGAGTTCGATAGCGATGGGATTCTTCTCGAGCCGCTGCTCGCCGCGGCTTCGAAGAGCTTCTACCCCGCGCTCGGCCGCGGGTATGTCAAGGCCTTGGCAGAGACGCACCCTTCCCAAGTCGATCGGATCAACTCGGTGCTGGATCACTACCAGCGCGAGTCACCGAAAGTCATCGCCGACATCGTTTCAACCGGGTGTGCACCCCTCCGTCCCTTGCAGCGACTCCTGTCAATGGTCGATGAGGGGCGAGTGCCTCCGGTCTATCTTCGCGGATACGCGTATTCGAGCGGCCGAGAACTCGCCCCGCAAATGATGGAAGAAATCTTGAGGCGACTGATCGCCGCGGCACACCGCGGAGACAGCGACGCGGCGGGAGCGGCGTTGGATGTGCTCGGGATCGAGTATCGAGCGTCTCGATCCGGCGGCATCGCGTTCATCGACGCGGAGTCTGCCACCCGGCAACTGATCGTCGAGGTCCTCGACTTGACGCTCGGGGAGCCAGGGCGAGCAACTCATGTCTGGAATGAGCTTCTTGAAGAATTGATCAAGATTGACTCTACGGAGGGGATTCGCATCGCGTCCTCGGCGCTGGCGAGCCGTGACCTGAGTATCGCTGAGTCAGCCGTCGTTCGGCTTTGCAAGCTAGCCGCTGAGCATCCGGTGGAAGTCATGCGGCGGTTCGGAGACGCGCTGCTTGACCCAGCCACTGGGGTTTATCTCAGCCTACGACCCATGCGGAGTATCGTCTCGGCTCTGCCAGTCCCAGTCGTCCAGGAGTGGCTAGAAGAAAAGGGCCCGGAGGGCGCTGTTGCCATCGCGCGTCACTTGCCAGAGCCGGCGCTCGTCGATGGGGCACCGACCGTCTCGGAGATCACGGCGTGGGTCCTCGATCGCTTCGAGCAGGACGACCGCGTCTATGATGAGTTCTGTGCAGGTACGTTCTCCCGGGACTATTCCGGCGACATTGCTGCACAGATCGAGCAGGAAGGAGAAGTCGCCCGCCCGTTTCTGGGACACCCCTCGCGGAGGATCCGCGAATGGACCCGCCATCAAATCGAGCGTTCGAGAGAACAAGCTGCTTACTGGCGCACCCGCCACGAGGAAGAAATGCTTCCGCGATAACCAGTTGCGGCGGACGGTCGCGCTCTGACTCTCGGGGAGCCGGCACTCTCGGATCATCGCGATGCGCGCATATTTCGGCGCAGGGGAGCACCTGGGGTCGAACCTTGTGGGCGAGGAAACTGGGGCAGGACGGTCAACTTGGGCGGCGGGCGACGAGAAGGATCAACTCCCCGCCGCCCGCCACCCAGCGAGTGGAGCAAGCGCTCCACTCGACAATCATCACCAGGCACCGGCTCCGACTAACTCCGACTCCGACTCGTCGAACTCCTCGACGGAGTCGTCGGCCGGTCCGTCGGTCCACTCCTGGGCGTCGGCGACCGAAGCCTCGAGCTCGATCTTCAGCCGCTTCCGCGCCGTGTGCAGCCGACGCTTCACCGTGCCCAAAGGTACGTTGAGCATCTCGGCGATCTCGACCAGGGAGTGCCCGCGGATGTAGAAGGCGTCCAGGGCCTCGCGGTCCAGGGACTTGAGCCGGCCCAGAGCCTCCCAGAGCCGCTCGGCGCGCTCCCGGCTGATCAACTGGTCCAGCGGCTCATCAGAGTGCTCCGAGGCACCTTCGAGGATCCCCGACTCGACGCTCGGCGGTGCGACCCGTCGCGTGGCCCGGTTGATCGCCATCCGCACGGCGACCTGCCGCAGCCAGCCGGCGAACCGCTCCGGCTCCCGGAGCTGGCCGATCCGACGCAGTACGTGCAGGAACACCTCCTGCGTCAGCTCCAGCGCATCGCTGGCGTTGGCCAGCCGGCGCAACGCGATCGCGTACACCGTCGGCTGGAACTGCTCGACCAGCTCGCCGAACGCCTCCCGGTCCCCGCGCTCGGCGCGACCGACCAGGATCGCCAGGTCCGCCCAGCCCCGGGTGTCCGAAACCAGATCCCTCTCCGTAATCAACACGTGAACCGCCTTCCCCGATCTCGGGGTCCTGCCAGTCCCGGCCCTGATCGGGAGGTCCGCCTGGGTGTCGGCGCGACGAAAACAGGGCCGAAACTCATCGCCATCATGGACGTCTTCACGCTCGGCACCGGAGGAAACCGCTCGTCCCGCGACAAGGCCTCCCAGGATCTCCCATCCCGGGCGTCAGTAGCCTCGTTCGAAAACGCGTGGACGATCTCCGGCGCGGCGGCCAGTAAGACGGCGCAGTGCGCGGTGGACCAGGCTCAGCCTGGATTCTCCGCGTTCAGTGTTCAAGAGTATACTGAACGCAGAAACCTCTGTCCAGCCGCGCGAAACCAACCGATTTGTCCGCTCTGCCTCAGCCATCAGGACCGCGGATCATCACCCGGCGGACACGTCCCGAGATCGGGTCGCTCGCCATTCGTAAGGGGATGCCGCGGACACAGGAATCGTCAGGACACGAGCGGGCGGTCGGTACTCACTTCCCGACGCTCGCGGCCGCTATCGCGGCCACGGGCTTAGCCTTGGCAGCTCGCCCGGGGGCGTGCTTCAAGCCGGGTTTCCCCTGCGATTTCCATCCGGATCGCGAGGGGGAGCCGCTGATGCGCTCCTCCCTTCGTCGCTCCGGAGCGGTAACGGCCACCGATGGAAACCTGGGATCTCCGACTGTCACACGGCGTTCGGGTCGATCGACGAGGCTTGCTGGCCTCGGGTCGAGCTCGACGCGAACGCCCTCCACGGGTTCACCGGGTTGCCTGGTCAAGCAACTCGGTAGGCTTTGCTGCTGCGGGAACAGTGAGCCGGGAATGGTCGGGATTCCGTATCTCGGTTGGGTAATCGCAAATACGTCATACCACACCATCCCTTCGCGCATGACGCCATGATAGGCGGTACGGGTGCACAGGGTCTGACCACCATGATTGACGCCCGCGTTGAGCGCGAGCGACCGCGTCCCGAGATTCAGCCGGTTGGAAAGCGTCCGAGCCGACAGCGTCAGGTTCGTGCGGTTGAACATGGCGAAACCCTCGCATCCGCCGAAAAAGGGCGGGATCTGGAGGTGAGGCAACAGTAGGGCGTTCAGAAAGCCCCGATCTGTTACGTCACGGGGGATTGGGACGTTACGCTCGTCCCTCGGTCAAGTGTTACCGAGTCATGGGGTCCATAAGGCTCCCGAGACCTCGATGCGACCGGGCCACATACCCGGTCTACCCGTCGTGAATCGCGACCACCGGATGGCTGCGGCGATGGTTGATGAGCCACGGCCGGTCCACTGCGCGGGATCGGAGACACGACAATCTGGCAGTCGTACAGATCCTAGACATCTTAACTCTGGTTTGTGTTCGCGCGGAATCGAAAAAAATTCCGAATTTCCGGCCAGGTTGATCGTTCCGCGGCGGGCGATCGTCAGGTACGGTCCGCGGTGGACGACGTCGAACCCCTGTTCCAGCAAGACTTTGAGCAACGGATAGTCGCTGCGGACGAACAACCAGCGAAATTCGGGGCGGAGGCGGGGAAACTCGTCGGGCAGGTTCGTGTCCATGATGTAGCTATAGAGCCAGCGTCGGGAGGAGAGCGGCGCCGAGACTTCGTAGTCGGCCAGCACGGCGTCGTCGGGGCCGACCTGGCGGATCCATCCCCAGATCTCGCCGGCCTCCGGGAGGTCAAACACGCGAGGCACGGCGGCCATCCGGTTGGAGACGTCGCGCAGGCCGACGGCGCCCATCGCGGCGGCGGCCAGCCAGGCCATCACGAGCCAGGCCCGGCCGGCGGGGCGGGGCAGCAGCCAGGCCGCCAGCCGCGCGTAACCGATCAGGCCCGCGGCCAGGACCATCACGGCCATGGGCATGGCGTATCGCACGTGGTGCCACTCCGGCGTCGACAGGAACCGGATCGCCCACCGACCACTGCACAGACTCCAGATCCAGGGCAGCGCGAGGATCGCCACCCGGGGCGCCAGACACATTAACACGGCCCAGCCACCCATCCCTATCATCAGGGCCTCGGCGGACGTTCGGAGCGTCTCCGGAACCGACGCCGACGGCCCGAGGAACTGGTTGATGAACGCATCCGGAGCGCCCCGGCCGACCATGAGCCTCAAATAGCCGAAGAAGCCGAACAACACCCAGCAAAGCCCGACCAAGACCATTGCCCGCCGCCAGCGGAGAGTCGTGTCCAGCGATTCCGGTCGGCGTGGGGGCAAGAGTGCGAGGGTCGCGACGATCACGGCGAATTCCTGGCGGCAGGCGAGCATCCCCGCGATCCCCACCGCGGCCAGCCGGACCGAGCGGCTCCGGACGCCCTGAATCGCCCACAGGATGAAAGGCGCGACAAGCTGTAGCTCGCGGAAGTCGTTCCACACCAAGGGCCAGAACAGCGGGGTCAGCGGCACTAGCAGCGCCGCCGACAGGGCTACGCCTCGCGAACGCGACTCCGACCGCACCAGGCCATAAGCCGCGGGAATCACCCACCAGAACGCGACGTTCTGAAGCACGATCAACGTCCGAGGGTCAGGGAAAACCCAGTAGAGCGGCGCGATCGCCGAGCGGATCGGCGCGAGATAGTTCATCTTCCAGATCGACGGGCCCTCCTGGGCATAGGCCGACACCGGACGCACCGACAGCATGCCGTCGCCCTGGGTCAGCGCCCAGAACCACTGATTGTAGTAGGCCAGGTCCCACGACCAGCCGCTCCGCAACTCCTCATAACGCCTTAGTGACTGATAGGTGGAGACCGACGTCAAGGTGGCGGTCAGCATGACGACGACCAGCCAGCCCAGCCGGGCAGGGGGGGCCTCGGCGGGAAGCGCGGAGTCGCCAGCGGCTCGATCGGGATCGCTCGGGATGGTCGGGATCAAGGGTGCGACTCGATTGTTCAACTTTATAATGGTGACTTCGGAAACAGCATGCCTGAGCGGCCCAGGCATGTCCCAATCTACCGCGCCACGATGTCACTTCCAGATCGATGACCAGACTTCCGCAACTTGACTCCGAGCACGGCCTCGCGATGCTCGGGCACGGCCTCGGCCGAGAGCACAAGTCGAAATTATGTCCATGCGTATATTTCGCGGACTGACTACTGGCAGACGGCTCACTCTTCGATTAAGCTTTCCGGACTCGCGTCACGCGCCGATGCGTTCGCCTCTGACACCAGGTCATACGCGTACGACCTTCGAGGATTCAAACCGCCATGAGTCGCGTTCATGTCTTTGATCGGATTTATTCAAGAACCCACCCCTACGAACCGGCGCTGTGAGGCGCTTCAATGACAAGGATTCGCCAGAGAGTCAGGCGGCCGCGCGAACCTGAGCTACGACCACCGGGTGACGCCGCGGCGTCGAGGACGGTTGGCCGAGTGCGTCAAAGCTCGGATCGAGAAAGGACGCACACCGCGTCGGCGATACAGGAAGAGCCGCATCGGCCACCGAATACGGCCCACAAGGCAGGATCTGGCCGACGCTGTGAGAAAATACTTCAAGGACAACGTCCGCAATCAGACCGAGCCTGATTTCTGCGTGCGGAAGTTCAATGACAAGAACATTCTGAAATTCCCCGGCAAGCCTCGATGTCCAGGCGCGCCGGCAGACCACGAGTTGCTGGTCAACGTGTTCGACCTTGGCGGACTGATGGACATCTATATCCAAGCAGCCGGACCGAATCAGGCTTCGAACCACCCAGAATGGCAGTCGATCTTCGAGGGCATCGATGAACACGACAAGAAACCTGAAGAGTGGCTGAACGAGAAGCTCGGGTTCGATCCGAAGGCGATACCGGGCCCACTCGTGGCCACCGAGGACCAGAAGACCTTCGTCAAGGCTGTGTTACAGGTTCTCAACGTCAACCGTGCCGGTTGGCCCGGCGGGCTGCCGAATCCGTATCAGCCGTCCTGGGTGGTGAGATGGACGGATTTTCTCGAAGCGACGAAGTGGTCGCCGGGCCAACCGGGCGACGCTCGATCCTGGCTGGAGGTTACCGGCATACCAAGGGAGACTGGAGGCCGCTGGCTCATCCTTCTGGTGTACCCGGTCAGTGCGGTTCGGGTCCTGGCGCGGCCGACAATTCTCGATGCCGATTGGACCGGCTACCACTTCCCCTCGCCTCCGTGTGCCACGATGGAGGTCGGCGGTCATCCGATGGATCTGGGAACGAATTACTCTATCGGCAGACCGATCTCCGAATTCATTCATACCCAGATTGACTTGGACCCAACTTATTGGGAAAATTCTGGTTATGCGATCGGGCGCACCACTGGCAAAGTGGGCGTGGACCTCCCGGGAGAGCACGTGGCCCATCGTTCGCGTCTCGAACAGTGTTACGAAAACGCGCGTGCGAACGGGCTGGATGATCAACCCTTGTTGAATTATTTCATCGTCCTGGACAATGGGACGGAAGATTCTTAAGATTGGGCCATTGACAAAACGCAAGAAAGCCGCTACGGAGATGGTTTTTGTTTGGGCTTCGGACCAGTCCCAAAGAGATGGCCCGATCGCCAGAGGCGAACATCGGTGCAGAAACGATTCTTCAAAGTCGAAACGCGGAGCCGATCCAAAACACGGAGCCTCGGGGGGTTTCGCGCGGGAACGTCACTGACCGATCAAGTCGCCAACCAGATCCAGGAATGGCTAGAAGGGCCTCGACCTTGGTGGGCTCTGGTAGACTGGCTGGAGGGGTACAACCTGCCTGCGGTCGGCTCGGACGAGGATCCCTACGTCTGGCTGCGCGGGGATTGGATGCTCTGCAAGCCGTTCTTCAAGCAGCATTCCCGTTGAGCTCGCTGGGTTCATCGACATGCAACAGCCCGATATCAACCGACCCGGCGACCGGCCGGACCAAGTGCTGTACAACCTGCTCTGGCTCTGTGCCCGCCCCGGTGACCGAGACCGGCTCGGTCCCCCCCTGAAGAGGATGTATGAGCGCGCCAAGCGGCGAGAGGGCCTCACCAGCCAGACCTATCGCGGGCTCAACTGCACGACATGCTCCGCCTCGCCTTGATTGCCAACCAGCACGACCGGAGTTTGGTGGACACCTGGTTTCACATGCTCGAATCGGAACAGAACGACGTCCTTCCTGGTACCGAATACTCAGGTTTCTACGGTGTCCTCGCTGCCGACCTGCCGGGTCAACCGAATCTCGACGATTCGGGACGGGCGCTGTCGGCGATGGTGGATTACCTGACACCGCGCCGCGGGATCCGGCTCAAGAAACTCGACGAACTCTTCCGACGGATCAAGGAATACCATGGGTCGGACGCGAGATGGGATGTCTACCTGATCGAGGTCGCCCACAAGAACCAGTGGCGGCAGTGGGCCGTCAACTGGCTGCCACGGCTCTGGATCGGCCCCAACGAGGCTGCCAGCCTCTCCGAGGGGGCTTACGCTGGGAAGTGGATCGTCTCGGCGCCCCTTTCGCGCACACCTGTGCTCCTATGCCCTCAAGAAGCGTCTTCAAGCCGACGTCACTGCGTACCTCGCAAGAAAGAGGGTAGTGATCGGGACCTTAGACCCCAAGGTCTACGAACGGTTTCACGCGAGAAGATCGGTCTTATTTTCGAGAAGGCACGGAGAGACGCCCTCGTTCCTGGGAACGAGCGGGACGAGCGAGGCGACTTGGCCGCGCACTATGCCTCGACCCGGTGCCTTGCCATGGATTGGGGGGATGAAGCTTCCCTCATTCGAGAAGTCTTTCGGATGGCACGTACGGATATGTCCCAGGACCGCTTCGCGGCGCCGTCAGTGGCGCCAAGCCCGAGCCCGTGCATCTCTGAGAACGATCCCGCTGGGCAGTTTCAAGTCCGCCGCCGATCAGGAAGTGGCGGAGTTTCTCCTTGAGCCGGCCCTCATCGTCATCCTTGCGGGCATAGCCAACATCCGCATGCTTCTTCAAGTGGTCGGTCGTCCGGTTCGGACCCCGGCGCTGAAAGAGGTCGGTGTCGAGATCCTCGCGCTCAAGGATCGTGTAGAAGAGGATGGGAATGTTCGGGTTCAACTCGTCAAGCCTCTTTGCGCACCGCAGCCCAGCGCGATAAGGCCCTTCCTGCTCAACGGACTCGGGGGGCCTATCATTCCAAATCACCGGGCTTGGGGTCGGTCCATCGTATCATGACATCAATGATGGCTAGCGTCGGGGTGCCGATTGAACCAGCGATCGCCGTGAATCCGCTCGTGAAATTCCCGCTCGGTGGTAATGGTCACGATCTCGTCATCGGGGACCTTGAAATGGCTGGCCCATGAGGATGTTCCGGAGCAGAAGCTCCTCCAGATAATCGTCTTCGACCAGTAAGTCTCGCATAGGAACCTCGTACTTGTTTAAGCCATATCGTACTGCACACCCCGAACTGTCGCGGCCCATTGTGGACTCACCAGCAATCGGCTCTGCCGACCGCACCAGGTCATCGCCTTAAGTCTTGTCCATACGCTCGCCGCAACGCCAATGAAATCTATCAATGACTATGACCAACCAGCGGGTCTGGATCAATCCACCCGGCGTCTGTCTACAGGGAAGAGGAGCTTGACCTCGGTCAAGTCTTCTGACGTCGTCGGTTGGATCAAGAGCTGCCCGCCGTGCGCTCTGCATGATCTTATCGACGACCCACAGGCCGATCCCTGAGCCTTCTTGCGTCATCAGTCGGGCCGAGTCACTGCGCCAGTCGCGGCGCGCAGTCCCGAACCTCGTGAGGGGCGATACGTATGCCGTAATTGGTGACCCCGATCATGGAACTGACCCTTTGTTCGTGAGGCCGCCGAAGATCCGGACCGCTGTGCTTCGGGTGGCTGTACTTGCCGGCGTTGTCCAATATGTTGCTCACGGCCTGCTCCAGGAGATCCCTGTCGGCCATGACTTTGCCATGTAACAGGGGCGCAACAGGAACGAGGCCTCATCGTCAACCCCGAAGCGGATCTGGCGGCTCGGGTCGAACAAGGATGCGGCTGTCCATACTGGCTTCAATGAGCATCTTGATGAGCAAAGTGTGGACGAGGCGAGTACGTCGCAGTTCGATCGGTCGGTGGCCCGCGAGGTCTTCGAGCATCCCCAAACTTTTCGTCACGCGATTGGCCTTACGGCAAAGACCGCGGATGGCAAAGAGAGATTGGTCGATCGCGGCGCTTCCGTGTCGGGGTTGTCGTCTGCCAGGATTGAGACTCACGCAGACACACGTCAGCCCATTTCTTCGCCAGCAAGATCGGCGACTTGAGTTGATGCGACAAATCCTTCCATACCTGGACGCGGTCCTCTGTTGCTGCCTCAACTCGATAATGGTTGTAACCAGGCGGTGGTACATTCCAAGCTGACGACCGAGCTGCTCGGCGACCTGACCCACGTAGCGAGGAAAGCCTGCTCCCCGATCCCACGGAGATCGATCACGCCGAAGCAGTTGCTCGGGTCATTGTTCGTCGTCAGAGGTGCGATCAGCATCCGCCGGACATCGGCAAGCCCATCTCGAACATAGTACGGATCGCGCTGACGTTCGGAATCTCGTAGAGCTTTCCGGTCTGCATGACGTAGGCCCCGGCCGAGGACGGTGTCCCGTTTTGCAAGGGAAAAACCCTCCGCGTGTAACCGGCGTCGCGCGGCCAGCCGTGGATCGCGGCGAATTGCAAGACATTGTGCTTTCACATTGTGAACACGGATCGACGTGGTTCGGCCTCAGGGACCACACGCGAAACCAAACGCAAAGCCTCATCGAAGATCCTGGTCTCATCCGGATACTCCTTGTCCGCTTCAGTTTGGACGAATTCATTGAGTGTCCGCGTGCCTTCCACGAATTTTCGCCATGCTTCGTTCTCCTGCTCCACCTCCCGGCGGCTCAGCCAAGTGCTCCAGCACTGACCGATCTCGTCGGCACCACCTTCAGCAAACGTTCATCGCGCTTCGGCGAAGTAGTATGGTCCAAGCACCACCGCGCAGCGGATCACGCCTACGGTTTCGCGGCCCGCGAGGATCGGCGCGGCCATCAGGCTCAACGGAGGGCAGCTTCGCTTCTTCAGCCTGTTCCAACCCGAACTCCCGTAAGGCCTTCTCCTTCATCTTGCGCTTTCCAGCCACCGGATGTTCGGATCAGACTCGTCATGTATTTCCCATCCTGATCGAAAGTTTTCAAATCGAAGATCCTGATCGGTTCGGCATGATAGAGGACCCAGCCGGTCAGGCTGTCGCTCTGCTCAGCCTTGTGGTAGACATCCTCACCCATCGCATCGTCCTCGCGAAGTGTCGAGCCTATCCTACGGTAGTTGTACTGGTCGTCGAGGCGGTCGTTGAGGTAGACCGAGACCTCCAGGCAATCGATCGTCTTAGCCACGCGCTTACAGAGGCGCTGGATGAGCTTCCGGTGCTCGTCCTTCGTCAAGACACGTCCCTTCTTTTCTGCATCGCTGTCTGAAGTTCCTTCTCGACGTCTTTCAGGAGTGCAAAGCTCGCGCAGGTCTCGCATGGCCTGGTAAAGCGGAGGAATGAGCCGGACAAGCTCGTTGAGGCGATCGATCTCCGCGACGGCAAAAGGGCGGTCGTCGGCCCAATAGAGACTTAGTGCCCCGTCGTGGACGCCAGGAAGCAAGGTAGGGAAGGCGAACTCAGCCGTGACCCGGATCCACTTCCGGGAAGTCTTGCTCTCGCTCCGCCCCCCTCCGATGGCGAAGTCGTTAGCACAGGCTGGTTGACCTGTCTCGAGCGCCGGCCAGGGAGCGACTCGGCGATCGGCAGGTCATGCCGCACGAAGACTCCGCCGTGCCGCTCCGTATTACTCACCGAGCGTCAATCGCCGCATCGATGACGCTCCTGGGAGCAGATCCCATATGCGGGGCGACGACGATCACCCTCTGAACCTTCAATTCCCTCCGGAAGCTCTCGAAATACAATCGCGCTGATCTCAGGTCCTCCAGCGCGATCAGGATCGCCTTCCGCGGATTTCGGGATATCTCGGGCCGTCTGATCGATTCGATGAACGATCGGTCGAAATTCTTACGTGGCCGCTTCTGCGGGTTCTTCGAGGACCGGCGGGAAGTCGAGCTGGCCGAAGAATGGGATCGCGCCATAGCGGCCTCGCAGATAGCCCTTTTCAAACGGTTCGTCCTCGCGGACGCCCTTGATATCCTGCAAAGAATAGAGGTCCGTGGCCCCACGCTGATTCTTTTCAGTGAACCAGACTTGATCCCGCCGGAAAAGTCGTCCACTCAACAACGACGTGTCGTGAGTGGCGAATACCAACTGCGCTCCCTTGGGGTTGCGCTTCGGGTCGTGGAAATAGCGGATGATCTCCCTCACGAGGGACGGGTGAAGACTTGCACTCAACTCGTCAAGAACGGCCAATTCCCCATCTTGCAGCACTAAGTACAATGGCACCAACATGTCGAACAGCCGTTGGGTCCCGCGAGACTCTTCTCCGTAAGTGAAGCCGCCCGGTGAGCCCTTTCTCTCCGGAGTGAACGAAGTAGGGACTAGGTTTTTCCAACGACCGGTCCGAGCGACGCTGGGAGCCGGGGATTCTCGATTCTTCGTTCGTCACGTCGAAGTCGAGCTGTTGAATTCCCAGATCCGCATGGCGCAAGAAGTCAGCCGCCCAGGAGCGCAGAGTGCCGAGCTCATGCCAGCGCTGCGCCGCAATGTCCGTCGTACTGGGGCCCCATTGAGGATCGGCAAGACGGTCACATAGATTGCCCTTCAGCCAGCGATAGGGGGAGGAGAGTTGCTCGATTCGGTTGGCCCCGGCCCCGGCGGCGGCCAACAAGGAGACCTTCGGACGGACCTTGCTCCGAAGCGTTTTTTTCGGACCCTTCAGATGAGTGGCGTTGAATTCGAACTCCTCTCCTTTTCTGTGGAACCACTCCTGCGGCCGGCCTCGCGGGTACGCAACGAGACGCTCCTCCACGATGGTTTGCGGACGGACGGAGATCGAATAGTCGTATAGAACGCCTTCGGTCAAGAACCGTACTCGGAATCGACTTGGTTTCTTCACCGATATCCGGTCGAGAGCAAACTGCGGCCAAGCGCCCCCCGGTGGGGCTTCCTCATTCACTGCGAATTCCAACAATCTCGCCACGTAGTCCATCGCTCGAAGCAAGTTACTCTTGCCCGATGCATTCGGCCCGTAAAGCACAGCCGATCGTACGAGCGACAAGCCCAAATCGGTGTCGATCAGATTCTGAGGGAGTTCCTTGGCCGAGGAAGCGACCATACTGAATCGCTTGGACTCCCGGTAGGAGCGGAAGTTCTCGACCTCGAAGTCGACCAACATGACACTACCCCCCCCAAACAACTCGCGAGACTTGCAGAAAAACCTCGAAAACGCCTTCCAAATTATAGGAGGCGCCGTCCGGAATACAAGATAGTGACCGTGCGTTTAGATAAAAGAACCGACGGAGAGACTTCCCGGCCATCTCCGGGTGGGATCGGAAGAATCGTGCCCGGCGCTCGACAGCTTACATGTCGTCGCCACCATGCCATTCAGCGAGACTCATCCCAGCGGATCGGGGATCACATTCACCGGGTTTCGCGGCGGCTCGCCCAGCAGGATGCGGCGGACTTCCTCGGCGGTCTTGGTGCGTAGCTCGTTGTAGCCTTCGACGCTGTAAAAGGCCGTGTGAGGCGTGAACAGGATATTGGGATGCAGGCGAAGACGGTCGTTGTCGAGCGGCTCGCGCTCGACAACGTCGAGGCCGGCGGCGGCGATGTGGCCCGAGTCGAGGGCATCCAGGAGCGCGGCCTCATCGATCAGCGGCCCGCGCGCCGTGTTGATCAGCAGCGCGCCCGGCTGCATCCGAGCGATCGTTTTCGCGTTGATCAGGTGGTAATTCGCCGCGTCGAGGTAGCAATGCAGGCTGACGTAGTGGCTCTGCTCGAGCAACTCGTCGAGCCGGTAGACGCGGCGGATGCCCAGGGCCTTGTCCATCCCCTGGCGGAGATACGGGTCGTAGAAGACGACATCGAGCCCCAGGGCCTTGGCGCGGAGGGCCGTCGCCGTGCCGATCCGGCCGCAGCCGATGATTCCGAACGTCTTGCCGCGCAGGCGGGGAGTGCCGAGTGCCGACCGGTAGTCCCAGGTCCCCTTCCGGATTGCCTCGTGCGACGGCAACAGCCGGCGCGCCAGGGCCAGCAAGAACATGATCGCGTGGTCGGCCACTTCCTCCGAGCCGTAGTCCGGCACGTTACAGACCACCACCCCATGGCGCGTCGCGGCCTCGAGGTCGATGTTGTTATACCCGACCCCCGCCCGGACCACGCCGCGGCATCGCGACGCCCGAGCGAAGCTCAGTTCGCCCAGAATCGACAGGTCGTGGAAGACCATGATCGCATCGGCTCGCGACAAGTCACCGGTCAACTCCGACTCGTCGCTGGCTCGGGCCATCACCAGGTCGGCCAGGTCGCCCAGGACGGCCGACTCGATGGAGGTCTCATCCAGGAAGTCGGCGATCAGCACGTTGAAACGATCAGGCATCGAAGGCTCCTTGGGGCGCGACGCGTTGAGGAGAGGCCACGTCGTCCCGGCGCGGGTCCGGTGTGAACCAGGCCAGGACCACCTCGGGATCGGCCAGGGCGAAGCGGGCGTGTTCGCCCGTTCTGGCCGAGATGCGCAACAGTTCCGGCCAGTTCAGGATGGCAGCCAGCCGGGCGAGCGGCGGCGTCTCGGTCTCGATCCGCGCCAGTTCCTCACGTGCGAGCGTCCAGGGCTCGATGCCCCAGGCCGCGGGGAAGAACCCGATCCGTCGATTCGTGAGCACCAGCGCCCCAGGCCGCCACCGCTTGCCCGCCTTCCACCGCCCCGGTACGCTGGCCGACGTCGTCTCGCCCACCGACAGGTGGAACAGCCACCACGACGGATCGATCGAGGACTTGAACCAGAAGTTCACCAAGTGCCGTATGATCAATTTGTCGATGAGGTACACGAACAAAGTGAGGGATCCGGCCAGGATGAAAGCCCAAACGAGCACCCGCGGTGGAAACCAGCGCGCCAGGAGGACCAGCAGTGCGGATGGTCCCGGAGGAAGATGGACCGGCAGCCGGGCCGGGTCCGAGACCATCGATCGGAGGATCGCGAAAAAGAGGAAGAGCGCGTGCAAGAAGACCCGGGCTGTGTTGACCTCCGGCGGCTTGCGTGTTGGCGGCATGGCACGATCGGCCCTTCCTCTGCTGGAGCGACGAGAGACTGACCTCTTGGTTCGAGGCGTCCGGCAGGTTAGCCTGCTCTTCTCTCGCGAGCAGCGAGAGCCCGGCGCGGCGGTGGGTCCAGCGTAACCCCCAGCCCGGTCTTATTCTCCAAGATTGGCCAAGGGGAGGGAAGTCAACGGATGCCACGAATCAAGACAATGCTCGCCGAAGGAAAAGTGGTCCGGGTCTTCGGCTGCGGCCAGTTACTGAGCCCGAAACTGATCGAAATCCTGGGCGAGCACGGGGAATTCGACGCGCTCTGGCTGGACCAGGAGCATGCCGGACTCTCCATGAAGGACATCGAGCTGGCGACGATGGCGGCGCGCAGCTACGGGATGGACCATTTCGTCCGCCTGCCCGCGACCGATTACGCCGCCGTGATGCGCCCACTCGAGGCCGGGGCAGGGGGGTTGATGTTCAGCATGGTCCGCTCGGCCGCGGAGGTCGAGCAGGCCGTACGCTGGGCCAAGTTCTGGCCGAGGGGCGAACGCGGGCTCAACGGCGGAAACCGCGATGGCCGCTTCGGGCTGGTCCCCCTGGCCGAATACACGGCCCGGGCCAACGCCGAGACCTTCATCGGCATCCAGATCGAGACCCCCGGCGCCCTCGCGGCGGCCGGAGAGATCGCCGCCATCCCGGACGTCGACCTCCTGTTCGTCGGTCCGTCCGACTTGAGCCAGGTCCTGGGCGTGACCGGCGACTTCGAGAACCCTCGCTGCATCGAGGCGATCGAATCGATCGCCCGCGCCTGCGCCGCGGCCAAGAAGCCCTGGGGCGTCTTCTCACGTGGTCCAGACTATGCCACCCGGATGCGGGGACTGGGGTGCCGGTTGTTCGTCATCGCCGCCGACCTCCACGTCGTGCACGCCGGTATCCGGGACGTCAAGAACCGCTATACGCGCGTTCTTCCCGCGGCCGTAAGAGGCCCTGAGAGCGCCTATAGCAACGTGAGGTCCGGGAGAGCGAGGCTCCGTCCGAGCCTCCCAAAACGGGGCTCGGACGGAGCCTCGCCCTCCCGATCGCTACCATGATTTAGACGCTCTCAACTCCCCGGTCCCCCGGTCAGTCAGAGTCTGGGCTGAGGATTCCCTGGCCGCGACCAGGCGGTCAACGCGTTGGGCCCTCGCCCAGGGGCAAGTCCTTGCTCCGGGATTGCTCGACGGACCAGAGCACCCCGGTCGCGACGCGACGGTACAGTGCCGAGCGATAGCCTGGGGGCGCTTCGGCAGCGATCCAGCGCCGAGCCTCCACCCCCAGTCCGCGCTTGCCCATGGACTCCGCGACGGCCCCCAGGGCGACGAACCGCTCGGACTCTTCGGGATACAACATGGTGCAGGCGCGGGCGTCATCGAATCGGCCCGACGCAATCAGGCTATCGATCAGGAACCCGACCATGACCCCGCGAAGGCCGTCCTGGGTGATTGCGGCGGCCGCCTCGGCGGCCGACTGGTAGGTGGAGGTGGCGAGGTCTTGCTGGTCGGTGTAGTGGCATTGCGCTTCGGCCATCAGCAGCAAGGCCTCGGTGCGCGACTCGGCGTTCTGGATGGTTCGGGCCAGCTCCACACCGCGTGTGAACTGGTGGGAATCCGAGGCGGCCAGAGTGATCCGAACCATGGCCCGGTTCTTCCAGATCAGCCGGTCGATCTGGTCGGCGACATGCCAGGAGTCCACCAGGACTTCGTCGGCCAGCTTAACAAAATCCGCCTTCTCCTTGGTATCCGCGGGCGGCGTCGTCCTGGGCGGCGGTGCCGTTGGGGGTGGGCGACGAGGAACAGTCGGAGGTGGCAGAGGGCCCCTCGGCAGTTGCGTCGGGCCGGGACTCCGCGGCGGTTGCGTCGGGGCGAGAGACCGCGCCGGCCGGTTCCCCAGCGAATCGATTTCCGGCTGGGCGAAGTCGTTGGCGATGCTCACACTGCCCATGGCCTCATTCTCGGCAACGCGGAAGAGCATCTCATTGCGGTAGGTCGGGTTGCCGATGATCGCCGCCAGGTAGACGGCACGCCGCCACTCGAGTCGAGCCAGCCGGATCAACACCGTGGACTCCGGCCGTTTCGGCAACGGCTCGAGTCGAGCGGCCTCCGCCTCCTGGTCCAGCGCCAGTGCGGTCTGATTCTCGCGGCCGATCCGCAGCAGAGCATCGGTCAAGGCCGTCAGCGAGGTGACCAGGCCGATCAGCCGCTGGTCGCGGACCAGCGGCACGTTCACCTGCGAGCTGGCAGTGATCGCCTCCTCCAACGTTTTGTGGGCCAGCACCAGTTGATTGCTGCTGATCGCGCCGTTGGCGATCTGCCGCAAGGCCAGGCTTCGCTCCGCCGGGTCGACGATCCGACGGGCGTTCTCCAGCAGGTCCGAAGTCACGTGCGTCGCCGTCTTGCCCTCGATCGGGTTGGCAACCTCTTCGGGGAGGAGAAACGGCATCAGGTAGGGATCGTTGGGGAAACTGACATCCACCCCAGGCCCGAACGTGACGGCCCCGGATCGCGGTCCGGTGCGCAACCGGTCAACCCCTCCACTCGTGCCGCTGATACTGGACGGCCCCACGCCCGAGATCGAGCCCGACCGGCTGCGGACAACCCCCGAGAACCCGCCGGCGCCGGTGCCCGATCCGGTGCCGGAAGACAGGCCCGGTCCCTGCGTCATATCCTGAGCCTGAACCGTCACACCGGCCCCCAGAGCCAGGCCCAGGGCCAAGGCCGCCGATTTTCTACTGTGGCGTCGTCTGTTCCGCATGGCGGCTGATCCCCTGTACGGAATGAGCTCCCGTATTGCTTTCGCGCACGACCCAGTTCTACCCACGAGACGTCGTCTGAGAGAATCGATTCCAAGATAACGAATGCAAGATTCCAAATGAATGTTAGCCCTGATCCGCCAAGGGTTTATGATTCTGGAATTTGGAATTCGGAATCTGCAATCCCATTCTTTCACAAGCTCTGAGAGAATCGACGGCCGACCTATCGGACACTGTCGGACGGCGAACCTGGGTCGCTTCTCACCACGTCGCGTACGCCAAGCATGCCTCCCGATTCCGGTCGGGTCAAATCGCAGGCGTCGAACTCACTGCGCCGAAGACGCGCCTCGGGTTATCCACCAGGACCAGTCGCGCCAGCTCCAACGCCTGGTCAACCGACCAGCCCCGGCCCCGAATGGCGTCCTCCGCCAGAACTTCCGACAACACCCGGCGGTACATGTTGAACTTTGGTGCAATGAACTCCAGCTTGTACGCATCTGAATAGTATCCCAGCACCTTGACTTTGGGCAAGGCTTGGAGTCGCGCCCGGAGATCCTGGGCGATGAACGCCGGCACGTTCGCATACCACCAATGACCCATCGGCAGGACGTTGGGGAAGATCCACGCGTACGCGACCAGCTCGGCGCCGGCATCGGGCGCCAGAGTCGAGACCGGAAAAGTCACGCCGGCAAAGTGATTGAACAGCTCCCGGTAGTCGTAAAGGCTGACCCGGCGGTCGAACAGGTCGCGCCCCCCGCAACCCCTGCCGGATAGACATTCCTCACCGGGCCGATCATCAAGTCGAAGGGGAGGTGGAACTCGGCGCAGAACTCGGCCAACATCCAGAACACCGAACACCGGACATCGTCGCGCTCGTCGGGCCGGAGGTCCATGCCATGAATCGCTTTGCGGATCGGGGTCACGGCGCGGCGCGGTGACGCGCACTGCGGGACGAAATCCGGTGGCAGGCTGATGGCGCAGGCCCGCGCACCCTTGCCGACGAACGTCTCGAACCGCTGGCCGATCGCCGCCCGCAGACTCGCATAATCCTGCACGTCGACCCCTGAGGCCACCCGCAGGCGCTCGATCGTCCGCGACTCGTGCAGCTTCAGCACCAGGTCGTCGGTCCTCAGGCACGGGATGTACGCCGAGGTGTCCCAACCCTCGAGAGGATCATCGAACTCGTTCGTGAGGAACACGGCCTCCAGCCGGCTCGCCGCCCAAACTTCCCGGTCCCAGGCTTCGCCATCCTGCCGGTGGTCCGCGAGATCGAGCAGCTCGGCCAGCGTCCGGGGCGTGATCCGGTCGTGCGTGAACCGATGGAAGGTCCGGGCAATCTCCAAGAGCCAGGAATACTGGACTGTGGAATCGATGCGATCGAGGTATTCGCCCAGGTTCATCGCCCGGACCGTAGGGTCGAGCTCCGGCGCGACCCGATCGGCCGGCATCCCCGCTGAGTGGGCGAGCTCGGTATAGTAATGGTATCCCAGGACCTCATCGAAGTGCCGCGCCGCGGGGCGATGCGGGTCGATATGCGTATGAGGGTCGAAGATCGGCCACCGTGCCATCTCCTCGAAGAGCTCGCGGGCCGTCCGGTCTGCTGGGGTGTTCATCGGTTTCAGTAGGCAATAGGTTGTCGGAGTCGGCAGTCAAAACAGAATAAACCTTACATCGGCCCACTGCCTACTGCCTACTGAACAAGAGGAGCCTGCCCTTGATGAACGTGGTCGTAACCGGTGGCGGGACGATCGCACCGATCGACGATGTGCGGCTGATTGCCAACATCTCCTCGGGCCGGTTCGCCGCGTCAATCAGTGAGGCGTTCCTGGACCGTGGGGCCTCGGTCTGGCACATCCATGCCGCATCGTCCCAGGTTCCGCTCTGGCGCTCTGCCCGTTGCGTGCTGGACGCGGCGGATCCTTCCGCAGAGCTGGAGCGGCTGGGGCGCCTCCGCCAGCAGTGGCTGAATGTGCCGCGATCGACTGCACCTGATCCCGCTGAAGGAGGGTACGGTCTCCGACTACTCCGCGACCCTGAAAGGGGTCCTCGTCGCTCAGCCGATCGACGTGGCCGTCCTGGCCATGGCGGTTTCCGACTTCGAGCCCGAACCGTATGCTGGGAAGGTCGGGTCCGACACGGAATCCCTGGTCGTGCGATGCCGGCCCACGCCCAAGGTGATCCGTTCGGTCCGAGACTGGGCGCCCTCGATCTACCTGGTCGGCTTCAAGCTGTTGTCGCGCACCAGCGGGGAGGAGTTGATCCGTCGCGCTGAGGACGCCTGCCGCGTCAACCGCGCCGACCTGACCGTTGCCAACGATCTCCAGACCTTGCGTCAGGGCCGGCACACGCTCCATCTGATCCGGCCCGGCGCGGAACCGCAAACCCTCGAACCCGGCGACGACCTGGCCGAGCGGCTGGTCGATCGTATCATGACCTGGGCCAGCCACGGGCCTGGCGCGGGTCCCTGACCCCGCCGGGCCAGCCACGGGCTGCGCGGTCTCCTGACCCCGCCGGGCCATTGACCGAAGGTCTCCTCATCAAGGCCGCGCCATGAACGAACCCGCAATGCCCCTCGTGCAGTCTTCCGAATTGCCCGCGGCGCCCGTGACCGCCGAGCCGTCCGCGGAGCCCGAGCCGGCCGATCGTGTCTACTTCCCCGAGCTCGACGGCCTGCGGTTCGTCGCGTTCCTGATGGTTTTTCTCTTCCATCTCTTCCAATCCGGCGTGTCCCCAAGGGTGCTCAGCCAGCTCATTGGCAAGACCGCCACCGGCGTGTTCGTCGATAACGGCGGATACGGCGTCCAGCTCTTCTTCATCCTCAGCGGCTACCTGATCACGGCGCTGCTGCTCCGCGAGGAGGCGCGTTATGGCCGCATTGCGCTCCGGGCGTTCTGGATTCGCCGCATCCTTCGCATCTGGCCGCTCTATTACCTGATCGTCGCGATCGGATTCTTCCTGCTACCCGGTCTCGAGGGACAGTTTGGGACGTCCAACTATCGGGAAACCCTGCAAATCCACTTGCTTCCATTTCTGGCATTCCTGGGCAACTGGTCGATGGCGTGGATCCGCCCGGCCGTCGACTGGCTGAGCGTACTCTGGAGCGTCTGCGTCGAGGAGCAGTTTTACTTGATCGTGCCGCTGTTCATCGCCTTGATCGCCCCGCGGTTCCGGCGGCCGATCGTCGTCGGCCTGATCGCCGGTTCGATCGGCGTGCGGTGGTGGTGTGCCCAACATTACGAGTCGCAGCTCAAGATCGTGTTCAACACGTTCGCCCAGTTCGACACGCTCCTGAGCGGCGTGCTCCTGGCGCTGGTCATGGGCTGGGACCGCAATCGCCCCACGCTGACCCGCTGGCTGCGATGGCTCCAGTGGCCGCTCTATCTGGTGATCGGCTGGGTGATGACCCGGCCCCAACTGGGACACGGCACGACCTTCCATCGGACCTGGGACTTCGTCTGGGTCTGGCTGTGTGGGCTGGGTGTCGTGATGGTCGCCATCTGGGGGAACGGATGGCTCCGCGCCGCGTTGTCGTATTCCCGGATCGTCTGGCTGGGGAAGATCAGCTACGGGCTCTACATGTACCACGAGATCGCGTTCTGGGTCCGGAAGCACTACCTCTCGCGGCTCGGATGGTTTCCGAACCAGGAGGAGCTGCTGGCGATCGCGACCCTGGCCCTGACCATCGGCCTGGCCGCGGCCTCGTATTACGGCTACGAGCGGTGGTTCCTGAAACTCAAGAAGGCGTGGACCCGCGTGCCATCGCGGCCGGTGTGAGCGACGGGCGCGTCGACCGACGGGATGCCACCTGATTCCTTGATGCCGGTCCGATGCCCGGCTGCGTATTCCTTCGCGGTTGGTTCAGGAGGCTACATCCGTGCGAGAACGGCGTCATATTCCGCATAAGAGCCGATCCAGAACCCAGTGACCGTGTCGTCTCGCAGGAGACCCAACGCGCGCCAGCCAATGCCTGGCGCGGTGAAAAGTTGGTCTTGACTGAGGTTCTCGAGTCGCCCGGCTGAGTCATCCTTTGTCTGCGCCGGACCGAGCCGAATTCGTCCCCCCCTTGAAAAGGAGCAAAAGGACGATGGCCCAGTTCCAGTCGCTCGCCCAGAGGCTCTATCAGACTGATCTCGAAGAACTGGAGGTCACATCCATCGTCGTTTTCTACCGCAAGCAAGGGCATGATTGGCCAGTCGCTCTCGCCAAGACGTGGCAACTCAAGAACCTGCCTCCTGGCACCCTGATTCCTGAAAAGTGCAGGGTGCTGGCGAACGAGATCATCGCCTGATCGAGGCCGATCATATCGGCGTAGATGGTCCGCGATCCACCCTGCGATGACGCTGGCATCGATGGTGGCTGATGCACCGCCCGGAAAAGTCGGTTACGATGTCCTGAGAGACCTGGGGATAGAATCTCAACGCATTCGCACTCGATGGAAACAAACCGATGCCGGTTCCCTTCGTCATCGACAACGTCTCCCATCGCCTGGCCGACACGCTCAAGGAATTGCTCGCCCAGAGCCCCGGCAAGCCGCTGGATATCGTCACGGCGTACTTCTCGATCAGCGGTTACCGGCTCATCCAGGACGGTCTCCACAAGCTCGGGGCGTTTCGCCTGCTGCTGGGGACCGATATCGGGCACCTGGATGTGTTCGCCTTGCAAGACGAGGTGATCGAGCAAATCCTGGATGCAGAGCAGGAGGTCGTTGCGAAGGCCGCCGCGCCCACTGCCGTCGATCCGATCCAGCAGACGGTGACCGAGCAGCTCAAGAACTCGTTGCGTCGCCGAACGATCGACCGAGAGCAGACGAAAGCCTGCATCGCCTTCCTCGGGCAGCCGATGGGGCGCTCGCTCCATGTGAAGCTCAAGGAAGTCTCTGAGGATTGGGTGACGACCCGCGACGACCCGGCGTGGCTCGGTGCGATCGGTGCACTGGCCGAGCAATTCGCGAAGGACCGGCAGACCAGTCAACCCGCCCGGCGTCTGAGTCGACAGGAGCTGGACTTGATCTGTTACGAATTCCTCACCACATAGCGACGACAAGAGGGGAATGATCTAATCCCGGCCATGCCACTTTTTTTCTTCTTACGAGAAGACAGCGGCCTCCGAGCCCACGGTGTCGGATCACGAGCGCATGGTGTCGAGCGCATGGTCTCGCAAGCCCAGGCCATCGTTTCATCGAGTCGCGCCGGCACGATTCGATCGTTGTCGGCTCGCATTGTCAGCTTCGGGACGGATGTGCACAAGAGGCTGGCCCCTCAAGAATTTATGTTTTTTTGGCCAGATGGTCTGAACGAACACTCGTTCTCAAGAGTGGCCGGTGACAACACATCGGTTCCAGCGCGCGCCGTCCCATCGCCTCCATGATAAGGACGCGGATGGATAGATCATGTCCGACGTGACGGAAGTTCACTCAAAGGAACCCGCGCTTTCGCGGCAGTCGGGGCCAATCGTCGTCCCCGGCGGCCGGTCTCATCTCGGGTTTTTCCTCATCCGAGAGGCCAATCCCCCAAAAGTTTCGGCTCATGGGCCCGGATTGGTGATCGCCTCGGCTTTAGGGTGGGTGCAACCCACCATAACCCCAAGTCGGATGGTGGGTTGCACCCACCCTGCAAATCCGCTGGCAGGGGCCTTTACCAAATCTGGGCCCATGAGCCACCACAGTTTCTTCGCCGAGGCGACCAGGCGATCCGGCCGGCACTCCTCGTCTCCGATGGCGATTGATCGGCTGGACCGAAAAAGCGGGGACAGCAGACCGAATAACGGGGGACGGGGAAAAAAGACACTCCGCGCCGATCACCACCGATCTCCGCGCCGGTCGTGGCGGCATCGGGGGCATCGCGTTGAGCCGGCGGTCGCCTCGCCCCCTCTTCCACTCCCCACCCGTCCCGGGAATTTGCCGAGGGCAGTTGCAAAACTTTCTTTTTTTTGCAATTTTTTATCTCCTGCCCCAGTCGCGACTTCGGGATCGAAAATCACCAATTCCCGGACTAGGTGCATTTCCGTTTCTCCATTCTTGCGGCATCCTAATTAATAGATGGCCGTAGGATCACCTCGAAGCCGCGCCCGAGGCAGCCGCGATCGATGACCTGGGAAAACCGAAGCGTCCACCTTCCGCAGGCCGCCACTCGGGGAACCGGAGCGGACCGTGTCGGGCCGCGATGTGCCCGAACTCGCTTCGGGCCAACGAGATCGGCGAGGGGGGCCTGCCGAATTATGACCTTCCAGTGCCATTTTGTGCCACGATCCGCGCGAGGCGCAGCCCCTCGGCGGCGGACGAGCCGACCGCGCGGGCCGTCGCGGATCATCCCGGCGAATCACTCCGGCCCTCGGAGTCGGTCACCTCACCACCCATGATGGAGTGGCGATCGCCGAGAAGTCGCGATCATACCAGGAAGCATCCCGGAGACGTGCCGGGCTTTGTCATCACTTCCGCAGCCGCATGGTCTTCGGCCACCTCCTTCGCCTTCAGATGCGCATCGAACCAGTCGACGATGGTCATCATGTCCTTGTGCCAGTCCTTCCAGCCGTGGCCTTCTCCCTTCTTGACCACTAGCTTGGTCTCGACGCCGGCCGCCTTGAGCTTGTCGAGGAACAGCTCGGCCTGCTGGATCGGGACCAGGAAATCCTTGTCGCCGTGGATGATCAGTGTCGGCGGATCGTCGGGCGAGACGTGGGTAACCGGGCTGATCTGCCGGCCGATCGCGAGGATCTTGCCCACGTCCGTGATCGGCATGAACGCCTTGCGCACGGAGTCCCATTCGTGGAAGTCGAACGGCGCCTTGAAGTCCTTGAGGATACCGCAGCCCAGCGCGATCTCGCCCGGCTTGCCATAATTGAGAAAGTCGGTCGGCGGGAAAAAGCAAGCGACGGCTTGCACTCGGCTGGATTCCCGCTCGATCGGGTCCCGGGCACTCTTGTTCCCCAGATCGCCTGCGGTCCCCTGCATCAGAGACAGATGCCCACCAGCCGAGCCACCGCTGATCCCGATCCGGTCCGGGTCAATGTGGTAATCCTTGGCATGATGCCGGATGAACCGCACGGCGCGGTGCATGTCCTGGAGCACTTCCGGAATCGTGTACTTGGGCTGGCTGCCATGGACGACCGCGAAGACGGTGTACCCACGCTTGAGCAACTCGGCGAGGAAGTCCGTGTTGATCGAACCGTGATCCGAGAACCAGCCGCCGCTAACGGCCCAGATGACCGCCGCGCCGTTGGCGTTCGCCTTGGGCGTGAAGACATCCATCGTCAGCGCACTACCGAACTTGCGGGCGTAGATCACGTCCTCCTTGCGATCGTAGGCCGGCGGTTCCTCGCTACGGGCGTACCCCGGCAGGGAGCCAGCCACGAGGATCAGGAACGAGAGCGTGCGGATCATGGAGTGGACTCCGGGAGGTTGATCAAAACCAGGAGAATGTACCAGCGTGATCGCTCGGCGGTGCCAGCATTCCTTCCCAAGACGGCCGGGAGGGAAGCCAAAGGTCGCCCCCCAACCAATCTACCGCCTTTACTGCGGGTCACAAGAAGCGGCTGGCTCCGAATCTGCCCGGCCCTCGTGTCCCGAGCCGTCCAGGGAGTCGCCGCCTTTACAATCTCTAACGAGAAGAACCGGCTCCGCGTCTTCGACGGTGCCCGTCGCCTTCCCGGGTCTGGACACCTGCCCGGGAACGAAGCGGTCGCTATCTCCACAAGGACTTGCAGCACAAGAACAAAGGACAACGTCTGATCCGATCAACCGAAAGGATTCTGCAGGCAATCCTGACGCCAAGACAGCTCGATCTCGACCAACTTCATGCTACTTTGGAACGAATTCCCGGGGACGACCAAGCCACAAATGACGCTCAATGACGTAATACGAGAATGAGGTAGAGGAGAGCGTTCCTCGACTTGCCTGGATTCTCGCCCACCCGGTCAATCCTGACTGGTTTAGCACAAGCAGTGATGCGCATTGTGTGGCTCGGAAACCTGGTCCGCATCGGAATTTGGTTCGTCGAGTCGAGTGACCAGGATCCGCTGAGATGACGTGAGTGCTTCACTCCTGGTGTGTCCTGAATCGTGGTGTCGGAACGCCAGCAGGTTGTTGGTCCCTCATGACCTCGCAACCTGTCGGCAGCCGCTGGTGGAACCACGAGGCCATGAACGTTGACCTTACCCACAACTGTGGGAACGGAAAGTCATAACATGCAAACCGGCGTTTTTGTCTTGGCTTACTTTGGGCCGGAAGTACAGTTGCCCCTGGTCTCGCTCATCGGGGCCATTTCTGGCGTGGTCCTGCTCGTCGGCAGTGCGCCGATCCGGCTGGTCAAGCGATGGTGGGCGAAGGTATCCGTGAGGAGAGGGGCTTCCTGAATCACGGTACGCAACCGGGAAAGTGACCACATGACCGTCGGGCGTCTACGCCCATCCCATCCCATCGAGTGGAATCGCTGATGATTTCCAGCGGGGCGGGCCCCCGCGACCCGACTATTCCGGCAGCGAGGAGCGATCCAGAGGGAACAACCGAGATATGGCTCATCCGCCAGGTGTCGCTCCACCAACCCCTGACCCGGAAGGCGAGGCACGAAGTACGACCGCGAAGATCGGACCGCTTTCCATCCTGTTGATGGCGAGTTGGTTCGGACTCGCCGCCGGACTGCTGGAGCTCGTGTTGCTGGTCGTTCGGGTTCGCTTGTTCGAGAAGGGCTTTTTCCTGCGGAGCATGCACTTCGTCTGGATGGTGCCCGTCTCCGACCTGGCAATCTTCGGGAGCTGGGGTCTCCTGCTAGCCCTGGCGTCCTGGCTGGGTTGGCGGCTGCCGAACCGATGGGTCCTGGGCAGTTTCTTATTTCTGGCGTGTGTCAGCCAATTTCTGCTGGTCCGCGGACTGCATTCTTTGACGTGCGCTCTGTTGTCCGCCGGGCTCGCGTATCGAGGGGCCTTGTGGATCGAGCCGCGCCTGACGGGCTTCGAGGGGCTGATCCGCCGCGGTTTTGGGGCGTTGCTGGTCATCCTGGGGCTGCTGGTGATCCTGGCGATCGCCCGCGAGCGGTATGTTCGCCGCCCGCCACCAGACCTCCCTCCCGCCGTGGCGGGCCAGAGCCCGAACGTCCTGTTGATCGTCCTGGACACGGTCCGAGCCGATCGGCTCAGCCTGTATGGGTACGGACGTGACACGACGCCCCAGCTCACGCGACTGGCGAGTCAGGGCGTCCGATTCGACCGAGCCCGGTCGGCGGCTCCCTGGACGCTCCCCTCCCACTCCAGCTTGTTCACGGGTCGATGGCCCCACGAATTGATGGTGGAACGGCTCGGCTGGCTCGATACCACTCACCCCACTCTCGCCGAGTTCCTGGGCACCCGCGGCTACGCCACCGCGGGATTCGTAGCGAACCAGTTCTTCTGCGGGCATGAATCCGGCCTTTCGCGCGGTTTTCAGACCTATCGGGATTACCCGATCAACCTGAGTGAGATCGTTCGCGCGTCGAGCCTCGGCTGGTACCTGGCACGAACCGGGAGCCGCATTCGTGACGAGATCCTTTGGCGGCTCACCACGGAAGGACCCGGCAGCATCAGCCTCGACTTCCCGCGCAAAACCGCGGCGATGATCAATCGCGAGTTCCTCGATTGGCTCGGTCACACGGACCGGAAACCCTTCTTCGCGTTCTTGAATTACTTCGACGCCCACGACCCGTACCTCCCGCCCCAGCGGTCCGCCCACCCCATGGGACTCGTCCCGAAGTCGCGCCGGGAATTCCAGATGCTCCGCGACTGGCAGAAGTTGAACAAGAAATCACTCGACCTGTCGTCGCTATCGCTCGCGCGGGATGGCTACGACGATTGCATCGCCTCGCTCGACCGTGAGTTGGGAACCTTGATGGACGAACTCCAGCGCCGGAACATCCTCGATCAGACCGTGGTGATCCTGACCGCCGACCACGGGGAGCAGTTTGGCGAGCACGGCGACTTTGGCCACGGGATGAGCCTCTACGAGCCGGAGGTCCATGTGCCTCTGCTCGTCCGCTTTCCCGGTAGCGTGCCGCGGGGGCGGGTCGTCCACGAAGGCGTCAGCCTCCGCGACATACCCGCCACCGTGGTCGACCTGATCGGCGGCCGGGACGAGTCACCGTTTCCCGGCCGGTCGCTCACCCAGACCTGGGACGGATCGCCGCCCGCGGAACCTCGCGCGGTCAACACTCCGCTCTCGGAACTGGATGCTCCCATCGAGAAGCCATCCGAGTTACCCGGAGCCCCTCCTTCGCCAGGGCCCAGTCAGGCCATCCTCGCCGGGAGTACCGTTTATATCCGTCATGAGACCGCTCCCGAGGAGCTGTACGATCTCGACCTCGACCCCTCCGAGTCGCGAAACCTGAGCGGTTCGGCGAGTGCCGCGTCAATCCTCGCGCAATGCCGCCAGATCCTCAGCCGCCTCTTCGAGCGAACCGAAACGCCTGACCAGTCCCTCCATGTCAGGAATCTTCCGCATCACAGTCCGGTTGACGACGATCCTTGAACGTTCCATTCGTGGGTTCACCGGGAAAAAAGGAAGTAGGCTTTCGACTCCTGACCCCGCCTCGGGTAAAACGATCGGTGGCGCGAACCGCGACGATCACCCCGCTTCTGGTCAGGAGGCTTCTCGATGACGCCCAGGGCTCACGATGGCGACGGCCCCGTTCCGTCGAAGATCAACCGCCGCTCGGCACTTCAATCGACCCTGGCCGCGGCCGGCGCCGTGGCGGTCGGTTCCGGCGAAGCGCCGGCCGGGGCTCAGACTCCATCGCAGGCCGTGCCCGATCCCCGGCGGGCCTCGCCCAAAGCCTATCGGATGAAGAAATCGATCAACCTCTGGGCGTTCCCCTACCCGCAACGGATGACCCTGCGCGAGTGCCTCCAGCTTGCCAAGAACGCCGGGTTCGACGGCATCGAGCTCAACTACGACCTCGACAACGACCTCGCGCCCGGTCGTCACCCGAACATTTCCGTTCGATCCGCAAGATGGCCGACGAGATCGGCATCGCGATCAGCGGCCTGTGCTCGTTCCTCTACTGGCCCTACTCGCTGACCGACAACGACCCGTCTCGGCGCGCCCGAGGCCTGGAGCTGGCCCGGCTGATGATCGAGGCCGCCCATGAGCTGGGCACCGAGAACCTCCTGACCATCGCCGGCTCGACGTACATCCCCTGGCTCCCCGACCGCGAGCCGGTGCCGATCGACGTCTGCGACCGCCGCGCCCGCCAGGCCATCGGCCAACTGCTCCCCGATCGCCGAGAAACACGGAGTCTCCCTCAACGTCGAGACGATCTGGTTCAACGGCTATCTCACCACGCCCACCGAGATGAATGCCTTCGTCGATAGCTTCGGCAGTAAGCATGTGCAGGTCCATTTCGACACCGGCAACGTCATGCTCTTCCAGTTCCCCGAGCACTGGATCCCGATCCTGGGCCGGCGGATCAAGAACGTCCACTTCAAGGAGTTCTCCAAGAAGGGTTCCGATCACAGTCTCGATTCCTTCCGGACGCTCCTGGACGGGACCACGAACTGGCCCGCCGTGATGGAGGCGCTCGAACAGGTCGGATACGAGGGCTATCTCACGTTCGAATACTTCCACCCGTTCCCACATTACCCGGAAGCCCTGGTCGAGCAGAGTTCCGATGCTCTGGACCGGATTCTCGGGCGGAAATCGCGATGAGGTCCGGGTGACGCAAGATCAGAACAGCGAGGGAATTCGACGACCTGACTTGGCCACACGTTCTTCCCGAGGGAGAGGCCACCTTGGCCGATCGCGATGCCCCATCAGACGATTTCGAATCGTTAAGACGGGAAGCCGAGCGCGCTGCGATCCGGACCGGCTTTTCCCCATCCGGAGTGAAAAGCATTACGGGTTCTACGCCGGCCGTTTCCCGGACGGTCGGCAGGCGTTGATCGCCCTGGATGTCCGCAAGAATATGATCGCCGCCTTTTTTGAGGCTGCGGGCAATCTCGCCGATGTCCAACGGCGATCCCTCGCCGGGCAGCTCACACGGCCTCCGGAAGATCCCTGCCTCGAGGTGAACAACAAGGAGCTTCACGCATGGCTCCGAAAGGAGTTCGGCTTCAAGCCTTCGTTGATCCGCGTGAAGAGTTTTCTGATCGAAGAAGAGCAAATATCGGTCGAGGCATTTCCGTCTCACTTCCAGGAATTTCTCGAAGATCCCAACCAATTCGACGACGAGGAACGTCAGCACTACCCGGAATCGATTCGCAGTTGGATCGAAGAAGGGGCTTTCGTCTTGATCTGGGACAACGACCACTGGATGGATCAGAACGGTGAGGTCTCCTCATCCTGAGCAATGACCGTGATCGTCGCGGTCATCCTGTCGTCCAGAAGGCCACCTCGCCGGAGCGATAGGCGCGGTTGCCCAGGTGGGCGGCCGACGCGGCGCCGACGCCCGCCTTGGACGGCGCGTTGGGTATACGGATAATGGGATATAATTCATCATCGCCGTTAACTTACGGAATGAGTGGGTTCCCCTCTTCTGCCTCGGAGGTCAGGGCCTTACCTCTGGCGCTCAGTCCATCAGCGAGAACGCCCGCCTCATTGCCCGCGCCGTCGCGGCGACCGCGGCCTCGGCGGGCAAGGTCCGGAGCGTGGCGTTGAATGGCTCCGCCCGCAACGGGCCATCGTAGCCCATCGCCGCCAGCGCCTTCAGGAACGCCCGCAGGTCGATGACCCCGGTCGCGCACGGCAGCTCGCGTACCCCATCCCGTTGTTGATCCACCGGGACGGACCTGGGCGCGTCGTTCAGGTCGCAGGCGACCACGTCACGGTTGGCCAGGCCACGGAGATCCTCGGCGGTTTCGCCCGCGGTGTACCAGTGCCAACTATCGAGCACCAGCCCGACGTGGTCGCGGTCGATCTCGGCGATCAGGTCGCGGGTCTCGGCGAGCGTGTGGATAAAGGGATATCGGGATGACGCCCAGGACGTCCGCGGCCCGACATACTCCAAACCCAGGCGCAGTCCATGATCACTCAGCACGGCGGCCATTTCGCGGACCCGCTGCACGTGCTGCCGGAAGTTGGCCACGTAAGTGAGCCGGTCGTGCCCGGGTCGTAGCCATGTCCCGACGCGGGTCGCCCCTGCACGCTTCAACGCGGAGGCAAACGCAGGCAGCTCGACCATCCCCGCCCGGAAGGCCGGGGCATCACCGCGAAAGTCAACAGGGAGACCGGCGGCGCCCCAGGTCAAACCCTTGGCCTTCAATTCGCCCAGGAGGTCGGAGAGCTGGCCGTCCGAGAGTCGCCCGAGGTAGCCGGCGTCCGGCGCCACCGACTCGAACCCATGGCTGTGGGCCAACGCGATGGCTGTCGGCAGGTCGGCCTTCACGCCGAGGTTCCCGCAGACGAGGTCCATCGTCATCGCCCGCTTCGCGCTCGCAGATCCCTTCGCGACGCGAGCGATGCCCACAAGGCCGGCTACGCCTGTGAACCGCAGAAAGTCACGCCGCGAGGGCCGTTTCGTCGTCATCCTCACCTCCTCCGATCAAGGCATACCTTTGAAAACACAGGACTTCAACTCACCTTGGCGAGATCGAGGAAGACGATGCTCGATGGATTGCCGACGGGAGTGTAATGTCCGGTGAACTTGAGTTCGCCCGTCTGGCGATTGACCTCGAAGACGGCGATGTGGTCGCCGCGCTGATTGCAGCAATAGAGGAACTCGCCGGTGGGGTCGAAGTTGAAGCTGCGCGGATAATCTCCGCGCGTCCATTCTTCCCCAAGGTAGGTCAGGTCGCCATTCGGACCGATGGCGAAGATTCCGATGCTGTCGTGGAGGCGGTTGCCGGCATAAACAAATCGTCCATCGGCGGAAACCAGGATCTCGGAACAGAAGTTCGTGCCAGCGAATCCGGGAGGTAGGGTCGAGATCGTTTGCCGTGGGGCCAACCGACCCTTTGCGCCCTCGTAGTCGAACAAGATGATGGTCGAGCTTTCCTCCTGAATGGAGTAGAGCCAACGACCATTGGGATGGAAATGGAAATGTCTCGGCCCATCACCGGGCGGCAGCGCAACCGCGTGCGGTTCGTTCGGAGCCAGTTCGCCCAGCCGCTCGTTGAACCGCCAGACGAAGATCTGATCCAGGCCCAGGTCCACGTGCAGCACGAAACGCCCGGAGGGATCGGCCTGAATCATGTGCGCGTGAGTCCGATCGTGTCCACTGATACCAAAGTTGCCCGGTGGACTGCTGGTCGCCCTGGTAGGGCCGATCTTGCCGGCATCTTTCTTGATGTCCGTGGCGTTGCCCAGACGTCCATCAGATCCGATTGGCAGCACCGCGACCGAGCCGCCGAAATAGTTGGCCACCAGGATGAATCGTCCAGACGGATGAATGCTCACATAAGTCGGACCGGCACCCCCTGAGCGAACGGTGTTGAGCAAGGTCAAATGCCCATCGGCCCGATCGATGGCGAACGCGCTGACCGTGCCTTCTTTGTCATCGCCTACCCGATCGGTCTCATTGGCGGAATAGAGCCGGGTTCCGACGGCATTCAATGCCAGGCAGCTCGGGCTGGTTCCCAACTCTTGAATGCTGGCAGGCGTCATCGCCCCGGTGGCGCGATTCGCCTGGAAAATGTGGATGCCGCGACCATTGCCGGGCGGTCGATCCACCTGCGTCGGCAACACATCGCGGAGCGGAGAGCTGAAAGTTCCGACATAGGCCATGAGTGGCCCAGGGGCTTCACCCGATCGCGCCTGGAGCGAACCGGCGATGAGCGGCGTTGTCCCCACCATTGCGACAGAGGTTCCTAGAAACGAACGACGGGAATGGTCGAGTGGAATCATGCCAAGAAACGTTCAACGCCCTCCGATACGCGGTCGCGATCGCCGCGGGATGTCCCGGTGGTCCAGCCGCGCGTCGGCCGCTAGTTCTTCGTCGCGGCTGGCTGTCTGAACCCTCGCTCCACTTGATCGTTCGGGTCGGTGGAGACCGGGCCGTCCCGCCAGAGCCATCGCATCATCTCCGGCAGGACCGCTCCGCCGAACTTCTGCCCATGCGCGTTCATCCCCCACGAGTAGTTCACGTCGTATCCCTTCTGCGTGAGGGCCTTCATCAGCCGCACGTTCTGGTAGAACCAGTCCCGCCTCTCCTCGTATTTGCCCTTGCGGAGGCCGCGGTTGTCGTTCCGCCCGTCGCAAAGGAACACGCGGATCGGCTTCTTCTCGCTCGCCAGCACTTTCTCCGGGTAGACGTGACCGCCCCGCAAGTTCACGAAGCTGCCGACATTGCTCAACACCTTCCGGAAGTCGTTCGGTCGCTCCCATGCGACCGTGAAGGCCGCGATCGCCCCCGAACTCGAACCGCCGATCCCGTGCATCTCCGGGTCATTCGAGATGTTGAAGTCCTTTCGCAGGGCCGGCATCAATTCCTCGGTGATCACCCGCGCGTATTTGTCGTCGAGCGAGTTGTACTCGGTCGGCCGATTCGTGTCCCGGTCCCCCCAGTTCCGCGGGGTGGGCTCGGGCTGGTCCGGCCGCCGACCGGGGTTGATGAACACTCCGAGCATGACCGGGATCTCTCGCCGATAGATCAGGTTGTCCATCACGTTCTGAGCCCGCATGTCCCCCTTCTCGTCCTTGAACGCCTGACCATCCTGGTAGACCATCAGAGCAGCCGGGACGGCTGGGTCGTACTGGGCCGGGACATAAACCCAGTACGTGTGCTGAGTGCCGGAGTAGACCTGGCTGGGGAGCGTGTACGGCCCGCGGATTTCCCCCTTCGGGACGCCCTCCTGCGGCAGGGAGTCGGGCCCGAGCCGGTACTGGGAATCCGGCTTCGGGGGCGGCGCCGCGGGCGATTGCCCACGGGTCTGCGCGAGCGCGATGACCAGGATCCCCACACATCCGAGAGCGAAGACGGCGTTGATCTGTTTTTGCATGGCAGAACTCCCCGGGAGGACGAATTCCCGAACCAACGACTGGGCGACCTGTTGCGAATCCTGGTCGGTTGAGACTGCGGCGATGGAACGGGTGCCGCTTGGATAGGGTATTCGATCGGCCGGGCCGTCGCCAGCGGCGAGGCGGATCGTTTCGTGGGGGACGAGTGTCCTGATCGCCAGTGATCGGACCGGCGTGGCAGCCGGATCAGGGAATCATCACGATCGAGCCGACGGTGCGCCGGCCCTCCAGGTCGCGATGCACCTGCTGGGTGTCGGCAAGAGGATACGTGTGCCGGACCACGACCTTCACCTTGCCTTCCCGGACGACGTCGAAGACCTCCCGGGCCGTCGCCTCCAGGTCCGCCCGGGACGCCGTGTAGGTCGCCAGGGTCGGTCGGGTCAGGTACAGCGAGCCCTTCTGGGACAGGATGACGATGTCGAACGGTGTTACTTTCCCGGATGAGTTCCCGAAGCTCACCAGCAGACCGAGCGGCCGCAGGCAGTCCAGTGAGCTCAGGAATGTGTCCTTGCCGACCGAGTCGTACACCACCGGGACGCCCGTCCCTCCGGTGATCTCCCGCACTCGCTTGGCGATGTCCTCCCTGGTGGAAATGACGACGTGATCGCACCCGTGCGCCCGGGCCACCTCGGCCTTCTCGTCCGATCCGACCGTCCCGATGACCGTCGCCCCGAGCGCCTTCAGCCACTGGCAGGCGATCAGCCCGACCCCACCGGCGGCGGCGTGGAACAGGATCGTCTCGCCGGCCTTGACCGGGTAGGTCCGGCGGATCAGGTACTGTGTGGTCATCCCCTTGAGCATCACGGCCGCCGCCGTCTGGTCGGTGACCCCGTCCGGGATCGGGACCAGGATGCCGGCCGGCAGCAATCGCACCTCGGCGTACGAGCCGAGTGGGCCGCCGGCGTACGCCACTCGGTCGCCAGGACGGACGACCGTGACGCCCGGACCGACGGCCTCGACGACCCCGGCCGCCTCGCTGCCCAGCCCGCTCGGCAGAGGGAGGGGATACAGGCCGGACCGGTGGTAGATGTCGATGAAGTTGACCCCGACGGCCGTGTGCCGAACCCTGGCCTGACCCTCGCCGGGCTCGCCAACCGCGACGTCCTCCCAGCGGAGGACCTCGGGGCCGCCGGTCTCATAGTATCGTACGACTTTCGACATGTCGGTCTCCTGGTGTCTGTTTGACCTCGGGGAGTTTTCCCGCATTCTCACGATCCGGCCCTGGCCAACCGCTCGACCGTGAAGAACGCCACGATCGGGCGGGTCCGCCGGCAGCATGTCCGATACCCGAGACTCCGCCCGGTCGATGTCGGCGAACCGCAGTCGTTGATCGAGCTCCCGCTTCGGCCAACTCAACTCCCGTAAGACCGGATGAGCGAATCCCATGATCCGGTCATCCCGTGGTCCAGACGGCCACCTCACCGGTGCGATAGGCGCGGTTGCCCAGGTGAGCGGCCGATGCAGCGCCGACCCCCGCCTCGGCCGGGGCATTCGGCCGCTGCCGGCTGCGGACGCATTCGACCCAGTTGGTCAGGTGGAGCAATTCGCCGTCGGGCTTATCGTAGAAGTCCGCACCCTTGCGGGGATTGCTCCCCAGGATCCACGACTCGGGCTTCCCCTTGCCGTGCTCGGGGGTGATCTCGTAGCGGCCTCGATCGATGTAAAGCGTGCCGTCGGTCCCCATGAACGTGATCATGGCGCCGTAGGTCGCGTTGGAGAACGTCCCCTCGAAGTGGGCCTGAACGTTGTTCGGGTACTCGAGGATGCACTGGATCGTGTCGGGGGTTTGCCAGACGTCCTTGCTGGCATAGTGATCGCCGATGGTGGTGGCCTTGACTGGATGATCGGCGTCGATGAACCAGTGGGCGACGTCGATCCAGTGGACCATCAAGTCGGTGAGGAGCCCACCGCCGAAGTCCCAGAACCATCGCCAGTTGCGGAAGCGGTATTCGTCGAACGGCTGATCCGGGGCACTGCCGAGGAAGTCTTTCCAGGCGACTTGATGAGGATCGACGCCCATGGGCGTGCGGTGGAAGCGGAAGGTCCCGCCGCGGTTCCAGGTCAGGTGGATCTTGAAGATCTCGCCGATCCGACCGCTCTTGACCAGTTGGTGCGCCTTCTGGATGTGAGGCATGCTGCGCTGCTGCATGCCGACCTGGACGACCTTCTTGTTCCGATTCTGGGCTTCGACGATCGCCGCACCCTCGGCCAGGTCGTGGGTGAGCGGCTTCTCGACATAGACGTCCTTGCCGGCATTACAGGCGTCGACGGCCATCGGCACATGCCAGTGGTCGGGGCTGCCGATCAGGACAGCGTCGATGTCCTTGCGGTCGAGGAGCTCGCGGTAATGCTTGGTCGCGATCGCCCTGGGATCCGCGAGCTTCTTTCCGGCGTTGAGATGGGCGTCGTAGATGTCGCAGACCGCCGCGAGCCGGACCCCCGGCACCTTGGCCAGCGACTGCATGAGCGTCCGGCAACGGCCGCCGGTGCCCAGGCATGCCACCTCGAGGGTGTCGTTGGCCGAGAAGCCCCTCGCCGATTCGAGCGTCGCCAAGGTGCCGGCCGCAACAGCACCGGCACCGCCGATCGTCTCCAGGAATCCACGCCGCGAGGTCAGGGAGCGGATCATCGTCGTTCTCCTCGAGGGAAAAGGGGTCATCCGCGCAGTCTATCGGCGCGGCCGAACCCGGGCAACCGAGCACTCCGATCTCCTGGTCTTAATTACCTGATCGACCCTAGCGGGTTGGATACGCCGCAACTCCTTCCTGGCTGGGCCTGGCTCCTTCCCTCGGAGCTTACCGTCTGGCTGATGAACCGCTTCGGCGATCTCATCCTCATACTGCCCGATGGAACCATTCACAAGCTGGATGTCGGGGGTGGATCGATCGCGAAGGTCGCGGAAAACCAGGACGGCTTTTGCAAGAAGATCGACGAGGAAGACGCGAACGATTGGCGGATGATCCCACTCGTTAATCGACTCGTGGCAAGAGGCGTTGATCTGCTCGCGGGGCAATGCTATAGCTTCCTGATCCCGCCTGCCCTTGGTGGCGAGTACACGGTCGAAAACACCGTTGTTCTCTCAGTCGGTGAGCACTATGGGCTGTACGGCTCTTACCACGATCAATGGCGCAGTGCCGCCGATGGGATGCAAGTCATCATTCGAGTGAAAAGTGACAAAAAATAACAAAGTTCGATTGATTGGTTGAGTTCGCTCATCGAAGAGCATCATGAGCGACTGGGAGCATAGCCTCAAGTCAGCCTGTCGGTGGTCCACCCAGCTCCGTGAGCCGTTGGTTACGGGCTTCCCACTCCTCGGCACTCAGGACCCGGACCACCCCCTCGGGCGAGAGCTCCATCCGGGTCAGCACCTCGACCCAGCACTTGATGTGATCGACCGTCCCCTGCACGGGTGCGGGCACGGTCCAGATCCGTGCCGTCCCATCGGCGGAGCCGGTCAGCGCGGCGCGGCCGTCGGAGCGAAAGGTGGCGGAAAAAACCCGTCCCTTGTGGACGAACGGGGGGCTGATGGGCTTGCCGGTGGCCGGGTCCCAGATCCGGGCCGTCTGGTCGGTGAAGCCCACGAGTAAGGATTTGTCGTCGGGACTGTACGCCACCCAGGAGATAAGACTCTGGAGCATCAGTGGGGGGGCGGCGGGCTGGCCGGTGGCCGGGTCCCAGAATCGGACCGCCTTGTCCCAACTGCCGGTCGCGACGATCTTGCCGTCGTGCCGGAAGCTGGCGCTGCGGACTGAACCCTGATGCTTGAGCGGTTCGCCGATGGGCTGGCCGGTGGCGCCGTCCCAGAGCCGGGCGGTGGTATCGTCGCTGCCGGTGATGACGATCCGGCCGTCGGGGCTGTAGGCGACCGCCTCGATGCGGGATCCTTTGGAGTGCGAGAGCGTCGGGCCGATGGTCTGGCAGGTCGCGACGTCCCAGAATCGCGCGGTGCCATCATAATCGCCGGTGACGACGATCCGGCCGTCGGGGCGGAACGCAGCGCTTTGGACAGGCTCGGGGTGTTGCATGGGACGTCCGACGGGTTAACCGGTCTGGGTATCCCAGAGCCGCGCCGACTTGTCCAAGCTCCCGGTCAGCACGGTGTGACCGTCGGGGTCGAAGACGACGGCGCGGCACATTGTCCTCGTGTCGCATGGGCTCCCCGATCATGCGGCCGGTCCGGGCATCGCGAAGCCGGGTGGTTCCGTCGCCACAGCCGATGGCGATCGTCCGGCCGTCCGGGCTGAAGGCCGCTCGGCTCACCGGTCCGGCCTCCGGGAAGGAGGTCCCGGCGGAGAGGCTCGTGGACGTATCCCAGACCTGGGCCTCGAAGTCTCTCGCGGCGGTCACGAGTACGGTCCCGTCCGGACGGAAGGCCGCGTGGTCGACCCATCCCACGTGTTCCAGAGGGCTGCCCCGGGTCAGGCCGGTCGAGGCGTCCCAGAGCCGTGAGCTATTGTCGTCGCCGCAGGTCAAGGCCGTTCGACCATCCGGACTGAACGTGACGAAACCGATGAGGCTCTCATGCCGCAAGAGGCCGCCGATCGGTTCGCCCGTGGCGGCGTCCCAGAGGCGGGCCGTCCCGTCCAGGCTGCCGGTCAGGACCGTCTTGCCGTCGGGGCTGAAGGCGAGTGCGAGCACGGGGCTGGGGTGCGCAGGGGCGGCCGATGGGCTGGCCCGTCGTGCATCCCAGAGCCGGGCCGTCCGGTCGAAGCCGCCGGTCAGGACCTCTTCCCTATCCGGGCTGTAGGCCACGCGAGGACATCCTTCGCATGCCGCAGGGGCGGAGGAGGAGCGACCCGTGGCGGCATCCCAGAGCCGGGCCGTCCCGTCCAGGCTGCCGGTGAGGATGGTCCGTCCATCGGGACTGAAGGCCGCGTCCGTGAGCCAGCCTTCATGCGTCAACGGGTCGCCGACCGGTGCTCCCGTGGCCGCGTTGAAGACGCGGGCCGTCCGATCCTGGCCGCCGATGAGGAATCGCGTGCCGTCGGGACTGAAGGCCGCGCATCAGCGCCCGGTGTGGGATCGGGTGGCCTATGGCCTGGCCCGTCGCGATGTCCAGGAGCCGGGCCTCGGCTTCGGTGTCGTCCACCAGGATCGTCGTTCCTTCGGGGCTGACCCAATCCCCGAGCGAATCGCGATAGAAATCGAGCGACCAGTCCGGAGGGGCGTCCGGACCGGTGATCCAGGCCTGGGGATCGCCGACCCGTCGGAGAGGGCCCATGGGCTTCCGGGAGGCAAGGTCCCAGAGCGTCAGGTCGAGCGTTGGCGTTCTGGGCTCCTTGCTGATCGTCAGGATGGACTGGCCCCCGGGACGGAAGGCGATGCCCAGGACCAGCTCCTTGGGGTGGCGGAGGATGCCCTTGAGCGACGTGAGCTGTCGGCTCCAGGCGGCCAGGGTTGCCCGGGCCGCGTCCTGGATGTCGGAA
This sequence comes from uncultured Isosphaeraceae bacterium, assembly GCA_963845695.1. Lineage (GTDB taxonomy): Bacteria > Planctomycetota > Planctomycetia > Isosphaerales > Isosphaeraceae > CAWJTV01. The sequence continues at coordinate 353,270 of CAWJTQ010000002.1, read as the reverse complement.
TCGCTCGAGGGCGCCACTTCCATCGCGTGCGCCAACCAGAGCAGACCGCGGTTGACCTCCCCGCGCTCGCAGAGGGACAGTCCCCGGTCGATGGTGAGGTTCGCCGACAAGCGCTGGGCGAGCCGGCGCTGCTCGTCAGCCTTCCCGAAGTTCTCCACGGCCCGTAGCCGCTGCTGTTCGGTCCGATCTTTCTCGACTCGGATCATGGTGTCGTTGACCACCAGGCCGGCCATCGCCGAGACGATCAGGACTGAGAGCGCGGCCACCGCCGGCTTGTGGTTCCTGGCCCAGCGGACCATGCGATCAGTCGGCGGCTCGCGATAGGCGCGGACCGGCTCGTCGGCCAGCCATCGCTCGATGTCCCGGGCGAGTTCCCTCGCTGAGTCGTATCGGTCCTGGGGGTGGAGTGCCATCGCCTTGAGCACGACAGCCTCCAGGGCCCGTGGCACCTGGGGCTCCGACCTGCCGTGGCGGCGGGAAGTCGCCTCGCCGGACCTGCCGGAGCAGGGCGATGATCTCATCTTCGAAAGGCGGCCGGCCGGTCAAGAGGCAGTAGAGCGTCGCGCCGAGGCTGTAGACGTCGCTCAGCGGGCCGAGCAACTCCAGGCGGCCCTCGGCCTGCTCCGGGCTCATATAGGCCGGAGTCCCGACGATCGAGCCCGCCTCGGTCTCACTGCTGCCCGAGGCGCTCGCCGGCCGGAGGGTCGCCTCGGCCGACGGCCCGTTGGAGGGATCATCGCGGCCCACGAGCTTCGCCAGCCCCCAGTCGACGACCAGGGTCTCTCCGTAGGGACCCAGCATGATGTTCGACGGTTTGAGATCGCGATGGATGACCCCACGGCTGTGGGCATAGGCCATCGTGTCGCAGACGCCGACGAACCGGGAGAGGAGCTGGCGCAGGGCCAGGGCCCGCTCGCCGCGCGGGGCCTTGGACTTGTGGAAGCCCACGATGGCCTCCTTGAGGCTCTCGCCGCGGATGAATCGCATGGCATAGAACGGGCGGCCCTGACCGTTGGTGCCCAATGCATAAACCGGGACCACGCCCGGATGCTCCAACTGGCCCGTGACCTCGGCTTCCAGCAGGAAGCGGGCGCGGCTGGCGACGTTGTCGGCCTGCTCCGCCAGGATCTCCTTGAGCGCGACCTCGCGGTGGAGCTCGCTGTCGAGCGCCACGCTGACCATCCCGATACCGCCCCGGGCGTGCGGCCGCAGGGTGCGGAAGCGACCGCCGCCGGAACTCGATGGCCCGAGACCCGATGGCCCGAGACCCGCGGTCCAGTCGGTCGTCGCGTCGGAGTCGCCCTCGGCGCCGAGTGCCGTTTCGGCCGCGTCGCGGATCGGAGGACGGTCGTCGATCAGGCAGGGGGTCCGGTCCAGCGTGGCCTCGACGTCGGGATCCCCCAGGTGCCGCAGGCCGGTCACGAGTGCCGGCGGCGCGGCGACCGCGGCCAGGCTCCGTCTCGGCATCGCCGCCGTGCTTCTCGAGATGGCGCGCGACCAGGCCTTGGAGCATGGCTCGGTCGTCAATCGTGAGCGCTCCTCGCTCGACGAGGACCTGAGCCAGGGGGCGCGTCTTGTCCCGAGTCCAACGCTGAAAGGCATCGAGCAGGTCGGCTTGTTCGATCTGGCCGACCTGCATCGCCAGGATCCCGAAGAGCAAGTCCGTGTCAACGTCGGCTCTTGCCATGGAGGAGGTTCCTGCGGTGATGGAGAGGCGGACGGAGTCCCTCTGGCCCGGCCGGACCGGGGTGATGGCGACAACGCCAATCACCCGCCCATGCGATCGTGCGGCCAATCGATTATCCGATATCGTCCGGTGCCGTCAATGAGGATGGGCCCAGAGAGAAAACGGCGGAATTCGAGACTTTAGCACCGTTGTCGGGAGTCTGAGGTCTCCGGATCCCGGCTGGCTCCTGAAAACCGGCGGAACGGCCCGTCATCGACGAGCTCCAGGCCCTGCCTCGCCCGGAACCTGAGAAGCCGCGTTTTTACACAACCGACTCTGGAGGAGTGAATGACCAGTGGGAAGGGCGCGGCCAGGGACCGGTCTCCCAAAGCGACCTCTGAACCGGGAACCGTGAACCATCGCCACACCGGGGATCACAGTTCACCGGATTCGCCTTCCCCCCTCCTGCCATGGACTTGTGGCCAGTGAACCATCGCGGCGGGTTCGCGCGCCCGTCGTTATATAGACAACCCGAGCGCTGGCAGTACGTGCCGGATTCGCCCTGGAACTCGGACGCGAGATGGGAAAAACGTTGGAAAACCGGGAGTATTTTTTCTCCCGCTGTGGGATCGAGAGTGACACCAAGAAAATGCTCGATTTCGCGATCGGCGCATTCACGGTTTTCCCCAGTTGTGGCATCCGGATCAGAGCGGGTTGCGCGCCGAGCGGTCCGTCGTGGGTCTTGGGGCCCGCGGCGCAGGCGTGGGCGTGCACGACCGTCCCTCCTCACCGGGAAGTCCCGTGATCGCTGGCTCTCCTTTCCTCGCCCCGCCCGGGCCCCGGGCTGGGAACCGCGCCACGGCCTCGGAGCTTCGCGGAAACCTTGATATCCAGTGCCACTTTGTGCCATAGCCGAAGGAAGTGGCTCAGAAACCGAGACTGAAGCACCCTGGTCGGGAGTCTGAGGTCTCCGGATCCCGGCTGGCTCGTGAAAAACCGGCGGAACGGCCCGTCAGCGACGCGTTCCAGGCCGGGCCTCGCCCGGAACCTCGAGTCCGGACAGGTCTGGAACCCTCGCGGCGGCCTGCGGGACCCAGGCGACGACGATCCCCGCGATTCCAGGGTAAGGCGACTCCCGACAATGGTGCGAAAGTCTCCGGAATTCGGGAATAATCGAACGGTCGGTGGGCACTTCAGGGCAAACCCAGACGCGGAGGGGCAAGTTCGGATGGGGAGCAAGCCGAGCCACGTCGGTCCACAAGCAGGTCGAAGCCCTCTGGCGGGAAGGCACGGCCGTTGGCCTGACCGACGGCCAACTGCTGGAGCGGTTTGTCGACCGCCGGCATGCGACGCCCGAGGCGGCCGAAGCCGCCTTCGCGGCGATCGTCGACCGCCATGGGGCGATGGTCCTGCGGACCTGCCGGCGGATCCTGGGCGACGAGCATGAGGCGCAGGACGCCGCGCAGGTGACCTTCCTGGTCCTGCGCGCCGCGCCCGATGATCGCCGGGCTCCGGTCGGTCGGAGGATGGCTCCATGGGGTCGCGATCCGGGTGGCAAACAAGGCGAAGGTCGCCGCGATCCGGCGGCGATTGCGCGAGAATTGCTACGGCGCAGCTCTCCGCCGGACGGGGAAAGCGGCGTCGACGATCCCGAGCGGTGGGCCGAGCTGCATGAGGAACTGGGACGCCTCCCCGAGCATTACCGCGCCCCGCTGGTGCTCTGCTACCTGGAAGGCCTGACCCAGGAGCAGGCGGCGGCGCAGCTCGGCTGGCCACTGGGCACGGTCCAGAGCCGCCTGGCCCGCGGCCGGGACAAGCTCAAGTCGCGCCTGATCCGCCGGGGCGTCGCCCCGGCCGCCACGCTGGCCGGCACGGGCGTGGCCTCCGGCCTTTCCCACGCGGCGCCGGCACCGGCCCACTGGATCGAGGCGACGATCCGGAACGCGATTGCATTCACAACCAGAAGGAGCTGGGCCGTCAAGGCCGGCGCGTCGCCGGCCTCGGCCGGCCTGGCCTTGGAGGTCCTGCGAGAGATGGGATTCACGAAGCTGAAGATCGCCGTGGCGGCGACCCTCGTCATCGCCGTCGCCCTCACGAGTGCCGCCGCTCTCTCGAGGCCGGAACCGAAGGATCCGCCGGCTCAGTATGCGAGTCCGGCCCCAGGCCAAACCGACACCGGTGAAGAAACCGGCGACGCCGCCTGCTCCGGCCAATCTGACCATCCGCGGGCTGGTCCGTGACGATAAGGGTCGGCCGCTGGCCAAGGTCTGGGTTGGCAGCGATCCGAGGCCGTTACAGGACACCTGGGACAACCCGCGACCGGAGGACATCCGCGAGGTCAGGGCGGTCTTTCGCGACGCGAAGGGAACCATCATCCCCCCGGCGCCGTGAAGAAGTATTTCGAGGTCGCGCGACGGCCGCGGGCCGTGGCACCCCGTCAGCCCTGACGACATCCGGCCCTGGGAGGCCGTCGTCTGGGGCAGTGACGGACAGGCCGTGTCGAAGGAAGAGGTCGCCAAGACCCATAGTCCGTACACCGTCCGCAAGGCCAGGAGCGGCTGGTGGATGGCGGGCATGCCGGGCGTCCAGCATCCGCCGCGCACCGATGCCCAGGGGCGGTTCTCGACCACATTCACGCTCTACGGGGCGCCCATGGTCAAGCTCCACTTCGCGTCGTCCGACTTCACCCTCCAGGCGATCCGCGTCATCCAGGCCGAGGATGCCGACAAGCCGATCGACGTCACGCTCAGCCCGACGCGGCTCGTCCGGGTCCGCGTGATCGAGGTCCCCCACGACGACCCGAAAGCCTATCTGAACTGGTCGGCCTACACGGTCGATGCATCGGGAAAGGTCGGCACCGAGTGGCAGACCTGGATGCTGCCCAATCCCAATGCCCACGACCCGGATCACATGAAGCGGCATCTCGACGTCCGGCTGCCGGTAGGCCGGTACAAGATTCTTTTCCGCTCGCAGACCCTCCAGCGTGTGGTCGACCTGGACGTCCCGCCCGGCGAGGGCCCGCTCGATCTGCCCGAACTGAAGCTCGAGAGCCTGGCCAGCGTCCGCATGGTGGGTCGACCGGCCGTGGAGATCGAGGCCGACGACCTGGACGGCAAACCGGTCAAGCTCGCCGACTATCGCGGGAAGGTGGTTGTCCTCGACTTCTGGGCGACCTGGTGCGGGCCTTGCGTCATGGCGATGCCCCGCCTGATCGAGCTCCAGAAGCGATTCCACGATCGGCCGGTCGTCTTCCTGGCCCTTCACGACGGCTCGCTCGGATCGGCCGAACTCTACCGGAAGGCGGCCGACCCGCTCAAGACCTACTGGGGCGGCAAGGATCTCCCGTTCCGCGTGCTGCTCGATCGGCCGCTGGTCACGAGGACTCGGCCCGATTTGCCGGGCCCCGGTGAGAAGGGCTCGGGCCGATCGGCGGAGACCTATGAGGTGTACTCCTGGCCCTCGACGTTCGTGGTTGCTCCCGACGGCCGGCTCGTCGGCCAGTTCCAGCCCGATGACCTCGAGGGTGCGCTGGAGGACCAGCTCGGCCTGCCCCGGTCGCGGCCCGTGCAGCCGGTGGCCACCGGCCGGGATGAGCCGCCGAGCGAGTTCCGGAATGTCGGGGTCAAGGGGAAGGTCGTCGGCCCGGACGGCAAGCCGGTCGTGGGGGCGAAGCTGTCGCCACGGACCGTCGTGGTCCGTGAGAAGGGGATCACGACCGGTCCGCAGGGCGATTTCACGTTCACGGCCGAGCGAATCCTGATCGACCACTTCGCGATGAGCGTCGAGGCACCGGGCCTGGCGTCGAAGGTCTTCACGCTCCCGGCCACTGGCATCGTGCCGTCGCCATTGAAGATGGGCGTTGGAGTCATCGTGACCGGCCGCGTGATCCGCGATGGCAAGCCGGTGGCCGGCGTCGCGATGGGGCTCCAGCAGACGCAACGCAGCCTGGACGATTATCTCGGCGACCTCGACGCCAGGACCGACGCCCAGGGACGGTTCCGCTTCGAGCACGTCTTCACCGACCAGGGATTCGCGGTGGGTGCGGTCACCGGCAGCCTGAACGACCACGGCGCGGTCACGCCGCGCACTTCGCAGACCGGCGCCGATGGCTCGGTCATCGACCTCGGTGACTTCGAGGTTCAGCGCGGCCGCAGGCTCGCCGGCCGTGTCATCTTCGCCGACGGCAAGGCCATCCCGGCCGGGACGCAGGTCCAGGCCTCGTCCGAGAACGTACCGGGCCGGATCCGGGCCGCGGTCGACGCCCAGGGACGGTTCGAGCTCCTCGGCTTGCCCGAGAGCGAGGTCCATGTCTGGGTGTGGTTGCCCGGGAACAACCGATTGTTACCTCCCGGTTATCGGCTCTCGTCGCGGAACAAGTGCGTGGACCCGCTCAACCCGTTCCTGCTTGCCGGCAGGCTCGACCGCGACGTGGACAACCTGACGATTCTCTTCGAGCCCGGAGAGAAGCCGGATTCGGACTACTCACCCGGCGCCCTCGCGGACTTCAAGGAGGCTAAGAGCAGCACAATCGCCGGGGCTCCTCCCGAGTCGATTCCCCAGAAATGACAAGGCACGCCGGGTTTACCGCGGAGCCTCGCCGATCTCGCGCCGGACCGGCTGGACCAGGATGCGGTCGACCCGGTTGCCGTCCATGTTGACGACCTCGTAGTGGAGGCCACCGTCTTCGAAGCTCTCGGCGATCCGAGGGATATGCCCGAGCCGGGCGACGACGAAGCCGGCCAGGGTATGGAAGTCACCTTCGGGGATAGCCGGCAGGTCCAGGAGGTCTCGAAAATCGTCGAGCGGCAATCGGCCATCGATCAGCCAGGATCCGTCGGGCCGCTGGACCGCGGGGGGTTCCTCGTGCTCGGCGCTCTCGGGTAAGTCGCCGACGATCGCCTGAAGGATATCCGTCAGCGTCAGCAGGCCCTCGACGGTCCCGTATTCATCGAGAACGACCGCGCTGTGGGTCGGGGAGCTCTTGAACATCTCCAGGACTTTCAGCCCGTGGGTCCCTTCGTAGATGAACAGGGGGAGCGTGAGTCGTCCCTTGATTCGGAAGGGTTCGACATTCGGACCCTGGCCGAGCAAGTCCTTGACGTGGACGATGCCCAGCAGGTTGTCGAGACTCTGGTCGCAGACGGGAAATCGGGAGTGGGGACTGCCGATAACCTTGCGCCGGATTTCCTCGGGTGAGTCGGCCAGGTCGATCCAGACGATCTCGTTGCGCGGGGTCATCAGGGCGCGGGCGCGTCGGTCGCCGAAGCGGAGGACCCGCTTGACCATTTCGTGCTCGACCTCCTCGAAGACCCCCGCCTTGGTCCCTTCCTTCATCAGGACCCGGATTTCTTCCTCGGTGACGGGCGGCTCGGGCGCGGGACGGATGCCTACGCCTCTCAAGGCGAAGTCCGTCGCCGCGCTCAGGGCTCCGACGATCGGGTTGGCCAGCGTCGCCAGCAGCCGAATGGGCCGCGAGACCAGCCCGGCGATCGGTTCCGGCCGGTGGAGGGCCACGCGATGCGGCACGAACTCACCCAGCACGAGCGTCGCCAGCGTGAGGCCCAGGACGATCAGGCCGATCCCGATCGCGTCGCGGTAAGGGGCGGCCAGTCCGCATTCGCCCATCGCGCGGATCAGCTCGGGTTCCAGGATCGTACCGCCGTAAACCCCGGCCAGGGCGCTCAGCAGCGTGATCCCGGCCTGGACCGCTGAAGCGTAGCCCTTGGGATCCTCGCCGAGCTGGAGCGCCGACGCGGCACCTCGGTCTCCACGGCTCGATTTCTCCTTCAGCGGCGCTTTGCGTGCCAAACCCAGGGCGGACTCCGCCATGGCCAGGACACCCCTGGTCACGACCAGGCCAAGGATCACCAGGACTCCCACAATCAGCGATGGCATCGGATCGATCCCGCGCGGTCAAAGCTCGAGCCGCCCCATCAGCGAGCCGGACAGCCGGCAGGCAGGGCTCCTTCACCGCACTATGTTAGCCCTACGCAGGATCGATGACTGCCTCCCACTCGTCGACGGCGACGACTTTGGAAACGAACAGGTCATCCCGGAACCGGCGGCTGATTGGGTGGTGGTGCCCGCACCCCTGCGGGAAGCATTGTCCGACCGTCTCATTCTCCCCCTGGATTGCCCAGCTAACCAAGACAATCAGGAATGACCCCGTTCCTCCCCGGGATGGACCGCCACCTCGCCAAGCGGGTCAACATCAAGACCATCAGCGGACGGATCGCCCAGCCGGGCTGAGATCGCCCTCGATCCGCCGGAGGGCTTGGGCGACCGCCGAGCGGAGCGCCTCGTCCTCGATCACGAACTCACTGGAATACTGGAAAGGATGGTGGAACGGGCGGACATCGGCCGCGGCGGCTTCGCGGAGGGGGGGAACGGCCTCGCGGGCGTCGGCGCCCATCTCGCCCAGCGCCTCGGCGGCGCGGGTCGCGACCAGCGCCCCGGCGTCAGGATCCCGGAATAGCCCGATCAGCACCGGGAGCGACCGGTCGGTGCGGTGCTCGATCCGCCAGAGGGCGATGGCGGCCTCGAGGCGCACCCCGTGGGCGAAAGGCGACGTATCGCCCAGGGTGGCGACGAGGGCGGGGACCGCGCTCTGCGCCGCCTCGCCCATCTCGCCGAGCACCTCGGCTGCCGGCGCTGGGCACTGGCCCCGAAGGGACGTCCTGAGCATGTCCAGGGCCGGCTGGGTGCGACCGTCGATCCGCCAGAGGGCCTGGGCCGCGCGGATCTGGGTCATCTCATCCGGGGACCGGAGCAAGATTTCCAAGAACGGGATCGCCGCGCGGGCCTCGGGGCCGCCGATCTGGCCGATCGCCATCGCGGCGTTTTCCTGCTCCAGGGGTCCCTCTTCCATTAGAGGAATGAGGGCCGGGATCGCCGAGCGGGCGTCGGAGCCGATCTGGCCCAGCGCGAGGGCGATCACTCTCCGGGGGTTGACAACCAGCTCCGTCTCGAGCGGCGGCCCGCGCAAAGCCTCCAGGAGCGCCGGGACCATGGCCCGGGCCTCGGCGCCGAGCTTGCCGACTTCCCTGGTGCGCAAGGGGAAGGCGTGGCCGGCGCGGAGTCGCTCGATGATGACGGGGATCGCGAGGGGGTCGCCGAGGCCGGCCATCGCCATCGCGGCCCAGGTTCGAACTCGTGGGTCGTCATCGTCGAGGGCGGTGGCCAGCGGCCCGGCCGCCGCGGCTGCCGCCGTCCCGAGGCCGTAGAGCTTCAGGACCAGGCTACAGCGCTCCTCGGGGTCGGCGGAGGGGATCCGCTCCCCCAGCGCGGCGGCGATGACCGGGGTGATCGATCGTCGCTCGTGGCACAGCCTCTCGGCCGCGAACCGGGCGCCGCTCCGGGCCCGCTCGTCCCGGCTGTCGAGGGCCGCCGACAGAACGCGCCACCTCGCCACGGGGTCTCCCCCGAGCGCCTCGCTAACGCGGCCGGCGGGGTCGCCCTCGATATCCTCGAAATCGCCCCAGGCCACCGAAACCGTCTCGCACAAGGTGTCGAGGACCGCCGCCGGCTCGCCCGGGGACGACCGCGCCAGGCAGACCGCGGCCGCCAGCCGGACGACCGGGTCTTCCTCGGGTCGCATCCGTTCCGCGAAGAGGGGAATCCATCGACCCGGCTCGACCGCGGCCCCCGCAAGATCGCCCACCGCCAGGATCAACGCGGCCCGGCGCTTGGGGTCCGCCTGGGCCGGAATGCGGGCGACCAGTTCGGGGATCACCCACGCCGCACGGCTCTGGCAAAGGCTCAGCATGGAGATGGCGCTGATCTGGACCTCCGGATCCTCGTCGGCCAGCAGGTCGAGATAGGTCTCGACGCCCGCCTCGACGGCCTGGCGCGCCGCCTGGACCCACTCCAGCTCTTGCGACAGCGCCGAGGCTCGCTCCCGCTGCTCCTCCGGGCTCGCTGCACCCATCGGGTCGAACAGGGCGGCGTGGACGTCGGTGTACGAATGGCCCTCGGCGATGCAGGACAGGAGCGAGAAGATCGATTCCTTCTCCGCGACGCCCGGGGCGGCGAGCAACTCGACAAGGAACGGGACGGCGTGGGCCGTGGCCGAGTAGACCGTCCCCTGGTGCCAGATGGTGGAGAACAGCTCTTGGAGGGCGCGGTCCCGCAGCTCTGGGTCGTCCGAGAGGACGGCGCGGATCAGATCGGGGACGTTCCCCGCCTCGCCGTAGGCGTGACTCAGCCGCGACCAGTCGACCTTGTCGAGACCCTCGAGCATCGATGAGCTCCTGGACCAGGGCCTCGGCAATCTTCCCGCGCCGATCGGGGCGGTGCAATCCCATCCCACGGGCCCTGGCGAAGCCCGCCGATCCGGCGCATCGGCCCACCGAGCTCAATTGCACTTAACTGATTAGTGCGTAGGAGATCGCCACACGAAGCACGGCTTGCTCTGTGTCACAAAATGTCATTTTCGTACACTATGCGCTCTACGCCACTTTGGGGCGATGCCGTCCGACCGACGCAATTCCTGTGCAATTGGTGGGTTGCGCTGAATTAGGGTCGGCCCCGCCGCGGTTTCCGTCTCCGCGAGATCAGTCCATCACGGGCACGTCGACCCGGTAGGTTCCGCGGATGAGCCGAGGCCCCTTGAGGTCGTTATTCGCGTCCCAGATCCGCCGTGCCAGTGCCACGTGATACCCGTCACGTACTGAGTCGCGCACTGCCATCAACATCGATGCCAGGGACGATGCGGAGAGATCCGTATCGTTGAGCAAGTCGTCGATGAGAGAGTCAATTTGATCGATCGCTTTCGTGGATCCCATACCATCACACTTCCTGGTCACGCCGCCACGTCACGGGGACTAACAAGGACATAACATCAGATCCTTCCTGAGGACGACGCCATTTGTTGGACCACTCCGTCCCCGTCGAGGACTCGTCCGACCGCCTCGTTGCTCCATCTACTCATGATCGTCGAGCCCAGGGAGTCTGTCAAGGAAACGGGATCGCCGTGGTGGCCCTGATTCGGACTCGCGTTGGGTTTTGTAAACATTGAGGGATAACACTCACGGGACCACCCATTGGCCTGATCCAGAGATAGGGGAACACGGACATGTTGAGTCGCCCGTTTCCGCGCGGTAAGGTGAGGGCCAGAGTCACGTCCTGGTCGCGGTCATCTCACCAATTCAGCCGGTTGTCGCCATGAGAAGACGAGGGATCCGAGACGTCGACGTTCGATTCGCGGTCTTGAGGCGCCCGGCGTGGAGTATCCGTCCGGATCGAGGGAGATTACGATGCCTTACATCAGTTGTCCGACTTGTGGGGAGCGGGGCAAGATCCCGTCGAGCTTGATCGGCACCCGGATCAAGTGCCGGAAGTGCGGCCTGAGCTTCCAGGTTTCGCCTCCTGCCACGAAGGTGGTGGGCGCGACGGCCGCGCCCGTCGCCGCGGCGACGGCCGGCCCGTCGGCGGCGGTCGAGGTCCACGGGATCGAGGTCGAAGGGCTGGATGGGTCCTCGTGGGCGTTGCCCACCGAATCGGCGACGCTTCTCAAGACCGAATCCGACCGCGTCCCCGAGGTTCCCCAGGTGCCCGAGGCACCACCCCCGTCGCCCTCATCGTTCGCTCCGGTGGGTCCGCCCCCGGCCGGGGTGCGCGAGTACAAGATCCTGACCCCGCGGGACAGGATCTTCGACGGGCGATTCGATTTGACTCGCCTGGAGGAGGCGCTCAACCACTTCGCCCGCCAGGGATGGGTCGCCAAATCCACGTTGACGCCCCACGTCAAGGGATTCTCGGGAGCCCTCGAGGAGACGATCGTGGTCCTCCTCGAGCGGTGCAAGGAGGGGACCTGAGCGGCGCGTGAGGACCTCGGCGTGCGGGACCGGCGGGCCGCGACGGCCATCGTCAGGTTGGGGTCCGGTGGATTCCGCCATCGGGTCCGCCGCACGGGCCCGGGACCGGTCGGCCAGGATGCCCACTGGCCGCGGCAAGAGACGCATCACAACCAGTGGTTTGATCCGCGAAGAGGCTCTGACTCGGTTCCGCCGCGAACGACTTCTCCGGACGACAGCCCTCCAGAGTTCAAGCGGTGGTCCGACGTTTCCAGGCGAAGCCACACAGCACGCCGATCGTGGCCATGCTGCTCAGGACGAGACTCGAAGGCTCCGGTACCGAGCCGAGGATGATGATCCGGCGGTTCGAACTCTCCGCCACGGGCTGCCCGTTGAGTAGCACATCCAGAACGTCGGTGCCGGAATTCATCAGGACCGTACCGGCCGAAGGGGGCAGCCCATCGAAGGTCGATGAAAACGAGAACGGCGTGGAAGGGTCCGTGAAGAGCGTGACGCCCGTCAACGGAGCAGAAAGGAACTCGAACCCGAAACTGGCGCCTCCGAAGGAGAAGTCCCCAGACTGGAAGCTCGAAGGCTGCCCGGTCGCGTAGCCGGGGTCGGAAGGGTTCTGGACCACGTTGGTGATGACGCCACTGAAATCCGCCCCGGTCAGAGGTGGGATGTTTCCAAAAACGTAGCTTCCCAGAACTGAGTTGGAGCCGTAGAAGAGGCCGCCTGCGAGCGAACTGATCGTGATCGTGTTCCCGACCTCGGCGTCGCGGTTGAGTGTGATTTCACCATACCCAGTCACGCCGCTGATGAGGATCGAAGACGATGTGGGGTTGAACACCGTGTTGGGCAGCAGGGTGATATCCTGGATCGCCTCTCCGGGCAGGACCGTCGTGCCCGCGACAATCGGTGTCGCCTCCGACGGGGCGGCGAGAGCCGCTCCGATGAGAAGTGTCGCTAGACCCGTGCGAACCAAGTTACCCATCATCGAATGACTCTCCGGATTGCCGTTCAGGTGGTGATAGGATGAGACGGAAAGCTGGGGAGTCTGGTTCTCGAATCCAGCAACCGACGCGACGATCGCGGAGGAATGAGGAGATGGCTCCACGTCGAGCCATCTCGCTCTCAGACACCGTCATCGGCTATCAAGAAGGACCATGAGATCGAAAAACCGAATGCGGCTCGGCGATTTTTCTCGAAGAATCCCGATCCGATCCCACGGGATCAGAAGGATTCCGATACATAACATCTTATGAGATCATGGCTTCCACAATCCCAGGCAGACCGCCTTGATTTCCGTCGGCTTCCCTCGCCATACTTCATGTAGCGAACAGCTATGCTTGGATGGCGGTAAAGCGAGGAATCAGAGGATGTCGACGAAGACGCCATCGGTCGGCCAGATGGCCGTCGATACGGAGACGCCCGACGCGGAGATCGCGGCGGCGATTGGTGGGGATGTCTCAGCGCGGTGGCGCGCGCTGGAGGCGTGTCGCGATTATCTCCGGCTGGTCGTGCGGCGGGGCCATTGGTCGAACAAGGGCGACCGTGCAGCGACGTCAGACCTGATCCAGGAGACGATCATCGACGGGTGGCGGAACTTCTCGAGGTTTCAGGGGCGGACACCCGCTCAGCTCCACTCGTGGCTGAGAGCCATCCTCGTCCACATGTCGCTCAACGCTCGTCGGCGGCTGGTGCCGACCCGAATCGAGTCCGGAAGCCGGGTGGGCGAGATTCCCGGGACAACGACCTCTCCGAGCGTCGCCGCGACTCGGAATGCCTCGCGTGCCGCCGTCGACGCGGCGCTGAGCGGCCTGACCGAACGCCATCGGACCGTCATTCGCCTGCGGATCTGGGACCAGTTGTCGTTCGCAGAGATCGCGACCCGGATGAGCCTTTCCGAAGACGCCGCGCGGATGCTCTATGGGCGGGCGCTCGCGAAGCTCCGCGCGTCGATGAGGCCCGGCCATGACCCCGGATGAGACGAGCCCGACGCCGGTCGATGACGACTTGCTAGCGGAAATGATGGCCTTCGATGCGCTCCTGCACGCCTCCTTCACGACGAAGGCGCGAGATGTGGGGGCTCCTCCGTCGCAGGACGAGGTGGACGACCGCGGGCGCAGCCGATTGCTGCTGCTGCTCCGGATGCTCGAGGCGGCCGAAGAGCCGACCGACCGGCGGAAGAATCCGAGTGGCGCCCGGGGCCGGGCCGATCAGGACGAGGCTCGTCCGCTGCTGGGCCGCTTCGACATCCTCGACGACCTCGGGTCGGGCGGGTTCGGGTTCGTGGTCCGCGCCCGCGACCGGCTGCTGGGCCGCGAGGTGGCCTTGAAGATGCCCCTTCCCGAACGTGCACTGGCATCGGGGGATGTGCACCGGTTCCTGCGGGAGGCCCGGGCCGCGGCCCGGCTCGACCATCCCAATATCGTGCGCGTCTTCGACGCCGGCGAGCTCGGCCCCCTGGGCTACTTCATCGCCTCGGAATTCTGCGAGGGACCGAGCCTGCGCCGCTGGCTGAAGTCGCAGAACCAGCCCGTCCCGGCGCGGCTGGCGGCGCGTTGGATCGCCGCGGTCGCGGACGCGGTCCAGCACGCCCACGACCGCGGCATTCTCCATCGCGACATCAAGCCGGATAACGTGATCCTGACCGGAGGCTCGGCCTCCGAGGACCTCGTCCCCCGACTGACGGACTTCGGCCTGGCCAAGCTCGTCGAGGAGGCCGGCGACGAGACCCGAAGTGAAGCCCGGCTGGGAACACCCCAGTACATGGCCCCCGAGCAGGCCGCGGGCCGTCGCGGCGAGGTTGGCGCTGCAACCGACGTCTACGCTCTGGGTGGAACCCTCTATGAGGTCCTGGTCGGCCGGCCGCCGTTCCGCGGCGAGACCGACACGGACACTTTGCGACTGGTGCTCGAAACCGAGCCGGTCGCGCCCCGCTCGCTCCGACCGGGTCTGCCGCGCGACCTGGAGACGATCTGCCTGAAGTGCCTGCACAAGGAGCCGTGGCGGCGCTATGCCTCGGCGGCGGACCTCCACAACGACCTGCGGCGGTTCCTGGAAGGGCGACCCATCCGGGCGCGGCGGACCTCCGCGGTGGAGCGGGCGTGGCGGTGGTGCCGGCGGAACAAGGCAGTGGCGGGTCTGCTGGCGGCGGTCTTCGTCCTCCTGGCGGCGGTGGCCGGCGTCGCGTCGGTCGGTTATGTGCGCGAGGCCGCCTCGCTGGCGGTGGCCGAGGCGGCGGAGAGCAAGGCCCTTGGCGAGGCCGACCGCGCCCACGCGGCGGAGCAGGAGATCCGGCGACAGTGGTATGCCGCCAGCGTCAACCTCATGCAGCCGGCCTGGGACGCCGGCCACGTGGGCCGCCTGCGGGAATTGCTGACCGCGACCGAGTCGTATCCCGACCGGGGCTTCGAGTGGTACTACTGGCGGCGGCTCTGCCACCTCGAACGGTCGGACTTGATCGGCCACCGAGCGAGCGTCCGATCGGTGGCCTGGTCGCCGGACGGCACGCGGCTGGCGACGGCGAGCTGGGATGGCACGGTGCGGGTGTGGAACGCCGACGGCCGCGAGCTCCTCGCACTCGAGGGACATCGGAGCCAGGTCAATTCCGTGACCTGGTCGCCGGACGGCACGCGGCTGGCGACCGGGAGCTGGGATGGCACGGCGCGGGTCTGGGACGCTGTCCGCGGCCGCGAGCTGCACCGCCTCGACGGCCATACGGGCCGGGTCTGGGCGGTGGCCTGGTCGCCGGACGGCACGCGGCTGGCGACTGGGAGCCAGGACACGTCGGCGCGCGTGTGGGACGTAGCCGGCGGCCGCGAGCGGCTCGCCCTCAAGGGGCACGCGGGCGACGTCGTGTGTGCGGCCTGGTCACCGGACGGGAAGTCCCTGGTGACGGGGAGTGCGGATGGCACCGCCCGAGTCTGGGACGCGGCCGATGGCCGCGAGCGGCTCATCCTCGAGAAGCATGCCGACTGGGTCAATGCCGTGTCGTGGTCGCCGGACGGCACACGGCTGGCAACAGGCGGCCGGGATGGCATCGTCAAGGTCTGGGAAGCGGCCGGCGGCCGGGAAATCCTCGGCCTCGAGGGACATGCGGGCTGGATCAACTGCGTCGCCTGGTCCCCGGACGGGACGTCCCTGGCGACGGGGAATTCGGATGGCACGGCGCGGGTCTGGGACGCGGCCATCGGCCGGGAAACCCTCATCCTCAAGGGGCATCCGTGCCAGGTCAATTGCGTGGCCTGGTCCCCGGACGGGAAGCTCCTGGCGATGGGGAGTGCGGACGGGACGTCAAAGTTGTGGGACGCGGCCGTGGGCCGGGAACTCTTCGCATTCAAGGGGCATCGCAGCAAGGTCAATGCCGTATCGTGGTCGCCGGACGGCACACGGCTGGCAACGGCGAGCTGGGATGGCACCGCGAAAGTGTGGGACGCCGTGGGCGGCCGGGAACCCCTGACCCTCACGGGACCTCTGAGCGAGGTCTGGGCGGTGGCCTGGTCGCCGGACGGCACGCGGCTGGCGACCGGCGCCCGGGACGGGACCGCGCGGGTCTGGGACGCCGACGGCCGCCAGCTCCTCGCGCTCAAGGGGCACACGAGCCGGGTCATCTCCGTGTCGTGGTCGCCGGACGGCACGCGACTGGCAACGGCGAGCTGGGATGGCACGGCGCGGGTGTGGGACGCGAACGCCGCGAGGGAACTCTTCGCACTGATGGGACACAAGAGCGAGGTCTGGTCGGTGACCTGGTCGCCGGACGGCACGCGATTGGCGACCGGGGCCAGGGACGGGACGGCGCGGGTCTGGGATGCGGACAGTGGGCGGGAGCTCCTCGTGCTCGAGGGACATAAGAAGCGGGTCATCTCCGTCGCCTGGTCGCCGGACGGCACGCGATTGGCGACGGCGTGTGAGGATGGGACAGCGCGGGTCTGGGATGCCGCCGGCGGCCGGGAGCTCCTCATCCTCACGGGGCATCTGGGTGGGCTCAGGTCGGTGGCCTGGTCGCCAGACGGGAAGCGGTTGGCGTCGGGGAGCGCGGACGGGACCGCAAAGGTCTGGGACGCGGCTGGCGGCCGGGAGCTCCTCACCCTCCCGGCGACATTCAGGCTTTATCAGATCCGTGTCATGGTCGCCGGACGGCACGAGGTTGGCGACGGCGGGTGATGACGGAACCGCGCGGGTGTGGGAGGCGGCTGGCGACGAGGAGGTGCAGCAGTGGACCCGCCAGGAACGGGCGTTGAGTGACGTCCCGGCCCGGAAGGCCTTCCGAAGTCCGCAGGCCCAGGGATTCATCCGGAACTGGCTTCTGCTCCTGCCAGTGCCGTTGGCTTCGAGAGAGAGCGGCGCGCGGGCGCTCGACCGGCAGCAGCTTCCCGACGAGGCGAATCTGCGACCGAGGCCCGGGGAGCAGGTTCCGGTCGGCGGCGGAGAGTTGATCTGGCGCCAGCATCACTCACCCGGGGCCGTACTGGACTTCAATGCAGTGCTGGGGCGAGCGACTGAGCTGGGCGTCGTCTACGCCGTCTGCTACCTCGAGAGCGACCAGGTGCGCGACGACCTGTGGCTCCAGGTCGGCAGCGATGATCAGGCCAAGGTGTATCTCAACGGCCGGGAGATCTACCAGTGCCCTGTGCCCCGCCCGCTGGAGACGCTGGACACGATCGGGCCGGTGTCGCTGAAGCCGGGAACCAACGTGCTGCTGCTCAAGGTGGTGAATGAAACCGCCAACTGGGAAGGGAGCGCGCGGCTGCTGGACGCCGCGGGTCGGCCGGCCGAGGGCATCCGCGTGAAGCTGTCGCCGTGAGGGACGCCACGGAAGGCTGTGCGCCTCGAATGCGTCAGCGACTTCGCTTTTCGACCTCTCTGTCGTTCCGACGGAGGCTCCTGTTTGGCCTCTTGCCATTCGGCCGGTTTCGGGGTGACGTCCCGAGGCCGGCCTTTTTTGTTGAGGCGATGCCAATCCTAGACTCGACACCAGAATGACTCAGTATCTATTAACAGAGTCAACAGAGATGCCATTGAAAACCCTGAAGACAGTGTTTACGGTGGGTATGGTGGCATGCGAATCGTTCCCGTGTCGGTCATAGACCTTGTGTGGAGGGCAAAATGAGTGCCGTTCCAGGAGCCAAAGCTGTAGCCAAGACGAAGGGCGGAACGACGCCCAAGCGATACGGGACGTTGATTCGCGTTTCCGATGCTTTTGCGGAAGCTTTTGGGCGATGTCACAAGGCTTGAGAAGGTGAGCATGGCTCAATTCGCCGACTCCCATCTCTTGCCCATGGTACGCCAGCGATATCGAGACTCGGTGTTGAAGGAGGCGCGGCGGATCGAAAACGAAGGGAAGTAACTCATGGCCACACGTGACCAGGTCCGTGGCGCGATGCACCAACAGCCGTTCCGCGGCTTCACGGTGCGGTTGACCGACGGCCGAAGTTTCACCATTCACCATCCTGACTTCATCTCTATCCCCACCACGGACCGGGGGCGGGATGTCGCCGTCCACGACGACGATGGGATGCACCTCATCGACCTCCTGCACATCGTCGAGGTGACGGTACCGCAACTGGGCGATTCCGCGACGTCGCCGGCAGGATCCCCGGCAGAGGGCAACGGAGCATGACCGTCACTGTGATCGATCCGTACGACGACGGCCCGCTCGCTTTGACTGCTCCGCTCCCGGCTCCGTCGGGCCGGCCCGGCAACCGTTACTTCCAGGTCATCGGACCGGGGTGATCAGTCCACGGTCCGGGCAGGCCGAAAGCCGAAGGCGAACAGGCCAAGGTTCGGGCTGAATCTCAACCTGACGCTGGACCGAATTCCTTCCGATGGTTCGATGGGAGTCGAACCCCTCAATTCCTGACGGTCCGCATTTCTCAACGCTTTTCCCCCCTCGGAACCCTCGTTGGGCAAGTAAGTCCTGCTCACTCGGAGTCCTACGCCATAGACCTGTACGTTCGGTGCATAAGCATCGAAAAAGGCGGCGCGTACGGTCTCGGGGCAATGCGCCAGTGTCGGGCTCCGTAAGGCTCGCCATTGCTTGTCGTTCACGACTTCGGCCGCGGCGTGGCCATCATTTGGCTCGACTTCGATCGCCCGGGAATCGTCGCGAAACGCATTGTGACACCAATCCAGGGTGTTGCCCAGCATATCAAACAGTCCCAGATCGTTCGGCTTGAAACTTCCGACCCGCGCGGTTCGGCGTCCCAGCGAGTTCTGCACGGTCCAGGCATAGTGATTGTCCAGGTCCAGGTTCTGGCCGTAGTATCGACTGGTGATGGAGCCTGCCCGGCAGGCAAATTCCCATTCCGCCTCGGTTGGCAGCCGGTAACCGGTGCGGCGGAGGGAGTCCGGGACGATTCTCATACCCTCTGCATACTCGCCCTGGTCGTTCGGAAGGTAACACCATTGATCCTTCGGGATGCCTTCCTGCTCGTTGAGCCAGTTGCAGTAGGCCACAGCGTCATACCAGGTCACGTTGTTGACCGGACAGGCCGGTTCGGGTGAGAAGTACTTGCGATAGAAGTAATTCTTCCGAAATTCGAGCATCTCGGCAACCGTCACTTGATGAATCATGACCGCGAAGGCATGATCGATCCGAACATGCCTCGGCATCTCGACGCCACCTTCGGGACCTCCCTCCCGCCCGATCTCGGTCGGGGGCGAGCCGATGACGAACTCTCCCGGTGGGGGGATGATGACCAGGGTTCTCCCGCGCCGGTTCACGAACCATCGGCGGTTTCCCACGGCTGAGCCAGTCGCGAACTGGCGATCGATCGACTCGAGATCCGCCTGCCGGCCCCAGCGACGGAGTGTCCAGGCTACGGCCGCATGGATCCCGGCGTCGGGATCGTTGGCGTAGAGCTCGAGCAGGCGAGGAATCGACGGCTCCCGTCCGGCCGGCGAGAGCTGTTGCTCGTGGAATTCACCCAGAGTGAGAATCAAGGCCCGGCGGATCGAAACATCCTCTTGTCTGTCCAACTGGGCCAGGACCTGGTTCGGATCCGCGCCCAGGGGGCTCAGCCGATGAATCAAGTAACTACGGGTCCTGGGGTCGGGGCGATGCTGGAGAATCGGCCATACCAGGCGATCGCGCCCGAGCCGGAGCAGCGCCACGGCCGCATTAGCCTGGCGCCTCGCGAGTTGGTCCTTGGCGGATTCCGCGACCATCGGTCGGTGCCAGACTGAGGCGGTCACGGACCGACCAGGCTCCGGGCCGGATGCCACGGAGATGGCAACTGGGCGAAAACCGGCCGCGGTGAGCCGGGACCCTACGAGGCGTTGCTCCCTGATCGACAGTCCGTGGAGCACTTTCGACTCGAACTGCGTGCTGACGTTCCAGAGGGCCGTCGTCAACGGGATGGAATCATTCTCCCCGTCTTGCATGAGCGCGATCGAGCTCAATTGCACATCGGTCAGCAGCAAGCCGGGGCAATCCTCCTCGCGAAAGTCCGCGGAAGGACCATGGAAGAGGCGGGTTGTGGACCTCTGCTGATCTTTCCGACGGGTCCACAGGCTCGCGCTGTGGAGCTGCGTCTGGTCGTCGAAAACCGCGTTGGCCGTCTGACAGTTGAATCTCTGCTCGACCAGAACCGTCGTCGCTTTCTGTTCCTGCGGTCCCAGGCGCCCGACGATCAGGCGGACCTCCGTATCCGTTCCGCTCGCCTCCTCCCACACGGCTGCGTAACGAGGCGGCGCTCCATCTTCGAAGAGGGTCACGGACACATCGACGGGCACATAGCCCTGCTGCCGCAGGTCCGCATCGCGCGTGCGGAGTTCTTCGACATCGGCCCCACCCAGCCAGTCCCACGATCGGCCGTCACGAGTCCAGACCGCTGCCACCACGAGCGAAGGACCCACACGATGAGGCCGGATTCGCAAAGGACGATAGCTGCAACCTCGGAGTTGTTCCACCACGTCGCGGAACCGCGGATACGTCATGGTCTGACAGAAAACGAAGCGCTCTTCGAGTATTCCGTCTGCGGCCTCGATCGCGCATCGAAGCTCGGCCGGGATGTGCTGCCAGCCCGGGGCGGGCGGACCATCGGCCCAATCGGGCTTGATCACCCTCTCCAGCTCGCCTTCCAGCGCGCTCATGGCGGCTTCACCATGCCGAGCCAGCACCGGGAACAATTCGGTGAATTGGCGAGGGTCGGCATCCTCGAGAAGATCGGCGAGTCGGTGGACGTCGTCCCCGGCGTAGTCCGCCAGCGTAGAGGTCGCCAAGGCTTGTTGCAGCTCGCCCCGTTCGCGATCGCGAAGGATCGCACCCAGAGGACAGAGCAACTCCAATCGGACCGGCCGCAAGGCTTCTTTCCAGTCACCCAGGAACTCAGGACTCACCCGGGTCATGGCCTGCGCGACCTCAAAGCTAATGGTCTGCCAGCCGCGAACTGTCGGAATCATAGCTGGCCAGCGCGGCCGTTGCATGCAACCGACGGTCCTCGTTCGTTGACGAGTCCGCGTCCCACCAGAGCCGGCAGGAGAGCTTCTCCCGATGCGCTGCTAACGCATCCCGCAGGATCGGAAACTCTCCCGGCGCGGCATGCAGCAGCCGTTCGTACAGGTAGTCCAGTTGATTCTCGTCAACCGCCAGCAGCGCGAGCGCCGAGTGCAGTTTCGCCGGACTCTGTTCCGCCGCGGCTTGCTGCTCCTGTCGCAGCAACGGCTCCGTCCACTTCCGAAGCTGGCTGATCGGGCCGACCATCTCCGGCACATCAGCAAGGTCCGCCTCCAGGAGGCGCCGCACCAGCGCCTGAGCGTGATGACGATCCGCCTGCCGCATCATCCTCCGTTGCGGCTTGGTCCAGCTTCTCCGATCCGTGAGCCGGCGGATGTTCACGTATTCTCGCCATCCGGGCAAGCGACGAGGCTCCGGCCTGGCGATCCACAACGCCGCCCGTTCCGCCAGCCGCAATTCCGCCCGGCCGCGCGGTGTCTCCATCTGCTTGTGCGTCAGCCATCGCCGCAATGCCGGTACCAGGTAGTCATGCGTTAGCTGGTAGTATCGGAAGGATGAAGGATGAAGGATGAAGGATGAATGGGAATCAGGAACGCCGGGTTGCTGTTCCGAAGATTCATCCTTCATCCGTCCGCCTTCATCCTTCCCCAAGGGGTCCGTGGGCGTGATCAGTCGAAGCTCTTGGTCCAGGATGCGGAGCACGTCACGGAACAGTGTCGGCCGCTCGGAGTAACCCGAAACGTGCAACAGCTCCGGCTGCGACCGCATGTGTCCCTTGATCTCCGTTCCCGCCTCCGGCAGCAGGGCCTGTAGGACCGCACGAGTTGCTTTCTGATGAAGCCGATGCTCCGGCAACGCGCCGTCGCCGCTAAAGGTCTCCTCGAGGAACGTCACTCCCACCCCCTCCGTGCCCCCGAGTTGCCGCAACGTCTCCTTCGTCCACGGCTTACCCTTGACCATTTCGGCGAACAGGGCCAGTCGCACTGAAACCACCTTGCCGTCCCGCGCCAGCCCACTGACGGCATCGTCCAGAAAGCGATGCTGCTCTGGGCGCAGGTCCGCCAGGTTCTCCGGCAACCGGCCGTAGGCCCGGCCGAACTCCGCCAGCACCTTTCGGGCGTGCAAGAGATCGAACAGGTCAACCAGTGCACTATTGTGGCCCTCGACCAGCGGCACCTCCAATTCTTTGAGGAACCGACTGACCGCGAGCCAGAAGTCGTCCCGCACCAGGACCACGGCCTGCACCCGCACCCCATCACACTGCCGCAGGGCCGCCACCAGCTCCGTGCCGGCAAACTCGGACCGGGCGTGCAGCCACTGCTCGAACTGGTCGAGGAGTAGCACCACTTTCCGCGAGCCGCTCTTTCGCAGCGTGTGCAGAACGTCGGCCAAACCCTTTGACTCACGCACCCCCGGACAGGCTCTTTGCAGCCCGTTGAGCAGCCGTGCTTCGGTATCCTGGGCCGTCGCTTCGACGTAGACCGTACGCACGCGCTCGCTCAGCCGTGGCAAGAGTCCCGCCTTGACCAGAGACGACTTTCCGCAACCACTGGGCCCGTAGATCAGACCCACGGGAAACGTCCGCTCCGCTTCGGTCTCTTCCAGTCGATGCAGCCAGAACGCCAGACCCTCCGGCAGGCCCATCGAATCGCGTGGACCAGGTAAGAGTTCCAGGAAGAAATCGGCATCCGCCACGCTGAAGGACCGAAGTCCCCGCGGCACGACTCGGAACACCCGAGGATTGGCGGCCGTCCCGCCGCCCCGCAAGAACTCGTGCAGGTCCGCCGCCAGCTCGGCCGCGGTGGCGTACCGGTCCGCGGCGCGCCTGGCCAGGCACCGCTGGCAGATGCGGTCCAGCTCCGCCGGTACGGCCGGGTTTCGCTGTCGCGGTGCTATCACTTCCTCGTGGGCGATCTGTCGCAACACCTCAAGCCCATGACCTGGGAACGGACGCTCGGCCGTGATCAGCTCGTAAAAGACCACTCCCAAGCTGAAGACGTCCGAGCGGCGATCCACGCGGTGCCCTTCACACCGGGCCTGCTCAGGGCTCATGTAGGCGGGCGTGCCGGCCAGCTCCGGGCCCATGCCGTAGTCTTCCTCGCGCAGGGCGAGCCCGAAGTCGCACACGAACGGCCGGCCCGAGTCGTCCAGCAAGATGTTCTGGGGTTTGATGTCGCGGTGGACCAGGCCCCGTTCGTGAGCGTAATGCAACGCTTCGGCAATCGTGGCCACCAGCCGCGCCGACTGTTCCAACGTCAGGCGCCGGGTCTCCAGGCAGGCAGCCAGGTCTCGGCCGTCGATCAGCTTGGAGACGGCGAAGAGCTGGCCCTGCTCGGTACGGCCCACGTCGAACACCGGCACAATATGAGGATGGTCCAGGCGAGCGACGATTCGGGCCTCGGCCAGGTAAACCTCGGCGGAGGCGTCGGTGGCCACACGAGAAGCCACCTTGATCGCCACGCGGCGCTGGAGGTCGTCATCCCAGGCCAGGTATACCTGGCCGAAGCCGCCCTGACCCAGGATCTGTTCGACGCAGTAGCGGCCCAGGCGTTGCCCGGACCGGACCTTCGGCGCGAAGGGCGTCCGCTGGGGAAGCCGCGGCGTCGGCCGATGGAGTGGGTGAAGCGGTGTCATCGGCCGTTGCGAGACCGGGATCCCAGACGGGAATGTCGGTTCCGGGACGCTCCACGGTCTCGACTGAGCGCGGCGTCCCCCTGTTCGGATCGGTGTCGGGCCTCGAGCGCCAACCCGGAGAGACATCGGAGAGGGTAGGGGCAGGCTGGGGCTCGAAGGTCCCGATAACCTTCCGCTCGTCGTCAGGCATGATAGCCCCCGCCTTTTCGGCACCGTGTCCCTACTGTTGGGGCATCTCACCGCAGGTTACTGGCTACTCATGACCTCTCCACCCTGGATCGTCGAGAGCGCCCGATACGTGGGCATGGCGATCGTCTGACTGACCCAGCGCACCGAGCCATCCGCGTAAAGGAAGTTCGCGCCCCCGGGGTGGAAGCTCCGGAAGTTGGTCACCCAGTGCGGACCGCCGAGGAAGCTGGGCGTGCAGTTGAACGTTTGGCTCACGTCATGGACCGCGTCGGTGACCGGTACTTTGTTCAGTCGCTCGACGGTGCTGCACTTGTTCCCCGAGTAGACGAATCCCTGGAGCACCCACGGCGGCTGACTATGCCCCCCCACGAGCCAGAAGTGGACAGAGAGGTCGTTGGGATATGGCGTGGAACACCCAATCCCGTGGCAGATCGGAAACCCGCCCGCAGCCTCTCCCATCATGAAGGTGTTGCTGGTCCCATCCTGGATCTCGACGATCTGGTGAAAGGTGTTGAAATCGAACAGGCCGGAGAGCGCTGTCGTCGGGACCGGCCCGAACCCGGGGGACAAACAACACGCGTCATTGAGTCCCTTGTTGAGGCCGTAGGAATCGCTGCCGAAGGTCCACCCCGCGGGCAGCCCCCACGAGTCGAAGAATGGGTAGTGGTGGGGACTCGGGCCCGTATCAGAAGGGCAGATGAACATACTGAGCGTCATCTGGGCCACGGTCGGGCTCACCATGATCCAGGCCTGGTTCGGATCCAGGAGATCCTGGAGATTCTTCTGTTCCAGATAGGGGAGAATGGCGGCTTCGGGAGATCCGACCCCAGTAGGCACGTCGGGTGATCCCGCGATGTAGGTCAGGGCCGACGGGAACCGGTTCATGGTGTTATGGTAGTTGTGTAAGCCCAAACCGATCTGCTTGAGATTGTTATTACAGGAGGCCCGGCGAGCGGCTTCCCGGGCAGCCTGGACCGCGGGAAGCAACAAGCCGATCAGGATCGCGATGATCGCGATGACGACGAGGAGTTCGATGAGCGTAAAACCGTTCCGTTTTTTCAACATGGATGTACCTCGATTTGCCCTTCGGGTCTGAGCCTCTACCGTTCCGACGGGCCGACTGGCACCGAGTCCTGCACCCTCTCGGCCTCCGGCACGACGGCGCCCAGCTCGTCGAGCAACTGCTGTCCGCGGCGTCGGTAATCGTCGGCCTTCTCGGGAATCACGCGGGAGGCGTCGAGCAGAGCGCGGGCGAGGTCGTAGCGGGCACCGAGTTTCTCGGCGGCAACGATCGCTCGCTCGAAGTATCCGGCTGCCTTCCTGGTCTTGCCGCGAGCGTAAGCGGCGCGGCCGCTCACGCGTAAGGCGTGGGGACCGTAGTTCGGATAACGCCAGCCGAAGAAGCGGGCCACGCGAGCCTCACGCCAGGCTTTCCAGGCAACGGCTCGGCTCGGCCCGCCGTCCGCGTCGGCCCAGCGGGGACCGAGAAGGCTCTCGACGAGCAAGGGGAAAGTGAGGCCCGCAAATTCAAACGGGGAGTACGTCCGGATAATCCGATCTCTTGATTGTTCGAGTGCAGCACGAGCGCCGGCGTAGTCAGACGCCTGGAGGCGGACGAAGCCGAGGTGAGCGTACGCGATCAGCAGCGCGAGCGAATCGCGGGCGACCAGCAACTCGACCGCGGGACCCACCAGCTCGTTCGCCTCCTCGTGCCGGCCGGCCCTGGCCAGGGCGACGGCCTTTCCGTATTGCCCATAAGCCAGGAACTCCGCGTCGCCACGCTCCTTACCGGTTGCGATCTCGGTCTCAGCCTCGGCGAGCTCCATCGGGATGTCGCCGCGGACCGCATACAGGTGTCTCAGGGTGTGGTGGGAGAAGAACCCGAACCAGTCCCCGACCTTGTCGAGAGTCTCGATTGCCTCGTGCAGGTCCGCCTCGGCCTCGCCGAGTCGGCCTCCAAAGTAGTGGACGCCACCGACGTGCGCCTGAGTCCACGCCTTCACTACGCCTCGACGGGAGGAATCCGCAGCGTCTTCGGCACAACGCATGAAGCCCTTCATGAACCGGCCGAGAGAGAACATGCCCCAGCTATAGAAGATCTTCGAATAGCCCAAGGCGATGAGCTCGGGCTTCCCCGACTGTTTCGCCAGGGCGGCAAGACTGTACGAGTTGTAACAATAGCTGATGACGTCTGGCGGAGACTGGGCCATGCGGAAGTAGGTCGCGATCGCGATCGCGACCCGTCGGTCGAAATCCGGCCCCTTCCTGCCCAAGGAGAGCCACGATGGCATCATGTGGAAGTAAACGGAAGCCCGCCAGATGCCGAAGATGAGTCCCATGACGCCGTGAGGGCGAGGATATCCGACCTCACTCACGGCGGTTTTGAAATGGCGCATGGCGGCGTGCCACTCACCCTTCCGGTGATACGCCTCACCGATCCCACGTTGAGCTGTTGCTCGATCAAAGCAGTCGCTAGCTTGCTCGAGGGCGTGTGTGTACGCTTCGATCGCGTCGTCGAGCCGACCCGACGAGCCGCAAGCGGTTCCGAGCATGTCCCAGAGGCGATATCTCGTGGCTGCGTCGGCGTCAGAGGGCAAGAGCCGCTCGGCGTCTTTCAACTGGACGACCGCGTTGTTGAAGGCATACGCTTCGAGGGCCGACGCCGCGGCCTCAATCGTGTAGGCGAAGCCCTTCGCCCGGTCTTCGGCATTGCGGAAGTGGTCGGCCAGGATCGCCGGGGCAATCGTCTCTCCCTTCGCCCGCCGGTTTTCGAGCAGCTCACCCACGCGACGGTGCAAACTCCGACGCCGAGACGCCGAGAGATCGCCATACGGTTGTTCGCGGAGCAGGTCGTGCACGAACTCGACACGGCCGGCGTTCCCCGTCTCGCGGAAGACCCGGCGCGGCAGCAGTACGTCGATCGCGTCGAGCACGTCGCTCTCGCTGAGATCCGGTAGGGCGTCTCTCAAGAAATCGAGATCCACCACCGCCCCGATCACCGCCGCCGCGCTCACGACCTGCTGGACCTTCGGCGGCAAGCCTTGCAACCGCAGCCTCATCACGTCGCGCACGGTCTCGGGCAGGTCGGTCGAGTCGGCCGCCTCGGTCGTCAACACCCAGCCGCTCTCGCTCCGCGTGATCGCCTGCTTATCGAACCAATCCCGCACCGTCTCCGCCACGAAGAACGGGTTCCCGCCGCACACGGAGTGCACGCGTGCCACGAGGTCGTGCGCCAACTCCGCTGGCTGGCAATTCAGGCGGAGGGCGATCAGCTCGCGGGTCTCGGTCTCGGTCAAGGGCGACAGGAGAAGCTCCAGAAGATGACGCGGCTCGCGGAGCTGCGCCAGCAGGGCTTCGAGCGTCGCGTAGCCGATGCGGGCCGAGGCGACGATTACCAGCCGTGGCGCGATCGTCGAACGATCGGCCGAGTGCCGTGCGTTGGCCAGCGCGGCGGCCAGGTGCCGCAAGAGGTCGAGCGAGCTCTTGTCGGCCCATTGCAAGTCTTCGAAGCTGAGGCAGACCGGCTGCAACGTGGAAATCTCCAGGAAGAAGGCCGCCAGTGCACGGTAGATGTAGTCGGCCTCGCGGCCGAAATCGACGTGCTGGTAAGCCTCGCCCGGCAGGTATTTGCGGAGCTCGGGCGCGATGCGGAGGAGCTCGCCGCGGTAGTCATTGACAATCCCCAGCAGGCGCACCAGCGACTCGGCGGGGAGTCCGGCGACATGGGTGCCGGTGAAATCCTCGTCGGCTGCCACCGCTTCGCGGCGCTCCTGGAGTCTCAACTCGGCGATGAGCTGCCGGATGATCTCGACGAACGGCTGGAAGGGGGACAAGTTGCCGTCGAAGCAACGCCCCTCGTAGACCTGACAGCCGTGGCCGCGTGCGATGCGTTCGGCCTCCTGGACGACGCTGCTCTTGCCGATGCCCGGCTCGCCGCTGATGACAATGACCGAGGCGGGGATCTCGCCGAGCGTCTCGGTCAAGCCGGGCCGGAGGCACCGGCGCAGGACGTCGTGGATCAGCTCCTGCTCGCTGGCGCGGCAGACGAAGCCGGTCACCGACAACCCCGGCCGCAGCAACGGCATGGAGACTCCGGTGACCGCAGTTTGCTCGTCGATACCCAGAAATCCGGCGATCGCCGAGCGGAGCAGGCCGGCGGAGTCGGGCCGGCGCCTCGGCTGTTTGCGAAGGTACTTCATCACCGCGTCGGCGATCGGCGCGGGAACGTCCGGGTTCACGTCCCTCAGTGGCTTCGGCTTGTCATTGAGCTGCGCCTGCATCAAGGGACGCATGCCGGCCAGCCGCGCGTCGGGGAAGGCATAGCGGCCGCTCAGGACTTCGTAGGCGACGAGTCCCAGGCAGTAGAGGTCGGCCCGATGGTCCAGCTCGTCGAGGTTGAGCTGCTCCGGCGCGCAGTAGGCAACGGTCCCGGCGAAGCCAGCCTCGGCCGACAGTGAGGACTTCACCCCGTAGAACTTGGCCAGGCCGAAGTCCATCAGCTTGACTTCGAAGCCGGGCGAGCTATCGGGCCGGGTGGCCGGGCGGACGAGGATATTCGACGGCTTGATATCGCGGTGAATGATCCCGTGGTTGTGAATGTAGTCGAGGGCCTGCGTCAACTGGATGAGCGGTTCGAGGACCGCCTCGACACCCCGGCCGGCCAGGCTGGTGATTGGTCGGCCCTGGAACAGCTCCATGGTGAAGAACGGTCCGCCCGCCAGCTCCCCGTAGTCGAAGACCCTGAGGCAGTGGGGATGTTGCAGCGCCGACAGCGAGCGGAACTCGCGCTCGAACCGGCGACGTGCCGAGCCGGCGAGGGTCGCTTTCATGAGCTTGAGCGCCACCTCGCGGCCGTCGCGGTTGTCGTGGGCGTGGTAGACAACCCCCATTCCCCCCTCGCCGAGCTGGTCGCCGATGCGGAATCGCTCGTGCCTCAACTCAGGGATGGCGCCGCGGGAGGGCGTGGAGTCGTGGAAGTCGGCCGTCATGGGGGACGACAAGACGGCCACAGAGGCCGGCGCGTCCAGGGGATTCGTCTCGTCCGGGACATGGTCCGTGGTCGGGTCGGCGTGCGAGACTGGCATCGGTGCGACCTCGGTGAAGGGCCTGATCCGGTCAATACGAATCGGACGAGAGGACCTCTCCGCCCTGGATCGTATTCAGGTCGATCCAGACGATCGAGTTGATCGTGTCCTTGATGAACCGCACGGAGCCGTCGCCGAAACCGGCATTGACGCCGCCCGGGTGCCGGCTGCGAGAGCCGGAGTAGAAGTCGTAGAATGGGTACGGGACCGTCACACAAGGTAGCTTCTCGCCGGGGAGGTTGACGCAGAATCCATCGCCCAGCCGGTCGCCGCCGCCGCTGGCCGGATCCGCGACGCCGTAGTAATCCCGCGAGCTATTCGGAGGGTACCGGCTCATGAACACCGCTCCCAGGGTCCAGACAGCGCCCCGGACATCGTTGTCCCGGCCCTGAAGCGTCTCAGCCGTGAAGACCGTCCCGCTGGTGCCGTCGGTGACCGAGGCCAGCCGGATGGGGTTGTGCCCGAACGCCGATCGCAGATAGACCACCGGCAGGTGGAGCGTGGCCGCGCCGCCCGCCGAGTTCTGCTGGCCCCACTGCGTGTTCCCCCAGCTCACGACGTAGTTTCCCCGGGTCCCTCGGATCGGATAGCCGTTGGTCGGCCAGACCAACGTGAGATCACGCTCGTTGTCGCTCGGACACAGGAAGGCGCTCAGTCTTGTGCCATAGATCGTCGAATTGATGGCGATTCCGATCGGCATCCCATCGACACCCGGCGGCCCTTCGATGCCGGTGTCGAAGTTGTAGGCGTTGTAGAGCGCCTGCTGCTCGAACTGGCCGAGCATCTGCGTGAACCACGTTGTGTTCTGGGCGCCCATGAAAAACGCGGGGAACAAGATGCCCGGCAACGGCCCCCAAACTCGGCCCAGCGGGAGCATCGCGTGCGTCGACTCATAGTTATGGATCGCCAGGCCCAGTTGCTTCAGGTTGTTGGTGCACTGGGCCCGCCGCGCCGCCTCCCGCGCGGCCTGGACCGCCGGGAGCAACAAGGCGATCAAGACCGCGATGATCGCGATCACGACCAGGAGCTCGATGAGCGTGAAGCCATGTCGTCGCTTTTCCATCGTCAGATCCCCCGACTCTTCTGGTGACTGGCGTCCAGTCCGTCGACTCCCGCGCCCAGCAGGATGAAACGCAAAGGCTTGCGGACAGCTCCGCCAGCCGATCTCGCATCATCGATAAACCTGGCCCCGTTTGGTATCAACCCGAGACAGGCGGTATCAACTGGGATCGTAGAGAATCCCGCTGACACGTTGATTTGAGTCGAACGCCGGTCTTCCCTCCGCGCGGCTTCGCGTCATCACGTTGCGATGAGCCCGGGCGACGGCTCGTGATACGTGACCTTGTTCTTCCGATGCCTCATGTCCGAGAGTGCCAAGTAGACTGCCTTCCGAACGCGGTTGATCCCGCCGAGCGGCTCATGGTCGGGAAGCACCCGCCAAGGATTGAAGACCAGATTCTGGCAGAACTCCATCTGGGCCTCACTGTCGAAGGTCTGACGGGGAATACGAATGGTCGCCACCTTCTCGAAAGGCGAATCCTCCGCGTCCCACTCACGGGTCGGATCTTCGATCGGGTTCTTCACGGGATCGCCCTGGCGTTGAACAAGGAAGTCGAAGGTGACGTCTCGGAGCTCCAGGTTCCGTTTCATCGCATAACGGAGCTGGTCAACCGAAGGCGACTCGGCCGCGATCGGCAGATCCTCAAGCCTTGGGCGAGCCAGGTACTTCACAGCCCCAGCACCCAGTTTGTAAGCCGTCGTGCTCCAGTACGACGTCTCGAGCGGATTTGTGGAGACGTTTTTCTCAATCTTCCGCAGGATGAGGAATTCGAAAGGATGGGTCAGGAAATAGCGGGCCAGAGAGACCAAGCCGAGCCAGGAATCTTCCATCTTCAACACCGCTTCTTCGAACCTCGCGTACTCGATCGCGTTCTTGATGAAGAAGACAGGGCTATCGAGAAGCACGAAGTCGTGGGTCTGGGCGTCTTCCTCACCCTCCAGGAGCTTCTCGCCAGCCACGTCCATGAGCTTGATCGCCATGCCGTGACCGCCGGGATGTTGGTCGTCCTGGACCCGGGCATTCGAAAACCGAATCCAGGCGGGGAAGCACTTGCTGGCTTCCTGAAACAGGCCAAACCTCAGCGATTCGGGAAGGTCGTCGGCGATGACGAACTCGGCCCGCACGCAACCATGATGTTTGGGGTGCTGCCCCCGCGGCACAGGGTGCCGTGGCGCGGAGAGATGGCCCTTGTCGATTTTCCGCTGAAGG
The DNA here is from genome assembly GCA_963845695.1 of uncultured Isosphaeraceae bacterium. Taxonomy (GTDB): domain Bacteria; phylum Planctomycetota; class Planctomycetia; order Isosphaerales; family Isosphaeraceae; genus CAWJTV01. The sequence goes on along the minus strand of CAWJTQ010000002.1, from coordinate 322,171 downwards.
AGTTGACGCTCGATCTCGATGATTCTGGTAATGGCCTCAGATTCGCGATCAGGAGGCTGTTCGATGCCAAGCTTGTTCCGGATGTTACGGGTGTTCATGCTCTTGATCCTCAAGTGCGTCGAAGTTCAAGTATCGTTGCGAACGGACTCAACCCACGAAGACGTTACTCAGGCTTGGAGCGTGAGACGTAGGCGAGGACGAGCGCAATGGTCGCCGGTAACGACTGAAGTGCCAGAGTCGTCGGCTTCTTCAACGTGAGCGCCCCGAAGATCCCGGCGATGATCACGCAGGAAAGGAAGAACACGCGGATCGAGAAGGCCATTCGCCGGGCGAATAGCCCCCAGATCAGGCCGGCCGCGATAAACCCATTGTAGAGTCCAACATTCTGGACGATCGGCTCGATGACGCGGGCTTGCGTCTCATCGAAGTCGGGAAAGAGCCGTTGGTAGACCTCGGGCCTCGTCCAGAAAAACATCTCGACGACCGAGATCGCGACGTGAATAGCGGCGTTCAAGCCGACGAAAAAGGCAGCGAGTTTGGCCATGATCTCCCTCGTTTCCTGACACCGGGCCCACAGATCAACGCGCATGTGCTAGGGTTTCAACCGCCTGGAGTCGCGCTCGAGAATGGGGTGCAATGGCTCCAAGAGATATCGATGTTATTTTCTTGTCAGAGAACAGCGGCGCCGACTGTCCTCGAACTCCTGGGCGGCGAGTCGTCTCGCTGTCGCTCACTGTCATCGCTCTACTCGATAGGGCCATCCGGGACGAAAATCCGAACTGAGGCGCACATCTTTCGAAAAGAAACGACATCGGCGCCACGACCGGCAATGATGACCTCCCGTCACAACATTCTCGGTGATTCCCACTTACGTCTTTCCGGGCATAGAACTTGATTTTTTCACAGACCATGAGTCATACTCACCAGGCAAGAGCACCCATGATTGGACTGCAATTGCAAAGAGCCGCGGAGGGCTCGACGACCATGGCAACGGTCAGCCGCCTCGACGTCGATCCTACGGGAAGTGATGAGGCACTCGCCGCGGCGAGGCGGGGAGATCCCACGGCGCGCTGGGGGCGCTGGAGGCATGCCGTCAGTATCTCCGACTGGTCGTGGGGAAGAATCGTTGGGCGAAGGGGGGCGGTGGGCCGGCCACGTCGGACTTGGTCCAGGACACAATCCTCGAGGGATGGCGTGGTTTCGCCCAATTCGAAGGCTGCACCGCGGCTCAGCTCCGCGCCTGGCTCCGAGTCATCCTCATCCACACGTTGATCAAGGCACGACGGCGACCCATCCCGGCGCGGCTGGAGTCCGGAAGCGGTGGCGGAGCGATTCCCGACTCCATGACGCCGCCGAGTGTTGTCGTCCAACGAGAGGCTTCCAACGAGGCGATGGACGCGGCGCTAAGTGCGTTGCCGGAGCATTATCGAGCGGCCATTCATGGGCGCCTGTGGGAAAACCTCTCGTTCGGGGAGATCGGTTCGAGGCTCGGGATTTCGGACGATTGTGCTCAGAAGCTTTTCGGGCGTGCGGTCGCCAAGCTGCGCGAACGGCTGGGGCCGGGCCATGACCTCGGATGACAGCGAGGATCAGCGGATCGACGACAAGGAGCAGGCGCGGCTGATCGCGTGTGACGCGCTCCTGCGCGCCGCCTCGACCGAACGCGAAACCGCGTTCTCCGACGCTTGCTCGCCCGAAGACCGGGGCCGCGACCGCCTGCGACTGCTGCTCAGGATGCTCGAAGCGTCGGAGATGGTCGCCGATCACGAGCCGGTCGCGGAATGCGTCTCGCCGAGCCAGGGTCGCGATGACCAACCTCTGCTCCTGGGCCGATTCGAGGTCCTCGATCACCTGGGATCGGGTGGATTCGGGTTCGTGGTCCGCGCCCGGGACCGATTGCTCGGTCGCGAGGTGGCGTTGAAGATGCCGTTGCCCGAGCGCGTGCTCAACCCGGGAGACGTTCACCGGTTCCTTCGGGAGGCGCGCAGCGCCGCCCGGCTCGATCATCCCAACATCGTTCGGGTCCACGACGCCGGAGAACTCGGACCACTGGGCTACTTCATCGCCTCCGAGTATTGTGAAGGGCCCAGCCTGCGGCGATGGCTGAAGTCGCAGAATCAACCCGTGCCCGCACGGCTGGCGGCGCGGTGGGTGGCCGCGGTCGCCGACGCCGTGCAGCACGCCCACGACCGCGGTATTCTCCACCGTGACATCAAGCCGGACAACATCCTCCTGGCCGGCGGCGCCAAGCCGGAAGACCTGGTTCCCCGCCTGACGGACTTCGGCCTGGCCAAGGTCGTCGAGGAGGCCGGCGACCAGACCCTGAGTGAAGCCCGGGTCGGGACTCCCGTCTACATGGCCCCCGAGCAGGCCGCCGGCCGGCGGAGTGAAGTCGGTCCGGCCACCGACGTCTATGGTCTGGGCGCGACCCTCTACGAGATCCTGACGGGTCGTCCACCGTTCCGCGGCGAGACGGAAGCGGAGACCCTGCGGCTGGTGGTTGAATCCGAGCCGGTCGCACCGCGATCGCTCCGTCCGGGACTGCCGCGCGACCTGGATACGATCTGCCTGAAAAGCTTGCGCAAGGTCCCGGCGTATCGGTATGATTCGGCCGCAGCGCTGCACGACGACCTGGAGCGATTCCTCAACGGCCGGCCGATCGTGGGGCGGCCGGTCTCGGCCTGGGAGCAGTCCTGCGTCTGGGCGCGGCAGCGGCCCGCCGTGGCCGCCCTGCTGGGACTCGTCATCCTGCTGCTCGGCGGTCTGGTTGGCGGCATTGCCGCATGGGCCAGTTGGCTGGAATGGCACAACCTCCAGCTCGAGATCCATATCGCCCGTGGCGATCAGAAAGCCCGGGAGGCCGAGGAGCAAACGCGAATCGCGGAAGAACGTCGCCGTCAGGCGAACCGGCACCATTACGCCGAGAGCCTGCGCCGCGCCCGGCGGGCGCTCGTCGATCGACAATTCGAGCTGGCGCAGGACATCCTCCACGACATCCAGCCCGAGCCCGACGGCTTCGACCCCCGTGGGTTCGCCTGGCGTTATCTCTGGAGGCAGGCTCACCGCGAGTTCTCGCAGCTCTGGGGGCATGAGGCGACGGTCGTGGGCAGATCCGTCGCTCGCGACGGCAGGACGCTCGTCACCTGGGACTTGCAAGGCAAAGCCCTGCTCTGGCACCTGTCGCCAGACATGGAACTGGACAGACCACGTGGTCTGCCGGCGCCTCCTGATGCGATGTGGGATGATGTGTGGCTCTCCCCCGACGGGCGTCGGCTCGCCGCCCTGGGCCGAGGAGTCCCGAACCGTCGTATCGACTTCTTCGAACTGGCCTCGAACCAACAGGTGTCCCGGCTCAATTGCAACGCCGGTGAGGAGCTTCATCTGTTGTGCTTCGATGCCCGTGGCGGTCGCGCGGCGGTCGCGCGAACCTATCCCGGAGTACGGCAATCTGCCGACTCCTGGGACATCACGACGCCGTCCGCGCATTTAGTCTGCAAGATCCTCGAAAGTGCTCATCCGTTCTTCCAGGGATTCTCGGCGGACGGGTCGCTTCTGGCCGTCCATCAAGGCGAACAGTTCAGACTCCTGGATCCCTGGACGGGTGAGGACCGTGTTGTCCTGCCGGTCCCGCAACCCGGTCAAGTTGGCCCCTCGTCGTTCTCGGCCGATGGTCGTTACTTCGCGGCGCAGGTGCCGGGAAATCGCATCTCGGTGTGGGAGACAGCCAAGGGTCGAGAGGCTGCACGATTCGAGTCGGGAGGCGACGCTGTGCAATTGACTCTCAGTCCCAAGGGATCGTGCGTGGCCGTCGTGGACGGCTCTGGGCGCGTGACGGTCCTCGATCGAACGAGCCGTCAAAAACGATTCTTGACGCAGGGCTTCGCCAATCGAGCGATCATCTCTCAGAACATGGACTTCTCGCCCGATGAGAGACGCCTGGCCATCGGCATCGCGACGGCTCCAGGGGGCTCTCAACCGGTTGAGGTCTGGGACATTGCCTCGGCGCGCCGACTGCACGTCTTTCCAGGCCGGAACGATGTGGGAAGTCCGGCCTTCCTTTCGGACGGCCGAACGTTGATCCTTGCCGGTGGAACGACGCCGCGGATCTGGCGGCTCGATGCGCCGAAAGCTCCTGACGCGCTGGCCGGCCACAACGACGAGGCATGGACGGCAGCCTTCTCACCGGACGGCAAGGTCCTGGCCACCGGCAGCGACGACACCGACGAGTGTCAGACGATCAAGCTCTGGGACCCGAATTCGGGCCGGCTCCTCTCCGGGTGGAAGGCGCAATTCCGCCACGGTCGCGGCGCTGGCGTTCAGCCCGGATGGGCGGCTTCTCGTCTCAGCCAGCCTGAACTCCGACGAGCAGGGGTCTGACAAGGTCATCCTCTGGGACACGGCGTTGCATCAGCGACTAGCGAGCCTGGAAGGACACACCAATCGGGTACGTTCCGTCGCCTTCAGCCCGGACGGCCGATGGCTGGCCACGGCCAGCGATGACATGACGGCACGCCTGTGGGACGTGGCGAAGCAGACGACTCGAGCCGTCCTGAGCGGTCACACCAAGAACCTGATCGGCCTCGCCTTCAGCCCGGACGGTCGATGGCTGGCCACGTCGTCCAACGACGCGACCGTGCGGCTCTGGGACGTCGCCACGGGTCAAGGTCTGGCGATTCTCCCCGACGTGAGCAATGTCAACGCCGTCGCGTTCGCGCCCGATGGCTCGCTGCTGGCCTCCGCCAATGAGGCTGGCGAGATCAAGTTGTGGGACCCGGCCACGGAAAAGCTCGTCCGGTCGATTCATGGCGAGGCCGATCAGCTTCGCTGCTTGAGGTTCTCTCCGGACGGGCGGAATGTCGTGGCGGCCGGCAAAGGAAAAGTCATCCGGATCTGGGACGTCGCCACCGGCCAGGAGCTCCTCACCCTGGAGGGACACAAGGCCCAGATCAACGCGCTGGCGTTCTCACCCGATGGATCAATCCTCGCCTCGTGCAGCCACGATGGGGCCGTGCGGCTGTGGCATGCCAGGCCGATTCCGCCGGTTTCCACTCCGTGAGGACCACGGAACCCGGCGTTTGCTCGCTCGCGGTGGGCCGAGCCTCCTCCCAGGCTCGGCTCGACCCACCTTGTGACGAGTGGAACGCTTCAGCTCGATCCCCCGGATCCCCCGGAGAGCGCCTTCAGCAGTTTCTGCCCGTCGGGGCTGCCCAGTCCGGTGCAAGCATCCCAGCCAGGACCGGCTTTGTAGGCGCCGTTGTTGCCGACGGTGATATCCCGCAGCACGCCCGTGGGGAACTTCGTGTACAGGACCTGGTTCAGGAAGCCGCAACGGGCGTTGAGCCCCTGATTGAGGCGGGCGATCAGGGAAGCCCAGAGCGGCGCTGAGGCACTCGTGCCACCGATCTGCTCCAGGTGCTTGCCGTCGACGTTCATGATCACGACGCCGGTCACCGGATCGGCCACCGCGCAGACATCCGGCACACCCCGGCCGATGCGATGCGGCGGGTTGGCGGAAGGCGGAACATCCACGCCGTCCTGATACGACGGTTTGGTGAACACCGCGCTGATCCCGCCTCCGCCCGCTCCCTCATCCTGCATCAGCTCATTCCAGACCGTCTCCGAGGTGATCTGCGGGCTACCGCTGCCGGAGGCGACCAGCTTCGTCCCGCCAACTCCCAGAACGAACGGACTGGAGGCGGGAAAATCGACTTCCGATCCCCGAGCAGCCCCATCACTCGAGCCATCATCGCCCGAGGCACAACAGATCGTGATGCCCTTGGCCATGGCTGCCTGCATGGCCTGGTTCACGACCTGGACGCCCATTGAGGTCCACGCGCTGTTCGGGATCCTTTTCCGGATTGCCATAGCTGATCGAGATCACGGAGATCTGGTTGTTGTCGGTGATGGCCTCGTGCAAGGCGTTGACCCATCCCTGGTTGGTGAACTCCGTAAAATACATAAAGATGTTGGCCCCTGGCGCGACCGAGCCGACGACGCACATGTCCAGCATGACTTCGCCGGTGGAGTCGCCTTGCTGACCCGAGGCTGAGGTGTCGGGGCCCGGGTCGTTGCCCGGGCCCTGGACGACGACGTCGGTGATCGTCGGCGTGGTCCCGCCCAGGACTTTCTCGAAATACGTCCGGAGCGCCGAGAGCTTGTAACCGCCGTGAGGATCGCCGCTCGAACCTCCGTTGAACGCGAAGATCGCGACGTTCTCGCCTGATCCGTTGACGTTGCCGGGATAGTTGTACAACTGGGCAACCTGGGGCGGGAAGAACGTCCCGGGGAACGGGTTGCTCGGGAGGGCCGCGGTCGTCGCGGTCCGACTCTTGGCTTGACCCGTGGGTCGGGACATGACCGTCTCCCACTCGACCGGCGCGAATGGTCCGCGACGGAGGCGCGAATGACCCAGGGGCCGCGTGTCCAGGCCGAACACACCCGTGACGATGTCGGACAGGTCCGCGGGTACGTAGATCTCGCCCTCGCGACCGCGATAGCGACCGAGTTTTGGATGCTCATACTCCTTGAGCTCGACGCCCAGGGCGGCGCTCAGGTCGGCGATCGTTCCTTCCACCTGCAACCGGCGTTTGGCGATGCTGCGGTCCACCACCGTCAGCTTGCACTTCTTCGCAAAGGCGGCGACCTTGTCCAGGTCCGCCGGATCGGCGCCGTAGATCGCGTTGAAATCGTCGTCGCTGAGGTACTTCCTCCGGCCGGGCAGGTCGGCATTCATCGCCTCGACCGCGCGAAGCTTATCCGCGGGCGGATGGGGATTCGCCCGCACGTAGATGCTGACCTTGATCCGTTGGTGATCGTCCGCCTTGCCCATGAGCTTGGCTTGCGGTGTGGCGGGACGGTGACTGCCACGAATCGGGACCATGTGTGCACGAGTATTCATCGATCTCTCCTTGTAGTTCATGTCTCGAAAGAACGTGCCAACCGGGCTGTGTCGAGAATCGGGAATTCGGAATCCGGATCTCGGTCGCGGCTCGAGGGCATCAGGAAGTCGAGCCGGCGATGGTCGCCCAGGCGGCCAGGGCGCCGTTGAAGCTCGTATAGAGCCCGAAATGATCGTAGATCGCCGACGACCAGTCTTGCCTGGCAGCGTCCGGGATCGCCTTGCCGCTCGGAGTTTGCGACGGAATCAGGGGATCGGAGATATTGCGGATGAATGCGAAATGGACATGGTTGTCTCCCGCCACTTTCGCGATGACCGCGTCGTCTTCTTCCAGCGCCGCATAGGGCGTATCCGACTCGGCGATGAAGTAGAAGTCGGTCGTGAGTAACGGCGTTCCCGGGAACGAATCGGCCTTGGGGGAACCCAGGTTTTGCGGGTCCAGTGCGGGGTTCAAGAGGTCATCCAGGGCGAATGGACGCAGGCTGCTACCCTTGGAGCTGTTCTGGGTCTGTTGCAGCACCTTTTGCAGCGCCTGCCGAGTCGCGATCCCACTCAGCGGGAGGAAGAGGTCACTCTGGACCTGGGGGATCAGGTCCGTGTTCGGGAACCAGCCCGTGGAGGTGAACGTCTGGTTGTTGAAGTTGACGCCCACCAGGTTCTCGTGGAGTTTGAGCTGAATCTTGGCCGCGTTGGTGATGGCGACGTCACCCAACCGCTGGGTCCCATTGGCGCCACCGGCCGTGCCGATCGAGTAGATCCGACTCGGCTGAACGTCGGCAATAATCCTGTTGATGAACTCGGAGAGACCGGAGAGCCACGGCGGGTGGGCCAGATGCGAGTCGCTCTTGATCAGCAGGACGGTGAAGTCCGTCCCACTTCCGCCGGGAATCCGAACCAGTTGGAAGTATCCCCAGAGCCGATTGTTCGCCGAAGACGAAGGGGCCTGGCGACTGTAGAGGAACCACTTGTTCGTGAGGACCTGGGACGACTCGGGTTGCGTCATGGCGCTCCGCAAGAACACATGATCGAACGCCGTCCATTCATTCTCCGTCCAGGTCAGGATGACAACGTCCGCCTTCGGCAATGGGTCGGACGGACTGCGCGACGCGATCGCGATCGGCGTCGGGGCCGATTGGCCAACCTGGCTCCAGTCCACGATCGGCAGCGACGAGGGCTCCGTCAAGACAGAGGACCGCGTGATGATATCAAGGTAGCGCGACATCATGGAGTCCTTTCTGCGAGTGACGCCCTCTCCGGCTTCCGAGGCAATTCGGGGGGCCCGCCCCAACATCGCGGCGGGCCGGTCGTAGCCCCGAATTGTATCGAACTCGATGTGTGTTGGATTCCCGCCCCACCTTGAGAGCAGCCGCTCTCAGCGAGATGACGCGGCGCCGAGCCACCTCGCTGAGTTGAGCGGCCATTACCTGAGTAATCAGGATCGGTCTCGGAAGACCGAACGACCTTGAAGCATTTTGCTAGAGCGCTTCACGGTTGGCTTGGGCACGGACCAGTAGGGTGCTCTGCGAGCACCCATCCCCGTGGCCGGCCCGCTTCGGTGCTCATAGAGCACCCGACGGACCTCGCACTCGTGCGCAACCCCAGCGTTTCGCGCTCAAAAGAGCGATCGCGCTGAGGATCGCGAGATCCATCGAGCCGGCGAAGGTCCTTTCATCGATGCCCCTGAGAGATAACTGCGGGGCTGGCCGGTTCGTACACAGGACCGGGTGAGATTTGCATTCGGGAGGGCCAGGCCGGGCGCGATGAGAGCGTCCCCAGGGTCAACGAAGGCGCACCCTGGGTCGGTGGTTTGCTGGCACGGACCAAGTCCGGCCCTCTGGAGAGGGATCCGATCAGCGACCTTTATTCAATTGGTCGTAGTACGACCGGATATGCTTCTCGACGTTCTTGGGGATCTTCTGGTTGGAGAGGGCATCAGCGTAGGAGCCGGTCTCGGCCTCGAGCTCGCCCTGGATATCGATGACCGTCTGACCCTTGACGGTCTTGCCCGGGGTGGTGAAACCTTGCAGGACCGCCTTGCCTTTGCCGATCTGGTTGCGGATTTTGGCTTTGTAGCTTGCGACGTCGTCGGGAGCCTCAGGGCGATCGCCCCGGCCGCGGCCGCGGCCCATCCCGTTGCCGTTGCCCTTGCGGCGGTTCATGCTCATGCCCAGGCTGTTCAGGTCGTCGCCGAGCTGGTTCATCGCGTCGCCGGGCATGCCGTTCTTGGCATCCTGCACGTCGGCCATGGCGCTGTCGAGGGCCTCGAGCTCCTCGAGTTGTTTGGCCATCTCCTCGAGCTGCTGCTGCGACATGCCCAGCGTCTCGGCGGCCTTCTTCATGTCGCCTTTCTCCATGGCCTCCTGGGCCTTGCCGAGCTTGCTGGCGAGCTGCTGGAGCTGCTTGAGGCCCTTGGCCTGTTCCTGGAGCTTCTCCATCTCGCGCTCATATTGCTGCTGGCTGAGGCCGCCGTTCTTGCGGGCTTCCTCCAACTGTTTCTTCCGCTGCTCGAGGTTGGCCAGGTCGTTGAGCTTCTTGGTCATCTCCTGGAGTTGTTCCTTGAGGGCCTTTTGCTCGGCCGGGGTCATCTTGCCCGACGCAATTTTCTCCTGGAGCTTCTTGAGATCCTCGGCCGCCTTCTTGAAGTCGCCGCGGGCGAGGTCCTTGGCGAACTCGTCGGCTGGCCCGGAGGTCCCCATGTCCTTGAGCTGCTTGAGCTGGCGGTTCACCTGATCGGGAGAGCCAAGCAACTTCTGCCGTTCCTTCAGGGCATCGGTCAAGGTATTCAGCTCGACCATGAGCTTGTCCTTGGCCGCCGGGGGCGCCTTGCTCAGCTCGTCGGTCTTCTTCTGGATCTGAGCCAGGAGCTTGTCGGCCTCGGGGAACTTCTCCTTGTCGAATACGGAGCGCTGGCTGGCGATCTTCTTGCTGAGGGCCTGGGCCTGCTTGGCCATCGCCTTGGTGTTGACCGTCGCCTCACTGATGGTCTTGGCCAGGACGGCGTTGCGAACCCAGGCGGGGGCGAACAGGAGCAGGGCACAGACGGTCGCCGGGATCAGGACGACCCAGGCCCGGCGGGGGAGCCGGAGCCCGAACTCGGCGGCGACGTCTAGGTCGGTGACCTTCCGCACGGCATCGGCGATCAGGGCCCGGCCCGCGGGGGTCTCGTGCAAGTCGTCCGGCAAGCTCAAGGCCGAGCTGAGCCGCTCATTCAGATGAAAGACGCGATCGATCGCCACGGCGGCGTCCAGCCGGCTCGGGCCGGAGAAGATCGCGAAACCCGATGCCACCAGCATCCCCAGGGCACCGGCGATCGCGAACGGAACCCAGCCCGGACCCGCGAGGGTGCGATTGAGCAGCTTCTCGGCACCGATCACCCCGGCCACAATCACGAGCGCGAACGCCCACGACCACACCAGGGTGGTCAGGAACCGCTGGTACCGCAGTCGCCGAAATACTCGGGCCACCGGCTTTTCCAGCTCGCGCAACATCGGGCGCCCCCTTCAGAATTCCGAATGCCAGATTCCAGATTCCTGAGAAGAGATGATCGGAGACCGTCTCTTACGAACGTCATACCGTCAGTCTACCCACCAGGCCGGTCGACTGCAAGTGCCCTGGCCGAAACATTTCGGATGTCGGCCGTCCAGGAGCGCACGACGATTTTTTCCAAGATTCGGGATTGGTTCCGTCTGCGGGTGCAGTAACTTGGATGATCGGGCACTTGTTGGGGAGGGTCACGCGATGTCGTGCATGGGCCGTGGTATCGTCTTGCGGCAGATCGATCGGTTGTTCCGGGAGGGGACGCTGGCGGGTCTGGGGGACGGACAGCTTCTCGAGCGATACCAGACCCGTCGGGATGAGGACGCCTTCGAGGCGCTGGTCGACCTGCACGGGCCGATGGTACTGGGCTTGTGCCGGCGGATGCTCCGCGACCCGCGGGATATCGAGGACGCCTTCCAGGCGACCTTCCTGGTCCTGGTCCGCAAGGCGCCGGCGATCCGGGACGGAAACCTCTTGTCGAACTGGCTCTACGGCGTGGCCTATCGGGTCGCGCGTCGAGCGCGGACCCAGACGCTCCGTCGTCGGGGCCATGAGGCCGCCGTCGCGGAGCTGGAGGTCGCGGCCAGGCCGGAATCATCAGAACGACCGGAAGTCGATCCGGTGCTCGATCAGGAATTGAACCGGCTGCCGGAGAAATACCGCGCACCGCTGATCCTCTGCTATCTGCGGGGGCGGACTCACGAACAGGCCGCGGAGGACCTCCGCTGCCCGGTCGGGACGGTGCGCAGCCGGTTGGCCCGCGGGCGCGACCTGCTCAAGAAACGCCTGACGCGCCGGGGGTTCGCCCCGACCGCAGCGGTTCTCGGCACGGGTCCGACCTTGCCGGCCAGACTCCTCGTCGAGGCCGTCCCGCCATCGCTGATCTCGGCGACGGTGAAGGCGGCGTTCGGTTTCGGCTCGACTCAAACCATCCAGGCCGGCGCGATCGCCGCATCGGTGTTCGCGCTGACCCAGGGAGTGCTCACGACCATGAAACTCGCTCAACTCAAATGGATCGGGACTGGCTGTGCTGGCGACCGCGCTTTCGGCTGGCGGGGTGGTTGCCGTTTCTCACGCGGCGGGGCAGTCGCGAGACGCCGCGACGACCAGGAATTCCGCCTCGATCACCTTCAACCCGCCGCAGCAAGCGGAACCCGCACCAAAGGACGAGGTCGCCGACCTAACCGCGAAGCTCAAGAAAACCCAGACCCTCCGGGCTCGCGAGAAGGATGTCGTGAACCGAATCATCCGCGAACTGCAAGATCTGCTGGATGACCGGCATGTGCTGGATGACCGGCAGGTCCGGACGCTTCCAACGCCAGCCCGTGATCGCCCCAATCCTGAGACCGTTTCGCGGCCGACCACGTCGACGAACACGTATACGATCCGAGAACTGGAAGGTCAGCTCGAATCGGCCCTGAAGGAGTTCGATAACACCGAGAAGCTCGTTCGGCAAAAAGTGGTTTCGATGACCGAGCTCGAGCTGTTTCGCGGCAAAGTCCTTGGCATCGCAGGCCGATTGGAAGGACTCGACGAAGACATCCGCGATGAGATTGATCGCCTCGAGTTGGAGCTGCGTCGGAAGCATGCTGAGCGGGAGAAAGCTGAAGCTCAAATCGAGGTGGCCCAGTACCCCGTCGCCCGGAACAAACGTCTCAACGAGCGGAAGCCGGGAATGGTTGCCGCTGAGGATGTTGGCAAGGCCGAAGGTGAGTACAAGGTCGCCAACGCTGGGCTTCGGATTGTTGACGCCGAGATCGCGGAGGTCGGGTTGCGGATCGAGCAATTACGACGCCGCCGCGATCGCATCAAGAGGATCGTCCCCGTGGCCGATCGGGTGAAGTCCGCCTCGCCTGCGACCGGAAGATAAGACCGATCTTCACCGGGCGGGAGCAGCCTGATGCAAAGACCCGGCATCACTGCTACAGTCTCCCGTCGTGGCGCGAGAACATCCGGAATCGCTTGTCCAGAGGGTCGGACAGGTCACTTCCGGCGGGCCACAAATTCTTGCAGGGGTCTCTTCGAAATGTCCAGACTCAGCGCTTCGATCCTCTCCGGGGCCTTTGTCTCACTGTTCCTCCTATCGACGGCCGGCACCGCGATCGCTCGCCAGGAATCCGGTGAGCCGGGCAAGTTGCCGGTCATCTCCGCGATCAACGAGCGTTTGCGGCCGCTGATTGAACACGAGGAGATTGCAGGCGCGGTAACACTCGTGGCGACGCCCAACCGGATCATCCATTTGGACGCGATCGGCAAAGCCGATGTCGGCGAAGACCGACCGATGCGGCCGGACAACATCTTCTGGATCGCGTCGATGACCAAGCCCATCACGGGCACGGCCGTCCTGATGCTCCACGAGGAGGGCAAGCTGTCCGTCGAGGATCTGGTCGAGAAGTACATTCCGGAGTTCCAGGGCCTCAAGATGGCGGATGGCAAGCCGGCGCGGGTCACGATCCGCCACCTGCTCACGCACACCTCGGGTATGAGCGATCTCTCGCCCGGCGAGGGCCGCGGGATCAAGAACCTGGCGGGGGTCATCCCGTTGTATGTCGCGAAGCCCGTCCGGTTCGAGCCGGGCACGAAGTGGGCCTATTGCCAGTCGGCGATCAACACTGCGGCCCGTGTCGTCGAGGTCGTCTCGGGCGAGCCCTTTGACGAATTCCTCCAGCGGCGACTATTCGGCCCGCTGGGGATGAAGGACACGACGTTCTATCTGACCGAGGAGCAACTCCCGCGGCTCGCCAGGTCGTACCGCCGTAGCGATCCGGGCAAGCTGGAAGCGACGGAGATCCGCTTCCTGAACGGCCAGAAGCCGACGAGCCACGACCGCATCCCGGCGGGAAATGGCGGGCTCTTCTCCACGGCGCCGGATTACGCGCGGTTCTGCCAGATGATTCTGGACGGCGGCGAATACGACGGCCGGCGCTACTTGAAGCCGGAGTCTGTCAAGCTGATGACCAAGGTCCAGACGGGCGAGCTGAAAACCGGCTTCACGCCGGGCAACGGCTGGGGCCTGGGCTGGTGCGTCGTCCGCGAGCCGCAAGGGGTAACCGCGGCGCTCTCGCCCGGGAGCTTCGGTCACGGCGGAGCGTACGGCACCCAGGCGTGGATCGACCCCGTGAAGAAGCGAATTACCATCCTGATGGTCCAGCGGGCGAACTTCCCCAACTCGGATGCGTCCGAGGTCCGGCGGGCCTTCCAGGAGGCGGCGAACCCGGCCCCTGACGGCGCGAAATGAACCGATGGAGATCCGAGCCTTCGACTGGGACGGCGAGATGGCCCGCCACCACGGGTCGGCCCCTGGCACGGGGTCGAGTAGACGGCGGTCCGGCACGGGTCCCCAGAGGTGGTTCGGCGCGGATCTCCAGCCCCCCGCAAACGGGCTGACTACGGAACCGCAGGTTACAGGTTCGAATCCTGTCGGGTGTATTGACTTACGACGATCGGCTTCCTCCGAGGGAGCATTCTGAGTAGCAGTTAGCCTCAGAATGGGGATTGCATCCGTCCCCGTCATGGCCAGCGACTCGGGCTGATCTCCGGTCGGCTTGAGGCTTGGTAGCATGCTTGCTGCCGCTTCGATGTCTACGGCTCGGGGCCGGGTGTACTTGCCGGTCAGTTCGAGCGACGAATGCCGCATGAGCTTCTGGACTATTCTCGGAGAAACGCCAGCCTGATCGGCCAGCGTCGCCAGCTCGCACCGCAGGGCGTGGAAGTCGAAATATTGGCCAGCGCCATCGACGTAAGGGATGCCGGTGGTGGCCAGGTCGGGCTTGAGCATGTCCGCTCCCGACTCGGGCAACGGGAAGATGGGCATCTTCGGATTCAGCGGTCCCACGTAGACAGCCAGGTCGTCCGCCAGATCGCTCGGCAAGGGCAACTCGGCTTCCTGACCGTTCTTGGTGTAGCCAGCGGCCACGCGAACGCTGGGGACCTTCCAATCGAACGAGCCGGGCAGGATGCTGCCGATCTCAGAGAAACGCAAGCCGGTCGCAACGGCCAGTCGATAGCACAACGCTCGCATCGGGCCGGTCATGGCCTGATAGGCGGGGCCTTGCTCGGCAACCGCGATGAGCCGTTGCAGTTCATCGAGGGAGATGGTCCGCCGATCGTGGCGACGATCTTCCTTGGCATTGAACCCGGTCAGGCCAACCAGGGGTTGATCCCGCAACCGTCCCGTCCGCCAACACCATCGAGCAAAGGCGCGGACGCAGGCTCGATAATGGTTGCATGTCTGGGCAGAACGTCCCGACTCGCGGAACGTTGCCAGTGCGGCTTGAACCCGCTCGGAAGCAACGTCCGATAGTCGGGCCTTGGCCATCAGCCGATCGATCGTGGCGCGGGCCTGCTCTTGCTGGGCTCGGTTCATCGTCTTCCCGTCGATGTCGTCGGGCTTGGTCCCGAAGATAACAGCGATGAGACGTCGGACGCGACCAGCACTCTGATTGGCATGCTTGGCCGTATGGCCCTGATTGAGCATCGCATCTCGCCACGCGTCGAGGTGATCCACCAGGGGCGTAGCCTCATGGTCCCGGTAGGCTTCGGCCCGGGGGTCGCTCAGCCCCTCCCGGCGGAGCCGGACATTCTCCTCCAGGTCCCGCGCGAGCCGCTCTGTCATCGACTTATCGGTGAAGCCGGCTTTCTTCCGCCGGTCACCGTTCTCGTCGAAATAGAGGATTGTGTAACGCTTTGCGCCATTGGCCTTGAAGATGCTGGCCATGATCAGACCCCTTCCGCCCAACGTCGGATGGCGTCGGGCCGCCAGAATGGCCGTCGTCCGACGTGGAGCAAGGGCTTGGGGAAGCTCCCTGCGCTGATCGCCTTCTCGATGGTCCGCCGCGGCATCGGGAGTTGCTCCAACAGCTCTGGCCAGCCCCAGAGCAGCAGGTGGGTGTCGATTCCCGATCGTGGGGACTTCTCCGCCTCGTCCGTGTTGTGAGTCGTGGTGGTTCGGCGCGAACTTGTCATGCAATACTCCCCCTGGTTGCCTCAAAGCCAGATTAATCCCGTGCCGACTAGTAAATCGGCCCGCACGGCGTGCGAGTTTAGGAAGGGACGGGATTTTTCTCAAGTTTTCCCAGTGACTGGCCGGGAAGGCGCAGTCTGGACGCATCGCTTCCCCATAATCATCAGACACTGAGTCGCAATCGGCAACCCCTACTGGCCGGGAAGGCGCGTCTGGACGCATCGCTTCCCCCGCAACCCATCCACGGGCCTGAATACGATGGCGGCTCGACTGTGCTCCGCCCCACCCGGCCGCCAGCCTCCCCGCACTGCCCCTCGCGTCCCGCGGGTCTGGTACCAGCGATGACGCGGGCCGCACTGGCGAGCTGCCTCGCCCCTCCTAACCGCCGTTGGGCGTCCCCTCATGCTACTTCTGAGCCCATAGAAGCTACGGGAACAGTGTCTCGATCACCGCACGGCACTCGGCATCGGCCTCCTCTACGTCCATGCCCCACCGTTCGGCGAGCCCTTCCAAGTCAAGGAGCCCTTCGCCCTTCGGCCTCAGCTTTGGTTTTTCGGTGCTCACTTCCCACCCGCCTTTCGCTTGGTCGCCACCTCGTCACTCGCCCTTCGCCTTGGGCTCGCCCTGCCGGATCAGCGTGTCGAGCTTGGCGTCGATGCCATCCAGCCGCTTCTCGACCTTCTCCAGCCGTTCGCCCTGATGCTTAACCTCGGAGGCCAGGGCGTCCAGCGTCCGCCCCCGCTGCTTGACGTCGGCACTGATCGTCGCGGCGTCCCAGATGACCCGGCCCGCTCCGGCACCGGCCGCGACCAAGAGCGCCGCGATGAACGTGCCGATCCGCTTGAGCCACTTCAGATCGTTGTCGAAGTCCCCCACGCGCCGCGAGAGATCCTTCACGTCCCCGGAGAGATCGTCGATCCGCTCGTCCAGGCTCCGCGTCGTCGGTCCGCGCGATGTTGCCGCCATGCTACTTGGCTCCCTGCTTTCGCTTCGCAACCCACTCTTCAACCAGCTTCTTGGCCAGCGCGGCCATGCTCTGCCCTTCCTTGGCCGCCTCGATCCGGAAGTCCCGATGAACATCGGGAGATAGTTCAAGCCGGACCGACTTGACCTCGCTCTCGACCGCGGTCATTTGTTTCGCCCCTTTCGACTGCCTTCGAGCCATCGGCTTGACCTCCGAGGATTAACGATGTCCACGGAGATACTATCACAGCCGACTGAACCCTGCACATACAGTCTACGGCATCGCCTGAAAGAAGTAAACCACTGAAATATAGCAACGGTGTTGACGTCTTTCAGGATTTCAGTATAATGAGAGCGTCGGGCCAAGAAGCCAGCCAGCACGGGAGCCAGCCATGACCATCACCGCCGAGACGTGCCGAAGCCAGGGAGTCGATGAGCGGACGATCGCCTCGATGGAGCGAAACGGTTTCTTCCAGCCGATCAGCGAGCGTTCCGACGTCGAGAGCGACATCGACGCCCTCGAGAGCGACCTGGAGTCCTGGCTCGAAGAGATCGCCGAGCTTCAGCTCGAGGTCGTCGCAGCCCGGACCCGCCTGGCCGCCCTCAAGAGCAAGCTGGCGACGCTTCCGCCCGACGAGGACGACTGACGTGACAGCCCCGGGTGGTCCGGGGCACAAACAAAGGCCGGATGAGTGCTCTCAACACCCACCCGGCCGAAGCAAGCCTGACAGAGAGGCTCACCAATGAACACCATGACCCAGACCCGCCGCAAGGTCAAGCCCGCGCACGGGATCGCCCGCCTCACGCTGGCGATCAACGGCACGAGTTACGTTCTCCGCCGGATCCCCTGCGATCCGTCCGCCGCGCTTCGAGCGTGGCGGCTCCGCAAAGCCGATGGCACGACGTACAACGTCGGCGTAACGGAATTCGGGCCGACTTGCGACTGCCCGGATCAGGAATTCCGTCGGGAGGGCATCGACCCTCATGGGTGCAAGCATATCGCTTCGTTGCGAGCGGTCGGCTTGCTGTCCTGATCCCCGACGGACCGCCACGTGGCCACGGATGGCCTTCCTGTGTCCCAGGAACGCACGACAGGGCCCGAGACGATGAAGACGACGACCTCTCTGCACGTCCGCGGTATGACGACCCTGGATCTCCGGGCATTGGACCAACGCCTCACTGCCCAGATCGACGCCTTCGACCCCGAGGATAGCCGGGTCAGCCGGCTCACCCACGATCGGCGCCGGGTCCGGATCGAGCTGTACCGCCGTTTCGTGGCTGCCACGAAGTGACCGGAAACGAAAAGGGGGCCTGGCGTGCGAGCAACACGGCAAGCCCCCGAGTGTCCTTGGCCCCGCACCTCAAGTTTGGAGCTTCAGACATGCCTCAGTCTATCACGACCGACGTGAACGTGCACCTCATCGGGAGGACCCCAGGGATCGAGTGCACGACACTCACCACCGATTCCGGACGCCCCTTCGACTTATTGACGATCGGGCCGGTGAGGCTCTACGCTTCGAAGGACCAGCTCCGCTCGATCCGCGACGCGATCATTGAGCACCTGGTCGACAGCGAGGAGATCCCCTTCGACGATGCCCCTGACGCGATCGTGACACGGCATCCGGGTTACTGGACAGGCTTGGCTACCAATGGCATCACGCCGTTGCCCCAGGTCTCCGGCGGTTGCGATGTGCCGCCCGTCGTCGAGCCGACGTTCGAGCCGTCCCCGTCCGACTGGGCCGAGTACCGCGAGTTGGCCGAGACCTGCGATCGGCTCGACCAGTTCAACGCCGCCCGGCTCGACGCCTGACTCCTCGCGAAGCCGTCTCCCTCCTCCGGGGCGCATCGTCGCACCCCGGAGTCCGCCCCTTCCCCTCCAATCCGTTTATCAGGTTCCCGAACCTTCGCCCGAAAGGAGCCTATCCCCATGTTCCGAAGTGGCTTATTCAAGACTGCACTCGCACCCCTGGCGATCCCTGCGAGCCGGGCCGTCCCCGTCAGGGGCCGCCAGCCCGACCGACGATGACTGGACCAACCTCGATGCGGCCGTCGCGCATCAGACCGCTGCCTGGCGGATGCTCATGACGCTGGTGACCGCGGTTGCCGGACCGGCCGCCCGATTCTCCCCCGTAGCGGTCGTGGTTGATGGCGCCCTCGTCGTCGTGTTCCTCAACGATTCCGACAAGCCGACCCTGGAAGTGGTCGAGCCCGGCCGGGTCGTCATGCTGTGACGCTTCTCCGTGCCCTGCTGTCGCGTCCCGCGGGGGTTGTCATATTAAGCCTACCCCGACCATCATCAACGAGCAAGACTGTGATGGCCCGAGCATCGTTGCTCGGGCCGATCCGACCGCAACGGGCGGAGACGCCCAATCACGAAGGAGCATTTTCCATGTTCATCCAGAAGATCGACAGCAACGCGATCGAGACCCCGGCAGACATGTGCGCGGTCATCCGCATGCTGCTCGCAGACTGCCTGACCTACCCCACTCAATGGCAGATTATGCAGTACGACGACGACCGCGCCTACGAGAGATTCGACGGGACGGAGACGGCGTTCAACTTCATGCCGACCGGGGGCAGTTGCTGCTTTGGGGTCCGCGTCAGCGACGACACTCTCGCCATGGTATCATCGACGACTGAGGGCCAGGATAAGATCCTCAGCCTCATCAATGACATGGACTTGAACGCCGGGGAAGTTCTCGAGCGACTTCGATACAACGGGCCACACAACGATCTCCTTGGTCTCTCCGACGACGAGGCCAAGGTTGTCAGGTTCATGCGACGCAATCGGCTGTCGGCGGAGGTCTTGCTCGATTCGTTCGGGCGAATCCACTACCGCCGACGACCAAGCCGAGCACGACGCCGCCCGGCCGCTGGTTACGATGGGCATCAAGTGTCCCAGGAACTGACCGGACGCTCCCATCGATAGAGCAACGAACTCGCCCCGGGCCTGGCTCGGGGCATTTCTACAACCTGGAGACGGCCGCGAAGCGTCGCCCTGGCAAGCCGCAAGGCCCCGGGGCGTTTCGTCTGCGCACGCCTACCGACTTCTTGTATCTCACGGGTCGCCCGATATGATGAACAGAGGGATGCATCCCAGACAGCCGCAGTGGAGGTGGTCGATGGCGATCAAGTTCTCGTGCGGGTCGTGCGGGAAGCGGTTCGCGGCCAAGGAGGAGCACGCGGGCAAGAAGTCAAAGTGCCCGAAGTGCGGCAGCGGGATCGAGGTTCCGTTTCCACTGACCTGGGAAGAAGACACATCGCCTGAATCCGTCGTACCCCTCCTCTCCCGGTAGTGCCGGGGATCCCGGCCGCCCTCGTCTCTATCAAGACCAGCGAGGATGACGAGGAGGAGCCGTACCGATCGCCTGCCGGAGAAGTCAACGCGACGCCTGAGCCCGTTCGCACTGGTCGGCGGGATCGTGGTCGTCGCCGGTTTCGTCGGTCTCGGCGCGTACGTGGCGTTTCGGACGCACGCGAAGCCTTCTCTGCCGCAAGAGGCTGTGGCGGTATTGCAGGCGAAGCCTACACCGCCAATCCGGTCCGCCAGCGAAGACGCCCCGATCCACCTCGTTCCGGCGGAAATGCCAGGTGCAGCCAAGCTCTTTGTGATGATCCTCATCGATGATGCCGTCAGGAGCGCGCACCAGCACTGAGAATGTGCGGTACCTTAGATGTTAACGTTCGGGCGGTACCTCCAGACCCGCGAAAGATCCCTTGGTTGTGGGAAGCCACTGCGACGGTCGCCAGCACTCAGCGTTTGGCGAGCCATGGCGGTGAACCCGTGAGTTTCTCGATGTCGTGGCGCGTGCTTTTTTGTTTCGCGCCGGACGCCAAGGCGAAGGAATGCTGGCGCGAGATCACGGATCTTCGGCATGGCCAGACAATCCGACGGCATTCCACAACGTCGGAATGGAACCGAGAGTTCAGGTCCGTGGTCGCGTCAGCGTGGGGGCGAGTGTTCCAGGCGTGGGATGACGAGGTAAAGCCGACTCGGTGCGTCGAACGAGGATCGAAAGCGTTCGCTCCAGGATCTCAAGGCATCCTCAGCTCGTGAAATCGGCCTCAGCGCCGAAGAGCTCCAGGAGATCCTTGAGGTGATCGACTGAAGCCGAAGGCAGAACCACTATATCCTCGAGCTCCCCGAAGACATGGAGTCCCGCCTTGGTTACAGAATCCAGTCGGAATGTTGCACGGAATCACCGTGCGGTCGGTTCGCAGAACCAGCGACTGGCCTCGAGCCGACCGCCACGATATCGTGATGCACATCAGCGTGCCCACAACCACGCAAACGAACTTGCCCGGGGCGTCGGCGCACCGGGCTTGAGCCCACGTACAGGTGTTGTGGCCTGTGCGGGGGTTTCTGCTTTGACAGGTAATGCGACGATCGATGGCCGAGTTATTACTCAGAATCCAAGAGCAGCCGATTCGTCGCTAGCACGGCCATCGGAGGCGAAGAGGAATGGAGGGCGACGAGTCGCCAAACCAGATGCTTGAAGTAGGAGCCTTCGCTAGTTTCGCGAATTTCGCCAAAAATCTGAATTTGCAGTTAATCGCTGGGATAGCTGTCGTTTCGGGTATCGCCATCCTTGCGCCTGACAGTTGGATCGAACGACTACGCCTTACTGATTTCCGAAACTCCTACGGTCCTTGGATCGGAGGGACATTTCTCTGCTCGACCAGTCTGCTCGTTATCCACGGCATGTTCTCTCCCAGTTTCCACCGATGGATCACGCGGGGGATGGATCGCCGTAAGAAACGGAAGAGGCTTGGCGAGCTTACCCCTCACGAGGATCTTATTCTCAGTCAATATATAGACCGGGAATCCCATACTGTAGATTTTGATATCAGAGATAGTTCCGTCATCAGCCTGGTCAACGCTGGAATCTTGTATCAGTCTGCTCCTGGGGCTCCCATCGGTGCCACTTCGTTCACTATCCACGATTGGGTCTGGGATTATCTCAATCAGCACCCGGAGATCCTCAGATCCTCTGTTCGGTTCCGGGCTCGAAATGAAGTCAAACCAAAGGTCTGACCACCATTTCTTGAATTGTATCCATGCGTTCATTGCTTGGCTCCTCAGTGTACAGTAGTGTGCGTGATCTCATCTTAAATAAAGTCACCGAAATCCGTCTTCAATGGCGACATGGTGCGTGTTCTCTCTCTCTGAAAACCGTTTTTGCATGAGGGCATCGAGGGACTGACCTCTTCCCGACGATCGGGTGCGCAAACAGACGACGTTAGGCAGGTGTGTCAGCGAGCCCGCCCGTAAGGCCGACACAGCAGCCTGCTCCTCGCTCAACTCCAAATTGCGGGTGTACATCGCTGCCCTCCCATCCGGACGTCTCCTCGGAAACCGCTCTCTCGGCTTCAGCCGCCCGGTCGATCGCCGTGTGAACCAGCTCGTGGATCAACGGGCGAGTTCGATCGACGACGATCGCCGGCATGTGCTCTCGCAGGATGTCCACACCCACATCCAAGGCGGTCCCCTCGGATCTCCAGGTGCGCAGGACCTGGCGGAACTCCTCGGTCAGGAGGGCAGCCACCCCATCGCTTACGTCGACCGACGGGTTGATCATCCACTCTCTCCCCTCTCACACAGTCCCAGGGCGTCCCCTGCCTCGCTCAGCATGTCTTGAGTTGCCCCGGCCAGTGCATTCAGCTTCGCCAGCTCCTGGGTAGCCACGAGCAACTCCGGAATGTACCCTCGCCAACTCGTCGGGCAGTATGACAGGGCAATCGGTCTCGTCACGTGGTAGTCTGCGAAGCCGCGTCCACAGTGCCCCGAGCGTGCCCGCGACACGACGAAGTTCGGGGATGCTCATTGCTCGGTCCTTCAGGGTAGCGGGGAGCCCGCGCTCCACGCACGCCGCGGCGACATACAGCATTGGATTGCTAAAACACCGCACGACCGAGGGGCTGCCTTCGGTCGGCTCGAATGTCTGCCTGGCGTCCTCAATCATTGCGCTGGCTGCGTAGAACGCGATGCGATAGACGTTGGCTTGCGAATCGGCCTCCGCCAGGGAACGCTGGATCTCCGTCCATTCGCTATCGCGGATCGGCTCGCGCGGCACTGCGCTGGAGCCTGCTCGACAGACCCGCCAGGATGCGGCCGATCTGAGCGATCGGATGGGGGCGTCCCGAAAGACCCAGCGTCCGCCGCCGTGCGGCCTCGGTCGAGGCGCGGCCCACGTCGGCGAAGATCCAGGACTGAACCGCCAAGTCTGGCACTTGCCGAGAGACGAATGCCTTCCAGCCTGCGAACCGCCATGAGGTGTTGACCTGGCGGATCGGGCCCGGCGCGGCATCCCGGACTCGCCGGGGATGGTTGTGCTATCGTTTTGAGCATTAGGTCCTCCAAAAGAATCAGAAACCGTCCGAGGCGTTGCGCGAAAGTGGACACCCTGTTCGCCGCCTCGGACGGCCCCGGGCCGACGTCTTGCTCGATCGTGGCTCAACGGCGTGCCTTCAGGCCCATCGGGAGCGACAGGTTCGTCGTCGGGTCGCCACCGCCAGGGCGGTGGCGAATCGCCGCTGCCCGCCGCATGAAGAACTGTCCCATCGATTCATCGGGTGCCTGTGCGACCGGGATCTCATGTGGCAATGGCGAGCCGGGAGCCGCAAACGCTCCGGTTGCCGTCGGGGTCGAGCCGGCCGCACCGGGCTTGCGGAAGTGCCCATACTCCTTCGACGCCAACCGCTGCGCAACGAAGTCCGACGGCGACTGAAACGCCTTGGTGCGGACCGCGAATCCGTCTGGCGTCGCGTCCGCGACGAACTCAGGAGCGAACAACTCCCGGAGCTGCTCGACGCTGGCGCCGCTCACCAGCTCAGGGGCATGGGCGCCGATGGCCGCCCGCAGTTGGGCGTCGATGGCCGTTACCTTGGCCTTGTCCGTTACGGCCGCAAGCTGATCCTGAAATTGTTTCACGACCGCATCGGCGCGGCCCTGATCCACGAGGGCTTTGGCTTCCGCGGCCTGGCGTGCCGATGCTTCGAGGGCTTGCGCGCCCTCAAGCTGGGCAAGCCGGGCTTGCATGCCCTGAAGCGTTGCCACGGGAATTGTGACCGTTTGGGGTGCAGGTTCGGACATGTTCGGGTCTCCTCGGTACGCGTGGAAGGCGGGTGACTCACCCGCGGTTTGAGTCGGAGCGACGCCCCGCGCCGCCCCCATGCTTGGGTTTGCCGCCCTTGGGCTTGGCGGCCTTCTATTTCGGGGTCGGATTGGGGGATCCTGGACTTGCCTTCGTCTTGGCCATCGGGCTGTTCTCCTGGTTAATGGGATTGGTTGAGCCCGTCGGCGGATTGCCGAAGCGGGACGCTCTCGGGTCGGAAAGCCCCAGCTCGTGTTGTAGCTGATCAAAACGATAGCACACGTCCGCGATTTTGTATGAGACGACCCTCATGGGTAGATTATCCCAATGCGTGCCGCCGGCCCGAGCGAACTTCGACCCGCGGGTGGTGCGCTGCGGGATCTGGGTCGCGATCACTCCGACCAGCTCGACCGCCTCCCAGATCAGGCTTTTCGCAGCCTTCTCGTATGTCTTCACGTTCATCCCATAATCCTCCTGGCGTTAACGAAACGAAGCGCCGGTTGTTCGACCCGTCCCTCGGGGAAACGACTGCGAATCCCATATCGGAGCGCATCCATGCTGTCTTCGTAGGGAGATTGATCCGGAGCCGGAGCGTTCAGGTACTCGCCGCCCCGTTTGGCTCGCGCGTAGTTCTGGAATGCGGCTTTGAGGTCGGCGCATCGCGGATGGATCAACAAGTTGCCCTGGTCCAGCAAGACCTCGACCTGGTCCAGTCCATCCACCACGAGGTGGCGAGGGCTCCTCGCCAGGATTCGCGAGCCGAAGACGCGCTCGTATTCCGCGTAAGCCGAAACCCCGATCCCCGTGTATTGATCGCTCGCCGGATCGATTCGGCACGTGTCGATCTGGCCGCGACACGGCAACGATTCACCCTTGGCCTTGATCGCCTTGGCGTTGGCCTCGCTGAACAGCCCCTTGACGCAATAATCGCCGAATACCGTGACGCGGTGGCTGTAGCTGTAGGTGCCAACCTGGCGAACCTGAAACCACACCGCGCCCGTAGTCTGGGAGGTGCCCGCATCGATCGCCAGGTGGACCGGAAGCCCAGGAATGAACTCGGCGGCCTCGTTCACGTGCTTGGCCACGTCGAAGGACTTGAACCAGGCACCTTCGGTAATCTCCAGGACCTCAGCGTAAATCTCCTGTTGGCCAAGCCGGGTCCCCTCAAATCCGGCAATCACTTGCTCAAGGAACGTCGGTGCCAGGTGGGCGCGGTTCTCGTGTGTCGAGCCGCGGACGGTCACGGTCGTGGGATCGGCCATCAGCTTCTTGAGCAGCGTCGTCGGCTTCGGTGTGGTCGTGACGCAGATTCGCGGGTGCGATCCAAGGCGGAGCCCGAACAGGAGCATATCCCAGGCTGCCGGATATCTGAAGGCACAAAGCTCGTCGACGAGCGCGGCATCATGTCGAGGCCCGCGGAGCCGCTCGGGTTCGTCGGCGCTGTACGTGGTGGCGATGGCGCCGTTGGGCCATGTCAGCCGCCGTTTGCTCGGCTCGTACTTGGGCCGGTTCCACGGAGGGCAGATCGCCATGAGACCGGACTCGCCCTCGACCATCACGTCGCGGGCATCGGCCGCTGTCGGGGCGACGAGGGCGATGCGTCGGGCCCGCCCGGTCTCCGCCAAGTGGCGAACCCACTCGGCGCCGGTCCTGGTCTTGCCCCAACCCCTGCCGGTCAGTGCGAGGAACGTCCGCCAGTCGCCTTCTGGCGGTCGCTGCGAAGGTCGAGCCCGAGGGTGCTCGCGGCATGAGTCAGGTGGAAGGCGGCAGGGGCAGCTCTCGCCATACCAGTCGAAGCGCGCACGCTCGTCGTCGGTCGGCTCATAATGCGATCCCTTGAGCCGTTCAAGCCTGACGATCCGGGCTTTCGCCGCCGCCGTTACCATCGCGTGCCTCAACTGCCGAAAGACGTTGTTCCCAGTCGGCGTGATCGGAAACGTGGATCAACTGGTCCAGAAGAGCTTTTGCTGCACCAAGCTTGATCGTGTCGGAATCCCCCTTGCGGATCAACCGGGCGATCTCGCCGACTGCCGTCAGACCATGCCGGGTCAGTGTGCCAGCTACTCGGTCCAGCATCCGCCGACGGATGCGCCGGACCTTGGCCTTGAACACGGCGGTCCCGGACCAGGAGTAGCACGTTCGCATCGGAATGTCTTTGTCCTTGGCGAACGCAGCGATCGACCGGCCGGACGCAACCCAGGCCGCGAGCTTGTCACGGAGCGTCGGGTCGTGTGGCATGTCGGAATCTCCCGCAAAACCCTGCAATCAATCGCAGCCTCTCACACCGAAGCCGGTCGGTCCCGGATCACTGATTCGACTGCGGACAACCGCACCCGGATCGAGCCGGCAACTTCGACGGCGGCAACCAGCCTCGAGTGAATCATTCTCCGGAGTGTCCCATAGGGCAGACCGGCTGCTCTGGCCGCCGCCGCGATCGTCAAGAGCGGTTCCCCGCGGTTCTCGCCGGACATCTCGTGCCCCCTTTCGCGATTGGACTTTCGGTAATCCCTTGCGGGCCTGTATGTCCTAAGTATACGCTGAGATTTTAGAGTTATTCAGGCGTTCGCATGCGGTTAAGACTACATGATTTGACATAACTCGTTGCATCGGAATGGTTTCGCTGGCCAAAGTGTACACTTGGCGCGGTCTTGGTTTTGCGGCCTCTTCGCCGCTTGGGCTTGCCGCGTCGCAGGCAGAGCATGCACCACAAGAGGCCAATCCATCGGCCCTCGATCCGGGCGCGGCCGTCGAGGCGATGGACCTTGACCCTGGCCTCTCGAGCGAGTCGCAGGATCCGCCGCGCGGTCGGTCGAGAGCCATCTGGCAAGCCGGTTGACGGAGACGAGAGGAGTTCCCCGAGGTGGACTCATGGGTGGCTTGGTTATTCGTTTGGCTTGTGTATCCGGGGGCGTAGGCTCGATCCATTGGCGGGGCTTCATGAGCCAGCTAGCGTCTCCGCTCGGCCTGGTGCGCCTCGGCCAGCTCGATAGGGAGTGGTTCGGTACGCGGCCAGTTGCAATCACAGAGATAACCGGGCCAGAGGTATCTCAACCGGTTGAAGCCGCCGAGATGCACTTCGGTCCAATCTTTGTCCGGGGTCGGAGGCCGGATGCGTCTTGCGTGGGCTGGCCACTTCGAAGCGGACCGGTCCCCAGCATCGTCGCCGTCGGTGGCAACGAACAGCCTCGATGCCGTGCAGAGCAAGTCAGTTGCCCCGGGCTGCTGGCTGGCTCGACGCCGAACCGAGGGTGATGACCGAGACATCGAGGGCGGCTAACTCTTGTGCCAGGAGCAGTGCGTCAAACTCCCCCTCGCAGACGATCAGCGTCCCCCCAGACCGGACCGAGCTCCACCCGGGATAGATCACCGGCCGGTCTCGGAACACCTCGATATACTTCGGGCCTTTGAAAAGTCCGAGGCGACGCACCTTGACCAGCGACAGCCGATCGCCATCGAACCAGGGTAGTACCACGCCCGAGAGAGGCCACGTGCCGGTGCCGTCCCGTTTCGGGAGCTGAAGCTTGTCCACCCACCCGAGCCGGGCTTGTCGGATGGTCTCGTCTTTCAGGCCCCGGCGACGGAGATAATCCAGAGCCACAGCTCCCGTCAACCCCCAGAGGAACCGGTGACGCCTCATCGACTACGGTGCGGGTTGCCTCCAAATCGAGGGCCGAAAGAGGCTTAGGAACCCCTTGTTTCGGTCCAGAAGGTTTTGGACCTGATTTGGGAGTCGCAAGTTCTTTGGAATTGGTGACTTCTGACTTCGCGGGTCCAAGTCCCAAAATACCAGAACCCCTGGGGTATTGGAATTTTGGACCTGGACGTTGGGACGCCATCCCGGCTGGTCCCGGGACCACGATCCCGGCTTGATCCGCCAGCCACTGCACGGCCGCGGGAAACGACAAGTTCTGGAGCCTCATCACCAGCCGCGCGGCGTCGCCATGCTCTCCACAGCCGAAACATCGCCACCACGGCTTGCCAGGCTCTACCATGAATGAGGGATTTCGAATCTTGGTGGAATGGACAACGCCACCAAAGCTTTCGGCCCCGTTCGCCACGACGCCCCGGAGCCGGTCCCATCAAGGTAGTGGCGATCCGAGCCAAGTCAATGCGATCACGCACGGAATGCCAGTCAAGGCGGTCAGGTCCAGTTTTATTTGGCGATATTGGCTCGTGAATCTTGAACACCCACGATTCATCCATCCATTTCTCTGTTTTTCAGGTCCAAAATCCCAATTCCCTAGGATTCTGGACTTCTGGACCTTGGGTCCAAAATCCCAAAATAGGGTTTTGGCATTTTTGGAACAACTTCGAACCCGTGGCGGCCCATCAAAGGGCAAGATGCCAAATTTTGCGTTTGCCGGAGTCGTCTTCGACAAGCCGCCCTTCTTTGACCATCTGTTCTTTCGCGCGGAAGAGCGTGGACTTCGAGCCGTCCTGAGACTCCCAGACGCGGACCAGGTTGACAGCAGCCTCGTCGCCGTCGGTGAGCCTCTCGACGAGGAAGGCGATAGCCTTGTCGATCTTCTCGGCGGGCCGCCCAGCCTTGGTGCCGGAGTCCGGTTTCGCGGGGGGCGTGAAGTCGTAATCGTTCCCGTCGGCCTTGATGGTGACTCCGAGAGCCGGAGGCTTCTTGGCGTACGACTTTTCGACCCACAGCTTTAACCGGTCGTGACGGTCAGGATCAGGGGCCTCCAGGTGAATCAAAGTGCGGGTGATCCCCTTGATGCGTCGCCCTAACGCCTGGCCCTCCTTCGAGAGGTGGAGGAGGAGCGCGATCTCGGTCTGATGTCGCTGGACCATGTCCAGGAGTGGCACCTTGAGGGTGGCGATCGATCGCTGTTCACAGAGGTCTCGAGCCGTCGAGTAGGTCAGGGTGTCGAAGAAGACCAGACCCGGCTTCGCGCTCGCGATCGCGCGGTCGATCCACCCCAGAGACTCGGCGGTATCGAGGTCAGTATTGCGTAGGGGTCATCCGCTGGTGCTGGAGACGACAGCATCGTCTGGCAGCCCAAGCGAGGGAAGGGCGTCCGCGATCTCGTCGTGGTGGCCGTCGGCGCAAACCCAGAGGGTCTTGGTCCCGGCCGGATAGCTCGGTGGCTGTCCGTCGGGCCATTCCAGGCCGAGGAAGATGCGCCTCGCCAGGTCCAGGGCGAATCGAGTCTTCCCTACGCCCTCACCGGCCGCGATGCCCACAATCCGCGTCGCGGGGATCCACCCCTCCCATCGCCATCGCACCTGGGCCATCATTCGCCGCACATCAGCCGCGGTGGCGAACCGCTCAGTTTCTTCAGAGGGCATTGGCCGTTGGGATCGGCCGCCATCACGATCCGTCGGATCTCCTCGTGATCGTTGCGAAGGGTCAGTGCTCCCTGCCACGCGCAGAGCCGTCCGGCAGGCTCCATCGTGTTTAGCAGGCTGGCCAAGGACCTGAACGGATCGCTGACGACTGCCAACTCACCGTTGAGCGTGTGACCGACGAGAAGTCGGCGGAAGACGTAAGCATCTCGGGTAGAGACCGTCATGGCCGCCCTCCTGCCCGTTGGGCACCAGCGAGGGCCGCCAGGATCAACCTCACCCTTCCAGATCGGCCACCTGGCCACGATCGGGGGGTGCTCCCGGATGAGGGACTGGTGGTCGCGCCCGTGACGAGCCCAGAGCTCGCCTTGGAGTTCAGCGGCGACGATCAGGTCGTTAACCGGCCGGTTTTCGCGATCCAAGTCTTGCCAGGTGGGCAGGTCAGTGCTACTATTCCTCACGAAAGGCTCCTCGATACCGGGGCCTTCCCGTGGCCGACTGAGTGAACTGGGAAATCGGATACTGAGGGCCGGCGCCTGGCGGGGTTGCCGGCCCTTCCACTTTGGCGGTCGAGCGCCGCGGGATCGTGGACTTGCCACTCCACCCCGCATTCACCACACACCCACCGCCGCCCGGATCGGCGCGGCGGGGCCTCACAACCGAGTGGGCAGCGCTCGCCAATATCGGTCAGACCGTCAGGCACTGACCGGCCTCCTCACTTCGGCGCCCGCTCAGCCCCTCGAGGAATTCGCGGTCTTTTTCGCTCCGGATCGCTACCCGGAGCAACTCGCGGAGTCGGCCGGTCTCCCGGACCGCCCGCGCCAGTTCGGCGCGGACCACTGGGCTTGGTGGAACCAGCTCTTGCACGCTCACGGGATTGCTCCACAAGGTCAATCTTGATCACACCTCCAATTTTCTACTGGGCAGGTAACGCCGAGGTAACGCCGAGGTAACTTATTGGTAACTTCCAGGATTTTTCGCCGCTCAGGGGTCCTTGAAGACGGTCCCGGCGCGGCAGCCGTAGCGAGGCGCGAGACCGAGGGCTTCGGCGACCTCGTTGACGCGCCGACAGTTCACGCGAATTGCGCGGTCGCTGGCGTCCTGGTCCCCGTGGACCTTGTCGGCGACTTCCTGGATTGAAGCCGAGGATCGACCAATCAACAGTTCCACGAGCGCGGCCTGGTTCGGTTTGCCTTGCTTACGGAGTTCGGCCACCAGCGACCGCTCGGTCTCGGCGAGATCACCTGGCGACGCTATCGCCTCCCGTTGGAGCCTGATCAGCTCGCGGTGGAGCGCCTTGAGATACTCCGCCGGGGACAGGGACGGGTCCGGCAGCGTCAGGCACGGCCCACAGTGGACCAGCGAGGGGGGCGGCTCCTGCAAGATCGCCGCGAGTCTGGCGTATTCCGCCGCGAGGTGCGCCTGTGCCGCCGCCCCCCGGAATACGGGGTTGCGGGCCTGACGACCGACGGTCTCCATCGCCCTGACGTTCATCAGGCGGGCGGCGACGACCCGCTCGGCGGTCGCGGCCTCGTCGGCGATGGATTGGCGTGCGGCGGGGCTGGTGGGTAGGGGCCTGGGCATGGTGTCACCTCTGGTATAGGTTGCCGCCGGCCCGACGCCCGCAGAGATGGACGGGACGACGAGCGGGACGGCTCGCCACGGGCGTCCCCGTGACGTGGATCGTGGTAGGTCGGGTTAGCCAGTCGGCTTGCTCGCCGCGCGGACCATCGCCGCGATCCCTGCGCGAACCGCTTCCGGGAGCCGATGCCAGGCATCGACGACTGCCCTCAGCTCGGGATCATCCGGGAGCGAACAGGGAGCATTTTCGGTAGCATTCGGTGGGGGCAACAGCCTGGGGACCGGGCGCGTCCCGGCGCGAGGATGGCTTGGTTTCTTCCGAGAGGACTCGGCGGAAGTGCCTGAGATGAGGTGGACTTCGGCGCTTCCCTGCGCGTCGATGCGTTTCTGTGCGTCACATGCAATCTTATCTTCACATCGGTCTACGGGACCGCAGGTCTGCCGGTGGTGTCGGGGTTGGAGATGATTGGTCGGCCCAGTGGCAAGGTCAGGAGACCTTGCCACATATTTTTTCGAAAGATTCGGGATGAGTCGCGGCTCCGGGTGCAGTAGGTTGGTTGATCGAGCATTCGTCGAGGGAGTGAAACCATGTCGTGCACCGGCCGTGGGATCGTCTTGCGGCAGATCGACCGGCTGTTCCGCGAAGGGACGCTGGCCGGTCTGGGGGACGGGCAGCTCCTGGAGCGCTACCGGGCGCGCCGGGATGAAGCGGCGTTCGAGGCGCTGGTCGACTTGCATGGCCCGATGGTGCTGGCCTTGTGCCGGCGGATGCTCCGCGACCCGCGGGACATCGAGGACGCCTTCCAGGCGACGTTCCTGGTGCTGGTCCGCAAGGCGGCGGCGATTCGGGACGGAGACCTCTTGTCGAACTGGCTTTACGGCGTGGCCTATCGGGTCGCGCGACGGGCGCGGACCCAGACGCTCCGCCGTCGGGGCCATGAGGCCGTCGTCGCGGACTTGGAAGTCGCGGCCAGGCCGGAGTCGTCAGGAGGACCGGAAATCGACCTGGTGCTCGATCAGGAGTTGAACCGGCTGCCGGAGAAGTACCGTGCACCGCTGATCCTCTGCTACCTGCGGGGGCGGACCCACCAGCAGGCGGCGGAGGAGCTCCGTTGTCCGGTCGGGACGGTTCATAGCCGGTTGGCCCGGGGGCTTGACCTGCTGAAGAAGCGCCTGACGCGCCGGGGGTTCGCCCCGACCGCAGCGATCCTGGGCCCGGGTCCCGGCTTGCCGGCCAGACTCCTCGTCGAGGCCGTCCCGCCATCGCTGGTCTCGGCGACGGTGAAGGCGGCCCTCGGTTTCGGCTCGGCTCAAACCATCCAGGCCAGCGCAGTCGCCGCGACGGCGCTCGCGCTGGCCCAGGGAGCGCTCACGACCATGAAACTCGCTCAACTCAAATGGATCGGACTGGCCATTCTGGCGACCACGCTTTCGGCCGGCGGGGTGGTCGCGGTTTCTTCCGCGGCGGCGCAGAACGCACGCAGCACGGGAGCTGCTGCCGCACTCGATGTCACCGAACCGGGTCCGCAGGATCCGACCGCCTCGCATCAGGCGGGGTCGCCCCGGGTCGAACAGCGGCTCAAGGAACTGGAACGCCGGTTCGAACTGCTCGCGAAGACGTATGTTGGCCAACAACAATATCGCACCTTCAACCAGCCGGATTTCCAGCGCATCCTCGATGAGATCGCGAATCGCTCAGGCGCGAACCCAACGCCGAGTCCCCTCGAGGAGCGACGGACCCCGCCGCCAATTGGCCAGACAACCATGGCGCACCTGTCCGCAGAGCGATTCGATGCGCTGGAGCAGAAGGTTGACCAACTGCTGAAGCGATTGGGCACGAATCCTCCGGCCGCGCCCGCGACGACCAGCCCCTTCGCCACTCACGGCGGGGCCGACGATCCATTCGGATTGCCAGAGCCCCGCGCGGCAACCAGCCGCACAATCCGCGATCTGGAAACCCAGCTCGAGCGTCGGTTGGAAGACCTCAAGCGAAATGACCCCGAGTTCACCCACCGCACTGACGTGCCCGGGCGAATGGCATGGGAGGCGTCGCAGAAAGAGGTGTTCGCTACCGTCTCGCTTCTGGACGGATTCGACGAAGACATCGCCGATGAAATCGCTCGACTCAAGCTGGAAATGCGCCGGAAGAATGCCGAGCGACAGAAAGCCGAAGCGCAACAGGAGGTTGCCCAAACGGTCACCGCGCGGAACAAGCGTCTCAACGAGCGGAAGCCGGAGATGGTTGCCGAAGAGGATGTGGCCAAAGCCGAAGGGGAACTGAAGGTCGCCGTGGCCGAGATTGGGATCGTCAACGCCGAGATCGCCCAGGTCGGGCTGCGGATCCAACAACTTCAGCGCCGTCAGGATCGCATCAAGAAAATCATCGCCCATGCCCCCGTGCGGGCCATTCCCGCCGACGCGGCAAAGTAGGTCAGGAAAGCCTGATCTACGCCTCCGCATAAACGCCGGCTGCCGCCCGGATCGCCTCCCCGGGCGGGACCGCACATCCCAGATCGCGGAGGCACGTCTCGAGCGCAGCCAGCAGCAGGGTGACATGACTCTGCCGTGACCCATATCCCATCAGCCCGATCCGCCACGCCTTGCCCTTGAACGGCCCCAGACCACCGCCAATCTCGATGCCCCAGTCCTTGAGCAGCCGGCGACGAACGGTGAGGTCGTCGATGCCATCGGGGATCTTAACGCACGTCAACTGCGGTAGACGATGCTTGGGATCGGTTGCCAGGCTCAGGCCCATCGCGGCCAGCCCGGCGTGCAGGGCGAGGCCGTTGAGTGCATGCCGGGCGAACCGGGCCTCCAGGCCCTCCTCGACGACCAACGCCAGCGCCTCGCGTAACGCATAATTCATGCTGATCGGCGCCGTGTGATGATAGAACCGATCGCTCCCCCAGTAGGCGCTGAATCATCGTCAGGTCGAGGTACCAGCTCTGGACCTTCGTCTTGCGATGATTCAAGACCTCAACGGCTCGAGGGCCGATTGACACCGGCGCCAGACCCGGCGGGCAGCTCAAGCATTTCTGGGTCCCTGAATACACCGCGTCGATCTCCCAGGCATCGATCTCGACCGGGATTCCGCCCAGCCCGGTCACGGTATCCAGCGCGATCAAGGCGCCGGCCTCGTGAGCCATCCGCGCGATCTCCTCGACCGGCTGCCAGGCTCCGGTCGAGGTTTCCGCGTGCACGATACCCACCACCTTCGGACCCACGCGCTGGATCGCCGTCTTCACTTCGTCCGGGTCGAACACCTCACCATAAGGCCGCTCGATCACAGTGACTTGCGCACCGGCCCGCTCCGCGACGTCCTGCATTCGCGCGCCGAAGACGCCGTTGATGCAGACCAGCATCCGGTCGCCCGGCTCGATCAGGTTGACGACCACGGTCTCCATGCCGGCCGAGCCCGTTCCCGAGACCGCCAGCGTCATCCGATTCGTGGTCTGGAAGACATAACGGAGCAGCTCCTGGGTCTCGTCCATCAGGGCCACGAACTCCGGGTCAAGGTGGCCCACCAGGGGCATCCCCATCGCCGACAGCACGCGCGGATGCACGTCGCTGGGGCCGGGACCCATCAACAGCCGGGGGGAAGGACTCAGAGGGCTCGGCGCCGGGGGTCGCGGGACGGCGGACACGGGTCAACTCCTTCTTGTCACTTGCCAGTTGCGGACAACGACTTGATCAGCTCGCTGATCGCCTTGAACTCGGGTCGGTCGGACCGTTCGGTCCATTCGAAGAGGACGGACTCGGTGGTCGACACGGTGGCGCCGGCGCGTTCGAGCCGACGGAGGGCGAACTCCCAGTCGATCTGATGGCGAGAGGCCACGGCATCGGCGGGAACCTGTACCCGGAATCCCAGGTCGAGCAATTCGAGCGCCGTTTGAGCCACGCAGACGTGAGCCTCAATCCCCGCAACCGTCACGTGACGGATATTCCGGCCGTAAAGTTGTTCCAGAAGCTGAGGGACTCCGCAGCAATGAAACGTCGTCTTGGCCGGTCGTTCGGGGATCAGTTCGACGATCGGGGCGGCGGATGGTCCCAGACCGTGCGGGTATTGTTCCGTCGCCCAGACCGGCAGCCCCAGCGTCCGGGCCCCGCGGATCAGGGCCACGGTGTGAGCGATCACGCTGTCGCGGTCGGGAATCAGCCCCAGAAGCTTGTCCTGGAGATCCACCACAAGCAATGCACCATGCTGGCCGGTCAATCGCTGCGTGGGACGCATTTTCATTGGTCCTCAGTCATTGCACTTCCCTGGCCCCCCTTATGGGGAGGAAAGTCCAAATCATCACTAATGACCAGGAACCCGGATGTCAAGCGTTCCACAGGAGGAAGCGACGTCCAGGCCAGTTTTTCGCTTATAGCCCAAATTGCCTCTTGCCCCTGAATTGCCAAGACCCTGTGGAATCCTCACTCCTCAGAAACATCCGGAATCTGGTAATTTATCTAATAACAATAACTTCAACGTGTCTTGCCGCGATCGGCCGCGTGGACTACGATAATAATTTGAACCGTGCCTGGTAGCGCAGGGAAGGTTCCGAGGCGGTTCGGCTTGGGTCGGGTGCAATGGGGATGGGGCGAGGATCATCCTGAGGTGGGGGTGACCGGTGTGGCTGGAAAGCCTCGGCTGTTAGTCATAGACCGCGACAATGCGCACGGGAAATCGTCGCTCGACTTCCTCTCCACGTCATTTGACCTGGTGATGGTCCGCACGATCTCCAAGGCGCTGTCGCTCCTGCGGGAGCAGAAGTTCGCCGCAGTCCATGTGGACGCATCGCAACTCTCGGCAGTGCGATGGGTTGGGATGATGATCCAGGCCGAGGAGATCCTCGACGCGATCTCCGACGGCGTGGCGGTGGTGGACCCCGACCTGAGGATCATCTGGGCCAATCCCGAGTTCTACTCGCTGACGAATTCGTCGGCGCCGGCGGTCGGTTCGCCGTTCTATCAGGCATTGGGTCAGCCGGAGGTCCTCGGGCCGGACCCGTGCCCGTTCACGACGGCGGTGGCTTCGAAGGCGCCGGCGGGCACGGCGATGAAGATCGAGGGGAACCGCTACCTGCGAGTCACGGTGACGCCGGTCTTCGACGGCGCGAATGTGCTGACGCACCTGATCGCGCTGACCCGGGAGACGACCGACGAGACTCAGCAGCAGCTCAAGGTCAATGCGATCCACAAGGCGGGCGACGAGCTGGCCGACCTCACCCCCGAGGAGCTCGCCGAGATGGGGGTCGAGGAACGCACCGACCTCTTGAAGTACAACATTGCCCGGCACATGAAGGACCTGCTGGGCCTGGACTTCATCGAGATCCGCCTCCTGGACCGACCGAGCAACCGGCTGATTCCGTTGTTGACCGAGGGGATGACCCCTCTGGCCGCCAATCGCGAGCTGTTCGGCGCAAGGAAGGCAATGGGGTCACCGGCTTTGTGGCGGCGACGGGCAAGAGCTACGTCTGCCCCGACACGACGCGGGACCCGCTCTACCTGGAGGGAGCAGCCGGGTCGCGCAGCTCGCTGACGGTCCCCTTGATCATCCACGGCACGGTCATTGGCACGTTGAACGTCGAGAGCCCGCAGCCCGAGGCGTTCGACGACCGCGACCGTCAGTTCATCGAGATCTACGGCCGGAACATCGCCGCGGCGCTCAATACCCTGGAGCTCCTCGAGGCGGAGAAGGTCAGCACGGCCAGCGCCTCGGTCGAGGCGATCAACCGGGAGCTGGCCATTCCGCTGGACGACATCATTACCGACGCGACGACGGTCCTGGACCGCTACGCGGGCCACGACGAGGACATCATCGCCCGGCTCCGCCATCTGCTCTACCGGGCCCGCGAGATCCGCAGCCTGATCCACAAGGCCGGTTCGACGATCGCGCCGCAGCCCAAGCAGAGCCCGACGAGCACGGCGCCCCGGCTGTCGGGAACGCGGATCCTCGTGGTCGACGCCGACGAATCGATTCGCCGCTCGGCCCATCACCTGCTCGGCAACCACGGGGCGAGCGTCGAGACGGCCCGCGACGCGCACGAGGCGATCGCCCTGATGCGCCAGACGCCGTATTCCGCCGCGCTGGTGGACATCCGGCTGCCCGATCTCGACGGCTATGAGGCCTTCAAACGCCTTCGGGAAGTCCAGCCGAACGTCCCGATCATCCTGATGACCGGCTTTGGTTGGGACCCATCCCACTCGATCGTCAAGGCGCGCCAGGAGGGGCTTCAAACGGTCCTCTACAAGCCCTTCCGGGCCGATCGCCTGATGGACGCCGTCGAGCAAGCGCTGCGGACCACGGCCAGCCCCCCGGAGGGGACCGCCGACCGTGGACCGGCCCCCACGTCATCGGCCGTCGTCACGCCGGCCGTTCCTCGTCACACAGCCGCGGCGACGAGCCCCGCGGACGGCCGCGAACTCGCGGACAACGACCCTCGACCCATCGAGAACTCCAATCATGAGTCCTGACTGGCCATGGGAGGCCGTCGTCGCGCTGGTGGTCCCCGCGGGATTGGGCCATCTCTGCCACCTGGTGCTGACGATCAACATGATCAGCGGACTGGGCTACGTGGAGGACACGATGGACCGGGTCCGGACCGCGCTCTTCGCGGGTTTCTGGGCGACCTCGGCGCTGCTGCTCTGGGGGCACCTCCACGCCCCCTGGTGGACCTGGCCGTGGCCCATCCGAGGCTACGCCGTGTTGTGCGCGATCACCGGCACGGTGGGCTGGCCCGTCGCCTCGCTGATCCTGGCCTCGAGGCGGCGACCCGAGGGGATTGACGGCGTCTCCGAAGTCCGCCAGATCGCCGGCTCCGACGAGCACGACGAATGGATCGGCAACGGCCGGCGCTCGTGGCTCTTGCGGCTCCCCGGCAATCAATCGTTCCGCCTGTGCCTCCGCGAGTGGGACGTGGCGCTACCCGATCTCCCCGAGCCGCTGGCCGGCCTCCGGATCGTGCAGATCAGCGACCTGCATCTGGCCCCGTGCTTCCGTCGCGCTTACTTCGAGCGGGTGATCGCCGCTTGCCGGGACTGGGAGGCCGACCTGATCGTCCTGACCGGCGACGTCGTCGAGGAGGACGAGGCGATCGGCTGGATCGAACCCTTGCTCGCACCGCTGGAGGCCCGGCTGGGCAAGTACGCGATCCTCGGCAACCACGACGTGCGGCATCAGCCGAAGGCGGTCATCGCCGAATTGAACCGTGCCGGCTTCGAAACGCTGGAAGGGCAGTGGACCTCTCTCGACGTGGATGGTGCGACCATCGCGATAGGCGGGACGTCGGCACCCTGGGGGCCCGACGTCGACCCGCGCGGATCCCGCCGGCCGACTTCCGCATCCTGTTGAGCCATACGCCCGACCGGTTCTACCGCGCCGCACGCTGGGACATCAACCTGATGCTCTCCGGCCACAACCACGGCGGCCAGATCCGACTCCCCTTCGTCGGTGCCGTCTTCATGCCGAGCCTTTACTCCCGCCGTTTCGACCGCGGTTTCTTCCGACGAAACCACACGCTCATGTATGTCAGTGAGGGCATCGCCGGCAAGCACCCGGTGCGCTACGGCTGCACGCCGGAACTCACGCGGTTCGTGCTGAGGGTCGCTCACCCTTCACCCGTTCAACCTGGCCTGGAGAGTTGGAAGGCTCAACGATGGCCGCGCGAGGCCCTGGAACGGGATTGGGTGTAACCTGATGATGGTTGCAACGGCGCAAGATGCTATAATGACGAACCGCCTGGTGGAGACGCCGTCATCCTGATCCATCTGGAGGCCATCGGCGATGCCCTCACCGTTTCCCGGCATGGATCCCTATCTCGAGAATCCCGGCCTCTCGCCTGATGTCCACCATGGCCTCATCTCGGAGTCCCAGGCCCTGCTGGGCGCCCAATTGCGGCCGAAGTATCTCGTTCGAGTCGAGGAACGAGCCTACATCGACGACGTATCCGACGATGCCTTCAAATCCCAATTGCGGATTCCCGACGTCGAGGTGCTGGGGCGACCCGGATGGGAGGAGGCGCACTTCGCGGGAGAGGCCGCCTCGCGATTGGAGGTGGCTGAACCGATCGTCGCGAAGACCTGGTTCGAAGAGGAAATCCACGAAGCATTTCTGAAAATCCTCGACCGCGAGTCACGCGATGTCGTTGCTGTCATCGA
The DNA here is from genome assembly GCA_963845695.1 of uncultured Isosphaeraceae bacterium. Lineage (GTDB taxonomy): Bacteria > Planctomycetota > Planctomycetia > Isosphaerales > Isosphaeraceae > CAWJTV01. The sequence goes on along the minus strand of CAWJTQ010000002.1, from coordinate 283,695 downwards.
AGTCTTGAGTCCAGCGAACAAGGTGCCGAACTCGCCCGGGCGGGAGAGCTTCGAGGAGACGCGGCGTGAGGTCATGTACTCCCCAAGTCATTGGGTGGAGATCGACCTTCTGCGTGGGGAGCGCATGGTGCCCGTTCCCAAGAAGGCCGGTCCTTATGAGTACCTGGTCCACGTCTCAAAGAAGGGACTCAGGCCCAAGGGACTGCTGTATCCCATTCGCTTGGCGCAACGACTCCCCGTCATCTCCATCCCCTTGAAGCCCGGGGATCCCGAGGCCCGCCTCGATCTCCAAGCGGTTCTCGACGCGGCCTATCACCGCGCGAACTACGATTTGGAAATCGACTACCGCAAGGAGCCGCGACCACCGCTGGACAAGAAGCTGGCGGAATGGTCTGATCAACTCTTGCGATCCAAGGGGCTGCGTTGAGCCTCGCCATGTCGGAGGGCAGGAAAACCACAGGATCGGGATAGCCGACCTCGATGGAGTACCTCGATGTAACCGAGCACGTCGGAACGACTCGGATTGTCGGCTTGATGTCGATGGACGGCGAAATAGGCGAGCCGGACGATGACGCTGAGTGGAACGATCTCCGACCCGGAACGGGGCGCATCGGTAGATGGATGAGAGATCCGGTGGGACTCACAACATGTCCCACTTCGTTTCGACCCACCCTACGGCTCTCCGCCTCTCTTTGCGCAGGTTCATGGGAGCCGTTGCCGTCCTCGCCCTCCTGCTCGCGATTCTCATACCGACGGCACGGACGAGGATCGATTGGGCTAGGCCGAGAGTCAACGACATCGCCGTCACCGTGGCCCTGATGGTCCTGGAGACCATCATCCTCTTCTATGCGATCTTGGCGATAAGCTTAGCAGGCGGCCTGTTCCAACCTCCCGAAAAGAACCGGCGTTTGAAAGCGATCTTGATCTATGGGCCTGCGCTTCTGTTCGTCGCGCTCCTCTTGCTTTTCGAGGTGCTCGATGCTTTTCTCGGTCCTCACTGACATAACAAACCAAACATAGATATTAATAATTATTAACATATTTTTATAATATCAGCGCGCTGAAAACCAGCAAAAGACCCGGAGATTTAGATGTCAGTCGAGTTACGGTCCTTGCGAAAACTGCCGATCAGGGGTAGACCCAACAGTCGTCACCGCTTGCAGGTGCTTGTAAGCATCGGGTTGCCCTACATCCGGCCGGTAAACGTTCCGTTGGTCACGATGGCGATCGCCCGACGCAACGCGTCGGTACTGATGTATCTCCGCCGCACATAGGCAAGCTCCTTGTAAGTCATCCCGGACTCCAGTCCCGACCCGCGCTGCAACCCGGCATTCGTTCCGATCCCGTGAAGGCAGAGCGAAAGCCGTGGTTGCAGGACCGTTCGATCCAGCGTCTCGCAGGCCGTTGGACTTCTGAGGACCTCGGTGAACTTCAACCGTAGGTCGGCTTCCTTGACCATGTCGAGCAAGCTGGTCATGGGCCAGGTCACTGTGATCTCGGCCTTGAGCGCGGTCAGGTTGGGGTATGGCAACGATTCGCGACAAACTGGGCCATTGCCACTTCCAAGCCGGTGATTACAGCGTTCCGCGAGATTCGGATCCGGTCCCGCAGTAACCTGCCGGTGGTCATCTCGTCCCAGGGCGTCGCGTTCGCAGATAGTCGGCCATCGCGAACGGACTTCGCTTTCGGCGCCAGCGTGGCGATGAGGGACGGCGGATCAGAATAGCCTGGAAACACAGGTCGAACGACTGCCTTCGACGTCGAAATGGTCCCGCTGAGAAGGGCGTCGAGTTCGCATTATAAGAGCGCTGAGATTTGGCAGGGATCGGGTGGGCGAGGCTCCGTCCGAGCCGCGTTTTTCCAGGCTCGGACGGAGCCTCGCTCTCCCGGACATCTCGTTGTTATAGGGACTCTAAACGAGAAGGTGAACTGGTGGGAAGCGCGTCGCGCTTCCGCTCAGCTCGGCGTCGGGCTGACCTCCGGGAGCCTTCGGGCCGTTCTTACTCCTTCCTTCGGCACAACCTCGGACAGGTGCAAGTTCGCTTTCCGATCCTCCGCCCCCTTCTCAGAATTCCGAAAGAAAATCTTCGCCGCGGTCCGGGTCGGACTCACATTCATTATAGAGCACGGACACGAGGGGATTCCGACACATGGCCATCGAGACGCTGGGCGCCGCCCTGCGACAGATCAACCGCTTGTTCGCCGACGGTGTGGTCGCGGGGCTCTCCGACGCGCAGCTCCTCGAGCGTTTCCTCTCCCATGGGGATGCCGGGTCCTTCGAAGCGCTCGTGGGGCGGCACGGACCGATGGTCCTGAGCGTCTGCCGGGGGATCCTCCGCGATCCGCACGATGCCGAGGACGCGTTCCAGGCGACCTTCCTCGTCCTGGTCAAGACGGGCGGCACAATCCGGGGAGGAGATGCCTTGGCGGGCGGGCTGCACCGGGTCGCGCGTCGCGTCGCGAACCAGGCCAATGTCGCCGCGGCCCGGCGGCGCAGGCTCGAAAGTCAGGTGGGACAGATGGCTGTCGCGACTTCAACGAATGGCCCGGCCGCCTCGGATGAATTGATCCCGGTGCTGCACGAGGAGATCGACCGGCTGCCCGAGAAGTACCGTCTCGCGGTCGTGTACTGTGACCTGGAGGGTATGACCCAGGCGCAGGCCGCCGTGCAATTGCACTGGAGCAAACGGACGCTCAAAAGCAGACTGGCCGAGGGGCGTGATCGGCTGGCGTCAGCGTCCAACGTTCGGAGAGGTTCGTTTCCTCAATCCTCATGCCTCATGTACCCGTGCAGGCTACTCATTGCCCTCCGGCCGGGCCGGCCGGGCACGGACGTCGCCCAGGTCGCGGGTCTCGCCCGGTTTCAGCACGACGCCGTCGATCACGACGCCGAAACCCTTGTTCTGGGCCTCCTCGCCTACCGCGCTGCCGGTGTACGACCGGCCGGGCACGAGGCCCTCGACGTGGAAGCGCCCCTCGGCGTCGGTCTTGACGTGTGATCGGATCATGGGTCCGGGTTGACGGTGATCTCGCCCAGCTCGAGCGTCCGGCCGGCCTCGGCGACGAACTCCTTCTTGGTCACCCAGTTCCCCTCGCCGGCGAGGATGCGGTACGTCACGCCGGGGATCAGGGTCGGGTACGTCACCCATCCCTGGGCGTCGGTGGCCAGCGGCCCGTAGCGCGAGTGGTCCATGTTCACGACGAGGGATCCCTCAGTCTCCGGGCCCCCGCCGGCAAAGCGCATCTCGAGCTGGATCATCGGCTGGCGGCTCACCTGGAACTGCACGTTGGCGAACGGTTGGCCCTGCGCAGTCGATGAACCGCGCCCGGGCCGAGCCGCAGCGCTCGAGCCTCACGGTCGCCGGCCGGTCGAGGTCGGACCCGGAGAACGTCGCGACCCGGCCCAGTTGGTTCTTCCTGTCGAGGAAGTACACCGTCACCGGCTTCGCCGGGTCGAGGCCGACCAGATCGAACGTGCCGTCCCCGGCCGTCCGCGGGTTCTGGCCGTCCCAGCCGATAATCTCCGCACCCGTCGCCGGCCGTCCGGCCGGGTCGAGCATGCGCCGCGCAAGGCCTTGCCGATTCGCAGCGTGATGGTCGCCTCGACCTCCGCGCCGGCCGGCGCAGTCCACGGCCAACAGGCCGTCGGGATGCAGCCGCGCGCCGCCCGGCACGCCGCTCTTGATGTCGCCGTCGGTCGTCTCGACGTTGAGGTAGGGGTGCTCGGGGGCCTCGACCAGGAGGTGCCCCGGGCCGGGCAGGACGCCGATCCGGAAGGACCCATCTGGCCCAGTGACGGCCGTCGGCTGGCGGCCGCCTTGAACAGCGACCGCTTCCTCCTGGAAGTTCGGATTGCCGGCCCGCCGCGGCCGGTACTCGAGGATGGCCCCGGCCACCGCGCGGCCCGATGGCGACTCCACCACCCGGCCCTTGACCAGCACCCCGCGCGGCAAGATCACGTCGATCTGCTGGCTCACGCCCTGCGTCGCCGCCGTGACGACCCGGCGGAACGCGAAGGGCGAGCCCTCGGGCGGATACACCAAGACCTCATGGCTCTCGCACCGCGGCACGTTGACGCGGAACCGGCCCTCCGCATCGGTCCGGCCACCGATCCGGATGCCCTGCGGGTCCTCCTCCGGATTGGAATGGCTGATCACGAGGAACTTCGCACCCGTCGCGACGGGACCCGATTCGCCCAGCCGCACGCGGCCCTCGAGCCAGTGGGCGGGCGTCAGCGTGAACGTGGGCGTAGCCGCCCCGTTCGCGGCCGCCTGCCCCGCGCGGAGCCCGACCCGCTGGACGGCGAAGCGATCGTCGAGGACCTCCAGGGAGAATTCGGTGTCGCGCGCAGGCCGGGGATCCTCAATTGCCCCTGGTCGTCGGCGATCATCATCCCGAGCCAACCCGGCAAGGGGCGGTCGGGGGCTGAGGTCATGAAGATGGTGCAGAGCGTGGGCTTCCTCTTCCACAGCGTGGCCACGCGGACCCTGGCCCGGCTCGCGGGCCGTCCCTCCAGGTCGAGCAGGCGGATGCAAACCGGCACCTCGCGGTCGAGGTGGATCGTGGCCTCCTGCCCTTCGTCGGGGATCGAGCCGTGCAGGCCCGCCGCGTCTTCCGGCCGGTAGGCGATCATGTCGTGCATGCAGGCGCCGTCGAACCAGCGTGCGCGGCACGTCGAGGACGAATCGGCCCGCGGCATCGGTCCGCGCCGGCCCCAGCGTGCGGCTGGTCTCGACGCTCATCGTGAGCGGCCGCGGCAGGTTGACCACCACGAAGACGTCCGCGCCCGCCGCCGGCCGGCCGTCGGGCGCGAGCACGCGGCCGCAGATCGGCATCGTCTCGCCCTTGCCGGGCCGGGTCGGAGCCGCGGCCACGTCGGGCGCCGGGCCGCCCTTCATCACCTGCGGCGGCGCCGCGGGCATCCGGTCGTCGCCGCCGACCGCGGCCGCGGCCAGGGCGGCTGCCAGCCCGGTCAGCGCGGCGACCAGGAGCGCCGCCGCGCCGATCGCCTCGAGCCGGGCGATCATCATGCCCCGAGCCGCCTGCTTCATCAGGACGATCGTCGTCGCGGAGGCCGCGGTGGCAGATTCGCCCAGGGCGAGGTGGCAGGCGGACCGGACGGCGGACCGCAGCAGTGCCGCCGGGACCGGCGCCGCCGCGCCCGGCGCGGCGACGCCGGCGAGCGTCACCCCGCGCCGGCTCAGCCGGGCGCGCAGCAGCTCCCGCGCCTGCGCCAGCCGGCCCCGCGTCGTCGCCTCGCTCCAGCGCAGGTGGCTCGCGGCCTGCTGATAGGTCATGTCCTCGAGGTAGCAGAGGACGACCGGCCGGCGGTAGCGGTCGGGCAGGCGATCGATCTCCTGGTGGATCACCGCCGCGGTGTCGTCGTGCCATGAGTCCGGCGCAATCGCCTCTCCGCTTCGCTCGGCCGCGCGGCGCTCCTGGTCGCGGCGCCGGGCTGCGTCCGACTTGACCTGGAGGGCAATCCGCCAGGCCACACGATGCAGCCAGCCGCCTACCGAGTTGTCGTCCCGGATCGACCGGGCCTTGCGCCAGCAGCAGGAAGGCGGCCTGGAAGGCATCGTCGGCGTCGTTGGAGTCATCCAACACGCGGCGGCAGACGCCCATCACCATCGACCCGTGTCGCCGGACCAGCGCCTCGAAGGCCAGCTCATCGCGGTTCGCGAGGTATCGTTCCAGGAGCCGGGCATCGGTCAAGCCCGTCAGAATCCCCTCGTCAAGGAGGCGGCAAATCTGCTGCAGGGCGGTGTCGCGTCGTGCGCTGGCCATGGCGTTCTCCCCCGTTGAGACGCGGTTTCCTCTAATATACTGAGGGCCGGCCACGGCGGGTCCGCACGACCAATCTGCAATGATTCCGGGAGGCCCTGGCGTCCCTTAGCGACTTGAGATTGGAGAACTTCTTTAGATGAGCCAGTCCGGTCTCGCCTGGCCGTGTGCTGACCGGCATCGTCCGCGATAAGCGGACCAGACGGCCGCTGGCCGGCGTAGAAGTCAGCGGGGGCGGGACTCATCCCCTGCTTTGAACTGTCGGAAGAAAGTCTAACGGCCGCGCACGGGTTTTTTTTCTGCGAGAGAGGCAAGATTCTCAGCACGGCGAACTGTCGATTGTAAGTCTTGAATTTCTCCCGACAGGTTCGATCATGAGGACGGCTGTCCAGAGGAACGTTCGAGCGGAAGGGGGAAAGACATGGCCACACGCATCTACGTGCGAGTTAGCTCCCTGAAATGAAACAACGCGAGGCGAGCCAACTCCCCGACCTCAAGAAGTGGGTCGAAGACCACCCCCACGAAGCGGTCATCTGGTATCGTGACAAGTTCACGGGCAAGACCCTGCGACGCCCCGGCTGGAGTAAACTCCAGGGGGACCTGAGGCGCGGCGATCGGGTGCTGGTCGGGAAGTCGGACCGGCTGGGGCGCAAGGCCCATGAGGTCCTGGCCCTTGCCGAAGACTTGGAGAAGGCTGGCGTCACGTTCGAGTCGCTGACCGAACGGCTGGACTTCACCACGCCCCTGGGAAGAGCGGCGATGGGCGTCGCCTTGGTATTCGCGCAGCTCGCGAACGAGAACCGCACCGAGCGCGTCCTTGCCGGCCAAGCTGCCGCCAGGGACCGCGGTGTCAAGTTCGGACGCCCCAAGGGGACAGGCAGGCCTCTCAAAGTCTCTCCCGAACACTGCCGGATCGCCCGCCAACTCAAGTCGGAGGGCATGCCTATCGCCCGGATCGCCCGGACCATCGGGCTTTCCCGCGACACGATTTATCGGGTTCTCGACCGCTGATCCCCTCAACCAGGCCGGCGCGTGCGAGGCCAACGAGCCCAAATGGCGGCTGGTGACACGACTGTTGGGTCTACCCCGATCAGTGCAGCCCGACTTCTTCGTTTTGTCACTGCTTCAGCCGGAGACCGGCGGCCGGAGATCGTCCGAGGAGGGACTCGGCCTCCGCACGGAGGGCGCGCAGGTCCGCCTCGGACTCCGGCTTCCTCGACAACCCGTCCAGCGCGCGGATGTACCAGTCAACCGCCGCCGGCTTGTCACCAGCGCGCCAGGAAACGATGGCCATCAGAAGCCAGTCCGAGGCATCGCCTTCCTGGAATTGCAGTTTCATCGACTTCTTGAGGGCCTCGGTCGCGAGCGGCCTTTGACCGGCTCGCATATAGCTCAGCCCCAGCGTGTTCCAGAACGCGCGGCGTGTTCGAATTCGCGGCCACCGCCCGCTTCGCTAGCTCGATCGCCTCGGCCGCCTCGTTCGGCGGCGCGCCCGGCCGGAGGGCGAGGGACCGGGCGAGGTCGTTGAGCAGGGCGGGATCCTCTGGATCCAGCTTCGATCCCCGACGCAGGGCTTCCTGTTGTTCATGAGGCCAGCCCAGGGTCCCCAGCGTGTGGGCGAGGTCACGGTACGAAGCCGCCATGATTCGAGCGCGAGCCGGCGACCCGGCTGCATCAGCCGCCAGCCTCTCGTAGAACTCGAGGAGTTGTCGACATTCTCGCTCCGCCTGAGTCCGCATCCGGACCGTCGTCATCCAGCTCATGAACTGCATCCAATGATTGGCCAGTTGATGGAGGTGTCGGGGATCATCGGGGAACTCAGACACCAGACCCTCGTCAATCGACCTCGCCCGGCGGAAGAACGGCTCGGCTACGTTCATTCCTCGGAATATCAAGGACATACTCAGGTTCGTCAGGACGTCGCTGATGGCGTACCGGAGTTCGGGATCCCCGGGTGACGCGGCCAGCAGCTCTTCGTAGAGCGCGACGGATTGCCGGAAATCGCTCTCGGCCCGTGGATCTTGCAGGCCCATCATGCGAGCGAATCCGAGACGTCGATACGCGACGGCTCTCATCCCCTTCCCGATCTGGGGCTCGCGTGCCAGTCGCTCGTAGAATTCGATGGCCTGCGCGAAGAATTCCTCTCGAATCTTGACCGCCTCCGGGGTCTGGCCGGGTTGGGCGTGTCGTGCCATCCCCTTGACCGTCAGCTCGTCCGACAGACGGATCACTTCCTCGAATCCCAGGTCCGCCTTCTCGAAGGTTTCGCGCAGGTGGTCATACATCCGCGCCGTGTTTCGTTGTTCCCACCAGAGCCACGGGGCGGCGATGGCCATCGCCAGGAACGCGACCATCGCGGTTGTACTCAGCACCGCGCGATGCCGGCGAGCCCACTTCGCCACGCGCTGGCCCGGAGTCGGAGGGCGGGCGCGGATCGTCTTGTCGTCGAGGAAACGACGAAGGTCCTCGGCCAGCTCACCGGCCGTTGCGTAGCGGCGATCGGGCTCCTTGTCCATCGCTTTCAGGACGATCGTCTCGAGGTCGCGCGGGATCGTCGGGTCGAGCCACCTCGGCGGGATCGGTTCGTCCTGGGCGATCTGGCGGAGCAAGACCTCTCGGTCGCGGCCGTCGAAGACCGGTCGCAACGTCAGCAGCTCGTAAAGCGTGGCTCCGAGCGAGTAGATGTCCGAGCGCGGGTCGAAGACCATGCGGTGCCCCAGCACCAGCTCCGGAGCCATGTAGCGCAAGGTGCCGAGTAGGTCGCCGGTGCGCGTGAGCCCCGGCTCGTCCTGGAATCGAGCGAGGCCGAAGTCCGTGACCCAGAGATTACCCCTGGCGTCGACCAGGAGGTTGGAGGGCTTGATGTCGCGGTGGAGGATCCCCAGGGAATGGGCGTGTTCGAGGGCATCAGCCGCCTGGATACCCAACATCGCCAACGCTCGAACCGCGCCGCGGCCTCGGAGTGAGCCCGTCGCCGACGCGGCGAGGCCCGCCGGCGCGAGCTCGAACGTCAAGCCGCCGCCTCCGTTGGTCGATGGCGCACCCGGGGCCGGGCTTGGACCCGACGGCTTCGGTCCGTTGACAGACGGATGCGGCCCGCCTTCCGGCTCGCCGGCGGCCGCCCCGCCGATCCGTCGATGCTGGTAAATCACTTCGGCCAGCGTGGTGCCGTCGATGAATTGCATCGCGTAGTAGTGAGTCCCGCACTCGCTGCCGACCGCGAAGATCGGGACGATGTGCGGCGTGGTGGAGCTGGGCCACGGCCTGGGTCTCGACCCGGAACCGCTGCAATTTCAGCGGGTCGAGCGCCGCGGTTCCGGAGAGGACCTTCAGCGCGACGCGGCGCCCCAGGGAGACCTGCTCGGCCTCGTAGACGATGCCCATCCCGCCACGGCCGATCTCGCGAACCAGCCGATACTCGCCCAGGATCGTATCGGGCGGCATGGCATCCTCGGAGTGCGGGGATGGGTGATCCGGAGAGCTCGACCCCGCCGCCGAGTGGACGAATTCCACGACGTCGAGGCAATCGGCCAGCGCCCCGGCGATCTCCGAGTAGCGATCCAGGAGCTCCTCGCGTGACGGACGTCGACCGGCCTCGAGCTCCGCCAGGTACTCGGCCAGGGCGGAGGCGACGTTCGGGTCGTCCCACGAGCTGAGTGAGTCGGCAGGGAAGGATGTCGCGGATCGGGCATTTCGGCCGTGTTGGTCCGAGCTCATTGCAGGTTCCCCAGCAGGCCGCGGAGCTGGCGCAGGGCGCGGACCCACATGTTCTTGACGCTGTCCTCGGTCCGGTTCATCCGGCTTGCGACCTCGGCGAAGCTCATGCCTTCGAGGTGCCTCAGGACGATCACCTTGCGATACGGCAGCGGCAACGTCTCGATCGCTTCGGCCAGCCGTGAGACCCGCTCGTGCTTGACGGCCCGCTGGGTCGGTGACGTATCGGGCGCGACCGGATCCGCCCCCAGGCCCCGCATCGAATCATCCAGGTCGGCGGCCAGTCGCCGTTCCTGACGCAGGTTGCGCCGCCGGGTGCCGAAGTAACGACGCACCTGGTTCTGCAAGATCGTGTCGAGGATCTTCCGCAGCCAGGACAGGAACTCGCCCTCCGTGTTCCCACGGAACTTGCCGATGTCGCGGTACGCCTCGAGCGAGACCTCTTGCAACAGGTCCTCGACGTCCAGTTTCACCCTGAGACGGCGGCCGATCTGCCCCCGGGCCTGTTCCGCCAGCGGATCCCGAAATCGGTCCAGCAAGCAGCCCAGGGCCGGGTTATAGCCCGCCTTGGCGAGGATCAATAACAACTCGGGGTCGGTCTGGACCTCGAACGTCATGCGCGATTTCATAACGCCCCCAGTCACCATCGGCACCCAATCGCGCCGCGCGCGAATCGATTTTTGCCGGATCTCGCCACAACTCGTAACGATTGCAGAGACTTACGATCTTCGACGAGCGATCGCGCCGTTCGGAATCCGATCGGCACCCCGCACCTTGATGCGTCAATCCGGGTTTCCCATGCGGACGGAGCGGCCCTAGGAAGTTGGAACGGGGACGCCTCGAAGAATTTCCTGACCGCGGCGCGGTCTGCCAATTTCGGTGACTTGGGCCACGCGAATCGTCCTCGGGGCGACTGAGCTCGGCGATCCCTATTCCGAATCCTAACCGGTCCGGCGTGATCACCGCCACGATGACTGCGGCTCGATCGTCGAGCGCTCTCGTACAGACCTGGCCGCCTATCCGAGGACGAGCCACGAATTCGAGCCGGACACGAAGCCTGCGGGCGCCTACGGTCCGCCTGCGAGCACAGTCGTGGTGCGCGCCCTAATTGAAGACAGCTCCTGATCCGACAGCCGTCACTCGTCCGCCGGTCATACCCAAGGCCCATTGCCTCGACACCCGGGAGAAACGACCATGCCATCTCGCAGATCCCCTCGCAACACGCGATCCCGACGGCCACTCGGCTCTCCGCACCGCAGGCGGTGGTCCCTCATGCCGCGGCTGGAGAACCTGGAGAATCGCCTGGTCCTCTCGGGCGGACCGCCGCACGTGCCTTCCACTCTGGCTGACCTCGCCATGCTCGGCGCCGCCTCCAGGATGGCCCTTGATGATGGTCTTGTGCCCGTCCCCCTCGCCAACGGGGACATCGCCTGGCTTCAAGCGCCGGCGGCCTCGAAACTACGGCTGCCGGCTAGCTCGGGCTCATCTGGCAGTATGACCCTATCCTCGCAGCAATCGAATTCATCCATTCCGGCGCCATCCTCGGCAGTCTCCCGGTCAGCTCCCCCTTCGACTCGACCGCAACACAGCAGATCCCCGGCCCCGCCGGTTACCTCCCGCAGCAGATCCAGACCGCCTACGGGCTCAGTAACGGCGGCACCTATAACAACAACATCAGCTTCGGCGCCATCAAGGGGGACGGCACCGGCCAGACTATCGGCCTCTTCGAGGAGGGCTACAACCCCGCGTTCGTGGATACGTCGTCCCCCACCTACAACTCCAGCGCGCTCGCGCAGTTCGACAAGACCTTCGGCCTGCCCGACCCGCCCAGCCTGACGTTCGTCGACCATACCGGTGCCCCGCTGTCGGCCACGAATAATAGCAGCAACAACCCCGACTTCGACGACTACGATGCCGGCGACGAGATCGCGCTGGACATCGAATCGGCGCATGCCATGGCGCCCGGGGCCAACATCGTCGTCCTCTGTGCCGTCCCGAACTACGGCAATTATTACGAGGACATCCCCCAGGGGATCGCCACCCTGGCCGGTCTGCCCGGTGTCTCGGTGATCTCGGCCAGTTACGACTGGTACCTCGATTACTTCGGCCAGGAATCGCTGGAGCAGAGCTGGGACAGCACGATCATCCAGCCCGCGCTGACGGCCAACCCCGATGTCAGCGTCTTCGACGCCGCGGGCGACGCTGGGGCGTACTACGGGGTGACTTACCCCTCCGCCTCGCCTGAGGTCGTGTCGGTCGGGGGCACGAGCCTGTATCTCACGGGGAGTGGCCAGTGGAGCGACGAGATCGGCTGGGACGGCAGCGGCGGCGGGTACAGCCAGGCGTTTGCTCTACCCTCGTACGAGCAGGGCGACGGTTTCAGCGGCAACAGCAACGATCAGCGCACCAACCCGGACGTTGCCGCGGACGCCGACCCGAACACCGGCGTGGCGATTTATGACCCCTACGACTTCGGCACCGCCACGCCGTGGGCGCAGGTCGGTGGCACCAGCGTGGCGACGCCGCTGTGGGCCGGCATGGCCGCGATCGCCGATCAGGGCCGCGTCCTCGTCGGCGGCACGCCCCTGGGCTCGACCGCGATGCTGGCGGACCTCTACGACCTGGCCGGCATCGCCCCCGGCGACTTCCACGACATCACCCAGGGGAACAACGGCTATCCCGCCGGACCCGGCTACGACCTGGTCACCGGGCTCGGGACACCCCAGGCCAACCTCCTCATCCCTAACCTCGCTGCCTACGGCCTGGCCAGCCAGTCGAGCATTGTCACCCAGCCGCCTCCCAGCGTCGTCGTCGGTGCCAGCTTCGGCATCATCGCCTCGGCGGTCGACTCCCTCGGCACCGTCGACCTCGCGTACAACGGCACCGCGACGCTCACGCTGGCCAGTGGCCCGCGCGGGGCCACCTTCACTCCGGTGTCCGTCCCCGTCACCGATGGCCTGGCGGTCTTCTCGGATCTGTCCCTGGGTAACAAGAAGGGGAGCGGCTACACCTTCGCCGTCGCGATGACCGGCCTGACATCCGCCGACACCAACTCCGTCGACCGTGACGGCCCCGAAGTCGGGGACGGGCTACTTCTATCCGCTCCCCGTGTCGAACAGCCTGGGAGTCGATGTCGCCGCGGCCGACGCGAATGGCGACGCCAGCAACATCATCACGCTGTCGGTCTCCAGCATCCCGTATGCGGTGACGGGCGGCCAACTGGTCGTCGACAATGCCTCGAGCCTCAAGAGCAAGTCGTTCACATTCCTCGGGCAGGGCGAGTCGAGCTCGGTCATCGACGCCGAGTCGACCAGCCGGGTCTTCGAGATCGTGGGGACCAATGCGCTCTCGGTGGTGGCGCAGGATCTGGCCATCGCCGGCGGTCGCGCGAGCGATGGCGGCATTCTGGGCGGAGCCGCGGCCCTTGGCGGCGGCCTGCTGATCGACGGCGGCAATGTGGCGCTCTCCAACATCGCGTTGATGAACAACGCGGCCAGCGGCGCCGGAGGGGCCAGTCGGGGCCGTCGGCCGCTCGGCGACCCTGGCACATCCCACCGGCGGGCCCGGGGGAGCCGGCGGCGCGGGCGGCAATGCGCGAGGGCGGCGGCATCTACCTGGCCACGGGCAACCTCACCCTGGCCAATGACCTGATCCAGGGCAACGTGGCCCGGGGCGGCGCCGGCGGCGCCGGCGGTCGCGGCGGCTATGGGTTCACGGTCACCTCGTCCGGGTTCTACATCGGCTCGTTCCATTCCGGCAACGGCGGGGACGGTGGCGCCGGCGGGGCGGGAGGGAGCGGTGCGGGGGGTGGCCTCTACATCGCCGGCGGCACCCTGGCTCCGCTCAGCAGCGACGTGCTCGGCGCGAACCTCGCGCTGGGCGGTGCAGGGGGCTCCGGGGGAACCGGCGGTCGCGCTGGCCTGTTCGCCCACTATGTCGCGGGCAACGGCGGCGCCGGCGGGCCGGGCGGCGCCGGCGAGGGCGGTGCGCTGTTCCTGCCCGGCGGCAGCGTGCAAATCAACCGCTCGAGCGAGATCGAGGCCAATACGGCCGCGGGGGGTGCCGGCGGCGATGGCGGCACCGGCGGCACCGGGGCCTTCGGGGTCCCCGGGGCGTTCGCACCCACGGGTCAGGATGGTGGACCTGGCGGCCAGGGTTACACGGGCGGCAATGCCGGCGACGGCGGCGCGGGCGGCTGGGGACGCGGCGGTGGGATCTATGTACCCGGCGGTGGGTCGCTCGTGCTGAACCAGGGGAGCGTCGTCGGCTCCAATCATGCGATCGGCGGATCGGGCGGCACCGGCGGCCGCGCCGGCCAGGGCGGCGAAGGCGGCATCGGGGGCCATGGCGGGCCTGGAACGGCGGGAGCGGCCGGCGGCGGCGCGGGTGGACCCGGCGGCGCCGGCGGCCTGGGAGGCCAGGGGGGTGAGGCGGGGCGCGCCGGCATGGGCGGCGCCGGCGGCAGCGGCGCCGGCGGCGGGCTATACCTCGCCGGAGGGTCCGTCCAGGACAACCGTAACGCCGCCATCGCCTCCAATGTCGCGATCGGCGGCGCCGGCGGTGCCGGTGGTGCGGGCTATGCCGGCGGCGATGGCGGCTTCGCCGGCAGCGGCGGCGCGGGCGGCGCGGGGGGTGCCGGGACGGTTCTCCATCCGACCGGCGGGGCGGGCGGCGCCGGGGGCCTCGCCGGCAGGGCCGGGCAGGATGGGATGGCCTTCACGGGCGGCGCGGGCGGCGTGGGTGGGCCGGGTGAGGGTGGCGGTGTCTACGTTCAATCCGGGACGCTGACGTTCAACCGCGCCTCGATCACCGGCAATCAGGCCGACGGCGGCGCCGGCGGTCGCGGCGGCATCGCCGGCGAAGGCGTCGGCTCCGGCGTCTACGGCCGCGCCGGCAACGGCGGCGCCGGGGCGCGGGTATCTCGGGAGCACCCGGCGGCGCCGGGGGCGTTGGCGGCATCGCCGGCACCGCGGCCCAGATCGGCAATGGTGGCCACGGGAACCAGGCCGGCGATGGCGGCGCCGGCGGCATGGGAGCCGGAGGCGGCCTGTACCTGGGCGCCGGAATTCTCGAGGACAACGGCGTGACCATCGCCTCGAATGTCGCGGTCGGCGGCAGCGGCGGCGCCGGTGGCTGGGGCTCCTACGGCGGCTTCGGCGGGGGTGGCGGCTTTGGGGGCAACGGTGGCTTCGGCGGCGCGGGTGCACCGGGGGGCGTTGGCGGCGCCGGCGGCGGCGGCGCTTCAGGCGGTGACGGCGGGACCGGCGGGACCGGGGGTGCCGGCGGCGCGGGCGGCCCGGGATACGGCGGCGGGGTCTACGTGTCAGCGGGAATTGTGGCGTTCGCCCGCGACACGATCACCGGAAATCAGGCCATTGGCGGCGCCGGCGGTCGCGGCGGAAGTGCCGGAGAAGGTGGCTGGGGCGGCGCCGGGGTCTGGGGCGGCGCTGGCGGCGTCGGCGGAACCGGAGTGAAGGGAGCGGCCGGCATCGGCGGTGCCGGAGCGGCCGGCGGCCGCGGCGGCAATGGCGGGCCCGCGGGCCTGCCAGGCCCGGCCGGAGCGGGGGGCGTCGGGGCCGGCGGCGGCCTCTACTTCGGCGGCGGCAACCTCCAGCTCAAGGGCGCCGTCGTCGCTTCCAATGCCGCGGTCGGCGGCGTCGGCGGCGTCGGCGGCCGGGGATACCTCGGCGGCGCCGGAGCTGGCGGCGAGCCCGCTGGCCAGGGGTTCCCGGGCGGCCGTGGGGATACCGGCGCCACCGGCGGACCGGGGGCCGAGGGCGGCGCGGGCGGCGACGGCGGTGCGGGCGGCAATGGAGGGGCCGGCCACATCGGCGGGGTCGGTGCGGTCGGCGGCCCGGGATATGGCGGAGGCGTCTACATCCCATCCGGTACGGTGACCTTCAGTAACGATTCGCTCACGGGCAATCAAGCCGTTGGCGGCGCGGGGGCGCCGGCGGCGCCGGCGGATCGGGCGGTCCCGCCTTCCCCGGCGGCCCTGGCGGTCATGGCGGACCCGGCGGACGTGGCGGATCCGGCGTGGTGGGCGGTACTGGCGGCGCTGGCGCCAAGGGCGGTGCCGGCGGGGATGTCGGCCTGGGTGGCGCCGCGGCTGCCGGCGGCGCGGGCGGTAAGGGTGGTTCGGGGGCGGGCGGCGGGTTATTCGTCGCCGGTGGGTCGGTCATCGCGGACAACACCCTGATGAGCAACGACGGCGCCATCGGCGGCGTGGGCGGCGTGGGCGGCAAAGGCGGTAATGCCGGCCGGGTTTACGCGGGAGGGGAGGGCGGCGCCGGCGGCACCGGCGGACCGGGGGGCCGCGGTGGCTCGGCCGGTCAAGGTGGCAAGGGTGGCACTGGCGGGACCGGCGGCAGTGGCGGCCAGGGCAACCCGGGAGGCAATGGGGCCACCGGCGGAGTCGGCGGCGCCGGCGGCAATGGTCTGGGCGGCGGCGTTTATCTGGGTGGCGGAGCCCTCATCCTCAACGACCCGACTTTGAGCGGCAACTCGGCCGTCGGGGGCGCGGGCGGAGCTGGCGGCGCCGGCGGCAGCGGCGCGAACGGAGGCGGCGGCACCGACCAATTCAACGGCGCCAATGGTGGACCGGGCGGTGCCGGCGGGCACGGCGGGCTCGACTTGGCCGACAGCCATGGCGGCACTGGCGGACATGGCGGCAATGACGGCAATGGCGGCAACGGTGGCAACGGCGGCGACGGCGGTCATGGCGGCGCCGGCGGCGCCGGCGGGTCCGGAGACGGCGGCGGCCTGTATATCGATGGCGGCGCCCTCACGCTCAACCACGGTAACGTTTCGGACAACCAGGCCGGCGGGGGAGCGGGCGGCAAGGGTGGGGCGGGCGGCGCCGGCGGCCGCGGCGCGGCGGGCGGCGCCGGCGGCGGCGCTTACGATCTCACCTACAGTAGCTCCAGCGGTTCGGCAACCCTCACGGAGAACGGACACGGCGCCCGGTACGTCGGACGCAACTCCGGCGGCCTTGGCGGCACGGGCGCCCCGGGCGGTGCGGGCGGCAACGGGGGTAACGGCGGGGCCGACGGCAATGGCGGCAACGGGGGCAATGGCGGCAACGGCGGCAACGGCGGCAATGCGGCCGGCGGCGGCCTATACCAGAGTGCCGGGTCGGTGACGATCACCGGCACCGTGTTCAGCAAGAACACCCTGGCCGCGGCCGCCCTGGGCGGGGCTGTTGGCTCGGCCGGCGCGGGGGGTGGCGTCGCCACGTCGCACGGCGTCCTGATCACCCCGCGGGGCGGGCCCGCCGGTTCGGGCGGCTTCAGCAACAACAGCAACAGCTACGGCTATGGATCTCACGGGACCCAGCGCGCCCCGGCGGGGGTCGCGGGCCAGGCCGGCGCCGTCGGCCACGTCGGGACCGCCGGCTCGGCCGGCACCGCCTCGGGCGCACGCGGGAGCAACAGCAACGACAACGACGGCGATGGGATCTACGTCGCCGGCGGCACGATCACCTTTCGCCATTGATCCAGACCCGCGCCGATCCGATCCGGGCCGGCTCACACGGTAGACGTGTGCCTCTTCGAGTGGCCGGTCCGCATCACCTCGATCGAGGAAAGAATTGGCGATGTCGTCCGGAAGTGACCCTCGGTAGACCCTACCTCGTCACTTCCAACTCTCTGTATCGGAAAGACGACGCTAAATGTAGACTCGTCTATTATAAACATACCACTCGACCAGCAGCACTCCCAGCGCCACCAGCGCGAACCACCACCAGATGTCCTTCTGGACCTTGGCGGGTTTCTGGGTCCCTGTGACGGGGTTATAGCCGATCTTGATCTTGTACGATTCCTCCGTGCTGGCGGGGACGCCCTTGGGGACCAATCCGCGCGGGGCCAGGTCGCTCTCGCGGAAGTCGAAGAGGTTGACAGCGAACGGTAGCCGGCCCTCCGGCTCCCAGCGCGCGAAGTAGAGGCCGGCCTTCTCGGCGTGGTTGTAGATAAAAGTCCCCTGGGGTGAGCGCGCGACGCGTTCTTCGGACCGGTCGGCCGAGGTGACCATGATCTCGCGGTTGATAGTCTCGGCGTGCAAGGGAACCGGGTGGCCGGGCTCGGCCACCTCTTCGCCCGCACCCTCCCGGACGTTCCCCAACGCCTGGATGCTGTTGAGGATGAACAGAGGGAAGCTGATGTACCGGAACCAGGTCGTGTTCGGCGTGGTTCCTTCCATGAGCGGAAAGGTGACGACCGCGTCGGTGAACCCTTCTCGAGGGACCAGGAACGCCAGGGGACCGACGTTGCTGTCGATCAGGCTCTTGGCGCCGACGGGCAGCTCGACGAGGCGAGCCGCGGCAATGCCGACGAGCGACAGGTCCCGGATGTACTGCATCATCGGGTGAGCGATGTCCCAATCCAGGACCACCGGATACTGGATATCCTTCGGCTTGGCGTAGGCCGGCGCAGGGGGAAACTGGCCGAAATACAGCGTGTTGGCCTCCGGGTGAGCGTCGGGCTTCACGTTGTCGAAGATGACCAGGTCGTATCGGCCGCCCCTCATATCGCGCGCGATCGCCTCGCCCTTGGCTTCCTCGGGCGTGACGACGGTGATGTCCGCGCGCTCCATGGCCAACGGCGTCTTGAGGGTGTCGACCAGGTATCGGTTTCCCGGCGTGATGGCCAGCACCTGCGCCTTGCGCGTGGTCCCGACGACTGTGAAGGCCCGGTTGTCCACGTCGAGCGCATCCTTGACCGTGAGGCGGACCTCATACGGGGCCAGCCCGGGGTCGGCCAGGTCGAACTTGAACGACTGGTCGGTCTGGGGTGCGAGCTTCAGCCCGATGGCATCGACCAGCTCCCCGGCATCCCCCGGCTTGTCGACCGCGTGCCGGTAGAGCTGCGCCTCGGTGTCCACCGTCTCCGGCCGGAAGTTGTGGACCCGGCCGAAGAGCTGGTAAACCTCGGGCTTGTCCTCGTCACGACGGGCCTGGAGCGCCACGACGGCCACGTTGTCGGAGGGGTTGTGAATCTTCGCCTTCTCATCGGCGCCGCTGCTCCCCTCGGCGGGCGGCGAATAGGGCGGAGGTGGCGGGCCGAACACAACGACCTCCGGCTCCAGGTTGCCCAGGCTAAAGCCCTCGACGTCGGCGAAGGCGCCATCGGTGTAGATGAACAGCTTCGGCGTCACGACCGAGGACGCCACGATGCCTTCGCCGATCTGCTTGGAGGGGTTGGCCAACCCCGCGGCGACCTGGAGCCCCTCGCGGAGCGACGTCCTCGACTGGGTCGGCTGGATCGCGTCGATGCGCATGGCCAGCATCCGCCGATCGCCCGTGTAGTTCGATTCGACCCTCGCCGAATCGGTGAACGAGATCACCATTGCCAGATCGTCGGCGTCCATTGCCGTGACAACCTTCTTCGCCTCTTCCTTGGCTTTGGCCAGCCGGCTGGGTGCCACGTCGGTCGCCGACATGCTCGCCGAGGTGTCGATCATCAGGACGAACCGCTGCCCGGTCGCGCCCGTGCCCTTCATCTGCGGGCCGGCCAAGGCCAGCATCGCCAGCGCCACCGCCAGGAGCTGGAGGAACAGGAGCAGGTTCCGGCGCAACCGCTGGAACAGGCTATTGACGTGCAGATCCTCCAGGCTCCGGCGCCACAGCAGCGTGCTCGGCACCCGCACCGGCCGACGCCTCAGCTTGAGGAAATACAGCGCGATGATCCCGACCGGCACCCCCGCCAGCGCCGACCACGCCGCCAGACCCAGGGGCGTATTCAGCTCCAACGGCATGCTCATCGAACTCAGCCGATTCCAGAGGTTACCCATCCCATAAGCCCTTCTCGTTCACAACTCCGGCTCTCGATTCGCCACGCCCGCCCGCTCTCCCTTGCGACGACGCACCATCATGTACAGCAAGTACGCCACCAGGCGCCGCCGATCCCGAAGAATATCCAGGCATTGGTAATCGACCAACGATTCATGGAGGCCCTCGTAGGGTGCTCTATGAGCACCAATCCATCCTCACTTCACTAGCCCTCGCTGTCGCAAATAATTGAGGATCAGCTTGTCGAACGGGAACTGATTCGTGGTGAAGATGTAAGTGATGCCGCGACTGGTACACCAATCCTTCAGGCCGCCGACGAACGCGTTCAAGGTATCCTTGTAGCGTTTCAGCAGGGGCGCGCTGATGGTGATCTCGGCCGCCTCACCGTCCTCGACATCGACCAGGCGGAGGTCGCCCACGAGCTCGGGTGTGACCTCCTCCTGGCTGAGCACCTGGACCACGTAGATATCCATGTTCCGAGCCAGAAGGTAGCGGAGCGCCTCCTGGTAGCCCTGCTTGTCGAGGAAGTCGGAGATCACCACGACGACCCCCTTGCCGGCATGACGGATGGCGAACTCGCGGGCCGCGGCGGTGAGGTTGCTCGTGCCCGTAGGCTGCAACTGCTCCAGGTACTGGACGACGCGCCACATCTGCGAACGGCCCCGGATACCGTGCAGCCCCTGTTCGAGCTGGGCGCTGAAGGTATCCACGAGCACGCGGTCGTGGTTCACGAGTCCGATGAATGACAGTGCCGCAGCCACCTGTTTGCCGTAGCGGAGCTTGGTCGGCTCGCCGAAGTCCATCGACAGGCTGGTGTCCAGCAGCGTGTAGACGTGCAGGTCCTCCTCCTCGAGGAACAGCTTCAAGAACAGCTTGTCGAGCCGGCCGTAGACGTTCCAATCGATGTGCCGCAAGTCGTCGCCGTAAGTGTAGTTGCGATGCTCGGCGAACTCCACCGAGGAACCCCGGCGCTTGCTCTTGCGCTCGCCCTTCATCCGGCCGACGAAGATCTTCCGGCTGACCAGCTCGAGTTGCTCGAGCTTGTGGAGGAACGCCGGATCGAGTAGCGGGGTCTCGGTCGTGGTCGCGGTCATGGTCGTCACGATCTCCCTTCAACCCATCAAATCCGACACCCAGAACAGCGACAACATCACGGTCACCGCGATCCCCAGCCCGATCAGCCAGGGCACCAGTGCAGCCATGAAGATCGTCCAGCGGGCCTTGAGACTCAATGGCCGGCAACGGTGCAGGTAACTCAACGCCGTGAGCCAGCTCTCCAGGATCACCAGCGCCCCGGCCGACGCCGTGGCGATCGCCAGCTCAGGCTCCGAACGCCACGCCAGTACCGCGGCCGCAAACAAGACAGCGCACAACCCCACCAGGCACATCAAGTCGCCGGTCGTGAAGATCAGGGTCTCGCGCTTCGGTGGAGTCCACTCCTGTTCGAGCGCGGGTGGGGGATCGTAGATGTCTTTCATGACTGGGCCAGTTCCGTAGGGTGCTCTGTGAGCACCAAATATCCGCGTCAAGACAATTGGTGCTCACAGAGCACCCTACAATCGACTAAGCCGCCTTGGTCTCGGCCTTCTCGGGGACGGAGTCCAGCACCTTGAGCAGGACGTCGTCGGGGTCGATCCCCTCGGCCTGGGCCTCGAAGTTGAGGAGGACGCGATGTCGCAGGCTGGGGAGGTACACGCGTCGCAGGTCCTCGAAGCTGACGTTGAACCGGCCGTCGAGCAGGGAGCGGACCTTGGCGGCGAGGACCAGGGTCTGGACGCCGCGAGGGCTGCTCCCCCACCGGATGTACTGGTTCGTCGCGTCGGCGGCAAACGGCCCCTTCGGGTGCGTGGCCAGGGCCAGGCGGATGGCGTAGTCCTGCACGTGGGGTGCGACGATCACGTCGCGGACCAGGGCCTGGAACTCCAGGAGCGTCGGGCCGTCCATCACCTTCTCGGCCTTGGGCCGCTCGCCCCGGGTCGTGCGGTCGAGGATCGTGCTCAGCTCGTCGCGCGTCGAATAGCCGACGATCAATTTGAGCAGGAACCGGTCGAGCTGCGCCTCGGGCAGGGGATAGGTCCCCTCCTGCTCGATCGGATTCTGGGTCGCCATCACGAAGAACGGCTCCTTGAGTTTGTGGATGTGGCCGCCGACCGTGACCGAGTGCTCCTGCATGGCTTCCAGAAGGGCCGACTGGGTCTTGGGTGTGGCGCGGTTGATCTCATCGGCCAGGACGATCTGTGAGAAGACCGGCCCCGGCTGAAACTCGAAGACGCGACGGCCGTCGGGCAGCTCCATGACGATGTTGGTGCCGATGATGTCGGCGGGCATCAGGTCGGGCGTGAACTGGATGCGGTTGAAGTCCAGGTTGACCGCGTCGGCGAGCGTTCGCACGAGCAGCGTCTTGCCCAGGCCCGGCACGCCCTCCAGCAGCGCATGCCCGCCAATGAACAGGCAGGTCAACACCCCGTGCACGATCTCGTCGTGGCCGACGATCACCTTGCCAATCTCGGCCTTCACGCGCTCGTACGCCGTGCGGAACTCCTCGGCGCGGGCTTCCATCGATTCGGACATCGACGACGATCCTTTCGTTTCAGGAAAATCGGTGTGCGCTCAAACGTTGATCAGGGCGAGCCGACTCTGGATTCGAGATTGAAGAAACGTGTGCCTTGGGAATCTGGAATTTGGAATCTGGAATCCGGGATTGGGAATCCTCGTGCCGCACATCCGCGTCACGGTTTCTTCTCGTTGTCTTTCTCCCGCTCTTCCCAGACCCGCTGCTTGGCCTTGAGCAAGCGGTTGGTGTAGCTCTGTTTCTCGGGCTCTTTGGGACCGGCGGCCATGCCCGGAGTCTGGGTCCTCTCGGCGGGCCGGGCTCGCTGCTGCATCTCACCGGCTTCCAGGATCGGCTCGCCGATCGATCCGGCGGAGGGCTCGGTCGGGAACAGGTCCGGAGCGACCTCCGCGCGGGCGGTCGCGGTGCCGCGAGTGCGGTCGAGCTGTTCGTCGACCTCGGCCTTGCGACTGCGGAGCTTCTCCAGGTAATCGCTGGCGGTCGCGGTGTCCTGGCCGCGGAGCTTCCGCCACTCGTTGATCGCGGCCTCCTTGATCCGGTCCACGTCCAGCGCGATGCGGCGGACGGCGACGTCGCCGAGGAACAGGAAGGCCGCCAGCCAGAGCAGGGTCGGCCACAAGGCCGCGAACGATTTGGGAATGATCAAGCTCGGATCACGGCGGAAGTGA
The DNA here is from genome assembly GCA_963845695.1 of uncultured Isosphaeraceae bacterium. GTDB lineage: Bacteria > Planctomycetota > Planctomycetia > Isosphaerales > Isosphaeraceae > CAWJTV01. Next base: position 261,173 of record CAWJTQ010000002.1, on the reverse strand, counting down.
TCGGCCGAGGCGACGGTGTGCGGCAGGTTGACGCGGCCGTCGGGCAGCGCCTTCCAGTTCACGGATTGTCCGTCGGTCAGCGTGGCCAGGGTCTCGAGCGTGGTGGGGTTGCTCCTCAGCTCGCGGTATTCGTCGGAGTAGGGGACCGACACCCCGGACGAGATCGTCCCCTGAACGTTATCCGGACCCTTATAGCCGAGTCTGACGAAGTAGTTGCCGCTGGCGTCGGCGTTCTCGATGGTCGCCTCGTAACGGCCCGGCGCGGTCTGGACGAGCTCGACCGGCGCGGACTTCAGATCGGGGTTGACCACGAATCCTTGGATTCCGAGGAAGTTGAGGAACTGGTTGCTCTTGTCCAGGGCGTTCACGACGACCTTGATCCGCCCCTGCTCGAGCCGGACGTTCAAGGTGAGATTGCCCCGATCGGCCGGTCGCATCGACCAGCGGATGACCTGGGACCAGAAGGCGGCGTAGCTCGACCAGTCGGGCCAGGTCTTGGCCCATCGCCGGCCGGCATCACTGGTGAAGGCGACCGAGCGGCCCAGGCCGTAGGACCAGTGGGCCAGCACGGGGTTGACCTGGCCGGCCGGCAGCGGCGAGACGATCGGCAGTTCGACCAGCTCGTTCTCCTTGGCCGAGGTCAAGACCAGCCCGGTGATCCCCGGCAGTTGCTCGGGCAGGCCCATGATCGGCTCGGTGATCGGATAGTTCACCTTGGGCATCCACGGAGGCGACTGCTCGAAGATCAGCGGTCGCGAGATCGACCGCGCCTCCTTCTGGTAGATTCGCGGCAGGGCCCTCGGGTTGGTGACGTTGTAGAAATTGCCCTTGGTCCGCACGGCGAGGTTCCGCATGATGCTCATCGCGCCGGGATCGTTGCCGTGCGCGGCCGTCAGCACGGTGGTCACGCTGACCTTGCTGGCCGCGAGCTGGCTGATCACGCGGGAGCTCGGCGGGGTCGGGTCGCCGTCGCTGATGATGACGATGTGCTTGGTCATCGCGTCCTTGACGCCGTTGAGTCCCTTCATGGCCATCTGGAGCGACGGGTCGAAGTCAGGCATGTCGCCGGGGGTCATGCGATCGATGGCGCGGAGCATGCTGCCCCGCCCGGTCCCGATCGACCGCAAGGTGAACAGCCAGGCCTCCTGGCCCTCCCAGTGCAGCATCCCGGCGAAGTCGTAGCTCGACAGCGACTTGATGGCTTCCTTGGCGACGACCTTCTGCCAGTAGTTCCCCTCGGCGATCTCGCTGGCGTGCATGATCAGGACCATCGCGCCGATGCCCTGGACCTTCAGGGCCTTGATCTGCATGTCGACCGGCAGGGCCTTCTCGACCGGGGTATTCATCCAGCCGCCGGCACCGAAGCTGTCCGGGCCGCCGATCATGACCAGCCCGGCTCCCATGTCGTGGCAGTTGGACGCCAGGAGCTGGTGCTGGGTCTCGGTGAATGCTTCCTTCGGGACGTTCGCCAGGATCACCGAATCATAGGGCTGGAGCTGGGCCAGGTCGATGGGCAGCGGATCCCCGCCGACACCGCCGGAGCCGTCGATCCGGGGCGCGGTCAGAACCTTGACCTCGATGTCCTTGTCGTGAAGGGCCGTGACCAGCTCGGCGTGCTCGCCGTGGGTTCCCTCGATCATCAGGACCTGGGCCTTGCCCCGCGCGTGGGTGAAACCCTGGGCGACGTTGTTGATCGCCCTTTGGTCTCCGCTGCCCTCCGCGGGGTGGAACTGGGCCGTGAACGTGTAGAAGTTCGGCGCGGTGATGAGCTGCTGGAGCGTGAAGACCTTGATCCCGCGCTCGAGTTCGATCGGGGTCGGCTGCTCGTTGCCGGGCGCCGGCGCCGTGGCATTGTCCGACTTCTGGAAGATCTGGAGCGTGCCGCGGGTCGGCTCGCTGGCGCGGATGACGACGCTGATGTTGACCTTCTCCCCCTTCTTCACGTCCGGGGGAATCATGACCTTCTCGACCAGGACCTCCTGATCATAGAAGTACTCGACGGGCAGGACGTTGACCTGCACGCCGAGTTGTTTGGCGATCAGGGCCTGTTCGAGCAGGTTGCCGCGGTTCTCGTTGCCGTCGGAGATGACCACGATCCGCCGGGCCGTGTCCTCGGGGAAGGCCGCCAGGGCCAGTTTGATCGCGGCGCCCAGGTCGGTGTTCTCCGCATCAATCGTGCTCTCGATGCCCAGCAGGGGGGGCTCGCTCGGCGCCGGCGGCACCTCGACCCGAGGCTCACGGCCGAAGACCACCACGCCAACCAGATCGTCCCGACGCCGCTTCTTCGCCGCATCTCGCGCGTAGTCGAGGGCGGCCTTCTGCTTCTCCTTCGGCATGCTGTTCGAGGCGTCGATCAGGAACATCGTCGTCAGCCGGTCGGTGCGCCGCACCGACTGGACCTCGGCCAGCGCCAGCACGATGAGCGTGATCACCGCCGTGCGGAACACGATCGCCAGCGCCCGGCGAACCGGCCCCAGACCGGCCAGACTGCGATAGCTCATCCAGATCAGCGGGGGAACGATCATCGGGATCAGGAGCAGCCACCACGGGTTGCCGACCGTCACCGACCAGTTGCCCAGCATCATCGCTGCATCCTCCCCAGGGCCGATGAGCTTGTACCTCTGTATCCGGCCGTTTGCCACGTGGCGTAAGCCCGATGTCGAACGTCTGATCCGATGCTGGCGAATTGCAATCGCCTTACTTCGACTCAGCGGGAGACGCTGGCACTTGCGTGCCCAAGGACGTCGCCAGCGCGATATCGATGATCTCCCATCCCCCGCCCGGCACGATACAGATCACGGTGCGAGCGCGGTCGCCTTCCCAGGCGACTGCGTCGGGATGGGTGATCTGGATCTCCCTCCCGTCCGCCATCCTGATCATAACCGGGCGGAACGGCCCCTCGTCCTTCGCTTTCTTCAGTTCTTCAATTCTCACAATCGAAACCTCTGGACTCGATGATTATTCGAATCAACAACCGAAACATATCCCTGACTATCGACGGCCAGGGCATAAGGATTATAGAGCTCGCCCGGTCCGCGGCCCGGCGTGCCCCACACGCCCATTGACTTGCCGTCGAGGCTGAACTTCTGGACGCGATGGTTGCCGTACTCGCACACATAGAGGCAATGGTCCGGCCCGATGGTCAGGTCGTAAGGATAACTCATCTCCCCGGGCTGATCGCCCCGCGAGCCCCAGGAATCGAGCAGGTTCCCCTGGGTATCGAAGACCTGGATCCGGTGGTTGCAACTGTCGGCGACGAAGAGGCGGTCGTTCTCGTCGATGGCCAGGGCGCGGGGCTTGAGGAATTCGCCCGGCTCGTAGCCGTGGCCGCCCCACTGTCGGAGCCATTTCCCTTCGGGGGAGAAGACCTGGATCCGGTCGTTCTCACCGTATTCGGAGACGTAGAAGTTCCCGGCCTTGTCGATCACGACGTCGGTAGGGTATCCGAACCGGCCCGGCGTGGTCCCTTGCACGCCATCGCCGATCTGGAACAAAAGGTCGCCCGCCTCCGAGTAGACCAGCACCCGGTAGAAATGGGTGTCGGCCACCAGGAGCCGGCCGTAACGATCGATGGTCAGCCCGCTGGGCCCGTCCACATTGAAATCGGGCGTCCGCCAACCGTCGAGGTAATGGCCGTCCCGGTCGAAGACCTGGATCCGATCGGTCAGATCGGCGAGGAACAGGTGGTCCTGGGCGTCGAAGGCGGCCACGCGCGGCTTGTGCAGGTGCCCGGCCTTGACCCCGTGGACCCCCCAGACCAGCTCCGGCGCCGACCGCGACTTGAGGTCGCAACCGGCCGTCGCGGCCAGCACGAAAACCAGTCCCGCCAGGTAACAGGGGGTCCGCGCGTCGTGTCCGATCACCGATGTGCATCTCACGGAGAACGAAAAACGGGATACAGAGGAAGAACTATCCCGTAGAATTTAATGGTTGATGTGCCTCCGACGCAAGTCCTAGGCTGTTCGTTTTTCGATTTCCTGTGGGTTACGGGGCGTGGTGTCATGGCGGAATGGGTGACGGTCTGCCGGCTCGACGAAGTCAGCGAAGGGCGGGGCGTGTCGCGGGACGCCGCCGGATTACGAGTGGCCGTCTTCCACCACGGCGGCGAGGTTGTGGCCCTCTCAGGCCGTTGCCCTCATGCCGGCGGGCCGCTGGGCCTGGGCTGGATCGAGGAGGGCGAGGTGGTCTGCCCGCTCCACCACTGGCGGTTCCGGCTGGCCGACGGTCGATGCACCACCATGCGCGGCTATCCCGTGCACCGGTTCCGTTGCGAGGTCCGCGGGGATGAGGTCTGGGTCGAAGTTTGATCGCAGGCTCATCGCTGGGCCTCGATCACGTCCCTCCAACGAGGTGGAAACACGTCCCAAGTGTTCTGGTATGTAGCTTCTAAGGGGACATTGATATAGCGGCCAGGCCGTAGGAACAGTGGCATCTCCGGCAAGCAGTCTGCCACAGCGACCGGCTCAACGTACGAACGGAACACCCGGTCGGATTCGTAGGCCGCCACGGTTAATGGCTTTCCCTTCGGCGCCACGTAATCCTGGCCGGCGATGTACTCCCAGATCGCGCCATGGATGCCCTGGGGATCGTAACGACCGGGGGCTTGGAGATCGACGACGAGCAAATGGATGCCGTTACCGAGGAATGCCCCGACCTTCTTGACGAATTGGTCGAGCGATTGACGTGTGGACTTGTTGCCCTTTGACACAATCTCGATGATGGCCACGATCCGGTCACCTCTTACGTGTCGAACGATCACGGCGTTCTGCTTGCGCCGATAGCGTTCCGTCTCCGCTTCAGCGATGACGCTTACTTTGGGTGGGGCCAAGAGAACGCCTCCAAGGGCATCGTCCCAAGCACTCTGCGTGCTCTCGTCGGTGCCTCCGCGATCTTCGCCCAGTTGGGCGTTATGCAGAGCCAGCACGTCGGGCTCATACTCGGCGGTTTGCTGCTCGCCCATGGCATAGTAATTCCTCGGGAGAATGCCCATGTTCAAGGCATCGCATATCGCAGCAATCCAGCGCATGTGAAAATAGTGAAAAACACCTGCCTCAACGCGAGACCAGTCGTGAATCGGCATAGGTCAGCTCCTGAACCGCACCGGCTACGAGTGAGGGACAGCCATCGATAGCCACCTCCGGCCATTATAACCGAGATCAGGCGGGAAGGTTACCCCGACGATCGGTCCCCAGCGATCCCGGCCCGCGATCGCGTCCGATTGGAGGCGATCGGCCTTCGACGAATATTCCTCCACCTCGGACGAATGTCCTTTGCGATCGCCGGCCGATCGGATAGACTCGACATGACGAGATGCGACCCCTGGGTTCTCTGGGCCTTTCACCGATGAACGACGCCATCCGGATTCACGATGTGACCAAGCGGTTCAACGGGGTGGTCGCCGTCGACGCCCTGGACCTGACCGTGCCGCGGGGTTCGCTTTATGGCTTCATCGGACCGAACGGGTCGGGCAAGACGACGACCCTGCGGATGATCATGCACATCCTGCTCCCGGACGCCGGGGAGATCGAGGTCCTCGGCGAACGAGGCACGCGGGCCGCGCACGACCGCGTCAGCTACCTGCCCGAGGAGCGCGGGTTGTACAAGCGCATGACCGTCCGGCGCCTGCTCCGCTACTACGCCTTGCTCAAGGGGGCCCGGCAGCCGGAGCTCGACCGCGCGATTGCTCGATGGCTGGAACGCCTGGGGCTCTCGGACTGGATCGACCGGAAAGTCGAGGCCCTCTCCAAGGGGATGGCCCAGAAGGTCCAGTTCATCGCGACGGTTCTCAACCGCCCCGAGCTGCTGATCCTGGACGAGCCGTTCAGCGGCCTGGACCCGGTCAACGCCGAGGTCCTCAAGGATGCGGTGCTCGACCTCAAGAACGAGGGGACGACCGTGGTCTTCTCCACGCACGACATGGGGGTCGCGGAGCGGCTCTGCGACCGGATCTTCATGATCTTCCGGGGACGCAAGGTCCTCGACGGCACGCTCGACGAGATCCAGTCAGACTACGGCCACGACACGATCCTGGTGCGGACCGAGGTCGGAATGGATGCCTTCAGCGGCCTGGAAGACATCGAAGAGATTAACGACCAGGGGAATCTCCAGGAGGTGAAGTGGCGGGGCGACCCGCAGGCGCTGCTCGAGGTCTTGATGTCCCGAACCCGGATCTCCCATTTCGAGGTCACCCGACCGTCGCTCCACAGTATCTTCGTGCGGATCGCCACACCCGCCGAGCCCGCGCCCGAGGTCGCGTCCCATGCGTCTTGACTTGAGGAAAATCGGGATCGTCACGGCGACCGAGTTCGGCTCGTCGCTCCGGACCAAGGCGTTCCTCATGAGCCTTTTGTTCCTACCGGTCCTGGTGGGCGGGTCGATCGGGCTCCAGCTCTTTCTGGTGGGCCGTGTGGACGCCCGGACGCGGAGGTTCGCCGTTGTCGATCGCACCGGAGAGCTCTATCCCGTCGTCGAGCAGGCGACCTGGACCTACAACGACCAGACGGTCGACGCCGCGGGAAAGATGGTCCGGCCCCGGCTCACCCCGTCCCTGGTTCCGGCGTCGGGCTCGGAGGGCCCCGCGGCCGTCCTGGAGCTCTCCAACCGGATTCGCCGTGGCGAGCTCGACGCCTTCGTGGTCATCCCCGCCGAGGCGATCAAGAACCCGCCGCCAGGCGCCGCGCAGCCCCCGACGATCGAGTACCATTCCGACAGTCCCAACGACGACGTGGTGCGGAACTGGCTCGTGCCGACCGTCAACAACGAGATCCATGCGCGCCGATTCCGATCGGCTGGCCTCGACCCGGCGCTCGCCGAACGCCTGAATCAGCCGTTGCGCGTGGACAACCTCGGCTTGTTCGAGCGCGATCTCTCCAACCCCGACGGGCCGCTCGCGGTCAAGCCAGCCGTGATCGTCAACCCGATCCGCACGGCCGTGATCCCGTTCGTGCTCATGTACGTCATGTTCCTGATCATCTTGACCAGCACGCCGCAGTTGATGAACAGCGTGATCGAGGAGAAGCTGAGCAAGATCAGCGAGGTGTTGCTCGGTTCGATCACGCCGTTCGAGCTGATGATGGGCAAGCTGTTCGGCCAGACCGGAATCGCCCTCTTGCTAGGGACACTGTACCTGGCCGGCGGGTATGTCGTCGCCTCCCGATACGACTACACCGACGTGATCTCTTCCCAGCTCCTGGTGTCGCTCGGTTTCTATCTGACTCTCGCGGTGCTGCTCTACGGGTCGCTCTACATGGCGGTGGGCTCGGCATGCAGCGAGCTCAAGGACGCCCAGTCGCTGATGATGCCGGTCATGATGCTCTCGATGATCCCGGTGATGGTCAGTCCGGCCATCATCAAGGATCCCGCGAGCCCCCTGTCGGTGGGCATGTCGCTGTTCCCACCGGCCAGCCCGTACCTGATGCTGATGCGACAGGCCATGCGCCCCGCGCCGCCGGCCTGGCAGGTCGGGCTGGCGGCCATTGGGACCGTCCTGACCACGCTCTTTTGCGTCTGGGCTGCCGGCAAGATCTTCCGTACCGGACTGCTGATGCAAGGCAAGACCCCCAGCTTCCGCGAGCTGGCCCGGTGGGTGATGGCCAAGTAGCGAGTAGGGTGGGTCGAGCCGCGATTCATCGCGGCGAGGCCCACCGAAGCCGCCGGAAGCGACACCGAACGACCCGTCAATCGTGCGGGAAGTTCTCGAGGAACCGCGCCAGCTTCTGGAAGTCGCTGCCGCGCTGGATGAACCGGACGACGGTCACGAGCGTCTCGGGGTTGACGAGCTGCTCGAACGGAACATAGGTGAGGTTCAACTGGCCGGAGCAGGAGACCAGGACGCCGTCGCGGTGCTCCTCGATCAGCGCACGGTAGGCCCCGACGCCGAGCTGGCTGCCCAGGATCACGTCGAAGGCGTGGGGCAGCGCGCATCGGGCCTCGTAGCCGAGCTGCAAGCCGGTCACGCGCCGCTTCTTCCCGGTCCGGTGCTCGTATTCGGCCTCGACCAGCTTCGTCATGTTCCGGGCGAGGTTGGTCTGCGACAGCGAGATGTTCCCATGATCGTCGAAGGTCACGCCTTCCAGATAGCGCGAGGGCATGTACTGGGCCAATCCTTCGGCCAGCACGATCACGCCGAACTCCTTCCCCTCCTGCTCGCGGGCGATCACCGCGCGGACGATTAGATCGACGATCTTCTCGGTATTCATGATCCGGCGGTTCGTGGTCGCACCGGTCTTGGGATCGGTGATCGTCTCCTCGGTCAGGAAGTCGTCGGTCAGATCCTCGATGCTGATGACCAGGCTGGCCTCGCCGGCGATGGCGGCGCCGTAGGCCAGCCAGCCGGCGCTGCGGCCCATCGTCTCCACGAGGAAGTACATCCGGCCCGCCTCGGCGTCGGCCAGGAGGTTGCGGATCTCGCCGGCCAGGGTCTCGACCGCCGTGAAATAGCCGAAGGTGAAGTCGATGCCGCGGTAGTCGTTGTCGATCGTCTTGGGGACGTGCACCACGGCGATCCGGTTGGCCTCGGCGGGCAGATACTGCTGGAACCGCTTGAACTTGTTGGCGGTCTTGAGGGTGTCGTCGCCGCCGATCGAGACCAGCGCATCGATCCCCAGGGACGTCAGGGCCCGATGGACCCGGCTTAGTTGAGCGGTGCGTTCGGGGTCGCGCAGGTGGCCGGGGTTCGACACGTCCTTGCCCGGGTTCACGCGCGAGGTCCCGATCAAGATGCCGCGCGTGTTCCGCGTGCGACGCAGCTTGCTCTGATCCAGCACGATGTAATCGCGCCCTTCCTTCATCGAGTGGTCGTCGCCGTACTCGACGAGATGGGCATAGCCATGCAGGATGCCGATGACCTCGATGCCGTGCCTGCGGAACGAGGCCGCGGCCGTCGAGATCACCGCGTTGGCGGCCGGGGCAGGTCCCCCCGCGAACAGCATCGCCACCCGACGGATCGCGCGGGGAGATCCGGTGGAACTCGAAGCACTAGTGGACGTTACAGCCATGGAATACTCCCATTCCGATTCGAACGTCAATTCATCATTTGGTCGATCCCGCGGCCCATGGAGAGGGTTCGATTGAGCACGTCGCCAGGATCACAACCCAGTTTTTTTAGACATCCGTCCATGAGGTCGAAGCCGTGCGCGCGGCTCTGCTTCCGCAACAGTAACGTCGGGAGACGAAGGTCACAATGGCTTACTGGACGGCTCAGAACGAGTCCGGCGGCAGGACCTCGCCGCCGTCGCGCGTGATCAGCGCCTTGAGGATTTCCAGGCTGACCGAGTTCCTGAGGAACCGCACCGAGCCATCGCAGAAGACGGCATTCAATCCGTCGAGAGACTGACTGCTCAGCGCCTCGCCGAATGTCTCAAGCTCGGCCGGCCCGTGACCCTCGACGAATGGCACCTCGCTCTGGGGCTTGGTCCAGAGGACCCCGCCTTTGGCCTCGATCACGGCAATCGTGTTGGACGTCCCGTCGGTGATCGAAGCGATCTTGACCCCTTCAGGGACCTTCGGGTCGAAGATCGTATGCGCGCCCGAGACGCCGCGATAGAAGGTCAGGCCAGGACCGGCCGGCGTGTTGGGGACGGCGAAAACCGACGGCATCCGTCCGACCAGAGGCATGTTGTGCGGGCTATCCCACGGTTCATCGAGCTTGAATTCGTGGAAAAGGTCCTGCTCATCGAGGAACGGAAGGAGTTGCACTCGCCAGCTCAACAACGACGTGCCCTCCTTGGCGCCGATGTCGGCCGGGAAGTGTCCATGGGCCTTTTCGTAGGCGAGCAGGGCGAGGCCGATCTGCTTGAGATGATTCAACGACTGCGACCGTCCCGTCGCGTCCCGCGCGGAGTGTGCAGACGGTACGAGCATGGCGATGGCCAACGGCACCGCCATCGCCGGATTGATCGTCGGGAACGCCTCGCGCGAGATGAGTCGGATCCCCTGGTCGTCCACCGCCAGCACCGACACCGACGGGAACAAAAATGGCCTGAGCTCATCCGCCTCGGGGATCAGCTCGGGGTCGAATGCCGGGGTCGGTTTGATGTGGCCAGGAGCTTCCGTGGGCGGGCCACTCGGTGACACGACCGTCGGCATCCGCGGCTGGTCGGGACGGATCAAGAAACTGAGGTCCTGCAATGTAAAGAGGAGTCCTCCTAACGAATCCGCCGAATCGATCAGGTTCGGCACGCTCACGAGCACCTCGGGCAACACCGACTGTTGCGGGTCGACGACATTGAGGAAGGTCAAGCGATCGGGCAGGTGATCGAGGGTACGGGCCAGCGGGTCGCCGGGCGGCAGTCCGCCGGCTCCGGCGCGCTCCGCCTGGTCCCTGGCGCGACGTGCCGTCGCCGGAGTCATGCCCCACGCGAGCACATTTCGACCGAGTAGCAGGGTCTGCCTCATCCCCATCGGCAACGTCAAGGACGAGTTGGACGGAGGAAAGACATAGCCCAGGTCGGGTCCCTTGAGCCGCCGCATAGTCGCGGTATTCAGCGAAAAGGAGATCGTTTCTCCCTGATCCGGCTGGACTGGCACAGGCCGATTCGACCACCGGGCGACCGCCTCCAGTGCCTGGGCCGCCGCATCGCGATCCTTGACCTCGACGACCACGGACGTCTTGGGTGCGAAGACCAACCCATGTGCCAGGCCCTCCAGCACGTTGGGAGGCGCATTGATCTGGCTCGGCACCGTGTAGACCACGACCCGCGACCCGAGGGGAGCCAGGATCTCATCGCGCAGCTTCAGTCCGGTGGCTTGCTTCACCGCGGCCTCAACCCGTATCACCGGGTCCATGGGGCTTCGCGGACCGGGCACCTTGAACGCCGCGGAGATCTGGTCGTAGACCCGGGCCGCATCGAGCGAGAACACCGTGAAACCCGAGAGCCCGCCAGGCAGCGGGGGCAGGTGCCGCACGTCGAACGTCGGCTGATCGAACAGGGCCAGAATGCCCGTCCGTGGCGCCGGTACGACCGCGCCGAGGATGCTCTGGATCGCCGGGCCGTGGAACCCCCACCGATAGTCGAACCGCTTGATCCGGTCGAGGCCCAACTCCACGGCGTCGCGGGGCAGGGGGGCAGCGCGGCCATGTGGAAGAACGCCAGGCCGACCGGCACAAATCCGGGCGCGTCGTCGCCCTTCTTCAACGCCAGTCGGGTCGGATGATCGACGGCACTGGGCTCGCGACCGTCGAGCGCGGCGATGATCGCGTCGGCGCCAGACGGAGCGACCAGGCTCACGACCAGGTCATCCCCCTCGGCCCACCACGCCATGACGCGCGCGGGCGAATCGCCCAGAACCTGGACCGTACGGCCGCCCGGCTTCTCGACCTGCTTGACAGGCCCACGCCCCTGTTCACCAGCCTTCAAGAACCGATCGAAGGCCGCCCGAATCACCCCCGTCGCGCCGCCCCGGATGACCAGCGCGAGGCAACGCGGCGGGCCAACTCCCCCCGCCCGGTTGATCCCCAGCGCGAACCCCGAACGCAGCAAGAGCTTCCCGATCGCGACCAGCTCCGGACCCCTCGCCGGGACCTGCGACTGTCCCGACATCATCCGATCGAGGAGACGCGCGGCCGATTGCTCGAGCATTGCACCGGTCGTCGTCTCATTCAGCAGCCGGTACGCTGCGCTCCTGGTCCAGGCATCGCGATGGGCATCGAGCCCGTCGAACTCGACGTAGACGACCAGGTCCTGCCGCGGGACGTATCGCGCCAGCGGTGTCGGAGCAGACGATTTCGGCGTCCCTTGACCGATGGCGGTTGATGACCACGCCAGGCTAGCAACACCGAACAACGCCAGGAGACCTCGGGAACGACCGACGCGCGGACTCATGGGAAGATCACCTCCGTGGACCATGTTGGAAGCCAAATCTCCGTCCGATCCTGCCGGCAATCAGAAATTGCCTGCGCAAGCAACTGTAGGGTGGGTGAAACCCACCGGAATAAGGTGGATTCTTGCTGGGGTTTCACCCACCCTAGGGGCAATACCGTTGACTTAGCGTCTGTCCCAGAAGCCTCAACGGCCGTCTCGTAGGGTGCTCTGTGAGCACCAAACTGGGCAAAGTCCGCCGGATTCGGTGCTACAAAGACCTTCTGAGACAGTCACTTAGCCGCAATCAATGGATCCGGAGGAGTTTGCGAATTCATCCCCCCTTACGAACGGGGGGGTTTGGGGGGGGTGAATTCCGTGCCGAAGTCTCCGAGATGCTGCGATCCAGCCCCCCCCTGAATCCCCCCTTCGTAAGGGGGGATCGCTCTCGAAGCCGAGTCCTCCGCATCATTTACCTCGCACTGGCGACCCGCTCGGTCGGAACCGGCTCCGGCGCGGTGAGCGACTTCAAGAATGCCTCGACCTGACGCCGCTCGCGAGCGCTGAGGCCGAAATACTTGCCGGCGACTTTCGTGGCCTCACCGCCGTGAAGAGCGACCGCCTGATCCACCGTATCGGCGCGACCGTCGTGGAGATATGGCCCGGAGTCGCGGAACCCCCACAACGGAGCGGTCCGCCACTCGAACCGAGACGCGGGCCCGGACGTTGGTCGCTTGGTGACGATCTCCCCAGAGGGACCACCGGTCATGATGATGGCTCCGCTCCGGAACATGACGGGGCCGGTGGCGACGGGCACGAATTGTCCGGCAAGCTGGGGTGTGACGGCGGTTGTCTCTTGGGGGACGGCCGGGATTGCCGCAGTCGCCGCTGCCACCTCGGCGACCGGCAGGGGGGGTACCGGAGCGGCGACGATCAGACGCGGCGCCGGACCGGACACGAACGGCAGCAAGGTGGGAGCCGTTGGTTGCAATCCAGGCATCGCCTCGGCGATCGGCCCTTCGTCATCGATGATCTCTTCGTCCGACGAGCTGGGGTCGAAGACGCCGTACTGACCCGTATCGCCGAGCTGGAAGCCCAGGTCGTGGAGCAGGAGGTCGCTGTAAAGCCCCTCGACGTCGCCCAGCTTCGGCGCGTGGCAGGTCGCACAGCCGGTCGACGCGAAGAGCTTGCGGCCCGTGGCGACTTCCTGGGATTCCGCGTCCGTCTCCGGCCGGCGTTCCGCGGGCTTCGGCAGCGCCCGGACGTAGTCCAGCAGGGCGTTGCATTCCCCTGCCGTGAGATCGAGTCCTTTAGCCTGAGCATCAGGCTTCCGAGGATTCCCGCCCTGATGATGCCCGGGGACTTCCAGGCCCAATTCGACCGCACAGGCCGTGAGGACGAAATCCCCCAGAGATGACGTCTGCGCCTTCCACCCGAACCGGCCGATCCGCTTGTCCTTGAGCCGGCTGACCCGACCGGCGACCTCGGGGAAGCCCGGGTGCTTGACCTTGGCGGCGTCCTCGATCGCACGGCCCGGAATCGCATCGATCAAGCCCGCGCCGAAGAGGGCCGTCGGATTCCGCTGAGAGCGGACCAGCTCGAACGAGCCGATGTTGTTCTGGATGAACTGCTGCCGGCCCATGCTGACCGCATTCTGGAGCTGGGCCATCTCCGAGAGACCGCCAGGTCCCACGGGAGATATGAGGTTGTTGAGTCCCATGATCGACTGCCGCCAGGCTTCGTACCCCGATTCGGTCCCAAAGCGATGGAGGACAACACTCCGCGACGTCCGGAATCCCGGGTGAGCCTTGACCAGCGGGCCGTTGTCGATCTTCCGGCGCCGCGGGCTTCCCGGCCGTGGGGGCGGGTGCGGTCGGCTTGGCCGGGGCTCCCTCGGGCACGTCCAGGCCGATGAGCGATCCCAGTGCCCTGCCCAGGAAGCTGTGCCGGCCGGTCGAGGGCGAGCTCGCTTGCTGGACGATCTGACCGTTGGGCGACGCCGTGATGATGTCGACGTTCTTGCTGGCCGGCCCACCGCCGCCGTTCCCACCCAGGTTATGACAGGCGATGCACGAGCTGTCGTTGTAAACGGGTCCCAGGCCGTCGCCACCATGGGTCCGTGAGTCACCTGGCAGCCACTCGCGCTCGAACAGCGCGCGACCCAGCACCCGCTGATCCCCCGAGGTCTTCCCCGGATCGGCCGCGCGGAGATCGCCGACCCCGAGCACCGCGACTCCGGTCAGGAACGCCCCGACGCGGAAACCCGTTCGAGTCCAGGCATGCCGATCCCGAGAGATTCCGATCCGTCTGCCCATGGTAAATCCCTTTCACATTGAGACGAATGGCCGGATGTGGAGGATTTCGACGCCCATCATGGTACGTTTCTCACCCGCTCGACCGCAACACATCTTGGGACGCGTGACGCACCGGCCATGGCGGCCTGAAGGGCCCCAGGAACACAGCCCCGGGTGAGAGAGCCTAACTCATGGGCTGCGCACGCGATGACCGGATGGAATCGATACGAGCCCGAAGCGCCAGCGAGTGAATTCCGGCGGGGATCAATCCACTGGGGCGCAGACCCCGGCCGGCTTGTCCGGCTGGTGAACGAGTTCGGTGGCTAGAGCCGGCCGCACACCCAGACCCGCCTCCTCGTGGGCGGCCCACCAGGGGGCGACGTGCCAGCGTTGGGGGTTGGGCATGCGGTTTAGCTGTCGAACGTCTTCACCTGCCGGACAAGCCCGCCGGGGTCGTGGCGGCCATATGGGGCCTGGACCGTGCGCAAGCCAACCGGTCATCGCTCGAGACGAGCGCCGTGATCCGCAGGCGCGTCGCCCGATGATCGCGACCGACGCGCTCACGAACGATCAATAGGCGTCGGACGAGATGACCTCCCCGAAGTCGCGGGAAATCAGCGCCCGCAGCACGATCAGGTTGATCGAGTCCTTGATGAACCGCACCGAGCCGTCGAAGAACAGCGCATGGAACCCGCCGGGATAATGGCCGCCCAGCTCGCCGCGCAGGGCCTGGATAGCATCGAGCTTGGCCGGGTCGCCCCCGAAGGGGAGATCGCTCTCGGGCCTGGTCCAGGGTACTGCCTCCCTGGCCTCGACCACGGCGATTGTATTCGAGGTCCCGTCGGTAATCGACACGAGCCCGACCCCTTCGGGGACCTTGGGGTCGAGGAACGCATGCTCGCCCGAGAACCCGCGAAAGCAGGTCATGCCAGGTTCGACCGGAGCACCCGGAATGCCGAAGACCTCTGGCATCCGCTCGACCAGGGCCTTGTTATGCGGGCTGTCCCACGGCTCATCCTGGTGGAACTCGTTGTAGAGCGCCTGATGTCCCAGTTGCGGCAGGAGCCGCACCCGCCAGCTCAACAGCGGCTTGCCGTCCTTCGCGAGCACATCGGCCGGGAACCGGTTGTTGACAGCGTGAAAGTTGTGCATCGCCAGCCCGATCTGCTTCAGGTTGTCAACCGAACGGCCCCGCTGGGCGGTCAGCCCGACCGCCGGCACGATCATCGCGAGGGCGGCTGGAGCCACCGTCGCCGGATTGAACGACGGGAACGCCTCCCGCGAGATCAACCGGATTCCTTGATCATCTACCGCCAGCGCATGCACCGACGGGAACAGAAACGAGCGGAGAGCCTCAGGCTCAGGGAACAGCTCGGGATCCATCGCCAGTCTGCGCGCGGAGCGTGGAGCGTCTCGTTCCGATCCGTTGTTGCCCGGCGTCGGCAGCGGCGCCATGATTGGCACGCCCTGGACCCACCGTGGGACCGCGTACTCCAGCACGTTCGGCAGGCTCACCAGAACCTCGCAAAGCATCGATTGCCGAGGGTCGTCCACGGTGAGAAACACCAGGCGATCGGGGACTTGCTGCAAGACCTCGGCCAGCGGATCGCCGGGCGGAAGACCGCCGGTCTGGGATCGCTCCTTCACATCCAGGGCGCGACGGGCCGTCGCGGGCGAGGTCGCCAGGACCATGGCTTTCTGACCGAGTAACCAGGTGGGGCGCAGTCCGGCGGCCATCGGCACGATCGAGGCGGGCAGGGAAAGCACGCGCCCGTTCTCCTCACCCTTGATCCGCTTGAACTCGCCGACCTCGCCCCCGCCGCTCACCTCGGCCAGCGATCGCATCGCGCGGTTGACTCGCGGAGCCAGGGTATCGAGGGCCCTGGCAACAGCGGCGTGGTCCTTGACCTCGACCACGATCGATGTCTTCGGGACGAAGACCATCCCCTGCACAATGCCGGCCAGAGGGTTGGTCGCTGCGATCACCCGCGTCGGGACCGTGTAGCAAACGAATCGCGATCCCAGATGAGCCAGGAATTCATCGCGGAGTTTCAGTCCGAGCGTCTGGTCAACGCCCTGCCGAACCTCATCAGCGGCGCCGGGCCCCACTTCGACTTTCAACAGCGCGAAGAACTGGTCGTAGACTCGGCCCAGATCGAGCGAGAAGACCGTGAACCCCGCCAGCCCGGAGGGCAGGGACGGCAGGTGCTGCGCATCGAAGCTCGGCGGGTCGAACAACGCCGGGATTCCCGTCCGAGGCGCCGGTGCCGCGACGCCGACGATGCTCTCGATCGCCCGGCCATGGAACCCCCATCGGTAATCGATCCGCTTGACCCCGTCGAGCCCCAGCGCCACGGCCGGGCGGGGCAGGGGGCCGAAGGCGGTCCGGTCGCAGAACGCCAGTCCGACCGGCACGAACCCCGGCTCATCGGCGCTGCGGGCCAGGGCCGCGCGGGTGCGGATGCTCCAGCGCGCTGGGCTCATGACCGTCGAGCGCCGAAATGATCGCATCGACGCCCGTCGGAGCCAGCAGGCTCACGACCAGGTCATCCCCCTCGGTCCACCACGCAGTACCACCCCGCCGCGGATCGCCCAGAGACTGGACCCTCCGCCCGCCCGGCTTTTCCATGGTCGTGACCTGGGCACGGGGATGCACCCCGACCCGCAGCAGCCGATCGACGATCGAGCGGGCCTTGCCGTTCGCCGCGCCCCGAATGACCACCGCCAGGCAACGCGGCGGTCCCGCCCCGCCCGCGCGATTGATCCCCACCGCACACCCCGAGCGGAGTACGTGCTTTCCCAGCGCGACCAGGTCCGCGCCCCCCCACGACGGCCCCCGTCCGACCGGCCAGGACCAGGTCCAGCAGCCGGGCGGCCGATTGTTCGAGCATCGCCCCGGTCGTCGTCTCGGTCAGGAGCCGGTACGCCGCGGTCTTCTCCCAGTCCGCGCGATGGGCATCCACCCCGTCGAACTCGGCGTAGGCGACCAGGTCTCGACTCGGGAAGTACCGCGCCAGCGGGGCCGGGCGAGACACCTTCGACGCCTCCTGGCCCGGCGCGGATCGTCATCACCACGCCGACCAGAACGAGTATGCCCGTCAGTCGATAACCGAAGCCAGCAACCCGCGTTCTCATCGTGCGACGCCTCCCAGCACCGGAGCCCCTGTCAAAGATGGGTCTGCAAGACCGCTGCATCGTACATTTGTCGCGACCCCACCGGCAACGGATCTTCTCGACCGGGTCATCGGAATCTCGCAGCCAAACCAGGTTTTCCCCGCGCCCGAGTGCGACTCGCTCCGACAGCCGGCACAAGGGTCTCGACGGTTCTGGCCTGATTCGTCGCAAGCCGTTTCGACACAAACACCTACAGACGGGCCTGACCGCCCGAGATCCCAGGTCAACTTGAGTTGTGAGGTCCGGGCCGTTACTTTGAGGATCGTGCGTCCCGCATTCCGCTTCGAATGCCTTTGTCGTGCCCGCGACCAGGCCGGACTCGATGCGGGTTACCCGAATCCGCAATCGGCACCCAATCAAGGAACTTGGAAATGGCCAGGCCACGCGTCTACTTCGACATCACCATCGACGGCAAACCCTCCGGCCGCATCACCATGGAGCTGTTCGACGACGTGGTGCCCGAGACCGCCGAGAACTTCCGCGCCTTGTGCACTCACGAGAAAGGATTCGGCTACAAGGGGTCCTCGTTCCACCGCGTGATCCCGCAGTTCATGCTCCAGGGCGGCGACTTCACGAACCACAACGGCACCGGCGGCAAATCCATCTATGGAAATAAGTTCAAGGATGAAAACTTCAAGCTCAAGCACGACCGGCCGGGCCTCCTGTCCATGGCCAACGCCGGCCCGAACACCAACGGCTCGCAGTTCTTCATCACCACGGTCGTGACCAACTGGCTGGATGGCAAGCACGTGGTCTTCGGCGAGGTGACCGACGGCATGGACCTGGTGAAGACGATCGAAGCCCTGGGCTCGGGAACCGGGACGCCGCGAGGCAAGATCGTCATCGAGACCTGCGGCCAGCTTTGAGGTGATTCCCGACTCTCTGACCCAGCGGCCTGAAGGGCCGCAGGAACACAGCCCCGGGTGAAACCCGGGGGCCTCGGCACGCCACCCCACCGGCGGCCTGAAGGGCCGCAGGAATAAGCCCCGGGCGGAACCCCTCGCCCGCCGCCGGCTTTATCCGGGAAATTGGATATCATTTGCACACGCACGAAACCCAACCCATTCCAGGAGATCTTCGGTCGGCCGAGTGATCGAGAACGGAGCCGGAGGATGGGCTCGATGCGTGGGTTCGTGAGAAGACACGTCGGTGTCTTGCTGGCGGTTTTGCTCTCTCCCACGTTCGTCGAACTGGGTCCTCCGAAGGAGGTTCGCCCGAGGGTGGTGCTTCCCGAACACGAAGCCCGCATCGTGGAGTTCTCCCCCGACAGCCGCGTCATGGTGACCGACGGTACTTCGGGGGGTTGCGTGCGGGATGCGGCGACGGGTCGCGTGCTGGTCCGGCTGATGAGGGCCGGGCCAGACGGTCCATCGCCGGCCACGGAAATCACCTGGCCGCGATTCACCGCGGACGGCCGGCACCTGATCGTCCAGCTCGGCGGGCCGCGGTTCGGTCCTGAGTTGACGCGGACCGTCACGCTCGCGATCTTCGAAGTGGCGACGGGACGGGAGCTTGCCTCATTCGAAGGAGTCGGGATGGGAAACTGGTGGTTCACGTCGCTTCCCCCCCGGACTATGCGCTTTCGGCGGACGGATCGACACTGGCGTTCTGCCGGGCCACCGATTACCAGACGTCGCAGGTCACAGTCTGGGACGTCGCCGCGGAGACAGTCGTGGCCGAGTTCCCGGCGTGTCCGCCCCTGGCCCTCGCGCCGGACGGAAGCGCGCTGGCTTATAGCGAGCGTCGCGACATGCGTTTCGCCACGTCACCCTCCACGATCCGGGGGCTGAGGCCAGGTCAGGACACGACGACTCGAGTCCAGCGATTCGGCGCAGTCGCCAGGGCAGGATTCGGGGCCAGTCGCCTTCTCAGCCGACGGCAAGCTCCTGGCGTACCGCGTCCTGAAAGAAGGGCTAGAGGTCGAAATCGAGGTACGGGACGCGAAAAGCGGCCAGCTCCGCGCGGCCCTGAACACGAACCGCACCCGCCTCGATGCCTTTGACCCCTTGATCGATCCGGAAATTCTCTGGTTCAGTCCCGACGCCCGGCTGCTGCTCCTGGAGGATCTCGGCGGCTACACCGACCCTCCGCGCATCCAGTGCTGGGACCTCTCCGGCGAGTCGCCGCGTATGGTGCTTAAAGGGCCATCAGAGGGCTTCACCCCGGACGGTTCCAGGGCCGCCGTTGCTACATGGGATGGCACCTTGCGCCGAATGCCGATGCGGCACAACAACAGCGTCGTGGACGTCTTCGACCTACCCGCATCGAAGCCTCGCATCCGGCTCGACGAAACCGAGGTTCACAAGGCGACGATCTCGCCAGATGGCCACATCCTGGCCCTGCCGTCGGACCGGGAGGATGCGATTGAGCGTCAAGGGATCGACGCCGTGATCAGAAAGCTCCGTCTCGCCGTCGGATTCCAGCCAACGGCCGCGGATTTCGAAATCGACTTCAACCCTCCCAACGTCGAGGTCCATGAGATCCGGTTTCTCGACTCGGCGACCGGGAAGCTCACCGGTACGATCGACCGCCCATCTAGGCGAGATCCCGATCGAACCCCTTACACGATGACATTTTCGCCCGACAGCAAGACCCTGGTCGTGAAATACCTACCCAAAGACTTCAAGGGGTGGAGCTCGCGGAACCCGATGATCGACTGGTCGGTCGAGTTGTGGGACCTTCCCACCAGCCGGCGGATCGCTGGAAGTCATCCGCTGGCGGCTGCCCTGGTAGCGACGCTCCTCATGTTCACCGGAGCCTGGCTCGACCGGCGGAGGGGCCGCCGAGCGGAGGCCGACGATGAACCGGCGACAAGCCACAGCGACTCTCTACCAATCGTCTGATACCGCGCTGGGCGCGGGTCTCCCGACCACTGTGGTGAACATACTCAGGATCAGGGAATGCCTGGTCCGTACGCCGAAGGCGTAGCCCAGCAAAGCCCAGGGTCGCCGCAGGCGCACCCTGGGGACACGTCGGACCGAGGTCTAGGAACCAGTAGATCTCAAGGCTAAACTGGCTATCGACCGGCGGCCTCATTCTGAGCCAGCCTCGAGGTTGAGCCCTCCTGAGCCGGGTTGTGGCTATGGCTCCCTGTCTAGGCGTTGGGGGCCCGGGTGCTGGTCTGGCTCGATGAGAGCATCGTCAAGCTTCGGGACGACCGGAATCCGGCCATCGATCCTCGACGGCGAGGAACGTGAGGGCAGAGGTGAATCATGGCTGATGCCTTCCAATACGACGTCTTCCTGAGCCACAGCTCCAAGGACAAGGCGGTCGTTCGCGCAATTGCGGAGCGGCTCCGAGCGGACGGATTGCGTGTCTGGCTCGATGAATGGAAAATCCGCCCCGGCGATCACATCCCTTGGCAGATCGAAGAGGGGCTGGAAAAGTCCCGGGTGCTTGTGCTCTGCATGTCGGCGCATGCATCCGGCTCCGAATGGGCGCGGCTGGAGGCCGGCACGTTTCGGTTCCGCGACCCGCTGAACATGGAGCGTTGCTTCATCCCTCTCCGGCTCGACGAAGCCCCCATCAAAGGCTCCTTCGCGCAATTCTGTTATATCAACTGGCTCGCGGATGATCGCGAAAAGGAATATGTGAAGCTCCTCGACGCTTGCCGTCCGCCCCAGGTCCGACCCCTGGCGCCACAAGAGGGCACGCGCACGCGATTTGAGGAGAAGATCATCTCCCTCGGCCACACGGCCCCGGTTTCTTCCGTCGCCATCAGCTCGGACGGAACCCGTGCCCTCTCCGGCTCCTGGGGCAACGTGGTGCGGCTGTGGGACATCGAGAGCGGGCGATGCCTCAGGATCCTCGAGGGCCATACCGGACCCGTCAATAGCCTGGCATGGAGCGATGACGAGGGATGCGCCCTCTCCGGCTCTGAGGATCGGACGGTGCGGTTCTGGGATGTCAACTCCGGCCGCTGCTTCCGAGTACTTGAGGGACACGCCGATTCCGTCCTGAGTGTGGCCTTCAGCGGGAACGGGGAGCGTGCCCTCTCCGGCTCGGCGGACGGGACGGCGCGGCTGTGGGATCTCGAGTCAGGCTCCTGCCTCCGCGTATTCGAAGGCCACTCCGACTCCGTCCGAAGCGTGGCCTGGAACGAAGATGGGGACCGCGCTCTCTCCGGCTCGGATGACCGGACGGTCCGCCTCTGGGACATTGAGTCCGGGCGATGCCTCCGCGCCTTCGGAGGCCACGCCCGATCCGTCCGGAGCGTGGCATGGAGCGGGGACGGAACCCGCCGCCCTTTCCGGCTCGGCGGACGGGACGGTGCGACTGTGGGACGTCGAGAACGGGGCCTGCCTCCGCACCCTCGAAGGCCACGCCGGATCCATCAGCAGTGTGACTTGGGGTGAGGAGGCGGCACGTGCCCTCTCCGGCTCGGCGGACGGGACGGTGCGGCTGTGGGATCTCGAGTCAGGCTCCTGCCTCCGCGTATTCGAAGGCCACTCCGACTCCGTCCGAAGCGTGGCCTGGAACGAAGATGGGGACCGCGCTCTCTCCGGCTCGGATGACCGGACGGTCCGCCTCTGGGACATTGAGTCCGGGCGATGCCTCCGCGCCTTCGGAGGCCACGCCCGATCCGTCCGGAGCGTGGCATGGAGCGGGGACGGAACCCGCGCCCTCTCTGGCTCAGATGACCGGACGGTCCGCCTCTGGGACGTCGAGACCGGACGATGCCTCCGCATACTCGAAGACCATTCCCGATCCGTCTCGAGCGTGGCGTGGAACCGGGATGGGGACCGCGCCCTCTCCGGCTCGGATGACCGGACGGTCCGCCTCTGGGACATTGAATCCGGGCGATGCCTCCGCACCCTCGAAGGCCACTCCGACTCGGTCCGGAGCGTGGCTTGGAGCAAGGATGGGACTCGCGCCCTCTCCGGCTCCGGCGACCGGACAGTCCGCCTCTGGGACGTCGAGTCCGGGCATTGTCTCCGCGTACTGGAAGGCCACTCCGGCCCTGTCATGAGCGTGGTGTGGAGCGAGGATGGGTCTCGCGCCCTCTCCGGCTCGGGTGATCGGACGGTCCGCCTCTGGGACGTCGAATCCGGGAATTGCCTCTGCACGCTCGAGGGCCACTCCGCAGCTGTCCGAAGCGTGGCTTGGAGTGGGGACGGGTCTCGCGCCCTCTCCGGCTCGGACGACCGGACGGTCCGCCTCTGGGACGTCGCGACCGGGCGATGCCTCCGCAGCCTCGAAGGCCACTCCGCGGCCGTCTGGTGCGTGGCTTGGAGCGAGGACGGGTCTCGCGCCCTCTCCGGCTCCGACGACCGGACGGTCCGCCTCTGGGACGTCGCGACGGGTCGGTGCCTCTGCGTCCTCGAAGGCCACTCCGGTTCGGTCTGGAGCGTGGCCTGGAGCGCCGATGGCAAGACTGCGTTCTCTGGCGCCTTCAACGGCGTGATGCGGGTGTGGGACCTTCGCGAGTTGGTCTCCCCGCCGCTCGCCGGCCAGCCGACGCTCCCCTCCGAGGCCGACGCTCCCGAGCAGCACCAATACACCAACGCCAAGGTCCTCCTCGTCGGCGACTCCGGCGTGGGCAAGACCGGACTGGCGCGCTATCTCGCCCTGGGAATCAAGGACGAAGAACGCAACTCGTCTACCGACGGCGTCTGGGCCATGCAGTGGACGCTGCCAGACGTCTCGAAAGAGGATGGCTCGGAATGCGAGATCTGGTTGTGGGATTTCGCCGGACAGGTCGACTACCGCCTGGTCCACCAGCTCTTCATGGACGACACAGCGGCAGCCGTGCTAGTCTTCAACCCCCAGAACGAGAATCCTCTCGAAGGACTCGGCCAGTGGGACCGCGACCTCCGGAAGGCGGCACGAAAACCCTTCGTCAAACTGCTCGCCGCCGGGCGGATCGACCGGGGCGGACTAGTGGTCAGCCGCGCCGTCATGGATCGATTCATCGAAGAGCGCCAGTTCACTGGCCCATTGCACGAGACCAGCGCCAAGACAGGGGAGGGTTGCGACGCGCTGCGCCAGGCCATAGTGAAGGCGATCGACTGGAAGAGCTTCCCCGAGACCACCTCCCCTGCGCTCTACCTCCGCATGAAACTGGAGATCCTGCGACTGCGCGACAGTGGCCTGGTGCTCATCCGCCTCGCCGAGCTGAAGCAGCGGATGGATCTGTGCTTCAGGGTACTCGATTCGAGCTGGCGGAGATGGAGACCGTGGTGAGCCTGCTCGCGGGTCCGGGCATGATCCAGCGTCTGGACTTCGGCGGGTTCATCCTGCTGCGGCCAGAGATGCTGAGCCGGTACGCCGCCGCGCTGGTGAGAAAGGTGCGGAAGCATCCGCAGGAGCTGGGCTGCATCCGCGAGGACGAGATGCTGACCGGGGCGCTCGATTATCAGGACTTTGAACGCCTACCGGCCGAAGATGAGTCCGTCGTCCTGCGAGCGCTGCATGAGATCTGCATCAGCCGCGCCTGGTGTCTGCGCCAGCCCTGCGACGGTTCGGCACTCCTGACTTTCCCCAACTACTACCGCCGCGAGCGCCCGGAACAGCGCAGTCACCCCAGCGTACTGGTGACCTACCGGTTCACCGGCCCAGTCGAAGAGATCTACGCTATGTTGGTCGTGCGGTTGCATCACACGGTGGTATTTGAAACCGACCATCTCTGGAAAGATGCCGCCGACTTCAAGACCCAAACCGGCGCGGGCCTGGGCCTCAAGCTCCATCGCGAAGCCGAGGGCACCTCGCGCCTGGAGGTCTATTTTGAACCCGCGGTGGACGAAAACTCCCGCGTCGTCTTCCTGCGTTACGTCCACGATCACCTCGCGCAGCACGCTGAGAACGTGGTACGCCTGCGGCATTACACCTGCGGGAACAAGAAGTGCGAATCCTTCGGCAAGCCGTTCCCCGATCGGTCCACGATAGATAAGGCTCTAACCCCCGGTGGCAAGGGCAAGGTCTTCTGTCCCGATTGTGGCAAGCCGATCCTGTTACGCGATGCGATGGAGGTGAGGTTCACCTCGCCGGAGGTTAGAGAGGAATCACGCAAGCTCCAGGAGGAAGTCCAGGCGGTGATCGATGACGAGACCCGGGAGCTGATCCTTGTGGGCCACGCCTTTGCCATCGCCGAGGAGGCCGGACAGATCTTTCGCAGATCCCCCAAGAGTGATCATGGCATCGACGGCGAGATCGAATTCAAGGACGACCAGGGACGGGCTTCGGGGAAGCGATTGTACTTGCAGCTCAAATCCGGCGACTCCTATCTGGCGAAGCGACAGCGCGATCGTGCCGAGATCTTCCAGATCAAGAACGCCCATTGGGCGAGCTACTGGCAGCAGCAAACTTACCCGGTGATGCTGGTGATCCGTAGCCCCGACGGCCAGATCCGCTGGATGGACGTGACCACCTACCTGAAGCGCGAAAGCAACACTGGGAAGAAGACCGTGTCGCAAGTCGTCTTTAGCGGGGAACGCTTCGACATGATGAGCGTGCGCCGCTGGCACGACGCGGTCTTACGCCAGTCAGTAGGTCAGGCTTTCCAGCCCGACGAATTGGCCCCGTCAGACGTTCCAGATTGACGAGCTGGCCTTTTCAGACTGAGAAGCCTGACCTACGGGATTGAGAAGATTCGCCGGCCGAACAGAATCACGGCCGTCCCGAGCAGGCAGATACCGGCACCGATCCAATCCCAGCGGTCGGGCCTGACGCCTTCGGCCGCCCAGAGCCAGCCCATCGATGCGACGATGTAGATGCCACCATACGCCGCATAGGCCCTCCCGGCATGGCTCGCATCGATCCTCGTCAGTGCGAGGGCGAAGCCGATCAGGGCCGCGATTCCCGGCGCCAGCCAGACCGGGCTCTTCTGCATGCGGAGCCAGGCCCAGAAGGCGAAGCAGCCGCCGATCTCGCCGAGAGCGGCGAGGCTGTACCACAGGAATGATCGCACCGCCTGTCCCTCCCTCCCTCCGGGCGTGAGATTCCGCTCTTGACCAGAAAGGATGATACTGTCGGGAAAGGCGCGAGCCCAGGAGGGCCGTTTCCATCCTTCCCTGAACCGGCCGATGGACGAAAACCCCTTTCAACGAGTGATCTACCTGACAGGTCCCACGGCCTCGGGCAAGACGGCCGTCGGTGTGGCGCTGGCGCGCCGGCTGGGTGCCGAGGTCGTCGCGATGGACTCGATGACGATCTACCGGGGCATGGACATCGGCACGGCCAAGCCGACGCTGGCGGAGCGTGGCGGGATCCCGCACCACCTGATCGACCTGATCGAGCCGTGGGAATCGGCCAGCGTGGCCGACTATCGCGACTGGGCCGCCGAGGCCATCTCGGCGATCGAAGCTCGCGGCCATCGGGCGCTGTTCGTCGGCGGCACGGCACTGTACCTCAAGGCGCTCCTGCGCGGTTTGTTTGCGGGACCCGGCTCCGATCCCGACCTGCGGCGCCGGCTGGAGCAGGAGGCCGAGGCGACCGGCGACGCCGCGCTCCATGCCCGGCTGGCGGCCCTCGACCCGACGACCGCGGCGCGGCTCCATCCCCACGACCGGCGGCGGATCGTCCGCGCCCTCGAGGTGATCGAGCTGACCGGCCGGCCACTTAGTACGTTGCAGGTCGAGCATCAACGCCCGGCGCCGGCCGGCGTCCAGGTCTACGCGATGGAACTCCCGCGCCCGACCTTTATGACCGGATCAACCGTCGCGTGCGTGGCTTCTTCGACGCCGGCCTGGTCGAAGAGGTGTGCTCTCTCCAGGCCGGCGCGCGACCCTTGAGCCCGGTCGCCGCGCAGGGGATCGGCTACCGCGAGGTCATCGCGATGCTCGCCGGCCAGGCGACCCTCGACGAGACGATCGACCGCATCCAGACACGCTCCCGACAGTTCGCCAAGCGCCAGGCGACCTGGTTCCGCGGGCTGGAGGAAGTCCGCGCGTTCCCCGTGGGGCCGGACGAGGATCCGGATGCCGTCGCTGACCGACTGGCGGCTGGGATCGAATGCGAGAGGCATTCGCTCTAACTCAGAGTTGTAGGGTGGGTCGAACGCCGCTCGGCGGCCTGAGGCCCACCGAAACACCGCCGAGCATTCGGTGGGCCTCGCCGCGATGAATCGCGGCTCGACCCACCCTACACAACTATCCGGTTCAATCCAGGCCGAATTCCTTCTTCAGGTCGTCTCTGACTCAGAGCTGTAGGGTGGGTCGAACGCCGCTCGGCGGCGTGAGGCCCACCGAACACCTCACGGTAGATCCGCTCCCGACAGTTCGCCAAGCGCCAGGCCACCTGGTTCCGCGGGCTGGAGGAAGTCCGGGCATTCCCGGTGGGGCCGGACGAGAATCCCGATGCCGTCGCTGACCGACTGACGGCGGGGATTGAAGGCGAGAGGCATTCGCTCTGACTCAGAGTTGTAGGGTGGGTCGAACGCCGCTCGGCGGCCTGAGGCCCACCGAAACACCGCCGAGCATTCGGTGGGCCTCGCCGCGATGAATCGCGGCTCGACCCACCCTACAGATTATCCGGTTCAATCCAGGCCGAATTCCTTCTTCAAGTCGCTATGACTCACGGTGTTTCCCTCTGCGACCTGGCGGCGTGCCTCCGCCAGCGAGGCCAGGAACGCAGGGTCGTGCTCCCGTGCGTACCATACGAGATCGTCATCATCTAACGGCGTCATGAGAACCACGGGATGTCCATCGCGGAAGACGAGCACATCCTCTTGTCCCGCCTGCCTCAACACTTCGTCCCACGAAGTGGCTTCTGTCCAAGCTACGGTCTTCACGGCGATTCCTCCGGCGTCTGATCCGTTGTCTTCCACAGCATACTATTGCATGCATCCATGCATATCATGGATTTTGGGGCGGAGGAAGGCCCCCAGAACTCCACCGTCTCCCACGATTCCGGGATGGCTCCGGCATCGGCCGGCTGGGCTCCGCCCTGCGGCTCCGCCGCACCGCCAGCCATGCCTGCGCCATCCCGGAATCGCTCCCCCTCACTGACCTGAACCTAACCAAACTCAACGACTGGACTGAACTCGGGCGACGCGGAAGCCCAGGTCGTTGTCCCGGACCCCGGAGTGTACCCGAACCGGTACGCCGACCGCGCGTTCTGCGGGCCGTAGTCACCAGCTCCCGCCCCGGAACACCCGGTTCGCGGCCAGCTCGAAGCCCCGCGGATCATCCGCAGGCGATCGCTTGTAATAATCACCATCATACCCGTCCCAGCACCACTCCCAGACATTCCCCTGCATGTCGTACAGCCCGAAGGCGTTCGGCTGCTTCTTCCCAACCGGGTGCGTCTGAATGCCCGAGTTAGTATGATACCATGCATACTGGCCCAATGCGTTCTCGTCATCGCCGAAGGAATACCGCGTCGTGGTCCCCGCACGGCAGGCATATTCCCATTCCGCCTCGGTGGGAAGACGGTAGCCCTCGCCGCCAGCGATGGTGACTGCGCCGCCGTCGATATGATAATAAGGTTTCCGGCCTTCTCGCTCGCTCAGCTTGTTGCAGAACTTTACCGCGTCCAGCCAGGAGACCGTTTCAACTGGCAGGTCATCCGACCCCTTAAATTGGCTAGGGTTTTGGCCCATCACCGCCTGGTACTGGCCCTGCGTGACCTCGTGGACACCCAGGTAGAAGGGCCGGGTGATCCGGACCTCGTGTTGGGGTTTTTCATTACTCTCGGCATCCTTCTCCGCGTCGGTCGAGCCCATCTGGAACGTGCCCGCCGGGATCAGGGTCAGCTTCATCCCGAGTGACTCGGCCTTGGGCGATGGTGGCGCAGGCTTGGGAGATTCAACGTGGATCGTGGAAGTTATTGGTTTGAATTCGCTAGCGACACTGGGGCTGGGAGGTTCCGCCTCCTGGTTACTGCCTGGCTCGGTGGGAGGCGGTTTGGGAATGTAGGTCACTTTCAGCGGCGTTTCCCGCCCGCGCTGGATCTGAAACTTCTGGGTCTTTACGATCAGGTCACCCCGTTTGACCTCGAGGTCGTGCGGGCCGGTCCGCAGGGTGAGGGGCTCGCCCAGGTTCTCGATCCGGATCCCGCGGCCGCCGTCGATCCGGACGACCAGGTTGGGGTCCGTGCCGGTGACCTTGACGGTGCCGGTGTCGGTGACGATGTAGATGATGATGCCCAGGACAGCCAGCAGGGGCAGCACGGTCAGGTAGACTCGAAGCCCCGGTACGCTACGTCGCGTCGGCGAAGCGCCGGGGAGCGAACTCGCGACGGTTGCCTCCTGCGCGCGCGGACCGGCCCGAGAGGGTCCCGAGGCGGACTTTGACCCGGTCGCACTGCCGGGCGTGGCCTGGACCTCGGACTTCGAGCCGCCGGTGCCTGGGAGCTTCCCTTTCGGCGGCGGGACGGGATCGGCAGCAATCGGGGTTCGATCCGGCTGAGGCTTGGGGGCCGCTGGTGCCTTGGGTCGCTGGGCGGCATCGACGGGCTTTGGCTTTGGGCTCGGGTCCTGTTCCCTGGGCGTCAGGATCACATCGGCCGGTTCTTTCGGCTGACGCGGCGGAGTCGCGATGGCGGGCTTTGCCTGCGGAAACAGGCGTTCGATCCCTTTGATGAGCCGGTTGACATGGGGGTGGAAATCCCGCCCGGATCCAGATCGAGCGCGTTGCGGTAGGCCAGCCCGGCCAGCGACGGCGGCAGGTCCGCCTCGCCCGGCATCCGGGAATGGTCGATCAGGATCGGGACCACGGGGATGTTTCGCTCCAGCGCGGATTCGATCTCGATTCGCACGAAGTCGCGCGGATCGTCGATCCGCCGGGGAGTGCCGGTCTCGCCCGCCCAGTTCCGCCCGATCACGGCGAGCAGGATGTCGCACTGGTTGACCGCCGAGCTGATGTGCTCCCGGAAGTCGAGGCCGAAGGGAATGGCATCAATGTCCATGAAGATGGCGTCGTCACCGAAGCGAGCGCGCAGACGGTCGTAGATCCGGCCGGCCACGCCGGCCGAGTCCTGGCGCCGGTAGGAGAGGAAGATCTTGGGCATCGATCCCTCGCCGCGTCGGTTCTTCGGGCTTCACTCCCTGATGGATGATACGCGACGGCGTCTCGGGCCGTCCATCCCTTGGGGAAGTTGCCGGATCGTCCCCTTCCGGCTCGAATCGACCGGATCGCTGGGCCCTGGCTCCGCCCGGCGAGGCGACGGCCCACGGGCACGCCGCACTTCCCCAGCGGGGCCAATCGATCGCCGTGAGACCTCTTCCCTGACCCGACGGACGGTCCTACTCACCGTCGCCGACCGGATCGGCGCGGCGCGGGAATCGTCCTTGGCCATTGTGGCCGGCTCACGGCGATCAAGCGGGCTTCCGTGTCTTCGATCGGCGTTTCCGCGTCCAGACCCGGCGCAGATCGTCCGGGCTGGCCGCAGTCCCAATCGCAGTCAGAATCCGACTCAGCAATTCATGGTCGTGAATCTCACGGAGTTCCGGCATCAACTCCAGGCCCTCGGCACCGAACTTCAGTTCCAGGCATGCCTCAATGCCTTTGAGAATGCCTTCGAGCAAGCCCTCTTCCTTGCCCTGCTCGATGCCCTGCTTGATGCCCTTTTCCATGCCGACCCGTTCCGCAATCGTGACGAACGGCATAAGCTTCTCCTGCTGGTACATGGTGATCTCCTGCCAGAATAGCCGGTCTCGTTCCTCCGGTAGCTCCATGATCCAGTCGATGAACCGGAACAACTGTCGGATCTCTTCCGCATCCATCCCGCGCTCGTACAGCCCCTTGACCAGCCGCAGTTTCCAGGCGTACCGGTCGGCCGGCGACCGCCGCGTCTCCAGGGTCTTGAGGTGGGCCAGCACCACCATCGCGAACGGATTCGGGTTCACCTCCAGCGCCTGATCGTCGGGTGCATAGTCCAGGAGTTTGACGATCGGAAACGTCGTCCGGGTATGGAAGCCCCAGCGGCCGTACTCGTACTGGCTCGGTCGCCAGTCGGGATCGTCATCGGCCAGGATCGCCAGGCTGATCACCTCGCGATCATAGCGGTCGAAGATGCGGTGGTTGTAGACGTGCATCCGCTTGGGGAAGTCGCCCTCCTTCGCGGTCTGCACCTCCACATGAATCAGGAGCCATCGTTCCTCTCCACTCTTGAGCCAGACCTTGACCAGCTTGTCGACGTACCGCCGGCCCCGTTTGGCCTGCCGGACGATCGGCTGGAGTTCCTTGTCCAGCATTTCATAACCGCGCGTCCAGTCAATCTCGGCGTGGGCCTACGGAAAGAAGAAGGCCATGCAGTGCTCGAAGTAACGATCCAGCGCCTCCTTCCACGGACTG
This sequence comes from uncultured Isosphaeraceae bacterium, assembly GCA_963845695.1. Taxonomy (GTDB): domain Bacteria; phylum Planctomycetota; class Planctomycetia; order Isosphaerales; family Isosphaeraceae; genus CAWJTV01. The sequence goes on along the minus strand of CAWJTQ010000002.1, from coordinate 230,675 downwards.
TCATAGTCGGTTCTGGGTCGTCTGGCGCCTTTCGCCGCTTGATCTTTCCGGAGCTTGGTTTCCGTTTGGCCATGGCAAGTGCCCGAACAACCTTTCCGTTTCACTTCCGGCGTCAGCTCGGATCCCCGCGGGCGTCGGGCCAAAGATCGGCGGCTGAGCGGAGAAGGATGTGCGAGAAGCGGCGCCCTTCCACCGGCTCCATCGCGATCCGCTTCCGTAGCGTCGCATCAAACGGCCTGGACATCACCACCACGCTCGGAGGCCGGTCCGGCCGGGACGCCCTGCGGATCATCCACTGGCGACTGATTGTAATGATCGGCCGCATGCCCGTCCGCACACCACTCCCAGACATTCCGCCCTTCAGGCGCTGAAATTCATCCGTCTCCGGCTCGCCGATCAAGACCCGGTCCGGAGAATAACGGGTTTCAACGGCTAGCCCGCGCCGGCCCGCGCAGCCGGGCCGTCGGCACGCCGCGCGCCTTGGCCAGCGGGTCGAGATACCACCGATAGCCGCCGACTTCGCCGAAGAAGCGATCGTCCGCGTTCGTCCGCCACCAATCGGCCCACGCCTGAGCGTTCGCACCGGGGCCGGGCCCTCCGGGGGCGTAGCGTTCCAGCATCCGTCGGGCACGCTCGGCCTCCTTTCCCGGCTGGCCCAGGTCGGCGATGGCTCGATCGAAGAACTCGCGGCGGCCCGGATGGATCTGCATCGCCCTGGCATCCTCATCCACCTTCAAGAGCCCCTCGCCATCGGAGGCGAGATAATCGCGGACCGTCGGGTACCACTTCGCAAAACCCGCCAGATCCTTGATGCCCGCGGCGGCCAGGGCGTTCTGGTCGAGGTACGACCTGAGGTGATCCCACCAGCCGTCACCGCGCCTGATGACCTCCTCGATGCGGGGCCTCGTGATGATTGCTTGTCCCGCGAACGGCGAGGCGGTCTGCATGATCGCTCGATCTTCGGTGAACCGGGAGATATAGCGGATCGCGTTGACGAGCAGGGCCCGGCCCCACTCGTTCATCTCATCGGGGGAGACATCGAACCCGTAGGGGAGCAGGTTCCCCTGGCGCCACAGCGCGGCGGCGGTCGACGTCTTGGCGTTGATCCCGCCACAGAAGACCTCGATCTCCGGCGCGTCGGACATGCCGCGGACGTAAGAGTCTGTCCCAGAAGCTATTTGAGCCCCCGAATGGGGGCGTCAGCACGTAGCCAGGGGCGTCAGCCCCTGGACCGGTCCAGACCGCCGAACCCACCACGGCGCCCCGACCCAAGTCCGGGCATCGCCCGGACTTGGGTCGGGGCGCCGTGGTGAAAAAGGCGGAGGTTGATTTGGCGATTCTCACCCCAGGGGCTCACCGGGAAATTGCATTTGTGTCGTAAGTCTCTATCCCAGCGAAACATAAAGGCCTGTAGTCCCGACGGATGTTTTGGCGCCGACGGGGGTTACGCCCGCGGGGACGAGTTCGACCCGTTCCACAGGCCGAAACTCTTTGTCGCTGAGCAATTTACGAGATAAATGCAATGGCCTGTGACGCCCCTGGCTACGTGCTGACGCCCCCTCCGGGGCTTCTGGGACAGACTCTCAGTACACCAACCCGGCTGATTCCTTCGGGACTCGGCCGAGATCAGCGGCAGGACGAGGATCTCATTTCGAAATCATGCGGGTCGGTCCATTCGCCAGGTCAGGGCAGGGCCGACGGATCATCTGGCTGCGGTCGATGGTGATCGGTGATCGAAAGATCGGGTGGTCGCGTAGCACGTACGCGAAAGGTTTCGGAATCTCGGCTAATCGCACGATCGTTTTTTTTTGCGGATTTCCCTATCCGCCGCAACTGTCGAAACTTAGGGTGGCCGAAACCCCGAAAACGCGCGCGATGCGTTAACGGATTTGAAAAGTTGTGGCATACTAAATAGTATGAGGAGAATTGGAACCAATCGCGATCCGGATTTCGACCGGCGTCCGTGGTCCGTGCCGCCCGCGACCGGACTGTACCGACCCCTTCCCGGACCCCACCCGAAGTCATTCCAGGTCTTAGGGATCGGCGATGGCGAGGCTTCGAAAGATTGGCATTTAGTGCCAATTAATGCCACGATCCCGTGCTCGGGCGGCTCGGCTCTCCGTATCGGGGCGAGGCGACTTTGATGCCAAAGACGACATCTGGAAAAACTCAGCCAGGCTTTGGGCGAGATCGATCGACCCGGCTCATGGCGATGATGAGAAGCTCCACCGGATGGTCGCGACGCTGGTCTTCGTGTTGCCCTCGTCTGACACGTGGGCCGAGATCGTGGTCCGGCACGAACTCCAGGAGCAAACGATCGACATGAGCGGATGCCGCCAGACCGGGTTTTCGCAATTTGACCTTCCTCGATTCGGGCCGATCTGTTATCAATCCGCGCGGCTCGGTTCGCCAGCCTCTCGGTCCGCGCTCCACGTGCGCATGCGGCCGGGACGGGTTATCGGTCGCCGTCTGGTCGCCCTGTCTCGAGGCGGCGTCGAGGATCCAACGATTTTGACGCGTGGTGTCCACCGGGGCCGTTCCCAAGGAGGGGATCGATCCATGGGCCGGCGACTCTTACTGATACTGGGGATGATCCTGTTAGCGTCGCCGGCCATTCCGGCGGTGCGCGGTCAGAGCGATGGTCAAGGACCTCCGGGCCCGGAAACCGGATCTCTCGGTCCGCCCAGTTCGCCTCTCGATATCCCGAGCGACATTCCGTCCGGCGACGATTCGCCCGAATCGGGCGAAAAGGCGAAACCGGAGCCCACCCAGACCGCACCTCATGCACGTATCCGGAAACCCGACCCGGCGCTCGATGCGCACCGAAGGGACGGCGCAGAACGCGAACCCGCCGGCTGACCCCACGCCGGCTGGCCGCGAGGCGAAACCCCTGGGCACGGAATCGGCCGTCACGCCCCCCGCGGGCGGCGGGCTGGCCATCGATCCCGACCGCGACACCCTCTCGACCGATCGCATCCCCCTGGGGAAGCAGTCGGTCGCCGTCACCGTCGACGTCCAGGCGCCCGCGGGCATGAACCTGAACCAGCCGGCGACCCTGAGGCTCCTCGTCAGGAACTCCGGAAGCTCCGAGGCGATCAACGTCAAGGTCCACGACACGCTTCCCGACGGTCTCGAGTTCGTCTCCAGTCAGCCCGAGACGTCCGGCCGGAAGGATTCGCTCCTGAGCTGGTCGATCGACGTGCTGCCCGCCGGTTCCGAGAAAGTCATCCTGGTGAAAGTGAAGCCGGTCAAGACGGGCCCCTTCGACCACGCCGCGACGGTCTGGTTCCAGGTCGCGAGCAAGTCGAGGAGCCAGGTCTTCAAGCCGCTGCTCAAGGTCGACCAGACCCCCAGCGCGGTCACCGTCCTCAAGGGACAGCCCGTCTCGTTCAAGATCGCCGTGACCAACATCGGCGACGGACCGGCGCGGAAGGTCACGATCCGGGCGAAGCTGAGCCCCGGATTCCGGCATGGCTCCGGCGAAAAGAGCGACGAGCAGACGCTCGAGCTGACGCTCCCCGCGCTGGCACCCAATCAGCGCGAGGAGCTCGACCCCCTCGAAGTTAACGCGATCCAGGGTGGCGACCAGTCGTGCACGGTCACCGCCACCAGCCAGTGACGTCATCACCGACGTCAAGGAAGAGAAGGAAAAGGCCGTGAGCATCAAGACCGTCACGGTCGTCCAGCCCAAGCTTCAAATCACCCTCACCGCACCCAAGGAACGCTACACCGACACGGTCGCCCCCTACGAGATCAAGGTGGAGAACCCCGGCACGGCGCCCGCGCGGAAGGTCCGGGTCATCGCGACCCTGCCGGTCAACGGGCGGTTGCTCCAGCCTCTTCCTCCAGGGGCCCGCTATGACGACGTAGACCCGTCGCCTCCAGTGGCTCCTGGACCGGATCGAGCCCGGTGCCAAGCCGATGACGCTCGACTTCCAGATCCGCATGGGGGGCGTCGGCTTTTACGACATCAATGCCGAAGCCCGCGGCGAAGGGGACCTCCAGGCCCGGACCAGCGCGAGTACCGAGGTCCGCGGCTTGCCCGATGTCGACCTCGTCGTGAGTGAACGCCTCCGCGTCGTGGATGTCGGCGGCAAGACCACGTTCCAGATTCGCCTGCGGAACTATGGCACCAAAGAGGCTACCAATATCTTGTTGACCGCGACCCTCTCCAAGAACCTGAAGGCCCTGGAGACCGCCGGCTGCCCACCCGGTATCACCGGGCTGCCCACCGGCGATCAAGTCACGTTCGTGGACGATCAGGGCAATGGGATCAAAAAACTCGGGCCACAGCAGGAGCTCATCATGGGGATCGTCGTCGACGTCATCAGCGACGACCCTCAGGTCGCGACTTGCAAGGTCAAGGTCACACATGACGGACTGACCGAGCCCTTCGAAGACATGGCCAGGGTCAAGGTCATGCCGTCGGGTCGCGCCCGGGCCAGTGGACCTTGATGAGCGAACTGGTTCGAAATCGGAGAGCACCCGGTCAGCCTTTCGGCGGATTCTGAGGACCTGCGCCGACCCACAGCCCGATCTCCCCGATTGGAGTACCACCGGCCACCGCGTAGAATCAACGTCCAGGGACCGCTTCCCGCGCCGAGCTGACCCAAGGCGAGGGCGTCATCGCGAGCCGGCGCGGCTCTGCGGGCGCTCGCGCTCCCGCGACCGCGCTCCCGCGGAAGGAACTGGCGATGCACCCGCGGACTCCGACGCTTCACCGGCCGACGATCCTCGCCTTGATGATCCTGAGCCTGGGCTCAATGTCCTGCGCCCGGGGCCAGGGCGAGGATCGGCCGGCTAACCGCCTGGCCCGAGAAACCAGCCCCTATCTCCTGCTGCACGCCCACAACCCCGTGGACTGGTACCCCTGGGGACCCGAGGCGTTCGCCAGGGCCAAGGCCCAGAACAAGCCGATCTTCCTCTCCATCGGCTACAGCTCGTGCTACTGGTGCCACGTCATGGAACGTGAAAGCTTCGAAGACGCCGAGATCGCCAAGGTCCTCAACGACCGCTTCGTCTGCATCAAGGTCGACCGCGAGGAGCGCCCGGACGTTCAACCAGATCTACATGGCCGCGCTCCAGGCTCTCGGGCCCGGCGGCTGGCCGATGTCGATGTTCTTGACCCCCAACGGCCGGCCTTTCTTCGGCGGCACCTACTTCCCCCCGCGCGCTCGCCAGGGATCCTCCGGGTTCCTCAACATCGTCAAGGTGGTCGGCGACGCCTGGAGGGATCAGCGGGCCGAGCTTGAGAAGTCGGCCGACCTCCTGACCGACGCCGCGCGAAAGCAGCTCCAGGCCTCGGGCGGTCAGCGCCGGCTGCCTCTGGCCCGAACCTGGGCCGCCGACGGACTGGCCGAGCTGACGCGCCAGTTCGACCCCGAGCATGGCGGGTTCGGCTTCAATCCTCGCAACCCGCGCCGGCCCAAGTTCCCCGAGCCGGTCAACCTCGTGTTCCTCCTCGATCAGCACGTCCGCCGAGCCGCCGCGAAAGCCCCCGGCGCCCAGCCCGAGCCCGGCCCGCTGGCGATGGTCCAGATGACGCTCGACCGGATGGCACGAGGCGGAATCCGCGACCATCTCGGCGGTGGCTATCATCGCTATTCCACCGACCGATTCTGGACCGTGCCCCACTTCGAGAAGATGCTCTACGACAACGCCCAGCTCGCCTCCGCGCACTTGATGGCCTTCGCCGTCACGAAGGACCCGCGATGGCGCGCCGAGGCCGAGGCCACCTTCGCGTATATCGAGCGGAGCATGACTGCGCCGGAGGGCGGCTTCTATTCGGCCCTCGACGCCGAGACCAAAGGCGAGGAAGGGGCGTATTACGTCTGGACCATCGACGAGGTGAAGTCGGTACTCGGCGAAGGTCCGGAGACCACCACCTTCGCCCGGGTCTACGGCCTGACCGGCGAGCCCAACTTCGAGGGCGGCCGCTACATCCTCCTCGAGCCGAAGTCGCGCGCCGAGCAGGCCGAGGCACTCCAGACCACCCCGAATGAGATGGAAGCCCGACTGGCTCCCTTGCGCGCCCGGTTGCTGACCGCTCGCGAGAAGCGGCCCGCGCCGTTGCGCGATGACAAGGTCCTCACGGGCTGGAACGGCCTGATGATCGCGGCCTATGCCGATGGCTACCGCGTCCTCCGTGTCGAGAAGTACCGGCAAACCGCTGAGAAAGCCGCCGAGTTCCTCCTGGCCAAGCTCCGCAAACCCGACGGCCGACTGCTGCGCACCTATCGACTCGGCCAGGCCAAGCTGCCGGCCTACCTGGAGGATTACGCCTTCCTGGCCTATGGCCTGCTCCAGCTCCACGCCGCGACCGGCGACGCTCGCTGGCTGCGCGAGGCCCGGGCCCTGACCGACCGGATGCTCGCCGACTTCGAGGATCGTGAGGAAGGCGGGTTCTTCTTCACCGCCGAGGGGCACGAGAGCCTGCTGGCTCGACCCAAGGACCCCTTCGACAACGCCCTGCCCAGCGGCAACAGCATCGCCATCCTCGACCTGCTGGAGCTCCACCGCGCCACCGGCGAATCGTCCTACCGGGACCACGCGGCCAAGGCGCTCGGCGCGTTCAGCACGATAATGTCCGAGCGCGGCTTCGCGATGCCCATGATGCTGATGGCCCTGGAGCGTTCTCTCGACCAGGGACCGGGCGCGAGCGTCCCCGGGTTGCCGGTCGCCGCCACACCCGACCCCGCGAAGCCCAGCGTGGTCACGGCCACGGCCCGCGCGGCAGGCCCGATCGCCCCCGGCGGCGAGCTCGACGTTGAGGTCTCGCTCACGATCCAGGACGGCTGGCATCTCTACGCGAACCCCACTGGCGTCCCCGAACTGAAGCCCACGACGCTCACGATCGATCGGACATCCGAGCCAATGGCCACCCTGGTCAAGGTCACATACCCGGCTGGCGAGGCCAAGGTCCTCGAGTCGACCGGCACCGAAAAGGTGTCGCTCTACGAAGGGAAAGTGCCGTTGACCGTCCGGATCCGGCTCGCCTCCGACGCCAAGCCCGGCATGATCCGCGTGAACCTTCAGTTGAGCTACCAAGCCTGCAACGACCGCCTCTGCCTGGCCCCGGCCCGCCTGGAAATCCCCCTGGAAATCTCGGTCGCACGCTGAGACACCCCGAAGGCGAGGAAACCCAACCGATGGGCAAGACCTTGATCAAGATCGGCCCCGCCGACCACGGCCGGCGGATGAGCCTCGAGGAATTCGAGCACGCTCATGTGCAGGAGGGGTATCTCTACGAACTGAGCCGGGGGATCATCACCGTGTCCGACGTACCCAACAGACTCCATGCGATCTTGGCTTACGCGATCTGCCGGCAACTCTTCGCTTACGAGGGATCTCATCCCGGACGAATTCACATGATCGCGCCCGGCAGCGGATGCAAACTGTTGATCCCCGCTCTCAGCTCCGAAAGGCATCCCGACGTGGCGGTCTACCTAACGGCGCCACCACCGATCGAGAACGCGAGCCTCTGGCGTCACTGGTTCCCCGAACTCGTGATTGAAGGTGTCTCCCCCAGTTCGCGGAAGCGCGACTACCAGGAGAAACCTGCCGAATACCTGCATCTCGGCGCGAAGGAGTACTGGATCGTCGACCCCAAGAAACGTGTGATGGTCGTGATGCGACGGGTACGGAATCGGTGGGTGGAGAGCGTCGTCGAACCCCCAGACCTCTACCGCACGCGCCTGCTCCCCGGGCTGGAATTCTCATGCGAGGCCGTCTTCGCAGCGGCCGGGCTGACCTGAACGATGAACCCAGAAGCCACAACCCAGGAACCCACAACCAACGCTGAGCCGATCCCGGCGCAGCCGCGACGGCAACAACTCGTCACGGCGCTGCGCCTCCTGGCAATGGCCCTGCCGATCGCCGTTCTGGTGATCGGCGCACTCGTGCTCCCCGGCTGGGTTCCCGTCCTGCCGCGGGGGATCCTTCGGGGGATGATCGAGCTCGCATTGCGCGGCGTGCTGTTCGGGTATAGCGCGCTGGTCCTCTCCGCCGTGATCGGAACGCCGATGACCGTGTGGCTGGCGGCGCGGTCGCGGCAAACGGGTCGAATCCGTCCGGCGATCCTCCGCGGCTTCATGGTCTGCCTGGTGTGCCTCATCGCGCTGGTGGTGCTCGAGCTCGGATCGTCGGCCTGGCGCAGCTGGATGCACCGATTCCCGGCGATGCCGACGACGTTTGAACCATCGCCGCCCGAGGAATACCGGATCGTGGTCCTCGGCGGCTCCAGTGCACTGGGCGAGCCATATCGTCCCTGGCTCTCGGTGGGCCAGATCGTCGCCTGGCAGCTTCAGGAGGCGATCCCAAATCGCCGGTTCGAATGCGAGATCCTGGCATGGCTCGGCGACTCGCTGGAGAAGCAGCATCACAAACTGGCCGGCTTGAAACGGCGCCCGGACGCCGTGATCATCTATTCGGGGCACAACGAGTTCGCGGCCCGGTTCGAGGAGGAGCGCGATCCCTGGGTCGACGAGGAGCCCGGCAATGGGCTGCTCCAGGCGTTGTATCGCGCCACCCTGGTTTCGCCGTTCTGCCGGCTGGCCTACGAGATCATCAGCAAGAACCGGCTGGATCGTCCGCCGCCGCTGACGGGCCGTCACCAGCTCATCGATCCGCCCCTGTGCAGCCCGTCGGAGTCGGCCGACATCCTGGCGGATTTCCGCAGTCGGCTCGAGGCGATCGTCACCTATTGCGAACGGATCGGCGCCTTGCCGATCCTGATCGTTCCCCCGGCCAATGAAGCCGGCTACGAGCCCAGCCGGTCCACGCTCCCGCCCTCGACGTCGCCGGCCGCGCGTCAATGGGTGGTCACGGAAGTCAAGGCCGCTCGCGCCGCGGAGTTGAGTGACCCGGCCCGGGCCGCCGCCAGTTACTCCGCCATCCTGAGTCAGCATCCGGGCTTCGCCGAGGCCCACTTTCGCCTGGCACGGCTGCTCGAACGCGCCGGCGACCTGGCCGAGGCGGGCCGACACTACCTCGCCGCCCTGGATCATGACGGCCTGCCCATTCGCTGCACGGCCCCCTTCCGCGCAGCCTACCAGGCCGTCGCCGGCCGTCATCCCCGTTGCCTCCTCATCGACGGCCGCCGCGAACTCGCCGCGATCAGCCCGAACGGCCTGATCGGTGACCGTGTCATCCAGGATACGCACCATCCCACGCTCCCTGGCTACGTCGCTCTGGCCGGCGCCGTCCTGCGGGAGTTGCCGATCCGGGCACTCTTCGGCCCATCGCGACCGATCGCACGATCGCTCGACCCGGACGAGTGTGCCCGCCATTTCGCGATGAACGCCTCGAAATGGGCCACTGTGTGCGAACGAACAAGCGTCCACTACCAGAGGGTGGCCGGGTATCGTTATGACCCGACAGAGCGTTTGGAGAAGTCGCGCCGCTATGCTGAGGCCACGGGGCGGATCCAAGGCGGGGAGGACCCTTCATCAGCCCTTTCGTCAACGGTTCGTGCAGGCCTCCAGACCCCCTGAGCCGCAATAGCCTGAGCGCCCCACACCCATGACCAATGACGACTAACGAACCTGTTCAACCTGCCAATCTTCGAGGTCGACCGTGGCGCCTCGGCCGAGGAAGTGGACCACGGCGACGAACTGGTCCCGATTTCCCCGTCGGATCACCGTGCCGATAATCCCCGTCAGCGGACCGGTCATGATCCGGACCTTCGCACCGACTGGCATCATAGGCGTGTCCGAAACGGCCAGACCCGAGTGGAGCATCATGTTGACCTGGCGAAGGTCGCGGACGAGGCCCTCCTGGTCGACAACCGGCAGGATGTTCACCAGCCGGTTTCCACGTAACGCCGCCAACCGGTCGTTCGCGTCGCCATAAAGGAACAGATATCCCGGGAACAGGGGCACGACCGATTGGAGCTTCCGGCCGTTGGGCGTCCGGCTTTCCTTGAGAACCTGTGGCAGATAATAAACCACCCCATGCTCGCGAAGGTCACGGGCGGTCGACTTCTCTTGGCGGGGCTTGGTATGCAGGCACAACCAGGTCCCCTCCTCCTTGACTGGCAGGGGTTCCGCCTCATCCCAAAGGTTCAACGGATGACAATCGGGCTCGACGGGCAGTATCGGCATCGTAAAGGAATACCTTGACGCGGCAGAGCCGCAACCCAATAGATCGAGGGACGCAGCCCCTCCTTCTACTGAACAGATCTTCTGGACACCGAAGCGAACCTGTTCCGCAGGGAAGTTGCGTGCATCCATGTTCTAGCCGAGCAACAAGAACCACTCGACTAACCTGGAATTGATATTGTTAAGTCAACCGGTGAGGTGACGTCAAGCGAGAAAGGCCGGTCGGAATTTGCGGCGTCGTAACCGCCTTGTGGCGCACGCGGATAGGCGTGGAAAGCCAGAGGATGGAGGAGCGGATGGGGAATGCGGGCGTTGTCAACGGGATCCTGATCGTCAACAAGCCGCCGGGCCTGACCTCCCGTGCCGTGGTGAACCGGGTGGCTGGTCTGGCTCGCGGTGCGAAGATAGGCCATGCGGGGACTCTCGATCCACTGGCCTCGGGCGTCTTGATCGTCTGCGTCGGGCAAGCGACCCGGCTGGTCGAGTGGATCCAGCGGCTACCCAAGTCTTACCGCAGCGTGATCCTCCTGGGTGCGCGGAGCGACACGCTCGATGCGGATGGGCGCATCGCCTATGAAGCCAATCCCCGAGTCCCCTCACGGCTCGACGTCGAGGCCGCCGCGACCCCCTGGATTGGCGAGGTCGAGCAACTTCCGCCCGAATATTCGGCTCTGAAGATCCGAGGCCGCCGCGCCTACGACCTGGCGCGCGCCGGCCGACCGGTCGAGCTGGCACCACGACGCGTGCGGATCGACCGCATCGCCGTGGTCCATTACGACTGGCCCCGTCTGGAGTTGGAGATCGACTGTGGCAGCGGGACCTACATCCGCTCCATTGCCCGCGACCTCGGCGACGCGCTCGGCTGCGGCGGTCTGGTAGAAACCCTGATCCGCACCCGGATCGGAGCGTTCACCATCGACCGCGCGGTGAATCTCGACGAACTCTCCGCCGAGTCGGTCGTTCAACACCTACACCCATCCCTGGATGCGCTCGACGGCCTGCCGCGACGGGTGCTCGACCCGGAGCAGGTGGCCGCCGTGACCATGGGCCGGAGACTCGCGACTCGCGATTTCGGCGATCCGGCCATTCCCTCGGGCGAGCTGGCGCTGATCGATCCCAGTGGGTACTTGATCGCCCTTGCCGAGTCTAACCCAGCCGAGGGTTGGATCCAGCCTCGCAAAGTCTTTGTTTCGTAGGTGGGATCTGCATCGGAAATCGTGAATCGCGAATCCGGAATCCCGTTGCGGCCCAAGCCCTGTTCGGCATTCACCGTGAACCTCGCGATCGATGATCGTGTCGATTGGAGGCAACGCCGGAGCCAGCTCGGGACGTCGTGCCCGGAATTCCTCGTTGACGCTTGGATACGCAGACTCTAAAATTCGAGGGTGACGAAAAGGCGTGCACGTCCGTTTCGATCCACTCACGGAAACGAGGTCAAATCCCGCCTTGATCGAAAACAATCGCATCGAACGAATCGGGCGTCGAGAGCGTGCCATTCTGGTCGGGGTTCTCCTACCCCATAGCGACGCGACGCCGGATGATCCCCTGGACGAGCTCCGGGGACTGGCCAAGACAGCGGGTCTCCAGGTGGTGGGCAACCTGCTCCAGAAGCGGCAGCAGGTTGACATTGCGACGTACATCGGTTCGGGCAAGGTCGAGGAGCTCAAGGCGATCGTCGAAGCCCAGGAGGCCGACGTGGTCGTCTTCGACAACGACCTCGGCCCGGCGCAGACCCGCAACCTCGAGCGTCAGCTCGAGATCAAGGTGGTCGATCGCACCGAAGTGATCCTCGACATCTTCGCGACCCATGCGCGGACGCACGAGGCCCATCTCCAGGTCGAGCTGGCGCAGTTGGAATACGCCATGCCCCGGCTGAAGCGGATGTGGACTCACCTGTCGCGGTACAAGGGCGGCATCGGCGTGCGCGGCCCGGGCGAGAAGCAGCTCGAAGAGGACCGACGCCTGGTCGCCCACCGGATCCAGGAGCTGAAGGCCAAGCTCTCCAAGATCCAGGCGCAGAAGGAGCGCGAGGTCGCCAGTCGCAGCGACGTGCCAACCCTCTCATTGGTCGGCTACACCAACGCCGGCAAGAGCACGCTGATGAACGCGCTGACCGAGGCCGGCGTCCTGGTCGAGGACAAGCTCTTCGCCACGCTCGACACCCGGACCCGTCGCTGGCGGTTCCGCGGCGGCGGTCAGGCCCTGCTGTCTGACACGGTCGGCTTCATCCGCGAACTGCCCCACACACTCGTTGCCTCGTTCAAGGCCACACTCGAGGAGGCCCGCCAGGCCGACCTGCTCCTCCACGTCGTCGACGCCTCCAGCCCGGAGGCCGAGAATCAGATCCGCGCGGTCAAGTCGGTCCTGGCCGAGCTCGGCCTGGACAACCATCCCACGCTGCTGGTGCTCAACAAGTCCGACAAGGTTCCCGACCGCTCGTATCTCGACGTGCTCAAGGCCCACCACGCCGAATCCGTCTCCATCAGCGCCGCGCAGCACGAGGGACTCGACCGGCTCGAAGCCGCCGTCCGCGAGGCCCTCAGTGACCGCGCCCTCGAGGCCGAGGTCGAGACGGGCGTCGACAACGGCCGCGTCCTGGCCTACCTGGCCCAGCACGCCCAGATCCACGACCGCACCTACGACGACGACCGCGTCCGCTTGCACTGCCACATACCCCGCAGATGTCTGGAGTTCCTCTTCGAACACGGAGTCAATGTCCGGTCCAACGGACAACGTCTCTACGCGTCCTGATGCGCCGGTGCCCGGGAATCGGAAGTCTGAAACCGGTCATCCGAACGAGGCACGCACCGTGCGAGGATTCTCCTCCGACTCCGTCAAGGAACCGGCCCGGACGTGGGTCCCGACTGGGCTTCAGGTCGGAAGTGGCTGATCGTAGGGCTAGCCGACGGAAGCCGCGATCGACCCCTCGCCGGCTCCGGCGGCCCACCGACCCGCACCAGGCGGCCGACTCCGCCAGTTCGAGGGGCAATGCCCCCACGTGATAGGCCTTCCCGGACTAACCAAGCGTCTGTGCAACCATCTCAGGAAGCTCGGGCTGAATTCGAAAACGGCGCTTCAATCAGAAACGCTCTTGATAGAAATGCGCGGTTCCTAAGTACGGAGCACCCGACCCACCGGGCCACGTTGGTCCGCCCGTTCCAAGCAGGCCGATTTTAGGCGGCCATCAACATATTATAAGTCAAAACTAGCCGGCCCTGCCGGTTGGAGTATCGTATACCCACTGAGCTTAACTCCAGGCCAGTCTTGTGCGAAGAAGCGCACACCGTTGGTATCCAGCCACTGCTGCAACTTCCCGAGTGGATCGGTCTCCCAGGCGCGGCACTCGATGAACCAGATCCGCCGACCCCTGTCCAGCTTCAGGCGCTCGAGGGAATGTAGTGCTTGATCCAACGTTAGATTCGATCCGCTTTCCGTGTGGCGCACGACGAGGGCGTCGCGCGGAAGATCAAAGCCGTAATACACGAGTGCCATGACAGTCGTGTCACTCGACACGACCAGGGAATCTGACGGATCCAGCCGCTCGGTGAGTAGGGCAATGGCCGGTCGGACTTCCTCCTTGAAGTACCTGTGATCATAATAATAATTATACAAAGACATCAACACATATAATAGAATCGTACACAGAGCGAATCGTGTTGCGATGGACCGTCCCGCCTTCACGGCCAGGCCGAGGAGTAGCAAGAACGCAGGAAAAGATACCGAGGTGTACCTGACATTATAGGCAATCTTCGTCACCGTAGTCATCAAGAGGGGAAGGGAGATCGAAATCGCGAGCAAGGTCAGGCAGAAAACAGCGGCTCTGCGAACGTCCGGTTTCAGGCCGCGTTTCAGGATCACGGCGCCGATCCAGAGAGCCGCCAGCGATGTGGGACCGAGGCACCAGAGATCGGATTTGATAGAAGAGAGCGAAACATGTCCATGCAACTCGCGCACACTGGGACCAAGCGAATACCCGAACAGATAGGTGTAGAAGGTATAGGGCACCCAAAAGAGCATGTGCGATTTGGCGACTCCCCCTGTCTTGAGGGACCCGACTTGCTCGGCACTGAGCAAGAGCCAGGGAACGAAGCTCAGGGCCGCGATGAGCTGGCAGAGTAGCCAGGCCCAGAATCGCCTGTCGGAAAGGCCGACCCAAACCAACAGGAAAACGCCGCAGGCGATGTTGACCAGACCCCCATACTGGTGAGTATGAACCGCAAGAGATGTCGCAAGCGTCAGGCCGACCAAGTGCCACCATTTCAGCTCGTGCGCCACGATCTCCCAGAAGAACAAGAGCTCCACGCAAGCAAGGAGGACCAGCAGGGAATACATTCGCCCATCCTGGGCGTGCCACACTGCGAAAGGAGAGGCGGCGGCAATCGCCGCGGCGGCCAGGCCGATCACCCTGGAGGAAAACATCCTGACACCGAGGAGGTAAATCAGCGGTAAGGTGAGCAGACTCGAGATCGCCGAGGGTAGTCTCACCGCCAGTTCAGACCCGACGAGTTTCGTGAAAGCCCAGATGGTCCAATAGAACAGTGGTGGGACATTGTCCTTCTCTGCCACGATCAGCGGCGACGCGCGATCGATGGATTGTGCCATTTCTGCTGATATGATTTCATCGAGCCACAGGCACTGGCTCTCCAATCGGTAGAAACGCAGGAATCCCCCAACCAGGAGGATTGGCAAGATCAAGAGCAGATCTGTTCTTGATATTTTCAATGTTTGACAATATATTCCATTACATTTTTGCACGATCTGTCCGATTTCAAGCGAAATAGTTGGGTCGTGGCATAATACGTTTGGTAGCCAAGTTCACCAAGACGATCGCCATCATGCCATCACGCTTTGACCTTATGACCTTCGAGTGCTATCTGCCCATCGATGTCGGACCCGCTCTCGAGAGGTTCGTCGGTCACGTCCTTAAGCACCCGAAGTGAGGCGTCGAGCTTTACCGTTCCTCCAAACTGATCTCCTCGAGGACCAATTCGTCGATTCGATCGTTCAAGAGGGCGCCTCTGAGGGAATGCTCCCCGCCGCCGGGCGTCAATTTGCGAAGGCAACGGCGCGCTTGGTACCCCGGCGTAGAGCGTAATACTTCATCGCCCGCTCGATCCCAGACTGGAATTCGACCTTGTAGCGGAACCCGAGCCGGGCCTGCTTGGTGGTATCGCCGCCCCGGGCGTGTACTCCCGAGGGCTTGTCGGACATGCCTCGGACCTCGGGGTAGTAGCCCAACGCCTCGGCGGCCATTTGCGCGAACTCGATGAAACTGGTGTAGATCCCCGTCGAGAGGTTGATCGCGTCGCCGTCGTCGACCTTGTCCATCGTCGTCAGAACCCCATCGATGCAGTCCTCGATGTGGATGAAGTCGCGCATCTGTGTGCCTGTTCCCCAGACCTCCAGCGTGCTGGCCCCTTGGTGGGCGATCGCGCGCTTGCAGATGCTGGGGAAGGGGTAGGCATCGTCCTGGTCCTCGCCGTAGCCCGAGAACGGCCGATAACAGACCGACTTCAGCCCGTGCTTTTCATAGGCCAGACGTGCCAGGAATTCGCAGGTGAGCTTGGCCCAGCCGTACGTCATGTCGGGCATGCCGATCTCGTCTCCGAAGGAGATCATCTCCTCCCGGAGCAGAACGTGATGGTCCGGGCGCTGCAGCCCGATCGGGTAGGCGGCGCTGGAGCTGAAGCAGACATTCTTCGCGGGCCGGGCGACCTTCGCCCACTGCCAGTAGGCCGCGTCGATCGCCAGGTCGTCGGCAACCGCGAGCGGATTGTTCTCGATCATCAGCCGACCACCGACCATGGCCGCCAGATGGAACGCGTAGTCGAAATCGTCATCGGTCACCTCGGGAAAACCAGGTGCGGCAGTCCTCCTGGTAGAAGTGAAAGTGCTTGTAGTCGCGCGGCTCGAAAAGTGGCCATCCGTCCGCGGGGTCGATACCCCCGGTGTAAGCCGCCACGGGGTCGACCGCGTGGACCTCATAACCCGCTTCGAGCAGTCGCCCGACCAGATGACGTCCGACGAAGCCCGCTCCGCCGGTCACAAGAGCTTTACGCATTTGAGAAGTGCCTCCGGTAGAGCTGGAATGCCCAAGCCGACAGTCCGGGCAGGTAGGCCAAGATCGACTCGGAGTCGCGGGCCAAGTCGCTGACGAGCCTTAGGTTATTCTCGTAGCCGAGGTACTCTTGGCGCATGTCGCGGATCAGGTCGTGAATGTTGCGGTCTTGGTAGACCGACGCTTTGTTGTAGACGACACCGTAGCCCTTGGCCTGGAGAAAATACGCCGCCCAGATGTCGTCCATCCGCCCCACGTGCGGGAAGAGGAAGTAATCCTTAAGGCAGCGGCCGCTCAGGAACGTGTTCTGCGAGTTGAATGGCCCTATCTTATTGGCGGCAATAGGGAACTGTCCTGGGTCGAACTCACATTCGGGGGCGTGCTCCATGCGACAGACTGCGTCGATGTCAGGATCTCCGTTCCAGAAATCCGCCTGCACGTCAACGTGGACCTTGCGGCGGCTCTTCCGAGTGTAATCGCGCTTCGACAGGAGTTGGAGCGGGAATCCCCTATGCCAGAGGTTGCCGTGGTTCGTCGCGCCGACGGGGTCGAATGCGGGCAGGTCGGTCTCATAATAGTTGACCTCCACTTCCCTGCCGACCAACAGATTCTCGCCCCAACTCTCGAGCGGGATGTTGTCGTCGTCCACCAGCGCGACGATGTCGGCCTTCATGTCCTTGGCCCAGAGTAGCCCGAAGCTGCGCCTCTGGATGCAGTTCCATCCGATGGCCTGGGATAGATCCGGATCATACTTCTCCTGCTCCTCGGGCGTCACGAAAATCCCTCGCCGCAGGTGGTAATCGGCTGGCGTCTTCTTGTCGCCAATCACCACGAGATCCCAGTCGACCATCGATTGGAACCGGTCGATCGCCTTGGTCGGAGGATTGATCGTGGTGGTAACGATGACTTTCTTCATTCATATCCCTTTCAAGCCGGGAGCCCGCGGGGTCGTGACGCGGCTCTCCGACGGATCTCAGGACGAACTCGACCTTAACAACGATCGTTTAGTGGCGAGGCGGACCTTCAAGCCGATTCGAAAGTCTTCGAAGTTGCGAAAGAACGTATTCTGTGACACGCCTTCGGTGCGGGCGTTCCAGACCGATGCGATCTCGACCACCGGGACGCCAAGCCTCATTGGCTTGATCAGCGTCTCGAAGAGGAAGGGGTGTTTGAGTTCGTCCCACCGGATCGATTGAACGAGCTTCGCGGGAAAGATCCGATAAGCGAAGGTCAAGTCGGAGAGGCGGGTCGCGTAAAGGACCGAGAAGAGCTGCTGAAAGATCCAATTGCAGACGAGCTTGGCCTTCGAATACCCGTGGAACCCCCCTCCTTCAAGCCAGCGGGACGCCGTCACGATCCCCGATGGGTTTTTCTCCTCCTCGGCGATCAACGACTGCACGAGGTTAGGGTCAGTCTCCAAGTCGCTGGCCATCATGATGACGTGGCTGGCGCGCGCGAGGTCGAAGGCTTCTCGCATGGCTCCGCCCAGGAAAGGGAGGCTCTGATGATGGACCACCACCCGCTCTCCGAGGTCTTCGCGGAGGCGTTCCACGGTGGCCATCGCCTCCGGCGTCGTCCGCTCGCAGACAACGATCAAGTATTCCAGCACGCGTTCTCCGGCGTCACGCCGAATCATCTCCACCGTCTTCTTGAGCGAGACGGTCTCGTTCATCACGGGGAGGATGATGGTCACCGATTCGATACGGTCAACGACGGGGTAATCAGCCATTTGACCCTCATCAATGAGAAAAGTAAACACCAGCTCGTTTCACGACCTGTCCACTTTCTGTGGCCGCATCCCCAAGACCGCGTTTGCACCCTCATGGCGGAGCCTGCGCTGCACTTCCTGCTCGCGCTCACCCAAATCCTGGCAGGACTGCTTACTCGCCTGACGAGCTATAGCGGGACGAACGCGATAATGGGTAATCGGGGTCTTCGTCGGGAGTTCTCGAAATGACCTGTGACAATAATCAACCACGCCCACGAGACGTGGTATTTGGAAGGCCCCCCGAGGGGGCCATTTCCGTGTGGTAGCCCCCGTTGGGGGCTTTGGGGTCCAAGGGAAACGCGACACTCCCTCCACGGCTCGACACCGCCTTCTCCGTCGCCGACGCTCGGGATGCCATGCCCATGAAGCTCTCGAACCAAACACGCCGGATCCCTCGAGACTCTTCGGGCCACTTCCGAGCGAACTCCCGGGATGCCAAACTGATGGTGTTTACCGGCGGAAGCACGCCGGATCGCTCGAAGCTCTTCGGGTCACATGGCCAGAGTCCGTGGATTTAGAAGGTATTAAGGACAGCCAACCGAACGTGAACACAAGACCGATCAGACTTCCGAGCCAAAGGATGCAGAACTGGAAAAACCACGACCGGTGACTGGCCGCATACACCGACATGCCGCTCCGTGCCTGAAAAACCTTCCGCGTGCCTGAAAAGCGTTCCTGACCCCTGTCTGCCCTCCCCTTTCTGGCCTCGTCAAAAACAGTTCTTGCCCTCTTTCCCCTTTCTGCCCTCAGAAACAAAATCTAACCACGGGTCGTTTTGTGGCCCACGACTTACTCCCGTCAGGGTCGCGGAAACATATGTCATCACCGGCCACCGTTCCGCCTCCAACTCGTCCTGGCGGAACATCTCGACCAACAACCAGCCTCGTGCGCCATGGTAGAATCTGTGCGGCCTCATGACCACTCCCCCGATCTCACTATCGAGGAATGCAGGGCGATTGTGGATCCCAGCTCCATCACAGCCGACTTACGCAACAGCCGACTCACTCATAAGAACCCGGCGTCGGGAGATTCGCCGCCTCCGTAGTGGAAATCGAAACGGGATGAAGACCCCTACGGCCGCTGAATGGACGGTCCCTTATGGAATAAGAACGCAAACCCAACGACGATGGCCTGGGCCGCAAGAATCAGACACAGCGGTTCTACGGATTGGCGGTAACGAGGCAAGCCGGCGGCTATCACGGTACTGCACAGGCTCATCACCAAGGCTAGGTGAATGATCCATCCAGGCCGATTCGATCGCAAGAATGCCACCAGGGTGGGTATGACCGCAACCAGGAAGAGGATCAGCACGGGGCCCCAGGATGCGAGCGTGCCCCATCGTGCCAGCAGGGGGGCCCAACTCTCGAGCGAGCCCCATGAATCATACCACGGACGGGGGGGAGTGAAAGGTGTCCAGGTGCAGACCACTTTGGCCCAGACGAGCCGCAACCATTTGTACGGGTTGTCCTTTATCCACTGCATCGCGAGGGACTTGCAGGTCTCGTCCCACTTGAGCTCGTCGTTTGCCGACCGTAGCGCATCCCAATACTCAAGTGGGAAGAGCCCCAGGACGGCTACTTCATGCGGCTTGAATCCTTTGGACGATCTCAGCTCATGCTCATACTCGGGGATACCGGCAGCGACGAAAGCAGATCCGAGGAACCTGGGATCTTCCGCCACGATCCGATCGCTCCCTTGAAGCAGCACCATACCTCCCATGGTAGAAATGGGAATGAATCGATGAAAAACCACATAATTGCGGACCCACCAAGGGATCAGGACCGCGATGGCCACCAAGGGGATGAGCAACGCCTGGGTCATCGCCCCCCGCTGTTTCCGAAACTGCCAGATGGCCCAGACGACGAGCAGAGGAATCATCACGACCAGATTGGGTCGCGAGAGACTCGAGATACCCAGTAGGGTTCCCGCCCAGACACCTCGGCTGTAAGAGGGACGCTCCGCGAATCGCAGGCAGGAATCGATGAACCAGAGGAACCAAAACGTGGCCAACGCCTCGGACCCAAGCCGGGTTGTGTAGAATAGAGCTGAGGGATAGACAGCGTAGCCAGCCGCGGCGAGTAGACCGACGGTTTCGTTGAAACAGCGCCTACCGATCGAATAGACCTGCAAGATCGATGCGGTGGTCACGAGGCATTGGGTGATACGCACGACATCGTAACGATGGCCAAAAACCCGGTACAATCCGGCCCAGACGATCGAGATTCCCGGTGGCCGGAAGGCAGTGAGATGGTCTTGATCTTCAACGCCGTAGGACATGCCACGGTAGCCGCGTCCCTCGACGAGGTTCCAGGCATAGGCATCATACTGCTCGGCATCCCCGCTATCGCTTATCGGCGTCTTGTTAAGGCCCATCACGATCGCGACACCCAATCGAAGGGCGAAGCCAAACACGAGCAATGCCAGTAAGATCGAGCGGGTACGAGTGGAAGTATTGCTTTGACTCATCCTGGAACCCGATCCTCGTAGAAGGGGAATCTTGCTTGGGTCGCGAGTATCGTAGAAACCGCCGGGAAGGCGTGCAGGAAGTCGGTTACAGCTTTGCTATCGCGTCGGATTCACGCGGGGTCGAAACGGGAACGTTGCCAGTTGATCCGAGTGGTCGAGAAGGCCCGGGTCGCCCTGGAAGATTGCTCCCAAGATTACCATATATTTAAAAATTTATTTCATGCATATGCTTGGTCACATTGTAGTGCCTGCCCTCAATCGGTTTCGACCCCCTTTTGGTGACACGTGCTGAAGGTTCGATGCTTCGTCCATGACCACCAGGCTAAACCGCCCGGCTCACATTCCGCTCCGGAGCATTGGCCCGTTCGACACCGATCGAAAGTGGTTTCTCCACACCGCGGGGGCCCTACTTAAAACAGGGTGTAGATGAGCGGCGCGGCCGCCGTCTGGGACAACGCGAGCAGCACACCGAGCAGGAGCAGGAAGAGTAGGGGCGGAAGGAGCCACCACTTCTTGCTCTCCATCAAGAAGTGCCAGAATCCGACAAGGAAACCCGGATTCTTCTCGGTCAGGAAGAGGTGCTCGTTGTCGGTGGAAGTCGGGGCCTTTTCAGGTTGATCCATGTTTCACTCCTGGGAGTACAGGGGACTGAGGATTGGAGAGCTCGGCGATAATCGCCGGCCTGACCGACTGCTCGGCGGACGATACCGGCGCATGCGAGGGCGGCCGCCCGATCGTCGGCGACCTGATGCTGATACTGTCGCAAGTAGAACCGCACGTCCTTGGTCGGCACGTGATCGACCCAGTACGAATCGGCCCCCCAGCGGTATCGGCCCAGGCCGTCGCGACCGGTCATCCGGAAGGCCAGCGCCAGCGGCGTCATCACCCCGTAATAGACGACTGCCAGCAGCACCAGGCCCACGACATGACCGATCGGCTTGGTCAGGGCCATCGCTCCCAGGTATACCGGGCGGATGAGGTTGGGCCGGATCAGGCCGGGCACCCCGATCAGCAACCCCAAGGCGGCGGCAACCCACGCCGCCAGGTTCGGTGCCTGTTGGTGCCGATACCAGCTCAGCGCGAACAGGCCGCCCAGGATCGCCAGGCAGAGCCCGGCGAACTCGCGAAGCGTGCGCCTCCGGTACACGAGTCGGGACTTCCTCGGGGAACTGGGGACTGATCATGTGCTCCGCTGCCCCTCCGACCGGCGACGGCCGATCACGATGAAGAAACCACCCTCGCGATAACCGCTACCCATGTCGGCGAGCTGGCTCACGATCCGTCCCAGGGCCGTCCCCGGGTCCCGCGGTGCGAACATCTGCTCACCGGCGGTCAGCGCCGGGCCGACCTCCGGTTTGGGGATCGAGTTGATGAACTCGAGACCGTCTTCCTCCATCCACCGCAGGACCTCGCCCAGGGTGTGGCAGGTCTCATGGGGATGGCAATACTGGTCCCGGAACCAGGCCTCGCGCTTTCCGCGCGCCCCGATCTTGGTGAAGTGGGGATCGAGGGCGCGGCCGGTGATCCCGGTGAGCCGGAAGAGTCCGACGCGTGCGTAGTGGAGTTGTCGGCTGAAGGCGCTGTAGAGTCCGACGACGACGTAGCCGCCGGGCTTGGCCAGCCAGCTGATCCGCGCAAAGGCACCTCGACAGTCGCCTGTGTGGTGGAGTACGCCGTTACTGATCACGAAGTCGAAGAACCCGTCCTTCAACCCCGGCCGGAACAGGTTCATCTGGGCAAAGGTCGCGCAGCGATCCCTTGTTCGGCCCGGAACCGCTCCGCCAACCGCAGCGAGTTCAAGCAGACGTCGACGCCGAGGACGCTCCGGTGGGCGATTGCCAGGAAGTTGGTGAGCTGGCCGGTGCCGCAGCCGACCTCGACCACCCGTGCATCGTAGGGGATCTGCTCGTTCAACAGCCGGGCAAACTGCCCCGCGCGGGCCTTCTCCAGCAGGGCGCAGGGAATTGTCGAGGTCTTCGTAGTTGGGGAACGGCGTCTCCTCGTAGAACTGCTTGACCACCTCGGTGACGTCCTGGCCGTTCGACTCCCCCTCGGTGGGCATGAACAGCCGGGGAATGCCCTCCTCGACGGCATAGCGCCGACCGGTCGCCGGGTTGTGGGCGGACTCGGCGGTCACCACCAGGGGCTCACCCGTCAGCGGATCGGCCCAGGGCGCCTCGGGGTCGGGCTCGGAGCGGCCCGGAGCGGCCCAGGGCCTCATTCCCAGGGGCTGCTCCGCCTTGAAAAGCACGCAGTCCTCGAGCACCAGGACGTCCATCTCGGACTGCATGAACGTGTGGTAGGCGTGCTCGGGAGCCAGCACGATCGGCTCCCACGACAGGTTGAAGCTGGTGTTGACCACGATCGGGAAGCCGGTCTTGGCGTGGAACGCCTTCATCAATCGGTAGAACCGGCCGTGCCGCTCGTCAACCGTCTGGACGCGGGCACTGAAGTCAACGTGGGTGATCGCCGGGACGGTGCTCCGGAGGATGTTGACGCGGCGGGCCAGGTCGGGATCGTGGCGGAGTGCGTCCTGTTGCTCCGCGGTCAGCGGCAGGCGGCGGCCCTCCAGCACCGGCACAACCTGGAGCATGTAAGGTGAGTCCTCGCCGGGACGCATCTGGAACCACTCGTGCACGTGCTCGCGGAGCACGCAGGGGGCAAACGGCCGGAAGCTCTCGCGGAACTTGATCTTGAGGTTGAGGTCGCTCTGCATCCGGGGGTCGCGGGTCGGCGAGGATGCTGCGGGCACCCAGGGCCCGGGGTCCGTACTCGGTGCGGCCGTGGAACCAGCCGACGATCTGGCCGTCGGCCATCGCC
Organism: uncultured Isosphaeraceae bacterium; assembly: GCA_963845695.1. Lineage (GTDB taxonomy): Bacteria > Planctomycetota > Planctomycetia > Isosphaerales > Isosphaeraceae > CAWJTV01. The sequence continues at coordinate 207,466 of CAWJTQ010000002.1, read as the reverse complement.
GTGGCGGTCCGTTCCAGCAACTCCGCCTCGTCCTCGTAGTGATGGTAGCGGGCACCGACGCGGTCCAGAAAGCGGCGGATCTCCGCGTCGGAGTAGTGGGGGCCCAGCAGGGAGGCTTTCTGGGCGTCGGGCCGGGCGACCTGCCGGGGCTTGCCCAGGATCTGGTGCCAGGCAAACAGCGAGGCACCCAGGGCACCGCCCGCATCGCCCGAGGCGGGCTGAATCCAGATGTGCTCGAACGGGCCCTCGCGCAGCAACCGGCCATTGGCGACGCAGTTCAACGCCACGCCGCCGGCCATCACCAGATTCTTGGGCCGTCCGGTGCGTTGCCAGGCGTGACGGGCCGTCTTGAGCACCACGTCCTCGGTCACCCGCTGAACACTGGCCGCCAGATCCATGTGCCGCTGCTCCAGCCGCGACTCCGGCTGACGCGGCGGGCCGCCGAAGAACTCGGCGAACCGGCCCCCGGTCATCCGCAGGCCCTGGCTGGAGGTGAAGTAGGACGAGTTCAGCGCATAGCTGCCGTCGTCCTTGAGATCGATCAGGTTCTGCCTGATCAAGTCGGACATACCGGGGCTCGCCGTAGGGTGCCAGGCCCATCAGCTTGTACTCGCCGCTGTTGACCGTGAAGCCGCAGTAGTACGTGAAGGCGCGTGTAGAGCATGCCCAGGGAGTGGGGGAAGCGGATCTCCTGAAGCAACTCGAGATGGTGGCCGCGGCCGAAGCCGATGGTCGAGGTGGACCACTCGCCGACGGCGTCCATGGTGACGATGGCGGCCTCGTCGAAGGGCGAGGGGAAGAAGGCGCTGGCGGCATGGCTCTCATGATGGCTGGGGAAGAAGATCTGGCCGGAGTAGCGTCCGTCCAGGCCCCGGCGGATCTCGCGAGGGATGTGCAGCTTCTGCCGCAGCCAGACGGGGATGGCCTGCCGGAAGCTGGCGAACCCCTCCGGCGCGTACGAGGCATAGGTCTCGAACAGCCGCTCGAACTTCGTCAGCGGCTGCTCGTAGAAGGCGACATAATCGAGCCCGACAGGTGCGATGCTGGCCTCGCTCAAGCAGAAGTCCACGGCCTGCGCCGGGAACCGCGGGTCGTACTTCTCACGGCTAAACCGTTCCTCCTGCACGGCCGCGATCACCTCGCCGTCGCACACGAGTGCGGCGGCGGAATCGTGATAGAATGCGCTGATGCCGAGGATATAGGTCATGGGTTGGTTGTGCCGAGGATCCAGTGTGAGGAACGGCGACATTCCTGGGAGAATCGCCTGCGATCGGGAACGATCATCAAGTATGCCAGTCAACAGCCCTCCCAAAAGCTTCTCCCTGGACTGGTGAAATCAGTCGAGCGAGCGAATCGCGGCTTGGAGGGCTCAGCCAGCGAGCCGCTATCAAATCGATCGATGCAATGATTTAGCCGATCAGGCCATGGCCCGGGGTATCGCTGAAATCGGTTGCTGTTGGTCACGTGGGCTGAAGTAGAGTGGCATCAGCGATTGCCGGTAAAACGGATTACTGAATCTCCAGAGAAACGCCTCGACGAAATAGTGCGTAACGAACAACCCGTTGAAGAGCGCGAGCATGATTCTCGACGGTGTCGGCCACGAATTCCAGCTCCGGGTTACGTAGGTTCCCATGGTTGAAAGGATCATAAAATTTGCGATGCCGGCCAGGAGGATGATCATCGCGTAGAACAGGATCCTGTTGTGTCGGAACAGGCCAAAGAGTCGGTCCGTGCCGCTGTTGGGGTTGAGCGGGGTGTCAAAGCAGCGCGGTGCCATCAGGACGTGGTACTCAACGTAATGCATTGTCAAGCAGAAGATGTACAGCGACGTGTCGTACATCGCCAGGCCGGACGAGGCCGATTGGAACATCAAATAGGTGAATGGAGCAGCCACTCCTCGGTCGCGCGTCCGGTACCAGGTCAGGCCGTGGCCGACGATCAGCACTAGGAGCATGGCGCTCACGACCACGGCACCGAGCATCAAGCCAGAGTTATGCACATTGAAGCCGCCCGTCAGGAACGTCAACCAGAGCATGACCGTCATCGCAAAGAAGTAGTAGTACTCCAGACTCCGCATCCATGAGGGATACGGCTGCTCGGCGCAGTCGCCTGAAGAGCTGCGTCACGCCGTAACTCTGGCGGCAAACATGCAGGTTTTCGGAAAGCCGAATCCCGGCCAGGAAGAAGATGTTGAAGACAGGCCAGGCGATGCTCAGGTCCAGGGCCGCATAGAGGTCAAAGAACACCATAATCCCTATAGGGATTAAGAAGTAGACCGCACGGTTCTTCCAGCTCGTGTTGAAGTAGCGGAGATTCGAACTTTGAAAATAGATTGTCAAAGTGATCACGAAGTGCGTCACTCCGAGCAGCCAGAGGTGGATCGCCTTGATGTAGTACCTTTGAACGAACTCCGGACAGGTCGCCCCAAGGATGCACATCGGCAACGTCAATACGAGGAACGACGCGAGGATGGTCGTGGCGGGGCGGGATTGTTGGAAATAGCCCCGCCGCGTCTGCTGCACCGGCGATGACAAGGTGATCTGGCTCATGGGTGTTGTCTCAAACGTTTGTTACATGGGCGTACCATCAACCTCTGACTGGTCGTGTCTTACTCTTGAAGTAGCTCCAAGAAGCCGACTATTGAGTAGACATCCCTCGCGCTGGAACACGCTTCATCGTCGGTGGAAGTCGGGGCCTTTTCAGGTTGATCCATGTGTCACTCCTGGGAGCACAGGGGATTGAGGGTTGGTGAACTCGGCGATGACCGCCGGCCCTACGGGCGGCATCGGGGCCGATACCGGCCGGGACGGCGGGCCGACATCGACCCCAACCTGACGCTGATACTGTCGCAGATAGAGCCGCACGTCCCTCGGTCGGCACGTGATCGACCCAGTACGAATCGGCTCCCAGCGGTACCGGCCCAGGCCGTCGCGACCGGTCAGCCGGAAGGCCAGGCCAGCGGCGTCATCACCCCGTAATAGACGACTGCCAGCAGCACCGGCCCACGACATGACCGATCGGCTTGGTCAGGGCCATCGCTCCCAGGTATACCGGGCGGATGAGGTTGGGCCGGATCAGGCCGGGCACCCCGATCAGTAACGCCCAAGGCGGCGGCAACCCACGCCGCCAGGCTCGGGGCCTGTTGGTGCCGGTACCAGCTCCGCGCGAACAGGCCGCCCAGGATCGCCAGGCAGAGCCCGGCGAACTCGCGAAGCGTGCGCTCCGGCACACGGCTCGGGACTTCCTCGGGGAACTGGGGACTGATCATGTGCTCCGCTGCCCCTCCGGCCGGCGACGGCCGATCACGATGAAGAACCCACCCTCGCGATAACCGCTGCCCATGTCGGCGAGCTGGCTCACGATCCGTCCCAGGGCCGTCCCCGGGTCCCCGGTGCGAACATCTGCTCACCGGCGGTCAGGCCCGGGCCGACCTCCGGTTTGGGGATCGAGTTGATGAACTCGAGACCGTCCTCCTCCATCCAGCCCCAGGACCTCGCCCAGCGTGTGGCAGGTCTCATGGGGATGGCAATACTGGTCCCGGAACCAGGCCTCGCGCTTCCGTCGCGCCCCGATCTTGGTGAAGTGGGGGTCGAGCGCGCGGCTGGTGATCCCGGTGAGCCGGTAAGAGTCCGACCCGTGCGTAGTGGAGCTGGCGGCTGAAGGCGTTGTACAGTCCGACGACGACGTAGCCGCCGGGCTTGGCCAGCCGGCTGATCCGCGCAAAGGCGCCGGCAGTCAGACGTGACCATCAGCACGCCGTTGCTGATCACGAAGTCGAAGAACCCGTCCTTCAGCCCCGGCCGGAACAGGTTCATCTGGGCAAAGGTCGCACGCGCGATCCCTTGTTCGGACCGGAACCGCTCCGCCAGCCGCAGGGAGTTCAAGCACATGTCAACGCCGAGGACGCTCCGGTGGGCGATCGCCAGGAAGTTGGTGAGCTGGCCGGTGCCGCAGCCGACCTCGACCACGCGCACGTCGTACGGAGATCTGCTCGTTCAACAGCCGGGCAAACTGCCCCGCGCGGGCTTTTTCCAGCAGGGCGCAGGGAGTTGTCGAGATCTTCGTAGTTGGGGAACGGCGTCTCCTCGTAGAACTGCTTGACCACCTCGGTGACGTCCTGGCCGTTCGACTCCCCCTCGGTGGGCATGAACAGCCGGGGAATGCCCTCCTCGACGGCATCGCGCCGACCGGTCGCCGGGTTGTGGGCGGCTCGGCGGTCACCACCAGGGGCTCACCCGTCAGCGGATCGGCCCAGGGCGCACTCGGGGTCGGGCTCGGAGCGGCCCGGAGCCGCCCAGGGCCTCATCCCCAGGGGCTGCTCCGCCTTGCGAAGCACGCAGTCCTCGAGCACCAGGACGTCCATCTCGGACTGCATGAACGTGTGGTAGGCGTGCTCGGGAGCCAGCACGATCGGCTCCCACGACAGGTTGAAGCTGGTGTTGACCACGATCGGGAAGCCGGTCTTGGCGTGGAACGCCTTCATGAATCGGTAGAACCGGCCGTGCCGCTCGTGAACCGTCTGGACGCGGGCACTGAAGTCAACGTGGGTGATCGCCGGGACGGTGCTTCGGAGGATGTTGACGCGGCGGCCAGGTCGGGATCGTGGCGGAGTGCGTCCTGTTGCTCCGCGGTCAGCGGCAGGCGGCGGCCCTCCAGCACCGGCACAACCTGGAGCATGTAAGGTGAGTCCTCGCCGGGACGCATCTGGAACCACTCGTGCACGTGCTCGCGGAGCACGCAGGGGGCAAACGGCCGGAAGCTCTCGCGGAACTTGATCTTGAGGTTGAGGTCGCTCTGCATCCGGGGGTCGCGCGGGTCGGCGAGGATGCTGCGGGCACCCAGGGCCCGGGGTCCGTACTCGGTGCGGCCGTGGAACCAGCCGACGATCTGGCCGTCGGCCATCGCCGTCGGCGGTCCGTTCCAGCAACTCCGCCTCGTCCTCGTAGTGATGGTAGCGGGCACCGACGCGGTCCAGAAAGCGGCGGATCTCCGCGTCGGAGTAGTGGGGGCCCAGCAGGGAGGCTTTCTGGGCGTCGGGCCGGGCGACCTGCCGGGGCTTGCCCAGGATCTGGTGCCAGGCAAACAGCGAGGCACCCAGGGCACCGCCCGCATCGCCCGAGGCGGGCTGAATCCAGATGTGCTCGAACGGGCCCTGGCCGAGCAACCGGCCGTTGGCGACGCAGTTCAACGCCACGCCGCCGGCCATCACCAGATTCTTGGGCCGTCCGGTGCGTTGCCAGGCGTGACGGGCCGTCTTGAGCACCACGTCCTCGGTGACCCGCTGAACACTGGCCGCCAGATCCATGTGCCGCTGCTCCAGCCGCGACTCCGGCTGACGCGGCGGGCCGCCGAAGAGCTCGGCGAACCGGCCCCCGGTCATCCGCAGGCCCTGGCTGGAGGTGAAGTAGGACGAGTTCAGCGCATAGCTGCCGTCGTCCTTGAGATCGATCAGGTTCTGCCTGATCAAGTCGACATACCGGGGCTCGCCGTAGGGTGCCAGGCCCATCAGCTTGTACTCGCCGCTGTTGACCGTGAAGCCGCAGTAGTACGTGAAGGCATGTCGAGCATGCCCAGGGAGTGGGGGAAGCGGATCTCCTGAAGCAACTCGAGATGGTGGCCGCGGCCCGAAGCCGATGGTCGAGTGTGGACCACTCGCCGACGGCGTCCATGGTGACGATGGCGGCCTCGTCGAAGGGCGAGGGGAAGAAGGCGCTGGCGGCATGGCTCTCATGATGGCTGGGGAAGAAGATCTGGCCGGAGTAGCGTCCGTCCAGGCCCCGGCGGATCTCGCGAGGGATGTGCAGCTTCTGCCGCAGCCAGACGGGGATGGCCTGCCGGAAGCTGGCGAACCCCTCCGGCGCGTACGAGGCATAGGTCTCGAACAGCCGCTCGAACTTCGTCAGCGGCTGCTCGTAGAAGGCGACGTAATCGAGTTGCTCGGGGGAGATCCCGGCCTCGCTGAGGCAGTAGCGGACGGCCTGCGCGGGAACCGCGGGTCGTACTTCTCACGGCTAAACCGCTCCTCCTGCACGGCCGCGATCACCTCGCCGTCGCCACGAGTGCGGCGGCGGAATCGTGATAGAGCGCCGAGATTCCAAGGACTGCGGTCATGGCCCCTCGCTCCCGTGAATCCCCATAACTTGATGCCATACCCGGCATTCATCTTCTACAGCCAACCATCGTGGCAGTGATGGGATACGTCCCATCGTCTTATCAGACTATGATCGAATGATCCCAGCTTGCTCACTTCGAATTTTGATGCAACCTCAGAAAGTATCCGGCATGACCTGCTGGCGGCGGCTCCGCGACTGACGGGCAACCGGGGTCTGGCAGAAGCTCCACGAGATCCCCTAGCCGAGTGGAACGTCTCCGAAAGGATTGAATGGTCGCGCGGGCTATAGACTCGTCCTTCGCCGCCGTGGGCGGCGGCGAGCGGACCGGCCGCGGCCCTGTGGCCCGCCGCAAGGCGGGGACCAGCAAGCCGGGTTGGTTGCGCCGCCGCCCGGACCGCCTGCATGGCGACCCGGGGCATGACTTGTAGCCCGAGCCAGGAATTGCACACCACGGTTTCCCTGTTTTTGAGGATTCGGTCGTGTTCTTGGCACATTGAACAGTCCGTTTCGCCGGTTTTTTTGAGTGTGACGAAATCTCGGCGCCGAAGTGCCAAACCGTGGTTTTCACTCCAGTTAGCAGCACCGAAGACCACTCGAACCGGCGCCGACTTTTCGTCAAATCGACGGCCCTTCGAGCCCCATTCAATGCGTCCATGACACCACTGAGGATTCCTGCGACAAATTATGCATAATTCTATGATTTGCAGCCTAACAATCGCTCTATCGCAATCGGCACAGCGCGGGCTCAGAGCTGTTATTGATTGGTCTTCATTCGCCGTTGTTGGCCTGCTCGCCGGATCCCAGCAGGATTCCATCGGCGGCCATCCTCGCCTCAATGAGGCTCGCCACGTAGCGGTGTCCCGTCGCGTTCCAGTGGATGTCATGCGCGAAACGCAGGTCCGGTCGCTCCGACCAAGTCGGCGGTGCAATCAGTGGGACCTGGAGTCGGTCGCACATCCGTTCGATCTCCGCCAAGAATTCACGCTCATGATCCGTTGCAAGTATCAAGACCGGCCAACCCCGCCGTCGAGAGATCGCAATGGACTCTTCGACGAGTTTGTACGTCAGCTTTGAATTCGAAAGCCCTGGCGGAGCGTATCGATGAGGCATAAAGTTCGGGACTCGGCTGGGGTTGGTCATCGCCAGCTTGATGAGCCCGGCGGTGTGGGAGTAGGCCAGTCCCGGAATCGCATCGACGACCCGATCGAGATAAAAGAGCATTCCGGCGGGTGGCGTCGGCAACTCGATCAGCTCATCCGACGCCGACAGCTTGAAGAGTCCTTCTTGAATGTTCTCGACAAAGTCGGTGGAGGAGAATTGGAGAACCACCAGCCGGGGGTGATACCCCCACACCTCCCCTCGCAGGATCCTGACCCACCGGCCGTTCCCCATGCCACCAATCGCGGCGTTGATCACGGCAAACCGGTCTGGGCCGTAGCGCGCCTCTAGGGTCTTGCGTATCAAGCTCGGATACTCTTCACCGTCACTAACGCCGTGGCCCAGCGTTTGCGAATCGCCGATGAAAAGCACACAATCCCTGGGTGCCGGCGGCAGCTCCGGGCCCCGAAAGCCGTGCGAGTTGGTGCTCATGCGCATCGTAAAATCGGGGCTATAGCGGACACAACGGAGGTTCTTTTTCAACATCCTCAACAGCGTAGGGTCGTATGTCGAGAACGACGGACCTACGTGTGGAACCGGGACAAACCAACGGATGAAAAGTTCAACCGCCAGCACCGAGAGTAGAACGCTGACGACCATTATCAAGAAGTGCCCAACCTTTCTTCGAAAGGCATATTGGGACAGCTTGCGGGCGGGCCGTCCCCCTTCTTGTGCGCCTTTGTCCACCAGGGTGGCGGATTGGGCGGAAGGCGTATCTTCGGCCACACCTCCTGCTAATTCCGTCGTATTCTTGACCACAGGAAACTCGATTCGCTCAAAATCGCAACACCCAGGGATTATGTCAACCAACCGAGGTGAACGGACTGGCGAACACACCGAATCAGGGCAATCTGGTCCGCGGAACGTGGTTGATTGGGTAAGCGACCCCACGCGCGAGGGGGGGGCTTTCCGGTTCACCCTTGCCCGTCTCGCGATGGGCGCGAAGTATCGTGCTTCAAGCCCTTAGGCCAGGTTGGCTTACGACAAATCTCTCCTCGCGGCCTGTACTCGGCCTGGCAGCCGCGCGGCTCGGAGGCTATGAGACGGGCTCGGGGGAGAGTGTCTCTAAACCTTCTCCCTCTCATCCCGTAGGCTGAACTTTTAAAGAGGGCCTATCCGTCCAACACTCCGTCCTCATTGCCGAAGGCCGGTTTCAGCGGTGCGAGTGTATCCTGGTATGTCCGGGTTGACTAGACACGTTCATTTTTATCAACATTCAGGCGCAGGCTGCTCCCACAGCTGAAGAACAAATTCCGGCTTCTGAGGTCAAAATGGTGAATCGCACCCGTAGTCGCCGACCAGCTCGCCGCAACCCTCTGAATGACAAGGAGACTCGCCTGCACGATTCCAGGCTTCCTTGAACGATCGGATTCCCCTATTACGGTGTCGATTGATCGATCCATTCCGACTATTGGAACGCGCTCTACCGCAGTTGCAAGAGGCCGGTCGGAACCTACGTGTTTTTTTCTAGGGTGGCAAAAGTAGCTCGAGGCACTGTTGCTCCAAACAAAAGAAAGAAAAGGCGCCAAAGCCGCCTATAAAAGAGTGACAAAAAGTAACTCGAGGCACTGTTGCTCAAATTCCTTGAGTGGGCATTTGAGAAGGTGGGAAGTATTGTAATCTCAACGCTGCGCTCCGCAAGGACGCGATAGATGGTTGACCGTCCGATTCCGAAATGACGAGCGGCACAGGCAGGTGGGAGACCGGCCTCAATCAGAGCCAGAGCCGAGCTGATCGGTTCTTCTTCGAGTTGCGGACGGCCAAGCGGTCTGCGTTTGGCTGCCGCAGCCTAGTCCACCAGATCCGAGATCACGATCCACCAGAACAAGAAGCTGCTGGCTCACTCGGGTCTGGTTCTCACGATCCCTGAGTTTTTTCGTGTGTTTCGTGGATTTCGTGTTCCAATCTCTGGTCTCCGATCCGCTTCCGTGGTCCTCTCGATCGGCGAGCGGTGAACTTGTGCGGCCCATGGGCGGTTGTTGGCGATTTCGTGGACTAGAGGCCGTCGTGAGTCCGCTCCGCGATCAGGCGGCGCTCAAAGTGAGCGATCTCGCCGAAGTCTATGGAACACCAGTTCCCCGGTTACGGAGGTTGTGTCGATGCATTCCTCCAGGGACAAGAGGGCGATGCCCCGCTGCTTCAGCATCTCCATGGGTTCGAGTAGTTCACGCAACGACCGGTCAAGGCTGTCGAGCTGCACAACGCAGAGCACGTCGCCGTTGCGGGCGTAATCGAGCAGGGCGGTCAGTCCCGGCCGCTCATAGGTGCGGCCATCAATGATGTCGTCGAAGATACGAATCGCTCCAGCAGCCGTGAGCCGATGGCGTTGTCAGTCCAGATCTTGGTCCGTCGTCAACACCTGTGCGTAGCCAGGAATGTCTGCCATCGCTTCCTGCAATCTTCTCAACCGGCTCGAGCTTGCCGTGCAACGCTGCCTGATGCGCTATCCCGGGTGGGTGATTGGTACCTGAGAAGTTCCCCCAGCCCCTGTCGTCGGATTCATTGCCGATCAACTTGGGCTGAAAGACTGACCATCTACTTCCAGAGTCGCAATCTCCGATACTTCAATAGGGTTGTTCTGGAATTGCGGGCTTGTACACTATGTGGAGCACCTGGAGGCTCCTCGATGATCCGTTACGCGACGCTCCGACTTACCCCCAAAATCTTCCCCGCATTGACCGGGCTGACTCTCGGAGAGTTCGAGCGGCTCGCCGAGGAATTCGCGGCGGCTCATGCCCGGGCCCGGGCCGCCTCGACTCACACCAAGAACGGCACGCCCCGCCGTCGCGCCGCCGGGGCCGGTGCCCCGCCGTCTCTCGACCTGACCGACCGGCTGTTGATGGCGCTGGTCTGGCTGCGGGTCTATCCCACCTACGAGGTGCTTGGCTGGCTCTTCGGGCTGGAGAAGTCCAATGCCTGGGAGAACGTCCAAGACGCCTTGGCGGTGCTCGGGACTCTGGCCGACTTCCCGTTCGAGCGGCCTGCCGCCGACCGCGCCAAGCTCGCGACCCCGGCGGCGGTCATCGCCGCGTTCCCGGAGGTCAAGATCATCATCGACGGCAAGGAGCAGCCGTTCCAACGCCCGCAGGGGTGGGATGAGCAGAAGCCGTTCTACTCCGGGAAGAAGAAGCGGCACACGGTCAAGAACCAGGTCATCTGCACCCCCGAGGGACGGATCGGCGGGGTCTCCGACACGGCCCCGGGCTCGACCCACGACCTGACAATGACGCGGCAGGACGGCACGCTCGACCGGCTGGGCGATGGGGAGTCGGCGATGGCGGACAAGGCCGACACCGGGGGACAGAAGGACCGCCCCGGGACGCCCCTGGTCCTGCCGACGAGGGCGACGAGGGGCCACTCCCTGACGGAGGAGCAGAAGGCGGCGAACAAAGTGATCAGCGGATACCGGGTGGTGATCGAACATGTGATGGCTCAACTGAACCGATTCCAGGTCTTGAAGCAGGTCTTCCGTAGCGCGTTTGGTCGCCACACCCGAGTGATTCGGGTGGTGGCGGCCTTGGTCAACCGGCGGATCGCGGCGGTGCCCCTGAAGACCTACCCAGTGAACTGACCCCGCGGGGGTCAGGGGGACAGAGACGACTGTCGGCTATTCCAGAACAACCCTAATGCTTCAGTTACGCGCCTCATCGCCCCCGCGCTCGATGGGTTATTCCGGGCGGCGATCCGCGTGATGGACAACCATCACGTCACTCGCCAAGGTTTCGGCGTGACCCAACTCTTCAAGAAGCGTTCCGGAAAGACGTTTCCGCGCTCGAATGTCGCTTGGTCGAGGACGTCTCTTTCCATGTACTGACGGCCATGCTGCTCTTGACATTGTTCGCTGGCGGGTAACCTCGTGATACTGAGAGGGAAACAGGAGACGGATACAAGGACGTAGCTTGTTTCTCGGTCCGAAGGGAAAAACGGGGAATGGTGCCAAGTGGCACCCCGGGTTCAAATGACCAATAACCGGAGCGGTTCGCGAACGCATTGCATACAAAAATATTATTGTCAATATTTAAATATTTTATAAGATCCATAAACGACAATGGTATAGCGGACGGATTGTCCACCTGTTCCTCCACCTGTTCCCAGGTGCACGGCTCCCGACCGCTTCACGCTCGGGTTGTGCGCGCACGCCCGGGCGCCGTGGCGTGCGTGACTCGGGCGCGAAGCGCTAATGACCAATGATGAGATGGTCAAACGGCGCCAGGACCGGCTGCACGAAGCTGAAGTCGTGGACCAGGAAACCCTTGGTCCCGACGAAGAAATCCCGGTTCTCGGCCACGTCGAGGTTATACACTGGCTGAGCGGCGTCGGCCTCGATCGCCTGCACCCGGGCGACGCCTCCGATCGTGCGGATCACGTCACCTGGCTTCAAGTCGCGGGCCATGATCCACCCCTTGCCGGCCTTCCAGAAGCGATGGATACCGGTCGCGACGATCATCTCGCTGTCGAGGGAAAGCCGGAGCGTCGCCGAGGGTCGATTGCGATGGACGGCGACCACTGGTTGAAAGGTCAGCGCGCCGGTCGTGGGATCCTGCGACAGCACACGGTCGCCGATCTGCATCGATTCGATCGCGCGCGGGCCGTCCAGGGTGGAGACCTTGGTGCCGGCCGCGAAGCAGGCCGTGTGACTGGTGCCGATCGTGAACGGGGCCACGAAGTCGGTGAGCGTCGGCTTGGTCTCGGGGATGTTCGACTGATAGACGTAACCGAGCTGGTCGGTCCACCAGGTCTTCCACTGCTCGGGTTCCACTCCCAGGTCCTGGCCGGTGATCATCTTGAGCACGGGGAGCACCCGGCCGTTCAGCTCGTTGATCTGGGTGTTGGTCGTCTCGACGGTCTGGATGTCTAGCGCGAGCCGCTGTTGCAGGCTCCGGCTGGTCTGCTCGATCGACTGGTAGGTCGCAGCGATCTGCATATCGCGGAGCGCCGCGGCCGCCAGGGTATCGTAGACCACGTTGGAGGCGGGATTGAAGGCCGCGCCCGGCTGTGTGGCCGCTGCATTCTTGAGGATCGCCTGGGCGTTCTGGGGATTGGCTGCGATCGCCCGCCCGACCTGCGCGACGTTCGGCCCCGTGCTGGATGGCATGAGGGTCATGCCACCGAAGGCCGCGGAAACCAGGATCTGGTTCTGCAAGCTGTACGGGTCGAATGGGACCGACGGCGCGAAGATGCGTTGTGGGATCGCCCCGGGGTTGACCGAGGGGTTCAGATAGAAGCGCTGGACGTTGAAACGTTCGCCCTCGACGAACAGCTCGCCCGTCGTACCAGGACCCCCAGGGCGGCGCACTTCGTACTTGAAGGGCTTGCGGACAAGTCTGATCAACCGGCCGATGACGTCCCGGGGATCGCGGCGGGCGAGGGTCTCGATCGCGCGCCCGCGGACATCGGCTGAGGGGCTGAAGACGGCCAGCGCAGCCAGGGCGTTGGACGCCGCCGGCCCGTCGATCTGACCGAGCATCTGCACGGCGGCCATTCGCGATCGCTCGCTCCCCCGCACAAAGACCGCCCAGATCATCGGCACGGCACGGGGGTCGGTCACCTCGGCGATCGCCGCCTCGGCTTTGGCCCGGCGCGACGCGTCCTTGGCTTCCAGGGATTCGCGCAGCCGCTTGAGCTTCGGCTCCCACTGCTTATCGGCGTGCCGCTGCCGATCGGCCTCCAGCCGCTCGGCGGCCAGCTCATCGGCCTTGACCCAGCGATCCCCCTGCCTCTTGTAGCCCAGGTGCCGCCAGGTCGTCGCGCGCGACGGGTCCAGCCGGACAGCTTCCGAGTAGTGCGCAATCGCCTGCTCCTTGAGTCCCTTCTGCTCGCACCAGGTGGCCAGCCGGGCCTGGGCGTCGGGCTTGCGCGCCGTGTGGGCCCGCCGGTCCAGGTACTCGCGGATCAGGTCGTGATAGGCCGGATCGTCCTGGATCTCCCGCCCGACAGCCTCGGGACGTTCCCACTTCCCCCGGTAGGCCACCAGGCCCATCAGCGCGCCGCGCCAGGGCGTTGGAGGGATCGTAGAGCACGGCCATCGTCAGGTGCTTCATCCGCTCGGCGGACATCCCGCGCGCTTCACACCAGAGCGCCAGCCGGACGTGGGCCTTGGCGTCGTGCCCCGCCTGACTCTTCGCCGCCTCGTAAGCCGAAAGGTCGGCCGGAGTTGACGACCCGCCGTCATCACCGTTGGCAATCAGGCCGAGACAGACCAGCACCATCGAGAGCATGATTCGGACTCCTCGGAAGGATCAATCAGCGGCCAAGCACGGATCGTTTCGCGGTCGGCCGAGTCCTCGGACCGGGCAGGGACTCGACGGCGTCGAACGGCTCGGGCGTCGGGTTGATCGTGCTGTTGTCATGCGCCAAGATACCTGATCGGCCCACAAAGAAGCTCTCACCGTCGGCCACCCGCAGGTTGAACACCGGCTGAACGCGTTCTTCATTGACCGCCTTCACCGCCGCGGTTCCTCCCAGCGTGCGGAGCACATCGCCCGGCTTGAGGTCGCGGACCATCGCCCAACCCTTGCCCGCCTTCCAGAGCCGGTGGATGCCGGTAGCCACGATCGACTCGTCGGCGCCCTCCAGTTCGACCCGGAAGGTCGCATTGGGCGGGTTGTGGTAGACCGCCACCAGCGCCTGGTATTTCAGCTCACCGGTCCTGGGGTTCTGGGTCAGGACATCGTCACCGGCGAGGAGGTCTTCGATCGGGCGGGGGCCGTCGACTGTCTGAACCGGCGTTCCTGCGCCGAAGCACGCGTGTCGAAATTGAGCTGCAACTACCCCTCCTTGGACCACCGGTGGAGTCGCCTGGGGCTGATAATTCAGCGGGACTTGCTCGATCACGGTGGTCTCATCGGCGGACGCCTTCTGAGGAGCGTAGGCGAAGCCGAAGAGATCAACGATCCACTTCACCCAGGCGGCGTGGTCGTCACCCTTGTCCGTGCCCACACACTCGGAGAGAACCTGGCGTACTCGGCGATTCGCCTCACGAATCGGGGCGTTGTAGGATTCGATAGCCTTGACATCACCAGCGAGCTGCATGGCAGCGACCTGGGCTGACCGCTGGGCGTCGAGTGCGATCTGACCGATCGGGATCTGGAGATTGTTGCCCATGGTCAGATCGAGAAAGTTGGCGCCCCCAAAAGGTACAATGCCACCGGCGAGAATGAGGAAATCCAGTTGGTAGTTGGAGCGGCTGTTGGCCTCCATCGTTTGACCGAGCTTCTGGCTCTGTGCGGCAGGCAGGCCGACTTGTCTCAACCATTCCGAGGCTTGACCTGAATTCACTGGCAGTGGGATACCGGCCAGGCCGGCGGCCTCAGCCATTTGGCGTGGGTCGTGGACGTTGAAGGACATCGTCGTGCGATTCATGGGACGCGACACGACGGGAAGCCCGTCCGGCCCCATGGTGATCGAGTCATAAGGCCCCAGTGGGACGTTCGGCTCGGACAACGGCGTGTAAAGTCGCTTGCGGTTGACCGATCCATCGTGGATCACCAACTCGCCCGTCTGACCCGGTCCCCGAACCGGCTTCACCTCGTACTGGATCGGATCGCGGATCAACCCGATCAAGAGGGGGGCGAAATCTCGGGCATCGCGATTCCGCAGCAACTGAATGGCTTCTTGGCGAGCTTCGGCGCTGCCGCTCGACAAGCCCACTAGAGCCAGCGCCCGTGATGACCCCGGTGCATCGATCTGGCCCAGAAGTCGTACGGCGACTTTCTGACCATCCGCACCTCTGGGCACGAACACCGCCCAGATCATCGGCACCGCACGCGGGTCGGTCACACTCGTCATCGCCTCTTCCGCCTGCACGCGCCGCGTCTTGTCGCGGCCGAAGATGGCCTCGCGCCACTTCTCCAGCAGCGGCTTCCAATGCTTATTGGCCCGGCTCTGCTGCTCGAACTCCTGCTTCCGCGCCGCCTGCCACTCCGGTTTGATCCAGTGACCGCTGACTTTCTTGAACCCCAGCCGTTTCCAGACCGTTTCGCGCGTTGGGTCGCGCCGCAGCACCGTGTGGTATTGCGCAATCGCCTGGTCCTTCAGGCCGTTCTGCTCGCACCAGAGAGCGAGCTTCCACTGGTCCTCGGCTCGGTCCAGCGTCTTGGCCCGGCGCTGGAAATATTCCCGCATCAGGGCCTTGCGTTTGGGGTCGTCTTGAGCCTGCCGGCTGACCTGGTCGGGTCGCTCCCATTTCCCCTGGTAGGCCACCAGGCCCATCAGCCCGCGCGCCAGGGCGTTGGAGGGATCATAGAGCACGGCCATCGCCAGGTGCTTGAGCCGCTCCGAGCCCAGATCGTGCGATTCGCACCACAAGGCCAGCCGCACGTGCGCCTTGGAATCGTGCCCCGCGTCTTTCTTCGCCGCCTCATAGGCTGCCAGGTCCGGGGAGTCCTTCGCGGAGATCGCCTGATCATCGGCGGCGACCAGACCAAGGCAGACCAGCATCAGCGAGAGCATGAATCGCGCTCCTCAAGAGAAGTGGCCTGTCGGCTCAGGGAGCCGGCTTCGATGGCTTCGCCGCCCCGGCCAGCGCGTTCGACCGCATCGAACGGCCGCTCCCGCAGGTCCGGCAGCGTGTTGTCGTGGACCAGAACGCCACGATGTCCGACGAAGAAGTCGCTGTCCTCGGCCACATCGAGATTGTACACCGGAACCACCTCGCCACGCTCGATCTGAGTCACCTTGACGGGACCATCGAGCGTGCGGATCAGGTCCCCCTCCTTGAGATCTCGTGCCATCACCCAGCCCTGACCGGCCTTCCAGAACCGGTGGAACTCGCTGCTGACCACCGTCTCCGCCCCCAGCGTGATGTGGAAGGTCTTGCTGGGCGGGTTGTGGTGGACGACCAGGATCGGCTTATAAGCCAGGGCACCGGTCCGGGTAATCTGGGTCAGCACTGAATCGCCGACCTTGAGCGTCTCGATGGGTTCCAGGCTGGTCAGGGTCCGCACCAGCGTGCCGGCCCCGAAGCAACTGACCTGCGATCCAGCGATGCGCGAGGGCGCGGTCAGCTCCTGGAACTGTCCGATCGGGATCGGCTGGGGCTGGTAGGACAGCGGGACGTTCTGAACGACCGTGGGGTTCTCGGACGATTGGACCTGGTTGAACCGGTAGCCGATCAGGTTGATGTACCAGTTCTGCCACTGGGCGGGCTTCGGGCCGATGTCAAGCCCGGAGATGTCCTTGAGCACAGCCACAACGCGGTCGTTGAGCTGGTTCAAGGACTGGTTGTACGTCTTGATCGAGGCGACGTCGGTTTCGAGTTGCTGCTCGGCAGCCACGGCCGACTTCTGCGCCTCGAGCGCCATCTGACCGACCGGAATCCGGACGCCCTGCACCTCCGTGATCGGGGAGGGTATCGGCAAGTTGATCGCGACGACGCCGGAAGATCTCGGATAGGGTGTCGAGGTCGTGTCGATACGCGCCATCAGGGCGTATGGGTTCTGGGCAAAAACCTGATTCTCATAAGCACCGATCATGAATTGGCCGATCATCTGTCCCTGAGTACCGAGCCCACTATTCCGGAACAGGTCCATGACCTGGTTCTTCTGGGCCGCCGTGGGAAGTTGGGGGAGCAAGTACGGATTGAGATACCCGATGGAAGTCGGCCGGGCGATCACAGACAGACCATTCTGATCGAGATACACCCGGTCCCCCGGTTGCGGAGTGATCGACGGCGCGGCGGGCGGTGAGTACAATCGCTTCACATTCGCCGCTGAGCCGCGGCCCTTGATCAAGAGCTCGCCACCCTGGCCGGGCCCTCGCACTTTCTTCACCTCGTATTCGATGGGCTCCAGGATCATCGCGATCAGCATCGAGGCGAACTCCCGCGCATCCTTGCGTCGCAGGGTCGCCGCCGCCTCGCCGCGCACCGCGGCCGACCCGCTGAAGACGGCCAGCAGCACCAAGGCCCGCGACGCCGACCCGTCGTCGATCTGACCCAGCACCTGCACGGCCACCTTCTGAAGCGACGCATCACCACGCCCGAACGTCGCCCAGACCATCGGCACCGCACCCCGATCCGTGATCTGCCCCAATGACTCCTCGGCCCTGGTGCGGCGTGATGGGTCCTTGCCCTGCAATCCGCTGCGATACCGCTCCAGGATCGGCCGCCAGTGTTTGTCCGCCCGCTGCTGCTCCTGAGCCCGCGACTTGGCGGCTGCCACGACCTCGGGCTTGATCCAGCGCCCGCCGGACTTCTTGAACCCCAGGTGCTTCCACGCCCGGTCCCGCGATGGGTCCAGCTTCACGACCTGATGGAAATGGGCATGGGCCTGTTGCGTCAGCTTGTTCTGCTCGCACCAGCTCGCCAGCTTCCAGTGGCCGTCAGCCGTGTCGGGTGTATTGGCCCGGCGCTGGAGGTATTCTTGCATCAGGGCCTTGCGTTTGGGGTCGTCCTGAGCCTGCCGGCTGACCTGGTCGGGTCGCTCCCATTTCCCCTGGTAGGCCACCAGGCCCATCAGCCCGCGCGCAGGGCGTTGGAGGGATCATAGAGCACAGCCATCGCCAGGTGCTTGAGCCGCTCCGAGCCCAGGCCGTGCGACTCGCACCACAACGCCAGCTGGATGTGCGCCTTCGCGTCGCGACCCGCCTCCTTCCTGGCCGATTCGTAGGCCGAGCGGTCGGCTGCGGTCGAGGGTCCTCCGTCAGCAGTCGCGACCAGGCTGATACCGACCAGGACGAGCGAGAGCATGGTTCGGACTCCTCGAAAGTTGTCGCGACATTTCTAATGGCTGACCGCGGGCAATGAGGCCGTATCGAATGGATGGGTCACCGGCTCGACCAGGCTGTTGTCGTGCACCAGGACCCCGAGTTTGCCGACGAAGAAACTCTGCCCCTGGGCCACTTCGAGGTTGAAGACCGGCTGCACCGGGGCCGCTTCCACCGAGGCGACCCGGGCTGTCCCACCGAGGACCCGGATCGTGTCGCCGGGCTTCAACTCGCGGGCCATGATCCAGCCCAGGCCGACCTTCCAGAAGCGGTGGATGCCGGTCACGACGATCGGCTCGTCCCCGAACGTGATGCGCAACGTCGCCGCGGGCTTGTTGTGGAAGGCGATCAGGACCGGCGTGTAGGCCAGCTTGCCGTTCCGGGTGTCCTGTGAGAGCACCTCGTCGCCAACCTGGATCGACTCGATCGCTTGCGGGCCGTTGAGGGTGTGTACCATGCTGCCGGCTCCGAAGCAGGAATGGGTGATGCCGTAAGGGTTCCTGATGATTTCCGTGTACGTGGGTTTTGTCCTCGGATCTTGCGTGCTGTACGCGTAGCCGCGTTGGTCCGTCCACCAGGCCCGCCAGGCTTCCCCTGACGGACCCAGGTCCCGGCCGGTCAGGTCGGTCAGGATGGGAAGCACGCGATCATTGATCGTCTGGACGTCGGCATTGTAAGCCTCGACAGCTCGGACATCGTTTTGTAACTGCTGCTGGCCGAAGCCGATCGCCTCCCGAGAGGCCATCATCCGCTCGGCGATCAGGATGTCCTCCCGGGCGGCCTGAGTGGCGGCGCTCATCATGACGTTATTGATCGGGGTCTGGCCGCCGGCCACGGCCGCCAACTGGGGAGGCAGGTTCGCCTGGGCGTTACCCGGGTGAAACGCCAGCGACCCGCCGATCCCGGTACCCATCCCCAAAGCACCAGACGCGAAGATGAGGTTCCGGGCGCCGAAGGGGTCGAAGGGCACCGAAGGTGCGAAGAGGCGCGGCGGCATTTGACTGAGCTCGATATAGTTGTCCCAATCGAGGCGATAGTCGCGTTCCACATTGTACCTCGGTGTTTCGATGACCAGCTCCCCGACCGAGTTGGGTTGCTTGCTCGGCCGGACCTTGTACTTGAGCGTGTCGCGGATCATCCCGACCAGGAGGCCGAGGAAGTCGCGCGGGTCGCGGCGTCGCAGGATCTCGGCCGCAGCCCGGCGGGCTCCGGCCGATCGGCCGCGGACCGCCAGCATCGCCAGGGCCCGCGAGCCGCCGGGGGTGTCGATCTGCGCGAGGACCTCTGCGGCCTCCGACTGGATCGCATCGTCGCCGCCGGCCACGAGGACCGACCAGATCTCGGGCACGGCGCGCGGGTCGATCACCCCGGCGAGGGCCGTCTCGGCTTCTTGCTTCCTGGCCTTGTCCTTGCCGCGGAGCCAGCCGCGCCATCGGGTCAGCAACGGCTTCCAGTGCCGGTCGGCCTGCTTCTGGGCCTTGGCTTCGGCCTTCTCGGCGGCGACCTGGACCTCGGTGACCCACCGGCCGCCCACTTTCTTGAACCCCAGGCGCTTCCAGGCCGCCTCGCGGGTCGGGTCCCGCCGCAAGACCGCGTGATACTGCGCGATCGCCTGGTCCTTCAGGCCGTTCTGCTCGCACCAGAGGGCCAGCTTCCACTGATCGTCGGCCCTCCCGGATGTCCTGGCACGGCGATGAAGGTACTCTTGCATCAGGCTCTTGCGTTGGGGGTCATCCTGGACTTGCCGGCTGACCTCCTCGGGCCGCTCCCACTTTCCCTGGTACGCCACCAGGCCCATCAACCCGCGCGCCAGGCCATTCGAAGGATCGTACAGCACGGCCATCGCCAGGTGCTTGAGCCGCTCGGCCGACATACCGTGCGACTCGCACCACAAGGCCAGACGGACGTGCCGCCTTGGCGTCGTGACCCGCCTCTTGCTTGGCCTTCTGGTAGCTCGAGACGTCGGCGGCCCTATCACCGGGCACGATCGCCGGATCGTCTCCGACGCAGGTTGCCACCAGAACCATGCAAACCATCATCTGCGCGATCATGAGCCCATCCCCTTCGATGACCAGCGAGCTCCGCGAAGCGCCATGAGATCATCCTATTAGAAGTAGGCGACGATTACGACGCAAAACACACGCGGATTTCGGAGCGTCCTCGGCGATCACCACCGCACCGTCTGGAGGCGGTGGCTTTGACCCCTTCCGAGAGTCCCTACGCAGGACCGGCGGGACGTCCGGATCCCGAACAGAAGGTCACGAAGGAAACGAAGGAAGAGGGGAGTCCCGACTCAGGACCGGCGGGACGTCCGGATCCGGCGGGAGTTCTGGGCGGGGCCGGATGTGAGGTGGGCCGGACTTGCCGAGAATTGTGGCACAAAGTGGCACTCGGTGATCACTTTTGGCCGCGGCGCCCTCTCCGATCCCCATGGCCCCCAGCGAGTTCGGGCCGAGTCCCGAAATCGCTGTGCCGGGCCTGGCCGCATGCGGCACAGCCCCGTGGCTCGCTGCCTGGGTTTCCGGTCGGTGACGGTCGCACATGGTCTCTATTATTATAGGATACCGCAGGTTTGGGAATTCGTTAATGCACCTATCGCGGATTTCGGGGCGATTGGCTCCGGAACTCTCGGTCACAGAGGGAGATAAAAAAATCCAAAAAAAAGGAGGACTGGGTTACTCGAATGACCAAATTGGCCCGAACGGAGAGGGAAGAGGCGCGGGTCGGATCGTCGCACTCCCCAGGTATCCCGCACCCGCCGCGCTGAGATCGGTGTTCGACGCGGAGTTTCGTCATTCGAAGACAATCAGGGTTTCCCGGCGGACCCCGGTTGATTCCTGGGTCGGCGTGGGGATAATGCGGGTTTGGCGGAACTTTCTCCCGGTCTCAGGGCCGGGAGCGGATTGAAACCAACAACGAAGGAGAACCAGCGATGTCGAGGATGGGAATCCGCGGAGTGATCCTGGCGCTGACGGGGATCGCGTTGACCGCTGCAATGGCGGTGGCGGCCGAACCCACCGCCAGCCTCAAGCAAGGGAAGCCTGACCTCAAATCGGCCGGCCCGCTGACGTTCGGGCCGGAAGGCATCCTGTTCGTGGGTGACACGAAGGGTGCCGCGCTGTTCGCCATCGACACGGGCGATCGGGCCGCCGCGACGGAGAAGCACTCCGTCGAGGTCAAGGACCTGGCCGGCAAGATCGCCGGTATGCTGGGCACCAATGTCCGTCAGGTGCAGATCAACGATCTGGCGGTCAATCCCGTGTCGGGCAACGTGTATGTGTCGGTCTGCGCGGGCGTGGACCCGACGCGATCCCCGTCATCTTCCGGATTCATGGCGACGGCAAGCTCGAAGAGCTAGCCCTGGAGAACGTTCGGTTCGCCAAGGCCGAGATCCCCAATGCGCCGAACCCGGGCCCGCCGGTGCGCGGCGAGGATCCCCGGACCGCGGCGATCACCGACCTGGCCTATGTTGACGGTCGCGTTTTCCTGGCGGGACTGTCGAACGAGGAATTCTCCTCGCGACTGATCGCCATCCCGTTCCCCTTCAGCAGCGAAGGCATCGATGGCGCCGCCATCCAGATCTACCACGGCGCGCATGGGCGGTTCGAGACCCAGTCGCCGGTCCGCACGTTCGTGGCTTACAAGATCCAGAACGAGCCGTATCTGCTCGCTGCCTACCAGTGCACCCCGCTGGTCAAGATGCCGGTCGCCGAGCTGAAGGCCGGCGCCCATGTCAAGGGGACGACCATCGCCGAGCTGGGCAACCGCAACCGGCCGCTGGACATGATCGTCTATCAGAAGGACGGCAAGGATTATCTGCTGATGGCGAACAGCGCCCGGGGCGTGATGAAGATTCCGACCGAGGGAGCCGGCTCGGCGGAGAGTATCACTCACCAGGTGACAGGCGGTGGCACCAAGGGACTGGAATACGACACGATTGGCAGCCTCAAGGGCGTTGTCCAGTTGGATCAGCTCGACGACCACCACGCCGTCATCCTCGTCCACGAAGGCAACGATCTGAACCTCAAGACGATCGACCTGCCGTGACCGACCGGCCCGATTTCTTGCTGTTCCTGATCCTGGGGGCGATTTCCCTCCTTGAGGGGACCGCCCCCGCACGCTCCGCTTCGCTCCCGGCCGACACCCCCTCGGCATCCGCCCCAGTCCCTCCCAGCCCGGAGACACCGACCTTACAGTGGATCGCACGAAAGGCCGGAACGCCGGACGCAGTCGAGGTGCGGGGCGTCGGTCACAAGGCGCTGGCGGCCCTGAGCAAGCGTGGGATGACGCGCGACGCGTTGGACGTCGCTCCTGACGGTCCGCGTCATCGCCAACCCGCCTCGCCCGAAGACCGACACGCCACCCCTGCTAGGCTCTTACCAGGTGGACGGTGACGTCATTCGATTCGTGCCCCGGTTCCCGCTGGAGCCGGGCCTTCATTACCGGGCCGAGCTCGACCTGATCCGTCTGGATGAGATCGCCAAGACGGTGAGGAATCCGACAGAGCCGGTCTCGGTCAGCCTTACGGCCGATTTTTCGCCGCCGAAGCGCGCCCCACAACCGCCCGCGAAGGTGACTCACGTCTATCCGTCACGAGCCGTGCTGCCGGAGAACCTGCTCCGGTTCTACATCCATTTCTCCGCCCCGATGAGCCGGGGAGAAGCCTACCAACGGATCCGGCTGCTCGACGCCACCGGCAAGCCGGTGGATGCCCCGTTCCTGGAGCTGGACGAGGAGCTCTGGTCCCGAGACGGCATGCGATTCACGCTGCTATTCGACCCGGGCCGTGTCAAGCGCGGGCTGAAACCGCGCGAGGAGGCCGGACCGGTCCTGGCGGCGGGTAAGTCTTATGAGTTGGTCATCGACGGCGGCTGGCCCGACGCAGAGGGAAATCCGCTCGCCGGTACGTTCCACAAGCCGTTCCGGACAGCACCGGCGGATGGGACCTCACCCGACCCGAAGATCTGGGAGATCCGCCCACCCGCGGCCGGGTCGCGCGAGCCGCTGGAAGTCCGATTCCCCGAATCGCTAGACCGAGCGATGCTGGATCGCCTGGTCGTCGTCCAGGATGCGGCCGGAAACGCTGTGGCCGGCCAGGTCTCCGTGACCGGCGAGGAAACCCGCTGGCAATTCACGCCGTCGCACCCGTGGCGGGCGAGCGACTATCGGCTGGTGATCGGCACCGAGCTCGAAGACCCGTCGGGGAACAGCGTCGCCCGACCGTTCGAGGTTGACGTCGTCGGCCCCATATCCCCGCGCGTCACCACGGAGACCGTCGTCCGGCCCTTCCGGATCGGCCCCAGGCCCCAGTGATCTTGCGAACCAGGAGACGGATCATGCGGTGTGACCATCCCGCACAATCCCCTGGAAAGTGGCTGAGACGCTTGCGGAATCGGCAAGAACCCATTCCAATAGAGTGGTGGGATCGTAGACCAATCGCTTGAGAGTGGTTCGCCTTAGCCAAATCGCGATCCGCCGACAGTCGCGGGGCAACCGACGTTCGCCATGAGCTATGAGCCAGCGATGGAGCTGTTTCGAAGAGCCTGCGGCCTTGACGACCCGCTCGCCCTGGTCTGTCAGAAGATGAGCTCGTCGACCGGAGCCTACACGCCGCTGGACTATCCCCGTCCGTTCATGCTCATCGGCCGGGACCCGGAAGTCGATCTGCTACTGAACGACACACAGCTCAGTCGGCGACATGCGTTTCTCCAGGCCGTCGCGGGCCGGGTCTACTGGGTCGACCTGGAGAGCCGCACGAAAGTCTTCGCGGACGGCCAGGACGTACCCCAATCTCAGGGTTGGCTCGACCCCGGTCATTCCATTCAAGTCGGCCCGTACCGCCTTCATCGGACGGATCGCCCGACCGTTGAGCCCGTGGGCTCCGAGTGGCCCGACCCGTTCACGGCCCCGATCGGCACCAGCTCGGAGGCAAACCCCCTGCCTCAACCGCGGCTGGAACTCCCGTTTCGCGTGGGAGGAAAATCGTTCGACCTGGGAGATGGACAGCCTCCAGGCGCTGGTGGGCCGGGCCGACCAATGTCAGCTTGTCCTGACCGATTCGAGCGTCTCACGACAGCATGCCAGCCTGGTGCGCACTCCGATGGGGCTCTGGGTGGTCGACCTGCTGGCCAGGGAAGGGGTCCATGTCAACGGGACACGCGTGCGATGGGCCTGGCTCGCCGAGGGCGATGCGGTCCGGGTCGGCCTGTTCACCCTGATCGTGCGTTATGAAAACCCGCCGGAGAATATCAGCCGGGAGGACGTTCCCCTGGAGGCCGGAGCGAGCCCGCCGCCATCGGCCGGGAATGGTCCCGTAATCGCCTCGAACCCTCCCGACCACGAGCCGCGAGCCCTGGCGATCCGGTCCGGAGTCTCCCGGGGCGAGTTGATGAAGGTGGAAGGTTCGTGGCCCGCGTTTCCCGTCGCCGCGCCGATCGCCGTCGGCCGGGAGGAATGGGAGCCGGTGCTCCCCACCAACCTCAACCTCTTCTCCATGTGGCAGCAGCAGATGCAGCTCATGGAGAGCTTCCATAAAGACATGGTGACGATGGTCCAGATGTTCGTTGCGATGCATCGCGAGCACCAGGCAACGGTCCGCGATGAGCTGGGCCGGGTGCAGCAGCTCACGCAGGAGCTGACCCGATTGAATGCCCGGCTGGGACAGCTCCCGGCGCCGGGGACCACTCGACCGAACCCGGAAACCAATCGCAACGCCAGGAAAGCCGAGCCGGCTCCCCCGGCGGGTTCATCAGCGAAACCCGAATCGAGCCCCCGTGCGCACTCAGCTCAACGCTCCACCGAAGAGCCCGCTCGGAAGCCCCGGGGTCCGACCCAGAGTCCCCCGAAAAAACGGCCCGCCCCCGCGCCTGCCCCCGAGGAATCGGAAGAACCATCGCCCGCGGCGATTCCCACGGGGACCAGCGCGGAGCTGTACGCCCACCTCACCCGGCGGATTACCGAACTTCAGCAGGAACGCCAGGGATACTGGCAGAGGATCCTCAAAGTCATCAACGGCTGATTCACGGGGTCGCGGGAACCTGTTCGAGCAGGAACACGCCCTTCTTGTTGGACGTGACGACATCGAGCAGGCCGTCGCCGTTGAAGTCGGCCACGACGAACTGGGTGCCGATGCCGCTCTGGTCGTCGATCGCGCGCGGGGTGAAGACGACCTTTCCATCGGGACCGTGGCTGGCCTCGAACCAGTAGATCCGGGGTGGCTTATCGGAGCCGGGCGCACCGTGGCCATGCGACCAGAACCGCTTGCCGGTGACCAGGTCCTTCAGGCCATCTCGGTTAAGATCCGCAGCGATCAGGGCGTGGGTCTCGGAGACGAGATCGGGGAACAGGTCGTGCCGGGTGAAGACGGGCGACCCATCCTTGACGGCACCCTGTTCGAACCACCAGATGCCGAAATCATGAGCGGAACTGGCGATGACATCAGCCTTTCCGTCATGATTCACATCGTAGACGATCAGATCCGCCGCGGCGTCGCCCAGGCGGGCGGGGCGGAACGTCCAGGGCGTGCTGCTCTGGCGGCCCGACTCGGGCTGTTCCCACCAGCCGTCGGTGCAGATTACCTCATTGCGGCCGTCGCCGTTAAGGTCGCCCACGCCCAGACCATGGGAGAATCGGAAGGTGCCCGGGATGACCTTGCCCGGCTGGCTGGGTTCGCTCACCGCGTGCATCTCCCACGTCTTCGTGGGATCGGGACCGGGCGTGAACCAGGCCATCTGGCCCTCGTTCTTGTCCTCCTTGCCCTTGGGCTGCCAGCCCATAACCAGCACGCGATGACCGTCTCCGAACAGGTCCGCATAGAGCGGCGTTTCGTTGCAGGAGCTGTGCCAGATCTCATGACGGGGCCAGTAGCCGGCTTTGCCCTTGGGGTTCTCGTACCAGTACGCGGGGACGCCGGGAAAGCCGATCACGATCTGGTCGGCCCAGCCGTCGTTGTTGATGTCGTCCGTCCAGCAGGTCATGCAAGCGCTATAGCCGCGAAGGCCGTCGCCGTAATTGCCGGGCTTCCGGATGTCGTGCTTGGCCCACGAAGGGGCCTCGTACCACGAATCGCCGATGAGCACGTCGAGCTTGCCGTCGTGATTCACGTCGGCGATCGCCACGCCCTCGGACCGGAACTTCCCCTCGATCACCGTTTTCTTCCACGTCACGGGCGTGTTCGTGTCACTCCCACGTGCGGAAGCCATCGTCAGGACGATCACGGATAAGCCAACCGCCGCTCTCTGCCAGATTCGCACGTCCATGGATCGTGAGACCCTCCGAAGGTCGCCAGTCGCCAGGCCATACCGCCCACCGGGGCGGCCAATCCCTCGAAGTTACCCCCGCGCCGGCTGCAATGCCATGGGGTAGGCGCATCGACTCGGGCCTGGTGCGCTGAGCGAATCCGGTGGGCCTCGCCTCGATGAATCGAAGCTCGACCCACCCTACGACCTTGCCACCGGGCCAACCCAAGGGCGAAGAGCCGCGCCGATCCGAGCTGGCAGATCAGCAGGACCGTCGCACCAAGCTGCTTGAGCCTTGGCACGAAACGCAGGAACTGGATCGCGTCGCCCCAACCGTCGCGCAGCGTATGCAGGAGGATGGTGCGGCCTCTGGGGTCGGACCCTTTCCACTGCGGACCGGGGAAGGCGCAGCGGCCTCGCGTCGGCAGTACCCGCTCGTTCCACTCGATGAACTCGCCGAAATCAGCTTCCGGCTGGCCGCGCTCCAGTGCGGTCTCGGCCGCGATGGCGCGGAGCTCCGGCCGATCCGGCTCGAGTAAGAGGGCCTCTTCCAGGTGCCGATCGCCCCGCTCCCATTGTCCGAGCCGGCGGCAGGCACCGAAGGCGAGATAGTGTCCCAGTGCCGAGCCGGGGTGGTCGCGGAGGATCCGCGCGACCGCCGCGTACCCGGCGCGGGCGTCACTCTCTGACGCGCCTCGTCCCACGAGCGGGATCAGTGGCGTCAGGGCCCTGTTGACCTGCTGCGGGTCCCTTGGCGTTTCTCCACCGACACCCGACAGGCTCGCTGATCCTCGGTCTCTCCAACACGATGGTCACGCAGCGCCGCTTGGCATTGAGCGAGACTTGCCCCGCTCATCCGCCAGCCGGAGAGGTGGATTCGGGGATCGGACCGGATCCCGACACTGTAGCAAGAAAAACCGGCAAACGGATCGCGCTGTTGTGGCAAACAGCGATTCGGAAAATGCAGTTTCCCCGCGCCGGGTAACATCTGAGGCCGTCTTGTCCTGGACGCTTGACTTGACATCGATGTCTCCGGAATATGGAGAACTTGAAGAGTTTGGGTCGCATTACGAGGTTAAAGGTGGGTCATGAACAGGCATATCTGCGATCGCGTGGTGGGGACGAGTTTCGCGATGTTGCTGTTCGTCGCCGGAGTGGTGGCGCAGCAAATACCTCCGAGCACGACGGATGTGAAGGCGAAGGCTGCGGCCAAACGGGCGGTCCGGCCCGAGGATTATGGGGCGTGGGAAACGCTCGGCGGCGCGGCACTCTCGCCGGACGGGCGGTGGCTGGCTTACGGCATCGCCCGGACGGACGGCGAAGGGGAAATGCGTTTGCGCATGCTCGCCACGGAGGCCACCGAGACGCTCCCACACGGTGCCAGGCCGCAGTTCTCCAAAGATGGGAAGTGGCTGGCTTACACCATCGGCGTCTCCGAGGCGGAACGCGAGCGGATGCAGAAGACGGAGAAGACGGAGAAGGCCAAGGCGGCGCCCCGAACCAAACTCGGGATGCGGAACCTCGTCACGGGCGAGTCGCTCACCGTCGACGACGTGGCTACCGCCGGGTTCAGCCACGACGGCAAGTTCCTGGTCATGCGCCGGTACCCGATCAAGGGGCGCGAGAGCGCGGGCACCGACATCGTCGTCCGCGACCTCACCACGGGCGTCGATACCAGCTTCGGCAACGTCGCCAGCTACGCATTCAACGATCGGGGGACACTCCTGGCCCTGGTGATCGACGCCGAGGGGAAAGTCGGGAACGGCATCCAGGTCTACGACACCGCGACGGGCCTGCTCCGCACCCTGGATTCCGCCGACGCCAAATACACAGTACTCTCCTGGCGCAAGGACGCGGCCGACCTCGCCGTGCTCCGCGAGAATGACCACGACAAGGAGGAAGACGCTTCGTTCGTCGTTCTCGCCTGGCGGGACCTCACCCAGCCGAAGCCGAAGAAGTTGACTTACGACTTTGCCAAGGACGAGACATTTCCCAAAGACCACCGTGTGGTCGACTTCGCCAACCTGAGATGGTCTGACGACGGCCATACCCTCTTCTTCGGCATGAAGTCTTGGGAGAACAAGCCAGTGCCCAAGGCCAAGAAGGATGACAAGAAGCCGGATGAACCCAAGAAAGCTGACCCCCAGAGAGACGAGCCCAAGAAGCCTGCGTCCAAGAAGTCGTTGCGCGACACTCTGAAGGAACCGGCGGGGGTCGAGGTCTGGCACGCGAAAGATATCGACATCCAGCCCCTTCAGAAAAAGAGGGTGGCTCTGAAGAAGCGGGAAAACTTCCTGGCCGCGTGGTGGCTGGACGACAGCAAGCTCGTCCAGCTTGGCAACGACCTCACCGAGAGCGTCGTCGTTCTGGACGGCCAGAAGCACCGCGCCTCGGCCTCGACAACACACCGCACGAGAACGAGAAGAAGTTCGGCCCGACCGTCCATGACGTCTACGTGATCGACGTCAAGACCGGCGACCGCAAGAAGGTGCTCGACCACGTCAAATACACACTCGGCTCCAGTCCCGACGGTCGGTATGTCCTCTACATCAAGAATCAGAACGTGTGGTCCTACGACCTGACCGGCGCGACGCATGTGAACCTCACCGGCGGACTGGGCGTTTCCTTCATCAACGAAGAGTTGAGCACCCTCACCGACGAGAAGCCCCCCTACGGCATCGCGACCTGGACCAAGGACGGCTCGCACGTCTTGCTCTACGACCGATACGATGCCTGGCTGCTGAAGCCCGACGGCAAAGACCCCAAACGGCTCACCGACGGCCGCAAGGACAAAGTGATCCATCGCCGCATCCGCCTGGATTTCGAGGGCGACGGCGACAGGTATCTGCGGCTCGACCAACCCATGTACCTGGCGATCAGTGGTGAGGTCAGCAAGTACTTCGGCTATGGCCGGCTCAAGCCCGGCGAGAAACGGGAGACGCTCGTCTGGAAGCCCAGGGAGATCCGGCAACTGCTGAAGGCAAAGGACGCCGATGTCTTTGCGTTCACCGAAGAAGACTACGACGATTCTCCCGACATTTTCATCGCCGGGGCCGACCTCGGTTCGCCGCGCCAGGCGTCGCAGACCAACCCGTTCCAGAAGGATTTCCTCTGGGGCCGCTCGGAACTGGTCGACTACACGAGCGCCGACGGTAAGAAGCTTCAGGGCGCTCTCATCTACCCGGCCGGCTACGCGATGGGCAAGAAATACCCGATGATCGTCTACATCTACGAGCGTCTCTCGGATCGGTTGCACTTCTTCAGTTCTCCCTCCGAGCGGAGCCCGTACAACCCTTCGGTCTTCTCGGCGGAGGGGTATTTCGTGTTCATGCCCGACATCGTCTACCGGTGCAAAACCCGGGGCTATCCGCGGTCGATTGTGTGGTGCCTGCGGTGAAGAAGGTGCTCGAGGGGGGAAAGGTGGACCCCAAGAAGGTGGGGATCGTCGGCCACTCGTGGGGAGCCTATCAGACCGCCTTCCTCGTGACCCAGACCGACATCTTCGCCGCGGGAGCCGCCGGCGCGCCTTTGACGAACATGATGAGCATGTCGGTGAGCATCTACTGGAACTCCGGCCAGACCAACGCCTGGATCTTCCACGAGAGTCAGGGCCGGATGGATCGGCCGTTCTGGCAAGACGTTGACACCTACATCAAGAACTCACCAATCTTCCAGATCGACAAACTCAAGACGCCGCTGCTCGTGACGTTCGGCGACGAGGACGGCGCCGTCGATTGGAACCAGGGAGTCGAGCTCTACAACGCCGCCCGCCTGGCGGGCAAGCCGGTCGTCATGCTGGTCTACCCGGGCGAGAACCATGGCCTGGCGAAGAAACCCAATCAGGTCGACTACCATTACCGCATTCTCGAATGGTTCGGCCATTACCTGAAGGGCGAGAAGCGCAAGATGGGTGACCGAAGGCCAGCCGCACCTCGACCGCCAGAAGGAGCTGGAGGCCCTCAAGAGGCTATCCGGGAAGCGGTCTTGAGCCCCCGTTCAGGGACTCAAACCCCGTTCGGAACAGACTCTGAAAGCGTTCCGGCTGGCTGCTCGGAGTGGTGAGGCGGATACTGGCTGCATGACGAGCCCTTGCTCCGCGACCTGGGCGCCGAGGCAACGACCGCGCGGTTCAAGCCGACACTCTATCCCCGCGAGCGCGCCGACGCCGAGCTGAGGATCGTCGAACAGGATCCCGAGGCCGCGAAGCGGAGTCGCGTCAGCATCCTGCTGGCCAACAAGGAGTTCCCCCAGACGCGGACGATCACGCACGTCATCTGGTCGATGTTCGGCGTGCTGCCAGCGCAGAGCGTTCAGCTCCCTCACCACCATGAGTCGGTCGCCCTCGACCTGATCATCGACTGCGAGCCCGGATGCTATACCCTGATCGGTCGGGACGTTGACGATGACGGGAACCTCATCAATCCCAAGCGTGCCGACTGGAGGTCCGGCTCGGCCTTCGTGACACCGCCGGGACTCTGGCACTCGCACCACAACGAGACCGGATCGCCGGCCCACCTCCTGCCGATCCAGGACGCTGGACTGCACACCGACTTGCGGACACTCGACATCCACTTCTATCGCAAGCATAAGGAGTCCCCCGTCTATATCTCCCAGAAGTAAGTGAATCTCGCACGCGGCAAACTGGCTGGCTGACATCGACGTGCGCGACCCCTCGAGCCATCGCCAGGGAAACCGGCTATTTCCATCCTATGGCCCGTCCTATTCCCGTTGGGATTCGTGGTCATCGTCCTCGGGGAGGATTGCCGTGGCAACCTGGATGATGGTCGGATGGGCGCTCGTCGTCGCCCTTGGCCTGGGTGCGCTCTATGGATTGCACCGGCTTGGGCTATGGATGGAAGAACGCGGGTACATCTATTACCTGCATAAGAAGCCGAAGGGCGGTAGCGCGATCGGCTCCCTGGTCGCGTTCCAGCGGGCGATCGAGCCACGCGCCGAGTATGTGATCCAGGCGGAGCAGGTGAACCAGATGATCGCGGAGGAAGGAGCCTCGGGGCAAGGTGATCCTGATGAGGGGGATTCGGAACCCCTCATCACGGCGTAAAGACTCCCTTCTTTCAAACTTCCCAGCTCAAGCGAGTACGCTCTTCACCACCTTGCCGGCGACGTCGGTGAGGCGGAATCGCCGGCCGTTGTAGGTGTAGGTCAGCCGTTCGTGATCGATGCCGAGGAGGTGGAGGACCGTCGCGTGCAGGTCGTTGATGTGGACGGGGTCGACGGCCGCCGCGTAGCCGATCTCGTCGGTCGCGCCGTGGCTGACGCCCCCTTTCACGCCGCCGCCCGCGAGCCAGACGGTGAATCCGTGGGGGTTGTGGTCGCGGCCGGGCTTCTGGCCGGTCTGGGCCACGGGGAGCCGGCCGAACTCGCCGCCCCAGATCACCAGGGTCTCGTCGAGCAGGCCGCGTTGTTCGAGGTCTTCCAGCAAGCCCGCGACCGGTTGGTCCGTCTCGCCGGCGAACTGTTCGTGGTTGCCCTTGATGTCGGCGTGGCCGTCCCAGGAGAGCTGGTTGTCCATCCCCCCGGAGTAGATCTGGACGAACCGCACGCCCGCGCTCGACCAGGCGGCGGGCCGTCAGGCACTGGCGCGCGAAATGGTCGCAACGCGGGTCGCCGATGCCGTAGAGCTTCTGGATCGATTGCGGCTCCGCATCGATGTTGATCGCCTCGGGCGCGGCGGACTGCATCCGGTAGGCCAGCTCGTAGCTCTGGATCCGCGCCGCCAGCTCGGCCTCGGCCGCGAAGTGCTCGGAATGAATCTGGTTGGCCTGGCTCAGGAAGGCCAACTGTGCTCGCTGTTCCGGATCGGTCATTCCGGCGGGACGTTCGAGATCGTCGATCGGCGGCCCCTTGGGATGGAGGTGCGTCCCCTGGTAGGCGCCGGGGAGGAACGCGGCGCCCCAGTTCGCCGCGTGACCCTTGGGAAGTCCCCTGCCCTTTCGGATCGCTCATCACGACGAATCCCGGCAGGTTGTCGGCCTCGCTGCCCAGTCCGTAGGTCACCCACGAGCCCATGCAGGGGAAGCCCATCCGCGGCATCCCCGTGTTCATCATGAACAGCGCCGGCGAGTGGTTGTTCGACTCGGTGAAGACCGAGTGCAGGAACGCCATCTTGTCCACGTGCCGGCCGAGGTTCGGGAAGATCTCGGAGACCATCTTGCCGGACCCGCCCCGAGGCGTGAACCGGAACGGGGACTTCATCAGCGCACCGACCTGGTTCTTGAAGAAGCCGGTCGTGTTCTGGAACGTCGGGTCGAACTCGCGCATCGACTTGCCGTGCCAGCGCTCGAGCGCGGGCTTGTACTCCCAGGTATCCACCTGGCTGGGTCCGCCGTTGGTGAAGACCCAGATGACCCGCTTGGCCCGGGCGGCGAAGTGCCCGGGCCGCGCGGCCATCGGGTTGAGCGACAGCGTCCGCGGCGGCGCTCTCGCCACCGAGCAGACCCTCGCCGTGGAGCAAGGACGCCAGCCCGATCAGACCGAACCCGCCGCCGGCACGCTGGAGCCATCGGCGGCGCGTGAGGAGTCGCGTGCGAGTCATCGGCGATCGGGTGGATCATGGCGGGTCCTCCGGCGTTTTCGCTCAAGGAATATAAATAAACTCATTCATGCCGATTAGCGCCTGGCAGAGATCGACGAGCGCCGACCGGTCCGGATCGGGCCGGCCGTCGCGGGCGTAGGCCGAGCGCTGGGCGGCGAGGAACGCGGCGGCGAGCCGAGCCTCGGTTTCGGTCGGATCGCGGCCGAAGGCGATCCGATAGGCCCGCGCCACCGAGGACGCCGGATCGCCCCCGGCCGCGACCCGGGCCGCGAAGCCCTCGGCGCAGTGGCGGGCCAGCCCGCTATTGAGCATCGCCAGGGCCTGGGGTGCGGTGGTCGTCGTGCTCCGCTGGCCGATGCTCACCAGGTGCTCGGGCCAGTCGAAGAGCATCATCATCGGGATGAGGCGGCTCCGCTTGATGAAGAAATAGACGCTCCGGCGCGGCATTTCCACGTCGAGCGAGCCCGGTCCGTACATCCGCCGATCGAGCCGGCCGGCCGCCGCCAGCATCGCGTCGCGGATCGGCTCGGCCTCGAGTCGGCGCGGGGTGCGCCGCCACTGGAACACGTTCTCGCGATCGATGGCCGCGCGCGATTCGTCGTACCGGCTGTCCTGCATGTAGACGGCACTGGTCACGATCAGTCGATGGATCGGCTTGAGCCGCCAGCCGTTGGCGATGAGGGCGTTCGCGAGCCAGTCCAGGAGCTCGGGGTGAGACGGCCGGCTCCCTTGCGCGCCGAAATCGTTGGGCGTGGCGACGATCCCCTGGCCGAAATGGTGCTGCCAGAGCCGGTTGACGATCACGCGCGCGGCGAGCGAGCCGGCCCCGTACTCGGTATCCGTGAGCCACGCGGCGAGCGCCGCGCGTCGATAGCTGGTCTGGGGCCGGCGCGCGGCGGAGGGTTCGACCTTCCAGCGTGCGAGATCCTTGCGACCGCCCACGAGGACCCGGAGCACGCCCGGTGCCGCCTCGCTCGCCTTCTGGGCGACGTCGCCCCGGCGCAGGATGTACGTCTTCGGATAGAAGTGGGGGAAGCCGCGGTCGTCGGCGTGGTGCTTGGTGTGCGGGTAGCCCTCGGCCGTGACCTGCATCTTCACCGGCTTGGCGCCGGGACCGGGCGAGACCGTCGATCTCGCTACGGATCGTCGTCGTGAACGTGGCGGCCATCCGGTAGTAGTCTTCGGACGGGATCGGGTCGTACTTGTGATCGTGGCATCGGGCGCAGCCGACCGAGAGGCCCAGGAAGGCCACGCCAGTCGTCGCGACCATGTCGTCGAGCTCGTTATACCGGGCCGACTCGAATTCGGCCTCGGTCAACTGGGTCGGGAACGCGCCGGCGCCCAGGAACCCGGTCGCGGCCATGGCCATCGGGTCATCGGGCGCCAGCTCGTCGCCCGCGAGCTGCCAGTGGACGAGCTGGTCGTAAGGCATGTCGCCGTTGAAGGCACGGATCAGGAAGTCGCGATAGTGGTAAGCGAAGGGCCGATCGTAGTCCTGCTCGTAGCCATGCGACTCGGCGAACCGCGCCACGTCCATCCAGTGACAGGCGAATCGTTCTCCGTGATCGGGAGACGCCAGCAAGCGATCGACGAGGCGCTCGTAGGCGTCGGGGGCCGGGTCGTGGACGAAGGCGTCGATCTCCTCGGGCGAGGGGGGCAATCCCGTCAGGTCGAAGGCGACGCGGCGGATCAAGGTGCGCCGGTCGGCGATCGGATTCGGCTTCAGCCCGCGACGCTCGAGCGCGGCGAGGATGAACCGGTCGACGGGCGTGCGAACCCAGGCCGCATCCTGCACCGAGGGCGGCGGGACGACGGTCAGCGGCCGGAACGACCAGAAGTTCTTGTCGGCCTGAGTGGGGCCTGTTGCCACCCGCGCCGCGGGGGCCCGATCGACGAGCGGCCGGTCATAGGGGGCACCCAGGTCGATCCATCGGGCGATCTCGGCGATCGTCGCATCGGGGAGCTTCGCGGCCTTCTGGGGCATGTGCGGATCGTCTTCATGCCGGATCAGCACGGCGAGCCGGCTCTCCTTGCTGCCTCCTTCGAGCACGCCGCTATCGACCAGCGGCTTGCGGTCCGAGAGGTCGAGCCCGCCTTTCTTCGCCTTGCCGCCGTGGCAGTCGAGACAGTGCTGGATGAGCGCCGGGCGGACCTTCGCCTTGAACAGGTCGAGGCCCTGCTGCATTTTCTGGGCATGGTCGGCCGGTACACGACTCGGCGTGTCGTCGGCTTGGAGCGAAGGCACCAGATCGACCAGGGCGAGGACCAGGACGGTGAGGCCGGGCCGGATTCGGAGTCTCATGGCGGGTGTTTCGGTTCCTATCCTGATGGCGGGCTCAATGCAGTTGGGCGTTTCTTATCATACCGCGCCGAGGTCTCTCCGGCTATTCGGGCCGTGGAGACATTCGGCAGTCGCCGGCTCCGTCCGGCGGTTCTTCACGTTACGGGTCACGAATCAACTGTCTAGAGCGCCTCACGCTTGGGTTACACACAATAACCGCATCGAATCGAGACGAGCCCGAAGCGCCAGCGAGTGAACGGATCGTCCCGGCCGGAACCCACTCGCTGGCGCTTCGGGCTCGTCTCGGATCCTGGCGGTCATTGCGGGCGCAATCCGGAACCATGGCCGACGGGGAGTGGTTGGGCGCGATCACGTCAGCTCACGCCGATCTGAGCGAGGGTCAGGCCCGTCGGCAACGAGGCGTGGACCTGGCCGCGTACCGTCCCGATCAGTGCGAAGAGTACGGTGGGATCCACCGGCTTGGTGAGATGGAGGTCGAACCCGGACTCGCGGGATCGGCGGTGATCCTCCTCCTGCCCGTAACCCGTCAGCGCGATCAGGACGATCAACTCGGCATCGGGCCGACTACGGATCGCATGGGCGACGGCGTAACCATCCATGCCCGGGAGCCCGATGTCCAGGAGGATGATCTCGGGTTGCCAGACGGTCAGCTCTTTCAGAGCACTCGGGCCGTCCGGCGCGATTCGGACCTCGTGGCCACCCATCTCAAGCATCCTCATCAGGCTCTCGGCGATGGCCGCGTAATCATCGACGATGAGGATCCGCCGAGGACCGGAGCACTCGGTCCGATCCCCACCGGAATCACCGGCGGCGGGGGCTGGCGAGTCGGCCAGGACCGGCAGCCGGACCACGAACTCGCTGCCGCGATCGGCACCTTCGCTGTGGGCCTCGACACTTCCCCCATGCATCTCGACTAATTGACGCACCAGCGTCAACCCGACCCCCAGGCCCCCCTGCGCCGGTTGACCGACCGGTTGACCTGCGTGAACAAGTCGAAGACACTGCCGACCATCTCGGGCGAGATGCCGATCCCGTTATCGCGGACGCGAAAGACGACCTCATCGCCGACTCGCGCCACATCCAGCGCGATCCGGCCGGTTTCCTCCGTGTACTTGGCCGCGTTGTTGAGCAGGTTGGCGAGCACTTGTGCCAGCCGGACCAGGTCGGCCCGGACCCGCACGGGCTGCGGCGGGAGTGTGACGGTCAGCTCATGCCGTCGGGCGTCGATCAGAGGCCGGCTGATCTCGACAGCCCGTGCCACGGCGACGGATACGTCCACGGGCTCGCTGCGGAGCTGAATCTTGCCACCGGTGATCCGCGAGATATCGAGCAGGTCATCCACCAGGCGGACCAGTTGCTCGACCTGTCGCGAGATGACCTCGTTGGCCCACTGGAGGTTGTCATCGGGGATGTTGAGCAACCGGAGGATCTCGACCGCGTTGCGGATCGGCGCCAGGGGATTTCGGAGCTCATGGGCGAGCATGGCGAGGAATTCGTTCTTGCGCCGATCGTTCTCCTGGACGTCGCGGTAGAGGCGGGCGTTGTCAATGGCGATGGCGGCGCGGCCGGCGAGGTCGGCCACCAGGGTCAGATCGTCCGGACCGAACGCGCGCCGGGCATCGCGGAGGGCCAGCGTGATCGCGCCGAGGGTGCGCCCGCGCGCGCAGAGCGGTACGGCGAGCGCCGTCTTCGGCTCGAAGCCAGCGCCCGGGCGGACTGGCTCCGGCCCGACCGGGTGGACCGGCTCGCCAGGAATTGCCCGACCGGGACTCGCCCGATCTGCCGAAGGACGTTCGATCTTCGAGAAAAACTCCGACTCTCCGCTCTCGATCACCCGCCGGATCAGACCGGAAATCGCGACGAGATCGCGCTCGTCCGCGACCGAAGCCATCTGCACCCGCGGCGACGCGCCGGCATCCGGCACGTCCCCCGCCTCGATCCACGCCAGCTCGGTCCTCCATCGATCCGAGGCGTTCTCGACGCTCAGCGTAACGGCGCA
The DNA here is from genome assembly GCA_963845695.1 of uncultured Isosphaeraceae bacterium. Taxonomy (GTDB): domain Bacteria; phylum Planctomycetota; class Planctomycetia; order Isosphaerales; family Isosphaeraceae; genus CAWJTV01. The sequence goes on along the minus strand of CAWJTQ010000002.1, from coordinate 170,397 downwards.
GAGGTCGCCCAGAAAGGGGACCGCTTGCCGCGCCAGCCCGCGCGGGATCGCCTCGTAATCGAGCGATCGCACCAGCACCGTGCTCGCCTCGGCCAGGAACTCCGAGCGCCGCGTCGCCTCCTCGGCCGCCGCCCGAGCCGCCTGCGCCCTCGCCAGCGCAACGTGCTCCTCCGCCTGCCTCTTGACTTGCTGCGTCTTCTTGTACAGATCCACGAACACGCCGACCTTGGTCCGAAGGATCTCGGGGACCACAGGCGTGAGAATGTAGTCGACCGCGCCCAGGGAATATCCCTGAGCCGTGTGCATCTCGTCGCTGAACGCCGTGATGAAGATGATCGGCGTGTGGGCCGTCTGCCGTCGGTTCCGAATCATCGCGGCCGTCTCCAGGCCGTCCATGTCCGGCATTTGCACGTCCAGCAGGATCACGGCGAAATCTTTATCGAGGAGATGCCGCAGCGCCTCCCGTCCGGACCGAGCCGAGACCACGTTCTGGTTCAGCCCTTCCAGAATCGTCTCGTAGACCAGGAGTTTCTCCTCCAGGTCGTCGACCACCAGGATATTGACCTTATCATCGTTATTAGTCATTAGTCATAAGTCATTAGAGTATGGGTTGTCCAGCCGGGCGATTGTCTTCACTTTAACGTGGCCTGCTAGCCGCGAGTGGACTCCCGATGTTTCTTGTTGACAAAATCTACCAGCTCATTGCCTCCTCGACGATCGACTACGGAAACGACACCAATGACCACTGACCCATCAGCGATGCAGCCACACGCGGAGGACCGAGAGCAGTTGCTCGGTATCCACCGGCTTGGAGAGATAATCCCACGCCCCAGCCTCGATACATTTCTCCCGGTCGCCCTTCATGGCCTTGGCGGTCAGGGCGATGATCGGCAAGGTGCTGAACTGAGGGAGCTTGCGGATGACGCGCATGGTGTCGAGTCCGTCCATCTCGGGCATCATGATGTCCATCAGGACGATATCCACATTGGACTGCGTCTGGAGGATCTGGATCGCGTCGCGTCCGGTCTCGGCGGAAACGATGACCATGTTGCGCCACTCGAGGATACTCGTCAACGCGAAGATGTTGCGGATGTCGTCGTCGACGATCAGGACCTTCTTGCCGGCGAGCACCTGGTCGGTCTGATAGAGTTGCTCGAGCGTCCGCCGCTTGGCCTCGGGAAGTTTGTCGACCGGGGAATGGAGGAAGAATGCGGTCTGGTCGAGGAGACGTTCGGGTGAGGAGACCTGACGGAAGACCACCGACGGGGCCAGGGCCCGTGCCGGGTCGGCGCCGGCGGTCGGCGGCTGGTCGGAGTAGAGGACGACCGGTAAGCCGGCAAAGGCTCCATCGCGGCGAAGGTGCTGGAGAAATCCGTCGGCCGTCATGTCGGGGATGGACGCGTCGAGGACCAGGCAGTCGACGCGATTCTTGCTGAGGATCTCCAGCGCGTCGCGTCCGCTGGGTGCCGTCGTCACCCGGAACTCGTCGCCGCCGATGGACTGGACGATCTGATCGCGACGGCCCGGATCCTCCCCGACGACGAGCAAATCCTTGACCCTCGAGCCGATGAAGCCGCGCAGGGTGTCGAGCAACTGGTCGAGTGAGTCGCGATTCTGCAACGGCTTGGTCAGGACGGTGGCGGCCCCATAGCTCGCGGCTCGTTCGCAGGCCTCCTCGGTCGAGATCACGGAGACCGGGATATGCCGGGTGTTGATGTCGTTCTTGAGGCGATCCATGACCCGCCAGCCGTCGATATCCGGCAGGCAGATGTCCAGGGTGATGGCATCGGGCTTGTAGTCGCGGGTCATGGCCAGCGCGGCGGCGCCGAGCGAGGTGACCAGGCCCTTGAATCCCTTCTCGCGCGCGGCCTCGAGCATGAGCCGGGCGAACGCCAGGTCGTTCTCGACGATCAGGAGCAGCGGGTCGCCGGGCTGGACGTTTTCGCGGTCGTCGCCCACCTCGTTGACCAGCCGCGAGGTCTCGATGATCAGCGGGAGACCGTCGGCGGCGGGCGACATCAATTGCGGGGGGACCGGTGCCAGCAACGCGGCGAACGCGGGCGGTGCCAGCGAGGAAAACGCGGGCCGGGTCGATCCATTCTCGGGGCCGGCGGCCGACGGCCGCCGTGACATCTTCTGGGGCACGTAGTTCTGGGGCAGGAACAGGGTGAACGTACTCCCCTTGCCGGGCGAGCTGACCAGCCGGATCTCGCCGCCCAGGAGCCGCGAGATCTCGCGGCTGATCGCCAGCCCCAAGCCCGTCCCCCCGTACTTCCGGCTCGTGCTGCCGTCGGCCTGCTGGAACGCCTCGAAAATGATCTGCTGCTTGTCGGGCGGGATGCCGATGCCCGTATCGGAGACCGAGACCGCCAGCACGGCGGACGCCCGATTCAGTTCCTCATTCTCCGAGTTCCAGCCCCTCTGCACGGGATCCATGCTCAGGCGCACCTGCCCCTGCTGGGTGAACTTGAACGCGTTGGAAAGCAAGTTCTTGATCACCTGCTGGAGCCGCTTCGCATCGGTGTAGATCGCCTTGGGGAGCCCCTTGTTCACCTCGATGACGAAATCCACACCCTTCGACTCAGCCACGTGGCGGAATGTCCGCTCGACGTAGCTGTGCAGATCGGCCAGCCGGACCTCGCCCACGTCGACCACCACGGTACCCGACTCGATCTTCGAGATGTCGAGGATGTCGTTGATCAGCATCAGCAGGTCGTTGCCCGACGAGTGGATCGTCTTGGCGAACTCGGTCTGCCGCGCCGACAGGTTCCCGTCGGGGTTCTTCGAGAGCTGGTCGGAGAGGATCAGCAGGCTGTTCAGCGGCGTCCTCAGCTCATGCGACATGTTCGCCAGGAACTCCGACTTGTATTTCGACGTCACGGCCAACTGCTTGGCCTTCTCTTCCAGCGCCTGCCGGGCCTGCTCGACCTCTTGGTTCTTCCGCTCGACTTCCTGGTTCTGGTGGGCCAGAAGCCGGGCCTTCTCCTGGAGCTCCTCGTTGGTCTGCTGCAACTCCTCCTGGCGGCTCTGGAGCTCCTGCGCCAGCGATTGCGACTGCTTGAGGAGGTCCTCGGTCCGCATATTCGCCTCGATCGTGTTGAGCACGATCCCGATGCTCTCGGTCAACTGATCGAGGAACGCCTGGTGCGTGGGGTTGAAGCGCTCGAACGACGCCAGCTCCAGCACACCCTTGACCTGGCCTTCGAAGATGAACGGCAGCACGATGATATTCTGGGCGCCGCATCCCCAAGGCCCGAGGAGATCCGGATGTACCCCGGCGGCACGTTGGAGAGCAGGATCTTCTGTTTCTCAAGCGCACACTGGCCGACCAGGCCCTCCCCGAGCTGGAGCTGACTGCCGACGGCACTCTGACCCTTGTAGGCGTAGCTCGCCAGCAACGATAACTGCGGCGGTTCCTTGCTCGCATCAAGAATATAGAACACGGCATGCTGGGCCGAGACCACCGGGGCCAGCTCGGAGAGGATCAGCCGGCCCACCGTGAGCAGGTCCTTCTGGCCCTGAAGCATCCGGCTGAACTTCGCCAGGTTGGTCTTCAGCCAGTCCTGCTCGCTGTTCTTCAGCGTGGTATCCTTGAGGTTGCGGATCATCTCATTGATATTGTCCTTGAGGACGGCCACCTCGCCGAGCGCCTCGACCTTGATCGAGCGAGTGAGGTCGCCCTTGGTGACCGCGGTGGCGACCTCGGCGATCGCGCGGACTTGCGTGGTCAGGTTGGCGGCGAGCTGGTTGACGTTGTCGGTGAGGTCCTTCCAGGTTCCCGCGGCGCCGGGGACGCTCGCCTGGCCGCCCAGCTTCCCTTCCACGCCCACTTCGCGGGCCACCGAGGTCACCTGATCGGCGAACGTCGCCAGGGTGTCGATCATGTTATTGATCGTGTCCGCCAGCGCGGCGATCTCGCCCTTGGCCTCGACCGTCAACTTCTGTTTCAGGTCGCCGTTGGCCACGGCGGTGACCACCTTGGCGATCCCGCGCACCTGGCTGGTCAGGTTGCCCGCCATGAAGTTCACGTTATCCGTCAGGTCCTTCCACGTGCCGGAGACCCCCTTCACCTGGGCCTGGCCACCGAGTTTCCCCTCGGTGCCGACCTCGCGCGCCACCCGGGTGACTTCCGAGGCGAACGAGCTGAGCTGGTCGACCATCGTATTGATGGTGTTCTTGAGCTCGAGGATCTCGCCCTTGACGTCGACGGTGATCTTCTTGGACAGGTCGCCGGTCGCCACGGCCTTGGTGACGTCGGCGATGTTCCGCACCTGTCCGGTGAGGTTGCCGGCCATGAAGTTCACGCTGTCGGTGAGGTCCTTCCAGGTACCCGCCACGTCGCGCACGTCGGCCTGCCCGCCCAGCTTCCCCTCGGTACCCACCTCGCGCGCCACCCGGGTGACCTCGGCCGCGAACGACCGGAGCTGGTCGACCATCGTGTTGATGGTGTTCTTGAGCTCGAGGATCTCGCCCTTGACGTCGACGGTGATCTTCTTGGACAGGTCGCCGGTGGCCACGGCCGTCGTCACTTCGGCGATGTTGCGAACCTGTCCCGTGAGATTGCCGGCCATGGAGTTGACGCTGTCGGTGAGGTCCTTCCAGGTGCCGGCGACGCCCTTGACGTCGGCCTGGCCGCCCAGCTTGCCCTCGGTGCCGACCTCGCGCGCCACGCGAGTGACTTCCGAGGCGAACGAGCTGAGCTGGTCGACCATCGTATTGACCGTGTTCTTGAGCTCGAGAATTTCCCCCTTGACGTCGACGGTGATCTTCTTGGACAGGTCGCCGTTGGCCACAGCTTTGGTGACGTCGGCGATGTTCCGCACCTGGCTGGTCAAATTGCCCGCCATGAAATTGACGTTGTCGGTGAGGTCCTTCCAGGTGCCCGCCACGTCGCGCACATCGGCCTGACCACCGAGCTTGCCCTCGGTGCCCACCTCGCGGGCCACCCGGGTCACTTCCGAGGCGAACGACCGGAGCTGGTCGACCATCGTGTTGATGGTGTTCTTGAGCTCGAGGATCTCGCCCTTGACGTCGACGGTGATCTTCTTGGACAGGTCGCCCGTGGCCACGGCCGTGGTGACCTCGGCGATGTTGCGGACCTGGGCGGTGAGGTTGCCGGCCATGAAGTTCACGCTGTCGGTGAGGTCCTTCCAGGTGCCGGCGACGCCCTTGACGTCGGCCTGGCCGCCGAGCTTGCCCTCGGTGCCGACCTCGCGCGCCACCCGGGTGACTTCCGAGGCGAACGAGCTGAGCTGGTCGACCATCGTGTTGATGGTGTTCTTGAGCTCGAGGATCTCGCCCTTGACGTCGACGGTGATCTTCTTGGACAGGACGCCGGTGGCCACGGCCGTCGTGACGTCGGCGATGTTGCGGACCTGGGCGGTGAGGTTGCCGGCCATGAAGTTCACGCTGTCGGTGAGGTCCTTCCAGGTGCCGGCGACGCCCTTGACGTCGGCCTGGCCGCCCAGCTTGCCCTCGGTGCCGACCTCGCGCGCCACGCGGGTGACTTCCGAGGCGAATGAGCTGAGCTGGTCGACCATCGTGTTGATGGTGTTCTTGAGCTCGAGGATCTCGCCCTTGACGTTGACGGTGATCTTCTTGGAGAGGTCGCCGTTGGCCACGGCCGTCGTCACCGCGGCGATGTTGCGGACCTGGGCGGTGAGGTTGCCGGCCATGAAGTTGACGTTGTCGGTGAGGTCCTTCCAGGTGCCGGAGACGCCTTCGACCCGGGCCTGACCGCCCAGCTTGCCCTCGGTGCCGACCTCGCGCGCCACCCGGGTGACCTCCGAGGCGAACGACCGGAGCTGATCGACCATGGTGTTGATGGTGTTCTTGAGCTCGAGGATCTCGCCCTTGACGTCGACGGTGATCTTCTTGGACAGGTCGCCGTTGGCCACGGCGGTGGTGACCTCGGCGATGTTGCGGACCTGTCCCGTGAGGTTGCCGGCCATGGAGTTGACGCTGTCGGTGAGGTCCTTCCAGGTGCCGGCGACGCCCTTGACGTCGGCCTGGCCGCCCAGCTTGCCCTCGGTGCCGACCTCGCGCGCCACCCGGGTCGACTTCCGAGGCGAACGAGCTGAGCTGGTCGACCATCGTGTTGATGGTCTTGGCGGTCCGGAGGAACTCGCCCTGCAACGGCCGATCGCCGATCTCCAGGGCCATGGTCTGGGACAGGTCGCCCTGGGCGACAGCACCGATGACGCGAGCCGTCTCGCTGGTCGGGTGGACCAGGTCGCCGATCAGGGTATTGACCGAGGTCAGCGCCTCCTCCCAGGAGCCGCTGACGGCCCCGACCGAACGCCCGCTGGTTGATCTTGCCTTCCTTGCCGACCACCCGGCTGATCCGCTCCAGCTCGTTGGCCATCCGCTCGTTGAGCTCGATCACCTCATTGAAGGTGTCGGCCACCTTGCCGGCCACGCCCGTCCAGTCCAACGGCAGGCGGACCGTGAAGTCTCCCTTCTTCAAGGCGGTCAGGGCCGTCAACAAAGCCGTCGTGTCGAGGCCCTGAGACGGGTGGCTCTTGCAGTGCCGGCATATCATCCTCCCCGGAGACGCGAAGGTGCAGACGACGTGCGGATTCTCCAGCCCGACGATTGGGCCCCTGGGCCCAACCGGCGCCGACCGGCATTCCGGGCTACCTGCATGTGTCTCGATCTAGCACGCACGCACGCGCGATTGCATCGAAGACGGACACCATGTTCCGACTTGGATTCCTGTTCGACGAACTTGGGTGAGTCGAGGAGCCCACCATCAAACGGGACTCGCTGATGGACGCGGGGCGACAGCTTCTCAGCACTCATCCGTGGGAGAGTGGATTCCCGGACGTTGGAACACGAGGAGGGCGGAACATGACCTGCAAGATCGTCCCAACTCTCGATCGGCGTCTCGAGACGCTCACTCCACGGATGACGCGTGAGTCTGAGCCGCGCTGAAGTCCAATGGATCTCGGTACCGCACGATCCGACGATTTCGGGTCACAAAGCGGATCATCCGCGTGGACGAATCCCTGACGATCCCGCCGCCCTTTCTCCGTCGATTTCCAAAGTCTACAGCATAATTAGTTGACGGAACGAAGGTCAACGGGCCATGCTGGTCATCGAAGAACGCCCACCACCCAGCAACCATGCACGCAGTCGACACCCGGCCGGCAGTGAGCGAGGATCTCGCCGTGGTCGCAACCGGCTTGGTCCAGGAGATCCGCGAGGTCCGGAATCCTGTCGAAGATTCGATTCACGGAGATGAGTCGGGCGAGCTCCCCGACCTGACCACCGCTCCACGAGAGCCAGTGCGGCTCGATCGTCACGGGCCGGAACGGGTTGCCGATGATGTCGCGGCGCCGATCGGCCTGGTCGCGCTGGGCCTCCGTGAGTGAAGGGGACAGCCACTGACTGTCTCGGAAAACCCTTGTAGGGTGCTCTGTGAGCACCGATAGGACGTCCTAAGGCGGACGAAAGTAAATAACTGGTCCAGGAGCCACGCGTTCAGCCCGGTGAATCTGGGCCCCGCTCAGCCCAAGTGGACCAGTTATTTACTTTCGTCCGCCTAAGCCGAATTCGGTGCTCGCAGAGCACCCTACGAGACGGCCATTGAGGCTTCCGGGACAGACTCTCAGCCCGCCGAATGTCCCTCGTATTTCGGGTTGTCGAGCCCTTCGAGCGGCCCGGTGCTGTCGGCGAACCGCGGCACCGGCGCGCCGACCTGGTCGAGCATCGAGACATAGAGGTTGCACAGAGGTGTATCCTTGCCGTAGACCAGGTGGCGCCCCGGCACCAGTCGGCCGCCGGCCCGGCCGGCGAGCACCGTCGGCAGGTCGTGCGGGTCGTGCTCGTTCCCATCGCGCAGCGCCGATCCGATCAGGACCATCGAATGGTCCAGCAAGGTACCCTCACCTTCGCGGATCTGCTTCATCCGGTCGAGCAACTGGGCGCATTGCTCGATATGCCAGGTGGTGATCCGCTGATACTGGTCCAGCTTCTTGGGGTCGTTCTCGTGATGGGAGAACTGGTGGTGACCGCCCTTCACACCCTCGAGGAACGAGAAGTTCTTGTTGCTGACCGAGTTGCCGAACATGAACGTGGCGATCCGCGTCGAGTCGGTCTGGAACGCCAGGAGGATGATGTCGAGCATCAGCCGGCAGTGCTCGGCGTGGTTCATCGACCGCTGGCGGACCCGGCCCGGGTCGTGGTTGTAGAGTATCGACCCGGCCGCCGAGGGTCGCGATGTCCTTGCGGGCCTGGGCATCGTCGCGATACCGAGCGCGCCGGTCGTTCGCTTCGAAGGTGATCCGCTTCTCCACCGCACGGACCGAGTCGAGGTACTCGTCGAGCTTGCGCCGGTCGTCCTGGCCGACCCGATTGCGGAGTGCCTGGGCGTCGTCGGCGACCAGGTCGAGTACGCTCCGGTCGTCGTCGCGGCCAGCGGATCGAGTGGGGCCGGCATTGGAGCGGAACAGCCGATCGAAGGCCAGCCTGGGGTTGATCTCACGGGCCACTGGCGTCGTCGGGCTCGACCACGAGATGTGCGAGCCGTACAGCCGGGTGTAACCGACGTTGGTATCCACGCCTGTGGTCACCGGTTCCACGCCCAGCTCGAGCGACGGGATCGGCGTCAACACGCCGATCCGCTTGGCCGCGAGCTGGTCGAGCGAGATGCCGCCCGCGTTCAGGTCGGAGCCCGTGGTCCGATGGATCGTCGTGCCAGTCAGCCAGGCGGCATCCTTGACATAGTGGCCGTCGCCGGTGAACGTGCCCCGGTTGCTCAGGTGGGTGAGGATGAGGATCTCGTCCTTGTGGCGGGCCATCGGCTTGAGGATCGGCGAGAACTCGAAGTCCTTGCCATGTCCCTTCGGCGTCCAGGTGCGGGGATTGCAGCCGTTGGGCCAGAACAGGCAGGCCATCCGGACCGGCGGTCGGTCGTCGCCTGCCGCCGCGCCGGCCATGGCCGCCGCAGGGCCCATCGCATCCAGCAGCGGCAGGCCGACCATCGCGCCCAGGCCCCGGAGCACCGTCCTCCGCGTGATCGGCCGATTCTTCAGGCTCATCGCTGGGGTCCTCTTCCACTCCAGTAAGGCTCTCGCCGAAGGGGAGCGGCCCCAAGTCTTCGAGGTGCCCCCTTCAAGGCCCAGTCTACCATACCGCGGTTCCGCGCCCAATTCCATCGACTCCACGGTCCAAAACGACAGCACAGCACGAACCGGCGGACGGCCGCCTTGGAACCCCGCCGGCTCCGATCCCAGCCGCCCGGCGACGGCTCGATGGATCCCGTCGATGAACGCATCTTCAAGGCGGCGGTTGCCGGCGGCCGCCAGTCTGCGCGCCCGCCGCGACCGATCATCCGGGAGCTCGATGGCGAGTTTCTCGCTCAATGGGTCGGGACTCCCAGGTCCCGGTCCTTCCAGACCGATCGGCGGCGTCCAGTGCCCCAGGGCCAACTCCTGGATCATCGCCTGGGTCGCGCCGGCGTGAACCCAGGCTGCCGGAACCCCGCCGTCGTGGTATCATGGTATGTCGTTTCGGTCCTGAACGGCTGGCCGGTGGTTCGTTCGTTCCCGTCTTCGTGCCGGGTTCCACGGAGAGAGATCCCATCAATGCCCCAGTCCGACGCCCCCGATCACGACCAGCGCCTCAAAGTGCTGCTGAAGGAGTTCTTCGAGGCCTTCATCCGGTGCTTCTTCTCCCAGTGGGCGGATCGGTTCGACTTCGTCAACATCGACTGGCTGGACAAGGAGCTGTTCCTGGCGCCGCCGCAGGGGGAGAAGCGGCAGCTCGACCTGGTGGCCAAGCTGAGGCTGAAGCCCGACGCGCCGCCGGTCCGCGCGGGTGTGGCCGACCTGGTGGCGCTGGTCCATGTCGAGGTCGAGTCGCGCGAGAGCACCGTGGTCTTCCGGCCGCGGATGTTCGACTACTACGTCCAACTGCGCCGCGACACCGGGCTGCCGGTATTCCCCATCGCGTTGTTCCTCCGCGTCGGCCTCGAGGGGTCCGGCTGGGACGCGTATGAGGAACATTTCTGGGAACAGCGGGTGCTCCGGTTCGAGTACGCCTATATCGGCCTGCCGGCTGTACCCGGGGAGGCTCATGCGACCGGCGAGAACCTGCTGGGCGTGGCCCTGAGCGCCCTGATGAAGATCCCGCCCGAGCGTCGGGCCGAGCTGTATGCCGAGGGGTTGAAACGGATCGCCGCTTCGGATGAGAATGACTATCGGAAGTTCCTCCTGGCCGAATGCCTGGAGACGTACTCGGATCTGGACGACGCCCAGAAGGAACGGGTGCAGGCGCTGCTGCACGCCGAAACGTATCACGAGGCCGAATCCCTCATGAAGACCACCTACGAACGCGGCATCGAACAGGGCATGGCACGCGGCATCGAACAGGGCATGGTGCGCGGCATCGAACAGGGCATGGTGCGCGGCATCGAACAGGGCATGGTGCAGGGCGAGCGACGGTTGACCCTGCGGCTACTGGACGCCAAGTTCGGCCCGTTGTCTCCCCAGGTCAAGCAACAGGTCGAGACGTTGTCGCCCGACGCGCTCGCGCAGACTCCAGATCAATCTGCTCGAGGCGAAGACCCTCGCAGAACTGGGCCTAGGCGGTTGAAGGCCAAATCGATAGCCCACGTCGCGAGGAAGGGACCGCTCGCCGTGCGCGGAGCTGGACGACGGCCGCCCAGAAGGAACGGGTGCAGGCGCTGCTGCATGCCAAAACGTATCACGAGGCCGAATCCCTCATGAAGACCACCTACGAACGCGGCATCGAACAGGGCATGGCACGCGGCATCGAACAGGGCATGGTGCGCGGCATCGAACAGGGCGTGGTGCAGGGCGAGCGACGGTCAGCCCTGCGGCTGATGGAAGTTAAGTTCGGCCCGTTGTCTCCCCAGGTCAAGCAACAGGTCGAGACGTTGTCGCCCGACGCGCTGGCGCAACTCCAGATCAATCTGCTCGAGGCGAAGACCGTCGCGGAACTGGGACTAGGCGGTTGAAGGCCAAATCGATAGCCCACGTCGCGAGGAAGGGACCGCTCGCCGTGCGCGGAGCTGGACGACGCCCGGAAGGAACGGTGTGGGCGCTGGTGCACAACGAGGCGTATGACGAGGGCGAATCCCTCCTGAGGACGACTTACGGATGGGACGGGAATGACCGCCCGATGAATTCGGCGTGGGTCTCCTGACCGCTTCGGTGAAAATCTTGATGGTCGTTGTGCAACGCGTTCCGCGTAGGGATCAGGGGTTTCGGTTGAGAACCCAGGGTGCGCACAGCGGCGATCCTGAGACGCTGTCGCGGATCCGAACGATATTCACCGTTGTGGTCTCGTGCCCCTGCCGTGAGCCGAACCGTAGGTCCCCTGATCAGCCAGGAACGGGAGACCTGGCCACAACAGGGATCGCGACGATTTTGGAAAGTTCTTGCCGGCCTGTTCCTCAAGGCCAGTTCACCCGTATCCCTCCAGGAGCTCGGCCATTTCCGGACGCACCGCCGTCATTGTCGAACGGAACGCCCGACTCGCTGGGTTGGTGGAGTACGCGCGGAGGTTTGGAAGAAGGGAGAACCGGGATGGCCACCTGGCTGAGCCATCGACTCCCCGCTGGAAGTTCAGGGCAACCGGCGTTGGTCAGCCGGCGAAGGCGGGTCGGTGGGTGGCGCTGGTGCCTTGCCAACCGGCGTACCGCGGAGCTTTCGGCACCGATGCTAGGCAAGCCACCAGTGCCACCGGCGGCGACGCGGAATCCAAAATCGTGATTCGGGGAGGTCTTCCCCGGCGGGAAGCCGAGGCGAAACGACGGTCGAGTCGCTTCGTATTCGCCGTTCCACCAACCGTTGCCATGCAGGACGCGGTACTTCCCGGAAGGCGGACCAGTCGGGTCGATCGACAAGCTCGCAGGATAAGGCCCCACCCAATCCCAGCACCATTCCCAGACGTTCCCGTACATGTCGTAGAGGCCGAAGGCGTTGGGCTCCTTTTCGCCGACGGGGTGGGTCCTTCCATTGCAATTGCTCGCGATTCCAAGCATATCGACTCAGATGGGTGTTGTTGCGGAACGGGAGGTTATCAGAATTCCCGGCCCGACAGGCATATTCCCACTCCGCCTCGGTCGGTGAGACGGTATCCCGTTGCCGCCCAGAATTGACACATTGTCCACGCCCACGAGGCGATAATACGGCGGGAGCCCCTCGCGTTCGCTGAGCTTGATTGCAGAAAATGATGGCCTCGATCCAACGTCGACGTCGTCGACCGGATTGCTTGGGCCGACCCGAGTAGTGGAATCGGATTCTTGCCCATGATCGTCTCATACTGCTCCTGAGTGACCTCACAGGCACCCAGGTAGAATGGCCAAGCTGATTCGCACCAGGGTGCGGAGGCCTCTCGTCCTCGCCTGGAGGTTCGATAGCGACTGCCCATCACGAACTCCCCGGAAGGGATGAGCACCAGTGTCATGCCGATCGAGTTCGTTGACCTGTTTCAGGGTGCGAGTCAGGAGCGAGCCGTGGGTGGCGCCGGTGGTCCGGCAGGCCCTGGCGGCTGGCTCGATCCGCACGACGAACGGTGTCACCCCTCCCGATTCCGACGCTCACCTCCTCGCCGCTCACGCGGAACCCGTTGACCGCGACCTGGACCGCGTGTTTGCCCGGGCGGGATCGTGATCCGCGCGCGACCCTTGCCCTTGCCGTCAGGCCATTCGACGGTCGATCGTGTCGCCGTCGACGGTGACAACCGCCTTCTCCGGGAGGTTTTCGAAAATGATCGTCCCGTTCCTGGTCTTGAAGATCACCACCGACGCACGACGAGCGCAAGGAGCAACACCCCGGCCGCGGCCGACGCCCAGACCCAACAGACGGCGCGGCCCCGGGCCGGAACGGGCGCGACCTTCGGTTTCACCGGCACGGACCCATCGCCGATAGGCTGGAGAGAGGGAGCCGCCCTGCGCACCGCGGGTGATCCTGGGTCGTCGATCCGGACCCCGGCTTCGCGCCCGGCTCGAGGAAGGCGTCAGCGCCTCGGCCACCTCGGCGGGCGTCTGGAACCGCTCCTCCGGCTCCTTGGCCATCATCCTGGCCACCAGCGCCGCCAGTTCCCCGGGCACATCCGGACGCACCTCGTTCAGCGGCGTCGCGTCCGACTCGATGGTGTGCCTGGAGGATCTCGTAGATGCTGGATCCTCGGAAACGGCGGGCCGCCGGTCAGGAGGTAATAGAGCGTGCAACCCAGGCTGTAGATGTCGGCCCGGATGTCGGCCTTCTGCGCGTCGCGAATCTGCTCCGGCGCGATGTAGTCGGGCGTGCCGAGCATCTGGCCCTCGTGGGTCAGCGCCGCCGTCCATCGGTCTCCTCGCTCGTGACCTTGGCCAGGCCGAAGTCGAGCACCTTGACCACGTCGCGGTCCGCCCTTGCGCGGTGAGCATGAGGTTGCTGGGCTTGATATCGCGGTGGACCATCCCTTGTTCGTGCGCGTGCTGCAAGCCCAGCGCCGCCTGGTGTACGTAATGCAGGCATCGCGCCACGGGCAGCGGCCCGCGGGCCTTGACGACCTGGGACAGGTCGCGGCCGTCGACGTATTCCATGGCCAGGACGATGTTCTCGCCGAGCCGGGCGGCGCGGTACGCCGTGACGATGTTGGGGTGGCGGAGCTTGGCGACGGACCGGATTTCGCGGAGGAAGCGTTCGAGGGACCTCGGGGCGTTCCGTGATCGTGCAGCCTCATGACCTTGAGCACCTCGTCACGTCCCATGAGCCGATTCTCGGCCAGGTAGACAACGCCCATCCCGCCCCGGCCCAGCTCTCCGCTTGATCTCGTAATCGGGGTGTTCGGCCAGGCCGGGAGGCAGCGTGGCCGCCGGGATCGGGGCCTCGTCGGCTCGTTCCTTCCAGGCTTTGCGACCGGCCGAACTCGGGTTCTCCGTCGGTCGAACATGTCCCGTCGTCGTGCGTCCCGGTCCGTCGAGGCCGGGATCGCCAGGAAGCCATCCCGTTCCGCCTCCGCGTCCTGGGCGAGGAGTCGCTCGACCTCGGCCCGCAGCTCAGGGTCGCCGGCACACCGCTCCTCGAGCAAGGCCGCACGACGGGCCGGATCGCACGTCAGGGTCGCCTCGAAGACGGCATAGACCCGCTGGCCGCGTTCGGGAGTCATCGTTCCGATCCTCCAAGCTGGCCGTGCAGCCAGGCCCGTGCGAACCGCCAGTCGGCTCTCGACGGTCGCGTCCGAGACCCCCAGTGTCTTCGGCGACCTCGGGGATCGGACAGCCCGCCGAAGAATGCGAAGTTCCACGACCTGTGCCTGGTCGCGGATGCGTCTGAGCCAGGCGTTCGAGCGCCTCGGTGCAGGTCGATCACGTCCACCCCCTGTTCCTCGAAGCTCACCAGGACCTCGTCCAGGGGGACGCGAGCCCGGCCGCCCCTCGCGCTTGCCGGCGTTGCGCCGCCGGGCGTGGTCGACCAGCACCTGGCGCATGGCCTGGACCGCCGCGGCGAGGACATGGCTCGGGTCGGAGGATTCATCGAAGGCCTCTTCGTCAAGGAGACGCACCAGGCCTCGTGGACCAAAGCACTGGCCTGCAATGTGTGGTCGCGGCGCTCGTGACGCATCATTCCTCGCGCGATCCGCAGCAGATCCCTGTAAACGGCCCGGATCAGTCGATCCTTCGCGTCCGGGCAACCGGCACGGTCCTCGTTGAGCATGGCGATCACCCCGCTCTTCGGTGCTCATCCTTCTTCCCCCAACGGCTCTGTCGGAGAATCAGCTTAATTCCTGTTTCACATTTTTTGACTGAGGGGATCCCACGGAATTTTCGCATACGGATGAGGGGAATGGAAGGTTGAAGCTCGGATACCGCCAATGAACGGCGAATGAGCGCCAGACGGCCTTGGAGAGCCTGCGCCATGAATGCACCGAAACGTGATAGAGCGACCGATCGCTTGTCGAAGCCCAAGCCTCGCTCGGCCGAGCCAACCCACGCCCGCTCGACGCCGGCTCCCATGGCCGTTCCGCCTCGCGCGCCTATCTCCTTGGGGGCAGACAAGTCGCTCGCGTCGGGGCTGGGGAACACGGTGGCCATGGAAAATCGATCGCCCCTCGAATTCCATGCACCGGTCCGTGATCGGCGTTGTTCGCAGCCTGGTGTATAGACCCTTCGTAAATAGGTTGAGGGGTCACAGAAAATCCTGAACCGACCAAACGCACGCATCGATGCAATTGTCATGCGTGACCATGATAGGCCGGAGCAATGATCGGAGAGCAGAATCGCACGCGGTCTGCGCACGAATGAGCCATGACCCGTGGATGACGCCAACTCTCCGAGTGACTTCGACAAATCACCCTTCGCTCTTCACGTGCTGGCTGCGATCCCTTCACGCCCGACACCTCGATATGGAGTGTATACTCATGGGCTTCGTCGTGCGTTTTCGATTCCCGTGGAAGCCGTTGAGAGGTCGACTGAGGATAACGGCACGGGCGACCGCGCAGGACTCCGAAACTGCGGTTGAAATCATGGAAGCCCGGGCGTTCTTGGCCGGCATCACGGAATACCCGATCCCGGCCGGAAGCCCGGCCCTGGGAAACGGCCTGTTCGGGATTACCGGCGGGCCGGACGGCAACGTCTATTTCACCGACACGTTGAATAACGCGATCGGTCAGATCACCCCGTCGGGCGTCATCACCGAACTGCCCCTGTCCGTCATCCGCCGCGGCGGCTTCTTCAAGAACGGGCTCGACGGGATCACCCTTGGCTCCAACGACAAGCTGGTGTTCACCGAGTCGACGCAAGGGGCCCTCGGCGAGATGACGACGACCGGTTCATACAATGCGGTCCCGATCGATTCGACGGGCCAGGACACCGGCCAGGAGCCCGACCAGATCACGGAATCCAGCGACGGGACGCTCTGGTTTACCGAAGACGGTGCCGAACGCGATCGGCGAGCTGACGCCGGCCGGAGTTTTCAACCAGTACCCGGTCCCCGGCGCCACGACGGCGGCATCATCGGGCCCAGCATGAAAGGGATCACCGTCGGATCTGACGGCAACATCTGGTTCACGAACTGGGGCTCCAGCGGCGACTTCATCGGCAGATGACGCCGGCCGGCAATGTCACCGAGTACCCCCTCTCGTTCGGCACCGACCCTGTCGGGATCATCAGCGGCCCCGACGGCAACCTCTGGTTCACGGCCTACGGCTCGAACACGATCGATGTGATGTCGACTTCGGGCACGCTCCTTCATCAGTATTCGATCATCCCGCCGGCGGGTGGGCGGCCCGGGTCGTTGGCCGACATCACCGTCGGCTCGGACAATAACCTGTACTTCACCGAGCAGACCGGCTATATCGGCGAGATGACGGCCGAGCGGCACCGTCACGAACTACTCCCGTTTCCACCACGGTGACGACGGTCCCCGGCGCGAGCGGCCCCCAGCCGCTGGCGATCACGAGCGGGCCGGACGGCAACATCTGGTTTACCGACCCGTGGACCGCCAGCATCGGGGTGCTCCGGATTGCACCGAGCGGCCTGCCCACCATGACGGCGCTGAGCGCCTCGACCGCATCAGCGGTCCCGGGCAGTCGGTCACGTTCACCGCGACGGTCAGCGACCTGTCTCCGGGCGGGGCGACCCCGAACGGCGGGACGGTCACCTTCAGCGACCAGAACGGAGTGCTCGACAGCGAGACGCTGGTCAACGGCGTGGCGACGTTCACGACCTCGAGCCTGGCGGCGGGCACGATCACCGTCACGGCCTCCTACGGCGGCATTGCGGGCTTCGCCCCGAGCACCACGGGCACGATCGTGACGATTGCGGGCAACGGCATCGCCGGTTACTCTGGCGACGGCGGGCCCGCCACCGCCGCCGAGCTGCATAGTCCCGCGGCATGGCCGTCGACTCCGCCGGCGACCTGTTCATCCCCGACTGGGGCAACAACGTGGTCCGCGAGGTGGTCAAGACGACCGGCGACATCATCACCGTCGCCGGCAACGGCACCGCCGGTTACAGCGGCGACGGCGGGCCCGCGACCGCCGCCGAACTCGACCACCCCAACGGCGTCGCGGTCGACTCCTCCGGCGACCTGTTCATCGCCGACCAGCGTCAACAACGTGATCCGGGAGGTGGTCAAGACGACCGGCGACATCATCACCGTCGCTGGCAACGGCACCGCCGGTTACAGCGGCGACGGCGGGCCCGCAACCACCGCCGAGCTGGCGGCCCCAATGCCGTCGCCGTCGACGCCGCGGGCGACCTGTTCATCGCCGACTCAGGCAACAACGTGATCCGCGAGGTGGTGAAGTCAACCGGCGACATCATCACCGTCGCCGGCAACGGCACCGCCGGTTACAGCGGCGACGGCGGGCCCGCCACCGCCGCCGAGCTGAACGGACCCTTCGGCGTCGCCATCGACTCCGTGGGCGACCTGTTCATCGCCGACGGCTACAACAACGTGATCCGGGAGGTGGTGAAGGCGACCGGCGACATCATCACCGTCGCCGGAAACGGCACCGCCGGTTATAGCGGCGACGGCGGGCCCGCGACCGACGCCGAACTGAACGACCCCATTGGCATCGCCATCGACTCCGTGGGCGACCTGTTCATCGGCGACAGTGGCAACCACGGGATCCGGGAGGTGGTCAAGGCGACCGGCGACATCATCACCGTCGCCGGCAACGGCACCCCCGGTTACACCGGCGACAACGGGCCCGCAACCGACGCCGAGCTGAACGGCAACGATCGCCTCACCGTCGATTCCGCAGGCGACCTGTTCATCGCCGACGACGGCAACAACGTGGTCCGCGAGGTCACGCCCGCAGTGACTGTGACCATCGTGCGCCGTCGGGGCAGTCGTTCAGTGGCCCATCGCGTCGGGCGGAAACGGGCATTACTACGAGCTCGTCATGCCGGCTGATCTCTCTGGAAATTACTCCTGGACACAAGCGGACGCTGCCGCCAGTGCGATGACTTACGATGGGTCGCGGGGGTACCTTGCGACTGTTACGTCCGCGGCCGAAAACGCCTTCCTGGGTTCGCAGTTTGAGAGTTCGTTAGAGGATAGCGGTAACGTAGCTTGGATTGGTCTCACTGACGCTGGCCACACGGGCGACTGGACATGGGTGGACGGAGAACCGTTCTCGTACTCGAACTGGGCGGTTGGCGAGCCCAACAATCCGGGTGTCGAGGATTGGGTCGGCTACTGGAATGTCGAAACGCCTGCCTGGAGCTGGAACAATTTTCTGCTCGACGACTACGCACCGGGTGTCCTCTACGGTTTCATCGTCGAGTTCAATCCGCCGGGTGCTTTGACCACCACCACCGCGTTGCGGGCCAGTTCCTCGAATCCCGTCTACGGTCAACCCATCACACTGACGGCAACCGTTTCAAGTTCGACCGGGACGCCCACCGGCTTGGTCACGTTCTACGACGGATCCACGGATCTGGGGACTCAATCCCTCATCAACGGCACGGCGACGCTCGTCGTCAGCACCCTGCCGGTGGGAACGGATTCTCTAACCGCCAGTTACGCCGCCAATTCCCAGTTCAGTTCGAGCCAGTCGCCAGCGCTCCGCGCGATCGTGCAGCAGGGTGGCACATCGGTTGCCATCACGTCCGCTCCGAATCCGTCGGTGTTCGGCCAGGTGGTCGCCTTCACGGCCGTCGTCAACCCTCTGGCTCCGGGCGAAGGCGGGCCCACGGGAACCGTGAAATTCGAGGAAGGTAGCACAGTGCTCGGGTCCGCCCACACTCATCGGCGGCGCGGCAACCTTCACGACGAATACCTTGCCGCCTGGTTCGTACACGATCACGGCCGTGTACTCCGGCGACGGGGATTTTCTGGGAAATACCTCGGCATCCGTGAGCCAAACCGTCCGGCCGCAATCCTTGAGTGACCCCACCACGATCAAGCTGACCGCGAAGCCTCGGCCGGGGACTTTCGGCCGGCCAGTGACTTTGACGGCCACAGTCAAGGCGTGCTTCTCATGGCGGCGGAATACCCAGTGGCTCCGTGACTTTTGTGGACGGCTCCGTCACTCTGCGTACCGTCGTACTTGGCCGTGGGAAGGCGAGCCTCAAGACCGCGAGCCTGCAACTGGGCCCGAATCTCATCGACGCGGAATACATGCCGAGCCCAGGATTCGGTCTCAGCAGCGCATCTCTGGTCGAGGTCGTCCGGGTACCCCGATCACGGAAAAAGGCCGTGGTATCGGTGGAGACCACGAGTCGGGCCGCTCGTTCGACGCCCGTGGCCGTCGGTGGCGGCGAATCCGGGGCGGTTTCCGGCGGTTCGGTCAGCGATCCGCCGCAGTCCCACTGTACTCGGACCACTCGGATCGATCCCAGGCGCAACGTCGCTCGGCGGCGGTGTCGGTCGCCAAGGTCACCCGATTCGGAGGCCACCCGCAGTTGCAGGGAACGCGATCCCGAACGCGACGAGTGAGCGGAGCCGACCAATCAACCAATCGATCGTAGGCACACGTGTCGCCTGGCGTCGCGACAGCCAATCCCAAGGGCGAGAGCGCCAAGTCGGATTCCTATCCCTCTGATCCTTCCCGGCAGGACGGTCTGCCATGCTTACACGTTTTGACGTCGCTCCCATCACCGCATGCGATCACCTACCGAGAGCATGTGTGGAAAGGTCTGGTGTAGGGTGGGTGGAGCTGAGCGTTGCTCAGCGCAGACCCACCGATCGGGCAAGCCTTGCGTCGGTGGGTTGCACCCACCCTACAGGCCGTCTCGGAGCTTCCCACTCACCCACTAAGGTCACCCGATCAGGTGGCAAGACCGCTGCGGCAGTCCTGGCTGTCGAGTTGGCGAAGAATCGGGTCTCCGAGCCTGCAAGTTTTCCGATCGGCTCGCGTCTGAATCAGTGATGGGGAGCGACCCCGAGCCATGGCGGAGGCTGCTGATGGCCGAACGCGAACGATGTCCGAACTGCCCGGGCCGATGCCGGCAAACGCCGCCCAAGGTCGGTGTCCGGCCTGTCGGCTCGGCGAGGGATCGAGGGGACCGAGCCCGGGCCGGCTGTTTTTTCTGAGACCGCACCCCCATCCCGAACCGGCAACGGAGCCGATGTCCATCGAAACGCTTGCCGGCTTTCTGGCTCTCGAGGAGCCGATCGATCGATCGGCGTCGGCGCGACGCTCAACGAGCGATTCACCCTGGACGCCGAGCTCGGCCAGGGCGGCATGGGCACCGTCTACCGGGCGACCGACCAGTTGCTCGGGAGAACCGTGGCCATCAAATTCCTGAAGGACTCCCGCACCGAGGAGGAAGCCAAGAAGATCCGCCTCGAGGCCCAGATTCTCGCCAGGCTGGTCCACGACCGGATCGTCCGGTTGTACGACTTCGGTGAGTCGGAAGGGACTTACTTCCTGGTCATGGAGGAGGTGGACGGGTCGAGCTTCGCGAATCGCTGGCGGGACCTGCGCCTGGACGATCGGCTGCGGATCTGCGGTCAGGTGGCCGAGGCCCTCCACTACGCCCACATCCAGGGGGTGATCCACCGCGACGTCAAACCGAGCAACGTCTTGCTCACCTCGGGCGACCAGGCGAAGCTCTCCGACTTCGGCCTGTCGCTGGTCGTCGGCGACCGAAGGGACCAGAGCGGGACGATCCGGGGCACCCCGCTTTACATGAGCCCGGAGCAGGCCCAGGGCCTGTCGCTCGACCATCGCACCGACCTGTATTCCGTCGGTGTGATGCTCTACGAATGCGCGACGGGCGATGTTCCGTTCGCCGGCGATGCGCGATCCGTGATGGGACAGCACACAGAGCGCCGCGCCGACGCCTCCCCGGTTCAAGAACCCCGAGATCTGGTCGACGCTGGAGAAGCTTGATCCTCTCGCTCCTGGCGAAGAACCCGATCCAACGGCCTGCCTCCGGCAACGTGGTGGCCCTCGAGCTTTTCGAGGAAGCCGGCGTGCGCAGCGGCTTCTGCGAATCAACCCCGGAGTCCGGCGATCGGACGCGCGGCTGCCGGTCGACCTGCCCCCGTCGCGCACGCGGACCGTGGGCGGCCCGGAGAAGCTGAGGGTGCCCCGGCGAACGGGACGGGAAGGTGCGACTCTGGACCCGTCATGTCGTCACGACGGTCGAGCCCGCCCTTCCGCGCTTCCCCAGTGCCCTCGGACACCACGGGGTCTCCGCCGTCCCTCCCCAGAGATCTCTCCGAGTCGTCCCGGAGCCAGCCGCACAGGCGGCTTGGAGGCGAACGACCACCCGGTCGCCCGTCAAATGCTCGCGGAGACGCTGGCCATGCCGGTCGCCCTCTCCGCCGAAGAGCGCTATCTCTGCGGTCATTACCTGGCGTACCTCCTCGGCGGCGCGCGGAGGCAGGGGATCCTCCTCAGACGACCGCTCGACGCCCGGAACGCAGACCGCGCCCGGCTCATGCTGGCGATGGCCTGGCTGGCGTGCGTCGGGCCGACCGACGAGGCGATCGAGCGCGCCAGCGTCCTGCTGGATGAGCGCCCCGACGTTCGCGCCGCGCTCAGCCCCGTGGTGGTGGTCAAGTACCTGGCCAGCCGCGATGAGCCCCGCCAAGAACCAGTGGTTCCGCCAGGTCCGCAAGCGGCTCAAGGAAGCGAGCGTCTACGCCCGCAAGTCGATGCTCGACTCCAAGGGCGTGCTCAACCCCGGCATGATGCCCCGAACGCTCGGCGATCTGAGCGACTGATCGCCCCACCCGCAGGACGCGATGGACGCCCACCGCGTCTCCCTCTGGAACCGCGTCGCGGATGTCTGGCGCCAGGAGGATGAGTTCCGCCAGGCGGTCCTCCGCTACGCCACGCGATCCGACCACCGCGATACGGTCAGCGTCGACCTCTGGCCCGAGGTCGTCTACCCCCTGATCGAGCATGCCCACTGGCAGCGCACGTTTCGACCCCGACACTGAAGCCATCTGGGACTACGTGGTCGGCAAGCTGCTCCGCGTCCCCGTGCCGGGCGTCCGGCTCGACCGGATGATGATCGTCGCCATCCCGCTGGAGGTCGCCGAACAGCTCGACGCGGACCTCTCCACGTTCGTGGACGACCCCCAGATCGACGAGGACGAGACCGAGCTCCTCCGAGATCCCAGCGACTCCAGAGCGGCGTCCGATTTAGTTCGGAGGCGTGATCCCTCGCGACAAAGTGGCCGACGACGATGATGCCCCGCGGGTCAAGGTGATGCGTCCCGCTCGCTCAGGCCGACCCTTTCCTGTTCAACCAGAACGTCCTCCGCAGCCTGTGGGAAGAGGCCATGGACGCGCAGGAGAACCTCACGGGACCCCGCGTGTCGCACCGGACCATGCCGGTCGGGCCGTACGAGCTCGCGGTCATCCCCACGGGCCGGGGCCGGTCGGCCGTTCGAGCGGGATCGGCCGTTCGGGCGGTCTTGAAGGGGATGCAGCAGCGGGGAAAGGAGATCGAGATCTTCACCCCTTCGGCCCTGACAAGGGACTCCACCTCGCGGACGGTGATCGCCATCTGGATCTACCAGAACGCGAGCATGACGGTCGTCTACGCCGACTTCCAGTACAAGGAACGCTACATCCTCTGGGACGCTCCGGATGCCTGTCAGATCAACTTCGATCATACCGAGGAGCTGAGACTCGGACTCACCGCCAGGAGCCTGGAGATCCCCGACCAGTTCGACCGGATCCTCTCCAAGAAACCACCAAGGGCATGATCGTTTCCTCTCTTCGTGGCAATCGGTCGCGCGCCGTCGCATTCCTTGCATTCCACGCGAGACGAAAGAGCAAAGCGACAATATATCAAATTTCTTATATATTCTGTAATCGTGAATAAATTATATTTTATAATAATAATAAAGCGAAGATTGACTATTCGACTTGCTCATGTAGAAAAAAGTTCGCAACCGCGATCCCGCCGCCGTCACCTGTTCCTCCACCTGTTCCGAGGAAGGCCCGGACCGCCGAGGCGAACGGTTCCGAACGGTGGCGGCGAACGGTCCGATACACGCTCCGGTCGCATCCGTGCCGCCCAACCTCGGGCCCGACACGCTCCTCGCCGGAGACGTCGTGTCTCGAAATGCCCGTCCCCTCACGTCAGGGCCGCCTCGCCGCCCGACGATGCTGGAACGGAACGCTCTCGACTACCGCGGTGATCAACGTCGCACCTCGATAATCGTTCGCCTCCAACTCGGCCATGATCTGCTTCACCGCCGGTGCATCGTAGTATTCGACGCCCCTCCGCAACGCATAGCCGAGCATCCGCTCGACCAGGTTGCGGACGAACAGCTCGCGCTTCGTCTCGACCAGGATCGTCTTGAGAGCCACCGGCCCGACGAACGCCTCGCCGGTGGTCAGCTTGCCCGAGGCGTCCACCGGCTGCTTCTGGATCTGATCGCGCCATCGGCCCAGGACATCGAAGTTCTCGAGTCCAAACCCCAGGGGGTCGAGCCGGGAGTGGCAGGTGGCGCACTCGGCCTTCTTGCGATGCATCTCCAGCCGCTGGCGGAAGGTCAGGCCGTTACGGACGCGGTCGTCGGTCGGCAACGACTTGATCATGGCCGGCGGCGGCGGCGGGGGCGTTCCCAGCAATTCCTCCAGGACCCACTTCCCGCGCAGGACCGGGCTGGTCCGCCGCGGATACGAGGTCAGCGTCAGGACGGCCGCCATGCCCAGCACGCCGCCGCGTCTCGGGTCGTTCAACTCGACCCGGCGGAACTCGGGGCCGGTCACGCCCGCGATGCCGTAATGCTTCGCCAGCCGCTCGTTGAGATAGGTGTAGTAACTGTCGAGCAGCTCCACGACCGGCCGGTCCTCGCGGAGGATCCCGTGGAAGAACGAGACGGCCTCCTCGACCATCGCGTCGCGCAGCTCGGGCGTGTACTCGGGGAAGAGTCGCCGGTCGGGCTCGGCCAGCTCGGCGAGACTGCCGACGCGGAGCCATTGCCCGGCGAAGTCCTCGGCGATCGCCCGCGACTTCGGATCCGCGAGCATCCGCCGGACCTGGAGTTCGAGCACTTCGGGCTCGTGGAGCCGCTCCGAATCGGCGAGGGTCGCCAGCTCTCGGTCGGGCATGGACGACCAGAGGAAGTACGACAACCGGCAGGCCAGCTCGTGGTCGGAGACGCGGTACGGTCCCTCGACGTCGGTCCGGTCGCGCTCGATGAGGAACAGGAAGCTGGGCGAGACCATCACGGCACGAATCGCGAGCCGGACGCCCACTTCGAAGTCGTCGCCGCGGGCCTCGGCGCGGTGGAAGAGCCGCAGGAAGCGCTCGACTTCACCGGCCTCGACTGGCCGGCGGAAGGCCCAACGCGCGAACGCCGCAAGGCAACGGCGTGCGGCCTCTTCCCTGGTCAGGTCAGGGCTCGGCCGGGCCACGATGTACCGCGACGGATCGGCCTGCCTCACCACGTCGGCCGCCGCGGCCAGGTATCGCTCCATCAGGATCGGCGGGACGAAGAGGGTCGAACGCGTTATTCTCGAACCCCGCCGCCTCCGCCGCCGTCGGCGGGGAACGCGTCGGCCGGTCGGGTGTCGAACGCCCAGCAGGTCCCGGATCGTGTTGTTGTACTGTCGGCGGGTCAGCCGCTGGATCAGGCCGGGGCCCGGATCTGGGACTCCCTCGGTCGCATCGAGGACCGCGCGGATCGAGTCCGCCGCCCGCTGGCGTTCGTCCACGTTCGGTCCGGCCCGATTGCCCGGCGGCGGCATCGTCCGCTCGACCAAGGCATCGACGACTTTGAGCCACAGCTCCGGATCGCGGCGGAGTGAGTCCTCATCCTCAAACTTGCCCAGGTTCACGTCGCCTTTCGGCTTCCCGCCACTGTGGCAGCGCAGGCAGTGCTTCTGGAGGAGCGGCCGGACGTTCTGGTCGAAGCCGTCGCCACGGACCGACGCCGTCCCCGCGAGGGCCGAGAAAAACACGGCCAGGGCCGGCGCCCATCGGGAGTTCGTGGTCCATCGGCTCATGGAGGGTTCCGGTTCCGAAAGTTACCAGGGGCGGGAGCGTGTCGTTGCAGGCAGGCTAGGGATCTCCATACTAGCTAAGCGTCAATCTTCCATCCAGTGTGCCATTTCCCCGCCGGCGTCGATCCGTGGACGAAGGGTCGACAGACCCGCGCGCGCAAATCGATCGTGCTGGATCGGGACCGCGAAACACCGAGCGAGAGGACCACGGGAGAGATCATGAACCCCTCGAATCGCATTCAACGTCCCTCGCTTTCGGATCATCTCTTTCATGATCGGGGCGGCGGTCCTGGCCGTCGTCTTCGGAATACTCCGGGGTATTCCCAGGTCCAACCCCGCCGAGAGCATCTTGGCCGTCATCTTCGCGGTCGGTCTATTCGCCGTCTTGCTCCTGGTTCCCTATCTTCGTCCGGACCCTGTGAAGGCCGCGCTCGACGACCCTCCCGAGGACCCGGATGAGTTGATGGCATCCCTGGAGCAGGGCCTCGCGATGAACTTACCTCGCCCTGCCTTCCGGACGGCCCTGGCGCGATACCGCCTCATGGGACTGTACAAGGTCCGGAAACGCTACGAGGACGCGATCGAACAGGGCCGGTCGATCCTGCGGTTGATGTGCGCGTCGGATTCCTTCGAGAGCGAGATCCACCTGGAGATAGCCATCTGCTTCGACTTCCTCGGCCGACCGGACGAGGCCGAAGCCGAGCGGCTGGAGGCCGCGGAATGCCTCAAAGACGGCCCCGAAGATTATCTCGGCTGGCTCGCCCGAGGCAAACTCTTCGACAAGGTGAATCGCTACCACGAGGCCGCCGAGGCTTACGAGCGGGCCCTGGAGTGGATCCTTCCGGAGGATACGAACTCACGAGACAATCTCTTGATTCAGCTAGTCCTCGCGACATTCAACGCGGGGCGATCGGAAGAGACGTTGAAATGGGCGGAACAGGCGATCGCGGTATGCACCTCGGAGAGGCGATTGTACGCGGCCCATCGAATGGCCGGGGTCGCCGCTGCGAACCTGGGCCGGCTGGACGAAGCCGAGCATCACCGCCAGCGCGCGTACAACATGGCCGTGGAGGAAGGGGATGCGAAGAAGATATCGGACAGCCTGGCCCTTCTCGCCGACCTCCATCGGCAGCGCGGTGACCTCGACACTGCGGAAGCCTTGTGCCTCAAGGCAGAGTCTCTCGGTCCGGACTCGACCCGCCTGGTCATTCTGACCTTCGTCGCCGTCCTCCGCCCGGGGCCAGATCGCCGAGGCCCTGGAGGGACTGGAGGAGGCCTGCCAGTGTGGCGTGATGGCCAGTTCCTACTCTGAGCGGCGGATGCAGGCGGCTTTCCGGCTGTGGATGGCCATCACCAAGGTCGAGCTCGGCCGACTTGCCGAAGCCTGGTTGGATCTGCGTGCGGCCGAGGCCGAACTGCTCACGGACCCGAAGCTCGGCCTGATCTGCGAGGCCGCTCGAATCCGACTGCTGGCGCATCAGGGTGATCGAGAGCAGGCGGTCCAGGATGCCGAGATGCTACTCGGTCGGCTGGATCAACTCACGATCGGTCCGTCCACGAGGCTGGAGTGTCTCGAGCTCCTGGGACGAGCCCTGTTCGAGCTCGGCGAATCTGAGCAAGCCGGGCGTTTCTGGCAGCATGACCTCTCGGGCACTCATCCCCCGATCGCCGAGCCGACCGGCCACTATTTCCTCGGCGAGTGCCGGCTGCAACTCGACGATCCGGACGGTGCGCTCGAGGAATTCCGCCGCGCGACGGCCCTGAGGATCGATTCGCATCACACCAGGCTCGCAGAGCAAAGAATCCGCGAGCTTTCTCTCGACCCAGCCGGCTCATCCTGAGGAGCCTCCGGTGATCAAGGAGCCGTGGCGATTTCCGAGTTCGGCGCCGCCACCCGGTCCCACCGGAAGACCTCGGCGCCCCGGAACGCCATGATCCGGGCGGCCAGTCCGCGGAAGGACCCGTATCGGGCCACCACCAGCACCTGGCCGGGCAGCGCGATCGTCGGCGAGAGCCGACGGACCAGCTCGCGGTCGCGATCGGGCTGGCTCAGCCACCATTTCGCCGACTTGCGACGGACGCACAGCAAGAACAGGGGGCGCTGCGGGAAGTAACGCAGCTCCTTGCGGACCAGCCAGGCGGCGCCGCAATCCGGATGGGCCGCCGAGCGCTCGGAGAAGCGGCTCGAGGTCCACGTCGGTCAGCTCGTGGGGCAAAAGGAAATCCGATGCCTTGAGCGTGGCGCGCTCGCGCTGCGCCGCGGCGATCTCCTTTTCGTGACGATCGAGCCGGGTCCGGATCTCGCGGAGCTGGTCCGCCTGGCCGGTCAGCCGGAAGTGCTCCTCGAGGATGTCGCAGGCCGGACGCATCCACGACTCGTCGGCCTGGCCCACGACCTGCTCGAGCAGGCTCCGGCCTTCGGGGTCGCCCAGATTCAGCAGGTGATGACCCAGCAGGACGCGGGCGCCGGCGTGGCCGGGGGCGCGCTCCAGGACGGCGCGGAGGAGCGGCTCGGCCGCGGCGGGTCCCCTGAGCTCCAGCGTCTCCCGGGCGGCCTTCCAGGTCATCAACGTGAGATCGATCGACGGATCCGCCGCGGCTTCTGCAAGCCGCTCGCGACGCCCGGCTTCGGCGGTCGCCCGGCGATGCCGCTCGCGCCAACCGCCCAGTACCCCGCGCCGCCAGTGGCCTGCCACCTCCGGCTCAAGGACCGCCAGGTCCGCGCCGAGCAAGGCCTCGGCGGCCGACGGCCGCACCGGTGCCGGGAAGCCGCCTTTGCGCATGTCGTCAGCGGACATCCCCAGGGCCGCGGCCCGTTCCCGAAATGCGGGATGCGTCTCGTCGTTGCCGGTCGTGCGCGTCAAGGCGCGTTCCATCCACCGCGACGCGTCGTCGGCCGCCGGGGGTCGCTCGCGCGCCGATCGCATCCGCTCCAGGACGTCCGTGGGCGGCTCCGGCATCCGGTCCGCCTCCTGGAAGACCTCGATCCAGAAACGCTCGGCCAGCCAGGGCGCGATGCATTGCATCCGCCACAGGGCGGAGACCAGCGTCGATCCACCCGCAACCCCGGCGGCGACGCGGTCGGCGTGATACTCCTGCGCCCGCGACAGCACCATCGCCCGCGCGTGCAGCCGCGGCCAGTACCAGTCCACGAACCGCGCGGCCACCCAGCGGATCCTCCGGCCGAATGAACTTGTGGTGGGCCGCTGCATCCGATGAAACACGTTGCCCCAGGTCGCATGGAGCCGATAGATCCGGCTGCCGCTCCGCGCATGACGCGCCGAGTGGTGTGCCAGCTCGTGGGCGAGCACGGCACGCAGCTCCTCGGGCGTCAAGACGCTCATCAGCGGCAGCCCCAGCTCCAGGATCGTCCGCGGCCAGCCGAGGAGTCCCAACCGGGGAATGTCCCGGATGCCCGCGTTGAAGTTCATCGAGATCCGCACGTCGTCGAAAGGCCGGCATTGCAATTCACGCCGTAGCGAATCGAGCATCTCGCCCAGCGCCGGCGCCTCGCCGGGTTTCAGCCCGCGCCCCTCGGGCGGAGTCGGATCGACGGCCAGGAACACGACGGCCTGAGAGATCGCGAACAGGATCATCAGGACCCCGCCGACCAGGAGCCAGATGCCGACCTGGAACTCCAGCACGATACCCAGGGCGAACGCGACGAACCCCAGGAGAAACAGCAGGGCCAGGTAGGACAGGATGCCCGCCAGTCCGACCACCACCCAGGCGGACGTGGACCGCTCCAGCGCCGCCGGCTGCCCGGCATAACACTGCTCGATCCGTTTCACCAGATCGTCGAATTCCTGTCTGGTCATCGATTCAACCTACAGGACTGCTGTCCTTGAACTCCAGGGTGGGAAATCGGATGATGACAACGTGATCGGGCTCCCCGGCCGAGCCCCTTCCCAAGACCGAGAGCCACCCGAGTCGAAGGGGGTGTCGCCATGCCCGTCGATCAGAAGATCCTGGACGTCTTGAAGCTCAGCAAATTGAAATCGAAGCTGCCGAAAAACCCAAAGGTCGTCGACATCCGCGTCGAGGAGTACGTGGATACCAGCGGCGAGGATGCCTTGCGCATCTGGGTCATCCTCGACGAGAGCGTGAGCGACGATCAACTCATGAGAGGAGAGGATATCAGCGCCTTGAAATCCGCAATCCGCGACCGCGTCTTCGAACTGGGCGTAGGGCTGTGGCCTTACATCTATATCGCCAAGCAGAGCGAGCTCGATGAGGACGACGAGGAGTGAGCCGTGTATCAGGACCTCATGGAGCAAGCTGTCCGGCTGGCGAAGCTCGACGTCAAGAAGCCCAAACAGGCGAATCTCCGTCGCGCCGTCTCGGCGACCTATTATGCGGTATTTCATCTCCTGGTTGACGAAGCCTGCCGTGTCCAGATTCGGGCGCAACATCATCAATCGCCATTTCGCCAGGTGCTGGGAAGAGCTTTCGCTCACGGTGTCATGAAGGAAGCTTGCCGATCGTTTGGAGGGGGAACGCTCAAGAAGTCTGTCGCCAAGGGACTGCCCGCGAGCTTCACCATTCCCGGGGAGATCCGGGAACTGGCCCAGACCTTCATCGATCTCCAGGATAAACGGCACCTCGCCGACTACGACCTGACCGAACGCTTCAAACGCGCCGATGTGTTGACGCTGATCGCAGAGGTCCGGAAGCACAGCGGGAACTTCCTGAACCTGGCGGCTTCCAACGAGAAACGGTTCTTCCTGGCGTGCCTGTGGGCGTGGAAAGACCTGGCGAATCGCTGAATCTCCTGGCCACATGGGATCGACCTCCCATTCCTGCCTCATCATCGCGCCGCGGTGACCTTGCGTTCGAGCGCACGCAAGACCAATTGATAGGGCGGCTTCCGCCGAACGTTGTATCGCGCGGCGGCCGAATGGTATTCCGCTCGCCGGGCCGGGAACCGCTCGGCCAGGATGGCGCAGAGCAGGGCCTGGTTGTCGGGGCCGACGATGATGCGCGACGATTTCATTCAGCCCCGTTGGCTTGTCGGAGCGGAGGACCTTCGCCGCGCGCCGCATTTCGGGATTCAAGCTCTCCAGCTTCCCGATCGCCCGGTCGCGCCATCGGGCGGCCTCGTCCTTCTGGCCGTCGAGCTCGAGAGCCAGGCTGACGGACAGCGTGTTCCATGGGTCATCCCAGAGCGGGTTGAAGGATGGGTCGGCGACCGCCTCCTTGGCACGTTTCTGCGGTAGCAAGGCGTGCATCCGAATCCGAGCTCGACTGGACCATCGGGAGCTGGCGGCAGACCTGCTCGCATTCCGCGAACTTGCCGGCCTCGTAGTAGCCGAGCGCCCGCAACTGCGGCACGACCTGGGCTCGCGCCTCGACGGGGAGTCGGAGCTGCCAGAGGTTCAACTCCTTGTCGATCTGATCGGCCTGTCCCGAGGCGGCCATCATCTCGATCAGGAGCACCATCGTATTGACGTCCATCGGGTTGTTGCCCAGGCGCGTCCGATACTCCGTCTCCATGGTCTTGGCCGCGCCCGTGGCGAGGTAGGCGCTCTGGAACGCCTCGCTGCACCCGGTCCTCGTCGATCTTCAGCTCGCGGGCCTTCTTCAGGTCGTCCAGGCACTCCTGCCATCGACCGGCGGCCGCGGCCCGCATCCCCAGGGCCATCACCGGCCAGGGTAGCCGAGGATCCGCCGCGATCGCCCGTCGATAGTATCGATCCTGCTGATCCCAGTCGGGCTCGACCCGGCCCCGCAGGTAGATCAGGCCGGCGTCCTTCGGCTCCGCCTTCAGGTAGCCATCGTAGAGCGGGACGAGCTCCGGGTCGTGCCCCTGGAGCTCGGCCGAGGACTGGTAGGCGCGGTGCCATTCGATCTGGAGCGGCCGGCGGTCCAGGCCCGACTTCAAGAAGGTCTCGACCCGAGGGGCCTCGTGCTGCATCGCCTCGGTAAAGTACTGTTCCAGCAATTCCCGCTGCCCGGGCTGGCGGCGCAGCCTGGCGTTCGGCGAAGTCGAGCGCCGCCTTCCGGTCCCGATCGATCGTCGCCGCGAACGCCGTCAAATCCGGCCCGACGAACTGCTGGAGCGAGGTCTTCTCCACCTGTCCTTTGTTCGTGCCGACATCCAGCTTGTCCGGCGGTGGTTCGAAGGCGTAGTCCACGTGCGGCAGCGCGAGGAACGTGCGGCCGAGAATCAGATGGTGCTGGGACGGCGGCGGCTGCTCGGCGTAGTAGAGGGTCACCTGGTCCAGCACGGCTTCGCCACCCGGATTCAAGATCCAGGCCGGCTTGCGGACCCAACGGTCGAGGAACGTGGATTGGAGGTTAACATCCAGCGTCTCGTCGACCGCCCCGCTCAACTGGATGTGGTGCCGGCCCTCGTTCAGGACAAGCTGGCCGGAGGTCCCGATGGTCACGGGTGGCTGATCATCCACCCGGACCTGGACGGCCTGTCCACACGCATTGACGACGTGGATCGTCCGATGCCTTCGGATGTATTCGTTGTTGATCAGCAGTCCGCCTGCCAGCAGCGCCATGGCCGTGCCGCCGATGATGGTCCAGCGGAGCCATTTCGGATACACCGAGGTCTCGCCGCGGAAGAGGGACCGCAACGAGTGCTCCTTCGGCGGCAGGATCGACTCGTACCGGCCCAGCGCCTTCTCCGACCGTTGCACGAACGCACGGAACGTGTGCTGCTGACCAGCCTGGGGGAGCTCGCGCAGCAGGTGGGCGGCGATGGCGAGGGCTTCCTCGTGCCGGCCCTGACGCTGATAGTGGCCCGACAGAACGTCGATCGGGCCGAGTGCATAGTGCTGGCCGGCACCGGGCGTTTCCAGGAAATCGAGGAGCCGTCGCGCCTCGTCGAGCTCGCCATTGGCCATTTTCCGCCGCGCGACGCCCACACGGGCCTCGGGCAAGTCCGGCTGGAGCTTCAGCGCGGCCTCATAGAATTCAAACGCCTGGCCGAACTCCGAGACCTGGTCGAGCTGGGCCGCCAGGCCGGCCATCAACTCCGCCTCGGCCGGGAATCGCTCACGGACCGTCTCGCGGAACTGGGCCGCCTGCTCCCCCTCGTGGAAGCCCAGGAGGGCCCCGTGGACCTGGAGCGCGGCCTCGGGTGAAGGCTCCCGGCGGAACTGATCCAGGGCGCCCGAGATCTTGAGCTGCTTGTTCTGCTCGTAGACGTCCGCGTCCGCCGCGTAGTGCCGCGTGCAGGACGAGCATTTATCGATGATCCGCTTGCGGCCCAGCGGGATCACCGGGATGAACACGATGACGAACCAGAGGCGCGTGTCGTACGACTCGAGCGCGCCCATCCGGTTGCAGGAATGGCAGGGCGCCGTCCGCACCGTACGATTCTTCTTCCCGTAGTAGTGGGTCCCGATCCCGTTGTAAGTCGTGGGCATTGGCAACGGCTCCCCGTCCCGGTGCTTCGAGCGGAAACATCGCAGCGGACACTTCTTCGGGCGCCCTCGGCGGATGAGGACCGCCGCGTCGTCGCGTCGTGTCGTCCCATCCTCGCGCGGCGGAAGGCCCATTCCGTTCTACCCTCTGTTCGGCGACGGCTCAACGGGACTCTCTCTGACGTCGGTTTTCCACCACATTTCGTCCCGAGCTGCCCGATCCGGGCGTACGAACCGTCCCCCGGGGAATCCTCCCTCATCGATTTGCGACACGTTTGAACATCCGTTGTGAATGGCTGTCGACAGATGAAGGATAACGGTGTGTGCGTGGGGGTGGCCGACGTCTGTACGACTCTCGACGGAGGGACTCGCGATGCGAGTATCACGTTCGGCGGTGGGCCTCGGCAGTGCGATTGCGTGGATCGGTCTGTGCGTCGCGGTCGTGCATACGATCGGGGACGGCGTGACGGGAGCCGATGGGAAGTCCGAGAAATCGGACACCGTGGCGTTGGGCGCCGAGATCTTCAACCGCGAGTGGCTGCCCAACGATTCGCGCAGCCACGGCGGGGATGGGCTTGGCCCCGTGTACAACGATACGTCCTGCGTGGCCTGTCACAACTCGGGCGGCAGCGGCGGCGCGGGTCCTGTCAGCAAGAATATCGACATCCTCAACGCATCGAGCAACTTCAGCTTTCTGTCCTCCGGCTTCCATAACGAGCAGCCCCAAGTCCTCACGGCGGCCAGGTCCTCGGCGCTCGATCCTCTGACCAACGTTCACGCCGGGTTCCGGACCAGCCCGACGGTGGTCTTGCACAGGTTCGGCATCGACCCGAACTATGACGAATGGCGGACCCAGGTGCTCAATCCGGCTCCCGGGTCTGCTGTCCAGGCGGTCGTCAACAACAATCCGATCCCGACAACGGTACCCCCACCGGTCCCTGCACCGGACGTGGAGGTTTCGAGCCATCCGGTGCTGATCAACGGAATCGGCGACGCCAGGGCGGTAGCCGATCGCGCAGCCGTACGGATCAACCAGATCCGGGCGACGGTGCTCGCCAGCAGCGCGGCGAGCCGTCAGTCGATCGAGGCCGGCGACTTCCTGGTGACACGGTCGCAGCGCAACCCGACGGCCTTGTTCGGACTCGGGCTGATCGACGCCATCCAGGACGAGGCGATCGTGGCGATGGCGGCGCTGCAAGCCATGGAAACGCCCGAAATCCGGGGGCGGGTCAGCCGGCTCAAGGACGGCCGGATCGGCCGCCTAGGCTGGAAGGGTCAGACGGCCAACGTCGAGGATTTCGTCCTGAATGCCTGTGCGGTCGAGGTTGGCCTGGAGGTCCCCGGCCATCCACAGGCCATGATACCCCAGGCCCCGAAGTATCACACGACCGGCCTCGATCTGACCTCGCAGGAGTGCGCCGCCCTGGTCGCGTATGTGCGGGCCCTGCCGCGTCCGGTCGAGCGCCGGCCGGCGGGCACCGCGGAGGTCAAGCACCTCGAGAACGGTCGGTCGACCTTCGCGACCATCGGCTGCGCGGACTGCCACACGCCCAGGGTGGGGACTCTCGAGGGAATTTACAGCGACTTCCTCTTGCATGATATGGGCTCCGAGATGGGCGAAGAGGGTTCGTATTCGAGCAGCGGCTCCGACGACAGCAGCGATGACCCGCTGGTCCCGCCGAACGCGAGGGATGTGGCCGCCAGCACCAACGGACCGGCCGCGCCCGCGGTCACCGCGCCCGCGGCCACTCACCGTGGCGCGACCCGGCAGGAGTGGAAGACTCCTCCGCTCTGGGGCTTCCGCGACTCGGGCCCCTATCTCCACGACGGCCGAGCCCAGACCCTGGAACAGGCGGTCGCGATGCACGGAGGCCAGGGGGCGACCTCGGCACATAAGTTCTTCGCGCTCTCGCCGAGAGAACGGCTGGATGTCGAATCGTTCCTCAAGTCGCTGGTGGCACCGGGCTCGACCCAGCTCGCGCGCCGCGGCGACTGAGAGGCCGAGGACGATGTTGGGCGCGGGGTCTCCTGACCCGCCCCTTGTCCCGGGAGGCGCGTTCGATGCGAGTTGACGATGCATCGAGGCGGAGGGGCTTCGCCTCGACAACCGTTGGGCGACGGTTCTTGACGCTGTGGGTCCTTCCCCTTCTCACAGGGATGGCTCAGGCCCAGGAGCTACCGCCAGACCGGGTCAATCCGATGGGGCATTCCGGCGACGTCCTCAGCGTCGTCTTCACGCCCGATGGCAAGACCCTGGTCTCCGGCGGCCTGGACAAGATGTTGCGGTTCTGGCCGGTCGGCGGGCTCGAGCCAATTCCGGCTCAGGATCGTTCGCCGCGGCAAGTCCCTCAAGATTCTCAGCAAGCGGGACTGGAGCCGACATTGCGGGTCGGGAAAGAAGTGCTCGCGATCGCGTTCGCGCCCGATGGCCAGTCCCTGGCCGCGGCCGTCTCCGACGCACAGGCGACGGTGCCCGGTTCGGCCACCATCGTGAACGTTGCGACTCGGCGGATCGTGTCCGAGCTCAGAGGCCACCTTGGCGGGGTCCGTACACGGGCGTTCGCGCCCGACGGGCGGACGCTCGCCACCGGAGGCGCCGATCGCGCGATCCGGCTCTGGGATTTCCGGGTCGGCACGGAGCGAGGCGCCTGGCTGGGTCCACGGCCACCTGGCCCCAGGGAAGACCGGGTGATGATCAGCCCCGCTCCGGTCGTGGCGATGATGTTCACGCCCGACGGCAAGACGGTGGCGACGGCCAATGGAACCCCCATCGTGACGTTCTGGGACATCACAAACTACGAGATCCGACGGCGGTTCCGCGACCCGTCGGGAGCCGTCCGTGCCCTGGCCATCAGCCCCGACGGTGCGATTCTCGCCACCGGCGGTGACGGGAAGGTGGTCACACTCTGGGATCTGGCCACGGGTCGTCAACGGGCCGTGCTCAAGGGTCACCTGGGTGCGGTCGCGTGCCTCGCGTTCGCGCCCGACGGGCGGACGCTGGCCTCGGGCAGCCGCGACGCCTCGGTGACCATCTGGGACGTCGCGAGGGCCGCCGAGCAGGTGACCCTCGCCCACCACACCAGCGCAATCACATGCGTGGCGTTCGCGCCCGACGGCAAGACCTTGGCCTCGGGCTCTCTCGACTGGACGGTGAAGCTGTGGAACCTGGCCTCGGGCGCCGTGCGTCACTCCTTCGAGGGGTCTGGCGACGCGATCGACGCCTTGGCGTTCGCACCCGATGGGAAAACCCTCGCGTCATCGAGTCGAGACGGAATGACCCGCGTCTGGGACCTCACCAGGCCGGGCAACTGGGAGACGCTACGGGGCCACTCCCAATCGGTCGGTCCGCGTCCGCTCGTCTACCGGCCTGACGGCCGTTCGCTGTTCGTCGGCGGGGCCGATGGCAAGCTCCGCCGTTGGGATCCGGCCGACGGCTACCTTCAGGCCATGCACACACGGGCGCACGTCGGGCGGCTCACGGCGTTGGCGGTGGCCAGCGACGGTAAAGTGTTGGCCAGCAGCGGCGACGACTGCCTGGTGAAGCTCTGGGATGTGGACCTCAAGCTCGCGCCCTTGCCGCTCGCGGGCGCGGAATGAATCAAAGGTCACGTCCCTGGTGCTCCCGGGAACGGCCGTCTCCCGGCCCAGCCGATGAGGCGATGGTCCGGGCACTCCCCGCCCGGACCGAGCCTCGCTCGCCCTGGGCCCATTCCGCCGACGTCCCATGAGGTCAACGTCACGGTTTCACACGCTGGAGGACCACTTCCGCCAGAGAATCTCCGGCCTCGGCCTTGAACGACTTGGGCCGCGTCGTCGAGCCGGGCTCCGTGAGGACGAGCGTGAGCTTATCGCCATCGAGCTTGTAGATGCCGAGCTGCTTTTTGCCCTGGTCATGTCCCTTCTTGATGTCAAAGTCGATCGTCTTGGGTGTCTTGGAGGCGTCCATCGTGTAGCTCCCCTCCTCGATGACCTCGCCGCCGATCGTGTTGTTGTACGTCTTCTCCTCGAAGTGGCACCGGAAGTTCTTGACGACCTCCTCCGGCGCCGACTGTCCATCCAGCTTCATCGAAACGATCGACCAGTTCCCCTTGAGGCTCTCGGCGGGATCCTTCTTTTTGGGCTCGTCGGCGGCGATGAGCCCGATCACCGAGAGGAGCAGGACCGTCTTCGCGATTTGCATCAGGAATCCTTTCAAGAATCCCAGCCGGGCGCCCGCCCGGCTGGAGTCGTCTGGGCTTTGGACGCGGCGATCACGGGGCCCGATCCCGTGGTATCCGCCGCGTCGTTGATTGTGACACACCCGACCAGGGACCAGGAACCCCATCGTCCGTAGTGACCAGAGGGACGATCGTTCGAGATGGCGCCGGCTTGCCGACGTCTTCCCTCGTCCGCAGCGTCGTGAGAATAGAGTCGTGGAGGCCCTCGGATCAATGCGGTTCTGGTATGCGCCACCCAAGCGTTCGTCGCTCTAGCCGATTGCAACCTTCTCGGGCGCGGGACGCACCATTGTCAAACTCGACAGACTCTCAGCTCTCCAGCCTCCGTGAGACGATCGGGAACCCGCCCTGTCGTCGGAAGAAGCGATCGTACAGGGCGCAGAGCGTGGGAGCATCGGAAGAGGTCTGGGCCGCGATGTGATGGAGACCGGCCGGGCGGGCGCGCGTCTCGACCAGCCACGAGAGCAATAACTCACCGTCCGCATCGTCCGCGAAGACGGCCGAGAACACGCCATTCACCCGCTTGTGCCGCTCGCGCTCGGTCCCGAACGCGCCGAGGCGGAAGCAGGGCATGGAGGCGTCGATCTTGGTCGGATCGGCGAAGCGGTCGTTGACGACCAGCAGGCCGATTCCCCGGATCGAGCCGCTCCCCGTATCCTGCAAGGAGACGAAGCTCGTCGAGAAGTCGTGGAATGGACTCTCCCCATAGAAACGCTCGATCATGCCGATCTCCTCATCGGCATAGACATCGAGCGCCAGCTCGTGGAGATGACGCGTGGCCTTGAGTGCCAGGGGCTCGATGAGCCGGTCTTTGGGAAGATCGACGCGTGAGGGGATCGTGGAGACCTCGGTCACGTAGTTGATCATCTGCCTCTTGTCGACGAACTGGTGGCTGCGTAAGAACTCCAGCACCGGAGACCAGTCGGCCCGGTAAGCGGCCCAGGCCTCGCGGACTCTCCGCTCCTTCATGGCGGCGAGGACCGTCTGGAGCAGCGGTTCGCGCGATGCCTCAGCCCCAGGCAGGCACCACGGATAGCTGAGGCGGCCGTTGGAGCCGAACCCGGCGTAGCCGACGATTTCACCGCCCTCCACGGCGTAATAGCGCGAACCGAGCTCGGGCCTGGCCGTGGCATGTCGGCGGACGATCTCGTCAGCCGTGGCCGGCTTGAATCCAGGCAAAGGGCCGGCGGCCAGGTTGTAGATTCGGGCCTGTGCGGATTCATCGCCAGGCTGGAACGCGCGAATGGGCATGACAGGTACCCCCGGTGATGGTTGTTCCGCCGGTGCAGCCTATGACAATGGACCCTTTCCCGGCAAGATGGTGATGAGGGCTGTGCAGCGGGCGCATTCCCGGACCACGTCCGCGGGTGGATCCCGGACGCGACGCGGTCCTGCCATCCGGGTCTCAATCGATCAGCGATCCGATCCTTCCACTCCAGGAGCCTTTCCGATGAACGACGCCATCAGGCTTCCCAGTCGGCGCGCTTTCTTCGGCACCCTCGCGCTCGGCACCGCGGCATTCACAACCCGAGGTGCCTTCGCCGAGGAGCTGACCCGTACGCCTCGCATCCAGGAGGGGCCGTACTACCCGACCAAGCTGCCGCTCGACACCGATAACGACCTGCTCATCATCAACGATGACATCACTCCCGCCGTGGGAGCGGTCACGCATCTGAGCGGCCGCATCCTCGACAGCCATGGCGACCCGATCCGCAACGCCCTCGTCGAGGTCTGGCAGTGCGACCGCGACGGGAATTACCTCAAGCCGCACATCGACAACAACGCCAAGTTTGATACCAACTTCCAGGGTTTCGGGCGGTTCCTCACCGGCTCGACCGGCGACTATTACTTCCGGACCATCAAGCCGGTGCCGTACACCGGCCGGCCGGCCGCTCACATCCACTTCAAGATCTGGAAGGGCCGGAAGCAACTGCTCACGACGGAGTGCTTCGTCAAGGGCCATCCTGGCAACGAGAACGACAACATCTATCGACGGGCCACCCAGTCCAAGGGCGGCCAGATGCTCCCCGTGGACTTCGTCCCGGTCAAGGACTCGCGGATCGGCGAGCTCGCCGCGAAGTTCGACATCGTTCTCGGCCTCACGCCGGAAAGCTGAGCGGCCTACGAGAAGGTCCTTGGCCGGACGTGGGGTGTAGGGTGGGTCGAGCCTCGGTTTCCCGAGGCGCTGGCCCACCGCGACGAGCCTCCACTCGGTGTGCCTTCACACCTCACCGCGTTCGACACCACCCAACGACCGGCTTTTCGTACACCCATGGGACCGCATCAATACTGGTCCGCGCTCACCACCTCGCTCCCGGCTCGCGTCGAGAGCGACTGGTAAACGCCCGAAGGCGGCCCGGCCGTGAAGAGGCCGGTCGCTGAGTGATAGCTCACGTTCGTCGGCGCCCCGTTGATCGAGCTGTACGGCCAGGTGTTGACCGTCTCCTTGACGAAGTGGACCGAGCCGTCGAGGAATGCGAAGTTACACCCGCCGGGATGGAAGCTCGACGCCGCGATCGAGAAGTTATCCTCCGGGGCATCGAAGCTGTAGAAGTAATCGCCGTTGGGATCGTCGCCGATCCGGTTGAACGGGTTCATCGGATAGAGCGTGGTGAACAACGTGTCGCCAAAGCCGCCGGAGACCCAGGCACCGTTGTACATAGTAGTCGAGTGCATAATAAACGTCGGGGACCTGGCTGAACTTTCCATGAGCCTTTTCACCGAAGGCGAACGTGTTGCTCAACCCGTCGGTGACGGAGGCCAGCGTCGCGGGGGAAACACTGCCGGGATTCAAGGGAGCGATCGGGTCGGGCTGCGCGGGCGGATTCCACGCCGGCCAGCCGAGGTAGAAGAACACGCCGTTGGCCTGGCTCAGCACCGCCTGATGCTGGGCCGGCGACGTGATCGTGATCGGGACCTTGCAGAAGGTCCCCATATTGCCCCCGTAGCTCGTGTAAACCAGGGTCTGGGTCGACCCGTCCCAGCCCCATCCGGCGAATGTGGACCTCAAGCCGGCGATCGACCCGTCGCTGGGACACCACAGGACAGTCAACCCCGTCGCGCCGACCGTGGCGTTGTCGGCCGTCCAGTTGATCAGGCTGTAGTTGTAGGCATTGGCCAGCGTTTGCTGTTCCACGTAGGGCAGTATCCGGACGAACAGGCTGCTGCCGACATAATAGCTATTGGGTGCAGAGAACGCACAGTTCGGACCACAGTTCTCCCGCGCCATGCCATAAGGGTAGGTCCCATTGGCGCTTTCATAATTGGCCAGAGCCAGGCCGAGCTGCTTCATGTTGTTCACGCACTGGGCCCGGCGGGCCGCCTCGCGCGCCGCCTGCACCGCCGGCAACAGCAGGGCGATCAGCACGGCGATGATCGCAATGACCACCAGCAGCTCGATCAGCGTGAAGCCAGGCGCGCGGGCGATCCGCTCGATCGCCGAAAGCCCGAAAGCTGTTGAACGAAGAGGCTGACCGGTCGGGAATCCCCTGAGGGCATCGCCCTTCGCGCTCGACCCCGGCCACCCCAGGCGTGGCGTCCAGGACTCAGGGTGGCTGGGGTCAAGCCGGCTGTGCCAGTGCTGCCCCCAGAATCGCCATCGACACGAAGCCGTTCAGCGCGGTAGTCAGGAGACCCGCGCCGAACGTGTTCCATTCTCATCGGAGGTTCTCTCGATCTCGCGATTGGTGAGGTCCCGGAGTCGTTGGAGATGCTCCTCGGTCAGCGGCCCTTCGGCCCTGGCAGCCCTGGCCGGGCTTCGACGACTTCGCAGCACGAGGCCGGACATCCACTTTCTTCTGGAGCACCGACTTGACGCGCCGCTTCGGGGATCTCCATCACCTGGGACGAGCCCCCGCAGCCAGTCAGCGTCGCGGCGATCAGGATTGGGACCCAAGTCATCGAAGGCGCATGCTCGCGCATACGCGAACAACACGTCGCATTCCCATTCATGGATGTTCCAGCCGGCGGTGCGAGGCCGACATCGCGCGAATCCACCCGGCGCAGGGCAGGGGGATGCATCGATCCGCGTCTCGACGCCGACTCGGGTTCCTCAAGGTGAGGGGTTCGGTCCGGGCGCTCCGTCCCTCGCGGAGTCGCGCCGACGTCGGTGCGGGTAGGTCTTCTGACTTCCGAGCTGGGGCTCCCGGCCTTCTCATCGATCCGGCCCCCATTCGAGGCCGTCGCGACAATGGCAAAAGAGGGGCGGAGCCCTTGGGCACTCGATTACAGCGGCGGGACCGTTCCGGATTCACACCGGATTCCCTGTTTGCCGGCCGTCGCAGGCCGCGACGCCCGGCCACCCACACCCGTAGCAACCGAGATGAAACGGCCAGAGCATCCGGTTGTCAAATGGGCAAACGCGACGGGGTGCGATCACTAGTCCACCAGATCCGAAATGACGATCCACCAGAACAGGAAGCTGCTGGCTCACTCGGGTCTGGTTCTCACGATACCCGAGTTTTTTCGTGGATTTCGTGGATTTCGTGTTCCAATCTCGGGTCCCTGATCCACTTCCGTGGCCCTGTCGATCGGTGAGCGGTGAACTCGTGCGGCCCATGGGCGGTTATTGGCGATTCCGTGGACTAGAGCGCCTCACAGATGGGTTGCGCACAGGATGACGGCCGATCTCTGACGGCCTGAAGGGCCGCAGGAGCCCAGCCCCGGGTGAAACCCGGGGTCCGCCGCGCACACCCCCGATCTCCGGCGGCCTGAAGGGCCGCAGGAGGGCCCCCGGCACCCCTTTAGGGTGCACCAACAGGGGCGGTGCGACCGGTTCACGGGGGTTCCACCCCGGGCTGGGCTCCTGCGGCCCTTCAGGCCGCCGCGATTTTTTCCTCCCTCCGTTTGGAAAGGACCCACTGATCGAGCGCCACGCTTCGTCAGCACATGCACCAAGACCTGCAATCGGCCGGCCTCGCCGAAGGGACGCAGACCGCGTACCTCCGCGTCATCCGGCAGCTTGCCGCGCACTTCCGCAAGCCACCCGATCCGATCACCGAGGATGAACTCCGGGACGACATCCCGACCCGGACAAGCTTCTCAAAGCAGCGGGCGTGTCGTCACCGGTTGAACGTCGCCAGGGTGCCGGCCACCGACCAGTGGCGTCGCTGGCACGCGGTCGAACGGCTCTCGGTCGAGCGCGGTAATAGTTCGAACGCCACACCGCCGTCCCCATCCGCTCGCGGACGTAGTCCTGTAAAAGTTCCGCCGCCGTCCATCAATTCAGCGCAGCTCGCTTCGGTCGGATCGACGGTAGGAAGTTAGGTTCAATCGACTTCGGTGTGGTCGGACCGACGCGCGCAGGCGGAAAGAGCTGCGACTCGCTCGGCAGCACAACTTCAGCTTTGATCCGTTGGTGCGTGCCAATCCAAACCATTCGCTGGCGCTGCGGGCTCGTCGCAGACTTTCTTCGATAGCCGGTTGACACTCAATCCGATACGCAGGATCATGATGTTTAGCCAATCGGCCGCATCAAGTTCCATGTCGCCGGGGATAGCGAGTACGCCCCGGGGCCAGCCAACTTTCACCAAATCACCGACTCGATAAGGCTGAACGGCACGTTTTGACGCCGCCGAGCCTCTGATTGATCGACGGCCTAGCGACCACCTCCGGCCCGAGGTCGGGCGGAGACGGCTGCGCCCGCTACCTTCGGCAACAGGCGCGCGATCGCGAGGACGCCCGCCTCCACGAGCAGGCCCGCCCGAAAAACCGGTCGGCCACACCGAAATCGCCCGGCGCGCATTCCAGGAAGAGCGCCATCTGGCGATCGACCCGTCCTTGAGCGTCGCC
Source organism: uncultured Isosphaeraceae bacterium (assembly GCA_963845695.1). Classification (GTDB taxonomy): domain Bacteria; phylum Planctomycetota; class Planctomycetia; order Isosphaerales; family Isosphaeraceae; genus CAWJTV01. The sequence continues at coordinate 128,129 of CAWJTQ010000002.1, read as the reverse complement.
TTCCACCCGTCAGGCGCGGCTCCCGGAGCCGCAGGCTGCTCGGCCGCGACCCCCAGTCCTGATGAGAGAGTGCCTGGCCTCACGGCGCTGCCCGCAACGCCGTCAAGCATCGACAGGGCTCTCGACCCTTGCTCTGGCTGGCTGGCGCCTTCGACCCGACCGGCCACGCAACCGGCACGATGCTTGTCATCCAAGAAATCCAATGACTCCGTCGCGCCCCGTAGGTCCGGAGACCGGCTTAATCTCTCTCGATCGGGCCTCCGGGCGGGGTTTCTCACGTCGGCCGTTGACCGAGTAGCTCGACGCGCGTACCGGTCGAAGTCAGGGAGATCTCCCTCCCGGGTCGCGTCCCTATCGATGCCGCCGGATGGGCTCCGCGACGTCCACAATGGCACCCGGATTCGTGAGGATGTGACAGCCATGTTCACCACACAACGACACGACCGGCGGGTCCGCCGGCAGGCCGGGCTTCTGCTGGAATCCCTCGATGATCGGCTCCTCTTATCTTGGGGTGCCCGGGCGCAACGGCTGAAGCTCTGGTGCATCATGAACCGGCCAACCGCGCGCACCGTTACGACCATATCGGCCCGCACGAAGCTCTCAGGGACCGATCGCCCGCTGCGCTGCCGGGCAACGTTTCTGAAGCACTCCGGTCGCTCTACCGCGAGTACGAGGACCAAGTCCGCGACAGCCCCTCCACGCCAGGCCTGTCCGGCGACGGGTTGCCCCCCATCGGCAGCTTCCGAGTCGCCGTGCGAATCAAGATGGCGTTTCCCCCCGCCTTGGGTGCGTACGTGCTCGATCTCCGCGCGGACGGGCTGCACGTCATTCGCACCGTGCCGGCCTACGGGATGGCAGAAGGCACCCTGCCGATCGCCAAGTTGCCGGCCGTAGCGCAGCTCGCGGCGCACGTGTGGCCCGCTTCCCTGCCTATCAAAGGGTGAATCCATCGAGGGGCCCCGGCGATCATGGCCGACCCGTCGCGGGCCTCCAGGTCCTGAGTCAGGAAGGCGGCGACCCTTTCGGCGGCGGGGGCGTCGCCGTCGAGGAAGTCGCTGCGCTCGGGCAGGACGGGAGGGTGGGGTGGCGCCGGCCCGGTGGCCGGCGGGGCGATTGCCGGGAGAGGGGATGAGGGGATTGAGTCCATGGATACCATGTTACCAGATGAAAAGTAGGGACATAACCGACCCCACACAGCCGGGCGGCCCGACCGCAGAAACGCGACTGCACCCAGCGCAACGTCTCGCGCTCGTCGAGATCCCGCCACAGGGGTTCACAAACGGGTCGCATAGAGAAAACTATGCGTTCTAAATTATAGATATTTTATTTGTAAAATTTACGTCGATGAATCGATGGCTCGGTTGACCCACCGGTTCCCAGGTGCGAGGAGTTCGACGCCGGATTCAGGGCAAGTCCGCGCCGAGGCCGGGGATGCCGGCATCCTCGGGCCGAGTACCGGCGCGGATCCGGTCGGCGGCGATCGCGTAACGATCGCGCAGCCGGATCCGATCGGCGGGATCGTAGGGGACCAGTGCGATCAAGTTGAGCTGGTCAACGGTCCGGTCGCAGACGGTGGCCCAAGCCCGGCCATCGAGGCCGACCTCGGCTGCGCATCGGCCCGCATCCAGGACCGGTGCGGAGATCGATTCCGGCCAGCCCACCGCCCCCCGAGCCTTGAGATGACCGAGTACCGCCTCGGCCAGCGCGACATGACCGGCCCGCGTGGGGTGGACGTTGTCGTGAAACAGGCGGTCGTCGAGGATGCCATGCCGCGACCGAGCCCTCAGGACCGCCGGACCGTCAACTAGCACCACCCCCAGCCAACGCCGCGCCACGGCGCGATAGACGTCTTCCAGCGTCGTGGTGCAACGCATCGGCAAACCGTCACGATCGCGGGCCAGGATATAGTGGTCGCGGGCCTCGGCGAACGACCCGGCCGACTCCAGCAGCCGCGCCAACCGGTAGTGCGCTTCGGCCAGCGACGGTTGATCGGCGACGATGTCTCGATACGCGGCCAGCGCCCCGGCCGGGTCGCTGGCTTCCTGGTCGCGTGTCGCCGTCAATCGCCGGAACAGCACTTCGCGCCGATCCTGCCGCATCGAGTCGGCCGCGTACGATTGATTCGGGTCCCAGGCGTCGCAGCTCGGGGGGATGATCAGGATCGGCAGACAACCGATCCGCTCGCAGTCCGCGACGATCGATTCCATCCGGCGCCGGAAGTCGCTCTCGATCGCGGCGGTCTCCTCGGGCGTGCAGACCGGCCGGCCGATGAGCGTTTCCCGCGGGCCGAACATCCGCGACGGGATCAGCCCCACCCGCTGCTTCTCCAGGTTCGCCCGGAGCAGACGGAATAGCGGCGAGATGTCGGCAAGCTGCTCGAGCCTGTCCCAGTGGCGGCTGGTGAACGATTCGTCATGGTAGTAGGCCGCCCGATGCAACCACGAGAACCGGGTCACGAACTCGTTGTGCCCCGAGTAGACGATCAAGACGTCAGGCCCGTGGGACAGCCGGGCCAACTTCTGATGTTGATCTTCCAGGGTCGCCCCTCGTTTGGCCAGGATCTCGACGTGGAACCGTCGGTTCGGGATCGCCCGACCTAGCTCGCGTCCAACGATCGTCCCGACCGAGAGCCAACCTTCGTACGGCACCCCCAGCGCACTCGACCCGCCGATGACCACGATCGAGACCTCGTCACCCGGATGCACTGGAGAGGCAACCCGGCCAGATAAGGCCGGCAGCCGATGGATCCAGGCGAGCCAGACCGCCGAGGCCATCTCGGCCACACCGAGCCCCAAGACCGTCGAGCCGCAGAGGAGGAGCGTGCGTAAGGCGCCGGCCCCCGACCAGCGCACCCGGCTCGATCGGACCGTTTTCGCACTCGGCCGGCCCGCCCGCCAGACCATCCATCCCGTCACGACCGTCCCGAATACGGCGGCTGGGAGGATCGCAAGGTAGCCAGCAAGCATCGCACCCAGTATCCCGATCGTCGCCCGTCGCACCAGGAATCGGAGCGGGCCGAAGACGTCCACTCCATCGCGGATCAGCACCAGCACCGCGCCCATTAGGCCGCAGACCGCGGCCAGGAACACGCGTCGCGCGAGTCGCGGGTAGCGGGTGGGATGACTGTTGATTCGCTGCATCATTCGCCGCCCAAGTTTCGAGACTTCTCGCCCAACACCACCGGGCTCGGGCCCACCTGGGCGGATCTTTGCCCCGAAGGGGCCGAAACATAACAGCCCGGGGCACCGCCCCGGGACTCAGTCGCCCACCCCGAGCCGAGCCCTGAAAGGGCGACACACGGCTGGCCAGGGGACCCGTCCTTGTGCCGCCCTTTCAGGGCGCTTTCTGGGAGGTTTCTCGGTTCCCGGGGCGTTGCCCCGGGCTGGTTTGTTTCGCCCCTTCGGGGCCAATCATGGTGGCGTCCAGCGAGAAGTCTCCAAATTCCCCTCGGAGGCCTGCCGCATGCGCCCGTCGGCTGGTGAATTCGATCCGGTCGAGAGTAGCATACCCGCCGCCCACCACCGGCTTTTTGCTATGCGATTGCGCGCCCCCCTTTCCGGCTCGGCCTGTGTTGGCGTATCATTCCGCATATAAGAAACGCGTGGAGCAAACCCAGGGCGCAACGGGCATGAAGAACTATGCCGGCCCGCCTCGAATCGCACAGAACCGAACTCCCAACGGGCCGCACGACCCCGGCCAATTGGGCTGGATCGTACCGGATGGGGCGAAACCACGGCGTCTGATCGATCGATCGGACCTCCCGTGGCGTGTTCCACCGATCCGATGCGGTTGCCGCGTGCCCGAAGCGGTGTGAGACCACTCGATCATGACGCGACGATCCCGAGGCCGTGAAGTCGCTCTCCAGGTCCTCTACCAGGTGGAGCAAAACCCTGGAGTTGCCCCTGAGGAAGTGCGCCGGTTCATCCAGCGCCGGCTTCTGAACGACCGCAAGCTCAGCGAGTTCACCGAGGGGCTGGTCTCCGGAGTGAAGGAACACCAGGAGCGACTCGACGCCTTGATCTCGGAGGTGGCCGAGAACTGGCGGCTGGACCGCATGGCGGCCATCGACCGCAATATCCTGCGACTGGGCGTCTACGAGATGCTGTTCTGTCCCGAGGTGCCGGCCCGGGTCGCCATCAACGAAGCCCTCGAGCTGGCCAAGCGGTACAGCACCGCCCAGTCGAGCCGGTTCGTCAACGGGATCCTCGACCGCGTGCTACAATGGCAAGTCCCGGATCCGAAGGTGGCTCCTGAGCCGGCCCCCTCTCCGCCCGAGCCGGATTCCACCTCGCCCGAGCCGACGCCGGATGAATCCAGTCATCAGTGAGACGCGGTTTCAGGCAGAAAGCCTCACTGGGTGAAGCAGAGCACTCGAAAGCGGGCCGAGTCGGGCTGGCTCGACCTGTCCTCACGCTACGGACTCTTGACGACCAGCTACGGACTACTGACCACTGACGACTGACCATGGCAATCTCAGGATTACTGGAACGGTTTAAGAAGGGGCTGGCTCGGACGGCCCAGTTGTTCAACGTCCGCTCGTGGTTCGGGCGGAAAGTTGACCAATCGTTCCTGGACGAGTTGGAGAGCAAGCTGATCCAGGCGGACGTGGGCGTGGCGGCGACCACCCGGTTGATCGACCGGGTGCGAGAAACGTACGCAGACCAGACGGCCGACGAGAACCTCCTGGCGTTCGTCAAGTCTGAGCTCAAGGGGCTGCTGGAGGACCCTAGGCCGGGGGCGCTGGTGGTCGCCCCCAAGAAGCCGAGCGTCTACCTGATCGCCGGGGTCAACGGTTCGGGAAAAACCACCTCGATCGCCAAGTTGGCACAGCGGCTGAAGGATCAGGGCAACACGATCTTGCTCGCCGCCTGCGACACGTTCCGCGCGGCGGCGGCCGACCAGCTCGCGATCTGGGCCGGCCGCGCCGGTTGCGAGATCGTCCGGGGCTCACCCGGCGCGGACCCGGCCAGTGTCGCCCACGACGCCTGCCAGCGCGCCCTGGCCCGAGGCGTGGACGTCCTGATCGTCGACACCGCTGGCCGGCTCCATACCCAGACTCACCTGATGCGCGAGCTCGAGAAGATCCTGCGCCATCGTCCAGCGGCAGATCCCCGGCGCACCCCACGAAGTGCTCCTCGTGATCGACGCCACCAACGGCCAGAACGCCATCCGCCAGGCGGAGGTCTTCACCAAGAGCATCGGCTGCACCGGCGTGATCCTCACCAAGCTCGACGGCACCGCCAAGGGCGGAGTGGTCATCTCCGTCCGCCAGAACATCAACCTGCCCGTCAAGTTCATCGGCGTCGGCGAGGCCCTCGACGACTTGCAGCCCTTCGATGCCGATACCTTTGTCGAGTCGCTGTTCGTGTGATCGCGAGGTTCGCGCCCGTCGCGAAGTCAGACCAAGACAATGTCGGGAGGAATGCGCGATCTCCGCAGTCATCGAGGCGCCCCGTGAGATATGGCGGCGCCCCGGAGATCACCACGCTCTCCGCTCAACGGCGGCCACCTGGCGCAGGACCGGCCGGGTGGGTGGGTCCTGAAGAGATCCCCTGAATCTCCCGGTCGATCTCCCGGCGGGCCTGGGTGTAGGAATCGATCAGTCGGTCGAAGTCCGACTTGATGCCGGGAGTCGCCCTGAGCCGGTGGAGTTCCTGAATGACGCGGTCGACGGCGTGGAGCAGGGGGGGGCCGCTGGTTCGAGCGAACGTGGCCCGCTCGCCAGCGGTAAGGGAAGGGAGACTCCGGCCGCGCTGCGCCGCGGCCTTCAATCGCTCGACGGCTCGGGCGATGCGTTCCTCGCCCCCAGCAATCGAGGCGGCATCGCGGATCTGGGCATATCCGTCGGCGAGGTCGTTGTAGGCACCGGCCAGGGCATCGATGGCGGCCTGATGCTCCGCGGTGCTGCTCTCCTCCTCGCTCGATTCGGCGTCGGGCTCGGATTGGGTCGATTCGGCGACCTTCGGAGCAGGGGCCTTCTCGTCGGATTCCGGCTGGTCCGCGACGGACGTCGGTTGCGCCTTCGGATTGTCGGAGACGAGGCTCGCGGTGATGGCGAAGGCGATCAAGCCGAAGAGGACGACGCCGGCGATCGCCGCGTAGATGACCCATTTGGGTCGGCCGGTCGTGGGGGGCGCGACTGCGGGCTCCTCGACGGCTTCCCGGCCGCGAGCCATCCGGGAGGACGCCGCGGGAGCCGCCATCACCGGCGCTGCAATGGCACGAAGGCCGGAGCGGGCCGATGTCGCGGGGATCGATTCGGAGGAGTCGAGCTCCCACCACTCCGAGTCGCCATCGTCAGGGTTCGGGCTCGGGAGGAAGGTCATCAGGCCGCGATCGGAGGGCGAGCCGGGTCGCGGTGCCTTCGAGACTGACGACTTCGGCTGGGCCGGTGCCAGACTCGGCGCATGCCCTCGGGTGGATGGCTCCGCTTCCCGCGCGGCCGCCCCAGGAGGCGACGATTGGGATTGCGCCGGGATCGTGAACGTCCCGCGACAGGCCGTGCAACGGCCCTGCTTGCCCGCCAGATAACCCGCGAGCCGATAGCCGCGACCGCAGGTCGGGCAATTGAAGATGATCTTCTCCGGTTCCGCCGGGCTCGCCGTTGGGGACGGCACCGGGGTTGGGAATGCCGCCGCCGCTGGCCGCTTCACGACCTCGGACGGCGGCGCGGGTTGTTCCGGGATCCGGAAGACCCCTTGGCAGGCCTTGCAACGGCCTCGCTTCCCCGCGAGGTTGGCGGCAAATCGATAGGCGTGCCCACAATGGGGGCAGCCGAATGAGATCTCACTCATGGCTCAACCCGAATGGAAACTCTCACCCCGGACGATCCCACGACCAGGCTTACAGACTCGAACGCCCATTCCGTGCCGATCGGGCGCGACAGTACACACCATTGTCTTTCCCCCGCCGGTTTTGTCGAGTGGCGTGTTCAACCCGACATGATTCGTCACCAGAATAGGGACACGCAGTTTACGCAACGGAAGGCGTATGGGAAGGCGTTTTTTCGAGACTCCTCGTCGACCACCACCGATCTCAGCGCGGCGGGTGCGGGAAACCTGGGGAGTGCGACGATCCGACCCTCGCCCCTTCCCCCTCAGTTCGGGCCAACTCCGGCGGCGGGGTGGCTGGGGTCAAGCCGGCTCTGCCGGCGCAGCCCCCAGTGAGCCCAGCCTCCGAAGATGTTCACCGCAGTGGTCTCCAGACCCCGCCGTCGGCCCGACCGAAGGTCTCCCGGCGGCCTGCGCCCTCCTCGAGGAGACCTTCGGTCAACCCGGTGGCAAGGTCGGGAGACCTTGCCACAGCGCGGCGCGGTGTACACGACACCAGTAATCGGCGGTCTCATTGCAAAACTTTCCTTTTTTTCGGATTTTTTCATCTCCCTCTGTGGTCGAGAGTTCCGGAGCCAATCGCCCCGAAATCCGCGATAGGTGCATTAACGGATCATCAAACCTGTGGCATACTGAATAATATGGACCATGTGCGACCGTCACCGACCGGAAACTCATGGCTGCGAGCCACGGGGCTGTGCCGCCTGCGGCCGGGCCCGGCACAGCGATTTCGGGACTCGGCCCGAACTCGCTGGGGACCAAGGGGATCGGAGAGGGAGCCGCGGCCAAAAGTGATCACCGAGTGCCAATTCGTGCCACAATTCTCGGCAAGTCAGGCCCACCTCAGAGCCGGCCCCGCCCAGAACCCACGCCGGATCAGGACGTCCCGCCTGCCCTTCAATGGCGGGGGAATCGTCGTCTGGCGCGACGCCGACAATTTTATCCGCCTGGAACGCGGGGCCACCTTCAACAGGGGAAAGTTCAATACATTCGCCATCTTCGAAGAGCGGGAAGGCGGCTCGGGAGGTGCCATCCACAACGGCCCTCTCACTCCCGGCACGGCCTACCTGAGATTGGTGCGTCGCGGCAGCCGAATCTTCGGCCTCACCAGCAAAGACGGCAAACACTGGACGCAACTCAAGCCGATCGATACGGTCTGGCCCGGCGCGCTCAAAGTTGGCCTCAACGCCATCAACTCGAGCGACGTGCCGTTCACTGTGCGATTCGAGGAGATGTCCTTGAAGACCCAGGCCGGCGCGCGGCGTTGATGGAGCTCGTCACGAGGGGGAGACCCTGCCGGTGCAGGTCTTCGCGCAACGAACACCCCGCAGTTCCAGATCCGACCTAAGGCTCCCCCCGATGCGATCAGCGACCGGCCCCGAGCCTGGCAAACATCGACGCCATCGACCGCTCGTAGTTCTTCCATCGACCGATCGAGCTGGTGTAAACCGGCTGGCGGACCTGGGCGACGCTCGTGGTCCTGACCGGCCGACGCGTCTGGTGGAAGGCGAGGCAGGCCGGGTCCCAATCGAGGCCACACCAGGCTACGAGCCGTCTCGAGACTCCCTCCAGATCAGCCACCATCGTCTCGTATTCCAGCTCGAAGATCGGGACGGGCAGCACCCGTTGCCAGTGATCCATCAGGCGACGGTATTCGTTGATCCGCGAGGCGATGTGGTCGGGGTCGCAGGCCCATCGCAGTTCGCCGAAGTGGGTCATCCAGCACGAGAGCGCCACGTCGCACGGGTCGCGCCGGCAGTGGATCAGCCTGGCTCGCGGGAACATGGCGGCGAGGAGCCCGAGGTAGAGCGTGTTCTCCGGCATCTTGTCGACGACTCGGTCCGCCACGCTGTTCAGGGCTTCCAGTGCGTCGAGGTGACGGCTGGCGAGACGTCGCAACGACGCGTGGTCGAGATGGTTGACGCAATCCAGCGGCGCCTGTGCCGGTTGACCGGTCGCCTCCGGAATGGTCTTGTACGTCTCGCGGACCAACCGCAGCTCGCCGGCCCCAAACACCTGGGGATGGCTCGCGAGAACCTGTTCGACGAGCGTCGTGCCCGATCGCGGCATCCCGAAGACGAAGACCGGCCGTTCCGTATCCAGGCCAGCGCCTCGCACGCGTTCGAAGAACTCGGGCGTGAACGTCGCGATCAACCGGTTGACGAACGACCGATGGGCTGCGGGATCGTATCCCCGGCCCCGCGCCTGGAAGTCGACCCGTTGCAAGGCGTTGGCCTGGGCGAGGAGCCCGGCGGCCCGGTCGAAATCGCCGTGGGCGTCCCGCGCCTGGGCCAGGCCGAACAGGAGCGGCCAGCGCTGATCGGCGGCGAGCTTGGGGTCGGCCAGGAGGTTCTCGATCGCGGCCTGATCCGTCTCGGAGAGCCTGTCCCGGAGTCGGGTGGCCAGCCGCGCCCAGGCACCGGCATGGCGCGGGTCGTGACGAAGCGCCTCGCGAAGCGACGCCAGCGCCTCGTCCAGGTCGCCGAGTTCCTCCAGGACACCCCCCAGGCCAGCATGAGCCGCGGCCAGGGTGGGCTTGAGCCGGATCGCCTCGCGGAAGCAGGCCGCGGCCTCGTCGAGCCGGCCGAGCGTGTGGACGACGTTGCCCAGGTTGATCCACGCGACCGGAAGACCGGGATTGAGGCGGACGGCCTCCCGACAGTGAATGAACGCCTCCTGCGGCTCGCTCAAGCTCAGGAGGATCATCCCGAGGTTCATCCGCGCCTCGACCGAGGCGGGTTCCAGGCGCACGGTCTGGCGGAACTGCTCCAGGGCCGCGACCGTGTCCCCCTTGAGCCTCAGCGCGTTCCCATAGTTGTTCCGCGCGGCCGCGAAGTCGGGGGCCAGCCGGACGGCTTCACAGAAGCAATTCAACGCCCTGTCCACCTCGCCCCGGGCCACGAGCGTCGATCCGAGGTTGCAGAGGACTCCCGGACTGTTCGGCTGGAGTCGAAGCGCGGACTCACAGCAGGCGATGACCTTGTCGAGCTGCCCGAGCGCCCAATAAGCCTCGCCGAGATTGACGTGGAAGGTCGCATCGGCCGGCTGGAGCGACACCGCCCGGCCGATCAGTGCCACGCCCTGGGCGGGATCCCCGCGCTGGAGAGCCACCACGCCCAGAAGATGGAGGGCCTCGGGCTCGTTCGGGTCCACGGCCAGAACCGCCTCGTAGATCCGCGCGGCCTGATCCAGGTCGCCCCGCTCGTGGTATTCCAGCGCCTCGCTCAAATCGAAGGCCATCGTTCGACATCATCCGGAAAAGCTGGGGAACTTCGCGTGAACTCGGCCCGGAGCGCTTCACGAATGAGTCGTGCACAGCGCGTCGTGCTCAAGGTCCGTGCACCTGGTAACAGGTCGGGAGCAACCGTACACTATACGCATTTGCGTCAATATAATAAATAAGATATATAAATATCCATATATTATTGTCTCGTGGATTCAGTCCAATCGTGAACCGCTCTCATTGTACTCTCGGTCCCCTCGTCCTGCCAGCGATCGCGGTTACCGCGGCGTCACAGGCCAAGGCCGTCGGGTCTGCCGCATGGATCCGGTTTTGACCTCCCGCCTCGATGGCCGGTAAGATTGATGGCATGGGCAACATGACGACAGAATAGACGCAAGATCTCAGAAAACCAAGGGAGGGCCGACGCCGTGGTCCCCGCGAAAGACTTCAAGCGACGGATGGTCGTCGAGATCGACGGCACGCCGCACATGATCGAGCAGATCCAGGTCCAGACGCCTTCGGCCCGCGGCGCGGCCACGCTCTACAAGATCAAGGCCCGCAACCTCAAGACACAGGCCCGGGTCGAGAAGTCGTACCGCGGCACCGATGCGCTCAATGAGTCGAGCTTCGAGCGCCGGGACATCCAGTACCTCTACCGCGACGCCGACGAGCTCCACTTCATGGACTCGGCCAACTTCAACCAGTTCGCGATCTCGGCCGAGGAGCTGCGCGACCAGGTGCCGTTCATGACCGAGAACATGGAGGGGATCCAGGCCATGGTCGTCAACGATGAGGTGATCGCGATCGAGCTGCCGGACACGGTCGAGCTGCCGATCGTCGAGACGACGCCGGGCGTCCGCGGCAACTCGGCGACCGGCCGCACCAAGCCCGCCACCCTCTCGACCGGGTTCGTCGTCCAGGTTCCCGAGCACCTCGACCAGGGCGTGACCGTCCGCGTCGATACCCGGACGGGCGAGTACCTGGGACGGGCGGGGTGAGAGTTGGCCGGGCCATTCCCCTCATTCGCCGCGTGCGAACGGCTCGGCCGGGAAGGCCAGGTCGAGCATCATCAGCCGGAAGTCGGGGCGGTCGCGGAGCGGGTCGAGGGCCGACTCTCTGGCCATGGCGTCGGCGTAGCGGTAGCCCCGGGCCTCGGCCTTGTGGAGCAGGGTCATCGCCGTGTCGGCCTCGGTCTCGCCTTCTCCGGCCGAGATCCCGGCTCGCTCGCGACCCGAGGCGGCGGCGAGTGCCGCGTGGCAACAGGCCAGCTCGTACCACTCCTCCGCCGTCGGCGATGGCAGGCCCTCGTACAAGGCGATGGCCCTGCGGGCGTCGGCGACCGACCCGGCGGCGTCGCCGCCGGCCAGCCGCGTCAGCCCGAGCCGGCGAACGCTATAGGCCAGGTGGCTGCGGTACATGGTCAGTGTGGGGTTGGCCTTGACCAACTGTTCTCGGATCGCGATCGCCTTTTCATAGCCCTGCCGCGCCTCGCCGAACCGATGGAGGACGCGGAGGACGTCTGCGGTATTCGTGTGGCCGCTCGCCAGGGCGTTCCGGAAATACGGGAGACCGGGGTTTTCGTCGGCCAGCTTCTGGTAGATCGCTCGTGCCTGTTCGAGTTCGTTCAACGACTCGACGGGTCCGCCGATCCCCAACAGCAAGATGCCGGTGTTGAGGTGGTTAAGCGCCACGTCCCTCCGGAACCGCAGGTAAGTCGGGTTCTCGTCGGCCAGCCTCTGCCGGATCGCCAACGACCTCCGCAAGGATTCCAGGGCTTCGGTCGGCTTGCCGATCTCCATCAAGTAGACGCCGATGAGTTCGTGGCTGTACGCCAGGCTGCTCCGGAACGCCGAGACGACGGGGTTCTCGTCGGCCAGCTTGTGCAGGATCTCCAGGGCCTCACGATAAGACTTCAGCGCCTCGTCGATCTTTCCCGCATTCCGCAGCAGTGAGCCGATCTCGTTGTGGCTATGAGCCAGGTGGCTCCGGAACTCGGTGACGGCGGGGTTGTCAACGACCAGCTTCTGCCGGATTGCCAACGCCTGACGATGGATATCCAGCGCCTCGGCCGTCTTGCCGATCCTCGACAAGAGGAGGCCGATGTTGTCCTGGGTGTTCGCCAGGTTTCTCCGGAAATCGGTGACGGTGGGGTTCTCGTCGGCCAGCCTCTGCTGGATCTCCACCGACCGGCGATACGACTCCAGCGCCTCGGCCGTCTCGACGGTATCCGCCAGAACGAGGCCGATATTGTTGTGGGCGTTCGAGAGTCGGGTCCGGAACTGGATGTCGTTGGGGTTTTCGCCGGCCAGCTTCTGACGGATCGCCAGCGCCTGGCGGAAAGCCGCCATCGCGTCGGCCGTCTTCCCCGTGCTCCTGTGCAGGGCCCCGATCTGGGTGTAGACCTGGCCGAGCCAGTGGCGACGATCGTCGGAACCCGGGCCGGAAGGGGGCAGGCTTTCGAGGAGCTCGCGCGCCTCCTCGAGGCGCGCGAGGGCCTCCGACGTCCTGGCCGTCGCAAGAATCAGCACCCCTGCTGCGTACAGGCTCCTGGCCACATCGAGCTGGGCCTCGACGGCGGCGGGCACCGAGGCCAGCTCCCGACGGATCGCCAGTCCCTTCTCGTGAGTCTCGAGGGCCGCGGTCTGGTCGCCGATCTTCGCGGTCAGATCGCCGAGCTCGAAGTAGGCATTTCCCATCGACACGCGCGAGGCTCGGTCGGGCTGATCTTGGAGCAAGCCTTCGAGCTTCTGATAGAAGTCGGCCGCGCCCTTCAGGAGCTTGTCGCGCAGGGGTTTGAACCGGTCGGCCTTGAGCACCAGGTCGTCGCCGACCTCGCCGTGGAACAGCTTGATCGCCTCCATCGCCAGGTCGAACCGCTGTTTTTCGCGGATGTTGGCTGACTTCAATTCGGTGTTGGCCTCCGTGACGCGAGCGTTGGCGATCGCCAGCTCGGTGTTGGCCTGATGGAGCCGGCCGTTGGCCTGCGCCTGCACGGCGAGCACCGCCACCAGGCCGACCACCCCGACCAGCACCGCCGCCGCGGCGCCGGTGACGCCGGTGCGGTGTCGTGTGAGCCAGCGCAGGAGCGTCCGCGTCCACGGTTCGGGCCACGCCGAGACCGGCTCGTCGGCCGCCCACCGCTCCAGATCCTCGGCCAGCGCACGACAGGAGGCGTATCGGTCCTCGGGATTCGTCGCCATCGCCTGGAGGCATACCGCCTCCAGCGCCTTGTCGATGGACGGGTCGAGCTGACGCGGCCGGGCGAACTCACCGCGCTGCACCTTGCGGAGCAGTTCGCCGAGGTCGTCGCCCTCGAACGGCGGCCGGCCGGTCAGCAGGCAGTAGAGCGTGGCCCCCAGGCTGTAGACGTCCGACCGCGGACCCAGCCGGTCGAGTTCGCCCCGGGCCTGCTCGGGGCTCATGTAGGCCGGAGTCCCCAGCGCGCTGCCGGGTAGCGTCTCGGCGCTGCCGCTGGCCGAGCTCGGCATGAGTGTCCGCTCACCCGTGTCTTTCCCCGGTTCCACCCGGCCCAGGGGCTTGGCCAGGCCCCAGTCGACCACGAGCGTCTCGCCGTGCTTGCCGACGATGATGTTCCCCGGCTTGATGTCGCGATGCAGCACGCCCCGGCTGTGCGCGTAGTCGATGGCGTTGCAGACGTCGGTGAACCGCCGTAACAATTTGCGCAACTCCAGCGACCGGCGTCCGGGGTTGCTCTTCAGAGACTCGTCGGCGTGGAAGCGTTCGATCGCCTCCTTGAGGCTGTCACCTTTGATGAACCGCATGGCGTAGTAGGGGCGGCCATTGCCGTAGGAGCCCAGGCCATAGACCGGCACGATTCCGGGGTGTTCGAGTCCGCCGGTGATCTCGGCCTCGATCAGGAACCGTTGCCGGCTGGTCGGGTCGTCGGCGTGGTGGTCGAGGATCTGCTTGAGCGCGACCTCGCGATTGAGCTCGGCGTCCAGGGCCACGAACACCGCCCCCAACCCGCCGCGGGCATGAGGCCGGAGCACGCGGAACCGCTGGCCGTCACTGGTGGCAGAGCCGACGGCGTACGATGCCGTGCGATCCACGTCGCCGTCCTCGGTCGAGCCGTGCGCCGGGGGGACGTGGCCGAGCGTGGCCTCGATCTCGGGGTCGCCGATCCGAACCAGGCTCTCTCGCGTTGATTTGCCGGCCGAAACCGCGGCGAGGCTTTTCTCCACGTCGCCGCCATGGGCTTCCAGGTGAACCTCAGCCAGGGCTTCCAGCAGCGCCCGCTTGGCGGGAGTGAGGTCGCCTCGCGCTTCCAGATGGTCGGCCAGGCTTCTGGACTTCTCGAGGGTCCAGGCCTGGAAGGCGGCGACAAGCTGACCCTGGTTGATGATCCCGTTCTGAAGCGCGAGCAGTCCGAAGAGGAGATGGCGATCGGCGGCGATCATGGCGAGACTCCGGGCCAACGCGTTCTCCCCGGCAAGCCCGACCACGGGAACGCAGCCCGGTCGCGAGGGGAGCGTCGCGACGGCAGTATTATCGCAGGAACGAACGGACTATGCCTATCCACCGGTCGGCCCTCGTCACCTTGACCGAAAGACTGTTCAGGAATCCGGAATCCTGAGCCTGTTTTTGATCCACTGCTATTGGAAGCCCGCTCCATGCGGCGATCTCAGCCCGAAGGAGAATCACCGCCGATCGTCGCCTCGACGCCCGGCAACCGGCCGCGCCAAGCCCGCCTTCCTCTCGACCGACCGGGTTCGTCGTCCAGGTTCCGGAGCACCTCGATCAGGGGATGACCGTCCGCGTCGATACCCCGACGGGTGAGTATCTGGGACGGGCGAGGTGACCTGTACTCGATCGAGCCTTGCGATCCCGCCCCACCCACGTCGATCGCACCGACTCATGATCTGGGTGGGGCGGGAACGCCCGGTAACCCGCGATACGCTCTCGTGATCGCCGCATTCTCGATCTGGTTGCGAAACAGTTCCATCATGCCAAACACTTCGGTCACCATGTCGATGTAGATGCTGAGAGTGGTCCCGAGGTACGTTCCATGGGCGATAGTGTTCCTCACGTTGAGAAGATCCTCATCGACGAACTTCTCTTTCATTCCGTAAGGGGAATAGTCAAGACCCAATTTTTCGATGATGTCTCGAAATACGGTAGACGAGAGATTCGATTCCGTGTCGATGACATTCCTGTACGGCAGGGAGCTCCTCTCCGACATCCTGCCCAGGAAGAAATCCACCAACGCGTTATGATCTCTTGACCTCTTGCTCGTCGATGCGTTGTGGAGCAACTGGCGGATGCCGATCGCCACGAAGTTGGGAGCAAGCTCGCTATACCGAAGTCGCTGCATCGAGACATGCTCAAGATATGCACATGATGCCGCTTTGACAAATCCCTCCCAGTGCGCATAAAGCATGGTCACGCCGCAACGCAGCAGGGCATTCCTTTGACTATCCTTCAAAGTCGCGGCCTCGACGAGCCTCCTGATACCCGTCAGTTCCTTCCTCCGCCAGGCCAACTCGCCGGACAGGAACGCGTTGAGTTGCTCGGTGGTCCTTACGCTCATGGCTTGAAGATCTTACGACCCAGGGGGATCGTGTTCGGAACACGCGAGGACGCTCGAATTCCCGAGCCGGACTTCGAGGTGAATTGGTCGTTCTGCCAGACTCCCTCGATGATCGACTTAATGTCTAGCCTGATCTGAGTAGCCTCCTTGTAGTCATAGGCCAGGCCGAGAGCAACGACCTCGAAGCCCGAAACGAGAAAGCCTCCCATGAACCTGGCTTTCGCGGCGTCGTATTTTTTGAAGCTGTCGCTCCCCGTGCTACTCTCGAGAAGGGTGAATGTCGTTGTGAAGGCTCGTTCCTCCTCCTCAAAGTTGAAGCTCTTGTCCTGAGCGATCTCGATCATCCTCTCGGTAAGAAAGTCCCCCAAATCACCGATCTTCTTCAGTTCTGATTCATCCAGGGTGCGGAAGACGATAAACCTCAGAACCAACTCCATGTCATACTGCTCATCGAGGGCGCGATCGGTAAGCGCCACGCATTCCATGAACTTCGGGTCCTTGGACAGATTTCTCATCCATCTGTACATTTCCTTATTGCTCATCACCAGGATGCTGTTCCTCACCTCCTGCTCTGATAAGGGGGAACCGCCGGTGTTGAGCCGTTGGAACAGTTCGTACTTGCTTGCGTCGTCACTTTCTCTCAGTATAATACTTACAGCAATCTTGGATCTCTTGATTATAAGCCTTTGAGAGGGATTGAACGAGTTTTCGGGATCCTCGGGATCGTCCCATTTCTTGCCTCCGAGTGAGGGCAGGTATTTCGTCCGCTCGAGGACAAGGGGAGGGAGCACATTGTGATCCTCGTCCTTCAGAATCCCTGCCAATTCAAAGATTGTGGACAGCCGTTGCAGCCCATCAACAACGTCCCAGACACCGTCTTCGCGCTGAGCGACGAAGATCTGAGGGATAGGGATGCCAAGCAGAATCGATTCGATCAAGCGAGACTTCTGTTTGGGGGACCAACGGAAGAAGCGTTGGAACTCGGGATGAATGTCGAGTTCGTCCTTTTCGTAAAGACTGATCCATTCGCCGACAGACATCGAGTACCCGTCAGTGCGAATGACGGCCCTCGACTTATCAATCTGCTCCTGGAGTCCCCTATCAGTGAACTGGATGGGCATTGGATTTTCTTACCTATCGGTTAAGGTCGTGAAGGATCGAGCGGCAGCTTCCCCTTGAACAGGAGTCAATAGTTGATGATAACCGTGCGAAATACATCTGGCAAGCGCGCCGTGGCGATCTGAAGTCGCGTTCCCGGAAGGTACTCCGCTCCCAGCCCCGTCTTGAGGGTTCCGGCAAATCTGGCCGCGTCATCAATCCGGCACCACCGCATACTCGCGTCGACCCTTGCGGACGACGATGCGCGGCGCGAGCACTTCGCGAGTGCGGCGGAGCAGCCAGTGGCCGCAGGGGACCAGCAGCGGCCGGACCAAGGTCGCATCGATGAGGATGCCGACGACCAGGGCAAACCCGAGCTGGCGAAGTGAACCCAGTGGGCTGAACAGGAACGAGGCGAAGCTGGTAGCCGTGATCATCGCGGCCGAGCTGATCAGGCCGCCGGTCTGGCCGATCGCCCGCACGATCCCGCGCCGGAGCCCACGCCGTTGCGACTCCTCGTTCAGCCGGGTCATGAGGAACACGTTGTAATCCACGCCGACGGCGACCAGGAGCACGAACAGGAAGTAGGGCACTTTCCAGTCGAGCCCCTGCGCACCCAGAATGGTGACGAACACCAGGTGGGTCGTGCCCAGGGCGAACGCGTAGGTCAGGACCATGGTCGCCACCAGGTTGAAGCACGACAACGGGTCGCGGAGGGCCACCATCAGCACCAGGAACACACCGAGCGGGACGATGAACCAACTCTGAACCTGGTCGGCGCGGGTCAGGTCGCGGATATCCGCCGATTCGGCGTTGGCGCCGGCGACCCGGGCGGTGACCTGGAACCCTTCATATTCGCCCAGGAAATCGTTGAGCCGCCGCCGGAGGGTCAAGACCTGGTTCATCGCGTCGTTGGAGAAGATCCGGTCGGCCTGGGTCAGATCGATCCGCGCGGTGGCCGTCGGGCGTGATATAGGCGGCGAAGCTCTTGAGCAGCTCGGGATGATCGTGCACGGTCTGATCGTCGATGAGGAGTCGATCCAGAGCGCGGCGGCCGACCGGATCGTTGAGGATCTCGGTGACTTCCCGATGAGCGCGGCCGACGCCCTGGGCAATCTGCGAGGCCCCTTCGGCAGCTCGGGTCAATTCGCGGAGCAGGACTTCTTGCGGGCTCTCGACTTTCGGCGTGTCCGTCGCGTTCGCTTTCTTGCCGCCGGCGAGGAATCCGGACGGGTCGATCATCGCCGGCGCGGGCTTCGTACCCGGCTTGGGGGAACCCGGGGCGGGCTTCACATTCGCATCGGGCTTGGCCTTCGATTGGGGCATCGCCTGCTGGCTGAGAGCCTCGAACGCGCGGCTCAGCGCAGGCAGGTTCCACGCCGACGGCATCCCCTGGCTCCATTGCATGACGGCCGATGCCTGCTTCAGGCCCGAGGCCAGCGCCTCGCCCGTGGCCTGAGTTCGGGCGACCGACGGGTCGGACCGGGGCGCCGGGCTCTCGACGGGCTTTCCCGTCAATGGCAGGCCAGTCGCCTCCGCCAGCCAGATGGCGGCGCGAAGTTTGGCCGCGCCCTCGGTCAGCCCCTTGCTGAGCTGCCCGGCCCCCGCTTCGAGCAATCGGAACCCGGCATTCACTTCGCCGAGCCGCGAGTCCAGCCGGGCGCGCGACAACGGCTGAGGGCTCCCCAGCGGCTGGGTCGCCGACCGCACCTCGTCGAGCCGGCGCTGGTGTGACAGCAACCGGCTGATGTCGTCGATCAGTGCCAGGCCCTCCGACTTCCGGAAGTCGGTGTCTGACTCCAGCACGACCGTCAACGGCGCCAACATCCCCGGCTCGAACTTGGAGGCGACCAGCCGGAAATCCTCCACGGACTGGGTCTGTTTCGGTAGCTCGGTCATCAGGTCCTGGATGAACTCGGTCCGGAGCGCCAGCAGGGAGAGCGGGAGCATGGCGAGGATCGTGAGCAGCCAGCTCCGCAACGGCCGCGCCATCGCCGCGGCACCGAGCCGATCCCAGAGCTCCGTCGAGCTGCCCGCCAGGCCGTCGAAGGCCCGCGGGTGCAGCCGTGCCAGCAGGACCAGCAACGCCGGCGTCAGGCTCAGGGTCGCCAGCAGCGCCAGGCCCAACGCCATGGCCACACTCGGCCCGGTGCTCGAGAACAGCTTGAACTTCGTCGTCCCCATCAGCAGCAGGCCGATCATGATGGTCCCGGCGCTGGTCACCAGCGGCATGAACGATCGGGACAGCGTTGCCCGCATCGAGCCGACCGGGTTGTTGCGGTTGAGATGCTCGGCAAACCGCCAGGAGAGGAACAGGCAGAAGTCGGTCCCGGTGCCGAACAGGATCGCGATCAGGAACAGCTCGACCAGCGACGAGACCTCCCAGCCGGCCTGAATCGTCCAGGCGAGGAGTCCGCGCGCGATGACCAGGCTGACGCCGATCGACGCCAGCGGCACGAGTGCCAGCCAGAACGATCGATAAACGAACAGCAGGACGATCATCAGCAAGACGACCGTCGCCACGGCGGCGCGATCGAGCGACGTCTTGACGTTGGCCATGTAGTCACGGCCGATCACGGCGTCACCCGTCCATCGGATCTCGAGTCCGGAGGGCCCATCGAGCGCCGCGGCGTGGGCCTGGTCCTTCATCCAGGCCACCGCCTCGTGCGTCACCGGCGCGACGAACGACGATGCCAACGCCACCGCCACCAGCGCGGTCGTCCCATCGTGGCTGACCAGCCTCTGCGCGATCTCAGGGGCCGATGCCGGCCCGATCACGCGGAGGACTTCGGCCGGCTGGCCATCAGCCTCGAATCGCCGGGATAACCTCAGCGCGAATTCCTGATCGGCGTCCGTCAGCCCCGTCGGCCGGTACAACACCGCCACGACCATTGACTCATACGCCTGGTCGGGCCAGCATTGCCGGACCAGCTCGGCCGCGCGGCGGCTCTCCGCACCCGAAGCCAGCATCCGTGCCTGACCCTCGGCTGCCAGACGCGTCAGATCGGGGGACAAACCACCAACCACCCCGGCCGCCACCAACCAGATCGCGACAACCCAGCCGGGCTTGCGGCTGACCATCGTCCCAATGACGTCCAGCGACATCTCTCCACCACTCCTGGGACCTTGGTCGCTTCCCTCCCGTTTTCGGTGTTGCGTTCTCCGTGTTCAGAAAGAGAAGATTCCGATTCTGTGCACGGAACACGGGAGCGAAGCGACTGTTTTCGCAATCTCCAGGACTCAGGATTCTCCAAGCAATCCCGTCAAAATCTTGTGAGCAAGAGTGCGTCTACTATACAGACTCTTCACACACGAGATCAAGGAGACCCGGCCTCCTATCAGGCACACACGAGTGGGCGAGTGAATTCTCTCGATTCTCCGAAATCCACACAGATTCATACAATCGAGAACCTGAACGTTCACCGGTGATGGGACCTCAGCCTCGGAAGGCGAACGGAGCCAGCGCCGGGTGGATGATGCCCCGCCAACGCTCTGAGATGACGTTGTCATAGGCTGCGTGCATCTGCTCGGCGGCGTCTTCCGGAGACATGCCCCCGACTCCTGTACAAAGCCCGGGGACGGCGAGACTGCCGATAGCCCGAAGGCCGGCCGCATTATGCCGCAGGACGGCGACCAGTGCCGCCCGCATCGCCAGATACGCGTTGAGACTGCCGGCGACCCGGCTGGGGACGCGCATCGTCGGGGCTGCCACGACAAACGGGAACCGGCGGCTGGGTACCTCGACGATCAGCGCCATGCCCACCGGAAGCTCGCCCAGGAAATGCTCGGCGATCGCGGTCATCACCGACCGTTGAGCTGCGCCGCGATGAAAGTCGTCGATCGCCTTGTCGATGCCGCCACTCATGTCGCCGAAGCTATTGGCCGGGCTGACGATCGCGTCGCAATCCAGGTCCAGCAGGTCGCCTTCCACGACCTCGACCGCGGGTGTGTCATGAAAGGCTCGGGCGAGAGCCGCGGCGACCTCGACTTGACAATCGCCCAGACTCAGTCGCAGCTCTGCTCGCGCGAACGATCGGGCGAAGGGCTTGACAGTCTTCACACGCCAACGGCGTGTCCTGGCCATCATGGCGTCGAGCATGGCGATCCATCCTTGTCTATACGTTCGCACGTTCAGCGGACTGACCGCCGAGCGAATTGGATCCCAAGAGAAGCTGGGCACTGCAAGTGTGCAGGTCGATTTCGCTTGAAGCTGAACGGGTTGGATCAATCAGTAGGGGTTCTCCTGTGCCCACTGGTCCCGCGCCCGCCGCGCGAGTATTGCCCATGCCTGCTGCTCACGGCGGTCTTCCTCCGTCTCGAGAAGCTCTTGCATCTTGCGGTAGACGTCCGCCCGCATCAGGACATAACCGGTCCCGGTTTGTGAGTCGGCGAGCTCTACTGGCGAGTCGCCAGCCTCGGCCGCCGCCTGACGTTGCTCAGGTGTGATGGTCGTCATAAGGCCTCCCACCAAAGATCTTATCGCCTACGACCCTTTCGGAGAAGTGCAGGTCACACCGCCAAACAGCCGAGTGTTCCGGACAGGACCATCAAGACCGGGTGATGGATCATCGAAACGACGTGCCGAGGCCGATTCTCTCACTATCTGAGCCGCGACAAGTGACGAAAGACCGTGGTCGGCCGAGTCTCCACGAACACCGAATCCGGCGGTCGCTCGCCGAAAAGTCCGGCATTGACAGTGACTTGCTCGTACCACCAATTCCCACTGTCGATGCAAGCGTACCGTGCATTGAACACGACCCGCGCCCAATCCCCGCGCATCAGGACGATTTCGCGACGCACAGGTACAAACCGGACGAGGAGCGTTTCGTGGTCCAAACCGATAGCGAGTTCCGGGTCGCCCAGAGCGATCGAGACAGGATCGATTCTGAGGACCTTGTTCGCGGGTAATCGCTCGGATTCCCGGCGATTCGGATGGGCGAAGGCGTTGGCCTCGCTCCAGTGCGTCGTGTTGACCAGGATCTCGCGTGTCCAGCGTCCAAGAAGAACGTCGGGAATCGCGAGGGCGGAGGGAACCGAATTCCGATCGCGGGCGCCCTGTCCACCGCGGGACGACTTGGTCCATTCCACCTTGATCACTTGTACCAAGGCTGTGTTGTCCATCGCCGTGAAGCCATTCGATCTGAACCGATGATCCTGCTCGGCGATCGGGGTTCCGAAATCGATCCGATCACTGCGGCTCGGATGGCTGGTCCAGGTGATCCTCGCTGTCGGGGAGGAACAACTCTCGCACCTTCCTGGACGGGCTCACTGGCACGATCTCGAACTCGACGAGATCCCGCCACCGCAACACCCACCGCTGGAGCAATACCGCGTCGTCGCACTCCATCAGTTGAAAGCAGCGGTCGAAGTTGGCCTCAACCCAGCTATCGACGTAGCGGAGGCCCTCGGGAAGGGCGCGGTCCTGCTCTCGAAGGCGGGCGTAGATCGGGACCGGGTCGCGGTCCTTGAATCGCTCGATGACCATGAACAGCATCGGCGCCCTCAGGATTCCGGTGGTCTCTTCCGTTATCGTTGTCGGCGATTCGTGAAGCTGCAACGGCACAGCTCCGTGATTCGATCGAAACGCTTCGGACCGTTCCGCTCAGCGAGCAGAGCCTCGGGATAGGCGGCGAAGTAATTGCCCCACCAGCGTTTGCCCATCCGATCCCAGACGCGCCAACCATGGTCGGGGACCGCCTTCGCGACAAATCGATGATACCGCTCGGCCATGATGATCGCCTGGAAAGGATTCGAGAGCCCAGTCCGTACTCACCCAGCCGGTTCCGGGGTGGATTTCGTGCGAGGCTCCGTGGGTCCGGCCGGATGGTCCGTGCGCCAGGGATGATAATCATTGCAGAAATCGATCCGTTCGCCGATGCTCGGATGGCTGGCCCTGAAGACCTTGTAGAGCAAACCCGGGCGGGGATTACCCAGGTTCTCCCTCTGTAGTTTGACGAACGCCATGCCGGCGGAATGATTGCCCCGGGTCAGATCCAGAGCGAACCGGTCGGCCTCGTGCTCCTGGTAACGACTGTAAGCCAGGGCCACCGGGCTCAAGACCATCGCGGCCACTTCGATCAACATGAGGACCAGCGGCACCGAGGCAATGTCGGAGAGCCGGTCGAAGCCCAGGCGATGGGTGAACCGCGCGATCAGCCATTGCCCCGCGCGGTGGACGAAATACAGCCCGGCCAGGACGACCAGCGAGCCGAGCAAGATCGATCGAACAACATGGCCGAGCACGTAGTGACCCATCTCGTGACCCATCACCACGAGCACCTCGGGTTCGTTGAGTTTGGCGAGCAGCGTGTCCCACAGGACGATCCGCTTGGTGCTGAGGACACCCGTCACGTAGGCGTTGACGGCGTTGGTATCGACGCTTTTCTCGACCTCGAAGACCCGGCTGCCGCTGATCCCGGCTCGCTCGGCCAGTCCCAGGATCGAACGCTCCAGCGCCTGATTCTTCATCGGTCCAAACTTGTTGAACAGGGGATCGATCCAGATCGGTTCCACCATCATCGTCGCGAACAGAAACGGGACCGAGAGCAGCCCGGTGTAGAGCCACCACCGGCGAGGGCTTCGGTCCATGAGCAGGTAGGGCACCCAGGTCAAGGCGAACCCGACTGCCATGACCACGGCCAGCCCGATCAACTTGTCCCCGAACCACTTGCCAAGCGTTTGGTTCGAGAGCCCGTAGGCATGCAAACGCAGATACCCCTGATAGTAAGACAGTGGCAGATTGATCACGAAGACGACCGCGAGATACAGCACCACATACAGGCCGACGGTGAGGAGCCAGTTCCCAGTCAACTTGAGGACGGACCATTTGCGTGGCTCAAGTTCGTCGGATAATTCCTTCTCGGTGAACAAGCCCCAGGCCAGTCGATGCGCCAGGTCTCGAATCCGCGCCGAGACTCCCGAGAAGGCCAGCGTCCCGGTCAGGAGGATCGCCCAGACCTGGTTGAAGACCCACAGCCAGTTACCGGTCCGGTAAAACTGCATGGCCTTCGGGCTGGGCTCGGGGACCGGAACGGGCTGTCGTTCGTCCGGCTTCGCCGGCGCGGAAACCTCCGTGGCGCCGGGCGAGCCAGGGCTCTCGTTGCCGGATGACTCGGTTTGCCCAATCGTCGTTCCAGCCACAAGGAGAATCGGGACAATGGCGACCACGAGTGATTTCAAAAATTCGTTCATACCACGATCACATCGGCTCGCAATCCGAGCCCATCATGTTACCAACGGCCTTGACGAGCCCACGCCACCGATCAACGTCCAGCGTCCCGAGCCGCTCACCCAACTCTTCGTGAGGGATGGAAAACAGGGACTCGGCCTGGGCAACGCAAGCCTGGGTTAAACCAAACTCCCCGGCCAGGAAGGGGACGCAAATCGGCTGCTTCGAGCGTTCTTCGAAACGTTTGGAGGTGATGAGCACGTCTGCGACCCAGTTGCCTCGGTTCAACTCTTCACGTGAGATGACCACGACGGGGTGCGGCTCCATCTCATCGAAGTCAGCCAGATAAACCTTCCCCGGACGAATCATGAATCCTCCATCAGCCGGGCTTTGGCATTCTTCTTGGCGATCCGCAGAAACGCGACTTGCTCACGCTGGTCCTCAGCGTCCAACAGTCTCTCGTATTGGTCAACGCGGAGAAGCACATAGCACTGGCGTGTGTCCGGATCCGTCAATCGGACAGGTGCGTCTTCGGCTTGTTCCATCACGTGTTTCAATTCGGGAGTCATAAGAGTGTCCATAAGATCCTCTCCGCCGTTCGGGAACTCGCCCGATGTTGATCGATTCTTACTCTTGACAGATCCCCGTGATTCTACCACACGGGACCATCCTCGAGCGATTCATCGTCAGACAACCCTTGCCAATCAACGCGATCACACGATCCGATGAGTCGGCCGCTCGCCGCCCTCGGGCTCGGTCTGGGCCTCGGCTTCGGCTTCGGTGGGTGGCTTGTAGTAGAAGAAAGCCACGACGAGCGCCAGGCCGAGGACCGCGGTGAGACCCCAGCCGATGTAGGCCAGGTACCGTGTACGGGAGAGCTCATGCTGGAGATCCAAAGCGGCCTTGCCCGCATCAGACTCGATGAAGGGGGCCAGCTCGTCGAGCCGGTGTTGCTTCTGCTGGACCGAATCCTCGAGGCTGGCGATTTTATCCCGGAGCTTCGGCGCATCCTTCGCGTCGTTCTCGAGTTTTTCGAGGTCCTTCCTCGCCGATGCGAGCTTGCCGTCCAGGTCGTGCGCCTGCTTCTCGAGATCCCGGCCTGCCCACCGAGCCGCTCGGCGATCGACCGCTGGAGCGCGAGCTGGCGCTGCGCCTCGTCGCGCTCTCGGTCCGCATTTTTGTAAAGCTTGAAGAAATCCTCATATTTATCTGATCCAATTTTATGGACCAAAGTATCCATTGCCAGTCGCTGGTTTTCGCCGAGTCGCACGACGGCATCCTCCAGGGCGAGGAAGGACTCTTTCTGCTCCTGGATTCCCGTCTGGAGCTGGTAGAGCCACATGGCCAGGGCCACGGCCAGCACGCCGAGCAACGTGCCGAGCATGCCGAAGACCGCGGCGGTCTGGACTCTCTCGACCGGTGAGGCCATGGGCGAATGTGCGGGTCGGGTGAGCATCTTGATGAGCTCCGCCTCAAGGCGGGGGGAGATCATCCCACCCCCGCCGCCTTCGGGATTGGGTAGTTTTTCCAGGTCGTTGACCAGCCGCGCCAGGGCGATCCGTTCGCCGCGGTCGGCCGTCAGGAAATAGCCGCCAACCTGAACCAGCCCGCCGTCGCGCCACTGGAAGAAGCCGCGCGATTGGTTGATCGGGTCGACCACGTAGGCCACCTGGAGCGGTTGGGCGAAGAAGTGCTGGTGGATGAACAGGTCGTGGTGCGAGAGGAAGATCCCGAAGCTGGGATGGGTGTGATACCAGCCGACGATGTCGCAATCCGGGTGCAGCCGGTCGCGCTCGCGGGTGATCTCCTCCCAGGAGTCGTGAGTGTATGTGAAACTCGCCTGGGTGTTGGCGTAATGCTTGGCCTCGAGCGACTGAGTGACCCAGACGAACGGCTGCCCGGTCGCTGAGTCGAGGCACTCCTTGCCCAAGAGGATTCCCCCGAGCTCGACGGAGGTATCGCTGAGGGCGTGGCGTTCGATCGAGTCGGCCGTCCGCCGGTCGAGGAAAATCGGCAAGTCGATCGGGCCAGGGACCTCGTAGGCCAGGCACACGATCTTCCGGTCCCGGTCGGGGCGCTGCCGACGCTCCGGCTCGCGGACCTTCATCTCATCGAAGACGATGTCATCCCCGCTCAACGGCTGTGTCCTCATGCCCGATCCGAACCCCAACACCCCGGTCGCCGGCCAGCAGGAAGAACCCGGAGCCGGCCGGCCCCTCGACGCGCACGATATCGTAAGGCGGGATGCCGACGCGGGAAAGCGGCTCCTCCGCCAGCGGCGAGGAATCGTCCACCACGCTGGCGAACACCGGCAAAGCCGGCTTGCGACAGCTCGCGCACACGGCCTCCCCGGCGCGGACCTTGACCCGTGGCCTCATGATCTCGCCACGCCAGGCGCACCGCGGACACTCGATCGCCACCACCAGCTCGCGGTCGAGCACCAGGTGCAACGGCCCTTCCAGGTGTTCCCTGGCCGCCCTCAGCAGGTCTGACACCGTCAACCCATGCCCCAGCCCCAGCTTGACTGGTTCCGGATAGGTCTCGTGGCTCAGGCAGTCGTCCCGGCGCGGCAGCCGTGTGGAATAGAACTGGTTCCCCACACCGTTGAAGACCAGTGCGCTGCCCGCCGCGACTGGCAGGCCATGCAGCAGCTTCAACGCCTCCTGGACCTGGAGGCGCGGCCATCATCGACGCGATCGTCGGCGCCGTCGGCACCTTCCCCGCCACAATGTCCTCCCGGCGGAGCAGCGGACAGCTATAGCGGAGGTTCAGCAATTGATAGTCGCGCTCCGTCATGGCGCACTCATAGCAGGCCGACTCCGGAGGGACGAAGACCTTCACGACCCCCTGGATCTCCTGGATTCCCGCGTCGATCCAGGGCGTACTCACTTTCCAGCACTGCCGGTTCACCCAGAGCCGGGCTTCCCGATTATCCAGGCAGCCGATGACCAGATCGACCTCGGCGAACAGGCCCAGGCCCAGATCCGTGATCACATCGCCGTGTATCGGAATCAACGTGATCTCGGGATTCAGCTCGCGCGCCCGACGGGCGGCAACCTCCGCCTTGGGCTGGCCGCCGTCCTCCGACCGGAACAGCACGGACCGCGACAGGTTCGATGGCTCGACCTCATCCAGGTCGATCACGTAGGTCGTCCCCAGGCCCACCAGCGCGAGGTTCTTCAGGACCTCGTTGCCCAGGGCACCCGCGCCGACGACGAGGACCCGCGCATCGCGGAGCCGCTCTTGCCGCCACCAGGAGATCAACCGCAACCGGTTGTAGCGATCCTGGTCGTCGATGACCAGGGACCCGGGATCGGAGTCCGAACGATCGATGGGGACCTCCGGCGCGGATATCCGATCGGGCTCGTTCGGCCCGCCGCGGAGCGTCTGAGGTGGCTCATCCATCGTCGCGATCCACGGTGAAACGGAGAGGCCCTGAAATCCATACCCTCGAATGAGCCGCGATCGATGGCTGAAGCGATTACGAATTCGTCCCGCTCTTGCGAAGAGGAACTGGAGGGTGAATTCCAGGCCGAAGTCTCGGGAGCACCGCGATCCAGAACGCCCTCTATCCCCCCTTCGTCACGGAGGAACGTCTCCGTAGCGGTATCCCCTCACTCAATGAAGACGATTTCGTCGCTCACCGGATGCGTTACCTGGGGCGGTTGCTCCGGTCGCGAGGAAGCGCTCGTCTCCAGGATCAAGACCCCGTCCCCGCGCCCGTGATCCGCTCGGGGCGGACTGGAGGCGGCCTCGGCGGTCACCAGGGCTTGCAACTCCGGGTTCGAGGGTTGAGCGGCCCGGACTTCCTCCTCGGGTCGAGGGCATGCCACCGCTGGCTCCTCCGCGCTGCCGAAGACCTTGCCATACCGCGAGACGAACTTGCGCACCCGGTCAACCGGCGTCGGCGGGTCGGCGGTTGTCCTGGCCGACGAGGATCGGGACGACCTGTTCGCTCCGGCCGACGACGGTTCGGCATTCCGAGCCGACGACTCTCCCACCCGCCCCAGCGCCGCCCGAAGATCTCGGAGCGGTCGTTGATCTGTCGGGAACAGGATCGCGGTCTGATTGGCGACCCAGAGCGCAGCATCACGGTTATAAGGGCTCCGGATGTCGTAGTTGTGATACCGCAACATGTCCCAGAGCATGATGCACAACTCGTCGAGCTGGATACTGGGCACCCAGTGAGTTCCGTAGCCCCCAAGGCAAACCATGCCGATTTCCGAGATATTCGGATGGTAGATCGGGGTCAGCCAGCGGATCTCGGGCATGGTCCGGGGATACGAGGAACCCAGTTTGACCTCGACATGGTGCTTCTCCAGGGCCTTGACCTTGCCGTGATCGCGCCACAACCCTCGACCCTGGAAAAGGATCCGGTAGTGCTGCGGCGGATCTCCCTGGGTGGAGAAGCGGAAGACCGAGCTCTCCGAGCGGAGCCGCTCCAGCGCCGCGAGGTCATTGCGGAGCCGTCGCATGCGAGGGGATTCGTACATGATGGTGCGGCGCCCTGGGAAGAAGCGAGGGCCTGTTCGTGCGTATCGGCCGGAGCCGTCGAGCGGAATCGGTTGCGGTCGCGCAACACCGCGGACGAGTCGTCTCGTCCCGGCGCCGCGACATCCCTGACCCGCCCACTCAAACCGAGCCGGCCACAACCTCGGGATATACGATCAAATGGTCGCCGTTCTGGATCCCGGCCTCAACCAGTGTCCAGCTCTCGAGCAGTCGACGGCCCCCTTCTTTGTGGTCCAGGGCGTAGCTCATCGGCTGTCCGTCGGGGCTGGTCGCGGGCAGGTTCATCTTGGTGATGATGTTCGGGATGATCCGGCTCACGGGCACGCTGAAGGCGATGACCGCCTTGACCGATTTGGCTCCAGTTTGATCCAGGAAAGTGACCTGGATACCACTGGGATCGGCATTTCCGCCGTATGACATGGTCAGGATACCTCCTCAGCATACCATTCGGGCGCCGTCCCGGAATATTGGGGACGTTCCCCCCCGTTTTGGGGGACTCGGGCACTCCGACATCGTTCGCGCGATACCCTAACAACAAGATAACGCCATTCCCGTCTGCGCGAAACAGGTTGCCCTCGAAATTCCGGTACTACCGGGTGCCTCAACGTCGAAGATCCGGCCTCGGAGGCGACGCGAAAGCCCCGGCAGGGCGGCCCAACTCCTGGCATCGCCTTGAGTTGGATCGCCCTGCCGGGGCTCTGCGAATGAGGGCTGGTCGACGAGGCGGATCTCGAGGTCATGTCTCGAATCACGCGCGCTCGCGCCGATCAGAAAGCCGGAACCGCTTGCGCCTCACGTGACCGTCCGGAATACCGTGACTCCCAGCACACCGATGACGGCGAACACGACCAGGAAGACGAAGAACAGCACCTTGGCGATATCTTCGGACCCGCGCGAGCCCGCCGAACCCGAACAAGGCCGCGATGGCGGCGAACACCAGGAAAAACAAAGCCCATTTGAGCAGTGACATCGCTATACTCTTTCTCGATCGAGGACCGAGGGATTGCCAGAATCCCGGGAAGTCGAACCCGTTACGACCGGTCTCCAGTCAACCGGCCCTGACGGAGTGAAGAGCAAATCGAATGCCACCGCTCACCCTTTAGCCTGGGCCAGCCAGTGCTCGGCCTCCAGGCGGTAGTATTCCGATGCACCGACGTCGGACGACCGTCCAAAGCCTAGCCGCCGGACCTTCTTGATCAACGCCTCGAGCCTCTTCATCCGGTCGAGGTGCTCGGCCAGGGCGACGATCCGGTCGGCCGGCTTCCCGGTCAACTCGCGGCGCGAGTCCAGGATCAGGCGCGACCAGACATAGACCTGATACGAATCGATCCGGGCCTGCTGGTAATAGGACCAGGTGATCTCGTACTGTTTGAGGGCCGCCTGGAATCGGGCTTCGGCCAGCGGAGAGGGCTTGGCCGGCTCGTCGGGAGCGGCCGGGGCGATCGACAGGGCGGCCAGCACGAGGCACACGATCACGAATCGGCTTCGTCGCGGCGAAGACATGGGGACGACTTCCTTTCCCAACGTGAACTGCGGTACGGGAATGACTCCTCGGGCTACTCCGACACGCCGACTTTCCCGTTGCATCCATAGATCGAGCAGTGCGCCAACGTATTCCCAGCAGTCGCGGTGATGGGGCGTATTGCAGGCGGCGCAGACGATGACGGCACACGCCTGGATCGGCTCGCCGCAGACCTTGCAGATCGGTGGACCGGCGTCCTCGTCCCACGCGTCCGGCTGGTTGACGATCGCGATCCCCTGGGTCATGCGCCGCAACACGCCATCGAGGAGCCCATCGTGAATCACCAGAGCTTCCCGGACCGCCGCGCCGAGAGCCTCGACGCTCTGGCCCAGGTTGCGATCGATCTGGACGAGCATCCGCTCGGGGTTGATCGAGACCAACATCCCGCCAGGATGGACCATCCGCTGCAAGTTCCCGACGGAGCCCCGGACCTTTGTGCCCAGGAAGTCGCGGGCCATCTCGAGGTCGTTGGCCTGGGCGACGAAGGCACGATCGAACACCGCGTCGCCGAGCTTGACCAGCCGGGTGCCCCGAGGTGCCTGGGCCGGGGCCGGGCGGGCGACGGGAGCGAGCTCGAGCCGGAACGGGATGCCACGGCCGAACCGCGCGACGACGCGCGTCCGCGGGACCTGGGACGGCTGGCCCGCCACCGTGGGCGCCAGGCCCACCCGGATCGTCGACCCGTTGTGAAAGAAGCTGACGGTGGGTGGGTCCGACAGCCCCCGGCTTTCGTATCGGCCCCGGTGTTGCGCCGCGAGATGGCGGTAGGCCCGATAACGGGTCCCGCTCAACCAGGCGCTGAACGACGTCAGCAGCCGGATGAACAGGTAGAGGAGCAAGACGATCAGACCGAGGATGACCAGTTCCATGGGTCAGACAACCCGCCTTTCCGGTCAAATCCCGGCATCCCGGGAGCGCGTCCGAGCGATCCGACAGGACCGCACCCTCATCGCGTCTCGAGCGGCCGTCCCGTCTAGTCTACGGTGTTCCCGGCGGTACGGGCAACGAGCCATCCCCTATCGGACAGCCGTCGACAGCCCGCTCCGGTCTCGCCGCGTGCCCAACATCAACAGCCAGCGCGGCGACGAAGCCCGGCCGAGGGGCGGCTTCCCACAACATCCAACGCTCGACTCGGGACGACGGAGTCGCGGGCGTGAACCGGGTCGTCAGCACGGTCGTGCCGAATCCGGTCTCGTGCCGTGCCGAGAGGCCCGAGATCCCCGTCCCGAATCCCTTGAGAACCGCCTCCTTGCGCGTCCAACCACGGTGGAAGGCCATGGGTTTCGCGTCATCGGCGATCGCCGTGAACTCGGCAAGTTCGGCCGCCGTGAAGAACGACTCGACGATCCGGACCGATTCGGAGATCGGCCGGATCTGCTCGATGTTGACCCCGACCTCATGCCCCTGGCAGACGGCGATCAGGGCCAGATTCGAGGAATGGGAGACGTTGAACCGCAGCGCGAGCCGCTCATCGCCCGGATCACCGTCGAGCTCCGGCTTGCCGATCGCCGCGGCCCGGAATCGTAGCGAGTTGGCCCGCTCGCCCAGAATTCGCCCGAGGATCTCCCGCAGCGTGGCACGGCACCGGGCGAACCGACGCCGGTCCCGAGCCCGGACAAACCGCGCGGCCCGAGCCCGCTCGTCTTCCGAGAGGATCGCCAGCTCCGGGCCAGGTTCGGCCGTTTCCGGGTTGTCGCCCGGTCGCAGGCCGGCATCCAGATCGACGATCCAGACCCGGGCCTCGTCGAGCGTGAGGGCGGGCACGTCAGCATCGGGCAGCCAGTCCAGCAGCACGGGAACGGCAAGACAGCGGTTTTCGGGCTCGCTTACGCCTCGGAGACTCATCGGCGTGACCCACTCGATGGGCGATTGGACACCATCTCTTCTCGCCTTGACATCCTCATCCAGACGATCCACACTGAAATGGTATCCTTTCTTTTGACCCGAACCGAGAGACTCGAGGTCCGGCGATGGCATCGGTCCAAACACCGGCAGCGACGTTGGACGATCTGGCACGCATCACCGACAAAGCCGAACTGATTGACGGGCGGATCGAGCTGCTCATGCCTACGGGGCGAAAACCAGGCCGAGTTGCTGGACGGATCTACCGCAGTCTGGACGACTATGCGACGCAGAGCGGGCGGGGCGAAGCCTATCCCGACAACGTCGGATTTGCGGTGTCCCCGCTATCGTCCGGCCGCGAGTCGTTTGCGGCCGATGCATCCTACCACCTCGGGCCGTTTCCCGCCGACCCCATGCGGTTTCTCGAAGGCCCTCCCACACTGGCCGTCGCGGTCCGTAGCGAGAACGATTATACTCCATCCGCCATGGCAGCGCTCGCCGCCAAACGCGCGGATTATTTCGAGGCCGGGACAAGGATCGTCTGGGACGTCGATCCGATCGTGGAGTGCATCCATGTCTACCGGGCCGAGACGCCCGATGAACCGACCACCTTCCGGCGCGGACAAGTTGTTGATGCAGAGCCCCTGCTCCCCGCCTGGCGCGTCGAGGTGGATTGGATCTTCGCCTGATGCTCGAGTCGGAGCCCGATTGGGACGCGGCACCAGGATTTGAGCCATGAAGCTTCCCCGCTTTCAATTCACACTCCGGCAGTTGATCAAGCTGGTCGCTGTCTCGGCGATCTTCTTCGCGCTGATCCGCACGCTTCTTGGGTTGTTTCTCGTGGCGACCGGGCTGATCATGTGCGCTGGAATCAGCATTGGGATTTATTTTATGGTTATTATTATTAAAAAGTTAGAAATACTTCTTCGCGATAAGCCTCTAACAGACGTCTCATGCGGTTCCATCGTCTGGCGCAGTTTGGATAATCCGAGTCCTGGTCGTGCCAGTGGAGGACACGAGCCTTGGCACTCTCCCGGTTCCCACTCACACTCCGACAGAGTGTCTGGCTGATCGTCGTCTGCGCCGTCGTGGTGGCTCTACTCTGGACCCCCGGCGCGCCGTTCGTCGTGGCGATCGCGATCGTCCTGCCGGGCTTTCTCATCGACCGGTTGAGGGGACGCACGGGCATCATCGGTGGGGTCACATCGAGTGCGATTCTTGGCGTGGTACTGGGAATCAACCAGATGGAATCCTCCGGCCAAGGCCCCTTCAGCGACTTCGTCTCGGCGGGCCCGGCAATCTACTTCATCTTCGTCGTTTCCCTGATCTGGGGAAGCCTCGTCAGCATGACCCTCTACTGGGTCATCAAAGCGTGTTGCGAACAGGTCCAGAAAACATCAGCCTCGCGGCACGCGAAGATGCAGTTCACTCTCGGACAGCTCATGGGGGTGATTGCGGTCTGCGCCGTCGTGTTCGCGGCGCTGTTGACGCCGTTCGCGTTGTTCGTCGTGGCCATCGGGATCGTCGCACCGGGCTTCCTGATCGATCGATTCCGAGGCGGAGCGGGAATCCTCGGCGCCATGATATCGGCTTCCGTTGTGCTCGTCATCCTCGGGATCGCCTGCTACGCGTACTACTATTTGCATCCGGATCCGGTTCTACTCGACTATCTCGGGCCGCCGGCGCTCACTCTCTTCATGCTCGGTACGGCGGGCGTGGTCTGGGGAGCGATGGTCGGCACGATCCTCGATGTCGCGCTGCTGACCGCGAGGTCCTACTCGAACGCCGAACCCTTGACCGACGACGAGTCTCCACTCATCGTCTGGCTTCCTGACGAGACCCGAGAATGAAGGCCATCGTGATCACCGGCACCGGCGGCCCGGAAGTCCTGGAAGTCCGCGAACGACCCAGGCCCGAACCCAGGGGCGAGCAAATCCGTGTCCGCGTTCGGGCGTGCGGGTTGAACCGGGCCGATGTCTTGCAGTGCCGGGGGATGTATCCTGCGCCTCCGGGCGCCCGGCCGACATCCCGGGGCTGGAGTACGCGGGTGAGGTCGATGCCCTGGGTCCTGATGTCACAGGTCCGCTGAAGCCAGGCGATCGGGTCTTCGGCATCGTCAGCGGGGGCGGGCAGGCCGAGTTCGTCCTCACCCACGAGCGGCTGGCCGTGCCGATCCCGCCGAACCTGGATTTCGTCGAGGCTGCGGCCGTCCCCGAAGCGTTTATCACCGCGCACGACGCCTTGCTGAACCAGGGCGATCTCTCGCCCGGCGAGCGCGTCCTGATCCAGGCGGTGGGCAGCGGCGTCGGTACAGCGGCCGTCCAGGTCGCCCATGCGATGGGCTGCACCGTCTTCGGCACGTCGCGGACCGCGGCGAAGCTCGAGCAAGCCAAACCTCTGGGGCTGGATCATGGGATCGACACCGCTTCTGAGGATTTCGCCACGGCAGTTCGATCTCAGACTGACGGCGAGGGGGTTCACGTCGTGATCGATTTGATCGGCGGCTCAGCGCTGGCGGGCAACCTGGCGGCGCTGACACCTCGGGGCCGGCTGGTATTGGTCGGCTTGCTGGGCGGCAGCAACGCCCCGCTCGACCTCAATCTGATGCTCCGCAAGCGGCTGACGATCGTCGGCACCACGCTCCGAGCCCGGCCTCTGGAGGAGAAGATCGCCGCGACGCGGCGGTTCGCCGCACAGGTCGTCCCCTGGCTGGCGCGGGGGACGGTCCGACCCGTGGTCGATTCGACCTTCGCGTTCGAGGATGTTCACGCCGCCCAGTCGCGGATGGAATCGAACCAGGTCTTCGGCAAGGTGATCCTGCGGTTGTGATCGGCCAAGTCGCGATATGGCTCAGCGCGGGCTCAATGCCGCCGAGTAACCCACGGACTCGGCCTCATGTCCGTTGGCGAGCTGTCCGTCCTGGATCTCGAGGACGAGGTCGTCCGAGGTGATGAATCGGCGGTCGTGGGTCACGACGACCAGGGTAGTTCCCGACGATTCCTGGAGCCTGCGGAGGATCCGGTAGATCTCGTCGCCGGCCTTGGAATCCAGCTCGCCAGTCGGCTCATCGGCGAGGATGAGCACCGGCTGCTTGACCAGCGCCCGGGCGATCGCCACCCGTTGCTGTTCGCCGCCGGAGAGCTGATACGGCCGGTGATCGATGCGGTCCTCCAGACCCACATCCTTCAGCAAGGCGATCGCACGCTGCCGTTGCTCGGCAGTCACCCCGCGCGGCAGGAACGGAACCAGCACGTTCTCCACCGCCGTCAGGTTGCTGATCAGGTTGAACGATTGAAAAATGAAGCCGATCTGGTCGCGACGATAGGCGTTCTGTTCCGCCTCCGACATCGTGGCCAAATTCCGGCCCTCGACGATGATCTCGCCCGACGTCGGACGATCGAGGGCACCCATCAGATAGAGGAGCGTACTCTTGCCTGACCCGCTTGGGCCGACGATGAACGCGAACCGGCCGCGCTCGATCTCGCAACTGACCCCGCGCACCGCCTCGACCCACCGACTACCGCTGCGGTAAGACTTGTGAACGTTCCTCACGTCGATCATCGGGAGACCTCAAGGAATAGTAGTCAGTGCGACCCCAACCGGATCGCCTCCATGGGGACCAGGCGGGCCGCCTTCCAGGCCGGATACAGTCCGCCCAGCATGCCCATGACGACCGACAGCCCGATGCCCAGCGCCACCAGCGAAGGCGTCATGCCGAGGTGCATGCCCCCGGAGATGAACGGATTGATCACGAGGATGCCGGCCCACGCCAGGCCGCAGCCGAACAGACCGGCGAGCAGACCGAGATAGGCACTTTCGAGGGTCACCAGTGCCAGGATATTGCCCTGCGACCAGCCGTTGGTGCGAAGGACGCCGAACTCGGTGAACCGCTCGGTGGTGCTCATCAGCATGGTATTGATGATGCCGACGATCCCCACGACGAGGGCCAGGCTGACCGTCATGAGCAAGAAGGAGTTGACCTGTCCCAGCAACGAGCTGAAGTTGGCCTGGGCCTCCCGCATGCTCCGGGCGTTGACACTGGGATGAGCCTTCTCAATCGCCGCGGAGAGTGCACTGTTGTCCGTGGGATCGTCCCCCTCGACATAGATGCAGGAGACCGACCCAGGAGGCCGATTCAACACACTTCGAGCCATCCCGATATCCATCAGGATCACGACATCCAGGAGCATCGAGCCAGTCTCATAGATGCCGACGATCTGGAACGGCTTGCCGCCGATATCCAGCGAATCGCCCACCTTCCTGGGCTGGCCCTGGTCATTGGGGTGGTCGCGGGCGATCTTGCGGCTGATGACGATGTTCGCCTGTCCCGCATCGCTCGGTTGGAGGAATCGCCCTTCGCCGTGCTCTCGGAGCGCCCTCGGGAACACGGCGCTGCGGAGATTCTGATGAGCGGGGATGTCCTGGCCGGCGATCACCGGCTGGTCGAAGATCGACATCTGCTTCCCCGGCTTCAAGAGGCCGGCGATCATGCCCCATCCCTCGATCGACGGAGCGATCCCCCACACCTCCGGCGCGACCGCCCGGATCTTGGGCATCTGCCTCAACTCGTCGGCCAGGGTCGCGGGGATATTGCTGAAGACCGGGCTGGGCTGGTTGTCGCCCAGTACAATCAATCCTTCGATTCCGCCCAGGGTTTCACCCACGAGGTTCCGCAAGCCGTTCGAGACGCAGAACAGCCCTAGTACACCGAGGATCGGGATCGATAACCCCACCAATGCCAAGATCGTCCGAAGCGGCCGGGTGAGCAGATTCCGCCAGGCGAATACACCCATCTCGAATCGATCCTCAATCTTATCTTCACGGCCCGTTCACCTCCCACAGTGACCGGTGTGCGGAACTCCGTGCCGTCGTCCCCTGAATTATAGCGGTTTCCACCAATTCACCAAGGCAAGGAATCCACTGGTCAGGTCCGGCACGAGATCTCACTCAGACGCATCTCTCCGCACGAGCCAGCGTGCAAGCACTTTTGCGGGACCGACAGAACTGACGCTAAACGTTGATGCAAGCCGAGGTTAAGTCGGGTTCGACGGCGTCTCCGGCTCGGCCTGGGGGACTGGTGCGTGGGTCGAATCCGGGGGTTCCTTCGAGTGCGGGGGTTGATCCTGAGTTGGGGACGGGCGATCATCGGCGGCTGGCTGAGGGGCCTCGGCCGAGTCCGGAGGACCTTCGACGCGGGCTTGCCAGAGCTGCTTGAGCTGACCGAAGGTCCGGAGCGGGATGTTGCCGGCCAAGGCATCTTTGGAGAGCGGGGGCGGTGGGGCGCTGGGTCGGGACGGACGGCTGGGCGGCCGTTGGGGCGCACCACGATCCTGGTCGCGATCCGAACGAGTTGGCCGCCCGCCCCCCTGGCCGTGATAGGAACCGCGCCCGCCCGGAGGTCCGCCGCCCGGACCCGATCCGGGTCCGCGGCCGAACCGCGGAGGAGCGGTCCCCGCTCCGGGTGCCTCGCCGGCGCGGGACCGCCGCCCGGACCCCGGTCGCGGCCATGATCCCGATCGGGCCGCCGGGACGGCGTATCGGCCAGGACCGCCACCGAAGGGGCACCCACCGGCGGGGATGTGAGCGCGGAGCCGGTCGGACGCGGAGTACGGCCGCTGGCCGGGCCACCCCGACGCCCCTGGCCGGGCGGTCCGCCACGACCCTCGCGCTGCTGGTTCGGATCGCGCGGCTCACCGCCGGGGCCGCCGCCACGCCGGCCGCCACTCGGGGCGCCCCGATGCCGTTCCGTGCCCGGCTTGACCATCGTCAACGAGACCCGCTTCCGCTCCTGGTCCACACCCATGACCCAGACCGTGACCACGTCGCTGACGCTGACGACATCGTGCGGGCTCTTGACGTATCGGTTGGCCAGTTGGCTGATGTGGACCAGCCCTGAATCCTTCAGTCCGATGTTCGACGAACGCGCCGAAATCCACGACATTGAGGACCGTTCCCTTCAGCTCCATCCCCGCGGTCAGGTCCTCGAGCTTGAGCACGCCCTTCTTGAAGATCGGCTTGGGCAAGTCGTCGCGCGGGTCGCGATCCGGACGGCCGAGGGCTTCGACGATGTCGCGGAGCGTGAACTCGCCGATCTCCAGCTCGGCGACGAGCGCCGGGATGTCGGCCTGGGCCAACTGGGATCGCAGTTCGGGCAGTTGGACCTTGTCTCGCACAACGTCGGGTGTGAACCCGAACTTCTCCACCAGTTTGATGGCGGCCGGATAGCTCTCGGGGTGAACCCACGTCCGATCCAGCGGGTCGTCGCCCTCGAGGAGCTTGAGGAACCCCGCGGCCTGGGTGAACGTCGCCGGACCGACCCCTTCGACTTCCGTCAACTGCTCGCGACGGCGATAAGGGCCATGGTCCTTGCGGAAATCGACGATTCGCCGCGCGGTCAACTGATTCAGGCCGGAGACATGCCGCAGCAACGGAACGCTCGCGGTATTCAGGTCCACCCCGACGAAGTTGACGCAGCTCGATATGACCGAGTCGAGCGTTTCCTTGAGCTGCTTGGGATTGACGTCGTGCTGATACAGTCCGACGCCGATGTTCTGGGGCTCGATCTTGACCAGCTCGGACAGGGGATCCTGGAGCCGTCGACCGATCGAGATGCTGCTCCGCAGGGTGGGATCGAACTCCGGCAGCTCGTCGCGGCCGACCTGGCTGGTCGAGTAGACGCTGGCCCCGGCCTCGTTGACGATCACATAGGCAAGCTGGGCCAGCAAGGTGTCGGCCGGGTGCGGCTGCGGGGGCGTTGGGGGAGGGGGTGGCGTCGAGGGCTGCTTGGCCCGGGGCGGCCGGCGCGACGAGTCCGATTTCCCCTGGCCGCCGGACCGGCCCGAGCGCGGCGGCCGGCCGCCCGGCGCACCGGTCGATCCGGCGGGGGCTGCGGGAGTCGTTTCGCTCGAGGTGGCGGTCGACGACGTTTCGGCCGGCGGCTCGGATGGGGTCGACTCTTCTGATGGCACCGGGAGATGGTCCCCCGTCAGTGCGGGCTCGACCGACGTCTCGCCCAGATCCGCCGCGGGCACGGCGATCGCGGCCGGGCTTACGGACTCCGGCTCGATGGTCTCCGAGACTCCCGTCGCGGCCGGGCTCTCGATGGGTCCGGCCGCGGTCGGTTCCGGAGGTTCCGCGGGGGGGACGGGCAGATAGTCGCCGGTCGGCCGGCTCCGCCGTGGCGGACTCCTCTGTGCGACCGTGCAGCCCCTTCATCGCCGAATCCGGTCCCGGCTCCTTCGAGCACGTCGGTGGACACGGCCTCTGATACGGGCGGCGATTCCGGAGCCGGAGCCGCTGCCCGGTTCGGTCTCGTGCGACGGGGGGTCGGAGTCCAGTGATCCACCCGAGATCGGCGGGAGCATCTCGACCGTTTCCTCGGACGGACTCGACGCATGAGTCTCGGTCCGTGCGTGAGAGTCACCTGCGGAGCCGTTGCCGAGCGGGTCTTCCTCGGACGGCATCTGACTGACTGGGGCGAGCTCCTCAGCAGGGGCCGGAGCCGACTCGTCGCGGTCGGGAAGGGGCCTGATCGTTGCCGTCCGCAGACGCTGGCTCGCTGGGGAGATCGGTTGCAGGCTCCGCCGGGGTGCCCGTCTGATCGGCACTGCCGGCCTGAGGGTCTGTCGATTGCGGGCGCAGCCCAGGAATCGCCGGCATCCTCGACCGGGGAAGGAGGCGCTGCGGCGTCGGCCGGGGATGCGGGGGCCACGTCGGTGGCGGCACCTTCCCCCTGACTGAACCGCATCCCTTCGGCGATGATCTCGGCGATCAACTCCTCGGTCTCACGGCAGGCCGTGCCGTTGCCGATGGCAACCACATTCACCTGGTGCTTGCCCACCAGGTCCTTGAGCGCCACCTTGGCCTCGGACCGACGATTCTGGGGAGGATGGGGAAAGATCACCGTCTGATCGAGGAGATTGCCGCTGGGATCGAGCACGGCGACCTTGCAGCCGGTCCGGAAGCCGGGATCGATGGCCAGGACGACTTGCTTGGGGATCGGGGGCTGGAGCAGCAAGCTGCCCAGGTTGCGGGCGAAGACCTCGACGGCGTGCTTCTCGGCGGCCTCGGTCAGGTCGCGCCGGACTTCGCGCTCCATGCTCGGCAGGATCAGCCGGTCCACGGCGTCCATCGCGGCGGCGCGGAACAGGTCGCCCTGGGGATGCCCATCCAGTGGGAGCTGGCTGAAGAGCACGGCCTCGACATCCGGCCGGGACACCTCGAGCTTCACCTTCAGCGGCCCTTCCTTGTCCCCACGGTTGATCGCCAGCACGCGATGCGGCGGGATCTGGGCGACCGGCTCGGAGTAGTCGAAATAATCGCGGTACTCGAGGCCCTGTCCCTCGGGGATCTCGGCCTTGGCGGTGACGATCTTGCCGGTCTTCCACACGACCTTGCGCACGGCGTCGCGGACCATGGCCATCTCGCTGATCGCCTCGGCGAGGATATGGCCGACCCCTTCCAGGACCTTCTCGATCGTTTCGACGCCCTTTCTCGGCGTTCACGAACTCCTGGGCCGCCGTGTCCAGGTCGGTGAGGGTCTCGTCGCGGGTCCAGATCCGGAAGGCCAGGGGTTCCAGGCCCCGCTCGCGGGCATCGGACGCCTTGGTGCGCTTCTTGGGCTTGAACGGCAGGTAGAGGTCTTCGAGTCGCTTGGGGTTGTCGGCCGCGCGGATGGCCGCGGCCAGGTCGGGACTCAGCTTCCCCTGGGCCTCGATCGCCTTGAGGATCGTCTCCTTGCGGTCGGCCAGCTCGCGCAGCCGCTGCACCCGGAGCTGGATCTCCCGGATCGTCACCTCGTTGAGGTTGCCCGTCCGTTCCTTCCGATAGCGGGTGATGAAGGGGACAGTGTTCCCCTCGTCCAGAAGCTGGACGACGCTCTCCACTTGCACGCGCCGAATTTGCAGGTCCTGCGCGATGCGCCCGAGGTTGACCTGGATCGGGTTGTCCATGGAGACTCTACTCTGCACCTGGTGAGCTTCGGGCGGCGATGAGGTGATGGACGGCTCAGCGAACCAACTCAAAACCATCGCCCCGAAGGCATCTCGTTTCGCTGGCGGTCCATAATTCGAGCGCACGGAGATACTTGGCTGACAAATAAGTTCGGTCACTTTAGAGGATCGATCCCACCTTGTCAAGCACCCCTGCGGGTCGCTTTTCCCGAAGACGCCCGCACCGTCCCGCCATCCGGCTCCCCAGACACACCCACCCGGTCGAGGTTTCGCGCCGTCTCGGCGGCACGAGCCTCCGATCGAGCGGGCCGTCGTTTCTCGGCGCCGAAGCCTCGAACGGCGCCCTCTCGACTCTTGGATCAGCCGAGCCGGACTCGCTCGCATGCCCTTGGTCCGTCGGACCGAAGAATGGTCCTCGACAGACCTACCGAGCCGCGATCTTGACCAGGGAATCTGAACGGCGGTTTCGTGAATTTTCGAGAATCCTCGGCGATCACCACCGCACCGTCTGGGGATGGTGGCTTTGACCCATTCCGAGAGGCCCTACTCAGGACCGGCGGGACGTCCGGATCCGGCGGGGGTTCTGGGCGGGGCCGGCTGTGAGGAGGGCCGGACTTGCCGAGAATTGTGGCACGATTTGGCACTCGGTGATCACTTTTGGCCGCGGCTCCCTCTCCGATCCCCATGGCCCCCAGCGAGTTCGGGCCGAGTCCCGAAATCGCTGTGCCGGGCCCGGTCGCACGCGGCACAGCCCCGTGGCTCGCAGCCATAGTTTCCGGTCGGTGACGGTCGCACATGGTCCATATTATTCAGTATGCCACAGGTTTTATGATCCGTTAATGCACCTATCGCGGATTCCGGGGCGATTCGCTCCGGAACTCTCGACCACAGAGGGAGATGAAAAAATCCAAAAATTCGGAACACTGGGCTACTCGAATGACCAAATTGGCCCGAACTGAGGGGGAAGAGGCGAGGGTCGGATCGTCGCACTCCCCAGATTTCCCGCACCCGCCGCGCTGAGATCGGTGGTGTTCGACGAGGAGTCTCGAAATCACTTCCCGATTCTGTTCGGCGCGGGTCTCCCGACCCCGCCGTCGGCTGGACCGAAGGTCTCCCGGCGGGAGTGACAACGGGAGTCGCTACCGTTGCCGGTTTTGCCGGGGAAATGGGACACGTCCCGTGCACACACGAACCGTATCCCATTACAGGAGACCTTCGGTCGGCCGGGCGTGGTAACTGCCATCTTCGTGAGGAGGTCCGGACGTTCACGGTGTAGGGTGCGTGGTCAAAGTATGAGCGATAGGACGGGGAGGGAGTGAAAAACTAGCTGCGTCCCCGTTTCAGTGCCCGGTCGGCCGGGCGTGGTAACTGCCATCTTCGTGAGGAGGTCCGGACGTTCACGGTGTAGGGTGCGTGGTCAAAGTATGAGCGATAGGACGGGGAGGGAGTGAAAAACTAGCTGCGTCCCCGTTTCAGTGCCGCCCCGTCTCAGTGCCCCGTTTCAGTGCCCCCGTTTCAGTGCCCAAGTATGAGCGATAGGACGGGGAGGGAGTGAAAAACTAGCTGCGTCCCCGTTTCAGTGCCCCACGGTGTAGGGTGCGTGGTCAAAGTATGAGCGATAGGACGGGGAGGGAGTGAAAAACTAGCTGCGGTTTCCCCGTTTCAGTGCCCGATAGGACGGGGAGGGAGTGAAAAACTAGCTGCGTCCCCGTTTCAGTGCCCCGTTTCAGTGCCCCGTTTCAGTGCCCCCGTCCCCGTTTCAGTGC
Organism: uncultured Isosphaeraceae bacterium; assembly: GCA_963845695.1. Taxonomy (GTDB): domain Bacteria; phylum Planctomycetota; class Planctomycetia; order Isosphaerales; family Isosphaeraceae; genus CAWJTV01. The sequence goes on along the minus strand of CAWJTQ010000002.1, from coordinate 85,669 downwards.
CCCGAGTGAAACGACAGCGACGTAGGTCCGATCTCGTCGGAACCTGTCATTGGAAGACTCTGCCGCCCTCTCCAAAGACCTCGCGAATCTCAGGTAGCGGGAATCCGGGCATCTCGGCGAGTTGCTGGATTCGCCTGTTCGCCGCACCCACCTCGCTGAAGAAATCCCTCACTTGCATGCTCACCTCGCCGACCGCCCCACCGCAGCGTACCGCGGCGGCCAAGTACATCATCCAGTGCATCATGGTTATGGCCGTCAACTCGTTGCCTTCCTGAAGGAATCGGAATCGCGAGTCGGCCATCCCTCGTTGCATATCGCGCTGCTCGTCGCTGGTCCTTACGGGCGTCGATCCGGAGTCGCAGAGTGCTGAGGCTGCTCTGCGACAATCGGCATCCGAGAGCACAAGGGGGATGCGATCGAGGCCCTCAGCCAGCCTCGTCCCCGTCCTGCGGTCGATCGCCTTCAGAAAGCACCAGGCTGCGCTCCTGCGGATCGGCGTCGCGGAATCGTACTCCTGCTTGAGGATCTTCAGAAGTTCCGGCTGGACCTCGCGCGCCAGATGGTCGTCGGGCGACCCGACAGCACCCGATTACAGAACTCGTAAAGCTGGATGGCTCGACCATAGTCGAACCGAGGATCTTCGATGTCATATTGAAGGAGGGCCTGGACCGCGGCCTGGTCGAGCCGCACATTCGACATGGCGAGGACGATGCAAAGGGTGGCGATCACCTGCGGGCTCATCTCACCGAGTTTCATCGCCTGTTCCACGTCAGCCCCCGAGACGACCTCGTCGCCGAGTTGTTCGGCGATCCCACTGTACATGATTCCGTTGTGGCCCATATGTAGTAGCGGGGTGAAGCGGCGGCAGATCACGGAGCGCGCGACGTAACGGGCGACCAGGAATTCCTTCCACTCGGCATTAGCGAACTCGATCGAATCACAGGCTCCAGGCCCTCGCCCTCGACGCATGAAGAGTAGCGGGTGGTTGGGGAGGAGGTTACAGAAATTCTCCCAGCTCGCGCAGGCATCCCGCATTTGCTCCGCGAGCGCGACTTGGTGGCGACTGCCACCCCAGTCCGGCGCTAGGGCCCAGTGAGTCGCCTCCTCGGCGACAAAGTTCGCGAGCCGATCCAGCGACATGACCTCGCAACGCTCCTGAAACATGTAGTGGGCGATCATCATGAGAATATCAGCCCAAATAGTATGAGTCATTTCAAAAAGTTCTTTGATGTCATGAATACGTTGCAAGGCCAGTTCCAGGACGGCGCTCTCGGTGGTCGCTGTCGTCCACCTCGATGAGTCGAGGTCCCTCGGAAGCCGGCAGAGGATCAGACGTGACAGCAGAAGTCGCCTGGCCGGTTGGCTCCAGGCGGATTTCAGCAGCCCCGTAACTTGAGGAAACTCCTCCCGCGCCTGCTCCTCGGTGATCGGGCGCGATGCGATACACTGCGTGCCCGGGCACGGCGAGTCGAGTGTATTCGACATCGGGATCGGGTGCCCGCGTAGCGAGGACCAGATAAATCCGCCCCTGCTTGCCCGTTCGGTCTGTCAGCGACCCGATAAGCTCGCGTAGATCCTCGCTGCTCACCACGTTCCGGTTGTTCCTCAGGAACACTTCCACGCTGTCCAGATAGACAACGACATTGGCTTCTTCGAGCAGCCGGTTCCGGAAGCTCTCTCCGGTAACGACGTAGGGATAGGAGAGCTCACACAGGCAGCTCGCGGCATACTGGCAGAATTCCGCCAGCAGGTCTGCCGGACGAGTGGCGAAACGCAGTTTCTCGAGAGGGACGTAAATTGGAACCGGATAGGACGAACCGAAAGCGAGGAAGTCCGCGGCGTTCGCCTGCGCCAACTTTCGCAGAATGGCTGTCTTCCCGTCACTGCGATTGCCAACGATGACGAGGCTCTTGCTCTTATTGTCTATCGCCAGCTCGCGACGGACCCTCTGGTAGATCTCATGCTGGGACAGGCCGTCCGTTTGCAGAGAGCCCACGGAACGCTGACGAAACAACCTCCCGGAAACCGGCCCCCCCGTACCCTCGGGAACTCGGGAAGTTATTTCGTCAGCGTTCCCCGGGCTCTCGTCGCCGCCCAGCAGCCACATCAACCTCAGTACGCGCGAATCGCCAGCGCTCTTGCGGAACCAGTCCAGATTGTTGCGGAACAAGCACAATCCCAGTTGGAGCTCTCGCTCAGGTGCGAGCTCTGCGATCGGCTTCGCCAGCAGCTTGACTATCTCGTCGTCCTTGTGTTTCGCCTCGGTGATACTCGTATGCGTTGCAGGGAGCCTATACCGCAATGCCGCGCAGTCCGACCGTCAATGGCTTCGCCCTGAGCTGTTCGGTTACGGATTCGGTGTCGTATCGCTTGAACTTCGCGTCGTCCTGGGGCGACTCCTTGCGCTCGCGAGAGCTACGGTCGTGTCTGCTGCCCGCCTCACCTGCTTTCTCCTTGAGTTGAAGCACAACGATGTCCTGCTCCGCCAGGATATCGCGTGACACCGGGTGCGGGAACGCGAGTAGTTCGAGCGAGTTCGTGACCTTGCGAAAACTGTCATCGAGTTCCTTGACCCAGCGATTGTTCCACCGAAGCTGGAGATTGAGGCGATTCAGTCCCCAGGTCCGTCCCGAGGCGTTCATCAGAGGGGACATCCACCAACCGAAAAGCCCGTACCACGCGACTGTACCAAGGGCAAGCGGCCATGTGACCAGGGGGCTGGCCCCGCGATGCGGGACAGCTAGGTGGTCAATCGCGCGGATGCGATCGATCACGCTCTCCCGCTTCGGTGCAATCTCTGTGCTGAAGGCTCTTTCCAGTTCTTCCTCGGCCACATTCACCAAGAACTGCTTGACCACCAGGCCGCCGGTACTGTGCGTGATGAAGAAGATGTGCTGGTGCGGGACCGTCCTCCCCAAGGTCGCGTGGATATCCTCAAGAATCTTCTGGAGGCTCGTGGCCGCATCCTCAATGGACATGTTTCTCCACAGGGCTGTCGAGTAACAGAAAGAGATGATGTCGATGTCGACTCCAGCGCGGTCCATGAGCAATCCAGGGATAGCCTTCCATGAATGAGTCGGGTCGCCATCCCACCCGTGTACGAAGACGACGAGGACCCCATCTCGATAATGGAGCACTTTCCCTTCCGCGCAATATGCTTTCGTCGGTGTTCGCGTATCGCGGTTCCAGATTGGGTTGTCCGTGACCAATGCCGATGCCTCCAAGGCGAATAACTCAAGGGGACCGGCGCCTCGTCCATTCATGGGGACACAACGGCACCGTGGCGATCGAGCCTCACGAGTGGCGGGTCGGAGCGGAACACAAGGCGTTCGATGCTGTCATCGCGTCACCACGACGAAGGGCGTCGGCAGTCGCCACGTGGTGGCGGGATACCGCGGGACCTCCCGCATCGCCGCTGACGGTGCTTGGGCGGGAACCTGACTCCTGACCACAGACGCACCATCGATGGCAGGCTGCTACTGCTTTCGAACGTTTTAACCCTCGATCCAGACGATTGCCAGGATCTTGAGGAGAGCTGCGCACGGATTTGCGAGTCTTGCTATTCCGGCCCGACCTCGATAGTTTACGGGGTTGCCGCCCGGAGACCACGATGAGCGAGGTGAGGCCGGCCTTGGACCGGATGATTGGCTCACCTTGTGCGCGTCCTGATATCGACCGTTCCGTCAAATTCGCATGGCGACCATTTTTCGACGGATCGGTGTGCCTTCGCGTTTTTCTGATTCGGCTGACACGATGCAACCACTGTGAATGTCTACGTAGAGCCCCTAAAAAAGGGGGGACAGGCACCTCGAAGACTCGGAGCCACTCACCGTTTTTTTAGGGACTCCAAGTAGAGCGTCGAGGAATCGCAGGACGATCACGCGACCACATCGGACGGAAGGAGGGCTCCGGCGTGCCATCTACCGATCAGAGTTCGTTGAATCTCGTCATGAAGATCAAGGAAAGCGGGCCGAATGAACCCGCTCATCTCCACTTTCAATCATTGCAGGCCATCCTGAAGCCACCGGAGGACGGGCAACGGTCACCCTTGGGCGTTGCACTCGACCGGATTCGCACCGTCCATTTCGCACGATTCTTCTTTATCGAGAAGGACTACCTCTGCCTGGTCACTTCTTATGACGGCCGATTTGAAGATTATGTGAACGACTTTATCGAGCAGATTTTCATGATTTTTGACGCCCTACTGGAGCATCTGGAGGGGGCGCCTCAGAAGCCCGTGCAGGAAGGATCTCAAAAGTTCCACGTACAGTTGGGCCGTCAGGAGTTCATCAACTATGTGCGTGATCGAAACATTGCGTCAGCCGGAGGGGGAATGTACAGCGCGTATCCTAACCTCAGCGTCGTTCGGATCCTGACCCTGGCCGGACCAGAATCCGGTTCGGGTCACTAACTGCAGCAGAGGAGGCATTGACGTGGAACGCCCGGATCTTCACGACCTTCAGGGGCTGATCGTGCGAGGGTATGGGATGCCCACCGTCAGTCATCTGGCGTTCCGCGTGGTCCGGAGCGGAACAGCTCGCCGGCGGATTGGCGAACTGGTTGGGCCGCCTGATGGAACAAGTTTGCGGGTGATGACCGGCGCCGAATGGCCGCAGGGCGTCAAGCCTGAGGTCTGCGTCAATCTGGGATTCACTTTCGAGGGCCTCAAGGCGCTTCGGCTGTCCGAAGCGTCAATCCAGTCTTTCCCCGAGGATTTCAAGCAGGGCGCGCGAGAGCGCGTCAAGCGACTCTTCGGTCGCGATCGCGCTGAGCTCGAGTCAGTGCGCGCACGTCCTGATCTCGATCCATGCGCGTTCGGAGGAGCGGCGCAAGCAGGCTGTCGAGCAGATCCGGCGCGGGTTCACTATTGAGGACGCTCATGAGTTCCTCGGCGAGAGCGTCGGCAACCGTCTCGGGGATGACATCGTGCACTTCGGCTTCCGCGAGTCCGTGTCGCAACCGAACGTGGAAGGGTTCCCGGGCGGCAAGGAACCGCCGCTGCCGACAGGGCAATTCGTGCTGGGGTACAAGAGCCAGTGGACGGATTACAAGTATCCGTACCCAACGCCCAGGGAGCTGGGATTCAATGGGAGCTTCGTTGCCTATGTCAAGATGGAGCAGGACGTCGTGGCGTTCGAGGAATTCCTGGATCAAGCGGCACGCGCATCGAAGTTGTCCCGCGACTTAATCGCCGCGAAGCTGTGCGGCCGCTGGGCGAACGGGAGCCCCCTCGTCACGGCCGCCGCAGACCCAACCCAAGGTGGACCTCGCCACCTGGAACGCCTTCGGCTACAAGGACGACGCCTTCGGACTGAAGTGTCCCTGGGGTGCCCACATCAGGCGGGCGAATCCCCGAGATGATCGGGATGTTCGCGGCGGCGGCACCTCGTACCGCAGGATGATCCGGCGGGGCCTTCCTTACGGCAAGGCGTTTGATCCCCAACACCCGCACGACTGGATTAAGCGCGGCCTGCTGGGCTATTTTATCATGGCGAGCCTCTCGGACCAGTTCGAGTTCGTGCTCAAGGAATGGATGAGCGCCGGGAGCTTCTCGGGCAGGCTGCGGTCCTCGGACGTCGATCCGTTCTTTCCGTTCACAGAAGGTCCCCAGATTTTCGCCCTCCCGACAGCAGAGAATCCCACCTTCACTTTGAAGATCAAGACTCCCTTGCTCACATGCCGGGAGATGATGTATCTTTTCTTGCCCAGCATCACGGCCCTTCGGTTCCTGTCGAGTCTGCCAGGCGCATAGTCGCGATCGGCCCGGAGCGACATCTGATGCTGGAATCCTCAATCGGGACCTCCCACTTCATTGAATCCTCAGGGACGCAGATCCATTGCGTCGAGAGCGGGTCCGGACCCTTGATGGTGCTGATTCACGGATTCCCGGATTTCTGGTACACCTGGCGAGCGCAGATCCCCGAATTCGCCCGATGCTTCCGCACCGTGGCGATGGACCTGCGAGGCTTCAACCGTAGCGGGAAACCAGACAATCTCGAGGAGTATGGGATTACGAGACTTTGCGGGGACGTCCGCGCGGTCGTCGAGCACTTCTTAAGCGAAACCACGGAAAAGGCGATCATCGTCGGGCACGACTGGGGTGGAATCATCGGTTGGTATTGTGCCATCTACATGCCCGAGGCCGTCGAACGACTGATCGTCCTGAATTCCCCTCACCCGCAGTGCGTGCTTCGTGAACTCGCGAGCAACGATCGGCAGCGCCAGGCGGCACAGTACGCACGGGACCTTCAGCGCGAGGATGCCTCGAAATATATCGAAATCGAGAGGCTCATCTACTGGGTGAAAGGGGAAGACGACCGAAGGGAGTACCGCGAGGCTCTGGGGAGGTCGTCATTCGAGGCCATGAGCCTCCTCTACAGGGCAAATTATCCCCAGGAACCGTATCAGCCCCCAGAGGCCGACGCCTACCCTCCTGTGCGATGTCCCGTCCTCATGCTCCACGGTCTCGAGGACTCCTACCTGCTCCGCGACTGTCTCAACGACACGTGGGAATACGTCCAATCGGAGCTGACGATCATCGCGGTACCCGGCGTAGGCCACTTCATCCAGCAGGATGCAGCGAGCCTGGTCACGGAACGGATCCTGCGATGGCTGGGAACCGTCCAGTAAGTCGCTCTCTTGCCGTGAGAGGCTGAGGTCCAACCCGGGCTACAGGGAGCCCGGACGCAGTAGCGTGGCCGGGTCGCCTCAGTAGCCGGGTTCCTCGTAATCGCCCGGTACCGGCCCCGTCCGGCAGCGGCGGCGGAGAGCAAATTGGTGTCGGCTGACCAAAAGCCTGCCATGATGGTTTTGGGACGGGACGTTGAGCGCGTACTTTCATCGGCCTCGCGGGGCGCGAGGAGATCGGAGACATTCGACCAGGTAACCACGAGGCCAAGGGCCACCTCTGTCGCTGGCGATCATCACCCGCCGCACTGGTTCATCAGAGGAGTGACCTCACGCTGCCGCATCAGGCGTTGGGATGATCCGACCGAGCGCCACGCTTTTTTGAGGGACTCTGAGCCGAACTCGTCCCCCCCTTTGCGAAGGGGGGGCCGGAGCGGAGCGACGGTGGGGGGGTTTTCCGAGGGAGTGGCCGCGCCCTGGGCCCAGCCACGCCGACCACCCCCCCACCGACGCCGGACGGCGTCGCCCCTCCTTCGCAAGGGGGGGACGAAGAGGCGCAACGAATCGCGGATGAGCGCTCGCCAGCCGCCGGCGCCGGCCGAGGGCCTCACGTCGGGGGGATGAAGAGGCGCAACGAATCGCGGATGAGCGCTCAGCTCTGTCAACCCCAACGTTTCACCGCGCCAGCCTCGCCTTCCCCAAAGGAAGCCATTCCGTCCGCGTGTGGAAATGACCGCGACGCATCCGTTTCTTGGAGGAGCCGGCTCTGTCCAGCAATCCCCAGATGCGTGCACAGGCGGATGCCGGGTTTCACCCGGGGCTGGGCTCCTGCGGCCCTTCAGGCCGTCAGAGGGTGCCGGAGGGCCCTCCTCCGGCCCTTCAGGCCGCCGGAGATCGGCCGTCATCCTGTGCGCAGCCCATCGGTTCGGCGCTCTAAGGGATCGCTGGCGACGTCTCGTGGCTGGACGCGATCGAAGCATCGGGAACGGCGGTGGTGTTCGGGGCCGCGTCGTCGTCGCGGCGCAGCAGGGAGCCGGGTGGGTGGGCTTCGGGCTCACTGCCGCCCGGCTCGGCACTGGTGTAACCGCCGAGGGCCCAGACCAGCTCACAGTTGTGCTGGACGTCGAGCATGGTCAGGCTCTGCACGGCGCGGAGGACCAGGATCTGGTCGCTCCAGAGGTCGGTGCGGAGCATGACGTCGCGCATCCGGGCCTTGACGGTTGCCCAGGGGTCGGTGCCGCCCTGGCCGAGGACCACCTTGATCCAGCCTCGGACGGCGCGGCGATGCCGGCGGAGGTAGCGGGTGATCCGCACGCGCTGGGCCGGGTCGTAGGCGGGGAAACAGGGGAGCCCGAAGAGGTCGCTGACGGGTCGCCGGCAGCGATGCACCGGGTGCCACAACGCCCGGAGACTCACGATCGGCTCGGGGAGCCCGCCGGGGAACACCCTGGGGTCTTGCGAGGGATCAGCGGCATGGGCCAGGGCCCGTTTGACCCCTTCGATCGAGAGGGCGAGGGTCGCGATGTCGTCGTGGTCGAGGACGCAGGCCGCGATGAGCGCCCGCAGCGCCTCGCCTCCGCGGTTGGCCAGGAAGGGGATCGCGCGCGCCAGGTAGTGTGGCAGCTCATCGAAGGTCCAGCCGAACTGGTGCAGCCAGCCGGCGATCCACTCCAGCCGCTCGTGATGCTCGCGCCGGACCTGCTCGGCGATGATCCGGTCCTGGCGGGTCGCGCCGATGTAATCCAGGTCGGCCTCCATCAGCGACTCGGCGGCGATGCCCGGAGGCGCCGAGGGCAGGGCTAATCCCAGGTACTCCACGTCGAACCGCGCCCGCAGCCAGAGCGATCCCATGAACACGGGCTTGCGCATACGGTGGATCTTCCTCAGAGCCGCCCAGTAGGTATCGGCCGGGACGGTGCGATCCTGGTCGACCTGAGGATGGAGGATCTCGTGAACGACGCGGAAGACGCTCCGCAGCGCCAGTCCCACGGCGCGGGCCAGGGCACCGATCACGAACAAGGGTAGAAGCGCAACCCGGCCGCCGGAGAGGTAGGTCTCATAGAGGTTGAAGGGATTGATCGTACGGGAGGAGGTGGGCAGCTCGTGGAGGGGGAAGCTGCGGAAGGCGCGTCGGACGTTCTGCTGGCGGTCGAGCCGCACCAGCTCGGCGACCTGGGGCCCGAACCGGGCGCGGATCTCGGCGTCGCGATCGGCGTCGTCGGCGAGGAAGTCGACCGCGGTGAACTCGACCGTCTCGAGGAACGCCTCGGCCTCCCGGCGGCGCGACCGGTCGTCGCTGCCCGTGATGATGCCGATCGCCGGCCGGCCGGCGGCGCTCCGGCTCCTCCGGGAGGGCGCCACGCCATCGCGATTCGTGGGGCATTCCGGGGCCGTCGGGTTGGGGGCCCCGGCCGATTCGGACCCGACCGGCTCCGGCAGCCAGATCTCCGATGGGTTGACCTTCAGACGGAGGGCCAGCCAGGTCCGGAACTCGTGACGGACCGACTCGGGCGAGCAGGCCAGCCGGTCCATCGGGATCGCGTGGCGATTGTAGTCCAGGATCAGGATCGCCGTCTCCTGGACGAGCATCCGGGTGATGTAGTTGAACCACAGGTAAGGGCCGCCGAGGAGACCGCCGGACCGGCTCAGGTCGAGCCGGTCGAGCATCCGGCTCTCCCGCAGCAGGTGCCGGAGGTGGCTGCGCCTCAGGTTGGTCAGGGCCAGGTTCCCCAGGAGCTGGATCGATGCTTTGGTATCACTCCGATGCAACGGCGAGCCATCCAGGTAATCCTGATACAGCAGCCGGACGTTCCGCAAGAAGGCCAGCTCGCGGTCCTCGAACAGGACCCAGCCAGACCGCGCGGCGTCCTCGGCGCGGCCGGAGCCCTCGGGCATGACGATCCGGTCGTCCGAGGAGCGGAGGAGCAGCTCGGGGTCGATGACCCGTTCGGAGAGGAACTGGGCGTCCTGGTCGCGGCGACGGGTTTTCAGGCTCTTGGTATGGGTGGCGAACTGCGCCTCGACGACCCGCTCGCTGAAATCGGCCGCCTGGTTGGCGATCTTGCGAAACCAGGCCCCCAGCGTCCAGAAGGCCAGGCAGATCACGCCCAGGGTGATCACCGGCCAGCCGAGCAGGGTCTGGACCTTGTCGACCACGAGGCGCAACGGTCTCGGGACCGAGACGAGGTTGACGAACAGGAACAGGATGAAGAAGGCCGAGCCCAGCCAGAGGAGCTTCTTGGCCGGGTTGCGGGTGGCATTGACGATCGTGGCGCCCAGGCGGTCGAGGAAGACCGGTGGGGAGAGCGTGCCCTGCAAGTCGGCCAGGAAGTAGGCGGCGTCCAGGCCGCGCTGAATGAGGTGGCCCAGGTAGTTGGCGGCCAGGGCCACGGCCTCCGCCGGGCTCTTCTCGCGAACGCTCGCCAGCTTGCGAACCATCGGCAGGCGGCGGATCAGCGGGGCGTTGAGCAAGCGGAGATGCCGATCCACGGTGAGGACGAACGACGGGCCCATCCGGTCGATGAGCTGCTCGGGGGTCATCTGGATCAGGCGCTCGACCACGGCTTCGACGGGGATCTCGCGTTGCTCCTCGTCCGGATGAGTCCCCTCCAGGGCCGGGGTGGGCAGACAGCTCGATCAGGCCATCGAAATCGGACAGGACCCGTGCGGCCAGCTCCCGGCGCTGGTCGCGGTCGAGCCGGCTCTCGACGGCCGTCCGGGCGTGATCCAGCTCGCTCCGGATCGCCAGCAGCCGATGCCGATCGCTCGATTCGGGCTTCTGGGCGGTCGAGGGCTCGAACAGGATGATGTTGCGGTTGAGCAGCCCGGCCAGGCGGCGGACCAGCCGATCGCTGAGCCTCAGGACGATCAGGCCCACCCGTGTGAGCCGGGCGATGGGCAGCACCAGCCGGGCAAACCGGAGCATCTGGGCCATCCGTCCATATTCCGCAAGGACCTCCAGGGTGCCCGCCTGGCTGGCCGCCGCCGTGCCGATCTCGGCCAGGGCGATCTGGTGAGAGACGAACCCGAAGGGAAGCGAGGGGAGCAGGTTGACCACCAGATGGTGGAGGAAATACGCCATCCGGTCCGGAGCCAGGCAGAGCCTGAGTCCGAGATCAAAGAGGAAGACCGAGCAGACCGCCAGGTCGGCCCAGGCGAAGAACCGGTGCTGGGCAGCCGAGAGCGGATGCGCTCGTTCCAGAAAGAACTCGGCGGCGATGAGCCCGATGAGCACGGGGATCAGGATCAGCACGGCGTTTTCGAGGACGGTCACCGCGCGTCGGCCGAGGAGCGAGACCAGGCGGAAGTTCAACAGGGTCTCCTGCCACTCGCGGTGGACCCGGCGCGCGAGCGCTCGACCCGACGAGTCTGGCGCCGCAAGAGCGCGGCGGCGTCGCGGGCTGCGGCGCGATCGACCACCCGGGCGGATTCGTCCGCAACGCCGGAGGAGCCGGGCATCGGGTCGTCGGCAGGCGCCGCACCGTCCTCGCTTGGGGACGGCTGGAGGGAATCGCGGAGCGATTCGGGGTCACGAGCGACGTCGCTCGCCCATCGCCGGCAGGATTCGGCGAGCCGGTCCAGGTCCTCTTCGGCGAGCTCCAGCCGACGGACGGCGCGGCGGGGTGGTATCTGCCCGAGGAACGCCGTCATCTCGCCGATCTCGTCGAAGCCGGTCTGGATGATCGCGGTGCAGGATTCGCGACGGCCGGACGGCGGCAACGCCGCCATTCGATCGTCGGCCGCGCCGGCCAGCTCGGCGCGTCGCCGGCCCAGAGCCTCCAGCCAATCCTCGGGCTTCTCAGGACCGCTCGCGGGGCCGGGGCTGGCGGCCGGGCTCAGGTCCAGGGCGGCGACCTGCGCCTGGAGCCGCGACAGTTGGAACCGCTGCACCCAGAGCGACTCGGGGGTGGCGCCGAGCAAGGGCCGGGCCAGCTCGCGACGGACCCGACGCTCCAGCAGCGCCGCCTTCATGTGTTCGCAGCGGGTGCGGACCGGCTCGTCGCGCGTGTCGGGATGCCAGCCGTCCGACGGGCTCAGCGAGCCGCGCAGCCGTTCCAGCTCGATATCCAGCCAGACCGTCGGGGCCAGCGGCGCCTCGCCGTCGAGCCGAGCCACGACGAGGCTCAGCCATTCGAGATCGGCCCGCAGCGCCTCCAGGGCCATGGCCTGGTGCAACGGCTCGAACTGGAGCACGGTGAGCGCGTTCCGGATGGCGACCCGCGCCTCGGCCAGCCATTCTCGAGCACGGGTCGCGACCTCGCGATGCCGGGTCGTTGCGGGCTTCAACCCGGCCAACTCTTCACCCGCGGCCCGCTGGAGCTCGATCAGCCGGCACACCACCGCGCGCCGGAGTGATTCGTTCGCCTCGTCGGGGACCAGGCCGTCGAGCCGGCGCCGCAGCCGGATTCCTTCTCCGATGGCATCGAGCCGGTCCGACAGGGTCGCGGCAGCACCGTCCCCCCGGCGCGGCGCCATCCCACGGAATGCCGGCCGTCGTCCCACAGAGCCCGCGTGCCGCTTCGCACCAGGCCGCAGCCATCGCGTTGAGGTCGTCCAACGTGCTAGTTCCTGGTGGCCGTCGTGGCCCGCTTGATTCGCTTCACCTGATCGACTGGACACGGCAACAACGAGCCGTTCTGCTTGACGACCACCAACCCATCGCTCTCTCCGGCTGCCGCGGTGACCCTGATCGCTTTCCCCGTGTTCGGGTCGGTCCAGATCAGCCGGTCGCCTTTCCGGATTAGGAAGAGCGAGTCGAATTCGTATTCATCCCGAACCACGCCGTTTCCCGTCAGACTGTTGCGGGCGCTGATCATCTCAACGGGCGGTACCAACTGCCGATCGGAGAGCTTCGGTAGGAAGACTCTCAAACGGTGGTTGGGATTGCGAAAGACGATACTATTGTCTCCGAATTCCTCAGGGGCATAACCCAGGGACGACAGCACCTCGCGGAGTCTTGCATAGGTGACCTTCTCAATCATGGTGAACCACCTTTCCCTGTTGAGCCAGGATTGCAGCCTTCTTTGCCCGCATATAATCAACTGTGTCCTCAGTGAACTCATGGGTCATCGGGATGCGGACCGTGACTGTCTTGATGCCTGCCTTCGGCCTTCGCCGAGAATCCTCGACGAAGTACGCTTGCAGGTATAGCCAATAGGCCCTCCTTTCCTGGGCGTCATACAGAATGAGAAAGACCGGCATATCCGTATTCATCCACAAGTTGTAATGCTTGCGTTCGATCTCGCACGCCAGGAAACCCCTACCTCGGGACCTCTCGAGTTTATCGGTAGCCTTGATCTGGACCCGGATCTCGCCGTCTTCCTGGTATCCGTTCTCGTCGAAGGTCGTCGCGATCAGATCGTAGCCGTAATCGTCGCGGGGTCGATCACCAATATGTCCCTTGTCGATGAATGCTTTCAGAACATGGATGAAACCCATGGCGGCGATGACGTGCTCTCGGGTTCGTTCCGGCAGCCGGTCCGTCGCGTCGGGCTTCGCCATGTCCGCCTCTCCGATCCCACCGCTATCGGCCTAGACAGAATTCTACCACCCCCGCTTCCCGGCTTCCAGGTTCAACGCGGGAGGTGTTCTCGGAAGAACCGCATCCAGTTGCCGTGGAAGATGGCATCGATGTCCTCGGCGGGATAACCGCGGTCGGCCAGGATGGCGTCGAGCTTCTGGAGGTCGGAGATCCGATCGAGGCCCTGCGGGACCTGCTCGGTGCCGAAGCCACCGTCGAGGTCGCTGCCGATGGCGGCATGGCGGGCGTTGCCGGCCAGTTGGCAGACGCGATCGATGTGGTCGGCCACGGCTTCGAGACCGACCACTTCACGCGTGGTCTGGCCCCGGATCCAGCCGGGCACGAGCATCCAGGCGTCGAGCGCCGCGCCGATGACGGCGCCTCGGTCGATCAGCCGGCGGATCTGTTCGTCGCTGAACTGCCGGCCGTCGGGGACAAGCTCCCGGCAGTTGTTGTGGCTGGCCAGCACCGGCCCGCTGAAGACGTCGAGCGCCTGGAAGAAGCTGGTATCCGAGAGATGGGTCGCGTCGAGGATCATGCCGATCTGTTCGAACTCCTTGAGGAGCAGGATTCCGTCGGGCGTGAGCGGCCCGTCGCCTCCGGTCCCGACCGCGTACCGGCTCTTGCCGTAGTGGGCCAGGTTCACCGAGCGGAGCCCCAGCTCCCACCAGACCGCGGCGTGGCCGATGTTGACGATCGGGTCGGCGCCTTCCATGGCCAGGATGTAACCGATCGGTGTGGAGACCGGATCGGCCGACCAGCTTTGCCAGTGAGCGTCGAGGTCGCGGACATTGCGGATCATCCGCAGCAGCCCGCGGCGCTCGAGCAGCTCGTAGTAGGCGAGCTGGCCGCGGGCCGTCGCCGAGGCGATCTCCTGGTTGGCGAAGTCGAGGTTCAGGCGAGTCGGCCCGTCGTGCGGCCGACCCTCGGGACGGGCCCGGGCCAGCACTGTCGCCTGACAGGCCGCGATCGCACCCCGGCGCATCTCCGGCAGCGTGGTCGTCGCGCGACCCCGCGCCGGATGGTCGGTCATCCCTCGCTCGCTCGCGTTCAATGTCTCCAGGTCGAGCGTGATATCCCGGCCCCAGGAAAGGGCGTTCCACGACAGGTCCAGGTGGCCGTCGAAAAGGATCCTCATGATGACTCCCAGATCGAGAAGGACAAGCCAGACGCCCGCGATTGTCGCGAGTATGGGCCGGAGGATTCCTGTTGTCGAGGGCGTTGAGGGTCGAGCCGCCCGGAAAACGCTCCGCCGGGCGGATCGGAGATACCTCGCCTTCCTCGCGTGGTTTTGAGCGTCCGGATGACGGGTTGAGCGATCCAACGCACCAGGGGACTTCCCGATTCGCGCATGAGAATCGAAGACTTCGCCTTTCCAGTAGCGCCCCGTTGCGGCACCGAGAATCGATCGACAGGGCATTGACGTCGCATTTGCACGACACTAAATTTTTAGTGTGTCGAGCGATCATCGAGAGCAGGACACCATGGCCGAATTCAGCACCCTGAGCCGCCGCGAGCGGCAGATCATGGAAATCCTCTATGCGACGGACGGCGCCACGGTCCGGCAGGTGGTGGCCGAATTGCCGAACGCGCCGACCGATCAAGCGGTGCGACGCCTGTTGCAGATCCTGGAAGAAAAAGGACATGTCCAGCGTCAAAGAGCCGACCGGGAATTCGTGTACTGCCCGGTTGAGTCCCGGAAGCGGGCGGGAGAACAGGCGCTGAAACGTCTCCTCGACACGTTTTTCGACGGCGCGCTCGACAAGGCCTTCGCGGTCCACCTGGGTGCGAAGGACACCCGTATCACGGACGAGCAGCTTCTCCGGATGAGGGAGTTGATCGAGAACGCACGCAAGAAAGGCAGGTAGAGGTCATGTCTGAGTTCACTCAGGGCATGCTTTTCGCGTCGCTGGCCGATGGCTTTCTACCGGTTCTTGTCGATGCCACGGCCAAGACGAGTGTGATCGTTCTGCTGGCGGGTTTGACTGCGACTCTGCTCTACAGGTCGTCTGCCGCCGCGCGACATCTGGTCTGGGCCGTCGCCTTTCTGGCCTTTCTGCTGTTGCCGATCCTGTCACTCACGATCCCGAAATGGCGCGTGCTTCCCGGTTGGCTCGGCACCGGGGATTTCACCTCTGGTGCTGACAGGGTTGGGGCGCGGTCCTTGCAGGGGCCCGGCTCGCCGGTTCCGATCGACGCGGGACCTCGAGATTCGTCACCGCGGCTCGCCACCTCGGCCGCGACGCTCCAGGCCGATCCGACGGAGTCGATGGCGGCTTCGTCGCCGATCCAGCCCGCGACGACGAGCTGGTCCTGGGATTCGCGCCCGCTCTCGCGTCTGGTCCTGGGCGTCTGGCTGATAGGCTTCGGGCTGCTGCTCGTGCGGACCGCGTGTAGCCGGTTTGGGCTGCGTCGCCTCTTACGTTCGGCCGATGCCGTCGATGCCGGTCCTGTCGGCGACGAGATCCGCGATGCATGCCGACGGTTTGAGATCGGTCGGCCGGTGAACGCGTATCTGAGCTCGCAACGGGGCACACCCATGACATGGGGCCTCCTGCGCACGGATCTGCTGTTACCGGCCGAGGCAACGGGCTGGGGGGAACAGCGGCTCCGTAGCGTGGTCTTGCACGAACTGGCGCATGTCAAACGTCGCGACACGATCACCCACGTCTTGACACAACTGATCTGTGCCCTCTACTGGTTCCACCCGCTCGTGTGGCTGGCGGCGCGACGACTTCGGATCGAATCCGAGCGTGCCTGCGACGACCTGGTGTTGCGGAGCGATGTCCGGGCCTCAGATTACGCGGAGGACCTGCTGAGCATCCTGGTGAAACCGCCCATACCCTGTACCGTCTTGGCGATCGCCCGGCCGTCAGAGCTGGAAGTCCGACTCCGAGCGATCCTGGATGAGCGGATCGATCGGAGGTCGATCACGACGGGCATCCTTGCGTGGCCCTGGTGGTCGGTATCAGTTGCACGACGGCGTTGGCCGTGCTCCAGACCCCGAATCGGCCTGCAACAGAGCCGACAGGATCTCCGCCCGCGAAGCCGGAGGCTCCCGCTCCCGCATCGCAGCCGACCCGGCGGACCGTCCCCAGGGTGACCGTGACCTGTGTTGACGCGGATGGCAAGCCGGTTCCCGGCGTGGAGTTGCATCTGTATCAATATGCCGGTGGGGAGGGCGGGCGATTCCTGGACTCGGGCACCTTCACATCGGACGCACAAGGGAGGGCGATTTGCGCCGAGGCGATCTTCAGCAACGAGCTCGGCAACTTCGATCGATGGATTTACGCGCGCGTTCCAGGGCGCCTCGTCGGCGTCGCCCGTTCGGCAAAGTGGACGAACCGGCGGGTGATCAACCCGGAATTCCGGATCAAGCTGCAAGTCTCGCGATCGCTGGAGGGCCGGGTGATGGTACCCGCAGGCTTCGATCCCACGAAGGTCACGGTTCGCGTGCGAACGTTGCATGTCTTCGCCGGCCCTGGCGAGATGAATTACGACAGCTTCTCGAGAGAGAAAACCTTTCCCGGTCTCGACACGGCCTTGCCGGATCGGTTCGAGTGCCGCCCGGATGCCGCGGGCCGAATTCGTTTCGCAGACGTGCCGGTGCGAGGTCGGTTGTACCTGGTGACGGCCGGCGATGGATTTGGCGAGGCCCAATGGATGAACGACAATCTGACGTTTGATCAGCCCATCCAACTGACGATTGAAGAGGAGAGCGTCCTTTCCGGTCGCGTCCTGACGCCGGACGGGAAGCCCGCGGTCGGCATGAAAGTCACCGCTCGCCTCTCCCCCTTCGGACGATGGCGGAATGCTTACCTCAGCTCCTTCCCAGCCGTGACGGATGGGGCTGGGAAGTTTGCCATCCATGGCCTGCCGCAAACCGAGTTCGTCTTGTCCATCGAGGATCCGAAGGAGCACCTCACCATCCGACCGATCGAGGATCTCCTGGTGCAGCCCCGCCAAGACCCGAAGCTGACGCTCGCGATGGAGGCCGGAACACGGGTGAGCGGGCGAGTTCTGGACGCCGAAGGCATGCCGGTCGAAGGGGCCGCCTTCTCGGCGATTGCCGACAGCCGAATCGGGCCCGGACTCTGCCACGACTTCACCGACGCCGAGGGCCGTTACGAATTCCGATTGCCCGCCGGCAGCGCCCGTCTGTATTTCAACAGCTTGCCCGATGGGTTCGCGTATCCGACCCCTCAGACCGTCAAACGCCTCGACATCCAGCCTCGACAGGCCGACATCCAGGGCCTGGACTTTACACTTCAGCGACGACCCGCCAGCGGACGCTGATCCACAACTTGCCTGGAGGGTGCCGAGAACAGGATCGAGTCTTCACCAGATGGAGCCCACGATTCGCCGTGACACTCGGTGGCCATTGTGCCCGATGGCTGCTTGTTGACGACTCCGATTCCTCGAGGAAGCCGCGATGAGAGTTGGAATCCGTGCTTCGGCGAGTGAATTCTGGTGCGCATGCCGTGCTTGACGCGCGTTGAACCGCGAGCGGTTCTTCCGTCGATGGCAGCGGCTGGCCTCGGCCTGATTCGAGGTGGTCACGTCCTCGGCGCCTCGTCAAGATCGGTGGAATCCGCATCGTCACGATGAACCGAACCACCGGCAGGACGAGTCCCACAACAACGGGTTGGCGGGAAATCCGTTGTATAATAGACGAGGAAGACCAGGCGCGCTGCGGCCTGACAAGTCGTACCCGTTGACCCTTCCGGTGCGACTCTCAACCCAGAATCCAAGCGACATTCGCTTCACTTGAGGATCATACCCATGTTTTCGCTGGTACGGCCCGTTGGCGGATTCCCCTTGTCGGGGTTTGCCTTGGCATTGGGGATCTGGGTCCTCTCCGATTCGGCGGCGATGGCCCAAGGCAATGTGGGCGCCGGGGCCAGCGGCGGTGTCGCCGGGGCTCCTGGCGGCGGGTCCGCCAGTGCCGGTATCGGCGGCGGACTCATGGGCGGTGGGATGGGCGGCATGGGCAACGCGGGTGCCGTCGGCACGAATGGTGTCGGTGCGGGCAACACAGCCGGATGGGGCGGTACGGGTGGCCTGAACGGCTACTCCGGTTACGCTTACAGTGCCCCGGGCTACGGTGCTTCCGGCGCGCCCTATGGCGGTGCCGGATATGGCGGTCTGGTCTATGGGGGTTACGGGCTCGGCAATCCCGATTTCGGGCTAGGCTATCCCTATACTCGCGGCCATGGGATGGGCTGTGGTTATCCCCATGGCTACGCTCTCAGGCAGCTCTCCATTCGGAATTGGTGCTCCGACGTCTTGGGGAGGGAATGTCTTTATCCCTACTACGCGGATCCTTACAGTGCTCACGGGAGATGACTCGCGATGAGTCTCGCGTCCCGGATCATCTTCGTGTCGTCGATGCTGCTCTGTGCCGCCTTGTGCCCCTGGGCCGCGATTGCGTTCGGTGGGCCTCACGCCGCGTTGCGGCGTTCGACCCACCCTACAACCTCAGATGCAGTTGGCAGGGAGGCAGTCGTCCGACTCGAGTACCGGGACGACGTCCCGGCAGTTGACGACTGCCGGATCCGATGCCGAACGCGTGAGATCGCCAACCGCCTCGTTCCAGAGTGCCTCGGCCGGTCGGCGTTGGGCCCGGGCGAGGTCCTCCAGATTGTCGCGTTCGTGCAAGATCAGTCGCATCAGGAAGTCTCGGGTGTCGCTGGCGTGAACGAGGAAGCCCGACATGAGTTCCTCGCCCTCGATTTCCCCGTTGGCGAACCGCTGGAGGGCTTCTCCCTTGATTCGGGTCAGGTCATCCTGGAGTTGCAAGAGCGCCGTGAGGTCGAGCGTCGGGGCTCGCGACAGCACCAGGGCCCGGCGCTCAACCTGCGCGACCTGGAGGATATACGCCTCGAAACTTCGTTCGCGCCGCCAGCGATATCGCCGGCGCAACCACTGACTGAGACAGAACAGACCACCGGCGAGGACCCCGAGGATGCTCACCTCCTTCTCGAGCAGGTCGATCACGTCGCCGGCGATCAGGGGAGAATTGCGGCGGATGTAGTCGAGCGTGCCGTCGTGCCAGGGCAGTTCCGGTGGCGACTCGAGCAGACTGGCATCGAGCGGTGGCTGGAGGACCTGAGAGAACGGGGAATTGAAGACCACTTCCAGGAGGTGCCGGATCGTGGTTGCCGCGATCTCGTTGCGGGCGACGAGTAACAATCGGGTGCCGAGCGTGTGGATCGCCTCGGGCGGGACCCCGGGCTCGATCTCGTAAGCGAACGCCGGGATGATCGCGTCGTAGACCTGTCGCCGATCGATGCGGGTTGCCGTCCGGCCCGGGGGGTCCTGGTCGAGAGCCCCGAGGGCGAACGCCTCGCGGAACGGCAGCGACATGAGCCGGTAGTGGTGCTGCGCGACCAGGTGGCGGGCGATGGGCGAGGGGAGGGTCGAGACCGAGAAGACGGCATCCGGCAATCGCGACCCCTCAGTCTCTCGCTCCAGATCCGCGTAGCTGTGCGTACTCTCGGTATAGTCGCTCTCGGCCCGCAGGCCCGAGAACGCCATCACCTCTTTGGCCAGTAAGTACGTCCCGCTGCCGCGCTCGCCCAGGTTGACCACCTTGCCGCGCAGCCCGGCGAGGTTGCGGGAAACCGCGCGGTAGATCTCCTCCTTGACTAACAAATGAAGCGGTTCGACGTGCAGCACGGCGACCTGACGGAGGTTGGGGTGGTCGGCCATGTCGAGCCCTCCCTGCACCAGGGCCGCATCGACCCGGCCTTCCTCCAGGGACTGGAGAGCCTCCTCCGAGCCGGCCATTGGTTGCAACTCGATCCGGAGCGCGCGGTGGGCCGCCTCTCGGCGCAGAGCCTGAGCAATCCGGTACCGCGTCCCCTCCTCCCGGCCGGCGGTCATCCGCAGTGGGCGCGGACGCTCCCACCGCTCGTGGATGGCGTAGAAACCCGCAAGGCTGATGGCCGCCACCCCGAGGATGGCTAGCAGACCATCGCGGACCCGCTTGCCGAATCGTGCCGGCCTGGCCATGGAACGGACTCCTGTTCTGGGCCGCCCTGCACCCCTTGGGAACCGATCGGACGGTTTCTTGCAAAGGTTATTCGCCCGACAGGAGCCGGATCACGGCGATTCTTACCGCCTTCACCAATATTTCACACATGGCTGTCGGCTCTTCTTAGATTGGGTGGTGATCGGCGAAATTGCGCAAGCAGCAGACAGATCCATCTCAAGCGCTCATAGCCTCAGGACGCGCCGTTCGAAGCAGGAGCCGATCTTCGTCTCGCTCGCCGATCATAAAGATCTGGCGGTCCAGACTTTTCGACTTCTTGATCAGACGGAATCGACACGGCTCATGTGCATGCCGTAGTGGAAAAGCTGCGTCATTGAGAATCAAGAGCCGTCAAGAGCCAACGCCGCCCGTGAAGCGGCTCAGCTCAATGGGATTCGATCCGGCGCGCCCGTACCTTCCCGGATGAAGTCGTTGCCATCGGGCTCTGGAGGACGTGCGAAAAAGTCGAGCAACGGCTCACCGCCCGCGAGCCTGGGGGGTGCTGGCCAGAGAACTGATACCTGGCGAGTCGCCCGTCACGCTGTTCATGAGGGCGTCCGATCCAGGGGGACAAGCTTGCACCAGGCCCCCGGCCGTTCCAGGCTGGAATCGAATGAAGTGCCGAAAACCCTTGCCTTCGAGCCTCCCTGCCTGTGCACTATGGGAAAGACCATCCGTGTACCCAGTGAGGAGGCTGCCGTCATGCGACCTGGAACATCTCCGCGGAAACTGGCGGTTGCGGTGCTCGCGGTTCTGACGGCAGACGTCGCGGTGCTGGCCCAGACCGGCGCCGGGCCGAACGCTCCCAGGCACAAGTCCGGCGGTGCCAATTCGAACCCGCGTCGAGCCCAGGCGGCCGTGCGCGACACGAGGCCCCCGAACCCGAATCCGGCCGGCCCGCAGCTCCCCGACCACGCCCGCGCGCGGCTGGGATCGACGCGGCTGCGCCACGCGGGGTCGGTCAACAGCGTCGCCTTCGCTCCCGATAGCCGGACCCTGGTTTCGACCGGCGAGGATGGGGTCCGGTTCTGGGACCTGACGACCGGCGAGCCCGTAGCCAATCGGCCCACGCTGAAAGAGAATGGTTGGGCCCTGAACGCGGTCTATTCTCCGGACGGGACCCAGTTGGCAGTCGGGCGCGACAGCGGCGTTGTGCAGCTCTGGGATCTCACCACGGGTAAGGAGCGATTTCGCCTTCAGAAACATCAGGATCGGGTTGCCGGCCTCGCCTTCTCGCCCGATGGAAACCGACTGGCTACGGCTGCTGAGCGTGATGCCCATGTGCGGATCTGGGATGTCGCCACCGGCCGGGAACTGCTGGAGCTCGCAATCGGTGAAAACCCCTTGGCGCGCGGACCCGGCCCTCTGGCCTTCTCCCCGGATGGGACTCACGTGGCCCTCGGCACCAGCTCGCGGATCGGTGAAAGGGAGCTGATCTGTATCTGGGATCTGGCCTCCGGTGCCAGGCGCATCCAGATCCCCAGCGCCCACCGGCATGACCTGATCGGGCTCGCATTCACGGCGGACGGCCGCACACTGATCACCAGTGGCTGCGATTCCAGGCGGATCAAGGTGCCCGAGGGATCGACTCCCGCCATCGAGATGCTGCCGCAGATCCGGCTCTGGGACGTGGGTACGGGCCAGATGCGTCGGGAGTTCGGGATGGGCGATCTCACGGGATTCTGCGCGATCGCCTTGTCCCGCGACGGCAAGTCGCTGATCTCGTCCCATCGTGACCGCCTGCTCGTCTGGGACCTGGATTCGGGAACCATCATCCGGACGATCCCAACCGAACCGAACCACTTTGCCGCCGGACTGGGGGGCCTGGCGATCGCACCCGACGGCCGGACCATCGCGGCGGCGCGGGGCGATCACGCCGTCCATCTCTGGGAATTCGCGACCGGGAAACCGCTGTTTTCGCAAGGTGGAGTCCACGAGTCGGAATTACACTCCGTGGCGATTGCACCCGACGGCCGCCTGGTGGCAACCGGGGATGGAAACGGAATCATTCACCTCTGGGACGCGACGCGAGGGGATCACATCCGTCGGATCGAGCTGGGAGAGCAGGGCTGGGTCCGATCGCTTCGTTTCTCGCCCGATGGCCGGACCCTCGGCGCGGCGGCTGAATACTCCAGTGCCACGTCAAATGGATTCCGTGGCCTGGCTCGGCTGTGGGAAATACCCGGCGGGAAGCCAGGCCGAGAGTTTCGACTCGATGCCCGCGCGGCACAGCTTGCGTTTTCTGCCGACGGCCGACAAGTGGCCATCGCCCTCCTCGTTGACCGTCATGATCGCGACCAGCTCCCCGCCGGTGCGGGGGGGAGAAGCACGTGATCCAGGTCTTCGACATCACTTCCGGCCACAGACCGGTCCAGTTACTCGGACATCAAGGTCGGATTCATGCGATCAGCTTCACGCCCGACGGCAACGGACTCGTTTCCGCCAGTGAAGATATGACCTTCCGGTTCTGGGAGATCGGAACCGGGAAGATGAGCCGGCAATTCCCGATCAATGGCCACATGCGATCCGATCCGCACGGCTCGGGGAATCGGACGCGGATCATCGCCGCAGTCTTTTCTCCGGATTCGACCAAGGCGATTACGAGCGGCGTCCTGGATGACCGGCTCCTCGTCTGGGATCTGTCTCCCGAGCGGCTTCGGCGCCATACGATCCAGTTTGCGAAGAATCTGGGAGCGACGCTGGCCATGGCGTCCGACGGGCTTGTCTTTGCCTCGGCCTCGGCGACGCGCCAGAACCCGGATGGGGACGACACCACGATCCGGATCTGGGAACTGGCTACCGGTCGCGAGCTGTTGCGACTTGAGACGGGAGGGCAGGGGGTCCAGTCGCTGGCCTTCTCCCGGGACGGGAGGACATTGGTCTCGGGACTGGATAACACGACGGCACTGATCTGGGACGTCTCCGCGGCCTACGAGGCCCGGAACCCACCTCGGGAGTCCGCGGTCCCGCCGAGAACTCCTTGAGCGAATCCGGTGGGCCTCGCCTTGATGAATCGAGGCTCGACCCACCCTACGACCTCCCAGTAGGGTGGGTCGAATGCCGCAACGCGGCGTGAGGCCCACCAAGTTCCCTCCCAGTAGGGTGGGTCGAATGCCGCAACGCGGCGTGAGGCCCACCAAGTTCCCTCCCAGTAGGGTGGGTCGAATGCCGCAACGCGGCGTGAGGCCCACTCCCGTTCCGGAGGGCCCTTCGGAAGTGATTGTCACTCGGACCCTCGCCGCCTTGAGGGCGAAGGCTGAATCGGGCCGCAACCCATTACCCAGGAGAAGAACCATGCTGGTCACCATGAGAATTGCCGCCGCGGTCCTGATGGCCCTGGGCGGACTGTTCTACGTCGCATTCTTTCCCTCGACGGAGGCGACGGCGTTCGCCGAGGTGGCGCAAAAGCTCCGCGACGCCCATACCCTCACCTACCGCTTGACCGTGGAATCTCCCGAGCTGAAGACCCGGATGACGATGCGGGCGCTTTTCAAGGAGCCGAGCTTCTTCCGGGCCGAACTGGACGGCGGCATGGTCTCGATCATCGATGGGAAACTCGGCAAACAATTGATGCTCGACCCGGCTACCAAGACCGCCCTGCTGGTGGAAGGCAAGGCCCCAGAGGCACCCCTCGGTCCCGCCGCGGCTGTGGGGTTGGTGGAACACCTGCGACAACTCACCGAGGGAGACGCCCAGCACGTGGGCGATCAGGCCATCGGCGACATCCAGGCACGTGGCTACCTGGTCAAGAACAAGACGTTTGGGACGGAGATGACCGTCTGGGTCAACCCTGGAACACGGCTTCCCCTCCGAATCGAGTCCTCTGACCGCATCCAGGGCAAAGACTACCAGGCCACCATGTCCGACTTTCAAATCGACCCCGTCCTCGATGACGCGCTATTCCGTGTTGTCCCTCCCCCGGGTTACGCGGTCCGCAAGGCGGAATCGAACTTCCTGGAGATGGACGAGAAGACCTTCTTGAATCCCGAGAAGTCGGCCGCCGCCCTGCTCCGCATCTTCGCCGAGAAGACGGGCGGCACTTTCCCGAAGCGGCTCGATGACCTGGCCGAATTCAACGAGAAGATGTTCCCGAAGACGAAGAAGCGCGGCGAGCTCCCAGATGCCGAGACCATGAAGGTTCTTCTAACCGCTGGTCGCTTCATGATGGCAACACGACCGCTCAAGGGAGGATTCGGCTACCGGTCCGAAGGGGTCAAGCTCGGCGATGCCGACAAGATCCTCTTCTGGTATCGCCCCGAGGGCGCGACCATTTACCGGGTGCTCTACGGCGACTTGCATGTGTCGGACGTGACCGAAGACAAGCTCCCGGAAAAACCCAAGCCTTGATCTCGAACCCCCAATGAATGTGGTGGGCCTCGCCTCGATGAATCGAGGCTCGACCCACCCTACACCTGGTCGTGTCCCGTCGTCAGCCGGACCTTGACGGCGGCTGATTCCGCGTCCCAGAGCGTCAAGGCCCGATCCGCCTCTTGCGCGGCGAGGGTGTTTCCATGATAGGCCAGGACGGCCACCTCGCTCGTGCTTCGGATCGGGAGACTGAGTCCGGCGGTGCCGCGGTCGATGTCCCAGACCCGCGCGGTACCATCCGTGCCGGCGGTGGCCAAGGTTGCCCCATCGTGAGAGAAGGCCAGGGTCAAGATTCCTCCCGTATGGCCCAGGAGTTCCCGGCGAACGCGTGGCGAATGGAGACGGTCCCACCAGAGATACCACTCGAAGCCGCGAAGGTCTTGGTCTCCGGAGCCGGCCTGGTAGGGGACGAGGAGTTCGCGCAGTGAGACTTCTCGCCCAACACCACCGGGCTCGGGCCCACCTTGGGCGGATCTTTGCCCCGAAGGGGCCGAAACATAACAGCCCGGGGCACCGCCCCGGGACTCGGTCGCCCACCCCGAGCCGAGCCCTGAATGGGCGACACACGGCTGGCCAAGGGACCCGTCCTTGTGCCGCCCTTTCAGGGCGCTTTCTGGAAGTTTCTCGGTTCCCGGGGCGTTGCCCCGGGCTGGTTTGTTTCGCCCCTTCGGGGCCAATCATGGTGGCGTCCAGCGAGAAGTCTCAGTAATTCGGTACCCCGCGAGTTTCAATTCCTCTGGTCCGACCTGGAGAATTGGCTCGACGGAATTCAGTGGTAACGTTGCCTTCGTCCCCGCGACGAATCCAAAAGCCGACTTCGCGAAGCGAGCCGATCCTCCCCCGGGGTCGGCTCGCTCTCGTTTGCTGCGAGGCGTTCTGATGTCGGCTTGCCGCAGGTCGAGGGGATCGGTTTCCCCCAGGACCGCCGCGCGACTCAGCGGGTGTCCGAAACGGGTCGTAGGGTGGGTCGAACGCCGCACCGCGGCGTGAGGCCCACCGAAATGCTCGATGAAGCTCTGGAGACCATCGACCAGGTAATCGAGTCGGGCTTGACCCTCGACGTGTCGGACTCCGATACGCTCCCAGGGTTGAGTCTCAAGATCGGCGGTTAATCGCTCATCGGATCCAAGATCGTTCGTGTGAATGGTTGACATCCACCAGAACAGGAAGCTGCTGGCTCACTCGGGTCTGGTTCTCACGATCCCTGAATGCTTTCGCGAATTTCGTGGATTTCGTGTTCCAATCTCTGGTCTCCGAACCCCTTTGGTGGTCCCGTCGATCGACGAGCGGTGAACTCGTGCGGCCCATGGGCGGTTGTCGGCGATTTCGTGGACGAGCCGTCATCCGATCGCCGCCATCCGATCGCCGCCATCGCCACCGCCTCGCGCCCGGGCCAGAGGCCAGAGTCTGGCCTAAGACCAGACACGTCTCGTCCCGTACATCGGATTCGCGTCCCAACATGCCCGTCTTCCGCCGGGAAGACGCTCCCGATGCCGAACACCCGGAACTTCGATTCGCTCGCTTCTGGGATGGCGAGATCGCGCTCCTCATCAGACAATCGTTAGTGGGACCACGCAAAGTGTCAAACGCGGAACCGCGCGTGGCTACGTGATTCACGGGTACACCCCAAGTGGGGAGTCATGTTATACTGCCTGTTGCACAGGGAACCCAAGCCGTGTGGACATCACCCTCTACTCACCACCCTGACGTTGCACACGATGACCCGGCCAGAGGGGCAAAACTTAACCTATCATTGCAACGCGCGATGGCAATCATCGACACGATGCCAGGGCTCGCGATCCGAGCGGACCCGGACTTGGCGGTTGCCTGGCCAAGTCGGGCCAACTCGCCGCCGAATCTCGGACCGTCTTGGGCGCAGCAGGTTGGACCCCGGACACCAATACGGCAAATGGCGCCCAATCCTAATAAAACGGAGGATCCGGTCGGCGTGCCGCCTCGGGAGCTCTGGGACATCTCGCTCATCCCATTCCGAATGGCCAAGAGCGGATGCATGCCTCGATGTGGGTTTTCCACGAGTTCGGGGTTCGCCGAAACGTCAGCGTACGGTGTTCGCGGGGTTTTGTGACAGGGCGAGCGTTGATGGTAGGAGGGCTGAGTGCTGATGTCACTTACTGCGCTTAAGCTTAGGGAAAGATTGAGGGTGATTTGCGGACGTGGTAAACTCGCGGCAGACCGATCCCTTGGTGGGGTGGTTGTCTCGCCGTGGTGACGCAGCTTCCGGATGATCCATGCTCGATCCTCAGTCATCGCGATTCTGGCACGCGGCTGTCCTCAGCGGATTGATGGACGTCGAAGGCCTGAACGGCTGCTGGAACGCCATCCCCGCGAATAAGCGGGATGCGGCGGAGCACATCGATCGCCGGCTGGCACGGCAGGCGGTCCAGTCCCGCGCCCTGACGCTCTGGCAGGCGCAGCAGCTCTTGGCGGGCCGGACCAGTGGATTCAAGGTGGATCGGTACCTGCTCCTGGACTTGATCGGGCAGGGGGGTATGGGGCGGGTCTACCTGGCCCGGGACACCCGGCTCAACCGTCGGGTGGCCTTGAAGATCCTGGCGCCCGAGCGGATCAACAACCCCCGGGCGGTCGCGCGGTTCCAGCGCGAGGCGCGGGTCGGTGCCCAGTTGCAGCACGAGAACCTCGTGCGGGTCTACGATTTCGGCGAATCGAACGGCCGATTCTTCCTGGTGATGGAATTCATCGAGGGCCGGACGATCGGCCACATGATCGCCGAACAGGGCCCGATGCCCCCGGCTACGGCGGCGCGGCTGGTCCGGCAGGTCGCCCTCGGGCTGGGTCATGCCCACACCAAGGGGCTGATCCATCGCGACGTCAACCCGTATAACATCATGGTCACCCACGAAGGGACCGCCAAGCTGGCCGACCTGGGACTGGCAATCGACTTGACCGAAGAGGATCGCGTCACGCGCGACGGGGCGACCGTGGGTACCTTCGACTATGTCGCCCCCGAACAGGCCCGGCACTCCCACGCCGCCGACATCCGTAGCGACATCTACTCGCTCGGGTGTACACTGTATCACATGCTCGCCGGCCAGGTGCCGTTCCCCAGCCCCAGCCTGCCCGAGAAGCTCTTCTCGCACCAGGCGCTGGAGCCGACGCCTCTGAAGAACCTGGTGCCCGGACTGCCTGCGGGGCTGGCCGAGGTGGTGCGCACGATGATGCGCAAGTCGCCCGAGGAGCGGTACGCCACACCGATGCAGGTGGTGCAGGCGCTCGAGCCTTACCAGGACGACCAGACCGCAGCCGAGTCCCAGGGCGACCTGGTGATGCGACCGCCCACCCGGACGGGTTCTCCGGCATCGCCGCATCCCGACGAGCGGCGGGTCCCGGCGCCGGAGGCGACCACCGCGATTGCGTCGGAGTCGCGATCCGGCGAAGACGGGACGGTCGCCGTGCCCCTTCCTGTGACCGAGCCGGCCCCCGCCGTGCTGAGTGCCCGGGTCGCCCCCATCGATTCCTCGCGAGCACCCAGCGCAGTGGCCGAACCCGGCGTCGCATCCTCGAGCGGCTCCGGCCTCGACCAGCCGGCGCTGACCTTGCTCACCCCCGTGGACGAGGTCGTCGAGAACGAGGGCACCGGCTCTTTGCGGATCGACCTCGGCCCCGAACCCCCACTGAGCGATCGGCTGCGCGAGCCAAGTCGCGATCCCCGGCCGCCCCCGCCCCCCTTCCCACGCCCGACCCCATGCTCGGCGGCCCGGAACCGGAATCCCTGACATCGACCTCCAACCGATCGGCATGGTGGCCGCCGGTCGGCTGGTCCAGGGAAATGGTCGTGCTGGCCATCGTCGCCACTGGGCTGGTTCTCATCCTCGGCCTGGCCCTCGGGCTCCGCCCATTCCTGGGACGCCCTTCCCAGCCAGAGGACTCGACTGGAACTCGAGCAACCGATGAGCCCGTGGCGGACACCGGCTCGGGCGACACGTTCGGGAATCACGAGTCGGACATCGTCGTCTGCATCGAGACTCCGGGGACAACGGAACCGCCGAAGGAAACCCCGGCCCGCGACCTGGCCGACGCGATCCAGTTGGCCATGGGAAGCCTGGGGTACGTCAAGTTGCGGAACCGTGAGCCGTTGTGCCTGGAGGCCGGGAAGCTGATTGATCTCGGTTCGGCCGGGAACCGGACCGTGGATATCCGCGGCGTACCGGGGATGGCGCCGCCCGTCATCGAGATCCAGATGGGCGGCGGGCCGTTCCTGGCAACCACGTTGACGGTTTCGCTGTCGCTCTCCGGATTGGACATCCATGTCCACTACCCCCCGAATCCGGCGGACGCCGGCGCCGCCCCGACGCCGGTGATCGACGCGGGCGGACCCGTGACGATCCATCAGTGCGCCTTCGAGGTCATCGGCGATCCGCCACCCAACGGCGGCCTCGCCCTGGCCTCCAGCAGCCTCGTGCTGACCGTCGATCGCTGCTGGTTCGAGGGGTTCGACACGGCGATCGACATCCAGTCCTTCGAGGGGACGGTCGCGAAGATCCGGCAGACCATGATCGTGCCCCGCCCACGACTGACCGAACGGCGTGGCTGGGGCGTGGAGCTCCATCTCGCGCCAGGCGGTGAGAAGCCGAAGGTGGTGCGCCGGCTGGTTCTGGAGCATTGCACCCTCGAAGGAGCGGGTTTCGTGCAACTGGTCCCCGCAGCGGTCCAGTTGCCCCTGGAGATCGAGGTCAAGCAGTGTGCCGTCCGCGCCGAGTGGCTCCTGGCCTGGAAGCCCTTGAAGCCCGAGGATCACTTCGCCACCCAGTTCCACTGGCACGGCGAGGGAAACCAGTTCGAGATCCGCGGGAACTCCTGGATCGTCCTCTCCAGGGAGGGCACGCCCGCCCTCTCGGCCGAGGCCACCGACCTGGACAGTTGGTCGAAGGTCGCCGCCCAGGAGCGCGACCCGATCCGGACCGCGCTCCATTACCGAATCGACCCCGCCCTGCGAACCGTTCCCCTGCGGCCCAACGACTTCGCCATCGACTCGCTGAACCCGCCCGGCGCCGATCCCGAACAGGTCGGACCCTGGAGTCATTAGAGCGCCGAACGCTTGGGTTACAGACTCCTCATTTGAGCCCGAAGCGCTTGCGAGTGAATGGATCGTAGCGGCCGGATCCACTCGCTGGCGCTTCGAGCTCGTACCGGATCCCTGCGGTCATTATCCGAAATGACCACCCACCAGAACAGGAGACTGCTGGCTCGCTCAGGTTTTGTTCTCGCGATATCTGAGTTTTTTCGTGTTTTTCGTGTTTTTCGTGTTCCAAATCTCTGGTCTCCGATCCGCTTCCGTGGTCCTGTCGATCGGCGAGCGGTGAACTCGTGCGGCCCATGGGCGGTTGTCCCGATTTCAGCCGATCCTGCCCTCACGCCGAGATTCCGCCCGAAGCCACCCGATCCACATTGAGCTCAGCGGTCGGGAGTCTTTTTCACACTCTCGGCCTCCTTCGGCTCAGCCAGGGCACGGAACGCGGGACTCTCCTGCTTGCGCTTCGCCCGCTCGGCATCGATCCGTTGGAACACGGCGGCGGGATTGGCGAGAACGCCGTTCTTGAGATCCTTGAGGCCCAGCAACTCCAGACAATAGTACATGTCCTCGGTCAGCTTTCGGTCTCCGTAATCAGAGGGCCGCATGTGCCGCGCGATGTTCCAGTAGAGCATCGCGGCAAACCCCGGCTGGCCGAGCTCCAGGACGATCTCGGCGTAGCGAACGGCCGAGTGGCCCGGCGACTGGCCCTCCCGGAAAAGCTCCTCGGTTTCCTTGCGCAGGAGCAGGTCGTAGGCCGCGTTCGGGCTGTCCGCGACGGCCATCGTCGCGAACATCGGATCGACGTCGAGGATCGCCTTGCGGACCTTGGGCCAGCCTTCCATCACCCGGTCCAGAGGATCCTTCGCAGTGAGCCCCTTCATCTGCATGGTGTGGAACCGCTCGTAGAGCGCCCAGGACGATTTCGGGTCGTCCTTCAAGACCGCGTCATAAATCCCGATCGCCGCGTCAAACTGCTTCTGATCGCTCAGCGCGATGCCTTTTCGGATGCGATCGGCTTGCTCCTGGTAGAAGACGTCCGTCATCCATCGGAAATCGGCGAGCACGGAGCTGGAACCCGATTGGCGACCGTCGAACAGGTCGATCACGTCGGCGATCCGCTTCGCCCAGCGAATCTCGCCATTGGCCACGTGCAGCACCACCTGTGCCGCGGGCAGCAGTGGATCGCCGCGAGGCGCCGTCATCATCGCCCGCCAGAAATCGCGGTTCTTGTCGGTCAGCGCTGCGACGTCGACCGGCCCGTCTCGCGGCACGGTCCGAAGCGCCTTCGCGAAGTTGCGAACTGCCGCGTCCCGGGGATGATCCCGGTGCGCGGCGAACTCAGCGATCAGCGGAATGGCCTCGGTCCGTGCCCAGCGTTGCAGGGCGGCCAGCTTCTGGGAACCGTTCAGGGGCTGGAATCGTGCGAGCTTCCGATCGCCCAGGGTGGGAAGCGGCGGGACCAACGGACCGGAATCGTCCGGTGTGCCGCCCTGGACCTTGGCCACGATCCGGAACGTGCCGTCAACGACGCGCGTTCGCGGTGATTTCGCCACGTCGGCCGACGCGCGCACGGCCCTGGTCTGGCCTTCGGTAAGGGCAGGCCGGCCCGACACGGACACGTCGGCGGGCCGATCGGTGTGAAGCCTCGCCTCGAAAACGACCGTCCGCGGTTTCGCCTCGCCGCCAAACTCACGATCGATGACCGCGAAGATCGGCTGGACCCAGGCCACCAGCGGATCGTTATCGATATTGACGAAGATGGTTTCGGAATCGGCGATGAAATGCAAGGAGCTGTCGACCTTCGGCGGATCGTCGTCGGCCAGGCTCACTGCCGGACCGTTGACGAACACAAAGAGAGGAACGAAGAGGCTTCGGGAGACGAGCCGGAACATGGTAGTGGCTCCGATAGACCACGGTCCCACTCGGGGCAACGCGGGCACGACCCAGCCCTCCCCTGGGGACTTTTCCAATGTACCGCGAGGTGACCCGGGTTCCAAACCCTTCGCGGTCGCGTCGAGGTCAGCCTCCGCGGGCCGCGACGTTCGAAGTCTTCGGTCCGCGCGACTCCGGAGAGCGCGCACGATGTTGAGCACCGATCGTCCCGACCTCGGAAGCGGCCGGTGTCGTTGATCGGCCTGTTGATGTCAGGGCGACTTCCTGCGAGAATCCGAGGACCATCGCTCAGAGTCCCTCAAAAACGGAGACTGGCTCCAAGTCTTCGAGGTGCCTGTCCCCCTTTTTTGAGGGGCTCTGAACAACCAGGGTCTGCTGAAGCCGGTCTCCAGTCCGTGACCGCTGAGACCACGGTCCTGGTTTCAGGCGGCAAAGGAACTCGATCGTGACCGCAGCGAGGAAGCTGACCTACCTGATCCTGTCTCTCGGTCTGCTGGCGGGCCTCGTCGCCGGCCTCACCCCGAGGCCGCCGCGGGAGCCGGACCCGTTGACCGTGAGGCACATCGCCCTCAAGCCCGTGTGTCCGTCTGGTCTGGATGCTGCACCGCCAGAAGTCCAGGAGTTTCTGGCACGGATGCTGGAGAAGGTCCCGGAGAACGGTTCCGGAGTCACCGGCTACCACTTCTTCCACTGGGAGTGGAAGGGGAAGGCGACCCACGAGGCGATCGGACTCAAAGCGATCTCGGGCGCCGATCCCGGGGAGTTGATCGCACGAATCAGGGACGTCGATGGTTACGCGACTCACATCGCCCACGTCGAAGCGTGCCGGTCCGAGCCGGATCCCGCCTTCACGAGGCCCGAGTCCGTGCGATTCTTCCAGCTCATCAGCGTCCCCGGGATTGCGAAGGTCCAGCAGGACCTGGTGCTGGTGGACGCGGGGACGTTCAAGGGATACCGGGTCGTCTACTGGTACCTGCTCAAGGACCAGACCGCGGCTCTGAGCCCGAAGGCGGGCGCGCGCAGTGACTTCAACATCGGGGCGTGGTTCGCGGCCCCGGGCGTGGTGGGTTACGCGCTCGAGCTCCTGGCCCCGGCGGTCCGATGTGAATGCGCTTCAGTGGATCTCTCTGACCTCCGGCGCGAATGCCCTGGCGAAGCAGATGGTCGAGGGCAACATCGACGGCATGGTGGCATGGGCAAGGAGGTCGAGGGGAGTTGGTCCAGGTTCCTGATCGCCGCGCAAGGAGAGCGACCACTAGGCGGTTAAGCAGGGCAATCTGTAAGCACCAGGCCGGTCCGGCAGCAAGGCTCAGTGCTCACAGGCACCCTACTGGCCCCTACCCAACCCCGGCGTGACGTGACCGGTTCTCTCCAGAACACCGGTGAAGCCGGGCCCTACTATCAATCGCTCCCCTTCCACGTCGCGCCAGGTCGGCGCGAGATTATTGCTATTGATCCGTGCTTGCGTACAATCGGCGGATCGGTGGAACGTCAGCGCCTGGGAAACGACCCGATGGCGGGGCTGCGGTAGGGTTCAGGCGTTCCATGCCTCGTTGCGGCGCGCGAAGCAATCTGAGAGCAGTCGCAAACCTCGGTTCTTCAGGGTTTCGGGAAGCTCGTGGGCGTTTTCGGACAGCCCTTCGCCTTCCACTCCCACGGCCTACAGGACAATTCCTGATGCCACCTCTATTTCAAGTATCTCAGTTGGAGTCTCGGTTCGAGCGACCCGGAACATTCACCATCCTTCAACTTTCGGACCTCCATTTTTCCGCCGACATCGCCATCGAGGGAAGCACCAAGGATCACTCGCTGAAACAACTCGAAGCGAGCCTCGGGCAGAGGGAAGGCGTGGACCCAAAAGCAGGGATCGACCTGGTCGTCGTCACGGGCGATCTCGCCGATGGCGGCGAGGCCAGCGACCAGAAGAACGAAGATGCGCTGAAAGAAGGCCCGCGATTATCTACTATTCCTCTGCGAGTCGCTGAAGATCGACCCCAACGACGGCCTCCGCGTGATCCCCGGCAACCACGACGTCCGGCGCAAGGGACTCGTCCAGAGCAGCCGCCTTCGCAAGGTCTTCGACGACCTATTCGCGCCCTACAACCGGCATGCTTACTACCCCAAGCTCGGCCTCATCGTTGGCTGTTTCGACTCCGTCTCTCCCCTTCACCACTTCGGATTCGCGGCGACCGGCACCGTCGCCCCAGACGCAGTCGCGGTCTTCCAGCAGGGTCTGCTGGCGAAAATCGGGGACCTCGACGGGAAGGCGCGCGAAGCCTTGCGGAGGAGCTTGAGAGTGGCGCTCGTTCACCACAACCCCGTCGCCGTACCTCGAGCCGAAAAGGTTGATCCTGAGGCGTGGTATGAGAAGATACTCGGATACCGACTGATCGGTTCGGCCGCATTGATGAGCCTGCTGAATGCCGGAACATTCCTGCAAGACCTGCTCGCGCAAGATTTCCGCGTGGTCCTCCACGGGCATCTGCACGAGGTCGGCTATGCCCTCCACGGCCGCGTCTACGACGAGGCTGAGGCTGAGGTGTCGAACACTGCCCGCCCGGCCTCGGTAGGGGGCTGGCTCGAGGTCATTGGGTGCGGGTCCTCATTCAAACACGAACCCAATGGCAGACAGGGTTACAACCTCATCGAGGTTCGCGACGCTGACGTGGTCGGCGGGTGCGCCGTCGAGGTGGGCAGCGGCGAGGTCACACCCTTCCAAACCGCTTCCAATGACTTGGTGCGGACCCGCCGCTGGAAGCACCAGCGCGGCGGCGGTAAGAACCTCCGCTGTGACAAGTGGTCCCAGGAATGGGACGTCATCCTCGAGGACGGGCACGACTTGCCCGTGAACTCACTGGATGCTCGGGAGGTCATTCTCGGCCTCAGAAGCGACGACGGCAAGGACGTTGCCATGTGGGAGCTGCCCGCCGAGGGGCCAACCTTGATTATCTCGGACTTCGATGTCCGGGGGCTGCGGGGCGCGTCGATCCCAGTGCTCAAGAGAGAAATCATCAGAGATAACGACGACCAGCACAAGGGGTTCAAGTACACGATCAACTTCTACCCCCCACTGACCTCCAGGCAGTCGATCGACCTGTCATGGCGGTGGAGGGCGACCGGGACGCTCTTCTCCAGCGTCGAAGATAAGAGGCGCACACCGGTAAAGCCGTCGTCAGCGCCGCAGAACGCGACTCAGTTGTCCGTCGACGAGATCGAGCAGCCCATCCACATCCGTTGCGACCGGCTGATGATTCGGGCCCAGTTCCATGGGAACCCCGAGATCTTCAAGCAGGTCAACCTCGGAGTGACCGACGAGCACGGCCGTCCCGACACGTTCGAACGCGACTCGGACCGTGTCAACTTCGATTACTGGGGGCTCGATCGGATGCCTCTGGGACGCACGAAACCGGAGGCCATTCTGAGCGTCTATCGTCCACCGCTAAAGTATACGTATTCGCTCCAGTGGCAGTTGCCGGATCAGGAGACGATCCAGCAGCACGGGCAGCTTCGAGCGGAACGAAACGCGCTGCTGAATCCCCAGGGCGACCCGACCAAGCGGTCGGCAGTCGAGCGGTTCATCGCCGACCTGGAATCCTTCTTCCGGAATCCCGACGGGCTACAGGCGGTGTTGCCTGGCTCCGAGTGGAACGACACTCAACTCTCCATCCACGTCTTTGCTTATCACAGAGAACTGAAGCGGCTGGTCCGCGTTGACCGATCCAAGGATTGTCGCACGGATTTTCCGGCGGAGGTCGAATGGGGACGGGATGGCGTCGGGACAGCGTTCCGGCTCCGCCGGATGATCGGTTTCTCCCGCCCAAGCCGGGAGGCCGGGACCTATTATTTCGACAAGGTGGAACCGTCCGTGCAGTATATCCTGCCGTTCCCCCTGCGCCGGCGTGACCCGGTCGACAACTTCGCCGTCGGTGTCGTCGCCCTGGTATCCAATTCCCCGGTCAGTTGCCTTCAACTCTTCAGCGAAAAGCCCGAAGCCATAGACCGGCTCAATGAATGCATCAATCGACGCTGGATGGCATGCTTGACCCGCTTGGGGTTTCCCCCCATACGATAATCTGTTCCAGGCTGCGAAGACTTCTCAGAGGCTATCTGTTAACCGCAATCGTTCCGACTCCTGGCCCAGAAAGGTGAGGACCACTGGTGTAGGGTGGGTGCAACCCACCATAAAGCCAGGCCGGATGGGGGGTTGCACCCCATCTGCACGTCCGTTCAAGGTCGTCTGGATCTACTTCTGGACAGATGGGGTGGGAGATGGTCGACCGCGGGACGGGGATGAAGTCAGTAGCCCCGGGCCCCCAACGATTTTGGTCCCTTGACCCATTGCCGGGGTTTTTTTAAGGTAGAATTTTATGGATGTTCCACCCCTAGCCCTGCAATCAAGCCTGCGGGTTTCGAGGAGCAAGGTGATGGACGAGCAAAAGAAGTCGGACCAGGCCGAGAGCAATCTGCGCCTGATCAATCTGTCACGCGGGATCTGGACCTTCAAGGTTGATGAGCCTGTGCACGCAGCCGTGACGACTTCGAGGGAGGTAGCACGTAGGTCATCATACGAAGGCTCGGGGTCTCGGACTTCGGAGATCTCCTCGTAAGGAAAAACGGCGTCGCCCCAAGGACGGATTCGGTTCGCAAACCCATTTCGGGCGCTCGACATGGGAGATCGGCCATTCCGTAGCCTTTTTCATCGCCCTACCTGGTTGTGGCATTCACCCGGTCGGCTCGCGGAGGACCGTCACGGTCCAGGCGAACGTCGTCAGGGTATTGTAGAAGGGGGGGGCGAGAATCGCCCGGGTGACAAACGGGGAGATGGCAAACGGGGACAGACAGTCGTCAACCCCTGCCATCCTGAGGCGGACTCTACCCTGGGGTGGTCATCCGAATGGGTTTTGACTGCCAGATTCGGTAATCGACAGTCGAGAAAGTTACCGGTTTTGAGAGTCAAAACCCATCAGACGGGAAGAGGCCTTCTTAAATCGGCGTTCGGCGGAGCCCGGAAAAAGCGGGACAGGGCGGCTCTCGACTCGACCCAGAGAGCGATTGAACGTCGCCAGCGTCCCGGCCAGGAGCCCGAGGGCGGTCAGCGCGTACGACCCGGTCCAGATGATGCCCCAGCCCCAGGAATCCTCGCGCGGGCCCTCACTCACATGCGCCGTCACCATGCCAGCCCAGAAGAAGGGACTGCCCATCATCAGGTGTCTCGAGTCCGGGCCATTGTTGAGCATCGCCATCATCCCGAACATCCAGCCGACCGTGACGAGGATATACAGGCTGACCGTCAGACCCACGGCGCGGCCGAGCCGATGGCACCAGGTCGCCATGGCCAGGCCGAGGCTGGTAACCGCCGCGCCGGAGGATAACACGAAGGCGACCATCAAAATGGCCATCGGCCATCTCTCCCCACGAGCCTCGGGAACACCGAGGACGACCACCACCGGGAGGACCGCCAGCAGTGGGACCAGGCGGTAGGTGCCCAGCCACTTGCCCAGCACGATCTCCCGGGTCGTCAGCGGCGTGGACATCAGCACGTCGAGGCTCCCGCTGACCCGCTCCTCGGCCAGCGAAGTCGCCGCGGTCACGCTCAAGAAGAGGAGGCCGATGGAAAGCTGGAACGCATTGACCCAGGGCGCTAGTCCGCTTCGGCCGCCCGTGCGGATCGCCAGCAGGCTGAAGACCAGTGACACCGTGACGAATGTCATCGCGACGATCCGCGCCCAACGCTGTGGCCGGTTTCGGTGCCACTCGCGCCAGAGGATCGGGTTCCAGTCCAGCGTCGGCCCCGACCAGCCGAGGATCCGGTACGGCCGGATGGCGATCGCCCCGACGCCAGCTACCGGACGCCGCCGACGCGCCACCTCGCGCGTGCAGACCCGTCGCATGGACCGGACCGCGAACCCGGCCAGGACGGCGGAGATCCCCCAGGTCACGATCAGGAACGCCAGGTAGTCGTGCCAGCTCACCGAGCCCGGCCGCCAGTACGGGGCGAAGGACAGCCGGTACGGATCAGTCGTGAGCGGCGGCACGGCCAGCGACCAACCGCTCGACCGGTTGATCTGGTCGATCATCGGAGCGCCCAGCAGCCACAAGCCACACACCGCATAGGTGGCCAGCAGCGCCTCGTGTGTCTTGCGGACCCAGATCGAGAAA
Organism: uncultured Isosphaeraceae bacterium; assembly: GCA_963845695.1. Lineage (GTDB taxonomy): Bacteria > Planctomycetota > Planctomycetia > Isosphaerales > Isosphaeraceae > CAWJTV01. The sequence continues at coordinate 48,016 of CAWJTQ010000002.1, read as the reverse complement.
ACCAGGGCCAGGCAACAGCCGAGCACCGCGACGCCGAGCGTCACCACGAACGCCTCGAGCAGCGCAGCCGGATCGACCCCGCCCAGCAAGGTGAGGATCTGCATGACCGGCAACGCGCAGGCGACGAGCGTCAAGACGGGGGTCAGCCGCGCGGCCAGCTTCCCCAGCACGATCTCGCCGTCGGTGAGGTCCGTGACCAGCAGGTGCGTCAGCGTCCCTCGCGACCGGTCGAGGCAGATTGCCCCGGCGGTCGCCGCCGGCGCGGCCAGCAGCACCAGCGTCAACTGCGTGCCGATCATGGCGACGAAGAGCCCTTCGCCGAGCTGCGCCAGGGCGCGGAGTCCCGCCGGGCCAGGGACCACGACCACCTCCCGCTTCATTCCCACCACCAGGAGGGCGGCCAGCAAGCTCAGTACAAAGAGCGACCGCAGCGCATAGACCTGCCAGCGCCTCGCCCCGATAATCCACTCGTAGACGAAGACGGGGCCCAGTCCCCAGCCAACCCTGGTGCTCATTGCGGACCCTCCGAGACACTTCTCGATACGGTCGATGATACCATCACGACGGAAGTAATTCGGTCGGCATACCCCTTTTATTCGGAAGGAGATGCGGACTTGACGAGGGTCCCCGTCGCGTCGATACTTGGTCAATGTTAAACATCATGCAGTTGGCGAGGGGACGCCATGCTCAAGATTCTCGGCGGCGGCGCCCAGGATTGTGATGGGATCACCCGGCGCAGCTTCCTCCAGGCGGGCATGCTCGGGCTGGGAGGTCTGGCGATACCGGATCTGTTGAAGCTTCGAGCGGTCGGCGCGGCCGACGGCACCGCTCGAGGCCGAAGTGTCATCCTGTTCTGGCTCAGCGGCGGCCCCGGTCACATGGAGACCTGGGACCCCAAACCGGACGCGACGCAACAGTTTCGCGGTCCGTTTGGTGCGATCGCCACCAGCCTACCGGGAGTCCACTTCAGCGAGTTGCTGCCGGAGCAGGCCCGACGGACGGATCGGCTGGCCATCGTCCGGACGGTCAACCACGGGACGGGCGACCATACCAAGGGCAACCACTGGATGCTGACCGGTTACGAGGGGCCGGCTTTCAACGCCTCCGATAACACGGTTCAGCGCCGGCCGTCGATGGGCTCGGCGGTAGCCCGGCTCCTGGGTCACGGAGGCGCGGGCCTGCCCCCGTATGTGGCCGTGCCGCACCTCCGAGGCGGGACCGACAACCTGTTCCACTACGCCGCTTACCTGGGTGGCTACGCTAACCCCTTCATCGTGGAGTCGGACCCGAACGACCCCGGCTTCCGCGTCAAGAACCTGTCGATGCCCAAGGGCGTCTCACTCGGCCGCCTGGAAGACCGCCGGCGTTTCCTGGAATCGATGGACCAGCTCCGCCGCGACAAGGACCCGGTGCTCCGCGACCTCGACGCCTACCACCAGCGCGCCTTTGACATGATGACAGGCAAATCGGTGACGCGCGCGTTCGACATCAACGCCGAGCCGGCGGTGCTCCGCGACCGCTACGGCCGCCACACGTTCGGCCAGACGCCCTGCTGGCCCGCCGGCTCGTCGAGGCGGGCGTGCCGTTCGTCACGGTGAACTGCGTCCCCTGGGATCACCATGGAACGCCCCCGCAGCTCAAGACTGAGGAGGGGGCGCGCAAGTTGATCCCGCCGCTCGACCGCGCCCTCGCAGCCTTGATCGACGACCTGATCGCCCGCGGGCTGTTCGAATCGACCCTGGTCGTCGCGATGGGCGAGTTCGGCCGCACCCCGCGAATGAACCGCGACGCCGGTCGCGACCACTGGGGCCAGACCTTCAGCGTGCTGTTCGCCTGCGGATCGATGCAGATGGGCCAGGTCATCGGCCGGAGCAGCCCGCGCGGCGAGTACGTCCTGGACCGTCCGATCAGCCCGCAGGACGTCGCCGCGACGGTCTACCACCACCTCGGCATCGATGGCCGCTCCGTCACGTTCGAGGATCGCACCGGCCGCCCCACCTACCTGATCGAGCGCGGTGAGCCGATCCGTGAGCTCGTCGGTTAGAGGTTCTGGCTCGAGGAATCGGGGTCCGGGAACGAGCGTTTGCCACGGTGAAAGCGGTGCAGAGGACCTATGAACTGAAACACGAACCGATAGGGATTAAACCATGTCACTAACGATCACCATCGACAGGACCGAAGAGGGCCGTTTCCGTGCTGAGGTCGCTGACCATCCCCGCCTCGTCATCGAGCACGACAAGCTTTCGGAGCTGGTTGAAGACCTCAAGCGGAACCTCGACATGATTGCCGTCATGCCGGATGGTCGCCTCTTCCTCTTCGAGGCCAAGGCACTCGATGAGACCGATGAGGCCGCTACGAGGGCCGAGATCGAGAGGACGGCGCTTCGCAACGAATCGCTCGATGCCCTGATCGACCGGTATCCTGTTCCCGCCGAATGGGGCAACGAGCCCGGGTGGTCGGATGCCCTTTGAGTATGGACAGATCATCCTGGTTCCGGTAGCCGACGGTCGCGGCAATATCGAGCCACATCCCGCAGTGATCCTGTCCCCGACCGACCAGATCGTGCCGGGAGAGAAGCTCCGCGTTGTCTGCGTCTCGACTCAACTCGAGGACCCGCGCCCGTCGCACCACATTCCGCTTCCCTGGCAACGGCCGCGTCATCCCAGGACCGGCCTGAACAAGCCCAATGTCGCGAAATGCAACTGGCTGGCGCGTGTCGATCAAGGCGACGTCATCAAGGTGCTGGGGTTCGTCCCGCCGGGCCATCTCGCAAGGATCGAGCAGGAACTCCGAAACCTCGAAACGGGCGGTGGCCAGGAGTGAAGCGCCTGACTCTTGCTCAAGAGCCGTAAGGCCGTGGACCGCAACTGGACCCGAGGGTTGCCAGCGTGAGTGGAGGAGGCAATCATGAAAGGCGCCCGCAAGCTGATCCCTCCACTCGACCGCGCCCTCGCGGCCTTGATCAACGACCTGATCGCCCGCGGGCTGTTCGAATCGACCCTGGTCGTCGCGATGGGCGAGTTCGGCCGCACCCCGCGGATGAACCGCGACGCCGGTCGCGACCACTGGGGCCAGACCTTCAGCGTGCTGTTCGCCTGCGGATCGATGCAGATGGGCCAGGCGATCGGCCGGAGCAGCCCGCGCGGCGAGTACGTCGTTGACCGCCCGATCAGCCCGCAGGACGTCGCCGCGACGGTCTACCACCACCTCGGAATCGATGGCCGCTCCGTCAAATTCGAAGATCGGACTGGACGGCCCACTTATCTGATCGAACGCGGTGAGCCGATCCGGGAGCTGGTCGGTTAGAGATCTCGGCCTCAGAAATCGGGGTCAGGGGGACAAGAGCAGTCCGGAAGCCAGGTCGCGTGCCCCGAATCATGGAAAACTAGCGGCTTGCGGCGTCCTCTTTGCCGGTCCCTGGGGCCCTACGGTTTGGTGCCCGGGCCGGCGTATGGTATTCTGGAAAGGCAATCACTGGCTTGGGATTCCCTGGGCTTATGGCGGACGCGATACTGAGCACGCTCCACACGGACGTTATTTAGTCACCAATTGCCAAAACCGTGCCCGATTGATCTGAGTTGGGGAAGCATTCGACCCGTCTACGTTCCTTCCCAGAGTCTTGGATTTGCTCCCAGGCGTCTCACCAGCGGCCGCGCTCTGTCTCTATGACGTACAACATGTAGTCGTGGGTTGGCCGAATATGGGAAATGAGGTATTTATGTCCGAACGCTTCCCTCACGGGCACGCCCTCGTCATCGGGATCGCGAATTATTTCAACGTCAACAGGCTTCCCGAGACGGTCCTGAAGGATGCCCGAGACGTCGCGGATCTGCTCCAATCGGCGGACCATTGTGGGTATCTTCCGTCGAACGTCGAAGTCCTAATTGACGGCGACGCGACGGGCGATGCCATTCGCCAGAGACTGCGTCACCTTGTTCAGGCGACTGTCCGCGACGACACCGCGGTCGTCTTCTTTTCGGGTCACGGAGTAAGAAGAGAGAGCGGGCCGGACGCGGGAACTTATCTTTGCCCCGTCAACTGCGATCCTGACCGACTTCGGGACACGGCTCTCGGTTGCCACGAGCTTACAACCCTTTTCAAGGAGGTTCCGGCGCAGAGGCTCGTTGTCTTGTTAGACGCCTGTCACTCCGCGGGCGCAGGGGAGTTAAAAGCTCTCGCCCCACTTTCGGACCTCAAGGCCGGTCTTGACGAGAAGACCTACGACAGTCTCGCCAAGGGAGCGGGGCGGGGCATCATGGCGTCCTCGCGATCGAGCGAGTTCTCGCACGTCCTCAACGACATGCAGAACAGCCTTTTCACGCACTATCTGCTCGAAGCCCTACGAGGCGGAGCACCGAGCCACGGGGACGGAGTCATCCGCGTTTTCGACGTGTTCCACTACGTCTCTGACAAGGTGCCCGGGCGGACGACAAGCCAGCACCCAATCTTCAAGGCACACGAGGTGGAGAACAATTTTCCCCTGGCCCTCTATCTTGGCGGCAAGAAGGCTGCTTTCTTGGAAGCGGGTTCTGTTCCTCCCTCGAAAATGCAGCCACGACCAACGTCACTGAGCGGCCAGGCGAGGCTTGGGATCATCAACCGCCTAGTTACTCGTTGGGAGGACCTCGCGACCTATCTGGAAATCCCGCTTCCGGACCAGGCGAAATTCGACAAAGGCAACGAGCCGCGGAGAATCCTCGACTGGCTCGAACAGCGTGGACGGCTCCAAGAACTTCGAGATGCGTTTAATTATCTCGGGTGGGATGACTTGATTCAGGAACTCGATCCCCACCCTCGGTAGCCCCGCCGGGGACCGTTGCAAGTGAACCGGCGGGGCGACATGTGCTTTCAGTTTCAGCCGACTCACAGCTCAACTCGGCGAACGACGGGGCCTTGACCGGAATCGAGGGTCAGTCGCTCAGGCTGGAAGACGAGCTCGCGTCACTGGAACAGTTAATAAGCAAGGAGTTACCAGCCAAGCTGGAGAAGATCCTGACCCTCGCGGGGAAGGAGACGCCCGCGGCCAAGCAAGTGGACGGCACTGTTACGGAGCTGATGGGAAAGATTCAGGAACTGCTTGACGTCCTAGAGTACGAGAGTGCGGGAAAAATTGCCCGCGAGCTTGAAAACCTTCTAGGCCCGGAGGGGGAATCGGCCCTCACCTCCGGAACCAAATCGGAGGCATACGAGCTCCTCGCAAATGTGGAGGTGATCAAGTTGAAGCTCGCTAGGCAGCTCGGAGATCCCGCAGCGAATACGGTGAAAGCACGATTCCTTCTGAAGAAGGCGAAGGATGCACGGTTCTGACCAGGATGCTAAAGATCGACTGGAGGCGCTCGAGGCCTACATCGACTCGATCGATGGCGGCCCCGACGGGCCACTCGCGCGCTTGGAGAGGAAGGAGAATCCGTCTGCAATCCGTGAACGGCTCGCGATCTTGATCGATGCGGCTCGTCACCGGGAGGCGGCTGACCTCGTCCGCGGACGGCCACCGGAAAAAGAGTGGTGTGAGAGGGCGGTCACTGTATTCGTCCAAAACGGAGAATTCGACGCGGCGCGGTCTATCATCGAATGGTCCGGATCGCTCTGCGATCCGAAGGTGAAGAGACGCTGCATCGTCTGCTTCGCCGATTCCGGACTCGTGGCCATTTTCCGAGCGCGAGGCAAGGAGGCGGTTCTGCCGGGGCAGCTCACGAAGGAGGAACGATCGCAACTCGATGACATCTTGCATGTCCTGGCTCCCCTCATCTACCTGGTCAAGGGCAACGAGCGCGTCGAGAACGCGCTCGAGGAGCATGCTCTACGGTTCGCCCTCCACTCCTATCTATTTCTTCAGCGACGCACGGACGCAGAAGAGATTGCGGCGTTACTCGAGACGCGAAGACCGGTGCCCTTGATACTCGCCCAGTTCGTCTTGGAGACGGGACTCAAGGCTAGTGCAGACTTTCCGCGAAGGCTACGCGACGAGCACCCCGGCGTCTTCGATGCCGAGATACTGGCCATCCAGATCGAAGGAAGAAAGCAGGGAAAGGTCGCAGAGGCCTTCGACAAGGGCCTCCACATCGAGAGAGATAGCCTCTCAAGAAGCCAGCGGCTTCAGTTATTCGGCATGCTCCATCACTTCGCCCAGGAACTCGACGGCTCTGCCTTGGCCCGACTTGACCAGGTAGCGGGACAGCTCCTCGGTCACGACCCGACAGCTCTCAGACTTCACCTCGCGGACCATTACCTGGCCGCAAAGAAGCCTGAAGTGGCGGGGGCGATCCTCGAGGACCTTCACGACGAGAACGACCCGCGCTGGCTTCAACTCTACGCCCACCTCCAACTTCAGAAAGGCGAAACCAATGAGGCCATACAGAGGCTTGTCGAAGCAAGCAAACACGTACCCACGACCGACCTATTCCGTCAGATCGCGAGTGTTGCCTTTGGCCAGGGCCGGTACGACGTCGTGAGGGACGCCCTCGAGAAAGTGCTCGCCCTCGATCCCGGCGATGTCAGGTCACGAACAAATCTCGCGATGACACTCGCGAAGGTCGGCGACCTTCGGAAGGCTGCGTCCGAGTTCCGGATTCTCAGTGAGGCGGAGCCAGAGAACATCTCTCACTCGCTGAATGAGGGAGCTTCGCTCGCACTATCGAACGACTTGGAGGGTAGCCTCAAGGTTTATAACGCGCTTTGTGCACGGGACGATCCACCGCTCGCGGCCGTGCTCGGCCGCGCGGAGGTGCTCCGCGCAGTCAAACAGACCCTATGACGCATTCAAGAGTCTGGACGACATGCGGAGGCGTTTCTGGGACGAACCGGACTTCGTCCAGTCGTATTTGTCGGTCGCCTACAATGCCCGCCAAGATAAGGCTGGAAGTCTTGCGCTCGGTCGGCTGCGTCAGCTTCAGACCGAAGGGAAGATGGCGTATAAGATCGTGACAGAGGTATCGATTGAGGAAGCAAACCATTTCCTCCTGAAGCATCGGAAGAATGAAGATGCCATTTTCGAGGAAGTGTTCCGGGGGCGCGTTCCATTCCTCCTTCACGAGGAGTCGCGTGGGAGGGTTCCCTACCTTGCGTGGGCAAGCAGGACCCGAGAACTCCCCTGGATTCCCGATGAGGGGAGAGAGCGGACGGAGTTCACGATTTACGCCACGAACGGGCATGTTATTTCGGACGGAAAGGATGAAGGGAGATCCCTTCTGAGGGTCGAATGCCCCGATCAGGCGACTGCTATCGCGATCGATCTCACCGCGCTCATGACTCTCCACGCCCTGGGACATCTGGAAAAAGCCGTCGACTACTTCGGGAAGATACTGATCCCTCCCATTTATCTCGAAAGGGTCCTGCGAGAAAAGTCCAAGCTCATTCCTCATCAGCTTTCGCAGAGAGTTGCCCTGGAACGGTTAAAAGCCGCGATCGACGCTGGAAAGATTGTTATCCACCCGGATGATTCGGAGTCGTGTGAGGACGAAACACCGCTGGTTGAACGAGCACTGCCCCGATAGTGAAACGGAGCGACACCGATTCGGCCTTGCCGATCTTTTCGAACCGATGTATGCCTTGGGATGGCTTTCAGCGGGCGAATACCTACGTGGCCAAGAAGTGTGCTCGAAGTCGTCTGGATTGAGTGATTCGCCGCAGTCTGGGCCAAGGCTCTTCGCGCCCGTGCGGATTCGGCTATCGACTCTGATGACGCTTAGCCAAGTCGATTGCCTAGACCAAGTGATTGCTGCCTTTCGGGTCAGAATCCTCGGTTCTGAAGCAAGGGTAATCAATCAGGGTCTCGGGGGGTTTCAGTTCCAGGAAGAGGTGAGGGCTCGACACAGCGATCTCTGGAAGCGGATTCAAGAGGATCCCAGGTTTGTCTTCCTTCCACATTCGGTGCCCGATCATTTGCGAGAGGAATTATCCAACCTTGACGATAACATGCGCTTCGTTCTGGCGGCCTCGCTCCTGGCCGAGCAGCAGGACGCCCCGATACTGGTTAACGACCGTGTGATCCAGGCTCTGGTCACCAATGAACGCCCGAACCGTACTGATGTCGCGTTTGGGACGGACCGATTCCTCGAAAAGCTCGGAAAGATAGGTGCCTTGACGGCCGATGAAGTCGCGGATTCTATTCTGCAGCTCATGAGATGGCGCTATAGGTTCATTCTACCTTCAGCCGAAATCCTGAAAAGCCTGCTCGACCGATTTCCGGACCATCCGCCAGGACATCTGCTACGTGAGGTTGCCCTCTACATCCACGACTGTATGCGAGACCCGGGGCTCTCCGCTGACTTCGAGCCAACAGCTACTCCGACCTCGATTGCTTCGACGCTTTACTTAGGGTGGTCCGCAACAGTCGCGCAGTTCGTGATGGAGGTCTGGGGTGATGAGAAATGGGATAACGAGAAGGCGAAGAAAGTGACTCAATGGTCGATGCGGGAGTTGCTTCCTCAGGCCCCATCTTCGATGCAAGGAACCGTACAAAATGCGATCCTCAGGCTCTCTCACCAGTACGTCCTGAGCATCGCGCACATAAAGTCTATCTGCATCGCAAAGCCGGAACGTGCAAACAGGGGACTGGTTTCAATCGCGGAAACGATGGGAATGAAGGAATCTGATTATTATGCCACAATCGCAGATGATATCAAGAGGGCTTAGCGCGGGCTATTCGGAGGAAGAGCTTGAGCGTGCGATCCTCGCAGTCCGAGTGAAGATGACGCGAAACGGGCTAGAGCATTCAGACCGCATCGACATACGGACGGGCACGATCTTGAAACCCTATGGTCTCGTCCAAGACCGGGAGCCCCGTGAAACGCTTCCCGATGATGATGTCGTCGTCGCGGTCATCAACGACCCCAATCACGTAACACGGATAAAGTCACCCCCGGGTCCAATCATCTGTCATCTAGAGGGCGATGGGACCCAACGCGTTGTGACGTTCCCACAGGATCTCCTCTTGAACGAAGATGCGGCCACGAGAAACGCAGCAATCGGGCACTTCGAGCGATTGGAGGGACTGATAGAACCCGTTCTGACACCGCGAAGCGAGTTCGCCATTTCTCGGTGCGAAGCCGGAATCAAGTCGGACGACCCCAACGTCTGGCGTCCCGCAGCCATCGAGGTCTTCGATGCCGTGAGAGACGATTTTCTGCTGAACCTCGCCGGATTCCGACAGAGCGGTCATCTCCGATATCAGGAAGGCATGAACACATTCGGTGGAACTCTCCTGCGGCCGACCCTCACGTCAATAGAGTCGATCCAAATCGAGGTCGCGACACCGCGCGGGGAGCGAGGAGGGATCCTTAAGGTTATCTCCGAGTGCGCAGCTTCTTCAACCGGCTTCGAGGATGCTTGTGATACATACTACAGGCGGCTTGGTCATCTTCCTCTCGACGCGTCACTCGGGATCGGCCAAGCCGTGAATCGTTGGACCGGCTCGATGTCGAATGACGAGCTCTGGGCAGCCGTCTGGCGATGGGCCGAGCGGTGGCCAGGCCCCCTCCCCAGGTTTCATGCCTGCCAGTTCTTTGTTGTGAACGCTGCTCTTGTCCCCGATCGGGAGCGACCGCAGCTCTGGAAGGAGCTCCGCGAGATTCTCTCGATACTCGTCGACACACACGAGGGGATTCGCTGGCATGAAGAGTGGAATCTAATGTGCGATCTTGCACGCCATTATGCGTACTTTCTCGAATGTCAGCTCCCTGGGATTGAGTCGGAACGCATTGCGAATCTTTCGTGGTGGCTTTCTGCGAAAGTGGCGAGCGCCTTTGGATCCGGACCTGGCTACCTCGAACTCATTCGGACGAAGACTCTTGCTCCAGAGCTGAACGCCTCGGCTCACATCTGGAAAATCGTTCATACTCAGGTGGCTCCATCTTCGTTCCGGGTCGCGACCCTTCTACTCCCTTCCGTGTGGGCGCAGGCACTCCTCTGCGTGGCCGCTGATCGCTTGAAAGAACTCGTCGAGTGCGGGATCATTCCGCGCAACTCAGAGGAGGTGAAGAGAGTACTTACGGTCTCATTGGTCGGCGGTTTCTCGTCCGCAGAGCGAGGGGAATTGGAGCCAGTCTACGGTTTCGACCGTTCTTTGACCAATGCTGGAGACGTATGGCTCGATAGGTACGAAGGAGACGAGGAGACGAAGACGATCTTCCAGGAGACGCTCTCTTATTATCGATCGAGCTCCCAACCAGCGGCAATCCGAGAATGGCTTGAGCAACTCCCTGTCGCCCCCGTTCGGGCACAAACCGCCATCGTCTTGTTGATTAAGACTCGGTCGTTCGCAGGTGAGTTGCCGGATGACTTGGCATGGGAACTGGCAACGAATCCCGACTGGTTTCTTCATTTGATGCGACAACATGATCCGTACGTCATCGAAGCCCTCCTCGATGCCCTCATCGAGCACCAAGTCCAGCGCGGTGGTCGGTGGAAAAGCACGCTCCCGCATCTCGTTGCTTCAGCGCTCCTTGCCCCGGTGTGCGAGCGGGAGAGGCGACGGCTCCTCTTCGGATTCTGCATCATATGCTCGATCAGTTCCGGGACCGTGAGTGCCCTTGATCGGGTCTTTCAGAGCGATGCAAGGCTCGACCTCGAAGCAGACATCATGTTGTGGTGCCGGAGACTCGTGGGGCTTTTCAACTCTGGCCTCCCATGGGTGCAAGCGCGGGTCCGGCCCGTGCTTGCCTCGCTTTCCCGACAGGTGAGTCATCTCCCAAATGGAACCCCGGCTAACTCGCACGACCCGAATGTGCAAGGATCCTTGGAAGAAGTGCACAGGGAGGATCAATCGACTGATGAGCATCGAGAAGCATGAAAATGCCGAAGGCCGAAATCAGTGTCTTTGGCCGAAGTTGCTTGGTCGGGAATCGAGGATCTTCATCCAGATCATGCACCGAACTTTTGCTATCGGCGACATCCACGGCTGTCCGACGGCGCTGCGGTCTTAAGAGTCCCTCAAAAAACGGGGACTGGCTCCGAGTTTTCGAGGTGCCTGTCCCCCTTTTTTGAGGCATTCCATTCGCACGAGGTCGCTGATCGCGAAACGGTCCCCGCCCGAACGCGAGGCCGCGATGCGAGTCGACGCTTTTTGACCCCAAACCGCCGGTCGTTCTACGAAGTACACGACCACATTGCTATCGAGGAAGACGATCATTCGGAGGTCTCCCAACCCGCCGCTGCCGGACCTCGAGCTCGGCCGCACTCCTCCTGAAGATGCTCAGTCGCCTGAAACTCCTCCTCCATCTCGTCTCTCATCGACTCGATCTCGGCATCGATTTCTTCCTTGGTCCGTGGGACCTGTCCACGCGCCCGCTGCCCGGCCCAGATTTGCTCCATCCGCTGCCAGAAGGGATCGTCCGGCGCGGGCGGAACGATCGGCCGAAGGGTCACCAGGACCCGGCCTTCCGGCATCGCGACCCGGTCATCGAGGTCCAGCGTACCATCCGCCTTCACGGTCCCTTGGACTGTAATCTGAACGCTCATGGCTGACTTACTCCGTCACGAAATCCTCTTGGCCCCTGTTCCTCATTCTACCCGCGGCTCAACGCTTTCGGGGCGGCTGGTTGACAGCACTCGATGTCACGACCGGCGAGGTGATCCAGGCCAATCAGCAGGGTGAGGTGAGGAGAAAGTGGCTATCCCCATGGGGCGATGTTCTTGCCTTCCCGACTGGCGAAGATTAACGCAGTCCCTTGGATCGCAAGAGCCGATCGGCCCATTCCGCCACCTTCTTGTCCAGCGGCGGTCGCGGCTCCTTGCGGTAGTCATTTTCCAGGTCGAGGCCCCCGCGGTCGTAGGCCGCATTGAGAACAACTTGGAGATCGAGGCGGGCGTCGGGATCCCCGGGCTTCAAGGGGATGGAGATGACCGGGAGACGCTGCGCCAGGCCGATGGCATAGAGCAGGCCCCGAGCCCGCAGGCCCTTCTTCGAGACGTGGACCAGGTATTCATGGGGACCGGCCTTCTTGGGAACACGCACCATGCGTTTCCCATGAAGAAGATCGATCTCCACCCAATGACTTGGGGAGTACATGACCTCGCGTCGCTTCTGCTCGAAGCTCTCGCGTCCTGGTGAATTCGGCACCTTGTTCGCCGGACTCAGCACATCGATGACCGCCACAACATGGCGCGATTCTCGTTCCACGATTTTGAGAAACGCCTCGTGGATCTCCTCTTCGAACCAGGTGGTCGCAACGATCGGCTCAGCAACCTCCAACTGCGACCCGGGATCTCCCTCGAATCGCGCCTCCTCCCAGCCAGGGCGACTGAGCACCTCGACATCAGGGATCCGCAATTCCGATCGGAACGTCTCCTCAGATTCGTCGGCGATGTAGACCCGCTCCTCGATTCGGACGAGATACTTGGGCCGCAGTTGAGTGGTCAGAAGACCTTGGATCTCCGAGATAAGGTTGTGGTGGACCTCGGGCCAGAGGCCGGGATTCTCCAGATAAGGATCCATGCCGGGAAATGGTGAGGGCATCGGCTGAGCCTTTCTGGAGACCTGCGGTCCGGCCGAGGGTGGGGTCGGGACATCCGCGCCCAGCGTGAGATACGCCCGTCTACGACACGTCGTGCTCGATGATAACAGGTCGCACCCAGGGACGGCAGATCTTCGAAAGTCGCCGGAAAGAACCCGGCTTACGTCTCCATGTGTCCGCGCACCCAGACTCTTCGGCTTGACCGACCGACGAGTGGCAGTGCATTATTGATCACTTCCAAAGGGAAGGAGAAGCCATGCACTTTCGCTTCAAGTTCGAGCGAGCTTTGCAGGCGAGCGCTCGCCTCCTCCGGCTCGAGTGGGCCAGGCGGGGGAGCCGCGCCAAAAAGCTGCCATCCCGTGCCAACCTGCACCAGCGATTGTCTGCCCCAAAGTTCAGAAGCAAGCCATGTTACATCAACGGAACCGGCATGAGCCCGTGGCGCTCGCTGCCACTGGTTGATTGCGCCCGTGTGGTCCTCTTCATTTGAGAATCGGGAATTCGCGATCTCGATGCGGGACGCGGTGGCGAGATCGTATGGGGATGAAATCGATGAGCCGATTGCCGGCGCGGTTCGAGGTTTGGTCGTTGATCCTGCTGTTCCGTTACGAACGCCGGAGCACGGGGCCAGGAAGCCAGCGTAACCGGTGGGTTCACTCCCGAAGAGGCGGTCAAGCGGATGATCGTTCCGGAGGGGTTCCACGTCGAGGTCTTCGCGGCCGAGCCGATGGTGCGTCAACCGGTAACCGCCAGCTTCGACGAGCGCGGGCGACTCTGGGTCGTCGAGTACTTGCAGTATCCCCACCCGGCCGGGCTCAAGCCGGTGACAGTGGACCAGTATCTCCGGACCGAATACGACAAGCGGCCAGAGCCGCCACCACGCGGGGTCCGGGCGCGGACCGGATCAAGATCCTGGAAGACACCGACGGCGACGGCCGCGCCGACTCGGCCAAGGTCTTCGCCGAGGGGTTGAACCTGGCCTCGGCGCTGGCCGTCGGGCATGGGGGCGTGTTCGTCGGCCAGTCGCCTTACCTGCTCTTCTACCCCGATCGCAACCACGACGATCGGCCCGACGGCGACCCCGAGGTCCTGCTCACGGGCTTCGGGCTCCAGGACGCGCACGCGGTGGTCAACTCGATGACCTGGGGACCCGACGGCTGGCTCTACGGAGCCCAGGGGAGCACGGTCACGGCGCAGATCCGCGGTTACGGGTTCCAGCAAGGCATCTGGCGCTATCATCCCCGGACCCGTCAGTTCGAGCTGTTCGCCGAGGGGGGCGGCAACACCTGGGGACTCGATTTCGACGCCACCGGCAACTCCTTCGGCAGCAGCAATGGCGCGTACATCACGTTCCATATGGTCCAGGGCGGCTATTACCTCAAAGGCTTCGCCAAGCACGGGCCACTCCACAATCCGCACGCTTACGGCTACTTCGGCCCGATCGACTACCAGGGGACCAAGCACGGCGGCCACGTCACACCGGGCGGGATCATCTACAAGGGCGACGCCTTGCCACCGCCATTCCGCGGCGCCTTCATCGGTGGCAACCTGCTGTCGAACGCTGTCTACTGGCACGTCCTTGAGCAAAAGGGCTCGACGTTCGCCGGACGGCACGGCGGTACCCTCATCGAAGCCCGCGACCGATGGTTCCGGCCGATCGACATCCTCGCCGGACCCGATGCCGCCGTCTATGTCGTGGACTGGTACGATCAGCAGCGCAGCCGCCCACCTCGACCCGCGCGATACCTGGGATCGGACCAATGGGCGGATCTATCGCGTGGTCTATGGAACCGGGCGAAAGCTCGAACCGTTCGACCTGTCGAAGCGCCCGTCCACCGAGCTCGTCGCCCTCCGGACCAGTCCCAACGACTGGTTCCCGGCGGAGGCGCGGCGCATCCTCGCCGAACGTCGGGATTCGTCGATCGTGCCCGAGTTGAAGCGGCTGCTGACCTCCGACCGCGACCAGACCATCGCCCTCCGGGACCTCTGGGCGCTCCATGTCAGCGGCGGGCTTGATGACGCGACAGCCAGCGAACTGCTGAGGCATCCGTTGGCGGGCGTGAGGCGGTGGACCATCCGGCTGCTGGGCGACGACCGTCGGATGAACCGGGATCTGCGGACGAAGCTCGAGGGCCTGGCAACGGCTGAGCCCGACGCGATGGTCCGCAGCCAGCTCGCGTCGAGTTGCCAGCGGTGGAGCGCTGACGACGCGCTTCCGATCCTGGGTCGTCTAGTCCGGCACGACGAGGATCTCCGTGATCCCCATATCCCGAACCTGGTCTGGTGGGCGTTCGAGCGACAATTGCGGCAGGACCGCGATGGAGTCGTCGAGCTCTTGAGCACGGCCGAGATGCAACGCCTTCCCCTGGTCCGCGTCGCCGTGCTCGAGCGAGCGGCACGAGCGTTGGCCTCGGAGGGTTCCGACAGCGACTTCGGGGCGTGTGCCGGACTGCTGGCCGCCGCGCACGGACCGGACTCGGTCGTGCGTCTCCTGGCGGGAATGGAGAAAGGGCTCGAAGGCCGGAAGCTCGCGCGGACGCCCGCACCGCTGGCCGGGCCTTTCGCGCGGATCTGGGTCGCGGCACATCAGGCGCCCGGCGTCGTGTTGATCCGCCTGGCCGCCCGGATGGGCGATACCGCGGCCATCGAGGTCGCGGTCCACAAGGCTCGCGACCCACACGCGGTTCCGTCCGACCGCATCGCCATGATCGAGCTTCTGGGCCAGCTCGGCCGGCCCGACGACCTTTCGGTTCTCCTCGAGATCCTCGCACGCGACCCGAACGTGGCGATCCAGGTTGCCGCCGTCGCCGCGCTCGGAGGCTACTCTCAACCGACGATCGCCCCACCCCTGATCGAGCGCTATCGGTCAGCCTCGACCACCGTTCGCGCCCGGATCCTGGGATTGCTCTGTAGCCGTCGAGCGTGGGCGGGCGCCTTGCTGGCTGCGATCGATCGACGCCAGATCGACGCCAAAGACTTGAGCCCGGCCAATGTCCAGCTCGTCGCGCGGTTGGCCGACCCGGCGCTCCTGTCCCGGCTCGAGGCCGCGTGGGGAAAGATTCCTCGGGTGGGCTCGCCCGAGAAGAAACAGCGGATTGCCGAGATCCGCGGCTTGCTCCCCGAGGGCGATAAGGGGAACGCCGCTCGTGGCAAGCCCATTTTCAAAGAGAACTGTGCCGTCTGCCACAAACTCTTCAACGAGGGCGAATCGATCGGACCGGACCTGACCGGCTCCGAACGCGGCGACCTCGATTTCCTCATGACCAGCCTGGTGGATCCCAGCCGCGTTGGTCCGCAAGGAGTATCAATCCCAGACGATTGCCCTCCGCAATGGCCGGGTCTTGACCGGCCTTGTGATCGACGAGAACGACCAGTCTTTGACCCTGATCGACAGCAACCGGCAGAAGACGATCGTCGCCCGCGATGCGGTCGAGGACGCCAAGCCGTCGGACGTCTCGCTCATGCCCGAGGGGCTGCTCGACAAGCTGACCGAGCCGCAGATCCGCGACCTGTTCCGATACGTCCAGAGCTCGGGCGGACGGTGAGGCAAGGCACTTGGACAAAGGCACACACGGGACCAATCGGCCGGGCGAACAGGATGCTCCCGTTCCCACCCAAGCGCCCTGTGTGTTAGACTGGGATGCATCGTGGGTAAAGAAATGCCGAATGAGTTTCCGGAGGGGGCTCACCAACTCCCAGAGGGCTTTGAAGATGACGGAACTCTGCGCCTACGACGAATTCATCGATTTCATCGCCGCCGGTCCGTCCTCGGAACTCGTTGCGACGTTTCAGCCATCCGAGACCACTCGTCAGCGTGTCACCGATTTGGTTGCGCGCGAGAAGACGACCGGCTTGACTGCTGAGGAAACCTCGGAGCTCGACCATTACCTCCAGCTCGAACATTTGATGCGACTGGCCAAGGCCCGCGCACGACGGCATCTGACGCCATGAGCCAGACGTACATACCCGCCGAATTGCGACGACTGGTTATCCGCTGAGCCCAATGGCGTTGCGAATACTGCCTTCTGCATGAGGATGACACTTTTTTTGGATGCGAAGTTGATCACGTCGTGAGCGAGAAACACGGCGGCCAAACCGTCGCCGAAAACCTCGCCTACGCCTGCCTGGCTTGCAACCGATATAAGGGAAGTGACCTGGGATCGATCTGTAAGCCGACCGATGAGTTGATCCGGTTCTTCAATCCCCGTATCGACGCTTGGATAGACCACTTTACCCTCGATGGAGTCATCATCAAACCCCTCACGACAATCGGTCAGGTCACCGAGCGAATCTTCCAGTTCAACGCGAGAGAACGCCTCCAAGAGCGAGCGACACTGCGATCGGTGGGCCGCTATCCGAGTGAAGGGCTTTGAGGCGGGCCTCCATTGCTGTCGGCCACCCGACTTGCTCAGGCGATGAGATCCTTCACGACCTTGCCATGGACATCGGTGAGGCGGAAGTCGCGTCCGGCGTATCGGAAGGTGAACCGCTCGTGATCGAAGCCGAGAAGGTAGAGGATCGTGGCATGCAGGTCGTGGACGTGGACCTTGTTCTCGACGGCCTGGAAGCCGATGTCGTCGGTGGCGCCGTGGACGTAGCCCCCCTTGACGCCGCCGCCGGCCATCCACATCGTGAAGCCGTAGTGATTGTGGTCGCGGCCGTTCATCTTCCCCTGGTTGGAGCCGGGGGTGGGCAGCTCGACCGTTGGGGTGCGACCGAACTCGCCGCCCCAGATGACCAGCGTGTCATCCAGCATCCCGCGCTGCTTCAGGTCCTTGAGGAACGCACCGATCGGGCGGTCGCACTGGTTGGCGAGCGTCCGGTGGCCGGTCTCGAGGTCGTCGTGATGGTCCCAGGGCTGGCCGTCGCCGTGCCAGAGTTGCACGAAGCGGACCCCGCGCTCCAGGAGCCGTCGCGTCGCCAGGAGCTGGCGGGCGTGGACGCCAGGCCCGTACATCGCGCGGATCGATTCGGGCTCCTGGGTGATATCGAACGCATCGGCCGCATCCGATTGCATCCGGTAGGCCAGCTCGAACGACTGGATCCGCGCTTCCAGCTCGGCCTCGCCGCGGTGGTGGTCGAGATGGCGGCGGTTCAGCTCGCCGAGGAGGTCGAGCTGGGCGCGCTGGGCCTTCGGGCCGACGGCATGGTTCTGGATGTGCGCGATCAGCTTCTCGATCTCGCTGTGCCGGCTGTCGATGTACGTGCCCTGGAAGATGCCGGGCAGGAACGCCGATTGCCAGTTCTGCGACTCGGCGATCGGGAAGCCGCCGGGGCACATCACGATGAAGCCCGGCAGGTTCTGGTTCTCCGTCCCCAGGCCGTACAACACCCACGAGCCGACGCACGGCCGCGCCTGCCGCGCCTCGCCGCAGTTCATCAGCATCAGCGACGGTTCGTGGTTGGGGACGTCGGCGTGCATCGAGCGGATCACGCAGATCTCGTCGATCATCTCGGCGGTGTTCGCGAACAGGTCGCTGACCTCGACCCCGTTCTGGCCGTACTTGCGGAACGGGAACGGCGAGCGCAGCGCGGCACCGGTCTTGCGCTCGGTGGGCAGGTTCGTCGGCACCGGCTTGCCGTGATGACGCGTCAGCATCGGCTTGGGATCAAACGTATCCACATGCGAAGGTCCACCGTTCATGAAGAGGTGGACGACTCGCTTCGCCCTCGCCCGCATTGGCGGCAGCTTGGGCAGCAGCGGATTGGCCGAGGCGGGGATCGACCTCGGCGCCACGTCGCCAGCGTGCCGCCGGTTGGCCCAGGAGACCGGCTTCCGACATCAGGCCGCCCAGGGCCAGGGCACCCATTCCCATGCCCGAACGGGACAGTAGCTCGCGTCGCGAGAGGACGATATCTTCCAGTCCAGGCCGATGGTTCGACATATTGACAACCCTTTTTCAATGCCACGTTCGGCGCGGGTCTCTTGACCCCGCCGAGACGGCCGACCGAAGGTCTCCCGGGGCGCGGTTGGTGCTCACAGAGCACCCTACATCATTCCATGAACATGAATTCGTTGGTCAACAACAACACCTGTGCCAACTGTTCCCAGGGGGAGAGCGGCGGGTCGGCGAGCGAGCCGCCGATCTTGCCCTTCATGAGCTGCTTCCAGCCGTCGAGCTGGGGTGTGGACGGGCCGGCCTCGCGGCGGAGGAAATCGGCCGCCAAGGCGAGCTCGTCGGCATCGGGCAATCGAGCGAGGACGCGACGGTACAGCCGGCGAATGTCGTCGGTCGGGTCGAAGGACGGATCGTGCCCGATCGCGGCGGAGAGCCGGCGCGCCTGCTGGTGCAAGAACGGGCTGTTCATCAGGAAGAGGGCTTGCTGCGGGACGGTCGTCACGAACCGTCGCGGGCTGGTCGCGTCGGGGACGGCGAAGTCGAAGGTGCGATACAGGCCATCGAGATTCTGGCGGTCGATGAATCCATATACCGTGCGCCGGCTCGAGAACGGGGCCTCGGTGATCGCCACCGGACGGCCTCCGATCATGTGGTCCAGGTCGCCCGAGACCGCCAGGATCGAGTCGCGCATCGCCTCGAAATCGAGCCGCAGGGGACTGAACCGCCAGACCAAGCGGTTCTCGGGATCTCTTATCCCGGCATCCAGCCGCGGGGCACTGCTCTGCTGATACGTGCGGGAGAGCATGATCCGCCGGTGCAGAGCCTTGATCGACCAGCCGTCGGCGACGAATCCAGCGGCCAGGTGATCGAGCAGCTCGGGGTGAGAGGGCGGGTCGCTCCGCAGGCCGAAATCGCTGGGCGTGGTGACCAGTCCCTTGCCGAAGTGCCAGTGCCAGACGCGGTTGACCAGCACCCGGGCCGTGAGCGGGTTCTTGGCGTCGGCGATGGCCTGCGCCAGTTCGAGCCGGCCGCTCCCCTTGCGGAATGGGGGCGGCTCAGGACCAGCCAGCACGTGAAGGAACCGACGCGGGACCGCCTTGCCCGGCCGACCCGGATTGCCGCGGAGGAAGACGTGGGGCTCGACCGGCTGGGGCGCGTCGTTGAGCACCATGGCCCGCGGAGGAGCCGACGCATCGGTCGCATTCAGACGATCGATGGCCCCATTGAGTTGCGCGAGCTGATTGCGTTGCGTCTGGTTGAGGAACAGGCTCCTGGGATCGTCCGAGACGGCCAGCGGCCCGTCGGGTCGGTAGATCGCCACGCGGAGCGACTCCCACTCCGGCTCGGCGAGAGGCGTCGCGGCCTTGCCCGCCACGCGGGCGGCCGGCTCTTTGCGCGGCCCTCAACCTGACCGAAGAGGCTCACATACCGCGCGACGACCTCGGCCATGCTCGACGGCGGTGTGTCGCCGATCACGACGCGGGCGACCAGGGAATGAATCGGGGCGGCTTTCGCGTCCTTGGGATGGGTCAGGCCGCGGCGGACTTCCACCGCTTTGGCGGCGAACCCTTCGCGCGGCAGGGCGGCGAAGGCATGCCAGGGGGCCAGAACCGGGTCGTGCGCCTTGGCCGTGGCATCCAGGTGCCGCTTCCAGAGCCTCATCGCGCCACGGAGCCGCCGCGCGTCCAGCTTGTCGGCCAAGGCTCGGGCGTCCACCCGCTGGCTCCTCGCGTCAAAGCCAAGGTCGTATCCGGCCTTGAGGTACTGCGAGAACCGCGCGGCGAAGTCTTTCTGAATGTCATCCCGACGCGCTGCGATGTAAGCATCCCGCTTCTTCTTGGCCGCGTCGAGCTTCCTCAGGAAGTCGGCGGCCCCGGCCGCCTTGCCGGCTCCGGGCCAGTCCAGGACGGGGAGATCGGCCGGTTCCGTCGAGCTGGCAAAGACGCCGTAGAGCGAGTAATAGTCGTCGGTCGGGATCGGGTCGAACTTGTGGTCGTGGCATCGGGCACAGGTGACGGTCAGGCCGAGCAGCCCGCGGCTGACCACGTCGATCCGGTCGTCGATGATCTCGTTCTGATCCAGGAGGAACCTGCGGCCGACCGTCAAGAACCCCATGGCGGCCAGGGGCCGGGTGTCGGCTTCATGAGGGAATTGATCGGCGGCAAGCTGCTGGAGGATGAATCGATCGTAAGGGAGGTCGGCGTTGAAGGCGTCGATGACGTAGTCGCGATAGGTGAAGGCATAAGGATATCGGCGTTCCTGGGTGAAGACATAGCCCTTGGTATCGGCGTAACGGGCGACGTCGAGCCAGTGCCGCCCCCAGCGCTCGCCGTATCGGGGCGACGCCAGCAATCGGTTGACCACGCGGGCAAAGGCGTCCGGCGATGCGTCAGCCTCGAACGCCTCGACCTCGTCGGCGGTCGGGGGAACGCCCCAGAGGTCGATCGTGGCGCGGCGGATCAGGGTGCGCTTCGCGGCCGGCGGCGAGGGAGCGATCCCCGCGGCTTCCAGCCGGGCCAGGATGAACGCGTCGATCGGCGAAGCAGCCCAGCCCCCCTCCTTGACGCGAGGCGGCGGGACCGTCCGCAAGGGCCGGAAGGCCCAGTGGGCCGGCGCAGCGGCCGAGTGGGACATGGCCGCAATCCTGGCCGAGTCGGCCGGCCAGGGCGCGCCCTGGGCGACCCATCGCGTCAGGAACTGGACGTCGGCGTCGGAGAGCTTCCCGTTCGGCGGCATCTTCAGCTCGTCGTGCCGGTAGGTAACCGCCTGGACGATGAGGCTTTCCTCGGGCTTGGCCGGGACGACCGCCGGACCGGTATCACCCCCCTTGAGGGCCGCCGCCCGGCTATCGAGCCTCAAGCCCGACGACTGTTTCCGCGGTCCGTGGCACTTCACGCAACGCTCGACCAGGATCGGCCGGACCCGCGCCTCGAAGAATTCGACCGCCTCCGGCGACGTCGGCGATATCCCGGCCAGCTTGGGCTCATCAGCCCGAGTCGGCACGGCATCCAGGCTTCCGCTCGCCGCGATCCAGGAAACGGCCAGCGCCAACCGGTAGAATCGTCCGGTCCGGAATCTTCTCCCCGATCGCTCAGATCGATCTCGGTCCATGCCACGATCCTTGATTCATCTTCCGGGTGTTCGGGTCGTCCGGTCACGGCGGGATGACTCGGCTTGGGTGAGGAGGCCGGGCGGGTCTGGGGATTCCAATCCGTCGATCAACCCCCAGCAAGAGATCGGCCACCGCGAGCCACCGTCAGCCGATCGGTCGTCAATCGGTATTCGACCGCCTTCATTATTCCCTCCTCCACTCACGCTGGCAACCCTCAGGGTCGGTGTCGGGCCACGCTTCGTTGCCACAACTCGGTGGGGACGGGCCCGCCCCCCTTACTCGATAAATCCGACGCATTTTACCTATTCACCCCTTGTCCTGGGTTCGTTTGTCGCATTTCTTACTCTTCGGACCCTGATCTGGGTTCGTTTCGTCGATTTCGCGCTGGTCTGACGACGAACCTGGGTTCGTTTCGTCGATTTCGCTGGTCTCATCGCCCCCGCCCTTTCGCCAAATTCAGAATATTCCGCCCAGGCCTCCCAGTGTTGGCTTCGTTTCGCGGGTTTCGTTCTCATCATTGTGTTGGCTCAGAGGTCGCATTGATCGGACACTGGGTTCGCTTGGCGAATCTCGCGATCTTTGTTCCGCATCTCCGCACCGCCCCTTCCTCCATTTATTTGCGCACCCCGAACGCCACCGGATCGACCCGACATCCTTCAGTATAGAAACCTTTGAGCGCTTTGGGTCTTACAAATCCGAAAAAGTCGTTTGGGGACAGCCCCGGGACGTAACCTCCATTTTCTGAAGACGGAGTCACCCAACGGAAACAGGTGTTCGCTCATGGCGTTTCCGTCTGTTTGAGAAGTCGTGGGGTCGGTTTGTGGGATTGCTTGCTTGCTTTGCCCGAGGAATCGCTATAAAACAGCGTCTGACACAACCGACTACTCGGGGATCGCGAACGTCGAATCCGTCCGCCAACCTCAAGAACTGACGATAACAGCGCGGCAATGTTGTCTCGCCGCTCCAAGAGGGGAGATCGATCGATGTCCAAGACGCGGAAAGTGGACGAGGCTGCCCTGTTGGCCGAGCGGATGCTCGAAGTCCTCACCTCTCAGCGCGATTTCGGAGGCGATCGCTATCCCCCGACGCTTCAGCACCTGGGGGAGCTCTGTGACGGGGCCTCGTCTCACGACCTGATCGTCAAAGCGGCCGAGAAGAAGGCGTTCAAGGACAAGGCCGTCGTCACCAAAAAGGTTGACAAGAAGCCAGCGCTCGACTCGCCGGTGTACTTCAAGGGAGATGTACCAAAGCCAGAGGAGTTGCTGGCCACTCGGATGCTCGCGGTCCTGGAGGCCCAGCGACGCCTGGGGGCCGCAGCTTACCCGCCGACCTTCCGTCGGCTGGCCGAGCTCTCCGAAATCCGAGCCTCCGACAAGAATGTGCCCAAGGCCGCGGTCCACGCCATTTTCGCTGATCGGGCCGTCATCGTCGCGAAGGCCGGCAAGAAACCCGGCCTGGATGCGCCGGTGGTCCTGAAGGAGGGTCTCGAGCGAGGAATCGCCTCCGTGCTGCCGGCACTCTTGCGCTTCGCGCTGAGCCCCGTCGCCAGCAAGGTCAAGGGTCAGACGGTCGAGACGGCCGCGTTCAAGCCGGAGGAACTGAAGAAACGCTTCATCGTCAACTTGCAGGACTCCTTCGAGAAGGCCTTGGAGAGCGGAGTTGCTCACCGGGATCTTCCGCAGGACATTGCCTGGGTCGTGGTCAAGGGTGAGCCGCTGATGTTCCTGGTCGCGAACCTGCGGCCCGGAGCACCTCAGCGGACGGACGGCGTCGAGACCCAGGCGATCTCGCAAACTCCCGTCCGAGAGACGACACCGTCTCCCGCTGCTCCTCCGGCCCGCGACTTCTCCCGGTCCTTCCTCGAGGCGTTCGAACAGATGGACCGGCGGAACGGATCGACCAATTTCGTCAAGCTCGCCGACCTGCGGCAGGCACTGGCCGAGTTCAGTCGTGATGAGTTCGACGCCGGACTTCGTCAACTCCGGATCGACGGGGTTTTCTCGCTCGACAGCCATGAAGGGCTCCACGGATCTCTGACTCATGAGGAACGCGAGTCCGGCGTGCGCGAGGCCGGTTCCTTGCTCGTCTATGCGTCACGGAGGTAACACCGATGCCACCGACCGCCAAGATCGAGAAGACCGCCGCGACTCGGCGCGTCGCTCTCGGCCTCGACGACTTCTGTGCCGCAGTTCGGGACTCGAACCCGTTCACGGCCAATCGGATCACCGAACCATCGTCCTACGACGTTGACGTCTCAGCGATCCACGCCGCCAGCTTTGATCGATTGGTCGATCTGGCTTCCCAGGCGATGAAGTCACCGACGGGCATCGGAGCGGCCCTGCTCGGCGGTGCGGGGGTGGGCAAGAGCCACCTGCTTTCCCGCCTCTACCGATGGGCGAACGAGCCAGCGGGCCACGGCGGTCTGAGAGCCTGTTATGTCTATTTGCACAACATCCTGGCCGATCCCGATCGCTTACCCCGCTACTTGCTCAAATACGTGGTGAGCCGGCTCTCGGAAGGAGGCCGCGGGCCACTCCACGAGACTCCCTTGTTTCGCCTCCTTGACCGAGCCATCCACAAGGCGTTCGAGGCGTCGAGTTCCGGAGCGAACAAGAAGGGAGGTGCACTGGAGGCGTATCGCTCCTACTTTGAAAGGTCGGGAGGCGTACGAGGTCCTATTTCAGTTCTTCCGTCACGCCCGACCTGAGAAGGCCGACGATCCTGCTCGGAGGCGGCTGGCGTCCGATGCGGTCGCCTGGCTGTCCGGCGACGAGATCGACCCGGAGATCGCCCGGTCCTTTGGATTGAAGGTCGAAAACTCCAAGCCGGCTATGATGGTTGACGACCACGAGATCGAGCAGGTCCTGCTGGCACTCGCACATCTGGCCCTCGTGAGCCAGCAACCGCTCGTCATCTGCATCGATCAATTCGAGAACCTCGACCCGGATAAGATCAAACCTCTCGCACGGTTCCTGCATGCCTTGCTGGATCATTCCTCGAACCTGCTCGTCATCACATCCGGCGTGAAACAGACCCTCCTCGCCTATCGAGAGAGTGACGTCATCTCCGAGGCCGAATGGGACCGGATCGCCGAGTACAGGGTCGAGTTGAGGCGCATCTCGCCATCCGACTCCCGCAAGATCTTGGAAGCTCGGTTGGAGCAGTTCATCGACCCGTTCCTCGAGCTGGAATCGGTACGTCGTCGCGTCCATGACGATACCCTTTTCCCCCTCGGACGATCGTGGCTGGATCAGCAGCTCAGCGGAGGGCTCGAATTCCGGCCTCGCGACATACTCACCTGGGCCCGCGACGCGTGGGATGAGGAGCAAAGCCGCCTCGTTCAATGGGGAGTCGAGCGCCTGGATCAAGCAATGGCCGCACGACCGTACTTCCGAGCGTGACGGTGACACGCATACAGAAGTCACTCAAGAGCAACTCGAGGCCGCCATCGACGCTGTCGTCGATCGCAAGATCGAGGAACAAATCAGCCAGCACCGGCTGCAAGGCGGGAGCCTCCCTCCCGACGCGGGCAACCTGGCCGGTTTGGTCGGCTCGCTGCTGGGACATTGTTCCGGCGACGGCCTGCCTTACACCTTCCGAAGCCTCGAGCGGTTGCAGAAAAAGGCGGGGCGACTGCCGCCCTACGACTTGCGGGTTCGCGAACGCCGGGAACCCGATGGAAGGCAAGTGAGCACGGGCGTCCTGTTCGTGACCAACGTCGGCCTCTCGGCATCGACCGCCTTGAAGCGGTTGCTCGAAGACGAGAAACCGCCCGACCATCGGATCCTGGTTACGGACCACGAACGCCGGCCGCTCAAAGTCGGTGCGCAGGGCGCCGAGTATTACCGCGACCTGGAGAAGCTCGGGTCTGGGAAGTTCGAGCATCTCAAGCTGAACTTCGAGCAGTACGCGAAACTCGACGCTTTGCAAGGGGTTGTCGGCATGGCCAAGTCGGGAGACCTGGAGATCGAGGCGCCCCGCGGAACACCGCGTCCGGTGCAAGAAGCGGAAGTCATCGCGTCCCACCACCGTCGAGACCGATTCCGGCAGCACCCGCTACTCCGCCCGTTGCTCACTGAGGAACCTCCGATCGACACCGGGTTTGTATCACACGAGCTCTCCTTGGACGAGCCGCGTGTTCGGCAATACATCATGGCTCAGCTCGCCTGGCGGATGGGTTCGATGGCGCAGGCTCGCCAATGGATTCGTCGAGGAGATGCCGCAGCCCAAGACGGCACTGGATCGGGCCTGGAATCAACTCAAGGAAATCGCCGGACGGATGCATGCCGAGGGGTTGGTCCACGCCACACCGCAGGACGATGACCTGTTCCTCCTGCTCAGGAAATAGACCCCATGGCATTGGCCACGTTCACTGTGTCGGAGGTCCGCGTGGCAGCCACCTGCCCTCGGATCTCGTATTTCGACGCTGAGTCCACCCGTCGCAAAGGGCTCAAGAGCCGGGCCATCACCCGGTTGTGGAAGGCGGGCGACGGCGAGACCGCCTGCGGCTCGCTCTTCCATCACGCCGTCGAGTCGTTCAACAAGCTGGCCTTGGATGCCCCCGAGGTCCGCGACGCAATCGAGGGAGTTCCGGATACGAAGGCCATCGAAAAACCGCTCCGTGCCTTCTTCAACGTCAACTGCGTCAAGCTCGAGGCCCTGGCCCAGAAGTCCGCTGCGCAGCAACAGGCGTTCATCCGGGCCGTCGAGGTCTACATGGGCGAGCTGGCCGATATCGTCGCCGACGCGCGAATGCGCGGCAAGCCTGCCGAAGAGATCCGCGAACAGCTCTTCGGCGACCGTCGGAGGCGCGTCGACGTGACCTTCCAGGTCGGACCTTGCGGCGAGCCGGTCCATGTCACCGGCATCCTCGATTACTTCTTCTACGACTGGCGGACCGCCAACCACCGGATCATCGACTACAAGTTGACCCCGGCCAACGAACCGAGCAACGACCTGTTCCAGGTCGCCCTCTATGCCCTGATGCACAACATTCAGCACCGAACCGCACCCGATGTCGGTATACTCTACTTGCATCCCGAGCGACGCATGGTCGAACTTTCCTGGGACCAGGTTCACGGTCAGCGCCACAAGCTTTTCGACCTGCTCGCGTCGATGGCAGAGTGGGTCCGGTACGACGAGGCGAACGGCGTTGGCCTGAAGCCGCCGGGTGAGCCATCCTTCTGCCCTGACTGCAAGTGGGACAAGCAGGGCGAATGTGTTCGTCGTCTGGGTCCCAAGCACGACGGGCGACGACTTCGCCACTGGACCGACGCTGAGTCCGGAAAGCTCGGATCCGCCGAGCCGGCTGTGGACGTCCACGAGAGTCCCGGTCCGGTCCGTGCCTGGGCGAGCGAGGTCGAGCCCACGCTCGAGGACACGCTCCCCGATCCGTCAACCGATTCGCTCCAGATCGGAACGGCGACCGAGGGAGGCTCGCCCGTGAGTTTGCCCCTGGCGGTCTTACCGACGCACGTTGCCGTCGTTGGGGCGGCGGGCAGCGGCAAGACCTGGATGGCCAAGGTGGTCGTCGAAGAGGCTGTCCGTCTGGGTGTCCCGGTGCTGGCCGTTGACCCGCAGGGGGACCTCGTCCAGTTCCTCCGTCCGGGGCCGATGCCGGCCGACTGCTCCGACCGTGACCAGTCGCTCCGCCGCGCCTTCCTCGACCGCGTCGAGCCGAGGATCTGGACCCCCGGCTCGTCGCACGGCCTCCGCCTGAGCCTCGACCCGATCCGCCTTGCCGGTCGCGATGAACTCTCGCGGATCGAAGACCCTCATCGGCGCGAGGAGGAATGGGAAGGGATGCTGGGAGTCGCCGCCGCCCAGCTCGTCAGCATCGCCAAGGTGGGTGGCGAGACCGACTCGCAAGCGACGTTCTTGCTCCAGGTCCTCCGGATCCTGGCCTCGGAACGAGGCCGGGACGTTGACCTTGCCACCATCGCCGCGGCAGCCTCCGACCCGGAGTCCCTCGGCCTGGTCGATTCAGCCCAACTCATCAAGAAGTCGGAACGCGAGAGACTCGCCCGCAAGCTCAACAGCCTGCGGTTAGGACCAACTGCCGGCCTGTTCGCCGGTGGACAGCCGCTCAACCTCGACGCGATGTGTCGGGCCGACGGCTCGGCGAAGACGGCCTTGAACGTGATCTACCTGAACGCCCTGGCCAACGACGATCAGAAGCACTTCTTCGTGGCCGCGCTCGCCGCCGAAATCTACCGATGGATGGTCACTGCGCTCGACACCGCCTCGAGCCGGCCGAATCTCGTTTTCTATCTGGATGAGGCTCGCGATTACATTCCGGCCGGGTCAGGCAAGCCGCCGGCCAAGGGTCCGTTGATCCGACTGTTCACTCAAGGTCGCAAGTATGGAATCGCCTGTCTTCTCTGCACCCAAAGCCCACGATCGGTCGACTACAATGTCTTCGGCAACTGTAGCACGAAGCTCATCGGACGCCTGGAAAGCCAGCAAGACCTGGAGCGAGTGACCCAGTGGTTCACCACCGAGGGCCCGGCGCCACCCTGGATCGCAGCCCGCAAAGGAGCCCAGGCCGGCAGCTTCGTTGGCCGATGGCCCCAGATGCCCCCGGCCCTTGAAGGCCGAGCATTTCGGAGCCGTCCTCTCTTCTCACTCCACGAAGGGGCCTGGTCACCCGACCGTCTCGAACGCGAAATCATGGCCGCGCGGGCTAATGGCCGCACTTACTAGCTGCGTCCCTGTTTTGGCCCTCAAGCTGCGTCCCTGTTTTGGCCCTCAAGCCGGTGACGACATTCGGGACGATGAACTCCGACGTGCTGGAACGGACGCTCCCCGGCTACCGCCGGCCGAATTTCTGCGAAATGATCGCCGCCAACCCGCTCGGCGGCTGACCGGTGCCGTTCGTCATCCCTGAGCAGGCGCCCACCCGCGTCTGAGAAAACCCCGCCCGGGACCCGAAACGGGGACGACCCGAAACGGGGACGCAGCTGACCCGAAACGGGGACGGACCCGAAACGGGGACCGAACCGGGAACGGGACCCGAAACGGGGACGCAGCTAGAATTCACGGACTCCGAAACGGACTCCAAAACGGGGACGCAGCTAGAATTCACGGGTCGTCCCGCCTCCTCGGCGATGGTCGCGCGCGACTCGCCTCGCCGCTGGCTGCAAACCTGTGTGGCTTCTCTGCCCACGACTGACTGTCCACCTCTCCGGATCAGCTTTTGCCAATCGTGATTTGCAGAGGCTCTGCCACCTGGCGATCGACCGTGAGCCAGTTCCGACCGGTGGTCAGTAGACTTCTCCGAGCCCGCCGCATTCTCTGAGCGCGAAATAGCAGGTCTCCTCGCTCCCCGACTTCATGTTCCCCTTGGGTGGTCTGAGCTTCCTGAGGTCGGGGAGGTCATCGGGATAGCTGAAGACTTGGACGAACAGGTCATGGACAGTCAGGTTGTCCGGGTTCTCCCTCTTCAGATCGAGAACCATGAAGGCACGTCGCCGGTGATCACGCAAGATGGGATCGTTCAGCTTCAGGACCCTGATGGTCTTCTCGCCTTCGTCCGTCAGGCCCTGGATCGACCCGTTCTCCTCGTCGACCTTCAGGTGGCTGTTGAAAGCCTCATGGTTGGGGTTGAGGATCTTCTCGACCACACGGAACGCGTTACAGCGATTACATGCATAGACCAGGTTATCATAATCGCGTTGGGACGTCCCTTCTCGGTCTTCACTCCGAGGGATCACGTGTTCGACCGAGAAGCTCCGGTATCCGCTCGGATACCACCGCTCGCGGAACAGGCAGTAAACGCAGCGGAAGGCGAACTCATCGCGGAGCCAATCCTTGAAACTGTCATAATCCTCGTATCCCGCCGGACCGTGCCGACGAGAGTGCGCGGTATCGGGGTATTCGAAGGGCCTCAGTAGGGTCATCCTCGGCGGTCCCCGCTCTCAACCCGCAGGCTGTCCCGGAGCCGCATTAGGCTATCGATCTCGACCGGCGGAAGGGGGAACGCTCTGTCCACGGCGGTGCCACAGAGGCGCTCGAGCAGCTCCAACTCCTCCCGCTCCGGACCCTCGAGCTTCCCCGAAACGTCTTTGTCGATCAGTTCCGCGCGGCGACGGTTCAACGCGTCGAAAGCCTCGGTCCCGACCTCGGGCAGGTCAACCGGCGAGTCGTCCCCCGGCTTCGATAACAAGAGAATCTCTGCTCCCTTGTGGGCAATCTTGTTCACCCGGAGGGTGTTCAGGGTATCGAGGTTTTCTGAGGAGTAGGCGAGCCAGAACGGCATCGTGATTCCCCAAGTCGTAAGCGAGCGAGGAGGTCGTGACCATAGCGGCCGAACCGAGCGCGGCAGTCCTGGTTGGTAATCTATCATATCCCTCCCAAGGTGGTCTACGAGTCGGCCAGGGGACCCGAAACGGGGACGTAGCTAGTCATTGACGCCCAGCTAGTATTGACGCCCGCCGGTGCGCGATGCCGCCCCCCCACTCGGAAGGCACCGTCGCGCCGCCACCACAGGCGATGCGCCAGGATTCCCCTCCTCCGGCGACCGATTCGATCCGACCCGGGCATGCTGCTCCGTGAGGGCGTGCTCTCGGCGCCCCGGGGGCGGGATTGCGCGGCGGCGCCGAATCCGCTGCGGGTCCGAAACGGGGTCCGAAACGGGGACGGGGTCCGAAACGGGGACGCAGCTAGTTCTTCGCCCCGTTGGTCCGAAACGGGGGGTCCGGGGGTCCGAAACGGGGACGCAGCTAGTGCCTCATCCACCCTTAATCTTCGGGTACAGTCGCTTTAGTTTTGTCCGGGCGTCGTCGATTTTGAATTGCCAGTCCACGCCGCGTTGTTTGGCATTCGTTTTGTCCGCCCAGATTCGGATCTCCGATTGCAGCAACGGCAGTTCGCCGATACGGCGGCCGCGCAGGCACTGGCTCGTCAGGCAACTCAGTTCGCATTCGGCGACGTTCAGCCAACTGCCATGCTTCGGCGTGTTGCAAAAGTTGATCCGCTTGATATAGGCCCGCGCCTGCTCTGGAGGGAACGCCGTGTAGAACGCTCCTTTGGTATGCGTATTGAGGTTGTCGCAGACCAAGGTTATCTTCGCGCAATTGGCGTATCTCGTATCCAACAGCTGGGCCACTTCGATCGCCCAGTCCACCTTGGTGCGATGTTCGCGGGCGGTCGCCTGCCGGAAGCCAGACAATGGTTCCGCGAACATGAAAATGCTCGCGGTCCCGTTGCGTTCGTATTCATAATCGACACGCTTGCCATGCTCTTTCGTCGCAGCGATCGGTACCTTGGTCTCTTTCAACAACTGAACCGGCTGCTCGTCCATGCACACCACCGGCTGTTGTGGATCGTAGGCCTTCGCATAAGTTTCGAGTACCTCTTCCATGTTCGCCACGAATTCCGCGTCTTGGTCGGGCGGGATCACCCAATACTCGATCTTGCGTTTGGTCATGCCGTTTTTTTTAGCGTCTTGCGGACCGTCTCGGGACAAATCGAATCGACCACTTCCAACGCCACCAGTTCGTCGGCCAACAATTGCAACGACCAGCGACCATACCCCGCCGGCGGCTTCCCCAACCGCATGGCAATCAACTTTGCTTCACCTTCGCCGTCCAGCTTGCTTGGCGTAGGTGGCGTCGCTCGTTTTTTACGTTCCAACGCGGCTTCGAAGCCCGCGGTCACCAATCGCTCACGCAGATTTTCCACCGTCCGTACCGAGCAATTGTGTGCCTCCGCGATCTTCGCATCGGACCACGCCGGGCCATCCGCATCCGCCCAGAGCAGGATCTGCGCCCGCTTGACCTTCTCCGAAGTCCCCTTGAGCCGCTTGACAATTTCCTGACACACGCCCCGTTCCTCATCCGACAGTCGGACGATATACTTCTTGTACATGCGACACCTCCTTGTGCCTGGAAGTGTCGCCGAAATCGCAGGTTTCGCCAACCTCAACATTTAGCGTGGGTCAGGCACTAGTTCTTCGCCCCGTTGGGGGGTCCGAAACGGGGACGCCGCTAGTTCTTCGCCCCGTTGGGGGGTCCGAAACGGGGACGCCGCTAGTTCTTCGCCCCGTTGGGGGGTCCGAAACGGGGACGCCGCTAGTTCTTCGCCCCGTTGGGAATCCGTCCCCGTTTGGGGTCCGAAACGGGGACGCCGCTAGCGTGCGCCGTGCAAAGGTGTGGGTCTTCAGTGGGTGCAACTCCCACCCGGCAACTCGGTCGTTCCAGCCGGTAGCTATCGGAGCGGCGGTGGAGGTAACGAAACCGTCGGAGCCTTCGAGACACCTGTGTCGCTTTGGCGATGCAGCGAGCAGGCAGGCCGTAACGCGAGTGAACGTCGAGCAGGCCTCGAAACGTCCAATGTGTGTATTTGCGCCGACCTTGCATTAGTATGGGGAAGGCCGTAGCCGCTGGCGAGCCAGGAAACGGCTGGAATACGCCGTCCCACGAGCGATCCGACCCAGCGGGCCACCGGGGTAATGACGACGGCATGTCTGTACACGGAGATCCACGCAACACGGGAAACCCCAAGCGGTGAGGGCGCGTGACCCTCAACCGGACGCCCGCGAGGGATAGGCCGGGCCGCCTGGGGTGGCGGATAGGTCCGTAGTACCGTCGACACCGGGTAACTCCGGTCGAGGGAAGGGGCCTTAGTTCAAGGTCAACGCAACACGCGGCCGACAGCCGGGAGATTGGCGTGAGCCTAACACCTCCCATGAAGGTTGGGACGTTGCAGACAGCGTTGCACACCAAAGCGAAGAACTCGCCCGACTACCGATTCTATGCCCTGTACGACAAGATCTACCGCCGCGACGTTCTGGGTTTCGCCTACGCGCGCTGCCGTGCCCACGGTGGCGCGCCGGGGGTTGACGGCCAGAGCTTCGCGGAGATCGAGGCGTGCGGTGCCGATCGCTGGTTGGACGATCTGGCGGAAGAGCTGAGGAAGGGGACGTATCAGCCCCTGCCGGTCCGACGCGTGTACATCCCGAAATCGGATGGCAAGCCCAGGCCGCTGGGGATTCCTTGCATCAAAGATCGCGTGGTTCAGAGGGCTGCGGTGCGGGTCTTGGAGCCGATCTTCGAGGCCGACCTGGAGCCCGAACAACACGCCTACCGCCCGCAGCGCAGCGCCCTGGACGCCGTTGGCCAAGTGGAACGGCGGCTCAGGACGGGGCACACCGAGGTGGTGGACGCGGACTTATCTGGATATTTCGATAGTATCCCCCTTGCCGAGTTGATGAAATCGGTGTCCCGGCGGATCAGCGACGGCCGCGTGCTGCGGCTGATCAAGATGTGGCTGGAGACCCCGGTGGAAGAGACCGACGCGAAAGGGCACCGCTGTCGAACGACCCGGAACAAAGACCTGGCGATGGGGACTCCACAAGGGGCCCCGATCTCACCATTGTTGTCGAATATCGACATGCGGAGATTTGTGAAGGGATGGAAGACCGGCGGACATGAGCGACGTCTGGTCGCGCGGATCGTCAACTACGCGGACGACTTCGTCATCTGCTGTCGCGGCCTGGCCGAACCGGCCATGGCCGTGATGCGGGGAATGATGTCCCAGCTGAAGCTGACGGTGAACGAGACGAAGACGCGACTCTGTCGCCTGCCGGGAGAGACGGTCGACTTCCTGGGCTACACCCTGGGCCGGAACTACGACCGTCGCACGGGCGCCCCCTATGTGGGACCCCGTCCGTCGCGGAAGAAGATCAACCGGCTCTGCGGCGAGATCAGGGAACTGACGAGGCACAAGACGACCTGGCTGGCGGTCGAGAAGCAGATCGGTCGGATCAACCGCAAATTGCGCGGCTGGTCCAACTACTTTCGCATCGGGACCGTCAGCTCGGCCTACCGCGCCATCGATAGCCACGCTCGCCATCGGGTGCGCCAGTGGTTGTGTGCGAAGTTCAAGGTGCCGGGTCAGGGTCGAACACGATACCCTGACGCCTACCTGTACCAGGAGCTGGGACTGCACCGGCTCCAACGGAACGAGCCGCATACCCGTTTCGTGAGCGAAAGTGTGAACTCATTGATGAGAAACGCCTTGTAACGAAAGCTGGATGCGGGAAAACCGCCCGTCCAGTTTGATGAGCGGGGTGTGGAAACGGAGCCCGGTCGATGAGACAGAGCCACCGCGCCACACCTCGACTCTACTTCCCCGTCCGGTCAAAACTAGCTGCGTCCCCGTTGTCCGGTCCCGTTGTCCGGTCGGCGCCGCAGTCGGGGCAAGTGCGTTGTTCGGGCGGGACGTCGTGCAAGACCGGCACTCGGGGCCGGCTCGCCGGCAACGGCTTACGTCCGTGGCCCTTCTTCTGGGCCGCACTCGGAGCGGGCGTCGGGGCCGGCCCTACGGTCGGAGCGGGTGTCGGCGCCGGCTCGGCCTGCTCCAGGATCTCCCGGGCGAAGAGCAAGAGCTGGGCCGGGTCGATCCGCTCCCCTTTGGGACCGTAGTGCTGGCGGAGGAGCTGCTCGAGCTGGTGCTGGAGCTTCTCGTTGAGATGGACCTGCTGGGCGAGCGTCTTCAGCAGCTCACGGATGAGCTGATGGGCCGCCTCCAAGTCGTCCGGGAGTGGGTCCGCGAGGGTGATCATACCCTATACTACGTTGACGGGTGCTCGATTGTTGGCGCATTATGCTCCTGTCGGTAGATTATTCTCCGAATTTCGAAGGGGAGTGGCGGGCCGCGAGTAGCGGACGCGCCGTCGGGCCGTGTCCAGATCGATGCCGGCCAGGAGGGCGGCGAGTTCGGCGGTGGTCATCTCGACGCGATCGGCCGCCGCGTCCGGGATGCGGAAGGTGCCGCGTTCGAGCCTCTTGGCCCAGACGGCCAGGCCATCGCGATCCCAGTACAGGATCTTGATGCGATCGCGGCGCTTGTTGACGAAGACGAAGAGATGACCCGAGAGGGGATCCAGGGCCAGGCTGCCTGATGCCAGGGCGGCCAGGCCGTCGAAGCTCTTGCGCATGTCGGCCGGCTGTTTGGCGAGGTAGACGCGGACCGCGGCGCTCAGTCCGAACATGGGCATCCCTCCACGACAGCGATGAGATGGCGGAGGGTCCGGGGGTCGAATCCGGGGGCGACGGCGATCCGACGGCCGTTGGAGAGGATGAGTTCGAGGTGAGGTCCCGAGGCGGCGCTCGGCGGGATGGGATCGGGAAGGATGGTGACCGGGAGGAAATGGCGGTCGGCACTGGGGGAAGGACGATCGTCGCTGGGAGTGCGATCGGCCGAGGCGGGCTGGTAGAGGTGCTTTCGGAAGGAGTGAAGCGAGATTTGGCGAAGGCGGCAGAACTCGGCTTGAGTCAGACCGCTCCTGCGGAAATCGTTGAGGAGGGCGTTCCAGCGTAGATCGATGGTTCGGCTTCGAGACACGGCGTGATCTCCCTGACGGGACCACTGGCCCCGACAGCACTATCATCGCGGGGAGTCACGCCGCTTTGTAGATGCACTTCACCGGACGGACACGGAACCCAGGCGCCGTTCTCGGCTCGGACCGCTGCACTGAAAACCGGTCGGAAGACGCCATCGTCGCAGAGGCGCCACGAGCCATCAGAACGCATAAATTCGAGCCCCTCGCTCCTTGGGGATGATGCGCGTGACGCGCCCATCGTCCTCGGGATAAGCCGCCCGCGCCTTGGCCAGCACCTCTTCGGTGGTGTTCCCCACAAAGAGTTCCTGACCGGCAACGCAAATCACTTTGTCACGATGGCGATACACCTCCTCGGCATGGGCCTCTAGCCAGGCCCAGTTCCGCTCAAAGTGCTCACGCTGGGCCTGCGCTGCGCGAACTGCTGCCGGATCTTGTTCCTCTTCAATCACGATCCTGGAACTCAGTTCAATCATTCTTGCCTCCTTTTGGACGGTATCCTCCATTACTAGCATAGCAAGCCCCGTCCGTGAGGGGAGGCGGAGTTAGCGCCTTGATTGAGACTCCTCGCGGGACGCCTCCAGGATTTGCCCCGAAGGGCCGGGCCCACGCCGTAGCTTGGGCGGGTGCCAGCCCGGGGCGATGCCCCTTGTCCTTCCCCAAGTGTGTGCTAGCATGGCTGCCAGGCACAACGTACCATCTTCTTGAGGATCCTCACCATGGTAGCCGATTTATCACTCCATGAGGGGACGCCTGAGCAGTGGGCTCGCATCCATTTCGGCAAGGTCGACCTCGGCAACGTCTCGCGAAACTGTCGAGTCGATGATCGTGACCACTCTCAGTACCGGGCGAGGGCGAGGTAATCAGACCGCCGCCTTCGCACAACCCAAAAGTTCGAACCGCCGATGCCAGCCCCAATAGGTCCAACGATAGGCCGATTCCGTGCCGTCGCGGAACGAATGTCCGAGGATCAGGATCCGGGCCGCCGCCAGTTCGCGAAAAGCGAACCGATTCTCGGGCGTAACCTCGACGCGGTCGGCGATTAACGGTCGAAGCAGTTCCCTGGCGGCTCCCGATAGGTTGCTCGCATCCGGCGGTTCGAATTGCTCGCGCTCGATCCGCTCCGTCTCTCTTTCGACGATGGAATCCCGATGCTTCCTGCCATTGGCGGTCAAGCGGTAGACTCGTTCCAACACCGGCACCGGTTCCATGATCCCGGCTTTGACCCACTCTTGATAAGCGAGCAGATTCCGTTCATTGGCTGGCATCCGCTCGCCCTCGACGTGGAGGCGGAGCACGGCGACGGCCCTTTCGGACAGCGTCACGGTTTGCATGGCGATCCGCTTGTCCCCGATTCGTACGGTTCCGCAGAGTGCCAGTCGAGGAGAAGTCGGGGCACCGCTCGTTGTCGAGCGACTCGACTGCCGGCAGGTCGAAGCTCACTGGCGCCGCCGAGACGACCGCTGACAACCTTCGCGCCTCCCTCACCAACCCGGCCGCCAGCGCCGCCTGAGCGCGGATTCGCGGACGTGGCCGGTCGGAGTGGAATCACTGGGTTTGTCTGGGTTTGATCGCAGGAGTCTGGTCGGGACCGGCGAGTCGCGACGCCGATCGTTGGGCCAGGTCCAGCGCGAGCACCCGCACGGACTCGCTGATCGTGGGATCGCGGCGGATCCTCACCAGGATTTCATCCTTCGGCAGAAGTTTCGCGGACAGGAACGCGACCAATCCCCGGGCCTCGCGGATGATACGCTGATCAGGAGTCATGGGCGTCGCGTCCCAGAACTTCACGATCTTGTCCGAGATCGTGACGAGTTTGCGACTGTCGGGGGTGAATAAGGGAGACTCGGCCGAGATTGATCCCCCTCGCAGGCTCAGGACCACCCTGCCCGTCCCGAGGTCTGAGAGGGAAACCGTCCCGAAGAGGTGGGACGTTGCAATGCGACGTCCGTCCGGGCTGAACGTGGGGGAGAAGACTCGGGCGGGATACCCGCGCAGGATCATCTTCTCCTGAGCGGTGGCGACGTCCCACAGCTCGATTCTGTGATCCGTTTCCAGTTCGTCTCTATCGTGGACGGCGACGGCGAGCGTCCGACCGTCGGGGCTGAATGATAGTCCCCAACAAGAATCGGTCTCCTTGCTCACCTTGATCGCTCGGACCTCCTGCCGTGTCTCTGTATCCCAGAGTTGCACTTTCGCGGACGAGTCGCTGGTGGCGAGTGTTCGTCTGTCGGGGCTGAACGCCAGGAACCTCACACCTCC
Organism: uncultured Isosphaeraceae bacterium; assembly: GCA_963845695.1. Lineage (GTDB taxonomy): Bacteria > Planctomycetota > Planctomycetia > Isosphaerales > Isosphaeraceae > CAWJTV01. The sequence continues at coordinate 11,008 of CAWJTQ010000002.1, read as the reverse complement.
GACCTGCCCGCTCAGGGCTCGAACCTGTCGGCCGGTCGCGTGTTCCCACAGCCTGACCCCATCCCGGGAATCGGCGGACGCGAGAGTGTGCCCGTCGGGACTGAATGCCAGGGCGTTGACGGCGGTAGTATGCCCCATCAGGATCCGAGTCTCGCGGCCGGTGGCGACATCCCAGAGTCGTATACTGGTCTCGAGATCGGAGCGGTAGGTGTTCATACCGGCGGAAGCCAGGGTGCGGCCGTCGGGACTGAATGCCAGCCGTCCAATGGCGACCTTGTGCCCCCGCAGAATGTGGCCATCCTTCCCTGTGTCGGCATCCCAGAGTCGCACCGTCAAATCCTCGCCCGCGGTAGCAATCGTGTGACCGTCAGGGCTGATCGCCATGGTTCGGACGAAGTCGGTGTGTCCGGGAATGGGCATGGCCTCCGCATCCGTGGACGCGTCCCAAAGCTTGACCGTCCGGTCCCAGCTCGTCGAGGCGAGGGTTCGGCCGTCGGGGCTGAACGCGACATCCGTCACGAAGTTCGTGTGGCCCCGCAAGGTCCCCACGTTCTCCCCGGACGCTGAATTCCACAGCCTCACGGTGTGATCATAGCTCGCGGATGCAAGCGTGCGGCTATCCGGGCCAAACGCCACGGAGTAGATCGTGTTCGAGTGTCCGCGCATCACGAAGACTTGACGCCCGGTGGCGGTGTCCCAGAGCCTCACGGTTCGATCCTGGCTGCCGCTGGCGAGCCATTTTCCATCCGGACTGAACGCGACACCATAAACGATCGAGGTATGCCCGCCCAGAACCCGAATCTGTCGGCCGGTCGGAGCGTCCCAGAGCCTTACAGTGAGATGGGTTCCTGTGGCGATCGTTCGACCGTCGGGGCTGAAGGCCAGGCGCGTGTGCACCTGTTCGATCTTGGACTCGGTGCCGGTCTCTCGTCCCGTGGCGGTGTCCCAGATCTTCAGCGAGCCATCTTCGCTGCACGATGCGAGGGTTCGGCCGTCCGGGCTGAAGGCTAGCCCTCGAACAAAATACTTATGCCCCCGTAGGGTGTGCACCTCTGTCCCCATGACGACATTCCAGAGCTTGATCGTCAGGTCCCTACTGGAGGTGGCGAGGATTCGGCCGTCGGGACTGAACGCCACGCGGTCCACGCTTTTCGCATGCCCTCTCAAAGTGCGCACCTCCCGACCCGTCGCCGTGTCCCACAGTTTGACGGTCTGGTCGGCACTGGCTGACGCGATCAGACGGCCATCCGGGCCAAAGGCCACGCCATCGATGACGTGGCTATGGCCGCTCAGAGTCCGGAGATCCGATTGACGAAGGCGATCGTGATAATACCACTCGAAGCCACGCAAGTCCGGGTCTTCGGGCCGCTTCGGCTCAATCTCCTGGATGTGCTGGTGCATCAGGTCCACGCGGCCCTTTTGCCACTCCTGGTGAGCGAGATTCACTTCGGCGACATACAAGCGGCGGTCGGCGAGTCCCTTTTCATCTCTGGCGTGCTGCGCCTCGGACGCCGCGTTCCTCGCTTCTCGATCGGCTCGCAGGGCTTCCGCGGTGGCTTTCCGGGCGGCGTCGCTGGCAAGCTCTCTTTGTTCATTGGCCTTCTCCGCGTTGGCCTGGGCTTCAGCCGCTTTCAGGGAAGCCAGGCTCTCGCCACGGATGGCGCGGGTGTAGTTGTAAGTTGCCACGAGCGTGCCGAGCAGCACGGCCAGTGCGATGCCGCCTGCCAGGCCCGCTACGAGCCGGTTGCGCTGGCACCACCGCAGGCGCGGCTCTGCACCGCTCGTCGGCCTGGCGAGGATCGGTTCATCGGACTTGAATCGTTTCAGGTCATCGGCCAATGCCAAGGCTGTCTCGTAACGTTTGGCCCGATCCTTTTCGAGGCATTTCAGGCAGATCGTCTCGATGTCTCGCGGCAGCCTCGGCACCAAACGTGAGGGCGGCACGGGGTCGCTCGTCCTGACCTGTTCGAGGGTTTCCAGGAGTGTCGTTCCCCGGAATGGCGGCCGGCCCGTCAATAGCTCATACAGGATGGCACCCAGTGCATAGATGTCGGAGGACGGCCCGGCCTGCTTGCTATGTCCCCCCGCCTGCTCGGGCGCCATGTAGCTCGGCGAACCCATGATCGCGTTGCTCCGTGTCAGGTCGGACTCACCGTCTATGGCTTTGGCCAGACCGAAGTCGGTGATCTTGGGAGTACCGTCGGCGGCTACGAGGATATTGGCTGGTTTGAGGTCGCGGTGCACGATCCCGAGTTGATGAGCCTCGGCCATGGCGCGTGCCAGGATCTCGATCAATCGAGCAGACCGTTTCGGTACCCAGGGCGTGCCGTCGAGCCTCTTGTCCAACCCGCCGCCGGGTAGGTATTCCATCTCGAAGAACGGCAACCCCTCAACTTCGCCGATCGAGAAGATCTGAACAATGTGCCGATGCTGAAGCTTGGCGATCGCCTCGGCCTCGCCGAGGAATCGGGCCACGGCCTCGGGTGTGGCATGCGGGCCGGCCAGGATCATCTTGAGCGCACAGGTCCGATTGAGTCGCGTCTGGCGGGCCTTATAGACGACGCCCATACCACCACGACCCAGCTCACCGAGGATTTCGTAGCCGGGGATGTCTGGCCTGGCGCGCCGGGTTTCGCCCGGCGAGGGGCTAGTCGCTGCCTGCACCGGTTCCTGCTGCCTGGCCAGGTCCACGGCCGCCTCATCCACCTCCCGATCGGCGATCGTCCGGCGGATCTCCGGCGGGACGGCCGAGCCATCGTCCAACCCCGAGGTCGTTCGGGAATGGGCGCGGTGAGTTTGCTCGTTGCGGGCAGGCGGCGTATCCATCGGCGGAATCCTCTCGAGGCGTGGAGAGACGTCGCCACACGGTGCGTTCCCGGCCACCAATCCGACGTCGGCAATGACGGCAAGGCGAATACGAACGATTACAGCAGCGGGACCCGGAATGGTTCAGAGTCTGCGAGTGAATCCTCGCGATTCTCCCACGAGTTAAAGGAGTGAGCAAGTGAAATCGAGGGGCACCAGCCGCCTTCAACTCGCGAGCCTTTACGAGTACCGAGCTGAGGATCCGCTTGTCGTTGTACTTCAAGCTGTCGTCGTCCCGGTCGAGGGCTTCCAGGACATCAAAGACGTGATCGGATCCGTGCAGAATCCCATCCGCTACGGCTGCGGCAAAGTCGGCGAGTTCGCGCTGAGACACGGCCTTCGTACGGCTCACTTCTCCCAGAGCGGCCGAGAGTCGCTTTTCCACCTCGACGAAGTCCCAGGCGGCTGTGCCCGAGCCCTCCGCGAAGCGACGGTAATCCAGCAAGTCAGGGCAGCGGCTGCTCGGCAGCGATTTAGCAAACCGCGTAATCATCATGACAACCCCGACGAATCCTGCTATACCTGACCTCCGCAACCTGCCGTACGAGACCATACCTCATTCGGGCATGCGACCCAGCGGCAATCACCCGCGCGGAGCATGTTCATGGCCAAAAAACACGACGCCACCCCGAATCCGGCCCGCACCAAGAGACTCTCTCTCTTGCTGGCCCTTTCCGAGGAGCCGGTATGAGCAAACCGCCCAAGAATGCCCCCCGTACCCGTAAAACGGCCATGAAGCGACGCGAAGCCGCGTCGCCATCGCAGGCCGAGTTCGACGAGGTGCTGGCCTTCATCGACGCCGCGAAGGCGCGGCGCTGGCCGCCGTCAACACGGCCCTGATCGACCTCCACTGGGTGCTCGGCGAGTACATCAGCCAACGGGTTGCCGACGACGGCTGGGGGCAGGGAACGGTCAAAACCCTGGCCGAGCACATCGCCAGGCGGCGTCCCAACGCGATCGGCTTCTCCGCGCGGAATCTCTGGCGGATGATGCAGTTCTACGAGACCTACCGCGACCGGCCAAAACTGTCACCGCTGGTGACAGAATTGTCCTGGACCCACAATCTGATCATCATGAGCCGCTGCAAGCGCGACGAGGAACGCGAGTTCTACCTCCGGCTCTGCAACCGGGAAAAATGGGGCAAGCGCGAGCTCGAGCGGCAACTCGACGGCGCGTTGTTCGAGCGCGTCGTCCTGTCGCCGGCAAAACTCTCGGCACCGCTGAGAGAATTGCATCCCGATGCCTCCTCAGTCTTCAAGGACACCTATCTCGTTGAATTCGTTGACCTTCCGCCCAGCCACACCGAGGCCGACTTGCAGCGCGGCTTGGTGGAGCAACTCAAGCAATTCTTGCTGGAGCTGGGTCGCGACTTCTGCTTCATCGGCAGCCGGTACCCGGTCCAGGTCGGCGGGCGGGATTTCGCGCTGGACCTGCTCTTCTTCAACCGGGCACTCAACGCCCTCGTCGCTTTCGAACGGAAAGTGGTCGAGTTCGAGCCCGAACATCTGGGGAAGCTCCAGTTCTACCTCGAGGCCCTCGACCGGGACGTTAAGAAGCCGCACGAACAGCCGTCGATCGGCGTGCTCCTCTGCGCCACGAAGAACAACGAGGTCGTCGAATACGCCCTGAGCCGGGCCATGTCGCCGCGCTCGTCGCCGAATATCAGACGCAGCTACCGGACAAGAAGCTGCTCCAGGCCAAGCTGCACGAGTTTTATGCGCTGGCGGAGTCGCACGCGGAGGCCGACGCTCGCGACAAGAATATGCCACCGCCCGTGGCAGAATCGCCCGCCCCTGCCAAGAAGCGGACGGTCCGCAAGAAGTCATGACCACGAGCTATCGCCAGAAGCCGATCGAAGTCGCCCTACCGTCTTCCTGGACCATGCGACCGACAAAGCCCGAGACCGGTCGGGGCATGACAGCTCCATCGATCAGCCGATTCGATGGGGAACCGGCTGGGCCGATCGTCAGGACCACCCACGCGAGTGCCGGTTGGGTCTGCCGATTAGCCTCGTGGAGATCGAGGGCCTGATCAAGTTGACGAACCTTTACCGGAAAGGGACGGAGCCGTTCTGGAAGGGGGGAGCGGAGATCCTGTTGTCTCGGCACGCGAGCGTTCGAGCGCCTATCGGTTTGGGTTGCGCATGCGCGGGCCCCGAGACGAGAGATCGATCTCAGGTCGAGGCCAAGGGGCCGCCCTCCTGCGGCCCTTCGGGCCGCCAGAAATCGGCTGTCCCTGTTCGCAATACAACCGTGAGGCACTCTAGCCGGCTGGAAAACGGAATCATCTCCGGCAAAACGGGGGCAGCTCTCGGGCTCCGCTGGGCCACGTTCCGGGAAGCCTCAACCGGCCACGAGTCGAGCCCGCGTCTGCTCGGCCTCCTCGACGGGCGTCACGCCGAAGAGCCGCTTGAACTCCCGGCTGAACTGCGACGCACTCTCGTACCCGACCGCCCTCGCCGCGGTGCTCGCGTTGTAGCCGTCGTGGGCCATGAGCCTCCTGGCTTGGTCGAGGCGGATCCGCTTGAGGTACTGGAGCGGGGAACTGGTTGTCACGACCTTGAAGTAGTGGTGGAAGGCCGCGACGCTCATCCCGGCCTTCCTCGCCAGCTCCTCGACGCCGAGCGGCCGCGCGTATTCGGCGTGGACGTGCCTCAGGACCCGGGCGATGCGGGATAGGTGCTCGTCCCGACTGGCCAGGGCACGCAACGCCCCGCCCTGCTCACCTTGGAGCACGCGATAGACGACCTCGCGGACCGTCTGGCGGCCGAGCATGCGGCTGTCGAGCGGGGACTTGAGGCACTCGAGGAGCCGGATGACGGCGCCGCCCAGCTCCTCGGTCATCGGGGTCGAGGAGATCCCCCGGGGCGTCGGGCCGACCGGCTGCGGGGACTCGTCCATCTCGAGCAGCATCTCGCCGAGCATCGTCGGCTCGACGTTGATGGCGAGGAGGAGCAAGGGCTCCTCGGGGCTCGCCTCGGTCTCGCACTCCGCCGGCAGCGGCACCGACAAAACCAGGTAATTGTATGCGTCGTATCGGTAGACCTCGCCGCCGAGATAGGCCCGCTTCCGGCCCTGGCCGACGATGAGGATCTTCGGCTGGTAGACCACCGGGGCCCGGGGCACCGGCTGCGAGACGCGGGCCACTTCCACGCCCTCGATGCGCGTCCGATGCACCCCCTCGTGCACGGCCACCTCGTCGAGGAGGCTCGCGAGCCGCTGGTGATTGTCACTCTGGCTTTTCATCCCATCCTCCGGTAACGCTGAGGTTCCCAGATGATTAGGTTACAAAATTTGGCAGACCAGGGGTAGTTTTCCGGGTCCCCAAATAGGATTAGGCAAACCTTTTGGAGGAACGTTCCTTTCCGTCTCCGAGCAATTGGCCTCTAATGAACCTTGGAGAGCGGGATGGGGAAGACACGACATGGGAAGGGTTGGGTTGGGTTGGCCCCCACGCCACTTCGAAGGAGAGACACATGCAGAAGCGTAAACTCGGGAACAGCAACCTGGAAGTCTCGGCCCTCGGGCTCGGCTGCATGGGCATGAGCTTCGGCTACGGCCCGGCGATGGACAAGCCGGAGGCGATCTCGCTGATTCGGACGGCCCTCGAACGCGGAGTCACGTTCTTCGACACCGCCGAGGTCTACGGCCCGTTCACGAACGAGGAGTTGGTGGGCGAGGCCCTCGCCCCCTTCCGCGGTCAGGTGGTCATCGCCACCAAGTTCGGGTTCGACCTCGACCCGAAGCTCGACCCCCGGGGCATGAAGGGCCGGCCGGGCCTGAACAGCCGGCCGGAGCAGATCAAGGAGGCCGCCGAGGGGTCGCTCAAACGGCTCCAGCTCGAGGCCATCGACCTGTTCTACCAGCACCGGGTCGACCCGGACGTGCCCATCGAGGACGTGGCGGGAGCCGTGAAGGAGCTGATTCAGGAGGGCAAGGTCAAGCACTTCGGTCTCTCCGAGGCAGGTGCACGAACGATCCGCCGGGCCCACGCGGTCCAGCCGGTCGCCGCGGTCCAGAGCGAATACTCGCTGTGGACGAGGGGCCCGGAGGCGGAGGTGTTGCCGGCGCTCGAAGAGCTGGGCATCGGCTTCGTCCCCTACAGCCCCCTGGGCAAGGGCTTCCTCACCGGAAAGATGGATGAGACCACCACGCTCGATAGCTCCGACTTCCGCAAAACCATCCCCCGCTTCACACCGGAGGCGATGAAAGCGAACCAGGCCCTGGTCGACCTGCTCGCCAAGGTCGCCGAACGCAAGCAGGCGACACCGGCCCAGATCGCTCTGGCCTGGCTGCTCGCCCAGAAGCCCTGGATTGTGCCCATCCCAGGTACCACAAAGCGGCATCGCCTGGACGAGAACCTCGGGGCCTCGAACGTCGAGCTGACGTCCGACGACCTTCGCGAGATCGAGACCGCGGCCTCCCAGATCGCGGTGCAAGGGGCCCGGTACCCCGAACACCTGGAGCAAATGACCGGTCGTTAAGCGGCCAAGGAGTAGAAGATGGAAATCAGCACGCTATCGGACCCAGCCCGGTTCGCTCAGGCCATCCGGAGCCTCGCCCGGGACGCCCACCAGACGCTGACGGACTCGCCATCCCCGACGGCCCTCTGGGGGCTCTCCCAGCGCATCGAACTCCTCGCGTCCGCCCTCGATGACCGCCGAGGGGGCCCGCTCGGCACCTGGCTGGACAACCTCGGGCGAGAGGTGCGGTCGGCCGCCATCCACCGAGTCGGGTCGTCCAGTCACATGTGTATTTGTGCGTAGATTGGCCACTGGCTTCGGCAGCCGCCGGCCTCGAATGAAGCTCGGAGACACGGGCCGGGAGGTATCGCAATCGCGGGCAAATCGATCCTCGGAAACCGGAACACGGAGAGCGACAAGACGCTGCTCATCGTCGGGCAAGAGAGCGCCGATGAACTACATGCTGAACGGCAAGCAATTCATCGTCGTCCCGACCGGGGGCGCCAATCTGCCCGCGGAACTGATCGTGTTGTGCCTGCCCTGACACGGCCGCGCCGCAAGACCCTTGATTCACGACCGGGTTTCACGTGGGGACGCGGAGAACCCCCCAGCAATTGGATTCCGTTGGGGACCGTCTCGACTGGAATCGGAGTTTCTCCGCGTCCTTCGCGTCTCCGCGTGAGACTCTGCCATCGAGAACCTGTGCGCCGGCGCAGTCATCCTACGGAGGACGACTTTAAGAATGCATTGGAGAACGTCGTCAGCCGCGACGCCACGCCTGGCGCTTTTGAGGATTATTGACGAGGGCCGCGCGAACGAGACCATGTTGCGCCCGGAACGAATCTGGACGGAGGAACCCCGATGATCACCTGGTCGAAAGACGAGCTGAGGAAGATCGCCGAGGCCGACGACCTGCACATCGCACCGTTCCGCGAGGACGGGGTGACCTACGGCACCCCGACGTGGATCTGGTCCGTCGCGGTCAACGACGCCCTCTACGTGCGAGCCTACAACGGGAAGAACTCTCGTTGGTATCGGGCCGCGGTACGGCAGAAGGCGGGGCGGATCACTGCCGCCGGCATGACGAAGGAAGTCGCCTTCGAGTTGGTGGACGGCCCGGTCAACGAGCTCGTCAACGAGGCCTACCGGGTGAAGTACCGCGACAGCCCGTATCTGGGCCCGATGATCGGGGCGAGGCCCGCTCGGCGACCGTCAAGATCGTGCCGCGCGACACCGATGGCTGATTATCGAGCACGCCCCAGGAGCTAGCTGGTGACATGGGCTGAACGAGATCCTGTTCCGGCCGGTGCGTCAGGAGCCATGAGGTGCAACTCGACACATGCGAACAGGGCAACTTGTATGGCTACCTCTAACGATCACGACATCGACCGCGGTCCCGCGATGCCGGATCGTCGCCACTTCCTTGCCGCGGGGCTGGGGTTGGCCGCGTCACCGTTATTGACTCACGTCGCGGCTGGTGCCACCATCTCTCAAAATCCGGAGGTCCACATGGAAATAACAGAATTGGCTCTCAGCCTTCCGCAAAGGACCGGCCGACTGGTTCACCGGCACGGTCCGCATCGACCCGCTGTTCCAGGCACACGCCCCGGCACGTGCGGCCGGTGCCAGCGTCACGTTCGAGCCCGGGGCCCGGACGGCCTGGCACACCCATCCGCTGGGGCAGACCCTGATCATCACGGCCGGCTGCGGCTGGGTCCAGCGGGAGGGCGGCCCGGTCGAGGAGGTCCATCCCGGCGACGTGGTCTGGTTCCCGCCGGGCGAGAAGCATTGGCACGGGCCTCGCCGACCACGGCCATGACGCACATCGCCATCCAGGAACAGCTCGACGGCAAGGTCGTCGATTGGCTGGAACACGTGAGCGACGAACAGTACCACAAGTGATTCCTCGCCCAGGACAGGGCCTCTCAGCGGTGGGAGGCAAACGCCGGACGGCCGGAGGCCCCACCCAAGCCGAAGACGGTGCGTGATCTTGGGCAAATCGCCCACGCATGAACAAAAGAACATAGCCGAGCGCCAAGTGAGGGCCATGGAATCGAACCATGCTTGGGCGCATTGGTCCGACACACCGACGCGTGCCACAAAGTTGCCGAAGTACCGACTTGCGGCCTTCAATGCAGGGCGGATGGAGACCGTCTCCGCAGATGAGGTCTTCACGGACCATTTGACGAATGTCACCCGCCGGACGGCTTTCGAACACGGCGATCGCCACGGCGTTGGCCAGGTTGAGGCCGCGGGCCTCGGGGCGGATCGGGATGCGGGATAGCCTGGTCGGGCGATCGTCCAGCCAGTGCGCGGCAGGCCGCGGCTCTCGGGGCCGAAGACCAGGGCGTCGCCGGATTGGTAGGTGATGTCCGTGTAGACCGGTTGGCCTTGGCGTCACGAACCAGAGCCGGTCGCGGCCCAGGGCGGTGACTACCTCGTCGAGACCGTTGACCACCCGCCAGTTCAAGTGCGGCCAGTAATCCAGTCCGGCGCGGCGGAGATAACGGTCGTCCAGCCGGAAGCCCGAGCGGACGGACCAGCCAGAAGCATCGCCCCCGCCGCGACGCACGTCCGGCCGATCGAGCGAGCGCTTGCGCCGATCCTCGGGCTCCAGAAGAACGACGTGCAGTCTTTTGCTCAACTCAATCATCGGTGAACCATGCGCCTACTCGTCTCTCCGGTCCGCAACACCGCTGGCCAGCGCCTTGATCCGCTCGGCGGCGATCCGTGCGGCGGCCGTGTCGGGTTCATCCCTGGACCATCTCGCGGTAGAAGACGAGGCCGCCCTGAGAGTTGCCGATCGTCTCCAGGTTCTGGGCGAACTTCAGCCTCGACGCCGGAATCCGCTCGAGGCTCGCTCTGGGCCTGGCGACGGTCCGGGTCGCCTGGACGGCAACCTCCCTGGAAGATCCGCTACCGGATGAGAGGCCGAGCACCGAGCTGGCTCATTCCCGGGCCGGTCTTCCGGTTTGGGTTCGGTCGAAGGCGGTGCGGGCCAGCGAGTTCAGGAACTGCTCGATCTCCGATTGTCCCGTCGAGGAGAAGTGGTAGAGCGCGTGCGCCAGCTCCGGTGCCGGCCCGGCCCTTGTGGACTCTGACCGCTGCCACAAGATCGGTGGCCCGGCCATCGTGGAGATAAGGGCCCGAGTCGCGGTATCCCCACAGCTGGCGGCGTCCGCCACTCCGACCCATCGGCCAGACTGGACGCCGTCGGAAAATCGACCTCGTGGGCCGGACTGTAGTACCCGGACATCGTGACACTCAAGAAATCAGGCCCCATGTCGTGAACGAGCAGGTCGCTGTAGATGCCCTCGATGTTGCCGAGACCCGGCCGGTGGGCAATCGGTACAGCCGATCGACTCGAAGAGCTTTCGGCCGGCCTCGATGGCCTCGGGATGGGTGAATCCCGGTGCACTGGAGCGGAAGCGATTGCATATAGGCGACGAGGGCGTCACACTCCTCCTGCGTCAGATCCAGGGCCTTCGCCTTGACTTCCGGGGCCAGCGGGAGCATCGCCTGCGGATGTCCGGGGGACCTCCAGGCCCAGTTTGCTGCGCAGGCCCCAGCAACGATTCTCGCAGGTTCGTCGTCTGTGCTCTCCAAGCCGAACTTCCCGCATATGCCCGCTCTTCATGAGGTTGACCCGCCCTCGAACCTCGGCAGGCTCCTGCGCGGCCG
>CAWJTQ010000001.1:0-237220 GCA_963845695.1 uncultured Isosphaeraceae bacterium | reverse complement strand
TTTCCAGTGCCGCACCTTCGGCCTCTCGGTCACCTCTCCGAACCTCTTAACTACTTGGTGTGGTTGCCCTTGCGTCTCCCGTTTTCTGCTAACCGTTCGCCGCTCTCAATTCTGAGAACCGACTTGCTAACTTTCGGTAGGCTAAAACACGCGGCGTCTGTGCGAACCCGCACAGTCAGTCAGGCCCTGGATCTCAGTCCTGCGAATCGATTGTAGCGAAGGACCGTAGCGACTTCATCAGTGAATTCGGCAAATCGGGCGGGAACACTCCCTCATCCATCTGCTGCTTGCGGCAGGCGACGCGGCAATCGAGATGGCTGCACAACGTTGCGATGGTTGCCCGGCCAATTCCCGTCCGGCGCACAAGGCGTGGACCGCCCGACCGGAAGTGACGGTGCCGATCGTGACTCGCAAGAGTCCGGGAGACTTCTGCTCCGTCGCTGGTCATCCGGCCTGCGATGGCACGGTAATCTACCTCGGCAGGGGGCGATTGGGATACAAGCCGCGGGCGACGCGCATGGCCCGCCCCGTTCCGAATCGCAGCCGTTCGAGACCCCGTATCCGTTCCGCATGCCGCTCGGGGGAGTACGCCACGACATTGTAGCCGTGCTCGAATTCCGGCGGGAATGGTGCCGATTCCAAGGGCAGATGCTCGATCAATCCTCCCGGGCACAAGAAGAGGAATCGGTAGCCCATGCCAAGCAACGGAGCGAAGAACTCCCAGGGACCATAGCCGCAGCGCTGCTCCCAGGGCGCATATGCCTCGGCAACGATCAAGGGTCTGTTACCGGCCGCGAAGTGCTGTGAGGCCCCACGCAGGACAAACAGCTCGGCCCCCTCGACATCAATCTTCCAGATATCGGCCACGAGTCCATCGTGGCAACGCACGAATCCATCGAGGGACATGAATCGACATTCGTATCGAGCAATCTTCATTTCCGGAAAGACTTGCGCCAACTCGTCCGGTTGGCCTAGCGAGCCGAACTCGAATCGGCCGTCAGGGACATGAATGATCGCCGTCTTCTCTCTCTCGGCCAAGCCAAAAGGCATGGTGAAGATCGGCGATTTCATATTGATGGTGTTTTGGATGTTGACGCACATCCTGGTGTAGGTCGGCCAAACCGGCTCGAAGGCGATCACCTTCCCGGCAACTCCCGCGGTCCGAGCGAGAAACAGCGCAATCCAACCAACGTTGGCGCCGATATCGAAACAGACATCTCCATCTCGGACGACCTCCGCATACACCTGCTCCTCGAGAGTGTTCGGCTTCGGAAGTCTGCGCAGGTTAAACAAGACTTTGGCGGATTGTTTCGCACGGTGCAGTATTCCGATGGTGTCGCTCCCCGCTTGCAACGTCCTGTCCGGAATGAGCCGCGGCCGGTCAATGAACAGCGCTCGCCGCATTGGGCGAAAGTTCGGCAGGATCCTGACCATTATCTGGGATTCAGGGTGATGCGACGCACCGCATTTTGACAAGGAAGCCGTGTGAAATCCATCCAGCGTAAGGGATTATTGAGGGCACCTCCCTTGCGGAGGAACTACGCTGAAACGCCGATTCTCGCCGTCTGGATCTCCCGCTTCCCATTTCGGGTATCAATCCAGACGACGTGGAAAACGCCATCCGCTGAACTGGCGACGGAGATATAGTCGGTCCCGTAAGGTCGGCTCGAAACCTTCGGGTCGGTCCGGGAGGACGTGATGAGTCGCGGGGCGAGGAAGGTTGATCCCCCATCCACCGACGCGGTGAAGTACAAGTCCCAGGGATGTTCGTGCGAGGCCCACGCTGGGTCGTCAGGTCGGACCTCTTCCCCTGGCTCACCCTGGATCCACGCCAGGCCCAGCACACCGCGAGACGAGACGGCGACGGCTGCGTGAGGAATCGGGCCCGCGCGGAGGTTGGGCACGGATGCGGGCGGGGTCCAGACGGCCCCGTCGTCACTGGTCAGCACGCCGAGCCCGGGCGGCCGCGAGGTGCGGCTGTGACGGACCGCGTAGATCCGACCGCGACGCGGACTGTCGGAGTGATCGGCGGCGAGCACTACGAAGCCGTCTTGGACCAAGGTGTCGCAGATCGGTACAGGCGTCGAGAACGTCAACCCGCCGTCCCGCGAGACGGTGGCGTAGGTCCGGCCGTGCGTGACGTGCCCGCGAGGCCCTTTCTCTGAGGGATGAGCGGGGTAGTCGGCGAACCCCACGAGGAGACGACCGTCCGGGAGCACGAGGGGCGAATCGATCGGGTCGTGCTGGAGCGTCGTCGGCGCGAGGAAGTTGACGACCGAGAACGTCCGGGCGCCGTCGTCCGATCTCAGGATTGCACAGCCGTATCCCGACCTCTTCAACTTGTCGAGGATCGGCTCGTTTCCGTTGACCGCCACCGCGACGAACACGCGGGGCTTACCGCGGTTCAGGTCGGCGGCCAGCCGCGGGTAATCGAGCAGCCCTCTTCGCGTGGGCGACGATGTCATTTTCGTCGGCCCGCGCCAGTGCCGTCCGCAGTCGTCGGAGCGGTAAACCCACAAGTCCATACGGTCCCCCTCGGGGCTACCGGTGAACACGCAGAAGGCGGTCCCATCGGGCGCATAAGTCGCGTAGCTGTCGGCAAAGAAGGCACGACCACCTCGTAAGCGGTCGATACCCTCGAGCTCGCCGGTCGACCAGGTGGCCCCGCCGTTGACCGTGAACCAGGCAGCCGGTTCCATCCACTCGGTCGCACGCGTGGGTGCCTCTCCCAGGTAACGTGACCCGACAATCATCAGGTTCGAGCGGTCTCGAGGGTTAGCGGCAATCCAAGGCTCGAAATACTTCGCCCCCTCAGCCCCTACTCGTCGGATGGGACCGACCTTCGACTCCGGGACTTCGAAAGCGTTCGCGCGCGCTCCTGCCAAGAGATCGATGCCACTTCCGACAACCGAGCCGGCCACTGCGAGGAACCCACGCCGGTCAATAGCTGAGTCCAGTTCTGGGCGATGCACATCCAGTGTCTTCATTCCCAGCTCCCGATTTCGTCCTCGCCTGCATTCGTTGCCCATCACGAACTTCAGGTTAGGTGACATCGATCGGTTTGGCAAGAAACGCACCCGGGGAATCTGGACTGGCCAACATCGGTAGGATTACGACACTCTTCGCCGATCACCACCGATCCCCGCGCCGGTCGTGGCGGCATCGGGGGCCAGCGCTGAGCCGGCGGTCGCCTCGCTCCCTCTTCCACTCCCCACCTGACCCGGGATTTTGCCGGGCGCAGTGTCCCGACGTTCTTTTTTTTGAAATTTTTTATCTCCTGCCCCAGTTGCGACTTCGGGATCGCGGATCACCAATTCCCGGACTAGGTGCATTTACGTTTTTCCATTCTTGCGGTATACTATTGATAGAGGGCCGTAACACCACCTCGAAGCCGCGCCCGAGGCAGCCGCAATCGATGACCTGGGGAAACCGAAACTTCCGCCTTCCGCACGCCGCCACTCGGGGAACGGGAGCGGACCGTGTTGTGCCCGAACTCGCTTCGGTCCAACGAGATCGGCGAGGAGGGCCGGCCGAATCCTTACCATCCAGTGCCATTTTGTGCCACGATTCGCGCCAGGCGCAGCCCCCTCGGCGGCGGAGCCGAGCGCGCGGGCCGTCGCGGATCATCCCGGCGGATCACTCCGGCCCTCGGAGTCGGTCACCTCACCGCCCAGTGTCCCTTTTCTATCCTGTGAATCGGCGAGTATTCCAGGTCAAGACCACGTCAGGCCGTCCTTGGATGAGCGGTTCGCCATGCAGATGCGAAGGCTGGGAAACTCGGGGCTGGAAGTGGCACCCCTGGCGTTTGGCGGAAACGTCTTCGGCTGGACGGCCGACGAGCCGACATCGTTCCGGCTCCTGGACGCCTTCGTCGCGGCGGGATTCAACCTCATCGACACCGCCGACGTCTATTCCCGATGGGCACCGGGCAATCGAGGCGGGGAGTCAGAGACGATCATCGGCAAATGGCTGAAACAGAGCGGCAAACGCGACAAGGTTATCCTCGCGACCAAGGTCGGCATGGAGATGGGGCCGGATCAGAAGGGCCTGTCTCGCGCCTACATCCCTCGAGCGGTCGAGGATTCCCTCAGGCGCCTGCAAACGGATCACATCGACCTCTACCAGTCGCACAAGGACGATGAGAACACCCCGTTGCAAGAGACCCTCGAGACATTCGCCAAGCTGATCAATCAGGGCAAGGTGTGCGCGATCGGGGCCTCAAACTACTCCGCCGCACGGCTGGCCGAGTCGTTGAAAGTCAGCGAGGAATCGGGCCTACCGGCCTATCAGTGCCTCCAGCCCCACTACAACCTCTGCGAGCGAGCACGATTCGAACCGGACCTGGAGAAGGTCTGCCGAGATGCCGGCCTCGGGGTCATTCCCTATTATTCGATCGCCAGTGGGTTCCTGACTGGCAAGTATCGCTCGGAGGCGGACCTGGCGAAGAGTGCGCGGGGCCTGTCTGTCAAGAAATACCTGAACGAGCGGGGATTCCGCATCCTGAACGCCCTAGACGACGTTGCCGCTCGCAATCAGGCCAACCCAACCCGGATCGCGATCGCCTGGCTCGCCACGCGGCCGAGCGTCACGGCGCCCATCGCGAGCGCGACCCGCGTCGAACAGCTCGAGGATCTGTTCGAGGGTGCTCGGCTCGAACTGGACGCCGCGGCGATCGATCTCCTGGACGAAGCGAGCGCGTAACAAAGTCCAGGCCCAAAGTCGGACTCCCCAGTAACGACCCGCGCGAATCCCGCCACTCAGGAGCCCGTCTTGGCGGTCGAGTTGCGCTTCGATTTGGTGGCCGCGCCGGCGCGACGCTGGTCGAGGACCTGTTTCTGTGGGGTGCGTCAACACGCCCTCGCACTCCTCGAGCATCTGGGCCCGCAACTCCTCAGTCTGCTTCACGAGGGACTCAATCTTAGGAATGTGCTTCCCCTGGATCTTGTAGATCTCCTCCCGCTGCTCCGCCGAGAGGCCGAGTTGTGCGAAAAACCGAGGTACACGACGAGCCGGGTCGCCGGCAGGTCTGTCCGCCTTGGCCTTGGTCTTGGTCTCGGCCGGGGACGTTTTCGGCTCCTGGGCGATCAGTGGCAGACTCCCGCAGAGCATGGTCAAGGCTGCGGCACTTGCGGCAACCACCACGAAACGTCGAATCAAAGGAATCATCGAGTAGTACCTCCCATCGGTAAGGCGCATCGCCCTGAACGCAAGAAAACGCCAACGGAGCCAATTCGGTCTGAGCCGGTCAAGGAAAGCGACCAGCCCTGATGCACACGAGCGTGCCGACAGCCATCTTAAGGATCACGAATCCATTTTTCCACGCCCTCGTGCAAGAATTCGTCAAGAGAGGATCGGAAATGGCCACGGCAACCAGGATCCGCACCAATCCCTACCGCCGATGACGTTTCGCAACCACGAGATGCCAGCGGACGACGCTCACAAGCAACACGTAGGGCTCCAAAGGAAACACTCGGTCGAACAGGGCCAGGTGGAACCAAGTCTTGGTTCTCGGGTTTTCGGAGTTCGCCTGTTACCGCCGCGCTTTCTTGGCGGAGACATCGGATGGACAGATCAGGCGGTCGACATCCGGCGGTTTCTGCGCGGACTCGCCCATCGGTCGCCCCAATGTCCGGGCACCGACGACGAACAGCTTGTTGGTCCGACGAGGCCGCCCGATGACGTCGGGACCAATTCGAGGGCCGAATCAGGAAAGCGTGAGGGGCTTTACCCAAGCGCACCTTGACGTTACGATGGCCTGTCCCGTTTCTTCGGCACCGGATTCGCAACTTCATGTTGGTTCGCCGTCGGGCGAGGCGTATGACGATCTTTCAGCGCGGAGACTGCCTGTTATGTCAACCGAAGCCAAATCATCGACCCCGACCACAACGTCGGTGCCCACCTCGCCACACCACGATAATCCGATCCGGATCTTCATGTGGCCCAAGGTGATCTTCCTGTATCCCTCGGCCATCGTAGCCCTGATATGCTGGGTGGGGATGATCATCATCCAGGATCGAACCGAGGTCGCATTCGATCTGGACAAGATCGACCGATGGTGGACGCCTCAGAACCTGCTGGGCGTGTTCTTTCTGGCGGTTCTCGCGTTCAACCTGATCGTGATGGCTCTGGACTTCCCTCGGTTCTCGCTCGTCGCGGTGATCCTAGGCTTGTGCTTCTTAACATTCTTCATTCTCTGGCTCGGCGCGTATTTTCAACTGGATTTGTTGAAGCCACTCAACGCGATCTTCTCTCACATCTACGCGGTCGCCAACCGGGGCTTCTACTTGATGTTCTTTGTCACCTTGATGTTTGTCTTCGCAGTCATCTGGATCACAAGATGGCTGGACTACTGGGAGATCTTGCCGAACGAGATCTTGCACCACCACGGACCACTGAGCGATCTGGAGCGGTATCCGACGATGAATCTCAAGTTCGACAAGGAGATCCCGGACGTCCTCGAGTACGCCATGCTAGGCGCCGGACGGCTGGTACTCCACGTCCCCAACGTCACGAAGGCGATCGTGCTGGACAACGTGCTATTCATCAGCGGCAAGGAGAAGGCGCTCAAACGAACGATGAGCCGCCTGGAGGTCCGCGTCACGACCGACCAGGAAGCTGGCGAAACGGTGATGTGAATCGGTCAGCCGTTCCGCACATCCAGCCGGAAGGGCGCGATTCCGGTCGCGCCCTTTCGAGGAATCGGCGAAGTTGGCCGGGGCGACGACAGGGTCCCTCGGAGAAGTTTCTCAGCCGGAGTTACGGTCCGCCAATTCTCCGGAGCGATCCGGCGACGTCGCCGGCAGGTGGGGTCTCAAAAGCGGCTCCACGTTGGGAGGGACGCCGGCTGATTGGTCAGCCGTGACGACAGGACCGCCCCGCAGCTCCGCGAGGATCGGCCCGTTCAAGGTCTCCTCGATGTCACGGAGCCGGCGGGCGATGTAGGCGCCGTCCAGGACGCGATGGTCGTAGATCAGTTTGACGACCACGTGGCGCGTTGTGGGGTCGATCGGCCCGTAGGTCAGAGTCGTCGTCAGCGGAGAGATCGGATGGACTTGCTCGGCTCCCAGCGAGCCATAGCTCGAGAGACCGAACGTCCCGAACCGTTTGCAGCGCTTGTAGCCGGAGATGTTCAACGTTCCCCACCAGAGGAGCCGGCGGATGGGCGTCGGTGCCTGGCTGAACCGCAAGGCCATGCGGTAGAAGCCGACTTTCTCCAGCGTCTCGTTCTTGTACCACTCCACGGCTTGCTGGAGCTGAACCAGAGACTGCCGCTCGGGGGCGCGAAAGAGCCCCACGAAAACCCCGTCCTCACCGAGATAGGTCCGCTCGATGGCCAGAGCGCAGTTCATCCAGGGGTGTTCGTAGAGTCGAGGCCAGGGGAATTCCAGGAACGATCGTCGCAGCGGCGGTTGCGCGGCGCCGACCAAGGCGTACGCCTTCATGAAGATGCAGGCCCACGAGGGCCGAGCGGGGTGGTCCGTTCGGGGCCCGGCCAGCGCGCTCAGATCGATCGTCCGGCTGACCGGTGCCGAGGGGATCCGGTGCGCGAAATGCACCAGATCGCCGATGAATCGCCGCGGCCCAGGCAGCCGGAGATAGCGCCCTCTTGGCTCGTGCATCCATGCACCTCGTTTCCGTCATTTCGACCGTTTCAATCCGCTCCCGGATCACCGGGAGGCCGGTTATAATACTGGCGCGTGCCTCACCTGTCCACGCGGATCGGTTCGGCCCTGGCGACGTGAAGGGACTCGGTGCGTGACCGCGGGAACGAGCATGGGCATGGTACCGAAAGACAATCCGAAAGTCTTCGTTCATCTGCTCCCGAGCCTGATGCCGTCAGGGAGTCTCCGCGGCGGAGTCGCCGTTGTGGTGGATGTCCTGCGGGCCACGACGGTGATGGTCTATGCCCTGGCGGCTGGTTGCGAGGCGATCATTCCCTGCGAGGAGATCGAGGAGGCCCAAGCCGTCGCGGCGAGTTTGCCAGCGGGCACGGCCTTGCTCGCTGGCGAACGCGGAGGACTGCCCATTCCGGGCTTCGACCTGGGCAACTCGCCGGGCGAGTTCACTCCGGAAGTCTGTCGGGGTAAAACGCTGGTGATGACCACGACAAACGGCACGCGCGCCATCCTGGCTTGCCTCGATGCCGATCGAATCTACATCGCCAGCTTCGCAAACCTTCGTGCGACCTCGGATGAACTCGTCGTCCAGTTCCTCAAGAAAGATCATGGAAACGCAGTCCATATCGTGTGCTCGGGCACAGAGGGATTTATCAGCCTGGAGGATTCGCTGCTGGCCGGGGCGTTGGTCAGGAACATTGCCGACATCACGACCAAGTGGTTTGCCTCCGACGGTCCGCTCGGCAACGACGAGGCACTCATCACGGTTGCTCAGTGGCTTGGAGCCAGACGGGCCTTTCCGCTCAGTCCGCTAGGAGAGTTGCTCAAACTGGGTCGCGGCGGCCAGAATGTGCAGCGTATTGGACTGGCGAAAGACATCGCCGTCGCGGCCGAGATCGACCTTCGGCCGCTGGTTGCCGAGCTGACCCGCGATCCGCTACGGATCGTCAGGGTCTGATTGATTCCCGAACGCCGAGGTGCATGGTGTGCCTGGGCTGGGCTCGGAGGATTGCGGGGTGGACCCTGCCAAGGTCATGCCCCTGGGAAAGGTGACGACATGCTGGATGACATGGACAAGCTGGTCTCCTTGTGCAAGCGGCGGGGATTTATCTTTCCGTCGAGCGAGGTCTACGGCGGGATCAACGGCTTCTGGGATTACGGTCCGCTGGGTGTCGAGCTGAAACGGAACATCAAGGACGCCTGGTGGCGCGATAACGTCCGGATGCGTGATGACATGGTCGGCCTGGACTGCTCGATCATCATGAACCCGAGGGTCTGGGAGGCTTCGGGGCACGTCGGGGGTTTCTCTGATCCGATGGTGGACTGTCGGGCGACCAAAGAACGGTATCGGGCCGATCAGATCTTCGTCTTCGCCTACGTGTTTCCCACGGTCAACCACAAAGGTGAGCCGACGGAAGCCTGGCTGGCCGGTCTGGGCGGCACGCCCGAGGAGGCCGCCGAGTCGGTGGAGAAGAAGGCCGCCAAGCTCGCCAAGCGGTTCGGCCAGCCTGTGGACCCTCCGTCCATTATTCCCTATCTGCAACTCAGCACGGCGGACCGCGAAAAGGTCGTCGGTCCATCCACGGACGAGCGCGGCACACTAACGGAGCCACGCGCCTTCAACCTGATGTTCAAGACGTTCGTGGGCGCCCTGGAGAGTGAGTCGAACGTGGCCTACCTCCGGCCCGAGACGGCCCAGGGGATCTTCGCCAACTTCAAGAATGTCGTGGACACCGGCCGGGTCAAGCTTCCCTTCGGAATCGCTCAGATCGGCAAGAGTTTCCGCAATGAGATCAACCCCCGGAACTTCACATTCCGTTCCCGCGAATTCGAACAGATGGAAATCGAGTTCTTCTGTCGTCCCGAAGAAGCGGGGGAGTGGTATACCTACTGGCGAAATGCGCGGTTCCAGTGGTACGTGGATCTGGGCCTTCGTTCGGACCGGCTCCGCTTACGCGACCACGACGCTGAGGAGCTGGCGTTCTACTCGACCTCCACGGCCGATATCGAATACGCCTTCCCGTTCGGGATCAGCGAGCTAGAAGGGATCGCACACCGGGGTGACTACGATCTCAGGCAGCATATGAAGTTCAGCGGCAAGGACCTGAGCTATTTCGACGAGGATCGAAAGGAGCGGTTCGTGCCGCATGTCGTCGAGCCGTCGGCCGGCGCCGATCGTGCGACCCTGGCGTTCCTTTGCGAAGCCTACACGGAAGACCAAGTGGGGGGTGAGGCTCGCACCGTGCTGAAGTTTCATCCACGAATCGCGCCCGTCAAGGCTGCGGTGTTTCCGCTGGTCAAGCGGGACGGTATGCCCGAGATGGCCGAAGCGATCTACCGCGATCTGAAACGGCGCCAGAATGTGTTCTATGACGAGAAAGGTGCGATCGGGCGACGGTATCGGCGACAGGACGAGGCCGGCACGCCATTCTGCATCACGGTGGACAGTCAGAGTCTGGCCGACCGTTCGGTGACGTTTCGCGACCGCGACACCTGCCGCCAGTGGCGCGTGGGCGCCGAGGGCGTCGCGCGGGCACTCGACGACCTGCTGGAAGGGCAGCCGATCCCGGAGGGGACGTGAGGGCGCGTGCGCGGCGGGCAGTGCAATCTGCCTCCCGTCCCAACATCCCTCGTCCCGAGTGGACTTCCCCGCACCGATCATGAAACCCTGTATCAGCCAGACAACAACCCTGATGAGCCCGTTCGAGGCGGACGCCGCGGCGTACCGTGGCGGAGGCTGGACCGCCGTCGAACTGTGGTTGACGAAGCTCGAATCCTTCGTGAAAGGGCGATCGGTGGCCGAGGCGCAGTCGGTATTGGAATCTCATGGCTTGCGAACGGTGGCAGCAGCAGGGCAGGGGGGCCTGTTACTTTCCCACGGCGAGGAGCGAGCGACGCACTGGGACCACTTCCGGCGCCGGTTGGCCTTGCTGGGAGAGCTCGGCGTGCCGATTCTGATCGTCGCCGCCGACACGGCGCATCGGTCGGCCGTGACTGTCGAGGACCTGTCCCGTGCCGCCGCCAGTCTGGGCGAGGCCGCCGAGGTCGCCGCCAGCTTCGGCGTCCGGCTCGCGCTGGAGTTCCAGAAGTCGTCGGCGCTCTGCGCCTGTCTGGAGACGGCGCTGGCCCTCGTTGCACAATGCGGCAGCCAGAACGCTGGCGTTTGCCTCGATGTTTTCCATTTCCAGACCGGACCGAGCAAGCTCGAAGATCTGGACCAGGTCTCATCCCGGGACCTTACTTGGGTCCAGCTCTGCGATGTCAGCGGGACTCCACGCGAGTTGGCTGGCGATGCCGACCGTATCTTGCCGGGCGACGGCGATTTCCCCCTCCGATCGATCGTCGAGCGTCTGGGGCGGATGGGTTACGAGGGATACGTCTCGCTCGAGGTTTTGAACCCGCATCTCTGGCAGGTCTCCGCCGATCGAGTGGCCGACCTGGGGTACCAGGCCCTCCTCCGCGTTCTGGGTCCTTGGGTCCTCGACCCGTCGGCCCCGGGGCCGGTTCAAGGTTCGGACGCGGAAATCGAAGGAGGGCCCTGAGCGTGTCGTCGGTGGCGACTCTTCAACCCGCAACGGCCGTGTTCCGCGAGGAGCAATACTTCGACTGGCGCGTCTACGCCCTCATCGCATCCGTCGAGGTGCTCACGGGGCTCGCGCTACTTCATCGAAACGCCTGGTCGCTCGAGGTCCTCCTCGGACTCGTCGTAGGGATCGGACTGGGCATGCTCCTGGTCCTTTTCTTGCTGCACATGACCACGGAGGTCACTCCGACCGTGGTTCGCGTCTGGTTCGGCTGGGTTCCCGTCTATCGTCGAGTTCTGCCAACCGGTGAGCTGCGACGGGTTGAGATCGTGACGTTTCATCCGTTCTCGGATTATGCTTGGGGCATCCGATCCGGCCGAGACGGCGAACGCGCGCTGATTGCCCGCGGTAACCGCGGTGTCCGGATCGAGCTGACAGGCGGCTCGTTCCTCGTCATCGGCAGTCAGCGCCCTGAAGAACTCGCCATCGTCTTGGAGAACGCCCTCCGGCCGGGAGCGTGATGCGGAGCTCGCGGAGGCCGTTCCAAGAACAAGAAGTCGATGGCCCTCGCCAGAGGATTTCCGGTTTCCCCTGGGGGGTCAATCGACCTCCTGAGGCCGACCCTCGAGCAGAGCCATCAGGATGGCTTGATCCACCGGCTTGGCCAGATAGTCATCGAAGTCAGAAGCGAGGGCGAGGTGTGGGTCCTCGTCCTGGCCATAACCCGTGATGGCGACGACTCTCGCGTCCTTGGTCATTTCGTCCCGACGTAATCGCCGGAGCACCTCGCGGCCGTCCATGCCGGGAAGGCCGATGTCGAGGAAAATCCACTCGGGCCGGAAACTCCGAGCCGTCTGGAGACCCGTCGCCCCATCATGGGCTGTCGCCGTCTCATGACCCATGAGATCCAGCAGCCTGGACAGGGATCGTGCAAGATCCACGTTGTCGTCGATGATAAGGATGCGAGACTTCACCGTCTCCTCGGTCATCGAATCGACTTCGGTGGGATCCGAGGATACCCCGGCCCGCGCCGGCAGTCTTACGATGAACGTGCTCCCCTGTCCCAGACCGTCGCTGTGAGCCGCAACGGTCCCGCCGTGCAGATCGATCAGCTTGTGTACCATGGTCAGTCCGATGCCCAGTCCCCCCTCGGAACGGGCCAAGGATCGGTCGCCCTGGGAGAACAGCCCGAAGACGTGCGGGAGGAATCCCGGCGCGATGCCAATGCCGTTATCGCTCACCTGGATGATCGCATCCCCTCCCTCCAACCGGCAGGTCAAATTGATCTGGGCGCCGGTTTCGCTGTACTTGGCCGAGTTGGCGAGCAGATTAACGACAACCTGCTCGAGCCGGGTCGGGTCCGCTTCGAGAACGATCCGATCGGGCACGACGGTGATGTGAAGGTGATGCTTCCGTTCCTCGATCAAGGGGCGAACCGTCTCAGCCGCCGACCGCAAGAGCATCGCGAGGTCGATTTGTTGGAGCCGGAGTTGGATCTTCCCCTGGGTGATGCGTGAGACGTCCAGCAGGTCATCAACGAGCCGCGTGAGGTGTTTGACCTGGCGGTTGACGACCTCTCGGCACCAGTCCAGGCTTTCCGTGGCCTCGGGATGCAGGAGGATCTGGGCGGCGTTGGCGATCGCAGCCAGCGGGTTGCGCAATTCGTGGGAGAGCATGGCGAGAAACTCGTCTTTGCGCTGATTCGCCAGTCGCAGCTCGTCCTCATTCTTCCGCCGCTCGGTCACATCACGGAAAACGAGGACAAGCCCCTCGATCTCGCCACGCGCATTGCGGATGGGCGCGCAGCTCTCGTCGATCGGGTGCTCGACGCCATCGCGGGCAACGAGAATCGTATGATTGGCCAGGCCGACGACGACCCCGTCGGTGAGAACCTGTTTTACGGGGATCTCGACTACCTCGCGCGTTACTTCGTTGACAATGCGGAACACGTCCTCGAGAGGTCGGCCGGCCATCTCATCCGGCGTCCAGCCGCAGAGCGAGCAGGCCACTGGGTTCATGAAGACGACCTGTCCCCGTGCATCGGTGACGATGACCGCGTCGCCGATGCTGGTCAGTACAGTGGAGAGCCATTGCTGGCTGGCCTCAGCTCGTTTGCGCGCGCCGTGCAGCGCTTCCACGAGGAGCGTGATCAACACTCCCAGGCCGAGGAAGGCCAAGTTCCCGACGATCCATTGCGGCGACCAGGATTGTCCCCTGTACCATACGTTGAAGATTCCCACGCACACGATCAGGATGGTCGCAAACAGGCCGGGCCCGATCCCCCCTTGCCAGGCGCTGATCAGGATCGCGAGGAACAGGATCGTCAAGAGCCCACGGCCAATCACCGGGATGAAGAGGATCGCGATCGACACCGCCACGACAAGAAGCGCGATGCCATAGCGCAAGAGCCAGTGGGTCGACTTCATCTCCCTCTCTCCGTGACCGCGCCGGTCCCTGTCACCGAGGACCGGTCGGGGCTTCCATTCAACTGTCGCAGATTTGTGAAGACTCGGCCAGACCTCCGACCATCAAAGCCGTGGAGGCGCGTCCAGGCTCATCCCGGTCGGTTTCTCGCCGGCTGCGTGTTGCGGATACATTCGGCCCCCGGCTAGGGTATAGCCGGCATAGACTCACAGACTCGAGCAAACCGAGAGCACTGTTACATACCATGAAGTCCATCCTTTTCTGGCTAACGTTGATCACGTTCGGCGCAGGTTCGACAGCGGCACACGCGCAAAAGCCCGATACCCTGATTGCCGACTTTGAGGGCTTGGACTATGGCGCCTGGACGGTCGAAGGTAAGGCCTTCGGTCGGGGACCAGCGCGAGGTACGCTGCCGAACCAGATGGCCGTGGATGGCTTCGAGGGCAGAGGACTAGTCAACTCTTTCTTCGGTGGCGATCAGTCCATCGGAACCCTGACGTCGCCGACTTTCTCGATCAATCGCAAGTCGATCCGATTCCTCATCGGAGGCGGCGGATGGGCCGATCAGACCTGCGTCAACCTCGTCTTGGACGGTCGGATCGTCCGTACCGCCAGGGGTCCGAATACGGAGCCGGGCGGCAGCGAACACCTCGAGCCTGCCGGCTGGGATGTCAGTGACCTGGCCGGGAAAATGGTCAGATTGCAAATCGTGGACCGAGCGACCAGCGGCTGGGGCCACATCAACGTCGACCACATCGTTCTCTCGGACAGGAAGCCGCCCGGAACGCTCCGCGACGTCACGCGCGAGCTGACCCTCCACAAACGCTATCTGCTCCTGCCTGTCAAGACTGGCGCGAAGAAATGCCGCATGGCGATGATCGTGGAGGGTGCGACAGTGCGCGAATTCGAGATCGAGCTGGCGGACCATCCCGACTGGTGGGCCCAGCTCGACGTGAGCGCCTGGAGCGGGCACAAGGCTGTGCTCCGCGTTGACCGGCTCGCCGAGGATTCCACTGCCTTGCAGCGAGTGACTCAGTCAGACGAGATTTGGGCACCCAGCGAAGTTTACCGCGAGCCGCTCCGGGCACAGTTCCACTTCTCACCCCGGCGCGGCTGGAACAACGACCCCAACGGAATGGCTTACGCACAGGGCGAGTATCACCTTTATTTCCAGCACAATCCCTACGGCTGGAACTGGGGCAACATGCACTGGGGCCATGCTGTCAGCCGCGACCTGGTCCACTGGCAGGAACTGCCGATTGCGATCTATCCGAAGAAGTTTGGCGATTGGGCCTTCTCCGGCAGCGCGGTCGTTGACCGGACGAACACATCTGGCTGGAAGCAGGGCGACAACGACCTCCTCGTCGCTGCCTTCACGAGCACGGGGCGCGGCGAGTGCATCGCATATTCTCACGATCGCGGACGGACCTGGAGCGAATACGAGGGGAACCCCGTCGTGAAACACAACGGACGCGATCCTCGCTTGCTGTGGCACGCACCGACGAAGCGCTGGGTGATGGCGGTCTACGACGAATCCGACGGCAAGCGTTGGATCGCTTTCTATACCTCCACGGACCTGAAGAGATGGACGTTCCAGAGCCGCATCGAAGGCTTCTTCGAATGCCCCGACCTCTTCGAGCTGCCGATCGATGGCGACGCGACCCGGAAGAAATGGGTGCTCACGGCCGCCAGCAGCGAGTACATGGTCGGTCGATTCGACGGCGCGTCCTTCACGCCGGAGACCCCGAAGCGGCCCGGACATCGCGGTCGCGGATTCTATGCCGCGCAGACGTTCAGCCACGACCCGCGCGGCCGAGTCGTGCAGATCGGTTGGCTCCAGACAATCACCCCGGGCATGCCGTTCAACCAGGGCATGTCGCTCCCGATGGAACTGAGCCTGCGCAACACGCCCGACGGACCAGGGTTGGCCTGGCGGCCGGTCGAGGAGCTGACCGCCTTTCGGTCCCGCACTCTTGTGAAGTTCTCCGGCGAGGCGAAGCCGGGCGACAACCCACTGACGGGCGCCAGGGGCGAGCTGATCGAGATCCGAGCCGAATTCGAGCCGAGCCCGTCGAGTGTCTTGACATTCAAGGTCCGTGGTGTCGAGATCGCCTACGACGTGCGCAAGCAGGAGCTCAACGTGCACGGGCAACGCACACCGGCGCCGCTCCGATCTGGCAAGCAGCGCCTGATGGTCTACACGGACCGCACCGGCCTGGAAGTCTTCGCCAGCGATGGGCTGATCTATGTACCCATGCCCGTGAACCTCGACTCGCAAGCATTGAGCGTGGAAGCAATCATATCCGGCGGATCGGTCCAGTTCGACTCACTGGAAGTGCATGAACTGCGCGGCATCTGGGATGCCAAATGACCCTGATGCGCGGTTGCGCAACGATCGAGAGGCTGTGCGAGTGCACTTGATCGATGAGTTGCGCAGACCACCGCGTTCATCGGCGCGGGCACGACCAGAGCGTGACGCCCTTGAGAGCCGTCAACCTGATAACAGGTGGAATAACAGGTGGAGCAACTGTGCACTAAATTCATCGTCGTCAATAATATGAATAAAATATTAAATATTTTGCATATATTATATGTGACGTATGCAACCGATTCGGAAATCGCTCCGCCAACGCCCCTGCTCATAGCCGATAGCGGCTGGCGAAGGTATCAGGGCTGCCATCGACGAGGTCGCGCCGGAACTGTCCCCGGAGCAAAGTGCCGTAGACGGTCAGGTCTCGAGCCAGCATCCGGAGACGGCCCGAGATTCGAGCATTCGTGACGGCTCCAGCCTGGTCGAAATCGTGCTCACCGTGAACGGAAACCCCGTAGGGGAGGCTCCATCCATAGCACTGACGGACCGCCGTCCGCATCTGGTCCATGGCGGTCAAGCCCTTCTCATGGGATGCGCAGATGTAACCAAAGAGCTTGCCGGCGAACTCCTCGCAATGGTAATCGAGGAAATTTTTCATGGCCCCCGACATCGAGCCGTGGTAATCGGGCGTAGCGAGCAAGAAGGCGTCAGCCCAGGTGACCACATTCCCCACTTCACGCACGACATCGGCGAGAGCCACTTCACCAGGCCGGTACATCGGCAGCTCGGAGACGCTCAGGTCGAGCAAGCGTGTCTCGGCCCCTGGATTCGGTACCGCCTCCAATGTCAACTCCAGTGCCCGCCGACTGAAGGAGCCGTCGCGGAGGCTGCCACTGACCCCCAGGATCTTCAAAGTCATGATTGCAGCCTCTCGATTCACCCTCCGTAGCATCTCAGTGCAAGTCTCAATGGGATTGTACGCGTCAGCGGAGAGCGTCGGCTAACTAACCGCGAATAACCCGAAAAAACCGACGAGTCTTCAGGCATTGCACTCGGTCGGACCGATCGATATCATCGAGTTGCACGAGCGGCGAGTCGAGCGGTTCTTGGCGTTGACCAAGATCGCCCGACAATTCACTCGTTCCCGACCGGGGGATTAGCTCAGCTGGGAGAGCGCTTGCATGGCATGCAAGAGGTCAGGGGTTCAAGTCCCCTATCCTCCACTCGTCATAAGTCTTGAGCCGAACACGTCTTGAGTGTACCTGCCGGCGGTCGGCAGTGCGGCACGAAACCTGTCTCAAGTGTGTAGTCTACACACTTCGGGAGGTAACGAGCCGTGAACCGATCGCCCCGAATCCCATCTTATCGCCTCCACAAGCCCTCTGGACAAGCCATCGTCGTGATCCGCGGGAAGACGCTCTATCTCGGGCGCTTCGGCTCGCAGGAATCGCACGCCGAGTACAACCGCATCATCGCCGAATGGCTGGCACAGGGGACCGCCGCGCCGGCTCCATCGAAGTCCGATCTGTGCGTCTCGGAGTTGATCTTGGCCTACTGGTGTCACGTCGAAGCCTATTACGTGAAGGATGGCCAGCCCACGACCGAGGTCGGGGTGATCCGCCAAGCTATTAAGGTCGTGCGTGAACTCTACGGCCACACACAGGCGAAAGACTTCGGGCCGCTCTGCCTGAAGGCGTGCCAGGATGCGATGGTCAAGCTGGGATGGTCGAGGAAGTCCATCAACCGACAGATCATCTGTATTCGGGCAATGTTCAAATGGGCTGCGGCCCATGAGATGCTGCCCGTGGCGATTCACCAGAGCCTTCAGACCGTCGAGGGACTCCGTAAGGGACGATCGACAGCCAAGGAACGCCCTCCTGTCCTGCCCGTCCCTGACGACGTTGTCGAGAAGACGCTGGCCCATCTGCCCGTCGTGCCCGCGGCCATGGTGCGAATCCAGAGGCTCAGCGGGATGAGACCGCAAGAGATCGTCGAACTCCGTCTAATCGACATCGACATGAGTGACCCGACGTGCTGGGTCTACCGGCCGGATCGCCACAAGAGCGAGCACCATGACCGGGAGCGGGTTGTCTTCTTCGGCCCGAAGGCGATCGAGGTCTTGAAGCCGTTCATGAGGCTGGACATCTCGGGGTTCGTCTTCTCGCCACGGAAGTCGGAAGCCGACCGAAACGCGAAACGGCATGAAGCCCGGACGACTCCACTATACGAGTCTCACGTGGCACGCCAGGCTCGGAAGCGGAAGCGTCGCCATCGCAGACTCCTTGGCGACCACTACACCGTGGGAACCTACCGCCAGGCGATCCACCGGGCCTGTGACGCCGCGTTCCCTCACCCGACGCTCTCGCCTCTGACGACCAAGGATCTATCTGATGTACAACGAGAGCAGTTCCGCGACCTCCGGAAATCGCTCCGGCGCGAGGATCTCTCGCTTGATCGCCGCAAGGAACTCACGACCGCAATGAGAACCCTCCTGAGACGGAATCTGACGCCCGATCGGAGAGCCGAACTCGAAGCCTGGTGCAAGTCCAGTCGCTGGCATCCTCACGCCCTCCGTCATTCCGCTGCAACTCAGATCAGAGGCCAGTATGGACTCGAAGCGGCCCAAGCCGTTCTCGGTCATAGCGAACTGCGGACGACGCAGATATACGGCGAGAAGAATCTCGACGCGGCCCGCCAGGTGATGCGGGAGATTGGATGACCTTCGGTCGCGTGATTCGCGGGGAGAATTGTAGGCCACATTCTCCCCGCAAGAATTTTTTTGACAACAACACCGCCATGTTCATGGGTTTCCTACGCCGGGCCAGACGACCACTAACTTGTTGCTCCAGTAAGGACTTCCAGCATGAAGTCGTCGCTCCACCCGCAACTGCGGCGTTTCATAGCTACACTTTCGCGGCCAGGATGTTGCTTCAGCAGTGACAGTGTGAGGCGTCTCAGCCAAGCAAAGTTCTCCCGCATCTGCTTATCACGGATCCGCGACTCATCCTCCCGATAAGTGATATCCAGACTCCAGTGGCAAGTATTTTCGATCCCCCAATGACTGCGGACCGCATGGGCGAATCGCTTCACGGACACCGCAAGGCTGCTCACGTAATAGCGGACTTCGATCGTCTCCTTACCGTCACGAAGGCAATGCGACGTCACGATCCCGATCGACTTCAGCCCTTTCCACAACGCGAACCCCGGTAATTCCTCGGGGGCCGGCAGCTGGAGATAAGTTCGCGTCTCCTGACGGCCATGACCCTTCTCGGTGGTCACATGCTCCTGAATGTTCAGCATGTCTCCATCAAGTTTCTCGTCGATGTGATCGATGACCGCTTGATGCAACGTCTCGTGGTTTCCTTTGAGCGCCAGCAGATAATCCGCTTCGCCATCGATGATCGTCTCGGCGATCGCTTTCTGGGTCCCCATGGCGTCGATCGTGATGAGGGCGCCTTTGATGTCCACCAGCTTCAGGACCTCGGGAATCGCCGTGATCTCGTTGGATTTCTCGGCGCAGGCCACTTGCCCGAGCGACAGCCCGAATTCGCTGGCCCAGACACTCACCGAATGCAAAGCGCCCAGGCCCTTGCCGCGATCGTGGCTTCGCCGTGCCGTCTTGCCATCGACCGCCAAGATCGGTTGGGTCACGCCAGCGGCCTCCGCGGCCGTCGCGCGCAACGATTGCAGCCAGTTGGCAAAACAGGCTTGAAAGGCGGCCGGCTTGAGCTGGACCAAGACGCGACGAAAGACGTCCTTGCGCGGATCCGTTGGGCAAGTCGAGCACCTCCCAGAGGAACTCTTCTTTCCAAGCCGCCCACTTGGCAATCGCGGTCGGGCCGTCAGCCCCGGCCAAGACCGCCATCAGAGCGATGACCACGACACTGACCAGAGGATGCCGTCGATTGACGGTGCAACGGGGATCCTCCAACTCCTCAAAGTGCCGCGCCACCTCGTCCAAACCGATGCGATGAGTTTCGGCCATCGTTCACTCTCCATGCGGTGCCTCAGATGAAACAACACAGAGAATGGTATAAAAGATAGGCCCAGGGCGCAAGGCCTCATAGATTACCAGGATTGCCTAGCGGCAAGCCCTGGATATCGCCAATGCACAGCCCCTGATTATCGGCTTTGTCGCGGCGAAGGTAGCGACAGCCGAGTGGAGTATCCAGCAGGCGAGAGCGATAGGAGCAAGAGCAAGGGAGCAGGAAGGATTCAAAGAATACATGGCAATAAGCGGAAGACAACAGGGAGAACACAAAGACCAAGGCCAAGGCCATACCATATGTGTTCCCAATTTGCACCTATCTCCATGGTTGGGTGCAGTTCCACAGGACTTAATCGACTACCTGGTTGTGTGCCAGAGAGGGGAGTTTTACCAGGCCCTCGCGGAAGCGTGGGGGCTTCCATTTGAACCAGAGAAGGCAAAGAACCGGATCAAGTTCTTCACCTTCAAGTACGTACTGTTCGGCAGCCCGCGCCCCGGTCATCCGTACTGGGAAGGTATTCGCCGTCGGTGGCCCACAGTTGCCTACGTGATAGAGCAGATGAAGGTCGGCGACAAAGGGACGACGGCACGTGCATGCCAGCGAATCGAGTCGAGCCTGATGATCGGCGGGGTGGTCGAGAGGTTTCGGACAGACCATCCCGCCGTACCAATCCAGACGATCCATGATTCCGTTCTCGTTCCACCCGACGCTATTGACCTAGCAACGAGGACAATTCTCGATGTCTTCGGCGGATTGGGTTGACAGAGCCGAGGCTTAAGGTCAAGCACCCAGAGCAGAGTCTTGTGGCATGAATCTCAAATTGAGACTCATGTCTCGGGCATGAGCCGGTGAGACACAAAGTCGATTCCGTCTCAAGCAGCAACAATCTCGACCAGATGAAATCTCGGATCGGCCGTCGGCCAACACTCGTCGAGCGAGCCAGGATCCCGATCGCTCGTCGGTGTCGCCCGACACCTATCACTACCGAGCGTCGAGCGGTTCGATAATGGCCTGGGCAAGCCAGCCCCAGACTCTCAATTTGAGAGTCATCCATAGCAAGGACAGGGGTTTTCCGTGCTTTGGGCGCTTTAGCCCGTTTGGTCCGTTTTTTCGGTTGAGTCGGATGCGAGTGCTGCGTCGGTTCTTGACGCCTGCCGAGTCATGAGCCGCGAACTCATCATAAGCAATGCTGGGCTCAGTCGCCCGGCAGCAATTCCCGGCGTGGGGTTTTCCCTTTGACAGGTCGCTCCGTTTGGATTCTCATTTCGTAAAGCCCGTTCGCCCATTGCTTCCCTGGATTCTCTATCTTGCCATTTACGCTACGGAGTGGCTTCCATGGCACCGCCTCTTGGCAAAGCTCACAAGGATCTCTCCGCGGACGCCCTCTTCTCACGGCTTCGCTCCGGTTTCGACTCGCTCCTGGATCCACGTCCGCGAGCCGGCGAGGTCCAGATCTCTCTGAGCGACGCCTTGATGTCGGCCTTCGCCATGTTCTCCTTAAAAGACCCTTCCTTGCTCGCCTTCGATCATCGCCGTCGCGACCCTCTCGACAATTTCCGCTCCATTTATGGCATCCGCAACGTCCCCTGCGACTCACAGATGCGGGACATCCTCGATCCGCTGGATCCCAACGACCTGCGGCCCGCCTTCACCGATGTGTTCCGCCGCCTCCAGCGCGGCAAGGTCCTCGAACGCTTCGCCTACCTCGACGGCCATTATCTCCTGTCGCTCGATGGCACGACTTACTTCTCCTCCGCCAAGATCCATTGTCCCTCGTGCCTGGAGAAGCACCATCGTGGCGGTGGGGTCACCTATTCCCATCAACTCTTCGGCGCACCCTGGTCCATCCCGACCTCAAGGAAGTCATCCCGTTGGCTCCGGAGCCGATTATCCAGCAGGACGGCCAGACCAAGAACGACTGCGAGCGCAATGCCACCCGCCGCTGGCTCAAACAGTTCCGGCACACATCCCCATCTGCCGGTCATCGTCGTCGAAGACGCCCTGGCCGCCAATGCCCCTCACTTGAAGGACCTGCGCGAGGCCCGTGCGCATTTCATCATCGGCGTCAAGCCGGGCGACCACGCCTTTCTGTTTGAGCACTTGCAGGCCCGGGACGAGGCGGGTCAGATGACGATCCGGACCTGGGTCGATCCGGCGACAGGTGTCCTGCATCATTTTCGGTTCTGCAATGCGGCGCCGCTCAACGAGTCGCACGCCGACGAGTTGGTCAACGTGCTGGAATACTGGGAGATCCATCCCGACGGCACGGTGCAGCATTTCAGTTGGATCACCGACTTTCTCCTGACTCCGGCGAACGTCTGGGACATCATGCGCGGCGGCCGAGCTCGCTGGAAGATCGAGAATGAGACCTTCAACACCTTGAAAAACCAAGGCTATCACCTGGAACACAATTACGGACACGGGGAGCAGAACCTGTCGGTGGTGCTGGCCCTGTTGATGATGCTGGCGTTCCTGGTGGACCAAGTGCAGCAGTTGTGTTGTCCGTTGTTCCAAGCGGCCTGGCAAAAGCTGAGGACCAAGTGCCATCTCTGGGAAGAGATTCGCCACCATTTTCGCACGCTACGGTTGGATTCGATGGCCGAGTTGCTCAGGGCGTTAGTGTGTGGGATCGTCCCGCAGAAGCCGGTGTTGCAGAACACGTCGTAGTCCGGCGTCGTGTTCGGGGAACGGTCGGGTGGTTGAGTGAGGCGCTGAGGCTGCGTCGGGATCGGGGTACGTGGTCAGGGCGGAATTGGGTCCGACAGGGCCCGGCAAGGTGGGTCAGACCACGGCGATCGGGCGCGGAAAAGACCGCGCCGGCTCCTCGAACTTCCATCGAAAGGACACGACCTGGAATGGATGTTAAAATGGGAAGAATCGGTTGAGTCGTGCTCGCGACGCCGGGAATTGCTGACAGGTGATGCCGAAAGGATCATCCTGCGCCGCCGACGACCCAAAGATGATGGACCTCCTCCGCGGGCCGAAGGGAGATACGGGTGATCGCGGTGAAAAGGGTGCCCCAGGAGAGAAGGGGGTGAAAGGGGACAAGGGTGACAAGGGCGATCGCGGTGAAAAGGGTACCGAGGGTGATAAGGGAGAACCGGCAGCAAACTGAGATAGCTGTGAGAAGCAACGAAGACACGCTAACCAGTAGTTTCCACGAAAAACTGTACAATCGCGGCCCCGGGCCACCAGCCCCGTCGCCGCGGCGGCCCGACCTCGCCACCGAGCGTTTCTGACCGCGCACAGCCCGTGGGAGCACCGCGCGATGCCCGCTTTTGACCCGATCAAACCCCGCTCATGCCGCATCCCCCTCGGTTTTTCCTTCACTTCCCACCCACTCCCAGAGAAGTCGCTGGATTTCGGCCCGATGTCGCCGCATCAGCCGCTCCGCGTCCAGCACGCTCGGGCGGTCCTTGTCCGGATTCCACGGCGGTCGGAACCACCAGTCCACCTCCCCGGCCGCCTCCAGGCGGAACTGCAACAGCCGCAGCAGGCTCATCGTCACCCACTGCGCTGGCTGGTGCGCTCGATCGGGTTCTGGGTCCACGCCCGACATTCCTCCCACCCCAGCCGCTGCTTCAGGTCGCGGAAGGCGTCTTCTTGACGGAACCGCGCCGCGAACAACTCCACCATCTGCAACCCGGTCAGTTCCACCGCCAGGTCACCAGGGTGAACCGCTTCTTGTAGCCCTCGACACAGGCGACGATCGCCTTGACCGGCACCTCGTGTCCCAGCACGTGCCACAGGCACACCACCTCCTTCCAGCGGATCGTCCGCCGCCGGCCGTAGACGAAGGCGGTCCCGACCTGCCATTTCGCCTTCCACAGGCCGCCGCGACGGGGCGGCTCCAGTCGCGGGCCCCAGACCGGCTTGGGCCCCCGCTTCCCCACGGGCGCTCGGCCGGGGGCAAGGCGAAGAGTCGGGCATCGCGGCGAAGCGGGTGAGGAACTCGATCCGGGGCGAGCCGTCCTCCGGCCGGACCAGCGGTCGCACGACGTTCCTCAGGGCATAGCCGCCGTCGAAGACGCCCAGGTGCTTGCCCGGGATGATCCGCGCCTGCTCGCGGAGCAACGCCACGGCCAGCTCGCACTTGGTCCGGAACGCCAGGGAGTCGGCCAGGCCGGCCGGCATCTGCGACTTGCGGAAGTAGAGCCGGCCGGAGATCGACAGGAACCAGCCGGGCTTCTCCGGCTCCGACAGCACCGCGCCGAGGACGACCCAGTTGTGGGCTCGGACGGTGGTGGCCCGGTTGGGGCAGCGGGCGGTGTACTCATGGAAGGTGCAGGTGCCCCAGACGAATTCACTACTACGATGGACCTTGGTGTCGTCAACGGCCGAGACGTGATAGCCATACCAGATGCGGCCGGGGGCCTTCTCGATCAGTCGGGTCAAGGCGGCCGTGACCCGATCGGCGTGCCAGGCCCCGTACTCGGCGAAGGATTCCAGGGCCTTCCAGGCCGCGGGCTGTTCCAGGGCCAGGACCGATTGAGTGATGGTGTGTTCCTCAACGTTCGCGCCATGGCGGTGATCCACTCGGCGAACCGGTGGTGGCCGGGGCGGGTGAAGGCCCAAGCGAAGGCGTTGAGCAGGGATTGCCAGATCGTCCAGGTGAGCTTAGCCTCGTTCATGGTGCGTCTCCTGTGTCGGGGCCAAATGGGTTCGGGACCACCTGGCAGGTTCCGACCAGGAGACGCCGCTTTCAATGCGGTACGTCTGGCCAGTTATTTGTGGAGTTTTTCCTGGAAACTACTGGCTAACCAATGGTTGACAAGATAAACTTGGCGAACCAGAAGGCTGTGCAAGCTCTCCGTAACTCCAGTCCGGTTGGACCGCGAAAGGAGTGGGGAGATCAGGATCTACTGCATCGGGGGCGAATACATGACGACGGTACCGCCGAGAACCTGTACTTGAATCTCACTGGCTTTGATGCTTTCGACGAAACAGTGAAACATCTCTTAGGCGTGGACGATTTCGCCAGGCTGTCGGCCGAGGCGGAATCATCTCCCAACTCTCGGACTTCCTCGGCGGTTTAATGGCAGAACTCCGAAAGGGGGTCTATTGGCCACTTTCAAACAAGAAGTGGTCGAACCCCTGCGCTGAGCATCCACAACTGGACCTGTTTCATTCCCCTCGTCAATTTCCGCGTCAGAAGGTCGCTGCCGATTGGGAGTGTCACTTTTCTTCCGAAGAACGACGCCCGTGAGGAGTTGTGGAGAGTAGCCGGTACGGCACAGGCCATGCGCCTACTTGAAGAGCTAGAACTGGTGATGGGAGAGGATGGTCTAGTGCGTCGTCCACGCTAAATCTTCGGGTTGGCGAGCCCCACGATTTCAGGGACACTCCGAGGCACGAGGAGGTGTCCCATGAACAAGAAGTATATCGTCCGACTGTCGGACGAGGAACGTGGCGTGTGCCAGAGCATCGCCAAGCGACTCAAGGGGACGTCGGAGAAAGTGAAGCGGGCCCAGATTCTGCTCAAGGCGGATGCGGATGGGCCGGGTTGGCCGGATGCGAAGATCGCGGAGGCGTATGATTGCTCGGTTCGGACGGTAGAGAACCTTCGTGAACGATTGGTCACGACGGGCTTTGACGCCGCATTGGAACGCAAGAAACGTGCGACCTCGCCGACGCCGCGCACGCTGGACGGCGAGGGCGAAGCGAAGCTGATCGCGATGCGGTTGGGGAAGCCGCCGGCGGGGTATGGCCGATGGTCGTTGCAGTTGCTGGCCGACGAGTTGGTGGCATTGGAAGTGGTCCATTCGATCTGTCGCGGAGACGGTCCGCAAGGCTCTAAAAAAAACGGGATGACCCAACGCAAGATCGAGTACTGGGTGATCCCGCCCGACCAGGACGCCGAATTCGTGGCCGACATGGAAGAGGTGCTCGAGACTTATGCGGAAGCGTATGATCCACAGCATCCGGTGCTGTGCATGGACGAGCAGCCCGTGCAATTGCTGAAGGAGACGAAGGTGCCGATCGCCGCGACGAAGAAGCATGGCAAGCGTGTCGATTATGAATACGAACGCAACGGCACGGCGAGCATCTTCATGTTCGCGGAACCGCTGTCGGGCTTTCGACAGGCGACCGCCCGCGAACATCGGACCAAGGTCGACTGGGCGATCGAAGTGGCCCGCTTGTTGGACACGCGTTACGCCGCTTGCGGAAGGTCACGCTGGTCTGCGACAACCTCAACACGCATACCAAAGGAGCGTTCTACACGGCGTTCCCTCCAGAGCAGGCGCGGGGCTATATCAAGCGGATCAACTTTTGCAACACGCCGAAGCATGGCAGTTGGCTGAACGTCGCCGAATGCGAACTGAGTTGCCTGACGAGCCAATGCCTGAGCGGCCGCCGCATCGGCGAACTGCCGTTGCTGCAATCGGAGATCCGAATCTGGGCGGACAAAACGAATGCCAAACAACGCGGCGTGGACTGGCAATTCAAAATCGACGACGCCCGGACAAAGCTAAAGCGACTGTACCCGAAGATTAAGGGTAGATGAGGCACTAGGCACGTGCATCAAGGTCTTGCAGGATGCCTGCGGGTCTCTGTCGGCGGCCGCCTACGCCCACTGCTTCGAGGACGATGGCGACATCCCAGCGGGGGCCCTTCACCTGCGCAAGATCGACGCGTCCAAGGTCCAGGATGACCTGGACGTTCAAGTCGTGTTCTTCAAGACGGCCCTGAGCACCGGGTGGGACTGTCCACGGGCTGAGGTGATGATGTCTTTCCGCAAGGCGGCGGACGATACGCTAATTGCCCAACTAGTCGGCCGGATGGTACGTACCCCGCTGGCCCGCCGGGTGGAGGGCAACGACTACCTCAATGGCGTGAGCCTGGCTCTGCCCCACTACGACGAGGCGGCGGTGGACGCCATCATCCGGAAACTCCAGGACCCCGAGGTCGGAGCGGCGGGCGAGTTCTCCCGCGACGCGGAGATGGTTGTATATCGCCCGGCGCCGACACGGGGGATCTGTTCGAGGCGCTGGCGAAGGTGCCGACCTACGTGGTGGACCGGCCGCGGCGGATCACTGAGACTAGCCGCCTGATGAAGCTCGCCAGGAGGCTCAACATGGACGGGATCAGCCAGGGGCTGATCGGGCGGACCAAGAAGTTCATCATGGATCGGATTATCGAGCAGCGGGACCGTCTCCGGAAGGACCCGCAGTGGGCGTCGCGCCTCCAGGGGATGGCCCAGATACCGGTGAAAGAGTTCACCATCGAGTACGGGGAATGGAAGCTAGAGGGCGAGCCGGAGTCGTATTTCATCCCGGCGACAGAGGAGAACATCTACGCACTGTTCGAGCGATGCGGTGGAGTTTTGGGCGAGGGGCTCCACGATTCCTATGCGAACCGCGTCGAGTTCCGCCGAAACGTCAACACGGCCCGCCTAGAGCTGTTCTGCACTTTGCAGGACGAGAAGGCCCTCAAGCTCATCCAGCAGGGCTGCGAACACGAGTTCAACCGACTGTGGAGCGAGTTCGAGACCGAGGTGGGGGAGATGAACCCGCCGCAACAAGAGAGGTATCGGGAGCTGAGGCGGCGAGGTGGAAGAGTGGCGGCCGAGACGCTTAGGCCCGCCCAGAACATCGAGCTACGGAAGGATGGAACGAAATGGCCCGACCACATCTACCTTGATGGCAAAAAGTCGTTTTGGTGGAAGGCCGGCTCGTGGGAGGCATTAGTGCTGGAGGAGGAACGGAAACGGCCGGGGTATGCCGGGTTCCTTCGCAACCTGCCTCGCAAGGACTGGGCGCTTTGCATCCCCTACGGGTCGGATAACGACAAGGCCCTGTACCCCGATCTCCTGGTTTTCCGGCGGCAGAAGGACCGCGTGCCGATCGACATCTTGGAGCCGCACGGAGACCAATTCGCCGACCATCTGCCCAAGGCCCAGGGGCTGGCACGCTACGCGATGCAGCACGGCACCAACCTTGGCCGAATCGAGATGATCCGCGTCGTGAAGGGGAGGCTGGAGAGGCTGGACATGAAGGATGACGCCACCCGTTCCAAGGTGCTCAAAGCCACAGCGGAACAGCTTGGCGACCTTTACGCGGCAATGGGATGAGCATCGTGATGCGTGCCTATGACCACGCGGTGGAGTTATCACCGTCCGGAAACCGGCTCGCCTGCAGAGAGGAATGCAACTCACCCTTCAGCCAAGGGGGCATCCGACCGGGGCGGGGAGGAAATCAGCTTGAACATCATCGCCGAGGACGGCCAAGCTCTGCACACGAAGTATCCGTGGGTGACCGGCAAGACGCTTCGCCTCTGTCTCTTCGATGGCACGCCGACAGGCGTCTTCACTGCCGAGATCATGAACCGAACCGGCCTGAGGCAACCAGCGGGGTCCTCTGGTCTGGAAAGCCCGCGACGGCAGCCAAACCTACCGGGATTGGCAGCTTGAAAGGCTGAAAGAGGCCGGTGTGAAACTCGCCAAGGTCTAAGTCGCGAGCTATGATTCACCGAGAAGCCTGAGAGACGATGTCGTCGAGGAGTCTCCATCACCAAGTCATTGCATCTGGAGAGTCAAGGGGGAGTGTATGCCGCGGACAGATCGTGAAGATTCGCGTTCTGAGCTTATGGAAGAGCTAATTAGATGTGGTTTTACTTCAGATCAAGCCTACATGAAATGTATAGGATTTACATCTAATCATATTACTGCATCTGAAGTAGCCAGAATCAAGCGGCTGGTTGCTGAAGTTCGACAGAAATACGAATCCTACGGCCAGAGGTGCGAGAACGCCTTAAAGACCGAACGGCAGGCGGGGCAAGAGTTTATCCAGGCAATTAAGAAGCTCGTGGAGGAAGCGGAGAGTCCCGAGAAACGCCCTTCGCCCGTACCGTCTCCTCGGCAACTCGCAGAGATTATGGAGAAGGTAGATCGACTCTGACCGATGCGAAGTGGCTACCGCGAGCCGCCTCAAAGGTTGGAGGCAGCGGAGTATCGGCGTGCGGCGGATTGCAAGTGATATTCTGAATTCTGCTGCATGGCCAAGCCTACACGACGATGAATCTCAGATTGAGATTCATGGGCATGGCCAGCTTTGCCGAGCCAAACCGTTTCACAGGAATAGGATAGACTGGCTTCAGGAATCGGCCATAGCGCGGACCATCGCTACCATGCCGGCGCGGATGGCTTGAGGAAGTCGATCCCAGGCATCGCTGATGACGGCGAGATCCGGGTCACTCGATGCTTTCCGATGTCCCCGTGCCTTCTGTAACGCCCAAATAATCGTCAACAGATGATTCCCTGTGATGTGATACGACATGAGTTTTGATAGATAGACCTCGGCTATGTCCCGAGGGTGACCGCTGCTGATCAACTCGTTCTTGAGCGCGTCATAGTAACCCATCCGCTCTTCCCAGGTCTTGGAGTGAGGTTGCGTACCCAATTCGGGGTTGGGAAGCAGGTCCTCCAAGTCGCCACGGGATCGTTCTTGCTCTGCCCACGCAGATGCCATCATTTCCCCCCGACTTTTCTAGAGCAGACGGTCGGCACATGCCTCATGAGATCGCGTCTCCAGGCTGCCTTTCCAGGATCGAGTTTACTGTCAGCCTGGCGACGACCCTCTATGCATACTTTACGTCACGGTGACGTTAAGGCTGTAGCCTTAAAGGATGCATTGCCGCGAGATTGGCGTCAACGGATGTTTACCATCTTCGACGCAGCAAAGGGCGCGGCCTTGAGCGACGTGGCGGTCAAGTTCGGACGGCGATTGCGTGAAGTTCGCCGAGGACGAGGCATTTCCCAGGAAAAGCTCGCGGAGTTGGCGGGGCTCCATCGGACGTACGTCAGCAGCGTGGAACGGGGTGAGCGCAATATCTCCCTCCTGAATATCGAGAGCCTCGCTCAAGCCCTGCAAGTCAAGATGTCTGAACTGATGCCGGACTGAAGATCAACATCGCCCACTTACACAGTGACTACACACTTGGCCCGGAAATACCCGCATTCTCTGCGTTTCTTGGCTCGGAAATATGCAGTCTTGCAAATGGGACGAAATTCTGTAAGATATGATTGAGACAAGGGTTTCGTCGCCGAGTGGTGGGCATCAATGCTGCATGGCATGCCAGAGGTCAGGGGTTCAAGTCCCCTATCCTCCACTCGTCCAAGTCTGAGAGAGAGAGGAAGTTCGCACCATACACCGGGCCACATTTCCCAGTACCCATTTCGAAGCCCGATAAACTCGATAACCTGCCATGATCTGACGGGTTTCTTCTTGCGCCTCGGAGAGCGTTTTGTGCCAACGTCAGCGACGACTTATGACGCGGCACGTTCAGGGGCGTACGGCCTGGCTACGAGACATCCCGGCGTCGTACCTCAACCGTGGACCAACCGACTTGCAG
The DNA here is from genome assembly GCA_963845695.1 of uncultured Isosphaeraceae bacterium. Taxonomy (GTDB): domain Bacteria; phylum Planctomycetota; class Planctomycetia; order Isosphaerales; family Isosphaeraceae; genus CAWJTV01. Next base: position 207,006 of record CAWJTQ010000001.1, on the reverse strand, counting down.
CCGCGCCCTTGTGGAAGGGGCTGTCAAACGACACGAATTCCGACCCGCTGGGATCTGCACTGATCCCCACCCCCCGGGGCATCGATCGTATCAGTTCTTGCGGTTACGGGCCGGACCTTTTTCGGCCTCCACCTCCTCGCGGTCTCAGTAGGCCAGGTCGGCCGCCAGCGGGCCCGATCGGATCAAGCCGCTCTTGTGCTTCTCCCGCAGCCGGTAGCTCTCGCCGGTGATCACGAGCGTATGGCTGTGGTGCAGCAGCCTGTCCAGGATCGCCGTCGCCAGTACCTCGTCGCCGAGGAGCGCCCCCCACTCCGAAACCCGCTGGTTGGTCGTCACCAGCAGGCGCCCGCGTTCGTACCGCCGGTTCACTAGCTAGAAGAACAGGTGGCCCGACCGCCGCTCGAACGGCAGGTAGTGTCGCGTGACATCTGTGACGCTAGGTCTCCAAGAACGGGTCATCAGTGCTGGGAATCGCCGTTTATCTGGGAAATGTGACCTAAGATTCTGATGGATCAGTCGGAAATTGCTGCCGTTTGCAATGTTTGTCTGGTCGAACGATGGCTTGCAAGTCATGGCGACCGCGAACGGACAGGCCGTTTGGGGGATGGTGGTCGGGTGAAACAACAGGAACGGACATCGCCATTCAGCCGCGTTTTTCCAGTGCAGGGCGGGACAGGGGCTCCGACGGTCTCGCGCGATGCTGTCCGCGTTCGAGCAAGGATTTCCGAAGACCGTCGGATTGCGGCGCCTGTCTTGCTGGCAAGACCCGGCTATGGCGGCACCATTGCCGCGATTCGGGACCTTGCGCAGGACCAGATCCCCGTTGCGGTCCTTTCGGAAAGCCTGCTGGAATGCGGGCGCTGGTCGAACTATGTCAGCGCCACGATTCCGACCGGGCCGCAGGCCGACCCCAGCGCGCTGCTCGCCTCGCTCGAAAAGCTGACACGGGACGGCACGGGCCCTGTCGCCCCCGTGCTTCTGCCGAGCTGTGACACCAGCGCCTGGACCTATGCCGCCTATGCGGACAAGCTGTCACCGCGTTTCTGCTTGTACGCGCCGCCTCTCGAAACGGTGGAAAGGATATTGGACAAGGGCCGGTTCGAAACGGCCTGCGCCGATGCCGGCGTCCATGTGCTGAAAAGCTGGATGGCGTGGAATGAAGCGGCGATTGCGCAGATCGCGGACACTTTGGTGTTCCCGCTCATCGTCAAGCCGCGCACGCATGTCCGTCGCCGGCGCAATGTCAAGGGCGTGGTCGTGGCGAACCCTGATCAATTGGTCAGGGCGTTTCGCCGCATCGGGCGGTCGGAGAGGTTCTTTGATGCAGACTGCGACCATGACAACAGCCAGGAGTTTTTCCTCCAGCAATTTGTCGAGGTCCTTCCCAAGGGAGTCCTCTCCGTGACCGGGTTCATGGATCGAAGCGGCACGCAATTCGTGGCGGGCGCCGTGCGCAAGATACTGCTGCGTTCCGAACCGGCGGGGGTGGGTGTCTGCTTCGAATCAACGCCGCTCGACCCCGCGCTTGCCGAGCAGACGGCGCGCCTGTGCCGCAGGCTTGGCTATTTCGGTGTGTTTGAGGTCGAGTTCATCTGGGATGGCACCCGCTGGGCAGCGATCGACTTCAACCCGCGCTTCTTCAACCAGATGGCGCTGGACGTCGCGCGCGGGCTACCCCTGGCGCGGCTTTGCTATTATGACGCGATCGGCGACGCGCATCGCCTTGCGCGCCTCGTCGAACAGGCACAGGCGGCCTCGCCTGAAGACCATCTCTGTGTGCGCGATGGCTTCACAATGGCCCTGATCCTGACGTTCCGGAGCCTCACCGGCCGTATGTCACGCCGGGACAGGCTTCGCTGGCACCAGTGGAACACAAGCAATCGCACTGGCATGAAGGACCTGATGCGCGCCTGGGACGATCCCTGGGTCTGGCCCGTGCACATGATGTCCGAAGTCAATCTCGGCCTGCGGAAATTGTTCAACCTCGCAAAGATCCGTTGGTCGGAGGCGGGCCAGTCGAATGCATAAGGATAGAGTACCGGTCGCCATCGTCGGTGCCGGCCCCTATGGCCTCTCGCTTGCGGCCAATCTGTCGGCGGCCAACATCGCCTTCAGGATTTTCGGGACGCCCATGGCCTTCTGGTCGGCCATAGCGACGGCGGGGCAGGGCGCTATCTCAAATCCTTCTGCTTCGGCACGAATATCGACGTGCCCAAGCCCGGCTATGGCTTTTCCGAATGGAGCGAGGCACGCGGCCTTGAGTCCTTCGAGCCCTGTTCGATACAGCAATTTGTCGATTATGGCCTTTGGGTTCAGCAACGCTGCGTCACGAGTCTGGAACGACAGAATGTCGTGGCCATCCGTCGGGAGGGTTTTGCCTTTCACCTGACGCTGGCGGACGGCGAGACGTTGCTCGCCCGTCGGGTCGTCCTGGCAACGGGCCTCAGCGGATTCGACTATCTGCCCCAGCCCTTCGCGGCACTGCCCTCTGCCCTGTGCACCCACACGGTCAATCTCACTGACTTTACTGGCTTCGCGGGTCAATCGGTTGCCGTTATCGGGGGCGGGCAATCAGCGCTAGAAGCCGCCGCGCTGCTGCGCGAGGCAGGGGCGAACCCGACGCTTATCGTGCGGGAAGATGAGATTAGCTGGATGACTGCCCTGCCGCGCCAGCGCTCGCTCTGGCGGCGAATCCGCTCGCCCCTGTCCGGCTTGGCGTCCGGCCCAAAGGCCTGGTTCCTGACCAATGTGCCGTGCGCTGTGCATTATCTGCCCAATAGCCTGCGCACCCTGATCGTTGCCAAGCATTTGCCGCCGGAAGGAGCCTGGTGGCTGCGCGACCGGGTGGACGGCAAGGCTGAAACGCTTACAGCGACCTCGGTTGCCGATGCCAGCGAGGACTCCGGCGCTTGCGTGCTGACCCTGTCCGCCAATGGCAATCGATTGCAGCGCCGATTCGACCATGTCATCGCCGGTACGGGGTTCAAGGTCGATGTCGACCGGCTCGGCCTTCTCGATGCGGGTCTTCGCCAAGCGATTCGCCGCATCAGGGGATCGCCTCGTCTCAACCGCCGTTTCGAGACGAGTGTCGAGCGATTCCATGTCATCGGCCCTGCATCCGCCCTGAGTTTTGGTCCCCTGTTTCGCTTTGTCGTGGGTGCACATTACACGGTTCGAACCCTGACCCGCCATTTCGCGGCCCATCCCTGATGAAACCGATCCTTTTCTTCTTTCCCGGAGCCGGCCCGCTGGGCGATGTCGCCGCGACTCTCGGCCGGCTCTTTCCGGAGGTGGAGGTTGTTGGCATCACCTATCCGGAGTGGCAGAACCTTACCGATCCAGAACGGGCCATGGACCATGTGCTCGAAGGGGTGGAGCGTCAGGTTAGGGCCAAGGCGAGCAGCGGGCCGGTGCTGATCCTTGGCTATTCCCTCGGGCGCAGATCGGCTGGGGCTTTGCCCATGGTTTCCAGCGGGCGGGCGGGACGGTCGCGTTTTTCGGTGCGATCAACGGGCGGGTTGTCGCCACTGACAAACCCGATGGACAATGGCTGCGGCGGGCCGTTCGCGACTTGGCGAGCGATCTCTTGCGCGGCGACATCCGTGCCGTGGGAGCGTTCATCAGCTCACGCTTCAGCCGGCTATTGCAGCGCGCGGCCGGCAGCGACCTGCCGAAAATGGCGGGCCGCTGGGCAAGGCGCGGCCGTTTGCCATGGCTCCTGTCCCGCGATCCGGTTTTCGAAACCGAGCTCAACATGCGCCTGCTGATCCGGGCGGTGGTCCCCTGGGCGCAGAAGATCGAGAGCGAACTGCCCCCGCTCGACTGCCCCTCCCTTTTGGTCCGTGGCCCTGATGACGAGGCGTTTGACGGGCGCTGGCGCTCGCTTTGCCCACGGCTCGATATCAAGGCCGTGACCGGCTCGCATCTCGCGATCCTTCAGCCGCCCCATTTTCAGGAGGTCGTTGGCCTGATCAAGGCGGTGGCCCGAGAAAGGGGCACGCTGGCGATGGCTCCGGCCGGGGACGGCACCAGCTAAGGCGCCTCGGACGACCGGCCGACCGCGATCAGGCGAAACTTTCCCGCACCCGCCTCCGCCTCAGGGAAAGTCTCCGACCAGGGAGCAGCGAATCGTGGCACCCATTTCAGCCGCCCGCACCCCCAAGCTGCTGTCGGGAGGTACATGAACTGCCAATTGAGGGCACGTCTGATGCTTCGCTCCAACTTGCTTCGGTGTGTCGGACCGGAGCGGGATACGCGACGCGAGCCCAGCGCAAGCAAGAAGGATCCGGGACGGCCGCTTGACATTGATACACGGCAAGTCTTCAATGTGAAGCAGGGGAATTGGCGGCGCGGCCCCGAAAACAAGTCGTTGGGAGAACACCACGGTGAAACGCCGACGTTTCCTCCTACTTGGCCTTTTCGTCCTTTTGGCGGCACTCTCTGTTGGCGCCTGTGTATTGTGGCGTGCGCGGAATGGCACCGGCTCGTATCGCATCATCATGCGTGGTGGGAAGAGTTCCTTCGGCAATCTTGGTATCTCCGGCGGGAATCTTTTTCTCGTGTCTGGAAAGCCAGGCATATTATTTGGCACGGTAACGAAGCCCGGTGCCCAGGAAGAACTCAGTTACGTGCTTATCTTCCGGCATGCTCTTTCCGCAGCGGATCTCGGAGTTCTGGGCCCACCCGCTGACCTTGGCACTTCCGGTGAAGGAAGGAAACAGGAAAGCCGCGATGCGATCACGATAAGTGGCAAACGCATTGAGGCACGTTACGAAGTCGATTGGAACGAAACATACACGGAGGTAACCCGAGAAGCTCTCGCGGTTGGCGGAAAAAGCAAAGAGTTGAGTGCGGGAAAAGTGTTCCTCGTTGATATGGCCGGCCAAGAGCCGGTCTACATCGAGAAGGACCTCAAATTGATGTCCTCCGTGACTCGCCTCGAGTCACCGGCAGACGTAGAGCGACTGGCCGAGAGCATCCTGAGAATACTCGAGAACCAAGATGGAGAAACCAAGGCTTTCATCAGGTGATGGCGGTGCGGCCGCACATTCGAGAGCTACCCTCTTCGAGAACATGCGAACGGCTTTGCTGGGGCAATAGGAGCTAGCCTTGATACCGCGAAGGCCACCCCGTTTGTGCGCGTCGGTTACATCGATCGCATTCGCGGCCAGGCGAAAGGAGCGGTGGTCGAGTCGGCAAAGTCAGGCCGATCAACTTGCCGGTATCCGGCACTCATTCTTCGACGCGACTTGAGTAGCCCAGCGGCAGTCGGGTGACGGGGCGGGAGTGTTGGGGAGGGAGTCACCGAAGGAAGTCGGGAGCCCCGACGAGAGATTAGCTCCCGACGGCTCTTTCCCCGTGTCTCCCCGGAGGTCGCAGGCAGCCTTCACTTTAGATCGAAAACGGGCTCATTTGGCTCATCTCTAAAGACTTGAGAGGTCAGCCCTGAGGTTTTCGGATCGGCGTACCGACTTACCGAGGCCGCAGATTTCCCCTTCTTCGGAAGCACAACTTCCCGGCCGAAAAGATGATCTTCGCTTCGTCCCTGCGTTGCCGATATGCCAACTTTGTAGTTTCCAGCGGGCATGCCCTCGGAGCCCGCGTAGCCGATGAGGTTAAAGCTACCATCCTTGATCTTGGAGGTCACTCGAAATGGTCCTCCCCCAGCACCTTTGGGAGCATCGGCGCCATCGCCGGAGTACTCGAAAATGATCGTTCCGCTAGTCATTGGTTTACCGCCGAGAAGCACCTTGCCCTTCACCGGATACAGAGGCGGATGATCCTCGAGCGAGTTGCTGCACGCGGGCAGCAGAATCGTGCCCGCCAGGAACAACAGCCAGCGCCAATCCACCTGACCCGATTGCAGCAATACCTTTCGAAATCATCATCAAGCCCTATCTGTTCGCCGCGATTGCGAAACGTGTGGCCCTGACGCTCTCGAAGCGGACCGCCGCCAGCGAGTCGCCAGGGCGAAAACTTGAGACTCCTTGCTAAACACCACCGAACTCGGGCCGTGCGTGTCGGATTCCTGCCCCGAAGGGGCCAAACAAACCAGCCTGGGGCAACGCCCCAGGAACGAGGCTTGATTTCTGGGGGTGCTTCGGTTCCCGGGGCGTTGCCCCGGGCTGGTTTGTTTGGCCCCTTCGGGGCAGATCACGGTGGTGTCCAGCGAGACGTCTCGAAAACTTTCGATTAATACGTATCGCTCGAAATGACTTCTCCGCCGCCCGGGCTGATGAGCCAGACGAAGACGGAAGGAGCGGTGGTCTGCTTGATAAAATGCACTGATCCATCGGCGAAAACGTGATTCGCTCCGCCGGGATGGAACGCGTAAACCTCGTTGTTGCTGCTCCAATTCGTGTGCTGCCGGCTGCCGTCGCCGTCGGTATAGAATTCACTGTTGTAATCGGCCCAACCCCAGCCTGAGCCTTCGTTCGTGTAGATCGTGGTCCCGCTCTCGCCGATCCCCAGACTGGCCGTCGAAGTACCGTCGGGAATCAGGCGCCCGTTCAGCCAGAATTGAGGACGCGCTGCGTCCTCCGAGACCATGATCGTGTTCGAAGTTCCATCCGTGACGGAAGCAATCCTGGGCGCCACGTTGCCGTGCAGCAAGCCACGCGTATCCACGCCCGTAGGGTGCGGAACATTGTTTGCAGCCATCCAGCCAGAATCCACGCCGTCGTCGACCGCATAGTCGCCCCCGGCGAGTGTGACCGACCAGTTGGCTCCGTAAAAGGCTTGAGAGAGAGGGTCGCTGTAAGACGCCGTGCGATAGCCGTTTGGCGCCGACGGACAGATCAACATGTTGAGCTGCGTACCCACGAACGTCGTATTCACGGGGGCACTGAAGGGCTGTGAAATGTTGTACGCGTTGTAGATGCTGCCTTGCTCGAAGTAGGGGAGGCAGATCGTGACCCACGTCTGCACGTCGATCGCGTTATTACAGACTTCGCCGACCTGGATCGGGCAGGGGGGCTCATCATTGTCCGGGCCGACCAGCGCGAGATTCGTCAGGTCCACCGGTTGAAAGGGTGGCTGGAGCAGCGGCGTGCTGATCGCCCACGTCGGCGGCAACACCTGCCGCGTACTCTCGAAGTTGAGCATCGCCAGACCGATCTGCTTGAGGTTGTTGATGCACGCGGCACGGTGCGCTGCTTCGCGAGCCGACTGCACGGCCGGCAACAGCAGAGCGATCAACACGGCGATGATGGCGATGACGACAAGCAGTTCGATCAGCGTAAAGCCATGCGATGAACGCGAGAGGCGATGCTTGAGCACGTCGAAGATCCTCCAGAAACGCGAAGCGTAAGTTCCGAGAGAGTAGTGTATCCATGGGGCGTTGACGGACGACGAAACTGTGATGAAGATTGGAAGAGGTTTCAAAATACAGGCCAATTCGCGGCCCGCCCGATCTGCCGAAGCCGCTTCGGCGTAAGCTCGTGTACCAACTAGCATAAATGGTTACAGGTCCGGATGTTGTGTCAAAGTGTGCCCGTTTGGCGTAAGCTCTTGTAACAAATAGCGTTAGGTCAAATCGGCTTCGTTAAGATAGTGCCATTCGTGTGTCGGACCGACCCGCGCAAGTTCTTGGACGAGCCTCTTTCCGACGACGTGAACTCTGGGATCAGGCAAGTCGCCATTCTCGCGTGGCATGATCGGCGACCGGAGGTTCGGCCACGCCCTCCTCATCTCACGGGGGCAAGCGTTACGATGGCTCGGTCTCGACCTATTTCCGATCCCGGCTTCCCTTGTGATCGTGCTGGGTGGATCGTCAAGACGCGTTGACGACTCGGTGCGGCGGGTGCAATTCCCAACGCCTCCGTTTTCTGTCATATAAGTCAATAAATTACAATAAATTACGTCTATGCGAGATGCGGGCTCGTTCCCGCCGCCTCCAATTCCTGGCTGAATTCGCTGTCAATGGATAGTGACGAAAAGCCCTCTGGGCTAGCCGTTTGCGGCGGTTCATCGCTCTGGCTAGCGGGTCAATCTTTGTCGCCGTGACGGCGAATGACGCTGAGGATCGAGTGCATTCGGAGGCGCGAGCATCTGGCTTCCACATCGTCGTCCGCACAAGAATAGTAGTAACCTCGGTGTCTCGGTTCAGCACCAACGGTAACCCCGGGAATTAGGTATGGTGTCCCCGGAACCCCCGAACCTGGACGGAAAATCGTTTGTTGAGCAACAAAATCGGGAACGCGCGAGGCCGCTCGCGGCGTTTACTCGTGAGATTTGCGGAAACCTGACCGGAAGTGACGACTCATGGCGGTCAAGAAAAGTGGCAACGCGCTCTTGCAACTGCGGACTCTCTTCAACGTGGGCGCGATCGGCGCGCTCTCCGACGGCCAGTTGCTCGAGCAGTTCGCCACCGGCCGCGGTGAGCCGAGAGAGTTGGCCTTTGCTGCACTGGTCGAGCGCCACGGGCCGTTTGTCCTGCGCGTTTGTCGTTCCGTCCTGCGCGACGAGGGCGCGGCCGACGACGCATTTCAGGCAACGTTCTTGGCCTTGGCTCGCAAGGCCGGATCGCTCTGGGCACAAGACTCACTGGCCCCGTGGTTGCACCAGGCGGCCTATCGGGCTGCGGCTCACGACCGATCGGCGACAATCCGGCGCCGCTCGCACGAACACGCGGCGGCCGCGCTCCGGCCCGCATTGGTTGCGCCGCCGCACCATGCCAACGATAACGACCTCGAGAAGATCATCCATGAGGAGATCGACCGCCTGCCGGGTCGCTTCCGGGTTGCGGTGGTGCTCTGTGATCTCGAGGGCCGCACTCACGAGCAAGCCGCGCGCGATCTGGGATGCGCGGTCGGAACAGTCAAGAGCCGGCTCGCCCGGGGAAGGAAAAGGCTGCGCGGGCGACTCGTGCGTCGGGGCGTGGCACCCGCGGCTACGCTGGCGGCCGCATCGGCCGGCGGCGCCGCTCGAGCGGCTGTGCCGACAGGCTTGGCCGAGTCGACGGTCGTTTACGCGGCAACGGCGAGCGCCGTTCCCACATCGGTCGCTGTCATTACCGAAGGAGTCCTGATATCCATGTTCCTGCGCAAGGTCAAACTCGTGATGACGGCCGTAGCGGTCGTGACAGCCCTCGCGGCCGGTGCCGTCGCTCTCGCCCAATCGGGAATCGGCCTACCGAAGAGTGGGACCGGCAAGCCCCAGCCTGTCGGCTCACCAAGCTGGACCTACCACATTCTGGTCTCTCGCAACGGCGAACCGCCGCGCAAGGTGGCGGTCGTCGCGATGACCGGCGACACACCGATACGCGTTGACGCACCCGGCGCGCTCATTCTCATTCAGCCCAAGCGCGACGGCGAGCCCGACCGCCCGACTGCTGCGGAAAGACACGTCCAGGAGCACCGTAAGATCGTGCTCACCAGCCCTATGAGAATGGACGTTGACCTCACCCAGCCCTATGTCTGCCAGATCCGCTCGCGGCAGCACATCGAAGTCCGCGCCTCGGAGGAGGGGTATCTCAGCGGGATCAGGGTCAGGGAGGGCCAGGCGGTGAAGAAGTACGATCTGATGTTCAGGATCAAACCCATTCTTTACGAGGCAAAGCGGGACGCCGAGCCGGTCAAAGTTACAGCACCTTTCGACGGCATCGTTGACCGCCAGCGCCAGCAATTGGGCAGCCTGATCAAGAAGGGGGACATCCTCACGACTTTGTCGGATAACCGCGTGATGTGGGTTTATTTCAACGTACCCGAGAAACAGTACCTCGAATACATGGCCAGCCGGCAGCAGCGTGAGCAGGAGGACAGGATCGAACTCGAGCTGGCCAACCACACCAAATTCCCGCAGCCTGGCAAGATCGGTGCGATCGAGGGCGAATTCAACAATCAGACCGGGAGCATCGCCTTCCGAGCGGATTTTCCGAACCCGGACGGCCTGCTGCGTCACGGTCAGACCGGCACCATCGTGATCCACCGTCAGGTGCATGACGCCATCGTTATCCCTCAGCGGGCGACTTTCGAGATTATGGACAAGCGGTACGTTTACGTCGTCGACAAGGATGACTTGGTGCATCGGCGCGAGATCTTCGTCCAGAACGAGACGGACGACGTCTTCGTCATCCAGAAGGGAGTCGGTGTGGGCGACCGGATCGTTCTCGAGGGGATCCGACAGGTTCACGACGGTGAGAAGTTGGAATATGAGTTTCGTCCCACGGATGAGGTGATCGGAAAACTCAAAACCCACGCAGAATAGCATCCGCCTGCCGGGGGTTCCTGGTTCCGGGGACACGATACGTATTTGTAACAGCCAGCATAAATGAGCTTCGCCAGAGCGGGGGCGGCCGGATTGCCATCCGACCCGCATGGTGACCGTACACCGTCAGGCAACACCTTGCCTCTGAGCGGCAAGGGGCCAGGTCCGGGCCTCTCGTATACCGGTCCTTCGTAGTCGCACGGGATGGTGAGCAGAACGGGACTTACTGCGGCCTTTGACGATCGTCCAGCGTGCTTCGGTCGGATCGACCGACGCATCCGAAAAGTAAAACCCCCCTCGGGACTTGGACGGTTCTTGGGACCGCTCGTGATCTTCGGACCTTGGTGCTCGCCGCCCTCGACAAACCCCTTCGATCGCGCGCGAATGGGTTCCTTCTCGACGAGCGCTCTGGTCACTCGGATCGCATGTCGCGCAGCGACATCCGCGTAGAACAGCCCGGCGGCACTCAGACATAATGCCATCACATCGGGCTCGTATTATTCGTCCGCAACGCAAGCGTTATGCGCGTGAGCCGGTGGAGGTAAGGACTTGTCGGGATCAACGTGAGGGTGATCGACGGCGGCCGGACGTGCCCGGGGCGCGGACGAGGGTGACGCCGTCGCTTGTGGAATGGTGGCGGGCGCCCGCAAGAACCTGCCCGCGAACTTGTCGCCTTCGGGCGTCAGTACGAAGCCGTTCGTGGGTGGGGGCGACGTTGAGGCCGGGGCTGGGGCGAAACGACCGATGAGGGTCGGCGTAAAAAGACGATTCCCGGCCGTGCTCGGCAAATCGCCTGGCGACCAGAAGTCACCAATCCGAAAGCAAATCGGTCGCCAATCTTGTAAAAGGTCACCAAGATGTGTATCTCTGTAAGGGGATAATTGCCGGGATTTATTGGAAAATACCAACTTGCGACGAATCTAGCCCTTGCATGGCATCTCGCTGGTTTGTGTTGACCACCACGGTGCCCCAAGTTTCTATGGAAAAAGGACTTACGGCTCACAGGCTGCGCGAGAGATGAAGCCCTTCTGCTGCTGGCGCGGAGAGTCGTTCCCCTGGGCAGGGGCGACATCTCGCCCTTCGGCATGATGGTCGTTCGTATGTGGGACATACCGGTCCTGCTTGGCACCATCATGGGTGTCGAGCAGAAATCCCCCCGGACTAGCGATGGAGTGAAAGTCCGTCTCCTGCCGGGCAGGGAGCCGCACTGGAGCTTCGACGAGATCGAGCCCTCCACGACCCAGACACATGGATCCCGCACGCCCCAAGAGTTCTTGGTTGACATCCGTCGGCAAGGGAGGCGAAAACTCATGAGGATTGCGCACGAGCCGGACCGTTGTGGGGAGCCTCCTGCTGGCTGTGAGTCTGATGGTGGCCGCTTGTGGCGGGAGGAGCCCGGGGCACGCCCCCGGGACGCGGGGCAACATCGAGGTCACCGCGAAACTCCTCGAGATCCCTGAGGGGGCAATTTTCGATCGACCGATGTACAACTACGTGACCGTCCTGAAGTACCAGGTGCTCGAAGTCCACCGGGGGAGGGTCAAGGGCGAGACCATCTACGTCGGCCAGTTCAATCCGGCCAAGCCCCGATCGGAAGCGGCCAGTCCGCGCGTGCCGGACATCGGTGGCAATCTCAAGTCGTTCCGCGCCGGCCAGGTGCACCGCATGATATTGGATGATACCATGCTCGATCCGGAACAATTCAGGGAAGGGATCCTCAACAAGTATTCCGAGGAAGACACCGACCCGATCTACCTCGCCGTCCGGACGGATCTGGTCAGCGATTGACCGGCCTGGTTGTGCGCGACCAGCCGTTTCACGTTCTGCTCCAAGTTACATGGCCTGGCCGACCATGGTCTTCACCACGTATCTCTTCGTCTTCTACTTTCTCCCGCTGGTCCTGGTGTTTTACTACGCCCTGAATGGCTCGTCCCGGCAGGCCGGCGCGTCGGATGAGCAGACCTGCCTGGCGCTCAACTCGTTCCTGGTTGTTGCAAGCTACGTCTTCTACGGTTGGTGGGATCCCTGGTTTATCTTTCTGATGCTGGGGATCACGGTTGTGAACTACGTTTGCGGACGGATCCTCGGCCTGAAGGGGATCAGCCGGCGGCTGCGCTTCTGCGTCGTGACGTGCGCCATCGTCGTGAGCCTGGGCACGCTCGGGTTCTTCAAGTATTTCGGGTTCTTCGAGGCTAACCTGAACCAGGTGCTGGCCTGGTTCGGAGCCGGTACCGTGCGTGTACTCGAGATTACCTTACCCATCGGGATCTCGTTCTACACGTTTCATGCGCTGAGCTACTCCATCGACGTCTATCGCGGTACGGCTCCTCCGGTCCGGTCGTTCCTCGATTTCGCTTGCTACATTGCCCTCTTTCCCCAGCTTGTTGCCGGGCCCATCATCCGCTACAACACGGTGGCCGATCAGCTCGTGAGCCGGTCCCACACCTGGGAGAAGTTTGTTTCCGGGCTCGTCCTGTTCAGCCTCGGTTTCGGCAAGAAGATCTTGCTGGCCAATCCGATGGGCCCGGTTGCGGATGCCTCGTTCAATGCCCAGTCGCTTTCCGCGCCGGATGCCTGGTTCGGTGCGCTGGCTTACGCGTTTCAGATCTACTTCGATTTCTCGGGTTATTCCGACATGGCCATCGGCCTGGGACGGATGTTCGGCTTCGAGTTCCTGAAGAACTTCGATTCTCCCTACAAGGCCGAGAGCATCACCGACTTCTGGCGGCGCTGGCACATCTCGCTGAGTACGTTCTTGCGCGACTACCTTTACATTCCGCTGGGGGGCAATCGCCGGGGTGCCCGGCGTACCTACGTCAACCTCATCGTCGTCATGCTTCTGGGCGGGCTGTGGCATGGCGCGAACTGGACGTTCGTCGCCTGGGGGGCGTATCACGGCATCCTGCTCGCCTTCGAGCGGTTCCGGGGCAAGCGCAGCGCCTATCAACAATGGCCGCGTCCGGTCCGCGTCGGGGTCACGTTCATCCTGGTGCTGATCTCATGGGTCCTGTTTCGCTCGGTGAATCTGCACGAGGCGATCAACTACCTGGGGGCCATGATCGGTCAGGGGAGATCCGGCTCCGGGATGCTGCTCTTGCCGGCGCTGCTCTATACGCAGGGGACGCTCGTCATCATGTTCATCGGGGCCGTGGTCGTCGCCTGGCCCATCCAGGCGCACGAGTGGAGCCGGGTGGTCACCTGGCCCAAAGCCATCCTCGCGGAACAGTTATTCTGCGTCTCACTGATGACGATGTTCTCCCAGTCGTTCAACCCGTTCCTCTACTTTCAGTTCTAGGTGCCCTGCCGTGCGAATGGACCGTCGTGCGTACATCATCGTGGCCGCTGTCTTCCTCGCCGTGATCGTGGCGCCGGGCCTGATTCAGACCGTTTCCGAGCTTCGGGACGGCGAGCGGCCGCTAGCGCTCGACATCTTCCTCCAGCCGCCGACGGCCCGCAACCTGCACGAGTACGAGCATCGCCTTGAGCGGACGAGTCTCGTGATCAAGCAGCTCCGGCCGTGGATGCAGTACCTTCAGTGGGAATGCCTCGCCGATGCTGGTGAGAAGGTCGTGGTGGGACGTCACGGCTGGCTCTTCTATGGACAAAGTGTGCGCTATGAGATCGAGCGTCCCACCGGCCCGCCGGAAACCGACTCTGCCGATCCTCTTCCCGCGATCCGATCGTTCCGCGATCAACTCCAGGCGCGGGGGATCCGGCTGCTGCTCGTGCCGGTGCCCAACAAGGAGCACGTCTATCCGGAGATGCTCGCCCAGCGGGCGGAAGGCGCGGGGGTCGTCGTCTGCGATCAGACGCACCGTCTGCTCGATCAGTTGGAGCAGTCCGGCATCGAGTACGTCGACTTGTTCCAGGTCTTTCGCCGTGCCAGGCAAGAGGAGACGCAGGCCGATCCAAGGTGGCTCTACCTGGCGCAGGACAGCCACTGGTCGCCGGAGGGTGCACGGGTAGCCGCCGCCGCGGTGGCGCGGCGCGTGCTCGAGGGCGGCATCGTCCTTCGGGGCGATCGCGCCTACGTCGAGCGTTCGGTCACCGTCCGGCGCCATGGGGATCTGGTCGAGATGCTTCAGGTGCCGCAGATCGAGCACGCGCTCGAACCAGAGAATCTGGCTTGCCTGCAAGTGGTGCAGTCCGAGAGCGGAATGCCGTACCGCGATTCGCCCGAGTCTGAGGTTCTGATCCTGGGCGACAGCTTCTTGCGGGTTTATGAGCAGGACGAGCCTGGGGCCGCCGGGTTCATCGCGCAGCTCGCGCGGGAGCTTGGGCAACCGTTGACCTCGATCGTCAACGACGGCGGAGCCTCCACGATGGTCCGGCAAGCGCTGGCACGTCGCCCCACGCTCCTGGTCAACAAGAAGCTGGTGATCTGGGAATTTGCGGAGCGCGAGATTCGTTACGGGATGGAGGGGTGGAAAATCGTTCCCCTGGTTCGGTCACGGACGACTCCGAGGTGACCGATCCTGCGAAGATGAACCGGATCATGGTGATGACATCACGATCGCGCGCGCCGATCTGGGTCCTCCTGGCGGCCCTGGCCATCCTCATGGGAGCGGGTGCGCGGGTCGCCTGGCGCGTGTTCCGGGCTCCGCCGGATCTCGACGCGATCTGTGCCCTGGCGCGGGACGGCCAGTTCGATCGGGCACAGGACCTCATGGCAACGTATTTGCGGGCCTTTCCCGGAGACGATCGCGCGCACTTGATCATGGCCCAGTTCGCCATGGACCGGCCCGACGCCCAGCCGCAACTCGCCCTGGATCACCTGGGACGCATCCGAACCCGCACACCCAGGGAAGCCGCAGTGCTGCGATTCTCGGTGGGCAAGGCCCACTATCAACAGAAGCGGTATGACCTGGCCGAGACCTGCTGGAAGGAAGCGCTCGAGCTCGATCCAACCGTTCCGGAGGCGGGCTGGGCATTGATCGATCTCCTGGACTTCGAAGCAAGAACCGAGGAAGCCCACCGGCTGGGCATGCAGCTCTTCGAGGTCGAGCCGGATCCCCGCGACCGGGTCCGATTACTGCTGGAGATGTCCCGGCTTGACATCGACCGGGTCGCTCCCGGATCGGTGGTGCAGGTCTTCGAGCCGGTCTGGCGGCAACATCCCGACTACCTTCCCCTGGCACTGGCCGTTGGTTTGGCCCTGGTGCACAACAGCCAGGCCGCCGAGGGGATCGAACTGCTCCGCGACGTCTTGCGTCGCCATCCCGACTCGGCCGAGGCCTGGGATGGCTGGCTCACCGGGCTGGATGAGGGCTATCAGCCGGATCTGGCTCAGCCGAGAGTTCGCCCGTCTTCCCAAGGACCTGGCCGCCGACCCCCGGTTCGCCAAGCATGAGGGGAGCGTGGCTCAAGGGGCTCGTGATTGGCCCAGGGCCGTCAAAGCCTACCGCCGCGCCTATACCTTCGCGCCGTTCAACGGGTCCGTGCTCTACCGGCTCCGGATGGGGTTGCGAGCTGTGGGCGAGACCGCCGAGCTTCACCAGGTCGACCAGTTGCTCACAGTCTACCAGAATGCCTTCAGGCAGATGCAGACGGTCTATGACGAGGCGTTCGCGATCCAGACGCTCGGGCTGAAGCCGCACCCGGAACTTTACCATCGGCTGGCCGGACTCAGAGAGCAGATGGGGCGGTTCGACGAGGCCCGAGCCTGGCACCGGCTGGTGCTTCGCGACGTCCCCGATGATGCGCTCAGCCTTGCCGCCCTGGCGCGGCTCAAGTAACATTAAGAGCTCGGTACACTCGAAAGCATTCTCTCCCATCAGCCCACTTGCCGCCTTGGCGCGGCTCAAGTAACATCAAAGAGCGGCCCCGCACGATCGTCTCGGGAGGGATGACCGATGCCCATCTTGATGCCCTGACGGAACGTAGCGTCGAACGAACAGATCGATCCAGTACGGAGTCAATGACGGCCCGGTGCGGGCATTTCCCCTGGCCGACGCTGGCCGTGGTGCTGTTGAGCGCCGGCTGGACTCCTTTCAACATCTGGAGGTAACGGCGCGACACCCGGCCTGTCGCCGTCCTCAAGACGATCGGCGCCTCGATGGCTCGCGAGTCGTACTCTCGGGATGATCCCGCTTTTCCGTAGAGCGCCTCAGGCGAGCTCTGCATGATGAGGTGACCTGGACGCTGCTGGCGAAGATTCTCGCCGCGCGTGGTGACGTCCGTGGTTGCGCCTTGATCCAGAGTTCTCAGGCGACGCTGGAAGAGCGTCGCGCAGAAGCGAGTGATGCTTTCCTGATCCCGCTTCCGTTATTTCCATCGTCGTCATGTCCAATGTTGAGGAGACACCGACTCGTGATGAGGCTGTTCACCAGAGGATCGAGACTTGCTGTGTTGATCTCCTGCTTCCTGGGATTAGCCGGTTGTGCGGAAGACAACGAGGCGGCCATCAAGGAGCAAGCGGCCAAGGCGAAGGGAACCATCCCCGGTTCTCGTACTGCCCAGGCCCAGACGCAGGAGGAGTATTTCGAGATCACCCCGGGAGTCCGAGGGGCGGGTCTGCGGAGCGGACCGGTTCCGGACCAGGGCACCGGTTATCCTGGCGCCGAAAAGTAGTCGTTGGCGGCCGCTCCTGGAGGAGCGTCCAGCCCCTGGGTTGGAGCATTCGTCCCCTTGCCTCGCCTTGTTTTCGGGAAGCCTCCCACGTCATGGGTTTTCGGTTATCGCTTTCCTGAGGGCAGAGACCATGACTCGAAGAGACCGCGGTTTTACCTTGATCGAGTTGCTTGTCGTGATCAGCATCATCGCCGTTCTTATTGCCTTGTTGCTGCCAGCCGTTCAATCCGCGCGAGAATCGGCTCGGCGATCACAGTGCGCGAATAACCTCAAGCAACTCGGTCTGGCGATGCACAGCTACATGACCGCGAACGTTGCGTTGCCCCCCGTCTGTGTTGACCAGCAAAGGACGAGTACCGGCGTGCAGATACCGCAGTCTCACCAGAACTGGTCGCAGCACGCGCGGCTTGCTCCCTTATCTGGATCAGCAGGTCGCCTATAATGAGATCAACTGGTGGTTCGGCGCCCGCTTGAGCGACGGCGACAGGATCTACCGCGACACCAACCCCCCCGACAATGCGACCGGCGGCAGCGACAGTATCCCCCAGATGTCGGTCCTCACGCTGCGGATCGCCACCTTCCTGTGCCCCTCCGATGTCTATCCTGGCTCCTCCGGCACGTTCCTGTTGGGCGGCGAGGAAAAGCTGGTGGGGGCCAGCAACTATCCGGGCAATATCGGCTTGAACCGGCGGCTCAATGGCTGGCAGATGAACGGTCCCAATTATGTGGCGAGCAACTGGGATAAGACCGTCAGCAACACCACTTCGATGTCGAGCTTCCGGGACGGGGCCAGCATGACGGCGATCTTCAGCGAATGGATCAAGGGACAGGCCGTGCCAACCGGCCGTGCCCAGAACGGTCTGTCAGAAGTGTACAACCTGGGCGAGAATTCCAACTTCTACACGACTGACTACCAGTTCGCGCGGCTCTGCAATACCGTGCCGATCACGAGCGCCAACCAGCAGTGGCAATGGAAGGGTGAGTGGTGGGGTTATGGCGCCACCATGATCTACTCGCACACTCAGGGTCCTAACCGGACGAGCTGTGTCTACCACGACATCAATCAGGATGGACGCGGAACCATCACCATGATTGGGCCCAGTTCCAACCACCCGGGCGGCGTGAACGTGCTGTTCATGGACGGCACGGTCCGCTTCGTCAAGAACTCGGTGAACTATCGGCCCTGGTATGCCATTGCGACTCCGGACAACGGCGAATCGGTCAGCTCGGACGCTTTCTGAGAACGGACAGGAATCGCTTTTCGTCCCTGAACTACCTTGGAACCGAAGCCCATGTGGCCGGCCGGACGAGCCCAGCGCGGTCCGGTCCGGCCGCTTTCACGCGACCCTTGGTTAACCTCCAGACGATCGAGATCTGGATCGGGAATCGGCAATGCGGCCGCGTCCTGAAGGAGATGCTGGAGCACCTCCTGCGCACCACGCACGACAGTCGGCGCGACGCGGATGATTCGGTGGCACGACGAGGGCCGAGCCTGGCATCGGCTGGTGCTCCACGACATCACTGATGGCGCGCTCAGCCTTGCCGCCCGGGCGCGGCTCACGTAGCATGAAGAAAGCCGCGCATGATCATTCCCGGAGGGCTGACCTCGCACGCCAGCCGGGGGGGATCCCCACCAGTGGGGTCGGCCGGTAGGGCGGGGTGTCCCCCGTCCTGCCGAAGGTGTCGCGCGAGTCGAGTTGCACAGAGGCGAGTGGTGCGTTCCTGCTCCCACTTCCTCCACGATCAATCTTCGTGGTGCCCATTTTTGAGGAGAGCTATACTCATCATGAGGGTAATCACCAGTCGATTGAGCCTTGCTCTCTTGATCTCGTGCTTGCTGGGGTTCGCCGGTTGCCAGGAAGACAACGAGGCGGCCATCAAGGAGCAAGCGGCCAAGGCGAAGGGAACCATCCCCGGTTCTCGCACCGCCCAGGCGCAGAATCAGGGAGAGTATTACGAGATCACCCCAGGAGTCCGAGGGGCCGGTATGCGTACCGGCCCGATACCGGACCAAGGCACGGGTTATCCTGGCCAGAAGCCGTAGTCGTTGAGGATTGCTCCAGGCGGAATGTCCAACCGTTCGGTTAGAGCATTCATCCCATTGCCAACTTGTATGTTCGGATGGAGCCGATCCGAGGAGCTCTGTCCGAAACTGAGCGGAGAGTCGCCACGTTTGCATGTTCAAACCTGGCGTCCGAAAGCCCTACTACGTCTACGTTTCGGGAAGCCTCCCACGTCGAAGGCTTGCGGTATTCATTTTCGTTTTCCTGAGGGCATAGACCATGACTCGACGAGACCGTGGTTTTACCTTGATCGAGTTGCTTGTGGTGATCGGCGTCATTGCCGTTCTCATTGCCTTACTGCTGCCGGCCGTTCAATCCGCGCGGGAAGCGAGTCGGCGGACCGAATGCACGAACAACCTCAAGCAGATCGGTCTGGCGATGTATAGCTACGTGAATGTGAACGTTGCCTTGCCGCCTGTCAGTGTTGACCCGGAATGGACCAGTACTGGCGTCCCGGTTCCGCAACCGCACCAGAACTGGTCGCAGCATGCGCGCTTGCTCCCTTACCTGGATCAGCAGGTTGTTTATAATGGGATCAACTGGTGGTTCGGCGCCCGCTGGAGCGACGGCAACACCGTCTACAGCGACTCCAACCCACCTGACGACGCGTACGGTGGCAACGACAGTATCCCCCAGATGACGGTCCTCACCATGCGGATCGCCACGTTCCTCTGCCCGTCAGATTTCAATCCCGGCTCTTCTGGTACCTTCTTCGTGGGCGGCGAGTACAAGCTGGTGGGTGCCAGCAACTATCCGGGCAATATCGGTCTGAACCGACGACTCAACGGCTGGTACATGAACGGTCCCAATTATGTGGCGAGCAACTGGGATAAGACCGTCAGTAACACCTCCACCATGGCGACCTTCCGGGACGGGGCCAGCATGACGGCGATCTTCAGCGAATGGATCAAGGGACAGGCCGTGCCAACCGGCCGTGCCCAGAACGGTCTGTCAGAAGTATACAACCTCGGCCAGAATTCCAACTACTTACCGACCGACCTCCAGCTCGCGCAGCTCTGCAATACGGTGCCGATCACCAGTGCCAACCAGCAGTGGCAATGGAAGGGTGAGTGGTGGGGTTATGGCGCCACCATGATCTACTCGCACACTCAGGGTCCCAATCGGACGAGCTGCGTCTACCACGACATCAATCAGGATGGCCGCGGAACGATCAGCGGGATTTCGGCCAGTTCCAACCACCCAGGCGGCGTGAACGTGCTGTTCATGGACGGCACGGTCCGCTTCGTCAAGAACTCGGTGAACTATCGGCCCTGGTATGCGATCGCGACTCCGAACAACGGCGAATCGGTCAGCTCGGACGCTTTCTGAGAACGGACTGGAATCATTTTTCGTCGATGAAGTAACATGGAAGTGATGCCCACGTGGCCGGCCGGACGAGCCCGGCGCAGTCCGGTCCGGCCCCTGGTCTCAGCGATGAATCTGCGATGATGACCGACCATGTCCTCGCTGCGCCGAGTGACCGCGGCGCACCGGCCGCCCGGATGAGCCTCGGGCCTGACTCCACCGTGCGTCGGCGTCGGCGCGTCTCCCCACTCCGGAAACTCCTGGTGACCGGCCTGATCCTCGGCGGAATCGCCTTGAGCCTCTGGTGGTACTGGCGGGACAGGCGGCCAGTGGCCGACCTCCGGACGATCGAGATCTGGATCGGGAACCGGCAATACGGCCGCGCCGGAAGGAGCTGCGTCGAGCACCTCCAGCGCACCCCGCACGACGGCGCGGCGCGGATGATGCTGGCGCGGGTGCTGGCGGCGCGTGGAGACCTCGCGGGGTGTACCCGGGAGCTCCACCAGGTCCCATCCGGGTCGCCCCAGAAGGCCGAGGCGCTCTATCGCGAAGGGCAGGCCTATCTTCTGATGGACCGGGCCAGGGACGCTGAAGCGGCCCTACGGTTGGTCATCGATTCCGACCCGCGACGTTCGGCGGATCCGGCCATCTTCCACGATGCCAGCCAGGAGCTGCTCGCGCTCTATGCGACCGAGGATCGCTGGGATGACGCGCGCGAGATCCTTTGGAAGGTCTACGATCGAGCGACGCACGTTTATCGTCCGACCGTGCTGGCGATGCGAATCCAGTACGAGCTGGAGCGGATCGCCCCAACCGAGTCGGTCAAGGCCCTCAAGCGCTACGTGGCTGCGGATCCCACGGACTGGGAGGCACGAAGAGCCCTGGCCAACGCGGAGCTGGCGCTGGGACAGCATGCCGAGGCCCTCCGAGACATGCAAGACTGTCTGCATGCCAGGCCCGAAGACCCCCGCGTCTGGCGCGACTTCTTGACCATTCTTCAGCGGCTGGGGGAGCTGGACGCCTTCAACGCGATTCTGGCCCAGGTGCCCGCTCAAGCGGAAAAGGAGCCCGATCTCTGGATCTTCCGCGGACAGGACCGGGAACGCGCCAGCGATTGGGCTGCCGCCGCTGCCCACTATCGACAGGCCCTGGAGCTCAACCCGAACCTGTTCAATGCCCACTACCGGCTGGCCACCATCGAGGGTCGCCTGGGCCACTCCGTCGAGGCCGCTGCACACCGCAAGCGCTGGCAGGAACTGCACGAGGCGCGGAGCGAGCTACGCCATGCCTTCGACATGTACTTCGATGCCCAGCAACGCCTCCCTAACGATCACCCCGACCTGCTGGCATCCCTCAAACGACTGGCCTCGATCTGCCAGACCCTCGGCTGGTGCCGTACCGCGGCAGGTTGGAGCCAGCTCGCAATCCCCTAGCAGGGCCCGACCAGCAAGTTGGTCACCGGAGTTCCGTCAAACGCATGAGGGCCAGAGTCCCTACTCGTGCACGAGAACGACGAGCTTGCCCAGTGGGCCCGTTTGCTCTACACTGAAACGAAGTGAGATTCTGGTTCATGCGGTGAGATCTTGGGATCTCGCCATCATACCTTAATATGGGCCGCCGCGATGAGGCTGACGGCCGAGCGTTCCGATGCGGGAAGGGACCTCGGGGAGTCAAACAATGACCTCACGAATTCTGGCAGCGGTCGTAGTGGGAGTGTTCGCGGTCGGACTGGCGACGGAGACACGGGCCCAGGAGGGCACGGGGACCGTCCGCAAGCCGCGCAAGGGAAGTTCGACGTCCGTCTTGCGATCGACGGCGTCGTCAGCGGATGAGAGCGGCACGCTCTCTGCGGGTGGGCTGGGCAGTCGCGATCCGTTCGATTCGGCGGCCGAGAAGCTGAAGGGATCCACAACGAACGGGAAGAGCGAATCCGGCAGCGATTCGGAGGAGAACGCGCCCCCCAAGCTGGAGAAGGCGACCTTCGGGGCGGGTTGCTTCTGGCATGTGGAATCCGCGTTCGAGTGGCTCCCGGGGGTCAAGACGGCCGTCTCCGGCTATTCCGGCGGCTCGGTTCCAAATCCCGACTATGAGCTGGTTCACTCGGGCTATACCGGGCATGCCGAAGTGGTTCAGATCACGTACGACCCGACGGTCATCTCCTATGAGCAGCTCTTGAAAGTCTTCTGGTCGCACCACGATCCGACGCAATTGAACCGACAGGGACCCGACGTCGGCACTCAATACCGCTCGGTCATCTTCTACCACACCCCTGGTCAGCGGGAAGCCGCCCTCAAGTCGTACCGCGCACTGACCGCCAATCGGGTCTTCCCGGGGCCCATCGTGACGCAGCTCCTGCCGATGAAGGCGTTCTATCGCGCAGAGGATTACCACCAGAATTATTATGGTGGCAAGCCGGACCCGCCAGTCGCGCGCACCTCCCGAGCGCGGAAACTACGGAAACCCGCCGCCAAGACGATGACCACCAAGAACGCCACCCGGTCCACCGCCAAGTCCGCGGGGGCTGCCAAGGCGGCCAACTCGTCGGCTCCGGTCACGCCGTCAACTCCCCGCGCGAAAGACACGGGTGGAGAGAAGTCGGAGCCGTGATGATGGAAAACCGGACCTTACTCGTCGACGGTGTCCGGACTCCGATGGGCTCGATGAATGGTGCTCTGGCGAGCGTGCCGGCGCCCCGTTTGGCGCGGCAAGCATCTCGGCCCTACTTCATCGAAGCGGAATCGAGCCGGATCGGGTCGACGAGGTCATCATGGGCAACGTCATCGGCGCGGGTCTCGGTCAGAACCCGTCGCGACAGGCCGCCCTGTTCGCCGGCCTCCCGAACTCGGTTGGCGCCACCACCGTGAATAAGGTCTGCGGGTCCGGACTGAAAGCCGTTATGCTAGCCGACCAGGCGATCCGGCTCGGTGATGTCCGCGTCGTCATTGCCGGTGGCATGGAAAGCATGACCCGCGCCCCCTACCTCTTGACCCGGGCCCGCGAGGGCTACCGGCTGGGTCACGGCGAGCTGATCGACGCCATGATTCATGACGGCCTCTGGGACGTCTACGGCCAGCAATCCATGGGCGTCTACGGCGACGCTTGTGCTCTGACCTACGGCTTCAGCCGCCAGGAGCAGGACGACTTCGCCGTCCGGAGCTTCACCCGCGCCCGGCGTGCGATCGCCGAGGGCGACTTCGACGACGAGATCATCCCGATCGAGCTGACCCTCAAGGGAAAGTCGAGCCACGTCTCTCAAGATGAAGGCCCGGCGCGGTTCGACGAGGCGAAACTCCGGGCACTCCGGCCCGCGTTCGGCGAAGATGCCTCCTGTACGATCACTGCCGGCAATGCCTCGAGCATCAGCGATGGTGCGGCCGCTTTGCTGCTGGCCTCCCGCGACGCGTGCGAGCGTCTGAATCTCAGGCCGGTGGCCGAGATCGTGGGCACGGCGACTCACAGCCAGGAGCCCGGCGGGTTCACCACCGCGCCCGTTGTCGCGATCCGCAAGCTCCTCGAACGAGTTGGGTGGACTGCCGAACAGGTCGATCTCTTCGAGATCAACGAGGCCTTCGCAGTCGTCGCCCTCTACGCCCAGCGCGAGCTCTCCATCGCGCCCGAGAAGCTCAACATCTTCGGCGGCGCGGTGGCACTCGGGCATCCGATCGGATGCAGCGGCGCCCGGATCCTCGTGACGCTGCTGACCGCCCTGAAACGAACCGGAGGCCGCCGAGGCGTCGCGAGCCTCTGTATCGGCGGTGGCGAGGCCGTCGCTGTGGCCGTTCAAAGAACTTCCCGCATTCCATGATCCGCTGAGTGCGAACCGGCCACTGCCCCCTGGCGATCCGGTCCCGGTGGGTTGACAATAGTCTTTGAGGCCTCCTGGGATGCCAGCCGCGTGGCCTGCGACGACCACGGCGCCTCTCTCTCGGCATCCCGGCGGCAGGCTGGGGAGATTGGCCGATGAAGATTCATGGGAAATGCGCCATCGTCACCGGTGCGGGCAACGGGATCGGGCAGGCCGTCGCGATCGAACTGGCACAGCGTGGTGCCGGCGCGGTCGCCTTGGTTGACCGCAACGAGAGCGTGCTCCGCGTGGCCCGGATGATCAACGACCGCCTGGACGCACCGATTGCCGAGGCGTTGATCGGCGACACCACGGATGAGGAATTCCGCCGCCGGACCTTCGACCTGCTGTGCGCCAAACACGGGGCGCCGCGGGTCTGCGTTCCCGCGGCGGCCGTGAATCGGGACCAGTTGGCAGTGAAGATCGATAAGGTGACCGGCAAACCCGTGGTCTATCC
Organism: uncultured Isosphaeraceae bacterium; assembly: GCA_963845695.1. Taxonomy (GTDB): domain Bacteria; phylum Planctomycetota; class Planctomycetia; order Isosphaerales; family Isosphaeraceae; genus CAWJTV01. The sequence continues at coordinate 182,561 of CAWJTQ010000001.1, read as the reverse complement.
GGTCGAAACCTTCCGCATGCTCGTTGAGGTGAACCTGATCGCACCGGTCTACTGGGCCATGGAGATGGTTGCGCGAGTCGCCGAGGAGCGGAAGTCCCAGGGACGAGGCCGCTGGGAGCCGAAGGAGGGGACTCAGGGCACAGTGATCTTTATCGGATCCATCTCCTCGCAGGGAATCCCGGGACAAATCGCCTACGCGGCAACCAAGGCCGCGCTCGAGGGTGCCGCGGCGACCCTGAGCAAGGAGGCGATGTACCACGGCGTTCGTTGTGCCGTGATCCATCCGGGGTTTACGGACACTCAGATGGTCCGTGCGCTGGGAGACGAATTTATCCAGCGCAACATCCTCCCCTATACCCAGTTGAAACGGCTAATCGACCCGGCCGAGATCGCCGACGCCATCTACTTCATGATCTGCAACTCCGCAGTCAGCGGAGAGCTGTGGGCGGACGCCGGATGGCACCCTCGGGCTTGATCGTGACGATCTCGAGCCGGCGAGTCGCGGTCGTGTCTCACATGGAATGCAATGCGATCCGGTTGCCTTCACTGTCGAGGATGATGGCTCGGAAGCCATACGGACCGATCGGGTGCTTCGGCTGGATCACCTTGCCACCGTTCGGCTCGACCTCGGCGACGGCTTCGTCCAGTCGTCCCTGAGCGTTGAGGTACACGAGTGGGCCTCCGTCTGAAGGCGGCTCGCCGTCTTTCGTATAAAGGCAACCGGTCACATCGGGGTCCGAACCGGGTAGGAGCCCGATCGCCATCCCGGGATACTCCTGCTTCCTGACCGGACTCCCCAGGACGGCGGAGTAGAATCCGATCGCTCGGTCGAGGTCCAGAACCGGGATATCCACCCAGACCACTTGATTGGCCATAGCGTTCCTCCATGCATGGGAGCGGAACCGGCCCCCGGAGTGTCCGGTGGGCCACCGGTGGTCAAAAGTCTATCAGGCTGGACTCCGGGTGCATAGGCCAACCGGATCCGATTTCACGAATCCGGCCGATGGTGATTCCACTCCCTAGACCTTCATCGGATCGTCGCTGGGGATGAGCAGAAACAAGAGGAAGTAGACGATGACGCCGGGGATGATGGCCGTGAAGAACGACCCCAGTGCGAAGACGATCCGCAGCCAGGTCGGGTCGATCCCAAAGTAATGCCCGAAACCGCTGAGGACGCCGCAAACCATGGCGTCTCCAGTAGATCGGGTAAGTCGCCGTGGCGAGGCATACGCCTTGGCGAGCGAGGGGTTCGTCCACTCCGATTCCTGAAAATCCGCGTGCGCGAACGGCTCGGGCGGCGGTGCCAACCAGGTCCCGCAGTGCTTGCACTTGATCGCCGCCGACTTGATCTCCTCGGCGCAGAACGGACAGATCTTGCTCGCGTTTTCCATTCCCGGCCCAGTCTTGGTGGGATCCATTCCGGTTTGCCACATGGACGCCCATGCCGACGCCATCGCCTTCCAGCGTTCGGGATCCCAGGCATCCGCATTCTCCCACCACCGGCGCCAGTCGCGTCCTGTCGACCGACACTCGTCGTCCCGTTTCTCCTGAGTCTCACCGCTCGTGGCGTATTGCTCGGCCTTCATGCTCAGTAATCCTTCGTGATGATCCGGTCGTCTCCGCGCGCGACAGGGTCCGCGGCCATGAGGGGTTATTCGCCTGGACCCCGCCCGATATTTCAAGGGCGCCCGACCAAGCCGTTGAACAGTCATCCTGCGCGGCTGACAAGATTCGGAACCGACCTCCGTGCGTGACCATCTGACAAACGGGTCTCTTGACCCTGTTCACATCCTTCAGTGCTTGTACACACGCACATAGTCGATGTACATGTCAGCGGTTCCATGATACCGAGAAAGATCGACCGGCCAGCCTCCGCCGGTCGCCAGGTTCACCATGAAGAACAGAGGCCGTTGCTTGCAGACCGGCAGCGTCGCGTGGCGGCCGACCTCGATGTTGTCGCAATAGTAGATGGTGTCCGTCTCGGTGACCTTGCAGCCGTAGACGTGGAATGTCTCGAACCAGGTGGATGGGATGCCGAACTTGTTCATGTGAATCGGATTATGCATCCCTTCGAACGCCTTCTTCTCGATGGGCTTGCCTTGCTCGCCTTGATTCCAGCAGTGCGGGGTGATCATGTAAGTGTCGCCGGCGTTCGGTTCACGGGGGCCTTCGCCGCCATAGGCTTCGATGATGTCGAGCTCGTCGCAGGGCGTCTTGTCCCCCTTCAATTTGTAGTCGGTCATGTAATCCGTCATCAACCAGAACCCTGGCCACGTGCCGATCGCGTTGGGTCCGATGAATCGGCATTCGAAGTAGCACGGGAGCGTGACCTTGATGCCGCTGCCATCGTTCTTCATTGAAGAGATCAAGCCGGAGCTGTTCGTCCGGTCGCTGGCCCGAATCCGCAGATACGAATCGAGCCGGGCGAACGGGTTCTTGGGCGATTCATGGCCCGAGAAGACGTGAACGCTGAAGTCCTGGTAGCCGTTGGGCGGCTTGTGATCGTAGTAGGTGGCCTTCGGATCGGTGCTGGAGATCGAGAGGGGTCCGTTGAAGTCATCGGCGAAGATCAGCCGCATTCCCTTCGCCGCCGGAGGGGGATTCTTTGGGGATTCCCTCGTTCCACGAAACGCCGCGCCGGTTATAGAGCTGAAGGTAGCAGTTGTCTTTGACGGCACCGTTCGCTCCGGCGATCCGGACCATGACGGGCCCATGCGGATACTGATCCGCCGGAAAGATGAACGATCCTTTGCCATTCGCATCGAGGGCGACGACGGCGACGGTGGAATCCTGACCGAAGACACCACCGCCCTTCCAGCATTTCACGCTCACACTCCGGAAGCCTGGGGCCGCGATCGTCACGCGAGTATCGCCGTTCACCTCGGAGCCATACTCCGGCGAGACCACGGAGACCTGGCACCCAAGGGTCTCCTCCGCGCTCCTCTCAGAGTCCACGCTCAAGGAATCGAACCACAGATCGCTCTCGACGGCCAATCGCTTGTCTCGATCCGTGGGCTGACCGATAGTCAGCGTGATGCTCGTGATCGGGTAATCAATCTTTCCGTTCTTGTCGCCTCCCCACGTCTCGTGGCCGGAGTCCAGGTCGATGACGACCTCTTTCCAGCCCGTGAAGTCGATCAGGCCGCACTGACCTGTATTCTTGCTGTACTGGTGCGTTTCGCCACTCGCGTCGCTCACCTGCACACCATACGAACACTTCGAGTTGTCGCCATGAAGCATGTAGCGCAATTGATGGACGGGCGCTTGGATCTTGGTCTTGTTCGGGATCCCGAGGTACTGGAATTCCCCCGTGCCGAGGAACTTGTAATGCAGCTTCAAACACTGTCTCCCAGCGTGCGGATGCTCAGTTGACAGCCGGACGGAGGCATTCTCGTTGGGGATGTTGACCACCCAGACGCTCGGCAGTGAAGCGGCCTTCTCAAAGTCCTGGACCGTCACGCGCGTCGCCGCCGAAGCCGGCGCCACCGCGGTCGTCAACAGGAACGGCAGTAGTAGCCTTCTCATGGTGAGATCCCTTCTCTTGCCGAGGTGACTCGGTCGGTCCCCACGACCAACTCGCCTCCGCTCGGTTGCCTGACGCGAATCCCGATCTTCGTCCCGATCCATCTTACAAGGCTGGTGCTCTCTCGACCAGTTCATGGTATTGTCAAGACTTGATCATGATCAGACATGTATCAATTCGATTCACCGATCCAACGCTTCTGGATGAAACACCCTCGTTGCCGATCGGGTATGATCAGGGCGCCATTGCGATCGCACTCCCTTTCTCTGGAGGCTCAATTCCATGCGTACACCTTTCGCAGTTCTATTCGTTGCGATGCTGGGTTGGAATTCGCCTGCCTTCTCGGAAACTCCGTCGGAGATGACCGAGAGATTCCTGGTCGAGGGCAAGCTCGTCGCGGGAGAACAAGCGCTTGCGGAAATCCTGAAAACCCATCCTGAGGATTCCGAGGCGCGTTTCGGACTCGGGACGATTCAATTCCTCCGCGCCGTCGAGCGGGCCGTCCAGTCGTTTCATCGTTATGGCTTGAGACCCGGGATCATGGGGAGCCTGCTGCCGTTCGCGCGGCTACCGATCCCCCCGAACAAGACTCCCGATCCGATCCGATACACCGACCTCCGCGCCATCATGCAGACCTGGACTGACGACCTGGCGAAAGCCGAGGGCACACTCGCCCGGATCAATGAGAAGGAGGTCAAGCTGCCGCTCCATTTCGGCCAGATCCGGCTGGACCTGGACGGCGATGGCAACGCGAGCCCCGACGAGACACTCTGGAAGCTCTACGTCCAGCTCAACGCCGCCGCGCGCAACCAGGCCACCGCCGAGGCTTCCAGGCAGTTCATCGTGACGTTCGATCGCGGCGACGTCGCCTGGCTGCGCGGTTATTGCCATCTCCTGATGGCGATGGGCGAATCGTTCCTGGCCTACGACGGCCAGGAGTTGTTCAACCACTCAGCCAACGAGTTCTATCCGCAGCCGGAGACACCGTTCCCATTTCCTGCGCCGAGCTGAGAATCCGAATCCCCAGGGATTTGAATCCGACGACATACTCGACGCCGTGGCCTTTATCCACATGCTGCGCTTGCCCGTGTCCGAGCCGGCGCGGATGAGGACCGCCTTGGCGCACCTCGAGACCATGATCGCATTGAGCCACGAGTCCTGGAGGTTCATCCTGGCCGAGACCGATGACGACCACGAATGGGTGCCCAACACGAAACAACATACCGTCATGCCCGGGGGCGCCATCACCATGGAGATGGTCAAGGGCTGGCTGGAATTCCTCGATGAAGCGAAGTCACTCTTGAAGGGTGAGAAGCTGATCCCCTTCTGGCGAAAGGGTGATGACCGGGGAATCAACCTCCGGCGCGTCTTCACCGAGCCGACGACGTTCGACCTCGTCCTCTGGATTCAAGGTACGGCCGCGGCTCCCTATCTGGAGAAAGGCACGATCACCAAGCCCGAGACCTGGCAACGCTTCCAGAACATCTTCCGAGGCCAGTTCATCGGTTTCGCGCTCTGGTTCAACTGATGCCGAATGACTCGCCCGATTCACGAAAGGAGGTCCTCAGCATCCGGTCTCATCGCGCACTGTCACAGGGATCCTCGCAATGATCGTGCGGTTCGTCTTCTTCGAGGTGCAGATCAGGCCAGACCCGATCTCTGGCTGGATGACGGACTCTCAACGGATGTAAGAGAAGCCCGGTAGGGTGGGTCGAACGCCGCATCGCGGTGTGAGGCCCACCGAAATCCTCCGGTAGGGTGGGTCGAACGCCGCATCGCGGCGTGAGGCCCACCGAAATCCTCCGGTAGGGTGGGTCGAACGCCGCATCGCGGCGTGAGGCCCACCGAAATCCTCCGGTAGGGTGGGTCGAACGCCGCATCGCGGCGTGAGGCCCACCGAAATCCTCCGGTAGGGTGGGTCGAACGCCGCATCGCGGCGTGAGGCCCACCGAAATCCTCCGGTAGGGTGGGTCGAACGCCGCATCGCGGCGTGAGGCCCACCGAAATCCTCCGGTAGGGTGGGTCGAACGCCGCATCGCGGCGTGAGGCCCACCGAAATCCTCCGGAAGTGAGGTCCACCGAAATCCTCCGGTAGTGAGGCCCACCGAAATCCTCGGCGAAGCTGGTGGGCCTCACCTCGAGGACTCGAGGCTCGACCCACCCTACGAGAATCCGTCGATCTTGTCGTACCCACGCTAAGGGATCGAGCGCAACGCCCGCATGCGTTAAACTGGTAAGGGCGGCCTGATCTCTCCTGTCCGCGCGGCGAGGCGGTCCAGATCAGACCGAGACGGAACCCCGATCGATGAGCCAGGAACTGCACTACACATCGGTCCCTCGAGGACTAAAGCCAGGCAGCCGGGGCTTCGGCGCGGTCGGCGTCACGGCCGACCTGCCGGACCTCCTGGCCGAGCGGCTCGAGAGCCTCAGTGGTTACCAGGCCGTGTATCCACCCGGGGACCCGTCGGCTGCGCTCAACCCGGTCGTCCACGCGCACGTACGACTGACCGTCGGGGGCAAGGTGCTCGACGTGTTGTCGCGGATCGGCCCGGCGGGGCTCGACTACTCGGGACGGCCCAACAAGTATGCCCACCATGTCGTTCTCGACGCCGACGACCGGCCGGAAGGCGGGCCGGCCTGGTTGCTGACCCAGCCGGGATTCCTCCAGTCGGCCTGGAAGGGCGAGCCGCGTATCCTGCCCGCGGGCCGCCCGGTCCCCCGAGGCGATCGTGCCGCCGGCATCGCCGAAGCCTGGGATGCCCTGACCGGCGACGCCGGCTGGGCGGGCGTACTGGCCGAGTCGTATCTGGCCGACCCGCGCCGGCCCGTCTTCCTGGTCTTCCGGCCGGGAATGGATCTGCTCCCCCTGTTTGTCGAGGCGATCGCCTTATTGCCAGCCTCACGGCGCTGGGAGGTCGAATTCACCACGTATTTTACCACACTCCCCCAGGGTGTCACCTGTCACGGGAGAGGGGTCCTCGACGGCTCGGCCGAGGCCAAGAACGCCAGACGCTTACCCAATGCCCTGATTGTCAACCTTTGTCGGCCGGTTGGCCGCGCCCGGGGAGATGTCCTCGTCCACCTGGCACGGACGGGGGAACGCCGAGAGACGTCTTCCGCCGTGTCGCACCCGCCTCCCAATCATGAGACGAGCCGACGGCCGATCCTGACCGCCGGACCCCCTCTCCTTCACACTGGCGAACTCCCTCGCGTCACCAGGCCGGAAGCCCATGCCGGTCAGGACCTTCTCCCGGACCTGGCGGCGCGGCTGGTCGCTTCCGAACTGTTACTCTCCGATGGCGATCCGGTCCGGAAACGCCGACAGCCGCGCACATTCCTCATCGCGACCATCGTCGCGGCTTGCCTCGTTCCCCTGATCGCCGCTGGATTCTTCTGGTCCCCCACCGTTCGAACGCAACCCGGATCCGAGCGCTCGATGAAGCGGACTGCCGCTGAACCGAGCGTACCGATCTCGACGTTGCCCAAGAATCCCGCAGGCCGACAGGCCACCCCGCAGGACCTCAAAAAGGACGAGGATCACACCGTCGTCGAGGCCGCCGCCGCGAAGCCAGACCCGAATCCGCTCCCAATTGTCGCGAACGTCCCGGAGGTGACACCGAAGTCCGAAAGGAAGCCGGCTGACGAATCCAAACCGGTGGCCAACAAACTTCCCACGCCGATCGCCGACGCGCCTCGGCCCAGAGGTCCCGTGATCGTGACCTTCGCGCTCCCGGATATCCCCAGGTCCCTGTTCGGCGGCCCGGTTCGCCAAGCACGCGATCTTGAGCTCCCTGAAGACGCTGACGACCGATTCGAGATCCTGAACGCAGGCGGGCTCCGCGTCGTTCCACCCATCGGATCCAAGCCCTGGGAAATCGCGACAAAGACCGGGCTCAGCACTCTGGGCAGCTCCTCGACCCTGGCGCAACTCGTCCGGAAGGACGCTCGCACCTGGCGGTTCGACTGGACGAAGGACGCGAGCAAGAACTCGACCCGATCCGACGCCCTCAGGGACGCCGTCCTGAAGTTCCAGTCCCGCGAGGGCCGCGCGCTCTTTGCGCTGCTCCGCGCGGTCGAGCCTCCTGACGTCCAGCCGCTCGTCATCGTGGACAACCAGCCCCTCCTGTTCGATCACCTCGATCCCCGGACCCGACCGGTTGCCTGGACGCGGAATCGCGACGGCCTGACGGGTACGAAGTGGAAACTGAGCATCCGCCAGTGGCGGCTGGTGATCTCACGCCCCGATCCCGACGGAGAACCCGCGAGCGCGAGTTTCATTCAGTGCCCATCGAGTCTGAGAAGGACCGCAGGTCTACGAGTGTGAAGACAGAGCAGGACCTGATCCGGGGCGAGGTGACCCTGAAGCTATCGATCGATCCGGAGAGTCCCGACACTATCACAGTGCGGCTGGTCCCCGACCGCGAAAAGGTAGCCAAGGGACGCAAAGAGCGCGCAGCGCGACGGAAGATACTCCAGGAAAACACCCCCAAAGGCAAAGAGGACCTCGAGCAAGACCCGATCGAGTACCGACGCCGACGGCTCCGCGAGCTCGAAGCCGCGGGCACGAAAGATGAGCCAGCGATCAAGAAGGTGACGGAAGAGATCCGGGATTTGAAGGAACTGGACGAGATCCGGCAGATCGAGGACCTGCTGGCAAAGCCGGTGAAGGCCGAGCTGAGCGTCGCGATCGGCCTGGAGGTCAACGACGCGACCATCCTCGAGATCGCCAGGATCGGCGAATTCAGCCACGAGACACCAGAGATTAGCCACTCGCAATGACCGACCACCATCAAGTCATCGATCAGATCCGGACTGCCCTGCACGCGGGCGACCAGGCGCGGAACGGCCGTCTCGCAGCCCTGGCGTCGGCCTACGCCGCGGCCTGCGACGAGGCGACCCAACGGTTGGGTCGTTGCCATCGTCTCTTGCGACAAGGGCTACGATCCGAGGCGATCCAGCTTGCCGAGTCCGAGCCGAATTTGCTCGACACGATCGCGGCGCTCGATTTCCCCGAGCGACCCGAGTGGGACGAGCTGGTGCAGATGCACGACTTGACGCCCGCACCGAAGTTGCCGGTCGAGCCGGCGCGGCTGCTCAACGAGGCGTATGCCGAGGAGGATCCGCTCCAGGACCTGCTTCGGCGTCATCGCCGGCTGGCGTTGCAGCGAGCCCCGCTCCGGTCGCGAATCGGCGTCCTTCGCGAGCTTGCGACCCAGGACCCCGGCAATGCCATCTGGGCGGACGATCTGCGGGCGTTCGAGGAAGTCCGTCTGCTCCAGATCCAGGAGGAGGCGACCGAGGTCCTCCGTCATCATGATACGGAAGCCATCGGCCGGCTGGTTGCGGAAGTCGAACAGCCCGGCTGGTCCGAGCCCCCGTCACGGACGTTGGTCCAGTCGTTGCGGAAGATCGACGCACAGCTCCGCGGGGCGCGAGCCCGCAGCACCCTCGAGGAGATCGGGAGCCGGCTCGACCAGGCTCTGAACTCGCGCGACCCGATCCGCGGTCGGGTGGCGCGCCAGGAATGGGCCCGACTGGCCACCGCCGCGTCCCTATCCCACGATGACCCGATCGCCGAGCGAGTCCGGCCGGCCCTGGACTGGCTCGATGACGAGGACCGGCGCGACCTCCAGAGCCGACAGCACGAGGAGGACCTGGTCGCCCTGATCCGATTGCTCGATTACCCTGGAGCGGTCCGATCCACCGAGCTGGAGCAGCTCGCCCACGCGGTCGTGAGCCATGGCCAGGGGATGCCCGAAGGACTTCAACAGCGCTATATTACCCGGCTTCAAGCTGCCGAGACCGCCCATTCGCGGCGGGTCCGACTCATCACCGCCGGCTCGGCCGCAGCGATCCTCTTGCTAGGGATCTTGGTCTACGTCGCGGTCCGTGGCCAGGCCCGCGCCAGGAGGCCGAGCGATCGGCCACCGCCATCAGCGACATGCTCGAGCTCGGCGAACTCGATCACGCCACCGCGCTCTTGAAGAAGCTCGAGGCCGCCGATCCGCAGCTCTTGACCTACCCGAGCATGGTCGAGATCCGGGAGCGGGTCGAGATCGCCGAGAACCAGGAATCGGACCGGGCTCTTCGGTTCGACAAGGCGATGCGCGAGGCCGAAGCCGCACCCATCTCCGTGACACCGCCTCCCGCCCTCGAAACGGCCCGTTCGCTCGCGCGACGCGACACCGAGAAAGCCGCCGTCGCCAACTTGATCCAGCGCCGAGCCGGCCAGATCGGGGCCGAGCAGGCGCGGCGGGAGAAGGACTTGAATCCTCGCCTCGACGAGATCGGCCGGACTGTCGACCAGATCGAGAAGCAGGCCGGGGCGACGGGACCAGATGCGGCCGACGAGTCGGCGATCTTCGCTCCCCTGGCCGAGGCCCAGCGCGCGCTGACCGGCCTCGATCCGGACCTGGCTCTGACCGGCGGCGAGGTCCAGGACCGAGCGCAACGACTGGCGAACCGGCTCCAGGCCGTGCGCAATCGACTCGATCGGCGCCACCTCCAATCCCAGCTCGAGGACGCCATCACCACCGCCGTCGCCTATTCTCCAGATGCCCGCGGTTTCTCCGGCTCCTCGGACCTCGCAGCGGCCTTACAGTCCTTCACCAAATCCTTCCCCGACTTGCCTCGCTCCCGGGCGTTCGCGGACACGCTCCGCGAACAATCGCTGTGGGACTCCGTCGCCGCATGGGATCGGCTGACAGCCGGCTGGAAAGGCGACCAGCCCGCCGTCTCACCCCAGGAGGCCAAGGTCCGGAGCGAACAGTGTCGGCAGTTCCTGACCCAGCACCCTGGATCGCCCGACACGGACCGCGCCACCGCGTACCAGCGCGCGATGGAGGCCGTGGCTCGACGCACTCCCGATGAGGAAGGGGCGCTGGGCAAGATCCATCGGCTCCTCACGGACCTGCTGGTCGACAACCTCTGGATGGTGACCGTCAAGCCTCCGTCTGCGGAACGATCGCGCCGCTACTACGTCTCCCAGAAGCCTACGCCCACCGCCAAGTCCTACCGCTATCTGGTCGGGTTCCTCGGTGAGGAACGGACCCTCAGCGTGGTCCGCGACTGGGTCGAGGGATCGGATATCGCGCCCCAGACCAAGATCGCGGCCCGTTTCAAGCCCAAGGTCTTCCAGGACCCGGGGCGGATTGACTGGGAGTCCGTGATGGTCGACCTGATCGAGCAGATCCGCACCCAGCCCGAAATCGACCCCATCCTCCAGGTCGCGCTGCTCCGCAACGTGCTTCAGGCGGCCATCGAAGGGAGTGAACCACTTCGTGGTGCCATCGGCGGATTCAAGAACCTGCTTGAGCAATCTGGTGTGGATGCGAACGTCCCCTGGATGGATCCGGAGAATCCGGACGCCGATCGGATGCGGCCCAAGGCATCAGGGGTCATCCGCTCGCTACCCGACCTGTCCGCCGCGCGCAAGGAGGCCACCGCCCTTCGAGCCCGGATCGGCCGACAGATCGCACGCCGACCGCAGCCGCTCGGCTGGCTCGCCCACGAGGCCAACGATTGGCGGGTTCGGACCGGATCGGTCTTGCCTCAGACGGGGTCCCTGTGGGTCGTCATGCCCCGTGACTCGGGTCGCGGCGCCTGGCGGAAAGTCGGCGGTATCGACCAGGCCAAACCAAAGCTCTCGCTGACCGACGACCCGGCGCTGGCCGAAGGTCGCCCGGTCTTCGTGACATCCCTTGATGCGGAGGACTGATGAGACCTCAAACGGCAATCCCAGAGAGGGATTCCGCATTCCAGAATTAAGACTACAGATTGAGATACGATTGATAGATTCACTCTGGAATCTGGATACGCGAATCTGGGATCTGGAATCGCAGTCTGGGATCTGGAATCGCAGTCTGGGATCTGGAATCGCAGTCTGGGATCTGGAATCGCAGTCTGGGATCTGGAATCGCAGTCTGGGATCTGGAATCTCGAATCGCGAATCCGCCCGGATCGTTCCCAAGTGTGATTCAGTGTCTGTCCCAGAAGCCCCGGAGGGGGCGTCAGCACGTAGCCAGGGCGTGAGCAGCCCGACTCAGAGCTTGTGAAAGAATCGGATTGCAGATTCCGAATTCCAACCTCCAGAACCATAAACCCTTGGCGGATCAGGCTTAACATTCATTTGGAATCTTGAATTCGTTATTGGGAATCCATTCTTTCACAGCCTCTCAGACGAGAATCAACCCCGATGATGGCAAGCGGCGACGCAAGCGACGCTTGGTACGTGCGAGCGCGAGGCCGGATCCTCGGTCCGTTGACCTGGGCTCAGCTCCAATCGCTGCGCGACCGCGGCAAGCTGGCCCGGTTCGACGAGGTCTCGCAGGATCGTCAAACCTGGATTCGCGCGGATCGAGTGCCCCGGCTCTTCCCGCAGGTGGAAACGCCAAGATCGCGCTCGTCGACAACGGCGTCGGCCGGCCTTGCCGATTTCATCGTCCTGGACGATGACGACACAGACGTCGCCTCGAACACCGCCGCCCTGGTCATCGAGGACGACTCCGACTGGTATTTCGCCCGCGACAGGACCCAGCACGGGCCGGTGCGGCTCTCGCAACTGCAACGCATGGTCGACGCCGGAGAGATCGGACCGGAGACGCTCGTCTGGAGGCATGGCCTCGAGCAATGGATGCCCGGCTCCCACGTCGAAGAGTTGAGATTCCCGGTGCGGCTCGACCAGATCTCGGGGGCTCGAGACAACGCGCACGGCTCCGCGGAACCCGGCGTCTCTCTCCCACCCCGACAGGGGATCGGCACGCTCGACCCGACCAATCCTCCTAACCGCACGAGCATCCTGGCGATCAACAGCCTCATCCTGGGATGCCTCTGGCTGTTCGGGGTCGGCAGTCTGGCTGCGATCGTCCTCGGGGTGATGGCGATGCGCCAGATCGCCCGATCGCAGGGGACGCTCACAGGCAAGCGCCTGGCCATCGCCGGGATCATCGTGGGGATTGTCGGTCTGGGATTGTCTGGACTGGCATTTCTGGTGTTCTCCGCGAATGCCCTATGACCGGCTTGAGAATCGTCGTCGCCCGTGGCGAATCAATCATAGTGAACAGGTCCCCTTGAGAGTGGTCAAGATGATCGATTGACTTCCGATCACGATAATCGATGGAAATCGTGTGATTGGATGGATTTGCTGAGTGCCGGTGGCCTCTTCTCCTGTGTGGGCATAATGTATGTCCATCGTCTCGCATGAGCGCCAGAGCGGTGGAGACCGTGTTCCGTTCTGACAGGTGACGATGTCGCGCGTGGTGTAACTCGCACGACGAGCGAGGATGCCATCACCAACGGCTGATCCAGGGAACGTCGCGGCCGAGTTGATGACAAAGATCGATCGCTGGCTGGTACAGCGGTACCTTCGTGGCAGCCGCCCAGAGCTCAAGCTGATTGCCGTGACTGCGGCAGCCATGGCGATCGCAGCAGCCCACCGCCACCTTCACCGAGAACGAACGGCGATGGCCCGACGGGGAGGCGTGCTACGGACACCTTACCTACCACTGCACCCCCGATCGTTTCGAGGGCTGGAAGCCGAGCAAGTCCAACACCTGCTCGATCGTGATCTCCCTGCGAACTGTCTCGAAGTCGGCACAGAGCACGGTTGTTCCTCACTCGCCGACGGCTTGGTTGGGTGCTCAAGGACCGTTCCGTTCCCTCTCATCTCCACAGGGGGAACGGGAACGATCCCCCTGACTTGATCAGTCGTCACCGTTCACGAATCGATGGTGACAAGCGTACAGATAGCGTCGACCCGCCAAGTTACCTCCCCGATGCGTCGGTCGATCAGACCGAAGCAGGATAGGGCAGCAGGTAGCGGGCCATGCGGGGTTCAAATCCTGTCGCCCCGACTCGAATGCGAACGTCTCTTCGCGCTATGCTTGCGAAGAGACGTTTCTCATTTGATAGCAACGATTTGCGATCGATCTCTCGGCTTATCTATAAGATTCAATTCTCCAGCCGAGGTCGGGGCAGCGGGGCAACGATCCGTAGCAACTCATTTGCACGCAATGAGTTACTGGGTTCAAATCCCGTTGCCACTTTCGCAACGTCCTCAGCCCGTGCAGTTTCGCCGGCCTTGCTCGATCACAGCGACGGTTGCTGACAAACTCCATAATGCCATCTTGCCTTCCGTGCCGAGGCCGAATATGATGACCATCATGCAAAAGCCACTGAGACGAACCGGCAGCAGACGGAAGGAAGCCACGCACGAACGCATCGTCGAAGTTGCCGCACGTGCCATCCGCCGTACTGGCTACGGCGGTACAGGCGTCGCAGACATCATGAAGGAGGCCGGACTGACGCACGGCGGCTTCTACGCCCACTTCGCGTCGCGCGAGGCGATGCTCGCAGAGGCGGCCGACCGTGCCGGCGCCGCAGGTGTGGCGGCGATGGATCGCATCGCCGCCGCTGCACCGCCGCAGCAGGCGCTGGAGGCGATGCTGCGAGCTTATCTCTCAACGGCACACGTCGAAGACACGGAATCCGGCTGTGCAGTCGCAGCTCTCGGATCGGAGATGCCGCGTCAGGTACCCGAGGTGCGGCACGCGGCCACGCGTCGCATCAAGGAGATGATCGATCTCGTCGCCCGCCAATCGCCCGACTGGGGACAGCCCGGCGCACACGACCACGCTCTCGTCATTGTTGCCACGATGGTTGGCACTTTGCTGCTTGCACGCGCTGTTGACGACTCCAAACTTTCTGACGCACTGCGAGAGGCAGCGCTGAAGCAACTCATCCCCGCTGGCGACTGAGTTCACCTGCACCCACACCAGTCCTGGATAGTCACCGAATGAAATATGACGATCATCATAGATAATACGCGAAGTGTCCCATCACGATCGAAAGGAAGGACATGATGAAGAGCCAGATAACGCTCGTTACGGGCGCCTCGTCAGGCATTGGGGCAGCCACGGCGGAGCGACTCGTAGCGGCTGGCTTTAAGGTCTACGGCACCAGCAGACGCGGAGCCCAGGCGGGCCAACGGTCGTTCGAGATGCTGCCCCTCGACGTGACGAGCGATGAATCCGTCGAAGCCGGAGTGAGCGAAGTGATGCGCCGCGAGGGCCGCATTGACTTGCTCGTGAACAACGCCGGATTCGGTGTCGCTCCCGCCGGAGCGGAAGAGAGCTCGATCGAGCAAGCCCGGTCGATCTTCGATACGAACTTCTTCGGCATCGTCCGGATGACGCGTGCCGTCGTGCCTCACATGCGGCGTCAAGGGGGTGGTCGCATCGTCAACATCGGCTCTGTGTTGGGTTTGGTGCCCATGCCCTACATGGCGCTTTATGCCGCAACCAAGCACGCGATTGAAGGTTATTCGGAGTCGCTCGACCACGAGCTACGCACGAGGGGCATTCGGGTCACGGTCGTCGAGCCGGCGTACACGAAGACACACTTCGACGCGAACTTGCTCGAACCCGATTTGAAGCTCGACGAGTATCGCGAGATTCGCGCGGCTCTGGATAAGAAGCTGAAGGAGGTGAACGCGACTGCGGACGAGCCGGAGGTTGTGGCCGAGGTGGTGCTGAAAGCGGCCAGCTCGTCACGCCCGAAAGTTCGATACACAGCCGGCGGTGTCGCATGGCGTTTGCGATTGCTTCGCCGATTTGCGCCTGCCTTCGTGTTGGACGCCGGAATTCGCAAGGACCTGCAACTCGACGCGATCGCGGCCAATTCAAAATGACATGCTCCCGGCTTTACACCTCGAATACCGAGAAAGAAAAATGAAAGCACTTGTTTTCAAACGTTATGGTAGGGCCGATCAAATCGCGTTCGCCGACATTCCTCGCCCGACGCTCAAGCCGGGCGAGATTCTCGTCCAGGTCCACGCCGCGGGCTTGAATCCGATCGACACCATGATTCCGAAGGGAACGTTTAAGCCCTTCCTCAGGTTTCAGCTCCCAGCCACGCTTGGCAGTGATTTGGCTGGCTTCGTGGTGGAGGTGGGAAGTCGCGTGACGCGCTTCAAGCCGGGCGATGCCGTCTTCGCCAGTCTCTTCGACCTGGGCACGGGCTCTCTCGCTGAATTTGCGGTAATGCCGGAGAACGTCCCAGCGCTCAAACCGGCCAATCTGGACTTCGTGCAAGCGGCCTCGATCCCGATGGTCGGACTCACATCGTGGCAAGCGCTCAAAGAGCGTGCCCACCTGAAGCCCAGCCAGAAAGTGTTCATACCTGCCGGTTCCGGTGGAATTGGCACGTTCGCGATCCAACTCGCAAAACACCTCGGATCAAAGGTGGGGACGACCACGAGCACAGGCAACGTGGATCTGGTGCAGAGCCTTGGAGCGGATGAGGTGGTTGATTACAAAAAGCAGGAATTCGAGGATGTGCTCAGGGACTACGATGCGGTGCTGGGCACCGTTCGGGGCGATTCGCTCCAGAAATCGCTTCGGATTCTCAAGCCCAAGAGCATGATCGTCTCACTCATCGGTCCACCGGATGCAGCGTTCGGTCGCGCGCGAGGCATGAACTTTTTCATGGTGTTCGTGTTCGGGTTGCTGAGCCGTAAGATCATTCGCCACGCCAAAAAACGCGGCATCGAGTATTCTTTCCTGTTCGTGCACCCGGACGGCAGCCAACTCGAGAAAATCGGTGAGCTTCTCAGAGTGGGGAGCATCCGGCCGGTGATCGACAAGGTTTTTCCGTTCGACCAAGCGAAGGAGGCGCTCGCCTATCTCGAAAAGGGTCGGGCCAAAGGAAAGGTCGTCGTCCAGATGAAGCCGCAATGACGGCCGCTCATCGCAACTAACTATTCGGACTGCGGTTGCGAGTCAAACAGCCGTCGGAGGTCCCCTTCCCAGCCCCGGACGCCAGCGATCAAAAGTTCAATAGCCGTCCTGTCGCCCCGACTGTCTGCTATAATCAAATCCCGTCATGGGTTGCGAAAGCGACTGGTGAAGGGATTTGAACTTTTTCTGGTGTGCCGAGTCTACTCTTGACTGGCCGGTGCCGTATTTCCACAAGAATCCACCGATCCCATGAGCAAATCTCACACTTGGTTTGCGACAAAGGATGATACAGAAACTATCATCGCATGGCTCCGTGATGCCGGAGCCAGACAGCTCAACAGCGAGCCTCTTGACGGCGACTGGGAACCTGAAGGCAGGGAAATCGTACTCCACTTTCCGTCTGTTGGACCAATTGAATTATGGCCTGCTGAGATTACGAGACCATTGTGCGGCGACAATAGCCCAAGAGCCAAACGCACGATCCTCGCAATGATAAGTCAGCGGGAGAATCCCGGCAGGCCGGAGATTGACGTTGATCGGAGTGCCGTCGCCGGTCTGAGACTGCCAGAGCTTCGCGACGGTCGTTATTGGGTGGCAGGGCACGTTTGGTTTCCAACATCCAAGCTCAAAGACGTGTTTCCGGAGCTGAATCGCATTTGCGGGCGGTTTGAGCGATTCCTCAAGACTCATCCAACGGTCTTCGATAATACCAACGGCGAGGATAAGTCCGGATTCGGGTATCAAATCTGCTCAAGTGGTATCGTTCACCGCATTTTCGCGATGCCGGAGGCATACGCCTTACTGAAGGAAGGCGTATTCATGGTGGACTATTTGACCTCCTCCAAATCGTATTCAGATTTTCGTCGCCGACTCCAGTTGTTGGGTCACGAAAAACTCGCCTAACTCCCGGCAATTCCAGACTTACCAGCCGAAGAACTCCGGCGGACCAAGCACGGATGTCGGCCAGAAAAAGTTCTAACGGTGTCCAGTCGCCCCGACTATGTTGCAGTGGCATTGCATTCACGCTGTGGTCGCGTTGTACGACATTCCTCCTTATTGATCCAGCGTCACTCAACTGCGTGGACGGGCCACGCTGCTGGACGTAGGATTCACGCATAGCGATGAATTCGGTTTCTAACCCCCACAACCCCGTGGAGGTTCACATGGATCGATCCCTGAAGGTCTTGGCCGCACCGACCATCGGCCTGCTGGCCTTGCTGCTCGGAACTGCTTACCCGGTGACGGCCGATGAGCCAAGACCCATCACGGCCATCGACATCTTGCTCGAACCCGACGCGGCGATGGTCAAGAAGGCCGAGGCCGCCAACGAACGCCTGCTCAAGGATTTCCCCAAGGGCTTTGCCCTGGGCAAGACGCATCAGCCGCACATCTCCTGCTTGCAGCGGTACGTGAAAACGGCGGACCTCGACAAGATGTACGAGGCCGTCGCCAAGGTTCTTGCCGAGGAGAAGCCGAATGCCTGGAAACTGAAGGCGTACAAGTACGACTTCGCGGTGTGGGACAAACTCGGTGTCACCGTGATCCTCATCGAGCCGACCGACGACCTCATCGGACGGTTCAATAACCAAGCACGATTAATCGTCATCCGGCCGCTGCCGCAACCCGGCTTCCCAGCCCCGGACGCCCGCGACAAAAAGTTCAATAGCCGTCTTGTCGCCCCGACTATTTTTCTCGCATCGTTCTTTTACGACTCTTTATTGGAGTTTTACCGGGTTCAATCGCATGGTTGAGTTTTCGCTATTTATAGTGAAACTCGTCACAACTTCTTTCGCCGCAATAACTTGCCGAGTTCAAATCCAGTTGCCTGTTCAGGTAAGGCGAACCCGTCCGGAATTCTTTTTTTGGACGATTTGTCGAATTCCGGTCCGGCCGTTCGACTAGATAGTGAAGCCTGGGAACTCGGCCCGCCCGAAGACCGTTAGAGGTGAAATCATGCCGCAGTATTTGGTTGGTAAAGGCGGCATCATGAGCTACGCTGCGGGAAACCTATGCGGAGGTGTGAGGGAATGGGAACGCTCGTATTCGGAATGATGCAGTCTCTCGACGGCTACGTCGCTGGCGTCGCGGGTGGGCCTGGATCGGACGGCTACGTCGCTGGCCTCGCGAGCGGCCTGGAATTGCCGCCGCCCGGTGATTTGCTCAGTCGTCATTTCAACGATCACGTCCGTGGCCTGGCCGGCAGTTTGTGCGGTCGTCGTATGTACGAAGTGATGCGTTACTGGGACGAGGATCAGCCGGACTGGGACGTGGCCGAACACGACTTCGCGGCGGTGTGGCGGGCACTGCCGAAATGGGTCATTTCACGTTCGCTGAAGTCGGTTGGCGCGAACGCTACGCTCGTGGCTGGCGACGTCGAAGCGTTCGTGCGCCGGCTGAAGGCGGAAGTCGAGGGCGAAATCGACGTCGCCGGGCCCGAACTCGCGGGGTGCCTCACCGACCTCGGTCTAATCGACGAGTATCGTCTCTACTTCCGCCCGTTTGTGCTTGGCCGCGGCAAGCCGTACTTCGCCGGTGCCAGGCCGCCTCTCCGACTTATCGCCGCCGATCCCGTCGGCGAGGATGCGGTTAGGCTGACGTACGTCCCTACTTGATCACGCTCTCCCGCCGGCCCAGTGCAGTCGGCCTCGCCTCAAATAGGGTGATCCACCTCGATGGTTATGGAAGAGCTGCTTGAACCCTCCGTTTGGTACAGTGATCGCCGCCACGGACCATTCCGGAATTGCTGCCTGGTATTCCTTCCGTCGCAAGTGCCGAATTCAGGTCGACTGGCTGTTTTCGAGTTGCCGCCACGGCCTTGATCCCCAGCCGCGGACGCCAGCGACAAAAAGTTCAATAGCCGACTTGTCGCCCCGACTTGAGATCGAGCGGCTCGTCGCATTCATTTGTGGCGAGCCGTTTCTCTTTCGTTAGCAGCGGGTTGCGACGTCTTTTCGGGCTGTTCCGAGGGTTCAAACGGTTGCTTCGGTTTTACCGCCCTCGACCATCCTCTTCGTTAACCTGCTGCGTGCCAACGAGTTATCAAGTTCAAATCTCGTCGCCGCGTTCGCGCCGAAAACAGGTGGCTGATCGCTGACGTGCCGGGTCTGAAGGTGCGCGTCATGCGATCTAGGGGAACTGCGACGCTCACGCCGAGTCGCCACCGTGCCGGCGCAAAACGGCCGCCAGATCCTGGCGGCCATTCTGCAGCATCTGGTCGATGGGAGTGCGGCCTGCGTTGTCCTTGGCGTTGATGTCGGCACCGTGTTCGAGGAGAAGCTCGATGATCTCTTCGCCGTGCTGCGTGTCTTGGAATGGGTAATGCAAGGGAATGCGTCCGACATTGTCGCGGACGTTTACGCAGTCTGGGTCCTCGCGCAGCAACGTGCTCACGCGGTCGAGTCTTCCGATCTTGACGGCGTCCCAGATCCGCGCGAACTGAAGCAGATACTCAACGACGTGCCGCTGGCCCTTGTAGTTTGCGAAGCTCAGCGGTGTGCCGTCGAAGTTACGATCGCGGGCGTGCACGTCCGCCCCGAGTTCGACGAGCAATTTGACGGTGTCCAGTTGACCGGCGCGAGCGGCGCAATGCAACGGCGATTCATCACCCGGTTTGCTGTTCACGTCAACGCCCAGTTCCACCAACAAGCGAAGACTGTCCACACGGCCGGCTTCGGCGGCCCAGATGAGGAGTCCTCCCGCATCGTCCAGGAGCGACGGATCGCTCGCCACGAGTTCACGGGCGCGATCCGCGTCGTCTCGGTAGCAGGCTACGGAGAATTCATCCGCTGTACTGAGAGTGATAGCGATTCGCTTCGCTCCCTTTGCGACAAGATAGTCGACAACCTGCTGTTGACCGTGATAGACGGCTTCCGCATAGGGTGCTCGCGCCGGCCGGATATTGGCTTGTGGCGTTAACGTCGGCGCCGTTCTCGACGAGCAGCTTGACCCGGTCGAAATAGTTCGCCGAAATTGCCCAACGCAATTGGTAAGCGAGAATGTCCGACGGGCTGCGCGGCGCAGAGGCGTACGGCCAGTGCTGAAAGAACCGCTTGAACCACGGCCCGCCCTGATCCTTGCCCAGGCCATACTCGAAGAGCAGCTTCAAGTGCTCGTCGTCGGGATACTGCATGCGGTTGTAGAGTCCCTGGTTGTCATTCGGGTCGGCACCGGCTTCGAGCAGCCGCCGCGCGAACTCGCGCCAGTGTGGATGGGGCGGCTGCCACAATGGTCCTTCGACTCGACCCACGTCGTCCTCGCCCAGGCCGAGCACTCCCGTCAGCGCGGTAAAGAGGAAGCCCCCCTCCCACAGGAAGCCCGCGTTCGGGTCGGCGCCATGCTCGAGCAACAGCCGCGCTGCTTCTAACGTCGAGTGCTCTTCGGCTTCGCTGTCGAGTCGTGAGTACGCCGCGTAAAGCAGCGGTTCCCAATCGAACGGCCCACCTTTCGCATGCACGTCGGCGTTCTTCGTTAAGAAGTCGGCAACCGCCGCGACGTCGCCAACGGCGGCAGCGGTGTAGATGTTGGCCTTGGCGAAGTGCGGCTTCGCGGCGAGGAGCTGCCGCGCCTTCACGCGCCGCAAAGGATGATCGCCGTCAAAATAAGTGATGCACGTTAGGCGCAGGAACCTGTTCGCATCGTCTTCCGACTTTGGTTCGAGAGGCCGCCAGTAGGGTTGGATCGTCTGGACGTAGCTTTTCAGCTTCTGCCAGCTCGGGAAGCCGTAGCTTCTGGCGAGCACACGCTGCGCGTCGTGCAAAGCAAAAGCAGCCAGGTCGGGAGCCTGTTCGTGCTGCTGGACTTCGGCAACTGCGTTGGCGGCGCCGGAACGGTAGGCTTTGAGCAGTTCCTTCGCCTGACGCTTGAACTGGTTGAAGTCCGGCCGATAGGGCCACTTGCGATCTGCTGAGAGAGTGGAATCGGTCACAACGACCTCCTTTCAGTGCACCCGGTGTCCGCGTCACGGGCTGAAAGAAGGTTCGTTTGCAATCGAATCGAGGCTATCGATCAGGTGGGCTCAGCCCTTCCTGCGGACACAGAAGCGTCCTGAACGCTGGCGTCCAGTTTACCAGAGCCGGTGCTTTTGACAAGCGTGACGTACGGGAAAGCCGAATGAGCCGGCTCTGGTAAACTGGACGCCTGCGACAAACAGTTCCAACGGTATCTTGTCGCCCCGAACTTATATCGCTTCGGTCCGACACCACCGACGCGCCTCCAGGGGTGCCTCAGGCCCCTATGGCTTCTAAACAACTGTCACCCTTGGCCCTTGAAAGCGTACATTGACTCACTGCCAACCTGTGTGCGTGGGACGGAGCTGGCCGGCTCGTTCCAGCGACTCCACCACGACGCCCAGGCGCTCGTTATGGACCGAGCAGAGTGACCGTTCCGTCCCCTCACACTCTATGGAGAACTGGGAACGGCCTTCCCCGCTGGGTCTCGGCGCGGCACGATCGGGCACCTCGGTCCGAGCCCCTCAAGCAGGGTCCATTGCACGGGCACCGGTTGGGCCCCGATCGGGGCGTTTCCAATATCGCCGGAGCGAAGCGCGTTCCTCAGCTCGGAGAGCGTGCAAAGCTCGTAGAACCGTCGATCGACGCCAGCATCAGTAAAGACCAAGCTTTCCCAGCGTTTCCGGACAAAGCTGGTCGGCGCGTCGGTCGGCACCGTGCGGGTGTTGTCGGCATCGAGTGCCTTGAGAGTTTCCACGGCCGTCAGGATGTCGCGTGCGGCCGGGGCGGCTTTCATCTGTGGAGCTTCGAGGAAAACAGGTGCGTATCGGCGAATCTGGCACTTGTAGATCTCCAGGCTCCCGGTGCCTTGGCCGCCGCGGAAGAGGAAAAGCCTGCCAATGATCCGCCGCTCGCCATTGATGAGGCGATGGGCGGGACCGTGGCCTTCCGCCACTCAGTTGTCGCCAGGGTACTTGAATCGGTCGAGAGTCAGCCCGGCGAGCGACCGCTCGCGGCCGGCAGTCCGGGTCCAGTCCATCGCGAAGACGTTTTCCTTGGTGTAGACGACGCTCTCGTCGTCTGGGCCGGTGCAGCCCGTGTCCAGCCAGTTCCCCAAGCCGCGGACGTCCCAGAGGCGCAGTCCCGAGGGGGAATAGGATTCGATCGAGACGTTGTACCACGAACTGAAGACGCTGGTGACGTAGAGATGACCGCCCGCGTCGAATCCCAGGCCGCGGACCCAGTGAAGCTTCTTCGGACCGGATTGTCCCGGACTGCCGGAGAAGATGCCGCCCTCCGCGCCGAAGGTATCCACCTTCTTCGGTTGCCCCGTGACGTCGTAGATCCAGACCTGGCCGTGCCGGTTCAGCCCGCCTACGAGCAGCCGTCCCTTCGGGTCCACTGCCAGTGCGAAGGGGGCCTCGAAGTTCGCGATCTCCGGTCCGGGCTGGCCGTCCTTGGAGAAGGAGACGACCTTGAGGCGGCCCGTGTAGCACGAGAGATAGGGCTCCTTGGCGGGCTTGCCCTGGATGACCCAGACCATGCCCTCGGCGCCCACGGTGATCGGCCCAGGGCTCGGTGCGGGAAAGGAGCGAACCTCCTGGATCCTCGACGTGACCAGCACTCGGACCGTGCCGGCGTCGTAATCGCTCAGAAAGAGTTCGCCCTCGCGGAAGGCCAGCCCCAGGATATTGCCGTTGGCGATGGGCGTCCGGTTATAAGACTCGTCGCTGCGTCGTGTGCGAAACAGGCCAGCGGCGGTCCTATAGAGACGTAGGCATCGTCTGCCGCGACGGCCGATGCACTGCCGCCGAAGCCTCTCTCATCGTCGTACTTGGTGACGAATTCGCCGCCCTTATACGAGGCCACGCCGCCCTCGCCTTCCGCCACTCCGGCCGAGAAGACGGTCCCATCCGGCGTCACGCCGATGCCACAGACTCTGACCGGCAGCCACTGATGGCCCTGCTGCCTGGCGAACGAGTTGGCCATCCAGGAATGGACGTCCATTCCCGGCAGATCGTCACCGGCCACGATGAAGACGGGGCTCCCACCGAGCGCGAGGCCGAGGGCGGCCATCGACAGGATCCTTCGGCGAATGGACTGCACAGGCCACTTCCATTCTCGGTGAGAGGAAGTGCTGACGGGCTTCAGGGCCATCGAAAGGGGCGACAAAGAAGGTCGACCACCTGCGCGAATTGCGGGCAACGTCCGATCGGACCCCGTGGCCCGCAAGTCGGGAGCGATCATCGCGAACCTTGATGCAACGGGTCTTGCAGGTGATAGGCGATACTCTTCGCCTTCCAGTCCTCCTCAGCGAAGACGACATATGAGCCGTCGTCCAGCCTGGATGCGCGAATCCCGTCGCGGAAGTCGACCCAGCCGCTCTGGCCATGGACTTCGGGGCCGGGCGAGAGCATGCCGAGCAGGCGGCCGCGCTCCTGGTCATAGACGTTGACCTTCGCGCTCTTGCAGTCGATCGCGAAGAATAGCTCGCCCGCGACGCAAAACGACACCATGAAAGTCGTATCCGGCTTGTACGGGAAGTCCACGACGAATCGCGGCGCCGACGGGCCTTTCGACCAGCCGTCATACCGGGCCGCGACGGTCCCGGCGGTGCCCCACTCGCCGTTGGAGATCGGCCGGTCCTTGGTCTGGCCGGTCAGCCACATCGTGTCGGTCGCGGGGTCGTACTCGGTGCGGAGGAGGTCGTTGAACGGCGCGGGCATCGGCCGGTGCTCGGGCTTGGGGTCGTACCTGGGGTTGCCGTGCTCGTCGAGCCCGAGGAACTTCCACCTCCAGATACCGGTGTCGCGCCCTGCCTGCCAGAGGTCGCCGCGGGGGTCGACGTTGCTCGCCCAGTATTCGCCGGAGGGCCCCTCGGTCCTGGTATATTCGCCCGCGTCAAACCTGCCGTTTCCGTTCGCGTCGCGCCAGAGCCATCGGCCGGACTCGGGCTGGTGCGGGGGCATCCATCCGGTCTTGTCCTCCTTCAGAGGCCCGGAGCTGAGGACCACGCTCGGCGTCGCGAGATCGCCGTCCACGCGATAGAGGCCCAGTATTCCCTGCCACATGCCTCGCTGGCAGAGGAACATCTTGCCCCCCAAGACGCGGACGCTCGTGCCGCACTGGAGGCCGGGGAAGTGGAGGCGGAGGTCGTCGGGTGACCGGAACGGGTCGAGCGTGTGCGCGACCCACTTCCAGTTCTTCCCGGCCGGCCCCGCGGGGTCGAATGAGAAGCGATCGTCGGCCGTGAACACGTCCTTCCCATCGCGGCCAGGCGCGGCGTCGGCCACGTCAACGAATTCCAGACCGAGGGCCTCCCAGGTCATCGTCCCGTCGGGCGCAAAGGCGCGGAGGACGGTCCCGCCGCGGGGGACGTTGCACGCCACGTAGAGGTTCCCCCTCGCGTCATAGCCGGCCCCGGTCGGTCCGGCGAATCGCGTCGGCCCGACCCGGCCCGGGTGCGGCCCCGCGAACATCCCCCCCTCCTCGCCGAAGGTGCCGGCCGGCGTCGCGGGGCGTTTCGAGACGTCGAAGAACAGCAGTTGCTGCCTCGGCCCGCCGTCGGTCACGACCAATCGGCCGTCCGGCGCGAAGCCCAGGCTCGTGGCGATCGCGGACGGGGGGAGCGGGACCGCCGCCTCGCGGGCCTCGCCTTCGGCCGTGTACGAGGCGATCGCCTTGCCCCCGCTCCGGATCGCCCAGACGTTGCCCGATCGATCCAGCGCCAGCCGCTCGGGCCTCTCGGCCGCGAAGTCGCGCACCGGGGCCATCGTCTCCACATCGAAGACGCGGATTCGATCCTGGAGCGTATCCGCGAGGAAGAGGAGCTTCCCGTCGGCCGCCAGCCCGCGGGCGATCAGGTCGTGATTGTCGGGGGCCTCGCGGAAGACGACCATGTTCTTGAGGTGCGTCTTGCCGCCCGGGAACGGTGCGGCCTTACCGTCGATCGTGTAGCGAGAGACGCCGAACAGGCAGATCGGGACGTCCCTCCTCGACTCGCCCGACCTGACCCCGGGCTGGTCCTGGCGCACGCACGTATGCGCATAGAAGAGGTATTTTTCCGAGGCCGCGACCGCCTTGCCGCCCCTCATGTGCGTGTCCTGGATCATCCCGACAGGCCGGCCGTCCTTGTAGAGGCCAACCTCGCGCCCCGCCTCGTCCCAGAAGCTGCCGACGACGCACGTCCCATCGGGCAGGACGCACAGCCCCTCGGCGAAGTTCTGGACCCAATCAGGGCCCCCTCCGAACGAGTTGCCGACCCACGACGTGGTGTATCGCAGGGGGGCGGGCTCGTCGGCCATGACGCCGAGGCCCAGTGCGAGAACGAAGCCCGTCGCCCCGATCCCCGCGGTTTTGATCCGATTCATGGTCGCATCCTCATGTCATTGGTCTCGATTCACGGCTTCCACGACGCCCGGCTGCCGTCGATGGCGCACTGGAAGCGGAGACACTCGATCACTCTCGCATCCGATCCGTCCGGCCGGATCACCCAGACCGGGCGCTTGTCGGCGGGCTTCTCGGAGTAGGTCTTCTTCATCTTCACCGGGTCGCTCCAGTAGCGCTCGTCCGTCATCCGGAACGAGATCCACGCCCCGTCCGGCGACCACGCGGCCGGCGTGCAGACTTTTCGCAGATGGGTTAGTTGATGATTATTCGATCCGTCCGAGCCGATCACGAACAATTCCAGAGCCACCCCGACCGGAAACGAGTAGACGACCTCTTTCCCGTCCGGAGACCAGTTCGGGAACGTCGCCCCCACTTCGCTGGTCTCGCGGACGATCCTCGTCTTGTTCCCACCGTCGAGGTTCATCATGAACACGCTCACGCCTCCGGGAACCTCTCCCGTGTAGACGACCTTCGTGCCGTCCGGCGAGATCGTCGGGTCGTGCCCGTCGCCGAGCATCGCTAAGCCCGACCCGTCCGGCCGGATGCTCGCCATCTCCGCGTGATCGCCATGCATACCGAAGACGATCCGCTCGCCGTCCTTCGTCCTCTGCCAGCTCGGCATGTAGCAGACCGACTTCGAGTCCACGAGCCTGCGGACGTTCCCTCCGTTCGCGTCCATCACGTACAGATTCGGCGTCCCGGACCGGTCGGAGATGAACGCAACCCGTCTTCCGTCGGGCGACCAGCAGGGATAGCGGTCCTCCGACCCGGGGCTTCGCGACAGGTTCCTCGCGTCCCCCGAATCCGGGTTAACCGCGAACACCTCGGTGTCCCCCGTGCGGACGGTCGTGATCAGGAGCGTCCGCCCGGAAAGGTCTCCTCCGAAGGCGGCAGCTGCGGCGATGAGCACAATCATGACAGCAAAGTTGAAATTCATGTTGATCCACCATCAGGTCTCGACGTCCCGCTCCACGAGGCGGAACGTCACGGCGTCTTCCCGACCTGCCCCGGAGGCTCGTAACCCTTTGTCGCGTCGTCCAGGACGAGCACCCAATCCCGGTCCTCCCCGAGGTCCGGGGGCGTGAAGCTTCGCTCCCCCGCGCTGGGGAATGTCCCGATCCTGGAGGCCGTCCCGTCCCTCGGATTGAACCACCAGGCGTCCACCGAGCCGCCCTTGATGACGTCCATGTGCACCCGGAAGGTCCGGCCCGCCGGCACGTAGACCATCGCGTACGAGCCGTCCCGGTCCCGCGTGGCGACGAACCGGTAGCGGCCTTCGCCCGGCACGGAGGTCTTCACGCGGTCGGCCACGATCACCGAGTTGTCCGGGACGCGGGACAGGAACGGCCGCGACTCCAGGAGGTGCCGGGCGTGCTGCATCTGATGCGCGCCGGGCTGGTCGATCGCCTCGGTCCACGGCATGAGCGGGTCGTTGATCGGTCCCCTCGCGGGCGTCCACATCTGCCAGACCGAATGATGGCCGTAGGTGTGCCCAAACTGCGCCGCCGAACAGGTCCCAGTAGAGTGGCTTCCGCACGTCGGAGGCGATCGAGTGGCCGAGCGTCTTGGCCTTGAACGAGATCGGATGTCCCTCGTACAGAGGCTCCGCGTCCAGGCAGGGCTTGGGGGGCGACCGGTCGTAGTCCTCCCGAGTCCGCGAGTAGCGCCCGGTATACTCGATGTCGTGGCCGTTCTGCCTCATGTTGAAGCCGAGCCAGTCTTCGTCGTGGAAATACGCCGACGACCCCGCCCCGCCGTTGGGGTGGAACGAGATCAGGTGCGAGCCGCCGTCCCCCTTGCGCAGCCCCGCGCCATCGCACGGATGACCTCCCTCTGCTCGTCGTTGTCGAGCCCGCGATCGCCCCCCAGGATCCACACGACGCCCCGGTCCTTGTACCTTCGGCCGATCCACTCGCCGTAGGCCGCCGCGTTCGCCTTGTTGAACAACGGCTTGCCGTCCTTGAGCTGGTCATGCCAGTACCGACCCCAGGTCGGCAGCAGCCCCACCATCAGCCCCTTGGAGTTGGCGAGGTTGACGACGTAGTCCACGTGGTCCCAATAATCGTTGTCCGGGCCGTCCTTCACCGCCGGTCGGGTCGGGTCGAGGTCCACCAGGGGCAGGTGGCCGTAGGCGTTGGGCACGGAATGCCCGTCGAACTCGCCGATCGCCACGGCCTGGACCACCGTGAATCCCAGACGGGCGCGGTTGTCGAGGTACTGCTCTGCCTCCTCTCTGGTCGAGCGATGGAACAGCTCCCACGCCGTGTCCCCCAGCCAGAAGAACGGCGCGCCGTCCTCCTTGACCAAGAACCTGCGGTTCTCGCTCACCTTCAATGCCGGCGGCTTCGGCCCCTCGGCCCGGAGCGGACCGACGAGGGCGAGGACGATCCCGATAGCCCATACACTCCGCATCACCCGAATCCTCCCTCGCCATCGTTCCGGAGACACCCCCATATTCGACTGAGATCTCAGAAAGATGTCAACGGGATATTCTCAAGACCGATCCTCTCGGTTATGGTGAGGGAATGAAACGCGACTCTTCGATCGAGACGCCCGCCTCGGCGACCGGGTCCGCTCGGACCTTGCTGAAGGACCGCGCCTACGACGAGCTGAAGACCCTGATCCAGGACGGCGTCTTCCTCCCCAATACGTTCCTCTCGGAGAGGCAACTGGTCGAACGCCTCGGCATGAGCAAGACGCCGATCCGGTCGGCCCTCGAGCTGCTCGAAGCCCAGGGTCTCGTCCTCGTCTCCCCCCAACAGGGGATCGTCGTTACGGACCTCTCCGCTCGGGAGGTCTCCGACCTCTTCGACATGCGATGCGCCGTCGAGCCGTTCATCGCCTCCCACCTCGCCGGGCGTCACCTCGGCGCCTCTCCACTCGCCCGACTCGATGCCAATCTTGCCCTCCAGGCCGAGGCCGCCCGTGTTGCCGATGCACCAACCTCAACGCGCCTCGACGTCGAATTCCACATCCTGCTCGCCGAGTTCCTCGAGAATCGCGAGGCCCTCTCCTGGCTCACCCGATGCTTCGACAGGCTCCACCGATCGATCCTCCGGATCAACCGCCTAAGTCCCGACCGTTTGGCCAGAAGCCATGAGGACCACTCCGCGATCGCCTCCGCCATCACGGCCGGCCGCGCTGAGGACGCCTCACGGCTCATGCTCGGACATCTCGCCTACGGACGACGGTTCTTGCAGGGCGGATGAGACCGCATCGCGTCCGAGGCGGACAAGCCCGAGCCCCAGGGGACGCAACCGAAAATTTCATGGACAAGGAGCGTGAAGTCCAGCCGAGCAATTTCAGGACGTTACCACCATTCCCGAAGGCTTGATCAATAACAAATCCACCGCCTCTGGCGGTGAGACTCCTAAAGGCTCTGCCGTTCCCAGCGTGTGTTCGAGCCACCGAGACGCCTCGCTCATGAAAGGGATGTCGCGTGGTCGAAGCTCGTGGGATTCTGGATATCGCGGCGACGTGATCCGGCTGGCTCCGAAGCTCCTCTGGTGGCGTATCCAGGAATCGAAGACGTCCAGGAGGCTGAAGACCGAGGTCAGGCGATGGTCGATTTGACCCAACGGCCCCTTCAAGGGGCCTTCCTCATACCACCGGTTCTACCGGTGGTGCTGATTTCGGGCCAAATTGGTCATTCGAGTGGCCCACCCCTCCGAATTTTTGGATTTTCTCATCTCCCTCTGGGGTCGAGAGTTCCGGAGCAAATCGCCCCGAAATCCGCGATAGGTGCATTAACGGATCCGCAAACCTGCGGTATACTCAATAATAGAGACCATGTGTGACCGTCACCGACAGGAAACTATGGCTGCGAGCCACGGGGCTGTGCCGCGTGCGGCCGGGCCCGGCACAGCGATTTGGGGACTCGGCCCGAACTCGCTGGGGGCCATGGGGATCGGAGAGGGAGCCGCGGCCAAAAGTGATCACCGAGTGCCACTTTGTGCCACAATTCTCGGCAAGTCCGGCCCTGCTCACAGCCGGCCCCGCCCAGAACCCACGCCGGATCCGGACGTCCCGCTGGTCCTGAGTAGGGACTCTCGGAAGGGGTCAAAGCCACCGCCCCCAGACGGTGCGGCGGTGATCGCCGAGGACTCTCGGAATCTTGGCTGTGGTACAGGATCGACTTATCTCGCGGATGGATCCTTCGTTCGGCAGAAACGTAGGCTCATGCGATCGCCTTGCTCGACGGATTGAGCAATCGCGGCAGCAAACGGACGCACAATGAAACAGAATACTCGCTCGGTCGGGCTGTCTTGGTCCAAAGGGAGGAAGATAAGCAGTATCCGCCCTCGCCAGATTCGTGAGCCCGGATGATCCCTTCCCTGATCGAGACCCGGCACCCAACGCAAGGCGAGGTAGCCGGATCGGGTCTCGGTAATTCGACGCACTCGGACATCCTCACGGGAACGCCGAAACCCAACCCCAGCAAAATCCTGGCACCGGCCCGATCTTTCGAGATCGAGCCCGAACTCTTCCTGGCGACTGTGAGACTCGATGGCGAGAAGGCACCCCTGGGTTCCGGTGGCTCGATCGTGACAGCGGAACCAGTGTGTTGTCCTGTCCACGAGCGTGGGATTCACCCCCTTGTTATCGCGTCCCGTCTCTCCTGTCGCTGTACAGTGCCTGGGCATCGATGTATGCCTCGACACCTCGGGGGACCATGTATCGAACGCTCCGGCCTTCGGCGAGCCGGCGGCGGAGTTCGCTGGAAGCGATGCCGACCGGTGGAATGGTCACTGAAATGAGTGGGTGCGTGCTCGGGCCGAAGTCCGGGAATTCCAAGGCATCGACCTCCTCGATCCCGGGCCGATTGACCACGACGATCGTCGCGAGCTGCGCGATCCGCGCGGGTTCCCGCCAAGCCGGGAGATCCTTCAAACTGTCCGCTCCGATCAGGAAAAAGAGATCGTCATGAGCATGATCGCGGCGGACGGCCTCCAGGGTGTCGACGCTGTAGTGCGGCCCGGGACGCATGGCCTCGATATCGGAGGCCACCAAGGCCGAGTTGCCGGCGATGGCAATTCGCACCATCTCCAGGCGATGGCCCACTGGGGTCCGGCCCCCCGGTTTGTGCGGCGGCGAGCCGGCGACCACCAGCCAGACCCGGTCCAGGCCGACATGCCTCCCGACACTGCTCGGCCAGGATCAAATGACCGAGGTGAATGGGGTCGAACGTGCCCCCGAAAAGACCGAGTCGCATCACCAACGAGCCCTTATTCTCTTCCCGACCCGCAAATGCCGGTTCAAACAGGCATCCGCGAGCCGATTCGCTGTGGACAGACGTTTAGAAATCGTGTGTACTCATGACAAGGAAGTCGTTCCGTTCCTGCCCTGGTTCGCCATCTGTGGCCGTCCGTTGATCGCCACTCGTAGGAGTCGGTGTCTTCGTACGAGGAATCCCGACGATAGGTCTTGTCGATCAGCCTTGTCAACGCCAGTGCTGAGGCTACGATCGAAGCAACGGAAGCCGTGGCCATCCGCCACTCCTCATTGGTTCACGATCCGACGCGATAGGTCCCGTCCATGAGCGTGATCCCTCAGCAAGGTGAGCAAGAATCACTTGGACGCAACCGCGAAGACCGCGGTCACGTCGACAATCCGTCTCCTGGCGCAGAAGGCTTGTGTGGGGCCCACCAGACTGCCTGGTTCGGACTGGCCGATGAGGGCGAGTTGCTGGACGGTGGTGTGTACGTGGGTGTGGTCTTTAACCGGCCCATCGAGCAAGTGTTGACCTATCGGGTCCCGGGACGGCTCGCCAGAGTGATCTGTGCTGGGCATCGCGTACGTGCGCCCTTGGGGCGGGGCGACAAGCTGGCGGTAGGCTACTGTGTGCAGGTCGATGATCACGCTCCCGGCGGCCTCGATCCGACGCGGATCAAGGAGGTGGTCGAGGTCCTCGATCCGATTCCGTTGATCGACGACAAGATGCTCGAGTTGACCCGATGGCTGGCCGACTATTACGCCTGCTCCTGGGGCCAGGCGCTGGATGCCGCGGTGCCGGCGGGGGTGAAAAAGCATGCGGGTACGCGGGTGGGGACATTTCTGGTCGTACCGGAGGAAACGCGGGAGGCGATGAGGGTCCAGACCGTCGAACCCCGGCTTTCGGCGAAGCAGGCGGCGGTGCTCGAGATCCTCGCCCGTAGCGACGAACCGCTCACGACAGCCGACGTCTGCCGGCTGGCCAAGTGCAGCCCGGTGCCGATTCAAGCACTCCAGAAGATGGGATTCATCCACTCGATTCGGAGGCGGCTCCCGCTGGGGCTCGGCCACCCGCTCGCGGCTGGGAAGCGTCCAGCCGCCGAGGCCGGCGAGCCGGCAGAACAACCGGAGGGCGGCACTGCCACTCCCTCGCGATCGCCCGAACGGTCCAAACTGAATCTGACCGCCGACCAGACCGCGACCCTGGCTCGGATCGAGCCGGCGCTGGAGGCGGGCGGATTCGCTCCCTTCTTGATCCACGGAGTGACTGGCAGCGGAAAGACCGAAGTGTATCTCTCGGCGATCGAACGCGTCGTGGCGAGGGGACTGGAGGCGATCGTGCTGGTCCCCGAGATCAGCCTGACGCCACAGACCATCCGCCGGTTTCGTCGCCGATTCGGTCGGGTCGCGGTGCTGCACAGCCACCTGAGCGACGCCGAGCGACATCGTCACTGGCAGAGCATCGCCTCGGGCGAGATTGAGGTTGTTGTCGGAGTCCGCTCCGCCATCTTCGCACCCACTCGGAAACTCGGGCTCATCGTGATCGACGAGGAGCACGAGAGCACCTTCAAGCAAGAGACCACTCCCCGGTACAATGCGCGCGACGTGGCTGTCAAGCGGGCGCAAATGGAGGGGATCCCGATCCTGCTGGGCTCGGCGACTCCATCGTTGGAGACCTGGCGCAACGCACAACGCGGGCGCTGATACACGACTGGCCATGCCGGGGCGTGTCGGCGGGCGGCCCATGCCCGAGGTCGAAATCATCGACCTCCGTCATGAGAAGGCCCCCCTGGGCGGCCTGAGCGAAACGCTCCGGCAGGCGATGATCCGCGCACTCCAGGAGGGAGGCCAGGTCATACTGCTGTTGAACCGGCGTGGGTTCCACACGTTCGTCATCTGCCCCAAATGCGGCGAAGTGGTCAAATGTCACGCATGCGACGTAGCCGTGACATACCATAAATCTCGTCATGTTCTCATTTGCCATACATGCGATGCTGAGCGAGCCTGTCCGCCGGCCTGTCCGTCGTGCCGGGCGACGGGGCTTCACTATGGAGGGATCGGTACGGAGCGGCTGGAGCGCGAGATCGTGACAGCGTTTCCCGAGTACCCGTCGCGGCGAATGGACTCCGACACGATGCGGACGCCCGGCAGCCACGAGCAGGTCCTGGCGGCGTTCCGGGCCGGCGACGTGCGAATCCTCCTGGGCACGCAGATGATCGCCAAGGGCCTGGACTTTCCGAACGTGACGCTGGTGGGGGTGGTCAACGCCGACACGGCATTGCATCTGCCCGACTTCCGGGCCGCCGAGCGGACATTCCAGCTCGTGGCTCAGGTGGCGGGGCGGACAGGGCGTGGGGAACGTCCTGGGCGGGTGCTGGTGCAGACTTATGCACCCGAGCACCCGGCGATCCGCGCGGCGATGAAGCACGACTACGAAGCCTTCGTCGCGAGCGAACTGCCCGAACGGGAGAAGTACGGCGTGCCGCCCTTCGGGCGCCTGGTTCGTCTGATCGCGCGGGGGCCGGAAGAATCCGCCGTGCACAACTATCTTACGGCCCTGGCGGCGACGGTCCGGCAGGTCGCCGACCCGTCCGTCCGCGTGCTTGGACCAGCCCCTGCACCCATCCTCAAGATCCGGAATCTCTATCGATACCATCTCCAGCTCCGATGTCCGAGTCCTCGCCCTCTCCAGGTGTTGGCCCGCACCGTGTCCTCATCCATCGCAGCGCCAAAGGGTGTTGAAATAGCTGTTGACGTTGACCCGATCCATATGCTCTGAGCGGTACCAACTCCTTGGAGTTCCAGGAATTCCGTAGCCCAAGATGTCGTTTATCCAATCGGTTCCCGGAATCCGCAGTGGACTCGTTCACGTCGATCGACGAGGATGTCGGCAGGAATGTCGTCACAATTGAGAAAAAACTTTGGAAAACGCGCAAACTTCGGTTTACAACCTCGGGACGTCGGAGTATCTTCCGGCGCGTTGGGTCACAGCCAGAATCTCGTGACGACGAAACTCACGGCAGGGTTTCGCTCAGGTCGGGCCAGGAGGCTGAGAATGAGTCCGACACGTCTCTGGCCTCCAGCACCTGATCCCGTACTCGCGACGTTCGGCGTTCGACCGCCACGTCGGTTCGGGTCCTAATCTGGTGTTGTGACTGCCGCCTCTCGTGTCGTTCATCCGCCTCGCGACAAGCCTTGGTCCCAGCCGGTACGCCCGGCGGGAAGCCGGGGAGAAGTCCAGTCCAGGGGAGGACGCCACACTTCGAGTCCGGACGAAGACGTTGCGAAGTCGCGGGAAGAATCGCGACTATCCCATCCCTTTCAGGAGGAAGAATGCGCATGACCAGACGGTGGACTGGGCTACGAATCGCGGTCATCGCCGTGGGGCTCCTTGCCTGGCACGCCCCCCTTGCCCAGGCAGACAGCATCCTGGAGTACACCACGGCAGGAGGCCCCCCCACCACGGGAATCACCGGGGCGCCGGCGATCAGCTTTGTTCCCGTGCAGAACGAGTCCGTGGACACCGCATCGAACATCTCCCTGGGCACGTTCGTGGTCGCCGCTTTGCCAGCGGGCGAGTCGACGACGTACAACAATGCCCCCTTCACGCTTTCACTATACCCTGACGCATACAATCAGACCTCGCTCAGCGATAAGGCGATCCAGATCTCCGGCATTCTCAACGGCACGGTGACCGGTCCCTATCAATCGAACGTGCACGTCACGTTCAGCCCGATCTCCAATCCCTCGTTCGCCATCGGAACCGGGATGGGGACGCTGACCATGGCGAACACATCGGAGCTCCTGGTCCCATCCTCAGTCAACGGCGGCCAGACGACTCTCCAAGGTTCGGTCGCGACCACCGGAATCATCTCCGAGGCGCCCGAGCCCAGCACCATCGCACTGTTCCTCAGCACGGTCTGCGGACTTGGCTTGAGGAGATACGCTCAATCGCGGCGGAAGCGAGCTCTCGTTTGAGCCTCCCAGCCTTCAGGGTTTCAGCGACCCAACAGGCTGGCGGGAGACGACGCGTTTCCGTCGCGAGCCACCGTCGAATTCCAGCGGATCACTCGATCCCGACCAGCCCCCGATGCGCTCACAGCGACGGGGGCTTTGTGTTGTCTATGGAGTGAACTTATCTGAATGGCAAGCATGTCTGAGCGACGTCCTCAAGACTTCTTGCAATCGCGGTATCGGCGGATCAGCGTATTGGTCGAACTGTCGTGAGAGAGCTTGCCCTCGGCGTTGCTGGCCAACTCGGGGATGATCCGTTTGGCGAGCACCTTGCCCAGCTCCACGCCCCACTGGTCGAAGGAGTTGACCTGCCAGATCGTACCTTGTGTGAACACGCTATGCTCGTAGAGTGCGACCAGGGTGCCGAGGGTCCTGGGTGTGAGTCGCTCGGCGAGGATGACGTTCGTGGGTCGGTTTCCTTCGAAGGTTCGATGCGGCACGAGCCAGTCGGGGTTCCCCTCGGCCTTGACCTGCTCTGTCGTCTTGCCGAACGCCAGCGCCTCGGCCTGGGCGAAGACGTTGGACATCAGCAAGTCGTGATGGTCACCGAGGGGATTGAGCGACTTGCAGAATCCGATCAGATCGCAGGGGATCAGCCGGGTCCCCTGGTGGATCAGTTGATAGAACGAGTGCTGGCCGTTAGTGCCAGGCTCACCCCAGAAAATCGGGCTGGTCGCGTAATCGACCCGGGCGCCGTCCAGCGTGACCGACTTGCCGTTGCTCTCCATGGTCAGTTGCTGCAAGTACGCGGGAAACCGTTTGAGGTACTGGTCATAAGGTAGGACGGCGACCGTCTCTGACCCGAAGAAATCGCTGTACCAGACGGTGAGCAGGCCGAGGAGCACGGGCAGGTTGCGATCGAAGGCCGCGGTGCGGAAATGCTCGTCCATGGCGTGAAAGCCGTCGAGCATCGCTCGGAAGTTGTCCGGGCCGATCGCGATCATCGTCGATAGGCCGATCGCCGAGTCCATCGAGTATCGGCCGCCGACCCAGTCCCAGAACTCGAACATGTTGGCCGTGTCGATGCCGAACCCGCTGACCTCCTTGGCGTTGGTCGAGACGGCGACGAAGTGCTTGGCGATGGCCTTCTCGTCACTCAGAGCACTGAGGCACCAGGCGCGGGCGGTCTGGGCATTGGTCATCGTCTCGAGCGTTGTGAACGTCTTGGAGGAGACGATGAAGAGCGTCTCGGCCGGGTCGAGGTCTCGGGTGGCCTCGGCGAAGTCGGTGCCGTCTACGTTGGAGACGAAGCGGAACGTCAGGGCGCGATCGCTGTAGTGCCGGAGTGCCTCGTAGGCCATCACTGGGCCGAGATCGGAGCCGCCAATTCCGATGTTGACGACGTTCTTGATCCGATGGCCGGAATGACCCAGCCACGCCCCGGTTCTCAGCCGCTCGGCGAAGGCGGCCATCTTGTCGAGTACCGCGTGGACTTCGGGCACCACATCCTTCCCCTCGACGAGGATCGATTGGCCCATCGGCGCGCGCAGAGCGACGTGCAGTACGGAACGATGCTCGGTGATGTTGATCGGCTCGCCACGGAACATCGCGTCGATCCGGGACCGCAGGCCCGATTCCTCGGCGAGTTGGACCAGGAGCTTGAGCGTCTCGTCCGTGACACGGTTCTTGGAGTAGTCCAGATAGAGACCCACGGCCTCAGTCGTGAACCTCTCGCCACGGACGGGATCGTCGCTGAAGAGCTGGCGGAGGTGCGCGTCGCGCATCTTCGGATAGTGGGTTTCCAGGGCCTTCCAGGCCGGACGGTCTCGCAGGGGTACTACGCTCATGATTGGATTCCAAATCTCAGATTCCGGATTCCAGAGATCCGCTCGCGGATTCCCGATTGCCATTGAGAAATCGACATCAATTTGTTATGTGAGTGCGTTGGTCACGATCTGCTGGGCTTCGGCGACGATAGCGTCGAGGTGGGCCTGGTCGCGGAAGCTCTCGGCGTAGATCTTGTAGATATTCTCGGTTCCCGAGGGCCTTGCTGCGAACCACCCGTTCCGGGCCACGACCTTGAGGCCGCCGATGGGAGCGTGGTTGCCGGGGGCACGAGTCAGTTTGGCGACGATCGGTTCGCCGGCCAGGTTGGACTCCTGGACGTTGGACGGTTCCAGCTTACCCAGGCGTGCTTTCTGTTCGGGGGTTGCCGGGGCGTCGATCCGTGTATAGTACGGCGTCCCGTACTGGGCCGCCAGATCGCGGTAATGCTCGCCGGGGTCCTTGCCGGTGCGGGCGAGGATCTCCGCGGCGAGGAGGTCCATGATCGGGCCATCCTTGTCGGTTGTCCAGACGGTGCCGTCGCGCCTCAGGAAGCTGGCGCCGGCGCTCTCTTCGCCGCCGAAGCAGAAGGAACCGTCGAGCAGACCGGGAGCGAACCACTTGAAGCCGACGGGGACCTCGCACAGGGTCCGTCCCAGTCCTTCGACGACTCGGTCGATCAGGCCGCTGCTCACCAGCGTCTTGCCGACGATCACGCCTGGCGACCACTCTGGCCGGTGGGTGAGCAGGTAACGGATTGCGACTGCCAGGAAATGATTGGGGTTCATCAGCCCGATTGACCGGGTGACGATCCCGTGGCGGTCGGAGTCGGGGTCGTTGCCGAACGCGACGTCGAAGCGGTCCTTGAGCTTGACCAGGCTCGCCATCGCATAAGGGCTGGAGCAGTCCATGCGGATCTTGCCGTCGTGGTCGAGCGTCATGAATCGGAAGGTCGGATCGACGGCCGGGTTAGTGACCGTGATGTCCAGGCCGTAGGTGTCGGCGATCGGCTGCCAGTAGTGTCCGGCCGCACCGCCGAGCGGGTCGACGCCTAGCTTGAGCTTGGCTCCGCGGATCGTCTCCATGTCGATCACGTTCGCCAGGTCGTTGACATAAGGCTTGACGAAGTCGACCTCGCGCGTGGTGTCGGTCCCGATCGCCTGGGTGAACGGCACGCGCTTGACTTCGGTGTTACCGACTTTAAGCAGGGCGTTGGCGCGATCTTGAATCCAGCCGGTGACGTCGGTGTCGGCCGGCCCGCCGTTGGGCGGGTTGTACTTGAAGCCGCCGTCGGCGGGCGGGTTATGCGAGGGCGTGATCACGATGCCGTCGCCGAGGTGCTCGGTACGGCCGCGATTGTGGACGAGGATTGCGTGCGAGATCACTGGTGTCGGGGTCACGCCGTCGTCGCGCTGGATGATCGTCGTCGATTCCCTCGGCCGCCAGGACCTCCAGCGCCGTTCGCTGGGCCGGACCGGACAGCGCGTGCGTATCCTTGCCCATGAAGAGCGGGCCGTCGATGCCCTGTGCGCGGCGGTAATCGCAGATCGCCTTCGTGATCGCCAGGATGTGAGCTTCGGTGAAGGTATTGTCGCCCGGCGTGCCCCGGTGCCCACTGGTGCCGAAGGCCACGCGCTGGCGCGGGTCAGCCATGTCGGGGTGGTTCTGGTAGTAGGCTTCCTCCAGCGCGGGGACGTCGATCAATTCGCTCGCCGGAGCCGGTTGACCTGCCAAAGGATGGATCGCCATGAGTTCTCCCCGTTGCGTGGTCTGCGAAAACCGTAAGTGGTCCGAGGCGCGTTCACCCGTCGAGTTCCCGGTCCCACATCGGGTCGCTCTCTTCGTAAGGCTGTGAAGATCCCAGGACGACGCCCCGAGCCTCCAGGATGCGCAACGCCCTTTTGACAGGCTCCTTGCCGAATTCCTCCTCGAGGTCCATCACCAGCTCGACGGTGTCAAGCGAGTCAGCGAGGCCCAATTCTTGTATGCTTGAAAGCCTGCGAACCACATCATCGACGAGTTCTTCTCTGTCAAAGGTCATACCCACGGTTGAGACTCCTGTCGATGTCACGAAGGCAAGGCACTGGCACAGTACCCCACGAGTCTAATCGACGGGACATGGCTTGGCCTCCCAGATGTCGCGGGCATACTCCGCGATCGTGCGGTCGCTGGAGAACTTGCCGGAATGCGCCACGTTGACGATCGCCCGGCGGGTCCAATCATCGGGTCGGAGGTACAGCGCACCGACCTGCTCCTGAGTGCGCACGTACGATGCCAGGTCGGCAAGGTGCATGTAGTGATCGCCGTGCGTGATCAGCGTGTCCCAGATGGGTGCGAAGATCCCCGGTTCGTCGCGGCTGAAGGTATTCGCGGCGATCATGTCGAGTGCCCGGCGCGTCTCCGGCTCGTGGTCGTAGTGCCATCGCGGATTGTACCAGCCCCTGGCTCCCGGAGACCTGGTCGGCGGTCAGACCGAAGAGGAAGAAGTTCGACTCGCCGGCCTCCTGGGCCATCTCGATCGTCGCGCCGTCACGCGTGCCGACGGTCAGCGCCCCGTTGAGCATGAACTTCATGTTGCTGGTGCCGCTGGCCTCGAACCCGGCCGTGGAGATCTGCTCCGAGACGTCGCTGGCCGGGATCAGCCGCTCCGCCAGAGTGACGTCGTACTCCGGGAGGAACAGGACCTTCAGCTTGCCGCTGGCGACCGGATCCGCGTCCACCACGGCCGCGACGTTATTGATCAATTTGATGATGAGCTTGGCCAGGGTATAGGCCGCCGCCGCCTTGCCGCCGAAGAAGAAGGTCCGTGGAGGCACTTGCAGGCCGGGATTGTTGCGTAGTCGGTTGTAAAGAATGATAATATGCAGGACATTCAGGAGTTGACGCTTATATTCGTGGATGCGCTTGATCTGGCAGTCGAAAACGGTCGCCGGGTCGACCGACTGTCCGGAGGTGGAGTGGAGCCAGGCGGCGAACCGGTCCTTGGCCGCGCGCTTGGCCTGGCGGAATCCGTCGCGGAAGGCGGGGTCGTCGGCCATGGGGACCAGTTTTCGGAGCTGGGCGAGGTCGGTGATCCAGCCCGGGCCGATGGCGTCGGTGATCAACCGGGAGAGGTCGGGGTTGGCCAGCAATAGCCATCGGCGAGGCGTCACGCCGTTGGTCTTGTTGTTGAACCGCTCGGGGAACAGCTCGGCGAGGTCGGAGACGACCGAGGTCCGCAGCAGCCGGGAGTGGATCTCGGCGACGCCGTTGGTGCTGTGCGTACCGACGATCGCCAGGTTCGCCATGCGGACCCGTTTCTCGGGGCCCTCGGCGAACAGGCTGACGCGCGCCACGCGGCCTTCGTCGCCGGGATATCGAGCGCGGACGTCGTCCAGGAACCGGTGGTTGATCTCGTAGAGGATTTCGAGGTGGCGCGGGATGAGGAGCTCGAAGAGCCAGACCGGCCAGGTCTCCAGGGCTTCGGGCATCAACGTGTGATTGGTGTAGGCCAGGGTACGACGGGTGAGGTCCCAGGCTTCGTTCCATCCGAGCCGGGCCTGGTCGAGGAGGATTCGCATCAGCTCGGCGACGGCCAGCGACGGGTGGGTATCGTTGAGCTGGATGGCGACCTTCTCGGGCAGCGTGTGCCATTCATTGCCTCGGCGACGGAAGCGGGCGACGATGTCGGCCAGCGAGCTGGCGACGAGGAAGTACTCCTGGACGAACCGGAGGTTCCGGCCTCGAGGCGTGGAATCGTCGGGATAGAGGACGCGGGTGAGCACCTCGGCGGCGACTTTCTCGTGGACCGCGTCGAAGAAGTCGCCGCGGCTGAACTCACGGAAGTTGAAGTCGTCGTGCGCCGCGGCGCCCCAGAGCCGGAGGGTGTTGATCGTGTGGCCGCAGTAACCGGCGACCGGCCGATCGTAGGGAATGCCGCGCAGGAGCGTCGGCACGTTCGGCACCACCGTGAGCTGGCCTTCCTTCAGTTGGAAGGAACAACTGATCGGGACCTCGATGGTCCTCGCGGGTCGGCTGACCTCCCATGGGTCGGGATATCGGAGCCAGTTGTCCGGGTGCTCGACCTGTCGACCGTTCTCGATCTCCTGGCGGAACATGCCGTACTCATAGCGTAGGCCGTAGCCGATGGCGGGGATCTGGAGGGTCGCCAGCGAGTCGAGGAAACAGGCGGCCAGACGGCCGAGGCCGCCGTTGCCCAGTCCCGCGTCGGGCTCCTCCTCGCTGAGCTCGTGCCAGTCCCGGATTCCGTCGGTGGCCAGGTCTTCGCGGACGTAGTCTTCGATCTGGAGATTGGTGATCGTGTTGGCCATCGTCCGGCCGATGAGGAACTCCATCGACAGGTAATACACCTGTTTGGGGTTCTTGCGGTTGTAAGTCTGGCGGGTCAACATCCAACGCTGAGCGAGAATGTCGCGGATCGACCGGGCCAGGGCCTCATAGCGCTCGCGTACGCTGGACTCGGCCGGGGAGACCACGTGGTCGAAGAGCAGGCGGCGGTCGTAGTCTTCGTGATCGGCGATGGGGACCGGGCCGCACTGATAGCGCTCGAGCGGGTTCTCCAGCTTGGGCATGTCGAGGACTCCGGGCCGTTCGGGGCATGGTCTGATCCGGTACGGTTCGGCTCAGGATACGACGTGCCGGTCATCGTTCCAGAGGCGGATGACCGACTCATCGCGGTTATGTTCGTAGCCCAGAATACTGAGCGATGCCGTGCTGAGTAGCAAGAGCCGGCCCTCAGAAGGGGGCAACCCGAGCCATCGTGCGGCCAGGACGCGGAAGAAGTGGCTGTGCCCGAACAGGATGGTCCGACCTTCCAGCCCGCGCAGCCGGGCGACGACGTCATCGGCGCGGGCGCCAACCGCCGCGACCGACTCTCCCCCAGGGCAGCCATCGCGGAAGATGAACCAGTCCGGACGCTCTTTGCGGATCTCGGCCGCCGTCCGACCCTCATACTGGCCGTAGTCCCATTCCATCAGGTCCGGGTCGAACTGGGCCTGCGGGCCGAATCCGGCCAGCTCGCAGGTCCGCTTCGCCCGTTGCAACGGGCTGACCACGACCCGGTCGAAGCGGTGCCCGCGCAGGCGATGCCCCAGGCTTTCGGCATTCCGCTCGCCGCGCTCGGTCAGCGGGATGTCGGTCCGGCCGGTGTGCTGATGCGAGATCGTCCAGGCCGTCTCGCCGTGACGAGCCAGATAGACCTCCGGCAGTGGTTCGGACATCGCTCGGCCCTCATCGAGACAGTCGTTGCTCGTTCCCCGTTGACCCGCGTTTCGACACCATGCATGATCTCGCAGTTGCGGGCCTTTCTAGGGGACCGCAATTCGCGAGCCGTTCGCCCTGGCTCCACAGAAAGCGGATGGGATCCACCCGTCTCCCTCGGGATGCAGACCGATGAGTCGGGATGCTGAGCGCACCCTTATTTCCACTATATTCGACAATCTTTTCCCAATCACCCCAAATGCGATTTCTGTCCATGTCGTTGTTCTTTTGCCAGTCCATGCATTCAAATTAATCGATAAATTTTCTCCAGACCACCTGGATTTGGCTTCGTTTTTCGATTTCCTGTGGTCGGACTGCCGAGGTTGGGTTCGTTTTGGCGATTCGAGATCGGCTGCGGGGGGCGATTGGCTTCGTTTCGTCGATTTCGCGTGGGCTGACGGGGCGATTGGCTTCGTTTCGTCGATTCCGTGTGGGCTCGTTCGACTGCCTCGATGCATGATCCCCGTTCATTTTGCATTGCGATTCCACCTTGATTTGACCTCTTCGCGCACCCCGATCGCCTCCAAAACGACAGGACATCCTCAGTATAAGCACTTCGGACAGCTTTGGCCGGTCGACGTCGGAGAATCTCGAGTCGGAATCCGTCGCTCGAATCGGCGATCGTGAGCGGGAATGGTTTGACCGGGTCCGGGAATCCTGTCTGAAAACCGGTCACGTTGGACACGATCTGTCCCACCTCGTCCTTATCATAGGGTCGATGGGACGGAATGACCTCGTTCGATCATGGTCTCTGCTGGCCACTGACCACTCCCACGGGAATGAGCGATGCCCGACGAACCGCCGCTACTCCGTCAATGGAAGCTGATGAGCTTGCTATCGGCCCGGCAACAGGGGCTGACCCTCCGGGAAATGGCCCGGGAGATGAACGTCGTGGAGAAGACGATCCGGCGCGACCTGGATTTATTCCGCCAGGTGGGCTTGCCGGTGGAGGCGGCGACGGTCAGCGGCGATCGCGGCTGCAAGCGCTGGCGGATCGTCGGCACGCGCGGGCAACCGCCGCTGACGTTCAACTTCCAGGAGGCCGCGGCGCTGTATCTGGCCAGTCAGCTCCTCGAACCCCTGGCGGGCACGCCGTTCTGGGAGTCGGCCCAGAGCGCCTTGCGGCGGATCCGGTCGATGCTCGGCGCGAGCGCGTCCCGGTATCTCGACCGGTTCTCCCAGGTTTTTCACTGCACCACTTTCGGCCATGGTGATTATTCGAGCAAGGGCGAGGTCCTGGAGGCGTTGACGATCGGGATCGAGGAGCACCGGGCGACGCACATCACCTATCGATCGCAGCAGGCGACGGAGCCGGCGACGCGCGACGTCTACCCGTTGAAACTGGTGCGGAACAAGGGGTCGTTGTACCTGATCGCGTTTGCACCCGAGCACGACGATATCCGCAACTATAAGGTTGACCGGATCGAGGCGGCCGAAGTGAGCTCGATCATTCATCAAGTCCACCGGGATTTCGACGTCCAGGCGTATCTGGCCGGCTCACTGGGGATCTACGACGGCGACGACGATGTGACGGTGGTCGTGAAGTTCCTGCCCGCCGCGGCGCGGCATGCCTCGGAAACGAATCGGCACGCGAGCCAGTCCGAGACCTGGCACCGAGACGGCAGCCTGACCGTCCGATTCCGCCTCTCGTCGACGGT
Organism: uncultured Isosphaeraceae bacterium; assembly: GCA_963845695.1. Classification (GTDB taxonomy): domain Bacteria; phylum Planctomycetota; class Planctomycetia; order Isosphaerales; family Isosphaeraceae; genus CAWJTV01. The sequence goes on along the minus strand of CAWJTQ010000001.1, from coordinate 139,063 downwards.
CGAGATCAAGAGCTGGGTGCTGGGGTATGGAGCCGCCGCCGTCGTCCTGGAACCGGCATCGCTTCGCGATGAGATTGCCGCCGAGCTGGAAGACATGATGAGAGCTTACTCCGGCCTGCCGCTCAAGATGTGACCCGATGGGCCAGAGCCCGTTCGTAGTTCGTAGGGTGGGTCGAACGCCGCTTGGCGGCGTGAGGCCCACCGAGTGCCTATTCCGGTGGGCCTCGCCTCGATGAATCGAGGCTCGACCCACCCTACCCCGCAGTGCCTATTCCGGTGGGCCTCGCCTCGATGAATCGAGGCTCGACCCACCCTACCCCGCAGCCTATTCCGGTGGGCCTCGCCTACGCCGCAGAGTCCCTCGTGTCGCTGGAGGAACGCAACGATGAACGCCGACCAGTCCGATCTGATCCCGGTGCGTGCGCTGAATCAGGTCAGCTACTGCCCTCGGCTGTATTACCTCGAATACGTCGAGGCCATCATGCCGATCAACGAGCACGTCGAGGACGGGCTGTTCGCGCATCGGCGGGTCAACGACCCGGGCCTGGCCAGCCGGACACGCAAGGAAGGGGACGCCTTGCGCACGCGGAGCGTCTCGATCTCGTCCGAGCGATTGGGAATCTCGGGCAAGCTCGACCTGCTCGAGGAGAAGGGCGAGGCGACCCGTCCCGTCGAATACAAACGATCGGCGGCGCCGAAGGACGAGAACGGCGAGCCCGCGTTCTGGGAGAACGACGCGATCCAGGTGTGCGCCCAGGGGTTACTGGTCGAGGAGTCACTGGGCATTGAGGTCAGCTCCGGCATCCTCTATTACATCGGCTCGAAAGCCCGAGTCGAGGTCCCGTTCGACGAATCGCTCCGAGCGAAGACGCTTGCGGCCATCGCCTTGATTCGCGAGTTGGCCACCCGCGAGGTCGCTCCCGAACCCCTCCCGACCGAGTTGCGCTACCGCTGTTTCGGTTGCTCGCTGGCCCCGATCTGTCTACCCGAAGAGACGCTCTACCTGATCCATCAGCCGGAATCTGTCCCGGACACCCAACCGGTTACGCCACCACCTCTCACAACCACCGTCACGCGCGTCATCGCGCAAGAACGACGACAAGGCCGTCCTCTACCTGCACGAGCCGGGCTCCCATGTGGGGTGCCGGAGTGCGCATCTGGCCGTTTCATACAAGGGGCAAGAGATCAACCGCGTGCCGATCGCGTCGATCCGGCAAGTCGTGGTCTTTGGCAACGTCCAGGTCTCGACCCAGGCGCTGCACACGCTGGCCGAGGCCGAGGTCGGTGTGGCCTACCTGACGGGCTATGGCAAATTCATCGCCGCATTCGTGCCCCCGCCCGCGAAGAATGTGGCGCGTGCGGGCCTCCCAGTATCGGGCCTTCTCGGATCCGGAGCGATCCCTGACCCTGGCGCGGGCCGTGGTTTCGGCCAAGATCAACAACCAGCGGACGCTCTTGATGCGCTCGTTGCGATCCCAGCTTCGGGCCGCGGACGAGGGCGATGGAGAACCGGAATCCGAGAACTCGACGGGCCGGGGCAGTGACGAGCCAGCCGCGCGAGATGGCGGAATTGCTGGCCCGAGTCCCTCGTGCTCCCGATCCGGGCGTGCTGCTGGGCCTGGAGGGTCAGGCGGCGTCGCTGTACTTCGCGAACTTCGGCCGCATGCTCAAAGCGAAGGCCCCCGGCGCCGCGTTTGACTTCACATCGAGGAACCGGCGACCGCCCCGCGACCCGGTGAACGCGCTCTTGAGCTTCGCGTACGCCTTGCTGGCGAAGGACTGCTTCTCCGCGGCGTGCACGGTCGGCTTCGACCCGTATCAGGGCTTTTATCACGTAGGTCAACACGGTCGGCCCTCGCTGGCGCTCGACCTGATGGAGGAGTTCCGTGCCGTGATTGCCGATTCGGTGGTGCTGAACCTGATCAACAACGGGATCGTGGTGGAAAGCGATTTCTTGACCTGGCGCGACGCCTGCCAGCTTACCGACGCCGGCCGCGCCGGGTTCTTCAAGGCGTACGAGCAACGCAAGGCGACCGAGGTGACCCACCCGGTCTTCGGCTACAAGATGAGTTACGGGCGGCATGCTGGAAGTCCAGGCGCGGATGCTGGCCGCCTATGTCCGCGGGGAATTGCCGCGCTACGTCGGATTCACCGTGCGATGAATAGTGGCGAGTGCTCGGCGCGGTTCAGCGCTGGGCCCGAGTCTCCCGAACCCGCCGAGACGTCCGACCGGAGGTCTCCCTGATCGACGAAAACAGCCTCTGGAATCGGGAATCACGAATCTGGAATCGGGAATTGACCCATGGACACCTACCTCGTCGCCTACGACATCAGCAACCCGAAGCGGCTGCGAAAAGTGGCTCGCACCTGCGAGGACTTCGGGCTGAGACGCCAGTATTCGGTTTTTTTGTGCCGAATCACGGCCCAGGACCTTGTGCGCTTGAAGTCAAGGCTGTATGACATCATCAATCTGGATCAGGATCAGGTTCTGTTCATCCCGCTCTGCGCCCGATGTGCCGACCAGATCGAGGCCCTGGGCCGGCCGATCGAGCCACACGATGCGCGGGATGTGGTGATCGTGACGTGAGAATCAGGAGCTGTGAAAATGGCCCATAGTCTGCCATCGACACGTTCCAGACGCTCGACTGTCGAACGCGTTTCAGTTGTTCAACGACACGGCGAATACGGTACCATGGATTCCAGCCCCGAACCGTTCACCCTGCACCATACCCTTGCGGTCGTCGTATCGCCGGACCCGTTGAATGAGGTCGTCTCGATCCATGGAGGACAAGCTGAGAGCTCTCAGTTATTCGGCACGGGTGTGCATGGAGTTGCACCTCAACGGCTCCGTGCTGGCCATTTCCCATCTCGGTCCCGACTTTCTCATCTTGACCGAACCGATCGATCACCCTCCAACTCAGGCGGAGTTCGCCATGTCTGTGGACGGCCGAGAAAGTCGGTGGGTGGTCCAGCTACCCACCGGCATGTCTGCCTCTTCGCGGCGGACGAGCGTCCTCCCCTGCCCATAAGCCAGTGGGTCCTCGGTTTGGTGACCGTGATGATACCGGCGAAGCGAGCCAGCTCGATGCCCGGACGCTGGCTTCTTCCTTCCTTTCTGCCTGGCCCTGCTCGCAATGGGGCCGCGGTCAAAGACCTCGGAATGTGTCGGGGTAAGGTGCACCGACCTCGATCAGTGCCATGTTTCCTTCAATGGGGCCGCGACGATGGTATCGCGGAATACGATTCGGTCATGCCTGGGCAACAGCCCAAGACACAGCTTCAATGGGGCCACGCATGGATAGCATGGAAAAAAACCGGTCCATCCCTCTTGAATATTACCCGATTGAGCACGAGGATAGGGAGAGGGAAGTTTTAGTGTTGTGTGTATTGGGCTGTTGAGGGAGTCGAACTCATGCCAGTGGTCTTGCCGGATGACCTCGTTATCGGGGCGTATCGAACCATCCACGACGTCACAGGCGCTTCCGCCGATGACATTCTCGTCTGCCCCGACTTGCGCAATCGATTTTTGGACCTCGCGAGAGAGCATTCAGCCAGGCCCTGAGGAGCTAATTCTTCGCCGCCTACTCAATCTCCGGAAGCGCTCGAAGTTGCCCCGTGCGGGCGATTTAGGATCGTCACCAACCCCAGGTTGATCGACCCATTCAGACAGGAATTCGTTTCGAAAACTGGCGGAGCTCGAATTCGGTCGGGCCGCACGGCGGGAATATCGTGGTTGTGAGCCAAGCGATGACATATTCCGATTTTTTCCAGCGAGCGACCCGATCCGAATCCGAGCTTTACGGGCGAACGCCGTATCCCTATCAGGAGCGCTTCGCCCAATCGGAGACGTTTCAGCATCTCGTCCGCGCCCGACCGGGGCCGGCAAGACGGCCACGGCGGTTCTCGGATGGCTCTGGCGGCTTCTCCACAGCGGCAGGCCAACGCCTCGCCGACTCGTCTACTGCCTGCCGATGCGTGTGCTGGTCGAACAATCCAAACGGGAAGCTTGCGGCTGGATCAAGAACCTCGATCTGGAGAACGAAGTCAAGGTACACCTCTTGATGGGTGGTATCGATGCCGACGAGTGGTATCTGCACCCCGAGAAGCCGGCGATCCTGATCGGGACGCAAGACATGCTGCTCTCGCGGGCGCTCAATCGGGGCTATGCCGCCAGCCGGTTCCACTGGCCGATCGATTTCGGACTGCTGAACAACGATTGCCTCTGGGTTTTCGACGAGCCGCAGTTAATGGCCAGCGGCGTGAGCACATCGGCCAAGCTCGCGGGCCTGCGTAAGGCGCTCGGCACGTTCGGCCAATGCCCGTCGGTGTGGATGTCGGCCACCCTCGAACCCGGTTGGCTGGACACGATCGACTTTCGCGGTAAGCTTCCGGGCGAACCACTGGAGCTGAAGGAGGAAGACTACGACCCAGATCGGCCGCTTCACAAGCGAATGACGGCGACGAAGACGCTTGCCAAGGTGGATGCGTCCGTCTCAAAAGACATGAAGGAGGTCGCGAAGGCGGTCCTCGAAAACCACGTGGCCGGCACGCAAACCCTCGTCGTGGTGAACACCGTCGACCGGGCGAAGGCCGTCTATGCCGAATTGGAAAAACTGCGGAAAAAATCCGCGACGCCCCGATTACTACTCGTCCACTCCCGGTTCCGACCGGCGGAACGGGAGGTGTTGAACGAGCAGCTCCAGGCGAAAGGGGAAGCGGCAGCGGATCGCATCATTGTCGCCACACAGGTCGTCGAGGCCGGTGTCGACATCTCGGCCGCACGCTGGTCACCGAACTTGCCCCCTGGGCGAGCATCGTCCAGCGCATCGGCCGCTGCAATCGTACCGGCGACGACGGTCCGGGGCAGGTGTTTTGGGTCAACCTGGACGATGACAAGCAGGCGGCTCCGTATGAACCGACTGATCTCCGGTTCGCCCGTGAACAGTTGGCCGAAGCTGGACGGATGCGATGTTTCACCGAAAGCGCCTGGACGAGTTCAAACGAGATCAGTCGATCACGCTGCCGTTCTTACACAAACACGTCCTCCGTCGTCGCGACCTGCTCGATTTGTTTGACACGGCGCCGGACCTGTCGGGCAACGATATCGACATCCAGCGGTTTGTTCGGAGCGACGACCAGGACACCGATGTGCAGGTGTTCTGGCGAGACTTCTGAGCGGTCCGAGGGGTGAAGTATGCATCGCCGCAAAGAAATGAACTGTGCAACGTTCCGATCGGGGGCATTAGAGCCTTCCTGAAGTAAAGAAAAGCCCGAGCGCATTCCTGTGGGATTTTCTCGATGGTGAGTGGCGGAGGATCGCGACCCCGATCGGGAGATCCATCCAGGGCTGACGATTATGTTGCCGACCACCGCAGGTGGGTATTCGGATCTCGGGTGGAATCCGGAATGCAAGGTCGACGGTTGTCACCCAGCGTCCTGCCGGATCATTGGTGCCGGAAGAAGCGGTGGACTCCGATCCCAACTCGGTCCGATCCCGGTTCCGTTTACCATTGCGGAGCACACCCAGCACGTCTGCGATGAACTGACCCATCTGTTGAACGGAGTTGGCGACGGGCTTGCCGATTCGGCGCAAATCCTGGACCAAGCTGCCTCGAGGCACGACGCCGGGAAAGCTTCCTGTCGCCCAGAAGGCCATGTACGATCCGGAGCCACCCGACCCGTTGCGTCTGCTGGCCAAGTCCGGTCGGAGCGGGCAAACTGAACTATGAAAAGCACGGCCGGAAACACTTCCGGCACGAACTCGGCTCCGCCCTGGCCGTGCTCCAAGAGCGACCGGATGGCCGTTCTCGATCGCATATCTGATCGCCGCCCACCACGGCAGGGTCCGATTGGCGATCCGTGCGCTGCCCGGAGAAGACCCGCCGACGGATCCGTCTATCCGGTTCGCGCTCGGCGTTCGCGATGGCGACCTGCTGCCGGAGGTCGATCTCGGCGGTGATCAGACGTGCCACGGCGACGACGCTCGACCTGTCGCCGATGCAACTGGGCGGCGAGGGCAGTTGGACCGGCCCGGCGCTGAAACTGCTGGCGGAACTTGGGCCGTTCAAGCTGGCGTACCTGGAAGCCCTGCTTCGAGCCGCCGACGTGCGAGCGAGCCAGAAGGAGGCCAAGAGTGCCTGAGATCGCGCTGGCCGGTTGCACGCCGGAACCGCTGATGAGCTACCTGAAGGCGCTCGGAGTCTTCCGCCTGGTTGCCGAGCAGGCGGACCCCGACTCCGATTGTCTTGGTCCGGCGGCGTCGCTCAACTCCACGGCAATCTCGACCGCGAGGCACTGGAAGGTTTCTTCCTGGAGAAGTACGAACCTACGCCGATCGTCGGCGCCGTGGGGGGCGGCACTGGCTTCTACCCCGGATCTCGGAGTCTTCCGCCCGAGACGCATTGGATGCGATCGTTACCGCGGCAGACACGCTTCCGCGTCTGACCGCCTATCCGCGACGCAATCCAGTCCGTTCGAGAATTGCTCCGATTCCATGGGTATGCGGAGAAAGCGAAAGATGAGGAGAAAGCTCACTCTGATGCGTCTCTGCCGCGACAACCTGCCGATGCCGTCGTGCCCTGGCTCGATGCGGTCTTCGTCCTGACGAGCGACTCCGGAAGTTTCCACCGCTCCTTGGCACGGGCGGGAATGAGGGCGCGGCTAGCTACGTCTCACCTTCATGCAAGGCTGGCGATCGTGTCCTTCTTGATCGATCGTGAGCCGATCGACGGTGGTGGCCACCGCGTTGTTCGCCGATTCACTCGATCGCTTGGGAGGTCTGGCGGTCGGCCATTTCAACCCCGGCGGCATCGGCGGGCCAACTCGTCTCAAGGGATTTGAGGGAGTGGCGGAGTCAACCCCTGGGATTATTTGTTGGCGATCGAAGGGGTGCTTGTTGTTCGCGGGCTCCGCGGCGCGTCGATTCGGCACGGATACCGAGGGACGGGCTGGCTTTCCCTTTTTGTGTCGAGGCCGTCGCCGTGGTTATGGTTCCGAGTCGGAGAGAGGAGACGACGACGGATCCACCAGAGCCGAGTTGTGGCTCCCACTCTGGTGATCGCGCCTATCGTTGGCGGAACTGTCGCACCTGTTCGCAGAGGGGCGTGCTCAGCTCGGCCGCAAACAGGCCCGGAATGCCGTCGAGTTCGCGCTGGCCTGGCGACTCTTGGCGTCAGTCGCGGCTTCGACAGCGTTCGTTCGATATGCGTTTGTCAAGCGCAATGGCTTGTCGTTTTCGCGGCTCCCGCTCGGCCGCGTTGAGGTGCACACCGCGGCCTCGGCGCAACTCTTGGACGACCCGCCGCTGACCGATTGGTGCAGACGGCTCCGCAGAGCCTGCCGTGACAAGGAGAAGACGCCAGCCCGCTACCAGGCCGCACTCCGCCAGATCGACCGGGCCATGTTCGAGTTCGCGAACCGAAGCGAACCGGTAACGACACGAAGTATCTGATCGAAGTCCTTCGCGCTCTCGGCCGGGCCGAGCGAACGATGGCCGGTGGGCTCGCCTTCTGCAAGGAGAAGTACATCCGCCCGTTGCAAGGGCTCGCCCGCAATGGCTCGACCAGGCAAACGACGGGAGCCCGGAGTTCCGTCTCGCCGCAAGCCTCGCGGGAATTCGAGCGCACCGCAAAGTCGGCCCGTTGCGTGTCTTCCTGGAAGAGGTCGAAGTCACGAAGTTCGTCAACTGGTCCCAGGGTAGCACGTCCGCTGTCTGGTCGAAACGACCGCTCGTCACAACCTCGCCGGTCTCTTCCGTCGCAGACTGATGGAGGCATTTCGCGAATAGAAACCGGGGTCAAGTCGGAGTTCCGCTTTTCTCGCCGCGCCCGGCCCGACTGTCTGACGTGATCGCGTTCCTGAACGACGAAATCGACGAAACAAGCTGGACGACCTGATCTGGGGATTGTCGGCGGTCGATTGGTCGGATGTTGATTTCCGGCAACCCAAGCAACGTGACGTGGAGGCGCCGTTCGAGTTCGGAGTACCGCGGCTGCTGGTCGAACGCGAGCCGTAACCGCCGACGGGGAGAGGTGGCAACTGGCCAACGGCAACGAGCCGAATGCCAATCCCGACCCCGATGTATTCCATTTGCTCGCGTCCGGCCGATCCGATGCGATCGGGCAGACCGTGGACCGCGCCGCTCAGCGGCTGAAGTCGGGCGGGCTGTCGGTTACGGCTACCGCAACCGTCGTTTGGCGGGCCGGTCGCTTGCCGTCGGTCACTGATCCCGGCGGAGCGATTGCTCGCCGCCATGTTGTTTCCGCTTTCAAATCGCGACCTGGAACGGTCGCAAATGCCGTTCTCTACCCACCTGAGATTGAGGAGTAATCATGCCCATCGATTTCAAAGCCCTCGAAGGCGAACCCCGCATCTTATCGAAGCCGCCCTGAAGCCGGTCGCCGGCACGCGTATCCAGCCCACCGGATTTCCCGACCTCGGCCCGGCCGTCTACGATACGCCCGACGGCAAAGACGGCACGATTCCGACCCTGCTCGTCGAATCGGCCCAATCAATGGCCAACCGTCTCGAAGCCGTCTGCTGGGACGAAGCCAACGAAGACATTGTCGCGGAACTCAAGGGTCTGCCGTTCGTGAAGGTGAAGCTTGCCGGTCTCGGTGACGGTACCGATACCACGTGCAGCTTGCTTGGAGTTCCACCGCTGAACTCGCCGTACATCATGACCGGCAAGTTGACGAGGAAGGGCCCCCTTCGCCGACGTCTGAAATCCGAGCTTGGCATGGTGCAGGCAGCGGCCACTGGGACGGCAAGAAGCGGGAGCAAAAGAAAGGTAATGAGCCGCTCCGACCGAGGAGCGCGGAAGCGGTGACAAGGAACCCGACGACGTGGCCGGCGTTGTCAATCTCCGCAAGCTGGCGGCCGTCTGCTTCAAATATGATCCCGAACTCGCTCGTGCACGGCGTGTTCCTGGAGAAGATTGCGGGCCGATTGCGTCATCCGCGGGCGCTGTCCGCGTTCATCGAGGCGAGTGGTGTCGGCCGGGCCGACAGCGGCGGCGTCAAGTTCGACCGTGCCTGCCCAAGCCCAAAGTGGCCGGGGTCGACGCGAAAGGCGGTTACGGCAACGTTCCCTTTCACCGCACCGAGTTCACTGCGCAGGTCCATCACCGCGTTTTTCAGCCTCGACCTCGCCCAGATTCGGGCTACGGTCTCGGAGAGGACGCGAAGCTTCTCGTTGCGCTCTCGCTCTGGAAGGTAAGGCGGTTCCTCGACTCCAACATGCGGCTGCGGAGCGCCTGTGAACTGGAAATGTGGACGGGGAAGTGTCGATCAGGTCAAACGGCCGCGAAAGGCTTCACACTGGATTCCGCCGCGGACCTGGCGAAGGAGGTCGCCGAGCTGATCGAGAAATGCAAGCCCCTGTTCGCCGAGCCGGCCGTGACCGAACTGACCTGGAACAAGCCGTAAAGCAAGGAGTCACCATGCCCGTCATCTTGAAGCTCACCTTCCCGGCGGGTCGATATCACGCAACGCCCTGGGGCCGCCACGTGAACGAGGGCGTGGCCGAATGGCCGCCGTCTCCGTGGCGGCTGCTGAGGGCACTCGTCGCCGTCTGGAAACGGACTTGTCCACGAGCTTCCGGAAACCCAGGTCCGCCGCATCCTGAGGCGCTCGCCCAGCCGCCACGGTTCCAACTGCCGCCGCATCGTGTCGCCCACACCCGGCACTACATGCCATGGGAGAAGAAAGGGCCGGACGACCGTACTCTCGTCTTCGACACGTTCGTCTGTGTCGGCCGCGGCGACCCGACTGTCTCGTCGGATGGCCGGCGCCGACTGTCGACGACGCAGCGGTCCTCGTCGCAATTGCTCGGCAACCTGTCCTCACTCGGGCGGGCGGAGAGCTGGGTCCGCGCCGAGCTGTCACGGATCGAGTCGATGCGAACGTGGAACTTGGCACCGCTGAACGAACGACCCCAACCCCGTCCTCGTGCTCTGCGCCGACCCGGCCACCGCGTTCGGCGACGAACACTACCCGACCCTCGACCCGAAGAAACTGGCCAAGGGGAAGGTGAACCCGTCCGACTTCCTGTTCGATTGCCCGCGTTGGCATCTCTGCCTGGACACCGAAACCATCGCGAGTCAGAAATGGTCGACTCAGTTCCCGGGACGAAGTGGGTGGATTACACGCGCCCGTGCGAGGTCAGCACCATGTCCACCAGACCAAAGCCGAGTGATGGGCCGAAGCCGACGGTCGCCCGTTTCTTACTCGATGGCCCCGTGTTGCCACTCGTCAATGACACGATCCGCGTGGCCGAGGCGATGCGGCGCGGGTTGATCCGGCGGTATCAACGAGCATTGCCTTCGTCAGATTCTGGCCACACCGGCAAGCCGGATCAGGAATTGTTCCGCTCCGAAGTCCTCTCGGGTAAGAACGCGGACGGGCGATTCCTCCGCGAACACCGTCATGCGTTCTACCTGCCCACGGCTGAAGGCAGCGACCCGCGACAGATCACTCACGTCACGGTCTCGGCGGCCGACGGGTTCGGGCCTGACGAGGTGGCGGCACTCAATGCGCTTCGCACGCTCAAACTCGATGAGGAATCGTCAGGAGCTGCGCGTGCAGCTCGTCGGGCTCGGCGACAGGCAGGACTTCCAGCTCCACTCCTTGAGGAATCCAGGGTCTGGGTCTCGGCCACGCCGTTCCTCGTCACCCGCCACATGAAGCGCAACGGAGTAAAGCGAGACCCTCGGGAATTCTTCGAGGCGCCGGACGGCGGGACCAGTTTGTCCGGCAGGTCCTCCGCGAGGAGCTTGAACGACGAGGGTTCTTTCGGAGGGGATGACGACGATCGACTCGATTATGTCGGGACCGGCACGGCCTTCGACCGCTTCAGTATCGTTTGTATCGTCGCAAGGCCGGCGATGACGGCGGGGCTCGGCTTCGCGGGCTCTTCCGTTTGCGGTTCGCGAAGCCGATCGCCAGGGCCGATCGCTCTGGGGCATTCCTGCCATTTTGGCCTGGGCCTGTTCGTCGCCGCGGAGGGACTCGAAACGACGTGAGCCTTGGACGAAACATCAGGCCGAACGGTCATCCTCATCCAGGAGTCCCGCGACGCGCTCCGCGGTGAGCCGGCGATGCCCGGGACGATCCGACCGGACCATCGGTAACGCGACGCGCCGGTGGTTCTCGGGCGGTTCTGTCGATGGCGCGTCGGGGGAGCGGACGGTCACCATCGTGCCTTCCGGCAACGACGGTTCGCCTTCCAGGACCACGACACCGTTACGAATTCGCCCTCGGATCTCCATACCGCCATTCTCCGTCGTCTGGCCCGGTGAATCAAGGTTCGCACTGGGGTTGTTGAGGCCGCACCATGCGACACCCGGAGCGGAGCAACCCACGAACCCCAGCCCTCTCATCGGGGTTTTTCGCGACTCCATCGTCAGGGCCTCCTTGAAGCATATGGCGTGTTACGTAGAATCTGGTACTAATTTGGACACTCCTCGCTGGTCGCCACCACGATTGGCCCCGAAGGGGCGAAACAAACCAGCTCGGGGCAACGCCTCGGGAACCGAGAAAGCTCCCAGAAAGAGCCCTGAAAGGGCGGCACAAGGACGGGTCCCCTGGCCAAGCCGTGTGTCGCCCTTTCAGGGCTCGGCTCGGGGTGGGCGACCGAGTCCCGGGGCGGAGCCCTGGGCTATTATGTTTCGGCCCCTTCGGGGCAAAGATCCGCCCAAGGTGGGCCCGAGCCCGGTGGTGTTGGGCGAGAAGTCTCCTAATTTGGCTATGATAGAGCGCTTAACCGTTGGCTTGCAGACACGAACAGCCGATCTCTGACGGCCTGAAGGGCCGCAGGAGCCCAGCCCGGGGGTGGAACCCCGGGGACCGGTCGCACCGCCCTTGTTGGTGCACACGGAAGGGGTGCCGGAGGGCCTTCCTGCGGCCCTTCAGGCCGCCGGAGATCGGGGACGTGCGCGGCGGACCCCGGGTTTCACCCGGGGCTGGGCTCCTGCGGCCCTTCAGGCCGTCAGAGATCGGCCGTCATCCTGCGCAACCCATCTGTTCGGCGCCGAGATCGTGAGGTAGCATGGTCAGTAGGTTGTCGCGAACCTGACACTCAAAGGATAGGCATCGGGTCGCAGCCAAAGTTGTCGAGCCGTTCTCCCAGCGCCTGATCAAGGAGTAACGCGATGCCCGCTCCCGAGACCTCCGAACGGCTGGCCGAGGACATCCGCGACTTACGGGACTCGAACCATCAGATCGCGGAGCGGGTGGACAGTCTCGAAGCGACCGTACGCGAGCTCAGCCGGGAACCTGGCGCCTCCCTGAGGGAACTCGTTGGCCAGATCAGAGCGTTTCGTGCCGACCTCTCCGACCAGCTCAGGAGATTCGGTGCGGAGGTCTTCGACAAGCTCAACGCGATCGACACGAATCTGGAAAAGTTCCAGGCTCGGACGGAGACGTCGCTACGACGGACGGGGTGAGCCATCGTGTTGCTGATGCCGGTTGTCTGGGCTCTATTGGCGGGTGCCTTCTGGATCACCTGGCACGCCGCCAAGCTCGACTCGCGGGTCGAGCGAGTTGAGTTACACCTGGGCACGGAAGCGTCGGCGGCACCTCCGTCGAAAAACCCCTGAGGAGTCCCGCGATCCGTCCTCAAGGTCGCGGAACAGTGCGCGTTCTTGGGCCAACCACACCCGGGGAATCCACCGACATTCACGAGCACTTGCTTCACCCGGGCCGGGATTCCCGGTATCTTTTTGTCGCAAGACCTCACGCGAGCGAAAGGATGGTGAAATGAGGATCTTGCCAGGAATTGCCCGTAAGGTCTTTGACAATCCGGATGTTAGACCAAATCATACGCCCGCCCCCCTCTCGCGAGTCCGAACGTGCTCGTCAACCGACACTTCGGTCGAGCCGTCGATGAGCCGAGTGTCCGTCGAAGGTGCTCAACGGGTAACCTCTCGCGGAGCAGTGCGCAACCTGTTACAGTCCAAGGGACTGGAGGGCGGGCCGTCTTCCGCGACCCCATCGTCGCGGCCCCATTGAAGCTGCGATCGGCCGTCACGGCGTGTGGAGGCTCGTCGGTCGTCTTCCGCGACCCCATCGTCGCGGCCCCATTGAAGCTGTCGCGTCGCGGCGATTGCTGACCGCCTTCAGGCGTCTTCCGCGACCCCATCGTCGCGGCCCCATTGAAGCTCCATGTGGCCGATGCCCGGATCGGCGACCGAGCCGGTCTTCCGCGACCCCATCGTCGCGGCCCCATTGAAGCGTCGGCGACGGCGCCGATGCCGATCGGCCGAGCCCGCGTCTTCCGCGACCCCATCGTCGCGGCCCCATTGAAGCTCGATCGTCCATGGGATCGGCCAGTCAGACCGGCCGACGTCTTCCGCGACCCCATCGTCGCGGCCCCATTGAAGCTGCGCGACGTCGGCATTGCCGACGGCCACGGATGCCGTCTTCCGCGACCCCATCGTCGCGGCCCCATTGAAGCTCGGCGCCGATCGTAGTGGCGGCCGATCGCGCGTCTTCCGCGACCCCATCGTCGCGGCCCCATTGAAGCGTGACCTGGCGCAGATCTCGGCCGAGCGCTCGTCGTCTTCCGCGACCCCATCGTCGCGGCCCCATTGAAGCCGTTAGCCACGCGGATCGCCGGCACGACGATGCCGGCGGTCTTCCGCGACCCCATCGTCGCGGCCCCATTGAAGCGCAGTCCAGGCGGCGATCGATGCGAGCGCACGGTCGACGTCTTCCGCGACCCCATCGTCGCGGCCCCATTGAAGCGTAGAGTGCCATGCGCGATCAGTCGAGGCGTCGACGTCTTCCGCGACCCCATCGTCGCGGCCCCATTGAAGCGCCGCACCGGCTGCCACGGCTGCAGGGCCGTCTTCCGCGACCCCATCGTCGCGGCCCCATTGAAGCGACCGCTCGACGCCGCCGGTCGCGTCTTCCGCGACCCCATCGTCGCGGCCCCATTGAAGCCGGCACTCGCAGCATGCGGCGATCGCGACGCATCGTCTTCCGCGACCCCATCGTCGCGGCCCCATTGAAGCCTGGCCGGCGGATCTCGCGCGATCCTCACGACCCGTCGTCTTCCGCGACCCCATCGTCGCGGCCCCATTGAAGCGGCCACGGCGAGCCATCGTCGCGGATCGCGGTACGCGTCTTCCGCGACCCCATCGTCGCGGCCCCATTGAAGCGCGTCGGCCGGTCGACGGCTCGCGTCGAGCGCCGACGGCGTCTTCCGCGACCCCATCGTCGCGGCCCCATTGAAGCGCCGATGCGCGCTCCAGCTCGGCTCGCGCCAGCTGGCGTCTTCCGCGACCCCATCGTCGCGGCCCCATTGAAGCAGCGCATCGCGTCGCGGCGTCGTGGGCGTCGCTCGGCGTCTTCCGCGACCCCATCGTCGCGGCCCCATTGAAGCGGCTGAGTGTGCCGCGATCGCGGCTGGATCGCGGCGTCTTCCGCGACCCCATCGTCGCGGCCCCATTGAAGCTGAGCCGCATGCCTAGTCGATGCGAGCTGCGCGATCACGTCTTCCGCGACCCCATCGTCGCGGCCCCATTGAAGCTGCTGCGATCGGGGTCAGTGCTGCAAGCTCTGGCGGACGTCTTCCGCGACCCCATCGTCGCGGCCCCATTGAAGCCCGATCGGTCGCTGGCCCGACGATCGCGAGGTCCGGCGTCTTCCGCGACCCCATCGTCGCGGCCCCATTGAAGCCGATGCAGGCCATGGACGACCGGACCGCCATCGTCTTCCGCGACCCCATCGTCGCGGCCCCATTGAAGCGCCAGCGGGCCGATGCGCCTGCGCCGGCCGGCGACGTCTTCCGCGACCCCATCGTCGCGGCCCCATTGAAGCGTCGACGCGCCTGCGCAGCGGTCGGGCGCGCAGGCTCGCGTCTTCCGCGACCCCATCGTCGCGGCCCCATTGAAGCATGCAGAGTCCGGAGCGACGGCACCGTCGCGCGATCGACGTCTTCCGCGACCCCATCGTCGCGGCCCCATTGAAGCGAAGCGGCCAGCCCAGTGCCGGCGGTACGGCGACCAGGTCTTCCGCGACCCCATCGTCGCGGCCCCATTGAAGCTAGTGCTGCCGGATGCCGACCGTCATGTCGCGGTCTTCCGCGACCCCATCGTCGCGGCCCCATTGAAGCGTCGCCATGGCGACATCGTCGATGCCTGCGTCGCGTCTTCCGCGACCCCATCGTCGCGGCCCCATTGAAGCTCGATACCGACGCGGACTCGCGTTGACGTCGGTCGCACGTCTTCCGCGACCCCATCGTCGCGGCCCCATTGAAGCGCCGACTCGGACCGATCCGTTCGTCATCGTTGCACGTCTTCCGCGACCCCATCGTCGCGGCCCCATTGAAGCCGAGCCGAGCCGAGGCGACTCCGCGAGCGCTCAGCGTCTTCCGCGACCCCATCGTCGCGGCCCCATTGAAGCCTGACGCGGCTGCGCGATGAACTCGGCCGGCGTGCCAGTCTTCCGCGACCCCATCGTCGCGGCCCCATTGAAGCATCGACGGCGATCGACCATCGGCGCTGTCGACTCGCCGCGTCTTCCGCGACCCCATCGTCGCGGCCCCATTGAAGCCGTGATGGATGACGGCATAGCCCGTCATGGCTGCGGCGTCTTCCGCGACCCCATCGTCGCGGCCCCATTGAAGCTCGAGCACCGGCGCTGCACGGTGCAGGTCACCGGCTGCGTCTTCCGCGACCCCATCGTCGCGGCCCCATTGAAGCAGCTCGCCGAGTCGCACGTCCGGGACGTCGCACTGCCGCGTCTTCCGCGACCCCATCGTCGCGGCCCCATTGAAGCCGCGATCCATGCCGCCTCGGCAGCCGCGATCGTCGGTCTTCCGCGACCCCATCGTCGCGGCCCCATTGAAGCTGTGCTCGCGGCGACTCGATCGGCCAGGCATGCGTGCGTCTTCCGCGACCCCATCGTCGCGGCCCCATTGAAGCAATGCGATGGCTTGCAGGCGTCGCCGACGCAACTCGGCGTCTTCCGCGACCCCATCGTCGCGGCCCCATTGAAGCCGACTCGACGGTGACTCGAGCGCTACCGACTCGTCGTCTTCCGCGACCCCATCGTCGCGGCCCCATTGAAGCCGATCGGTTTGTCGACTCGAGCACGCGCGTGCCTGAGTCTTCCGCGACCCCATCGTCGCGGCCCCATTGAAGCTGGACGCGGCGTAGTCGACCTCGCGAGTTCGCGATCGGTCTTCCGCGACCCCATCGTCGCGGCCCCATTGAAGCATGTCTATGCGGTCGCTGCCCGGCAGCGCTGGTAGCGACGTCTTCCGCGACCCCATCGTCGCGGCCCCATTGAAGCCTGGATCGACGTCGCCGTCGTCGACGACTGCGACTGGTCTTCCGCGACCCCATCGTCGCGGCCCCATTGAAGCTCCGCGGCACGATCGCCCATGCCGATGCCGCGGCAGGTCTTCCGCGACCCCATCGTCGCGGCCCCATTGAAGCTGCCATCGCTCGGCGTCGACATGCTCGCGTCGAGACGTCTTCCGCGACCCCATCGTCGCGGCCCCATTGAAGCCGTCGGTCCGCGAGTCGAGCCTGATCCGGTCGACGTCGTCTTCCGCGACCCCATCGTCGCGGCCCCATTGAAGCATCGCGACTGCCGGTCGCTGTGTCCGATCGGCTGCGTGTCTTCCGCGACCCCATCGTCGCGGCCCCATTGAAGCAGTTGCTGCCACGTCGCCGGACTCAGCGTGTGCACTCGGTCTTCCGCGACCCCATCGTCGCGGCCCCATTGAAGCACGTGCGCGACGTGCGTACGGCGGCCGGTGACGTCTTCCGCGACCCCATCGTCGCGGCCCCATTGAAGCTGTCGACGCTGATCGCTGAGTGCCGGATCCGTCGCGTCTTCCGCGACCCCATCGTCGCGGCCCCATTGAAGCGCGAGCTGTACCGCGTGCGCCGACGATGCCGTCGCAGCGTCTTCCGCGACCCCATCGTCGCGGCCCCATTGAAGCGCGTATCGCCGCGGATCTGGCGATCTGATCGTGGTCTTCCGCGACCCCATCGTCGCGGCCCCATTGAAGCTGGTCCATGGGCGAATGCGCGGCTGCGATCGCCGCGGTCTTCCGCGACCCCATCGTCGCGGCCCCATTGAAGCCGATCGAGCCGTCGCGCCGAGTCGCCTGCGGATGTCTTCCGCGACCCCATCGTCGCGGCCCCATTGAAGCGAGCCATGCGCGGTGAGCGGCTCAGTCAGCGGCCCCGTCTTCCGCGACCCCATCGTCGCGGCCCCATTGAAGCAGGTCGGCCGCAGCGGTATCGTACCTGGTCAGCGCGTCTTCCGCGACCCCATCGTCGCGGCCCCATTGAAGCACCGACGGCCGGGCCGCGGTATCGTCGATCCGCGCGTCTTCCGCGACCCCATCGTCGCGGCCCCATTGAAGCGTCGACAGTCGCCGCGATCGAGCATCGCGACTGTCGCGTCTTCCGCGACCCCATCGTCGCGGCCCCATTGAAGCCGACCGATGCGATCATGAGCGCTCGCGAGCTGTGCGGCGTCTTCCGCGACCCCATCGTCGCGGCCCCATTGAAGCAGGCGGATCCGGCCGGCTCGATCCAGACGCATGTCTTCCGCGACCCCATCGTCGCGGCCCCATTGAAGCAGCGATGCGCGGTGCCGTCGACCAGCTCGGCACCGAGTCTTCCGCGACCCCATCGTCGCGGCCCCATTGAAGCGGATCGCGTCCGGTCGCTGATGAGCCGGTCGCTGATGTCTTCCGCGACCCCATCGTCGCGGCCCCATTGAAGCCGCCTACGAGCCGGATCGCGACGTCCGGACGCTCGTCTTCCGCGACCCCATCGTCGCGGCCCCATTGAAGCCTGCTGATCGAGTCTGCATCCGGCTCGACGTCCATGCGTCTTCCGCGACCCCATCGTCGCGGCCCCATTGAAGCCACGTCGGCTGACCGCCGCCACGCGCGGGATGTCCGGTCTTCCGCGACCCCATCGTCGCGGCCCCATTGAAGCGTGCGACGGTCGACTGCCCGGGCGCGCGGCCTGGCGTCTTCCGCGACCCCATCGTCGCGGCCCCATTGAAGCGAGCTGGTGATCGCACGGTCAGGATGAAGATCGACGGTCTTCCGCGACCCCATCGTCGCGGCCCCATTGAAGCATCGTACGCCTTCGCATGCCTCGCATCCGTCGGTGCGTCTTCCGCGACCCCATCGTCGCGGCCCCATTGAAGCACGCGGACCAGCGGCACGCGACCGGAGTCGCCCGTGTCGTCTTCCGCGACCCCATCGTCGCGGCCCCATTGAAGCTGCGTCGGACGCCGGGTCGACGGTCCGAGCATCGTCGCGGTCTTCCGCGACCCCATCGTCGCGGCCCCATTGAAGCTCGGGCTCGAGCGCCGAGCTGCCGTCGACGCCGGCCGTGTCTTCCGCGACCCCATCGTCGCGGCCCCATTGAAGCTCGTCCCGACTCGTTGCACGGATCGCGCGGCGTCGTCTTCCGCGACCCCATCGTCGCGGCCCCATTGAAGCCGACGCCGGCGGCGCGATCGCTTCGGCTCGCCAGGCGTCTTCCGCGACCCCATCGTCGCGGCCCCATTGAAGCACGGCGGCAGTCGGCCGCTCGCGACCGACATGCCGTCCGTCTTCCGCGACCCCATCGTCGCGGCCCCATTGAAGCTGCTGAGCGCCGTGCACTACTCGACGCAGTCCTGGTGTCTTCCGCGACCCCATCGTCGCGGCCCCATTGAAGCATCGCTCGGGACGGCCTGCGGCCACGGACCGTCGCAGTCTTCCGCGACCCCATCGTCGCGGCCCCATTGAAGCACGAGCGCGAAGCCGGATCGCCCATGCCGCTCGACGTCTTCCGCGACCCCATCGTCGCGGCCCCATTGAAGCCGAGCCGTCGCGTCTCGACGAGCCGTGGCGCACTGGTCGTCTTCCGCGACCCCATCGTCGCGGCCCCATTGAAGCGCGGCCTGGCGGCCCGAGTCGAGCCGACGCCTCCGACGTCTTCCGCGACCCCATCGTCGCGGCCCCATTGAAGCAGACGTCGTGTCGACATCGTCGCGGCCGTCGCGAGACGTCTTCCGCGACCCCATCGTCGCGGCCCCATTGAAGCGAGTGCGCGTCGACTGACCAGCTCAGTCGCAGCCGCGTCTTCCGCGACCCCATCGTCGCGGCCCCATTGAAGCGCGATCGGCCGCGACCGCGTAGCCGCACCGTGTCGCGGTCTTCCGCGACCCCATCGTCGCGGCCCCATTGAAGCAAGCAGCGCCGCACGACGGCACGCACATGCTCTGCGTCTTCCGCGACCCCATCGTCGCGGCCCCATTGAAGCCTGTGCGTTCCGGTCTGCAGATCACGGACGGCACGATCGTCTTCCGCGACCCCATCGTCGCGGCCCCATTGAAGCGCGAGTCAGCGGCCTTGGCCTGTGGATCAGCCGCGCGTCTTCCGCGACCCCATCGTCGCGGCCCCATTGAAGCTCCATCAGCGCATGCCGGGGATCATCCGCCGACGTCGTCTTCCGCGACCCCATCGTCGCGGCCCCATTGAAGCACGACGATCGGGGCGTATCGCCAGGCGGCACTGACGTTCTTCCGCGACCCCATCGTCGCGGCCCCATTGAAGCGGCCTCGGGTCGCGCCGCTGCGATCCGTGGCCACGGTCTTCCGCGACCCCATCGTCGCGGCCCCATTGAAGCATCTCAGGCGTCGATCGGACTCGAGCTAGCACGGCGTCTTCCGCGACCCCATCGTCGCGGCCCCATTGAAGCTGTGAGCGAGGTGCACGCGGCAACGCTCGAGCTCGGCGTCTTCCGCGACCCCATCGTCGCGGCCCCATTGAAGCGGATGAGCTCGGCCGCACGTCGCAGTACTCGCACGGGTCTTCCGCGACCCCATCGTCGCGGCCCCATTGAAGCTGCCGACGATCGCCGGTCATCGCCGGACCCGATCGTCTTCCGCGACCCCATCGTCGCGGCCCCATTGAAGCACGAGCATCGGCGGCGTCACGCGACCGCGAGTGGTCGGTCTTCCGCGACCCCATCGTCGCGGCCCCATTGAAGCGGATCGTCGCACGTCCCGACGGTAGCCGGTCGGGGTCTTCCGCGACCCCATCGTCGCGGCCCCATTGAAGCGACCAACGTCGATCCATCGGGTGACGGCGCACGCCGGCGTCTTCCGCGACCCCATCGTCGCGGCCCCATTGAAGCCTGAGCCGGGCTTGCGTACGCTCGCGAAGCCGAGGTCTTCCGCGACCCCATCGTCGCGGCCCCATTGAAGCCCTTGTCGGCGCATGTGGCACGGCGACGATCGCCGACGTCTTCCGCGACCCCATCGTCGCGGCCCCATTGAAGCCCCTGGATGCCGGTCACCGTCGAGGAAGTGCGGATCGGGTCTTCCGCGACCCCATCGTCGCGGCCCCATTGAAGCCCTGGATGGTCGCCGAGTCGTGGAATCGCGGAGCGCGTCTTCCGCGACCCCATCGTCGCGGCCCCATTGAAGCAGCCGGCCGGCATGATCGCGATAAACCAAGTCCATGTCTTCCGCGACCCCATCGTCGCGGCCCCATTGAAGCCAGTGACGCCGTGGATCTGAGGCATGTCGTTGAGTCTTCCGCGACCCCATCGTCGCGGCCCCATTGAAGCATCATGGGTGGCATGCGCGTCGATGCTCGAAGGCGCGTCTTCCGCGACCCCATCGTCGCGGCCCCATTGAAGCAGCCAGCGATCCGCGACGCATGTATTTCGCACGGTCTTCCGCGACCCCATCGTCGCGGCCCCATTGAAGCGACGATCGCGAGCCAGGCCCGCCGTGCAGCTCAGCGTCTTCCGCGACCCCATCGTCGCGGCCCCATTGAAGCTCACCTGACATCGACTAATCGCGACGCACGATCACAGTCTTCCGCGACCCCATCGTCGCGGCCCCATTGAAGCACCGATCATCCGCGACACGCGGCATCGTCTCGCCGTCTTCCGCGACCCCATCGTCGCGGCCCCATTGAAGCTGGTCAAGCCGGCCTCGAGCGCTGGCCAGCGTCGCGGCTGTCTTCCGCGACCCCATCGTCGCGGCCCCATTGAAGCGGCATCCTCCATCGACACAGACGCCGGCGGCACTGCGTCTTCCGCGACCCCATCGTCGCGGCCCCATTGAAGCTCATCGGGACTCGCGTACACTCGACCGACGAGTCGACGTCTTCCGCGACCCCATCGTCGCGGCCCCATTGAAGCGCATCGAGGTGGCTCGAAGGTCGACGGATCGCCGCGTCTTCCGCGACCCCATCGTCGCGGCCCCATTGAAGCCTGGACTTCGGCGATCGGCCATCCCGAGTTGACGTCTTCCGCGACCCCATCGTCGCGGCCCCATTGAAGCGACGACCGAGCAGCTCGACTGCGCGATCGTCGATGTCTTCCGCGACCCCATCGTCGCGGCCCCATTGAAGCGTAGATTCGCTCATCGGCTCTCCTGCGGCCGATTGCCGTCTTCCGCGACCCCATCGTCGCGGCCCCATTGAAGCAAGCCGCGGCGCCGGGTCAGATCCCGGTCGCCGCGTCTTCCGCGACCCCATCGTCGCGGCCCCATTGAAGCGGCACTGTCAGCCAGCCTAGAGATCAGACCCATCGGACGTCTTCCGCGACCCCATCGTCGCGGCCCCATGGAAGCGGAAAGGCGCCGGGCTCGATGACGTCGCCGCGATCGGTTACCGCTTGGTCGGTGCACACGTCTGGCCCGATGGGAAGACCCCTCGCCCTCCTTTCGCAAGGGGGGATGAAGTTTTGTTGATCTCCTGGGGAACCATGGATTGCGGCGAATGCAACAGTCTTGCCTTGAAGCCCCGTCCGGTGTGCGCCAATCTCCCTGGAAGAGAGGCCGAAGTGGTGTGACGAGCCGTTGCAATGGGCGGAAACGCCCGAGTAAAGTGAAAGAAGTCGGCCGGATCGCCTGGAGGACGTCAGGGCCCATTCGCGTCCCGACGGGCCGGCTGCGGAACGCGAGTCTCCGGCGCAACTCTCACGTCGAGATGAGGATCGAACCATGGCGTCCTGCGTATCGGGCTGTGGGCAACGTGGGGAAAACCGGCATCCGGGCGTCAGGGAGGTGGCGAGTTGGTTGGATCGGGGACGTCCGATGGACGGGGCGGGGTGCTCGGTCGTCGCGATGCCATCGAGCGCGGGCCCCGATTCGAGATTCGAGATTCCCGATTCGAGATTCGAGATTCCCGATTCGAGATTCGAGATTCCCGATTCGAGATTCGAGATTCCCGATTCGAGATTCCAAATTCCAGGCCCTGGATTCGAGGATCGAGATTCGGCGTTGCAACCGGGAGACGGTCCGGGGGATTCCCACGCGTTTTGGTTGATGCAGGCGGGCCCAGATTCCCGATTCGAGATTCCCGATTCGAGATTCCAAATTCCAGGCCCTGGATTCGAGGATCGAGATTCGGCATTGCAACCGGGAGGCGGTCCGGGGGATTCCCACGCGTTTTGGTTGATGCAGGCGGGCCCCGATTCCCGATTCGAGATTCCCGATTCGAGATTCCAAACTCCAGGCCCTGGATTCGAGGATCGAGATTCGGCGTTGCAACCGGGAGGCGGTCCGGGGGATTCCCACGCGTTTTGGTTGATGCAGGCGGGCCCCGATTCCCGATTCGAGATTCCCGATTCGAGATTCCAAATTCCAGGCCCTGGATTCGAGGATCGAGATTCGGCGTTGCAACCGGGAGGCGGTCCGGGGGATTCCCACGCGTTTTGGTTGATGCAGGCGGGCCCAGATTCCCGATTCGAGATTCCCGATTCGAGATTCCAAATTCCAGGCCCTGGATTCGAGGATCGAGATTCGGCGTTGCAACCGGGAGGCGGTCCGGGGGATTCCCACGCGTTTTGGTTGATGCAGGCGATCAAAGCGGTTGCGCTGGCGGTCGGGATCGTGGGCGCAGTGGTTATTGGGAGTCTCGGCGACCGGTCGGTCCGGGCGGGGGTGGCGGAGACTCGTCAGGCCGCAGAACAGGCCGGCGGCGAGGGCCTGGCCGGCTCGGAGACCTCGGACAAGGCGGAGACGCGGACCCGGTTGGCGATCGTCCGCACGGGTCCGAATGGCCGCATCCCCACGGTGGTCGCGCTGGGGCGGCCGGTCGGGAGCAAGCACACGGAGGACTACCTCGGGAGCCGGCAAGGGATCCTCGATCGTGAGATCGTCCGGCAAGCCTTGCTGATCGCCGCCCGCGATGAGTTGGGGCTCTCGACACGCGATGAACTGCTTGACGATGCCGCACCCGGTGATGGGGAGGAGGCGCCGATTGAGATCGCCACGGTGTTCCGGGCCAACGGGTGTCGTGCCCTGGTCCGTCGAGGCGAGGGTCAGGCCGCGAAGGTCGTTCAGACGTATGACCTCGGCGATGATCCCGACGATGCGTCTTTCCTCATGAAGCTCACCGCGCGGGGCGAATCGCTGTCGCGGACGGAATTCCCCGCGTTGTTGAGGCAGCTTGGATTGAGAGGGAAGCCGAATCCGGTCCGCGAGCGGGCGGCGCTGCCTCGGGAGGTGGAGCGTCGGCTGGAGACTCTGGGGATCATCGAGAACTTCGCCGCCGTCCGAGACCTGCACGAGGCGATCCACGACGAGGGCGAGTCGCCGGCGCGGCTGGCGGCGCTGGCGCGGGCCTATGCCCAGCTCGGCGTGCTCACGGAGTACCAGTGGAGCTCGGCACACCGGGTGTTCAAGGCGCGGGCACTGCTCTACGCCGAACGGCTGGTGGCGCGGAGCCGCAAATCCGTCGAGTCGTTGCGGAGCCGGGCCTTTGTCCTGGCACTCGTTGGACTCCACTTCGCGGCGCTCGATGACCTGGAGGAAGCGCGGAAACTCGACGCGGGGATCAAGGGACTGTCCCGGCCGCCCTCGTGGCTGCCGGTGATCGTGGCTTACTTGAAGAGCGATTCCAAGGGGCTGGAGATCGCGGACGGTCCCGACGCCAAGCTCGCGGCCCTGCTGCGCATGATGCTGGTCGAGTACCCGATGGGGACCCGAGCGCTCGTCGAGGCGGCACGCGAGGTCGTACGGCTCGATCCCAATTGTTGTCGCGCGTACGATGTAATCTGCGAGAACGGCCAGCTCGGTGACATACAGACCGCGACCACCGACGGACCGGAAGCCTTCACGAAGGATTTCCTGGAGAAACTCAAGGCGCTCAATTGGCTGCCGACGATTGTTCGCAAGCCGCTCGACCAGAACCGCGACGAGCTGACGATCGTCGGTGCCCTGGTCCAGGCGGGTCAGCCGGGTGTGGACAGGGTCGAGCCATCGTGGGCGGTCCTGGCGCAACTCGTTCGCGAGGTCCGCTTCGTGAACGCCTGGCGCCGACTGGTCTTCATGGCTTACAAGTGGTCGGTGCCGGTCGGTGAGTACTGGGCCGGCGTCCAGCCGTACGTCGCGCGGCACCGCTTTTTCTCCTATCTCCAGACGATCGTCATGACCCCCATGGACGGCCGCGCCGCACTGGCGGCGTTCGCCGAGCGGTATGACCCGTCCGACGTCGAGCCGACCGAACGGCTCATGATCGATGCCCTCCGCCGGTTCGGGCTCCCCGTGGGCGAGACCGCGTGGAGCTTATGCTTCAATCACGGCGACACTCTGGCGCACGATCTGTCGGAGCGGATCAAGCAGACGACCGAACGCAAGGCACTTTACGGCCGGATCCTGCTGAAGATCAGTCCGTATTCGTCGTACGCGATGGCGACGCTGGTTGAGAGCGACTGGGAACTGGCACAAGGTGAACTCGCGAGCTGGCAGGAGAAGGTCGGCAAGGCCCCGGCGCTGGTCCGGGCACTGGGGAAGAAGTACGCCGATCTGAAACAATACGATCCGGCGGAGAAATACCTCCGGCTCTCGCTCGAGCACTCGCCCGACCACTGGGTCTACCAGTGGCTGGCGTCGTCGTACGCGGCGCGGGGCGACCGAGAGCGCTGGCAGTTGACGCTGGACGAGTTCCTGGCGAAGACGGAACCCGCCGGACTGGAACACGCGCGGGTGCAGGTCGAGATCGCCCAGTACTTGATGAGTCAGAAGCGTTGGGAGTCGGCGAGGACGTACGCCGAGGCCGCCGGAGCGACGGGGGCGGATTGGGCGATGATCTGCGCCTCGGAATGTCACGAAGGACTTCAGAACTGGGAGCGGGCCGAGCTCTGGATTCGTCGCGCTGCGGAACGCTACCAGCACACGACGTGGTTCCGCTGGTACGTCTTCTGCAAACGGACCGGACACGGCGACGTCGAGGCGGCCCGGGCCTTCGCCGACGAGTATCTGGCGGCCATCGCGGGCCGACGCGATCTCAACGCTCCGGCGCGGAACGGGTTGTACTTCTGGACGATCGGATCGCCCAATCAGGCGGCCGTGAACCTGGAACGGGCCTATCATGCCAACCAGGCCATTGTGTTCGGCATGGCCCTGATGCTCCTGGCCGACGAGCTGGGTAACCACGACCGACGCGATCAGATGCTGGATGAGCTCAGCATTCAGTTCAAGGCCAAGTGGCCGCGGATGGTTGACATCTTCCGGCTGATGCGTGAATCGCTCGCGGATGGGGGGAAGCGCCCGCTCGACCTGGAGGCCGTCGACCGGGCGATGGAGGGGATGCCTGTCCCGGCCCGGGGGAACGCCGGATTCCTGGTCGGACGGTTCCTCATCAATCGCGGCAAGCCCGAAGCCGCTCGGAAGTATCTCCATCAGTGCGCCGAGACACCGGACTCTCAGGTCTGGTTCAAGGCGATGGCCGCCGATTTGGTTCGATCGATCGAGGCCAAGCAGGGCGCTGATTCCGGCTGTCCCGGTGAGTTTCGAGGACACGGTCAGGCAGAATGGGGTTGATTCAGCCATGATCCCGCATCGGTACCAGCTCTCGGTCCGCGGGCTGATGGTCGCCGTGGCCATGGTCGCCGCGCTGATCGTCCTGAGCGCGGGGTTCCGGTTGACCTACGTCTCGTGTCATCTCTGCCACAATCGCAAGCGCGTCGAATCCCGGACGCTCCTGGGCCTTTCGGTGCGGACTTCCGAAGCGATCGAAACCCACTTTCCCACCGAACCTGGACATCGGCACGTGTGGGCCCCGTATGCCAGGTCTTCCACGGGTTTCCTGGCAGAATCGGCTGCCGGCCACGCACGAATCTATCAGGATGGGAGCACGGCGCCCGACGGACGGCGATAGTGGCGTGTGCTCCGCTCGACTGAAGCGCCTCACGCTTGCGTTGCAGAGGACTGATACGGGCCCGAAGCGCCAGCGAGTGGATTGAGGATCCCCGCCGGTATTCACTCGCTGGCGCTTCGAGCTGGTATCGTTTGTCCTTGCATTCGCTCATTGATCGGGACTCCGTCCGGAAATCCACTCGCTGGCGCTTCGAGCCGGTATCGATGCGATGCGGTTATTGTGTGCAACCCAAGCGTGAGGCGCTCCAGGCGCGCTCCTGTAGAATCCAACTCGGCCAGGCACCGATGACTCGTGGCCGGATCGCGATCAAGCCGGTTTGCCGAAGACGAAATCGAAGATTGCGTCGCCCGCGTGCTTGTTCTCCACATCGAGCAGGTTGGCTTGCTCGCGCGCCTTCTTGACGGCCTCGATCAGCTTCTTCACGCGCGCCAGCATATCGTGCTGATCGCGGGCCGGGATCGCGCCGGACTGGTTGATCGTCTTCCATTTGCCGACGTTCTTGTCCTCGTAGACGACCTCGACCTGGGCCGGGTGCTTGTCGGTCGCCGGGGCTTTCTCGAGGACGCGCGGGAGCTTCTTCGTGTGGTACTTCCAGGTCTCGGCGGTGACGTGGCAGTCGGTATCGCGGGAGTAGCTCCATTTCTGAGACGGGTCGAGGGTCGGCAGGTGCGTGAGGAACGTCTGGATATCGGTCAGCTTCTTCTCGAGGAAGAGGAGGTAGGTGACCGGGACGTCGGCGAGGATGGTGACACCGTCCACCTCCACATTCGCGCGGGCGCTGGTGTTGGCGACGTCCTGGGTGAGCGTGGTGTCGAGGACGGGCCCCATCAGCTCCCGGAACTGGGAGATGGCCTCGCTCACCTTGAACTGGAGGAGTTTCCCCTCAGAGGGCAATTCCTCGCCGTTGACCTCGATCGCCTCGTAGGTCTTGGTGATCCCTTCGAAGAGCTGGGGCTTCTTGACCTTGTGGTAGAGCTCCGTGATCTGCTTCTCGGCGTCGGACTTCTTGCCCGCGACCACGGCGACGATCTGATTGAGCTTCGGCATGACGACCCTCCACAGTGAGGGGAAAAAGTGGCCCCCATGCACGTACCCGGTGCACGGGGGCCGGTGTTTGGCGGATAAACCCATCGTCGAGGACGATCTCCGGTCGCGACAGTTTCAATCTGAGAGCGGAGCCGCCTTTCGATTGGGCTACCGGGCCATGTGCCCCTCATGGAGCGAGGGCTGCCTCGAAAGAGGCCCGGGCTGGAATTGCACCAGCATCTCTCCGCTGTGTTCCGTCGCGGTTGATTCCTCGGCGAAAAGCCAAGTTCAGTCTCGAGCGATAGTCTGATTCTGACCGCGACATCCCTTGCCTCGCCCTTGGGCTACCGCGGCGTGGGTCGCATACGAATGCCGCGGGCAGGACTCGAACCTGCACATTTGGGGACGTCCTTTGAATCTCACGCTGAGTCTCAGCTTGCGCTCTGCCCTTTCGGGCATCTCAGGCCCGGGAATCGAACGCCGGGGACCCGCTTCTCGAAGCCGGCCGCGGAACCATCCGCCTGCTATCAATCGATCGTATACTCGGCGCGAATCGTCGGCAATCCCCCCCGATCCTGAACCGGGAGGAAGTCACAGAGAATTCCGATTTGATCATGTTTTGGGCAAGGTTTGCTCCTGTCCGGCCCACGCGACAACCATGTCGAGGTACGCCTCGCGGATTTCGGGGAAGACGGTGACGTTGGGAACATGGTTGACCTCCAGTAGATGACGGGTGCCGTCCGGGGTAGCGATGTAATCCACTCCGACGGTCGCCAGGCCGAAGTGCTCGGCGAGGCGCCGGGCGTCGAGCAGGTCCGGATCGATCGGCATGAAGGAGGCGTTGAGCTGGTGTATGGACTTGAGCCAGCCGTCGCCAGCCATGCGGATCTGCCAGGGGCTTTCGCCGATCAGGACGATGCGGACGGCCTCGCCTTCCACGTAGTCTTCGATGAGCGTCGGTTCGGAAGCCGTCCAGGTCTCGTGGAACCGGACCTTGTCCTCGCCACAGTGCCAGTTTCCCCATTTGGCGACCATGTCGCCCCCGGCCTCGACGATTGTGCCCGGATCGGCGTAACCGCGAGGATTGCCGGCGAAACGTGAGATCGCCAGCGCCCGGACGAGGCCGGGCAGCCGGAGCCGCAGATCCATCATGCCACGAGCGCCGGGCAAGCATGGCCCTCCCCAGAGTGCCAGGGCGGTGAGGAAGGGGAAGTCGTCCTCGAAGATGGCGTGATAGACGACTCGATCGACCGGGATGAACGCATTCAGGACGTTCGGATGCTCGACCATCAGCCGGCCCCGGTCCACCCGGATGCGCGGGAGCGTCTCGCAGACGAGGACCTGCCGGTGAACGCGTTGTCGCAGTGCGGCCGATTCGGGAGGGTCCAGTCCGACGAGGAGCAGAGGATCCATCGGTTCACACCCCGAGCCATCGTTGCCCGGAGATCGTCGCGGAGGCAGTTCCGATCCCGGGTTCCCCTAGACCATCACATCTTGGACAATTCCAAGGGGCTGTCGGTTCACCCGGCGGGCAACGATTCCTGTGTCCGTCTCGAAGGGGAGCCGGTGAGGGCTGGGTTGTGATCGAAGCTCGGGGGGATTGTCCAAATGTCGGGCTCCGGCGAGGAGCAGGGGACTGGTTTTGAGGGGAGATCGGGTATGAAACTCTTGCGAATGCATCACGTCGCCATCATCTGTTCGGACTACGAGAGGTCCCGGCGGTTCTACACCGAGATCCTGGGGCTCGAGATTGTCTCCGAAGTCCACCGCAGGGAACGCAATTCCTACAAGTTAGACCTGCGGATTCCCGACGGCACGCAGATCGAGCTGTTCTCCTTCCCGGACCCGCCCCGGCGACTAAGCTATCCCGAGGCGTGCGGGCTGAGGCACCTGGCCTTCGAGGTCGACGACATCGACGAGGCGGTGGCGCATCTCCAGAGGCAGGGCGTCGCGGTCGAGGCGGTCCGGGTGGATGAGCACACGGGCAAGCGATTCACCTTCTTCGCCGATCCTGACGGGTTGCCGCTGGAGCTGTACGAGCGGTGATGCCGTTTTGGTGCAGCAAAGAACACCGAGGGGAAGATGCTTGTCGTCACGGGGACGAGGTGCCGGACGATCTCCGGATCGCCGAATCGGCCATCGTCTCGACGATGGTTCGTAGTAATACGAAGCACTTCAGCAAGTGTGGTTCCTCGATCTGGACAAAGTCGCCCAGGGAGTAGCGCGCTGAAGGGGCCGGCCTTGTCGAGGTCGTCCAGACCGACGATACCACGGTTGTTCGCCATCGATTCCAGATTCCAGTTCCCGGACTTCCGATCGGGACGCATCTCGATGTGGAATTTCCACGGCTTGGCACATGGCAGAGATCCGCGGAGATCCGGCCTGATCGCGTCTCAATCCGAGGTCTCCTCGGGCCCGAGCGGCCCAAGCGGCCCATGGGGTGAGGGGTCGATCGGGTGTCCGGCCTGGGGATAGCTGCCCAGTTCGAGCCTCAGGAGTTCCTGAGCGTCCTCGGTCGCCTCGTGGATGAAGCGGACGGTGTAGCCGATGGCGTCGGCCGCCTCGACGGCCGCTGTGAACGCATCGCGCGTGGCCAGGTCGGCCGTGATATCCGCCAGGTGGGCGAAGGGATTCGGTGGTGGGTTGGTCACCAATCGCGATTCTCCGTGCTCGTCGCGGAGCTCCAGGGCTTGCAAGGCGCAGACCGCCGCGTGGGCCGCCCGGACCGCGGCGGCCATCGCGCTGTCGCGCACAACCTCTCCCTCCCGGATCGCCCGGCAAGCCTCGACCTCGCTGACCACGGACTCGTAAGACGTACAGGAATCTCCTCTCGCAAAGTCCTCGGCCAGGCGAATGGCATTGGCGACGGCCGTCCGGCACCGATCTCTCTCCGGGTGACCCTCGGGGAGCAGAGCCAGATGCTCCACTCGGCGCGGCACAACGGGCGGCGAGGGCGACGATCGCCCGGAGTGGCAGTCGCTTCAGATCCTCGGTCGTGTAATTCGTGATGATCATTCTTGCCTCAGTCGGATATGGTTCGCGGCGGTGATGCGGCCGGTCCGGCTACGTCGGCTGTGGTCAGGTCGTCTCCGTCAACAGGCCGGCAACCGTCCTCGCCAGGATCGATTCTTCATTGGTGGGGATGACTCGGACCTGGACAGTCGCCTGGTCGATCGAGATCCGTGAAGCGCCGGAGAAGTTTCGCGACTCGTCCAGGACGATACCGAGGAACTCGAGTCCCTCGCAAATGCGGGCACGAATCACCGAGGAGTTCTCGCCGATGCCGCCCGCGAAGACGAGGACCTCGAGGCCTCCCAGGGCGGCGGCCAGGGCGCCGATCGCTTTCTTGATCCGGTAGACGAATAGTGCAACGGCCTCCGCGGCCCGAACGTCGTGGTCTTCGGCCGCCAAGAGGTCGCGCACGTCGGAACTGGTCTCGGAGACGCCCAGCAGGCCGGACTCGTGGTTGACCATCGCATCGAACTGCTCGATGGTGACGCCTTCGGTGCGGGCGAGGAACCCCGGGAGCCCCGGGTCGATGTCGCCGGACCGGGTGCTCATGACCAGGCCGGCAGCCGGGGTCAGGGCCATGGTCGTATCGATCGGGCGGCCGTCGCGGACCGCGGCCAGGCTGGCGCCGAGCCCAGGTGGGCCAGGACGACCCGACCAGAGGCCGCTCGCGGCCCGATGTCCCGCACCAGGGCCTCCATCAGATAGGAGTAGGATAGGCCGTGGAAACCATATCGCCTCACTCCGTGTTCCTGGAAACGGCGCGGGATCGGTACGATCTGAGCCACGCGGGGCATGTCGTGATGGAAGGCCGTGTCGAAGCAGGCGAACTGAGCCAACTCGGGCAGCCGGCTCTGAAATCGCTCGATCACGGCGATTTCGCCTGGCAGGTGCTCGGGATCCATCGGGGTGATCCGGCGCAGTTCCGCCAGCAACTCCCCCGTGATTCGTTCGGGACGGAAGTAGCGCGCGCCACCATGCACGACGCGATGAGCGATCCCGGCCATTCGGGACCAGCCTCCGCGTTGCTCCACCCAATCGACCAGCCAGCCGGCTGCCGAGTCCAGGTCGGGGGCGTTCACGGCCGAGGATTCGGTCTCCGAACCGGACGATTCGGTGATGGTGGCCCGCGCGCTGGGGCGTCCGACTTGCTCGATCCGTCCCGAGAGGAGCGGCTCGAAGGTCTCAGGCCCCTTCAAGGGGAAGATCGCGAACTTGAGGCTCGAGGAACCGCCGTTGATCGTCAACACGCACGATCGCTCGGGTTGCTGGATTGCTATCACGTCGCCCCCGCTGCCGGCAGTGGGCAGAATAGGGAAATCGTCCTCCGGCGCGTGTCCGGGGTGACCTCGCTCGATCCCGAGACAGTATAATGTGCAGGGTAGGCGTCGCACAATCAATCGCGGGCCGGGCAATCTCTGGCCGCAGGGTGTAGTCGGGCCATGGTGAGATCTTCGGTTGCCGCGATCGCCAGGATCGCGCGATTCGCGCGAACCGCAGGCTGGCCTGGGCCGCAGTCCCAGAACGGTTGTGAGATTGGAAAAGCCGTCCGGGTGGTGCGCGCCGGTCGATGTCGAATTTGGAGACAACCGGGTCCGGGACCCGGGATTTGACGCCTATTGGGAGAAGAGACAGGGCCGCAAGACCAGACGGGATGAGCGGTTTCTTGGAACCGGACTCGAGGGGATAACGCCCTTGGGCGGGTTCGACCGGAAGCTCACCCCCACGTTCAGCCTCTTGGCCCGCTATCCATCGAATCCCATGGCCTCAGCCCGACGGTACCCTCGGAACGAAAGCCGAAGCTGATGGCCGCCGGACCAATCGAGTTACTGTCTCGGGCGCGCGCGGGTGAGACCGAGGCGCTGGGTGAATTGTGCGCGCTCTACCGGAATTATTTGCGAATGGTGGTGAGAACCGGCCTGGGCCCTCGGTTAAAAGAGCGAGTGGAGCTGTCCGACGTGGTGCAGGAGGCACTGGTGGAGGTGGTCCGGCAGTTTCCCCAGTTTACCGGCCAGAACGAGGCTGCACTCCTCGGCTGGCTGCGCCGACTGGTGGGCCAGAAGCTGGCGGACCTGGGCCGTTATCATAGCCGTGCCAAGCGTGCAGGGGGTGCGACGGCCGTGCCGCTGGACGCGGCACCCGACTCCGGCGGCGGGGGCCGACTGGGCGAGGAGAGCGGTCGCCTGCTGGACATGCTCGCTCTGAGCCAGACTAGCCCCAGCCAGGCCGTTAGCAAGCGCGAGATGCTCGGCCTGCTCGCCGATGCCTTTGCCGGATTGCCCGAGCTGGAGGCCGACGTTCTCTGGTTATACTACGCCGACGCCCTCTCGTTTGAAGCCATCGGTCAGCGACTGGAACTGAGCCGGAAGTCGGTACGTGGCATCTACGCCCGAGGCTTGAAGCACCTGAAACGCTCGCTCGAAGGGCCGCCCGGCGGCCTCCTGAGGTACGACGATGGTTCAGCGCATTGACGATTCACGGCCGATTGAAGGGGCCAACCCGCCGGAGGCCGACGATGCGGACGAACGCCTGGGCGAGGCCATCGAGGCGTATCTGGCCCTGGCGGAGCAGGACCAGGCGCCCGATCTGGAGGAGTTCATCGGGCGTTATCCGGACCTGAAGGACGACCTGCGCAGCGATGGAAGGTCTCGAGCTGGTTCATGGGCTGGTGGGCGCGGTGTCTCGCCGTCCTCCGGCTCGTCGCGCGGATCAGGATGGGATCGACGGCTGGAGTCAGGGCATCGGATCGCGGGTTACCGGATCGTCCGCGAGTTGGGCCGCGGCGGCATGGGTACGGTCTACGAGGCCGTGCACGTCGGACTGGACCGTCCTGTAGCCCTGAAAGTGCTGGGGACCCACGCGGCCCCGGACTCCTCGGCGCGGCGGCGGTTCCTCAACGAGGCCAAGACCGCCGCCGGCTTGCATCACACGCACATCGTACCGGTCTTCGATGTCGGCAAGGTCGGCGGGCTCTGCTACTACGCCATGCAGCGAATCGAGGGGAGCGGGCTGGACCAGGTGATCCGGCACCTCCGCCGTACCCGCCCGGCGGGCGGATTGGGGAGTGGGATCGTCCTGGGTGGTATGGCGCCCTCGGGTTCCGAAAGCCAGGGGACCCTGGGTCACTCGTCTCTGAGCTCGCGATTCGGCCAGCTCTGGTACCGGGTGTCCGCGGGCTTGTACTGGCGACAGCCGCGAGAGCTGCCCGGCGTCTCCCACCCCGGAGGGAAGGACTGGGACCGGAACGACGCCCCCTCATCCGTGGCGGTCCGGTCGGGCCTGGAAAAGCGCGGCGAGTTTCGCGCGAGTCCGGCCAACGATTCGACGGCCACGTGGAGAAGCCGTCGCCGCGATCGAGAGGCCGAGACAGGAGAGCGTCTCAACGGTGACACGTCGGGCTCATCGGCCGTCCCGATGTGCGTGACGGGACTGGCCCGGCCGGATACGCGTCACCGCGACGACGAACCGCTACAGTGGGATCCACCGCGTGGGTCGGCTTATTTCCGGTGGGTGGCCTCCGTCGGCCTCCAGGCTGCCGACGCGCTGGCCCACGCACATCAGCAAGGTGTGATCCATCGCGATGTCAAACCGTCCAATCTCCTGATCGACGCCAAGGGAAATATCTGGGTCACCGACTTCGGCCTGGCCCGGCGGCTGGCCGACCCCGGACTGACCCAGCACGACAGCCTGCTGGGGACGCCTCGATACATGAGCCCCGAGCAGGCGCGGACCGGCTCGATCGACGGCCGGACCGACGTCTACAGTCTGGGTGCGACGCTCTACGAGCTACTGACTTCGCGACCCCCGTTCGACGGGCAATCCGCGGCCGAGCTCATCGATCAGATCGGTCGCGACGATCCGGTGCCGCCGCGGAAGCTCCAGCCGCGCGTGCCGCTCGACCTGGAGACGATTGTGCTCAAGGCACTCGCCAAGGCCCGGTTCGACCGGTACGCAACCGCGGCCGAGCTGGCCGAGGACCTGGCGCGGTTCTTGAGCCTTGAGCCGGTCAAGGCGCGGCGGATCAGTCCCATCGGCCGCCTGTGGCGGATCGCCCGCCGTCATCCTGGGATCGCGAGCGTTTCCACCGCCGCCGCGGCGATTGTGCTGGCCATTGCCACACTCGCCTATGTGAGCATCCTCGCTGACCGGAACGAGGCCAACCGCTCGCGCCGAGACTCAGGAGGCTCTCAATCAGAGGGAGCTGGCCGAGCGCGAGAAGGATGCCACCATGCTCCGGCTGCTGGTGCAATCCGCCGCGTCAACCGGCTCGAACTGGGGACCCAACCGCCGGAACGAAGGCATGAAACTCATTCACGGTGCCGTCTCGCTGAAACCGAGTGAGCCCGAGTTGCGGGCCCAGCTCCGCGACGTGGCCGTGAAGCTGCTGGTTCAGCGTGACACCGAGACCGGCCCGAATTTGCCCACGGGTCGCGCACGTAGCCTGGTCTTCGGATCCACGGGTCAGCGGCTGGCCGTCCTTTCCGACGACGGCGCGGAGCTGGCGTTCTGGGACATGACAACCGAGCGTCGGCTCTGGACACTATCGCTCCGTGCCGGATCGAGTTCCCGGGTCGTCGTGGCGGTCCCCGTGGCGGTCGCGGACCCGCGCCCGGGCGACGCCCTCGACGGCGGAAGCTCGGCATTAAATGTCACCCGAGGCAATGCTGCCAGGCGGCGCAGCCCGTTCCCGCGTCTGGCCTATTCAGGGCACAGCCTGGTGGTTGTCTGGCCCGACGGCCGAGGATTCGGCCTGATCGATCCCCTGTCGGGCACTACTCTGCGGCCGGTGAACCGGCCGACGGATCGCGAAGTGCTCGGCCTGGTCGCGGATCCTGCCGGTCGCCGGATCGTCACGATCGAGCGGATCATCGACCCAGTCGTTGAGGCGATGGAAGGAGCGGTGCCTTGGGATATCTCCGATCCGACAGAGTATGAAGTGAATCTCTGGGACCTGGATCGTCTTGACGAACCGATGACTGCGCTGAACTGGTACCGAGCCGGTTTCGGGGGCCGGCCCGGAAATGGGCCGCCGAACCACGGGCCGAATGCGTCGAACGCACCCACCACCGATCCCCAGCAGAGCCGGGGACGCCCCCCGACTCCACCCCCCTTGCCGCTGGTGGCGATCAGCCCGGAGGGCAAAGTGGTGGCCACCGGCTCATGGGGCACGCCCTTTGTGCGCCTCTTCTCCGCCGCCGATGGTAGGGAACTGACACGGCCGGCGCCTACGACCTCCATGGGCTCGCCGAGCCAGCGCGGCTCCAGGGCATGTGGACGGTAGGGAACCGACGCGTCTGACGCCAGCGAAGAGCGAACTGGCAACGGAACGACCCGTTGGGCGCCGAAACGAGGGTCCTCCGCCGCGCGGCATCTCGATCATGACGGGGATCGATTTAACAGCGATCGCTCTCGGCCCCAACGGGCTACTGGCAACGGCCGGAACCAGCACAGATACGACCCGAGTCAATACGATCAAGCTGTGGGATCTGGATCGGCCCCGGGCACCGCTGGCGAGCCTGACGCCCGAGCAGCAGAGGATGACATTCCAGATGCGGTACAACCCGCAAGGGACGCTTTTGGTACTCGCTGGGTTCGGCCCGATCGAGCTGTGGGATCCCGCGGCGCATAGCCCGGTCACGCTGTTACGGACGTCGGACCAGCCGACTGACCTGGCGTTTTCTCCCGACGGCCGAACCCTCGCCGCGGGCGGGACGGGCCCATCGGGATCGTCCTCGACATGGACCGTGCTCGATTCGACGGGGCGAACCCAGCTCAGCGGCTTCGACGCACCGACCTCATCACTGGCTTTCACCGAGGATGGGACACTGGCCGGGGGTGAGTGGAACGGCGACGTCTGGACCTTCCGTCACGGCCGGTGTCCCAACATCAACTCGCCCCTCGAGCCATCTGCAACGGAGAGCGAGGTGGTGCCCGTCCAGTCCGAACCCGGAACTGGTTCCAGCTCCGGGACGGCCAGTCGCAAGAGCAGCGAGCCCAAGCATTCTCAATCCTCCGTTGCGGAAGGCTCGCGTTCACGGAACCCCGGCCGAGGTGCCCCGTTCAGCGGGATGAGTCGAGACCAGCACCCCACCTCTCTCGCGACCGACGATCGGGGGCGACTGGTTGCCCACGATCCGTCCGGCCTGCGCATCTGGTCCCCCGATGGGATCGCGGGTCCGACGTCGGTCATCGCGCTGGCCCTGCCTGATGTCCCTGTGCCATTGAGAGGTCCGCCGCCCCTATCGCGAACGCCCGATGGCCGCTTGATGGCGCTGGTGCGGACGCCGGATGGTCGGCGGCCCTCCACCATCGCGTTGTGGCGATCCGACACTCCTGGAAAGGTCCAGCCGGTGACCCCGCCGCCGAGCCCGGCCAGCGAGTTCGGATCGACGGCGAAGAAAGACCCGCGCGGCCTCTCGACTGGGCCCGAAACGGACGGACTTCGATTTCGCCAGGTCCAGGTCTCGCCACGGGGCGACCGACTCTATCTCCTGGCCGAGAACAGCACGCTTCACCTCTGGGCCCTTGATGTGACGTCAGGGGGCTACCAGGCTCGCGAGGTCCCCATGATCGCGCCACTTCCCGAGGGAATCACCAGCATCGCCCTGCGGTCCGATGGCGCCGTACTCGCGCTGGGCGATCGCACGGGGGCCGTCTCGCTTCTGGACACGCGCCGACTGGTCCTGACCGGGCGAATCCCCCGCGCCACCGACGAGGCAGAAGGGTTCGCCACCGCACTGGCCTTCTCGCGGGATGGACACAATCTGGCCGTGGGCACGCTCCTAGGACCCATCCTCGTCTGGCCCGCTACTCAATCCGAGCCCAAGGAACCGCGACTCAGTCTCCCCGGCCACCGCGGCATGATCTCCAGTCTGGTCTTCGACCATCAAGGCCGGCGGCTGGCCAGTGCCGGGCGGGGCGACCCCCTGGTCGAAGTCTGGGACCTCGAACACATCCGCCACGAGCTGGCCGAGTTGGGGCTTGCGGACTGAGCAGCTTTGGTGGGCCTCGCCGCGAGGAATCGCGGTTCGACCCACCCTACATGCTGAGAGTGTCACCAAAGCCTGATGTAGGGTGGGTCGAACGCCGCAACGCGGCGTGAGGCCCACCT
Organism: uncultured Isosphaeraceae bacterium; assembly: GCA_963845695.1. Lineage (GTDB taxonomy): Bacteria > Planctomycetota > Planctomycetia > Isosphaerales > Isosphaeraceae > CAWJTV01. The sequence continues at coordinate 101,769 of CAWJTQ010000001.1, read as the reverse complement.
TGCAGACCCCGCAGCTTTGGTGGGCTCGCCGCGAGGAATCGCGGTTCGACCCACCCTACATGCTGAGAGTGTCACCAAAGCCTGATGTAGGGTGGGTCGAACGCCGCAACGCGGCGTGAGGCCCACCGAACCCCGCAGCTTTGGTGGGCCTCGCCGCGAGGAATCGCGGTTCGACCCACCCTACATGCTGAGAGTGTCACCAAAGCCTGATGTAGGGTGGGTCGAACGCCGCAACGCGGCGTGAGGCCCACCGAACCCCGCGGCTTTGGTGGGCCTCGCCGCGAGGAATCGCGGTTCGACCCACCCTACATGCTGATCACACCGCACAAGGAGCGACCACGAGGATGATCACCAGAATCGAGACTTGAAAGCTCTTCATCGATTTCACCCAAGGTCGGTCACCGATGACTCGGCTCGTACGCTATTTCGGTGAGGCACCATCAATCCCCTCGTCCTCCAAGTCGCCCCCGTGCACGAATTCGAAGCCGAATCGGCCCTTGATGCAGAGGTGCCCGTGTGTGACCTCGATATCCAGCGGCGAGGTCACCTTGACGATCCGGTTGTCCTGAACGTGGAGCGAGAGCGTACAACCGACGCCACAGTAGGGACAGATGGTGTCGGTCTGCGTTTGTCGCGATTCGTCCCACGTGCCGGCCTTGCGCAGCTCGTACTCGCTCCGGAACATCAGCGCCCCGGTCGGACAGACGCCGATGCAGTTGCCGCAATAGACGCAGGCCGAATCGGTCAGCGGGACTGCGGCTTCAGTCGAGATCCGGGCGTCGAACCCCCGGCCGGCCACCGCGATCGCGAACGTATTCTGAGCGTCGGTCCCGCACGCCTCGACGCACTTGTAGCAGAGGATGCATTTCGCGTAGTCGCGAACATACAGGTCATTATCGATCTTGACCGGCTGGGCGACGGTCTCCGCAGTTGCCCCATCAGAGACGTGATGATGCCCTGGCTCTCGCGCGTCGCGCGCCCCGGCACTTGCTGGGGGCATCGGCGGGCCGTAGCGCTCCGGGCGAGCACCGTAGTGCGCGGCGTACCCCTGGGCCTGGGGTGCGGTGGAGAGGTCCACGGACGAGCCAAGGAACTCGAGGACCATCTTCCTGGCCAGGCGGACCCGCGGCGTGTCCGTGCGGATCTCCATCGCCGGCTCGACGCGTCGAGAACAGGCCGGGACCAGCGTCCGAGCACCGGCGAGCTCCACGACGCAGACGCGGCACGCGTTGACCGGGGTCAGGTTTTCGAGGTAGCAGAGTGTGGGCGTGTCGATGCCGCGCGACCGGCACGCATCGAGGATCGTCGCGGTGGCCGGCACCCGGACCGGTTGTCCGTCGATGACGATTTCGATGACATCGGGTTCCGATCGCCGAGGAAGCGCCGGGGGCTCGTGGGGCGGCGGAGGGGGTTGGAACCAGAGGGAGTCGTGGTTCATCGCGGACGCTCCGGTTCTGGAAAGGGGTCGAGCGTGGCCAGTGCCGACTCGATCGCGCTAGAGGCGGTCTGTCCCAATCCGCAGATCGAGGCGTCGCGCATCACCTGGCCGATCTCCGCGAGCAGGGCCAGCTCCTGGGCGCGATTGCCGATGGTCTGGCCGGCCCGCAGGCGTTGCAACAACTCTTCTTGACGCACCGTTCCCACCCGGCAGGGAACACACTGGCCGCACGACTCGTCGCGGAAGAAGGCGGCGATCCGCGCCAGGATATCAGCGAGGTTGACCGATTCGTCGAAGACCAGCACGACCCCCGAGCCGAGCGTGGCTCCGGCCGCGCGCGTCCCCTCGAAGGTCAAGGGCATATCCAGTTTGTCCGGTCCGACGAATACGCCAGCGGCACCACCGAGCAGCACCGCGCGAATCCCCTTCGTGCCAGGCAATCCGCCGGCAAGCGCGATGATTTCCCTGAGCGTGATACCGAAATCGACTTCGTAGACGCCTGGTCGCAGCACGTGCCCGGAGACGCAGAAGAGCTTGGGCCCGCTGGACCCCGCGGTTCCGATGCCGGCATAGGCTGCACCGCCTTGCAAGAGGATCGGCGGGATGTTGACCAGGGTCTCGACGTTGTTGATGACCGTCGGCCTGCCGAAGAGGCCGGATTGGACGGGAAAAGGCGGCTTGTTGCGCGGCTCGCCGCGTTTCCCCTCGATCGAGTTGAACAGGGCGGTCTCCTCGCCGCAAATATAAGCGCCGGCTCCCCGACGCAGCTCCACGTCGAACGAGAAGCCGGCATTCTGAACGTCCTTGCCGAGCCAGCCCGCGGTCCGGGCGGACTCGATCGCCGCGGCCATCCGTCGGGCGGCGAGCGGATATTCCCCGCGGACGTAGAGATAACCGCGCTCGCTCCCAGTCGCGAACCCCGCGATGGTCATTCCCTCGAGGACGGCGAATGGATCACCCTCCATCAGGACCCGGTCCTTGAACGTGCCGGGCTCGGATTCGTCCGCATTGCAGACCACGTAATGAGGCCGGTCACTCGCTTTCGCCACGGCCTCCCATTTGCGTCCTGTGGGGAATGCCGCGCCGCCGCGGCCGACGAGCTTCGAGGCCAGGACCTCGCGAATGACTTCAGTAGGGCCGATCTCGATCGCCCGAGCGAGTGCGGCATACCCTCCTGATGCACGGTACGCCTCCAGACTCTCGGGGTCGATCCGGCCGATCCGGTGGAGTAGACGGAGCGAGGGGCTACCGGACTGCGGCACAGAAAGTCGGAGCGATGCGAGGTCGCCCGCTGCGGACGGATTGGCAGAACCTCGCGCCAGGAGGATCTCGGCGACTCTCGCCGGTGCCAGCGCGATCGCGGTCGGGGAATCGCCCGCGTTGAGGATCAGGGCCGCCGGGGCCTTCTCACAACAGCCCAAGCACGGGCTCCGTTTCCAGCAGCCGTCACCCTCAGAACCGAGCTGTTGCGTCAATTCGGCGCAAAGCGACTCCGCCCCCTTGATCCGGCAGGCGATGTCGTCGCAGACGTGTGCGACGGCCGGGGGCCGAGGCGCGAGTGAGAAGAGGTGATAGAACGTCACCACGCCGTGGGCCTCGGCGGGCGGTACGGTGAGACGCCGGCAGATGTAGTCCAGGGCGCCGGGCGGTATCCATCCAAACCGCGACTGCACCGCATGGAGTGCGGGCAAGAGAAGATCGCGGCGGGACCGTGCTTCGTGGCCGCTCCGCGAGGACCCATGGCCTTCTCCTTCCACGTTCCGCAACCCCCCGGCCCAGGCGGAGGTCGGCGGTCCCAGGACAGAATCGACGGCCGCTCGCTCGGTCGCCGTGGCTTCGGGGCCGTGAAAGTGAAGGTCCATCGTCTCAAGGGGCTCCCAGCCGCTCGACCCGGATCGCGGCGGCCTTGAATTCCGCGGTCCCCGACCTGGGGTCCGTGGCGTCAATCGTCAGGATATTCGTGGCGACCTCATCCTGGAAGTGGGGAGTCATGAACGTGAGCCCAGGCCGCAGGCCCTCATCGATGCGCACCGGCACGTCGATCCTCCCGCGCCGCGAGGAGACGCGCACAACTTCGCCGTTCCGGACCCCGAGCCGGTCGGCGTCCTCCGGCGAGATGTCGAGGCTCTCGCCACGACGCATCGGCGAAGCATAGCCCGAGGTCTGGACGCCGGTATTGTACTCGTCAAGCCGGCGACCTGTGGTGAGCCGGAGCGGGAACTCCTCGGTCAACCGCTCGACCGGCGGGTCGTGCGCGACGGGGTGGAACGCGACTCTCGGACCATTGAGCGGCCGTTCCCAGAGCCGGCTGTGAAGGAATAGCTCGCCCGGGTGGTTCTCGTCATAGCAGGGCCACTGGAGCCCGTGCAGAGCCTCCAGGCGCGCGTAGCTCATTCCGGCGTAAGCTGGACTGAGTGCACGTACTTCATTCCAGATGGTTTCAGCATCCGGCTCGCCCCAGTCGTGTCCCAGCCGTCGCGCGAGGTCGAAGAGGATGCGGACGTCCTCACGGGCTCCCGGCGGCGGATCCACGGCCTTCCGCACGCGCTGGACCCGGCGCTCGCTGTTGGTCACTGTCCCGTCGGACTCGCACCAGCCCGCCGCGGCCGGGAACACCACATCGGCGAGCTCGGCGGTCGCGGTGAGGAAGATATCTTGCACGACCAGGAAGTCGAGACTTTCGAGCCGATGCCGGGTCTGGGCCTGGTCCGCCTCCGACTGGAGCGGGTTCTCTCCGAGGACATAGAGGGCCCGGAATTCGCCCCGTTCCATCGCCTCGAACATTTCCGACATGTGCCACCCGCGCTGCGACGGAAGGGACACGCCCCAGCGCCGCTCGAACTTCGACCGGAACTCGTCAACCTCTATGTGCTGAAAGCCGGGGAGTCGATCGGGAAGCGCACCCATGTCGCCGCCGCCCTGGACGTTATTCTGCCCACGCAACGGGTTGAGGCCGGATCCGTAGCGGCCCACGTGACCGGTCAGCAACGCCAGGTTGATCAGCGCGAGGACGTTATCGACCGCGTTGTGGTGCTCGGTGATCCCCAGTGTCCAGCAGATCATCGCGCGGCCGGCCCTGGCGTAGTCGTGGGCCATCTCGCGGATCGCGGAAGCGGAGACACCCGTCTCTCGCTCGCCGTACGTGAGCGTGTAGGGTTCCACGGCTTGCCTGTACGCTTCGAAGCCCGTGGTCGCGTGCTCGATGAACTCCCGATCCTCGAGTCCGGCGGTGATAATTTCCCGAGCCACGGCATTGGCCAGCGCGATGTCGGAACCCACATCCAGGCCGAGCCAGGCGTCAGCCCAGCGCGCGGAACTGGTGCGCCGCGGATCGATCGCGTAGAGCCGGGCACCATGATGGATGCCCTTCAGCAGGTGATGGAAGAAAATCGGATGCGTTTCGCGCGGCATTCGACCCCCAGAGGAGAATGACGTCGGTCTCCTCGATTTCGCGGTAGGAGTTGGTTCCCCCTGCCCGCGCCAAACACCGTCGCCAGACCGGCGACACTCGGTGCGTGTCAGGTACGGTTACAGCTATCGATGTTATTGCTGCCGATCACGACCCGAGCGAACTTCTGGGCGATGAAGTTCATCTCGTTCGTGGTCTTGGAGCAACTGAACATGCCGAACGCTTGCGGGCCATGCCGCTCGATCGTCTCGCTCAGTCCCCTGGCGGCCCGGTCGAGCGCTTCGTCCCAACTCGCCGGCCGCAACGTGTTACCGTCGCGGACCCAAGGAGTCCTCAGCCTCGCATATCGCCCCGCTTTGGTCTTGGTTTTCATCGTGATTACGCCGGTTGGAAAAAGGTGGTGGGATACGGCCAATCTCATTGTACTCGAAAGGGGATGGGACTCAAGTTGGCGGCTCGCCTGGGAAGGCTCCGAGGTGAATCCACGAAAAAAAAGACACTGTAGCAAGGAAACCGGGTAGACACGTCAAGCCGCTCTGGCCTTGTGGAGGGTCGTGGTCGTGCGGGCCCGGCCCTGGGCTTGACTCTCCCGGAGCCGGTCCAGCGCCAAGCGGCCCTCGATCGCTTCCTTCGTCCGCACTCGGTAGACTGTCTTCTGCATCTTCCGATACCGCCGGTTGCCCCGCTCCACCGCCTTGGACGTGGCACCGAGGAGCCGCTCGTCCAGGAACACCACCGCCTTCTCCAGGCCCGGCGACATCCGCTTCTTCAAGACCGACCGCAGCTTCTTGAACCGTCGCAACCGCGTCCGCAATACGGCCAGCTTGGCCAACGCCGTGGCCATCCGGCACCGGCGGTCGAACAGGCGGTAGACCCCGTCCATCAGCTCGCGCAACTGGCGGAACTGGGGCAACCCTCGGCTGATTCGCTGCAAGGTCACACGTATCGGAGGAACTCAGATGCTTCTGGACGAACAGGGAGCGGTGCTCGAAGAGGTCGCCGACTTTTCGCTGGATTCGCTTCTTGCACCGGGCCGCGTCCTGTGTGGCCTTGGGCCGGCCCCGCGGCAACTTGGGGGCACTGGCGGCCAACCGCTTCCGCTCCTGGGCGACGGCCGAGAGGATCGCCTTGGTCACTTCGCGGAGGATGTGGAAGGTACAGAGTTGGTGCGGGACTTGACCCAAGACCGCGGCGATCGGCTGGGGATAGAGTGCCGAACCGTCGGTCGTGATCCCCTTGAGGGTCAGTCCGCGCGCGGTGAGGGCGTGGTGGAACCGCCGAAAGAAGGCCGTGATGTCCGTGTGGTCAGGGTCGTGATCGAGGACTTCAGAGGTGAGCCGCTTGAAGGTGCGGTTGTCGACGATCGACAAGACGCAGAACGGTCCGTCATACAACTCGTTCGACGGCGATGAAGCCCGAGAAGTCCGAGAGGGCCCAGTCGAGCTGCTCGGTGTCGATGCGTCGCGCCGCCTTTTTTCCTCGGCCTCGACCCAGTTCTGGATCGTGGCGTAGGGGACGAACACGCGATGGTCGCGCCAGAGGGCCCATTCGGCCGAGCGATAGGGCAAGCCGTCCTCGACGACCAGCCGGACGGCCAGGTCAACGCCCCGGCGGGTGTAATGGCTGCCGGGGTCGGCCAAGTCGGAGGAGTCGGCGTTGAAGTACTTGCGGCAGTGTCGGCAGTAGTGTTGCGAACCGAGCAGGACGATGTCGCGGGGCCGCCCGGTGAGGGTATTGCCCAGGTCGTGAAGGGTGCGGCGGACGAGCCGATTGCGGGAGGCCTTGCGACCGCAATGCGGGCAGGACCGGCGGCGGTAGTGGCGGCTCGGGACGCCGACCTTGGTCTTGGGCAATTCCTGAGGCGGACGAAAGTAAATAACTGGTCCACTTGGGCTGAGCGGGGCCCAGATTCACCGGGCTGAACGCGTGGCTCCTGGACCAGTTATTTACTTTCGTCCGCCTCAGGACGAGCGATGCCGATCGTCGGGTCGGGGCGAGATTCGCCGGGTCCGGGCATGGTGTCACTCCTGAGAGAAAGGTCCTATCAGAAAATACGTCCCGCGATGGCAAAGTGTTCACTGATTCCGCCCGGTTTCTTTGCTAGAGACTCCACTAACTCCTGATTTTACGGGTGCGGTGACATAACGGCGTGCGGAGCGGGATGAGATGGGTGTTCGCTGAGTCGAGAACCCCAGCGGCTATGCACGGTCTCTTCGCCGCGAACCCCTGCGAAACGGGCTCAAACCAGTGCCACACGGCCGGCAACTCTGCACTTGCAGAGCTTAGTCTTAATTCCTTCGGCCAACCTGTCGCCGTAAGTCCTATCGCAGCTTAGAGTTAAAAGTGCCCCCCGTAGGACTCGAACCTACAACCCGCTGATTAAGAGTCAGACGCGAGAGAATCCTAACTCGCTATCTCCCAAGGGATTGCGGATTGCAGACCCGCCCGTTTCCCACCATCTTCCCACCGACGTCTGTCAGACCGATGCGGATCTGGCCGTCATAGTGGCGTCCTGGTCCCAGTTGCCGGCAGTGGTCCGTGCGGGGATCGTGGCGATGGTTAAGACCGCCGTGGAGACGAAACGACCCGAGTAATGGTGGTGCCACGCTGTCGATTGAACGTCCGCCTGTGATGCTTCACCTGCCTGGTCACGCATACGTCCCCGGTGGCCAGGCGGGGCTGGGTGAACGCGAAGCCGAGGACGGCAGGCCGACCCTGTTGATTCCGCCCGGTGTCCGGAACAGAATTGCGCCTGTGAACGGGAAGTCAAGAGCCGCGTGTCGAGGGGTTCGCGTGGACTCGGTAAGCAAAAAACGCCGCTCCGAGATCATGAGGCTGGTGAAATCGGGCAACACACGCCCCGAGATGATCGTCCGTCGCCTCATCCACCGGATGGGCTACCGATTCCGGTTGCACCGCAAGGATCTACCGGGGAAGCCCGACATTGTTTTGCCGAAGTTGAACAGCGTGATCCTAGTCCATGGCTGCTTCTGGCACGGATGCAAGAAGTGCGATCGTGGAACGCGAGTCCCGAAGACGAACACGGAATTCTGGTGCTCGAAGGTAGCCGAGAATAAGGATCGGGACGCCCGAAACATTCGTGATCTAGAATCGCTAGGGTGGCATGTTATCGTCGTCTGGGCATGCGAGACGGAATGCTCCCCGCCCCTCGCGGCGCGGCTTCAAAGCGAGCTAGACAACCGAGTCAAGCGGGACAGGCTAGGAGGCCGATAAGTGGCGAGTCCGCCGCGATCACGCTGGACCAGCATTGACACGCACACCGCCGTCCGCTACTTATAGTATTCATGGCAAGAATGCACACTGATCCACAGATATTGGATGGCGGACCGGCCTGGAAGGTCGTGGACCTGTTCTCCGGCGCCGGCGGCATGAGCTACGGGTTTCACGCCCATCCCCGGTTCCGACTGGTCGGTGCAGCGGATGCCGAGATCGGGAAGCCCAGCACCGGTAGCGGTGCGATCGACTGCAACAAGACCTACGAGGCCAATATCGGCATCAAGCCAGTCTTCGCCGACCTCGGCTTAGTGTCACCGGAGGAGCTTGCCGAAGCGTTCGGCCTCGCGTCGGATACACGGCCACTCACCGTCTTATCGGCCTGCCCGCCTTGCACCGGATTTTCTCGGGTGAACGCCAACAACCACCTTAAAGACGATCCACGGAATTCGCTGGTCGCTCGGACCGCCCTTTTCGTGGAGGCGTTCAGGCCCCAGATCGTGGTCATGGAGAACGCGCGCGAGCTGCTGAAAGGGAAGTTCACGCAGCACTTCCACACCCTATCCGGCCGGCTGCGGGAACTCGGCTATCAGGTGACGGGCGAAGTCCTCATGCTCACTCGTTTCGGGCTCCCGCAGTTTCGGGAGCGCCGCCGTTGTCATTGCGGCGGAGGAGCACCTACACCTCAGAACCCTGGAAGACCTATGGTCTGGATACACTGTGAGGCCAGAGGCGATCACCGTCCGCCACGCGATCAGGCATCTGCCGCCGGTTGCGGCTGGCGAGACGCATGACTCCGACCCGGCTCATACCTCGACAGACCTCTCCAGGAGCATCAATCTGGAGCGGCTGTACGCGACGCCGAGGGACGGCGGCTCTTGGTCGGACCTTATCGAGCACCCGGAAGCGAATCGGCTGCTGATCCCGGCCATGAAGAAGAACGTAGAGGCGGGTACGCCGAACCACTTCTGCGACGTCTACGGGCGGATGTGGTGGGACAAGCCGGCCCCGACGATCAAGCGCGAATGCTGCCACATCGGTAACGGGAGATATGCCCATCCGGAGCAAGACCGGCTCTGCACCGTCCGGGAGATGGCCCTCCTACAGGGCTTCCCCTCGCATTACCGGTTCCTGTCCCGCAGCCGGAAGAACATGTACCGCAACATCGGCGACGCGGTGCCCCCGCTCATCTCTCATCAAATCGCTTGGCTCTGCCACTGGATTTTAACGGGCGAGAGGCCAGCGATGACCGACATCGTCCTGCCGCGAACGAGCCTGGATGTGCAGGATATCGTCGCAGCCCGGGAAGGTCTGGGCCTCTTCAGCTTCATGACAGCGAGCGCGTGAGACCGCGACCCCGGATCACTTCTTCTCGCGTTCCGACCCCTCCTGCTCAAGGTCCTCGTCCGTCTTCGGACGGGGGACCGGGATCTCCCACTCGCCGTGGAACTGGCAATGCGCTTCGGGCAAGGAATACACCCGGACCTTCTCGACGCTGCGGTCAAACAACACGCGGAAGCCCTTTCCCTTGACCGGCTCTCCTTCCCAGCTATAGGGGATGTACGCACCCCAGCTCGGGTCCTTGGTCTTCGTCAACTCCTTGTTGCGGATGACAGTTTCCGGGGTGATCGTCAGGATCAGCCTGACGAGATCCATAGGCACTTCGATGAGTCGATAGCGGTACAGTTCGTCGGAAACCCGGAAGGCCCTCAGCATCAGTATGCGTTCATAATGGCCGAGGTGATGCTTCAACAACGAGATCGCCCGGCTCACGTGCTGCTCGGACGTACGGCAATCCCTGATCCACTTGGCCTCCATGAGCTTCTGGATCTCGATCCGGGAACTGATCCCGCGCCCGGCCTGCGTCTTGCAGGACAGCGGCACGCCGTCCACCTCGACGTCCCAGGTTCCCGTCTTCGGATTGATCGTCGCCCTCCTGCCGTCGGCTTCGAATGCATTTCTCAGCAAATACTCAAACGACTTCTTGTTGAGCGGCTCGTCAGTCGTCGCGTGATGAATCAAAAGCTGGTTCGAGAATGCGACTTCGAAGTTGGGAGTCGTAATGTCGGAGGTCGGTGCAAGCCGCTTATCGATCCGCACGGTCATCGCCTGTGCCATCTTTTGGAGCAAGATGACGCGAGGAAGATCGAGGCCACGAGCGATCTGGTTCAACTCGCGAAGTGCCTCCGCCAATCTGAGAGTACCGGTCGAATTCATTTCCTGCTCTGCATCCGTGCTTGGGTGTCTTCCATGAGTACCGAGACGGTCACTCCGAGAGCTTGGGCGATCCGGACGATGTTCCGCAGGGAGACATTCCGTTCACCGCGTTCGACCGAGCCCATGTAAGTTCGGTGCACACCCACCCGCTCCGCCATCGCCTCTTGGCTCACGCCGAGGGCTTCACGTCGAGCGCGGATCGCCTCCCCAAAGCAGGTCTGGAACCGCTCTTCCATGCTCCGAAGGGTAAGCGCGTGAATACTCTGCGCCTACAGACTTCGAGTAGCATTCGGGGAGAAGGATGGGGACCTGCCCCGCGCCAGTGGGACGAGAGTCGGGCGGGAACGAGAACACCCCGGGCGTCGAGCCTGGGGTCTATGTGGTGGAAAACGAGCGGGCCTCGCCGCCCGATTCACCATAGCTAGGTCTGCTTGTAGCGCGGCGGCGCATCTTCATGCCTGATGGCCGTCCGGCGCGGTCGTCGTTCAGAGCGGCGTCCAGGGGCTTCCGGCGCGGCCGGGAGATCGGCGTTCGGGCACAGCGAAACGGCCATGCGCTCGGGTTGTCCGGGGCATGGGCGCTCTGGTTCTCTAAGTCGCGTCGATGCGAGGCGGGCCGGGGCGTCCTTGCCCCGAGGCAGTCTCAGTGTGGGTAAGGTCTCGTCAGACGATCTGATCTAGTGCGTCATCCACGCTAAATCTTCGGGTACAGCCGCTTCAGCTTTGTTCGGGCGTCGTCGATCTTGAATTGCCAGTCCACGCCGCGTTGCTTGGCGTTAGTCTTGTCGGACCAGATCCCGATCTCCGATTGCAACAACGGCAGTTCGCCGATGCGGCGCCCGCTCAGGCATTGGCTCGTGAGGCAACTCAGCTCGCATTCGGCGATGTTCAGCCAACTGCCGTGCTTCGGCGTGTGGCAAAAGTTGATCCGCTTGATATATCCCCGCGCCTGCTCGGGCGGGAACGCCGTGTAGAACGCCCCCTTCGTGTGCGTGTTGAGGTTGTCGCACACCAGCGTAACCTTCATGCAAGCGGCGTAACGCGTGTCCAACAAGCCGGCCACTTCGATCGCCCAGTCAACCTTGGTCCGACGTTCGCGGGCGGTCGCCTGTCGAAAGCCCGACAGCGGTTCCGCGAACATGAAGATGCTCGCCGTGCCGTTGCGCTCGTATTCGTAATCGACACGCTTGGCATGCTTCTTCGTCGCGGCGACCGGCACCTTCGTCTCCTTCAGCAATTGCACGGGCTGTTCGTCCATGCACAGCACCGGATGCTGTGGATCATACGCTTCCGCATAGGTCTCGAGCACGTTCTCCATGTCGGCCACGAACTCGGCGTCCTGATCGGGCGGGATCACCCAGTACTCGATCTTGCTCTTGGTCATTCCGTTTTTTTTAGAGCCTTGCGGACCGTCTCCGAGAACCCGTTGAGCTTGTCCCGAAGCCCCCGGTCGAAACAGGGCCAGAGGAAGTCCTCGCCCTCCGCCAGGCGCTGGATCTCCCAGGCCGCATATTCGGGCAGGTCGAACGTGATGTCTCCATCATCGGTCCACTCGCGATCCTCGGGCGAATGGTCCATCAGGATGGATACCACTTGCCAAGCGTTGTAGCGGTCGCCGATCCAGTCGAACGCGCGCCGGTCCTCACTCGTCAAGGCGAGGGTGTACATGGTCGAACTCCGACGGAAGTGCCAGGATGGGATGTGCGATCAGTGGGATGCCGGGGGATTCCTTTCCCCCTGGCTCCATCGACGGCTTGGGACAATCGATCAACGATCAGTCCCGGTCGTTTCCGCGTGCGGACCGTCGGCCGGCTTCGTAGCCTTCCGAATAGCCACGGTCGAAACACTTCTCGCGGATGTCCTCATCCCAGACTTCCATCCGAGCCTCATGCTCGTTGGGGTCGTTCGCTCCGGTCCATCGGATCAACTGGGCAACCCGTTCCATCTGACTCGCCAGGAAGTCCCCGGTTGGGGTTCCCCAAGCCCGATACCCAAGAGCCTCATGCTCGACGGTCTCGATGAGCGTGACGGGTTGACCGTTCGCGGGAAGAGAGGGGGTTGACGTCTCGGGGCAGACGTCCGGGGTAAAGGCGGTGTTCATCTCGCACCGCCTTTCTCGATCAGGCCGACAGCGATCATCGCCTTGATGTGCTTGCAACCGTTCGGGTCGATCCCGTCTCGGTGGAAAGTGAAATCGGGGCAATCGCACTCGGGACCGTAAGCGGTCTGGGTAATGTCATAGACCCTGCCGTCCGATTTCTTGATGCGGTACGCCTTGCTTGCCACGCCAGGGTCGGCAGGGACCGGACGGACGTTGTAGAGCGTGCCGTTGATCGTGAGCGTGAGACGGCATCGACCGTGCGTTGGGCGTGCGGGTTTTCGCCCCTTCGGTTGCCCGACAGGGAGCGGACGTGCTACCTTTGACATTGGGTCAAGCTCCATTGCAGCTTGGTTCCACGGGCCTGGTGGTGTTCGAGCACTGTCAGGCCCATTTTCGTTGCCGGACACGCCGATCGTGTCCGACACTCAAATCATAATACAATTACTCAAGTGCGCAAATCGAGTTTACAATTTTCAACGCGATCGTTCGCTTCTAAGTCTGTAGTCGGAAGTCGCTTGCGCCGTTCACAGTCCAACAGCGATTCCCCCAACGGCGCCGACCCTATCCCCGGAGACCCCCCATTCGCGTCCTGCATGATGCTAACCTTCCGCTCGTGGAGTTTTTCATGCCCTGGGTATCGCATAAGCCTGAATTGATTGGTTCGGCCTACGCTGGTCAGTTCGAGGGCGGCTCGTCGGCATGATCGGCGTTCTAGGAGGTCCGGACACCGTTGGATGCGGGCGCGATTCGGCCTTCGTTCATCCCCCTGGTGCATGTAACCCTGGGCGACCAGCGCACGGCCGGCTTTCGTCGAACACCTGAGAAGGCTATTGCATGATGGCAGGAGTGATCCAGGAGTGATCGATTGGCCCCGAGAGAAGGTGACAAGCCCCGAAGTGGATGCTAGAGCGCTCTGTCAGTAAATCCCCCGTTAGTGACAACCATATCCACTTGTAGAGAAAGCCGGTTACGACCACTGGCCCTATCCGGGAGAACTTCCATTGCCGCCCCGGCCGGCATCTTTGCGTGTTCACATCCCGCATCAACCACGGTTGATCCGGCCCCGAGCGGTTGTCCGTGGCTACGATTTAGTAATGTCCGAAATGGCCATTACTCATCCGATGAGCCAGCATGTGAATTCGCCTCCTACGCGCTCATGCCGCGTTGCAACGGAAAAGACGGAGAAACTGACGTGTCGCTCACGCATGCTGAAAAGGCACGCAATTGACAGCGTGATCAGGAACCGAGGATCGTTGTGCCTTTCGCCTGCTCTCGTCGCGAAAGACACCAGACATGAGTGGGTGGATCGCGCGGGCCATGGCGGCTTCAGACTGGCGGATGCTCGGCTAGCCAGTGCCTGAATTCAGCCAGCGCCTCATCGCTCTCAACTCGCTCCACCTGTTCAGGGATTCCTCTTACGAGGGCAACGATCCTCTTTCGAGCCCTCTTTTCGTTCTCCAATGCGTTCTCTAACACTTGCTTCTCGGCCTTAAACTTCTGTTGCACTTTGGACACAATTTCGCCGATCACAAATAAATCCGTGGATGTAATGTGAGGGAGCGAGAGGTAGAGGATCTTCTCGTCGGCATCCTCCCCACTGAAGCCGCATCTGAGCAACTGATTTCTGAGCCACCTACGCCCGTTCTCGCGTTCTTTGCGTGGCATCGTGTCACTTCTTCCCTTCCCCCGTTTGCAATAGGTCGGCCTGGCACAAGAGGACTCGATGACGCTGGTCTTGAGGGCTCTTCTTAAACGATAGCTCATTCCTCCCGGCAACCTTGACATCGGCCTGTTTCAGTCCGTAGGTGGCCACATGCGCTCATGACCTAGAGTTCTACCTGAATGGTCTTCGGTGCAACCTAGGCCGCGCAGCACCTGGAGGCTCTCGCCCATCCGCGAGAGCGTCATGCCACGGGCCTTGGACTATTGTCTCCTTGGCTTCCCGGCTTAGTGCCACGAGTGCAATCAAGGATCTGTGCTTGCGGCTGGCTGCGAACCGGCGAGAGTTCAGCGAAGCAAAACCCCCCTGCATGCAATACTGGAGTCTGGCCCAACATGAGCGGAGCGTTTTGGCAGGTGGATTCAGGACAAACGAAGACCATGGGCGATCCCCGAACCGCACTCACGACGACTGAGGGGCGGCTCAAGCGCCTGGAGGACGAGAATCGTCGCCTGAAGTGCTGGTGTTGGCTCACCCAAGGAGGACTCGCCTCTCTGATCATCATTCTTGTAATAATTGCTCACACACAAAGCCCCGACGGTTCCTTCCGCCGGCTCACTGTCGAAGAACTTTGCGTACGCGATTACCACGGGATCGAGCGAGTGTTCCTCGGCGCACCGGGTGGCTGTGCGAAGTTCAGTTTGAGTGACAGTGGCGGGTCTACTCGGATGGACATCTTTGAGAATCCCGACGGCTCGGCTACGCAGACGTTCTACGGCCAAAGGGGCAAGGGTCTCGTGTCAATCTACGTGAATGCCGACGGCACAGCGGGACAACAGGTCTTCGGCGCGGACGGAAGAATGCGGGTGGCCGTCGGCACGCTTCCCAACGGCTCGGCGTTGCAACAGTTCGCAGACGAGAATGAGAAGGTTCGGGTGGCGGTCGGAGCAATCCCAGACGGTACGGCGGGCCAATGGCTCTATGATCAAGATGGAAAGGTTCGATCAAGACTCCAAACGAACTCGGATGGCGCGGCGCTGCAACAATGCATAGACACGGCGGGAAAGGTCCGTATGACCATCGCCTCGCTACCCGATGGCTGGGCGGGACAATACTTCTTTGACCAGGACGGGAGAGATCGTGTGGAGGTCGGTACAGATCGTGACGGCAAGGTGTATCAGAGATTCCGAGATGTTGCCCGGAAGGTTCGCGTGGGGATCGTCACGCTTCCCGATGGTTCGGCCGCACAATTCTTCCTCGACCAAAACGGGAACGTTCAAGCGTCCCTTCCGCAATGAGCTATCATGACCTAACTCCTTCGTTTAGTTGATCGGCTCGGCTGGTTCGGACGCTGGATAGCCGTGTAGGTTGAACACAAGCGATCATCTGGCCCGATCCGCTAGGTTTGCCGGCTGGGCGTACGCGGCCGATCCCTCAGACGGCTTTGTCGATCCGGCCATCACGCTGAAGTGAACATCATGTCGAACATCGACGAGTTCTCCGTAAGTGTCCATCACATCCGGTTTTACGAGGCGATCGACCTGGATGGGAAGCCTGTCCCAGTCAGCCTACGCGGAGCGAAATGCGCCCATGGACCGGAAGCTCAAAGCGTCGTAAATGACGGCAGTGGAGCGGAAGTTTATAAATATCTGCCAGCTCTGTTCCATCTCCCTGATGGACGTCTCTTCTATGCACGTTACGCGAAGGACGGCTTTCAACGTTTCCGTTGTCCTTTCGACCTACCTCCAAACGGCGTCAATCTTAGGCAGCTAAGCCCTGACACGGCGTTGGTCCAGTGTCAGAAGGATCAGATCCCATTCCCACCGAGGCCGGATGTCAGGGGCGAGTCATCGAGCACGCGGTCGGAGTCCTTTGATTCCGATCGACCAGCCGGAGCGATCGCTACTTCAGCGGAGAGTAGTCCGCCTCGTCCGAGGCACCTGGTTGCGTCCGCTGATCAAGCCGACGATAGCCCGGCTGGGAGGGAACGGCGCGTACGTAAGTGCTTGGAGGAGAATCCGAATGCAACATCCGAAGCCATCAGCGAAGCGACCGGCATTCCCGAGACCAGCGTTCGTAACATGGCCGTCTGGAAGGAGTACGGCGATGAGAGGAAGGCACGACGAGCTAGAAAAACAAGCAGGGAAATGCGTCTCACGCCAGGAATCCTCGCCTGTAGGCCAGGCAAAGACTCCGACCCCTCTGAGCCCATGGAGGAGATTGAACTCCTCGAACGAGAATTTCAGGAGCGAGCGACCGGCGAGCAAAAGGTCAAGTATCACAAAATGGACGCGGCCGACAGACCAGGCGCACTTCTGTTATGGAAGCACGGAGAGCCCTCTGGACTCGACTGAGCGCTCGACAAGCCATCTGTGAGCGCTAGTGGAGCGCTCGATAGCGCTCGGAGGGATCGTCCCAAACCGCAGATTCCCAACTTGACACTTCTTACGGAGCGTCACCGAGAGGAAATCACTCCGGAACGCAAGCCCGGCGCGCACGGCGGCACGCCCCACGGGATCGACCGGGGTCCGAAGTTCGGGCCAGGCGACCCTCTCCGCCAGGCCGGGCGACTTCTGGCCTCAACGCTCAGCCGGTCAAGCCGCGATCCCCTTGGCTTTGGCTTTGGCCTCGTCGATCGCGGTGCTCAGCTCGTCCTGGAGTAAGCTCCAAAACCGATAGCTGGGCAGGTCCAGTCCCAGGTGCTCGTACGGGCAACGGCCCCGCCGCTTCCCGCCACCAAACTCCCGCGTGTTCCAGTACAGCCGCTTCAGATCCAGCATCCCCTGGTTGAGCGTCCGATGCCGACACTGGTGCATCCGCAGCACGCTATTCATGCACTCCACGGCTGCTGGCTCGCACCGCGTGCAGGGCCAGCGCCACTAACTTGTTGCTCCAGTAAGGACTTCCAGCATGAAGTCGTCGCTCCACCCGCAACTGCGGCGTTTCATAGCTACACTTTCGCGGCCAGGATGTTGCTTCAGCAGTGACAGTGTGAGGCGTCTCAGCCAAGCAAAGTTCTCCCGCATCTGCTTATCACGAATCCGCGACTCATCCTCCCGATAAGTGATATCCAGACTCCAGTGGCAAGTATTTTCGATCCCCCAATGACTGCGGACCGCATGGGCGAATCGCTTCACGGACACCGCAAGGCTGCTCACGTAATAGCGGACTTCGATCGTCTCCTTACCGTCACGAAGGCAATGCGACGTCACGATCCCGATCGACTTCAGCCCTTTCCACAACGCGAACCCCGGTAATTCCTCGGGGGCCGGCAGCTGGAGATAAGTTCGCGTCTCCTGACGGCCATGACCCTTCTCGGTGGTCACATGCTCCTGAATGTTCAGCATGTCTCCATCAAGTTTCTCGTCGATGTGATCGATGACCGCTTGATGCAACGTCTCGTGGTTTCCTTTGAGCGCCAGCAGATAATCCGCTTCGCCATCGATGATCGTCTCGGCGATCGCTTTCTGGGTCCCCATGGCGTCGATCGTGATGAGGGCGCCTTTGATGTCCACCAGCTTCAGGACCTCGGGAATCGCCGTGATCTCGTTGGATTTCTCGGCGCAGGCCACTTGCCCGAGCGACAGCCCGAATTCGCTGGCCCAGACACTCACCGAATGCAAAGCGCCCAGGCCCTTGCCGCGATCGTGGCTTCGCCGTGCCGTCTTGCCATCGACCGCCAAGATCGGTTGGGTCACGCCAGCGGCCTCCGCGGCCGTGCGCGCACAACGATTGCAGCCAGTTGGCAAAACAGGCTTGAAAGGCGGCCGGCTTGAGCTGGACCAAGACGCGACGAAAGACGTCCTTGCGCGGGATCCCGTTGGGCAAGTCGAGCGCCTCCCAGAGGAACTCTTCTTTCCAAGCCGCCCACTTGGCAATCGCGGTCGGGCCGTCAGCCCCGGCCAAGACCGCCATCAGAGCGATGACCACGACACTGACCAGAGGATGCCGTCGATTGACGGTGCAACGGGGATCCTCCAACTCCTCAAAGTGCCGCGCCACCTCGTCCAAACCGATGCGATGAGTTTCGGCCATCGTTCACTCTCCATGCGGTGCCTCAGATGAAACAACACAGAGAATGGTATAAAAGATAGGCCCAGGCGCAAGGCCTCATAGATTACCAGGATTGCCTAAGTGCGCGCCAGCCCTGGCACCGCGTGGCCCAGCACCGCCGCCACCCGGCGGTACGATTCCCGCCAGTTGGGGTCGAGCTGCTGACAGAGCACCTGTTGCACCAAAGGCGCCACACGACGATAGCCTCCGAGTGCGGCCGGGTCACCGCCCCGGCGCCGCTGCCGACGCAGCCACCACAGGCGCACCAAGGCGACGAGCAACGCCTCGGCCACCGCCAGTTGACCCAGGGCGCCGTGCAGCCGATCCAGGAACGTGAACGACTCCTCGGCTTGGAGGAACCCACGGACCTTGGACCAGTCGGAACCCGAGAGCCCCGGCAGAGCCGCAGCGACCTCCGCCTGGGCCCACGACCGATCGTTGAGTTGACCATCGGGGCGAAACAGGCTCAGGGCCCCCTCGGCGCGGTCCCAGGCCGCCTTCCCTTGCTCATACTGTCGAAACGCCGTCTCCACCTTCTTCCAGGCCGCACGGGCCCGCTGGGCCGGGCCCCTGCGGGCATCGCAGCCCTCGAGTTGGGCCCGCTCGACGGCTCGGCTGGCCGTCTCGGCCTGCTCCCAGGTCCGTTCCACCCGACTCCAGAGGATCCTCAAGACCCGGTGGGCCTCCTGCTTGGTGTGAAAGACGTCCAGGCCCCTCTCCAGCGGAACTCCCTCGGTCTGGCGGCGGTGCTGTTGCACCTGGTCGATACCGGCCTGGAGCCCCGTGCCCGCGTCCGAGACCACGTAGCCAAGCGCCATCCAGGGCTGCAAGGCGGCCGACCAGGTCGAGCCCTTGCGATCGGCGGCCTTGGTCCCCAGGAACCAGACCATGCTCCGGGGTTCGACCCCCACCAGGACCGGCCGGCGGCGGAAGAAGATCTCGTCGAGGCAACCGACCAGGACCAAGGTCCTGGCCGCCTGGTCCAGCCGCTTGAGGACGACGCCGGCGGCGGTGCCGGCAGCCTGGACCCAGCGATGCACCGTCGAGCGACCGGGAGCGGCGGCGGTGCCCAAGAGGAGGGCCAACAAGATCAGGGTCTGGTTGAGGCTCAAGCCCATGGCCAGGGCCGTGACGGCAAACTCCTGTTGCTTGGCCAGCGGGAACTCGATGGTCTGGCAGAGCCAGTCCCAGAGTTGGGCGTTTTCGCGGCGGAGGGCGTCGTTCTCCTGGATCAGTTGCTCGCGGGTGGGTCCGCCGCCGTGCTGGGCCTCGACGGCGGTCAGCACCTTCTGGGAATGGTCGTAAGCGCACTGGCGGCTACAGCCGTTCTGTTCGGCGGCGGCGGTGACGGCGCCGTGGGAGCCGGTCCAGCGCGCGGCGGCATTGGCGATCCAACGAGTAAAGGGTATGGTACGCATGGGGATGGGTCCTCTTAGGTGTGGGAGTGTTCACCACCCAAACCCTTGAGGTCCATCCCCCGAAAATCAAGATGGGGTTGGTCGAATCTTGCCAAGTGTCAACTTGGAAATGCCATTTTCAGCCCCATTTGGGACGATGCCCGCTCGGACAATCCTCGATACGACATAAACCCCAGCAGAAACTGGGCTTATTTCATTTCCACCGAGAGCGCTCTGACATCAGTGAGGCCGCCAGCGAATGCGGTGTGTACCGCAAGAGTCTCGTGGCGGTCGAACCTGTCGGAGGATGACTCCCGTGACTGCCTCATGTATCGCAACAGCGATCGGCGAGATCGCTCCGTGTTTGAACGAACCGCTCCCCGCCGCCAAGAACGCCGACCCGTCGCGGACGAACGAGCGAAATGGCAACGCGGTAGCCCCGCGAGATTACGGTGATTCTCCCATCGACCCCCAGCCTCGCGCCGTCCCGACCCCCGAGGGAAGTCTGAGTCTGGCCGATTCTCTGGCCAAGCTGACTTCTCTCCTGCCCGACTTGGCCGATGCCCTCGGTCGCCAATCCAAGAGCCAACCCCCGGTTGCTCGGATGACCCTTCGAATCGACGAGGTGGCGGACGCCGTCGGGGTTTCCCGTCGGGTCTTGGAGCGTGAACGCGCCGCTGGCCGCATGCCCAGGCCCGACCTCCGCATCGGCAAGATGCCCCTGTGGCGCATCGAGACGATCCACGCCTGGATCAACTCGGGCGGGAAGGGGGTGGCTTAATGGACGCCAACACTGCCCCCTTGACCGTCCCGTTGGACCGCCCGGATTCGGAGGGCTTCGATCCCCCCGAATGCGGGGCCGGCGGCGACGTGTCTCAGCCGACTCCGACCCATGCGGCCGACGACAAGGCCGATCGAGCCAGGCGCCGAGGCCGGCGCACCATCGCCGGTCGCGTTCCAACCGTGCAAGAAATCGACCGGGACCTAGACGACGAATCGAGCGAGTCGGATACCGTCGAGGACCGTAGGAGCGGCGCCAATCCTCAGATCGCGGAGGGAAACTCCCGGCCACAAGGCCAAGTCCAGGTGCTCCTGAATCTGGCCACCGGCATCACGCTGTTCCACTCGGCGGACATGCGACCTTACGCAAAGGTGTTCATCCCGAAACGAGAGGAAGCCGCCATCCCCGAGCATTACCAAGTCTTGGGCGTCAAGTCCCATACGTTCAAGTCTTGGTTGCTGATGGCTTACTACCGGAAGACGGGGAGCGCACCGCCTGGAGAGGCGTTAGCGACAGCCATCAGGACCCTGGAGGCCAAGGCTTGTCATGAGGGCCGAGAACAGCCAGTGCACGTTCGAGTCGGCAACGGAGGTGACTGCCACTACCTCGACTTATGCGATGACGCCTGGCGAGTCGTCGAAATCTCCGTCGGTGGCTGGACGGTCCGCGATGAATCACCGATCGCGTTCCGCAGAACATCGGGGATGCTGCCGCTCCCGACTCCTATTGCGGGCGGGTCGCTCGCTCGATTGCGGCAGTACGTGAACACGTCCAGCGACGACGACTTTAAGCTGTTGGTCGTCTGGCTGCTCGCGTCTCTACGACCGACAGGCCCCTATCCTGTGCTGATGATCCAGGGGGAGCAAGGATCGGCGAAGAGTACGGCCAGCCGAGTCCTTCGATTGCTCATCGACCCGCACAGCACCCCCTTGCGGGCCGAGCCGAAGTCCCAGCGTGACCTGATGGTCACGGCAAACGCAACCTGGTTGATCGCTCTCGACAATCTCAGCGGTGTCTGGCCCTGGCTGTCCGACGCCCTCTGTCGGATGGCCACTGGCGGAGGGTTCGCAACACGGGCGCGATACAGCGACGAAGACGAGACCCACTTCAATGCCATGCGACCGATTCTTCTGAACGGCATTGATGACGTTGCGGATCGGCCCGACCTGTTGGATCGCGCGATCTTGCTCCGCCTGCCGACGATTCCGGAGAACCAGAGGCAGGAGGAATCGAAGTTCTGGACAAAGTTCGAGGCTGAACGGGCGCAGATTCTTGGGGCTCTCCTCGACGTCTTCGTCGGGGCTCTCAAGGTCTTGCCCGACGTCCACCTTGAGCGACTGCCGAGAATGGCCGACTTCGCCCGATTCGGGGAGGCGGTCGGGCGGTCTCAGGGGTGGGGCGATGGCTCGTTCCTGAAGGCTTACAGGAACAACATCGAGGGCGTCACGGAGTCGGCCGCCGAAGCATCTCCCGTCGCCACCGCGATTCTCAAGCTCATGACCGATCGCTCGGAGAACGAGTGGCAGGGGACAGTCGCCCAATTGCTGGCCGAGTTAACAAATCAGGCCAATGAAAGGGAAGCGAGGACCAAGGACTGGCCCCAGACTCCGCGTAAGCTCTCGTCCGCATTGGACCGGCTGGCCCCCGTGCTTCGTCGGCTCGGCATCTTCTTCACTCGCCCCGAAAGGACCAACAAAGGACGACAGGTGATCCTGTCCAAGATCCCGCCCCCTGTGAGTAGTGAAAGACCAGCACAACAGTCACTACTGGCACTTGGCCTCGAAAACAGGGGGTTTTCGGGTGACGGTACTCGTGACGGTGTACCGGCTAACGCGCCAACGTACACCGGAATCCCACTGAACAGTCACGCCGACAACTCGTTAGGCCATCAAGGCTTGGGCTATTCGAGTGACGGTCGTGACGGTCGTGACGCAGTTGCCCACGACCTTTCCATCGAGCAGGACCGGGAGGTGTTCGAGCTATGACACTACCAGAACTGAAATCATGCTTGTGCTTTCTCGGCGTCAAGCTGTCGCTCCGTCTGGGCATAGACGCGCCGGCTGGTGTGTTAACCCCTGAGATCAAGGCGGCGCTGGCTCATCACCGGCCGGTCCTGCTGAGCTGGCTGCTTGCTATGGAACCTTCTCGCGATCCGCATGATGCGAACTTGAGTGATCTCAGCTATAAGCAGTATCTCTCCCGGCCCGACGAGATGGCTGACTGGCCGATTCCGTGGCGGGAGGAGTGGAGACGACGGGCGAACGAACTCCGAGATCAGGGCTGCCCTTGGCCGGTAGACGAGTGGCAGGCTTACCACGAAACCAAGGCCGCGCTGAACGCGGCAGGAGAGGCATCATGACCCACAAATCGACCTGGAAGAAATTCGAGTCTGCGAGTGCGGCTCGGTTCGGCGCCCGCCGAAACGTGTTGAGCGGTAGCGCTGGGAAGGATGACCGCGACCCCAGCGACTCGACTCACGAGAGGTTGCACATCGAGGCAAAGTATCGAGCCAAGCACGCGACATTCCGAGTCTGGGATCAGGCGAAGAATGCAGCCCGAAACGGGAAGATCCCGGTCGTCTGCCTGAAGGAGAAGAATCGGCCCGGCTTCTTGGTGTGCGTCCACATCGACCACCTGGCGGTCGTCGCCGTGGAACTTGCCGCCAGACCGGAACCATCGCCCGAGTCGTTGGACGTGGAGCCGTTCCAATCGCCGAGCGAGGTCCCATTAACCACCGAACCATTCGCCGCCGCCCTCGAGGACCACCGCGATCCCGACTTCGTCGAACAGCCCCTCCTGAGCATGGTGCGGCAGCGGATCTACGGCATCCTCGCCGACTACGAGGACCAGAACTACCACGATACCCTCCGCTCGGACCCGGTCTTCAAGGTGATCGCCGATCGTCTCCCTGAGGATCCCGACTTGGCCAGTCAACCGACCCTGTCCCGGTTCGAGAACGCCTTCTCGATTCCGGACCTGTGGCGGCTACGAGATGTCCTGGTCAACCTGTTCCTCCAATCGTTCGAGACGCCCCCCTCGCACCTCACGCTCGATCTCGATGCCTTCGACGATCCGGCCCATAGCGATCAGCAGTTGATAATGTTTCATAGATACTATGAACAGTATCAGTATCTGCCAATTGTTATCACCTGCGCCGAGAACGACCTGGTGCTCCTGGTGTGCCTGCGACATGGCACCTGTGCGGCGACCCTCGGGGTGGACAACGACCTGCGGTATCTGGTGGGAGAATCCGGGCAGTCTGGCCCTACGTGCACATCCATGCGCCATCCTACAGTAGTTTCAGCGTACCCTTTATGTACCATTCTGTCAAGAACTGCATCTCTCTTACACCTTCAGAATCAGAATGAGTTTCCTACTCCGCAAACTCAGCTACTATCTGCTCACTCAAGTTGTCCAATACTTCTAACAACCCAAGAGCCCCAACAGCGCTTTTTATCGTCCTCTATCATCTTATACCTAAGCTACTTCGACCGATCGTGATCAAGTATAAACCCATACCCAAATACCAATCTCCGCTCGTCTTTACTAACCACCTATATTAGAAGTCCTGCCCTCTTTCTTGTACTAAGAGTACTCCGAGCTAGCGAGAGTGAGAACAAACAAGAATTTAAACGCTATCTGCAAACCTATCTACTCAGCACCACCTTCCTATCCAACTTCTTTCTATTATATCTTCATGCAGTAGCGTTTATCTCGAAGCAACACGGTTGACAACGGGCCAAGGTGTACGGGATACTATGGTTGACGCCACGCCAACTATCGCATGAGCCGTGCACATGAGCAAGTCGCTGACCGAGCAAATTCGCGACGCGGTACGTGGCTCGAAGCTGAGCCAGTACCGCATCTGTCAAGAGACTGGCATAGACAAGGCATCGCTTTCCAAATTCCTGAGCGGGGAGCGTGGATTGTCGCTGGCTGCCCTGGACAAGCTGGCCACCCTGCTTAAGCTCAGGATCATCTCAGAGAGAGAGGACGACTGACATGGCATCGCTTCGTAAACACGGCAAGGTCTGGTATTATCGCTTCGTCGATGCTGATGGCGTCAAACGGGAACGCAAGGGATGTCCTGACCGCCGGGTGACAGAGGAGATGGCCCGCAAGGCTGAAACCGAGGTTGCCAAGATCCGTGATGGTCTATCCGATCCCAAGGCTGAACGGATGGCGCGAGAAGGCCGCCGTCCGATCCGGGAGCATGCCGCTGAGTTTATCGCCTTCATGGAGTCGAAGGAGAACGATCCCAAGCATGTCCGATCGACCCGGACCTACATCGAGCGGGTTATCACGCTGGCCAGCATCGAGCGGATCGGCGATCTGAGCCCCTCAGCGGTCATGAGAGCGATCGGTTCCCTTAAGGCCGACGGACTGTCCGCCCGCGCCCTGAACGCTTATCTGACGGCGATCAAGAGCTTCTCGCGATGGCTCAAGAGGGATGGCCGAACCGCTGACTACGCCCTCGAAACCTTGTCCAAGTTCAACGAGCAAGCTGACCGCCGTTACATCCGGCGTGCTCTGACTCCCGAGGAAGCCGCCCGCGTGATCCAGGCTGCTCAGGCCGGCCCCATCGTGGGTGGATTGTCCGGCCCTGAGCGTGCGATCCTCTACGATCTGGCTTTCGGGACCGGGTTCCGCGCCGATGAATTGGCGACCCTGACCCCTGAGCGGTTCGCCCTCGATGCCGACCCGCCGACCGTGACGGCGCTGGCATGCTACGCCAAGAACGGGAGGGAAGCCATCCAACCGATCTCCCGATCGCTGGCCGATCGTCTGGCCCCGTGGTTGGCTCGTAAAGCCTCTAGAAGGCCCGTGTTCGAGGGGATGACCGAGCGCACGGCGGAGATGCTTCGAGTTGACTTGGAAGCCGCTGGGGTGCCTTACGAGACCTCCGAGGGGGTTGTGGACTTCCATGGAACCCGTGTTGCTTACATCACGAACCTGGTAGCAAGCGGTGCGTCCGTCAAGACCTGTCAGACTTTAGCCCGGCATTCGACCCCGGCCTTGACCATCGGCGTTTACGCTAAAGCCGCCCTGCACGACGTTAAGGGAGCGGTCGAGAATCTTCCCGATCCGGCGGGATCAGCCGCCGCTGAGCCCCTGGCAATGACCGGGACGGATGGATGTCTTTCCCACCGACAACCGTCCGATCCAATTGGCCAGCCCGCCCTCGATGCCAGGAATTCCAGCCCCGAAGGGCAACCTATAAGCGAACGCCTTTCCCACTATTTTCCCACCGGAGGGGTCGTTTCGAGTCGGCTTGAGTCGTCTCCCGACGTGATGGCTCAATCCGACGTTCCCGCCTCAACCAACGAAAAACCCCTTGTTTCCAAGGGGTCTGACGCTTCCAGTCTACTTGAGTCGTCGTCTGTCGCAAATGCCCCCCGTAGGACTCGAACCTACAACCCGCTGATTAAGAGTCAGCTGCTCTGCCAATTGAGCTAGGAGGGCAAAATCTTTTGGCAATAAAGGCTTAGGACAACTCGCACCAACCCCGCTGCGATTGTGCATTTCAGATTTTACGGGGTTTACCACCAGTTTGCCAGTCCATCTCAGGCAGTAACGTGGTGGTTTGCCGCCGGGCCGATATCCGAACCATTCTACTCCGGCGATTTCGACCAAGTACGATGGCTTCCTGAATTCGATGAGTTGAGAGATCCCACAATCATCGGTTAAATTGGATAAGGATCGGATGTCGGAGAAGCTTTCGTTGTTCGCCGGGAGGACTCGAGGTCCTTCCGGAAACGACCGACCCAGCAAGTTTCGGCGGAAACTGACAACCGTGAAGAGTTTGTGAAGGGATCCGAGTGGTCATCGCAGAGGAGCACCCGTGGCTGCCGAGATTTTCGATGGAAAAGCACTGGCGGAGGAGATCCGCCGCCAGACTGCTTCAGAGGTCGCTGACCTGACCTCGCGATCCGGAGTGGTCCCGGGCCTGAGCGTGATTCTCGTGGGTGATGACCCGGCCAGCCGGGTGTATGTCGGCAGCAAACAGAAGGCCAGCGCTGCGGCGGGGATGAATGGAACGGTTGTGAGACTACCCGCCGCGACGACCCAGGCCGAGTTGCTGGCCAGGATCGACCAGCTCAATGCCGACCCGATGGTTCACGGAATCCTCGTCCAGATGCCGTTGCCCCGCCATATCGACGAACGCGCCGTCATCGAGCGGGTGGACCCTTTGAAAGACGTGGACGGGTTCCATCCGGTCAACTTCGGACTACTGGCGCAGGGCACGCCGCGATTCGTCCCATGTACGCCGCTGGGCATCCGCGAGCTGCTGCTCCACGCGAAGATCGAGACTCGGGGAGCGCATGTCGTGGTTCTGGGCCGGTCGCAGCTCGTGGGTAAGCCGATGGCGCTGCTTCTCCTCCAAAAAGGCCCGGGTGGCGATGCAACGGTGACGGTGTGTCATACGGCGACGCGCGACCCGGCGGCCCTGGCGCGTCAGGCGGACATCCTTGTCGTGGCGATGGGTCGGGCGGAAGTCGTCACTGCCGATTGGGTCAAGGCCGGCGCCGTGGTAATCGACGTCGGAATCCACAAGCGGGACGACGGCCGCCTCTGCGGCGACGTCCATTTTCCGAGCGTCGTCCAGGTTGCCTCACGGATCACGCCCGTGCCCGGTGGCGTTGGACCCATGACGGTCGCCATGCTCCTGCGCAATACGCTCACCGCCTGTGAGTTGCGAGTCGCAACCGGCGAGTGTAAAAAGTAAGGCTGGTGGCGATTGGATCTCGGATAACCACGCAATGCGGACTCATACAAGCCGCTCGTAACCCGCAACTCGCGAAGACCGATGATCAAACTGGGCATTTGCAACGAGCTGTTCGAGGGCTGGGATTTCGGACAGGTGTGCCGGACCGTCAAGGGCCTGGGCTACGACGGATTGGAGATCGCCCCATTCACCCTGGCGCCCCGTATCGACGAATTGAACGCGAGTCGGCGCCGTGAGTTGAAGGCCCAGGTCGAAGATGCCGGCCTCGAGACGATCGGGCTGCACTGGCTACTGGCGAAGACCGAGGGCTTCTACCTCACATCGCCAGATCCGGCGGTCCGGCGCGCGACCGCAGGCTACCTGGTGGCGCTGGCGGAGGCGACCCGCGACCTGGGCGGCTCGCTGATGGTGCTGGGCTCGCCCAAGCAGCGCGACTTGCTACCCGGCGTCACCTACGACCACGGGGTGGATTACGCGATTGATGTCTTCGATCAGGTCCTGGCCGTGCTGGATTCGACGGACGTCGATCTCTGCCTGGAACCGCTCGCACCGAACGACACGAACTTCATCAATACCTGTGCCCAGGCGATGGAGCTGATCCGGCGCGTTGACCACCCCCACTTCCGGTTGCATCTGGACGTCAAGGCCCAGAGCAGCGAGCCGGACGAGACGGTCCCCGCGCTGATCCGGCGCTATGGGACGCAGGCCGGCCATTTCCACGCCCAGGACGTGAATCTCCGCGGCCCGGGCATGGGCGACGTGAACTTCGGACCGATCCTCCGAGCGCTCGTCGAATCGGGCTATGATCGCTGGGTCTCCGTGGAAGTGTTCGACTTCTCGCCCGGGGCCGAGGAGACTGCTCGGCAAAGCATGGCCTGCCTTCGTTCGTTCCTCCCAGCTTCTTGAGTCCTGGCGCGGACTCTCAAGGCTTCTTCGCGCCGGTGCCGCTCTTGAGATACCGGTCGAAGAAGCGATAGGTTTCGTCCTTGGTGTGCTCCAGCTCCGCGCCATCCCAACCGTGCTGCGCCCGACCATCAACTCGACCCGTCCCGGGACGTGCTTGGCGGTCATCGCCTCGGCCAGTTCGATCGCCTGGGTGAAGGGGACGAGCGGATCCTGCGTCCCCTGGAATGTCAAGATAGGCGGATCGTCCGAGGAAACGTAGGTCCGGGGCGAGGCCTTGGCCGCCAGCTCGGGCTTCTCCTCGGCCGTGGCACCCAGGAAATCCCGGACCAGCGGCTTGGAGCGGTCCGGGATATCCTTGGCCCCCAGGTCGGTCGGGCCGAAATAGTTGACCACGGCCTTGAGCCGGGTGTCCGGAGCTCCCCGCGGCCGCATCCCCCTCCAGCCCGTCGCTCGGTCCGGTCACCCCGAGCATCAGTGCCAGGTGGCCGCCCGCAGAGAATCCGATCGCGCCCACGCGCTCGGGGTCGACCCGATACGTCTTGGCGTTGGTCTTCAGCCATCGGACCGCCGCCTTCACGTCATGGACCTGGGCGGGGAAGACCTCCTTGGGACAGAACCGGTACTGCGGCGAGACCGCCACATAGCCGTGGTTCGCGAACTCGTTCAAGAGCGGGCCCATGTGCCCCTTATCCCCCCCGCGCCAGGCCCCGCCATGAATCACCAAGACCGCCGGGAACGGGCCGTCGCCCTGGGCCGGCCGGGCGACGTCGAGCTTCAACTCCGTCGCGCCGACCTTGGTGTACACGATGTCACGTTCGGTCTTGACCTTCGGCTCCTCGGCCGCACCGATCGATCCGACGGTCAAACTCAACGTCTCCGATGACTGCGACGAATCCCGCGCTCGATTGCTGCGTCATCATGCTGGCTCCTGAGAGAAACATCCTGGGTTGGTACGACTCCCTAAATCTGTAAACCCTTTTCTGGATAGAGTTTGTATCCATAGACCCCAATAGATGGGCTTCTACGATGGCTTTGCCCGCTGGAGGATCCCCGGGAAACCGGCCATCGAGTCAGTCTCATCTTCCGCATGTTGCCTGGTCTCCCCATTTTCTAAACGGAGTGATCGTCGCACAGGTCACGAAAAGGAGGCACGTAAATCCATAGATCTAAATAACAAAATATTTTATCTATAATAAAGATCCCGATGAATCGAGGACCCTTGCCACACCTGTTCTTCCACCTGTTATCAGGAATACGGCCCTCGAGCGCCGCACGCTCGGGTTGCGGACGGTACACCAGCGCCGGGATGGGCGCAGACTCACTCGAGAAGCGTTCTAGAACCATAACGCTTTGTTCACCATGTTGATGAGCGGCTCGCCCCGGGCGAATCGGCCCACGTTTTCCACGAGCGTGGCGAGGTGCCGCGCGGCGATGACCGGCGAGTATCCGGCAGTGTGCGGGGTCAGGATCACGTTGGGGAAGTCCCAGAGCGGGTGATCGGCGGGCAGGGGCTCGATCTGGTAGACGTCGAGTGCCGCGCCGGCCAGTCGGCCTGCCGACAGGGCGGTGACCAGGTCGTCAAGGATGACGATGGCCCCGCGGCCGATGTTGATCAGGTAGCTGGAGGGTCG
Source organism: uncultured Isosphaeraceae bacterium (assembly GCA_963845695.1). Classification (GTDB taxonomy): domain Bacteria; phylum Planctomycetota; class Planctomycetia; order Isosphaerales; family Isosphaeraceae; genus CAWJTV01. The sequence continues at coordinate 72,216 of CAWJTQ010000001.1, read as the reverse complement.
GAGGTGAGCCAGAGTCTTCGCATCGAACCAGCCAGTGGTCTCGGGAGTCTGGGGCGCCGCGATCACCGCGAAATCGCTCCAGGCGAGCAGGTCGGGGAGCCGGTCGGTCCCCATGACAGCCTCGACTCCTTCGGGCACGGAAACGCGCTCGGGGAATCGGTCGACGCCCCGGACCGCCATCCCGAAGGCCCGGGCTCGACGCGCAATCCCGCAGCCGATGCCGCCCATGCCGATGATTCCCATGGTGGCGTCGGGGAGATAGATCGTCGCGAGATCCATCGCATTGACCAACCCCGGACCGGTCGCCGAGCTCACCCGCGCCGACTCGCCGCCCGCCGGCTCGTAACGATGCTCCACCTGCTGGCGGATGTATCGATGCAAGTTGCGCGCGAAGCAGAGGACGTATCCCATCACCTGGTCGGCAATCACGTCTCCGAAGAGGCCCCGGACATTGGTGAGCTGACAGGGATGGGCCTCGAGCTCGGGGAACATGTAATGCTCGAGGCTGGCGGTGAACGATTGCACCCAGCGCAGACGATCGGCCTGGGCCAGCATCGCCGGAGTGATCTTGCCGATGAACGCGTCGGCACCCGGCATGGCCGCCTCCGCCTCCGAGGCGAGCCCGGCATTGACCCACTGGCCTCCTGGCGCCGCGGTTTGCAGAGCCTGGAGCCGGTCGGAATCGACGGCCGGATGAATCACCACTTTCATGGAAGCGTCTCCGGTGGGCAAGGTGTCTTCGCAGGGTGCTGGCAAAGTCTGGTCAGATATCGGGCGATCCGGGCAGCTCCGTCGGGCGGGAACGGCGGCGGTCCGGGATCGATCTCAAACGCCCGCTCCAGTGCGTGTTCGAGCCGTAGGCCCTGGAAGTCGCGAGTGGAGACCGGCACTCCGCCCGCCCAGGCTCGCAGGGCACGGTCGAGCGAGCGGAACTCGGCGAATCCCTGACGTGGAGGATATATCATCGGCGTGCCGCTGGCCATGGCCTCGCAGGCAGTACCGTAGCCGGCCTTGGCGACGACCACGTCACAGGACGCGATCAGAGTCTCCGCCGGGCCAGTCCGGCGAAGAGATGAGATGCAGGTTCGCCGGCCTTCCGTCTGGCATCGGGCCATAGCTGACGAAATGAACGCCCCGCGCGCCGAGCCGCCCCAATCGGGACAGTCCAGGTCGTTCTGGCCGTATCGGCCGATGTAGAGGTAGACCAGACGCTCGCGTGTCGTCAGGCCGAGGCTTCCCGCCAGCTCGCGACGCCGGTCGCGGCCCTGGTTGGCGACCATGCCCACCTCGACCGACGGCTTCAGCCAGGTCATCCTCAAGGCGGGCTGAATCCTGAATACTGCCGTGGCCTGTCGATAGGCCGCGCGCAACTCGACGACCAGTCGAAGCGCCTCACCGCCCGGCGAGCCGGGCATGCGGAGCGTAGATGTCGGCCCAGGTGAAGTTGGACATGAGGAAACCCGGGATCTGCGCGCGCCGGGCCGCCACGAGCGGCAAGGCCGGAGCATCGCACAGAACAGCCGCGATCGAATGATCGCGTAACCACGTCACCTCGTCGTCGAGTCTCGCCAACGCCTCAGAGTGCACCTGGATCGCCCGTTCGAGCGTCGCCGGTCCGTCGGTCGCCGCACTATCGCCTGGCGGATTGACCGCTCCCGCGTCGGATACGAACTCGCCTAATTCGATCGAGCGCGTCACGCGATGACGCCAGAGGTCGAAGAGATTCGCGTGCGAACGGATCGACACGCTAACCGTGCCGGGAATTCGGTTCACGACCGCGGCAGTACGGTTCAGATGTCCGAAACCGTGACTGGTCGTGTAGACCGCCAGGCCTCCCCTTCGCGGAGTCCTTGTCAGTGAAGACCGGGAAGACGACATCCGGGGCTTCCCTCCCTCCGGGCATCCTCAGCGGCCGGTGGAAACCGAGGGAACGACGCGGAGCAATTTCGGAGCGTCGAGCTGGCGGGTGCGGACCTTGGTCCCGTCGGCGCGGACCTGGCGAGGCCGGCTGCGACCGGTCCAGACTACGCCCGCGAGCGTGAGAGTCCCACCGAGGATGAGACTGGGGGTCATCGCCTCACCGAACAGCCAGGCTCCCCACACGACCGTGAGGATCGGCGACACATTGCTGAAATTGGCCACCTGACTTGCATCGAGCCGGCGCAGGGCAAGGTTCTGACAGGCAAGGTTGACCGGAGTGATGAACAGGGTGAGGAACGCCAGGGCGATCCACGCCGGTGCCGAAACCTGGGCCAGGTTCGGAATCTGGGGTGAGGCCAGGAGAGCGATCGGAAGGTCGAGGAGGGATCCCAAGAGAAACGTCGCCGTGAGGACGGGCAGCGAGCCATGCCGCATGATCAACGGCTTGCTAACGGTCAGATATCCGCCCCACGAGAGAACCGCGCCGATCAGCAGGAGGTCGGCCATCACCACGGCCCGGCTCTCCGCGGGCGCCCCACCTGAATTCCAGGCGCTTCCTACGCCAATGACGACGACGCCCAGCACGCTTGCCAGAACGCCCCAGAGCCGGCCCAGGTCGGGTCGCTCCAGTCGCATCATCCAGGCGAGGAACAGGACGACGAGGGGACAGGTCGCATAAAAGAGGCCCACGTGGGAGGTTGGTCCCAGACGCGCCGCATTGAGGAAAAACCCTTGGTTCACCGGCACGGCCAGCAACGCTGCGGTGAGCAAGAGCAGACCGTCCCTCCGGACGATCCGCGCCAGGCCGCCCAGATCACGCACCACTGCCAAAAGGCAGATCCCACTCACCCCGAACCGCACCACTGGCACCCATACCACCGGTAGCTCCCGGACGATGTACCGGGCCGCTGCCGCGGTGGTCGAGCCGAGGATAACCATCAGCGCGACATAGACATACGCCCGAAGATCGACCTCATTGTCCTGCGCGGGTACACCCGATGTTCCGCTTGTCGGTTCCCCTTCACCGTCCCCACTCGTCGCCATGTGACTCCTCGCCGTCTCGCCCGAGCCCGCCAACGCCTCTCGATCCGCCAGCCATCATCGATCCACACCCCGAATAATCCATAGTAGATCCCGGGGCAAGACCAGAGCGGAATTGGCTGTCGTTTTGCTCCTGGCCCACGCCACCGGTCGGACCCAGATGAACCCTCGCAGGTTCGGAAGTCTCGACCGAATGTCGGGAGTGGAGATCACTGCGCCGCCGACTGCGTTCCCATCGGGCTGCCGCGGATGGCCAGGCCGTCGGGCAGGGGTCTGGCGGCGACGCTGAATCCTCGATCGACGAGGTCGTTGCGAATGCGGCGATAGAGGGTGAAGCTATCAGGATAAACCCACAGCGTGATTGTGGCGCGGTCGGGGTTGATCCGGTTGACGGCGCGAGTGAACTCCGAGATCGGGTTCTGCGTCCCCTCATAGGTTTCGCCTCGGTTGTCGGACTCAGGGACGAGCTCCCAGCCTTTGAGCTCGAAGCGACGGATCGCTCGGCGATCGATCAGCTCTTCGACATTCGAGGGCACGCCGGGGACGAGCTCGTAGGCGAGTGAGAATGCACCCACCGGCCCGACCTTGGCGCCGATGGCTCCGAATCGATCGGACATGCGGATGCGGATCTGGGCATCGGCTCGCGTCTTCTCCATGAGCTGGTCGAGGTCGATGAAGCTGATCCGGTTGCGGCGGAGCTCGAAGTGGAATTCTTCGTCGGCGGCCGGCCGGGCCACGGGGCTCTTACTGAGAATGGACTTGGACTTGGGTCGAGGCATGCTCCGCAGAGTGGCCACCTCGGTCGCGAGCTTGTCCCTCTCTCCGCGGAGGAACCCGCCGCGCACCGCGGCCTGAGCGATCCTCGTCGAGGGATCGCGGAGCTGAAAGCCCAGCTTTCTCGCGCGAAGGGCATCGAGCGCGGCCTGGTTGGCGGCCCGCGACAGACGACGGGCCGACTCGGCCGCGCGGTCATCGGCCCGCGCGCGGTCCCGACTCGCGGCGTCGAGCGCCGATTCGGCCACGGCGACCTTGGCCCGATCGATCTGGGGTGCCGGCGATGCCGCCGGCGCGGCCGCAGGAGCCTCGGCGTCACTTGCAACCGAAGACGACTTCGTCGTCGGAGGCGCCTCATCGGCCTGGGAGGCTGATGGTCCATTACCCTGGCTGGGTCCGGGCTGTGGAACGACGGCTGGCGGCGGCTCGACCTGCGGGGGCGTCGCGGAGTCGCCTTGATCCGCCGGTTTGGGACCGAGATGGACGTAGGCGGTGATCGCCACGATCGCGACGACCACGCTCGCCAATTGCCCTATGGCCCTCCGGCGCATGGCCGTGGCCGGTATCGCGACGCGCGGTTCCTCCGAGGGGCTCCCCGTCTCGAGTGAGGTTGGCGACTCGCCTTTGGGGTCGCGATCACCCAGCTCATTCACATCATCGGCTGACTTCATCCCACGTTTCCTCATTGAAAACGTGCGGGCTCTGCGTCCCCGCGACCTGAAGCGACATCGGCCAGTCCAGGCCGGAAAACATCAACTGGCGCCGGGCCATCCAGAATGTCCTGCCCCCGTCGTTCTCCACCAGGAACTTCACCGACGGCTTCGGTCGGATCAGCGGGTCGATCTCCGCCCGACGTTGCACAAGAGCGCGAAGCTCCCGCTGGAGCAAGCTGGGCTGGTTGATCCCTTTGCTGCCCCCTTCGCGCAACGCCTGCGCGGTGAGACGATATCCACCCGGATGCAAGAGCAGGTCGTTGTGGCGGCAGACGACCACGATCTCGAACGGGACGTCGATCGCTCCCGGGGGCCGATCCGGCGGCGTGATCATCGGAACGGCGAGCTCCTTCAATGAATCGGGCTCGGAGTCGGGATCCGGATTCAGACTCAGGCTCGGCAGACTCATCCCCGTGCTGGTTGGCGGTGACCCCACACTCCCCGACTGCCCCCCCATCGAGCTGTTGGAGAGGCTACTCGAACTCGACGCAGACGCGCTCGAAATCACCGAGCCCAGCAGGTTGTCGGAACTCTCCGAGCTGTTCGATGACGGGGTCGAGTCCAGGGATGTCGTCGTGCCCGATTGGGAGCTCAACGGCCCGTATACCGAGGACGATGAACTCACCGTACTGGTCCTCGATCCGCTCGACCCGCTCAGGCCGCCGGGCTGGGCGGAGACCGATTGGCCATCCGATGGAGGAGGGCTCCCGGGACCGGTTGAGGCAGGCGAGTCGGTCGAGTCGGGAGGCGACCCTGTGCCGCCCTTTGCGGGCGATTCGGCAGGTCCTGAGCCGGAGCCTCCTCCAGGACTCGATCCCACGTTTCCTGATCCGGATGCTGAACCCCCGAGAGCGGAACCTCCGGCCGGATAGGCGCTGAAGCCGGGTACCTCGGTCGACGAACCCGGGGCACTCGCTGGGGGCTGCCCAACGCCCGGCGGATTCGTCGCGCCCGCCCCCGGTTGACCTTGAGGTACCAGGCTGATCGTCAAGGGGGACGAGCTGCCCTGCGAGTTGGAACCCGTTCTGGGGGAATTTGCGCCTGGCCGCGAGGACGCCTGTGTGGCCCCGGGACCGGAAGGCGGTCCGGACATCGGCCCGCCGGTCGCGGGCGGCGGGACTGGGCCGTCTTGAGCGGGCTCCAGGTCCGGCAGCGGGTCGGGCCCGCCGGGGCCGAAACCATTGGCAGCGAGTCCCGATGTCGAACGGGAACCGGGCGCAGAGCCCGAACCACTGGCGGCCGATCCGGATCCCGGGGCCTGGCCAGGCGAGCTCCCACCCGTAAGGCTCGAGCCGGGACGACCGCCCGAGATCGCTCTGACTCCTCCCGTGCCTGACCCAAATTCGCCTTGACCGTCAGGCCTTATCCCGGACAAGGTGCCCGACGACAGACCGGGGCGACCGATCGTCGTACCAGCCGTCCCCTTCCCGTATCCCCTCTGGCCCGCCGACCCGGACGACATGGGACCCAACGGCGCCCCGGCATCTCCCGCACCACCCGCTCCCGCCCCATTCGCCGATGGGGAGAGGGTGCCTGCCGTCGCCGGTATCGACCCAAAAGGGCCTCCCACGATGGGATCTCTGGCAGATCCCGTGCCTACGGCACTCGGTCCGGCGGCACCACCCGGGCTGGCATTTCGCGAGTTCCCCGGCCAGACAAAATCTTGCGGAGACGTCTCGTCGCTCCCGCCGCGGCTCGCACTCCCCAGCGAACGGCCCCGGCCGGAGTCGCCTCCCAGGGCGAGTTCTGTGCGGCGGCCGTGAATTGGAGGTCTGACCCGAATCGGAGCCAGATGCTCCCGAACTGCCCTGGAATGGACCGCCTTGAGCCAGGGTGCTGCGTTCCAAACTGGAGCCCGATTCCGCCAGCCCCCCGTTCCCTCGACTCGACGGCCAGGAACCGGATGTCACGGAGCCGCCGGATGATGTGGGATCCGTTGGGGGCCAGGCTCCCGAGATGGGAGTGCGATCGCTCCCCGAGCCGTCGGCGGTCGACGACGCGGGCCAGCCGGAGCGCGGCTTCGCGTTCGAGGAGGCCAGGGCGGGTTTTGCCAGTGGAGAGCTCCCGTCCCACGTTGACAGGTCATCGAAATCGGGGATGTCCACGACCAGGTCTTGCTCGACCAGCTCGTATCCGAACGCAATTCCTAACGGCTCCAACCGAGCACGAGCCTCATAATAGGGTCGGATCCCGTTCGGGCGCACCAGGAAAACCAGGTACGGTACGGCCGGGGCACCGTCGGGCGTGGCGGATTGCTGGATGTGCATCATCTCGCGGGCGATCGCCAGCACAACGGGGCTGGATCGTGGGTGGATCAACGGTGAAAGCTCCAGTCGCGAGAAGGTTTTCCCCTCAGGCTGGAGCACCGCGACATTGCCGACACACTCAATGACGATCGGCCGCCGCCAGGTACCATTGGGCCCCTTGTACGGCAAGATGGAGTTCCCCGACCGCTGGCCCGCCTTGGTGAGGGCCGCCTTCAAGGCGTCCCGCTCCTGTGCCAGGACGTCCCGCTCCACTTCCATTTCCAGGTCGCCCTGTTCGAGCTTTTTGGCCCGTTGGGTCAATGCGGCGACTTGCTGCCGGACCAGCAGCTCACGACGCTTCCACCGCTCGGAGTCCGCGATCGCGGCTGTGGCGGCCATTTCCAGCTTCGCCGCGCGTCGATCCGCCCCGTGGGCCGCATCAAGCTCCTTCGCGGTCACGCGAGCCAACCCGGCCAACAACTTGATTGTCGGATCCTCGGCAGGTGGGGCAGGTGGTGTCAGATGGGTTTCCGTGGGTTTGACGGGAAGTGGGGAAGATACAGAGGTTGAAGCAACCTCGGCAGCGGAGGACTCTGGTGTAGGAATTGGAGGCAGAGGCGATTGGGAGAGTTGGGCTTTCGACGGGGAACGCGATGAGAAATAGCGACGATGCATGGACAGGACGAGATTGAGGCTCCCGGCCAGGCTAGCCAGGATGAGCATCAGCAGAAAGCGTTCGGTCCAGACCGCCGCCCTGCGGTGCGTCATCGGTCCCGATCTCCCCATCCTAGGGTCGCGCGGATTTCCCCGCTTGCGCCGGCATCCTGGTCCGGCCGACGTCCTGACTATCCCATCATCGGCCAGACGCGGCGCTATCCTATAAGATGTCGTCCGTCTCGGCGACGCGATTTTGGAGGCATCTCTTCATTTCGGTCGGCAGGTTCTCTCTCGAACTTGAGGCAATCTGGCGATTGTAGGTTTGAGGGGATCTGGCCGGGATCGGCGAGGCTTGGTCCAATGGGGCTTGGGTGCTGGGTGTACCGGCCCGTGGTCGATCGTTCCAGGAACCGATTCGGATAGCCCATGCTGGACCGCTGGTTTTCGGTCATCAAATTGCCGATGAGCTGGAGACAATTCCACCGGCTGCCGCACAATCCGGCCTACAAGTACGAGTATTCTCACAAGACCGCATGGCTGTCACCGCGGCCCAAGTTCTACCACGCTCGGCTGGAGCTTCGTCCCCAGCCAGACGAGATCCCCGTAGAAATCGACAGCCAGGATCCGGTGACAATTCGCCGGATGGAGGATGACGACTGGCCCCGACTCTCACGAATCTTCGCCGCCTCCTTCTACCGAGTCCAACCGTTCGCGAGCCTGAGCGATCGTCGTCGGCTCGAGGCATCGCGGGATTGTTTGAAATTCACGCGTGAAGGCGGAGACGGGCCGATCATCCATCCCGCATGCCACGTCGCCCTGAGCCAGAAACACGATCATCCCATCGGCGCGATCCTGGTCACCTTGATTCCTCCCGTCGACCTGGACGATTTTTGGAGTCTCCGCTGGAAGACCCCGCCGCCTCTCGACTGCGTCGAGCAGCGGCTGGGCCACGCCCATTTGACCTGGATCTTCGTCGGTCCCTGGCACGCCGGTTACGGAATCGGTACGGCACTCCTGTCCCGAGCCTCGCAGGGTCTGCACGATCTCGGCTACACGAAACTGATCAGCTCGTTCATCCTGGGGAACGACTCGAGCATGCTCTGGCACTGGCGCAATGGTTTCGAATTGCTCGCCTACTCCGGCTCGCGCCGGAAGTTTCGTGACATGATGCGGTCGACGGCATCGGAAGAACCCGGCGACTCCGAGGCACCTCGGCCTTGAGGCCCGGAGCGATCTCGGTATACAATCAGCGTTTTGGCATTTCTCCCGGCTACCCGGCCGGGGGCGGATTGAAGGCGATCCGGATTCCGTCTTCCCGAGATCCCAGAGGAGAACGCATGGCCAGTCGTTGACGAGGCAAAGGACGTCGCAAAGTGGGGCGTAAGAAGCGCCGCATGCGCAGCCGCATCCGTCATCGCAAGAAGTAACACGCCCTGGACACAGAGCCGATCTGACCCGACCAGACTCCCCGCTCATTCGCCGAACCCGCCGCATCGTCCCGGTTCGTGCCCTGGGCCCTGTGCTCGAATTCCGAAGGTCCGAGCTGATCCACTCGGGCCATCGTGCCGTCACCCGAATTCAGGGCGGCCCAGTCGTGGGTATGCTCCAGAAGCGGCCCGGCGCCAGGGCTCATATCGGGAGATTGGTGAGGTCCCTTCTGTGACACGGGCATCTTGCCCGTGACGCACGACCCGCACACGCGCTGGAAGCCTGTGCCAGGACCCGATCCCTCACAGGAGCCACGCCGAATACCACCCTCGCCATCCTCTCGCGTCGCCATGGGGAGTCGCAAACTCCCCATGGCACCTCTGACCACCCTGTGCTCCGCGGCGGGCCGGCTCAAGGCTTCGACGGCTTTCGTTTCTTCTTCGGTGCGGCGGTCTCGGGCGAATAGGCCCGTTCCGCTGCCTTGATCGCATCGATAGCCCTCTGGAACTCCCTCGAAGGACCGAGGAACGCCGCCGCCTTCGTCGACCGTTTGAAAGCATCCAGGGCCTCCTTGACGGTGGGATCGGCATGCAATTTACGGTATTCGGTCATGGCCTTGTCGTAGATCGGCCTCAACTCGCCCTCCGCCTTGAGGAAGTCCGACCGCTTCGCCGCGAAATCCTTGGCAAGCTCGGCCTTCCGCTCCGGGGGAACCTGCTGGCTCCGGAGCAACTCGACGGTACGGGCGGCAGCATCGCGCTCCCGCTCGAGCCCGTCGCGAAATGCACGGGCGCCCTGATACAAGTCGTTCTGCAACGAGCTGGCCTTCGGTCCACTGGGCATGGTGGACAGATCTTTGTTCGAGGCGTCGACCTGGTTGCTGCGCAGGATTCGGAAAGCTTCCGCGTCCGCGAGTTGCATCTGGCTTTGAAGGACCAGCGCGTATAGCTCGAAGGCCCGGGCCATCTGGTCGATCAGGGAGCGAATCGACTTGGCCTGCTCGAGGACATCGACTTCTGACGGGAGCACGAAGTACGCGCCGGTGCGCGTCAGGCCGCGAGACCTGAGCAGTTCCTCCGGCGAACCCTTCGCGACGGGAGGTGCTGGCGTCTGCCTCGTCGAGGACGGGACCGGTTTGATCATCGGGGTGCTGGCGATTGTTGAGGATGGCCGTGGGATCGGGGTGTCTTTGATCGCTGTCGCAGAGACACTGTCGGCCTCGGCCTTCGCGGTTGGTACCCGTAGCTTCTCCGTATCCTGTGTCGCGATTTGAGTCCGGGCCACGCGAAATCCGCAGACGAGGCTCTTATCGGTCGGGACGACCCCGCCGCGGTTCGACCACCAACTCGCGCGCTGCGGGCTGCGCCAGCCACTTCCCCCACGCCTGACCCGGGTTGAACATACCGGAAGGCCCCATCGGGTCTAACTCCGGAGAGTGCTTGTAATACTCGGCTGAATACTCATCGGAACACCACTCCCAGACGTTGGCCGCCATGTCGAACAACCCAAACTCGTTGGGGCGCTTCTTGCCCACGGGGTGAGTACTCCCTTCGGAGTTCGCTCTGAACCATCCATACTCCACCAGCGGTTCGGGACCGGGGGAGTATACCCCCGATTTCCCGCCACGGCAGGCAAATTCCCATTCCGCCTCGGTCGGCAGCCGGTAGCCGCGACCCCTCGGGTCCGGCACGATCACCTCTTCCCCGTTCAGCCGGTAGTAGGGCGCGAGGCCCTCTTTCTTGCTCAAGCCATTGCAGAAAAGCGCCGCGTCGAACCAGGAAACCTGCTCGACCGGATAATCGCCGTGGGGCTTGCCGGCCACCTTGTCCCTCCCCTCGCCCTTCGGAGAGAAATAGCTCGGATTGTTTCCCGTCACTGCCTCGTATTGGGCCTGCGTCACCTCCGTCACTCCCACGAAAAACGGCGTGGTGATCCGCACCTTGTGCTCGGGCTTCTCATTCGGGGGAGCGTTGGGATCGGGCGAGCCCATCAAGAATTCGCCGGACGGGATCAAGGCCAGCTTCATGCCGATCAAATTGGTCGATACCGGCGCCGGCTTGACGCCCGATGTGGGAGGTCTCTTCGCGGCAACGTCGTATCGTACGCCTGCCGATCCCGACGCCAGCCCCTCTGTTGGGGAAACGACGGCTCTCCCCTCACTGGGCTGTCGAGCAGGTCTTGCTTCGGTCGAATGAAGTCTAGCCAACCCGATCTCCCGCTCTCTCCAAGTGACCTTTCCTTGAGCATCGACGAGCCGGTCCGGTAGGCCGTTCCAATAGCGTGTTCCGTCTGGTGCGGTGATGACGATATCTTTGAAGTGGACGGTCGAAATCACCGAGAATCCGACCCTCCCCTTCGTGAACTCTTCGTCGAAATAGGTAAACAACAAGCTGTCATCGCGATAGAACTTGTGAGCCGGTCCACGGACCTCGATACGGACGTCGTACCAAACCCCTCCGACGGTCGGGATTTCCTTTTCGACCTCGGTTAAATGGCGCCTTTGCCCGTTCTGATAGACCTGAACCGACACCTCTTGTCCGCTGGCGTCGCCGACTTCAAGAATGCAGTAGTCACCCGGGCTCGTGTAGTGAAAAATCGCCCTGAACCGGTCACCAGTACCGATCCGGGCTTTGAAGTTCATGTCGTAGTTCGACCAGGAAGCGTCGCCCAGGAGAACGACTCCGTTCTTCCCGATCAGTTCATCCTGTTTAACGACCCAGACCCCGTCCATGATGGTCGCTGTTCGATTCGGAACGCTTGCCACGCCCTTTGCAGCCGGTCCGACCGCCTCGTTCTCCCGACGGTCGATGGCATCAGGGTTTCCGACATCGACACCTTCGTTCCCTGTTGATGTGCTCTTTTTCTTATTGATGGAGATGACGGTATTGCCGGTCTCGGTATCTATCGTCACACGGCTGTTCTTGGTGATGATCACGATGATGATCCCGAGCAGTACGAGACCCGACGCACAAGCTGCAAGCAGGATCGACGATGAGTTTCGGGGCGGGCGTCGGCCGGGTGCCAGGACTCTCGCGGGGGCGAGAACATCACCGCTTCGATCCGGCTCAGGGGGCTCGCCATGCGTCAGCGACGGCGAGACCGACGAAGTTCCATGCGATTCCGCAGGTCTCGTGGTCAGTCGATTCGGCTCTGTGTCGGTCTCGGTGGTCGCGGGGATGGCATGAATCCTCTCGGGTGGCAATCCAGATTCTCCGAGCGCGGAAACCTCGGGCTTCGTCGTCGTGGCCGCCCTCTTGATGAAAGGCTTGAGCGCCTCGGCGACCTGAGCGGGAGACTGGAAACGTCGGCCCGGCTCTTTCGCCATCATCTTGGCGACCAGAGCCGCGAGCTCGGCCGGAACATCGGGCCGGACCAGGTTCAAAGGCTGGGCGTCCGTCGAGAAGTGGGCTTGGAGTAGATCGTAGAGGCTTGTGGCTTCGAACGGCGGGGCGCCGCTCAGGAGGTAGTAGAGGGTGCAGCCGAGGCTGTAGATGTCGGCCTGGATGCCAGCCGACTGGGCGTCACGGATCTGCTCGGGCGCGATGAAGTCGGGCGTGCCCAGCATCTGACCCTCGTGGGTCAGGCCGCCGTCGATCGGGCTCTCGCGGGTCGCCTTGGCCAGGCCGAAATCGAGCACCTTGACGATCGCCTTCTCCCCCTTCCGAGAGAGCATCAGGTTGCCCGGCTTGATGTCGCGGTGGACCATCCCCTGCTCGTGGGCGTGCTGGAGCCCGAGCGCGGCCTGATAGGCGTAGTTGCAGGCGTTCACGACGGGCAAGACCCCTTTCGCCTTGACCAGCTTCGCCAGGTCGAGTCCCTCGACGTATTCCATCGCGAAGACGACGCTCTCGCCAAGCCGGAAGGCGGAATAGGCGTGCACGATGTTTGGGTGCATCAGTCGAGCCGCGGAACGGATCTCGCGCGTGAACCGCTCGAGGACCCCTTTTCGTTCGATCAGGTGCTTGCTGACGACCTTGAGCACCTCGTCACGGCCCATCAGCCGGTTGTGGGCCAGGTAGACCACGCCCATTCCTCCCCGGCCGAGCTCGCGGAGGATCTGATAGTCGGGGTGGTCGGCCAGGTCGGGGGGAAGCGTGTCGGTCTGGACTTTGGGCCGTGATGGATCTCCCACCGTCGGTCTCCGGGTAGTTGCGTCGGACATGAGGGGGGGCGATTCGTCGTGTTGTCCTCGGGCGTTACGGAGCCGACTGAGAAAGCTGTCGGACGACATACTGGCCACCCGCTGCTGGCATTCGGAACACTCTTCCAGGTGACTGTTGACCGAATCCGCCGCCTCGTCGCCTAGCTTGCCCAGGCTGAAATCCCGTAAGGCCTGATCGGTTGGATGCAACACAACGTCGTTGCTCATCACAATTCCCTTTCCGACTGTTAGGGTCTGTCGAACGGTTGGTGACTAATAGAGAGATGTCGGCTCGGAGCGTGACCTGTCTCGGAGCCGGGGAATTATCTCAGGAGGTCGCCCGCCTCTTCGCGTAACCGCTTGAGGATTCGTGACTTGGCGAGGGTCACGGCGTTGACGCTCAGGCCCAGTTCCGCCGCGACCTGTGACGCCGGCACCCCGTCGAGCGCGAACCGGCGGAACGCTTCCCAGGTGGATGATGCAAACTCGGGGCGCACAGTCATCTGCAATTCCTGAAAGATGTGGCGGTCGTGGTCGAGATCCCACTCGCGGGCGAGCTCGCTGTTCGGTTTGGTCAGTCCCTCGAGAAAAGCATTGCAGGGGTCCAGCCCGACAGCCAGTCGGCGGAATTGTCGCCTCCGATGATTACGCAAGACGTTCACGGTGACCTGCCGGACCCACGCTCGGAATGAGCCTTCCCTCTGGTGCTCGAACCGAGGGATCTCGCGAACCATGACGAGGAATACTTCCTGCGTGAGGTCGTCGGCTTCGTCACCAATTCCCGGGACACGTCCAAGCCAGCGACGAATCAGCGGCTGGTAGATTTCTTCCAGCCGGCGCCAATCGGGGTCGTCCGGTCGTGCCGCTCTGAGCCGATCCAGAAGGCTGACGGAAGTCGCGCTCATGGGCGTTCTCGATCCAGGTTCAACCAGCCTCTTCGCCGAGGGAGGACCTATCAGATCCCACGGGCGGAAAACGGAGACGCGGAACTCATCCGTCGGCTCCGCCACAATCGGTAAGCAACCATTACCAGGCCTCCCAGCCCGGCGAAAACGATCGAAGGCGGTTCGGGAATCGAGCTGATCTGAACATCTTGTATCAGTCCGTCGAAGTATCCCAAGTGTCCCGTCGGCCCATCGTTGGCCTCACCGATCGTCAACGGTGCGTTCGCGAAGGGGATGCTCGTAAGGTTCGTCACTGACCCGAGAGAGTTACCATCCGCGTAGAAGGTGTATGTGCCGCCGATATCCGTGACCGAGTAATAATTCCAGTCCCCCACCGTGGGAGTGAATGTCATCGGGGAGCTGAGGAATATCGGACCCGACGCGGGGCTATTGATGTGGAAGACAAGATGCCCGCTACCGTCGTAAAAAAATATCCACTTGTTGAGATCACCAGCGCCATCGGTGTTTGCGATTAAGACATTCGGTGCACTCGTGATCGGTCCTGTCTTGATCGCCGAGAAATTGGCCCAGAGTCCGATGGCGAAGGAACTGGTCCCGAAGGCAAAGTCGGTGGACGCGGGCACAGACATGTACTGATTTACGCCATTGAACTGAAATGCCTGTTGGCCGTTTATGCCGGCACCGTAGCCGGCACGGTTGATCATCGTCCCGTCGTGAGCTCCCGTGGAGTCGTTCGCATTGCCATTGCCCGACCAATATGCGATCAGTCCAGCTCGCGCCGAGTTGGTCTGGCTGATGTAGAGAAAGACAAGAAGCAACAAGAACTTCTGGATCATGAGACGAGACTCTCGTTTCAGTGGTGATGTGATTCCCCAAAGAGTTGCAAAACAGCAACCCCATGTAGCTGCGTCACGGTGTCTGCACCCTTCCCGCGCGCACCGGCTTCTGGGGAGGATCTTGTTTTCCGATCCTTCCGGTCATACGATGTGTGCTCTCAGGGAAGTCGGAATCGATTCCCTCTATCTCTTTTACGAATCGATTCCGCGCGGATTTCGAAAGAAACGAGACGGGTGTCTCCAAGTCCTTTCATCATAGCCCTTTCCGCCCACGGAGCAGTCGGCGATGTTGCGGGTCGAGGACGGCTCAACGAGTCCAACGTTGCTGAGAGAGGTCGCCGACTGGCGGAACGATCCGGCCTGGTCCCGCTTCCGGGGCCGGTATGACCCGCTCCTGAGGCGCTGGTGCCGCGAGTACGGTCTGGATGAGGAATCCATTGATGAGGTTTGCCAGCGCATCTGGATCGAGCTGGCGAATCGCATGCAGACCTTCCGCTACGATCCCGACGGGACCTTCCGGGGCTGGCTCCGGCGGCTTTGCACCTCCCGCGTCGTGGATTTCATGAGGCAACGGAAGACAGCCAGTCTCCTCTGCCTCGACGAGCGTGATGAACCGACTAGGGTCGTCGAGCCCGAAACCGCGCTCGAGATGATGGAGACCGAGGACGTCGGAGACCTCGCCGACCGGCATCATCTCTTCCTGATCGACGAGGCCAGGAATGTCCAGGCCACGGTGAGAGCGAAAGTCAAATCCCCGACGTGGGAGGCGTTCTGGTTGGTGGCCGTCCAGGACTGGACGGTCGAGCTTACCGCCAACACGCTGGGAATGACCCGTACCGCGGTTTATGCCGCCAGGGAGCGGGTCGCCCGAATGCTCAATGAAGAAGGTCGGCGCGTATCCGAACATTGGCCGGCCGGTTGGTGATGGGACTTCGATCGAGGAAGGCAGAAAACAATGTCGCCCTGCCCTGGCGAGAGGACCCTGCGCTCACTCGGAACCCTCGCGCCCGAGAATCCGGCCTACGAGGCGATCGAGGAGCATATCGAGCACTGCCCGGAATGCTGGGAAGTCTTGGAGCGTCTCGCCCATCAGAGCACTGATCGGTCGCTGGTGTTGCCCGGGATGAAGCGTTCGCCGCGGATCCCGGGTTTCGAGATTCACCAGGAGCTGGGCCGAGGTGCGATGGGCGTGGTCTACCTGGCGACCCAGACGGGGCTGGATCGTCTGGTCGCGTTGAAGGTCCTTCCGGCCGCCGTCGGCTCCGATGCATTCCCGATCGCTCGTCGTCGCTGGCTACGCGAGGCGCGTGCGGTGTCGAGCATCCGGCACCCCAACGTTGTCGCGCTCCTCGATTTTGGCGAGGAGGACGGCTGGTTCTTCCTCGTCCTGGAATACATTCCTGGCGGAAGTCTCAAGAAGCGCCTCGCGGAGCCACTTTCGCCACGTGTCGCCGCGGGACTGGTGGAGACTGTCGCCCGCGCGGTCGGGTACATCCACGGGCGGGGCGTGCTCCATCTCGATCTGAAGCCTTCAAACATCCTCCTGGATTGCGAGGAGAATGCGGCATGGGACCAGGTGATTCCCCGGGTCTCCGACTTCGGCCTCGCTCTCTCGGACGAGCCGGATTCCTCGGAGACGAGCCTGGCCGGTCCACGCGGCACGCCCTCCTACATGGCCCCCGAGCAGACGGCCGCATCGGGTAGCAAGTTGGGACCGGCGACTGATATTCATGCCCTGGGGGCCATTCTGTTCGAGCTCCTTACCGGCCGCCCGCCGTTCCAGGCAGCCTCAACGATCGAGACGCTCGATCAGGTCCGCGGGCAGGAACCAGTGCCGCCGCGGCGCCTCAACTCGGCGATCCCCCGCGACCTCGAGACGATCTGCTTGACCTGCCTTCGGAAGGATCCGGGCCGACGTTATGCTTCGGCCGAGGCTCTGGTGGAGGACCTCCGACGCTGGCTCGACGGACGCCCGATCCTGGCACGCCCCGTGTCATTGCTGGAAAAGGCCTGGAAATGGTGCCACCGGCGCCCGAGTCGTCGCGACGCTCGCGGCGAGCTTGGCGCTGACGCTTACGACCGGGTTTGTCGCAATCGTCCTTCTCTGGAGGCATGCCGAGGCGGAACGAATCCGGGCTGAGGCCGATTTCGCCATCGCCGACATGGTCCTGGGTGACTTCATCGCGATGAGTCGGGGGGAATCACCTTTTCGTGCGACTCATGCTTCGCGAGTCAGCCTGATTCCCCTCCTTCAACGGACGCGGAACCTTTGTCTCGAACTCGCCGTGCGCCGTCCCGATCATCCGATGCTTCATCGGCGACTGGCGTTGGCGGACCATCACCTGGCCTGCCTTCTCTTCGAACAGGGGAGATCCGGAGAAGCTCATCCCTTGCTCGTCGAGTCCTTGGCGAGCTGGGAAAGGGTTGTCTCGGAGGCCCCGAGTGACCCGGAGATCCTGGCTCGCCACCTGGACACGTTCGAGGTGGCCGCGATGGTCGCTGACCATGAAGGTCACGCGAAGGAGAGCCGCGAGCTACCTCGGCCGAGCCGTCGCCCTGGGGGAAACCCTGCTCCTCCTCCAACCCGACACGCTGGTGATCACCAAGTTGGCGGACTGCCGCGCGTCTCTCGCCGTGCTGGAGGATCGGCTGGGCCGGTCTGAACGGGCCCGGTCCCTGGTCATTGCGAACAATCGCATGCTCGCGGATGCCACCGTGCCGGTCGACAATCCGGAGATCGCTGTCCGGCGCGTGTTGGCCCATGATGACCTCCGTCGCTTCCACGTCGCGGCCTCGTCCGTACCGAACATGCCCGCTGGCGTGGATGGGGTCGATGCGCTCTTGCGGTTATTGTCCCTCGACGCTCATCGTCTGTCCGCTGAAGGCTGGGGAACGCTGTTCGCCGAGGTCGTCCGTACGACGACCGGCCGCAAGGGAACCACCCCATCTCGGGAATCCGAAGCCGGCTACGATTTCACCGGTTTCCTGGTGAGACGTGCTGCGGAAGAACGGAAATCGGGCGATCTGGACGAGGCCCGACTCACCGCCGATCGGCTGCATGCTTTCGCCCACATCTTCGTCTTGAGACATCCCGATCAAGCAACAGCCCACCTTTCCTTATGCTCGGCCTTTATCCAGTTTGCCAAGAATGCCTGGCAGGTCAACGACCTCTCCGCCGTCGAACCGGAACTGGAAACTCGCCCTCGAAGAAGCCCGTCGAGCTGTGCACCTGGATCCCCGAAACCCGCGGCGCTCGCGATGAAGTGGCCGAGCTTCAGCGGCGGCTCGAGGACCTGCTGGCAACACAACAAGCCGTCGTGACCCAGGATTGCGCGGCTCCCTCCGACTGACTTCCACTTTGAGTGTTTGGAAGTCCTCCGTAGTCGCAGGCGAGCTATCGGTGTGCCATCGGGCTGGCTCTTCCACGTCAGCGCGACCGAAACATCCTGTCGGTCGCGTCCCCGCGTGAGAGAAGGTAGGCGAGGAGGTCGAGCACTTCGTTTTCATTCAGCGGTGTGAGCAGTTTCTCGGGCATTAGCGAGACTGGCGAGGGCTTGACGGCTTCGATGGACTTCTTGGGGATCTCGGCGACCTTGCTCGAATCCTCCGGGTCGGTGACGACGATCAAGGAGTCGCCCGACTCATTGACCACTCGGCCGGTGACGACGCGGCCGGTGTCGGTGGCGATGACCGACGCCCGGTACTGGTCGGAGATGACGCGGCTGGGTTCGACGATCGACTCAACGAGATCCTTGACGCCGAACCGGCCGGCGGCCTGGGTCAGGTCCGGACCGGTCGCGCCGCCGTCGCCGCCGAACCGGTGGCAGACGATGCACCGCGCCGCCGCAAACGCGCGTTTGCCGTCCTCGAAGCTTCGCCCGGATTTCAGCTTCGAGGAGGCAAGGGCGAAGATCTCGTCCTTCGACCACGCGCAGCCGGGACCGTGTGGTCTCGGCAGGGTGGGAGCCTTATACGGTGCTCGGGCACCCGTGGCTTCGATCGCGAGGCGTTCGGAATCGGTGGCGTTCTCGAATGCGTCCGTTTCGATGTTGTTCAAGAAACCCTGGAAGCTCGCGCCCCCGCTCCACTCGTGGGCACGCCGCAAGAACCCGAAATACTCCTTGCGCAGCTCGAGTGTCCACCCGGCGGTGGCGTTACGAAGCACGAACGCATCATGCAATTTTTGCGCATCGGGTGCAGTGGCGAGCATCCGAGCAATCGAGCCGCCGTAACCGGGATTTCGGGCGAGCAGGTCCGACATCGACTCGGCCGGAGTCGCATCGGCGCGCCTCAACAACGCCATCGTCTTGGCGACGACCGTCGGCGACCTCAGATAAACCAGCAGTGTGCAGAACTCGCGGTTGACCGGGTCACTGGACGAGGGGTAAGACCCGTCGAATTCCTTGGCCAACCGCGCGGCCGTCGGGGCGTCGGGAGCGCCCATGCGGATGAACACGAGGGCCCAAGTCCGGAGCAGTTCCAGCCGTTGTTCCTCGGAGAGCGAGCCGAGATCGAGCCGTTCGAGGGCCGCAATCAATTGCGGCTGGATCGATCGGTCACCCTGGCGGGCGAGGGCCACGGCCCCGGTGATCATCGCTTCGGGGTTCGTCTCGCTGAGGACCCGGTCTTGCCAGAGCCTCGTCGGTTGATGCTCGAGCGCAACCCGCGCCGCGTATCGAATGAAGCGGTCGGAGTGGTTGAGAAACGGATAGATGCTGTGGCCGATATCCCGCTCTGAAGCGGACTGCCGGTGGAACCGTTCGATCGACCGCCGGAGGGCACGTTGATCGGCCAGTCGGGGCTCCTTCAGGTCAGCGGGAGCAGTTGATTCGTTGCCGGTGTAGGTCACGCGGAACAATTCGGACTGTGTCCCTCGGCCGCCGATCGCGAAATACAAGGCCCCATCGGGGCCGACGGCCGCGTCGGTCAAGGGCAGGGGAGTGCGCGACAGGAACTCTTCCTTGACTGCCGTGTAGGTCGAGCCCTGGGGCACGAGATGCAAGGCGTAGATAGTGCCGAAGGTCCAGTCGCAGAGGTAAAGCGCCTTCTGGTACTTCGCCGGAAACTTCGCGCCGTAGCCGAAGGTCACCCCGACGGGAGAGCCGGGCCCGATGTTGACCATCGTCGGCAGGCTGTCGACATAGTAAGCCGGCCACTTGCCCGTGCCACTCCGCCAGCCGAACTCGCTGCCGCTGGTCGCATGTACGGCGCGGGTGGGGCGGTACCAGGGCATGCCCATGTCCCACTCCATGTCCGCGTCGTACGCGAACAGGTCGCCCTCGGCGTTGAAGGCGAGATCGTAGCTGTTGCGATATCCGCTGCTCACGATTTCCCAGATCTTGCCGTCCGGATCGGTCCTCGCAATCCAGCCGCCCGGAGCGAGGATGCCGCGCGCATGGCCGTTGGCATCCCACTGACGTGGCAAGAGCTGGTCTTCACCCCAGTTCTTCGGCACAAGACTGGACTGGAAGCCCTCGGGCGTCTGGGTGTGGTTGCCGGCGACCAGCAGGATCGACTTCCCGTCGGGAGACAGTCGTAGTCCATGCGGACCATGCTCGCCGCCGCCGCGGATCTCCTTCAAGTGGTCGATCCGATCGTACTGGTCGTCGCCGTCGGTGTCGCGCAGACGGTACAAGCCATTCCCCTGGCGTCCGCTGCCGGAAACATAGAGGCTATCGAAGGCAACCAGCAACCCTTGAGCGCCGGAGACCGCGGCATTGAGGCGCTCAACCTTCGTCTCACCTGAGCCGACGATCGGCGCGGGGGTGACTCGACAAAGGCCGTGTGCGCCTTCATCGCTGACGATCAGTCGGCCTTTGGCGTCAAAGGTCAGGCTGACCCACGATCCCAGCTCCTCTCGAGGAACGGTGAATAGCCGTTCGACCCGGAACCCTGGCAAGAGCTCGAAAACCCCGCGATGCGACGCGGAGGTCGAGGGCTGGCTGAAGACGTCACCCCACGGGCCTTGGCCTAGCGGTGCGACCACGCGAGCATGCGAAATGTCTTTCGAGTTGCGCCGTTCGCCGACAGTCCATGAGGAATCGGACACCACGTAACGGACTCCGCCGTCAGGGTCTTTGAGGGCCATCTTGAACACGAACGCCGCCGGTCCACCCTGATTGGCGACTTCCGCGACCAACTCGTTGCGACCCGACCGGATATACCGGTGCACGTCCGCTTCGACGGGGGTTTGCCACTCATCGCTGCTGACGACCTGTTTGCCATTGAGATAAATCGTGACCTGATTATCGCAGGCTGTCTTCAGCCTGGCAGCGGTCGAGCCGCCCTGGAACGCAGTCTTCAAGAAGTAACGTGTGTCGTCGTTTCGCCCCCAGATCCAGCTTGGCGCCGGCCCCCGATCCAGACTCACGTCAACCGTCTTGACTGGTGCGACCACCACCGTCTCGCCGCGATTCAACGATGGCACGACCTCCGGCGCCTGCGAATACCTTCGCCCACTCTCCGCCGCCACGTGAGTTGACCCTGTCGAACAAGCGATGAGAGCCAAGGCGACGATCAAGACACGGGAAGATCGGGGCACGATAGACCTCCGGGACACTTGAGGCGGGGGGTACGTTTCGGTGGGGACCAACATGCTTGATGGTAATTGCTCGCGACGGTGACGACAACCGCTGGCACCGGTTCGATCGCCGGGAAGGAGACGTGCGCCGATACGAAATCGGCCTTCATTGGCCGCGGAAGAGGGGTCGAAATCCGGTTTTTCGGCTGCTTCGGCCTGACTTTCGCGCCATCATTTCACAATTGTCAGAAGATTCTCGTTGACAGCGTCACGGGGCCGGCGATACTCATTGATTAGGACTGACCCGCATCGAGCGTCAGCGCCGGTGCCTGGCAGGTTTGGCACCTCGGGTCGTCGGGACGATGGGCACTCAGAGTTTTACGTCATTCCGTCGCGAGTCGCGCAGGCGCGCCGGAGGATCCTGGAGATCATCCGTTCCTGGTTTAACGGAGCCGAGAGGATCGTAGCCATGAATCTCATAAGGCTTTGCATCCCTGTCGTCTTCATGGTCGCCGTAGTCCGGGCTGATGGAACGGCTGACGTTCGAGGAGAGCGGACGGGTCCCGGTCCCTCCACGATGGACGCCCAGGCTCTTGCGGCCCGGATCGACGCGGTGCTTGGGGCCCGATGGGCGGAGGCCAAGATCCGCCCGGCCGCGGTCGCCGACGACGGTGAGTTTCTCCGTCGGGTCAGTCTCGACCTGATCGGCAAGATCCCGACGGCCGCCGAGGCCCGCGATTTCCTGGACGACCCGAGCGAAGGAAAACGTCGCGCGCTGGTCGAACGGCTGCTCGACAGCCCGGCGTACACCACGCATGCCACCGAAATGTGGCGCCGGCTCCTCCTGCCCGAGGCCGATACGGCCGATGTGGCCGGGCAGGTCACGGGCAGCTTCGAGGCGTGGCTTCGGAAGAAGGTGATCGAGGATGCGGGCTATGATCGGATCGTTCAAGAGATCTTGACGGCCAAGCTGGACGCTCAGAATACTGACGCGATGGTGGGTCGTCTCGTTCCCTCTCCGGTGGGCTATTACGTGGCCAAGGAGAGCAAGCCCGAGAACCTCGCCGGTGGGGTGGCCCGCGTTTTCCTCGGCGTCCGGCTGGAATGTGCCCAATGCCACAATCACCCGTTCGCGGCCTGGAAGCGGGAACAGTTCTGGAGCCTGGCGGCCTTCTTCGCGGACCTACCGTCCCAGGGGCCGGACGACACCCTTAATGTACGACGACCACGTGATGGGGCCCCACGACGGGAGTTGACCATCCCTGGGACCAAGAAGGTCGTCAAGGCTTCCCACCTCGACGGTTCCCAGCCAGCGTGGCGTCCTCGCGCGGAGACGCGCCAGGTTTTGGCCGAATGGGTCACCGCGCCCGACAACCCGTATTTCGCCAGGGCCATTGTCAACCGTGTCTGGGCTCGCTTCTTCGGAGTTGGGCTGATCGAACCCGTGGATGACCTCGACGGAGCCGCCGGTTCGGAGCTGAGCGGTCTGCTCGACGAGTTGGCTGGGCAATTCCGGGCTCACGGCTATAAGTTGAAGTTCTTGATCCGCGTTCTGACCGCGACCCGGGCCTACAACCTGTCGAGCGTCTCGAACCAGACCGAATCGTCGACCACGTTATTCTCGGCGATGCCCGTCCGTGGGCTCTCGCCCGGCCAGCTCTTCGACAGCCTCACGCAGGCCACGGGAACCGAGTCGGGATCCGCTCGGGCCCGCTTCCTCGAGTTGTTCGCCAGACGCCAGGAGCGGCCGGTCGACGCCGAGACCACGATCATCCAGGCACTGACGATGATGAACGGCTCTTACATCGACGGTGCCACCAACCCGGAAACCGGCCAGGTCCTGGGCGCGATCGTGAAGGCCCCATTCCTGGACATGCCGGGTCGGATCGAAACCCTCTACCTCGCGACCCTGACCCGACGCCCGAGGCCCGACGAGATGGCCGTTCTGGTCCCATTCGTCGCGCGGAGAAAAACCGAAGAGGACCAGGCGAAAGCCCTCGCGGACATTTTCTGGGCTATCCTGAACGGGCCCGAGTTCCATATGAATCATTGACCCGGTCCGGCCGGGTCACCGTCATCGAGCGTACCAGTCCTATCTGACTTGTCTCGCGCCCGTGGGGCGCAGGGGGAGTTCCGCCATGAGTCGCCCAAATCGCCATGTCCCGCAACTGACCCGACGGCAGGTGATGCGGCTCGCTGCCGTGGGTGCCCTCGGCGAGTCCGCATCCGGCTGGATCGAGACGCTCGCGGCCGATACGGCCGCGCATCCCAACCGCCGCAAGTCATGCATCCTCCTCTGGATGTCTGGCGGGCCGAGCCAGACCGACACCTTCGACCCCAAACCGGGCCACGCCAACAGCGGCCCCTTCAAGCCCATCGCGACCGCCGTGCCTGGGATGCTGATCGGTCCGCACTTGCCAAAGCTCGCCCGCCAGACCAAGGATCTCGCCCTCATCCGCTCAATGAGCTCGAAGGAAGGCGACCACAGCCGCGCCACTTACTACCTCCGGACCGGTTACCTGCCCCAGGGCCCAGTCCGCTATCCCGCGCTCGGCTCACTCATTGCCAACGAGTTCGACGACGGGTCGGCCGAGATCCCGGGGTTCGTCAGCATCTCGCCGTACCGGGCGATCAACGCGGCGGCCTTCAGCTCGGGATTCCTCGGTCCGAAGTGCGCGCCGTTGACCGTTGGCGAGCGGACGCAGGGAGGCGCTGGGGAAGCGCCGAGCTACTCGATGCGCGTGGAGGATCTCGACATCCCGCGCGGCATTGCCCGGCCTCGAGCCGACGAACGGCTCGAGCTGATGCAGACGTTAGGGGGTAACTTCCTCGCAAGCCGCCCGGCGCTGCCACGTCCAGTCACCACAGTGCGTACCTTCGGGCCGTGAAGATGATGAGGTCATCCGCCGCCAAGGCATTCGACCTGGACGAGGAACCCGCCGCCGTGCACGAGGCCTACGGTCGCAACCCGTTCGGCCAGGGTTGCCTCCTGGCCCGTCGACTGGTCGAACGGGGGGTCGCCTTCGTCGAGGTGTCGCTCTCCTCGGTCAACGGCAACGGCTTCCTGGGCTGGGATACGCACGCGCAGAATTTCCAAACCGTGGAAAGGCTCTGCGGTGTCCTCGATTCCGGTTGGTCCACCTTGATGACCGACCTTCGCTCGCGCGGCCTGCTCGATAGCACGTTGATCGTCTGGATGGGTGAGTTCGGTCGGACGCCGAAGATCAACGAGTCCGCCGGCCGCGACCATTTCCCCAACGCCTGGTCAACCGTTCTCGCCGGTGGAGGCCTTCGCGGCGGCCAGGCGATCGGCAACACCGGGGCCGATGGCGAGCAGGTCAAGGACCGGCCTGTCACGGTACCCGACCTGCTCGCAACCGTCGTCAAGTCATTGGGGATCGACCCGTCGAAGCAGAACATCGAGGATAACGGCCGGCCGATCCGGATCGTTGACCTCAAAGCCAACCCCATCAAGGAAGTTCTGGGATGATGGGTGCATCGGGCTTCCTGGTGCTCGCTCTGGCCACAGCGGCCCCCGCGTTCGGCGCGGGTCTCCAGACCCCGCCGCCAGCGGCGCCCGAGAGTGACGCCGCGCGCCACCTGATCTTTCTGGCTGAGCATCGCCCGATCTTCGTCCGCCTGCGGGTCACGTCCCAGGGCCGGCCTTTCGAGGCGGCGTGGATCGACTCTGTCCGCACGCTCCACGCCAGCCTCGACCGCAATCGGGATGGTATCCTCACGACCAAGGAAGCCGACGAGAAAACGTTCGCTGCACTTGTACGTCTGGCGACGGGCTCGGCCGTGCCGGCTGGCATGGGAGAGCTGGACGTCCAACCGAAGGACGGCATGGTCTCGATCGACGAACTGGCCGAGGCCCTCCGCCCGATCCTGGGTCCCTTCCGACTCCAGGTTGGCCGGCAGGCGATCAGTCGCACCGACGCGCTCTTCGATCAACTCGACCGCGACAAGGACGGCCAGCTGACCAGACCCGAATTGGCCGCCATCGCCGGCTCGCTCCGTCCGCTCGACCTCGACGATAATGCAATGATCAGCCCCGACGAGCTCGAGCCCTACAACAGCCCGGCGTTCGCCGCGATGATGGAGGAATCATCCGACCGCCGGGCCCGCTTCACGACCCTCCCACCTGTGGTCGAACTCGTCGCAGGTGAATCAACGCTCCGGCCCGCGCGGCTCTTGCTCAAGAAATACGATCGGGCGAAGGGGGAGACTAGGGGAAGGACCGACGATAAGTTATCCATTGCCGAGTTCGCTATCGATCCCGACGCATTTGCCAAGGCCGATACCAACGGCGACGAGGTGCTCACCTCGCAAGAGTTGCGTCAATTCCTCAGTCGGGCACCGGTCGACCTCACGCTCGACGTCACCCTCTCGCCCGATCCTTCCGGCCGGGCGACTGTCCGGGTTGGAGACGATGGGGGCCTGGCAAGAGGCGCAAAGGTCCGGCAACTTGCTGACGGCGACGTCGAGTTCGCCGTCGGAGAGGTCCGGCTCGACATCCACGTCGAAGACGGAACGGCCGTGGCCGAGGAGACTCGTCGCGTCCTCACGCAGCGGTTCAAGACCGCCGACGTCAACAAAAACGGCTACCTGGAGGACAAGGAACGGGCCACGATCAACGCCCCTCAGTCGCCCCTGGCCGGTCTCTTGGATGTCATCGACCGGGACGGAGACGGCAAGCTCTACCTCAAAGAACTCCTCGCGTTCGGGGATCGACAGTCGGACGCCGCGCGACACCGCCTGGTCGTCACGACGGCCGACCAGGGCCGTTCGATCTTCGGGATCCTGGACCTCGACCGAGACCGTCGTCTCGGCGCCCGAGAGGTGATGCGTACCGTCGATCGGGTCATGTCGTGGGATGGCGATGCCGACGGCCGCGTCTCGGCCGACGAGATCCCCTATCACTTCCAGGTCACCATTGCCCGCGGCGGGCTTCCCGGTCTGACGGGTGATGTCGTGGCCACTCCCGCGGTTCGTTTGATGGGCGCAACCCAACCGAGCGGCCAACCCGCCGGTCCCGACTGGTTTCAGAAGATGGACCGCAACCACGACGGTGACGTCTCGCACCGTGAATTCCTGGGCCCTCGCGACCAGTTCGACCGCCTTGACCGCGACAAGGACGGACTGATCGACCCCGACGAGGCCCACGCGGCCGCTGCGACGAAGACCAAGTAAGCCCAGCGGGACAAGGCACCCATCCTTCCGCGACGGGGGATGTCGGGAAGACTTCCGGTCCCACTCACGATCCGGTCATCGACCTGATCCGAACCGGCTCGAGAACACTTCACGAATGAGTTGCGCACACCCAAGCGCTCGCGTGGCGCGAGTGCGACCCGGGCGCGAAACGCTCGAGGGCCGTGCACCTGGGAACAGGTGGAGGAACAGGTGCGTCAACCGGACCCTCGATTCATCAGCGTCAATATAATAAATAAAATATTGTAATATTCGCATCTATGGTGTTCTGCATGCAACTCGTTCATGATCCGCTATAGAGCGCTTGACGCTTGCGTGGCGGACGCCTGATACGAGCCCGAACGCGCCAGCGACTGAATTGAGGATCCCCACCGGAATTCACTCGCTGGCGCGTCGGGCTCGTATCGATTTCGTTGCGGTTAGTGTGTCCAACCCAAGCGTGAGGCGCTCTAGAGCAGCTAACGAATGGCTGGCGCACGGACCAGAGCCCCGACGGGAGGGAGCAGGTCGTGGCGGCGTGGAGGGTCGCGGGGGAATACAGCCCCGGTTGAAACCCGGAGTCAGCGCCTCATCTCCAGCGGCCTGAAGGGCCGTAGGAACACCAAGGCGGACGAAACCCGGAGGCCGAGAGCGAGTCGGGCCGACGCACGAAGAGTGCGGCTCATCAGGTAAGCGTTGTAGGTCGAATTCTGCGGTTCTTGAGGATCGAGATTAGTTCCTCGATCCAGGGTGCGACACCAGCGGCGCGCTTTTCCGTTCACTTCCGAGACAGGGCCGCCCGGTGGGCGACCCTGTCGTCTCGGAGGTAGGGACGACAAATGGACCTGGCTCACAGCTACTTGGCTGCGGGCGTCGGGGCTTCGGCCGCCTTCGCCGCGGGCGCTCCCTCAGTGGCCGGGCTGCGCTTCTCTTCTGCGAGCCGGCGATAGTAACGTTCCAGGACCGTGCGGTACTCGGGCGGGAACCCTTCGGACATCGATTGCAGGATCCGGTCACGCTCGCGTTCGGACAGCTTGCCCCAGTCCTTGGCGGACTCCCTGGGGTCCACGAGGGTGCCGATGCCGCCGGTGCCTCGACCGATCCGGGATTCGTCCATGCCACGATTGGGGTTATTGCGCTTCAAGCCGCCCTTGCAGGCTTCGCACTGTTTCTCGAGGGAAGCGATCAGCTTGTCCAGATCGCTCACGATTGTCTTCTGTTCGGACTGGACCGGCTTGCCAGTCACCTTCCGGTTGAGTTCGTCAGTCACGTCGGCCATCTTTGCCGTGATCGCGGCGGCCGGCGGCTCGGCCGCGAAGGCGGGTTGGAGCAGGAACAACAACAGGGCGGCGGCGCTTAGCATGTGAAGATCGCGTCTCATCGTCACCTCGTCATCTTGGGTCAGAGAAAACTGATCGAATCGCGGCCACACTCGATCCCTTCGACTCGGGTCGCCCCGACCGAAGGGTCCACTTAACAACGTCGTCAAATCACTCGGAGTTGTCTTCGGGAAACGGCAACCGCTCCGCGATCTTCGCGAGCGCGTCGCGAATCTCGTCCTGCGTGGTCTCGAGAGTCTCGACCTCGCGCCGGATGGCCGGAGGCAAGGTCGATGCAGCGGGGCGGGTCTTGTCCACACCAACGGTGTCGTCGTTGAGCCGAGCCTGGATCATCCGGACCATCTTGAGCTCGGCGATCAGCCGGTTCAGCTCGCGCTCACGTTCCCTCAAGTCCGTGGAGAGCGGCGAGCCCGGGGGCGGCGGCGTGGTGGGGGGAAGCCGTCGGATGGCCTGGACCAGCCCCAGCAGATCTTCCTCGATGCGCGTCTCCAGATCGGTCGTGCGGGAAGCAACGTCACCCGCCTTGAGCCATCCTTCAATGCTTCGCATCTCGCGCGAAAGGATGCGAAGCGTCGTCGGCAGGGCAATCCCGTACTCGGTCTCCTCGACCAGGTCAAGCAAATGTTCGGTGCGTTCGCCCAGCTCGGCTTCGTTTTTCGACAGGCCGGCCACCATGACCAGCGCCGTCCGGGATTTCTTCAAGACCCGAGGGGCCTGGGCCTGGGTCGTCTCGCGGATCGCCAACTGATGCTCGTGCATCTCGGTCAGGTCGCCGATGAGTCGGGAGCGGAGTTCGGAGCGGAGTTCCACGAGCAACCGCTCAATGGACCGGGTGAAGTCCTCGCGCGACTTCGCCAGCACGTCCAGCGCGGCCGTCTGTTCATCGGCCGCCGGTCCGGCTGCGGCCTTGCCCAGGTGTCGCTCGGCCGATTTCATGGACGCTGCGGCTCGGATCAGGTCTTTTCGCAAGCCGATGCCGACGTCTCCCAGCCGGGTCGACATCGAATCAAGCCGTTCACTCGCGCTCGTATTCTTGGCTTGATCTTCCACGCGCCTCCGGAATTCGGCCTCGGCGATCGTTCGCTTCGTCTGCGTCTCCTGCTCGTTGAAGCGAGTCAGCTCCGCTCGCAACAGGCCGAGGGCCTGCTCCTGGGCGGCGACCGCCGCGTTGACGTCGGCCTTTTGGAGGGCGGTCACGGCCTCGGCCAGATGGGTGTCGGCGCGCCGCAGGTGGGGAGGCTGAAGGTCGGAGAACAAGGGGTCGTTGGCCAGGGCACTCCCGGCGCTACGGAGTTTCACCTCCCGTTCACGGATCGCCGTCCTGGCGTCCTGGGCCGCCTTGTCTTTGTCCTTCGACGTCTTCTTGGTGTCGACGATCAGGGCCTCCTGGTCGCGGACCAGCGCCTCGAGGTCGGGGCGGCGGGTGGTGAACCGCTCCAGTCGCTTGCGTTGGTCCATGGCGAACCGGGACCAGCCCAGCTCGCGCCGCTCCTCCTTGAGGATCCGGTCAAGCTGGCCCAGCGTCTCTCGCATCTGTCGGAGCCGCGCCAGCCTGAGCTGGAAATCCAGGTCCTCGGCTAGCAACAAGGTGCGGAGGTGCTCCAGCTTGGCGATGAGTTCCTTGACTTCCGTCTCCGCCTTGCTGAGCTGCGCATCCTTCAAGAGCTTCTGCGTCTCACGCATCTGCTCCAGGATCTGTTCCTCGCGCGAGAATTTCAGGGCCAGACGGAGCCGCGAGGAGTTCTCCGGCTCGAGTCCGAGGAGCGCCTCGGATAGCCGGAACATCCGCTCCTCCAGCTCGTTCATCTGCGCCGCGACGTTGTCCTGGTTGAATCCGATCGTGTCGCGGTCGGACGTCGTGGCCGCCTTCTTCTCATCGGTCTTCTTCTCGTCGGTCTTCTTCTCGTCATCGAAGACGGCTGCCGCTTTGCCCGCTGCCTTGGTGGCCTGGGCGAGGGCCGGCCGCGGCATGACGCCGCCGATCGTGACGATCATGACGACCAGTCGAGCGATCGTCCCCAAGCCATGATGCGTGCTATCGCTTGCCATCGAAAACCTCATACGTGCAAGTCTCCCGGCTTCCTCGGCGGCCTCGAGAACATTCTGCCCGATCTTGAGGGCTTCGTCCATCGGATTGACGACACCGACGCAGTTCGTCTTACTTTCGTCGAAGGTAGGGATCGATTGCAAGGGAAATCTGGACGAATTATCGGAAATCAGTCGGGAATTCCGGCACCCCGACCTGATCCCCCGACCCCGGCGCAAATCAATAGGGTTCCTGAGCCCTTGGACGTCACTTGAGCCGTTGATCTTGACTAACCCGCCGTTTACAGCGTCGAATTGCCCCAGCACGTCCGAGACGCCCGCGCCGTCTCGGTCCGCGAACTGTTTGTTTATGATGCCGCGATGGGGATCGTCCCAAACCGAGTGATTGACGAGCTCTCCGGCCTGACACGACCGAACTGGTCCGACACCAGCCCGAAGCGCCAGCGAAGGTTGCTCAACGGTATTGCGCCCAAGGCGGTGTTTCCGGTTCCCAGCCGTCTTGACAGCGGCCGCCGTCTCCGTTCGAATAAAAAACCGACTACTCTGTTTTTTGGAGCGGCCGATGAGGACCGTCAGGCAGCCAAGGGCATTGGAGACGCGGGAGAAGATCCTGGGGGAGGCGGCGCGCTGGTTCGCCCTGAAGGGCTACCACGATACCAAGCTGGAGGAGGTCCTGAAGTCGGCGCAGGTGACGACGGGGGCATTTTTCCACCACTTCGGCAGCAAGGAGGAGCTGGGCTTCGCCGTGATCGACCGCCACATGGAGAAGCGTCGACAGCTCCTGGAGGAGATCGAGAAACGCCTGCCGCCATCGGACGAGGACGACCCGTTGCAGTCGGTGTTCCGGCGACTGGACGCGATTCAGGAGATGATTCGCCACCGCGAGCAGAGCAAGGGCGGCTGCATCATCGGCAACCTCAGTACGGCGCTCAGCGATACCCACGACGCCTTCCGGCAGCGGCTGGCGGAGTGCTTCGACGAGATGGATCAGGAGTTCAGGCCCCACCTGGCTGCCGCCGCGGTGAAGTATTGCCCAGGGCGGTCCGTGGATGCTGGTGCGCTGGCGCGTTATATCGTGGCCATCGTCGAGGGCTCGATTATGCTCACGCCGCACCCTGCAAGACCGGCACATGATGGCACGGCACTTCGACTACCTCAAGGAGCACCTGAAACATTCGCTCCGTGTTCCCGACTCATCAGCAAGAGGTTGATCGGCCCGCCTCGACGCAGGAGAGCGTGTGAGAGTAGGCATCGCGAAGAGTTGTCGGGTGCTCTGTGAGCACCGGATTCTCGTGGCACGACCGATCGGTGCTCACAGAGCACCCTACGATCGAAGGAGCACCTGATACGCTTGTCCATGCGACTGGGATTCATACGAGACGAACTCCAACTGAAGGGAAGAACGCTATGAAGCGTCGCATCCGATCTAGTGTCGGCGTGGTGGTTTTGGCCGCGGTCGCGCTCTGGGGCCAGTCTTTCCAGAGAGCCGCCGCCCAGGTGCCCGAAGAGAACCGCAAGCAGCTCGTGGAGGCCCTGGGCACTCCCTTCATCGTTTTCCGCGAGAAAGTCCTGGACGAACTCAAGGTCTCCGACGAGCAGAGGGAGAAGCTGAACCAGTACGTGATGGAGCAGATCATGGAAACGGGCCCCTTTCTCGAATCGTTGACCGAGACCGGGCAAGAACGTGAAAAAAAGCTCAACGAGCACCGGAAGATCGCTCTCGAGAAGCTCGCCAAACATCTGAAGGACGTGCTCCAGCCCGGACAACGGACTCGGTTGCGCCAGGTGACGCTTCAGCAAGAAGGCGCCTTTGCCCTCGGCCAGGAGGACGTCCGGAAAGAGCTGAAGATCACGCAGGCGCAACTGATGAAGTTCATGGCCATCGTGCATGAGCTGCAAATGAAGGTTGAGTCTCTGGTCAAGGAGGCGCAATCGGGCGGCAACCCGGAAGAGATTCGACCGAAAATCGAGAAGCTCCGCAAGGACCACGCCCAGAAGCTCGAAGCCGTTCTCACCGACGCCCAGAAAACGCAGTGGAAAGAGCTGCTTGGCCCACCGTTCGAGGTGGGAGATTGATCGAGGGAGTCACTCACGATGTAGGCAAGGAATCTCGGGGGTCTTGCGATGAACGATGAAACCACGCGACGCCGCTTTCTCGGTCGTTCCGCCAGCACCGGGGCAGGGCATGTCGCTCTGTCCACCTTAGGCGCCAGTTCCTTCGGCGCCGTTGTGGGGGCCAATGATCGGGTGGGGATCGGAGTGATTGGGACAGGCGGCCGGGCTTCGCAATTGATGGATCACCTGATCCCCAAACCGAGGGAGCCCGTTCAGGGCGGAATTCCGCAATGGAAGACGAAGCCCGTCGATGGCGCCGACCTCGTGGCCGTGGCAGACGTCTACGAGCCCCATCGCAACCAGGCCGCTGCACGGGCCGGTCCGAACACGGCCAAGTTCCACGACTACCGCAAGCTGCTGGATCACAAGGATGTCCAGGCCGTGATCATCGCGGCCCCCGACCACTGGCACAAACAAATGCTCGTCGATGCGCTGGCGGCGGGAAAGGACGTTTACCTCGAGAAACCGGTGACCCACTCCCTCGCGGAAGGTCCCGAGGAAGTCAGGGCCGTGGAGAAGAGCGGCCGGATCGTGCAGACCGGTACCCAACAGCGCAGTTGGCCTCACTACGTCCAGGGCAAACAAATCCTCGCCTCGGGCGCCCTGGGCGTCGTCCGGCTCGTGGAAGCCTTCTGGTTCATGAATTACGGCGTGAGAGGTGTCAAGACTGTTCCAAAAAGCCAGGCGCCTCCGGCCAATCTCGACTGGAAGGCCTGGCTGGGATCGGCACCCGCGCAGCCGTTCAATCCGATGAAATTCCGGGTCTGGCGGCAGTTCTGGGATTTTGGCGGCGGCAATCTTGCCGACTTGATGACGCATGCCATCGAGACCGTTCACTGGTATATGGAGTGCGACACGCCCGCCAGCGCTTTTGGCATCGGCCACACCTACGACTGGCCCTTCGAGTGTCCGGACACCCTGAGTTGTACGCTGGAGTATCCCAAGGGATTCCTCGTGACGTATTCGGCCTGCCACACGCTGGGAATGGATTTCGGCAGCATCGTCTTCCGCGGCTCCAAGGCAACCCTGGAAATCAGCCGGGCTGCGCTGGCTCTCTACGAAGAGGATCGCGGCCGCGGCTGGCCGAAGTTCAATCGGACCGAGCGGCGATGGCGGCCAGAGCCCAAGATCTACGTCGAATCCGAGCACGAGGGAACTTCTGACCATCTGCGCAATTGGCTGGACTGCATCCGCAGCCGGAAACAGCCCAATGCCCCCATCCAGGTCGGCGTGGCCGCCGCGCGTGCGGCTCATCTGGGTAATGCGGCCTTGCGCAGTGGAAAGAAAGTCATGTGGGACGACACGCAACAGAAGCTGGCATTCGCCGAATAGAAGAACCGCGCACGAAAGGAGCAACTCCATGAATCGGGGCAGGCTCGTCGTACGACGTCTCGCGATCGGAATCGTCGTGGCCGGCATCAGCATGATCGCGCCGAGTCGCGCCGACGACAAGGATGATTTCAAACCGCTCTTTAATGGCAAGGATCTCGAAGGCTGGGAGGCGACCCAGCCGGAGTTGTGGAGGGTCAAGGACGGGATGATCATTGGCAAGCAGGGCAAGAATCAGCTCAAGACCAACACATTCCTGGCAACCAAGAAAGAATACAAGGACTTCGTTCTGAAGGCCTCCGTTCGGCTCGTGAGCGATGAAGGCAACAGTGGTATCCAGTTCCGGACAAGCATCCTGGCCGATGGGACCGCCAGAGGCTATCAGGCCGACGTTGCCAAGGGATACTGGGGCCTTCTCCTGGAGGAAGGCAGCCCGAACCGGCTCATCATCAAGCGGCCTGCTCCCGAGGCCGTGAAGAAACTCAAACCGGACGCGTGGAACGATTATGAGATCACCGCCAAGGGCCACCACATCACGCTGGTACTGAACGGCATCCGGTCCGTCGATCTGGAAGACCCGACGGGACAGCTCAGTGGTGTCATTGCGCTCCAGATCCACGTAGGGCCGGCGATGGAAGTGCAATTCAAGGACATCAAGATCAAGGAATTGGATTAGTCATCGCGAAGGATCCTGGCGTAGTCGACGAAGTGATCCCGGTTTTGGGGGGATACGGTACTCGCACCGCGGTCTTCCTTATCTGGTCACAACGAAGTTTGCCCATACTTTGCTCTCGCGGCGGTTCGCGTTTGGCGCGATGGCCGGCGGTGCGAGTGGCGCGGGCGTATCCGCCACGGGGTCGACGGCGTTCGCTGCCGTGCCCGCGATGTCATTGCAGTTATTCACGAGGGTCGGGGAGCTGAGCGCAGCGACCATCGCCCGCTCACGGGCGTTGGTGGGCCTGGGGATACCATGCTGAACCGGTCCAATGTTCCGGGCGTTCCCCCCAGGGACGAGTGCACGTGCCACGGCAGGGCGAGGTTTGTGAAGTTGGCAGGCTGGAACCGTGCCTGCCAATGGACATTCCAGTAGAAGTGGGCCAGATGAGTGAAAGCGCCTAAGGGATCGCGGGCGGAGAAGACGGTCAAGAAATGGAACTCCAACTGGACTTCGCGCAGAAAATTGATCTGCCCCGTCTGCGAGTTCAGTTCGCGCAACCGGTAGAAATCCCCGGGAGTATCGTTCCAACCGAGGACGCTGATGGGCGTCGGCAGGGCCATGGGACCCGGTGGAAATGGGGGCGTGATGAAGGCCGGGTCGTAGAAGAAATTCCCTGCCGTCCCGGTCCCAACAGTATCGCGGCACGCCTGGTTGAGCCGACCTGGCGGCCGCGCTCGCTGCAAGAAAAGGCTCCCATGGTTGTTGATCCGACCGCGATAGTCGCCCCAGTTCGTCTCGATCCACTGGACCTGAATCAAGCCGAACCTCCATCCCAAGAGGCTGTCGCCTGCGGCGCCGTTGACTTGGACTGTGGCGTCCGCTGAGATGCACGCGGTCGTCGGCGTACCGGCGGCGTTCAAGGTGCCGCACGTGAAGTCGGCGTCATTGGAATGTCCGGTGAGTGGGCTCGGAGCTCGCGGGGTGTGGACGCTCGGCCCGCGATGGATGGTGATTCTCGTGGACGACACATCGGGCTGGACGACCCGCCGGATGACGCCGCGGTGATCGGGAGTGATTGGAGGCAACGCACCTCCTCCCAACACCTGGCCAGCCACCAGCTCCGCCTCTTCTTCGAATTCGTCGCACTCTTCGCCGACAAGACATGGCCACTCAACTCGCCGGCCACAGCCCTGCTGTTGAACGACGTGGGTCAATTCGTGCGCCAGCAGGTGCCGCCCATCCGGCGTCCGAGTGTCGTATTCGCCCTCGTCAAACACGATTCGGTTGCCCGCAACGAAAGCCCGTGCCTGCAACGTTCTCGCCGCCTCGGACGCTTTCGCTCCGGTATGAACCCTGACCGCGCCGAAGTCGCGACCGAGGCGGGCTTCCATGAACTCCCTGATCTCTCCGTCGATCGGGCGTCCATCCTCTGCGGGAAGGAGCTCTCGGAGGAGAGCGGAGGAGATGACTGGACCACTTGCGACACCCATGGCGATCTCACAGGAGTTAGGTTGGCAAGGCTTCCTTTCCACTGCAACGGTCGTCAGTGGCGCAGAAGGCAACCCGACGGAGCGCCAGTCTCCGCCCATTGATCGGTATCCGATTTCCTTGTCAGATCACGAAATCACGCTTCGAGGAATTCGTGCAACCCACTTTCGGCAACTCTGCCGAGGACCTCCGGCTGGCTACGGGCCAGCGCCGCCGGACGCGACCACAGACGCTATCAATACCTGTTCGGCGGCTGGGACGCAATACCCCAGCGATGGACCGCGACTTGCTCCGCATCGACCTCCAGCGGGTCCCAGGCGATGTTCCGGCCACGCCCTTGGTCTTCGCCATCGACGTCTCGCCCACCGACTTCGGCATGATCACCAATTCGATTACGCGTCAGGCTCGATCAGGTAGAATTGCAGGCATATGAATCTCCACACAGATCGTCGATCCACGACCTTTCCGTGCAGCGAGTGCAGGACTCTCACAAGATTTCGCGCCCTCGCAGCGCAGAGGGGCTGGTAGTCGGGTGACTTGACAGATCAATCGATGATCGAGATGGCTTGCTGCCCATTTGTTCCTCCCTCCCCCGTTGTTTCTCCCCCCGCCTCCGTCAGCCCCCAATCCTAACACCGTCGTTTTCGGATGCTCCGGCGACGAACAAACAAGAAGTTAACCGGTGGAACCAATCGCCTCTGCTTCCGTGCATGCACGCGCAATGGTGCCCGGCGACGGCGGCGTATCAGCAGGCTGATCGGGGGCCGGGCGCCTGAGAACGCCCTCACCCTTAAGCCTGCATAATCCGAAGCGTTAAGCCTCCTTTAGCGTCGAATGTTCTATACTACTAACGAAAAGGCTTATGAAACGCGATTTCTGTCCATTCGTTCACGATTTTTCAAGCCTCCGATAACCATTTTAACGTCGATCAGGTAAGTCGGGATGGCCTGCCGGTGGAGGCGGGCCGTCGCGCCTCATCAAGGATCGAACGATGGGCGAACACGATGATTCGCATGGCCGGATTCCAACGCCTGAGTCGGATGGTCCGAGTTTCAAAAAAACAACGCCACCGTCTCTTATCATCTACCGCCCACCTATGGCACGCGATTCGCGATCAATTCTCCGCTCGCGTAGCGACAGCGCGGAGACCGACGTTGTCTGATGGGGTGAACGACATGCGCGGATGCGATCATCGAAGCTGTGTTGGAACCATCACCCTAACCCAAGGTCAATTCTATCGCGGCCCTTACGACGGACTCATTCTCGATGCCGAGACAATGCGAAGATGTTGCTTTGTCATCGAGTCGCGAAAGCGGGGGCATAACCGTTACGTCTACTTGATGCCGCCGCCGGCAGCGTGGGAAGCGGTGGTCTCCGGTTGGACCGATCATGAGACCGTTTTTAAGAATTTGCATATCTATGAACTTGTCACAACGGGCGAAATGGGGGAACTGCATTATCGCAGTTCAGGGACATTTCGCGAATTGATGGGGCGTGCTTGATCGCTGGCCCGACATGCGCTCTCTCCGTTGGCTGATTGCGGGGCGAAAACGCATTGGCATTCGAGGATGCAAGCCGCTTGATTCGAGGGCGCCCCAACCAGCAAGAAGCGGAGGACGATGGC
Organism: uncultured Isosphaeraceae bacterium; assembly: GCA_963845695.1. Classification (GTDB taxonomy): domain Bacteria; phylum Planctomycetota; class Planctomycetia; order Isosphaerales; family Isosphaeraceae; genus CAWJTV01. Next base: position 35,245 of record CAWJTQ010000001.1, on the reverse strand, counting down.
GCCGGGTTGTGTGCCGCTGTGCGGGAGAGAGAAAAGGGGACGTAACGAAGGAGAGAGATAGGAAGACATAGAGAGAAAAGAGGACATAATAGAGAGAAAGGAGGACGGGAATCCTAATTGTCGCTGATCACATCACGGCCCAGTAGATCAAATCCGACGGTCGACCTGCGACAATTCCTGAAAGGCGGCCCTCTTCTTCCCCGACAATGCCTTCGGCTCGATGAGACGCCCGTTCCTCCGGTCGGCGATCAAGCAGCCGGTCAGGTCGTGGAGCCGGAGGGCAAATGCCTCGCTCAGGCCCACCGGCCCGAGTCCGTGCCACGGCAGGGCTATGTACCCATCCTTGAGTTCGGCCGTGATTCCCGGGAACTCGGCCAGTACGCGGCTGACCGTCGTCTCGTCGAGCGGCCGGGTCGCCACGGCCGCACACTCACGGAGCGCATCCGGGTCGAGATGCCCCACCGACAGGTAATGGATCACGTCACCGCTCCCGGGGATTCCCCTGATCGCCTGAAGAATTTGGCGCGCCCCATCCGTGACCGGGAGCGTCGTGTCCGGGGCTATCGCCTCGGCAATGTCATGGTCGCCGGTCAGGCTCTCGGCGTCCTCAATGGGCGATGATGGCGTCGATCCTATCGTGGAGCCTCGATTTTGCCCAGACCTCACCCGCTTCGGGGCGGTTGGCCATCAGCTCGGTGTTGAACCCGCCCGAATCGACGGTGAGCCGCCTGGCGGACACGTTGCCGCCGCCGGTCGTCTCCTCCGGCCAGAAAGCGCGGTGCGGGCAGCCGTATTTCCGTGCGCCGATCCGGTCGGTCGGGATGCCGAGCTCCATCATCCGGTTCTGGACATGGTAATTCATCGGTTCGGCATACCGCTCGGCGAAATCCCTGGCGTGCCCTTCTGGGTCAAGCCACAAGGCCCGTTTCGGTGGCGGCGTGCCGATCATGGCAGGGATCGGCTCACCAGCGCGCCAGAGCTGGAGCTTGATGGCATGCCCTTTCGCCACTGCAGCAGTGCGGCTGATGATCCGTTGCCATCCTCGTGATGCGCTCATGCGCGATGCATAGCAGGCAATCCTTGGTCGAGCAAGAGATCGGTGGGAGTGCGAGGTCACGGTAACGGCGGGGGAAACCTCAGGGTCAGACCTCAAGAATTCTGTGGATGTCCCCAATTTGGAGGTCAAAAACGGTTCCTGACCCTTTTGTTCTTCCCAATTTGGAGGTCAAAAACGGTTCCTGACCCTTTTGTTCTTCCCAAAAACGGTTCCTGACCCTTTTGTTCTTCCTGACCCTTTTGTTCTTCGCCCTGACCCTTTTGTTCTTCGCCTGACCCTTTTGTTCTTCGCCTGACCCTTTTGTTCTCCGCTGTGCGCCGGGCTCGTATTCGGCGTCCACACCCCAATCGTTCGCCATTCCAGCCATATCCACTGAATTCATAGTTCAAAGAATCCTGGAATCACGACCCTCAGGGTATAGCATTGCGCGCCCTGAGCTGGTATATTGAGTCTGCAATTTTTTGCAGAGCCACCTCCATCGCCTTCGGGTCTTGTGCGGTCCTATCGGTTGCGTGGGGCGATCCGAGGTTGTCGGATTCCCGTCCGACAGTCGTCTGGCCCGACGTTGCGCAAACCTATTGTGTTGGATCGATCACTTCCAAGGGATAAATAGTGTCATGACGTGACATCAATTTCCCATGACACCAATTTTCCTGCTCCCATAGGTGCGGCTTGGTGCGACGATGCCTCCTTGCCAGCGGCGATGATCGATCACGCCGTTCCAGGGAACTCGACAACTCCGACCGCTTGCTCTCAATTCTGCCTCTCGGATCTCGTTCGACGCGATGGAATCGCGCCGGGGAATGACGCCCCAAGCCCAGCCCAGGAATGGCTGGTCTTGATGCGCCCGGTGAGACTATGTTCGCAAAAATCCTTCATAGACCGGCGTTGGCGATTGTTATCTCGGTGATCATCGTGTTCCTGGGGGTGCTGGGGATCATACTCCTTCCGATCGCACAGTTCCCCGACATTGCGCCGCCGACCGTGATGGTTTCCATTTCTTATCCCGTGCGCCAGCGCCAATGTCCTGGTCGAATCGGTTCTGATTCCGTTGGAGCAATCCATCAACGGCGTCCAGAACATGCGTTTCATTACCTCCTCCGCGACCAGTGCCGGTGAGGCGGCGATCATCATCTACTTCGAGCCGGGCACGGATCCCAACATCAATGTGGTGAACGTGCAAAACCGGGTCAACATCGTGCTCTTCCAGCTCCCGCCCCTGGTGAGACGCGAGGGGATCCTCGTCAGTCAGGTCGTGCCGAGCATGCTGATGTACGTGAATATTTACAGCAAGGATCCCAACGCCGACCAGAAAGACCTCTTCAACTTTGCCAACGTCTTCGTCATGCCCCGGCTCAAGCGGATCAAAGGCATGGGCATCCCCAGGAATCTCGGCAACCGCATCTTTGCGATGCGGGTTTGGCTGAATCCCGACCGCATGCGCGCCTACAACGTGTCGTCCGAGGATGTCATGAAGACTCTGGGGGAACAGAGCATGATTGGTTCGCCCGGACGACTCGGCCAGGCCACGGGGAAGACGTCGCAATCCAAAGAGTACGTGTTGACTTATATCGGGCGCTTCAACAAGCCAGAGCAGTATGAAAGCCTCATTCTAAAAGCAAATCCCGAGGGGGAGATCCTGCGGCTCAAGGACGTTGGCGATGTGGAGTTGGGTCCCCAGTTCTTCGATATTTACTCGGATATCAACGGGCATCCCGCGGCATCCATCGTTCTCAAGCAGGCTCCCGGCTCCAACGCCGCCGAGGTTATCGAGTCTATCAAGACGGAACTCAAGCTGATCAAGAAGGAATCATTCCCTCCCGGGATGGACTACGAGTTCGCCTACGACGTCTCCAAATTTCTGGACGCCTCGATCGAAAAGGTGCTACACACCCTACTCGAGGCGTTCATTTTGGTGTCTCTCGTGGTCTACATGTTCCTCGGGGATTTACGATCCACGCTGATCCCGACCCTGGCGGTTCCCGTATCGCTGATCGGTACCTTCTTTTTCCTGCTGTTGCTTGGTATCTCGATCAACCTGATCACACTCTTCGCGCTGGTGCTGGCGATCGGCATCGTGGTGGACAACGCGATCGTGGTGGTCGAGGCGGTGCATGTCAAGATCGACCAGAAGCACTTATCGCCCTACCAGGCAACCCTGGAGGTCGTGCACGAGATCTCAGGCGCGATCATTGCCATCACCCTCGTGATGACGTCCGTCTTCGTTCCGGTGACGTTCATTCCCGGGGCGGTCGGCACCTTCTACCGCCAGTTTGGGATCACGATGGCCACGTCCATCATTCTGTCCGGGCTGGTGGCCCTGACGCTGACGCCGGTCCTCTGTGCGATGATTCTCAAGCCCCACGACCACACCGACCCTAACACCCACACGAAACCCGACACCTATACGAGCAACGTGGCAAGGCCGCGCGGACTAGGAGTCAAGCTGCTCTATGCGCTGGGAGGGTTGCTGGTCTTGGGCGGAATGACGTATCTGGTGTATGAGTTGTGGGGGCCGGTTGGCTTCCTGCTCATTCTTCTGCCGCTCGTGCGGGGTCCGTTTGACCGCGCCGTCGAGAAGGTCACGACTGGTTATGCTGCGTTTCTGCGCCGGATCGTGACGCACCGAGCGTTGACCTCGTTCATTGTGATGGGATTTGGCTTCGCCATTTACGTTGTGAACACTCAGCTCGCGACGGGTTTTATCCCGGGGGAGGACCAGGGCATCATCTACGCCGTCCTCCAGACGCCTCCAGGCTCCACGCTCGAGTACACCAACGACAAATCCCGGGAGCTCGAGGCGATCGCCAAGGAGATCCAGGAAGTCGCCTCCGTCACCTCGTTGGCCGGTTATGAAGTCCTGACCGAAGGCCGCGGCTCGAACTCGGGAACCTGTATCATCAACCTGAAAACCTGGGCCGACCGCACGCGAACCGCACGCCAGATCATTGTGGATCTCGAAGAAAAATGCCGCCGGCTGAGCAACGTGAAGCTCGAGTTCTTTGAACCGCCCGCGGTTCCCGGCTTTGGCACCGCCGGGGGTATCTCCATGCTCGTCCTCGACAAGACGTTCTCCGCGGATTACCAGCGGCTCGGAGAGGTGACCGAGAAGTTCATGGTCGCCGTGAAAAAACGTAAGGAGGTGACGAACCTGTTCACCTTCTACGCCGCCAACTACCCGCAGTACGAGCTGATCATCAACAACGACATAGCCATGCAGAAGGGCGTGTCGATCAAGGCAGCGATGGACAACCTCAACATCCTCATTGGCAGCACTTGGGAGCAGGGATTCATTCGCTTCAACCAGTTCTTCAAGGTCTTCGTCCAGGCCAAGCCGGAGTTCCGGCGCTACCCAGAGGATCTGGAGAACCTATTCGTCAAGAACGACAAAGGGGCAATGGTCCCCTACTCCGCGTTCATGACGATCCAGAAGAAGCAGGGTTTGAATGAGATCACCCGGTATAACCTGTACACCTCCGCCGCCATTCAATGCGCGCCGGCTGCTGGCTACAGCACCGGTCAAGCCATCCAGGCGATCAAGGAGGTCGGCGCCAAGACACTGCCTCGCGGTTTCGACGTCGGCTGGTCGGGTCTCTCTTATGACGAGTCAAGAAAGGGGAATGAGGCCGTTTATATCTTCCTCATCGTCGTCGCCTTCGTCTATCTGGTGTTGGTTGCGCAATACGAGAGCTTTATCCTGCCGCTGCCGGTGATCCTGTCGCTGCCGGTCGGGCTTTTTGGTTCTTTCCTATTCCTGCAGGCCACGGGTTTGGCTAACGATGTGTACGCCCAGATTGGTCTGGTCATGCTGGTCGGTCTGCTCGGCAAGAACGCGATCTTGATCGTGGAATTCGCGGTCCAACGGCGGCTGGAGGGCGTGTCTCTCAAGGAGGCGGCCGTCGAAGGCGCAAAACTGCGGTTCCGGCCGATTCAAATGACCTCCTTCGCCTTCATCGCGGGTCTACTTCCGTTGGTCGTGGCCACCGGCGCCGGGGCGATCGGCAACCGAACGATCGGCACCACGGGAGCCGGCGGCATGCTCGTCGGCACGGTCATCGGAGTCTTGGTCATTCCCGGCCTTTATTATTTATTCGGCCAGCTTGACGGCGGGCGAACTCCTCAAGGACGAGACGCATGAACCACTTAGTGAGGTTTTCGAACACCAAGCACAAGAAGCACACGATGGCGAGCGCACACACGATCGCGATAGCAAGGGTTTGCCGCTTCCCTGCGAAACCGACGAATCTCCGGCGTCGCAACGTTCCGAGCCCGTATTTGGACGCCCGTTCCCCGTGGAAATCCCTGAGAGTACGGAAGAAAAGTCAACGGTGGAAATTCCTGAGAATACGGAAGAAAAGTCAATGATAGCCTCTTAGAGGAGAGCGCCTGGTTTCCGCCCTGGCGCTTGCGCAACTGGAAAACCGCAGAATCAAGGGGAAACTCTACGCTTCCTCAATTGCGTGTACACGGGTTTTAATGGTGTCAGCCGACATGCCGCCCGTTGGGCGGCACCCGAACCGATGAAAACGCGTGCGTGCAAGCTTGTCCGTTGGGTCGCTCGGTATTTTCAGAGCAGTACATTTTTCCGGCGGAAGAATGAACTGACACCAGCGGTTCCCGACACCAGCGGTTCCCCAAAGGCAATGGTCAGAACTACTTGATAAGTCCGGGCGGCGGGTGCAATTGCCGCCGCCTCCATTTCTTGTGTTGCAACCCACTTAATAACAATGGTTTACGTCTATTGGGGTGCGGGCAAGTTTCCCGCCGCCTCGACTTCTCGCCGGAGTTCAGGATTGACGGGGGGATGGCGGAACGCCCTTTGCGCAATGGGTTTGCAGCAATTCATCTCTTTGGATTGCACATTGTAGTTGGTGGACCATGGAGCGCGTGACACTCGAAATGCAGTGCTTCCGGAGCGGGAAGATGCGACTCTTGGTTTATGGGCGAGCGCTGAATCACGCTCGGCTCAACCCCAGCCAAAGTGCCGCGATTTGGTATGGTGTGTCCCCGGAACCCCGCGTCCAATGTCCTCGACAGCGACATGGAGCGCGCAGAACCTGACGTGCACCCTCGGACTCAAAACACGGGATTGACAGTCCTCGACCAGGTGCGTTCAATAGGGATAGGGATATCCTGAGCCCTTCGAGGAAACCGGGCATGCCTCAGCACGTTAGAACCTGGGCCGTGATCTTGGTTTCGGCAGCAGTGACGGGGGCTCCCGCCCTGCGGACTGGTGCCGCCGCTTGGGCCCACCAGGGCCAACGCATCTCGAAGCGCGCGACCTCTCATCGCAAGGGCCTGTCGCGTAACTCGGCCCGGCTAGCCCCCTCACTCGTGAGTCAAGAACGCGCGATGATCGACCCTCCCCGCCCCACGCACAATTCTCCGGAACGCGTTGGTCACGTCGCTGTTGACACCCGCGCAAACCGGGCCGGCGCGACGCGACGAGCTGTTCGAGCTTCCCCGCCCGCCACTTCGCTGTTGATCTGGCGTCTTCTTCATCGGTTGCACCTTCGTGCGCCGCTGACCTATTGCTATCGCTATCGTGCACTATTGTCTGATCTCAAAGGGTGCGCGCGGAAAACTGGCGGCCAAGCTCGTTTCGCTGCCTGAGCTTGCCGGGTTGGAGACGCGACAATGAAGTTCAAGCTTCTCCTGGGTCTTTCGTTGCTCGGCATCGCGCCACTGGTGCTGTTGGTGCTTGGCTGTTGGATAGAGCGCCTCCCAGGCGCAGGCGCCGCGAGCGACGCGTGCGTACGCGGCTTTGGCATGCCGCGGGCGCGAGCCGCGGTTTGTGCTGGACCGCTTGCGGTGCAGTCGCTCTTCCCGAACCTCTGGTGCGCCGCTGGAACAGTCCTTACTTGTACCGGAATGACTGGGAAACGATGGCTGCCCTTTCCGAGCGAGTTTGTGATGACATCAGGATCATGTCGCGCTGCTCGGACCGCGAGGTGCCCATGTGCCCGCGGTCGCCTCCCCAGACGCGTCACGGACAGCTCAAGTTGCCCAAATTGGGACCGAAGTCCCTGAATTGAGAGTGCAACCAAATCAGGGCTCGTGAACGAATGGCACGTTTTGAAGGCGTAACAATTGACATCTAAAGTGGTTAAGACAAGATTCCACCGGTCGGAGCATCGCCAAGGGCAGAAAGTGGTGTCAGGCAGAAAATGGGATGATGTCCCGAACTCAGTGGAAAGTGGGGTGGCAACCCCGGCTGGATTCGAGACTAACCGGCGCGGGCCTGATCGACAAGCGACTGATCCCGGGAAGGCTCATCGAGGACGGCCTTCAGCATCCAGAGATGCTCATAGCCCAAGATCCGGCGGAATCCCTTCGCCATCGCGTCAAAGGCCACCGCTGCCCAACGCAACGCCATCTTTCCACTCTGCCAGTTTTTCACCCGACGGACCCGATCCCGAAGCGCCGAGTGGCCGTTGTCGATCAGGTTCGTCGTTCCCAGACATCGCCTCAGCTCGCTGGGCAGCCCCAGTCGGTTGATCGTGAACATCTCGTCCAGCCTTTCGCGCATCGCGTTCGCCGCGCTAGGCCAGTCCCGCTCCAGCCACGTGGCGTACTTCTCGAGCTGAGCCATCCCGTCCTTGGCGTCGAGTTTGAACGAAGCCTTCAATGTGGACTGAGCCTGGTCGTGCTGGGCCTCGGGGAGTTGGCCCAGCACATTCCGAAGCTTGTGATTGCGACAGAGCTGCACCTGCGTTCCCACTCCGAAGATCAACTCGATCGCATGGCGCAGCGCCAACGAGCCGTCGATCACGAACAGCCGCCGTCGCTTCGAGTCAAGGCCGCGGCTGGCCAGGTCTTCGAGCAGGGCCTTGGCGACCACGGCGTTCTCCGTGGCCCCTTCGCGGAGGTCGAGGATATGCGTGTTCCCTCGGTCATCGACCCCGGCGGCGCAGATCACGTGGTACGAGCCGAGTTGAACTCCGTCGATCCAGACGGCCAAGAGATCCAGCGCGGAGAAGTCGCGCCGGGCCAGAACCTTCAACACGCGCTCACCCGCCTCGATCGTCTCGCGCCAGACCTGGCCCTTGGAGACGCCCACCGTCTCGGCCATCTTGGGGAGGATCTTCTGGTAGCGCCGGGTCGAGACGCCCGCAATGACGAGCTCGAGCATCCGATCGGCCAGGCGGCCATCCTTGCGCATCGCCTCGTAGGCGGGGATCTCGACCTCCGCCGGTTCTCCTGCCTTGGGGTCCCTGCGGCGGAGCCGGGGCTACTCGACGTTCAGTTCGCGGTCCTTCAGAGCGACGCGGCCCCGCTGGGCGCCGTGATAGACGATGTCGCAGTCGGACTTCTTGCCCTGTTGCTTGGGGCCAGCGATCATCTCGGCGCTCATCCGGAGCACCGCTTCGATGGTGGCGCGTCCCATGACGTCAATGAGGTCGTAGAGGGCGCACTGGGCATTCTCGAGGAGGTCCAGCAGCGGTAGGATGAGCTGGCCATCCTTGGCCAGCAGCTCGGCGAGCTGCTGGGAATCAAGGATTGGAGGACTGTCAGGAGGCGGAACGATCTGATAGGGTTTGGTCATCGGTGGTGGCTCCTGTGCGAGGGATTCGACAACCCGATGATACGCATCATCGAGCGCCGGAGCCGCCACCGTTCTTTTCAACTTTCCACTAAACCTGGGACATGATCCTTTATTCGATGTCAGAATCGGTATGCACACTCGGTCGAATGAGAACTCCAGGCTCATCGCGAACTGGAGCGACGGTCGCGCCTTGCTGCACAGCGGCTGCGCAGGGGCCCCCGATCAGAGAGGTCGCCGACTTACAAGGGCTTCATCGCACGAACAATTCTCGCCGGGTCGCCACCTTCCGGACGTTGGGAGAATCCGGTCTCGTGCGGCGCGCCGCCTCGGACCGTCCTTCAAGGTCGACGGCGCCCCCCAAGGAATCCGTGGTCCGCTCGCTGTCCGACGACCCCGCCAAGCACGGCGTTCCACGCCGCGCTTCGAGCCTACGCCCGACTTGGCCACCTGCTCGAACGGGAATCGCGTCTACCAACCATGCAACGATACTTCATGGGATGGTTCGACGCAAGTGCGGTCAGACCTCTCTGCGCCCGATGTGGAACCGCAGGGGGTTCGCGGTCGCGGGGACGGTCCCACCGCAGGTCCGCCAAGGCCAAGTCGGCCGACCCTCGGAACCTCGAGCTTGGCGCGGACGACCACGAGCCACGTATGGTTCTGCACGGCGCTTACACGTGAAGCCCAGGGCTGGTGGCCACGCCAAGTTCGCTCGCTCGGTCACGTCGGAGAATCCTTGCTGTCACGCAAGCGGATCGAAGTTCGAGAAGCGCGCGGTGTGACGATTTGGAGATGAGGAGAGCGCCTAGTATTCACCCAGGCGCTCGCGCCTGATGAGAAACTAGCAGAATCAAGCGACAATTCTGCGATCCTTGAATTGTCTGTTCAGCTCGCAGCAGAAACCGGCCGAAGGAACTACATGACGTAAACTCAACGTCCGATTGATGTTAAGTGGAGACGACCGGGATCGAACCGGCAACCTCCTGGTTGCAAACCAGGCGCTCTCCCAATTGAGCTACGTCCCCGTCGGTGGGCAGTCTTCATCTCGCGTGGCGTCGAACTCTCCGCGACTCGGTTAATGATAGCGTGTTTAGGTCGATTTGAACAGACCGAGATGAGTCGGCGAGCCCGCGAAGGATCGTGGGAATCGGATCGCCGCAGATCCCGCCGACCGTGATTACGGGTTGCTCCTCATCCATTGCTCGGCGGCCAGAAACGCCTGGGTTCTCGTCGAGTAGGTGGAGGTTTGCCAACTGGGGATGCCGCCCTGGGGTGAGATCTGGCGCTCCACCCATTGCTCGATCATCTGGGGCGACTGGCTAATCCAGGCCGCGCGGTGCACCATCCCGCCGCCGAGCGGTTGTTCGAAGATCACCGCGAAATAGGGAAGCAGGTCGTATGCCTTCGACGTGCTGAGCTTTCGAATGTGCTTGTCCACTTCCTTATCGATCCTGACCAGGTCGTCTCCGAAGAACTTGCGGAACTCCGCAAGGTGCTGCTGGGCCGTATGGGGCTCCAGCGGAGGCATCTGACTCATCGCCTTGAGGAACCTGACGAAGTCGTCGCCTCGCCTCACGGCCAGGTAGTGAGTCAGCGCCCAGGCCTGTGCATAGTCCGTGGGAGTCAGGTGGTCCTTGGTGACCAGGGATTCCGACTGGATCAGGAAGCGATCCCGATAGGATGGTCTGGCAGCCTGCCCGTGCGCCTCGACTTCGTTCGCGAGCGGGTCGGCCAGCTCTCGAAGCGTCGCCATGTGCAAGGAGTTGATCGTCCCGAAGTGGTCCCAGACGATCCCTTTCTTGGTGTAGGAAGGCGTCGCGCAATACTCGGCCAGGCCCTCGATCAGCCATAAGGGCCAGTCGCTGAGGCGGGGTTGAACCCCGATGTTCGCCAGGATCTGGTGTGCCCCTTCGTGGGCCACCGTCTGAGGCTTCCGAAGGTAAGATACCTTGGGGTTGTTCCGGTCCAGGTCTGACCGCTGGTAGAAGAAGATCCGGTTCGTAAAGATCTCGTAATACGCCTGAACCTCCCGTTCCACCTCCTTGTGTGCCTTGAAGTCGTGCTCGTTCGCGAAGATCACGGCCACGAGGGGAAACTCCGTCTCGTGCACCGGGATTTCATGCTTGCGGCAGAGGTCGGTCAGGCCGCGGTACAGGTCCTCCAGTAGACGGCCACTGGCCTCCGCAAACTTGCGCGTCGATTGGAAGAAGATCACATAGTGCTGCGTCGTCAGCACCTGGTATTCGGCGAACGGACCCGCCTGCAACTGTTCGCGCAACGCCTCGCTCGTCACCGGCTCGAACGGCTCCATGGCCGGGATGAGCCGGTCCGCGAAGCCGATCTGGCCGTCCGGCTGGAGAAGCGCCGTCTTGTCCTTGTACTGGCCGTGCAGACGAGCCACGACGCATTGCTTCATCTCGTCCCGAACCCGGAACCGCTTGGCCTGAGCGGCGACGGGCGCCGGCGCGAGTGGGGTGGCCAGCGGCTTGGGATCGGTCTTCGAGATCCGGGACGTGGTCGGTTCAGCCTTCCGCAGCTTCGTGCCGACGGTAGAGCCTGGATGAGACTCGCCAATCAGGACGCTCTTCGGAGCGGATCTCAAAGACTCGCGTCGGCCGTCGGGCGGTTGCGCCCGGACCTGGCTCCATTCGGCGAGTCCGAGACTCACCACCAGGACCAGGATGAGCCCGATCCCACTCCATCCCTGGAGGATCTTGTCCGAACCGTCGTCGATACGTAGGGAGATCACGGAAGGCATGGCCACGTATTCCTGCTTAATGCCTTACGGCATCACAGAAGGCGATCACCTGAGTCTATCAAGCCCGGTCACGGTCGGAAAGCCAGTCCCCGCAAGAATTCGGAATCGCGTTGCCGGCGCGATCGGGATCGTCCGGTCACCCGGCCGACCCGCCTTCGAACTCCGATCACGACGCCAGGATCCGAACCCGGAAGCCCAGCGACTGCGACAGCGCGGCCATCTCTCCAAAGATGTCTCCATACGCCACGGCAATGTGGTTGCTCATGTAGTGGGCCATGATCGTTTCCATCGAGCAGCCGAGGTCGGCGGCCATGAAGGGCCACTGCCGCGTCGTGCCGCGCCACCACGTCTCGCGGACGTCCTCCGGCAGGTCGACCGACTCGCCACGGCCGAGGTCCATGACGAGCTGCCCGGTCCGCTCGATCCAGCAGCGCGCCCAGGTGATCGGGCCCGGCAGGCTGACCCCGGCAAAGGTCCCACCCGGCACGGGGAAGTATCCCGAGGGCTGTCGGTAGCTGTGCACGCCCGACAGACTGGTCACATCGTGGTTGAACGCATAGGCGCCACAGCTCCCCGAGTTCAACAGGACCCAGAGGAACCGGCCGTCGTGGTACGCACCCCAACGCACGTCATGGAACATCACCGCCGCCGGCAGTCCCTTCGCCTGGAGCACGCGCTTCATCAGCTCCATGGGGACCAGGTTGCCCTGGTCGGCCTCAGTACTCGTAATCACGACCTCGCCGTTCCCCTCCGGCCGTGCGTGCGAGTTGAGTAGCCCCTCTGCAAAGTCGCTGGGCGGGAGTAGCTTCAAGAGACCGAGTTGATACTGCCAGCCCAGGCAATCGGCCTGGAACTCCGCGAGCAGGTCGAGCACGGCCAGGTACCCGCGGAGCTGCTCGCGCGTCGCGGCCGGCGTGAAGTCCTCAGCATTCTCCTCCTGCCAGTGGAACGTCGCACCGCGGTCCTGGACGAATCGAAACGCCTGCTCCACCCGCTCGTCGCCGACCGATCGCAGCCGATCGATCAGCCAGGCCTGGTCAACCTTGTGCTCGCTGAATCCGATCCGGTAAAGCAGACGTGGACCAAAGTACCCGTTGATCATCCCCATCGACGTGTCGCCGAGCATCAGTGCCAGCACACGGCGGCGGCGAATCCCGTCGAGCACCCGTTCGGCGGTCACGACCGACTCCGACGAGACAGGACCGGCCCCGCGGAGTTCCTCGGTCCCATAGCGAATCTGCCCGGTCGTACACCATTCGTCGAGCCGTTCCATGAATCGGGCGTCGGCGGTCCAGTCGGGGGCATCGGTCCAGGCCCGGGACGCCGCGCGGCCGACGCTCTCCAGCGAGGCCCCGGTGTTCAGGAGAGCCACCAGCCCCGGCCACGTCCCCGAGAAATTCGACGCCAGCAGCAGCGGGTGATCCTTCCCCACCACCCCGTCCACGGTATGAGGCGCATAGGTCCAGTGAACGAACACTCCGATCATCGGGTCGTCGATCGGCCCGAGCTTACGGATCGCCTCGTCGGGGCGGGTCAAGTATCCGTCCACCACGTACGGTGATCGGCCCAGCTTCCGAAGCGCCGCGATCAACTGGTCGGTCGTCTCACGCGATTGCGGAAGCGCCCATTCGTTGGGCTTGGTGCGATAGTCTCCAGGCCAGAAGATCGCGACTTTCTTGGGCATGGGGTGCTTGGTCCTTGATTCTTCGGGGTGGACGCTCGGTATTCGCCAATTGTCAACTAAGAACCACTAACCGGCCTCCACAACAGGAGTGTATATTGCGGTTTCCCGATTCGCTACGGGATACCCTGGATCTCGGGTCGAGGTCGTGGCGATCCTTCTCCTTTCTTGCGATCGAGCGCGCGATGCACGACGCGGTGGTGATCGGCGGACTGATTGGGTGAACGCGAAGAGTGTCGGGTGGGTCGAGCCGCGATCCATCACGGCAAGGCCCACCAAGACCGTGGTATTTGGTGGGCGGGCAGTCAGGGTCAGGCAGTCGGGGTCAGACCTGAATGGCAAACGTTTTTTTCTAAGTCGAAGGAGAGACATGGGATAGACAAAGGGCGGCATCCCTTGGGACAAGTCTCGTTAGCTGAACGGGAGTCTTGCCCGTACCAGGAGGCCACCCCTGACCCAGACTCAACGACGACAAGCTTCCGGCAAGAGGGATTCCCTCGATGCGGCCCAGGGGCTCCCCTTCCACGAGATCCTCAGCGAGACCATGGTCGAGCAAGCCTTGGCCGCGGATGGGGTCGCAGACAACGACTCGATCTTCACGCCGTTTTTGACCCTCTGTACCTTCCTGTCCCAGGTCTTGGATCCCGATCATTCGTGTCGCGCGGCGGTCGCTCAGGTCATCGTTTGGCTGGCGATCACCGGTCGCAAGCGCTGCTCGGAGCACACCGGTGCCTACTGCGACGCGCGGCGGCGTCTTCCCCTGGGCGTCATCATTCACTGGGTCCGTCAGACGGCGCGGGAGGCCGACCAACGGGCGAGAGCGGCGTGGCTCGGGAAGGGTCGGCGTGTTGGCTTGGCCGATGGTTCGACCGTGTCGATGCCCGACACGACCCGGAACCAGCGCGTCTTCCCCCAGTCCCGTTCCCAAGGTGTGGGGCTGGGGTTTCCGCTGGCCCGGCTCGTGGTGCTGATCTCGCTGGCCACGGGGTGAGTGCGCGACCTGACGGTGGGGCCGTTCCAGGGAAAGGAGACGGGTGAGACGGCGCTGGTCCGCCAGCTCTGGGATCGACTCGAGGCTGACGAGATCGTCCTGGGAGACCGGGTTTTATTCGGGCGAGGTCGTCCTCGGCGGTTGCGTGGTTACGGATAATGACCCGTCCTGGCATTGCGTCGAGTGCGGTCATCGGTGGGGCGTGCGGGACCTTCCGATACTGGTCGGTCCGATCATGGGTGAGCCAGGGGAGGTCCGATCGCCATGCCGGGATTCTTATGCCAACGCTGTGGCCAGCATCACGATGAACTGCCGCTCCACTACGGGTTCCAGGCCCCTGCCTACTGGTACGGCATCCCCGAGGCCGAACGGCGTCGGCGGTGCCGCCTCTCGAGCGACCAGTGCGTCATCGACGGCGAGCACTTCTACATCGTCGGCAATCTGGAGTTGCCCGTCATAGGTTCCGAAGAGCGGTTCTCCTGGGACGTCTGGGTCTCAATCAGCGACCGCAACTTCGCCCGGGCCTGCAAACTCTGGAGGCGACTGGGCCGCGACTCGGAGCCGCCTTACTTCGGCTGGCTGAGCAGCAGCGTGCCGGGATACCCGGAGACGCTGAACCTCAAGACCATGGTCCACACCAGGGCGGTGGGCGTGAGGCCCCGGATCGAGCTTGAGCCGACCGACCACCCGCTGGCCGTCGAGCAGCGGGAAGGGATCACCCGGGAGCGGGTCCGGGAGATCGCCGAGATCGTGCTCCACGGCGGCTCATGACCTCATCGTTGAGTCCGGCGGGCCGGACTCAACGATGGAGCGACTCACAGGATCGCTACCGACACAGGAAGAGCCAGGAATGCCCACTCCCTCGACACCAAGATCCCGGGGATCATGGCCTCCCGAGCAAGTCTGTCGGCAGGATCTTATCGTCCAGGTCGGCATGCCAATCGTTGCCGTCCCACCCGGCGACCGTCCCGCAGTTGTTGGCGTCCCAGCAGGGATTCTCGGTCCCGGCCTTGTTGAACCACCGGACCTGATTCCCCCTGACCGTATGGCCGCTGCTGGGGGCGTTGGACTGGTTCCATACGTAGATCCCGACATTCGTGAACGGCTGCTTCTTGCCGAAGACCTTGTTGTCGAGGATCTGGATGTGATGCCCCCCGGCGATGGCAATCCCGTACTGTCCGGGATCGACCACGATGTTGTCCCTCACCACGATGTAAGCGCCGCCGCCATCCCCGGTCATGATGCCGCCGCCCGAACCGCTCGGCCCGCCTCCCCGGATCTTGTTACCGATGACCTGGATGGGATCGTCCGGCGTGCCGCTGGACTGGTAGATGTTGATGACATCTTCAGGATGGCTCTTCCCCAGGATGTTCAGGGCCAGGTTTTGGTTGATCCGATTCCCACCTCCGGTCACCTTGTTGAACTGGGCAAGCTGCCCCCGAGGGAAGGGACCATGGACATTGAGGCATCGGTTGCGAGTCACCTCGATGCGCCGGGAATCCAGGGCATAGACGCCGGTACTGACTGCCTCGAAGCGATTCCCGGACACCGTGACTCCTTCGCACGCATAGACGTTGACAGCCTCCCCCTTGCACGGTCCGATCTTGCAGTTCTCGATGCGAATCCGCTTCGAGTTCCTGATCGTGATGCCGTTGCCCTTCGGGTTGGCGATCTCCAGACCGCTGATCGTCAAGTCTGCCTTCCCGTCGATGACCAGCGGCTCCGACTTCTTGAAGTCAGCATCCGCAGAGTCTCGACTCGGCGCCGAACCAGGCAACACGACGACCAGGACAAACAACGTACATAGGGAGTTTTTCATCGTATAAGCCAGCTAATGCCTCGTTGGAGTGACGACCAAGTAACGGACGTTTGGGAACCACTCCAGTTAGTCCCCAATCTGCCTGAGCCCATTGTCGCTGATCACCCCGGCGTGGCAAGTCACCAGAGACAAGGTCGAAGCTTCTCGTGCCAAGTTCCACTTCGGGCAAGAAGCACCAAAGGGAACACGGCCACTGACGCGCGTCACCGGGACCGAGGTTAGACCGAAGCCGCGATCAGAACCAGATGCCTCCGAACCAAGGTTCACGGGCCGTGAGAGTGCCGTCGAAGGTGGCACGATAGGTTCCACCGCCGCTCCGATTTCTATCGGCTGGAGCGAACCAGTTGCCGGGTGGGAGTTACACCCACTGAAGACCAACACCTTGGCACGACGCACAACCTGGTCCGACCCCAATGGCCCCCTTTACAACCAAGCCCTTCAAGTTGGTCATCTGGACCCCAAACGTCCGAAGAAGCAGTCGGAAGCAGTCGGGGTCAGACCAGGTTTCGGGTTAAGCAGTCGGGGTCAGACCAGGTTAAGCAGTCGGGGTCAAGCAGTCGGGGTCAGACCAGAATGGCACACGTATTTTTCTAAGGTGAAGGAGGGACAGGGGATAGACAAAGGGCGGCCTCCTTTGGGACAAGTCTCGTTCGATGGACGCGAGATTTGTCTTCACCAGGAGACCACCCATGACTCAGAGTACACGCCGACAGGTTTCCGGCAAGCGGGATTCCCTTGAGGCGGCGCAGGGGCTCCCCTTCCACGAGATCCTCAGCGAGACCATGGTCGAGCAAGCCTTGGCCGCGGAGGGGGTCGCAGACAACGAGTCGATCTTCACGCCGTTCCTGACCCTCTGTACCTTCCTGTCCCAGGTCTTGGATCCCGATCATTCCTGTCGCGCAGCGGTCGCTCGGGTCATCGTTTGGCTGGCGATCACTGGCCGCAAGCCCTGCTCGGAGCACACCGGTGCCTACTGCGACGCGCGGCGGCGTCTTCCCCTGGGCGTCATCATTCACCTGGTCCGTCAGACGGCGCGGGAGGCCGAACCACGGGCGGGCGCGGGGTGGCTCTGGAAGGGTCGGCACGTCGGTTTGGCCGATGGCTCAACCGTGTCGATGCCCGACACGACCCGGAACCAGCGCGTCTTCCCCCAGTCGCGTTCCCAGGGCGTGGGGCTGGGGTTTCCGCTGGCCCGACTCGTGGTGCTGATCTCGCTGGCCACGGGGTTAGTGCGCGACCTGGCGGTGGGGCCGTACCAGGGAAAGGAGACGGGCGAGACGGCGCTGTTCCGCCAGCTCTGGGACCGGCTGGAGGCGGGTGAGATGATCCTGGGAGACCGGGTTTTTGCCTCATTTTTTGGGATCGCGGGTTTGTCGCAACGGGGCGCCGATGGCCTGTTCCGGATGCACCAGGCTCGCAAGCACGACTTCCGGCGGGGTCGGCGGTTGGGCGTCGAGGATCACGTGGTAATCTGGTTCAAGCCGGAGCGGCCCGACTGGATGGACGAGGCGACCTATGAGCAAATGCCGGATCAGTTGACGGTCCGCGAGCTGCGGTTCCAAGTGGAACAGCCGGGATTCCGGGTCAACGAGATCGTGCTGGTGACGACGATGCTGGACGACGAGCTTTACACGAAGGAAGAATTGGCAGATCTATATCTGAAACGATGGCACATCGAGTTGGATTTAAGATCGATCAAGGATGTTCTTCAGATGGACGTATTGCGATGCCGGTCGCCGGAGATGGTGGAGAAGGAGATCTGGATGCACCTGCTGGCGTACAACTTGATCCGTGGCGGGATCGCCGAGGCGGCGGCGGCGCACCAGAAGCAACCGCGTCAGTTGAGTTTCAAGGGGGCGCTGCAAACGATGACGGCGTTCCACGACGCGCTGCGCACGGCGACTCCGGAACAGCGGGATCGGCTCTGGGCGCTGATGCTCAAATCGATCGCGGGGCATCGTGTGGGGAATCGGCCCGGCCGAGTCGAACCCCGGGCCAATAAGCGAAGGCCCAAACCCCAGAAATACCTGACCGAGCCAAGGAGAGTGGCACGCAAGCGGTTGTTGGAGAATGCCTTATGAACAATACGTGTGCCATTCTGGTCTGACCCCGACCTCCGACCTGACCCCGACCTCCGACCCGATCGTTCATCACTGACTCCGTCGAGAGGGCTGTTTGATCAGAGCCCGTTCGGCGGTGTCGTTGATGAAGGCATCAGGGAGTCCTGGATATCGGCGTTCCACGGTGAACCGCTGGCTGGTGCAAGCCGAGCCAGCCCATAGCCAAACAATGCCTTATGTGTTTCCTGGCACATGCCCGTCGGGGTGGTGCGTCGTCGGGCGATGGTTCGGTCGTGTCGATGGCGTGGATAGTGTTTGGGGTTGGGGTTTGGTGTTGGGGCAGGCTTTCTGCGAACGAACGAACAAACGTCGGCGTCGGGGCTTTGTTCGTTCGTTCGCATCGTTCGCAGGGGCGAGGGACGTGCCGAAGCCGGGGTGGTCGGGTCGGTGTGAAGGTGGACGGGTGGTCGCTACCCCTCAGTGGTCGATAGGAGAAGACCGGTTTCTTCACTGATCGTCATTTGCTTGAGCTTCCTCATCATCTTCGCTAAGAATCTCCTTTGATTGGACTGCTCGATGGTGAGTCGGCAGCATGCACTTGTTCACCCATTCAGTCCAACTCCCGTATATTGTCGTTCGTGGACATTTTGGCACCCGCTCTTTGCTTTTCGACCAAGTTAGATGAACGACCGCATAGATAACGGGTTCCTCCGTTACTTTCACCAGGACGTCGTCGTTGTCCTTCCGTCTTGCGATTATCGTGACTGGTTTACCTTCTAAAACATGTCCATTGCTCAATTCTTTCTTGAGTTCAAGTTCAAGCTCGTTTGCATACAGATTCGCCGTCGTCCAGGGTTCGAGTAGCTGCATCTCATCCTCCCCCCATAAGTTTGGGCGGCTTGGGCGTTCCGTACGCAGGCAATGGGGGAGTTTGCGTAGAGGTTCTATACTTCAACGCCTCCCCCCAAAAAAGACGACGGGGTCCAAAAAGACGACGAAAAGACGACGGGGTCAGACCAGGTTTCGGGTTCTTTTCGGAGCGGACGTCGTCGCGAGAAAAAACCAGAAACCTGGTCTGACCCCGACCTCTGATGGTCTGACCCCGACCTCTGACGAGGCGTCGTCGCGAGAAAAAACCAGAAACCTGGTCTGACCTTGCGCCACGTTGCTCGGGAAAGGAGAATCATTTCAAAATGTGAAACCTTTCATTGAAACCCTGCGGGTAACCAATCCCGTCCGGCAGAGCCGGGCCAGCAGCCGGAAGCGAGTCTTGCGTGGTGGGTGGGTGACTGCCCCTGCGAAGCGTAGACAGCGCGATCAAACGCTGTGTGATTGAGCCCCGAAATTTCCTTGTCGTGAGCCCTCGTCTTGGTCAATCGCGGGGGCCGAGCCTGGCATTAGCGACACCTGGACCCAGAGGCGTGCCAGGTCACACCGGGGTCGGAGGAACCTGGCGAATGATCAAAGGGTTTTCCGGGAACTTGGGAGACCTTGCCGTCTCCATCGTTGGCTGCCGGCCGGAGCCCGGCTTACCAACTCCAGGTTGATCCACGGCTCCCGTCCCAAGCCTGTGGGGACGAATCAGGGACGAAACGATGGTATCGCCAAGCGAAGGAAACGAAGTGCGGCGAGATGGACGGCAAGGAGTCGCAGCGCCCCATAGTAGTGTTGAAGCGGGGGAACGGCCTTCCGGACCCTGTGGAGCGAAGGGGGCGCCGCGTTGTGGAGGGGGAGTTGGAACCACGCCGAGGACCAGTGCCTCACCAGCGTGTCACCGCGAGACGACCTACTCGTGTGAAGGACAGCGATCCACAACGTGACGAACCGGGTGCATTTAACGTGCACGCCCGGATCTGTGGGGGGCCTGGGTGGGCAACCACCCAGGTCTACCCGGCCCGACCTCTCCCGACCTCTCCGTGGTCTGACCCCGACCTCTCCGCACAGGCCGAGGGCGAGGAGGAGGGCGTGCCGACGGAGGGGTCGAGCCGGGGTGGTCGGGGTGAGGGAGTGGGGCTGATCGTGTGGGCCGGTCGTCCCCCCAATTCCCGCTTATCGAGCCCTCTCCAGTTCGTCAGATAGTGCATGCCACGCCGAATCCAGATCTTCGCCTTGTAAGCACCGCTCGATTAGATCCTGCTGCTTGGCGATCTCCTCAGTAAGTTTAACATAACATAACAAATCAATCTCGCCATTCTCGGGAACTGCGTGCCTGCGGAAAGCGAGGAGGAAGAACTGGGTCAGGAAGAACTGGGTCAACCGCCGAGTGGTCATGTCCTCGATGCTATCAGCATACGCCTTTGCGAGTTCGTAATTCCAATTCTCCATGCTGAGTCTCCGTGGTTGCAAGTTGGTTCAGCGGTGGTACGGTTTGCTAGGGGGTCGGCCTCCTGGTGACTGTAACAAGGGCCGTTTTCAAATCCATGGTGACATCAACGGTCTTGCCGATGATTCCAAGAGAGCCATCCGGGAAGATCACCAATCCATGGACACCAAAGGAGCCGCCGGAGAAGACAAATTCTCCGTTTACCCCCTTCATCGGTACGGAGACCCAGGCAGGAGAATGAACGGTCTCGATCTGCCTGGCCAGCGCTTCCCAAAAGGCCGCCTTATCAGCGGCAGACCAACCCTGCGTTGTCTTGGCAAAAACCTGCCCTGCCTCCCTCGCCATGGCGGCTGCGTCCTTGGAGACAGTCAGTGTCGGAACCTGCACACCGTTGATCATTGCTCCTGCCTTTGGAGCAGCAGAAACCGCCTCCGACGCCGCGACCTCTTCGGCCGCCTTCGCCCCCGCGGCAGCGGCCTGCTCCGGGTGCTCGGCGGCGGCTTCACCGACCCCCTTGGCAACCTCCGCCGCGGCTTTGCCCGCCGCGGCCTCGGCGCTGAACAAATAAACGGACCCACGTCCTGTGACTGCCTTGAGGCTCCCTCGCACGCCTCCTATGATAAGATCCGGCACGGTCGAGCCGATGTCAACAGCTGTCGACCAACCTTCCGACAGGCCCACTGCGCGAGCTGTCCCGTAGACGACCGTACCTCCGCCCAGTACACCCGCCTGGATCTCATCGGCTCCTTTGACGACAAACCATGCCCCCATGGCAAGACCGACGTAAGGAGCCGTCATGACCATCATGCTGCCGCCGATGACCTGAAGTCCGGCGCGCATTCTCCTCGGCAGTCAGTGGCTCCGTCTTGGCTTGCTTCGCCACGACGGAGCCTTGGCCCATGGTTTGTATCGGCTCGGCGCCGAGAGCTTCGGTTTTCTTCTGAACCTGCGCCTGGGCTGTCTGGTTCGAACGCGGTGCCCGACCCGCGCCCATGCTCATCGCACGCTCGTGGCTGCCAGGGGGTGGGTTGACGGCCTCGCTGCCGACGGTGGGCAAGGTGATGTCGGTGGGGTTTCGTCCGGCGGCGGCCAGGGCCGTCAGCGTCACCGTCGGCGACGGCGGGGCGCGTGCGGGCGACGCCGTCCGTGATTCCGTCAGGGCGCAGATGAATCGAAGTAGTACATCCGGAGTGATAACTGGTCTGGCAAGCCATCGGCGGTCGCGGCCGCCGTAAAAATGCCATCTCCCGGTGTCCACTCAGCGAGCACGTCGGCGAAATTCAAACTAGAATGTTCAAGGATCTTGTTTGCGATATAATACGAGATGAATCCGGTCTGGAGCTGGGACCCCTCGATGGCATAGAGCAGACTCTCTGCCCAGGGATCGCCGCTCAGGCTCCCGTCCTCGGGAATCCCCGCGGGAGGAAAATTCTCGGAGTACGACTCGCTGACCGAGGAAAGAGAGACGGTCGTACCATTGGCGATTGTCCGCGTTTCAGAGACGCTGCGAAGACGACGGGGTCAGACCAGGTTTCGGGTTTTTTTCGGAGCGGGCGTCGTCGCGAGAAAAAACCCGAAACCTGGTCTGACCCCGACCTCTCTGCGTTCTGCCTCGGTCCGTCCCAACTCTTCCCACTCGGGGAACGGGCTCAGCAGGGGATCGTCTTGCCCCAGGCCATGGCAGGGATAGCTCGACCATCGATACTCGGCAGGGTCGGCGACCATCTTGGCTCGGAGCGGGTTGGCTTCGATGTACCGGAGAACCACCAGCAAGTGAGCGTCATCCTGAATCACGGGGCTCTTGAACCGGCCCTGCCAGACATGACCCGAAGTCTTATGCCGCTTGTGGTAGCGCCAGGTGTGGGCGATCGTCAGGGATTGGAGAATTCGGCTGATCGATTGCCCGGGCTCGGGCCGGATCAGGAAGTGGAAGTGATTGGTCATGAGACAATAGCCGAGGAGTCGGAACGGATAGCGCTCCTTGGTCTTAGCGAGCACCTCAAGGAAAGCAACGCGGTCGGCGTCGTCGCTGAAGACATCAGCCCGGTTGTTGCCGCGATTGAGGGCGTGATAGACCAAACCGTCATCGATGGTGCGAGGTAGGCGTCCCATGCCCCAGAGGATACCCAGGGGAGGACAAGGCGTCAAGAAAAAAGAACTGACACCGTTTTTTCCTGACACCGTTTTTTCCCCGCCGTTTCCCGTCTTACCGTCAGCGACTCACTCTTATACACTGCCTTCTGGCATGGTATCTGACCCCGACCTCCCGACCTGGCCCCCTTTTTTTCTTACCGTCCTGACAAGAGCCTCTTCCCTGCCTCCGTGATTAGTTTCCGTTGGGCGACCGAAATATCGAAGTACATGCGGTCGGCCGTCCCCTGGGGCAGCCGAAGTGTTGGGATGCCTTCGGGGTTGAGAGTCGTATGACGGTCTGCAAAATCCAGGAGTTCCCGATCGGCTGACTCGATGAGGCCAGCACCTTCAAGGTGGTCGCACAACGCCCCAGCGCGCTCAAAGGATGCGGAATGCTCGTCGTAAGGGGGAGGTCGGATGGCGAGGTATGCCTTCAGATCATGGAACTCAGGCCAGGGGCTCTTCGAGGTCATCACGAACTGAGCGGTTCCCCAGGAGGTGAAGGTGTCCGTATTCCCATGAGGCCCGAAGTCGATTCGAAGAAATCGGCCGTCCTTGGCGTGCCGCAGGTCACACTCATAGCCGTGGAAGAAGTAGGTCCATTCACCACCACGGAAGGAGCCACGCTGTTTGCATCTCCTTTCCGCCCACAGGTAGAACAACTCGTCCGTGCGGGTGTTGAGCAGAGCCGCTAGGTCGGCAATGGGCGGGCGTCGTCGAGCGACCAACTCGTGGCAGGCGATCAGGAATTGAAGGTCCAGTTCTTCCATCCGCTCCTCCCAGCACTTGGGACTCGAACGCTACCAGGCAACCTCACTTCGTTCCGGGGAGGCGTACCATCTGATCAAGCGGCCACGTGGGGATCTGACTCCCCGTCTTGTCGATGATCCTGATGCTGTCGGCCGGGATCGTGACACCTTCCTCCAGGGCGGCGTGCCATCGGTTGTTGCCGTTGTATAGGTAACGCTGGCCGTTGATCTCCCAGATCTCGATAGGTCCGTCCTGGCTGAGCGCATTCTTCCAGAAGGCAGCGGCGTTGCTCCTGAGCTGCGCCCGCATCGCCTGAATGGTGCCATCGAACAACTCTATCTGTGTCGAACCCGCGATATTCAGAGACATGGGATCGACCCCGCCGCTCGCAGGCGATGGTCCCTGCGTGCCGCCCGACTGAGGCCCCCCAGGATTCCCCGCCGCCATCATGGCGAGGTTCATTCCGCCAACAGCGCCCGTGGCCACGGCGCCCACCGGCAGCGTGGCCGTCGTGCTCCCGACAACGATGACTGTCTGCTGGAGCGGGACAACACCCCGACTTGTCTGCGCTAAGACGCCCACTGTCGCCCGAGTCGCTGTGGGAACCGTCATCTTGCCTGAGACCTTGGGTCCAAACGCAATGACAGAGCTGCGTTGAACAAAACCTCTCCTTGGCCCTCGGCTCCCGACTCGAATTTCGCGACGACCGCTTCCTTGACCGCGGCAGCCGTGTTGATTGGATGTCGCAGAGCATTGCCGATCGCTGCCGCAGTCTGTCGATGATTGTAGAGAGCGGACGCCGTTCCGACAACCATATTGACTGGCCCATTGATGTAGTATCCCTTCGCTGTCTTGGCCACACCCGGCCCGTAACCCTCGTAATCGGCAGGCGTGGGGTCTCCCGGCATCATGACCGCAAATTCCGCAGCCCGTGCTTGTTCGGGTGTCAGGTGGCTACCCGGCGCGGACCCACCACCGCCGCCCTCGCCTTCACCGTCCGCCGTGACACCGCCGCTGGACGGAGCAGCGGAAGTGCCGTCGCTCGACACGTCGTCCTCGTCGTCGTCACCTCCCGCCTGGCTGCCGACGGTGGGGATCGTGATGTCCGTGGGGTTTCGTCCGGCGGCGGCCAGGGCCGTCAGCGTCGCCGTCGGCGACGGCGGGGCGGAACGAGAGACGCCGTCGGGCGGTTCGGTGTCCACCGCCAGATTGGCCAGGACCGATGCCGTCTCGTTCGGCAGGCCGACGGGCTCGGCGGAATTCGTGGATGGGGTGAAGCCGAACGTCAAGCCGGAGAGGAATGACCCCGCAGGATCTTCACCCAGAGAGAGTGTTGAACCCGTAAGATATGAGGGCACTGCGTCTGGAATCGTGATTGAGGAGCCTCCGATCGCACGGGCACTTGACAAATAGAGAGTACCCGACTCGACTAGGGCTTCGATTTGATCGGTAGAGGCCGGGGACGAATAGGCCCACGACAATTGATCGTCTTCAATGTCATAAAGTAGATCCCCCTCTGAGGCGTCTTCAGGCAGTCCGCCCGCTCCCTCAACGATGAAGTAGACCTCGACCAGCTCTCCGGATGCATACGTAGATGAGGTGTTGCCAATCCCGTAGTCGCCATCATAACCAGTAATATTATTTCCTGAATATGTGTTAGTTCTACCAACTTGGTCGTCGTAGTTATTTGTAAATGTGGCACCGCCGTCATAACTCTCATTCTCTGTGAGGGATCCGAAGCCCGATTCGACCGCCTCTGTCGAGAGAGCCGAGTAGCCATCGCTCACCGTAGACCAACCCGACACGCTCAGCGAGATGGAAGCGGTTTCTGAATAGTCAGATTCGACGTCGCTGGCGGGGTAGAATACGCTTTCCAGACTAGCCGAGATGCTGGTCGATTCCGTCTCAAAGGTGCCGCTAGCGTAGCTCAACGTCGATTGCTCGTCACTCCCTGGGCCCAGCGAATTGGTACCGTCGGCATCAAGGCTGTAGCTATCGATACTGCTGAAGGCGCTGGAGGCCGACCCGTTGCTGCCAGATCCGGAGGCGTCAAGAACCGCGCTGAAGTATTGCCAGTCACTGATGCTATAGGAATCGCTCTCGTCGGATGAAGATCCGGACAGACTATCGGTACCAACGTCACCGAGACTATAGCCGTCCGTGGCGATCTCGAGGAAGGTACCCCCCGTGGGTGTGAAATTCGAAACCATCGATCAAGATAAGTCCAGTCGGGATGTTGCTGAGACTAGAGCTATCGGAGAGTGAGTCTTGAAGATCGAATTGGTCCGTCTCTTGGGCGAGTGTCAGACTCCCGGAATCCGTCTCGTCGGGGCTCAGGGTTTCGCAACCGGAATCGGTCAGGCTGAAAGACTCTACGCCCCCACCGATCAGCGTGCCATGACTCGTATCCGTCAGGTTGTCCGTGACCGAGTGGAAATCGGTCCACGTATAGGTGTCGGTCTCTCTGGCCACCAAATCGCTGTCTGTCAGCGCGTCCGCTCCGGCATCGTGCCAGGAGGAGCTCACTGTGTCCGTCAAGTTCAGATTGTAGCTTGACGGGCTCGAAGAATTCCCTTGATTGATCGTATAACTATCCGTCCCCATCTGGTTCCACACAAAGCTCATCGTGCCCGGGGCATCGGCGCCGCCGGTGGTGATCGACTCGGTCCCCGATTCGCCGAAGCCGTAGGTGTCGGCGGGGGGAATTGGTGTCAGTTCATTTTATCCCGCGGAAAATAGAACTGACACCATTTTTAGTACCCTAGCTGCGTCCCCGTTTCCGTTCTTTTCTCTTGACACCATTTTCTCTTCAGAAAAAAGAACTGACACCATTTTCTCTGACACCATTTTCTCTCTACCGGTCCTCCTCGTTTCCGGTCACGGCAACCCGCTCAGCACTGTCTGCCATTCAGAAAATTCTTGGGTACGCTGAAAAAGACCTCTGCTATGGAGAATCTTGATAGCCTCATAGCAGACTGCGAAATTGAGGAGACGGAAAGCCTCATCGGCTGACAAGTCATCCCACCGTCTTGTGAGCTCTCTAGCCTCGTCCAAGTTCATACCCAATCGCCGAAAGAACCAATTCTCAATATTGTCCGGGTCCAGCACGCGATGACCCGGCACAGGGCCGAATGAGAGGATCATGTTCGACCGAATTTCTGCGGCAGAAAGCCCGAAGAATTGGAGTTCCCGAGGTCCGGACGCCGCTTCAAGTTTGTCGTAGATAATGACCGAGGCAGTCGCCCACGATAAAGCTCTCATACGATCGTTCGAGCAATCGAGAATCGACCTGCTAGCAGTGATCTCAGCGACAAGAAGCCAATTAAAGTCGCAAATATTATTTATAATAATCTCGTTATCCTTAATGTAAGCGAGGACTATATCTGGAGACTTCGAGAGCAATTCTGTAGCGTCTCTAACTTGCATCGCAATTCACTCCTCATCCACTTGCAAGCAGAAGCCGGCAGGTCACTCAACTGTAAAGCCTGCACGGCGGAAGGCTTCTTTGGCTATCTCAAGGCTTGCCTGATCCACTTTGTAGTGTCCAGTATAGCGGTTGATTCGAGCCACAGTTCCTGTGACCATACCCTCCCCCGCTGCCAGGACATCAGCACCATTCACGAGCACAGCATGAGATATCTCCTGGAAGGTATCTCCTAATCGAACACCTCGTGGAATGGCGAGCAGCTCACCGCTCTCTGAGACTGCGAACTTGATGGGCCGCCCGGCCAACCCGGCGAGAGACTCTCGACTCGTAACCTTGATCGGCATAACCCCAAGATTCGCGGCGATCTTTAGTTCTTCTGCAAGGGTCTCAGGGCTCTGGTTTGGCCACCGCTTCCCTGTAAGGGGAGGCAGAGCCTTGCTCGCGGCCGCGACTTCATCTGCATTCTTGACCAGAGGCGCGGCAACGTCGTCCGCCGCCTTCACTCCGGCCTCCGCGACCTCTACGCCCGCTTTGGCGGCCTTCTTCCCCCTCCTGAGCAACTTGAGGAGATCGAAGCCGAGAATCGACAAAATGGAAATCGCCGCAGACCCATACTCTCCATTGTATGCCGAAATCCCGCCGCTGGCAGCATCCGCCACACCTGACGGGTCGACGACTCCGTAGGCGTCGAGGAATTTCTGGGTGTCTTCGAGCGACGCGGGTTCAGAAGGAGTCTCCGGCCTCTCCTCGAAGCCTGCGTCCATTCGTGGTACCCTCTCGCCTGGTAGTTTCTTAGAGAGAGCTTTGGTCCGGTTTTGAACTTGTTGTTGAGCTTTCTGGTTGCCACCCGCGCTCATTTCCACCCATTCCCGCCGCACGCTCGTGGCTGCCGCCGGGCGGGTCAACGGCCTCGCTGCCGACGGTGGGCAAGGTGATGTCGGTGGGGTTTCGTCCGGCGGCGGCCAGGGCTGTCAGCGTCGCCGTCGGCGACGGCGGGGCGGAACGGGAGACGCCGTCGGGGGACGGTCGGACTGAGCCTCACCCAGATTGCCCAGCCCCCGGCAATATTTAGGGATGTCCCCTTTGTTCCTGGCATCGGCCGTCGAACGATACAGAAATGACGAACCCTCGCCGGTTGGAACGAATCCCATCATCTCTGGAGTCGTGACTCCAACCCGACTATTAACATATCTGCGGAGAAGTCTTGATCGCTTCGGCGTAGCCAGTTGAAGGATGGCATTTATCGATTCTGGGTCAAATCTCATCAGACGTTGCGAAGCATCGCATAGTAGACATAGCGAGGCAAGCACATCACGGTAATCAACTATATCATCATCCAATGCGAGGGCGATCATCCCACCCACGACAATTTGTGCCTCGTGATTTCTGATTGCCAAGGATGCCATACGAGCCGCGTAGACACAAATTGCATCGCCCATGTTTGAGTCAACTCCAGCCCGCAAGCGACAAAGATCCGAATTATTTATGGTTAAACACTCATAAATGCATAGAGAAAGACGGCTCTCAAGAGGCTGAGGTATGGAAAGACCATTGGAATAGAAAAGCCGATATCTTTTTTCCAATCGCGCGTACGCACCCAAATCGGCAATGCAACTCAATAACTCCGAAGTAGCGTCCATTGATTGCTCCGTTCACTGAATGATGTTGAAGGGCGCGCCATGGCATCGGACTACGATTCTATCTATTTAACCATATACCAACCATCACCAACCTTTTGCAATTTGTAGCCAAGGCCTTCCAGATATTTTATTTCACGTTGAAAAAAGCCAGTGAGCTGATCACTATTTTCGAAGGGAGTAACCACTCGAATTGGTTTGCCACCGCGAACAGCTCCTTCGAGCCAAGCTTCGTTTACCTCCCAGTGGAAGTTCGGATCTTGCATGCTTAGGCGGCTTTCTCCTGCTATCCTGGGGGTTTTCTCCAAATCCGTTTGTTTGCCGATAACAACTCCATTCGATTGTTCAGCTTGTCGTCTCCAATAGGATCGGCGATTGGCTTCAGCGTGTACTTGCCCACCAGCCTTTGGAGCAGGCGACATTGACCCGGCTGACGCCTTAATTCCGGCTTGGCCCGCAGTGGCGCCTGAAAGAGCCTCGTTAGGGTCGCTGGAAAGAAGTCGCCTTCCCGTGGCGAGCATTTGCCCCGGTTTCGTCGTCTGGCTGACGACTGCCTCAGCCGTCTGCTTCCCCATCTGGGTTATCATGTTGACGGCATTCTGTCCAGCTGCTCGGCCATTGATCCCCCCGTACCTTGGTTGTTCGCGTACGTCAAACTCGGTCAGTTGTCTGGTTGGAACGGAGTTGCCGTAATAGACCCCGCGCGCTTGGTCAGCCTGTTGATTCGCTAGAACTTGCTCATCAAGCTTTTGGCCCCTCGCAAATTCCGCGTCTTGCGACGACTTGTTAAATAGATAATAGATAAAACCTCCAAAGCCGCCGCCAGAATTCTCTGTGACCTCATGAGTCCCCGGCTGCGGGTTAACGGCCTGGCTGCCGACGGTGGGCAAGGTGATGTCGGTGGGGTTTCGTCCGGCGGCGGCCAGGGCCGTCGGCGACGGCGGGGCCGAACGAGAGACGCCGTCGATCGAGTCAGCGTTCGCCGGCAGCAATTCGAGATTGGATCCCGACCTGGACTGGCAACCCGTTGGGGGCCATGGCATTCGTCGAAATCCCATAGCCTGTCGTTGACCACCAATTGTTGATCAAAGTGTTCAGCCCGGATGACATGAGCGTCGAGACCATCTGATCAGATTCGATGTCGTAGAGCAAATCATCGTAATTGGCAACCTCAGCAAAGCCACCACCCGCGTCGCCAAAAAAGTCTACCGGATCACCAGCCGGCTCCCCACCTGCACTCGTCGTCGTTGCCAAGTCGGGCTCGTAGAGGTAGGTCGTGAGGTGATTCCAGGTGGACGAAGTACCAATTCCCTGTGAGATTCCATAGTCGCTTTCAGAATATGAATCACACCACATGGAATCGGACGTCCCACCGGCAAGACTGTCAGTCGTACCTTCTGACAAATAATAGTAATCATAACTATACTGATATGGATATCCCAAATAACCTGGTGCGTCACTCACCGTGCCCCAACCGTCGCTTTCGTAGTAGCTGCTGTCATCGCACGACGTGATTGACTGAACCGACCCCTCGGGCGAGCCGTCTTCCCAGGAGGTTGAGTCGACACCGCCTATATCCGTACTGAGCGTCGTTGAAGCTTCCGATACCCCGTAGCCGCTACCGTTTGGCCAGGTCTCTCCGAGGTAGAAGCCATTGTTAAACTGGCTCACACTGACGCTGTCCGATAAGGACTGGGTTGTGTTCTCCGAGTAACTGTCCCCCTCCCAAGACCAGGACCCGGACTCGCTCTCGGAACTGGTTTCCGTCTCACCGAGGCTGAACACGTCGTCGGTTTGGTAGGGATCGTATATCGAGTAAGTTGTTGTATGATATTCACTTGTGAAGCTATTATCGGCCTCGAAGCTGTGCGATGACGACAGCCACAGTGTATCGGTGTCAGTCTCGGCCTCCAGGCTGAGGGCCCCACCTTCGCTGTCGTTCGGGCTCCAGGTCTCGCAGCCAGCGTCAGCCATGCTGAAGGACTGCATGCCTCCGCCCGTCTCCGTGTCGGTCGCAAAATTGGTAGATCCTATGTAATAGTAGCACGTAAAACTTTCGTTAAGGCTGTCGGTGACCGAGTTTAACTGATGCCACTGGTACGTATCGGTCTCGCCAACCACCGAGTCGTTGTCCGTCAATTCGTCCGCGCCGGCGTCGTGCCACGACGAGCTCGCCGTGTCGGTCAGATTGAGAAGGTAGGTTGTCGTCATGGACTCCGTGTTCGTCGTGCCGTTCAAAGTATATGATGCGCTGTTTCCTTGATTAATCTGATAATCATCCGTTCCCATCTGGTTCCAGACGAAACTCACCGTCCCTGGCGCATCCGCTCCCCCAGTCGTGATCGACTCGGTCCCCGACTCGCCGAAGCCGTAGGTGTCCGTGCTGTTCTCGGTGATGCTCAGGGTGGCCGCGATGCCCGAGACCGTCAGGTTGCGATTCAAAGAGTTGCCGTCGAACCAGGTGAATGAGGCGCTGCCGCTGCCGATCGTGCCGCCGCCGCCCAGGGTCTCGGTCCCGGTTTCGTACGCCGTGGCGTGGTCGGGCATCGTCGTGTTGACGGTATACGAGGCCGTCTGGCTCGGTCCGTCGGAGAGCTCGTCGCCGATCGTCTCGGTGCCCGATTCGATCGTGGTCGCGGCGTCGGTGTCGGACGAGCTCACCGTGTAGCTCAGGCTGCCCGAGGCTGATGTCGCCGCCGACTCCCAGGACATCGCCGAAGGTCTGGTGCGTCAGGGCCGACGACGAGCCCGAGCCGGTCTCCGTCGCCGTGCCGTTGGGATCGTCGGAGGTGTCGTTGTAGTCCTCGGGGCCGGAACCGCTGGAAACATAGCTCGATGTGTCCAGGTCGTTGACCGTGAAGCAGTCCGAGCCGCTCGAGATCGTGCCGCTGGCGCCCAGGGTCTCCACCGCCCAGTCCTGGTCCGATTCGTTGTCCGTGTCGGTGTCGCTGTTGGTCTCGGTCAGCGTCATCGTCGAGTCGGTGGCCGAGTCGGTCAGCGTCTCGGTCGGGTGGTCGGTCTCGGTGGTCGTGTCGCCGGAGGACTCGCTGACGCTGTCGCTCTCCTGGCCGCTGGCGATCGTGCCGTCGGCGCCGAGGACCTCGGTCAGCGTGTCCGTCCCCTTGCTGGGCTCGGTGTCGGTCTCCGTGATCGTTTCGCTGCCCGAGTCGGAGCCGGTGTCTGTATCGTCGCCGGCCTCGTCGGCGGTTGTGTCGTCGAAGCTGTCGCTCACGCCGTCTGTCTCGGTCGAGCAGAGCGTCGAGCCCTCACTGTACGAGTCGGTCTCGGTCTGGCCGCCGCCGGTGATCGCCCCGCCGGCGCCCACCGTGTCGGTCATCGACTCGGATTCGGTCGTGCCCTCGCTGGACGTGCCCGACGACGTCGATGTATTGGTCCCGGTCTCGCTGATGCTGTCGTCGTCGGAGTCGCCGGTGTCGGTCTCGTCGTCGTTTTCGGTTGTGGTGTAAGTCTCTTCACCTCCGGCGGTCGTGCCCTCGCTGCCGGAGTCGGTCCCGTGCTCGATCTCCTGGTCGCTGCCGCCGGTGATCTCGCCCTCCAGCCCGAGGGTCTGGCTGGATTGGTCGCTGTCGGTCTCGGTGCTGGAATCGGTGCCGGTCAGCGTGCTGCTCTCGGTGGCCGTGGTCTCAGCGTAGTCCTCATCCAGCGTGACCGTACCCTCCGCTTCCCAGTCGGAGTCGGTCTCGGTGCTCGTGTCCACGTTGACGTCGCTGCCGGTCTCGTGGTCGGTCACGGTGTCGTTCAGCGAGGTCGAGCCGTAGCCGCTGAGCAGGATCCCGCCGCGCCGAAGGTCTCGCTCGATTCCTCGGTATCCGTCGGCGCGTCGGTCTCGGTGTCGGTGGTGTTGTCGGTCTCGGTGCTGGCGTCGGTCTCCTGGTCGGTGGACGTCTCGCCGCCCACCGTCTCGCTCGACGTGTCGCTCTCATGGGTGGTCGTGGTGGCGTGGTCGGTGTCGGTGGTGTCGTCCGTGTCGGTGTCAGTCTCGCTGGACGTCGAGAACCCGCTCAGGACGTCTCCGTCCGCGCCCAGGATGTCGCTGTCCTGCTCGCCCGAGTTGCTCGAATCGGTGTCCGTCTCGTGCACCGTGTCGGCGTCGGTCTCGGTGGTGCCGATCGCGTCGGAGTCGCTGTCGGCGGCCTCATCCTGAAAGTCGGTCTCGGTCGCCTGGCCGGACTCGGTGCTGGTGTCGGCGTCGGTCTCGGTGGGGGCGTCGGTCTCGCTGTCGGTGTCGCTGGTATTGCCACCGGTCACCAGCCCGCCCGGGCCCTGGCTGAGGGCCTCGGTGCCGGTGGAATAGTCGGTGCCGGCGTCGCTATTCGTGCTCGAATCGGAGTCGGTCTCGGTGGTGCTATCGCTGTCCGAGGTCGTGTTGCCGCCGACATCCTCCGTCGAAGTGTCCACCTCCTGGCTGGTCGCCGAGCCGGTGTCGGTGTCGTTCTCGGTGTAGGAATCGGTGTCCTCCTCGTAATCATACGTGCTTCCCGAGAGCACCACGCCCGCCGCGCCCATCGTCAGGCTGGAGGTGTCCGAGTCGGTGGCGGTATCGCTGTCGGTCTCGGTTGACGTGTCGGCGTCGGACGCGCTGGAGGTCAGGCTGGTTCGACTCGGTGTCGCCACCCTGGCTGATCGACTCGGTCGAGGAGTCGAGGTTGATCTCGGTGTCGGTCTCGGTGGTGGTGACAAGATCCTCGACGATCGGATAGTCGATGGGATCGTCGGTCAGGCTGGTCACCTCGTATCCGCTGAGGACCGAACCGTCCGAGCCAATCGTGATCGAGCCCTGCTCCGTTTCCAGGGCGCCGATATCGTAATCCGTTTCCGACGTCTGAGCCGCGTCCGATTCCGAGCTGGAGAACGAATCCGTGTCGGTCTCGCCCGGCATCAGGTCGGATTCCGTGCCACTGTCCTGGGCGATGTCGGTCTCGCTGGTGGTATAAACGGACCAGTCATCCAGGCTATTCGTCAGGGATTCACTGACGACCATGCCCCCCGCGCCCAGGATTCGGGGGCCGTACCACCCTTCCTCGATGTTGACCCGCGACGTCCCGCTCGTCGTCTCCTGGTCGCTCTCGACCGTGCTGAGCACGTCGGTCTCCGTACCGCCGGCCACGTCGTTGGAGTCGGTCTCCAGCGAAGTGACCGTCGTGCCGCCGGTGTCCTGGTCGGTGCTTTGGGTGTACAGATCGGAATCCAACTGCGCCGTCTCGGGGCCGCCGGCAACCAGGCCGTACCAGCCTAGTGTCTCCGAGCCGGAGTCATCATAGATGTATTCGGAGAGGACGAATTCGAGCGTCGCGGTCGCTGTCTCCGCGTTGGTGTCGGTCTCGGCATCGGAGAACGACGTCGTGTCGCCCGCGGTGATCTCGGTCCCGCTGTCGAACTCGCTGGCCGACTCGGTCTCGGTCTCGGTCTGGGTCGTATCGGCGGGGGTGTCGTTCTGCCCAACCCAGTAGAAGTTGGCGCCCCCGCTGGTGATGATGCCGTTACTCAGAGTCTGGTTGCCCGTGACCTCCAGGAACAGGTACATCGGCAGACCTTGACCCTGATCCGTATCGGTCGAGCTGAACGTCGATCCGCCGTCGCCCGAGTCGCTCCCGTCGGGGTCGGAGTCGGCACTCCCATCCGTCTCGGTTCCCTGGTCGGATCCCTGGTCCTGGATGTTCTGGTTGTAGTTGACCGTCTCCAGCCAACTGAAACTGGTTCCTTCGCTGTTGGTGAACCATTCACAACCCGTCTGGCCATCGCTCTCGGATTCGCTCGTCGTCTCGGTCGTCGTGACCGAATCGGTCGAGCCGTCCCCCGACACCGTGACGCCATCGGCGTCGGTCTCGGTGGTGGTCAGACTCTCCGAATCGCTGCCGGTCCAGGTGAAGTGACGCGTCCCAGTGGGGAGGAAGCCGCCGGAGCCCATCGTGTCGCCGCCGGTGGCGTGGTACGTATGGCCGCCGCTGTCGGAGCCGCCCGCGGAGGAGTTTCCACTGTCGGCGACGCCCCCGACACTCGCCACCGTGTCATTGGCCTGGTCGGAGAGACTGGAGGTGTCGGTGCCGTTCTCGTTGTAAGTATAGGTATCCGAGCCGCCGGTGAGGCTCCCTGAGGTGTTGACAGTTTCGGTCTGGGTCTCGGTGAGGGTGAAGCTGTCCGAGCCGCCCACCGTGTCCGTGGTGCTCTCGCCCGCCGTGTACGAGCCCGCGATCGCGTCGCTCTGAACCAGCACCTGGGTCAGTGCGTAGCTGTCCGAAGCGGCCAGCGTGTTGGTCAAGGAGTGTGTGAGGGAATTGCCGTCATCGGCGTGGACGTTGAGCGTGCCGCCGCCTGAATCGTTGAGGGTGAACTGGTTACCGTCGGGCGTGTTGCCGATCTCCTGGAAGCTGTAGCTGAACGTGGCGCTGTCGGTCGTGCTGAAGCTGCCGGCGACGACCTGGCCGTCGATGTCGTAGGAGGCACCGGCACTGAAGGTATAGGTCCCCAGTCCGTCGAACGCGGTGACGGTCATGCCGGCGGGGGTCGTGGCGACGTTACTACCACTGGTATTGGCCGGGACGATCGACGACAGGGCACTGTCGATGTAGCTGAGGATCAGGGCGTTGAGGGTCTGGAACGGAGCACCGTCAGACGTGTCGCTGGCCGGCCCGCCGCCGCCATAAGGCGCGTCATAGGGCACGGTGGGATGGAGCCGCCAGACCTGGGCATAGATCCCACCCTTGCCGCCGCCGACCGGCATGACCTCGATCCCACCACCGCCGCCACCATCCGAGTCGTCGGGTGAGAGCCCGTCACCGCCCGAACCGTCGGGCTGGGCTCCACCCCCGCCGACCATGGGAGTTCCGGCCGACTGGCCGCCGATCGACGTGGGGTTCTGCCCGAGCAGGCCCCCGGAAGGCGGAAGGCTGAAGGATGAGGGCTGAGTCGGCGACGGGTTCTGGGGCCCGAAGTTCTGAACCGTGGGATGCCCGTCGCGGCCGGTCTCGGACTGGCTGGACGGGACCGAGGAGCCGACTGTCGAAGCGGTCGAGCTCGGTGAGCTGGTCGGCCCCGAAACACTGGG